>NZ_CP170479.1:0-4828658 GCF_042604575.1 Salmonella sp. HY31 | reverse complement strand
GGCGGACTCCACTCGAACAAAAGTCGATAAATGACAAAGGCTGATACATTAATGATTGTTGGCGCACGTCGATAAGACCCTGCATGAAGGGTGACGCACGAACCGCTGTCTGCGGTTTTCACGGGATCTTTCAAACGATCGCGACTTCACGCGCCCTGAAAGATTTCGTGTTCATGCCTGACCAGGATCGTTTGAAACGATCAGGACCGCGGATCATAGCCTAAACTGAGCAAGAGATCTTCTGTTTCTCACAGATTCTTCCCGATTTATCCACAGGACTTTCCAGGAATGGATAAGTGTAATCGATCCCGGGGAACTCCTGTACGCTTTCGCGCGCATATTGAAAAAATTAATATGTAAAAGTGACCAGATACCTAAAAGATCGCATAAAGATCCAGGGCGATCCTTGCGCTTTACCTGGCAGCCCGTATAATTCTCCCTCCGTCGCGTAATGCCCGTCATCTGGCGTCAACGTTGCTTATTTTCCGCACAAAAAGGCGTGGAAAATCGCGGGAAAATAAGGAAAGAGAATTGACTCCGGAGTGTACAATTATTACAATCCGGCCTCTTTAATCACCCACACTGTGGCGTAAGTCGTTCAAAGTTTGTTCGGGCATACGCAAAAGTCAGTGAATTTATTCAAGTTTAGGTAGAAATCGCCATGAAACGCACTTTTCAACCGTCTGTACTGAAGCGCAACCGTTCTCACGGCTTCCGTGCTCGTATGGCTACTAAAAATGGTCGTCAGGTTCTGGCACGTCGTCGTGCTAAAGGCCGCGCTCGTCTGACCGTTTCCAAGTAATAAAGCTAACCCCTGAGTGGTTAAGCTCGCATTTCCCAGGGAGTTACGTTTGTTAACTCCCGCTCATTTCACATTCGTCTTCCAGCAACCTCAACGGGCTGGCACGCCGCAAATCACCATCCTCGGCCGCCTGAATTCGCTGGGGCATCCCCGCATCGGTCTTACCGTCGCCAAGAAAAACGTTCGACGCGCGCATGAACGCAACCGGATTAAACGTCTGACGCGTGAAAGCTTCCGTCTGCGCCAGCATGAACTTCCTGCAATGGATTTCGTGGTGGTGGCGAAAAAAGGGGTTGCCGACCTCGATAACCGTGCTCTCTCGGAAGCGTTGGAAAAATTATGGCGCCGCCACTGTCGCCTGGCTCGCGGGTCCTGATAGCCCTTATTCGGGTCTATCAACGCCTGATCAGTCCGCTGCTTGGGCCGCATTGTCGTTTCACGCCAACGTGCTCAAGCTACGGAATTGAGGCATTGCGCAGGTTTGGAGTGATAAAAGGCAGTTGGTTGACGGTGAAACGCGTATTAAAATGCCACCCTTTACACCCTGGTGGTGACGATCCCGTCCCGCCCGGACCATTTGATACCAGAGAACACTAACGATGGATTCGCAACGCAATCTTTTAGTCATCGCTTTGCTGTTCGTGTCTTTCATGATCTGGCAAGCCTGGGAGCAGGATAAAAATCCGCAACCTCAGACTCAACAGACCACGCAGACAACGACCACCGCAGCGGGTAGCGCCGCCGACCAGGGCGTACCAGCCAGTGGCCAGGGGAAACTGATTACGGTGAAAACCGATGTGCTTGATTTGACTATCAACACCCGTGGTGGTGATGTCGAGCAGGCCTTGCTCCCGGCTTACCCGAAAGAACTGGGTTCCAGCGAACCGTTCCAACTGCTGGAAACCACCCCGCAGTTTATCTATCAGGCGCAAAGCGGCCTGACAGGGCGCGACGGCCCGGATAACCCGGCTAACGGCCCGCGTCCGCTGTATAACGTCGAGAAAGATGCGTTTGTACTGGCCGACGGTCAGAACGAACTGCAGGTTCCGATGACTTATACTGACGCCGCAGGCAACACGTTTACCAAAACGTTTGTCTTTAAGCGTGGCGATTATGCGGTTAATGTGAACTATAGCGTGCAGAACACCGGCGAAAAACCGCTGGAAGTCTCCACCTTTGGTCAGTTAAAACAATCCGTCAACCTACCGCCTCATCGCGACACCGGCAGCAGCAACTTTGCGCTGCATACCTTCCGCGGCGCAGCGTACTCCACGCCAGATGAGAAGTATGAGAAATACAAATTCGACACCATTGCCGATAACGAAAACCTCAACGTCAGCTCCAAAGGCGGTTGGGTGGCAATGTTGCAGCAGTATTTCGCTACCGCATGGATTCCGCGTAACGACGGCACCAACAATTTCTACACCGCCAATCTGGGCAACGGTATTGTCGCTATCGGCTATAAAGCGCAGCCGGTACTGGTACAGCCAGGTCAGACTGGCGCGATGACCAGCACCCTGTGGGTCGGCCCGGAAATTCAGGATAAAATGGCGGCTGTTGCACCGCACCTGGATTTGACCGTGGACTACGGCTGGTTGTGGTTCATCTCTCAGCCACTGTTCAAGTTGCTGAAGTGGATCCACAGCTTCGTGGGCAACTGGGGCTTCTCCATTATCATCATTACCTTTATCGTTCGCGGTATCATGTACCCGCTAACCAAAGCGCAGTACACGTCAATGGCGAAGATGCGTATGCTGCAGCCAAAAATTCAGGCGATGCGCGAACGTCTTGGCGATGATAAACAGCGCCAAAGCCAGGAGATGATGGCCCTGTACAAAGCGGAGAAGGTTAACCCGCTGGGCGGCTGCTTCCCGCTGATCATCCAGATGCCTATCTTCCTGGCGTTGTACTACATGCTGATGGGTTCCATTGAATTGCGTCATGCGCCGTTCGCACTGTGGATTCATGACCTGTCTGCACAGGACCCGTACTACATTCTGCCGATCCTGATGGGCGTAACGATGTTCTTCATTCAGAAGATGTCGCCGACCACCGTGACCGACCCGATGCAGCAGAAGATCATGACCTTTATGCCGGTCATCTTTACGGTGTTCTTCCTGTGGTTCCCGTCAGGTCTGGTGCTCTACTATATCGTCAGCAACCTGGTAACCATCATTCAGCAGCAGTTGATTTACCGTGGTCTGGAAAAACGTGGCCTGCATAGCCGCGAGAAGAAAAACTCCTGACCGTAAGGCCGGATAAGGCGTTTATGCCGACGTCCGGCTAATCTAACGGATGGTCAGTCAAGCCCTGAAAAAAACCGCAATGCGTAGCGTTGCGGTTTTTTTACCACTCGTAATATGGCCATCTTCTTCATTTCAGCCTGGCAGAACAAATATTATTCTGACGCGCTAATATTTTCACCCATACGCGAAATTTAAATGAGCCAAAATAAGTATAGTTAATTGCTCGGTTGATTCCTGGCTATTAAAAAGACTTAATGCCTTGTTGTTAGAGCACGGTGTTAAAACCCGCATACATCTATTGCATGATAAAATCAGATGGCTCGCTCATCAATTTTATTGAATCCCTTACTAAAGAACACACTATGCTACTCCATTTCTCAGGCAATTTCATTTCGTCCCCAAACATCTTTCCGAAAATTTGATTCGAAACGATGCTAACCATATCGGTGGTTATTGTTTTTTTGACCTCGCCGTCAGTAGAGGTTTGATTAATAAAACTGCCCCAGACTTTATCTTTATTTAACAATGTTAACACACAATGCTTTATTGAACTTTGTGCACAGGAACTATTTAACCGTAGGTCACACACACCTAAGTTATTTTTTACATGTTCAAAAACCCCCTCTTTTACTTGTTTTGATAATTTCACCTATTTCTCGCCAGAATGAATATCTATTGCTTTATTCACCATTGCCGAGATATAGGTTTCTTTTTCTTCATTTTGCCACAACCTGAAATTATCACCTTTTTGTACTGAGGTAATGAAGTTCAACACGCTCTGGTAAAACTCATTGAAATCTAAGTTAAATTCACCTATTCCATACGATGCTAAATAACAACCATCTTTTAACCATAATATACTATCAGAGCTTGATTGAGATTCACTTTCTTGAAAGATTATGGATAAATTTGGTGTGCTTGTTTCGCATTCCTGTTGAGAATGCGGCATTTGGCTGGTGTTAAAAATAAATGTTTTCCCAAGTATAGTATAATTACACAATCCTTCACTCATTTCTATATACAGAAAAACATCCCCATAGTTATCTTTAAGATACAAACTCCCCGTAGAAGACTCTTCAGCAAAATCATGAATAAATCTTTCCTGATATCCTGGTGAAGCTAGCTCTTTTAACCTAAAGAAACAAGATGTAATGTCTGTATCCTTTAAATCTGGTGTGGGGTTACATAATTTATGTAAACAATTTAAAGCTTCTCTTTGCCCTGTATCAAAGAAAAAATCTTTTATGCACTCCCATATAGTCATATGTGGGAGCTCATCGGAAGAGAACATTTTATTTATTGTTTCGCTGCTGATAGTAGCAGTAAAATATGAATGACCAACAGAAATCCCCATATGTCCGTCCTGTGAGTTCATAAAAAAACAAATATTATTATATTTGCTATTCCGCCTGATGGTGATAAGCTTTTTACCTTATTTGTAGGCCTGTCGGCTCCCGGAAACAGACATAGTCTGGTAAAAAAGGAACGGCTGACGACCGCCTTTTTATTCGTATTTTACGAGACATATCATGAGCCATAACGACACTATTGTCGCCCAGGCTACCCCACCGGGACGCGGTGGCGTCGGTATCCTGCGTATTTCCGGTTTGAATGCTAAAGAGGTCGCTCAGGCGGTACTGGGCAAACTGCCCAAACCACGCTACGCTGATTACCTGCCATTCAAAGATGCCGACGGCGCCACGCTGGATCAGGGCATCGCGCTGTGGTTCCCCGGCCCGAACTCCTTTACCGGCGAAGATGTGCTGGAGCTACAAGGGCATGGCGGTCCGGTGATCCTCGATCTGCTGTTAAAACGCATTCTGACGATTCCAGGCGTGCGAATTGCCCGACCAGGCGAGTTCTCAGAGAGAGCGTTCCTTAACGATAAGCTCGATTTAGCCCAGGCGGAAGCCATTGCCGACCTGATCGATGCCAGTTCCGAACAGGCGGCGCGTTCGGCGCTGAACTCGTTACAGGGAGCATTTTCCGCCCGCGTTAACCACCTTGTGGAAGCACTTACTCACCTGCGAATCTACGTCGAAGCGGCTATCGATTTTCCGGATGAGGAGATCGACTTTCTTTCTGACGGCAAAATCGAAACGCAGCTCAATGGCGTCATCGCCGATCTTGACGCCGTGCGCGCCGAAGCGCGCCAGGGCAGCCTGCTGCGCGAAGGGATGAAGGTGGTGATTGCCGGACGCCCGAATGCCGGAAAATCAAGCCTGCTAAATGCGCTGGCGGGCCGTGAAGCGGCGATTGTTACCGATATCGCAGGTACCACGCGTGACGTGCTGCGCGAGCATATCCATATCGATGGAATGCCACTGCATATCATCGATACCGCCGGTCTACGCGATGCCAGCGACGAAGTAGAGCGTATCGGTATCGAACGCGCCTGGCAGGAGATTGAACAGGCCGATCGCGTGCTGTTTATGGTGGATGGCACCACGACGGACGCCGTTGACCCTGCCGACATCTGGCCGGACTTTATCGCCCGTCTGCCCAAAAATCTACCGATTACCGTGGTCCGTAACAAGGCGGATATCACCGGCGAGACGCTGGGTATTAGCGAAGTAAATACTTACACACTTGTTCGCCTCTCGGCACGTACCGGCGAAGGCGTCGACGTGTTACGCAATCATCTCAAGCAGAGTATGGGGTTTGATACCAATATGGAAGGCGGCTTTCTGGCCCGCCGCCGTCACCTACAGGCGCTGGCGGAAGCCGCTGAACATCTTGAACAGGGCAAAGCGCAGCTATTAGGCGCATGGGCGGGAGAACTGCTGGCGGAAGAGTTACGCCTGGCGCAGCAAAGCTTAAGCGAGATTACTGGCGAGTTTACCTCCGACGATCTGCTGGGACGAATTTTCTCCAGCTTTTGTATTGGTAAATAACATTGATCGTGCCGGATGGCGGCTGACGCCTTATCCGGCCTACGTAAATGCCGGGGTGATATCTCATTGCCTCACAGGAAATTGCTGTTGTCCAAATGGCAACTCGTCTCGCGCAACGCCGCCCCGTATCCTTAGCACCACACTTTTCGTGAGGCCGCTATGAAACGTTTTCTACTGTGTAGTTTTGCCCTGGTTTTACTCTATCCTGCCGGTATTGATATGTATCTGGTCGGTTTACCGCGTATAGCCGCCGATCTGAACGCTAGCGAGGCGCAGTTGCATATCGCCTTCTCCGTTTACCTGGCCGGAATGGCGACGGCTATGCTGTTTGCCGGGAAGATAGCCGACCAGTCAGGTCGCAAGCCGGTCGCTATCGTCGGCGCGATCGTCTTCATGATGGCCTCACTGCTTTGTTCATGGGCGTCGGAAGGTTCGCTGTTTCTGAGTGGGCGTTTTCTTCAGGGGGTGGGAGCAGGCGGCTGCTACGTGGTGGCGTTCGCCATTCTGCGCGACACGCTCGACGAGCGTCGCCGGGCGAAAGTGCTGTCGTTATTGAATGGGATTACCTGCATTGTGCCGGTACTCGCCCCGGTGATGGGGCATTTGATTATGCTTCGTTTCCCCTGGCAAAGTCTGTTCTATACGATGTCCGCGATGGGCATTATTGTGGGCCTGTTATCACTGTTTATCCTACGCGAGACGCGCCCGGCAAGGCTGGCTCCACGCGATTTATCACGATCGTCGCACGCCGCCGAGTCGCTGATTAACCGTTTTTTTCTGAGTCGACTGGCGATCACCTCCCTTAGCGTGTCAGTGATCCTGACCTTCGTCAATGCCTCTCCGGTGCTGCTGATGGAGGTGATGGGATTTAGCCGTGGCGACTATGCCGTTACAATGGCGCTCACGGCAGGCGTCAGCATGGTTGTCTCTTTTTCTACCCCTTTTGCGCTAGGGTTATTTAAGCCGCGAACCTTAATGCTCGTCTCACAGGGGCTGTTTTTGACGGCTGGCGTGACGTTAAGCCTTGCTCATACCAATACCGTCACGCTCTTTGGCCTGACGCTTATCTGCGCCGGATTCTCGGTCGGTTTTGGCGTCGCGATGAGCCAGGCGCTGGGGCCGTTTTCGCTGCGCGCCGGTGTGGCCAGTTCCACGTTGGGTATCGCGCAGGTTTGCGGTTCATCACTGTGGATTTGGCTGGCGGCAATAGTCGGTATCAGCGCGCTGAATATGCTGATCGGGATTCTGATTGGCTGTAGCATAGTGAGTATTCTGCTGATACTCTCCGTCGCACCTAATAGGTCCGTATCCGAGCATGAAGAAATCCCTTACCAGTCTCGATCTTAATCTGCTGTTATGTCTACAGTTACTGATGCAGGAGCGCAGCGTCACTAAAACCGCAAAACGGATGAACGTAACGCCCTCTGCGGTCAGTAAATCGTTGGCGAAACTCCGGGCATGGTTTGACGATCCGCTGTTCGTCAATACGCCGCTGGGTCTGACGCCGACACCGCTGATGGTCAGTATGGAGCAAAGTCTGGCGGACTGGATGCAGATGGGTAATCAACTGCTTGATAAGCCGCATCATCAAACGCCGCGCGGTTTAAAATTTGAGTTGGCGGCAGAGTCGCCGCTGATGATGATTATGTTTAATTCGCTGTCGCAGCAGATTTATCAACGCTATCCACAGGCTACTATTAAGGTTCGCAACTGGGATTATGACTCGCTGGAGGCGATTACGCGTGGGGAAGTCGATATCGGATTTACCGGACGCGAAAGCCATCCCCGCTCGCGAGAATTGCTCAGTCTGTTGCCGCTCGCGATCGATTTTGAGGTGCTGTTTAGCGATTTGCCGTGGGTCTGGCTGCGGGAGGATCATCCGGCGTTGCGCGAAGCGTGGGATCTGGACACTTTTCTGCGCTACCCGCATATCAGTATTTGCTGGGAGCAAAGCGATACCTGGGCGCTGGATGATGTCCTGCAAGAAATGGGGCGCAAACGCCATATCGCGTTGAGCCTGCCGGGGTTCGAGCAGTCGCTCTTTATGGCCGCCCAGCCGGATCACACCCTGATAGCAACCGCGCCGCGCTATTGTCAGCACTACAATCAACTCCACCAGCTACCGTTAGTGGCGCGCCCCCTGCCTTTTGATGCGCAACGGCGGGAAAAACTCATGGTACCGTTTACCCTGTTATGGCACAAACGTAACAGTCATAATCCTAAGATTGTTTGGCTACGACAGGCTATCAACGCGCTCTGCCGTCGCCTTATCTAACCACCTATGTTGATAAATTAACCTTCCTCTTATCAGAAATGTAACCGTCTGATTAAAGAACCTTCTGAAATTGAATTTTTAGCGCGTAAAACCTATCCATAATTTACGTTAATGTTACTCTCGTCATTATCACGGCCCATTAATCACGGAGCGAAAAATGGCGACTCACTTTGCCAGAGGGATACTTACGGAGGGACAGTTGGTTTCAATTCGTCTCTCTTCGCCTTGTCATATTGAAGCCAGAAACCTACCTGCTCACCGACGAACGCGTTTTCTCGCCTCCAGAGGCCTTCTCGCCGAACTGATGTTTATGCTGTACGGGATTGGCGAGCTACCGGAAATCATTATTCAGGCGAAAGGTAAACCCGCGTTTCGTGATAAAAATCTGCCAGGGTTTTCTATCTCCTATGCCGGAAATATGGTTGGCGTGGCGTTGACCACCGAAGGAGAGTGTGGGCTGGATATGGAGTTGCAGCGCACCTCACGCGGCTTTCACAGCCCGCATTCGCTCGAACGCCACCCTTTCTCCCGTAATGAAAATTTATGGGTAGCCAATCAAAACGATCCCAACGAAGCACGAGCGCAACTCATTACATTGCGTCAGAGCGTGTTAAAACTCACCGGCGATGTCATGAATGGCGATCCGCGGGAGCTGCAACTTTTACCCGTTGCCGGACGCCTCAAGTGCGCGCATGTCACGCAGCTTGAAGCCGTGTGTGATGCGGAAGATGTGCTGGTGTGGTCCGTGGCCGTTACGCCAGCGATAGAAAAGTTGAAGGTGTGGGAGTTCGATGGAAAACTGGGTTGGAAAAGCCTGCCCGATATCCAGACGCGCGCCAATGAGCCACCCGGTCGCCTGATGCGATTCGCCCAACTCCCCGCCGTCAAATCGTATACGCTTAATCGTTCGTAATGAAAAAAGGGGCACGTATGTCTGAAACACTGAATGTGGTTACATTGCTGGGAAGTTTGCGCAAAGGTTCCTTTAACGGAATGGTGGCGCGTACGCTGCCTAAAGTCGCGCCGGCAGGAATGACGGTATCGCCGCTGCCTTCGATCGGAGATATTCCGCTGTATGACGCCGATATCCAGCAAGAAGAAGGATTTCCGGCCAGCGTAGAGGCACTGGCAGAGCAGATTCGCAACGCCGACGGCGTCATCATTGTGACGCCGGAATATAACTATTCAGTTCCAGGCGGCCTGAAGAATGCCATCGACTGGCTATCCCGTCTGCCTGAACAGCCGCTGGCGGGTAAGCCGGTCCTTATCCAGACCAGTTCAATGGGGGCGATTGGCGGCGCGCGCTGTCAGTATCATCTGCGCCAGATTCTGGTGTTCCTCGACGCGATGGTGATGAATAAACCGGAATTTATGGGCGGCGTGATTCAGAATAAAGTCGACCCGCAAGCCAGAGAAGTAATCGACCAAAGCACACTGGACCATTTAACGGGCCAACTGACCGCGTTTGGCGACTATATCCAGCGCGTAAAAGCGTAATCCGCAATGCCCGGCAGCGACGCTTACCGGGCTTACGCCAGGCCGGATAAGGTATTCACACCGCTATCCGGCAATACATGGATTAATGCGCGTCGATAAAGACAATCTTCAACACGAATAACAGCGCGACAATCACCACGCATGGGCTGAGATCGCGCAGGCGGCCGGTACCAATTTTCATCACGCAGTACGAGATAAATCCCAGCGCGATACCTTCGGTAATGGAGAAGCTAAACGGCATCATCACGGCGGTAATAAAGGCCGGAACGGACTCCGTTAAATCCTGCCACTTCACACGCGCCAGGCTGGATGTCATTAACACGCCCACGTAAATCAGCGCGCCGGCCGCGGCATAACCTGGCACCATCCCCGCCAGCGGCGACAGGAAAATGACCAGCAAGAATAGCAAACCGACTACCACGGCAGTGAGGCCGGTACGTCCGCCCACAGAGACGCCAGAAGAGGATTCAATATACGCGGTAACAGAGGAAGTACCGATAAACGCCCCGGTGACAGAAGAGACGCTATCGACAAACAGCGCCTGCTTCATGCGCGGAAATTTACCTTTCTCATCCGCCAGACCGGCTTTATCCGTCACGCCAATCAGCGTACCGGAAGAGTCAAACAGGTTCACCAGCATAAAAGAGAAGATGACGCCTGCCAGCCCCAGATTCAGCGAGCCGGCCAGATCGACATGACCAATTACCGTAGAGACGCTTGGCGGCGCGGAAACGATGCCGTTGTAATGCACATCGCCCAACATCCAGCCCAGCAGCGTGGTGACTATAATAGAGACCAGCACTGCCGCATGAATGTTGCGGGACGCCAGAATAGCGATGATAAAGAAGCCCAGAATGCCCAACAATACGCTGTGGGAAGTCAGGTTGCCGATGCTGACCAGAGTTTCCGGATTGGCGACGATCACGCCGGCGTTTTTCAGGCCCATCATACCGATGAACAGACCGATACCACTAGTGATACCCACGCGCAGGCTGACAGGAATGTTGGCGATCATCCAGTAACGCACGCGGAAAATGGTCAGCAGCAGCAGTCCGATTGCGCCCCAGAAAATCGCGCCCATCCCAACTTGCCACGGCAGTCCCATCGCCTGGACAACGACAAAGGCGAAGAAAGCGTTCAACCCCATCGCTGGCGCGAGCGCCACCGGCAGGTTAGCGAACAGGCCCATCAGAATACTGCCAAAGGCCGCAATCAGACAGGTGGTCACAAAGACGGCGCTGGTGTCCATGCCAGCTACGCCCAGAATTTGCGGGTTAACAAAAACGATATAAACCATCGTCAGGAAAGTGGTAAAACCGGCGATCACTTCGGTTCGTGCCGTCGTGCCATGTTCGCGTAGTTTAAACACGCGTTCCAGCATACCCTGACCAGAAGCCTGGGTGGTGTGTTGTTGACTCATTATCAATTTCCGGAGAAAGGAGGGAAAATTCGCCGTTATCCTATACCAAAATACGACACCTGGCGCAGTTGTGTGGTAATTTTTTTCACTCAATTTGTTAGTACGGCAACGATTGCGTCTCTCAATTCAACATTACGTAAACGTTAAACTTATTAAAATGGAAATGACATGTCCCAAATCGAAGCGGTGTTTTTTGACTGCGACGGCACGCTGGTCGACAGTGAAGTGATTTGTTCGCGCGCCTATGTCGCTATGTTCCGGCAGTTCGGCATTACGCTTGAGCTCGCGGAAGTATTCAGACGCTTTAAAGGCGTAAAGCTCTACGAAATTATCGATACCATCAGTAAAGAGCATGGCGTTGCGCTGGCAAAGGCGGAGCTGGAACCCGTGTATCGCGCCGAGGTTGCTCGTCTGTTCGATGCAGATCTGGAAGCCATTGCGGGCGCGAATATCCTGCTGGAGAGTATTAAGACACCCATGTGCGTGGTATCTAACGGGCCAGTCAGTAAGATGCAGCATTCGCTGGGTAAACTGGGCATGTTGCATCATTTTCCCGATTTGCTGTTTAGCGGTTACGATATTCAACGCTGGAAGCCCGATCCGGCGCTAATGCTCCATGCGGCGAACGCCATGAAGGTCAATGTTGAGAAGTGTATTCTGGTGGATGATTCCAGCGCAGGCGCACAGTCAGGAATCGCGGCAGGAATGGAAGTATTTTATTTCTGCGCCGATCCGCATAACAAGCCGATCGATCACCCTAACGTGACGACGTTTACCGATTTGGCGCAGTTGCCGGGATTATGGAAAGCGCGCGGGTGGGAGATTACGCGCTGAAAAAACAAAGCCGGATGGCTCGTAGGCCGGATAAGCGTTAGCATCATCCGGCGAATTACCCGGTGGCGCAAGCTTACCGGGCCTACGTTTTGTGGCGCTTTCGGATCGTTGCCCCCCCACCACAAACCTTATTCTTTTGGATCTTTACCCGCCAGCAGCTTATCCAGTTCGTCGCCGCCGACGTGACGGAAATCCTGTCCCTTCACGAAGTAGAAGATATATTCGCAAATATTCTGGCAGCGGTCGCCGATACGCTCGATAGAACGGGCGCAGAACAACGCGGTCAGCACGCTGGGAATCGTGCGCGAATCTTCCATCATGTAGGTCATGAGCTGACGCACGATTCCTTCATACTCCTGGTCAACCTTCTTATCTTCACGATAGATGCGCACCGCTTCGTCGAGATCCATCCGCGCGAATGCGTCCAGTACGTCGTGTAGCATCTGTACGGTATGGCGGCCCAGCGATTCCAGACTCACCAACAGCGGCTGATGCTGTTGGGAGAATTTTTCCAGCGCGGTACGGCAGATTTTATCCGCCACGTCGCCAATACGCTCCAGTTCGGCGATAGTTTTGATAATCGCCATTACCAGACGCAGATCGCTCGCCGTCGGCTGGCGCTTGGCGATAATACGCACGCAGGCTTCGTCGATGGCAACTTCCATCATATTGACCTGATGGTCGCCTTCTACCACGCGTTTCGCCAGCTCGCTGTCCTGGTTGTGCATGGCGGTGATAGCGTCAGAAAGCTGCTGTTCCACCATGCCGCCCATGGTCATTACCTGAGTGCGGATGCTTTCCAGTTCAGCGTTGAACTGGCCGGAAATATGTTTATTAAGGTTCAGACTGTCCATTACGCACTCCTGAATTAACCGTAACGACCGGTGATATAGTCTTCTGTTTGTTTCTTCGCGGGCTTGGTGAACAGATCGTCCGTATTGCTGAACTCAATCAACTCGCCCAGGTACATAAACGCCGTATGATCGGAACAACGTGCCGCTTGCTGCATGTTGTGGGTCACGATCACCACGGTGTAATCCTGTTTTAGCTCGGTGATCAGCTCTTCAATACGCCCGGTGGAGATAGGGTCCAGAGCTGAACATGGCTCATCCAGCAGCAACACTTCCGGACGAATGGCGATACCGCGCGCAATGCACAGACGCTGCTGCTGACCACCGGAGAGAGAGTACCCGCTCTGGTGCAATTTATCTTTGGTTTCGTTCCATAATGCGGCTTTGGTCAACGCCCACTGCACGCGCTCATCCATATCGGCGCGAGGCAGCTTCTCAAACAGACGCACGCCAAAGGCGATGTTGTCATAGATGGACATCGGGAACGGCGTCGGCTTCTGGAATACCATCCCCACTTTCGCGCGAAGCAGCGCGATATCCTGGGTGTTGGTGAGAATATTGTCGCCATCCAGCAGAATTTCACCTTCGGCGCGCTGCTCCGGATAAAGCGAATACATTTTATTGAAGGTGCGCAGCAGCGTCGATTTACCGCAGCCGGATGGCCCGATAAATGCCGTTACCTGATTCTTCGCGATATCCAGATTAATGTTCTTCAGGGCATGGAATTTGCCGTAGTAGAAGTTCAAATCACGAACCTGAATCTTACTCGGGGCAGTTTCAACCATACTCATTTCACTCTTTTCCTCATCATGCCTGATAGCGCGTAGCTTTAAGGCCTACAAATGTATGCAACCCGTAGGCCGGATAAGGCGTTTATGCCGCCATCCGGCAATGTCTTTAACCGTGTTTTTTCTTCGCGAAAACAACACGCGCCAGAATATTTAGTAGCAGCACGCACAGGGTAATAATCAGCACGCCCGCCCAGGCCAATTGTTGCCATTCAGCAAACGGGCTCATCGCGAATTTAAAGATGGTTACCGGCAGGTTGGCGATCGGCTGCATCATGTCGGTGCTCCAGAACTGGTTGGAGAGCGCGGTAAACAACAATGGCGCAGTTTCCCCGGCAATACGGGCAACCGCCAGCAGCACACCGGTAATAATCCCGGATATGGACGCTTTCAGCGTAATGGCAGAGATCATTTTCCATTTCGGCGTTCCCAACGCATAGGCTGCTTCACGCAGGCTGTCCGGTACCAGCTTCAACATGTTCTCGGTAGTACGGATAACGATCGGCACCTGCAACAGCGCCAGCGCAATCACACCCGCCCAACCGGAGAAGTGCTGCATCTGCGCCACCACGATGGTGTAAACAAACAGCCCCACAACAATTGACGGCGCGGAAAGCAGAATGTCGTTAATAAAGCGAATGATTTCCGTCAGCCAGGATTTGCGGCCATATTCCGCCAGATAGATCCCGGCCATAATCCCCAGCGGCGTACCCAATACGGTAGCCCAGAGAATCAACAATCCACTCCCCGCCAGGGCGTTCGCCAGCCCGCCGCCCGCCGTGTTCGGCGGCGGCGTCATTTCGGTAAACAGCGCCAGCGACATACCATCAATGCCGCGCGTGATGGTGGACATCAAAATCCAGATCAGCCAGAACAGGCCAAATGCCATCGTCGCCATTGAGAGCGTTAATGCGATACGGTTCTTCATGCGGCGACGCGCCTGCATCTTGCGACGGGATTCCGCGAGCTGCGCGGTGTTCTGCATATCAAGCGTAGCCATTAACGTGCTCCCTCGTTCTTCGCAAGACGCATAATCATGAACTTAGACGCCGCCAGAACGATAAAGGTGATCACAAACAGGATCAGTCCCAGTTCCATCAACGCTGCCACGTGCAGGCCCGATTCCGCTTCGGCGAATTCGTTGGCCAGGGCGGAAGTGATGCTGTTGCCCGGCATATACAGTGACGCGCTGTCGAGCTGATAAGTGTTGCCGATGATAAAAGTGACCGCCATCGTCTCACCCAGCGCACGTCCCAGTCCCAGCATAATGCCGCCAATGACGCCATTTTTGGTGAACGGCAGCACGATGCGCCAGATAACTTCCCAGGTAGTACAGCCGATACCATAGGCTGACTCTTTCATCATTACCGGCGTTTGCTCGAAGACGTCGCGCATAACCGCCGCAATATAGGGGATTATCATGATGGCGAGGATGACGCCTGCCGCCAGAATGCCGATACCAAACGCCGGACCGGAGAACAACGCGCCGACAAAAGGAATGTTGGAAAGAATATTGCCGACCGGCTCCTGGAAGTACGTCGCAAACAGCGGCGCGAAGATAAACAGCCCCCACATGCCGTACACAATACTGGGGATAGCCGCCAGCAGTTCAATGGCAATGCCCAGCGGACGCTTCAGCCAGCCTGGCGCCAGCTCGGTTAAAAACAGGGCAATGCCGAAACTGACCGGAACGGCAATCAGCAATGCGATAAAGGAGGTCACCAGCGTGCCGTAAATGGGCACCAGCGCGCCGTAGATATCGTTTGGCGCATCCCACTCCTTAGTCCAAAGGAATGAGAAACCAAATTTCTGAATACTTGGCCAGGAGGAGATGATCAATGAGACGATAATACCGCCCAACATCAATAGCACAATCAGCGCAGCCAGTTTTACCAGCGCGCTGAAAATCATGTCGCCTTTTTTACCCGGCGGGTTAAAAGCAGGCTTGGTTGCAGCCATAAATCACTCTTTAAGTTAAACGCGTTTACGAAGTTGCCGGATGGCGCTGCGCTTATCCGGCCTACAGTCAGAACCGTAGGACGGGTAAACGTAAGCGTCACCCGCCATTTTCGTCAGAATACTAAATTAATACAATGCCTTACCGCTGCTGTCTTTTATGCTGGTCTTCCAGGCGGTACGAATCTGCTCAACGACGTTATCCGGCAGGCTGGCGTAATCCAGATCATTCGCCTGCTTAGCGCCATTTTTGTATGCCCAGTCGAAGAACTTCAACACTTCAGAACCCTGCTCAGGTTTCTTCTGCACTTTGTGGACCAGGATAAACGTGGTGGAGGTGATTGGCCACACATCGTCACCTTTCTGGTTGGTCAGATCCTGTGCGAAGGTTTTGCTCCAGTCTGCGCCTTTCGCCGCATTAGAGAAGCTCTCTTCCGTCGGGCTTACCGGTTTGCCATCAGCAGAAATCAGTTTGGTGTAGGCCAGATTGTTCTGCTTGGCATACGCATACTCAACGTAGCCGATAGCGCCTGGCAGACGCTGTACAAACGCTGCGATGCCGTCGTTACCTTTCCCCCCCAGGCCGGTTGGCCAGTTCACGGTAGAACCCGCGCCCACTTTCGATTTCCACTCGTCGTTGACTTTCGCCAGGTAACTGGTGAAAACGAAGGAAGTGCCGGAACCGTCAGCGCGACGCACCACGGCGATATTCTGTGAGGGCAGCTTCACGCCCGGGTTCAGTTTGGTGATGGCTTCATCATCCCACTTTTTGATTTTACCGAGGTAGATGTCGCCCAGCGTTTTACCGTCCAGCACCAGTTCGCCGGATTTGAGCCCTGGAATATTCACCGCCAGCACCACGCCGCCAATGACGGTCGGAAACTGGAACAGGCCTTCCTGATTCAGTTTTTCATCAGACAGCGGCGCATCGGACGCGCCAAAATCAACGGTATTTGCGGTAATTTGTTTCACGCCGCCGGAAGAGCCTATTCCCTGGTAATTGACTTTGTTACCGGTTTCTTTCTGGTAGGTATCCGCCCATTTGGCATATACCGGCGCAGGAAACGTTGCACCGGCACCTGTCAGGCTTGCTGCTGCAAAGGCAGAGAACGCGCTCATCGATAAGGTCGCGGCGACAACAGTTGCGACAGTGGTACGCATAACTTTCATAATGTCTCCTGCACGGTTTCGGTAAATCATTGTTTGAGTTGCTACGATGAGCAAAATAGGACAAACAGGTGACAGTTAAATGTACTTAATATTACAGTTTTATGACAATCAACAATATCGACATCACGATTTTATAAACATATTAAAAAACAATATGTTATTTATTATCACTATCGTCATATTGCAAAAAAATTTTCTTTTTATGACACGGAGAACAGGCAGGAAAGATGACAGTTTGTCATCATAAAATAATAAGAGAAATGCCCCGCTGCTGCGGGGCATGGAGGGGGTTATTCCACCGTTACTGATTTCGCCAGGTTACGCGGCTGGTCAACATCGGTGCCTTTAATCAGCGCCACGTGATACGCCAGCAGTTGCAGCGGAACAGTGTAGAAGATGGGCGCAATGACCTCTTCCACATGCGGCATCTCAATGATGTGCATGTTGTCGCTGCTGACGAAACCCGCATCCTGATCGGCGAAGACATAAAGCTGACCGCCGCGAGCGCGAACTTCTTCGATGTTGGATTTCAGTTTCTCCAGCAGTTCGTTGTTCGGCGCCACCACAATAACCGGCATATCGGCGTCAATCAGCGCCAGCGGGCCGTGTTTCAGCTCGCCTGCCGCGTAAGCTTCAGCATGAATGTAAGAGATTTCTTTCAGCTTCAGCGCGCCTTCAAGCGCAATCGGATATTGATCGCCACGACCGAGGAACAGCGCGTGATGCTTGTCGGAGAAATCTTCTGCAAGCGCTTCGATGCGTTTGTCCTGCGAGAGCATCTGCTCAATACGGCTCGGCAGCGCCTGTAGGCCATGAACGATGTCATGCTCAATGGACGCATCCAGGCCTTTCAGACGCGCCAGTTTCGCCACTAGCATTAGCAAAACGGTCAGTTGGGTGGTGAACGCCTTCGTAGAAGCAACGCCGATTTCCGTCCCGGCGTTAGTCATCATCGCCAGATCGGATTCACGCACCAGAGAAGAGCCCGGTACGTTACAAATGGCGAGCGATCCGAGGTAGCCCAATTCTTTGGATAAACGCAGGCCCGCTAAGGTGTCTGCCGTTTCGCCAGACTGGGAGAGCGTGATCATCAGGCTGTTACGGCGCACCGCAGATTTGCGATAGCGAAATTCCGAGGCAATTTCCACGTCACACGGAATTCCGGCCAGCGCTTCAAACCAGTAGCGAGAGACCATCCCGGAGTTGTACGACGTACCGCAGGCGATAATCTGGATATGTTCAACCTGAGACAACAATTCGTTGGCTTTCGGCCCTAGCTCGCTTAAATCCACCTCACCGTGGCTGATACGCCCGGTCAGCGTATTTTTAATCGCGTTCGGCTGTTCGTAGATCTCTTTCTGCATATAGTGGCGGTAAATGCCTTTATCACCGGCGTCATACTGCAGATTAGATTCAATATCCTGACGTTTCACTTCCGCACCGGTTTTATCGAAAATAGCGACCGAACGACGGGTCACTTCTGCGATATCGCCCTCTTCCAGGAAGATAAAGCGGCGGGTCACCGGCAGTAGGGCCAACTGATCGGAAGCGATAAAGTTTTCGCCCATGCCCAGACCGATAACCAGCGGGCTACCCGAACGGGCAGCCAGCAACGTATCCGGATGGCGGGTATCCATGATCACCGTGCCATATGCGCCACGCAGTTGTGGGATCGCACGTAGAACCGCGTCTCGCAGAGTACCGCCTTGTTTCAGCTCCCAGTGCACTAAGTGAGCAATTACTTCCGTGTCGGTCTCGGAAGCAAAGGTGTAACCGCGCGCTTTTAACGCTTCACGCAGCGGTTCATGGTTTTCGATGATGCCGTTATGCACCACCACGATGTGTTCAGAAACATGCGGATGCGCGTTTGCTTCTGAAGGTTCACCGTGCGTTGCCCAACGCGTGTGAGCAATCCCCGTCCCGCCGTGCAGCGGATGTTCTTCCGCGGCCTGAGACAGCATTTGTACCTTACCGAGACGACGTAGACGGGTCATGTGCCCTTGCGCATCCACCACGGCCAGGCCGGCCGAGTCGTAACCACGGTATTCCAGACGACGTAAACCTTCGAGAAGGATTTCAGCTACATCACGCTGCGCGATAGCGCCAACAATTCCACACATAGTTTAATTTCCTGATTATGGCATTTCGCCATGCGTTGTCGCTAACCTGTATGCCCGTCGTGGCGGGCGCCCCGAGCCTTGTAGAGAGTGGGGTTATTTTTATAAGTACTGCTCATTGAGCGGAGGATTATTTTATCCTCTCATCTCCGGTCTGCCGGATGGCGCTGACGCTTATCCGGCCTACAAAAACAGGTTGAATGTCGGGCGGGCAAGCGAAGCGCTCCCGCCATGATCGTGATTTACTTTTTCTTCACCGGACGCTGCCAGCCTTGCTTATGAACCTGCGGCACGCGGCTTAATACCAGTTCATTGTCGGCTACGTTACGGGTGACGGTAGTCCCTGCGGCGATGGTGGCCCCTTTACCGACAGTAACCGGCGCCACCAGTTGGGTATCGGAGCCAACAAACACATCGTCGCCAATAACCGTTTTGAATTTGTTCGCGCCATCATAATTACAGGTGATGGTCCCCGCGCCGATATTCACGTTGTCGCCGATATCCGCATCGCCCAGGTAGGCCAGATGGCCGGCTTTAGAACCCTTACCGAGGCGCGCTTTTTTCATCTCAACGAAATTGCCGACGTGAGCGCCCGCTAACAGCTCCGCGCCGGGACGCAGGCGGGCAAACGGGCCGATGGTACAGGCCGGATCTAAGCGCGCATCTTCCACCACGCTATAGGGGCTGATTTCACAGTCATCGCCAATCACGCTGTTTTTGATAATGCAGCCCGCGCCAATCTTCACCCGATGACCGAGCGTCACGTTACCTTCGATGATAACATTAGTATCAATTTCCACATCACGTCCGTGAACCAGATTACCGCGCAGATCAAAACGTGCCGGGTCACGCAGCATCACTCCTGCCAGCAGCAGTTTCTCTGCCTGCTCGGCCTGGTAAATACGTTCCAGACGAGAAAGCTGCAGACGGTTATTCACACCGTCCGTTTCACTGATGCGGGCCGGATGTACCGCGGCGATTTCCCGTCCTTCCTGATAAGCCAGCGCAATGATATCAGTGATGTAATATTCACCCTGCGCATTATTGTTAGTCAGCTTAGACAACCAGCGTTTCATGTCCGCGCCGTTGGCAATCAGAATACCGGTGTTAATTTCCTGGATCTGACGCTGTTCATCAGTGGCGTCTTTATGTTCAACGATGCCAGTCACTTTACCGTTTTCACGCGTAATACGACCATAGCCGCTCGGATCGTCCAGCTTCACGGTTAATAACCCAATACCGCCCTGCGGTTTGGCATCGCGCAGGCGCTGTAAGGTTTCAACCGAAATCAGCGGCACGTCGCCGTAAAGCATTAAAATATCTTCATCGTCGCTAAAGAAGGGCGCGGCCTGCTGCATTGCGTGACCTGTTCCCAACTGTTCCGCCTGAAGCACCCAGTTCAGGTTATCGTTTTTCAGCGTCTGTTTAAGCAGGTCGCCACCATGGCCGTAGACCAGATGTACCTGTGAGGCGCCTAATTCATTAGCAGCATCAATGACATGCTGCACCATTGCTTTACCCACAAGTGTGTGCAGCACTTTAGGAATATCGGAATACATGCGCGTGCCTTTACCTGCGGCAAGGATCACTACGCTCATAGCACTATTTAACATACGCGTCCTGACTGTAATTTGAGAACGAATTTATACTGTTTCACTTTGAAAATACTACATTTTTTTCATCGTAAAATGGAAGGAGGATAAAACGCTCGATCGCGGGGTTCCTCCGACGGCGATGGCGACATTTTCGACCATTGACGCGGTGTTTGTCTTGTGAAAAGTCGCGCTATGCCTTGATTAAAGCGTTAGGGTGATGTTTTTGCTATTTTTTTGAGCCATGAAGTAAGATTCGGCATAGGTCATAAATCACAGGTAAAAAAAAACCAGCCTGAGATCAGACTGGTTTTATGCTTTCAAGCCGGTGTTACATCGCTTTTTTGGTCAACTCGATAACGCGTAGTTTAGCGATCGCTTTGGCCAGTTCCGCAGACGCCTGAGCGTAATCCACGTCACCGTGCGAGCTCTTAATGTGCTCTTCGGCTTTACGCTTCGCTTCCAGGGCTCGCGCTTCGTCGAGATCCTGACCGCGAATCGCAGTATCCGCCAGAACGGTCACGGTGCCAGGCTGCACTTCCAGAATGCCGCCGGACAGATAGATAAACTCTTCATGACCGTGCTGCTTAACGATGCGAATCATACCAGGCTTAATGGCGGTGAGCAGCGGCGCGTGACCCGGGTAAATTCCCAGTTCGCCTTCGCTACCCGTAACCTGGATTTTCTCGACCAGACCGGAGAACATTTGTTGCTCCGCGCTGACGACATCCAGGTGGTAAGTCATTGCCATATCACCCTCCGATTAAGGCGTTAAAGTTTTTTGGCTTTTTCCACGGCTTCGTCGATGGAACCGACCATGTAGAACGCCTGCTCCGGCAGGTGATCGTATTCGCCTTCCATGATGCCTTTAAAGCCACGGATGGTGTCTTTCAGGGAGACGTATTTGCCCGGAGAACCGGTAAATACTTCCGCCACGAAGAACGGCTGGGACAGGAAGCGCTGAATCTTACGAGCACGCGCTACCACCAGTTTATCTTCTTCAGACAGTTCATCCATACCCAGGATGGCGATGATGTCTTTCAGTTCCTGATAACGCTGCAGGATGGACTGAACGCCACGCGCGGTGTCGTAGTGTTCCTGGCCTACTACCAGCGGGTCCAACTGACGGCTGGTGGAATCCAGCGGGTCAACGGCCGGGTAGATACCCAGGGATGCGATCTGACGGCTCAGTACCACGGTTGCATCTAAGTGAGCAAAGGTGGTGGCTGGAGATGGGTCAGTCAAGTCATCCGCTGGTACGTATACCGCCTGTACGGAGGTGATAGAACCGGTTTTGGTGGAGGTGATACGTTCCTGCAGAACGCCCATCTCTTCCGCCAGAGTCGGCTGATAACCTACCGCGGAAGGCATACGACCCAGCAGTGCGGATACTTCCGTACCGGCGAGGGTATAACGGTAGATGTTGTCGACGAACAGCAGAACGTCACGACCTTCATCACGGAATTTTTCCGCCATGGTCAGGCCGGTCAATGCAACGCGCAGACGGTTTCCCGGTGGCTCGTTCATCTGGCCATACACCAGGGATACTTTATCGATAACGTTAGAGTCGGTCATTTCGTGGTAGAAGTCGTTACCCTCACGAGTACGTTCACCTACGCCCGCAAACACAGAGTAACCGGAGTGCTCGATCGCGATGTTACGGATAAGCTCCATCATGTTTACGGTTTTACCTACACCCGCGCCACCGAACAGACCGACTTTACCGCCCTTCGCGAACGGACACATCAGGTCGATAACTTTGATACCGGTTTCCAGCAGTTCCTGAGAGTTTGACAACTCTTCGTAGGACGGCGCCGCGCGGTGAATCGCCCAACGCTCTTCTTCGCCGATCTCGCCTTTCATATCGACCGGTTCACCCAGGACGTTCATGATACGACCCAGCGTTGCTTTACCTACCGGGACTTCGATCGGGTGTTCGAGATCTTTTACATCAAGACCGCGACGCAGACCGTCAGAAGACCCCATCGCGATGGTACGCACGATACCGCCGCCAAGCTGCTGCTGAACTTCCAGCACCAGCTTCTCATTACCATTCTGCACCTCAAGAGCATCGTACACGCGTGGTACGGCATCCTGAGGGAACTCGACGTCGACCACGGCGCCGATTACCTGGACAATCTTTCCAGTAGCCATCTTAAATCCTCTACGAAATAACCTGGTTAAACCGCGGCGGCCCCCGAGACGATCTCGGTGAGTTCCTGAGTAATGCTGGCCTGACGAGCTTTGTTGTATACCAACTGCAGCTCTTTAATCAGGCTGCCGCCATTATCGGTTGCGGCTTTCATCGCCACCATTCGTGCGGCCTGCTCGCTGGCCAGGTTTTCTACCACGCCCTGATAAACCTGAGATTCCACATAACGACGCAGGAGAGTATCCAGCAGCGCTTTCGGATCTGGCTCATACAGGTAATCCCAGGCTTTACGCTTCAGATCATCATCTTCTGACGCCGGCAGCGGCAGCAGTTGAGTGATCGTCGGCACCTGAGACATGGTGTTAATAAATTTGTTGCTGACAATGTAAAGCTTGTCCAGACGGCCTTCGTCGTAGGCCTGCAACATCACTTTAACCGGACCGATCAGTTCGGACAGAGAAGGGTTATCCCCCATACCTGTCACCTGAGCGACAACGTTGCCGCCTACGGAATTAAAGAATGACACGCCCTTAGAGCCGATCATTGCGAGTTCGCACTGAACGCCTTTATCGGACCATGCCTTCATATCCGCCAGCAGCTTTTTGAACAGGTTAATGTTCAAGCCGCCGCACAAACCACGGTCGGTCGACACTACCAGATAGCCCACGCGTTTAACGTCGCGCTCTTCCAGGTAGGGGTGCTTATATTCCAGATTACCGTTCGCAAGGTGACCAATCACTTTGCGCATGGTCTCTGCATAAGGACGGCTGGCCGCCATGCGATCCTGCGATTTACGCATTTTGGAAGCGGCGACCATCTCCATCGCTTTAGTGATCTTTTGCGTGTTCTGGACGCTTGCGATCTTACTACGTATCTCTTTTGCGCCGGCCATGAGCTTCTCCTCAATGCCTTGCGGCCTGCCCTAAGGCAAGCCGCCAGACGTTACCAGGACTGGGTTGCTTTGAAGGAATCGAGGATGCCTTTCAGCTTGCCTTCGATTTCATCGTTATAGCCACCGGACTGGTTGATCTCTTGCATCAGCGGAGCGTGATCACGGTCGACGTAAGCCAGCAATGCGGCTTCGAAGCTACCGATTTTCGCCAGTTCGACATCCGCCAGATAACCACGTTCTGCTGCGAACAGAACCAGAGACTGCTGCGCGACGGACATCGGCGCATACTGTTTCTGTTTCAGCAGTTCGGTCACTTTCTGACCGTGGTCAAGCTGTTTACGGGTGGCATCGTCAAGGTCGGATGCAAACTGAGAGAACGCCGCCAGTTCACGATACTGCGCCAGCGCGGTACGAATACCACCGGACAGTTTTTTCATGATCTTGGTCTGGGCTGCGCCACCTACACGGGATACGGAGATACCCGGGTTAACCGCTGGACGAATACCGGCGTTAAACAGGTTAGATTCCAGGAAGATCTGACCATCGGTAATCGAAATTACGTTGGTCGGAACGAACGCGGAAACGTCACCTGCCTGCGTTTCGATAATCGGCAACGCGGTCAGTGAGCCAGTTTTCCCTTTTACTTCACCTTTGGTGAAGGCTTCGACGTAGTCGGCGTTAACACGCGCAGCACGCTCCAGCAGACGAGAGTGGAGGTAGAATACGTCTCCCGGGAATGCTTCACGTCCAGGCGGACGACGGAGCAGCAGGGAAATCTGACGATAAGCAACAGCCTGTTTAGACAGGTCATCGTAAATGATCAGCGCATCTTCGCCACGGTCACGGAAGTATTCACCCATTGCGCAACCGGCATACGGTGCCAGATATTGCAGTGCAGCGGATTCGGACGCAGTCGCCACCACAACAATGGTATTAGCCAGCGCGCCGTGTTCTTCCAGTTTACGCACCACGTTAGAGATGGTGGACGCTTTCTGGCCGATAGCGACATAGATACATTTGATGCCGGAGTCGCGCTGGTTGATGATGGCGTCGATAGCCAGCGCGGTTTTACCGGTCTGACGGTCACCGATGATCAGTTCACGCTGACCACGACCGATTGGAATCATGGAGTCAACGGCTTTATAACCGGTCTGCACCGGCTGATCGACAGACTGGCGATCGATAACGCCCGGCGCGATAGCTTCAACGGCAGAGAAGCCGTCATTATCAACCGGACCTTTACCGTCGATTGGCGCCCCCAGGGTGTTTACCACACGTCCCAGCAGGCCGCGGCCAACAGGAACTTCCAGGATACGACCCGTACATTTAACTTTCATGCCTTCGGCAAGGTCAGCGTACGGACCCATGACTACCGCACCCACAGAGTCGCGCTCCAGGTTCAGTGCGATAGCGTAACGGTTCCCCGGCAGGGAGATCATTTCACCCTGCATACAATCGGCGAGGCCGTGAATGCGGATAACCCCGTCACTTACAGAAACAATAGTACCTTCGTTGTGAGCTTCACTCACAACATTGAACTGAGCAATGCGCTGCTTGATCAGTTCGCTGATTTCGGTGGAATTCAGTTGCATGCTCCAGTCCCCTTAAGACTGCAAGACGTCTGCAAGGCGCTCAAGACGGCCGCGTACGCTGCCATCAATGACCATATCACCCGCCCGGATGATAACGCCTGCCATTACAGACTTATCGATTTTGCAATTCAGCTTCACTTTGCGTGACAGACGTTTTTCCATCGCGGCGCTGATTTTCGAAAGCTGCTCTTCACTCAATGCGGTTGCCGACGTAACTTCTACCTCGGAGGTAGCTTCACTGGCGGCACGCAGGTGAATAAACTGCTCCAGAACATCCGGGAGCGCGTTCAGACGATTATTTTCAGCCATCACCCGAATCAGGTTCTGACCATTTTCGTCTAACTGCTCACCGCAGACTGCGATAAACGACTCAGCGAGCGTTTCCGGCGCCAGCGCGCCAGAGAGAAGCTCTGCCATTTGTTCGTTCTTGGTTACCTCGGCGGCAAACGCCAGCATATCCTGCCAGCGCTCTACACTTTGGTGTTCAACGGCAAAGTCAAAAGCTGCTTTGGCGTAGGGGCGAGCTACCGTAACAAATTCAGACATCAGCCCCTCCCTCCTTACAGTTCAGCGACAAGTTTATCCACGATGTCGCTGTTAGCAGCTTCATCCACGGAACGTTCGATGATCTTCTCGGCGCCAGCAACAGCCAGGATAGCAACTTGCTTACGCAGCTCTTCACGGGCGCGTTTACGCTCGGCTTCAATTTCAGCCTGCGCCTGCGCCACGATTTTAGTACGTTCCTGCTCTGCTTCAGTTTTGGCTTCGTCCAGGATCTGAGCGCGGCGTTTGTTTGCCTGCTCGATGATTACCTGAGCTTCCGCTTTCGCTTTTTTCAGCTGGTCGGTCGCGCTGGCCTTTGCAAGGTCAAGATCCTTATGTGCTCGTTCAGCAGAAGCAAGACCGTCAGCAATTTCTTTCTGACGTTTCTCGATGGCAGCCATTAACGGCGGCCATACGTACTTCATGCAAAACCAGACAAAGAGAATAAACGCGATGGCCTGGCCGAGGATTGTTGCGTTAAGATTCACAGCACAATGCCTCTATCTAGTTAACCTTCTGATATTGCTCTTAATTCAAGCAACGCTTACTACGCGACAGCGAACATCACGTACAGACCCAGACCTACAGCGATCATCGGGATAGCATCCACCAGACCCATAACGATAAAGAACTGAGTACGCAGCAGAGGAATCAGATCAGGTTGACGCGCCGCGCCTTCCAGGAATTTACCCCCGAGGATGCCGATACCGATCGCAGCACCGATTGCCGCCAGACCCATCATCACAGCGGCAGCCATGTACAGCAGATCCATATTCAGGTTTTCCATGACAGTCTCCAGTTTGTTTCAGTTAAAACGTAGTAGTGTTGGTAAATTAATGCTCTTCGGACGCCATCGACAGATAGACAATCGTCAGAACCATGAAAATGAAGGCTTGCAGCGTAATAATCAGGATGTGGAAAATGGCCCACGGCACATTCAGAATCCACTGTGACCACCACGGCAACAGACCAGCAATCAGAATGAAAATCAGCTCACCGGCATACATGTTGCCGAACAGTCGCAGACCGAGAGAAACCGGTTTGGACAGCAGACTTACCCCTTCAAGGATTAAGTTGACAGGAATGAACGCCCAGTGATTGAACGGCTGCAGCGTCAACTCTTTTGCGAAGCCGCCGATGCCTTTCATTTTGATGCTGTAGTACAGAATAAGGATGAATACGCCCAGCGCCATCGACAGGGTGATGTTAACGTCAGCAGACGGCACCACGCGCGTTGCCGGCAGACCCAGCCAATGCTCAGCGATATACGGCAGCAGGTCGATAGGCAGTAAGTCCATCAGGTTCATCAGGAATACCCAAACGAAAATCGTCAGGGCCAGCGGCGCAATCAGCTTGCTTTTGCCATGGTACATGTCTTTGACGCTGCCATGCACAAAGCCGACTATCAGCTCAATCGCGGTCTGAAACTTGCCTGGCACGCCGCTGGTCGCTTTTTTAGCAACGCTACGGAACATCACCAGGAACAACAGACCCAGCACCACCGAGAAGAACATGGAGTCAATATTGAGCGTCCAGAAGGTGGCTGGGGGGTTCTGCGGATCCACCAGCGAGAATGTACGCAGGTCCAGCTGAAGGTTATTCAGGTGGTGTCCTATGTAATCCTGCGGCGTCATATTTTCTGAAGCCATGATGCCTTTTACCCTTTGTTGTTAATTACAGCCGGCGCCAGTATCTGAACCACCAGCACCAAAACCCACGTAACGATCAGCGGCAAAAACACCGCCTTTAAAACCGCCAACGCCACCACCAGTAAAACCAGCATCGCTAACACCTTAAAGGCTTCACCGAAGGCGAAAGTCCAGGACACGCGGCCCTTAGCAGGTGTATGCGCCTGGTGACGCCAGGCAAATATCATAAACAACATATTAGGCAGTGCCACTGCCAATCCCCCGCACAATGCGGAGATGCCCCAGAAGGGGTCTTTGAGGCAAAACAGCAAGCCACTTGCTATTACCGCCAGAAACTGAATGAACAGAAGCTTACGAGCAACGTTTCGACTCTCGAGCGACACAGACATCACGTTTTTACTCCTGCTCCCTTCGAGGTAGGCCGCGTGTCGTATAAAACGTTCTTTAAGACTTAGAGTCAAGCATCAAAAAGCGGTCAAATTATACGGTGCGCCCCCGTGATTTCAAACATTAAGTAGCCAAAAGGTGAATAAATGTTTAAATATTTTTCTCTGGCCCGCATTTTTAACTTTTAGCCAAAGTGTGAACGATCGTACAAAACTGCAAATAGCGCGAAAACACTGGCGATAAAGTGTGCACCAGATCACATATTAAACATATTCACGCTTACGCAATTCATTTACGTGTCAATTCATGCCTTTTCATCTTTTTGATATTTAAGCGTAAAACCAGGCACTGTTTTAAAAATACCGGCTTACACCCTTAAAACGCCCCATTGACATTTATAATAAAAATTTAACAAGCAAAAGTGGTTTTTTGATTCGATTTTTAGCAGGCTTATATTTACAAAGTTGATTACTCTCTATTTTAACAAAAGCAGCAGCGTTGTAATGTTGAAAAGAAACCGTAAATTCAGGGTTAAATGTAACAACGCTGAAATGCGTTACGCCTGTCGATTTTTAACACAAGCTGCGTCGTTTTTTTTCTATTTTTTTTGATAAAAATTAAACTTTGTTTGACTTAATAATCACCAGGTGCCGCTCCCCTTCCAGTTGCGGAACGCGTAATTTTTCAACAGATTCGACGCTAAAATCATCAGGTAGCGAGGCAATCTCATCCTCTGGCAATTGCCCTTTTAAGGCATAAAAACGCCCTTTCTCTCCTGGCAGATGATGACACCAGCTCACCATATCATTCAACGATGCGAAAGCGCGGCTGATAACGCCATCAAACGGTGGCTCGGAGGGATAGGCTTCAACGCGGCTTTGAACCGGCGTGATGTTTTCCAGTTTAAGTTCATGCTGAACCTGACGCAGAAAACGCACCCGCTTGCCCAGGCTGTCGAGTAAGGTGAAATGCGCGTCAGGGAGAACAATAGCCAGCGGAATGCCCGGCAGTCCCGGTCCCGTTCCTACATCGATAAAACGCTGTCCCTGGAGATATGGCGCAACAACAATGCTGTCGAGGATGTGGCGAACAACCATTTCAGCCGGATCGCGAACGGACGTCAGATTATAGGCTTTATTCCATTTATGCAGCATATCAACGTAGGCGACCAGCTGCGTTTTCTGGTGATCGGTAAGCGAAATGCCAGCCTCATCCAGCAGGCGAGAAAGTTTGTTAAGCACAGTAGATACCTGTAGTTTTCTTTGCCGGACGGCGGCGTTGCCTTATCCGGCCTACCAATTTTAGGACGGGAAAGCGCAGAGCCCCGTCAAAAAGGTTATTAAGCGCTGCGACGCAGCATACCTTGTTTTTTCAGCCATACCAGCAGAATGGAGATTGCCGCTGGCGTGACGCCGGAGATACGCGATGCCTGGCCGATAGACGCCGGTTTATGATCGTTCAGCTTGGCGATAACTTCGTTCGACAGACCGGAAACCTGACGATAATCCAGCGTGGCAGGCAACAACGTATTCTCGTTACGTAGTTGTTTTTCAATCTCATCCTGCTGGCGAGCGATATAGCCTTCGTATTTAACCTGGATTTCCACCTGCTCAGCGGCTTGCTCATCTTCAAGCGCAGGCGCGAATGCAGAAAGCGAAGTGAGCTGCGCGTAGGTCATTTCCGGACGACGCAACAGATCTTCGCCGCTGGCCTCACGGGAGAGAGGCGTGGTCAAATGCGCATTCACTTCATCAGCGGATTCCGCAGACGGCGTTACCCATGTCGATTTCAGCCGCTGACGTTCGCGTTCGATATTTTCCAGCTTCTCGTTGAATCGCGCCCAGCGTTCATCATCCACCAGACCCAGCTCGCGGCCCATTTCGGTCAGACGCAGATCGGCGTTGTCCTCACGCAGCATCAGGCGATATTCGGCGCGGGAGGTAAACATGCGATACGGCTCTTTGGTGCCCAGCGTACACAGATCGTCCACCAGCACGCCGAGATAAGCCTGAGAACGCGCAGGCGCCCAGCCCTCTTTGTCGGCGGAAAGACGCGCGGCATTCAGACCAGCGAGCAAGCCCTGCGCCGCAGCCTCTTCATAGCCGGTAGTACCGTTGATTTGACCAGCAAAGAACAGGCCGTGAATAAATTTACTTTCCAGTGTCGGTTTCAGATCGCGCGGGTCGAAGAAATCATACTCAATCGCGTAACCAGGGCGAACGATCTTCGAGTTCTCCATGCCCTGCATGGAACGGACAATCTGCATCTGCACGTCAAACGGCAGGCTGGTGGAGATACCGTTAGGGTAAATCTCGTTAGAGGTCAGCCCTTCCGGCTCAAGGAAGATCTGATGCTGGTTACGATCGGCAAAACGCATCACTTTGTCTTCGATCGACGGACAGTAGCGCGGGCCGATCCCTTCGATCACCCCGGCATACATTGGGCTACGATCGAGATTATTACGGATCACGTCATGGGTTTTCTCATTGGTATGCGTGATGTAACACGGCACCTGTTGCGGATGCTGAGAAGTATTCCCCATAAACGAGAAAACCGGCATCGGGTTATCGCCATGCTGTTGAGCCAACACGCTGAAATCGATAGTGCGCGCATCAATACGCGGCGGCGTACCGGTCTTCAGGCGGCTAACGCGTAGCGGGAGTTCACGCAGACGGTGAGACAGCGGGATAGACGGCGGATCGCCGGCACGGCCGCCGCTGTAGTTATCCAGCCCAATATGGATTTTTCCATCCAGGAACGTGCCCACCGTCAGTACAACGGCTTTGGCGCGGAATTTGAGGCCCATTTGGGTCACTGCGCCGACGACACGATCATTCTCGACAATCAGATCTTCAACGGCTTGCTGGAAGATCATCAGGTTCGGCTGGTTCTCCAGCGCGGTGCGTATCGCCTGACGATACAAGACTCGATCCGCCTGGGCGCGGGTGGCGCGAACGGCCGGGCCTTTGCTGGCGTTTAGTATCCTAAACTGGATACCTGCCCGATCGATCGCTTTCGCCATCAGACCGCCGAGCGCATCCACTTCTTTTACCAGATGTCCCTTCCCAATACCGCCAATCGCCGGGTTGCAGCTCATTTGTCCCAGCGTGTCGATATTGTGTGTCAAAAGCAGAGTCTGTTGACCCATACGCGCTGCGGCCATTGCGGCCTCAGTGCCTGCATGACCCCCGCCAATGATAATGACGTCAAAAGGATCCTGATAAAACATGGTAATTGCCTCGCATAACGCGGTGTGAAAATGGATTGAAGCCCGGGCGGTGGATTCTACTCAACTTTAGCTGATGGAGAAAGCCCCGGGATCCTAGCTATTAAAAAGAAGATCTTTTTATTTAGAGATCTGTTCTATTGTGATCTCTTATTAGGATCGCATCAGGCTGTGGATAACCCGGAACCTGTAATAAAGATCAATGCGTTGGAAAGGATCACTAGCTGTGAATGATCGGTGATCGTGGCCCGTATAAGCTGGGATCAAAACAGGCAGTTATACACAACTCAAAAAGTGAACAATGGTTATTCTTTGGATAACTACCGGTTGATCCAAGCTTTCCACCAGAGTTATCCACAGTTGATCGCACGATCTTTACACTTATTTGAGTAAATTAATCCAGGATCCGAGCCAAATCTCCGCTGGATCTTCCGGAATTTCGTGTTCAAGGATGTTGATCTTCAGTGTTTCTCCAACCTGTTTTGCGCCAGCGCCTTTCAGTTCCGTTTCTATTTTCTCAATCGCGCCGCAAAACGTGTCATATTCTCGGCTGCCAATACCAATTGCGCCAAAACGTACCGCGGAAAGATCGGGTTTTTGCGTTTGAAGGTCTTCATAGAAGGGGGTCAGGTTGTCCGGAATGTCTCCGGCGCCATGCGTTGAACTGACTATCAGCCAGATCCCGGAAGCTGACAGATCCTCTAATAGCGGACCGTGTACCGTTTCGGTTGAAAAACCGGCAGCTTCCAGCTTTTCCGCCAGATGTTCCGCGACGTATTCGGCGCCGCCCAGGGTGCTGCCGCTGATAAGAGTAATGTCTGCCATTGATCGCTCGCTCAGGTAAAGAGGCCGCATTGTACTCTGTGAACGAGTTGGGATCTACCTGTGGAAAAATGTGGGATTAAAAAAGCCGATCATGGCCTTATAGTGCGCATGATCGGGTTCTGCAAGACGATCAGTGTCTCAGTGGACTGAATTTCATCAATTGTTTGAATCTTGTTGATAAGTACGTGCTGGAGTGCGTCGATTGATTTACACATCACTTTTATAAAGATGCTGTAGTGACCGGTGGTGTAATACGCTTCCGTCACCTCATCCAGGCTTTCCAGCCGGGCCAGCGCGGAGGGATAGTCTTTGGCGCTTTTTAGAATGATGCCAATAAAGCAGCCCACATCGTAGCCCAATTGTTTAGGGCTGACGTCAATACGTGCGCCGGTAATAATCCCGGCCTGCTTCATTTTCTCTACGCGAACATGAATGGTTCCAGGGCTAACGCCAAATTGTTTGGCCAGTTCGGCGTAGGCGGTACGGGCATTTTCCATTAAGGCGTCAAGGATGCCGCGGTCCAGATTGTCGATCTGATAATTTTCCATCGCTTTTTCTTATGAAGATTAATGATTCTCTTTATTTTAGCTGTTATTTTTAACGAATCAAAATTGAAGTTGGCTTTTTGTTTGTTGATTATTGAATAGTGGCCTCGTTTTGTTGCTTAATCATAGGCAACAGGACGCAGGAGTAAAAAAATGAAAACCGCTTACATTGCCAAACAACGTCAAATTAGCTTCGTGAAATCACATTTCTCTCGCCAGTTGGAGGAGCGTCTGGGTCTGATTGAGGTCCAGGCGCCGATTCTGAGCCGCGTAGGGGATGGCACGCAGGATAATTTGTCCGGCTGTGAAAAAGCGGTGCAGGTAAAAGTGAAAGCATTGCCTGACGCCCAGTTCGAAGTGGTGCATTCACTGGCGAAGTGGAAACGTCAAACCCTGGGGCAACATGACTTCAGCGCGGGCGAAGGGCTGTACACGCACATGAAAGCCCTTCGCCCCGATGAAGACCGACTCTCTCCGCTCCACTCGGTCTATGTGGATCAGTGGGACTGGGAGCGTGTCATGGGCGACGGCGAGCGCCAATTTTCCACCCTGAAAAGCACAGTAGAGGCTATATGGGCAGGAATTAAGGCTACGGAAGCGGAAGTGCACAAACAGTTTGGTCTGGCACCGTTCCTGCCGGATCAGATCCACTTTGTTCACAGTCAGGATCTGTTGTCACGCTATCCTGATCTCGATGCCAAAGGTCGTGAACGTGCGATCGCGAAAGCGTTAGGCGCGGTATTTTTAGTTGGGATCGGCGGCACGCTTAGCGATGGTCAACGTCATGATGTTCGCGCGCCGGACTATGACGACTGGAGCTCTGCATCTGAGCTGGGTCACACTGGTCTGAACGGCGATATCCTGGTGTGGAACCCGGTGCTGGAAGATGCGTTTGAGCTTTCCTCTATGGGTATTCGCGTAGATGCCGATACGCTGATGCGCCAGTTGGCGTTAACCGGTGATGAAGATCGCCTGCAACTGGAGTGGCATCAGGCGCTGCTGCGCGGCGAAATGCCGCAGACCATCGGCGGTGGGATTGGACAGTCGCGTCTGACGATGTTGTTGCTGCAATTACCGCATATTGGTCAGGTGCAGTGCGGCGTATGGCCCGCGCAGGTTCGCGAAAGCATTCCTGCCATTTTATAAGCCGTTAGCGCCGCCAGCGTCGCAACAGGCGGCTTCGCATCCCGGTGTCAAAGCGCCAGATATGATCAAAAATGCGCATGATGCCGGGTTTGCCGTGTGCCGACATCGCCACCGCGTGGAATCGGTGCTGGTGACGGCGCTGCAACTCTCCCACTTTGCTCACCACGTCATCCGGCAAGCGTTGGGCGATAAAATCTGAAATGACCACCGCATCGGCATCAAACCATTCCCGTCCCTGCATCCGTTCAATAATGACGCGAAAACAGCTAGCGATATCCGTGCCGCCGCGAAAACGTTGGCTTAAAAAGCGGATGGCCTGCTCGATACCTTCCGGGCCGGAGAGTTCATAACGCACAACGTCAGTGGAAAACAGCATAATAAAACAGCGGCGGTTATCCGCCAGCGCAACGCGCATCAACGCCAGGCAGAACGCTTTTGCGCACTGCTCGTTAAATCCTCCCATCGAGCCTGAAGTATCGACGCAGACAATAAACGGCCCGCGCGGCTGCTCGTCGACATCCTGGTGTACTACCGGCCGTTCGGTCACTTTCTCACGCCATGCTTCGCCATGCAGGCGATAGGTGAGGAGCTGTTTTTCCACCAACCGGCGGTAGAATTCATATTCCAGCTCGGTGATGCCGAGCGTCGCCAGCTCTGGCGGCAACAGGCGCAGGATATCATCGCCTTGCTGAATACCGTCAACCTGCTCCGGCACCGTAGCGGGCTCGCGTACCAGTGTACGAAAGCTTTCCATCGGCGCGTCTTTTTTCGGTACCGATTTGGCTTCCCGCGAACGTCCCAGTTGTTCCGCCAGTTGCTTTAGTTCCGGCTGGGCGGCGAGAAATTCGCCGTATTTTACGATCAGTTGATAATCACCGCGTTTAAGCTGGCCCGCGCTCATATCCCACAGGCGGCCTGCGGCATTATCATTTTCCGCCAGCGTCGGTTCCAGTTGCCCGCTCAGCGTCATCCGTTCCTGAACGTCACTCAGCAACTGCTCGCGCTCTTCTTCCAGTAGTTGCTGGTTTAACGTGGTGGTCTGCACGATCAGACTTAACCGCCAGCGTTGCAAAAAAAGCGTGTGTAGCGCAGGGGTAAAGGTACTGTTGCTCTCCGTCAACTGCTTCGCTTGTGCGGCATATGGTGAATGTAGACGATGAAGCAACGCCAGTATTTGCGGCAGTCGCACGATGAACTGTGGTGTAGAGAGAAGCTGGCTTTGCTGATAGCACATAACCTCTTCCGTGAGTTCCGGCGGAACGCGTGCGTCTTTTAGCCGACTGCGTAGCGCCTCCCGCCAGCGCGGGAGATCGGCGGTCACGGCGTTTTTTAAACGCGGAAACTTTTCAAAGAAAATGACCAGTTGCGGAGAGGCCAGTAACGCGAGGATCATCTCTTCGACCATTCCCTCTTCGCTGACGGCCAGCATGACGTTTAGCGTATCCAGCGTCAGCATTGTTGCGCCTGGCGGATCTGTTCTCCTACATCTTGCAGGCTGGCTTCAATGCGCCCTAACCAGTCTCTGTGAATAAACAAGCAATGTTGCTGCTCGCTGAAGCGGGTATGCTGCTGGCGCCAGTCGTTTTCTAACGCTTCCAGGTGCTGTTTGATCTCCGCAGGCATACTGTCTTCAGCCGCTCCTGGCAACGCCAGACGGGTACCTTGTAGACTGATGTCGCGCACCACCAGATGTTGGGTGTTATCGACTTCCATATTCAGCGTTTGGGCAAAGCCGATTCCGTTCAGTTTGCCGCGGATCTCGCCGCCTTTGGTCAGCCACATTTCCAACGCGCTGCGGTCAAATGTAATATGGATCACTTCCATATCATGCAGTTTTAACGGTTTTTGTAGCAGTAACGTCAGAGTTGAAGCGCTGGCCTCCGGCGGTAAAGTGTAATATGGGCGACGACTGAACATACCACCTTGTTTAATGACGGTGAATGCGGTTTTATCGCTTTGTTGTTGTTGCAACTGGAGGCGGAGCTGGACGATACCGCCGAGGCGAGTCAACATGGCCTGCTGCTGCCAGGCGTGTCCGGTCATCAATATTTCCAGTTGCTGTTGCATGAGATTCAGACTCTGCGCGTCATACCACAAGCAATCTTTTAGCAGGATAAGGTCAATCGGCGCAACCGCGTCGCGTCCGCTAAAGAAGGCGCTGGCCTGTAACAGGCGGATGGCTTTCTTCCAGCGACGGTCGGAGACATAAGGCGCATTTGGCAATTTATCCAACTGTTGGCGCAGAGTAAATATCAGCTCAAAGACCGGATCAGGGAGTGAAATCGCGCCGATATCTTTTTGCCACTGTTGATATTCTTCATCGCTAACCTGTAACGAGGCGGGAACCGGGTTATCGCTCTCATCCTGCTGACTAACCAGCATAGAGCGGAAATTGGCTTTATCCTGAACTTTATCCAGCCACAGGCGAATCAACATTCGGTCGTACAACGCTTCCAGGCTGCTGTCCGCTTCGGGCAGTTCGTTAGAGGCCGCCACCAGCAGCCGCATCGGGATTTTTTCCTCAAACGCGCCGTTGCGGAAATGGCGTTCGTTAATGGCGGTCAGCAATGTGTTAAGGATAGCGGGCCCTGCTTTCCAGATTTCATCAAGAAAAACGATTTCGGCTTCGGGAAGATAGCCGGTCGTTAAGCGTTCATAGCGACCTTCATCTTTCAGCGCCTGAATAGAGAGCGGGCCAAAAACCTCTTCCGGCGTGGAAAAGCGAGTCATCAGATATTCAAAAGCGCGGGCGCGCTGGAAAGCAAACTTCAGACGGCGGGCAATCAGACTCTTGGCGATACCGGGCGGGCCCAACAAAAAGACGCTCTCACCGCTTAGCGCTGCCAGTAGACAAAGGCGTATGGCGTGACTACGTTCATACAGCCCCTTCTCAAGGGCGCTGCTCAGACGGGAAATTCTTTCCGCTAATAAATATGGGTGAGCCATAATAAAGAGGCGTCCTTTCGTCAAATGGATCATGCTAATTGCGAGTATAGACGTTTCACCACCGGGGCTGTAATCGTCTGATGCGCTGTTTATTTTTCTTTGAGCCAGGTTAATCTGGCTTCATTTAGGGGTACGATTTTATGATTAATCGTGCATACTGTGCGCTTTTTTGTGGGCCAAGGGACTAAGCACACATTTCATATCTATACACTCATTCATTCAAACTACATCAAGGCGGCAAAGGAGTGAATCCCCTGGCACTGACATTAAACGTGTGACTGGGATAAGCGAATGCAGCCGACAAGGAGGTAGCGTGGAGGGTGACGTGTATAAACGAAAGATGAGTCTATGAGCACTGATAATAAGCAATCGTTGCCTGCGATTACCCTCGCAGCTATTGGGGTTGTCTACGGTGATATTGGTACCAGCCCGCTTTATACGCTTCGTGAATGTTTGTCCGGTCAGTTTGGTTTTGGCGTTGAACGAGATGCCGTGTTTGGTTTTCTGTCGCTGATCTTCTGGCTACTCATCTTTGTGGTTTCCATCAAATATCTCACCTTCGTGATGCGCGCCGATAACGCGGGTGAAGGCGGGATTTTGACGCTGATGTCGCTTGCCGGACGTAATACCTCGGCGCGCACCACATCCATGTTAGTTATCATGGGACTGATAGGCGGCAGCTTTTTCTATGGCGAAGTGGTGATTACGCCGGCGATTTCGGTGATGTCGGCTATTGAAGGCCTGGAGATTGTCGCGCCGCAGCTGGATACCTGGATTGTCCCGCTCTCCATTATTGTGCTGACTCTGTTGTTTATGATTCAGAAGCACGGTACGGGAATGGTAGGGAAACTCTTCGCGCCGATCATGCTGACCTGGTTTTTAATCCTGGCGGTACTTGGCCTGCGCAGTATTATTGCCAATCCCGAAGTGTTACATGCGCTGAATCCTGTCTGGGCGGTACGTTTTTTCCTTGAATATAAAACCGTATCGTTTATTGCATTGGGCGCGGTGGTGCTGTCGATTACCGGCGTAGAGGCGTTGTACGCCGATATGGGACACTTCGGTAAGTTCCCGATTCGCCTGGCGTGGTTTACCGTGGTATTGCCGTCGTTAGTGCTGAACTACTTTGGTCAGGGCGCATTGCTATTAAAGCATCCGGAAGCGATTAAAAACCCCTTCTTCCTGCTGGCGCCGGACTGGGCGTTAATTCCTCTGCTGATTCTGGCCGCGCTGGCGACGGTTATCGCCTCCCAGGCGGTAATTTCCGGCGTCTTTTCGCTGACGCGTCAGGCCGTGCGTCTTGGCTATTTGTCGCCGATGCGTATTATTCATACCTCCGAGATGGAGTCCGGTCAGATCTATATCCCTTTCGTTAACTGGTTGCTTTATTTTGCGGTCGTGGTTGTTATTGTTAGCTTTGAGCACTCCAGCAACCTGGCGGCGGCCTATGGTATCGCCGTGACTGGTACGATGGTGCTGACGTCTATTCTTTCTACGACCGTGGCGCGTAAGAACTGGCACTGGAACAAATACTTTGTCGCGCTGATCCTCGTGGCGTTCCTGTGCGTGGATATCCCGCTGTTCTCGGCTAACCTCGACAAATTGTTGTCCGGTGGTTGGCTACCGCTGAGCCTGGGCCTGATCATGTTCACAATCATGACCACCTGGAAGAGCGAGCGTTTCCGTCTGTTGCGTCGTATGCATGAACACGGTAATTCGCTGGAAGCGATGATTGCTTCACTGGAGAAGTCACCGCCGGTTCGGGTGCCGGGTACTGCCGTATACATGTCGCGCGCGCTCAATGTGATCCCTTTTGCTTTACTGCATAACCTGAAGCACAACAAAGTGTTGCATGAGCGCGTAATCTTACTGACGTTGCGTACGGAAGATGCGCCTTATGTGCATAACGTTCGCCGGGTGCAGATTGAGCAGTTGTCTCCGACATTCTGGCGCGTGGTGGCGAGCTACGGCTGGCGCGAAACGCCAAACGTAGAAGAGGTGTTCCACCGCTGCGGTCTGGAAGGACTTAGCTGCCGGATGATGGAAACGTCATTCTTTATGTCGCACGAGTCGTTGATTGTCGGCAAACGCCCGTGGTATTTGCGTTTGCGCGGTAAACTGTATTTATTGTTGCAACGCAACGCCCTGCGTGCGCCGGATCAGTTCGAGATCCCGCCTAACCGCGTGATTGAGTTAGGAACGCAGGTCGAGATTTAATCCCTTATCAACATGCCGGGGGCCGCGTTGGCTTACCCGGCCTGGCCCATCCGTAGGCTCTCGCAAGATAATCGCCATTGGGTGATTATCTTCACGTCATACCCGGTAGCGAAACGTTTCGACGGCGATCACAATTCTGTTACGTCATGATGGTTTAATGAACACTTCCGGGTTTACACTGCGGCCAGCGAAACGTTTCGCTAGTGGAGCAGAAAAATGAAGAAAGGCACCGTACTCAACTCTGAAATCTCGTCGGTCATTTCCCGTCTGGGGCATACTGATACTCTGGTGGTCTGTGATGCGGGTTTACCCATCCCGAATAGCGCCGCGCGTATCGATATGGCACTCACCCAGGGCGTACCTTCTTTTATGCAGGTGGTGAATGTCGTGACCCAGGAAATGCAGGTTGAGGCGGCGATTCTTGCAACGGAAATCAAACAACAGAATCCGCAGCTCCACGAAACGTTGCTCACTCACCTTGAGCAACTGCAACAACACCAGGGAAACACCATAAAAATTAGTTATACGACACACGAACAATTCAAAAAATTGACTGCAGACAGTCAGGCGGTGATTCGCAGCGGGGAATGTTCCCCGTATGCGAACGTTATTCTTTGCGCTGGCGTCACTTTCTGAGGCCGCTATGGACGCATTACTGCAACTCAAGGGGATCGATAAAGCGTTCCCCGGCGTGAAGGCTCTCTCTGGCGCCGCGTTAAACGTTTATCCTGGCCGCGTTATGGCGCTGGTGGGGGAAAATGGCGCCGGAAAATCCACCATGATGAAAGTATTAACCGGCATCTATACGCGAGATGCGGGATCGTTGTTATGGCTGGGTAAAGAGACCACCTTTAATGGGCCTAAATCGTCTCAGGAAGCCGGGATCGGCATTATTCATCAGGAACTGAATCTGATCCCGCAGTTGACCATTGCGGAAAACATCTTCCTGGGCCGTGAGTTTGTAAATCGCTTTGGCAAAATCGACTGGAAAAAGATGTATGCCGAAGCCGACCAACTCTTAGCCAAACTCAATCTGCGCTTTAAGAGCGATAAGCTGGTGGGCGAACTCTCTATCGGCGATCAGCAAATGGTGGAAATCGCCAAAGTGCTGAGCTTCGAATCCAAAGTCATCATTATGGATGAACCGACCGATGCGCTGACCGACACTGAAACCGAATCTCTGTTCCGCGTGATCCGCGAATTAAAATCGCAGGGGCGCGGTATTGTCTATATATCTCACCGTATGAAAGAGATTTTCGAAATTTGCGATGACGTGACGGTCTTCCGTGATGGGCAGTTTATCGCCGAGCGTGAAGTGGCCACGTTGACCGAAGATTCTCTTATCGAAATGATGGTGGGACGTAAGCTGGAAGATCAGTACCCGCATCTGGATAACGCGCCGGGTGAGATTCGCCTGAAGGTTGATAACCTGTGCGGGCCGGGCGTGAATGATGTTTCCTTTGTGCTGCGAAAAGGCGAGATTCTTGGTATTTCCGGCCTGATGGGAGCCGGGCGCACCGAGTTGATGAAAGTATTGTACGGCGCGATGCCGCGTACCAGCGGTTACGTGACGCTCGATGGACACGAAGTGGTGACGCATTCTCCGCAGGACGGGCTGGCCAATGGCATCGTTTATATCTCTGAAGACCGTAAGCGCGATGGGCTGGTACTGGGCATGTCAGTTAAAGAGAATATGTCGCTGACTGCGCTGGGTTATTTCAGCCGCGCTGGCGGAAGCCTGAAGCACAAAGACGAGCAGCAGGCGGTGGGGGATTTTATCCGTCTGTTCAACGTCAAAACGCCGTCAATGGAACAGGCGATAGGCCTGCTTTCCGGCGGTAATCAGCAAAAGGTGGCGATTGCCCGCGGGTTGATGACGCGCCCGAAAGTACTCATTCTCGACGAGCCGACCCGCGGCGTGGACGTCGGCGCGAAGAAAGAGATTTACCAGCTTATCAACCAGTTTAAGGCCGACGGCCTGAGCATCATTCTGGTCTCATCTGAGATGCCAGAAGTATTAGGCATGAGCGATCGCATCATCGTCATGCATGAAGGGCATCTCAGCGGTGAATTTACTCGCGAGCAGGCCACCCAGGAAGTGTTAATGGCTGCCGCAGTGGGCAAGCTTAATCGCGTGAATCAGGAGTAAAAAAGATGACAACTCAGGCTGTTTCTGGTCGCCGTTATTTCACTAAAGCATGGTTGATGGAGCAGAAATCGCTCATTGCCCTGTTGGTTCTGATTGCGATTGTTTCGACGTTGAGCCCCAACTTTTTTACCGTTAATAATCTGTTCAACATTCTTCAACAGACCTCCGTTAACGCCATTATGGCGGTGGGGATGACGTTGGTGATTCTGACATCAGGGATCGATCTGTCCGTCGGTTCCCTGCTGGCGCTCACCGGCGCGGTTGCCGCTTCAATCGTCGGCGTTGAAGTGAATGCGCTGGTGGCGGTTGCCGCCGCGCTGGCGCTGGGCGCTGCGATTGGTGCCGTCACTGGCGTTATCGTCGCGAAAGGCCGCGTACAGGCATTTATCGCTACGCTGGTGATGATGCTGCTACTGCGCGGCGTGACAATGGTTTACACCAATGGTAGTCCGGTCAACACCGGCTTTACCGATAACGCCGATCTGTTTGGCTGGTTCGGTATCGGCCGTCCGCTGGGCGTTCCTACGCCGGTCTGGATCATGGCTATCGTCTTTATCGCCGCCTGGTATATGCTGCATCACACCCGTCTGGGACGCTATATCTACGCGCTGGGCGGTAACGAAGCGGCGACGCGGCTGTCTGGCATTAGCGTGAGCAAAGTGAAAATTATCGTCTATTCACTTTGCGGCCTGACAGCGTCGCTGGCGGGCATCATTGAAGTGGCGCGCCTCTCTTCCGCGCAGCCGACGGCGGGTACCGGCTATGAGCTGGATGCTATTGCCGCCGTGGTGCTGGGCGGCACCAGCCTTGCAGGCGGTAAAGGACGCATTGTTGGGACATTGATCGGCGCATTGATTCTCGGTTTCCTTAATAATGGTTTGAATTTGTTAGGTGTTTCCTCCTATTACCAGATGATCGTCAAAGCGGTGGTGATTTTGCTGGCGGTGCTGGTAGACAACAAAAAGCAGTAACAACGACTACAGGACATCTTAAATATGAACATGAAAAAACTGGCTACCCTGGTATCTGCTGTTGCGCTGAGCGCCACCGTGAGCGCGAATGCAATGGCGAAAGACACCATTGCGCTGGTGATCTCTACCCTCAATAATCCCTTCTTCGTTTCGTTAAAAGACGGGGCGCAAAAAGAGGCAGATAAACTGGGTTATAACCTGGTGGTGCTGGACTCCCAGAACAATCCTGCCAAAGAGCTGGCGAACGTGCAGGATTTAACCGTCCGCGGGACCAAAATCCTGCTGATCAACCCGACTGACTCCGATGCGGTGGGTAACGCGGTGAAGATGGCGAATCAGGCGAAGATTCCGGTTATCACGCTTGACCGCCAGGCAACCAAAGGCGATGTCGTCAGCCATATCGCGTCTGATAACGTGCTGGGCGGCAAGATCGCTGGCGACTATATCGCTAAAAAAGCTGGTGAAGGCGCAAAAGTGATTGAGTTGCAAGGCATTGCCGGAACATCCGCAGCGCGTGAGCGTGGCGAAGGTTTCCAGCAAGCGGTAGCCGCACACAAATTTAATGTCCTGGCCAGCCAGCCAGCCGATTTCGACCGTACTAAAGGTCTGAACGTCATGCAGAACCTGCTGACCGCGCATCCGGATGTTCAGGCTGTCTTCGCCCAGAACGACGAAATGGCGCTGGGCGCACTGCGCGCACTGCAAACTGCCGGTAAAGCAGATGTGATGGTGGTTGGATTTGACGGCACGCCGGATGGCGAAAAGGCTGTAAAAGATGGCAAACTGGCAGCGACTATCGCTCAGTTACCGGATCAAATCGGCGCCAAAGGCGTTGAAGTGGCGGATAAGGTGCTGAAAGGCGAAAAAGTTCAGGCCAAATATCCGGTTGACCTGAAACTGGTCATCAAGCAGTAATAAACGACACGGGTCAACTATGGCCTGATGGCGACATAAATACGCGAGCCTCCGCTGAGGTGAACGTAAAAAAGAAAAGCAGGGCACGCGCCACCCTAACCGGTGGCGCACTTTGACTTGGAACCCCGAATATGAAAACCGCAGGTAATCTCATCGTCCTTGGCAGTATTAATGCCGATCATATCCTTAATCTTGAGTCCTTCCCTACCCCGGGTGAAACGGTAACCGGTAGCCATTATCAGGTCGCGTTTGGCGGGAAAGGCGCGAATCAGGCGGTTGCTGCGGGACGTAGCGGGGCAAATATTGCGTTTATCGCCTGCACGGGCGATGACGATATTGGCGACAGTATTCGTAAACAATTAGTCCGCGATCGTATTGATATTGAGCCAGTTAGCGTCATTAAAGGCGAGTCTACCGGGGTGGCGCTGATTTTCGTTAATGGCGAAGGCGAGAACGTCATCGGTATTCATGCCGGGGCGAATGCCGCGTTATCGCCGGCGTTGGTTGATGCGCAACGTGAACGTATCGCGCAGGCGGATGCGTTACTGATGCAACTGGAATCGCCGCTGGAAAGCGTACTGGCGGCGGCGAAAATCGCCCATCAACATCATACTACTGTTGCGCTTAACCCGGCGCCTGCCCGTGAGTTACCGGATGAACTGCTGGCGCTGGTGGATATCATCACGCCAAATGAAACGGAAGCTGAAAAGCTGACGGGCGTGCGTGTGGATAATGACGACGATGCCGCGAAAGCTGCGCAGGTTTTGCATGATAAAGGCATTCGAACCGTATTAATTACCTTAGGAAGTCGTGGCGTCTGGGCCAGCGTAAACGGCGAGGGCCGCCGCGTTCCTGGATTTAGCGTTGAGGCTATCGATACCATTGCCGCCGGAGATACGTTTAACGGCGCCTTTATCACCGCAATACTGGAGGAGACGCCGCTGCCGGAAGCGATTCGCTTTGCTCATGCCGCCGCGGCGATTGCCGTCACGCGTAAAGGCGCGCAACCTTCCGTTCCGTGGCGCGAAGAGATAGAAGCGTTTTTACATCAGCAGGGGTAACGCTTGGCTACTATGAAAGATGTTGCCCGCCTGGCGGGAGTCTCTACATCGACAGTCTCTCACGTTATTAACAAAGATCGCTTTGTGAGTGAGACGATTACCGAAAAAGTTGAAGCGGCGATTAAATCGCTTAACTATGCGCCTTCCGCGCTGGCGCGAAGCCTCAAATTAAACCAGACCCGCACGATTGGAATGCTGATTACCGCCAGTACCAACCCTTTTTATTCCGAACTGGTGCGCGGCGTTGAGCGAAGCTGTTTTGAGCGCGGCTATAGTCTGGTGCTGTGCAATACCGAAGGCGACGAGCAACGGATGAACCGCAACCTGGAGACGCTGATGCAAAAACGGGTAGACGGTTTACTGCTGCTTTGTACCGAAACGCATCAGCCTTCTCGTGAAATCATGGAACGTTATCCGTCTATTCCTACCGTCATGATGGACTGGTCGCCGTTTGATGGTGAGGGCGATAGCGATCTTATTCAGGATAATTCGTTGTTAGGCGGCGATCTTGCGACGCAACACCTTATCGATAAAGGATTTACCCGAATTGCCTGTATTACCGGCCCGCTGGACAAAACGCCTGCGCGTTTGCGGCTGGAAGGGTATCGGGCGGCGATGAAACGAGCAGGGCTGGCTATTCCGCAAGGCTATGAGATCACTGGCGATTTTGAATTTGGCGGCGGCTTTGACGCCATGCAAGCGTTACTTGCCCATCAACAGCGACCACAAGCGGTTTTTACTGGAAACGATGCGATGGCTGTCGGCGCCTATCAGGCGCTATATCAGGCGGGGCTTCGTATCCCGCAGGATATGGCAGTAATTGGATATGATGATATTGAGCTGGCGCGCTATATGACGCCGCCGCTGACGACTATCCATCAGCCGAAAGATGAATTGGGCGAGCTGGCTATTGATGTGTTGATTCATCGGATGGCGCAGCCCGCCTTGCAACAACAGCGACTTCAGCTTACTCCGGTTTTGACGGTGCGTGGGTCGGTTTAGATTTATGCCGTTCTTTAATCAGATTGTTGCCGTCTTTGGCTCTTAGCAGCATGAACATCAGCGCGGACACGATAGTGATCACTCCCATTGTGATAAAGGTATAGTGGAACTGTTCTACGGTACTGGTGCCCGCAAAACCTTCATAGATACGTAATACCGCCGCGCTGATCGCCACGCCTAAGCTGATAGACAATTGCTGCGTGACGGCCAGCACGCTGTTGCCGCTGCTGGCATTATCGTCCGTCAGATCCGCAAGAGTAATCGTATTCATTGCCGTAAATTGAGTGGACATCGCCATTCCAAGAATGAATAGCGGCAGTACTAGCATCCAGATCGACATGGCGGGAGATTGAAATGAAAACTGGGCAATCATCAGGCCGATAAATACCGTAATGCCGACCAGCGTCTTCCTGTATCCCAAACGTCGTAAAACCTGCGTTACGGTCGATTTCGCGATAATAGAACCCAAGGCTGTTGGCGCCATCATGCAGCCGGCAATCAGTGCCGGGTAGCCAAAACCAACCTGTAGCATTAACGGCATCAAAAAAGGTACGCAGCCTGTGCCCAGACGCGTAGCGAGGTTGCCGGCAATACCGACGGAAAATGTGCGTGTCTTAAACAGCGATAGTGATATTAACGGTGTCGGATGACGGCGGGCGTGGCGGATATAGGCCAATAGCAGAACGATACTGCAAAAAATAATGGCGGATGCGATCCATGTCGCCACAATTTTCTCGCCAAACAGTTCCATTCCGCTGGAAAACAATACCAGACTTAACCCAAAGAGAAAGAAGCCGGTCATGTCAAACTTGCGACGCGGCGTGGTGAAGTTGGGCATATATTTGCGAGCATACAGAATGCCTATAACGCCAATGGGAATATTAATCAGGAAGATCCAGTGCCAGCTTGCCCAGGTCACCAGCACGCCGCCTAATACCGGCCCCAGAATAGGACCTACCAGCCCCGGCATAGTGACAAAGTTAAGGACGGGCAGTAACTCACTACGCGGATAGGCCCGCAATAACGCCAGTCGTGCCACCGGCATCATCATCGCTCCGCCGACGCCTTGTACGACGCGAAAAATAACCAATTCAGATAGTGAACTGGAGAGCGCACAGGCCAGCGAGCCTAACGTAAACAGACTTACGGCAATCATAAAGACGTGACGCGTACCGAAGCGATCGGCCAGCCAGCCGCTTACCGGAATTAACATGGCTACTGTCAGGGTATAACTGATAATAGCGGACTGCATAGCGAGTGGTGAACGGTTAAGGCTATGCGCAATAGCCGGTAAAGCGGTATTCAAAATGGTGGCGTCTAGCGCCTGCATAAAGAAAGCCATTGCCGCTATCCACGGCAGGCCAGCCATACTGCGCGCTTTTTTGCTGGTCATTCAATATCCTGTTAATTATCTGGTCTCTCGTTGGGCGCTATCAACAACGCCTGGCAGGACTGGAAAGCGCGTTCGCCGTTGCCATCCGCGATGGCATCAACAATGGCCTGGTGCAAATCCAGCTTTACCACCTCGTTATAGGTGATTGAGGTAAAGTAAGTGCGGTAAACCGAATGAAATAGCGTAGCAAAAGAGATCAAAAAGGGATTGGCGCTCATTTCGTAGATATGCCCGTGCCACGTCATATCTACTTCAATCCAGCGTTCACGCTTAAAATGCTTTTTCAGCGCAACCATCTCTTCCATTAAGGTATTCAGCCGCGCTTTCTGCTCAGGTGTGCCGATAATCGCCGCCAGTCGGCAGGCTTGCGGTTCCAGACTGATTCGCATTACCAGGAAATGGTCCACTACCTGATGGAAGTTTTCTTCCGTCATCCACCAGGTTAGCAACTCTTGATCCAGAAAGTTCCAGTTTCCCTGCGGCATCACCCGCGTTCCAATGCGCGGACGGGGTAGCACCATACCTTTAGCCGTCAACGTTTTCACCGCTTCGCGAACTGCCGTTCGACTTACGCCGTATTGCTCGCCCAGTTCTATTTCGCCGGGAAGAATCGTACCAGGGGCGTAGTCACCCTTTAATATCCGCTGCGCCAGCTTTTCAGCCAGAACATAGGATAGATTTTTCTGTGCGGCTAATTGTTGTGCGCTTAAAGGCATGAATGTTCTTCCTTTCTCTTTCGTTTGGTTATTAGTATGCCACTAGGAAGTGTGATTGCGGTTGCAATAACGGCAATTTGCTTATTTTATGGCACGTTAAGCTTGCTGTTGGTGAAAAAAGAAACACTCAGAAAATTATTTTAAATTTCCTCTTGTCAGGCAGAAATAACTCCCTATAATGCGCCACCACTGACACGGAACAACGGCACACAGGCCGCCGGGTCAGCGGGGTTCAGACCAGAGCCTCACGGAGAAAAGCGAAAATAAACGCTTGACTCTGAAGCGGGAAAGCGTAATATGCACACCCCGCGCCGCTGAGAAAAGCGCAGCGGCACTGCTCTTTAACAATTTATCAGACAATCTGTGTGGGCACTCGAGGATACGGATTCTTAACGTCCCTGGACGAAAAATGAATACCAAGTCTCTGAGTGAACACGTAATTCATTACGAAGTTTAATTCACGAGCATCAAACTTAAATTGAAGAGTTTGATCATGGCTCAGATTGAACGCTGGCGGCAGGCCTAACACATGCAAGTCGAACGGTAACAGGAAGCAGCTTGCTGCTTTGCTGACGAGTGGCGGACGGGTGAGTAATGTCTGGGAAACTGCCTGATGGAGGGGGATAACTACTGGAAACGGTGGCTAATACCGCATAACGTCGCAAGACCAAAGAGGGGGACCTTCGGGCCTCTTGCCATCAGATGTGCCCAGATGGGATTAGCTTGTTGGTGAGGTAACGGCTCACCAAGGCGACGATCCCTAGCTGGTCTGAGAGGATGACCAGCCACACTGGAACTGAGACACGGTCCAGACTCCTACGGGAGGCAGCAGTGGGGAATATTGCACAATGGGCGCAAGCCTGATGCAGCCATGCCGCGTGTATGAAGAAGGCCTTCGGGTTGTAAAGTACTTTCAGCGGGGAGGAAGGTGTTGTGGTTAATAACCGCAGCAATTGACGTTACCCGCAGAAGAAGCACCGGCTAACTCCGTGCCAGCAGCCGCGGTAATACGGAGGGTGCAAGCGTTAATCGGAATTACTGGGCGTAAAGCGCACGCAGGCGGTCTGTCAAGTCGGATGTGAAATCCCCGGGCTCAACCTGGGAACTGCATTCGAAACTGGCAGGCTTGAGTCTTGTAGAGGGGGGTAGAATTCCAGGTGTAGCGGTGAAATGCGTAGAGATCTGGAGGAATACCGGTGGCGAAGGCGGCCCCCTGGACAAAGACTGACGCTCAGGTGCGAAAGCGTGGGGAGCAAACAGGATTAGATACCCTGGTAGTCCACGCCGTAAACGATGTCTACTTGGAGGCTGTGCCCTTGAGGCGTGGCTTCCGGAGCTAACGCGTTAAGTAGACCGCCTGGGGAGTACGGCCGCAAGGTTAAAACTCAAATGAATTGACGGGGGCCCGCACAAGCGGTGGAGCATGTGGTTTAATTCGATGCAACGCGAAGAACCTTACCTGGTCTTGACATCCACAGAAGTTTGCAGAGATGCGAATGTGCCTTCGGGAACTGTGAGACAGGTGCTGCATGGCTGTCGTCAGCTCGTGTTGTGAAATGTTGGGTTAAGTCCCGCAACGAGCGCAACCCTTATCCTTTGTTGCCAGCGATTAGGTCGGGAACTCAAAGGAGACTGCCAGTGATAAACTGGAGGAAGGTGGGGATGACGTCAAGTCATCATGGCCCTTACGACCAGGGCTACACACGTGCTACAATGGCGCATACAAAGAGAAGCGACCTCGCGAGAGCAAGCGGACCTCATAAAGTGCGTCGTAGTCCGGATTGGAGTCTGCAACTCGACTCCATGAAGTCGGAATCGCTAGTAATCGTGGATCAGAATGCCACGGTGAATACGTTCCCGGGCCTTGTACACACCGCCCGTCACACCATGGGAGTGGGTTGCAAAAGAAGTAGGTAGCTTAACCTTCGGGAGGGCGCTTACCACTTTGTGATTCATGACTGGGGTGAAGTCGTAACAAGGTAACCGTAGGGGAACCTGCGGTTGGATCACCTCCTTACCTGAAAGAAACGGTCTTTGCAGTGCTCACACAGATTGTCTGATGAAAAGTGAAAAGCAAGGCGTCTTGCGATTGAGACTTCAGTGTCCCCTTCGTCTAGAGGCCCAGGACACCGCCCTTTCACGGCGGTAACAGGGGTTCGAATCCCCTAGGGGACGCCACTTGCGCGGTAATGTGTGAAAGGCGTTGCCATCAGTATCTCAAAACTGACTTACGAGTCATGTTTGAGATATTTGCTCTTTAAAAATCTGGATCAAGCTGAAAATTGAAACAAGAACAATTCCGATTGTTCATGAGTCTCTCAAATTTTCGCGACACGATGATGTTTTACGAAACATCTTCGGGTTGTGAGGTTAAGCGACCAAGCGTACACGGTGGATGCCCTGGCAGTCAGAGGCGATGAAGGACGTGCTAATCTGCGAAAAGCGCCGGTAAGGTGATATGAACCGTTATAACCGGCGATGTCCGAATGGGGAAACCCAGTGTGACTCGTCACACTATCATTAACTGAATCCATAGGTTAATGAGGCGAACCGGGGGAACTGAAACATCTAAGTACCCCGAGGAAAAGAAATCAACCGAGATTCCCCCAGTAGCGGCGAGCGAACGGGGAGGAGCCCAGAGCCTGAATCAGCATGTGTGTTAGTGGAAGCGTCTGGAAAGGCGCGCGATACAGGGTGAGAGCCCCGTACACAAAAGCGCACATGCTGTGAGCTCGATGAGTAGGGCGGGACACGTGGTATCCTGTCTGAATATGGGGGGACCATCCTCCAAGGCTAAATACTCCTGACTGACCGATAGTGAACCAGTACCGTGAGGGAAAGGCGAAAAGAACCCCGGCGAGGGGAGTGAAACAGAACCTGAAACCGTGTACGTACAAGCAGTGGGAGCCTCTCTTTATGGGGGGTGACTGCGTACCTTTTGTATAATGGGTCAGCGACTTATATTCTGTAGCAAGGTTAACCGCATAGGGGAGCCGAAGGGAAACCGAGTCTTAATTGGGCGTTAAGTTGCAGGGTATAGACCCGAAACCCGGTGATCTAGCCATGGGCAGGTTGAAGGTTGGGTAACACTAACTGGAGGACCGAACCGACTAATGTTGAAAAATTAGCGGATGACCTGTGGCTGGGGGTGAAAGGCCAATCAAACCGGGAGATAGCTGGTTCTCCCCGAAAGCTATTTAGGTAGCGCCTCGTGAACTCATCTCCGGGGGTAGAGCACTGTTTCGGCTAGGGGGCCATCCCGGCTTACCAACCCGATGCAAACTGCGAATACCGGAGAATGTTATCACGGGAGACACACGGCGGGTGCTAACGTCCGTCGTGAAGAGGGAAACAACCCAGACCGCCAGCTAAGGTCCCAAAGTCATGGTTAAGTGGGAAACGATGTGGGAAGGCCCAGACAGCCAGGATGTTGGCTTAGAAGCAGCCATCATTTAAAGAAAGCGTAATAGCTCACTGGTCGAGTCGGCCTGCGCGGAAGATGTAACGGGGCTAAACCATGCACCGAAGCTGCGGCAGCGACACTGTGTGTTGTTGGGTAGGGGAGCGTTCTGTAAGCCGTTGAAGGTGTCCTGTGAGGGGTGCTGGAGGTATCAGAAGTGCGAATGCTGACATAAGTAACGATAAAGCGGGTGAAAAGCCCGCTCGCCGGAAGACCAAGGGTTCCTGTCCAACGTTAATCGGGGCAGGGTGAGTCGACCCCTAAGGCGAGGCCGAAAGGCGTAGTCGATGGGAAACGGGTTAATATTCCCGTACTTGGTGTTACTGCGAAGGGGGGACGGAGAAGGCTATGTTGGCCGGGCGACGGTTGTCCCGGTTTAAGCGTGTAGGTGTGTGTTCCAGGTAAATCCGGTTCACTTTAACACTGAGGCGTGATGACGAGGCACCACGGTGCTGAAGCAACAAATGCCCTGCTTCCAGGAAAAGCCTCTAAGCATCAGGTAACATCAAATCGTACCCCAAACCGACACAGGTGGTCAGGTAGAGAATACCAAGGCGCTTGAGAGAACTCGGGTGAAGGAACTAGGCAAAATGGTGCCGTAACTTCGGGAGAAGGCACGCTGACACGTAGGTGAAGTGATTTACTCATGGAGCTGAAGTCAGTCGAAGATACCAGCTGGCTGCAACTGTTTATTAAAAACACAGCACTGTGCAAACACGAAAGTGGACGTATACGGTGTGACGCCTGCCCGGTGCCGGAAGGTTAATTGATGGGGTCAGCGCAAGCGAAGCTCCTGATCGAAGCCCCGGTAAACGGCGGCCGTAACTATAACGGTCCTAAGGTAGCGAAATTCCTTGTCGGGTAAGTTCCGACCTGCACGAATGGCGTAATGATGGCCAGGCTGTCTCCACCCGAGACTCAGTGAAATTGAACTCGCTGTGAAGATGCAGTGTACCCGCGGCAAGACGGAAAGACCCCGTGAACCTTTACTATAGCTTGACACTGAACATTGAGCCTTGATGTGTAGGATAGGTGGGAGGCTTTGAAGCGTGGACGCCAGTCTGCGTGGAGCCGACCTTGAAATACCACCCTTTAATGTTTGATGTTCTAACGTGGACCCGTAATCCGGGTTGCGGACAGTGTCTGGTGGGTAGTTTGACTGGGGCGGTCTCCTCCTAAAGAGTAACGGAGGAGCACGAAGGTTGGCTAATCCTGGTCGGACATCAGGAGGTTAGTGCAATGGCATAAGCCAGCTTGACTGCGAGCGTGACGGCGCGAGCAGGTGCGAAAGCAGGTCATAGTGATCCGGTGGTTCTGAATGGAAGGGCCATCGCTCAACGGATAAAAGGTACTCCGGGGATAACAGGCTGATACCGCCCAAGAGTTCATATCGACGGCGGTGTTTGGCACCTCGATGTCGGCTCATCACATCCTGGGGCTGAAGTAGGTCCCAAGGGTATGGCTGTTCGCCATTTAAAGTGGTACGCGAGCTGGGTTTAGAACGTCGTGAGACAGTTCGGTCCCTATCTGCCGTGGGCGCTGGAAGACTGAGGGGGGCTGCTCCTAGTACGAGAGGACCGGAGTGGACGCATCACTGGTGTTCGGGTTGTCATGCCAATGGCACTGCCCGGTAGCTAAATGCGGAAAAGATAAGTGCTGAAAGCATCTAAGCACGAAACTTGCCCCGAGATGAGTCTTCCCTGAGACCTTGAGTCTCCTGAAGGAACGTTAAAGACGATGACGTTGATAGGCCGGGTGTGTAAGCGCAGCGATGCGTTGAGCTAACCGGTACTAATGAACCGTGAGGCTTAACCTTACAACGCCGAAGATGTTTTGGCGGTTGAGAGACGATTTTCAGCACTGATTCAGAGTTGAGTACGCAATAATTTGCGCAGCAGCAAGGCGGCAAGCGAAGGAAAGGAAGGAGCATACAGAAGTATGTGCCTGACTTTACGAATGCAGCCAACACCGCTGATGCGATAAAGAATTGCGTACAGAGCACAAAAGAATTTGCCTGGCGGCCGTAGCGCGGTGGTCCCACCTGACCCCATGCCGAACTCAGAAGTGAAACGCCGTAGCGCCGATGGTAGTGTGGGGTCTCCCCATGCGAGAGTAGGGAACTGCCAGGCATCAAATTGCAGTAATCCGGGGTGACAGCCGGTGGTAGTAAAGTAAAAGAATTCGGTGGAGCGGTAGTTCAGTTGGTTAGAATACCTGCCTGTCACGCAGGGGGTCGCGGGTTCGAGTCCCGTCCGTTCCGCCACCCTAATTAGGGGCGTAGTTCAATTGGTAGAGCACCGGTCTCCAAAACCGGGTGTTGGGAGTTCGAGTCTCTCCGCCCCTGCCAGAAATAATCCTTAGCAGATGCTAAGGATTTTTTTTTGCCTAAAATTACCTGGTCAGGTAATCGTAAACTCCCTTCTTTTTCTCTTCATCATTTTCATTTTTCATCCAGCACATCAGTTTTTAACAGATCGCGGATAAGCGAATATTTATCGCTGTTTTGCAGCCAAATGGCGTATAGCGGCCTTGAAAGCGTTGCGCTATCGGCAACGGTATGTAATCCGCCCTTTTCGTTTGCCCAGTTTACAGGAAGCCAGCTACAGCCATTTAATGCGCTAAGCTGCTGTCGGGCGAGTTCGGCTGAGCTGGTTGTTAATACCGGCACTTCATCTGCTGCGATCAATCCTGTTTCATGCTGTTGGAAGTCTGGTCCCCACTCCAGCCGCAGATAATTGAGTTCTGATTTCATACGGGCAGGGCTGCTGCAATATAGCGCCAGAGTGAAGTGCCCTAACAGTTGACTGCTGAATTCATCCATTTTGGGCGCTTCGGTAGTAATGAGGAGATCAAGCTGGCGTTCATGAAGTTGCTTCACAAGCGATTGCCGTTGAGCGATTCTGGCTTCGAATTGCAGGCCGCTTTGCGGCTCCTGTAGTTGGTACAGTCGGCCCAGCCAGTCGTTAAGCATACACTCCCATAAAGACGCGCTGGCGCCGATGGAAAACTCGTTATGACGCGAGGTATTCGCCACCTCTTTACGTGCCGCCTGCCACGTATTCATCAGCGTTTCCGCATACGGTAAAAGCTTTTCGCCAGCCGCGGTTAAACGGATATTGTTTCTGTGCCGCGTAAAGAGGTTTACGCCCAGTTGATTCTCCAGTTGCCTGATACGGAAGCTCACCGCGGATTGCGTCAGGTAAAGTGCTTCTGCGGCCCGCCCGAAATGTCGCGTCCGGCTAACTTCCAGGAAAGTTTTTAACAATTCCGTATCCACTGTGCTCTCCACAAAATTATTTGTCGTTATGATTTAAATGTTTTGTTTTACACTCTGTCAAGCGTAACTAATACTCCGCGCCATAAATAGCTCAGACAAAGAATTAGGAGCGTGCAGGATGGCGGAAAGCTTTACGACGACTAATCGATATTTTGACAATAAACATTATCCACGTGGATTCTCTCGTCATGGGGATTTCACGATTAAAGAGGCACAATTGCTTGAGCGTCATGGTCATGCCTTTAATGATCTGGATCTTGGTAAGCGTGAGCCAGTAACTGAAGAAGAGAAGCTGTTTGTAGCGGTATGTCGCGGTGAACGCGAGCCGGTAACGGATGCAGAACGCGTCTGGTCTAAGTATATGACGCGTATCAAGCGCCCAAAACGCTTTCACACTTTGTCTGGCGGCAAGCCGCAAGTTGAAGGCGCAGAAGACTACACCGAAGCTGATGATTAATAAAAAGGGCGTAATGCCCTTTTTTTACGCCAATAGCTTTTGCAAATGAATTAACAACCTGTCTATCGCCCGATAGCTTACCGCCTCCTGCAAATGCTGACGCGAGATACTGTCTGCCTGTTCTATGTCGGCAATGGTTCTGGCCACCTTTAGCAAGCGCTGCCAGGCGCGAATGGATAATCCAAGATGCACCAGCGTGCCCTCAAGCCAGCGGGCGTCATCGTGATGCAAAACACAGTATTTTTGGATCTCGCGACCTTCCAGATGCGCGTTTAACTTCTTCTGGCGTTGGTACTGCCGCTCCTGGGCGGCGATGACCCGCTTTTTTACCGTAGCGCTGTTCTCACCCTTTGAGGCGTGTTGGCAAAGAATCCCGGGCGGAGGAAGCGGTATCTCAAGCGAAAGGTCGAAACGATCAAGAAACGGGCCTGACAACCTATTAAGGTAACGTAGTGTCTGTTCTGGCGTGCAGCGATTATGGTTTCCCTGATAATGTCCGGTCGGGCTGGGATTCATTGCGGCGATTAACTGGAATCTGGCAGGGTACGTTATTTTCGCTCTGGTGCGAGATAAATGAATTTGGCCGGATTCTATAGGTTCACGTAGTGCATCCAGTGTGCGTCGCTCAAATTCAGGCAATTCATCAAGAAACAAAATTCCGTTGTGCGCCAACGATATCTCTCCCGGTGCGGGTATTGCGCCGCCGCCGACCATAGCAGTAAGTGAGGCGCTATGATGAGGTGAGCGAAAGGGACGTTGCTGCCATTGTTTTTGTACCGTATCGGCATTAACCAGACTGAGGATCGCGGCGCTTTCCAACGCCTCTTCATTACTTAATGGTGGAAGAATCCCGCTCAGTCGACTGGCCAGCATGGTTTTACCCGTACCCGGCGGGCCGATCAATAACAGGTTATGTCTGTCAGCGCCAGTGATATAAGACGGTAATTCACCATTTGGATTGTCCGCTCCACCCAACATGTTGTTTCCTTAAGGTTCTCACACCAGAAAGGACATCAACATGCTGAGCAGAGAGGACTTTTACATGATAAAGCAAATGCGCCAGCAGGGCGCGTACATTGTCGATATTGCGACTCAGATTGGTTGCTCTGAACGGACGGTCAGACGCTACCTCAAATACCCTGAACCGCCAGCCAGAAAGACCCGCCACAAAATGGTTAAGCTGAAACCGTTTATGGATTACATCGACATGCGCCTGGCAGAGAATGTCTGGAATAGTGAGGTTATCTTCGCGGAGATTAAGGCAATGGGTTATACGGGCGGACGTTCCATGCTGCGTTACTACATCCAGCCCAAACGTAAAATGCGTCCGTCAAAAAGAACAGTTCGCTTCGAAACTCAGCCTGGATACCAGCTCCAGCACGACTGGGGCGAAGTTGAGGTGGAGGTTGCCGGGCAACGGTGCAAAGTTAACTTTGCGGTTAATACGCTGGGGTTCTCCCGCCGCTTCCATGTCTTCGCAGCACCAAAACAGGATGCTGAGCATACCTACGAATCACTGGTTCGCGCCTTCCGCTACTTCGGTGGTTGTGTGAAAACGGTGCTGGTTGATAACCAGAAGGCTGCGGTGCTGAAGAATAACAACGGGAAAGTCGTGTTCAACTCCGGATTCCTGTTGCTGGCCGACCACTATAACTTCCTGCCACGGGCATGCCGTCCACGCAGGGCCAGAACAAAAGGTAAGGTTGAGCGAATGGTGAAATACCTCAAGGAGAACTTCTTCGTCCGGTACCGCAGGTTCGACAGCTTCACTCATGTTAATCAACAACTGGAGCAATGGATAGCCGATGTGGCTGACAAACGGGAACTTCGCCAGTTCAAAGAAACGCCGGAACAGCGCTTCGCGCTGGAGCAGGAACATCTGCAGCCGTTACCGGATACGGACTTCGATACCAGTTACTTCGATATCCGCCATGTGTCCTGGGACAGCTATATCGAGGTTGGTGGTAATCGTTACAGCGTTCCCGAAGCGCTGTGTGGTCAGCCGGTATCGATACGAATATCGCTGGATGACGAGTTGCGGATCTACAGTAATGAGAAACTGGTGGCCTCACATCGCCTCTGTTCGGCATCGTCTGGCTGGCAGACAGTGCCGGAGCATCACGCCCCGCTCTGGCAGCAGGTCAGTCAGGTGGAACATCGACCACTGAGTGCCTATGAGGAGCTGTTGTGATGCATGAGCTGGAAGTCCTGCTGAGTCGCCTGAAAATGGAGCATCTGAGTTATCACGTTGAAAGCCTGCTGGAACAGGCAGCTAAAAAAGAGCTGAACTACCGGGAGTTCCTGTGCATGGCGCTACAGCAGGAATGGAACGGCAGGCATCAGCGCGGTATGGAGTCCAGGCTGAAGCAGGCTCGTCTGCCGTGGGTCAAAACGCTGGAGCAGTTCGACTTTACCTTCCAGCCGGGCATCGACCGTAAGGTTGTCCGGGAACTGGCTGGTCTGGCGTTCGTGGAGCGCAGCGAAAACGTGATCCTGCTGGGACCTCCTGGTGTCGGAAAAACTCATCTGGCCATAGCTCTTGGCGTGAAAGCGGTGGATGCGGGACATCGGGTACTGTTTATGCCACTGGACAGACTGATCGCGACACTGATGAAAGCGAAACAGGAAAACCGTCTGGAGCGTCAGCTGCAGCAACTGAGTTATGCCCGGGTGTTGATCCTGGATGAAATAGGCTATCTGCCGATGAACAGAGAGGAAGCCAGCCTGTTCTTCCGGCTACTGAACCGTCGATATGAAAAAGCGAGCATCATACTGACGTCAAACAAAGGGTTCGCAGACTGGGGAGAAATGTTCGGAGATCACGTGCTGGCAACAGCGATACTGGATCGGTTGCTACATCACTCAACCACGCTGAATATCAAAGGAGAGAGTTACCGGTTAAAAGAGAAACGTAAAGCTGGAGTGCTGACCAAAAACACAACGCCAATCAGTGATGATGAAATGGTGAAAAGCGGACAGCATCAGTAACGAAAGTATCTTAGCGGGCATGAAAATGGCAAATAACGGTCAAACATCGTGGCGTTGACATGTCCACCTGCCGCTGTAATCTCCAGGCCGCGTTTACCCTGCTCCTGACCGATTACATCGCTAAGATCGGCAGTTGTGGTAGGCGATGCCATATCCTGGGCTAAGGGTCTTTCCAGGGCGTGCTTCCCTTCCAGAAAGGCGCAGACGGTTTGTAGATGATCGGCGATAAAACAACCTTCTTTGCTGATAAGCCCAACCTCCGCCGCGTTCTCTGTTGCGACGATAATATTTCTGCCAGCCCTGATGGCTTCAGTTGCGCTTGATATTGCGCCAGGAACGCCGCGTAATGCGCCTGTAAGCGCTAACTCACCTACCAGCTCATATGCCTCAAGATTCAACGCCGTAAGCTGCTCAGACGCGGCCAGAAGCGCAACAGCAATAGGCAGGTCATACCTTCCGCCTTCTTTCGGTAGATCGGCTGGAGCAAGGTTAATGGTTATCTTTTTAGCCGGAAATTCATATCCGCTATTAATGATCGCACTGCGTACCCGATCACGCGCCTCTTTTACCGTGGTTTCCGGTAGGCCTACCATAGTTAATCCCGGTAACCCATTACTGATATGCACCTCTATAGTGATAGGCGGCGCATTGACGCCAAGTGCGGCGCGGGTATGAACAATCGACAGTGACATAATCCCTCCTGTTGCGTGGATTATGCGGAATAGAAGAGAACATTGAATTACTGATTTTTTGTTTTTTAGTGGTGGATTCCTGAATTTTGGCGTCATTTTCAGGTAATAAACATAAATCTGGAAGAACACTCGCAGAAGCGAAAAGGAGGAAAACAGGAGGGAAAGCGCACCAAAAGAGGGAAGAAAACGTGAAAATTTTTCAGTTGCTAATTTTTCTTATAAAAAACAAAGAGCTTTTAGGTATACACCTGCACTATCTGAAACGTGGTTAAAAAAATATCTTGTGCTATTGGCGAAACCTATGGTAACTCTTTAGGTATTCCTTCGAACAAGATGCAAGAATAGACAAAAATGACAGCCCTTCTACAAGTGATTAGCCTGGTCGTGATTAGCGTGGTGGTGATTATTATCCCACCGTGCGGGGCTGCACTTGGACGAGGAAAGGCTTAGAAATCAAGCCTTAACGAACTAAGACCCCCGCACCGAAAGGTCCGGGGGTTTTTTTTGGCCTGAAAAACTTAAGCGAGGAGCAGATCGTGAATAACAGCATAAAATTCTGTTTCTCCAGAATTATGACGGGGATGTAACTATGAACGGGGCACAGTGGGTGGTACATGCTTTGCGAGCTCAGGGGGTGAAAACCGTATTTGGTTATCCTGGCGGCGCAATTATGCCGGTTTACGATGCGTTGTATGACGGTGGTGTGGAGCATCTGTTGTGCCGTCATGAGCAGGGCGCGGTGATGGCTGCGATCGGTTATGCCCGTTCTACCGGTAAAACCGGTGTTTGTATCGCCACCTCCGGCCCTGGCGCCACTAACCTGATCACTGGCCTGGCGGATGCGTTGTTAGATTCGGTACCCGTCGTCGCGATCACGGGTCAGGTTTCCGCTCCGTTCATCGGCACCGATGCGTTCCAGGAGGTGGATGTGTTAGGGCTGTCGCTGGCATGTACCAAGCACAGCTTTCTGGTGCAGTCGCTGGCAGAGCTGCCTCGTATCATGGCAGAGGCTTTTGAAGTCGCCAATGCTGGCCGTCCCGGACCCGTTCTGGTGGATATCCCTAAAGATATCCAGTTAGCCAGCGGAGCGCTGGAGCCCTGGTTCACTACCGTTGCTAACGAAGCGATATTCCCCCATACCGCGGTTGAGAAGGCGCGTAACATGCTGGCGCAGGCGCAGAAGCCGATGCTGTACGTCGGCGGCGGTGTTGGTATGGCGCAGGCGGTTCCGGCGCTGCGTAAATTTATCGCGGTAACGCAAATGCCGGTTACCTGTACGCTGAAAGGGCTGGGCGCTGTTGAAGCTGATTATCCGTACTATCTGGGAATGCTGGGAATGCACGGTGCCAAAGCCGCAAATTACGCGGTGCAGCAGTGCGATCTGCTGATTGCCGTCGGGGCGCGTTTTGATGACCGGGTGACCGGTAAGCTGAATACGTTTGCGCCGAACGCCAGTGTGATCCATTTAGATATTGATCAGGCCGAATTGAACAAATTACGCCAGGCGCACGTAGCGTTACAGGGCGATCTGAATACGCTGTTACCTGCGTTACAGCAACCGTTATCTATCGATGAGTGGCGGCAGCATAACGCTGCAATGCGTTCCGAGCACGCCTGGCGCTATGACCATCCTGGCGAGGCTATCTATGCGCCGTTGTTGTTGAAGCAATTGTCGGAACGCAAACCCGTAGACAGTGTGGTGACGACGGATGTGGGGCAGCATCAGATGTGGTCAGCCCAGCATATGACTTACACCCGCCCGGAGAATTTCATCACTTCCAGCGGTCTGGGGACGATGGGATTCGGTTTACCGGCGGCCATTGGCGCACAGGTAGCGCGACCGAATGATACCGTTATCTGTATCTCCGGTGACGGCTCCTTCATGATGAATGTTCAGGAGTTGGGCACCGTAAAACGCAAGCAGTTACCGTTGAAGATAGTCTTACTCGACAACCAGCGGTTAGGGATGGTTCGACAATGGCAGCAACTGTTTTTCCAGGAACGATATAGCGAAACCACCCTCACCGATAACCCCGATTTCCTCATGCTGGCCAGCGCCTTCGGCATACCAGGCCAGCACATTACTCGTAAAGACCAGGTTGAAGCGGCACTCGACACGATGTTGGCAAGCGAAGGTCCGTACCTGCTTCACGTCTCAATCGACGAACTTGAAAATGTCTGGCCGTTGGTGCCGCCTGGCGCCAGTAACTCTGAAATGCTGGAGAAATTATCATGATGCAACATCAGGTCAATGTATCGGCACGCTTTAATCCAGAAACCTTAGAACGTGTTTTACGCGTGGTGCGCCATCGTGGTTTTCAGGTGTGTTCCATGAATATGGAAGCCGCGACCGATGCGCAGAATATAAATATTGAATTGACCGTTGCCAGTCCCCGGTCGGTCGACTTACTGTTTAGTCAGTTAAGTAAACTGGTAGATGTTGCGCATGTCGCGATCTGCCAGAGCGCTGCCACATCACAACAAATCCGCGCCTGAGCGCAAAAGGAAGAAAAATGACGACGAAAAAAGCTGATTACATTTGGTTCAATGGCGAGATGGTGCGCTGGGAAGACGCGAAGGTTCACGTAATGTCTCACGCGCTGCACTACGGTACGTCGGTATTTGAAGGGATTCGGTGCTACGACTCTCACAAAGGCCCGGTAGTGTTCCGTCATCGTGAACATATGCAGCGCCTGCGCGACTCAGCAAAAATTTATCGTTTTCCGGTTTCCCAGAGTATTGATGAACTGATGGAAGCCTGCCGCGCCGTGATTCGTAAAAATAATCTGACCAGCGCCTATATCCGTCCGTTGGTATTTGTGGGCGATGTCGGTATGGGCGTTAACCCGCCTCCGGGATACACCACTGACGTCATCATCGCTGCGTTCCCGTGGGGGGCATACCTGGGCGCCGAAGCGCTGGATCAGGGGATCGATGCGATGGTTTCCTCCTGGAATCGCGCTGCGCCGAACACCATCCCGACCGCCGCCAAAGCGGGCGGGAACTACCTTTCCTCTCTGCTGGTGGGTAGCGAAGCACGCCGCCACGGCTATCAGGAAGGCATCGCCCTGGATGTAAACGGCTATATCTCCGAAGGCGCAGGCGAAAACCTGTTTGAGGTAAAAGATGGCGTGCTGTTTACTCCGCCGTTTACCTCTTCCGCGTTGCCAGGCATTACTCGCGACGCGATCATCAAACTGGCGAAAGAGCTGGGTATTGAAGTGCGTGAGCAGGTACTGTCCCGTGAATCGCTGTATCTGGCCGACGAAGTGTTTATGTCCGGAACAGCGGCAGAGATTACTCCGGTACGCAGCGTTGATGGCATCCAGGTGGGCGAAGGCCGCTGCGGTCCTGTTACCAAGCGTATTCAACAAGCCTTCTTTGGTCTCTTCACCGGTGAAACCGAGGATAAATGGGGCTGGTTGGATCAGGTAAATTCATAATAAATAAAATTAATATTTTCCCAAAATAATTTGCGTCACAGGAAGGCGGCAACGCAGCGAATCCCCAGGAGCTTACTGTAGTAAGTGACTGGGGTGAGTGAGGCAGCCAACGCACCTGTGGCGTGAAGTATGAAGGGAAAAGATGGGGAGTAAATAAAGCATGCCTAAATACCGTTCCGCCACCACCACTCATGGCCGTAATATGGCGGGTGCCCGCGCGCTGTGGCGCGCCACCGGAATGACCGACAGTGATTTTGGCAAACCGATTATCGCCGTGGTGAACTCATTCACCCAGTTCGTGCCGGGTCACGTACACCTGCGCGATCTCGGTAAGCTGGTCGCCGAACAGATTGAAGCTTCCGGCGGTGTGGCGAAAGAGTTCAACACTATTGCCGTGGATGACGGGATCGCCATGGGGCATGGGGGTATGCTCTATTCACTGCCGTCACGCGAGCTGATCGCCGACTCCGTTGAGTACATGGTGAACGCGCACTGTGCTGATGCGATGGTGTGTATCTCCAACTGCGACAAAATCACCCCAGGGATGCTCATGGCCTCGCTGCGCCTGAATATTCCGGTGATCTTTGTCTCCGGCGGACCGATGGAAGCCGGAAAAACCAAGCTTTCAGACAAAATTATCAAGCTGGATCTGGTTGATGCCATGATTCAGGGGGCAGACCCGAAAGTTTCCGACTCGCAGAGCGATCAGGTTGAACGCTCCGCCTGTCCAACCTGCGGCTCCTGCTCCGGCATGTTTACCGCTAACTCCATGAACTGTCTGACCGAAGCGCTGGGTCTGTCGCAGCCGGGCAACGGTTCGCTGCTGGCGACCCATGTCGACCGTAAGCAGTTGTTTCTTAATGCTGGTAAGCGGATTGTTGAACTGACTAAACGCTATTACGAACAGGATGACGCTTCAGCGTTACCGCGCAATATCGCCAGCAAAGCCGCGTTTGAGAATGCGATGACGCTGGATATTGCGATGGGCGGTTCGACCAATACCGTTCTGCATCTACTGGCGGCGGCGCAGGAAGCGGAAATCGACTTTACGATGAGTGATATCGATAAGCTGTCCCGCAAAGTCCCGCAGTTGTGCAAAGTGGCGCCGAGCACGCAGAAGTATCATATGGAAGACGTTCACCGTGCCGGCGGTGTGCTGGGTATTTTAGGCGAGCTGGATCGCGCCGGGCTGCTGAACCGCAACGTGAAAAACGTATTAGGCCTGACGCTGCCGCAAACGCTGGAACAGTACGACATCACGGTTACGCAGGACGAAGCGGTTAAAAAAATGTTCCGTGCTGGCCCTGCCGGTATCCGTACTACCCAGGCGTTCTCGCAGGATTGTCGCTGGGATTCGCTGGATGACGACCGCGCAGAGGGTTGCATCCGCTCGCTGGAGTATGCCTACAGCAAAGACGGCGGTCTGGCGGTGCTGTATGGCAACTTCGCCGAAAACGGCTGCATTGTGAAAACCGCAGGCGTGGATGACAGCATTCTCTCCTTTACCGGCCCGGCAAAAGTGTATGAAAGCCAGGACGACGCGGTAGAGGCGATTCTCGGCGGCAAAGTAGTGGAAGGCGATGTAGTCGTGATCCGCTACGAAGGGCCGAAAGGCGGGCCGGGAATGCAGGAAATGCTCTATCCGACCAGTTTCCTGAAGTCGATGGGGCTAGGCAAAGCCTGCGCGCTCATCACCGATGGGCGTTTCTCCGGCGGTACTTCGGGTCTTTCCATCGGCCACGTCTCGCCGGAAGCGGCCAGCGGCGGCACTATTGCGCTGATTGAAGATGGCGACACCATTGCGATTGATATTCCGAACCGCAGCATTCAGTTGCAGTTGAGCGAGGCTGAAATCGCCGCACGCCGCGAGGCGCAGGAAGCTCGCGGCGATAAAGCATGGACGCCGAAAAATCGTCAGCGTCAGGTTTCGTTTGCCCTGCGTGCTTACGCCAGCCTGGCGACCAGCGCCGATAAAGGCGCGGTGCGCGATAAATCGAAACTGGGAGGTTGATGATGGCGGAATCTCAACCTCTGTCAGCCGCGCCGGAAGGGGCGGAGTATCTGCGCGCGGTGCTACGCGCGCCAGTATACGAAGCGGCGCAGGTGACGCCGCTGCAAAAAATGGAAAAGCTCTCGTCACGTCTGGACAACGTTATTCTCGTCAAACGCGAAGATCGGCAGCCGGTACATAGCTTTAAGCTGCGCGGCGCTTACGCGATGATGGCCGGATTGACCGAAGAACAAAAAGCCCACGGCGTGATTACCGCTTCGGCGGGGAACCATGCACAGGGCGTGGCGTTCTCCTCCGCGCGGCTTGGCGTGAAGTCTCTGATCGTCATGCCAAAAGCAACGGCAGATATTAAAGTCGATGCGGTACGCGGTTTTGGCGGCGAAGTGCTGTTGCACGGCGCTAATTTTGATGAAGCGAAAGCGAAAGCTATTGAACTGGCGCAGCAGCAGGGTTTTACCTGGGTGCCGCCGTTTGATCACCCAATGGTGATCGCCGGGCAGGGCACGCTGGCGCTGGAGTTGCTTCAGCAGGATTCGCATCTCGATCGCGTCTTTGTGCCGGTTGGCGGCGGCGGCCTGGCGGCGGGCGTAGCGGTACTGATCAAACAATTGATGCCGCAAATCAAAGTTATTGCCGTCGAAGCGGAGGATTCCGCCTGCCTGAAAGCGGCGTTGGAAGCCGGTCATCCAGTGGATCTCCCGCGCGTTGGGTTGTTTGCTGAAGGCGTGGCGGTAAAACGCATCGGCGACGAAACGTTCCGGCTGTGTCAGGAATACCTTGATGATATTGTCACCGTGGATAGCGACGCTATCTGCGCGGCGATGAAAGATCTGTTTGAAGATGTGCGTGCGGTGGCTGAGCCGTCTGGCGCGCTGGCGTTGGCGGGGATGAAAAAATATATCGCCCAGCACAATCTTCGCGGCGAACGCCTGGCGCACGTCCTTTCCGGCGCCAACGTCAACTTCCACGGCCTGCGCTATGTGTCTGAACGCTGCGAGCTAGGGGAACAGCGCGAAGCGTTACTGGCAGTGACCATTCCGGAAGAAAAGGGTAGCTTCCTCAAATTCTGCCAGTTGCTTGGCGGGCGTATGGTCACAGAATTTAACTACCGTTTTGCCGACGCGAAAAATGCCTGTATTTTTGTCGGCGTACGCGTCAGTCAGGGGCTGGAGGAGCGAAAAGAGATTATCACCCAACTGTGCGACGGCGGTTATAGCGTAGTGGATCTCTCCGACGATGAAATGGCGAAGCTGCATGTGCGCTATATGGTCGGTGGCCGTCCCTCCAAGCCGTTACAGGAGCGTTTGTATAGCTTCGAATTTCCGGAGTCGCCCGGCGCGTTGCTTAAATTCCTGCATACGCTTGGCACGCACTGGAATATTTCGCTATTTCATTACCGTAGCCACGGTACCGATTATGGCCGCGTGCTGGCGGCGTTCGAGTTGGGCGATCATGAGCCGGATTTCGAAACCCGGCTCTATGAACTGGGTTATGAATGTCATGATGAGAGCAATAACCCGGCGTTCCGGTTCTTCCTCGCGGGCTAAGCGAAGCGCCGCCATCTCGCATTAGTGGCCAGGCAGTAAGTTCCAGAACGCATCAATAAGCGGCTCATGCAGCCGCTTTTTTTGTGCGCACACGCCCAGTTCAAACGGCGTTTTCTCATCGCTACGTTCTAAAATCATCACACGATTACGTACCGGCTCCGGACTGTTTTCCAGTACAACCTCCGGAATTAAAGCCACACCGCAGCCCAATGCGACCATTGATACCATCGCCTCATGACCGCCCACCGTGGCGTAAATCGATGGATTACTGATTTTATGCCGACGGAACCACAGTTCAATGCGGCGACGTACCGGCCCCTGATCGGCCATGATAAACGGCACCGTCGCCCAGTCCGGTTTTTCTACCGCGACCTGGCTACGTACCGGGCAGGGCAGCGCCGGGGCGATCAGCACAACAGCCAGATTCTCCAGAATCGAAAACGCCACCGCGCCCGGCAGCGTTTCTGGTTTGCCGGCGATTGCCAGGTCCGCTTCTCCCGTCACTACCTTCTCCATCGCGTCGGCGGCGTCGCCGGTGGTGAGCTTAATTTCGACGGAGGGATGCTCGGCGCGGAAGCGGTCGAGGATCGGCGGCAGGTGGCTGTAGGCGGCGGTCACTGAACAAAAGATATGCAATTCACCGGAGAGCGATGGTCCCTGTTGGTCGAGCGTATGGCGTAGCTGCTGATACTGTAATAACGTTTGCTGGGCGAACACTCGCAGTTCCTCCCCGGCGTCAGTGAGCGTCACGGTGCGGTTATCGCGCACAAACAGCGACTGCCCGAGGTCTTCTTCCAGGCGCTGTATCTGGCGGGAAAGCGTGGAGGGGCTGACGTGCATTGCCCGCGCGCTGCGGCCAAAGTGGCGGCTTTCCGCCAGATGCAGGAACGTTTTTAGATCGCGTAAATCCACAGACAGACCTCCGTTTTTTGACGTTGCATAAACCGCAACATAACGTTGTGAATATATCAATTTCCGCAATAAATTTCCTGTCATATAGTGGGTTCAATCTCGCAAAAGCGAACCGAATAATAAGCACCACAACACAACATCATGAGGTATCACCATGGCTAACTACTTTAATACACTGAACTTGCGCCAGCAGTTGGCGCAACTGGGTAAATGCCGCTTTATGAGTCGCGATGAATTCGCCGATGGCGCAAGTTACCTTCAGGGTAAAAAAGTGGTTATCGTCGGCTGCGGCGCGCAGGGTCTGAACCAGGGCCTGAACATGCGCGACTCCGGCCTGGATATCGCCTACGCCCTGCGTAAAGAAGCCATTGCTGAAAAGCGTGCTTCCTGGCGCAAAGCGACCGAAAACGGCTTTAAAGTGGGAACCTATGAAGAGCTGATCCCGCAGGCGGACCTGGTGGTTAACCTGACGCCGGACAAGCAGCACTCTGACGTGGTACGCTCCGTACAGCCGCTGATGAAAGACGGCGCTGCGCTGGGCTACTCCCACGGGTTTAACATCGTGGAAGTGGGCGAGCAGATCCGTAAAGACATTACCGTGGTGATGGTGGCGCCGAAGTGCCCGGGTACCGAAGTACGTGAAGAATACAAGCGTGGCTTCGGTGTACCGACGCTAATCGCCGTTCACCCGGAAAACGATCCGAAAGGCGAAGGCATGGCGATTGCCAAAGCCTGGGCCGCTGCAACTGGCGGTCACCGCGCGGGCGTGCTGGAATCTTCCTTTGTCGCGGAAGTGAAATCCGACCTGATGGGCGAGCAGACCATTCTGTGCGGTATGTTGCAGGCTGGTTCTCTGCTGTGCTTCGACAAGCTGGTGGCAGAAGGCACTGACCCGGCGTATGCGGAAAAACTGATTCAGTTCGGCTGGGAAACCATCACCGAAGCGCTGAAGCAGGGCGGTATCACCCTGATGATGGACCGTCTGTCTAACCCGGCGAAACTGCGCGCTTACGCGCTGTCCGAGCAATTGAAAGAGATCATGGCGCCGCTGTTCCAGAAACATATGGACGACATCATCTCCGGTGAATTCTCTTCCGGTATGATGGCGGACTGGGCTAACGATGATAAGAAACTGCTGACCTGGCGTGAAGAGACCGGCAAAACCACGTTCGAAACCGCACCGCAGTTTGAAGGTAAAATCGGCGAGCAGGAATACTTCGACAAAGGCGTACTGATGATCGCGATGGTGAAAGCGGGCGTTGAGCTGGCGTTCGAAACCATGGTCGATTCCGGCATTATCGAAGAGTCTGCTTACTACGAATCCCTGCACGAGCTGCCGCTGATCGCGAATACTATCGCCCGTAAGCGCCTGTATGAAATGAACGTCGTGATCTCCGATACCGCAGAATACGGTAACTACCTGTTCTCTTACGCTTGCGTACCGCTGTTGAAACCGTTTATGGCGGAATTGCAACCGGGCGATCTGGGTAACGCTATCCCGGAAGGCGCGGTAGACAACGCACAGCTTCGCGACGTGAACAACGCGATTCGCAGTCATGCTATCGAGAAGGTGGGCCAGAAACTGCGCGGTTATATGACGGATATGAAGCGTATTGCCGTCGCCGGATAATACCCCGTCGTCTTTCAACTTACAGATGCGTTGGCTACGTTCGTACACCCCAGTCACATAGTTATCTATGCTCCTGGGGCTGTACTCACTTGCCGCCTTCCTGCAAGTTGAAATCCTTAGGGGAAGGCTTTGAGATAAAAAACCGGTGCAATTAGACACCGGTTTTTTAATTTCGGTACAGCACCTTAATGATGTGATAGCCGAACTGGGTGTGCAGTGGGCCGGTTGGCTCCAGTACCGGGCAGGAAAAGACCACTTTATCGAATGCCGGAACCATCTGGCCCTGACGAAATTCGCCTAAATGACCGCCTTTTTTACCGGATGGGCAGATAGAATGCTTCTTCGCCAGCTTCTCAAAATCGCCGCCGTTTTTAATTTGCTCCAGAAGATCTAAAGCCAGTTTCTCTTCTTTTACAAGGATATGCAGTGCTGCTGCCGTTTTTGCCATTATTGTGTTCTCACGTCGCAAAGATTGGCCGTCACTTTATCACTCCTTAGGCTGTCAGACATATACTCTTCGCCATTACAGGACAGATGTCCCGCCTGATTTAATGAACCGGGAGATAAGCGGCATTTTTAGCGGGCGTATTGCGGATGTGCGGGACGGCGGTCCTGTCCTTTCTGACAAGGGGCGAGATACCATGAACATAATGAAAAACGCAGAATTTCCAGACGACTGGCTTTTAGGGCTACGCCAGGTCGTACGCGCCCCTGTGCTCTATGAATTACTCAAATATTGTCCGCTGGAAATCATGCAGTGCTGGCGATTTGACGACATTTCCCGCGGCGCGCTTATCTGCCGCCAAGGGGAAATATGCCAGCAATTTTCGCTCATCGTGACCGGCGAAGTGGATGTTTTTTACGAAGCTGAAGATGGACGCCGTTACCGGCAGGCGCGTTATGGCAAAGGCGACATGCTGGGCGAGCTGGAGATATTTGAGTCGCGGCATTACATCTGTTCTGTCGTAGCCGTCGGCAATGTACAGCTACTCAGCCTGCCGCAAGCGCATTTTTGCCGCTGGCTAACGCTGGATAACCATTTTAACCAGCGAATGCTGCGGTTTTTCAGTCAACAGTATTACCAGTTGTCGAAAAAGGCCAGTAGCGACAATTTGTACTCGCTGCATCAGCGCGTATGCCAGGCATTATGGCTGCGTTATCAACAACATGAATCAACCATTATTTTGCTTGATAAGCAGAATCTTGGTCAGGAATTTGCGGCGACGACGCGCAGTATCAACCGGATACTGCACGATCTGAAATCGCTGAACATTATCGATACCGACGGTGAGCGGATCATTTTACTGGCTCCTGAAAAACTCAAACAGGAGGCGGAAATCTGAACCTCTCAGAACAATAAGGAGACGGGAGATGCAACCCCATATTCGGCTTAACACAAGCATGACCTGCGCGAAATATGCGCTTTTGCCCGGCGATCCCGGGCGGGTGGATAGAATCGCCCGTTTTCTTGATAAGGCTAAAATTTTGGGGCAAAACCGGGAATTTCGCGCGGCGTGCGGCTGGTATCGGGGCGTTGAAATAGTCGTGCTTTCCACGGGAATCGGCGGACCATCAACCGCTATCGCCATCGAGGAGTTACGCCAGGTTGGTGTCAACACGCTAATCCGTATCGGTAGTTGCGGCGCGTTGCAGGACTCGCTGGCGTTGGGCGATGTGATCATCGCCCACGGCGCGGTGGCTGACGACGGCGCCAGCAAAACCTATGCGCCCGCCAGTTATCCGGCCTGTGCGGACCCGTATCTTACCGCCACGCTGATACAGCAGGCGAAACAGATGAACATCTCTGCCGTTTGTGGACTGGTACGCAGCCATGACAGCTTTTATACCGATCGCGAAGCTGAACTGGATGCCGAATGGTCGGCCCGGGGGGTTCTCGGCGCGGATATGGAAACCGCCGCGCTGATGGTCGTGGGGGCGTTACGTGGGCTGCGTACAGCGTCGTTACTAAACGTGGTCGTCGCGCATAATGGCTGTCTGGAGAGCAGTATTAACCATTATGTTCAGCAGGAAACCTTGTGCCAGCAAGGTGAAGAGCGCCAGATTTCTCTGGCGCTTCAGGCCATTTATTTCGATAGTTTGCAAGGGGAGCAATGATGGACTTTTTCAGCATTAACAATGTAATGGTCAACATTCCTCTCGGCGAGGGTGGGTATGCGCTGTCGTGGATTGAGGCTATCGGCACCGTCTTTGGCTTATTGTGCATCTGGTGCGCCAGCCGGGAAAAAATCATTAATTACCTGTTTGGCTTGATTAACGTCACTCTGTTTGCCGCCATCTTTTTTCAGATTCAACTATATGCCAGCTTGCTACTTCAGGTGTTTTTCTTTGCGGCGAATATTTACGGCTGGTACGCATGGAGCCGGCAGAATGACGCCCAGGAAGCCGCTCTGAAAGTACGCTGGCTCTCTCGTCAACAAACATGGAGGTTGGGGGGCATATGTATTATCGCCATTCTGCTGATGACGTGGTTTATCGATCCGGTCTTTGCTATGTTGACCCGCGTTATGCTCGCCCTGCTGCAAACGGTAGGTATTCAGGTGGCGATGCCTGAACTCCAGCCGGACGCGTTCCCGTTCTGGGATTCCACCATGCTGGTGTTGTCGATTGCGGCGATGGTGCTGATGACCCGCAAGTACGTGGAAAACTGGCTGCTGTGGGTGATTATTGATGTGATTAGTGTTGTGATCTATGCGGTACAAGGCGTTTATGCGATGTCGCTTGAGTATGTTCTGCTGACGGCGATCGCGCTAATGGGTTCTTACAGTTGGATCAAGAGTGCGCAGCGTAATGGCTATACGCCGCTTGCCGCCAGAGCCTGCTGATTGACCTTTTCCAGGCTGCCAGAAAAGGCAGCCTGGTCTTCTCTGAGCCTCGCTTTCTGCTACAATCCCTCCCCCGTTCGAAGATTGAGCACTATTCCCATGCGTTTAAATCCCGGCCAACAACACGCTGTCGAATTCGTCACCGGACCCTGCCTGGTGCTGGCTGGGGCGGGTTCTGGTAAAACTCGCGTAATTACCAATAAAATCGCCCACCTGATCCGCGGATGCGGCTATCAGGCCCGGCATATTGCGGCGGTGACGTTTACCAATAAAGCGGCGCGCGAAATGAAAGAACGCGTCGGGCAGACGCTCGGTCGTAAGGAAGCGCGCGGTTTGATGATCTCCACCTTTCATACGCTAGGGCTGGATATTATTAAGCGCGAGTACGTTGCGCTGGGGATGAAATCGAACTTTTCATTGTTTGACGATACCGACCAGGTCGCCTTGCTCAAAGAGCTGACCGAAGGCCTGATCGAAGACGACAAGGTTCTGTTACAACAGCTGATCTCCACGATCTCCAACTGGAAAAACGATCTCAAAACGCCTGCGCAGGCAGCGGCGGAGGCAAAAGGTGAACGCGATCGTATTTTTGCCCACTGCTACGGGCTTTATGACGCCCATATGAAGGCATGTAACGTTCTCGATTTTGATGATTTGATTCTGCTGCCGACGCTGCTGCTGCAACGCAATGACGAGGTACGCGAGCGCTGGCAGAATAAAATTCGTTATCTACTGGTGGATGAATATCAGGATACTAATACCAGCCAGTATGAGCTGGTTAAGCTGCTGGTCGGGCAACGTGCGCGCTTTACCGTGGTGGGCGATGACGATCAGTCTATCTACTCCTGGCGTGGGGCGCGCCCACAAAACCTGGTGTTACTGAGCCAGGATTTCCCGGCGTTGCAGGTGATCAAGCTGGAACAAAACTATCGCTCTTCGGGCCGCATTCTGAAAGCGGCGAATATTCTTATCGCCAATAATCCGCACGTCTTTGAAAAACGCCTCTTTTCCGAACTCGGTTACGGCGCGGAACTCAAAGTGTTAAGCGCAAACAATGAAGAGCATGAAGCTGAGCGCGTTACCGGCGAACTGATTGCCCATCACTTTGTGAACAAGACCCAGTACAAGGATTACGCCATTCTGTATCGCGGGAACCATCAGTCGCGGGTATTTGAAAAATTCCTCATGCAGAACCGTATTCCGTACAAAATTTCCGGCGGCACATCGTTCTTCTCCCGTCCTGAGATTAAAGACCTGCTGGCCTACCTGCGGGTGTTGACCAACCCGGATGATGACAGCGCTTTCCTGCGCATCGTGAATACGCCAAAACGCGAAATCGGTTCGGCCACTCTGCAAAAGCTGGGTGAATGGGCAATGACGCGTAATAAAAGCCTGTTTACCGCCAGCTTTGATATGGGGCTTAGCCAGAAGCTGACCGGGCGTGGTTACGATTCATTGACGCGTTTTACCCACTGGCTGGGGGAAATCCAGCGTCTGGCCGAACGCGAGCCTATCGCCGCCGTGCGCGATCTCATCCACGGTATTGACTATGAATCCTGGTTGTACGAAACCTCGCCGAGTCCCAAAGCGGCGGAAATGCGTATGAAAAACGTTAACCAGCTCTTTAGCTGGATGACCGAAATGCTGGAAGGCAACGAACTTGATGAGCCGATGACGCTGACCCAGGTGGTTACACGCTTTACGCTGCGCGATATGATGGAGCGTGGCGAGAGCGAAGAAGAGCTTGATCAGGTACAGTTGATGACGCTTCATGCTTCGAAGGGGCTGGAATTCCCGTATGTGTATATGGTGGGAATGGAAGAAGGATTTTTGCCGCATCAAAGCAGCATTGACGAAGATAATATTGAGGAAGAGCGTCGGCTGGCCTATGTCGGGATCACCCGCGCGCAGAAAGAGCTCACCTTTACATTATGTAAAGAGCGCCGTCAGTATGGGGAACTGGTACGCCCGGAACCCAGTCGCTTCCTGCTGGAACTGCCGCAGGATGATTTAATCTGGGAACTGGAGCGCAAAGTGGTGAGCGCCGAAGAACGAATGCAAAAAGGGCAAAGTCACCTGGCTAATCTAAAAGCCATGATGGCGGCAAAGCGAGCGAAACCGTAGGCTGGATAAGCGAAGCGCCATCCGGAAATCAGACTACGTTTAGCGAACATCCAGCGGCCAGTGTACATAGCTTTGCCACTGGCTTTCCTGATCAATCAACTCTTTACCCAGCGGGTGATGCGCCAGCCAGCCGTCAGGCAAGGTTAACGTCAGATTTTCATTTAGCGCCTGTAGCGTAATTTCTGGTACCAGATCGTCACGACGGCGACCGGCAAAGAGAATCGCCAGTCGCAGCAAACGGCATAGCTGTTCCGCAACACGGGGTGGTACCGCGTTTTGCTGATGAAGCGAAGAGAGATCGACCGGATTGGTCTGATTCAGTAAGAGGGTAGCGAGCAACTTTTTCTGCGCGGGCGTATAGCCAGGCAGATCCAAATGGCGTACTAAATAGGCGGCATGATAGGGCGCCTGTTTAAAATCAACGCTCAGACCGATCTCATGCAACTGGCAGGCGCTAAGCAACAGTTCACGACTGATAGGCTCAATATGCCATTCATTTTCTACCTGTTTGAGGAAGTTATCCGCCAGCTTCGCTACGCGATTCGCCTGATCGGTATCGACGATAAACCGACGCTGAATGTTTCGCAGCGTGCGGCTGCGGATATCCTGATCCACCGCCAGGTGCAGCATCCCATACACCAGCCCTTCGCGTAACGCGCCGCCTGCCAGCGTCATGCACTGGATGTTCAACTCGGTAAATATCGCGATCAGAATAGCCAGCCCGCTTGGGAAAACCAGCGCGCGTTCCAGCGTCAGGCCTTCGATTTCCAGCTCTTCCAGACGCCCGCACTGTATCGCGCGTTGTTTTAGCTGCTGCAGTTTGGCGAGCGTAATGCGCTCGTCCATCCCCTGCGCCATCATGATTTCCTGCAATGCCTGTACGGTGCCGGAGGCACCCACGCAGACTTTCCAGCCATGAAAACGCAGTTCATCGGCGACCGGACGCAGCACATCGCGCGCGGCCTTCTCCGCATCATCAAAGTTTTCTTGCGCCAGATTACGATCGCTAAAATAGCGTTCAAGCCACGTTACGCAGCCCATCGACAGGCTAAACAGCGACGTGGTTTGTGCGCCAGTGCCAGTAACCAGTTCAGTACTGGCGCCGCCGATATCCACCACCAGCCGCTGATCTGCGCCGCCGGTGGTATGAGCGACACCTTGATAAATCAGCCGCGCCTCTTCTTCGCCGCTGATAACCTGCACCGGACAACCGAGGATGATCTGCGCTTTTGCGATAAATTCACCCGCATTGACGGCGAGACGCAATGTTGCGGTGGCAACCACGCGGATTTGCGGCTGTGGAATATCCTGCAAACGTTCAGCAAACAGGCGCAGGCATTGCCAGCCGCGTTCCATCGCTTCGGCTGAAAGTCGGTTGTCGCTGTTCAGACCAGCGGCCAGACGCACCTTGCGTTTTATTCGGGTCAGCGTCTGGATGCTTCCCGCCACCTCACGTACGACCAGCATATGAAAACTATTGGAACCGAGATCAATGGCTGCATACAACGAGGTAGAATTCATACACTTCATCCTTCAACCTGTATCCGTGTTGGCTGCGTACTCTCCCCCAAATCACTTACTAAAGTAAGCTTATCGGGATTCGTTTTCTTGCCGCCTTGATACAGGCTAAATGATTTTGTGTATGGCATAACTTTTCTTAACCTGAACGACGACGATTACGCGGAGCGCCAGCGCGGCGCGGACCATTGCCAGGGCGCGAACGCGTCAGGCGCAACGGCTTGGGCAGATCGTTCATGAGCGCTTCCGGATTGTATTTGCTGACCGGAATCGAGTGGCCGATATAGCTCTCAATGGCGGGCAAATTCAGCGCATATTCTTCGCAAGCCAGACTGATGGAATGTCCGCTGGCGCCTGCGCGACCGGTACGACCGATACGGTGAACATAGTCTTCACAATCGTCCGGCAGATCGTAGTTAAAGACGTGCGTTACGGCGGGAATATGCAGCCCGCGCGCCGCAACATCGGTCGCCACAAGAATATCCAGATCGCCGCGGGTGAACTCATCCAGAATCCGCAGGCGCTTTTTCTGCGCGACGTCGCCGGTCAACAGACCAACACGATGGCCGTCTGCCGCCAGATGTCCCCAGATATCTTCGCAACGATGCTTGGTGTTGGCGAAAATAATGGCGCGATCTGGCCACTCTTCTTCGATCAGCGTTTGCAGTAAACGCATTTTCTCTTCATTAGAGGGGTAGAAAAGCTCTTCTTTAATGCGGTGGCCGGTCTTTTGCTCCGGTTCAACTTCAACATATTCGGCGTTGTTCATCTGTTCAAACGCCAGTTCGCGAACCCGGTAAGACAGGGTGGCGGAGAACAACATATTCAGACGCTGCGCAGCCGGCGGCATACGACGGAACAGCCAGCGGATATCTTTAATAAAGCCCAAATCGTACATGCGATCGGCTTCATCGAGTACGACGACCTGAATGGCGCCGAGGTTAATGTGATTTTGTTTGGCGTAGTCGATCAGTCGGCCCGTCGTACCGATAAGAATATCAACGCCGCTTTCCAGCACTTTAAGCTGTTTGTCGTAACCATCGCCGCCGTAAGCCAGGCCTAATTTTAAGCCTGTCGCTTGCGCCAACGGTTCCGCGTCGGCGTGAATTTGTACGGCTAATTCACGCGTCGGTGCCATGATCAGCGCGCGCGGCTGGTTCACCTTGCGATCGTCGATCGCGGGATGAGAAAGTAAATAATGAAACGTTGACGTCAGAAACGCCATCGTTTTCCCGGTACCGGTTTGCGCCTGCCCTGCAACGTCACGACCCGCCAGCGTTAGCGGAAGGGCCAGTGCCTGAATGGGCGTACAATTATAAAACCCTTTTTTTTCAAGGGCTTCAACCACCTGTGGGTGCAGGGCGAAGTCGGAAAACTTCTGTTCTGTTAAATGTGTTTTGCTCATAGTGTGGTAGAATATCAGCTTACTATTGCTTTACGAAAGCGTATCCGGTGAAATAAAGTCAACCTTTGTTGGCGAAGTTAACATCAGCACCTCGTTGGTTAATGCTACACCAACACGCCAGGCTTATTCCTGTGGAGTTATATATGAGCGATAAAATTATTCACCTGACTGACGACAGTTTTGACACGGATGTACTCAAAGCGGACGGGGCTATCCTCGTTGATTTCTGGGCAGAGTGGTGCGGACCGTGTAAAATGATCGCTCCGATTCTGGATGAAATCGCTGACGAATATCAGGGCAAATTGACTGTTGCCAAACTGAACATTGACCAGAATCCAGGTACTGCGCCTAAATATGGCATCCGCGGTATTCCGACTCTGCTGCTGTTTAAAAACGGCGAAGTGGCGGCAACCAAAGTAGGCGCATTGTCTAAAGGTCAGTTGAAAGAGTTTCTCGACGCCAATCTGGCGTAATACCGTTTATACGTCGAATGATAAAGGCGCTGTATGGTCAGGGGTCTGTCATTCGACGAATGATTAAGGTATCAGGCAGTTTCGTGGCGTCCGTTGTCCTTTCGTTATTCTTAAATTGTCAGGATCTCTGGACGCCCGGTCTGAGTCGTGCTAAGTTAGTATTGACTTCGAATTAAACATACCTTATTAAGTTTGAATCTGGTTTTATCCGTCACTTCCCGTTTTTTCTCGCACGAGAAGTGGAAAGATTCCTGGCTCTTCGCTCATTCCGTCTTGTCGTTTCAGTTCTGCGTACTTTCCTGTGACCAGACAGCGAACAGACATGAGTTGATAGCCGTAAACAGGCATGGATGACCCTGCCATACCATTCACAACATTAAGTTCGAGATTTACCCCAAGTTTAAGAACTCACACCATTATGAATCTTACCGAATTAAAGAATACGCCGGTTTCTGAGCTGATCACTCTCGGCGAAAGTATGGGGCTGGAAAACCTGGCCCGTATGCGCAAGCAGGACATTATTTTTGCCATCCTGAAGCAGCACGCAAAGAGTGGCGAAGATATCTTTGGCGACGGTGTGCTGGAGATACTGCAGGATGGATTTGGTTTCCTCCGTTCTGCAGACAGCTCCTACCTCGCCGGTCCTGATGATATCTACGTTTCCCCCAGCCAAATCCGCCGTTTCAACCTCCGCACTGGTGATACCATTTCTGGTAAGATTCGCCCGCCGAAAGAAGGTGAACGCTATTTTGCGCTGTTGAAAGTTAACGAAGTTAACTACGATAAACCGGAAAACGCCCGTAACAAAATCCTCTTTGAGAACTTAACCCCGCTGCACGCAAACTCTCGTCTGCGTATGGAACGTGGTAACGGTTCTACCGAAGACTTAACGGCGCGCGTTCTGGATCTGGCTTCGCCGATTGGCCGCGGCCAGCGTGGTCTGATTGTCGCGCCGCCGAAGGCGGGTAAAACCATGCTGCTGCAGAACATCGCGCAGAGCATTGCGTATAACCATCCAGACTGCGTGCTGATGGTGTTGTTGATCGACGAACGTCCGGAAGAAGTGACCGAGATGCAGCGTCTGGTGAAAGGCGAAGTCGTTGCTTCTACCTTTGACGAACCGGCATCCCGCCACGTTCAGGTTGCCGAAATGGTTATCGAGAAGGCGAAACGTCTGGTTGAACACAAAAAAGACGTTATCATCCTGCTCGACTCCATCACCCGTCTGGCGCGTGCCTACAACACCGTGGTGCCTGCTTCTGGTAAAGTACTGACCGGTGGTGTGGACGCTAACGCCCTGCATCGTCCGAAGCGTTTCTTCGGTGCGGCGCGTAACGTGGAAGAGGGCGGTAGCCTGACTATCATCGCGACGGCGCTGATCGATACCGGTTCCAAGATGGACGAAGTTATCTACGAAGAGTTTAAAGGCACCGGTAACATGGAGCTGCATCTCTCGCGTAAGATCGCTGAAAAACGTGTCTTCCCGGCTATCGACTACAACCGTTCCGGTACGCGTAAAGAAGAGCTGCTTACCACCCAGGAAGAGTTGCAGAAAATGTGGATACTGCGTAAAATCATCCATCCGATGGGTGAAATTGACGCGATGGAATTCCTCATTAACAAACTGGCGATGACCAAAACTAATGACGACTTTTTCGAGATGATGAAGCGCTCATAATCTGGTCTTTACCTGAAAACGCCACGTTTTTACGTGGCGTTTTTGTTTTATATCTGTAATCTTAACGACACATTTACAAAACGATGATAAACCGGGTCGGGGCTTCGCGATCCATTCGTTATCGGTATCGTGTGGTTGATATTTAAACAATTCTGCCTGGTTCAGAGCAGGGTTTCCCTTCTGAATAAAGGTCTTCATGGTTATACTTCTGGTATTAATTTTATCTGAGAGCACGCATTGTGAATTTACTGACCGTGAGTACTGATCTCATCAGTATTTTTTTATTCACGACACTGTTCCTGTTTTTTGCGCGTAAGGTCGCAAAAAAAATCGGTTTAGTGGATAAACCCAACTTCCGTAAACGCCACCAGGGGCTGATACCGTTGGTTGGAGGGATTTCGGTTTACGCAGGGATTTGCTTCACATTCGGAATCGTTGATCACTATATTCCTCATGCGTCGCTTTATCTTTCTTGTGCGGGCGTACTGGTTCTTATCGGTGCGCTGGACGACCGTTTTGATATCAGCGTAAAGATCCGTGCGACCATACAGGCTGCGATCGGTATCATTATGATGGTATTCGGTAAACTCTATCTTAGCAGCCTCGGTTATATCTTTGGCTCCTGGGAGATGGTACTCGGTCCCTTCGGTTATTTCCTTACTCTGTTTGCCGTATGGGCGGCGATCAACGCCTTCAATATGGTTGACGGTATTGACGGCCTGCTGGGCGGGCTATCCAGCGTCTCATTTGCGGCGATGGGGCTGATTTTATGGTTTGATGGCCAAACCAGCCTGGCAATATGGTGCTTCGCCATGATCGCCGCAATTCTGCCTTACATTATGCTTAATCTTGGTATTTTGGGGTGGCGTTATAAAGTCTTTATGGGTGATGCCGGTAGTACTCTGATTGGTTTTACCGTTATTTGGATCTTACTGGAAACGACGCAGGGGAAAACTCACCCTATTAGTCCGGTTACCGCGCTATGGATTATCGCTATCCCGCTGATGGATATGGTGGCGATTATGTATCGCCGTCTGCGTAAAGGAATGAGTCCCTTCTCACCCGATCGTCAACACATTCACCACCTTATCATGCGCGCCGGATTTACCTCTCGTCAGGCGTTTGTACTGATTACGCTTGCTGCCGCCATTCTGGCGGGAGTAGGCGTAACGGCAGAATATTCTCATTTTGTTCCTGAGTGGGTTATGTTGGTGCTCTTTTTGCTAGCATTCTTCCTCTATGGCTACTGTATTAAGCGGGCCTGGAAGGTGGCGAGATTTATTAAGCGTGTGAAACGCCGCCTGCGCAGGCACCGTGAGAACCGGCCAAACTTAACTAAGTAAATGAGGATACGATGACACAACCATTACCGGGGGCACGCGCGGTGAGCGCTGAAAATGAACTGGATATTCGCGGGTTGTTTCGTACTTTATGGGCCGGCAAATTCTGGATTATCGGCATTGGCCTGCTATTTGCCCTTATCGCGTTAGCCTATACCTTTTTTGCTCGTCAGGAGTGGAGCGCGACGGCGATCACCGATCGCCCAACCGTAAATATGTTGGGCGGTTATTACTCCCAGCAACAGTTTCTGCGCAATCTGGATATTAAGACCGATCCCGCCTCTTCCGATAAGCCCTCGGTGATGGACGAAGCGTATAAAGAGTTCATCATGCAGCTTGCCTCCTGGGATACGCGTCGCGATTTCTGGTTACAGACGGATTATTATAAGCAGCGAATGGTCGGGAATAGCAAAGCTGATGCGGCGATGCTTGATGAACTGATCAATAACATTCAGTTTACGCCAGGTGATTTTACACGCGCTATCAACGACAACGTGAAGCTGATTGCTGAAACCGCGCCGGACGCCAATAATCTGCTGCGTCAGTATGTCGCGTTCGCCAGTCAGCGGGCGGCGAGCCATCTGAATGATGAATTAAAAGGCGCCTGGGCTGCGCGTACCGTGCAGATGAAAGCGCAGGTCAAACGGCAGGAAGAGGTTGCGAAAGCGATCTATTCACGTCGTGTAAACAGTATTGAGCAGGCGCTCAAAATTGCGGAACAACATAATATTTCTCGTAGCGCGACGGATGTCCCGGCGGATGAATTACCGGACTCAGAGCTTTTTTTACTCGGTCGCCCTATGTTACAGGCGCGTCTTGAAAACCTGCAAGCGGTTGGCCCTGCGTTCGATTTGGACTACTTTCAAAATCGGGCAATGTTGAATACGCTTAATGTGGGGCCGACCCTGGACCCTCGTTTTCAGACCTATCGTTATTTGCGTACGCCGGAAGAACCGGTAAAACGTGATAGCCCACGCCGAGCCTTCCTGATGATCATGTGGGGTATCGTTGGGGCGCTAATCGGTGCGGGCGTTGCCTTAACCCGTCGCCGCACGATTTAGCAACACCTCTGCAGTAGGGGGCTGGGCCCCTGCTGTCTATTCGAAGAGAATCGATGTGAAAGTACTGACTGTATTTGGTACACGACCGGAGGCCATTAAGATGGCGCCTCTGGTCCATGCGCTGGAAAAAGATCCTCATTTCGAGGCCAAAGTATGCGTTACTGCGCAGCATCGGGAGATGCTTGATCAGGTATTAACTCTTTTTTCTATTGTGCCTGATTACGATCTCAATATTATGCAGCCGGGACAGGGGTTGACGGAAATTACCTGCCGAATTCTGGAGGGATTAAAGCCGATCCTGGCAGATTTTAAACCTGATGTGGTGCTGGTTCATGGCGATACCACCACTACGATTGCTACCAGCCTGGCGGCTTTCTATCAACGTATTCCGGTGGGGCACGTAGAAGCTGGGTTGCGAACCGGCGATCTCTATTCCCCGTGGCCGGAAGAGGCAAACCGCACGCTGACCGGACATCTGGCGATGTACCACTTTGCGCCGACCGAAAACTCGCGGCAGAATCTGTTGCGGGAGAATATTCCGGATGGGCGCATTTTTGTCACCGGCAATACCGTTATCGATGCGCTGATCTGGGTACGCGATCGCGTTCTGGCGAGCGATACATTACAGGCTGAACTGGCCGAGCAGTATCCTTTCCTCGACGTGAATAAGAAGATGATTCTGGTGACCGGTCATCGACGTGAAAGCTTTGGTCAGGGCTTTGAGCATATCTGCCATGCGCTGGCGGAAATCGCCGCAGCGAACCAGGATGTGCAAATTGTCTATCCGGTGCATCTCAATCCCAACGTCAGCGAACCTGTCAACCGTATCCTCGGCCATGTTGAAAACGTAGTACTGATTGAGCCGCAGGACTACTTACCTTTTGTCTGGCTGATGAATCACGCCTGGCTCATTCTGACGGATTCCGGCGGTATTCAGGAAGAAGCGCCGTCACTGGGTAAACCGGTATTGGTCATGCGTGAAACCACAGAGCGTCCGGAAGCGATTACCGCCGGTACGGTAAGGCTGGTCGGCACGGACTCCCGGCGCATTGTGGCGGAAGTCATGCGTCTGCTGCACGACGAAAATGAATATCAAACCATGAGCCGCGCCCATAATCCTTATGGCGACGGGCAGTCATGCGCGCGCATTTTACAGGCGTTAAAAAGTTATCGGGTATCGTTATGAGTTTTACGACCATTTCTGTTATTGGGCTGGGGTATATCGGATTACCCACTGCGGCCGCTTTTGCTTCCCGTCAGAAGCAGGTTATCGGCGTGGATATCAACCAACATGCAGTAGACACCATAAATCGCGGTGAAATTCACATCGTGGAGCCGGCGTTGGGCAATGTAGTGAAGATGGCGGTGAAAGGCGGCTTTCTGCGTGCAACGACGACGCCTGTCGAGGCCGATGCATACCTGATTGCAGTGCCGACGCCATTCAAAGGTGATCACGACCCTGACATGGCTTATGTGGAAGCCGCGGCGAAATCCATTGCGCCCGTATTAAAAAAAGGGGCGCTGGTGATTCTGGAATCGACATCGCCGGTTGGCGCAACGGAGCAAATGGCTGGCTGGCTGGCCGGGATGCGTCCGGATCTGACCTTTCCCCAGCAGGCGGGCGAGCAGGCCGACGTTAATATCGCCTATTGTCCGGAGCGTGTGCTGCCGGGTCAGGTGATGGTGGAACTCATTAAAAATGACCGCGTGATTGGCGGTATGACGCCAGTATGTTCGGCTCGCGCCAGCGCGCTGTACAAAATTTTCCTTGAGGGCGAATGCGTTGTCACCAACTCGCGCACCGCAGAGATGTGCAAGCTGACAGAAAATAGCTTCCGTGATGTGAATATCGCCTTTGCGAATGAATTGTCGCTGATTTGCGCCGATCAGGGGATTAACGTCTGGGAATTGATCCGCCTGGCGAACCGCCATCCGCGCGTCAATATTTTGCAGCCGGGCCCCGGCGTTGGCGGGCACTGCATTGCAGTCGATCCGTGGTTTATTGTGGCGCAAAATCCGCAGCAGGCGAGACTGATTCGCACCGCGCGTGAAGTGAACGACGGCAAACCGCACTGGGTGGTCGACCAGGTAAAAGCCGCGGTCGCAGATTGCCTGGCGGCCACCGATAAACGCGCCAGCGAAGTGAAAATCGCCTGTTTTGGGCTGGCCTTTAAGCCGAATATCGACGATCTGCGCGAAAGCCCGGCGATGGGGATCGCGCAAAGTATCGCCCGCTGGCACAGCGGCGAAACCCTGGTCGTCGAGCCGAATATTCGTCAGTTGCCGAAAAAATTAGATGGAGTTTGCACGCTGGCGAAACTGGACGCGGCGCTGGCCGCCGCCGATGTGCTGGTGATGCTGGTCGATCACGACGAATTTAAAGCGATTCGCGGCGATGCGGTTCATCAGCGTTATGTGGTCGATACCAAAGGAGTCTGGCGCTGATGAAACGCATTCTGGTGACTGGCGGCGCAGGCTTTATCGGATCTGCGGTGGTGCGGCATATCATCCATGAAACGGCAGACGCGGTGGTGGTGGTGGATAAACTCACCTATGCGGGCAACCTGATGTCTCTGGCGTCGGTGGCGCAAAGCGACCGTTTCGCCTTTGAGAAGGTGGATATCTGCGATCGGGCATCACTGGAGCGAATTTTCCAGCAGTATCAGCCCAATAGCGTGATGCACCTGGCGGCGGAAAGCCATGTAGACCGTTCCATCGACGGCCCGGCGGCGTTTATTGAAACGAATATCGTTGGTGCTTACACCTTGCTGGAGGCCGCTCGCGCTTACTGGTCCGCGCTTGACGCGGACGCTAAAGCGGCGTTCCGCTTCCATCATATCTCCACCGATGAAGTGTATGGCGACCTGCATACCGCAGACGATTTCTTCACCGAAACCACGCCATATGCGCCAAGCAGCCCTTACTCCGCCTCCAAAGCCAGCAGCGACCATCTGGTACGCGCCTGGTTACGTACCTACGGTCTGCCTACGCTTGTCACCAACTGCTCTAATAACTACGGGCCATACCATTTCCCGGAAAAACTGATTCCGCTGATGATTCTGAACGCGCTGGCGGGTAAACCATTGCCGGTCTATGGCAACGGTCAGCAAATTCGCGACTGGCTGTATGTGGAGGATCACGCCCGCGCGTTGTATCACGTGGCGACGAACGGCGCGGTGGGCGAAACGTATAATATCGGCGGTCATAACGAACGCAAAAATCTGGATGTAGTCAGGACGATTTGCGCTCTGTTGGAGGAACTGGCCCCGCAAAAACCGCCGGGTGTGGTGAATTATCACGATCTGATTACCTTTGTCGACGATCGGCCCGGTCATGACTTACGTTATGCCATCGACGCGTCGAAAATCGCCCGCGAGCTGGGCTGGACGCCGCAGGAAACCTTCGAAAGCGGGATGCGAAAAACCGTTCAGTGGTATCTCGCCAATGAGGCCTGGTGGAAACCCGTGCAGGATGGCAGTTATCAGGGCGAACGCTTAGGTCTGAAACGCTAAACGGCAGGCTCTTACTCCTGGAGGAGAAACGAATGAAAGGCATCATTCTGGCGGGAGGTTCCGGTACCCGGTTGCATCCCATTACGCGCGGCGTATCAAAGCAGCTTCTGCCCGTCTACGACAAGCCGATGATTTATTATCCGTTATCGGTGCTAATGCTGGCGGGCATTCGTGAGATCCTGATCATCACCACGCCGGAAGATAAACGCGACTTTCAGCGTTTGCTGGGCAACGGTGCAGCGTTCGGTATCGATTTACATTATGCCGAGCAGCCCAGTCCGGACGGGCTGGCACAGGCCTTTATCATTGGCGAAGCGTTCCTCAACGGTGAACCTTCCTGCCTGGTATTAGGCGATAATATCTTTTTTGGTCAGGGCTTTAGTCCCAAACTCCGTCAGGTCGCGGCGCGTACCGAAGGCGCCACGGTATTTGGCTATCAGGTCATGGACCCGGAACGCTTTGGCGTCGTGGAGTTTGACGATGATTTTCGCGCGCTCTCGCTGGAAGAAAAGCCGAAACAGCCTAAATCTAACTGGGCGGTCACCGGCCTCTATTTCTATGACAGCAAGGTCGTCGAGTATGCGAAGCGCGTGAAACCGTCCGGGCGTGGTGAGCTGGAGATCACTTCTATCAACCAGATGTATCTGGAGGAAGGTAAGCTGACCGTTGAACTGCTGGGCCGCGGCTTCGCCTGGCTGGATACTGGCACCCACGACAGCCTGATTGAGGCGAGCACTTTTGTGCAGACGGTGGAAAAGCGCCAGGGCTTCAAAATTGCCTGTCTGGAGGAAATTGCCTGGCGCAACGGCTGGCTGGATGATGATGGTTTGAAACGCGCCGCCAGTCAGCTTGAAAAAACCGGCTATGGCCAATATTTACTGGAGTTGCTCCGTGCCCGTCCGCGCCAGTATTGAACCGTTACTCTGGGAAAATACGTTCTTTGGCGTGAATAGCGGCATTGTGCGTATCGATGCCTCAGCGCCCGAATTAACGCCAGAAGCGCTGCAGGCGTGGCAACGCGTGCAGGTAAAAGTACCGGCTGAAAACATCGCCTGGCTGTCGGCGTTGCAATCGCTGGGATTCTCTTTGGTTGAAGGCGAGGTGGATTTTGCGTTGCCGGTAAAAGGGCATGCCTACCAGCATGGCGCGGAAATTGCACGCCTTACGGACATCCCTGCTTTGCGTCAGTTGGCCGGAGAGGCGTTTACGCAGAGTCGTTTTCGCGCGCCGTGGTATGCGCCCGACGCCAGCGCCCGTTTTTACGCCCAGTGGATTGAGAATGCGGTACGCGGCACGTTTGATCACCAATGCCTGGTGCTTCGCACGGAAACAGGCGCTATCCGCGGTTACGTCTCGCTGCGGGAATTGAATGATACCGACGCGCGCATCGGTCTGTTGGCCGGACGCGGCGCGGGAGCGGAACTTATGCAGGCGGCGATCTGTTGGGCGCAGCGTCGCGGCAAAGCAACATTGCGGGTGGCGACCCAGTTGGGCAACACCGCCGCGCTTAAACGTTACATACAAAGCGGTGCCAACATCGAAAGCACTGCGTACTGGTTATACAGGTGACAACATGATTCCTTTTAATGCGCCGCCGGTGGTGGGAACCGAACTCGAATACATGCAGTCTGCAATGAGCAGCGGCAAACTGTGTGGCGACGGCGGCTTTACGCGTCGTTGCCAGCAGTGGCTGGAGCAACATTTCGGCAGCGCGAAGGTGTTGCTGACGCCTTCCTGTACCGCGTCGCTGGAGATGGCGGCCCTGTTGTTGGATATTCAGCCCGGCGATGAAGTGATCATGCCGAGCTTTACGTTTGTCTCCACCGCTAACGCTTTTGTCCTGCGCGGCGCGAAAATTGTGTTTGTCGATATTCGTCCGGATACGATGAATATTGACGAAATGCTGATTGAGGCGGCGATCACCGATAAGACCCGCGCTATCGTGCCGGTACACTACGCTGGCGTCGCTTGTGAAATGGACGTCATCATGGCGCTGGCGGATAAGTATAATCTGTTCGTTGTCGAGGACGCCGCCCAGGGCGTGATGTCCACGTACAAAGGCCGCGCGTTAGGGACGATCGGTCATATCGGCTGTTTTAGTTTCCATGAAACCAAAAATTACACCGCTGGTGGCGAAGGCGGTGCGACGTTGATTAACGATCGGGCGCTGATTGAACGCGCGGAGATCATCCGCGAAAAAGGCACCAACCGCAGTCAGTTCTTCCGTGGTCAGGTGGATAAATACACCTGGCGGGATATCGGCTCCAGTTATTTGATGTCCGATCTGCAGGCTGCCTACCTGTGGGCGCAACTGGAGGCCGCCGATCGTATCAATCAACAGCGTCTGTCGCTGTGGCGGACTTACTACGATGCGTTAACCCCGCTGGCGCGCGCCGGGCGTATCGAGCTGCCTTCTATTCCGGAAAACTGCGGGCATAATGCCCACATGTTTTACATCAAACTGCGGGATATCGCCGATCGCAGCGCGCTAATTAATTTCCTGAAAGAGGCGGAAATCATGGCGGTATTCCATTACATTCCGCTGCATGATTGTCCGGCGGGCGATAAATTCGGCGAGTTTATCGGGGACGATGTCTACACCACAAAAGAGAGCGAACGTTTGCTGCGTCTGCCGCTGTTTTATAATCTTGCGCCCGTCGATCAACGGACGGTGATTGCCACCTTGCTAAATTATTTCTCCTGATATGTCGCTTGCTAAAGCCTCTCTGTGGACGGCGGTCAGTACGCTGGTAAAAATTGGCGCCGGACTGCTGGTGGTGAAACTGCTGGCCGTCTCTTTTGGCCCGGCGGGCGTCGGACAAGCGGGTAACTTCCGCCAGATGATCACCGTGCTGGGCGTATTGGCGGGTGCCGGGATATTTAACGGCGTGACCAAACTCGTCGCACAACATCATGATGACCCGGCGCAGTTACGTACCGTGGTGGGAACCTCCTCCGCGATGGTATTGGGTTTCTCTACGCTACTGGCGCTGGTCTTCCTGCTGGCGGCGGCGCCGATTAGCCAGGGACTGTTCGGTCACACGGACTATCAAGGGCTGGTGCGTCTGGTTGCGCTGGTACAAATGGGGATCGCCTGGGCGAACCTGCTGCTGGCGCTGATGAAGGGCTTTCGTGACGCGTCGGGTAATGCCTTATCGTTAATTGTCGGCAGCTTTTTGGGCGTCGCCGCCTGGTATCTCTGCTACCGTGTTGGCGGCTATGAAGGCGCGTTGCTTGGCCTGGCGCTGGTGCCGGCGCTGGTGGTAGTGCCTGCCGGTATGATATTGATTAAGCGCGGCACCGTCCCGCTACACTATCTCAGGCCCTCCTGGGACAACGGTCTGGCAGGGCAGCTCAGTAAATTTACCCTGATGGCGCTGATTACCTCCGTTACGATGCCGGTCGCCTATGTGATGATGCGAAACCAACTGGCCGCGCACTATAGCTGGAGCGATGTCGGGATCTGGCAGGGCGTAAGCAGCATTTCTGACGCCTATCTGCAATTTATCACCGCCTCTTTTAGTGTTTACCTGTTACCCACGCTTTCACGCCTGACGGAAAAACAGGACATTACGCGTGAGGTGGTAAAAGCGCTGAAATTTGTTTTACCGGCAGTCGCGGCCGCGAGTTTTACCGTCTGGCTACTGCGCGATTTTGCTATCTGGCTGCTTTTTTCCGCTAAATTCACCGCGATGCGCGATCTGTTCGCCTGGCAGTTAGTGGGTGACGTGCTGAAAGTCGGCGCCTATGTTTTCGGTTATCTGGTGATTGCCAAAGCGTCGTTGCGATTTTACATTCTGGCCGAAATTAGCCAGTTCATTCTGTTAACGGCGTTCGCTCACTGGCTGATTCCCGCTCACGGCGCACTGGGTGCGGCACAGGCTTATATGGCCACCTATATTGTCTATTTTTCACTTTGTTGCGGCATATTTTTACTCTGGCGTAGGCGAGCATGACTGTACTGATTCACGTCCTGGGATCGGATATCCCTCACCATAACCACACCGTGCTGCGGTTTTTCAATGATACGCTGGCTGCCACAAGCGAGCACGCGCGCGAATTTATGGTTGCCGGCGAGGATAACGGCTTCACGGAAAGCTGTCCGGCGCTCTCGCTTCGCTTTTATGGTAGTAAGAAAGCGCTGGCTCAGGCGGTCATCGCCAAAGCGAAAGCAAATCGTCGACAGCGCTTCTTCTTTCACGGTCAATTCAACACCAGCCTGTGGCTGGCGCTGTTAAGCGGCGGTATTAAGCCCGCCCAGTTTTACTGGCATATCTGGGGCGCGGATCTCTACGAAGTGTCCAGCGGGCTGAAATTCCGCCTTTTCTACCCGCTTCGTCGTATCGCGCAGGGGCGAGTAGGGGGCGTATTCGCGACGCGCGGCGATCTCAGCTATTTTGCGCGCCAGCACCCGGGCGTACGCGGCGAGTTACTCTATTTCCCGACGCGCATGGACCCTTCCCTGAATTCTATGGCAAAAGAGCGCCAACGTGCGGGGAAATTGACTATTTTGGTAGGTAACTCCGGCGATCGCAGTAACGAGCATATTGCGGCGTTACGGGCGGTGTATCAGCAGTTTGGCGATACGGTAAACGTGGTGGTGCCGATGGGCTATCCGGTCAATAACCAGGCCTATATTGATGAGGTTCGTCAGGCAGGTCTGACGCTATTTAGCGATGAAAATTTGCAAATTCTTAGTGAAAAAATGGAATTTGATGCCTATCTTGCGCTGCTTCGTCAGTGCGACCTCGGTTATTTTATTTTTGCCCGCCAACAGGGGATTGGGACGTTGTGTCTGCTAATTCAGGCCGATATCCCGTGCGTACTGAATCGTGACAACCCTTTCTGGCAGGATATGGCGGAACAGCATCTGCCCGTTCTGTTTACCACCGATGATTTGAATGAGCAGGTGGTGCGCGAGGCGCAGCGTCAGCTCGCATCGGTAGATAAAAGCGGCATCACCTTCTTTAGCCCCAATTACCTGCAACCGTGGCATAATGCGTTGAGAGTCGCCGCAGGAGAAGCCGAATGAGTTTGATGCAATTCAGCGGGCTGCTGGTGGTCTGGCTGCTTTCTACGCTGTTTATCGCCACGCTGACCTGGTTTGAATTCCGCCGCGTGCGTTTTAACTTCAACGTTTTCTTTTCGTTGCTATTTTTATTGACCTTCTTTTTTGGTTTCCCGCTAACCAGCGTGCTGGTATTTCGTTTCGATGTTGGCGTCGCGCCGCCGGAAATCTTATTGCAGGCTTTATTATCCGCCGCCTGTTTCTACGGCGTGTATTACGTGACCTATAAAACGCGTTTACGCAAACGCGTTGTGGATGTACCACGCAAGCCGCTATTTACCATGAACCGGGTGGAAACCCACCTTACCTGGGTGATCCTGATGGGCATCGCGCTGGTGAGCGTCGGGATTTTCTTTATGCATAACGGCTTTTTGCTGTTCCGGCTGCACTCCTACAGCCAGATCTTTTCCAGCGAAGTTTCCGGTGTGGCGTTAAAACGGTTCTTCTATTTCTTCATTCCGGCGATGCTGGTGGTCTATTTCCTGCGCCAGGACAGCAAAGCGTGGCTGTTCTTTCTGGTGAGCACCGTCGCGTTTGGTCTGTTGACCTATATGATTGTCGGCGGTACGCGCGCCAACATCATTATTGCGTTTGCTATCTTCTTGTTTATCGGCATTATTCGGGGCTGGATCAGTCTGTGGATGCTGGCGGCGGCGGGCGTGCTGGGGATTGTCGGTATGTTCTGGCTGGCGCTCAAACGCTACGGATTAAATGTGAGCGGCGATGAGGCGTTCTATACGTTTCTCTACCTGACGCGCGATACCTTCTCGCCGTGGGAGAATTTGGCGCTGCTGTTGCAAAATTACCACAATATTGATTTTCAGGGGCTGGCCCCTATTGTGCGTGATTTCTACGTCTTTATTCCCACCTGGTTATGGCCGGGACGACCCAGCATCGTGCTGAATTCTGCGAATTACTTTACCTGGGAAGTCCTGAATAACCATTCCGGCCTGGCGATCTCGCCAACGCTTATCGGATCGCTGGTGGTCATGGGCGGGGCGCTGTTTATTCCGCTCGGCGCGATCGTCGTCGGGCTGATTATCAAATGGTTCGACTGGCTGTATGAACTGGGTAACCGGGAGACCAATCGCTATAAGGCGGCGATTCTGCACAGTTTCTGCTTTGGCGCCATCTTTAATATGATTGTGCTGGCGCGAGAAGGGCTGGATTCGTTTGTCTCGCGCGTGGTTTTCTTCCTGGTGGTTTTTGGCGCCAGCCTGCTGGTTGCTAAGCTTCTGTTTTGGCTATTTGATAGCGCCGGACTGATTCATCAACGTACAACTTCGCTCCCTCAGGCACAGGTGGAAGGAAAACTATGACCAATAATGCCGCTGCGCCTCTTTACTCGCTGCGTGGATTACCTTTGATTGGCTGGCGCGACATGTCACATGCGCTGAATTATCTGTTTGCCGATGGTCAACTGAAGAAAGGCACATTGGTGGCGATCAACGCCGAAAAGTTGTTGACGGCGGAAGATAATCCGGAAGTACGCGCGTTGATAGCGGCGGCGGAATTTAAATATGCCGATGGCATCAGCGTGGTGCGTTCAATACGTAAAAAATTTCCACAGGCGCAGGTCTCTCGCGTGGCTGGCGCCGACCTTTGGGAAGCGTTAATGGCGCGCGCGGGTAAAGAAGGCACGCCGGTATTTCTTGTCGGCGGCAAGCCTGAGGTGCTGGCGCAGACGGAAGCAAAACTGCGGACGCAGTGGAACGTCAATATTGTGGGTAGCCAGGACGGTTACTTTAAACCGGAGCAGCGTCAGGCGCTATTTGCGCGTATCCATGCCAGCGGCGCGAAAATTATCACCGTCGCAATGGGATCGCCAAAACAGGAATTGCTAATGCGCGATTGTCGGGAAGTGCATCCCCATGCGCTATATATGGGCGTGGGCGGCACCTATGATGTGTTTACCGGTCACGTCAAACGCGCCCCGAAAATATGGCAGAATCTGGGGCTGGAGTGGTTGTATCGTCTGCTTTCCCAGCCAAGCCGTATTACCCGCCAGATGCGTCTGCTGCGCTACCTTCGCTGGCACTATACTGGCGATCTCTAATTCTCCCTTCTGATGACTTGAGCAGCGGATTGTGCTTATGACGCTGCTCATTTACAACATAATCGATGCTTTCTTACACAATAAGTGCATTTTTTTAATGCTTCATTTGCCATTTGTCCAAATTTAAGAAAATATTCGCAACAATCGATGTACCCATAACAATAACCGGTACTACCGGAACCGTTGCAAACACGACATGAGGATTTATGGCAGAGAAAAAACCGGAGCTACAGCGTGGGCTGGAAGCTCGTCATATTGAATTGATTGCCCTCGGGGGCACCATCGGCGTCGGACTCTTTATGGGTGCCGCCAGTACGCTGAAATGGGCGGGCCCGTCAGTGCTGCTGGCGTATATCATCGCCGGATTGTTCGTCTTTTTCATCATGCGTTCAATGGGGGAGATGCTCTTTCTGGAACCTGTTACCGGCTCCTTTGCCGTGTACGCCCACCGGTATATGAGTCCCTTTTTTGGCTATCTTACCGCCTGGTCATACTGGTTTATGTGGATGGCGGTCGGGATCTCGGAAATTACCGCCATTGGGGTCTACGTCCAGTTCTGGTTTCCGGAGATGGCGCAGTGGATACCGGCGCTGATTGCTGTAGGTCTGGTCGCGTTGGCGAATCTGGCAGCGGTGCGCCTGTATGGTGAAATCGAGTTCTGGTTTGCGATGATCAAAGTCACCACTATTATTGTGATGATCATCATCGGCCTGGGGGTGATTTTCTTCGGCTTTGGTAACGGCGGCCAGGCGATTGGCTTTGGTAATCTGACCGAGCATGGCGGCTTTTTTGCCGGCGGCTGGAAAGGCTTTCTGACCGCATTATGTATCGTGGTGGCCTCTTATCAGGGCGTAGAGCTGATCGGTATTACCGCCGGTGAAGCGAAGAATCCGCAGGTGACGTTGCGTAGCGCGGTGGGTAAAGTGCTGTGGCGTATCCTGATTTTTTATGTTGGCGCGATTTTCGTGATCGTCACCATTTTCCCGTGGAATGAGATTGGCAGCAACGGCAGCCCCTTTGTGCTCACCTTCGCGAAAATCGGCATCACCGCCGCGGCAGGCATTATCAACTTTGTCGTGCTGACGGCGGCGCTCTCCGGCTGTAACAGTGGAATGTATAGTTGTGGGCGTATGCTTTACGCGCTGGCGAAAAACCGTCAACTGCCGGCGGCAGTCGCGAAAGTCTCCCGCCATGGCGTGCCGGTCGCGGGCGTGGCGCTCTCTATTTTGATTTTGCTGGTAGGTTCTTGCCTGAACTACATCATCCCCAATCCGCAGCGCGTCTTTGTGTACGTTTATAGCGCCAGCGTACTGCCGGGGATGGTGCCGTGGTTTGTCATTCTGATTAGCCAACTGCGCTTTCGTCGGGCGCATAAAGAAGCGATTGCGGATCATCCTTTTCGTTCCATTATGTTCCCGTGGGCGAACTATTTGACGATGGCGTTTCTGGTTTGCGTTTTAATCGGCATGTACTTTAATGAAGATACGCGCATGTCGCTGTTTGTCGGCGTCATCTTCCTGCTGGCCGTAACGCTGGTCTACAAAGTTTTCGGCCTGAATCGTCACGGAACCGCCCATAAGGTGGGGGAATAAGCGCCAAAATGCGCAAAGCATAACCAAACGCGCATTTTATTTAAAAAGGCACTGGACAGCGGGGTGTGAAGTCCGTATTATCCACCCCCGCAACGGCGCTAAGCGCCCGTAGCTCAGCTGGATAGAGCGCTGCCCTCCGGAGGCAGAGGTCTCAGGTTCGAATCCTGTCGGGCGTACCATTTATTTAGGTGCTTGAGCTGCGGTGGTTTAATACCGCGTAAAAAGTTTCAGTGGTGGCTATAGCTCAGTTGGTAGAGCCCTGGATTGTGATTCCAGTTGTCGTGGGTTCGAATCCCATTAGCCACCCCATTAATATAGAGTTGTGAAACGCGAAGGTGGCGGAATTGGTAGACGCGCTAGCTTCAGGTGTTAGTGTCCTTACGGACGTGGGGGTTCAAGTCCCCCCCCTCGCACCACGACTCAATGAATTGAACTAAAAATTCAAAAAAGCAGTATATCGGCGAGTAGCGCAGCTTGGTAGCGCAACTGGTTTGGGACCAGTGGGTCGGAGGTTCGAATCCTCTCTCGCCGACCAATTTTGAACCCCGCTTCGGCGGGGTTTTTTGTTTTCTGTTCCTTTTCAACCTTTTATCCCGCACGAGTTATCATTGTGGTTTATTGGCGATATCCTTGTCTTCATTTGTCGCTGTTCGGTGACGAATAATCTATTGATTAATAATCACTTTATAAAAAGCATCCTGTTCTGTCTCCATCGGGCGACATGCTAAAGCCTCGCCAGCGGCGGGAAGATGACAATCGCGTGAATTCTCTACGTTTTTTTAACACCAGCGCCTGTTTTTTAGCGGTGCAAAGATGGCACGTTATGTGCAATAATATACGGGTAGATGCTCATTCCATCTCTTATGCTCGCCTTTTGGCCTCATAAACTCAGGAATGATGCAGAGCCGTTTACGGTGCTTATCGTCCACTGACAGATGTCGCTTATGCCTCATCAAACACCCTGGACACAACGTTGAGTGAAGCACCCCTTTATGTTGTCATACAGACCTGTTTTGACGCCTGCCCCTAACCGGCAGGCGTTTTTTTATTTATGGCTAAAAGAGATTTTTGCCGGGAGGCAGTGCGGGCCCGGTAAGCAAAAACGCCACCGGGCAGCAGACGATTACTGCGGGGAATTGTTCTGTAGCGTCAGCATCAGGCCGTCGCGCCGCATGGTGGCGGCTTCTTCCGGTTGATGCAGTCGATCGAGCGCATCGGCAAGCCAGGCATAATCATACGCGTCCGGGCGTTGTTTCAGCGCGGCGCGGAAAGCCAGGGTTGCCTCCTGCCATTCACCGTGTTTCATCAGCGACTGGCCGAGCGTGCTCCATAGCAGCGGGCGATCGCCTACCGTCTTGATTTGCTGGCGCAGCACTTTCTCCAGTTGTTCCGGATTATTGGTTCTGAGGCGAGGAATTGGCAGCACCAGCCGATCGTCATACTGGCGTTTCAGACCGTCGATGATAATCTGCTGCGCCATATCATGATCGTCACATTCGATCAGATGCTCGGCCATCGCGACCTGAAGCGCCACTTGATGGCGGGTTTTACGGCTTTGGTTTTTCCACCAGGTGCGTAATCCCTCGCTGCCTTGCTCGGCGCGCGCCTGATCCATGAGTCCTATCCACGCCTGTTGTTCGAGCATGGCGCGATGCGCTTCATCGCCGACGTGCGCTTTTGCCATGGATGGGATGATATCCAGTAAAGAACTCCATGCGCCGGTGCGAATATAGGCCTGCTCCGCCAGACGCAGGACTTCCGGGTGACGCGGCGTGACCTCCAGCAGTTTGTCCACGCCGTGACGCGCCGCATGATTTTCATTGCGCGCTAGCTGTAAGCGCACGCGCGTGATCTCGACCGGGATGGTGTCGTTCCCCGCCAGCTCTGCCGCACGTTCAAGGTGCTGATTGGCGCGCGCTTCATCGCCGCGCTGCTGCGCCGCTTCTGCCGCCAGCAGATAATTCACCACCGGCTGTTCAGCATGATCGGCATTTTTTGACATCAGCTTTTCAACCTGCTGATAGTCGCCCTCCGCCAGCTTCAGCAGCGCCTGTTCGGTCTGTTTGCGGGCGCGACGGCGTTTACGTCCGGCAAACCAACCGCGGGTGTGCGCGCCGGTACGAAACAGACGGCGTAGCAACCACTCAATGGCGAATAGCACCACCATAGTGACGATGAGAATGATCGCCAGTCCGGTTACGCTGGTTTCAATGTTGTAGTTATCGGTCTGGATTAACACATAGCCCTGGTGACCGGCTATCATCGGGCCGACCACGATACCCGCGAGTAACAACACAAAGAGCAATAATACTTTTAGCATCATTATTCTCCTTGCGGCGCGGCTGCCGGAGCGTCTGTCTGCGTGGCGGGCGCTTCCGTAGAGGCTGTCGGTTGCGCCAGCAGATTACGCACGCGGGTTTGCATCAGTTTTTCAAGAATCGCCTGGCTTTCCAGGGTTTCCGGCAGATCCATCGTGATATTTTGCTGGCTTAATTTATCGACTTCCTCCAGGAAGGCTTTTGTCGCGGCGTCGTCAGTATCGTAATAAGCGCGAACCCAGGTCGAAACGTTATCCAGCGCCTGGCGGTATGTTTCTTCCTGATGGCGTGGGACGGCCTGTGCGGCGACTAACAGGCGGGAGCGAATATTTTCGCGTAAATAGACGTCCTGGTTCGGCGCCAGCAGCGGTACGGCGGTATCATCGCGGCGGCGAATGGTAATAAAGCTGTCCATAAAGTTCTGCCAGCTTTTTTGCAGGTTAACGCGCCATTCGCTTAGCGAACTGGACAGCTCGCTGCTATCTGAATCCATCGGCGAGTCATCGCTATCGTTATCCGCCAGACGCAGGTTATCGATTTGGTTAGAGAGCTGATTGAGTTTGAGAATAATGCCGTCGTAGTCGATCTGCGCAACGGATGACAAGCTGGCGATATCGTCAGTAATCGCACGTCGTGCGGTAATCAGGCTGGGGTCATTCATGTCTGCCAGACTGGCGTCAGCGCTTTTGAGTAGCGCAGCGGCGGTAGTGACGTCCTGATCGCTCCACAGCTTGCGTCCGGCGAGTTTCACCAGAAAATCAGCCTGCGCCAACAGCCAGGTTTTGGCGTCGCTGCCGGAAATGGTGGCGACTTTTTGTTGTACTTCATCAAGTTGTTTCGCCAGCGCCGCCTGTTGGCGATTCGCGTCATCTAACTGCGCCGCTTGTTTTTTGATAATCCCTTCCAGCTCTGATTTTTGGCTCTCCTGCGCCTTTTGCAAGGCGGTCAGCTGATTCGCCAGCGCATCGCTGGTTTCCGTTTGCGCGGTTGCCTGCTGTTTTCCCCAGCCATAAAGCCCAATACCTGCCGCCAGGGCAATCGCGATCGCCACCGCGCTTAATACCAGCGCGGCGCCGTTCTTACTTTTTTTCTCGGTATTGACTGGCTGTGGCGTGGTTTCCACGGTCTCCCTGGTCTCATCAACCACGGCGGAGGATTTTTCTTGTTCCGTCATTATGGCATCCCATTATGAGAGTTATTGTAATGCGCGCAACAGCGCATCGTTGTCGGCGTTATCAGCGACCTTAATATCTTGCCAGCCCAGTTCCCGGGCGAGGTGCGCCAGACGCTCACTGACGACCAACAGCCGACAGCGTAGTAACCAGTGCTCACGATACCACTGGGGAATCAGCGACCAGAGCTGTTGCAACATCTCGCCGCTGGTGACAACAAGCGTTGTTATGCCGCGAGCATGCCAGCGCATCGCTTCTTCCGCGCCATCGTAATGTTTCGCACTTCGTTGATAACATTCACAAAAATTGACTTCGGCTCCGCGAGCTGTCAGGGTTTCGCCCAGCAGTTCGCGACCGCCATTGCCACGCAAAATCAGCGCGCGTTTGCCCGCAATATTTTGTAATTCAGGTAATTGTAGCAAGACTTCGCTGATTTCCCGACCCAATGGATAACGAATATCGAATCCGCTAACGGTATGAAGGGCGAGCGCCGTGGTGCGGCCAATCGCGAAATAGCGCGGCGACGCAGGCCAGTTTCGACCATCCCGCTGGATCTGGGCGTGGGCAAAGGCGACGGCGTGCTGTGAAAGGGCAAAAACCAGATCGTTTTCCGTCAGCGTCGCCAGACGGTCGGCCAGGGTGGGCAGCTCCCGACCGGCGACAAATTCAATCAGCGGAAAACTCCAGGCCACCTGCCCCAGTGCGCGCAGACGGCTCACTAACGCTTCCCCTGCGGGAGAGGGGCGGGTGACCAGAATACTCATGCGGGCGCCTCGCCGTTATAAACTTCCGTCAGAATCGCGCGTGCGCCGTTTTCCAGCAGTTCCTCCGCAAGCGAGATGCCCATTTGCTCCGCCTGCTCGGGTGAACCACGACGTTCGCCGCGGACCATCACCGAACCGTCCGGCGCGCCAACCAGCGCACGTAGCCAAATTTCGCCGTTGATGATTTCCGCATAGCTGCCAATCGGTACCTGACAACCGCCTTCCAGGCGGGTGTTCATGGCGCGTTCCGCCGTTACGCGCAGCGCGGTTTGCGAGTGATTCAACGGTGCGAGCAGCGCCTGTGTTCTCGCGTCGTCAAGACGACACTCAATCCCGACGGCGCCCTGGCCTACGGCAGGCAGCGAAATTTCGGGCGGCAAGGCTGTGCGAATGCGCGACTCCAGACCTAAGCGTTTCAAACCGGCCACGGCCAGGATAATGGCGTCATAGTCGCCGTTGTCCAGCTTGCCGAGGCGTGTGCCGACGTTACCGCGCAATGAACGGATAATGAGGTCCGGACGGCGCTCCGCCAGTTGACACTGACGACGCAAACTGGACGTCCCGACGATACTACCCGCAGGCAGATCGTCCAGACTGTGATATTGATTCGAGACAAAAGCATCGCGTGGATCTTCGCGCTCGCAAATCGTCACCAGGCCGAGACCGTCCGGGAAGGCCACCGGAACGTCTTTCATGGAGTGCACGGCGATATCGGCGCGTTTTTCCAGCAGCGCGATTTCAAGCTCTTTAACAAACAGTCCCTTACCGCCCACTTTCGCCAGGGGAGTATCGAGGATCACGTCGCCGCGTGTGACCATCGGCACCAGTTCTACCGTCAGTCCCGGATGGGTTGCCATCAATGCGTCTTTGACATAATGTGCCTGCCAAAGCGCAAGGGGACTTTGGCGTGTGGCAATTCTTAAAACATTGTCTAACATGCTTGTTACCGTCATTATCAATCATTGACCATCCTAACATCCTTATAGAGAGGATGTTAGTTTTCCGGTCACCGTGAGTGAGAGGATAAGGCGCTGTGTCGTCAATGGCAGTGAATAATGACGAGAAACCGCCAGCCCGTATTTAAGAATTTACACGCAGCGAACGGTGCTACACTTGTATGTAGTGCATCTTTCTTTACGGTCAATGAGCAAGGTGTTAAATTGATCACGTTTTAGACCATTTTTTCGTCGGTATTAGATAAAAATATGCAGACGAGAAAGGGTAACGGTTATTTTTGACATACGGTTTATCCCGAATGGCGACGGCGAAGTACTGACCTGAACCATGACGGGTAGCAACATCAGGCGATACGTCTTGTACCTCTATATTGAGACTCTGAAACAGAGACTGGATGCCATAAATCAACTGCGCGTGGATCGCGCGCTTGCTGCCATGGGGCCCGCTTTTCAGCAGGTTTACAGTCTTCTGCCGACATTATTGCACTATCACCATCCACTGATGCCGGGTTACCTTGATGGTAACGTTCCCAGCGGTATTTGCTTCTACACGCCTGATGAAACCCAACGCCACTATCTGAACGAACTTGAGTTGTACCGCGGTATGTCGCCGCAGGACCCGCCAAAGGGCGAGCTGCCGATTACCGGCGTTTATACTATGGGCAGCACCTCTTCGGTCGGGCAGAGTTGCTCGTCCGACCTGGATATCTGGGTGTGCCATCAGGCCTGGCTCGACGGCGAAGAGCGTCAGTTGTTGCAACGTAAGTGTAGCCTGCTGGAAAGCTGGGCCGCCTCGCTTGGCGTTGAGGTGAGCTTCTTCCTGATCGATGAAAACCGTTTCCGCCATAACGAAAGCGGCAGTCTGGGCGGGGAAGACTGCGGTTCTACGCAGCACATCCTGTTGCTTGATGAGTTTTATCGTACCGCTGTGCGCCTGGCTGGGAAGCGTATTTTGTGGAGTATGGTGCCGTGCGACGAAGAAGAGCATTACGACGACTATGTCATGACGCTCTACGCGCAGGGCGTATTAACGCCAAACGAGTGGCTGGATCTGGGGGGCTTAAGTTCGCTCTCTGCCGAAGAGTACTTTGGCGCCAGCCTGTGGCAGCTATACAAGAGCATTGACTCGCCGTACAAAGCGGTGCTGAAAACGCTGCTGCTGGAAGCCTACTCATGGGAATATCCCAACCCACGACTGCTGGCGAAAGACATTAAACAACGTCTGCATGACGGTGAAATCGTATCGTTTGGACTCGATCCCTACTGCATGATGCTGGAACGGGTCACTGAATACCTGACGGCAATTGAAGATCCGACGCGGCTGGATTTAGTCCGCCGCTGCTTCTACCTGAAAGTGTGCGAGAAATTAAGCCGTGAGCGCGCCTGCGTAGGCTGGCGTCGGGAAGTATTAAGCCAGTTAGTCAGCGAGTGGGGATGGGACGACGCGCGTCTGACCATGCTCGATAATCGCGCAAACTGGAAAATCGATCAGGTGCGCGAAGCCCACAACGAATTGCTCGACGCAATGATGCAGAGCTACCGTAATCTGATTCGCTTTGCGCGGCGCAACAACCTCAGCGTGAGCGCCAGCCCGCAGGATATCGGCGTACTGACGCGTAAGCTGTACGCCGCTTTTGAAGCGTTGCCGGGTAAAGTCACGCTGGTGAACCCGCAGATATCACCGGATCTGTCCGAGCCGAATTTAACCTTTATTCATGTGCCGCCGGGGCGCGCCAACCGTTCAGGCTGGTATCTCTACAACCGCGCGCCGAACATGGATTCCATTATCAGCCATCAGCCGCTGGAATATAACCGTTATCTTAATAAGCTGGTCGCGTGGGCGTGGTTCAATGGCCTGCTGACGTCTCGAACGCATCTGTTTATTAAGGGCAACGGTATTGTCGACCTGCCTAAGCTGCAGGAGATGGTCGCCGATGTTTCGCACCATTTCCCGTTGCGCTTGCCTGCCCCGACGCCGAAAGCGCTCTACAGCCCCTGTGAAATTCGTCATCTGGCGATTATCGTTAACCTCGAATATGACCCGACGGCAGCGTTCCGCAATAAAGTGGTGCATTTTGACTTCCGTAAGCTGGACGTTTTCAGCTTTGGCGAAGAGCAAAACTGTCTGGTAGGCAGCATCGACTTGTTGTATCGCAACTCGTGGAACGAAGTGCGTACTCTGCACTTTAACGGCGAGCAGGCGATGATCGAAGCGCTGAAAACGATTCTGGGGAAAATGCACCAGGATGCCGCGCCGCCGGATAGCGTGGAGGTGTTCTGCTACAGTCAGCATCTTCGCGGCCTGATTCGCACCCGCGTGCAGCAACTGGTCTCCGAATGTATTGAGCTACGCCTTTCCAGCACCCGTCAGGAGACCGGTCGCTTCAAGGCGCTGCGGGTTTCCGGGCAGACGTGGGGACTATTCTTCGAACGCCTGAATGTCTCGGTGCAGAAGCTGGAGAATGCTATCGAATTCTACGGCGCTATTTCGCATAACAAGCTGCACGGGCTGTCGGTACAGGTGGAAACCAACCATGTGAAATTGCCGTCAGTGGTGGATGGCTTCGCCAGCGAAGGGATTATCCAGTTCTTCTTTGAAGAAACGGGCGATGAGAAAGGCTTTAATATTTATATCCTGGACGAAAGTAACCGGGCGGAAGTGTATCACCACTGCGAAGGTAGTAAGGAAGAACTGGTGCGCGACGTCAGTCGCTTCTATTCGTCATCGCATGATCGCTTCACGTATGGCTCCAGCTTTATCAACTTTAACCTGCCGCAGTTCTACCAGATAGTGAAAACCGATGGCCGCGCGCAGGTGATCCCATTCCGTACGCAGCCTATCAACACCGTGCCGCCGGCAAACCAGGATCATGACGCACCGCTATTGCAGCAGTATTTTTTATAGTTAGCGGGCCGGATGGCGACGCTGACGCGTCTTATCCGGCTTACGTTCGGCTCCGGTAGGCCCGGTAAGCGCAGCGCCACCGGGCAATAAAGCACTTAGCGGAAGCTCACCGCCTCGCCCGCCTGCTGTGTCGCCGCCTGCTCCAGCAGATCCCAGAAGGTTTCGCCGCTGCGATCGCAAATCCACTCGTCGCCTTTCAGATCGAAATGATAGCCGCCCTGTTTGGTCGCCAGCCATACCTGATGCAGCGGCTCCTGACGGTTGATAATGATCTTACTGCCGTTCTCAAAGCTGAGGGTCAGCACGCCGCCGTTGATTTCGCAGTCGATATCGCTGTCGCCGTCCCAGTCATCGAGGCGTTCTTCAATGGTTAGCCACAGAGCGTCAGCCAGGCGATGAAATTCACTGTCATTCATTGTCGTTTCCCGTTTTTTCGTGATGGCGGCAGTATAACCTGGAACAAAAGGCGTTGCAGTTTACCGCCAAACTCTTGCTTTTACGCCTTCTCCTGCGATGATAGAAAACAGAAAGCATGAACTTACAGGCAATCCATAATGAAAAACGTGTTTAAGACACTCGCTGTACTTCTGACTCTGTTCAGCCTGACGGGCTGCGGTTTGAAAGGGCCGCTTTATTTCCCGCCAGCCGATAAAAGTGTGCCGCCGCCGACGAAAAAAGTCGATTCACAAACGCAGTCCACGATGCCCGATAAGAACGATCGCGCAACGGGAGATGGCCCGTCCCAGGTCAATTACTGAGGATAGTTTTCTGTCCCCGCGTGAACGGAGTGAATGATGCAATTCTCTAAAATGCATGGCCTTGGCAACGATTTTATGGTCGTCGACGCGGTAACGCAGAATGTCTTTTTTTCGCCGGAGCTGATTCGTCGGCTATCCGACAGACACTTGGGCGTAGGGTTCGATCAGCTGCTGGTGGTTGAGCCGCCCTATGATCCTGAGCTGGACTTTCATTACCGCATCTTCAACGCCGACGGCAGTGAAGTCTCGCAGTGCGGCAATGGCGCGCGCTGTTTCGCGCGATTTGTTCGCCTGAAAGGGCTAACCAATAAACGCGATATTCGGGTCAGTACCGCGAAGGGCCGGATGGTACTGAGCGTCACGGAAGATGAACTGGTGCGGGTGAATATGGGGGAGCCAAACTTTGAACCCGCGCAGGTGCCTTTTCGCGCCAACAAAGCGGAAAAGACGTATATTATGCGAGCGGCGGAACAGACCATACTGTGCGGCGTGGTTTCAATGGGTAATCCGCACTGTGTCATTCAGGTTGATAACGTCGATACGGCGGCCGTTGAAACGCTGGGACCGGTTCTGGAAAGCCATGAGCGTTTTCCTGAACGCGCCAATATCGGTTTTATGCAGGTTGTAAGACGCGAGTATATCCGGCTGCGAGTCTATGAACGCGGCGCAGGGGAGACCCGCGCGTGCGGCAGCGGCGCGTGTGCTGCCGTTGCCGTGGGGATTCAGCAGGGACTGCTGGCTGAAGAGGTACGCGTGGAATTACCGGGCGGTCGGCTGGATATCGCCTGGAAAGGTCCGGGTCATCCGTTATACATGACTGGCCCGGCGGCACATGTCTACGACGGATTTATCCATTTATGAAGCAACCAGAGGAAGAACTACAGGAAACGCTCATGGAACTGGACGATCGAGCGGTCGTCGATTACTTGCGCCACCACCCTGAGTTTTTTATCCGTAATGCCCATGCCGTGGAAGCGATGCGTGTTCCCCATCCCGTGCGGGGAACGGTTTCGCTCGTTGAGTGGCATATGGCCCGCGCGCGTAATCACATCAATGCGCTTGAAGAAAATATGACGCTGCTGATGGAACAGGCTCATGCCAATGAAAGTCTGTTTTATCGACTGCTGCATCTGCAAAGCCGTCTGGTCGCCGCGGATAGTCTGGATGAGATGCTGATGCGATTGCACCGCTGGGCGCGCGATCTGGGGCTTGCCGGCGCGACGCTGCGTCTGTTCCCGGATCGTTGGCGACTTGGCGCGCCGTCGCGCTATACGCATCTGGCGTTAAACCGTCAGGCTTTCGAGCCGCTGCGTATTCAGCGACTGGGACAGTCGCAACATTATCTTGGTCCGCTAAACGGCCCGGAACTGCTGGTAGTTTTGCCAGAGGCGAAAGCGATTGGTTCGGTTGCGATGTCCATGTTGGGCCGTGACGCCGATCTCGGCGTCGTGCTTTTCAGTAGCCGCGACGTTCATCACTATCAGCCAGAACAGGGGACGCAGCTTTTGCAGGAGATCGCGCTGATGCTGCCGGAACTGCTGGAACGCTGGATTGAACGCGTATGACGGATGTCGCGCTTTCTCAGGATGTCTCGCGGTTCCTGCGCTATTTAGGCGTGGAGCGCCAGCTTAGCCCCATTACCCTGCTGAACTACCAGCGTCAGCTTGATGCCATTATCGCTTTAGCCGGAGAAACCGGGCTGAAAAGCTGGCAGCAATGTGACGCTGCGATAGTGCGCAGTTTTGCGGTTCGCAGTCGGCGCAAAGGGCTTGGTCCTGCCAGTCTGGCGCTACGTCTCTCGGCATTGCGGAGCTTTTTTGACTGGTTAGTCAGTCAGGGCGAATTGAAAGCTAACCCGGCGAAGGGCGTCTCCGCACCGAAAGCGCCGCGTCATCTGCCGAAAAATATTGATGTCGACGACGTTAACCGCCTGCTGGACATCGATCTCAACGATCCGCTCGCAGTACGCGACCGGGCGATGCTGGAGGTGATGTACGGCGCGGGGCTGCGTTTATCCGAACTGGTTGGCCTGGATATAAAACACCTCGATCTCGATACCGGCGAAGTGTGGGTAATGGGCAAAGGCAGCAAAGAGCGGCGCCTGCCGATTGGCCGTAACGCGGTGACGTGGATTGAGCACTGGTTGGATCTGCGCGGTCTGTTCGCCAGCGATGAAGAGGCGTTATTCCTGTCGAAACTTGGCAAGCGTATCTCCGCGCGCAATGTCCAAAAACGGTTCGCCGAATGGGGCATAAAGCAGGGGCTAAACAGCCACGTGCATCCGCATAAGCTGCGCCATTCGTTCGCGACCCATATGCTGGAATCGAGCGGCGATCTGCGCGGCGTGCAAGAGCTGCTGGGTCATGCCAACCTTTCCACCACCCAAATTTATACTCATCTTGATTTTCAACACCTTGCTTCGGTGTACGACGCGGCGCATCCGCGCGCTAAACGGGGGAAATAATGCGTTTTTACCGGCCTTTGGGGCGTATTGCCGCGCTCACCTTTGACCTGGATGATACCCTTTATGATAACCGTCCGGTGATTTTGCGTACTGAGCAGGAAGCGCTCTCTTTTATGCAAAATTATCACCCGTTGCTACGTTCGTTTCAAAACGTCGATTTACAGCGGATACGGCAGGCGGTGCGTGAAGTGGAGCCGGAAATTTATCATGACGTTACCCGCTGGCGCCATCGCGCGATAGAGCAGGCCATGCGGGATGCGGGACTATCGGCGCAGGAGGCCATTGCCGGCGCGAATGCGGCGATGATGCATTTTGCCAAATGGCGTAGCCAGATTGAGGTTCCGCAGGCTACCCATGAGACGTTACAGCGGCTTGCGAAAAAATGGCCGCTGGTGGCGATCACTAACGGCAACGCCCAGCCGGAACTGTTTGGCCTCGGTGATTACTTTAAGTTTGTACTGCGCGCTGGTCCGGATGGGCGTTCCAAGCCGTTTAGCGACATGTATTTCCTGGCGGCGGAAAAACTGCATGTGCCGATCGGCGAGATCCTACATGTCGGCGACGATCTGACTACCGATGTGGCTGGCGCTATTCGCTGTGGGATGCAGGCTTGCTGGATTAAGCCGGAAAATGCCGACCTGATGCGGACACTGGACAGCCGTTTACTGCCGCATATTGAAATTTCGCGGTTGGCATCTCTCACCTCGCTGATATAATCACCAGTAGTTCTGTATAAATTCCCAGTCATTCTGGCGGATGGCGCTATGCTTATCCGCCCTACGATAAGTAGGCCCGGTAAGCGAAGCGCCGCCGGGCGTTTTTAGTTTTCATGTTTTTACGCGGCGGTGCCAATGGACGTTTCTTACCTGCTCGACAGCCTTAATGATAAACAGCGCGAAGCGGTGGCCGCGCCACGTAGCAACATGCTGGTGCTGGCGGGCGCGGGAAGCGGGAAAACCCGCGTGCTGGTGCACCGTATCGCCTGGTTACTGAGCGTAGAAAACAACTCGCCATACTCCATCATGGCGGTGACCTTTACCAACAAAGCGGCGGCGGAAATGCGCCATCGTATTGGCCAGTTGATGGGTACAAGCCAGGGCGGAATGTGGGTGGGGACGTTCCACGGTCTGGCGCACCGCCTGCTGCGCGCGCATCATATGGACGCTAATCTGCCGCAGGATTTCCAGATTCTCGACAGCGAAGATCAGATGCGTTTGCTTAAACGCCTGATTAAGGCGATGAATCTTGATGAGAAGCAGTGGCCGCCGCGTCAGGCGATGTGGTACATCAATAGCCAGAAAGACGAAGGGCTGCGCCCGCACCATATCCAAAGCTATGGTAACCCGGTGGAGCAAACCTGGCAGAAGGTGTATCAGGCCTATCAGGAAGCGTGCGATCGCGCTGGTCTGGTGGATTTCGCCGAGCTACTGCTGCGCGCTCATGAACTATGGTTGAACAAGCCGCACATCCTGCAGCACTACCGCGAGCGGTTTACTAACATTCTGGTGGACGAATTTCAGGATACCAACAACATTCAGTACGCCTGGGTTCGTCTGCTGGCGGGTGATACCGGCAAAGTGATGATTGTCGGCGACGATGACCAGTCGATCTACGGCTGGCGCGGGGCGCAGGTAGAGAATATCCAGCGCTTCCTCAATGATTTTCCCGGCGCGCAGACCATTCGTCTGGAGCAGAACTACCGCTCGACCAGCAACATCCTTAGTGCGGCGAACGCTCTGATTGAGAATAACAATGGGCGTTTGGGTAAAAAACTGTGGACTGACGGCGTTGACGGCGAACCGATATCGCTGTACTGCGCTTTCAACGAACTGGATGAAGCGCGCTTTGTGGTTAACCGCATCAAAACCTGGCAGGACAACGGCGGCGCGCTTGCGCAATGCGCCATCCTCTATCGCAGCAACGCCCAGTCGCGCGTGCTGGAAGAAGCTTTATTACAGGCCAGTATGCCGTACCGGATTTACGGCGGTATGCGCTTCTTCGAACGCCAGGAAATTAAAGATGCGCTCTCTTATCTGCGTTTGATTGCCAATCGCAACGATGATGCCGCATTTGAACGCGTGGTAAATACCCCGACGCGCGGCATCGGCGACCGTACGCTGGACGTGGTGCGCCAGACCTCGCGCGATCGCCAGCTAACATTGTGGCAGGCGTGTCGTGAGTTGTTGCAGGAGAAGGCATTGGCCGGGCGTGCGGCCAGCGCGCTACAACGCTTTATGGAGCTGATCGACGCCCTGGCGCAGGAAACCGCCGACATGCCGCTGCATGTGCAGACCGACCGGGTGATAAAAGATTCCGGCCTGCGCACAATGTATGAGCAAGAAAAAGGCGAGAAAGGCCAGACGCGCATCGAAAACTTAGAGGAACTGGTGACAGCGACGCGGCAGTTCAGCTACAACGACGAAGATGAAGATTTGATGCCATTGCAGGCCTTCCTCTCTCACGCGGCGCTGGAAGCGGGCGAGGGGCAGGCGGATACCTGGCAGGATGCGGTGCAGCTCATGACGCTGCACTCGGCAAAAGGGCTGGAGTTTCCGCAGGTATTTATCGTCGGGATGGAAGAAGGGATGTTCCCCAGCCAGATGTCGCTGGATGAGGGCGGACGTCTGGAAGAGGAGCGTCGTCTGGCCTATGTCGGCGTGACCCGCGCTATGCAGAAACTGACGTTGACCTATGCCGAAACGCGTCGTCTGTACGGCAAAGAGGTCTACCATCGTCCGTCGCGTTTTATCGGCGAGTTGCCGGAAGAGTGTGTGGAAGAGGTACGTCTGCGCGCCACCATCAGTCGTCCGGTGAGCCATCAACGAATGGGAACGCCGCTGGCGGAAAACGACACGGGCTATAAACTCGGTCAACGCGTGCGCCATGCGAAGTTCGGCGAGGGTACTATTGTCAACCTGGAGGGCAGCGGCGAGCATAGCCGGTTGCAGGTGGCTTTTCAGGGGCAAGGGATCAAGTGGCTGGTTGCCGCGTATGCGAAGCTGGAAACGGTTTGACCGACTCACATATTGCCGGATGACGCGTCTTATCCGGCCTGCGTGCTGGCTAACATTTTGATTTGTAGGCCGGATAAGGCGAAGCCGCCATCCGGCGATATAGTGATGTTAATATTCTGAAATCATAGATAAATACTCTCTCTCTGCTAACCTTTCTGCATAAGGGGAAATTATTGCTTTTTCGCGTTTCGTTGCGTGTTGACGGCAAATTTTTGCTGGCGTAACATGCGCCCACGATTACGCTAAGAGGACATTCGCCTTGGACACACCCAGTAGATACTGGCTCATTATCCTGTCATCCAGGATCAACTCCTAAGGCTATCCCTTTTTGCTGATAGCCTTAGCGGTTGTCAGCGACCTTTCATTTTTTCCCGTCGCGTTGAGTCAGGCTGTTTAATGGTCTGAAACCCAATTTGTTTCTGTGTGCCCATCTGAACTGTCCGATATTTTTACGCATTGGGAGTCCCGGTCATGCTGAGCGCATTTCAACTGGAAAAAAACCGACTGACCCGGCTGGAAGTCGAGGAGTCACAAAGCCTGATTGATGCCGTATGGGTCGATTTGGTCGAACCGGACGACGACGAGCGATTGCGCGTACAATCTGAGCTGGGCCAGAGTCTGGCGACGCGTCCTGAACTGGAAGATATCGAAGCATCCGCGCGCTTCTTTGAAGACGAAGACGGACTGCATATCCACTCCTTCTTCTTCTTCGAAGATGCGGAAGATCATGCCGGTAACTCTACGGTGGCATTCACTATTCGCGATGGCCGTCTGTTTACGCTGCGTGAACGCGAGCTGCCCGCCTTCCGTTTGTATCGTATGCGCGCCCGCAGCCAGGCGATGGTGGATGGCAATGCTTACGAATTACTGCTCGATCTGTTCGAAACCAAAATTGAACAGTTGGCGGATGAAATCGAAAACATCTACAGCGATCTGGAAAAACTGAGCCGCGTCATTATGGAAGGGCATCAGGGCGATGAATACGACGAAGCGCTCTCCACGCTGGCGGAACTGGAAGATATCGGCTGGAAGGTACGCCTGTGTCTGATGGATACCCAGCGCGCGCTGAACTTCCTGGTGCGCAAGGCGCGCTTACCGGGCGGACAGTTGGAGCAGGCACGCGAGATTCTACGCGATATCGAATCTCTGCTGCCGCACAATGAATCGCTGTTCCAGAAGGTGAACTTCCTGATGCAGGCGGCGATGGGGTTCATCAACATCGAGCAGAACCGCATCATCAAAATCTTCTCGGTGGTTTCCGTGGTGTTCCTGCCGCCGACGCTGGTCGCTTCCAGCTATGGGATGAACTTCGAGTTTATGCCGGAACTGAAATGGAGCTTCGGCTACCCTGGCGCGATTATCTTTATGATCCTTGCCGGGCTGGCGCCGTATCTCTACTTTAAGCGGAAGAACTGGCTGTAATTCTGGTGCCGGATGGCGGCTACGCCTTATCCGGCCTACAGTTTCAGCGGAACGCAGAGTCATAGCGGTGGTTCAGCACAGCTCCCGCTATGCTTTACGGATAGAAAACTCTCTCTATTTGTTTCTCGGGCGTTAACTGGTACTCATGCTCGCCATCAATAACGGTTACACCAAAAGTAGTATTACTATCGGAATACTCATCAACGATGAATAAATAGTCTTTCACAATACAATCAGCATCATCCTTAATGGTCGGAAAGCAATATAAATCTTCATACGGCCCATCGTGATAATTTTTAGCATTAGTAAAGCCGTTGCCAATATCTATTACATAATAGCGAAACCAGTCCTGATCCAGTAAAGGGTATTTCCTCTTAAATTCTTCCCTGTACGTCAGGTACCACCTGATTTTATCTCTGTCAGTCCACGGCAGATGATCCACAACCAGAAAAACTGTCGAGCCAAAATCTGAATAGGCATACAGAATTTTAACCGGCCGCAGAGTCCACAGATTATAGGTCCCGGCCAGCAAGAATAAACACAGCGCTATTTTTTTACATTTATTATTCATCAGTAAGCACCGATTCTGGTGACTGTATTAAAATTTGTGAAAAAAGGTTTAAAGGCAAAATCTTTGTGCCGCTGTAAAAAGAACCATATGCGGAAAAAACGAAATTCGCGATAAAATTTATTCTTGATATCGGCAACATCCAGCCCAAAATGATCCTGCGCAGCGAAATGTAGCGTAGTGCTCCAGCCCATGGCGTACTTCTGAAGATTCGTGAGGGTTATCTTTTGCGCAGCAATATTGTGAACGCAGATCCCCAGTCCATTGATTCTGTCCTCCAGATTATTAAATTTAGCGAGATGTGAACTAAGCAAGTTTGTTTTGATTCCATGCAATATTACGGGTAAATATATTTGTCTTATGTTTTTTTAAATTCCCTCTGAATGTAGTCTTTAACTATAAAAAGAGGGCTGTCTTTTATATTCTTCTTTACTCTTTTATGAAAGGCGGAATTTAGTTGCTGGCTATAAAATGCGCTGCCATTTCCATATCTGAAATGTCTGATGAGTTCATCTATTAGTGTTTGATATTCACCATAGAATGAAAACATTTTTTCCAGTTCTTTCATTTCTGTGAATAGAATATCGACACATTCATCGTGAGATATTTCTCTGCCGAGGTTTGTTAAGCTAAACACGCCATCTACCATGTAAGGTCGGGGAAAATCATAATATATAAGGCGATAAGGATCGACTTTTTCTGATATGTCATTCAGGCCGAGCGCCAGAAGCTCTTCTTCTCCCATGTCGCCACATTGCATGTCACCAGCAGAATTATCGTTGAAGCGTGTGACGGGTTCAAAGAGGGTATAAGGGAGATACATTGATGAATTGAATATATGAGTAATTTCCATTTATATCATTAATAATCAGTAACTTATCGCTTGCTGCGGATGAATGTTACAAGAAAGGGATGGCAGAAAAGTGGCTTCGCTTCACACATCTTTATGAACTATTAAATCAGGATTGTTACTTCAAGTGGGGTTAAAAAGCAGGCGCTACGCCTTATCAGACCTACGGAATTTGTAGGCCTGATAAGTAAACCGCAATCACAATCCTTTACGCGTTCTGCGCTGGGTATACAGCGCATCCATCACGAAAATCGCCAGCGCTACCCAGATAAACCCGAACGTCACCATCTTATCCGCGCCCGGATGTTCATCATAAAAGGTGACTGCCAGCAGGAACATCAGCGTTGGGCCAATGTACTGGAAGAAGCCTAGCGTAGAGAGGCGCAGACGTGTTGCCGCGCCGGTGAAGCACAGCAGCGGAATGGTGGTGACGACACCGGCGGCAATCAACAGCAGGTTCAATGACAGGGGATTCTGTTCCATATGGCTGGTGGCGCTATCGGCGATGCCAAACAGATAAACCGCTGCGACCGGCAACAGCCATAGCGTCTCAACCAGCATACCGGTCTGCGCTTCAACGGCGATCTTCTTACGAACCAGGCCGTAAAACGCAAAGCTAAACGCCAGCCCCAGCGCGATAATCGGCAGCGAGCCAAATGTCCAAAGCTGCACCAGTACGCCGCACACCGCCAGAATCACCGCCAGCCACTGCATACGTCGGAACCGTTCACCGAGAAAAATCATCCCCAGCAAGATGTTAACCAGCGGATTAATAAAATAACCCAGGCTGGCCTCCAGCATATGGTGATTATTTACCGCCCAAATGAATAATAACCAGTTACCGCCGACCAGTACGGCGGATAAGGCCAGCAGGAAAATCTTCTTTGGCGTTTTCAGTAGGTTCTTAACCTGTCGCCACTGGCGGCTGACGCTAAGCAGCGCCACCATAAAGAAAAATGACCAAATCACGCGGTGCGTCAGGATCTCATCTGCGGGAACATAATAGATCAGCTTGAAATACGCGGGGGCGATCCCCCAAATAAAATAGGCGGCAAGAGCGAGTAATACGCCCTGCCGTGTTTGTTTTGCATCCATCCGGAAAACTCGTATCTGAAGTGTAACAACAGTTTACCTGCTTTTATCCCACCATATAAGTGGCGGTGGCGCTGGCGATGTACAGCTGATCTTCATTGTGTAATTCCACGCGGGCGACGGCCACTTTATTCCCTGCGCGCAGCAGGCTACTGGTGGCCGTAAAGCGGTTGCCTCTGCCCGGACGCAGGTAATCGACGCGCAGGTCAATCGTTCCCATCCGCGACAGGCGCTGGCGTAATTCATCTTCGCTGATTGTTTCGTGACGAGTTAGCGTGCTGCCGACGCATACCAGTCCAGCGGCGACATCCAGCGCAGAGGCGATCACACCGCCGTGTAAAATGCTTTGCGCCCAGTTGCCGACCATCATCGGCTGGTTGTTAAAGGCCAGTTGGGCGAACGCTTTTTCATAGCGTTCCAGCTCCAGTCCTAACGCCCGATTAAACGGCATGTGGTAGACAAACATTTCACCCACTAATTTCAGAGCTTGTTCAGCGGTAAGTACAGCGGACATAGGTTCCTGACACTCCATTAGTTAATTAAATGTTGATATTATGCTTCTTAATTGTTGTTTTCTACTTTAAGAAGGGATAACTAACGGCTATGTGTGTAAATATGTAAAAATGGTTGGCAGAGAATGATTCAAGCTGAAAATATTTCGTCAGGAGAACACCAAGAATGCGGGCGATTCTGAGTTGGTTGTTGCCAACCACGCTACTGCCGCTAGCGGTATATGCACAAGAAGCTACGATAAAAGAGGTTCATGATGCGCCTGCAGTGCGGGGAAGTATCATCGCTAACATGCTACAGGAGCATGATAACCCTTTTACGCTTTACCCTTATGACACGAACTACTTGATCTACACGAACACCAGCGATCTGAACAAAGAGGCCATTCGTACCTACAACTGGTCTGAAAACGCACGTAAAGATGAAGTGAAATTTCAGTTGAGTCTGGCGTTTCCGCTGTGGCGCGGAATACTGGGGCCGAACTCGGTACTGGGCGCTTCCTATACGCAGAAATCCTGGTGGCAGCTTTCCAACAGTAAAGAGTCTTCGCCGTTTCGTGAAACCAACTACGAACCGCAGCTTTTTCTTGGTTTTGCTACGGATTATCGCTTTGCCGGCTGGACGCTGCGCGACGTAGAGATGGGCTACAACCATGACTCTAACGGACGTTCGGACCCCACCTCGCGCAGTTGGAACCGTCTGTATACCCGTCTGATGGCCGAAAACGGCAACTGGCTGGTAGAGGTCAAACCGTGGTACGTGATTGGCAGTACCGACGATAATCCGGACATTACCAAATATATGGGTTATTACCAGCTTAAAATCGGTTATCACCTGGGCGAGGCGGTATTAAGCGCCAAAGGCCAGTACAACTGGAATACAGGCTATGGCGGCGCGGAGCTTGGATTAAGCTATCCGGTCACCAAACATGTCCGACTTTATACCCAGGTGTACAGCGGCTATGGCGAATCACTGATCGACTATAATTTTAATCAGACACGTGTCGGCGTCGGCGTGATGCTCAACGATATCTTCTGATCGGATTGTATTTTAAACATTGCAGTTTCTCTCGCAGGCGCTGAAAATAGCGCCTGTTTTGATTTATGGTGAACGGGGTTAATGTGGCGCAGGCGGAAGTGTTGAATCTGGAATCAGGGGCTAAACAGGTTTTGCAGGAAACCTTTGGCTACCAACAGTTTCGCCCGGGCCAGGAAGCGATTATTGATACTGCGCTCTCCGGTCGCGACTGTCTGGTCGTCATGCCCACCGGCGGCGGCAAATCTTTGTGCTATCAAATCCCTGCGTTGTTGCTGGACGGGTTGACCGTTGTCGTTTCGCCGTTGATCTCGTTGATGAAAGACCAGGTCGATCAGCTACTGGCGAACGGTGTGGCGGCGGCGTGTCTGAACTCCACTCAAAGCCGCGAGCAGCAGCTTGAGGTGATGGCGGGGTGCCGTACTGGACAGATTCGTCTGCTGTATATTGCGCCGGAACGCCTGATGCTGGACAACTTTCTTGATCATCTGGCGCACTGGAATCCGGTATTGCTAGCGGTGGATGAAGCGCACTGTATCTCGCAATGGGGACATGATTTCCGTCCGGAATATGCGGCTCTCGGTCAGCTTCGCCAGCGTTTTCCCGCTTTGCCGTTTATGGCGTTGACCGCCACCGCCGACGACACCACGCGTCTGGATATTATTCGTTTGCTTGGGCTTAACGATCCGTTAATCCAGATCAGTAGCTTTGACCGACCAAATATTCGCTACATGCTGATGGAGAAGTTTAAGCCGCTCGATCAGCTAATGCGCTATGTTCAGGAGCAACGCGGCAAATCGGGTATCATCTACTGTAACAGCCGGGCGAAAGTGGAAGATACTGCCGCGCGCTTGCAAAGCCGCGGCATTAGCGCGGCGGCCTATCATGCGGGGCTGGAAAACGCTATTCGCGCCGATGTGCAGGAAAAATTTCAGCGCGACGATCTGCAAATCGTGGTGGCGACCGTCGCTTTTGGAATGGGCATAAACAAACCTAACGTACGTTTCGTCGTGCATTTCGATATCCCGCGCAATATTGAATCCTACTATCAGGAAACGGGCCGCGCCGGGCGCGACGGACTGCCTGCGGAAGCCATGTTATTTTACGATCCGGCTGATATGGCCTGGCTGCGTCGTTGTCTGGAAGAGAAACCAGCCGGACAGCTTCAGGATATTGAACGGCATAAACTGAATGCGATGGGCGCTTTTGCCGAAGCGCAAACCTGCCGTCGCCTGGTATTGCTTAATTACTTTGGCGAAGGCCGACAAGAACCGTGCGGTAACTGCGATATCTGTCTCGATCCGCCCAAACAATATGATGGCTTAAACGATGCCCAGATTGCGCTTTCCACCATTGGTCGGGTTAACCAGCGTTTTGGCATGGGCTACGTCGTCGAGGTGATCCGCGGCGCGAATAACCAACGCATCCGCGATTTCGGTCATGACAAACTCAAGGTTTATGGCATGGGACGAGAAAAGAGCCATGAGCACTGGGTGAGCGTGATTCGCCAGCTCATTCATCTGGGGCTGGTAATGCAAAATATTGCGCAGCATTCCGCATTACAGTTGACGGATGCCGCGCGTCCGGTACTCCGTGGAGACGTTCCGCTCAAGCTTGCGGTGCCGCGCATTGTCGCCCTCAAACCCCGCGTGATGCAGAAATCATTCGGCGGTAATTACGATCGCAAATTGTTCGCTAAGTTGCGCAAGCTGCGTAAAGCTATCGCTGATGAAGAGAATATCCCGCCGTATGTGGTCTTTAACGACGCCACGCTGATAGAGATGGCGGAACAGATGCCGGTTTCCGCCAGCGAGATGTTGAGCGTTAACGGGGTTGGGATGCGAAAACTGGAGCGCTTCGGCAAAGAATTCATGGCGCTCATCCGCGCGCATGTCGATGGTGATGACGAAGAGTAGTCAGCCCGGCAAAAAAGTGCCAGGATGGTGACTCACTGAACTATTTTCCCGCGAGTCATTTTTATGATGATGCTATTTTTCACCGTGGCAATGGTGCACATCGTTGCGCTAATGAGCCCCGGCCCCGACTTTTTCTTCGTGTCTCAAACTGCCGTCAGCCGTTCGCGTAAAGAAGCGATGATGGGCGTACTGGGCATTACCTGCGGCGTGATGGTATGGGCGGGCGTGGCGCTGCTTGGCCTGCATCTTATCATCGAAAAAATGGCCTGGTTGCATACGATCATTATGGTAGGCGGCGGCCTGTACCTGTGCTGGATGGGCTATCAGATGCTGCGCGGCGCGTTGAAAAAACAAGATGCGGCGGTGCCTTCTCCGCACGTTGAACTGGCGCAGAGCGGGCGCAGCTTTCTCAAAGGGCTGTTGACCAATCTGTCAAATCCGAAAGCGATTATCTATTTTGGTTCCGTTTTTTCACTGTTCGTCGGCGATAACGTCGGCGCTGCGGCGCGCTGGGGTATTTTCGCGTTAATCACCCTGGAAACGCTGGCCTGGTTTACTGTGGTCGCCAGCCTGTTCGCGCTGCCGAAAATGCGCCGCGGCTATCAGCGTCTGGCGAAATGGATTGATGGCTTTGCCGGCGCTCTGTTTGCGGGCTTTGGCATTCACCTGATTATTTCGCGTTAATTTACCTCCGGGCCGGATAAACGTCATCCGGCACTACTATCATGCATGTCTTGCCGACGCCAGGAGCGCGCCTACCAGCATAAATAACGAACCAAACGCTTTATTCAGCGCCTTCATCTGTTTTGGTCCTTTAATCCAGGCGGCAATGCGTTGCGCCAGCGTGGCGTAACCGGTCATCACAATCATATCAACCACAATCGTGGTGACGCCGAGAATGAGGTACTGCGCCAGTTGCGGTTGCTGCGGCATGATGAATTGCGGAAACAGGGCGGCAAGAAAGACAATGCTTTTGGGATTGGTTAGATTGACAAATATCGCGCGTTTGAACAATCGGCCCCGCGATTGCGTCTGGGCGAGGGTATGCAGATCGATAGCGCCTGCGGCGCGCCACTGCTGGATACCCAGCCAGATAAGATAAGCCGCGCCAGCCCATTTCAGGATTTCAAAAGCGATGAGCGAGCGCGAAAAGAGCGTACCCAGTCCGACGCCCACCAGTACGATATGTATACCCAGCCCGGTCTGGAGTCCGGCGATAGAAGCCGCTGTGCCACGATATCCATGGTTGATAGACGTCGTCATGGTATTGATGGCACCAGAACCCGGAGAAAGACTCAACAGAGTTGAGGTCAGCAGATAGGCGAACCACCATTCAAAGGTCATGTGAAACTCCCTGGTTGTCTGTTTTTGTGCCACAATACGCTACTGCCGCTGTGTTGTGTCAGACACGACGCAAAAAACGATTTTACCTGGTAAATGAGGCCGGATACCCGATGTTTCAGCAGCAAAAGGACTGGGAAACAAGAGAAAATGCGTTCGCTGCTTTTGCTATGGGGCCGTTGACTGATTTCTGGCGTCAGCGGGAAGAGGCGGAGTTTATCGGCGTGGGCAACATTCCGGTACGTTTTGTCCGTTTTCGGACCGATTCCAACGATCGGACGATCATCATTTGTCCTGGCCGCATTGAGAGTTACGTAAAATACGCTGAACTGGCGTACGATCTCTTTCATCTCGGTTTTGATATCTTCATCATCGACCACCGTGGGCAAGGGCGCTCCGGGCGAATGTTATCGGACCCGCATCGGGGCCATGTTGATCATTTTAACGATTATGTTGAGGACTTAGCGGCGTTCTGGCAACAGGAAATTGAGCCGGGGCCGTGGCGTAAGCGTTATATTCTTGCGCACTCAATGGGGGGTGCGATAGCCACCTTGTTCCTGCAACGCCATCGTGTGCGGTGCGACGCTATTGCGCTCACCGCGCCGATGTTTGGTATTGTGATACGCTTGCCTTCCTTCATGGTGCGCCATATTCTCGACTGGGCCGAAGGGCACCAGCGCATCCGTGAAGATTACGCCATTGGTACCGGTCAGTGGCGGGCGTTACCGTTTGGGATGAATGCGCTGACCCACAGCCGCCAGCGTTATCAGCGCAACTTACGATTTTATGCCGACGAGCCGCAACTGCGCGTCGGCGGCCCCACCTGGCATTGGGTGCGCGAAGGCATTCTGGCGGGTGAGCAGGTACTGGCGGGGGCGAGCGATGACGCGACGCCTACGCTACTGATTCAGGCGGAAGAAGAGCGGGTAGTGGATAACCGCACCCACGATCGTTTTTGTGAAATTCGCGCCGCGGCGGGGCACCCTTGTGAAGGGGGAAAACCGCTGGTTATCAAAGGCGCGTACCATGAGATCCTTTTTGAAAAGGACGCCATGCGCTCAGTCGCGCTTAACGCCATTGTTGGATTTTTCAACAAGCCTAATTTATCCAGCGGAAATCGCTTTGCTTAGAGGTTAAATTTTATTATGTATCAGGTTGTTGCGTCTGATTTAGATGGCACGCTGCTCTCCCCCGACCATACGTTGTCCCCTTATGCCAAAGAGACTCTGAAGCTGTTGACCGCACGCGGTATCCATTTTGTCTTTGCCACTGGTCGTCATCATGTCGATGTAGGGCAAATCCGCGATAATCTTGAAATCAAGTCTTACATGATCACCTCCAACGGTGCGCGAGTGCACGATACCGACGGGAATTTGGTTTTTACGCATAATCTGGATCGCGACATTGCCAGCGACCTGTTCGGGGTGGTGAATGCGAACCCGGACATCGTCACCAACGTTTATCGCGACGACGAATGGTTTATGAACCGTCATCGCCCGGATGAAATGCGTTTTTTCAAAGAGGCGGTATTTAACTACTCGCTGTTTGAGCCTGCGCTGCTGGAGCCGGAGGGCGTCAGCAAAGTGTTTTTCACCAGCGATACCCATGAAAAGTTGTTGCCGCTGGAGCAGGCGATTAACGCGCGCTGGGGTGATCGGGTAAACGTGAGCTTCTCCACGCTGACCTGTCTGGAAGTGATGGCGGGCGGAGTGTCGAAAGGTCATGCGCTGGAAGCGGTCGCTCATGCGATGGGGTACAGCCTGAAAGAGTGTATCGCTTTTGGCGACGGGATGAACGACGCTGAAATGCTCACAATGGCGGGTAAAGGCTGCATCATGGGCAATGCGCACCAGCGTCTGAAAGACCTGTATCCCGAACTTGAGGTGATCGGCATCAACGCTGATAACGCCGTGCCGCATTACCTACGCGAACTCTTCTTACGCTGACGTGATTGTTTGTTAGTTGACCAGTTGTCAACTTCGCTCTCCGCTACAATGGGTGTTCCCTGTTTTAAGAGACATCCATTGTGGCGCTACTTATCATTACCACTATCCTGTGGGCTTTCTCCTTTAGTCTATTTGGCGAGTATCTTGCCGGGCATGTCGATAGCTATTTCGCGGTGCTCATACGCGTTGGGCTGGCGGCGCTCGTTTTTCTGCCGTTTTTGCGTACTCGCGGGCACAACCTAAAAACCATCAGCCTGTATATGCTGGTGGGGGCGATGCAGCTTGGCATCATGTATATGTTGAGCTTCCATGCCTACCTCTACCTGACCGTATCCGAACTGCTGCTGTTTACCGTTCTGACGCCGCTCTATATCACGCTGATTTACGATGTGATGAGTCAGCGTCGTTTACGCTGGGGCTATGCATTTAGCGCGTTGCTGGCGGTGATTGGTGCCGGGATTATTCGCTACGATCGTGTGACCGACCATTTTTGGGTAGGTTTGCTCCTGGTGCAGCTTTCTAATATCAGTTTCGCTATCGGAATGGTGGGGTATAAACGTCTGATGGAGACCCGCCCCATGCCGCAGCACAACGCCTTTGCGTGGTTCTATCTGGGGGCGTTTTTGGTGGCGGCGGTGGCATGGTCGCTGTTGGGGAACGCGCAACAGTTGCCGGAAACCACGCTGCAATGGAGCATTCTGGTGTTTCTCGGCGTGGTGGCGTCCGGCATTGGCTACTTTATGTGGAACTATGGCGCTACCCAGGTGGACGCCGGGACGCTGGGTATTATGAATAATATGCATGTTCCCGCAGGACTGCTGGTTAATCTCGCAATTTGGCATCAGCAGCCCCACTGGCCAAGTTTTATTACAGGCGCGGCTGTGATCCTGGCTTCGCTGTGGGTGCATCGAAAATGGGTCGCTCCGCGCTCCGCACAAACGGCAGATGATCGCAGGCGTGATTCCGCGTCGAGCGAATAAACGCCTCGGTCACCGCCTGGCGCTGGTCGCCGTCGCGCACGGCGGCATACAGACGGCTCCACAGACCATCGCCCAGGGTTTTGGTCACCACCAAACCCTGGCGCTCAACACTTTCCACCACCCAGTGCGGCAGGGCGGCAATCCCCATCCTGGCTGCCACCATCTGAATCAGCAATAGCGTATTATCCACGCTTTTCAGCGGCGGACTGATACCCGCCGGTTGCAGGAAATGTCGCCAGACATCCAGTCGGCTGCGCTGCACCGGGTAAATTAACAGCGTTTCGCTGGCTAAATCTTCCGGCGTAATCTGCGTTTTGCTGGCCAGCGGATGGTCGGGTGCCAGCACCAGTCGGACTTCAAAATCGAACATCGGCGAATAGTGCAGCCCGCTGCGCGGCAAAATATCCGACGTCATCACCAAATCCAGCTCGCCTTGTTGCAAGGCTGGTTGTGGATCAAAAGTGACGCCGGATTTGAAATCCATTTCTACCTGCGGCCAGTTTGCACGGAAGTTTTCCAGCGCCGGGGTCAACCACTGAATACAGCTATGACATTCAATAGCGATGCGCAGACGAGTTTGCTGCGGTTCGTTGCATGCCTGTAGCGCACGGCTGATTTGCGGTAGCACCTGGTTTGCCAGTTGCAGCAGAATCTCTCCCTGCGGCGTAAAGCGCAGCGGCTGGCTTTTACGCACGAACAGGCGGAAGCCAAGGCGTTGTTCCAGATCGCTGAACTGGTGAGACAGAGCGGATTGGGTCTGGTGTAGCACCGCCGCCGCGGCAGCCAGCGATCCACTATTCCGCAATGCCTGGAGTGTTTTCAGGTGTTTAATCTCGATCATGAAAGTCCTTCACTTCGCCATGAACAAATTGCGCTTGAGGAATATACAGTACCTTTACATTATGGATGTGTAAACATCCAGACGTCCAAAACTCGTCATATTTCGACTTGCAGATGCGTTGGCTTCCTTGCTTACCCCAGTCACTTACTTCAGTAAGCTCCTGGGGATGCGCTGTGTCGCCGCCTTCCTGCAAGCCGAACTATTTAGAGTTTTACTTTCAGATTCAATAAAATAAGAGAGGAAGTAAAATGACAATATTGACTCACACCCTCGGTTTTCCTCGCGTTGGCCTGCGTCGCGAGCTGAAAAAAGCGCAAGAGAGCTACTGGGCGGGGAACGCTACCCGTGAAGAACTGCTGGCGGTTGGGCGCGAACTGCGCGCGCGTCACTGGGAGCAGCAGAAACAAGCGGGTATTGATCTGCTGCCGGTAGGCGACTTTGCCTGGTACGACCATGTTCTGACCACCAGCCTGCTGTTAGGCAATGTGCCGGCTCGTCATCAGAACAACGACGGTTCCGTGGACATTGACACTCTATTCCGCATTGGCCGCGGTCGCGCGCCGACTGGCGAACCGGCGGCGGCAGCGGAAATGACCAAATGGTTTAATACTAACTATCACTACATGGTGCCGGAATTCAGCAAAGGCCAGCAGTTCAGACTCACCTGGACACAATTGCTGGAGGAAGTGGATGAAGCGCTGGCGCTGGGTCATAAGATCAAACCCGTATTGCTGGGGCCTGTCACGTATCTATGGCTGGGCAAAGTGAAAGGCGAGCCGTTTGACCGCCTGACGTTGCTGAAAGACATTTTGCCGGTGTATCAGCAAGTGCTGGCTGAGCTGGCAAAGCGTGGTATCGAGTGGGTACAAATTGACGAACCAGCGCTGGTACTGGAACTGCCGCAGGCGTGGCTGGATGCCTTCAAACTGGCTTACGACGCGCTCGCCGGCCAGGTGAAGCTGTTGCTGACAACCTATTTTGAAGGCGTGACGCCAAACCTTAATACTATTATCGCGCTGCCGGTACAGGGGCTACATGTTGACCTCATTCATGGCAAAGATGATGTATCGGAACTGCATCAACGTCTGCCGGCCGACTGGCTGCTCTCTGCGGGCTTGATTAACGGGCGTAATGTCTGGCGCGCCGATTTGACCGAGAAACACGCGCAGATTAACGACATTGTGGGCAAACGCGCGCTGTGGGTAGCATCCTCCTGCTCTTTGCTGCACAGTCCGATCGATCTCAGCGTCGAAACGCGTCTGGATGCGGAAGTAAAAAGCTGGTTTGCCTTTGCGCTGCAAAAATGCGGTGAACTGGCGTTGCTGCGTGATGCGCTGAACAGCGGTGACATATCGGCGATTACCGAGTGGAGCGCGCCGATTCAGGCTCGTCGCCACTCAACCCGCGTCCATAATGTCGGGGTAGAAAAACGCCTGGCGGCGATCACCGCGCAGGATAGCCAGCGTGAGAATCCTTATGAGGTGCGTGCTGAAGCGCAACGCGCCCGTTTTAAGCTTCCCGCCTGGCCGACGACGACTATCGGTTCGTTCCCGCAAACCACGGAGATTCGCGGTCTGCGCCTGGACTTCAAAAAGGGCAACCTCGACGCGAATAACTACCGCACCGGCATCGCTGAACATATCAAGCAGGCGATCATTGAGCAGGAACGTTTAGGGCTGGACGTGCTGGTACACGGCGAAGCCGAGCGTAACGACATGGTGGAATATTTTGGCGAGCACCTGGACGGCTTCGTCTTTACCCAGAATGGTTGGGTGCAAAGCTATGGTTCCCGCTGCGTGAAGCCGCCGGTGGTAATCGGCGATATCAGTCGTCCGGCGCCGATTACCGTGGAGTGGGCAAAATATGCCCAGTCGCTGACCGACAAGCCGGTAAAAGGGATGCTGACCGGCCCGGTGACTATTCTTTGCTGGTCGTTTCCCCGCGAAGACGTGACCCGCGAAACGATTGCGAAACAGATTGCGCTGGCGCTGCGTGATGAAGTAGCGGATCTGGAGGCTGCGGGGATCGGGATTATTCAGATCGACGAGCCGGCGCTACGCGAAGGTTTACCATTGCGTCGCAGCGACTGGGACGCCTATCTGGAATGGGGCGTAGAAGCCTTTCGCATCAACGCGGCGGTAGCGAAAGACGACACCCAGATTCACACCCATATGTGCTACTGCGAGTTTAATGACATCATGGACTCCATTGCGGCGCTGGATGCGGACGTGATCACCATCGAAACCTCGCGTTCCGATATGGAGTTGCTGGAGTCGTTTGAAGCGTTCGATTATCCGAACGAAATCGGGCCGGGCGTGTATGATATTCATTCGCCGAACGTGCCGAGCGTCGAATGGATCGAAGCCTTGCTGAAGAAAGCGGCACAGCGTATTCCGGCACAACGCCTGTGGGTGAATCCGGACTGCGGTCTGAAAACTCGCGGTTGGCCGGAAACCCGCGCGGCGTTAGCGAACATGGTCAAAGCGGCACACAATCTGCGTCAGGCGAAATAATCCAGCCTGGCCGCTGCGTTTATCCGGCATCAAGGCGGCGCTACCCTTTGACGGGTAGCGCCTGCGCTTTACCTGACCAACTGTTGTCACTGTTTACCGTTCTTCTCATTTCTTTTTTTATTTTCTGATCTGGCTACTTGGCGATCATGATAATAAAAAGATCCGACGTATGAATGATCACCAGGTGGATAGCGTCATTGGAAAGTATTGTGGCGGTCTATCCGATGGCGTCGCTCATGCGCTGGCTGGCGCAGGACGCGCGTAAAAATGGGAGCGTCGTCAGCCGCAACGACCCCTGTCCCTGCGGCAGCGGCAAAAAATATAAAAAATGCTGCGGTAAAGCATAGCTAACGTGGTTATGACGCGTTGTTGAGCCTACACCGACTCCGGCATCGTAGACCCAACAAACATCGTAATGCGCTGTTGTTAGCCTTTTTTCCCACCGTACTGCGCGAACCATTCCAGCATTCTTTGCCAGCCGTCTTTTGCTGAGGCTTCGTGGTAGCCCGGACGATAGTCGGCATTAAATGCGTGCCCTGCATCGGGATAGACCACGATTTCCGCCTTCGCGTTAGCGGCGCGTAGCGCCTGACGCATGGTTTCCACGCTCTCCTGTGGAATACTGGTATCCTGCCCGCCGTATAAACCCAGTACCGGCGCGTTAAGATCGGTGGCAATGTCAACGGGATGCTTCGGCGAGTTGAGCGACGTGTCGCCCACTAGCTTGCCGTACCACGCTACCGCCGCTTTTAACTGTGGATTGTGCGCGGCGTACAGCCAGGTTATCCGGCCTCCCCAACAAAAACCGGTGATCATCAGCCGATGCGCATCCCCGCCGTTGCGCGAGGCCCAACTGGCGACGTGATCCAGGTCAGCAAGGACTTGCGAATCCGGTACCTTACCCACCAGCCCGCTCAATAATGTGGGTATATCGGCGAAATCATTGGGGTCGCCTTCGCGGAAATAGAGTTCCGGCGCGATGGCGAGATAGCCTTCCAGCGCCAGCCGTCGGCAAATATCGCGAATGTGTTCGTGTACGCCAAAAATTTCCTGCACCACAATGACCACAGGCAGCGCACTGTTGTTCGCTTTTGGTTTGGCGTAATAGGCTGGCATGTCGTCGCCCTGAGAGGGAATTGACGTTACCCCCGCGCTAATGGCCTCATCAGGGGTATGAATCATCGTAGGGGCAAGCGGGGAGGCTGCAGGTGCAAAGCCGGATGGATGTGTCGTTGTCATGGTATTCTCCGTACCCTTAAAAAATAGCGCAATCTTAACTATAGACAGTGTGTAACAAACCACATTGCCTTAAAGCGGCTATCTTTTGTGCAATGCCTGGCGATATTGATTATTTATTGTGATGCACATCACTTTTTAATGGTAATTGAATGCAATTGTTTTACGCCATAGTGATTGCTGTCACGAAAATATCTTTATGTCTTAGGTAAAGTGTCTCTTTGCTTCTTCTGACAAACCCGATTCACAGAGGAGTTTTATATGTCCAAGTCTGATGTTTTTCATCTCGGCCTCACCAAAAACGATTTACAAGGGGCCCAGCTCGCCATCGTCCCTGGCGATCCTGAGCGTGTGGAAAAGATCGCCGCGCTGATGGATAAGCCGGTTAAGCTGGCATCACACCGCGAGTTCACCTCCTGGCGCGCTGAGCTGGATGGCAAGGCAGTTATCGTTTGCTCTACTGGTATCGGCGGTCCGTCTACCTCTATTGCCGTGGAAGAACTGGCGCAACTGGGTATTCGTACTTTCTTGCGTATCGGCACCACGGGGGCGATTCAGCCGCACATCAATGTCGGCGACGTTTTGGTAACGACCGCATCCGTTCGTCTGGATGGGGCGAGCCTGCATTTTGCGCCGATGGAATTCCCGGCCGTTGCCGACTTTTCCTGCACCACTGCGCTGGTTGAAGCTGCGAAATCGATTGGTGCCACGACTCACGTTGGCGTAACCGCCTCTTCCGACACTTTCTATCCGGGTCAGGAACGTTACGACACCTATTCTGGTCGCGTTGTTCGTCGCTTCAAAGGTTCTATGGAAGAGTGGCAGGCGATGGGCGTGATGAACTACGAAATGGAATCCGCTACGCTGTTAACCATGTGTGCAAGCCAGGGTTTACGCGCAGGTATGGTGGCGGGGGTTATCGTCAACCGTACCCAACAAGAGATTCCGAATGCGGAAACGATGAAACAAACTGAAAGCCACGCGGTGAAAATCGTCGTGGAAGCGGCCCGTCGTCTGCTGTAATTCCCCTCTCTTTTGCAAAGGCCGACGTGTTCGGCCTTTTCTTTTTGCGTGGCGCCTCGCAGGAAATTCCTTTTAAACTGGACGTTTATACAGCACAATTCTATTTTGTGCAGGACTGTGTGGTTCCAGGGGGAGGCGTTGTGGATATTACTCTTATGATAAGTGCCGTCGTGGCGCTGGCGGCTGGGGCGGTTATTGGCTGGCTGGCGACGAAAGCGCACGCCGATCAAATCCGCGCCGAGCTTATCGAAGAACGGCGGGAGCTGGATATCGAACTGAGCGCAGCCCGGCAGCAATTAGCGCAAGAAGCGCACTGGCGTAGCGAATGCGAGTTACTTAATAACGAACTGCGTAGCCTGCACAGTATTAATACCTCTCTGGAAGCCGATCTACGTGAAGTCACGACCCGTCTGGAAGCGACTCAGCAACACGCGGAAGACAAAATCCGTCAGATGATCAACAGCGAACAGCGTTTAAGCGAACAGTTTGAAAATCTGGCGAACCGTATCTTTGAACACAGTAATCGTCGTGTAGACGAACAAAACCGACAAAGCCTGAATAGCCTGCTGACGCCGCTGCGTGAGCAACTGGACGGTTTTCGCCGTCAGGTTCAGGAGAGTTTTGGCAAAGAAGCGCAGGAGCGGCATACGCTGGCGCACGAAATTCGTAACTTGCAGCAGCTTAATGCGCAGATGGCGCAGGAAGCAATCAACCTGACGCGCGCCCTGAAAGGGGACAATAAGGCGCAGGGAAACTGGGGCGAAGTTGTGCTGGCGCGGGTACTGGAGGCATCCGGACTGCGTGAAGGCTACGAATACGAAACCCAGGTCAGTATTGAGAACGATGCGCGCTCGCGGATGCAGCCGGATGTCATCGTCCGCTTGCCGCAGGGCAAAGATGTCGTCATCGACGCTAAAATGACGTTAGTCGCCTATGAGCGTTACTTTAATGCTGAAGATGACTATACGCGCGAGGCTGCTTTACAGGAGCACATCGCCTCGGTGCGCAATCACATTCGCTTACTGGGGCGTAAAGACTATCAGCAGCTTCCCGGGCTCCGCTCGCTGGACTATGTTCTGATGTTTATCCCCGTAGAACCCGCTTTCCTGCTGGCGTTAGATAAACAGCCCGAACTGATAACCGAGGCGCTGAAAAATAACATTATGCTGGTAAGTCCCACGACGCTACTGGTGGCATTACGGACAATCGCCAACCTGTGGCGCTATGAACACCAGAGCCGCAATGCGCAGCACATCGCGGACAGAGCCAGTAAGCTCTACGATAAAATGCGGTTGTTCGTTGATGATATGTCAGCGATCGGCCAGAGTCTGGATAAAGCGCAGGATAACTACCGCCAGGCGATGAAAAAACTCGCGTCGGGGCGTGGCAACGTTTTGGCGCAGGCGGAGGCCTTCCGGGGGTTAGGCGTGGAAATCAAACGCGAGATTAATCCGGATTTAGCGGAACAGGCCGTTACGCAAGATGAAGAATATCGTTTACGATCGATTCCTGAAGGGCGACAAGACGAACATTATCCCAATGATGAACGGGTGAAGCAGCAGTTAAGTTAACCCATACGGAGTAGTTTAGTCCTGGCGCAGAGTAGGGCAAATTGGCCCAATCTGTTACACTTCTTGAACATTTTTATCGATAAGCAGGCACTGAGATGGTGGAAGATTCACAAGAAACGACGCACTTTGGCTTTCAGACCGTCGCTAAAGAGCAGAAAGCTGACATGGTGGCCCACGTTTTTCATTCTGTGGCGTCAAAGTACGATGTGATGAATGACTTAATGTCATTTGGCATTCATCGTTTGTGGAAGCGCTTCACCATTGATTGCAGTGGCGTGCGTCGTGGACAAACCGTTCTCGATTTAGCGGGCGGTACGGGCGATCTTACCGCGAAATTTTCACGTATGGTCGGGGAAACTGGCAAAGTTATCCTGGCGGATATTAATGATTCTATGCTCAAAATGGGACGTGAGAAGCTGCGTAATATCGGCGTGATCGGCAACGTAGAGTATGTGCAGGCGAATGCCGAAGCACTGCCTTTCCCTGACAATACGTTTGATTGCATTACCATTTCGTTTGGTTTGCGCAATGTAACGGAAAAAGAAAAAGCTCTGCGGTCAATGTTCCGTGTGTTGAAACCCGGCGGACGTTTACTGGTGCTTGAATTTTCTAAGCCTATCATTGAGCCGCTGAGTAAAGCGTATGACGCCTATTCTTTCCATATTTTACCGCGTATTGGCTCGATGGTCGCGAACGATGCGGATAGCTATCGGTATCTCGCGGAATCCATCCGTATGCATCCCGATCAGGATACCTTAAAAGCCATGATGCAGGATGCCGGATTTGAGAGCGTGGATTATTACAATCTGACGGCGGGCGTTGTGGCATTGCACCGTGGTTATAAATTCTAGGAGGGTGGAATGCCTTTTAAACCCTTAGTGACCGCAGGAATTGAAGGTCTCCTCAATACGTTTCTGTATCGTTCGCCAGCGCTGAAATCAGCCAGAACGCGCTTACAGGGAAAAGTACTGCGTGTGGAGCTCAAGGGATTTTCGACGCCATTAGTCCTGGTATTCAGCGAACGCCAGGTTGATGTGCTGGGGGCATGGGAAGGCGAAGCGGACTGTACGGTAATCACACAAGCTGGCGTTTTGCCAAAACTACGCGATCGTCAGCAGTTGGCCGCGCTGATTCGCAGCGGCGAACTGGAAGTGCAGGGCGATATTCAGGTCGTGCAAAATTTTGTGGCGCTCGCCGATCTCGCCGAATTCGATCCTGCGGAGCTGTTGGCGCCATACACTGGCGATATTGCGGCGGAAAGTATCGGTAAGGTCCTGCGTGGCGGGGCTAAATTCCTGCGCCACGGGTTTCAGCGCCAGCAGCGTTATGCCGCTGAAGCGATCACTGAAGAGTGGCGTATGGCGCCTGGCCCGCTGGAAGTCGCATGGTTTGCAGAAGAAACCGCGGCTGTTGAGCGCGCCGTAGAGGCTCTGACCACACGGCTGGAAAAACTGGAGGCCAAATGACGCCAGGTGAAGTACGGCGCCTATATTTCATCATCCGCACCTTTTTAAGCTACGGCCTTGATGAACTCATTCCCCGAATGCGTCTTACACTGCCACTCCGGTTATGGCGCTATTCGCTGTTCTGGATGCCAAACCGGCATAAAGATAAATTGCTGGGTGAACGATTAAGACTGGCGTTGCAAGAGCTGGGGCCGGTCTGGATCAAATTTGGTCAGATGCTCTCCACGCGCCGTGACCTGTTCCCGCCGCAAATCGCCGATCAGCTCGCGTTGCTCCAGGATAAAGTCGCGCCATTCGATGGTCGGCTGGCGAAAGCCCAGATTGAAGAAGCGATGGGGGGATTACCTGTCGAAGCCTGGTTTGACGACTTTGATATCCAGCCTTTAGCGTCGGCGTCAATCGCCCAGGTACATACCGCGCGATTGAAATCAAACGGTAAAGACGTAGTCATTAAAGTCATTCGCCCGGATATTTTGCCGGTAATTCAGGCAGACCTGAAATTGATTTATCGCCTTGCCCGTTGGGTGCCACGCCTGTTGCCGGATGGGCGTCGTCTGCGCCCGACGGAAGTGGTGCGTGAGTATGAGAAAACGCTGATCGATGAGCTGAATCTGCTGCGGGAATCGGCCAACGCGATTCAGCTACGGCGCAATTTTGAAAATAGTCCCATGCTGTATATCCCGGAGGTGTACTCCGATTACTGTAGCCAGAACATGATGGTGATGGAGCGGATATACGGCATTCCGGTTTCGGATGTGGCGGCGCTGGAAAAGAACGGCACCAACATGAAACTGCTTGCGGAACGCGGGGTCAAAGTTTTCTTCACCCAGGTTTTCCGCGATAGCTTTTTCCATGCGGACATGCATCCGGGAAATATTTTTGTCAGCTATGAACACCCTGAAAATCCGCAATATATTGGCATTGATTGCGGTATCGTCGGGTCGCTAAACAAAGAAGATAAGCGCTATCTGGCAGAAAACTTTATCGCGTTCTTTAATCGCGATTACCGAAAGGTGGCGGAGCTGCATGTCGATTCAGGCTGGGTTCCACCAGATACCAACGTTGAAGATTTTGAGTTTGCCATCCGCACTGTCTGTGAACCTATCTTTGAAAAGCCGCTCGCGGAAATCTCGTTTGGTCATGTGTTGTTAAACCTTTTCAATACAGCACGTCGATTTAATATGGAAGTCCAGCCGCAACTGGTGTTGTTGCAGAAAACATTATTGTATGTTGAAGGGGTTGGGCGGCAACTTTATCCTCAGCTTGATTTGTGGAAAACGGCGAAGCCGTTTCTTGAGTCATGGATCAAAGATCAGGTGGGTATTCCGGCTCTCACGCGGGCTCTTAAAGAAAAAGCGCCGTTCTGGGTCGAAAAAATGCCAGAAATACCTGAACTGGTGTACGACAGTTTGCGCCAGGGCAAATATTTACAGCACAGTGTTGATAAGATTGCGCGCGAGTTACAGGTAAACCATGTGCGTCAAAGTCAGTCTCGTTATTTATTGGGAATTGGCGCAACGCTGTTACTGAGCGGGTCATTTTTACTCGTCAACCGTCCTGAATGGGGATTGATGCCTGGCTGGCTCATGGTCGGCGGCGTAGTTGTCTGGCTGGTTGGCTGGCGTAAAACTCGTTGAGATTTTTATCGCTCAACGCCGGTTGTGTCACGCAGGTACATATTATCACTCGAGGCAGTTCTCAGGCCGCAAGTCAATGTCGTCCCGGTCGTATGTAAAAGTATGTGAATAGGGCGGGCGAAAGCGGCTAACAAAGAGGCAGCGCGAAGGATAATGTGTATAATGCGGCCCTAATAATTCATCATCTATCACAGAGGAACATGTATGGGTGGTATCAGTATTTGGCAGTTGTTGATTGTTGCCGTCATCGTCGTACTGCTGTTCGGCACCAAAAAACTCGGTTCCATCGGTTCCGATCTTGGCGCGTCTATCAAAGGCTTTAAAAAGGCCATGAGCGATGATGATGCCAAACAGGATAAAACCAGTCAGGACGCTGATTTTACCGCTAAATCTATCGCGGATAAGCAAGGCGAAGCGAAAAAGGAAGACGCTAAAAGCCAAGATAAAGAGCAGGTATAATCCGTGTTTGATATCGGTTTTAGCGAACTGCTGTTAGTGTTCGTTATCGGCCTCATTGTGTTGGGGCCGCAACGATTGCCAGTAGCGGTAAAAACGGTAGCGGGCTGGATTCGCGCGTTGCGGTCCCTTGCGACAACGGTTCAGAATGAACTGACTCAGGAACTGAAACTTCAGGAGTTCCAGGACAGTCTGAAAAAAGTCGAAAAGGCGAGCCTGGAAAATCTGACTCCCGAACTGAAAGCATCTATGGATGAACTGCGTCAGGCCGCAGAGTCGATGAAACGCACCTACAGCGCTAACGATCCCGAACAAGCGAGCGATGAAGCGCATACCATCCATAATCCGGTGGTAAAAGGGAACGAAACGCAGCATGAGGGCGTCACCCCTGCCGCCGCTGAAACACAGGTGAGCGCGCCGGAACAAAAGCCGGAGCCCGTTAAAGCTAACGTGCCTGAGTCGACGGAAACCGCCTCCGTAGCCACGATAGACGCCGAGAAGAAATCCGCTGCGCCTGTTGTCGAATCTTCCCCCTCGTCGAGTGATAAACCGTAAACATGGCTGTAGAAGATACTCAACCGCTTATCACGCATCTGATTGAGTTGCGTAAGCGCCTGCTAAACTGCATCGTCGCAGTACTTCTGATTTTTCTGGCGTTAGTTTATTTCGCCAATGATATTTATCATTTAGTCGCCGCACCGCTGATTAAACAGATGCCGCAAGGGGCGACAATGATTGCGACGGATGTGGCGTCGCCGTTTTTTACGCCTATCAAACTCACCTTCATGGTGTCTTTGATCTTATCCGCGCCTGTCATTTTGTACCAGGTTTGGGCCTTTATCGCCCCGGCGCTGTATAAGCATGAGCGCCGCCTGGTCGTACCGTTGCTGGTATCCAGCTCGCTGCTTTTCTACATTGGTATGGCCTTCGCCTATTTTGTCGTATTCCCTTTGGCCTTTGGTTTCCTGACGCATACGGCGCCGGAAGGGGTACAGGTTTCGACGGATATCGCCAGCTATCTTAGCTTTGTCATGGCGCTATTTATGGCCTTTGGCGTAGCCTTTGAAGTGCCGGTGGCGATAGTGTTGCTATGCTGGATGGGCATCACCACGCCGGAAGATTTGCGTAAAAAACGACCTTATATCTTGGTCGGGGCATTCATTGTGGGAATGCTGCTTACGCCGCCGGATGTTTTCTCGCAAACGTTGCTGGCGATACCGATGTACTGCCTGTTTGAAATTGGCGTTTTCTGCTCACGCTTTTATGTCGGTAAGCGACGGACGCGCGACGAAGATAACGAGGCCGAGACCGAAAAGGCCGCGCATACTGAAGACTAAGTACAACCGCCCGCCAGGGCGGTTGTCATATGGGGGCAAGCATGTTTGATATTGGCGTTAATTTAACCAGCAGCCAGTTTGCAAAAGATCGTGATGATGTGGTCGCCCGTGCGTTTGCGGCGGGAGTAAAAGGTATGCTACTGACCGGAACGAACATCCATGAAAGTCAGCAGGCGTTAAAATTGGCGCGGTGCTACCCTCATTGTTGGTCGACGGCAGGCGTCCATCCCCATGACAGCAGCCAGTGGTCATCCGCGTCTGAAGACACCATTATTGCGCTGGCGAACCAGCCGGAAGTCGTCGCTATCGGTGAGTGTGGGCTGGATTTCAATCGCAATTTTTCCACGCCGCAGGAGCAGGAGCGTGCCTTTCAGGCGCAGCTACAAATTGCCGCCGAATTACAGATGCCAATCTTTATGCACTGCCGGGACGCGCATGAGCGATTTCTGGCATTGCTTGATCCCTGGCTGGATAGTCTTCCCGGCGCAATACTGCACTGCTTTACCGGTTCACGCCAGCAAATGCAGGCCTGTGTGGACAGAGGAATCTATATCGGTATTACCGGGTGGGTTTGCGACGAACGACGCGGGCTTGAGCTACGTGAACTATTACCGTTTATTCCAGCGGAAAAGCTACTGATAGAAACCGACGCGCCGTATCTGTTGCCTCGCGATCTTACGCCGAAACCGACGTCACGACGCAACGAGCCCGCTTATCTGCCTCACATCCTGGAGCGCATCGCGCTATGGCGTGGTGAAGATCCGCAATGGTTAGCGGCGATGACAGATGCCAACGCCAGAACCTTATTTGAGGTCGTATTCTGAACGATCGCTAAATCTTGCGAAAACCGGTGTTTTTTACGCTCTGCTTCACTTCTTTATTGAGTAAATTAAGCAGTAACATCGAACGCGTTTCGCCATCCGGTTCGGTAAAAATCGCTTTCAGCCCTTCAAATGCGCCTTCCGTGATGATGACGCTATCGCCGGGATAGGGGGTTTCAGGATCGACAACCCCTTCGGGCTTGTAGATAGAAAGCTGATGAATAACGCTGGAGGGCACGATCGCAGGATGCGCGCCAAAGCGCACAAAATGGCTGACGCCGCGCGTGGCGTTGATCGTAGTGGTATGTATCACTTCCGGATCGAATTCAACGAACAGATAATTAGGAAAGAGCGGCTCGCTGACGGAGGTACGTTTTCCGCGCACCATTTTTTCCAGGGTGATCATCGGCGTCAGGCAGCTTACCGCCTGTCTTTCGAGGTGTTCCTGGGCACGATGAAGTTGCCCGCGTTTGCAGTACAGTAAATACCAGGATTGCATAATGACTCTTATCCGCTTGTTCGGGGCGCAAGCATAGCAAAAGCCATGCGCGAAGTTAATTATACACTTCATCCTTCAAGCCGCATCTGGGTTTGCGTTGGTTGCCAGAGTTCACGCTAATTTAACAAAACTACAGCATCCCGATGATGAACGCCGTATAATGATGCGCTTACCAAGAGGCTACTATGGACGCCATGAAATATCACGATTTACGCGACTTCCTGACGCTACTTGAGCTGCAGGGGGAACTAAAACGCATCACAATACCTGTGGATCCTCATCTGGAAATCACGGAAATCGCTGACCGCACGCTGCGTGCCGGTGGGCCTGCGTTGCTGTTTGAAAATCCTAAAGGTTACTCAATGCCGGTGCTGTGCAACCTTTTTGGCACGCCAAAGCGCGTGGCGATGGGCATGGGGCAGGATGATGTTTCCGCATTACGGGAAGTGGGTAAATTATTAGCGTTTCTGAAAGAACCTGAGCCGCCGAAAGGTTTTCGCGATCTGTTTGACAAGCTGCCGCAGTTTAAGCAAGTGCTGAACATGCCAACGAAACGGTTACGCGGCGCGCCTTGTCAGCAGAAAATCGCTTCTGGCGATGATGTCGATTTAACGCGCCTCCCTATCATGACCTGTTGGCCGGACGACGCCGCGCCGCTGATTACCTGGGGACTGACGGTAACGCGCGGCCCGCACAAAGAACGGCAAAACCTGGGCATTTATCGTCAGCAGTTGATAGGTAAAAATAAGCTGATTATGCGCTGGCTGTCCCATCGCGGCGGCGCGTTGGATTTTCAGGAGTGGTTAGCCGCGCGTCCGGGCGAACGTTTCCCGGTCTCCGTCGCATTAGGCGCCGATCCGGCGACAATTCTTGGCGCCGTGACTCCCGTTCCTGATACTCTGTCGGAATATGCCTTTGCGGGCTTGCTGCGCGGCACGAAAACTGAAGTGGTTAAATGCCTTTCTAACGATCAGGAAGTGCCTGCCAGCGCCGAGATTATTCTTGAAGGTTACATTGAGCCGGGAGAGATGGCGCCGGAGGGACCCTATGGCGATCATACGGGCTATTATAATGAAGTGGATAACTTCCCGGTCTTTACTGTTACGCATATTACGCAACGTGAGGATGCCATCTATCACTCCACCTATACCGGACGTCCGCCCGATGAGCCAGCGGTATTAGGGGTGGCGCTCAATGAAGTTTTCGTGCCTATTCTGCAAAAACAATTTCCGGAAATCGTCGACTTTTATCTGCCGCCGGAAGGGTGTTCCTATCGCCTGGCGGTAGTGACGATGAAAAAGCAGTACGCTGGTCATGCGAAACGCGTCATGATGGGAGTTTGGTCGTTTTTGCGCCAGTTTATGTATACGAAATTTGTTATCGTTTGCGATGATGACGTTAACGCACGCGACTGGAATGATGTGATTTGGGCGATTACCACCCGTATGGACCCTGCGCGGGATACGGTGCTGGTTGAAAATACGCCGATTGATTACCTGGATTTTGCCTCGCCGGTCTCCGGGCTGGGTTCAAAAATGGGGCTGGATGCCACAAACAAATGGCCGGGCGAAACCCAACGCGAGTGGGGTCGTCCTATTGTTAAAGATCCTGAAGTTACCGCGCGTATTGATGCGATTTGGGATGAGCTGGCTATCTTTAAATAACTGAAAGCGGACACCGACATTTCAGGCAGCGGCGATGCGGCTTGAAAAATGTCGGTATTGACCCGACACCCGACAGAGGGAGCGCATGACAACCTTAAGCTGTAAAGTGACCTCGGTAGAAGCTATCACCGATACCGTATATCGGGTTCGTTTAGTGCCGGACGCGGCGTTTTCATTCCGCGCTGGTCAGTATTTGATGGTCGTAATGGACGAGCGTGATAAACGCCCGTTTTCGATGGCCTCAACGCCGGACGAGAAAGGGTTTATTGAATTACACATTGGCGCTTCCGAGCTCAATTTGTATGCGATGGCGGTCATGGATCGGATTCTGAAAGACCGGGAAATCGTCGTCGATATTCCGCATGGCGACGCCTGGCTACGTGATGATGAAGATCGTCCGTTGATTCTGATCGCGGGCGGTACGGGCTTTTCTTATGTGCGCTCCATCCTGTTGACGGCGTTGGCGCGCAACCCGGCCCGCGATGTTACCATTTACTGGGGCGGTCGCGAAGAAAAGCACCTCTATGATCTCTCTGAGCTGGAAGCGCTCTCTGTTAACCATCCGAATTTGCGTATTGAACCTGTTGTCGAGCAGCCGGAAGAGGGCTGGCGTGGACGTACAGGAACGGTACTTACAGCAGTATTGCAGGATCACGGTACGCTGGCAGGGCACGATATTTATATTGCCGGACGTTTTGAGATGGCGAAAATCGCCCGCGATCTGTTCTGTAACGAGCGTAACGCGCGGGAAGATCGTCTGTTTGGCGATGCATTCGCATTCATTTAAAAGCAAAAAACCCGCCCCTGACAGGCGGGAAGAACGGCAACTAAATTTTCTCGTGGAAACGATACGTTGTAGGCCGGATAAGACGCGCCAGCGTCGTCATCCGGCATGTTTTATCGGGTGCCCGGGCTGAAATAATTAAACCCGCTCAAACACCGTGGCGATGCCCTGACCCAGGCCAATACACATCGTCGCCAGACCAAACTGCGCGTCTTTACGCTCCATCAGGTTGATAAGCGTAGTGCTGATACGTGCTCCGGAGCAGCCGAGCGGATGACCAAGCGCGATCGCGCCGCCGTTGAGGTTGATCTTCTCGTCTATCTGCTCCATTAGTCCCAGATCTTTAATGCATGGCAGGATCTGCGCGGCAAATGCTTCGTTCATCTCAAATACATCGATATCGCTGGCCGATAGTCCTGCTTTTTTCAACGCCCGTTTTGACGCCGGCACCGGCCCGTAACCCATAATTGACGGATCACAACCTACCACTGCCATTGAGCGAATACGGGCGCGAGGTTTCAGGCCCAACTCACGGGCGCGACTTTCGCTCATTACCAGCATGGCGGCTGCGCCATCGGAAAGCGCGGATGAGGTGCCCGCCGTAACCGTACCACTGACAGGGTCAAATGCCGGACGCAGCGTTGATAGCGCTTCGACCGTGGTTTCCGGGCGGATCACTTCATCGTAATTAAACTGCTTCAGTACGCCATCGGCATCATGACCGCCAGTCGGGATAATCTCCGTTTTGAATGCGCCAGATTGGGTGGCGGCCCAGGCGCGGGCGTGAGAACGCGCGGCGAACTGGTCCTGCATTTCCCGGCTGATACCATGCAGGCGGGAGAGCATTTCCGCCGTCAGCCCCATCATCCCTGCCGCTTTGGCGACGTTGCGGCTCAGACCCGGATGAAAATCGACGCCATGGCTCATTGGCACATGCCCCATATGCTCCACGCCGCCTACCAGACAAACCTGTGCGTCGCCGGTCATGATCATTCGCGCTGCATCGTGTAACGCCTGCATCGAGGAGCCACACAGACGGTTGACGGTGACCGCCGGTACCGAATGGGGAATTTCTGCCAGCAGCGCGGCGTTACGGGCAATGTTGAAGCCTTGTTCCAGCGTTTGTTGTACGCAGCCCCAGTAAATATCATCGAGAGTCGCCGCTTCCAGCGCCGGATTACGCGCCAGCAGGCTACGCATTAAGTGGGCGGAGAGATCTTCTGCCCGCACGTTGCGAAACGCGCCGCCTTTCGAACGGCCCATCGGGGTGCGAATAGCATCGACAATGACAACCTGTTCCATTGTGACTCCTTAAGCCGTTTTCAGAGAACCAACCGGACGGGCTGGTTCAACCGGGGGATAATACGGTTCGTTATGGCGCGCTTTATTACGCAGCCCTTCCGGCACCTCATACAGCGGGCCGAGGTGTTGATACTGCTGCGCCATATCAAGATATTTCGCGCTGCCCTGTGTATCCAGCCAGCGGAACGCGCCGCCGTGGAACGGAGGGAAGCCCAGGCCGTAGACCAGCGCCATATCGGCTTCCGCCGGGCTTGCGATAATGCCTTCTTCCAGACAGCGAACCACTTCGTTAATCATCGGGATCATCATGCGGGCGATAATCTCGTCGTCGCTGAAATCGCGTTTCGGCTGGCTGACGCTTGCCAGCAGGTCATCCACAGCGGCATCTTCTTCTTTCTTCGGCTTACCCTTGCTGTCTTCTTTATAGCGCCAGAAGCCCAGACCGTTTTTTTGCCCAAAACGGCTGGCGTCAAACAGCGCGTCGATCGCATCGCGATACTCTTTATGCATCCGTTGCGGGAAGCCTGCCGCCATTACCGCCTGTGCGTGATGCGCGGTATCAATACCGACAACATCCAGCAGATAGGCTGGGCCCATCGGCCAGCCGAACTGTTTTTCCATCACTTTATCGACGTTGCGGAAATCCGCGCCGTCACGCAGTAGTTGACTGAAACCGGCGAAATAGGGGAATAGCACGCGGTTAACAAAGAAGCCGGGGCAGTCGTTGACCACAATCGGCGTCTTGCCCATTTTGTTTGCCCAGGCGACGACTTTGGCAATGGTTTCGTCTGAACTCTTCTCACCGCGAATAATTTCAACCAGCGGCATCCGGTGTACCGGGTTAAAGAAGTGCATTCCGCAGAAGTTTTCAGGACGTTTCAGGACGCTTGCCAGTTCACCGATCGGAATGGTGGAGGTATTCGAGGCCAGCACGGTTTCCGGGCGTACTTTTTCTTCCGTTTCCACCAGTACCGCTTTTTTCACTTTCGGATTTTCAACCACCGCTTCGACAACAACATCTACGCGATCGAAACCGGTATAATCGAGAGTCGGGTGGATGGTTGAAATGACGCCCGCCAGCTTCAGACCGTCGATCTTGCCGCGCTCCAGCTGTTTGTTCAGCAGCTTGGCCGCTTCGGTCATGCCGAGAGTCAACGATTTATCGTTGATATCTTTCATAATGACCGGTACGCCTTTCCAGGCCGACTGGTAAGCGATACCGCCGCCCATAATGCCCGCGCCCAGTACGGCTGCCTGTTTCGGCGTCTCAATATCTTTGGTCAGCTTTTTGGATTTACCTTTTACATATTGATCGTTGAGGAAGATACCGACCAGCGCGCGAGCCTCATTGGTATGCGCCAGCGGAACAAAGCTTTTATTTTCCAGATTCAGCGCTTCTTCACGACCAAAACGCGCGGCGGCTTCAATGGTTTTCACTGCGGTCATCGGCGCCGGATAATGTTTACCCGCCGTTTGTGCGACCATGCTTTTAGCGATGGTAAAGCTCATCGCCGCTTCAATCTTACTGAGTTTCAACGGCTCCAGCTTCGGCTGGCGCTTGGCTTTCCAGTCAAGGTCGCCAGCAATGGCCTGGCGTAAGACCGCTATCGCGCCTTCAATTAGCTTCTCTTGTTTGACCACGCCGTCCACAAGGCCGATTTTCAGCGCGTGCTCAGCACCGACATCTTTACCTGCCGCGATAATCTCCAGCGCGCTGTCCGCGCCCAGCATACGCGGCAAACGAACGGAGCCGCCGAAGCCAGGCATGATGCCCAGTTTGGTTTCCGGCAGACCGATACGGAGGTCTGGCGTCGCCAGACGGTAATCGGTCGCCAGCACGCATTCGCACCCGCCGCCCAGCGCATAGCCGTTTACGGCGGCAAGGGTCGGTACGGGTAAATCTTCCAGACGGTTAAAGACGCTGTTAGCGAAATGCAGCCATTGGCTTAACTGCTCTTCGGGTACGAGGAACAGTGAAAGAAATTCGGTGATGTCCGCGCCGACAATAAAGGCCGCTTTATTAGAGCGCAGCAGTAGCCCTTTTAAATCGTGTTGCTTTTCCAGCACCTCAAGCGCCTGGCCGAGGCTGGCGACGGTTGCGGTGTCGAGTTTATTGACCGAGCCTGGAGCATCGAACACCAGTTCGGCGATGCCATCTTCCAGCCAGTCGAGGTACAGGGTGTCGCCTTTATAAAGCATGTCAGTCTCCTGAATCCACAAGGTGATCTGGTCGTACCAGATGAAGCGAAGTGTGTATTTTGTGTTAAAAAAATGCAAATAAATGATTAAAGAAATGCCGATGTGATCACGCTCGGCAGAGATCACGCTCTCGTGGAGCGATGTGCTAAGATGCGGGGACTTGAGGTCAAAAAAACAGAAGGGTAAAAAATGGAATCACTGGCCGCGCTCTATAAAAATCATATTGTTACCTTACAAGAACGGACGCGCGATGTTCTGGCGCGCTTTAAGCTGGATGCGTTACTTATTCACTCCGGCGAGCTATTCAACGTCTTTCTCGACGATCACCCTTATCCGTTTAAGGTCAATCCGCAGTTTAAAGCGTGGGTGCCGGTAACGCAGGTTCCAAATTGCTGGCTGCTGGTTGATGGCGTCAACAAACCCAAATTGTGGTTTTATCTGCCGGTCGATTACTGGCATAACGTTGAACCGCTGCCAACGTCCTTCTGGACGGAAGAAGTCGAGGTCGTCGCCTTACCGAAAGCGGATGGCATCGGCAGCCAACTGCCTGCCGCGCGTGGCAATATCGGCTATATCGGCCCGGTTCCTGAGCGCGCGCTACAATTGGATATCGCTGCTAACAACATCAACCCGAAAGGTGTCATCGACTATCTGCATTACTACCGCGCCTATAAAACGGATTATGAACTGGCCTGTATGCGCGAAGCGCAGAAAATGGCGGTGAGCGGCCATCGCGCGGCGGAAGAGGCCTTCCGTTCCGGCATGAGCGAGTTTGACATCAACCTGGCCTACCTGACCGCCACGGGTCATCGCGATACCGATGTTCCGTACAGCAACATTGTGGCGCTGAACGAACATGCCGCCGTGCTGCATTACACTAAACTGGATCATCAGGCGCCGTCTGAAATGCGCAGCTTCCTGCTGGATGCGGGCGCGGAATACAACGGCTACGCGGCGGATCTGACGCGGACCTGGTCAGCGAAAAGCGATAACGACTACGCCCACCTAGTGAAAGATGTTAACGACGAACAGTTGGCGCTGATCGCTACCATGAAGGCGGGCGTCAGCTATGTGGATTATCATATTCAGTTCCATCAGCGCATCGCGACGCTGCTGCGTAAACATCAAATCATTACCGATATGAGTGAAGAGGCGATGGTGGAAAATGATCTCACCGGGCCGTTTATGCCGCACGGTATTGGTCATCCGTTGGGTCTGCAGGTACACGATGTAGCCGGGTTTATGCAGGATGATTCCGGTACGCATCTCGCCGCGCCGTCCAAATACCCGTATCTGCGCTGCACGCGTGTGTTACAGCCGCGAATGGTGTTGACCATCGAGCCGGGGATTTACTTTATCGAATCGTTGTTAGCGCCGTGGCGCGAAGGGCCGTTCAGCAAGCACTTCAACTGGCAGAAAATTGAAGCGTTCAAGCCTTTCGGCGGTATTCGCATTGAAGATAACGTGGTCATCCACGAAAACGGCGTGGAAAACATGACGCGGGATTTAAAACTGGCGTAATGGACAGTTGGTTAATCCCTGCAGCGCCGGTCACCGTTGTTGAAGAGATCAAAAAAAGCCGCTTTATTACGCTATTGGCGCATACCGATGGCGTAGACGCGGCGAAAGCGTTTGTGGAGTCAGTCAGAGCTGAGCATCCTGATGCGCGTCACCATTGCGTGGCGTGGGTGGCGGGTGCGCCGGACGACTCACAGCAACTGGGCTTTTCAGACGACGGCGAACCGGCGGGAACGGCAGGCAAGCCGATGCTTGCGCAATTGATGGGCAGCGGCGTCGGAGAGATTACCGCCGTCGTCGTGCGCTACTATGGTGGTATTCTGCTGGGTACGGGCGGGCTGGTAAAAGCCTATGGCGGCGGTGTGAATCAGGCATTACGTCAGCTTGCCACACAGCGCAAGACGCCATTAACCGAATATACTTTGCAGTGTGAGTACGGTCAGTTGGCCGGAATCGAAGCATTATTAGGACAGTTTGCCGGGAAGATTGTTTCCAGCGATTATCAGGCGTCTGTTCGGCTCAGGGTGGCGCTTCCTTTTGCTCATGTGGATGCATTTTCCACAAAACTGGCGGATTTTAGCCGTGGTTCATTGCAATTGTTAGCGATTGAAGAATAATCCCCACCTCATTGTTAAGAATAAAGGAAGCGGCAGAGATGCATTTTCGCGCCATTACCCGAATCGTTGGACTACTGGTTATCTTATTTTCGGGGACAATGATTCTCCCGGGACTGGTAGCGCTAATATATCGTGATGGCGCAGGAAGGGCGTTCACGCAGACCTTTTTTGTCGCGCTGGCGATCGGTTCCATGCTGTGGTGGCCGAACCGCAGGGAAAAGGGCGAGCTGAAATCCCGCGAAGGATTTCTTATCGTGGTGCTGTTCTGGACCGTGCTGGGCAGCGTGGGTGCGCTGCCGTTTATTTTCTCGGAAAGCCCTAACCTCACCATTACCGATGCTTTTTTTGAATCGTTCTCTGGGTTAACCACCACGGGTGCCACTACGCTGGTGGGGCTGGATTCATTACCGCACGCCATTCTTTTTTATCGTCAGATGCTGCAATGGTTTGGCGGCATGGGGATCATTGTGCTGGCGGTGGCGATTCTCCCTATCCTCGGCGTCGGGGGGATGCAACTCTATCGGGCGGAAATGCCGGGGCCGCTGAAAGATAACAAAATGCGCCCGCGTATTGCGGAGACGGCGAAAACGCTGTGGCTTATCTATGTCTTGCTAACGGCAGCCTGCGCACTGGCGCTATGGTTTGCGGGGATGCCCGCGTTTGACGCTATCGGACACAGCTTCGCCACTATCGCCATCGGCGGCTTCTCAACGCATGACGCCAGCGTAGGCTATTTTGATAGTCCCACTATTAATACCATCATCGCTATTTTCCTACTGATCTCCGGTTGTAACTATGGTTTGCATTTCTCTTTATTAAGTGGGCGTAGCCTGAAAGTATACTGGCGCGATCCGGAATTCCGCATGTTCATCGGCGTACAGTTGACGTTGGTGGTGATCTGCACGCTGGTACTGTGGTTCCATAATATCTACGACTCGGCGCTGACAACGCTAAATCAGGCGTTCTTCCAGGTTGTGTCGATGGCGACAACGGCAGGGTTTACCACGGACAGCATTGCGCGTTGGCCGCTGTTTTTGCCAGTCTTGCTGCTATGTTCTGCGTTTATTGGCGGTTGCGCCGGGTCAACGGGCGGGGGGTTAAAGGTTATCCGCATTCTGCTGTTGTTTAAACAGGGGAACCGCGAACTCAAACGTCTGGTGCATCCGAATGCCGTTTACAGTATTAAGTTGGGGAACCGGGCGCTGCCAGAACGTATTCTGGAAGCCGTCTGGGGATTCTTCTCTGCCTACGCGCTGGTATTTATTGTCAGTATGCTGGCCATTATCGCTACAGGCGTAGATGATTTCTCGGCTTTCGCCTCGGTAGTGGCTACGCTTAATAACCTGGGACCGGGGCTGGGGGGTGTTGCTGATAACTTCGCCAGTATGAATCCGGTTGCGAAATGGATACTCATCGCCAACATGCTATTTGGTCGTCTGGAAGTATTCACTTTGCTGGTACTTTTTACCCCGACTTTCTGGCGTGAATAATGGAGTAACACGTGAAAACATTGATTCTTTTCTCTACCCGGGACGGACAAACGCGCGAAATTGCCTCTTATCTGGCTTCTGAACTCAAAGAGATGGGGATCTGGGCCGATGTCGTTAATCTGCATCGCGCAGAAGAGCCAGACTGGGATAGCTATGATCGCGTAGTGATTGGCGCGTCCATTCGTTATGGTCATTACCACAGCGCCTTCCAGGAGTTCGTTAAGAAATACGCTCCGCGGTTGAACGGAATGCCGAGCGCCTTTTATTCCGTTAACCTGGTGGCGCGTAAAGCGGAAAAACGGACGCCGCAGACTAACAGCTACGCGCGTAAGTTTTTGATGAGTTCTCCGTGGCGACCTGATCATTGCGCTGTCATTGCAGGCGCGCTTCGCTATCCCCGCTATCGCTGGTATGACCGTCTGATGATCAAGCTTATTATGAAAATGTCGGGCGGCGAAACGGATACCAGTAAAGAAGTGGTGTACACCGACTGGGATCAGGTTGCGAACTTTGCCCGTGAAATAGCCCATTTAACTAACAAATCGTCGGCAAAATAAGCGTAAAGCATAAAAAGTGCGCACTCAGAAAATTATTTTAAATTTCCTCTTGTCAGGCGGAAATAACTCCCTATAATGCGCCACCACTGACACGGAACAACGGCACACAGGCCGCCGGGTCAGCGGGGTTCAGACCAGAGCCTCACGGAGAAAAGCGAAAATAAACGCTTGACTCTGAAGCGGGAAAGCGTAATATGCACACCCCGCGCCGCTGAGAAAAGCGCAGCGGCACTGCTCTTTAACAATTTATCAGACAATCTGTGTGGGCACTCGAGGATACGGATTCTTAACGTCCCCGGACGAAAAATGAATACCAAGTCTCTGAGTGAACACGTAATTCATTACGAAGTTTAATTCACGAGCATCAAACTTAAATTGAAGAGTTTGATCATGGCTCAGATTGAACGCTGGCGGCAGGCCTAACACATGCAAGTCGAACGGTAACAGGAAGCAGCTTGCTGCTTTGCTGACGAGTGGCGGACGGGTGAGTAATGTCTGGGAAACTGCCTGATGGAGGGGGATAACTACTGGAAACGGTGGCTAATACCGCATAACGTCGCAAGACCAAAGAGGGGGACCTTCGGGCCTCTTGCCATCAGATGTGCCCAGATGGGATTAGCTTGTTGGTGAGGTAACGGCTCACCAAGGCGACGATCCCTAGCTGGTCTGAGAGGATGACCAGCCACACTGGAACTGAGACACGGTCCAGACTCCTACGGGAGGCAGCAGTGGGGAATATTGCACAATGGGCGCAAGCCTGATGCAGCCATGCCGCGTGTATGAAGAAGGCCTTCGGGTTGTAAAGTACTTTCAGCGGGGAGGAAGGTGTTGTGGTTAATAACCGCAGCAATTGACGTTACCCGCAGAAGAAGCACCGGCTAACTCCGTGCCAGCAGCCGCGGTAATACGGAGGGTGCAAGCGTTAATCGGAATTACTGGGCGTAAAGCGCACGCAGGCGGTCTGTCAAGTCGGATGTGAAATCCCCGGGCTCAACCTGGGAACTGCATTCGAAACTGGCAGGCTTGAGTCTTGTAGAGGGGGGTAGAATTCCAGGTGTAGCGGTGAAATGCGTAGAGATCTGGAGGAATACCGGTGGCGAAGGCGGCCCCCTGGACAAAGACTGACGCTCAGGTGCGAAAGCGTGGGGAGCAAACAGGATTAGATACCCTGGTAGTCCACGCCGTAAACGATGTCTACTTGGAGGCTGTGCCCTTGAGGCGTGGCTTCCGGAGCTAACGCGTTAAGTAGACCGCCTGGGGAGTACGGCCGCAAGGTTAAAACTCAAATGAATTGACGGGGGCCCGCACAAGCGGTGGAGCATGTGGTTTAATTCGATGCAACGCGAAGAACCTTACCTGGTCTTGACATCCACAGAAGTTTGCAGAGATGCGAATGTGCCTTCGGGAACTGTGAGACAGGTGCTGCATGGCTGTCGTCAGCTCGTGTTGTGAAATGTTGGGTTAAGTCCCGCAACGAGCGCAACCCTTATCCTTTGTTGCCAGCGATTAGGTCGGGAACTCAAAGGAGACTGCCAGTGATAAACTGGAGGAAGGTGGGGATGACGTCAAGTCATCATGGCCCTTACGACCAGGGCTACACACGTGCTACAATGGCGCATACAAAGAGAAGCGACCTCGCGAGAGCAAGCGGACCTCATAAAGTGCGTCGTAGTCCGGATTGGAGTCTGCAACTCGACTCCATGAAGTCGGAATCGCTAGTAATCGTGGATCAGAATGCCACGGTGAATACGTTCCCGGGCCTTGTACACACCGCCCGTCACACCATGGGAGTGGGTTGCAAAAGAAGTAGGTAGCTTAACCTTCGGGAGGGCGCTTACCACTTTGTGATTCATGACTGGGGTGAAGTCGTAACAAGGTAACCGTAGGGGAACCTGCGGTTGGATCACCTCCTTACCTGAAAGAAGCGTACTTTGCAGTGCTCACACAGATTGTCTGATGAAAAACGAGCAGTAAAACCTCTACAGGCTTGTAGCTCAGGTGGTTAGAGCGCACCCCTGATAAGGGTGAGGTCGGTGGTTCAAGTCCACTCAGGCCTACCAAATTTTCCCTGAATACTGCGTTGTGAAATAACTCACATACTGATGTATGCTTCGTTATTCCACGCCTTGTCTCAGGAAAAATTATCGGTAAAGAGGTTCTGACTACACGATGGGGCTATAGCTCAGCTGGGAGAGCGCCTGCTTTGCACGCAGGAGGTCTGCGGTTCGATCCCGCATAGCTCCACCATCTCGTGAGTGTATTACGAAAAAATACTTCAGAGTGTACCTGAAAGGGTTCACTGCGAAGTTTTGCTCTTTAAAAATCTGGATCAAGCTGAAAATTGAAACAAGAACAATTCCGATTGTTCATGAGTCTCTCAAATTTTCGCGACACGATGATGTTTTACGAAACATCTTCGGGTTGTGAGGTTAAGCGACCAAGCGTACACGGTGGATGCCCTGGCAGTCAGAGGCGATGAAGGACGTGCTAATCTGCGAAAAGCGCCGGTAAGGTGATATGAACCGTTATAACCGGCGATGTCCGAATGGGGAAACCCAGTGTGACTCGTCACACTATCATTAACTGAATCCATAGGTTAATGAGGCGAACCGGGGGAACTGAAACATCTAAGTACCCCGAGGAAAAGAAATCAACCGAGATTCCCCCAGTAGCGGCGAGCGAACGGGGAGGAGCCCAGAGCCTGAATCAGCATGTGTGTTAGTGGAAGCGTCTGGAAAGGCGCGCGATACAGGGTGAGAGCCCCGTACACAAAAGCGCACATGCTGTGAGCTCGATGAGTAGGGCGGGACACGTGGTATCCTGTCTGAATATGGGGGGACCATCCTCCAAGGCTAAATACTCCTGACTGACCGATAGTGAACCAGTACCGTGAGGGAAAGGCGAAAAGAACCCCGGCGAGGGGAGTGAAACAGAACCTGAAACCGTGTACGTACAAGCAGTGGGAGCCTCTCTTTATGGGGGGTGACTGCGTACCTTTTGTATAATGGGTCAGCGACTTATATTCTGTAGCAAGGTTAACCGCATAGGGGAGCCGAAGGGAAACCGAGTCTTAATTGGGCGTTAAGTTGCAGGGTATAGACCCGAAACCCGGTGATCTAGCCATGGGCAGGTTGAAGGTTGGGTAACACTAACTGGAGGACCGAACCGACTAATGTTGAAAAATTAGCGGATGACCTGTGGCTGGGGGTGAAAGGCCAATCAAACCGGGAGATAGCTGGTTCTCCCCGAAAGCTATTTAGGTAGCGCCTCGTGAACTCATCTCCGGGGGTAGAGCACTGTTTCGGCTAGGGGGCCATCCCGGCTTACCAACCCGATGCAAACTGCGAATACCGGAGAATGTTATCACGGGAGACACACGGCGGGTGCTAACGTCCGTCGTGAAGAGGGAAACAACCCAGACCGCCAGCTAAGGTCCCAAAGTCATGGTTAAGTGGGAAACGATGTGGGAAGGCCCAGACAGCCAGGATGTTGGCTTAGAAGCAGCCATCATTTAAAGAAAGCGTAATAGCTCACTGGTCGAGTCGGCCTGCGCGGAAGATGTAACGGGGCTAAACCATGCACCGAAGCTGCGGCAGCGACACTGTGTGTTGTTGGGTAGGGGAGCGTTCTGTAAGCCGTTGAAGGTGTCCTGTGAGGGGTGCTGGAGGTATCAGAAGTGCGAATGCTGACATAAGTAACGATAAAGCGGGTGAAAAGCCCGCTCGCCGGAAGACCAAGGGTTCCTGTCCAACGTTAATCGGGGCAGGGTGAGTCGACCCCTAAGGCGAGGCCGAAAGGCGTAGTCGATGGGAAACGGGTTAATATTCCCGTACTTGGTGTTACTGCGAAGGGGGGACGGAGAAGGCTATGTTGGCCGGGCGACGGTTGTCCCGGTTTAAGCGTGTAGGTGTGTGTTCCAGGTAAATCCGGTTCACTTTAACACTGAGGCGTGATGACGAGGCACCACGGTGCTGAAGCAACAAATGCCCTGCTTCCAGGAAAAGCCTCTAAGCATCAGGTAACATCAAATCGTACCCCAAACCGACACAGGTGGTCAGGTAGAGAATACCAAGGCGCTTGAGAGAACTCGGGTGAAGGAACTAGGCAAAATGGTGCCGTAACTTCGGGAGAAGGCACGCTGACACGTAGGTGAAGTGATTTACTCATGGAGCTGAAGTCAGTCGAAGATACCAGCTGGCTGCAACTGTTTATTAAAAACACAGCACTGTGCAAACACGAAAGTGGACGTATACGGTGTGACGCCTGCCCGGTGCCGGAAGGTTAATTGATGGGGTCAGCGCAAGCGAAGCTCCTGATCGAAGCCCCGGTAAACGGCGGCCGTAACTATAACGGTCCTAAGGTAGCGAAATTCCTTGTCGGGTAAGTTCCGACCTGCACGAATGGCGTAATGATGGCCAGGCTGTCTCCACCCGAGACTCAGTGAAATTGAACTCGCTGTGAAGATGCAGTGTACCCGCGGCAAGACGGAAAGACCCCGTGAACCTTTACTATAGCTTGACACTGAACATTGAGCCTTGATGTGTAGGATAGGTGGGAGGCTTTGAAGCGTGGACGCCAGTCTGCGTGGAGCCGACCTTGAAATACCACCCTTTAATGTTTGATGTTCTAACGTGGACCCGTAATCCGGGTTGCGGACAGTGTCTGGTGGGTAGTTTGACTGGGGCGGTCTCCTCCTAAAGAGTAACGGAGGAGCACGAAGGTTGGCTAATCCTGGTCGGACATCAGGAGGTTAGTGCAATGGCATAAGCCAGCTTGACTGCGAGCGTGACGGCGCGAGCAGGTGCGAAAGCAGGTCATAGTGATCCGGTGGTTCTGAATGGAAGGGCCATCGCTCAACGGATAAAAGGTACTCCGGGGATAACAGGCTGATACCGCCCAAGAGTTCATATCGACGGCGGTGTTTGGCACCTCGATGTCGGCTCATCACATCCTGGGGCTGAAGTAGGTCCCAAGGGTATGGCTGTTCGCCATTTAAAGTGGTACGCGAGCTGGGTTTAGAACGTCGTGAGACAGTTCGGTCCCTATCTGCCGTGGGCGCTGGAAGACTGAGGGGGGCTGCTCCTAGTACGAGAGGACCGGAGTGGACGCATCACTGGTGTTCGGGTTGTCATGCCAATGGCACTGCCCGGTAGCTAAATGCGGAAAAGATAAGTGCTGAAAGCATCTAAGCACGAAACTTGCCCCGAGATGAGTCTTCCCTGAGACCTTGAGTCTCCTGAAGGAACGTTAAAGACGATGACGTTGATAGGCCGGGTGTGTAAGCGCAGCGATGCGTTGAGCTAACCGGTACTAATGAACCGTGAGGCTTAACCTTACAACGCCGAAGATGTTTTGGCGGTTGAGAGACGATTTTCAGCACTGATTCAGAGTTGAGTACGCAATAATTTGCGCAGCAGCAAGGCGGCAAGCGAAGGAAAGGAAGGAGCATACAGAAGTATGTGCCTGACTTTACGAATGCAGCCAACACCGCTGATGCGATAAAGAATTGCGTACAGAGCACAAAAGAATTTGCCTGGCGGCCGTAGCGCGGTGGTCCCACCTGACCCCATGCCGAACTCAGAAGTGAAACGCCGTAGCGCCGATGGTAGTGTGGGGTCTCCCCATGCGAGAGTAGGGAACTGCCAGGCATCGAATAGTGAAGAAGCCCATCCTGACGGATGGGCTTTTTTGCGTCTGCTGCAAAAAATGCGGTGAATAGTCGGTGTGTCCCGGCTACAGAACAGCACACAGAGCCCGGAGCAGGCGTTTACGCCCACTCCGCGGCGGCAGTTAACCCTAACGTCGCTACGATAAACGCCACAATTCCATCAACATCGTTCAAATCGAGTACCGGAACGCCAATATCCAGCGCAATATCGCTGGCTACGGCGATCGTATGCTCATCGATAGCCAACTCATTCACATCGTGCCCAGCGTCGTTACGGAACAGAACGATCTTGGCCACGGACTCATGCTTAAAGCCTTCTACCAGCACCAGATCCAGCTTTGATGCATCCATCCGACTCACCAGCCATGCCAGATCTAACTCTTCTTGCTCCGGCGTTTCAGTCATTAACGCCCAGCGCTGCTGACTGGCAACCAGCGTCTGTGCCGCCCCGGCTTTACGCAGCTCGTAGCTATCTTTACCCGGCTTATCGACATCCATATCATGATGGGTATGCTTAATCAGCCCTGGCCGAATCCCGCGCGCACAAAGTGCTGGGATCAGTTTTTTCAGCAGTGTTGTTTTTCCCGTTCCGCTCCACGCGGCAATTGCGAGTAGCGGTATTATGGTCTCTTTTGCCATTTCGCGAGTTCCTCCGGCGTGTTGACGTTCACAAATGCCTCCTTACAATCACTGAAATCAACGGCGTGTCCGCCTGCCTGGTGCATAAAAATCATTACCCGCCGCTCGCCTGCTTGCAAATAAGCTGTCAACTGGGGCTGAACGGAACGATTAATCAACGCGATCGTTGGATGATCGCGTTCTCCATCACGAACCCAAACCACGGGTGCGCTATGACGCTGCGCTGCTAAACGATCGACTATGTTGTGGGGGATATAGGGATTGTCACAGGGGCAAAATAGAAACCAGTCGCCTGCTACCTGCTGAAAAACGGAAAGCATACCCGCCAGCGGACCGGGAAAGTCAGCGATTGAATCCGGAATGACTTTCAGGCCGCTGGCCCGGTAGATATCCAGATGGCGATTAGCGCTTACGACGACCGTAGCAAGTTGTGGCGCGAGCGCGTCGGCAACGTGCCGCCAGAGCGGTTTACCGTCCAGTTCAAGCAGACCTTTATCCGCACCTCCCATCCGTCGGGCTTTACCGCCTGCCAGCACCACGCCGGTTATCACTTCATCCTGATTCACCGATATCGCCTCTTTTATTGTGGGATTGACCCTGCTACCGTGTCTGTATCAAGAATAAGGAGCACAGCTATGAAATGTAAACGTCTGAATGAAGTCATTGAACTCCTCCAGCCAGCCTGGCAGAAAGAGCCCGATCTTAACCTGACGCAATTTTTGCAGAAACTGGCGAAAGAGTCAGGTTTTGACGGCAATCTGGAAGAGTTAACTGATGATATCCTGATTTACCATCTGAAAATGCGCGATTCCGCCAAAGACGCCGCCATACCGGGGATTCAAAAAGACTATGAAGAAGACTTTAAAACGGCGCTTTTACGCGCCCGCGGCGTTATTAAAGAGTAAAACCTTGTAAGCGGCGCCACCGAAATCGCCACGAAATGATATCCTGAATCATTCGTAGTATTTTCCGGATGATGGGATGAACGACAACGCTTTTACTTTCCAGACGCTACACCCGGAAACCATCATGGATGCGCTGTTTGAACAGGGGATCAGGGTGGATTCCGGGCTGACTCCGCTAAACAGTTATGAAAACCGCGTCTATCAGTTTCAGGATGAAGATCGGCGACGTTTTGTCGTTAAGTTTTATCGTCCTGAACGCTGGTCTGTTGATCAAATTCGGGAAGAACACCAGTTCGCGCTTGAACTGGTGAAGGATGAGGTTCCGGTTGCTGCTCCGCTCGCTTTTAATGGCCAGACGCTGTTAGCGCATCAGGGCTATCATTATGCCATTTTCCCCAGCGTAGGCGGTCGTCAGTTTGAAGCGGACAATATCGATCAGATGGAGGCGGTAGGGCGTTATCTTGGCCGATTGCATCAGACGGGGCGAAAACGAGCTTTCACTTTCCGGCCTGACATTGGGCTTGCAGAGTATCTTTTTGAACCTCGCCAGGTATTCGAAGATGCCGCACTGATTCCCTCCGGGCAAAAAGCGGCTTTCCTGAAAGCCACTGATACTCTACTGTCTGCAGTTACCGAATGCTGGCGCACTGATTTCACCACGCTGCGATTGCACGGCGATTGTCATGCCGGCAACATTCTATGGCGTGATGGACCGCTGTTTGTCGATTTAGATGATGCCCGTAACGGCCCGGCGATACAGGATTTATGGATGCTGCTGAATGGCGACAAAGCCGAACAGCGAATGCAGCTTGAAACCATTATTGAAGCTTATGAAGAAGTTAGTGAGTTCGATACGTCTGAAATCGGTCTCATTGAACCTTTACGCGCTATGCGTTTAGTTTATTATCTTGCCTGGTTGATTCGTCGTTGGGGCGATCCTGCGTTTCCGAAAAACTTTCCCTGGTTAACAGGGGAAGATTACTGGCAGCGACAGACAACGACTTTTATTGAGCAGACAAAAATTTTGCACGAACCCCCTTTACAATTAACGCCAATGTATTAATCGGAGAGAGTTGATCATGAAAAAGATTTGGCTGGCGCTGGCTGGTATGGTTTTAGCTTTTAGCGCCTCGGCAGCACAGATCAGCGACGGTAAACAGTATATCACGCTGGATAAACCGGTCGCTGGCGAACCCCAGGTGCTGGAGTTCTTCTCCTTCTACTGCCCACATTGTTATCAGTTTGAAGAAGTGCTTCATGTGTCTGACAACGTGAAGAAAAAGCTTCCGGAAGGCACCAAAATGACCAAGTACCACGTTGAGTTCCTGGGGCCGTTGGGCAAGGATCTCACCCAGGCATGGGCGGTGGCGATGGCGTTGGGTGTAGAAGATAAAGTCACGGTCCCGCTGTTTGAAGCCGTACAGAAAACCCAGACAGTACAATCTGCCGCGGATATCCGTAAAGTGTTCGTTGATGCGGGCGTCAAAGGCGAAGATTACGATGCGGCATGGAACAGCTTCGTGGTGAAATCACTGGTTGCGCAACAGGAGAAAGCCGCGTCTGACCTGCAATTGCAGGGCGTTCCGGCGATGTTCGTAAATGGCAAATACCAGATTAACCCACAAGGCATGGATACCAGCAGCATGGATGTTTTTGTTCAGCAGTATGCTGATACTGTGAAATATTTGGTTGATAAAAAATAAAAAGAACGCCGGTCACTGACCGGCGTTTTTATAAGACGTTTTAATCCCTTCTATCTGTATATCTTTCTTATCCCACAGCGTATTAAGCCAACGTTGAAAACGGCGTTTGAATATTTTGTCGTTCACGTAATCGCCGTGCAGTCCTTCATTTATGGGTTCCAGTTGCACCCGAACAACAATACGCGTCAGCCTACCGCTTAGCATATCGTAGAAGGGGTGGCGATCGTTGTTTGGGTAACACAACGTAATATTAAGCAGCTTATCGAACTGTGCGCCTAAGACGTTAATCGCCATTGCAATACCGGCTGCTTTTGGTGGCAACAGATGTTGATAGGGTGAATGCGTTTGCTGGCGTTTCTCATGCGTAAATCGCGAGCCTTCAACAAAGTTAACGATAGTGGTGGGATACCGGCGAAACTTTTCGCAAGAGCGACGAGTCGTTTCAACATCTTTGCCGCGTCGATTAGGATGGCGGAGCAGGTAGCTACGGGAATAGCGCTTCATAAACGGCATATCTAATGCCCAGCACGCCAGTCCGATGAAAGGCACCCAGGCCAATTGCTGTTTAAGAAAGTACTTATTCATTGGGATATGCTTGCGGAACAGAACGCAAAGCACAACGATATCGGCCCAGCTACGATGATTACAAATCAGTAAATACCAATTTTTCTTGCTCAGTCCTTCTAACCCTTCTACATCCCATTGCAAATGCGGATTAAGGCGTAGCAGCGCTGCAAGACCAGCACACCAGCAATACATCATGAAATTGCAGAAAATGGAGACCTTACGCCAGACGCCGGGAACAGGCAAAAGGAGCTTTACCATTCCGGCAACGATGATCGGTACTGAGCAAACTATGGTGACCAGGATGGTCAATACGATACTCAATAGGAGCGTGATCGCCGCGAGTATTCTCGTCATAATGAATTATTCAAAAGTTAGCCATAAACGGTGCGCGAAAACGGCGCAAGAGGCTGATTCTATCAGAAAACGATGCTAATGATGGCGCGGAGTGAAATAGAAACACTCGTAACAACTATCCACATTATGATAACGGCATGAATCAGATAATAAGAAAAGTGTGATGTTAACAACTAATTGAAAATAATAGGTAATTATTAAGATGTGAAGACTATCGCGCTGATTTTAAAGCAATGGCAAGAATTTATACACAAAGTTATCCACAGATTGTTTTGCGAGCGATCCTGAAGATCCACAAAACTTTTCTGCAAATACGGCGAAAAACTCAAGTTTTCCTCCTGTATGTGGCATCCTTTAACCATAATCTGTTAAACAGGCACGGACATTATGGTTCAGATCCCAGAAAACCCACTTATTCTCGTAGATGGCTCATCCTATCTCTATCGCGCCTATCATGCGTTTCCGCCGTTAACCAACAGTGCGGGAGAACCTACGGGCGCAATGTATGGTGTCCTCAACATGTTGCGCAGCCTGATCATGCAGTATCAGCCGACGCATGCTGCGGTGGTGTTTGACGCCAAAGGAAAAACCTTCCGTGACGAGCTCTTTGAACATTACAAATCGCATCGTCCTCCTATGCCAGATGATCTGCGTGCGCAAATAGAGCCGTTACATGCCATGGTTAAAGCAATGGGGCTACCCCTGCTGGCGGTCTCTGGCGTAGAAGCGGATGACGTTATCGGTACACTGGCGCGAGAAGCGGAGAAGGTGGGGCGTCCAGTATTAATCAGCACTGGCGATAAAGATATGGCACAGTTGGTGACGCCGAATATTACGCTGATCAACACCATGACCAACACCATTCTCGGCCCGGATGAAGTCGTTAATAAGTATGGTGTGCCGCCTGAACTGATTATCGACTTTCTGGCGCTGATGGGGGACTCCTCGGATAATATTCCGGGCGTACCTGGCGTGGGCGAGAAGACGGCACAAGCCTTGCTTCAGGGATTGGGCGGCCTGGATACGCTGTACGCCGAGCCGGAAAAAATTGCCGGTCTCACTTTCCGCGGTGCCAAAACGATGGCCGGTAAGTTAGCGCAGAATAAAGACGTAGCGTACCTGTCTTATAAACTAGCCACCATTAAAACGGATGTTGAGCTGGAGTTGACCTGCGAACAGCTTGAAGTTCAGCAGCCGATTGCGGATGAACTGCTGGGCCTGTTTAAAAAATATGAGTTTAAGCGCTGGACGGCGGACGTCGAGTCAGGCAAGTGGCTACAGGCAAAGGGCGCGAAACCGGTGGCGAAACCGCAGGAAACGGTCGTTATTGATGAATCGCCCAGCGAGCCGACAGCGGCGCTCTCTTATGAAAATTATGTCACTATTCTGGACGAAGCCACGCTGGAAAGCTGGATTGAAAAGCTGAAAAAAGCGCCAGTTTTCGCTTTCGACACGGAGACCGACAGCCTGGATAATATCGCCGCCAACCTGGTGGGCCTCTCGTTTGCTATCGAGCCTGGCGTTGCCGCGTATGTGCCTGTCGCGCATGATTATCTGGACGCTCCGGATCAAATCTCCCGCCAGCGTGCGCTGGAACTGCTGAAGCCGTTGCTGGAAGATGAAAAAGCGCGCAAAGTGGGGCAAAACCTCAAGTACGATCGTGGTGTCTTGCAGAACTATGGCATTGAGCTGCGCGGTATCGCCTTTGATACCATGCTTGAGTCTTACATTCTGAACAGCGTCGCCGGACGCCATGATATGGACAGCTTGTCCGATCGTTGGCTGAAGCACAAAACGATCACCTTTGAAGAAATTGCCGGGAAAGGCAAAAACCAGCTCACCTTTAATCAGATCGCGCTGGAGGAAGCGGGACGCTATGCGGCAGAAGATGCGGATGTCACGCTACAGTTGCATCTCAAAATGTGGCCTGAGCTCCAGCAGCACAAAGGCCCACTGAATGTTTTCGAAAACATCGAAATGCCGTTGGTGCCGGTACTGTCGCGCGTTGAGCGCAACGGCGTAAAAATCGATCCTGCTGTTTTGCACAAACATTCGGAAGAAATTACGCTACGTCTGGCGGAACTGGAAAAGAAAGCGCATGACATAGCGGGCGAGGCGTTCAACCTGTCCTCAACGAAGCAGTTACAGACCATCCTGTTTGAAAAGCAGGGTATTAAGCCGCTGAAGAAAACGCCTGGCGGTGCGCCGTCAACATCGGAAGAGGTGCTGGAAGAGCTGGCGCTGGACTATCCACTGCCGAAAGTGATTCTGGAGTATCGTGGTCTGGCGAAGCTAAAATCTACCTATACCGATAAGCTGCCGCTGATGATTAACCCGAAAACCGGGCGCGTCCATACGTCCTATCATCAGGCGGTAACGGCGACGGGACGTTTATCGTCGACCGATCCGAACCTGCAAAATATTCCGGTGCGCAACGACGAAGGCCGCCGCATTCGTCAGGCATTTATTGCGCCTGAGGATTATCTCATCGTGTCTGCGGACTATTCACAGATTGAGTTGCGTATTATGGCGCATCTTTCCCGTGATAAAGGACTGCTCACGGCGTTCGCCGAAGGGAAAGATATCCACCGCGCAACGGCGGCGGAAGTATTTGGCCTGCCGCTGGATAGCGTGACCGGGGAACAGCGCCGAAGTGCGAAAGCCATTAACTTTGGCCTGATTTACGGTATGAGCGCCTTTGGTCTTTCTCGCCAGCTTAATATCCCGCGTAAAGAGGCGCAGAAGTATATGGATCTCTACTTCGAACGCTACCCTGGCGTGCTGGAATATATGGAGCGCACCCGCGCTCAGGCAAAAGAACAAGGCTACGTGGAAACGCTGGAGGGACGCCGCCTTTACCTGCCGGATATTAAATCCAGCAACGCGGCGCGGCGTGCGGGGGCAGAGCGTGCGGCGATCAATGCCCCCATGCAGGGAACGGCAGCCGATATCATCAAGCGTGCAATGATTGCCGTTGATGCCTGGCTACAGGCCGAGCAGCCGCGCGTGCGGATGATTATGCAGGTACACGATGAACTGGTGTTCGAAGTGCATAAAGACGATTTAGATGCGGTATCAAAACGTATCCATCAGTTGATGGAAAACTGTACGCGTATTGATGTGCCGTTGCTGGTGGAGGTCGGCAGCGGAGAAAATTGGGATCAAGCGCACTAAGCGTTTAGAGGATAACGCGCTTTTTTCGTAATTAAGCAACATAAGTGAGGGGGTTTTGTGATAGATATTAGAATTCCCTATGTAAAGAATGAAAAAAAAATTACGAAAAAGTCTTTCTGTGTTGCTCAAAAAAGAGTAAAGTTATTCACGTAGGGTACAGAGGTAAGATGTTCTATCTTTCAGACCTTTTACTTCACGTAATCGGATTTGGCTGAATATTTTAGCCGCCCCAGTCAGTTTATGACTGGGGCGTTTTTTATTGGACGGAAGAAAAGGTTATGAGCCGGATAAGACGCGTTTGGTCGCCATCCGGCATTTATGGCCTGATGGCGCTTATCCGTCCTACCCGTTTATTCGGCGTCCTGCGCCTTTTCTACCGGCGCTAACTCGCTAAACCAGCTATCCAGCTTCTGACGTAACTTATCTACTCCCTGCTTTTTCAACGAGGAAAACGCTTCTACCTGCACATCGCCATTAAAAGCCAGCACGGCTTCACGTACCATATTCAACTGCGCCTTGCGCGCGCCGCTGGCCAGTTTGTCCGCCTTGGTCAACAGTATCAGAACCTGGATATTGCTCTCTACAGCCCACTGGATCATCTGTTGGTCGAGGTCTTTCAACGGATGGCGGATATCCATTAAAACGACTAAGCCTTGTAGGCTTTGACGTTTCTCCAGATATTCCCCCAGCGCGCGTTGCCATTTGCGCTTCATCTCTTCCGGGACTTCCGCGTAGCCATAGCCTGGCAGGTCGACCAGTCGTTTGCCATCTACCACTTCAAACAGGTTAATCAGTTGGGTGCGGCCTGGCGTTTTAGAGGTGCGCGCCAGGCTCTTTTGGTTGGTCAGGGTGTTCAGGGCGCTGGATTTACCTGCATTGGAACGGCCAGCAAAAGCCACTTCAATTCCGGAATCGGAAGGTAAATGGCGAATATCAGGCGCACTCATCACAAAATGCGTCTGTTGATAATTCAGGTTAGTCAAAGCGGTCGTCTCCGTCAGTCAAAGCTTTGTCGCGATTATACCTGAACGCCAGCAAAAGGCGGATTTTTCGGCGTGCCGACGCTGTAAGCAAAAGCCATACACTTCGTGAGATATTGCCCATTGTCCCTATGCGATATGACAGAGTCGTTGTAATGTTAAAAACCAGTTAATACAGTTAAATCATAAATTTATAGAGGGGTAATTGTCTGAAAAAGAGGAAATTGCCGCGTTGGTATCTTGTGAGTTTACCCCAAAAGAGTAAAGTAACGCGCATAGCGAGGACGCTAACAGGATCAACGACTCAGGATGAGGGTCAGGAGCGCCAGGAGGCGAAGACTCAGGATTGTCAGGAAGACAAACGTCCGGAGACGTTAGTAAAAGGAAATGGAAACAACATGGAATGTTCCAGGCTAAGGGAAAAACAGGGCGTGTTGATAGCCAACAGGGATGGTGGAACCCGTTAAGGGGCGTGGGTCAAGAAAAAAGGCGGCAGATTACTCTGTCGCCTTTTTTCTTTGCTTGCTTTCTGCTAGATTCCGCCTCAATTCTATACTGAATAAAACGGCTTAAAGATCTGACATCATGAAAAAACCAACCTCTGCACCGCGCAGTAAAGCCTTTGGCAAACAGCGTCGTAAAACGCGTGAAGAGTTAAACCAGGAGGCGCGCGACCGTAAACGCCTGAAAAAACATCGCGGTCATGCTCCGGGAAGTCGCGCGGCGGGCGGCAATTCCGCTTCGGGCGGCGGCAATCAGAATCAACAGAAAGATCCACGTCTTGGCAGTAAAACACCTGTTCCATTGGGCGTGACTGAAAAAGTGACCCAACAGCATAAACCAAAAAGTGAGAAACCTATGCTTTCACCGCAGGCGGAGTTGGATTTACTGGAAACGGATGAGCGCCTGGATGCGCTGTTAGAACGTCTGGAAGCGGGCGAAACCCTGGGGACTGAAGATCAAGCCTGGGTAGATGCCAAACTGGATCGTATTGATGAACTGATGCAGAAGCTTGGTCTGTCTTACGATGACGAGGAAGACGAAGAAGAGGACGAGAAGCAGGAAGATATGATGCGCCTGCTAAGAGGCGGCAACTAACGGGTTTACACCGTGGGTTTGCCCGTCCTGCTTATAACCCTTCCGGTTATATGTTATCTGGTGTGGTTATTCGTTAAACTACAGCGATTGTCGCGGCGACAGAAATGGTTGCGCAACCGGCTTGCCGCCCGTCATGGCGTGAAGTCGGTACGCCGTACCCGCCAGAGACGCCATCGGAAGGAGTAAGCATGTCTAAACAGCAAATAGACTGGGATCTGGCCCTGATCCAGAAATATAACTATTCCGGGCCACGGTATACCTCGTACCCAACCGCGCTGGAGTTCTCTGAAGACTTCAAGGACGCAGCATTCTCGCAGGCTGTGGCGCGCTATCCTGAACGTCCGCTCTCGCTGTACGTGCATATCCCGTTTTGCCACAAGTTGTGTTATTTCTGCGGCTGCAACAAGATTGTCACCCGCCAACAGCATAAAGCTGACCAGTATCTTGACGCGCTTGAGCAGGAAATCCGCCATCGCGCGCCGCTGTTTGCAGGCCGTCAGGTTAGCCAGCTTCACTGGGGCGGCGGTACGCCAACTTACCTGAATAAAGCGCAAATCAGTCGCTTAATGACGCTGTTGCGTGAAAATTTCCACTTTAATTCCGACGCGGAAATCTCGATCGAAGTCGATCCCCGTGAAATTGAACTGGATGTGCTCGATCATTTACGCGCGGAAGGTTTTAACCGCCTGAGTATGGGCGTACAGGATTTTAATAAAGAGGTGCAGCGCCTGGTTAACCGCGAACAGGATGAAGAGTTCATCTTTGCGCTGCTTAATCACGCCCGCGATATCGGCTTTACCTCGACGAATATCGATTTGATCTACGGTCTACCGAAACAGACGCCGGAAAGCTTCGCTTTCACGCTGAAGCGTGTGACGGAACTGAACCCTGACCGTTTGAGCGTCTTTAACTATGCGCATCTGCCAACGCTTTTTGCCGCCCAGCGTAAAATTAAAGATGCCGATTTACCCAGCGCGCAGCAGAAACTGGATATTTTGCAGGAGACGATCGTATCGCTTACTCAGGCCGGTTATCAGTTTATCGGGATGGACCATTTTGCCCGTCCGGACGACGAGCTGGCCGTCGCGCAGCGCGAAGGTGTGCTGCACCGTAATTTTCAGGGGTATACCACCCAGGGCGATACCGATCTGCTGGGAATGGGCGTTTCTGCCATCAGCATGATTGGCGATGGCTACATGCAGAACCAGAAAGAGCTGAAGCGTTATTACCAGCAAGTGGATGAGCGGGGCAATGCGCTATGGCGTGGTATTACGCTGACCCGTGATGATTGCATTCGTCGCGATGTTATCAAGGCGCTGATTTGTAACTTCCGCCTGGATTTTAACGCCGTCGAACAGCAGTGGGGTTTGCATTTCGCTGAGTATTTTGCCGAAGATTTGCAATTACTGTCACCGCTGGCGAAAGACGGGCTGGTGGATATCAGCGAGAAGGGGATTCAGGTGACGGCGAAAGGTCGCCTGCTGATTCGCAATATTTGCATGTGCTTTGATGCTTATCTGCGCCAGAAAGCGCGGATGCAACAGTTCTCGCGCGTCATATAGCCGTGCTGCCTTACGGGGCAAGTAGGCCGGGTAAGGCGTAACCGCTACCCGGCGAACCCGTTAGCTGAACAGTCCCACCAACGCGGCACACAATACGGCGGCTACCGCAGTTTGTGGCGTGTGGCTGTCGACCGCCCCACTCGATACCAGATTAATAATAGATTCTAACATAATGAATCCCCCCGTTTGCCGGGCATGATCATACTGAACTCATTGGAACAGTAAAGTGCAAAATAGCAGCGTTTTGCGCTCAATTATTAATCTTTACATAATTACTCCATTCCCAGTTCTTTCAGCTTCCGCGTTAGGGTGTTTCGCCCCCAACCGAGCAACCTGGCGGCTTCCTGTTTATGGCCCTGCGTATGGCGTAACGCCGTGGTCAGTAACGTTCTTTCCAGTTCTGGCTGCGCTTCAGAAAGCAGATTTTGATGACCGGATCGCAAGGCGCGGTCCGCCCATTGCGCCAGTAATGTGGCCCAACTATCCGGTGGCAGGTGGGACGGGCTATCCGGCGCCGAAGCTTCAAACAGTTCACCCGGTAAATCCTGGATCAATACCTCCTGCCCGGCGGCCATGACGGTGAGCCAGCGGCAGGTATTTTCTAACTGACGCACGTTACCAGGCCATGCCAGGCGCGTTAACGCCATTTCGGTTTCCGGATGTAATAATTTGGCTTCTACGCCTAACTCACGGGCGGCGACCTGCAAAAAATGGCGCGCCAGGCGCGGAATATCCTCACGACGCTCGCGCAACGGCGGGAGATGGATACGAATCACGTTCAGGCGGTGGAACAGGTCTTCGCGGAATTTCCCTTCCTGAACGCGTAGTTCGAGGTTCTGGTGGGTGGCGGCGATAATGCGCACATCCACTTTTACTGGCGCGTACCCGCCCACGCGGTAGAACTGTCCGTCAGCCAGCACGCGTAACAGACGAGTCTGGACATCCAGCGGCATATCGCCAATTTCGTCCAGAAAGAGAGTACCGCCGTCAGCCTGCTCGAAACGGCCCTGCCGGATGGTATTCGCCCCGGTAAAAGCGCCTTTCTCATGACCAAACAGTTCGGATTCGATCAAATCCTTCGGGATGGCCGCCATATTGAGCGCGATAAACGGCGCTTTGGCGCGTGGGCTATGGCGATGTAGCGCATGGGCGACCAGTTCTTTACCGGTCCCTGATTCGCCGTTAATCAGCACGCTAATCGAAGAACGCGACAGCCGACCAATAATGCGAAACACATCCTGCATGGCGGGTGCTTCACCTATCATGTCCGTCGTCGGGCCGTTAACCTCAATATTACGCGGCTGCTGCTGCTCCTGATAGTGGCTAATCGCCCGCTCGACCAGAGCGACGGCTTCATCAATATCAAACGGTTTAGGCAGATAATCAAACGCCCCCTGCTGATAAGCGCTCACGGCGGCATCTAAATCGGAATGCGCGGTCATAATGATGACCGGAAGCATCGGGTGACGCTGTTTAATCTGCTTTAATAGCGCCAGCCCGTCCATTCCCGGCATTCGGATATCCGACAACAAGACGTCCGGCGTTTTACTGGCCAGCGCAGCCAGTACTTCATTACCATTCTCAAAGGTGGTACAGGTCAACCCTGCCCCGGCGAGAGCACGTTCAAGCACCCAACGGATGGAACTATCATCATCGACGACCCAGACTATTCCTCGTTGCATAAACACCTCTATTTCCGAATCGGCAGGTAAACCGAAAACTCGGTATGCCCCGGCCAACTGGTAAATTCAATTTTGCCGGCGTGTTGATCGATAAGATTGCGGGCGATAGATAACCCAAGCCCGGTGCCGCCTTCGCGACCGCTGACCATCGGGTAGAACAGCGTATCCTGTAAATGGGGAGGAATGCCCGGCCCATTGTCTTCAACGTCTATACGCGCCGCCAGGCGATAGCGTTCGCCATGCAGCGTTAACTGGAAGGCGGTACGGGTACGCAGCGTAATTTCGCCGCCTTCCGGCCCCAGCGCCTGCAAGGCGTTGCGGACAATATTCAGCAGTACTTGCTCAATTTGTTCCGGGTCATGCGGCAGTTCTGGCAGACTGGGGTCGTAATCGCGGATAAGCCGGACATTATCCGGCAGTTCCATCGACACCAGCGCCACCACGCGCTCTGCGACTTTATGTATGCTCTCGGTAATGTGCATTCCCGGGTGCTGCGGCCCCAGCAAACGATCGACAAGGTTGCGTAGCCTGTCAGCCTGTTCAATGATGACCCTGGTATATTCCGTTAGCGCCGGGTCGGGCAGCGCCTTGCTGAGCAACTGCGCCGCGCCGCGCAGGCCGCCGAGCGGATTTTTGATTTCGTGCGCCAGACCGCGCACCAGATCGCGGGCGGCGATTTGCTGTGCGTGCTGCAACTGTTCCTGACTCAGACGGCGCTGGTTATCCATCGGCGCCATTTCGAGCAGAATAAAATCGTCGGGTAGACGTTGGGCGGTCAAAGAGAGAATATGCGAGCGACTATCAATCACCAGCGTCACTTCGTTATCGGTAAAGCCTTGTCCTGCCGCTAAACTTTCGCGCATCAGGTCAATGTTTAACGAAAAATAGCTCAACAGTTCAGGTAACGGCGTCCCAAACAGTTTACGTGAGCTTTGCGCGAGCAACTGCTGCGCGGCAGGGTTGGCGTAATGGATTGCCAGCGCGTCGTCGACCACCAGCACGCTGGTGATTAACGAATTGAGGATCTGCCCAGCATCGGGCTGCATGCCGGTTGCCATTCAGCAGTCTCCTGGAAAAGGTTGCACCATTTTAGTGCATTATAGCTTTTTACCACTAAAAAGCGCGTGAGATCAGATTGTTGGTGGAGAAAAAAGCCCATCGTGCGATGGGCTACAGATTGCTGACAAACGTCGTGCCGGATAGCGGTTTCACCTTATTGGGCCTACAAGGTGGTTACCCGGTAGGCCCGAAAGCTTGCACCATCGGACATCTCAATGTTTGCCATCAACCTCAAACCTGTCAGCAACAGGCTAAACGTTTCCACGGCAACTTAAACGCTGTAGTACAGCTCAAACTCTACCGGGTGCGGGGTCATACGCACGCGGTCATCTTCTTCGCGACGCAGCGCAATATACGCATCGATCGCTTCATCAGTGAACACGCCGCCTGCTTTCAGGAACTCGCGGTCCAGATCCAGCGCGTTCAGCGCTTCTTCCAGAGAACCCGCCACCTGTGGGATCTCTTTCGCTTCTTCCGGCGGCAGGTCATACAGGTTTTTGTCCATGGCTTCGCCCGGATGAATCTTATTCTTAATCCCGTCCAGACCGGCCATCAGCAGGGCGGCAAAGCACAGATACGGGTTAGCCGCCGGGTCCGGGAAGCGAACTTCGATACGGCGCGCTTTCGGAGATGCCACCACCGGAATACGGATGGAGGCGGAACGGTTACGGGCGGAGTAGGCCAGCATCACTGGCGCTTCATAACCCGGGACCAGACGCTTATAGGAGTTGGTGGTTGGGTTCGCCAGGGCGTTGATGGCTTTGGCGTGTTTGATGACGCCGCCGATGTAGTACAGCGCTTGTTCAGACAGGCCGGCATATTTGTCGCCAGAGAACAGGTTGGTGCCGTTCTTCGCCAGCGACATGTGGCAGTGCATACCGGAACCGTTATCGCCGAACATTGGTTTTGGCATAAAGGTTGCTGTCTTACCGAAGCGGTGAGCCACGTTATGCACGACATATTTGTAAATCTGAATTTCGTCGGCTTTTTTGGTCATGGTATTAAAGCGGGTTGCCACTTCGTTCTGGCCCGCGGTCGCTACTTCGTGGTGGTGCGCTTCGACGACCAGGCCCATTTGCTCCATGACCAGACACATTTCAGATCGGATATCCTGTGCGGAGTCGACTGGCGGTACCGGGAAGTAACCCCCCTTGACTGCCGGACGGTGGCCTTTGTTGCCACCTTCGTATTGGGTGGAGGAGTTCCAGGCACCTTCGATGTCGTCGATGGCTACGTGAGAACCGGAAATGGACGTACCGAAGCGGATATCGTCAAACAGGAAAAATTCAGGTTCCGGCCCAAACAGAACGGTATCGGCGATACCGGTCGCGCGCAGGTAGTCTTCCGCGCGTTTCGCGATGGAACGCGGGTCACGGTCATAACCTTGTAGAGTGCCAGGTTCCAGGATATCGCAACGGATAATCAGGGTGGAGTCGGCGAAGAACGGGTCGATAACCGCAGTGGACGCATCCGGCATTAGCACCATATCGGATTCGTTAATGCCTTTCCAGCCGCCGATAGAGGAGCCGTCAAACATTTTGCCTTCTTCAAAGAATTCGGCATTTACCTGATGAGCAGGAATCGTGACGTGCTGTTCTTTGCCTTTGGTATCGGTGAAGCGCAGATCGACAAACTTCACTTCGTGTTCGTTCAGCATCGTCAAAACGTGTTCAGCGGACATACTTGTACTCTCCCGGATTGGTCATGGTCGGTCGTCGTGGTAACGAGATCTTCAATTCTGCTGGCCGTGTCGCCGTAAAAATATAAAGCGAAATCTGTGCCAACTTTCACATTGCCCCCAAAAGGCGTTATCATGCGCACCATCGTGCAAAAGGGCTGCACCACGGTGACTATGTTGCACCAAAATAGTGCTTTAATGTGAACATTAAGCACCACATTGGTGCAATAGAACGCAAGCCACCCTTTTAACGCTCCGTGAAAGCGATCACAAAGAGACTCTGCAATACTTGTTTGCGGAGGATGTTTGTGATCCTGTTTTGTAGTGCGATTAATCCGTGTACAATAACGCGCTATTTCTAATGCCTGAGGCAAAGTTGTGATCGAAAATTTGCGTAACATCGCCATCATCGCGCATGTTGACCATGGAAAAACTACCCTGGTTGATAAGCTGCTCCAGCAATCCGGTACGTTCGACGCGCGTGCCGAAACTCAAGAGCGAGTGATGGACTCCAACGATTTGGAGAAAGAGCGTGGTATTACTATCCTCGCTAAAAACACCGCTATTAAATGGAATGATTACCGTATCAACATCGTTGATACTCCCGGGCACGCTGACTTCGGTGGTGAAGTAGAGCGCGTCATGTCCATGGTTGACTCTGTGCTGCTGGTGGTTGACGCATTTGACGGCCCGATGCCGCAAACGCGCTTCGTGACCAAAAAAGCCTTTGCTCATGGCCTGAAACCGATTGTGGTTATCAACAAAGTTGACCGCCCTGGCGCGCGCCCTGACTGGGTTGTCGACCAGGTATTCGACCTGTTTGTTAACCTTGATGCGACCGACGAGCAACTGGACTTCCCGATCATCTACGCGTCAGCGTTGAATGGTATCGCGGGTCTGGACCACGAAGATATGGCGGAAGACATGACCCCGCTGTATCAGGCGATCGTTGATCATGTTCCGGCACCGGACGTTGACCTCGATGGTCCGTTGCAGATGCAGATCTCCCAGCTTGACTACAACAACTACGTTGGCGTTATCGGCATTGGCCGCATCAAACGCGGCAAAGTGAAGCCGAACCAGCAGGTCACTATCATCGATAGTGAAGGGAAAACCCGTAACGCGAAAGTGGGTAAGGTACTGACGCATCTGGGTCTGGAGCGTATCGACAGTGATATCGCCGAAGCGGGCGATATCATTGCGATCACCGGTCTGGGCGAGCTGAACATTTCCGACACCATCTGTGACCCGCAGAACGTTGAAGCGCTGCCGGCGCTGTCCGTTGATGAGCCGACCGTGTCTATGTTCTTCTGCGTTAACACCTCGCCGTTCTGCGGTAAAGAAGGTAAGTTTGTGACTTCTCGTCAGATTCTTGACCGCCTGAACAAAGAGCTGGTGCATAACGTGGCGTTGCGCGTTGAAGAAACCGAAGATGCGGATGCGTTCCGTGTATCCGGTCGTGGCGAACTGCACCTGTCCGTGCTGATTGAAAATATGCGTCGTGAAGGTTTCGAACTGGCGGTTTCCCGTCCGAAAGTTATCTTCCGTGAAATCGACGGTCGTAAACAGGAGCCTTACGAAAACGTGACGCTGGACGTCGAAGAGCAGCATCAGGGTTCTGTCATGCAGGCGCTGGGCGAGCGTAAAGGCGACCTGAAAAACATGAATCCAGACGGTAAAGGTCGCGTACGTCTTGACTACGTGATCCCAAGCCGCGGGCTGATTGGTTTCCGTTCAGAATTCATGACCATGACTTCCGGTACTGGTCTGCTGTACTCCACCTTCAGTCATTACGACGATATTCGTCCGGGTGAAGTGGGTCAGCGTCAGAACGGCGTACTGATCTCCAACGGTCAGGGTAAAGCGGTTGCGTTTGCGCTGTTCGGTTTGCAGGATCGCGGTAAGCTGTTCCTGGGTCACGGCGCGGAAGTTTACGAAGGCCAGATTATCGGTATTCACAGTCGCTCCAACGACCTGACGGTAAACTGCCTGACCGGTAAGAAACTGACCAACATGCGTGCGTCCGGTACGGATGAAGCGGTTATTCTGGTTCCGCCAATTAAAATGAGCCTTGAGCAAGCGCTGGAGTTCATTGATGACGACGAACTGGTAGAAGTAACCCCAACCTCTATCCGTATCCGTAAACGTCACCTGACGGAAAACGATCGCCGCCGTGCGAACCGTGGTCCGAAAGAAGAGTAATACGAGTTTCTCGTAAGTCGCCATCCGGCACCAAAAAAGCCGCTGAAATTCAGCGGCTTTTTAATACATTCGTTTAGAAGAAATATTTGGCCCCAATGCGAATCTGGTTTTGTTCGCGATGATAGGGTTCCACATTGCGATCCAACCAGCGTAACTCTAAGTACGGCAGCCAGTTCTGGCTAATCCGGTATCTGAAAGTATTAGTGATTTCCCAATGATGCTTCGTACCATTACTACTATTAAAATCATTAACGTTATAAAAATAGTGTGGTTCAAAGGTATAAGAAAACTTGTCGGTAATGATAAAATTCCAGTAGTTACCGATTTCATAGCTGTCATTATTATCCAGTTCGCCATTCAAATCGGTTGAGCTATAACTATTGTGATTATATCGGTTACGTACCGTAAGATTAAACCACGGGGTGAATTTATAGTTAACATCCAGATAGACCGCGCCGCCGGAACCAATGCTTTTGTCGTTTATTAATCCCCCAGGCTGAATGGTTAATTTATCTGTAGGTTTAAATAACGGATACCAGCCCTCAATCTCATTATAACCGTGTTTTAATTCATCATCACGCTGTAGGGTATAGGTATTGGTCAACATAATCCCAGCCCCCATATCGGAGTTATAGCCGACGCGCAGCATAAACTCCATTTGGTCAGACGCCAGGTTATAAGCCTCACGGTTTTCTACATAAGCGCCAGCAAAAACAGAGGTAGATACTACAGAGGTTAATATCACTAGTGTATTCAGATATTTCATAATAAATCCATTTCTCCAATGTAGGGAAGCCGCCATCCATCGGGATGGATAAAGCGGCAAGCGTCGTTTAATTATTTACAGTAGAAATACTTTTTTTATTATTAGTCGCGACAATTTGATTACCTGTTTTCTTTCGTTGGGCAATTTCCTCGATAATAAAAGCGAAACGTTGTTCATTGAGCTTATAAAAAAAGCCCATCGTTAGTGCTGCGATAATGGCAAGACCGCAAGTCCATAAAAAAATGAGCTGACGCAAACCAAGCAACGTGGTGTCACCTTGAGCTATGTTGGGGATATAACCGATTTGCGTCAGCATAATACCTGGCAAAAAGCCAGCAAGCGCAGCGGAAATTTTGCGGAAAAAGGTATAACCCGTATAAACCGAGCCTTCAGCGCGAATACCCGTTTTCCATTCGCCGTAGTCAACCGTATCCGGAACCAGCGCCCAGTTCAGGCTGTTGACGAAAGCAGTACCGAAAAACGCGACACAAGAGAAAATAACAAACAGGAATGACGTACCACCCCAGATAAAATTCAGGATATCGCCAACGGCCCACAGTATCAGACCACCAAGATAAACCTGTTTTTTCCCGAAGCGTTTTACCGCAGCAGGGACTAATAAGACGCCAATCAGGATACAGCCCATGCTGAAAAACCCCATCCATGACAACAAATGAATATCGTTCAGCACGTACTGAGTGTAATAAACCTGAATAGCCAGTTTGATATTAAAGGCGGCCAGCGTGCACAAATTGGCGATGCAGAGCACCAGCAGCGGCGGATTACGAAAAATCGCGCAGAAGGATTTCAATATGCTGGGTTTATGCGTGTCAGGCACGGTTTCGATATACCGTTCTTTCACCCCGCTAAAGCACCACCACATGCTGAACAGCCCGCAGACCGAAAAGATGACTGCTGCAACCAGATAACCCAGCGAAGGGGAACGGGTAAACAGCGCCTGAATGGGCATAAAACCTACGGTACAAAGAAGAAGGCCAATGGTAGCGCCGCCTTGTCGCCATGCGGCGAGCTGGGCGCGCTCATGCGGATTTTTGGTAATAGCGGGGACCATCGCGCCGTATGAGCAGTTCATCAGGCTGTAGAACAGACCGAACAACATAAACAGCAACGTCGCGAATGCTGTTTTAACGGGTAAAGTAAAGTGAGTGGCAAAGAATTGCGCAGTAGCAACCAGAGCCACCGGAAATGACGCATACAGAATAAAAGGGCGAAACTTTCCCTTTGCGCCAATATTACGGCGTGAATCCAGCAATACGCCGGTGAGCATATCGGTAAAAGCGGTGAAGAATTTCGCTACCAGAAAGATAATTCCGCCGTAATATGCAGGCATCCCGAGTGCATCGGTATAAAACTTCAGTAGATACAGTGTACCGATACACAGCATCAGATTCGAACCGAAATCGCCCACGCCATAGGCGCATTTTTCCCGCAGGCTCAACTTTAGCGTTAGTGGATCATGATTAGACATAATCGCCTCTCAAAACGCCCCGCAAGGCGTTATATTTTATTGTTGTTAGACCGTATGTTTCCGGGCCTCAATCTCTTCCACAATTCGCACGTACATCTTCTCGTTGAGGTTGTAGAAACAGCCCATCGCAATAATGGTGATGACCGCCAGCACGCACGGATAAATAAAGATCAACTGGCGTAGGCCTTCGACGGTCCCCGCCGATTGCACCACATTCGGGATATAACCGATTTGCGTCAGCATCCAGCCGGGGAAGAACCCTGCCAGCGCCTGGGAGACCTTACGGAAGAAGGTAAAGCCGGTGTAAACCGTTCCTTCCGAGCGGACGCCGGTACGCCATTCACCGTATTCCACTGTGTCGGAAACCAGCGCCCAGTTCAGGCTGTTGACGAAGGCGGAGCCGAAGAACGCCAGGCAGGAGAAGGCGACAAAACTGACCGAGCCGCCGCCAAAGAAGTAGTTGAGCAGATCGCCCGCCACCCATATTAACAACCCACCGATATAGGCTTTCTTCTTGCCAAAACGCCTTACTACGCCGGGCATCAAAAAGACGCCGATAAAAATACAGCCCATGCTAAAGAAGCCCATCCAGGAGAGAAGGAGCGGGTCGTTAAGAACGTACTGGGTGTAATAAACCTGAATCGCCAGTTTGACGTTGAAGGCGCCGAGAGTACAAAGGTTGGCGATACACAGAATAAACAGCGGACGGTTACCGGCGATAGCGCGGAACGACTGTAATAATCCGGGCTTTTGCGCGTTATCGACAGGTTTTACTTCGACGTAGCGCTCTTTAACGCCGGTGTAGCACAGCCACATAAATAGCAGGCCAAACAATGAAAATAGCGTGGCGGCGAAAATATAGCTGAGCTGGGCATTGCCTTCGATCAGGTTCATGACCGGCACAAAGCCAACGGTACACAGCAGCAGGCCGAGAGTGGCGCCGCCCTGACGCCAGGCGGCAAGCGAGGCGCGTTCATCCGGGTTCTTGGTAATCGCGGGCACCATCGCGCCATACGAGCAGTTCATCATGCTGAAAACCAGCCCGTAGAACATAAACAGTATCGTTGCGACGACGGTTTTTCCCGTCACCTCAAACGGTGTGCCGACAAAGTTAGCAATCGCCAGTAGCGTTACCGGAAATGCCGCGTAAAGCACGAACGGGCGGAATTTGCCCTTCGGACCAATTTTACGCCGTGAGTCGAGCATAATGCCGGTACCCATATCGGTAAATGCGGTAAAAAATTTGGCGATCAGGAAAATGATCCCACCGTAAGTCCCGGGTAAACCCAGCACATCGGTATAAAATTTGAGTAAATAAAGGGTCCCGATATCTAACAGGATATTGGAACCTAAATCTCCCAGGCCATAGGCAAGTTTTTCTTTAAACGGCAAGCGTAGGGTTGCCGGATTCGATGATGTTTGACTCATTATTCTTCTCCATCTGCCCGCAGGTTTCCCTGCGGGCGAGCCGTATTAGATATTCCGTAAAGAAGCAAAAAGTGAAGCCCACTCGCTCTTCGCGCGATAGAAGACCGGCGGCTTGCCAATGGGCGCATCCACGGTAATTTCACCGCCGTGGTGAGCTTCGCCGGTCCAGATATTCACCCAGTGATCTTCCGGCAGGTACAGCGTCCAGTCGCAACGCCCCTGCTCGTGAACCGGCGCGACCAGCAGATCCTGACCGAGCAGATATTGATATTTCAGGGTGTAGGTTGTGGTATCGTTCTCGTAGTGCAGGAATAGCGGACGCATGACCGGCAGACCGGTAGCCGCGTTCTGCGCCACCGCCAGCTTGAGATACGGTTTCAGCGTGGTAAAGATGGTAGTCATGCGGGCAAAGTGGGCAATGGTTTCCGCGTCGCCGTCGAACTGCCAGTTATCGCCGGGGCGGTTGCCTTCGTGGGTGCGCATCATCGGCGTGAAGGCGCTGAAATCGCACCAGCGCAGTAGCAACTCTTTGCTGCGTTTCATGTCGAATAACGTGGTGTAGCCGCCGATATCACTGTGATGCAGGCCGTGGCCGGTCATCGCCAGCGACAGCGCCGCCGGGACCACGGAGGCCAGGCCGTCGTCGAGGCTCCAGTCAACGTTCTGGTCGCCTGCCCACATCATGGTGGAATACTTCTGGCTACCGGTGTAACCCGCACGCATAAATAACAGGATCTCGCCGAGTTTGCCGGTCTCCTGTAGCGCTTCGTAGTTACATTTCGCCCACAGCGCAGGCCAGGCGTTATGCATGATCTCGGCGCTGACGCCGTTGTGCAGATACGTATCGGTCGGCAGATATTCGCCGAAATCCGCCATCCAGCCGTTGCAGCCGAGCGCGATCATGTTCTTTTTGATGACGTCTTTGAACCAGTCGTAGGCTTCAGGATTGGTCAGATCGACCACGCCGCCATAGAATTCGCCAAATTCGACCAGATAGTCGCCGCCCGCGGCGTCTTTCGCCAGATAACCGTGTTTAGCGGCTTCGGCGCAGAGGTCCTTATCGCTGGCGACGTACGGGTTGATATAAGAGAGGAACTGTACGCCTTCTTCTTTCCACTGTTTGATACGGCTATCCAGTTGCGGATAGCTGTCACTATTCCACTTCCAGTTCCACATCACGCGTTTGCCGAAAGAGGTCATGCGAATGCCGGACCAGTCCTGAGCCCAAATACCATTCACTTTTACGCCCGCGTTGCGCATGGTATCCAGTTTTTGCTGACAAACTTCCGTGCCGCCCTGGATGCCGAGCGTGACGCCGTCGTAAACCCAGTCAGGCAGCTCCGGCTGGCGACCTAACAGCGCCGTCAGTTTTTCCAGCAGATCGATGTAGGTGTCGGCGCACTCAAAACGCAGCGTAGTTTTACCTTCCCACAGCGCCAGTTCGTGATACTCCGGCGCGCTGAAGTCGAAATTCATATAACAGCTATTATCGACGTGGCAGTAATATTTTTGCGTGCTGACAAAGGTCGGTTGCGGGAAGAAGGTCCAGTAATAGTCGCCGCCGGCGTTCTCTTTACAGTCGGCCTGCCAGGTGACATAGCTGGTTTTGTTACGGCCAACGCCCTGTTCGCTGGTCCACAGCGGGAACGGCTTGCCGCGCAAATCGAAATAAGAGAACTGTTCGCCGCAGCCATAGATATGGTCGTCTGGATTAGCTGCGAGACGTAACCAGATACGGTTGTGGTGCAGGTCGTCGTTTTGCAGATCCAGCTTCAGGCGTCCTGCCTCATCGGCGGAGATGCGAAGAGTGGCGCTAATTGTTGCGCCACGGCTGAATTGTACCAGCCAGCCGTCGGGTAGCTCGCTGACCGTGGCCTCTGTTAATGCAATCTTCTCGTTAAGTTTGTCTTTGATGCTGAAGTTGCCGCGAAACATGTCAATGTCGGCAACGCCCGCGCCAATCCACAGACAGGGGTTTTCGGTCGTATGGCGGAGGAGTAAATGCTGGTGATAGTAGAGCGTAAAGCCATTAATGGATTTATTTATTTGTATATTTAATAGATTCTGGTGTAATGTACTCATAATATTTTAGTCTCCATGAAATAGTGGAATTCGAGTACTATGATGGTGTCGTAACGAGCGCTGATTTTCGTCAGCGCACAAAAGTAAACGCTTTTTATTTGCCTTCGTCCGCCTTACGAATTTCAGCTATTTTTTTACCAAATAACAGTTGTAATACAGCCAAAAGAGCAAACGGCGGCAGGATTGCGGTAAGGGTAGAAATACCCATTGCGCCTTTAATAAGCATTGCACCTGAGGCAATCAATAGTAAAAATACAAGAACGCGGAATACCTTAACTGATATACGCTTATGAACATATTGCCCAACCAGCGATCCCAGAACCATTGTCGGAATACAGAAAATGACCAGCTTAAAGGTGGATATCGTTAATATTCCACTAGATGCCAGGCCGCCAACTACCGCAATGTTATTTGCCGTAAAAAAGGCGTTCAGCGTACCGCGAAAAGCTGCCGGGCCTAAATTGCGTAACATGCCATACATGACCACCGGTGGTCCGTTGGTGGAAAAAGCTGCCCCCAGTGCTCCGGCGACAGCGCCTAAAGGCGCGGCGATCCAACGGCGGTCGTAGACGGGTAGACGAGGAATAAACATACTGTAAAACGAGTAGAGGATTAAGAATCCGCCCAGACCTATTTTCATCATATGATCAGGTAAATAGGAGAGGGCATATAACCCTAGCGGAATACCTAAAAATGAAAAGAAGATAAGCACGGCGGCAGACCGCCAGTCGGTTTCCTTACGTGACAACCAGGTTGCATAAATGGCCGTTGCCGTACCGACAATAACGGATAATGGGGTTGCCATTTTTACCGGTAACATCAGAGTAATGAGCGGCATGGTTGTTAGCCCGCCACCAAAACCAGCACATATCCCCACAAAGGTATAAAGAAACATTAAAGCAATAACGATATACACAACGCCTGCATCTAACATCACACCGTCTGGTGTGAATAAATTAAAAAAATCCATAGTTGTTCCTTCTTGGGTAATCGAACCTTCGAAATCTGGTCCTGATTATTGATAGGAATTAAATATGTTCATTAAGTTCGGGTTGTTTTTTTTGCTATATTTATTCCCCTCGAATATTAAAAAACAGATGATGCTGTTGTTCCGGGGAGAGCTGAATTAAATCTATTCCTGAGTTAAACGCATTTGGCGGACAGCTCATGGGTTCAACGGCTAAACCTCTACGATATAATTTTTCGCCGCTATAAATCTGTAGCCACGGTTGATTGGAGCGTGAACTTACTGACAGGGCTTGTTGCGGGTCAGTAATGTGCATTTCCCATTCGGTCCTGTCAGTTTTGAATGTATGGTCAATCTGCTTACCGCCGAGGAATCTCTGGTTTAAATAATTCAAATCCAGTTCGTCAACAGCATGTAAATGGGTTGGATTAGAATGCTCATCAATAGCAAAAACTTGTTTAGCGGGAAGCTGCAGCATATAGCCATCAACAGGCGCTAAGTTACAGGTCAAATAAGGATGGATGCCGACGCCATACGGCGCGGATTTGTCCCCGATGTTTTTACTGATGATTTCTACGGAGAGTCCGCTTTCGTTGTTCAGCGAGTAAATCACCTGCGATATTAACGAAAACGGATAGCCATAACTCGGCGGTAGAAACGCCGTCAGCGTGACTTTTGTCGTCGTCAATTCGCTAACCTGCCAGTTACGCCACGCCAGGAAACCGTGAATAGAAGCGTGTTCATTGATTGGCAACTGATATTCATGCCCGCCATACTGATAACAGCCGTTCGCGATACGGTTAGGCCAGGGAATAAGTACTTTTCCCAGGTGAGCCATCGGCATTTCCGCTGGGTCATGCGGAATGACTAAATGACGATCCTGATACGTTAACCCAGCCAGGCCCGCGCCGACGGTAACGATTTGTGCACGGTAATCACCCGCTGTGAGTAAAATCGTTTTTCCACCACTATGCATAGAGCTACCCCTATAAAACAACGGCATATCTAACAATAGCTTGTTGATATGCCGTATTTTTATGTCACTTTATTTGGCGTTGATATCCAGCAAGCCCGCCGCGACTGCTGGAGCCAGGCCCGGCGCGAGTGGCAGACGAGGAATGACCAGACAGTGCAGCAAGTGATAAATATCTTGCTTGCCGTCCCACACTTTGGTGGTCACTTTGTTATCGGCGTCCAGCTCTTGCCACCAGGAACCATTTTCATAGTCCATCAGGTAATTAATGCAGTAGTCCCACCATTTCTGATACCAGGTTTCGTACTGACGGTCGCCCGTCACCGTGTAGAGCGCATATGCCGTGCCCATTGCTTCCACAATTGGCCAGCGTACACGCTCCCGTACGATCGGCTTACCGTCCCAGCCAACGGTGTAAACGATGCCGTCAGCGCCGTCCGGCGCCCAGGCGTCACGGATAGTGGCATGGAACAAACCTTTAGCGTCCTCCAGTAACCAGGCTGGGGGTTGTTCGCATTTGGCTTCCAGCGCAGCATGGATATGAAGCAATAAGCGGCCCCACTCAATCCAGTGACCTGGCGTACCGCCATAAGCGCGGAAGCGATGTGCCGGATTTTCTTTGTTGTAATCGCGGATTGGGTTCCACTGCGAATCGAAGTGTTCATTAACACGATAATCACCTTTTCTGGCGACATCGTGAATGATGACGGAGGCGACTCTGATCGTGCGGTCGAGCCATTTACGGTCATGGGTGACGTCATAAACAATCAGGAACGCTTCGACGGCGTGCATATTGGCGTTGCCGCCACGGTAGTCTTCGGTTTTGCTGAAGGCTTCATCCCAGGACTCCAGGCACATCTGCTCTTCTTCGCTCCAGAAGTATTTCTCAATAACTTCAATGGTGTAATCCAGCAATTTTCTGGCTTCAGGATGGCCGGTAGTGACGGCGCTGGCCGCGCCCAGCAGGGCGAAGAAGTGTTGATAACCCTGTTTAGAGGCATCCACCACTCCCTGATCGTTAACGCAGGCATACCAGCCGCCGTATTTTTTATCGCGCAGCGCCCCGTTCATGGCTTTGATACCGTGATCGACCAGATCATAAGCGCCCGGTCGGCCCATGGACGCCGCCACGGAATAAACGTGCAGCATACGTGCCGTGATCCAAAGATGGGTGCCCATCTCTTCTTTGATTTGTCCTTTATTTCCCAGCCAGCCGAAGCCTGTCGGCACCGCGGCATTTTTACCGAAATTAAAGATGCGGTCGGTTTCCTGCTCCAGCCAGCGGTTGTGGCTCAACGTGTTAAACCATTTCATTCTTTCATCCTCGTATTAACGGCGTTTCGCCATCATTTCATCGACGATCTCGCCCAGGCGTTGCAATTTAGGGGCGGAAACATCACGTAACATCAGCTCGGTATCCGGTAAACCAATCACCGATGACCAGACCGCGCGTCCCGCCAGGAACCCGGATGCGCCAGCTTCCATCGCGACCCTGACTGCGCGAGGGAACAGTTTTTCGTCCACACCGGAAGAGAGGATGACCCACGGCATATTGATATGCCCATTCAGGCGCTGTGAGGCGGTAAGAAGATCGGAGCGCGCGCCTTTGCCGTAGAGCGGCATTTCAACTTTGTAAAGGTCGGCACCGCTGTCGCCCAACTCTTTGGCCGCATCGATAATCGCCTGCTCGCGATCGAACTTGTCGCCGCAGCGCGGCGGGCGTACAACCGGTTCGATAATGCTCAGCAAACCATTGGAGTGGCATAATTCATTGAATTCTTTAATCATATCCAGACGCTGCTGCGCGTCTTCGTCGCTGCGCCACAGCACCAACAGTTTTAAGGCTTTTGCGCCATCCTGTTTTACCGCCTGCGCATTAATTTTTTTATCAACGACCACGTTATCAACGGGAATACCGTTGCCCGGGATGAAATCATCCGCCGCGACGATCATGGCGCAGCTTTTAGCGACCGCATTTTGTTCTACGGCCTGGCGATAACAGAACTGCTGATCCAGCAGAACGGCAGAGGCATACGGGGAGAGAATTTTCGCCGCATTCACTTTGAAATCCGTCAGCACGCTATCGACAACGGGTGTTTTCGCACCAGCAGCAGCAAACATTAAACGCATTGCCTCACGCTGATCGACAGCCAGCATGGCAAACCCGCCGGACGCTCGCGTAATGTCTTTGATGGTGTAGTTGTTCATTCAATTTTCCTTTATACAGTCGTTACTTTTTTACGTTGGCGGTCAGCCCGGCGCTGATGCGCACCTGTTCCAGGATGGCGCTCCAGTCTTCCTGACCGCGGCCTGCGGCCCGCGCCAGGTTATAAACTTCACGGGAGGCGGCGCCGAGCGGCATCGGTACGTGCAGTTGATTGGCGACATCCAACGCGATGCCAAGATCTTTGTGCGCCAGATCGATCATGAAGGCGGGAGACAGATCCCCTTTCATCACTTTATTCGGCCAGGTGGTGGTGAAATGCCCTTTGCCTGCTGCAGTGCCGTTCATCACTTTTAAAGCCACGTCGAAGGAAAGCCCCAGCGCTTCACATAGCACGGCGGCTTCGGCGGAGAGCGCATTTAGCGCAATACTCATGTAGTTGTTGATCAGTTTTACGCGAATACCCATTCCCGGGCCGCCGGTGTTGACCAGCTCATTACCCATCGCCATCAGCACAGGAGTAGCGTGTTCTACTTGCTGCGCCGTACCGCCTGCCAGCAGCAACAATGTGCCGGTAATCGCGTTGTCGGATGTCCGGCCTACCGGCACGTCCATCATGCTGAACCCTTTGCTCTGCATGTCGGCAATCAGCTTGTCGGTTTGCAGCGGATGAATAGTGGACATATCAATGACCAGCGCTTCACGGGAAAGGGTTTCGCAAACGCCTTGCTCGCCAAATAAAACGGAACGAACCAGCTCGCCGTTCGGGAGCATGGTGATAACAAATTCAGCGCCGATGGTTGCCTGAGCCGGGCTGCTTGCAGGTTGCGCGCCTTTGTCTACCAGACGCTGTACGGCGTCGGGATTAACATCGAAGACGCTGAGTTGATGGCCCTGCTTTAGCAGGTTACTCGCCATAGGGGAGCCCATCTGCCCCAACCCGATAAATGCTATAACTGCCATATCGTTCTCCTGAACACGGTGGTGTCATTTTTTGTCATGTGTGAGCATTTTTCTGTCTGTTTTTGATCGTATTTGTAATTTATGGTCAAAAAATTGACAGCCGTCACTTTTTAAACATTTCGTGAAATTAAAATGGGCCTATCTCAAATGCCTGAGGAATGACCATGATTCGTATTGCTTGTGTAGGTATTACCGTGATGGATCGCATCTATTACGTGGAAGGATTACCGACAGAAGGGGGTAAATATGTGGCGAAGCGCTATACGGAAGTGGGCGGCGGGCCTGCGGCGACCGCTGCCGTGGCTGCGGCGAAATTGGGCGCGCAGGTGGACTTTATTGGCCGTGTGGGCGATGACGACACCGGAAACAGTCTGCTGGCGGAGCTGGAGTCCCTGGGGGTAAATACCCGCTATACCCGCCGCTATACGCAGGCGATGTCGTCGCAGTCAGCGATTATGGTGGACGCCAAAGGAGAGCGGATCATCGTTAATTATCCCAGCCCGGATTTATTACCTGACGCCGACTGGCTTAACGACATCGATTTTTCGCAGTGGGATGTGGTGTTGGCGGATGTGCGCTGGCATGACGGCGCGAAGCAGGCCTTTACGCTGGCGCGTCAGGCTGGCGTCATGACCGTTCTGGATGGCGATATTACGCCGCAGGATATTAGCGAGCTGGTGGCGTTAAGCGACCACGCCGCCTTCTCCGAGCCGGGACTGGCACGTTTGACGGGGATGAGTGAAACCATGGATGCGCTAAAAAAATCACAAACGCTCACAAATGGACATGTCTATGTCACGCAAGGCAGCGAAGGTTGCAACTGGTTGGAAAAAACGACGGTACGCCACCAACCGGGTTTTACCGTGGAGGTGGTGGATACTACCGGCGCGGGCGATGTTTTTCATGGCGCACTGGCATTTGGCCTGGCAAGCGGATACGCCATCGAAGAGGCTGTCAGATTCGCCAGCGGCGTTGCTGCGCTGAAGTGTACGCGCCCGGGTGGCCGGGCGGGTATCCCTGATTGTGAGCAAACCCGATCTTTCCTGTCACTTTTTGTATAATATGGGCAGTAGGAAGCTTTTAGAGGAATGCTCATGAGTCTTACCGAACTGACCGGTAATCCGCGACACGATCGGCTGTTAATGCTCATTGATGAGCGCGGCTATATGAATATCGATGAGTTAGCCAGTTTGTTGGAGGTCTCTACCCAGACGGTTCGCCGCGATATTCGTAAATTAAGCGAGCAGGGGCTGATTACGCGTCATCACGGCGGCGCTGGCAGAGCGTCCAGTGTGGTCAATACCGCCTTTGAGCAGCGAGAGGTCTCCTGGACGCAAGAGAAAAAAGCCATTGCGGAAGCCGTGGCTGACTATATTCCGGATGGCTCCACGATATTTATCACGATTGGAACGACGGTTGAGCAGGTGGCGCGCGCGCTGCTCAACCATAATCATCTGCGCATTATCACCAATAGCCTGCGCGTCGCGCATATTCTCTATAATAACCCTCGCTTTGAAGTAATGGTGCCGGGCGGCACTCTGCGACCGCATAATAGCGGCATTATCGGGCCCTCCGCGACGGCGTTTGTCGCGGGGTTCCGGGCGGACTATCTCGTCACCAGCGTAGGCGCGATAGAGAGCGATGGCGCGTTGCTGGAGTTTGATGTTAACGAAGCCAGCGTAGTGAAAACGATGATGGCCCACTCGCGACACATCCTGCTTGCCGCCGATCATACGAAATACCATGCTTCTGCGGCGGTTGAGATCGGCAATGTGTCACAGATTACCGCTCTGTTTACGGATGAGTATCCCGGTCCGGCATTACAGAATTTACTTCAATCCCAGCAAATCGAAGTGGTTCAGGTGAGTCCTTCGCTGGACGACGCCGTTTCAGCGTGACAAGTGCCCTTGCGCCGGATGGTCGCGTCAGCGCTTTATCCGGCCAATAAAACGGCGCTGTGATGCAGGCGATATTGAACATCGTCTGCGTTTCTATTGTCTTTTTGTTAATTGATTTATAAAGGGATACATAGTCAAACTTCTCCTTTCCCGCTACAGTTATTCATCCCCGGTTAGCAAGGAGAATGCCATGCTCTATATCTTTGATTTAGGTAATGTGATTGTCGATATCGACTTTAACCGCGTATTAGGTGTGTGGAGCGACCTGAGTCGAGTACCGCTGGCTTCGCTGAAGCAAAAATTTACGATGGGCGAGACTTTTCACCAACATGAACGCGGTGAGATAACTGACGAAGCGTTTGCTGAAGCTTTCTGCCATGAAATGGCATTATCGCTCAGTTATGAACAGTTCTCGCACGGCTGGCAGGCGGTATTTGTCGGATTACGGCCCGAAGTGATTGCTATCATGCATAAACTGCGCGAGCAGGGGCATCGCGTGGTGGTGTTATCCAATACTAACCGACTGCATACCCACTTCTGGCCGGAGGAATATCCGGAGGTTCGCGCTGCCGCCGACCATATCTATTTATCGCAGGATTTGGGAATGCGTAAGCCGGAAGCGCGTATTTATCAGCACGTCCTGCAGAAGGAGGGATTTTCCGCCGCTGATGCGGTCTTTTTCGACGACAACGCCGATAATATAGAAGGGGCCAACCAGTTGGGGATCACCAGCATCCTGGTGAAGGATAAAACTACTATCCCTGACTATTTCGCGAAGCTGTTATGCTAAAAACCGTTCACCAAAAAGCTGGACGCCATACACGCCCTGTTCGGGCCTGGCTCAAGCTATTATGGCAGCGTATCGATGAGGATAATATGACGACTCTGGCGGGAAATCTCGCCTATGTTTCATTACTCTCCTTAGTACCGCTTATTGCCGTCGTTTTTGCTCTTTTCGCTGCGTTTCCGATGTTTTCTGATGTCAGCATTCAGTTACGCCATTTTATCTTCGCTAACTTTATGCCAGCCACCGGGGATGTGATTCAGCGCTATATTGAGCAGTTTGTCGCTAACTCCAACAAAATGACGGCGGTGGGCGCCTGTGGACTGATTGTGACGGCATTGCTGTTGATGTATGCCATTGATAGCGCCTTAAATACTATCTGGCGCAGCAAACGCACACGACCAAAAGTGTACTCTTTTGCGGTATACTGGATGATCCTTACGCTCGGCCCGCTACTCGCTGGCGCCAGCCTGGCGATCAGCTCCTATCTGCTTTCTTTACGCTGGGCCAGCGAGCTGAATACGGTCATCGACAATGTATTGCGCATCCTTCCGTTGCTGCTCTCGTGGCTCTCATTCTGGTTACTTTACAGTATTGTCCCAACGACTCGTGTACCGAACCGTGACGCCCTTGTCGGCGCGTTTGTCGCGGCTTTACTGTTCGAGGCCGGAAAGAAAGGTTTCGCGCTTTATATCACCATGTTCCCGTCATATCAGCTTATTTATGGCGTACTGGCGGTGATCCCAATCCTGTTTGTCTGGGTATACTGGACCTGGTGTATAGTCTTGCTTGGCGCAGAAATAACTGTCACTCTCGGGGAATACCGAAAACTCAAACAAGCCGCAGAACAAGAAGAAGCTGACCAACCATGATTGCATTAATTCAACGCGTAACCCGTGCCAGCGTCACCGTGGAGGACGAGGTGACGGGTGAAATTGGCCCAGGACTTTTGGTGTTATTGGGTGTCGAAAAAGAAGATGACGAACAAAAAGCGAATCGTCTGTGCGAGCGCGTGCTGGGATACCGTATCTTCAGCGATGCCGACGGCAAGATGAATCTGAACGTACAACAGGCTGGCGGCAGCGTGCTGGTGGTGTCGCAGTTTACGCTGGCGGCCGATACCGAGCGTGGTATGCGACCGAGCTTTTCCGGCGGCGCTGCGCCGGAGCGCGCGCAGGCGCTTTATGCATATTTTGTCGAACGTTGCCGCCAGCAGGCAATACACACGCAAACCGGACGCTTCGCTGCCGATATGCAGGTTGAGCTGGTTAATGACGGTCCCGTGACATTCTGGCTTCAGGTATGAGCCAACTTCCGGCGTGGCCGCGGATAACAAGAGAGAGTACTGCTATGTATCACCTTCGGGTTCCGCAAACAGAAGAAGAATTAGAACGTTACTACCAGTTTCGCTGGGAGATGCTGCGTAAACCGCTGCACCAGCCGAAAGGGTCGGAACGGGATGGCTGGGATGCGTTGGCGCACCATCAAATGGTGGTGGACGAAGAAGGAAATTTAGTGGCAGTGGGCCGCCTGTACATCAATGCAGATAACGAGGCCTCTATCCGTTTTATGGCTGTACATCCCTCGGTACAGGATAAAGGGCTGGGGACATTAATGGCGATGACTCTGGAGTCTGTCGCCCGTCAGGAAGGCGTTAAGCGCGTCACCTGCAGCGCGCGCGAAGATGCGGTTGAGTTCTTTGCCAAACTCGGATTTGTCAATCAGGGGGAGATTACTACGCCCACAACCACGCCAATCCGCCATTTTCTGATGATTAAACCGGTAGCCTCGCTGGATGATATCCTGCATCGCGGCGACTGGTGCGGGCAGCTTCAGCAGGCCTGGTATGAGCACATTCCATTGAGTGAAAAGATGGGGGTGCGCATTCAGCAGTACACCGGGCAAAAATTTATTACCACGATGCCGGAAACCGGTAATCAAAATCCGCATCACACGGTGTTTGCCGGCAGCCTGTTCTCCCTGGCGACGCTGACCGGATGGGGGCTTATCTGGCTGATGCTCCGTGAACGCCACCTGGGTGGGACGATTATTCTTGCCGACGCCCATATTCGCTACAGCAAACCGATTAGCGGAAAGCCAAACGCAGTGGCTGATTTGGGGTCGTTAAGCGGTGATTTGGACAGGCTGGCGCGGGGTAAAAAAGCGCGTGTCCAGTTGCAGGTTGAACTCTTGGGTGGCGATACCACCGGGGCAATTTTCGAAGGTATTTATATCGTGCTACCTGCGAAACCATTCGGCCCGTATGAAGAGGGCGGGAATGAGGAAGAGTAGCTGGACATATCCAACTACTCGATGAAGGCATCCGCTGGTAGTTTAAAGCGTTGTGTAAGCGCTTTAATATGATTAACCGTTAGTGCTCTGCGGCCATTTAAGATGTTGCTGACGTTCGATTTAGAACCAAGTTCGTTGGCAAGATCTGCTGCTTTGAGACCGTATTGATCCATGAGCGTTCGCAATACTGAAACGCCAGGGGGCGTTTTCTCCAGGTGTTGGTTGAGTGCTTTGAATTCCGGCGCATGTTTTTCGTATTCACTGATTCGGGCACAGAGCAATTCAAATAGTGGGTTTTCAAGATCGTCGTGGTCGACCAGAAACTCCACTAGCGCTAGTGCCCTGCGATACTCATTGTCATTTCGGTCTTCCCCCATCAGTGGGACGGTTTTTACCGCATCGCTGAAGGTATCAACGATCTTTTTTGCGCTGGTTGCATCCATCTGACGATGAGTTCTCATTCTTTATTACCCCGATAATATGCGGTCAGTTTGTCATATTCGGCATGGGAAACGATATGTTTCACAAATATCTTATGTAACCTGAAATCTATGTAGGAAATGAGTCTCAGGCTATTACCAGAAACATCAATCACCCACCATTTATCTCTGTACTTAAAATTATCCAGTGAAGGAATATACCGCTTCATCTCTTCAGGCTGAGTGAATGTTTTTTTCTCAAGAACATTCAGCAACTCAGTGAGGGCAAGCTCATGGTTTGGATACATGAGCATCGCTTCATTGAACGGTTTTCGGCTGATAACATGCACAATGTAGTTTCATTACAAAGTTTTCAACCTGAAAATAATTTAGCGCAACGTCATAAAGTTTTCAAGTTGAAAACAAAATTGAATTTTAGGTCATTTTGCCTGTTGATGGCTTACAACACGCCAGGCCATATCTCGCATGGCGCTTCGTGCCGCCTGGCTCACGCCTCCGAGCTGGAAAAAGCCATGAATGACACCGAGAGCGCTGGCAAGTACATTCCACATCCTGTTCCTGGAACCGTTGATACAGGGCCTCGCCCTCATCGCGCAGTGGGTCGAATTCGGCAGTAATGATGTGCGTGGATGGCAGACCGGCGAAGTCCTCACGCCAGAGCGGACTGGCTTCAGGATGCAGTGGATCGGTTCGCGGCATATACATCTCGTAGCCTGAAAGCAGCGTGTCACGCGTGATAATGTAATCCAGCCCATTACAGGTGTAGCTCGCAAACCTGGCGGTTGCGTCCAGCATGGGGTAGATCAGAATCAGCTGTGCAGGTTGCCATTGACGGGCGGCTTTCAGGCGTAGCGCAGTGACCAGCGCCAGATGCCCACCCGCGCTGTCACCGGCAAGCGTAATGTTCTCGCGATCTATCCCCAGTTTCTGGGCATATTTCCAGATAGTATTGGCTCCGGTTTCGGCATCGTTATGTGCGGCCGGGAAGGTGTGCTCTGGTGCAAGTCGGTACTGCGCCGCAATCACGCGACAACGGCTGTAAAAAGCTAACTGCCTTAACTGGTTATCGTGAGTGGCAAAACCGCCGCTGACAAAGCAACCACCATGATAATAAATGATGCAGGGTAATTTCCCTGTGGCATTGAGCGGCGAAACCACGCGAAACGTCATGGCATTGAGTTCAATATCTTCAACCTGGACGCGGGTTTCAGTTTCTCCTGCCAGTGTCGTGCTGGCGATGTAGCCCGCCCTCCGGTCATCAATATTCTGTTCGCGAGAAGAGGGGCGTCCCGCCGCGATAAATTCCTCCACTAACTGCGCAATCCCGCTTTCCAGTGCCATTTTTCATTGCCTTTATCTGTATGGATATACAGTTTTATAACCCGATTTGGTACGAATGAAAATGGGAAAATTGGGCTGCGTACGATTCTGGAAAGCGGCTCGCAAAAATAAAAATCGTTCGCGTAATAACTATTTTCTCGTCAGTCTCAGGTGTATGTTGTTTGAAAAATAAGCGCGAATGATATACTGGAGGTATATGTGAGTATGATGGCTGGGATGGATATGGGCAGAATTTTACTCGATTTATCAGACGATGTGATTAAACGGCTTGACGATCTCAAGGTGCAACGCAACCTACCTCGTGCAGAACTCTTGCGGGAGGCTGTTGAGCAGTATCTGGAAAGACAGGATCGGGCTGAGACCACAATTTCGAAAGCATTGGGGCTCTGGCAAGGCTGTGAGGAAGATGGCGTTGAATACCAACGTAAACTTCGTGAGGAATGGTAATGGTCAAAGGGTCTGCGCTTTTTGATACCAATATCCTCATCGACCTGTTTAGCGGTCGTATTGAAGCGAAACATGCGCTGGAAGCGTATCCGCCACAGAATGCGATTAGCCTTATCACATGGATGGAAGTGATGGTGGGCGCTAAGAAATATCATCAGGAAAACCGCACGCGAATTGCATTAAGTGCGTTTAATGTTATTGGTGTGACACAAGAAATCGCGGAACGAAGCGTTATTGTCAGGCAGGAGTATGGCATGAAACTCCCGGATGCGATCATTCTGGCCACTGCACAAGTCCATCGTTGTGAGCTTGTGACGCGTAATACAAAAGACTTTGCCGGCATTCCAGGAGTGATCACGCCGTATCACTTGTAGACCGGACGGCAAACTTCGCCCGGTCTGAGTAAAAAACTTATTCCCCTTCGCCAGGGAACAGGAACGGGTTGATGGAACTGCGGGCGAAGCCCTCCTGTTCCATGCGCGCGTCCAGCACCAGCGAGGCGAGATCGTCGGCAACGGCTTCGACTTTCGGGTCTTTTTCCTGATACAGAATCTTCAGGTAAGTCCCGCAATCGCCACAGCTTTCGGCCTTCACCGCGGCCTGCTCATTTTCCAGCGACCAGTAGTGTAAGTCGCGGCTCTGTTCGCAGTTACTGCATTTTACGCGTACTACATGCCACTCGGTTTCGCACAGGTTACAGTGCAGATAACGCAGCCCCTGCGTGGTACCGATCTGCACCATGCTGGAGACCGGCATCGAACCGCACACCGGGCAATACTGGCGCGCTTCGCCATATTCCGCGCGGGCTTTGCCTGGGATCAGGCTGGCCATTTGCGCCCAGTAAAGGGAGAGCGCGGCCCAGATAAACGGGGCTTTATCGCTGCTGACGGAGGCAAAATCCGAGGCAAACAGCGCGTTCGCCATCTGCTCCAGCTCCTGCTCTGATGCTTTCTCCAGATTCTCGATCACCGCCAGCGCGGGGCCGCTCATCTCGGGTTTTAGCTCGGCAATCAACGAATTCAGCAGTTTTTGCCAGTGCTTGTCACGCGGCAGCACATGGATATCCAGCGGCGGCTTGCCCTGTTCGTTCGCTTCTTTAATGCGTGCGGTTAGATCCATTTCCAGCGGATGGTCGTACAGCACCACTTCCTGCGCGTGCGCGATAAGCGCGGCAAAACGCAGATAATCGCCCAGCGGATTATTTTCAGCCAGCTCGCGCAGACGTTCGGCGCGGCGGTTGTAGACGTTTTTGAGTCGGGGGAACAATAACGGCGGAATCATATCCGCCGTACGTTTCTCGCTCGAACCCAGCTCATCTTGCGGGATTATGCGAATACTCATTCAGTTTCTTTTTCCGTTGTCTTGCGGACTTCTCGGTACCAGCGTGGGTGATGTTTCTTCGCCCACGACCGGGTTACCCAGCCTTCCACCATCGCGGTAATGGTGCCTTTCACCCAAAGGGCGGCGTAGATATGCACCATGATAACCACAATTAACGCTACTGCGGCAAAAGAATGCAACATTAACGCGAATCGGATCACCGGGATTGAGAAAGCAGGCGCAAAATACGGACGCCAGATAATCACCCCGCTCACCAGCAGCAGCACCAGGAAGATAATCGCCGCCCAGAATACGCATTTCTGACCGAAGTTATAACGCCCGGTGTCACCCACTTCCTCGTTGACGACGATCTTACGAATATTCTTCGCCCAAAAGATATCATCCCGATTGATTAGATTGTGGTGCCAGTAGCGGAAAAACATGATGATAAACGAGGCAAACATAACAACGCCTACAAACGGGTGCAGAATTCGCGCCAGTTGTGGGGTGCCCATGATATGCATCAGCCAGTTGAAGGATGGGAATAAAAAGCCCAGCCCGCTCACCGCCGCCAGCACGAAGCAGAAGGCGACGATCCAGTGGTTGATGCGTTCCGGCGCCGTATAGCGCACGATGGTGTCACGTCGTTTCATTTGCGCACCTCGTCTTTCTCTTCATGCAGGTTATCATCTTCCTCTTCCGCACGGTTCGGACCGACGCCGACATAGTGGAAGACGCTGGCGGCAAAGGTCGCGGCAAAACCGAACGCGGCGAGCGGTTTCCAGACGCCTTTCCAGAACTTGACGGTTTCGCTGATTTCCGGATTCTCCGGCAGACCGTGATACAGATTCGGCTTGTCGGCATGGTGTAGCACGTACATGACATGCGTACCGCCTACACCCGCCGGATCGTACAGACCCGCGTTGTCATAACCCCGGGTTTTTAGTTCCGCCACCCGCTCGCCCGCCAGCGTTTTCATGTCCTCTTTCGAGCCAAAATGAATGGCGCCAGTTGGACAGGTCTTCACGCAGGCCGGTTCCTGGCCGACCACCACGCGGTCAACGCACAGCGTACATTTATAGACGCGGTTGTCTTCCGGGTTAAGGCGCGGCACGTTGAATGGACAGCCAGCGATACAGTAGCCGCAGCCGATACACTGCTCGGACTGGAAGTCGACAATGCCGTTGGCATACTGGATGATAGCCCCTTCCGCCGGACATGCCTTCAGGCAGCCGGGATCGGCGCAGTGCATACAGCCATCCTTACGGATCAGCCATTCCAGTTTGTCGTTCTGTTCCACTTCCGAGAAGCGCATCACCGTCCAGGATTTAGCGGTTAAGTCCGCCGGGTTATCGTAGACCCCGACGTTATTGCCCACTTCATCACGGATATCGTTCCACTCTGAGCACGCCACCTGACACGCTTTACAGCCGATACAGGTGGTGACGTCGATGAGTTTCGCCACCTCTTCCTGATGGTCCCGCGCCTGGGGCGCGGGGGTGAAACCGTTAGTGGCGGAACGACGAATGATGTCTTGCGATTGATAAGCCATAGGTCGTCTCCGTTACACCTTTTCCACATTCACAAGGAAGGATTTAAACTCCGGCGTCTGCGTGTTCGCATCGCCGACGAAAGGCGTTAACGTATTGGCGATAAAGCCTTTTTTCGCCACGCCTTCATAGCCCCAGTGAATAGGAATACCGATGGTATCAATATCCTTGCCGTCCGCTTTCAGCGTGCGAATACGCTTGGTCACTACTGCTTTGGCTTTGATATAGCCGCGGTTCGAGGAGACCTTCACGGTATCGCCATGCGCGATGCCGAGCTTATTCGCCAGCTTCTCGCCAATTTCCACAAACTGTTCCGGCTGGGCGATAGCATTAAGCAACGCGTGCTTGGTCCAGTAGTGGAAGTGCTCGGTCAGACGGTAAGTGGTTCCGACATACGGGAATTTATCCGCTTTACCCAGCGCGTCGGCATCGTCTTTAAAGATACGGGCGGCAGGGTTAGAGATAACGTTCGGGTGCAGCGGGTTAGTGCCCAGCGGCGTTTCAAACGGTTCGTAGTGTTCCGGGAACGGCCCTTCCGCCATCTTATCGATGGCAAACAGGCGGCCCATCCCTTCTGGTTGCATGATAAATGGCCCGACGTCGCTGCCCGGCGCGGCGGCGCTGTAGTCCGGAATATCCCATCCGGCCCATTTTCCGCCTTCCCATTTCAGGAGCTGACGTTTCGGGTCCCACGGATTGCCCTGCGGATCTGCGGAGGCGCGGTTATAGAGGATGCGGCGGTTAAGCGGCCATGCCCATGCCCAGCCCAGAGTGTTGCCGAGACCAGACGGGTCGGCATTATCACGACGCGCCATCATGTTGCCTTCCGGCGTCCAGCTACCGGCGAAAATCCAGCAGCCGCTGGAAGTCGTACCGTCATCGCGCAGTTGCGCGAACGAACTGAGCTGTTGGCCTTTCTTCACCACCACCGCGCCGGTTGCCGGGTCGATAAGATCGGCTAGCGCTTTACCGTTACTTTCCATCGCCACTTCTTCAGAGGCGGGTTCATATGGTTTGGTGTAGTTCCAGGTCATATTCAGCACCTGTTCCGGGTTGGCGCCGCCCTGTTCAGAGTACATCTTACGCAGGCGTAAGAAGATACCGGCGAGGATTTCGCCATCGGTCATGGCAATCCCCGGGGCGTCCGCGCCCTTCCAGTGCCACTGTAACCAGCGACCGGAGTTAACGATGGAACCATTTTCCTCGGCAAAGCAGGTGGAAGGCAGACGGAACACTTCGGTCTGGATTTTCGCGGGATCAACGTCGTTCGACTCACCGTGGTTTTGCCAGAAGGTGGACGTTTCGGTGTTGAGCGGATCGATAGTCACCAGGTACTTCAGTTTGGAAAGCGACGCGACCACTTTGTTTTTGTTCGGGAATGAGGCCACCGGGTTAAAGCCCTGGCAGATATAACCGTTGACCTTGCCCTGTTTCATCATCTCGAAGTACTGCAGCACATCATACCCTTTGTCCCACTTCGGCAGCCAGTCGAAGCCCCAGCTATTTTCCGCTGTCGCTTTATCACCAAAGAAGGCCTTCATCATCGAGACGAAGAATTTCGGGTAGTTGCCCCAGTAGTTGACCTGATCCTTCAGCAATGGTTTCGGCGTATTGGCAGCCAGATAGGTTTGCAAATCGGTCTGTTTTTCGCTCGGCAGCGTCAGGTAGCCCGGCAGACTTTGCGACAGCAGTCCTAAGTCGGTCAGCCCCTGAATGTTGGAGTGACCGCGCAGGGCATTAACGCCGCCGCCCGCCATCCCCATGTTACCGAGCAGAAGCTGGATCATCGCCATGGTACGGATGTTCTGCGCGCCGATGGAGTGCTGCGTCCAGCCCAGCGCGTACAGGAACGACGCGGTTTTATCTTTTGCGCTGGTTTCCGCAATGTACTCGCACACTTTCAGGAAGTCCGCTTTCGGCGTACCGCAGATATTTTCTACCACGTCCGGCGTGTAACGAGAGACATGCTGTTTCAACAGATTCCAGACACAGCGCGGGTGTTGCAGTGTCGTATCGCGTTTGGCAAAGCCGTTTTCGTCCAGCTCATAGTGCCAACTGGTTTTATCGTACTGCCGCTTGTCTGCGTCATAGCCGGTGAACAGACCATCATCGAAGCCAAAATCTTCACGCACGATCAGGCTGGCATTGGTATAGGCCTCGGTGTATTCACGATTGTATTTTTCGTTGGTCAGCAGATACAGCATCACGCCTGACAAGAAGGCAATGTCAGTACCCGAGCGTATTGGCGCATAGAAATCGGCCACCGACGCGGTACGCGTGAAGCGCGGATCGACCACAATCAGCTTCGCGCCGTTGTGAATTTTAGCTTCCATCGCCCAGCGGAACCCGACCGGGTGAGCTTCCGCAGCGTTACCGCCCATCACCACGACGAGGTTGGCGTTCTTGATGTCGACCCAGTGGTTGGTCATCGCACCGCGACCAAATGTTGGAGCAAGACTTGCTACCGTTGGTCCGTGTCAGACACGCGCCTGGTTGTCGACCGCGAGCATACCCAGCGCGCGGGAGAATTTTTGCGTTAAATAACCCGTCTCGTTACTGGATGCGGAAGCGCACAGCATCCCGGTAGTGAGCCAGCGGTTAACGGTAACGCCTTCGGCGTTCTGCGCCTGGTAGTTGGCGTCGCGATCTTCCTTCATCAGTTTAGCGATGCGGTCAAACGCTTCTTCCCAGCTGATCTGTTGCCACTTATCTGAACCAGGCGCGCGGTATTCCGGGAATTTCAGGCGACTTTCAGAGTGGATGAAATCCACCAGACCGGCCCCTTTCGGGCACAGCGCGCCACGGTTTACCGGATGATCCGGGTCCCCTTCGATATGGAAAATAGATGCTTTGGCGTTTTTCGCACCGTCGCCGAGGCTGTACATCAACAGCCCGCAGCCAACGGAACAGTAGGTGCAGGTGTTACGGGTTTCGCGGGTGCGCAGCAGTTTATATTGCCGTGTTTCCGCTAGCGCTACGCCGGGCGCGAAGCCCAGTGCCGCTGCCGTGGTGCCTGCCATACCGCCAGCGCAGATCTTAAAGAACTGCCTTCTGCTGACCTGCATGGTTTGCTCCTTGTTTCGACATTGTCACTTCTCTTTCACATTTCTCTATCCGAAACGCTCAGGGAGTGGTTGTTATTTTTCTTTGCGGGCGGGCCCGCAAAAGTTCAGAATTGGGTAAATTTTCCTCCATCCGGGAGGAGTTGTGACAGAATACCATAATGTTGGTGTGTGTGTTCTTATATGGTTAAAAGAAAGTGAACAATATACTGTCTGAAGAAGTCCTAAATGTGACTAATTTCACAACCTCACGCCAGTTGACTCTCTGGAAACGCGAGGATTTGCAGCACCCCCAACTTGATGATGTTGCCGAGGAAGTGCCTGTTGCGCTGGTGTATAACGGCATTTCGCATGTCGTTATGATGGCTTCTCCGAAAGATCTGACGCATTTTGCAATGGGGTTTTCTCTGTCGGAAGGGATCATTGACAGCCCGCGTGACGTTTTTGGCATGGACATTGTGCCGTCCTGTAACGGACTCGAAGTGCAGATAGAACTTTCCAGCCGCCGCTTTATGGGGCTGAAAGAACGCCGCCGCGCGCTGGCGGGTCGCACTGGCTGCGGCGTGTGTGGCGTTGAACAGCTCAATGACATCGGTAAGCCAGTGCAGCCGCTACCGTTTACCCAAACCTTCAATCTCGCTAACCTTGATCGCGCGTTAAAGCATCTGAATGATTTTCAACCGACGGGTAAGCTGACCGGTTGTACTCATGCTGCTGCATGGGTGACGTCATTTGGCGATCTGGCTGGCGGCCATGAGGATGTCGGGCGTCATGTCGCGCTTGATAAACTTTTAGGCCGTCGCGCCGTTGAAGGTGAATGCTGGCACCAGGGCGCGGTGCTGGTTTCCAGTCGCGCCAGTTATGAAATGGTACAGAAGTCGGCGATGTGCGGCGTGGAGATCCTGTTTGCCGTGTCGGCCGCGACAACGCTCGCGGTTGACGTCGCTGAACGGTGTAATCTTACTCTGGTGGGGTTCTGTAAGCCGGGCCGGGCGACGGTTTATACCCATCCGCAGCGATTGATCGATGTATAATTTATATTCAATTAATTTGAAATAGAATGGCAAACCCTTCCGCTTTTAGTTGTTTAGTTATCAGCCTATTATTTATCTTATCAAGGCACCGCACCTTAACCAAACAACAAACCGGAAGGATTTACATCATGAAAACAATCAAAAATTTTGTCGCAGTTATCGCCCTTGCTACCTCTTTCGGCGCATTTGCTGCCCAGTCTGTGACCGCAACCGGTACGACGCTGGAAAACACCGAAGCGAAGATTGCCGCTCAGCCTGAACAAGCAGGCGCAAGCGCTTATAAAATTACCCAGGCATATACCGGCAACCGCGTACATATGACCGCTAAACTGCTGAAATAACAATCGCTATACCGTCGAAAGAGCGCTCTTGAGGCGTTTTGTTGCTCTCACTGATTTAACAGCGCAATAAATGCTTCATAGCCGTCTAATCTGCGAACCGTGTCGGCCGGATGGCGGCATATAACGCTCGCCAGATAACTGAAGATTTTCAGCTCGTGACGCGCAGCAGCGGCAGCGCAGGCGAGCAGCACGCGGTCAACGGGCTCATTATTAACTTGCACAGGGTGCGCCAGGGTGATAAAAAATCCGCGGAAACGTGATTCCCGTTCGCTCCAGCAGTGGGGGATGGCGAGGTGATTGATAATCAGGTTCTCGCCTTCGTTTTCCCTGGCGCAGATTCGCAGCGCGTCATCCTCGGTGATGTGGGCCTGGCTCACTAACCGGTCACAAATTTGCCTGGTGATGGTATTCCAGTCTTCCCCTGGGATATTCGGGTAATGAAAACTTCCTGCCTTAGAAAAGAAGCGTTCAGGCTGTTGGCGAATAAAGGCCGTGGCAAGAAAGTTTTTGATCTGCTCGGTAGCGGAGGCGGTAATGATATTCCTGAACGACAGTACATTCTTTTGCCCCTCATCGAGCAAATAGTGGCTGTTATTGATGATAAGGACCGGAACAATCTCCTGACTTATCGCCTTCACCTCGCCGGGCGTTCGCGCAATCATGACCCGACAATTCAGCACATCCCGTTCAATGGCCTGCTGATTAATGGTAGCAATCGCATTTTGATCGGATAACAAAACGATAGGACGCCGCTCATTCTGATGTCGCTCCAGGGCGCAGGCAAAATAGAGGCCGATCAGATCGCTATCGAACAGCGGAATCTCTACCTGCTCACGCAACTGGGCGATAAAGCACAGGCTCATGTCGAACGCGGCGGGCCACGCGGACTTCAGGTTATTCATACTGCTCTGACGATGCTCCGGTAACCATATGGGCGCGGATACGCATCTGAGCAGATGACCGGTAATGTTATCAATGAGTTGGGTATCAATAATGTTCAACGAGGCGGCACCGGGGACGCGTTGCAGTAGAGAACATACGGCGTCAGCGGAGAGGGTCATTGCCTGCTGTTGCTGTGTTTCCAGAAGGCCGATAAGCGTTCCGAACGCGTTCTCGCCCATGTCGATCCCTCCCTGCGCCACCGCCTTTTTCAGTGACGTATGCCGACATTCCGGCCATGCGGTAGTGAGCTGATTGCGCAGGGCGTAAACCGCCAGCGTCAGGCTGGCGAGATACTCGCCAGGCACGAGGGGAAAATCATCCACCTCTTCACATGCCTGCTGCAACTGTTCAATAACTGTTCGCGTAATGCCCGGTAAGGGAATCAGCAGCGGATCTTTTTTCAGCAGATTCGCCAGCAGAATAATGCGCTTTTCCTCCGGTTCATCGATGAAATGCCCAACGCCCGGACGGCTGGCCATGCAGAATGCGCGTTCATAACGCTGTTTCAGGCGCGGCAATCTGTCCGTCACCCACGTCTCCGGTAAATTGAGCGCCGACGCGAGCTGGGCGCGGGTGGAAAAGGCCTGCAATAACAGGAATGCCAGCAACCGATCGTCATTATCATGCCGTTGCAGCAACTGGAAAAAGCGACGTCTGTCCACAATGTCCAGTTGATAACCCGCATTACCGCCAGGCTGAATACGCGCTTTATCGCTGAGCGTGAAGTTCAGGTAATCAATATCGCGCAGAATGGTGCGGCTCGAAACGCCAGTGTGTCGCGCCAGTTCGCTCAACGACCATCGCTGCTGTTCAAGGAGCTCGACAAGGGTTAACTGGCGTTCGTTTAACATTATCTCACCTGACGAAAATCGCTGAAGGCACTGACCTTATCCGCCGTCAGCGAGGCCAGTAGTTCGCGGACCAGAGTGAACAGCGCGTCGTAATCCGTCGCCGAAATCATGCCGCTGTTGGCGTGCAGATAGCGGGTCGGCAGGCACAGCGCCGCCACCGGACGACCGCCGCCCATCACGTTGTAGCGTCCGCCGTCTGTCGCCCCGGTTTTCATGGTGCAGAACTGCAGAAGCGCCTGGCTGCTTTGCGCGCGCTCTTTTAACGCGGCGACCAGCCGTTGATTGGGGAAATAGCGTTTATCAAACAGCATTAGCCCCGGTCCGGCGCCCAGCTTCAGCGGATATTTGATGCTATCGATGCCGGGCACGTCGCCTGCAACCGCCGTATCCATCACGATCACCACGTCGGGCTTGATATGCTCCGCCGAGGTTTGCGCTCCGCGCAGCCCAACCTCTTCTTCCACGCAGCCGACGCCGTAAAGCGTAATTTCAGGGTTATCTACCGCCTGTAAAAGCTCCGCCATCAGGGCGCAGCCGACGCGGTTATCCAGCGCTTTGCCGACAATCCTGTCCTCGCCCCAACAGGCGAAATTCGCCTCCGGGCTGATAAAATCGCCGATGGCGATGCCGCGTTTTTCCACCTCTTCACGGCTGCTCGCGCCAATATCAATAAACATCTCATCAAACGAGAGCGGCTGTTGTTTCTGCTTTTCCGTTAAAGCGTGCGGCGCAACGGAGCCGATAATACCGGGAATTTTCAATCCTTTGTGGGTGCGAATCGTGACACGATGATTGAGCATCGACTGATTCCACCAGCCGCCTATCGTGGTGAAGCGCAAAAAACCGCTATCGTCGATATGTGTCACCATAAAGCCGACTTCATCCATATGGCCGACAATCGCCACTTTCGGCCCGCGGTTGCCTTTGCGGGCGACAAAGCTGCCGAGGCCGTCAAAGGTGATTTCATCCACGCAGGGGTCCAGCGTATTGATCAAAATCGAGCGAACTTCCTGTTCATCGCCGCTGACGGCGCTGGCTTCGCATAGCTGCTGAAGTAAATCAATGTTCATGGGCAAGCTCCTGCTGCGCGGCTTTACGCCTGAGCCACAATCCTTTCAAAAGGATAATTAACGAAATGTTCAGCGTCAGACCAATCGCCAGCACCAGATAAAATGCCCCTACCGGTGACATCAGACCAATCAGCGGGTCAAAGATACCTAAACCTGGCGCCAGGCGTTTGATTCCGAAGGCGATAACCAGCATGCCGGCAATGCCGCCGGAGAGCGTATTGGCGGTAATCATCGGCAGCGGTGCGGCCAGCGCATAAGGGATCGCGGGTTCGGTGGCGACGGTAGCGCCTACCACAATTGCGCTGCTGGCGGCGGCTTTCTCCTGCTGGGTAAACAGCTTCGGCGCAAGATACGTAGCGATACCCGCCGCGACGGGCGGCATCAGCGCCACCACGCCGACAATGGCGTACCAGTCGTAGATATGTTTTTCCAGTAGCGAGAAGCAGAAGAACCAGGCGGTTTTGTTGATTGGCCCGCCCATATCAAACGCCAGCATCGCGCCAACGAGGAAGGCCGCGCCCATTTTCATCGTCGGTGGAATGGTGTTCAGGAAGTGCAGCAGACCGCCCATCACGTCGGACATCACCGGGCCGATGACGTAATACGTCAGCACGCCGAACAGCAGTAGCGTGACGAACGGGATAAGCATCGAGCCGAGCAGCGGCTGAAGCGCTTTACCGAGACGGACTTTGCGAAACCACAGTACAAAGTAGCCGATCGCCAGCCCCAGCACCACTGCGCCGAGAAAACCCGCGCCGGACTGGGTGCCCAGCAGCCCTTTATCGTTGGCCAGATAGCAGACCAGAAACGCCGGAGCGAACGCCGGTTTATCGGCGATGGATCACGCGATATAGGCCCCCATAATCGGGATCATAAAGGTGAAGCCCAGGTAGCCGATGGATTCGACCACCCAGGTAAACGACGGTTCGCCTTTCGACATATCGGTGTACGGTAAACCGAACTGCACCAGCATATTGGCGATAGCGATTAGTATCCCGCCGCCAATCACGAACGGCAGCGCGGCGGAAACGCCCGCCATCAGATGGCTCATCACGCTACCCTGCTGCACATCCTGCTTACCCAACTTGACGCCGTTATCGACGGCGAAAAGCTGCGAATGTGTCGGTAACTCGTTAAAAATCTGCTCGATATTTTTTAACGCCTGGGAAATCGCAATCTCATAGACCTTTTTCCCGGCGAAGCGCGAGCGGTCTTCAGCGCTTAAGCCACGCCCGATTGCCAGAATCACATAATCGGCGGCGGCGATCTCCTCCTGGGTGAGGTGGTTTTCAACGCCGCTTGAACCCTGGGTCTCCACTTTAATGGTATGGCCTAGCGAACGCGCTTTTTGCTCCAGCGCCTCCGCCACCATATAGGTGTGGGCGATTCCCGCCGGGCAGTTGGTGATCGCCACTAAACGTAAGGATGACTCCATTGTCGCTTCCTTATGAGGTTAGAGTTTGATTTAACAAAGAAAGTACCTGGTCGGTATTCCCTTGCTTTAACTGGTTGATAAAATCCTGGTGGATGATTTTGCGGCACAGGGTGCCGATAATTTTGACCTGATCGTCTTCGCCGGCCTGCGGCACGCCGAGGCAGATCCAGCAGTTCACGCCCTCGCCGTCGCTGGCCTTCCAGTCCACGTTTTTAGATTTGCGCGCAAACAAAACAAAGGGATGCTTCACGCAGGCGCTTTTACCATGCGGTACGGCGATGCCTGAGCCGAACCCCGTGGAATGCAACTTTTCCCGCAGTAGCAGAGTTTGCAGGAACTGATGGCAATCGGTGGTATAGCCGTTCTGGAACGCCATCTCTGCCAGTTGTTTGAGAATGGAATAAGCGCTGTTGCCCTGAATATTGAGATCGATGCAGTTCGTTGTAAGGGCGGTCATGATGGGGCTCCGTTAAAATCTGTTTAATCTGATTTTAACGAGGAGACGGTCAAGAGATGAGCGGTAATATGTCGGGAGGGAGTGACAATATGCCGTTGAGTTACTTCTCAATTTTGCGGAGTGTCACACACTATACGGCATTGTATAACCCTGATGAATTTTTCCATGTCAGGGTTACGATGGGTTCAATGTAATCCTGCCAGCCGCAGCAGTGCCGTCACTACCGCGGCGGCGATAATCACCACAATCAGCGGCATTTTACGCCAGGCTAAAAATACGGCGAAGGAGACGCCCAATACGCGCGCCATTCCGGCAAAATGTTCGCCTTCGTAAAAGGTTGTGGCCAGCGCGACAGAGAATAACAGCACCGTTGCCGCATCCGAGAGTAGTGCCTGTGAACGCTCAGACAGCGCCAGACGGCTGCCAAGTTTCGCGCCGCCGAGGCGCATCGAATAGGTTCCCGCGGATAAAAGAGCAATACCGATGATAAATAGCGTCATATTGCCCATTATTTTTTCCTCGCCAGTAGGCCAAGCAGCGAAAGCAACACCGGCAATCCGGCAGCCACAAAGGGAACGGCGGCAAGCGACAGCGCGGCACCGCTACAACCACGAATCAATGTGGTGCGATTTTTAAACGCCGGGATCACCAGCGCCAGTAAGATCGCCGGGAATACGGCATCCAGACCAATGGTCTCCGGCGCGGGCAGCAATTTGCCGACCAGTGTGCCGAGTAGTGTCCCTGTCGGCCATAAAATGGCGACGCCTAACCCGCACAGCCAGTAAGCCGCTTTACGCTGTTCCGGCGTTTTTTGCGACAGGCCGAACACCACGCTCTCATCATTCATGATATGGCAGCCGAAAAAGCTGGCGGCGCGGGTGCCAACCAAATCGCGCACCGTTACGCCAAACGGCACATGGCGGGCATTCACCAACAATCCTGCCGCCGCCGCCAGCGGATTGCCGCCGCTGGCGACAATGCCGATAAACATAAATTCGGACGCGCCTGCCAGCACAAAAATAGAGAGTACAAACGGCACCCACATCGGGAAACCGTAGGCCATCGCCAGCGAGCCATAGGATATGCCGACGACGCCCACGGCCAGGCACACTAAAAATATCGCTTTTATCGTGTCTCCCTTGAGACAGGAAAAATAGTGTTTCATCTTCTTTAGTCATATCGAACGAATTTTCATTATAATGAACGGAACAGATTCGCTTTACAAGACGAACGTTTCGTTCGTTATAGTGAACATTGGATGCTTTATGACACAACCTATTAGCGTTATCGCCAGAAGCCTGGTGCGCGAGCGCCAGCGAACCGGGCTGTCGCTGGCGGAGATTGCGCGGCGCGCAGGCATTGCTAAATCTACGCTTTCACAACTGGAAGCGGGGAACGGCAACCCCAGCCTGGAGACGCTATGGTCGCTGTGCGTCGCGCTCGATATTCCCTTTGCCAGGCTGCTGGAGCCGCAGGTACAAAAAACGCAGGTGATTCGCCGCGGGGAAGGCACCAAAGTGGTGGCGGAACAGGCGCATTATCAGGCGATATTACTGGCGGCGTGTCCGCCCGGCGCCCGGCGTGATATCTATCTGCTGTTGACGCAGCCGGGGGCCGACCGGATCTCTCACCCGCATCCGCCAGGGTCGGTGGAACATATTATTGTTACGCAGGGAAAAGCCCTCGTCGGTTTAACCGAAGCACCGGAAGAGCTGGCGGAGGGGGATTACATTTGTTATCCCGGCGACCAGGCGCATATCTTTAAAGCGCTGGAACCGGATACTCAGGCTATCCTGGTAGCAGAGCAGAATTGAAATTGCCGGATGGCGGCGTAACCGCCTTATCCGGCCTACAAAAAATAAAACCGTAGGCCCGGTAAGCTTGCGCCACCGGGCACGCGACTTACTGCAGATAGAACACCTCTTTCAGCTCTGTGCTGACCGGGCTGTTATCCGGATTCGCGGGCATCACATCGCGCATATGTCGCCACCAGCGCTGGCAAACATCGGTACTGGCGACGGCGTTCCAGCGCGCTTCGGATTCAATCTCAACGGTAGCGAACAGCAGATTGCGCTCCTGATCGAGATAAATCGCGTAGTGATGCGCGCCGTGAGATTTTAATACGGCTTCCAGCTCCGGCCAGATTGGGTTATGACGACGCTGATACTCCTCGTGCGCGTCGGCATTTACCTGCATCACAAAGGCTTTGCGAATCATAACGCCTCCAGGTACAGCTCGCGAACTTCATCGCGGCTGGCGGCGCGCGGGTTACACGGCGCGCACGGGTCGGCGAGGGCTTTATCCAGCCAGCCTTCGATATCTTCTTTGGTGACGCCCAGCTTGTTGAAACCTTCTGGAATGCCGACGCGTTTGCTCAGCGTGCGGATAGCGTTAATCGCTTCCTGGCTTGCGGCTTCGTCAGACATACCACGCGTATCCACGCCCATCGCCTGTGCGAGGCGGGCAAAACGCGCGATGGCGTTCGGACGGTTAAAGTTCTCGACAATTGGCAGCAGGATAGCGTTGCAGACGCCGTGCGGCAGGTTGTGGGTTGCGCCCGGCTGGTGCGCCAGCGCGTGAACCAGCCCCAAACCGGCGCTGTTGAACGCCATACCCGCCAGGTACTGGCCGAATGCCATCTGCTCGCGCGCGTCGAGATTATGACCGTCATCAACCGCTTTCGGCAGCCACTGGCTAATCAGGCGAATCGCCTCCAGCGCATTGGCGTCGGTAAGCGGATGCGCGCCGACAGAAACATAGGCTTCCACCGCGTGGGTGAGCGCATCCATCCCGGTCGCGGCGGTCACAGAAGCGGGGATCTCCAGCATGACGCTGGCGTCATCCACCGCGATATCCGGGATGATGTTCGGATCGATAATGACTTCTTTTACCTGACGCCCGGAGTCGATGATAACCGCATTGCTGGTCATTTCCGCCGCGGTGCCTGCCGTGGTATTAATCGCTACCAGCGGTACGCCAGCGTTTTTCACTTTGCCGACGCCGGAGTAGGCGATGGAAGGACCAGGGTTGGCGGTAAGTATTTTCACTGCTTTTGCGGTATCGATTGGGCTGCCGCCGCCGAAGGCGATAATGTAGTCGCAGTTCGCGTCCTGCCAGGCCGCAAACCCTTTTTGCACCAACGCTTCCGTTGGATTCGGGAAGACGTCATCGAACAGATGGTAAGGCATGTTATGCGCATCCAGTGCGCTAAACAGGCTGTCTAACAGGCCAAGTTTGACCAGTTGACCGTCGGTGACGATCAGCGCTTTGCCCCATTGCTTATTGGCGACCAGATTGACCATATCGCCAATGGCCCCTGCACCGTGCAGGCTGATTTTCGGCAATGCCAACATAAAGCTCATAAACATTCTCCTTGAAAATAGATCCCTGTTGCGTTGTCGCCCGATGGCGCTACGCTGGAATGTAGGCCGGATAAGGCAACAGCCGCCATCCGGCTCTGGGATATCAATACAGCGCTATGGCGCTGGCCAGCGGGGTTACGCCAAAGCGTTTAGCGAGCGCCGCCAGCTCGTCACGCGCGATCGTCTGTTTCATACCGCCCATCGAATAGATTTTGACTAATACCTCAGCGGATTTCTCTGCGGTATCGATCAAACCGAAGGTTTCATCCAGCGTAGGTCCGCTTCCGAACACGCCGTGGAACGGCCACAGTACCAGCGAATGTTTCTGCATTTCTTGCGCGGTGGCCTGGCCGATTTCATCGGTGCCTGGCACTATCCACGGCAGAATGCCGACACCGTCCGGGAATACCACCAGGCATTCGGTGCTGCCTTCCCACAGTTTGCGGGTAATCAGCGCAGTGTTGTTTTCCAGCACGTAGGTGAGGGCGATCAGGTTAGTCGCATGGCAATGCATAATGACGCGGTCTTTGCCGTGGGTGGCTTTGATGCGTTCGCAGTGGGAGAGGAAATGCGCCGGGAGTTCAGAGGTGGGTACGGCGTCATGGGTTAAGCCCCACAGAATGTGGTAGCCTGCGCCGTTGCTGTCAATTTTAACCACGCCTAAATTGGCTGCCGGATCGAGCTGAACGTTGCGGAAAAATTTGCCGGAGCCGGTAACGACAAACGGTGTATTCGCCAGCAGCGGCATTGGTTGATTTAGCGCGATATAGCGTGGTTTTTCGTGGAAATTAGCCGCAAAAGGCGCGATATCGGCTTCATCCACACGTAGCGTCAGGTTACCGCCATTACGTTCGTCCCACCCTTTTAGCCACGCATCAGACGTGGCTTTAATCATGCCCTGGACAAACCAGGAATCGGTAATATTTTGCATGTTCGTGTTCCTGTTGATTATCCGAAACCTCTCGGATGTCATGTAGGCCGGATAAGCGCCTTATCCGCCTACAATTTGTGATGTTTAGCGACGTTTACTCAGAATGTCTTTCTCATACGCCCGCACGCTTTCCAGCCACTGGCTGCCTGCCGGCGTGTCGTGACGCTGGCAATACATTTCCCAGACGGCTTGCCACGGCAGGGATTTTTGCTCTTCCAGCAGCGCCAGACGCGCGGTGTAATCGCCGCTGGCCTCAAGCTGACGCAGTTGAACTGTGGGTTCCAGCAGAGCGCGCAGCAGCGCTTTTTTCATGTTGCGGGTACCGATAACCCACGCGGCGATGCGGTTGATAGAGGCGTCGAAGAAATCCAGACCGATATGCACGCGGTCGAACAGGTTATGACGGACGATCTCGCTGGCAATTGCCTGGGTTTCATCGTCCAGCAGCACTACGTGGTCGCTATCCCAGCGTACCGGGCGGCTGACGTGCAGCAGCAGCCGTGGCACATAGAGGATGGCGGCGGAAATTTTGTCGGAAATCATTTCAGTGGGATGGAAGTGTCCCGCATCCAGACACAGCGCGGTCTGACGGCTGGTGGCATAGCCCATGTAGAACTCACTGGAGCCAACGGTGTAGCTTTCCGCGCCGATGCCAAACAGTTTGCTTTCGACCGCATCGATGTGGTGCATCGGGTCGAATTTCTCGCTAATGACCTCATCCAGCGCTTCCAGCAGGCGCTGACGCGGGGCTAAACGGTCGACGGTAATGTCTTTCATGCCGTCCGGAATCCAGATGTTCATCACCGACGGCGTACCGAGCTGCTCACCAAAGTATGCCGAGACGCGGCGGCTGGCTTTGCAGTGATCGATCCAGAACTGGCGGATGTTGTCATTAGCGTGCGACAGGGTGAAACCGTCGGCGCTCAGCGGATGCGAAAAGCAGGACGGGTTAAAGTCCAGGCCGAGCTTATTGGCCTTTGCCCACGCTACCCAGTTTTTAAAATGCTCGGGTTTGATCCGATCGCGGGCAACCGGCGTATCCGACTCAAGGTAAATGGCGTGCAGGTTTAGCCGTTTTGGCCCCGGGATCAGACGCAGCGCCTGTTCCAGATCGGCGCGCAGTTCGGTGGCGTTACGCGCTTTGCCCGGATAGTTGCCGGTCGCCTGAATTCCGCCCGTCAGCGAACCTTCCGGGTTCTCGAATCCGGCAACATCGTCGCCCTGCCAGCAGTGCATGGAAACCGGCAGGCGATCGAGCTGGCGCAGCGCCGCCTCGACATCAATACCTACTGCGGCGAAACGTTGTTTTGCCAGTTCCCAGGCTTGTTCCAGTTGAGTGGTCATGCGCAAAGCTCCTTTGTATGTCGTTTGGGTTGAAACTGCGCAACGTGGCGGGCAATTTCACTATCAGGATTAGGGATATAGGTTGTCAGGTCGTAGTTGGCGCTGACGACCTGACGGAAGTCATCGACGTTGTTTAATTCGTCGAGGGTCATAAGCTGAATACCAATACTGCCAAGGGTGGAGGCTTCAATCGGCCCAGCCATCACGCGAATACCACACGCATCGGCGCACAACTGGTTGAGTAGAGCGTTCTGGCATCCGCCGCCGACAATATGCAGTTGGGTAAATGCTTCGCCGCGCAGATTTGCCAGTTCGTGCAGAATGTCGGCATACAACAGCGCCAGACTGTCGAAAATGCAGCGCGCCAGTTCGGCATCGCTGAGGGGAACGGGCTGGCCGGTCTCGTGACAGGCAGCCTGAATTTCGGTGCGCATATCGTCAGGATTGATAAAGCGATCGTCATTCGGGTTAATCAGGAAACGGCAGGCCGGCAGCGCTTCTGTTTGGGCGATAAGCGCAGGTAGATCGGTAATGCGCCGTTCTTTCAGCACGCGCTGGAGCAGCCACAAACCCATAATGTTTTTCAGTACCCGATAACGCCCTTCCGCGCCGCCTTCGTTGGTGATATTGGCGGCCAGCGCGTCGTCTGTGGTGTAAGGCATTTTGCTTTCAAAACCCATCAACGACCAGGTGCCTGAAGACAGGTAAGCGCTATGTTTATTTGCCAGCGGAGAGGCAATAACGGCGCTGGCGGTATCGTGACTGGCGACGGCTACCACCGGAATACGGTTGCCCTGCGGGCAAATCCAGTCGCCGATAACATTGCCCGGGTGCGAGGGGCGACCGAACCAGCTTTTTTTCGCGCCGGTCCACGCCAGTAGGGTATCGTCCCAGTCATCGGTATTGATATTGACCAACTGGGTGGTCGTGGCGTTGGTGTATTCCCAGTTCATTTCACCGGTCAGGCGGTAGCTGAAATAATCGGGCATCAGCAGCGCATGAGCGACCTGCGCCGTTAACTCAGGCTGTTGCTTCGTCAGCGCGCGTAGCTGATAGACGGTGTTAAACGGCAGAAACTGAATCCCGCTGCGGCGATAGATTTCGCTTTTGCCGATCTGGACCAGCGCTTGCGACATGATGCCCATGGTACGGTTATCGCGGTAGGAGACCGGCAGGCCGACACGCTGACCTTGTTTATCCAGCAGGACATAATCGACGCCCCAGGTGTCGATGCCGATGCTGTCGATAAGAATGCCTTCATCGCAGACTTTCTTCAGACCAAGACGGATATCCTTTTCCAGACTGTCGATGTCCCAGGTGTCAAACCCGTCTGTTTTTTGTAGGCAGTTCACAAAACGGTGGATTTCACGTAGCGTCAGGGTACGGTGTTTGCGGTCATAACGCGCCAGCATCACGCGCCCGCTGGATGCGCCGAGATCAACCGCGACACAATGGCGAAAAGTCATAATGAGGTCCTTCTTAGAGTCATTGCGCACAGTCTAAAAAAGCCCTCAAAGGCCTACCTTCTCGTTACTGACAGGAAAATGAGCCGCTGGCAACAAGGCAAAGATGAACGTGATAGCGTTCACAGTTTCTACTAATAGGCCGGTGTGATGTCGTCCGCATTTCCCGCTTTTTCCCGCCTTTTCTTGAAAAAAAGACCATGTTTGCGCGCTTTAGCGTCAAAAATTTAAGGTGAGACCGATAACCCTTAATTACTATCACTAGGCCGGAGAAATTCGGCGAAAACGCCTGGAGGCGAGGCTGGCGCGCCTTTTGGGCGAACGGCTTCAGTCAGTTTCATTCATCAGGAAGGGATACATCATGACGGTACTGCATAGCGTGGATTTTTTTCCATCAGGTAAAGCGCCCGTGGCGATTGAACCTCGTCTGCCGCAAGCCGCTTTCCCTGAACATCATCATGATTTCCATGAAATTGTGATTGTGGAACACGGTACGGGCATCCATGTATTCAACGGGCTGCCGTATACCATTAGCGGCGGTACCGTGTGTTTTGTTCGCGATCACGACCGGCATTTATATGAACATACCGACAACTTATGCCTGACGAACGTACTGTGGCGTTCGCCGCAAGCCTTTCAGTTCCTGGCGGGGCTGGAGCAATTGCTGCCGCAGGAGCAGGATGGTTACTATCCTTCTCACTGGCGGGTGAATCAGAGCGCGTTGCAGCAGGTGCGCCAGTTGGTCGGATTGATGGAGCGCGCCGGAGACGGCATGGATGCGCCTGCCGTGGCGAATCGCGAAATTTTGTTTATGCAACTACTGGTATTGTTACGCCGCAGTAGCCTGATGGAAGGCGCGACCGATAACGACGCCAAACTTAACCAACTGATGGCATGGCTGGAAGACCATTTTGCGGAGGAGGTCTGCTGGGAGGCGGTAGCTGAACAGTTTTCGCTGTCGCTACGTACGCTGCATCGTCAGCTTAAGCAGCATACCGGGCTGACGCCGCAACGTTACCTTAATCGCCTGCGTTTGATCAAAGCCCGGCATTTATTGCGCCATAGCGATCATAGCGTGACAGAAATCGCGTATCGCTGCGGTTTTGGCGACAGTAACCACTTTTCGACTCTGTTTCGCCGCGAATTTAACTGGTCGCCGCGGGATATCCGTCAGGGACGCGATGCGATACTCCAGTAACGCAAACGCTATCAACGTTTTTCGTCGCCAATGTGCTGATAATTATACCCTTTAATGCCGGATGGCGGCTGCGCCTTACCTGGCCTACGGCGGCGAGCGGTAGACAGGATAAGCGTAGCGCCAACCGGCAAGCATTCAACGTGAGGTGCTGCGGTGGCAAATCAGTTAATCCTTTTGAAAAAAGATTTTTTTACTGATGAGCAGCAGGCCGTTACGGTTGCCGATCGCTATCCACAGGATGTTTTTGCGGAACATACGCATGAGTTTTGTGAACTGGTGATGGTCTGGCGGGGCAACGGCCTACACGTTCTTAATGACCGTCCATATAGAATTACCCGCGGCGATCTGTTTTACATTCGTGCTGAAGACAAACACTCCTATACCTCCGTTAACGATCTGGTGCTGCAAAATATCATTTACTGCCCGGAGCGTTTGAAACTCAATGTAAACTGGCAGGCGATGATTCCCGGCTTTCAGGGAGCGCAGTGGCATCCTCACTGGCGGCTGGGCAGTATGGGAATGAATCAGGCGCGGCAGGTCATTAACCAGCTTGAACATGAGAATAATGGACGCGATCCGCTGGCGAATGAGATGGCGGAATTGCTGTTTGGTCAACTGGTGATGACGTTAAAACGGCATCGCTACGCGACCGACGATCTTCCGGCAACCTCCAGAGAAACCCTGTTGGATAAATTAATTACCGCTTTGGCTAATAGCCTTGAGCGTCCCTTTGCGTTGGATGCGTTTTGCCAGCAGGAACAATGCAGCGAACGGGTGCTGCGGCAGCAGTTTCGCGCCCAAACCGGGATGACGATTAACCAATACTTACGCCAGATCCGTATCTGCCACGCGCAGTATCTGCTTCAGCATAGCCCGCTGATGGTTAGCGAGATTTCGATGCAGTGCGGTTTTGAAGATAGTAACTATTTTTCAGTGGTGTTCACGCGGGAAACCGGGATGACGCCGAGCCAGTGGCGTCATCTCAGTAATCAAAGCGATTAGCTGGCCATGCCTAAACCGACAATATTCGCCGCGATAATAATTACCACGCAGCCGAGGCTTAAGACGCCAACGGGACGGCGACCAGCATTTTTCCACTCTTTTAGCACCAGACCGACCAGCCCCCCGCACAGCACATAGAAGCTCATGTGCAGCATCCAGCTCATGTAGTCATATTGCGCCGGAATGCGCGCGTGACCCCAGGCATAGAAAAAGAACTGTAAATACCACATCAGACCGCCAAGCGCGGACAGCAGAATATTGCTGATAATCAACGGCCTTGCCAGCGAGAAGTCGGCTTTTATCGACAGATTTTGTACTTTTGCCAGGCGGATAAAACAGAAACCGAGGTTAACCAGCGCGCCGCCGCCCATAATCACTACGTAACTCGGCAGCGCGGCATAGAGCGGGTCAACGCCAAGCGCGGCAGCGGCCTCATGCATCGGTTTAGCCGCGTTCATGGCAAAGGACATCCCCGCCGAGAAAATACCGCACATTACTGCCAGCAGAAGCCCTTTCTTCAGATTGAACTCCTCTGCTTTAATGCCCATTTTGCGTTCTTTTAACTGTCCGGCGCGCGTCACAATTCCGACGCCGATCAGCGCGACAAAAACGCCAAGTAGCGTCATGCGTCCCCCTTCGGTATGGATTAACACCTCGACGTTACCGTTGATGACAGGCGTCATCAGCGTGCCGACGATAAGCGTAATGCCGATAGCGATGCCGATACCCATCGACATCCCGAGATAACGCATGGTCAGACCGTAGTTAATATTGCCGATGCCCCACATGGCGCCGAACAGAAAAACCGGTAAAAGGGTGGAGAGGTTAAATTGTCCATAATAGGCCCAGAAATCGGGCAGTAAGAGGGCGCTAATTGTCCACGGCAGAATAAGCCAGGAGACAATGCCGCCCACTGACCACATGGTTTCCCATGACCACTGTTTCACTTGCTTGAACGGGGCATAGAAGCAGGCTGCACTGGCCGCACCTATCAAATGCCAGAAAATACCCATCGTAATCGCGTTACTCATCACTTAATCCTCGTCGTTTTTATCGTCTTGTTACTGCTGCGATGAGACGAGTGTAAAAAGTGCGCAGATGATTAACCTTTCGCCAGTTGCCGTCGTTCCGATCTTCCTGGCAATCATCAGGATAAGTGGGTGATTTGGCTCACATCTTAGGCAATGTTATGAAAAATTATATCCTTACGAAAAGTACGGCATTGATAATCATTTTCAATATCATTTAATTAACTATAATGAACCAACTGCTTACGCGGCGTTAACACCCGGCCGCTCGACAATACTGGAGAGGAATATGAGTTATACACTGCCATCCCTGCCGTACGCTTATGATGCACTGGAACCGCATTTCGATAAGCAGACGATGGAGATTCACCACACCAAACACCACCAGACTTATGTGAATAACGCCAATGCGGCGCTGGAAAGTCTGCCGGAATTCGCTAACTTGTCTGCTGAAGAGCTGATCACCAAACTGGATCAACTACCCGCGGACAAAAAAACCGTACTGCGCAACAACGCGGGCGGTCACGCTAACCACAGCCTGTTCTGGAAGGGGCTGAAAAAAGGCACCACTCTGCAGGGCGATCTGAAAGCGGCGATCGAGCGTGATTTCGGATCTGTTGAGAAATTCAAAGAAGAGTTTGAAAAAGCGGCCGCCAGCCGTTTTGGTTCTGGCTGGGCGTGGCTGGTGCTGAAAGGCGATAAACTGGCTGTTGTTTCTACCGCTAACCAGGACTCTCCGCTGATGGGCGAAGCCATTTCCGGCGCATCCGGTTTCCCGATCCTGGGTCTGGACGTCTGGGAACACGCTTACTATCTGAAATTCCAGAACCGTCGTCCGGACTATATCAAAGAGTTCTGGAACGTAGTGAACTGGGATGAAGCGGCTGCACGCTTCGCTGCGAAAAAATAAAGTTGCATTGAAGCCCGTGAGAAGCGAGTCTGATGACTCGCTTTTTTTGTATCTGCATAAGGAGTCGCGATGCATTATCCGGTTGAGGTATTCACAGGCAAAATTCAGGATTACGCGGGAAGCCGCCCCAGCGCTATCGCGAAAGTGCAGGTCGATGGCGAACTCATGCTGACGGAGCTGGGTCTGGAAGGTGATGAGCAGGCGGAGAAAAAAATTCACGGCGGTCCCGACCGCGCGCTGTGCCACTATCCGCGCGAGCATTATCGTTACTGGGCGCAGGAGTTTCCGGAACTGGCGGAACGGTTTGTCGCCCCGGCGTTTGGCGAGAACCTTTCCACCGACGGTCTGACCGAGCAAAATGTTTATATCGGCGACATTTTTCGCTGGGGAGAGGCGCTCATTCAGGTAACGCAGCCGCGTTCGCCGTGCTTTAAGCTCAATTACCATTTTGCGATTAGCGACATGGCAAGCCAGATGCAAAACGTGGGTAAAACCGGCTGGCTCTACAGCGTGATAGCGCCAGGCAAGGTAGCGACAGATGCGCCGCTGGCGCTGGTTTCCCGCGTGAGCGATGTCAGCGTGCAGGAGGCGATCGCCATTGCCTGGCATATGCCGTTTGACGATGAGCAGTATCACCGGTTGCTGTCGGCGGCGGGATTATCGAAAAGCTGGACCCGAACCATGCAAAAGCGTCGCCTGAGCGGCAAGATTGAAAATCAGTCACGACGTTTGCAGGGCTGATGTGATGCCCGGTGGCGTTGCGCTTACCGGGCCTACGAGTTCCGTAGGCCGGATAAGGCGCTTACGCCGCCATCCGGCGCCACAGCGTTAATTACGAACGTTTATATAGCGGCAGCCAGATCACTAACCGCAATCCCCCCAGCGGGCTGTCATCCGCTTTCACCCAGCCGCGATGCTGTTGAATGGCGGTTTCGACAATCGCCAGACCCAGGCCGGTACCGCCGGATTCACGGTCGCGCGCCTCATCGGTGCGATAGAAGGGACGGAAGATCTGCTCTCTGTCTTCAGGGCTGACGCCCGGTCCGTCGTCATCGACCGTGATCGTAATACCGTCTTTATCCACCGAGAAGCCGACTTCAATCTTCGTGTGTGAATAGCGCAGCGCATTACGGACAATATTTTCCAGCGCGCTTTCCAGCGCGTTCGGGTTACCATAGAGCGGCCACGGCCCCGGCGGATAATTTACCGTTAACGACTTGCCCATCTGTTCGGCTTCAAAGGCAGCGTTATCCAGCACTTCGCCCCATAGCTGATTAGCTTTCATCGTTTCACTGACCAGCGCGTTTTTCTGTTGGTTACGCGACATCACCAGCAGGTCGTTGATCATGCTGTCCAGACGTTGCGCTTCGGTCTCAATACGCTCCAGCTCTTTGCTTTCGCCGCTACGACGACGCAGCAGCGCGGTACCCAGTTGCAGGCGCGTAAGGGGCGTTCGCAGCTCGTGGGAGATGTCTGACAGCAAACGCTGCTGCGAGGTCATCATCCGTTCCAGCGCCGTCACCATCTGGTTAAAACTGGCGCCAGCGGCGAGGAACTCCTGCGGACCAGCCTCCAGCTCCGGGTGCTGACGCAGGTTGCCTTGCGCCACTTCATCAGCCGCGTTTTTCAACTTACGCGCCGGTTTTGCCAGACTCCACGCCAGCCATAGCAAGAGCGGCGAACTGACCAGCATCGTGACAATCAGCAACAGGAGCGGGCGGTCAAACAGCAGATTAATAAAATCGGATTGTGAACTGCTGGCCGGTCGAATCAGGTAAAGCTGGTAATTGTCTTCTCCATCGCGAACGGAGAATGGCCCGACCATCTCTACGCGGCCATATTTTTTCTTCTGCGGATGATCGGCGTTATCCGCCTGACCAATGAAGTTACGAATGATCTGCATTTCGCTGCGTTCAGCGCCGATCACGCGTCCTTCAGAGGTCACCAGTAATAACCGCTGTCCAGGCGGTGCCCACTTGTCGATCGCGCGGAACAGGCGACGCCACCACATCAGGTCGTTGGGCGGATCGTTCGCAAGTTCAGCTTCTACATGTTGCTCTATCATCAATCCCTGGCGCTGTTCGCTGTCCATCAGCTCGGTCATCTGGCGTGAATCGAGCTTGGGCAACATCAGTACCAGCATTAGCACCAGCGCCAGCGTCAACCAGAAGATGGCGAAGATGCGCGCGGTTAAACTTCCTATCATGAAGCGGAAACCATCAGATAGCCGCGACCACGCAATGTTTTAAACCACGGATGACCGTCTTTGCGTTCCGGCAGTTTGCGGCGCAGGTTAGAAATATGCATATCAATGGCACGATCGAACGGTGTCAGGCGCTTACCCAGCACTTCCTGACTTAAATGTTCACGGGAAACCACCTGGCCGAGGTGTTGCGCCAGCAAATAGAGCAGGGTGAATTCCGTACCGGTCAGTTCCAGCGTTTGGCCATCGAAACTGGCTTCCTGACGGCCAGGATTAAGGCTTAGCGCATCGACTTCCAGCGTCGGCGAGCCATTGTCGCTGCTCTGCTGCTGTTCGCTCCAGTGGGAGCGGCGCAAAATAGCCCTGATGCGCGCTACCAGTTCGCGGTCGTTAAACGGCTTAGGTAAATAGTCGTCCGCGCCCAGCTCAAGGCCGAGAACGCGATCCAGCTCGCTGCCGCGCGCGGTCAGCATAATGACAGGCGTCTGGTGTGTCTGGCGAAGCGCCTTCAACGTATCGATACCGTTTTTCTTCGGCATCATGACGTCAAGCAAAAGTAAATCGATGCTGTCATCCAAAAGCTCAAGCGCCTGCTCGCCGTCGTGGGCCACCAGAACATTAAAACCTTCCATTTCGAGGAGCTCTTTTAACAGGGAAGTCAGCTCTCGGTCATCATCAACTAACAGGATTTTATTCATTGTTTACATACCTCCGAGGCAGAAATTACGTCATCAGGCGTCGCTAATCCATGACTTTACGTTGTTTTACACCCCCTGACGCATGTTTGCAGCCCGAATCGTAAACTGTCTCTCGTTGAATCGCGACAGAAAAGATTTTGGGAGCAAGCGATGCGCAAAGTTACCGCTGCTGTTATGGCCTCAACGCTGGCATTCAGTTTCTTAAGCCACGCAGCTGAAGTTGTTACAAGCGATAACTGGCACCCCGGTGACGGGGCCACGCAGCGTAGCACGCAAAATCATATGTTTGACGGCATAAGTTTAACCGAACATCAGCGTCAACAGATGCGAGATCTTATGCAGCAGGCAAGGCACGAACAGCCTCCTGTTAATGTTAGCGAAATGGAGACAATGCATCGGCTTGTCACCGCAGAAAAATTTGATGAAAGCGCTGTGCGCGCTCAGGCAGAAAAAATGGCGCAAGAGCAGGTTGCCCGCCAGGTCGAAATGGCCCGCGTGCGTAACCAGATGTATCGCCTATTAACGCCGGAGCAGCAAGCGGTTTTGAATGAAAAGCATCAGCAACGAATGGAGCAACTGCGCGACGTGGCGCAATGGCAAAAAAGTTCATCGTTGAAATTATTGAGTAGTAGCAACTCACGTTCCCAGTAACAACCCTGTTTTCCTTGCCATAGACACCATCCCTGTCTTCCCCCACATGATGTGGGGGTTTTTTTATCCCCAATTTGTCATTCTGTTATTAGCTTACTGTTTTAAACCATCCGTTATACTACCGGCAGAAGATAGCGGGAGTATTTATGAATCAAACCTATGGACGGCTGGTCAGCCGGGCGGCTATCGCGGCAACGGCGATGGCATCAGCGTTACTTTTGATCAAAATTTTTGCGTGGTGGTATACGGGCTCGGTGAGTATTCTGGCGGCGTTGGTGGATTCGTTGGTGGATATTGCCGCGTCATTGACGAACTTATTGGTCGTGCGTTATTCGCTGCAACCAGCAGATGATGAACACACGTTTGGTCATGGTAAAGCGGAGTCGCTGGCGGCGCTGGCGCAAAGTATGTTTATTTCCGGTTCGGCGCTGTTTCTATTTTTGACCAGTATCCAGAACCTGATTAAGCCGACGCCAATGAACGACCCCGGCGTGGGGATTGGCGTTACCGTCATCGCTCTGATATGCACTATTATACTGGTCACGTTTCAGCGCTGGGTGGTACGCAAGACCCAAAGTCAGGCGGTACGAGCGGATATGCTTCATTATCAGTCTGATGTTATGATGAACGGAGCGATTCTTATCGCGCTTGGGTTATCCTGGTACGGCTGGCATCGTGCGGATGCCCTGTTTGCGTTAGGTATTGGCATCTATATTTTGTATAGCGCGTTACGTATGGGGTATGAGGCGGTGCAGTCATTATTGGATCGCGCGCTGCCCGATGCGGAACGACAGGAAATTATTGATATCGTGACGTCATGGCCGGGCGTCAGCGGCGCGCACGATCTCCGCACGCGGCAGTCAGGGCCGACCCGCTTTATTCAGATTCATTTGGAAATGGAAGATAATCTGCCGCTCGTTCAGGCGCATTTAGTGGCTGAACAGGTAGAGCAGGCGATTTTGCAGCGTTTTCCGGGTTCAGATGTCATTATTCATCAGGATCCCTGTTCAGTCGTCCCCAGGGAAGGCAAGAAGTTCGAGCTTGTATAATTGATTGTTAAAAAGTGAGCCAGGCCAGCATTTTGTGTATAAATTACCGCCATTTGGCCTGACCTGAATCAATTCAGCAGGAAGGGATTGTTATACTATCTGTATATTCGTTGGATCGTTTCGAAGTGCGAAATCGGCTTCCGGCAATAGATTTCATTTTGCATTCCAAAGTTCAGAGGTAGTCATGATTAAGAAAATCGGTGTGTTGACAAGCGGCGGTGATGCGCCGGGCATGAACGCGGCAATCCGCGGTGTTGTGCGCGCAGCGTTGACGGAAGGGCTGGAAGTCATGGGCATTTATGACGGCTATCTGGGCCTGTATGAAGATCGTATGGTTCAGCTTGACCGTTACAGCGTATCTGACATGATCAACCGTGGCGGTACTTTCCTCGGCTCCGCCCGTTTCCCGGAATTCCGTGACGAAAATATTCGCGCTGTCGCGATCGAAAACCTGAAAAAACGTGGCATCGATGCGCTGGTGGTTATTGGCGGCGATGGTTCTTATCTGGGTGCAAAACGTCTGACTGAAATGGGCTTCCCGTGCATCGGTCTGCCAGGCACTATCGATAACGATATCAAAGGCACCGACTACACTATCGGCTATTTCACTGCTCTTGGCACCGTGGTGGAAGCGATTGACCGTCTGCGTGACACCTCCTCTTCTCACCAGCGTATCTCTATCGTTGAAGTGATGGGGCGTTATTGCGGCGACCTGACGTTGGCGGCGGCTATTGCCGGCGGCTGTGAGTTTATCGTGGTGCCGGAAGTTGAATTTAATCGCGAGGATCTGGTGGCGGAAATCAAAGCCGGTATCGCGAAAGGTAAAAAACACGCTATCGTCGCTATCACCGAACATATGTGCGATGTTGACGAACTGGCGCACTTTATTGAAAAAGAAACGGGTCGTGAAACGCGTGCGACGGTGCTGGGCCACATCCAGCGCGGCGGTTCTCCCGTACCTTACGATCGCATTCTGGCTTCCCGCATGGGCGCTTATGCTATTGACCTGCTTCTGGAAGGCCACGGTGGTCGTTGTGTCGGTATCCAGAACGAGCAGCTTGTTCATCATGACATCATCGATGCGATTGAAAACATGAAGCGTCCGTTCAAAAGCGACTGGATGGAGTGCGCGAAAAAACTGTACTAAGTTTTGGCGACGTAAATTGCCTGAAGGCGCTGTGCTTATCCGGCCTACAAGTTACGTGTAGGTCGGATAAGTCGCAAGCCGCCAAAAATCCCTCTGTTACATATTCCCCTCTGTTATAGCCAATCTTTTTTTATTCTTTAATGTTTGGATCGCTTTCTGGCACGCTTTGCTCATCACAACACAACATAAGCGAGTCGGGCGATGAAAAAGTGGGGCGTGGGATTCACATTATTGCTGGCGTCAACCAGCGTTCTGGCAAAGGATATTCAGCTACTTAACGTGTCTTACGATCCAACGCGCGAACTGTACGAACAGTACAACAAAGCGTTTAGCGCGCACTGGAAACAGGAGACCGGCGATAATGTGATTATCCGTCAGTCGCACGGCGGCTCAGGCAAACAGGCTACGTCGGTGATTAACGGTATTGATGCGGATGTCGTTACGCTGGCGCTGGCCTAGGATGTTGATGCCATTGCCGAGCGTGGGCGCATTGATAAGGCCTGGATCAAACGCCTGCCGGACAATTCTGCGCCGTATACGTCCACCATTGTCTTCCTGGTGCGCAAGGGCAATCCAAAACAAATTCATGACTGGAACGATCTGATTAAACCCGGAGTGTCGGTGATTACGCCAAACCCGAAGAGCTCCGGCGGCGCTCGCTGGAACTATCTGGCGGCATGGGGTTATGCCCTGCATCATAACAATAATGACCAGGTCAAAGCGCAGGATTTTGTCAAAGCGCTATATAAGAACGTCGAGGTGTTAGACTCCGGCGCACGCGGCTCAACCAATACCTTTGTGGAACGCGGGATCGGCGATGTATTAATCGCCTGGGAAAACGAAGCGTTGCTGGCGACGCACGAGCTGGGCAAAGACCAGTTCGAGATTATCACGCCTGGCGAATCCATTCTGGCGGAGCCGACCGTGTCCGTGGTCGATAAAGTCGTTGAGAAGAAAGGGACGAATGCGGTGGCGGAAGCATATCTCAAGTACCTCTATTCGCCGGAAGGCCAGACAATTGCGGCAAAAAATTATTATCGTCCGCGCGATGCTGACGTGGCGAAAAAATACGACGATGCGTTTCCGAAGCTGAAGCTGTTCACCATTGACGAGGTGTTTGGCGGCTGGGCAAAGGCGCAAAAAGATCACTTCTCTAATGGCGGTACGTTCGACCAAATCAGCAAACGCTAAACCGTTTATAAACCCGGTAACGTATTATGTTGCCGGGTTTTTTCTTTGCCATAATTTTGCGTTACTCTTCTCCGTCTATGAGACACAGGGAACGCATAACATGAAAAAAACAGGCTACTTTTTACTGGCGGTGATAGTGATTGTCGCCGCGGCGGGCGTCGGTTACTGGAAATTTTCCGGCAATCCTGATGCATTACGGGAAATCGTTCTTGAACAGTGCCTGCCCGATCAGTTACAGCATCAAAATCCAGCGCCCTGCGCGGAAGTCAAACCTCGCGCTGGCGACGCAGCGTAATTTATTGACCCTCAATCGCGCTTCTGCTGAGGAAATTCAGGATCATCAGTGTGAGATTCTGAAGTAACTCTGGCGATTCTGGCGTTTACTCTACGTGCCTGTCCCCGTATTCTTGTTGAAAAAAACAACAGGAGACAGGCATGTCGCTCTGGCTTTCGCACCCTCTGTTTCTTCCTTCGCTGGTTGTCGGCATTACTATCCTGCTTTGGGCTACTTCGTTGCTGCCGGAATTTATTACCGCACTGCTCTTTTTTACCATAGCGATGGCGGCGAAAATTGCTCCGCCGGATACGATCTTCGGCGGTTTTGCCTCTTCAGCTTTCTGGCTGGTATTCAGCGGATTCGTACTGGGAATCGCGATTCGTAAAACCGGGTTGGCGGACAGAGCGGCGCGCGCATTATCGGCTAAATTAACGGACTCCTGGTTTCTGATGGTTAGCAGTGTGGTGTTGCTTAGCTATGCTCTGGCGTTTGTGATGCCCTCAAATATGGGACGTATTGCGCTGCTAATGCCGATTGTCGCGGCGATGGCGAAACGCGCCGGAATAGCGGATGGCACCCGCGCCTGGTATGGATTGGCACTGGCCGTCGGGTTTGGCACCTTCCAGCTTTCCGCCACCATTTTGCCTGCGAACGTGCCCAACCTGGTGATGAGCGGCGCGGCAGAAGGCTCTTATGGCATCCACCTGAACTATGTGCCGTATTTACTGCTGCATACGCCGGTGCTGGGATGGTTAAAAGGCATCGTATTAATCGCCCTGATTTGCTGGCTATTTCCCGGTGCGCCCCATGCGCAGCACGAGGCAGCGCCGCCTGCGCCAATGAGCCGCAATGAAAAGCGGCTGGCGTGGATGTTGGCGGTGGTGTTGACGATGTGGGTAACGGAAAGCTGGCACGGCATTGGCCCAGCCTGGACCGGTCTGGCGGCAGCGGTAGTGACGATGTTGCCGCGAGTAGGTTTTATCAGCGGGGATGAGTTTGCCAGTGGTATTAATATTCGCGCCTGTATTTATGTCGCCGGGATTCTGGGGCTGGCGCTCACCGTAACGCAAACCGGTATTGGTAATGCGGTGGGGGAAACATTACTGCGCGTTATGCCATTAGATACGCAAAAACCGTTTACCAGTTTCCTTGCGCTCACGGGTATCACGACGGTACTGAATTTTATTATGACCGCTAACGGCGTACCGGCGCTCTATACGACTTTGGCGGAAAGTTTTGCAGATGCTACCGGTTTTCCACTGTTATCGGTCATTATGATTCAGGTGCTGGGTTATTCCACGCCGCTATTACCGTATCAGGCGTCGCCGATTGTTGTTGCGATGGCGTTAGGAAAGGTGCCGGCAAGGGCGGGAATGTTACTGTGTCTGGCGCTGGCGGCGGTGACGTATCTGGTACTGCTACCACTGGATTACGCCTGGTTTCGAGTTCTGGGTAAATTATAGTTTTAACGGACTGTTAATTTTTTGTTTTGTGAGAGGGTGAATTGTTTTATTTGCATCGATGCCGGTTAATACTGGTGCGCAGATGTGTGCGCTGGAAACTCAAGGATTGATTCATGGACAGATTGACCCCCATTCGCTGTTGGCCTGCCATCATTTCGATCGTGATTACTCTGACCATCTGGTTTGTTATCCCTTGTCCTGCGAATGTGACTCCACAGGCATGGCAACTGCTGGCGTTGTTTATCGGTACTATCGCGGCGATTATCGGGAAAGCCATGCCTATTGGCGCTATTGCGATTGTGGCGATTATGCTGGTGGCAATGACCGGCGTCACCCATCCCGGTAAACCTTCAGCGGCGCTGAACGATGCGCTGAGCGGTTTTTCTAATCAACTTATCTGGCTGATTGGCTTATCCATCATGCTGTCGCAAAGTTTGTTGAAAACGGGACTGGGCGCGCGTATAGGCTATGGGTTTATTGCTCTGTTTGGTAAAAGAACGTTGGGGATCGCCTGGGCATTAACGCTGGCAGAAACCCTGATTGCGCCGGTGACGCCAAGTAATACCGCGCGTGGTGGCGGCATTATTCACCCGGTGATGCGGGCGATTGCGGAAAGTCTTGGTTCCGAGCCTGGAAACCGTGAGAATGGCGCGACGGGCCGTTACCTCGCGCTGGTGAATTACAATATTAATCCGATCAGTTCGGCGATGTTTATCACTGCAACCGCGCCTAACCCGTTAATTGTCAGTTTCTTGACCAAAGGGACGGACGGGGTACTGAATATGACCTGGGGAATGTGGGCTATCGCCGCGCTCCTTCCTGCGGTGGTATCGCTGGTTGTGATGCCCATTGTGATCTGGTGGCTCTACCCGCCTGCCGTTACGCGTACGCCGGATGCGCCGCAGTTCGCCCGACAAAAGCTAACTGCGCTTGGCCCTCTCTCGCTGGCAGAGAAAATCACCCTCGCGGTTTTTATTTTGCTGCTTTGCCTGTGGGCTGGCGTTCCTGCCATGCTCATGGGGAGCGGCTGGACCGTCAATCCTACCAGCGCCGCATTAATTGGCTTATCAATTCTGTTACTGACGGGAGTATTAAGCTGGGACGACATTCTGAAATGTCGTGGGGCGTGGGATACTATTGTCTGGTTCGCCGCGCTGGTGATGATGGCTGATTTTCTCAGCAAGCTGGGGTTGGTCGGTTGGCTGGCGACCAGCGTCGGTAGCGCCATCAACCATCTCGGCGTGCACTGGAGCATAGCAACGCTACTGCTGATCCTGCTTTACGTTTATTCGCATTACTTTTTCGCCAGTACCACGGCGCATATTACCGCGATGTTTGCTGCGTTCTTCGCCGCGGGATTGGGTCTCGGCGCGCCGCCGGCGCTGCTTGGGCTGATGCTTGGTTTCTCTTCCTCGTTGATGATGTCGCTGACGCACTATGGCACGGGCACCGCGCCCATTATCTTTGGCTCTGGCTATGTTACGTTGGCGGAGTGGTGGAAAACGGGGCTGGTGATGAGTGTAGTCAACCTGACTATCTGGGGCGTGACCGGTGCCTTCTGGTGGCACTGGTTGGGATATTGGTGACACGATAATAACGGGAGGTGAGTTCCTCCCGTCGCAACAACTTAAGCCTGTTTAGCAGCTTCTGCTGCTTTCACGATCACCGCGAAAGCGTCAGCTTTCAGAGAAGCACCGCCTACCAGTGCGCCGTCGATGTCCGGCTGCGCGAACAGTTCGGCTGCGTTGGACGCGTTGACGGAACCGCCGTACTGGATAATGACCTGCTCAGCGATTTTAGCGTCAGCTTTGGCAATGTGGTCGCGGATGAATTTGTGTACCGCCTGCGCCTGAGCCGGGGTCGCAGATTTACCGGTGCCGATCGCCCATACGGGTTCGTAAGCGATAACCACGCCTTCAAAGGCCGCCGCGCCCTGCGTTTTCAGTACCGCGTCGATCTGGCGTGCGCACACTTCTTCTGTTTTGCCCGCTTCGTTTTCCGCTTCGGTTTCACCGATACACAGTACCGGCGTCAGACCTTGTTCTTTCAGCACGGCGAATTTTTTGGCGATCAGCTCGTCAGATTCTTTGTGATAAGTACGACGCTCGGAGTGACCGATAATGATGTATTGCGCGCCGATATCCTTCAGCATTTCAGCCGAAGTTTCACCGGTGAATGCGCCAGACAGGTTCAGATCAACGTTCTGCGCGCCCAGCATGATGTGGCTGCCGGCAGCAGCGCGTTTCGCCAGATCGATATACATTTCCGGCGGAGCGATTGCCACGTCGCAGCCTGCTACGCCCGCCAGTTCTTTACGCAGGTTAGCCACCAGTTCGTTTACCATGTGGCGGCTGCCGTTCAGTTTCCAGTTACCCATCACTAAAGGATGTCGCATTTCATTTCTCCACGCTTAGTCAGCGAATTAAGGAAGATGGCCGCTCGTCAGAGCAGCATGGTCTGTGAAACAGTATAGAGATTCATCCCCGGAAAGGCTTTGCTTTTTGTCATCAATTCGCCCCTTCCAGATTTTCAGATAACGTCAGCTTAATCGGTTCAACCGCGAAGGTCAGCCCCTTTTCGCCGTTATCTGCGACAACATAACGTACCGCGCCTTCGGTCTCAGCGTAATAGTGTTTACCTTTACCGGCGATAAGCATCTTTTGCAGTTTTTTCTGGCTTTGCTCTTTTGTCAGCAACGGGGCGACAGTGCGAATAATGGCGGCCATATATTCCAGCGCTTTCGCTTTCGCCGCTTTCTGTTCCGGCCCCTGAATTGGCAGCCAGGTAATCTGCATACTTTTCACTTTGAGCGTACCGCGCTCCAGCGCCGTGGAGGCATACAGATTTTCGTTAATCTTACTGGCGGCGCGGGTCAGATTCGCTTTATCGCGGCTATTCTCAATGGCACGAAATTCATTGAGCGGCAGATCGGGATTCTGGCGGTTAAAGTTCTCACGAAACTGGCTAATAGAGAGATCAAAGGTCGGCGAGCCCGCCAGCAGATAGGGCGCTGTCGTGGTCAATGAAGAGAGCTGCGCGCGCGCCGTTATGCTGGTGGTGAGAGCAGAAAACAACAGTAAAAACAGAGTACATCCTGGCTTCATCAATCTTACCTTTCGTTAGGACTGCTCACGATTAAAACGATAACTGTCAGGCTTGTCAAAAGGGTAAACTGTAGCGGAAGGAAAAATATAAGGAACTTACATGACCATACAGCAATGGTTATTCTCATTTAAAGGGCGTATTGGGCGCCGTGATTTCTGGATTTGGATCGGCCTCTGGTTTGCCGGGATGCTGGCGCTATTTTCGCTGGCGGGGAAAAATCTGCTTGATATTCAAACGGCGGCATTTTGCCTGGTGTGCCTGCTGTGGCCGACCGCTGCCGTCATGGTCAAGCGTCTGCATGACCGGGGGCGCTCCGGCGCGTGGGCGTTGCTGATGATTCTGGCGTGGATGCTGCTGGCCGGAAACTGGATGATGCTGCCGGGGATGTGGCAGTGGGTCGTCGGGCGATTTATTCCGACGCTGATCCTGGTGATGATGCTTATCGATCTGGGCGCGTTTGTCGGTGTTCAGGGGGAAAATAAGTTTGGGAAATCGACACAGGACGTGAAGTTTAAAGCAGAACCGTAAACGGGCGGTAAACCGTAATTTGCCCGGTGGCGCTGACGCTTACCGGGCCTATGGATTGGTGATGATTTGTGGGCCGGATAAGGCGCACAAATCATCCGGCAAAACATCACCAGTAATGTTCAGCCGTCATATGTCCCGGTCGGCGGCGCAGATGTTTAGTCATCTGTCGGGTCTCTTTCAGCAGTTGCTGCGTATCGCGCACCATCTGCGGGTTACCGCACAGCATGACATGGCTGGTCTCTTTATCCATCGGCAATCCCACGGCTTTTTCCAGCTCGCCGTTTTCAATGAGCGCAGGCACACGTCCGGTAAGCGAGCCTGGCACGCTCTCCCGGCTGACCACCGTTTGGATACGCAGCTTGCCTTCATAACGCTGTTGCAGTTCCAGCATTAGCGGCAGATAGCTTAAATCGGCGGCGAAGCGTGCGGCATGAACTAAGACCATATTTTTAAAGCGCGCTACATCCTGGCCATATTGCAGAATAGACAAATACGGACCGATAGCGGTTCCAGTCGCCAGCATCCATAGCGTCTCGCAGTCAGGCACTTCATCCAGTACAAAGAAACCCGACGCGTCGCTGACCACTTGCACCTCATCGCCAGGTTTTAGCGCCGCCAGCCGCGGGCTGAGCTTTCCTTGCGGAACTGTAACCAGATAAAACTCTAAATTCGGATTGTCAGGCGCATTCACATAGGAATACGCGCGCTGAACGCGCTCGCCATCGATCTCCAGTCCGAGTTTGGTAAATTGGCCTGCAGTGAAAGGATTAATGGGGGCGTGAACGGTCAGGCTGAACAGTGCGTCAGTCCAGTTTTGCACCTTAGTGACTTTACCTGTTACCCAATCGGCCATGGTTTTCTCCTGTTCTGAATCGCTAACCTTATCTTCGTTCGTCAGGAGAAAGATTTCCAGCCCCGCGAGGCTGGAAGGCTCTAACTAACAAATGCGCTAGAGGATATGCGCCTGCACATCCGGATCTTTACGATCAAGGTAGTGGATTGACTGAATGCGGCGGATAGTGCGTGATTTGCCGCGGATCAGCAGCGTTTCCGTCGTGGCGATATTGCCTTTCCGGCTAATTCCTTCCAGCAGATCGCCTTTCGTGATGCCAGTCGCGGAGAAAATAACGTTATCGCTACGCGCCATGTCGCCCAGGCATAACGCCTTGCCCGCTTCAATCCCCATAGCTTTGCAGCGCGCCAGTTCCTGTTCGCCAATGCGGCGGTTTTCTTCGCTGTCGCCTTTCACGTCATGGCGTGCCAGCAGACGTCCCTGCATGTCGCCGTCCAGCGCGCGGATCACCGCTGCGGATACCACGCCCTCTGGCGCGCCGCCAATCCCGTACAGCACGTCGACTTCGCTATCCGGCATACAGGTCAGAATTGAGGCCGCGACGTCGCCGTCAGGAATGGCAAATACGCGCACGCCCAGTTTGGCCATCTCTGCGATGACCTCGTCATGACGCGGTTTTGCCAGAATGGTCACGGTCAGATCGCCAAGCGGTTTACCCAGCGCATCCGCGATGTTGCGCAGGTTATCCGCCAGCGGCAGATTGAGATCGATTGCCCCTTTGGCGCCCGGACCGACAATCAGTTTTTCCATATACATATCGGGCGCATTCAGGAAACAGCCTTTATCGCCGACCGCCAGTACCGCCAGCGCGTTCGCCTGGCCCATCGCCGTCATGCGCGTGCCCTCAATCGGATCGACGGCGATATCTACTGCATCGCCGTGGCCTGTACCGACTTTCTCGCCGATATAGAGCATCGGGGCCTCGTCGATTTCGCCTTCGCCAATCACGATGGTGCCGTCAATGTTGACCTGGTTGAGCATGATACGCATGGCGTTGACCGCCGCGCCGTCCGCGATATTTTTATCGCCGCGTCCCAGCCATTTGTAGCCAGCCAGCGCCGCCGCTTCGGTTACACGGGAAAATTCGATGGCAAGTTCTCGTCTCATAACAAACTCGTAGCAGAAAGGAATGGCGCGCAGTGTAGCACAGGGGAGGGAGGGAATAATTGATGTGTGTGCGGAGTTGCCTCCGCACAAAGATTTTGCCGGATGGCGACCTTACTTGTCGTGTTCTTCCCACGCCATCGCGCGTTGAACCGCTTTCTTCCAGCCGCTATAACGGTAGTTACGCTCGGTAGTTTCAATGCCGGGGCGGAATTCACGCTCAATAACCGTTTTTTCCTGCAGCTCATCCAGATTCTGCCAGTAGCCGACCGCCAGACCGGCCAGATAGGCCGCGCCCAGCGCCGTCACTTCACGCACTTCCGGGCGTTCCACGCGGGTGCCGAGAATATCTGACTGGAACTGCATCAGGAAGTTGTTGGCCACCGCTCCGCCGTCCACACGCAGAGCGTGCAGGCGAATGCCGGAATCCGCCTGCATCGCTTCCAGTACGTCGCGGGTCTGGTAAGCGATGGATTCGAGCGTCGCGCGGATAATGTGATTGGAGTTCACGCCGCGGGTCAGGCCAAAAATGGCACCGCGGGCATACGGGTCCCAGTACGGCGCGCCCAGACCGGTGAAGGCTGGAACCACGTAGACACCGTTGGTATCTTTCACTTTCGTGGCGAAATATTCGGAGTCGAACGCGTCGCTGATGAGCTTCATTTCATCACGCAGCCATTGAATGGACGCTCCCGCCATAAACACCGCGCCTTCCAGCGCATAGTTAACTTCGCCGCTTGGGCCGCAGGCGATGGTGGTCAGCAGGCCGTTTTCCGATTTTACCGCTTTCTCGCCGGTGTTCATCAGCATAAAGCAGCCGGTGCCGTAGGTATTCTTCGCCATCCCTTCCTTTACGCACAGTTGGCCGAATAGCGCCGCCTGCTGATCCCCGGCGATACCGGCGATAGGAATACGCGTACCGCCTTTACCGCCAATATTGGTTTGGCCGTAAACTTCGGAGGACTTACGTACCTGGGGCAGCATCGCGCGTGGGATATCCAGCACGTCCAGCATCTTATCGTCCCAGTCCAGATCATGAATGTTGAACAGCATGGTTCGTGAGGCGTTGGTGTAATCCGTAACGTGGACGCGGCCCTGCGTCATCTTCCAGATAAGCCAGGTATCCACCGTACCGAACAGCAGCTCGCCACGCTTCGCGCGTTCACGCGAACCTTCCACATGGTCAAGGATCCATTTCACTTTAGTGCCAGAGAAGTACGGGTCGACGACCAGACCGGTATTGTCGCGGATGTAATCTTCCAGGCCGTCTCGTTTAAGCTGTTCGCAAATGTCGGCGGTACGACGGCACTGCCAGACAATAGCGTTGTATATTGGTTTGCCGGTTTCACGTTCCCAGACGATCGCGGTTTCACGTTGGTTGGTGATACCGATAGCGGCAATCTGATCGGAACTGATATCGGCCTTGGCCAGCACTTCTACCAGCGTTGAGCTTTGGGACGCCCAAATTTCCATCGGGTCGTGTTCCACCCAGCCTGGCTTAGGATAAATTTGCTCAAATTCGCGCTGTGATACGCTGACGATATTCGCGTCATGATCCATAACGACCGCGCGGGAACTGGTGGTGCCCTGGTCGAGCGCAACGATATATTTTTTTTCAGTCATAATTTTGTCCCGTAATCAGATTACAGCGAAGCATTTTGTTGTGTGGTAGCGGTGGAGTCCTTCTCTTCCACGACGCAGGTATCGCACGGCAAATGACGGCCAATAAATTTGCGATAAGCAAATGCGCCCAGAATGGCGCCGACGATGGGGCCAAACAGCGGCACCAGGAAGTAAGGAATGTCTCTACCGCCGGTAAACGCAATTTCGCCCCAACCGGCAAGTCCGGCGAACATTTTGGGGCCAAAGTCACGCGCCGGATTCATCGCAAAGCCGGTCAACGGCCCCATAGAGGCACCGATAACGGCGATCAGTAAACCAATGAGCAGTGGTGCAAGCGGACCGCGAGGTACGCCGTTGCCGTCGTCGGTCAGCGCCAGAATCAGCCCCATCAGAATAGCGGTAATCACCATTTCAACCGCGAAGGCCTGCACAAAATTGATATGAGGATTCGGGTAAGTTGAGAAAATGCCTGCGAGATCAAGACTTTCAACGCTGCCACGGACGATATGGTGGGTTTGTTCGAAGTCCACAAAAAGATTGTAATAAAGCCCGTAAACTAACGCCGCTGCGCAAAAGGCGCCGGCAACTTGAGAAATAATAAAAGGAACAACTTTACGTTTGTCGAAACAGGCAAATAGCCAGAGTGCGATGGTCACTGCCGGGTTCAGGTGTGCGCCAGAAACACCTGCCGTCAGGTAGATAGCCATCGCTACTCCCAGACCCCAGATGACGCTGATTTCCCACTGCCCAAAAGTGGCTCCGGCAACTTTAAGCGCAGCGACACAACCCACACCGAAAAAAATCAACAACCCGGTACCGAGGAATTCAGCAATGCACTGGCCTTTTAAGGTTGATGTTTGACTCATAATCGGATCCTGAAGAGTATGTAATGTTTATTGGCGAGGAGGTCATGGATATCCACGATGCCCTGTAGGCACACTGTTAATTTATCGTTAACGAGCAAAAACGAGAAATATCGAAATCGAAATGTGTGTACTGCGTCAATAAAATGAGCGTTATCGCGCCATGAAGCGCGTTTTGAGACAGTAGAAGAGTGTGAATTGAATCATTTTATTAACCAACATGTTAACACTTTTGAGTTATTGGATGAATGTTACCAGGAGATGGATGAAAATTGTTGCAAACCGCAATCTACGCGGTATGTCGCTGGACAGCGAGAGCGGGGCTTCATACAATCGGCACTATATATTGTGCGCGTTTACGTGAAGCGTCGCCTTGCAATTCAGGAGAGGTAAGATCATGTCTTTAGAAGTGTTTGAGAAACTGGAAGCAAAAGTACAGCAGGCGATTGACACCATCACCCTGTTACAGATGGAAATTGAAGAGCTGAAAGAAAAGAACAACAGCCTGGCGCAGGAAGTACAGTCTGCACAGCATCAGCGTGAAGAGCTGGAGCGTGAGAACAACTCTCTGAAGGAACAGCAGAGCGGCTGGCAGGAGCGTCTGCAGGCCCTGCTTGGTCGTATGGAAGAAGTCTGATTACGCTTTATCTTTCGTGCCGTAGCTGCGTTGGCTGCGCTCAGTTACCCCAGTCACGTAGTTCACTACGCTCCTGGGGATATCTTCGCTTGCCGCCTTGCTACAACACGAAATCGTTCGCGTAATCGTCCCTGCGTGTAAGCTGCCATCCGGCAATCAGCGACAACGCATAAAAAAGGCGCCTTGCGGCGCCTTTTTTTGATCACTCGATATCAAGCGGGTCTTCGGAAAGGATAATACCGGTGTTGTCGGCATAGAGATGATCGCCGGAGAAGAACGTCACGCCGCCGAAATTGACGCGCACATCGCTTTCCCCAATGCCTTCACCTGCGGCGCCAACCGGGATTGCGGCGATCGCCTGAATGCCGATATCCAGCTCTTCCAGATCGTCCACCTGACGCACCGCGCCATAGATAACCAGCCCTTCCCATTCATTTTGCGTAGCCAGACGCGCCAGCTCCGCATCGACCAATGCACGACGGACAGAACCGCCGCCATCGACCAGCAGAACCCGACCACGGCCATTTTGTTCGAGCAGATCGTACAGCAACCCGTTGTCCTCGAAACATTTTACCGTGATGATTTGTCCGCCAAACGACGACCGCCCTCCAAAGTTAGAGAACAGCGGTTCCACGACGTTGACATCTTCCTGATAGATGTCACAAAGCTCGGAAGTATCGTATTTCATAGGCTTAACGTTTAGTTGCTGCGACAATTTTTAGTATATCGCGCTAAGTACACTGTTGGCAAAATCATCAATTGTTAATTGATATTTGTCAGTTAAACGGTCCACTGACTTAAGAGTATCCCAATCACAAATAACAGGTTGGTTAACAGCGCGCCTTTAACGGTACGTTCAAGCATCGGGCGCATTGCCGCAGGCTCCCTTTCGCGCATCACATAGCACGCCTGTTTGATGAGTAACGGCGCAGCCAGAATAAACAACCATCCCCACGGACTGTGTAACGAGAGCAGATTAAACAGCGCCAGACAGAGCAGCGCGCCCAGCAACAGGCAGGCGTGATAACGACGCGCGTTGACATCGCCCAGACGTACCACAAGGGTGTTTTTGCCATTCTTTCTGTCGCTATTAATATCGCGCAGGTTATTAATATTCAGTACCGCCGTCGCCAGTAAACCGCAGGCGGTGGCAGGGAGAATCAGCGCCGGAATCAGCGTATGCGCCTGGAGATACCAGCTCCCCATGACACTTAGCCAGCCAAAGAATACCAGGACAGAGATATCGCCCAGCCCGATATAACCGTAGGGCCGATTACCCACGGTGTAGGTGATGGCTGCGATAATCGACAGCCCGCCCAAAATCAGGAAGCCGACAAAATCGGTTAACGTATGGCACGCGACCGCCACCAGCGCCAGTCCGGAGATACAGATTAGCACGACGGTAATGATTAACGCCCGCTTCATCTCCTGCCGGGTGATGATGCCTTTTTGCATCCCCCGCAGCGGCCCGATGCGATCCGGTTTATCACTGCCTTTGACAGCGTCGCCGTAATCGTTGGCGAGGTTGGATAAAATTTGCAGCAGCCCGGCGGTGATAAGGGCCAGCAGTGCAACCAGAGGATCGAAATAGCCTTGCCACCATGCTAAGGCCGTACCGACGATAATCGCCGCGAAGGCGAGGGGTAAGGTTTTGGGTCGTAAGCTTTCCAGCCAGGCCTGGGTGCGGCTAATTTGTTGTTGTTCAGTCATATTTAGCGCCAATAAAAATGGGGCTTTTCAGCCCCATCAACAGTGATGAAAATGCATTGGACGCGATTATAAGATAAAACGGCTTAGATCTTCATCTGCGACCAGCGCATCCAGATGTTTGCTCACATATTCCGCATCAATTGTGATGTCCTGGCCGTGTAGATCGCTGGCGTTATAGGAAATTTCTTCCATCAGACGTTCCAGTACGGTGTGTAGACGACGCGCACCGATGTTTTCGGTGGTTTCGTTAACCTGCCAGGCCGCTTCGGCAATACGTTTAATACCGGAATCGGTGAACTCAATATTGACGCCTTCAGTTGCCATCAGCGCTTTGTACTGCACGGTGACGGACGCGTTTGGCTCGGTCAAAATGCGTTCGAAATCGCTGGTGGTCAGCGCCTGAAGTTCAACGCGAATAGGCAGACGGCCCTGCAGCTCCGGGATCAGATCAGACGGCTTCGCCACCTGGAACGCGCCAGAGGCGATAAACAGAATATGATCCGTTTTGACCATCCCATGTTTGGTCGAAACCGTGCAGCCTTCTACCAGCGGCAGTAAATCGCGCTGTACGCCTTCACGTGAAACATCCGGGCCGGAGGTTTCGCCACGCTTACAAATTTTGTCAATTTCATCGATAAACACGATGCCGTGCTGTTCAACCGCGTCGATAGCGTCCTGTTTCAGCTCTTCCGGGTTGACCAGCTTAGCAGCCTCTTCTTCAACCAACAGTTTCATCGCGTCTTTAATTTTCAGCTTACGCGGTTTCTGTTTCTGACCGCCCAGGTTCTGGAACATAGACTGCAACTGGCTGGTCATCTCTTCCATGCCCGGAGGCGCCATAATCTCTACGCCCATTGGCGCGGCGGCGAGATTAATCTCGATCTCTTTATCGTCGAGCTGGCCTTCACGCAGTTTTTTGCGGAACGTTTGACGGGCGGCAGAAGGCTCCTGCTGCTGTTCGGCCTGGCCCCAGTTATTTTTTGCCGGCGGGATCAGCACGTCGAGAATACGTTCTTCCGCCAACTCTTCCGCACGATAGCGGTTTTTTTCGATAGCCTGTACGCGAACCATTTTCACAGCGGCATCGGTCAGATCGCGGATGATAGAGTCCACTTCTTTACCAACATAGCCCACTTCGGTGAATTTGGTGGCTTCGACTTTAATGAACGGCGCGTTGGCGAGTTTTGCCAGACGACGGGCGATTTCGGTTTTACCGACGCCGGTCGGGCCAATCATCAGAATATTTTTCGGAGTCACTTCGTGGCGCAGCTCTTCATCAAGCTGCATACGACGCCAGCGGTTACGCAATGCAATCGCCACGGAACGCTTAGCGTTATCCTGGCCGATAATGTGTTTGTTCAGTTCGCTGACAATTTCGCGTGGGGTCATTTCAGACATGAGAGGTCCTTACGCTTTGGAGGTCAATTCTTCAATGGTGTGGAAATGGTTGGTGTAAATGCAGATATCGCCTGCAATATCCAACGCCTTTTCAGCAATTTCGCGCGCGCCGAGCTCGGTGTTTTCCAACAGAGCGCGAGCGGCAGCCTGGGCATAAGGACCGCCGGAGCCGATAGCAATTAAATCGTTTTCAGGTTGCACGACATCGCCGTTACCCGTGATGATGAGCGAGGCGGTTTCATCCGCGACGGCCAGCAACGCTTCAAGCTTGCGTAGCATACGGTCGGTACGCCAGTCTTTCGCCAGTTCAACGGCGGCTTTGACCAGATGCCCCTGATGCATTTCCAGTTTACGTTCAAACAGCTCGAACAGCGTGAATGCATCCGCAGTACCGCCCGCAAAGCCCGCAATGACCTTGTCGTTGTAAAGACGGCGGACTTTCTTCACGTTGCCTTTCATTACGGTGTTACCCAGTGTGGCCTGACCATCACCGGCGATTACCACGTGGCCGTTACGGCGTACGCTTACTATTGTTGTCACGAGCAGACCCCTTGGTTACTAATGCAGAATTCTAGCCCCGTACGGCGTACGGGGCGTAATGCAAGTATAGATGGGGGAGATTTTGAGGGTTTCAACCCCCGGTGGCGAGTCGAATGCAGTTTGTATGACCCGCCATCTTCAGACGGTTAATGGTGCTGTCGGCATTTTCTTTACCTTTAACCGGCCCGATAACGACGCGATTCCAGCCGTTATTGGTGGTTATTTTGGAGTCAAAGCCTTCAAACGCTAGCTGAGCGCGTACGCTTTCTGCCTGCTCAGCGCCTTTGAATGATCCACATTGCACCATCCAGCGACGTTCATCTTTTTTCTCTGCTGTCGCTTTCGGCGCTTCAGGCGCACGCGTAATTGGCGCGGCTTTCGGCGCTGCCGCACTGGTATGCGCCGGCGTTTGCAGCAAATCCTGATAAGGTTGCTGCGAGGCCGTCTGCTTCGGCGGCTGGCTCTGGCGCGCGGGTTGCGCCGGGGCGGACTGTACCGTGCGCGTTTGCGGCTGCTCGTTTATCCGCGGCTGCGTTCGTGGTTGCTGAACCGGCTGCGTTTGAGTCCACTGCTGCTGCTGCTGCTGCTGCTGCTGCTGCTGCTGCTGCTGCGCCTGACGCTGTAGCGTTTGCTGACGCTGTTCTGGCGTCTGCTCGTTCCACGGCACTTCATTAAGTTGCGTCGGCTGTTGACGCATATCCGCCTGCATTTGCGCCAGGAGTTGACGCTGCTCGCTGGTGAGCTGATTCGGATTCATGACTTCGCCGCCGGCGGACGGTTCCGTTGGCGTACGCACGCCCGGTTGGCGACTTTCCAGCTCTTTGATGTAACGCCAGCGTTCCTCCGGTTTTGGTGGAAGCCCATTGCCGGTGACTTTCTGGTTTTGTAGCGTTTCGGACTCTTCTTTCTTATGGTGCGTAATGAAGTACAAGCCGCCGATAAAGGTCACAAGGACGGCTGCCGCAATCGCGACCATTGCCGGCGAGACCGCAGGCATGTTGCTTTGCTTTTTCCGTGAGTTCCGTGAGGTGCTCTTTTTGCGCCGCGAAGGAGCCGGTTGGCCGCGACGTACATAATCTCGTTGTGCCACTATCGTTTCGCTGTATTTATTCGTTCGTCAGCCCGTCATGTTACTGAAGCGGCGGGCCTTTGACCAGACAGGTGAGTCTTAAAGCTATTTACTTTAGGGTAAAGCGCGCGTAGAACCGCGAATAATCAGCTCGCAATCCATTAAACGCGAGCCGCTGCTCACATTTTGCCCCTGCATCTGATCGAGCAACAACAGCATCGCCTCGCGACCAATGTCAAAACGCGGCTGTGCCACGGTTGTTAACGGAGGGTCGCAAAACTCGGCCAGTGCGATATTGTCAAAGCCGATAATCGACAGATCGTCAGGCACTTTCAGACCCTGGCGCTTGGCCCAGGAGAGCGCGCCCAGCGCCATTACGTCGCTATGACAAAAGACGGCGGTAGGCGGTAACGGTTGCTCAAGCAACTGCTTTAATGCGTTTGCCCCGGCTTCGTAGGTAAAGTCGCCACGGGCGATGTAATGCGGATCGACCACAATGCCACTGCGTCTTAATGCCTGTACGTAACCTTGTAAACGATAGTGACAGAGCGGCATATCTTCCGGCCCCGCAATACAACCAATACGCTTGTGGCCCAAATCCAGCAGGTAGTTCATGGCATTAAACGCGGCGGTCAGGTTATCGATATGTACCGTCGGCAGTTCAAGCTCCGGCGCAAACTCATTCGACATCACCATCGGAGGCAAATTGCGCTGTTCCTCAACGCTGGCGTCAAAGGGCAGTCGGGAGCTGAGAAGTACCATGCCGTCGATCTGTTTGGTGATGATGAGATTAAGAAAGGTTTTTTCTTTCTGGTTTTGATGCGCGCAATCGCCAATCAGCACCAGATATCCCTGTTCTGCCGCGGTAACTTCGATACCGCGGATAATTTCACTGAAGAAGGGATCGCAAATATCCGGGACAATTACCAAAACCGTACGAGATTCATTGCGTTTTACATTTCGCCCCATCGACTGCGGGAAATAACCCACTTCAAGCGCGGCCTGTTCAACCCGGCTACGGGTCGACTGGGAGACTTTATCGGGGTTCATTAACGCGCGGGATACGGTTGCCGTAGAGACTTTCGCCTTCAACGCAACATCCTTCATCGTAGCGGCAGTAACCTGCTTGTTCGATTTCACTCTTTCTCCTCGCCTGGGAACTGCTGGCGCAGATCTATCCCTGCTAACACTCATCGAAAACATTTTTATCAGATAGTGCGTGGAAGCGGTTACAGAATTTTCATAAAAAGTGTGATGGATGTTTAATTTTACGATCCGCCTCGCATCGTGAGGACTATCCTTCAATCGGATCGACGTCAAGAACCCATTTAACTTTTCGCGCTTCAGGGAGCGTATTGATCAACGCCAGCGTGCCGCTGATGATGTGTTGCAGGCGAATCCGTGAAGGATGCTGAAGCAAAATTTGCCAGCGATAGCGGCCGCCGCGTTTTGGCGCGAGGGCCGGCACCGGACCTAAGATCCACAGCTTATCGTCTAATAGCGGGCTGGCCTGAATCAAATTACGCAACTGCTGGAGAAAGACTGGCGCCTGCTGATTGTTGTGATCCTCTGCGCGAATAATGACGTGGCTGGTCCACGGCGGAAGCTGGAGCGTTTGCCGTTCCGCCAGCGCCTGTTCCGCAAACGCATCATAGCCTTTATGCAGTAACGTTTGCAGCAGGGGATGCTCAGGATGGTGCGTTTGTAGCACCACTTCGCCCTGTTTACCCGCGCGTCCGGCGCGGCCGGAAACCTGAGTGTAGAGTTGAGCGAAGCGTTCCGCTGAACGAAAATCGGCGGAGAAGAGCGCGCCATCGACATCCAGCAGGGCTACCAGCGTGACGTCGGGGAAGTGATGGCCTTTCGCCAGCATTTGCGTGCCTATCAGAATGCGCGCTCCGCCGCGGTGAACTTCCGCCAGATGTTGCTCCAGCGCGCCTTTACGACTGGTGGTATCACGGTCGATTCGTGAAATCGGCACGCCGGGGAAGAAGGGGGCCAACACTTGCTCAAGCTGTTCCGTCCCTAACCCAACCGGTAGCATATGTGTGGAGCCGCAGGAGGGGCACTGGCGCGGTACCGGACGCTGGCTGTCGCAGTGATGACAGCGTAAATGATGCTGCGCCTGGTGCAGCGTGTAGTAGTGATCGCAACGCGGGCACTCCGCAATCCAGCCGCAGTCGTGGCAAAGCAGCGCGGGCGCGAATCCCCGGCGGTTAAGAAATAAAATCACCTGATTGTCGGCCTGGAGATGTTGGCGCATACGGGCGATAAGGGCGGGCGCCAGTCCCGCCTGGAGACGCTGGCCTTTTAAATCCAGCACATGCTGCAGGGCTGGGCGGGCGTTGCCTGCGCGCCGCGTCAGACGCAGCATCCGGTATTTTTTCTGCCGTACATTGCATAGCGTTTCCAGTGCTGGCGTGGCGGAGCCGAGAATAATCGGGATCTGCTCGCTATGGGCGCGATACACCGCCAAATCGCGGGCATGGTAGCGCCACCCTTCCTGCTGTTTATAAGAACTGTCGTGCTCTTCATCAATAATAATCACGCCAAGATGCTTAAACGGCGTAAAGAGGGAGGAACGCGTGCCGATGACAATCGCCGCTTCGCCGTTTTTCGCTTTCAGCCATGCCGAAAGACGCTCGCTGTCGTTTAGCCCGGAATGCAGCACTTCCACCGGCGCGTTGAAACGTTCGCGAAAACGGGCGATCGTTTGCGGCGTCAGGCCGATTTCCGGCACCATCACCAGCGCCTGTTTGCCCTGGGCGAGGACGTTTTCCAGCACGCTCAGATACACTTCGGTCTTGCCGGAACCGGTCACGCCTGCCAGTAACCAGGCGGAGAAACCGTCCGACGCGCTGTGAATCGCGCCGACTGCCGTCGCCTGTTCGGTATTCAGCCGCAGCCGCTCCCCTGCGACGGCATAACATTCTCGCCAGTCGGTAAACGCGGGCGTTTCACTGGCAAGCTCACAAAGCCCCTTACGTCGCAGCGTTTGCAGCGTGGCGTCGGTAAAATCGAGCTCAGCGACCTGATAGCGCCAGATCTTTCCTTGCCGCAGCGCCGCCATCGCCTGTTGTTGTTTGGCGGAGCGTTTCAGGTTGTTGATGTCGACGGCTTGCCCCTCTTCGGTGGCGAACCAATACCATAGGGGCGCGTTGCTGGCTGGTTTTCCCTGACGCAGTAAAACCGGCAGAGCGTGAAACAGAACATCGCCGAGGGGATGGTGGTAGTAATCCGCCGCCCAGAGGAGTAAGCGCCAGACGGAGGTAGAAAAGACCGGCTCGTTATCCAGGATTTCAATGACCGATTTTAATTCATCGAGCGGCAATTCGCTGTGGTCGCTAACCGAGACGACAATGCCCACACGCTCTTGCTGCTTACCGAATGGCACGCGCACGCGGCACCCGGCTTTGGCGACCCCGCCTTCCGGCAGCAGGTAATCAAAGGTTCGGGGAAGCGGAACGGGCAAGGCAACGCGCGCGACGGACATAGCATCTTCCTGACTTGAAATTTCGTCGGGTAGTATACACATTACGATAAGGGAGCGCGGATCAGTTTGCATACGGTGGTCAAATTCTGTATGATTCGCCGCCTTTGGTGCGTGTTATGAGCATCAAACCCTTTACTATTAACTTCGCGTGGTGTCTGGCGTTAGGGCTGGAAGAGCGACGCGGCCTTACACTGAGGTTCCCCATGAAAAAAGGTATTCACCCGAATTACGTAGAAATTACTGCAACCTGTTCTTGCGGTAATGTTATCAAAACCCACTCTACCGTGGGTCACGACCTGAACCTGGACGTGTGCGGCAAATGCCACCCGTTCTTCACTGGTAAGCAGCGTGTTGTTGATACCGGTGGTCGTGTTGAGCGTTTCAACAAACGCTTCAGCATCCCTGGCAGCAAATAAGTTATCGCCAGAAAAAAAGCGCCGCAAGGCGCTTTTTTTGTATGAGTGAACCAGAATTGGAATATACATTTAGTCATTGAATGAATTTCCTTTATTAATAAATAAAACGATGTTTTTATTTTTTCGATAAATTGTTTCTATTAGTGATCTCCATCCTTTTTATCTTCATTTTTTTGCCATTTGTTTCTTTTGTTGGCAAAATCAAAAAGGTTTTGTTTCCCTTGTTTCAATACACTTTTTAGGAAATTTAAAATTATTCATAGGCCCGATTTTCTTTTTCCATAACGGAGTAAAGATCGGGTTAATTACTTAATTGTGTATGAAGAGGGACGATCATGAAATTAAAATTCGTATTATTAATTATTCCATTACTCTCTGCGGCCACGCACGCGGGTTATGTTGATTACCGTCATGAATATTATGATGATGGACGTAACTATGATCGTGTTTATATGTCTCACCGTTTTGCTACAGGTTTTGGGGTAGCAGTCGAAGCCATTTCTCGCTCCGATGACGCGCAATCTAACGATGCGTGGAACAATATGGAAAGCAACGGCAACGAGTATACCGCAAGCTATCAGTTTACCTGGCAGGATCTTATCTGGCAACCTGGTATTGCTATTGAAACGGGCGATAACATCGCGATTTATAAGCCTTATATCCGCGTACAGTATAACATCAATGACAGTTGGTGGACCGCGTTCCGCTATCGCCTGGAGTACATGCGCAGAAACAGCGATGGTAAAGATGACCGCATGGTCTACCGTCCTGAAACATGGCTTGGTTATAACATCAATAACTGGATGTTTGAACTCAACGGGATTTATAAGATTGCCGATAGCGAAGATTTGTATAACAACAAAAAAGAAGATTACGAATATAACTTTCGCGTTGCTTATAACATAGGTTCCTGGCTCCCATTTATTGAGTTGGGTAACGTTTCCTCGGGTTATAACACCACAACGACAGACGATCGTCAGACCCGTTACCGTGTTGGTCTTGGATATAACTTCTGATTAATACCCTTCGTATCGGCTTATTACGTTGAGCGTCAGGATATATACATAATTTGCGTGAGTAACGTATCTAAGGAGTTGACATCATGTCTAGTGATGGTGCTATCACCGGAAACAATAAGAGTATTACCATCAGGCCTTTTGGGCTCAGAGATAAATTTGGTTATTTGTGTGGTGACCTGGGAACCTGTTTTATTCTTGGGTTAGTAAATAGTTTTTTAATGATTTATTACACTAACGTACTTGGCATTTCCGGCGCTATTGTCGGCTCGCTCTATTTTGTGACTAAATTCTTTGATGCGTTTGTCGATGTTGGGGTCGGGCGTTTATGTGATACCTCCAGGCTGACGGCCCATGGGCGTTTTAACCCCTGGGTGCGCCGCATGAAGTATCCGTTCTGCATCATCGCGGTCGTCCTGTTCCTGCCGTTTGTGCAGGATTTTTCGTATACGGCGAAAATTATCTACATCTGCTGCTCCTATTTTATTTATGGTTCACTGTTATCGACCATAAGTATTCCTTATGGCGCGATGTCTGCAGCGATAAGCTCGAACCCCGAAGATCGTGTGTCACTCTCAACTTACCGCAGCGTTGGGTCAGCAATCGGCGGCGGGGCAACTGGCTTTTTTATTCCGATCCTGATGTATACCACTCTGGTGGACGGAAGCCAGGTGATTTCCGGGCAGCATTTCTTCTGGATCGCCATTGGTTGCGCTGTACTGGGTTTCATCTTCTTATCGTTGACCTGCCAACTCACGACGGAACGCGTGCGTGTGGAGAGAAAAGAGAGCATGCCCGTGTCGGTGCTGCTGAAGGGATTGGCGCGTAATAAGGCGCTGATTGTTTTAGTGGTTGTGGATCTGCTGATCGTGATTAATCAGGGATTGTCCGGTACCAACATGACTTACCTGTTTAATGACTATTTCCACAATAAAGGGGCCATGTCTGTCGCGCTGTTGTTTACTTTTGGCTCCCTGGTTTTGCTGGCGCCATCGGCATCCTGGCTCACGAAGCGCTTTGGCAAAAAGGAGGCCAGCGTCGGCGCGCTGCTCTTTGCGGTAGCGATGTATCTGATAATGTTTTTCATCCACATTACCGACGCGAAAGTCTATTTAGTTTTCCTGTTCCTGGCGACGCTGGGGGCGGGGTTATTTAACCTGATGATTTGGGCGTTTATGACTGATGTGTGTGATTATCACCAGTATGTTACTGGCGATCGAGAGGATGGCACTGTTTATGGTGTGAACTTCTTCGCTCGCAAGGTTGGTCAAGCGTGCGCAGGAGCTATTGGCGGTTTTATGCTGGCTATTATTGGTTATCAATCCTCGTCAGCGGGTGGCGCTGTTCAAACCAGCGCCGTGCAGGAAAATATTTATACGATGGCGAATCTCTTACCGGCTTCATGCCTGTTTTTGGCGGCGGTTATTCTGATTTTTTTCTATCCACTGAACCGTAAAGAAACGCTCAAAATGGAAAAAACACTAAATAAATTCAATGGCATTAGTCAGTAACGCCATGAGTTCATGAACGGATCGAGAAGAGGCGGAAGCAATCTCGCCTCTTCTTATCTGTGGGGGTAAGGTAGAGCAACTGTAGAGTAGAGGGTTTTCGTTACCATGAAAACAGCGGCCAGGAATTCTGCGCCGCTCTTTTCGGGATCAATACTCCCACGTTTCCGGGTCAATCCCCATCTCACGCATGATTTCCTTTGCCGCTTCCGGGATTTCATCGCTGCGCTCTTTTCGCAGATCGGCATCATCCGGTAAGGGTTGCCCGGTAAAGGCGTGCAGAAATGCTTCACACAACAGCTCGCTGTTGGTGGCGTGGCGCAGGTTGTTCACCTGACGACGCGTACGTTCATCGGTGAGGATTTTTAACACCTTCAGAGGAATGGAAACCGTAATTTTCTTGACTTGCTCACTCTTCTTGCCGTGCTCAGCGTATGGGCTGATATATTCGCCGCTCCATTCAGCCATGAGATACTTAATCCTCTTCGTCATTAATATTGAGGTCTGAACCTGAGCCCGGACCATAATCGCGCGTAGTTTACCGTAGTGGCGCGGCCCTGACACGAAGTTAGCGGTCGCAGATGTGCGCTAATGCATATAATTTTAACGGCTATTTGCAGTTTGCTCAATCTATACGCAAAGAAGTTTAGATGTCCAGATGTATTGACGTCTATTGTGGCAGTGGTTAATCTGTGGCCTGACTTTCACCGACTCAGCCAGGAATATCTTCATATGACGCGTAAACAGGCTACTATCGCAGTGCGTAGCGGATTAAACGACGACGAACAATACGGCTGCGTTGTGCCGCCAATCCATCTCTCCAGTACCTATAACTTTACCGGTTTCAATGAGCCGCGCGCGCATGATTATTCCCGCCGCGGTAATCCTACGCGTGATGTTGTTCAGCGCGCGCTGGCGGAACTGGAAGGCGGCGCGGGCGCGGTATTGACCAATACCGGCATGTCGGCAATTCATCTGGTCACGACCGTTTTCCTCAAGCCGGGCGATCTGCTGGTCGCGCCGCATGATTGCTACGGCGGCAGTTATCGTCTGTTTGACAGTCTGGCGACGCGCGGTTGCTATCGTGTGCGGTTTGTCGATCAGAGCGATGAGCACGCCTTACAGACCGCGCTGGAAGAAAAACCGAAGCTGGTACTGGTAGAAAGTCCAAGTAATCCATTGTTACGCGTGGTAGATATTGCGAAAATCTGTCGGCTGGCGCGCGAGGCGGGCGCAGTGAGCGTCGTTGATAACACGTTTTTAAGCCCGGCGCTGCAAAATCCGCTGGCGTTGGGCGCCGATCTGGTGTTGCATTCATGCACGAAATATCTCAACGGACATTCGGATGTCGTGGCCGGCGTGGTGATCGCTAAAGATCCGGAAATGGTCACTGAACTGGCGTGGTGGGCGAATAATATTGGCGTCACTGGCGGGGCGTTTGATAGCTATCTGCTGCTGCGCGGCCTGCGTACGCTGTCGCCGCGTATGGAGGTGGCGCAGCGTAATGCGCAAGCGATTGTGGATTACCTGCAAACCCAGCCGCTGGTGAAGAAGCTGTATCATCCGTCGCTGCCGGATAATCAGGGACATGAGATTGCCGCGCGTCAGCAAAAAGGCTTTGGCGCAATGTTGAGTTTTGAACTGGATGGAGATGAGGAGACGCTACGTCGTTTTCTGGGCGGGCTGTCGCTGTTTACGCTGGCGGAATCTTTAGGGGGAGTGGAAAGTTTGATCTCTCACGCCGCCACCATGACGCACGCCGGTATGTCGCCACAGGCGCGTGCCGCCGCCGGGATCTCCGAAACGCTACTGCGTATCTCCACCGGTATTGAAGATGGCGAAGATTTAATTGCCGACCTGGAAAATGGCTTCCGGGCTGCAAACAAGGGGTAAACATGAGTGTGATTGCGCAGGCAGGGGCGAAAGGTCGTCAACTGCATAAATTTGGCGGCAGTAGTCTGGCGGATGTGAAGTGTTACCTGCGTGTCGCAGGCATTATGGCGGAGTATTCGCAGCCTGACGATATGATGGTAGTGTCCGCCGCAGGCAGTACCACCAACCAGTTGATTAGCTGGCTCAAGTTAAGCCAGACCGATCGCCTTTCTGCGCATCAGGTATTACAGACGTTACGCCGCTACCAGTGCGATCTGATTAGCGGGCTGCTTCCCGCCGACGCGGCAGATGACTTAACCAGCGCTTTTATCAGCGATCTGGAACGTCTTGCCGCCTTGCTCGACGGCGGCGTAACGGATGCCGTCTATGCTGAGATCGTCGGACACGGCGAAATTTGGTCGGCGAGATTGATGTCCGCTGTCCTGAATCAGCAGGGGCTGGATGCCGCCTGGCTGGACGCGCGCGCATTTTTACGCGCCGAACGCGCCGCACAGCCGCAGGTTGATGAAGGGTTATCTTATCCTTTATTGCAACAGCTACTGGCGCAGCATCCTGGCAAACGTCTGGTCGTGACCGGCTTTATCAGCCGCAATCATGACGGCGAAACGGTCCTGCTGGGCCGTAACGGTTCCGACTATTCCGCCACGCAAATCGGCGTGCTGGCGGGTGTTTCCCGCGTGACCATCTGGAGCGATGTGGCGGGCGTTTATAGCGCCGACCCGCGCAAAGTCAAAGATGCCTGCCTGCTGCCGTTGTTGCGTCTGGACGAAGCCAGCGAGCTGGCGCGTCTGGCGGCGCCTGTTTTGCACGCCCGTACGCTACAGCCGGTGTCCGGCAGCGATATCGATTTGCAGTTGCGCTGTAGCTACACGCCGGATCAAGGGTCTACCCGAATTGAACGGGTGCTGGCTTCCGGGACGGGCGCGCGTATCGTGACCAGTCACGATGATATCTGTCTGATTGAGTTCCAGGTACCCGCCAGCCAGGATTTCAGGCTGGCGCACAAAGAGCTCGACCAAATTTTAAAACGGGCGCAGGCGCGTCCGCTGGCGGTGGGCGTGCATCGCGATCGCCAGCTATTGCAGTTCTGCTATACCGCCGAGGTAGCGGATAGCGTACTGAAGCTCCTCGACGATGTCGGGCTGCCGGGCGAATTGCGCCTGCGACAGGGGCTGGCGCTGGTGGCGATGGTCGGCGCGGGCGTCACTCGTAATCCGCTACACTGCCATCGCTTCTGGCAGCAGCTCAAAGGTCAGCCAGTGGAGTTTACCTGGCAGTCGGAGGAGGGCATCAGTCTGGTGGCGGTGCTGCGTACCGGTCCGACTGAAAGCGTGATCCAGGGGTTGCACCAGTCGCTGTTCCGCGCCGAAAAACGCATCGGGCTGATGTTGTTCGGCAAGGGGAATATCGGCTCCCGTTGGCTGGAACTGTTTGCCCGTGAGCAAAGTACGCTTTCCGCGCGTACTGGTTTTGAATTTGTGCTGGCGGGCGTGGTGGATAGCCGCCGCAGCCTGCTCAGCTATGACGGGCTGGATGCCAGTCGCGCGCTGGCGTTCTTTGATGATGAAGCCGTTGAGCAGGATGAAGAGTCGCTATTCCTGTGGATGCGCGCTCATCCCTACGACGATCTGGTGGTATTGGACGTGACCGCCAGTGAGCAGTTAGCCGATCAGTATCTTGATTTCGCCAGCCACGGTTTTCATGTGATTAGCGCTAATAAACTGGCAGGCGCAAGCGCCAGCGATAAGTATCGCCAGATTCATGACGCATTTGAAAAAACCGGGCGTCACTGGCTGTATAACGCCACTGTGGGCGCAGGATTGCCGATCAATCACACGGTGCGAGATCTGATCGACAGCGGCGATACGATTCTCTCGATCAGTGGGATCTTCTCCGGGACGCTATCCTGGCTGTTCCTGCAATTTGACGGTACGGTGCCGTTTACCGATCTGGTGGATCAGGCCTGGCAGCAGGGGCTGACCGAACCCGATCCGCGCGTCGATCTTTCCGGAAAAGATGTCATGCGTAAGCTGGTGATTCTGGCGCGCGAGGCGGGATACGACATTGAGCCGGATCAGGTACGCGTAGAATCGTTGGTGCCTGCGCATTGTGAAGGAGGGTCTATCGATCATTTCTTTGAGAATGGCGATGCGCTAAATGAGCAGATGGTGCAACGTCTGGAGGCTGCCCGCGAACTGGGGTTGGTGCTGCGCTATGTGGCGCGTTTCGACGCTAATGGCAAAGCGCGCGTCGGCGTCGAAGCGGTTCGTCCGGAGCATCCGCTGGCGGCGCTACTGCCGTGCGATAATGTCTTTGCTATTGAAAGCCGCTGGTATCGCGATAACCCGCTGGTGATCCGTGGGCCGGGCGCGGGTCGCGATGTCACCGCCGGGGCGATTCAGTCCGATATCAACCGCCTGGCGCAGCTCTTGTAATATGCCTGCCGGATGGCCGCTTCGCCTGATCCAGCCTACGTTAAGCCAGATCCGTAGGCTGGATGAGCGCGTGAGCGTCACTATCCGGCTGTTACCCTAAGCGTGAATTGTATTCCAGCGCCAATGTCTTAAGGATTTGCGTGACGCGTCCGGCGGAATAGTGGGCGCTTTGTTGGAATTCAGGCTGTTGCCATAGCCAGGTAATAAAGCGGCGACTGGCTGTCAGATTAACGGCGACGCCTTGTGCTAAGTGGGAACCGGTTAACGAACAGACCATTTTGCGGTTATTGCCGTGCCCCCAGAGTTGCCACTGATTTTGCACCCTCCCTGCCAGATTTTGCCTAACAGTTGCCACTCTGCGCGGCAATCGTCATCGTTTATCTCTTCCTCAACGAACCACAGCGAGGCGGGACGCTGGCGTACCTTCCCGTTCCCTAATGAACGGGTCATGATGGATTTAACCGGTAAACAATTGCGCAGCCTGATGGAACATGGCGCCGGATTAAGCAACGGTGTTTTGCCGGTGTCTAAAGGTCTGGAGATGAAGTATGACAGCAGCAAACCCATCGGTCAGCGCGTGGTAGCCTTTACGCTCAATGGCAAGCCGATTGATGATGCGGCGGTTTATCATATCGCCACCAACAGCTTCCTTGCCGACGGCGGCGACGGTTTTGCGGCGTTCACGGAAGGTCAGGCGCGGAATACCTCCGGCGGCTACTATGTGTCGAATGCGGTGGTGGCTTATTTTAACGCGGGAAACACCATCACGGATGAGCAGCTCAAAGGGATGCGCGTTGCGGATGTGAAGAAGTAATTTCCCCTGCCGTGGCGCGCTCAGTGTCGCGGCGTGACATGAGGAAAATTCATCTTTGCTGAATATTCCTCATTCTTTGGCATGATTTTTCGGTTGACGTCCTCCCGCTTTTCCGTCATTTTTACATCTGGACGTCTAAACGGATAGATGTTCACAACATCACAAATAATAACACGCGATTGATGAGGTAAGGTATGAGCTTTTTTCACGCCAACCAGCGGGAAGCCCTGAATCAGAGTCTGGCGGAAGTACAGGGTCAGATTAACGTTTCGTTTGAGTTTTTCCCGCCGCGCACCAGTGAAATGGAGCAAACCCTGTGGAACTCTATCGATCGCCTGAGCAGCCTGAAACCGAAGTTTGTTTCGGTAACGTATGGCGCCAACTCCGGCGAGCGTGACCGCACTCATAGCGTTATTAAAGGCATTAAAGAGCGTACTGGTCTTGAGGCCGCGCCGCATCTTACCTGCATTGACGCCACGGGCGATGAACTGCGTACTATCGCCCGCGACTACTGGAATAACGGTATCCGCCACATTGTCGCTTTGCGCGGTGATTTGCCGCCGGGTAGCGGTAAGCCGGATATATACGCCGCCGATCTGGTCGGCTTGCTCAAAGAGGTGGCCGATTTCGATATTTCCGTGGCGGCCTATCCGGAGGTGCATCCAGAAGCGAAAAGCGCGCAGGCCGATCTGCTTAATCTGAAGCGTAAAGTGGATGCTGGCGCTAACCGCGCCATTACGCAGTTTTTCTTCGATGTGGAAAGCTACCTACGTTTTCGCGACCGCTGCGTTTCTGCCGGTATCGACGTAGAAATTATTCCAGGCATTTTACCGGTGTCTAACTTTAAACAGGCGAAAAAATTTGCCGATATGACCAACGTCCGCATTCCGTCATGGATGTCACAGATGTTTGAGGGGCTGGATGATGACGCGGAAACCCGCAAGCTGGTGGGCGCTAATATTGCGATGGATATGGTGAAAATTTTAAGCCGCGAAGGAGTGAAGGATTTCCACTTCTACACGTTGAATCGTGCGGAAATGAGTTATGCCATTTGCCACACGCTGGGCGTAAGACCTGGTTTATAACCTCCAGCCCTCTGCTGAGGGCTTTATTACAACTCATATTGATCTGCATCTCTGTAACTAAAAATATAAAAGGTATTAGCTATCGAATCTGTGGATTAATTCAACTATCTCTTCACTTAATTGGTGTATATCGTAACGGTAACACTTTAAAAGGGAGCTGAGATATGAGCACGACCGACGATACCCATAACACGTTATCTACTGGAAAATGTCCTTTCCATCAGGGTGGGCATGACCGAAGCGCAGGAGCAGGGACAGCCAGCCGCGACTGGTGGCCGAATCAACTTCGCGTGGATCTTTTGAACCAACATTCCAACCGTTCTAACCCGCTGGGTGAAGACTTTGACTACCGCAAAGAGTTTAGCAAGTTAGACTACTCCACCCTGAAAGGGGATCTTAAGGCGCTGCTGACCGATTCACAACCGTGGTGGCCTGCCGACTGGGGTAGCTATGTCGGTTTGTTTATCCGTATGGCCTGGCACGGGGCTGGCACCTACCGTTCTATTGATGGTCGTGGCGGCGCGGGTCGTGGTCAACAGCGTTTTGCGCCGCTCAACTCCTGGCCGGATAACGTCAGCCTGGATAAAGCGCGTCGTTTGCTATGGCCGATTAAGCAGAAATATGGCCAGAAAATTTCCTGGGCCGACCTGTTTATTCTGGCGGGTAACGTGGCGCTGGAAAACTCCGGTTTCCGTACCTTCGGTTTCGGCGCCGGGCGTGAAGATGTCTGGGAACCGGATCTGGATGTGAACTGGGGCGATGAAAAAGCTTGGTTGACGCACCGACATCCTGAAGCGCTGGCGAAAGCGCCGCTGGGCGCGACCGAGATGGGCCTTATCTACGTTAACCCGGAAGGGCCGGATCACAGCGGCGAACCGCTTTCTGCCGCCGCCGCTATTCGCGCCACCTTTGGCAATATGGGGATGAACGACGAAGAAACCGTGGCGTTGATCGCCGGCGGGCATACCCTCGGTAAAACCCACGGCGCGGCAGCAGCATCCCATGTAGGGGCCGATCCGGAAGCCGCGCCGATTGAAGCGCAGGGCTTAGGTTGGGCCAGCAGCTATGGTAGCGGCGTTGGCGCGGATGCTATTACCTCCGGGCTGGAAGTGGTCTGGACGCAGACGCCGACCCAGTGGAGCAACTATTTCTTCGAGAACCTGTTCAAATATGAGTGGGTACAAACCCGTAGTCCGGCTGGCGCTATCCAGTTTGAAGCGGTAGACGCGCCGGACATCATCCCGGACCCGTTCGATCCGTCGAAAAAACGTAAGCCAACCATGCTGGTCACCGACCTGACGCTGCGTTTTGATCCCGAGTTCGAGAAGATCTCTCGCCGTTTCCTTAACGATCCGCAGGCCTTTAATGAAGCCTTTGCTCGCGCCTGGTTCAAACTGACGCACAGAGATATGGGGCCAAAAGCGCGTTACATCGGACCGGAAGTGCCGAAAGAAGATCTGATCTGGCAGGACCCGTTGCCGCAACCGCTCTACCAGCCAACGCAGGAAGACATTATTAATCTGAAAGCGGCGATCGCTGCATCCGGGCTCTCTATTAGCGAGATGGTTTCGGTTGCCTGGGCATCCGCGTCTACTTTCCGTGGCGGCGATAAGCGTGGCGGCGCTAACGGCGCGCGTCTGGCATTAGCGCCTCAGCGCGACTGGGATGTAAACGCCGTTGCGGCTCGCGTTTTGCCGATATTAGAAGAGCTCCAGAAAACGACTAATAAAGCCTCTCTGGCCGATATTATTGTGCTGGCGGGCGTGGTCGGTATTGAGCAGGCGGCCGCTGCTGCGGGTGTCAGCATCAGCGTACCTTTTGCGCCGGGTCGGGTGGATGCGCGTCAGGATCAGACCGACATCGAGATGTTCTCGCTGCTTGAACCGATTGCCGATGGATTCCGTAACTATCGTGCGCGTCTGGATGTATCGACGACCGAGTCGCTGCTGATTGATAAAGCGCAGCAGTTAACGTTGACCGCGCCGGAAATGACGGTACTGGTTGGCGGGATGCGTGTTCTGGGAACCAACTTTGACGGCAGCCAGAACGGTGTCTTTACCGACAGACCGGGCGTGCTCAGCACTGACTTCTTCGCTAATCTGCTGGATATGCGTTACGAGTGGAAACCCACCGACGACTCTAATGAGCTGTTCGAAGGCCGCGATCGACTGACTGGCGAGGTAAAATACACGGCAACCCGCGCCGATCTGGTGTTTGGTTCCAACTCCGTACTGCGCGCGCTGGCGGAAGTTTACGCGTGTAGCGATGCGCACGAGAAGTTTGTGAAGGACTTCGTCGCGGCATGGGTGAAAGTGATGAACCTGGACCGTTTCGATTTGTTGTAAATCTCATGTTGTAAATCTCATGCCGGATGATGCCAACGCTTATCCGGCCTACCGCTCCAGATGCCCTCCGGGCAAAAAAATCCCCGCGATTACGGGGATTTTTCATTACAAGCCGACCTTATTCCCATTCCTGCAAGAAGCGCTGACCGTACTGGTCGGCGACCAGTAGCGCGGCGTATACTTCATCCGGCGTGGCGCCGCCAGGCATGTTATGAATAGTTTCACCTTCTGCGCAGGAAGCTTCCGCGACGGTGCGCATTTTCGCCGGGATATCCTGTTTAATATCCAGTTGCGCCAGCGTCATCGGCAGACCAATGGAATGGCACAGTGCAGCAACGGTTTCGATCTCTTCGACCGGCGCGTTTTCCAGCACCAGTTGCGTTAGCGTACCGAAAGCGACCTTCTCACCGTGATAATAGTGGTGCGCATCCGGAATCGCCGTTAAACCGTTATGAATCGCGTGCGCTGCGGCCAGACCGCCGCTTTCAAAACCGACCCCGCTCAGGTAGGTGTTAGCTTCGATGACGCGTTCCAGCGCTGGCGTGACGACATGCTGTTCGGCGGCCAGCATTGCTTTTTCGCCTTCTTCGATCAGCGTGTTATAACATAGCTCCGCCAGTGCCAGCGCGGCCTGTGTACACTTGCCGCCCGCCATCGTGGTGGCGCCGCTGCGTGAGCAGGCGCGCGCTTCAAACCAGGTTGCCAGCGCATCGCCGATACCGGCTGCCAGCAGACGCGCCGGTGCGCCCGCTACTATTTGGGTATCGACAATGACCATATTCGGGTTATGCGGCAGCATCAGATAGCGGTCAAACTCACCGGCATCAGTATAAATAACCGAGAGCGCGCTGCACGGCGCGTCGGTAGAGGCGATGGTCGGCGCGATAGCGACCGGGACGTTCATAAAGTGCGCCAGCGCTTTGGCGGTATCCAGCGTTTTACCGCCGCCGATGCCCAGTACGGCGCCGCACTGGATTTTCTCGGCGACGGCGCGCAGCCTGTCGATCTCATTTTGCGAACATTCGCCGCCAAACGGGACGATTTCTACTGATAAATCTGCATCAGTCAGGCTCTTGCGTAGCGTCTCTTCGGCAAATCCCAGCACGAATTTATCGCCCACAACCAGCCAGTTGTTCGCCATCGGTTTTAAATAATCGCCAAGACGCGCGATGACGTTTGCACCCTGAATATACTTGCCTGGTGACTGAATAATGCGATCCATACATTTCTCCCCTACAGGTTCAGATTACCAAAAGCGTTTTTCCAGTCTTGCTCAAACTTCTCTATTGCTGACTCTACCGCAGGCGTATTGAGCATTTGTTGCGCTACATCTAAAGGAAGGGTAATCGCCTGGCAACCTGCCAGTAAGCAATCCAGCGCCTGCCGCGGCGTTTTAAAGCTGGCCGCCAACACCATACTGTCGGGCGCGTGACGTTCCAGTAGCGTTTGCAGCTCCTGAACCATACGAATGCCATCACCGCCCTGAGCATCAACGCGGTTGACGTAGGGAGCGACATATTTTGCGCCCGCCAGCGCCGCCAGCAGGCCCTGGGATGCGCTGTAGACGGCGGTGCCCAGCGTCACGATGCCTTCTTTTTTCAGCAGTTTAATAGCCGCGAGACCTTCGGCGGTCACTGGAATTTTAACCACAATACCGGGGATGGTGTTATTCAGTCGTTTGGCTTCTTCCACTATACCTTTCGCGTCGCGGCTCATGGTCTGCGCAAATAAAGTGCCTTCTTCGCCGATGGCGTTTTGCAGCCTGGGCAGCACATCCCAGACAGATTCTTTGCTGGCAGCCACAATGCTCGGATTGGTGGTGACGCCGGCAATCGGGAAAATGCGCGCCAGACGTTCAACTTCCGCCACGTTAGCGGTATCCAGATAGAGTTCCATAGTCTTTCCTTTCGTGAGCTTTCGTTATCGACAGGATAAAGGAGCGTTGCCGGGATGCGCTATGTGACAAATCTGCCAAAAACTGGACAAATGTGATGTGCTTGGTAAAGTGTGATTAACATCACAAGTTGGCGATGATTAACGTGTAACGTGCTGTTGTATGCCCTGTGGGGGAGTGAGTTTTTTGCATTTATATTACAATAATCCAGTAAATACGCCTTTTATCTACTGCATTTTCTTTATTGTAGTGTGGATTATTTCTCCGTTAGCTGGCTGTGATACTGGCGGCGATACTCCGATGGCGAGCGTTCCGTATTTTTGCGAAACAGGCGGCAGAAATAGTTACTGTCGACAAAGCCGCAGCGGTGCGCCACCTCTTTAACTTTCAGGTCATAACCCTTCAGCAACGTTTTGGCGTGTTCCAGCCGCGTATGGTTCAGGTATTCGTTAAAGCCGATGGCTCCCGTTTTCTGAAACAAGTGCGAGAGGTAATTTGGCGAGATATAAAACGCCTGCGCTACCGATTCGCGCGTCAACGGTGCGGCGTAGCGCTCATCAATATACTCCCTAATAGCTTCAAAAAGCGCGCGGCTGCGGGAGGCGGTCTGGATTTGGCTGCCGAGCAGATCGCGGCAATGGCTTAGCAGGCTGGCGACAATCAATCTGGCCGTTTGCTGCTCTTGCGGCTGCATCTGCATCTCATTAAGCGTCTGTAACAGGAAAGAGCCGATACGCGGGCCGCGGCGCGCAACGTGCTGTTTCGTGAGGTTTTGATGCTGCTGACCATCCCAGTGGACCACGCTGAAACCTAGCTGCTGTTTGCCAAACAGGATGCTCAGGGTGGTGACGGGCGTTTGCCATTGCGGGATGTTCCAGCCGCCAGCCGGAACGTAGAGAACATCGCAAGGAATGAGCGGGGCGGTAATGCTTATGTCAGTAAGCTCGCCCTCCAGCACAATCTCCAGCCGCGGAAAATCAACCTGATGTGCCAGTTCCGGTGCTGGGCCGCTGGCGCTGGAAAAATAAATCTGACGCAGCGGCTGCGGGCCGTTGATGAGGCGGGAAAGAAGGTGGCTGACGTCGTGATACATGATAATCCCTTGCCGATAGCAAACAGGGGAAACAGTAACGTCGAAAACCGATGCCCTCAAGCGATTATTGCCGGATGGTGGCGCTGAACTGCGCCTTATCCGGCCTACGGGAGAGAATAACGCCAGGCCCGATAAGCGTTAGCGCTATCGGGCAATATACCGGTTACTGATTCCCAGGCTGATCGCCATACGGCAACGTATCATAATCAATCAGCGCATTTTTCTTATACGGGTTGCCAATCCAGCGCGTGGTTGCTTTGAATTGCGGGCTGGCGATGGAACGCGTCGGGTCGTAGCCATCATAGGTCAGGCCCGCTAAGTCAGACCAGGTATGGATAAGCTCGGAGCTACTGTACTTACGATCGACATCCTGCGAGAAGTCGCGCGGATGCGCCGCCTGCCATTTCTCTGAGGTCCACAGCAGAAACGGCACCGTATACATATGACGGGTTGGCGAATCTTCGTTCCGTCCCTGCGTTTTATGCGGCGGCGTGTCATACACTTCTTCACCGTGATCGGAGAAGTAGAGCAGGAAACCGTTCGGATCGGTCGCTTTATAGTCCTTAATCAGGCTGGCGACAACATAGTCGTTATACAGATTCGCGTTGTCGTAATCGTTATACGATTCCAGTTCGTCATTGCTTAATCCCGGCGGAACATGGTCGGTTTTACCATCAAACTTGCCCTGGTTTTCCGGATAGCGGAACTTGTACTTAATGTGCGTTCCCAGCAGATGCACAATAATGAATTTTTTGGGCGCCGGGTCGGCTAACACCGCTTTAAACGGCGCCAGCACGTTGCTGTCATATTCGCGTGCGCTTTGAGTGCGCTGCTGGTTCATATAGAACTGCTTATCAGTCTGCTTAGAGAACACGGTCAGCATGGTATTACGCGCCGTCATCGTCTGCTGGTTAGTGATCCAGAAGGTTTTATACCCGGCCTGTTTCATCATATTCATCAGCGATGGCTTCGTCAGATACCAGTCCGGGTTCTTTTCGTCCGCGAACGTTAGCGCCTGTTGCAGAATCTCAATGGTGTAAGGTCGCGAAGTCACCACATTATTAAACACGGTCAGCCCGGGATCGGTTTTATGCAGCGCGTCCAGTTCCGGCGTGGTTTCGCGCGGATAACCGTACAGGCTCATACGGCCACGCTGGGTCGATTCGCCAATCACCAGTACCAGCGTGCGTGGCGCATCGCCGGAGTGGTCTTTGAAGTTAGCCAGCGGCGGCAGGGCGTCGTTTTCATTCAGCAGATTATTCAGCGAGGTGAGCTGGCGATGATACTGGTAGTAGCCAGAGATAAACTGCCACGGCGCGGCGGGTTCCATTCGTGACGCCAGGCTATCCAGCGTTTTCTCCATCGACTTATGCTTGATAAAGGTATTCATCGCGATGGGATGCAGGATCAGCCCGTACAGCAGGGCAAACGACACCAGATAACGCCAGGGCGATGGAATATAAACCGGGCGCAGACGTGTCCACAGCAAAATCGCCGCCACCGTATAAGCCAGCGCGACAAGAACAATTTTCAGACTGAAATATTGGCTTAAATATTCGCTGGCTTCATTGGCATTGGTTTCAAACATCACAAACAGAACGCTTTGTGAGAACTCCTGCCCGTAGATCACGTAATAGCTCAGCGCCGCCAGCGAGGCGGCCCAGAGTACGACGCCAATGACGGCGGCAATGAGTCGGATGCGGCCTGGAAACAGAAAGACGGGGATCAGCCACAATGAGCTGTACAGTAGCGAATCCCGCAGGCCGTTTGTCCCGCTGTATCCGGTGAGATAAATAATGGCCTGCAGGAGGGTGGAAAAGAACCAAAAGTAAAGGAGTGCCCAACCCAGGGCTTTCCAGCTAAACGCGGGTTTAGTCTGGAGTAATGTGGATTGCATAATGAGAGCCTGTCTTTAATCGTAGCGCCAAACGTAGCGCCTGAACCTTAAAAGAATCTGAAGCAAACCTGCTTTATGCCGCGCGTTTTGCTAAGAAAGATTTATAGATGCATAAAATGCAGACAGGAATATATTGAAAAAACGACGATTATGACAGCAGTATTTCATGCCGCCCCCTGCTTAATCGCATGAGGGCGGCTTTCTTTTCGCGTTAGCCGGTGTTGCGCATACCAGCGGCGACGCCCGCAATCGTGACCATCAACGCCTGTTCAACGCGAGGATCGGGCGATTTTCCCTGCTCTTCAGTCAGACGGGAACGATGCAGCAACTCCGCCTGCAACACGTTTAAAGGATCGGTATAAACATTTCTTAACTGAATGGACTCCGCAATCCACGGTAAGTCGGCCATCAGGTGCGAGTCGTTGGCAATCGCCAGCACCACTTTAATGTCCTCTTCCAGCAGGTCTCGTAGCTCTTTGCCCAGCGGCCATAGCGTTTTCGCCACCAGGCGCTGATCGTAATAGTCGGCCAGCCACAGGTCGGCTTTCGAGAACACCATCTCCAGCATTCCAAGACGCGTGGAGAAGAACGGCCAGTCGCGACACATGGCTTCCAGTTCACTTTGTTTACCATCCTCCACCACTTTTTGCAGCGCAGTACCCGCGCCCAGCCAGGCTGGTAGCATCAGGCGGTTTTGCGTCCAGGCGAAGATCCACGGAATCGCGCGCAGCGATTCGACGCCGCCGGTTGGACGACGTTTCGCTGGACGTGAGCCGAGCGGCAATTTGCCCAGCTCTTGTTCCGGCGTCGCGGAGCGGAAGTACGGCACAAAGTCTTTATTTTCGCGCACGTAGCCACGGTACGTTTCGCAAGAGATCACAGAAAGCTCATCCATAATATGACGCCAGCCGTCTTTCGGTTCCGGCGGCGGCAGCAGGTTTGCTTCCAGAATTGCGCTGGTGTAGAGCGACAGGCTGCTGACGGTGACTTCCGGCAGGCCGTATTTGAAGCGGATCATCTCACCCTGCTCGGTCACGCGCAGACCGCCTTTCAGGCTGCCCGGTGGTTGCGAAAGCAGCGCCGCGTGGGCTGGCGCGCCGCCACGGCCAATAGAGCCGCCGCGACCGTGGAAGAGGGTTAGCTCGATACCGGCTTTTTCACAGGTTTTGATCAGTGCGTCCTGCGCCTGATACTGCGCCCATGACGCGGCCATGACTCCGGCGTCTTTTGCCGAGTCGGAGTAGCCGATCATTACCATCTGCTTACCCTGAATCAGCCCGCGATACCAGTCGATATTCAACAACTGAGTCATCACGTCGTCGGCATTGTTCAGGTCGTCAAGAGTTTCAAACAGCGGCGCGACCGGCATGGCAAAGCCGATACCTGCCTCTTTCAGCAGTAGATGCACAGCCAGCACGTCAGACGGCGTTTTCGCCATTGAAATCACGTAGGCGGCGATCGACCCTTTCGGCGCTTCGGCAATGACCTTGCAGGTTTCAAGCACTTCGCGGGTATCGTTGCTCGGCTCCCAGTTACGCGGCAGCAGCGGACGTTTGGAGTTCAACTCGCGGATCAGGAAGGCCTGCTTGTCGGCTTCCGACCAGCTTTCGTAGTCACCAATACCAAGGTAGCGGGTAATTTCGCCCAGTGCTTCGGTATGGCGGGTGCTCTCCTGGCGAATATCAATACGCACCAGCGGTACGCCGAAACACTTCACGCGGCGGAGCGTATCGAGCAACTCGCCGTTGGCGATAATGCCCATGCCGCAGGCCTGTAGCGACTGGTAGCAGGCGTACAGTGGCTCCCAGAGCTGCTCGTTTTGCGTCAGCAGACCAGCCGGTTTGGGCAGTTTCTCACCTTTCAGACGCGCTTCCAGCCAGGACTGGGTCGCCATCAGACGGGTGCGCAATTTTTTCATCAGATAGCGATACGGTTCAGACGCGCCTTCTTCGCCCACTAACGCCAGCAGCTCCGGCGTGGCGTCGACCATCGACAGTTCTGATACCAGAACATGAATGTCTTTCAGGAACAGATCGGTGGCTTTCCAGCGGCTTAACAAGAGTACGTGGCGGGTGATATCCGCCGTCACGTTCGGGTTGCCGTCACGGTCGCCGCCCATCCAGGAGGTAAAACGTACCGGCACAAAATCCACCGGCAATTTGTAGCCAAGATTTTCTTCCAGTTGTTCGTTCAGTTCACGCAGATAGTTAGGTACGCCCTGCCACAGGCTGTTTTCTACCACGGCGAAGCCCCATTTGGCTTCATCCACCGGGCTTGGACGCTGCTTGCGGATTTCATCCGTATGCCAGGATTGGGCAATCAACTGGCGCAGGCGACGCATCACCTGGTGGCGTTCGTAGTCGGCGATATCGGTATTATCAAGCTGTTTTAGACAGTTGTTGATTTCACCCATCTTGTGAATAAGCGTACGGCGGGTAATTTCTGTCGGGTGGGCGGTCAGCACCAACTCCAGAGACAGCGTCTCTACCGCTTTTTTGATGGTTGCGTCGTTGAGGTCCGGTTGGTTTTTCAGTTTACGCAGAGTGCGGGCAATCACTTCCGGGTTGCTGGCAGCTTCGCCTTTTGGCGAAATGCTGTGGTATTGCTCGGCAGTATTGGCCAGGTTCAGGAACTGACTAAACGCGCGCGCAACTGGCAGCAGCTCGTCGTTAGACAAATTTTGTAGCGTGGTGAGCAGCTCCTGGCGATTAGCTTCATTGCCGGCGCGTGAAGATTTGGATAGCTTACGGATTGTTTCTACGCGATCAAGAATGTGCTCTCCCAGCGCATCCTTGATGGTTTCTCCCAGCACCTTGCCGAGCATACTGACATTACTACGCAACGCGGAATATTGTTCGTTCATATGATCCCAGACACCCCATCTCTGTTGTAATTGTCCTGCATCTTTCACGCTGCGGCGGCGTTGGCTGCGCTCTCCCACCCAGGTCACTTACTTATGTAAGCTCCCTGGGATGTGCTCGTTTGCCGTCTTGCCACAATGCGAAATCTTTCGGACCAAGCTTTTTCACATCACTTCTCATCTTTATAAAGCCACGTAAAACCCGTGGCGTCAATTACTGCGAAATCGGTTCAGCAAACGAAAAAATGGCGATAATTTACGTTATTTAATTCATACCGAATCAAATAAGCATTGCTTATGGAAATGTAAAAAACATGGTAATGACCTGTTGCCGGATGACACTACACTAATCCGGCAACAGGTGGATTCAGGCCCGATAAACATAGCGCTACCGAGCAATATGCATTAATGCCAGCAAAAATGGTGTACTACCTGGGTAATTAATTCCCGGGTGGGCTTAATAAAACGCGTTTCGAGATATTCATCCGGCTGATGGGCCTGATTAATTGAGCCAGGACCGAGCACCAGCGTTGGACATAATGTCTGAATAAACGGTGCTTCAGTACAGTAGTTCACCACGTCGGTTTTCGTACCCAACAGTTTTTCTACTACTTCAACCAGTTGGTGGTCCGGTGGACACTCGTAGCCCGGAATCGGCGGATGTAATTCTGCCACCGTCAGGCGGCCCGGCCAGCGTTCGCTTACGGGGGCCAGCGCGTCGTTAAGCAATCCATTGAGGTCGTTTAACGTCATGCCCGGCAGTGGACGAATATCCATATGTAGTTCACAGCAGGCGCAGATGCGGTTTGAGGCATCGCCGCCGTGGATATGGCCCAGGTTCAGCGTTGGATATGGAACGGTAAACGCCTCGTAGTGATATCGCGCTTTCAGCGCGTCACGCAGTTGCATGATACGGCCAACCGCATCGTGCATCAGTTCAATGGCGTTAACCCCACGCGCCGGATCGCTGGAGTGACCGGACTGGCCCAGGACGCGAACGACATTAGAGATATGCCCTTTGTGTGCGCGTACCGGTTGCAAAGATGTCGGTTCGCCAATGATTGCGCAGTCCGGACGTAATGCCGTGGTTTCGGAAAAATAACGCGCCCCGGCCATGCTGGTCTCTTCATCGGCGGTCGCCAAAATGTAGAGCGGCTTTTTCAGTTGTGTTACGTCAACGTCACGTAGCGCGTCCAGAATAAAAGCGAAGAAGCCTTTCATATCCGCAGTGCCCAGGCCATAGAGCTTGTTGTCGTGCTCGGTCAGCGTGAACGGGTCGCGCGTCCAGCGTCCGTCATCAAAGGGAACCGTATCGGTATGACCGGCCAGCAGCAAACCGCCCGCGCCATGTCCGGTGCTGGCGAGCATATTAAATTTGTTTCGCGTTCCCGGAACCGGTTGAACCTCTACGTTGAAACCAAGATCGCTGAACCAGCCTGCAAGCAAAGTGATTAAAGACGCATTACTTTGATCCAGGGATTCTTCGGTTGCGCTTATCGATGGTGTGGCAATCAGAGCGCGGTAAATCTCGATAAATGGCGGTAAAACGTTTTTCATTGTTGACACACCTCAGGTCATGATAGTATCAATATTCATGCATTAATTGTGAATAAAAATACACTAACGTTGAGCATAAAGGAACCCGATGTTGAATACGCTGATTGTAGGCGCTAGCGGTTATGCGGGCGCAGAGCTTGTAAGCTACGTAAATCGCCACCCACATATGACCATAACCGCTTTGACCGTCTCAGCGCAAAGCAATGATGCAGGAAAGTTAATTTCTGATTTACATCCGCAGTTAAAAGGGATTGTTGATCTGCCATTGCAACCGATGTCGGATGTGCGTGATTTTAGCGCAGATGTTGATGTGGTGTTCCTGGCGACAGCGCATGAAGTGAGCCACGATCTGGCGCCGCAGTTTTTACAGGCCGGATGCGTCGTATTCGATCTTTCCGGCGCGTTTCGGGTAAATGATCGCGCCTTCTATGAAAAGTATTACGGATTTACTCATCAGTATCCTGAACTGCTGGAACAGGCGGTGTACGGTCTGGCGGAGTGGAATGCCGATAAACTGAACGCGGCGAATCTGATTGCGGTTCCTGGTTGTTATCCAACCGCGGCGCAGTTGTCGCTAAAACCGCTGATTGACGGTGGGCTTCTGGAGCTGACGCAGTGGCCAGTAATTAATGCCACCAGCGGGGTGAGCGGCGCGGGACGCAAGGCGGCAATGTCGAACAGTTTCTGTGAAGTGAGTCTGCAACCGTATGGCATGTTTACGCATCGTCATCAGCCGGAAATCGCCGCCCATCTGGGCGCGGAGGTCATCTTCACCCCGCATCTGGGGAATTTCCCGCGCGGGATTCTGGAAACCATTACCTGCCGCCTGAAAGCGGGCGTAACCCATGTGCAGGTCGCCGACGTGTTGCAAAAAGCCTATGGCGACAAACCGCTGGTGCGCCTGTATGACAAAGGCGTTCCGGCGTTAAAGAACGTCGTCGGGTTGCCGTTCTGTGATATTGGTTTTGCCGTCCAGGGCGAACATCTGATTGTGGTGGCAACCGAAGATAATCTGTTGAAAGGCGCAGCGGCGCAGGCGGTGCAATGCGCTAATATTCGTTTCGGCTTCGCTGAAACGCAGTCTCTTATTTAAGGGTGAAATGATGAATCCATTAATTATCAAGCTGGGTGGCGTATTACTGGATAGCGAAGAGGCTCTGGAACGTCTTTTTACCGCGCTGGTCAACTATCGTGAGTCCCATCAGCGTCCGCTGGTGATTGTTCACGGCGGCGGTTGCGTGGTGGATGAGCTGATGAAAGGGCTTAATTTGCCAGTGAAAAAGAAAGACGGCCTGCGCGTGACGCCTGCCGATCAGATTGGCATCATTACCGGCGCGCTGGCGGGAACCGCTAATAAAACCCTGTTGGCCTGGGCGAAGAAACACCATATCGCCTCTGTTGGTCTGTTTCTGGGCGATGGCGACAGCGTAAAAGTGACCCAACTCGATGAAGCGTTAGGCCACGTCGGGCTGGCGCAGCCGGGGTCGCCGAAGCTGATTAACACTCTGCTGGAAAACGGTTTTCTGCCGGTAGTCAGCTCCATTGGCGTAACAGATGGCGGCCAACTGATGAACGTCAACGCCGATCAGGCGGCAACCGCGCTGGCGGCGACGCTGGGGGCCGATCTGATCCTGCTTTCTGACGTGAGCGGTATTCTGGACGGCAAAGGCCAGCGTATCGCTGAAATGACGGCGTCCAAAGCAGAGCAGCTTATCGACCAGGGCATTATTACCGACGGTATGATTGTGAAAGTGAATGCGGCTCTCGATGCTGCGAGGGCGCTGGGTCGCCCGGTGGATATCGCTTCCTGGCGTCATGCGGAACAATTGCCAGCGCTGTTTAATGGTACGCCGATTGGCACGCGTATTCTGGCTTAACTATTTGTGCGCCGGATAATCGTAGCGCTATCCGGCAGTGAAATTCGAAGAATTTAAGGAAGTATATTATGGCACTTTGGGGTGGGCGCTTTACACAGGCGGCAGACCAGCGGTTTAAACAATTCAATGATTCGTTGCGCTTCGATTACCGTCTGGCGGAGCAGGATATTGTCGGTTCTGTGGCCTGGTCCAAAGCATTAGTCACGGTGGGCGTACTGACTGCCGATGAGCAACGACAGTTGGAAGAGGCGCTGAACGTGCTGCTGGAAGAGGTTCGCGCGAATCCGCAGCAAATCCTGCAAAGCGATGCGGAAGATATCCATAGCTGGGTGGAAGGTAAGCTCATCGACAAAGTGGGTCAGTTGGGTAAAAAGCTGCACACCGGACGCAGCCGTAACGATCAGGTGGCGACGGACCTGAAACTGTGGTGCAAAGAGACGGTGATGGAGCTGCTCACCGCCAACCGCCAGCTACAGAGCGCGCTGGTGGAAACCGCGCAGGAGAACCAGGACGCGGTAATGCCGGGATATACCCATCTGCAACGCGCGCAGCCAGTGACTTTCGCCCACTGGTGTCTCGCGTATGTCGAAATGCTGGTGCGAGATGAAAGCCGCCTGCAGGATACACTCAAACGTCTGGACGTGAGTCCGTTAGGTTGCGGCGCGCTGGCGGGAACAGCCTATGAAATCGACCGTGAACAATTGGCAGGCTGGCTGGGCTTCACGTCTGCGACCCGCAACAGTCTGGACAGCGTGTCGGATCGTGACCACGTACTGGAACTGCTTTCTGATGCGGCTATTGGTATGGTGCATCTGTCACGCTTCGCGGAAGATCTGATTTTCTTTAATTCTGGTGAAGCGGGCTTTGTGGAGCTTTCTGACCGCGTTACTTCCGGTTCATCGTTAATGCCGCAGAAGAAAAACCCGGACGCGCTGGAGCTGATTCGCGGTAAGTGCGGTCGCGTACAAGGGGCGCTAACCGGCATGATGATGACCTTAAAAGGTCTGCCGCTGGCTTATAACAAAGATATGCAGGAAGACAAAGAAGGGCTGTTCGATGCGCTCGATACCTGGCTTGACTGCCTGCATATGGCAGCGTTGGTGCTGGACGGTATTCAGGTGAAACGCCCACGTTGCCAGGATGCGGCGCAACAGGGGTATGCCAACGCCACGGAGCTGGCGGATTACTTGGTCGCGAAAGGCGTGCCGTTTCGCGAAGCGCACCATATTGTCGGCGAAGCGGTGGTAGAAGCCATTCGCCAGGGTAAGCCGCTGGAAGCGTTGCCGCTGGCTGATTTACAGAAATTCAGCCGCGTGATTGGCGACGATGTGTATCCGATATTGTCTTTACAGTCGTGTCTGGATAAACGGGCGGCAAAAGGCGGTGTTTCTCCGCAACAGGTAGCGCAGGCCATCGACGATGCGAAGGCGCGCCTCGCGTTGTAGGCCTGATAGCGTAGCGCCATCAGGCAATATAGCCCGGCCGAGCGTAAGCGACGCCGGGTTTTTTACGCAAAAAAAAGCGGACCAGAGGTCCGCAAAAGTTCACGTTGGCTTTAGTTATTTCGGGTTCGAGAGATACCCTCTGAACGGGCGGTGTCTTCAAGGGTTAAACGAGAAACCGCTCCGTTTCTGTGATGTATTATTAATCAGAAAGGTTGATAGGGATAATCGTTCGTTGCTATGCTACCTATCGCCATGAACTATCGTGGCGACGGAGGATGAATAATGAATATTCGTGATCTTGAATATCTGGTGGCGTTAGCCGAACATCGCCATTTCCGGCGAGCGGCGGACTCCTGTCACGTCAGCCAGCCAACCCTTAGCGGGCAAATTCGCAAGCTGGAAGATGAGCTGGGCGTTATGCTGCTGGAGCGTACGAGTCGTAAGGTGCTGTTTACCCAGGCGGGCTTACTGCTGGTGGATCAGGCGCGCACCGTGCTGCGTGAGGTCAAGGTGCTCAAGGAGATGGCAAGCCAACAAGGTGAGGCGATGTCCGGCCCGTTACATATTGGTTTAATCCCAACGGTTGGCCCCTATTTGCTGCCGCTTATTATTCCGATGTTGCACCAGACTTTCCCGAAGCTGGAAATGTATCTGCATGAGGCGCAAACCCATCAGCTGTTAGCGCAACTCGATAGCGGCAAGCTTGACTGCGCTATTCTGGCACTGGTGAAAGAGAGTGAGGCATTTATCGAAGTGCCGCTGTTTGATGAGCCCATGATGCTGGCTATTTATGAGGATCATCCGTGGGCGAATCGCGATCGCGTGCCGATGTCCGATCTGGCGGGCGAAAAATTGCTGATGCTGGAAGATGGCCACTGTCTGCGCGATCAGGCGATGGGGTTCTGTTTCGAAGCGGGAGCGGATGAAGATACCCATTTCCGGGCGACCAGTCTGGAAACGCTACGCAACATGGTGGCGGCGGGCAGTGGTATTACGCTACTTCCTGCGCTGGCAGTGCCGCAGGAGCGTAAGCGCGACGGCGTGGTCTATCTGCCATGCATTAAACCGGAGCCGCGTCGTACCGTGGGGCTGGTTTATCGCCCGGGATCGCCGCTGCGTAGCCGTTATGAGCAACTGGCAGAGGCCATCCGTGGCGCAATGGATGGCCATTTCGACAAGGCGTTAAAACAGGCGGTTTAAGCCGTTTAGCGCCGCAACCCGATAAGCTTCCGCCATGGTTGGGTAGTTAAAGGTGGTGTTAACGAAGTACTCGATGGTGTTACCGCCACCTTTCTGCTCCATGATCGCCTGGCCGATATGAATAATTTCGGCGGCGCGTTCGCCAAAGCAGTGAATCCCCAGAATTTCTTTGGTTTCACGGTGGAAGAGAATTTTTAGCGTGCCGACGTTCATGCCAACGATTTGCGCTCGCGCCAGATGCTTAAACTGCGCGCGGCCCACTTCATAAGGCACTTTCATTGCCGTTAACTGCTGCTCGGTTTTGCCGACAGAACTGATTTCCGGAATGGTATAAATCCCGGTGGGGATATCTTCGATAAGATGCGCGGTCGCTTCGCCTTTCACCAGCGCCTGCGCTGCAATACGCCCCTGATCGTAGGCTGCGGAAGCCAGACTGGGATAGCCAATCACGTCGCCCACCGCATAGACGTGCGGCAGGGCGGTCTGGTACATGCTGTTGACCTTGAGCTGTCCACGGCTGTCTGTTTCCAGACCAATATTCTCCAGCGCCAGCGAATCGGTGTTACCGGTACGGCCATTGGCATAGAGCAGACAGTCAGCCTTCAGTTTTTTGCCGGATTTCAGGTGCATGATGACGCCATCATCGCAGCCTTCGATTTTCTCATACTCTTCATTGTGGCGAATCACCACACCACTATTCCAGAAATGGTAAGAGAGAGAGTCGGACATCTCCTGATCGAGAAAGGCCAGCAGGCGATCGCGAGTGTTGATCAGATCCACTTTCACATCCATACCGCGGAAGATGGACGCATATTCGCAGCCGATAACGCCGGCGCCATAAATAATAACGTGGCGCGGTTCATGGTGGAGGCTAAGGATTGAGTCGCTGTCATAAATGCGCGGATGCGAGAAATCCACATCATTGGGATGGTAAGGACGCGAACCACAAGCAATAACAAATTTTTCTGCCGTTAGGGTTTCAACCGTGCCGTCATGGCATTCCAGCGCCAGGGTATGTTCGTCAATAAAATGGGCGTTGCCCTGCAAGATTTCACAGTGGTTACGCTCATAAAACCCCTGACGCATACGCGTTTGTTGATTAATCACGTTATCAGCATGGTTGAGGATATCGGCGAAAGAAGAACGAAGGAGACGGGAGTGGTCGCTATAGAGCGGGTTTTGATTAAATTCGATAATACGGCTGACGGCGTGGCGAAGGGCTTTGGATGGGATGGTGCCCCAGTGGGTACATCCGCCGCCAACGTTATGATAACGCTCAATCACCGCGACGCGTGCTCCTTGCTTAACCAGACCCATTGCAGCGCCTTCACCGCCGGGGCCTGACCCTATGACGACTGCATCATAATCCCAGGAATGTGGCATGGTATTACTCACCTGTTTTTATACATAAAATAAACACGATGATAACATTTGCCCAGCTTTAACCCAATTATCGTTGTGCTTTTTTGCGAAGCCGGAGCACAAACTGTCTGTAAACAATCATTCACAATCCAGTGTGAACCCGTTACTTTTATTCTCTGGTATAGTGCCGAATAAGGCATATGGAAGGATTCAGACATTGTGATGGGTGTTAGAGCGCAACAAAAAGAAAAAACCCGGCGTTCGCTGGTGGAAGCCGCATTCAGCCAACTGAGCGCTGAGCGGAGTTTCGCCAGCCTGAGTTTGCGTGAAGTGGCGCGTGAAGCGGGCATTGCGCCAACGTCGTTTTACCGTCATTTTCGCGATGTTGATGAACTCGGTCTGACGATGGTGGATGAAAGCGGTCTGATGTTGCGTCAGTTGATGCGTCAGGCGCGACAGCGCATCGCGAAAGGCGGCAGCGTCATCCGCACGTCGGTCTCCACATTTATGGAGTTTATCGGCAACAACCCCAACGCCTTCCGTCTGTTGTTGCGCGAGCGTTCCGGCACTTCAGCGGCGTTTCGTGCTGCCGTCGCGCGGGAGATTCAGCACTTTATTGCGGAACTTGCCGACTATCTGGAACTCGAAAACCATATGCCGCGTGCGTTTACTGAAGCCCAGGCCGAAGCGATGGTGACTATTGTCTTTAGCGCGGGTGCAGAGGCGTTGGACATCGGCGCTGAACAGCGTCGGCAATTAGAAGAGCGGCTGGTATTGCAACTGCGCATGATTGCGAAAGGGGCGTATTACTGGTATCGCCGTGAGCAAGAGAAAATAGCACATCATTCCGAATAACGTGAAGGACGAGTAATGAAACAGTCAGGTCAAGATAAAGGTACGCTGTTGCTGGCGCTCATCGCTGGCTTATCGATTAACGGCACATTCGCGGCACTGTTTAGCGCTATTGTGCCGTTCTCCGTATTCCCGATTATCTCGCTGGTGCTGACGGTATATTGCCTGCATCAACGCTACCAAAATCGTACTATGCCGGTGGGTTTGCCGGGGCTGGCCGCCGCCTGTTTTATTCTTGGCGTTTTACTGTATAGCACCGTCGTGCGTGCAGAATATCCGGATATGGGTTCTAATTTCTTCCCGGCGGTGCTGTCGGTGATTCTGGTATTCTGGATTGGCTTTAAGATGCGCAATCGGAAGCAGGACATCGCGGAGTAGTGTGCGAATGCCAGATGGCGGCGCAAGCGCCTGATCCGGCCTACAACTGTACATATATGTAGGCCGGGCAAGCGAAGCGCCCCGGCAGAACGCCAGATAGCGGTATAATCGGCTATCCGACGTATATTTTACCTTGCGGTCAATAACACCCCGCATTCCATATGATGCGTATACGGGAACTGATCGAACAGCGCCAGGCGAGACACCGTGTGCGTCTGGCTTAATGTTTCCAGGTTTTTGCACAACGTTTCCGGATTGCAGGAAATGTACAGAATACGTGGATAAGCCTGCACCATTTTTTCAGTTTCGCTGTCCAGACCGCTGCGCGGCGGATCGACAAAAATGGTTTCGCACTGATAGCGCTTCAGATCGATCCCCTGTAAGCGATTAAACTCACGGACGCCGTTCATCGCCTGGGTAAACTCTTCCGCCGCCATGCGAATAATCTGAACATTATCAATATGATTAGCGGCAATATTATACTGCGCGGCAGCGACGGACGGTTTGGCGATTTCGGTTGCCAGCACGCGGTTAAAATTGCGCGCCAGCGCTAAAGAAAAATTGCCGTTGCCGCAATACAACTCAAGCAGATCGCCTTTTGAGTCTTTCGTCACCTCCAGCGCCCACTCTAACATCTGAATATTCATGGCGGCGTTTGGCTGCGTAAAGCTGTTTTCGACTTGGCGGTAGATCATTTCTTTACCTGCCACAGGCAGACGCTCATCAATATAATCCTGATCCAATTCGACTTTGGTTTTAGTGGCCCGGCCAATCAGGTGTACGTTCAGACCTTGCGCGCGTAAAGCATCGCGTAACGCAGTGGCGGCTTCATGCCACTCTTCGTCCAGCTTCTTATGGTACAGCAACGACACTACCGCCTGGTTGCTCAAGGTGGTGAGATAATCGATCTGGAACAGCTTATGCCGCAGTGCATGATTATCGCGCACGCCGGCAATCATCGCCTTCATTAAGGTATTAATCAGTTGGCTGGCCGCCGGGAAGCTGTCAACGCGAATCCGGCTTTTGGTCTGCTGATCAAACATAATGTGGTACAGGTCATCGCCGTCATGCCACAGGCGAAATTCCGCACGCATACGATAGTGACTGACCGGCGAGCGAAATACTTCCGGAACCAGGCCAGAAAACGGCGCCATCATACTCTGCAAGCGCGCCACTTTTTCGGCTAGCTGCGCCTCATACTGTTCTGTCGGAAGATGTTCGGGGGTCATATCGCATCCTGAATAATAAAAGTACGCGGGGATTGTAGGGATTGCTCAGTGGATGTCCAGCTATTGATGATTTCTGATTTGTGATGCGCGGTCTGGACAGGGTGTTGTGACAGACGGTAGCATCCGTGGGCCGGTCCTGTGAGTTAATAGGGAATCCAGTGAAAATCTGGAGCTGACGCGCAGCGGTAAGGAAAGGTGAGATGAGAGCGTAAGCAGACACTGCCTCCGGTGGGAAGTCATCATTTCTGCTATCCAGCCAACGGATAACCCTCCAAGCCCGAAGACCTGCCGGCTAACGTCGCATCTGGTTTTCATCATCGCGTACTATCGATGAAGCCTGCGGCATCCTTCTTATATTGTGGATACTTTACAATGATTAAAAAAGCTACGCTGCTGACGGCGTTCTCCGTCACGGCCTTTTCCGCTTGGGCGCAGGACACTAGCCCGGATACCCTGGTTGTCACCGCCAACCGTTTTCAGCAGCCTGTAAACTCTGTTTTGGCGCCAACTGATGTCGTCACCCGCGAGGATATTCAGCGCTGGCAGTCAAAAGATCTTAATGACGTAATGCGCCGTCTTCCTGGTGTGGATATTTCACAGAGCGGCGGAATGGGGAAGAGTTCCTCGCTGTATGTTCGCGGCACCGAATCGCGGCATGTCCTGGTACTGATTGATGGTGTGCCGATGGCGCGGGCGGGCATTAGTAACGCGATTGATATTGGTCAGCTTCCGGTGTCGTTAGTGCAGCGCATTGAATACATTCGCGGACCGCGTTCAGCGGTGTACGGTTCTGGCGCGATTGGCGGCGTCGTCAATATCATTACGATGAGCAATGACGAGAAATCACAGATCAACGCCGGTATGGGATCGGATGGTTACCAGACCTATGATGGGATTATGAATAAACGGTTTGGCGATACGATTGTAACTGCTGCCGGGGCGTATGAGACGACCAGGGGTTTTAACATTCAGCCTGACTCTCCCTATAACGGGGACAGTGACCGGGACGGCTACCGCAATAAGCTGTTCTGGGGAGGCGTACAGCATAAGTTTAACGATAACGTCTCCGGTTTCTTTCGCGGTTATGGCTATACGGCGAATAGCGATTACGATCAGGGTTCATATGGTTATGTTGGCGGCAATGATGAGGCCCAGAATTACACCCAATCTTGGGATGCTGGCCTGCAATACAGTTCTGGCATCTATTCTTCTCAGCTGATCGCCAATTATCAACATATTAAAGATTACAACTACAGTCACGATCTTGGTCGGTATGCGGGGGATGCCTCGCTGGATAACATGGAGCAGCGTTATATTCAGTGGGGTAATAGTGTTGAAGTTGGGTACGGAGCGGTTAGCGGCGGGGCTGACTGGAAACAGGAAAAGCTGACCTCCAGCAGTACAACGAAGGCCGATACTTACAAACGTGATACCACCGGGCTCTACCTGACCGGACAGCAACAAATCGATAGTGTCACGTTGGAAGCTTCTGGCCGTGAAGATCATGATGAGCAGTTCGGCTGGCATGGGACATGGCAGACCGCAGCGGGCTGGGAGTTTGTTGATGGTTATCGGGCAACTCTCTCCTATGGTACGGGGTTCCTGGCACCGTCCCTTGGGCAGCAATATGGCGCGACGCGTTTTGCATCATCTTATGGGCCTGGTATTGCCGCTAACCCAAACCTAAAGCCGGAAGAATCCAGGCAGTGGGAGGCCGGCATTGATGGGCTGACCGGACCGCTGGATTGGCGCCTTTCTGCATATCATTATAAGGTTCAAAACCTGATCGATTATACAGATAATCAATACGTTAATCTGAAATCGGCCACTATTAAAGGTCTGGAGTGGACCGGAAATATCACCACCGGCCCGGTAGATCACCACCTGACGCTGCAATACGTCGATCCGCGTGATGATGAAACCAATAAGGTTCTCTATCGCCGTGCTAAGCAACAGGTAAAGTATGAGCTGACCGGACAGATTTTTGAACTCGGCTGGAATGTGATGTATCAGTACCTCGGCGAACGTTACGATAAAGACTTCGACAATAATAGAGATGTAAAAATGGGCGGCTTGAGCTTGTGGGATATTGGAGTTTCATATCCGCTCACCTCACATCTGACAGTTCGTGGTAAAATAGCCAACCTGTTCGACAAAGATTACGAGACAGTTTATGGCTACCAAACTGCAGGACGAGAATACACCTTGTCTGGCAGCTACACCTTCTGAACCACGTCCCACCGTGCTGGTATTTGATTCTGGCGTCGGTGGATTGTCGGTCTATGATGAGATTCGGCGGCTCCTGCCGGATCTCCACTATATATATGCTTTCGATAACGTGGCATTCCCCTATGGGGAAAAGAGCGAAACGTTTATCGTCGAGCGCGTTGTCGACATTGTTACTGCGGTACAGCAGTGCTATCCCCTTTCACTGGCGGTGATAGCCTGCAATACCGCCAGTACGGTTTCACTTCCCGCATTACGTGAAAAGTTTGCCTTCCCGGTGGTGGGCGTTGTACCTGCGATTAAACCAGCGGCGCGGCTTACCGCAAATGGCGTCGTCGGGCTACTGGCGACGCGAGCGACGGTCAAACGTCCTTATACTCACGAGCTGATTGCGCGCTTCGCCAATGAATGTCAGATAGCTATGTTGGGGTCGGCAGAACTGGTGGAACTGGCGGAAGCTAAATTACATGGCGACTCGGTATCGCTGGAAGAGCTACGCCGTATATTACGTCCATGGCTGCGAATGCCGGAACCGCCTGACACGGTCGTTCTGGGGTGTACGCATTTCCCTCTATTACGAGACGAGATTTTGCAAGTCCTGCCCGAAGGGACGCGGTTAGTGGATTCCGGCGCGGCGATAGCGCGTCGTACAGCCTGGCTGTTGGAGCATGAAGCGCCGTATGCAAAATCGACCGATGCCAATATTGCTTATTGCATGGCAATGACGCCAGAAGCTGAACAATTATTGCCCGTTTTACAGCGTTATGGCTTTGAAACGCTCGAAAAACTGGCGGTTTAATGGCGTTTTGGGTAAATACCAGGCACTTGGAAAATTATTTTAAATTTCCTCTTGTCAGGCGGAAATAACTCCCTATAATGCGCCACCACTGACACGGAACAACGGCACACAGGCCGCCGGGTCAGCGGGGTTAAGACCAGAGCCTCACGGAGAAAAGCGAAAATAAACGCTTGACTCTGAAGCGGGAAAGCGTAATATGCACACCCCGCGCCGCTGAGAAAAGCGCAGCGGCACTGCTCTTTAACAATTTATCAGACAATCTGTGTGGGCACTCGAAGATACGGATTCTTAACGTCCCCGGACGAAAAATGAATACCAAGTCTCTGAGTGAACACGTAATTCATTACGAAGTTTAATTCACGAGCATCAAACTTTTAAATTGAAGAGTTTGATCATGGCTCAGATTGAACGCTGGCGGCAGGCCTAACACATGCAAGTCGAACGGTAACAGGAAGCAGCTTGCTGCTTTGCTGACGAGTGGCGGACGGGTGAGTAATGTCTGGGAAACTGCCTGATGGAGGGGGATAACTACTGGAAACGGTGGCTAATACCGCATAACGTCGCAAGACCAAAGAGGGGGACCTTCGGGCCTCTTGCCATCAGATGTGCCCAGATGGGATTAGCTTGTTGGTGAGGTAACGGCTCACCAAGGCGACGATCCCTAGCTGGTCTGAGAGGATGACCAGCCACACTGGAACTGAGACACGGTCCAGACTCCTACGGGAGGCAGCAGTGGGGAATATTGCACAATGGGCGCAAGCCTGATGCAGCCATGCCGCGTGTATGAAGAAGGCCTTCGGGTTGTAAAGTACTTTCAGCGGGGAGGAAGGTGTTGTGGTTAATAACCGCAGCAATTGACGTTACCCGCAGAAGAAGCACCGGCTAACTCCGTGCCAGCAGCCGCGGTAATACGGAGGGTGCAAGCGTTAATCGGAATTACTGGGCGTAAAGCGCACGCAGGCGGTCTGTCAAGTCGGATGTGAAATCCCCGGGCTCAACCTGGGAACTGCATTCGAAACTGGCAGGCTTGAGTCTTGTAGAGGGGGGTAGAATTCCAGGTGTAGCGGTGAAATGCGTAGAGATCTGGAGGAATACCGGTGGCGAAGGCGGCCCCCTGGACAAAGACTGACGCTCAGGTGCGAAAGCGTGGGGAGCAAACAGGATTAGATACCCTGGTAGTCCACGCCGTAAACGATGTCTACTTGGAGGCTGTGCCCTTGAGGCGTGGCTTCCGGAGCTAACGCGTTAAGTAGACCGCCTGGGGAGTACGGCCGCAAGGTTAAAACTCAAATGAATTGACGGGGGCCCGCACAAGCGGTGGAGCATGTGGTTTAATTCGATGCAACGCGAAGAACCTTACCTGGTCTTGACATCCACAGAAGTTTGCAGAGATGCGAATGTGCCTTCGGGAACTGTGAGACAGGTGCTGCATGGCTGTCGTCAGCTCGTGTTGTGAAATGTTGGGTTAAGTCCCGCAACGAGCGCAACCCTTATCCTTTGTTGCCAGCGATTAGGTCGGGAACTCAAAGGAGACTGCCAGTGATAAACTGGAGGAAGGTGGGGATGACGTCAAGTCATCATGGCCCTTACGACCAGGGCTACACACGTGCTACAATGGCGCATACAAAGAGAAGCGACCTCGCGAGAGCAAGCGGACCTCATAAAGTGCGTCGTAGTCCGGATTGGAGTCTGCAACTCGACTCCATGAAGTCGGAATCGCTAGTAATCGTGGATCAGAATGCCACGGTGAATACGTTCCCGGGCCTTGTACACACCGCCCGTCACACCATGGGAGTGGGTTGCAAAAGAAGTAGGTAGCTTAACCTTCGGGAGGGCGCTTACCACTTTGTGATTCATGACTGGGGTGAAGTCGTAACAAGGTAACCGTAGGGGAACCTGCGGTTGGATCACCTCCTTACCTGAAAGAAACGGTCTTTGCAGTGCTCACACAGATTGTCTGATGAAAAACGAGCAGTAAAACCTCTACAGGCTTGTAGCTCAGGTGGTTAGAGCGCACCCCTGATAAGGGTGAGGTCGGTGGTTCAAGTCCACTCAGGCCTACCAAATTTTCCCTGAATACTGCGTTGTGAAATAACTCACATACTGATGTATGCTTCGTTATTCCACGCCTTGTCTCAGGAAAAATTATCGGTAAAGAGGTTCTGACTACACGATGGGGCTATAGCTCAGCTGGGAGAGCGCCTGCTTTGCACGCAGGAGGTCTGCGGTTCGATCCCGCATAGCTCCACCATCTCGTGAGTGTATTACGAAAAAATACTTCAGAGTGTACCTGAAAGGGTTCACTGCGAAGTTTTGCTCTTTAAAAATCTGGATCAAGCTGAAAATTGAAACAAGAACAATTTCGATTGTTCATGAGTCTCTCAAATTTTCGCAATCATGAAGATGACCTGTAAAAGGTGAAGTGAGCGAAGTGAAGACAAGGCGTACCGCACGCAGCGAGCGCAGTGGACTTGATGTCCATGAGCATCGCGAGTACGGAACAACGCAGTATTCACAACGCGCAACAAACCGGACAGAACAAGACATCTTCGGGTTGTGAGGTTAAGCGACCAAGCGTACACGGTGGATGCCCTGGCAGTCAGAGGCGATGAAGGACGTGCTAATCTGCGAAAAGCGCCGGTAAGGTGATATGAACCGTTATAACCGGCGATGTCCGAATGGGGAAACCCAGTGTGACTCGTCACACTATCATTAACTGAATCCATAGGTTAATGAGGCGAACCGGGGGAACTGAAACATCTAAGTACCCCGAGGAAAAGAAATCAACCGAGATTCCCCCAGTAGCGGCGAGCGAACGGGGAGGAGCCCAGAGCCTGAATCAGCATGTGTGTTAGTGGAAGCGTCTGGAAAGGCGCGCGATACAGGGTGAGAGCCCCGTACACAAAAGCGCACATGCTGTGAGCTCGATGAGTAGGGCGGGACACGTGGTATCCTGTCTGAATATGGGGGGACCATCCTCCAAGGCTAAATACTCCTGACTGACCGATAGTGAACCAGTACCGTGAGGGAAAGGCGAAAAGAACCCCGGCGAGGGGAGTGAAACAGAACCTGAAACCGTGTACGTACAAGCAGTGGGAGCCCCACCACTAAGCCAGTGGTGAACTCCACATACGCATCCTTTGCGGAAGATGCGGTTAACGGAGCGAAAGCGACGTTCAACCTCAGAAGAAGCAGAGGGGGCTTAGTGGTGGGGTGACTGCGTACCTTTTGTATAATGGGTCAGCGACTTATATTCTGTAGCAAGGTTAACCGCATAGGGGAGCCGAAGGGAAACCGAGTCTTAATTGGGCGTTAAGTTGCAGGGTATAGACCCGAAACCCGGTGATCTAGCCATGGGCAGGTTGAAGGTTGGGTAACACTAACTGGAGGACCGAACCGACTAATGTTGAAAAATTAGCGGATGACCTGTGGCTGGGGGTGAAAGGCCAATCAAACCGGGAGATAGCTGGTTCTCCCCGAAAGCTATTTAGGTAGCGCCTCGTGAACTCATCTCCGGGGGTAGAGCACTGTTTCGGCTAGGGGGCCATCCCGGCTTACCAACCCGATGCAAACTGCGAATACCGGAGAATGTTATCACGGGAGACACACGGCGGGTGCTAACGTCCGTCGTGAAGAGGGAAACAACCCAGACCGCCAGCTAAGGTCCCAAAGTCATGGTTAAGTGGGAAACGATGTGGGAAGGCCCAGACAGCCAGGATGTTGGCTTAGAAGCAGCCATCATTTAAAGAAAGCGTAATAGCTCACTGGTCGAGTCGGCCTGCGCGGAAGATGTAACGGGGCTAAACCATGCACCGAAGCTGCGGCAGCGACACTGTGTGTTGTTGGGTAGGGGAGCGTTCTGTAAGCCGTTGAAGGTGTCCTGTGAGGGGTGCTGGAGGTATCAGAAGTGCGAATGCTGACATAAGTAACGATAAAGCGGGTGAAAAGCCCGCTCGCCGGAAGACCAAGGGTTCCTGTCCAACGTTAATCGGGGCAGGGTGAGTCGACCCCTAAGGCGAGGCCGAAAGGCGTAGTCGATGGGAAACGGGTTAATATTCCCGTACTTGGTGTTACTGCGAAGGGGGGACGGAGAAGGCTATGTTGGCCGGGCGACGGTTGTCCCGGTTTAAGCGTGTAGGTGTGTGTTCCAGGTAAATCCGGTTCACTTTAACACTGAGGCGTGATGACGAGGCACCACGGTGCTGAAGCAACAAATGCCCTGCTTCCAGGAAAAGCCTCTAAGCATCAGGTAACATCAAATCGTACCCCAAACCGACACAGGTGGTCAGGTAGAGAATACCAAGGCGCTTGAGAGAACTCGGGTGAAGGAACTAGGCAAAATGGTGCCGTAACTTCGGGAGAAGGCACGCTGACACGTAGGTGAAGTGATTTACTCATGGAGCTGAAGTCAGTCGAAGATACCAGCTGGCTGCAACTGTTTATTAAAAACACAGCACTGTGCAAACACGAAAGTGGACGTATACGGTGTGACGCCTGCCCGGTGCCGGAAGGTTAATTGATGGGGTCAGCGCAAGCGAAGCTCCTGATCGAAGCCCCGGTAAACGGCGGCCGTAACTATAACGGTCCTAAGGTAGCGAAATTCCTTGTCGGGTAAGTTCCGACCTGCACGAATGGCGTAATGATGGCCAGGCTGTCTCCACCCGAGACTCAGTGAAATTGAACTCGCTGTGAAGATGCAGTGTACCCGCGGCAAGACGGAAAGACCCCGTGAACCTTTACTATAGCTTGACACTGAACATTGAGCCTTGATGTGTAGGATAGGTGGGAGGCTTTGAAGCGTGGACGCCAGTCTGCGTGGAGCCGACCTTGAAATACCACCCTTTAATGTTTGATGTTCTAACGTGGACCCGTAATCCGGGTTGCGGACAGTGTCTGGTGGGTAGTTTGACTGGGGCGGTCTCCTCCTAAAGAGTAACGGAGGAGCACGAAGGTTGGCTAATCCTGGTCGGACATCAGGAGGTTAGTGCAATGGCATAAGCCAGCTTGACTGCGAGCGTGACGGCGCGAGCAGGTGCGAAAGCAGGTCATAGTGATCCGGTGGTTCTGAATGGAAGGGCCATCGCTCAACGGATAAAAGGTACTCCGGGGATAACAGGCTGATACCGCCCAAGAGTTCATATCGACGGCGGTGTTTGGCACCTCGATGTCGGCTCATCACATCCTGGGGCTGAAGTAGGTCCCAAGGGTATGGCTGTTCGCCATTTAAAGTGGTACGCGAGCTGGGTTTAGAACGTCGTGAGACAGTTCGGTCCCTATCTGCCGTGGGCGCTGGAAGACTGAGGGGGGCTGCTCCTAGTACGAGAGGACCGGAGTGGACGCATCACTGGTGTTCGGGTTGTCATGCCAATGGCACTGCCCGGTAGCTAAATGCGGAAAAGATAAGTGCTGAAAGCATCTAAGCACGAAACTTGCCCCGAGATGAGTCTTCCCTGAGACCTTGAGTCTCCTGAAGGAACGTTAAAGACGATGACGTTGATAGGCCGGGTGTGTAAGCGCAGCGATGCGTTGAGCTAACCGGTACTAATGAACCGTGAGGCTTAACCTTACAACGCCGAAGATGTTTTGGCGGTTGAGAGACGATTTTCAGCACTGATTCAGAGTTGAGTACGCAATAATTTGCGCAGCAGCAAGGCGGCAAGCGAAGGAAAGGAAGGAGCATACAGAAGTATGTGCCTGACTTTACGAATGCAGCCAACACCGCTGATGCGATAAAGAATTGCGTACAGAGCACAAAAGAATTTGCCTGGCGGCCGTAGCGCGGTGGTCCCACCTGACCCCATGCCGAACTCAGAAGTGAAACGCCGTAGCGCCGATGGTAGTGTGGGGTCTCCCCATGCGAGAGTAGGGAACTGCCAGGCATCAAATAAAACGAAGGGCCCTGTCGCAAGACAGGGCCCTTCGTTTTATCTGTAGTCTGTCGGTGAGCGCTCTCCTGAGGAGGACAAATCCGCCGGGAGCGGATTTGAACGTTGCGCAGCAACGGCCCGGAGGGTGGCGGGCAGGACGCCCGCCATAAACTGCCAGGCATCGAATAGTGAAGAAGCCCATCCTGACGGATGGGCTTTTTTGCGTCTGTGGCCGGGTATGCACTGCCGGATGGCGGCTCCGCCTTATCCAGCCTACAGGGACGTACAGATCCACCCTCGATATAACCGCAAGCCTTCCCAACACAGATACGGTAAACTATTGCCGATTGAGTATCAGGAAAGCAGCCATGACCCATTCCCTAAAACCCTGGAATACCTTCGGCATTGATCATTGTGCAAAGCACATCGTATGCGCTGAAAACGAACAACAACTACTGAGCGCCTGGCAGCAAGCAACTCGTGAGGGACTGCCGGTTATGATCCTGGGTGAAGGAAGCAACGTCCTGTTTCTGGAAAATTACGCCGGCACCGTGATCCTTAACCGCCTGAAAGGTATTGAGGTAAAGGAAACGGCAGAGGCGTGGTATCTGTATGTTGGCGCCGGAGAGAACTGGCATCAACTCGTTCGCTACGCGCTGGACAACAACATGCCCGGCCTGGAGAATCTGGCGCTCATCCCTGGCTGCGTTGGTTCCTCGCCTATACAGAATATTGGCGCGTATGGTGTAGAACTACAGCGCGTCTGCGACTATGTTGACTGCGTTGAACTGGAAACGGGAAAACGTCTGCGTTTGTCCGCGGCGGAATGCCGTTTCGGCTATCGTGACAGTATCTTCAAACATGAATATCAGGATCGCGTTGCGATCGTCGCGGTGGGTCTGCGTCTGTCAAAACAATGGCAGCCGGTGTTGACCTATGGCGATCTTACTTGTCTGGACCCGAAAACGGTCACCGCGCAACAGGTGTTTGATGCTGTATGCCATATGCGCACCACAAAATTGCCGGACCCTAAAGTGAATGGCAATGCGGGCAGCTTTTTTAAAAATCCCGTTGTCGCAGCCGATATCGCCATGGAACTGTTGGAACGATTTCCCAACGCGCCGCATTACCCTCAGGCAGACGGCTCAGTGAAGCTGGCGGCAGGCTGGCTGATTGACCAATGCCAGTTGAAAGGCGTCACCATTGGCGGCGCTGCGGTGCATCGCCAACAGGCGCTGGTACTGATTAATGCTAATGATGCGACAAGTAAAGACGTGGTGGCGCTGGCGCATCATGTCCGGCAAAAAGTGGGGGAAAAATTTAATGTCTGGCTGGAGCCTGAGGTTCGCTTTATTGGTCAGTCCGGAGAGGTGAACGCTGTGGAGAGCATTGCATGAAAGATACTACCGTTCCCCTGACGCTGATCTCGCTACTTGCCGACGGAGAGTTTCACTCAGGCGAGCAGTTGGGTGAATGGCTGGGAATGAGCCGCGCGGCAATTAATAAACATATCCAGACATTACGCGACTGGGGGGTAGATGTATTTACCGTTCCCGGGAAAGGATATAGCTTACCGGAACCCATCCAGTTACTGGATGCTGACCGTATTCATAGCCAACTGGATAGCGGAAACGTGGCGGTATTGCCTGTTATCGATTCAACGAATCAGTATTTACTTGATCGAATTAGCGAGCTGCGCTCAGGCGATGCCTGTGTAGCAGAATACCAACAGGCGGGGCGTGGTCGTCGTGGGCGTAAATGGTTCTCACCGTTTGGCGCGAATCTATATCTCTCAATGTATTGGCGTCTGGAGCAGGGACCTGCAGCGGCAATAGGCCTGAGTCTGGTCATTGGAATTGTGATGGCGGAAGTGCTGCGTGAACTGGGCGCTGACAAAGTTCGCGTGAAGTGGCCTAACGACCTCTACCTGCTGGATCGCAAATTGGCTGGTATTTTGGTCGAGTTAACCGGTAAAACGGGCGATGCCGCACAAATAGTGATTGGCGCTGGTATTAACATGGCAATGCGTCATGTAGAAGAGGACGTGATAAATCAGGGATGGATCACGTTGCAGGAGGCCGGAATTACGCTCGATCGCAATATGCTGGCTGCAAAGCTGATTTATAAGCTACGCGCTGCGCTTGAACTTTTTGAGCAAGAAGGTCTTTCGCCTTATCTTTCGCGCTGGAAAAAACTGGATAATTTTATTGATCGTCCGGTAAAACTGATTATTGGCGACAAAGAAATATTTGGTATTTCTCGCGGCATTGATACTCAGGGCGCATTATTGCTTGAACAGGATGGCGTGATTAAACCCTGGATGGGGGGAGAAATATCTCTGCGGAGCGCCGAATAGTAAAAAGGGGAGTCGTTGCTCCCCTTTCTTCTATTATTTTCGTAATCTTACCTGTTCTACCGCATGGTTGGCGCTCTTGGTCATAATAAGGCTGGCACGTTCTCGCGTGGGTAAGATATTTTGTTTTAAATTCAACCAGTTAATTTCTTTCCAAAGCGAAGCAGCTATATTAACTGCTTCTTCTTTAGATAATTTTGCATAATTGTGGAAATAAGAGTCAGGATCGGTAAATGCCCCTTCACGGAATTTCAGGAAGCGATTGATATACCATGTCTGAAGAAGTTCTTCTGGCGCATCAACGTAAATAGAGAAATCAACGAAATCAGAGACAAATACATGGTGCGGATCGTGAGGATAATCCATACCGCTTTGTAAAACATTTAAACCTTCAAGAATCAATATATCAGGCTGAGCGACGGTTTTATCCCCTTCAGGAATAACATCGTAAATCAAATGAGAATAGACTGGCGCCGTCACGTTCGGTACGCCCGACTTGAGGTCAGAAACGAATTTCACCAGTCGGTGCATATCATACGATTCGGGAAACCCCTTTTTCTTCATTAACCCGCGTTCTTTCAACACCTGGTTTGGGTGGAGGAAGCCGTCTGTAGTAATCAATTCAACACGGCGGTGTTCCGGCCAGCGGCTCAGCAACGCTTGCAGAACGCGCGCTGTCGTGCTTTTACCCACTGCGACGCTGCCCGCGATACTGATGATATAAGGGATTCGTTGGCCGTTAGTGCCCAGAAACTGTTCCAGGACAGCCTGACGACGCAGATTTGAACTGATATAAAAATTTAGCAAACGGGAGAGGGGTAAATATATTTCTGCAACTTCTTCCAGCGATAAATCTTCATTAATGCCTTTTAACTGCGCGATCTCATCCTCGGTCAGAGTCATCGGCACAGAATCGCGAAGCGCAGCCCACTGGCTGCGATCAAACTGTAGGTAAGGCGTCATTAACGATTGCTCTTTTATACTCATAAGCATGTTTCTGGCTGCTATTGCTACATCAGTTTAGCGATGAACGAGAGCCATCCCTGACATGCAACGGCACGTCACATTTAAGTTAATTTGGACAATGGGCAGGAGGGTAACACCAGATGGGGAGGAATAATAAGAAAAAATCTCGCTGTGAAAGCTATCGCTGAGAAGCAATGTGACGAATATACCAGATACAGAAGATTGCTTTTTATCGACGGCGCGTTGAAATACCGTGTCGTATCCTGGTTAGACGGTCAGTAAAATGCCGAAAATTTATGCTCTCTTGTTTGAAATTAGAGCATTTTTGTCTCTTATAGCGCAAAATGTGAGCGATAGAACATTTTATGCAATTTTTTAGTTGCATGAGCACGCAGGTCTCCATAGAATGCGCGCTACTTGATGCCGACTTAGCTCAGTAGGTAGAGCAACTGACTTGTAATCAGTAGGTCACCAGTTCGATTCCGGTAGTCGGCACCATCAAGTCCGGTGGGGTTCCCGAGCGGCCAAAGGGAGCAGACTGTAAATCTGCCGTCACAGACTTCGAAGGTTCGAATCCTTCCCCCACCACCATTTTCGGCCACGCGATGGCGTAGCCCGAGACGATAAGTTCGCTTACCGGCTCGAATAAAGAGAGTTTCTCTCGATATTCAGTGCAGAATGAAAATCAGGTAGCCGAGTTCCAGGATGCGGGCATCGTATAATGGCTATTACCTCAGCCTTCCAAGCTGATGATGCGGGTTCGATTCCCGCTGCCCGCTCCAAGATGTGCTGATATAGCTCAGTTGGTAGAGCGCACCCTTGGTAAGGGTGAGGTCGGCAGTTCGAATCTGCCTATCAGCACCACTTCTTTTCTCCTTCCTGTTTTTCTCTTCTGTTTATTAGCATTCAACAAGTCGGGCGTGTTGCCTGGTTGATGTGGTGATATCACCGATTTATCCGTGTCTTAGAGGGACAATCGATGTCTAAAGAAAAGTTTGAACGTACAAAACCGCACGTTAACGTCGGTACTATCGGCCACGTTGACCATGGTAAAACAACGCTGACCGCTGCCATCACTACCGTACTGGCTAAAACCTACGGCGGTGCCGCTCGCGCATTCGACCAGATCGATAACGCGCCGGAAGAAAAAGCGCGTGGTATCACCATCAACACTTCTCACGTTGAATACGATACCCCGACCCGCCACTACGCACACGTAGACTGCCCGGGGCACGCCGACTATGTTAAAAACATGATCACCGGTGCTGCGCAGATGGACGGCGCGATCCTGGTTGTTGCTGCGACTGACGGCCCGATGCCGCAGACCCGTGAGCACATCCTGCTGGGTCGTCAGGTAGGCGTTCCGTACATCATCGTGTTCCTGAACAAATGCGACATGGTTGATGACGAAGAGCTGCTGGAACTGGTAGAAATGGAAGTTCGTGAACTTCTGTCTCAGTACGACTTCCCGGGCGACGACACGCCAATCGTTCGTGGTTCTGCTCTGAAAGCGCTGGAAGGCGACGCAGAGTGGGAAGCGAAAATCATCGAACTGGCTGGCTTCCTGGATTCTTACATCCCGGAACCAGAGCGTGCGATTGACAAGCCGTTCCTGCTGCCGATCGAAGACGTATTCTCCATCTCCGGTCGTGGTACCGTTGTTACCGGTCGTGTAGAGCGCGGTATCATCAAAGTGGGCGAAGAAGTTGAAATCGTTGGTATCAAAGAGACTCAGAAGTCTACCTGTACTGGCGTTGAAATGTTCCGCAAACTGCTGGACGAAGGCCGTGCTGGTGAGAACGTAGGTGTTCTGCTGCGTGGTATCAAACGTGAAGAAATCGAACGTGGTCAGGTACTGGCTAAGCCGGGCACCATCAAGCCGCACACCAAGTTCGAATCTGAAGTGTATATTCTGTCCAAAGATGAAGGCGGCCGTCATACTCCGTTCTTCAAAGGCTACCGTCCGCAGTTCTACTTCCGTACCACTGACGTGACTGGCACCATCGAACTGCCGGAAGGTGTGGAGATGGTAATGCCGGGCGACAACATCAAAATGGTTGTTACCCTGATCCACCCGATCGCGATGGACGACGGTCTGCGTTTCGCAATCCGTGAAGGCGGCCGTACCGTTGGCGCGGGCGTTGTTGCTAAAGTTCTCGGCTAATCGCTGATAACATTTGACGCAATGCGCAATAAAAGGGCATCATTTGATGCCCTTTTTGCACGCTTTCACACCAGAACCTGGCTCATCAGTGATTTTATTTGTCATAATCATTGCTGAGACAGGCTCTGTAGAGGGCGTATAATCCGAAAGGCGAATAAGCGTTTCGATTTGGATTGCCTCGCGATTGCGGGGTGAAAATGTTTGTAGAATACTTCTGACAGGTTGGTTTATGAGTGCGAATACCGAAGCTCAAGGGAGCGGGCGCGGCCTGGAAGCGATGAAGTGGATAGTTGTTGCCATATTGCTGATCGTCGCAATCGTCGGCAACTACCTCTATCGCGACATGATGCTGCCGCTGCGTGCGCTGGCCGTAGTAATTCTGATTGCTGCAGCGGGTGGTGTCGCGCTGTTGACGACAAAAGGTAAAGCAACCGTTGCTTTTGCCCGTGAAGCGAGAACCGAAGTCCGTAAGGTCATTTGGCCGACTCGCCAGGAAACGCTACACACCACGCTGATCGTCGCTGCGGTTACCGCAGTTATGTCACTGATCCTGTGGGGACTGGATGGTATTCTGGTTCGCCTGGTATCCTTTATCACTGGCCTGAGGTTCTGAGATGTCTGAAGCACCTAAAAAGCGCTGGTACGTCGTTCAGGCGTTTTCCGGTTTTGAAGGCCGCGTAGCCACATCGCTGCGCGAGCATATCAAATTACACAACATGGAAGAGCTGTTTGGCGAAGTCATGGTCCCGACTGAAGAAGTCGTTGAGATACGTGGCGGCCAGCGTCGCAAAAGCGAACGCAAATTCTTCCCGGGGTACGTTCTGGTCCAGATGGTCATGAACGACGCAAGCTGGCACCTGGTGCGCAGCGTGCCGCGTGTGATGGGCTTTATCGGCGGTACGTCTGACCGTCCGGCGCCGATCAGCGACAAAGAAGTCGATGCGATCATGAACCGCCTGCAGCAGGTTGGCGATAAGCCGCGGCCGAAAACTCTGTTTGAACCGGGTGAAATGGTTCGTGTTAACGACGGTCCGTTCGCAGACTTTAACGGCGTTGTCGAAGAAGTTGATTATGAGAAGTCTCGCCTGAAAGTGTCTGTTTCTATCTTCGGTCGTGCGACCCCGGTAGAGCTGGACTTCAGCCAGGTTGAGAAAGCGTAAGGCTGCGATCAAAAAAGCAGCGATCTAATCGTTGCATAGGGCGCGAAATTGACATACAATTTCGCGCCTTTTGTTTTTATGGGCCTTATGCCCATAAAGCGATATTTATCACGGGGAGCTTCTCTGAAGCGATACTACCCAATTCGAGGAATTTAGAATGGCTAAGAAAGTACAAGCCTACGTCAAGCTGCAGGTTGCAGCTGGTATGGCGAACCCGAGTCCGCCGGTTGGTCCAGCACTGGGTCAGCAGGGTGTGAACATCATGGAATTCTGCAAAGCGTTCAACGCAAAAACGGATTCCATCGAAAAAGGTCTGCCGATTCCGGTTGTTATTACCGTTTACGCTGACCGTTCTTTCACCTTCGTTACCAAAACGCCTCCGGCAGCTGTTCTGCTGAAAAAAGCGGCTGGTATCAAGTCTGGTTCCGGCAAGCCGAACAAAGACAAAGTAGGTAAAATTTCCCGCGCTCAGCTGCAGGAAATCGCGCAGACCAAAGCTGCCGACATGACCGGTGCCGACATTGAAGCGATGACTCGCTCCATCGAAGGTACTGCACGTTCCATGGGCCTGGTAGTGGAGGACTAAGAAATGGCTAAACTGACCAAGCGTATGCGCGTGATCCGTGAGAAAGTTGATGCGACCAAACAGTACGACATCAACGAAGCTATTGCCCTGCTGAAAGAGCTGGCCACTGCTAAATTCAACGAAAGCGTTGACGTTGCCGTTAACCTCGGCATCGACGCTCGTAAATCTGACCAGAACGTTCGTGGCGCGACTGTACTGCCGCACGGTACTGGCCGTTCTGTTCGCGTTGCCGTATTTACCCAGGGTCCGAACGCTGAAGCAGCTAAAGCTGCTGGCGCTGAGCTGGTAGGTATGGAAGATCTGGCTGACCAGATCAAGAAAGGCGAAATGAACTTTGACGTTGTTATTGCTTCTCCGGATGCAATGCGCGTTGTTGGCCAGCTGGGCCAGGTTCTGGGTCCGCGCGGCCTGATGCCAAACCCGAAAGTCGGTACTGTTACCCCTAACGTTGCTGAAGCGGTTAAGAACGCTAAAGCAGGTCAGGTTCGTTACCGTAACGACAAAAACGGCATCATCCACACCACCATCGGTAAAGTGGACTTTGACGCTGACAAACTGAAAGAAAACCTGGAAGCTCTGCTGGTTGCGCTGAAAAAAGCAAAACCGAGCCAGGCGAAAGGTGTGTACATCAAGAAAGTTAGCATCTCCACCACCATGGGTGCTGGCGTTGCCGTTGATCAGGCTGGTCTGAGCGCATCTGCGAACTAAGATTAGTCTTTACGTGGGCGGTGATTTTGTCTACAATCTTACCCCCACGATTCTGTTGAAATATAACAGAGCACTATGCGAGTCATTTGAATTGCAGCAAGGCAGCAAGTGAGTGAATCGCCAGGAGCATAGTTAACTATGTGACTGGTGTGAACGAGCGCAGCTAACACAGCTACGGTTCAAAGGACGAAGTCATAGAAAGAATTTGTTCGTTGGAGCCTGGCCTATCCAGGCCTCCGTCGAAGACCGCAGGCGTCTCGCAAGAGGCTTAATCCCCTGCGTAGACGGTGACAGAACGCTAAGATTATTTTTTGATACTCTGGCTTGTTTCTGCTCACCGTATTAAGACGCTCTTCTCGTTGAGATGAGTGAAGTGAGTTCCGGAACATGAGTTCCGGCAAACATCCAGGAGCAAAGCTAATGGCTTTAAATCTTCAAGACAAACAAGCGATTGTTGCTGAAGTCAGCGAAGTAGCCAAAGGCGCGCTGTCTGCAGTAGTTGCGGATTCCCGTGGCGTAACTGTAGATAAAATGACTGAACTGCGTAAAGCAGGTCGTGAAGCTGGCGTATACATGCGTGTTGTTCGTAACACCCTGCTGCGCCGCGTCGTTGAAGGTACTCAGTTCGAGTGCCTGAAAGACACGTTTGTTGGTCCGACCCTGATTGCATACTCTATGGAACACCCGGGCGCTGCTGCTCGTCTGTTCAAAGAGTTCGCGAAAGCGAATGCAAAATTTGAGGTCAAAGCTGCAGCCTTTGAAGGTGAGCTGATCCCGGCGTCTCAGATCGACCGCCTGGCAACTCTGCCGACCTACGAAGAAGCAATTGCACGCCTGATGGCAACCATGAAAGAAGCTTCGGCTGGCAAACTGGTTCGCACACTGGCTGCTGTACGCGATGCAAAAGAAGCTGCGTAATCGTAGTTGTCTTTATCAAGCATTTGCTTACGTATAAACTTATTCTGATATTCAGGAACAATTTAAATGTCTATCACTAAAGATCAAATCATTGAAGCAGTTGCAGCTATGTCCGTAATGGACGTTGTAGAACTGATCTCTGCAATGGAAGAAAAATTCGGTGTTTCCGCTGCTGCTGCTGTCGCTGTAGCTGCTGGTCCGGTTGAAGCTGCTGAAGAAAAAACTGAATTCGACGTAATTCTGAAAGCTGCTGGCGCTAACAAAGTTGCTGTTATCAAAGCAGTACGTGGCGCAACTGGTCTGGGCCTGAAAGAAGCTAAAGACCTGGTAGAATCTGCTCCGGCCGCTCTGAAAGAAGGCGTGAGCAAAGATGACGCTGAAGCACTGAAAAAATCTCTGGAAGAAGCTGGCGCTGAAGTTGAAGTTAAATAAGCCAACCCTTCCGGTTGCAGCCTGAGAAATCAGGCTGATGGCTGGTGACTTTTTAGTCACCAGCCTTTTTGCGCTGTAAGGCGCCAGTAGCGTTTCACACTGTTTGACTACTGCTGTGCCTTTCAATGCTTGTTTCTATCGACGACTTAATATACTGCGACAGAGCGTGTGTTCTGTGTAAATCGCAATGAAATGGTTTAAGCGTGATAGCAACAGGCATTGCGGAAAGTATCCATTTTCCGGTCAACAAAATAGTGTTGCACAAACTGTCCCCCGCAGGACAGATGGGTCGACTTGTCAGCGAGCTGAGGAACCCTATGGTTTACTCCTATACCGAGAAAAAACGTATTCGTAAGGATTTTGGTAAACGTCCACAAGTTCTGGATGTACCTTATCTCCTTTCTATCCAGCTTGACTCGTTTCAGAAGTTTATCGAGCAAGATCCTGAAGGGCAGTACGGCCTGGAAGCAGCTTTCCGTTCCGTGTTCCCGATTCAGAGCTACAGCGGTAATTCCGAGCTGCAGTACGTCAGCTACCGCCTTGGCGAACCGGTGTTTGACGTTCAGGAATGTCAGATCCGTGGTGTGACCTATTCCGCACCGCTGCGCGTAAAACTGCGTCTGGTGATCTACGAGCGCGAAGCGCCGGAAGGCACCGTTAAAGACATTAAAGAACAAGAAGTCTACATGGGCGAAATTCCGCTCATGACCGACAACGGTACCTTTGTTATCAACGGTACTGAGCGTGTTATCGTTTCTCAGTTGCACCGTAGTCCGGGCGTCTTCTTTGACTCCGACAAAGGTAAAACCCACTCTTCGGGTAAAGTGCTGTATAACGCGCGCATCATTCCTTACCGTGGTTCCTGGCTGGACTTCGAATTCGATCCGAAGGACAACCTGTTCGTGCGTATCGACCGTCGTCGCAAACTGCCTGCGACTATCATTCTGCGCGCGCTGAACTATACCACTGAGCAGATTCTGGATCTGTTCTTTGAAAAAGTGGTCTTTGAGATCCGCGACAACAAGCTGCAGATGGAACTGGTGCCGGAACGCCTGCGCGGCGAAACCGCTTCCTTTGACATTGAAGCTAACGGCAAAGTGTACGTTGAGAAAGGCCGCCGTATTACTGCGCGCCATATCCGTCAGTTGGAAAAAGACGATATCAAGCATATCGAAGTTCCGGTTGAGTACATTGCGGGCAAAGTCGTCTCTAAAGACTACGTTGACGAATCTACCGGCGAGTTGATCTGCGCGGCGAACATGGAGCTGAGCCTGGATCTGCTGGCTAAGCTGAGCCAGTCTGGTCACAAGCGTATCGAAACGCTGTTTACCAACGATCTGGACCACGGCCCGTACATTTCTGAGACGGTACGCGTCGACCCAACCAACGATCGCCTGAGCGCGCTGGTAGAAATCTACCGTATGATGCGTCCTGGCGAGCCGCCGACACGCGAAGCGGCTGAAAGCCTGTTCGAGAACCTGTTCTTCTCCGAAGACCGCTATGACCTGTCTGCGGTGGGTCGTATGAAGTTCAACCGTTCTCTGCTGCGCGAAGAAATCGAAGGTTCCGGTATCCTGAGCAAAGACGACATCATTGATGTGATGAAGAAGCTCATCGATATCCGTAACGGCAAAGGCGAAGTAGATGATATCGACCACCTCGGCAACCGTCGTATCCGCTCCGTAGGCGAAATGGCGGAAAACCAGTTCCGCGTTGGCCTGGTGCGTGTAGAGCGTGCGGTGAAAGAGCGTCTGTCTCTGGGCGATCTGGATACCCTGATGCCTCAGGATATGATCAACGCCAAGCCGATTTCCGCAGCAGTGAAAGAGTTCTTTGGTTCCAGCCAGCTGTCTCAGTTTATGGACCAGAACAACCCGCTGTCTGAGATTACGCACAAACGTCGTATCTCTGCACTCGGCCCAGGCGGTCTGACCCGCGAACGCGCAGGCTTTGAAGTTCGAGACGTACACCCGACGCACTACGGTCGCGTATGTCCTATCGAAACGCCTGAAGGTCCGAACATCGGCCTGATCAACTCCCTGTCCGTGTACGCACAGACTAACGAATATGGCTTCCTTGAGACGCCGTACCGTCGTGTGGTTGATGGCGTGGTCACTGACGAAATTCATTACCTGTCTGCTATCGAAGAAGGCAATTACGTTATCGCTCAGGCGAACTCCAACCTGGATGACGAAGGCCACTTTGTAGAAGACCTGGTAACGTGCCGTAGCAAAGGCGAATCCAGCTTGTTCAGCCGTGATCAGGTTGACTACATGGACGTTTCCACCCAGCAGGTGGTCTCCGTCGGTGCGTCCCTGATTCCATTCCTGGAACACGATGACGCCAACCGTGCATTGATGGGTGCGAACATGCAACGTCAGGCGGTTCCGACGCTGCGCGCTGATAAGCCGCTGGTAGGCACCGGTATGGAACGTGCTGTCGCCGTCGACTCCGGTGTTACTGCAGTGGCTAAACGTGGCGGTACTGTTCAGTACGTGGATGCTTCCCGTATCGTTATCAAAGTTAACGAAGACGAGATGTACCCGGGCGAAGCGGGTATCGACATCTATAACCTGACCAAATACACCCGTTCTAACCAGAACACCTGTATCAACCAGATGCCATGTGTGTCTCTGGGCGAGCCGGTTGAACGCGGCGACGTGCTGGCAGACGGTCCGTCCACCGACCTCGGTGAACTGGCGCTCGGTCAGAACATGCGCGTGGCGTTCATGCCGTGGAACGGCTACAACTTCGAAGACTCCATCCTCGTTTCCGAGCGTGTTGTTCAGGAAGACCGTTTCACCACCATCCACATTCAGGAACTGGCGTGTGTGTCCCGTGACACCAAGCTGGGGCCGGAAGAGATCACTGCTGATATCCCGAACGTGGGTGAAGCTGCGCTCTCCAAACTGGATGAATCCGGTATCGTTTACATCGGCGCGGAAGTGACCGGCGGCGACATTCTGGTCGGTAAGGTGACGCCGAAAGGTGAAACCCAGCTGACGCCGGAAGAGAAACTGCTGCGTGCTATCTTCGGTGAGAAAGCGTCTGACGTTAAAGACTCTTCTCTGCGCGTACCTAACGGTGTCTCCGGTACGGTTATCGACGTTCAGGTCTTTACTCGCGATGGCGTAGAAAAAGACAAACGTGCTCTGGAAATCGAAGAGATGCAGCTCAAGCAGGCGAAAAAAGACCTGTCTGAAGAACTGCAAATCCTCGAGGCGGGCCTGTTTAGCCGTATCCGTGCGGTGCTGGTTGCTGGCGGCGTTGAAGCTGAGAAGCTCGACAAACTGCCGCGCGATCGCTGGCTGGAACTCGGTCTGACCGACGAAGAGAAACAAAATCAGCTGGAACAACTGGCTGAGCAATATGACGAACTGAAACACGAGTTCGAGAAAAAACTCGAAGCGAAACGCCGTAAAATCACCCAGGGCGACGATCTGGCGCCGGGCGTGCTGAAGATCGTGAAGGTCTATCTGGCTGTTAAACGCCGTATCCAGCCGGGTGATAAGATGGCAGGTCGTCACGGTAACAAGGGTGTTATCTCTAAGATCAACCCGATCGAAGACATGCCTTACGATGAAAACGGCACGCCGGTAGACATCGTACTGAACCCGCTGGGCGTACCGTCTCGTATGAACATCGGTCAGATTCTGGAAACCCACCTGGGTATGGCTGCGAAAGGTATTGGCGACAAGATTAACGCCATGCTGAAACAGCAGCAGGAAGTCGCGAAACTGCGCGAGTTCATCCAGCGTGCCTACGATCTGGGCGCTGACGTTCGTCAGAAAGTCGACCTGAGCACCTTCAGCGATGATGAAGTGCTGCGTCTGGCAGAAAACCTGCGCAAAGGTATGCCGATTGCCACACCAGTGTTCGACGGTGCGAAAGAAGCGGAAATCAAAGAGCTGCTGAAACTGGGCGACCTGCCGACCTCCGGTCAGATCACCCTGTTCGATGGTCGTACGGGTGAACAGTTCGAGCGTCCGGTAACCGTCGGTTACATGTACATGCTGAAACTGAACCACCTGGTTGATGACAAGATGCATGCGCGTTCTACCGGTTCTTACAGCCTGGTTACTCAGCAGCCGCTGGGTGGTAAGGCGCAGTTCGGTGGTCAGCGCTTCGGGGAGATGGAAGTGTGGGCGCTGGAAGCTTACGGCGCCGCCTACACCCTGCAAGAAATGCTCACCGTTAAGTCTGATGACGTCAACGGTCGTACCAAGATGTATAAGAACATCGTGGACGGCAACCATCAGATGGAACCGGGTATGCCGGAATCCTTCAACGTTCTGTTGAAAGAGATCCGCTCGCTGGGCATCAACATCGAACTGGAAGACGAGTAATTCTCGCTCAAACAGGTCACTGGTGTCGGGGTAAAACCCGACACCAGATTGTGCTAACTCCGACGGGAGCAAATCCGTGAAAGATTTATTAAAGTTTCTGAAAGCGCAGACTAAAACCGAAGAGTTTGATGCGATCAAAATTGCTCTGGCTTCGCCAGACATGATCCGTTCATGGTCTTTCGGTGAAGTTAAAAAGCCGGAAACCATCAACTACCGTACGTTCAAACCTGAGCGTGACGGCCTTTTCTGCGCCCGTATCTTTGGGCCGGTAAAAGACTACGAGTGCCTGTGCGGTAAGTACAAGCGCCTGAAACACCGCGGTGTGATCTGTGAGAAGTGCGGCGTTGAAGTGACCCAGACCAAAGTACGCCGTGAGCGTATGGGCCACATCGAGCTGGCGTCTCCGACTGCGCATATCTGGTTCCTGAAATCTCTGCCGTCCCGTATCGGCCTGCTGCTCGATATGCCGCTGCGCGATATCGAACGCGTGCTGTACTTCGAATCCTATGTGGTTATCGAAGGCGGTATGACCAACCTGGAACGCCAGCAGATCCTGACTGAAGAACAGTATCTGGACGCGCTGGAAGAGTTCGGTGACGAATTCGATGCCAAGATGGGTGCGGAAGCTATCCAGGCCCTGCTGAAGAGCATGGATCTGGAGCAAGAGTGCGAAACTCTGCGCGAAGAGCTGAACGAAACCAACTCCGAGACCAAACGTAAGAAGCTGACCAAGCGTATCAAACTGCTGGAAGCCTTCGTACAGTCTGGCAACAAGCCGGAGTGGATGATCCTGACCGTTCTGCCGGTACTGCCACCAGATCTGCGTCCGCTGGTTCCGCTGGACGGCGGTCGTTTCGCAACGTCGGATCTGAACGATCTGTATCGTCGCGTGATTAACCGTAACAACCGTCTGAAGCGTCTGCTGGATCTGGCTGCGCCGGACATCATCGTACGCAACGAAAAACGTATGCTACAGGAAGCGGTAGACGCCCTGCTGGATAACGGTCGTCGTGGTCGTGCGATCACCGGTTCCAACAAACGTCCTCTGAAATCTTTGGCCGACATGATCAAAGGTAAACAGGGTCGTTTCCGTCAGAACCTGCTCGGTAAGCGTGTTGACTACTCCGGTCGTTCTGTTATCACCGTAGGGCCATACCTGCGTCTGCATCAGTGCGGTCTGCCGAAGAAAATGGCGCTGGAGCTGTTCAAACCGTTCATCTACGGCAAGCTGGAACTGCGTGGCCTCGCCACCACCATCAAAGCCGCGAAGAAAATGGTTGAGCGCGAAGAAGCTGTCGTCTGGGATATCCTGGACGAAGTGATCCGCGAGCACCCGGTACTGCTGAACCGTGCGCCGACATTGCACCGTCTGGGTATCCAGGCGTTTGAACCAGTCCTGATCGAAGGTAAAGCTATCCAGCTACACCCGCTGGTGTGTGCGGCATACAACGCCGACTTCGATGGTGACCAGATGGCTGTTCACGTACCGCTGACGCTGGAAGCCCAGCTCGAAGCGCGTGCGCTGATGATGTCGACCAACAACATCCTGTCCCCGGCGAACGGCGAACCTATCATCGTTCCGTCTCAGGACGTGGTATTGGGTCTGTACTATATGACCCGTGACTGTGTTAACGCCAAAGGCGAAGGCATGGTGCTGACGGGCCCGAAAGAAGCTGAGCGTATTTATCGCGCTGGCCTGGCCTCTCTGCATGCGCGCGTTAAAGTGCGTATCACCGAATACGAAAAAGATGAAAACGGCGAATTCGTCGCGACCACCAGCCTGAAAGACACGACCGTTGGCCGTGCGATTCTGTGGATGATCGTACCGAAAGGTCTGCCTTTCTCCATCGTCAACCAGGCGCTGGGTAAGAAAGCGATCTCCAAAATGCTGAACACCTGTTACCGTATTCTGGGCCTGAAACCGACCGTTATTTTTGCGGACCAGACGATGTACACCGGCTTTGCTTATGCAGCGCGTTCAGGTGCGTCCGTTGGTATTGATGACATGGTCATCCCGGAGAAAAAACACGAGATCATCTCTGAGGCGGAAGCCGAAGTTGCCGAGATCCAGGAACAGTTCCAGTCCGGTCTGGTGACCGCTGGCGAACGCTATAACAAAGTTATCGATATCTGGGCTGCGGCGAACGATCGTGTATCCAAAGCGATGATGGATAACCTGCAAACTGAAACCGTGATTAACCGTGACGGCCAGGAAGAGCAGCAGGTTTCCTTCAACAGCATCTACATGATGGCCGACTCCGGTGCGCGTGGTTCTGCGGCACAGATTCGTCAGCTTGCGGGTATGCGTGGTCTGATGGCGAAGCCAGATGGCTCGATCATCGAAACGCCGATCACCGCGAACTTCCGTGAAGGTCTGAACGTACTCCAGTACTTCATCTCCACGCACGGTGCGCGTAAAGGTCTGGCGGATACCGCACTGAAAACCGCGAACTCCGGTTATCTGACCCGTCGTCTGGTTGACGTCGCGCAGGATCTGGTGGTGACCGAAGATGACTGCGGTACGCACGAAGGTATCCTGATGACCCCGGTTATCGAGGGTGGCGATGTTAAAGAGCCGCTGCGCGATCGCGTATTGGGTCGTGTGACTGCGGAAGATGTGCTGAAGCCGGGCACGGCGGATATTCTGGTTCCACGTAACACGCTGCTGCACGAACAGTGGTGTGACCTGCTGGAAGCGAACTCCGTTGACGCCGTTAAAGTGCGTTCCGTTGTATCCTGCGATACCGACTTTGGTGTATGTGCGCACTGCTACGGTCGTGACCTGGCGCGTGGCCACATCATCAACAAAGGTGAAGCTATCGGCGTTATCGCGGCACAGTCCATCGGTGAACCGGGTACACAGCTGACGATGCGTACTTTCCACATCGGTGGTGCGGCATCTCGTGCGGCTGCTGAATCCAGCATCCAGGTGAAAAACAAAGGTAGCATCAAGCTCAGCAACGTGAAGTCGGTGGTGAACTCCAGCGGTAAACTGGTTATCACTTCCCGTAATACCGAACTGAAGCTGATCGACGAATTCGGTCGTACCAAAGAGAGCTATAAAGTGCCTTATGGCGCTGTCATGGCGAAAGGTGATGGCGAGCAGGTTGCCGGCGGCGAAACCGTTGCAAACTGGGACCCGCACACCATGCCGGTTATCACCGAAGTAAGTGGTTTCATCCGCTTCACTGACATGATCGACGGCCAGACCATTACGCGTCAGACCGATGAACTGACCGGTTTGTCTTCGCTGGTGGTTCTGGATTCGGCTGAACGTACTACCGGTGGTAAAGATCTACGTCCGGCGCTGAAAATCGTTGATGCTCAGGGTAACGACGTTCTGATCCCGGGTACCGATATGCCTGCGCAGTACTTCTTACCGGGTAAAGCGATTGTACAACTGGAAGATGGCGTACAGATCAGTTCTGGTGACACCCTGGCGCGTATTCCGCAGGAATCCGGCGGTACCAAGGATATCACCGGTGGTCTGCCGCGCGTTGCGGATCTGTTCGAAGCGCGTCGTCCGAAAGAGCCGGCCATTCTGGCGGAAATCGCAGGTATCGTTTCCTTCGGTAAAGAAACCAAAGGCAAACGTCGTCTGGTGATTACGCCGGTTGATGGTAGTGACCCGTACGAAGAGATGATTCCGAAATGGCGTCAGCTCAACGTGTTCGAAGGGGAACGTGTAGAACGTGGTGATGTGATTTCCGATGGCCCGGAAGCGCCGCACGACATTCTGCGTCTGCGTGGCGTTCATGCTGTGACGCGTTACATTGTTAACGAAGTCCAGGATGTATACCGTCTGCAGGGCGTTAAGATTAACGATAAACACATCGAAGTTATCGTTCGTCAGATGCTGCGTAAAGCTACCATCGAAAGCGCAGGCAGCTCCGACTTCCTGGAAGGCGAGCAGGTTGAATATTCCCGCGTCAAGATCGCTAACCGCGAGCTGGAGGCGAACGGCAAAGTGGGGGCTACCTTCTCCCGCGATTTGCTGGGTATCACCAAAGCGTCTCTGGCAACCGAATCGTTCATCTCTGCCGCATCGTTCCAGGAGACCACGCGTGTCCTGACCGAAGCAGCCGTTGCGGGTAAACGCGATGAACTGCGCGGCCTGAAAGAGAACGTTATCGTGGGTCGTCTGATCCCGGCCGGTACCGGTTATGCGTACCACCAGGATCGTATGCGCCGTCGCGCCGCGGGCGAGCAGCCGGCAACACCGCAGGTCACTGCGGAAGATGCATCTGCAAGCCTGGCAGAGCTGCTGAATGCAGGACTGGGCGGTTCTGACAACGAGTAATCGTTAAGTGCCCGGTGGCGCAAGCTTACCGGGCCTGGAGGAACCGTAGGTCGGGTAAGCGTAGCGACTCCCGACAGTAAAACCCGCTTCGGCGGGTTTTTTTACGCCTGATGAATACGTTTGTCATTTGTAAACCGCTATCCGGCAGCTAAGGCCTGTGCCGCTGGCAAGCTTGTAAGGGCAGGGCGAAAATGAGGAAGAAGCCTTTCGCCCTGGTCAGCTTCCGTTGCTGACCATGACACCATAAAAAAACGGGAGACTGGTAACAATCTCCCGTTTTGGCTTTTACGTCGCGTCACGAAAAAAATAACGTGATTACTGGTTCCTGCAAGTTGCCTGCGAGCCACGTCCCAAAAAGCTCTCCCAGTCTTTCCACACGGGCTGTAACCCTTGCGCCGTTAGCGCGTCGGCAACGGCCTCGGGTCGGCGATCGTCATGCGGCGCAAATTGCTCAAGTTCAGGATGGTTATCCGCATATCCCCCCGGCTGCGTTTTCGAAAAGGCGCTGACGTTATTGATCGCCAGTGGTATGACATGGTCGCGGAACCTCGGAGACTCGCGGGTGGAGAGTGATAATTCAATTTCCGGCGCCAGTAGCCGGAAAGCGCAAATCGTTTGCACCAGTTGCTTTTCATCCATCAAAGACGCGGGTTCCACACCGCCAGTACACGGGCGCAGACGCGGGAAGGAAACAGAATAGCGACTCTGCCAGTAGTGTTTCTGCATCCACAGCACATGTTCAGCTAGCATATAGCAATCCACCCGCCAGTTGTCCGACAGACCAATTAGCGCGCCAAGACCGATTTTGTCGATACCTGCCCGGCCTAACCGATCCGGCGTTTCCAGCCGCCAGAAAAAGTCCTGTTTCTTTCCCTTCAGGTGATGCTGTGCATAGATTGCCTCATGATAAGTCTCCTGATAAACCATCACGCCATCGATCCCCAGCGTTTTGAGCTCCGCGTAGTTTTCTTGCGACAAGGGCTGAACTTCCATCTGTAACGATGAAAACTGGCGGCGAATAGCCGGTAAATGACGGCGAAAATAGTCCATTCCTACTTTGGCCTGATGTTCCCCGGTCACCAGTAGAAGGTGCTCAAAGCCCAGTTTACGGATAGCGTCGCACTCCCTTTGAATATCTGGCTCATCCAGCGTTTTACGCTTAATGCGATTGCTCATCGAAAAACCGCAGTAGGTACAGTCATTGGCGCACAGGTTCGAGAGATAGAGCGGAACATAAAAGCTGACGGTATTGCCGAAACGCTGGCGGGTAAGCTTTTGCGCGCGCTGCGCCAGCGGCTCCAGGTAATCAGCGGCGGCGGGGGAGAGTAACGCCATCATATCCTCGCGGTTGAGGTGTGAAGCATTCAACGCCCGCGCCACATCGGCGGCAGTTTTGCTGTTGATGCGTAGCCGGATATCGTCCCATTCCAGTTGTCGCCAGCGGTCGGTGAACGATTTCATACCGACGCCTCCAGGAAGCCGGTGAGCGGGCTGGTGGCGCTGGCATAGATGCTGCGATTACCCGGTACAGCCAGGCGAGCCAGTACGCCTGCTTCTACCGCCAGACGGAAAGCATTGGCCATCATTACCGGGTCATCCGCCACGGCAATCGCCGTGTTGACCAGCACCGCATCTGCGCCTATTTCCAGCGCCTGCGTGGCATGGCTGGGTACGCCGATACCCGCGTCCACGACCACCGGGACAGTAGCCTGCTGGATAATAATCTCCAGCATCGCGCGGGTTTCCAGCCCCTGATTGGATCCAATCGGCGCGCCAAGCGGCATCACTGCCGCGCAGCCAACTTCTTCCAGCCGTTTACACAATACCGGGTCTGCGCCGCAGTAGGGCAACACCACGAACCCCTGTTTTACCAGCTCCCCGGCGGCTTTCAGCGTTTCAATCGGGTCTGGCAACAGCCAGCGGGCATCGGGATGAATCTCCAGCTTTAGCCAGTGCGTCCCCAGCGCTTCGCGCGCCAGTTGGGCAGCGAAGATCGCCTCTTCGGCGGTTTTCGCCCCTGAAGTATTGGGTAACAGCGTCACACCAGCCTCGAGAAGCGGCGCCAGGATGGCATCATTTGGCTTACGTAAATCGACGCGCTTCATTGCCAGCGTCACCAGTTGGCTGCCGGAGGCGCGGATGGCGTCGACCATTAGCTGTGCAGAAGCAAATTTCCCGGTGCCGGTGAACAGATGTGAATCAAACGTTTTATCGGCAATACGTAACATCTCAACCTCCTGCTATAACGTGAAAAAGCAGGATCTGGTCGCCTTCCTGCACGATATGTTGCCGCCACCGCTCGCGTGGCAGAATCTGTTGATTTAGCGCCAGCGCTGCGCCCGGTTTAAGCTGATTGAGTTGCGTGAGCAGCTCACTGACGGTTTGTCCCTCTGCGCACTGCATCGGTTCATCATTGAACTGAATCTGCATGTTGCCCTCCACAGACCGGGCAGTCGCTGGCGCGATGCAGCGCCAGGCTGCGCCACTGGCTGGTTTTACCGTCAAACAGGCGCAGCTCGCCGCTCGGCGTTTCCATCCCACTGAGGAATTTGATTGCCTCCAGCGCCTGCAAGGCGCCCATGACGCCAACGACGGGACCGACGATACCTGCGGTACGGCAGTTGCGCTCTGGCTCCACATCGTCTGACCACAGGCAACGGTAACAGCCTTGCTCCCACGGTGGCGTCAGTATCATCAACTGGCCGCCAAAGCCGACGGCGCTGGCGGTAATTAATGGTGTATTCAGTGCCACGCAGGCGACGTTGATCTCCTGACGGGTCGCCATGTTGTCGGTACAGTCGAGCACGACGTCGGCACGCGCTACCGCGTTCTTAAGCACATCGCCAGTCAGACGCTGTTTCAATACGATCAGCTCGCTGCCGGGGTTGAGCCGCGCCAGCCGTAGCTTCGCCGCCTGCGCCTTCGGGTGGGCGATATCGTCGGTGGTGAACAGAATTTGCCGCTGGAGATTGCTCAAGTGAACATCGTCATCGTCCGCCAGCGTCAGCGTACCAACGCCTGCGCCCGCCAGATAGAGTGCCGCAGGCGAACCCAATCCGCCTAAGCCGACAATCAATACATGACTATTGAGCAACTTTTGCTGGCCTTCAATCGCAATATCGCCGAGCAGGATCTGGCGGCTATAGCGCATAAAATCATGGTCATTCATCGCCGACTCCTGCGATTGCAAGTAACTGTTGCGTAGCGGCGCGCCAGTCGGCGGCCTGGGTGATGGCGCTGACCACGGCAATACTGCCGACGCCGGTCGCCAGCACCGCAGGGGCGCGTTCCACACTGATACCGCCAATCGCCACGGTGGGGTAATCCGCCAGACGTTCAATATGCCGCGCCAACTGTTTCAGTCCCTGCGGGGCGGAAGGCATCTGCTTGGTTTGCGTCGGGAAGACGTGGCCGAGGGCGATGTAGGAAGGACGAGCGGCGAGCGCTATGTCGATTTCCATATCATCATGCGTTGAGACGCCCAGGCGTAAACCGGCGGCCCGAATGGCGCTCAGGTCGGTGATCTCCAGGTCTTCCTGACCCAGATGCACGCCCCAGGCGTTGTGCTTAATCGCCAGACGCCAGTAATCGTTGATAAACAGACGGGCATTGTAACGACGCCCAAGCGCAATGGCCGCGACCACATCCGCTTCGACGTCGTCATCGCGCTTGTCTTTGATGCGAAGCTGGATGGTGCGTACGCCCGCCGCCAGCAGGCGCTCAACCCACGTTACACTATCGACCACCGGATAGAGACCTAAGCGGAAAGGGACGGGGGGAAAGTTAGGCTGGTACATTACGCTTCCTCCCGCTTCAGATAGATTTCGCCACCTTTAGCGCGGAAGCTCTCCGACATATCGGCCATTCCCACTTCGATAGTTTGCGCGGCGGCATAGTCGCGCACTTCCTGGCTGATTTTCATTGAGCAGAATTTTGGCCCGCACATCGAGCAGAAGTGCGCCACTTTGCCGGATTCTTGCGGTAGGGTTTCGTCGTGCCAGGCGCGGGCGGTGAACGGGTCGAGCGCCAGGTTAAACTGATCTTCCCAGCGGAATTCAAAACGCGCTTTCGACATCGCGTTATCGCGGATCTGCGCGCCTGGGTGGCCTTTCGCCAGGTCGGCGGCATGGGCGGCAATCTTATAGGCGATCAGCCCCTGCTTAACGTCTTCTTTGTTCGGCAGACCGAGGTGCTCTTTCGGCGTGACGTAGCACAACATCGCGCAGCCAAACCAGCCGATCATCGCCGCGCCAATGCCGGAGGTGAAGTGGTCATAACCCGGCGCGATATCGGTGGTCAGCGGCCCTAAGGTATAAAACGGCGCTTCATGGCAGTGCTCCAGCTCTTCGGTCATATTGCGGCGGATCATCTGCATCGGAACATGTCCCGGGCCTTCAATCATTACCTGTACGTCGTATTCCCAGGCGATTTTGGTCAGCTCGCCCAGCGTATGCAGTTCGGCAAACTGCGCGTCGTCATTGGCGTCCTGAATGGAACCCGGTCGCAGCCCGTCGCCCAGCGAGAGTGAGACGTCATAGGCGGCGCAGATTTCACAAATCTCGCGGAAGTGCTCATACAAGAAGTTCTCTCTGTGATGAGAAAGACACCACTTCGCCATGATCGAGCCGCCGCGCGAGACAATGCCGGTCAGGCGTCTGGCGGTCATCGGCACGTAGCGCAGCAGTACACCGGCGTGAATAGTGAAATAGTCTACCCCTTGTTCCGCCTGTTCCAGCAGAGTATCGCGGAAGGCTTCCCAGGTAAGATCCTCGGCGATCCCGTTGACCTTCTCCAGCGCCTGGTAGATCGGCACGGTGCCGATTGGCACCGGGCTATTACGCAGGAGCCACTCACGGGTTTCGTGTATATAGCGCCCGGTGGAGAGATCCATCACCGTATCCGCCCCCCAGCGCGTCGACCACACCAGTTTTTCGACCTCTTCTTCGATGGAGGAGGTCACCGCCGAGTTGCCGATATTGGCGTTGACCTTCACCAGGAAGTTGCGGCCAATAATCATCGGTTCCGATTCCGGATGATTGATGTTAGCGGGGATGATGGCGCGTCCGGCGGCGACTTCATCGCGCACAAACTCCGGGGTGATGTTTTCCGGCAGGCGCGCGCCGAAGCTTTCTCCGGGATGCTGGTGGCGCAGCACTTCACTGCGGATACGCTCCCGGCCCATGTTTTCACGGATGGCGATAAACGCCATTTCCGGCGTCACGATCCCGTTACGGGCATAATGAAGTTGCGTCACGCGGTGTCCGGCTTTGGCGCGTTTTGGCGTTAACAGACCGGTAAAGCGCAATGCGTCAAGCCCTTCATCCGTCAGACGTTCGCGGGTATAGGCAGAACTGCGGTCAGAAAGCGTTTCTACATCAGCCCGCGCTTCAATCCACGGCTGGCGTAGCTTTGCCAGACCCTGCTGGATGTTGATGGCGATATCCTGATCACCGTACGGGCCGGAGGTGTCATACACTGGAATCGCTTCATTTTCTTCATACTGCGGGTGGTCTTTCGTTCCGCTAATCAATGTCGGGCTAAGCTGAATTTCGCGCATCGGTACGCGAATATCATGCTGCGAACCGGTAACGTAGATGCGTTTCGAGTTGGGAAACGCGGTGCCTTCCAGCGTATCGATAAAATGCTGGGCTTTAGCGCGCTGCTCGCGGCGGGTTAATTTTGTTGTAGACATAGCTCATTCCAAAAAATTAAGGACGTGGCTTGTCAGACGACGGATGGAGTAATGGATGTGCGCCGCCCGTAAAGGCAGCAGCATAAAGCAGAATTACTCTTGTTCCCTTCGCAGGTATTAACCTGATCAGGTTCCGCGGATCCCGAATTAACGGTCTCAGCCAAAAATGGCACTCCGACAAGATGGCATCCCCTCATAAGAGGGGGAAGTTTGTAACCTACCTGTTAACGGCGTAAAACTCAAGCGGGACGTTTTACTCTGGCGCCGTCGTGCATTGCGTCAAATACCAGCATAATCAGCTTGTCTTCCAGCACAAAGCGGGCTTCCAGCGCCTCGCCGATATCTGACAGAGCCTGTTGAAATTCGAGACAATTATCGTGATCGATGGCAGTTTCCAGGCTGGAATCGTAATAATCCATAATGCGCTGCGTATTATCTTCCAGCAGCGGCCAGATTTTTGCCGCATGTAAAAGCTGACCGTTTCCTTCCAATTTATGGAGAATACGTTCATAAATACTGAAGTGCCCGGCGGAAAGGTAATCGACCAGGCTCTGACAAAAATCATCCAGCGCTTTTTCATTCAGCCGCATGTACGATTCTTTGCCAGGCTTAATGCCAACCAGATTGTAGTAAGCCACGAGCAGGTGCTTACGTACATGTAGCCAGCGATCGACCAGTTTGTTGCTTCCGCCAACGCGCTCCGTCAGGTTTTCCAGCTGGTTTAGCATGATTGTCTCCGCAAGTTAGATAAAGGCTGTGCGCCATAAATGTAAAAATATTGTTAACAACATGCCAGTGAAGCAAAGGTAGTGCAAGAGCTATGGATCGTATAATTGAAAAATTAGAGAGTGGCTGGTGGATCGTCAGCCATGAACAAAAATTATGGTTGCCGTATGGGGAATTACCACACGGGCTGGCGGCAAATTTCGATCTTGTGGGGCAGCGCGCACTCCGGATAGGTGAATGGCAAGGCGAGCCCGTCTGGCTGGTGTTACAGCATCGGCGTCATGATATGGGATCGGTACGCCAGGTTATCGATCAGGATGCAGGGCTGTTCCAACTGGCGGGACGCGGCGTACAGCTGGCGGAGTTTTATCGCTCGCATAAATTTTGCGGCTATTGCGGGCACCCTATGCACCCCAGTAAAACCGAATGGGCGATGCTGTGCAGCCATTGCCGCGAGCGTTACTACCCGCAAATCGCCCCCTGCATTATTGTTGCCATTCGCCGTGAGGATTCTATTCTGCTTGCCCGGCATGTTCGCCACCGTAACGGCGTGCATACGGTACTGGCCGGGTTTGTTGAAGTAGGCGAAACCTTAGAACAGGCGGTAGCGCGCGAGGTGATGGAGGAGAGCGGGATTAAGGTGAAAAATCTGCGCTATGTGACTTCCCAGCCGTGGCCTTTTCCGCAGTCGCTGATGACCGCTTTCATGGCGGAGTATGACAGCGGCGAGATTGTCATCGACCCGAAAGAGCTGTTGGAAGCAAATTGGTACCGTTATGACGATCTTCCTCTACTGCCGCCGCCGGGCACCGTCGCACGCCGTTTAATCGAAGATACGGTGGCAATGTGTCGGGCTGAATACGACTGACATGTTACACTGGGCGCATCAACGCTAAAGGAATGTAAAAATGACCGAACTCAAAAACGATCGTTATCTACGTGCGCTGCTGCGCCAGCCCGTTGATGTTACGCCAGTGTGGATGATGCGCCAGGCAGGCCGTTATCTACCGGAGTATAAAGCCACTCGCGCGCAGGCGGGCGATTTTATGTCGCTGTGCAAAAATGCCGAACTGGCCTGCGAGGTCACTTTACAGCCGCTGCGCCGTTATCCGCTTGATGCGGCGATCCTTTTCTCGGATATCCTGACGATTCCGGACGCAATGGGACTGGGGCTCTATTTTGAAGCCGGGGAAGGCCCGCGCTTTACGGCTCCTGTCACCTGTAAAACCGATGTCGATAAGCTGCCCATTCCCGATCCGGAGGATGAACTGGGCTACGTGATGAATGCGGTACGCACGATTCGCCGCGAACTAAAAGGCGAGGTTCCGCTGATCGGCTTTTCCGGCAGTCCGTGGACGCTGGCGACCTATATGGTGGAAGGCGGCAGCAGCAAAGCCTTCACGGTGATTAAAAAGATGATGTACGCTGACCCGCAGGCGTTGCATCTGCTGCTGGATAAGTTGGCGAAAAGCGTCACGCTGTACCTCAACGCGCAAATCAAAGCTGGCGCGCAGTCGGTGATGATTTTCGATACCTGGGGCGGCGTGCTAACCGGCCACGATTACCAGCAATTCTCCCTGTACTACATGCATAAAATCGTGGATGGCCTGCTGCGTGAAAACGACGGGCGTCGGGTACCGGTGACGCTGTTCACCAAAGGCGGCGGTCAATGGCTGGAAGCGATGGCGGAAACCGGCTGCGACGCGCTGGGCCTTGACTGGACAACCGATATTGCCGATGCGCGTCGCCGTGTGGGTCATAAGGTCGCTCTGCAAGGCAATATGGACCCCTCAATGCTTTATGCGCCGCCAGCCCGTATCGAAGACGAAGTCGCGACTATACTTTCTGGTTTCGGTCAGGGAGAAGGGCACGTCTTTAACCTCGGACATGGCATCCATCAGGATGTGCCGCCAGAACATGCTGGCGCATTTGTGGAGGCGGTGCACCGACTTTCTGCGCAGTATCACAACTAAGGAGTTAGTATGGATCTCGCGTCGCTACGCGCTCAACAGATAGAACTTGCTTCATCGGTTTGCCGCGAGGATCGGTTGGACAAAGATCCGCCGGCGTTTATCGGCGGGGCGGACGTCGGTTTTGAGCAGGGCGGCGAGGTGACGCGGGCGGCGATGGTATTGCTGAAATACCCGTCGCTTGAGCTGGTAGAGTACAAGGTGGCGCGTATCGCCACCACCATGCCGTATATCCCCGGCTTTCTCTCTTTTCGTGAATATCCTGCGCTGCTGGCAGCGTGGGAACAACTCTCGCAAAAGCCCGATTTGCTGTTTGTAGATGGTCACGGTATTTCGCATCCGCGTCGGCTTGGCGTCGCCAGCCATTTTGGACTGTTGGTGGACGTGCCAACTATCGGCGTGGCGAAAAAACGGCTATGCGGTAAATTTGAACCGCTTTCCGCTGAACCTGGCGCGCTTAGCGCCTTAATGGATAAAGGCGAGCAACTGGCATGGGTATGGCGCAGCAAGGCGCGCTGTAATCCGCTGTTTATCGCGACAGGGCACCGGGTCAGTACTGACAGCGCGCTGGCGTGGGTACAACGCTGTATGAAAGGGTATCGCCTGCCGGAGCCGACGCGTTGGGCGGATGCCGTCGCTTCCGGGCGTCCGGCGTTTGTTCGTTGGCAAGAAATTCAGCGCTGATTCAGGTAAACTGCCGCTAATTTCCGATTCGAGATTCCATCATGTTACAAAACCCGATTCATTTGCGTCTGGAGCGGCTGGAAAGCTGGCAGCACGTTACTTTTATGGCCTGCTTGTGCGAGCGCATGTACCCGAACTACGCCATGTTTTGCAAGCAGACGGAATTCGGCGACGGACAGATCTACCGTCGCATTCTGGATCTGATCTGGGAAACCCTGACGGTGAAAGATGCGAAGGTCAATTTCGACAGCCAACTGGAGAAGTTTGAGGAGGCAATTCCGGCGGCTGACGACTATGATCTGTACGGCGTTTACCCGGCGATTGATGCCTGCGTCGCATTAAGCGAATTAATGCATTCTCGTCTTAGCGGCGAAACGCTGGAACACGCTATTGAGGTTAGTAAGACTTCCATTACTACGGTAGCGATGTTGGAAATGACTCAGGCTGGTCGGGAAATGACCGATGATGAGCTCAAAACGAACTCTGCCGTTGAACAGGAATGGGATATTCAGTGGGAAATATTCCGACTTTTAGCCGACTGCGAAGAACGCGATATTGAACTGATAAAAGGGCTCAGGGCAGACCTGCGCGAGGCTGGCGAGAGCAATATCGGTATAAATTTTCAGCAATGACACCAGAAAACGTGATTTAACGCCTGATTTGTCGTGCCATAAGGCTTCCCTTCTGCCCCCCGTCTGGTCTACATTTGGGAGGCGAAAAAAAGTGGCTATCGGTGCGTGTATGCAGGAGAGTGCTTTTCTGGCATTTCCGTCGCACTCGATGCTTAGCAAGCGATAAACACATTGTAAGGATAACTTATGAACAAGACTCAACTGATTGATGTAATTGCAGACAAAGCAGAACTGTCTAAAACCCAGGCTAAAGCTGCTCTGGAATCCACTCTGGCTGCTATTACTGAGTCTCTGAAAGAAGGCGATGCTGTACAACTGGTTGGTTTCGGTACCTTCAAAGTGAACCACCGTGCTGAGCGCACTGGCCGCAACCCGCAGACCGGTAAAGAAATCAAAATCGCCGCCGCTAACGTACCGGCATTTGTTTCTGGTAAAGCACTGAAAGACGCAGTTAAGTAAGACGCGTAGCTGTGAACAGTTTTATCGAAGGGGCTCGTCAGCCCCTTTTGTCTGTCTGGCGTCGTGCGCTTCTGTTTTCGGGCGCGCTGTTGCTGACTGCCTGCAGTCATAACGCTTCACCGCCTCCGTTTACTGCCAGCGGCTTTGCCGGCGATCAGGGTGCGGTACGTATCTGGCGTAAAGATACGAACGATGAAGTCCATCTGCTTTCTGTTTTTAGCCCGTGGCATAGCGGCAGCACGAGGACCAGCGAATATCGCTGGCAGGGTGATACGCTTTCGCTTATTGAACTCAATATTTACAGCAAACCGCCAGAACACATTCGCGCGCGTTTCGACGCTCGTGGCGAACTCAGTTTTATGCAGCGTGAAGTCGGGGGGCAGAAGCAGCAGCTTTCCAACGATCAGATTGCCCTGTATCGCTATCGCGCCGAACAAATCCGTCAGACCAGCGACGCATTGCGTCTGGGGCGCGTCATACTACGCCAGGGACGGTGGCACGCCGACCATACGGTAACCACTTGTGAAGGTGAAACGCTGAAACCGGATCTGGATTCCTGGGCAATAAGCCACATTGAGCGCCGCCAGAACCACTCATCGGTAGAGGTGAGCGTAGCATGGCTGGAGGCGCCGGAAGGATCGCAACTTTTGCTGGTGGCGAATTCAGATTTCTGTCACTGGCAGCCACAAGCGAAAACCTTTTGATGGAATGCCGGATGGCGAAGCCGACATTCGGCAAAAATGCTTTACCAGTTTCCCATACCCATGTGGCCGCCGCCGCGATGATAACCGCCGCCATAGCCGCCGCAACCGCCATAGCCCATTCCTGCGCCGCGTGGTATGCCAGCCTGCGCCATCGCGACATCCCGTTTCACGCGTTGCTCATCTAACTTCTGGCCTAATGATTCCATCTCTTTGGCAACCGCATTAATTTTCGCAGTATCCGGCGAACTGGCGGTCAGCAGCGCGTTGTATTCATAACGTTTGGATATCAGTTGCTGGCGCAGCGCGCTGGTCTGCGTATAGTAATCATCATAAATTTTCTGCGCCGTCGCCTGCAGTTCCGTTGTTAACGGGCTACCTCCCTGTTGCCACATACCGTCATTGTTGCCCCAGTGATGCCCGGCGAAGGCGGCGCCGGAGCTCAGGGCCAAAAGAGAGAGGGCGATTAGCGCGATAGCTGATTTATTGTTCCGTTTCATTTTGCGTTCTCCAGTTGCTCATCTTATCCTTTCTCTTGCATCTTCCGTGCCAGGTCACTATTCCTTGTCGGACAGCGAGTTAACCCGCTTCAGGCGGCAAAAAGCGAGTAAAAATGACTCGCATGATCTGCCTGGCGAGTCATTTTTACCCGCTTATCCGGAAGGGTGTGCGACAACGCGCGGTTATGCGGAGCGAAGAATGGCATGATCTCTGCTTAAAGTAAGGAAAATAAAAACGAGCCGGGGAAGCCTGTGAGTTTTATGCGATTACATAAAGATGCCGCTGCAACGTGGTTGAGTCGGCTGCTACCTGTGGCGATCTTCATTCTGGTGGGGCTATTTTCCATTATGGTCATTCGCGACTATGGCCGTGAGAGCGCAGCCGCCAGGCAGACGCTGCTGGAAAAGGGAAATGTACTCATTCGCGCTCTGGAATCCGGCACGCGAGTTGGTATGGGAATGCGGATGCATCACGCGCAGCAGCAGACATTACTGGAAGAGATGGCGGGTCAGCCAGGCGTGTTGTGGTTCGCCGTAACGGATGCGCAGGGGGTAATCATCACTCATAGCAACCCAGGCATGGTGGGCAAATCGCTCTATTCCGCATCTGAAATGCATCAGCTAAACCCCGGGCCGCAGGAGCGTTGGCGGCGTGTCGACGTTGCTGATAGCGGCGAGACGGTGCCTGCGCTGGAAATTTACCGCCAGTTCCAGCCGCTTTTCGGTATGAGAGGTCATGGTATGGCGCGTTGCGCCAATGACTACGAACCTGCGAAGCAAACTATTTTTATTGCCTTTGACGCCAGCGAGCTGGCCGCGACCCAGGCAAGGGAGTGGCGTAATACGCTGATTGTGTTGTCTGCTTTAGCGGCGGTGCTGTTGGCAACGTTACTGGCATTTTTTTGGCATCAGCGTTATCAACGCTCGCACAGAGAACTGCTTGATGCAATGAAGCGTAAAGAAAAGCTGGTGGCGATGGGGCATCTGGCGGCGGGCGTCGCGCACGAAATTCGTAACCCGCTCTCGTCCATCAAAGGACTGGCGAAATACTTTGCCGAGCGTACGCCTGCTGGCGGCGAGTCGCATGAACTGGCGCAGGTGATGGCCAAAGAGGCCGACCGTTTGAACCGGGTAGTAAGCGAATTGCTCGAACTGGTAAAGCCCGCGCATCTGACGCTCCAGGCGGTTAACCTCAATGATATTATTACCCACTCCCTGAATCTGGTCAGTCAGGATGCCCAAAGCAGAGAGATTCAGTTGAGATTCACGGCGAATGAGACGCTTATGCGTATTCAGGCTGACCCGGACAGGCTGACTCAGGTGCTGTTGAATTTGTACCTGAACGCTATTCATGCGATTGGCTGCCAGGGAACGATTACCGTAGAGGCGAAAGAAAGTGGGACCGACCGCGTTATCATTACTGTTACCGATAGCGGGAAAGGGATCGCCCCGGATCAGCTGGAGGCGATTTTTACGCCTTATTTTACGACGAAAGCTGACGGAACAGGCCTGGGGCTGGCGGTGGTGCAAAATATCATCGAACAGCATGGCGGTGCGATTAAGGTGAAAAGTATTGAGGGTAAAGGCGCGGTCTTTACTATCTGGTTGCCAGTGATAGCGAGACAACAGGATTAACAAGGATGATACGCGGAAAAATCGATATTCTGGTTGTGGATGATGATGTCAGCCACTGCACGATTTTACAGGCGCTGCTTCGGGGCTGGGGCTATAAGGTCGCTCTGGCCTACAGTGGGCATGATGCGTTGGCTCAGGTGCGTGAGAAAGTCTTTGATCTGGTACTGTGCGATGTTCGTATGGCGGAGATGGACGGTATCGCCACGCTGAAAGAGATTAAAGCGCTCAACCCCGCCATTCCGATTTTGATTATGACGGCATTCTCCAGCGTAGAAACGGCGGTAGAGGCGTTGAAAGCTGGAGCGCTCGACTACTTAATTAAACCGCTGGATTTTGACCATCTGCAGGAGACGCTGGAAAACGCGCTGGCGCATACGCGGGATGCCACCGCCGAGTCACCTTCTGTGCCTGCCGCGCAGTTTGGCATGATTGGGGAAAGTCCGGCGATGCAACATTTACTGAATGAAATCGCGATGGTCGCGCCATCAGACGCCACGGTATTGATTCACGGAGACTCCGGTACCGGCAAGGAGCTGGTGGCGCGGGCGCTACACGCCTGTAGCGCCCGGAGTGATAAACCGCTGGTCACGCTCAACTGCGCGGCGCTTAATGAATCGCTGCTGGAGTCCGAGCTGTTCGGACACGAAAAAGGCGCGTTTACCGGCGCGGATAAACGTCGGGAGGGACGCTTTGTCGAAGCTGACGGTGGGACATTGTTTCTTGATGAAATCGGCGATATCTCGCCGTTAATGCAGGTACGTTTGCTGCGTGCGATTCAGGAGCGTGAAGTGCAACGCGTGGGAAGCAACCAGACGATCTCTGTGGATGTTCGGTTGATTGCCGCCACCCATCGCGACCTGGCGGAAGAGGTGAACGCCGGTCGCTTTCGCCAGGATCTCTATTATCGCCTGAATGTGGTGACGATTGAAATGCCTTCTTTGCGCCAGCGTCGGGAGGATATTCCGTTACTGGCGGACCATTTTCTGCGGTGTTTTGCCAGACGTAACCGTAAAGCGGTAAAAGGTTTCACGCCACAGGCGATGGATCTGTTAATTCACTACGACTGGCCGGGTAATATACGCGAGCTGGAAAACGCTATCGAACGGGCGGTGGTGTTGCTGACGGGAGAATACATTTCTGAACGCGAACTTCCTCTCGCTATTGCAGCGACGCCGATAAAAACGGAAAACAGCGCCGAGATCCAACCGTTGGTCGATGTGGAAAAAGAGGTCATTCTGGCGGCGCTCGAAAAAACGGGTGGCAACAAAACGGAAGCCGCCCGTCAGTTAGGGATCACGCGTAAGACGCTGCTGGCGAAATTATCGCGTTAGTTCTGCTCGCGTTCGATGGCGCGCCAGCCGATATCGTTACGATAGAAGCAATCGTCCCAGTGGATATCGGTCATTAAGGCGTAAGCGCGTTTCTGCGCGTCGGCCACGGTCTCACCCAGCGCGGTGGCGCACAATACGCGACCGCCGCTGGTTAGCACACGATCGTCATCGGTGAGTTTAGTGCCGGCATGGAATACTTTGCCGTCCGCAACCTCTTCCAGTGGCAGGCCGTGGATAACATCGCCGGTGCGATAGTCGCCAGGATAACCGCCGGCCGCCATCACCACACCCAGCGAGGCGCGGTCGTCCCACTCGGAAGTTTTCTCATCCAGCTTACCGTCGCAGGCGGCGAGGCAAAGATCCACCAGATCCGATTTCATGCGCAGCATGATCGGCTGCGTTTCCGGATCGCCAAAGCGACAGTTGAACTCGATCACTTTTGGGTTGCCTTGCTTGTCGATCATCAGGCCTGCATACAGAAAACCGGTGTAGGTGTTCCCTTCCGCCGCCATGCCTTTCACGGTAGGCCAGATGATCCGTTCCATGGTGCGCTGGTGGACTTCATTAGTGACCACGGGAGCAGGAGAGTAAGCGCCCATACCGCCGGTGTTAGGACCGGTGTCTTTATCTCCCACACGTTTGTGATCCTGACTGGTCGCCATCGGCAGCACGTGCTCGCCATCGACCATCACGATAAAGCTCGCTTCTTCGCCGTCGAGGAACTCTTCAATCACGATGCGGTGGCCCGCATCGCCAAAGGCATTGCCGGCCAGCATATCCTGCACCGCGGCTTCCGCTTCTTCGAGCGTCATCGCTACGATCACACCCTTACCGGCAGCCAGGCCGTCAGCTTTGATCACAATTGGCGCGCCTTTCTCACGCAGATACGCCAGCGCTGGTTCCACTTCGGTAAAGTTCTGGTACTCCGCCGTCGGGATGTTATGACGGGCGAGGAAATCTTTGGTGAAGGCCTTAGAACCTTCCAGTTGCGCTGCGCCTTCGGTCGGGCCGAAGATTTTCAGGCCCGCAGCACGAAAAGCGTCAACCACACCGATTACCAGCGGCGCTTCCGGGCCGACGATAGTCAGGTCAATCTTCTCGTTTTGGGCAAAACTTAGCAGTGCCGGGATATCGGTCACGCTGATAGCGACGTTTTGCAGCGTGGGTTCCAGCGCAGTACCGGCGTTACCCGGAGCGACGAACACGGTTTTTACTTTTGGCGACTGTGCCGCTTTCCACGCCAGCGCGTGCTCGCGCCCGCCGTTGCCAATCACTAATACTTTCATGTTTCGCTCCATTAATGGCGGAAGTGGCGCATGTCGGTGAAGATCATCGCAATACCGTGTTCATCGGCAGCGGCAATCACTTCATCATCACGGATAGAGCCGCCAGGCTGGATCACGCAGCTCACACCCACGGCTGCAGCGGCATCAATACCGTCGCGGAACGGGAAGAAGGCGTCAGAGGCCATGGCGGAACCTTTCACTTCCAGCCCTTCGTCACTGGCTTTAATCCCGGCGATTTTCGCGGAGTAGACGCGGCTCATCTGACCGGCGCCGATGCCGATAGTCATGTTCTCTTTGGCGTAGACGATGGCGTTGGATTTGACGAACTTCGCCACCTTCCAGCAGAACAGCGCATCGCGCAGCTCCTGTTCGGTTGGCTGGCGTTTAGTGACAACGCGCAGGTCTTTTTCGCTCACCATGCCCAGGTCACGATCCTGCACCAACAGGCCGCCGTTCACGCGTTTGAAATCGAGACCTGGCACGCGTACCGCCCACTGGCCGCAAACCAGCACGCGTACGTTCTGTTTGGCGGCGGTGATTTTCAGCGCTTCTTCGCTGGCGGATGGGGCGATGATCACTTCGACAAACTGGCGAGAGATGATCGCCTGCGCGGTTTCAGCATCCAGTTCGCGGTTGAAGGCGATGATGCCGCCGAATGCGGAAGTTGGATCGGTTTTGTACGCGCGGTCATAAGCGTCGAGAATAGAAGTGCTGACCGCCACGCCGCATGGGTTGGCGTGTTTAACAATGACGCAGGCCGGTTCGCTGAACGCTTTCACGCACTCCAGCGCTGCGTCGGTATCGGCAATGTTGTTATAAGAGAGGGCTTTGCCCTGAACCTGCTGAGCGGTAGCGACAGAGGCTTCTTTTACCTCTTCTTCTATATAGAAGGCCGCCTGCTGGTGGCTGTTCTCGCCGTAGCGCATATCCTGCTTCTTAATGAAGTTCAGGTTCAGGGTGCGCGGGAAGCGACCAGCGGCTTCTTTGCTTTCACCGTGGTAGGCCGGAACCATGCTGCCAAAGTAGTTGGCAATCATGCTGTCGTAGGCGGCGGTGTGCTCAAAAGCTTTGATGGCGAGATCGAAGCGGGTTGCAAGCAGAAGGGAACCGTCGTTGGCGTCCATCTCTTTAATAATAGCGTCGTAGTCGCTGCTCTTCACCACGATAGCCACGTCTTTATGGTTCTTGGCAGCAGAGCGCACCATGGTCGGGCCGCCGATATCAATGTTCTCTACCGCATCTTCCAGCGAGCACCCTTCACGGGCCACGGTCTCGGCGAACGGATACAGATTAACGACAACCATATCGATAGGGGCGATGTGATGCTGTTCCATGATCGCATCGTCCTGGCCGCGACGACCGAGGATGCCGCCGTGGACTTTTGGATGCAGGGTCTTCACGCGTCCATCCATCATTTCCGGGAAACCGGTGTAATCGGAAACTTCGGTCACTGGCAGACCCTTTTCTGCTAACAGGCGAGCGGTGCCCCCTGTTGACAGCAGCTCCACACCGCGTGCGGAAAGTGCCTGGGCGAATTCGATGATACCGGCCTTGTCAGAAACACTGAGCAAAGCGCGGCGGACTGGACGACGTTGTTGCATGGTAAATCCCCTGGATTTGACGATTACAGAGAGCGTTAGCTGAATTTTTCGTGAAAAACTCAGCTAACGCCCCTTACGGGGCATCCTCATTTTGCGGCGATATTGTAACGAAAACGTTTGCGCAACGCTCGCGAATTTTTCTTTTTAAATTCTGGCCCCGCTTTTATCCCTGAAAGATCGTTTGCAGAGTGAGAAGATCCAAGAAATGAACGCGCATTTTGTGGATAAGTCTGTGCGTAAATGGGTATAACCAGGGGTTTTGCTGGGGAATGCAGCAAACAGTCATTTTTCTGCAATTTTTCTATTGCGGTCAGCAGAGAACTCCCTATAATGCGCCTCCATCGACACGGCGGATGTGAATCACTTCACACAAACAACCGGTCGGTTGAAGAGAAAAATCCTGACATTCAGGGTTGACTCTGAAAGAGGAAAGCGTAATATACGCCACCTCGCGACGGTGAGCTGAAAGCCGCGTCGCACCTGCTCTTTAACAATTTATCAGACAATCTGTGTGGGCACTCGAAGATACGGATTCTTAACGTCCCCGGACGAAAAATGAATACCAAGTCTCTGAGTGAACACGTAATTCATTACGAAGTTTAATTCACGAGCATCAAACTTTTAAATTGAAGAGTTTGATCATGGCTCAGATTGAACGCTGGCGGCAGGCCTAACACATGCAAGTCGAACGGTAACAGGAAGCAGCTTGCTGCTTTGCTGACGAGTGGCGGACGGGTGAGTAATGTCTGGGAAACTGCCTGATGGAGGGGGATAACTACTGGAAACGGTGGCTAATACCGCATAACGTCGCAAGACCAAAGAGGGGGACCTTCGGGCCTCTTGCCATCAGATGTGCCCAGATGGGATTAGCTTGTTGGTGAGGTAACGGCTCACCAAGGCGACGATCCCTAGCTGGTCTGAGAGGATGACCAGCCACACTGGAACTGAGACACGGTCCAGACTCCTACGGGAGGCAGCAGTGGGGAATATTGCACAATGGGCGCAAGCCTGATGCAGCCATGCCGCGTGTATGAAGAAGGCCTTCGGGTTGTAAAGTACTTTCAGCGGGGAGGAAGGTGTTGTGGTTAATAACCGCAGCAATTGACGTTACCCGCAGAAGAAGCACCGGCTAACTCCGTGCCAGCAGCCGCGGTAATACGGAGGGTGCAAGCGTTAATCGGAATTACTGGGCGTAAAGCGCACGCAGGCGGTCTGTCAAGTCGGATGTGAAATCCCCGGGCTCAACCTGGGAACTGCATTCGAAACTGGCAGGCTTGAGTCTTGTAGAGGGGGGTAGAATTCCAGGTGTAGCGGTGAAATGCGTAGAGATCTGGAGGAATACCGGTGGCGAAGGCGGCCCCCTGGACAAAGACTGACGCTCAGGTGCGAAAGCGTGGGGAGCAAACAGGATTAGATACCCTGGTAGTCCACGCCGTAAACGATGTCTACTTGGAGGCTGTGCCCTTGAGGCGTGGCTTCCGGAGCTAACGCGTTAAGTAGACCGCCTGGGGAGTACGGCCGCAAGGTTAAAACTCAAATGAATTGACGGGGGCCCGCACAAGCGGTGGAGCATGTGGTTTAATTCGATGCAACGCGAAGAACCTTACCTGGTCTTGACATCCACAGAAGTTTGCAGAGATGCGAATGTGCCTTCGGGAACTGTGAGACAGGTGCTGCATGGCTGTCGTCAGCTCGTGTTGTGAAATGTTGGGTTAAGTCCCGCAACGAGCGCAACCCTTATCCTTTGTTGCCAGCGATTAGGTCGGGAACTCAAAGGAGACTGCCAGTGATAAACTGGAGGAAGGTGGGGATGACGTCAAGTCATCATGGCCCTTACGACCAGGGCTACACACGTGCTACAATGGCGCATACAAAGAGAAGCGACCTCGCGAGAGCAAGCGGACCTCATAAAGTGCGTCGTAGTCCGGATTGGAGTCTGCAACTCGACTCCATGAAGTCGGAATCGCTAGTAATCGTGGATCAGAATGCCACGGTGAATACGTTCCCGGGCCTTGTACACACCGCCCGTCACACCATGGGAGTGGGTTGCAAAAGAAGTAGGTAGCTTAACCTTCGGGAGGGCGCTTACCACTTTGTGATTCATGACTGGGGTGAAGTCGTAACAAGGTAACCGTAGGGGAACCTGCGGTTGGATCACCTCCTTACCTGAAAGAAACGGTCTTTGCAGTGCTCACACAGATTGTCTGATGAAAAGTGAAAAGCAAGGCGTCTTGCGATTGAGACTTCAGTGTCCCCTTCGTCTAGAGGCCCAGGACACCGCCCTTTCACGGCGGTAACAGGGGTTCGAATCCCCTAGGGGACGCCACTTGCGCGGTAATGTGTGAAAGGCGTTGCCATCAGTATCTCAAAACTGACTTACGAGTCATGTTTGAGATATTTGCTCTTTAAAAATCTGGATCAAGCTGAAAATTGAAACAAGAACAATTCCGATTGTTCATGAGTCTCTCAAATTTTCGCAATCATGAAGATGACCTGTAAAAGGTGAAGTGAGCGAAGTGAAGACAAGGCGTACCGCACGCAGCGAGCGCAGTGGACTTGATGTCCATGAGCATCGCGAGTACGGAACAACGCAGTATTCACAACGCGCAACAAACCGGACAGAACAAGACATCTTCGGGTTGTGAGGTTAAGCGACCAAGCGTACACGGTGGATGCCCTGGCAGTCAGAGGCGATGAAGGACGTGCTAATCTGCGAAAAGCGCCGGTAAGGTGATATGAACCGTTATAACCGGCGATGTCCGAATGGGGAAACCCAGTGTGACTCGTCACACTATCATTAACTGAATCCATAGGTTAATGAGGCGAACCGGGGGAACTGAAACATCTAAGTACCCCGAGGAAAAGAAATCAACCGAGATTCCCCCAGTAGCGGCGAGCGAACGGGGAGGAGCCCAGAGCCTGAATCAGCATGTGTGTTAGTGGAAGCGTCTGGAAAGGCGCGCGATACAGGGTGAGAGCCCCGTACACAAAAGCGCACATGCTGTGAGCTCGATGAGTAGGGCGGGACACGTGGTATCCTGTCTGAATATGGGGGGACCATCCTCCAAGGCTAAATACTCCTGACTGACCGATAGTGAACCAGTACCGTGAGGGAAAGGCGAAAAGAACCCCGGCGAGGGGAGTGAAACAGAACCTGAAACCGTGTACGTACAAGCAGTGGGAGCCCCACCACTAAGCCAGTGGTGAACTCCACATACGCATCCTTTGCGGAAGATGCGGTTAACGGAGCGAAAGCGACGTTCAACCTCAGAAGAAGCAGAGGGGGCTTAGTGGTGGGGTGACTGCGTACCTTTTGTATAATGGGTCAGCGACTTATATTCTGTAGCAAGGTTAACCGCATAGGGGAGCCGAAGGGAAACCGAGTCTTAATTGGGCGTTAAGTTGCAGGGTATAGACCCGAAACCCGGTGATCTAGCCATGGGCAGGTTGAAGGTTGGGTAACACTAACTGGAGGACCGAACCGACTAATGTTGAAAAATTAGCGGATGACCTGTGGCTGGGGGTGAAAGGCCAATCAAACCGGGAGATAGCTGGTTCTCCCCGAAAGCTATTTAGGTAGCGCCTCGTGAACTCATCTCCGGGGGTAGAGCACTGTTTCGGCTAGGGGGCCATCCCGGCTTACCAACCCGATGCAAACTGCGAATACCGGAGAATGTTATCACGGGAGACACACGGCGGGTGCTAACGTCCGTCGTGAAGAGGGAAACAACCCAGACCGCCAGCTAAGGTCCCAAAGTCATGGTTAAGTGGGAAACGATGTGGGAAGGCCCAGACAGCCAGGATGTTGGCTTAGAAGCAGCCATCATTTAAAGAAAGCGTAATAGCTCACTGGTCGAGTCGGCCTGCGCGGAAGATGTAACGGGGCTAAACCATGCACCGAAGCTGCGGCAGCGACACTGTGTGTTGTTGGGTAGGGGAGCGTTCTGTAAGCCGTTGAAGGTGTCCTGTGAGGGGTGCTGGAGGTATCAGAAGTGCGAATGCTGACATAAGTAACGATAAAGCGGGTGAAAAGCCCGCTCGCCGGAAGACCAAGGGTTCCTGTCCAACGTTAATCGGGGCAGGGTGAGTCGACCCCTAAGGCGAGGCCGAAAGGCGTAGTCGATGGGAAACGGGTTAATATTCCCGTACTTGGTGTTACTGCGAAGGGGGGACGGAGAAGGCTATGTTGGCCGGGCGACGGTTGTCCCGGTTTAAGCGTGTAGGTGTGTGTTCCAGGTAAATCCGGTTCACTTTAACACTGAGGCGTGATGACGAGGCACCACGGTGCTGAAGCAACAAATGCCCTGCTTCCAGGAAAAGCCTCTAAGCATCAGGTAACATCAAATCGTACCCCAAACCGACACAGGTGGTCAGGTAGAGAATACCAAGGCGCTTGAGAGAACTCGGGTGAAGGAACTAGGCAAAATGGTGCCGTAACTTCGGGAGAAGGCACGCTGACACGTAGGTGAAGTGATTTACTCATGGAGCTGAAGTCAGTCGAAGATACCAGCTGGCTGCAACTGTTTATTAAAAACACAGCACTGTGCAAACACGAAAGTGGACGTATACGGTGTGACGCCTGCCCGGTGCCGGAAGGTTAATTGATGGGGTCAGCGCAAGCGAAGCTCCTGATCGAAGCCCCGGTAAACGGCGGCCGTAACTATAACGGTCCTAAGGTAGCGAAATTCCTTGTCGGGTAAGTTCCGACCTGCACGAATGGCGTAATGATGGCCAGGCTGTCTCCACCCGAGACTCAGTGAAATTGAACTCGCTGTGAAGATGCAGTGTACCCGCGGCAAGACGGAAAGACCCCGTGAACCTTTACTATAGCTTGACACTGAACATTGAGCCTTGATGTGTAGGATAGGTGGGAGGCTTTGAAGCGTGGACGCCAGTCTGCGTGGAGCCGACCTTGAAATACCACCCTTTAATGTTTGATGTTCTAACGTGGACCCGTAATCCGGGTTGCGGACAGTGTCTGGTGGGTAGTTTGACTGGGGCGGTCTCCTCCTAAAGAGTAACGGAGGAGCACGAAGGTTGGCTAATCCTGGTCGGACATCAGGAGGTTAGTGCAATGGCATAAGCCAGCTTGACTGCGAGCGTGACGGCGCGAGCAGGTGCGAAAGCAGGTCATAGTGATCCGGTGGTTCTGAATGGAAGGGCCATCGCTCAACGGATAAAAGGTACTCCGGGGATAACAGGCTGATACCGCCCAAGAGTTCATATCGACGGCGGTGTTTGGCACCTCGATGTCGGCTCATCACATCCTGGGGCTGAAGTAGGTCCCAAGGGTATGGCTGTTCGCCATTTAAAGTGGTACGCGAGCTGGGTTTAGAACGTCGTGAGACAGTTCGGTCCCTATCTGCCGTGGGCGCTGGAAGACTGAGGGGGGCTGCTCCTAGTACGAGAGGACCGGAGTGGACGCATCACTGGTGTTCGGGTTGTCATGCCAATGGCACTGCCCGGTAGCTAAATGCGGAAAAGATAAGTGCTGAAAGCATCTAAGCACGAAACTTGCCCCGAGATGAGTCTTCCCTGAGACCTTGAGTCTCCTGAAGGAACGTTAAAGACGATGACGTTGATAGGCCGGGTGTGTAAGCGCAGCGATGCGTTGAGCTAACCGGTACTAATGAACCGTGAGGCTTAACCTTACAACGCCGAAGATGTTTTGGCGGTTGAGAGACGATTTTCAGCACTGATTCAGAGTTGAGTACGCAATAATTTGCGCAGCAGCAAGGCGGCAAGCGAAGGAAAGGAAGGAGCATACAGAAGTATGTGCCTGACTTTACGAATGCAGCCAACACCGCTGATGCGATAAAGAATTGCGTACAGAGCACAAAAGAATTTGCCTGGCGGCCGTAGCGCGGTGGTCCCACCTGACCCCATGCCGAACTCAGAAGTGAAACGCCGTAGCGCCGATGGTAGTGTGGGGTCTCCCCATGCGAGAGTAGGGAACTGCCAGGCATCAAATTTAGTGTGCTGATATGGCTCAGTTGGTAGAGCGCACCCTTGGTAAGGGTGAGGTCCCCAGTTCGACTCTGGGTATCAGCACCACTTAATACGGTTAAAGTTCGGTATTTAAAAAAGAATTTGTCTGGCGGCAGTAGCGCGGTGGTCCCACCTGACCCCATGCCGAACTCAGAAGTGAAACGCCGTAGCGCCGATGGTAGTGTGGGGTCTCCCCATGCGAGAGTAGGGAACTGCCAGACATCAAATAAAGCAAGAGGCCCAATCGAAAGATTGGGCCTTTTTGCATTTATTTTTCTGTGGAAAAGGCTGGCGGATAATGATGCCGACGCGTTTTATATTTGGTTTATGACATCCTCGTCGAGTTGATAAAAACCGTTTTAATAAACGTGATTTCCCGTCACATATCCGCCTGAACCATCGAATGTGACCTGTGCTGATATTGATATACAAACGGTTTTTACTTAGCCCTCTAATAAGCGATGGAAATATTTGTTGAGGACTGAGAGCCTGGGCCATTAGGCTATTTCATTTGCCAGTCTGACCCTGGACAGTGCTCAAAATCCTCACCGTACTACGTGTACGATCTGGTTTTGTCCAAATTGCCAGCAACAATTATGCCTAATGGGCCAGATTCTAAGACTTATTGTACGACGTGTGTTTTTAATATGGCTTACGATTCTATCAACCTACGATGTTGTCTGTATTGAACAGGAATTTGAACAATAGAGTCGGGATTAGCGAATAAGAAAAGGATGCGTTTTACCGTCTTAACTTTCGGGGGATATGCTGAACAGATTACGTAGCTGAGCTGAGTATCCTTATGATCTTTATATTATTACTGAAAGCGCGGCATTGCCGCGCCTGCATGTATCATTTAGAAAGCGCAATGATACCCATCGTCAACCCTGCTACTGCTGCAGCGCCGCCAGCAATAGCGCCTGCTGTCTCCCAGTTATCCTGCGTTGTACCTTTCATACATGTATTGGTATGAACCAGCCGCCCTTGATCGTCATAAACCGGTACGCAGGGAGAGTCATGTGCACAACCTGCCAATAAGGTGGTAAGCAATGCAACTGGAATTAGTTTTTTCATGGTGTTACCTCATTAATAAGTGTTTCGCGAAGTACAGCAATATCAATGCTGGCTCTAACCGCTGCGAAAACGAGAGTTATTTTACCACTACATAAAAAATGACCGACATGAGGAATAATCTCAATTCATGTGAATTGTAAAAACTATGGAGAATACAGAGGTAAGCGGAGAGGGGAGAATAGCAGAGCTAAAGACGTACCGTTTAAAAAAGGCGTCCGAAGACGCCTCTGTTTACCGATTAATCATGATGGCGATTAAATCGGCGTTTTACAACAACAAAGAATACTGGCACGAAGAAGATAGCGAATAAGGTTGCGGTTAACATTCCCCCCATCACCCCTGTTCCTACTGCGTTCTGCGCCCCACTACCCGCGCCACGACTGATAACCAACGGCATTACTCCGAGAATAAAGGCCAGCGAGGTCATTAGAATAGGACGTAAACGCATACGGGATGCTTCCAGCGTTGCCTCGATCAATCCACGCCCTTCTTTCTCCATAAGATCTTTCGCGAACTCGACAATCAGGATGGCGTTTTTAGCAGAAAGGCCAATAGTGGTTAACAAACCAACCTGGAAGTAAACGTCATTGTTCAGACCGCGCAATGACGCTGCGAGCAGAGCGCCAACCACGCCGAGCGGTACGACCAGCATTACCGAGAACGGAATTGACCAGCTTTCATACAGTGCGGCAAGGCAGAGGAAAACGACGATGAGTGAGATTGCGTACAGCGCCGGCGCCTGGTTACCTGACAACCGTTCCTGATACGACATACCTGTCCAGTCATAGCCAATACCGTTTGGTAGCCGTGAAGCCAGGTTTTCCATTAACGCCATTGCTTCACCAGTGCTTCGTCCGGGCGCTGCTTCGCCGAGTAGTTCCATTGACGGCATCCCGTTATAGCGTTCCAGGCGTGGCGAACCATAAATCCACCGTGCTGAGCTAAAGGTAGAGAAGGGAACCATCTCGCCATTGGCGCTGCGTACATAAAGATTGTTGATATCTTCTGGCAGCATACGGAACTGAGCATCAGCCTGAACGTATACTTTTTTCACTCGCCCACGATCGATAAAGTCATTAACGTAATAGCCGCCCAACGCCGCGGAGATGGTTTCGTTGATATCAGACAACGAAACGCCGAGCGCCTGCGCTTTTTCCTGATCGACATCCAGCTTGAACTGTGGCGTGTCTTCCAGCCCGTTCGGGCGTACGCGCACTAACAGATCCGGATGCTTTGCGACCATACCTAAGAGTTGATTACGCGCTTTTGTTAGCGCATCGTGACCGAGTCCTCCCTGATCGATCAGTTCAAAGTCGAAACCTGTCGCGGTACCTAACTCGACAATCGCCGGCATGTTGAAGGGGAACACCAACCCGTCGCGAATCTGGCTAAAGGCGCGTGTTGCTCGGGCGATAACGGCTTCGACGCTATTTTCTTCACCGCTACGGTCTTCCCAGGGTTTAAGGCTGACAAATGCCATCCCTGAGTTTTGTCCCTGACCGCTAAAGCTAAAGCCGTTTACGGTAAACACGCTTTCGACGTTCACTTTTTCATTATTCAGGTAGTAATGAGTGACTTGATCCAGCACTTTCTGCGTACGTTCTTGCGTAGCGCCAGAGGGGAGCTGAATCATGGTCAGGAATACCCCCTGATCTTCTTCCGGCAGGAAGGAGGTCGGGAGGCGTAAAAACAGAACCGCCATTCCGACAACAATCAGCAGATAGATAATGAGATAGCGACCCGTATTACGAACGATACCGCTAACGCTGTTAGTATAGTGGTTAACGCTGTGGTCAAACCTGGCATTGAACCAGCCAAAGAAGCCGCTTTTTTTCTTGTGATGTTCAGCAGATACGGGTTTAAGCAGCGTAGCGCACAGCGCTGGCGTCAGAATCAACGCAACCAGAACGGATAGCGCCATTGCTGAAACAATAGTAATAGAGAACTGACGATAAATTGCCCCGGTTGAGCCGCCAAAAAAGGCCATCGGGATAAATACCGCAGACAGTACCATCGCGATACCCACCAGCGCTCCCTGAATCTGCGACATGGATTTTTCCGTCGCCTCTCGGGGAGAAAGATTATCCTCCATCATCACACGTTCAACGTTTTCTACGACCACTATCGCATCGTCAACCAACAGCCCTATCGCCAGTACCATGCCGAACATCGTCAGGGTATTGATGGAATAGCCAAAGGCGGAGAGTATTGCGAAAGTGCCTAACAATACGACGGGAACAGCGATGGTAGGAATCAGAGTTGCCCGGATATTCTGTAAAAACAGATACATTACCAGGAACACCAGAATAATCGCTTCAAACAGCGTTTTTACTACTTCGTGAATAGATATCTTTACGAAGGGCGTTGTGTCATAGGGATAAACCACCTTCATTCCCTGAGGGAAGAAAGGTTGCAGCTCCACCAGTTTTGCTTTGATTGCGGTTGCGGTATCCAGCGCGTTGGCGCCGGTCGCCAGTTTAATACCCAGACCGGAGGCCGGTTTACCGTTAATGCGCGCCACAACGTTATAGTTTTCACCGCCAAGCTCAATACGCGCGACATCTTTGAGATGGACGACAGAACCGTCGGCATTGACTCGCAACGTAACTTTGCCGAACTCTTGTGGATCTTTCAGACGCGTTTGGGCGATGATTGAGGCGTTAAGCTGCTGGCCTGGTAATGCTGGCGTGCCGCCCAGTTGGCCTGCTGCAATCTGGTCGTTCTGTACTTTTAACTGGTTGATGACGTCAACTGGCGTGAGCTGGTATTTATTTAGCAGATTCGCATCCAGCCAGATACGCATGGCATACTGCGCGCCAAATAGCTGAACGTCGCCCACGCCATTCAGACGGCTGATAGAATCCTTAATATTAGAGGCGACATAGTCAGAGATGTCGTCCTGGGTAGTGTTCGGATTATCCGAGACAAACCCGGCGACCATCAAAAAGCTGCTGCTGGATTTTTCAACGCTAATCCCCTGCTGCTGGACTTCTTGCGGCAGTAAAGGCGTGGCGAGCTGCAATTTATTTTGCACCTGAACCTGCGCGATATCCGGATCGGTTCCGGACTGGAAGGTCAGGGTGATGGTCACGCTACCGGCAGAGTCGCTGGTAGAGGACATATACATCAGGTTATCGATGCCGTTCATATTTTGTTCGATAACCTGAGTAACTGTATCCTGTACCGTCTGCGCATCCGCGCCAGGATAGGTCGCAGAAATAGAAACCGCTGGCGGCGCAATGGTTGGGTACTGCGCAACGGGAAGTTGCATTATTGCCAGTGCGCCCGCCATCATCAGGATAATGGCCAGAACCCAGGCGAAAATAGGACGTCTAATAAAAAAGTTTGCCATGTACGGTTACCTTATTGCGCCGTTTTCGCAGCCGAAGCATCGGTAGTGGCTTTCACCTGGACGCCCGGTCGCGCTTTTTGTAAGCCGCTGATGATGACTTTATCGCCCGGTTTTAACCCTTTGCTGATGAGCCATTTATCACCAATAGCCTGCGCCGCCACGACATTGCGGGCTTCGACCTGGCTTTTATCGTTAACTACCATCACCATTGCGTCGCCGCGCGGCGTGCGGGTCACGCCCTGCTGGGGGACAAGGATGGCATTGGGCTGGATGCCTTCATCAATGCGGGCACGAACAAACATACCGGGAAGTAAGCTGTGCTGTGGATTGGGGAAAACCGCCCTGAGCGTGATAGAGCCGGTGCTTTCATCTACGGTAACGTCGGAAAATTGCAGTGTGCCTTTAAGCGGATAGACCTGACCATTTTCCATGACCAGTTCAACCGTGCTACTTGCGCTGTCTTTATGCAGGCTACCTTGTTCGACGGATTGCCTGAGTCGCATAAAGTCGTTGCTTGATTGCGTAACGTCGACATAAATCGGGTCGAGTTGCTGTACGGTAGCCAGTTCAGTTGACTGACCGTTAGTCACCAGCGCGCCTTCAGTCACGTTAGATTTTCCTATACGCCCGCTGATGGGCGAGGTGACTTTGGTATACGCAAGGTTAATACGCGCGCTTTCAACAGCGGCTTTTGCCGCCACAACGGTGGCATCGGCCTGGCGGGCGTCGGCAATCGCCTGATCATATTCCTGTTGGCTGATATATTTTGTGCCGACCAGCGGAACATTGCGTTTGACCGTCAGGTGCGCGATAGCCGCAGCCGCTTCGCTTTTAGCAAGTTCGCCTTTAGCGCTGTCATAATCGGCCTGATAAGTGGCAGGATCGATCTGATAAAGCGACTGTCCGGCCTCCACATCGCTACCTTCGGTGAAATTTCTTTTAAGCACGATCCCGCTCACCTGGGGGCGAACCTCCGCAATGCGAAATGCAGACGTACGTCCGGGAAGTTCGGTCGTTACGGCTAACGGCGCTGTTTCGACCACATGGATGGTGACTTGCGGCTCGCCGGGATGAGCCTGGGTATCTCCCTGGTCGTTACAACCGGCCAGCAGCGCAGCAGAGAATATGATGAATGAGGGCAGGAGTGAAAACCTGGCATGTTTCGTCATTACTGTTCCTTAAAAAACCGAAAGCTCGTTATTTACCGGGTGATGGTAAGGCGTTAACGCGCGAAAAATAGAATAGCAGAGGGGTATCCTACAAATTATTAGCTTGTGATGTAAGTAATACTTATTTTGGGGTGGGGTTCACGGCACATAAAAGCAAAAGACATTCATTCTTTGTCGTTTCATAATGTCCGGATTAGTAAACTTATGAAGTTGAATTACATAATTCGGAATACATATCCTATGTGAATATATTTATCTAATGCATTTATTTTTATTATTGATTTGGCGATGTTGTGCGAAATAAAAATAGCTGTCTCTCGTCTGGCTAAAAAGGACATGGTAAAGTTGTTTTTTGTGCTGAATATTTTACCAGCGTATGTATCGTTTTTATGTTTCCGGATATCTTAATTATGGCGAAGAAAACGAAGGCGGATGCGCTTAAGACACGGCAACATCTGATTGAAACCGCTATTGTGCAGTTCGCTTTGCGCGGCGTTGCCAACACGACACTGAACGATATCGCTGATGCCGCTGATGTCACGCGGGGAGCCATCTACTGGCACTTTGAGAATAAAACGCAGTTGTTTAACGAGGTCTGGTTACAGCAACCGCCTTTACGCGAACTCATTCAGGATAGGCTTACGGGATACAGGAATGATAATCCTTTACAGGATTTACGTGAGAAATTTATTGCAGCCTTACAATATATTGCGGCAGTGCCTCGCCAGCAGGCGTTAATGCAGATTTTATATCATAAATGTGAGTTCCATAATGGCATGATATCGGAACAGACCATTCGGGAGAAGATTGGTTTCCATCATCAGTCGTTGCTTGAAGTATTACAGCAATGTATGGATAAAAAGCTGATTTCAGGCAGTCTTGATTTAGGCGTCATATTAATTATTCTGCACGGTAGTTTCAGCGGAATAGTAAAGAACTGGTTAATGAATCCCACAAGTTATGATCTTTATAAGCAGGCGCCAACATTAGTCGATAACGTATTAAAAATGCTAAGTCCGGATGGCTGTGTGACGCAATTAATGTCGAATGAACATCAGGCGGAAGGAGCCTGAGATTACTTTTGGCGGGTATTATATATTGACCTGATAAATGTATTGGTGGAATCGAGAATATCGCGATCGATTTCCTCTGCAGTGCGCGGTTTGCCAAGCAGGAATCCCTGAAGCGTATGGCATCCCAATTGTGTCAGAAATTGTTGCTGCGTTTCATTTTCTACGCCTTCTGCCACAATTTGCAGATTTAACGCTTTCGCCAGTGCGACAATAGCCGCAACAATGGTCGCGCCGTCGCCTGCCGCGCTGAGTTCATGCACGAAAGCGCGATCAATTTTTAGTTCGCACGCCGGAAGACGTTTCAGATAGAGAAGGCTGGAATAACCGGTGCCAAAGTCGTCAATAGAGGCCTTAACCCCCATTTCCGTTAATCTGGTTAGTATAGCGACGCTTTGCTCCGGCTTATTCATCGCTGTGGTTTCGGTGATTTCCAGAATCAACAAATCGGGCCGGATATTGTGTCGGGCCAGGCTCTGCCTAATGGTATCCACAAGGCCAGGCTGCTCAAATTGTAAGGCGGACAGGTTTACCGCAACTGACCATAAGGCGTATCCCTGTAAGTGCCACTCGCGGAGCTGGCGACACGCCTCGTTGATAACCCAGCTACCGATGGCGACAATAAGACCCGTTTTTTCCGCCAGCGGTAAAAACTGGTCAGGATTCAGTACGCCTTGTTTTGGATGATGCCAGCGCAGCAATGCCTCAAATCCTACAATGGGGCCGGCAGGGGCCTGAAATTTAGGCTGATATACCAGCCTGAGCTCTTGTCTCTCCAGCGCCAGCCACAGGTCATTCATTAGCTGAAGTTGGGTTTGCGCCAGCATATTCATTGATGGCTGAAAGAAATGGTATCCGTTATGTCAACGCCACGATGTTTGACCGTTATTTGCCATTTTCATGCCCGCTAAGATACTTTCGTTACTGATGCTGTCCGCTTTTCACCATTTCATCATCACTGATTGGCGTTGTGTTTTTGGTCAGCACTCCAGCTTTACGTTTCTCTTTTAACCGGTAACTCTCTCCTTTGATATTCAGCGTGGTTGAGTGATGTAGCAACCGATCCAGTATCGCTGTTGCCAGCACGTGATCTCCGAACATTTCTCCCCAGTCTGCGAACCCTTTGTTTGACGTCAGTATGATGCTCGCTTTTTCATATCGACGGTTCAGTAGCCGGAAGAACAGGCTGGCTTCCTCTCTGTTCATCGGCAGATAGCCTATTTCATCCAGGATCAACACCCGGGCATAACTCAGTTGCTGCAGCTGACGCTCCAGACGGTTTTCCTGTTTCGCTTTCATCAGTGTCGCGATCAGTCTGTCCAGTGGCATAAACAGTACCCGATGTCCCGCATCCACCGCTTTCACGCCAAGAGCTATGGCCAGATGAGTTTTTCCGACACCAGGAGGTCCCAGCAGGATCACGTTTTCGCTGCGCTCCACGAACGCCAGACCAGCCAGTTCCCGGACAACCTTACGGTCGATGCCCGGCTGGAAGGTAAAGTCGAACTGCTCCAGCGTTTTGACCCACGGCAGACGAGCCTGCTTCAGCCTGGACTCCATACCGCGCTGATGCCTGCCGTTCCATTCCTGCTGTAGCGCCATGCACAGGAACTCCCGGTAGTTCAGCTCTTTTTTAGCTGCCTGTTCCAGCAGGCTTTCAACGTGATAACTCAGATGCTCCATTTTCAGGCGACTCAGCAGGACTTCCAGCTCATGCATCACAACAGCTCCTCATAGGCACTCAGTGGTCGATGTTCCACCTGACTGACCTGCTGCCAGAGCGGGGCGTGATGCTCCGGCACTGTCTGCCAGCCAGACGATGCCGAACAGAGGCGATGTGAGGCCACCAGTTTCTCATTACTGTAGATCCGCAACTCGTCATCCAGCGATATTCGTATCGATACCGGCTGACCACACAGCGCTTCGGGAACGCTGTAACGATTACCACCAACCTCGATATAGCTGTCCCAGGACACATGGCGGATATCGAAGTAACTGGTATCGAAGTCCGTATCCGGTAACGGCTGCAGATGTTCCTGCTCCAGCGCGAAGCGCTGTTCCGGCGTTTCTTTGAACTGGCGAAGTTCCCGTTTGTCAGCCACATCGGCTATCCATTGCTCCAGTTGTTGATTAACATGAGTGAAGCTGTCGAACCTGCGGTACCGGACGAAGAAGTTCTCCTTGAGGTATTTCACCATTCGCTCAACCTTACCTTTTGTTCTGGCCCTGCGTGGACGGCATGCCCGTGGCAGGAAGTTATAGTGGTCGGCCAGCAACAGGAATCCGGAGTTGAACACGACTTTCCCGTTGTTATTCTTCAGCACCGCAGCCTTCTGGTTATCAACCAGCACCGTTTTCACACAACCACCGAAGTAGCGGAAGGCGCGAACCAGTGATTCGTAGGTATGCTCAGCATCCTGTTTTGGTGCTGCGAAGACATGGAAGCGGCGGGAGAACCCCAGCGTATTAACCGCAAAGTTAACTTTGCACCGTTGCCCGGCAACCTCCACCTCAACTTCGCCCCAGTCGTGCTGGAGCTGGTATCCAGGCTGAGTTTCGAAGCGAACTGTTCTTTTTGACGGACGCATTTTACGTTTGGGCTGGATGTAGTAACGCAGCATGGAACGTCCGCCCGTATAACCCATTGCCTTAATCTCCGCGAAGATAACCTCACTATTCCAGACATTCTCTGCCAGGCGCATGTCGATGTAATCCATAAACGGTTTCAGCTTAACCATTTTGTGGCGGGTCTTTCTGGCTGGCGGTTCAGGGTATTTGAGGTAGCGTCTGACCGTCCGTTCAGAGCAACCAATCTGAGTCGCAATATCGACAATGTACGCGCCCTGCTGGCGCATTTGCTTTATCATGTAAAAGTCCTCTCTGCTCAGCATGTTGATGTCCTTTCTGGTGTGAGAACCTTAAGGAAACAACATGTTGGGGGGAGCGGACAATCCAAATGGTGAATTACCGTCTTATATCACTGGCGCTGACAGTTACGCCCCGTATGTTTCGTGTGGTACATCGCGGCATCGGCGTTGAACATCAGTTCCCGTTCGTTTTTTCCGTCCAGCGGATAGAGCGCTATTCCAACGCTAAGGGTGACGACCAGTTCATACGGATCTATCGTAAAGGGCGCATCTATCGAATGTACCAGCGCGCTGGCAAGGGAAGCCGCTTCGTCAGGCGCGCTGACTTCTGCGAGCAGCACAAACTCATCGCCGCCAATCCGCGCCAGGGTAAACTGACCGTTCAGCGGTTGGTTCAGACGATGCGTTACCGCCACCAATAACTTATCGCCGATATCATGACCATAAGCGTCATTAACGGTTTTAAAGCCATCCAGATCCATAAACAGTAGCGCGAAAGGCGTACCTTCCCGATTCGCTTTGCTGATGGCCTGTTCCAGACGATCCTCAAGGAGTACCCGGTTTGGTAATCGGGTGAGCGTATCATGCAGCGCTAACTGTGCCAGTTCCTGGTTCGCCTGTGCCAGCGAAGAGGCAAGCCGTGCGGTACGGGCCTGAAGCCGGGCGTCAAATAAAGAAACCAGCAGAGTAATACCCAGGATAGTCAGCGCTACCACGCTGACAAGAATAGCCAGCCAGTTGCCATCGACGCCACGATGCTCCATCGGCCAGTTTTGGGGAAAGTGCGCGGCCTTCATGCCGGCGTAATGCATGCCGGCGATAGCTATCCCCATTAATACCGCGGCGCCTGCTCGCCTCAGAGCAACATCCGTTCCCTCATGACGCAGGCGGAACGTGAGCCACAGCGCGGCGTAGGACGCCAGTAGCGCGATAATGATAGAGAGAGCAACCCACGCGCTATTCCAGACGATGATGGAAGCGAATTGCAGCGCCGCCATCCCGGTATAATGCATTGCGCTGATGCCCAACCCCATCACCAGCGCGCCCGGCAGTAAGCGGCGCAGGCGCAATTTTTCAGCGCTGACCAGCCATAACGCAAAAAGGGAGGAACCGATCGCAATCAGCATGGAGAGGCCGGTGAGGAAAGGATCGAAGCGCATGTTCATCGCGTGATCCATCGCCAGCATCCCAACAAAATGCATAGCCCAAATACCGACGCCCAGTGCGAATCCGCCGCCCATTAGCCATATTCTGGCGCTTGTTCTGGCGTTTCCGACAACGCGTCCGGCCATATTTAATGCGGTATAGGACGCAAAAATAGCGACAGCAAATGAAACCGCCACAAGGATGTGGTTGTACTCACTAACCGGCATGTTTCGTTAGCTCATTGGTTATGCAGGAAAAGAAAAGGACGAGATAGTATCCCCCTTCTTTTATCCTTAAAGTGTTTTAATACACTGATTTTATAAGGGATAAAAGAAATCCAGGCGATAAATAATCATAGGTTAAATCGCCCGGTTCGCTACTCCAGATCGGTACAATTGATCAATTTGAGAGGGTTAACAGAGTCCATGTTTCGACACTTATCCTGTTCAGTTGCCATCAATTCGATCCATTGCATCAAAAGCGCATCAAAAAGAAAAACGGAGACGGCAAAAACAACCAGCCACCAATACTTACGTATCATCGTCAAATCCTGTGTATTCATGCCCATGCGTGCTGGGAATATACATGAAATTTTGACGCTGAAAAGCGGACTTACAATGCTTTTACTTCTCTGAAAATAGCGCATTTATCCCAACATTTCGCCGCTTTTTTGATAGGTTTTTTGTCTTTCTCTTTTTAACTTTTGCAAGTTCATTTTCTGAATAATGCGAAGTGATGCTCAATCTTCTGAGGCCGATTTTTACGTACTCATTATTGATTTCAATACCGATAAACTTACGTCCTGACATCGCTGCGACAGCGCCCGTAGTAAAACTACCCGCGAAAGGGTCCAGCACGGTATCTCCTGGGTTAGAAGAGGCCAGTATGATCCGTCTTAACAGCGCGCTGGGTTTTTGCGTAGGATGGTTTTCATATTCATCCATCAGATAACGTACGCGTGGAAATGACCAGACGTTGCCCGGTACTTTTTTCTGATTGTATGGTTGGGGCGGGTTTTTTCGATAATCAATTAGCGCGCGCTTAGCGCCCGTCGTGGTCTCGACCAGAATCGCGTCGCGGTTAAAGGTATAGCTTTTCGGGTTTTTTACCATCATCAGGATTGGTTCATACATAGAACCAAAGTATTTTTTCGCCTGTACCCCGGAACTATCATAGGACCAGACGATACGGCTTTTGATGGTAAAAAGCGTTCGGCATTTGAGATCGATATACGGCATATTTTCTGTGCTGTTCATGATGTACATGGTGCCGTGTTTCTTCAGCACGCGGTAGCATTCATCAACGCATTCATACAGCCAGGCCAGAAAAGATGCTTCATCCCAGGATTCCACCATACCGTCGAAATCTTTTCCGATATTGTACGGCGGATCGGCAAAAATTAAGTCAATGCTTTCAGAAGGCAGTTTTTTAAGTTCTGTTAGCGCGTCACCGTGAATAATCTTCTTCGATTCATCGCCAAAGTACTGAGGTTCACATTCCGCTTTCATGACCAAATTCCATATGGTGCGTATAAAAAAGGCGCTTCCCCATGCCGAGTAGCGCCTTTTTAAACAAGCAGTTAGCTAATCGAAATTAGTTCATGCCGTATTTTTTTAATTTTTTACGCAGCGTACCACGGTTGATGCCCATCATCAGAGCAGCACGGGTCTGGTTACCACGGGTGTATTGCATCACCATGTCCAACAGGGGCTGTTCTACTTCAGCCAGTACCAGCTCATACAGGTCATTAACATCCTGACCGTTCAGTTGAGCAAAATAGTTCTTCAGTGCCTGTTTAACCGAGTCACGCAGGGGTTTTTGGGTTACCTGATCCTGAGAGTTAACGGTAGAAACGGTCAGTACGTCAGAATTTACGCGTTGTTCGAACATAGTTCTGTCAGCTCTTTATTTCTGTTTACGCAAAATTTTCGAAGTATGCCTCCAACGCCTCCAGCTGTTCGCTGGCGTCCTCAATAGCGTTGAATGTGCGCCGAAACTGGTCATTTGGAGCGTGCTCCTGGAGATACCAGGAGACGTGTTTACGCGCGATTCGGTACCCTTTTGCCTGACCGTAAAAGTCATGCAGTTCCCGAACATGCGCGCAAAGCAAGCGCTTCACCTCTGCCAGCGGCAGCGGCGGGAGCAGCTCCCCAGTGTCCAGATAATGCTGGATTTCCCGAAAGATCCAGGGTCTTCCCTGAGCTGCGCGGCCTATCATCAGGGCATCTGCCCCTGTATAGTCGAGAACAGCTCTGGCTTTACGCGGGTTAGTAATGTCGCCATTCGCGATAATCGGAATGGAAACTTTCTGCTTAACTGCCCGAATACTGTCATATTCAGCTTCTCCGTTGAACAAACAGGCGCGGGTGCGGCCATGGATGGTCAGAGCCTGAATACCACAATCTTCAGCCAGTTGGGCAATCTCTACGCAGTTACGGTATTCCGGCGCCCAGCCGGTGCGAATCTTGAGAGTCACAGGAACGTCCACTGCGTTTACGACCCCGATGAGTATAGACTTCACTAAATCCGGGTACTGCAAGAGGGCTGAACCTGCAAGCTTACGATTCACTTTCTTCGCCGGGCACCCCATATTGATATCAATAATCTGGGCGCCGCTTTCCACGTTAATACGTGCGGCATCGGCCATCTCAACCGGGGAGCCGCCGGCAATTTGCACCGTGCGAATACCTGGCTCATCAACGTGCACCATCCGTAAACGAGATTTATCGCTTTCCCACACTTGCGGGTTAGAAGACATCATCTCGGATACTGTCAATCCTGCTCCCATCTCATAGCACAGCGTCCGAAAAGGTCTGTCAGTAATGCCAGCCATGGGCGCTGCGATCAGGCGATTTCTGAGCTGATATTGTCCGATGCGCATGAGTTAAGAAATGACCATACTGTGACTGCAAGGCGGCGTATATTACGCATTTTTTGCACGAGATGAAAGGCCAAACTTTGAACAATCCACTGTTGTAGATCAATGAATCGTGCTTAAAAACAGTAAAATAAATTGATAATTCATTAAAATCATAGAGTTATTCATTGTTGTCGGTTTTGTACGCGCTTACAAATTCCCGTAACTTCTCTATATTTCTTCGTCCAGGAACAAGATGAACGGGATAATCTGCTTTTTTTATAAGCTAATTACCCCAAATGAATGGGATCGCCGTCTCGTTTCAGGACAAGATCACTTTCCCGCTGCGCGTGATTTTTCACCATTGCCAGCCTGAAGGGGGAGATTGCCACAAGCGTTCCTTAGCGTGCCTCCTGCAAACATCATCACGACAACGGCAAGTTCGCCGTTCGAATTTCGAGACGTTTAATTGGATGGATTATTATATAAATCAATAAATTATTTAATATTATATCGAAGTAGCAGAAAGGCGTTAAGGCGAGTTGTGTGGAGAAAAGCGTGGCCAGGCGACCACGCAGACAAGAACTATTTCTTACGGCCAGTAATGCGGCACCACTCTTCTTTTTCAACGACCGGGTCGAGAGTGAAAAGCTCGGCGTAAGCGTCGCAGACGCTTTCCGCCGGGCTGGCAAGAATACCGGAAAGGCCCAGCAAACCGCCCTCAACGGGTAGCACGCTGATTAACGGCGCCAGTTCGCGTAACGGGCCAGCCAGGATGTTAGCGACGACCACGTCGGCTTTCATGGCGTCTGGCTGGTCTTTCGGCAGATACAGCTCCAGCCTCTCAGACACGCCGTTGCGTTCGGCATTATCGCGACTGGCCTGGATAGCCTGTGGATCGATATCAATGCCAATCGCCTTTGCCGCCCCCAGCTTCAGCGCGGCAATCGCCAGAATGCCGGAACCGCAGCCGAAATCGATCACGGTTTTGCCGTTGAGATCGAGCCCGTCCAGCCATTGCAGACATAAGGATGTGGTGGGGTGCGTACCCGTACCGAACGCCAGTCCCGGGTCGAGCATCACGTTGACCGCATTCTCGTCCGGGATATCGCGCCAACTGGGGCAAATCCACAGACGTTCGCCAAAGCGCATCGGGTGGAAATTATCCATCCATTCGCGTTCCCAGTCTTTATCTTCCAGTTGTTCGATTTTATGGGCAAATCCGGCGCCCAGCAGGGGATGTTGCTCCAGAATCGCGACAACGTCTTTCATGTCGGTTTCGGCGTCGAACAGACCGATCACATCGGTATCGCCCCACAGACGGGTTTCGCCCGGCAACGGCTCAAAAACCGGCGTATCGTGCGTATCCTGAAAGGTGATGGAGACGGCGCCCGCTTCCATCAGCGCATCACTCAAATCTTCAGCATTCGCGCCGGTGGTATTCAGTTTCAATTGGATCCATGGCATGGCAAAACTCTTTATTTATCAGTAGACAATACGGTGGCTTGCGAAGCGGAGGAACCGAATCGGTTTCCGATCAGAAAAGCCAGTAAACTTAACAGTAACGCGGGCACAATCGGATGAAAGCCCAGATACTGAATATTAAATGTGGCAAGCAGGGCATATAGCACGCCGCCCACGATCATGGCGCTTAACGCGCCTGCCGCGTTTGCCCGCTCCCAATAAAGGCCCAATACCAGCGGCCATAAGAACACCGCTTCCAGGCCGCCAAACGCCAGCAGGTTGAGCCAAATGATCATCTCTGGCGGTTTCCACGCGGCCAGCAGCAACAGCGCGCCTAACAGTAATGTGATCGCTGCCGACATACGCTTCAGCCGGATCTCATTTTGCATCTGATCGGGGCGCAGGTTGAGATAGAGATCTTTAATGATCGTCGCGGAACTTTGCAGCAGTTGGGCGTTAATTGTCGACATGATCGCCGCCATTGGCGCAGCAAGGAAGATCCCGGCGGCAAACGGCGGCAAGACTTTCACCATCAGGGTGGGGATCACCAGATCCGGCACCGTCAGATCCGGAAGCACCGCACGACCCAGCGCGCCGGCAAGGTGCATTCCGAACATTAAAATCGCCACGACAATCGTACCGATAATAATGCCCCGGTGTACCGCTTTACTATCTTTATAGGAGATGCAGCGCACCGCCGTATGCGGCAGGCCAACCACGCCAAAACAGACCAGTACCCAAAAAGAGGTCATAAAGGCGGGAGAAAGTATGTTATCGGCACCCTGCGGCGTCACCAGTTTGGGGTCGAGAGCGTGTAGCGTGTCAACGGCCTGGCTTAAACCGCCCGCCGCATGAACCACGCCGACCAGCAATACTACTGTGCCGATCAGCATCACCAGGCCCTGTAACGTATCGTTAAGTACGCTGGCGCGAAAGCCGCCAAATGCCGTATAGAGTGCGATACTGACGCCAAATATGAGCAGGCCGGTTTCGTAGGGGATCCCCGCTGCGGTTTCCAGCAGCCGCGCGCCGCCGATAAATTGTACGGTCATTGCGCCAATAAACGCGACCAATAAACTCAGGCTTGCCAGCCATACCAACAGGCGGCTTTGGTAGCGGGCGAATAGCATATCGTTAAGCGTAACGGCATTATAGCGACGCGCCAGAATAGCGAATTTTTTACCCAGAATACCCAGTGAAAGCCAGACGGCGGGAAGCTGGATCATCGCCAGCAATACCCAGCCTAAACCGTATTTATAAGCCGCGCCGGGACCGCCGATAAATGAACTGGCGCTAATATAGGTGGCGGTAAGCGTCATCGCGAGCACGATCCCGCCCATCGAACGGCTGCCAAGAAAGTATTCGTTTAAAAAGGTGCCTGCGGTACGTTTGCGCATGGCGTAAACGGAGATCCCGAATACCACAACCAGATAGGCTACCAGCGGTAGAATGACCTCAAGCTGCATCGTCATCCTCCAGCGGAATATCGCGATAAATGAATTTCACCATCGCCCAGCACAGCAAAATAAAGACCAGCGGCGTCAATAAGCAGGCCATCTCGAACCAGTGCGGCAGACCGGTAATTCCCGGCGAGTTTCCAGGTAAGTAAGCAGCCACTAACCATACCGCCAGATAGCAAAGGGTCAGCCACAGCGCCCAGCGCGCCTCTTTATGGGCCTGAAAAAAACGAGCGTCCATTTTTTGTCCCTTGTGGGTGAAGAAAGCGGGAATTGTACATGATGGGGCATCGCTATCCCCAGAAATAAAAAAGGCCGGATTAACCGGCCTTTTAAGATTAACGTGCGATTACTTTTCCTGAAGACCGAGTTTTTTCTCCAGATAGTGGATGTTGGTTCCACCGTGCTGGAAGTGCTCGTCATTCATGATGCGGGTCTGCAGATCGATATTGGTTTTTATACCATCGATAATCAGTTCCTGCAGGGCATTTTTCATACGGGCAATCGCCACGTCGCGGTTTTCACCGTAGCAGATAAGTTTGCCAATCATGGAATCATAGTACGGCGGCACCGTGTAGCCCGCGTAGATATGGGATTCCCAGCGAACGCCAAAGCCGCCTGGCGCATGGAAGCGCGTGATTTTGCCGGGGCTTGGCAGGAAGGTGTTCGGATCTTCGGCGTTGATACGGCATTCTACCGCATGGCCGCGAACCACAACTTCGTCCTGAGTGATCGACAGCGGCTGACCCGCCGCGATGCGCAACTGTTCTTTGATCAAATCGACGCCGGTAATCATTTCAGTCACCGGGTGTTCAACCTGAATACGGGTGTTCATTTCGATGAAATAGAACTCGCCGTTTTCGAACAGGAATTCGAACGTCCCTGCGCCGCGATAGCCGATGTCTACGCACGCTTTCGCGCAGCGTTCGCCGATATAGCGACGCAGTTCCGGCGTAATGCCTGGCGCCGGGGCTTCTTCAACCACTTTCTGGTGGCGACGCTGCATGGAACAGTCGCGTTCCGCCAGATAGATAGCGTTGCCCTGGCCGTCCGCCAGCACCTGAATTTCGATGTGGCGTGGATTTTCCAGGTATTTTTCCATGTACACCATGTCGTTACTGAAAGCCGCCTTCGCTTCCGCTTTGGTCATGGAGATGGACTGCGCCAGTTCAGCATCGCTACGAACCACGCGCATACCGCGGCCGCCGCCGCCGCCGGACGCTTTGATGATCACCGGATAGCCAATACGTTTGGCATGAGCGCGGTTCGCATTCATATCGTCGCCCAGCGGGCCGTCAGATCCTGGCACGGTCGGCACGCCCGCTTTTTTCATAGCGGTAATAGCGGACACTTTATCGCCCATCAGGCGGATGGTGTCCGCTTTCGGGCCGATAAAGATAAAGCCGGAACGTTCAACCTGCTCGGCAAAATTGGCGTTCTCAGAAAGGAAGCCGTAGCCCGGATGGATTGCCACCGCGCCGGTGATTTCAGCGGCGCTAATGATAGCCGGGATGTTCAGATAACTTTTTACGGACGGCGCCGGACCAATACAGACCGTCTCATCCGCCAGCAATACGTGTTTTAAATCGCGATCCGCGCTTGAGTGCACAGCGACGGTCTTGATGCCGAGTTCTTTACAGGCACGAAGAATACGTAGTGCGATCTCGCCGCGGTTGGCGATGACAATTTTATCCAACATGTTCGCCTCGTTACTCGATGACGACCAGTGGCTCGTCAAATTCTACCGGTTGACCACTTTCGACCAGAATCGCTTTCACAGTACCTGCTTTGTCTGCTTCGATCTGGTTCATCATTTTCATGGCTTCAACGATGCACAGGGTATCGCCCACGTTCACTTTCTGGCCCACTTCGATGAACGCTTTCGCGTCCGGGCTTGGGGTGCGGTAGAAAGTACCAACCATTGGGGAGCGTACGATGTGACCACTGATTTCCGCTGCGGCAGGCGCTTCCATTGCTGGAGTAGCCGCTGGCGCGACAGCGTTAGACAGAGCAGGTTGCTGCATCATCGGCGCCGCATAAGCCTGCTGCATCACCGGAAAACCGGCATTTGCCGTTGTGCGGCTGATGCGAACAGATTCTTCGCCTTCAGAAATTTCCAGTTCGGAGATACCTGATTCTTCAACCAGCTCGATCAGTTTTTTAATCTTACGAATATCCATGAGTGGGTTCCGTACTCTTTGTTTAGTGTGATTGTGACAGGCGTTTTAGCGCCGTCTGTAAAGCATGTGAATGACTGCTGCGGGTAAAATACCGCGCATCTTTGATTTGCCTGTTATGCCGTAGCACCCGAAGGTGAAATTCATGATTTGCCAGTCATTGTGCGGCTATCTTCTGCCATTTTCGGGCAAAAAACAAAATATACCTTCATTGCACGATTGTCACCCTTTCTGCGAACGAAAATCGCCGTGGGGGAATGCAAAGTCGCACATTATAACTATTTCGTCGCAATTGGCAGCTAAATACTGGTCTTATCAGGGAAGATTATCAACCCAAAACATGCAAAGGACATTGCCTGTTTTGCGTTTTGCAATCGACCGCACAATTCACCAAACTAGCGCCACCACTGGCGAAACTTCCGGTAACGCAACGCTAAAAGGGCTAATGCTAATGCCGCGTAGATGACCGGTTGCGGTGATAAAATCTTTACCGACCACAGATAATGTATGGGGGCCAGGATCACGACAAGATAGACGACGTTATGCAGTGTTTGCCAGCGTTTACCCAATTTACGCTGCGCAAATTGCGTTGAGGTCAACGTCAGAGCCAATAACACCAGCCAACTAATGATCCCAAGCGTCAAATAAGGACGTGAAAGCAGCTCGCTTCCTAACAACGCCAGGTTATGTATCCCCAATTCCAGCAAGGCATAGCTGGTTAAATGCAGTGTGGCCCAAACGAAACACCATAGTCCCAACAGGCGGCGTGTGCGTATCAATAATGGCTGTTTAGCGTAGCGCGCCAGTGGTGAAACCAGCAAGGTGGCGAGCAAAAATTTGAGCGCGGTTCTGCCGGTAAAGTGTTGGATATCCTTTACCGGGTCTGCGCTTAGCCCACCCTGATTTATTGCCCAAAAGAGCCACAGAAGCGGCAAAAAACCGGCAAGATGCAGGCAAACTTTTAGCCAGGTTATCTGTTTTGCTGTCAGACGCACTTAAAAATTCTCCCGCAAATTGAGACCGCGATACAGCGAAGCGACTTCATTGGCGTAGCCGTTAAACAGTAGCGTCGGCTGTCTTTGCACATCAAGGATACCGCCTGAACCAATAAAGCGTTCAGTAGCCTGAGACCAGCGTGGATGATCCACATGCGGGTTCACATTGGCGTAAAAACCATATTCGTTGGGAGCCGACAAATTCCAGGTGGTTGGCGGGCGTTCGCGGGTTAGTTTAATGCTGACGATAGATTTAATACCTTTAAAACCATACTTCCATGGAACGATGAGTCGAATGGGCGCGCCGTTTTGCGGGGGTAACGCCTTGCCATAGACGCCGACGGTCATCAGAGTAAGCGGATGCATGGCTTCGTCCAGACGTAGCCCCTCAACATAAGGGTATTTCAGTCCGCCGCCAATAAAGCGATCTTTCTGTCCCGGCATATCATCCGGCGCGTATAGCGTTTCGAATGCCACATATTTAGCGTGGCTGGTGGGCTGTGCCTGCGCGAGTAGCTTATATAAAGGGAAACCAATCCACGGCACGACCATGGACCACGCTTCGACGCAGCGCATCCGATAGATACGCTCTTCTAATGGGAAACGATGCGTTAAATCGTCGTAATCCAGCGTAAATGGCTTCGCGACTTCCCCGCTGATTTTCAACGTCCACGGTTCGGTTTTCAGACTACCGGCATTGGCCGCCGGGTCGGCTTTATCGAGGCCAAACTCATAGAAATTATTGTAGCCCGTTACTTTATCTTCCGGCGTTAACGCTAAATCACTTCGCCAGGCGGCAGGCTGACTAAACTCAAGCGGTTTACCGGCAGGCGCTTTCGGACGATCGTTGCCTTTAAACCAACTGAATAGATCGGCCTGCGCCGTTGAGGGTAAGGATAAGGCTGCCGCGCTGATGCCTAACGCTTTTAGCACCTGTCGGCGCTGCATAAAAAAAGCCGATTCCGCAGTCACATCGGCTTCTGTTAATGGACGTATTTTTTTCATAACAGACTCCCGGTATACCCACCACAACACGGCGTGGCGTGTAGTGAATATGACAGGGAGTATGTCAATGTGTAAAAATAAATAGTTAATTAAGTGTAAATTTTTTTATACGTGACGTTATTTTATCTTCACCAGCGTACGGCCCTGAACCTGATTATTAATGATGGCATCGGCAAACTTCGGGGCATCGGCCAGGTCTATCTCGGTTGCCGCCTGGGTGTAGAAGGCGTCCGGCAGGCCATTTACCAAACGTTTCCACGCCTCGGCGCGGCGCGCTGGCGGCGTCATAACGGAATCCACGCCCTGCAGACGTACGTTGCGCAGAATAAAGGGCATGACAGTAGTTGGCAGAGCAAAGCCGCCAGCCAGGCCGCAGGCTGCGACGCAACCACCATAGTTCATTTGCGCCAGGATTTTCGCCAGCACGCTATCGCCGACCGTATCAACCGCGCCTGCCCAAAGCTGTTTCTCCAGTGGGCGGGCGTCGGTGAACGCATCGCGCGGCAGAATGCGGTTAGCGCCAAGCGCGCGTAAATAATCATGGGTACTTTCACGGCCGGATACCGCAACGACCTGATAACCTAATTGATGCAGCAGCGCGACCGCAGTGCTGCCTACGCCGCCGCTGGCGCCGGTAACAACGATTTCGCCATCTTCAGGGCGGATGCCGGCCTCTTCCAGCGCCATTATGCACAGCATGGCGGTAAAACCGGCGGTGCCGATGATCATGGCGTTACGGCTGCTCAGTCCCGCAGGCAGCGCGACCAGCCAGTCGCCTTTAACGCGTGCGCGTTCGGCCAGACCGCCCCAGTGGTTTTCGCCCACGCCCCAGCCAGTCAGTAGTACTTCCTGGCCTGCATGAAAGCGAGGATCTTCGCTTGCGCGAACGGTGCCGGCGAAATCAATACCAGGAATCATCGGAAAATGACGGATAATTTTCCCTTTCCCGGTGATAGCCAGAGCATCTTTATAATTCAGGCTGGACCAGTGGACATCCACCGTCACATCACCCTCTGGCAGTTGACTCTCTTCGAGATATTGCACGGATGCGAGGGTTTTATCGTCCTGCTGTTCTAAGATCAACGCCTGCATAACCTGTCCTCACTTTACATGGTAGATTGGAAAAATAACTACGAAGACTATACTCGCTAATTAAAACGTGATGCCGATACAACGCAATAAATTGCCAGACAGACCCATTTTGGTAGTATGCCTGCTTCATTGCGCGCCGTGGCGAATTCCGCCTTCAGATTCGCTTTTTCATACTGTTTATAACTGTCGGAGTTAACTCAAGGATGCGATTAACGACGAAATTCTCAGCTTTTGTTACGCTGCTCACGGGGTTAACGATCTTCGTGACTCTGATAGGCTGCTCTCTAAGCTTTTATAATGCCGTACAGTATAAGTATGTATGCCGTGTGCAGGCGGCGGCGACAGCGATGGATACACACCTGGTGACCCGCGATATTGTTTCGCTGACGCCGCGAATCGACGAACTCATGATCGCTTCCGATATTGTGCGCGTCGATCTGTTGCAGGGGGAGCACCGGGTCTACAGCCATTCTCGCGCCAGAGGTTATCGGCCAGCCGGCACCAGTGACACGTATCGCGAGCTGGTCGTGCCGCTAGTCAAACATCCGGGTATGTCGCTACGTCTGGTTTATCAGGACCCGATGGGCAACTATTTTCACTCACTGATCGCTACGGCGCCGCTGACACTGGCGATCGGCTTTATCGTTCTGATTCTGTTTTTATCGGTGCGCTGGCTGCAACGGCAGCTTTCCGGGCAAGAGCTTCTGGAAATTCGCTCAACGCGTATTCTGAATGGCGAACGCGGACCGAATGTCCGCGGTTCTGTTTATGAATGGCCGACGCGCACCAGCAGTGCACTTGATGTGTTGCTTTCCGAAATTCAGTTTGCTCATGAACAGCGTAGCCGCCTGGACACGCTAATTCGCTCCTACGCCGCGCAGGACACCAAAACCGGACTCGGTAACCGTCTGTTTTTTGATAACCAACTGGCGACGCTGCTGGAAGATCAAGAAAAAGTGGGGGTACATGGCGTGGTGATGATGATCCGCTTGCCAGACTTCAATCTTCTGCGCGACAGCCTGGGCGGCAATCAGGCGGAAGAACAGATGTTTATGCTTATCAATTTGCTATCGACATTTATTATGCGTTATCCAGGCTCGTTGCTGGCGCGCTATCACCGTAGCGACTTTGCCGTGCTGCTACCGCATCGAACGCTGAAAGAAGCGGAAAGTATTGCCGGACAACTTTTAAAAGCCGTCGATGCGCTACCGGCTAACAAAATGCTCGATCGTGACGATATGGTACATATCGGCATTTGCGCCTGGCGCAGCGGGCAGTCCACCGAGCAGGTGATGGAGCATGCTGAAGCGGCGGCGCGGAATGCTGCCCTGCAGGGAGGGAATAGCTGGGCTATCTACGACGACTCATTGCCGGAAAAAGGACGCGGCAATGTGCGTTGGCGCACGCTGATTGAGCAGATGCTAAACCGGGGCGGACCGCGACTTTATCAAAAACCAGCGGTTACGCGAGAAGGCCGCGTGCATCATCGGGAATTGATGTGTCGCATCTATGACGGTAAAGAAGAGGTTAGCTCGGCGGAGTATATGCCGATGGTGCTGCAATTTGGTTTATCGGAAGAGTATGACAGATTACAAATTAGCCGCCTGATTACGTTGCTGGGCTACTGGCCGGATGAAAATCTGGCAATGCAGTTAACGGTCGAGTCGCTGATTCGTCCGCGTTTTCAGCGCTGGTTGCGCGATACATTAATGCAGTGTGAAAAATCACAGCGAAATCGCATAATTATTGAACTTGCGGAGGCGGATGTTTGTCAACACATCAGTCGGTTACAACCCATCCTTCGCTTAGTCAATGCGCTTGGCGTTCGGGTGGCGGTGACGCAGGCGGGTTTGACGCTGGTCAGCACGAGCTGGATTAAAGCGCTTAATGTGGAATTACTCAAGCTACATCCGAGTCTGGTCAGAAACATTGAGAAGCGAACGGAAAACCAGCTTCTGGTTCAAAGTCTGGTAGAGGCCTGCGCGGGTACGCCTACGCAGGTCTACGCGACGGGCGTCCGTTCACGGGGCGAGTGGCAGACGCTGACAAAACGCGGCGTGGCTGGCGGGCAGGGTGATTTTTTTGCCTCCTCCCAACCACTTGACACAAACGTGAAAAAATATTCGCAAAGATACTCGGTTTAACCTGCCGTTTAATTTGTTTTCACGTAGAATAACGCGCGCTGTGCCTCATGGGGGTGTGCTTGTCTGCTCGCCAGATTGTTGCAGCAAATATGCAGGTGAATGACCTTTGACAGGTTGCAAACGAAAGCGAGGATTGCTGCTGATTTTTTCAGCCCTGAGGGACTCAGGCCGAGATTTGTAACAAAGGAAACGAACTGCACTAATTTTCACCGTAGCAGATGATTTTTGCGCCTTGTCGCTGCTGCGTGTGGTTGGTAAAGTAAGCGGATTTTGTTTTCCGCCCCAGCTTTCAGGATTATCCCTTAGTATGTTGAAAAAATTTCGTGGCATGTTTTCCAATGACCTGTCCATTGACCTGGGTACCGCGAATACCCTCATTTATGTAAAAGGACAAGGCATCGTATTGAATGAGCCTTCCGTTGTGGCCATTCGTCAGGATCGTGCCGGTTCGCCGAAAAGCGTGGCTGCGGTCGGTCATGATGCGAAGCAGATGTTGGGCCGTACGCCGGGCAATATCGCGGCGATCCGTCCGATGAAAGACGGCGTTATCGCTGACTTCTTTGTGACCGAAAAAATGCTTCAGCACTTTATTAAACAAGTGCACAGCAACAGCTTTATGCGCCCAAGCCCGCGCGTACTGGTATGCGTGCCGGTCGGCGCGACGCAGGTAGAGCGCCGCGCAATTCGTGAATCCGCTCAGGGCGCTGGCGCTCGAGAAGTGTTCCTGATTGAAGAGCCGATGGCGGCGGCAATCGGCGCCGGTCTGCCGGTCTCTGAAGCGACCGGTTCGATGGTCGTCGATATCGGCGGCGGTACGACGGAAGTCGCCGTGATCTCCCTGAACGGCGTAGTGTACTCCTCGTCCGTGCGTATCGGCGGCGACCGTTTCGACGAAGCGATCATCAACTATGTACGCCGTAACTATGGCTCTCTGATTGGTGAAGCGACCGCAGAACGCATTAAACATGAAATCGGTTCTGCTTATCCGGGCGATGAAGTGCGTGAAATCGAAGTGCGCGGTCGTAACCTGGCGGAAGGTGTTCCACGCGGCTTTACCCTGAACTCAAACGAGATTCTGGAAGCGTTGCAGGAACCGTTGACCGGTATCGTCAGCGCGGTAATGGTGGCGCTGGAACAGTGTCCGCCGGAGCTGGCGTCCGATATCTCCGAGCGCGGTATGGTGCTCACCGGCGGCGGCGCGCTGCTGCGTAACCTTGACCGTCTGTTAATGGAAGAGACGGGCATTCCTGTCGTGGTTGCTGAAGATCCGCTGACCTGTGTGGCGCGCGGCGGCGGCAAGGCGCTGGAAATGATCGATATGCACGGCGGCGACCTGTTCAGCGAAGAGTAGTTGGACACAGGCAGGATTATCCCTGGATGGTCCTGCCTCTCCGACGCGAGAATACGCATAGCCTATGAAGCCAATTTTTAGCCGTGGCCCGTCGCTACAGATTCGCCTTATTCTGGCGGTGCTGGTGGCGCTCGGCGTTATCATTGCCGACAGCCGCCTGGGGACGTTCAGTCAAATCCGAACGTACATGGATACTGCCGTCAGTCCTTTCTATTTTATTTCAAACGGTCCTCGTGAACTGCTCGACAGCGTGTCGCAAACGCTGGCTTCTCGCGACCAGCTTGAACTGGAAAACCGGGCGCTGCGCCAGGAATTACTGCTAAAAAACAGCGACCTGCTGATGCTGGGACAGTACAAACAGGAGAACGCGCGGTTGCGCGAGCTGCTGGGGTCGCCGCTGCGTCAGGACGAGCAGAAAATGGTGACGCAGGTTATTTCAACGGTTAACGATCCTTACAGCGATCAGGTCGTTATCGATAAAGGCAGCGTCAATGGCGTGTATGAAGGTCAACCGGTCATTAGCGACAAAGGCGTCGTAGGGCAGGTTGTCGCCGTGGCGAAACTGACCAGCCGTGTACTGCTGATTTGCGATGCGACTCATGCGCTGCCTATTCAGGTGCTGCGCAATGACATCCGTGTGATTGCTGCCGGTAACGGCTGTACTGACGATCTTCAGCTTGAACATCTGCCCGCCAATACCGATATTCGCGTCGGCGATGTGCTGGTAACGTCCGGACTTGGCGGTCGTTTCCCGGAAGGTTATCCGGTGGCGGTGGTATCCTCCGTCAAGCTGGACACTCAGCGCGCCTATACGGTCATTCAGGCGCGGCCTACGGCAGGGTTACAGCGTTTGCGCTATCTGTTGTTGCTGTGGGGCGCAGATCGTAACGGCGCTAACCCGCTGACGCCGGAAGAGGTTCACCGCGTAGCTAATGAGCGCCTGATGCAGATGATGCCGCAGGTGTTGCCTTCTCCGGATGCGATGGGGCCGCCGGCGCCAGTGCCGGACCCGGCGACGGGGATTACTCAGCCATCTGCGGGCCAGACTGCGCCGGTATCAACGCAACCATCGCCTTCGGGCGCGACCACGCCGCCTGCGCGTGCGCCGGGAGGGCAATAGTGGCGAGCTATCGTAGCCAGGGGCGCTGGGTTATCTGGCTCTCGTTTCTTATTGCGCTGTTGCTGCAAATCATGCCCTGGCCGGACGACATCATTGTTTTCCGGCCAAACTGGGTTTTGCTCATCTTACTGTACTGGATTCTGGCCCTGCCGCACCGCGTAAATGTGGGGACGGGATTTGTGATGGGTGCCATACTTGATCTTATCAGCGGTTCCACACTCGGCGTTCGCGCTCTGTCGATGAGTATTATCGCCTACCTGGTCGCTCTGAAATTCCAGCTCTTCCGTAACCTGGCGCTCTGGCAGCAGGCGCTGGTGGTGATGTTGCTTTCACTGGCTGTGGACATTATTGTTTTCTGGGCCGAGTTTTTAGTGATCAACGTCTCTTTCAGACCGGAAGTGTTCTGGAGTAGTGTAGTTAATGGCGTGCTGTGGCCCTGGCTCTTCTTGCTGATGCGTAAAGTACGCCAGCAGTTTGCTGTACAATAAAGGTCGATATGACAACTCTGTATCTTGCTTCCGGTTCCCCGCGTCGCCAGGAATTATTGACTCAACTTGGATTTTCATTCGAGCAGGTCGTGCCTGGTATTGAAGAGCAGCGGCGCGCTCAGGAAAGCGCGCAGCAGTATGTTGTTCGGCTGGCGCGCGAAAAGGCGCAGGCTGGCGTGGCGCTGGTTCCCCGTGATCTGCCGGTTTTGGGCGCGGATACAATAGTCGTGTTAAATGGCGAGGTGCTGGAAAAGCCGCGCGACGCTGCTCATGCCGCAGCAATGCTGCGTTTACTTTCCGGAAATACGCATCAGGTGATGACTGCTGTCGCGCTTGCGGACTCGCAGCAGATACTGGATTGTCTGGTGGTGACGGAGGTGACTTTCCGCACGCTTTCTGCGCAGGACATTGCTGGCTATGTCGCCAGCGGCGAGCCTTTAGATAAAGCAGGTGCATACGGTATTCAGGGGCGGGGTGGCTCTTTTGTCAGGAAGATAAATGGCAGCTATCACGCCGTCGTCGGCTTACCGCTGGTTGAAACGTATGAGTTGTTGAGTCATTTTAACGCACTGCGTGATAAAAGGGATAAACATGACGGCTGAATTGTTGGTAAACGTAACGCCATCGGAAACGCGCGTGGCGTACATTGATGGCGGTATTCTTCAGGAAATCCATATTGAGCGCGAAGCGCGACGCGGAATCGTAGGCAATATCTACAAAGGTCGTGTAAGTCGTGTACTTCCGGGTATGCAGGCGGCTTTTGTAGATATTGGGCTGGATAAAGCCGCATTTCTTCACGCTTCCGATATTATGCCGCACACCGAATGCGTGGCGGGCGACGAGCAAAAACAGTTTACTGTGCGCGATATCTCCGAACTGGTGCGTCAGGGGCAGGATCTGATGGTGCAGGTGGTGAAAGATCCGCTCGGCACGAAAGGCGCGCGTCTGACCACGGACATCACGTTGCCCTCCCGTTACCTTGTTTTTATGCCCGGCGCGTCGCACGTTGGCGTCTCCCAGCGCATCGAAAGCGAAAGTGAACGCGAGCGCCTGAAAAAGGTGGTGGCGGAATACTGCGACGAACAGGGCGGGTTTATTATACGTACCGCGGCGGAAGGCGTGTGTGAAGAGGATCTCGCGTCTGACGCTGCCTATCTCAAGCGTGTCTGGACGAAAGTCATGGAGCGCAAAAAGCGACCGCAAACGCGTTATCAGATGTATGGCGAACTGGCGCTGGCGCAGCGCGTGCTGCGCGATTTCGCCGATGCGCAGTTGGACCGAATTCGCGTCGACTCACGTCTGACCTATGAGTCGCTGCTGGAGTTTACCGCAGAATACATCCCGGAAATGACCAGTAAACTGGAGCATTACAGCGGTCGTCAGCCGATCTTCGATCTTTATGACGTGGAAAATGAGATCCAGCGCGCGCTGGAGCGTAAGGTTGAACTCAAGTCCGGCGGTTATCTTATTATCGACCAAACCGAAGCGATGACCACGGTAGATATCAATACCGGCGCGTTTGTCGGACACCGTAATCTCGACGACACCATTTTTAATACTAATATTGAAGCGACTCAGGCTATCGCCCGCCAGCTACGCCTGCGTAATCTGGGCGGCATTATCATTATTGATTTTATCGACATGAATAATGAGGATCACCGCCGCCGGGTGCTGCATTCGCTGGAACAGGCGTTAAGTAAGGATCGTGTGAAAACCAGCATTAACGGTTTTTCGCCGCTAGGGCTGGTGGAAATGACTCGCAAACGGACCCGTGAAAGCGTGGAACATGTGCTTTGTAACGAGTGTCCAACCTGTCATGGCCGCGGGACGGTAAAAACGGTGGAAACCGTCTGCTATGAGATTATGCGTGAGATTGTACGTGTCCATCACGCTTATGACTCCGATCGCTTCCTGGTTTATGCTTCTCCTGCGGTAGCGGAAGCGCTGAAAGGCGAAGAATCACACGCGCTGGCGGAAGTCGAAATCTTTGTCGGCAAACAGGTTAAAGTTCAGGTCGAACCGCTTTATAACCAGGAGCAGTTTGACGTCGTAATGATGTAAAAGACCGCACCCCGTACGAGCATTGCAGGCCGGATAAGGCGTTCACGCCGCCATCCGGCAAAACGAGGTTGTGAGTCGTATTTTTTGGCAGACAAGGAGAGACGCGTGAGGCGATTGCCGGGGATTTTATTGCTCACTGGAGCCGCGCTCATCGTCATTGCAGCGCTGCTGGTTAGCGGGCTGCGCCTGGCGTTGCCTCATCTGGACGCCTGGCGTCCAGCTATCCTGAATAAGATAGAGTCCGCGACCGGCGTGCCGGTGGCTGCCAGTCAACTCTCCGCAAGCTGGCAAAATTTTGGCCCTACGCTGGAAGCGCATAATATTCATGCCGCCCTGAAAGATGGCGGCGAACTGTCGATAAAACGCGTTACGCTGGCGCTGGATGTCTGGCAAAGCCTGTTGCATATGCGCTGGCAGTTTCGCGACCTGACCTTCTGGCAGCTCAATTTCCGCACCAATACACCTCTTCAAAGCAGCGACGGGGAAGGCATCGAAACCAGCCGTTTAAGCGATCTTTTCCTGCATCAGTTCGATCATTTCGATTTGCGCGATAGCCAAATTAGCTTTCTGACGCTTTCCGGACAACGCGCGGAACTGGCGATCCCACAGCTTACCTGGCTAAACGGCAAAGACCGGCACCGCGCCGAAGGCGAGGTCAGCCTCTCCAGCCTGACCGGGCAGCACGGCGTAATGCAGGTGCGGATGGATTTACGCGATGACGACGGTCTGCTGAATAATGGCAGAGTCTGGTTACAGGCCGACGATATTGACGTCAAGCCATGGCTGGGTAGGTGGATGCAGGATAACGTGGCGCTCCAGACGGCGCGTTTCAGTCTGGAAGGCTGGATGACGCTCAGTAAAGGTGAAATCGCCGGAGGAGACGTCTGGCTGAAACAGGGCGGCGCAAGCTGGCTGGGCGATAACGCGACGCATACGCTGTCTGTCGATAACCTGACGGCGCACATTAGCCGTGAGCAGCCGGGCTGGCAGTTTTATATTCCCGACACGCGGATTACGCTTGATGGTAAGCCCTGGCCGAGCGGAGCGTTAACCGTGGCCTGGCTCCCGCAGCAGGACGTCGGCGGGAAGAATCACACTCGTAGCGATGAACTGCGCATTCGCGCCAGTAATCTTGAACTGGCAGGGCTGGAAGCATTACGTCCGCTGGCGGCTAAACTGTCGCCTGCGCTGGGCGAGATACGGCAGGCTACGCAGCCGAGCGGAAAGATCGCCACACTGGCGCTGGATATTCCGCTACAGGCGACCGAAAAAACGCGTTTTCAGGCATCGTGGGAAAATCTTGCATGGAAACAGTGGAAGCTGTTGCCTGGCGCGGAACATTTTTCCGGTACGCTGGCGGGAAGCGTAGAAGACGGGCAGATGAAGGTTGTGATGCAGCAGGCCAAAATGCCCTATGAAACAGTTTTTCGCGCGCCGCTGGAAATTGAAAACGGCGTCGCGACGCTTAGCTGGTTGAAGAATGAGAACGGCTTTCAGCTTGATGGCCGTGACATTGATGTAAAAGCAAAGGCGGTACATGCGCGTGGCGGGTTCCGCTATCTGCAACCAACGGGCGATGAACCGTGGCTGGGCATTCTGGCCGGAATCAGTACCGACGACGGGTCACAGGCGTGGCGCTATTTTCCGGAAAATCTGATGGGCAAAGCGCTGGTAGATTACCTTAGCGGCGCGATTCAGGGCGGCGAGGCGGATAACGCCACGTTGGTTTACGGCGGTAATCCGCACCTCTTTCCCTATAAGCATAACGAAGGTCAGTTTGAAGTGCTGGTGCCGCTACGCAATGCGACGTTTGCCTTTCAACCCGACTGGCCTGCGCTAAAAAATCTCAATATTGAACTGGATTTCCTGAACGACGGCCTGTGGATGCGCTCGGATAGCGTCGATTTGGGCGGGGTGAAGGCCAGCAAACTCGCGGCGGCGATTCCGGATTATTCCAAAGAGAAACTGCTCATTGATGCCGATATTCACGGGCCGGGAAAAGCCGTTGGACCTTATTTCGACGAGACGCCGCTAAAAGACTCGCTTGGTTCGACGCTGGCGGAGCTACAATTAGATGGCGATGTGAATGCTCGCTTACATCTTGATATTCCTCTGGATGGCGAACAGGTTACCGCCGAGGGCGATGTCTCGTTGCGTAATAACAGCCTGTTTATTAAGCCGCTAAACAGCACGCTCAAAAATTTGAACGGTAAATTCAGCTTTGTGAATGGCGCGCTAAAAAGCGGGCCGCTGACGGCAAACTGGTTTAATCAGCCGCTTAACCTGGATTTCAGTACGACGGAAGGGGCAAAAGCGTATCAGGTAGCCGTCAACCTTAACGGTAACTGGCAGCCAACGCGTATGGGGGTCTTACCGCCGCAACTGAATGATGCCCTGAGCGGCAGCGTGGCGTGGAATGGTAAAGTCGGCATCGATCTTCCGTATCACGCTGGCGCTACCTATAACATCGAGCTGAACGGCGACCTGAGAAATGTGAGCAGTCACTTACCTTCTCCGCTAAATAAACCCGCAGGCGAAGCCATTCCGGTGAACATTAAAGCTGCCGGCAACCTGAAAAGCTTTGCGCTAACGGGGAGCGCAGGGAGTAAAAATCACTTTAATAGCCGCTGGTTATTAAATCAGAAACTGACGCTGGATCGGGCCATCTGGACGACGGACAGCCGGACGATTCCGCCATTGCCTGCTCAACAAGGTGTTGAACTCAATCTGCCGGCGCTGGATGGCGCGCAATGGCTGGCGCTATTCCAGAAAGGCGCGGCGGATAACGTGAGCAGTTCGGCCGAGCTTCCCCAACGCGTCACGTTACGAACTCCCGCGCTATCGCTGGGCGGCCAGCAGTGGAACAATTTGAGCGTCGTTTCAGTCCCTTCGCTGAATGGAACAAAAATTGAAGCGCAGGGCCGTGAGGTGAACGCCACGCTGACTATGCGCAGTCATGCGCCGTGGCTGGCGAACATTAAGTATCTGTATTACAACCCTGGCGTCGCAAAAACGCACGCCTCGTCGTCAACGCCGACATCGACGTTTGCTTCGGCAAACACTATTAGCTTCCGCGGCTGGCCGGATTTACAGCTTCGCTGCGAAGAGTGCTGGCTGTGGGGGCAAAAATATGGGCGTATTGATGGCGATTTCGCCATCAAAGGCAATACGCTGGCCCTGACGAATGGCCTGATCGATACCGGATTCGCTCGTTTGAAAGCGAACGGCGAGTGGGTGAATGCGCCGGGCAATGAACGAACCTCGCTGAAAGGCAGTCTGCATGGCCGTAACCTGGACGCGGCTGCCGGGTTCTTCGGCATCTCGACGCCAATCCAGAACGCGTCGTTTAACGTAGATTACGATCTGCACTGGCGAAACCCGCCCTGGCAACCTGATGAAGCCACGCTCAACGGGATTTTACGTACGCGTCTGGGTAAAGGCGAGTTTACTGATCTAAGTAGCGGTCATGCCGGGCAGCTACTGCGGCTGCTCAGTTTTGATGCGTTACTGCGTAAACTGCGGTTTGACTTTAGCGATACCTTTAGCGAGGGCTTCTATTTCGACTCTATCCGTAGTACCGCGTGGATTAAAGATGGCGTCCTGCATACTGACGATACGCTGGTGGACGGGCTGGAAGCAGACATTGCAATGAAAGGTTCCGTCGATCTGGTGCGCCGTCGTCTTGATATGGAGGCTGTCGTTGCGCCGGAAATTTCCGCCACGGTGGGGGTCGCCGCGGCTTTTGCCGTTAACCCGATTGTCGGCGCGGCGGTATTTGCCGCCAGTAAAGTGTTGGGGCCGCTATGGAGCAAGGTCTCCATTCTGCGTTATCGCATTACCGGTCCGGTCGATGCGCCGCAGATCAACGAAGTTCTGCGCCAACCGAGAAAAGAAAGCCAGCAATGATTTGACGGGGGCGAGGAATTGCCCCACTCTCAGTACATAGTTATGCCGGATGGCGCTGCGTTTATCCGGTTTGCACAACCTAACAACATAGGCCGGATAAGGCGTGTGCCGCCATCCGGCAGAAATCAACGAGTAGCAAAAACGATGAGTCTGAACCTGGTAAGTGAACAATTGCTAGCGGCGAACGGCCTGAAACATCAGGATCTGTTCGCTATCCTCGGCCAACTGGCCGAACGCCGTCTTGATTATGGCGATCTCTATTTTCAGTCGAGCTATCACGAATCCTGGGTTTTAGAAGACCGCATCATTAAAGATGGTTCATATAATATCGACCAGGGCGTTGGCGTTCGCGCCATTAGCGGCGAAAAAACCGGTTTTGCTTATGCTGACCAGATAAGCCTCCTGGCGCTGGAGCAGAGTGCGCAGGCTGCGCGAACCATTGTACGCGATAACGGCGAAGGCAAGGTAAAAACGCTCGCCGCCGTAGATCATCAGCCGCTCTACACCACCCTTGATCCGTTGCAAAGTATGAGCCGCGAAGAGAAGCTGGATATCCTCAGACGCGTTGATAAAGCGGCGCGAGAAGCCGATAAACGCGTGCAGGAAGTCAACGCCAGCCTGACTGGCGTATATGAATTAATCCTCGTGGCGGCGACCGACGGGACGCTGGCGGCGGATGTCCGTCCACTGGTGCGTTTGTCCGTTAGCGTGCAGGTGGAAGAAGATGGTAAACGTGAGCGCGGCGCCAGCGGCGGCGGCGGTCGCTTTGGTTATGAGTATTTTCTTGCCGATCTCGACGGCGAGGTTCGCGCCGACGCGTGGGCGAAAGAAGCGGTACGCATGGCGCTGGTTAATCTTTCTGCGGTCGCGGCGCCAGCGGGGACGTTACCGGTGGTTCTGGGCGCCGGGTGGCCGGGCGTATTGCTGCACGAAGCGGTCGGACACGGGCTGGAAGGCGATTTTAACCGTCGTGGAACGTCTGTATTTAGCGGTCAGATCGGCGAGCAGGTTGCCTCCGCGCTTTGTACCGTAGTGGATGACGGCACAATGATGAACCGTCGTGGCTCCGTCGCTATCGATGATGAAGGTACGCCAGGCCAGTACAACGTATTGATTGAAAATGGCGTACTGAAAGGGTACATGCAGGACAAGCTGAATGCGCGCCTGATGGGCGCTGCGCCGACCGGTAACGGGCGTCGCGAATCTTACGCGCATCTGCCGATGCCGCGTATGACCAATACCTATATGTTGGCGGGGCAGTCAACGCCGCAGGAAATTATCGAATCCGTTGAGTACGGCATTTATGCGCCTAACTTTGGCGGCGGTCAGGTGGATATCACCTCCGGCAAGTTTGTATTCTCTACTTCGGAAGCGTATCTGATTGAAAACGGCAAAGTCACAACGCCGGTGAAGGGGGCGACGTTGATTGGATCAGGCATTGAAACGATGCAACAGATCTCCATGGTCGGCAACGACCTTAAGCTGGATAACGGGGTGGGGGTCTGCGGTAAAGAGGGCCAAAGCCTGCCGGTAGGCGTAGGCCAGCCGACGCTGAAAGTCGATAACCTGACGGTTGGCGGCACCGCATAACTGTCCGCCTTATCAGGCCTGCGGTGTGTGCCGCCCAGGCCTGATAAGCGCAGCGCCATCAGGCAATGTCTGCGCCGGGTGGCGGCATAAATGCCTTATCTGGCCTACAACCGTCTCCAGCAATTACCCGGTGTTTTTATTTTTCTTTTCCTAGCCCGCGCATCCCCTGAAACAGGTGTGCGACATCGACAAAATAGTCAGTTAACGCGTTAATCACTACCTGCACTTTAAGCGGCAGCTTATCTTTTTCGGTGTACAGCGCATATACCGGTCGGGGATCGGACTGATAGCGAGGCAGCAGGATCTCCAGATCGCCACGATTGATCTCATCGATCACCCACATCAGCGGCACATAGGCGATCCCGGTACCGGCGGTCAGCCAGCGTACCAGCGTCATCGGATCGTTAGTAACGAACCGTCCCTGTGGAATCAACCGGGTAGAAATTCCTTCCGGCGCGATAAGTTCAAACTCATTATCCGGGCGTACGCTATATTCCAGCCAGGAATGGTTGCTGAGATCGGCGGGTTTTTCCGGGGCGCCGAACTGGGCGAGGTAGGGCCTGGCGGCGCACACAACCATCGGCATCGCGCCCAGTCGACGGGAAAACAGGCTGGAGTCTTGCAGCGCGCCCACGCGGATCACCACGTCCAGCCCGTCTGCAATTAAATCCGGGGCAGGAATTCCCGTCACCAGATTAACTGCCAGACCGGGATACTCTTTTAATAATTTCGCGGTAAGCCCGGCCAGCACATTTTGCGCCATGGTTGAAGAACAACCGATACGCAATGTACCGATTGGCGTGTTATTAAAAGCGTAAAGCTGCTCGTGAACATCCTGCACTTCATGCAACATGCGACGACAGCCCTGATAATAGATTTTTCCAGCTTCGGTGAGCCCAATGCTGCGCGTGCTGCGGTTGAGCAATTTAACCTGAAGCTCATCTTCCAGTTTTGCCACAGTCTGGCTGATGGACGACACGCTCATTTGCAACTGTCTGGCTGCGGCGGTAAAAGAGCCAAACTCGACAACTTTGGCGAATACCGACATTCGTTTTAAACGTTCCATTATTCACTCTGGCTTAAAAGTGATTTAGATCACATAATATAGATAACAGCATAACAATTACGCTAATATACTATTATTCGAATAAGAGCTATGTCGCTCTCGCCTGGCGTCTCTTGCCCTTCTCTGCGGCGATGTAGCTTAACAATCTATCGCCTGCTCTCTCTCAGAAATCAAGGTCAACATGAGTCTGTTTCCCGTTATCGTGGTGTTTGGTCTTTCCTTCCCACCGATATTTTTTGAATTGCTTTTGTCACTGGCTATTTTTTGGCTGGTGCGTCGGATGCTTGTGCCGACGGGCATCTATGATTTTGTCTGGCATCCGGCTTTGTTCAATACCGCGCTGTATTGTTGTCTGTTTTATTTAATATCGCGCCTGTTCGTTTGAGGTTGAAGTGAAAACACTAACAAGAAAACTCTCCCGTACGGCCATTACCCTCGTACTGGTTATTCTGGCCTTTATCGCCATTTTCCGCGCCTGGGTGTATTACACCGAATCCCCCTGGACGCGCGACGCGCGTTTTAGCGCCGATGTAGTCGCTATCGCCCCGGATGTCGCGGGCCTGATTACCCATGTAAACGTGCATGATAACCAACTGGTGAAAAAGGATCAGGTCCTGTTTACCATCGATCAGCCACGCTATCAAAAAGCGCTCGCTGAAGCGGAAGCCGATGTGGCCTATTATCAGGTACTGGCGCAGGAAAAACGCCAGGAAGCCGGTCGCCGTAATCGTCTCGGCGTACAGGCGATGTCCCGGGAAGAGATCGATCAGGCGAACAATGTCTTGCAGACTGTACTGCATCAACTGGCTAAAGCTCAGGCGACGCGCGACCTGGCTAAACTCGATCTTGAGCGCACCGTCATTCGCGCGCCTGCCGACGGCTGGGTGACTAACCTCAATGTTTATGCTGGTGAATTTATTACCCGCGGTTCCACGGCCGTCGCCCTGGTGAAAAAGAACTCTTTTTACGTGCAGGCCTATATGGAAGAGACCAAGCTGGAAGGCGTGCGTCCGGGATATCGTGCCGAAATCACGCCGCTCGGCAGCAACCGGGTATTAAAAGGTACCGTCGATAGCGTGGCGGCAGGGGTAACGAATGCCAGCAGTACCAGCGATGCGAAAGGGATGGCGACGATAGACTCTAACCTCGAATGGGTGCGCCTGGCCCAGCGTGTTCCGGTGCGCATCCGGCTTGACGAGCAGCAGGGGAATTTATGGCCTGCCGGTACGACGGCAACCGTCGTGATCACCGGTAAGCAAGATCGTGACGCAAGCCAGGACTCCTTCTTCCGTAAACTGGCGCACCGGCTGCGCGAATTCGGTTAATCGTCATGGGCATTTTCTCCATTGCCAACCAGCACATTCGCTTTGCGGTAAAGCTGGCGTGCGCCATTGTGCTGGCATTATTTATCGGCTTCCATTTTCAACTGGAGACGCCGCGTTGGGCGGTGCTGACCGCCGCGATCGTGGCGGCAGGCCCGGCATTTGCCGCCGGCGGAGAACCCTATTCCGGCGCTATCCGTTATCGCGGAATGTTGCGTATTATCGGGACGTTTATTGGCTGTATCGCTGCGCTTATGATCATTATCACTATGATCCGCGCGCCGCTATTGATGATTCTGGTGTGCTGTGTCTGGGCCGGTTTTTGTACCTGGATCTCGTCTTTGGTACGGATCGAAAACTCTTATGCGTGGGGACTGTCGGGTTATACCGCGCTGATCATTGTGATTACCATTCAGACGGAGCCGCTACTCACACCGCAATTTGCGCTTGAGCGTTGTAGCGAAATCGTCATCGGCATTGGCTGCGCTATTTTAGCGGATCTGCTTTTCTCGCCGCGATCGATAAAGCAGGAGGTTGATCGCGAACTGGATAGTTTACTGGTAGCGCAATATCAGCTAATGCAGCTTTGTATTAAGCATGGCGACAGCGAAGAGGTCGACAACGCCTGGGGTGATCTGGTGCGGCGCACGGCGGCGCTGGAGGGGATGCGAAGTAATCTGAATATGGAATCTTCGCGCTGGGTACGCGCTAACCGCCGCCTGAAAGCGTTGAATACGCTTTCGCTCACGCTGATTACGCAATCCTGTGAAACTTATCTTATTCAAAATACGCGGCCGGAACTGATTACCGATACATTCCGGGAACTGTTCGAGACGCCGGTTGAAACGGTACAGGACGTCCACAGGCAGTTAAAAAGGATGCGGCGTGTCATTGTCTGGACCGGCGAGCGCGAAACGCCCGTCACGCTTTATAGCTGGGTAGGCGCTGCAACGCGCTATCTGCTGCTTAAACGCGGCGTGATCAGTAACACCAAAATCAGCGCGACGGAAGAAGAGATCCTGCAAGGCGAGCCCGTGGTTAAAGTGGAATCCGCCGAACGTCACCATGCTATGGTGAACTTCTGGCGCACCACGCTCTCCTGCGTACTGGGGACATTATTCTGGCTATGGACCGGCTGGACATCGGGTAATGGCGCGATGGTGATGATTGCCGTGGTGACCTCGCTGGCGATGCGTTTACCCAATCCGCGCATGGTCTGCATTGATTTTATTTATGGCACGCTGGCGGCGCTGCCGCTGGGATTGCTCTATTTCCTGGTGATTATTCCCAATACGCAGCAAAGTATGCTGTTGCTATGTTTGAGCCTGGCGGTATTGGGGTTCTTTATCGGCATTGAGGTGCAGAAACGGCGTCTGGGGTCGATGGGGGCGCTGGCCAGTACAATTAACATTATTGTGTTGGATAATCCGATGACGTTCCATTTCAGCCAGTTCCTGGACAGCGCGTTGGGGCAAATTGTCGGCTGTATGCTGGCGTTTATCGTCATCTTGCTGGTGCGTGATAAATCCAAAGACCGAACCGGTCGCGTGCTGCTTAATCAGTTTGTTTCCGCTGCGGTTTCGGCAATGACGACCAACGTGGCGCGTCGTAAAGAGAACCGTCTGCCTGCGTTATATCAACAACTCTTTTTGCTGATGAATAAATTCCCTGGCGATTTGCCGAAGTTCCGTCTGGCGCTAACGATGATCATTGCCCATCAACGTCTACGCGATGCGCCGATACCGGTTAATGAAGACCTGTCAGTGTTCCATCGTCAGCTTCGTCGTACCGCAGACCATGTTATTTCCGCCGGAAGCGATGATAAACGACGACGCTACTTTGGTCAGTTGCTGGATGAGCTGGATATCTATCAGGAGAAATTACGTATCTGGGAGGCGCCGCCGCAGGTGACGGAACCGGTTAAACGCCTGACGGGCATGTTACATAAATACCAGAACGCGCTTACCGATAGCTAACCCACGAGAACCGATGCCAAAAGCGTCGGTTTTTTTATGACTATACTTATTCGAGATACAAAAACAGCGCAAGAGTGCTCCGGGGCTAAAAGCGTTTCTGGAAGTGAAACCTCTGCATAATGATGCTTTGTAGTAAAACAGACAATTGTCTGTCGGGGATGGTGGCTGGCTATGAATGTCTATACTTTTGATTTTAATGATATTAAAAACCAAAGCGATTTTTATCGCGAGTTTACGCAGACGTTTGGTCTTGCCAGTGAGAAAGTAAGCGATCTTGATACATTATGGGATGCGGTAATGAGCGATATCTTACCCTTACCGCTAGAGATTGAGTTTGTTCACCTGCCTGATAAACTGCGCAGGCGCTACGGGGCGCTGATTTTACTCTTTGATGAAGCGGAAGAAGAGTTGGAGGGGCGGCTACGGTTTAATGTCCGGCATTGAAAAAGCATAAAAAAGCCCCCGACAGGCGGGGGCAAGTCGTCGGGTTAGACGACGAGGGTTTATTTATACAATTCGGCGGTGGCGTGCCAGTTATCACCTTCTTTTAATTCGATAATGCGATAGCTATTAGCGCCTGCTTTTTCGGCTTTAGCGACGAGTTCCTGGCGCATATCCATTGGTGTACTGCCAATCTGCGAGACGGAAATGGTGCCCATCGGTTGCAGATTCTGCGCCTGTTCCGCGTTGACCTGGTGTACTGCGGCATTTGCGCCGAAAGAGAGTAGAGTGGCCAGGCTGAGTGATGCGATAATGTATTTCGTTTTCATAATCTTTTATTCCTTTATAGGGTCAACCTCGCGGATTAATGGGCTTTTCTTATGCGATATCTCCGCGAAGTAACGACATGTTATATGCGATGGCAGGTGAATTTTATTTGTACAGTTCGGCAGTGGCGTGCCAGTTGCTGCCGCTACGCGCTTCGGTAATGTGGTAGGCCGTAGCGCCTTGTTCATCCGCTTTTTTGCTCAGCATGGCGTTCATATCCATAGGCGATGAGCCAATAGCGCTGACTGAAACCGATCCAATCGCTTCACGGTTTTGCGCTTGCTCTGCGCTGATAGGTTCTGCGGCGAAAGCGCCAAAAGAGAGAATGGACAGAATACTTAATGTTGCAACAGTGGTTTTGATTTTCATGATTTTTACCTCGTCGAATTCCTTTACTGGGGTCTTTGTTTCGTGACCCTCATCACAAAATCAAGTATACACTAATCACGCTATTAATTAATACCACGCTAATTGTTTCTTCTTTTTTAAGATACTAAAAATCTTATTTTTTATAATGTTATAGAATTAAAATTGCTGCTTTTCGCCGCGATATTTAAAAAAAGAAAATAAAATCAATGCATTAAAAAATTTGACATTTTGTGCGTTTTTTTGATTTGGTATTCATATAGTGAATGTTTAAGGGCATGATTTGCCAAATGATAACCGTACAGGAAAGCCGCGCGGAGAGAGGAGAAGAAGGTGCCTCCGCCGTACGACGACGGAGGAAGTAGGGCTAGAGCTCTTGTTCAAAGAGTTCCAGAATGGCTTCGTAAAGATCTCTTACGGAAAAGCCGCTGGCAGGCGTAGTGAAGATAGTATCGTCGCCGGCAATCGTGCCGAGAATACCTTCCGCTTTCCCCAATGAATCCAGCAGGCGCGCGATGAGCTGCGCCGCGCCAGGGCTGGTATGGATTACCACGACAGCGTCGTTATAATCGATATCCAGCACCAGATTTTTCAACGGACTGGATGTTGTCGGGACGCCCAGTTCAGCCGGAAGACAGTACACCATCTCCATTTTTGCGTTACGCGTACGCACCGCGCCGAACTTAGTCAACATGCGCGAGACCTTGGACTGATTGATATTTTCAAAGCCCTGATCCTGCAACGCGAGGACGATTTCGCCCTGTGAGCTGAATTTTTCTTCTTTGAGGAGCGCTTTAAACGCCCTTACTAGTTCTTCTTGTTTAGCCGAGCTTCGCATAAGTCACCCGTAATATGGCGGTAGAAACAACATTATTGTGCATACAGATGAATTTTTATGCAAACAGTCTGCCTTGTTTAAGGCTGAAATAATGTTATGAAAGAGCGGAATTTTATCAAATTTCGTTATCAAGAAACATGCCTGCGTCACGCCTCGCAAATAAGATTAAAAGTAAATTAATTGTTATCAAAATGATGTTGTTTTGAGAGGGCAGTAGGGTATATTGTCACCACCTGTAGGAACGTTGCTCTCTGGTTGCAGCCGATCCGGATTACGCAAATTAAATGCATAAAAGCCAAAATTGCGCGACTCCGCATTCTTGACGCGTGAGGATTGTAATCATTGAATTTGTGAATTAAGGTCGCCGCCGCGGAGCAATAGACACTAAGTTAATCATATAATAAGGAGTTTAGGATGAAAGTCGCAGTCCTCGGCGCTGCTGGTGGTATCGGTCAGGCGCTGGCATTACTTTTAAAAAACCAACTGCCTTCAGGTTCAGAACTCTCCCTGTACGACATCGCTCCAGTGACTCCCGGTGTGGCCGTTGATTTGAGCCATATTCCCACCGCAGTAAAAATCAAAGGTTTCTCTGGCGAAGACGCAACCCCGGCGCTTGAAGGCGCTGACGTAGTACTGATTTCTGCGGGGGTGGCGCGCAAGCCGGGTATGGACCGTTCCGACCTGTTTAACGTTAACGCCGGCATCGTGAAAAATCTGGTGCAGCAGATCGCTAAAACCTGCCCGAAAGCGTGCGTGGGTATTATCACCAACCCGGTGAACACCACCGTTGCGATTGCGGCGGAAGTGCTGAAAAAAGCAGGCGTATACGACAAAAACAAACTGTTTGGCGTAACCACGCTGGATATCATCCGCTCTAACACCTTTGTTGCAGAGCTGAAAGGTAAGCTGCCAACGGAAGTTGAAGTTCCGGTGATCGGTGGGCACTCCGGCGTGACTATTCTGCCGCTGCTGTCGCAGATTCCAGGCGTAAGCTTTACCGAACAAGAAGCGGCCGATCTGACTAAGCGCATCCAGAACGCCGGTACTGAAGTCGTTGAGGCGAAAGCCGGCGGCGGATCGGCAACCCTCTCTATGGGCCAGGCTGCTGCGCGTTTCGGTCTTTCTCTGGTTCGCGCTCTGCAGGGCGAAAAAGGCGTGGTGGAATGCGCCTATGTGGAAGGCGACGGTCAGTATGCCCGTTTCTTCTCTCAGCCGCTGTTGCTGGGTAAAAATGGCGTAGAAGAGCGTAAATCCATCGGCACGCTGAGCGCTTTCGAGCAACGCTCGCTGGAAGGTATGCTGGATACACTGAAAAAAGACATTACGCTTGGCGAAGAGTTCGTCACGAAGTAAGCCATATGCTATTATAAAAAAAACCGGAGTTAACTCCGGTTTTTTTATGCCCGCTTGATTAACGGCGCAGAAAATATCAATTAGTCGCCGGATATTCCTGCACCGTCACCTGGAACGTGAACTGCTTATCATCCCGCATCACCACGACCGGAATGACGGAGCCCGGACGGATTTCCGCCACCTGATCCATCGTCTCCAGCGCGGACACGGCCGGTTTATTATTGACCGAAATAATCAGATCGTTAACCTGAATACCGGCAAGCGCGGCGGGGCCGTTTGGCGTTACTTCATTAACCACAATGCCCTGAATCGGGTCCATGCCGCTACCCTGCGCGTGCAGCGGCGCGATTTCTCGTCCGCCAATACCGATATAGCCGCGAATCACGCGACCGTCGCGGATAAGCTTATCCATAATTTTCGTGGCTAGCTGGAAGGGAATCGCAAAACCAATACCTTCCGGCGTTTCGCCATCGTTACTCTTATCAAAAGAGAGGGTGTTGATCCCCATCAGTTCGCCTAACGAGTTGACCAGCGCGCCGCCGGAATTACCGTGGTTAATCGAGGCGTCGGTCTGGAGAAAATTCTGCCGCCCCGTCGGGTTCAGGCCGATACGACCCGTTGCGCTGATGATCCCCTGGGTGATGGTCTGTCCCAGATTATATGGGTTGCCGATAGCCAGTACGACATCGCCAATATGCGGCGTACGCTTTGTATTAATCGGGATGGTAGGCAGCCCGCCGGTGGCGTTGATCTTCAGCACCGCCAGATCGGTAAGCGAATCGGAGCCAACCAGTAGCGCTTCAAACACGCGGCCGTCCTGTAGCGCGACGATAATCTGATCGGCATCGTTAATCACGTGCTTGTTGGTAATAATATAACCGCGTTGATCCATGATCACGCCGGAACCCAGCGTGCGGATCTCCAGTTGATTATGCGCGGTACTGTTCATACTGCGGTTATAGACATTGACGACGGCAGGCGCGGCGCGGCGAACCGCAAAATTATAGCTGGCTGGCGTCTCATCGGTACTGTCGAATTGCGGGACGGCGATAGGATTAATTTTGCGCAAAGAAGGCATGACGGCCAACAGAATAGCGCCGACAATTAAACCTATTGCGACCGAACGTAAGAGCTTCACAAACATGATGGAGGCGTCGTTAAAAAAGGGAACGGCAGCAGCATACCATGAGTTAACCGGACATCACATCGCAGGCTGATGCCCGGTTTAAGACAGGATTAGCGCAGCAATAGATAAATGTTCTCGTTGCCGCGTACTACCTGAAGGGCAATGATAGACGGTTTTGCCGCCATCACTTTGCGCATTTCGGCGATAGAACTGATGCGATCGCGGTTAACGCCGATAATAACATCATCTTTTTGCAAACCGGCCTGAGCGGCGGGACTGCTTTTTTCGACGCTATCAATCTTAACGCCTTTCGTCCCGTCTTTCAGTTGTCCGTCGCTCAGCGTCGCGCCTTGCAACGCCGGGGCGATCATTTCGGCGCTGGCGGAAGAGGAGGTATTGGAATCCAGCGTGACTTCCACCTCCAGCGGCTTACCATCGCGCAGCAGACCCAGCTTTACTTTCGTGCCCGGTTCGGTGGTGGCGATACGTGAACGCAGTTCGGCAAAGCTATTCAGCGGCTTACCGTTAAGACTGATAATCACGTCTCCGGATTTCACCCCGGCCTTCGCCGAACCTGAATTGGGTAAAACCTCGCTGACAAAAGCGCCACGCTGAACGTTCAGTTTGAATGCCTTAGCGATATCAGCGGTCATTTCAGTGCCTTTAATTCCCAGCAATCCGCGTTTGATTTCGCCGAACTGAATCAACTGCTGCGCCAGCGTCTGCGCCATATTGGAAGGAATAGCAAAGCCGATGCCGATGCTCCCGCCCCCTGGCGCGAGGATCGCGGTATTAATCCCAATCAGCTCGCCGTTCAGGTTAAGCAGCGCGCCGCCGGAGTTGCCGCGGTTAATGGAGGCATCGGTTTGAATAAAGTTCTCAAGCCCTTCCAGATTAAGCCCGCTACGTCCCAGCGCTGAAATAATCCCGGAGGTGGCGGTTTGCCCCAGACCAAACGGATTACCGACCGCCACGGCGAAATCGCCGACGCGGAGTTTGTCGGAATCGGCGATCGCAATTTGCGTTAACTGACTGGGATTCTGAATCTGTAACAGAGCGATATCGCTCTGGTCGTCGCCGCCGATCAGCTTCGCGTCAAATTCGCGTCCGTCATTCAGTTGAATGCTGATCTTCTGCGCCTGATTAATCACATGATTATTGGTTAATACATAGCCTTTCGCGGCATCGATAATCACCCCCGAACCGAGTCCTTCAAACTGCTGGGACGGCTGGTCTGGCAGATCTTCGCCAAAGAATTTTTTAAACTCCTCCGGCACTTTTGGGCTCTGGGTGGCGGTTCCCTCGACTTTTACGCTGACGACAGCAGGCAGCACTTTCTCCAGCATAGGGGCAAGGCTTGGCAGCGTCGCCTGGCCTGGCACCTGGCCTGGTATCGATGCAAGGGCTGGAAACGGCGCCGAAAGAGTTAACCCGACACTTAACGCGAATGCACTTAACAGCTGGGTGTGTTTTTTCATGGATGCTGCTCTCGTACCTTGAATGAACGGATAGACAATTCAAAACAGATTGATGTTATTGAATTTTCAGCCTGGTAACAATGATAATAGCTGGGACAGGAAAGATAGAGAGGGGGCGCAAGCGATGCGCCCGATAAATTTCTTAACGGCGTGCGATTAATCGCGCTTTGCACCGCTACGCAACAGGCCTGACGCGCCTTCAGAATAGTCACGCGGCATTTGTACCGGCGCCTGATCGTTGCTCGCTTCAGACTCCGCCAGACGGTTACGGAACGGATTCGACTCCGCCGACATTTCCGGCAGCAGGCTGCTGGAGCTTTTCGCCATATGCTGATACAGCTGGCGGTAATCATGCGCCATGGTATCCAGCAGCTCTGCGCTGCGGGCAAAGTGGCTAACCAGCTCTTCACGGTACTCTTCCAGCTCAGCTTTGTTTTTTTCCAGTTCGTACTGCAATGCCTGCTGTTGACGTAACTTACGATTACCAAAACGCATGGCCACGGCACCAATGATGATACCGACGACTAATCCAATTAGCGCATATTCCCAGGTCATGAACATCTCCCGTTGTCTTATGTTTCCGTAGGGTGTTGGCTCCAGGCTCCATGCCCGCGCCTGATTATGCCACTATAACCGCTAATTCCGTAGAAGTGGAATCCCGGCAGCATATCGCGTAGTGTAGAACGGCCTTTTTTTCGTCAGCCGTGAACGGACGGCACATCGATTTTCAAGGAATAACAATAACATTATGCAAAGCCTTTCCCCTACATCGCGTTATCTCCAGGCTCTCAACGAAGGCACCCATCAGCCTGACGACGTACAGAAAGAGGCGGTCAACCGTCTGGAAACCCTTTATCAGGAGCTCACCGCGAAAAAATCGTCGACTACGCCGCCTGGCGGACTGATAGCGCGACTGGGGAAATTATTAGGCAAAAACGAACCGGACGCGCAAATACCGGTTCGCGGGCTGTACATGTGGGGGGGCGTGGGTCGCGGCAAAACCTGGCTCATGGATCTCTTCTACCACAGCCTGCCGGGCGAGCGAAAACTGCGCCTGCATTTTCATCGTTTTATGCTGCGCGTGCATGAAGAACTCACCGTACTACAGGGACAGAGCGATCCGTTAGACATTATTGCCGACCGGTTTAAAGCCGAGACGGACGTACTGTGTTTCGATGAGTTTTTCGTCGCCGATATTACCGACGCCATGCTGCTGGGCGGTTTAATGAAAGCGCTGTTTGCACGCGGCATTACGCTGGTCGCGACCTCCAATATTCCGCCGGATGAACTCTACCGCAACGGTTTGCAACGCGCCCGCTTCCTGCCAGCTATCGATGCCATCAAACAGCACTGCGACATTATGAATGTGGACGCCGGCGTCGATTACCGGCTGCGTACGCTGACGCAGGCCCATTTATGGCTAACGCCGCTTAATGATGAAACCCGGCGGCAAATGGATAAACTGTGGCTGGCGTTAGCGGGGGCCACGCGAGAACACGCTCCGACCCTGGAAATCAATCATCGCCCTTTATCCACCCTGGGCGTTGAAAACCAAACGTTAGCGGTCTCTTTCGCTACGTTGTGCGTCGAGGCCCGTAGCCAGCATGATTACATTGCGCTCTCAAGGCTATTTCACACGGTTCTGCTGTTTGACGTGCCGGTCATGACGCCGCTGATGGAGAGCGAAGCGCGCCGCTTTATTGCGCTGGTGGATGAGTTTTACGAGCGCCACGTTAAGCTGGTGGTCAGCGCCGCCGCGCCGTTATATGAGATTTATCAGGGGGAGCGGCTCAAGTTTGAATTTCAGCGCTGTCTGTCGCGCCTGCAGGAGATGCAGAGTGCGGAGTACCTCAAGCGGGAGCATATGCCGTAAGCCGGACAAGCGCAGCGCCCCGGGCATTGTGTGTCTCATGTCGACAACTTCCCCGACCGATGTTGGATAAGGTCTGAACAAAACCCGCGGCAAATCACAAAAAGGGGTCGATCTTTGACCTGGACTTCTCTATAATCCTGCGACCCCACGTTACAAGAGAGTTTTTTCCCAAACTTTCTCTGTGCCGGCCAAACATATCCGAGGGGGTAGGTTTACCGGACTTTGTCGTGTGAACCTCAACTATTTAAAACGCTTGGGTGTTCACCAACGTGTAACTTATTTATTTGGGTAAGCTTTTAATGAAAACTTTTACAGCTAAACCAGAAACCGTAAAACGCGACTGGTATGTTGTTGACGCGACCGGTAAAACTCTGGGCCGTCTGGCTACTGAACTGGCTCGTCGCCTGCGCGGTAAGCACAAAGCGGAATACACTCCGCACGTAGATACGGGTGATTACATCATCGTTCTGAACGCTGACAAAGTTGCTGTAACCGGCAACAAGCGCACTGACAAAGTGTACTATCACCACACCGGTCACATCGGTGGTATCAAACAAGCGACCTTTGAAGAGATGATTGCCCGCCGTCCTGAGCGTGTGATTGAAATCGCGGTTAAAGGCATGCTGCCAAAAGGCCCGCTGGGTCGTGCTATGTTCCGTAAACTGAAAGTTTACGCGGGCAACGAGCACAACCACGCGGCACAGCAACCGCAAGTTCTTGACATCTAATCGGGATTATAGGCAATGGCTGAAAATCAATACTACGGCACTGGTCGCCGCAAAAGTTCCGCAGCTCGCGTGTTCATCAAACCGGGCAACGGTAAAATCGTTATCAACCAACGTTCTCTGGAACAGTACTTCGGTCGTGAAACTGCCCGCATGGTAGTTCGTCAGCCGCTGGAACTGGTCGACATGGTTGAGAAACTGGATCTGTACATCACTGTTAAAGGTGGTGGTATCTCTGGTCAGGCTGGTGCGATCCGTCACGGTATCACCCGCGCTCTGATGGAGTACGATGAGTCTCTGCGTGGCGAACTGCGTAAAGCTGGCTTCGTTACTCGTGACGCTCGTCAGGTTGAACGTAAGAAAGTCGGTCTGCGTAAAGCACGTCGTCGTCCGCAGTTCTCCAAACGTTAATGGGTTTCTGCTTCGGCAGACAACTGTTAGCGAAAAACCCGCTTCGGCGGGTTTTTTTATGGGCAATGCATTTATCTGTCACGATGAAATGCGGATTGTTGTCTCTTTTTCCCCAATTCCAGAATCGACTCACCACAAAGGTCACAAAATCTGGTAAACTATCATCCAATTTTCTGCCCAAATAGCGGGGAATGTTCATTTTTTGTCTCGTTTTTGAGCAATGATGACTTTTTTCGCCCTGGGTGACATAACATCTGGCTGGTCACGTTGTGGCTGGTAGCAGTAAAAATTCTGAATATACCTGGAGGTTTTCATGGCTGTCGCTGCCAACAAACGTTCGGTAATGACGCTGTTTTCTGGTCCTACTGACATCTATAGCCATCAGGTCCGCATTGTGCTGGCTGAAAAGGGTGTTAGTTTTGAGATCGAACACGTGGAAAAGGACAATCCACCTCAGGATCTGATTGACCTCAACCCGAATCAAAGCGTTCCGACACTGGTGGATCGTGAGCTGACCCTGTGGGAATCTCGCATCATTATGGAATATCTGGATGAGCGTTTCCCTCATCCGCCGCTGATGCCGGTTTATCCGGTCGCTCGCGGTGAAAGCCGTCTGTACATGCACCGTATTGAAAAAGACTGGTATACGCTGATGAACGTCATCGTAAACGGGTCTGCTTCCGAGGCCGACTCTGCGCGTAAACAACTGCGCGAAGAGCTGCTGGCGATTGCGCCGGTATTTGGCCAGAAACCGTATTTCCTGAGCGACGAATTCAGTCTGGTTGATTGCTACCTGGCACCTCTGCTGTGGCGTTTACCGCAGTTAGGTATCGAATTCAGCGGCGCAGGGGCGAAAGAGCTGAAAGGCTATATGACCCGCGTCTTTGAACGTGATTCTTTCCTGGCTTCCTTAACCGAAGCTGAACGTGAAATGCGCCTCGGTCGGGGTTAACCTGTATGGATTTGTCACAGTTGACGCCGCGTCGTCCTTATCTGTTGCGCGCTTTCTATGAGTGGTTATTGGATAACCAACTGACCCCGCATCTGGTGGTGGATGTGACGCTGCCTGGCGTGCATGTCCCTATGGAATATGCGCGCGATGGGCAAATCGTCCTCAACATCGCGCCGCGTGCGGTAGGTAATCTGGAACTGTCTAATGATGAAGTGCGCTTTAATGCGCGCTTCGGCGGCGTTCCCCGTCAGGTTTCTGTGCCTTTGGCTGCGGTGCTGGCGATTTACGCCCGTGAAAATGGCGCGGGTACCATGTTTGAGCCTGAAGCCGCCTATGATGAAGACGTTGTCAGCTTAAATGATGATGACAAAACCACAGGCGCGGAAAGCGAGACCGTGATGTCCGTCATTGATGGCGATAAGCCTGACCACGATGACGACAGTAGCCCTGATGACGAGCCGCCACCGCCGCGTGGCGGACGTCCGGCGCTGCGCGTGGTAAAATAATCAACAGGCCCTGAAGGGCCTGTTTTGTTTGGTCTCCTCGTGGGTTCACCCCGCTTTTAAAGCTGTGATACGATAGGCTGGCTATTATCTGCCACCGACCACTCATGAATGGACGTTATGAACGCATTTGATTCGCAAGCAGAAGATTCTCCTACATCCCTCGGGCGTAGTTTGCGCCGCCGTCCGCTGGCGCGTAAAAAACTGTCTGAAATGGTTGAGGAGGAGCTGGAACAGATGATCCGTCGCCATGAATTTGGCGAGGGGGAACAGCTACCGTCTGAACGTGAATTAATGGCCTTCTTCAATGTGGGACGTCCCTCCGTGCGTGAAGCGTTAGCCGCGCTGAAGCGTAAAGGTCTGGTGCAAATCAATAACGGCGAACGCGCCCGCGTTTCGCGCCCCTCTGCCGATACCATCATCAGTGAACTGTCAGGTATGGCGAAAGATTTTCTTACTCACCCTGGCGGTATTGCTCACTTTGAACAGCTACGGCTTTTCTTTGAATCCAGCCTGGTACGCTATGCGGCGGAACATGCCACCGACGAGCAGATCGCGTTGTTAACGAAAGCGCTGGAAATTAATAGTCAGTCGCTGGATGACAACGCGCTGTTTATTCGTTCGGACGTCGAGTTTCACCGGGTACTGGCTGAAATTCCTGGTAACCCGATCTTTATGGCTATTCATGTTGCTCTGCTGGACTGGCTAATCGCCGCTCGTCCAAGCGTTCCCGATCGCGAGTTGCATGAACATAATAACGTGAGTTATCAACAGCATATTGTGATTGTTGATGCCATCCGTCAGCGAGATCCAGATAAAGCGGATCGCGCTCTGCAAACCCACCTCAATAGCGTTTCCGCTACCTGGCACGCGTTCGGTAAAAAAAGTCAAAAAATGCGGTAGAGATCGCGCTTCCGATCTTTGTTTAGTGAAGCAGATCGCACTATAAGCGTTCTGTATTATTTGCTGCTTATTTGTTCTGGTATAACAGGTATAAAGGTAGGTAGTTAATATATTCATCATCCGCAGAGGTAGGTATGGCAAAAGCATTGCAAGGCGTAATGGCGGCGTTGTTGACCCCATTTGATCATCAGCAGCAACTGGATAGCGAAAGTCTGCGCCGTCTGGTGCGTTTTAACATTGGGCAGGGTATCGACGGACTATACGTTGGCGGTTCCACCGGGGAAGCATTCGTACAGAGTCTTGCAGAAAGAGAGCAGGTGCTGGAAATTGTCGCCGAAGAGGCGAAGGGAAAAATCACGCTGATCGCCCATGTCGGGACGGTAAGCACCGCAGAAAGCCAGCAACTGGCGAGCGCTGCAAAGCGTTACGGTTTTGATGCTGTCTCTGCGGTGACGCCCTTTTATTACCCTTTCAGTTTTGAAGAGCACTGTGACCATTATCGGGCAATCATTGATTCCGCAGATGGGCTACCGATGGTGGTATACAACATTCCGGCGTTAAGCGGCGTAAAACTTACGCTGGATCAGATCAATACGCTGGTGACATTACCAGGCGTGAGCGCGCTGAAGCAAACTTCCGGCGATCTTTTCCAGATGGAACAGATCCGTCGCGCGCATCCGGATCTGGTGTTGTACAACGGTTATGACGAAATTTTCGCCTCCGGCTTGCTGGCGGGAGCGGACGGCGGTATCGGCAGCACATACAACATTATGGGCTGGCGTTATCAGGGGATTGTGCAGGCGTTACGTGAGGGCGATGTGGCGAAAGCACAGCGCCTGCAAACCGAGTGCAATAAGGTTATTGATTTACTGATTAAAACCGGCGTATTCCGCGGCCTGAAAACGGTCCTGCATTATATGGACGTGGTATCGGTGCCGCTGTGTCGTAAACCGTTTGCGCCTGTTGATGAAAAATATCTGCCGGAGCTGAAGGCGCTGGCTCAAGAATTGCTGGAAGAAAAGGCGTAACAGCGTAATGCCGGGGGCGCTGCGCTTGCCCGGCCTACGACAGTACGAACGGTAGGCCGGATAAGGCGAAGCCGCCATCCGGCACAACGACAACAAAAATCGTCGGGAGAGTAAAATGAGTACTTCTGCCCAGAACATCCCGTGGTATCGCCATCTCAACCGGGCGCAATGGCGGGCATTTTCCGCTGCCTGGCTGGGATATCTGCTTGATGGTTTTGATTTTGTGTTGATTGCTCTTGTACTGACTGAGGTACAAAGCGAATTTGGGCTGACGACGGTACAGGCGGCAAGCCTGATTTCGGCGGCTTTTATCTCTCGCTGGTTTGGCGGGTTATTGCTGGGCGCGATGGGCGATCGCTATGGGCGTCGTTTGGCGATGGTCAGCAGCATCATTCTGTTTTCGGTGGGAACCCTGGCCTGCGGGTTTGCGCCCGGTTACACTACCATGTTTATCGCCCGATTGGTGATTGGTATGGGCATGGCGGGCGAATATGGTTCCAGCGCGACCTATGTGATTGAAAGCTGGCCAAAACATTTACGCAATAAAGCCAGCGGATTTCTGATTTCCGGCTTCTCCGTTGGCGCGGTCGTCGCCGCGCAAGTGTACAGCCTGGTGGTGCCTGTCTGGGGCTGGCGTGCGCTGTTTTTCATTGGCATCTTGCCAATTATCTTCGCCCTCTGGCTGCGGAAAAACATTCCGGAAGCAGAGGACTGGAAAGAGAAACACGCGGGTAAAGCGCCGGTACGCACGATGGTCGACATTCTTTATCGGGGCGAACATCGCATCATCAATATCTTAATGACCTTCGCCGCCGCCGCTGCGCTGTGGTTCTGTTTTGCCGGTAATCTACAAAATGCTGCGATTGTGGCGGGGCTGGGACTATTGTGTGCGGCTATCTTTATCAGTTTTATGGTGCAGAGCAGCGGTAAACGCTGGCCCACTGGCGTAACGCTGATGCTGGTGGTGCTGTTTGCTTTCCTCTATTCCTGGCCGATTCAGGCGCTATTACCCACTTATCTGAAAACCGAGCTGGCCTACGATCCACATACGGTGGCGAATGTCCTTTTCTTTAGTGGATTCGGCGCGGCGGTTGGTTGCTGCGTAGGCGGTTTTCTTGGCGACTGGCTGGGAACGCGTAAAGCGTATGTCTGTAGCCTGCTGGCCTCGCAAATACTCATTATTCCAGTTTTTGCGATTGGTGGCGCAAACGTCTGGGTTCTGGGTCTGCTACTGTTTTTCCAACAGATGTTGGGGCAGGGGATTGCCGGGATTCTGCCGAAACTGATCGGCGGGTACTTCGATACCGATCAGCGTGCGGCGGGGCTGGGCTTTACTTATAACGTCGGCGCGCTCGGCGGCGCGCTGGCACCGATCCTGGGAGCGCTGATCGCTCAACGTCTGGATCTGGGCACTGCGCTGGCATCGCTCTCTTTCAGCCTAACGTTTGTCGTGATCCTGCTTATAGGTCTCGATATGCCGTCTCGCGTACAGCGTTGGCTACGTCCGGAAGCGTTACGAACTCACGATGCTATCGACGACAAGCCGTTCAGCGGAGCCGTACCGTTTGGCAGTAGTAAAGATGCCTTTGTAAAAACGAAAAGTTAATCCGCTTGCCCGGTTTTCAAACCGGGCAATATTTGTAAGGGAGTAGTATGTCGTTACTTGAACAACTGGATAAAAATATTGCCGCTTCTGGCGGTTTGATTGTCTCCTGCCAGCCCGTTCCTGGCAGTCCGCTGGATAAGCCGGAGATTGTAGCGGCAATGGCGTTGGCGGCGGAACAGGCGGGCGCGGTTGCGGTGCGTATTGAAGGCATAGACAACCTGCGTGTGACCCGCTCGCTCGTTTCGGTACCGATTATCGGCATTATCAAACGCGATCTGGACGAGTCTCCAGTACGCATTACCCCTTTTCTCGACGATGTAGATGCGCTGGCGCAGGCAGGCGCAAATATTATCGCCGTTGATGGAACCGCTCGACAACGGCCGGTAGCTGTTGAGGCGTTGTTGGCGCGCATTCATCACCACCATCTACTGGCGATGGCCGACTGCTCATCCGTGGACGATGGTCTCGCCTGCCAACGGTTGGGCGCGGACATTATCGGCACGACAATGTCCGGCTACACTACCCCCGATACGCCGGAGGAACCCGATCTGCCCTTAGTCAAAGCGTTGCATGACGCCGGATGCCGGGTGATAGCCGAAGGGCGCTATAACTCGCCAGCACTGGCGGCGAAGGCGATCCGTTATGGCGCATGGGCGGTGACGGTGGGGTCCGCCATTACCCGTCTGGAACATATCTGTGGATGGTATAACGACGCATTAAAAAAGGCGGCGTCATGACTACGTTAGCAATCGATATTGGCGGTACTAAACTTGCCGCCGCGCTCATCGACAAAAACTTGCGCATTAGCCAGCGTCGCGAGCTGCCGACCCCCGCGAGCAAAACGCCGGACGCGTTACGTGAAGCATTAAAGGCGCTGGTTGAACCGCTACGGGCAGAGGCGCGTCAGGTAGCGATAGCCTCTACCGGGATCATTCAGGAAGGGATGCTGCTGGCGCTAAACCCCCATAATCTGGGTGGCTTGCTACACTTTCCGTTAGTTCGGACACTGGAAACGATCGCTGGCCTGCCGACGCTGGCGGTGAACGATGCGCAGGCGGCGGCCTGGGCGGAGTATCACGCGCTCCCTGATGATATCCGCGATATGGTGTTTATCACCGTTTCAACAGGGGTTGGCGGCGGCGTTGTTTGCGACGGCAAGCTTCTTACCGGAAAAGGCGGTCTGGCCGGGCATCTGGGACACACTCTGGCGGACCCACACGGGCCCGTGTGCGGCTGTGGACGCGTTGGCTGCGTAGAGGCCATCGCCTCTGGACGAGGGATGGCCGCGGCGGCACGCGACGATCTGGCGGGATGCGACGCCAAAACCCTATTTATTCGCGCTGGCGAAGGCCATCAGCAGGCGCGGCATCTGGTAAGCCAATCCGCGCAGGTAATGGCGCGACTGGTCGCCGATGTGAAAGCGACCACCGACTGCCAATGTGTGATCATTGGCGGCAGTGTAGGGTTAGCTGAGGGATACCTGGAGCAGGTTCGTGCGTTTTTGATGCAAGAACCTGCGCCTTATCACGTGGCGCTGAGCGCCGCTCGCTATCGGCATGACGCAGGATTATTGGGCGCTGCTCTGTTAGCTCAAGGAGACACATTATGATGATGGGTGAAGTACGGTCGTTGCCTTCTTGCGGGTTGCATCCGCGACTGCTGGATGCATTGACCCTCGCGCTGGCGGCAAGGCCGCAGGAGAAAGCGCCGGGGCGCTATGAATTGCAGGGCGACAATATCTTTATGAATGTGATGCAGTTAACGACGCAAATGCCTGCAGAGAAGAAAGCGGAATTGCATGAGCAATACATTGATATTCAGCTACTGCTGACCGGCGCCGAGCGTATTGCGTTCGGGATGTCCGGCGCCGCTCGCCAGTGCGAGGAGATGCACGTTGAAGAGGATTACCAGCTTTGTAGTAAAATCGCCGACGAGCAGGCTATTACGCTGCAAGCGGGGATGTTTGCTGTGTTTATGCCGGGAGAACCGCATAAACCGGGATGTGCAGTTGGTGAGCCGGATGACATCAAGAAAGTGGTAGTGAAGGTACGCGCCAGTCTGCTGGCGGCCTAAATCTCTTGCCGGAAGTATCCTTCCGGCAAGGTAAACGCATCGATTCGGAACCCTCATGCATTCGCCGTTAGTGATTGCGCCCGGGGGCAGCGCGGCGATGAAGGTTAAAGCGGACAACGTGATAAGCGCTCCAGTGCTGACTTACGTCAACGAGTATGGCGCGCCTCTGCCGTTAGTTTCAGCGCCTGCACGTTAACTCTGTAAGGGACTGGCGTTGCCGCGGTGGATTTGGCGCAGATCGACAGCGCCGATTTTATCCCAGTGGCAGTTCTCATCCACTTGTAGTTTTCCGTGCATTGTGGATGAAATATAAACGCAGGCCCCTTTGCGGGGCTGCGTTGTGAAGGTGTCGGTTAGCGCTTAAACGTCACGGCTTCCGGCTGGGTCAGGTGCAGCGTTGTCTGGCTCGGCACCGTCTCGGCAATAACCCGCCCGTGGCGAATCGAGTAACGGGCAGGCGTCTGGCGGCGCACCGCGTCGAATCCATTCTCAGCCGGTAAGATAACCAGATTCGCGGAATTGCCGACGTTCAGGCCGTAGTCCGGTAAATGCAGAGTTTTCGCGCTGTGGGTGGTGATCAAATTCAGCCCATCATTGATTTGTCCGTATCCCATCAACTGGCAAACGTGTAACCCCATGTGTAGCACCTGCAGCATATTGGCGGTACCCAGCGGATACCACGGATCGAATACGTCATCATGACCAAAGCAGACATTAATGCCCGTCTCCAGCATCTCTTTCACGCGGGTTACGCCGCGGCGCTTGGGATAGGTATCAAACCGCCCTTGCAAGTGGATATTCACCAGCGGGTTAGCAATGAAGTTAATCCCCGACATTTTCAATAGGCGGAACAGGCGTGAAGCGTAGGCGCCGTTATAGGAGTGCATTGCGGTGGTATGACTGGCAGTGACGCGCGCGCCCATGCCATCGCGATGCGCCAGCGCCGCGACCGTTTCGACAAAGCGAGACTGCTCATCATCAATTTCGTCGCAGTGCACATCGATCAGTCTGTCGTATTTCTGTGCCAGGGCGAAGGTTTTGTGCAGCGATTCAACGCCATATTCCCGCGTGAACTCAAAGTGCGGGATTGCGCCAATAACGTCAGCGCCCAAACGTACGGCTTCCTCTAACAGCGCTTCACCGTTGGGGTAAGAAAGAATACCTTCTTGCGGGAAGGCGACGATTTGCAGGTCTACCCATGGCGCAACCTCCTGCTTCACTTCCAGCATCGCTTTCAGTGCCGTCAGCGTCGGGTCAGAAACGTCAACGTGAGTACGGACATACTGGATGCCGTTGGCCATCTGCCACTTGAGGGTTTGCATCGCACGTGACTTCACGTCTTCGTGGGTGAGCATCGCTTTACGTTCGGCCCAGCGCTCAATCCCTTCAAACAGCGTCCCCGACTGATTCCAGTTCGGTTCGCCTGCGGTTTGCGTGGTGTCCAGGTGAATATGTGGCTCAACAAACGGCGGGATGACCAGCCCACCTTCGGCATCCAGCGCTTCGCCTTGCGCCAACGAGGCCGCTTCCTGCGGTTCAATACGGCTAAAGCGACCGTTTTCAATCGTGAGCTGCCACAATCCTTCGCGCCCCTGCAGACGCGCCTGACGGATGGTAAGGGAATTATTCTGCATGGCCGATCTCCGGGGATTTCGCAAAGCTGCGATTGCAAAGTGGATTCAACAAGATATAGCTGAAGACGCCGCCGAGTACGGCGTTGACGGGCACAATACCTGGAACATAATGTCCGGCGGCGATGCCCAGCGCGACGGAAAGAATAGCAATCCAGTTAACAGGAATAAAGCGCGCGGTGTTGAAGTCGGCATAGCGGCGGCGGTTTAACAGGTAGTCGGCAATAATCACCCCGCCAATCGGTGGGATGGCAGATGAGAGGAACGTCAGCCAGCCGACAAAATTATTGTAAAGCCACAGCGCGCACACGGTACCGATAATACCGTTAGCCACCGACAGCGTGCGGCTGGAAAGGCCGGTAATATTGGCGAAACCCAGGCCCGATGCGTACAGCGCGTTGTCGTTGGTGGTCCAGATATTCAGGCCGAGCACCACAATCGCGGGCAGCAACAGCCCCTGCGCGATCATCACGTCAGAGATATCCGCTTGACCGACGGCGGCAGCGCCTGCCGCGCCAAAGATAAACATCAGCGAGTTACCGAGGAAAAAAGCGACCATCGCAATCAGTACGGCGCTTTTGGCACGACGCCCGAAGCGGACGAAGTCGGCGGTCAATGTACCGGCGCTGACAAATGATCCCACCACCAGCGCCAGCGCGCTGGAAAAATCCAGCGGTGTCTGCGGCATTATCGTTTTTAAATGCTCCAGCCCACCCACGCCGCTGACCGCCAGCCAGACGGAGTAGCTACCCAGAATAACGATCGCGGGTACGGCAATGATAGACAAAATGGTCAACGCCGAGATGCCGAAAAAGATGGTCAGGGTCATCAGCAGACCCGAAACGGCAATCAGGATATTGGCATCAATGCCCGTCGCTTTACTGACCGGAATAGCGAACATCGCTACGCCAACGCCAAACCAGCCTACCTGTGTGCCGCCAAGCAGCAAGGAGGGAAGCCATGAGCCTTTAACGCCAAAGGAGTAACGTGCAAGGAGGTGGGTGGAGAGTCCGGTTTTTGCGCCGATGTAGCCAAGAAATGCAGTGTAGATACCGAGGAGGAGATTACCGAAGAGAACTGCGAGGAAGAAATCATGATAGGAAAGGCCGGTGCCGAGCGTCCCTCCGGTCCACATACTGGCGGAAAAAAACGTTAAACCCAACATGACAAACGTCAGTGGAATCACGCCTTTCCGCGCCGCCTGGGGAACTGGCCCCTGGCTATAATTGTTGTCCTGCGACACAACGCCTCCTTGAAATTTGGCCAAAAAATCCGCCGCATAATATACATTTTTTTGATGAATGCAAACGTTTACGTACGGATTTACATATAGCATCGTGAAGAGGCGATATTTGAGTTATCGGGGATAATATCTGGCGGTCTCTGGCATTATGATTTGCGCGTCTCCAACAGGTTTTGTGAGCGCACAAGTTCATCAGCCAGCAGCGTTACGTAAAGTCTCTTTTTCATAAAAGCGGCGGGCATCGTTATCTTTCACCGACAGCAGACGCACATAAGCTGACCAGGGAAGAGGGAATGTTTTGGCGAGCAGTATGCTATTAGATTCCGCAGACAGTGTCTGCGGAATTTCAATATGTTGAAAACAAAGATAAAATGTACGAATTTGCCATAGGTTTCTGGTGGAAAAACCGCGCTTATAGCGCTGGCTTAAATCTACCGCCAATCGTTCGATAAGCTGAGTACCATAGGCCGCTCGCGCTTCTCCTCCTGTTCAAATTCGACAATGCGTCGGCCAATTTCCTAATAGGTGGCGGTCATGATGGTATTGATACTGCGTACGGTCTCAGTACGGGCCGTATCCACTAGCCGGATGATGCCGTCATGAATTTGCTGATATTCATCAGACTGTGGCGATAAAGTTGGATTCGTCATGTCATCCCTTACGTGATAGTTTCAATGTGAAATTAGAACGCTATCAATACGCCTCAGGCGTAAACGGATCAATCCGTGAACGGATTTTACATGGTATTACATCTCGATTTACGAGCGGGTTTCCAGAACCGGCAGGAGAGATATTGAGGAGAAGAATATCTCTCCTGCCACCAGCACAAGGCATCAACCGGGGAGCCGGAAGGGTTACACTTCAAGGTAGTTCATAATCCCGTCAGCCGCTTTACGGCCTTCGGCAATTGCCGTCACCACCAGATCGGAACCGCGCACGATGTCGCCACCAGCGAAGATTTTCGGGTTGCTGGTCTGGAAAGCATTATCGCTGCGTTCCGGCGCGATAATTCGTCCTTGCGAGTCCAGTTCCACGCTGTGTTTCGCCAGCCATTCCATGCTGTGTGGACGAAAACCAAACGCCATCACCACCGCATCAGCCGGAACCACATGCTCGGAGCCGGCGACGATCTCCGCCCGTCGACGGCCTTTGGCGTCCGGTTCGCCCATTTCAGTACGCACCATTTTTACGCCGCTTACTTTGCCGTTGGCATTGACTTCAATGCCCAGCGGCTGCACGTTAAACTGGAACTCGACACCTTCCTCGCGCGCGTTTTTCACTTCGCGTCTGGAACCAGGCATGTTCTCCTCATCACGACGATAAGCACAGGTCACGTGCGTGGCGCCCTGACGAATGGAGGTACGCACGCAGTCCATTGCGGTATCGCCGCCGCCCAGCACCACCACGCGTTTGCCTTCCATGCTGACATATGGCTCGTTACTGGTTTCGCCAAACCCCATGATCTGCTTCGTATTGGCGATAAGGAACGGCAGAGCGTCGAAAACCCCGTCCGCATTTTCATTTTCCAGCCCGCCGCGCATCGACTGATAGGTACCGACACCAAGGAACACTGCGTCGTACTCTTTCAACAGCTCGTCAAGTTCGACGTCGCGGCCCACTTCAACATTGAGTTTGAACTCAATGCCCATGCCGGTGAAGATTTCACGGCGGCGGGTCATCACCTCTTTTTCCAGTTTGAAAGCTGGAATACCGAAGGTCAGCAGGCCGCCGATTTCCGGATGGCGGTCAAAGACCACCGCCTTCACGCCGTTGCGGGTCAGCACGTCGGCGCACGCCAGCCCTGCCGGGCCTGCGCCGATAATCGCTACCCGTTTGTCAGTCTGGCGCACGCCGGTCATATCCGGGCGCCAGCCCATCTCAAACGCTTTATCATTGATATAACGTTCGATGTTGCCGATGGTCACCGCGCCAAACTCATCGTGCAGCGTACAAGAACCTTCGCACAGACGGTCCTGCGGGCAGACACGGCCGCACACTTCCGGCAGAGTGTTAGTCTGGTGCGATAGCTCAGCCGCCTCAAAAATACGCCCTTCGTTAGCCAGTTTCAGCCAGTTTGGGATGTAGTTATGTACCGGGCATTTCCACTCGCAGTATGGGTTACCACAGGATAAACAGCGATCCGCCTGGGCTTTCGCCTGGCCTTCAGAAAACGGTTCGTAGATTTCAACAAACTCGATCTTACGGATCTTCAGCGGTTTCTTCGGCGGATCAACGCGCTGCAGGTCGATAAATTGATAAACATTCTGGCTCATTTCAATTCCTTACTGCGCCTGCACGCGCAATTCTGCCGCACTACGACTACGGTGGCCCAACAGGGCTTTGACATCGCTGGACTTGGGTTTAACTAACGCGAATTGGGTTGAGAAGCTTGACCACCTGGACAGGATCTCTTCGCCGCGTTGCGAACCAGTATGTTGCACGTGCTCGGTGATCAGGCCGCGCAGATGCTCTTCGTGGATAGCCAGCGAATCGACGTCCAGTACTTCCACCAGTTCCGGGTTCACGCGTTTACGGAATTCGCCGTCTTCGTCCAGCACGTAGGCGAAGCCGCCGGTCATTCCCGCGCCGAAGTTAACGCCGGTTTTACCCAGCACGCAGACGATGCCGCCGGTCATGTATTCACAGCCGTTGTCGCCGATGCCCTCTACCACGGTAATCGCCCCGGAGTTACGCACGCCGAAACGTTCGCCCGCGCGGCCCGCCGCGTACAGACGGCCACCGGTCGCCCCATACAGGCAGGTGTTGCCGATAATGCTGGCTTTATGACTGAGGAAGGCGGAGCCTACCGGTGGTCTGATGGCGATCAAACCGCCCGCCATACCTTTACCGACATAGTCATTGGCATCGCCGGTCAGATATAGCTCCACGCCGCCCGCGTTCCACACGCCGAAGCTCTGGCCTGCAGTACCGCTGAAGTGCGCTTTAATCGGATCGGAAGCCAGCCCCTGATCGCCGTGGGTCTGCGCGATATAGCCGGAAAGCGACGCCCCAACGGAACGATCGGTGTTGCGAATATCGAACCAGAAGGTTTTGCTCTGGCGTGCATCAACAAACGGTTTTGCCTGCTGCAACAGTTGCGCATTCAGCACGCCGTTATCAAACGGCGGGTTATTCTCGGTGCAGTACAGCGCTTTGCCAGGATGCGGCTGTGCGGTTTCCAGCAGGCGAGACAGCGCCAGCTTCTGCTGTTTAGCGGTGAAGCCCTCCAACTCTTTAAGCAGGTCGGTGCGGCCAATCAAATCCACCAGGCGGGTCACGCCCAGTTCGGCCATCAGCTCGCGCACTTCGCGGGCGATAAATTCAAAGTAGTTGGTCACTTTGAACGGCAGACCGTGATAGTGGTTCTTACGCAGTTTTTCATCCTGCGTCGCCACGCCGGTTGCGCAGTTGTTCAGATGACAAATACGCAGGTATTTACAGCCCAGCGCCACCATCGGGCCGGTGCCGAAGCCGAAACTTTCCGCACCGAGAATCGCCGCTTTAATGATGTCTACGCCAGTTTTCAGGCCGCCATCGACCTGCAGACGAATCTTGTGACGCAAGCCATTGGCGACCAGCGCCTGCTGGGTTTCAACAAGTCCGAGTTCCCACGGACAGCCCGCATATTTCACGGAAGAGAGCGGGCTGGCACCGGTGCCGCCGTCGTAGCCGGCGATGGTGATCAGATCCGAATAGGCTTTCGCCACGCCGGTAGCGATAGTGCCGACGCCCGGCTCGGACACCAGCTTCACCGAGATCATCGCTTTCGGGTTGACCTGTTTGAGGTCGAAAATGAGCTGCGCTAAATCCTCGATAGAGTAGATATCGTGATGCGGCGGCGGGGAGATCAGCGTCACGCCCGGTACTGAATAGCGCAGTTTGGCGATATATGGCGTCACTTTATCCCCCGGCAACTGACCGCCTTCGCCTGGCTTCGCGCCCTGCGCGACTTTAATCTGAATCACATCGGCATTCACGAGGTAGGCCGGCGTCACGCCAAAGCGACCGGAGGCCACCTGTTTGATACGCGACACTTTATTGGTGCCGTAGCGCGCCGGATCTTCACCGCCTTCACCGGAGTTGGAGTTGCCACCGAGGCTGTTCATCGCTTCCGCCAGCGCTTCGTGCGCTTCCGGACTTAATGCGCCGATAGACATGGCTGCGGTATCAAAGCGTTTAAACAGCTCACTGGCGGGCTCAACCTCGTCGATAGCGATCGCCTCGCCGTCTGGATGTATCGCCAGCAGATCGCGCAGCGTTGCCGCCGGGCGGTTGTTGACCAGCTCGGCATATTCTTTGTAATCGCTGTATTCGCCGCTCTGTACCGCCTGTTGCAGGGTGCGCACCACGTCCGGGTTATAGGCGTGATATTCGCCGCCGTGGACGTACTTCAGCAGGCCGCCAGGGCTAATGGGTTTGCGCGCCAGCCAGGCGCGTTTAGAGAGATTCAGCAGATCCTGTTGGAAGTCATCGAAGCTCGCGCCGCCGATACGGCTGACCACGCCCTGGAAGCACAGGTTTACCACATCATCGTGCAGCCCGACCGCTTCAAACAGTTTGGAGCAGCGGTAAGAGGCAATGGTCGAAATGCCCATTTTGGACATGATCTTGTACAGTCCTTTGTTGATGCCGTTACGGTAGTTCTGCATCACGGTACGGTAGTTTTTGGCGATGGCCTGGGTATCAATCAGACGCCCCAGCGTTTCGTAGGCCAGATACGGATAGATGGCCGTCGCGCCAAAGCCCAGCAGCACCGCAAAGTGGTGCGGATCGCGGGCGCTTCCGGTTTCTACGATGATGTTGGCGTCGCAGCGCAGGCTTTGTTCTACCAGACGCGTCTGCACCGCGCCCACCGCCATCGGCGCGGGTACCGGCAGGCGATTCTTACCGATATTGCGATCCGAGAGGACCAGCAGCACGGTGCCATTACGCACCATCTGTTCCGCTTTATCGCACAGTGCTTTGACCGTCGCATCCAGCGAGGTTTCGGTGACATCAAAGGTAATGTCAAGCCAGTCGGCGCGGTAGTGATGCTCGGTCATGGTGGTGAGCTGTTTGAAATCGGAGTACAGCAGGATCGGCGATTTAAAACTCAGGCGATGGGCCTGACCTTCCGCTTCGCAGAAGACGTTCATTTCGCGACCGATGCTGGTGGCGAGCGACATGACGTGCGCTTCACGCAGCGGGTCGATAGGCGGGTTAGTGACCTGCGCGAACTGTTGGCGGAAGTAGTCGTAAATAATACGCGGCTGGCTGGAGAGCACGGCAAAGGGGGTATCGTCGCCCATTGAGCCAACTGCTTCCTGGCCGTTTTCACCTAACACGCGGATAACCGAGTCCAGCTCTTCGGCGCTGTAGTTAAACTGTTTCTGATAGCTGGCAAGCAGGTCGTCGTCCAGTTCGCGGCTACCGACTTCTTCATCCGGCAGATCTTCAAATGGCACCAGACGGCGGACATTCTTTTCCATCCACGCTTTATACGGATGGCGACTTTTTAGATCGTCATCAGTTTCCGCGGAATGCAGGATACGTCCCCCGCGGGTGTCGATCACCATCAGCTCGCCGGGACCGACGCGACCTTTCTCGACCACTTCATCCGGCTGATAGTCCCAGATACCGACTTCCGAGGCGCAGGTGATCAGCTTGTCTTTGGTGATGACATAGCGTGCCGGGCGCAGGCCGTTACGGTCGAGGTTACAAGCGGCGAAGCGCCCGTCGGACATCACGATGCCTGCCGGGCCGTCCCACGGCTCCATGTGCATGGAGTTAAAGTCGAAGAAGGCGCGCAGATCCGGGTCCATATCCGGGTTGTTCTGCCAGGCGGGCGGCACCAACAGGCGCATGGCGCGGATGATGTCCATCCCGCCTGCCAGCAGCAGTTCCAGCATATTGTCCAGCGAGCTGGAATCCGAACCGGTTTCGTTAACAAACGGCGCGGCGGACTGTAAATCTGGGATCAGCGGCGTCTGGAATTTATAGGTACGGGCGCGCGCCCACTGGCGGTTGCCGGTAATGGTGTTAATCTCGCCGTTGTGCGCCAGGTAGCGGAACGGCTGCGCCAGCGGCCAGCGCGGCACGGTGTTAGTGGAAAAGCGCTGGTGGAACAGGCAGATAGCCGATTCCAGACGCAGATCCGCGAGATCCAGGTAGAAGCGCGGCAGATCCGCCGGCATACACAGACCTTTATAAATGTTGACCAGGTTCGACAGGCTGCACACGTAGAAATCTTTGTCGTCCTGCAAGCGCTTTTCAATGCGGCGGCGGGCGATAAACAGACGGCGTTCCATATCGCGCGGACGCCAGCCCGCCGGAGCGTTGACAAAAATCTGCTCAATACGCGGCAGGGAGGAGAGGGCGATTTCACCGAGCACGCCTTCATTGGTTGGTACATCGCGCCAGCCGACAATCGACAGGGTTTCCTGTTGTAATTCTTCTTCGACAATATGGCGTGACGCGGCGGCCAGTTCAGGATCTTTATTCAAAAAGATCATCCCGACGGCGTAGTTTTTGGCTAAGCGCCAGCCGCGCTCTTCGGCCACGATGCGAAAGAAACGGTCAGGTTTTTGTAATAGCAAGCCGCAACCGTCGCCGGTTTTACCGTCGGCAAGGATCGCGCCACGGTGCTGCATGCGGGCCAGCGCGTGTATGGCGGTACGCACTACCTTGTGGCTAGGTTCGCCTTCTATGTGGGCGATCAGGCCGAAACCACAGTTATCCTTCTCAAGGGATTTATCGTACAACATATCAGTGAACCTCCCCAGGCTCTACGGGACGCTCTCCCAACCGATGGCGCGCGGGCACAGCAAGAGCATGGCGACGGGGCTGGCGCATCATACGCTTACCTCGCATTCGCCCTCTTTATGTCCTTTTCGCATTGGTAAATACGGTTAAGAGGGAATCTCAATTACTGCATAAATATGATGAGCAGACGGCTCATCCAGAAAGCTTCCAGCGGATTCCCAACTTATCGGGAATCCACACCCAGGTCAAATGGCAAACTGATTTATGCAAAAGTGTGCTGTAGTACAGATAACTTTTTGAATCCATTGAAATTAAAAGGTTTTTATAGAAAGGCGGCCAAAGCGGAGCGGCAGAAATCCTGTGATCTGTCTCACTATAAGAGCCGCTTGTCAGGTCCTGTCTGACCTTGTTTTTCCAAAAATCTTAGCATTTTATGCTGATTTAAGTATAAGCGGCATTTAATGCTACTGTTTTTATCGACGAACCTTCAGACGTTGAAAAAAGAGGGGAATATCAGAAAAAATCATCAGCAGTTTTATGAATGAAATATCGTTTATTTTGCTTTATTATGCAATAAGTAAACGCCTTCCGGGGCGATTGATCCAGGTCATCGCCAAAGGAGGCTAAAAATGGCAGGCTTTGGCCTCTTTTTAAGAGGCGGTCTATCAGATTATGCAGTTACAGAAATTAGTCAATATGTTTGGTGGGGATCTTTTACGTCGGTATGGGCAAAAGGTTCATAAGCTGACGCTTCATGGCGGTTTTAGCTGCCCTAATCGCGACGGCACCATCGGGCGCGGCGGCTGCACCTTCTGTAATGTCGCCTCTTTTGCCGATGAGGCGCAGCAGCATCATTCGATTGCCGAGCAGCTTGCGCATCAGGCGCATCTGGTGAACCGCGCTAAACGCTATCTGGCCTATTTCCAGGCCTACACCAGCACCTTTGCAGAAGTGCAGGTGCTACGTTCCATGTATCAACAGGCCGTCAGTCAGGCCAGCATCGTCGGATTATGCGTCGGTACGCGTCCGGATTGCGTACCGCAGGCGGTAGTAGATTTATTGTGTGAATATAAAGATCAAGGCTATGAGGTGTGGCTGGAACTGGGACTGCAAACCGCGCACGATAAAACGCTGCGCCGTATTAATCGCGGGCATGACTTCGCCTGCTATCAGCGTACCACCCGGATTGCCCGTGAGAGCGGGTTGAAAGTGTGCGCGCATCTGATTGTGGGGCTGCCGGGCGAGGGGCAAAGTGAATGCCTGCAAACGCTGACTCGCGTTGTGGAAACGGGCGTGGACGGCATTAAACTGCACCCGCTGCATATCGTCAAAGGCAGTATTATGGCGAAAGCCTGGGAGTCGGGGAGGCTGAACGGCATTGCGCTGGACGATTACACGCTAACGGCAGGGGAGATGATTCGTCATACGCCGCCGGAGGTGATTTATCACCGGATTTCCGCCAGCGCGCGCCGTCCGACGCTGCTCGCCCCTCTGTGGTGCGAGAATCGCTGGACGGGGATGGTTGAGTTGGACAAATACCTGAATGAGCATGGCGTACAGGGATCTGCGCTGGCCCGTCCCTGGATACCTCCCATAGCGTAGCGTGATGAGGGGCGCTACGCATATTTCGCACAATATTCAACGCGGTTCTCATAATTGGGTATTATGTGCGAAGTTGTGGTGAAGGAATCCTCTATGAAGCAAATTCGTATGCTGGCGCAATACTATGTCGACCTGATGATGAAACTGGGTCTGGTGCGCTTTTCCATGCTCCTGGCGTTGGCGTTGGTGGTGCTGGCGATTGTCGTGCAGATGGCAGTGACCATGGTGCTGCATGGTCAGGTCGAAAGTATCGACGTCATTCGTTCTATCTTTTTTGGCCTGTTAATTACGCCCTGGGCGGTCTATTTCTTATCGGTTGTTGTTGAACAACTGGAAGAGTCAAGGCAGCGACTGTCGCGTCTGGTGCAAAAGCTGGAGGAGATGCGCGAGCGCGATCTCAAGCTTAACGTACAGTTGAAGGACAATATTGCCCAGCTTAATCAGGAAATTGCCGATCGCGAAAAAGCGGAAGCGGAGCTACATGAGACATTTGAACAGCTAAAAGTAGAAATTAAAGAGCGTGAAGAGGCGCAAATCCAGCTAGAACAGCAATCCTCTTTTTTGCGCTCATTTCTGGACGCCTCGCCGGATTTGGTTTTTTATCGTAATGAGGATAAAGAATTTTCCGGCTGTAACCGCGCAATGGAATTGCTAACCGGCAAGAGTGAAAAACAGTTGGTGCATTTGAAGCCGGAAGATGTGTACTCTCCCGAAGCGGCGGAGAAAGTCATTGAAACCGATGAAAAAGTATTCCGCCATAACGTCTCTCTGACCTACGAACAGTGGCTGGATTACCCGGACGGACGGAAAGCCTGCTTTGAAATTCGTAAAGTGCCTTATTATGACCGTGTCGGTAAACGTCATGGCCTGATGGGATTTGGCCGTGATATTACCGAGCGTAAGCGTTATCAGGACGCGCTTGAACGCGCCAGCCGCGACAAGACCACGTTTATCTCTACGATCAGCCATGAACTGCGTACCCCGCTTAACGGCATCGTCGGTTTAAGCCGCATCCTGCTGGATACCGATCTCACCGCCGAACAGGAAAAATACCTTAAGACGATCCATGTCTCCGCCGTGACGTTAGGCAATATTTTCAATGATATCATTGACATGGATAAGATGGAACGGCGTAAGGTTCAGCTTGATAACCAACCGGTTGATTTCACCAGCTTTATGGCCGATCTGGAAAACCTTTCCGGTTTGCAGGCGCAGCAAAAAGGTCTACGTTTTGTGCTTGAGCCGACGTTGCCGCTGCCGCACAAAGTCATTACCGACGGAACGCGTCTGCGCCAGATTCTGTGGAATTTGATCAGCAATGCGGTGAAGTTTACTCAGCAGGGCCAGGTTACGGTGCGGGCGCGCTATGAGGAAGGCGACATGCTGCACTTTGAAGTAGAAGATTCCGGGATCGGCATTCCGCAGGATGAGCAGGATAAAATTTTCGCCATGTATTATCAGGTGAAAGACAGTCATGGCGGTAAACCGGCGACGGGTACTGGTATCGGGCTGGCGGTCTCCCGTCGGCTGGCGAAAAATATGGGGGGCGATATTACCGTTTCCAGTTTGCCGGGCAAAGGATCGACCTTTACGCTAACGGTTCATGCGCCAGCGGTGGCGGAAGAGGTGGAGGACGCCTTTGATGAAGACGACATGCCGCTGCCCGCGCTGCATGTTCTGCTGGTCGAAGATATTGAACTGAACGTGATCGTGGCGCGTTCGGTACTGGAAAAACTGGGTAACAGCGTGGATGTCGCGATGACCGGCAAGGCGGCGCTGGAGATGTTCGTGCCGGGCGAATACGACCTGGTCTTACTGGATATTCAGCTACCGGATATGACGGGTCTGGATATCGCCAGAGAACTAACCCGTCGCCACACGCGGGAAGATTTACCGCCGCTGGTGGCGCTCACGGCTAACGTTCTGAAAGATAAAAAAGAGTATCTGGACGCCGGTATGGACGATGTGCTGAGTAAGCCGCTGTCGGTGCCGGCCTTAACTGCGATGATTAAAAAATTCTGGGATGCCACCGATAAAGAGGAGAGTACCGTGACGCCTGAAGAGAGCGATAAAGCGCAAGCGCTGCTGGATATCCCGATGCTGGAACAGTACATCGAGCTGGTCGGGCCTAAATTGATCACCGACGGTCTCGCAGTGTTTGAAAAAATGATGCCTGGCTATTTAAGCGTGCTGGAGTCCAATCTGACGGCGCGTGACAAAAAAGGCGTCGTTGAGGAAGGGCATAAGATTAAAGGCGCCGCCGGTTCGGTAGGGCTGCGTCATCTGCAGCAGCTTGGCCAGCAAATCCAGTCGCCGGATCTTCCCGCCTGGGAAGATAACGTCGCAGAATGGATTGAAGAGATGAAGCAGGAGTGGCAGCACGACGTCGCGGTGCTGAAAGCCTGGGTGGCAAACGCGGAAAAAAAATGACCCCGGTTTGACCGGGGTGCGCGAATACTGCGCCAACACCAGGGAAATCGTGGCTGCGCCGTGCTTATTATGATGATGTAAAAGGCGCAGTCCTATTTTCAGGCCGCACGCAGTTAAGATAGCAAATCCTAAATGATTTGTTACATGAATCATTTAAATGTGTGAAGCGTAGCATTTTAATCAAAATTATTAATGGGCTTGAGTCGGTTGCAGGAGGATGTTCACCATGAAAAAAATTGGCGTAGTGCTCAGCGGATGCGGCGTCTATGACGGCGCCGAAATTCATGAGGCCGTTCTGACGTTGTTGGCCATTGCCCGCAGCGGCGCGCAGGCTGTCTGCTTCGCGCCGGATAAACCACAAGCGGATGTCATTAATCACCTGACCGGCGAAGCGATGGCGGAAACGCGTAATGTCCTGATTGAGGCGGCGCGTATTACGCGGGGCGAGATTCGTCCCCTGTCCCAGGCTCAGCCAGAGGAACTGGATGCGCTCATTGTGCCTGGTGGTTTCGGCGCGGCGAAGAACCTGAGTAATTTCGCCAGCCGGGGGAGCGAATGCCGTGTGGATAGCGATTTAGCCGCGCTGGCGAAGGCCATGCACCAGACCGGCAAGCCGCTGGGATTCATCTGTATCGCGCCCGCAATGTTGCCGAAAATCTTTGACTTCCCGTTACGTCTGACGATAGGGACGGATATTGATACCGCTGAAGTACTTGAAGAGATGGGCGCCGAACACGTACCTTGCCCGGTTGATGATATCGTTGTGGACGAGGATAACAAGGTCGTGACCACCCCTGCCTATATGTTGGCACAGGATATCGCCCAGGCGGCAAGCGGCATTGATAAATTAGTGTCGCGCGTGCTGGTTCTGGCGGAATGAGCAAACGACGCATCGCGCCGTTAACGTTTTTGCGCCGTCTACTTTTACGTACTCTTGTTGCGCTCGCCGTCTTTTGGGGCGGCGGTATTGCTCTGTTTAGCGTGGTTCCGGTGCCTTTTTCGGCGGTGATGGCGGAACGGCAGATTAGCGCCTGGCTGAGCGGAGAGTTCGGGTATGTGGCGCGTTCTGACTGGGTCAGCATGGCAGATATCTCGCCGTGGATGGGGCTGGCGGTAATTGCGGCGGAAGACCAGAAGTTCCCTGAGCATTGGGGCTTTGATGTTCCGGCGATTGAAAAAGCGCTGGCGCATAATGAGCGGAATGAGAGCCGTATTCGTGGCGCCTCCACGCTTTCGCAGCAAACGGCGAAAAATCTCTTTTTATGGGATGGACGAAGTTGGGTGCGCAAAGGTCTGGAGGCCGGGCTGACTCTGGGCATTGAAACCGTCTGGAGCAAAAAGCGCATCCTCACGGTTTATCTGAATATCGCGGAGTTTGGCGATGGTATTTTCGGCGTGGAGGCTGCGGCCTGGCGATATTTCAATAAGCCCGCCAGCCGCTTAAGTATGCCCGAAGCCGCGTTGCTGGCGGCCGTATTGCCAAATCCGTTACGCTATAAGGCGAATGCGCCTTCCGGCTATGTGCGTAGTCGACAGGCGTGGATATTGCGCCAGATGCGCCAACTGGGCGGGGAAGCTTTTATGACGCGCAACCAGCTTAATTGATTTTGCCGGATGGCGACGTGAACGTCTTATCCGGCCTACGATCCGTGTCGTCCAGGCCTGATAAGCACAGGCCATTAAGCTTCGCGCGAAGTGAGCGCCAGCCCTTTCTTGTCTTTTGGCTGCGCGTTCCTCTCCAGGGCAACGACCAGCGCAGGCTGGGCGATAAACCGCTGCCACACTCTCTCCAGTTTGCGTTCACAGCACCATGTTGACCAGGTCGCTAGCGGGATAAAGGTACTTTCACCCAGATTGTCACAAACCACCGGCACTACTTCTGACTCGCTGATTCGCTGGCACAGGACGTTTTGCGGCTTCAGCGACATTGTCACAATATGATTATCAAACAGGTAACGTTTCAGTTTCTTCAGTAGCTGGCGCAGGACGGCGACATCCTCTTCATAACGGCATTGCGCAGCGAACTCGGTCAGGGTGATAGATGGCGCGCCGTTGAAATCGGTAATCATGTCGTAGACATAGCCAGTACCGCAATCGGTTTCCACCGTGCCGTAATAACGGGGGATAGCGCTCCAGTCTGTCAGGTAGCGGGACAGACGCGCATAGTAGCTCAGTTCACGCCGAATCTCTTTATCGCCGCCGTGCTCACGGTTGTAAATAACCTTTATGCAGCGCCGGGCATTATCCGGGTGCATATAGCATTTACGATGTCGACCGGCGCCCAGCGGAGTCTGTTCGGATAAGGGGATCATGGCGAGTCCTGGAAAATTTTATTCACATAAATTTAGTATGGACAAAGAATTTAAATAAAACCTAAACGAAATTTTTAAGGTTTTCTTAATGTTTTTATGCATAGGTAAAACGCACGAAATGTACAAATCTTACGAAAGGGTGGGACTGCGGGACAATTGGCAGGCGTAACATGCCCGGCTTTGGGTTGGCTGTCATCAAATACCGGGACGGCGTGGGGGAAATATGGAATAGAGGGGGAGGCTTAGTCTTCGTCAAAGCCGGAATTGAACAGAGCGATAACCGCCGCCAACGCTTCAACTTCTTGCGGGCCGGTGGCTTCAATTTCTATCTGGCGTCCTTTGGCTGAATCGAGCATTAACAGCGCGATGACGCTGTTCGCTTCCGCTTCGGTGCCTTCGTCATTGCGTAATAGCACCTCGGCGTCAAAACCCTGCATCAGTTCGAAAAGCTTCATGGCAGGCCGGGCATGCATGCCCAGCTTATTGGTAATTTCAACAGTTTGCTTTACGGTCATGTTTTGCGTTTTTCCAGCGTGCGATGGCGAGACTGGACGTTTTTACCGCGCGAGCGGAAGTAGTCTGCCAGCTGTTCTGCAATATACACCGAACGGTGTTTCCCGCCGGTACAACCAATAGCGACGGTAAGGTAGCTGCGGTTGTTGGTCTCCAGCATCGGTAACCATAGCTCAAGATAGCTGCGAGTTTGATAGATAAAATTGTGAACTTCTGTGTGCCGGTCAAGAAATGCGGCTACCGGCTTATCAAGCCCGGTCATGGGGCGCAGTTTTGGGTCCCAGTGCGGGTTGGGCAGGAAGCGAACATCGAACACATAGTCCGCATCGATCGGGATACCATGTTTAAAGCCGAAGGACTCAAATACCATCGTCAGTTCGCGCTCGCGTTTGCCCAACAGCCGGGTACGCAGCATCTCCGCCAGCTCATGAACGGACATTTCCGAAGTGTCGACGATTAGATCCGCACGAGAACGTAATGGCTCCAGCAGGTCGCTCTCTTTATCGATCGCACTCTCTAAAGAAAGGTTTTTGCTGGAAAGCGGATGCAGACGTCGCGTGTCGCTGTAGCGGCGAATCAAGGTATTGCGGTCGGCGTCAAGAAACAGCAATTGCGGCGAGAAAGCGTCAGGCAGATTATTCATCGCCTGTTCAAAAATCTCAGGTGATTCAGGCATATTGCGCACATCAATGCTGACGGCGGCGGAAATCTGGCGATCGGCCAGTGTTCGCGCCAGATCGGGCAACAGCACGACGGGAAGGTTATCCACGCAGTAAAAACCCATATCTTCCAGCGCGCGTAGAGCGACAGATTTACCTGATCCGGAACGCCCGCTGACGATCATCAGTACCATGTACCGTTTCTCCTCACAACGACAGAAAGAAATGCCATTGAGTTGTTATGCCTCATTCTGCTCACCTTCGGTGTCAGTAATGATTTGATACAGCTCTTCATCATTCAGCGCCGCGCGCAGGCGGCGGCAGATCGTTTTATCCGCCAGACGTTTCGCGACCAGCGACAGCGTATGCAGATGCGTTTTAGTCTGATCGGCGGGCACCAGCAGGGCGAAGAGGAGATCGACCGGCTGGTTATCGATGGCATCGAACGCGATAGGCGTTTCGAGCTGAACGAACACGCCGACGGCGCGTAAGGTATCTTCTTCCAGTTTCCCGTGCGGGATGGCGATACCATTACCAATACCGGTACTGCCCATTTTTTCGCGTGTCAGAATGGCTTCAAACACGACCTGAGGAGGTAAACTGAGCTGTTTTGCCGCCAGTTCGCTGATGATTTCCAGCGCGCGTTTCTTACTCTGACAATGAACGCCGCTACGCGTACACTCCTGGTTAAGTACACTGCTCAGTTGTAGAGTCGTATCGTTATTTATCATAATTTCACCTAAGAACCTGTCCTGTCAGGTTGATGGCCAGGTTCGGAGCGCTAACTGTACAAATGGCCCGTTGTGTCACACAACAGGCCGTCCTGCACTGGCTAACTGCCCGGACAATTAGTGTTGTTTCAGTTTATCTTTATGCCTGGTTAACTGCCTTGCCAGTTTATCAATCAAGCCGTCAATGGCGGCATACATATCCTGGCCTTCCGCGCTGGCGTGAATTTCGCCGCCGTTAACGTGTAGCGTCGCATCCGAGATGTGCGTGACCTTCTCCACTTTCAACACCACGTATACCTGATTAATCCGCTCAAAATACTGTTCAAGTTTGGCGAATTTCGTCGTCACAAATTCACGCAGGGCTTCAGTAATTTCGACGTTATGTCCGGTGATATTGAGCTGCATAGTGTCTTCCTTATCGGTTGGGTCAAACCAGCTGTTTGCGTTGGTTTGACGGCGGAATGGATAAAGACTCTCGGTACTTCGCAACAGTGCGGCGCGCCACCATGATACCCTGTTCTGACAGCAGAGAGGTTAACTTGCTGTCGCTCAGCGGTTTCGCGGGGTTTTCCGCCGCAATTAACTTCTTCACCAGCGCGCGAATCGCGGTGGAAGAGGCTTCGCCTCCGCCTTCGGTATTGACGTGGCTGGAAAAGAAATATTTGAGTTCAAAAATACCGCGCGGGCTGTGCAGATACTTCTGCGTGGTCACGCGGGATATGGTGGATTCGTGCATCTCGACGGCCTGGGCGATATCCGCCAGTACCATCGGTTTCATATATTCTTCGCCCTGTTCAAAAAAGGCTTGCTGTTGCTCGACGATGCAGCGACTGACACGCAGCAGCGTGTCGTTGCGGCTTTCAAGGCTTTTTATCAGCCACTTCGCATCCTGTAAATTACTGCGGATGAACTGGCTGTCGGTATCGTTGCGCGCGCTGTTGCACATGGCGGCATAGTGCTGGTTAATCTGTAAACGGGGAATACTGTCGCTATTAAGCTCCACCGTCCAGCGGCCGTTATGCTTGCGTACCAGCACATCCGGGATAACGTACTCCGGCTCGCCGGTCTGGATCGACTGACCGGGTCTGGGATCGAGCGACTGAATCAGGTTTACCGCCTCTTTCAGTACCTCTTCTTTCAGTCGGGTAACGCGCATCAACGTGCGGAAATCGTGGTTGGCCAGCAGATCAAGGTGATCGCAGATAATGAGCCGCGCCTCTTCCAGCCACGGCGTGGATTTGTCGAATTGTGAAAGCTGGATCAGCAGACAGTCGCGAAGATCTTTCGCCGCAACGCCCACCGGATCAAAACGCTGAATACGCTTCAGGACGGCTTCGACTTCATCAAGATCTACCTCTTCATCGCCCATGCTTTCGCGAATTTCATCCAGGGATACGGTGAGATAACCGGTATCATCTACCGCATCGACAATGGATGTCGCAATGGCGCGATCGGTGTCCGAGAAGGGCGTTAGCTCAACCTGCCACATCAGATAATCCTGCAACGACTGCGTCGTTTCGCCCTGATAGACGGGCAGTTCATCATCGATATAATCGCCGCTGGGGCCGGATGGCGTCCCGGCGGTGTAAATTTCATCCCAACTGGCGTCAAGCGGCAGCTCTTCCGGCATCTCTTTCTGTTCGAGCGCATCTGCGGTATCGAGAGGATCGTCATCCTGAGGTTGCTGAGTGTCGATTTCGTCATGAAGATCGGTTTGCTCAAGCAGCGGGTTATTTTCCAGCGCTTGCTGGAGTTCCTGCTGAAGTTCCAGCGTAGACAACTGCAACAGACGGATGGCCTGTTGTAGCTGAGGCGTCATCGCCAGTTGTTGGCTAAGCCTGAGTTGCAAACCTTGCTTCATATTCAGAGTCGTTTTCTCCCGCTAGAGCAGCATAGCCCTCTACCCTATCAGAGTCTGAAGTCTTCCCCAAGATATACACGCTTAACGTGTTCGTCTTGCAGGATTTCTGTCGGCGTACCGTGGGCGATAAGGTGGCCCTGGCTTACGATATAGGCGCGTTCACAGACTGCCAGCGTCTCACGGACATTATGGTCGGTGATCAGCACCCCGAGCCCGCTATCGCGCAGATGTTCGATAATGCGTTTGATGTCGATAACGGAAATCGGGTCAACGCCGGCAAAGGGTTCATCCAGCAGGATAAATTTGGGATTAGCGGCCAACGCGCGGGCAATTTCTACACGACGGCGTTCACCACCGGACAGCGCCTGTCCCATGCTGTCGCGCAGATGCTCAATATGAAACTCTTCCATCAGCTCGTTGGCGCGGTCTTCTCGCTGTTCTGCGGTCAAATCGTCACGAATTTGCAGTACCGCCATCAGGTTATCAAATACGCTGAGACGGCGGAAAATAGAGGCTTCCTGCGGCAAATAGCCGATACCGCGGCGCGCGCGCGCGTGCAGCGGCAGCAGACTGATATCTTCATCATCAATGATGATATTGCCCGCGTCACGCGGCACGATACCGACGACCATATAAAAGGTGGTGGTTTTACCTGCGCCGTTTGGACCGAGCAGACCGACAATCTCCCCGGAGTTAACGGTCAGACTGACATCTTCCACTACGCGACGGCCTTTATAGGCCTTCGCCAGATTCTTTGCAGTTAATGTTGCCATAACGAATTAGTTACTCTTCTTTTGCGCCGGAGTCTGGCCTTTGTTTTTGTCTTGCAACTGCGACGGCACCAGAACGGTGGTGACGCGTTTGCCTTTCTCGCTGAAGGCCTGCATTTTCTGCTCTTTCACCAAATAGGTGATTTTGTCGCCAGTAATGTTGCTGTCAAGCTGTTCCAGATAAGCGTTGCCGGTCAGCACCACAAAATCTTTTGCCAGTTCGTAATGCATATGTGAAGCGTGGCCTTTCACCGGTTTACCGTTGTCCTGCATCTGGTAGAAGGTGGCCGGATTGCCGTAACCGTCGATCACCTCTTTCCCTTGCTCGCCGCCAGGGCGGGTAACAACGACTTTATCGGCGTTGATCTTAATCGTGCCCTGGGTCATCACCACGTTGCCCGTAAAGGTCACGACGTTGCCTTGCATATCCAGCGACTGTTGATCCGAGTCAATATGAATAGGCTGCTCGGTATCGCCCGTGACGGCGAATGCCGGAATGCTGGCGGCCAGCAGCGAGCCGGCAAGCATAAGATTAAGGCTGAGTTTGTTTGTTTTGAATTTCATAAGAGGTTCTAACCTTTTCAATCAGCTCGGCGTTCTTGCTGCGTAAGTTACCGCGCATTTTCAGTCCGCTGGAGTTAAATGTTGTGCCGTATAACGTCACCAGATCGTTCGAAGTAACGTCCTGCGTCACCAGATTAATTTGCGCGTTATCGGTGGTAATTCTGCGTAATTGAGCGTCAGGCACCAGGGCGTTGACTTCAACATGGCCATACAGATAGAGCATCCGATCGTTAGTCAATTTGGCTTTATCGGCTTTGATCGACCATGTCGGCACTTTATCCTTATCAAAGGTGGTTAATACCGGTTGCGTAAACCATGAGACCGCCTGATCGGAAAAATATTCAACGTGCTGTGCGATCAGACGATAGCTCAACGCGCCTTCCGGACTGTACACGACGGTATCCGTATGCTCGCTTTTATACGTGGGATCGTTGCTATTGACCACCACGGCGGCAGGATCGTCTTTATCTGCCAGATTGATACCAATCAGTACCAGAATGGCCAACGACAGTAGAATGATAACCCAACGTCTGGTTTTACTCATATCGATTGCCCTTTGGCCTCATTCAGCTTGCCCTGCGCCAGCAGCAGCAAATCGCACACCTCACGTACCGCGCCGCGCCCGCCGGCAATGTGCGTCACATAGTCAGCGCGGGGGATCAGCAGCGGATGCGCATCCGCAACGGCAACGCTTAATCCCACTTTTTCCATTACCGGCCAGTCAATCAGATCATCGCCAACATAGGCGACGTTTTCCGGTGCAATAGCCAGTTTTTCCAGCAGATTGCTAAAGGCGATCAGCTTATTCGACTGCCCCTGATAAAGATGGGCGATCCCCAGCGTGGCGCAGCGATCTTCTACAAGTTTAGCCTTTCGTCCGGTAATAATGGCAACCTCGATATTGGAGGTCAAAACACAGCGAATGCCATAGCCGTCACGAACGTTGAAAGCCTTCAGCTCTTCGCCGTTATTGCCCATATAAATCAGGCCGTCAGACAATACGCCATCCACGTCAAGGATGAGCAGACGGATATTCTCCGCCTTTGTCATGACGTGGGTGCTGACGGGGCCATAACAGGTCGCAAGCGACGCACCTGCTTTACTCATCGTTAATTATCCTTGAGTTTCTACACGACGCCTGCACGCAGGAGATCATGCATATGTAACACACCGAGTAACTGGTCGCCATCAGCAACCAGTACGGAGGTGATATGGCGGGACTGCATTAAATTCAGCGCATCGACGGCGAGAATACCGGGACGCACGCGAATGCCCCCTGGCGTCATCACCTCGGCGATCCCCAACTGGCGCATATCGCCGCCCATGTCGAATACGCGACGTAAATCGCCGTCGGTGAAGATGCCGTCGATCTTCATGGATTCATCGCAAATGACGGTCATACCGAGATTTTTACGCGTAATTTCTAATAGCGCATCACGCAGGCTGGCATGTTTATTAACATGCGGGATTTCATCGCCGGTATGCATAATATCGCTTACGCGCAGCAGCAGCTTACGTCCCAGCGCGCCGCCAGGATGCGACAGAGCGAAATCTTCGGCGGTAAAGCCGCGCGCTTTTAACAATGCCACGGCGAGCGCGTCGCCCATCACCAGCGTTGCGGTGGTACTACTGGTAGGCGCCAGGCCTAACGGACACGCTTCTTTGGGCACTTTAACACACAGATGCACATCTGCCGCACGCGCCATGCTGCTTTCCGGTCGCCCGGTAATGCAAATTAACGGTACATGCAGGCGTTTAAGCACCGGTATTAGCGCCGCGATCTCGCTGGATTCGCCGGAGTTGGAGATAGCGATAACCACATCCTGCGGCGTAACCATCCCCAAATCGCCGTGCGCGGCTTCGCCCGGATGTACAAAAAAGGAAGAGGTGCCGGTACTGGCGAAAGTGGCGGCCATTTTCCGTCCGATATGACCGGATTTTCCCATACCCATCACCACTACTTTTCCGGTGCAGTTGAACATTTTTTCACATGCCAGCGTGAAATGCTGGTTGATGTATTGATCAAGCTCCGCCAGGCCTTCACGTTCAATTTCCAGGACCTCTTTGCCTGCCTGCTGAAAGTCAAACCCCGGTTGTAACGCTAAATGCGACATAATCCGTTTCCAGTTATCCAACAAGAAGTGGCGATAGCCAATAGAGCATCGCCAACCATACGATAAACCCGCCGGTCAGTAGTATACCTGCGCCCCGACCAATCTGGCGCGGATGCCGCCAGCAAAGTAAAGCGAAAACCACGCTAACCAGCAACATCACGCTATAATCACGCCCAAACGCCAGCGGGTTGATCTCCCCCGGGGCGATCAGCGCAGGCAGCCCCAGCACGATGGCGAGATTAAAAATATTGGCGCCAATGATATTGCCGACGGCAATATCATTTTCGCCTTTTCGCACGCCGGCAATCGCCGTGGCCAGTTCTGGCAGACTGGTGCCGACGGCGATGACTGTCAGGCCGAGCGTTAATTCACTCATGGCGAAATAATTCGCCAGTACCGTAGCGTTATCGATTACCATGCGCGTCGCCATCGGCATGATGACCAGCGCAATGCCCAGCCATAAGAACGCGACGGGGAGCCCGCCTTCGCGCGGCAGTTCCGCCAGTTGTTCGCGAGTGAGGCTGTCATTTCCCTGCCGTTCGGCCAGACGCGCGATTTTAACAATGAATAACAGCCATAGCACGGCCAGAAGCAGGAGAAAGATACCATCACTGCGGCTTAACTGTCCGTCATGCAGTACGGAACCGGCTACCACGCTAACAAATAACATTAACGGCAATTCGCGACGTAAAACATCGGAATGCACGGTAAAAGGACGAACCAGCGCCGCCAGCCCTAAGATCAGCAAAATATTGGTGATGTTAGAACCGAGCGCCGCGCCGACGGCTAAATCGAGCTGACCGTGCAGCGATGCGGCAACCGACACAATAATTTCCGGCAGCGAGGTGCCGATACTCACTACCGTCATCCCGATGATCAGCGGGGGAATACCGAATGTACGGCATAAAATAGAGGCTGCAAACACCAGACGATCGGCGCCGTAGGCCACCAGAAGCAAACCAATTATGAGTAGCGCCATCGCTAAAAGCATCTAAAGTCCTTTCTTCAGGTATACTCGCCGGTCCCCTGGAAGGGATATCTGGAAGCCGTAACGAAGTCCTAATTTTGACTTTATGCGGCTAAAAAGTAAAACGAATGCCAGCTTTCGCTAACCCTGTCAGTGAATATTCTGTAATTATGTCGAACCCATGGTTAAATTCAGCGCCATGGTTACCTCAACAAGGCAATACGAAGGATGAATCAATGGGTCAGTCTGTGGCAAATTTAGTCGATATGCGCGACGTCAGCTTTTCCCGTGGCGAACGCTGCATTTTCGATAATATTTCCCTGACGGTGCCGCGCGGGAAGATCACGGCGATCATGGGGCCGTCGGGCATCGGTAAAACCACTCTGTTGCGCCTGATTGGCGGACAGATCCCGCCGGATAAGGGCGAGATCTTATTTGATGGCGAGAATGTGCCGGCCATGTCCCGTTCGCGGCTCTACACCGTCCGCAAACGTATGAGTATGCTGTTTCAGTCGGGAGCGCTGTTTACCGACATGAATGTGTTTGACAATGTGGCCTATCCGCTACGGGAGCACACCACTTTACCCGCGCCGCTGCTAAAAAGCGTTGTGATGATGAAACTGGAGGCTGTCGGGCTGCGCGGCGCGGCAAAACTGATGCCTTCCGAGCTCTCCGGCGGGATGGCGCGCCGCGCCGCGTTGGCGCGCGCCATCGCTCTGGAACCGGATCTCATCATGTTCGATGAGCCGTTTGTCGGCCAGGACCCGATTACCATGGGCGTTCTGGTGAAGCTGATTTCAGAATTGAACAGCGCGCTGGGCGTGACCTGCGTGGTGGTCTCGCATGATGTGCCAGAGGTGCTCAGTATTGCGGATCACGCCTGGATCATGGCGGACAAAAAAATCGTCGCTCACGGTAGCGCTCAGGCGTTGCAGGAGAATACGGACCCGCGCGTGCGTCAGTTCCTTGACGGTATTGCCGACGGGCCGGTTCCGTTCCGCTATCCGGCGGGCGACTATCACCTTGATTTACTCGAAACAGGGAGTTAAGCCACTCATGCTGTTAAATGCGCTGGCAGCACTCGGACACCGCGGGATCAAAACCGTCAGGACGTTCGGGCGCGCCGGGTTAATGTTATTCAATGCGATTATCGGTAAGCCGGAGTTTCGCAAACATGCGCCGCTGCTGGTGCGCCAGCTTTATAATGTGGGCGTCTTGTCGATGCTTATCATTATTGTCTCCGGCGTATTCATCGGTATGGTGCTGGGGCTGCAAGGCTATCTGGTTCTGACCACTTACAGCGCGGAGACCAGTCTTGGCATGTTAGTGGCGCTTTCGCTGCTGCGCGAGCTGGGGCCGGTGGTCGCGGCGTTGCTGTTTGCCGGGCGGGCCGGGTCGGCGTTGACGGCGGAAATCGGCCTGATGCGGGCGACGGAGCAGCTCTCCAGTATGGAGATGATGGCGGTCGATCCATTGCGCCGGGTGATTTCGCCGCGCTTTTGGGCGGGCGTGATTTCATTGCCGCTACTGACCATTATCTTTGTGGCGGTCGGTATCTGGGGCGGCTCGCTGGTCGGCGTAAGCTGGAAGGGAATCGACGCCGGGTTCTTCTGGTCCGCGATGCAGAATGCCGTCGACTGGCGTATGGACCTGGTGAACTGTCTGATAAAGAGCGTGGTGTTCGCCATTACGGTAACATGGATTGCGTTATTCAACGGTTATGACGCAATACCGACTTCTGCCGGGATTAGCCGGGCAACGACGCGTACCGTGGTTCACGCATCGTTGGCCGTTCTGGGGCTGGATTTTGTGCTGACCGCACTGATGTTTGGGAATTGAGTTCATGCAAACGAAAAAAAATGAAATTTGGGTAGGCGTTTTTTTGCTGGTAGCGTTGCTGGCGGCGCTGTTTGTTTGCCTGAAGGCGGCAAATGTGACCTCTATGCGCACGGAGCCGACCTATAAGGTTTATGCGACCTTCGATAACATCGGCGGTCTGAAAGTGCGTTCCCCGGTACGCATCGGCGGGGTGGTTGTCGGGCGGGTTGAAGATATCTCGCTTGATCCGAAAACATACCTGCCGCGCGTAACGCTCGACATCGAAGAGCGTTATAACCATATTCCCGATACCAGCTCGTTGAGTATTCGTACTTCCGGGCTGCTGGGGGAGCAATATCTGGCATTAAACGTCGGTTTTGAAGATCCTGAGCTGGGAACGTCTATCCTCAAAGATGGAAGTACGATCCAGGACACCAAGTCTGCAATGGTGCTGGAAGATATGATTGGTCAGTTCCTTTATAACAGCAAAGGCGACGACAATAAGAATTCTGGCGATGCGCCAGCCGCAACGGAAGGCCATACTGAAGCCACAACGCCCGTGGGCGCAACGAAATAATCTCAGGAGAATTGAGGCATGTTTAAACGACTGATGATGGTGGCCATGCTGGTCATTGCGCCATTAAGCGTAGCAACGGCAGCGGATCAGAGCAATCCTTATAAACTGATGAACGAGGCGGCGCAGAAAACTTTTGATCGCCTGAAAAACGAACAGCCGAAAATTCGCGCCAATCCGGATTACCTGCGCGACGTTGTTGATCAGGAACTCCTGCCGTACGTGCAGGTAAAATATGCCGGCGCTCTGGTGTTAGGCCGCTACTACAAAGATGCGACCCCGGCGCAGCGTGAAGCCTATTTTGCAGCGTTTCGCGAATACCTGAAACAGGCCTACGGCCAGGCGCTGGCGATGTACCACGGTCAGACTTACCAGATAGCGCCTGAGCAACCGCTGGGCGATGCGACCATTGTGCCGATCCGTGTAACGATTATTGATCCCAACGGTCGTCCGCCGGTGCGTCTGGATTTCCAGTGGCGCAAAAATACCCAGACCGGCAACTGGCAGGCGTATGACATGATTGCGGAAGGCGTCAGCATGATCACCACCAAGCAAAATGAGTGGAGTGACCTGCTGCGTACTAAAGGCATCGACGGCCTGACCGCACAATTGAAATCTATCTCTCAACAGAAAATTACTTTAGACGAGAAACAGTAATGACGCCGCAACTCACCTGGACGCGTGAAGCGGGCACACTGATGCTGGCGGGAGAGCTGGATCAGGACGTGTTGACGCCGTTATGGGACGCGCGCGTAGAGGCGATGACAGACGTTACCCGTATCGACCTGAGCCAGATCTCCAGGGTGGATACGGGGGGCCTGGCGCTGCTGGCGCACCTTGTGAACCAGGCAAAAAAACAGGGCAATACCGTGTCATTGTCTGGCGTTAACGATAAGGTCTACGTGTTGGCGCAATTATATAACTTGCCCGAAGACGTACTTCCTCGTATGTAATGAATGCCGGATGTTTTATCCGGCCTACACTTCGCATGATCCTCGTAGGCCTGATAAGACGCGTTAGCGGCGCCATCCGGCACTTTTACAGCTCTGATTTATCAGCGTGATCTTTTGCTTATTTAAGACGGCGCCACTTTGCTCTAAGATGTTGGGCTGTTTTCACTATTTGACGAATAAAGAACCCATGGAAAATCATGAAATTCAGAGTGTGCTGATGAATGCCCTCTCCCTCCAGGAAGTCCACGTCTCCGGCGATGGCAGTCACTTTCAGGTTATTGCCGTGGGCGAGATGTTTGACGGCATGAGCCGGGTCAAGAAACAGCAAACGGTCTATGGCCCGCTAATGGAGTACATTGCGGACAACCGTATCCATGCCGTATCGATCAAAGCGTATACCCCGGCGGAATGGGCGCGCGATCGTAAACTTAACGGATTTTAAGCTACGGGTAAGGGTAACCTGCCGGTAGCGGAGATGAATGCTTAATTGAGAATACAATAATGGATAAATTTCGTGTACAGGGGCCAACGACGCTCCAGGGCGAAGTCACAATTTCCGGCGCCAAAAACGCCGCGCTGCCGATCCTGTTCGCCGCGCTGCTGGCAGAAGAGCCGGTAGAGATCCAAAACGTCCCAAAACTGAAAGACGTGGATACGTCAATGAAGCTCCTGAGCCAATTAGGGGCGAAAGTGGAACGCAATGGATCGGTACACATTGACGCCAGCCAGGTGAACGTGTTCTGCGCGCCTTATGATCTGGTTAAGACCATGCGCGCCTCGATATGGGCGCTGGGGCCGCTGGTTGCCCGTTTTGGTCAGGGACAAGTCTCCCTGCCGGGGGGATGCACTATCGGCGCGCGTCCGGTTGATCTGCATATTACCGGTCTGGAACAACTAGGTGCGACCATCAAGCTGGAAGAGGGCTACGTAAAGGCCTCCGTGGAAGGGCGTCTTAAAGGGGCGCATATCGTGATGGATAAGGTCAGCGTCGGCGCGACCGTCACCATTATGTGCGCCGCTACGCTGGCGGAAGGGACGACCATTATTGAAAATGCCGCGCGCGAGCCGGAAATTGTCGACACCGCTAACTTCCTGATTGCTCTGGGGGCGAAGATCGCCGGGCAGGGCACCGATCGTATTACGATCGAGGGCGTAGAGCGTCTGGGCGGCGGCGTTTATCGTGTGCTGCCGGATCGTATCGAAACGGGGACTTTCCTGGTGGCGGCAGCGATCTCTCGCGGTAAAATCATCTGCCGTAACGCGCAACCGGACACTCTGGACGCGGTACTGGCGAAACTGCGTGATGCTGGTGCGGACATCGAAGTGGGCAAGGACTGGATTAGTCTGGACATGCACGGCAAACGACCAAAGGCGGTCAATGTTCGTACTGCACCGCATCCGGCATTTCCGACCGATATGCAGGCACAGTTCACGTTGCTAAACCTGGTGGCGGAGGGGACAGGCTTTATCACAGAAACCGTTTTTGAAAACCGTTTTATGCATGTGCCTGAACTCAGCCGCATGGGCGCGCGTGCGGAAATTGAAAGCAATACCGTGATATGCTATGGCGTAGAAACACTCTCTGGCGCACAGGTCATGGCGACAGATCTGCGGGCATCTGCGAGCCTGGTGCTGGCGGGCTGTATTGCGGAAGGTACGACGGTTGTGGATCGCATATATCACATCGATCGCGGTTATGAGCGCATCGAAGATAAACTGCGCGCGCTAGGCGCCAATATTGAACGTGTGAAAGGCGAATAACCTTCTGTTCGCTGAATAACCCCCGCGAACGCTGTTGCGGGGGTTGTTTTGCAGGCATTCACTCTACATTCTGCTTGCCTTTATTACGCGCTCTCATGAGCCGCGTTCTGTCGATAAACTCATGCGTGTGCGGATCGTGATAACGCGATGGCCAAATAACCCAGGGTTCCGTTCCCAATGCTTTCGCGATAATCAACTCTCCTTTCGGCCACGGGCGCGTTAACGCATTGGCCAGCGTGGATGAACTCAATCCATTCCGGCGTGACTCAGCGGCCATTGAAGTCCCTTTTTTACGCAGCCCGGCAATGATATCGGCCGGATGCCAGTCAATAAGCTTGCTTTCCATACATCCATCACTCCTGAGGTTAATCATTTACGGTTTTAACAACCCGACGACGTCCGATACTATAACGCTTCGTGAAAGAATGTTCTAAAAAGTTCATGTAAGTGGCGGCAATATTCAGAATATGCCAAGGAAAGCCGCATAGAAAAAGATGGGCAAGAGAATATCTGGAGTTTATTGGAGCTTAATGGAATATCCCGCGCAGGGCGCGGGATAAGAGAATGGCATTAACGATCGCGTTGCACCGCGATGTGTGCGAGACCGATTAGCGCCTCACGCCATGGGGTATCCGGTAATATCTGCAACGCGGATATCGCTTTGTCGGCTTCTTCTTCCGCTCGCTGACGCGTCCATTCCAGCGAGCCGCAGGTGGTCATCGCTTCCAGAACCGGTTCCAGAAGATGACGACCATTACCTTGTTCAATAGCGGTACGGATCATCGCTGATTGTTCTGGCGTACCGTGACGCATGGCGTGAAGCAACGGTAAGGTGGGTTTGCCCTCATTGAGGTCATCGCCCACATTTTTACCGAGATGCTCGCCGTCGGCGCTGTAATCCAGCAGATCGTCAATGAGCTGAAAAGCCGTACCCAGGTAGCGGCCATAGTCCTGCAACCCTTTCTCTTGCTCAGGCGTACAACCGGCGAGAATACCGGAACATTGGGCGGCGGCTTCGAACAGACGCGCAGTTTTACTGTAAATCACCCGCATGTAATTTTCTTCGGTAATGTCCGGGTCATTCACGTTCATCAATTGCAGCACTTCGCCTTCTGCAATCACGTTGACCGCTTCCGACATCACTTCCAGCACTTTTAGCGAGCCGAGGCTGGTCATCATCTGGAAGGCGCGGGTATAGATAAAGTCGCCGACCAGCACGCTGGCGGCATTACCAAAGGCGGCATTTGCCGTTGCCTTGCCGCGACGCATATCGGATTCATCCACCACATCATCATGCAGCAACGTCGCCGTGTGGATAAACTCGATCAGAGCGGCGATAGTCACGTGCGCGTTGCCCTGATAACCCACCGCGCGCGCGGCAAGAACGGCAATCATCGGACGAATGCGTTTTCCGCCGCCGCTAATGATGTAATATCCTAGCTGATTAATCAGTTGAACGTCGGAATTAAGCTGTTCAAGGATTGTCGCATTGACACCCGCCATATCTTGCGCGGTTAACTCGTTGATTTTTTCTAAATTCATCGCAAAAGCCGGGCTTATCGCCCCGATTATCCCATGTCTGAATGAGGTAACGTAGGGTTTATGGTTAGAAATATACTCTGATTGTACTGAAAAAACGCCGCAGATAAACGTTACCGTATGCGTTGTGTTTTTTTTCTTCATGTATTGATGGTAGCACTTGTCAAAGCCGTGCAATTTGCGTAATATTCGCGCCCTATTGTGAATATTTATAGCGCGCTCTGAATCATTGAAAAGGTGTGCGCGGAAGCGGAGTTTTTTATGTACGCGGTTTTCCAAAGTGGTGGTAAACAACACCGAGTAAGCGAAGGTCAGACCGTTCGCCTGGAAAAGCTGGACATCGCAACTGGCGAAACTATTGAGTTCGCTGAAGTTCTGATGATCGCAAACGGTGAAGAAGTCAAAATCGGCGTTCCTTTCGTTGATGGCGGCGTAATCAAAGCTGAAGTTGTTGCCCACGGTCGTGGCGAGAAAGTTAAAATCGTTAAGTTTCGTCGTCGTAAACACTACCGTAAGCAGCAGGGCCATCGTCAGTGGTTCACTGATGTGAAAATCACCGGCATCAGCGCTTAAGAATAGGGGAGCAGATTAAATGGCACATAAAAAGGCTGGCGGCTCGACTCGTAACGGTCGCGATTCTGAAGCTAAACGTCTGGGCGTAAAACGCTTTGGCGGTGAAGCAGTTCTGGCAGGCAGCATCATCGTTCGTCAACGTGGTACTAAATTCCACGCTGGCACCAACGTTGGTTGCGGTCGTGACCACACTCTGTTTGCTAAAGCAGACGGTAAAGTGAAATTCGAAGTTAAAGGCCCGAAAAACCGTAAATACATCAGCATCGTTGCTGAGTAAGTTCTTCGTGGTCCGGTAACGGATGAGAGCCCCGCACCTGTTGCGGGGCTTTTTACATTCGATGGCCGACTAAAATATACCCGTGTGGCTGTGCGAATGCCGTTAACGGGTCTTTGCAGGGAATACGGCATGAAGCAGCAGGCAGGCATTGGTATTCTTTTAGCGCTCACTACTGCGATGTGCTGGGGAGCGCTGCCAATAGCAATGAAGCAAGTGCTGGAGGTGATGGAGCCTCCAACCATTGTCTTCTACCGCTTCTTAATGGCCAGTATTGGCCTCGGGGCGATACTGGCAGTAAAAAGAAAGCTGCCGCCGCTGCGTATTTTTCGTAAGCCGCGCTGGCTGGTATTACTGGCGATAGCGACCTGCGGACTGTTCGGTAATTTCATTTTGTTCAGTTCTTCCTTGCAATATTTAAGCCCAACGGCGTCGCAGGTTATCGGCCAGCTTTCGCCGGTCGGCATGATGGTCGCCAGCGTCTTTATTCTGAAAGAAAAGATGCGCGGTACGCAGGTGATTGGCGCGCTGATGTTATTGAGCGGGCTGGTGATGTTTTTTAACACCAGTCTGATCGAGATTTTTACCCGACTGACCGACTACACCTGGGGCGTTATTTTTGGCGTAGGCGCGGCGATGGTGTGGGTGAGTTATGGCGTGGCGCAAAAAATATTATTGCGACGTCTGGCCTCGCAGCAAATCCTGTTTTTACTGTACACTTTATGTACGATAGCGCTCTTACCGCTGGCAAAACCGATGGTGATAGCGCAACTGAGTGACTGGCAGCTCGCCTGTTTGATTTTCTGCGGGCTGAATACGCTGGTAGGATATGGCGCCCTGGCGGAAGCGATGGCGCGTTGGCAGGCGGCGCAGGTGAGCGCGATAATCACGCTTACACCGCTATTTACCCTGCTGTTTTCAGATCTTTTATCTATGGCCTGGCCCGATTTCTTCGCCAGACCGATGTTAAACCTTTTAGGTTATCTCGGTGCGTTTGTCGTGGTTGCGGGCGCGATGTATTCCGCCATTGGTCATCGTATTTGGGGCGGTTTACGCAAGCATGAAACGGTGGTTTCGCAACCCCGCTCAGGCGAATGATTTACGGAGAGTAAAATGAAGTTTGTTGATGAAGCATCGATTCTGGTCGTTGCAGGCGATGGCGGTAATGGCTGTGTGAGCTTCTGCCGCGAAAAATATATCCCGAAAGGCGGCCCGGACGGCGGTGATGGCGGCGACGGCGGCGACGTCTGGATGGAAGCCGATGAAAACCTGAATACGCTGATCGATTACCGCTTTGAAAAATCGTTCCGCGCTGAACGTGGTCAGAATGGCGCGAGCCGCGACTGTACCGGTAAACGCGGTAAAGACGTGACCATCAAAGTGCCGGTCGGTACGCGCATTATCGACCAGGGAACCGGTGAAACGATGGGCGACATGACCAAACACGGTCAGCGTCTGTTGGTCGCGAAGGGCGGCTGGCATGGGTTAGGCAATACCCGTTTCAAATCCTCGGTTAACCGTACGCCGCGCCAGAAAACCAACGGTACGCCGGGCGATAAGCGCGACCTGCTGCTGGAACTGATGCTGCTGGCGGATGTCGGGATGCTGGGGATGCCAAACGCCGGTAAATCAACGTTCATTCGCGCGGTATCGGCAGCAAAACCAAAAGTCGCGGACTATCCATTTACCACGCTGGTGCCGAGCCTGGGTGTGGTACGTATGGACAACGAAAAGAGTTTTGTGGTGGCCGACATTCCGGGGTTGATCGAAGGCGCGGCGGAAGGCGCGGGCCTGGGAATTCGCTTCCTGAAGCACCTCGAACGTTGCCGCGTACTGCTGCACCTCATTGATATCGATCCGATCGACGGTTCCGATCCGGTGGAAAACGCCCGTATCATTATTGGCGAACTGGAAAAATACAGCCAGGATCTGGCGGCTAAACCGCGCTGGTTAGTGTTCAACAAAATCGATCTGATGGATAAAGCCGAAGCGGAAGAGAAAGCGAAAGCGATCGCCGAAGCGTTGGGCTGGGAAGGGAAATACTATCTGATTTCCGCTGCCAGTCAGCTAGGAGTGAAAGATCTCTGCTGGGATGTGATGACCTTTATCATCGAGAACCCGATCGCGCAGGCTGAAGAAGCGAAACAGCCGGAAAAAGTCGAGTTCATGTGGGATGATTATCATCGTCAGCAGTTGGCTGAAGTGGAAGAAGACGCAGACGATGATTGGGATGACGACTGGGACGAAGACGACGAAGAAGGCGTCGAGTTCATCTATAAGCGTTAATCGGCTTTAAATGCCCGGTGGCGCTTGCGCTTACCGGGCCTACATACTTGTAGGCCGGATAAGGCGCAAAGCGCCGCCATCCGGCAATCAAACGCTCCACCTAGTTGTTCTGATAAATATCCTTGTACAGCCGGCTTTCAAAGCGCACTAACGGGATGCGGCGATTACGCTGATCGGCTGGTGGAACCGCGTAGCCGGACAAATACTGTACAAATGCCATCCGTTGCCCGCTTGCGGTGGTAATAAAGCCCGCCAGGTTATACACCCCCTGCAGTGACCCGGTTTTCGCTGAAACCTTACCGTCTACGCCCGCCTGATGCAGCCCGGCGCGATATTGTAATGAACCATCATAGCCCGCCAGCGGCAGCATAGAGATAAAGTTCAGCTCATTATCGTGTTGAGCGATATATTGCAGCACCTGCATCATCGTGGCGGGAGCGATCAGGTTATGACGAGAGAGGCCTGAACCATCGGCAATAATGGTATTGCCTATGTCGATTCCCGCCTGTTGGCGCAGGATCTGGCGAACGGCATCCGATCCCGCCCGCCAGGTGCCAGGCACGTTAAACCTGACATGACCAATCATCCGAAAAACAGTATCAGCGATCATATTGTCTGACTTTTTCAGCATAATCTTAAGCAGATCGTGCAGTGGCGCCGACTGTTTACTGGCGACGATTGTTCCGGGCTCGTTAACCAGCGTCTGACGCAGCAACGTGCCGCGGTAAGTTATTCCGGCCTCTTTCAGCTCCTGCTTGAGGATCGCGCCCGCGTAGCTGGCACCGTCCTGAATAGCAAAGGCCAGCGGCAGCGGGTCGGTGCGCTGTGGTAAACAGCCGGTAAGCGTATAACGGTTCAAATCCCCAGGCACAACATCCAGCTCGCAATACTGCGCTTCTGCCGAACCGCGCGGCAGGGTCCGCACCTGGCTGAACATCGTTACCGGATAATAAGAGGCCACGCGAATAAAGGCTAAATCGTTTGGTTTTTGCGCGCTATAAAGCGACACAGAAAAACAGTTGCGGTCAACGATGGCGGCGGCGGGAGGCGCGCTGAAACACTGCGTCAGGTCGTTCCACGGCCAGCCTGGCGCTTTATCGTGGCTGGCGAAAATCGACGTGTCGATAAGCACATTGCCGTCGATTTGCGTGACGCCGGACTTTTTCAGCGTCGCGACCATATTGCGAATATCCTGACGTCTTAGCGTTGGATCGCCGCCGAAGCGCGCAATTAAGTCACCTTTTAAGATGCCGTTATCGACGCTGCCTTTGGTCTCCAGCGTGGTCGTAAAACGGAAATCCGGGCCGAGTTGAATCAGCGCCGCCAGCGCGGTAATCACTTTTTGGGTGCTGGCGGGAAGCGCCATCTGCTGACTATGGTAATCAATAGCCGGCGCGGGCGCGCCAACCTTTTGCACCATCAGCGCGAGGTTGGCGCCAGCCGGAAGCTGTTTGATGTATTCGTCAATATTCGCGGCCTGAACGCTGAACGCTATACTGGTAGTCAATCCGATGATAAATCTGGAAAATCGCATAATCTCGCGCTAACACCCTGGAAACAAGCCGTCATACTACGGCGCAACGCCCTAAAAAGTAAACGATGACCCATAGGGAACTCCAGGGTAAAATGGTTATCAAAGAGGAAATTGTAGCTGACCTGGGACTGCGCGCCCGGGTTGGTGTTTTTTTGCTTCTGACCCTGGTATGGCATATGCCGGGGCTGGCTTAGCAGCCGGGGTAGAGTTCATTGCCCCCTACAGGAATGTTCAAGAGGTATAACAAATGCAAGCTATTCCGATGACCTTACGCGGTGCCGAAAAACTGCGCGAAGAGCTGGATTTTCTGAAATCTGTGCGCCGTCCTGAAATCATCGCCGCTATCGCCGAAGCGCGTGAACATGGCGATTTAAAAGAAAACGCGGAGTATCATGCTGCACGCGAACAGCAGGGTTTCTGCGAAGGACGTATTAAAGATATCGAAGCAAAACTGTCGAATGCGCAGGTGATTGATGTCACCAAAATGCCGAACAATGGTCGCGTGATTTTTGGCGCTACCGTCACGGTGCTGAACCTGGACACCGACGAAGAGCAGACCTACCGTATTGTTGGCGATGATGAGGCGGATTTTAAGCAAAATCTCATTTCGGTAAACTCGCCAATCGCTCGCGGCCTGATCGGCAAAGAGCAGGATGACGTCGTGGTGATCAAAACGCCTGGCGGCGATGTGGAATACGAAGTGCTTAAAGTGGAATACCTTTAAGTAGTACTCAATACGCAAATTGTTGGTGTATTGTAAAGAAAGGAAAAAGGCCGCATAGCGGCCTTTTATCAACGGAGAGAGCGTGGCATTTTGCTCTCCTGCTCGTGGAAAACCCCTCGTTTTACACAGATTTTGTGTTCGACTTTAGGATATCCTTAACGCGGCAGCGAGATTTTACGCTCTTTAGTTGGGCGATACAGCACCAGCGTTTTACCGATGACCTGTACGTTACAGGCGCCGGTTTCGCGCACGATAGCGTCCACGATCAAGGTTTTTGTTTCGCGATCTTCCGAGGCGATTTTCACCTTGATAAGTTCATGGTGCTCTAACGCTTGTTCAATCTCGGCCAGTACCCCTTCGGTCAAACCATTATTGCCAAGCATAACAACAGGCTTGAGCGGATGTGCCAGACCTTTTAGGTGCTGTTTTTGTTTAGTACTCAGATTCATCGTATATTTTTGCTTACGTTGGGATTGAAAACGGGTCATTCTACCGCCATCTCCCTTATATCGCCAAATAGGCGTGTAGAAATTTACGCCATTGGCTACGATGAACTGCCCCGACGGGAAAGTTAAATGACAGGTAAAAAGCGTTCTGCCAGCTCAAGCCGCTGGCTTCAGGAACACTTTAGCGATAAATATGTTCAACAGGCGCAGAAAAAGGGGCTACGCTCCCGTGCCTGGTTTAAACTTGATGAAATACAGCAAAGTGACAAACTTTTTAAGCCGGGAATGACGGTAGTCGATCTCGGCGCTGCGCCAGGAGGCTGGTCACAATATGTGGTCACGCAGATTGGCGGTAAAGGCCGTATCATCGCTTGTGATCTTTTACCTATGGATCCTATCGTTGGTGTGGACTTTCTTCAGGGCGATTTTCGTGATGAACTTGTCATGAAAGCGTTACTGGAACGCGTGGGTGACAGTAAAGTACAAGTTGTCATGTCGGATATGGCACCAAACATGAGCGGAACACCGGCGGTGGATATCCCCCGCGCCATGTATCTGGTGGAGCTGGCGTTAGAGATGTGCCGCGATGTGCTGGCGCCAGGCGGAAGTTTTGTAGTGAAGGTGTTCCAGGGCGAAGGTTTCGATGAGTATCTAAGGGAAATTCGCTCCCTGTTTACGAAGGTCAAAGTTCGTAAGCCGGACTCTTCGCGTGCGCGTTCGCGTGAAGTGTACATTGTAGCGACCGGGCGAAAGTGATAACCGGCAGATTTCAGACGTAAGGTTTGAAAGAAACTGGATATAGAGTATCCTGACGCTGTTTTTAACACAGTTGTAATAAGAGGTTAATCCCTTGAGTGACATGGCGAAAAACCTAATACTCTGGCTGGTCATTGCCGTTGTGCTGATGTCAGTATTCCAGAGCTTTGGGCCCAGCGAGTCTAATGGCCGTAAGGTGGATTACTCTACCTTCCTGCAAGAGGTCAATCAGGACCAGGTTCGCGAAGCGCGTATCAACGGACGTGAGATCAACGTTACCAAGAAAGATAGTAACCGTTACACGACTTACATTCCGATTAATGATCCGAAGCTGCTTGATAACCTGCTGACTAAAAACGTCAAGGTTGTTGGCGAACCTCCCGAAGAGCCAAGCCTGCTGGCTTCTATCTTCATTTCCTGGTTCCCGATGCTGTTGCTGATCGGCGTCTGGATCTTCTTCATGCGTCAGATGCAGGGCGGCGGTGGCAAAGGCGCCATGTCGTTCGGTAAGAGCAAGGCGCGTATGCTGACGGAAGATCAGATCAAAACCACGTTTGCTGACGTCGCGGGCTGTGACGAAGCGAAAGAAGAAGTGGCGGAACTGGTTGAATACCTGCGTGAACCGAGCCGCTTCCAGAAGCTGGGCGGTAAAATTCCGAAAGGCGTTCTGATGGTCGGACCGCCGGGTACCGGTAAAACCCTGCTGGCAAAAGCCATTGCAGGTGAAGCGAAGGTGCCATTCTTTACGATTTCCGGTTCTGACTTTGTGGAAATGTTCGTTGGTGTTGGTGCATCCCGTGTGCGCGACATGTTCGAACAGGCCAAGAAAGCGGCGCCGTGCATTATCTTCATCGATGAAATTGACGCCGTAGGTCGCCAGCGTGGCGCAGGTCTTGGCGGCGGTCATGATGAACGTGAGCAGACGTTGAACCAGATGCTGGTTGAGATGGACGGCTTCGAAGGTAACGAAGGTATCATCGTTATCGCGGCGACCAACCGTCCTGACGTCCTTGACCCTGCGCTGCTGCGTCCAGGTCGTTTTGACCGTCAGGTGGTGGTTGGCCTGCCGGATGTTCGCGGTCGTGAGCAGATTCTGAAGGTGCATATGCGTCGCGTACCGTTAGCGACGGACATTGATGCGGCGATCATCGCGCGCGGTACACCGGGCTTCTCCGGTGCAGACCTGGCGAACCTGGTCAACGAAGCGGCGCTGTTTGCCGCACGCGGCAACAAACGCGTAGTGTCAATGGTCGAGTTCGAGAAAGCGAAAGACAAAATCATGATGGGCGCCGAACGTCGCTCCATGGTGATGACGGAAGCGCAGAAAGAGTCGACCGCGTACCACGAAGCGGGCCACGCGATTATCGGTCGCCTGGTGCCGGAACACGATCCGGTGCACAAAGTGACGATTATCCCACGTGGTCGTGCGTTGGGTGTGACCTTCTTTCTGCCTGAAGGCGACGCGATCAGCGCCAGCCGTCAGAAGCTGGAAAGTCAGATCTCTACCCTGTACGGCGGCCGTCTGGCGGAAGAGATTATCTACGGCGTTGAGCATGTTTCCACTGGCGCGTCGAACGACATTAAAGTCGCGACGAACCTGGCGCGTAACATGGTGACCCAGTGGGGCTTCTCGGAGAAACTCGGTCCGTTGCTGTACGCAGAAGAAGAGGGTGAAGTGTTCCTCGGCCGTAGCGTCGCGAAAGCGAAGCATATGTCCGATGAAACTGCGCGTATCATCGACCAGGAAGTGAAAGCGCTGATTGAACGTAACTACAATCGCGCCCGTCAGATCCTGACTGATAATATGGATATTCTGCACGCCATGAAAGATGCGCTGATGAAATATGAAACCATCGATGCGCCGCAGATTGATGACTTGATGGCGCGTCGTGAAGTGCGTCCGCCTGCGGGCTGGGAAGATCCAAACGGCACCAATAACTCTGACAGCAATGGTACGCCTCGTGCGCCGCGTCCGGTTGATGAACCACGCACGCCGAACCCGGGCAACACGATGTCAGAGCAGTTGGGCGACAAATAAGCGTTTGTTGTACAACACTATGTTTAGCGCTCACCGAAACCCTGGGGCTTGCCCCGGGGTTTTTCTTTTTTAACTCACCATAAATAAAACAGGGATTTTGACCATGAAACTCTTCGCTCAGGGCGCCACGCTCGATCTCACTCATCCGCATGTTATGGGTATCCTGAACGTAACACCGGATTCTTTCTCCGACGGCGGCGCGCATAACACGCTGATTGAGGCGGTGAAACATGCGAATTTAATGGTGAATGCCGGGGCGACAATTATTGATGTGGGTGGTGAATCAACGCGGCCAGGCGCGGCGGAAGTGAGCGTGGAAGAAGAGCTGGATCGCGTCATTCCGGTGCTGGAAGCAATAGCGCAACGTTTTGAAGTGTGGATTTCTGTGGATACCTCTAAACCCGAGGTGATCCGTGAAGCGGCGAGGGCGGGCGTGCATATTATCAATGATGTCCGTTCGCTTTCCGAGCCTGGCGCGTTGGAAGCCGCGGCGGAAACTGGCTTGCCGGTCAGTCTTATGCATATGCAGGGCAACCCCAAAACCATGCAGAATGCGCCGAAATATGACGATGTCTTTGCCGAGGTGAATCGCTACTTTATTGAGCAAATAGCACGTTGTGAAAAGGCCGGCATCGCAAAAGAGAAATTGTTGCTCGACCCCGGATTCGGTTTCGGTAAAAATCTCTCTCACAACTATACCTTACTGGCGCGACTGGGTGAGTTTCATCATTTTAACCTGCCGCTGCTGGTGGGCATGTCGCGTAAAACGATGGTTGGTCAGCTACTTAACGTGGGGCCATCAGACCGTCTGAACGGCAGCCTTGCGTGCGCAGTAATTGCCGCGATGCAGGGCGCGCAGATCATTCGCGTCCATGACGTCAAAGAAACCGTAGAGGCGATGCGGGTGGTAGAAGCCACTCTGTCTGCAAAGGGAAACAAACGCTATGAGTAATCGTAAATATTTCGGCACCGATGGGATTCGCGGGCGTGTAGGCGATGCCCCCATTACACCTGATTTTGTGCTTAAACTGGGTTGGGCTGCCGGAAAAGTGCTGGCGCGTCATGGTTCGCGTAAAATTATTATCGGTAAAGATACGCGTATTTCTGGCTATATGCTGGAATCCGCGCTGGAGGCGGGCCTTGCCGCTGCGGGGCTGTCGGCCTCGTTTACCGGACCTATGCCAACGCCGGCCGTCGCCTATCTGACGCGGACTTTCCGCGCGGAGGCGGGTATCGTTATCTCGGCTTCGCATAACCCGTTCTATGATAACGGGATTAAATTCTTCTCTATCGATGGCACGAAACTGCCTGACGATGTGGAAGAAGCCATCGAAGCCGAAATGGAAAAAGAGATCACCTGCGTAGACTCCGCTGAGCTGGGGAAAGCGAGTCGCATCGTCGACGCCGCCGGACGTTATATTGAGTTCTGTAAAGGCACCTTCCCGAACGAGCTGAGCCTTAATGGCCTGAAAGTGGTCGTGGATTGCGCCAACGGCGCCACCTACCACATCGCGCCGAATGTGCTGCGCGAGCTGGGCGCGACCGTTATCGCCATCGGCTGTGAGCCAAACGGCGTCAACATTAACGAAGAAGTGGGCGCGACCGACGTGCGCGCGTTGCAGGCGCGCGTGTTGGCGGAGAAAGCGGACCTCGGTATCGCGCTGGACGGCGACGGCGACCGCGTCATCATGGTTGACCACGAAGGCGCAAAAGTCGATGGCGATCAGATCATGTATATCATCGCACGCGAAGGGCTGCGCCAGGGCCAACTGCGCGGTGGCGCGGTGGGGACGCTGATGAGCAATATGGGTCTGGAGCTGGCGCTTAAACAGCTCGGCATTCCGTTTGCCAGGGCGAAAGTGGGTGACCGCTACGTGCTGGAAAAATTGCAGGAAAAAGGCTGGCGCATCGGCGCGGAAAACTCTGGTCACGTTATTCTGCTGGATAAAACGACCACTGGCGACGGTATCGTTGCGGGGCTACAAGTTTTGGCGGCGATGGTGCGTAATCACATGAGTTTGCACGATCTGTGCAGCGGTATGAAAATGTTCCCGCAGATTCTGGTTAACGTGCGTTACACCGCCGGTAGTGGCGATCCGCTGGAAAATGAAGCGGTGAAAGCGGTAACGGCGGACGTAGAAGCCACGCTCGGCAATCGTGGGCGGGTACTGCTACGTAAATCCGGTACCGAACCGCTGATTCGCGTGATGGTTGAAGGCGAGGATGAAGCGCAGGTTACGGCATTCGCCCATCGTATTGCGGACGCGGTAAAAGCCGTTTAATCGTTTAAGTGACTAAAAAGGCGGCGGTTGCCGCCTTACTGTCCGTAAAAAACAACGCTTTTGCTGTTTTTTTCCGCAGTTGATACAATGCGCTTAAATTGCCCTTGCGAAGGTCATTCGCTTTGGTTAGTATTCACACCCGCTTCAGTGGGAAACAGTAAAAATCCCGCTTTATTGGTAGAAGCATTGGTACGCGGCAACTCCGCAAGGAACAGGTTGATTATGTACGAAGCTCTTTTAGTTGTTTTCCTTATTGTGGCAATTGGCCTTGTGGGTCTGATCATGCTGCAGCAAGGTAAAGGCGCTGATATGGGAGCCTCCTTCGGAGCAGGCGCTTCCGCTACGCTATTTGGTTCAAGTGGTTCTGGTAACTTCATGACCCGAATGACGGCGGTACTGGCGACGCTGTTCTTCATCATCAGTCTGGTGTTGGGTAATATCAATAGCAACAAAACCAATAAAGGAAGCGAGTGGGAAAACCTGAGCGCACCGGCGAAGACCGAGCAGACTCAACCTGCTGCGCCGGCCCAGCCGACCAGCGATATCCCGCGTTAATAATAGTATCCGTGCCGAGGTGGTGGAATTGGTAGACACGCTACCTTGAGGTGGTAGTGCCCAATAGGGCTTACGGGTTCAAGTCCCGTCCTCGGTACCAATATTCCAGAAAAGAGACGCTGAAAAGCGTCTTTTTTTTCGTCTGAGCCCCGTCAAATGATGTGGCATGTAGGCCTGATAAGCGTAGCGTCGCCAGGCAATCAATGCCGGATGGCGGCGTGTACGCCTTATTCGGCCTACAGTTATCATCCCCCATAAAAAAGGCCGCTTGCGCGGCCTGTGAGAAATATCATTCGGTTACTTTGCATTGTTTTCCAGACTGCCGACCTGCGGTAAACCGGTGGCGGACGATGTCGCCAGCAGGCCAGACTGCGCATAGCCATACAGTTTTTCACGCGTATCGGTGATGTCCAGGTTACGCATCGTCAACTGACCGATACGATCGTCTGGCGAGAATACGGAATCGCCTTTTTCCATGGTTAAACGTTCTGGCTTATAGGTCAGATTGTCGGATACGGTGTTCAGAATTGAGTAGTCGTTGCCGCGACGCAGCTCCAGCGTGACCTCGCCCGTCACCTGGCTGGCTACCCAGCGTTGCAGGGAATCGCGCAGCATCAGCGCCTGAGAGTCGAACCAGCGGCCCTGATACAGCAGACGACCCAGTTGGCGGCCATGGGCGTGATACTGCTCGATGGTATCTTCATTGTGGATACCGGTCAGCAGACGCTCATAGGCGATGTGTAGCAGCGCCATTCCGGGGGCTTCATAAATACCGCGGCTTTTCGCTTCAATGATGCGGTTTTCAATTTGGTCGCTCATGCCCAGGCCGTGGCGGCCACCGATGCGATTCGCTTCCAGCATCATCTCAACATCATTGCTGAAGGTTTTGCCATTCAGCGCTACCGGATGTCCCTGCTCAAAACGGACGGTCACTTCTTCCGCCGGAATCTTCACCTCTTCGTCCCAGAACTTCACGCCCATAATCGGGTTGACGATCTTGACGCTGGAATTAAGAAACTCCAGATCTTTCGCTTCATGCGTGGCGCCGAGCATATTGGAGTCGGTGGAATAGGCTTTTTCGACTGACATCTTATAGTCGAAACCGCAGGCAATCATAAATTCAGACATCTCATGGCGACCGCCCAGCTCATCGATAAAGTCAGTATCCAGCCACGGTTTGTAAATCTGTAATTCAGCATTCGTCAGCAGGCCGTAACGATAGAAACGTTCAATATCGTTGCCTTTATAGGTGCTGCCGTCACCCCAGATATTCACGCCGTCTTCTTTCATCGCTGCGACCAGCATCGTGCCGGTCACGGCACGGCCCAGCGGCGTGGTATTGAAATAGGTCAGCCCGCCAGTCGTATTATGGAAAGCGCCGCACTGAATCGCCGCGATCCCTTCTGCAACCAACTGCTTGCGGCAATCAATCAGGCGAGCGTTCTCTGCGCCATACTCCATTGCGCGACGAGGAATGGCGTCATAGTCATCCTCATCCGGTTGTCCCAGATTCGCAGTATATGCATATGGGACAGCTCCTTTTTGTCGCATCCACAGCAGTGCGGCGCTGGTGTCCAGACCGCCGGAAAAAGCGATACCAATACGTTGACCTGCTGGAAGATGCTTAAGAATCGTCGTCATAGAATAGAACCCTGCTTGATTGACTGATAATGAGATCGGTTTTCTGTTTCGGTGCATTTTTATGCAAAATAAATGAGTTTTCATTTAATCATCTTTTATCAGAGACAGGAAGCGTTTAGTGAGGGTTTACTAAAATAACGTTGTGAAATGCGTGTATAAGCCGGAGAGGTGGGATGAGTATAACGAAGAGTGATATTCATTCATCTGCATATTGGGAATAAGGTTGACATTACTCATGCCTGGTCACTATACTGTGCGCAGATTTTACGTCCCGTCCTCGGTACCAAATCCCAGCAGTATTTGCATTTTTTACCCAAAACGAGTAGAATTTGCCACGTTTCAGGCGCGGGGTGGAGCAGCCTGGTAGCTCGTCGGGCTCATAACCCGAAGGTCGTCGGTTCAAATCCGGCCCCCGCAACCACTTTCCCTTAGAGTTCTTTTTCAAATATACTGTGAAGATTATGTCCTTCGTAGCTGGATTTGAAAAAAATTCTTTCGGAAGGTACACCAGACCGCAGTTGCGGTTATAGGGTTCAGTTATCTAAAGCCCCGATTTATCGGGGTTTTTTGTTATCTGACTACAGAATAACTGGGCTTTAGGCCCTTTTTTTATGTCTTGGGGGTGGGCTTGTCCACATTAGAGCAAAAATTAACAGAGATGATTACAGCGCCAGTTGAAGCCTTAGGCTATGAGCTGGTCGGCATCGAATTTATTCGCGGTCGCACATCCACACTGCGCATCTATATTGATAGTGAAGATGGCATCAATGTTGATGATTGTGCTGATGTGAGCCACCAGGTAAGCGCGGTGCTGGACGTTGAAGATCCTATCTCCGTGGCTTACAACCTTGAAGTCTCGTCACCGGGTCTCGACCGTCCTATGTTCACTGCCGATCATTATGCGCGTTTCCAGGGTGAAGAAGTCGCGCTGGTTCTTCGCATGGCGGTACAGAACCGTCGCAAGTGGCAGGGCATTATCAAAGCGGTGGACGGTGAAATGATTACCGTCACAGTCGAAGGCAAAGATGAAGTGTTCGCGCTGAGTAATATCCAGAAGGCGAACCTGGTTCCCCACTTTTAACAGTCTGGATGAGGTGAAAAGCCCGCGATGAACAAAGAAATTTTGGCTGTTGTTGAAGCCGTCTCCAACGAAAAAGCGCTGCCACGCGAAAAAATTTTTGAAGCGCTGGAAAGTGCGCTGGCGACAGCAACAAAGAAAAAATATGAGCAGGAGATCGATGTTCGTGTAGAAATCGATCGTAAAAGCGGTGATTTTGATACTTTCCGCCGTTGGTTGATCGTTGAAGAAGTGACCATGCCGACGAAGGAAATTACACTGGAAGCGGCGCGCTTTGAAGACGAAAGCCTGAATGTCGGCGACTATGTTGAAGATCAGATTGAATCTGTCACCTTTGACCGTATCACCACGCAGACTGCGAAACAGGTTATCGTGCAGAAAGTCCGTGAAGCCGAACGGGCGATGGTTGTCGATCAGTTCCGCGACCAGGAAGGCGAAATCGTCACTGGCGTGGTGAAGAAAGTGAACCGCGACAATATCTCTCTGGAAATTAAATCCGAAGGGATGGCCGGTAACGCTGAAGCGGTGATTCTGCGTGAAGATATGCTACCGCGTGAAAACTTCCGTCCTGGCGACCGTATTCGCGGTGTGCTGTATGCTGTTCGCCCGGAAGCGCGTGGCGCGCAACTATTCGTCACCCGTTCCAGGCCGGAAATGCTAATTGAACTTTTCCGCATTGAAGTGCCGGAAATCGGCGAAGAAGTGATTGAAATTAAAGCTGCGGCTCGCGATCCGGGTTCTCGTGCGAAAATCGCGGTGAAAACCAACGATAAGCGTATCGATCCGGTCGGCGCTTGCGTGGGTATGCGCGGCGCGCGCGTTCAGGCGGTCTCTACCGAGCTGGGCGGCGAGCGTATTGATATCGTGCTGTGGGATGATAACCCGGCGCAGTTCGTCATTAATGCGATGGCGCCGGCAGACGTCGCGTCTATCGTGGTGGACGAAGATAAACATACCATGGATATCGCCGTTGAAGCCGGTAATCTGGCGCAGGCGATCGGACGTAATGGTCAGAACGTCCGCCTGGCTTCGCAATTGAGCGGCTGGGAACTCAACGTAATGACCGTTGATGACCTGCAGGCTAAACATCAGGCTGAAACACATGCCGCTATCGAGATCTTTACTAAATATCTTGATATTGATGAAGAGTTCGCGACCGTTCTGGTAGAAGAAGGTTTCTCCACGCTCGAAGAACTGGCTTATGTGCCAATGAAAGAACTGCTGGAAATTGACGGCCTTGATGAGCCGACCGTTGAAGCACTGCGCGAGCGTGCTAAAAACGCACTGGCCACTCTGGCGCAGGACCAGGAAGCAAGCCTCGGTGATAATAAACCGGCTGACGATCTGCTGAATCTGGAAGGATTAGATCGCGATATGGCTTTCAAACTGGCGGCTCGTGGTGTTTGTACGCTGGAAGATCTCGCCGACCAGGGCATTGATGATCTGGCTGATATCGAAGGGGTGACCGACGAAAAAGCCGGTGAGCTGATTATGGCTGCCCGTAATATTTGCTGGTTCGGCGACGAAGCGTAATAAACTGTAGCAGGAAGGAACAGCATGACAGATGTAACCGTAAAAGCGCTGGCCGCAGAGAGACAGGTTTCCGTGGATCGCCTGGTACAGCAGTTTGCTGATGCAGGTATCCGGAAATCTGCTGACGACTCTGTGTCCGCACAAGAAAAACAGACTTTACTGGCGCACCTGAACCGCGAAGCGGTTTCTGGTCCCGATAAACTGACGCTGCAGCGTAAAACGCGCAGTACCCTGAATATTCCAGGTACCGGTGGAAAAAGTAAATCGGTACAAATCGAAGTCCGCAAGAAGCGCACCTTTGTAAAACGCGACCCGCAAGAGGCTGAACGCCTTGCCGCGGAAGAACAGGCGCAGCGTGAAGCGGAAGAGCAAGCCCGTCGTGAGGCAGAAGAACAGGCCAAACGCGAGGCGCAACAAAAAGCTGAACGCGAGGCCGCAGAACAAGCTAAGCGTGAAGCCGCTGAAAAAGCGAAACGTGAAGCTGCGGAAAAAGACAAAGTGAGCAATCAACAGACTGACGATATGACCAAAACCGCCCAGGCCGAAAAAGCCCGCCGTGAGAATGAAGCTGCAGAACTGAAGCGTAAAGCGGAAGAAGAAGCACGTCGCAAACTCGAAGAAGAAGCGCGTCGTGTAGCAGAAGAAGCTCGCCGCATGGCGGAAGAAAACAAATGGACCGCAACGCCTGAGCCTGTAGAAGACACCAGTGACTATCATGTCACCACTTCTCAGCACGCTCGCCAGGCCGAAGACGAAAGCGATCGTGAAGTAGAAGGCGGTCGCGGTCGTGGCCGTAATGCGAAAGCGGCTCGTCCGGCGAAAAAAGGCAAACATGCCGAATCCAAAGCCGATCGTGAAGAAGCGCGTGCTGCGGTTCGCGGCGGTAAAGGTGGTAAGCGTAAAGGGTCTTCTTTACAGCAAGGCTTCCAGAAGCCCGTTCAGGCCGTTAACCGCGACGTGGTGATCGGTGAAACCATCACCGTTGGCGAACTGGCGAACAAGATGGCGGTTAAAGGCTCTCAGGTCATCAAAGCGATGATGAAACTGGGCGCCATGGCTACCATCAACCAGGTCATAGACCAGGAAACCGCACAGTTGGTCGCCGAAGAGATGGGCCATAAGGTTATCCTGCGTCGTGAAAACGAACTGGAAGAAGCGGTAATGAGCGACCGTGACACCGGCGCTGCGGCTGAACCGCGCGCACCGGTTGTGACCATCATGGGTCACGTTGACCACGGTAAAACCTCTCTGCTGGACTACATTCGTTCAACGAAGGTGGCCTCTGGCGAAGCGGGCGGCATTACCCAGCACATCGGCGCATACCACGTTGAAACTGACAACGGTATGATCACCTTCCTGGACACCCCGGGCCACGCCGCGTTTACCTCCATGCGTGCTCGCGGCGCCCAGGCAACGGATATCGTGGTTCTGGTGGTGGCGGCAGACGACGGCGTGATGCCGCAGACTATCGAAGCTATCCAGCACGCGAAAGCGGCAGGTGTGCCGGTGGTTGTGGCGGTGAACAAAATTGATAAGCCGGAAGCCGATCCGGATCGTGTGAAGAACGAGCTGTCCCAGTACGGCATTCTGCCGGAAGAGTGGGGCGGTGAAAGCCAGTTCGTCCACGTGTCTGCGAAAGCGGGCACCGGTATCGACGAACTGCTGGACGCGATCCTGCTGCAAGCCGAAGTCCTGGAGCTGAAAGCCGTACGTAAAGGTATGGCGAGCGGCGCGGTCATTGAATCCTTCCTTGATAAAGGTCGTGGTCCGGTGGCTACCGTTCTGGTACGCGAAGGTACGCTGCACAAAGGCGATATCGTGCTGTGCGGCTTCGAATATGGCCGTGTGCGCGCGATGCGTAACGAGCTGGGTCTGGAAGTGCTGGAAGCGGGTCCGTCCATTCCGGTGGAAATTCTCGGCCTGTCTGGCGTTCCGGCTGCCGGTGACGAAGTCACCGTGGTCCGTGACGAGAAGAAAGCGCGTGAAGTGGCGCTGTACCGTCAGGGCAAATTCCGTGAAGTGAAACTGGCGCGTCAGCAAAAATCGAAACTTGAGAACATGTTCGCCAACATGACCGAAGGCGAAGTTCACGAAGTGAACATCGTGCTGAAGGCTGACGTACAGGGTTCCGTGGAAGCGATCTCCGACTCCTTGCTGAAACTGTCTACTGACGAAGTTAAAGTGAAGATCATCGGTTCCGGCGTAGGGGGCATCACCGAAACTGACGCCACCCTGGCTGCGGCGTCCAACGCGATTCTGGTCGGCTTCAACGTGCGTGCCGATGCATCTGCGCGTAAAGTGATCGAGTCTGAAAGCCTGGATCTGCGTTACTACTCCGTCATCTATAACCTGATCGACGAAGTGAAAGCTGCGATGAGCGGTATGCTGTCTCCGGAACTGAAACAGCAGATCATCGGTCTGGCTGAAGTGCGCGATGTGTTCAAATCGCCGAAATTCGGCGCGATCGCGGGCTGTATGGTTACCGAAGGTACGATTAAACGCCATAACCCAATCCGCGTACTGCGCGACAACGTGGTTATCTATGAAGGCGAGCTGGAATCCCTGCGCCGCTTCAAAGATGACGTTAACGAAGTCCGTAACGGCATGGAATGTGGTATCGGCGTGAAGAACTACAACGACGTTCGCGTTGGCGATATGATTGAAGTGTTCGAGATTATCGAGATCCAACGTACCATCGCTTAATCTTCGTCGTCTTTCGGGCCGCAACTGCGTTGGCTACGAGTGTTCACCCCGGTCACATAGTTATCTATGCTCCCGGGGATTCACACTCTTGCCGCCTTGTTGCAACCCAAAATACTTAGAAGATAATTTTGCGTAGGCCGGGTAAGCGAAGCGCCACCCGGCATGAATTTAAAAGGGGCTGAATGCCCCTTTTTTGTCTTTATTCTGGAGAATTTATTATGGCGAAAGAATTCGGTCGCCCGCAGCGTGTGGCCCAGGAGATGCAAAAAGAGATTGCCATCATCCTGCAGCGCGAAATTAAAGACCCGCGCCTGGGCATGATGACCACCGTCTCCGGTGTCGAAATGTCCCGTGACCTGGCCTATGCCAAAGTGTTTGTGACCTTCCTGAACGACAAAGATGAAGACGCGGTGAAAGCGGGTATCAAAGCGTTGCAGGAAGCGTCCGGATTTATCCGTAGCCTGCTGGGTAAAGCGATGCGCCTGCGTATCGTGCCGGAACTCACCTTCTTCTACGATAACTCGCTGGTGGAAGGGATGCGTATGTCCAACCTGGTGACTAACGTGGTGAAACATGACGAAGAACGTCGTGTGAACCCGGACGACAGCAAGGAGGATTGATGAGTCGTCCTCGTCGTCGTGGCCGCGATATTCACGGCGTTCTGCTGCTGGATAAGCCGCAGGGCATGTCCAGCAATGACGTGCTGCAGAAAGTTAAGCGCATCTATAATGCCAACCGCGCCGGGCATACCGGCGCGCTGGACCCGCTGGCGACCGGCATGTTGCCGATTTGCCTCGGTGAAGCGACAAAATTTTCGCAGTACCTGCTGGATTCTGACAAACGCTATCGTGTTATTGCCCGTCTGGGGCAGCGTACGGATACCTCTGACGCCGATGGTCAAATCGTGCTGGAGCGTCCGGTGACTTTCAGCGCCGGGCAGCTTGCGAGCGCGCTGGAGACCTTTCGTGGGGATATCGAACAGATTCCGTCAATGTATTCAGCGCTGAAGTATCAGGGCAAGAAGCTGTACGAATATGCCCGTCAGGGTATCGAAGTGCCGCGCGAAGCCCGCCCGATTACCGTCTACGAACTGCTGTTTATTCGCCACGAAGGTAACGAGCTTGAACTGGAAGTTCACTGCTCGAAAGGCACCTATATTCGTACCATTATTGACGATTTAGGTGAGAAACTGGGCTGCGGCGCACACGTCATTTACCTGCGCCGTCTGACGGTAAGTAAGTATCCGGTAGAGCGAATGGTCACGCTGGAGCATTTGCAGACGCTGGTGGCGCAGGCGGAACAGCAAGGCGTTCCGGCAGCGCAGTTGCTCGATCCATTATTGATGCCAATGGATAGTCCTGCTTCGGACTATCCTGTTGTTAATCTGCCGTTAACGTCTTCGGTATACTTCAAAAATGGCAACCCGGTTCGTACCACGGGCGCGCCGTTGAATGGACTGGTTCGTGTGACGGAAGGTGAAGACGGTAAATTTATCGGTATGGGCGAAATTGACGACGAAGGTCGTGTTGCGCCCCGTCGACTGGTAGTAGAGTATCCGGCATAACGTCGCTTCGTCTTGCGATAAGAGAGCGCTACGAGTAGAATACCGCCGTTTAACGTCGCGTAAATTATTTAACAGTTTGCGGGCGTGTACACAAAATCATTCGAGCTGCATCAAGGCGGCAAGGAAGAGACAAATTCGTCTGGAACGAATTTGAACAGCCTAAGGCTGCCTCTGGTGAGGGACAAGGATATCTCTCATTACATCCTCAGGGGCTTACTCAAGTAAGTGACTGAGGTGAGCGGATGCAGCCAACACAGAGGCAGTTTGAAGGATGAAGTGTATACACTGGGACCGCTGAATTAGAGATCGGCGTCCTTTCATTCTTAAATACTTTGGAGTTTTAAAATGTCTCTAAGTACTGAAGCTACAGCTAAAATCGTTTCTGAGTTCGGTCGTGACGCAAACGACACCGGTTCTACCGATGTTCAGGTTGCTCTGTTGACTGCACAGATTAACCACCTGCAGGGTCACTTTGCAGAGCACAAAAAAGATCACCACAGCCGTCGTGGTCTGCTGCGTATGGTTTCTCAGCGTCGTAAACTGCTCGACTACCTGAAACGTAAAGATGTTGCACGCTACACCGCGCTGATTGAGCGTCTGGGCCTGCGTCGCTAATTCTTGCGAGTTTCATAAAGAAGGGGCCTTAAGGCCCCTTTTTTCAAGTGGACGGCAGCAATTCACTGGAAACTAATGTATTGTTGCTATGAATGATCTTCCGTTGCAGAGGTTCGCGCGGCTAATGAGAGGCTTTACCCATATCAGGGTTAGGGTTGTCATTAGTCGCGAGGATGCGCAGAAGATCGGGTATTAACGACGGTGCGTATTGTGCCGTCAAAAATTGGAAAGGATATTATTTTGCTTAATCCGATCGTTCGTAAATTCCAGTACGGTCAGCATACCGTAACGCTGGAAACTGGCATGATGGCGCGTCAGGCCACAGCCGCTGTTATGGTAAGCATGGATGACACCGCCGTATTCGTTACTGTTGTCGGCCAGAAAAAAGCCAAGCCAGGCCAGGACTTCTTCCCACTGACCGTTAACTATCAGGAGCGTACCTACGCTGCTGGCCGTATCCCGGGCAGCTTCTTCCGTCGTGAAGGCCGTCCAAGCGAAGGCGAAACCCTGATCGCGCGTCTGATTGACCGCCCGGTTCGTCCGCTATTCCCGGAAGGTTTCGTTAACGAAGTGCAGGTTATCGCCACCGTCGTTTCCGTTAACCCGCAGGTTAACCCGGATATCGTGGCGATGATCGGCGCATCCGCTGCGCTGTCGCTGTCCGGCATTCCGTTCAACGGCCCAATCGGCGCGGCGCGTGTTGGCTATATCAACGAGCAGTACGTACTGAACCCGACCCAGGACGAGCTGAAAGAGAGCAAACTGGACCTGGTGGTTGCCGGTACTGAAGCGGCTGTGCTGATGGTGGAATCCGAAGCTGAACTGCTGAGCGAAGACACTATGCTGGGCGCGGTGGTATTTGGTCACGAGCAGCAACAGGTCGTTATCCAGGCGATCAACGACCTGGTGAAAGAAGCTGGTAAACCGCGTTGGGACTGGCAGCCGGAAGCCGTCAACGACGCACTGAACGCGCGCGTTGCTGCGCTGGCTGAATCTCGTCTGAGCGACGCGTACCGCATCACCGATAAACAAGAGCGCTATGCTCAGGTTGACGTGATCAAATCCGAAACCATCGATCAGCTTATCGCAGAAGATGAAACTCTGGACGCTAATGAACTGGGCGAAATCCTGCACGCGATTGAGAAAAACGTGGTTCGTAGCCGCGTACTGGCAGGCGAGCCGCGTATCGATGGCCGTGAAAAAGACATGATCCGCGGTCTGGACGTGCGCACTGGCGTGCTGCCGCGTACTCATGGTTCCGCTCTGTTCACCCGTGGTGAAACGCAGGCGCTGGTTACCGCAACACTGGGCACTGCCCGTGACGCGCAGGTGCTTGATGAACTGATGGGCGAGCGTACTGACAGCTTCCTGTTCCACTACAACTTCCCTCCGTACTCCGTAGGCGAAACCGGCATGGTCGGTTCTCCTAAGCGTCGTGAAATTGGTCACGGTCGTCTGGCGAAGCGCGGCGTGCTGGCAGTGATGCCGGACATGGATAAATTCCCGTACACCGTTCGCGTGGTGTCTGAGATTACTGAATCCAACGGTTCTTCCTCTATGGCTTCCGTGTGCGGCGCTTCTCTGGCGCTGATGGACGCTGGCGTGCCAATTAAAGCCGCCGTAGCGGGTATCGCGATGGGTCTGGTGAAAGAAGGCGACAACTACGTTGTACTGTCTGACATTCTGGGCGACGAAGATCACCTGGGCGATATGGACTTCAAAGTGGCGGGTTCCCGCGACGGTATCTCTGCGCTGCAGATGGATATCAAAATTGAAGGTATCACCAAAGAGATCATGCAGGTGGCGCTGAATCAGGCGAAAGGCGCGCGTCTGCACATCCTGGGCGTGATGGAACAGGCGATCAACGCGCCGCGCGGCGATATCTCTGAATTCGCGCCGCGTATCCATACCATCAAGATCAGCACGGACAAGATCAAAGACGTGATCGGTAAAGGCGGTTCTGTGATCCGCGCGCTGACTGAAGAGACCGGTACTACCATCGAAATCGAAGATGACGGTACTGTGAAGATCGCGGCGACCGACGGTGAAAAAGCGAAATACGCTATCCGTCGTATCGAAGAGATCACCGCGGAGATCGAAGTCGGTCGTATCTACAATGGTAAAGTGACCCGCATCGTTGACTTTGGCGCGTTTGTTGCCATCGGCGGCGGTAAAGAAGGTCTGGTTCACATCTCTCAAATCGCGGATAAGCGTGTAGAGAAAGTGACCGACTATCTGCAGATGGGTCAGGAAGTGCCGGTTAAGGTTCTGGAAGTTGACCGCCAGGGCCGTGTACGTCTGAGCATTAAAGAAGCAACCGAGCAGTCTCAACCTGCGGCTGCGCCGGAAGCTCCGGCGAGCGAACAGGGCGAGTAAGGTTGCCTTTTGCCCTCCGCATTGCGGAGGGCTTTAGACCTGGCTGGACGCCTTGTTGAGCCACCGGGGAACAGGACGTTCATTCAATCGTTGTCTTCGGGAGTGGGAAATGAAGCCTTTTTTGCGCTGGTGTTTCGTTGCGACAGCACTCACGCTGGCAGGATGCAGTAATTCCGCCTGGCGTAAAAGTGAAGTCCTCGCAGTACCATTGCAACCGACTTTACAGCAGGAAGTGATTCTGGCGCGTATGGAACAGATTCTTGCCAGTCGGGCTTTAACCGATGACGAACGCGCACAGCTTTTATATGAGCGCGGAGTGTTGTATGATAGTCTTGGTTTGAGGGCATTAGCGCGAAATGATTTTTCACAAGCGCTGGCAATCAGACCGGATATGCCTGAAGTATTCAATTACTTAGGCATTTATTTAACGCAGGCAGGCAATTTTGATGCTGCCTATGAAGCGTTTGATTCTGTACTAGAGCTTGATCCAACTTACAACTACGCGCACTTAAACCGCGGTATCGCATTGTATTACGGCGGCCGTGATAAGTTAGCGCAAGATGATCTGCTAGCGTTTTATCAAGACGATCCCAATGATCCTTACCGCAGCCTGTGGCTGTATCTTGTTGAGCAGAAGCTCAATGAGAAGCAGGCGAAAGAAGCGTTAAAAGCACGCTTCGAAAAATCGGATAAAGAGCAATGGGGATGGAACATTGTCGAGTTCTACCTGGGCGACATTAGCGAAGCAACGCTGATGGACAGGCTCAAGGCGGACGCAACGGATAACACCTCGCTCGCTGAGCATCTCAGTGAAACCAACTTCTATTTAGGTAAGTACTACCTAAGTCTGGGGGATTTGGACAGCGCCACGGCTCTGTTCAAACTGGCGGTGGCCAACAACGTTCATAACTTTGTTGAGCACCGATACGCATTGTTGGAATTATCGCTCCTGGGCCAGGACCAAGATGACCTGGCAGAATCGGACCAGCAATAGCTGACGAGCATATCAGCCCGTAATCTTTTTGATTGCCATCACCTTCGCGGGTGAGGGCGTTGTTGTTCGTTAATACACCTACTTTGAGCCGGTTCACACTTTTCAATGAAAATTGCAGATCAATTTCATGATGAGTTATGTAGACTGGCCGCCATTAATTTTGAGGCACACGTACTACATGGCTGAATTCGAAACCACTTTTGCAGATCTGGGGCTGAAGGCTCCTATCCTTGAAGCCCTTACCGATCTGGGTTACGAAAAACCATCTCCAATCCAGGCAGAGTGCATTCCGCATCTGCTGGGCGGTCGCGACGTGCTGGGCATGGCCCAGACCGGTAGCGGCAAAACTGCAGCGTTCTCTTTACCGCTGCTCAACAATCTTGATCCTGAGCTGAAGGCACCTCAGATTCTGGTGCTGGCGCCAACCCGCGAACTGGCGGTACAGGTTGCCGAAGCCATGACAGATTTCTCTAAACACATGCGCGGCGTAAACGTGGTTGCTCTGTACGGCGGTCAGCGTTATGACGTGCAGTTACGCGCCCTGCGTCAGGGGCCGCAGATCGTTGTCGGTACGCCCGGACGTCTGCTTGATCACTTAAAACGCGGCACCCTCGACCTCTCTAAACTGAGCGGTCTGGTGCTGGATGAAGCCGACGAAATGCTGCGTATGGGCTTCATCGAAGACGTTGAAACTATTATGGCGCAGATCCCGGAAGGTCATCAGACTGCTCTGTTCTCCGCCACCATGCCGGAAGCGATTCGTCGCATTACCCGCCGCTTTATGAAAGAGCCGCAGGAAGTGCGCATTCAGTCCAGCGTGACGACCCGTCCTGACATCAGCCAGAGCTACTGGACGGTGTGGGGCATGCGTAAAAACGAAGCGCTGGTGCGTTTCCTGGAAGCGGAAGACTTTGATGCGGCGATTATCTTCGTGCGTACCAAAAACGCGACTCTGGAAGTAGCGGAAGCGCTGGAACGTAGCGGCTACAACAGCGCCGCGTTGAATGGCGATATGAACCAGGCGCTGCGTGAGCAGACTCTGGAACGTCTGAAAGATGGTCGTCTGGACATCCTGATCGCCACCGACGTTGCGGCCCGTGGTCTGGACGTTGAGCGCATCAGCCTGGTAGTGAACTACGACATCCCGATGGACTCCGAGTCTTACGTTCACCGTATTGGCCGTACTGGTCGTGCAGGTCGCGCTGGCCGCGCGCTGCTGTTCGTTGAGAACCGCGAGCGTCGTCTGCTGCGTAACATCGAACGCACCATGAAGCTGACCATTCCGGAAGTGGAACTGCCGAACGCAGAACTGCTGGGCAAACGTCGTCTGGAAAAATTCGCCGCGAAAGTTCAGCAGCAGTTGGAAAGCAGCGATCTGGATCAGTACCGTGCGCTGCTGGCGAAAATCCAGCCGTCTGCTGAAGGGGAAGAGCTGGACCTCGAAACGCTGGCCGCCGCGCTGCTGAAAATGGCGCAGGGCGAGCGTCCGCTGATTCTGCCGCCGGATGCGCCGATGCGTCCTAAGCGTGAATTCCGCGACCGTGATGACCGTAGTCCGCGCGATCGTAACGACCGTAGCCCGCGTGGCGACCGTGAAGATCGTCCGCGTCGTGAACGTCGTGACGTTGGCGATATGCAGTTGTACCGCATTGAAGTGGGCCGCGATGATGGCGTTGAAGTTCGCCATATCGTGGGCGCGATCGCTAACGAAGGCGACATCAGCAGCCGTTACATTGGTAACATTAAGCTGTTCGCGTCTCACTCCACCATCGAGCTGCCGAAAGGTATGCCGGGTGAAGTGCTTCAGCACTTCACGCGTACCCGCATTCTGAACAAGCCGATGAATATGCAGTTGCTGGGTGATGCTCAGCCGCATACCGGTGGTGAGCGTCGTGGCGGTGGTCGTAGCTTTAGCGGCGAACGTCGTGAAGGCGGTCGTAATTTTAGCGGTGAACGTCGTGAAGGCGGCCGTAGCGAAGGTCGCCGTTTCAGCGGCGAGCGTCGTGAAAGCCGTGGTCCGCGTCGCGATGACTCCACCGGTCGTCGTCGTTTCGGCGGTGATGCGTAACTCACGCTGACCTGCGCGTTCACAGCGTAAAGTAAAATATACAGCCCCGATCGTAACAATCGGGGCTTTTTTTATTTCCTTTGTACTCATGTACTGGTACAGTGCAGCGTATTGATAGATAGTCACACTATAAATGACTGGAGAGAGAGCTGAATGGCAACACTTACCACCACCCAAACGTCACCTTCGCTGCTTGGCGGCGTAGTGATTATCGGCGGTACCATCATTGGCGCGGGGATGTTCTCGCTGCCGGTGGTCATGTCCGGGGCGTGGTTCTTCTGGTCGATGGCGGCACTGGTCTTTACCTGGTTTTGTATGCTGCACTCCGGGCTGATGATCCTTGAGGCTAACCTTAACTACCGCATTGGTTCGAGTTTCGACACCATTACCAAAGATCTATTGGGGAAAGGCTGGAACATTGTCAACGGCATTTCTATTGCCTTTGTGCTCTACATCCTGACTTATGCTTATATCTCGGCGAGCGGTTCGATTTTGCATCATACCTTTGCTGAGATGTCGCTGAACGTTCCGGCGCGAGCGGCAGGTTTTGCCTTTGCGCTGCTGGTGGCGTTTGTAGTGTGGCTGAGTACGAAGGCGGTCAGTCGGATGACGGCGATTGTTCTGGGCGCGAAAGTGATTACTTTCTTCCTGACCTTCGGCAGCCTGTTGGGGCACGTCACGCCGACCACGTTGTTTAACGTGGCTGAAAGCAACGCGTCATATACGCCGTACTTGCTGATGACGCTGCCATTTTGTCTGGCTTCTTTTGGTTATCACGGTAACGTGCCGAGCCTGATGAAATATTACGGCAAAGATCCGCGCACCATCGTGAAGTGCCTGATTTATGGGACGTTACTGGCGCTGGCGCTCTATTCTGTCTGGCTGCTGGGGACGATGGGCAACATCCCGCGTCCGGAATTTATCGGCATTGCGCAGAAAGGCGGCAATATTGATGTGCTGGTACAGGCATTGAGCGGCGTGCTGAACAGCCGCAGCCTGGATCTGCTGCTGGTGGTGTTCTCTAACTTTGCTGTCGCGAGCTCATTCCTTGGGGTTACGCTGGGGCTGTTTGACTACCTAGCGGATCTGTTTGGCTTTGATGACTCGGCGATGGGACGTTTGAAGACCGCGCTGCTGACTTTCCTGCCGCCGATGATCGGTGGCCTGTTGTACCCGAACGGCTTCCTGTACGCCATTGGTTATGCAGGACTGGCAGCGACGATCTGGGCGGCCATTGTGCCGGCATTATTGGCGCGTAAATCTCGCCAGCGCTTTGGTAGCCCGAAATTTCGCGTCTGGGGCGGCACGCCGATGATTGTGCTGATTCTGCTGTTTGGTGTCGGTAACGCTTTGGTGCATATCTTGTCGAGCTTTAATCTGTTGCCGGTGTATCAGTAAAATAATGGCCCGGTGGCGCTACGCTTACCGGGCCTACGTTCTTATGTAGGCCGGATCAGGCGAAGCCGCCATCCGGCACAAGGCGTACTATCCCAACAATTCTTGCTTCACATTCATCGCCAGTTCAAACGAATGTAGCCGCGCCTGATGATCGAAAATCTGGCCGTTGACCATAATTTCATCCGCCTGAGTTTCCCGCAGGATAGATTCCAGCCCGTGGCGGACCTTCGCTTTATCACCGACCAGCGACATGCTCAACGCCTGCTGCACGCCATACTGCTCGGATGACGACCAGAAGGTATCCATGTTCTCGATCGGCGGCGGCAGTTGGCCGGTCTCTCCACGGCGTAGCTTCACAAAGGCCTGCTGCATGGAGGTAAACAGGAACTCCGCGTCGCGATTGCTATCGGCAGCAATAATGTTAATGCACACCATCGCGTACGGTTTTTCCAGTCGCGCTGAAGGTTTGAACTGGGTGCGGTACAGATGCAGCGCCTGAAACAACATATCCGGCGCGAAATGCGAAGCAAAGGCGAACGGCAGGCCAAGCTGGGCCGCCAACTGCGCGCTATACAGGCTGGAGCCCAGCAGCCAGACCGGGATCTTCTCGCCGTAGCCGGGCACCGGGCGCACCAGCGGGCTGGGATCGCGGGCGTCGAACCAGTCCACCAGCTCTGCGACATCGCGTGGAAAGTTATCGATATCGCCGCTCATATGACGACGTAGCGCGCGCATCGTCGGCTGATCGCTACCCGGCGCGCGTCCCAGCCCTAAGTCGATACGTCCAGGATAGAGGGTATTCAGCGTGCCAAACTGCTCGGCAATCACCAGCGGTGAATGGTTAGGCAGCATCACGCCGCCGGAGCCAAGACGTAATGTTGTGGTATTGGCCGCCAGATAGCCAATCAATACCGAGGTCGCCGCGCTGGCGATGCCGGTCATGTTGTGATGTTCCGCCAGCCAGTAGCGATTAACACCACGTTTTTCAGCGAGGCGAGCAAGATCCAGCGAATGTGCGAAGGCCTCTTTCGCGCAGGAACCTTCCGGGATTGGCGCCAGGTCGAGTACCGAGAATGGGACAGAGTTGTTAGTCATAACCGCTCACTTTGTTATCCGTTAATCTTGTCATACTGCATTAAAGATTAGCGAATGTTGTTAACAAAGTGAGCTTTATAAGACAGGTCGCGAATATAACATGCCTGATGGCACTACGCTTATCAGGCCTACGCCAGGCACCATCCGGCAAATTTACGCCTGTAGCTCCAGCCCGGCCAGACGTTTCCAGTAGCCGTTACAGTCGCTATGCGCGGCAAGTGCTAATGGCGCGCCGCCGTTTTCGTTAGCGCGAAAGGCATCAAGCATGGCCAATGTCTCCGTACCCAACGGCGATAGCCGCACGATATCCACCAATCCCTGCATCGACGTCAGTTCGTTGCCAAGGTTATAGACATAGCCGCTCATGGTCTGAATACCGTTAAGCACAAACACCTGCTGATTCTCCTGCGAGAGCACGTCACGACCGTTTGGATACTTGATACAGCAGGTTTCGCATTCATCTTTTGGACGGTCTTCCGAACGGGCAGTAAAGCAGCGAGCGGAGTAGGCCAGCGGCAGATGCCCATAGCTCAACACTTCCACTTCAAACTGATTGCGGATGCCCAGTTCATCGCACTGATTAAGCAAATTCACCAGCCAGTCGCGGGAAAGCTCCACCGGCATACACCAGCGCACCATGCCTTCTTTCAGCAACCGACGCAGCGTGACCGCGTTGTAACAGTTCAGCGCATGGCCGGCGACAAATGGCAGTTTGCGCTCGGCGCACAGATTCACCACGCCAAGATCGCTGGCTTCCAGCAGAAAATCGCCGTTGTCCACATAGCGTTTCAGCTCGCTTAATTCAGATGACGCCTGTACCAGCGCCAGGGTGGAGAGCGCCACCTGCTTACCGCTGGCGGCGAGGGATTTCGCCATTTCCAACCAGTCGCCGACTTTGGTAGCGCGACGCTTGCTACACACCGCTTCGCCCAGATAAATGACGTCAGCACTGCTTTTTGCGGCCTGCTGATAAAAATCTTCCAGCGTCTCTTTCGGCCAGTAATAAAGCACCGGTCCTAAGGAATATTTCATAGCTCCTCTCACTGCCATTTACGGTGATATGCGCCAAGCGTGGTTTGGGTGCCTTCGGACATCGCGCCGAGCGTCTCCATCCAGTCGCGCTGTGGAACGAAGTTTTGCGGGGCGGCTTTGCAGCGATCGATCGCCTGGCGCCACACTTTCGCCACCTGGCTGACATAGGCCGGGCTGCGCTGGCGGCCTTCGATCTTCACCGAGGCGATATTCGCCGCCATGAGCTCCGGCAGCAGCTCCAGCGTGTTCAGGCTGGTTGGCTCCTCCAGCGCGTGATAGCGCTCGCCGTCTACTAAATAGCGGCCTTTACATAGCGTTGGGTAGCCCGCGTTTTCGCCATCCTGGTAACGGTCGATCAGGACATCATTCAGGCGCGATTCCAGCCCCTGCGGGGGTTGCTGCCAACGAACAAAGCGGGCGGGGGAGCAGGCGCCGACGGTATTGGGCGATTCCCCCGTCAGGTAAGAAGAAAGATAGCAGCGACCTTCCGCCATAATGCACAGGCTGCCGAACGCGAATACCTCCAGCGGCACCGGCGTGACGCGGGCCAGTTGTTTTACCTGGTGAATCGACAGTACACGCGGCAGTACCACGCGGTGGACATCAAAGTGGCGGTGATAAAAGCGAATCGCCTCTTCGTTGGTTGCCGAGGCCTGAACGGAAACATGACGCTCAATATGTGGGTAACGCTCTGCGGCATATTCCAGCATAGCGAGGTCGGCGAGAATCAACGCGTCGGCGCCAAGCTGCGCCGCCATATCCACGGCGCGCTGCCAGCGGACATAGCCGTCCGGATGCGCAAAAGTATTAATGGCGATGTGTAATTTGCGGCGATGCTGGTGAACAAAGCTCACCGCTTCCTGCAATTTTTTTTCGGTGAAGTTAAGGCCGGCAAAGTGACGGGCATTGGTATCGTCTTTTAACCCGATATAAACGGCGTCAGCGCCGTTCTCGATGGCCGCCTTCAGCGCCGGGAGATTTCCGGCAGGGCAGAGCAGCTCCATAATTTATCCTGAGGATTACGTCTGAGACGCAAAATTGTTAACGAACAGGGATTTTAGTTAACCTTGCTGCGACAATTTTTGATTTAAGGCAGTTAAAGGCGTATTGGTAACACCAATAATGGGGTAGAAAATCAGACACAATTGTTGATTTACGCCGCCATGTGATTTATTGGATATGGCAAAATAACAGGACTATTGAAACAGGGAGTAAAGCTCGTGTTAGATAAACTGCGTTCACGCTTAGTCCATGCTGGCCCGTCTCTGATGAGTGTACCGGTTAAACTGACGCCCTTTGCGCTAAAGCGCCAGGTTCTGGAACAGGTTCTGAGCTGGCAGTTTCGTCAGGCGCTGGCCGATGGAGAGCTGGAATTCCTCGAAGGTCGTTGGTTAAGCATTCATGTGCGTGACATTGACTTAAAATGGTATACCACGGTTGAAAATGAAAAGCTGATCGTTAGCCAGCAGGCGGATGCCGACGTCAGTTTTAGCGCCGATGCCAGCGATCTGCTAATGATAGCTGCCCGTAAACAGGACCCGGATACGCTCTTTTTCCAGCGTCGACTGGTCATTGAAGGCGATACTGAGTTAGGGTTATATGTGAAGAATCTGATGGACGCCATCGAACTGGAGCAGATGCCGAAAGCGTTACGCGTTATGCTGCTGCAACTGGCGGATTTTGTTGAGGCGGGCATGAAAAACTCGCCGGAAACCAAACAGACCTCGGTAGGTGAACCATGCTAATTCGAGTAGAAATCCCCATTGATGCGCCTGGTATTGATGCGCTGTTACGCCGTTCATTCGAAAGCGATGCGGAAGCGAAGCTGGTTCACGATTTGCGTGAAGATGGCTTTCTGACGCTCGGTCTGGTGGCCACGGATGATGAAGGTCAGGTGGTGGGCTATGTGGCCTTCAGCCCGGTTGATGTGCAGGGCGAGGATTTACAGTGGGTCGGTATGGCGCCGCTGGCGGTGGATGAAAAATATCGCGGGCAAGGGCTGGCGCGCCAGTTAGTGTATGAAGGGCTGGATTCGCTCAATGAGTTCGGCTACGCGGCGGTCGTGACGCTGGGTGACCCGGCGTTATATAGCCGCTTCGGTTTTGAACTGGCCGCTCATTACGATCTTCACTGCCGTTGGCCCGGTACGGAAAGCGCTTTCCAGGTACACCGTTTGGCTGAGGATGCGCTGGAGGGCGTGACGGGGCTGGTGGAGTATCACGACCACTTCAATCGTTTTTAAGCACCGGCGTTTGCAGGCTGGACAATAGCGCTTCAAATACCTCGCGTTCCGTCACAAGGTGCTCCTTCTGGCGCTTTGTGAGCTGTTTGATGCGATACTCTATGCGCAGGGCCAGCGAGCGATCGCCGACCTGCGCCGCAAACGCCAGCGTTAATTCACCTTTCCCCCGTAATGCTTTTGCGCCTTTTCCCGTTTGATGCTGCCTGTAACGACGCGCCACATCGGTGGTGATCCCGGTGTAAAGCGCATTGTCTGCCGTACGAATCAGATACAGATACCAGGGTGTCATTGTCGCCATCAGCATGATAATTTTCAGGTTCCCAGTATAAGCGAGAATAAAGATGGACACACTTACCGCTATTGGCCGTTGGCTGGCGAAACAACATGTGGTGACCTGGTGCGTACACCATGAGGGAGAGCTGTGGTGCGCCAACGCGTTTTATTTGTTCGATGCGCAAAACGTCGCGTTGTATCTGTTAACGGAGGATAAAACCCGCCATGCGCAAATGTCCGGCGCGCGCGCGCCAGTTGCGGGAACGGTCAACGGACAGCCGAAAACGGTGGCGCGCATTCGCGGCGTGCAGTTTAAAGGGGAAATTCGCCGTCTGGAGGGGCAGGAGAGCGACGCCGCGCGTAAAGCTTACCTTCGTCGCTTCCCGGTCGCCAGAGTGCTGCCAGCGCCGGTATGGGAAATCCGGCTGGATGAAATTAAATTCACCGACAATACGCTGGGGTTTGGTAAAAAACTGCACTGGTTACGCGATTCACGCGCCCAGCAGGCGTAGCGCCTCGCGGTTAAATGCCGGCAGGTCGTCAGGCGTGCGGCTGGTCACCAGCTGATCTTTATCGACGACGACTTCCTGATCGTAAAATTCCGCGCCCGCGTTCTTCACATCGATAATAATCGGTTTCACCGCCGTGAGTTTGCGGCCACGAATGACATCAGCGCTGATCAACAACTGCGGGCCGTGGCAAATGGCAAAGACCGGTTTACCGCTGTTAACAAAATCGCGGGTAAAATCCACGAAACGGCTGTCGCCGCGCAGGTGGTCCGGCGAATGACCTCCCGGCAATAGCAAGGCGTCGAACTCGTCGGGACGAACATCATCAATCGCCTTATCAATGGTGACGCTGGCCTCGCCTTTTTTTCCTTTCACCGTTTTACCCGCCTCTTTTTCGATGGTGATGACCTCATGTCCGGCCTGACGGAATTCTGCTGCCGGCGAGGTAAATTCTGAATCTTCAAATTCATCGGTAATCAAAACGGCTATTTTCTTACTCATGCGTTTCCTCCGCGGTGTTGGCTTCTGGTAAGGCAAATTTCCCACAATGATGGATACTTACCTTGTAGACTATTAAGCCTGGTCGATAGGGCCGAGAGTGCAAGGTGGACAAATCTGTAAAGGAGCGAGGATGAGTCAGGTACTGATTACCGGCGCGACCGGACTGGTCGGCGGACATCTGCTGAGAATGTTAATCAACACGCCGCAGGTGAGCGCTATCGCCGCGCCGACGCGTCGTCCGCTGACGGATATTGTCGGCGTGTATAACCCTCACGATCCGCAGCTTACCGATGCGTTAGCTCAGGTGACCGACCCGGTGGATATTGTTTTTTGCTGCCTGGGCACGACCCGGCGTGAAGCGGGAAGTAAAGCGGCGTTTATTCATGCGGATTATACGCTGGTGGTTGATACCGCACTGACCGGGCGTCGGCTGGGCGCGCAGCACATGTTGGTGGTCAGCTCAATGGGAGCAAACGCGCACTCTCCGTTTTTCTATAATCGGGTGAAAGGAGAAATGGAGGAGGCGTTAATCGCGCAAAAATGGCCTCGTTTGACGATTGCCCGGCCTTCTATGCTGCTCGGCGACAGAACAACGCGGCGGGTGAATGAAACGCTTTTCGCTCCGCTATTCCGGCTGCTGCCCGGCAACTGGAAATCGATTGATGCGCGGGATGTGGCGCGCGCCATGCTGGCGGAAGCGCTGGCACCAGCACAAGAAGGCGTGACGATTCTGACCTCATCGCAACTGCGGGAAAAAGCGGGGTAGCGAAGCCGGAGGATTTGCCGGATAGCGATGCGGTTTACACATTCTTATCGCCACCCGGCACACCGGTTACTTAATATACGTAAAGGCGGTGGTCACGCGTTTCACGCCGCTCACCCGGCTGGCGATATCCGCTGCCGCTTTACCTTCACGTTCAGTCACCAGGCCCAGCAGGAACACTTCGCCATTTTCAGTGGTGACTTTTACGTTTGACGATTTTACCTGATCGCTGGTCAGTAGCTGTGAGCGAACTTTCGTGGTGATCCAGGTATCGTTAGAGGCGGTCCCCAGGCCGATAGGCTGACCCTGGCGAATCTCGTTATAAACCTCGGTGGTGCCTTCAACGCCCATCGCTATCTGTTTAGCGCGTGCGGAGAGTTCGCTGTTTGGCGACTGGCCCACTAACAAAACTTTGCCCTGATAAGCCGTGACGTTGATGCGCGTCTCTTTTTTGATTTGCTCATCTTTCGACAGCGCGCTACTGACGCGCAGTTCCAGCGTTCCGTCATCCACCTGGGTGCCCACGCTACGCGGGTCGGTTGCGGCTTTGGTACCGACGGCCGCCGTACCCACTACCGCGGCGGCGACGCAGCCTTGCAATAGCAACGCAGAAATAAGGACTGCGAGCGGCGAAAATGCCTTCATGTGTACTCCTTAATCATCCTGGTGAGGAAAAAGCGTGTTATCAATCAAATCGCACAGGCAGTTTACCGTCAGCATATGCATTTCCTGAATGCGCGCGCTGTGGTGTGAAGGGATACGAATTTCAACATCCTGCGGCCCTAGTAGTCCGGCCAGCTCGCCCCCGTCATACCCGGTTAGCGCCACAATGGTCATGTCACGCGTGACGGCTGCTTCAACGGCTTTTACGATATCGCGACTATTACCACGCGTAGAGATCGCCAATAAAACATCGCCTGCATGTCCCAGCGCCCGGACTTGTTTTGCATAAACTTCATCGTGCAGGCGATCGTTAGCGATCGCTGTTAAGACCACATTATCGGTATTTAGTGCAATGGCGGGTAAACTGGGTCGCTCCGTTTCAAAGCGGTTAATCATGCTGGCAGCAAAATGCTGTGCGTTGGCCGCGGACGTTCCGTTTCCACAACAGAGGATTTTGTTGCCGTTAAGCAGGGAATGAACCAGCGTCATGGCGGCGCGGGAAATGGCATCCGGAAGCGCTTCCGCCGCAGCAATTTGAGTTTGAATGCTTTCTGTAAAGCAGACTTTGATTCTATCGAGCACGCTAATCCTTAAAATCTTCAATTATGAGTGGTCGTTAAACGCATCCCGAAACCACTCAATCTCATTTCCGGTGAAGGCTAACACATCGAACCGACAATCCACAGTATCAAAACTCCCATTCTGGCGGGCGAGCCACAAGCGGGCAGTATGTAATAATTTGTGTTGTTTGCTGCGGGTCACACTGGCCGCCGCGCCGCCATAAAGCCCAGATCGCCGATAGCGAACCTCAACAAAAACCGTGGTTTTTCCGTCGCGCATGATCAGATCGATTTCGCCGCCGCGCTCGCGCACGTTGGCGGCGACAAACCGCAGTCCTTTGCTTTCCAGCCAGCGACGCGCGGCAGCTTCCCACACGTCACCGGCCTGTTTACGCGTTAGCTGGCGGGAACAATCTCCCCTTGCTGGTATTTGAGCCATGATAACTTCCTGTTAATCACACAATCCGGGCTGGCGGTTAATGCGCCGGTATTGCCATTGATCTCAAATCCCGGCACCTGACGCATCTGCGAAAAGTGGTTCGCCAGCGTCCAGGCGTCCACGCCCATGGCATACATCCGCGCCAGAGAATAATCGTTATGTACGGTACTCAGCGCCTGCTGCATCAACGGCATATTGCCGCCTGCCAGCATGGGAACTTCACTGTACTGCAAGCCATCCATCTCCAGACGGAAGTCGGGGCCGGAGGTGCCTTGCGCGCTGCGGGAGCTGGCATACAGCGTCGCGCCGCTCTGGGTGCCGTTACGCATGGCGATCATTGGTTTGATAAAGCCAATCTCCTCCGGCGTAGCCAGAATATAGACCGCGTCTACGCGTCCACCGCCGGTGATTTGCGCGTCGGTCGGCGGCGCAGGGATGGTCAGACCACCAATGGTGACGCCCGGCTGCGAAGGCACGCTGCCGGCGACCGGGCTGCCCGTCAATGCGATACCCGCGCCGCCGTTCACGCCCATTTTCAGCTCGGCTACGGAGCCGAATTTTTGCTGTAACACGATGCCGCCGCCCAGTTTTTGCCACTCCTGGGTGAAGGCATTCGCCACGCGATCGCCAAGCGCGCTGCGTGGGATCAACAGCAGCGGCGACTGCTTGCCCTGGTCATAAATATGATGCGCTGCGTCACGGGCTTCATCTTCCGGAGAGAGCGCGAAATAGCAGATGTTAGGGAAGCTACGTACCGTTTCCGGCTGGTTGAGCGCCAGTACGTTGAGCGGCGTGTTGCTTTTCATCAGCGCTTCCACATTGTTTTTCAACAACGGCCCGACGACGATACTGGCGCCGTCTTGCTGAACCTGGGCAAGCACCTGATCCAACGGCTGGGAAGAGGTATCGTAGATTTTTAATTCAGCGGAAGGATTTGCCGGCGCGCTTGCCGTAGCAGGCTGTGCAGGGGGAGTTTGTGGCGCGCTGACTGGCGTAGCGGACTGGGATGGAGCGTCATCAGTCAGATCGCTCACCGAGGCCTGTGACGGACTGGCGACGCCATCGGTGATTTGTGGTTGCGTCTCCTCCACGCCAGGTTCGACCGGCGCGTCAGGCGCGGCGGCAGGCTGCATCTCCACCGCCTGGGTGCCGAGGTTTTTCGCGGCTTCAAAACCTTGCTGGATGGTACGGCCAAACACGGCGGCCTGACCGCTCAGCGGCAGCAGCAGAGCGATTTTGCTGGTGGAAGCCGGTTTAAAACGTTGTACATTGACGAGCTGTGTCGGCAGCATTTTCGCCCCCGGATTTTGCGGGTAGCGTTTTTGCCAGTCGGCGATCCCGGCTTTCAGCATGTCTGGATCGTTGCGGTTGTCAAACCAGACGCGTTGCAGATCCAGCCAGCCCTGAAGCACATTTTCATCGGCGTTGATAACCAGCGTCCTGGCCTGATCCTGCGTCATGGCGGAGAGCGCCTGCCAGGTGGCGTCGATATTTTTTTGTTTATCTTTCGCTGCCAGTAGCGGTTCCTGAGCGATTAACGCCCGTAATAGGGTAAGTGACGGGCGTCCCTGGCTGGCATCGATCTGCGCCTGCCAGTAACGCGCTTGCTGAGTTGGCGCAAAGTCGGCGGGCTTTAGCTTATCCAGCAAGGCCTGCGCGCCTGCCACATCTTTCTGCGCCAGTTTGATCTCGACGGCCAGCAGCGACTGCTCGCGGCGTTGCGTATCGTTCAGATTCTGCGGGAGTTGGTTGAACAGGTCGACGGCCTGATGGCTTTTACCTTCTTTCAGCAGTGCATGAATGGCGAGTAATTGCCAGTTGGTCTTGCTATCATCTGCGCTTTGCTGCATCTGATGCAGGTAAAAGGCGGAGTCAGCTTGCGCTGAGCCCTGCATATAGGCTGCACTTTGATCCGGCGCCTGGGTGCCGCAACCGGCGAAAAGCAGTGCCGCCAGGACGACAGGCAGCGCGCGCGCGGCGTTCAAACGAGAAAATGTTGAGGGTACCATACTGTATCCAGTGATATTTTTTTACGCAATGCTCAATATTAAATCGGCAATACGGACGACACAATGAAACAAAACGAATCGGCGGATAATTCTCAGGGCCAACTCTTTATTGTACCTACTCCTATCGGGAATTTGGCTGATATTACCCAACGTGCGCTGGAAGTTTTACAAGCCGTTGATTTAATTGCTGCTGAAGACACCCGACATACCGGTTTATTACTGCAGCATTTCGCGATTAACGCCCGGCTGTTCGCGTTGCATGACCATAACGAACAACAAAAAGCGGAAACGCTGGTCGCGAAGCTGAAAGAAGGGCAAAACATTGCGCTGGTTTCCGATGCCGGTACGCCGCTAATTAACGATCCGGGTTACCATCTGGTGCGTACTTGTCGCGAAGCGGGCATCCGTGTGGTGCCGCTACCGGGGCCGTGTGCGGCTATTGCCGCCCTGAGCGCCGCTGGCCTGCCATCCGACCGTTTCTGCTATGAAGGCTTTTTACCGGCGAAATCCAAAGGTCGCCGCGATGCGCTGAAGGCGGTTGAAGCGGAGCCGCGAACGCTGATTTTTTATGAGTCCACCCATCGTCTGCTGGATAGCCTGGAAGATATGGTGGCCGTGTGGGGCGAATCCCGCTACGTGGTGCTGGCGCGTGAGCTGACCAAAACCTGGGAGACGATTCACGGCGCGCCGGTCGGCGAGCTGCTGGCGTGGGTGAAAGAGGATGAAAACCGCCGTAAAGGCGAGATGGTGCTGATTGTCGAAGGGCATAAAGCGCAAGAAGACGACCTGCCCGCCGACGCGCTGCGCACGCTGGCGCTGCTACAGGCCGAATTGCCGCTGAAAAAAGCGGCGGCGCTGGCGGCGGAAATTCATGGCGTGAAGAAGAATGCGCTGTATAAATATGCGCTGGCGCAGCAGGATTCATAAATTTATTAACGCGTTTGATACCCGTAGGCCGGATAAGACGCTCAGGCGTCGCCATCCGGCAGAATGGGATTTCAGTTATCAGCCCTGTTTTCGCATCCGTTCTATTACTTGTTCCTGCCAATATCTTTGCGTGCCGAAGTCGATTCGGCAAAAAGCGTTCACTGCCCAGAACATAGTGGCTTTCGTCTTCAATAATCACCCCGCTGGTGTGGGCAATGCTTTGAAATAATGGCCATACTTATGGTTTGAAAGACTTTTCCTGGGGTGTGCAGAATACTCCATTATTGACAATAAGATACTATGAAGATCATGAGGTGCTCATCATGACCTTCATAAATTGAGAACTAAGTAGTGATAGTGATTAATTTATTTATCTAACCCAGAAAAATATATTAATACTGTAGAGTAGGTAGTAATTTTTCGTGTGAATTACAAACGGTTATCTTACTTCTTACCACTTCTTTCATCGCATTCATACCAACACGCATATAATAACGTGGGTCGTTGCCATCCGGGTTTTCAATAAACCATTTTTTGACCGCAGCGGCAAAAGCAATTTTTAATTCGGTTGCTACATTCACTTTACATACACCTAATTCAATAGTGCGTCGTACATATTCGTCAGGTACATCGCTTGCGCCGTGCAGCACCAGCGGTATATCAACCACTTCACGAATTTCTGCCAGACGTTGGAAATCGATTTTGGGTTTTTTAGTGTAGAGGCCATGCGCCGTACCGATAGCAACAGCAAGGCTATCTACGCCCGTCAGTTCGACAAAGCGTTTGGCTTCCTGCGGATCGGTCAGAAAAGCATTTTCCGCATCAACGCTCATGTCGTCTTCGACTCCGCCCAGGCGCCCTAGCTCTGCCTCTACGCTGCAATCACGTGAGTGGCAAAAGTCCACGACTGATTTCACCAGCTTTACGTTATCTTCAAATGGGAAGTGGCTACCATCGATCATGGCGCTACGCACACCCGCATTCACCTTATGGCGAATATCATCCAGCGATTCGTGGTGATCGAGGTGCAGTGCCAGTGGTATACCGAAACTGGTAGAGTATGCGCTGCATAGCGCATAGATCTCTTCCAGCGCAATATGCTTAAAAGTACCCGGCGTCCCGGCGAGGATCACGGGGGATTTCATTTCGCTGCACACTTCAAGGATCGCCTGGATCGTCTCGGCATTATGAATGTTGAAAGCCGGTACCGCATAACCTTTTGCCTGCGCATCCTGCAGGAGATATTTTGTGGAAATAATGCTCATGATCGGAACCTCTTAATCCTGCCAGGGATGAATAACGACGCCCTGTACCACACGGTTGACTGTGCCGCTGGCGGAAGGGGTATCTGGAGTATTACCAACACTGATTGATTGTGTGAGCGCGAATACCTGGGCGTACATCAGGAAGCAGAAAGCCTGCTCAATATCGTTAAAGAAGCGTGAAGGCGGCAGCAGGATGTGCGGGCCAGCGTCAATAACGGCATCACTTTCAGCAGCAATGGCTACGACGCGCATGGCCTGTCGATCGCGACGCAATTCAGCCAACAGATCGAGATCATATTGGCGTGTATAAGGGTGGCTGGAGATGTACACCACGATCAACGTTTCGCTATCGACCAGTGATTTTGGACCGTGGCGGAAACCGGTCGGCGAGTCATAGAATGCTGCCAGTTTACCCGCTGTCAGCTCCAGCACTTTCAGCGATGACTCACGTGCGGCACCCTGCAGCCCACCGCTACCGAGGTAAACGATTCGTTTCCAGGGCTCACTACCAAACACGCCGTGGTTGAAATCACCGAGTGAGTTCAGAATCGCCTGACAACGATCGGCCACGTCACGGAAGGTCCGACTATTAATCATTTCCGGAACGAAGACGGCCAGGCAACTGGCCATCATGGTGGTGATACTGCTGGTCATCGCAAAGCCGCGATCGTGTGTTTCAGCGGGCATTAACAATGCAAAAGCATTGTCGTTTCCAACAGCGTTTTGATACAGGCTGCCTGCCTCGTTACAGGTGATCGAAAGATGGTAACACTCTGGAACGAAGTGATTTGCCAGTTCAACGGCGGCGACACTCTCCGGACTGTTACCGGAACGGGCGAAGGAGACCAACAGTAATGGGTGCGCCGGGTTCAGATAGTCCATCGGATTGGTGACCAGATCGGTTGTCGGTATGGCACAGATATTTTTTCCGGTCTGGCTGGCAAGCCAGGGAGCGATGATTTCGCCGATAAATGCTGAAGTACCCGCCCCGGTGAGGACTATCCTGAGGTCGTTTTTATGCAGCAATGGTGTAAGAAAGCTGTCGATCGCGGAGCGAATAGTATCGATATGATTCAGTGAGCGAAGCCAACTGGCGGGCTGCTGACGAATCTCTTTTTCTGTCCAGGTTCCGGTTGTCGCGGCTGCTGAGGTATAGGTTTCTGGCATAACGTAAGTCCTTAGTCTTGTGAATTCCACATCAGACGTTAGCAAAGTGTTGCTATCTTTCGTTTCGTTTCACTTATTCACATAATCGTTTGCTGTAATTTATAGAAAAGGAATCGAAAGTTCAATGTGGGCAAATGAAATAAAACGAAATTTATATCCAGTAAAATGAAGGCTGTGTTTATCTTGTTGATTTATAATAAATAGATTTAAATATGCAGGGTTGAATTTTTATGAAGCGAAAGGAAAAGAAAGGCCTTGCGGGAGATAACCGAAGGCCATAATAACGTACAATGAAAGGGTTATAAGGGAAATGCTCGACCCTGAATCCAGATCTGTTGTAAATACAGCCTGTTATCTAGCGCAATGATATTGGCGCGTTTGCCTGTTTTTAACGATCCCAAATGATGATCGATTCCTAACAAGCGGGCCGGATGTAGCGAAGCCATATGGATAGCTTCCCCTGTGGCGATCCCCGTCAACTCGACCATATTGCGAACCGCTGCATCAACTGATAGGGTGCTGCCCGCCAGACCGCCGGAAGCGGTCCGCACGATACCGCCGTGCATTTCCACCTCTTCACCGCAGAGTGTATAGCGCCCGTCGGACTGGCCTGCAGCCTGCATGGCATCGGTGATCAGTACCACCCGATCTTTGGCGCAACAGCAGCACAGTTTCATTGCCGCCGGATGGACGTGGTGGCCGTCGGCGATAAGCTCCAGCCAGGCACGGGGGTCCGTTAACCCTGCGCCGACCATTCCCGGTTCCCGGTGATGCAGACCGGTCATGCCGTTATAGCAGTGCACCAGCCCGTTCGCGCCTGCATCAAAAGCGGCGTGGGTTTGCTTCCAGGTGGCTGCGCTGTGTCCTAGCATCACCCGAACCCCCTGCTGCTTCAGATGGGCAATTGCTTCTAATGCTCCGGTTTTTTCCGGCGCCAGCGCGACCACGCGTAAGGTATGCCGGGAGATTGCTATCAGTTCATTTAATTCGACGAGATTCAGTTCCCGGAACAGCTCCGGGGGATGCGCTCCTTTATTCTGCGGCGTGAAGTAGGGGCCTTCCAGGTAGCTCCCCAACACCTGTGCGCCCGGGCCGCCCGAATGGCAGCGTAGCGCTATACGTTTCAGAGCGCTGTGAATCGCCTTTAGCGGCGCTGTAACGGTAGTGGGTAGCCAACTGGCTACCCCTTCACGTGCTTTATGGATTGCCAGTTTATCGAGTGCGTCCGGCGCTTCATCCATCACGTCGACTCCCGCGCCGCCGTGAACATGGGTATCAATATAAGCAGGGCACAGCAACTCGGCATCACGCAATGTTATGCCTGCCGGAATGGGTTCTAGCGCGGTGATAATGCCCTCTTCAATACGCAACTGGTGATCGTCCAGCCAGCCTTGCTCTGTCAGTAGGCGCCTGGCGCGCAAAATTTGCGTCATATTCCTTCCTCAAGCAGTTTTCCTTCGCGGCACCGACCCGGTTCGTCGACCAGTACCAGATTTGCCATAACGTTTTTCCTTTTTGTTATTCGTTATGGAACATCGTGCCATAACAAGCGGCGTGGTACTGTTGCAAGATGTCCTGAATATGACTGATGATGAGTTCTTTCGGCGTAGCGTTGATATCTCCCGCGCGGACTTTTACGTACTGCAACGGTAAATACTGACTGATGAGCGGCAGTGGAATAGGTTCGTCTGCGAGGTTGCGTACCAGCCGCTCGAAGGCGTTATCAATCTGGCTGTCCGGCCAGTAGTAGCGAACGCGGTCAGAATAGCTGTAGCCACGCGCCAGACGTCGAGCGTGACCATCTCCGTGATAGTGGCTCTGCCAGTATTCCGGGCGATCGAGCATCACGCTTTCAAGTACATGACGTAGTCCGGAGCTGGTTTTAGCTGGAAGCAACTCTTCTTCAATGGCCGCCAGCGAGAAGAGCGCTTCGCGTAGGGCGAAGGTCAGGGCCGGACCGACTTTCAGGATGGCGAAGTGATCTTTCACTAGCTGGCGCAGCGACTGCGGTGTCTGGTAATCCGTGGAGTGCGCTTCGAATACCAGCGTGTCATACGCTTCCACCATTTTGCTCAGAGCGATAGCTTTTTGTGGCTGGTAATCGATGATATGCGTGTGGTCAAACTCGACGCCGGGCTGTACAACCAGTCCAATGATGCGTGGCCAGATAGCATCCAGTCCTGCCTTTTCAAACGCATGACGGTGGGCTTCCAGCGTGGCGCGTGCTGCTTCCGGCGTGGTTACTTCCAGCTCTGTTAATGTTTCATGCGCCCCGCCGGGAACCGGAACTTCCGTCCCGATGACATAGACCAGGTCGGATTCACCGAAATGCTGCTGACAGGTTTCTTCTGCTACTTTCGCCAGGCGAGCCGCCCGCTCCGCTACGATTTCATCGGTTAGCGGCACCGGGTCATCGGCGCAGGACATACTGCAATCCAGGTGGATCTTTTTAAATCCGGCTGCTACATAACTTTTAATCAGGTCATCGGCATTAACCATCGCCTGTGCAGCGGGCAGGTTTTGCCAACGATTGGGACCGAGATGGTCTCCGCCCAGGATTAATTCTGGTTGAGGAAATCCCAGTGAATCGGCGAGCTGGCAGACAAAATCGCGAAAATCGGCAGGGGTCATGCCTGTGTAGCCGCCAAACTGGTCAACCTGGTTAGAGGTTGCTTCGATCAGCAAGGGGGTGTGGTTAGCGTGGGCGTAGCGTATCGCGGATTCCAGTACCAGTGGATGCGCGGAACAAACGGCGTAAATCCCGTTTGCTTTCTCGCGTTTATGCTGCTCCACCATTTTAGTTAAATGTTTCACTTTCTTCTCCAGTTCAGGTGATTACGTCCATCTTCTTTCGTTGTATTTCATTTTATACTGTATCATGGTCTTTTGAAAAGAAAACGAAAGTTAATGGTTTTCCGATCTGTTTCACAAAAGAAACATAATGAAAGATTTAGGTGGAGGGATCTGGGTATTACCGGAGGGAGGCTTGCTTTCCCCTATAAGAAAAGCGTTAATAGTCAAAACGAAATAAAACGAAAGATTTAATTAAAGGATGTTTTATGGGCCATACCGACTCTTCCGCAGATAAACGCGTAACGGGTACCAGTGAAAGACGTGAGCTGATTATTCAGCGGCTGCGACAGCAGGGAAGCGTACAAGTGAGCGATCTTTCCGTACTGTTTGGCGTATCTACGGTGACAATTCGTAACGACCTGGCTTTCCTTGAAAAGCAGGGTATTGCAGTAAGAGCCTACGGCGGCGCGCTAATCTGTGACAGTAATACCTCAGGTATTGAGCCTTCTGTGGAAGATAAAAGTTCTCTTAATACGGCATTGAAACGCAGTATTGCCAGAGCTGCGGTCGAGCTGATTAAACCGGGTCATCGTGTGATTCTTGACTCGGGTACGACGACTTATGAAATTGCTCGTCTGATGCGCAAGCACACTGATGTGATTGCTATGACCAATGGTATGAACGTTGCTAATGCCTTACTGGAAGCCGAGGGCGTCGAATTACTAATGACTGGTGGACATCTCCGCCGCCAGTCTCTGTCTTTTTATGGCGATCAGGCGGAGCACTCCTTACAGAATTACCATTTCGATATGTTGTTCCTTGGCGTTGATGCTATTGATTTAGAGCGTGGTATTAGTACTCATAATGAAGATGAAGCCAGGCTTAACCGTCGGATGTGTGAGGTGGCGGAGAGGATTATTGTTGTTACTGACTCCAGCAAATTCGATCGTTCCAGCCTGCATAAGATCATTGATACGCAACGGATCGATATGATTATTGTTGATGAGGGCATTCCCGTGGAAAGTCTGGAAGGGCTACGTAAGAGCGGAATTGATGTGATACTGGTGAAAATATAATTGCATGATACGTAAAAATACCGGGCGGCGCTGGCGCTTACCCGGTTTACAGATTATACGGTTATACCCAGGCTGGATAACGGCTACTTTTTTATCCGGCATCGTCTGGATCAGGTCACTGGCGCCGGGTTAAATACCGCCAGTTGGTTATGTAAGCCCCATTGATCCGAAAAAGTCTTTTTCCGACCACTGGCGACATCGAGAATAAAGTGAAACAGCTTCCAGCCCACATCTTCGATTGTCTCTTCACCCGTGGCGATGGTGCCTGCATTGATATCCATTAAGTCATACCAGCGGTTCGCCAGCTCGGTACGCGTCGCCATTTTAATCACCGGCACTGCCATCAGCCCGTACGGCGTGCCGCGTCCGGTGGTAAAGACCTGTACGGTAATGCCGGAAGCGACCTGCTGCGTGCCGCAGACGAAATCGCTGGCGGGCGTCGCGGCGTAAATCAGGCCGCGTTTGGTGGGGCGCTGGCCTGGCGACAATACCTCCACAATGGCGCTCTGACCGGATTTAGCGATAGAGCCCAGCGCTTTTTCCACCACATTCGCCAGGCCACCTTTTTTGTTGCCAGGGGACGGGTTAGCGCTGCGATCGGTTTTCCCCATATCAAGGTAATTATCGTACCAGACCATCTCATCCAGCAGACGTTTACCCACGGCTTCGTTGATGACGCGCGGCGTCAGAAGATGAATGGCATCGCGCACTTCGGTAACCTCTGAGAACATGACGGTCGCGCCGCAGCGTACCAGCAGATCGGAAGCGTAACCCACCGCCGGGTTTGCCGTGACGCCGGAAAACGCATCGCTGCCGCCGCACTGCATTCCGACGACCAGCTCGGAAGCCGGGCAGGTTTCGCGCTGGCGTTGGTTCAGTCTCGTCAGATGGCGTTCGGCGACCTGCAAAATATCATCGACCATTGCTTTAAAGCCGACATGCTGTTCGTCCTGTAAACGCACAATACTGGCGCTTTCGACGGCGATGGCGGGGACATCCTCGGTGCCTTCCAGCAGTCGTTCCGGTTGCAGTTTTTCGCAACCGAGGCCAATCAGCATCACTTCGCCGCCAAAATTGGGGTTGAGCGCGATATTATGAATCGTGCGAATCGGCACGACCGCCGCCGGCGCGTTGATTGCCACGCCGCAGCCGTACAGATGGTTTAGCCCTACAACGCCATCGACATTCGGGTATTTGGGCAGGAGATCGCGCTCAATCATTTTCACCACATACTCGACCACGCCCGCCACACAGTGCACGCTGGTGGTAATGCCAAGCAGATTTTTGGTGCCGACGCTGCCATCGGCGTTACGATAGCCCTCAAACGTGTAGCCTTCCAGCAGCGGCAGTGGTTCTGGCACTTTGGTCGCCAGCGGCAGCGTATTCAGCGACGGCGCTTTTGGCAGTTCAACCAGCGACTCGTCGATCCAGCTTCCGCGTGGGATGTCACGTACCGCATACCCGATGACTTCGCCGTAACGGACGATTTCGTCGTGAGCGAGGATATCCGTCAGAGCGACTTTATGGCCTTGCGGAATATGTTCAGTCAGTTCCAGTCCATCCGGAAAACGTGTTCCGGCTTTAAGACCGTGGTGATTAACAATAATTGCGACATTATCGGTTTCGTGTACTTTTATATAAAACGCCGATGACGATTCCTGGCGAATTTCGATATTGGCCATTGTTCAGCATTCTCCAGCCTGGATGATAGAAAAAGGATTATCTATTTTGGTTATGGTTTAATCGTTAAATCTCAATATAAGAAATAAAGTTCATGCCTAATGAAATAAGAATGACAGGAGTATAAATATAAGAATGTGATCCAGGTCACCGCAAATTATGAAATTTTTTATGTAGGCCAGGGAAAGCGTAAATGTGTGCATTAGCGCCCAGTATCATGGGCGTATGCTCAAAAATAAGCGTTAAGCGCCCCCTTCTTAATGAGCATTTGCACAATGATTATCCGCCATATGCTGTTTATACTGAATAGCGAATTCAGTGTATCTGACGAGTTATTTGAAAATGCCATGATAATAATAAAAAACGATAAAGATATTGGGGCGGTATATTGTGCTACAGGATGTGTTACCACACTAGAAATAGAATCTGGAGACTCATTCTTATTTTCAGATAAGCATTTTTAGTGTCGCTGCTATAAGTCATGGGGGCGACATCATAGGTAGAGAATTAAAGAAATAAGCGAAGGTATAAGCGATGAATAACGCTATTTTCCCGAATAAGTTTAAAGCGGCGCTGGCGTCGCAACAGGTGCAGATTGGCTGCTGGTCTGCACTGGCAAACCCAATCACCACCGAAGTTCTCGGTCTGGCGGGATTTGACTGGCTGGTGCTGGATGGCGAACATGCGCCGAACGATGTGACCACCTTAATTCCGCAGTTAATGGCATTGAAAGGCAGCGCCAGCGCGCCTGTGGTACGTGTGCCGACCAATGAACCGGTCATTATCAAACGGATGCTGGATATCGGGTTTTATAACTTCCTGCTCCCCTTTGTTGAAACGCAAGAGGAAGCGGCTCGCGCCGTCGCCTCGACGCGCTACCCGCCGGAAGGTATTCGCGGCGTCTCTGTTTCTCACCGCGCCAACATGTTCGGCACGGTGCCTGATTACTTTGCGCAGTCGAACAAAAACATCACCATTATTGTTCAAATCGAAAGCCAGTTGGGTGTCGACAACGTTGATGCCATCGCCGCAACGGAAGGCGTTGATGGCATTTTTGTCGGCCCCAGCGATCTGGCCGCCGCGCTGGGTCATCTCGGCAATGCCTCTCACCCTGACGTGCAACAGACGATTCAGCATATTTTTGCCCGCGCCAAAGCGCACGGTAAACCGTGCGGCATTCTGGCGCCGGTAGAGGCGGATGCCCGCCGTTATCTGGAATGGGGCGCGACCTTTGTCGCTGTTGGCAGCGACTTAGGCGTATTCCGCGCCGGCACGCAGAAGCTTGCCGACACCTTTAAAAAATAATCCCGGTATGGAAAGAGAGAACGTTATGACGATGAAAGTTGGCTTTATTGGCTTAGGCATCATGGGTAAGCCCATGAGCAAAAACTTGTTGAAAGCAGGGTACTCGCTGGTGGTGTCCGATCGTAATCCTGAAGCGATTGCCGACGTAATCGCCGCAGGCGCGGAAACGGCTTCTACGGCGAAGGCGACCGCTGAACAGTGCGACGTCATCATCACGATGCTGCCTAACTCTCCGCATGTGAAAGAGGTTGCGCTGGGCGAGAACGGTATCATCGAAGGCGCGAAGCCGGGAGCCGTATTGATTGATATGAGTTCTATCGCGCCGCTGGCAAGCCGTGAGATCAGCGAAGCCCTGAAAGCAAAAGGCATTGCAATGCTGGATGCGCCGGTCAGCGGCGGGGAACCCAAAGCCATCGACGGCACGCTGTCCGTCATGGTCGGCGGCGACAAAGCGATTTTCGACAAATACTACGACCTGATGAAAGCGATGGCCGGTTCCGTGGTGCATACCGGCGATATCGGCGCAGGCAACGTCACGAAACTGGCTAACCAGGTGATTGTGGCGCTGAATATCGCCGCCATGTCTGAAGCGCTGACGCTGGCGACTAAAGCTGGTGTCAATCCGGATCTGGTCTATCAGGCGATTCGTGGCGGTTTGGCTGGCAGTACGGTACTGGATGCGAAAACGCCGATGGTCATGGACAGAAACTTTACACCGGGTTTCCGTATCGATCTGCACATTAAAGATCTGGCGAATGCGCTGGATACCTCCCACGGCGTTGGCGCGCAGCTACCGCTGACCGCCGCCGTTATGGAGATGATGCAGGCGTTACGCGCGGATGGACACGGTAATGACGACCATAGCGCTTTGGTGTGCTACTACGAAAAACTGGCAAAAGTGGAAGTCACTCGCTAACGATGCGGTCTTTAGCATACTCACGCGCATTGTGATGCTGGAGGTGGTTTTTCGGGGGGGATTTTAACAATATTTATCGGGTCTCCAGAAATGTTGCTGCTGCTCTGGCGATAGGAATGCGCAGCGCAGGGTGACAAAGTTGCGCGAACCCTCTATACTTCGCGCCGAAGCTGACCAGACAGTCGCCGCTTCGTCGTCGTCCTTTCGGGGAGACGGGCGGAGGGGAGGAAAGTCCGGGCTCCATAGGGCAGGGTGCCAGGTAACGCCTGGGGGGGAAACCCACGACCAGTGCAACAGAGAGCAAACCGCCGATGGCCCACGCAAGTGGGATCAGGTAAGGGTGAAAGGGTGCGGTAAGAGCGCACCGCGCGGCTGGTAACAGTCCGTGGCACGGTAAACTCCACCCGGAGCAAGGCCAAATAGGGGTTCATAAGGTACGGCCCGTACTGAACCCGGGTAGGCTGCTTGAGCCAGTGAGCGATTGCTGGCCTAGATGAATGACTGTCCACGACAGAACCCGGCTTATCGGTCAGTTTCACTTCTTCATAAAACCCGCTTCGGCGGGTTTTTGCTTTTACAGGGCGGCAGGATGAATGACTGTCCACGACGCTATACCCAAAAGAAAGCGGCTTATCGGTCAGTTTCACTTCTTCATAAAACCCGCTTCGGCGGGTTTTTGCTTTTACAGGGCGACAGGATGAATGACTGTCCACGACACTATACCCAAAAGAAAGCGGCTTATCGGTCAGTTTCACCTCTTCATAAACCCCGTCAGTGTAAGCTGGCGGGTTTTTGCTTTTACAGGGCGGCAGGATGAATGACTGTCCACGACGCTATACCCGAAAGAAAGCGGCTTATCGGTCAGTTTCACCTCTTCATAAAATCCGCTTCGGCGGGTTTTTGCTTATCAGGCCGGTGAAGGGTATAGAGGTTGCAGAAGACGCCAGTGTCACCATCCGGCAATTAATTGACAGCCGTGGTGACATAATATTATTCGTTTTTGTGATGAGAAACACAAAACGCTATGGATTTCGATCTTTTTAGTTGAAGTGAAAAGCAATCGATTTCTTTAACAAAATTACATCCTGAAAAACAGTAGAAAATCAGTGTAAATGATTTGTTGTAAATGAAAATTAAATGTATGAAATATTTTGGTTAAATTTTTATTAAATGTTTATTTGAAAACAACTAAGGTAAAAAAATGTGATACGTAACGCTTTTTAAGCGCATTTACTCCTGATTTATACTTAAATTTGATAAATTGTGCTTTAAATTTAACGCTGAAATTGCCTATAAAATGTCCCGTAATTGATTGAAATATCGTCTTCATGGGATGCTGAAAATAGGGAGGGGGAATTGGTTGGTTATCGCCATAATATATTGTTATCCCGGCCATATTTTTTGATTGAAATCAGACTAAACTACTGGTTTATTTTTGTAACTTATTGAAATAAGAAGTTTTATTTATTTTATGAAGACCTTATAAAGATTGTGGTAAGTTAATTTGTGAGTAGTCGCACATAACCTTTAAGATTTAATTTGCTACACTTCCTGCCGTTCACAATGTTATTTCAGAGCGGTAGATATGAATACTCTTGTTCTCCCTAAAACACAGCATTTGGTGGTCTTTCAGGAAGTCATTAGAAGTGGTTCTATCGGGTCTGCCGCAAAATCGTTAGGGTTAACCCAGCCCGCCGTCAGTAAAATCATTAGCGACGTTGAGGCCTATTTTGGCGTTGAGTTAATTGTACGTAAAAATACCGGCGTTACGTTGACCGAAGCGGGACAGGTGCTGCTTTCCTGGTCTGAATCTATCACCCGCGAAATGAAAAACATGATCAACGAGATGAACAGTATGACGTGCAATACCGTCGTTGACGTCTCGTTTGGCTTTCCTTCGCTGATTGGCTTTACCTTCATGTCCGATATGATTCATAAGTTCAAAGAGGTATTTCCAAAAGCGCAGGTATCCATGTACGAAGCCCAACTCTCTTCATTCCTGCCGGCCCTGCGCGACGGGCGGCTGGACTTTGCTATCGGTACGCTCAGTAATGAAATGCAGCTACAGGATCTGCATGTCGAGCCGCTGTTTGAGTCAGAGTTTGTCCTGGTAGCCAGCAAGTCCCGAACATGCATCGGCACCATCACACTGGAATCGTTAAAAGACGAACAGTGGGTGTTGCCGCAAACGAATATGGGCTACTACAGCGAATTACTCACCACTCTACAACGAAATGGCATCAGCATCGAAAACATTGTTAAAACAGATTCCGTCGTCACGATATATAATCTTGTTCTCAATGCTGATTTCTTAACTGTTATTCCCTGCGATATGACCACGCCTTTTGGCTCTAATCAATTTATCACCATACCAATAAAAGACACGTTACCCGTCGCACGTTATGCGGCAGTATGGTCTAAAAATTATCGTATAAAAAAAGCCGCTTCAGTATTAGTGGAATTGGCTAAGCAATATTCATCATATAATGGATACAGACGCAGGCAGTTAATAGAAATTGAATGATATGGAATAAACATATTTAGCGAAATTGACGCCATCTGTCTTTTTTGAACAGTGGGCAACAGTAACTTATTTTTAATACCCAGGTTAAGAGGTTATAATGCACATTACATACGATCTCCCGGTTGCAATTGAAGATATCCTCGAAGCGAAAAAAAGACTAGCGGGGAAGATATATAAAACGGGAATGCCTCGCTCTAACTATTTTAGTGAACACTGCAAAGGCGAAATATTTCTCAAGTTTGAAAATATGCAGCGTACGGGTTCATTTAAAATTCGTGGCGCTTTTAACAAACTTAGCTCGTTAACGGAGGCTGAAAAACGTAAAGGCGTCGTGGCCTGTTCCGCAGGTAATCATGCACAGGGCGTTTCTCTTTCTTGTGCAATGCTTGGTATTGACGGCAAAGTCGTGATGCCGAAGGGCGCGCCAAAGTCTAAAGTGGCGGCCACCTGTGATTATTCGGCGGAAGTGGTGCTCCACGGCGACAACTTCAATGACACCATTGCTAAGGTGAGTGAAATTGTCGAAACCGAAGGCCGCATTTTTATTCCGCCTTACGACGATCCAAAAGTCATTGCCGGACAGGGCACTATTGGTCTGGAAATTATGGAAGATCTGTACGATGTCGATAATGTCATCGTGCCTATTGGCGGTGGCGGTTTAATTGCAGGTATTGCCATTGCGATTAAATCGATTAACCCCACCATTAAAGTTATCGGCGTGCAGGCCGAAAATGTTCACGGTATGGCGGCGTCTTATTACGCTGGCGAAATAACCACGCACCGAACGACCGGCACCCTGGCGGATGGTTGTGATGTCTCCCGCCCGGGTAATTTAACCTATGAAATCGTACGTGAATTAGTCGATGACATTGTCCTGGTTAGCGAAGATGAAATTCGTAACAGTATGATCGCTTTAATTCAGCGCAATAAGGTTATTACTGAAGGCGCTGGCGCTCTGGCTTGCGCAGCATTATTAAGCGGAAAGTTAGATAGCCATATTCAGAACAGAAAAACGGTCAGTATTATTTCTGGCGGTAATATCGATCTTTCTCGTGTATCACAAATTACGGGTTTAGTTGACGCTTAATCTTTTCGTGAGGATAGGATATGAGTACTACTGATAGCATTGTATCCAGCCAGACAAAACAGTCGTCATGGCGTAAATCGGACACTACGTGGACACTGGGTTTATTTGGTACCGCCATTGGCGCCGGGGTGCTGTTTTTCCCTATCCGCGCCGGGTTTGGCGGGCTTATCCCCATTCTGCTGATGCTGGTTTTAGCTTACCCCATTGCGTTCTATTGTCACCGGGCGCTGGCGCGTCTGTGTTTATCCGGGTCTAATCCGTCCGGCAATATTACGGAAACGGTCGAAGAGCACTTTGGTAAAACGGGCGGGGTAGTTATCACGTTCCTTTACTTCTTTGCGATTTGTCCGCTGCTGTGGATTTATGGCGTCACCATTACTAACACGTTCATGACGTTTTGGGAAAACCAGTTGCAGATGCCAGCGTTGAACCGCGGCTTCGTGGCGCTGTTCTTGCTGCTGCTGATGGCTTTTGTGATCTGGTTTGGTAAAGATCTGATGGTTAAGGTGATGAGTTACCTGGTATGGCCGTTTATCGCCAGCCTGGTGCTAATCTCATTATCGCTGATTCCTTACTGGAACTCGGCGGTTATCGATCAGGTTAATCTCAGCAATATCGCGTTGACCGGGCACGATGGCATACTGGTTACGGTGTGGCTGGGAATTTCTATCATGGTGTTCTCCTTTAACTTCTCGCCCATCGTCTCTTCGTTCGTGGTGTCTAAGCGTGAAGAGTATGAGAAAGAGTTTGGTCGCGACTTTACCGAACGTAAATGTTCACAGATCATCTCTCGCGCCAGTATGCTGATGGTCGCCGTGGTGATGTTCTTCGCCTTTAGCTGCCTGTTTACGCTCTCCCCGCAGAACATGGCGGATGCGAAAGCGCAGAACATTCCAGTGCTTTCCTACCTGGCCAACCATTTCGCCTCTTTGTCGGGGACAAAATCCACTTTTGCAACGGTGCTGGAGTATGGCGCGTCTATCATTGCGCTGGTTGCTATCTTCAAATCTTTCTTCGGTCACTATTTGGGGACGCTGGAAGGGTTGAACGGCCTGGTGCTGAAGTTCGGTTATAAAGGCGATAAAACCAAAGTCTCCATGGGCAAGCTTAACACCATCAGCATGATCTTCATTATGGGGTCTACCTGGGTTGTGGCTTATGCAAACCCGAACATTCTGGATCTGATTGAAGCGATGGGCGCGCCGATTATCGCCTCACTGTTATGTCTGCTGCCGATGTACGCCATTCGTAAAGCGCCGTCGCTGGCGAAGTACCGTGGTCGTCTGGATAACGTGTTCGTCACCCTGATTGGTCTGCTGACCATCCTGAATATCGTCTACAAATTGTTCTAATCCTCTCGTTCAGCCTGCGTTCCGCCATAGGGCGTGGACGCAGGTTGACATCGACGGAGTCACTACATGAATGAATTTCCGGTCGTTCTGGTCATTAATTGCGGATCATCTTCTATTAAATTCTCTGTACTGGATGTCGCTACCTGTGATGTTTTAATGGCGGGAATAGCAGATGGAATTAATACTGAAAACGCCTTTTTATCTATTAATGGCGATAAGCCGATAAACCTCGCGCACCCTAATTATGAGGACGCGTTAAAAGCCATTGCCTTTGAGCTGGAAAAACGTGATTTAACGGATAGCGTGGCATTAATTGGCCACCGTATCGCGCACGGTGGAGAGCTATTTACGCAGTCCGTAATTATTACCGATGAGGTTATCGATAATATTCGTCGGGTATCGCCTTTAGCGCCGCTGCATAATTACGCTAATTTAAGCGGTATTGACGCGGCGCGGCACCTTTTCCCGGGCGTGCGACAGGTGGCGGTATTTGATACCAGTTTCCACCAGACGCTGGCGCCGGAAGCCTATTTGTACGGATTACCGTGGGAATATTTTTCCAGCCTGGGCGTGCGGCGCTACGGCTTTCACGGTACGTCGCATCGCTATGTTTCGCGGCGCGCCTATGAACTACTTGACCTCGATGAAAAAAACTCGGGTTTGATTGTCGCGCATTTGGGCAATGGGGCGTCTATCTGCGCGGTACGCAATGGTCAGAGCGTGGATACCTCAATGGGGATGACGCCGCTGGAGGGGCTGATGATGGGCACTCGCAGCGGCGACGTTGATTTCGGCGCGATGGCGTGGATAGCCAAAGAAACCGGGCAGACGTTGAGCGATCTGGAGCGAGTGGTGAATAAAGAGTCCGGTTTGCTCGGCATATCCGGTTTGTCATCCGACCTTAGAATCCTGGAAAAAGCCTGGCACGAAGGACATGAGCGCGCCCGGTTAGCGATAAAAACGTTTGTCCACCGTATCGCCCGTCATATTGCCGGACACGCGGCATCGTTACATCGGCTGGATGGCATTATTTTTACCGGCGGTATTGGTGAAAATTCAGTATTAATTCGCCAGTTGGTGATTGAACATCTGCGCGTACTGGGGCTTACGTTAGACGTTGAAATGAATAAGCAGCCGAATTATCACGGCGAGCGTATTATTTCCGCTAACCCTTCTCAGGTTATTTGCGCTGTTATTCCCACAAATGAAGAGAAAATGATTGCCCTTGATGCCATTCATTTAGGCAACGTGAAAGCACCAGTGGAATTTGCATAACTTAACAGTTGTTCTGTAGAGAGATTATTTTTCATGAAGGTAAATATCGATACCAGCGATATGCTGTATGCCGAAGCATGGCGTGATTTTAAAGGTACGGACTGGAAAGAAGAAATTAATGTCCGTGATTTTATTCAGCATAACTATACGCCTTATGAGGGGGATGAGTCTTTTCTCGCCGATGCGACGCCAGCGACCACGGCGTTGTGGGAAAAGGTGATGGCGGGAATACGTATCGAGAACGCGACCCATGCACCGGTGGATTTCGATACCAACATCGCGACGACAATTACCGCCCACGATGCGGGATATATTGAAAAAGAGCTGGAAAAAATCGTCGGTTTACAAACGGATAAGCCGCTTAAACGCGCTTTGCATCCGTTTGGCGGCGTTAATATGATCAAAAGTTCATTCCATGCCTATGGCCGCGAAATGGACGCCGATTTTGAATATACCTTTACCGACCTGCGGAAAACCCATAATCAGGGCGTATTCGATGTTTACTCGCCGGATATGCTGCGCTGCCGTAAATCCGGTGTATTAACCGGTTTGCCGGATGGTTATGGTCGCGGGCGCATTATTGGCGATTATCGCCGCGTCGCGCTGTATGGCATCCGTTATCTGGTGCGCGAACGCGAGCTGCAATTCGCCGACCTGCAGTCGAATCTGGAGTGGGGACAGAATCTTGAGGCGACGATTCGCCTGCGTGAGGAGCTGGCGGAGCACCGTCGCGCGTTGCTGCAAATGCAGGAGATGGCGGCGAAATACGGCTACGATATCTCCCGTCCGGCGCGAAACGCGCAGGAAGCGGTACAGTGGCTCTACTTTGCCTATCTGGCGGCGGTAAAATCGCAAAATGGCGGTGCAATGTCGTTGGGGCGAACCGCGTCGTTCCTTGATATCTACATTGAGCGCGATTTCAATGCGGGCCTCCTGACAGAGCAGCAGGCGCAGGAGCTGATCGACCATTTCATCATGAAGATCCGTATGGTGCGCTTCCTGCGCACGCCGGAATTTGACTCGCTCTTTTCCGGCGATCCGATCTGGGCCACCGAAGTTATTGGCGGGATGGGGCTTGATGGCCGCACGCTGGTGACGAAGAACGCCTTCCGTTATCTGCATACCCTGCACACGATGGGGCCAGCGCCGGAGCCGAACCTGACCATACTGTGGTCTGAAGCGCTACCGGTGGCATTCAAAAAATATGCTGCGCAGGTCTCCATCGTGACCTCATCTTTGCAGTATGAAAACGACGATTTAATGCGTACCGACTTTAACAGCGACGATTACGCCATCGCTTGTTGTGTCAGTCCGATGGTCATCGGTAAGCAGATGCAGTTCTTCGGCGCGCGCGCCAACCTTGCCAAAACGTTGCTGTACGCTATCAATGGCGGCGTTGACGAGAAACTGAAAATCCAGGTTGGGCCGAAAACCGCGCCGTTAATGGATGAGGTGCTGAATTACGACACGGTAATGGAGAGCCTCGACCATTTTATGGACTGGCTGGCGGTGCAGTACATCAGCGCGCTGAACATCATTCACTACATGCACGATAAGTATAGCTATGAAGCCTCGCTGATGGCGCTGCACGACCGCGATGTGTATCGGACGATGGCGTGCGGCATCGCCGGACTGTCGGTGGCGGCGGATTCCCTGTCCGCCATCAGGTATGCTCAGGTGAAGCCGATTCGCGATGAAAACGGCCTTGCCATTGACTTCGCTATTGAAGGCGAGTATCCGCAGTATGGTAATAACGATGAGCGCGTGGACAGCATTGCCTGCGACCTGGTGAAACGCTTTATGCAAAAAATTAGCGTGTTGCCGACGTATCGCAATGCGGTGCCGACGCAGTCCATTTTGACCATCACCTCGAACGTCGTGTACGGGCAGAAGACCGGCAATACGCCGGATGGACGTCGTGCCGGAACGCCGTTCGCGCCGGGGGCGAACCCGATGCACGGTCGTGACCGTAAAGGGGCGGTGGCCTCGCTGACGTCGGTGGCGAAACTGCCGTTTACCTACGCCAAAGACGGTATTTCATACACCTTCTCGATTGTGCCTGCGGCGCTCGGGAAAGAAGATGCGGTGCGGAAAACCAATCTGGTCGGCCTGCTGGACGGCTATTTCCATCATGAAGCACAGGTGGAAGGCGGGCAGCATCTGAACGTCAATGTAATGAACCGTGACATGTTGCTGGATGCGATTGAACATCCGGAAAACTATCCGAACCTGACGATCCGCGTTTCTGGCTATGCCGTGCGTTTCAATGCGCTGACTCGTGAGCAGCAACAGGACGTTATTTCGCGCACCTTTACTCAGGCGATGTAACGTGAGCGGGGCGATCGTGTGGATCGCCCCGCGACGGATCTTCACTGAACGGTAATCTTAGGGGGAGATATGATTAGCGCATTTGATATTTTTAAGATCGGCATTGGACCTTCAAGCTCCCATACCGTAGGGCCAATGAATGCAGGAAAATGTTTTATCGATCGGCTGACCGACAGCGGCGACCTGCCGCGAACAACGCGCATCACGGTTGATCTTTACGGATCGCTGTCGCTGACTGGCAAAGGCCATGCGACCGATACCGCCATCATTATGGGCCTGGCGGGCAATACGCCGCAGGATGTCAATATTGATAGCATTCCGGCATTTATCCAGGAGGTTGCCCGCAGCAGCCGTTTATCGGTTGCGGGGGGCGCGCATGTGGTGGATTTTCCCGTTGCCGACAGTATTCTCTTTCACGCTGAAACCCTGGCACGCCATGAAAACGGTATGCGTATTACCGCCTGGAACGGACAAAAGCTGCTTTTACGTAAAACGTATTACTCTATCGGCGGCGGCTTTATTGTCGAAGAGGAACGCTTTGGTCAGTCGCACGACGTAGAAAAATCGGTGCCGTATGATTTTCATTCCGCCAGCGAACTGTTGACGCTGTGTGAAAGACAGGGTCTCTCGGTTTCCGGCCTGATGATGCAAAATGAACTGGCGTTGCGTAGCAAAGAGCAGATTGACGCTGGCTTTGCCCGCATCTGGCAGGTGATGTTGGCCGGGATTGAGCGTGGTATGAATACTGAGGGCGTTCTGCCGGGGCCGCTGAACGTTCCACGCCGCGCGGTAGCGTTACGGCGTCTGTTGGTCTCCAGCGATAATCTCTCCCGCGATCCGATGAACGTCATCGACTGGATTAACATGTTCGCCCTGGCCGTGAGCGAAGAGAACGCGGCGGGCGGGCGAGTGGTCACCGCGCCGACCAACGGCGCGTGCGGAATTATTCCCGCGGTGCTGGCCTATTACGACAAATTCCGTCGTCCGGTCAATGCCAACTCTATCGCCCGTTATCTGCTGGCGGCGGGGGCGATTGGCGCGCTGTACAAGATGAACGCCTCGATATCCGGCGCGGAAGTGGGGTGTCAGGGCGAAGTTGGCGTAGCGTGTTCGATGGCGGCGGCGGGGCTGACAGAACTACTGGGCGGCAGCCCGGCGCAGGTCTGCATTGCGGCGGAAATCGCGATGGAGCATAACCTTGGCCTCACCTGTGACCCGGTGGCGGGTCAGGTGCAAATCCCTTGTATTGAACGTAATGCGATTAACGCCGTTAAAGCGGTAAATGCGGCGCGAATGGCGCTACGCCGTACCTCCGAACCGCGGGTTTCGCTCGATAAAGTGATCGAAACCATGTACGAAACCGGTAAAGACATGAACGACAAATATCGCGAGACGTCGCGCGGCGGCCTGGCGATTAAAGTCGTTTGTAGATAGGCCCGATAGGCGCAGAGTTATCAGGCTATGGGATAACGCAGAAGACAGAAGCATGAAAAAAGGGCGCACTTTAGTGCGTCCTTTTTTGTTGTGATCCGCTTCAAATAGAGAAAATAACAATATTAAACGAATAGTAAATAGAAAATAATTCTTAACCCACAAGAAATATAGGTGTTTGATTGGTAAGTTTTTCTCTTATCGTGCGCGTATGATTTTCTTATTACAAGAAAGTACCTGCACCTCACGTTCTGCACATCGCCTTGCTGCGGCACGAAAAATAAAAAAACCTCTACCTACACATTGAGCGAGAATTCTATGGAATCGGCAAGTAATACCAGCGTAATCCTCGACGCATCAGCCCCGGCGCGTCGGGCAGGGATGACAGAAAGCGAATGGCGTGAGGCCATCAAATTTGATAGTACCGACACCGGTTGGGTCATTATGAGTATCGGGATGGCGATCGGCGCAGGGATCGTTTTCCTTCCTGTCCAGGTCGGCCTGATGGGACTTTGGGTCTTTTTACTCTCTTCTATTATTGGTTATCCGGCCATGTACTTGTTCCAGCGGTTGTTTATTAATACGCTGGCGGAATCCCCGGAATGTAAAGACTACCCCAGCGTGATCAGCGGCTATCTGGGCAAAAACTGGGGTATTTTATTAGGCGCGCTCTACTTCGTCATGCTGGTTATCTGGATGTTCGTCTATTCTACGGCGATTACTAACGACAGCGCCTCTTATCTGCATACTTTCGGCGTAACGGAAGGCTTACTTTCCGATAGCCCGTTTTATGGTCTGGTGCTGATTTGCATCCTGGTGGCGATTTCCTCACGCGGTGAAAAATTACTGTTCAAAATTTCCACGGGTATGGTACTGACCAAACTACTGGTTGTTGCGGCGCTGGGCGTATCCATGGTTGGTATGTGGCACCTGTATAACATTGGCGCGCTGCCGCCGATGGCCCTGCTGATTAAAAACGCCATTATTACCCTGCCGTTTACGCTGACCTCGATTTTGTTTATCCAGACGTTAAGCCCAATGGTGATCTCTTACCGTTCACGCGAAAAATCTATTGAGGTCGCACGTCATAAAGCGTTGCGCGCCATGAATATCGCGTTTGGCGTCCTGTTCGTTACCGTCTTTTTCTATGCGGTTTCCTTCACCCTGGCGATGGGGCATGACGAAGCGGTGAAAGCCTATGAGCAGAATATTTCCGCCCTGGCGATCGCCGCGCAATTTATTAGCGGCGATGGTGCTGGCTGGGTCAAAGTGGTCAGCGTGATTCTGAACATCTTTGCCGTAATGACCGCCTTCTTTGGCGTTTACTTAGGATTCCGCGAAGCGACGCAAGGCATTGTGATGAATATCCTGCGCCGCAAAATACCCGCAGAGAAGATCAATGAAAATCTGGTACAGCGCGGCATTATGCTTTTCGCTATTTTGCTGGCCTGGAGTGCCATTGTGCTCAACGCGCCGGTACTGAGCTTCACCTCTATTTGTAGCCCTATCTTCGGTATGGTGGGCTGTTTAATTCCGGCATGGTTGGTCTACAAGGTTCCCGCATTGCACAAATATAAAGGCGCCTCGTTGTACCTGATTATTATTACCGGTCTGCTGTTATGCGTTTCTCCGTTCCTGGCATTCTCTTGATATACCTGAGATTAAGGTTGTTGTTATGTTTGAATCTAAAATAAATCCATTGTGGCAAAGTTTTATCCTGGCCGTACAGGAAGAAGTAAAACCGGCGCTGGGGTGTACTGAGCCAATTTCACTGGCGCTGGCGGCAGCGGCAGCGGCGGCTGAACTTGACGGCACAGTTGAACGCATTGACGCGTGGGTTTCGCCCAATCTGATGAAAAATGGTATGGGCGTTACCGTTCCAGGAACGGGAATGGTAGGGCTACCGATCGCCGCGGCGCTTGGCGCGTTGGGCGGTGATGCGAAAGCCGGGTTGGAGGTGTTAAAAGACGCTTCCGCTAAAGCGGTTGCCGATGCAAAAGCGATGCTGGCCGCCGGACATGTCGCGGTGATGTTGCAGGAGCCATGTAATGATATCCTGTTTTCACGGGCGAAAGTTTATAGCGGCGATAGCTGGGCATGTGTCACGATCGTTGGCGATCATACAAACATCGTGCGGATAGAAACCGACAAGGGTGTAGTGTTTACCCAGGCCGATAATGCACAGGGAGAAGAAAAAACCTCGCCACTGGAAGTGCTGTCTCATACCTCGCTGGAAGAGATTCTGGCGTTTGTGAATGCGGTGCCCTTTGACGCTATCCGCTTTATTCTGGATGCGGCCAGGCTAAACGGCGCGTTGTCGCAGGAGGGACTGCGTGGTTCCTGGGGGCTGCATATCGGTTCGACGCTGGCCAAACAGTGCGATCGCGGTCTGCTGGCGAAAGATCTCTCCACGGCGATTTTGATCCGTACCAGCGCGGCGTCAGATGCCCGAATGGGCGGCGCAACGTTGCCCGCGATGAGCAACTCCGGTTCCGGCAACCAGGGGATTACCGCCACAGTGCCGGTCATGGTGGTTGCTGAACATGTCGGCGCCGATGATGAGCGTCTGGCGCGTGCGCTAATGTTATCGCATTTGAGCGCTATCTATATTCACCATCAGCTTCCGCGTTTGTCGGCGCTGTGCGCGGCAACCACGGCGGCGATGGGCGCGGCGGCGGGTATGGCGTGGCTGATAGATGGTCGTTATGACACTATCGCAATGGCTATCAGCAGTATGATTGGCGATGTCAGCGGGATGATTTGCGATGGCGCGTCGAATAGCTGCGCGATGAAAGTCTCCACCAGCGCGTCGGCGGCGTGGAAAGCCGTGCTGATGGCATTGGACGATACGGCGGTGACCGGAAACGAAGGGATTGTGGCACACAATGTCGAACAATCTATTTCGAATTTATGTTCGCTGGCGTGTCGCTCAATGCAGCAGACAGACAAGCAGATCATCGAGATTATGGCCAGTAAAGCGCATTAATAATAACGCCCCGGCATGACGTCGGGGCGTTATGTTGCCCGATGATGCTGCGCTTATCGGGCCTACCCGCTGTAGGCCGGATCAGGCGCTTGCGCTGCCATCCGGCATGATTTCAGGCTGTGGCCTCTTCTTCTGCCAGCCGGACTTCGGCGTCCGCCACGATTGCTTCCAGTTCGGTTAGCATCTCTTCATAGCCCAGCGGCACAGTGGCGCTCATCGCCTCCTGTACGGCAGCAGGTTTTACCACGGGCTGACGTTTCTTCGCCGATTTTTTGCTCATCTTACGACTCCTTTTCTGGCTGGCTACACCGGTAAATCTACCAGTAATGCGCGCAGCGGCGTATCGGCAACCAGCGTAATGTTAGGTTCATCACGAATAAATGCGCCATCTCCGCAGGTTAACGCCTCGCGTTCTTCATTGGGCGTCACCGCGTGGAACGTACCGTGAATCGACTGCAAATAGGCGCGCGGCCCGTGAAGCTGGAAATTAAGCGATTCGCCTTTCTCCAGCGTAATATGATGTACCCAGACCTGTTGGCGCAGTTGTAAGCTGTTTTGCTCACCGTCGGGCGACGCAAGAAGCTGTTGTTGCGCCGCCGAGAGTGGGATTTTTTGTACCAGCGCGTTTTCCCGTTCAGGACAGGCGTCAAGCCACAGTTGCATTCGGGTTAACGGCTTAACTTTGCTGAGATTATGTTCGCTGTAGCTAATGTCCGGCTGCGCGGCGAGCAGTAACGCTTCGCCCGCTTTAGCCTGTACATGGTTGCCGTCGCTGTCGCGATATTCTGCTTCGCCGTCCAGAACCAGGTTTAAAATATCCACCTTTGGATAAGTTCGAGGCTGAAAAGAGGCGCCCGGCGCCAGTACTTCCTGGTTCAGCACGCGCAGCGAAGCGTAGCCCAGCAGTGTAGGGTCGAAATAGTGTCCAAAGGAGAAGGTGTAGCGGGCCTGCAACCATCCATAGTCTGCCTGTCCACATTGTTTGGCGGTTCGGGTCGTAATCATCGTTATTAACCTCTCTTTACTCCCTTTTATGTTAAGGGGCTGGACGCTGTATTGTTAGCCAGATATTCTGCCCGGTATGTTCAAATTTCCTGAATGAGAACGCTATGGCTAAAGAGAGAGCGCTGACGCTTGAAGCATTGCGTGTGATGGACGCCATTGACCGCCGGGGCAGTTTTGCCGCAGCGGCAGATGAGCTGGGACGGGTACCCTCCGCGCTGAGTTACACCATGCAGAAGCTGGAAGAAGAGTTGGACGTTGTACTGTTTGATCGCTCCGGCCATCGTACAAAATTCACCAACGTCGGTCGTATGCTGCTGGAACGCGGGCGGGTATTGCTGGAAGCGGCAGACAAGTTAACGACGGATGCCGAAGCGTTGGCCCGTGGTTGGGAAACGCATCTGACGCTGGTCACTGAAGCTCTGGTGCCGACGCCTGCTTTTTTTCCGCTGATCGACCGGCTGGCCGCCAAAGCCAATACGCAGCTTTCCTTGATTACCGAAGTACTGGCTGGCGCATGGGAGCGGCTTGAGCAGGGACGGGCGGATATCGTCATCGCCCCGGATATGCATTTTCGGTCGTCGTCGGAAATTAACTCCCGTAAGTTGTATACGATAATAAATGTGTATGTCGCCGCGCCTGACCACCCCATTCATCAGGAGCCGGAGCCGCTTTCGGAAGTGACGCGGGTTAAATACCGCGGCGTAGCGGTAGCGGATACCGCGCGCGAGCGGCCGGTATTAACGGTGCAACTGCTGGATAAGCAGCCACGTCTGACGGTAAGCACGATTGAAGATAAACGTCAGGCGCTGCTGGCCGGGCTTGGCGTCGCGACCATGCCGTATTCGATGGTGGAACAGGATATTGCTGAAGGGCGGCTACGCGTGGTCAGCCCGGAATCGACCAGCGAAATCGATATTATTATGGCCTGGCGGCGCGACAGTATGGGCGAGGCAAAAGCCTGGTGTCTGCGGGAAATACCTAAGCTATTCGCCGGAAAATAAATAGCGCGCGGCGCTTTAAAAGCGGCGCCGCGCCGCCATCAGGAAAAACGTTTCGGATCGGGGCCGAAGCGGTTGTCGCCCGGCGTACCATTCTGGCAGTTGAACGCGATGATGATAAGCCAGCCGATAATGGGGATAAGTAGCAACAGTAGCCACCATGCGGAGCGGTCAGTGTCATGCAGACGACGGAACTGCACGGCCCACCACGGTAAAAAGATCAGAACGCCGTAAATGGTGGTCAGAATGCCTTCACCCCCGGCGCGTTGCCAGCCGAGCATGGCGTCCAACAGGCCCAACACAAAGGTAAAGATGATATTGACCAGAATAAACATCCAGTACTCTTTGCGTCGCGCGCGGCCACCAAATCCCAGATAATTTTTTAAAACGTTTAAATACCAATCCATTTTCGCCTCAATAATCGTTCAATCACTTGTTTTTAAAGTAATCAAACTAAGAATAGCCGCGAATGAAATGCTGGTAAATATTTGTGATATTAATTAATAAGGCGTCCCGGAGGACGCCTGAAATTAGCCAAAGCGCACGTCGCGCCCGTGAGGTTCGAGCAGATCCTGCCACGGTCCGATAGAAATGATACCTGTGGGGTTAATCGTTTTATGGCTACGGAAATAGTGGTGACGAATATGGTCAAAATTAACGGTCTCAGCAATGCCCGGTATTTGATAGATATCGCGTAGGAAACCATACAGATTCAGGTAGTCGCTGATTCGGTATTTGTCGCATTTGAAATGAGTCACGTAAACCGGATCAAAGCGTACCAGGGTCGTCCATAAGCGGATATCCGCCTCGGTCAACTGGTTGCCCGTCAGATAGCGATGCTGTCCGAGAATCTGCTCCAGGCGCGCCAGCGCAGTAAACACCTTTTCTACCGCTTCATCATACGCTTGCTGGCTGGTGGCGAAGCCTGCTTTATAAACGCCGTTATTAACGTTGTCATAAATCCAGGCGTTTAACTCGTCAATTTTGCTTTGTAGCGCGGGTGGATAGTAATCTCCGGCTTTAGCGCCCAGCCCATCGAAGGCGGAGTTAAACATACGAATGATTTCGGCGGACTCGTTGCTGACGATAGTATGATTCTTTTTATCCCATAAGACCGGCACGGTGACGCGGCCGCTGTAGTGCGGATCGGCGTGCAGATACAACTGGTAGAGAAATTCATGCTGATAGAGTGTATCGCCGGTGGCCGCCGGAAAATCATCATCAAACGTCCAGCCGTTTTCCAGCATCAATGGATTCACGACGGAAACCGGAATAAACGGCTCCAGGCCTTTCAGTTTACGGAAAATGAGCGTGCGGTGCGCCCAGGGACAGGCAAGGGAAACGTACAGATGGTAACGATCTTTTTCTGCGGCGAATCCGCCTTCGCCGGAAGGTCCGGGCGCGCCGTCAGCGGTAAGCCAGTTGCGGAAAGCCGACGCTGAACGCTGAAATTTCCCCCCGGAAGATTTGGTGTCATACCAGGTGTCGTGCCAGACGCCATCGATCAGTTGTCCCATGTCTCTCTCCTTCAGATGACAAAAGCGAGGCGCTATTCCCTCGCTTTTTTAATTGAGTATAGATTGCTTACCACTTTTTATTCAGCAGACGGTCAAGGCTGAACGTGCCAGGCCCGGTTAACGCCAGTAATAAGAATCCGCCGGCAATGGTCAGGTTTTTCATAAACATCAGCGAGTTTACGCCTTCTGCAAAATTGCTATGGAAGATCAATGCCGTCAGCAACGTAAAACCAGCGGTAAAAAGCGCAGTGGTTCGGGTGAGGAACCCCAGCAGAATCGCCAGACCGCCGCCGAACTCAAGCAGTATGGTGAGCGGCAGCAGGAATCCCGGTACGCCCATCGCTTCCATATACTGTTGTGTGCCCGCATAGCCATTAATTTTTCCCCATCCTGCGGTAATAAACAGAACTGGCATTAAAATACGCGCTATCAGTACACCAACATCTTCTAATTTTTTCATTTTATTCTCCAGGAGGCCGATTCGGCTGCTGCTGCTATTTTCATGAGCAATGGCGCGGTGTAGAGCGTCATTGTTATCGCTGGAGAGAATCATAAACGTGGCGTACAGGAATTGTTAGCAAGGAAAATTGCTAAATTTTTTCAAAAAATTTGAGTGATTACTGAAGAGACGAGGTGTCTGAAAGTATCGCGCCATCAGGAGTAAGCGGGTGATAACCTGATGGCGCGATGCTATAAAAGAAAAGACATTAACCGCGGAGCTGTTGTTGACGGAGGGTAGTTTTTACCAGGCGCCATGCGCTCCAGATCCCCAGGCCGCGTTTCGCCCAGCGTACCAACATATTAGGATGACGGATGGTCCAGATGGCCATTACGCTGCTACCGACCAGCGCCCAGGAGCGCAGGCTTAACACGGTATTCCAGCCGCGATCGTAAGCGCTGGTGGTCTCCAGCCAGTCGCGACGGCTGGCCGATAGATCCAACCGTTGCTGCTGGATCTGACTGAGAAGCAGCGCTTTACGTTTTTCGCGTTCGCCTTTGCTGCTCACGACTGATCGTCCTCCAGAATTTGCCGATCGTTAGCCAGTTCGTGCCGTGTATGGCGCAATAGCGTGGACTGACGCGCTTTGCGTAACGTCCAGATGCCGCCGATTAGCGCAAGCACTAACAGCACAACGGTGGTCGCGATCATCGCGTTCAAACGGTACTGAGGATCGATAGCCCAGATGACCAGGACCATCAGGCTCATTAAGCCAAACGCAGCGAAGAGCATGGTAAGACCTACCATCAGCAAAAGCTGAAAGAGGTTCGCTTTCTCTTCTTCCAGTTCTACTACCGCCAGTCGCAGCCGGGTTTCCACCATCTCAACGATAATGGTGACAATCCGCTGCCCGATACCCAGTACGCTTTTGCCTGGTCCTTGTGCCTGTCGAGAGTCCGCCATAATTAACGACGCGTCAGCAGTACGCCCAACACCAGACCGACAGCGGCGCCAATGCCTACGCCTGTCCAGGGATTTTCGCGCACATAATCATCGGCGCGGGCGGCGGCGACGCGAGTCTGTTTGGCAATCACATCACCCGTTTCGCCCAGGCGGTAACGGCTCTCTTTCAGCGCGCGCTCGGCTTTGCTACGAATCTTACTCAACTCTTCTTTCGACTTTTCGCCCGAAGAGCTCAGCACTTCTTCAAGCGTATCAGTCAGGGATTTCAACTCAGCGCGCAGATGTTCCGTAGTGTTATCTTTCGACATAGTTTTCTCCAGGTGAGTGAGTATTTACATTTGGCGTTAATTTAGTAGTCTCTGGCCTCAAGTTTTTTTAGCTCATCCTGAGCCTCGGCCAGCTTACGTTCACGTTTGTCTATTTTATCCACATCGCCTTTTGCTTTTGCCTCGGCTAAATCACGTTGGCGTTCGGCTATCTCCTCTTTTTGCTCAGCGATCTTTTTCTGATGCTCGGCGCGTAGCTTGCTGTCAGTACAATTGGCGCGTACTTCGCTGAGCGCCTTGTTCAGACCCTCAATACGGCGCTGATTGTTGTGCTTTTCAGCGTAGCTAATTTCCTTTTGTATATCCTGCTCTTTTTCCTGACAAAGCGTATTAGCGTAGCTGCCGGCGCTAAGCGTAAAAAGCGTGATAGCCAAAGCGATGTGGTATTTCATTCCTGAACTTTCCCTTATGTTCGGACCCGTTGTCCGGGGCGGTAATCCCGATAATAACGCAGTGGGTTAAACACCGCTTTATTAATCATAGTCATTAAACAATGAAATCACCAAAGTGAGTGATATGATTCGGATTCCTGGAGATTAGCCAAAGCGGTGTGAGCTTTCCCGTAAGCGGGACAGCCACTGTACCGTTTCGTTGTCATCGTCCTGCTGAGCGACGACATAACCGTGTGGAAGCGTTTGATCAAGCACCGCTTTTGCTGCGGCGCTTTGCGCAGGGGAATCGAAGGTAATGAGCAGCATGTCATTTTTAGGCGTAATGCTTTTAAAATGAATGCCGTTCGCATCCAGATGATGCAGAACTGAAAAGCCGTCAGGCATACTGGCGCCGTGGTTAACCGCGCGAATGGCTAGCGTCGACTCTTGCTGACGCAGCGTTGACCACGCCACCATGAGTACGGTCAGCATCAGTAGAAAAGCGCTGATCCAAATGAGTTGTCGGGCAGTTATGCGTGTTTTAAGCATAAGTTATCCCCGGCTCCCATACTTCTTTTTCCACAGCATGACCAGCGAACCCGCCAGGCCAAAAAAGAGCAGCACCACGGGCAACAGCATCAGGCATGACATTAACTGATCTTCATATTTCATAAAGACGGGCGTTTTGCCCAGCAGATAGCCCAGCGACGTCAGGATAAGCACCCACAACAAGCCGCTTATCCAGTTGAAGAACTGAAAGCGCGCGTTATTCAGGCCGGATATGCCGGCAATAGTGGGCAGCAGTGTTCTGACAAACGCGATAAAACGGCCTATCAATAATGCCGACAGACCGTGTTTATGGAAAAGGTGGTGGGCACGTTGATGATAATGTGCGGGGAGATGAGAGAGCCAGTTTTGCACGGTGCGGGTATTCCCCAGCCAGCGGCCCTGAATATAGCTAACCCAGCAGCCCAGGCTGGCCGCGACGGTAAGCAGCAAAATGGTTTGTGGAAAACCCATTGCGCCTTTGGCGATCAGCACGCCGACCAGGATTAACAGGCTGTCGCCAGGTAAAAAGGCGGCAGGGAGCAGCCCATTTTCCAGGAACAAAATCATAAATAACACAAAATACAACATGCCAATCATGGAAGGATTGGCCAGAGTTTCAAAGTCCTGAGCCCACAGGGCATTCAGCAATTGAGTCAGTAGTTCCATTCAGTATTCCTGGAGAATCGGTTAACGTCACGCCGGTGATCTAAGCTTTGCACTACCGCAACAGAGTTGGAGTTTTTATCAGCGTTGCGGAAACGGCAAATTCGCGGCCTGAACTATTCCTTGTTAAGTTGTGAAGTAAGCAAGCACTAACACACAAAAATTCAAAATGCATCTAATTGTAACAAAGGTCAACGAAGTCCGTTAAAGAAATTACGCGTCGTTGAGCTTTGATTTTGCTTATCGCAAAGGAGGGTGGCGAGAGGATTTACACAGGCTGACACTTTATACTTTACGCTGACCAAGCGCCGCGGCAGACGCCATCTACACGCCTGCTGCGGTAAAAACGGTTATTTTGCGCCGCCAGAGACGGTATCAAGGTGTACAACCGGATTTTCGGCAAACAGATAGCGATCGGCATTAAATTCGAAATCATCGCTGGTTTCATTAAATAACATCTGTTTCGTGTTCTCCAGATGCTGCCACATCGCCACTTTGGCGGCGTGAGGATCTTTACGAATCAGCGCGCGCAGGATCTGGTCGTGATCGTCGCACCAGTTGTCAACCGTGCGCAAGTCAATGTGATCATGCAATTTTTTCCAGTAAGGGTTGTGTACGCGTTGTGTCCACATCTTATTGACAATGGCAGCCAACGCGGAGTTTTGCGTGGCTAACGCTACCTGAACATGGAATTGCAAATCCCATTCGGAGTCGCGAAAACATTTTTCATTACGCGCTTTTTCCTGGATTTCCATCAGCTTCATGATGTCTTGCTTTGTGACTTGCGTCGCGGCGAACTCGGCGATATTGCTCTCTATCAATTGTCGTGCCTGAAGCAGTTCGAAAGGGCCATAATTGGCGAATTCCAGCTTTTCATCCGGAACGATATAGTGTCTGGGCTGGTTGGAAATAACATGAATGCCGGAACCTTTACGGACTTCGACATATCCTTCCACCTCCAGCATGATGATCGCTTCACGAACCACGGTACGGCTGACGTTTTTTTCCTCGGCAATAAATCGTTCTGCGGGCAGTTTATCGCCAGGGTGGTAAAGACCCTGTTCAATACGCGCCTTCAGATCGGCGGCAAGCTGTTGATATAAACGTCGTGGTTCGGTGATTTCCATATGCGCTCCAGGCATGATACGGCAGATTCCATTTGTTATACCACTTTCGTAAAGGCGCCACCACTCGCAACCATACGAAAAAGCCATCGGACCTGGTGAATCGGATGCCTGTTTGAATCCTTTGCCACTTTTTTGCCGGGTGGGATAATTCCCACCGACTTGCTATATCAACAGGTTATCACGCTGTCGGGAATCAGCTTTGTGTTGCAGGAACATGTATCTGACTGGCGGTAGTTTCACTGGCGGGTTTATTTTGCAAAACCGTCCAGATAACTAACGCGCCGAGCAGATCGAACACCGCCAGTACAGCAAACAGCGGGCTAAAGCCGATAGTATCCGCCAGAGCGCCGACGACCAGGGCGAACAGGGTACTTGCCAGCCAGGCGGACATCCCGGTCAGGCCGTTCGCTGTCGCGACTTCATTACGCCCGAAAACGTCAGAGGAGAGCGTAATCAGCGCGCCGGAGAGCGCCTGGTGCGCAAAACCGCCGATACACAGTAACATAATGGCAATGTACGGACTGGTGAACAGGCCAATCATCCCTGGGCCTATCATCAGCAGAGCGCCAAGCGTGACGACCATCTTACGGGAAACAATCAGGTTTACGCCGAACCAACGCTGGAATAACGGCGGCAGATAACCGCCAATAACGCAGCCAAGATCGGCAAACAGCATCGGCATCTAGGCGAACATCGCAATTTCTTTCAGGTTAAAGCCATAGACTTTAAACATGAATAACGGAATCCACGCGTTAAAGGTTCCCCATGCCGGTTCAGCCAGAAAACGCGGCAGAGCGATGCCCCAGAACTGGCGGTTACGCAGAATTTGTAAGGCAGACATTTTTTTCGCATTGTCGGTCTGATGTTGCGCTTCCTGACCAGTAATAATGTAATCGCGCTCTTCATCGGTCAGCTTTTTCTGGTTGCGAGGATGCTTATAAAAGAGCAGCCATGACATCGCCCAGATGAAACTCAATACGCCGGAGATAATGAACGCCATCTGCCAACTGTGCATGACAATTGCCCAGACCACCAGCGGTGGCGCAATCATCGCGCCAATAGAGGAACCGACGTTAAAATAGCCCACGGCGATAGAACGTTCTTTCGCCGGAAACCACTCGGAGCTGGCTTTCAGGCCCGCAGGGATCATCGCCGCTTCCGCCGCGCCTACCGCCCCGCGCGCCAACGCCAGGCCACCCCAGCTTCCCGCCAGCGCGGTGGCGCCGCAGAATACGGCCCATGCGATAGCGAAGAAAGCGTAACCGATTTTTGTCCCCAGAATATCTAATACATAGCCTGCGACAGGCTGCATAACGGTATAGGCAGCAGAATAAGCAGCGATGATATAAGAATACTGTTGGGTGGAGATGTGTAACTCTTCCATCAGCGTCGGCGCTGCTGCCGCCACCGTGTTTCGCGTCAGGTAGCCCAGCACGGTACCCACCGTCACCAGTGCTATCATATACCAACGTAACCCTTTAATTTTACGCATCTAAAACCTCATCGTTTTGTCATTTCCGCAAGGAACACGGCCATCTTCCTGCTCGCGGCGGGGGATGTTCATTCAGGAAGGGGAATCGGAAAAAAATCCGGTACGCCCCGACTCTGCCATCAAACCACTGTGTTCATTCGGTTTCCGTACCGGTCAATTCGATGGTGACGCCATCGATAACTGCGCATTCCGTCGGCTTATATATCGCGCCGGCAGAAAGATAACTTGTCATACATCTTAAAAAGGTGAATGACATCACAAATGCGTGAATCTTAGTGTGGTCATTATTTGGTTTCAGCCATGCCAGTTCTGGCGCGCCTTTCCGGGAAGTTTATTTCTTTTACGGGGATTTATTTGTTGATGTTTATTGATCTATCTCATGAAAAGTTGTTCAGTATATGGAAATTGGTGTGATAACTTTGACGGCATCAAGACATAAGCAATCTGCTGCTCTTGTTGATGAGGATGATGACCATGACGCCGTTTATGACCGAAGATTTTTTACTGGATACTGAGTTTGCCCGCCGTCTGTACCATGATTATGCGAAAGACCAGCCGATTTTCGACTACCATTGCCACTTACCGCCGCAACAGGTTGCCGAAAATTACCGTTTTAAGAATCTGTATGACATCTGGCTGAAAGGCGATCATTACAAATGGCGCGCAATGCGTACCAACGGCGTGCCGGAGCGGTTGTGTACCGGCGATGCGTCCGATCGTGAGAAATTCAACGCCTGGGCCGCTACCGTTCCGCATACCATTGGCAACCCGTTATACCACTGGACGCATCTGGAGCTACGCCGTCCGTTTGGCATCACTGGTACATTGCTGTCTCCGGCTACTGCGGATGAGATCTGGGAGCAGTGTAACGCGCTGTTGGCGCAGGAGGCTTTCTCCGCGCGCGGTATCATGCGGCAGATGAATGTGAAAATGGCAGGTACGACCGACGATCCTGTCGATTCGCTGGAACACCACGCCGCGATCGCGAAAGATGACACTTTTGACATTAAAGTGTTGCCGAGCTGGCGTCCGGATAAGGCGTTCAACATTGAACTGGCAACCTTTAGTGATTACATGACCAAACTGGGCGAGGCGGCGGATACCGACATTTGTCGCTTTAGCGATCTGCAAACCGCGCTGACTAAACGTCTGGATTACTTTGCTGCGCATGGCTGTAAAGTCTCTGATCATGCGCTGGACGTGGTGCTGTTCGCTGAAGCCAGCGAGGCTGAACTGGACGGTATTCTGGCGCGTCGTCTGGCGGGAGAAACCCTTAGCGAGCACGACGTGGCGCAGTTTAAAACGGCAGTGCTGGTGTTCCTTGGCGCTGAATATGCGCGTCGCGGCTGGGTTCAGCAGTACCACATTGGCGCGCTGCGTAATAACAACCTGCGTCAGTTCACATTGCTGGGGCCGGACGTGGGCTTTGACTCCATTAATGACCGTCCGATAGCGGAAGCGTTATCTAAATTGCTCAGCAAGCAGAACGAACAGAATCTGCTGCCGAAAACTATTCTCTACTGCCTGAACCCGCGCGACAACGAAGTGATCGGCACCATGATCGGCAATTTCCAGGGCGAAGGGATGCCCGGCAAAATGCAGTTTGGTTCCGGCTGGTGGTTCAACGATCAGAAAGATGGCATGGAGCGTCAGATGACACAACTGGCGCAACTGGGCTTGCTGAGCCGCTTCGTCGGTATGCTGACCGATAGCCGCAGCTTCCTGTCTTACACCCGTCATGAGTATTTCCGCCGCATACTCTGCCAGATGATTGGTCGCTGGGTCGCCGCGGGCGAAGCGCCGGCTGATATCCAGTTACTGGGTGAGATGGTGAAAAATATTTGCTTTAACAATGCGCGTGATTATTTCGCCATTGAACTGAACTAAGGTCTGGGGTTGATATGCAATACATCAGGATCCACTCGCTGGATAACGTCGCGGTAGCGCTGGTCGATTTAGCGCAAGGTACGCCAGTAAGCGTCGATAGCCAAACTGTGACATTACGCCAGGATGTTGCGCGTGGACATAAATTTGCTTTACGTGACATAGCGATGGGTGAAAATGTCATTAAATATGGTCTGCCGATCGGCCATACGCTGGCGGATGTCGCAGTGGGAGAACATATTCATGCGCACAATACCCGCACCAATCTAAGCGATGTGGATGCGTACCGCTATCAACCTGATTTCCAGACGTCTCCGTCACAGCCTGCGGATCGGGAGGTTCAGATCTATCGTCGCGCTAGCGGTGACGTTGGCGTGCGTAATGAGCTGTGGATTTTGCCAACCGTAGGCTGCGTAAACGGTATTGCGCGCCAGATCCAGAAGCGCTTTTTACAAGAGAGTGACAACGCAGAAGGCACTGACGGCGTATTTCTTTTTAGCCACACTTACGGCTGCTCCCAGTTGGGCGATGACCACATTAATACCCGCACCATGCTGCAAAATATGGTTCGCCATCCGAATGCGGGCGCGGTGTTAGTGATTGGCCTGGGCTGTGAGAATAATCAGGTCGACGTGTTCCGCGACACGTTAGGCGAGTTTGACTCTGAGCGCGTGCATTTTATGGTTTGCCAGCATCAGGATGATGAAGTCGAGGCGGGCGTTGAACATCTTCATCAGCTTTATAGCGTAATGCGCCACGATAGACGCGTACCTGGCAAACTGAGCGAGCTGAAATTTGGCCTCGAGTGTGGCGGATCGGATGGGCTGTCAGGGATCACCGCCAACCCAATGCTGGGACGATTTTCCGATTATGTGATTGCCAACGGCGGCACCACAGTACTGACGGAAGTGCCGGAGATGTTCGGCGCAGAACGGTTGCTGATGAGCCACTGCCGTGATGAAGAGACATTTAGCAAATTGGTGACGATGGTGAATGACTTTAAGCGATACTTCATCGCCCATAACCAACCAATCTATGAAAACCCGTCGCCGGGCAACAAAGCAGGCGGTATTACCACGCTGGAAGATAAGTCGTTGGGCTGCACTCAAAAAGCGGGCTCCAGCCCGGTGGTGGATGTGCTGCGTTACGGAGAACGTCTGAAAAAAGCGGGTCTGAATCTGTTAAGCGCGCCGGGTAACGACGCCGTGGCAACCAGCGCGCTGGCAGGAGCGGGATGCCATATGGTGCTATTCAGTACCGGGCGAGGAACACCATACGGCGGATTTGTCCCCACGGTAAAAATCGCCACCAACAGCGAACTGGCGAGCAGAAAAAAACACTGGATTGATTTTAACGCCGGACAACTCATCCAGGGCAAAGCGATGCCGCAGCTCTTAAATGAGTTTGTCGATACCATCGTTAAGATTGCTAACGGCAAGCAGACCTGCAACGAGCGTAATGACTTCCGTGAGCTGGCGATCTTTAAGAGTGGTGTCACCTTATAAAAAGCGCCGGATGGCGACGCTAACGCGTCTTATCTGCGAACGTAGGCCGGGCAAGCGGATCTGCCGGATAGCACGCGCTATCCGGCATCAATAATAACTTAGCTGCGCAAGGCGTTATTCGCCAGACGTTCGTCCTCTGCCTGGCAGGCTGCCGCAGTGAACAGAACATCGGTAGACGAGTTCAGCGCCGTTTCACACGAATCCTGCAATACGCCGATAATAAAGCCGACCGCAACCACCTGCATCGCGATATCGTTCGGGATACCAAACATGTTGCACGCCAGCGGAATCAGTAACAATGAACCGCCTGCCACGCCGGAGGCGCCGCAAGCACACAGCGAGGCCACTACGCTCAACAGCAGCGCTGTGGGCAGATCCACCGGTACGCCTAACGTATGGACTGCCGCCAACGTCAGAACCGTAATGGTAATTGCCGCGCCGGCCATATTGATGGTGGCGCCCAGCGGAATGGAAACGGAGTAAGTATCCCTGTCCAGATTCAGTTTTTCGCACAACGCCATGTTCACCGGAATATTGGCGGCAGAGCTGCGGGTAAAGAAGGCATAAACGCCGCTTTCACGCAGGCATGCGAACACCAGCGGATAAGGGTTACGACGAATTTTCCAGAATACTAACAGCGGGTTGACCACCAACGCGACCAGAAGCATACAGCCAATCAAGACGACCAGCAGGTGCGCATAGCCCCACAGCGTGGAGAAACCGGTGGTTGCAAGCGTTGATGAAACCAGGCCAAAGATACCGACTGGCGCGAAACGGATCACCAGTTTCACCATAAAGGTCACGGCGTTGGACATATCGTTCACGAGGTTTTTGGTGGTCTCATTACCATGACGCAGGGCAAATCCCAGACCGACGGCCCACACCAGAATCCCAATATAGTTGGCGTTCAGCAGCGCGTCGATGGGGTTCGACACCATACTCAGCAGCAGGCCACGCAGGACTTCTACAATGCCGGATGGCGGCACGATATCCTGAGCGCTGCTGGACAGATGCAGCGTTGAAGGGAAGGCGAAGCTGAACACGACGGCCGCCAGCGCGGCTGAAAAGGTGCCTAGCAGATAAAGAAAGAGAATAGGGCGAATATTGGTTTTTTGACCGTGCTGGTGGTTGGCGATCGAGGCCATTACCAGCATCAGCACCAGAATGGGGGCGACCGCTTTTAAGGCGCCGACGAACAGGGTGCCAAGCAAGCCAACCGCTTCCGCCGCAGGCTTAGAAACCCATGCCAGTAAAATTCCCAGTACCAGACCCACTAAAATTTGTTTAACCAGACTGCCTTGCGCTAAACGCTGTAGTAGCCCTGATGCACGTTGCGTAGCCATTTCATGTTCCTTGTATTGTGTTGCTGTTCATCCCCTGCACGCTCTTACGGCGCATCTTTCAGGATGTAACAAAGTGTTTGCCTGGTTGAGTATAAGGAAAGTTGAAGGTTCGGGAAGCGAAATATCCTGGATTTTTTGCTGTGATCATGTTTTATAACTTTATATTAACAGTATTGTGACATGTTAAACAAAAACGCCCGGCAGGTGTGCGCCGCCGGGCGTTTTTTATGGGGCAGGTTACCCCGATAATAGCTTATTGCGCTCGCAGTTTCTTATCGCGCTGATGGTTAACCCAGGCGTTAATCACCAGCGTAACGGTCAGAATGCCAAACACTACGCCCAGCGAAATTGCGATAGGAATATGATAGAAGTCGACGATCAGCATCTTAATGCCGATAAAGACCAGAATGACCGCCAGACCATATTTCAGCATCGAGAAACGTTCCGCCACGCCGGATAGTAGGAAGTACATCGCGCGCAGGCCCAGGATAGCAAACAGGTTAGAGGTCAACACGATGAACGGGTCGGTGGTGACCGCAAAGATCGCCGGAATACTGTCAACGGCGAAGATTACATCGCTGAACTCAACCATAATCAGCACCAGCAGCAGCGGCGTGGCATACAGCAGGCCGTTTTTGCGTACGAAAAAGTGCTCGTTCTCGATCGTATCGGTCATGCGCAGATGCCCACGCAGCCAACGCACCATCGGTTTTTCGCCAATGCCGGATTCGTCTTCTTTCGCCAGCGCCATTTTTACGCCGGTAAACAGCAGGAAGGCGCCAAACACATACAGCAGCCATTCGAACTGGGTGATAAGCCAGGTACCGGCAAAAATCATGATAGTACGCAACACAATCGCGCCAAGAACCCCATACACCAGCACCCGGCGTTGCAGGGCCGGAGGGACGGAGAAATAGCTAAACAGCATCAGCCAGACAAAGACGTTATCCACGGCCAGCGACTTCTCAATCAGATAGCCGGTAAGGAACGCCAATGCCTGCGGGTCAGCAACTTCGCGCCCTTGCGTTTCAGCCAGATACCACCAGAAAGCGGCGTTAAACAGTAACGAGAGCGTTACCCACAGGATTGACCATCCCGCCGCTTGTTTCATCGACATAGCATGTGCGCCGCGGCGCCCCTGCAATAACAGGTCGATGGATAGCATTATCACCACAACAACCGCGAATCCACCCCATAATAATGGCGTACCGACAGTATTCATTATTTCTCCCCATGCAAAAAAAACGGCTAACGCCGAATAGCATTAGCCGCTGCTTTTATGCATAGACCTTGCCATTCGGCAAGGTCTCACTTACAACAATAAAGGAATACGCTGACGCATTCCTTTATGGCTGCCCGGTGACCGGATGTGGTGTTGCACACATCGTAATGACGATCGACCGACAATGAAGTTACTCCCCTTTGCGCGTAACAAAGTATGACAGGCCATGCGTAGAGTCAATGGCCTGTAACATAGGATTTACTTAATTTTACGCGGAAAGGGGATGGGTCAGACCGTCCGCCGGGAAGATAACCCCGGTTTGACGGCGTATTTCTGTCAGCCATTTTGCCGTGGCGCGACTTAGCGACAACCCCGAATGTTCCACGGCGTGGTTCTCAATAAGATGGGCAAACGCCTCGGCCTCATACAGCATAGTATTAATATGCTGAGGCTGGGTCAGATCCTGCATCAGCGCGCCGCGCGGCGCAAAACACACTTTCTGGCATTCCGACAGCTTTTCAATCACCAGCGATCCCGCCTCGCCCTGAATTTCACTGGCCAGTACCGAGTCGCTGACTTTGGAATGCTGTAGCGTGACGCTAAAATCGCCGTAATCCATGACCACGACACCGTGCGCATCTACCCCGCTTTCCAATAAACTCGCCGACGCCTGAACGCTGCGCGGCTCGCCCCATAGCGCGATCGCCGACGCCAGACAGTAATACCCGATATCCATAATCGAACCATTGGCGAAGGCCGGATTAAACGTATTCGGATTTTCACCGTTCAGATAGCGCTGATAACGTGAAGAGTACTGGCAGTAATTTAGGAATGCTTTATGCATTCTGCCGATTTTCGGCAACGATTCCCGCAGCAGCAGGAAATTGGGCAGGCAGGCGGTTTTAAAGGCTTCAAACAGTACCCGCTGGTTATCGCGCGCGCAGGCGATAGCGGCATCAACCTCCGCCAGGTTAGAGGCCAGCGGCTTTTCGCACATGACATGTTTTTTATGCTGCAAAAAGCGCTGCGTCTGGGAGAAATGCAGGGAATTCGGGCTGGCGATATAAACTGCCTCTATCGCGTCGCTTTGCGCCATCGCTTCCAGCGAGGTAAACAGATGCTCGACGGGATAATCATTTGCGAAAGACTGCGCCTGTTCAAGACTACGGGAGTAAACGGCGGCGAGCCTGAATTTGCCGGTTTCATGGGCGGCGTCGACAAACTGACGCGTGATCCAGTTAGTACCAATTACAGCGAAACGTATCATAAACGTCAGCGGACTCCAGAAAGGGATTTTCGTCAATGTAGCACGCCTTTCCGCCCTTGCCAGTGCGCTGCGACGCACTCTGGCATTTTACTGGCGAGAAGGGCACCAGTGTGCGCTATCGGCCCCAATAGTTACGCCAGCGCCTGATGCGTCAGCCACAGGCGAGTATCAAACTCCAGTTGATGGTACTGCGGTTCCATATGGCAGCAGAGCTGATAAAACGCTTTGCTATGCTCTTTCTCTTTCAGGTGCGCCAGTTCGTGAATCACAATCATCCGTAAGAATGGCTCCGGGGCGTTGCGAAACACGGTGGCGATGCGGATCTCCGCCTTTGCCTTGAGCTTGCCGCCCTGAACGCGCGAGACGGCGGTATGCAGTCCCAGCGCATTTTTCAGCACATGGATCTTGCTGTCATACATCACTTTATTGATGGGCGGCGCGTTGCGCAGAAACTGACTTTTCAGCTCCTGAGTATAGTGATATAGCGCTTTGTCAGTGGCGTAATCATGTGCGCCGGGATAACGTTTTTCCAGCACCGCTCCCAGGCGCTGCTCGGCGATTAAGGTGCGCACCTGGGCAAGGAGATGTTCCGGATACCCCTGAAGGTAAGTTAGTGAGGTCATCAAAGCTCCATGTTGCTGATAAAAAGTGTATACTCACGCACCCTTTTCAGGGATAACGCCGCAATTTTACCATTCAGGAGGCCCAATGAGCCACGTAGACGACGGTTTCCGTTCACTGACGCTGAAACGTTTTCCGCAAACGGATGATGTTAACCCGCTTCTGGCGTGGGAGGCGGCCGATGAATATCTGCTGCAACAACTGGATGAGACGGAAATTCGCGGCCCGGTGCTGATCCTGAATGATACGTTTGGCGCGCTAAGCTGCGCGCTGGCGGAGCATTCGCCATACAGTATTGGCGATTCGTATTTAAGCGAACTGGGTACGCGAGAGAATTTACGCCATAACGGCATCGCGGAGTCCAGCGTAACGTTTCTCGATAGTACCGCTGACTACCCGCAGGCGCCAGGCGTTGTATTGATTAAGGTACCGAAAACACTGGCGTTGCTGGAACAGCAGTTACGCGCTTTGCGTAAGGTGGTTACGGCGCACACGCGTATTATCGCTGGCGCGAAAGCGCGTGATATTCATACCTCTACGCTGGAACTGTTTGAAAAAGTGCTGGGTCCAACCACAACGACGCTGGCGTGGAAGAAAGCGCGTCTGATTAACTGTACCTTCAGCAATCCGCAACTGGCCGCTGCGCCGCAAACGCTAAGCTGGAAACTGGAAGATACTGGCTGGACGATTCACAACCACGCGAATGTATTTTCTCGTACCGGATTGGATATCGGCGCACGCTTCTTTATGCAGCATCTGCCGGAAAACCTCGACGGGGAGATTGTCGATCTCGGCTGCGGCAACGGGGTGATTGGCCTGAGCTTACTGGCGAAAAATCCGCAGGCGAACGTGGTATTTGTCGATGAATCGCCGATGGCGGTAGATTCCAGCCGTTTGAATGTAGAAACGAACCTGCCGGAAGCGTTCGAACGCTGCGAATTTATGATCAACAACGCGCTCTCCGGCGTGGAGCCGTTCCGTTTTAACGCCGTTTTCTGTAACCCGCCGTTCCACCAGAAACATGCGCTGACCGATAATATTGCCTGGGAGATGTTCCATCATGCCCGCCGCTGCCTGAAAATCAACGGCGAACTGTATATTGTGGCGAACCGCCATCTGGACTATTTCCACAAGTTGAAGAAGATTTTCGGTAATTGCGCGACGATAGCAACCAACAATAAATTTGTCATTCTGAAAGCGGTGAAGCAGGGACGCCGTCGATAAGGCGCTCAAGCGTCTTATCCGGTCTACAACCGGTATGACGGCGTAGGCCCGGTAAGCGTAAGCGCCATCGGGCAAAAGTCGTTAAATCTCCAGCGCCAGTCGGGTGCCCTGGGCAATCGCCCGCCGGGCATCCAGCTCCATCGCTACATCGCATCCGCCAATAAGATGTACCGTTTTACCTGCGGCGCGTAACGGTTCCGCCAGCTCGCGGCGGGGTTCCTGTCCGGCGCAGATCACCACATGATCCACTTCCAGCAACTGCGGTTCGCCGCCGATCAAGAGATGTAATCCGTCGTCGTCGATCTTCTGGTAACTGACCGCCGGGATCATTTTCACGCCGCGCGCCAGTAACGTCGCGCGATGGAGCCAGCCGGTCGTTTTGCCTAATCCTTCTCCGGGCTTACCGGCTTTGCGTTGCAGCATGACGATTTGCCGTGGACTACGTGTCAGGCGCGGGCCTTCCGGGCGCAGACCGCCGGCCTGTAGCAGGCTGGTATCAATTCCCCATTCAGTACAAAATTCAGCAATATTTTGGCTGGTGGATTCGCCGTGCTGGCTCAGATACATGGCCGTGTCAAAACCGATCCCGCCGCAGCCGATGATCGCCACTCGCTTACCAACCGGCGCTTTATCGCGCAATACCTCCAGGTAGGTCAATGTCTTCGGATGATCGATACCGTCTATCGGCGGGCGACGCGGTACTATTCCGCAGGCGAGGATCGCTTCGTCAAACGGCTGAAGATCTTCTGCGTTCACCCGTTGGTTCAGTTTCAGCGTAACGCCAGTAACATCGATCATTCGACGGTAGTAGCGCAGCGTTTCGTAAAACTCCTCTTTACCGGGGATCTGCCTGGCGATAGTAAACTGACCGCCAATTTCACTATGGGCGTCAAATAGCGTGACATGATGACCGCGCGACGCGGCGTTAATCGCGAAAGCCAGCCCCGCCGGGCCTGCGCCGACAACGGCCAGGTTCTTTTTGCGTATGACCGGCGTTATCGGCATTTGGGTTTCGTGACAGGCGCGCGGGTTAACCAGACAGGAGGTCACTTTGCCGATGAAGATCCGATCCAGACAGGCCTGATTACAGCCGATACAGGTGTTTATCTCATCTGCGCGTCCGGATTGCGCTTTAGCCAGGAATTCGGCATCGGCAAGGAAGGGACGCGCCATCGACACCATATCGGCGTCACCGCGCGCCAGAATCGCCTCGGCGACCTGCGGATCGTTAATGCGATTGGTCGCGATCAGCGGAACCGACACATGACCTTTGAGTTTACGCGTCACCCAGCTAAAAGCGCCGCGCGGTACTGGCGTGGCGATGGTCGGAATTCGCGCCTCATGCCAGCCGATGCCGGTATTAATAAGGGTTGCGCCTGCGGCTTCAATGGCTTGCGCCAGTTGTACCGTTTCGTCGAACGTGCCGCCATTTTCCACCAGATCGAGCATCGACAGGCGATAGATAATAATAAAGTCGTTCCCTACTCGCTGGCGTACCGCGCGTACTACCTCAACCGCGAAGCGCATACGGTTGGCATACTCACCGCCCCATTCGTCATCGCGATGGTTAGTCCGCCGCGTGAGAAATTCATTAATCAGATAGCCCTCTGATCCCATCACCTCTACGCCGTCGTAGCCCGCTTCCCGCGCCAGTTGCGCGCAATGCGCGAAGTCGTCGATTAACTGCAATATTTCATCATGCGTCAGTTCATGCGGCGTAAAGCGGTTGATTGGCGCCTGAATTGCCGACGGCGCGACCAGGTGTGGCTGATAGCTGTAACGCCCGGTATGTAAAATTTGTAGTGCGATTTTACCACCTTCCGCATGTACGGCATCGGTCACTACGCGATGATGCGCTAATTGACTGCCATCGTTCAGCATCGCGCCGCCGGTCATGACTACCCCGGAGGGGACGGGCGCAATACCGCCGGTGACGATTAACGCTACGCCGTGTCGCGCGCGCTCGGCATAAAATGCCGCCAGGCGCTCTGCGCCATCAGGATGTTCTTCCAGACCCGTGTGCATCGATCCCATCAGCACGCGGTTTCTGAGAGTAGTAAAGCCCAGATCGAGCGGGGCGAACAGCGATGGGTAGCTCATAAGCATATCCAGTATGTAAAATTATTGTTATGTGGTCGGATGAGTTACTACTGTAGCCGTCACGAGGTAAAAGGGAAAAGGGGAATGTGGTGATTGTGATGGGATTCAAAAAAGAGGCTGCAACCCGGGGAAAACAGGCCGGATAAGCACAGTGTTATCCGGCATCGGTTTTAAACCTCTTCAACGCTCACCTGCATCGCCGCCAGCGCATTACGCGCTGATTTCAATACCTGTTCGCACAGTTCAATAGTTAGCGTGAGCGGTGGTTCGATACGAATTGTTTTCGCATTATTCAGCGTACCGGCGACCAGCACGCGTTGACGGAACATCTCACTGGCAAAACGGTAGCCCGTTTCGTTATCGACAAATTCAATGGCCATCAACATGCCTTTGCCGCGCGCATCATGCACCAGATTGGGATACTCACGCGCAAGTTGTCGAAAACCATCCAGGAGCGTATCGCCTTTTTGTTCCGCCTAGGCCGGGAGGCTTTGCTCCAGCAGGACGTTAATGGTCGCCAGCGCGGCAGCACAAGCCAGCGGATTACCGCCAAAGGTGGTGGTATGCAGGAAAGGGTTGTCAAACAGAACCGAAAACACTTCTTCAGTAGCGATGGTAGCACCAATCGGCATCACGCCGCCGCCCAGGGCTTTCGCCAGACACAGAATATCAGGCTGCACATTTTCGTGCTCGCAGGCAAACATCTTGCCGGTACGCCCCATGCCGGTTTGTACTTCATCCAGAATCATCAGCGCGCCGAATTCATCGCAGAGTTTACGTACTTCTGTCAGGTATCCCTGCGGCGGCAGGATCACGCCGCCTTCACCCTGAATAGGCTCCAGAATCACGGCTGCTATCTCGTCACCTGTTTTTTTGCCTTCGCTAAATGCCATGCGCATAGCGTCGATATTGCCAAACGGCACATGGCGGAAGCCCGGCAATAAAGGCATAAAGGGTCTGCGGAAGGCGGATTTGGCCGTGGCGGAGAGCGCGCCCAGGGATTTGCCGTGGAATGCGCCGCTGGTGGCGATGAAGGTAAACCTGCCGCGCGGCGACTGATACGCTTTTGCCAGTTTTAACGCCGCTTCGACGGATTCGGTGCCGCTGTTGCAGAAAAAGCTGTACTTGAGTTTCCCCGGGGTCAGCGCCGCCAGCGTTTTTGCCAGCATCGCCCGCAAGGGGTCAAGTAACTCCTGGCTGTGGAGGGGTTGTTTTGCGAGTTGATTCTGGACGGCGGATACCACAACAGGATTACGGTGCCCCACGTTAAAGATACCAAACCCTCCAAGACAGTCGATAAACTCCTGCCCCTGGGTGTTGACAAGCGTATTTAAACTGCCCGCTTGCCACTCTACGGCTCCGTAATCCCCGCCGGCGGTAACAGATTTCCGGTATTCCAGAAATCCAGGATTTACATGCTCTTTAAAGTAGTCAATGACCTCTCGATTTAGTGCTTTCATTTCCTCATGGTTTAGCGTTCGCTTCTCAATGAGATTCAGTGCGTGCGCGCTACAGGCCAAAGCCGATGCGCTGGAAGGTAACCTGTTCAAAATGAGCTCCAGAGGGCCGTGTATCACATGATACTGAATTAAGTATTGCAGGGATTAGCGCGTGCCAAAGTCCATAGTGAAAATCAGGATAAACACCAGGAATAATCACTTTTCAACAACATTTAATATCATTAATTAACAATTGGATGCATTTTGTGCAGATCTTGTTTTACGGTTTACGCTTTGTTGCGTTAGCGGCGGCGTTAAAAAAAGGTGAGCCAGGACAGATTTTAAAGAAAAAGATTGCCCACGCTAAACAATTTCATAATGAAAATAATGCGCAGGATGACGTAAAAATCGTACAAATATTAAGGATTAATTGCAAATTGCGATCCAGGTCAATTTTAACAACTAAAGATAAATAGATTAGCGCCGAAATAACATTTGAGAGAAAAATTAACATACAGATAACCTGCACAGGACGCTATCATGTCTTCTCATCCCTACGTCAGCCAGCGAAATACTCCGCTGGATGATGATACCACTTTGATGTCTACGACCGACCTGGAAAGCTATATCACTCACGCCAATGACACCTTTGTCCAGGTGAGCGGCTATCAGTTAAACGAGTTGCTGGCGCAGCCACATAATCTGGTGCGCCATCCGGATATGCCAAAAGCTGCCTTCGCAGATATGTGGTACACCCTAAAACAGGGAGAACCGTGGAGCGGCATTGTGAAAAACCGACGTAAAAACGGCGACCATTATTGGGTACGGGCCAACGCGGTACCGATGATACGTGAAGGGCGTATGACGGGATATATGTCGATTCGTACCCGCGCCACGGATGAGGAGATTGCCGCCGTCGAGCCTTTATATCAGGCGCTGAATGAAGGGCGGTGTAATAAACGTATTCATAAAGGACTGGTGGTTCGTCAGGGCTTGCTGGGCAAACTGCCCGCTATGCCTGTTCGCTGGCGAGTACGTAGCATTATGGGGCTAATGGCAGTGATGCTGGCGTTGGCGATGTTCTATACGGATGCGTCATGGCAGGCGTTGCTGATAGGCGAGTTGGCAATACTGGCAGGTACGGCGCTGTTTGAATGGCAAATTGTGCGTCCCATTGAAAATGTGGCGACGCAGGCGCTGAAAGTGGCGACCGGTGAACGCAACAGCGTACAACATCTTAATCGTAGCGATGAGCTGGGGCTGACGCTGAGGGCAGTGGGGCAGCTTGGCTTGATGTGCCGCTGGCTGATTAATGATGTGTCAAGTCAGGTCTCCAGCGTCAGAAACGGCAGTGAAAGGCTGGCGAAGGGTAACGATGATCTGAATAAGCACACCCGTCAGACCGTGGAGAATGTTCAGGAAACGGTAACGACCATGAACCAGATGGCGGAGTCTGTGAAGCTCAATTCCGAGACGGCTTCCGCTGCGGATAAGCTTTCCATGGCGGCCAGTAGCGCGGCGACTCAGGGAGGCGAGGCGATGGCTACAGTCATTAAAACGATGGATGATATCGCTAACAGTACGCAACGTATCGGGACGATCACCACGCTAATTAACGATATCGCTTTTCAGACGAACATCCTGGCGCTGAATGCCGCGGTAGAAGCGGCGAGAGCGGGCGAGCAGGGGAAAGGGTTTGCAGTGGTTGCTGGCGAGGTGCGCCATCTTGCCAGCCGCAGCGCTAACGCGGCGAACGATATTCGTAAATTAATTGATGCCAGCGCAACAAAGGTGCAGTCAGGCTCCGGGCAGGTTCACGCCGCAGGTCGTACTATGGATGACATTGTAGCCCAGGTGCAAAATGTCACCCAGCTTATTGCCCGCATCAGTCAGTCGACGCTGGAACAGACAGATGGACTCTCCAGCCTGACCCGCGCAGTGGATGAGTTGAACCGCATAACCCAGAAAAATGCGGAGCTGGTGGAAGAGAGCGCACAAGTGTCGGCAATGGTAAAACACCGTGCCAGCCGGCTGGAGGATGCGGTCACGGTGCTGCATTAAGTTTATTTGCAGGTGACAGCCGTACTGACGTCCGCCCGGCAGCAACAGGCCTACCGGGCGGATGCGCTCTGATAGAGGAAGGTTTCTGCCGTCATAGAGAGTACCAGTCACATATACCGTTAAAAATCATGTAAATAAATTTTAATATAACTGTTATTTTTTCTCTTCTGTCTACCTATTTATAGGTGCCAGCTTGGTTAATTAATTAGAAATGGTTAACCTTTTAGCATATTTCTTTCATTATGAGTGTCAATTCATATCACTATTGGCTCATTTTTCTGTAATCGATAAAATTTATTTACTAATAATGTTCCGAAATAAAAAACGATCAATATCATAAAGTTAGTAACATTTTTGCCGATAAACCTTCCTGTATGAGGATATGCAATCCCAGGGAGAAAATATGTTTTTGCATAACATTAAAATACGTTCGAAATTATTTATTGCCTTTGGTTTATTCATTGTACTCATGGTAGTGAGTTCCGCTCTGTCTTTGTTTAGCCTTGATCGGGCTAATACAGGTATGCAGAACATTATTACCAATGATTATCCCACCACGGTGAAAGCCAATCTGTTAATCGATAATTTTAATGATTTCATCATCGCGCAGCAGCTCATGCTACTGGATGAGGAGGGGCGCTGGAGCCAGAGTTCGCAGAAAGAGCTGGATGAGATAAGCCAGCGTATTACGGCGCTACTGGATGAGCTTTCCAGCAATCGTCACGATGCGGCTTCGCAGAAAATCATTACCGAGATCCGTGAAGCGCGCCAGCAATACCTGGAGTCCCGATTCCGTATTTTGCAAGATATTCAAAGCCATAATCGTCAGGCGGCCATTCAGGAGATGATGACCAGAACGGTGCAGGTGCAAAAGGTCTATAAGGATAAAGTTCAGGAGCTTATCGCCGTTCAGGATGCGCAGATGCACAACGCGGGCGTGCAGGTCGAAGGAGATTTTAAAACTAACAGGACGCTGTTAATTACCCTGGCGCTGATAAGCATCGCCGCCGGATGCGTAATGGGATGGTATATCGTACGTTCCATTACCCGACCGCTTGATGAAGCGGTACGCTTTGCCGAGGCGATTGCCGATGGCGATCTGACTCGCCATATCACCACCGACTATAAAGATGAAACGGGCGTGCTACTGCAAGCGTTGATGGCGATGAAAACGCGTCTGTTGGATATCGTACAGGAAGTGCAAAACGGTTCGGAAAGTATCTCCACGGCGGCGGCGCAAATTGTCGCCGGTAACCAGGATTTGGCGGCGCGTACGGAAGAGCAGGCCAGCTCAGTTGAAGAAACGGCGGCGTCGATGGAACAGATTACCGCCACGGTTAAAAATACGGCTGATCATACCAGTGAAGCGACCAAACTCTCTGCCGGCGCCGCCAGCGTGGTGAAAAACAACGGTGAGATGATGAATCAAGTGACGCAGAAAATGCGCGTCATTAACGATACGGCAAATCGTATGTCGGATATCATCAATATCATTGATTCCATTGCCTTTCAGACCAATATTCTGGCACTGAACGCGGCGGTTGAAGCGGCGCGCGCGGGCGAACATGGGCGCGGTTTTGCCGTTGTCGCGGGGGAGGTTCGCCAGTTGGCGCAAAAGAGCGCCTCGTCGGCCAGTGAAATCCGTAATTTGATTGAAGATTCAACCAGTCAGACCCAGGAAGGTATGCAACTGGTGGAGAAAGCCAGCGCCCTGATTAATGGCATGGTGGACAACGTCGAAGAGATGGATGTGATATTACGTGAGATTGGGCAGGCCAGCCGCGAGCAAACTGACGGTATTTCGCAGATTAACAGCGCGATTGGCCTGATTGACGCCGCCACGCAACAAAACTCCTGCCTTGTGGAGGAGTCTGTTGCCGCCGCGGCGTCGCTGAACGAACAGGCGTTACATTTAAAAGAGCTGGTTAACGTGTTCCGCGTCCGGGAAGAGGACGCGCAGCCTGCTTAATCCAGTTCGGCGATCTCCAGCGCCGCGCGATCAATCACGCCGATAATGCGTTTGATTTGCGCGTCGTTGATATCGCTGTGGTTTATCCGCAGATCCAGCACGGCCTTGAAGTTATCCAGCGCCCGCTTCATCTGCGGATTTTTACGTAACTCCATGCCGACGCAACGGGCTTTTAGCCGCGTCTGAATATGCGTCAGATGTTCGCGATTTTCATCAAGCCATTGCTCGCCCTTCGCGGTAATCGCGATTTTTTTCCGCCCGCCTTCTTCGTCGCTAATAGTGATAAATTGCTGGTCCTGTAAAAAATCCAGCGTAGGGTAGATCACGCCGGCGCTTGGCGTATAGCCGCCCCCCGTCAGGTTTTCTATCGCTTTAATCAGTTCATAGCCGTGGCTGGCGTCCCGGGTCAGGATATCAAGGATGACCAGCCGAAGTTCGCCGTGGCCAAAAAATCTCTGACGCCGGCCGCCGCCCCGTTCATGACGGCCGCAGCCGTGTCCGTGACGGTGTTCGCCGCCGCAACTGGCGTTCTCATGCTGATGCGCGCTATGGCAGCCTTCATGCTGATGTTCCCGATCTTTACAGCAGCCATCGTGCTTATGCTCCCGGTTTTTGCAGCACCCTTCATGTTGATTTTGCATCATTGCCTCCTGCTTATTTAGATATATCTAATTTATATCTAAGTGTTGGCTTTTAGCAAGGCTAAGATTGTTTTTTATTATAATTTATTAATTTATAACGATTTATTTTTTAAGTGGTGAGTAACGAAGCGCAGCAAGAACACTATCAAAAAACAGTTGCATTTTTCATGATTAACAATCATTATCATTTAAAACTTTAATTTAGATATATCGTATTATTTTACGAAGGCAAAAAATGACGACATCATCTGTACGCTATCCACAGCGTGTTCGTAATGAATTGCGTTTTCGCGAGCTGACCGTTCTGCGGGTAGAACGTATTAGCGCAGGATTTCAGCGGATCGTACTTGGCGGCGAGGCGCTGGAGGGTTTTACATCCCAGGGCTTTGACGATCACACGAAAGTCTTTTTTCCTGAGCCAGGCAGCCACTTTACGCCCCCGACAGTCACTGAGGAAGGCATTATCTGGGGGGAGGGTGTTCGTCCGACCTCCAGGGATTACACGCCGCTGTATGATGAGGCACGTCGCGAGCTGGCGCTGGATTTCTTTATCCACGATGGCGGCGTAGCCAGCCGTTGGGCAATGGAAGCGCGTGAAGGCGATATACTGACGATTGGCGGGCCGCGCGGGTCGCTGGTGGTGCCGGAAGACTATGGCTGTCAGGTTTATGTCTGCGATGAGTCCGGTATGCCCGCGCTGCGTCGTCGTCTGGAATCGCTTAGCCGTCTGCCTGCACGTCCCGCAGTAACCGCGCTGGTGAGCATTCAGGATGCGGCATATCGCGATTATCTCGCCCATTTGGCGGACATGACTGTGGAGTATGTTGTTGGCGGCGATGAACAGGCAATACAAACGCGCCTGTCGCAGCTGATAATACCAGAATCAGACTATTTCATCTGGATTACTGGCGAAGGCAAGACGGTGAAACGTTTAAGTCAGCGCTTTGAAATTGGGTTTGATCCACACCTGGTACGTGCGGCAGCCTATTGGCATCGTAAGTAACTGTAGAGGCGTTAACCCCCGGTCTCTCATCCCGCAGATGGACGTAGCATGAACCAGGCAAGTTGGCATTCGCGCGCGAAAATTTGCTTTAACGCTCGAATCTCATGTTTCCTGGCCTTAGCTTTTCGACATCCGTCTGGCAACTCTCTGAGAATGAAAAGACAAATAGCAACAAAAGCGGATGCGGGGATGAGAGAACTATTTGTCAGAAGGCTAAGCCAATCATATGGCAATAGAGTATTTACCGCCATTTTATCGTCACTTTGAGATTGAGAAATAAAAAAGCCACTCTTTCGAGTGGCTTTTTTATATGATTTTAAAGCTAAAATTTGGTGGCCCCTGCTGGACTTGAACCAGCGACCAAGCGATTATGAGTCGCCTGCTCTAACCACTGAGCTAAGGGGCCGTGGCGGTGGATTATAATGTAACTTTACGCAGCAATCCAGCCATAACCGTGCGGGTGCTGTTTTTATAAACAATGTATTTTCAAACCGTTATACTTAAAGAACATTGTATTGCTCAGGAGTGATAATGGTTAAGGACATACTGGCGCCAGGGCTACGGGTGGTTTTTTGCGGCATCAATCCGGGGCTCTCCTCGGCGAATACCGGCTTCCCGTTTGCTCATCCTGCGAATCGTTTCTGGAAGGTTATTCATTTGGCTGGTTTTACCGATCGACAGTTGAAACCGGAGGAGGCGGAAAAATTACTGGATTTTCGCTGCGGGGTAACGAAATTAGTCGACCGACCGACTGTTCAGGCGACAGAAGTGAAGTTGCATGAGTTACGTAGCGGCGGGCGAAGCCTGATTGAAAAGATAGAGGATTACCAGCCTGCGGCGCTGGCGGTGCTTGGTAAACAGGCTTTTGAACAGGGATTCAGCCAGCGCGGTATCGCCTGGGGTAAACAAAATATCGCCATTGGCGCGACGATGGTGTGGGTATTGCCGAATCCCAGCGGTTTAAACCGTATTAAAACGGAAAAACTGGTCGAAGCTTATCGTGAGCTGGATCAGGCGCTCATTATGCGTGGGCTATAACAATGTTGAATGAGGACGCGAATACTCGCACTTTGTAAAAATTTTGTAGGCCAAATAGGGCGCTTGCGCGTGACCTGATAAAAAACGCCAGCTCGCGGTGTAATGCCAGCCAGTTAAGCAACTGACTGGTCCTTTTTCGGGGCTGTGGGGTATTTCCAGGGCCTCTCTTTTACCACCCTCGGGAAGGCTCTTTCCCTTCTTGTCGGTAACTTCAGCTTTCCAGGTCAGGCATCAGTTCCGGGATGCGGCCCGACGATGGCTGTCCAGACGATTTACTATCTGATGAAGGGGGGAAGCGCCATACCGACAATGCACCAGACCATCATTTCCAGCGACAGGCGACGTTTGCGCAGGGAGTCGTAACGTGATACCAGATCAAAAGCCTGTCCAATGTGCATAAAAAAATCCGGAAACGGGTGAGCATCTCCGGATTCTTACATAGCCACTGGATCGGTAAACCGATCCTTAACTGATCGGCATTACACCTCGCGGTGGTGTTTATACGTGTACGGCGAATTAATCGTCGAGGAAGCTGCGCAGCACTTCAGAACGGCTCGGATGGCGCAGCTTACGCAGCGCTTTTGCTTCGATCTGACGGATACGCTCGCGAGTAACATCAAACTGTTTACCCACTTCTTCCAGCGTATGGTCGGTGTTCATATCAATACCGAAACGCATACGCAGCACTTTCGCTTCACGGGCGGTCAGGCCAGCCAGCACATCGTGGGTGGCGGCACGCAGGCTCTCGGTGGTGGCAGAGTCCAGCGGCAGCTCAAGGGTGGTATCCTCGATGAAGTCCCCCAGATGCGAATCTTCATCGTCGCCGATCGGCGTTTCCATGGAGATCGGCTCTTTGGCGATTTTCAGCACCTTACGAATTTTATCTTCCGGCATCAGCATCCGTTCAGCCAGCTCTTCCGGCGTTGGCTCGCGGCCCATCTCTTGCAGCATCTGCCGGGAAATACGGTTGAGTTTGTTGATGGTCTCAATCATATGCACCGGAATGCGGATAGTGCGCGCCTGATCTGCGATAGAGCGGGTGATCGCCTGACGAATCCACCAGGTAGCGTAGGTGGAGAACTTGTAGCCGCGGCGGTATTCAAATTTATCGACTGCTTTCATCAGACCGATGTTGCCTTCCTGAATCAGATCGAGGAATTGCAGACCGCGGTTGGTATATTTCTTGGCGATAGAGATAACCAGACGCAAGTTCGCTTCAACCATCTCTTTCTTCGCACGACGGGCTTTCGCTTCCCCGATGGACATGCGACGGTTGATGTCCTTCACCTGTTCGATGGTCAGGCCGGTCTCTTCTTCAATCTGCCGCAGTTTTTGCAGACAGCGTTGCACTTCTTCCGCGACATCGTGCAGTTTTTCCGACCACGGTTTGTTCATCGCGATGGCGGCGTTGAACCAGGTTTCGCTGGTTTCGTTGCCGGTGAACAACGTGATAAAGTTTTTCTTCGGCATTTTGCACTGCTCGACGCAGAGCTTCATGATCAGACGTTCCTGCGTACGAACGCGATCCATCATCACGCGCATACTGTTGACCAGGTAGTCGAATTGCTTCGGTACCAGACGGAACTGTTTGAACACTTCAGACAGCTTCAGAATCTCTTCCTGCGCGGCGGCATGACTGCGGCCTTTCGCTTTGATGGTGTCGCGCGTGACGACGTATTGCGCGCGTAGCTCTGCGAATTTTTCGCGTGCCAGTTCAGGGTCAATGCTGTTGTCGTCATCGGCGGCATCATCGTCGCCGTCTTCTTCATCTTCGTCTTCGTCATCATCCAGGTCTTCCTGGGAGAGCTCAGAGCCGACGTGAGTTGCGGTCGGCGCCATATCTTCTTCCGCGTTCGGATCGACAAAGCCGGTGATAAGATCGGACAGACGGGCCTCTTCAGCCTCAACGCGATCGTACTGTTCCAGCAGATAGGTAATGGCTTCCGGGTATTCGGCAACGGAGCATTGAACCTGGTTGATCCCGTCTTCGATACGTTTAGCGATGTCGATTTCGCCTTCCCGGGTCAACAGTTCAACAGTGCCCATTTCACGCATATACATGCGTACCGGGTCAGTCGTACGACCGATTTCAGACTCAACACTGGACAGAACTTGTGCAGCAGCTTCTTCCGCATCTTCATCGGTGCTGGTGGTATTTTCAGCCAGCAGCAGATCATCGGCATCAGGCGCTTCTTCCATCACCTGAATACCCATGTCGTTGATCATTTGGATGATATCTTCAATTTGATCTGAATCGACGATATCTTCCGGCAGATGGTCATTGACCTCGGCATAGGTCAGATAGCCTTGCTCCTTACCACGGGTGACAAGAAGTTTCAGCTGTGACTGCGGGTTTTGCTCCATAAGACGGTATCCACACTTATTCGTTTGATTGGTGTCGACGGTATAACTGTCGACATTTAAAGCGAGGGCATACTTATATTTTGGCCGCTGCCTCTCACTGCGGCTGTCGGGGGCTTCCCGATTGATATGCGGCATTTAAGCCGTTAAATTCATTTTCTGGCCAGCTCCTGGTTTAACGTCCAGAGCTCTCGGCGTTCTTCGCTGCTTAAACCGTGAGTGCGATCGCGAGCGATCAGCTCTTCTTGTCGCAGTTGCAGCAGCGAATCAAACATATGGTTGAGTGAGTCGGTAAAGGTCTTTTCGGCAATCGCCTTATCTGCTATATCGTCCCACATCGATAATTTTTCAAGGGTCGCAGCATCATTTGTGCCACGGTAGAGTTCCAGAAGTTGTCCGGTAGTAAGACCTGGCTGAGCCAAACAAGTTTTGACCAATTCTTTAAATAAGCCAAGTCCCGGCAGCTTATTCTGATCCAGCGCGTCTAAGGGCGGCACTAACGGCGCGAGATCCGGATTCTGCACCAGTAATCCTATCAGTATACGCATGGTCGTGCGTTTTAGCTGCGGAGCCGGGCGGGAAACGCCGCTTTCCGCCTGTTTTGGCACTAAACGATCAAGCTGACTATCATCGAAAATGCCTAACTTCAGCCCCAGCGTCTGGCGCAACTGAATACGGTGCGCGTCGCCAGGCACCTGATTAATGAGCGGCAGCGCCAGCGCGGCTAACTGCGTGCTGCCATCCGGCGAGCTTAAATCCACCTGCGGCAGGAGGCTATTAAACAGAAACGTAGAGAGCGGCTGCGCCTGCTCCATCCGCGCTTCGAAAGCCGCCTTGCCTTCTTTACGCACCAGCGTATCCGGGTCTTCGCCGTCAGGTAAAAACATAAAGCGTACCTGCCGACCGTCGGTCATATAGGGCATTGCTGTTTCCAGGGCTCTCCACGCGGCATCACGGCCTGCCCGGTCGCCGTCGTAACAGCAAATCACGTTGTTCGTCGCCCGGAATAACATATGCATATGGTCTGCCGTGGTTGAGGTACCCAGCGAGGCGACCGCATAGTTAATGTCATATTGCGCTAGTGCGACGACATCCATATAACCTTCGACCACAAGCAAGCGTTGCGGTTCAGCACTATATTGCTGAGCCTCATAAAGGCCATACAGCTGGCGGCCTTTATGGAAAATGTCGGTTTCCGGAGAGTTAAGGTATTTCGGCGTGTCGTTCCCCAGAACTCGACCGCCAAAACCAATCACCCTGCCGCGTTTATCCCGAATAGGGAACATGACCCGATTACGGAAACGATCGTAAGTGCTGCCCTGCTCGTTATTGACCAGCATTCCGGCATCCAGCAACAATGCTTTGTTATCGCTGTTATTACCGAAGCGCTTTAATGCGTTATCCCAACCTGGCGGCGCGAAGCCAATGGCGAAACGCTGAATAATTTCAGCGCTCAGACCGCGCTTTTGCAGATAGTCACGCGCAGGTTTTGCCGCAGGATGGGTAAGCGACTGCTGATAAAAGTCATTCAGCCCATTCATCAACTGATAGAGGTTTTGCCGTTGATGGCGCTCTATCTGGCTAAGCCCGGTGCCTGCTTCATAGGGGATTTCCAGGTTATGCATGGCCGCTAATTCTTCGACGGTTTCGACAAATTCGAGCTTGTCGTAATTCATCAGAAAGTCGATCGCATTGCCATGCGCGCCGCATCCAAAGCAGTGATAAAACTGTTTTTCACCGTTTACGGTGAAAGAAGGGGTTTTCTCATTATGGAATGGACAACACGCGTGATAGTTCTTGCCCTGTTTCTTGAGTTTTACGCGCACGTCGATCAGATCGACGATGTCGGTTCTCGCCAGCAGGTCATTAATAAATACGCGTGGGATTCGTCCAGCCATATGCCCCTTTTATACACGTCATCCTTCAGGCTGCCGCAGTGTTGGCTGCGTTCGCTCACCCCTGTCGCTGACTTGCGTAAGCGCCGGGGATTTACTCTCTTGCCGCCTGGACGCAGCATGAATGATTTTGTGTATATGCTAATGCATAAACGAAAACAAGCCGCGCATTCCTTTCGGAAGCACGGCCTTACAACTACAACTCGATCTGAATTGAGAGCAGCCCGCTCTCAAAAGATTAGTACAGACGAGTACGGCGTGCGTTTTCGCGAGCCAGTTTCTTCGCGTGACGTTTCACTGCAGAAGCTTTAGCGCGCTTACGTTCAGTCGTCGGTTTTTCATAGAACTCACGACGACGAACTTCCGCCAGAACACCTGCTTTTTCACAGGAACGCTTGAAGCGACGCAGAGCTACGTCGAACGGCTCGTTTTCACGTACTTTAATTACCGGCATGTGCCTCTCACCTTTGATTAATTCGGTTTGCCGCTGGCATCAACGCCAGCTTATTTCAAAATGGTGCGGAATTTTACTGCAATTGCTGCTGCTTTGTAAAGCACCGCTGCCTTTTTTGAAAGGGACTTTTATAAGGGGAGGGAGTATACACGAAGTCGGGACTGAGGGTATACATCCACCCGCATTCGACCTACACTGCGCGGTATTAGAGCGAGGTAAAACAAGTCATGCGTGTACTGGGTATTGAGACATCCTGCGATGAAACCGGCATCGCCATTTACGACGACGAAAAAGGTCTGTTAGCCAACCAATTGTATAGTCAGGTGAAATTACATGCTGACTACGGCGGTGTAGTGCCTGAGCTGGCTTCCCGCGATCATGTGCGTAAAACCGTGCCGCTGATTCAGGCGGCATTAAAAGAAGCCGGTCTGACGGCGAGCGACATTGACGCGGTGGCCTATACCGCAGGCCCGGGCCTGGTCGGCGCGCTGCTGGTGGGTGCCACGGTTGGACGTTCGCTGGCATTTGCCTGGAATGTGCCAGCCATTCCTGTACACCATATGGAAGGTCATCTGCTGGCGCCGATGCTGGAAGATAATCCCCCGGAATTCCCGTTTGTGGCGCTGCTGGTCTCCGGCGGGCATACGCAGCTCATTAGCGTGACCGGAATCGGTCAGTACGAACTGCTGGGGGAGTCGATTGACGATGCCGCCGGTGAAGCGTTTGATAAAACCGCCAAATTGTTGGGGCTGGATTATCCTGGCGGCCCGCTGCTGTCGAAAATGGCGTCGCAGGGGACGGCGGGGCGTTTTGTCTTTCCGCGTCCAATGACCGATCGCCCGGGGCTGGATTTTAGTTTTTCCGGTCTGAAAACCTTTGCCGCTAACACCATTCGTAGTAATGGCGATGACGAACAAACTCGCGCTGATATTGCGCGCGCTTTTGAAGATGCGGTCGTGGATACGCTGATGATCAAGTGCAAGCGCGCGCTGGAAAGCACCGGCTTTAAGCGTCTGGTAATGGCGGGCGGCGTCAGCGCTAACCGTACGTTGCGCGCGAAGTTGGCGGAGTTGATGCAAAAACGCCGCGGCGACGTGTTCTATGCGCGTCCGGAGTTTTGTACCGACAACGGGGCGATGATCGCCTATGCCGGGATGGTGCGGTTTAAGGCGGGCGTTACGGCGGATCTTGGCGTAACGGTACGTCCGCGCTGGCCGCTGGCGGATCTACCAGCGGCGTAAAAGCGGAAAAAGGGGGCGACATCACGCCGCCCCAATGGGTTTACAGCAAAACGACGGGCATCCACAACAGCCCGGTGACGATCAGTAGCACCAGGAAGATCAGGCCGAAGATCGCGCCTAATCGCCAGTAATCCACCGTAGGTAAGTAGCCGCTGCCGTAGTAAATCGGGCTGGGGCCGGTCGCATAGGGGGTAAGAATACTGCCCAGACCAATGGCTGCGCCGACCATCAGGCAGAATACCGGTAACGGGATTTCCGGCATCGCCAGCGCGGCGGCAATCATCATTGGCGCCAGCGCCGAGGTATAGGCGGTGGCGCTGGCAAAAAAGTAGCGCAGTAGATAAAAGGCTACGATAAGCGCGACCATCACCATCGTCGGCGAGTAGCCGCTGAGGCCGTTCGCCAGCAGCTTGCCAAACCAGGCGATAAAGCCAGTGTTGTTAAGTCCGGTGGCGAGGGCAATCAGCGACGCCAGCCAAAAGAAGACGTTCCACGCCGCTTTATTGCTGACAATATCGTCCCAAGAGATAATGCGTAATACCAGCATCAGCGCTACCACGCTGTAACCCACCATCGCGGCATCAATATAGTCGCCGCCAAAAATCCACAGCGCCAGCGCACCCACCATCAGCGCCAGCATTCTTTTTTCGCGTGAGCAAAGCGGGCCCATCGTTTTCAGTTCCGTCTCGGCCCAGCGTGGCACCTGATCGCCCGATTTCAACACCGGCGGGTAGAACATGTAGGCCAGCCACGGCACCAGAAGTACCAGCAGGATACTGAGCGGCAGCATCCCTAAGAACCAGTCGCCCCAGCCTAATGCCGCATGCGATGCGCTTTTCATCAGTCCCATCAGCAGTAGGTTAGGCGCCATGGCGGTCAGGAAAACGGCGCTGGTGACGCAGTCGGCGGTGATCCCCATCCACATAATATAGGAACCGATGGAACGGGAGCTGGCGTCGTTAGGCTGGGAATGATAGAGCGGCGGCAGATTGCGAATAATCGGGTAGACAATGCCTGCGCCGCGCGCGGAGTTGGATGGCGTCACCGGGGCGAGAATAAGTTCGGACAGCATTACCGCGTAGCCGAGAAACAGTGTGCGGTGCCCCATTTTTTTTACCAGGATTAGCGCAATACGCCGACCGAGACCGGTTTTCTCATAGCCCGTGCCAAACATAAAAGCCGCGAAAATCAGCCAGATAACCGAGTTTGAAAAGCCTGATACCGCCCATGATAGCGCTTTAGCGGTAAATTTAAACCCGTCCTGCGCGAGTTGCTCCGGGCTGAACAGCAGCCACGGCGAAAGGATGGCGATGATCGAAATCCCTATCATCGCCACCACCGCGCCGGGTACTGGTTCCAGAATTAATCCCACAATCACGCCGGCAAAGACCGCGAAATAGCGCCAGGTATGGCTTTCAAGACCGGTGGGAACGGGCAGAACCGCAATAATCGCGATGACCAGCAGCGGCGCCAGATATCGCCACCAGGCAGTTAAAGGTGCCATTATTGTATCCCTGCGAAAGAGGAGAGGCGAAACGCCTCCCCGGAAAGGTTATTTGATGTAGTGGACGTGCTCGCAAATCTCATCGACGATCGGGCCGCGACGTTCGGCGAACTGTTTTTTGTTTTCGGCGATCAGGTTATTGCCGTGGGTATCGATAGAGACAATCAGCGGCCCGAACTCTTTCACACGACAGACCCACAGGGATTCCGGCATCCCCAGTTCTGTCCAGTGCACCTCTTCAATCTCCTCAACCTGGGTGGCCGCCAGTACCGCGCAGCCTGCCGGGAAGATCACGTGTAACGCTTTGAATTTTTGGCAACCTTCTTCAGTGAGCGGTCCCATGCCGCCTTTTCCCACCACCAGCTTCACGCCGGTCTGTTCAATAAACTCTTTTTCAAAGGTTTCCATACGCATACTGGTGGTTGGGCCGACGGAGATCATTTCCCATTTTTCACCGTTCTTACGCACGATCGGCCCGGCGTGGAAAATCGCTTTGCCGTTGAGGTCGTAAGGAATAGGGCGCTTAAGTTCGATCAGACGGCGGTGGCAGACGTCACGGCAGGTGACCAGCGTGCCGGTCAGGTAGATCACATCGCCAACATGAATATCTTCCAGATCTTCAGCTTTGATCGGGGTTGTCAGGATCTTTTTCATAACGCGCTCCGGGTGTGGGACAGGTTTTCGAAGGAGAGGTCAGAGTGGACCAGCAGCGTACCGCGACGGTGCGCCCAGCAGCCGGTGGAGACCGCCACGCCAATGGTGGAAGGGTGACGCGCAGCGGATTCGATATGTACGCCCATCACCGAGCTATTGCCGGTCAACCCTTGTGGGCCGATCCCCAGACGGTTGAGTCCCTCTTCCAGACGCAGCTCCAGCTCAGCCGCCTTCGGATTAGGATGGCGAGTGCCGATCGGGCGTAATATCGCTTTACGTGACAGCACGGCGGCAGTTTCAACGGAAGTCGCGATCCCGACGCCGACCAGCACCGGCGGGCAGGCGTTAACCGCCAGCGTAGAGATATTTTCAAAAACGAATTTCACCACGCCTTCGTAGCCTTCAGAGGGCATCAGCACTTTGGAGCGCCCCGGCAATGTGCAGCCGCCGCCCGCCATGTAGACTTCGATTTCCGCGTCGTCGCCGTCCGGAATAATGTCCCAGGTGACCCACGGTACGCCGCTACCGGTATTTTTGCCGGTGTTTACTTCGTCGAAAATTTCTACCGCGTTATGGCGCAACGGTGCTTTGACGGTGGCATCTTCCACCGCCTGCTTCAGAATATCTTGCAGCTCGCCCAGCAACGGGAAACGGGAACCGACCTTCACGAAGAACATGATTTCACCGGTGTCCTGACACGCCGGTCGATTCAGATCGATCGCTTTTTGCATGTTGTCGAACATCGTGTGGTAGATGATTTTCCCCATCGATGACGTTTCAGCGTCGCGTAGCTGCTTTAATTTATCTACCACGTCATCGGGCATCCGGGTGGATATCATGGCGGTAAACTGAGCGACAATTTCTGTCAGCGTATTTATCGCTTTTTGCTTATTTTCATTGCTCATTATGTCAACTCCAGGACTTTTATTTATCTGGAAATAAATGTTTCGGCATAAACTACCACTAAAAGCAGGGTTTTATATTTATTGGCGGTGTGTATATGTAATTAACAGTTCGTGAATCACAGCTAAAAAAGAGACGAAAATTGCGCCAGGGCAGGAATTAAAAAGCCGGCTGGAAGTACACTATAATGCTCAACACCACGGATAATCCGACAATGCTTAATACATTTCCCTTAGCCAAAGATTTACAGGTACTGGTTGAAATTGTTCATGCCGGAAGTTTTAGCGCCGCCGCCGCCGCGTTAGGGCAGACGCCGGCATTTGTGACTAAACGTATCCAGATTCTGGAGACGACTCTCGCCAGTACGCTACTGAACCGCTCGGCAAGAGGCGTAGCGCTGACGGAAAGCGGGCAGCGTTGTTATGAGCATGCGATGGCGATCCTCACGCAATATCAGCGGCTGGTGGACGAGGTGACGCAAATAAAAACGCGCCCTGCCGGGATGATCCGTATTGGCTGTAGCTTCGGCTTTGGCCGCAGCCATATTGCGCCGGCGATTACCGAATTAATGCGCAGCTATCCGGAATTACAGGTACATTTCGAACTTTTCGATCGGCAAATTGATCTGGTGCAGGATAATATCGATTTGGATATTCGTATTAATGATGATATCCCTGACTATTATATTGCCCATTTGTTAACGAAAAATAAAAGAATACTCTGTGCTGCGCCGGCTTATTTACAAAAATATGCCGCGCCGGAAACGTTGCAGGAATTAAGCCGTCACGACTGCCTGGTGACGAAAGAACGGGATATGACCCACGGTATATGGGAATTGGGTAACGGTCAGGAAAAAAGGTCGGTAAAGGTCACAGGGCATCTTTCTTCCAACAGCGGTGAAATTGTGTTGCAGTGGGCGCTGGAAGGCAAAGGCATCATGCTGCGTTCTGAGTGGGATGTGCAGCCGTTTTTACAGAGTGGGGAGTTAGTCCGCGTATTACCTGACTATGCGCAAAGCGCTAATATCTGGGCGGTCTACCAGGAACCGCTTTATCGCAGCGTGAAACTCCGGGTCTGCGTCGAGTTTTTAGCCGCATGGTGCCAGCAGCGGCTCGGCAAGCCCGATGAGGGATATCAGGTCTTTCAGGCCGGATAAGACACTTTACATCGCCATCCGGCGATGCGTAGGCACGGCATAGCGCAAAAAACTACTCCGAATCTTTCTGGCGTTTCTTTTTCAGCTTCGTCCAGATTTTCGTCTCCTGGCGACGCCACAGACGCTGGATGTTGTCATGATGGCGCAGCAAAATGAGGCATGACAGCATCGACACCGGGAAGGTAAACTGCGGTTTAAACCACCAGACGTAAAACGGCGCAATCAAGGCGCTGACAATCGCCCCTAACGATGAATAACCGCTTAACAGGACCGTCAGCAGCCAGGTGCCTGCCATGACGCCGGTTAAATCCCAGCCGATGGGCGCAATGGCACCAAATGCGGTTGCTACGCCTTTTCCGCCTTTAAAGCCAAAAAAGACCGGCCAGATATGTCCCAGACAGGCGGCGATGGCGATAAGCCCAAGCCAGAAAGGGGTAACGCCTAACGCATACGCGCCCCAGACGGGCAACATGCCTTTAAGGATGTCAAAAATAAGTACCGCGACAGCCGCTCCCTTGCCACCGATTCGTAATACGTTTGTCGCGCCCGGGTTGCCAGAGCCGCTTTCACGCGGATCGGGCAGCCCAGCGATGCGGCAAACCAGAATGGCACTGGAAATTGAGCCGCAGAGGTACGCGAAGAGGATCATTCCAGGCGCGATTGCACTCATAAGCTGTTCCGTTTTGAAAGTGTCGTTTTATTTACTATTTCTGTGGATAATACGCACATTTCGCCGGAAGTGGTATCCGGCTTAGCTAAAAAGCAGGCAGGTCGTGATGGATATTGTATTTATAGAGCAACTTTCGGTAATCACCACTATCGGTGTTTACGACTGGGAACAGACTATCGAACAGAAACTGGTGTTCGATATCGAAATGGCATGGGATAACCGCAAGTCGGCGAAAAGCGATGATGTCGCAGATTGTCTCAGTTACGCGGATATTGCCGATACGGTGATTAGCCATGTTGAAGGCGGGCGTTTTGCGCTGGTCGAGCGCGTAGCGGAAGAGGTGGCGGATCTACTGCTTAGCCGATTCAACTCCCCGTGGGTGCGCATTAAGCTGAGCAAGCCAGGCGCCGTCGCGCGTGCGGCGAACGTGGGGGTAATTATTGAGCGTGGCAATAATCTGAAATAAAAATAAATAATTTTATATTTTTTAAACCAAACGGTTATATATGGGTCTTAACGCGAGATCCATTTTGCAGTGTTTTTCATTTTAGGGGTTTATTGATGAGCGATATGCACTCGCTGCTGATAGCGGCAATTTTGGGTGTGGTCGAAGGATTGACGGAGTTTTTGCCGGTATCCAGCACGGGCCATATGATTATTGTGGGTCATCTGCTGGGGTTTGAAGGCGATACGGCCAAGACGTTTGAAGTGGTGATTCAACTTGGATCTATTCTGGCGGTCGTGGTGATGTTCTGGCGGCGGTTGTTTGGCCTAATCGGTATTCACTTTGGTCGCCCGCTACAGCGTGAAGGTGAAAGTAAAGGCCGATTAACGTTGATTCACATCCTGCTGGGCATGATTCCGGCGGTGGTGCTCGGGTTAGTCTTTCATGACACGATCAAGTCGCTATTTAACCCGATTAATGTGATGTACGCGCTGGTGGTGGGCGGCCTGTTGCTGATTGCTGCCGAGTGCCTGAAGCCGAAAGAGCCGCGCGCGCCGGGGCTGGATGATATGACGTATCGTCAGGCGTTTATGATTGGCTGTTTCCAGTGTCTGGCGCTGTGGCCGGGTTTCTCGCGTTCCGGAGCGACCATTTCCGGTGGGATGCTGATGGGCGTCAGCCGTTACGCCGCCTCTGAGTTCTCGTTCTTACTGGCTGTGCCGATGATGATGGGCGCAACGGTTCTGGATCTCTACAAAAGTTGGTCATTCCTGACCGCAGCGGATATTCCGATGTTTGCGGTGGGCTTTGTGACGGCGTTTGTGGTCGCGCTGATCGCCATCAAAACCTTCCTGCAACTGATTAAGCGTATCTCGTTTATTCCGTTTGCGATTTACCGCTTTGTGGTGGCGGCTGCCGTTTACGTCGTCTTCTTCTGATGATTGACCGTGCCGGATGGCGGCGTACCGCCTTGTCCGGCCTAACTGTTTTGTCGGCCTGATAAGCGCAGCGCCATCAGGCAATTTAGCGTGCCGGATGGCGTTTAGCTGGCGGGTTTCGGGCAGCGCTTCTCTTTCCAACTGGCAACCGCTGCAATTCGTCGCTTAGTCAGCTCCTCGCGAATCTCGATGCCCTTAAATCCGGCCTCCACCACCCCTTTAGTCGGTACCGCCTGCGCTACCTGCCAGGCTTCGCGCAGCCAGCGCCCCTGCGGGTAATCCGACGCTTCAAAGCCGGTACGCCCACGGACGTCGGCCTCGCTGGTCAGCGCAATCTGCTCGACGCGCTGCGGTTTACGCCATGCATCAATGGCGTCAAACAGCTTAACGATTGTTTTCGGCTGGAGTATTGGAAAGGTGTGGATCAGATCGTGGTACTCGGCGACCAGTTTAGCTAAATCACGCAGGTCATTGGGGACGCGCAAACGCTGGCATAACTGTTCGACCAGCTTCACGCCCGCCGGGCCGTGGCCGTGATGGCGTGGCCAGAGATTTTTCGGCGTTAAGCCTTTGCCCAGATCATGACAAAGCGTGGCGAAACGGACATCAAGCTGCGGACTGAGCATGGCGGCCATCGACAGCGTCATCAACGTATGAACTCCGGTATCAATTTCCGGATGCCACTTTGCCGGCGCGGGCACGCCAAACAGGGCGTCGATTTCCGGAAACAGGACGCGCAGGGCGCCGCAGTCGCGTAATACCTGGAAGTAAATTTGCGGATTGCGGGTGGTAAGCGCATTTTCCGTCTCTTTCCATACCCGTTCCGGCGTCAGATGTTCCAGCTCGCCTGCCGCGGTCATTTCGCGCATTAACGCCAGTGTTTCATCGGCGATACGGAAACTAAGATGGGCGTAACGGGCGGCAAAACGCGCCACGCGCAATACGCGCAAGGGATCTTCGCCAAACGCGGGAGAGACATGGCGCAGTAGACGCGTCTCCAGATCCCGGCGCCCGTGGTAAGGGTCGATAATCTGGCCGTCATCGTCGCGCGCCAGAGCGTTAATGGTCAGATCGCGGCGCTGGAGATCGGCTTCCAGGGTAACGTCCGGCGCGGCATAGCAGGTGAAGCCCGTGTAGCCGGAGCCGGATTTACGCTCGGTACGCGCCAGCGCGTATTCTTCGTGAGTTTGCGGATGGAGAAACACGGGAAAATCACGGCCTACCTGCTGGTAGCCCGCATCGAGCATCTCCTGCGGCGTGGCGCCGACAACGACCCAATCTTTATCTTTAACCGGTAGCCCTAACAACGCATCCCGAACCGCACCACCGACCAGATAAATCTTCACGCCATTTTCCTTTTAAAAACGATCATTTCCTAATGATAAGACAGTGCGGCGGAGAAGGCGATTTAGTTCATCCAGCGGTCTTTGCGTTTACGACTTGGGATCATATGCGGCAGCACCAGCCCTAACAGCAAGCCAATGCCCAACACGCCGCCGCCATACATAAACCACTGCATAATAATGGTGCGCTGTTTGTCATCCAGTTGCAGATTCGCGGCGCTAACTTTTTTCTGCGCCACAATCAGCTCGTTTTTCAGCTTCTGGTTCTCTTCTTTTAGCCCGTTGATGACGCTGTCGCTTTGCGCCACTTTCTGCTGCATGTCGGCGGTGCGCTGATTCCACGTGGTATCAATATTGTTGAGTTTATCGGTCAACGTTTTGACCTGATTCTCCAGATCCGGCACGCGGGTACGCAGGCTTGGCGTGGTATTCAGTTCTTTTAACGGTATCCAGGCAGTACGACCAGAACTGTCTTTGATTTGACCATAGTTGGCATCGCTCTGTAAGAGCGTGACTTCCTCGCCGGCGTTGACGGTACCCACGAGGCGATAATTATCTCCCGGACCGCTGCGGACCCAGGTATTCAGTTCATCAGAAACGTAACGCGTCTCTTCAGCATGAGAAACGGCGGTGGCGCTAAGCGCAAGTAAAGTTAGTCCAATCAGGCGTAATTTTGGCATCAGGCTGTCGTTATTGTCAGAGAAAGTGGAACGATAGTAACGGCATCAGTGTCGCTACGCAAAGCAGTCGACATCAATCGGAATCATCTGTGTCGCCTTTGCCGCTACGTCAAACTTTTACGCCCGTCAAATTGCTCGTTGCATGGCAATTTGGCGCAAAATACTATCTACTGACAAAAATAATGCGGGTAAGTTCGCCAACAATCTTCCCATATGTGACATAACCAATAAGTACAAGGCCATGGCTCAGGAAATCGAATTAAAGTTTATCGTCAATCACGACGCCGTAGATGCGCTGCGAAATCATCTTCATACGCTCGGCGGCGAGCATCATGCGCCCAGCCAGTTGTTGAATATCTACTACGAAACGCCTGATAACTGGCTACGCCGCCACGATATGGGACTGCGTATTCGTGGTGAAAATGGGCGCTATGAAATGACCATGAAAATTGCCGGCCGGGTAACCGGCGGGCTGCACCAGCGACCCGAATACAATGTCGCGCTAAGCGAACCCGTTCTGGATCTGACGCAACTCCCGGCGGAGGTCTGGCCGGACGGCAAACTGCCCGTTGGCCTGGCATCAAGCGTACAACCGCTGTTCAGCACCGATTTTTACCGCGAAAAATGGTGTCTGGACGTTGACGGTAGCAAGATTGAAATTGCGCTCGATCTCGGCGACGTAAAAGCGGGCGAGTTTGCCGAACCGATTTGTGAACTGGAGCTTGAGTTGCTTCGCGGCGATACGCGCGCCGTATTAAAGCTGGCGAAGCAACTGCTGTCGCAAACCGGTTTGCGTCAGGGCAGTCTGAGTAAGGCGGCGCGAGGTTATCACCTGGCGCAGGGGAATGCGCCGCGAGAGAATACACCAACGGCAATTCTGCGGACTGCCGCAAAAGCCACTGTAGAACAAGGACTGGAGGCCTCGCTGGATCTGGCGTTGTCACAGTGGCAGTACCATGAAGAGCTCTGGCTGCGCGGCGACGAGTCAGCGAAAGAGCACGTGCTGGACGCAATGGGGTTGGTGCGCCATGCCTTAATGCTCTTTGGTGGCATTGTTCCGCGTAAAGCGAGCGCTCACTTACGTGATCTGCTTACCCAGGCGGAAGCGACGATGACATCAGCGGTGTCCGCCGTCACAGCCGTTTATAGTACGCAAACGGCGATGGCGAAACTGGCGTTGACGGAATGGCTGGTGACGAAAGCCTGGCAGCCATTTCTGGACGCGAAGGCGCAGGCCAGAATAGCCGACTCTTTTAAGCGTTTCGCCGACATTCATCTTTCTCGTCATGCTGCTGAATTAAAAAACGTTTTTGGACAACCGCTGGGTGATAAGTATCGCGACCAGTTGCCGCGTTTGACTCGCGATATCGACAGCGTTTTACTGCTGGCGGGATATTATGATGCGATGGTTGCGCAGGCATGGCTGGATAACTGGCAGGGATTGCGTCACGCCATTATTACCGGGCAACGTATTGAAATTGAACATTTCCGTAATGAGGCCATTAACCAGCAACCGTTCTGGTTGCACAGCGGAAAACGATAATCAGAACCGTAGAAAGTGCCTGATGGCGCTGCGCTTATCAGGCTTACGGTATGCGGACTTGTAGGCCGGATAAGGCGAAACGCCGCCATCTGGCATTATTTAAAGGATATCCCTAAATGACGCCGCTCTCTTCACCCTTATCGCAGTACTGGCAGACCGTTGTTGAGCGCCTACCAGAAGGATTTACTGAGACATCGCTTAGCGCGCAGGCGAAGTCAGTACTTACATTTAGCGATTTTGCGCTGGACAGCGTGATAGCGCATCCAGAGTGGCTTGCCGAACTGGAATCCGCATCGCCGCAGGCTGATGAATGGCAACATTATGCTGGCTGGTTACAGGAGGCATTGGCAGGTGTCTGTGACGACGCCTCGCTGATGCGTGAACTGAGGCTTTTTCGTCGTCGCATTATGGTACGCATCGCCTGGGCGCAGGCGCTGTCGCTGGTGGAAGATGAGACTATTTTACAGCAGTTGAGCCATCTGGCGGAGACGCTCATTATTGGCGCGCGCGACTGGCTGTATGCCGCCTGTTGCCGCGAATGGGGGACCCCCTGTAACCCGCAGGGCGTTCCGCAACCGCTGCTGATTTTAGGCATGGGCAAGCTGGGCGGCGGCGAACTGAATTTTTCTTCTGATATCGATCTGATTTTCGTCTGGCCGGAACATGGCGCGACCCGGGGTAGGCGTCGTGAACTCGATAACGCCCAGTTCTTTACGCGTCTCGGGCAGCGGCTGATCAAAGCGCTGGATCAGCCCACAATGGATGGTTTTGTCTATCGGGTTGACATGCGCCTGCGACCGTTTGGCGACAGCGGCCCGCTGGTGCTGAGTTTTGCCGCGCTGGAGGATTACTATCAGGAACAAGGACGTGACTGGGAACGTTACGCCATGGTGAAAGCGCGGCTCATGGGCGATAACGACGACGCCTGGTCTCGTGAATTACGCGCCATGCTGCGGCCTTTCGTTTTCCGCCGCTATATCGATTTCAGCGTCATCCAGTCGCTACGCAATATGAAAGGGATGATCGCCCGCGAAGTGCGCCGCCGCGGTTTGAAAGACAACATTAAACTTGGCGCGGGCGGTATTCGTGAAATTGAGTTTATCGTGCAGGTATTCCAGTTGATCCGCGGCGGACGCGAGCCGTCGCTACAGTCGCGTTCGTTACTGCCGACGTTAAATGCTATCACGGCGTTGCATTTGCTGCCTGAGAATGACGTGGCGCAATTGCGTGCGGCCTATCTTTTTTTACGTCGCCTGGAGAATCTGCTGCAAAGCATCAATGACGAACAGACGCAAACGTTGCCTGCCGACGATCTGAATCGGGCGCGGCTGGCCTGGGGGATGAATACGAATAACTGGCCGCAGCTTGTTGGTAAACTGACGGATCATATGGCTAACGTACGCCGCGTATTCAACGAATTAATTGGCGATGATGAGGCCGATACCCCGCAGGAGGAAGAGCGTTCAGAGCCGTGGCGTGAAGTATGGCAGGATGCGCTACAGGAGGATGATTCGACGCCAGTGCTGGCGCATTTAGCCGATGAGGATCGGCGACAGGTTCTGACCCTCATCGCTGACTTCCGTAAGGAACTGGATAAACGCCCTATCGGCCCGCGCGGGCGGCAGGTGCTGGACCAACTGATGCCGCACTTGCTTGCCGACGTCTGTTCCCGCAAAGACGCCGCCGTTACGCTATCGCGTATTACGCCGTTGTTGGCGGGGATTGTCACCCGCACCACCTATCTGGAGCTGCTGAGTGAATTTCCCGGCGCGCTGAAACACCTGATTATGCTCTGCGCCGCTTCGCCAATGATAGCGAGCCAACTGGCGCGCTATCCGTTGTTGCTTGATGAACTGCTCGACCCCGGTACGCTTTATCAGCCGACGGCTACCGACGCTTACCGCGACGAATTACGCCAATATTTGCTGCGCGTGCCGGAAGAGGACGAAGAACAGCAGCTGGAAGCATTACGCCAGTTTAAACAGGCGCAGCTTTTGCGGATTGCGGCGGCGGATATTGCCGGTACGCTGCCAGTGATGAAAGTGAGCGATCACCTCACCTGGCTGGCGGAGGCGATGATTGATGCTGTAGTACAGCAGGCGTGGACGCAGATGGTCGCGCGTTATGGTCAACCAACGCATCTGGATGATCGTCAGGGGCGGGGATTCGCGGTCGTCGGCTATGGCAAGTTGGGCGGATGGGAGCTGGGCTACAGTTCCGATCTGGATCTCATCTTTCTGCATGACTGTCCAATGGACGTCATGACCAATGGCGAACGCGAAATCGACGGGCGGCAGTTTTATCTGCGCCTGGCGCAGCGCATTATGCATCTGTTCAGTACGCGCACCTCCTCCGGCATTTTGTATGAGGTGGATGCGCGGCTACGCCCCTCTGGCGCGGCGGGAATGCTGGTGACTTCAGCGGACGCGTTTGCCGATTATCAGCAGCATGAAGCCTGGACCTGGGAACATCAGGCGCTGGTACGTGCTCGCGTGGTATATGGCGACCCGCAGCTTACCTCACAGTTTGATGCGGTACGCCGCACTATCATGACGACGGCGCGCGACGGCAAGACATTGCAGACTGAAGTGCGTGAAATGCGCGAGAAAATGCGGGCGCATCTCGGCAATAAGCATCGCGATCGTTTTGATATCAAAGCTGATGAAGGCGGCATTACGGATATTGAGTTTATCGCGCAATATCTGGTACTGCGCTACGCTCATGAAAAACCTAAATTAACGCGCTGGTCTGATAATGTGCGCATCCTGGAGCTTCTGGCGCAAAACGGCATTATGGATGAAGATGAGGCGCAGGCGCTGACGGTAGCCTACACCACACTGCGTGATGAACTGCATCACCTGGCATTGCAGGAGCTTCCCGGCCATGTGGCGCAGACGTGTTTTAGTAAAGAGCGCGCGCTGGTGCAGGCAAGCTGGCGGAAGTGGCTGGTAGCCGTCTGAATTATGCTATTATCGCGCGCAAATTTTGAATCTCTCAGGAGACAGGAATGAAAGTAAATCTGCCAGCGTTTGAACGTGCAGGCGTCATGGTTGTGGGTGATGTAATGCTGGATCGCTACTGGTATGGCCCTACTTGCCGTATTTCACCGGAAGCGCCGGTGCCGGTTGTTAAGGTGAATACCGTTGAGGAACGTCCGGGCGGCGCGGCGAACGTGGCGATGAACATTGCGTCTCTGGGAGCGAACGCCCGTCTGGTCGGCCTGACGGGTATTGATGACGCCGCGCGCGCGCTGAGCAAAACGTTGGCGGAGGTCAATGTGAAGTGCGACTTCGTTTCTGTGCCGACGCATCCGACGATTACCAAACTGCGCGTGCTGTCACGTAATCAGCAGCTCATTCGTCTTGATTTTGAAGAAGGCTTTGAGGGGGTGGACCCGCAGCCGCTACATGAGCGTATCAACCAGGCGCTGGGATCGATCGGCGCGCTGGTATTGTCCGATTATGCCAAAGGCGCTCTGACCAGCGTGCAGACTATGATTGCCCTGGCTCGCCAGGCGGACGTGCCGGTGCTCATCGATCCGAAAGGAACGGATTTTGAACGTTACCGCGGCGCTACGTTACTGACGCCAAACCTTTCTGAATTTGAGGCGGTCGCGGGGAAATGTAAAAGTGAAGACGAACTGGTTGAACGCGGCATGAAGCTCATTGCCGATTACGACCTTTCCGCGTTGTTGGTCACGCGTTCCGAGCAGGGAATGACGCTGCTGCAACCGAATAAAGCGCCGCTACATATGCCGACGCAGGCGCAGGAAGTTTATGATGTTACCGGTGCGGGCGATACGGTGATCGGCGTGCTGGCGGCGACGCTGGCGGCGGGAAATACTCTGGAAGAGGCGTGCTATTTCGCCAATGCGGCGGCGGGCGTAGTGGTGGGTAAACTCGGGACGTCAACGGTTTCCCCTATTGAGCTGGAAAACGCAGTGCGCGGACGCGCGGATACCGGCTTCGGCGTCATGACCGAAGAGGAGCTGAAACAGGCCGTCGCCAGCGCGCGTAAGCGTGGCGAGAAAGTGGTCATGACCAACGGCGTTTTCGATATTTTGCACGCGGGCCACGTCTCTTATCTGGCGAACGCGCGCAAACTGGGCGACCGCCTGATTGTTGCGGTCAATAGTGACGCCTCGACCAAACGTCTGAAAGGCGAAAGCCGTCCGGTTAATCCGCTCGAACAGCGTATGATCGTGCTGGGTGCGCTGGAGTCGGTTGACTGGGTTGTCTCATTTGAAGAGGATACGCCGCAACGACTGATTGCCGGTATTCTGCCAGATCTGCTGGTAAAAGGCGGTGACTATAAGCCGGAAGAGATTGCGGGCAGCGAAGAGGTCTGGGCCAACGGCGGCGAAGTCATGGTGCTGAACTTCGAAGATGGTTGTTCAACGACCAATATCATCAAAAAGATCCAGACTGAGAGCGAGAAGTAAAATCGCGCCATCAGGCGTTACAGACGCTGTGGGCGCTGAATTTGAAGGCGCGTCGGACATTTCGTTTCGACGCGTATCTCGCGGTTAACGCTGCTTTTTTTCGACCTAAAATAAAGGAATAAGGGTGAGAGGGGATCTCTCCCCCTCTGATTGGCTGTTAGTAAGCTGCGAAACTTATCGGTAACAGACCAATCAGTATGATGACCTGTTGCATCATAACCCTTTCCTTATTAAAGCCACTTCTTTGGTAGGGGGTCCCGTTTCAGCCCCTTGCTGATATCGCGATTGTTGGTGAGCGTCCAGCTCTTAAGCCCGCAAGATATTTATACGCCGTCATATTTGGTGGAAATTGTGATTTTACGCATTAAATTTGCGCACGTTATGTATAAAACCGTCGTACATATAGAGAAATACTGAAATTAGAAAAAGCATATAGCCTTAACAGAATTCAATCACTGGAGGGTATGCTGATGAACAATAATAACGTCTATTCATTAAATAATTTCGATTTTCTGGCGCGCAGCTTTGCCAGAATGCAGGCGGAGGGGCGTCCTGTTGATATCCAGGCTGTAACCGGCAATATGGACGAGGAGCACCGCGACTGGTTTTGCAAGCGTTACGCGCTTTACTGTCAGCAGGCGACTCAGGCGAAAAAGTTAGAATTAGAACACTAACCCTGGTTCCCTTTACCGGCGCAGGGCATGATTAAGATCTTATATGAGCGGGCCGTCAGGCCCGTTCACGTTTTTACTCTTGTGGATCGACTGGCGGAATGGCGGGCGCAGGTTTTACTTCCTGTGGTTTGTCGCGAGCTTCCAGTTCGCTGAGGCGTTGCTCCAGCAGCGCCAGTTTTTCCCGGGTGCGCAGCAAAACCTGAGTCTGGACATCAAACTCTTCGCGGCTCACCAGATCGAGACGCGTCAGTTGAGATTGCAGCGTTTGACGGATTTTCTTCTCGATATCTTCCCCGAACTCGCGAATACCTTTCGGCATTGACTCATGAACCTGGCGTGCGATTTGCTCAATTTTTTTCGGGTCAATCATTGTGGTTTCCCTGAACTGGTAAGTGTTAGCTCTTATTGTAGTGCGATATGTGGACGCCATAAACCAGAATTGTGTGACGCCATACGGAGTAAAGGCGTTGATGAAGGTAGTCAATAGCGTTATAGTTAACCCGCTTATTCTCAGGGCGGGGCGAAATTCCCCACCGGCGGTAAATCAACGATGTTTAACGCGTTTCTCATTACGGTGCGCCGTGACGAAATGCGAAGAATGGGTTGAAAGCCCGCGAGCGCTTTTTGCAATAGCGAAAAGGTCAGCAGATCCGGTGTAATTCCGGGGCCGACGGTTAAAGTCCGGATGGGAGAGGGTAACGATCCAGTCGGGCATGGACCCGCTCACGTTATTTTTTTGCCGCTTGTCGGCACTCCTAAGACTGCCCTGATTCTGGTAACCATAATGTTAATGAGGTTTTTTTACCATGAATCAGACGCTACTTTCCTCTTTTGGTACGCCTTTTGACCGTGTTGAACTTGCACTGGATGCGCTGCGTGAAGGACGCGGTGTCATGGTGCTTGATGATGAAGACCGTGAAAACGAAGGCGATATGATTTTCCCCGCAGAGACGATGACCGTAGAACAGATGGCGTTAACCATTCGTCACGGTAGCGGTATTGTTTGCCTGTGCATTACTGAAGAGCGCCGTAAGCAGCTTGACTTGCCAATGATGGTGGAAAACAACACCAGCGCCTACGGCACTGGTTTTACCGTGACCATTGAAGCCGCAGAAGGCGTGACTACCGGCGTATCCGCCGCTGACCGTGTGACGACGGTGCGTGCCGCCATCGCAGATGGCGCAAAACCGTCCGATCTTAACCGTCCGGGTCACGTTTTCCCACTGCGCGCTCAGGCGGGCGGCGTGCTGACGCGCGGCGGCCATACGGAGGCGACCATCGATCTGATGACGCTGGCCGGTTTTAAACCTGCAGGCGTACTGTGCGAGCTGACTAACGACGATGGGACGATGGCGCGTGCGCCGGAGTGTATCGCGTTTGCAGCCCAGCATAATATGGCTGTTGTCACGATTGAAGATCTGGTGGCTTATCGTCTGGCGCATGAGCGTAAGGTGAGTTAATCGGATGGCGACGTCTGTCGTCATGATGAAAAAAACCGAAGCTAAAACGCTTCGGTTTTTTGTTATTACGCGCGGGTTTTACCTCTGGAGAGTTTTATCACCCAGGTGTCGCTTATGACCAGCAGAATCAGGTACAGCCCAGAGGCCAACAGGCATGCCTGCGCCATATTCATAAAGTGCCAGGGCGGGAGCAGGTACCAGCCATCGTAATAACTTTCGTTTGCTGGCTATCTGAAATAAAACGGTTATCCATATAATGGTTGACGATGGTGGACGTCTGCACCACATAGTTATCCTTCATAGTTTTGCCGTTTCCTTTATATTCTACCGTGACGCTGTTGGCAAATTTCTGGTAAAGGCCAAAAATAGGAATACCATCATATGTTTCTAAAGACTCTTTTTCAACGGTATAGTAACAGGAACACGTCTTCCTCTCTGCCATGTGCAGTAACTTTGACGTCTGAAATAATATGGCTATCTAATTCCATCAGTGCGGTGAGCGGGACATTTCTGTAAGGATCGACAACGACTGCGCCTAATATTCCTGCGGGCTGCGCCGATAAGTATTTTTTTCGGCATTGGTCAAGGATAGATATATATCCTTATGTACAACTTCTAAATATAATACTTATAAATATGCTATTTTTTATGGATGATAAATGATTGGTATTTAAATATAAGGCATGATGCTATTGCTTATTTTAAAATATACTCTGCATCCATATTCTTTAATTTAATTTATGAGTTGACAGTAGGGGAAGGGTATTTTAAGAACACTATAAATTAGTGTAAAGTGTGACATTATCGACATTGTTTTCTGCTTAATACTTTTTTCATTATTGGATTTCACTACTGATTTATATGATCAAAATCATTTATTTGTTCCACAAATATGCCAGTATATGAATACGTCAAAATAAAGGTATGTAAAATTTTAACGTTAAATGTTTAGTGTTGTTAAATTTTAAGGGTAAAAAGGATGTTTATTGCCTGGTACTGGATAATATTAATTGCTCTTGTGGTGATAGGGGATGTTTGCCATATGAAGCGTTATTGCAGAGCGTTTCGGCAGGACAGAGATGCATTACTTGAAGCGCGAACGAAACGTTTTCACCAGACGAACGAAGGCGGCAGCGTGATGAATGAGCAGAAATAGCGCATATCCTCGCCGGGCAGCCGGATGTTGCCTGACTAAAGGGTTACATCCGGCGCGACGTTTCTCTTAACCGATGCCTATCGTCTGCAAAATGACGAGACTAAGCCCCATGACGGACATGCCGCAAAGCACGCCATAGCTGGGGTTATTGTTAGGATCGATCTCTTTTGCCAGCGGCATCAGTTCATCGACGGAGAGCGCCACCATAATGCCAGCGACCGCCGCCATGATAGCCGCCATGACGATCGGCGAAACCAGACTGCCCAAAATTAGCCACGCCAGCACGCCGCCAAGAATCTCCGCCATGCCGGAGATTCCGGCCCAAAAAATCGCGGTACGTTTTGAGCCCGTCGCGGCATAAACCGGGCCGGCGACCGCCAGACCTTCAGGAATATTGTGCAACGCCACCGCCAGTGCGATGCCGAAACCCAGTTCCAGATTGCTGCTGGCGGTGACAAAGGTGGCGATCCCTTCCGGAAAGTTGTGCAGGCTAATGCCGAGCGTCAATAAAATCGCGGTGCGTTTTATTGAGCCGGGAATCGGCTGCTGCCTTTTTTGCACCAGATCCTGCGGGTGAGCGTGAGGAAGCAGGCGATCCAGCCCGAAGTAGCCTAACAGGCCGATAATAAACATCCCGTAGCCCAGTACGGGCGACATTCCATCGGTGTCAAGCGCGGCGGGCAGCATCTCCATCAGCGAGATGAGCAACATGATGCCTGCGGCGAAGCCCAGCGAAAAAGCCAGCACGCGATTAGACGGTTTTTGGCCGAGAACGCCAAGAAACGCGCCAATAAAGGTGGCGGCGCCCGCCAGTAAGGTCAGAATAAGTGGTACTGACATTCATTACTCCTTATCAATTTGCCGTCCGAACCTGACCTTCAAAATAACTGATGATCTTCATCATGGTTATCTGAGTTCTTCCTCTGTGAAGAAAGCGTATGGTGATGTTAACAAAATGTCTTTCCTGTAAGGATAACATCATGTCTTTAACGCGTATGCCAGCATTGTTTTTGGGGCATGGCAGCCCGATGAACGTGCTGGACGATAACGATTATACCCGCGCCTGGCGGCGATTGGGGGAAGCCTTACCGCGACCACAGGCGATAGTGGTGGTGTCGGCGCACTGGTACACCCGCGGGACGGGCGTTACAGCGATGGAAAGGCCGCAAACTCTCCATGATTTTGGCGGTTTTCCGCAGGCGCTGTATGACACGCATTATCCGGCTCCTGGATCGCCTGCGCTGGCGCAGCGTCTGGTTGAATTGTTGGCGCCCGTTCCCGTCGCGCTCGATAAAGAGGCGTGGGGATTTGATCACGGCTCCTGGGGCGTATTGATCAAGATGTACCCGAATGCGGATATTCCGGTGGTGCAGCTTAGCGTTGATAGTACCAAGCCGGCGGCATGGCATTTTGAGGCGGGTCGTAAACTGGCGACGCTGCGTGACGAAGGCGTGATGCTGGTAGCTAGCGGGAATGTGGTTCATAACCTGCGGACTGTGCGTTGGCACGGTGAGAATGCGCCTTATCCATGGGCCGTCTCGTTTAATGAGTATGTAAAGGCGAACCTGGCATGGCAGGGGCCGGTAGAACAGCACCCGCTGGTGAATTATCTGCAACATGAAGGGGGCGCCTTATCGAACCCGACGCCGGAACACTTTTTACCTTTGCTGTATGTACTTGGCGCCTGGGATGGCAAGGAACGTATCTCGGTTCCGGCAGACGGTATTGAGATGGGCAGTATAAGTATGTTGTCGGTGCAGGTGGGGTAGGCCGGATAAGGCGCTGAATGATTGCCCGATGGCGTTACGCTCATCGGGCCGACAGGAGAATCTATCCTTCGACAAAAATATGCGGATAGAAGCGGGAGAGATCCTGGGTGATCAGCGCCCGATCTTCACGGATACCAATTCCGGCGGGTTGATCGTTAATCAGCCAGCTACCAATCAGGGTATAACTGTCGCCGAATTTTGGCAGCGGATAGAACTGTTGCACGATCATACCCTCTTCGCCATACGGGCCTTCCACGGATTCGATCGTTTTACCGTTCTCAATAATCGATACGTTCGCCCCTTCGCGGGAGAAGATCGGTTTCACGACATATTTATCCATTGGCGGATGTTCGTCTTCGGCGAAATACGCAGGCAACAGATTCGGATGGTCCGGGAACATCTCCCACAACAGCGGCAACAACGCTTTATTAGAGATAATGCTTTTCCAGGCCGGTTCCAGCCAGCGCACGCCGGCATCTTCCAGCTTGGTGGAAAACATCTCGCGTAGCATAAATTCCCACGGATAGAGCTTGAACAGGTTCGCAATGACCTGATCCTGCAGATCCGTAAATTGACCTTTTTCCCCCAGACCAATATCGTCGATATAGAGAAATTCGGTGGCGATTTCCGCTTCGGCCGCGCAATCCTGTAAATACTGAATGGTGCCGCGATCCTCAACCGTATCGCGACAGCAGGTGAGATGCAGCAACTGAAAACCGTACTGTTCGCGAAGTTCAGCAAAGCGTTCAATCAGCTTTTCCTGCAGGCTATTAAACTGATCGCTGCCTTCCGGCAGATTGCCAGCGTTAATCTGATCTTCCAGCCAAATCCACTGAAAAAACGCCGCTTCATACAGTGACGTTGGCGTGTCGGCATTATTTTCGAGCAGCTTAGGCTCGCCGATGCCGTCCCAGGCCAGATCGAGGCGGGAATAGAGCGACGGTTGTTGCGTTTGCCAGGACTGGCGAACAAAACCCCAGGTATGTTTTGGAATACGAAACTTCGTCATCAGCTCATCGCTGGCGATGACGCGTTCTACCACCTTGAGGCACATCTGGTGCAACTCGGCGGTAACGTCTTCCAGTTTTTCCACCTGGGCGAGCGTTAACTTGTAATAAGCGTCTTCACACCAGTACGGTTCACCATACATCGTGTGAAAATTAAACCCGTATTCAGTCGCTTTATCGCGCCAGTCCGGGCGCTCGGTAATACTGACTCTTTCCATGCGTATCAGCCGCCCATCGAACGTGTTGAAGTGCCGGCAGCGCTACGCTGCATGGTGCTCTGTTTGGCGATGGATTCACCAAAACCGCCGCGGGTAACGGTTGTTGTGGCCGCAGGCTTCGGCGCCATAGCGGTTTTCGGTACGGTCATTGTCCGGCCCGGTTGCGCCGCGCCGTAGTTTTTACCTGCCGCGTCGGTATATTTGCCGTATGCCGGGCTGGCCGGGTTTTTCGAGCTAAACAGCGGCTGTTGCGCAAAGCCTGCGCCGCCGCCCATCAGACGCCCCATCATGTAACCTGCCATCAGCGGCATCCAGAAACTGCCGCTGGATTGTTGGGCCTGCGCCTGATTTTCCGGCGCCATGCCAGCCTGTGCGGGCGCTTGCTGGCACTGACCTTCACCAAACTCGGCAACGCAATCTTCGCGTGTAGCGTACTTAGGCGCAGTACGTTCGGCCTCTTTCAGCGCATTGTTATACGCGGTTGTACACTCCGCGCTTTTGCCCGGATTTGCTGCTGAACAGTCATCAGCGTTTTGATACAACGATACGGTTTCATCGCTTTTTTCACAGCCAGCCAGCATAAAAACAGCCGTAACCGCCAGGGCGACCGGCGTTAAATGCCGCGCGCTCCAGCTTTTGCGAAACGATGCGTGATGGATGGATTTTGTCCGTTTCATATTTGTCTTCCAGGACCCAGTGGTAAATACAACATGCGTTCAGAATAGAGGATGACTGGTCGAAATTGAAGCGAGAAAAGGCGAGAATGCGGCGGAATAGCAGGATCTTTACGTTGTCTTACGTTCAGGCGCGGCTTCATGACAGGTAGCGCCGCGCTTACCAGACCTACAAGGGCATAGGCCTGATAAGCGTAGCGCCAGCGAATAACTTATCAATGCCGGAATGGATTGCCGTTATTGCTGTTGGCGCGGGCGGCGGTCGGCTGTACTGCCGGCGCGGCGCTATGGGCATTATAACCGTCTGCGGCAGCATCCTGCTCTGGTGTTTCCGGCGCTACGCTTTCCGGCGACGTCGGGATAGGTTTCCCCAACGTACTGTTAAGCGCGAGCAGATCCTGCTCGTTCAGCGTACCGAGCGCATATTTGATATTTAACTGATTAATCAAATAGGTATAACGCGCGTTGGCCAGTTGCTGCTTGGCTTCATACAGCGTGGTGGTGGCATCCAGTACGTCAACAATGGTACGCGTACCGACTGAGTAGCCAGCTTCCATCGCGTCCAGAGAACTTTGCGCGGAAACGACCGCCTGTTTGTAGGCGTTGATGCTGCTGATAGACGCGTTAATATTGTTGAAGGAGGAGCGCACGGTCTGCACCACGCTACGGTGCGCGCTTTCCAACTGTTCGCTCGCGCCGACAAAGTTATACTGCGCCTGTTTTACCTGCGAGTTAACCATCCCCCCCTGATACAGCGGCAGGGAGAAGTTCAGGCCGATTTTATTCTGCCCCATGTTGCTATCGTCGTACTGGCTACCTGGACCGTGGGTGTTAGAACCGTTATACGAAGTATCAGAAACGCCGGTCGAGGCCGTTAAATTCAGCGTCGGCAGATGACCGTCCTGCGCCTGGCGGATTTGCTCGCGCGCCAGATCCTGACTCAAACGCGCCTGCAACAGCGACAGGTTGCGGTTTTCCGCTTCCTTCAGCAGGGCGTTAACTGCTTTAGGTTTGTCGGTTTTAAAATGCTCGACGTTAAGCGAGGCCAGCTCTGGATAATAATTGCCGGTCACCTGGCGCAGCTCTTCTACCGCGTTATCCAGGTTGTTGCGGGCGGTAACTTCATTCGCCAGTACGGTATCATACTGCGCGCGGGCGTTTTGCACGTCGGTAATGGCGACCAGACCCACGTTAAAACGTTGCGTCGTTTGATCTAACTGGCGATAGATAGCCTCTTTTTGCGCCTGGGTATAGGAAAGCATATCAATAGCGTTCAATACTTTAAAATACGCGTTCGCGGTATTGAGAATCAGCGTCTGCTGATCGGTCTGATAGGCCACATCCTGAATGCCTGCTGCTTTTTCTTGCAGGGTGAGCCCACGCCATTTCGACATATCAAACAGCGTCTGCGTTAATTGCAGAGAAGCGCTGGTTTGATTGGAGTTGATGCCGTTCGCATCGCGATAACCGTTGCTGTAGGTGTAGTCGGCACCTAAACCCAGTTGCGGCAGTAAAGGACTACGCGCTTCGTTAATTTTTTCGAATGCAGCATCGCGATCGGCAGCGGATTTACGCAATTCCGGGTTGCTCAGGCGTGCTTGCTGATAAACTTGCATCAGGTTCTCTGCCTGGCTTAGTGTGCTGAACCCCGACAGGCTCAGGCCGATAAGGATGGGGAGCAATTTCTTCATTTGCATTCCTTGTTGTGAAGCAGTATTTAGCGCTGATCAATTTGTAAAAATAATTGCTGATTCTAGCAGAATCCGCCACTGCAAAAAGTTGGCGTTACGTGCCATACGAGCCTTAATTGGCACCAATTTACCACAAGGGTGATAAAACAGCAGTCAACCACCCTTGAAATTCATCATTTAATCATTATTGCTAGCAGGGCAGCACAATGCGTAAATCAGACAACTTGCCAGTTACTTTCACCAAAAGCGATGTAGAAATTATTGCACGGGAAACGCGCTACCGCGGTTTTTTTTCATTAGATATGTATCGATTCCGCCATCGTTTATTCAACGGAGAAATGAGTGGCGAAGTAAAGCGCGAAATTTTTGAGCGCGGGCACGCTGCCGTCTTGCTACCCTTTGACCCTGAACGCGACGAGGTGGTGCTGGTCGAACAGATTCGTATTGCCGCGTATGACACAAGCGTTACGCCGTGGCTGCTGGAGATGGTCGCTGGCATGATAGAAGAAGGCGAAACCATTGAGGCGGTCGCCCGGCGTGAGGCGATGGAAGAAGCGGGGCTGACCGTGGGCCGCACCCGACCGGTTATCAGTTACCTGGCGAGTCCTGGAGGAACCAGCGAGCGCTCATCTATTCTGGTGGGTGAAGTGGACGCCACGACCGCGGTAGGTATTCACGGTCTGGCGGATGAAAACGAAGATATTCGGGTTCATGTGGTAAGCCGGGAGCAGGCATACCAGTGGGTAGAAGAGGGGAAAATCGACAACGCAGCCGCAGTCATCGCTTTGCAATGGCTTCAGTTACATCATCAAGAGTTAAAAAACGAGTGGAAAAAATGAAGCGTTATACACCTGACTTCCCTGAAATGATGCGTCTGTGCGAAACCAATTTTTCGCAATTGCGCCGCTTGTTGCCGCGCAATGACGCACCCGGTGAAACGGTGAGCTATCAGGTGGGCAACGTACAATATCGGTTAACGATTGTGGAATCGACCCGATACACTACGCTTGTAACGATCGAGCAAACGGCGCCAGCCATCACCTACTGGAGCCTGCCGTCGCTGACGGTGCGCCTCTACCATGATGCGATGGTGGCTGAAGTGTGTTCAAGCCAGCAGATCTTTCGCTTCAAAGCGCGGTATGATTATCCAAATAAAAAGTTGCATCAACGCGACGAAAAGCATCAAATTAATCAGTTTCTGGCCGACTGGCTACGATTCTGTTTAGCACATGGAGCGATGGCGATTCCGGTTTATTAGCGTCGTGAAACCTAAGGACACCATTTGGAAAGCCTGTTAACCCTACCTCTGGCTGGTGAGGCCCGAGTCAGGATTTTACAAATTACAGATACTCACCTGTTTGCCGAAAAGCATGAAACGCTGTTAGGCGTCAATACCTGGGAAAGTTACCAGGCCGTGCTGGAGGCTATTCGGGCGCAACAGTATGAATATGATCTGATCGTGGCGACCGGCGATCTGGCGCAGGATCAATCCGCTGCGGCTTATCAGCATTTTGCTGAGGGTATCGCAAGTTTTCGCGCGCCTTGCGTTTGGCTGCCGGGCAATCATGATTTTCAGCCGGCAATGTACAGCGCGCTGCAAGAAGCGGGGATTTCCCCGGCTAAACGCGTGTTAATCGGCGAACAATGGCAGATTTTGTTGCTGGATAGCCAGGTGTTTGGCGTTCCGCATGGCGAACTGAGCGAGTTCCAACTGGAATGGCTTGAGCGTAAGCTCGCCGATGCGCCAGAGAGACAGACATTGCTCCTTTTGCACCACCATCCGTTGCCGGCAGGGTGCAGTTGGTTGGATCAGCACAGCTTGCGTAATGCCGGTGAGCTGGATAGCGTGCTGGCGAATTTCCCGCGTGTGAAGTATCTGTTATGCGGACATATTCACCAGGAGCTGGATCTCGACTGGAACGGACGCCGTCTGTTGGCGTCGCCGTCAACCTGTGTACAGTTTAAACCGCACTGCGCGAACTTTACGCTGGATACTATCGCGCCGGGCTGGCGTACGCTGGTGCTTCAGGCGAACGGCGTCCTGGAGACGGAAGTGCATCGCCTGCAGGATACCCGGTTCCGACCCGATACCGCTTCGGAAGGATACTGATGTCTACGCTTCTCTATTTGCACGGATTCAACAGTTCCCCTCGCTCGGCAAAAGCGTGCCAGCTAAAAAACTGGCTGGCGGAGCGTCATCCACACGTCGAGATGATCGTCCCTCAACTACCGCCGTATCCTGCCGATGCGGCGGAGCTACTGGAGTCTCTCGTGCTTGAGCATGGCGGCGCGCCATTAGGGCTGGTAGGATCGTCACTGGGTGGTTATTACGCCACCTGGCTGTCGCAATGTTTTATGCTACCGGCTGTGGTCGTCAACCCGGCGGTGCGGCCCTTTGAATTACTGACCGACTATCTCGGTCAGAACGAGAACCCCTACACCGGACAGCAATATGTGCTAGAGTCTCGCCATATTTATGATCTTAAAGTCATGCAGATTGACCCGCTGGAAGCGCCGGACCTGATCTGGCTACTGCAACAGACGGGCGATGAAGTGCTGGATTACCGCCAGGCGGTGGCATATTACGCCTCCTGCCGTCAGACAGTGACCGAGGGAGGTAATCACGCATTCACGGGCTTCGAAGATTATTTCAACCAGATTGTCGATTTTCTTGGACTGCACAGTTGCTGACAATCAATTCGAATTGCTAATTAAACCATGACGCAAACTTATAACGCTGATGCCATTGAGGTACTCACTGGGCTTGAGCCGGTACGCCGCCGCCCGGGGATGTACACCGATACGACCCGCCCCAACCACTTGGGGCAGGAAGTGATTGATAATAGTGTGGATGAAGCACTGGCAGGTCACGCCAAACGCGTGGATGTCATTTTACATGCCGATCAATCGCTGGAAGTGATTGACGACGGACGCGGGATGCCGGTGGATATCCATCCGGAAGAGGGGGTTCCGGCGGTAGAACTGATCCTCTGTCGGCTTCATGCCGGCGGTAAATTCTCCAATAAGAACTATCAGTTCTCTGGTGGTCTGCATGGGGTGGGGATTTCGGTAGTGAATGCCCTGTCAAAGCGCGTGGAAGTGACCGTGCGCCGCGACGGTCAGGTCTATAACATCGCGTTTGAAAACGGCGAAAAAGTGCAGGATTTGCAGGTTGTCGGCACCTGCGGTAAACGTAATACTGGCACCAGCGTCCATTTCTGGCCCGACGAAAGTTTCTTCGACAGCCCGCGTTTTTCTGTCTCTCGCTTAATGCACGTTCTGAAAGCAAAAGCGGTGCTGTGTCCCGGCGTGGAAATCACTTTTAAAGATGAAGTGAATAACAGCGAGCAGCGCTGGTGCTACCAGGATGGCCTGAACGACTATCTGGGCGAAGCGGTAAACGGCCTGCTGACGCTGCCGGAAAAACCGTTTATCGGTAATTTTAACGGTGAAACGGAAGCGGTTGACTGGGCGCTATTGTGGCTGCCGGAAGGCGGCGAATTACTGACGGAAAGCTACGTCAACCTGATCCCGACCATGCAGGGGGGGACGCACGTCAACGGTCTGCGCCAGGGCCTGCTCGACGCGATGCGCGAATTTTGCGAATACCGCAATATTCTGCCGCGCGGCGTTAAACTGTCGGCGGAAGATATCTGGGATCGCTGCGCTTATGTGCTCTCCGTGAAAATGCAGGACCCGCAATTTGCCGGGCAGACTAAAGAGCGTCTGTCGTCGCGTCAATGTGCGGCATTTGTTTCCGGCGTGGTGAAAGATGCCTTCAGCCTGTGGCTGAACCAGAACGTGCAGGCGGCGGAACAACTGGCAGAGATGGCGATTGCCAGCGCGCAGCGGCGACTGCGCGCCGCAAAAAAAGTGGTGCGCAAAAAGCTCACCAGTGGTCCGGCGTTGCCGGGGAAACTGGCGGACTGTACCGCGCAGGATCTTAATCGGACCGAGCTGTTCCTTGTGGAAGGGGATTCGGCAGGCGGTTCCGCCAAGCAGGCGCGCGATCGCGAATATCAGGCGATCATGCCGCTCAAAGGTAAGATCCTTAACACCTGGGAAGTCTCTTCCGATGAAGTGCTGGCCTCGCAAGAGGTGCATGATATTTCCGTGGCGATCGGTATCGATCCGGACAGCGACGATCTGAGTCAGCTGCGCTACGGCAAGATCTGTATCCTGGCGGATGCGGACTCCGATGGTTTGCACATCGCTACGCTGCTTTGCGCGCTGTTTGTCCGACATTTCCGCGCGCTGGTGAAGAATGGACATGTCTACGTCGCGCTGCCGCCGCTATACCGTATTGATTTGGGTAAAGAGGTCTATTACGCGCTGACGGAAGAAGAGAAGGCGGGCGTACTGGAACAACTGAAGCGTAAGAAAGGCAAGCCGAACGTACAGCGGTTTAAAGGCCTGGGTGAAATGAACCCGATGCAGTTACGCGAAACCACGCTTGATCCGAATACTCGCCGCCTGGTGCAGCTCACCATTAGCGATGAAGACGATCAGCGTACTAACGCGATGATGGATATGCTGCTGGCGAAGAAACGTTCTGAAGATCGACGCAACTGGCTACAGGAAAAAGGCGATCTCGCGGATCTGGATGTGTAACGGTTGTTGCACGCTTTATCCGGTCTGCACACCGCAGGCCGGATAAGCGAATCTGGCATGACGCCGTAGCCTGATGGCGACACTTGCGCATCTCATCAGGGCTACGTCAGACGATGGTAATAACTTAAACGCCGGATTCCAGAATACGAATATTCATTTCCAGCACATCGTCTTTTACCGCGTCGCTATAGGCTTTCATATGTGGGGTTTGCAGATGCGCCTCAAGGTGCGCAACGCTTTCCCACTGTTCAATCATCACGATCGAGTCAGGCGCTACAGTCTGAAAACTCACGCCCGCGGCATGATCCACCATCGGCGCGTAACCGTGGCAACCCTCTTCTTTAAGAACGGTTGGAATGATTTTCGCAAACTGATCGAGGACGGCCTGACGGTGATGTTGGCCCGGACGTGTGCGAATTTCGGCAATGACGGTAAGCATGGTTAACTCCTTCTAATTCCAGGATGACCAGTTAAGCAAAAATTTCGCTCAGATGCTTGCGATATTCTGCGGTATAGCGCGGAACATCCGGCATTTTAATCACGTCGTTGGCAATAAACGTTGGCAGCGCGTCCATGCCCAGGAACTGGTTGGCTTTATGGAATGGCAGATAGACGCCATCTACGCCTACGCCGTGGAAAAACTGATCTTTTTCGGTAAATGCTTCCATTGGCGCATTCCACGTCAGTGACAGCATATATTTTTTCCCCTGCACCAGACCGCCGGAACCGTACTTTTTCGCGGCATCGGAACGCGTGCGGCCATCGCTGGCATAGAGCGTGCTGTGACCTTCGGTAAAGACATCATCCATATATTTTTTTACTGTCCACGGCGCGCCCATCCACCAGCCTGGCATCTGCCAAATCACCACGTCAGCCCAGACGAAATTCTGCACCTCTTCTTTAATGTCATAATCGCTGTCGGCACGGACGATCTTAACCTGATGACCCAGATCGCGCAGAAGCCCATCGGCAACTTCGGTCAGGGTGTCATTCAACTGGCCGTTGGAGTGCGCGAATTTTTTCGCCCCGTTGATAATCAGTATGTTGCTCATTATTTTCCCTCTAAGGAATGCGTTTGCTGCTGATTCTACGCTGACGGGCGGTACGGTGAAATTAGCAAAATGTGCAAAGTCTTTTGCGTTTTTGGCAAAAGTCTCTGCTACCAGCGTACTACGGCCTCAAATCCACCTTCCGCGGCGTTGCCAAACGACACCGTCATGCCGTGCAGCGTAGCGATGCGGCGGACTATTGATAATCCCAGACCGCTGCCGGTCACACTTTGGCCAGGCGGGCGATAAAAACGCTCGCCGATATGCGTCAGAATCTCTGGCGCTACGCCGGGGCCGTTATCTCTGACGGTGAAGCTGCGGGCATGTAAGGTAACGTCGACGACGCTGCCTTGCGGACTGTAGCGAATCGCATTATCCAGCAGGTTACGCACTAACAGGCTTAAGAGTAGCGGCTGACCGGTACGTATGACGTCATGGGCGTTAAGCTGTAAACGCACGTCGATATTCGCCTGCTGCGCCGGATGATAAATGTCCATCACCGCGGACTGCAGCAGCTCTTCCAGCGAAATCTCCGCCACATCCTGCAAATTATCGAGCGAATCGAGGCGCGATAACGTCAGTAGCTGATCGACCAGCCGCGTGGCGCGATCGATCCCCGCATGGAGCTGGGTCAGCGCTTTATCTCGCGTCAGCGGATCGTCTCCCGAGAGTTGCGCCACCTCGGTTTGTACTTTCAGCGCGGCCAGCGGGCTGCGCAATTCATGGGCGGCGTCGGAGGTAAATCGCCGTTCGCGCACCATCATGGAGTGGATGCGGCTAAAAAGCTGATTAAGTGCTTCGACCAGTGGGCGAACCTCGCTCGGTACGCCTTTGGCGTCGAGCGGTGTCTCCGATTCCGGCGATCGGAAACGTAGCGCCTGCGCCAGCTTCTTCAACGGTCTGAGCTCGCGGTGAAGCAGGAGTAATAAAATCAGTAGCATGAAGGGAAGGGCGCTCAGCCACGGCGTTAATTGCGCCGCCACGATCGCCAGCGCCATATCTTCGCGGTAATCCCACTCCTGACCGACGACGATACGATAATTACCGTCCGCCGAGTTCAACCACAAAAAACGCCAGAGGTCGTTGTCATCTTTCAGATAGCCATTGTCGAAACCTTCCCGGCGATAGCGATACGGAATATCCTGACCGTTATCGCCATCATGCAGCAACATTTTGCCGTCAGCGGAAAAGATGGCGAACGCCAGCGCATCGTCATCGATATGCCCATGTTTTAATTTCTTTGGCGTATGCGCCATGCGCTGCGGGGCGTTGATCTCGTTAAGATCGAGGGTGCTAAGCCGTCTGGCGAACAGCATCAACTGTGTGTCAAACAACTCGTCGACATTATCCGTCGTCTTTCTCCAGGCCACAAAACTGGAAATTGCCCAGGTGATGGAGACCAGAATCAGGAAAATAAGCGTCAGCCTGACGCGCAGGCTAAGACGTTGCGTCAATTTCATGCGTCACCCAGGGTGTAGCCGATGCCGTGTACGGTGCGAATAAATTCGCTGCAGAGCTTGCGGCGTAAATGATGAACATGGACTTCCACTGCATTGCTGGACACGTCGTCATCCCAGTTATACAGCTTCTCTTCAATAAGCTTGCGCGGCAGCACGCGACCTTTGTTGCGCATTAACAGTTCCAGCAGCGCGAACTCTTTCGGTTTTAGGGCTAGAGGTTCGCCGGCAAGTGTCGCGACGAGATTACCTGGATTGAGTGTCACCTGGCCGTGGCGCAATTCGCTACTGGCCTGACCGCTGGCGCGGCGTACCAGCGCCTCCAGACGGGCTGCGACCTCAATGAGCGCAAAAGGTTTACATAAATAGTCATCGGCGCCCAGACGTAGCCCCTCGACGCGCTCTGCTAACGCATCGCGCGCCGTCAGGATCAGTACCGGTTCCTGTTTACCCTTTTCGCGCCATTCGCGCAAAATATCCCGTCCGTCCATCCCTGGCAGCGTCAAATCTAAAATGACCGCATCATAAGGCGCGCTGTAAAGCGCCTCTTTGCCCGGACGTCCCTCGGTAAACCAGTCGACGCTGAAACCCATTTTACTCAGGCCCGCTTTTATGCCATCGCCAATAAGTGTGTCATCTTCTACCAGTAAAATTCGCATCTGTTCTTCCCTGCGGTAACTCGCGTTACCGTCAGTTAACCTTGTCGCCGCAGGCGATGTACAGAAAAAAAGAATCTTTTTTTGCCTTAAGAAGTTGTTAAGGATTAACTTATTAAATGGATCTGAAACGACATGAAAGGGAAAAGTAATCATGAAAAAATTAGCTGCAATCGTTGCCGTTATGGCATTGTGTTCTACCCCGGTTCTGGCGGCTCAGCAGGGCGGCTTCTCCGGCCCGTCGGCGACGCAAACGCAAGGCGGCGGATTTGTCGGCCCGAACGGCAGCAGCACGACGGTAGAGAGCGCTAAATCGCTGCGTGACGATGCGTGGGTAACGCTGCGCGGGAATATCGTCGAGCGCATTTCCGACGACCTGTATCTGTTTAAAGATGCTACCGGTACTATCAATGTGGATATTGACCACAAGCGTTGGAACGGCCTGACCGTAACCCCGCAGGATACCGTTGAAATTCAGGGCGAAGTGGATAAGGACTGGAATTCCGTTGAAATTGACGTAAAACAGATCTCTAAAGTTGCCAAATAAACCCCATCAGGGCCGCGCTCGCGGCCCTTTTCTTTGTGACTCAACGCGCCAGATAGGGTAGTATCTGCGGCAATATTGCCTGAGAGATACCGGGTATTGTTCGGGCTAACAGTTGAGGAATCACAATCAATGAGCGAGATGGCAGAGCGCCTTGCGCTGCATGAATTCACGGAAAACGCCTATCTGAATTATTCCATGTACGTCATCATGGACAGGGCGTTGCCGTTTATTGGTGATGGTCTGAAACCCGTTCAGCGTCGCATCGTCTACGCGATGTCTGAACTGGGCCTTAACGCCAGCGCCAAGTTTAAAAAGTCCGCCCGTACCGTCGGCGACGTGCTGGGTAAGTATCATCCGCATGGCGACAGCGCCTGTTATGAAGCGATGGTGCTGATGGCGCAGCCGTTTTCTTACCGTTATCCGCTGGTCGACGGGCAGGGAAACTGGGGCGCGCCTGACGATCCGAAATCGTTCGCCGCGATGCGTTATACCGAATCTCGCCTGTCTAAATATGCGGAACTCCTGCTGGGGGAACTCGGTCAGGGGACGGCGGACTGGGTGCCTAACTTCGATGGCACCATGCAGGAACCGAAAATGTTACCGGCGCGTCTGCCGAATATTCTGCTGAACGGCACCACCGGTATTGCGGTGGGGATGGCAACAGATATTCCGCCGCATAACCTGCGCGAAGTAGCGAAAGCGGCGATTACGCTGATTGAGCAGCCGAAAACGACGCTGGATCAGTTGCTGGATATCGTCCAGGGGCCGGATTACCCGACCGAAGCGGAGATCATTACCCCACGTGCGGAAATTCGTAAAATTTACGAAAACGGGCGTGGCTCCGTGCGCATGCGCGCGGTATGGACCAAAGAAGACGGCGCCGTGGTGATCACCGCGCTGCCGCATCAGGTGTCCGGCGCGAAAGTGCTGGAGCAGATTGCTGCGCAGATGCGTAATAAAAAACTGCCGATGGTGGACGATCTGCGCGATGAATCGGATCACGAAAACCCGACGCGTTTAGTGATTGTGCCACGATCCAACCGTGTGGATATGGAGCAGGTGATGAACCATCTGTTCGCCACCACCGATCTGGAAAAAAGCTACCGTATTAACCTGAACATGATCGGTCTGGATGGTCGCCCGGCGGTGAAAAACCTGCTGGAGATCCTGACCGAATGGCTGGCGTTTCGCCGCGATACGGTACGTCGTCGCCTCAACTATCGTCTGGAGAAGGTCCTCAAGCGCCTGCATATCCTCGAAGGTCTGCTGGTGGCGTTTCTCAACATCGACGAAGTGATTGAGATTATCCGTAGCGAAGACGAACCAAAACCCGCGCTGATGTCGCGTTTCGGCATCACCGAGACCCAGGCGGAAGCAATCCTCGAACTGAAACTGCGTCATCTCGCCAAGCTGGAAGAGATGAAAATTCGTGGCGAGCAGGACGAGCTGGAAAAAGAGCGTGACCAGTTGCAGGGCATTCTCGCCTCCGAACGCAAAATGAATACCTTGCTGAAAAAAGAGCTACAGGCGGATTCCGATGCCTATGGCGACGATCGCCGTTCTCCGCTGCATGAGCGTGAAGAAGCTAAAGCGATGAGCGAACACGATATGCTGCCGTCCGAACCGGTGACTATCGTGCTGTCGCAGATGGGCTGGGTGCGCAGCGCCAAAGGTCATGATATTGATGCGCCGGGGCTTAACTATAAAGCGGGCGACAGCTTTAAAGCCGCGGTGAAAGGTAAGAGCAATCAACCGGTGGTGTTTATTGATACCACCGGGCGTAGCTATGCTATTGATCCCATTACGCTTCCGTCGGCGCGCGGGCAGGGCGAGCCGCTGACCGGCAAACTGACGCTGCCGCCGGGGGCGACCGTAGAGCATATGCTGATGGAAGGCGATGACCAGAAACTGCTGATGGCGTCGGATGCGGGCTACGGCTTCGTTTGTACGTTTAACGATCTGGTTGCCCGTAACCGTGCCGGTAAGGCGTTGATTACTCTGCCGGAAAACGCGCACGTCATGCCGCCGTTGGTGATTGAAGACGAGCACGATATGCTGCTGGCGATTACCCAGGCCGGACGTATGTTGATGTTCCCGGTAGACTCTCTGCCGCAACTGTCGAAAGGCAAAGGAAATAAGATCATTAATATTCCGTCAGCGGAGGCGGCGAAAGGCGATGATGGTCTGGCGCATCTGTACGTGTTGCCGCCGCAAAGCACTCTGACTATCCATGTCGGGAAGCGCAAAATCAAACTGCGTCCTGAAGAGTTACAGAAGGTGGTCGGCGAACGCGGACGCCGCGGCACATTAATGCGCGGCCTGCAGCGTATCGATCGTATTGAGATTGATTCACCGCATCGCGTAAGACATGGCGACAGTGAAGAGTAAGAAGGTGTCACTCGTAGGCCGGATAAGGCATTTATGCCGCCATCCGGCGCTCTGCCGTTGCCGGATGATGATGCAGTAGCGTCTTATCCGGCCTACGGTTTCAGATCGGATTAACATTAAAATTTCCCGTAAAACCGTTGTTTATTCGTGCATTGCGATTAACAATACGTTTTTCCAGAGAGCCACACTTACCAAAATCCTAACCTGAATTTCAGGTGACGTAGAATGCCGGGCTCTTAGGCCTTCAGAGGTTGTTATGCTATATATTTTTCGTCTTATTGTTACCGTTATTTACTCCATTCTGGTCTGTGTTTTCGGTTCTATTTACTGCCTTTTCAGCCCACGTAACCCAAAACACGTGGCGACGTTTGGACATATGTTCGGTCGCCTGGCCCCGCTGTTTGGCCTGAAAGTGGAGTGCCGCAAACCCGCAGACGCGGAAAGCTATGGCAATGCTATCTATATCGCTAACCACCAGAATAATTATGATATGGTCACGGCGGCGAATATTGTGCAACCGCCAACCGTGACGGTGGGGAAAAAAAGCCTGCTTTGGATCCCGTTTTTTGGGCAACTGTACTGGCTGACCGGTAATCTGCTGATTGACCGTAATAACCGCGCCAAAGCGCATAGCACCATTGCGGCAGTGGTTAACCATTTTAAAAAGCGCCGTATTTCTATCTGGATGTTCCCTGAAGGTACGCGTAGTCGGGGACGCGGTCTGCTGCCGTTTAAAACCGGCGCGTTTCATGCGGCTATCGCGGCTGGCGTGCCGATCATTCCTATCTGCGTTTCCAACACCTCTAACAAAGTCAATCTAAACCGCCTGAACAACGGACTGGTGATTGTGGAAATGCTGCCGCCAGTCGACGTCAGCAAATATGGTAAAGATCAGGTTCGCGAGCTGGCAGCCCATTGCCGTGCGTTAATGGAGCAAAAAATCGCGGAACTTGATAAAGAGGTTGCGGAACGTGAAGCGGCCGGTAAGGTTTAAGCGATCTTACTCTGTTATTGTAGAAATCATTTTTTCAGGCACAACTCTTTAGCCTGTTTTACATGGAGCTTATATGTCATTCAGTCGGCGTCAGTTTCTTCAGGCATCGGGAATCGCACTATGTGCAGGCGCGATTCCCTTCAGGGCGAATGCTGCCGGTCAGCAGCAGCCGTTGCCTGTTCCGCCGTTGCTGGAGTCCCGTCGCGGACAGCCGCTATTTATGACGCTACAGCGAGCGCACTGGTCTTTCACGCAGGGCACGCGCGCGCCGGTTTGGGGAGTAAACGGTCGTTATCTGGGGCCGACAATCCGCGTCTGGAAAGGCGATGACGTTAAACTCATCTATAGCAACCGTCTGGCGGAAAATGTCTCCATGACGGTTGCTGGTTTACTGGTGCCGGGGCCGCTGATGGGGGGGCCAGCGCGTATGATGTCGCCGAACGCCGACTGGGCACCAGTGTTGCCGATTCGCCAGAGCGCCGCGACGCTGTGGTATCACGCCAACACGCCTAACCGCACTGCGCAGCAGGTGTATAACGGCCTGGCCGGAATGTGGCTGGTCGAAGACGACATCAGTAAAACGCTGCCCATTCCGAACCATTACGGCGTGGATGATTTTCCCGTCATTATCCAGGATAAGCGGCTGGATAACTTTGGGACGCCGGAGTACAGCGAACCGGGAAGCGGCGGTTTTGTCGGCGATACGTTGCTGGTGAACGGCGCGCAAAGCCCCTATGTCGAAGTGTCCCGCGGCTGGGTGCGGTTACGGTTATTGAACGCCTCGAACTCGCGCCGGTATCAGCTCCAGATGAGCGATGGCCGGGCGCTGCATGTGATTTCAGGCGATCAGGGCTTTTTACCTGCGCCGGTTTCCGTCAAACAGTTGTCACTGGCGCCCGGCGAGCGACGTGAGATCCTGGTTGATATGACTAACGGGGATGAAGTCTCGATCACCTGTGGGGAAGCGGCCAGCATAGTCGATCGGATTCGCGGTTTCTTTGAGCCTTCCAGTATTCTGGTTTCTACCCTGGTGCTGACGTTGCGGCCAACCGGATTGCTGCCGCTGGTGACCGATAATCTGCCGATGCGTCTGTTGCCGACGGAGATCATGAGCGGCGCGCCTATCCGCAGCCGGGACATTAGTCTTGGCGACGATCCGGGGATCAATGGCCAACTGTGGGATGTGAATCGCATTGATATTACCGCCCAGCAAGGCTCCTGGGAGCGCTGGACGGTACGCGCCGATATGCCGCAATCATTCCATATTGAGGGCGTCTCTTTCCTGATTCGTAACGTCAACGGCGCTATGCCGTTCCCGGAGGATAGAGGCTGGAAAGATACCGTCTGGGTGGATGGGCAAGTCGAATTGCTGGTCTACTACGGTCAGCCGTCCTGGCCGCACTTCCCGTTCTATTTCAACAGCCAGACGCTGGAAATGGCGGATCGCGGCTCGATTGGGCAGATGCTGGTAAACCCGGTGCCATAATCCTTTTCTCGCCCGTCAGGGCGAGAGGTGAATACCTTTCGATTTCTCCTTCGTTCCGGCTTATAATCCCCGGCCTTTGATTATTTTTTTACCATTTTTGGAAGCACTATGAGCGCAACATCCCTGATCCAACCGGATCGCGACCTTTTCTCCTGGCCGCAGTACTGGGCCGCCTGCTTTGGGCCGGCGCCGTTTTTGCCGATGTCACGTGACGAAATGGATCAACTTGGCTGGGATAGCTGCGACATTATTTTGGTGACGGGCGACGCGTATGTCGATCATCCGAGTTTCGGCATGGCCATTTGTGGCCGTATGCTGGAATCCCAGGGCTTCCGCGTCGGTATCATCGCTCAGCCGGACTGGAACAGCAAAGACGACTTTATGCGTCTGGGCAAACCGAACCTGTTTTTCGGCGTCACCGCCGGTAATATGGACTCGATGATCAACCGTTACACGGCCGATCGCCGACTGCGCCACGACGATGCCTATACGCCAGATAACGTGGCGGGCAAGCGCCCGGACAGAGCCACTCTGGTCTATACCCAGCGTTGCAAAGAAGCGTGGAAAGATGTACCGGTGATCCTCGGCGGCATTGAGGCCAGTCTGCGCCGTACCGCGCATTACGACTACTGGTCTGATACTGTGCGCCGTTCCGTGTTAGTCGATTCCAAAGCCGACATGTTGATGTTCGGCAACGGTGAGCGTCCGCTGGTGGAAGTGGCGCACCGTCTGGCAATGGGTGAAACCATCGATCAGATTCGCGACGTGCGTAACACTGCGATTATGGTTAAAGAAGCTCTGCCTGGCTGGAGCGGCGTCGACTCCACTCGTCTGGACACGCCGGGTAAAATCGATCCAATCCCCCATCCCTATGGCGAGGATCTGCCGTGCGCGGATAACAAGCCGGTCGCGCCGAAAAAGCAGGAAGCTAAGGCGATTACCGTGCAGCCGCCGCGTCCGAAGCCGTGGGAAAAAACCTATATCCTGTTGCCATCCTTTGAAAAGGTGAAAGGCGACAAGGTGCTGTACGCCCATGCGTCGCGTATTCTGCATCACGAAACTAACCCTGGCTGCGCGCGGGCGCTGATGCAAAAGCACGGCGATCGCTATGTCTGGATTAACCCGCCCGCTATACCGCTCTCCACTGAAGAGATGGATAGCGTGTTTGCGCTGCCGTATCAGCGCGTACCGCACCCGGCTTAAGGCAATGCCCGCATTCCGGCCTATGAGATGATCCGCTTTTCGATCAATATCATGCGTGGCTGCTTTGGTGGCTGCTCTTTCTGCTCGATCACCGAACATGAAGGACGCATTATTCAGAGCCGCTCGGAAGACTCTATCATCAACGAGATCGAAGCGATCCGCGACACGGTGCCGGGGTTTACCGGCGTGATCTCCGATCTGGGTGGTCCTACCGCGAACATGTATATGCTGCGCTGTAAGTCGCCGCGTGCGGAGCAGACCTGTCGTCGCCTGTCGTGCGTGTATCCGGATATCTGTCCGCATATGGATACTGACCATACGCCGACGATCAATCTTTATCGCCGCGCCCGCGAGCTGAAAGGCATTAAGAAAATCTTAATTGCCTCCGGCGTGCGCTACGACATCGCCGTGGAAGATCCTCGCTACATTAAAGAGCTGGCGAGCCATCATGTGGGCGGCTATCTGAAGATTGCGCCGGAGCATACTGAAGAAGGTCCGCTGTCGAAAATGATGAAACCGGGTATGGGCAGCTACGATCGCTTTAAAGAGTTGTTTGACCTTTACTCTAAACAGGCCGGAAAAGAACAGTATCTGATCCCGTATTTTATCTCCGCGCATCCGGGCACGCGGGACGAAGATATGGTGAATCTGGCGCTGTGGCTGAAGCGCCACCGCTTCCGTCTGGATCAGGTGCAGAACTTCTACCCGTCACCGTTGGCGAATTCGACCACCATGTATTACACCGGCAAAAACCCGCTGGGTAAGATTGGTTATAAGAGTGAAGATGTGGTGGTGCCGAAGGGAGATAAGCAACGTCGCCTGCATAAGGCGCTGCTGCGTTATCACGATCCGGCGAACTGGCCGCTGATTCGCCAGGCGCTGGAAGCGATGGGGAAAAAGCATTTGATTGGCGGTCGCCGTGAGTGTCTGGTGCCTGCGCCGACCGTTGAAGAGATGCGCGAAGCGCGTCGCCAGAACCGCAACACCCGCCCGGCGTTGACCAAACATACGCCAGTGGCGCATCAGCGACAGGGGCTTGCTGCTAATAAGAAGCGCGGGAAAGGCGCGGGGCGTTAAACGGTTTTACAGGTATCCTATCAGGCTGGATAAGGCGAAGCCGCCATCCAGCGATTATTTTGCCTGATGGCGCTGCGCTTATCAGGCCCACAGATCGACCCAGGCCGAACGCATCCGGCAACGATTACGCCTGGATTTGCCGAATTCTGGCCGCCAGCGCGGCCAGTTTTTCATCACCCGCCCGTTCATGATCGTGCGATGAGAGATACCCCTCGTAGCGCTCGAAAAATTTATTCTGTCGCGATTCGATAGGTTTCCATTCACTCAGATTAGCTGTGCCGTGCATCGGACTTAGCTTACTGTGCACATGATCGACGCCAAATCCCTCAAAAAACATCCCGGTACGGCCCACATCCACAAACGCCTTATCCAGCAGTTTCGCCACTTTTTGCGTCGCCAGCATCAGGTCCGCCAGCGCCTGCGGTGGTAGATCGAACGCGTAGCTGGGGTAATGTTTTTTCGGGATCACTACGGTAAACCCATCGGTATTCGGAAAAATGGACAAAAAAGCCAGGTGATGCTCATCTTCCCAAACTTTATGACAAGGCGCTTTACCTTCAACTATTTGACAGAAAATGCAGGTCATTCCATTTCTCCGTTAACCGAGGGGCTTATCGATGCGTTAAGCGTTTAATACAACCCTAACACTTTCCACCATGCGAGGCCGACTGTCAAAAAGACCGCCTGATTAAAGAGGCTGATAATAAATCCCGTTCGCCACCAGACGCCCGTCGGTACATAGCCGGCGCCAAAAAGAATAGGGCCGCGTGCGTGGGTATACTGCGTAAGAGAGCAGTACAGGCTGCTGGTAAACGCCAGCATAAGCGCCATCGGCGCCGCCGGTATATTCAGATGCAGACCGACGCCCAGAAACACCGCATACAGCGCGGCGATTTGCGCGTTGCCGCTGGCGAAAAAATAGTGGGTATAAAAATAGGCTGCGTTAAGCAGCAGCAGGATGATCATCCAACTGGTTCCATGCATCGTACTGCCGATGCTGTCGCCAATCAGGTTGCCAAACCAACTGGTGAATCCTAGTTTCTTCAACTGGTTAGCCATCATCAGCAGCGCGGCGAACCAAATCAACGTATCCCAGGCGCCTTTTTCGCTTTTAACGTCTTCCCAGGTGAGCACGCCGCTCAGTAATAAAATTGAGAGACCGACAAAAGAGGCCGTTGTGGCATCCACGCCAAGCGTGTCGCCAAAAATCCACAGCACCAGTAACACGCCGACGGTCGCCAGCATGAGCCACTCGCCGCGCGCCATATTGCCCATTTGCGCCAGCTCTTTGCGCGCCAGATCCGGCGCATTCGGCGTATGTTTAATCTCCGGACGCGTCAGCCAGTAGACCAGCAGCGGGACGATAAGAAGAGAGACCAGGCAAGGCAGGAGCGCTGCGATAAACCAGCTTCCCCAGCTCAACGTAACGCCGGCGTTCGCCGCCAGTTTTACCGCCAGCAGATTACCCGTATAACCGGTCATAAACAGTGCGGCGGTGACGTCGTTAACATTGCCAATACAGGTGATCAGAAAGGTGCCGATTTTACTGCGAGACTCATCTTCCGGATGTGAATCAAAGCTGCGCGCCAGCGAGTCGGCGATCGGGTAAATCACGCCGCCGCAGCGCGCAGTGTTACTGGGCATCGCGGGGGAGAGGATCAGATCGGCAAACGCCAGGCCATAGGCCAGGCCCAGCGTTCGTTTACCTAACAGACGGATCATTTGTAGGGCGATACGCCGACCCAGCCCGGTTTTGATAAACCCACGGGCAATCATAAATGCCACGACGATAAGCCAGATCAGTGAACTGTTCAGCTCGCTCAATGCCGTGGTAATCGCGCCGCTGGCCGTTTTATCGCCGGCGGCATAGGCGAGCGCAAAGACGGTGATGCCGATAATACCGACCGCGCCAATAGGCAGCACTTTCGCCACAATTGAGGCGATCGTCGCGACAAAAATAATCGCGGAATGCCAGGCCGGCGCGCTTAACCCGGAAGGGGGCGTTAGCTGCCACAGTCCGGCGGCGATCACCAGAATAAGAATGAATGGGAGCCATTTGACGCCCTGAGATTTTTTTTCCGCCACAATCACACATCCATAAATATTTTATATGCATTAAGTAAGATGATAATTAATATGAATAAATTTTCATAAAATCAGAATAATGCTGCGCTTGTGCGCGGGGGAAATATACTGTTAAATGTGCGCCAATTGTTTCTTAATATTTCGGAATGCAAAAAAGCCCGACGAAATCGTCGGGCATGAAGCGCGGTAAGTCCGGCTTAGCCGCCGAACTGATCCGGATCGGGACCGAGGCGTTTTCCTTGATCCAGTTTTGCGATCTCGCCTAATTCATCTTTATCGAGACGGAAATCCCAGACAGCAAAGTTTTCCGCGATACGGGAAGGGGTGACGGATTTCGGGATGACGACCAGCCCGCAGTCCAGATGCCAGCGAATAACAATCTGAGCGGGCGTTTTGCCGTATTTATCCGCCAGCTCGCGAATCACTTTCTGATCGAATACGCCTTCGCCGCCCTGCGCCAGCGGGCTCCAGGATTCGGTCTGGATTTTATGCGTCGCATTCCACGCATGTAGCTGGCGCTGTTGCATCAAGGGGTGTAGCTCGATCTGGTTGATTACGGGGGTAACGCCGGTTTCATCGATCAGACGCTGGAGGTGATGGATCTGAAAGTTACAGACCCCGATACTCTTTACCAGCCCCTCTTTTTGCAGCGCGATCATGCCCTTCCAGGCTTCCACATAGTGATCGATAGCCGGTACGGGCCAGTGCATCAGATAGAGATCGAGATAATCAAGCTGCAGTTTTTTCAGACTCTCCTGCAGGGCTTCGCGGGGACGTTTTTGATCGTCATTCCACAACTTGGTGGTGATAAACAGTTCTTCCCGCGCCACGTTCGCTTCTTTTAACGCTTTACCGACACCCTCTTCATTCTGATACGCAGTGGCGGTATCAATCGATCGATAGCCCACCTCCAGCGCTTTATGAATCGCCGCGATCACCTCTTCATTGCTTGCTTTCCAGACTCCCAGTCCAAGTTGTGGTATTACGTTGCCATCCTGTAGCCTGATAATGGTTGGATTAGCCATGATGTGTTCCTCTTTTAATTGGCTCGCCGGAGTCGGGTCCGGCGAGACTAAGTGACTTAAGTCTGGACGAAATGGCCAAAAACGAAAGTCAGAGGCGAAAAAACCTTAGCGCGCCGCTTCGTAAATCCGACGACTGACATCCAGCGTAATATCCTGATTTTCACCTAAATTTGTGCATCCATGCGCCTCAAGTTTGGCCAGTAGTGCCGGAATAGCGCTGCCATCCAGACCGTAATCGGACAGGTGGGTAGGCACGCCCATTTGTTCGAAGAAATGGCGGGTGGCGGCAATGGCGGCATCAATACGTTCGTCGTCGGAACCGTCGGTGATATTCCATACACGTTCAGCGTATTGCAGGAGTTTTGCGCGTTTAACGTCGCGTTTTTCGTTCCATAGCGCAGGCAGAATGATAGCCAGCGTTTGGGCATGATCGAGACCGTGCATCGCCGTAAGCTCATGACCCAGCATATGCGTCGCCCAGTCCTGCGGAACGCCAGCGCCAATCAGGCCATTTAACGCCTGAGTGGCGGCCCACATCACGTTAGCGCGGACGTCATAGTTTTCAGGCTCTTGCAGCGCTTTGGGACCTTCTTCGATCAGTGTGAGTAAAATGCCTTCGGCGAAACGATCCTGAATTTTGCCGTTAACCGGGTAAGTGACGTACTGCTCAACGGTATGGACGAAAGCATCCACGACGCCGTTCGCAACCTGGCGCGGCGGTAATGTATAAGTGTAGACCGGATCGAGTACGGCAAATACCGGTTGCACGAACGAGGAGTGGAAGGCCTGTTTATCGCCAGTGGTTTTACGGGAAATGACTGCGCCGGCGTTCGATTCTGAGCCGGTTGCCGGCAGGGTCAGCACGGACCCCATCGGGATTGCGCTACGAATCTCAGTACCGCCGGTTTCCAGAATGTGCCACGGATCGACGCCGTCCGCATACTGCGCCGCTGCGGCGATAAATTTGGTGCCGTCCAGTACGGAGCCGCCGCCAACGGCCAGCAGGAATGTAATATTTTCGTCGCGTACAAGCTGAACGGCCTTCATCAGCGTTTCATAGGACGGGTTCGGTTCGATACCGCCAAACTCCCTAACGTCCAGCCCTTTTAACGCCTCCTGAACTTGCGCCAGTACGCCGGTCTTTTTCACGCTACCGCCGCCATAGGTAATCAGCACATGGGCGTCCTGCGGGATCTGATCGCGAAGATCGACGATTGCGCCTTTACCAAACAGAATGCGGGTAGGTGTATGTAATTTAAAATTGTTCATTGCTCATTCCCTTATATGGGTAAAAAGAGGGCAGACGGCTGTCTGCCTGATGGTCATCATTGTGGTCTTGTGATAGATGTCTCTCAATGCACATTTCTGCCAATGTTTTGCCTATTTCTCCAGAATGCTGGAGAAAATCGCTAAAAATGCGCACAATCCAGCGGAGTGGATTTGATAAAAGAATGGCGCGTTATGAATCGTGAAGCAATTTGCTTACAGCTAGCGGATAAAATTAATTATTTGAAAAATAATGATAAAATAATCAGCGAGCGACTACCGGGTATTCGTCTGTTATATGGCGTTGAGCCGGGACCGCGCACGCCGGTCATGTATCAGCCTGGCATCATATTTCTCTTTTCCGGCCATAAAATTGGCTATATTAATGAACGCGAGTTTCGTTACGACGCTAATGAATATCTTTTACTGACCGTTCCGCTCCCTTTTGAATGCGAGACCTGGGCGACGCCGGAGATACCGCTGGCCGGTATTCGGATCGACATTGATGTGCTGCAACTGCAAGAGTTGCTCATGGACATTGGCGAAGATGAGCGTTTCCAGTTGCCGATGGCGGCCAGCGGGATTAACTCCGCCACGCTGTCGGACGAGATTTTATGCGCGGTGGAAAGGTTGCTGGATGTGATGGAGCGCCCGCTGGATGCGCGGATTCTGGGAAAACAGATTATTCGCGAAATTCTTTATCATGTGCTGATGGGGCCGCGCGGCGGGGCGCTGCTTGCACTGGTTAGTCGTCAGACGCACTTTAGCCTGATCAGTCGCGTACTTAAACAGATCGAAATGAAATACACTGAGAATCTGAATGTTGAGCAACTGGCGGCAGAAGCGAACATGAGCGTGTCGGCATTTCACCATAATTTTAAGGCGGTCACCAGCACCTCGCCGTTGCAATATTTAAAAAGCTACCGACTGCATAAGGCGCGGATGATGATGATTCACGACGGTATGAAGGCCAGCGCCGCGGCGATGCGGGTCGGCTATGAGAGCGCATCGCAGTTTAGCCGGGAGTTTAAACGTTATTTTGGCGTGACGCCGGGCGAAGATGCGGCAAGAATGCGGACAATGCAAGGGAGCTAAGTGGGTCATCCCGCCACAGGCCAACGAAGCGTAACCGGGCCATCCTGGCCGGTTATGGATGCCTCAGGCGTTACAGTATTTCTTTTTAATCACCACGACCAGCGTACCTAACAGCCCGGCGACCAATAGCGCGATGGGAAGGATCATTAAAAATGTCATTACCTGGTCTTCATGGCGCTTAACAAACGGGATCATACTGAGCGCGTAGCCGAAGCTGGTCACGACAGTCACCCACAGCAGGCCGCTTAACCAGTTAAAAAACTGAAACCGGCGGTTGGAAAGGCCGGAAATACCCGCCATCGTTGGCAGCAGAGTGCGGACAAACGCCAGAAAACGCCCGGCAAGCAACGCTAACAAACCGTGACGGTCAAACATGCAGGTGGCGCGCTGATGATATTTTGCCGGAAGCTGCGCCAGCCAGCCTTTGACGGTACGCGTATTACCGAGCCAGCGTCCCTGGATATAACTTAGCCAGCAGCCGAGACTGGCCGCGGCGGTGAGAATGCCAATTGTTGGCAAAAAATGCATCACATCCTGGGCGATCAGCGCGCCTGCCAGTAGCAGCAGACTATCGCCGGGTAAGAATGACGCTGGCAGCAGACCGTTTTCTAAAAATAGCGTGGCGAACATGACAAAGTAGACGACGCTGACAACGTGTGGATTCGCCAGCGCGGCAAAATCATGTTGCCAGAGCGCAGCGATAATATCTTGAATGACAGCCATGAACTTTCCTGTGGAACAGCATTTACGCTTTTATGTGCCTATTGTACTCCTGAATCGCCCGGGATGCCTTGATCCCGGACGCAACAAACGCAGACTTTTCCACGGAAATTGTCTGCATATATGTCCATCTGCGGCAACTTTACACAATTCTGGCGAATCCGGCGGCTAAATCAGCGATTAAATCATCAACATTCTCTAAACCAATATGCACCCGGACCAGCGTACCGGTAAAATCTACGCCGCCTGCGGGACGAATCGCGGCGATCTGTTCCGGCTGATTGGCGAGAATCAGCGATTCGTAGCCTCCCCAGGAGTAGGCCATACTGAACAGCGAAAAGTTATCCAGATAGGCTGATAATTCTGCCTCGGTCAGCTTTTTATTGAGCACGAAGGAAAACAGACCGCTGCTGCCTGTAAAGTCTCGTTTCCAGAACGCATGACCTTTGCTACCCGGCAGGGCCGGATGATTAACGCGCGCGACCTGAGGATGGTTCGCCAGCCACGCGGCGATTTTGAGGCTGCTTTCATGATGCTGGCGTAGTCGGACGCCGAGCGTGCGCAGACCGCGGCTGGTCATGTAAGCCGTGTCCGCGTCGAGCATTTGCCCCATCAGATAGGCGTTTTCCCGCAATTGTTCCCAGCAGCGCGCATTTGCAACGGCAGTACCGACCATCGCGTCAGAATGACCAATCAGATACTTGGTGCCTGCCTGGATAGAGATATCGATATCGAACTCCAGCGCGTTAAACAGAACGCCAGCTGCCCAGGTATTATCCATCATGATGACGGCTTCTGGCGCGACGCGTCTCACCGCACTGACAATGGTCGGAATATCATGTACTTCCATGGTAATAGAGCCGGGGGATTCCAGAAATACGACTTTCGTGTTCGGCTGAATATGTTGCATGATATCCGCGCCGATGAGCGGGTCGAACCAGCTTGTCGTCACGCCCAGTTTGCCGAGAATTTTGCTGCAGAAATCCTGGCTGGGTTCATAGGCTGTGTTAGTCATCAGGACGTGGTCGCCCTGTTCAACGAATGCCAGAATGGTGTTGGCGACCGCCGCCGCGCCGCACGGGAAGAGCGCGCATCCGGCGCCACCTTCCAGTTCACACATGGCTTCCTGGAGCGAAAAGTGGGTCAGCGTTCCCCGACGTCCGTAAAATAATTCGCCGTTGGCGCGATTGCGGGTGGCGTGTTTTTTGGCCTCGACGGTGTCAAATACCAGTGAAGAAGCGCGTTGAATCACACTATTCACTGAGCCAAGCGTGTATTTTTTGCTGCGTCCTGCGTTTACCAGTTTGGTATCCAACTGTTTATCCGTCATGTTGCGCTTCCTGATTTTAACCGTCTGGATGTCTAAACTAGCATGAATATAACAATCTGCATCCTGGCTACGTGTGATACAGATGAAAATTTTGCCAAAATAAAAACAGGTGACTTTTTTACTGCGTAAGCGCAAAGAAAAAGCATCAAAGGTGCGGCAGTATGTAAATAGTAATGAGAACGACTATCAATTCGACGTCGTTTTGATATTATTATGCTCAGATTTTGTGATTTGCGTCCTGGAGATACAGAGTGGGTAATAATTTGATGCAGACGGATCTTTCCGTCTGGGGTATGTATCAGCACGCCGATATTGTCGTGAAGTGCGTGATGATTGGTCTGATTCTGGCGTCGGTCGTCACCTGGGCTATCTTCTTCAGTAAAAGCGTTGAATTTTTCACTCAAAAGCGCCGCTTAAAGCGTGAACAACTGCAATTAGCCGATGCGCGCTCCTTAGATCAGGCTTCCGATATTGCGGCAGGTTTCAGCGCAAAAAGCCTCAGCGCGCAGCTCATCAATGAAGCGCAGAATGAGCTGGAACTCTCTCAGGGCAGCGAAGATAACGAAGGGATTAAAGAACGTACCGGCTTCCGTCTGGAACGTCGCGTCGCGGCGGTTGGCCGCTACATGGGACGAGGCAACGGTTATCTGGCGACGATCGGCGCCATTTCCCCCTTCGTCGGGTTGTTTGGTACCGTATGGGGCATTATGAATAGCTTCATCGGTATTGCGCAAACGCAGACTACCAACCTGGCGGTGGTCGCTCCTGGTATTGCGGAAGCGCTGCTGGCGACGGCGATTGGGCTGGTAGCCGCGATCCCGGCGGTCGTCATTTACAACATCTTCGCACGTCAGATAGGCAGTTACAAAGCAACGCTGGGCGACGTAGCGGCGCAGGTATTGCTGCTGCAAAGCCGCGATCTCGATCTAAATGCGAGCGCCTGCGCGCAGCCGGTACGCGCCGCGCAGAAATTACGGGTAGGGTAATGCGTCATGGCAATGCGTCTTAACGAAAACCTGGATGACAACGGTGAAATGCATGAAATCAACGTGACGCCGTTTATCGATGTCATGTTGGTTCTGTTGATTATCTTTATGGTGGCTGCGCCGCTGGCGACGGTGGATGTCAAGGTGAATCTGCCCGCTTCTACCAGTACGCCGCAGCCGCGCCCGGAAAAACCGATTTATCTGTCGGTGAAAGCGGATAACACCATGTTTATCGGTAACGATCCGGTGACGGATGATACGATGATTGCCGAGCTAACGGCCCTGACGGAAGGGAAAAAGGATACTACGATTTTCTTCCGCGCGGATAAAACCGTAGATTATGAAACCCTGATGAAAGTGATGGATATGCTGCATCAGGCGGGCTATCTCAAGATTGGTCTGGTTGGCGAAGAGACCGCAAAAGCGAAATAAGTATTCTGCTGACGCTGTAGGCCGGGTAAGGCGAAGCCGCTACCCGGCTTTTTATTGCCTAAGATGGCGCTCTGCTTAACAGAATTGCGCCAGCTTAATCTACTCCATTCGTTAGCCTAAATGTTCCCCGCCGCACACGCCGTGCACTTCTGCGGTAACGTAACTTGATTCCTGACTTGCCAGATAGACATACACCGGGGCCAGCTCTGCCGGTTGACCGGCCCGCTTCATTGGCGTCTGCTGGCCAAACTGCGGAATTTTATCCTGTGTTTGGCCGCCAGAAATTTGCAGCGCTGTCCAGATAGGGCCAGGCGCGACAATATTCACGCGAATTCCTTTTTCCGCCACCTGTTTCGCCAGGCCGCGGCTGTAATTGAGGATTGCCGCCTTGGTTGCCGCATAATCCAGCAGGTGCGGACTGGGCTGATACGCCTGGATAGACGACGTCGTGATAATACTGGCGCCTTTTGGCAGCAGCGGAATCGCTTCCTGGGTTATCCAGAACAGGGCAAAAACGTTAACGGCGAAGGTTTGCTGAAATTGCTCACTGGTCAGATCTTTTATCTCCGGGATTGCTGTCTGTTTACCGGCTACCAGCGCCAGAATGTCCAGCCCACCCAGCGCTTCACGCGCCTTATGGACCAGCGAACGGGCGAAAGATTCGTCGCTAAGATCGCCTGGCAGTAACACCGCTTTACGGCCGCACTCCTCAATCAGCGTTTTAACCTGCTGGGCGTCCTCTTCTTCCGCCGGTAGATAGTTGATCGCGACATCTGCGCCTTCACGCGCGTAAGCGATGGCGGCAGCGCGCCCAATCCCGGAGTCGCCCCCTGTCACCAGCGCCTTACGATCTTTAAGGCGACCACTGCCGACATAACTTTTTTCGCCGCAGTCAGGAACAGGCGTCATTTTCGCCTGGACGCCGGGCGCCGGCTGTTTTTGCTTAGGATACTCGCCGGTATAATACTGCGTGGTAGGGTCGTATAGATGAGACATTGAGCTTCTCCCTTCAGGTTGAACACCTTTTAAGCGTAGACACTTTTACTACCGTAAGAGGGATAATCAGAACGATCCTTATGCTTCGCCCGTATTCACAACAGAGTTAACTAGCCATGACGGTTATTTTTCTTGCCGTGCGACGGTGGCGACGTTGCGCGTCCGGTAGTCGCCATCGGAAAGCTTACGCGTCAGACGTAAGGTTGCCGTCTCGCGAGCCAGCAGATGCTGCCAGTCACTTTCAAGACGAGACATAATTTTGTCTCGTAATTCAGGATGCTGCTCGATAATGGCATTGATGGTCGCGCCATAAATCTCCTCTTTGACCTGTAATGCATAAATCTCCCGTCGGTTTTGCCACTTCAGGCGCACTAACGCCGCCGGTATGGATACCACTTCCTGCGTTACCTTTTCCAGAGTGGCATTTTTACTGGCGATTAGTGCTGCAAGATTTTGCTTTAAGATAAATTCATCGCTTTTATGGTTATCTAAAGCCAAATAAACGTTATTATCTTCGACCTCTTTCATCTTTATCTTCCAGTGAATAAAATAGCGGCGTATTGGTCTCGCGAGTGATTAAATTAAGCCAAATGGCATTGCCTTTTTCATTTATCATTGCGGTTTTATCCGCCAGTATTTTACTTAGCGTTTGGGCGTCAATATCGCCTTCAGCCTGTAGTGCGTTTATCAGACGGGCAAACGTTTCAATTTTAGCCACACAATACAGACGTTCTTTAATATGACGGTCGCGTTCTTCAAATAATACGTTTCTGGGTTGCCCGGCAGCGTTAGCGCTAATTAAAATATCGGGCTCGTAATCGCTGAGTTTTGTCTTTCCCTGAGCCAAATTTTTACTGTTTTCTGTGGCTTCAGGGGGCGGCAATGACAGGCGAAAATGAGAGGAAACCAGATGCTCAGGAAGCATGACTAAATATCCTTTACGATCAGCGGTATACTATTTTTAATAGTGTAGGTTTCGTTGACAATAACATGGTGTAATTTTAAAATCAAAAAAAATGGAGCCTGCTATGAACAGTATTTTTTATTCTGTTATTATATTGCTATTACTGACTGGCGCGATACTCTTCCTGATGTGGGAGGTTAATAAAAAACGTCCTGGTGGAAAAGCCGTAAATTTAAATCAAACTGAACCCATGACAAAGGAAGAGGGTGAAGATCATTTTTCAGTATTAATGAATTCGATAACGCCGGTATGGTACTGGCGCGTTAACCATGAATATATCGATTTCCTTCATGCAACGATAAAACGAATGACAATGACTGAGTTGAATGAAACGCCCGGATTATTTGACGCTCAACGCCGTTGCAGCGACCTTAACTCTGCCGTTTATAAGTATTACGACAATATTAAGAAGCGTTGTCTGAACGGTGAAAAGGTGCCGTATTCGGATTTGGACGTCCTTAATTTACGTCAGTGTTTTCGGGAGTTCAGTCTTGAAGCCTACCCGGCGTTGGTAGCGCTGGTATGGCCTGAATATCAGCGCCCACAGGTTAAACCGGATGAGATTTAACTGGCATGTTGATCTGATGTTGCATGGTTGAGATATACTGTTGCTGGTTTTAGTTACCTGACAGGTCCCTATGGAACGCTTTCTTGAAAATGTAATGTATGCGTCTCGCTGGCTGCTCGCGCCGGTGTATTTTGGCCTCTCTTTGGCGCTGATCGCTTTAGCGTTAAAGTTTTTCCAGGAAATTCTACACGTTCTGCCGAATGTTTTTGCCCTGGCGGAGGCCGATCTGATCCTGGTACTGTTATCGCTGGTTGATATGACGCTGGTCGGCGGGTTGCTGGTAATGGTCATGTTCTCCGGGTATGAAAATTTTGTCTCTCAGTTGGATATCTCGGCGGGCAAAGAGAAACTGAACTGGCTGGGGAAAATGGATGCGACTTCGCTAAAAAATAAGGTGGCGGCATCGATAGTTGCTATCTCTTCCATTCACCTGTTACGCGTGTTTATGGATGCGAAAAACGTCCCGGATAACAAATTAATGTGGTACGTCATCATCCATCTAACCTTTGTCCTGTCGGCGTTCGTGATGGGCTATCTTGACAGGTTGACGCGGCATAACCATTGAGCCGTTGTCAACGGCGGAGCAGTCGGGCAAAGGACGCTGAGCCCGGCTGTAAGACGCCGCTTCTTTAACGGCGGATAATCGTGTCCCTTCTGCCTTACGCAATATTTCTACTACATCCATACATTTGCTAAGTAATAACACTGAAAGATTTTCTCTGTGTTCACAGATATATAACATCTGTGCGCGCGTAAACGGCGATAACTGTAAAAAAATGGAGAATGCATTATATATTCTCCGCGCCTTGCCGATAACGAGAGTACGTCATCGTCTGATGACGAATCTCTTATATTCAGCAAGGAAATTCATATGCGTTTGCTGCAAAACTTTACTATTCGTATGGTCATGCTGACGATACTGGGGCTTTTTTGTCTACTCTGGTCGGGGGTGGGGTTATACAGCGTCCATGCATTATCCGAAGTTTCGGAAGGAAATGATATTGACCGACATCTTGTGCGGCAAATGACAGTGCTAAGCCAGGGTAACGATCAATATTTCCGCTTTGTTACCCGCCTTAGCCGCGCGATGGATGTAAAAATCGGCGGCGGCACGCCCGATTTTGCGCCCGCTCAGCAGTCGCTCGAGAATATGCGTCAGAAGCTGGAGGAGATGAAAACGCTGTCGCCAGGGCCGATGAACCCTGATATCTCAATGGCGGTGTTGTCCAACTGGCAGGCCTTGTTGGAGAAAGGCGTTATTCCTCAAATGCAACTGGCGCAGCAAGGATCGCTGACCGCCTGGAGCGAACATGCCAGTACGGTCACGCCTGCACTCAGCCGCGCGTTCGGCGCCAGCGCGGAACGGTTTAATCATGAAGCTGGCGCCATGCTGGATAACACCCGCGTGATGGTCGATGGTAAAACCTATACCATCCGCATCCTGCTTATCACGGCGGTGATTCTGGGTATTGGCATCCTGATTTTTACCGATCGCTATCTGGTTGCAATGATGGTGAAACCGCTGGAGCGCATCCGTCAGCAATTTCAGCGCATCGCGCAAGGCGATCTTAGCCAGCCGATTGAAACGTTAGGGCGTAACTGCGTAGGTCGGTTGGTGCCGCTACTGCGCGCGATGCAGGACAGTTTACGGGAAGCTGTGAGTACGATTCGCGCCGGAAGCGACAATATCTGGCGCGGCGCGACGGAAATTTCTACCGGCAATAATGATCTCTCCTCCCGAACGGAAGAACAGGCCGCCGCGTTGGAAGAGACCGCCGCCAGTATGGAACAGCTTACCGCAACGGTGAAACTGAATGCCGACCACGCCCGCCAGGCCAGCCAACTTGCGGATGCCGCCTCGGTAACGGCAGGAAAAGGCGGTGAGCTGGTTTCCGATGTGGTGGAAACGATGGATGGTATTTCCGCCAGTTCGCAGCAGATCGCCGAAATTACTACGGTGATTAATAGCATTGCTTTCCAGACCAATATTCTGGCCTTGAACGCAGCGGTAGAAGCGGCCAGAGCGGGCGAACAGGGACGCGGCTTCGCGGTGGTCGCTGGTGAGGTGCGTAATCTGGCCAGCCGCAGCGCGGGGGCGGCGAAAGAAATTGAAGCATTAATTGGCGAATCGGTACGCCGCGTAGAGCAGGGTGCGGAGCTGGTTAAAGAGACCGGAGCGACGATGGACGCTATCCTGCGCGGCGTCACAGAAGTGACGACGATAATGAAACAGATCGCGTCCGCCTCCGAAGAGCAAAGTAAAGGTATCTCTCAGGTTGGCGTGGCGATTACGCAAATGGATAGCGTTACGCAACAAAACGCCGCGCTGGTGGAGCAGGTTTCCGCGGCGGCGGCGGCGCTGGAGCGGCAGACGGAGGATTTGCAACGCTCCGTACAGCAGTTCCGGCTTTCTGCTGGTGAACCGCAACAGCGCGCAACGGCGAAAGCGGCGCCTGGCGTTCAGAGAACGGCATCAGCTTCCGCGCAGGCTACTGATGAATGGGTAGCTTTCTGATGTGAAGCAAAAAAGCGCGTAATGCGCTGGCCTTCATTTAATTAGTCGCTATATAATTTATTATATAGCGACTGGGGAGGTCAGATGAATAATCATTTTGGGAAAGGGTTAATGGCCGGGTTGAACGCGCCATATGCATATAGCGCGCATAATGCGGTGAATTTCTGTTCTGATTATAAACGTGGCTTTATATTAGGTTTTACGCACCGTATGTTCGAAAAGACCGGCGATCGCCAACTTAGCGCGTGGGAGGCCGGAATTCTGACGCGTCGCTATGGTCTGGATAAAGAAATGGTGATGGATTTCTTTAAAGAGAATCATTCCGGGATGGCAATTCGCTTCTTTATGGCAGGTTATCGACTCGAAGGTTGATCCAACAGGGGTATTATCTTGCTTTAATTAATTACACTATTGCCTCTTCCCTTCGTTTTACTGTTCCGTCGAAGTATTATGGCGCACATAACCATAAAAAAAGTGTGGTAAATGGCGCACCGATCGCAATAACTTCTTCGCGAACAGTGCAAAATAAAAGCCAGGTCTTCGTAACGGAATAACTATAAAATGACTGGAGATAATACTCTCATCACTTCTCACGGCATTAACCGTCGTGATTTCATGAAGCTTTGTGCAGCACTGGCCGCTACTATGGGGCTCAGTAGCAAAGCCGCCGCAGAAATGGCAGAGTCGGTATCCAATCCACAGCGTCCGCCCGTTATCTGGATTGGCGCTCAGGAGTGTACCGGTTGTACCGAATCACTGCTTCGTGCTACACACCCAACCGTCGAAAATCTCGTTCTGGAGACCATCTCTCTGGAATACCACGAGGTACTTTCCGCCGCGTTCGGCCACCAGGTCGAAGAAAACAAACATCACGCTCTGGAAAAGTATAAAGGGCAATATGTTCTGGTGGTGGATGGTTCTATCCCATTAAAAGATAACGGTATCTACTGCATGGTTGCCGGCGAGCCGATTGTGGATCACATCCGCAAAGCCGCCGACGGCGCAGCCGCAATTATCGCAATCGGTTCCTGCTCGGCATGGGGCGGCGTTGCTGCGGCTGGCGTAAACCCAACCGGCGCTGTCAGCCTGCAGGAAGTCTTACCAGGCAAAACGGTTATCAATATTCCTGGTTGCCCGCCAAACCCGCATAACTTCCTGGCGACCGTCGCGCATATCATCACTTACGGCACGCCGCCGAAGCTGGATGCGAAAAATCGTCCAACCTTTGCCTATGGCCGTCTGATTCATGAGCATTGCGAACGTCGTCCGCACTTCGACGCAGGCCGTTTTGCCAAAGAATTTGGCGACGAAGGCCACCGTCAGGGCTGGTGTCTCTACCATCTTGGCTGTAAAGGGCCGGAAACCTGGGGCAACTGTTCTACGTTACAGTTCTGCGACGTCGGCGGCGTCTGGCCAGTGGCGATCGGTCATCCTTGCTATGGCTGTAACGAAGAAGGTATCGGGTTCCATAAGGGCATTCACCAGCTTGCTCATGTCGAAAACCAAACTCCGCGTTCAGAGAAACCTGACGTCAATATGAAAGAAGGCGGCAACATCTCTGCGGGTGCCGTCGGTCTGCTTGGCGGCGTAGTAGGTCTGGTTGCCGGCGTCAGCGTGATGGCGGTACGTGAACTGGGGCGTCAGCAAAAGAAAGATAACGCTGACTCACGGGGAGAATAACCGTGAACAGACGTGACTTTATTAAAGCAGCCTCCGGTGGAGCATTGCTGTTGGGCGCCGCGCCCTCCGTCAGCCATGCGGCTGCAGAAAACCGTCCGCCGATTCCAGGTTCGTTGGGAATGCTGTACGACTCCACTCTGTGCGTGGGCTGTCAGGCCTGCGTCACAAAATGTCAGGATATCAACTTCCCGGCGCGTAACCCGGAGGGGGAGCAGACCTGGTCGAACAACGACAAGCTATCGCCGTATACCAATAACATTATCCAGGTATGGCGCAGCGGCACGGGCGTGAACAAAGATCAGGAAGAGAACGGCTACGCCTACATCAAGAAACAGTGTATGCACTGCGTCGATCCTAACTGCGTTTCCGTTTGTCCGGTGTCGGCGCTGAAAAAAGATCCGAAAACCGGCATCGTCCACTATGACAAAGATGTCTGCACCGGCTGCCGTTACTGTATGGTCGCCTGTCCGTACAACGTACCTAAGTACGACTACAACAACCCGTTTGGCGCGCTTCACAAGTGTGAGTTGTGTAACCAGAAAGGCGTTGAGCGTCTGGATAAAGGCGGTCTGCCGGGGTGTGTGGAAGTTTGTCCGGCAGGGGCCGTCATTTTCGGTACTCGTGAAGAGCTGATGGCAGAAGCGAAAAAACGTCTGGCTCTCAAACCAGGCAGTGAATATCACTATCCGCGCCAGACGTTGAAAACGGACGACACCTATCTGCATACGGTGCCTAAATACTACCCGCATCTCTATGGTGAAAAAGAAGGCGGCGGTACACAGGTGCTGGTGCTGACAGGCGTTCCTTATGAAGATCTGGATCTGCCGAAGCTGGATGACCTTGCAACCGGCGCGCGCTCCGAGCATGTTCAACACACGCTTTATAAAGGCATGATACTACCCCTGGCTGCGCTGGCGGGCTTAACCGTGCTGGTTCGTCGTAATAGCAAAAACGACCATCACGATGGAGGAGACGATCATGAGTCATGATCCAAAACCGCTGGGCGGGAAAATCATCAGTAAGCCGGTCATTATCTTTGGGCCGTTAATCGTCCTGTGTATGCTTCTTATCGTGAAGCGTCTGGTCTTCGGGTTGGGTTCCGTTTCCGACCTGAACGGTGGTTTCCCGTGGGGCGTCTGGATTGCCTTTGACCTGTTGATCGGCACCGGCTTTGCCTGCGGCGGTTGGGCGTTGGCATGGGCGGTGTATGTCTTTAACCGTGGGCAATACCATCCGTTGGTGCGCCCGGCGTTGCTGGCAAGCCTGTTTGGCTACTCGCTGGGTGGCCTGTCGATCACTATCGACGTTGGTCGTTACTGGAACCTGCCGTATTTCTACATTCCGGGTCACTTCAACGTGAACTCGGTACTGTTTGAGACGGCGGTCTGTATGACTATCTACATCGGTGTGATGGCGCTGGAGTTTGCGCCTGCCCTGTTTGAACGTCTGGGCTGGAAAGTCTCGCTCAAGCGTCTGAACAAGGTGATGTTCTTTATTATCGCACTGGGCGCGCTGCTGCCGACGATGCACCAGTCCTCAATGGGGTCATTGATGATCTCGGCGGGTTATAAAGTGCATCCTCTATGGCAAAGCTATGAAATGCTGCCGCTGTTCTCGGTTCTGACCGCGTTTATCATGGGCTTCTCCATTGTCATATTTGAGGGTTCGTTGGTTCAGGCAGGTCTGAAAGGAAACGGTCCTGACGAGAAAAATTTGTTTATTAAGCTGACAAATACCATCAGCGTGCTGTTGGCGATTTTCGTCGTCCTGCGCTTTGGCGAACTGATTTATCGCGATAAACTGTCCTATGCGTTTGCCGGCGATTTTTACTCCGCCATGTTCTGGATTGAAGTCGTCCTGATGGTCTTCCCGTTAGTGGTGCTGCGTGTGGCGAAACTGCGTAATGACTCTCGTATGCTGTACCTGTCGGCGTTGAGCGCGCTGTTGGGCTGCGCGACGTGGCGTCTGACCTATTCGCTGGTGGCATTCAACCCGGGCGGCGGCTACCACTACTTCCCAACCTGGGAAGAACTGTTGATTTCTATTGGTTTTGTGGCTATTGAGATTTGTGCATACATCGTACTCATTCGTCTACTGCCGATACTTCCTCCTTTAAAACAAAACGATCATAATCGTCATGAGGCGAGCAAAGCATGAGCCAGAGAATTACTATTGATCCGGTAACCCGTATTGAGGGTCATTTACGCATTGACTGCGAAATTGAGAACGGCGTCGTATCCAAAGCATGGGCGTCCGGCACCATGTGGCGCGGTATGGAAGAGATCGTGAAGAACCGCGATCCGCGCGATGCATGGATGATTGTGCAGCGTATTTGCGGCGTTTGTACGACAACCCACGCAATTTCCTCCGTTCGTGCGGCGGAAAGCGCGCTGAATATCGATGTTCCCGTCAACGCGCAGTATATCCGTAATATTATTCTGGCGGCGCATACCACCCATGACCACATTGTCCATTTCTACCAGCTCTCTGCGCTGGACTGGGTGGACATTACCTCTGCGCTGAAAGCCGATCCGGCAAAAGCTTCCGCGATGCTGGATGGCGTGTCGAGCTGGCACCTGAACAGCGCGCAAGAGTTCACGAAAGTTCAGAACAAGATCAAGGATCTTGTCGCCAGCGGTCAGTTGGGTATTTTCGCCAATGGCTACTGGGGACACCCGGCAATGCAGTTACCGCCGGAGGTCAACCTGATTGCGGTCGCCCACTATCTACAGGCGCTGGAATGTCAGCGTGACGCTAACCGCGTGGTGGCGTTGCTGGGCGGTAAATCGCCGCATATCCAGAACCTGGCGGTCGGTGGGGTGGCGAACCCGATCAATCTCGACAGCATCGCTACGCTGAACCTTGAACGCCTGATGTATATCAAATCGTTTATCGATAAGCTGAGCGACTTTGTCGAGCAGGTGTATAAAGTGGATACCGCGGTGATTGCGGCCTACTATCCGGAATGGCTGGAGCGCGGCAAAGGTGCGGTGAACTACCTGAGCGCGCCGGAATTTCCGACCGACGGTAAAAACGGCAGTTTCCTGTTCCCGGGCGGTTACATTACCAATGCCGATCTGTCGACATACCGTCCGATCACCTCTCACTCCGACGAGTTCCTGATTAAAGGTATTCAGGAGAGCGCGAAGCACGCCTGGTATAAAGATGAAGCGCCGCAGGCGCCGTGGGAAGGCACCACCATTCCGGCTTACGACGGTTGGTCGGATGACGGTAAATACTCATGGGTCAAGTCGCCGACATTCTACGGCAAAACCGTAGAAGTCGGGCCGCTGGCGAACATGCTGTGTAAACTGGCCGCCGGTCGTGAATCCACGCAGACTAAGCTCAATGAAATCATTGCGCTTTATCAGAAGCTGACCGGCAAAACGCTGGAAATGGCGCAACTTCACTCTACGCTGGGTCGTATCATCGGGCGTACCGTTCACTGTTGTGAATTGCAAAACGTCTTGCAGGATCAATACAACGCGCTGATTGTGAATATCGGCAAAGGCGACTACACCACTTTTGTGAAGCCGAACATTCCGGCGACGGGCGAGTTCAAAGGCGTGGGTTTCCTGGAGGCGCCGCGCGGTATGCTGTCTCACTGGATGGTGATTAAAGACGGCATTATCAGTAACTATCAGGCGGTGGTGCCATCGACCTGGAACTCAGGTCCGCGTAACTTCAACGATGACGTGGGGCCGTACGAACAGTCGCTGGTCGGCACGCCGATCCGGCTAAGCCGCTGGAAGTGGTACGTACGATTCACTCCTTCGACCCTTGTATGGCGTGCGCGGTGCACGTGGTGGACGCCGATGGCAATGAAGTCGTCTCGGTGAAGGTTTTGTAATGCGGATATTAGTCTTAGGGGTCGGCAATATTTTGCTGACCGATGAAGCCATCGGGGTGCGTATTGTTGAAGCGTTAGAGCAACGATACACCCTGCCGGATTTCGTTGAGATTCTGGATGGCGGTACGGCGGGAATGGAACTTCTTGGCGATATGGCGAGTCGGGATCATTTGATCATTGCCGACGCCATCGTGTCGAAAAAGAACGCGCCGGGAACCATTATGGTACTGCGCGACGATGAAGTTCCGGCGCTGTTCACCAATAAAATTTCCCCCCATCAGCTTGGACTGGCCGACGTATTGTCGGCCCTCCGCTTTACCGGCGAGTTTCCGAAGAAACTGACCCTGGTCGGCGTTATTCCACAGTCGCTGGAACCGCACATCGGCTTAACGCCAACCGTAGAAGCGATGATTGAACCTGCGCTTGAGCAGGTTCTTGCCGCGCTGCGTGAATCCGGCGTGGAAGCAATTCCTAAGGAGACGGCGCATGTCTGAAGCGTTTTCGGGATTCGACACGGCGCCCGTCGCCCGGGTTCAGGCGGCGTTTGAAGAGATAGCCCATCGTTCGATGCACGATCTTTCGTTTCTGCATCCGAATATGCCGGTGCATGTCTCTGATTTTACGTTGTTTGAAGGGCAATGGACGGGCGTGGTAATTACGCCGTGGATGTTGAGCGCGTTAATCTTCCCTGGCCCGGACCAGATCTGGCCGGTGCGTACCATCGGTGAAAAACTCGGTCTGCAACTGCCTTATGGCACGATGACCTTTACCGTTGGCGAACTGGAAGGCATTTCGCAATATCTCGCCTGCTCGTTGATGTCGCCGCTTTCCCGTAGTCTGTCGCCGGAAGAGGGCGTCCGGCTGGCGGATGACTGCGCGCGAATGCTGTTATCCCTACCGGTAAGCAATCCTGATGCGCCGCAGACAAGCCGACGTGCGTTGCTGTTTGGCCGTCGGAGCTGTGAGAATGCATGAGCTGTCCCTTTGCCAAAGCGCCGTTGAAATTATCCAACAGCAGGCAGAACAGCACGGTGTGGCGCGCGTCACCGGCGTATGGCTGGAGATAGGCGCGCTTTCGTGCGTTGAAGAGCGCGCGGTTCGTTTCAGCTTTGACATCGCCTGCCAGGGGACTTTAGCGCAAGGGTGCGAATTGCACATCGACTACAGACCGGCCCAGGCCTGGTGCTGGGATTGCAGTCAGGTGGTGGAAATTCTCAGGCATGACGCGCAATGTCCGCATTGCCATGGCGATCGCCTGCGGGTGGATACCGGTGATTCGTTGAAAGTAAAAAGTATTGAGGTCGAATAACCCGCATTTTATTTCAGGTGGTTAATTATGTGTATTGGCGTCCCCGGTCAGGTGCTGGCCGTCGGTGATGATATTCACCAGCTTGCGCAGGTGGAAGTGTGTGGCATCAAACGTGATGTTAATATTGCTCTGATTTGTGAAGGTAAGCCAGCCGAGCTGGTAGGGCAATGGGTATTGGTACACGTTGGTTTTGCGATGAGCATCATTGACGAAGACGAAGCGAAAGCCACGTTAGATGCGCTGCGCCGTATGGAGTATGACATCACCAGCGCGTGATCCCTTAATCACCTCTATTATATCGCTCTATAATCGTTGTATAATTATTTATATATCGATTGTGGGGCGAAACCTATGAATAAATCTTTGCGCCAGCTCTCTCTGCTGGCGTTGCTTTTTTGCTGGCCGTTAATGTCACAGGCGGCGCGTACTTTTACCGATCAAATTGGCCGCCAGGTCACGGTTCCGGATACCGTGGACAGAGTGGTGGTGCTCCAGCATCAAACGCTCAATCTCCTTGTACAAATGAATGCCACTGACAAAATCGTTGGGGTCATGGCGAACTGGAAACAGCAATTAGGCGACGGCTATGCGCGTCTGGCGCCGGAACTGGCGCAAAAAGCCTCTCTGGGCGATCTAACGCACGTTGATCCTGAAAAACTGGTGGCGCTGCACCCGCAGGTGGTGTTTGTCACGAATTACGCTCCGCAGGAGATGATCGACAAGATCAGCCGTCTTGGTATTCAGGTGGTGGCGATTTCGCTGCGCCATGATGTTGCTGGCGAGCAGGCTAAAATGAACCCGACTATAGCGGATGAGGAGCAGGCTTACGATCGTGGACTGCGTGAAGGAATCGCTCTGATTGGCGATATCGTCAATAAACCGCAGGAGGCGAAAGCGCTGATTGAGGCGATGGAGAAAGGTCGCAAGATGGTCAGTGACCGTTTGCAGTCGGTTCCTGAAAATAAGCGGGTTCGCGCCTATATGGCGAATCCGGAACTGACCACTTACGGTTCCGGTAAATATACCGGTCTGATGATGGCCCATGCGGGGGCGCTCAATGTGGCGGCATCCACCGTGAAGGGGTTTAAGCAGATAACACTGGAGCAGGTGATCGCCTGGGATCCGCAGGTGATCTTTGTCCAGAATCGCTATCCAAAGGTCGTCAATGAGATCCTGCAAAGTCCCCAGTGGCAGGTCATTGACGCGGTGAAGTATCATCGGGTTTACCTGATGCCGGATTATGCCAAAGCCTGGGGATATCCGATGCCGGAGGCGGTGGGAATCGGCGAACTGTGGATGGCGAAAAAGCTCTATCCGGAAAAATTCCACGATATTGACATGCAAAAGGCTGCTAACGACTGGTATCAACGTTTTTACCGTACTGACTATCAGGGCGTCCAGTGATGCGAATACTGGCAGCGGGGAGTTTGCGTGCCGTCTGGCCGCAGCTAATGGCAGCGTTTCAGGCGGATGCGGTATGTGATTTCGGTCCGGCGGGGCTGTTACGTGAACGTATCGAAGCGGGCGAAGCGTGCGACTTTTTTGCTTCGGCGAACCTGGCGCATCCGCAGGCGCTGCTGGAGACCGGGCGGGCGCTGCGGATCGCGCGTTTTACGACGAACCGTTTGTGTCTGAGCGTGCGGGCGCAGGCGATGCGTGAAGGCGAGGACTGGCTGTCGCTATTAACCCGGCGGGATCTGCGGATCGGTACATCAACAGCAGGTTGCGATCCTTCCGGCGATTATACGCAGCAGCTTTTTTCGCGTATGGGCAACGAGGGCGAAGTGGTCCGAAAACGCGCGGTAGCGCTGGTTGGCGGCAGGCAGACTTTGCCGTTACCGGCGGGCCGGCTGGCGGCGGAATGGCTCATCAATCATGATTACACCGATATCTTTATCGGCTATGCCAGCTATGCTCCCCGTCTGCGGCGGGTTAATTCGCTGCGAGTGGTTGATATCCCGGAACCTTATAATCCCGTGGCTGAATATGGCTTTGCCTGCCTGAGCGAGCAGGGAAAAACGCTTGCCGACTTTTTGCTGTCGCCACGAGCGAGGTTAATTCTCATGCAACATGGGTTTAGTTAAACGCCGAATATCACAAACGCGCAGGGTTGATAAGCGAAGGCTATCAGGCAATACAATGCCGGATGGCGACATCAAAATCTGATCCGGCATCATGGCTTAGCTCTGACGTTTGTCTTCGGTATTGGTATCAAAGTCGCTGGCGTCATGGCGTTCGTGAAGCTGTTCGTTCAACGGTCCGTTGGTCCGGTTGACGATGCGCCCCCGCTTTACCGCCGGACGTTCGGCTACTTGTTTCGCCCAGCGTTGCACGTTTTGATAACTGCCGGCATCCAGAAACTCCGCTGCATCATAGACATTCCCCAGCACCACGTTGCCAAACCACGGCCAGATTGCCATATCGGCAATGGTGTACTCCTCTCCCGCGACATACGGGTTGTGAGCTAACTGCTTATCCAGCACGTCCAGCAGACGCTTGGCTTCCATGGTGAAGCGATTAATGGCGTACTCAATTTTTACCGGCGCATAATGATAGAAATGACCGAAACCGCCGCCGAGGAACGGCGCCGCGCCCTGTAGCCAGAACAACCAGTTAAGGGTTTCTGTGCGCTTAGCCAGATCCTGCGGCAGGAAATGGCCAAACTTATCCGCCAGATAAACAAGAATCGCGCCCGACTCAAAAACCCGAATTGGCGGGTTGTGTGAGTTATCGCGCAGCGCTGGGATTTTTGAGTTCGGATTGATGTCAACAAAGCCGCTGGAGAACTGATCGCCCTCGCCGATGCGAATCAACCAGGCGTCATATTCGGCGCCGCTTACACCCTGTGCCAGGAGTTCTTCCAGCATAATGGTCACTTTCTGGCCGTTAGGCGTTCCCAGCGAGTAGAGCTGTAACGGATGTTTGCCGACGGGCAGCGTTTTGTCGTGCGTCGGGCCGGAAACCGGGCGATTAATGTTAGCGAACGCACCGCCGCCGGATTTATCCCACGTCCAGACTTTTGCGGGTTGATAAGTATTATCTGCCATATTGACCTGCCTTCAGAGTGGTGGTGTTGAAGCAGTGTAGCAGTTTGCTAACCGGACATTTAACCGATTGGGACATTCCGGCGAGTGAAATTTTAACCTTCTGGCCTCAGTGTGCCTTATTGAGGTGTATGATTATGTCGACCTCTGTCCGGTTAGTGTCACAGAGCAGACAATCAGAGCGAAATCACGCCAGGCTGCTCAGGCGGTATTGTTTTGAGGTAAGGTGCATGAGCAAAGGAACCACCAGTCAGGATGCCCCCTTCGGGACATTATTGGGCTACGCCCCCGGCGGCGTAGCGATCTACTCTTCAGATTATAGTTCCCTCGATCCGCGGGACGACGACGACGCAGCTTTTCGTAGCTACATCGACGATGAATACATGGGGCATAAATGGCAGTGCGTGGAATTTGCCCGCCGTTTTCTCTTTCTGAATTATGGCGTTGTTTTTACTGACGTCGGCATGGCCTGGGAAATCTTCTCGCTGCGTTTTCTGCGCGAGGTCGTGAATGACAATATTTTGCCATTGCAGGCCTTCCCGAACGGTTCGCCGCGCGCGCCGGAGGCCGGGGCGCTGCTCATCTGGCAAAAGGGCGGCGAGTTTAACGAAACCGGTCACGTCGCGATTATCACCCAACTCCTGGATAACAAAATTCGTATTGCTGAGCAAAACGTTGTCCACACGCCATTGCCGCCAGGGCAGCAATGGACTCGCGAACTGGAAATGGTAGTAGAAAACGGGTGTTACACCCTGCGCGACACTTTTGATGACACGACGATTTTAGGCTGGATGATCCAGACCGACGACACGCAATACAGTTTGTCACAGCCTGACATCGCTAATCAGTCGCTGGCGATTCGCGGCGCAAGGCTGCCAGAGAAAGGTCAGTTTGACGGTCAGTGGCTGGATGAGCGCGATCCGTTACAAAAAGCCTATGTACAGGCGAACGGACACGTTATCAATCAGGACCCGTACCAGTATTTTACGATCACCGAGAGCGCCGAACAGGAGCTTATCAAAGCGACCAATGAGTTGCATTTGATGTACTTGCACGCCACAGACAAAGTCTTAAAAGACGATAATCTGCTGGCGCTATTCGATATCCCTAAAATTCTTTGGCCGCGCCTGCGTCTCTCCTGGCAGCGCCGTCGTCATCATATGATCACCGGTCGTATGGATTTCTGCATGGATGAACGTGGGCTGAAAGTCTATGAATACAATGCCGATTCCGCATCATGCCATACCGAAGCGGGATTGATTCTCGAAAAATGGGCTGAGCAGGGCTATACCGGTAAGGGGCATAACCCGGCGGAGGGCTTAATTAATGAGCTGGCAGGTGCCTGGAAACACAGTAAAGCGCGTCCTTTTGTCCATATCATGCAGGATGATGATATCGAGGAGGACTATCACGCGCAGTTTATGCAGCAGGCGCTGTATCAGGCCGGTTTCGCGAGCAAAATTCTCCGCGGGCTGGGCGAGTTGCGTTGGGATGAAGCCGGGCAGTTGATCGATGGCGACGGACGGCTGGTTAATTGTGTCTGGAAAACCTGGGCGTGGGAAACGGCGATGGAGCAGATACGCGAAGTCAGCGAGACGGAGTACGCCGCAGTGCCTATTCGTACCGGGCACCCGGAAAATGAAGTCCGGCTGATTGATGTATTACTGCGCCCGGAAGTGTTGGTGTTTGAACCGCTGTGGACGGTTATCCCGGGTAACAAAGCGATCCTGCCTATCCTGTGGTCGCTCTTCCCGCATCATCGCTATCTGCTCGACACGGATTTTACCGTTAACGATGAGCTGGTGCAGACCGGCTATGCGGTAAAACCGATTGCCGGACGTTGCGGTAGTAATATTGATCTGGTGAGCCATCAGGAAGAACTCCTGGATAAAACCAGCGGCAAGTTCGCCACGCAGAAAAATATCTATCAGCAGTTGTGGTGCCTGCCGAAGGTCGCCGGGAAGTATATTCAGGTCTGTACGTTTACCGTGGGCGGAAACTACGGCGGTACGTGCCTGCGCGGCGATGATTCATTAGTCATTAAAAAAGAGAGCGATATTGAACCGTTAATCGTCATCAAAGCGTAACGGGGTCATTCTCGTCGGGATATCGGCGTTGGTGCCGATATCCCGCCTGCTATGTTTACCAACGAACGGCTGTCAGCTCGTCATTTACTGGTAACATATGAGAAATAATAACACAAATTATTCTTAACTTTTCTGGCGCAGGCGGCGACGCTAGCCGCGTTGGCGCATACGTTTCCTGATTTTCGTCTAATCGGTATTTTTTGCGGCCGATTACGCCGCCCCCATCCCTTTGGATTTAGGTCATGCCTGTTTGGCTGATAAACGGACAACACAATATATTGACGAGTTCAAATAACATTATTAGTCATATAAAAAGTTTACGTTAGGTTATTTTTCTATTCCAAAAATTTGTGTTTAAACCCTGTCTGTAATTCTCAGATAAACCTGTAAATAAACAGAAATAAATGCTGTTAATTATTATTTATGCCTCCTTTTTGGCCTTGTAAGCGATATTTTTGTGTAAAGTAAAGCTACTTGTAGTATCGCTGTTAATGGCATTGTTGAATAATTTACTCTGTAATTATTTAAGTTTAGTGGACGTTTTGTCTTATTCTATAGAACGGACGATTATGGCAGATGACATCCGATTTTTCATTATGTTAGCATGAGTTGATAATACTTTATCCAGGCATAGATCAGGATGTCCACATATAATAAGGAGAATGGTATATGTTTAAAAAAGTATTAGGCTTGCGCCACTGGAATAATAATGTTGTAAAAATACCGCCGCCAGCAGAATCTGGCGCTAATGCGTCTGACGTGGTGATGGATACTCCTGAGCCTTATGAGCGGATACTGTGCCAAAAAATTCTGATGGGGATCTCGACGATCGATATCATTCGTAATGCCATCATCAAGTCCTGTGAGCAGCTAAACATTGAAAAAGAACGCATTAATGAACTTAACGAACAGAATGATAAAGCCAGAAGTTCATTAAAATCGCTCGTGGAATTCATCACTGAAATTGGCACGACTTCATCGGATATTGGCTGTCGTATGGGCGACTTAAATACCTCCTTAACGCAAATTAATGCGTGTATTAAAGAGATACAGAAGATCGCTAACCAGACCAACCTGATAGCGATTAACTCCGCGATCGAGGCCGCGCGTGTAGGGGATGCCGGGCGTGGTTTTAGCGTTATTTCGAAAGAAGTGAAAAACCTGTCCGAAGATGTTAAACATAGTTCGAAAAGCGTTAGTACGCTAACCTCTGTAATCAAAGATAATACGGCCAGAGTGAGTGAGGTGCTGGATAACCAACAACCAGTTATTGATAATATTACGACTAATATAAATCAAATTGTGGAGTCTATTGGCATCGTCATTGATAAATCGCTGAGCATGAAATCGGTCATGCAGTACATCTCTACGGTGCAGTTTTTGAATATTGTTAAAGTTGACCATGTTATCTGGAAAATGGAAGTCTACAAGTTACTCTTAAATAAAGACATAAACAGTAAAATAACGATGCACGATCAGTGCCGGCTGGGGAAATGGTACTACGGTTTTGAAGGACAGCAGTTTAGCAACTACTACAGTTTCCGTAGTCTGGAAGCGCCACATAAAGAGGTGCATACCGCTGGTCACTCTGCGCTGAACTATTTTACCGCAGGCGATATGAATGCGATGTCGCAAGAACTCGACAGAATGGAGCGTTCCAGTAATGAAGTTGTTAACCAACTGGAAATGCTGGCTGTCGATTTATTAAAAGAAACCACACCGTGAAGCCATGAGTTATTGCCGTATAGCTAACAGGAGCCATCATCGACAGGACTGAGGTATCACACTTTCTGCACTCGAGTTATTCCGAACAGAGAAAAGAAGCATGACGCAGAAGATGGCTGTGTTTGTTCACCCGAATCACTTACCTTAGTAAGTGATTCGGGATTAATCAGCGACATCTTTGCTTTTTATCGGAGGCCAGATGGCTGGAAAAATTCGTTACTGATAAATTTCTCACTTTCTTACCGCCTTCCTGCCCCTCGAAATACCTGAAACCTGTGCTCACAGATTAATAGCGATTATTTAATCGTGAAATAACGCTGGGCATTATTGAAGCAGATATCCTGCACCATACGGCTTAGCATCGCTTCATCATCAGGAATCTCTCCGTCCTGCGCCCACTGTCCCAGCAGGTTACAGAGAATACGACGGAAATATTCATGTCGCGTATAAGAAAGGAAACTGCGGGAGTCGGTCAGCATCCCGACAAACTGACTTAACAGTCCCATCTGCGACAGTTGCTCCAGTTGGCGCAGCATCCCGTCTTTCTGATCGTTAAACCACCAGCCGGAACCAAACTGCACTTTTCCGGCAATTCCCGGCCCCTGGAAGTTACCGATCATGGTCGCCAGGACTTCATTATCACGTGGGTTCAGGCAATAGAGGATAGTCTTGGGCAGTTCATTGGTCACATCCATACTGTCGAGCAAACGGGAGAGCGCCCAGCTAATGTTATTATCGCCAATGGAGTCAAAGCCGGTATCCGGCCCCAGCAGGCGGAACATACGGGTATTATTGTTACGGATCGCGCCAATATGTAGCTGCATTACCCAGCCGCGCGCGGCGTACTGACGGCCCAGCCAGACCAGCACCGCCGTGGTAAACTGGGCGATCTCAAGTTCGCTCAGCGTTTCGCCAGCCAGACGTTTGCCAAGAATGGCGTCAAGCTGCGCGTCGTCGGGCACCGGCGCAAATCGCAGCGTTTCAATGCCATGATCGGACGCGCGGCAGCCGCAGGCGGCGAAATGGTCGAGACGGCGAGTGAGCGCCTGACGTAAATCGTCGAAACGGGTAATGCTGACATCTGCCGCCGCTTCCAGTTTCCCCAGGTAATCGACAAAGCCGTCCAGTTCGATTTTGAAAGCTTTGTCGGGGCGCCAGCTTGGCGCGACTTCAATATCAATGCTATCGTCGGCGGCTATCTGGCGGTGATATACCAGAGAATCTATCGGGTCGTCGGTGGTTCCGACCATCCGCACATTCATCTGCTGCATAATACCGCGCGCGGAAAAGGCCGGCGTCGCCAGTTTCTCATTACACTGCGTCCAGATACTTTCCGCGGTATCCGGTCCGAACAGCGTGCCTGTAATGCCAAATGGACGGCGTAGCTCAAGGTGCGTCCAGTGATACAGCGGATTACCCAGCGTTTTCGGTACGGTATTGGCCCAGGCCATATATTTTTCATAATCGCTGGTCTCTTTGCCGGTGATCAGCGACTCATCCACGCCTGCGCTTCGTAGCGCTCGCCATTTATAGTGGTCGCCTTCCAGCCAGATCTGACCGAGGTTATCGAAACGGCGATCGTCGGCGATTTCCTGCGGGCTTAAATGGCAGTGGAAGTCATAAATCGGCATGGGCGCGGCGTATTTATGGTACAGCGTGCGGGCAATGTCGTTTTTAAGTAGAAAATCTTCAGTCATAAACGTAGCCATGATTTATCTCCTTACTCTCCCAGCGCTTCTACTGTGGCCTTCGCGCCGTTCTGCAATAGCTGTTGGTAAGCGTCGGTAACGGCTTGCACAAATTCGCGATTCTTCGGCAGGTCGTTGCCAAAGATAGACTCGATGGCTAGTAGCCCGCGTACGCGTTCTTCCGGTGTCTGATATTGCTGATGAATCGCCTGATACTGCGCGAGCAGCGGATCGACGACATCAATGGTTTTACCTTGTTCATCCACACCGCCGACGTAACGCATCCATCCGGCGACGCCCAGCGTCAGGCGGCGATAGTCATCGCCTTGTTGCAAGTGCAGACGTACCGGGTCCAACAGACGCTGCGGCAGTTTCTGACTGCCATCCATCGCGATCTGCCAGGTGCGGTGTTTCAACGAGGGGTTAGTGAAACGCGCAATCAACAAATTCGCATATCCTTCCAGATCGGTGCCTTCCGGCATCGACAACGTCGGTGCTTGTTCATCAAGCATCAGCGCGAGCGCCGCGCGACGGTAAGCCGGGTTGGTCATGGTATCGGCGATAGTGTCATACCCGCCGAGATAACCCAGATAAGCGAGGAAAGAGTGACTGCCGTTAAGCATACGTAGCTTCATCATTTCAAACGGTACGACGTCTGCAACGAATTGCGCGCCGACGGTATCCCAATCCGGGCGGCCATTCACAAAATTATCTTCGATGACCCACTGGCGGAAGGGTTCGCAGGCGATAGCGCAGGGATCATAAACGCCCAACTGGTCGGCAACCAGTTGTAGCGTCTCTTCGGTCGCCGCCGGAACAATGCGGTCAACCATGGTGCAGGGGAAGGTCACATTGTCGGCAATCCATGCGGCGAGGGCGGCATCACGAGCTTTCGCCAGACCGAGGACGGCAGCCTTCGCGACGTGACCATTCTCGCGCACGTTATCGCACGACAGCACGGTAAAGGCTTTCAGTCCTTTCTCCCGGCGCATGTTTAGCGCTTCGACAATATAGCCAATGGCGGATTTAGGCTGCTGTGGATGGGCAAGATCGTTTTGGATCAGCGGGTTATTGACATCAAGCTCGCCGCTGGCGGGGTCGGTGCAGTAGCCTTTTTCGGTCACGGTTAAGGAGACGATCGCGGTTTCCGGGCGCGCCATTGCCGCCAGAATCCCTGCATGGCCGTCGAATTCAGGGTGCAGCGCTTCTTTCATTGAACCGATAATTTTCAGTTCGGTGCTTTCTGCGCCGCGTTCTGCAACGGTGTACAGCAGATTTTGCGCTTTCAGGTTCGCGATCAGCCGCGCGTCGTTACCCGGCATCAGGTTTACTTCACAAATGCCCCAGTCGCTGTCGCTCTTTTCCAGTAGATGATGGGTAAAGAGCGCCTGGTGCGCGCGGTGAAACGCGCCGCAGCCCAGATGCACAATACGGGATACCAGACGTGATTTGTCCCAGTTTGGGCGGGCGACGGAAACCTGGGCGGTGGCGATATTCTGTTCCATTGCAAACTCCTGTCATTCGACGTCTTCGCCCACGATCTCCGGGGCGAGGCATGTTGCTATTGCATTGAGTAGGGGAAATCGCATGACGCGTCGCGCCATGCGAGAGAAGGTTACTTGCTAAAGAAAGCGCGCTGGATAGCCAGTTCGACACCGCGAACTTCCGCAAGCCCTTTCAGACGGCCAATGGCGGAATAACCCGGATTCGTTTTCTTCTTCAGATCGTCCAGCATTTGATGACCGTGGTCCGGGCGCATCGGGATCAGATCATCGCTACCTTCGGCTTTACGACGGTGCTCTTCTTCTACAATCGCTTTAACGACTTCATACATATCCACATCGCCGTGTAAATGGGCGGCCTCGTGGAAGGTCTTCGGATTCTCTTCGCGCAGCGTAGAGCGCAGATGCGTAAAGTAGATGCGCGGACCAAATTGTTTGATCATATCAACCAGATCGTTGTCGGCGCGCACGCCGTAAGATCCTGTACACATGGTGAAACCGTTCGCCATGCTATTGACGGTGTCTACCATCCATTGCATGTCTTCAATGGTAGAGACAATGCGCGGCAGGCCGAGAATAGGGCGCGGCGGATCGTCAGGGTGAACGGCCATACGCACGCCAACCTCGTCGGCAACCGGAATAATGGCTTTCAGGAAATAGGCGAAATGTTCACGCAGTTTTGCTTTATCGATATCTTTATACGTCGCCAGGTGTTGACGGAACTGATCCAGCGTATAGCCTTCTTCCGCGCCAGGTAAACCGGCAATAATGTTGCGGGTCAGACGCGCTTTGTCTTCCTCGCTCATGGTGGCGAAACGCTGATCTGCCTGAGCAATCTCTTCTGCCGTATAGTCGGCTTCTGCTCCCGGACGCTTCAGGATATGCAGTTCGAACGCGGCGAATTCAATCTGGTCAAAACGCAACGCTTTTGAACCATCCGGCAATACATATTCCAGATCCGTACGTGTCCAGTCCAGCACTGGCATAAAGTTATAGCAAACCGTGTAGATACCGCATTGCGCCAGGTTACGCAGCGTTTGCTGGTAGTTTTTGATCCATAAATCGTACTGACCGGTGTGGGTTTTGATGTCTTCGTGGATAGGTACGCTTTCTACCACAGACCACTCCAGACCCGCCTCTTCAACGATAGCTTTACGTTTCTGGATTTCGTCTACCGACCAAATTTCGCCGTTCGGGATATGGTGTAACGCCGTCACCACGCCGGTTGCGCCAGCCTGGCGTACATCTGACAGCGTTACCGGGTCGTTAGGTCCGTACCAGCGCCAGGTTTGTTTCATATCTCGTTTCCTCTTCTTGCGATAACGTCTTCGTGGTTGACCCATTGCCAGCCAACACCGAAATGTGCTTTGTAAAACCCGTTCTGACCCCTAAATTCAACCAAAATTTTTCTCATGTCAACCTTATTATTTAAATTGGCTAACCAAATCACAAATATCATCATTTATGGTCTGCCAATTTTATTTATTTGATCTGTGTCAATTTTTGCCGGGTAAAAAGCATTCACCATTCAACTTGAAATGAGTTGATGTATTTATTTCAGAAATATTAATGGCGAGTGTTGCCGCCAGATTTTGACCGGTCCGGATGAGAAAATATTGATTGGTCAACCAATTTGTGTGATTTCAGTTTTCCCGCTACAGGTCAGACGGCGTGGAGATAATGTTTTTTAACGAGGCTTTATCATGAAGATGACAAAATTAAGATGGTGGATTATCGGCCTGGTCTGCGTAGGGACCATCGTAAACTACCTGTCCCGTAGCTCGCTTAGCGTTGCGGCGCCAGCGATGATGAAAGAACTCCATTTTGATGAGCAACAATATTCCTGGGTGGTGAGCGCCTTCCAGCTTTGTTACACCATTGCGCAGCCGATCACCGGCTATTTGATGGATGTCATCGGACTGAAAATCGGCTTCTTTATCTTTGCGTTGTTGTGGTCGCTGATCAACATGGCGCACGCGCTGGCTGGCGGCTGGATAAGCCTGGCATTTCTGCGTGGTCTGATGGGGCTAACCGAAGCGTCGGTGATTCCTGCCGGGATTAAAGCCAGCGCCGAATGGTTCCCGACGAAAGAACGTGGTATTGCGGGGGGCTTGTTTAATATCGGCACCTCGATTGGCGCGATGCTGGCGCCGCCGCTGGTAGTCTGGGCGATGCTGACCTTTGCTGATAGCGGCATCGGTACTGAAATGGCGTTTGTGATTACTGGTGGTATCGGCGTGCTGTTCGCCATCACCTGGTTCCTGATTTATAACTCGCCAAACAAACACCCGTGGATCACCCACAAAGAGCTGCGTTATATCGAAGACGGCCAGGAAAGCTATCTCCAGGATGACAACAAAAAACCGGCCGTTAAAGAGATCGTTAAAAAGCGTAATTTCTGGGCGTTGGCGATCACTCGTTTTCTGGCTGACCCGGCATGGGGAACGCTGAGTTTCTGGATGCCGCTGTATCTGATTAACGTCATGCATCTGCCGTTAAAAGAGATCGCCATGTTTGCCTGGCTGCCGTTCCTGGCGGCGGACTTTGGTTGCGTTGCAGGCGGTTTCCTGGCGAAGTTCTTCATGGAAAAGATGCACATGACCACAATTAATGCGCGTCGTTGTAGCTTTACCATCGGCGCTATTTTGATGATTTCGATCGGTTTTGTCAGTATTACGACTAACCCATACGTCGCCATTGCATTGATGAGTATTGGCGGTTTTGCGCACCAGACGCTTTCTACTGTCGTCATTACCATGAGCGCTGACCTGTTCAAGAAAAATGAGGTCGCGACGGTTGCCGGTCTGGCAGGATCTGCGGCATGGCTGGGACAGTTAAGCTTCAACCTGTTTATGGGGGCGTTGGTCGCTATTATCGGTTACGGCCCGTTCTTCATTGCACTAAGTCTGTTCGATATTATCGGCGCCATCATTCTGTGGGTACTGATTAAAGATCCAGAAAAGCGCCACCCGCAAATGACGGAGCAGCCGCTGGCGTCTCACCGCTAAAGCTGTCTCGGTTTCATAGGCCTGATAAGCGAAGCGCTACCAGGCTCTAACGGCCACCTTCGGGTGGCCGTCTTCATCTTACCTGAGCATAAAATCATACTGGATGCTCATTTTCACATCCCAGTAATTCAGGCGATCGCCCAGCGCGCTACCGTCGCGTTTTTCGCGCCCTTTGTCAGCGGCAAGAAAAATGTTCATGCCCTCTAGCGGCCCCTCTTCAATACGATAATTTATGGCTCCCAGCAGACCCAACCCCTTAATGTGAACAGCGCGCTGGCTGGACTCATAACCGCGCGTGACGACAGGCGCGAACGTCATGGTGAGCTGTGGCGTAACACGGTAATTAACGCCCGCCTGCCAGGACTGCATGCCTTCCCGGTTGCGATCGAGGCTTAAAGAGAAGGGATAACCAATATCGGTATCGACCACCGCGCCGTTCATGGCGTGTTGCAGATAGCCGCCGCTGGCAAACAGGCTGCCCCAGGGGGCGCTCCAGGTAAACTGACCGCTAACCAACCCGGTCTCATTAGGCTGGGTGGATGAACGGCTTAGCCCCTCCAGCCGGGCGTAAAAACCGAGCAGCTCGCCTTTCAGGGCATAACCATCGTCTAGTGGTATCCGTTTTTCAAAGATACCCTGTACCTGACGGGAGACATCGTTTTGCTGCGAGCCGCCTATGGAATAGCGGCTGTTCTCGTCGTACCAACTGGCGGCGAAAAATGCGCGTGGACGATGATGATCATATTGACCCGTTTTACTGTTGTAGACGCCTTCATTGCGAATACCGGTCGTTGAGTCTGTCCACTGAAAAACGCGGGTACGCCACATTGCCCAGAGCTCTACATTTGGCGTCAGCGCCAGGTAGCCCAGCGCGCCTTCGGAAGCGGTCGGTAGCGTGCGCTGTGAGCTGTTGGCGATGAGCGGAATTCGCCAGGGGAGACTGCCATAACTATAATCGGTGCCAAAACGACCTATTTTTAAGCGGCTATTTTCTGTTGGCTTTATTTTTATTGCGCCAAGCACATAGCCGAAACTCTCGTGTCCGTCTAAGTACCAGCGCGTACTCATATTATCGCGAGCACCGAGTTTATAAACATAATACGCGCTACCCTCGACGCCAATCCGTTGTGAATAATAGCCGCTATTAAAATCAATTAACCCACCCTGGACCCAGGCATAAATATCTCTGCCGGCGCCCGCGCTGGGCTTATCAGCTCTTCGTAACTCATTTTTCAATCTAAAACGTAAGGCGGACTCATCATCAGAAATTTGTAGGGCCAGGGCAGAAGGACAGGCCGCGGCCACGGCTATCGGAATAGCCGCTATCTTCGCGAATTTTTTCATTGTTTAACCTGTTGTATATTATTGTTATCGAAAAGCTATTTATTGAAATCTTTAATAAGTTGTTGCTGTGACTGTTTTCGTTTATCTATCTCCTGAACAATCTCCTTAAATTTATTATCCGTTAATGGGTAAAACCAAATAATAATAAAAGCCAGTAACATAAAGCCGCACGGTATGAGCGATATAGACATCCGGATACCGGTAATGACTTCCGGCGTTTGCGTCTGATTGGCGATATAACCACTTAACCCAAGAATAAAGGCCGGAATAGAACCGCCGATAGCCTGGCCGCATTTACGGGTAAAAGAAAATAGCGAGTAAGTCAGGCCTTCTATGCGCACGCCCGTGAGATATTCGCCGTACTCCACGGTATCCGCCTCCAGCGCCCACATTACCGTCATGGTGATCCCCTGGCCAATAGCGGCAATCGCCAGAGCGGTTAAGGCCACGGGCACTGAATGGTCAGACATATAAAAGAAAAGTAAATACCCAAGGGTGCCCATTAAGGCGCCCGCCAGGAAGGTGTTCTTCTTACCTATCTTCGCTACCAGACGGGGAACCAGAGGTGCAGACGCCACAGAACCTACCAGCATTTGTACCAGCACGATAACCGAGAAAAGGGCGGTATCATTCAAAACATAGCGTACATAGAACAGTGACGATGCGCTGACGGCGAAGGTCGAGATCAGAATGCATAGCGCGCCGGTACAAAGCATAATTAGCGGGCGGTTCTGTTTAAGCGTTTGCAGACTGATTTTTAACGATGGCTGCGCGACGATACGCACCACGTTTTCGCGGGTAGATTTAAAACAGATGAAATACAGCGCCATACCGGCAATGGCCAGGATAATGGTCCAGAAGAGGTAGACCGACGCCATTTCTGTCGGGCTGGAATGAGTAATACGCGGCCCGATCAGGAAGGCCAGACAGACAAACGTTAGCGAGGCCGCAATACTGCGCGCCGCGCCGAGACGGGCGCGCGAACGCGGTTCCTGAGTCATTGCCGTCGCCAGAGATCCATAGGGAATATTGACCATGCTATAGCAGAACCCAAGTCCCATATAGGTGAGATATGCGTAAATAACTTTGCTGCTATGGCTCCACTCTGTCGGGACGCAGAAGACCAGTACGCTAAACAGCATTAACGGCGCCGATCCGAACAGCAGGAACGGGCGAAATTTCCCCCAGCGGGTATTGACGCTATCTACTATGCGTCCCGCCACCACATCGGCGAAGGCGTCAAATATACGTACCAGTAAGAGCATCGTACCGGCAGCGGCGGCACCGACGCCTGCGACGTCGGTGTAATAACTTAGCAGGAATAGCGCCCCCATGGCGAAGGCGAAATTATTGGCGACATCACCCAGGCTGTAGCCTATGATAGCGCGCCAGGAAAGCGGCTGGTTCATGATTTCTCTCCCTGCTGTGGCTTTTCGCCGAAGGTCATACCGGTCCAGCGTTTTTGCAGTATAAAGGCCGCCGATTTTGGTCTTCTGTCGCGGGTAAAAATCCCTTTTCGATTACCGCCGACGCGCATAATGCCCTGTGAAGTCGCGAAATCGGCAAAGTTCCAGACCTGCTCGCCGACAACGGCGCTTACGCGATCGAATACCCGGTGATACATCTCCAGCCAGGCGCACTGGTATTCTTCGCTCCACATGTCGCTGTACACCGAATGCAGCCCTGCCAGCGTATCGACGCCATATTCCGTCATGATGATGGGGCGGTGGAGTTTCTCCTGCCAGGCCAGTAACTCTTTCTCCAGCACTTTTTCTGCTTTCGCAAGATCGCCGCTTTGTACATACCAACCGTAATAGCGGTTCAGGCATACCACATCGAAGAGGTCGGTGATGGTGTCGGTTTCCACATCACAGAACATGACGTTCACGCAGGTTATAGGGCGGGTCGGGTCCAGTTCGCGCGTGGCCTGCGCCAGTGGCTCAAAATAGTCTCTGGCGCCTTCTGGACGGGTATCCGGCTCATTCGCGATACTCCACATCACCACGCTGGGATGGTTTTTATCGCGGGCGATCAATTCCTGAATAGCCTTGAGATGCGCCCGCTGTGTTTCATCATTGACGCCTTCCTCGCTGTATAGCGCCTTCGGTTTTTCGCAGGAATCAAAGCCGATACCTAAAGAGAGATTGAAACCAACGGCTGCGGTTTCATCAATGACGACAATGCCATGCTCATCCGCCCAGTCGAGCATCTCTTCGGCGTACGGATAGTGCGACGTGCGATAAGAGTTGGCGCCAATCCACGACATTAGCGCGTGATCGTGTACCATCAGCACGTTATCAAATCCTTTCCCTCGTAGATCGGCATCTTCATGGCGACCGAAGCCGGTAAAATAAAAAGGTTTATGATTTATCAGAAACTGTTCGCCTTTTACCGCTACGCTACGGATTCCTACCCGAAGCGGATAGTCATCACGTTCGCCCTGATGCTGTGCGATAACCCGCAGCTCGTACAGGTATCCTTCGCCCGGTTGCCATAAGCGCGGCGCCGCTATCTGTAATTCGCCCTTTGCCCCTTCGCCGTAGGCGACAATATGCTGCCCGGCATCCCGCAGTTCTACGCGTACTTCACCGTTGGCCTCCACCCGCCAGCTCAGCGTGGCCCGGGAGAGATCGTTCGCAATCTCCGTCGTCACCGTAATATCCTGAACAAACGTTTTTGGCGTGGTGTAGAGCATGACGCTACGGTGGATACCGGCGTAATTAAAGAAATCATGGAAGTATGATTGCTGCCTTTTCCCCGTTTCATCACGGGTCACCACCCCCGGAGGGATAGTCTGCCAGCTCAGCTCGTTATTGACGCATACCGTGATACGTATGCTCTCTCCGGCTGCCGCCAGGTGGCTGATATCCGCTTCGAAAGGCGTATAGCCTCCCTGATGTTCCATCACGGCGTGGTCATTTACCCATACCTTTCCATAATGCGTGACGGCATCAAAACGTAGAACGATGCGTTGATGCTCCCAGCCTTTGGGGATGCGGACGTTGAGCTGATACCAGACATTGCCGACATAGTTGCGGATCTCTGCATCGGCAAACTGATCGTTATAACTACCCGGTACGGCGATGGCGCGGCTTTGGGGGAGCGGTTGTCGCCACCATTGTTGCGCGATACCGCAATCGTCTGCATCCGTGCAAAACGACCACAGTCCATCAAGTTTTTTGATTTCGCGGCTCTGGGTTTCTACGGGACGTAACATTGTTTACTCCTTAATCCTGATGAATTTCCATTGGTCAACCAGCAATAAAAACAAGTTAACCAGTTGTCTGGGGCAATAGTTATCACGCAGCGATCGAGAGGGAAAATGCAGAAAGGAAGGATCTTAAGGCGGATCAAAAAAAGCAGGATTGCAACCTGATTTTTGTGTCTTTTGTCACATAAAACCATTTTCATCCGTTGACATATGGCAAAAAATATTCAATCGAACGTTCGTTCTGTTGTTTTTTATACAGGAAGTGAGGGGGGGGCGGGAGGGATATCATGAGGATCAAAGAAAATAGGATGAAGAGTAGGCGCCTGAAGTGCGCCCGGGTACACTGCCACCACGCAGAGTGAAAAATGGGTCAACGTAATGGAGAATAAACTTACCGAACCACTACCGACGCGGATGCGAATTTTACGCGCCGCCAGGCAGTGTTTTGCTGAAAACGGTTTTCACAGTACATCAATGAAAACGATCTGTAAGGCCAGCGACATGAGCCCCGGCACACTCTATCATCACTTCCCTTCTAAAGAGGCCCTGATTGAAGCCATTATTTTAGAAGATCAGGAAAGAGCACTAACCCATTTTCGTGAGCCGCTGGAAGGCGTTGGGCTGGTGGATTATCTGGTGGAGTCAACTATTGCCGTCACGCGTGAAGACTACGCGCAGCGGGCGTTGGTCGTAGAGATTATGGCTGAAGGGATGCGTAATCCTCAGGTCGCGGAAATGCTAACCAATAAATACCACACCATTATCGCCTCGCTGGTTGCACGTTTTAACGATGCGCAGGCGAAGGGGGAAATTGGCGCCGATGTGGATAAAGAAATGGCGGCAAGGCTATTATTAGCTACCACATATGGTGTTTTATCGGATAGCAGCTCTGCTGAGAATGCCCGGCACGTCAGTTTTGCGACGACGTTAAGAACTATGTTAACCGGGCTACTAAAATGCAACTCTGCAAGCTAGTTGTCGGCAAAAATACGCGTTCGTTTTATACGAGCGCGTTATCATTTAGTTTGCCTGGTTATTTTCAGATGCTGAAAATAATATTGTGGTAAGGGTTATTGTTTTCCGCCAGGATTTTTATCGACTCTCTAACTCGCTGCGTTAATCGATAACGTACCCTTTATGTAAATAAAGGCTCAATACTTCTACTTTTTTACTCCATAAATTTTGCGCAGCCTCACAAAAAATAGCCTGACGTTGAAATGCTTATTCCATAATATCCTCTATACACTATACGTTAATTTGGGTTTAAATTTCATGTCGGGGATATCACGATGACACGCAATTTTACTGTTTCAGCCTGTCAGTATATTGTTACTGAAATAAACACTTTTGAAGATTTCATAACAAAGGTAAGAGCACTCCTTAATAAAAGTAAGGGTGCTGATGTCGTTATCTTCCCGGAACTATTTACCATTGAATTATTCACACTATTGAAAAAATGGCAAGAAAGACCAATTTCACACCTTATTTTAATTGAACAGTTCACGGATGCCTATAAGCAGCTTTTTCAACAGGAAGCGAAAGAAAGAGGACAGTTTATCGTTGCCGGCTCTCATCTGGAGCAGACCGGGGCAGATCGATATGAAAATGTTGCGCATATATGGGGACCCGATGGTGAACATTATTCCCACAGTAAGACGCATATCTTCCCGGCTGAACGTGGCTGGTATACTCAGGAAGGCGATAAAATGGCTGTTTTTCAACTGCCATTTGCCAGAGTGGGTTTTAATATTTGCTATGAAGCAGAAATTCCGGAGTGTGCCGCGACACTGGCGGAGCAGGGCGTGGAGTTAATTTTAACGCCTTCCGCCACGTTTACTGAACAGGGATTTTGGCGAGTCAGGCATTGTTGCCATTCACGTTGTATTGAAAATCAAATTTACCTTGTCCACTGTTGCCTGGGCGGAAATCCTGGCGGACCATTGCCTGCCTGCTGGGCCCGAAGTTCAATTTTAAGCCCCTGTGATGTCGTGTGGAAAAATCCACAAGGTATTATTGCAGAGGCGCACGTCAATAAAGAGGATGTCATCTCAGGAGAAATTAACCTCGATATTCTATATGAAAATAGACTTGAGGGAGCAGCAACAACGTTCAAGGACAGACGCAGAAAAGCAGGCATATACAATATCTGGCCATCACACATTAAATAACAAAATGTGTCCCTTCTATGTATTAACTGGAGGTCGTTATGGGATATTTAAAATTACCTGAGGGTAAAAGGATTGCGGTTAATCTTGGTGTCGATGTTGATGCTCAGTCTTTATGGCTTGGCGGATTTAATCGACCATCGCCATCCTTTATGTCACGCGGGGAGTTTGGTGCGCAAGTTGGCGTGCCGAGGCTTCTGAAATTGTTCAAAGAAAATAATATCAGAACCACCTTTTTTATTCCCGGACACTCTGTCGACACCTTCCCGGAAATCAGTAAAGCGATTTTTGATGCCGGGCATGAAATCGCTCACCATGGCTACTATCATGAAAACCCGACGCTGGTGAATCGTGACACAGAACGCCGACTTATGGATCTGGCATTCGCCTGTTATAAAAGACATTTCGGCATACGTCCTGCGGGATATCGTTCTCCCTATTGGGATTATAGCGAGAATACGCTGGATCTTCTGGAGGAAGCCGGTTTTATATATGACAGTAGCCTGATGGCGAGAGATCTTGTGCCTTACCATCCTCAGCGTTGGCAGGTGAATTGGGAGACGGGAAATATCGCAGGCCCAGCTAGCGCGATTCTGGAAATTCCTGTCAGTTGGTATCTGGATGACTTTCCCGCACTGGCGTATACCGGCAACCAGGAGGGGATGAGCGATACTGATGGTGTTCTGCGACGCTGGAAGGATATTTTTACCTATGCTTATAACCATCAGGAAAAAGGTTTATATGCGATGGCTCTTCATCCGCAGATAATCGGTCATGGGCATCATATGATGATGTTGTCACGTTTGATTGAACATATTAAAGGGCATGATGGCGTATGGTTTGCAACCTGTGAAGAGATAGCCCGTGTGTGGGTGGATGATGAAGAAGATCGTCAAAAAATGCTCCGTCCTGATGTTCGTGGCGTAGCGCCGGTTCCGGATGATTATGGCTGGCCTGGTAAATGATACCGCCTCATGACAATGTTAATAATATCAGCCGGGTAACGGATTACCCGGACAGAAGTTGTCTGTTTGCTCGCTCGTTAATTAATATTGTCCATCAGAAAGGGCTGCTATCCTGAGGCGTATAAAATTCTTTTTTATTTCAGTAAAAGCGTTAATTAACTGGAATGATTTGTTTTTTGATTTAAATCATTTTTTAGTGTATGCAGTAAAATAAAAAATTAAGAAAATAACATTCATAATGTGAATATTCAGAAAAATAAAATTTCCATAGTGATTAAGTTTTATTTAACGCTTTGATTTTTAATATTTTGTATGTGTTAATTGATGTGAGTCAATTTGGCGGTTTTTTATTGAATAAGTAAAAATTAAGTTGATATTTGTTTTTTGATGTGTTTTTTATATATGGCTGGTTATTATTCTGAAATGTCGATTTTTGAATAACGACGCTGTGATACCGGCGCCAGGGATACTTTGCGATAAAAGGGATTGAATATGGCAGAGAGCATTCAGTATAACCTCAATTGTATTTGGCCACTGTGGGTCAAAATCATCTTTGACGTTGCAATCGGCGGAATAACGTTCATTAGACGCGGGTAAACGTTAGCAAAACCTCTGTAAACCTGACGCTTTTCACGCTGTGTTTTTTGGTCGCTGCGCTTTTAATGAGAGTGACAAGAGTTGGCCGCCTGTATTCGTCTGGCCGCTGAACTGCCACCTGATCAACAAGGAGATAAATCATGGATGCGATTTTTTTAAAGCTCGACAATATCAAAGGCGAAAGCCAGGCTGAAGGCTTTGAAGATCAGATAGAGATCATGTCTTATAGTCACAATGTGGCAATGCAGGTAAGTAACGATGTTAGCCTCGCCGAGCGGACTTCCGGGCGCGCGCATGTTGGTGAAATGTCGCTCACCAAATTTGTCGACCTCGCCACGCCTGTGCTCAATGAGTACTGCTGTAGCGGGAGGCTAATTAGAAAAGCGGTGCTGACGTTGTGCCGCAATGACGATGGCAAGATGCGGCCGTTTATCGTTTATACCCTGACAAACGCGCTGATATCACAACTCAGTGTTAGCGGCGGCGGCGGCGGTAAGCCGGTGGAAACGATGTCGCTGAACTTCACGAAAATCGAATGGCAAATCACTGCCGAGAAATCAGACGGCGCTCAACAGGAGTCCAGATCGTCAGTATGGGATCTGGCGATGGACCAGAAATAATGATGACGCCAACCATTCCGGTCGCGCTATTCGACAGGCTCTTGGTTGAGGGGATAAGCCCACATGAATTGGTACGCCGAAAGTTAATGTGTTTATTCAATTCTTGCGCTGTGGCAGGTGGCGAGACGTTACCGCCGCTGCTCACTCGGGGTATGCCGGAATGGCACGAGGTAAATGTGGGTGATAAACGGGTTCTCAACTGGTTTTGCCGTGAACTTCGCGCTGCTATTTTACGTTATGAACCGAGAATCAACATGCTGAGAGTCAGTGTAAAAGATGCCCATCATCAGACGCTGGCGTTGTCTCTGGAAGCGATGTTACAGGATGAGTCTGAACCGTTAAGGCTGGAGATAGCCTACTCTAACGGTAGATGGCGCGAGTTAACGCAGGAAGGAACGCCGGGCCGGGCGTTTAACATTACCCACAAGCAATAAAACGCAGCGAGCGAACCTGATAATCAGGCAGGCAGTCCGCCTTTCGGTATGGCCGATCTGCCTGCATCATTTTCAGCGCACTATTGACGCTAATAGAACGTCGATTCGTTTAATATTGCTACGAGAACATATAACATTTTCATGATTGTTAATAACGGACCATGACCGATTTAAGTTCGGTATAGTCATCAATAAACGCGCTGCCAAATTCACGACCAATACCCGATCCTTTCATCCCTCCAAAGGGTACCGCTGGATCGAGGAAGGTATGCATATTGACCCACACCATGCCAGCATCAATATCTTCAGCGTAGCGTAATGCCTTAGAAATATTTTCCGACCACACACTTGCAGCAAGGCCAAATGGCGAAGCGTTGATATGCGAAAGCGCCTCTTTTTCATTCTGATAACCGATAAAACTACAGACAGGGCCAAAGGTTTCCTCGTGCATCAGCGTACTGTTTTTACTACGCACTTTTACCGCCGTCGGCTGTAAAAAGTACCCGTCGCCGGGTAAAGTCTCACCGCCGTAAACAATGGTATCCCCTTCTTCCCGTGCGAGTTGAATCAGACGCAGTACTTTTTCAAACTGAACCTGATTCGCCAGCGGGCCCATCACCGTTTTTTCATCTAAAGGCGAGCCGGGCGCGATCTCCGATAACCGTTGTCTGAGGAGCGTCATGACCGTATCCAGTTTCTCCTGGGGCAGATAAAAACGCTCTGCAGCCGCACAAATCTGTCCTTGATTCAGATAACCGGCTTCAAGAATACCGTTGACCATGGCTTGGGCCGTGAGATCATTGAGAAACAGCGCCGCATTTTTCCCTCCCAGTTCGAGGGTAACGCGTTTTCCTGACGATATTGCCGAACGCCGGACTTTCTTACCCGTCGCCACCGACCCTGTGAAACTGACTTTGGCGCAATCTGGATGCGCGATCAGCTGTTGCGCTATCTCACCGCCAACACCGTTTACCACGTTAATCACGCCATCAGGGAGACCCGCCTCTTTAGCCAGTTCAGCGACTCGCAGCAGCGTCAGCGGGGTATATTCACTAGGTTTGATGACAATGGTACAGCCACATACCAGCGCTGCGGCCAGCTTCCAGATAGCAATCATAATTGAGAAATTCCACGGCACGATACCGACGACCACGCCAATGGGTTGGCGTTGGGTAAACGCTGTGTATCTCTCTTCTCCCATTGATGGCAGTGAGACATCCAGCGTTTCACCGGTTATTTTTCCTGCCCAACCGGCAAAGTAACGCAGGAATGCCACTGACTGATCGAGTTCAAGACCGCGCGACAGCATAATCGTTTTACCTGAACACACGCTTTCCAGTTGAGCTAACTCTTCACGATGAGCGGCAAGAGTATCAGCCAGTTTCAGCAGTAATGCGCCGCGTTGTAACGTTGGCATTTTACGCCAGACATCAAACGCCTGTCTGGCGCTCTGCATGGCCTGTTCTGCCTGCGCAGGAGTTGCCGACACAACGTCGGCAATGATTTTGCCGGTGGCTGGGTTAGTGACCGAAAAGTTCGTGCCGTTTCCGGCCTGACGTTCACCTGCAATAAATTGCCCGTGTCGTTGGCGTAAAAAAGTGGTTACTTCGGCAAGTAATGTCACATCGCTCATCAGAAGTGCCTGTAGGTCAGGAATGTACGTTTTTCCATCCCAACATACTTGCCTGGAAATGAATATCGTTCCAAAGAACGTCATTCTTCCGGACGATATTTTGTAAAACGTTACCGTGCTGTGATAGCGGTCTTAGTCAAGCGTGATGACAAGGTAACGCGATGAATACAAAAATCGATGCGTTGAATTACTACGGCGCGACGAAAAAATACCCGTTGCATTTTCCTGCTCTGCAAGAGGATATTGATGCCGATGTGGTGATCATTGGCGGTGGCTTTTCAGGCATCAATACCGCGCTGGAACTGGCGGAGCAGGGGATCACCAATGTTGTCGTTCTGGAAGCCCGACATCTTGGGTATGGCGGCACCGGGCGAAACGGCGGTCAGGTAATGGCCGGTATAGGTCACGACATTGAAGCCGTTAAAAAATATGTAGGCGCAGCGGGAATGGAGACGCTGTTTAAAATCTCGAACCTCGGCGCAGGCATTATTCGGGAGCGAATTCGTAAATACCATATTGATGCTGATTTTGTCCCCGGATATGGTTATCTGGCCTACAACCAGCGGCAGTTAAAAACGCTGCAACAGTGGGAAAAAGAATTCAAAGCCGCTACGCCGGAAGACGATATTGAACTCTATACCGGTAAAGACGTGCAGCAGGTTATCGGTTCCGACGTCTATTGCGGTGTTCTCAAGCATATGGGGGGAGGGCATGTCCACTCGCTGAATTTATTGCTGGGCTCCGCTCAGGCTGCGAATTCGTTGGGGGTGAAGATATTCGAATATTCACCAGTGGTTGAGGTCAGTTACGGTAAAACTGTGCGGGTACGTACTGCGATGGGCAGCGTAAAAGCGGCCAAATTGCTGTGGGCCTGTGATAGTTTCCTCAATAATCTGGAACCAGAAATTTATAAGAAAACGCTGGTTACTTATTCTTATCAGGTCTCTACAGAGCCTCTCTCCAGTGAGCTTGTTGAGCGGATCAGTCCGTTGCGCGGGGCTTTCAGTGATATCCGCCCGGTTATAAATTACTACCGTCTCACAAAAGAAAACCGTCTGCTGTTTGGCAGTGCCACAAGGTTTCTTGAATATACCCCTCACGATTTTGCTGCCTGGAACCGCGCTCTGTTGACCGAGGTCTTTCCTTATTTGAAAGACGTTAAAATCGATTTTGCCTGGGGCGGACCGATGGCCTGTAGCGCGAATCTGTTTCCGCAGATTGGCACGCTTCGTGAGCACAATAATGTTTTTTATGTTCAGGGATATTCCGGATTTGGCGTCACGCCCTCCCATATCGTATGCAAAATTCTGGCCGAAGGAATAAATGGCGGTTCCGAGCGGTATCGTCTGATGAGTAGCATTCCCCACGCGACAATTTATGGTCGCGATAGTCTACGTCTATTGCTGGTCAGTGCTGGAAAACTGATACATCAAACAGCCGGTTTCTGGAAAGGCCGGAATTAACCAGGAGAACATTAATGCACGCTTTTAAACTCAATCAACCTGTTCCTGAATTACAGCCAGTCGGGAGTGTCAGCCTGTTGGGGGCGTTACCAACAGAAGGCGATCCCCAGGTCGCTGTCGCAATGATTTACGGTAAACCTGAGGATGTATTTACCTGTGGACTGTTTTCATCGACCCGCGGCGGTTTCACTATGATTTATCCCTTTACTGAGCATGCAACCGTGCTGGAAGGGGAAGTGGAACTCACTGTCGCTGGTCAGGAACCGATACGTTTTTCACCGGGCGATAGTTGGTTTGTTGAACAGGGAACCGAAGTGGCGTGGAAAGTTTTGACGCCCCGTTTTGTAAAACATTATCTGGCAAAAGTTGAAAGCCACAAGCAGGACTGAATCCTTTAATTGTTCGTCAGTAGCGTTGGCATTACTGGGGAGAATAACTCACTCCCCATTTGCTATTAGCGCGTGCGGGGACGGCGTCACAAATTTATTTACCGTTATCCCTCTTCAGGACGATACCCGCTGGATGGGATGCCTGCCATAAATAAACGTTATTCCGGAGCGGTAATTTATTGTTGTAATAATAGTGAAGAGGTTGACCATGTTTAAAAACAGACTTGCCAGCCATCTTGAACGTGGCGTTATCGGTTTCCCCACGACGCTTGCCAGCTCCGTCGGGCTGATTATGGCAAGCCCGGTGATCCTGACCGTGACCAGTGGTTTTGGCTCAGGGGGAGATACCTTTGCTCTTGCGGTATTACTGGCATTTATTATGATGCAAGCGCAGATTACCACCTTTGCCGAAGCGGCAACACTCATTCCCACGACTGGTTCCGTCTACGACTATATTTCCTGCGGGATGGGGCGTTTTTTCGCTATCACCGGTGCGCTTTGCGCTTATCTGATCGTACACATTTGCCGGAACGGCAGAAACAATTCTCGCTGGCGTCATGGCGTTGGTGAACTTTGAGTCTGTTAATGAACACGTGGCCATGCAGCACAATACCTGGATGGTTGGCGTCGGCATGGTAGTGGTTTTCGGAATACTGAATGCCATTGGTGTTGAAGTATTTGGCAAGGTGGAAGTATTTCTTACTTTCGGTATGTGGACTACCCTGACTATCTTCGGTTTATGCGGGATCATGTTATCCCCGGTCACTCATCATTCTGGGTGGTTTGGCGCACCGCTTGATGTCAGTAATCTCTCTGGTCTGTTTGGTTATATTGGCATGGCGATGTTTATGTTCGTCGGTTGTGAACTGGTAACGCCAATGGCGCCGGAAATTAAAAAAGCGCATCGTACGATTCCCAGAGCGATGGCGCTTGGCCTTTTAGCGGTGGCAGGTTGTATGTTCCTCTATGGCGCCGCGATTAATCGTCAGGTAAATAATGTGGTCGTCGATGCGGCAAACAATATCTTTTTACTGGATACGCCGATGGCTATTCCCGCCTTCGCTAATCGTGTCATGGGACATGTCGGGCAATACTGGCTGGGCGTGGGGTTGTTGTTGGCGGGATGTGCGACGATTAATACTCTGATGGCTGCAGTACCGCGTATTATATACGGCATGGCGCTGGACGGCGCTTTGCCGCGGTTTCTGACCTGGCTGCACCCTCGCTTTAAAACACCGGTAATCGCCATCGCTTTCGGTGTTGCGATTCCCTGTTTACACGCCTGGTATCTGAACGGTGATATCGACCACATTGTTCCGCTGATCCTCGCTGCGGTCTGCGCCTGGGGGGTAGCTTATCTGCTGGTAACGTTATCGGTCGTTATCTTACGTATTCGGCGTCCCGATCTGCCCCGCGCTTACCGGGCCCCCTGGTTCCCCTTACCTCAGATTATTTCGAGCGTGGGTATTATTATCGCCATTATTAATATTGCACCTCCAGGAATGAACAGTCGGGATGTACTTATACCATTCGGTATTATGCTTGGATTGACTGCCGCCTATGCCTTATTCTGGACATTATGTGTGCAACGGGTTAATCCTTTCCTCCCGCTTCCCGTAGAAGAGGTCGTGGAACGGGCGATGGGCAATTATGAAAAGCGAAACAATGAAGAGATGACGCCAGATGTCCTCCGTCCCCTGGTTTAAGAGCACATTAATGAACATGGTGTTACGTGATTTGAGCGGCTGGCGTTGTGAAAAATTGACCGAGCATAGCGCCGTGCTGCATCTGAATGCATTTACCCAGGTTATCTGCCATGTTCAGCAAAAACGGTTATTTATGGCCAGTATTTATAGTTGTGAATTCAGGGTGAAAGGCGCAATCAATTATCCTTTGCAGGGTAAAATTCGCGTTCATCAGCCCGGATGGCTGAAACGTTATCCAGTCATTTTTACTGGCAGTAAAAGTACTGCCGGGCTGATTAACTATCTTAATCGTTTCCCCAATTTACAACAGGCTCTGAGTGAACTGGATTATCGTCGGTTTACTCTGGTTTTACATCATAAGGAATGGTATTGCAGCATTGAGCTATGGGCTGCTAGCGAAGTGGTTTGTAAAATGCCGCCGCTGCGCCGTTATCTGCGGCTTGAGCGGCACCAGCGTGTTCTTCTGCTGAGTGTGATAAATATGATCAATCAGGTCATGAATCAATGGCTGCAACAGGATACCGACGCCAGATAATATGACATTTTATTGAAGTGCCAGCTCAGAGAGTGCTATTAATTCAGGCATATATGACACGCGGGGAAACGTCCCGCCATTGACGCGGGATAAAAGAGAAAGCGTTCACATATTCAGTGAGTGTTGTACCGAGGGCATTCTGGTTCGGGAAACCAGTTCCGTACGATTTATCACTTCTGTTTTAGCAAAAATATTGCGTAAATGCGTTTTCACTGTTGAGAGAGATATATTCAACTGACGGGCAATCAATTTGTTGCTGGCGCCTTCGCAGACCATTCCCACAATTTCACGCTCTTTTGCGGTCAATATTGACGCCAGATCGTTGTCTCCCTGAAGAGAATCATGAATCGCCAGTCCCAGTAAGGGTTGTACTGCCTGTGCTCGCAAACGCTCTTCGCTGGAAAAAGGTATATCGCGCATTAATGAAATGCCCGCGATAATACGATGGCCCCGACGAATAAAGATCTCAATCATGTCGCAAACATGATTAGGTAGCATAAATTCATGATAATAATGGCGATGACGGGCACAGATACCGGGCGTCATCGTCGCTACTGTAATAACCCGTTGGCCGAACCGGGAGGGCGATAGCGGGTCTAATGGTTGAAAATGCTCCAGATATTGTTGGTGTGTGTCATTAGAAATGTTATGTAAAACATAACCTTCCGGTTTTAAATAATCATTAACACGATAAAAAACTGCCGACGACAGAGGAATGAGTTGCGCAATGCTCTGTAAGCAATGGAGAGTGATCCCGTCATTATGGCCAGTATTTGATAAGGCTGACATGTTATCTCCTTCCATCCGGATGAGCGCGCCGGGACGCAGTAAGACAGTGGTTGTTGAAACATACAATTTACATTCATGTAACACAATCATTCATATGTTAATAATGTGACGCGTGTTGCGATATTTTTCATAACCATTTGAAATATATGACTTATAATCTAAATATCATCTTGTTTTTTAAAAAACATCTAAAAATTATTAATATAATGCTTTTCTGTCGTGGTTGAACTCATATCCTGAAAATGCCGTCGGTTCTCGTCCTTCAGGACGATATCCTTTTGAGACGACTGTTCTATGATTTTCTGAAACAGCGCAGGTTAACAGAGGCTTAATTTCTGGCTCAGATATGATTTGCTAAATAACGTTTCAATAGTGTCATGCGCTATGCAGAAAACCGGCGTGTCAATAGATACAGCTTGCTCACGGCATTCTGCCCGCAGCACCAGACGGACGTTATTGCGAAATGTTAGTGATGTCTCTGCATCAGAAATGATAATTACAGGACAGAATAATGTTGAATCTTAACACATTACGGCAACAGCAAATCCCCGTAATGACTGAAAACCGGGCGCTGGTACCCTTTCATATTCTGGCGAAACCCATAGGCCCTGCGTGTAATCTGGCCTGCCGCTATTGTTATTACCCACAGGGTGAAACGCCCGTAGAAAAAATGAATGAATCAACGCTGGAGGTTTTTATTTGTCGCTATATTGCGGCGCAACCTGCCAGTGCGCGTGAAATTAATTTTGTCTGGCAAGGCGGTGAACCGCTTTTAGCCGGAATCGGTTTTTATAAAAAGGTAATAGCGCTTCAACAACGATATGCGCCTGATGGCGTGACGATCAGTAATAGTCTGCAAACGAATGCGACGTTGTTAAACGATGCCTGGTGCCGTCTGTTTCGCGACAATAATTTTACTATTGGCATCAGTCTTGAGGGCAGTGAAGACTTGCAAAATCATCATCGTCCGGGCAAACGTGGCGAGGCCAGCTATCCGGCTGCGCTACGGGGAATCGCATTGTTACAACACTATCGAGTCGATTTTAACTTACTGATTGTCGTGCATGATGACATGGCTCGCCATGCGGCAGCCATCTACGATCATGTTGTTAGTCTTGGCGCTCGTTATCTGCAATTTCAGCCACTGATGAACGAAGGCAACGCCCTACAGCAAAGTTACCGATTGAGTGCGGATAACTGGGGGCGTTTCATGATCGATATCTGGCGTCAATGGCGCAAACGCGGCGATATGGGGCGGGTCTTTGTGATCAATCTTGAACAGGCATGGGCACAATATTTTACGCATATCAGCGCCACTTGTGTCCACTCCGCCCGCTGCGGCACGAATCTGGTCATGGAACCGGATGGCAAACTCTATGCCTGCGATCATCTGATTAATAGCCAGCATTACCTGGGACAGCTTGCTAATAATACGTTAGCTCCAGCAGTAGATGCCGCAATCCGGCTTCCCTTTGGTATTAAGAAAAGCCAGCGCCGGGAGTGTCAACGGTGTTCTGTGAAAATGGTCTGCCAGGGAGGCTGCCCCGCACATATCAACAGTGCCGGCTACAACCGACTTTGTAGCGGCTATTACTCTTTTTTCACGGAGATTCTGGCTCCGCTTCGTGCCTGGCCCCGGGATCTGAATGGCCTGAAGGCCTGGCGTGCTGACGTTGTGAACAGGTTTTCGGGCTGATAGCCCTTCTTGCCGCATTTGCCCGCCGCTCTTGTACAACATCCGTAGTCTGAAATGGAGAATAAGCCGTGAAAAAACAAGCAACACTTGCCACACTCAGCATTATCTTCTCCGGTACGGCGCACAGTACGCAAAACGAACGTCCTGATATTATCGTGATTATCGCTGATGATATGGGATATTCTGACATCAGTCCCTTCGGTGGGGAAATCCCAACGCCTAATTTGCAGGCGATGGCTGAGAACGGCGTGCGGATGAGTCAATATTACACGTCTCCCATGTCTGCTCCCGCCCGTGCGATGCTATTAACCGGGAACACCAGTCAGCAAGCTGGTATAGGCGGTATGTGGTGGTATGAAAATACCATAGGTAAGGAAGGCTATGAATTGCGCCTGACTGATCGGGTGACTACCATGGCTGAACGCTTTAAAGATGCTGGTTACAATACGCTGATGGCGGGTAAATGGCATCTTGGTTTTACGCCAGGCTCGACGCCAAAAGATCGGGGCTTTCGTCATTCTTTCGCCTTGATGGGGGGAGGCGCCAGTCACTTTGATGATGCTGTGCCGCTGGGAACCGTTGAGATATTTCATACCTATTACACCCGTGACAACCAGCGCATTTCACTGCCCTCCAATTTTTACTCCAGCGAAGCCTATGCCAGCCAGTTGAATCGCTGGATCAGTGAGACGCCACGGGAACAACCCATCTTTGCGTGGTTGGCCTTTACTGCGCCACATGATCCCCTGCAGGCGCCGGATGAATGGATTAGCCGTTTTAAAAGTCAGTATGAACAGGGCTATGCAGCCGTCTATCGTCAGCGTATTGCTCGTCTGAAGAAACTGGGTTTTCTGCGTGATGACATACCTCTGCCAGGACTGGAACTTGATAAAGAATGGCAGGCGATGACCCCGGAACAGCAGAAATACACGGCAAAGGAGATGCAGGTTTACGCTGCTATGATCGCCAATATGGATGCACAGATCGGCACCGTTATTGAGACGTTAAAAAAGACCGGGCGCGATAAAAACACGATTCTGGTCTTCTTAAGTGATAATGGTGTTAATCCGGCGGAGGGCTTTCACTATGAATCTGAACCAGATTTTTGGAAGCAATTTGATAATCGTTACGAAAATATTGGTCGTAAAAATTCATTTATCTCTTATGGCCCCCACTGGGCTGATGTCAGCAATGCACCTTATGGTCGCTATCACAAAACGACCAGCGGCCAGGGGGGGATTAATACCAGTTTTATGATTTCCGGTCCTGGTATCATACATAATGGCGCCATAGATCACACTACGATGGCGGCGTATGATGTCGCGCCCACGCTATATGAATTTGCAGGTATTGATGTCAGTAAATCATTATCTGAAAGACCGACACTGCCAATGATCGGCGTGAGTTTTAAACGCTATCTGACCGGTGAAAGTCTGCACGCGCCTCGCACGCAATATGGCGTTGAACTCCATAATCAGGCGGCCTGGATAGATGGAAAATGGAAATTGCGTCGTCTTGTCACATTATTCCCACAGGCTGGTAATGCGCCATGGGAATTATTCAACCTGCAACGTGACCCCCTGGAAACAGATAATCTCGCAGCAGATTATCCGGATAAAGTGAAAATACTGAGTAGTGCATATGAGGCATTTGCAAAACAGACAATGGTGCTTTATGCCAAAGGCAAGCTTATCGATTATGTGGGTATCGACAGTAAAACCGGGCGCTATCTGGCAGTCGATCCACAGACATTGCAGCCAGTTCCTGCTCCGTTAGTGATTCCTTTAAACACAAAATCGGGTCACTAATTATTGGTTACGTTTCAAATGATTATTCAACGCTCACGTAACAGCATTCAGCCAGTGACTTTCAGGATGAAGTTTCTCAGCGTTGGCGATGTATCGCCGCGCCGGTATGCCAGAGCCAGCTTTGCGACGGGCATCTGGTCTGCAACGGGGCGGTATACTACTCCCTTGACCTTAACCTGTCTCATTGAATCTGGAACCATCGACACGCCCATCTCTGCCGACACAAGGTTAATGACTGACGAAATTTGCGGCACGAGTTGACCAATTTTCGGTTCAAAGCCCGCCTTACCGCAGGCCTCGATCACTGCGTCATAAAGCGACAGGCCGATTTCACGTGGGAAGAGTAAAAAAAACTCATCTTTGAGAGTCGAGAGTGCAATCTGTTTACACGCCGCTGCTGGATGCGTTTCTGCCAGCACAATAACCATCGGCTCTTCAGACAGTAACCTGAGCTGGAACCGTTCATTGCCTGTAAAACCGGGTCTCAGAAAGGCAACATCCAGCGATCCTTCATTCAATTCATCAGCCAGTTGGGTTGTATTTCCTTCCTCAAGCTGTAAACGAACGTCAGGATAAGCCCGCTTGAAAGTACGGATTGCGCCGGGGACCACACTGTTAAATGCCGCAGAGGCAGTAAAACCCACCCTTAACACGCCCGACTCCCCCCTGGCAACACGCTGCGCCGCCAGCGCGGCTCTTGTCGCGGTAGCAGGCATCCCTTTAACAACATCATAAAATGCTTTTCCAGCCTCGGTTAATTCCGCGCCATGAGGCACTCTTCGGAATAGCTGCGCTCCCAGCTCTCTTTCCAGATCCTTAATCTGTTGGCTTAGCGGCGGCTGACCTATGCCTAATTTTGTCGCAGCCCGCGTGAAATGCCGCTCTTCAGCGACGGCGAGAAAATAGCGAATATGGCGCAGTTCCATCCTCATCTCCAAAAGCAATTAAGAATGGCACCATCATATATTGGAAGAATGAAACCGGCGAGCGCATAGTGAGGTTAACAGGAGGTGCAATATGTCCGATATTTCTCATGCTCCGACACGTAGCTGGCTTTTTACTCCAGCAATTCGACCCGAACGTTTCATAAAAGCAGTTGAAAGTGGGGCGGACATTTCTATTATCGATCTTGAAGATTCCGTCACCCCGAATGACAAGGCGCAGGCCCGGAAAATTGCGATGCAGTTCCTTTCATCCCGACCAAACTCATCGCTAAAAATAGCATTAAGAATTAATGGAATGAATACTCATGCTGGCATTGAAGACCTGCATATGTTACTGGAATGCCGTTTTTTTCCTGATTACATTATTCTTCCGAAAACAGAGTCAGCCGCGCACCTGCAAATCGTGGATAGTCTTATCATGATGGCTGGTTCTGATACTCGCCTTATTGGCATTATTGAGTCAGTTGCCGGGCTTAATGCCGTAGAGTCTATTGCGGACGCCACCCCCAGACTCTACGGGTTGATGTTTGGCGCCACACCTGCCTGGGAGCCTCTTGCGCTGGCGCGGGCCAGAATAGTGGCTGCCTGCGCTATGAAAGGGCTTCTTGCAATAGATGCTCCCTTCTTTGATATAGGCGATTTTTCAGGTCTGAAAGAGGAAACGCTGCAGGCGCTCAGTTTTGGTTTTTCTGCAAAATCGGCTATTCACCCCGCTCAGATTAGCGTAATCAACACCGCATTTACTCCTACAACAGCAGAAATTAATCATGCTCGTGCAGTACTGACAGAGAATGCCAAAGGCGTCGGGATCGTTAGCGGCATGATGATAGATGCAGCCGTTGCCCGTCAGGCCCGGCGATTACTCGCCCGGGCAGGGATCTTTTCCTGATTTTATTAACAGAGGAATTGATTATGAACACGTTATTACCCGCTTATAAAACCATTAGCGAGGGGCGCTACCGAGAAGTTTCGGGTCTTTACTGGGAGGATTTTTATCCCGGTGATATTTTTGAACATCGTCCCGGTCGGACGGTTCTGGACGCCGATAATGTGTGGTTTACCCTGCTCACTCTCAATGTGCAGCCGGTCCATTTCGATGCGGCTTACGCCAGCAAAACGGAATGGAAAAAGTTACTGGTTGATTCAACGTTCACTCTGGCGCTTTTAACCGGTATGAGCGTGCGTACTGTCAGCGCCAAAGTGGTGGCCAATCTTGGCTGGGATAAGGTACAAGCCGTCCATCCGGTTTTCGCAGGGGATACACTTTATGCTGAAAGCACTGTACTCAGCAAACGCCTGTCAAATAGTCGCCCTGGACAAGGCATCGTTACCGTTCGGACATGTGGTATTAACCAGGATGGTGTAGAGGTCATGCGCTTCGAACGAACAATGTTAGTTTATTGCCGTGGATGCTCGCCTGAAGAAGACGCCGCTTATTGAGAAATCGCCCTGAGGTTTAGAGTCATGATGAATGTTAATGCAGCGTATGCCGAAAAATGTGTGACGCCTGACGAAGCGGTTACTTTAATTACCTCCGGCAGTCACCTCTCTATGGGAATGTTTGCAGCAGAGCCTCCAGCTTTGCTGAATGCGCTGGCAAAGCGAGCGAAAAGGGGAGAAATCAACGATCTGCGGGTTTACTGTTATGAAACAGCCAACATTGCCGGGAACACTATTTTCCGTTATGAGCTAAGTGACTATATTCATCTCTACAGTATGTTTATTACCGGTATTGAACGGGCTTTAATACATCAGGGGATTGAGAGCTCCGGGCGAAAAATAGTTAACTATGTTCCTTCAAATTTTCATCAGGCGACGCGATTACTGGCTGATGATATTGGTATTGATACTTTTATTCACACCGTGTCCCCTATGGATAAGTATGGCTATTTTAATTTTGGAACTGGAAACGATTATTCCACCCGGATTGCGAGGACAGCTAAAAAACTTATTGTCGAAGTTAACCAATATATGCCGCGCGTTCATGGAGAAGGTGCTGCAATCCATATTTCAGAAATTGACGCCATTGTTGAAAACCATGTTCCTTTAATTGAACTACCAATACGTACTGCCGTAGCTGAAGATATTGCTATCAGTCAGATTATCACCTCTCTTGTGCCAGATGGCGCTTGTCTCCAGATGGGGGTCGGCGCATTACCGGAGCTCATCTGTAATGCGCTCAAGGAACATAATGATCTGGGGGTCCATACAGAGGCGCTGAATCCGGGGTTGGTAAGTTTGATTCAACAAGGCGTCGTTACCAACCAGCGTAAAAATATCGACCGGGGAATGTCTGTATTTACTTTCGCTATGGGACAAAAGGATATGTATGACTATCTCAACGACAACCCCTCTTTTTTTAGTCGGCCTGTCGATTATGTTAACGATCCGGGGATCATTGCGCAAAATGAGAATGTTGTCTCCATTAACGCTACCTTACAAATCGATCTTACCGGCGCCTGTAACTCTGAACATTTGCTTGGACACCAGTACAGCGCTTCAGGAGGGCAATTGGATTTTGTCAGAGGCGCATATGCATCTAAAGGAGGTCGTTCCGTTATTACGACACGCTCAACGGCCGCGAATGATACGATTTCTCGTATTGTTCCCCGCCTTGAGGGGCCTGTAACAACCCCACGAACGGATACGCACTGGATAGTCACTGAATTTGGCTCCGTAAACCTGAAGGGGCTCTCTTCAACCGAGCGTGCGCTCAGGATTATTGAATTGGCGCATCCCAATTTTCGGCAGCAACTTAGAGTAGATGCAAAAAAAATGCATCTGATTTAAAAGTAGGTTAATGCTATTTTTTAATATAGCATCCCCAAAATATAAACATTATGAGTCTATTCAAATGATAATTGACAGAATTGATCACCTTGTATTAACGGTATCTGATATATCAACCACAATAAGATTCTACGAAGAGGTACTTGGTTTTTCTGCGGTAACATTTAAACAAAACAGAAAAGCGTTAATATTTGGAGCGCAAAAAATTAACCTCCATCAGCAAGAAATGGAGTTCGAACCAAAAGCGAGTAGACCAACGCCGGGATCTGCCGATTTATGTTTTATTACATCGACACCGATAAATAATGTTGTGTCTGAGATCTTACAGGCAGGCATTCCCATTGTTGAAGGCCCGGTTGAGAGAACTGGAGCCACAGGCGAGATAATGTCTATCTACATCAGGGACCCTGATGGAAACTTAATTGAAATTTCGCAGTATGTTTAATGTTAAAACTTACTATTACTGCCTTTATTATGATCACGCATCCGTTTATATTGGCTTGATGGAGATCATATGGCAATAATTTCTGGAAAGAGTCTATGTTCAAACTTATTGACTTGAAGACATCGAGGAATTCATAAGGAAGTATAAAAAAGGAAAGGTGGTGCCGGACTCGGAATCATATCCACGATTAACGTGTTGTTTATTATTGGTTTTGTTGGTATTTCTCTCAAATAACGCCCCCACGAAGGCCCCCATAAAAAATCGCTTTTGTTTTGTGAGGGTTATCACGAAAAATCGTTGTTTTGTGAGTGGGGGCTTTGCTATGTGTGGGGTTAGATCCACATATAGCGGATGGAACTCCACACAGCAGCGCTAAACAACCCATCTTACATTATGCAATCAAAGTCCCACACCCCTTCGCATTGAACATCTTCCAAACCTACATTTGATATGTTGGAACAACCGTTTTTGAGATAATCAGAAACGACATATCTTCTAATGTATAGATTCTATTAGTATTTTTGCTATACTTTTGAGATGCTGTCATGCACCAGTTGAGATAACTAAACATCATGGCCCAATTTAAGCATTTTGAGCTGTCGCTTCTGAACCCCAGTTTTGACTCCCCTTTGGTCGATGCGCTGACGGAGCTGGAGTTACTCCGGCACCTGCGGCTGGAAACCGATGTTCATCCAATCCTGTTTGCGCAGTTGAAGGCAGTTTTCCACATGCTGGAGAGTCTTGGCTCTGCAAGGATTGAGGGAAACCACACCACGCTTGCTGATTATGTTGAAAGTAAGGTTGAAGGAACACAGAGTTCGACGGATCAGCTCAAAGAAATCAACAATATTGAAGCTGCGATGGAGTACATCGATGAATACCTGAGCAACGGAGATGAGATAACGGAATATTTTATCCGCGAGTTGCATAGTCTGGCAGTAGTCGGGTTGCAACAGGAAGGAGACAGAACGCCCGGCGCATATCGGCAACATAACGTTAGCATTGCTCAGTCTGAGCATTTGCCGCCGGATCACATCCGCGTTGCTGATTATATGTCAGAACTGACAGCCTTCATTAACCGTGCCGATAAGCCAAAGTACGATCTGATGAAGATTGCGCTGGTGCATCACCGCTTTGGCTGGATACACCCCTTTGGCAACGGTAATGGCAGAACAGTCAGACTGCTGACCTATGCGTTGCTTATCAAATATGGTTTTAACGTTCAGGCGGGTGGTCGGGTTCTCAATCCGACAGCGGTATTCTGTAATGATCGTGAACGCTATTACGCCATGCTTTCGTTAGCCGATAAGGGAACAGAGCAGGGGCTGGAAGAATGGTGTTTATATGTGCTTTCGGGGATCTCCTCTGAGCTGAAGAAAGTTGATCAACTGACAAGCCATGCTTTTCTGAGTGAAAAAATCCTGTATCCGGCTATCGATTTTTCGTCGGAGAGAGGACTGACAAACCCGCTGGAATCGAAGGTTCTGAAACGTGCCGTCGAACTGGGGACGATAAAAGCGGGCGATCTACGCACTGTTTTGCCCGATCTGAAACCGACGCAGGTGACTTATCAGCTTGGTAAGCTGATTGATAGGGGATTGCTTCAACCAGTAGAGGAGGGGGCGCGTACCTATACAGCGAAGTTTTCTAACTCGTATCTGATACGAGGGGTGATTAAGGTTCTGCGGGAAGAAGGGTTTATTCCAGATTTGTGATATCAAGAATATATTAGTGTATTATTTACTCTTTTTTATGGTCGTTTTTGACGAAACATAGCAGCTATTAATATAGCTGCTATATCTCTTATTTTATTTGCTTGGAAAATTTAAATTCAATTAGAGACTTCATTTGCCATAGTTGGGATGACCCCGACTGGTTCTGTTTTTTCAACGTCATTTATTAGTGTGTTCATATAATTAATATCAAGGAAATGGCCCTGTGCAAATGAACTGAAAATTGGAAAAATAAATGAAATAAATCTTTGAGGATATATACGGTCATCAATAATAAGCTTAGTAAATGTTACTAATCTTTCCTCTGTGGTGCATCCATCGGAAGCATTAACGACATCTTTGTAAGTATCCCGCATAATCGTGCCATTCACATTTAGAGATCCTCCGGCATAATCAATCTGCCAACAAAGGAGCTCGCTATGCGTAAAGCCCGTTTTACTGAGCATCAGATCATCGCCGTGATTAAGTCGGTCGAAGCCGGACGAACGGTTAAAGATGTCTGCCGGGAGGTCGGTATCTCTGAAGCCACCTATTACAACTGGAAGTCTAAATATGGCGGTATGGAGGCCTCTGATATTAAAAAGATAAAAGAGCCTGAGGACGAGAACAGACGTCTCAAACAGATGTTTGCCGACCTCAGCCTGGAATGTCGGGCGCTGAAAGACGTTATCGAAAAAAAGCTTTAAAACCAGCCTCTAAGCGTGAGCTGGTCACTCATCTGATAACGACATTCGGACTCAGTATCCGTCAGGTCTGCCGGAGTCTGAACCTGAGCAGAACGGTTTACCATTACCGCCCGGATTCTACGCATGACGAACCCGTTATTGCCGCATTGCAGGCAGCGGCTGAACGATACCCGCGATACGGTTTTCCGAAGCTTTTCCAGGTTCTGCGGCGGCAGGGATACCAGTGGAATGACAAAAGGATCCACCGTATTTACTGTCTGCTGAAGCTGAATTTTCGCCGTAAGGGTAAACAACGGCTGCCGGTGCGTAATCCCTCGCCACTGGCCATACCGGAAGTGCTGAACCAGAGCTGGTCTGTCGATTTTATGAATGATGCTTTGGTCTGTGGCCGTCGTTTTCGCACGTTCAATGTTGTTGATGACTTTAACCGTGAGGTGTTGTCGATTGAAATCGATCTGAATCTGCCAGCCCCACGAGTGGTCCGGGTGCTCGACAGGAACGCGGCAAACCGCGGCTATCCGGCCATGCTTCGCATGGATAATGGACCGGAATTTATCTCGCTGGCACTGGCTGAATGGGCAGAGAAACATGCAGTAAAAGTGGAGTTTATCCGGCCGGGTAAGCCAACGCAGAACGCTTTCATTGAGCGTTTTAACCGGACATACCGTACAGAAATACTCGATTTTTATCTGTTCAGAACACTGAATGAAGTGCGGGAAATCACAGAGAAATGGTTATCAGAATATAACTGTGAACGCCCGCATGAATCGCTGAACAATATGACGCCGGAGGAATACCGACAACACCATTATCTGGCCGGGATCTCAAAAAATGCATGGAACTAAAACGGGTCTATTTACAGCACCACCTCAATACTGGCGCAGTCAGAAAGGCACTGGATAACGCCATTGCGGTGGCGGAAAGCCGAAATGGCAGACTGATTGATAAACCTGACCTGAAAACGGCCATGAAATACTGGCACAGCCAGGCGTCGCGAATTGGCTTAACCGGGGCATACTCTCCTCACTCGCTGCGCTATGCCTGGGCACAGGATGCGATCCGCCATTATCTGGCACAGGGATTCAGTGATAAAGAAGCACTGGCACAGACGGCAATGGATCTGGGGCATGGTGATGGGCGTGGGCAATATGTCCGTCTGGTTTATGGTCGGGAGATAGTATTATAACTTTTTCGGTATGATGCAGGAAAGATATCCGGACTGTTATGATCTGCGGGGGAAAGCCCACAGAATCCTGGTATAACTCCATTCAATAAAGGCTGAGTATGATTCGCTTGAATTGAATAATACTCAGCCAGAAACGTCTATTCTTTAACCTGCTGTCTGGTCATGGCCCGCTTATTCATCAGTAATCTGAGGATCCAAAGGCTCAGAGCAACGGTGATGATATTTAGAATATCTACAACATAAATAAACGCAGCATGATACTGGGCAATTATCAATGCTAACAGATTACCGCCAGGTGCGTGTTTCAGCGGGGCGGTGAGATTGCCTGAGGCGACTGCGTTAATCCACTCCGTCAATTGATTCGCCGGGAGACTGAACTGCATAAAAAGACCAGGCAAAGACCCTGTCAGATGAGAGGTCAGTAATGAAGCATATAATGCAACTGCCAGCGCTTCACTACCCAGCCTGAGCGTATTAAGCAATCCGGCAGCCATGCCTGCCTGTAACGGATCCACGCAACTTAATGCCAGGCCATCGACCAGACCGGCGGATAATCCCATACCCGTACCAATTAATAATAATGGTATGGTCAATATCCATAGTTCACGGTCTGGCTGGCTGAAAAGGATTAAAGTTATACCGCCAGCGATAAATGCAGCCAGGCTGATAAACAGAATCATACGGGCTGATGCCCCACCTGAGACCAGCCTGCCTGCAATCACCGGGCAGAAAAGAACGGGCAGAGTGAGTGCGATCATCATGAGACCGGCTTTTGACGGTGTGAGCTGCATCACTCCTGTCAGATAGCTGGGATAATACGTCAGCAGTGTCACGAAGATGACGCTGGCAACCACCGGGATCAGGATCAGTCCGACGAAGGTACGATTCTTCAACAGGTTAAAATTCAGCATTGGGTTATCAATACGGTTTTCATAGAGATAAAAACCAACAGTTATCACGGCGGCAAGTATCAATAATGACAGTGTTCTGATATCTGTCCAGCCCCACTGAGCCCCCTGTACCATCGCCAGCATAAACAGCAGGAGGGCGGTGATAAAGAGTACGGTTCCGGCAATATCAAAACGAAACCGTTTATTCGTCGCGGTATCTCCGGGAATAGATTTAGCCAGAATTAACACAACCGCCAGCGTGATGGCATGAACAGCAAAAATGGCGCGCCAGTTGATAAAATCAAGAATAAAACCTGAAATTGTCGGGCCAAAAGTAATACCGATCCCGGCAGTGGTGCCAAAGAGGGCGAAAGCCTTAGTCCGTTGACTGCCTTCGAACCGGGCGATCAGAATAGCGCTGCCGCATGAAAAAATAGCGGCACCTCCGATCCCGGCCAGAGCACGGGAAATATCAAGATACAAAGCGCCGGGAGAGAGTGCCGACATGACTGAAGCTACGGCATAAATTGTGGTTCCGGATAAAAAGGCTTTCTTCCGCCCGCAGGCATCAGCAAGCGTTCCCCAGAATAAGGTAAAGCAGGCAAACGTTAAGTTAAAGGCGTTGACGACCCACTGTAACGCTGACAGGTTGGCGTTCATGTCTGCGCTAATAAATGGCAACGCAATTGCCGTTCCGGAAATTGAACCAGGCACAACAAATACCGCCAGTAAAATGGCAAATAAAAGTAACCTGCTATTTGGCTGAGACATAATGGCTCCAGATGATCAAATAATAACGGGCAGTGCGTCAGGACGGCGTAGTACGATACCTTCACACCATGGCAGGTCGTTTAGGTTGTCATGGCGTAGTCTCATCTGCGGATACTGACGAGTTAGCAGGGTAATGACTGTGTTGATTTCCAGGCGAGCAAGCTCCTGCCCCATGCAGTGATGCATGCCGTAACCAAACTGTAGGTGCTGGTTATTTTCACGATAAGGATTTATTAACAGAGGGGCGTAATACACTGCGGGGTCACGGTTTGCCAGAAATACATCGGCGTGAATCGCTGCGCCTGTCGGGATAACGCCTGTATCCAGTTGGATATCTTGTGTGGCAATCCGGGGAAAGGTCGATGTGCTTCCCAGGTTGGTTAGCCGCAGCATTTCTTCAACCATCGCAGGAACGAGTGTCGGTTCGTCGTGTAACTGTCTCCATATTCCAGGCATGTAAAGCAGACCATAGATGATTTTGGTCATAACCGTCAGAGTATTTTGATCGCCTCCCAGCACCGAACCCAGCAGGATAGCTGTTAATTCTGCATCATTAAGTGGTGGCTGGCAGTTTTCCCTGTTTTGCACAAATCTGGCAATCAGGCCGTCTTTGCTATGGTGTCTTTTGTCCTGAACATGCTCCATGACATATCCGTAAAGTAATTCAAATCGATGAACCAGATCTTCAACATCATCAGGAGCCGCTACCTGTACAATATGACTCAGCGTGCGAAAATAGTGTTTATCTTCAAGGGGAAGTCCCAGCAAGGTACAGTTTGTATCAGCGGCAACGTGATCCAGCAGATCAGTAAACAGATCGGGCTGTTTTTTTAGCGCCATCTTTTCTGCATATCCCTGTACCAGGCGCGTAATAACGGGTTCCAGCCATTTCAATCCGCTTCTGCTGTAGTCTCTGGCGACAAATTGTTTTACGCGAGTGTGGTCGGGAAAATCCAGATTCAGCAACAGTTCCTTTGGTGTTAGCGTTGGCAACACACTGGGCCCACCTATTTCGTTAGAGGGGCTGCGGAGGCAGGTTTTATCCATCAGGATTTTTTTGACATCCTGATAATTGATGACATGAAACGCCTCGTGCCCACTCAGCAGACGAATAACTCCGATCTCCTGATAAGTGGCGGCCTTTATAATTTCATATCCCATTTGGGGATCGTAATGAGGTATATCCGTTATACGATATGTTCTGTTGTCCATTATTATTCCTCTCCATAAGTTAAGGTGTGTAGTTTGTTTAAACAATCCTCATTGTTGAGGAACTGGATCGTCCGCCAGCCACGCTTTTCAGCAGCGAGGCAGTTTTCGACCAAATCATCAATGAGTACACACTGCTCAGGCGTAACTCCGGCAACCTGTTCCGCAAGAGCAAAAAACGAAGGGTCTGGTTTCCGACATCGGACATCACAGGAATCGACAATATGTTCGACGACATCGTTGAGACCAACCATGGACTGCCAGTAGGGCCGCCACTCGACCACATTATTCGTGAGGATACCGACCCGATAACCAGCGTTCCGCATATCTGTAATTTGCTTTACCATTGCAGCGTTGGCGGTAACGTGAGCAAACCATTGCTGGCCGAAATGTTCTAACTGTGCCCGGCGGGTATCTGTTTCAGGAAAAAGACGTGCCATTGTTTCCCTGAGACGCGATCCCCATTCCAGCTCGGTTAATATGGCATTTTCAACCGGGGCCAGCGTGGGCAGGTTCATATCATCAGCGACCGATTTCATTGCGGCCTGTAGCTGGTCAGTCGGAATTCCGGTTTTTTCATAATAAAGGTCGAATAATGAAGAAATAGGAGGAGATAATACGCCACCAAAGTCGAACCAGTAGAAATCCGTTTTTTCTTTATGTTCGTATTCAGCATCATTTACAACTTTAAGTATGATAGTCCCAATGGTATTTTTAGTACCGTTTTGTAAAACAGAAATTGGCACATTAATTAAAGTGCCAGTGACTGTGATTTCATGCAGGTCAACGATACATTGAGCTGTGCTGCTTAATTCACAGAATTGCTGGAAAGACATATTGCAATTATAGAGTATCAGTTGGTTTGCTGGTGTACCTTTATATGAATTGACTGCCAACAGAGCTGCTTGTCGGCAGGCCTCGATAATAAACATGCCAGGAATATGATCTAATGGGTGGTCAAAAATAGACGAGTAGGATTGATCGACAATAAGTGTGGCTGAGAGCATGCTATCTTTTATCTGCACATCACCAATAACGACATTGCGCGGGAAGATCCGGCCAACAGATGTGCATTGCGCTGGTTTAATATTGTTATAATTTAAGGGGGGGAGATTCTCATTTTTCGCTCTTAATTTTTTCCAGACGGTATCATCCATCCAGCCAATCCCCATTATTTTCTGTGCACAGGCGATATTGTTAATCAGGAGTGTCATTTCTAAGGTATAACCAGCCAGGATCTTTTTGCGATACTTTAGGTTGGTGATTTTGACCTGAATTACCGAATGTAATGGCTGCTGCATTATCTCCAAAAGAGGATAATTAAGGATTTTAAATTCGGCATTATTAAAGATAAATTTTGCATTGAGGGGGACATCATAGTATTTGTGTGTCACATAAATAGATGTTTGCCGGAAGACTTCTAACAGTAACATTGCGTCATAACATCGGTGACCATCAGTGAGTTCGGGGAGATCATTAAAATACATGTGCGATTTTGGCAACATGGCGGAAAATATAAAATGATTACTGTCCACTTGTTGTGAGTCAGTGATGAAAACCTCGTTGATAGCCTGCCGGTGAACATATCTTCTATCAATCGAGCCATCAAAAGATAACTTATTTTCCTGAGACTGATATACAGAATCCATATGGACATTCTCCATTGCATGTGTAGTGAGTGACACATTCTGGCTGTAATGGTATGTTCGATGAACATCGAACGTATCATTAAAAATGAACGTTCGATGTTCATCGAACACACTATGTGCGAAAAGTAATTAAATGTCAATTTATTACAACTTATCTTTGCTGTGTAGGCGATATTTACTATAGTATCAATGGGTTAATCTGGGAGTGATGGAATGAATGACATGCTAAGACAGGATCATCCACTGGTTTTGGCTACTGTGCTGAAGGCTTTAAATGACCCAACACGGTTAAGAATCATCCAGGAGCTAATCAACGATGAGATCGGCGCAGAAAGGCACTGTACATCGTTCAGCGGTCTGTCTGAAGTAGCCCGTGCGACAAGATCGCATCATTTTAAAGTCTTGCGCGAAGCGGGTCTTGTTTCTCTGGTTGACCGGGGAAATTTGCTGTTAGCCCGGCTGAGGCGGGATGAAATCGAAAAAGCTTATCCTGGTTTACTCAACATTCTTGCCCGTGGCTAAAGTCATATCTGTCATCACCAATTGGGCCGTGGTGTCCGGTGCCTGACGCTGAATATTGTGCGCTATTACTGAAAGCGTCAGATTCCAGGTAAAGGGCTAAAGGGTAAGGGATGTTTAAGGGTAAAAGTCTTACCCTAAAGGGTAAAAGGCTTGACCTGCTGTTGAGATTTTTCGACTACGTGAAACTGATGCTGGTGGGCAGGTCTCAATACTGGAGCAATAAAAAGCAGTTCCGCTTAACATCGGGAGAGCTGCTTTTTAGTACTGTACGTTAATAAACTCTGATCATGCTGGGTTGCTGTTCATAGCGATACGGCGGAACAAATTTCTGCCGACAGACGTCGAGATAGTCCGACCACCACTGCATCATCTGCGTGCGCTCGTCAAGGTGCTCTGCCTTGTGGATATAGGCTGCTCTCACGCTGTTACGCTCCTGATGGCTCATCTGCCGTTCTACGGCATCTTTCGACCAGCGTCCGGACTCGATCAGCGCACTACAGGCCATTGTGCGAAAGCCGTGGCCGCAAACATCCACCTTCGTGTCATAACCCATTGTACGCAGTGCTTTGTTGATGGTGTTTTCACTCATCGGCTTACGCGGATCGTGGTCACCGGGAAACAGCAATTCGCCGTTGCCGGACAGTAATTTTAGCTGTTTCAGTACCGTAACCGCCTGTTTTGACAACGGCACCAGATGTGGCGTTTTCATCTTTGCGCCACGCTCTGAATAGCGCACGTCCGGAATGGGCTCACGCTGCGCGGGGATCGTCCACATGGCACCTTCCAGATCGATCTCTCCCCAGCGGGCAAAGCGTAGTTCACTGGAGCGAATGAAGATCAGCAAATTCAGCAGTGCTGCCAGCCGTGTCAGCAGTCTGCCGGGATAGCCTTCAATATGCTCCAGCAGTTCCTGTAATCTTTCCAGTGGCAGGGCGGGGTAATGGTTTTTCTGCGGTGGCTCTATGGCCCCTGTAAGATCATTCGCCGGGTTACTGGCAATCAGGCTTTCCTGCACCGCATAGCGCATAATGGCTGTAGTGCGTTGCTGTATCCGCGCGGCGGTTTCCAGATTCCCCTTTTTCTCAGCCACCCGCAGCGGGATCAGCAGATCGGCAGTTTTCAAATCGGTGACAGGAAATTTGCCTATGAGCGGGAAAACATGCAGCTCCAGCGAGCGCTGGATTTTTGCAGCGTGGCTTTCTGACCAGCGGATATTTTTTGCCAGCCACTTTCGGGCGACCTCTTCAAAAGTATTGCCGCTTTTTTTCGCCTGTTTCTCCTGTCGTTTTTTCTCACCCGGATCGCCCCCCGCACTGAGGGTAGATTTGGCTTCTTCACGTAGCTTACGGGCATTCGCCAGCGAAACGACAGGGTAAGCACCAAACGCCAGCTTCTTCTCTTTGCCGCCAAAACGGTACTTGAGTTGCCAGAGTTTAGAACCGTTGGGTTTAATCAACAGGTACAGGCCTTGCGCATCGGTAAGCTTGTAAGGCTTATCGAGAGGTTTTGCATTGCGGATAGCGGTATCGGAGAGTGGCATGGTGGGGCTCCATAGTTTATCGAACCGACAGGCCCCCAATTAAGCCCCCAAAAACTATGGATGTCAAAAGACCCGTTGGTACTCAATGATACCATCGGGTCTCTTTAACTTACTGATTTTTATATATCCTCGGACTTACTGAGACATCCCAAGACAAAAATATGGTGCCGGACTCGGAATCGAACCAAGGACACGGGGATTTTCAATCCCATTGTTCTGGCTTTCACGGGTAATCCAGACTGTCAGACAGGAGTCTTCAGTGTAGATCATTGGTTGCACATTTTAAAGAGAGAGTGTGCCAGTGAACATTCTGCCCGTTGTATCCACCAAAGGTGGCGAAGGAAAATCAACCCAGTCTGCTAATCTTGCCGGTTTTCTGGCGGATGCTGGTCTCCGTACTCTGCTGATAGACGGAGACCATGCCCAGCCCACGGCAAGTAATATCTTTCCGCTGACGTATGAAGCGCCGGCCGGTCTTTTTGAATTACTGATGCGCACGGCTGACCTCAGTCATCCCGACAACATCATCTCCCGCACGGCTATCGACGGCCTTGACCTGATAGTCTCCAATGACCCCCATGAACAACTGAAAACGGCCATGCTTCATGCGCCGGATGGTCGTCTCCGTCTGCGTAATGTGCTCCAGCATCCGCTTTTCCAGAGCTATGACGTCATTGTGGTGGATTCACAGGGCGCGCGTTCCGTCATGCTGGAAATGATTGTGCTGTCTGCCACGGAGTCTGTGGTGGGGATGGTGAATCCGGTTCTGCCGGATGTACGTGAGTTCATTCGTGGCACAGTCAACGTCATGGAAAACCTGTTGCCCTACCGTGAACTGGGTATCCCCCTGCCGAAAGTCCGCACCCTGGTTAACTGCATGGATTATACGGCGCTGGCCAGACAAACACTGGCGGAGCTGACCGACATTATTAACTCAGGTCGCTACAGCAAAGTGCTTCCGGAAGGCGCGGTCACCCTGCTTTCAACACAGATTTATGACCTGAATATTTACAAACAGGGACACGCAGCCGGTCAGCCGGTGCACCGTCTTGAAAAAGCGTCTGCCCGTCGCAGTGATTCTGCGCTGGTCACCATGCACAGCCTGGCCTGTGAGTTGTTGCCGGAGTGGAGTGAGTTTTTTGATGTACTGCTGGAAAACGGAGGTGAAAGCCTGTGAACAGAAAACTGATATGGCGCGCTGTGGCTTCAGCTTCAGTTTCCTGCCCCGGACACGATGAAGTGCATGTGTTTGTTGAGGCTGCAGATTACGAAGAAGCGAAAAAACATTTGTATGACCGTCTGGAGGAGGAATGGCAGCTTCCTGTGAGCCACATAACTTTCCACAACGTGTGGAATGAAAACGAGCTATGTGAAATGTCTGCAGGTCCGAAGGCACCTTCAGGCCTTCCCCTGCTTGAGTCGGGTGGGGGAAATGGTGAGGTCTTTTATGACCATAATCCGCTGCTCCTCATTGCTTCTCAGCGTCTCAGGGCTGTGATTGAAGGGGCGCTGAGTGTCCTGCCAGAGCGTGGTGAACAGGATGAGTGTGGTCGTGGAATTTAAGTCTCTGACAGGTCGCAGCCAGACAGTATGTGTCGGGTGTGGTTATTCCGGTGTTCGGTTTGGTGATGCTGCAGGCCAGGACACCCGGCAGTGGGTGAAGGTGAATCATGAGAGCGGGCTGGGGCTGTGCTCCGGCTGTGATGCATTTCTTTTGCAGGAACGCCTGCGTCGTCAGCGGCATGACCCGCTTTTTTCATGTGGTGTTTCCGGCAAACATCGAAAAACAGAGGGGGCGATATGACAGTTTTTGTAATGCATATCCCTGTCGGTACCGGGGGCAGCGGACATGTGTGGTGTCCGCTGCATGCTGATGAATCAGCCTTTACCCGTGAACGGGTCATCCAGCTTATCCAGACGTCTTTCTGCGTTGCGCAACACGTCCTGTGCTCCCGGGGTGGATGCATATGCCTCCAGTTCAGCAGCAAGAGCCTGTTCCATTTCTGTTGCTGTCATGGCAGCAACATCGGCCGCAGAGCGGTTGTCGCGAATAATGAGGTAGCTGTGCAGGATATTAAGTGGTGCCACATTTTTATTGATGTTTTTCAGTCCCTGCTGAACCGCCAGCCAGTCACCCGGCCACTGCAGGCGATACAGTTTGTGCCGGTTGTAAGTTTCATTCGTTGTGTTACAGGCCATACGCCAGAACTCCTCAGACATGTTGATGAGCGTATTTTCACCTTCCGGCAGACTGAACGCAGCGAAGTAATCAATGCCGGACGGCAGTTGTTGATGATTTGTATTCATCTTTTTTCCTTTTTAAGTCAATTGGTTATGAATATAAAGATGCTGTCCGTACCTTCTGACCGGGGTCGGCAAACTTACCGGTCTGAAAATGTACAGACAGTTACCGGGATTTTTCTCCCGACAGCTGTACGTCCGGCACCCTTTTTTCTTTTTTTACATAGTCCGGTTTCTGGCCCTGTGGGTCGGTATACCTGTTCCCGTTAAATGAGAAGGAGTGGAATCATGAACCGTAATCCGTCTGAAAATCTGTCTGAAAACACGTCCCGTCAGTTCCTGTCCCTGGCCTCGCCAGCAGAGGCTGCATGCCATGCACTGCTTCGTTTCATTGAACGTGAGATTCTTGAGAAAAATGCGCCTGAAGAGCAGGTCCGGGAACGTTGCAGGGTATTCACCACACTGCTTAATGAGGGATTTACTGCCCTGTCTGATAAGGCAGGGCAGAATTTAGCTGACCTCCGGGAACAGTGCCGGCAACTGGAGCATCACATCACCAGACTTGGAGATGAATGCAACGATGTTAATCGCAGAAGCGCAGAGATTACCCGCAACATCAATCGGGCTTTCGATATGAACATAGCGCTTGATATTGCCAGTCGGTCATGTAATTCAAAGCCTTCTGGTTCGTCCAGTACTCACTCCAGTAGTCCGTCAGGGCAAGAGACATCTCAGCAGGCGTCATCTGCTCAACCGTTGCGGGGAGCCAGTGATGCTGATGAATAAGCGCAAACTTAACAGCTTCCGGAATGCTGGTGAGGCTATCATCCCGGAAAAACCAGTGGCGGCTGTGAATCAGCCAGTGCCCGAGCCAGCAGAGTCGGTAAGCGAGCTTATGGTCTGCGCCGGGAAAGATTTCAGTTCCCTGGTCAAAGAAGGTTTTACAACGTTCCACATCGTCGGGTTTCATGCGTCCGGCTTTCCAGTCTTCAAAGTATTTTTCATTGCTGTCAGTGACATAAGGACAGTTGTTATCAATGCCGGACGGCAGTTGTTTTTCTGTATTCATAAGATTTTTCCTTTAAATCAACTTGTTATGAATGAACGGATGCTGTCCGTACCTTCTGACCGGGGTCGCCAAACTTACCGGTCTGAAAATGTACAGACAGTTACCGGGATTTTATTCCCGACAACTGTTCGTCCGGCACCCTTTTTCCTTTTTTTACACAGCCAGGTTTCCGGTTATCTGCGGGGAAGTGACGCACCTGGCGGGCTGAGAGATATGGAGGTGAAAGTATGTCTTCCTCAGTGAAATATTCTCCGGTTCCGGCGGTCTTAACCCGCCCTGAATCGCTGGCTGAACTGAACCTGCTGATGACCCGGATTGCCAGTGGGTGCCGTGTGGGGCTTCCGGCGTCAGGTCGTCCGGTCATTGCGGTGCATGGTGGTTATGTTTCATACAGTTCTCCACGCGCCGGACATGTTTTTCAGGACGGTTCCCGCCCGGAGACAGTGATGACCGTCAGTAACCGGGAACGGATGTGTGAATGGTTCAGTCAGGTCTGGCTTCCGTTGCATCTGGCTGCCCTTGAAGGCGATGAGAACGCTTTTTTCAGTGCGGAGGTCAACATGGTGCGCCGGGAGCTGCAGCGCGTTCCGGGGGATTCAGTGAACTGCATGTGCTGGGCAAGCCTTGCTGCACTGGCATTTGATGCTGAAGAGCGGGTGGAACTGCAGAAAGGCAATAATGAGAACATCGCAACATATGATGAGAGCATCTCGACATATGCATTCCGTGCTGCCTGTACTGTGAGTCGCTGTCTGAGCCGGAATGCTTCCGGAGGTATTCCGCGCTCATACCCTGAATGGAAAGCGATTTTGTTTCCCCGTGATGGTGCTGACATTTTCCCCGACGGGTGGCTGGAAAATATGACCCGTCGGGCTGAACGTGTTTTTACGAGTGCGAAACGTCAGTGTGGAATGCTCTCAGCCAGTCAGCCAGCGCTTTTTTCTCAACAAACACGTCAGTGTGCCAGTGAGCAATGCACCGGCCGTATTCAGGCCGGCCGGCATCATTCAGGGAGCCACCCTGACGTTTCAGTTTATGCAGAACGCTGTGCACAAGAAATGTCTCTTTCACCGGTCCATCCGGCCCGACAGTGTCCAGTTCAATCCACTGATTCTGCTGAAACGGAGTAAAAGGATGAGCCGATTCAATGCAGTTCGGGGGAAAGGGGTTACAGAGCCCGTCTTTTTCCGTCATGACCTTTCCGTTACTCAGCAGTCAGAACTGCAGGGTGTATTTCACTTCAGATTCAATGCCGGACGGCAGTTGTTTTTCTGTATTCATAAATTTTTTCCTTTAAAACAACTTGTTATGAATGAACGAATGCTGTCCGTACCTTCTGACCGGGGGCGGCAAACTTACCGGTCTGAAAACGTACAGACAGTCACCGGGATTTTATTCCCGACAACTGTACGTCCGGCACCCTTTTCCCTTTTTTCACACAGCCAGGTTTCCGGCAGTCAGAGGGGGAGGGTACGCCATGGCTGAAATGTCAGTTCTCTGTGCATACGAAGCAGAGCAGGCCGTTCTGGGCGGTCTGATGCTGGAGAATGAACGCTGGGATGAAGTGGTGCTGATGCTGAGTCCTGACGATTTTTATGTGGCTCCGCACCGGGCCATCTTCCGTGCCATGTCTGAACTGGCGGTGAATGGTCAGCCTCTGGACCTGATTACACTGTCAGAGCATCTGGAACATCAGGGCAGGCTGGACGTCCTGGGTGGTTTTGCTTATCTGGCCGAGCTCAGCAAGAACACACCTTCTGCGGCCAACATCATGGCCTATGCAGGCATTGTGGTGGAGAAAAGCGTTCTGCGTCAGTTACAGGCCACCGGAAACACCCTGATTGCTGATGTGGCGGCACCGAACGCCACATCACGGGACGTGCTGGATGCTGCAGAGCGGCGTCTGTTTGCTCTTGCGCAGAACAGGACGCTCCGGGAGCGCACGGAAGCCTCTCTTTCATCCGCGCTCGATACTGTTCTGCAGCAACTGGAAAGTGTGCTCGGCTCCGGTGGTGTGACCGGTACCCCCACGGGATTTGACTGTCTGGATGAAATGACCTGTGGCCTGCAGCCCGGCGACCTGGTCCTGCTGGCTGCCCGTCCGTCAATGGGGAAAACTTCTCTGGCGTTGTCCATGTGTCTCAGTGCCGCCCGGCGACGGACAGAAGAGAGCGTTCTGGTATTCAGCATTGAGATGCCGAAGGAGCAACTGATTCTGCGCATGCTTTCCATGCTGGGGCGTGTGGAGCTGAATCATTTGCGCAGTGGCAACATGGATGATGAGGACTGGGCGAGGGTGTCATCTGCGGTTGGCATGGCGCTGGGTGACGGAGGCATGGATACGCTGGGTGAGCGCCTGATAATTGATGACTGCAGCCAGCAGACACCGTCATCGCTGCGTGCCAGTGCCCGCCGTTATACCCGCCTGTACGGTAAACCCGCTCTGATTATGGTGGATTACCTGCAGCTGATTCGGGCGCCGGAGCTGGAGAACCGCACACAGGAAATTGCTGAAATTTCCCGTTCCCTGAAAGCGCTGGGGAAGGAGCTGGGATGCCCGGTGCTGGCCCTCTCCCAGCTTAACCGTCAGGTGGAACAGCGTGCAGATAAACGCCCCAATAACGGTGACCTGCGTGATTCCGGGGCACTGGAGCAGGATGCTGACCTGATTATGTTTATTTACCGCGACGAGGTCTATAACTCCGATTCACTGGCAAAGGGGGAGGCTGAAATTATTGTCAGCAAGCAGCGTCAGGGGCCCACAGGCACGGTGCGGGTCAGATTCGACGGTCGTTACACACTGTTTACGCCCTCTGAAAATGACGGGCAGGGAGGATATGCGTGATGGCACACAAGCCACTGAATCTCGGGGCTGCCATTATGCAGCCCGGTCGTCAGGCCAGTGCCGCCGGTAATGTGGTGGCGCTGGGGGAAACCCCCATGATTCTGACGCTGGACCAGTTACGTCCGAATCCGGATAATCCGCGTTATGACGACATCAAAAACTCCATTCACGCCCGCGGGCTGGATACTGTGCCCAAAGTCACCCGTATGCCGGACAGTGAGCCGGATGTGTATATCTTCAGTGACGGGGGAAACACCCGTTACCAGATACTGACGGAACTCTGGAAAGAAACGGGGGACCCGCGTTTTTACCGTATTCATGTACTGTTCAAACCCTGGCCGGGACGGCTTCAGTGTGTGATTGGTCATCTGGCGGAAAATGAAGTTCGCGGTGAACTGACCTTTATTGAGAAGGCACAGGGCATTCACAAAGCACGCCTGATTTATGAGGAGTCTCTGCAGCGTCAGGTAACGATACGGGAACTGGCGACCTTACTGACTGATGAAGGATTGCCTGTCAGCCATACCTCCATCAGCCGGATGGAGCATGCCCTGAAATATCTGTACCCCTGGATCCCCGATCTGATGGAGTCGGGGCTGGGAAGCCCGCAAGTCAGAAATCTGCTTGCGTTACGTCAGGACGCAGAACGTGTCTGGGGGCAGTTTGCGCTGGCGTCCGGCACGGATGCGGAATTTGACCGTGTGTTCGGGGAAAGCTGCCGGAAGTTTAATTCGCCGGAGCTGTGGTCACTGGAGATGTTTCGGGATGAGCTGATCGGGGATTTGTTGCAGGCGCTGCCACATCCCTCCCTGGACTACGACCGGTGGCTGCTGGAGCTGGATCCAAAAGAGCGGAACCGTCGTCACCATTTTGGTGAGCCGGAACCGGTGGTGGTGCCGCCTTCAGTCCGTGACAGTGGCACAGGGCAGTCCGGTGCACAGGTATCCCGTATCCGGCCTGAGGTACCGGAAATCTCTGCCCCTGATACTGAGCCCGGACAGCATGATGTTGCCCGACCGGAGAACGCTGTTTCTGACACAGGCCTCACTGAAAAATGCGGGTTTCCTTCCCCGGAGGAGACTGCAGACAGAGCGCCTTCTTCTGCCGGGAAAGTCCGGCGTTCAGAGATGCAGCCGGATATGTACGGTGGTGAGCCGGTCTTCAGCGGTGATGCTGTGGACGCGGGGATTGCCGGGGCCGCTGTGCCATCCGTTATGACCGGCGATACAGCGCCGTCCGGAACACCTGATGCACTTCCCGCGTCTGTGACGCATTTTGCTGAAGGACGGGATGATATCGAGCATCTGCAGAATGAGGCCTTCCGGCTGGCATGGGAACTGGCTGAGTCTGCCGGCTGTGCTGAAGAAATTGCCATGGACAGGGAAAGTGACCTGTCGGCTGGTTTCGGGACTGCAGAGGAGAAATGTTCGCCGGTGACGGCATTTCTGATGGGGCTGACCGGTGATGCACCGCTGACAGTGTCTCCCGTCAGTCTGACAGACCTGCTGACAGGTGGCAGTGCGCCGGAGGCATGGCCACTGCTGGATGATGAACATGCCGTGAAGCTGCTGCGTCTTCTGAGTGTGCTGCGCCGTCTGCGCGCCCTGCAGCGTAGTGTGTTACCCGAAGATGATGAGGAGGATGAAAGTGATGAGTGATATGCCGCATCAGGAGCGTCTGGTCAGACGGGTCAGGAAACTGCTGGAGCTGAGCCGCAATAACAGCAATGCCCATGAGGCCGGGCTGGCGCTTGCAAGGGCGCAACAGCTGATGGCGAAACACGGTATCACGGAGCAGGATGCGGGACTTTCTTCGGTGCAGACGTCTTCATCACAGGGGGCACCTTCTGAGGCTGAAAAAGTTCCGGCGTGGATGTTTCGTCTGGTCATGGTGGTGTCACAGACATTTGGCTGCAGGGCGTATTACGACTGGCGGTTGATGCCCGGTGGCAGGTATCGCCGGTGTGTGACGTTTTACGGTTTCAGTGAACGTCCTCAGGTGGCGGCTTATGCGTTTGATGTTCTGTGCCGTCAGCTGAGGGACGCAACGGATGCGTATCTCCGTACACAGAGCCGGTGGCTGAAACTGAGCACCCGCCGTGCCCGGGCCGCCCAGTTCCGTGATGGCTGGGTTCCGGGCGTTCGTCAGGTGGTGATGCCATTCAGTGTGACAGAAGAGGAAAGCCGGCTGATGCGTCTCTGGCTGGAGCAGCAGGCGATGGAGACGGTGGCCCCCCGGGAGGTGAAAGCCTGTCGCGGCGGTGACCTGGTCCGCTGGCAGGGGTGTGAGGCCGGGAAAAATGCCTTACTGCATCATGGTGTGGGGGGAACTGTCCGCCAGATGGTGCCGGGGCTGATGATACGGGAGGCGTCATGAATAACAGCTTATCTCAGGCAACCAACGGTCTGCTGATGCAACTGGTGATGGACCTCAAAAGCGGCTACCTGCGTCGTTGTGAATCTCTGGGACTGGCCCGGGAAGAAATGCAGATGCTGCAGGGACTGACCATTGAGGAAATCCATTACCTGTCGAACTCGGAAGTGTCGGTTATCCGGCTGGACATTAATCATGAAAACCTGCTGCGTATGCTGCAGCAGGCCCGGACGGAGCAGAAACGTCTGCAGCGCATTGACCGTGCACTGGCGCTGGGTGGCTCCATTGAGCTGATGGCGTTTTACTTTGGACTTTCCAGTGTGGATGTTGCGGCGCGCCGGCGCATTGCCGGTATTGATGTTCGGCCGGGACGTGGTGTCATGCTGAGCGATGAGGAAAGTGCAGAGCTGTGGCGTTTATGGCAGAAGGCGGGCATCACGGATGTGGAGAGTGCGGACGGACTGGATGTCATGATGCTGGCTGCGGAGCAGATGAATATCCCGCTGACGGCCATCTGGCATGCAGTAAGGGGATGGTGCGCTGACCGGCAGACGGAGCCGGTAAGGAATGCGTCATGAAAATGACAGAACTGGCACCGGGCATTCTGGCCAGCCCGTGTGTACCGCCGGCCTGCTGTCGTAAGGCGGTTCAGATGGTCAGTCTGTTCCGGCAGGGTGTGCGTAATTACCGGCAACTGAATGACCGGGGGACCCGTTATTACAAGATAAACGTCGGACGCGCCTGGCGTCTGCTGAGCCGTAACCGGGGAGAGACCTGGGAACTGCTCAGTCATGAGCGTTACAACTGCGCCAGACGTAAATGAAATGTGCAGGCCGGACCGGAGTATCGGGGCCGGCCCTGTTGACGACAAGGTATTGCACAGGAAATTGACTCCCATGAATGAGCTTAGCTGGAAAGCGTTGAGTAAGGCGGTAAAACGATATCAGGATGTGCTGTCGTGGAGTCGTTCAGACAGACACAGTCCGGGCGCTGAGCGGGAATTAGCTGCTGCAGCCGGAAATATCAGGAAGGCCATTGGTGATCAGGAAATTGACGTGATTGTGGAACTGGTGACGGAACTGGAAGATGCAGAATGGAGAATTACAGTATACGGCTTCCTCTTATTATTGACGTGGGCATTAATCGCCCTGTACATCCTGTTTTTCCGGTGAACGGGTAAAACGTGAAATTGCGTGGGAACTGGATGATGGTTCTCGCAGGGTGTTAAGGGGTGAAAAACAGGAGGCAATCAATGAACAGTATTCATTATCAGGCACTGCGTGAGGCAGCGCAAAACTATCAGTCGATGCTGGCGTGGTATGAGGCTATCCCGGATAGTCCAGACGCCGAGGTTAATTGTGATGAAGCTTTGGCTGCGTTTAAGCGTCAAATTCGTCACAGGGAAGTGGATATTATCGCCGATCTGCTGGATGAACTGGAAGCCGCAAAAAAGCGTATTGCAGAACTGGAGGAGGAGAAAGAAACGTTGCGTCCGGTTGGTGTTATGAGCAGGAGAGCATTTTGGCGGCTTGAGAATAGAGAGTCACGATTTATTGCACTCTGGCCCGGACCGGGAATATGCCTGCTGCGTAAACGTCCTGATGACGGCGTTATTGTTTACGCCAGAACCGACGCCGGCATTGGCGTGAAGCAGCAAAATGACACAGGGATTAAGGATTAATCGAAAATGTTTAGCCAGCCCCCTGCATCCAGCAGGGGGCTGTAATAAGCATTTTTGTACCGGATAAAAAGCGGCGATATTGCCGCTACTGAATGAGGTGATTATGGCGTTACCTGCGGAAAGCCTGATTGCGTATACCCTGGAAAAAATGAAGTACCGTATGGCCACCGGAGCCCGGAAGGAGGAGGGGCGAATACGCAGCGGACTGTTGTTCACCGGCAATGTGCACGATGCCATTCCGCGTCGTCTGTTGCTGGATACGCGTCTTTCACCGCTGGATAAGGTGGCATGGATGATGATCCGGCTGTATGCGCAGAATAATGAGGGGGCCATTTTTCCTACTTACGATGAACTGCAACTGCAGCTGGCATCGCCGGGAAAGGGAAAAGCCTCCAGAGAAACCGTCAGCCGGGTATTACTGATGTTGCGGATCACGGGCTGGCTGAGCCTGTGTAAACGGGTTCGTGATGATAAAGGCCGGGTTCGGGGAAACATTTACGCCCAGCATGACGAGCCCCTGACGTTCTGCGATGCAGAGGCGATGGATCCACGTTATCTGGATATGGTGGTAGAAGCCTGTATGAGCCGGAACCGGACCATCAGTCAGACGGCACGGGATATTCTGGGGGAAATAAAAAATGATCCGGGAATGCGTCACTATCGCAGCCATATCAGTCAGCTGGAAACCCGGATAGGAAGTGCCCAGACACCGGGGCAGATGGCTGCCCGTCAGCGGGTGACGGAGGGCAGAATGCAGCCGGGTTCGGAAACCGAACCGGTGGTGGAAACACTGAGTTCGGCACCGGAAAATCTGAGTTCGGTTTCCGAATCGGGTAAAAAAATGGGGCAAGAAAGACAGAGTTCGGATCCCGAACCATCAGGAAAATCAGCAGGTTATCACAGAGTCCGGAAACCGAACAATTACGTACGTAATATCACACACAGTGTGATTAAAAACACGTACGTACTGCCGGCGTCGCTGACGGGGCAAATCAGGGAGGAGGATGCCATTATGCTGACCAGTCAGTTGCAGGCGTTGCCGGAAGCGCTGGCACAGGGGGTGCTGGAAAGTCTGTCTGGGATGCTGGGCAGTCAGTCACTGCAGAACCCGGTGGGCTGGCTGCTTGCGGTGCTGAAGCGTGCCCGGGAGGGAAATTTTTATCCGCCGAAACAGAAACAGTGCGTCGCTGCATCAGCCACCACACGGGCGGGAGAAGGAGAGCGCTCCACTTCGCAACCTGTTGTCACCCGGAAACGTACAGAACCTATTTCAGCAGAACGTCTGAGCGGCATTGTGGCAGGGCTGCGGGCCTCCCTGCGTAACCGTTCCGCGATAAGAGTCCGGTGAAGTGGAAGGTGTTACTGGCACCAAAGTACAAAAAATAGCCGATGGTGGCAGTGCCACCAAAGTACAAAAATTAGCCGATGGTGGCAGTGCCACCAAAGTACAAAAATTAGCCGGTGGTGGCAGTGCCACCAAAGTACAAAAATTAGCCGATGGTGGCAGTGCCACCAAAGTACAAAAATTAGCCGATGGTGGCAGTGCCACCAAAGTACAAAAATTAGCCGATGGTGGCAGTGCCACCAAAGTACAAAAATTAGCCGATGGTGGCAGTGCCACCAAAGTACAAAAATTAGCCGATGGTGGCAGTGCCACCAAAGTATAAAAAATAGCCGGTGGTGGCAGTGCCAACAGAGAGCGAAAATTATGCTGCGTCAGCAGCATGGAAGGCGGCGGCACTGAATATCCTGAAACATCTGACGGTAAACCGCCGAAGCCCGGCGTCAGCCGGAAACATCCTGACAGGATGCAGTGTTCCCCTCCAGCCCTGCCAGACCCTGTTTGTTTCTGGGGAAAGCCAGGATTGCATAAAGGGACCGGAGGACAGGGGGAAAACCGAATACTTGTCGCCGTTTTTCTCGTCAGTATACTTTCCGCGCTGAAATTTTGACTAAGGAAGGATTTTTTATGACCAAAATTAAAATTCTGGCACTCAGTATGCTGACCGCTATATCGGTGAACACAGCTTATGCTGAAAGCACTCTGACACTGGGGGCCGGTGTCGGCGTGATTGATCAGCCTTATAAAGGTTACGACTCAAAAGCCTGGCTTATCCCGGCAGTGTCTTATGACGGCGACAGCTTCTGGTTCCGTGGTCTGGGCGGTGGATATTACCTCTGGAACGATGCTGCAGATACTCTGTCGGTGATGGCCTACTGGTCGCCGATGTATTTCAAACCGGATGACAGCAATGATCATCAGTTACGCCGCCTTGATAAACGTAAAAGCACGATGATGGCCGGGGTGTCCTGGTCCCATCACACGCCGTATGGTTTTCTGCGAATGAGTCTGGCGGCGGATGTTCTGGATAACAGTAATGGCGTTGTTGGTGATGTGGCGTGGTTATACCGTTATGTGAATGGCGGATTCACCCTGACACCGGGTATTGGTGTGGCGTGGAGCAGCCAGAAACAGAACGACTATTATTATGGCGTATCGCGTCGTGAATCTGCGCGCAGCGGTCTGGAGCGGTATAAAGCGGATAATGGCTGGTCACCTTACCTTGAAGTCAGTGCAAATTACACCTTTGCCAGCAACTGGGGGATCTACGGAACCGCACGTTACAGCCGCTTATCTGATGAAGTTAAAAACTCTCCCATGGTGGATAAGTCATGGGATGGACTGTTTTCCACCGGGATCACTTATCGTTTCTGATATCGGTATGATCTGATGCTCACCGGTGCCGGATCACGGGCACCGGTGTACTGTACTTCCCTTTCTTCCCCATTTTTCTGTGGCCTGAATCTGGTTTTCTGTTGTTCCTTCTGCGCTTCGTCCTGACGATCTCACTTTATCCCTGATTGTTATAAGGAACTGATATGAGTGAAGATAAACTGAACCAGAAAGAAGTGCGGGCCGGCGCATTGCAGTCCTCGCTGTCCATTCTGTTACATACCCACTATGCCATCCGCCTGTGGGAAGGGCGCAAAACGGAGAAGGTTTCCGGTGACGGTAAACCCCGTCCGGGTATCATCAGCATGCCTCAGGTCATTGCCCGGGCAGGGCAGGCAACCCGGGATGCGGAGCGTGATAATCCCTGGGCGGATATGCTGCTGGTCAGGCTGGAGGAGGCGTTATCGCAGGCATCGGAGCAGATCCGCCAGCAGGTCGCCGGACTGGAGGCGGTGCTGAACAATATTCCCGGCAATATCGTGATCTCAGATATTGCATCATCTTCGCCCGTGAACATTGGTGTTTTCAGCAGTTCTCCGCTGGGGTATCGCTGTGTCTGGCTGCTTGTGGGGTATGACGAACTGGTCATGAAAGCGTTTCATGCCTTTCACTACGGGCTGATTTCGCGGGCGCAGCGGGACAACATACTGGATACCGGAGGACACGCTGTCCGTAAGGTGTATGGCGTGGCACAGTCCTATAAAACGGTTCATGCCACCCGGCAGGATATTTTATCCGGCACGGAGAAGGGCAGGGTGGCTGTCAGCCGTTTTGGCAAACCTGATCCGGATGTCATGAGTGGTAAAAAACGCTCTGTTTTTTCTCCGCCTCTGAAATAATACAGCGGAGGTACCATGCAACTCTATTTGTGTGAAAAACCGTCACAGGCGCGGGATATTGCCCGGGTGCTGGGACTCAGCGGGCGGGGAGAGGGCTGTATTGAAGGTGATACTGTCACGGTCACCTGGGCTGTGGGGCATCTGCTGGAGCTGGCCGCCCCGGAAGCGTACGGGGAGCAGTTCGGGGTTCCCTGGCGTATGGAGTCGCTTCCCGTTCTGCCAGAAAACTGGCAGATGACGGTTAAACCGCAGACGAAATCCCAGTTTACGGTGATCAGCCGCCTGCTGAAGCGTGCGTCTGAAGTGGTGATCGCCACGGATGCGGACAGGGAAGGAGAAGTCATCGCCCGGGAACTGCTGGCGTACTGCCGGTACCGTGGGCCAGTCCGCCGGCTGTGGCTGTCAGCCCTGGATGAGGCCAGCGTCCGGGAGGCGCTGGCAAATATTCTGCCCGGTGAGCAGACGGCCCGTCTGTATGATGCCGGCCTGGCCCGTGGTCAGGCTGACTGGCTGATCGGGATGAACCTGACGCGTCTGTATACCCTTAAAGCCCGGGCGTCGGGGATCCCGGATGTGTTATCCGTCGGAAGGGTACAGACGCCGACACTTGCCATGGTGGTCAGACGGGATCAGGAGATTGCCAGTTTTGTACCACGCCCCTGGTGGCAGGTGTTTGTCGGGCTGGAGAACGACGGGATCCGGTTCCGGGCCGTCTGGGTGGCGGCAGAGCAGTACTGCGATGAAGAGAAACGGTGCGTGAACGTTCAGGCGGCCCGGGCCGTTCTTCAGTTGTGTCAGCAGACACCGTCAGCGGTGGTGCATGAGGTGACCCGGAAGCGTGAAAAAGCACCGGCTCCGCTCTGTTTTTCGCTGGGGACACTGCAGGAGGCCTGCTCCCGGAAATTTGGTATGGGGGCGCAGACTGTGCTGAATATCGCGCAGTCCCTGTATGAGACGCACAAAGCCACGACGTATCCCCGGACGGACTGTGGCTATCTGCCTGAATCCATGCAACAGGAAAGCCGGGAGGTACTGGCGGCAATGGCGCGCTCAGATCCTGCCCTGACGCCGGTTCTGGCACAGCTCGATCCCGGTTTTGTTTCACGTATCTGGAATGACAAAAAAATTACGGCACACCATGCCATCATCCCGACCCGGCAGGTCTTTGATATCAGGGCACTGAGTGAAGATGAGCTGAAGGTATATCTGCTCATTCGCCAGCATTATCTGGCCCAGTTTCTGCCCCTGCAGGAGTCTGATATTACCGATGCAACACTGACACTCGGCGGGCAACGGTTCAGGGCCCGCGGGAAAGTGAATGTGGTGACGGGCTGGCGAGGCCTGTTTTCCGGGGAAGCAGCAGAAGATGCTGAAGGCGAAGATGAACAAACGACGGAAATGGCGTTGCCGGCGCTTGAACGGGGTGAACACTGCCGGATTAGCGGTTCAGAACTGAAGGACCGGATGACGTCACCTCCGGCCCCTTTTACGGAAGGGACCCTGATTGCCGCCATGAAAAATGCTGCCAGTCAGGTCAGTGATCCGAAGCTGAAAAAAGTGCTGAGGGAGAATGCCGGTCTGGGGACGGAGGCCACGCGGGCCGGTGTGCTGGAGGTGTTATTTGTCCGGCAGTATCTGGAGAAGAGCGGGAAGAATATCCGGTCAACGCAACGGGGCAGGGAACTGACGGCCGCCCTGCCGGAAGCCCTGACCAGCCCGGGAATGACGGCGCTGTGGGAGCAGGCTCTGGATGATATAGCACAGGGCAGAATGTCGCTGGATACCTTTATGGACAGACAGCAGCAGTGGGTGCGTCATCTGGTCTCATCCGGGCGGGAACAGCCCTTCAGTATGACGGTTCCGGTGACGCCGCCGTGCCCGCTTTGTCAGGGGCCGACCCGGCAGCGAAAGGGAAAGCACGGGCTGTTCATGAGCTGTCAGCGGTATCCTGAGTGTAAGGGCGTGGTGAACACGCAGAAAAAGGCCGGGCGGCGAAAAAAATCGGGAAAAACTAAAACAGAGTAATCTTAATTTCTCCCTGTTCAGGATCGGGTAGTGTGGTTAAGCTTTGATGCAATACCCTGCTGACCACAGTGGAGCGGGCAGCTCCAGGGTCCGGTAACCCGTAATGCACACTCGCGGGGTTACAAGGCGCATCCCCTCCGTGAAAACCGCGCCGGGATTTATCCCCGGAGATGATGAGAGTTAACCCCGGGGGCTGGTATCCCCCTCAGGCACCGGAAATCCCGGTGCCTTTTTTATTTGTTTTAGCGTTGACATTTGTCAGTGGTGACTTAAAGATGACCGGGCTTGACTGTCGTTTTTACGACCACCAATGTTCCGGCAGCCTGTGAGGAACGCCTTCGGGTGGCTGCATTCAACACCCCCTGAGCCTGAAAGGGTGGTGCATTCCACGTGAATGGGGTAAATCTGCGCGCTCTTGAGAGCAGAATGTCGTCACAAAAAGCGCATTATGACGCGACGATGAGGGCTTTTTTATCTGTTCAGACAGCCGGAATTCAGCTGATCCGGCATCCCCGACGGGAACATTCACTCCCGTCAGGGATGGTGATGTTCTCCGTCATCACATTTTTTAACTCCATGGAGAAATCACCATGTCTGTAAATACTGCCAAAACTGAATACTTTAATCTGACCCTGAAAGGTCTGGGGTATCTCAGTAATGTACGTCAGGTGAATCACCAGAACGGCTCGTTTCTCAGCTGTGTGGTGAATGCGCTGAGCGGACCCACGGACAGCCCGTCCTACGTCCGTTTTGATGTCACGGTTGCCGGTAAAGAGGCGACCGCCCTGATTGCCCGCTGCCAGAAGGCGGTGGATGAAGATCGCAAGGTGCTGCTTGGCTTCACGCTGAGCAACCTGTCCACTGACATTTTCACCCTGAACAAGGGAGAGCATGCCGGTGAGCAACGCGTCAGCCTGAAGGCCCGCCTGATCAAGGTGGACTGGATCAAGATAGGCCAGGAGATGGTTTACAAGGCTGAAAAATCAGACTCCCTGCCGCCACAAAACGGCACCATGCAACAGCAATACGCAGAAAACTCTTTCTGATCGTACTTTTCTCAACCGTCCTGATGAAAACAGACTGCCTCATCAGGGCGGTCTGTTTTCTTATTGTCTTTATCTTTAAGGAAACTTCCCATGCAACAGTCAAATGGCATTCTGGCCGCACAGGCCGGTTATACGTTACCCCTTCAGGTTCTCAGCAGCGTACGTGGTTATTATATTGGTACTCAGTGTGATGAGGGACCGGTGTCCCGCGAATCCATGGAGTATTACAGGAACCATGAGCAGGCGGCACAGGCGCTGGAAAACGGCACCTGGACGCAGCGGACGTGTGCGTGAGGATGAGGAGGGCATATGGCGTCACGCGGTATTAATAAGGTGATACTGATAGGACATCTTGGACAGGACCCGGAACTCCGTTACTTCCCCAATGGCGGCGGAGCTGTGGCGAACCTGACTTTGGCCACCAGTGAATCCTGGCGTGATAAACAAAGCGGTGAAATGAAGGAGCAGACCGAGTGGCACCGCGTGGTGATTTTCGGAAAACTGGCGGAGATTGCCGGTGAATACCTGCGTAAGGGGTCACAGGTATACATCGAGGGCCAGTTAAGGACCCGGAAGTGGTTCGATCAGCAGAATGGTGTTGATCGCTACGCAACGGAGGTGGTGGTGAGTGTCAACGGCACCCTGCAGATGCTGGGCTCTCCGCGCCAGCAGGGCAGCGGTGCCGCACCCGCACACAGCGGTCAGGGAACTGCCGGGGCGCCGGCGGGTAACTCACCGTCACCGGCTTCCGGGAACGGCGGGGGAATGCCGATGGATTTTGACGACGACATTCCTTTCAGTGGACCGGGATATGGCGCTGAACGGCGGATTATCCATGCCATGTAATGTTAACCCCGGGGGCATCACTGCCCCCATTTTTACCAAGGAGGTATCGTGAGTGAAAAAAATCATACCACCCCCACGCCACACGATGCGGCGTTCAGGGCGATGATGGAAACCCCTTCGGTTGCAAGGGATTTTCTGGAGGCTGCGTTGCCGCCAGCACAGTTACAGCGGTGCGATATGAACACCCTGAAGCTGGAGTCGGCCACGTTTGTGGATCCGGATCTGCGTCAGTTTGCCAGTGACGTTCTGTGGAGCATGAAAACCACCGATGGCCGTGATGGTTACATCTACGCGCTGACGGAACATCAGAGCTCTGCGGATCGTTTTATGGCCCTGCGCATGATGCATTATGTGCTGGCGATAATGTATCGCCACCTGAAAACGCATAATCGGGCTCCCATTGTGATCCCGGTGCTTTTTTATCACGGTGAACCCAGTCCGTATCCGTACAGTCTGAACTGGCTGGACTGTCTGGACGATCCGGCGTTTGGTCGTGAGCTTTACGGCGAAGGAAAGCCGCCCCGCGTTATTGATGTTGGTCTTCTTGATGATGAGGGTATCCGCTGCTATCAGCAGATGGCTGCCCTGATGCTTCTGATGAAGGTCCGTCAGCGGAAGGGCGATCTGATGACGCAGCTTGACTTTCTGTCACAGTTGCTTCAGATACAGGGAACACACGATCAGGTGGTGGTTCTGTTAAACTATATGGTGAAGGCGTGCGATTCGGCTTCACCGGAATTTATACGGGCGATGGCAGAACATCTGCCCCGGTATGAGGATGATATTATGACTATCGCTGAACGACTTCGTCAGGAAGAGAGAGAAAAGGCGCTTGAGAAGATGCTTGAGGCAGCCCGTCGGATGCAGAAGATGGGGATGTCGCCTGAGAGTATTCAGGAGATCCTGCAGCTTTCTGATGAAGAGCTGCAGAAAGCGCTCGGTTAATCCGTTTCCGTGTTATCACGGGGCGGGGTGTGGCTGATATGAGAGGCCACACCCCGCATTATCAACATCACGCCAGCTTTTACGCTGGCGTTTTTTTTGGTAAGAGAAAATCTGACAACGTTTTTTTCCTTACGGGAGTTTCAGACAATGGTTGATTGTAAAGAAAATGCGTATATGGACGGGATGCGTGATGCGGAACTGGCGGTTGCATGGAAATTACTTATGTGCAGATGCTTTTCCACCATGTCCATTGAAATACTTTCGAATGCCAGCCCGGGGGATTTTCTTATGCTTCTGATGACGAGACATAAACAGGAAATCGCATGGGCATTGCAGAATGAGAATTTTTCGGAAGAGAAAATTTGCCATATTGCACAAATTTCACCAGCGGAAATAAACGCGCCTTACAGACCGCGGTATACCCGGAAACAATACATGAGAGAAGTTGCTACCAGGTTGCGTGAGGAGGGCGTATCACGGCCTGATATCTGCAGGATGACCACGCTGGGGGCAGAGTTACTGTCGGATGATAACTGGCAATGTTATGAGGAACATTATGCTAAAGGATACACGGATGCACTATATGAAACCGTATGGCGAATGGATAAAGCGAAATATTGCACCAGTACTGTCCATCAGATTACAGGGTTATCGTTGCAGGAGATTGGTCGTGTGCTGAGTCAATGTGAATTTTTGTGTCGGGCGCGCCAACTGGCAAAAAATGATGATGATTTCGAAGCGTTTAAATCGGCCTGTGAATTATCAGATAGTGTTATTAGTACTGTGCTTCGGGGGTGAGTTGTCCGTCAGTATGTCGGCCCCTTATCTTCCGGAACCATGACTATTGATAACGGCCTTTGTGCCGGCGTTTTTTTTGTTTACTGATAATGAGTTGTTCGTTGAGCCTGTCGGCGCTTCTTTGCACAGTGACCGCTGTTTTATCACTGCAGAGGAGTTATCCGGATGAAGATGCAACCCGGGATCTTATTTTCCCTGGTTACCCTGGCCCTGCTGGCCGGGTGTAACAGCCCACAAAAACTTCAGCAACGTGCGCCGGCCATGCCGGTACCTTCCGTCAGCGTTTCCCGCAATGTGCAGCCGGTGTCACAGGATATTTATGCGCAGCCGGCACCGGAAGTGGTGCGTTACGACCGTTACCTGCTGGTCAGCACGGCACCACAGGCCGCACAGCGTGACCCGCTTTCCCAGGTGATTGATATCCGTATTCCGGCGTCGTTAAAGCCCACCGTGGCCGATGCCATGCGTTATGCCCTGAAACAGTCCGGTTACACGCTGTGTGCCACCGGGCCGGCCAATGGTGTGCTGTACCGCCAGCCCCTGCCCGCCGTGCAGTATCAGCAGGGACCGGTACGACTGCGTACGGCCCTGCAGGTGATGGCGGGACCGGCCTGGCAACTGGAAGTGGACGATGTTCAGCGGGTGGTCTGCCACAGTCTGCGGGAGGGGTATCAGTTACCGGCAGGCCAGCTGGCACCGGTGCCGGCTTCTCCGGCAATCACGGCTCCGGTGGCACAACCGGCTAAGGGAGGCTTCCTGAAAAAATGAGCGAACAACAGGAGATGATGACACCCGTTCCGGCAGATAAACCCACAACACGCCGGTGTTCACTTCTGCGGGGCGTGGCAGTGAGTTCCCTGATTCTGCTGGTTATGGTGACGGGCGTGGCGCTGTATCTGACAGGGCGCGGCATGCTGGCGATGGATACCCGTCTGGCAACACTGGAACAACAGCAGCGGGAGCGTCTGACACCAGCGGCGCTGGCCCCGTTGCAGTCACGACTGAGTGAACTGGAGGCGAAGCTGCAGACAGAGAGTGCGCGTCTGGCGCAGCTGGCCCGGCAGCCCGTTCTGACGGCGTCTCAGCAGACGCAGCTTAAGGAACTGCCGGCGTCCCTTGAGCAGATTCAGGCGGCACAGAAGGCCCTTTCCCTGCGGCTGGACATACTGGCGGCACTGGCAGAGAAGTCACAGTCCCGGGCGGTTCAGTCCGAATCCCCCTCGGCTTCCGGCACCGGGAAAAAGGACGTATCCGGAACGAAAGAACCCTCTCCGGTGGTACAGAAAACTGCCCGCCCTGCAACGGCACGTACAGGTATGTCGCGCACCTCCCGCCAGGCGCCGTTTGTGCTGACCGGCACCGAGCGCCGGGGGGCGCTGTCATATGCGGCGGTGGCACCCCGGGGATATACCAGTCTGTCGCAGGTGGCACTGCTCGGGGAAGGTGAGAGTGTGGCCGGCTGGACACTGATTCATGCCGGTCATGAACAGGCGACGTTCCGGGTAAACGGACGTCAGGTACAGGTCAGGGTGGAGTGAGTGAAGATGAGACTGAAATCCCTGTTACTGGTGATGCTGATACCTGTACTGGTACAGGCCGCAGACCAGAACACGACCGGGACGGACGCGTCCCGTACGGATACGTCACAGCATACGCAGAGCGCCACGCAGTCGCTGCAACAGCAGGCCGGGCGGTGGGGACTGAGTGAGGAGGACTGGGGGCGTTATCAGGCACTGATGGCGGGACCCCGCGGGATACAGTCGCCGGGTCTGGACCCGCTGACAGCACTGGGTATTGAGGCCCGTACACCGGCTGAGCGCCGGGCGTATGCCGAAAAGTGGGTGAAGGAAGAGTATGCCCGTACGGAGAAGGAGCTGGCTTTTCAGCGGGAGGTTGATGCGGCATGGAAGCGTCTTTATCCCGGAAAGCTGCCGGTCAGTATGGGCAATACCGGTGTTCTGGCCGGGGACACCGGAGGCAGACTGGCGTTGTTTGTGAAGGCGAAGGACTGTGCGTCCTGTGATATCCGCCTGAGTAAGGTGCTGGCATCCGGTAAGCCGGTGGATATTTACCTGGTGGACAGTCAGGGGAAAGACGGGCTGCTTCGTCAGTGGGCGCGTGAACACAATATCCCACCGGAGAAGGTCCGCAGCCGGCATATCACCCTGAACCATGATGCGGGGCGCTGGCTGCGTTCTGGTGAGGGACAGATGCCAGTGGTACTGCAGCAGGGGGCAGACGGATGGCGCGTGGCTGCATTCTGAGTCTTCTGCTGATGACGGGCATGTGTCAGGCCGTTGCGCAGACCATTCCTGACGGGTATGTGCAGGTGGCCCGTGCACACGGTATTCCGGCAGAAGTGCTGTATGCCGTCTCCCTGACAGAGACCGCCATGGCTCCCGGTGATATGGCCGGCGTCATGCAGTATTCCCGCCGCGACGGGCGTCTTCCGGATGCCTCCCGTCCCTGGCCCTGGACAATTAATGTGGCCGGGAAGGGGTACCGTTATGCCAGCCGTCTGGAGGCCTGGCAGGCACTGCAGGTGTTTCTGAAACGTTATCCGGCCAGACGCATTGATGTCGGGATAGCGCAGGTCAATCTGGGGTGGAATGGTCATCGTTTCCCGTCAACATGGGCGGCCTTTGACCCGTACACCAGTCTTGAGACGGCGGCAGTCATTCTGCAGGAGTGCCGTCAGCGCCATCCCGACAGCTGGCTGAAGGCAGCCGGTTGTTATCACCATCCTGCCGGTGGAAAGCCGGCCGCCCGTTACACCGCCGTGGTCAGACGTCATCTGGACCGGCTGAATGCAAAAAGTATGACGTCACAGCAGACAGCCATGCTGGCACCGGCTGCGGATTATATCTGGACAGAGCCCCGGAGGCGCGAATGAACAGACTGAGACGGATTACTTTTTATTTTCCTGTATGGCTTTTGTTTTCAGCGAGCGTCAGTGCTGAACTGACGGTGATTGCTGACCTGGGCGGCAGGGATGCTGCTCCTTTTTTTGAGGGTATCAACCGGCAGGCACCGGCTTCTGCTCCGGTTGTTTCACCACCGCCTCTTCTGCAGGGGGAAGCCGCGATGCTGCCGGTCAGCACACCTGAAATGTCACCCGGTGAGGTGACTCCACGCCCGCTTCAGCTACCGGGCATCGGTGCACTTTTCCTTGTGGGGGATGATGCGTATTCCCGCGAGTGGCTGCAGAAAAATGCTGCTGCGCTCCGGGCGCGCCATGCCGCCGGGATGGTGGTGAATGTGGCTGATGAAAACGGCCTGCACATGCTGCGTGAACTGGCCCCCGGTGTGGCGATGGCACCGGCATCCGGTTCTGCGCTGGCCCGCCGGTTACAGCTGAAGTCTTACCCGGTACTGATAACGGACAAGGGGCTGTCACAGGAGGTGGTGCCATGATGCAGGCACCTGTGATAACCGCAGCCCTGCTGGTCAGCCCGGTGCTGATGGTTTGTCTGGTGTTCTGCCTGCTGGCCGTGTTGCTGATGCTTATCCTGCGGGGAGGGGGGCGAAAACAGAAATGCGCCCGGACCTGCCGCCATCAGCGTTACCGCGTCACCGCACCCGGGTGCTGGCCAGACTGAAGACGCTGCCGGGGGATGCTCAGCGTCTGACGTATCTGCGCAAAATCAACCCGTATGTCTTCGAAGAACTGCTGTTACTAGCCCTGAAGCAGCAGGGGATGACGGTTATCCACAATCCCTGCTACAGCGGTGATGGTGGTCTGGACGGACAGGTGGTGATTAACGGTGAGCGCTGGCTGATACAGGCAAAGCGCTACGGACGGACCATCCGCCCGGCACATATTGATGCCTTCGGGGAACTGTTGCGCCGGGAGGGCTGCCGGGGATTTTTTATTCATACAGGTCGTACAGGGTCGGCCAGCCGGGCCAGGCTGACACTGTGGCCGGATATCGAACTTGTCAGCGGTCAGCGTCTGCTGAAACTGCTGAACGGAACATTACTGACAGATGAACTTACCAGGGGGGAGCGGAGATGATGACGGTAAAACGGATGTTTATGCTTTTATTCAGAGTGGTGATTGTCTGGCCGGCCATGCTGACGGGATGCCTGATGATGCTGTATTTCGCAGAGGTTGCCAGCGGTGGTGTGACAGGGCTGGCGCAGCGTTATGAGGCGGAGTCTGCCCGCTGGCGTGATGCGCCGGAAGGGGCGGTGATGATGCTCCGGTGTCCGTCGCGTCCCTTTGTGGTGCCGGTAACAACCGGGGAGTGGCGTGCACTGTCCGCCACTGATGCAGAATGCACCCGGACGCCGCGCTCTTTCAGGCAGGCTGCAGAGGCAGATTTTCAGTCACTGCACATACTGGCGCTGACACTGCTGCTGGCATCCGTGGTTCTGGAAGGCATTTCGGCCGGCATGTTGCGCCGGAAAACCGCATCCGTACCGGTATCACCACACTGTGGATGTGGCCGGGGCCGTGGTGCGGTTGCACACTGGCCTGACCATGATAATGATGAAATTCCGCAGAAGGGAGGTCAGGTATGACGGCTTCACTGCTGGCCCGTGTGCAGGCAAATGTTCCTGTCTGGGCACATGAACAGCTGGCTGCATGGGATGCCGCAGAGTTTGCGGCAATGTCGGATTTTATTACGGAACACTACTGGACGGGACAGGGCAGTATCAATGTGTACCGCATTGTGGGGACTGACCATCCACAGTATGCCGGAATGACCTGGCTGGCGCTGCTGGAGCGCGGTAAACGCATGGACATCAATATCCCGTTACTCGAAAAGAATCCGGGATATTACACGCAGGCAGAGCAACAGCATGCCGGGATGAGTTTTGTCAGCACGGATGGCATTCACTGGTATGTCAGTGCTGACGGTAATCACCGCAGCTGTCTGGCCCGCTTTCTGTTTCACCTGCAGGGGGAGGGGCGTACACAGCTTCACAATGTGGCCCAGAGTGTTTATCACACAGACCAGGCGTTCCGGTCTGCCTGTCGGGAGATTCACAACCTGACAGAACCGTTGTCCCGGCATGGTGTGTATCTTCGTCTGCAGACCCGGCGGCAGTGTGTTTCCCGCGAAGACCAGGCCTGCTGGAAAGTGGACCGTTTCAGAACAGAGGCGCAGCTGACAGTGGATGACGGTCATGTCGGCGGACATGACGGGCCACCGGTGTATAAGGCATTACTGCTGAATGCGGCAGATGCATGGCGGGAGGTGATGGTGTTACAGCGCAGACTGGAGGTTCTGTCAGCGTCACCGGAGAACGATTTGCCGCGCTCATGGTGGTGGCGTCTTTTACAGAGAGGTACCCGGTCATGAGTAACCGTTATGTGATTGAGGCCCTGCTGCGACCGGCGGTGGAGCTGAACACTGCCGTGGTGGCGGCAACGGCGGCCGGTGTCTGTGTGACAGCGCCCTGGGCGGTGGCGCTGGCCCCCTCTGTCAGTTATGCCACTGCCGCCGGTTTTGGCGTTCTGGCAGCGGTCCGTTTCCGCCAGGGAATGAAGGTCATCCGCTACCGTCGCAATCTGCGGCGTCTGCCCCGTTATGTGATGAGTACCCGGCAGATACCCGTGAGCCGTCAGCGCCTTTTTCTGGGGCGGGGATTTCGCTGGACACAGAAACACACCCAGCGCCTTCAGGATACGCTGCGCCCGGAGGTGGCCAGGTACCTTCAGCCGGGCTGGCTGTACCGGATGGCCCGTCAGCTTGAGCTGAAAACGGAGCATACCGTCCCCCGTCTGGGCGCACTTTTGCGCAAGGACTCTCCGCTGAATCCGGTACGCCCTCTGCCGCCGGTGGGCGGGAATCCGGCACTGCATGGTATTGAACCGGATGAACAGGATGTGACGCTGGCGCTGGGAGAGCGGGTGGGACACACCATTGTTTATGGTACCACCCGTGTCGGTAAAACCCGGCTGGCAGAGCTGCTGGTCACACAGGATATCCGCCGGGGAGAGGTCACCATTGTCTTTGACCCCAAAGGGGATGCTGACCTGTTGCTGCGTGTATGGGCAGAAGCACACCGTGCCGGCAGGGGCGATGAGCTGTATATCTTTCATCTGGGCTGGCCGGAAATCTCTGCGCGTTATAACGCAGTGGGGCGTTTTGGCCGGGTATCGGAGGTGGCCACCCGTGTGGCGGGACAGTTGTCCGGTGAAGGCAACAGTGCTGCTTTCCGGGAGTTTGCCTGGCGTTTTGTCAATATCATTGCCCGCGCCCTGGTGGCGCTGGGAGAACGCCCGGATTACACGCTGATTATGCGCTATGTGAACAATATTGCTGACCTCTATATTCGCTATGCCGGAAAGGTGGTCAGTGAACAGATGCCGGAACTGGAAAGCGCCATTCTGAATAACATGAATGTGCTGGGTGAGGATGATGTGCCCCGGACCATGCAGAACCAGCCGGATGCTGTGCGTATCTGGGCTATTGAGGTGGCGCTCAGCAGTGAAGCCGGGAAGAAACTTTATGACCCGATACTGGATGGTCTGCGAAGTGCCGTACGTTATGACCGGACCTATTTCGATAAAATCGTGGCCTCCCTGCTGCCGTTACTGGAAAAACTGACCACAGGAAAGACGGCAGAGCTGCTGGCACCGGACTACCTGGATATGAGCGATACCCGTCCCGTGTTTGACTGGGAGCAGGTGATACGTAAAAAGGCGGTGGTGTATATCGGTCTTGATGCGCTCAGTGACAGTGAGGTGGCCAGTGCCGTGGGAAACTCCATGTTTGCAGACCTGGTGAGTGTGGCCGGACATATCTACAAACACGGTATGAATGCCGGATTGCCCGGTGCCGGGGAGAGTAAAAATGTGGTCAACCTGCACTGTGATGAGTTCAACGAACTGATGGGCGATGAATTTATTCCGCTTATCAACAAGGGCGGTGGTGCCGGTATGCAGGTGACGGCGTATACCCAGACGTCTTCGGATATTGAAGCCCGCATCGGTAATGCGGCTAAAACTGCCCAGGTACAGGGTAACTTCAATAACATGATTATGCTGCGCGTCAGGGAGAACCGGACGGCAGAGCTGCTGACCAGTCAGCTGCCTCAGGTGGAGATTTACACCAAAACACTGGTGTCGGGGCATCAGGATACCGCCGATGTGACGTCCGGCCAGGATTTCACCTCCAGTACCCAGGACCGCGTTGGCACAGTAAAGGTACCCTTACTGGAGCCGGCGGATATCGTCACCCTGCCAAAGGGGCAGGCATTTGCCCTGCTGGAAGGTGGACAGTTGTGGAAAATCCGGATGCCGCTGCCGGCGTCAGAGAAGGACGATGCGCTGATGCCGGAGAGTATTGCAAAAGTGGCTGAAGCCATGCGGCGTCATTACCACACCGGAGAGGGATGGTGGCATGAAGCCCCGGCCGTGAATGTGCCGGAAGGAGACGGACATGGCTGATTCCCGTCGTGATGTGAATCGCCCTGACACCGCACAACCGCCACGCCGGCACGGGCTGCTGTATAACCTGCTGTGGGGCTGGCCGTGGGCACTGGCCGGGATGGTGCTCTCCTCCCTGTTGCTGAGCCTGCTGGTTGAGTACGTGGGTATTACGTTTTTCTGGCCCGGGCAGGGGGCCGGGCACAGTGAAGCGGTCATGAACACCGAGCTGGGCTGGTTATCCTCGGAATTTACCCGCAGTCTGCTGCTGTCCACGCCGTCAGTGACGGTGATGAAGTGGGTGTCCACGGCGTACCAGTGGCTGTTTGTGGACAGCGGATTTATGGCCTGGATGAAGCAGGGAGCTTCGGCCGATAACAGTGTGATACAGGAAGTGGATACCCTGGGCCGCTGGCTGGCGCATAACCTGCATGATTACCTGATGGCCACGGTATATGTGACGGTGGTGACGCTGGTCCGGGTGACGATTCTGGCACTGTCAGTGCCCCTGTTTGTGATGGTGGCTCTGGTGGCTGTGGTGGAAGGTCTGGGAAGACGTGACCTGCGCCGGTACGGTGCTGCGTATGAATCCAGTTTTGTTTATCACCATGCCAGAAAGTCCATTAAACCGGCGATATACATTCCCTGTATTCTTTATATGTCCTGGCCCACGGCGGTATACCCGAACCTGCTGATATGGCCGGCGGCCATGCTTCTGGGAGTTGCCATCACCGTGACCATGGCATCCTTCAAGAAGTATTTATAATCCACAGATGCCGGACACTCCGGTGCAAAACTGGTTTTGTGCCGGGGTGTCGGCAGACAAGCCATGTTACAGCCTTTTCTGCGCGTCAGTCAGCTGATAAGCAGAATTTAAATTAATGGCTTTTTGTTAAATTAACTGCTGTAACAGCGCAAATACAATAATACGTCAGTACTTTTTTCATAAAATTTTTTGTAATCTTTTGTGTACGAAGTTTCATAGCGTGGACGCATTCACTGATACGTTGCGATTCTGTGTCGCAGGGAGGAAAAATGCTGATTTCTCGTTGCCTTTTTCTGACAGCCTTTTTTGTCAGTTTTGGTGTAAAAGCAAGCACAATTTGTGTTGGTTATTATGTCGGGAATAATGTTGGGTTTACAAGCTCTTTTGTGGGGGACCAGTTTAACAAGGTAAATATTAAAACCCATGGGCGATGGAATGGTGGTGGTCAGAATTCTCTTTATAAGTCTTTGCGAAATTTTGCCGGTTTCTCTTCCTATTCCGTTGCTGTCCCTAAACAAATATCACTGCCTGGTTCTTCAGTACAGTTGACGCTGACATTATCTGGTAATGTCATTACAGTTCCCACAGATAACAGATGGCAGGCTGTTTTTGTTCAGCAAACAAATGAAGGATGTGCCGTTAATACACAGGGAGTCTGGCAACAGATTCATGCCGGTATTCGGGCCGGGCAGGTAAATATAGCCTTATCAGGCAACGGGCTTCCTTCGGGACGATATCAGCTGGATGTACCCTATATACTGGCATGGGGCTCCTCAACGGATGGTAATGCAAACAGGGATTTTCAGGATACATGGAAAGCGGGAAATGTCGGGACGAGTAATGTGACCGGATATTTTTCTCTTGACTTTACGATTAAAAATAAGTGTGAAATAACATCAGTGAATAATGAGCTGGTATTAAAACATGGGACAATGACTCCGGATGTGGTTTCCGGAAGCAAGGTTATCAGTAAAGAGTTGTCTTTATCATGTGAGACACCCACCGGGGTGAGGTTTCAGTTCCAGCCTCAAAAGGTGGATCTGGGGAATGGTGTCAGTAGCCGACTCACACTTAAAATCTCAGACAGAGAATATTCCGATAACCCCGTTTCTGCAGTGATAGATAACAGTAAATTAAGGGTGATTTCAACCCTGCAGGGGAAACCCGGTGCTGCCGGCGAATTATATGGTGTTTCAGTCCTTACGGCACTTTATGATTAACAAAATATCAAACAATGGCGCCTTCATGATGCGCCATTGTTTGATGAGTATCTTTTTTCTGATTAATCAGTTGACGAGAATCTGCATAATCCCGCTTCCTGTAAAGGAGCCAGCAACCGGATGACTGATATCGTTCAGATGATAAGTGGATGTGACGGCAAGCGTTTTGGTGCCGCTTATGTGGAATGTATCTTTATATTTATCTCCGTTTCCGTCGTTAAAGAGCAGCTCACAAACACCTCCATCTCCGCATCGGGTAAAATTTTCAGTTTTTCCTGATATTGTGTGACTCCCTGTCAGCTTCACAGAGACAGAAGATCCCTCACGACAGGTAAGATTGACGTTATAGGGTCGGGTTTTGTTTTTGTCGGCAAGCCTGCCTGCCATTTCACCGTGAGACAGATTTATGGATTTCGTACTGATATCGCATTTAGAAACTACTGTAACACGTGCATTAATATATTTATCCGGGACAGAAAGAACCTCTGAAATAATGCTGCTGCCAGGATATGTTGAACCTGCGTGTTTGTGTTCCTCATAGGCGTATTTATAGGGGATGGATACATTATATACACCTGCAGGTACAGACTGTTTGGGAATGATCAATTTTACGGATGCTGCGGGTGCCCACCAGTCAACACCTGAAACTGTTGCGCCAAGAGTCCAGCATGAATCTAACGGTGTTTGTTTGGTTATCTGATTTACAGCCATTGAATATGTTGCAGGATAGGAGAAATCGGGCCTCCTCCATGCACCACTCAGAACCGGTTCGGCTTTGAATTTTAAGCCTCCACTTTGAATTTCTCTGGTTGGAATGGCTATCCATCCTGTTTTTTGTTGTGAAGCCGGTAGCGAGTCAGGTCCACCGGAACAGGCTCGACGAATAACTTTCCCGGGGGACCATCCGCCTAATGACGATGTCATTGTGGCAGTGGCTGAAACGGTGTAATCGTCATAAGTGACATCAATATCCCTGAACACATCATTCTTAGGCTCAAAAAGAAACCATCGGTAGTTAGCATGAACAGATGAAGAAACTGAGATGCCAGTCAGTGCTAACAGAAAAATTATTTTTTTCATTACAATCTCTGCCATAAAAAGAATACACTGCGGCAGTTGTAATATGATTACATCAGGAAAAATGAATTTAAAGAACTCAGATTACAACAAAACTATAAGAAATCATTTATTTTTATCAGGGCTATATGTTAACGGCGAAATACCTGGGGGCGCAGGGGATCGTAACCAGTTCCGGGGATTAACTGTGTCTGCTTAAGGAGGGGCTGTGTCGAAAGGTCGGGCGGACAGCCCGACCAGAGTATCAGAAGTAGTACTTGAGGCCTGCAGTGGTTATGAAACTGTAATTTTCAATACCTGCGCCATTCTTGATGTAGTCATAAGTGTTATCATTATGGTCATAAAGTGCTGTATCACCTTTCTTATTAGTGACCCGATTCCACGTACCTTCAACATAAACTTTTGCATTCGGCGTTACATAATAACCAGCGTTAATGGCTACAGAGTAGTAATTCTGGTCTTTGACTTTTTCTCGATAGGTGATTCTTTTACTCGGGTCATAATGCTCATCATTATCAGAGGATTCCACCCAGCCACTGTATTTAAATGTGCCCCCAGTTCAAAATCTTCATAACGGTAACTGCCCGTCAGGCCAATATAGGGCATTTTAAAACGCTGTTTGTAGCCTATGGCTCTTTCTCCGTCCGGGAAGGTGCCGGTTGTATCTCTGAATCCATCATCAGAGCTGTAGATATAGGAACCGCCTCTGGCGGTGAAGCTGTAACGGCTTTCCTGATACCCCGCCATGAGGCCAAGGCGGTAATCGGGTTCATTTAAGATCCATCCTTTAACATTCAGGTCAAATTCGTTGGCAAATGTCAACGCCACGATGTTTGACCGTTATTTGCCATTTTCATGCCCGCTAAGATACTTTCGTTACTGATGCTGTCCGCTTTTCACCATTTCATCATCACTGATTGGCGTTGTGTTTTTGGTCAGCACTCCAGCTTTACGTTTCTCTTTTAACCGGTAACTCTCTCCTTTGATATTCAGCGTGGTTGAGTGATGTAGCAACCGATCCAGTATCGCTGTTGCCAGCACGTGATCTCCGAACATTTCTCCCCAGTCTGCGAACCCTTTGTTTGACGTCAGTATGATGCTCGCTTTTTCATATCGACGGTTCAGTAGCCGGAAGAACAGGCTGGCTTCCTCTCTGTTCATCGGCAGATAGCCTATTTCATCCAGGATCAACACCCGGGCATAACTCAGTTGCTGCAGCTGACGCTCCAGACGGTTTTCCTGTTTCGCTTTCATCAGTGTCGCGATCAGTCTGTCCAGTGGCATAAACAGTACCCGATGTCCCGCATCCACCGCTTTCACGCCAAGAGCTATGGCCAGATGAGTTTTTCCGACACCAGGAGGTCCCAGCAGGATCACGTTTTCGCTGCGCTCCACGAACGCCAGACCAGCCAGTTCCCGGACAACCTTACGGTCGATGCCCGGCTGGAAGGTAAAGTCGAACTGCTCCAGCGTTTTGACCCACGGCAGACGAGCCTGCTTCAGCCTGGACTCCATACCGCGCTGATGCCTGCCGTTCCATTCCTGCTGTAGCGCCATGCACAGGAACTCCCGGTAGTTCAGCTCTTTTTTAGCTGCCTGTTCCAGCAGGCTTTCAACGTGATAACTCAGATGCTCCATTTTCAGGCGACTCAGCAGGACTTCCAGCTCATGCATCACAACAGCTCCTCATAGGCACTCAGTGGTCGATGTTCCACCTGACTGACCTGCTGCCAGAGCGGGGCGTGATGCTCCGGCACTGTCTGCCAGCCAGACGATGCCGAACAGAGGCGATGTGAGGCCACCAGTTTCTCATTACTGTAGATCCGCAACTCGTCATCCAGCGATATTCGTATCGATACCGGCTGACCACACAGCGCTTCGGGAACGCTGTAACGATTACCACCAACCTCGATATAGCTGTCCCAGGACACATGGCGGATATCGAAGTAACTGGTATCGAAGTCCGTATCCGGTAACGGCTGCAGATGTTCCTGCTCCAGCGCGAAGCGCTGTTCCGGCGTTTCTTTGAACTGGCGAAGTTCCCGTTTGTCAGCCACATCGGCTATCCATTGCTCCAGTTGTTGATTAACATGAGTGAAGCTGTCGAACCTGCGGTACCGGACGAAGAAGTTCTCCTTGAGGTATTTCACCATTCGCTCAACCTTACCTTTTGTTCTGGCCCTGCGTGGACGGCATGCCCGTGGCAGGAAGTTATAGTGGTCGGCCAGCAACAGGAATCCGGAGTTGAACACGACTTTCCCGTTGTTATTCTTCAGCACCGCAGCCTTCTGGTTATCAACCAGCACCGTTTTCACACAACCACCGAAGTAGCGGAAGGCGCGAACCAGTGATTCGTAGGTATGCTCAGCATCCTGTTTTGGTGCTGCGAAGACATGGAAGCGGCGGGAGAACCCCAGCGTATTAACCGCAAAGTTAACTTTGCACCGTTGCCCGGCAACCTCCACCTCAACTTCGCCCCAGTCGTGCTGGAGCTGGTATCCAGGCTGAGTTTCGAAGCGAACTGTTCTTTTTGACGGACGCATTTTACGTTTGGGCTGGATGTAGTAACGCAGCATGGAACGTCCGCCCGTATAACCCATTGCCTTAATCTCCGCGAAGATAACCTCACTATTCCAGACATTCTCTGCCAGGCGCATGTCGATGTAATCCATAAACGGTTTCAGCTTAACCATTTTGTGGCGGGTCTTTCTGGCTGGCGGTTCAGGGTATTTGAGGTAGCGTCTGACCGTCCGTTCAGAGCAACCAATCTGAGTCGCAATATCGACAATGTACGCGCCCTGCTGGCGCATTTGCTTTATCATGTAAAAGTCCTCTCTGCTCAGCATGTTGATGTCCTTTCTGGTGTGAGAACCTTAAGGAAACAACATGTTGGGTGGAGCGGACAATCCAAATGGTGAATTACCGTCTTATATCACTGGCGCTGACACAAAATTAAGGCGGGTATCAGGATGCCTGCTCTCATCTGTCCAGATGTCCGGTTTATCTGAATCCTGCCAGTCACGGTCAACCATATTTCCCCCTTTCTGACCGAGGGTTGTCCAGCCTGATGCACCAACAGACAAACGGGGGAGCAGGTCCCAGTTAATGGTGCCTTTAATAATAGCGGCGTTGCTGTATTTCCAGTCCAGTTGACTGACTTTCCGTCCTTCCTCTTCAGGAGCGTAAACTCGCTCTTTGGTTTTACCGCTCAGTGTTCCCAGACTCAGTTCTGTGCTGACCTTTTCAGGGGTAAAAGCGAAAGGTTCAGTGGTGGCCAGAGCATTGAGTGCAACGGGAGCAGAAAATGCCATTACCAGAAGTTTTAATCGCATAATAATTGACTCCTTTCAGTCTGATTGATCAGACAAATATTCGTTGGTTTTTTATTTTTCCGTCAATTGTGAAACATTGTTTTGTTTGACTTTTGTTTAAAATAATTGCTCCCGGTGCAAGAAATCAGAAAATTTAATTTGTCACGCCATTGATAATTATCATGTTAATTGCAGCGATTTGTTTGAATTAAATATCTGTATTCTGTTATCACCAGGAATGAAAAACCTGTGCCTGTGTTGACATGCAATAGGGTTAATTTTTTCTTTTATAAAAAGAGTTTATCGCTGACTCATCTCCTGCCCTTACGCATTCTGTACGCACCGTTTAACTCTGAAGGAGGTGCGTATGCGTTCTTTTCCGGCATCATCTCGCCGTGCTGGCCGTCTGGCCGGTGCTGCGGGGATGCTGTTTCTTTCCACCTTTGCCATATCCGTTCAGGCGGCTGAACAGGATGAACTGGCCACTGCCATGCGCCAGCTTGACCAGGTGCAGGCGGCGCTGGAGCGGGCCCGGGTGGCCGCTGTGCAGTCCGGCTCGTCTGAGTCATCCCGTTACTTCTTTGATTATCCCCGGGCGCGTGCCGATCTGGAGACCATTCGTGATGGCATTGACTGCTATCTCACGCCTTCCCGGGCCCAGCCCCGCACAACGTCAGCCGTGAACGGGCACTACCGGCGGGAGCGTCCCTGATGGGCATGTCTGCCATGCAGTCCTCCGCCTTTAAAGCAGCATCCGGGGAAATGGATATCAGTACCCTGCATCTGCTGTCACTCGGGCTGCTTTTTGCCGTGCTGTTTCTCTGGGCGGCCTGGGCGCTGCTGGATGTCTGGGCGGGCTGGAGTAATGAGAAGGTCCGCAGCGCAATGCTGGGGCGCTTTTTTATCCGGCTGACTCTCCTGCTGGTTCTCAGTATCTGGATGTTTGCCAGCTGAGGTGAGTTGTTATCTGAATCATGATTATGAGGATTTTGTGTTTATGAAGTGGTGTTTTCGTTTTCTGAAACGTGTTGTTTCTCTGCCGCGCACAATGCTGTTGCGTTTGTGGCAGGCCGTGTTTTCTGTGTGCCTGCTGCTCCGGATGAGTATGCAGCCGGCGCTGGCTGATCTGCCCCAGATGGAGCCGCCGTCATCGGGTGGTGGTGGTGGGCTGTTCGGGCAGATTAAAGGCTATTCCCAGGACGGCGTGGTGCTGGGTGGTCTGATTATTTCTGCCATTGCTTTCATTGTTGTGGCGAATGCTGCGATTTCCACGTTTTCGGAAATCCAGGATGGAAAAAAATCCTGGACGCAGTTTGGGGCCATTGTGGTGGTGGGGGTGATCCTGCTGGTTGCGGTGATCTGGCTGCTGACCAAATCGGCTTCCATCATTCTGTAAGGAACGCCGCCCATGCAGACCATTCATTTTTTACCCGATCGCCTTAACGTGGAGCCGGCCGTGTTCCGGGGCTTCACCACGCCGGAACTTGGACTGGCCGCACTGACCGGTGCCGGTCTCGGCCTGCTCTGGCCGTTACCGCTGCTTCCGCTGACCGGCTGGGTGATTATCCCGACCGGGATGATGGTCACGCCGCTGCTGCTGATCTGGTTCGGTGGAAGCTGGATCACCCGGATGAAGCGTGGCAAGCCGGATAACTGGCTCTGGCAGCGGCTGGAGGAGAAAAAGTGTCGTGCCGGTATGGGCCGTTCATCGCTGATTATGGCGGCGCAGGGCTGGTCCCTGCGCCGTACCCGGCCGGTAAGGAGAGTATCATGAGTCGTTTTCGTCACGCCCTTCAGGACAGGGACCAGCATATCCGCAGCCTGCGCATTATCAGTACCGTGCTGGCAGGATTTCTGTTACTGGCCTGTATTGGCTGGATGACAGCCCCCAGTCGCCTGACCATTCATAACCCGCCTGATTTGCGTTCCGGCAGTACCCGTCCGTGGTGGGAAGTGCCCCCGTCGACGGTCTACTCTTTCGCCTTTTATATCTTCCAGCAGTTAAATGCCTGGCCGAAGAACGGTGAGGTGGATTACCCGGCTAAAATTCATGCCCTGTCGGCCTATCTGACGCCGTCATGCCGTGAACTGATGGAGAACGATGCCCGCCGCCGTAAGGATGCAGGGGAACTGCTTGACCGTGTGCGCGTGGTGTATGAAATCCCTGAGCACGGGTACGGAGGGCGCTACAACAAAAATCCGGTCACCGTACAGGGCCGGGATAACTGGCTGGTACGTCTGGACCTGGTGGCGGATGAGTATTTTCATGCCGAGCCGGTCAAACGTGCGCTGGTGCGTTATCCCCTGAAAGTGGTGCGTTGGGAGGGGGACCCGGAGCATAACCCCTTCGGGCTGGCGCTTGACTGCTACAGCAGCACACCACAACGGCTGGAAGCCGCGCCGGTGGCTTCAGGCCCGGGAGGTGCGCAGTGATGGCAGTCACCGTCCGTCATTTCCTCCGGAATAGCCTGATGGCGCTTCCGTTACTGATACCCCCGTTTGTGCTGCATGCTGACGAACTGATGAAGTGGGAGCGTATTCCGTTATCCGTACCTCTGAAGGTGGGGCAGGAGCGGGTGATTTTTGCGGACAAAAATGTGCGGGTGGGATTCCCGCCGGCACTGAACGGTAAGCTGCGGGTGCAGAGTACCGGTGGTGCCGTGTACCTGAAGGCGGACAGTGCCTTTCCACAGACACGGCTGCAGTTGCAGGATGTGGAGACCGGGGAAATGATTCTGCTCGATGTCACCGCCGGTGAACAGGGACCTTCTGAGCCGGTACGTATTGTGTATGACGGTGAGGTCAGCACGGTCAGTCAGGCGACTGACCTGATGAAACCGGCGTCCTCATCCGGTAAAACCTCCGCCGGTCAGTCGCGGGCACCGGGACAGGATGACGGTACGCAGGCCCGTCGTCAGCCGGTTCGTTACAGCGCGCCCCTGCCGGTGTTACTGACCCGTTACGCTGCCCAGTCCCTGTATGCCCCGCTCAGGACTCTGGAGGCGATGCCTGGTATTCACCCGGTCAGTCATCACCTGCCCGGACGCATCACCACCCTGTATCCGTCAGAGCCCCTGACCGTCACGCCACTGGCGGCATGGGGCGCTGGCGGACGCACTGTGGTGGCGCTGAAGCTCATCAACACGGTCAGCCGTAAGGTGGTGCTGGACCCCAGGGCACTGCAGGGAAACTTTGTGACCGCCACGTTCCAGCATCGCTGGCTGGGACCTGCCGGTACACCGGAGGACACCACAACACTGTATCTGGTGACAGAGGGCAGACCGGACAGGGCGTTTATCGCAGAGCCAGTCCGCCGTAAAGTCACCACAGCCCGTAAGACAGGGGGCAGCGCCCGCGGGGAGGTGAATCGTGCAGATTAAATCCAACACGCTGGTCAAATTTGTGGTGCCCGTTGTGGTTGTGGGCGGGGTATTCATCGGGCTTAAAAGCTGTGGTGATCCCGCGTCGTCATCAGATCCGTCAGCACAGCAGACACAGGTCCTGGGGACTCTGTCTCAGGAGGAACTGAAGGCGCTGGGTGTTGAGGGTGACACGCCGGAAGATACCCTGCGCACGCTTATCGGGCGTCTCAATCAGGTACGTGAACGTCAGCAGACGCTGGACGAACAGAACAGCAGACTGCTGAAGGAGAATGAACAACTGCGCAAACGCGGAACGGATGTGTCCGGTCAGCTGAACGATGCCGTGGCAGGACTGCAGAAAAGTTATGAGGAGAAGCAGCGCCAGTTACAGAACGAGCAGAACGCCCTGATGGCAAAGGTGCAGTCCCTGACGGAGCAGCTGGCGCAGCAGGGTGGCAGCAGTAAGGCAAATACTGACAGCGATATTCCCCTCGGGCTGGGGCTTGACGGACTGAGTAGTTCTCCGGGAAGCGCGGTGTCACAGGGGGCCGATGGCCTGATGTGGGTGACGCCGGCTGACCAGTCACAGCCTGACCCACGGGATGTGGCAGGGGGCAAAAGTGGTCCCCGTTTCCCCACCTCCTTTCTGGATGATAACCCGCTGACCCGTCAGAAGGCGGCGTATGAACAGCAGGTGAAGGGATACAGTAACGAAAAACAACAGGCCACCACACAGGCCGTCTACACCCTGCCGGAGAATGCCACCCTGGTCGGGAGCCGGGCAATGACGGCCCTGCTGGGGCGGGTGCCGGTCAACGGCACGGTGACAGACCCTTATCCGTTCAAGGTGCTTATCGGTAAGGACAACCTGACCGCCAACGGCATTGAACTGCCGGATGTGGAAGGGGCCGTGGTGTCCGGTACCGCCAGTGGTGACTGGACGCTTTCCTGTGTGCGGGGCCAGGTGAACAGTATCACCTTTGTGTTTGCTGACGGGCGGGTTCGCACGCTGCCGGCACCGGATGTGAACGGCACCACCAACAGCAATCAGCAGACGAAGAACGGGAATAACACCGGCGGCATTGGCTGGATTTCGGATGAGGATGGCATTCCGTGTATCAGTGGCACCCGTAAGTCCAATGCTGCCACATACCTGCCCACCATTTTCGGTCTGTCTGCCGCGGGGGCGGCCGGTGAGGCCCTGAGCCAGGGGCAGTACACCACGCAGAATAACGTCAACGGCCTTTCTTCTGCGCTGACCGGCAGTGCCGGGGAGGCGGCACTGGGTAAGGCGATTTCCGGCGGAATGAATGAGACAGCAGAGTGGGTGAAGCAGCGTTACGGGCAGACGTTTGATGCCATTTATGTGCCACCGGGAAAAAGGCTGGCCGTTCACATCACCCGCCAGCTGGCGATTGATTACGAAGACCTGGGCCGTAAGGTGCGTTATGACTTCACCCTGCCGGGAGAGGCGGACACACAGGGTGGTCTGGACTGAAGGAGAATGAGATGAAACCAGATTGTTCACGCCTGCGTGTTTCAGGCAGAACGCTGTTACCGTTACTGGTACTGACAGGGGCTGTGCTGGCCAGCGGTTGTTCCACGTCAAAAGAGGAACTGCTGCCCGCCGGGGAGCAGACGATGCTGGAAATCTGGCAGGGGCAGGCGGGCGGCGGAAGCGCCCGTTCTGCTGCGACAGCCCGTGACACACTGCGGCGTCCGCTGACAGAAACGGAACAGCAGGACGCTGCGCAGACGGACCGCAGTTACAGCCGGACACAGGAGAGTGAAATCAGCCAGCAGTTTCCACGACTGCCCAACCCGGACATGGTGATGTATGTCTTTCCGCACCTTGCAGAGGGGAACTCACCGGTACCGGGCTACAGCACGGTGTTTTCATTTTACAGCCAGACGCAGTATGCGATGCCCGGTGAACGCACGGCAGCGTTCTGACGAGGCGGATGAGCTGAGTGATGGTGCCGGCATGATGCCGGCGGTTTATCAACGCATTTTCGGGAGGAACGCTGAAAGGCTGTTGTATCAGGCAGACGGGATGCGTTCATGTCAGTCAGATGGTTTTTCCTTTGTTTAAAAAGAAAGTAAAGACGGAGGTGCCTGCACAGGCAGTGGCATCAGCAGCGTGTGCGCATGAAACCGGTGCCGGTGACGCCGGTATTCCCCGTAACCTGACCCGCCCCGGGCGAATGACCCGCCAGGAGGAGGCGAAAATTTACCATGCGGGCCCGTCCATTATTGATTTTCTGCCCTGGGTGGAATACCTGGATGAAGAGCAGTGCCTGCTGCTGGATGACGGGGTGTCGGTCGGGGCTGTGTATGAGGTGACACCGGCAGCCACGGAAGGGCGCACGGCAGAGCGTCTTGAGCAAATCCGCGACACGGTGGAGGATGCCCTGCAGGACAGCTTTGATGAATACGACACTCACCCCTGGGTGGTGCAGTTCTTCTGTCAGGATGAAAATGATGTGGATGCATATCTTGACCATCTGAGGGGGTATGTGAAGCCCCATGCGCAGCGCACCGCTTTTACAGAGGCCTGGCTGGGCGAGATGGAACGGCATCTGCGGGGAATTGCCCGTCCGGAAGGGCTTTTCACGGACACACTGGTGACCGGGCAGCCCTGGCGTGGTCAGCAGCGACGGACCCGGATGGTGGTGTACCGCCGTATCGGGAAAAACAGCCATGACCCGATGCCGCCGGTGGCGATGCTGAACCAGGTTTGTGAACGCGTGGTGGGGGCGCTGGGCGGGGCGGGGGTGCGCTGTACCCGTATGAACGGTCTGCAGGTACATGGCTGGCTGCTCAGGCTGTTCAATCCCCGGCCGGCGTGGGTGGACAGGGACACTCTGTATCGTCTGGCCACTCGCGCGGCACCGCAGGAGACCCCGGAGGGCATGATGCCTGTGATGACCGACTTTGCGGAAAGTCTCTGGTTCACGCCGCCGGTGTCGGATCCGGAAAACGGCGTGTGGTGGCTGGACAGGCTTCCGCATGCCGCCGTGGTGGTGGAGAAATTGCGTACACCCCCGGAGGCAGGGACGCTGACCGGTGAGAAGGCCCGGGGCGAAAAGACGGTGAATGCCCTGATGGATACGTTCCCTGAAGGCACCATGCTGTGCATGACCATTGTGGTACAGCCGCAGGACACACTCGAGGAGCGTTTCACCCGGCTGTCAAAAAATGCAGTCGGGGAGAACACAGAGTCCATCCGTGCCCGTCAGGATGTGGCCACCGTGAAGGAATATCTGGGGAACCGCCATAAACTTTACCGGGCGGGGATCAGTTTTCTGTTACGGGCAGAGGATATGGACAGCCTGAAGCGTAAGCGGGTGGCCCTGACTACAGCACTACTGGGCGCCGGTCTGCAGCCGGTACGTCCGGAGTTTGATGTGGGGCCACTGAACAGCTGGCTGCGTGCGCTGCCCATGTGTTTTGATCCGGATACGGACAGGAAGCAGTGGTACACGCGTCTGATGTGGGTGCAGCATCTGGCTGGGCTCCTGCCGGTGACCGGGCGGGAGACGGGCACCGGTCATCCCGGATTCAGTTTCTTTAACCGGGGTGGGGATGTGCTGACCTTTGATCCGCTGAATAAACTGGATCGCACCCAGAATGCGCACCTGCTGCTGTTTGGTCCGACCGGCGCCGGGAAATCCGCCACACTGTGCTCCTCGCTGTCGCAGATCATGGCCGTACATCGCCCCCGTCTTTTTATTGCTGAGGCTGGTAACTCGTTCGGACTGCTGGCCGATTATTTTGAGAGCCTCGGGCTGAGCGTCAACAAAATCAGCGTGAAACCGGGCACCGGTGTCAGCCTGCCACCGTTTGCGGATGCACATCACCTGGTGGCACAGGGACAGACCCTGCAGGATGTGGATGAACAGACACTGCCGGATATTGATGATGACACGCAGGACGAGAGCGAGGAGCAGCGCGATATCCTGGGAGAAATGGAGATCTCTGCCCGCATGATGATCACCGGGGGGGATCCGAAGGAAGAGGCGGCACTCAAACGGGCGGACAGGGCGGTGATCCGTGAAGCCCTGCTGATGGCCACGCACACCACATACCGGGAGGAACGCCAGATGCTGCCGGCGGATTTGCAGTCGGCACTGTGGGAAATCTCCCGGGACAGTCAGCGAAATGAACTCCGGCGGACGAAAGCGGCAGAGATGGCGGAAGCGCTGGGGATGTTCACTCAGCCGGGCAGTTTTGAGGCGGAGCTGTTTAACCGGGAGGGGGCGCTGTGGCCGGAGGCGGATGTGACGCTGATTGACCTGGGGCATCTGGCCCGTGAGGGGTATGAAGCCCAGATGGCGCTGACCATGGTGTCGATGACCAACATGATTAACAACATCGCGGAGCGTGACCAGTATCTGGGGCGGGATATTCTGTTTGCGGTGGATGAGGCACACATTGTGACGGTGAATCCGTTGCTGTCCCCGTACATGACCAAGGTGGTGAAAATGTGGCGCAAGCTGGGCGCCTGGCTGTGGCTGGCCACGCAGAACCTGAAGGACTACCCGGATGCTGCCGAGAAGATGCTGAATATGGCTGAGTGGTGGGTGTGTCTGACCATGCCGCCGGAGGAGGTGAACAACATTGCCCGCTTTAAGGCGCTGACAGAGGAGCAGAAGGCGGTGCTGCTGTCAGCCGGCAAACTGTCGGGGTGTTACACGGAAGGGGTGGTACTGGCGAAGAAGGTGGAGGCACTGTTCCGCGTGGTGCCCCCGAGTATTTACCTCGCGCTGGGGATGACGGAGAAGGAGGAGAAGGCGGAGCGCCGGGCGTTAATGAAAGCGCATCAGTGCAGCGAACTGGAAGCCGCATTTCATGTGGCCCGGAAGCTGGACAGACTGCGTGGGCTGACTGACGGGGAGTAAGACGATGCTGTGTCTGAAATATCCGGAGCCGGAAGAGGTTTCACAGGGGCATCCTGCCGGAAGTGTGTTTGTGCTGCCGCCACAGGGACAGCCCGGTGCCAGTAGTGCCACCCGGGATAATCTTGAGCGTCTGCGCGGGCATCTGCAGAAGCAGCTGGGGCCGGTGACGCGTATCTGTTGCCAGCCTCAGCGTGTGGGGGTGAACAGCAGCGTGGCGGTGGCACTGGAAGGGCGGTCGGGTCAGCAGGTGAATCTCCTGCTGACGGTGAGTGGCCATGAGGGCTGGCCGTCGGAGGAGGAATATGCGCATCCCCGCTGGTATATCCCGGTGACCGATGCTGCTGATTTGTGTTATCTGCTGCTGTGGCTGGCAGAGCTAAAGTGAGGGGGAGGTGTACCATTTCCGGGCATCCGCTGAGGTGCGGGGGATGAAAAAGTCTGAAAAATAAATCAGGCTATTACAAAAGGTGGCATGTTTTTATTACTATTGTCGGGCAGACACTTTTATTTTGTATGCAGCCTTATAATACACTTTCCAGCATTTTCCATTTGCCGCACTCCGGTGCGGTTTTTTATTTCTGACGCTGGCAGAGAAAGGAAAAATCTCAAAATATCATTCAGGGGTTGAAACCAGCGGAAGCCAACGGGCAGAATTTACGGGATTGTGTTGTTTCATTGTTTATCATTACTCACAGGACGATTTGCCCGCAGGAGAGGCGGGCTTTTTTTAGTATATCTTCGCATGAGCCATTGCCATACTGCTGACTTTTTTTCGCGCTTACGTCACAGGTGATGGCTCAGTCGAAGATATACTGATTGCAGAGATGAGGTATGGCGGCTCGTTATAAAATCACGGCAACGATAATGAAGCCTGGCAATCCGCCGGTACTCTGGACCCGTTACTCCGGAAATAAAATGACCCGGGCAGAGTGTGAGAATATGTTTTCCATTCCAAAAGAGCCCGGTCGCTCTTTTGGCGATAAGGTCAAAGTGCAGGATTTTCGGTGTGTGGCGGTTGAGCACGAAAAAGTCTGAAAATATCACGCTGTAATAAAAATGAATGTTATATGGTGATAACATTCTGCCCGGTCGGTTAGCCGGCTCGTTATGATATGAAACATGAATGATAACCTCCTTGTATTGAGACGTAATTTTTCCGGGCCTGGTTGCCCGGTTTTTTTATACATCAGCAGAGCGAATGTGTAAGAATATTCCACTGATCTACTACTTGCCGTTGACATAAAAAGATACCGTTCCGGGAAGATCAGATTCTTCAGCGGGCTTTCGACTTTATTCATTACTTGGACTGATGTTTATTGATAAACTGGTCTGGTATCGACTTTCTGGTGCGATGTTATTGCGTTTCGTCCTCCGCCCCAAAAGCGATTGAGCGCGAAATCTTTGGCCTGCATTATCAACACAGAAGGAGCAGTGATGAAACAAAAACATTTATCGGATTTTCTCAGTAAGCTTGAGTTACTTCAGGACGATACGGCATTACGCTGGGTCGCTGAACAAAATAACATTACTATGACGAAGTTTGCCCGAAGTGGACGTTTTCAGGATATGCAGCAGACCATTCTGAGATCATTAAATGATCAGGAAAATATTCCTTGGGGTGAGCATTATCATGATATGGTTTATAACTTTTGGCAGGATGATAATCATCCTCGTGGTATTTGGCGACGAACTCATCAAACATCATATATGACAGCAGACCCTCAATGGGAAATTGTGCTGGATATTGATTACATTAATGAAGAGGAAGGTGCAAACTGGAGTTTCTGCGGTGCAGAACTGCTCTATCCTGATTTTGTTCGTGCTTTAATTTTTTTATCGAGAGGAGGGGATGCCTGCGAAATTCGTGAATTCGATCTGATCAATAAAACTTTTATCAGAGATGGTTTTTTTCTGCCAGAAAGTAAAAGTTCAGTTGCCTGGTTTGATGAAAATACCCTGTTGCTGGCACTTGATGATGGCGAGGATACTGTCACGACATCAGGTTATCCGCGTTGTGTCAGTCGCTGGCAGCGAGGCACTTTACCACAAGAGGCTACCTTGATTTATGCCGGGGAAACAACAGATATGATGGTTTCCGCCTGGCATGACTTTACTCAGGGATTTGAGAAAACGTTGGTGCAATGCGAGCGGGATTTTTTCCACAGGCAGACATATCTACTCACTGCGCAGGGGAAGTTGCTCTCCATAGATATTCCGGATGATGCATCCTGTGGTTTTTTTAATGCCTGGTTGCTTGTCTTGCTTACCACATCTTGGCGAATAGCGGATAAAACCTATCCGGCAGGGGCTTTGCTGACAATGGATTTTACATCTTTTCAGCAGGGTGAACGTAATTTCACTATACTGTTCACGCCGGATGAACATACTGTGCTACAGAATTATTGTTCGACCCGTGATTATTTAATCCTCAATTTGAACCGGGACATGGTCGGGAGAGTTGAAATATTAAAAGAAGAGAATGGGATGTGGTGCAATGTTGAAACGTTAATATTACCAGATTTTGTGACGGTTTCGGCCTCAGGTGTTGATACAAAGAGTAACCGCTATCAGGTGGTGAGCGAGGGTTTTTTGCAGCCTTGTAGCATAAGTTATGGCGATCTGGATAACAAAACCCTTCATCAGTTGAAGCATGAACCTGCATGTTTTGATAAGGCTGATTTTGAGGTCACTCAGCATTTTGTCCAGTCATTGGACGGTACATATATCCCGTATTTTCAGATAGCGACCAAAGGTCTGGAGCTCACCGGTAATCACCCTACTCTGCTGTATGGCTATGGAGGTTTCGGGGTCTCTTTAATTCCCGAATACATGGGGGCTAAAGGTGCAACATGGTTGCAAAAAGGTGGTGTCTATGTCGTGGCAAATATTCGTGGTGGCGGCGAATATGGCCCTGAATGGCATCAGGCAGCGTTGCAACAACACCGGCACCGCGCTTATGAAGATTTTGCTGCTGTGGCAAGGGATCTGGTAACCCGCGGTGTGACCTGTGCAGCCCGACTTGCGGCACAAGGAGGAAGCAATGGCGGTCTGCTGATTGGTAATATGCTGACAGACTATCCAGCCCTGTTTGGCGCACTGTTATGCGAAGTACCTCTTCTGGATATGGCTAACTATCATCGCTGGCTGGCCGGTGCTTCATGGATTGCCGAATACGGAGACCCGGACATCGCAGAAGAATGGCAATGGCTGCAAACATATTCACCATTCGATAAAGTCTCTTCAGATGTAATCTATCCGCCGGTACTGTTTACCACTGGTACGCATGACGATCGTGTCAGTCCGGCACATGCACGTAAAATGGTGGCCCGGATGAAACAGCAGGGCCATAACAATGTCTGGCTGTATGAAGAAACCAATGCAGGTCACGGTGGTGCTCAGGATAATAGTCAGTTGGCATTTTATCATGCCATGACAGAAGAGTTTCTGTGGCAAATGCTGACAGAATGGCAACAAGGATAATTGTGTTGTTTCATTGTTTATCATTATCTGGAATAGTTCTTCTGCAGGAGCGGCGGAATTTTCGTATGAATCATTGCTATACTGTTCACTTTTTTCGCGTTTTTGTCATGGGGATGGTTCAGATGAAGTTATTAATGAGGGAGAGGCATCTTTCTGATGGCGAGCGGATATAAAATCACAGCAATGATAATTAAACCAGGGGAGGTGCCGATTACCCGAACACGTTTTACCAGAGGAAAAATGACGAAATCTCAATGCGAAAAGATGTTTTCTCTTCCTGATATACCGGGTAGAGCCGCCAGGAAACGAGATATTGTTCTTGTGGAGGATTTCTGTTGCGAGCCTGTGGATTATTTTAAGCAGAAAGCTGAATGACGTTGTGTGCGTAAGTGACCAATGAAAAGTCTGAAAATGCCACTCTGCAATAACAAGGTGCGTTATATGGTGATAATATATCCTTCGTCAGTTGACTGGCTCATTATGACATGAAACACAAATGATGGCCTCCTTACATTGAAACGTTAGATTTCCGGGCATGACTGCCCGGTTTTTTTATTACGGAATACAAAAATCCGAAAATTTCATCTGGCGCGGAGAGCGCGGGCACACGGGTATAGTGTTACGATATCATCAGATGCATAATTACACCTTCCTGCATTTGTTGAGTTTTTGGCTTTAGTGCATTTGTACCCCACCTCTGTATGAGGTGGTTTTTTTATTCCAGTAAACACTGGTCGCCGGATGAGTCTGCTATTACGATACAGGAACGGGACGTACGGGCAGTAAAATTCGGTGAGTTTTAGGATAAGGCGTTATCACAGGGGATGTCAGCTTCATAATTAAGGTTAATCAGAAACGTGATAACGCCTTATCCGAAAAGAAGAGAGTGTTCCCTCAGGTGTCAGATTTCCAGGTCGTCAAGAAGAGGGAACACTCTCAGTTTTCCAGATGGCATACCTATGCTATGAGCATCTTATTTTGATGCCTTATGGCCTGACAGGCAATAAAAATATAGTGTGAAAAATTCCTAATTTCAGTGTGCCGTGATTCTTCCGGGTAACATACTATTGAATTATTTTCTGAAAGCTTTTCTGAGCAGAGCGCCCGCGGTTAATAAGCCACTGCATATCAGTATGAGCAGAATTGAGATGCCAAAAGCGGGAGGTGGGCATTCCCATTCATTCGGGCATTCCCCGTTCAGATAAACAATGTATGTGCTGGTCGCGATATAACCCGCAATCAGTATTATCAGCACCAGTATGGTGTTAAATATTTTATACATCGACATACTCCGTGATTGTCCTGTGTCCTCTCCGGAATTCTGACAGCGCTTTGAGCTGATTGTTCATGAATTTTACCTGTTGCTCTTCCCGTTAATTTTCAGTATCCGGTTTTGAATTAATTGATGACCCTGCTTCCGGTTCTGCGCACGCTGTCAGGTATGTATTGTCTGACGGAGTCATTCCATGTACCGGAAGCTGTTGTATTCCTTTCTTGCCCTGCCGGTGATATCAGTTGCCGGCACTACTGTTTATACCGACTCGGCACATCTGCCGGTTAATCCGCCCCCTGATGTACAGGTTGTGTTGCTCGACGGGCCACAGCAACTGCAGGATGCTTTTTTTGGCCCGTTGCCGGCTGACCCTGAAGCCGCTGAGGTGGCCGTTCGTGAGCACATGCAGTCTCCTGAATGGCAGTCTGCACAGGCTGACCTTGCAGAACGTTACCGCCAGGTGACCCACGCCTGGTCGCTGGGGCTTAAAAAATACCCTGCGGTGGTGTTCGATGACCGGGAAGCGGTGTACGGCACCACCGATGTGGCACAGGCTGAACGACTCAGGAGTCAGGGAGGCCAGCCATGACGGGTCTGCGAACACGACGTTATGCTGGCGCATTTTTGTTGTGGACAGCGACTGTTTCTGTGGCCGGTGCTTCCCTGAATACGGCACAGATAGCGGCCGGTGCTATTTCTCAGAGCTGCATCAGCTGGCGGGTCAGCGGTATCTGTTACTGGCTGCACTGCTCCTGGTCGGGGTGTCGGGTCAGAACGTCCGTGAAGGTCTCACATTTTATCCCTGAAGCAGTGGTGTCCACCTATACCGCACCGGGCGGTAATCCCTGGCGGGAAATTGCTCTGGTCAGTCAGACATCCGGCGGTGTGGAGAACGCCATCAGCAGCGGGATTGCCGGGCTGTCTGCTGGCGGGGGAAACCCGGCAGATATGAAATCGCCGGGGCGGCGTAAATCTGCCATCCGTTTCAAATACGCGGATGCGCTGGGGCATCCGGCCACGTTGCTTATCGGGGGCAGCATTCCCGGGTATTCGTGTGAGTCTGCTGCCACACCACTGAGGCCTTATTTTCTCAGCACGCTGGACAGTCTTGCCTGGCGCACCGGCATGCCTGAATCCCTGTATCCCGAAGCCATGATACCCGGCAGACGGGAACTGGGGAGTCAACGTAATGCAGACATGTGGGGAAATATCTACCCCCGTTCCGGTTTTGTCAGCCAGACCGATGATGACAAAGCGGCAGCCCTGGTGGCCCAGCGGGTGGCGGATATTATCACCCGCACCGGTGAGCCCCACGTCTATCAGTCGCTGAAAGGCCGAAAAAAGGATGGCTACTGGCCACCGGATGCGGTGGAAGAAAACACCGGCACCCGTAATCACAAGTGGCAGCGACTGACCCCTTCCGTTTCTTCATCCTGCGCCGTGTTTCCGGATGGCAGTCATGCCGCGCCGGAGGACGGTAATGCCGCGTTTGCCCTGTGGCGTCCCTACAGTTGCTGCAAAAAGCGGGGCCAGAAATTCTTGGGCAGTACGAATTTTTAGAGGAAAGCAAATCATGAAGCATAAACCTAAACCACAACTGATAAATGTCGTGGCACTGGCCGTCATGCTGGCCTGCAGCACAATGGCCGACGCGGCGGAGAATGAACGCAGTACGTTCGGTCTCTCCCTGCCACAGGTGAATGACAGTGCCATCGGGTACGGGAAATCCATTGATGGTGCCATTTCGGACAAACTGTTTTACACCCTGGGAGGCGGGTCAGTGATATCGCAGCCGGCGACCCGGAGCAACATGAAGAAGCTCGGGGTGGATATTGGCTGGAGCAGCAACCTGATGTGCGGCAACTTTGACCTGAAAACCACGGTGAGCAATCAGCTGAACGGGGTGACGGACGGTTTTAAAAACCTGATGGGGGATGTGATACAAGGAGCGACGGGGGCGGTGGCCAGTCTGCCGGCGATGGTTATCCAGCGGGCTAATCCGGGGCTGTATGACGCACTGACTAACGGGGTGCTTCAGGCTAATGTGGCGTTCGACAAGGCACAGCTGAACTGTCAGAACATGGCGAAGCGCATGATGGAGTTCTCGGACAGCAGCAAGTGGACACAGGCTGCGATGCTGGATGAGTACAAGAAAATCGTGAATTCAGGGGATGGTGACGCCATCCGGGGAGATGATGCCGGTCGTAAGGCTACCGGGAAAGAAGGCCGGAAATGGATTGGTGGCCAGGATCGTGGCGGGGCAGGGCAGGCGGCTATTCGCCCCACGCATGATCTGGCTGCAGCGGGTTTTAACATGATGAATAACCTGCCTGTTACCAGTACATCAACGGTCGGGAGCACCAGTTGTACCGGAAGTGTGTGCAGTAAGTTCAGTAATGCTGAAGAGGCAGCAAAGGCGGTGGTGAGGGTGCTGGGCGATCGTTCCATGCGGACCTGCGGCAATGCAGCGGAATGTACCAGCGGGGATGAAGACCAACAGCCGGGAGTGGCGGTTGCCGGAACCGGGTTCACGCCGATGCTGGAAGAAGCGGTGAAAGTGAATACGGAGCAACTGGTGAAGTTGGTGAATGGTACTGAAAAGCCGACAGCAGCAAATCTGGCCAGACTCCGGTCAGGCAGTCTGACAGTAACGGCCGGAGTGATTAAGGCGCTGCAACGGGATCCGGATAATGCTGCACTGACCGGGCGTCTGGCCGGTGAACTGGCAATGGCAGATACGGTGGAGACGGCGCTATTGATGCGCAGAATGATTATGACGGGGATGTCTGAGCCGTATGCTGCAGCGCAGGATGCCGCGATTGAAGAAGGAAGCCGCCGTATTGAGGCGCTGGACCGGGAGATTGCAGCGCTGAAAAACGAGATGGAGCTGAAGCGTGAACTGGCCCGCAACAGCGTGCTGACCATTATTGAACGGGAGAATGAACGGGTTGGGAACAATCCGATGATTCAGCAGACGGATAATGCTGACAGCCGGATGCATACGCTGGAGGCCCCTGATGAGGAATAAGGTTATGAAGGTGAATACGGGAGCAGGAATGCGCGGCCGGCTAAAAAGGAAGGGAAAGATGCTTATTTTGTATCTGCTGCTACTGGCAGGTATCACCGTGTTTTCTTTGTGGCTGGCAAATACCGGTATTCGCCATGCAGAGGGTTTTGCTGCCCTGCGTGAATGGATGTATGAGACGCGTTATGGCTGGCTGATCTGGCGTCTGTGTGTCTACTGCGCGCTCGGATGGTGGGGGTGGAAAATCTGGCATGCATCGGGCTTCAGACAGGAATACAGGGCACCTTTTCTTCGTATGGCCACAGTCAGTGTTTTGTTTGTTCTGCTGTGTGAATACTCTGTTTTTGCCGGACCGGGGCGTTGATGCGTTATGACCACAAATAATTATCTGGAATATTTTCTGACCCTGTTGGGCTGGGTGGTGAATAATGGCCTGTGGGATGTGCTAATCAGCACCGGATTGTTTGCACTGCCGCTGGTATTTAAGGTGATTGGGATCTGGCTGAAAGTCCGGGAAGAGGGGGAAGATGAAGGTAACAAGGGATTACTTTCGCTGCCCCGTATTGAGAATGTGCTCTACGGTGCTTTCTTCGTCATGATTGTCTGTTGCGTTCCTCTGATTCAGATCAGTCTTGACAGTATTAAGTTTGATAAAACGCGGGCAAGAACATGCGGAACCTGGACACCGAAAGATCCCGGAGATACCGGTTACAGTGGAGTTATTTCCAGTCTTGGTGATCGGACCGCTGCTGCGCCACTCTGGTGGGTGATGGTGCATAAATTATCCAAGGGGGTGACACAGGCTGCGGTTGCGTCGATCCCCTGTCGGCCAGATTTACGTCAGTTACGTTTTGAGGTTCAGCGGACGTTTATTGAAAACCGTGCGCTGGCAGATGAATTGCAGGATTTTACCAATGACTGCTATTCGCTGGCCCTGTATATGTGGAAACAAAGGGATCAGGGGCAGACGAAGGATAAAAAACTCCTTTCAGATATTGCGTGGATAGGGAGTACCACGTTTATGAAAGGCGATTACATGACGCTGCAGTCAAAACTCCCCCGTGCAGCTTTTCCCTGGAATGAATCGCGGGACAGCGGGCGTCCGAATACGGGACGTGGAGGATATCCGACATGTAATGAGTGGTGGCTGGCAGCAGATAACGGCCTGAGGGCGCGGGTGATTGCGGAGGTCAGCGACAGTTACTGGTTGCGGTTGTCAGCGGCAATGAAAATGATTGGCAGCAGCCAGGTCGATTATAAGGAAGAAGTTGTCCGACGGCTGGTGAGTCCGAAGAGTCTGACAGTCTCTCAGGACGGTGAGGTTTACCGTGGATATGGTGGTAATGCGGATATGACGACCTATAATGCGGTGGCCAGGATTGCGGGAACGGCTGGCAGTGCGGTGGCAGCACTGGGGGCATTCCCGGCGCTTGATGCAATGCGACAGGCGCTGCCAATGGTGCAGGCCATTCTGCTGATGGCAATTTATATCATGTTGCCGCTGATTCTGGCGTTTGCAGCATATGAGTTGTCAACCCTGATCACACTGACGTTTGTGGTATTTGCGCTGAATTTTCTGACGTTCTGGTGGGAGCTTGCACGATGGCTTGACAGCTGGATGCTGACGGCACTGTACAGTTCGGACACGCATACCCGGTTCAATATGATGGGATTCCAGAACACGTCGGACGATCTGATAATGAATCTGGTAATGGGGACGATGTTTATGGTGTTGCCGGCAGTCTGGCTTGGGGCGTTGTCATGGGCGGGAGTACATATCGGAGTCGCGATTAGTACAGCAGCTAAAGATGGAACTAGTGGTACATATCAGGCAGCGCAGAAAGCAGGTAATTTAGCAGGGGCAGGTGGTAATAGTTTCTCTAAGGGACTGGATAAGGGAATGAATAAATAATCTTTTGGCACTGCCAACGTTGGCAGTGCTAGTTATTTTGATTTTCCCATTGCTCATATTCCCAATATGAATGGGAATCTAGAAAGGAAGGTAATTCTTCTTGTGGATTTTCTTCTACTAGATAATTCGTTGAGTTTTTGGGGACATCGGGAACCGGATCTGGCAGGAGTGCACAAAGGAGCTTTTTCAGCAACATATTCATAATATTAACTTCCCTCCCAATTCATCCATCATACTAATAACCCAATGTTATCATACTACCTGTATGATAAATGCGCAAGTGTAAAATTTTACCTTAATCAATTGGTTGTCATGAAAAAACTCCTAATTTTTAGTTCTGTGATATGAATTTGATGTTCAAATTATGCCCTGTTTTTGTATAAATACAGGGGAAAAACCATACAGAATCTATTGATAAATGACTCAAAAAGAGGTGTTAATGTTGAGTAAAAAGTTGTTGCTTGTTTGTGTGTCATGTCTGGTGCTGAGCGCCTGTTCTGTTGATGAAATTGCTGCGGTTAACAAGCAAATCAGTGATGGTGCCTTTGCTTTGACTGGTGCATTACGCGGTAATAATTCATCAACTGCTGATAATGGTATGCCGTTGCTGTCACAGAAAGCGCCGACCAAAAGGGAAAAACGGGAAAATGTAACGGAAATCCCCGTTGATGTTGATACGGCTGCAGGAAGATTAAAGCGGTACTATAAATTTTATTCGAATGAGGAAGTTGACGCTATTCGTAATAATGGAACTACTGATGGGAAATGGCAGGCTTCGGCAATAAAAGATCATGGACATATATGGGACGCGATGCCTGGTAGCTATTACAAAATGGGGAGTGACTGGGATGGCGGTCAGTTTGATGATCATCTTACCATTGAAGTTGAAAAAAATGGTAAAGGGAGTCATCTCTATATAACGTACGCATCACCGGCTCCAGGGCATCTGAAAGAAGCAACGCTTGCGCCGTTATTTAAACACGTAAAAGATGTGGCAGAAGGAAGAGTCAGATAAATTATGGACAGGAGTAATTATTTGAGCGTGGAGTATGATTATGAGAAATAAAATTCTTTTCGCTTTATTAATTATAGTGGTGGCTGCTTTGTCATTCTATTTCGGCCGAAGCTGGGAATTATCAAAAACAGCAGAATACTGTTCTTCAATTGGTAAGCAATTGTCTGATTCTGGTCCTGCGTATTGTGTGGAAAAATAATTTATTAATGATGGGAGGAGAGAAACTGTTTTTACTTAAGGTTGTATTGTTTTGTTGAAATAATTGGTTTTATGTGCGTGGGCGATATATGAATAATACTTTGCGGCAGTGGCTTGAATTTGATGAGATGATTACGCCAAAGATAATAAAAGTTATCTACTGGATTTTTCTTGTTATCACAATCGTTGGTGGCGTCACAGGAATGTTCGCCAATTTTTTTGCAGGATGTATTGGTCTTGTATTTGGTGTTATAGGTCTGAGAGTTGGGTGTGAGATGGTTATTCTGATGTTTAATATCTATAAGCAACTTAAAAAAATTGCAGATGCAGTTCCTGAAAAAACAAGTGATGTGTCTGAGGCTGAAATGCCTTCACCTTCAGATAATCATATCTGATATAACAGCTCAGGCCGGTGTTAACCGGCCTTTTTTATAAATAAAAATCCTCCTGTGAGGGTGTTGACATATAAAAGCCCGCCTTGCTAATCTTTCTCCGCTGTAATTGTCGCTATGCGACCACCAATGTTCCGTATAGCCTGTGAGGAACGCCTTCGGGTGGCTAGCTAAACACCTCCTGAACCTGAAAGGACGGTGCATTCCACGTGAATGAGGTAAATCTGCGCGCTCTTGAGAGCAGAATGTCGTCACAAAAAGCGCATTATGACGCGACGATGAGGGCTTTTTTTACTTCCATCCAGTACCGCTATGATCGGTCTGTAGTCATCCGTAAACCACGGACTGACGTCTTTAATCTGTTCGGGCATTCGCCCCGGGCTTCTTACGACTGTACGCACGGCATAAGGCCATCTGAAATCTGGCCGCTTGCGTGCGTATGTGGAGTTTGAAGCTGCGCGGCGTCACTTGCGTGCGACCGAAGGGAACACCAAGTGACGCCGCGAAAAAACGTCCTGAAAGCCGCGTCATTTACGGCCTGACAGAAAATCGTCGCTCGTGATCAGCTTTTTGTTGAAAATTTAGGCGATTTCAGGTCCGTTTTCTGCGACGTATTCACGTCCTTTCCGGAGCGTCCGTTTTCACGGACGGCCGCCCCGGACGACTGTCTTAACTTCGTTAATACATAAAGATATGTATCAACCATCTGATATTAAGAGGAAAAATGTAAATTCGTTCTGATGTCTGGAGGCGTCAGCGCTGGCTGACGGGGAGTAAAACATCGCCCTGGTGCACAGGTAGCGAACTCCTGTAAAAACTCAACACGTGCACGCTCTGCTACATAGACATCATACGAGCCAGGAAGGCGAGCAACCGCGTTACAGAGCCGTCCGAAACGACGTAAAACTAACAATATCAATGTATTAGTCTGTTTATCCGGGAAGACTGTTTGTGCAGTTGTTCAGTATAAGCGGATGGATTTCTGTATCCGTATGTCACCAGGAGAAGCATGTATGAGTAGAAAATCGCAGCGTTCCAGAGTTGAGATGTTTCGCAAGGATTTCATTACTCTTGCCCGTGAGTGTGGCGGCAGTTATGCGACAAAAGCCGACAGGGTTCGTATTGCAAAATATTTTCTGAATTATTTACGGGAAAACGGAATAAAGCTGCGGGACACCCACAGTATCAATACGAGGCATTTTCAGGGGTATCTTCTGAGCAGAAAAGCGCAGGGGATTTCTCACCGGACTATTCAGAATGAAAGGGCGGTGATGAGAGCTATTTTACAGAAGGACGGTCGTTATAAATTAGCCGCTCCTGATAACCCTTTACTGAGTAATGAGACGCTCGGCCTGACAAATACATGCCGGGATGGAAAAAAAATACCGTTGCCACCGGAGGAATTCCGGAAAGCATTTACAGAGGTGGAAAAAAAGAATCCCGGTGTTGCAGCGGCAATGCAACTTTCTTATGTACTGGGTTTGCGAACGAAGGAAGCAGTCCAGTCATGTAAATCAGTTAAGTCGTGGATGCAGGCTCTGGAATCGGGGCACAATTCTCTGTTGATTGTATTTGGCACAAAAGGTGGGCGCCCCCGGGATACTATTATTACCGATCGTGATGTTGTCAGACAGGCCCTGAGTTATGCTGAGAAAATAATGAATGAACAGAGTGGAAAGCTTATCGAACGTCCGAATATAAAACAGGCAATAGATGTTTATCGCTATCATGTTCGTAAGGCTGGATTAACCGGAGAGAAATCACCTCACAGTATGCGTTACCATTTTTCTCAGGAGGCCAGACGTTTTTATCGAAAAGATGGGGTGGGTGATAAAGAGATATATGCACGGGTTTCTATGGATTTAGGTCATGGGGACGGTCGGGGGCGTTATGTGAAACAGGTTTACTTTAAAAACGGTGATATTCAGGAATAATACAGGAGGATGTGTGATGTATCATATATTGATGGAAATAAAAGCGGTTCGTTATATCAGGGATATCGTACTGGATAGTGAGAACGATTATACAGATATTATGGTGCATTACCGTTGTAAAACGCCACTGAGTGAATCTGATACATGTGCCATGATTTGCCGCTATTTTGAGTCAGTATATTTTGATGATGAAGCTGGCGGTGATTATTTTATTCCAAAAACAACGGCGGTTGAATTGTGGTCGGAAATGGGTGGTGTTCTCAGATGTAAACCGGATCACCGGAGCCTTTCGCTGAAAGTGGATAATACGGTTATTATTCCGGTGATTCCGGAAATTGTTTATGCCCTGCAAAATGGGACATATGATCCAGACTCATCTGATATTACATCATCTGTAAATACATGGTTTGGTGATCTGTTTGATGATAATGGAGATCTGATCATACATAAACAGAATTGCTGATAACGTAATCTTGACAGGATAAACAGAGCAACGGAAAATGAGCATGCTAATTCTGTCACCTTTGGGTGACCACCAATGTTCCGGCAGTCTGTGAGGAACGCTTTCGGGTGGCTGCATTCAACACCTCCTGAGCCTGAAAGGACGGTGCATTCCACGTGAATGGGGCAAATCTGCGCGCTCTTGAGAGCAGAATGTCGTCACAAAAAGCGCATTATGACGCGACGATGAGGGCTTTTTATACTTAATCTGTGCGGGGGTGTTCCGCATGGCAGTTATGCACCCTGTCTGATGGCAGTGGCGCATGGCATTTTATCTTCGACTGTGCTGGCGATAAAAGCATAGTGCAGCCCTGCTGTTTTGTCGTTTATTACCCTGTCGGGAACATGCTTCCCGCAGGGCAGATGTGTTCCCGTGATGTTTTGTATCAGAGGAGAACACATGAACATTCTGTTAACACTTCTTTATTCTGTCGTATGGCTTGTCTGCACCATTCTTGGGAGGGTTGCACCAGAGTCGGTGGCCCGTGCGTGGTGTGAGTATCATCTGGAAGGTATGTCGATCCTTCGTTATACGTACCGCTCACTGGCAAAGGCGGCAGAAATGCGTGAAGGAAAAGAACCTCTTTATCGGCTGTTCAGCTATCTCGAAGGCCTCGCACATTATCTGGGGTACAGAAGCGGCGATGAAAAGCTGGAATCAGGATTTCTCCGGCTGTTTCTGTGGCATATATGTGCGAAAGGCCATGCGCTGGGTGCTCTTATAGAGATGGAGGCACGTGTGTGCAAGTACAATCCATGGGAGTACGGCTGGCGCGATGGCTGGATTCAGTGTGTCTATATTGACAGAAATGAATATTTCGAATGCGATTTCGAATGAGTTCTACTGAGCTGAAGCATTAATCCCGTATTGATGTTTCTGTCCCCTGACGGGTGTTTTTGTCCGTCGGGGCGAAGACTCCCGTTTCTTTTTACAGGAGTCTTTATGTCAACGTTTATTTTGTGCCCTGAACAGGGCATCTCTTCTTTTTTCCGGCGAATGACGGCCCAGTTGCGGGTGTTTTTTTCCCGTAACAACCTGTCATATTACAGTCGCTGGTACACCAATCCGGCCGGCAATCTGAGTGTGCGGGTCTGTATGTTCCGTCGTGGCGGTGTCTGGACACCCTGTCTGTACTACCGGCAGGGAATGCACCGCAACGCGTACACAGGCTGGTATCAGCCGTTACCGCGTGAGGTCATTTATCTGAACCGGTTTACCGGGCGGATATCCCGTCGCAGGACCTGGCATGCCGCCTGTCGTATGGCGGAACAGCTGACCACCCTGCGTTACCGCTTTGGTCTGCAGGCTGGTGAAAGCGTCGTACAGCCCTGCTGATTTATCATTTATTACCCTGTCGGGAACACGCTTCCCGCAGGGGAGATGTGTTCCCGTGATTTTTTGTCTCTGAGGTGAACACATGAATAGTCTGTTAATACTCCTTTACGTTGTTGTATGGCGTGTCTGCACCATTCTTCGGGTAATCACACCAGTGTCGACTGTCCGTGCGTGGTGTGAGTATCAACTGGAAGGTATGACGATACTTCGTGATGCGTACAGCTCGCTGGCAAAGGCGGCTGGAATGCAGAATGAAGCATTTGAATATCTTAAAGGTATTGCACGTCATCTGGGCTACGAAAGCGGTGGTGACCAACTGAAATCAGGACTTTTCCGGCCGTTTCTGTGGCATATACGTGCGAAAGGCCACAGGCTGGGGGCTGTCATGGAGATGGAGGTATGGAAGACATGGAAGAACGGCTGTAACGATGTCTGCAATCCATGGGAGGATATCTACAATCCATGGGAGCGTGGATGGAACGATGGCTGGACTGAATGTCTGAATCAACGTGTAGCCGGCATCCTGAAGCAGGCCTGTGTTGACTTTTCCGACGCAGACTGAAGGGTTTTTCTTTTACTTACTGCACCGTGTGTCTGCGCCGGTGTTTTCCCTGACGGGAGTTTTGTTCCGTCAGGGGCAGGACTTCCTGAACAGACGGAGGTCATTATGTACTCACCCTTACTTGTTCATTATTCAGCAGAGCAGACGCAGTCTGCTCTGCTGGCGCATATCAGCCAGCTGGAAGGTGAGCTGATGCGGTTACGCGCCTGGCAACGGCTGGGGATTACCCCGGAGCCGGATGATGAGACGGAGCCTTCACTGGTATACGTGCAACTGTGGGATACCGGTGAGGCGCTGGGCTGGCTGCTGTATGACCTGGAGCAGGAGAACATTCCTGCTCCGGGAGTTCAGGCCCGTCAGGCACTTGACAGTCTGATGGCGCTGGGGCGTGAAATTAATCATGAAATCTGGACTGACAGTATCAGTACCGGAAAGCTGACGGCCGGGGCGGATGCCTGTTTTGCCCGGCACGACATGATGTAGTTCATGACCTGACCCTGACGGGGCGTGCTCTCCGTCAGGAAGGCATTCCCCGTAGTTTATTTTTAATCTGACCATGAGGAATGTTCCATGTCTGAATTATCTTCACGTCCGGCCCGTGAGCCGGTGGTATATACCCTTGAGCAGGTTGCCACAATACCGGAAAAACAGTGGCATGCTTTTGTTCTGGCCGTAACAGAAACCTTCTGGCAGTTGCCGGAGGCGTTACGGCCGCAGAATGCGTATTTCGGCTCCCTGACCCGGGCATCTGAGTTGTTTCCGGTAACGGACACACTGGCGTTTTACAGCCGGTCTGCAGACGGGCTGTGGTCGGTGAATGTCACCATTGAACGGGAACATCGTCAGAACATCCTGGTGCTTAAGGAGCTGAATTTCGGGCGCCAGCCGGGGGATTTCTTTGCCCGTGCGGTGTTTGTGCTGCTGCACAATCTGTGTCCGGATTGTTTCCGCATTCATTCCACTGCCGGTGGGGCCAGCTGGTCACTGCCGCTGAAATGGATAAAACGGTACCTGGGGCATGAGAATTTTTCTGCTCCGGAGTCTGTATTAACCACCCCGGTAAGGGGAGATGCGTTTGACCGTTTACTGCTGCAGTTTCTGTCCGGTCAGGGGCGACAGTTATCCCCGGATGACTGGTCAGCACTGGAAGAGGCTGAACATCAGCTTTACTGGCTGCGTGCACTTGCCGGTGGACACTGACAGAACACCGTTGTTTCTTTTCATTTACCCGGAATAACGCCATCGCGTATTCCGTCATTCATATAACCCGGCAGGGACATATCCCTGTGGGGAGAGTCCCTGCGTTATTCAGGAGAATTGTTATGGGACTTGATATTTACTTTATGGCTCGTGATAACCATCAGAATGGTGCCGTTGTGGAAACACAGGAACATCAGGAAGTGGGGACCTTCCGTAAGGTGATGCCGCTTCTGACATGGTTCCGTAACCATACTGATGCTTCAGATGAGCAGCATACTTTCCCGGTAACACGCCGGTCACTGACTGTATTATTGCGTGACCTCAGTATGCTGACGCCGGGAAACTGCCACAGCCTGTTTCCTTATGTCAGAAACTCGCGTTTACGGGGGGAAGACTATGCTGATGACTACTGGTATGACGTGGATGACGTAAAAGCGTGGGTCAGCGATACGCTGAAGACGTTTGATTTTGAGCGTCGTTCACTGGTGATGTTGGCGTTGTGGTAAGTCTGAGACCGCATAATCTGAACCGCTGGCGGAGGGGGTAACCTGACCGCCATTCATCCCGTGAGGGCATTGTTCCTCACGGGACAGTGCCCTCTTTTTACATCTGATACAAAAAGAGGAGCGTAAACCATGTCTGAATGGTGCCAGAATCGTTTTGAAATTACCGGTAAGTCAGTCTGTCTGGATGTGCTGACGCAGTGGATTGAAGGATGTGAGACACCGCGTTACCGCCATGCCATACAGCAGAGTATACAGCTGTTTCTGGCCGGTTGTGCAGGGCTGGTGAAGCCCACCCGGACGACGCAGTATCCGCCATATCCGGCGCTGGTTCGTCACGGTACAGGGTTGTCATCTCCGGCTAACCAGGCATTTGAACAGTGGCTGGGGCTGCTGGTAAAAGATGCCGTACTGGATGAAGAGACGATAAAGACCATTGACCGCCTTTATCACCAGTCATGTATTGGCGCTGTCCGCTGGGGGAACCTGCCGGATAATGCCCGGGAGATAATCACCGCGTTAATGCACTGCCAGTATTCTGACTGGTTTGGCCTGGTCGGACTGAGTGAACACATTGATGCCGAGGCCTGCTGGAGCCGGCTGTCGGATTACCCGGAGCAGGCGCAGCCCTGTGACATGCTGATGGTCATACCCTCCCGTCTGGCCACAGAGCTGAACGGTTCAGGTGGACTGCTGCAGGGCATTTCCACCACGACCAGCCTTTACAGCCGGATATACGGTGTGGAGTGGCCATCAGGTCACAATGTTCGCTGGGTGCGTGATGAGATGAGCAGTCTGGTGCTGCTGACTGACACACCCTGGTATCCGCCTTCAGGTGAGCTGGTTGGTGAAATCTCGAAGGTGTTCGACTGTGAGATACGGCACTGGTACAGCGAACCAGTCCGGGGCATACAGGGTTACAACTGTTATGACGGTGGTGAACATACGGACAGTGACCCGCAGGCCGAATGGCCAGGCAGGGAAACACTTCCTCAGCCCCGGCTGTATCTGGTGGAGGAGCGCGCTGAAGAACAGACAGAAGCCGCGCCTTTACCGGTTCCGCTGGCTTCAGGCCAGTAATTAACCTCAGGGTGCCACATTCGTGGCACCCGTTTTTTCCTGTCATCTTTCATTTCAGCCCGAAGGGGAACACCTGTTCCTCCCCGGGGCCATGTGTTCCCTGTTTTTTACGGAGATTCACATGGCCACCTTTATCGACCATCAGAAAGCCTTCATTTCGCTGTTTAATCAGACCGCCCGTTATCACAAACGCCATAAGGTGTTTGAAGACTTTGTCAGCTGCAGTGTGATTGCCCTGGAGAACCGGCTTCAGTTCAGTGAGGCACGGGAGCAGAAGTACCTGCGAATCGTCAGTGGTTATGAAAAGCAGGATGTTATCAACATGGCGCATTTGCTTGCCCATGTCATTGAGGGACTGGAGCAGGGATTCTGTGACTTTCTGGGCAGCGTGTTCATGCAACTGGAGCTGGGGGACACATACCGGGGCCAGTTTTTCACGCCCTGGAGTGTGGCCAGCATGATGGCACAGATGCAACTGGGGAATGTGAAGGTGTTGTTTGAGAACAAACCCTTTATCACGCTCAGTGAACCTGCCTGTGGTGCCGGCAGTATGGTTCTGGCTGTGGCTGACACCCTGAACCGTTCGGGGTATCCGGCATACCGCAGGATGTGGGTGTCGGCAACGGACATTGACCCGCTGGCAGCCGGCATGGCGTATATACAACTGTCGCTGTGTGGTGTGGCCGGAGAAGTGGTGATTGGTAACGCGCTGTGTAATGAGCGACGCCGGGTGCTGCTGACGCCCGGGCATTACCTCGGAAACTGGTCATATCGTCTGCGTCATTCTCAGGAGCAGATTGTCGCCTGATACTGAACACTTTTCTGCCTGTGCCGGCCTTCGGGCTGGCATTTTTTCGACATACGTATGGCAGCAGGAGAAGTGTTGTTTTGGATAATTATAGAAGAGTATTAATTGCACGCGAAAGAAAACAAAACTAATGTGAGTTATATATTGTATTTTTTTTGTTAATGTTTTGTTTGTTCTGTTTTATTTTTGTTTCGATATCTTCTTTCATTTTACTCTGTTTCTGTGAATGGTTTTCTCAGTTACTATATTCCATGTTGTGTTTGTTTTTTGTTTTAGAGTAATTAAATTTATGTTGTTTCTATTTCTGCCACAAAAATAAAAAAAGATATCTTTCCTGTGAATTGTTTATAATTCGATCTTTTTTGCTGTTTATGTTGTGTTTTTTGGTGTCTTTGCCTTTATTTTTATTTTTTGTTGGTTGATTGCATTGGTCTTTTTGTGTGTTGTAGCATAAAAGATCAAATTTTTGTCTTTTTGTGGTTTTAAATATCGGTTAATATTGTTTTCGAGAATTTCTTTTGAGGGGCCTTTAATATTGGTTTGATGCGTTCTTTTGCTAAAAGAAAGAAATAAAACTCTTATGGATTATATATATATTGCCAATAATGGCGATTGCTACGGTCATATTTTGTTTTCTTAGTATGACTGTACCAGTCGCTATGTACTGGATAATGTTTTTATCGTCTTTTATAAAACAAAGGAATTTTTTAATGAAAATGATTAAAACTGTTATGGCTGGCGCAGTTGCAATGGCTCTGGTTTCTTTTGGTGCTAATGCTGCAAATCAGGGACAGGGCGTTGTTAACTTTAAAGGTTCTGTAATCAGTGCACCGTGCGGTATTGCACCGGAATCTGCAGATCAGTCCATTGATTTTGGTCAGATCTCAAAAGCGCATCTGAATGCTGATGGTATTTCTGTAAAGAAAAATTTGGATATTAAGTTGGTTAACTGTGATGCCACTGAACTGGCTACTACTGGTAGTGTAAAAGTATCATTTACTGGCACCTCCGTTAATGGCCAGGTAAAAGAACTGGGCACTGCTGGCGATACCGGTACTGCTGTTGTTGTTTCTGAAGCTGGTGGCAATCTGGTTTCCTTTGATGGTACTGCTGGCGCTGCAACCAAGCTGCAGGCTGGTGACAATACTTTGCGTTACAGCACTTGGGTTAAAAAAGCCACCGGCGGTGCTCTGAAAGAAGGTGACTTCACTGCCGTTGCTAATTTCAATCTGACTTACGAGTAATCACTCCTCTCCGGTTTTTAACTGTCAGATAAGCAGGGGCGCCAGCCCCTGCGATTACCGGTAAAGAATAAGGAATACTGCATGTTCTGGCGTATGATCCTTTCGGTAACATTTTTCTTGAGTGCAGCGGTTCAGGCTGCGCCATCGCCCTCTTTTCCGCCGCCGGGGATGACCCTGCCGGAGTACTGGGGAGAGGAGCATGTCTGGTGGCATGGTCGGGCGAGTTTTAAGGGGCAGGTGATTGCTCCGGCCTGCACGCTGGCCATGGAAGATACCTGGCAGGCGATTGATATGGGGGAGACCCCGGTTCGTGATTTACAGGACAGTTTCGCCGGTCCTGAAAAGAAATTCCGTCTGCGGTTGCGTAACTGTGAGCTGGCGGGAACAGGTAAACGGGTTTATACGGCGAGCCGTGTCCGGGTGACCTTTGATGGTCTGCAGGGCGAAACGCCTGACAAATTCTCGCTGACCGGTCAGGCAGAAGGTATCAATCTGCAGATACTGGATAACCAGGGCTATCCGGCCCGTGTCGGTAAAGTGATGCCGCCGTTATTGCTGAACGGAAATGAAGAGGGGCTGGATTATACCCTACGTGTTGTCCGTAATGGTCAGCCGTTAAAGGCAGGGAATTATTATGCCGCATTGCGTTTTAAGGTGGATTACGAATAACAGGGTGAACAGAAATAACAACTGGTAACAGACGGAAGCTTCCCGGTATTTAATTAACTATTCCGACAGAGGAACTGAAATTAAATCCTGCATGCAGGAGGGGATGTTTTGTCTCTATTTCCGGGAGCAGTCTGTATTAAAGGTGATGGCTGATAATGAAAAATAATATCTCTTTTGCTGTTAACAGCATTACATATGCGCTGATGCTTTCCCTTGCAGGCGCACCGGCTTATGCCGTCGACTTTAATACAGATGTTCTGGATGCAGCAGACAGACAGAATATAGACTTTTCCCGTTTCTCTCAGGCCGGGTATATTCTTCCGGGTCAGTACCAGATGGAAATAATGGTGAATGACCAGGGGATTTCACCGTCGGCATTTCCGGTGACGTTTCTGGAGCCGCCGGTTTCCGGTCAGGACGGAAAGAAGCCGTTACCGCAGGCCTGTCTGACGCCGGAGATGGTCAGCCGGATGGGGCTGACGGCGGCTTCTCAGGAGAAGGTCACATACTGGAATAACGGGCAGTGTGCGGATCTCAGCCAGTTGCCGGGGGTGGAGATACGCCCGAATCCGGCAGAAGGGATGCTGTACATCAATATGCCGCAGGCCTGGCTGGAATATTCCGACGCCTCCTGGCTGCCGCCGTCACGCTGGGATAATGGTATTCCGGGACTGTTGTTTGACTACAACATCAACGGGACGGTGAACAAGCCGCACAAGGGAAAACAGTCACAGTCACTGAGCTATAACGGGACCGCAGGTGCCAACTTTGGTGCCTGGCGTCTGCGTGCGGACTATCAGGGCAACCTGAATCATACCACCGGCAGCGGGCAGGGGACGGACAGTCAGTTCACCTGGAGCCGTTTCTACATGTACCGCGCCATCCCGCGCTGGCGCGCCAACCTCACTCTGGGTGAGAACTACATCAATTCTGAGATTTTCAGCTCCTGGCGCTATACCGGTGCCAGCCTGGAAAGTGATGACCGCATGCTGCCGCCAAAACTGCGCGGTTATGCACCGCAGGTCTCAGGGATTGCGGATACGAATGCGCGCGTCGTGATTTCGCAGCAGGGACGCATCCTCTATGACTCCACCGTGCCGGCAGGTCCGTTCACCATTCAGGACCTGGACAGCTCCGTGCGTGGTCGTCTGGATGTTGAGGTTATCGAGCAGGACGGGCGGAAAAAAACGTTCCAGGTGGACACAGCATATGTGCCGTATCTGACCCGTCCGGGCCAGATTCGTTACAAGCTGATTTCCGGTCGTTCGCGTAATTATGAGCACACCACGGAAGGTCCGGTCTTTGCTGCCGGTGAGGCGTCCTGGGGTATCAGTAACAAGTGGTCACTTTACGGTGGCGGTATCGTTGCCGGGGATTACAACGCCCTGGCAGTGGGTCTGGGCCGTGACCTGAATGAGTTCGGTACGGTATCTGCTGACGTGACTCAGTCCGTGGCCCGCATTCCGGGAGAAGATACAAAGCAGGGTAAATCCTGGCGTCTGAGCTACTCCAAACGTTTTGATGACGTGAATGCGGATATCACCTTTGCGGGTTACCGCTTCTCTGAACGCAATTACATGACGATGGACCAGTACCTCAATGCCCGTTACCGGAATGACTTCACGGGACGTGAGAAGGAACTGTACACCGTCACGCTCAACAAGAACTTCGAGGACTGGAAGACCTCGGTCAACCTGCAGTACAGCCATCAGACCTACTGGGACCGCCGGACATCTGACTATTACACGCTGTCGGTGAACCGTTACTTCGATGCCTTCGGGTTTAAGAACATTTCCCTGGGGCTGTCCGCATCCCGTTCGAAATACCAGAACCGGGATAACGATTCGGCATTTGTACGTTTGTCCGTGCCGTGGGGAACCGGTACGGCCAGCTACAGCGGCAGCATGAGCAATGACCGTTACACCAACACCGTGGGGTACAGCGACACGCTGAACAAAGGGTTGAGCAGTTACAGCCTGAACGCCGGTGTGAGCAGTGGCGGTGGTCAGCCATCGCAGAGTCAGATGAGCGCGTACTACAACCACAGCAGTCCGCTGGCCAACCTGTCAGCGAACTTCTCTGCCGTGGAGAACGGTTACACGTCATTCGGTATGAGCGCATCCGGTGGTGCAACGATAACCGCGAAAGGCGCGGCCCTGCATGCAGGGGGCATGAACGGAGGAACCCGGCTGTTGGTGGACACCGATGGTGTCGGAGGCGTGCCTGTCGACGGCGGCCGGGTCTCCACCAACCGGTGGGGCATTGGTGTGGTGACGGATGTGAGCAGCTATTACCGCAACACCACCTCAGTGGACCTGAACAAGCTGCCGGAAGACATGGAAGCCACCCGCTCGGTGGTGGAGTCGGTCCTGACGGAAGGGGCCATTGGTTACAGGGAGTTTGAAGTCCTGAAAGGAAGTCGTCTGTTTGCCGTGCTGCGTCTGGCAGACAACAGCCATCCGCCGTTTGGTGCCAGCGTGACAAACGCAAAAGGCCGTGAGCTGGGGATGGTGGCAGACAGTGGTCTGGCCTGGCTGAGCGGGGTGAATCCGGGTGAAACCCTGAATGTCGGCTGGGACGGCCGGACACAGTGTGTGGTGGATATCCCGGCAAAACTGGACCCGGCACAGCAACTGCTGCTGCCCTGCCGTAAGGCGAACTGACGGAACGAGGGGCTGACTGCCGGTCATCTTCACTGGCCGGCAGTCAGTAACCCCGTACAGGCATGAATCGATAAGCGGACGGTGTTGCACCACAGGCGACACCGGAACCAGAACTGAGAGAAGAAAAGATGCTGAAAATGAAACCGGCGCTGAAAAAAACGCTGATGGCGGTAGCGTGCCTGAGCGCAGTACCGGCAGCCCAGGCTGCCATCTCCCTGGACCGTACGCGTGCGATTTTTAACGGTGGTGAGAAATCGATGACACTGAATATCGCCAATGATAACAAACAGCTCCCCTACCTGGCGCAGGCCTGGATAGAGAATGAGAAGCAGGAAAAAATCACCACCGGACCGATTGTGGTCACGCCGCCGGTGCAGCGTCTTGAGCCGGGGGCGAAAAGTATGGTCCGTCTGGCCAGCACCCCGGATATCAGCAAACTGCCACAGGACCGGGAATCCCTGTTCTACTTCAACCTTCGTGAAATTCCTCCGAAGAGTGATAAGGCGAATGTGCTGCAGATAGCCCTGCAGACCAAAATCAAGCTGTTTTACCGCCCGAAAGCCATTGAGGCGAAACCCAATGCAGTCTGGCAGGACCAGCTGGTGCTGAACAAAACCAGCGGAGGCTACCGGATTGAAAACCCGACGCCGTATTACGTGACGGTGATAGGCCTTGGCGGCAGTGAAAAACAGGCGAAGGAAGGCGAGTTTGAGGCCGTGATGCTGGCACCGAAGTCCACGCAGACGGTGAAATCCGGAACATACAGCACGCCGTACCTGAGCTACATCAACGACTACGGCGGACGTCCGGTTCTGCAGTTCAGCTGCAGCGGAGACCGTTGTACGGCAGTGAAGAAATAAACGCGCAGTGACAGGATTAACCGGAGGTGCCGGAGATGAACAGGACAACAACAGGGCTCTGTCTGGCTGCGCTGCTGGTGAGCTGCAGCATGAACAGTGTGCTGCGGGCAGACGAGCTGGTCATGCGGGATAACTTCTTTGTCGCAGATGAGACCCGTCACCAGTGGGTGAATGAGCACAATGGCCGTACCGGGATGCTGACAGTCAGTGGTGCGCTGCTGTCATCCCCGTGCACGCTGGAGACGAATGAGGTGGATCTGCCATTACAAAAAAGCACGGAAGGCATCATGACGCGTTATGTGCTGAAGCTGAATCTGCTGGGATGTGGTGACGGTGGTGCGGTGACCTCTGCCACTTCAGTGGCGGGGCGTGACAGCATGATGGTGATGCAGAGTGCCCTGCTGACGGGAGTGGAGGACGGCGTGCTGCAGCCGGAACAGCGGATGGTCAGCACGGGGCGTGCTGTTGTGTACGGTGGTGCAAATCAGTTCACCTACTGGCTGAGTGAGGCACAGCAGCAGGCACTGGCGGGTCAGCAGGCGACAGACCGTGCGCAGGGGAAACCGTATATGAATCCGCGGGACAACTCGGCTCTGTTGCGTCTGCGGCTGGATTATGAATAAGAACGGAGGAGAGCAGAATGAAAGGCATTATTTCCGGAACGGGTATAGCCCGACTGGCGGGCTGTCTGCCTCTGTTGCTGACGCTGTCTGCAGGTGCGGTGAATGTCACTTTTGATGGGGAGTTACTTGACCGCCCCTGCCAGATTGACTCTGCCAGTCTGAATCAGACAGTCCAGTTTCTGGAACGACCTGTAAAGGATTTTCAGGTGTCACCGGGTAAGGGGCCGGCTGAAAAATTCAGTATTCGTCTGGTTGACTGTGACACATCCTCCATCTGGAAAACAGTGAAGCTGAAATTCAGCGGTAATCCTGAGCCAGGAATGAAGGAAAAGTCGGACTGGTTTTTACGTGTTTCCGGAGAGAACCAGGGAAAACTTGCTGTTGGTCTGCTGGATACGGATGGTGTCACACCGCTGAAACTGGGGGACGCGCACAATAACAGACAGGGAACGCAGATTGAGGGCAATACGGTAACGCTGAATTTTAAGGCTTTTGTGCAGGCAACACCTGATGCCATTGCACAGAAAAGCGTACAGCCTGGAGAGTATGAGTCAGTAGCGAATTTTGAGTTGTTCTATGAATGACGGACTGAAAATATGCCGCCGGATACTGCAAACGACGGGAGGTGTTGCACTGTTATTGTGGGGTGGCTGTGCCGGAGCCGGAGACAATTCAGGAGGTGTTCCGGGCATACTGAAGTTTGCACAGCAGTATCAGCAGCAGGAAGCCTCTGCCATAAAAGAGGGAGGTTCAGGTGGAAAAACGGACAGTGTCGCCAGGTCTGTCGGAAAAGGTGAAGCAGGGGCGGGCAGCACTACCGAACTGCGACGCCGGCTGACGCTGAGGGAACAGGAGGTTCGACAGCTTAAAAAGGAAAACCGGGGACTGCGTGAACGACTGAAAGTGCTGCCTGACACTGCACAGGATAATGCAGAAAAAGACAAGGTGGTGGCTTCCCTGAAAGCGGAACTTGATGAAAGCAGGAAACAGCTTGAGACCATCACCAGAAAGGGAGAGCAGGCTCAGGAAACGCTGAATGCGCAGGTTATTGAGCTGAAACAGCAACTGTCCCGTATGGAAACGGAAAGTAAGACTGCTGCTGAACAGGCCGGAAAAGAAAAGACTGAGCTGCAGGCCACGCTGAATACCCTGAAAGCTGAAATGGCGGATATGCCGGTAGTGACAGCGGAAATGCTGAAACCTGACGATATGCAGCAGACTTATGCCGCCGGTGTGATGCTGGGACGCGATATGCTGAATCTTCAGGCTGCACAACAACAACTTGGTCTGAAAACAGATAACCGAATTCTGATGGCAGGAATACGCGATGCGCTGAACAGGAAAGTTCTGCTGAATGAATCTGTTCTGGATGTCGCTCTGCAGCGGGCGGAAGAGCTGGCACAGAAAGCCCGTCTGGCTGTGATTCGCGAACAGAAGAAGGCGGGAGCAGCCTGGCTTGAGAAGTTCAGAAAACAGAAAGGCGTGAAACAGGCGGAAGGGGGATTCTGGTACAGGAGTGAGTATGCCGGCGATGGTGAGTTTATCCGTGGTGATGACACCTTGGTGGATGTTGTGGTGACAGAAAAACTGACGGATGGCACGGTTGTTGAAGATATGGATGCAAGAGGTCGGGTGATATCTCAGGTCCTGGGTGAATATCCGCCGGTGTTCCGCGAAGCACTGATGTTGATGAAGAATCACGGAACAATGGAGCTTGTTGTCCCTCCGGAACTGGCTTACGGTGATGAGGGATATCCACCAAAAGTTCCTCCTGGAGCAACCATGGTTTACACGCTCAGGGTTGAAGAAGTGAAGCCTGTTACAGAACCCGCGTCCGGTGAAAGCGCCGGGAAAAAAGCGTTATCTCTGGCCGGAAGGAATGACAAAGCAGGCCGGACAGAAGGAGTGAAAAAATGAAAAACAGAATGAAGCTGATATTATCAGCACTGACGGGCGGAGTTATGTTGTTATCGGCACCAGCCATGGCAGTGGATGTCCCCATAAAAATAACCGGAACCGTTTATATCCCACCCTGTAAAATAAAAAATGATACTGACTTTAAAGTCTCTTTCGGAAAGATTGCGCTTCAGAAAGTGGATGGACGGAATTATGCACAACCCACAACCGTGGAAGTCAGTTGTGAGTATTTCCAGGGAAAACCATATATCCGTCTGTCCGGGGGAACAGGTCAGCTTTCCGGTGCACCCGATAATGTGCTGAAAACCACGGGTGCTAATTCTTCGGCACTGGGTATTGCATTATATCAGGGTGGTTCTGTGGATCCTCAGAATCCGCTCAGGCTGGGTGCCGGAGCACAGGGACAATTTGGATATGAAATCACAAAAGGCCTTTCAGCCGTTAATGTTCAGAACAGTCAGTTTACGTTCACGGCAGTGCCTTATAAACATGGCAATACAGATTTGAATGCCGGAACCTTCAGTGCTTCGGTCACAATGAGTATCAGTTACCTGTAACAGAAAATTCTGTAATAAGGTGGAGAAATATATGCGGCACAGCGCGCTAAACCCTGACTCAGTCCATGCTGCGAAATATTTATGTCCCGGAAAGGTTATGCCGGAACATTTTGAACAGTTGATGCTGCTGTCTAAAATAAGAGGGAGAAAAATTAATGCTGCACTGAAGGATTTTCTTGTTAACGGAAAAACCCGGAAAGAGATATTCTGTATCTATGGTATCAGTCCAGGGTATTTTTCTCATAAACTTAATCAGTTAAGGCATTGTAGTCGAATGATTATGGATTTACTCCCTTTCTACGTGTGTGACGATGCGGATAATATTCAAAATGAAAGAATACATTAAACCAGTGTTCCTGGTTCTGCTTACTGGTATATTGCTTGGTGGATGCGAAAGCAGACCAGACAAACCTTTACTGCAGACGACAGGAATAAAACCAGTGAGTAGTTCAGGAGATCGTCTGGATGATGTTGAAAAAATGGAGCGCTGTCGGCGGGAACTGGAGGCGCTGAAGAAAATAGATTCGGCGGTATATAACAAACGTAAAGCGGAATTTGACAGACTGGTCTCAGGCGCATCGCTTTATAACGGAGTAAGAAGTGATGTCGGAAATTATACTCAGAGTGCAGTTGATGCATTGTACCGGTTCAGGTCAGATAAACTGTGTGCCGATATAGCCAGTGATGTGTTAAAGGGACTGGCTAAATAAAAACATTATGCCGTGGAGTGTTCTATGAGTTGCTTTAAAATAAAGTGTTTTTATTTTTATTTTTTCATTTCCAACGAGGTGCTTTCTGCAGTAAGTAATTACCAGAACTTTTTATGGGCTCCAGCCTCTCCATCTTCTGTATCTAATGCAATCGCAGTAACTATGGATGATAGTGCTGTATCACAAGCATTAATCACATTTCCACAGATAAACTCCTGGAAAGTGTTAGCCACATCCTGTAGCGGACATTGGGATGGATTGCAAAGAGGAAACTATAGATATTGGCTGCAATATAAGACTGGGTGGCAGAAGGCCTCTGGAGGTTTAGTATATAGATTTAGTGATATCAGCAACTGGGATATGGCTCTCTCAACACCAGTGCCAGGTGTTAATACTATGGTGAGTACAAACCATTACGATGAGCAAGGAATGTCTGGTTGTTGGCAGTTAGGAAAGATTGTGGGCTTTACTCCATCACTAACTATTCCGGTATTTCGAGTGAATATCGAACTTCAAAGGAGTTCTGCTTTTCCTGGTAAATATACTGTTCGTGTACCATATTGGTGGGGGTATGAGGAAAATAAAGCATCTGGATACGATGAGGCTATAGCATGGCGTAGGTTTGGTATAATTATGCAGAATGAAGCACCATCTTACATTGATATCCCTGTTGTTGTTACGTCAAAATGTAATTTCAATACATCGCCAATAAATTTATCTCATGGTTCATTGTCTGGGCGAGCTGCTGATGGCAATCAGACAACACCTTACAATCTCAATGTTACCTGTGCGTCAGGAACTTCATTGTCGGTGAAACTTATTGGTTCGCAAAAAGTATCAGGTAAAACAGATAACTATACACTGTGCGGAAGCGGTGGAATGTGTGAGCTGACATTTGATAATGGTAAATATAATGAAACCATGACAATCTATAACAGCAAGACGCTATCCATTAAATCCACTTATCGCCTGAATGATATTACTAAACCGGTGGCAGAATCTTTTGAAGGAAGTGGTGTGTTGCAGGTGCTGGTAAATTAAAACGTTATTGTCCGTATTGTTTTTATTTTTACACCGCATCGGATCTGAGTTAATGGGGGCGGAGTGAGTATATACACTGGGCTTCCGGAGTAGGCATGAATATGCGTTCACAACCTGACTGTTATGAAAAAATCATCCGTTTTATGGAAGGGCGAAATGCATCCGTATCACCGCTGAAAACACGTGAAATTGCGGATGGTTGCGAAATGTCTGTTTACCTTGCGCTTTATTATCTCCGGGAACTGCACCGACAGCATATAGTGGAGCCTGACCGCAGTGGTAAGGGAAGCACCATCTACTGGCATCTTGTGAATTAACTATCTGAATCTGATAACTGAATTATGGAATCTGCAGAATGCGTAAAAGCAGACTGATATCTCTTTTTTTGTGTCTGGTATTGTCAGGCACAGTATATGCAGAGGAAAACGCAACCTATTCGGTACTGGATAAGCCGGTGGCGAGTGCTGTTCAGGATAATGAAACGGTGGTTGAGTTTTTTTCTTTTTATTGCCCACCCTGTTATGCCTTTTCTCAGGATTACGGCATTGATAAAGCCATCCGCGAAAGCCTTCCTCCGGGGAAAAAACTGGTCAAGTATCATGCCGGTTTTCTGGGAGAGCTGGGAGAGGAGCTGACCCGGGCATGGTCAGTGGCAATGGTGCTGGGTGTGGAAGATAAGGTGGAGCCGCTGTTATTTGATGCCGTGCAGAAAACGCGGAGACTGAAATCAGCAGAGGATATTCCGGGGATTTTTATCCGTGCGGGTGTTTATCCGGGAGAATATATGCAGGCGCTTGCCAGTAAGGAAGTGGCTGAGATGACAGAGAAGCAGAAACGTCTGTTCAGGGAGTATGGTGTGACCAGCACCCCGTCCGTGTATGTCAACGGCAGATACCGTATTGAGAACAGTGCATTTCAGGCAGACAGTGTGGAGGCTTTCCGTAAAAGCTACGTTGCTGCGGTGAACGCACTGACTGACCGGACAGATAAATAAGTTGCTGTAATCATGGAGGCCGTATGGGTTGCCGGATGCAGCAGTTATGAAACAACCGGCGTAATACATCTGTTAAGTGGGTGTGGTATCAGTGCGGAGCTTTTCAGACCGGGAGAGCAACTCCGGACCAGAGACACGCTGATACTCTGTTTCAGCAGTGCACCTTTTCTGGGGTGGTGGCGGTATCTGAAGATAACACAATGGGTGATGCATCGTTATGATATCCAGTTGATTGTTCTGTGTCCTGATGAGGTACACCGGGCTGGTATTGTATGTGGCAGAAATACCGTGGTAGTGAACGGAGAACGCAGTTGTATTCATTTGTCCCGGTCATTACAGCAGGCAGTACAGCGTCGTCTGCCGGAGGCGATACTGGCTCCTTATCGGGAATGTGTCAGGTTGTTTTTTCTGGAAAGAGCTGTTCAGACCCTGCGGATTCATCCCGCCGGGGAGTCTGACTGCCCGGCCGCACGAAGAGCATACTACCGGCGTTATCGGATTGTTCAGCGCCTGGGATTTATTTCACTGCTGAAGCTGAAAGTATTCATGGCCGGCTTTGTCGGATAACCGACCCTCATTCATACCTGAAGAAGGAATTGTTTCCTGGCGTGGAGGACCGGATGGAGAGGGGGATTATGTGTTGTCGGTGCAGAAGAGGACAGTTTGGGATATATGACTGCCGTGAGCGTCCTGTCGGAGGAAGGCTGTTACTTGCGTTTCTGGCTGGTTTTATTTTCGGAGTATCTGTTGTTATTTATGCGCTGAGCTATATAAGTGCACCGTAAAATACGGGGCGTATTACTTCAGAGAAGCAGGAATGAGGTCTGGTATTTCGGTAATGCTGTCATTTATAAATTTTGTCGTAATGACAGGACTCTGGTTTATTGTATGGTTTGGTACTGACTGGTTGCATCATTATTACTGAACATATTGCAGACTGAATATTTCACGCCAGAGTATATGCTTGGAACCATAATAAAAATCAGAACGGGTGAAGATGTTCTGTCCGCAGCCATTCATCGCATTGAATGGCTGTTTGATACATTCTCTTCGGTTTGCCTGTCTTTTTCCGGAGGAAAGGATTCTACTGTACTCTTTCACCTTGTGGCCGGTGTGGCACGCAGGAAAAAACGTCGTTTCTCTGTACTGTTCATTGACTGGGAAGCCCAGTATCAGTGCACCATTGAACATATTCAGAAAATACGGGAAATGTACCGGGATGTGACGGATACCTTTTACTGGGTGGCTCTTCCCCTGACCACGGTTAACGGTGTCTCGCAGTTTCAGCCGGAGTGGATATGCTGGGAGTCTGGTGTGACCTGGGTTCGCCAGCCACCGGAAGAGGCCATTACAGACATAACGTATTTTCCCTTTTACCGGTATGCCATGACGTTTGAAGAATTTGTTCCGGCATTTTCTTCCTGGTTTGCCGGTAACCGGTGTGGAGTGGCAATACTGACTGGTGTCCGTGCTGATGAATCGCTCAATCGCTTTATGGGACTGGTATCTCAGCGCAAACTGAGATATGCAGATGATAAACCCTGGACCACAGCGTCGCCTGAAGGGTTTTATTACACCATGTATCCGTTATATGACTGGAAAGCCCGCGATATCTGGATATATAACGCCAGAACCTGTGCCATCTACAATCCTCTGTATGACCTGATGTACCGTGCCGGCGTGCCGTTACGCAACATGCGTGTCTGTGAACCTTTTGGTCCTGAACAGCGTAAGGGACTGTGGCTTTACCATGTTCTGGAGCCGGAAACCTGGGCCAGGATGTGTGAACGGGTGTCAGGGGCTGCCAGCGGGGCACTTTATGCTAATGAAAGTGGTGCTTATTTTGCCCTGCGTAAGCGTATTTCAAAACCAGCCCATCATACCTGGCGCAGCTATGCGATGTTCCTGCTGGATGTGATGCCGGAAAGAACGGCAGAACATTACCGTAACAAAATAGCTGTCTATCTGCGCTGGTATCAGACACGGGGCTTCCCGGATGACATTCCTGATGAACAGGAGAATGACCTGGGGTGTCGGGATATTCCGTCCTGGCGACGTATCTGTAAGACACTCATAAAGAATGATTTCTGGTGCCGGACCCTCTCCTTCAGCCCGAACAAACCCCGGCACTATGAACGTTATCTGCAGCGTATGAAAGAAAGGAGGAAGGAATGGGGGATTCTGTGACACCGGACGTGCTGGGCAACATGATTCGTCAGTACTTCAGCCAGACGCAATCTGAAGAAGAGACCATACAGGCTCTGAATCACCTGCGCAGGGTGCTTCATGAGGTCAGCCCTTTTGCGCAGGAGCCTGTGGACTGTGTGCTGTGGGTGAAAGCGGATAAAGTGGTGGCCAACGATTACAATCCCAATGTCATGGCGCCGGGTGAGAAGAAACTGCTGAAGCAGTCACTGGAGAAAGATGGTTTCACACAACCGGTGGTGGTGTCTGAGGAAAAGAACCATTACCTGGTGGTGGATGGTTTTCATCGCCAGGTGCTGGGCAGGGAGGCAGGCACAGGTAAACGCCTGAAGGGCTGGCTGCCGGTGGCTTGTATTAATCCTGAGAGAAAGGGACAGGCTGAACGCATTGCCGCGACCATACGACATAACCGGGCCAGAGGAAAACATCAGATAACCTCAATGTCTGATATTGTCAGGGATCTTTCGCGTCTGGGCTGGACAGATGAGCGTATTGGCACAGAGTTGGGCATGGATCAGGATGAAGTGCTGAGATTGAAACAGATAAGTGGGCTGACGGAGCTGTTTCTGGAAGAGGATTTCAGTCCGGCATGGACGGTTAGTTAATTGTTAATATATCCGTACTAATATGTTCGTTGTCCTGTCCGGGGAATGTGGGTTGTGATATCCGTGCTCGATAGAGTTAACAGACGAGTATATATTAAAAATTTCACAAGAAATTAATACTCATGATAGTAAGGGACTGGGAGTAATAATTGTTCTTAATTTAACAGGTGAAAGATGAGAAAATTTATTGATTTTAATGATAAGAGAGAATCAACTAATACTGATGTGTGTCAGTGTAATAGTGGTGGGGTTAATATTCAGAATACGCATATTTCAAATAATAATATAGTCAATAAGAATTACACCGGTGCCAGTGAGAATAGTGATGGTGTTGTATATATATTGATGGTTGGGGGCGTTTTGTCTGCACTGGCGTGGATTTTTTTTAGTTATTATGATGAGATTTATCTTATGATAAGTGTTGGAGTGATAACCAGTTCAGTTTTGTCTGTTATTGCTTTAAGTATCTTGTTCGTCAGAAATGAAATTGATATGGGGGATTTTTCAAGAGTTGCCTGGATTATATTTTTAGGTGTTGGGGTGTTTGGTCTGAATACATACCTGAGTATCCAGATTCCTCAGGATATTATTAATATTTCAAAGGCGAGCGATTCTTTTATTGAGTTCTTCAAGGCAGTTCACAGAGGCTCTTATGATAATTATATGAATTATGTGGGTTCTGGCTTGCTTATCTGTGCTTTAGTTATTGGTTTGTGTTTGTCTGGTTTCAGAGAGTTAGCGTATGTGCTGGCCAGTGAATATCGAACCGGACTGTGGTTTGGTTTATATAAATTGACCAACTGTTTCAGAATGAAATTGGCTGGTTTTGGAGGGGTTATTATTATTGTTATGGCAATTGTTATTGTTCTGATAAGCGGAGTCGATTTTTCTTCCATTTGGTGATTTATGACTGGAAATTTACATCGCATGGCATCATAAGCATTCCTTCATCCCGGTAATCTCAGACCATAACTGGATGTTTCTGGCGAAATAATCCTGTGAATATTATTTATAGCAGTTTTGTCATTGTGTGATTATCCTGGTTTATCAGAATCTATTTGGGTAAAGAGAGTTAATGATTAAGTGGGGCAGAGATCGTTTTTCATGGTGGGCATATGAATTTAGCTCTGTTTTTTGTTGTTAAATAATGGATAAGAGATATGTTTTCAGTATGGACTGAGTTGATAGCTCTCGTTTTAATCTTTGCTTTTATGCTTCTTCCATTTCTTCCGGCATTGCTGGAATTATATTCTCCCCGGGATCCTGAGGCGCTTTGTCTTGATGAAAATGAACGGTTGTCTCCTCCTGATACAGAATCCGAAGAAGAAAAAAATGAGGGCGAAGGTAGTGGGATGTTTTTACAGGCAGATGATGAATGCGTTGTTTTTCCTGGCGCTTTGTTTAAACATCTCACCGCCTCATGTATTCGTATTGCAGGATATAGTGGTAGTTATCCTTCGCTCTCAGAAAAGTATTCTATGGAGCAGTATGCTCCGGAAGAAGCTCAATGGTATCCGGAACAACGTTACTGGTACAGTAAAAAAGATATTATTATTCCTCCAGGGGTATGTGTTGACGGAGATATGGTTTCTGAAGGAAATATTATACTGGGTGAATCGTCCGTTATTTCTGGAGCAGTAAAAGCCGGGTGTGATATTGAATTACGTGCTCAGGCAAGAGTGAAAGGGTGCTGTACGGCAAATAATATCAGATTATTTTATGCAGCAGGAATATCCGGTTGTGTTGTTGCCAGTCAGCGTATTCATATGATGGAACTGTCATGGGCCGGTGACCAGGAGTCACCTGTCAGCGTGGTGGCAAATGAAGTGTTATTGCTGCCAGGCGTTCGGATATATGGCGGGATTAATGCACATAAACATGTGAAAGTTTCTGACGCAGATGAGGAGTATATTTTGTGAGGAAAAATAAAATATTGCTGGTTTGTGGAACCAGACCAGAAATTATTAAGATGGCTCCGGTTTTTCAGGTATTACAGAACAGTGAATATTTTTTACCTGTTGTGATACATACGGGGCAGCATACTGATATGGCATCACCGCTATATCAGTTTTTTCGGATGATGCCCAGGCACTCACTGAGTTTACACAGACGTTCAGGTGATCTTGCTCATTTAACGGAAATATTGCTGGCGGAACTTGCTCCGGTTTTATCCTGTGAGCAGCCTGCGGCATTGCTCGTTCATGGTGATACGACGAGCGCAATGACCGCTGCACTTGCCGCATATTATGCGCGTGTGCCGATCGGGCATGTCGAGGCCGGACTCAGGACATACAATAAATATTCTCCTTTTCCTGAGGAAATGAACCGGAGTCTTATCGGGCGTCTGGCTGACTGGCATTATGCACCCACACCATGCGCCCGGAAGGCCTTGCTGAATGAAGGTGTTGATAGCTCCCGCATTGTGGTGACGGGAAATACAGTGGTGGATGCGGCCTTGCAGACGGCGGAATTAATAACGGTATCAGAAAATTTACCTTCGGTTGTGAGACAACATCGTCTTGATAAACGTCTGGTTGGTCGACGGCTGATACTGGTCACTGCACACAGGAGAGAAAACTGGGGGAGCGGATTGCAGCGTATTGCACAGGCGGTTGATCAACTCTTGTCTCAGTATGATGATGTTTTTGTTATCTGGCCCCTGCATGCAAATCCTGATGTATCCTGTTGCATTAAAGAAGCGTTATCTCACTATTCAGGAAATAACAGTTCTTTAATTTTGTGCCCACCTCTGGATTACCCTTCTCTTATATGGTTACAGAATCATGCATGGGTCGTACTGACTGATTCCGGAGGCATTCAGGAGGAATCTGCTGCGCTGGGAACTCCGGTATTAATATTGCGGGATGCAACGGAACGGCCTGAACTTGTTAACGCCGGGGGAGGTGTTCTGGTTGGAACGGACACTTCTGTAATATATGAAACGGTGAGTAATTTGTACAAAAATGCTGATATATGGCGTGGAATGAAAAATATAAAAAACCCATTTGGGAGCGGGGAGGCTGCAAAAAATATTGTCAGTCATCTGACGGGGGTATTTTATGACAATATTCAGAGTGGCAGAGGGTAAAATGAATAAATATAAATTCAGCATGCTGACATTATTACTGGTCGGTGTAAATCTGTCGGTTCAGGCTGCAGAGTCAGGGCGTTTCGAAAGTAGTATAGCCGGTGCTCATGTGACAGGACCATATGAAGGTGGTAAATCATTCAAATCATCTTTATTACTTAATCTTGAGGGAAAAAATAAGCTTGGTTTCAGCTATCTGGCTCTTGATGCCTGGGGAGAGTCAACCAATTATTTTAATGTACGCTATGTGTCTTATCTGACACCAGATATCTGGATTGACAGTAACTTCAGTGCGTCAGATAAAAATTCCATTACAGCAAAGGCCCGTGGGAATGCCATGATAAACAGGGGATTTCCGGATAAGGGACTGATACTTGCTGGCGGATTTGATCGCTATACCATGCGTAGTGGAGGAGGTGCCAGTGCTGTTCGTTCCATGGTTGTAAAGTATCTGAAGAATTATCCCGTTGCACTACAACTTAATACATCATTTGTGCGCAGTGATATGAATAACCGGACAGGGGGAAATGTCGGTGTCAGTGTTCAGTATGGATTTGAACGCCGTTGGACTGTTGCTGCTGGAGGAAATTACGGAAGAGTTCATTACGAGTTAGTGAAACAACCGGGAACGGTGGCTGATTACCGGAGCACATCATATTTTACATCTGGTCGTTACTGGCTTGGAAATGACTGGGGGGTAAGTGCCCGTTATTCTGGAGTTTCGAATCGCCATTATACACGTAATGAAGCAGAGCTCGGAATATTTGTTGATTTTTAACGTTATGTTGATAACTGATATTTTTCCATGGTTGATGATAATTATTCCTCTTTGAGAGGACTGCGTCATTATGACGCACGTAACCTTCCGGTTGTACTCAGTGGCATTATTTTAATGGCTGGATTATGTGCCTGGCTCCAGTGGCAGGATATCTGGATATTCTATAGCTGGCATCTGATATTTAGTGGGCTTGGAGAATGGACCGGAAGTGTTCTGGGTGTGGTGATATCCAGGGATAATGCCCTGAATGTCTCTGTTAGCTCTCCTTTACTGTCAGTTACTCCTGCGGAAAGCATGTTACGGATTTTTACAGGTGCCCTGATATTATCTGGATTATCTTTTTTTGTGCCTTCCCGTTACCTTCCTTTCAGATATTTTCTGAGAATATCTGGTGTTCTTCTTTTTTTGTCTCTTGGAGGGTATCAGTTAATGAGAGAACCTGAATATCCTGATATGAATGCATATCTGGCCACAATTTTTCATGCCGGATACTGGTTCGTTGTTCTTGGTCCATTATTTTTTGCAATCATGGCATTTACCCTCCCTGGGAATCTGGTATTGCGTCTGGGGTGGGTGTTACTGGCAGAACTTTATCTTATATTGATCGTACCTGTGATTGCTTTGTGGCACTGGTTAATTCTGTTATGGGCAGGGCCACTGATACTTCCTGTAACTGGAAGCCTGGGAACTGTCTTTTTGCTCTCCTGCTATCTGATAGCATTTTACGGAATGGCCGCTTCTGTGGAGGTTTTGTGAAAGAGACTCACCGATTTGATACACTGGATGGAATGCGGGGAATTTGTGCATTACTGATTGCCTGTTCACATTTTCCGGCCCCTTTTCTTGGCGATCAATGGGTATTGTTCCGTCATGCTTTTGTATTCACGAATCTTTTTTTTGGCCTAAGTGGGTTTATTTTATTATCAGTATATCGTGAACGACTGACAACGTTTCGTCATTATTTACTTTTTAGTGGGAAAAGAATAAAACGATTATTGCCAGTGCATCTGGTAACAACGCTTCTTATTATGATTGTGCCAGTTGTTTCATGGTGGCTGCAGTGCCTGACGACCCGATTTATTCTGGGAGAGACGCCGGGAGGTATGCCAGCACTACCATGGGATGGTTATGCTTTTCTTGTTCATCTTTTCTTGCTGCAGGGGGGAGGACTGTTACCAAACCTGGTCTATAATTTCCCGGCATGGTCGCTGGGGGCTATCCTTTACTGTTCGTTACTGATGGGGGGGATTCTTGTTTTTGCCAGAAGACTCAGGATTATATTATTTACACTGATTTGTTCTGTATCTGTATATATATTGATTAAATATGCACCTCATTATATGACCAGCAGTCAGGATTATGGCATTTTCAGGGCACTGTCCTGTTTCTTCCTTGGTGCGCTTGCAGCAGAGATTCGTTGCCATTACTGTGTTCTTTCGTCGAAGGTTTTGCGCTGGTTACCTTTGTTACAGACATTAATGCTGATGGTCGTACTGGCTTTTATGACAGTTGTGAAGGCTGATACCAGGCAGACATTTTTGTTATTACCAATGTTGACGTTATTTTTATTTGTCTTCAGTTATGATGGGGGCGATTACACCAGGGCGCTGAAATTACCTGTATTCAGATGGTTGTCTGAGCGTGCTTACTCTGTTTTTATGAATCAGGCTTTATTGTTATTCCTGGGGGCTGAAGTTCAACGGTGCAGTGAACTTCTGGGTCTGTCGCCGTTTAATACCCGGGTGAGCGGAACGTTAGTATTGGTGTTGTATTTATTTTTGTTACTATTGATTTCTGACTGGACATGGCGGCATATCGAATGTCGTTTTAATAAAAAACATTCTGCAGTGATGGCGTCTACAGTGAGAGAATAATATATGCTGAGTTATTTAATGTTTTTTCGGTTTTTTGTTTTTTTATCCCTTTTGTTTTTTTTGTCCGGAAACGTAGCTTTCGCAGAGGATAATCTTATTTCTTCAGTTAAGAATGAGTCTGGCTCAAGTTCGCTGGATCTGAGAAAATATCAGACCAGAGATGGGTTGTTAATTACATTCAAAAATGGTGATGTAGCTGATCCTTATTTTGGTTTATATTCTCTGGAGCTGGCACGACGAGCGGGAATGGATATCCGGAAGACATCTCTCGAATTTATTCGATGGGGGATTCTGAATCAGCGAAGCGATGGTCGCTTTGGGCGTTATTGTAAGCTGGAGGGGAGCTGGAAATACTGTGGGAGAGCTGATTCTGATGATGCAACACTGGCCAGGTGGTTACAGTTGCTTGTAAATATGAGTGATAATAAGCCTCTGCCATCTGTCTGGCAATCAAGTTTTGATCGTGCACTGAAGGCATTAATGTCATTACGCATGGATAATGGTATCTACAGCGTTTTTCCTCATGACACGCGCGGATATGCTGGTTATGCATTGTTTAAAGATAATGTTGAAGTTCTTAATGCTCTGGAGAATCTGGCTAATTACTTTCGGCAGACTGGTGATGAAATACAGGCCCGGCGTTTTGAACAGGATGTCAGCGATCTGCGGAAAGCAATGGAAAAGGCGTTCGGACAGGATATCTTTGCCTTAAAAAAACTGGCTCTGAATGCAAATTATGACAAACCGCGTTTTTATCCTCATGCAGTGGCTGTTCCTTTTGCATGGATGGAGGGATATGGTCCTCGCCCAACCCGTGCAGATGCCATCCGCTGGCTTGACAAATATGAAAATGACTGGAAAGAAATGGCCAGAACTAATTATCCATGGGGATTAATGGCGCTGGCTCTTATGGATGCCGGAATGAATGAACGTGCTGTTCGTTGGTTTGAAGACAATCAACACTGGCGTCAAAAAGGAGAACACTGGAATATTCTGGAAGAAACCAGTGCCCAGATTATCCATTACCGTCTTATGACGCAAAATGGAGGGAAAGAGAATGGTTGAAGTAACAGGAGGATTCCTGCTTGTTATCTCTCTGATAATGTTTTTATATAGTATCCGTCATTTTATATTTGGTATGAACCGGCTTTTTAGTCGGCAAAAAACAGGCTTTGAAGGCATACAGGATGCACCATGGCCGACGCTCACTGTTTTTATTGCAGCTCATAATGAAGAAGCCGTTGTCGGTCATTGTATTGAATCTCTGTTGAAAACGAATTATCCACATGACAGGTTATGTATTATCCCGGTAAATGATCGCTCAACCGATGGAACACGCATTGTCTGTGATGACTGGGCTGCGCGTTATCCCCATCTTATAAAACCTTTCCATCGTCGTGATGGGCGGGCAGGAAAGCCAGCCGCTCTTATGGATGCTGTCCGACAGGCTCCTGAAAGCGAAGTTTATGTTATTTTTGATGCGGATTATTTGCCCGCACCGGGATTACTGAAACAAATAGTTGCGCCGTTATTTGACCCTCAGATTGGCGTGACCATGGGCAGAGTTGTGCCTCAAAATACGGGGAGAAACCTTCTGACCCGTTTGCTGGATATGGAACGTTCGGCGGGATATCAGGGTGATCAGCAGGCAAGACAAAATACAGGTTTACTGCCCCAGTTTGGTGGAACTGTAGGAGCAATTAAAGTTCATGCTCTGGAAGCTGTGGGCGGGTTTCGTGAGGATGTGCTGGCTGAAGATACTGATCTGACTTTCAGAATGTTGGAGAAGGGATGGAGGGTGCAGTATGTGAATACTGCTGAGTGCTATGAGGAGGTACCGGAAACCTGGGAAGTGCGTGTCCGACAGCTTCAGCGGTGGGCAAAGGGACATAACCAGGTTATGGTTCGCTATTTATTTAGTAGTTTATATAACAGTCATCTGAATATTATGCAAAAAATGGATGCTTTAATGTTGCTTGGATGTTATGCAATTGCTCCGCTAACGCTTGTCGGGTGGGGGATTGTTCTTTTTACATGGTATATCCAGCCAGCATGGATTTTGCAGTTATCAATAACAGCTATGACGCTGGTTATGTTTGGTGGGTTTGGCAATCTGGCGGCATTTTTTCAGATGGCTGTGGCCGTGCGGCTTGACGGGCATGGGCGACGTTTGAGGCTTCTGCCTCTGAGTCTTGCGGGATATCTGGTGAGTGCCGTGACAATAAGCCGGGGAGCCGTTAACCTGATTCTGGATAAACTTCTGGAAAGAGAGGTTCGCTGGGATAAGACAGTCCGATTCAGACATTATAATAAAGAAAGAGAATAGTTTTGCTGACAGAGTGTGTGAAACACATAAAAATCTTCGTTGTGGTTATTATCATTCAACCAGGAAATGAAGTTTTTGTCAGCGTTAAAATTAAATAATAGTGGAGCCAGTACAGACTGGTTCCATGGTATATGAAGTCTGAATACCTTTGCTTTTGTGTATTCTTTTAATATGCGGGAGAAGGTATATATGCATCATGATGCTGTTAATAAATATGCCTGCTGTAATGTGTCTTTTATTTTTGTAGAAATGTCAGGAGAGCGGCAGAGTGATAACGGACTTGGGTGAGGCATGTTCAGCAATACTATATGAGGATATTCTTTTTCAAAAAATATTCTGGTTTTTGATGCGACTGAGCCAGCTAGGAGTATCACTCTTACGTTTTTCAGTAAAGGCATCAGAGATTTTATTATATTAAGACCTTTGTTTATATTTTCTCTGGTCGGAATAATCTTTGTGTTGGTCGGCATCAGCCATGGAATAGTATTCCAGATAATGATGTTTTGTCTTTTTATTTTAGCCTGTTTAAGAAAGCGGTTGAGATTCTGCTGCGATGGGCCAGGGTTATCTTGTGACACAAAACGAGGAGAAAGTTCACTTTTTGCAGGAGATTGTAATAATATTAGTATTCGGGCGTTAATTCCACCATCAGCGGGATCAAACCATGGCATGTCTGTACCATTTTTTTTATAACTCTGTACTCATCTGGTCAGAGGTGCGATGTGGGGAAGGTATAAAGATTCATATCGTTGTCTGGTTATTTCTTTGTTTTTTAGTGTGAAGTTGATATCTCTTTTCATATATCTGTCTGTATGTTAATTTTTTCAGTATATATGGTAATGTAAATGGTGTGTCTTTAAAGTGAAACGTGAAGAGATGTGTGCTGTTAAGTTATTACTTCATATTATACCCTGGTGGCAATTATACCACCAGGCAATTATTGTCGGTCGCCGGAATTACAAAACTTGTATTTCCAGAATGCCGCTTCCTTCAAACGATTCGGCGACAGGAGATGATGGATTTTTAAGGTGGTACGTGGATGTTATGGATAAGGCAAGATTGTTTCCAGTTACTGTCATTGTTTCATTATACTTGTTTCCGTTGAATGTCAGTTCGCACAGCCCCCCATTTCCGCATTGTGTAAAATTAGCTGTTTTACCTGATACAGGATGTGCCCCTTTTAGTTTTACGGAAACTGATGTTCCTGTGTCACATTTTATATTCAGATTATAAGGTTTTGTCTGATGCCCGTTTGCTTGTCTTCCGGACATTGTTCCGTGAGTTAAGTTGAGCGGTGCCACAGAGAAATCACATTTACTGGTGATGGTTACGGGGATGGATATCGTGCCTGGAATGCCATGATTCAGAGTCAATCTGGCTGCCTGTGCGGCCACATCTTTACCTTCTCTGCCGTCGTGTTTATTTTCTTCATATGATCAGTACCAGGGGATAGTTATATTGTACTTACCCGGATACATGCTTCCTCTGCGAAAGTAGATTTTCATTTTTGCTGATTTAGCTGCAGCTTCATAATCATCCCATTGAAATAAAGTACCAGTGGGAATACATTTTGCAAAATTTGTATCTGTCCATTTATGGTTTTTCTGGGATATACGGGTGATATAACCCGGAACATGGCTGCCGTTAGTTGGTGGTATTCAGCGGGGATCATCAAATTGTATATTATATTCCACACCTTCAGTTGTTTTTTTCCATCCCTCTGGTACGACAATCCAGGCAGTGACCTGGCCAGATGCCCCATATGGGCCCTTCTTTTCCCCAGCACTCGCTCAGTACCAGTCTGTTCTGATCTCCAACAGGATTGATGGTAACGGTAGAATAAGATGATTCACTGTAATCATCCACAACTACGGGGGAGCCTTCAGCATGTTTTAATGGATTTACCGGTACCCACAGAAAATTATACATATATGTAGCTGACAGAACTGGTTCTGAAACCAGTAATAAAATTGCGGTTAAAATATTCTTGTGCATTTCACTTATGCCTCAGGAATCATAATGTTTATCAGAAATAAAAAACAACCGCAAAATTAATATGTTACAATCTATTTTTTGAATTTAAAGGCTTGATGCACAGAAAGTTCTGATGCTTGTCAGCATAAAGTCATTAGGGATGTATTCAGAATCGCTATTTATGAAATAATTGTTCGGAACAAAAAGCGGTAGGATGTGGAAATGTTTCAGTGAGATATATTTAACATGTCGTGCATACGACGGAACAGCGATTTACACTTGGCGCCGCACAGGTGGCTTCATCTGACGCCCTTCAGAGTATTATCAGTGAATGGGGTGAACTGGAAACCTACGATGGATGGACAAAACTGAAAAACGACTGGTTGTATTCCTGTACAACAGTTGTCAGTGGGAACGGCGTGAAAAGCACCATTGCGTATTACTTCCCCGGCGGTAAGAAAGGCCAGTTTTCCGGTATCCGTGGTTATTACGCCTGCCGCTAATCAGTCCGCTCTGGTACTCGCCGGACAGAATAATTTCCTGATATCGGTAAAGAGTTAATGATGGTGTGCACGTTCTGCAGTGATACAGAGTGTGCGCACCATTTTTTCTTTACAGGGGCCTGTATGTCACTGATACCCACCGATGAACAGTCTGCTATTATCCACTGGCAGGGGCAGAAACTGGTTGTGAACGCCTTTGCTGGTACAGGAAAGACCAGTACCCTGGTTCAGTATGCACTGGCAAACCCCGACAGCAGAATACTGTATCTGGCTTATAACCGCGCTGTACGCGATGAGGCTGAGCGTAAATTTCCGTTTAATGTGGAGTGCAAAACCTCCCACCAACTGGCCTGGTCGCGCTTCGGCAGACATTACCGGAATCGTCTGATTGCCAGTCTGCGCATCACGGATGTGGCCAGAAAGCTGAACACCCGTCACTGGCTGCTGGTTCGTCTTGCACTCAGCAGCCTGAATCAGTTTCTGTGTAGTGCTGACAAGGAACCGGGGCTGCAGCATTTACCGGATGAGGACGCACGGGCCGGTACGGATGTCTCAGCCATTCTGCAGGCGGTACAGGTACTCTGGCATGAGATGAGTTGCCCTGATGGCTCATTCCCTGTCACGCATGATACCTACCTGAAGCTGTTCCAGTTGTCATTCCCGGACCTGTCCCGGCGCTGGGATACCATTCTGTTTGATGAGGCACAGGACGCCAATCCGGTGACGTCTGCGCTGGTACTCAGTCAGTCCTGCCGGGTAATCCTGGTGGGTGACCGTTACCAGCAGATTTACCGCTTTCGTGGTGCCGATGATGCGCTTTCTCATCCTGTTCTGAACGATGCAGACCGTCTGTGGCTGACGCAGAGTTTTCGTTTTGGTCCGTCAGTGGCCCGGATGGCGAATCTGCTTTTGCAGCGTGCCGGTGAGACACGACAGGTGACCGGCAGTGGCGGGGAAGATGAAGTACTGATGAGCCGTACCGGAGCGGATAAACCGGAAGGGCCCCGGACGGTACTGAGCCGGACGGTGGCAGGAGTGATATGCACGGCGCTGATGGCCAGTCTGAGTGGCAGGAAGGTGTACTGGGTGGGCGGTATTGAAGGCTACCGGACTGAGGCACTGGAGGACCTGTACTGGTTTTCTGCTGATATGCCGGAAAAGATGCAGTCTGATGCACTGCGGCGGGATTACCGCGATTTTGATGAATACTGCCGGATAGCCAAATCCACCCGGGATGTGGAGATGAATCAGGCCATTCGCCTGCTGGATATCTGTTTCCCGTTGCCGGTGAAACTGAAGCTTCTGCGGGAGCACACCGTCACGAGTGAGAAGGATGCGGATATTACCGTGTCAACGGCCCACCGCAGTAAGGGGCTGGAATGGCCGGTGGTGATACTGGATGAGGATTTTGCGGATATCACCGACCCGCTGATGCCGGAAGATGAACGGAGGGACGAAACTAACCTGTTTTACGTTGCGGTCACCCGGGCCCGTAAAACCCTGGTACTGAACAGTCTGATGCGTCAGCTGGTAAGTGAACAAAGCCAGAAGGCTGCTGATACATCCCCGTCAGAAGAAGATACGGTATGCGGGCAGGAGGGGGAAAATGTTTAATCGCCTGAAAAAACTGCTTCCCGGTAACAGCAATGCCAGCAGTGCTGAGACAACCGCCCCGGAAACCGCACGCCAGCCGGAACATCTGCCGGAAGGTTTTTATATGCCCGGGACTGCAGAGGAGCTGACGTCCACACCACGCAGGAAACAGTGTCTGAAGCAGTTATGGGAAAACAGCAGTATGCCATCTGACGTGTATCAGCAGTTCTGTCTTACTCCGGTACAAAAACTCCTGATGGCGGCGCAGAACGTTCCCGCAGCCGGAGACTCCCGGTGGGCAGATGCCAACGGTTTTGGCGACCTGACGCTGCAGTTCACCACCTATGCCGTTCGTCTGGCCAGAGGATATATGTTTCCGCCCGGTGCCACACCGGAAGAGCAGGCTGCGCAGTCCGGTGTATGGAATGTCGTGGTGTTCTGGTCGGCACTGTTTTATCACCTGCCACTTCTTGCACACCTGGAGGGGGAACTGGTCAGCGGAAAGTTATGGCAGCCGGGGATGTCATCACCGGATGAGGCATTTCGTTTCCGCTACCGACAGCCACGTCTGCAGGGCTCAGAGGCACAGCAACTGGCAGCGGTGATGGCCGGGCAGTTGTTGCCGGAGGGGGCGACAGCATGGCTGGCCACTGTGCCGGGGGCATTACAGAATCTGGCGGGAGCGGTCTGGCATCAGCATCCGGAGATGGCATTGATTCGCTCAGTCCTGAAAATAGCGGCAGAAGAGGTGGAGAGTCCGCTCCTCGCATTACAGGTGACGGAAGCCGTAACAGCACCTTTGCTCCCGGAAAACACTGTGCAGTCTGAAGACAATGTGCCATCTGACAGCCAGCCAGAAACATCAACTGAGGCCATTGCGCCGGAAATGTTGGTGACCGTCCCGGAGGTGGGTGAATTTACGCTGCAGCCCTCTGTTTCAGGAACCGATGAAACAGAAGCAGTCGTCCCGGATACGTTGCAGTCTGCAACAGGCGCAGAGGAAAAGCCACCGGAGGAGCAGAGTGTCCATGATGATACCGATATGCTGCTGAGCCTGTTTTCAGCAGTCAGTGATGACACAGATCTCCCTGAGGTTGATGTGGCAGAACCTGTTGAAAATAAAGAGACAGTTTCTGATGAATCAGGTTGTGCAAACAGTGAACAGGCTGGCGCGGAAAGTGATCCTGCGCAAGACACGGGGATTTTTGGCTCTGTTTTATGTATCAGTGAGCAGGCTCAGGAGATAAAAAAATCACCAGAGCACTCACAGGACCGGAACAGTACGGAAAATGTCAGGGCTCCGGGCAATGGTGGTGAATTTATTGAATGGCTCAGACATGGACTGGATTCGGGAGAGATCCCGGTGAATCAGCCTGATGCCAGAGTTCATCTGATTGCCGGATATGCTTTTCTGCGTGTACCGGATGTGTTTTACCTGTATCTGAAACAGACGGGGAGTAACCACGATCGCCGTTATATTCAGTCCGTATTTGAGCGTGCGGGGCTTCACCGGGTTCGTTCCGGAGAGCGTTTTGTTCAGGCCAGACTGTATGATTCGGCAGAACGAACAGGGCGCTATCAACCTGTCAGCGGTTACCTGGTGAAAAGCCGCAGTCTGTTCAGCGGGAATGAGAGCCCCGGAGACAGTCCGTTTATCACATTTCCGTGACGGCATGCTGCGGGGAAGGAATGATTTGTTATGGAGCTTTTATGGGATCAAAGAAGGCCGGGAAACTGACCTGGGATGAATTGCTTGATGAGTATTTTTTCTCGAGAAACCTGCGTCCGGATACGGAATGGAGTTACCGCAAGGTTGTCCGGGGATTTGTTGATTTTATGGGCGAGGGGGTATTTCCGGCGGATGTAACCCAGCGTGATATTCAGCACTGGCGACGTCAGGTTCTGAAAACGCAGTCACTTTCAACATACACGTGGAATAACAAGGTGGCGCATCTCCGGGCGATTTTTGGGTTCGGGATCAAAAAAGGGCTGTTGCCCCAGACAGAAAACCCGTTATGTGAGGCATCAGTGGCAAAGGAGGCGAAAAAGAAGAAGACGCTGAACAAAGATCAGATGATCCAGGTTTATCTGGTTGTTCAGAAGTTTGCTGAATATGAAACACAGCAGAGGGTACCCTGCGATCGGAGACGTAATGCTCTGTATCCGGCAAGATACTGGCTGACGGTTCTGGATGTGTTGCGTTATACCGGGATGCGCTTTAATCAGCTGCAGCATATCAGGCTGAAGGATGTTCGTCCCGGAGAAGGGGTGATTGAACTGCAACTGGAGGGGAGTAAAACACACCGGGAGTGGTGTGTGCCGATCGTGGCACCACTGAAAGCGCCCCTGGAACTCCTCCTGTCACGGGCCCGACGTATGGGTGCCGGTTCTGATGATTTTTTGTTTGATGTCTGCCGGTTTACAGACTGCATTGAACCTGATGATTATGAGTATTGCCCGGCGCGGGCCCATCAGGCGGTTAAGGGATTTTTCAGACGTCTGTCACGGGAGTGTGGTTTTCTGGTTTCTGCCCACCGTTTCAGGCACACACTGGCGACGATTCTGATGGAGTCACCGGAGCGAAACATGCATCTGGTTAAATCCATGCTGGGGCATCAGAGTATTGCGACGACTATGGAGTATGTGGATGTCAGTGCTGCATCCGCAGCCGGAACGCTGGAAACGGCACTGGGTCTGTATACCGATACACGAACGGTCAGTGAGGTTTGTAAAGAGGGAGAGAACAGGGAAGAAGAGACGGAAAATTAACACAGCTTGACAGGGATATTTCAGGTTGTAAGAATATGCAGCAACGAGAACAGGGCGTCTGCTGGAACAGACACCCTGTTTGAGGATACGATTCTGAATTCAACCAGTGTACCAGTGCTACGCTGATGGAGATTCCGTAATGACCGAATCCTGTATTAAACGCCCGTTAAGGATCTCATCCCTTAACCAACGTGCTTTGATGCGGTGGTGCCCGGACTCGGAATCGAACCAAGGACACGGGGATTTTCAATCCCCTGCTCTACCGACTGAGCTATCCGGGCAACGGGGCGCATTAAACCGTAATCGCCTCGCTTCGTCAACGAAATTTCTTCAAATCAACGCAGACTGCACAATCTATCACCACTTTGTTGTTATTGCACGCCGCGTCAGGCAAAAAATGCCGCCCATGCGGCGGAAATCGGCATTGCCAGCAACAGAGCCGGGAGCATATTCACCACCGGAAACATTTTGATCCCGCATACACGCAAGCCGGTTGCCACCAGCAGCAGTCCGCCCACTGCGCTAAAGTCGCCCATCATTGCCGGCGTGGTCAGCGGAAGAATGAGGGTGGCGCAGGCGGCAAGCGTTAACTGGATAATCAACATCGGTGCGCAAATCGCCGAAACGGCGATGCCAAGCGAACAGGCGAAAATCATGGCGGTGAAAAAATCCAGAAAAGATTTAGCGATCAAAATGTTCGGGTCGCCGGTCATCCCTTCATGCATTGCGCCGAAAATACCGGTGCCGCTGGCGCAAAACAGTACAATGATAGCGACATAACTTTGAATAAATGACTCATGTGTCGGTTTCTTACCCGATGCCATAAATAATTGTTGGATTTTCGCGACTGCGCCATTAATGCCTTTTTCCAGCAAACAAAACTCGCCGATAAGCGCGCCGACCAGTGTCGCCAGCACCATCACCGGAAGATTAGCGCACTTCATCACCAGCAGAATACCAATTCCCAGAGAACACAGGCCAAAAATAGACGTCATTGAGACGCGGATCCGTTCTGGCAGACGCTGACTTAACAGCGCGCCAAAAACGCCGCCGAATAAAATTGCGCCAGCGTTAATAAAAGGTCCAATTACCACACTAACTCCTGTTATTTATTTTTTAAATTGCCCTATTATCGCGCGATTAAGCTGTTGATAGCTTGATTATCTGTGACGTGTGGAGCGCTGATTTTACCTTGCGCCGTCTGGTGAAAGGTGCCATGATTGCGCGAAATTTCTCCTGCCAGCATGGGGCTCGCCGGGATGAACATAGCGCCTTTATATTGTCTTCACTGTCGCCTGACTGCGCGAGGTTTGCCCCTTTCTTTCCTTTTTTTTGTCGTCCCCGCTATGCGGTGAGGGCAGCGCACGCTCACTGCAGGACAACAGTAAAATCAGAAACAGTCTGTTTTTACTGATGTCTGGCGGTCGGAGCTGGTATCCAGTTTGACCCGGCATCTCGTTGGGCAAGGCATCGGGCCTTGTCCGGGGTTACTCTACTCCCGAAACGGGTATTTGCGCTTATGAAATCAATGAATATTGCCGCCAGCGGTGAACTCATCTCCCGACTCTCCACCCACCGAAACGTGGTGGCGCTGGACAGTACCGACTTTACCGATGTGGCCGCAGTCGTCATTACCGCTGCCGACAGCCATAGCGGCATTCTGGCGTTGCTTAAACGCACTGGTTTTCACCTGCCGGTGTTTATGCTTACGGATGAACTCGTCAGTGCGCCTGCCGGCGTTACGGCGGTAATAGGCGGTAACGCGCAGGAATGGCTGGAGCTGGAAAACGCTGCCTGTCGCTACGAAGCGGAGCTTCTGCCTCCCTTTTATGACACCCTGACCCAGTATGTCGACATGGGTAACAGCACCTTTGCTTGTCCGGGGCACCAGCATGGCGAATTTTTTAGAAAACATCCCGCAGGCCGTCACTTTTATGACTTTTTTGGTGAAAACCTGTTTCGTGCGGATATGTGTAACGCCGATGTGAAACTTGGCGATCTGCTAATACACGAAGGTTCTGCTAAACACGCGCAGAAATTTGCGGCAAAAGTGTTTAATGCGGATAAAACCTACTTTGTGCTAAATGGGACTTCGGCAGCGAATAAAGTGGTCACCAACGCTCTGCTAACGCGCGGCGATCTGGTGCTGTTTGATCGTAATAATCACAAATCCAACCACCACGGCGCTCTGATTCAGGCTGGGGCGACGCCGGTCTATCTTGAAGCGGCGCGCAACCCGTTTGGTTTTATTGGCGGTATTGATGCGCACTGTTTTGATGAAACGTACCTGCGTGACCAGATTCGTGACGTGGTGCCGGAAAGAGCCGATGCGCCGCGTCCGTTCCGCCTGGCAATCATTCAGCTTGGTACCTATGACGGTACCATTTACAACGCCCGTCAGGTGGTGGATAAAATCGGGCATCTCTGCGATTACATCCTGTTTGACTCCGCGTGGGTAGGCTATGAGCAGTTTATCAATATGATGGCGGATACCTCGCCGTTGCTGCTGGAGCTCAATGAAAACGACCCAGGGATCTTTGTGACCCAATCGGTACATAAGCAACAGGCGGGGTTCTCACAAACCTCGCAGATCCACAAAAAAGATAACCATATTCGCGGCCAGGCGCGTTTTTGCCCGCACAAACGCCTGAACAACGCCTTCATGTTGCACGCCTCAACCAGCCCGTTCTATCCGCTGTTTGCGGCGTTGGATATCAATGCCAAAATCCACGAAGGGGAGAGCGGTCGCCGCCTGTGGGCGGAGTGCGTTGCACTGGGCATTGACGCGCGTAAAGCCATCCTCGCCCGTTGCAAACTGCTTCAGCCCTTTATTCCACTGGAGGTTGACGGCAAGCCGTGGCAGGCATATCCGACGGAGAGCATTGCCAGCGATCGTCGTTTCTTCAGTTTTGAACCTGGGGCGAAATGGCATGGCTTTGAAGGCTACGCGGATGACCAGTATTTTGTCGCCCCCTGTAAACTGTTACTGACCACGCCAGGTATTGATGCCGATAGCGGGCGATACACCGAATTCGGCATCCCGGCGACCATTCTTGCCCACTATTTGCGTGAGAACGGTATTGTGCCTGAGAAGTGCGACCTCAACTCGATTCTATTCTTGCTGACGCCTGCCGAGAGCGCAGAGAAACTGGCGCGGCTAGTCGCGATGCTGGCACAATTTGAACGGCACATTGAAGACGATACGCCGCTTGCGGATGTATTGCCGACGGTTTTTCAGAAATACCCGGTGCGTTACCGCGATTACACCCTGCGTGAGCTATGTCAGGAGATGCACAACCTGTACGTTAGCTTCGACGTTAAGGATCTGCAAAAGGCGATGTTCCGCAAAGAAAGCCTGCCGCATGTGGCGATGAACCCACAGGATGCCAACAGCGCCTTTATTCGCGGCGATGTAGTACTGGTGCGCCTCAGTGAGGCGGATGGGCGTATTGCTGCCGAGGGGGCATTACCATATCCGCCGGGCGTACTATGCGTGGTGCCGGGGGAGATTTGGGGCGGCGCGGCGCAGCGTTATTTTCTGGCGCTGGAAGAGGGCATCAATTTGTTGCCCGGTTTTTCGCCGGAATTGCAGGGAGTGTACAGCGAGACCGATACCGATGGAATTAAACGGTTGTACGGGTATGTTTTAAAATAACGTTGCCAGCAGGCCAGATAAGGCGTTAATGCCGGATAAGACGCTTTCGCGTCTTATCCGGCCTGCGAAATCGGGCAACTATTAATGCGCGACGGATTGAGAACCCGCCGGAACGCGAACATGTTTATATTTGAACAAGGCTACGAACGCGAAGGCCAGCACCAACGAGTAGCCCGCGAAGATGAGCCACACGGTCTGCCAGTCGGTAATGCCGTTTTGAGTGTAATACTCCACCACTTTACCGCTCACAATGCCGCCCAGGATACAGCCGAAGCCGTTGGTCATCATCAGGAACATCCCCTGCGCGCTGGCGCGGATTTCCGGGCGTACTTCTTTTTCGACAAACACCGAGCCAGAAATGTTGAAGAAATCGAAGGCGCAGCCGTACACGATCATCGACAGTACCAGCAGGACGGTACCGAACGGCGTTGGGTCGCCATAAGCGAACAGGCCGAAACGCAGCATCCACGCCACGATACTGATAAGCATAACGTTCTTAATACCATAACGACTCAGGAAGAACGGAATGGTCAGGATGAATAACGTTTCAGAAATCTGCGAAATCGACATCATCACCGAGGCGTGCTGCACGATAAAGCTGCTGGCGAACAGCGGATCTTTATCAAAGCTATGCAGGAAGGTGTTGCCAAACATGTTGGTGATCTGGAGTTCCGCGCCCAGCATCATGGAGAAGATGAAGAAAAGAGCCATCCGCTTATTTTTAAATAGCGCAAAAGCGTCAAGGCCCAGCATCGATGTCCAGCTCTGGTTTTTCTGTTGGTTCGCCACCGGAATGTGCGGCAGGGTAAAGGTAAACAGTACCAGCAGAACGGAAAGCGTCGCGCCGATATAAAGCTGCATATGGCTCAGCTCGAAACCGGAGAAACTCACGCCCCACATTGCCAGAATAAAGCCAATGGTGCCCCAGATGCGGATAGGCGGGAAGTCAGTCACAATATCCATGCCGGCAGATTGCAGGCGGTAATACGATATCGTGTTGATCAAGCCCAACGTCGGCATATAGGCCAACGAGTTAAGCAGGATCACAAAGAACATCGCCCCTGGCGTAGTGACTTCCGCGGCCATAAACAGCGTGATGGCGCCGACGACATGGCACAGGGCATAGACCCATTTCGCGCTCAGCCATTTGTCAGCCACAATCCCTAACAAGGTCGGCATAAAGACGGCGGCAATCCCCAGTGAACTATAAACTGCGCCAATAGATGCACCGTCAAATTTTAAGGTGACGAACATATACGAGCCCAGGGTAGTGAGCCAGCTTCCCCACAGACAGAACTGCAGAAAAGAGAGTATTTTAAGCTGCAGCTTAAGATTCATGTTAATTTCCTCACACCTGAGAGCGGATGGGTGTTTTAAAAGGCACATTTGCCGTTGTGATTTGGTGTAATTCTATCAATGAGGGGGGTTTTTTTTGTTACCTGTGACAAATATTTGCAAACAATTTCTGATTGCAAAGCGAAAGAGTGACGTAGTTAACACTTTTCGCCTGTCCCGCCCCTGTTATGTGACCAGCCAGAGGCGGGAGGCGATGGTTTATCGGCGGCGATACGATCGCTGGGCAGAATTTACCTTATACAGATAGCGGCGCGACTCCGCAGACGGATGTCGGGTAGTTAATACCTGGTACACATCCCCCGGTGACATGCGGTTAATCATATTCGCAGCCTGAGTCTTATCGTTCGAGAATACGCGTAATACGCTGCCTGCGCCGCCATTGTAGGCTGTAATGACCGCATAGCGCCGCGACGTCGGATTCTCGATACCGCTCAGATACACATTATTCAACATCGCCAGATACGCTGTGCCGGTATCGATATTGCTGGCGGGGTCAAACAGGAAGTTGCGGCTTGGCGTGCCGGATTTACCCTGAGAACGGAACACATCTTTCCCGGCGCTGTGTTGCACCACCTGCATCAGGCCCAGCGCATCCGCGTGGCTGACCGCATACGGGTTAAACGAGGACTCCGTTTGCATAATCGCCAGAATCAGCGACTCGTCAACGCCGTATTTACGGGAGGCCTGGCGTACCATACCAATGTATTTATGCGCGCGTTTATCAAGGTGGTTAGGCACCAGATTAATGGTGATACTGTAAATAATACGCAGGCCGTTACTGCGGCTTTTGAGCCGCGTTTTCAGCAAGTAATCCGCGAATGTTGTGGCGCGGCCTTCCCAGCGAATAGGCTGACCGGTATTGTCGACGACCTGACCATACAGGAAGGGTTCTTTGGAAATTTTAATGTCATCGACATCGGAGTAAAGATCGACGGAGGTTGGATCGTCACCCATGAGCAACGTTTTAATAATGGCCCGGCGCAGATGTGCGGTAGGTTCCGTCCCGGCGATGGTTTCAACGGTAATGGTCCCATCATCAAAGTTGATGTGGCTGCGGGTCTGGAACTGGTCGGTATATTTGACGTAGTCTTTCGGCCCCGCGATCAAGACTTCCTTATATCCCCACAGATTTTCAATGTTGTTGGCAAATTGCCCCATCAAAATATCAAAGCCGTTGGTATCCTTGACCCAGGCTTCATTATACGTCTCGCCTTTTTTGGTCGAACTGGAACAGGAGATGAGCAACGGCGCAATAACAGCAAGCGCGAGTAATTTTTTCATCATTCCGGGAGTGCATGTTGTGTTGTCGTTATGCTACGTTGCCGGACAGCGGCGCCAGGGGCTTATCCGGCATAGTTCACTGGCCGAATAAGCGCAGCGTCATTCGGCAACGGGCCTATTTTTTATCTTCCGGCGTATAACCTTCGATATGAACGTCTTTCCCTTCGAACAGAAAGCTCACCATCTCCTGCTCCAGCAGTTTACGGTGCTCGGCGTTCATCATGTTGAGCTTTTTCTCGTTAATCAACATGGTCTGCTTATGCTGCCACTGCGCCCACGCGTCTTTGGATATCTCGTTATAGATACGTTTTCCCAGCTCGCCAGGGTAGAGCTGAAAATCCTGTCCTTCAGCGTCGCGTTGCAGGTAAGTACAAAAAATCGTTCTGCTCATAAGTCATCCTCTTTATCGACCGGGGCGTTAAACTGACGCTCCGGTACGTAACTGCTGTAACAAGCGCTCCACGGGCGCCGCCAGTCCGACTGACGGCGGTTGCGCTAAGTTATACCAGAGCGCGCCGCCTTCATCCATGCAGGCGTCCAGTGACGACACGGGAAGCCACATAGGCACAATATCCAGATGGAAATGGCTAAATGTATGGCGAAACGCGTTAAGCTGGGTCAAATTATCAGCGTTAACATGCCGTTGCGCCAGCCATTCGCGCAGTTCATCTTCACTGGCAAACTGCGGGAAGCAGTATAATCCGCCCCATAAACCGCTGGGAGGGCGCTGCGCCAGGAAAATTTCCTGATGATGCTGTAGCAGTAAAAAGTAGCTGGTACGCTCCGGTAATGTCTGTTTCGGTTTCTTGCCCGGATAGCGTGACCAGCTTTCATTCGCAGCGGCGATACAACCGCTTTGCAGCGGACACAGGGTGCACTTTGGCTTTGAACGCGTACAAACCATCGCGCCCAGATCCATCATCGCCTGATTAAAACGCTCCACGCCACTTGCGGGCGTTACTTGTTCGCTCAACGTCCACAGCGTATTCTCCACCTCTTTTTTTCCAGGCCAGCCGCTAACAGCATAACAGCGAGCCAGCACACGTTTAACGTTTCCATCAAGAATCGGATAATGTTTACCTAACGCCAGGGAGAGAATCGCGCCGGCGGTTGAACGCCCGACGCCGGGGAGCGCGGCGATTTCGTCAAAAGTTTGCGGGAATTCTCCACCGTGAAGCGTCGCCACCTGTTGCGCCGCTTTATGCAAATTACGCGCGCGGGCGTAATAGCCGAGCCCGGTCCACAAATGGAGTACTTCATCCAGCGGCGCATTCGCTAAATCTGTCACCGTGGGAAAGCGCGCCATAAATCGCTCAAAGTAAGGAATAACCGTCGTCACCTGCGTTTGTTGCAACATGACTTCCGAGAGCCATACTTTGTAAGGCGTCTTGTTAATTTGCCAGGGCAGCGTTTTCCGCCCGTATTTGTCGTACCAGTCCAGAACCTGGGCTGAAAATTGAGACGCTTGCATGGAAACTCATTCATTATTGCCGGGGGCAAGATTGCAGCACAGAGGCCGCAGGGTGTAAACCGGAACTTTCCGCAGTGCGCTTCATGCTTGCATCCGGCAACTAACTTTGGATAATGCCCGTTTTCAGAACTCAAACACAGCAGACTACACTTTTATGAAAAACGACGTCATTTCACCGGAATTTGATGAAAACGGCCGCCCACTGCGCCGTATTCGTAGTTTTGTTCGTCGCCAGGGGCGACTGACAAAGGGGCAAGAACACGCGCTGGAAAACTACTGGCCGGTGATGGGCGTCGAGTTCAGCGAAGCGCCGGTAGATTTCGCCACGTTGTTTGGTCGCGAAGCGCCGGTGACGCTGGAGATTGGTTTTGGCATGGGGGCGTCTCTCGTGGCGATGGCGAAAGCGCGCCAGGAGCAGAATTTCCTCGGTATTGAAGTGCATTCGCCCGGCGTCGGCGCGTGTCTGGCGTCCGCTCATGAAGAGGGCGTTGAAAACCTGCGCGTCATGTGCCACGACGCGGTAGAAGTTTTGCATAAAATGATTCCTGACAATTCCTTATCGATGGTTCAGCTCTTTTTCCCTGACCCGTGGCATAAAGCGCGTCATAATAAACGCCGTATCGTTCAGGTGCCGTTTGCTGAACTGGTATTGAGCAAGCTGAAATTGGGCGGCGTTTTCCATATGGCGACCGACTGGGAAGCGTATGCGGAACACATGCTTGAAGTAATGTCTTCTATCGACGGGTACAAAAATCTGTCAGAGAGCAATGATTATGTACCGCGCCCGGAATCGCGCCCGGTAACGAAATTTGAACAACGTGGCCATCGTCTTGGTCATGGCGTATGGGACTTAATGTTCGAGAGGGTGAAGTAATGGCAAAGAACCGTAGTCGTCGTCTGCGTAAAAAAATGCACATTGACGAATTCCAGGAATTAGGATTTTCGGTGGCATGGCGTTTTCCGGAAGGTACATCTGAAGAGCAGATCGATAAGACTGTCGATGACTTTATTAATGACGTTATTGAGCCTAATAAGCTGGCGTTTGATGGCAGCGGCTACCTGGCCTGGGAAGGGCTGATTTGTATGCAGGAAATCGGTAAATGTACTGAAGAACATCAGGCGATTGTGCGTAAGTGGCTGGAAGCGCGCAACCTTGAAGAAGTCCGTACCAGCGAACTTTTCGACGTTTGGTGGGACTAATAAGTACAGGGTCGGCATATGCCGACCCGCTTTGTCTTGAGGGAAAGTTATGATGCGCAAAACGCTGCTGGCGACAGTGCTAACGTTTACGGCGATGGCCGCTCACGCAGATTACAAATGCAGCGTCACACCGCGTGACGATGTGATCCTGAGTCCACAAACGGTGCAGGTGAAAGGTGAAAACGGCAACCTGGTGATCACGCCGGACGGCAATGTGATGTACAACGGTAAGCAGTACACCCTTAGCGCCGCGCAGCGCGAGCAGGCGAAAGATTACCAGGCGGAGCTGCGAAGCGCGCTGCCGTGGATTGATGAGGGCGCCCGATCGCGCGTCGAAAAAGGCCGCGTGGCGCTGGATAAAATCATCGCTAAAGAGGTGGGCGAAAGCAGTAACATGCGCAGCCGCCTGACGAAGCTTGATGCGCAATTAAAAGCGCAAATGAACCGCATTATCGAACATCGTACGGACGGCCTGACGTTCCATTATAAGGCTATCGACCAGGTGCGAGCCGACGGTCAGCAGTTGGTGAACCAGACGATGGGCGGTATTTTGCAGGACAGCATTAACGAAATGGGCGCCAAAGCGGTGCTTAAAGGCGGCGGTAACCCTTTACAGGGCGTGATGGGCAGTCTCGGTGGTTTGCAAACTGCCATCCAGAACGAATGGAAAAACCAGGAGAAAGATTTCCAGCAATTTGGCAAAGATGTCTGTAGCCGCGTGGTGACCCTGGAAGACAACCGCAAAGCGCTGGTCGGCAGCCTGAAATAATCTTCCCATTTTTAAACAATGGCGTAGATCGCATCTGCGCCTTTTTATTCTGTTTTTTCCTGTATTTTGTTACCCATCTCTAAAAAATCCTCTCTGTCAGATATATATCGCTAGTTAATCGTATGTCGTCACATTATTCGTCTGCAATATTGGGATAATGCGACCAATTGACATAACTGGAGATATAACATGGAGTTTTTCAGGAAAACGGCATTAGCTGCTCTGGTAATGGGTTTCAGCGGCGCGGCGTTCGCTTTACCGAATATCACCATCTTAGCGACCGGCGGAACGATTGCTGGCGGCGGTGATTCAGCAACAAAATCAAATTATACGGCAGGTAAAGTCGGCGTCGAAAATCTGGTGGATGCCGTTCCTCAACTGAAGGACATTGCGGTAGTGAAAGGCGAGCAGGTCGTTAACATTGGCTCGCAGGATATGAACGATGAGGTCTGGCTCACGCTGGCGAAAAAAATCAATACTGAGTGCGACAGTACCGACGGTTTCGTGATCACCCACGGCACTGATACGATGGAGGAGACCGCTTATTTCCTCGATCTGACCGTTAAATGCAATAAACCCGTGGTACTGGTCGGCGCGATGCGGCCCTCCACGTCAATGAGCGCAGATGGTCCGTTTAACCTCTATAATGCGGTAGTAACAGCGGCTGATAAACAGTCCGCCAACCGCGGCGTGCTGGTGGTAATGAACGATACCGTCATGGACGGACGCGACGTCACTAAGACCAATACGACTGACGTGGCGACGTTTAAAGCGGTTAACTACGGCCCGCTGGGTTATATTCACAACGGTAAAATTGACTACCAGCGTACGCCAGAGCGTAAACATACCACCTCCACCCCATTCGACGTGTCCAGGCTGACCGCGCTGCCGAAAGTTGGTATCATTTATAACTATGCGAATGCGTCCGATCTGCCGGCAAAAGCGTTGGTAGATGCAGGTTACGAGGGGATCGTGAGTGCAGGCGTGGGTAATGGCAACCTGTATAAAACGGTCTTTGATACCCTGGCGACCGCCGCGCATAACGGTACGGTAGTGGTGCGTTCCTCACGTGTGCCGACTGGCGCAACCACGCAGGATGCGGAAGTAGATGATGCAAAATACGGCTTTGTCGCCTCCGGCACGCTGAACCCGCAAAAAGCACGTGTTTTACTGCAACTGGCGTTAACCCAGACCAAAGATCCGAAACAGATCCAAACGATGTTTAATCAGTACTAATCGTTAAAGGCGGCTACGCTTATCACTCTAATTTTGTAGGTCTGATAAGCGTAGCGCCATCCGGTAGTTTGCCGGATGGGGCGCAAGGTCCTATCCGGCCTGCGCATTTACGGCATCATTCCGCTAAAAACAGCTCCAGCAGCGAATTTAAAAATAGCTTACCGTGCCGGGTGATCTGCCAGCTATCTTCACTCTCGGTCAGATAACCTTGTGTGATAGCCTCATCCATCTGTTGACGAATTATATCTTCGCTAAGCCCGGTATAGTCGACAAACTCGGCGCGAGGCGCGCGTTCCAGCAACCGAAAACGGTTCATAAAGAACTCAAAGGGTTTATCGTCATCACTAACGTTACGCTGGCTTTCCAGGTAACGTCCCTGCATATAACCGCGTGGGTGACGAGTTTTGGTAGTGCGCAAGATCCTGCCGTCCGGGAAGGTGACTTTACCGTGGGCGCCGCAGCCAATACCCAGATAGTCGCCAAAGCGCCAGTAGTTCAGATTATGCTGGCACTGATAACCGGGTTTGGCATAGGCCGACGTTTCGTATTGCTGATAGCCAGCGGCGGTTAATAACTGGTGGCCCTGGTCAAAGATATCCCACAGAGCGTCATCGTCCGGTAGAACCGGCGGACGCGAACCGAACAGGGTGTTGGGTTCAATCGTCAATTGATACCATGAGAGATGCGGCGGATTAAGCGCAATCGCTTGTCGCAAATCGTTCAGCGCCTCTTCCAGCGTTTGATCCGGCAATCCATGCATCAAGTCCAGGTTAAAGCTGCGTAGCCCAAGCCCATTTGCCAGTATTGCTGCCCGCATCGCCTCTTGTGGACCGTGAATACGGCCAAGACGTTTCAGCTTAGGCTCACTAAAGCTCTGCACGCCAATGGAGATCCGGTTTACGCCGGCGCGCTGATAGTCGACGAAGCGGTCGGCTTCGACCGTGCCAGGGTTCGCTTCCATGGTAATTTCCGCATCCGCCGCCAGATTCAGGCGCGCACGCACGCCGTCCAACAGCGTTTGCATCGCCTGCCCGGAAAGCAGGCTTGGCGTACCGCCGCCAATAAAAATGGTCTTTATTTCACGTCCTTGCGCCCAGGCGACGTCGGCATCCAGATCGCTTAACAGATGCTGGACGTAGTCGTCATGCGGCACCTCGCCCTTCAACGCATGGGAATTGAAGTCGCAATACGGACATTTTTGTACGCACCAGGGAATATGAATATAAAGACTGAGCGGCGGTAGTTTAGCCATTGCGTAACGCATCCAGCAGCAGCTTGAGTGCTTGTCCACGATGGGAAATCGCGCTTTTTTCTTCACGGGTTAGCTCTGCGGCGGTTTTGCCTTCAGACGGTACGAAGAAAATGGGATCATAGCCAAATCCACCATTTCCGGCCGCCTGGCGAGTAATAACGCCAGGCCAGCTACCGTGACAGACTATCGGTGTGGGATCTTCCGCATGACGCAGATAAACCAGCACACAATGGAATCGCGCCTGGCGTTTGTCGTCCGGAACATCCCGTAGAGTATGCAGCAGTTTTTCCAGATTTTGCTGATCTGTCGCGTCTTCGCCAGAATAGCGCGCGGAATAGATACCTGGCGCGCCGCCTAAAACGTCAACGGCCAGACCGGAGTCATCGGCAATGGCGGGCAGACCGGTCATTTTAGCGGCATGACGCGCTTTGAGAATCGCGTTTTCAATAAACGTCAGGCCGGTTTCTTCCGCGGAGTCGACGCCCAGTTCCGTTTGCGCTACCACATCAAGCCCAAAATCGCTTAACAGCGACGCGAGCTCACGCACTTTACCGGCGTTGCCGGTCGCGAGAACAACTTTTTGCATGGAATACCTACTCAGTTAACGCCGCAATTTCCGGCGGGATCTGTTGCGGGTGAATAATTTTTACCTGTTTGTGACGGCCCAGCTCGCCTTTTTCGATGACGATCTGACTTTTCGCCACGCGGAACTGTTTGCCGAGAAACTTGAGCAGATGGCTGTTTGCCTGACCGTCAACCGGCGGGGCGGTAATGGCGACTTTCACCTCGTCGCCATGTAAGCCCACTATACTGTCGCGGCTGGCTTTCGGCTGAATATAAAGCCGTAACACCAGACCGTCTTCGTAGCGAGTCACAGCACTCATAACGCCATCCACAACCCCGGCAGCAACATGTTGCCTGTCGCTTGTAAGACTTCAGCGATCCCCATATTAACGACATACAGCAGCAGCACCAGAACCATCGGCGAGAAGTCGATGCCGCCCATCGCAGGCAGTATACGGCGAATCGGGCTGAGCAGCGGCTCGGCAAGCTGAATCAATACATATTCAATCGGGCTACGACCCTGGCTCACCCAGCTCATGATGGCCATGACCAGCAGAACCCAGAAGATCAGCAGGCCGATTGTTTTAAGTAAGATAAGCACCGCGGCGATCCAGATAATCGCCTGAAACGTAATCACCTTAAACAGCACTATCGCCTTAATAACGCTAAGAATAAACGCCACCAGTAGGGAAGCGCTGTCAATCGGCCCCATTGGCGGGATAATACGGCGCAGCGGTCCGATAATGGGCTGCGTAATTTTCACCACGAACTGGGAGAAAGGGTTGTAAAAGTCACAGCGGGCCCACTGCATCCACACGCGCAATAATAGCACCATGGTATACAGCTCAATTACCGTTGAGAGCAGGAAGGTCAACGTATTCATGGCGTTCCTCAGTTTTCCTTAATTTTTTGTGTAATCACGAGCACCAAAGATAGCGGTGCCGATGCGCACCATTGTGCTACCTGCCGCAATCGCGGCCTCCATATCGTCGCTCATACCCAGAGATAAGGTATCAACGTCAGAGTAGCGCGCTTTCAGCCCGGCAAATGCTACAGCCATTTGACGTGCGACTTCAAACTGCCTTACATAATCTGACTCTGGCGCCGGGATCGCCATCAGTCCGCGAAGCCGCAGACGCGGCAATGCAGCCACCGCAGCGGCCAGCTCATCCAGTTCCGCCAGCGGAATGCCTGACTTGCTGTTTTCATCGCTGATATTAATCTGGATCAGAACATTTAGCGGCGGCAGATTATCCGGACGCTGTTCGCTCAGACGCGAGGCGATACGCAAGCGATCGATGGTATGACACCAGTCGAAATGCTCGGCCACCAGACGACTCTTGTTGGACTGTAAAGGGCCAATAAAGTGCCAGTGCAGGCCTTCCACTTTCGCTTCCTGAAAGTGGCGGATTTTTTCCACCCCCTCTTGTACATAATTTTCACCAAATGCCCGTTGTCCGGCGGCAATGGCTTCTGCGATGTCGCTCGCAGGTTTGGTTTTACTCACTGCAAGCAACGTAACTTCTTCTGAAGAGCGGCCGCAACGCGTCGCTGCGGCGGAGATTTTGTCCCGGATGTGTGCCAGGTTATGCGCGATATCGTTCATTTTCCGAGGATGTTTATATGAATATGGAAGAAATTGTGACGCTTAGTGTAAAGCATAACGTCTCGGATCTACACCTGTGTAACGCCTGGCCTGCGCGATGGCGCAAACAAGGACGGATGGAGATCGCGCCTTTTACTGCGCCTGATGTCGACAGGCTTCTGCTTGATTGGCTTAATGACGCGCAACAATATCAGTGGCGAACGCACGGCCAGCTTGATTTCGCCGTTTCGCTGGCCGGTACGCGGCGCCTGCGCGCCAGTGCGTTCACACATCAACAGGGAACGTCGCTGGCGCTACGGCTCTTGCCCGAGCGTTGTCCTGATCTGGCGGAAATCCAGACGCCGCCGATAGTACCAGCACTGCTTGCCAGTGAGAACGGACTGATTCTGGTCACTGGCGCCACTGGCAGCGGGAAATCCACCACGCTGGCGGCGATGGTGGGGTATCTTAATCAACATGCCGATAAACATATTCTGACGCTGGAAGATCCTATTGAGTACCGTTACGCCAGCAAGCGTTGCCTGATACAGCAGCGGGAGATCAACCAGCATTGCGCCACTTTCGCCGCCGGGCTGCGCGCGGCGTTGCGTGAAGATCCCGATGTCATTTTGCTGGGAGAGTTGCGTGACAGCGAAACCATTCGCCTGGCGCTGACAGCGGCGGAAACGGGACATCTGGTACTGGCAACCCTGCATACTCGCGGCGCGGCGCAGGCGGTGGAAAGATTGGTGGATAGTTTTCCGGCGCAGGAAAAAGAACCGGTACGTGGCCAACTGGCGGGCAGCCTGCGCGCCGTACTATCGCAAAAACTGGAGCCTGACAGGCAGGATGGGCGCGTGGCGTTGTTTGAATTACTGATTAATACGCCAGCCACAGGGAATTTGATCCGAGAAGGTAAACTCCATCAGTTGGCCCACGTGATACAAACCGGGCAGCAGCAGGGGATGATGACGTTCGCCCAGAGCGCGCAATGGCGTCAGGCGCAGGGACGGCTGTAGCGAGCATGGTTGCGTACTGGTTTTGTAAAGTGTTGGCTGGCGCGGTGGATAGAACGGCGTGCAGGCTTGTATCCTGGCGAACCGGCGTTAAAATCGCAGCTTTGTTAAGACCACAGCGAAGCCATTTAACGATGTCATCACAACCGAATCAAAGCCTGATAGATGGCATTCGCTGTCTGCAATATCTGGTCTCCAGCGACCGTGCTATCGGATGTCGCGAACTTGCCCGCTTGATGGATATAAATACCACGCGCGTTAATCGCCTGTTAATGACGATGGCTTCTATTGGACTCACGATGCAGGATGAGCACCGACGCTATGTACCCGGGCCAGGTATTCACGCTTTGGCGGCGCAGGCGATTCGCGGTTCAGCGCTGTTTTCTCATGCGTTCCCCATCCTTGAGCGACATGCGCCCAAAGACATCGTGGTAGCGTTAGGCGTGCTATGGGAAGACCAGATTATCTATATTTATCACTCTACGCCGGGTTCGCAGGTAAGTCAGGCGCTGGCGGGGTTTCGCATGTATCCGGCGTGGCAGTCGGTACCAGGGATGGCGTTACTGGCGGCGGAAAGCGATGAGGCGCTAATGCAGCGCTTTACTCCGGAGCAGTGGCGTAATCTGGCGCCGCATGTGGCACAGCAGCGCCAGCGGGGATACGTGCTGTGGCATCACGCTGACGGTGAAGTTTCTATGGCGCAACCGCTGGGCAGACACGCCGCAGCGCTGGCCTTTGCGGGAATGTGGCGGATTGATGAGGCGGAGGCGGCGGCGCGTTTACAGACGCTTAAGGCATTAAACCAGCTTATTGCCCAGTAGGCCCGGCAACCGTGACCGCATTATCCGGCCTGCTGACAAAAACGGCTTTAATACCCCTGTTCAAAATAGCTTTCGAGGATAATCACGGCGGACGCCGAGTCCACTTTGCCCTTGTTCAGGGCGCGATACCCACCTTGTTCAAACAGACCGGAGCGCGCTTCAACGGTGCTGAGTCGTTCATCGTGAAGCGTGACAGTTACCCCGAAACGCCCATGAATACGGTTGGCGAATTTACGTGCTCGCGCCGTCAGCAGTTGTTCAGTGCCATCCATATTGAGCGGTAGTCCGACAATAATTTCGTCCGGCTGCCACTCTTTCAGCAAACGTTCAATGAGCGTCCAGTCAGGCGTGCCATCCTGTGCTTTGAGTGCCGGAAGCGGACGGGCGGTGCCGGTAATGCGTTGTCCTATTGCAACGCCGATACTTTTTGTGCCGAAGTCAAAGGCCAGTAAGGTGCCGCTCATCAGGCATGCCCCGCAACGCCAGGCATGGTAAGAATATCAATGCCAATAAGTTTCGCCGCTTCGCGCCAGCGCTCGGCAATGGGGGTTTTGAATAAAATATTGAGATCGGCAGGCGCGGTAAGCCAGGCGTTATCAAGCAGTTCCTGCTCAAGCTGGCCTTTATCCCAGGAGGCGTAGCCCAGCGCGACCAGCACATCGGAAGGCTGCTGTTGCGTACCTAACGTTTCCAGCACATCGCGGGAGGTGGTAATCACGGTATTGTCTGAGATACGAATACTGGATGCGAAACGTGACGGCGGAGTATGCAGAATAAACCCACGATCTTCCGCCAGCGGGCCACCCAGCATCACGGCTTTATCAAGGCGCATCGCCGGATCGCGCGGTTCCGGCGTAATTTTCAGTTTTTCCAGAATCCCTTCAATTTTCAGGTTTTCCAAAGGTTTATTAACAATAATCCCCATAGCGCCGTCCTGGTTGTGCTCGCAAACATACACCACGGAACGGCGGAAAATCGGGTCCTGGAGCGCAGGCATGGCAATAAGAAAGTGATGCTGTAAATTCATTGTCAGAGGTTCTGTTTCCTGGTTCAAAAAAGCGACAGCGTTCAGTATGTGGGGAAAGCGGACGGTTGTCACTCATATAAGCCGTCTTTTGCCGAAGGGCGGCTGCGCCTTATTGGGCAATAGATTGCCGGATGGCTACGCTGACGCGCCTTATCCGATCTGGGCTGCGTGATTGCGCAGGCCCGGTAAGCGCACGCCACCGGGCAATAATCGTTTTACTTCGCCAGGCGCGCTTCAATGGCGTCCATCAACATCCCGGTGATAGAGATCGGGTATTCCGCTTCAATTTCACGCACGCAGGTTGGGCTGGTCACGTTAATTTCCGTTAAGCGGTCGCCGATAATATCCAGACCGACGAAAATAAGCCCTTTGGCTTTAAGCGTCGGCCCAACGCGGCGGGCGATTTCCCAGTCGCTTTCGCTCAACGGACGGGGTTCGCCGCGACCGCCAGCCGCCAGGTTTCCGCGGGTTTCGCCGCCCTGCGGAATACGCGCCAGGCAGTAAGGCACCGGCTCGCCGTCGATGACCAGTACGCGCTTATCGCCCTCTTTGATCGCGGGCAGATAGTTTTGCGCCATACAGTAGCGGTTGCCCAGCTCGGTCAGCGTTTCGGCAATAACGCCCATGTTAGGATCGCCTTCCTTAACGCGGAAAATGGACGCGCCGCCCATACCGTCCAGCGGTTTCATAATGATATCGCCGTGCTTTTCCCAAAATGCTTTGAGCTGCGCTTTATTGCGCGTTACCAGAGTTTCCGGCGTCAGATCGGAAAACCAGGCGGTATACAGTTTTTCATTACAGTCGCGCAGGCTCTGCGGTTTGTTGACGATCAGCGTGCCTTTCTCTTCGGCGCGTTCCAGAATATAGGTCGCGTAAATAAACTCGGTATCAAACGGCGGATCTTTGCGCATCAAAATGACGTCCAGATCGGCCAGCGGCAGGTCCTGCTCGTCATTCAATTCATACCATTTATCGTAGTTTTGCTCCACGCTCAACATTCGCGTGCGGGCGCGCGCTTCGCCGTTAATCAGATACAGGTCGGCCATCTCCATATAATGAAGTTCATAACCACGACGTTGGGCTTCCAGCAGCATAGCGAAACTGGTGTCTTTCTTGATGTTGATGTTTGCGATGGGGTCCATCACGATGCCGAGCTTGATCATTATTTTCTCCGTTAACGCTTCATCCTAAGTCGCCAAAACGCACCTGTAGCGCGGTAATGGCGGTGAGCGCAGTTGTCTCAGTACGCAGAACGCGAGGTCCTAACAGAATATCAGTAAACTGATAGCGCGCGGTCATCGCGATTTCGTCCGCCGACAGCCCGCCTTCCGGGCCGATCAGCAGTCGGACACGTTCAACCGGCAGCGGCAGGGTGTTGATGCTGGCATGGGCGCGCGGATGAAGATTGAGCTTCAGCCCAGAATCTTGCTCGGCGCACCAGGTTTCCAGCGCCATCGGCGGGCGAATTTCCGGCACCCGATTACGCCCGCATTGTTCGCAGGCGGCGATGGCGATCTTTTGCCACTGCTGGCGCTTTTTGTTCAGACGTTCACTGTCCAGTTTAACGCCGCAGCGCTCAGAGAACAGTGGCGTAATGAGGCTTACACCCAGTTCGATCGATTTCTGGATAGTAAATTCCATTTTTTCACCGCGCGACATCACCTGGCCCAGATGGATATGCAGCGGCGATTCACGATCGTCGATTTCGCCTTTCATCACTTGCACTTCAACGCTTTTCTTACTGGCGCTAATGATTTCAGCATCGAAGACCTGATTGCTGCCGTCAAACAAGTGTAAAGCTTGTCCCGGCCCCATGCGCAGTACACGACCAATATGGTTGGCCGCATCTTCGCATAACGAAATTTGCGTACCGGACGTTAACAATTCTGGGTGATAAATGCGGGGAATACGCATAATAAAAAATCCGCGTCATGGCCCCGGCGTTTGGATATCCAGGGCATGGGTTAACAAGAGTCCCGCTAGTGTAGGTTAGCTCTTTTGCGCCTGGCAAGCGCGTTGCACATAGGGATTATGATTGCCCTGCACCTTCGCGATACGCGCATCGCGTTCGCACTCCCAGGCGGTAACGGGGTACTGCTTATCCCAGACGTTAAAAAGCTGCGTTTGTTGACGGGAAAGTTTCAGTTGGTATTGGTCGCGCATATAAAAATAGGTGCGGGCGATTGCGCCGCGGGTGCGGGCGGGCGGCTCGGCGATTTTTGCTTTAAAATCCACTTTCATGGTGCACTGCCCGTACTGGCCTTCGCCGCCGTTCCACTGGCTATACATAAAGTTGCCGCGATCGCCGTTCACTTCGCCAATCGCGGGTTGCAGGTTATGCATATCGCTTTCTATTTTGCGATAGACCGGGTCTTTAGCGCAGTTTTTTCGCCCGCCATCCTGCCAGCACTGGCGCTGATGGCCGAATTGCCAGGCGGGGACAACGTGCTCCCACTCAATTCGTCTGGCGCGATTCTCGTTTTTACGCACCTTATAGCCGCAGGACGCCAGGTCTACGACGCCTTTTTTACCCTGCCAGCGGATTTGGCACCCGCAGTAAAAGCTGCCGGGCGCGTCGGCATTAACTTTGACGCTCGCCGCTTTGGCCTGAGAGAAACTGGTAATGCCGTCGGCCAGTGCATGGCCTGAAAACGCCGCTGCCAGCAACACAGCGGCAAAAGAAAAATTACGGTACATCGCACACTCCATAGCAAAACGAGCCCGCAACGTAACGAAAGTTGTACCTGTATGCAATCAGTTCGCTCGGGAAAGTTCCCAAACGTTTCGGAAACTACCCGGCGACCAGCGGTTCGCCGCAGCGAATGCAACGATAAACCGCTTCGCCGCGTACCACGCGGTTATGGCGGCGGACGGTAAGTTGATGTTGCTGGCATTGGCAATGGTAAGGAAAGGTAGTGCGCCGTACGGATTGCAGTTCAAATTGATGAGTGCGTCTGGCCGGAACGCCCAGCACGCTTTCCATCATCCACTTCCACTCCTTGCCATGCGGGGCCTTGCGTCCGAAGTGCTTCCACACCAGCAGATGCGCCAGTTCATGCGGCACGACCTCTGCGATAAAGGTGTCAGCGTTTTCTATCAGCAACACCGGATTGAGGCGGATTTCGTAGCTCTCGAGCCAGGCGGTACCCGCCGAGGTGCCGCGTTGCGTATACACCAGTTTCGGCTCCGGATAATGTCTATCGAGCTTGAGGTTAGCCTGGGCGAGATTTTCCCGCAGACGACGCATCACAGCCTGCTGAATAGCGATAGGGAGACGAGGGGTTTTCATAGCGGCAGAGAATAGTTCGAGGAGAGAGGGACTGCAAGAAAAACACTTCCTCCCGTGGCGGGAGGAAGTGTGTGGAAGTTAGTCGTGGGCGCCGATTTCGCGCAGTTTACGACCTTTCATCAGGTTACGTTCAATGTGTTCCAGCGAAACGTGTTTGGTTTCCGGCACCAGCCACAGGGTCAGCAGGATAAACAGTACGTTCAGGCCTGCGTAGACCCAGAAGGTGTTGGCGTTACCCAGATTGTTCAGCATGGTCAGGAAAGTTGCGCCGACGATCATATTGGCGATCCAGTTGGTCGCGGTGGAGCAGGTGATGCCGAAATCACGGCCTTTCAGCGGCTGGATTTCGGAGCACAGTACCCAAATCAGCGGACCGGCGCTCATCGCAAATCCAATGATGAACATCAGCAGCATAGCGATAGCGAAGTATTGCGCAGACGGCGAATGGATGCCGATGTGCATCATCGTACCCAGAATCCCCATACCAATCGCCATGACCAGGAAGCCCAGCGTCAGAGTAGGCTTGCGACCCCAGCGGTCAACCAGACCGATAGCGATAAAGGTTGCCAGGACGTTAGTCAGACCAACGATAACGGTGCCCCACATCTGCTCCGTTGTGTTGGTGTATCCCGCCAGTTCGAAGATTTTTGGCGCGTAATACATGATGACGTTCATCCCGGTAAACTGCTGCATTACCTGCAACAGAACACCAAGAAATACGGCGCGGCGGAAGTTACTGTTTTCTTTGAACAGCGCCCAACCGCTCTGTTTAACCTGCAAACTTTCGCGAATTTCATCGAGCTCACGTTTTGCTTCCGCACTGGTATCACGCAGGCGCAACAGGACGCGTTCAGCATCATGGAAGCGGCGTTTCGCCGCAAACCAGCGCGGGCTGTCCGGCAGGAAGAAGACGCCGATCAACAGCAGAATGGCCGGGATGATGATCACGCCGAGCATCCAGCGCCATGCGCCGCTGTAGCTGAATGCGGTATCGGACAGATAAGCGCCCAGAATCCCGATGGTGATCATGAGTTGGTACATTGAGATCATACTGCCGCGAATTTTCTCCGGCGCGATCTCAGACAGGTACAACGGCGCAGTGTAGGAAGCGACGCCAACGGCCAGACCCAGCAGCACGCGAGAAATAATCAGGACTTCAACGTTAGGTGCCGCAGCGGAGAACAGTGAACCGGCAACGAACAGGATAGCGCCGATCATCAGGCTTTTTTTACGACCCAGCCTAAAGGAGAGCCAGCCGCTGCCGACAGCGCCGACGGCCGCGCCAAACATCATGGAGCTGACCACCCATTCCTGAGTGTGTGCGGTAATCTGGAACTCGTCGGTAATGAAGGGTAAAGCACCGGCGATAACGCCGATATCCAGGCCAAAAAGTAATCCTGCCAGGGCTGCAAGAAAGCAGACAAAAAATGTCATGGCCTTGTTGGAACGCCCTTGTTTTTTATTGTCAGGCATTATGCCCTCCGATTGGGTTAGCAATTTTATCGATGTTAAGAGTAGGTGAGTACGCCGTAAAAATATGTGAGGGCAATCACAATGGTGTAATCGTTTACACTACTATTTATCACTGTGATTATTTAATTATCTGAAAAATAATAGTTTTAATAATCTTATAACCATATCAATCGCCTGGTATTCAGACAAGGCTGAAAAACAATGTAACATTTTCATCTCAGGATAAGCACACCGATAGTGACATTGTCAGTTCTTAATGAAAATGAATGTAATCGCTTTCATTGTTGCTGAAACGGAATGATGAAAAGTGTAGTCGAAGAAACGAAAGGGGAGAGCGGATTGTGCTGTGCATCACAAAAAGGTCAGTGTAAATACACTCTGGAGCATCTGATAGCGCTGCGTTTATCAGCAATGATAAAGGCCAGCATGGCGCTGGCCTTTATAAGCACGGCATGGTTTACCTGACTGAAAAACACCGTCAGGTGCGGGCGATTATTTCAGACCGGCAGCATCGCGCAGCAGTTGCGCTTTGTCGGTTTTCTCCCACGGGAAGTTTTCGCGACCGAAGTGGCCGTAAGCCGCGGTTTCTTTGTAGATCGGGTGCAGCAGATCCAGCATCTGAATCAAACCGTACGGGCGCAGATCGAAGAATTCGCGCACCAGCAGAATCAACTGTTCAGCAGGCACTTTTTCGGTTCCGAACGTTTCCACCATGATGGACGTCGGCTCCGCTACGCCGATAGCGTAGGAGACCTGAATTTCACAGCGATCCGCCAGACCTGCCGCCACGATGTTTTTCGCGACATAACGCGCAGCGTAAGCTGCAGAACGGTCAACTTTCGACGGATCTTTACCGGAGAAGGCGCCGCCGCCGTGACGCGCCATACCGCCGTAGGTATCAACGATGATCTTACGACCGGTCAGGCCGCAGTCGCCCATTGGGCCGCCGATAACAAAACGACCGGTTGGGTTGATAAAGAACTTAGTAGACGTATTTAACCATTCAGACGGCAGAATGGGTTTGATGATCTCTTCCATCACCGCTTCTTGCAGCGATTTCTGGTCGATATCTTCTGCGTGCTGCGTAGAGAGAACCACGGCGTCGATACCGACGATTTTGCCATCGTCATACTGGAAAGTGACCTGGCTTTTTGCATCCGGACGTAGCCATGGCAGAGTGCCATTTTTACGCACTTCAGCCTGACGCTGTACCAGACGGTGCGCGTAGGTGATTGGCGCAGGCATCAGTACGTCGGTTTCATTCGTCGCGTAGCCAAACATCAGGCCCTGGTCGCCCGCGCCTTGTTCCAATGGGTCTGCGCGGTCAACGCCCTGGTTGATATCCGGAGACTGTTTGCCAATTGCGCTCAGTACCGCGCAAGAGTTGGCGTCAAAGCCCATGTCGGAATGCACATAGCCAATTTCGCGCACCGTATTACGGGTGATCTCTTCGATATCGACCCAGGCGCTGGTGGTGATCTCTCCGCCAACTAAAACCATGCCGGTTTTGACGTAGGTTTCACAGGCGACGCGTGCTTTCGGATCCTGTTGCAGGATGGCGTCTAACACGGCATCAGAGATTTGGTCAGCGATTTTGTCAGGATGCCCTTCTGATACGGACTCAGACGTAAAAAGGTGTTTTGCCATATTTAATTTCACCTAAGGAGAATTTAGTTAGCTCAAACTGTTGTGCGGAATAGTCAGGGTAGAAGCTTCTACCATGAGTCTGAAGGTCACTGACACTGGCAGTCTGAGTGTTAATCAGTATGGATGGATTAACATCTGGACGGCTATTTTAGGTCACTTCTTCGCCCAATTTCCAGCTTTTTTTGAAGGCCGTCGCATCGTCGGTCAAAATCAGGCGGTAAACGTTTCTGACGATGCTGACATTATGCGCATTTATGCTTTGCTTTTTTTCTGCGTTCTGGGTATAAAACGCGACGCGCGGCTCATACAAAAGCACACGACGTTTTCTTCGTGTCGCCACTTCCAGCCGGGTTAAAACGTTGCTTTGGCTTGTGGGTTCGTCTTACGAGGCGGCCGTGGAGGTGATACGAGATAATGAACCGTTGTATTCTGCTGAATCTGTCGCATCGTTCTGGTGCGCGCATGTCCCCCGCAATCTGCATCTCTGCTTTGCATACCTGCCGATGTTATACCCATCTCGGCGCTTCTCAGGACTCCAGAGCCGGCAATGGCGCTGAAGACTGAACAAGGGCTCTCTTGTTAACGCAAGAGTTTTCTCGTGGTTTCGCCGAACCGTTATCTGTGAGTTCGGTTACGTGTTTTACAATGATATGAAAAAGAAACCGGTCGCGCAGGCGGAGCATCAGCACTATCTGCTGGAAAATCCGCTTGTTTATGGGTTGTTATCGCGTCTTCGGATTGCGATAGTAGTCAACTGTTTTACACTTGCTAATAAAATTTGAGGTTCGCTATGTCTGACGACATTTCTATGGGTTCGCCTTCGTCAGCAGGCGAACAGGGTGTACTACGCTCCATGCAGGAGGTTGCAATGAGCTCCCAGGAAGCCAGCAAGATGCTGCGCACTTACAATATTGCCTGGTGGGGCAATAACTACTACGACGTCAACGAGCTGGGCCACATCAGCGTGTGCCCTGATCCCGACGTACCGGAAGCGCGTGTCGATCTTGCCAAACTGGTGAAAGCGCGCGAAGCGCAAGGTCAGCGTCTGCCGGCACTGTTCTGCTTCCCGCAGATCCTGCAACACCGTTTGCGTTCGATTAACGCGGCGTTTAAGCGTGCGCGTGAATCGTACGGTTATAATGGCGACTACTTCCTCGTTTACCCGATTAAGGTCAATCAGCATCGCCGCGTGATTGAATCCCTTATCCATTCCGGTGAACCGTTGGGGCTGGAGGCGGGGTCGAAAGCTGAATTGATGGCGGTGCTGGCGCATGCCGGCATGACCCGTAGCGTGATCGTCTGTAATGGTTATAAAGACCGTGAATACATTCGGCTGGCGCTGATTGGCGAGAAGATGGGCCATAAGGTTTATCTGGTCATCGAAAAGATGTCTGAAATCGCTATTGTGCTGGAAGAAGCCGAGCGGCTGAGCGTGGTTCCTCGTCTGGGCGTGCGTGCGCGTCTGGCCTCTCAGGGGTCCGGTAAGTGGCAATCCTCCGGCGGCGAAAAATCAAAATTCGGCCTGGCGGCGACGCAGGTGCTGCAACTGGTAGAGACCCTGCGCGACGCCGGGCGTCTGGACAGTCTGCAACTGTTGCACTTTCACCTTGGGTCGCAAATGGCGAACATTCGCGATATCGCGACCGGCGTGCGCGAGTCCGCCCGTTTCTATGTTGAGCTGCATAAGCTGGGCGTTAATATCCAGTGCTTCGACGTGGGCGGCGGTCTGGGTGTGGATTATGAAGGTACCCGCTCGCAGTCCGACTGTTCGGTGAACTATGGCCTGAACGAATATGCCAATAACATCATCTGGGCGATTGGCGATGCCTGCGAAGAGCATGGTTTACCGCATCCGACGGTGATTACCGAGTCTGGCCGCGCCGTCACCGCGCACCATACTGTACTGGTGTCTAACATTATCGGCGTGGAGCGTAACGAATACACGGAACCGACTGCCCCTGCTGAAGATGCGCCGCGCGCGCTACAAAATCTGTGGGAAACCTGGCAGGAGATGCATAAGCCTGGCACCCGCCGCTCGCTGCGTGAGTGGCTGCATGACAGCCAAATGGATTTGCACGATATTCATATTGGCTACTCTTCCGGCGCGTTTAGTTTGCAGGAGCGCGCCTGGGCGGAACAACTTTACCTCAGTATGTGCCATGAGGTGCAGAAGCAACTGGACCCGCAAAACCGTGCGCATCGTCCGATTATCGACGAACTGCAAGAGCGAATGGCGGACAAAATGTACGTCAACTTCTCGCTGTTCCAGTCAATGCCGGACGCGTGGGGGATCGATCAACTCTTCCCGGTGCTGCCGCTGGAAGGATTAGATCAGGTACCGGAACGTCGTGCTGTGTTGCTGGATATTACTTGTGATTCCGATGGCGCTATCGACCACTATATCGATGGCGACGGTATCGCCACGACGATGCCGATGCCGGAATACGATCCAGAGAATCCGCCGATGCTCGGCTTCTTTATGGTTGGTGCCTATCAGGAGATCCTCGGTAACATGCACAACCTGTTTGGCGATACTGAAGCGGTTGACGTGTTTGTCTTCCCGGACGGTAACGTCGAGGTTGAGCTGTCTGACGAAGGCGATACCGTTGCGGATATGCTGCAATATGTGCAACTGGACCCGAAAACTCTGTTAACGCATTTCCGCGACCAGGTAAAACAGACGGATCTGGACGATGCGTTGCAGCAACAGTTCCTCGAAGAATTTGAAGCGGGACTGTACGGGTATACTTACCTGGAAGACGAGTAGCCGTTGATGCCCGGTGGCGCTGCGCTTACCGGGCCTACGAGTGCAGGCTGGATAAGGTAAAGCTGCCACCCGGCAGAATGCTATACTCACTTGAACCCGTATGAATTAACGGCGATAATTCGCCGCAATAGCGATTTACAAATCAATCCCTTCCTCGTCGGGTTTAACGACGCGGAGGGGATTTTTTTCATCTGTTTTAATGCAACGACTCTAAAAGAGGTCAGGACATGAGCACTTTAGGTCATCAGTACGATAACTCACTGGTTTCTAATGCGTTTGGTTTTTTACGTCTGCCAATGAACTTTCAGCCGTATGACAGCGATGCCGACTGGGTGATCACCGGCGTACCGTTTGATATGGCAACGTCCGGTCGCGCTGGCGGTCGTCATGGCCCGGCGGCGATCCGTCAGGTATCGACCAATCTCGCCTGGGAACATCACCGTTTCCCGTGGAATTTTGACATGCGTGAGCGCCTGAATGTCGTGGACTGCGGCGATCTGGTGTATGCGTTTGGCGATGCCCGTGAAATGAGTGAAAAATTACAGGCGCACGCCGAAAAACTGCTGTCTGCGGGTAAGCGTATGCTCTCTTTCGGCGGCGACCACTTTGTCACGCTGCCGCTGCTGCGCGCCCACGCCAAACATTTTGGCAAAATGGCGCTGGTACATTTTGACGCGCATACCGATACCTACGCTAACGGCTGCGAATTCGATCACGGCACGATGTTCTACACCGCGCCGAAAGAAGGCCTGATCGATCCGCATCATTCGGTGCAGATCGGTATTCGCACCGAGTTTGACAAAGACAATGGCTTTACCGTACTGGATGCTTGTCAGGTCAACGATCGCGGCGTGGATGATATCCTCGCTCAGGTGAAACAGATCGTCGGCGATATGCCGGTCTATCTGACCTTTGATATCGACTGTCTGGACCCGGCGTTTGCGCCTGGTACCGGTACGCCAGTGATCGGCGGTTTGACCTCCGATCGTGCCATTAAACTGGTACGCGGTCTGAAAGATCTGAACATTGTCGGTATGGATGTGGTAGAAGTCGCGCCGGCTTACGATCAGTCGGAGATCACCGCTCTGGCGGCCGCGACGCTGGCATTAGAAATGCTCTATATCCAGGCGGCGAAGAAGGGCGAGTAATCGCGCATTGCCCGGCGGTGTGACGCTTACCGGGCCTGCGTGTTGGCCAGATAAGGCGTTCACGCCGCCATCCGGCACTGTTCAGGGATTATTTGATCCCGTCCGCGCTCATGCGATCGCGCACATGCTGCGCACGCGCGGCGGATGCCGGATGATCGTCGAACATCGAGCTTTGACGGCCCGCTTCCAGTTTTGCCAGTTTCTCAAAGCTGGTGGCGAGTCCTGCCGGACTGATACCGCGTTTGCGCAACAGATCGTAAGAATAATCATCCGCTTCGGACTCCTGACGCTGGGAGAACTGCGAGTTCACCAGTTTTTCGCCAAGATCGCCAAGCTGTGATTGCGACAGGCTGCCGACAACCCCTCCTGCCGATGCCGCCGCGACGCGCACCGCGTTAGTACCCAGCGCGACCTGCATCCCTTTCTTTACATGACCCAGCGCGACATGGCCCATCTCATGGCCGATCACTGCTTCAACTTCGTTATCGGTCATCATATCCATTAGCCCGCTGTAGACGCGGATACAGCCGTTCGCCATGGCAAATGCGTTGACGTCTTTCGTCTCGTAAACCTTGTAGTTCACCGGCTGGCCGTTAATGTTATCCCCCAGAGCGGCGGCGATTTTTGCCAGTCGTTTGGCGTATTCGCTGCTCGCTGGCGCGATTTTCGCTTTGCTGTCGAGTTCTTTACAGGATTGATCGCTCAGCGCTTTTACCTGCGCATCGCTTAACGTATAGGCCTGAAAAGCTTCAGCGCCCGAGGAAAGCAGTCCATTGGAGTCCATATTCTGGCAGCCAGTCAGTGCCGTCGCCATGCCCAAAGCAAACAGTGAAGCGCGAATTTTCATTTTTCTCTTCCATACGAATCAATATTGTTTTGAAATGCGCCGGTTGCAGATGAATTAGCGCCTGGGTTAAGTATAAAGAAAAGCTCGGCAGGCAAGTTAGCTAATTGGGTAACATGCGAGCACGATCCGGAGATTTCTGAAGCGGTAAAAGGATGTTCCATGTACATGACGCGCGGCTTGGGGTAAATTGTTGGCAAATTTTCTGGCGTAGCCCAAAACGCGCTGTCGTCAAGTCGTTACGGGCATGGCCTTTCAACATCCGATCTGGAGTCAAAATGTCCTCACGTAAAGAGCTTGCCAATGCTATTCGTGCGCTGAGCATGGACGCAGTACAGAAAGCCAAGTCCGGTCACCCCGGCGCCCCGATGGGTATGGCTGACATTGCCGAAGTCCTGTGGCGTGATTTCCTGAACCACAACCCGACCAACCCGTCCTGGGCCGACCGCGACCGCTTCGTGCTGTCCAACGGCCACGGCTCCATGCTGATTTACAGCCTGCTGCACCTCACCGGCTATGATCTGCCGATGTCCGAGCTGCAGAATTTCCGTCAGCTACATTCCAAAACGCCGGGTCACCCGGAAGTGGGCTACACCGCGGGTGTTGAAACCACCACTGGTCCGCTGGGTCAGGGTATTGCCAACGCCGTCGGGATGGCGATTGCCGAGAAAACTTTGGCGGCGCAGTTTAACCGTCCTGGCCACGACATCGTTGACCACTTCACCTACGTCTTTATGGGCGACGGCTGCATGATGGAAGGCATTTCTCACGAAGTGTGCTCACTGGCCGGTACTCTGAAGCTGGGCAAACTGATTGCGTTCTATGATGACAACGGTATCTCCATCGATGGTCACGTTGAAGGCTGGTTCACCGATGACACCGCGAAACGTTTTGAAGCCTATGGCTGGCACGTTATCCGTGGCGTTGACGGTCATGATGCAGACGCCATTAAACGCGCCACGGAAGAAGCTCGCGCCGTGACTGACAAACCGTCCTTGCTGATGTGTAAAACCATTATCGGTTTCGGTTCGCCGAACAAACAGGGTACCCACGATTCCCACGGTGCGCCGCTGGGCGACGCGGAAATCGCACTGACCCGCGAACAGTTGGGCTGGAAATACGCGCCGTTCGAAATCCCGTCTGAAATCTACGCCCAGTGGGATGCGAAAGAAGCCGGCCAGGCGAAAGAGTCGGCCTGGAATGAGAAATTCGCTGCTTATGCGAAAGCCTTCCCGCAGGAAGCTGCTGAATTCACCCGTCGTATGAAAGGCGACATGCCGGCTAACTTCGATGCGAAAGCGAACGAGTTCATCGCTAAACTGCAGTCTAACCCGGCGAAAATCGCCAGCCGTAAAGCGTCCCAGAATGCCATCGAAGCCTTTGGTCCGCTGTTGCCGGAATTCCTCGGCGGCTCCGCAGACCTGGCGCCCTCTAACCTGACCCTGTGGTCCGGTTCTAAGGCTATCAATGAAGACGCGGCGGGTAACTACATTCACTACGGCGTGCGCGAATTCGGTATGACCGCTATCGCTAACGGTATCGCCCTGCACGGCGGTTTCCTGCCGTACACCTCGACCTTCCTGATGTTCGTCGAATATGCCCGTAACGCGGTGCGTATGGCGGCGTTGATGAAACAACGTCAGGTGATGGTTTACACCCACGACTCCATCGGTCTGGGTGAAGATGGCCCGACGCACCAGCCGGTCGAGCAGGTGGCAAGCCTGCGCGTAACGCCGAACATGTCCACATGGCGCCCGTGCGACCAGGTGGAATCTGCGGTGGCGTGGAAATATGGCGTAGAGCGTCAGGACGGTCCAACCGCGCTGATCCTCTCCCGTCAGAACCTGGCGCAGCAGGAACGTACTGAAGAACAGTTGGCGAATATCGCCCGCGGCGGCTACGTACTGAAAGATTGTGCGGGCCAACCGCAGATTATCTTCATTGCGACCGGTTCAGAAGTTGAACTGGCGGTTGCCGCTTACGAAAAACTGACTGCCGAAGGCGTGAAGGCGCGCGTGGTTTCTATGCCGTCCACCGACGCATTTGACAAGCAGGATGCGGCTTACCGTGAATCCGTGCTGCCGAAGGCGGTCTCTGCGCGTGTGGCTATTGAAGCGGGTATCGCTGACTACTGGTTCAAATACGTCGGCCTGAACGGCGCTATTGTCGGTATGACTACCTTCGGTGAATCCGCCCCGGCAGAGCTGTTGTTTGAAGAGTTTGGCTTCACTGTGGACAACGTGATCGCCAAAGCGAAAGCACTGCTGTAATCCTTAATACGGCATAAAACGGGTCGCTTCGGCGACCCGTTTTTTTATCGGTAGATACATTTATTTTTCGCTAACAAGTTTTTATTTGTGATTTTTGTCACAATTTTTATATTATGTTATTTATTGTATTTGTAATTAATATCACAAAATGAAGATTGCTTTTTATTTTTATTGTTTTAACTAATTGTTTTATAGGTGGATTATAATCTTATCACTTTAAGTGCTCGCTTTTTCGCCTGGATTGATTTCATTTTGCCGCCCGCGTATTTTATTTTTAACGACAGGTTGTACCCTAAAAATAAAATAAGGAGAGCTTATGCGGTTAATAGATTATTTTCCTGAAGCATCTATTACAATAAGACCATCGGCACAAAATTGGCAGGAAGCTGTTGATTTTTCCATGTCATCGCTTTTGGCTAATCGTTATATAAATTCAAATTATATTCAGGCTATCAAAGATTCAACAATCAGTAATGGTCCTTACTATATTCTGGCGCCCGGTGTCGCGATGCCTCATGCTCGCCCCGAATGCGGCGCGTTAAAAACCGGGATGTCATTAACATTGCTCAGGCAGGATGTACAGTTTACCGACGAGGATGACGGCATAAAATTATTAATCGGCCTGTCAGCAGCAGATTCAGATTCACATATTGGTGCTATTCAGGCGTTAAGCGAACTATTATGTGAAGAGGATATTTTAGCGGCGTTATTAGCTGCGAAATCAGAAAAAGAGCTGGCGGATATTATAGCTCGCGCATAATTATTCTCTCCTTTACAGGATATTATTATGGAACACAAGTCTGCTCGTGCAAAGGTCCAGGCTTTTGGGGGCTTTTTGACCGCGATGGTCATTCCCAATATCGGCGCTTTTATTGCCTGGGGTTTTATTACTGCATTATTTATTCCGACCGGGTGGATGCCAAATGAGCATTTCGCCAAAATTGTCGGTCCGATGATTACCTATTTACTGCCGGTAATGATTGGTTCTACCGGTGGACATCTGGTAGGCGGAAAACGTGGCGCCGTGATGGGAGGAATTGGCACCATTGGCGTTATTATCGGCGCTGATATCCCCATGTTTCTTGGCTCAATGATTATGGGGCCTCTCGGCGGTCTGGTCATTAAACATATTGATAGGTTGCTGGAGAAGCGGATTCCCGCCGGTTTTGAGATGGTGATTAATAACTTCTCGCTGGGTATCGCCGGGATGATTTTGTGTCTGCTGGGTTTTGAAGTGATTGGTCCGGCGGTACTCATTGCCAATAACTTTGTGAAGGAGTGTATTGAATCGTTGGTACATGCGGGCTATCTGCCGCTGTTGTCCTTAATCAATGAACCGGCAAAAATCCTCTTTTTGAACAATGCTATTGATCAGGGCGTTTATTATCCGCTGGGAATGCAACAGGCGTCGGAAACCGGAAAATCTATTTTCTTTATGGTGGCCTCTAATCCGGGGCCTGGCTTAGGTTTGCTGCTTGCCTTTACGCTATTCGGCAAAGGAATGGCAAAGAAATCTGCGCCTGGCGCCATGATTATTCATTTCCTCGGCGGGATTCATGAGCTCTATTTTCCCTACGTGCTGATGAAGCCATTAACACTCATCGCCATGATTGCTGGCGGGATGAGCGGAACATGGGTGTTTAACCTGCTGGATGGCGGCCTGGTGGCAGGGCCAAGCCCGGGTTCAATTTTCGCCTATCTGGCGCTGACGCCGAAAGGTTCTTTCCTCGCTACGATTGCTGGCGTAACGGCGGGAACGGCAGTGACCTTTATTATCACCGCTTTCATTTTGAAAATGGAAAAAAGTAGCGAAGCCGACAGCGAAGATACTTTTAGCGATTCCGCTAAAGCGGTGAAAGTCATGAAGCAGGAAGGCAAATTTTCATATCGCGACGTGAAACGCATCGCCTTTGTCTGCGATGCGGGGATGGGCTCCAGCGCAATGGGCGCGACAACGTTCCGCCGACGTCTGGAAAAGGCGGGCCTGACTATCGACGTTAAACATTACGCTATCGAAAATGTACCGGATGATGCCGATATTATTGTTACCCATGCCAGCCTTGAAGGACGTGTTAAGCGAGTCAGCAATAAGCCCTTAATACTTATTAAGAACTATATTGGCGATCCGCGCCTTGATGATTTATTTAACCATTTGACATCGAATTAATATTTCAGGTTTCTGGAGTAAATATGAAAACGAAAGTAGCTGCTATATATGGCAAGCGGGATGTCCGTATCCGTGAGTTTGAATTACCCGACATTACTGAAAATGAACTGCTCGTAAGCGTAATTTCCGACAGCGTATGTCTCTCTACCTGGAAAGCCGCCTTATTAGGCAGTGAACATAAGCGAGTGCCAGATGACCTGGAAAATCATCCAGTCATTACCGGTCATGAATGTGCCGGAATTATCGTCAAAGTAGGAAAAAACCTGACTGGTAAATATAAAAAAGGACAGCGTTTTGTTTTACAACCGGCGATGGGCTTGCCGAGCGGTTATTCTGCCGGCTACAGCTACGAATATTTTGGCGGTAACGCCACGTACATGATAATCCCGGAAGTAGCGATTAATCTGGGCTGTGTTTTACCGTATCACGGTTCTTATTTTGCCGCAGCATCGCTGGCGGAACCCATGTGCTGCATTATTGGCGCCTATAATGCGAATTATCATACAACGCCTTATGTTTATGAACATCGGATGGGAGTCAAACCCGGCGGTAATATCGCGCTCCTGGCTTGTGCCGGTCCGATGGGCATTGGCGCGATTGATTATGCCATTAACGGTGGGCTTCAGCCGTCGCGAGTGGTGGTGGTAGATATCGATGAGGCCCGCCTGGCGCAGGCGAAAAAACTGCTGCCGGTCAAACAGGCCGCCGAGAAGGGCATTGAGCTTATCTATGTGAATACCGCGGGCATGGCTGATCCTGCTGCGCAACTTCGGGCATTAACCGATGGCGCAGGATTTGATGATGTGTTTGTTTATGCAGCTGTTCCGTCCGTCGTTGAAATGGCTGACGATCTTCTCGCAGAAGACGGTTGCCTGAATTTCTTTGCCGGGCCGACAGATAGCCAGTTCAAGGTACCGTTTAATTTTTACAATGTGCATTACAACAGTACCCATGTCGTAGGGACATCCGGTGGCTCCACGGATGATATGAAAGAGGCTATTGCGTTAAGCGCAACAGGACAGCTTCAGCCTTCATTCATGGTGACGCATATTGGCGGGCTGGATGCAGTGCCGGACACCGTGCTCAACCTGCCGGATATTCCCGGCGGTAAAAAGCTTATCTATAACGGCGTCACCATGCCGCTGACGGCGATTACTGATTTCGCTGAAAAAGGGAAAACGGAGCCGTTGTTCAGGGAGCTGGCGCGTCTGGTTGAAGAGACGCACGGCATCTGGAACGAAAAAGCGGAAAGATACCTGCTGGCGCAATTTGGCGTGGATATCGGGGAGGCGGCATGATGTCTCTGACATGGCCGCTATTTCGCATTACGGAACAGGCGGCGTTAGCTGCCTGGCCGCAAACCGGATGCGGCGATAAGAACAAAATTGATGGGCTGGCTGTTACCGCAATGCGACAGGCATTAAATGATATCGCCATCCGTGGGCGGATCGTCATCGGCGAGGGGGAAATCGATCATGCGCCCATGTTGTGGATTGGCGAAGAGGTTGGTAACGGTGAGGGGCCGGAGGTGGATATCGCCGTCGATCCTATAGAAGGCACCCGAATGGTCGCCATGGGACAAAGCAATGCGCTGGCCGTCATGGCGTTTTCGCCCCGGGGCAGCTTGTTACATGCGCCTGATATGTATATGAAGAAGCTGGTCGTAAGCCGCCAGGCGAAAGGGGCGATTAATCTGGCGTTGCCGTTAACGGTCAACCTGCGAAACGTCGCCAGGGCGCTTAACAAGCCGCTGGAGGAGTTGCGTATGGTGACGCTGGATAAACCACGGTTGCAGCCTGCCATTGCCGAGGCGACCCAACTGGGCGTGAAAGTTTTCGCCCTGCCCGATGGCGATGTGGCGGCCAGTGTCCTGACCTGTTTGCAGGACAATCCTTATGATCTGATGTATACCATTGGCGGCGCGCCTGAAGGCGTCATTTCCGCCTGTGCGGTAAAAGCGTTGGGCGGTGATATGCAGGCGGAGCTGCTCGACTTCTGTGAAGCGAAAGGGGATAACGCTGACAACCGTCTGGTGGCGCAACAGGAGCGTCAACGCTGCGAAGAGATGGGCGTTGCGGTTAACCGCGTCTACTCCCTTGACGAACTGGCGGCCGGTAACGACATTCTCTTTAGCGCGACGGGCGTTACGGGGGGCGATCTGGTTAATGGGATCCAACGGGTTGCGAACGGTGTGCGCACGCAAACTTTACTGATCGGTAGCGCAGATCGAACGTGTAATATTATAGACTCTCTGCATTCATGGTGACCTATCGAGAAACGAATGACGACGCTGACAGAAGACGATGTGCTTGAGCAACTGGACGCTCAAAATAATTTACTTTCGTTTATGACGACGGCACATACCATTTTGCTCCAGGGCATTAAGCGCTTTCTGCCGTCGTTGTTTGTCGATAATGATGAAGAGATTGTGGAATATGCCGTGAAGCCGCTACTCGCCCAAAGCGGGCCGCTTGACGATATCGACGTTGCATTACGTCTGATTTATGCGCTGGGGAAAATGGATAAATGGCTCTACGCTGACATCACCCATTTTTCTCAGTTTTATCAGTACCTGCATGAACAAGACGCGATTCCCGGTTTTGCCGACGACATTACCTGGGACTTCATCAGTAACGTTAACTGTATTACCCGTAATGCGCCCTTATATAGCGTGCTGGAGTCGATGAAGTTTGCCGACTTCGCCGCGTGGTCTGAGGTGCGTTTTACCGGTATGGTCAAGACGGCGATGGCGCTGGCGGTAACGACAATTTTAAAGGAATTAACGCCGTGAAAATCGCATTGACGGTTAATGGGCTGCACGTTGAAGCACATTATCATGATGATGAAATAGAAAAGGTTCACAAGCCCTTATTGCAACAACTGGCTAAAATACATGCCGCTAAACCTGAGCGCCGTACCATCGTTTTTCTTAGCGCGCCGCCCGGCACAGGCAAATCCACGCTGACCACCTTCTGGGAATACCTCTCTCGTCAGGATGCTGACCTGCCGGAAATTCAAACGCTTCCCATGGATGGCTTTCACTACTATAACCGCTGGCTGGAGGCGCATCATTTACGTGCCTGTAAAGGCGCGCCGGAAACCTTTGACGTCGATAAGCTGGCGGAAAATCTGCGTCTGGTGCGGGCTGGCGAGGCGACCTGGCCGCAGTACGACCGACAGCGGCACGACCCGGTGGAACATGCTGTTGTCATCACGGCGCCGATCGTGATTGTGGAAGGAAACTGGCTCCTGCGGGATGACGACAGATGGCGCGCGTTAGCGGAGTTTTGCGATTTCTCATTATTTATTCGCGCCCCGGCGGAAACCTTACGCGCCCGGTTGATTGGACGCAAACTGGCGGGAGGATTATCACAGGCGGAGGCGGAAACCTTTTATGAACGCACCGACGGCCCGAATGTGCGCCGGGTACTGGAAAGTAGTCTGCCAGCCGATCTCATGCTGGAAATGACCCCTACGGGCGAATATCGGATGGCGCGTCCTTAATGATGTTACGCGGCGTTATCGCGCCATTATGCAATCGTACCACCCTTGAAAAATGACGCTGGGTAAACGCAGCGTCATGGCTAATCGCCGCGACGCAGGTTCCCCGCGCCCGGCATGTCGCCAGCCAGTGCTCAAATACGGTTAGCCAGTGGGCGTCAAAATCCCGGCTGGGTTCATCCAGCAATAACACAGGCGGCGCCATCGCCTCCAGACTGGCTACCGCCACCATCCTGCGCTGCGCGGCGTGCAGATCAAGCGGATGCGCCTCGGCGACGTCCATTAGCTGGCATAACCGCAGCGCGGCCTGGGTGCGCCGTGAAATTTCCTCTGCCGATAAGCGCTGTAGTTTCAGCCCAAAAGCGACCTCTTGTGCGACATTGCTGTGGAAAATCTGGTTTTCCGCTTCCTGAAAGAGTACGCCGATAGCGGCGGCGCGTTGACGATTTTTAAGCTGCGCAATCGGTTCTCCATTCAGCGTTACCGAGCCGGAAGTGGGGGAAAGCAGGCCGGCCATAATCCGTAACAGCGTCGATTTTCCCGCGCCGTTATCGCCGGTCAACGCCAGCCACTCGCCGTCATGAAGTTCAAGCGAGATAGCGTGCAAACAGTCGGCTGCGGCATCCGGCCAGCGATAAGCGACCTGATTTAACGTCAACATAATGGGGTTAGCGCTCCGTCGCGCAATTGCCATACCCGCTGGCATCGCGTCAGAAAAGGAAAATGATTACGTTCAAAAAGCACAATGAGAGAATGACGTTCCAGCGCCCACTGTTGTAGCCGTTCCAGCAGCGTCCCGGTAGCGACTGATGTCAGCCGACTGAAGGCTTCATCAAGAACTAATAGTCTGGGCTGCATGGCAAGCGCGCTGGCAATCACTACCCGCTGCGTTTCGCCGCCGGAGAGCGTGCCGGGATGGCGATGGCGTAACGACTGGCAGTTTGTCAGGGTCAGCGCCTCGTCAATGCGCCGTAGAATTTCCGCTTCATGGAGGCCGAGGTTCTCCGGGCCAAACGCCACCTCTTCCTCTACGCTAAAGGTACAGCCGGAAAGCTGTAAATAAGGCGACTGCTGCACCAACTGGATGGTGGGCGACTGTTCTACCAGCGAGAGCTGCCCGATAGGGACGCCAAGCAGTAAGCCTGTGCCGTCAATATCGCCGGGAAGATAATCCGGATACCAGCCTGCCATCAGTTGCGCCAGCGTACTTTTTCCGCTGCCGTTATCGCCGACTATCGCCACCATTCCGGGCGTTGAATAGTGGAAATCAAAACATGCCGGCGGGCGTGTCGCATCGGACGGAAGATAACGAAACTGCTCTAACGTAACCATATCCACACTCCCGCTTCCGCCAGTATCAGCAGTACCATTCCATACCGCGCAACCCGTTGTAACACGCTATCTTTCGGCGCCCACAGCGTGGTTCGGGTACGATGCAGCCGAAATCCTCGCATATCCAACGCCGCGCCGCGTATCGCCAGATCGTTAAGCGCATTTTGCGTAAGCGGCACGATCAGCGCAGGTATCGCCCGTAGCCGCTGATACCAGCCTTCATCCAGCGGCACGCCGCGCGCGCGTTGGGCTTCATGAACGATCGCCAGTTGTCGTTTGAGCTGTTCGACGACCAGCAACGGGCCAGCGAACAGATAAGCGATGCCGGGCGGCAGACGTGAAGCAAACAGGGCGCGAATAAACCGCTGAACCGGCACATATTGCATCCATAGCTGCGACGTTGACACGATCGCCAGCAGGCGTAGCCATAGCGTAACGGCATATATCCAGCGTTGCGGAGCGCGAGGCTGCCCGCTTATCCATTCCGTTAGCCAACCGCCATGTACCAGCCATAGCCCAACCCCTAAAGACAGCATCAGCCAGGCGACATACTTCGCCCGCTGCCGCGTTGATTTCGACGCTAACAGACAGAGGAAGGTTGCCGCGCTATAAACCGGGAGCACGGTCTGCGCAGGGAGTAGCAGCGTGGTGCAGGCCGCCAGCGCCCATAAGGTTAACGAGGTAAACGGATGCATTTAGCGTACGGCTGACATCGCAGGAAAATGCCGTGTAGTACGTAACGGTAGCTGACGCAGCAGCCCCCAAACGATAATCGCGGTCAGAATTTTATCGACCAGATTGGCACCTATGACGGTAATCGCGACAGACTCTACCAGGTTTTGGCCCATTGAATGCATCCAGGCGACGAATAAATCGGCGCCACTACCGGTAACGCCGCCAAAAAGCGCGGTACGAAGTGGGACTGCGACCAGCGTCACCGCTAACGTAATGACGACGCCGCTGGCGACCACTTTTGGCAGGGTACGAAACCAGCCTGCGCGCGCCAGCCACCCGGCGACCAGGCCGATAACCATCGCTACCGGGGCAAACGCGGCAGCGATAGGGTCGGTAAGCAGCCCCCACAGCAAGTTGGTCAGAAGCCCAGTCAACATGCCGATTACCGGCCCTAACAGCACCGCGCTAATTAAGGTGCCGATCGAGTCGAGAAAAATAGGCAGCTTCAACATGCTAATAAGCTGTCCGCCAATCATATTGATGGCAATAGCGATGACAATCAAAACCAGAGACTGGCTGGAAAACGGGCGACGCGCCATAAAGTACCTCTTAAAGAGTCGTCAATTAACGGGAAGAAATATGCAGTTCGTCATAACCGGAAATAGCGCACGGTTGACGGCTGAACGTCAGCGCTGGCAACTCGCCGATAATCAGTTCCAGCGTGGTACGCACGGTACACCCCGGCATCATATGACCGCCGAGCATGGCCCCGTAGGGATCTGATACCGCGAGATGCAGATGCTCGCCGGTCAGTTCAAGCGTGCCGTTTAGCGAGATAACTTCAAACGTGCCGGTGAGCGACGTGGTCGCCTCTTGCCCGGCATAACGCAGCGCAACGTCGGTCAGACTGCCGGTACACCCAGCTATCCAGGCGGCGTGTAATTGGTTCTGTTGCACAAAGGCGTATAATTGGGAAAACACTTCCTGGCCGGGAAGCAGACGAAGCGCGTAAAAGCGCGCTGTAGAGGCGTTGTGGTGAGATGCAGTCATCGTTACAGGACTCCGAGACTCGGACGTGGCGCTGATAATATAGACGCTGGCGACAGCGCTTTCTGATATAAATCAGTATTTGTGACGCGACGATGAAAAGATCTGGCGGGCGTACTGGTGATTCTTAAATACGGAATAAATTGCAGCGTAAGCGGTCATGAAATGTGATGCAGGTCAGATTACTGTCTTCTTCGACTGGACAAACATTCCTTTTATTCCCCGTTTCGCTTATTCTAGCTGAAGCGTTTCAGTTAATTAAATGTTCGACAATTAACCAATCAGTCGCAGTTTGCGACAGGTGAGGTTTTACTCGACGATGAGCTGCATTACTCTGTCAGCCTCATCTGAATCGGGATAGCCTTGCAGGAGACCTATGACCGTACGCATAGCGATTAATGGCTTTGGTCGCATCGGGCGTAACGTGGTTCGTGCTTTGTATGAATCCGGACGTCGGGCGGAAATTACCGTGGTGGCCATCAACGAGCTGGCGGATGCCGCAGGCATGGCGCATTTGTTGAAATATGATACCAGCCACGGGCGTTTTGCATGGGAGGTTCGCCACGAGCGCGAGCAGCTTTTTGTCGGCGACGATGTCATTCGTATTCTGCATGAACGAACGTTGGCGGATCTGCCGTGGCGCGAACTGGGCGTGGATGTCGTGTTGGATTGTACGGGCGTATATGGCAACCGGGAGCATGGCGAGGCGCATATTGCCGCTGGCGCGAAGAAAGTGCTCTTTTCTCATCCGGGCAGCAACGATCTTGACGCCACCGTCGTTTTTGGCGTGAACCAGAACCAACTGCTTGCGGAACATCGTATTGTCTCAAACGCATCCTGTACCACGAATTGCATAATTCCCGTCATTAAATTGTTGGATGATGCTTACGGCATCGAGTCTGGTACCGTCACGACGATCCACTCCGCGATGAACGATCAGCAGGTGATCGACGCGTATCATTCCGATCTGCGGCGCACGCGCGCGGCCAGCCAGTCGATTATCCCGGTAGATACAAAACTGGCGGCAGGCATTACGCGTATATTCCCGCAGTTTAACGATCGTTTTGAGGCGATTGCCGTGCGCGTTCCCACCATTAATGTGACGGCGATCGATTTAAGCGTGACGGTGAAAAAACCGGTAAAAGCCAGTGAAGTCAACCAGTTGCTGCAAAAAGCAGCACAAGGTGCATTTCATGGTATAGTTGACTATACGGAATTACCGTTGGTCTCGATAGATTTTAACCACGACCCGCACAGCGCCATTGTTGATGGCACGCAAACCCGGGTCAGTGGCGCCCACCTGATCAAGACCCTGGTCTGGTGCGATAATGAATGGGGCTTTGCTAATCGGATGCTCGACACCACGTTAGCGATGGCCGCAGTTGGTTTCAGGCTCGACGCGTAAGCGCCGACAAAACTTTAAGAATCATTGAGAGGATTCACCATGTCTGTAATTAAGATGACCGATCTGGATCTGGCCGGGAAACGCGTTTTTATCCGTGCGGATCTGAACGTACCTGTTAAAGAAGGTAAAGTGACCAGCGATGCGCGTATCCGCGCTTCTCTGCCAACCATCGAACTGGCTCTGAAACAGGGTGCGAAAGTGATGGTAACTTCCCACCTGGGTCGTCCTACCGAAGGCGAGTACAACGAAGAATTCTCTCTGCTGCCGGTTGTTAACTACCTGAAAGAAAAACTGTCTAACCCGGTTCGCCTGGTCAAAGATTACCTCGACGGCGTTGACGTGGCCGAAGGTGAGCTGGTGGTTCTGGAAAACGTTCGCTTTAACAAAGGCGAGAAGAAAGACGACGAAGCGCTGTCTAAAAAATATGCTGCCCTGTGTGACGTGTTCGTGATGGACGCCTTTGGTACTGCGCACCGCGCGCAGGCTTCTACCCACGGTATCGGCAAATTCGCTGACGTCGCATGCGCAGGCCCGCTGCTGGCCGCTGAACTGGATGCGCTGGGTAAAGCGCTGAAAGAACCGGCTCGTCCGATGGTGGCTATCGTTGGTGGTTCTAAAGTGTCTACCAAACTGACCGTTCTGGATTCCCTGTCTAAAATCGCTGACCAGCTGATTGTTGGCGGCGGTATCGCCAACACCTTCGTTGCCGCTCAGGGCCACAGCGTTGGTAAATCCCTGTACGAAGCAGACCTGGTTGACGAAGCAAAACGTCTGCTGACTACTTGCGATATCCCGGTTCCGACCGATGTTCGCGTTGCCACCGAGTTCTCCGAAACCGCACCGGCGACCCTGAAATCCGTTAACGACGTGAAAGAAGACGAGCAGATCCTGGATATCGGCGATGCTTCCGCTCAGCAACTGGCTGAAATCCTCAAGAATGCCAAAACCATTCTGTGGAACGGCCCGGTTGGCGTGTTTGAGTTCCCGAACTTCCGTAAAGGGACTGAAATCGTGGCGAATGCGATTGCAGACAGCGAAGCCTTCTCTATCGCTGGCGGCGGCGATACCCTGGCGGCAATCGACCTGTTCGGCATTGCTGACAAAATTTCCTACATTTCTACTGGCGGCGGCGCATTCCTCGAATTCGTGGAAGGTAAAGTTCTGCCAGCCGTAGCGATGCTCGAAGAGCGCGCTAAGAAGTAATCGTTACGGGCAGGGATTCCTGCCCGTTGATTTATCGCCGATCTGACATTCAGGGCGGCCCGTGTTTTTTCCCAAAGCCCGACGATACAGGACAACGAAACATGTCTAAAATTTTTGATTTCGTAAAACCAGGCGTGATCACTGGTGATGACGTACAGAAAGTGTTCCAGGTAGCAAAAGAAAACAATTTTGCTCTGCCGGCAGTTAACTGCGTGGGCACTGATTCCATCAACGCTGTTCTGGAAACCGCTGCAAAAGTTAAAGCGCCGGTCATCGTTCAGTTCTCCAACGGCGGCGCTTCCTTCATCGCGGGTAAAGGCGTGAAAACTGACGTACCTCAGGGCGCGGCAATCCTGGGCGCTATCTCTGGCGCGCATCACGTTCACCAGATGGCTGAACATTATGGCGTTCCGGTTATCCTGCACACTGACCACTGCGCGAAGAAACTGCTGCCGTGGATCGACGGTCTGCTGGACGCGGGTGAAAAACACTTTGCGGCTACTGGTAAACCGCTGTTCTCTTCTCACATGATTGACCTGTCTGAAGAGTCTCTGCACGAAAACATCGAAATCTGCTCCAAATACCTGGCGCGCATGTCCAAAATTGGCATGACTCTGGAAATCGAACTGGGTTGCACCGGTGGTGAAGAAGACGGCGTGGACAACAGCCACATGGACGCTTCTGCCCTGTACACCCAGCCGGAAGATGTTGATTACGCGTACACTGAGCTGAGCAAAATCAGCCCGCGTTTCACCATTGCCGCTTCCTTCGGTAACGTACACGGCGTTTACAAGCCGGGTAACGTGGTTCTGACCCCGACCATTCTGCGTGATTCTCAGGACTATGTTTCTAAGAAACACAACCTGCCGCACAACAGCCTGAACTTCGTTTTCCACGGCGGTTCCGGTTCTACTGCTCAGGAAATCAAAGACTCCGTAAGCTACGGCGTAGTGAAAATGAACATCGATACCGATACCCAATGGGCAACCTGGGAAGGTGTTCTGAACTACTACAAAGAAAACGAAGCGTATCTGCAAGGTCAGTTGGGCAACCCGAAAGGCGAAGATCAGCCGAACAAGAAATACTATGACCCGCGCGTATGGCTGCGTGCTGGCCAGACTTCGATGATCGCTCGTCTGGAAAAAGCATTTAAAGAACTGAACGCGATTGACGTTCTGTAATATAGTCTGCTGATTGAAATGGCTTCCCTCGGGAAGCCATTTTTTTATCGCCATTCCCGGAGAGCGGCGTTAGTGTTTTCATCCGGCCTATCTTTTTTTGGATGATGCCGAAAAATGGCATATTCCTCTGTTTTTGTTTACCTTTAAAAAGTTCTTTTCGTGAGAATGATCTCAATTGCTTGTTTTGCTATGACCAAGGAATATTGAATGGAAGATTTGAATGTTGTCGACAGCATAAATGGTGCGGGCACCTGGCTGGTACGCAACCAGGCGTTATTGCTCAGCTATGCTGTGAATATTGTTGCGGCTCTTGCCATTATCATCATTGGGTTGATTGTAGCGCGCGTGATCTCCAATACGGTAAATCGTCTGATGCGTGCGCGTCATATTGATGCGACAGTGGCCGACTTTCTTTCTGCGTTGGTGCGCTATGGGGTTATCGCTTTTACGCTGATTGCAGCTCTGGGTCGCGTGGGGGTTCAAACCGCCTCGGTTATTGCCGTACTGGGCGCTGCCGGTTTAGCCGTTGGCCTGGCATTACAGGGATCGCTCTCTAACCTCGCCGCTGGGGTATTGCTGGTTATGTTCCGTCCGTTCCGCGCCGGTGAGTATGTCGATTTGGGCGGCGTTGCCGGTACGGTACTGAACGTGCAAATCTTTTCCACGACAATGCGCGCGGTAGACGGCAAAATTATTGTGATTCCGAATGGCAAAATTATCGCGGGAAATATCATCAACTATTCTCGTGAGCCAGTTCGCCGTAACGAATTCATTATTGGTGTGGCCTACGATTCTGATATCGATCAGGTAAAACAACTGCTAACGACGATTATCGAGTCCGATGATCGCATTTTAAAAGATCGCGAAATGACGGTGCGTTTGAATGAGCTGGGCGCGTCATCGATTAATTTTGTGGTGCGTGTCTGGAGTAAAAGCAGCGACCTGCAAAATGTCTACTGGGACGTGCTGGAACGTATTAAACGTGAATTCGACGCCGCTGGTATTAGCTTCCCGTACCCGCAGATGGACGTCAATTTTAAACGCGTGAAAGATAACGCCGCGGAGTAATTTTCCTCCCGCGATACCTGCCGGCGCTGCGCTTATCCGCCTCCAGTATTCTCTGGTTGTAGAGTGGATAAGTGTAGCTGCCATCCGCCATTCAGTCTCTTTATTAGCTTTTCTTATTAATGATTAAAATTATCAATTTCCGCTAATAATATTCCCGCGCTATAGTCTGCCTTTAAGAAAAACAGCTCAGGGTAGTTAACGTGATATCTTATTATTTTCAAGGGCTTGCCCTTGGTGCCGCCATGATCCTTCCGCTTGGACCGCAAAATGCGTTTGTGATGAATCAGGGAATTCGTCGCCAGTACCACCTCATGATAGCGCTGCTTTGCGCGTTAAGTGATTTAGTCCTGATTAGCGCCGGTATTTTTGGCGGCAGCGCGTTGCTGATGCAGTCGCCGTGGCTGCTGGCGCTGGTCACATGGGGCGGGGTCGCGTTCTTGTTATGGTACGGTTTTGGCGCGCTAAAAACGGCAATGAGCAGTAATCTGGAGCTGGCCAGCGCCGAGGTTATGAAGCAGGGGCGCTGGAAAATTATTGCTACGATGCTGGCGGTAACGTGGCTGAATCCGCACGTTTATCTGGATACGTTTGTTGTGTTGGGCAGTCTCGGCGGGCAACTGGCTATGGAGCCAAAGCGCTGGTTCGCCCTCGGCACGATTAGCGCGTCGTTCTTATGGTTTTTTGGACTGGCGCTACTGGCGGCCTGGCTTGCGCCTCGACTGCGTACGGCGAAAGCTCAACGTATTATCAACATTCTGGTTGGGGTGGTGATGTGGCTTATCGCCTTCCAGCTAGCGCGGGAAGGCGTCGCGCATATGCACGCGCTTTTCAACTAAGCGTTGTCTGATGGACAACAGGCCGATATCCGCTAAGCTTGCCTGCATGCGCCCTGTATATCAGGGCAATGACTGCAATATGGAGGAGAGACTGTGAAGTTCAAAGTGATGGCCCTGGCGGCATTAGTGGGTTTAAGTGCAATGTCGGCGCAGGCAAGCGAACTGCCGGAAGGCCCGCACATCGTGACTTCCGGTACGGCAAGCGTCGATGCTGTGCCTGATATCGCCACCTTAGCGATTGAAGTGAATGTCGCGGCGAAGGATGCGGCGACGGCGAAGAAGCAGGCCGATGAGCGCGTGGCGCAATATCTTTCCTTCCTTGAGCAAAATCAGATTGCGAAAAAAGACATTAGCGCGGCGAATCTGCGCACGCAGCCGGATTATGATTACCAAAACGGTAAAAGCATTCTGAAAGGATATCGCGCGGTGCGAACCGTTGAGGTGACGCTGCGTCAGTTAGATAAACTTAATTCGCTGCTGGACGGCGCGCTGAAGGCGGGTCTGAACGAGATTCGTTCGGTATCGCTGGGCGTGGCGCAACCGGACGCCTATAAAGACAAGGCCCGCAAAGCTGCCATTGATGACGCGATTCATCAGGCGCAGGCGCTGGCAGCCGGTTTCCACAGCAAGCTGGGTCCGGTTTACAGCGTTCGCTACCATGTTTCTAATTATCAGCCGAGTCCGGTGGTGCGAATGATGAAAGCCGCAGAGGCTGCGCCAGTATCCGCGCAGGAAACTTACGAGCAGCCGACCATTCAGTTCGACGATCAGGTCGATGTGGTATTCCAGCTTGAACCTGGAACAGAGCGGACGCCGGCAACGGCCGTCAGCGCGCAGTAATCTCGCTCGGCCTGGGCGTGCTTCCAGGCCGCGTTTCTCCCCAATGTTCTTGTCGTTTTTGTGTGAGCAACTGTAAAACTGCGACCTGGCATCCAGTCTTTTTTTCCCGTTGAAAGAGGATAGACCATAGTGATTTTCTGAGGTGACTATGGATATCTTTATTTCTAAAAAAATGCGTAATTTCATTCTGTTGGCGCAGACCAATAATATTGCCAGGGCGGCGGAGAAAATTCACATGACGGCCTCGCCTTTCGGTAAAAGCATCGCCGCGCTGGAGGATCAAATGGGCTATACGCTGTTTACTCGTAAAGATAACAGTATCAGCCTGAATAAAGCGGGGCAGGAACTTTATCAAACACTCTTTCCCATCTATCAACGTTTATCGGCCATCGATAATGAGATTCATAACGCGGGGCGCCGTTCACGTAACATCGTGATAGGCATTGATAATACGTATCCAACCATTATCTTCGATCAGTTGATTAGCCTGGGCGACAAATATGACGGCGTGACGGCGCAGGCCATCGAATTCAGCGAAAATGGCGTAATTGATAATCTGTTCGACAGGCAGCTCGACTTTATTATTTCGCCTCAGCATGTATCGGCGCGTGTGCAGGATCTGGAAAATTTGACGATTAGCGAGCTGCCGCCGTTACGTCTTGGCTTTCTGGTTTCCCGGCGGTATGAAGACAAGCAGCCGCAGGCGCTGCTGCGTGAACTGCCCTGGCTGCAAATGCGTTTCCAGAACCGGGCCAATTTCGAAGCGATGCTGGATGCCTACATGCGACCCTGCGGCATCAACCCTACCGTGATTTACCGTCCTTACAGTTTTATGGCCAAGATAAGCGCGGTGGAGCGCGGTCAGTTCCTGACGGTCATTCCGTATTTCGCCTGGCGACTGGTGAATCCGGCAAAACTGAAATATTTTGATGCGCCGCACAGCCCAATGTACATGCAGGAATATCTTTATTCATTGAAAAACCATCGCCATACCGCCACGATGCTCCGGCATATCGCCGAAGATCGCGACGGGGACGAACTAACCGAGCATTGATCCGGTTTCCAGCAGGTTACGATGAAGATCAAAAGCGTGACTGAGGTCGTGGTGAATATGACCACCGGGCGCGTTTTCCAGATAACGGCGCAAATAGTCGCGGTAAAGCGGGTGCGCGCAGCGATCAATAATGGTATGTGCGCGTTGCAGAGGAGAGAGTCCGCGTAGATCGGCAATGCCTTGCTCGGTAATGATCACTTTAACGCTGTGTTCGCTGTGATCGACATGGCTGCACATCGGCACAATGGTGGAAATTTTTCCTCCTTTGGCGACGGACGGCGCCATAAAGAGAGAGAGGTAAGCATTACGCTCAAAATCGCCGCTGCCGCCGATACCGTTCATCAGATTCACGCCGGCGACATGCGTGGAGTTGGCATGTCCATAGATGTCAAACTCCAGGCCGACATTCAGCGCAATAACGCCAAGCCGCCGGATAATTTCTGGATTATTGGAGATCTCTTGCGGACGCAGCACGATACGGCTGGCGAAGAAATCCATATTATCGTAAATCTTTTGCAGCGAGTCGGCGGAAACCGTCAGGCTGGAGGCGCTGGCGCCAGTGATTTTGCCTGTCTCCAGCAGATGCACCACAGACTCCTGCAACACTTCGGAATACATCATAAAGGACGGAATATCCGGGTTTTCGCCAAGTCGCGCCATCACCGCATTGTTGATGTTGCCCACGCCGCTTTGCAGCGGTAAAAATTCTGCCGGGATGCGCCCTTGCGCCATCTCATTAAGCAGAAACGTAACCACATTATCGGCAATCTGCTGGCAGATGGGGTTGGCGTTATCCAGCACGTTGCCAGCATCGGGAAGATTCGTTTCTACCACCGCGACAATTTTGCGCGGATCGATCTGTACGTACTGATGACCTACCCGATCCAGCGCATGAAAAATAGCGACGCTGTTGCGCCGCGGCGGTGCGCCGGGAATGACGATATCGGCCAGTTCGGCGACGCGCGGGTTATGATAGTGATTCAGTTCGATGATCACTTTTTGGGCCCGCAGCAGCCAGGTCGGCGCATTGCCGATACCGCTGGACAGCCAGACGCGCCCATCGCTGGTAATGGCTGTGGCTTCGATAACGGCCACGTCGATGTCGCCAAAAAAGCCGTAGTTAACCATCTGCGCGACTTCGCTCAGATGCAGATCGACAAACTTTACCTGCCCCTGATTAATTTTTTGGCGCAGGCCGGTTGAGGTCTGATAGGGCGCACGCCAGGAGACCGCATCAGCCTCCGACAGCGCATCGTCGGCGGCGGCGCTGATAGACGCGCCCGTTAATAATCGAATCTGAAAAGGCTGCCGCATTTGGTGCAGCGCATTGGCGCGTCTGGCGATCGCGGCAGGCAGCGCTTTGGGCGAACCGGCGGGGGTAAAGCCGCTGAACGCCACCATATCGTTATGCTGAATGATTTCCGCCGCGTCATCGGCGCTCATTGTTGGCCAGGAGACTTTCATCGCGTGATCCTCACCCTCAGTGCCCCACGAAATGGGGCTTACGTTTTTCCAGAAAAGCGTTCATTCCTTCCTGATAATCCTCGCTGTCATAAACGGCGCGCCGCATTCCCTGGATGCGTTCAAACTCATCAGAATTCATGGTGTGCGCTTCGCCCAGCACCCGCAGTTCTTCTTTTATCACCGCTATGGCCAACGGCGCTTTTTCTGAAATATGGTGCGCCATTTGTAACGTGAAATCTTCCAGTTCGTCGGCTTCAACAACATGGTTAAGAATGCCGACCGCCAGCGCGCGCTGGGCAGTAATTGGCGACGCGGTAAAAATTAGCTCCTTAACGATATGGAATCCCGCATCGCGGATCAGGTTATGAATGCCGACCAGGTTGTACGGTACGCCAAGATTCACCGGCGTCATGGAGAAAGTGGAAGTGCTGGCGGCGATGATCAGATCGGAGCTCATGATCATCTCAAACGCGCCACCCCAAACGCTGCCCTCTACCATTGAGATCACCGGCTTGGGATACTTCTGGATCAAGCGGGTGATCTGACGTAGCGGATCGTCATAAGACAGCGGATCGCGCCGTCCGCTGGGCAATTCATGAATATCATGGCCTGCGGAAAAGACTTTTGCGCCGCTGGGCGCGCGCAGAATAATGCAGCGAATTTCTGGACGATTAAGATCGCTTAGCGCTTGCATCAGATCATCAATAAAGACTTTGCTCAGGGCGTTAAGTTTACGGGCATAATTGAATTCAATGACCGCGACTTTTTGAATAATAACGACATTAACATATTGATAAGACATAATAATCTCTTTATTGAAAGTAATGATTCTGTAGAAATTCGCTAATGCGCCGCAGACCGGTGCGCGGTGAAAGATCGTTGCTTTTCACAGCCTGCAACGTGTGCTGGAAATAGCGCGCAAAATCGGGGCGGGCAAACAGCATATGCAACGTCTGTTCTTTCGTTTGTTGCTGTAACCAGTGAAGCGCCTGCTGACGGCGTACCTGCTCCAGACGGTCGCTGGCGGCAAGGGTAGAGCGGAAATCACAGAGGGTTTGCCATACCTGGTCGACTCCGCGATTTTGCAGGGCGCTACAGGTTAGAACCTGCGGCTGCCATTCGGCATACTTGCGGCGCAGGATATGCAGCGCGCTTTCATACATATGGCGGGCGATAGCCACATTGCCGCGATTATCGCCATCATCCTTATTAATGACGATCAGATCCGCCACCTCCATAATGCCTTTTTTAATCCCCTGCAGATCATCGCCGCCACCGGCGATCTGTAGCGCAATAAAACAGTCCACCATATTGGCGACTTCCGTTTCCGACTGGCCAACGCCTACGGTTTCGACGATGACGATGTCATAGCCTGCCGCTTCGCACAGCAGTATCAGCTCCCGCGCGCGCAGACAGGCACCGCCCAGATGTCCGCCGGAAGGGACGGGACGAATAAACGCCGCGTCCGATCGCGAAAGCGCTGTCATTCGGGTTTTATCGCCGAGAATACTGCCGCCGCTTACCGGGCTGCTGGGATCGACGGCAATAACTGCCACGCGTAAGTTCTGGCGAATCAATAACATGCCGAAGGCTTCCAGAAATGTGCTTTTTCCGGCGCCTGGCGTTCCGGTGATCCCCAGCCGCAGAGCGTTACCGGTAAAAGGCATAATGGCATCCAGCAGGCGCGCGCTAAGTTCCTGATGACGAGGATGGCTGCTTTCTATCAGCGTCATCGCTTGCGCGAGCGTGGCGCGATCGCCTTGACGCAGGCGCGTGACGGCGTCTATCAGCGTGGTATCGTTAATCATGATGCTGACTAATCCGGGTCAGAACATCGCGTACGCTCTCCAGCATCGGCGTGCCGGGACCATAAATTGCCGCCACGCCATGTGCTTTAAGGAAAGCGTAGTCCTGCGGCGGGATCACGCCGCCCGCCACCACGCAGATGTCCTCGCGGCCCCATTTTTTGAGTGCTGCCACCAGCTCCGGAATTAATGTTTTATGACCGGCGGCCAGCGATGAGGCGCCTATGACATGAACGTCATTTTCCACCGCCAGGCGGGCGATCTCGTCTGGGGTAGAGAACATAGGGCTGAGATCGACATCGAAACCGAGATCGGAATAGGCGCTGGCGATCACTTTTGCTCCGCGATCGTGGCCGTCCTGGCCCATTTTGGCGATCAGGATGCGCGGACGGCGCCCAGTGTCAGCGAGAAATTGCTGAGTTTGCACAACAATAGCATCAAACTCACCGGCAGACTTATCGGACTGATGATAGCTTTGCGCAATCACGCCGGTAACGCACTGGCTGGGCACCAGATAGCGATCAAACGCCGCTTCCAGAGCATCGGAGATTTCCCCCAGCGTGGCGCGAACGCGGGCGGCCTCGACGGCGGCGGCCAGCAGGTTTTCATGATGCTGCGCCGCGTGAGTCAGCGCTTCCAGAGCAGCTTTCACCGCACGGTTATCGCGAGTAGCGCGGATGCGTTTCAGCGCGGCGATCTGCTCGTTGCGCACCTTCACGTTATCAATTTCCAGTACTGCCGTTTCGTCTTCTTTTTCCAGCTTGTATTTGTTGACGCCGACGATAACGCGTTCGCCCTGGTCGATGAGCGACTGTTCGCGGGCGGAGGCTTCTTCGATCATCCGCTTCGGTAATCCAGCCTCGATCGCCTTCGCCATGCCGCCCGCCTTGTCGATCTGTTTGATAATCGCTCTGGCTTGCTTGACGATCTGATCGGTGAGTGACTCGACGTAATATGAGCCCGCCAGCGGATCGACGGTGCGGCAGATCGCCGACTCTTCCTGAATAATGATCTGCGTATTACGGGCGATACGCGCCGAAAAGTCGGTCGGCAGGCCGAGCGCTTCATCAAAGGCGTTAGTATGCAGAGACTGGGTGCCGCCAAGCGTGGCGCCGAGCGCTTCAATGGTGGTGCGAATGACGTTGTTATAAGGGTCTTGCTCGGTCAGGCTCCAGCCGGAGGTCTGGCAATGGGTACGTAGTGCCAGCGATTTGGGATTGGTCGCGCCGAAACCGCTCACTGCTTCGCTCCACAGATAGCGTGCGGCGCGCAGCATGGCAACGTTCATAAACAGGTCCATACCGATACCGAAAAAGAACGACAGGCGCGGAGCGAAATCATCAATTTTCAGCCCGGCGGAAAGGGCGGCTTTAATGTATTCGATACCGTCCGCCAGGGTAAATGCCACTTGTTGCACGCAGTTCGCGCCAGCTTCGCCCATGTGATAGCCGCTGATGCTGATAGTGTTAAAGCGCGGCATGTTCCCGGAACACCAGGCGATGATGTCGGCGATAATACGCATGGACGGTTTTGGCGGATAGATATAGGTGTTACGGCACAGATACTCTTTCAAAATGTCGTTTTGTATTGTCCCGGTGAGCTGTTCAGGCGCGACGCCTTGCTCCTGCGCTGCGACGATATAAAACGCCATTATCGGCAATACTGCGCCGTTCATCGTCATCGATACTGACATCTTATCCAGCGGGATCTGGTCGAACAGCACTTTCATATCTTCGACGGTATCAATCGCCACGCCGGCTTTACCGACATCGCCCGCCACGCGCGGGTTATCAGAGTCATAACCACGGTGGGTCGCCAGATCAAAAGCGACAGAAAGGCCTTTTTGCCCGGCGGCGAGGTTGCGACGATAAAAGGCGTTGGACTCTTTGGCGGTGGAGAATCCGGCATACTGACGAATGGTCCATGGCTGGGCGGTGTACATGGTGGCGCGTGGACCACGCACGTAAGGCGGCAGGCCGGGCAGCGTACCGGTGACCTCCAGATTATCAAGATCGGCTTCGGTATACAGCGGTTTAACGGCAATGCCCTCCGCTGTTTGCCGTATCAACGATTCGACGGTTTTTTCCCGTCGGCTTAGCTCCTTATTGGCGAGCGTTTGCCACGCCTGTAAATTAGCCATTTTTCGCTCCGTATTACGCAATGAAAATGAAGATTTGCTAATACGGTGAGCGTTTTTAATCACCTTGTCGCCTGCAAAAAATAGCCAACGGCGCGTCGTTTTTTGCCGCCTGAATGTAATGATTTTGTGATGAATTTCAAAGAAGTGATGGGGGAATAATGGGTCATGCAGGCCGGATAAGGCGTTCACGCCGCCATCCGGCATTAATAAGAAAGGCTAATCCTGACGCAGCACCTTGTGCCCGTACTCCAGCAGCGCGTCGGTCACTTTGCGCATCATCCGGCTTTCCGGGGCAAAACGGTGCCAGTAAAGCATCCGGCGTTGTAGCAAACCGGGCGTTAAGTTGATCAACTCGCCGCTTTCCAGCTCTTTCTCAATCTGCAGGTGAGGGATCATGCAGCAGGTCGTGCCCTGCCGCGCAAGCTGTACAAAAGCTTCGGATGAATTAACGATATGGCACGGCACGCTGCCGGGCGGCAGATCGAAATTCTGTTGCAAAAAGGCCTGATGCATATCATCCAGATGGTCGAACGCGACGGCAGGCGCTTTCAGCAGGGACGAACGGGTAACGCCGTTGGGGAAATAGCGCTCGGCAAACGGTTTTGACGCGACAAACAGATAGTCGAGCGCGCCCAGTTTGTCCACCAGGCAACTGGGCAGCGCCTGATGCTGGATACTCACCGCGCCCACCACCTCGCCGCGACGCAGACGTTCTTGCGTGCGCGTTTCATCTTCCACCTGTAAGTTGAGACGGATAGGGGAGTCCGCCAGCACCGGCGCCAGCGCCGGAAGCAGCCAGGTCGCCAGACTGTCGGCGTTAACCGCCAGCGACAGCAGCAGCGGCGTAGAGCCGGTTTGTTCATCGCCCAGCCACTCTTCTTCCAGCAGTTCAACCTGACGCAGCAGAGCCAGTAATTTTTGCCCTTGCTCGGTGGGGCGAGGAGGAACGGTACGCACCAACAAAGGTTGTCCGAACATATTCTCAAGCTGTTTTATGCGCTGTGAGACGGCGGATTGCGTGATGCACAGTTTCTGGGCGGCGCGCTCGAATCCTCGTTCACGTATAACGGCATCCAGCGCCTGTAGTGTTCTGTAGTCCGGACGTTTCATTGTTGTGTCGTGCTCCTGATATTTTTTTCCGCACTATGACATAAATTTGCCGTCGGTACAGATGAAATCCGTAGCCTGTGTACGGACACGGAGATTTTTCCCGACAATGTTCTATAATGCGGCTGAATTTTCACACCACAGGCGAAACGATCTATGACGCAGGATGAACTGAAAAAAGCGGTAGGATGGGCGGCACTTCAGTATGTACAGCCCGGCACCATTGTGGGCGTTGGTACAGGCTCAACGGCCGCACACTTTATTGATGCGCTGGGCACAATGAAAGGCCAGATTGAAGGCGCGGTCTCCAGCTCGGACGCCTCGACTGAAAAACTCAAAGGCCTCGGTATTCATGTGTTTGATCTCAACGAAGTGGATAGCCTGGGCATCTATGTCGACGGCGCGGACGAAATCAACGGTCATATGCAGATGATCAAAGGCGGCGGCGCGGCATTAACCCGTGAGAAAATTATTGCTTCCGTGGCGGAGAAATTTATCTGTATCGCGGATGCCTCTAAACAGGTGGATATTCTTGGCAAATTCCCATTGCCGGTCGAAGTGATTCCGATGGCGCGCAGCGCGGTCGCTCGTCAACTGGTGAAGCTGGGCGGGCGTCCGGAGTACCGTCAGGGCGTGGTCACGGATAACGGCAACGTGATTCTGGATGTTTATGGTATGGAAATCCTTGATCCCATCGCGCTGGAAAATGCCATTAACGCGATTCCGGGCGTCGTGACCGTGGGGCTGTTCGCCAACCGTGGCGCCGATGTTGCACTGATTGGCACGCCGGACGGGGTGAAAACCATCGTAAAATAATCCCGCCAGGCGCATTTCCTGCCGCGTAAAAAATTCGGTCAGGGCAAATTTGGTGACATGTATCACGTTTAATCGTTTGCCCTGCCGATCTCTCCAAAGAAAAAGTTATTCCTGGCATTTTCATCTGCTATTTCCCGCTGTATGCGATTCCTTCAGGACGCTGGCGCAAACGTTCATATTGCCGCGATAATTTTTTTTGATATGTTGAAGGACGGATGCAAATCCACACACAACATCAGATGGCAAAAAAGACAGGATCGGGGAAATGGCAAAGGTATCGCTGGAGAAAGATAAAATTAAATTTCTGCTGGTTGAAGGGGTGCATCAAAAGGCGCTGGAAAGCCTTCGTGCGGCAGGTTACACCAACATTGAATATCACAAGGGCGCGCTGGACGCTGAACAGTTGAAAGCGTCCATCCGCGATGCCCACTTCATCGGTCTGCGATCCCGTACTCATCTGACAGAGGAAGTGATTAATGCCGCAGAGAAGCTGGTGGCGATTGGCTGTTTTTGCATCGGCACCAACCAGGTGAATTTAAATGCGGCGGCAAAACGCGGTATTCCGGTCTTTAACGCGCCATTCTCGAATACCCGTTCCGTGGCGGAGCTGGTGATTGGCGAGCTATTGCTGCTGCTGCGCGGCGTGCCGGAAGCGAACGCCAAAGCGCACCGCGGCGTATGGAATAAACTGGCGGCGGGATCGTTCGAAGCGCGCGGCAAAAAGCTTGGCATTATCGGTTACGGCCATATCGGGACGCAGTTGGGCATTCTGGCGGAATCGCTGGGGATGCATGTCTATTTCTATGATATTGAAAATAAACTGCCGCTCGGTAATGCAACTCAGGTACAGCACCTGTCTGAATTGCTGAATATGAGTGATGTGGTCAGTCTGCATGTACCTGAAAACGCCTCTACCAAAAATATGATGGGCGCAAAAGAGATTGCCCTGATGAAGCCCGGTTCGCTGCTGATTAACGCCGCGCGCGGTACGGTGGTGGACATCCCGGCTTTGTGCGACGCGCTGGCGACGAAACATCTGGCGGGGGCGGCTATCGACGTCTTCCCGACGGAGCCGGCCACTAATAGCGATCCGTTTACCTCTCCGCTGTGCGAATTCGATAACGTGATCCTGACGCCGCATATCGGCGGCTCGACGCAGGAGGCGCAAGAAAACATCGGTCTGGAAGTTGCAGGAAAACTGATTAAGTATTCGGATAACGGCTCGACGCTTTCCGCCGTGAACTTCCCGGAAGTGTCGCTGCCGCTGCACGGCGGTCGTCGTCTGATGCACATTCATGAAAACCGTCCGGGCGTATTGACCGCGCTTAACCAGATCTTTGCCGAGCAGGGCGTTAATATTGCCGCGCAGTATCTGCAAACCTCCGCCCGAATGGGGTATGTGGTGATTGATATAGAAGCCGATGGCGATGTGGCGGAGAAAGCGCTGCTGGCGATGAAGGCGATTCCGGGCACCATTCGCGCCCGTCTGCTGTACTGATTTTACCCTTCACGGGCAGGTCGTCGGTCTGCCCGAACTTTTCCTCTGTTTCCCTGCCTGGTTGAACCTTTTGTAACGTATACATTCTGTTTTCGAGCTTGGCCGCAATGGGTGATTAAAGGCTTTGCCGTGCATTGTGTGTGAGAAAAAGAAACTTACGATAGGGGTCAGCACTGGGCTGAAACGGAAAGGCCCCTACCGAAGCAGGGGCTATGAAAGGAAAGGGACAATGATGAGGTACGTCATCATACTGCTGATACTGTTAATCATCGCTACGCCAGCATATTAACAGCACAAACGCAGGAGGGAGGTTCGCCTCCCTCACCCTTTACCGACGAATTTAGGTCAAAAAAACGACGCTGTCAATCAGGAGAATGGGCCTGCCAGGTCCACACCTTTGACGGCGTCACTACCGCAGGTAGAGGGATATCCCATTCTTCAACCGGCAGTTTTTCGACGCGCTGGCAATCGTGCGTATAGCCGACCGGTGTCAAACCATAAGACTGCCAGTTTTGTAGCGTACGGTCATAAAAACCGCCACCCATCCCCAGACGCTGTCCGTCGTCGTCAAACGCCACTAACGGCGTCACCAGCACATCCAGTTGGGAGAGCGGTAAAACGTCGCGCACATCCAGCTTAGGCTCCTGAATTTTCAGACGATTGGTTACCAGTTCGCTGTGCGGATGGTAATGCAAAAACAGCAAATTACCAGCGCTGAATGGATGCAGTACCGGTAAGTAAACCCGTTTTCCTGATAACCAAAGCTGTTCTATCAGCGGCTGGGTGTCGAGTTCGCCGTCAAAGGAGAGAAACACGGCGACAGTGTGCGCCATCACGACAGGAGGAAAACTGAGCATTCTGGCGGCGGCCTGTTGACCAAAGCGGCGTTGCTGCTCTGGCGTCAGCGCACGGCGACGTTGCCGAATCACTCGGCGGATTTCTTGTCGTGATAAAGAGAGTTCAGGAAGTTGCATCATGGCTGTCGCCAGTCAGAAGGGGAATCTCCGAGATGCCGCCGCAGGCTGTAACCCTTGAACCCTTGGTTCAAGGTGAATGTGTCGTCACAGTTTTAAGGCTTCTCGGACGAACCGAGCATGCTCACCAACCGCGGAGCGCCACATTCTTGTGGTATGAAATATCGGCTCAGGGGACTGGCCCGCTTGCAAACATCTCAGAGAAATTCTGTTTTCACAATCACTTTACCATAGTAAAGCGAAAAGTGTTATTCAAAGTTTTGGCCCGTTTTTTCGGTTATGCGACCCTGATCAAGCAACGCCTGTTCGATGGTCTGTTGTAGCATCCGAATACGTTGTTCCATGCTCGCCGCGTAGTCGCGGGTCTTCGCTTTTTCCTGAGTTAACTCATAGCTGATATTCAATGCGGCAATGAAAACCAACTGCTCAGTATTTGTGACTCTAGTGCGAACTTTCAGATCTTGCAACCGCTGATTCAGATCGTCCGCAGCCTGATTCAACGCATCCCTTTGGTCAGGCGGGCAATTCACTCGCAGTGAACGGCCAAATATTTGGATATCGACGGGTTGTGCAGACATGCCACCTTCCTGCTGATTGACTGCGCTGCCTTCGTCTCCAGACCCAGGGTCCGCGAAGGGGCGACACTATAGCTACCCTGGTGTGAAGATACAAGCCCTTTTCTGGTTCACCAGGGTCCAAAGTGGTAGCATACCATGAATATCCTCCCTTTGATGACGAATGCTTATGTCTATACAGAACGAAATGCCTGGTTACAACGAAATGAACCGGTTTTTGAATCAACAAGGGGCCGGTCTGACCCCGGCTGAAATGCATGGTTTAATCAGCGGGATGATTTGCGGCGGCAACAACGACAGCTCATGGCAGCCGCTGCTTCACGACCTGACGAACGAAGGTCTGGCCTTCGGGCATGAGCTTGCTCAGGCGCTGCGCAAAATGCACGCGGCGACCAGCGACGCGCTGGAAGACGACGGCTTTCTTTTTCAGCTTTATCTGCCTGAAGGCGACGATGTCAGCGTGTTTGATCGCGCGGATGCGTTAGCCGGGTGGGTTAACCACTTTTTGCTTGGCCTCGGCGTAACGCAGCCTAAACTTGATAAAGTCACCGGCGAAACGGGTGAAGCGATTGACGACCTGCGTAATATTGCGCAGCTTGGTTATGATGAGAGCGAAGATCAGGAAGAGCTGGAGATGTCGCTCGAAGAGATTATTGAATATGTCCGTGTTGCGGCGCTGTTATGTCATGACACTTTCACGCGCCAACAGCCGACTGCGCCGGAAGTGCGTAAACCGACGCTACACTAAGAAAAAACGAAATGGAGGCCATGTCATGACTCAGCAGGAATACCAACGTCGTCGCCAGGCATTACTGGCGCAAATGCAGCCCGGCAGCGCCGCGCTGATCTTTGCCGCGCCGGAGGCGACGCGTAGCGCAGACAGTGAATATCCGTATCGCCAGAGTAGCGACTTCTGGTATTTCACCGGTTTTAACGAACCGGAGGCCGTGCTGGTACTGATTAAGAGTGATGACACCCACAACCACAGCGTTTTGTTCAACCGCGTTCGCGACCTGACGGCGGAAATCTGGTTTGGTCGCCGTTTAGGGCAGGATGCCGCGCCGGAAAAACTGGGCGTTGACCGGGCGCTGGCGTTTAGCGAAATCAACCAGCAACTCTTTCAATTGCTTAACGGTCTGGATGTGGTGTACCACGCGCAGGGCGAATATGCGTATGCCGACGAGATTGTTCTGGCTGCGCTGGAGAAGCTACGTAAAGGCTCCCGCCAGAATCTGACCGCGCCGGCCACCATGACTGACTGGCGACCTATCGTCCATGAGATGCGCCTGTTCAAATCGCCGGAAGAGATTGCGCTCATGCGCCGCGCCGGGAAAATTAGCGCGCTGGCGCATATCCGCGCGATGGAAAAATGCCGTCCGGGGATGTTTGAGTATCAGTTGGAGGGTGAAATTCACCACGAATTTAATCGCCACGGCGCGCGCTATCCGTCTTATAACACCATTGTCGGCAGCGGCGAAAATGGCTGCATCCTGCATTACACTGAAAACGAAAGTGAAATGCGCGACGGCGATTTAGTGCTTATCGACGCAGGCTGTGAATATAAAGGTTACGCGGGCGATATCACGCGTACTTTCCCGGTGAACGGGAAATTCACGCCAGCTCAGCGTGAAATTTATGACATCGTTCTGGAATCGCTGGAGACCAGCCTGCGACTGTTTCGTCCTGGTACTTCTATTCAGGAAGTAACCGGCGAAGTGGTGCGCATCATGATAACCGGGCTGGTGAAGCTGGGGATTTTGCGAGGAGAGGTTGATCAACTGATTGCCGAAAACGCGCATCGTCCCTTCTTTATGCATGGCTTGAGCCACTGGTTGGGGCTGGATGTTCACGATGTTGGCGTTTATGGGCCGGATCGCTCCCGCATCCTGGAGCCGGGCATGGTGCTGACTGTAGAGCCAGGTCTCTATATCGCGCCGGATGCCGACGTGCCGGAAGCGTATCGCGGCATTGGCGTTCGAATTGAAGATGACATTGTCATTACCGAAACCGGTAATGACAACCTGACCGCTGGCGTTGTGAAGAAGGCGGATGACATTGAAGCGTTAATGGCGGCGGCGCGGCAGCAATGAGCGTCATTATCGTTGGCGGCGGCATGGCAGGCGCGACGCTGGCGCTGGCCATCTCTCAATTCAGTCATGGGACGTTGCCGGTACATCTGATTGAAGCGAAAGCGCCTGAAGCCGACGGTCATCCCGGCTTTGACGCCAGAGCGATTGCGCTGGCGGCGGGCACTTGCCAGCAACTGGCGCGAATTGGCGTTTGGCAGGCGATTTCCGATTGCGCAACGGCAATCAACACCGTACACGTCAGCGATCGCGGTCATGCCGGATTTGTGACTCTCGACGCGCAGGATTACAGCCTGGCAGCGTTGGGTCACGTTGCGGAGCTGCATGATATCGGGCTGCGTCTGTTTGCGCTCTTGCGTAAAGCGCCGGGCGTTACGCTGCACTGCCCGGAGCGCGTAGCCAGCGTGTCGCGTACCCAGCAGCAGGTTAACGTCACTCTGGAAAACGGCAATGTGATAGCTGGCAGCGTTCTGGTGGCGGCTGACGGTACCCACTCCGCGCTGGCGTCAGCCTGCGGCGTTGACTGGCGTCAGGAGCCTTACGAACAGTTAGCGGTGATAGCGAATGTCGCGACCGCTATCCCGCATCAGGGACGCGCCTTTGAACGTTTTACCCCCCATGGCCCGCTGGCGATGTTGCCGATGTCGCACGGCCGATGTTCGCTGGTTTGGTGTCACCCGCTCGACCAGCGCGATGAGGTGCTGAGCTGGTCTGACGCGCAGTTCTGTCATGCGTTGCAGGCCGCGTTCGGCTGGCGGCTGGGGCGAATGACTCTGGCGGGTAAGCGCAGCGCGTATCCGCTTGCTCTTACTACGGCGGCGAAAGCGTTTACTCACCGGACTGTACTGGTCGGCAATGCGGCGCAGACGTTGCATCCTATCGCCGGGCAAGGGTTTAATCTCGGTCTGCGCGATGTCATGAGTCTGGCGGAAACGCTGGTCGCGGCACAGGACGCGGGCGAGGATATTGGCGCCTGGCACGTGTTATCGCGCTATCAGCAGCGTCGTCAGGTTGACCGGGATACGACGATTGGCGTGACGAACAGTCTGGTCCATCTGTTTGCAAATCGCTGGGCGCCGCTGGTTATTGGGCGCAATATCGGTTTAATGGCGATGGAATTATTACCGCCTGCGCGCGATGCGTTGGCACAGCGTACGCTTGGCTGGGTCGCGCGATAAGTTAACCGTAAGCCGCCATCCGGCAGGCGCTGTACAAGCCCTGATGGCGTTTCGCTTATCAGACCTACGAAAGGCGTCATTTGACCAGGAGTAAATAGTGCAAAGTGTTGATGTAGCAATAGTTGGCGGAGGCATGGTGGGACTGGCTGTCGCCTGCGGCTTGCAGGGGAGCGGTTTGCGCGTTGCGGTACTGGATCACGTTGTCCCCCAGCCGTTGGCGAACGATGCGCCGCCTCAGCTTCGGGTGTCGGCGATTAATGCCGCCAGCGAAAAACTGCTTACCCGTCTTGGCGTATGGTCAAACATTGTGGCGCGGCGGGCAAGTTGCTACCACGGTATGGAAGTCTGGGATAAAGACAGCTTTGGCCGTATTACGTTTGATGACGCAAGCATGGGATATAGCCATCTGGGGCATATTGTTGAAAACAGCGTCATTCACTACGCACTGTGGCAGAAAGCGCAGCAAGCAGCGGATATCACCTTAATGGCGCCAGCGGAGTTGCAGCAGGTCGCCTGGGGAGAGAACGACGCTTTCCTGACCTTAAAAGACGGCGCGATGTTAACCGCGCGTCTGGTGATTGGCGCGGATGGCGCCAACTCCTGGCTGCGTAACAAAGCGGATATTCCCTTAACCTTCTGGGACTACCGACACCATGCGTTGGTAGCGACTATCCGCACCGAAGAGCCGCACGGCGCGGTTGCTCGCCAGGTATTTCATGGTGAGGGTATTCTGGCGTTTTTGCCGTTAAGCGATCCGCATCTGTGTTCCATTGTCTGGTCGCTTTCTCCGCAGGATGCGGAGCGTATGCAACAGAGCGGCGACGAGGCGTTTAACCAGGCGTTGACTATCGCCTTCGATAATCGGCTGGGCTTATGCCGCGTGGAAAGCGAACGACAGGTCTTTCCTCTGACGGGCCGCTATGCTCGCCAGTTTTCCGCACATCGTCTGGCGTTGGTCGGCGATGCTGCGCACACCATCCATCCGCTGGCAGGGCAAGGCGTCAACCTCGGCTTTATGGACGCGGCTGAACTGGTGGACGATCTGCGCCGGCTTCAGCGCCAGGGCAAAGACATTGGCCAACATCTTTATCTTCGTCGTTATGAGCGTAGCCGTAAACATAGCGCGGCGATGATGCTGGCCGGGATGCAGGGTTTTCGTGACCTGTTTGCCGGAGAAAACCCGGCAAAAAAATTGCTGCGCGACATCGGGCTGAAACTGGCCGATACGCTCCCCGGCGTCAAACCCCAACTGCTTCGCCAGGCGATGGGGTTAAACGACCTTCCGCAATGGCTTCGTTAAGCGTTTGACTGCACGCCGGCAAGAGTTTGAAACCCGTCACACTTTGCTTTCCCGGCTATCGTGCCGGGGGGCTATCCTCATTTGAAATAATCTAATTTCACCGCTTATTTCGCATTATATTTTCTAATGTCACCATTTTTAGCTAACGTGATTTTCGACATTTTTTCCGCATTTAATATTAATTCATGTCGGGATAAATCGTATCAGCTTGCTGTTTATGGAGGTCATTTATCGTGATAGTGGTTTTTTGTGCTGATGGGGTTTTGGCGTTTTTTAGTCATAAGCTAATGTGATGGTAAATTCAGCCTTATGGTTTAGCGTTTGGTTCGGTGGTAAGTTCAGGAGTAAGAGAACGTTTGCGTCGGCGCAGGGAAAAGGGCGTCGATGTCAGGTTTCGTGGCGAAGATTTCCCATGAAAATGGTTGTTAGCCCCCGCTAATTCAACGAGGAAAAGATGGCCCAACAGACGCCTTTGTACGAACAACACACGCTATGCGGCGCCCGCATGGTCGATTTTCATGGCTGGATGATGCCCCTGCATTACGGTTCCCAGCTTGATGAACACCACGCTGTGCGCACTGATGCCGGGATGTTTGATGTATCGCATATGACGATTGTCGATCTTCATGGTAGCCGCACACGAGAGTTTCTACGTTATCTGCTGGCCAACGACGTGGCGAAGCTGACCATCACCGGCAAAGCGCTTTATTCCGGTATGCTCAATGCCTCGGGTGGGGTGATTGATGACCTCATCGTCTACTACTTCACTGAAGATTTCTTCCGTCTCGTTGTTAACTCCGCCACCCGCGAAAAAGATCTCTCCTGGATTACCCAACACGCTGAACCTTATGCCATCGACATCACCGTTCGTGACGACCTGTCGCTGATTGCGGTACAGGGGCCGAATGCGCAGGAAAAAGCGGCGACGCTGTTTAGCGAGGCGCAGCGTAACGCGGTAGAAGGGATGAAGCCGTTCTTCGGCGTACAGGCGGGCGATCTGTTTATTGCCACCACCGGTTATACCGGCGAAGCGGGCTATGAAATCGCCATGCCGAATGAAAAAGAGGCGGATTTCTGGCGTGCGCTGGTGGAGGCGGGCGTGAAGCCGTGCGGTCTTGGCGCGCGTGACACGCTGCGTCTGGAAGCAGGCATGAACCTGTACGGTCAGGAGATGGATGAAGGTATCTCTCCGCTGGCGGCCAACATGGGCTGGACTATCGCCTGGGAACCGACGGATCGCGACTTTATTGGCCGTGAGGCGCTGGAGATGCAGCGTGAAAAAGGCCATGAGCAGCTTGTCGGTCTGGTGATGACTGAGAAAGGCGTATTGCGTAATGAACTGCCGGTGCGTTTTATCGATGCGCAGGGCAATCAGCAAGAAGGTATTATCACCAGCGGGACGTTCTCCCCAACGTTGGGCTACAGCATTGCGCTGGCGCGCGTTCCGGCGGGCATCGGCGAGACGGCGATTGTACAAATTCGTAACCGTGAAATGCCGGTAAAAGTGACTAAACCTGTTTTTGTGCGTAACGGCAAAGCCGTCGCGTGATTCATCCTTTTTTGGAGATTGATTGATGAGCAACGTACCCGCAGAACTGAAATACAGCAAAGAACACGAATGGCTGCGTAAAGAAGCGGACGGCACTTACACCGTTGGCATTACTGAACACGCTCAGGAGCTGTTGGGCGATATGGTTTTTGTTGATCTGCCGGAAGTCGGCGCGACCGTAAGCGCGGGCGACGACTGCGCCGTGGCGGAGTCCGTAAAAGCGGCGTCCGACATTTATGCGCCGATAAGCGGCGAGATCGTGGCGGTAAACGATGCGCTGAGCGACTCCCCGGAGCTGGTTAACAGCGAACCGTATGCCGGCGGCTGGATCTTTAAAATCAAAGCCAGCAATGAAAGCGAGCTGGAGTCTCTGCTGGATGCCACCGCGTACGAAGCATTACTCGAAGACGAGTAAATACGCTTCATCCTTCACGCTGCAGGCGCGTTAGCTTTACTCGGCCTGAGGCCTCGCCCCTTCGGGGCCAGCGCAAGCGCTGTTCAAACCGGCGTAGCCGGTTTGTCTTCGCTCATCCCAGTCACTTACTTATGTAAGCTACTGGGGACTCTCTGCGTCGCCGCCGTCCTGCATCGCGAATGATTTTGCGTATTCGTTTTATATGCTCAGGCCCGGTAAGCGCTAGCGTCACCGGGCAACGTAGTCTGACAAATACGATTCACTGCATGTTTCAGGAACCATCGCTCATGACACAGACGTTAAGCCAGCTTGAAAACAGCGGCGCTTTCATTGAACGCCACATTGGACCCGACGCCGAGCAGCAGCAAGAGATGCTGAATGCCGTCGGCGCCGAGTCATTAAACGCGCTGACAGGCCAGATCGTGCCGAAAGACATTCAGCTCGCGACCCCGCCTCAGGTTGGCGAGGCGGCAACCGAATATGCCGCGCTGGCAGAATTAAAAGCCATCGCGGGCCGTAACAAGCGCTTCACGTCGTACATTGGTATGGGCTATACCGCCGTGCAGCTACCGCCGGTTATCCTGCGCAACATGCTGGAAAATCCAGGCTGGTATACCGCCTACACGCCGTATCAGCCGGAAGTCTCTCAGGGGCGTCTGGAAGCGCTGCTCAACTTCCAACAGGTGACGCTGGATCTGACCGAACTGGACATGGCCTCCGCCTCGCTGCTGGATGAAGCGACCGCCGCCGCTGAAGCGATGGCGATGGCAAAGCGCGTCAGCAAACTGAAAAATGCCAACCGTTTCTTTGTCGCCTCTGATGTCCATCCGCAAACTTTGGATGTCGTCCGCACCCGCGCCAAAACCTTCGGCTTTGATGTGATTGTCGATGATGCGGCAAAAGTGCTGGATCATCAGGACGTATTCGGTGTGCTGTTACAACAGGTAGGCACCACGGGCGAAATTCACGACTACAGCGCGCTGGTTAGCGAACTCAAAGCCCGTAAAGTGATCGTCAGCGTCGCCGCCGATTTTATGGCGTTAGTGCTGCTCACCGCGCCGGGTAAACAGGGCGCGGATATTGTTTTTGGCTCTGCGCAACGTTTTGGCGTACCGATGGGTTACGGTGGCCCGCACGCGGCATTCTTTGCCGCCAAAGATGAATTCAAACGCTCCATGCCAGGCCGTATTATCGGTGTCTCAAAAGACGCGGCGGGCAACACCGCGCTGCGCATGGCGATGCAGACGCGCGAGCAGCATATCCGTCGTGAGAAAGCGAACTCCAACATTTGTACCTCGCAGGTGCTGCTGGCTAACATCGCCAGTCTGTATGCCGTTTATCATGGTCCGGTCGGCCTGAAGCGCATCGCTAATCGTATCCATCGCCTGACTGATATTCTGGCGGCTGGCCTGCAACAAAAAGGGCTGAAGCTGCGCCACGCGCACTACTTCGACACGCTGTGTGTGGAAGTGGCCGATAAAGCTGCGGTACTGGCGCGTGCTGAAGCGGCAGAGATCAATCTGCGCAGCGATATTCATAACGCGGTGGGCATCACCCTGGACGAAACCACTACCCGCGACCATGTCCTGCAACTGTTTACGGTACTGTTGGGCGATGACCACGGCCTGAACATTGAAACGCTGGATAAAGACGTGGCGCTTGATAGCCGCTCCATTCAGCAAAGTATGCTGCGCGATGACGCGATTCTGACGCATCCGGTATTTAACCGTTACCACAGCGAAACCGAAATGATGCGCTATATGCATTCGCTGGAGCGTAAAGATCTGGCGCTGAACCAGGCGATGATCCCGCTGGGTTCCTGCACCATGAAGCTGAACGCCGCTGCTGAAATGATCCCTATTACCTGGCCGGAATTTGCCGAATTGCATCCGTTCTGCCCGCCGGAGCAGGCGGAAGGATATCATCAGATGATTAGCCAGCTTTCTGACTGGCTGGTGAAACTCACCGGGTACGACGCCGTCTGTATGCAGCCGAACTCCGGCGCGCAGGGGGAATACGCGGGGCTGCTGGCGATTCGTCACTATCATGAAAGCCGTAACGAAGGGCATCGCGATATCTGCCTGATCCCGGCATCTGCCCACGGCACCAACCCGGCATCCGCTCAGATGGCGGGAATGCAGGTGGTGGTGGTGGCATGCGATAAGAACGGTAACATCGATCTTGACGATTTGCGCGCCAACGCGCAGCAGGCAGGCGAAAATCTCTCCTGCATCATGGTGACGTATCCGTCTACGCACGGCGTCTATGAAGAAACGATCCGTGACGTGTGTGACATCGTTCATCAGTTTGGTGGTCAGGTTTACCTTGACGGCGCGAACATGAACGCTCAGGTTGGTATCACCTCACCGGGCTTTATTGGCGCAGACGTTTCGCACCTCAATTTGCATAAAACTTTCTGTATTCCGCACGGCGGTGGTGGTCCGGGGATGGGACCAATCGGCGTGAAAGCGCATCTGGCGCCGTTTGTGCCGGGTCACAGTGTGGTGCAAATTGAAGGAATGCTGACTCGCCAGGGCGCAGTGTCTGCGGCGCCGTTCGGCAGCGCCTCCATTCTGCCGATTAGCTGGATGTATATCCGCATGATGGGCGCGGAGGGGTTAAAACAGGCGAGCCAGGTGGCGATTCTGAATGCTAACTATATCGCCAGTCGTCTGAAAGACGCGTATCCGGTACTGTATACCGGTCGCGATGGCCGCGTGGCGCACGAATGTATTCTTGATATTCGCCCGCTGAAAGAGGAGACCGGCATTAGCGAGCTGGATATCGCCAAGCGCTTAATCGATTACGGTTTCCATGCGCCAACCATGTCTTTCCCGGTCGCGGGCACGCTGATGGTAGAGCCGACGGAATCTGAAGGTAAGGCTGAGCTGGATCGCTTTATCAATGCGATGCTGGCGATTCGCGCGGAAATCGAGCGCGTGAAAGCTGGTGAGTGGCCGCTGGAAGATAATCCGCTGGTGAATGCGCCGCACACGCAAAATGAGCTGGCGGCGGAGTGGAATCATGGTTACAGCCGTGAGGTTGCCGTCTTCCCGGCGGGCGTGGCGAACAAGTACTGGCCGACCGTGAAACGCCTTGATGACGTGTATGGCGACCGGAATCTGTTCTGTTCCTGCGTACCGATGAGCGAATACCAGTAATTACTACCGCTGTAAAAAAGTTTTGTAGGCCGGGTAAGGCGTAGCTGCCACCCGGCAATCGCAACTATAATTTCTCGCCGTTGCTGGCGATCACCTCTTTGTACCAGTTGAAGCTTTTCTTACGTGAACGTGACATATCGCCAGTACCATCGTCATGCTTGTTCACATAGATAAAGCCGTAACGCTTGCTGTACTGTCCGGTAGTGAATGAAACGCAGTCGATACAGCCCCACGGCGTGTAACCCATGAGATCTACGCCATCCCAGGTCACTGCTTTCATCATCTCTTCAATATGAGCACGTAAATAGTCAATGCGATAGTCATCATTGATGCTGCCGTCTTCTTCAACCTTATCGTATGCGCCAAAGCCGTTTTCGACGATAAATAGCGGCTTTTGATAGCGTTCGTACAGTTCACACAATGAATAACGCAGGCCCACCGGGTCAATCTGCCAACCCCAGTCAGAGGCTTTGACGTAGGGGTTAGGCACGCTGCCTTCAAAGCCGGAAATCGCATCGCCGCTACCGCCTTCGGCTTTGACCGCGTTGGTCATGTAGTAGCTGAAGCCTAAATAGTCGCAGGTACCTTCACGCAAAATGGCTTCGTCGTCTGCTTCCATCTTGATGTTGAAGCCGCGACGCTCCCATTCGTTCAGCACATAGCTTGGGTAGTAGCCGCGTAGCTGGACGTCGGTAAAGACATAGCGTTCGCGCATCGATTCCTGAGCAAACATCACATCTTCCGGTTTACAGGAGAAGGGGTACAGCGCGACCATCGCCAGCATACAGCCGACTTTCATCTGCGGATTAATACGACGTGCCGCTTTTACCGCCAGCGCGCTGGCGACAAACTGATGATGTAAGACCTGATACATGGTTTCTTCTGGATTCTCATGCTCGGTATACACCACGCCGGAACAGCAGTAGCCAAATAGCGGCGCGCGCCAGTTTCGCTGATTGTTGATTTCATTGAAGGTCATCCAGTATTTGACCTTATGTTTGTAGCGTTCAAACACGACTTCAGCAAAACGGACAAAGAAATCAACGACCTTACGATTGGTCCAGCCGCCGTAGTGCTGTACCAGATGTAACGGCATTTCAAAGTGGGAAAGGGTGATGACCGGTTCGATGTTGTATTTGAGCAACTCATCAAACATGTCGTCGTAGAATTTCAGACCGGCTTCGTTTGGCTGGGATTCGTCGCCATTCGGGAAGATACGCGTCCAGGCAATAGAGGTACGGAAGCATTTGAACCCCATTTCGGCGAAAAGCCGGATGTCTTCTTTGTAATGTCCGTAAAAATCGACCGCCTCGTGGTTCGGATAATATTTGCCAGGAACGACGTCCTGGGTGATTTCGCGTGGTACGCCGTGTGCGCCGCCGGTTAACACGTCGCAGATACTGGGGCCTTTACCGCCTTGATTCCAGCCGCCTTCGACCTGGTGGGCGGCAACCGCGCCGCCCCATAAAAAATCTTTTGGCAGGGTGAGTTTTCTCATTGTTGCATAATCTCAATTTATTTAGTCTGTTATCATTCATTCTGCACCAAATGACATGTAAAGCGTACGCAAAATTCCAGGGTGCTCGCGTGTCGGGACAAGAACACATTCAGATCGTAACATTCACTTCAAGGGGCCATATTCAGGGGGATAACCACATGCAGCCAAACGACATTACTTTCTTTCAACGTTTCCAGAATGACATTCTGGCAGGGCGTAAAACCATCACTATTCGTGATGCCTCCGAGTCCCACTTTAAAGCAGGCGATGTGCTACGCGTGGGGCGGTTCGAAGATGATGGCTATTTTTGCACAATCGAAGTGACAGGAACGTCAACTGTGACGCTGGATACGCTGAACGAAAAACATGCGCAACAGGAAAATATGTCTCTTGATGAGCTGAAGCGTGTAATTGCTGAAATCTATCCCAACCAGACGCAATTTTATGTGATTGATTTTAAATGTCTTTAATAAATCTGAACGCTTGTTAGTTGAATTTTTCAATTTAACACGTTGAATAATAATAAAAATATAATTTTACGGATTTATTTTAGCTAACATGTGTTCACTGGAACTATTCTCAGTTACGCTAGAGGCGCAGTTCATCATTATGAACGTTTCTCCGGAGTAAGTTATGGGGCAAAAACCATTAATGGCGCAGGGTTATTCGCTGGCTGAGGAAATCGCCAACAGTATTAGCCACGGCATTGGATTGGTATTTGGTATTGTCGGCCTGGTGCTGTTGTTGGTTCAGGCGGTAGAGGCGAATGCTGGTATGACGGCTATCGCCAGCTACAGTTTATATGGCGGGAGCATGATCCTGCTTTTTCTTGCCTCAACGCTTTATCATGCCATTCCTCATCAGCGGGCAAAAATCTGGTTAAAGAAATTTGATCACTGCGCTATCTATCTGCTCATTGCCGGAACCTATACACCATTTCTGCTGGTAGGTCTGGATTCGCCGCTGGCGCGCGGGTTGATGATTGTGATCTGGAGCCTGGCGCTACTCGGTATCCTCTTCAAGTTGACAATTGCGCACCGGTTTAAAGTGCTTTCACTGGTTACGTATCTGGCAATGGGCTGGCTATCGCTGATTGTGGTTTATCAACTGGCGATTAAGCTGGCGATAGGCGGCGTGACGCTGCTGGCGGTAGGCGGTGTCGTTTATTCGCTGGGCGTGATTTTCTATGTTTGCAAACGCATACCTTATAACCACGCTATCTGGCATGGTTTTGTACTGGGCGGCAGCGTGTGCCATTTCCTGGCCATCTATTTGTATGTGGGGCAGGCGTAATGTCGTGATGCCGGCGCAAGCGCCTTATCTGGCCTACGGCAACAGCGCGTGCGGGCCTGATAGCGCAGCGCCATCAGGCTATCCGGTTTTTAACGCGATATCACTCTTCCAGCGAGTAGGGGAGCGGGACGATATGCAGGGTGTTGGCATCGTCGCGAACGCGGAAGACGCTTTCGGCCTCTAAATCGTTATTCATGACGGCCTGAACCAGTAACTGACCATCGTCCAACTGCGTCGCAGCCAGAATAGCGCCAGTACGACGCCAGTTCTCGCCCATCTGTAGCTCCAGATCTTCTCCTGCTTCCGGTACCCGGCTGGCTTTGCCCGCCAGCGACCAAAGCGCGCGTTTATTGGCGCCGCGGAATTTTGCCCGCGCGACCATCTCCTGCCCGGTGTAGCAGCCTTTCTTGAAGCTGATGCCGCCCAGCGCCTGTAGGTTAGTCGCCTGGGGGATAAACTGACCGCTGTTCGCTGCGTCAATCACCGGAATGCCTGCTTCAATATCCAACGCCAACCACTGTTGGCTGTTATTCAGTTCGGCTTCACCGTGCAACTTCTCCGTTAACATGTTTACCGTAGCGACATCGGTGACAAGCAGGAATCGTTCTGCAGGATGTTCAAACCACAGCAGCGTGGACACACCGTCTCTGACCACCTGATTTTCGCTATTGGGCAGTACGCTAAAGACATTAGCCAGCGCCGCGCGAGCCTGAAAACCCGCCACGCCAAGCAATACGTGGTCGTCATCCGGCGCGATGACCACTTTGGAAAATACGGCGTATTTTTTCAGCTCCGTTAATTGCGCTTCACGCACGCTACGGCGTTCAATCCAGGCGAAACCGTCGCGCTCGCGAAACAGACGCAGATTGCTCCACATCTTACCTTTAGCATCGCAGTGGGCGGTGAGAAGGTGTTGCTGTTCAGTCATCTGGCTTACGTCAGCGGTGACCTGGCCCTGAATATACTTTTCACTGTCTACGCCGGTAATGGTCGCCAGCGCCCAGTCGTCAAGCGCGATCAGCGTCAGCGGCAGGCGGGCTGACGCCGAGGGATGACGTGGTGGAAAGGAGATAAAAGCCATAATTAATGTCCTGGTTAGCTGCAACAATAATGGTTAATGGTAAAAGAGCCATAGCCCATTGCAAGTGCTTTAAATAGCCCATTGAGAGCGGATTGATCGTTTTGCGAGGCGGTATCCAAAACGGGTGAACATATTGATTCCCTGCTTTTTATTTCGCGATCGCGTTCCAGATTACTGAGATTCCCGTAAAACAACGTCAAAAACACGTTACAATAGCCCGGTACTTCATTTTCGCGAGGCAGGAAGAAGAACATGGACATTCACAATAAAGCACGTATTCACTGGGCATGTCGTCGCGGTATGCGCGAACTTGATATTTCCATCATGCCGTTTTTTGAACATGAGTACGATAGTTTAAGCGACGAAGAAAAGCGTATTTTTGTCCGTTTGTTGCAGAGTGATGACCCGGATTTATTTAACTGGTTGATGAATCACGGTAAACCGGCTGACGCTGAACTGGAACAGATGGTCCGACTCATTCAGACACGGAATCGGGAACGTGGTCCTGTGGCAATCTGAATTACGCGTCTCATGGCGCGCTCAGTGGATCTCGTTGCTTATTCATGGGCTGGTTGCCGCGGTGATTTTATTGATGCCCTGGCCGCTGAGTTATACCCCATTGTGGATGATGCTACTGTCGCTGGTCGTGTTTGACTGCGTACGTAGCCAGCGCAGGATTAATACCTGCCAGGGAGAAATCAAGCTGCTAATGGATGGGCGCTTACGCTGGCAGGGGCAGGACTGGACGCTTTTGCGTCCGCCCTGGTTACTGAGGAGCGGGATGGTGTTGCGTTTACGCGCTGAGTCTGGGCACCATCAGCATTTATGGCTGGCGGCGGATAGCATGGAAGCAGCGGAATGGCGTGAGTTGCGTCGGATAATGTTACAGCAACCAATATCGCGCCAACACTGACGGAACGGCACAAAACCGGTTCCGTCGGGAGGCGCATGCAGGGGTAAGGCTTCAGGCGTAGTGTTCGGCCATTTCGCCGAGAATTTGTTCACACCAGGCCTGTATACGCTCATCGCTGAGATCGTACTGGTTCGTTTCATCCAGCGCCAGGCCGACAAACAGTTGCCCATCCGCAATGACCGGTTTATTGCTGGTAAATTCGTAGCCTTCAGTGGGCCAGTAGCCGACAAATTTAACGCCTTTGAGGGCAAGTTTGTCATGCAACATACCCAGAGCATCCAGGAACCACTCACCGTAGCCGAGCTGGTCGCCCATACCGTAAAGCGCAACGATTTTGCCTTCCAGATTGAGATCGTCTAACTGCTCCCAGACGGCTTCCCAGTCCTCCTGGATTTCGCCAAAATCCCAGGTGGGGATGCCTAAAATGAGCACGTCGTACTGCTCCATTAAGGCGGGCGCGTCATCCTTGAGGTTATGTAATGTCACCAGCTCCGGGCCGAGGATATCGCGAATTTTCTCTGCGGCCATCTCGGTGTAGCACGTGCTGGAACCGTAAAAAAGACCCATGTTCATTACGTTACATCTCGATTCTGCTATAGCGTTGCGGGTAGTGTAACAGAATCGCTGCATTCACGGCACAATGAGGCATAATGCACCAAAAGTAAGCGTGAAGTAGGGGGCGCGAATGGAACAGGATTTAGCGCGTATTGAGCAGTTTCTGGATGCCCTGTGGCTGGAACGAAATCTGGCGGAAAATACATTAAGCGCGTATCGTCGCGATTTATCGATGGTCGTTGCGTGGTTGCATCATCGCGGAAAAACGCTTGCGACGGCACAGGCTGATGATTTGCAAACGCTGCTGGCTGAACGGGTGGAGGGCGGATACAAAGCGACCAGCTCCGCACGCCTGTTAAGCGCTATGCGGCGCTTTTTCCAGCATCTGTACCGTGAAAAGTATCGTGAGGATGACCCGAGCGCGCAGTTGGCCTCGCCTAAGCTTCCGCAGCGTTTACCGAAAGACCTTAGCGAGGCGCAGGTTGAACGACTCTTACAGGCGCCGCTTATTGATCAACCTTTGGAGTTGCGCGATAAAGCTATGCTGGAAGTGCTGTACGCCACTGGTTTGCGCGTGTCGGAACTGGTGGGGCTGACAATGAGCGATATCAGTCTGCGGCAGGGCGTGGTGCGGGTTATCGGTAAAGGCAATAAAGAGCGGTTGGTGCCGTTAGGCGAAGAGGCGGTGTATTGGCTGGAGACGTATCTGGAGCATGGGCGTCCCTGGTTACTCAATGGCGTATCGATTGACGTATTGTTCCCCAGCCAGCGTGCGCAGCAGATGACACGGCAGACCTTCTGGCACCGTATTAAACATTATGCGGTACTGGCTGGAATTGATAGCGAAAAACTGTCGCCGCACGTTTTACGTCACGCTTTTGCCACGCATTTGCTGAATCACGGCGCCGACTTGCGCGTTGTACAAATGCTACTTGGACATAGCGATCTTTCGACGACACAAATTTATACGCATGTCGCAACGGAGCGTTTACGTCAACTTCATCAACAGCACCATCCGCGGGCATGAGTGCTGACAGGAAAGGATAGTTTATGAAAAAGCGTTTTATGATGTTCACTTTACTGGCGGCGGCGTTTTCAGGCGTGGCCCATGCGGATGATGCGGCTATCCGTCAGTCGCTGGCTAAGCTGGGCGTTCAGAGTACGGAAATTCAAGCCTCGCCAGTGGCAGGCATGAAAACCGTCCTCACTAACAGCGGCGTACTGTACGTCACTGACGACGGCAAACATATTATTCAAGGGCCGATGTATGACGTGAGCGGCGCGCATCCGGTAAACGTGACGAATAAACTGCTGATGGGCCAGCTAAATGCGCTGGAAAAAGAGATGATCGTCTATAAAGCGCCGGATGAGAAACATGTCATTACTGTTTTTACCGATATCACCTGCGGCTATTGTCATAAGCTACATGAAGAGATGAAAGATTATAACGCGCTGGGGATAACGGTACGTTATCTGGCCTTCCCGCGCCAGGGGCTGGAAAGCCAGGCGGAGCAGGATATGAAATCTATCTGGTGCGCCAAAGACAAAAACAAAGCGTTTGATGACGCCATGGCAGGTAAGGGCGTGAAACCGGCAAGCTGTGACGTGAATATTGCTGATCATTATGCGTTGGGCGTACAGTTGGGCGTTAGCGGTACGCCAGCCATTGTATTGAGTAACGGCTATGTGGTGCCTGGCTATCAGGGACCGAAAGAGATGAAAGCGTTTCTTGATGAGCATCAAAAACAGACCAGTGGTAAATAATACGCGTGAAACAACAGAGACAACTTCGTCGGCGCGAGGCTGATGAGACGGCGGAACTACTACTCGCCGATCTTCCTCCATTACTGCGACGTTTATATGCCAGCCGGGGCGTTCGTAGCGCCCGCGAACTGGAGCGCAGCGTGAAAGGAATGCTGCCCTGGCAGCAGCTTAGCGGCATGGATAACGCGGTGGAGATCCTCTACAACGCCTTTCGCGAAGGTATCCGCATTATTGTTGTCGGCGATTTTGACGCCGACGGCGCGACCAGTACTGCACTAAGCGTATTGGGAATGCGTGCGTTGGGGTGTGACAACATCAGTTATCTGGTGCCTAATCGCTTTGAAGACGGCTACGGTTTAAGCCCGGAAGTGGTCGATCAGGCAAAGGCGCGCGGGGCGCAGCTTATCGTCACCGTAGACAACGGCATCTCATCCCACGCCGGCGTAGCGCATGCAAAGACGCTGGGGCTTCCGGTGATCGTGACCGATCACCATCTACCTGGCGACACGTTGCCGGATGCCGAAGCGATTATTAATCCCAATCTGCGCGACTGCGAATTCCCGTCTAAGTCGCTGGCGGGCGTTGGCGTGGCGTTTTACCTGATGCTGGCGTTGCGGACATTTTTGCGCGACAAAGGATGGTTCGACGAGCGCGGCATCGTGCCGCCGAATCTGGCGGAGCTGCTGGATTTAGTGGCGTTGGGAACGGTAGCAGACGTTGTGCCGCTGGACGCTAACAACCGTATTCTGACCTGGCAAGGGCTAAGTCGTATTCGTGCCGGGAAATGCCGTCCGGGAATTAAAGCGTTGCTGGAGATATCGAATCGCGATCCGCAGCAGCTTGCCGCCAGTGATTTAGGCTTCGCGTTGGGGCCTCGCCTGAATGCCGCCGGCAGACTGGATGATATGTCCGTTGGCGTGGCGTTACTGTTGTGCGACAACCTCGGCGAAGCGCGTGTTCTGGCCAGCGAGCTGGATGCGCTTAACCAGACGCGCAAAGAAATAGAGCAGGGGATGCAGGCGGAAGCGCTTATCCTGTGCGAAAAGCTTGAGCGCAGTAGTGAAACGCTTCCGGGCGGTCTGGCGATGTATCATCCTGAATGGCATCAGGGCGTGGTCGGAATTCTGGCGTCGCGTATTAAAGAGCGTTTTCACCGCCCGGTAATCGCCTTTGCGCCTGCGGGCGACGGCACGCTTAAAGGCTCAGGCCGATCGATTCAGGGGTTGCATATGCGCGATGCGCTGGAACGGCTGGATACGCTTTACCCTGATCTGATGATCAAGTTTGGTGGCCATGCGATGGCGGCGGGATTGTCGCTGGAAGAGCATAAATTCGAGCAGTTCCAGCAACGTTTTGGCGAGCTGGTGACGGAATGGCTCGATCCTGCCCTGTTGCAAGGTGAGGTGATCTCCGATGGTCCATTAAGCGCGGCGGAGATGTCTATGGAAGTGGCGCAACTGTTGCGGGATGCCGGACCGTGGGGGCAAATGTTCCCGGAACCGTTATTCGATGGCCGTTTCCGTCTGCTACAACAGCGCCTGGTGGGCGAGCGTCACCTCAAGGTGATGGTGGAGCCCGTCGGCGGCGGCCCGCTGTTAGATGGCATCGCATTTAATATTGATACTACCTGCTGGCCGGATAACGGCGTGCGGGAGGTAGAACTGGCTTATAAACTGGACATTAACGAGTTTCGCGGCAACCGTAGTTTACAGATTATTATCGATGATATTTGGCCGCTATGATCGGGGCGATTTAACAACACTTTCGCTGTAATTAAGGGGCGAAATCCGCTAATATTTCGCCCTTATAACCGCATTTTGACAAGTCAAATAAAAGAAATCAGACCATGTTTGAAATTAACCCGGTGAATAACCGCATTCAGGACCTCACGGAACGCACCAACGTTCTTAGGGGGTATCTTTGACTATGATGCCAGGAAAGAGCGTCTGGAAGAAGTAAACGCCGAGCTGGAACAGCCGGATGTCTGGAACGAACCCGAGCGCGCGCAGGCTCTGGGAAAAGAGCGCTCATCGCTTGAAGCGATCGTCGATACGCTTGATCAAATGTCTCAGGGGCTGGACGACGTTTCCGGGCTGCTGGAACTGGCGGTAGAAGCTGACGACGAAGAGACGTTTAACGAAGCCGTCGCGGAACTGAATACGCTGGAAGAGAAACTGGCGCAATTGGAATTCCGTCGGATGTTCTCCGGTGAGTACGATAGCGCCGATTGCTATCTCGATATTCAGGCCGGTTCCGGTGGTACTGAAGCGCAAGACTGGGCCAGCATGCTGCTGCGTATGTATCTGCGCTGGGCGGAAGCGCGCGGCTTCAAAACTGAAGTCATTGAAGAGTCGGAAGGTGAAGTCGCCGGCATTAAATCCGCGACTATCAAAATCTCCGGCGAATATGCCTATGGCTGGCTACGTACTGAAACCGGCGTGCATCGTCTGGTGCGTAAAAGCCCGTTCGACTCCGGCGGTCGCCGTCATACTTCGTTTAGCTCCGCGTTTGTGTACCCGGAAGTGGACGACGATATCGATATCGACATTAACCCGTCGGATCTGCGTATCGACGTCTATCGTGCGTCCGGCGCAGGCGGTCAGCACGTTAACCGTACGGAATCCGCGGTGCGTATCACCCATATTCCAACCGGGATTGTGACACAGTGCCAGAACGACCGTTCGCAGCACAAAAACAAAGACCAGGCCATGAAGCAGATGAAAGCGAAGCTTTATGAACTGGAGATGCAGAAAAAGAACGCTGAAAAACAGGCGATGGAAGACACCAAGTCCGATATCGGCTGGGGAAGCCAGATTCGTTCCTATGTCCTGGACGATTCCCGCATTAAAGACCTGCGTACTGGGGTGGAAACCCGCAATACACAGGCGGTACTGGACGGTAGTCTGGATCAATTTATCGAAGCAAGTTTGAAAGCAGGGCTATGAGGAATCAACATGTCTGAACAAAACGCACAGGGCGCTGACGAGGTAGTCGATCTTAACAATGAAATGAAGGCACGTCGCGAGAAGCTGGCTGCACTGCGTGAGCAGGGTATCCCGTTCCCGAACGATTTCCGTCGTGACCGTACCTCAGACCAACTGCACGCAGAGTTTGACGCGAAAGAAGCTGAAGAACTGGAAGCGCTGAATATTGAAGTGTCCGTCGCGGGCCGTATGATGACTCGCCGTATTATGGGTAAAGCCTCTTTTGTTACCCTGCAAGACGTAGGCGGCCGCATTCAGCTGTATGTGGCGCGCGATGATCTGCCGGAAGGCGTTTACAACGAGCAGTTCAAGAAGTGGGATCTTGGCGATATCCTCGGCGCGAAAGGTAAGCTGTTCAAAACCAAAACCGGCGAGCTGTCTATCCACTGCACCGAACTGCGCCTGCTGACTAAAGCGCTGCGTCCGTTGCCGGATAAATTCCACGGCCTGCAGGACCAGGAAGCGCGCTATCGCCAGCGTTATCTGGATCTCATCTCTAACGATGAATCCCGTAACACGTTCAAAACCCGTTCGAAGATCCTGGCCGGTATTCGCCAGTTCATGGTGGCTCGCGGCTTTATGGAAGTCGAAACCCCGATGATGCAGGTGATCCCAGGCGGCGCGTCTGCCCGTCCGTTTATCACCCATCACAACGCGCTGGATCTGGACATGTACCTGCGTATCGCGCCGGAACTGTACCTCAAGCGTCTGGTGGTTGGCGGCTTCGAACGCGTATTCGAAATTAACCGTAACTTCCGCAACGAAGGCATCTCTGTGCGCCATAATCCTGAGTTCACCATGATGGAACTCTATATGGCGTATGCGGACTACAAAGACCTGATCGAGCTGACTGAGTCTCTGTTCCGTACGCTGGCGCAGGATGTTCTGGGCACCACCCAGGTTCCGTACGGTGATGAAGTGTTTGATTTCGGTAAGCCGTTCGAAAAACTGACCATGCGTGAAGCGATCAAGAAATATCGTCCGGAAACGGATATGGCTGATCTGGACAACTTCGATTCCGCGAAGGCGATTGCTGAAAGCATCGGCATTCACGTCGAGAAGAGCTGGGGTCTGGGCCGTATCGTCACCGAGATCTTTGACGAAGTTGCTGAAGCGCATCTGATTCAGCCGACCTTCATCACCGAATATCCGGCTGAAGTGTCTCCGCTGGCGCGTCGTAATGATGTGAACCCGGAAATCACTGACCGCTTCGAGTTCTTTATCGGCGGTCGTGAAATCGGTAATGGCTTTAGCGAGTTGAACGATGCGGAAGACCAGGCGCAGCGTTTCCTGGATCAGGTTAATGCAAAAGCGGCGGGCGACGACGAAGCCATGTTCTACGACGAAGACTACGTGACAGCGCTGGAACACGGTTTACCGCCGACAGCGGGTCTGGGAATTGGTATCGACCGTATGGTGATGCTGTTTACTAACAGCCACACGATTCGCGACGTTATTCTGTTCCCGGCGATGCGCCCGGTGAAATAAGATGTAAATTGCCGGATGGGGCATTAGCCGCCATCCGGCATCTCTTCGTTCAGGCGTAGCGCCATCAGGCAATCATTCAGCGCTGGCAGTAATCGCGCAGTAGTTCACGCGCTTGTTCGTCTGACGTTTGCATGACCATCCACGGGCTAAATGCCCACGGCGTAGCGAGAAGGCTTTTCCATACGCTTTTAAATTCGCTCCACTGATAGTCCATCACCTCTTCGCTGTTAACCTGTAACCCACTGGTCGCCCGCGCGGCAAATACCGGACAGACTTCATTTTCCACAATACCGTTTGGATCTGTCGCCCGATAGCTGAAGTGCGGATAGACGGGGGTGAGATCGGTAATTTCCACGCCGAGTTCGAACCGACAACGGCGGATGATCGCCTCTTCGGTGGTTTCGCCTTGTTGCGGATGACCGCAAACCGAATTCGTCCATACGCCCGGCCAGGCTTTCTTGCTCAGCGACCGTCGTGTTACCAGCAACTGACCATCTTCGTTAAATAGCCAGCAGGAGAAAGCCAGATGCAAAGGCGTATTAAGAGTATGAGCCGCATACTTTTCCAGTGTGCCGGAAGGCTTATCCTGCTCATCCAATAAAACGACATGTTCCTCAGTCATGAAAGCTCCTGAAAATTAAAATGACCCGGCAGCATGGCCGGGCCATATACTCAGACGATCAGCGTAGCTCATAACAGAAAGAAAGGCATTACCAAAACAGGTCTTGACAGAACGCAGACGAGCGCCATTGTGCCGTTAGTCGATATTATGCTGGAATATCGGATACTAGCGGCATCATCATCCACGCTGCTCCTTTCCGGCGTCAATGGATTGGGCATACGGCGTTTGGCTGCTATCATAAGGCGTCTGTCAATAGAGTGAGGAAAAGTTTTGAGCGCAGGACGCCTGAACAAAAATAGCCTGGGTATTGCGGTGCTGTTATGCACAGGGCTGCTGCTGGCGGGGTGTTCCAGTAATTCCGGCTCAGGAACATATTCCGGCTCCGTCTATACCGTTAAGCGCGGCGATACGTTGTATCGTATATCGCGCGCCACGGGAACCAGCGTGAAAGAACTTGCCCGACTGAATGGCATTTCTCCGCCTTATACTATTGAGGTGGGGCAGCGAATTAAAGTGCGCGGCAGCGCAAAGAGCAGCAGTGCAACACGCAAAACCAGCAATAAAACAGCAACAAAAACTGCCGCGGTCAGACCGTCATCTTCGGTGCCAAAATCCTCCTGGCCGCCGGTGGGGCAGCGTTGTTGGGTATGGCCTGCTAACGGTAAAGTGATTTTACCTTATTCCACCGCGGAAGGCGGAAATAAAGGAATCGATATTGCGGGCGCGCGCGGAACGCCTGTTTATGCGGCGGGAGCTGGTAAAGTTGTCTATGTCGGGAACCAGCTGCGCGGTTACGGCAATCTCATTATGATTAAGCACAATGAAGACTACATTACGGCTTACGCTCATAATGACACCATGCTGGTTAATAATGGACAAAGCGTTAAAGCGGGGCAAAAAATCGCTACGATGGGCAGCACGGATGCCGCATCCGTAAGGCTGCATTTCCAGATTCGCTACCGGGCGACGGCCATCGATCCGCTGCGTTATCTGCCGCCGCAGGGGAGTAAACCGAAATGCTGACGGCGAATTAATCGCCAGTCGGTCAGTTAGTCTCTTGCCAACCAGAGCGTAAGGTTTATAATGCCTTACGCATCTCAAAGCGGGCGTAGTTCAATGGTAGAACGAGAGCTTCCCAAGCTCTATACGAGGGTTCGATTCCCTTCGCCCGCTCCAGACAAACCTTCAAGTTCTCCTAACCCCTACAAAACCCAGTAATCACGAGCTTCTCAGGCTATATTGGTGATTTTAAGCTCTACATGGTTCTAGTGAAATCTACACATACAGTTGTATAGTAATGCGTATAGACGGTTTGCCATTCTTTGGAACTATACACAATGCCACTCACAGACCTTGAAATAAGGCGCTCTAAGCCGCGTGAGAAGTCCTATACACTCAATATTCCTGCTCATCGAGCCTAACGGTTCGAAAGGGTGGCGTTTCCGGTACAGATTCGACGGTAAGCCTAAAATGCTCTCGCTGGGCACATATCCGACTATCTCGCTGACTGATGCCCGGCAAAAACGCGATGAGGCTAAAAAGCTGGTTGTGACGGGTATAAACCCTGGCGAAGTGAGAAAGAGGGAAAAGCAACGTATACGAGCGTAGGTAAACATGTGGCAAGTGATTCCGCAGCAAATGCGCAAATACAGGGAACGGTAAACCTTATAGAACTGACCAAAACACAAAAGGCGGCTGTAGCGAGGTTTGATCCGTCCGAGTTGCTCCGCACAAAAGAGTAGTTCTGTGGAATCTGCGCCGTTAGTAGCAAATCGGGTGATTATCGCCGGTGGTGATCATCCGATAATTTTCCGTAATGGGTGTAAATGCAGCCGGTTAATTAACAGTCAGTAACACACTCGTAATTGTTTGCTTTATCCCTGTAGATATTATGGTTATTAGGGAATGACCCCGTAAAACCATAAGGATTTTATATACATGGCTATTCCAGTTTATTTATGGCTGAAAGATGACGGCGGCGCAGATATTAAAGGTTCGGTTGACGTAAGGGATCGCGAAGGCAGTATCGAGGTTAACGGATTTACGCATAACCTGCGCCTGCCTACCGATGCCTTTACCGGGAAAGTGACCGGCACTCGCCAGCATGCGCCGTTGGTTTTTCAGAAAGAAATAGACTCATCCTCGCCCTACCTCATGAAAGCCGTTGCAACCGGACAAACGCTCAAATCAGCGGAGTTCAAATGGTACAACATCAATGATGCCGGGCAGGAAGCTGAGTATTACAATATGCTACTGGAAAACGTGAAAGTTGTCTCCGTTACCCCGTTGATGCATGACATCAAAGACCCCACCAAAGAGAAGCATAACCACCTTGAGCTGGTGGAACTGCGTTACGATAAAATCACCTGGAAATACTGCGACGGCAATTTGCAGTTTGCTGACAGTTGGGCAGAGCGTTAATCATGCGCTTTCCGGTGTACTCAACTCCATATGATATTTCATCGTTCGCACCGCCCGGCGTTGATGTTGTAAGCCATATGGTGATTGCTCGCCTACACGGTGGCGCTTCGCTGATGACTTACGTATGGTTTTATCAGATGGTTCGGAATCATGGCCCGTGGGATTACAAGCAAGGCCACCCACAATATGCGAATTTCGGTAACTTCCATTACGGCGCAATTGGTGCGGCAGCGGGTATTCCTGACGGTGTGCTTTTACGTGGCGCTGGTGCGGCGCAGATTCTGGCTGGTACAAGTAATCCGGTAGAGTTCGCACAGTACCATGCGGTCGACGCATACGGCGATGACCCCGTAGATCAGTCATGGATAAAGGCGGGTATTGATTATGCAAGGCGCAGTGGGTTTTAGCAGGAAGACAGGCGTAATATTTGTGTTGCTTCTTCTGGGTTTTCTGGCTTATCAGTTTCGTGATTTTTTCAGCGTTTATGAGCAGGTGAAAAGCACGGTTAAAATTAACGATAAGTTGACGTTGTACGTTACCGAAGTGTCTAAAAGCTCGCTCTCTAAAGATACCTACAACTACTATTTTTATGATGCTGGTAAGAGCGCGGATGACTTCCTGATTCACGTTAAGAGTATAGAGCCGGTGATGACAACAGATGACTACAAGGCCAGCGCAGAGGTAAAAGACGGCGATATTTATTTCCGCGTTCGCGGGAATGTCTATGCCTTCAGGAGCGTCGGCTATAACGTCAGTATCCACCTCGATACATCGCCATACTGAAAAATGGCCCCCATCCCGTTTCGGCGGGATTTTTCGTTCTCGCCCGGGCGAATGTACCGTTGTGGCACCGGCAACCACTCAGCCCTGCAATGGTGGCGTTCGCTGGCTCACATAACCGGATTATCATGCCCGCGAAATTAAAAAATCCATCTGCGCAAAAAGCGGAAAATCATTGCGCAAAATATCACTGCGCAGAACGGTGGAAACTGGCCTGTAAGTCTTGCCAGCTCTGGGTTTCATATTGCGCAAAACTCTGCGCATCCTGATCCGCAAAGATCCGCCCCAGCCGAAAACTGCGCAGAAAAAAGTTGCGCAGACGATACACAAAAAAGTACGCAATCTGGTACGCAATTTGGTACGCAGATAATACGCAAAATCCGCGTACCGCTTGGCTTAATCGCTGGTGTGCCGTGGGGCTGATATATAGATTTATATAGGTTTCCACGTAATACGATGCTGAGAAATGCTAAGGTTTTGCGTACCGGGTTATGTCAAGGTTTGTTAAGGTTAAAGGCGCAAATTTCGGTTGATGCTTCCTAAGATTTCCTAAGGTCTTGGCGTGAAATGCGGATGCAGATTCCCCATTAGACCACCATCGCGTGATTGAGATATCTGCGCTGGTGGTCATCATGAACGTTGTAATTTGCACCTAAGTTATGGATGCCCTTGATAGGGTAAACAAGTTCAAGCGACAGCTACGTGTGTATAGAAATGTGTATAGAATTAAAGTCCTAACTCAAAGAGTCCTGGTATTTACAGGGCCTATCGGAGTTTGTACGGCTCCCTTCGCCTATCTACTGACGTCTACTAAGTCCACGAATTTACAGCAATTTTGCCTTTCTGAACGTCTGTTGTTGCTTATGTAACCCCCATTCTGGTTAACAATCTTTTTTCATCAGTGGCCATCCAGGCAGTAACCGAGCTTCAGGACGGGATAAGATTTACCACTCAACGACCTGTTATCGACCCTTTAGTCCCCCTGCCTTTGATGATGAGTTGAACATATCAAGAGCAGGGTATTATATAAATGTATGTATACGTCTATTCGCTTTACGTCTGAAATCAGTCGGAAACCCGTTCAAGAGGCGTGCTGAACGTATGTCCTTCCATATCTATCAGTACCAGCGTTACCGGACCGTTCGGTAATCTATCGCTACCTCTTTTTATAACACCAGCAGGAAGGGTGAGCGTGGCGGCTGATCCGACAATAGCCTGTATGCCGTAGTGACCAGGAGCGAATTTGTTGTAGGCATAATCGTTCCGGAAGCTATCAGGCGGTAATGCCGACAGCATGGCGGTGTCCCAGTGAATAAGCGTTGCGCCATCGGCATCTTTCAGCCATGCCTCCATGATATGCTCAGGTGCCTCAGGCGTTCCTGCATCCAGGTAAGCATGAACCTGAACGCGGCCATCAGGGAACAATTTTCCTTCAGTCAGGCGGACATGATGTGTGGTAGGGCTAACAGGGCCATGATGATATGGCGTGACCACTGAGCCCCGATAGTAACTGTAAGTCCCTACATCAAAAACCACCACTAAAGCTAACAGCCATAGCGCCAGTTTTTTATAACCGACCGGGGTTAGCGGCACAGGAAGTGAACCACAACACCACCGGAAAATCCGACTGTCAGCCAAATGGGGCTTTCTCTTCAGGATAACGTTGTCCAGGGCATAGCTGTGTGACCCGCAAAGAAACAATGTGGTTCCCATCGCCAGATTACAGGCAGCCATTGTCCATTCATCAATACAGGTTGCCCCTTGCCAGCCAAACATCAGCATTAGCAATACGGAGAAAAACATCGACAACAGCGCTGAAATACGGGTGAACAGACCTATCATTAGAAACAGCCCGGCGATGAGTTCAGCCGCGCTGAAAAGTATTACGCCGGCATACAGCAGCCAGAAATGCTGGAGCATAAATGAAATTACATGCTCCAGCCCCATAAGAGCACCGGGCATTGCCGTCTGAAACTTGTAGGCCATCCAGTGGGGTGCATCCGGGTTAAGTTTATCCGGCGCATAAATAAAACGTCGGCTCCCACCCCCCCAGTAAATAAATCCCTGGATAATTCTGACCGCCAGTAATCCCAGGCCTGCCAGCAGATAAACATCTGTCACAGGTTTTGCGGGATTAACGTGTGTAGCTGAACTCATAATTATTATCCCCTGTCGTTATATCGTTATGCCAAAAAGGCATATGAGTAAAAATAAAACAATTAACACACAAATGGTTAACAATATTGTTGCTTTATGTAACGGTTGTTAAGAATATTTATCGTTACGTTCTGGGCATTTTAAACAGGAATGGCACCAGGCTAACGACGACTTATGAAAACCATCTCAGTGGAAACCCTTGCCGGAAGGGTTTGGTGGGTTTTCAAACGTATTGCATACATTTTCAGACCCTTGCTTAATGGTGATTTGCATCACATTTTTAGTTGGCGGTATTTTTTTATGTTGACTGGAGCTGTCTGCCAACAGCATAACTTTTACAGCCAGAGAATAAATAAAAGAGCACCAAAATGTCGTATTCTGACATGTTTGCGAAGGGAGTACCGCTCCCTTCTTTTTTTGTTTCCTGAATACTCACTAAACAATGCCGTTACTGCCAGATAACTGCCGCATACCGCTCTCCATAGTCGTTTCCTGCAACTAATTCACAGGCGTTGATTCACCTGGCTGACATGGCTTCTTGCCCGTTATATATCAGTGAACATCTATTTTTGTCAGTTTTTATTTTCCAGTTTATGTATTATTAAATACTGTTTCTGGCCTGGATTTATTTTCATGAATCAAGCCTCCGGGTGGGCAGAGATAAAGATATTTACTGGCGTAACAGATCTCATAATTTAAAAGACTTATTCATACTTTGTTATCACGGAACGATTTTAACTTAATGCATGCCTGTGAGGCATCAGGTAAAAATAACCGGAGAGAAGAAGATGAACAAAATGCTATTAGCCGGAAGTACCGGTATTGTTCTGCTGTCTGCTGCAGCCAGTCCGGTATGGGCAGACGATAATGCCAGTACATTTTCACTCGGATACGCCCAGTCCCATACTAATCACGCCGGAACGCTGCGTGGGGTACGGCTGGCAAACAACTATAAAATGTCACCGGACTGGGGGCTGACAACCTCATTTTCCTGGCTAAATGGAAGCCAGCGCTATTCCGATGAAAGCAGTAATGGTCGTGTAACAACCCGTTATTACTCTCTGCTTGCAGGTCCCTCATGGAAAATAAATAACCAGTTAAGCCTGTATAGTCAGGTGGGCCCCGTATTATTGCATCAGCGTGATCATGGGATAAATGAGTCTGACAGTAAGGTCGGATATGGTTATTCCGCAGGTGTGGCTTACACCCCAGTCAGTAATGTTGCGGTAACTCTGGGTTATGAAGGTGCAGATTTTGATGCTACCCATAACAGCGGAAGCCTTAATAGCAATGGTTTTAATCTTGGCGTGGGTTATCGGTTTTGAACCGGATAATCCGATAAAAAATGTTAATTTGGGGAGATGATGGATTATGAAAAGCCATATTATGCTAGGAGTTGCGCTGATGTTGATCCTGTTTTCAGGAAGTATTATGGCCGCAACAAATATGTCTGATAACGTTACCCTGAATAATGACAAGATATCCGGACAGGCCTGGCAGGCCATGCGTGATATCGGAATGTCGCGATTCGAACTGTTTAATGGTCGGACACAAAAGGCTGAACAACTGACTGCGCAAGCAGAAAAACTCCTGAACGATGACAGTACTGACTGGAATCTGTATGTAAAATCAGATAAAAAAGCACCAGTTGAAGGAGACCGCTATATTCGGATAAATTCATCGATTACGGTAGCAGAAGATTATCTCCCTGCCGGGCAGAAAAATGATGCTATTAATAAAGCAAACCAGAAAATGAAAGAAGGAGATAAAAAAGGCACTATAGAGGCTCTGAAACTTGCAGGTGTCAGTGTTATTGAAAATCAGGAACTCATTCCTCTTCAGCAAACCCGCAAGGATGTGACCACAGCGCTTTCCTTGATGAACGAAGGAAAATACTATCAGGCAGGTCTGATACTTAAATCAGCTCAGGATGGTGTAATTGTGGATTCTCAGTCTATTCAGGAGTCACCGACACCCCCCGTGCAGCATGATGCTGCACATTAATATCCCCCGGCCTGCTGTATATATTACAGTAGGCCGTATTATGCCTGACAGCTATTTGTAGCTGCTTATGTCAACGCCACGATGTTTGACCGTTATTTGCCATTTTCATGCCCGCTAAGATACTTTCGTTACTGATGCTGTCCGCTTTTCACCATTTCATCATCACTGATTGGCGTTGTGTTTTTGGTCAGCACTCCAGCTTTACGTTTCTCTTTTAACCGGTAACTCTCTCCTTTGATATTCAGCGTGGTTGAGTGATGTAGCAACCGATCCAGTATCGCTGTTGCCAGCACGTGATCTCCGAACATTTCTCCCCAGTCTGCGAACCCTTTGTTTGACGTCAGTATGATGCTCGCTTTTTCATATCGACGGTTCAGTAGCCGGAAGAACAGGCTGGCTTCCTCTCTGTTCATCGGCAGATAGCCTATTTCATCCAGGATCAACACCCGGGCATAACTCAGTTGCTGCAGCTGACGCTCCAGACGGTTTTCCTGTTTCGCTTTCATCAGTGTCGCGATCAGTCTGTCCAGTGGCATAAACAGTACCCGATGTCCCGCATCCACCGCTTTCACGCCAAGAGCTATGGCCAGATGAGTTTTTCCGACACCAGGAGGTCCCAGCAGGATCACGTTTTCGCTGCGCTCCACGAACGCCAGACCAGCCAGTTCCCGGACAACCTTACGGTCGATGCCCGGCTGGAAGGTAAAGTCGAACTGCTCCAGCGTTTTGACCCACGGCAGACGAGCCTGCTTCAGCCTGGACTCCATACCGCGCTGATGCCTGCCGTTCCATTCCTGCTGTAGCGCCATGCACAGGAACTCCCGGTAGTTCAGCTCTTTTTTAGCTGCCTGTTCCAGCAGGCTTTCAACGTGATAACTCAGATGCTCCATTTTCAGGCGACTCAGCAGGACTTCCAGCTCATGCATCACAACAGCTCCTCATAGGCACTCAGTGGTCGATGTTCCACCTGACTGACCTGCTGCCAGAGCGGGGCGTGATGCTCCGGCACTGTCTGCCAGCCAGACGATGCCGAACAGAGGCGATGTGAGGCCACCAGTTTCTCATTACTGTAGATCCGCAACTCGTCATCCAGCGATATTCGTATCGATACCGGCTGACCACACAGCGCTTCGGGAACGCTGTAACGATTACCACCAACCTCGATATAGCTGTCCCAGGACACATGGCGGATATCGAAGTAACTGGTATCGAAGTCCGTATCCGGTAACGGCTGCAGATGTTCCTGCTCCAGCGCGAAGCGCTGTTCCGGCGTTTCTTTGAACTGGCGAAGTTCCCGTTTGTCAGCCACATCGGCTATCCATTGCTCCAGTTGTTGATTAACATGAGTGAAGCTGTCGAACCTGCGGTACCGGACGAAGAAGTTCTCCTTGAGGTATTTCACCATTCGCTCAACCTTACCTTTTGTTCTGGCCCTGCGTGGACGGCATGCCCGTGGCAGGAAGTTATAGTGGTCGGCCAGCAACAGGAATCCGGAGTTGAACACGACTTTCCCGTTGTTATTCTTCAGCACCGCAGCCTTCTGGTTATCAACCAGCACCGTTTTCACACAACCACCGAAGTAGCGGAAGGCGCGAACCAGTGATTCGTAGGTATGCTCAGCATCCTGTTTTGGTGCTGCGAAGACATGGAAGCGGCGGGAGAACCCCAGCGTATTAACCGCAAAGTTAACTTTGCACCGTTGCCCGGCAACCTCCACCTCAACTTCGCCCCAGTCGTGCTGGAGCTGGTATCCAGGCTGAGTTTCGAAGCGAACTGTTCTTTTTGACGGACGCATTTTACGTTTGGGCTGGATGTAGTAACGCAGCATGGAACGTCCGCCCGTATAACCCATTGCCTTAATCTCCGCGAAGATAACCTCACTATTCCAGACATTCTCTGCCAGGCGCATGTCGATGTAATCCATAAACGGTTTCAGCTTAACCATTTTGTGGCGGGTCTTTCTGGCTGGCGGTTCAGGGTATTTGAGGTAGCGTCTGACCGTCCGTTCAGAGCAACCAATCTGAGTCGCAATATCGACAATGTACGCGCCCTGCTGGCGCATTTGCTTTATCATGTAAAAGTCCTCTCTGCTCAGCATGTTGATGTCCTTTCTGGTGTGAGAACCTTAAGGAAACAACATGTTGGGTGGAGCGGACAATCCAAATGGTGAATTACCGTCTTATATCACTGGCGCTGACACTTATTGCTGCTCTTTGTTCAGGAAACAATTTCGACAATGTCTCGACAAACTACCAGACAAAGTATGTAACGGCTGAATAGCCAGAAATACTGTCAATGACCTCTTCCGTACTTGACCAGATATACAGTCTGGGCAGCAAGCAGAAATACATTAGGCTCATGAGAGCATTTCAATAGAGTTATGGATTTATTCTTTACGGTGACATTATTTTTAAATTTCTTCCGTGAAGTTCAGTAATGTCATGGTTCTGAAATTGTGATTAACATCACAAATTCAGGAAGATATCATTTCATTTATTATTTTTTAGTATTTCTACTTATGATGGTTCATAGTTATTTGTTAAGTTAATATTTTGGCATTAAATGTCTTTTGTTAATGAATTGTGTGGGTTTTTATTCTGCTAATGATTGCTTTTTTATGTGTGATTAGCATTATGTTTTGTAAATGTTCATTCCGGCAGAAAAGCAAAATATACATTTTTGATGACATATTACAAAATATTTCTTGCTCGCTGAGAATATCTGTCTGTCAGGTATTCATATGCTTATAATTACATTAAAAAGTATTTCTTTGATGATTATTCTTAAATTACGATCATAATCATCGATCGTATCGATCTATTTTTATTGTTTTAATTTGCATGAGAATTTTCTTACAACTGATCAGGCATTAGCTGAAATCAATATTTTTTCGATGAAAAGTTCAGGTGCTTCGTTTAACACCAGACGTTTATTATTTATACGAATCTTTTCTGAACGCTTTCATTAATACCCTCAGACTTGTTTTCAGTCTTTGCAAAATAATTCTCATTCAAAGGACATATTATCTATGCGTAATAAAATAATACTTGTCATGGCGGCTGCCGGTATGATGTATGGCGCTTCTGTATTCGCCGCCGATACTACGCCTACAGCAGGCCCGTTCGGCTCAGGTAAAATTATTTTCACCGGCACCATCACCAATTCACCCTGCGATATCGCACCGGGTGACGATGCGATCACCGTTCCGTTTGGACAGATTTCTTACCGTAAACTGAATACCGCCGATGCAACCACGGACTCAAAACCGTTCACCATTCATCTGCAGAACTGCGCCTTCGATCCGAATGATGCAGGTTCAAATCCTGCTGGCTCCGCAGGGAAAATGTCTAAAGTAACCGTCTCTTTCAGTGGCACAGCTGATACCTCAGGTAAAGCTTACGTCAGCACCGGCAGTGCCCAGCATGTTGGTGTGCAGCTTCTGAAAAGTGACAATATCTCACTGATTACACCCAATACCCCGATGCCGGATGGCGAAGCTCAGCAACTGCAGGCCGGGAATAACGAACTCAACTTCTTTGCCCGCCTGATAGCCCTGACAGATGCCGCAACTCCTGGCGATGTTAACGCATCCGTCACTTACACCCTGAAATACCTGTGATTTTACGCGGTAAATAACGACAGGGATAAGCCGTCCACGGAGGGGTTCGGACGGCTTTTATATCTGACCACGCCTGCGGGCTGTCTGTTACACGGACGACAACACGAAAGCGCCATGCCATGAAAATTACCCGGCTTGCCATTCTGATTACCCTGACATTTTCCGTCCTGAAGTCGCAGGCCACGGAGTTTAATGCCAGCCTGCTGGACAGCGGGAACCTGTCCAATGTGGACCTCACGGCCTTCAGCCGCGAGGGGTATGTGGCGCCCGGTAACTATATTCTCGATATCTGGCTCAATGACCAGACGGTACGGGAACAGTATCCGGTCAGGGTTGTACCGGCTGCCGGACGCGATGCGGCCGTCATCTGTGTGACAACCGATATGGTGGCCATGCTGGGTCTTAAGGATAAGATTATTCATGGCCTGAAACCCGTTACCGGTATCCCGGACGGGCAGTGCCTTGAGCTGCGCTCCGCTGACAGTCAGGTACGGTACAGCGCTGAAAAGCAGCGGCTGACCTTCATTATCCCCCAGGCCTGGATGCGCTATCAGGACCCGGACTGGGTCCCCCCTTCACGCTGGAGCGACGGCGTCACAGCCGGCCTGCTCGATTACAGCCTGATGGCCAGCCGCTACATGCCGCAGCAGGGGGAGACCTCTGACAGCTACAGCCTCTACGGCACCGCCGGGTTTAATCTCGGCCCGTGGCGGCTGCGCAGCGATTACCAGTACAGCCGCCTTGACAGCGGACATGGGGCATCGCAGTCCGATTTTTATCTGCCGCAGACGTATCTGTTCCGTGCTCTGCCCGCACTGCGTTCAAAACTGACGCTGGGACAGACGTACCTCAGTTCCGCTATTTTTGACTCCTTCCGCTTTGCCGGGCTCACTTTAGCCAGCGATGAGCGCATGCTGCCGCCTTCTCTGCAGGGGTATGCCCCGAAAATCAGCGGTATTGCGAACAGTAATGCGCAGGTCACCGTCAGCCAGAACGGCCGCATTCTGTACCAGACCCGGGTGTCGCCGGGGCCTTTTGAGCTTCCCGACCTGAGCCAGAATATCAGCGGCAACCTGGATGTGACGGTGCGCGAAAGCGACGGCAGCGTCCGGACCTGGCAGGTCAACACGGCCAGCGTCCCCTTTATGGCACGCCAGGGACAGGTTCGCTATAAGGTGGCCGGCGGACGTCCGCTGTACGGCGGGACGCATAACAACAGTACGGTCAGCCCTGACTTCCTGCTCGGGGAGGCCACCTGGGGAGCATTTAACAACACGTCGCTGTACGGCGGTCTCATTGCCTCCACCGGCGACTACCGGTCCGCTGCGCTCGGGATAGGCCAGAATATGGGGCTGCTGGGTGCCCTCTCCGCGGACGTCACCCGTTCAGATGCGCGGCTGCCGCACGGGCAGAAGCAGTCCGGTTACAGCTACCGTATCAACTATGCCAAAACGTTTGATAAAACCGGCAGCACCCTGGCGTTCGTCGGATACCGGTTCTCGGACCGCCATTTTCTGTCCATGCCGGAATACCTGCAACGCCGGGCCACCGACGGCGGCGATGCGTGGCATGAAAAACAGAGCTACACCGTGACTTACAGCCAGTCCGTTCCGGTACTCAACATGAGCGCGGCCCTCTCGGTAAGCCGGCTCAATTACTGGAATGCACAGTCCAACAATAACTACATGCTCAGCCTCAACAAAGTGTTCAGTCTCGGCGACCTTCAGGGGCTTTCGGCCTCGGTGTCATTTGCCCGTAACCAGTACACCGGCGGGGGCAGCCAGAACCAGGTCTACGCCACCATCAGTATCCCGTGGGGCGACAGTCGCCAGGTGAGCTACAGCGTGCAGAAGGATAACCGGGGCGGCCTGCAGCAGAACGTGAATTACAGCGATTTCCATAACCCGGACACCACATGGAACATCAGCGCCGGCCATAACCGTTATGACACCGGCAGCAACAGCAGCTTCAGCGGCAGTGTGCAGAGCCGTCTGCCGTGGGGCCAGGCGGCAGCGGACGCTACCCTGCAGCCTGGACAGTACCGCAGCCTGGGCCTGAGCTGGTACGGCTCGGTGACTGCCACCGCCCACGGTGCCGCTTTCAGCCAGTCGATGGCCGGGAATGAGCCCCGCATGATGATAGATACCGGAGACGTGGCCGGTGTGCCGGTGAACGGCAACAGCGGGGTGACCAACCGCTTCGGGGTGGGCGTGGTGAGCGCCGGCAGCAGCTACCGCCGCAGCGATATTTCGGTTGATGTGGCCTCCCTGCCGGAGGACGTGGACGTCAGCAGCTCCGTCATCAGCCAGGTGCTGACGGAAGGCGCGGTGGGCTACCGGAAGATTGACGCCAGCCAGGGGGAGCAGGTGCTCGGTCATATCCGGCTGGCGGACGGCGCCAGTCCGCCGTTTGGCTCCCTGGTGGTGTCCGGGAAAACCGGCAGAACCGCAGGGATGGTCGGGGATGACGGTCTGGCTTACCTGACCGGACTCAGCGGGGAAGACCGCCGGACCCTGAATGTGTCCTGGGATGGCCGGGTGCAGTGCAGGCTCACCCTGCCGGAAACGGTGACACTCAGCCGGGGGCCGCTGTTACTGCCCTGCAGATAAAAATATCCCTGTCACAGAGCAGGACTAAAGGAGAAAACAGGTGAAAAACAGCAGAATAAGCCGTGTGATTTTACTCGCACTGGCGGCAGCATGGAGCCAGTGCAGCCCGGCGGCCGTCAACGTCGACCGGACCCGTATTATCATGGATGCGCCGCAGAAAACGGTGGCCATCACGCTGAATAACGATGACAAAACCACGCCGTTCCTGGCGCAGTCCTGGGTGACGGATGCTGACGGGGTGAGAACGGATGCGCTGATGGCGCTGCCACCGCTGCAGCGTATTGATGCCGGACAGAAATCCCAGGTCCGTATCACCCAGGTTCGCGGGCTGACAGACAAGCTCCCTCAGGACAGGGAAACGCTGTTCTGGTTTAACGTGCGGGGCGTTCCCCCGAAGCCGGAAGACGACAACGTCCTGCAACTGGCCATGCAGAGCCAACTGAAACTGTTTTACCGTCCGAAAGCCATTATCAGAAGCAGCAGTGACCAGCCGGAAAGAAAGCTGACTGCTGAACGGGAAGCGGGGCGCCTGACATTAAAAAATCCGACGCCGTACTACATCACTGTGGCGTGGCTGGGAGCAGACCGCAGCCACAGGCTCAGCGGTTTCCGCGAGGGCGTGATGGTGCCGCCCCTGGGGAGCCTGCCTTTAAAGGCTGTTCTGCCGGCAGAAACCCGGACGCTGTGGGTGGGGTATATTGATGATTACGGTGGACTGCAGATGAACCGCTACGCCTGTGATGCCCTGAACTGCGCGTTTAAGGACGCAGGGGCGACATCATGACAGAACGATTATTCAATATGAAATCACTGATACTGTCAGGTGTGTTTCTGTTTTTTGCTGTCAGTGATTCTGCACGGGCAAATATCGACTGGTCATATTGTAATGCCACTGGGAGTGTTAACATCCAGAATATTAATATTAAAGCAGGGCAATATAGCGCAGGTGATGAACTGCAGAAAATTAAAGACATTCCCTTCAGTTATACCTGCATCACTACAATTAAAACTTATTCAGAACCTTATAATGCCACTATCAGTCTTAAGAATGTGCAACCAATGGTGGATGCCCTGAAAAAGAGCGGTCTTGGTATTGAGCTGTTTATTCAGGAGGGTAGTCGAGATCCTGTTAATTTTTCATGGCGGGAGATACAGGCAGGTTTTGCCGGCTGGGCCAGCTCAAAGATATTTGGTCAAGAGTTGGAACAGAATAAAACATATAATCTGAGTGGAAAGCTTACTGTACGTATTTATGTTGAACAAAGTTTTAAATATAGTTTTTTGAACATAAACATTCCGGCAAGTACATTTGGTATTCTTCCCTATAAACCATCAACCGTACCGCCACCATCTAAACCGTATACACCTTTGTCGGTTTCCGCCTTTAATATCAGAATGATTCCTGACAACTCAGGCACGGTTATTATTTCTCCTTCTGCTACCATCAATATGGGGCGTTTTTATACGGAATATAAGGAAACCATGGTGCCCAGGGAAGTACCTTTCACCGTTACAGCACAACAGAATGTCGGAACGCAGATCCCGTTCGTCGCCCCACTGGCTATAGAGTTCAGGACCAACGGTCTGACACTGGCAGATGCTGACAGCACCGTGATTCTTAAGAATAATAAACAAGAAAACAATGGCTTCGGACTGTCGGTAATTGATGTGGATAATGACACACCAGTTAAATTTAATATGAAAGCAGATATGGGACCTATCCATCTTGATAACGGTGCCGGTGGCAGAATTATAAAGCACTACAAAGCAAAAGTAGAAGCCATACCAGGAGCGGAAATTAAAACAGGTGATTTTTCTGCAGCAATGACAGTTATTGTTACTTACAATTAACAGGATTAAATGCCATTTACTGATAGTTAATTAAAAATAGATATGGATTTATCTTTATGATTATTTTTTTTGCTTCTCGGTCTTTTTCACAAAAAAACGGAGAGTCTGCATGTCTTCTGATAAAAAAACAAAAGAAAAGATAGTTTTTTCAGGTAACGATATTCATTATCCCGGACAGACCAACCATGATGCCTGCTTTATTCCGGAAAGTGTCCGCCAGTATGCCGGCGAGCCCCTGTATATCATCGTGGCACACTGGTGTCTGTTGCAGCAGAACTGGGTGCAGCGTAACCAGATATCAGAGGCGTTTCACATCACGGCCAGACGGGCCAGCTACCTGATTGCCTACCTGCGAAGCAAAACATCACGGGTGGTCAGCGTCTGCCGTCACCAGACCCTGCCCAATAAAGCCCTGCGCTATGAAATTTATGTTTTCCGGGTTCTTGACAGCCCCACCCCGTCCACGCGCCGTGAAAAGGCCGGACCGCCGCCGGTATCAAAACGCCGGGTCGGTAACGGTGACAGGTCGATGGCAAATGAACTGTGGAACCGGCTGTGCAGTAACAGAAATGCGGGAAAAATCCTGAAAAGGAAAGTGAATGATGGCGACGACGTATAACCGGTCAGTCACGCCCCGGCAGGTTATTATTCTCGGTGACTGCTGGCCGGTGACGACCGCTGTGGCACATCTGGTCCGGACATTTCTGCCGGGCAGCGACTGTGAAAGCACATATAGGCTGCCAGCGCTGTTGCAGCAACTGCGCCGGAAACCGGAGGCCATACTGATACTGTGTTTGCGTCCCCGTGAACATCTCTTTTTGTTCTATGCCCTGAGGCAGGTGCTGCCGGAGCACCCGGTGATGGTCATCAGCGATGAGCTGCTTTTCAGTGACCGGGTGGTACTGAAGGTGTACGGGGGTATCCCGGCGCTGCCGGAGCAGGCGCTGGAGGAGATACTTATCCGGGTGCGGCGGGGTGAACAGTGGTCCGGGGGGGCACGTCTGCGGGTGACGGGAGCACTGGAGGGGTTTCTGTTATCACCGACCCCGGTGACGGGTTTTCTGGAGGTGCCACCGATATTTAACAGTCCGAAGCGGCTGATGAACTGTATGGACCATCTGATGCACCGGGAGATACTGGCATGTGGAGTGAGCCTGGCCCAGTTACGTTTGCTTCAGGAAGTTTACCGTGGACGGGGAAGGTTATCAGCGCTATGTGGGAGGCTGAATACGCAGGAGAAGCAAATCTGGCAGGACAAATACCGGTTACTGGTGAAGCTGAGAATGCGGAACCGGTTACGGGAACTGCTGTTTGGTACCCGGTTTTGTAAATCACTGCAGCGAACTCCGTTTATTGCTCCGCAGTAACCCGCATCCGGCGACCACATCACAATAGCCCCGACAGGCCGAATATCTGGCACGAAGATGACAAAAATGTAATGGAATTTTCAGGCTGAAAACATTAACTATAAGGTCTATATAACAGGAGTGGATAAGATGAAAAAAAGGGTCAGCGCATTGATATTAGGTGGTTTTTTTGTGGCTGGAGTCACGTCCGCTGCCACAATGAGTATTCCGATGAATGAAGCCCTGCCTTCAGGAAGCGGAAAGGCGCTCGGGGAGATTACCGTAACAGAAACACCTTATGGTTTACTGTTTCAGCCACATTTGTCTGGTCTTGTTGCCGGGATACATGGTTTCCATGTGCATACTCACCCAAGCTGTTTGCCGGGGCTTGAAAATGGTAAAGAAGTCCCTGCGTTGCAGGCGGGCGGGCATCTCGATCCGGGAAAAACAGGCAAGCACATGGGGCCTTACAATGATAAAGGACACCTGGGAGATTTACCTGGTCTGGTGGTGAATGCAGATGGAACCGCAACTTATGAACTGCTGGCTCCCCGCTTGAAATCTCTGTCGGAACTGAAGGGGCATTCTCTGATGATCCATGCTGGCGGGGATAATTACTCTGATAACCCAGCTAAACTTGGTGGAGGAGGGGCGCGTTTTGCCTGTGGTGTAGTAGAATAAACGACAGAAAACCATTCAGGCGGAGCACTGAATGTATGGCCTTTCATAACAGTATGATGAGTAAAAATGCTTCTGGAATGAAACTCGAAGCGATAACTTCCCGGTACAGTAGATGCCCACTGTACCGGGTTAGCCAGATATTTATTCGAGGTAACGTGTCTGGTGGGGGCCCGTATTATGCGGCGGGACGGGCAGCATGCCGCCCCGTGTAGCATCTCAGAACGACCATGACATGCCTACCGTCGTCCGCCAGGGGGATTGTACTCCGGCCCCATCCCCGTAACCGGCGCTCAGATGCCCTGTCAGATTATCCGTAATTTTGGCATGTACCCCAGTCTGAAATACACCTCTCATGCCGGACAGATCATTATTAAAACGGTCCCTGTTATTGATAGTCACCTGATTATTATTAGCCAACTCCTGTCGTGCAGAAATTTTCAGCCATGGCTGTAGTTCACCCCCATTGCTCAGTATCAGGCGATAATCCATACCCAGGCCAGCCTCTGCTCTTAGCATACGCGTAGTATCCACGTCAGCCTGCATACCATTAGAAAGGGCATATTTCCGGGCGCTGCCCGTAAAACCGGTAAATGCCATATATGGTGTCGCACTCCAGTTATTGTTGCTTAATCGTATCCCGCTTTCCAGGTGAGCCCCAATGCCCCAGGTACGATAATCACCATCCGCAGCGCCTCCGTTATTCATTCGCCCCTTAACGTTATTGTCGAAAAGATTGGCCTTCGCGATGCTATCCAGATAAAAACCGCTTTCGTGCTGTAATCCAGCGTAAGCGCCGAAGGAATAGCTGTCCACGTAACCTTCGCCACCGCGCGAAAAGCCAATATTCGAGTGTGAATAGCTGAAAAATGCCCCCAGCGTACCCGAACTCTTTTCATACTGTGAAAGGCGATCAATGCCCATGATCAGACCTCCAAGCGTTTGTTTAAACTCGGCTCCCGCAGAGGTGGAGACGTTATTCCGGGTATTGTACTGCGTCATCCATAATGGGTCGTCACGCCCGGCCATTTTTCTGGCTTGCAAACGCTCCCGTACACTTTCCAGTTCAGCATCAAATACCAGCGGCTGTACTGCTGCCATATTTAAAACCGCTGCAGTTGATGCCGAAATACGCCGTTTTATATTCTCAGCCGGTAATTCTGGCTGCGGCAGCGGGTCTGGCTGTGGCGCCGGGTCAGGCTGCGGCGCGGGGTCTGGCTGTGGCGCCGGGTCAGGCTGCGGCGCGGGGTCTGGCTGTGGCGCCGGGTCAGGTTGCGGCACCGGGTCAGGCTGCGGCACCGGGTCTGGCTGCGGCACCGGGTCTGGCTGTGGGGCTGGTCTCAGATCCGGGCTGAGTAACCAGCTTCCGCTATTATTTTCTTTCAGTCTGTATTCCCATGTGCCCAGTTCAACGAGCCCTCCTTTATTTCCGAGGGTGAAAACAGCATCACCTCCTCCTGTTTTGACCAGCAACAGGCTGTCATCTGAAGTCGGACTGACTCCGGAGTCCTGAACAAACAACCGAAACGAACCTGTCGCATTTCCGGTTATGTTCAAAAGATCTCCTTTACCACTGGCCACCTCTGTGTGCATATAAAAATCGCCATTACCGGACAGACTGGATAAATTCAGTGTATTCCAGCCTGTGGAGGCACCCGGAGGGGTGTTATAAAGCGCAACACTGCCTCCTGACAGGGCCAGGCTGTTCAGAGTGTACAGACAGTTTGTGGTACACGCGCCAGCATTGTTTAACTGCAGGCTGGCATCATTACTCACCGTCATATCTGCGCCGGATGAGTCCGCGCCGTAACTTAAAACAATCCGTCCTTTGTCCGAAATGGTGATGTCTCCTGTAATAACAGGCTTCATGTTGTTCCTTGCAGGTTCAAGGTAGAGCCCGGCATCCTGACCTGATACGTCCACATTATTTACCGTTCCGCTATATACATACATGGCTCCTCCGTGAGTAACAGTGGTATCAGTGGCTACAGAATTATCAAATACGGTCAGGCGCCCACCATTATTAATGACGGTACCGGAAACTAAGGTGTTCCCGCGTATATTCTGAGAACCGTTATTAATAGTGGTATCAGTGATATTTCCATTTAATACTTCGAAATGCCCACCATTATTCACAACGGTGTTTTTAATAACGGTTGATAAGTTCGCAGCATCAAGGCGTCCGCCATTAATGACGGTATTCGATACAGATCCGCCATGTGCGTATAGCTCCCCGTAGTGATTGATGGTTGTGTCCGTGACAGAACCGCCAGTCACATTCTGGGTGCCCCCATCATTAATAATCGTGTTTGTGACAGAACCGCCAGTCACATTCTGGGTGCCCCCATCATTAATGATCGTGTTTGTGACAGAACCGCCAGTCACATTCTGGGTACCCCCATCATTAATGATCGAGTCCGTGACAGAACCGCCCTCCACATTCTGAATACCTCCATTGTTAATAGTGGTATCACTGGCTTTGCCTCCAGACTGAATATATTGCTGTCCGGACTCGATTATCGTATTTTTAGCAATGCCGGATACATATTGAACTCCACTATTACTTAATGTTGTATTTATTGCCTGCCCTGAACCATAAACAGACTGATATCCACCTTTAATAAGAGTGCCTTCTACCAATCCTGATATTTTTTGCTCGCCGGAAATGGTTGTATTTAATGCAAAACCATCGACATACTGAATTCCACCTGTATGGATAATGGATGACTCATCTGTCGCGTTTTTATTTACCTCCATAATACCACCAGACTCAATATTTATACCATTACTTCTGGCACCATTATCGAGAGTAAGCCGACCGGATGACACAACCGTAGTGTCTGTAACAGAGTCGCCGTTGGTCAATATTTGATGATAGTCTATGATGTTGTGATTGTAATCCGCGGCAAATACTGCTGTGTGGTAATACAGAGCACTGGAGATAAAACCAAAAAAATTTAATTTCACAAGTTCTAAAGCCTTATTTATGACGAATGTCTTGCTAAAAAATATTACTAATGTACGAAAATCAGTAATAATAAAGGTTATACCTGGCATAATACGAAATGGAGGTAAACTCTAAATTACTATGTGTATCAAAACATCTCCTCTATGCTGATAAATTCATATGGTTATGTTTTTAGAGTGAAATTTACAAAGCGTATTAACCATACCAGAAAAAACTATTTTGCATAAAATTATCCTGAATCATTAAGCGCTATGAAATAATAAATGATGAAAAATACGATGAGTAATAGTTTTGTAACCCGTTAGTCATATACCAGGTCATAAACCAAACCGTCAGCATACCGGTAAAGCTAGTAAATCCTTCGAAACTGAAGCCGTTTGTATTCATTGATTATTCCATTAGTTTCGTTATAGGGTGCAGCAGAGAACGCATCTGTAGTCTTACACCGTGTTTCTTCGAAACGGTCGCGACCATTTCAGATAGCAGGTCGCTCACATATCATGTAATTACATTATTATTGTTAAGGTTTATTTTTTTAGTTGTCATTTTTATGATGAAGACTACTCACATGATGACAAAAGGTTTAATTATATATTCCCTGAGCTAAAGTTTTCTCTAACATAGACTTGAACTGCTAGTTAATCTACTGGGATAAAATAATCACATATAAACTCTGGATCATCATCATAGAAATTGATTGTATAATGAAAGAGTTCTATATCTGCGCCACTCCGTCGGTGTAGTTTTGTTTTTGGTAAAATATTCATATAAATATAGTGGCTAAATTTTGAATAATCGCTCCACTTGCCATTAAATACAAATTTAATATAACGTCCGCCTTCTATGTAGAAAGTATCATGTTTTGCAGATTTTTTCTCTACTTCGACACCCGATAACATAGTAATATCAATAACATCACGAATAGCTGAATATCGATTTCTCGGTGGTAAAAAATTTGACGCAATAACAATGTCAGTTTTATATAATTCGGAATAATACCGTATTTTCTTTAGTCTATTTCTTTTTGATTCTAATGTTGGAGTACGCAAAATTTTTTGCTGATAGAAACATTCGTCGCCACTAACATATATTCCGGAACGCTCGATTATACAGCTATCAACGTGCCAGCAGTTATCAAAATTAATAGCTGATACGAGTAAAGATAAATCCCATGAGGGTAAATTTCTGTACTCTGTCGGGGTCATATTAAATGTACGCTTAAATGCCCTGCCAAAGTTTTGTGCGCCGCCAAAATGAACTCGGTGGGCAATTTCAATAACGCTGAGTTTTGTCAAGCGTAGAAGTGTTGCCGCCCGGCACATTTTTCTCTGCCGCATATAAGTCCCGACCGGTAAACCAAATTCCTTTTTAAACATTAGTTGGACCGCGCTGCGACTGTATCCGGTATAATTAACTAAATCATCAATTGTTTTATCCTCTTCAATGTGATCCTCAATCCATCTTACAAAATGCTGCACTATTTTTTTTTCATAGCTCATCTCCCGTTGACGCCTGCCATATTAGCGGAAAAATCTTATACAGTATGCTCATTTTGTGCAAAAAGCCGGAGACAGGTTGCTCTGACTGTAGAAACACACGCATTAACACGCAAATTCTTACTGCTCGGGTTATAGGGGCAGTATGATGAAGTTGAAAGGTCAGAAACGATACCGCCCCAGCGACTGAAAACCCAGCGGGGGGAGCTCCTTTTTAGGTTGATAAAAATGGGTATCGATCTTTCTTTCGCTTTTTCCCGCCCCCGTTAACATCGACGATGCAACACACGGGTTAATCCCAAATACGTAAACTGATGCTATCTGCATGTCCGGGAAAATGACCCGGCAAGATCGAAGGTAAACAGCAATCCGCAGGAGCGACGCGAAAAGACGCCAGAATAATGATACGACCTGAGCAGAAGCGTTACGTATTTACTGCATAATCCCGGTATAGCCATGAAACCCCATATACAGACCGACCAGACCAATCAGAACGCTCGAAAAATAGGGGGCCCGCCGGGCGAGCGTCGTAAAACCACTCCAGCGCTTTGCTGCCTGTTGAACGCTTATCGCCGCGCCAACGCCTACCGTCACCAGCGTTAATGCCAGGCCAAGACTAAAGCACAGCACCATCGTGGCGCCCAGCGTAAACGCGTTAAGCTGGATACAAATCAGTAAAACAGTGATCGCAGCCGGACAGGGGATAAGCCCTCCGGTCAGGCCGAACAGCAGGATCTGTCCATTTGTCACTTTTTGACCATGAAAACGGCGTTGAATATCGGCAGCATGGGCGCGTTCATGGGCATCCTGATACGCTTTTGACGTTGCGCCTTCCGGATGTATGTGACCATGATGGTCGTGGTCGTGGTCGTGGTCGTGGTCGTGGTCGTGGTCGTGGTCGTGGTCGTGGTCGTGGTCGTGGTCGTGGTCGTGGTCGTGGTCGTGGTCGTGGTCGTGGTCGTGGTCGTGGTCATGGTGATTTCCCGCCAGCCACTGCTGCTCGCCTCGCCATGTCCGCCAGAACATCCAGCACGCGGTGCTCAGAATAATGATCGCGGAAATCAACTGCAGCCATGGTTCCACTGATTCAGCGGTGAAGGCCCGGCTAAGATACATCCCACCCAGCGCGATTAACCAGACGATCCCTGTGTGAGAAAGCGTTGCCGCCAGGCCGAGCATAACTGCCTGTTTAACCGTGCCTTTTATGGCAATGATAAAGGCCGCCATCATGGTTTTGGAATGCCCGGGTTCAAGCCCATGCAAAATGCCTAATAAAATGGCGCTGGGAATGAAGAACCAGCCGTTTCCTTGCTGAAGAAGTGTTGAAAATTCACCCATGAGAATGATTCTTAGTTGTTTTATGTGAGCGTTATTCTACTCCCCCCCAGTATGTAATACTACCCCCCAGTAGCATCGTAATGCTATAATTTGTATTTATTAATGTTAATAAGGTGTAGTAATGTCACATACCATCCGGGACAAACAAAAGCTTAAAGCCAGAACCAGCAAGATTCAGGGGCAGGTGATAGCGCTAAAAAAAATGCTGGATGAACCGCATGAATGCGCGGCTGTTTTACAGCAGATCGCGGCGATTCGCGGTGCGGTAAATGGGTTAATGCGCGAGGTGATTAAAGGGCATCTGACCGAGCATATCGTTCATCAGGGGGATGAAGCCAGACGTGAAGAAGATCTGGACGTAATATTAAAGGTGCTGGATTCTTATATAAAATAGCCGGGAGTCATATCCCGACTATCTTCTCCTTTAGCCGAAAAACATCACCGATACGCAAAGTAAACCGACTACCAACGTAATGAAATTACCTACTGAACGATAGGGTTTTAATGCCGGTATCAGGTACGTTGACAATGTGGGCATAATAAATAGGATCATCGCAATGAGCGGGCCGCTAATGGCATAAATCATTGAAATGGCGTTCGGGTTAATACAGCAAATAATAAACGTAATCCCGGAAACCAGCATGATAGACAGTGCGCGATTGAACGCCCGGCTTTTTTTCACGCCGACCTGCTGTAAGGTGGTTCTTACCATTTCGGTTGCGCCCTCAATGACGCCGAAATAGGTGCCGAGGAAAGATTTCGACATGGCCACGACGGCAACGATAATACCGGAAATAGAGAGCCAGGCCGGCGCATTGGGCATCATCGAGAGCGCGGAAAGGATGGTAACACCTTCGTTGCGAGCGTCTTCAATGTATGATGGCGGAATGGAGAGCAGGCAGCTAAAGACAAAGAACAGCACGCTCAGGCAGATAATCAGGTAGGCGACCTTCATGATCTTTTTGCATTTACCCATGGCCTGCTCGCCAAAATTTTCCCGTCTGTCGATGGCAAACGTCGAAATAATGGGCGTATGGCTAAAAGCAAAAACCATCACCGGAATAGAAATCCATACCTGGTGCAGCGTGTGACTATCAAAAGACATTTGCCCGGTCAGTAACGAGGGTTGCCAGCTTCCGGTTAAGTATAGCGAAAGAAACAAGAAGTAAGCGATAAGCGGAAAGACCAAAAAGCCCATTACGCGAATAGTGACATGTCTTCCCATTAAAAAAATCATATTCAGGATAAGTACTACGCCGAAGCTAACTAACATCCGGATGCGAATATCTATCTGAATATGCTTCGCTAATTGCTCTGTCAGGGAGTTGGTAATAGCCACAGCATAAATTAATACCACGACAAAAAACGCAATGAAATAAAGCGCGGTGATAATACTGCCGATTTTCTTGCCGTAATAATGAGTAACGGCACCAGTAATTCCCTCACCTGCAGAAGTCTTTGAAGAAAGAATAAACTGACACAGCGCCTTATGTGGCCAGTATGTTAGAGGCCAGGCGACCAGCGCGGTAATAAATAGCACGATTGCGCCTGCTGATCCCAACTGGATGGGAAGGAAAAGGGTGCCTGCGCCTACAGCCGTTCCGTATAATGCAAAACTCCAGAGAGTCTCATCTTTTGACCAAATTTTAGACATTATTTGAATTTATCAACTATAAAACACACAAAAAGAAGCGTAATTTACCATAAATAGCGTCAGTTGGGGGCGTTTTAAGCAGGTAGATGTCGCGGAGTAAGGGCGCCGGAACCGTTGCGATCCCGGCAAAAAAGAGCAATATCATGCACTAACGTGTTGTTGGCGGCGAGTCACTATTCGCTGGCGTAAAACATCATATGCCCAGTTGTACAGCATCGTGTACGGCAAAAAGAACAAGAAGAAACTAATTTCCAGAGTGAATGCCTGTAGCAGGCTGACGTTCAGTACCCAGGCGACGATACTCACGCCGATGACGATAAACCCGCTTTCAAACCCTAACGCATGGAACGCGCGGACTTTGGCGGTTCGTCTCACCCGGTGCGTCGGCCACAGCCGATCAAACAGAACGTTATAAATGATATTCCAGATCATGGCCGTCGTTGCCAGCAATATCGTCAGGCCGCCCATCTCCAGTACCGAGCGCTGCATTAGCCAGGCGGTAGCAGGCGCCAGTATCGCAGTCGCGATACCTTCAAAACAGACAGCATGGAAAATACGCTCCGGCAGCGAGCGACGTTGTATTGCGTCATGTTGCATAAACGAAAAAACCTTACTCTTCACCAGACTAAAAAAATTTCAGCTATTTTATCGTTTAATATGATACATAAAAGATAACATCCATCGATAAAGTAGATAGGTTATGCGTTATTCCCCTGAAGCATTAATGGCATTTGTTGAGACCGTCTCTTGCGGTTCGTTTTCTGCGGCGGCGCGCCGCTTGCGTAAAAGCCAGTCCACCATTAGTACCGCCATTGCGCATCTGGAGGCGGATCTGGGATTTTCATTATTTAATCGTTCATCGCGCCAGCCCGTTCTGACCGAAGAAGGAAAACGGGTACTTAGCTATGTTCAGGCTATTTTATCGGCGAGCGACCGTCTGGATGAGGTGGCGTTGGCGTTATCCGGCGAGACGGAGGCGAGACTCACGTTCGTTCTCTCTGATACCCTGCATCCAGACAGCCTGGAAGAGTTAATGGCGCAGTTTGATCGTCAATTCCCGCATACCGGCTTTGAATGCTTGATCGGAGAAAATGATGATGTCATCGACCTGTTGCAAAAAGGGCGCGCCCAGATAGGACTGATTGAAGCGCGTGATGACTATCCCACAGACATTGGCGCGACGCGTCTGCCTGTTCAAAGCTGGATGGGGGTTTATGTGGCGACCACCCATCCGTTGGCATTACAGACGAACCTACAATGGGAGCAACTGCATACCTGGCGCGAGCTGCGTCTGAATACCTACCTTGAATCTAACACCAACATTACGCGCGGCCCGGCCTGGTCAGCGCCAAACTATTTATTACTGTTGAGCATGGCGGCTCAGGGATTTGGCTGGTGTGTGTTGCCCTGTGCGCTGGTGGAGGAGTTTGCGGCGGAAAAACCGCTGACGCAACTGGATGTTCCTGGCTGGCCGAGGGCGATTGCTATTGATTTGCTATGGAACAAGAAGACGCCGCCCGGAACGGCGGGGAACTGGCTTCGCTATCATCTGCAGCAGAAATAAGCTACGCCACCGTCAAATTAGCGTCATTTCCTTTGTGATAAAACTCACCTTTTTTAAACAATCAAGATAACTAATTTTAACAATGCTCTACTATGGCGGTGTCATTTTGCGCTGAGGTGGTAATGAAAGAGGTTGTGATCGTGGGGGCCTTACGGACACCCATCGGCTGTTTTCAGGGAACGCTGGCCCGTCATTCCGCCGTCGAGTTGGGGAGCATGGTCGTAAAAGCGTTAATTGAGCGCACCGGCGTGGACGCTAATGCTATCGATGAGGTCATCCTCGGTCAGGTGCTGACGGCTGGCGCCGGGCAGAATCCGGCACGCCAGTCAGCCATCAAAGGAGGACTGCCTACTACCGTTTCCGCTATTACCATTAATGACGTTTGTGGTTCCGGTTTAAAAGCGTTGCACCTGGCGACGCAGGCTATTCAGTGCGGCGAAGCGGACATTGTTATCGCGGGCGGGCAGGAGAATATGAGCCGTGCGCCGCATGTCCTCAATGACAGCCGTACTGGCGCGCTGCCTGATGCCGACAATCTGGTGGATAGTCTGGTACATGATGGTTTATGGGATGCCTTCAACGATTATCACATTGGCGTGACGGCAGAAAACCTGGCGCGGGAATATGGCATCAGCCGTGAATTACAGGATGCTTATGCGCTCAGCTCGCAGCAAAAGGCCAGGGCCGCGATTAATACCGGACGTTTTAAAGATGAGATTGTCCCCATCGTCACGCAACGTAACGGGCAGGCTATGATTGTCGATACGGATGAACAACCGCGGGCCGATGCCAGCGCGGAAGGGTTAGCCCTGCTGCATCCGGCGTTTGATAGCCTGGGTTCGGTGACGGCGGGTAATGCCTCCTCAATCAACGATGGTGCCGCTGCGGTGATGATGATGAGCGAGACGAAAGCCCTGGCGCTGGGGCTGCCGGTGCTGGCGCGCATCCGCGCGTTTGCCAGCGTCGGCGTCGATCCTGCGCTAATGGGGATTGCGCCGGTATATGCTACCCGACGCTGTCTGGAGCGTGCCGGCTGGCAACTGGCGGAGGTCGATCTTATCGAAGCCAACGAAGCGTTTGCCGCTCAGGCGCTGTCGGTAGGAAAAATGCTGGAATGGGATGAGCGACGGGTAAACGTTAACGGAGGCGCGATTGCGCTGGGGCATCCTATTGGCGCTTCCGGTTGTCGAATTCTGGTTTCACTGGTGCATGAAATGGTTAAACGCGACGCGCGAAAAGGCCTGGCGACGCTTTGTATAGGCGGTGGTCAGGGGGTCGCTTTGACTATTGAACGCGACTGATCCTGCGTCAGCCATCCTTTTCCTTTTTCAGTACTCCTGTCATAAAAAAGCCCTCCATCAAGAGGGCAAAGCCAGTTACAGAAACGCCTATTTCGTTGTAGCGCAGAACGTCTTGCCGCGGACGTTACAGACACGTATCACCTTTAGTTCATTTCGCACATCAGACCCATTTCTCAAACAAGCGCTAATTTTTATCTGAGTCACCTCATACCGCGTCTGGCGCGCAGGTCTGAAAATCAGAGAAGGGCGTAAGTTTTAGCGCCGATCGTGATCGCTACGGCAGTTTCAAAAATAACCAACTGTAAAAATGAAACGATGTTTTATTTATTGTTGAAAACCTTTATCCAGGCGACTATGATGCCGTTAAATAAATCAAAACGATGTTTTGATTTTATGTCGTCGCGATCGATTTATTAATGGAGGGGAAGGTGGACGTAAGGCAAAGTATCCATAGCGAGCACGCTAAAACGCTGGACACTCAGGCGCTGCGACGCGAGTTTTTGATAGAAAACATTTTTGTCGCTGATGAATATACGATGGTCTACAGCCATATCGACCGCATTATTGTCGGCGGCATTATGCCCGTCAGTCATACCGTCGAAATCGGCGGGGAAGTGGGTAAACAGCTTGGCGTCTCCCGATTACTGGACCGCCGCGAACTGGGCGTCATTAATATTGGCGGCGCGGGCGTCATTATCGTTGACGGGCAGCGCCATGACATTGGTCATCGCGATGCTCTGTATATTGGCAAAGGGGCGAAAGAGCTGGTTTTCGTCAGCAATGAGGCGAGCAGACCGGCGAAGTTTTATTACAACTGCGCGCCAGCGCATACCGCTTATCCGACGAAAAAAGTGACGCCTGCCGACGTTGCACCTGTCACCTTAGGCGATAACCTCACCAGTAACCGTCGCACTATCAATAAATACTTCGTTCCGGATGTACTGGAAACCTGTCAGCTCAGTATGGGACTCACCGAACTGGCGCCCGGCAATCTATGGAACACCATGCCATGTCATACCCATGAACGCCGTATGGAGGTTTACCTCTATTTCAACATGGAAGAAGACAGTTGCGTCTTCCATATGATGGGGCAACCTCAGGAAACTCGTCATATTGTGATGCGTAATGAACAGGCGGTTATTTCTCCAAGCTGGTCAATACATTCCGGCGTTGGCACCAAAGCCTATACGTTTATTTGGGGCATGGTGGGGGAAAACCAGGTCTTCGATGACATGGATCACGTTGCGGTAAAAGATCTGCGCTAGTCGCGACCGGTGATAACGCCTGTCCGTGACAGGCATGACAAAAGTAAGGATTAACAATGATTTTGAATGCATTCTCTCTTGAAGGTAAAGTTGCGGTTGTTACAGGTTGCGATACCGGGCTGGGTCAGGGTATGGCTTTAGGACTGGCGGAAGCGGGCTGTGACATCGTCGGTATTAATATCGTTGAACCGACGGAAACCATTGCGCGCGTTACCGCTCTGGGACGTCGTTTTTTAAGCCTGACGGCCGATCTGCGTCAAATCGATGGTATTCCGGCGCTCCTGGAACGGGCGGTAGCGGAATACGGTCATATTGATATTCTGGTGAATAACGCGGGCTTGATCCGTCGTGAAGATGCGATTGATTTCACGGAAAAAGACTGGGATGACGTCATGAACCTGAATATCAAGAGCGTGTTCTTTATGTCTCAGGCGGCGGCAAAACATTTTATTGCCCAGGGCAACGGCGGCAAAATTATTAATATCGCCTCTATGCTCTCCTTCCAGGGCGGTATTCGCGTTCCGTCTTATACCGCGTCGAAAAGCGGCGTAATGGGAATAACGCGCCTGATGGCGAACGAGTGGGCGAAACACAATATCAATGTGAATGCTATCGCGCCGGGCTATATGGCTACCAATAATACCCAGCAATTACGCGCTGATGAACAACGTAGCGCCGAAATTCTCGACCGTATTCCGGCTGGACGTTGGGGACTTCCGGGCGATTTAATGGGCCCTGTAGTTTTCCTGGCATCCAGCGCCGCTGATTATATTAACGGCTATACCGTAGCGGTAGATGGCGGTTGGCTGGCGCGTTAAATCGCTAACGGCAAATGAGTTTCTGGGAAAATTGACTCTTTGACCGAAAAAAACTGACAAGACCCTGTCCTCGCGCAGGGTTTTTTATAATCTCATTAACATAGTCCATATTGTGGATTTAACTTAATCCATATGTCGTTAAATAATAGCCATGACCAATGCTTTAATTCATTGAAATATTAGTGGGTTAAAAAAATATCTTAAAATGGCGTTAAGTTTTAAAAGTGTAATATCCATCACATATCGCTATAGCGTAGCCATTTAATCCATATTTATGCCGTTTCCAGCCTGACACTTGAGGAAGAGTATCCCGTAATTTCAGGCTATGTCTTACTCTGTTGTGGCAGGAAAATATGGTCTCTATTAATCATGACTCTGCTTTAACGCCGCGTTCGCTTCGCGACACACGACGTATGAATAGGTTTGTTTCGGTTTCTGCGGCGGTCGCGGGACTGTTATTTGGTCTGGATATCGGCGTTATCGCCGGGGCGCTGCCTTTTATTACCGACCATTTTGTGCTGACCAGCCGACTGCAGGAATGGGTCGTCAGCAGTATGATGCTTGGCGCGGCAATTGGCGCATTATTTAACGGCTGGCTTTCATTCCGGCTTGGGCGTAAGTATAGCCTGATGGCCGGCGCGATTTTGTTTGTGCTCGGCTCGCTGGGATCGGCGTTTGCTTCCAGCGTAGAAGTATTGATTGGCGCCCGCGTGATACTGGGCGTAGCGGTAGGGATTGCGTCCTATACCGCGCCGCTTTATCTCTCTGAAATGGCAAGTGAAAATGTTCGCGGCAAAATGATCAGTATGTATCAACTGATGGTGACGTTAGGCATTGTGCTGGCTTTTTTATCCGATACGGCATTCAGCTACAGCGGCAACTGGCGCGCGATGTTGGGCGTGCTGGCGCTGCCTGCGGTGTTGCTCATTATTCTGGTGGTATTCCTGCCGAATAGTCCGCGCTGGCTGGCGCAAAAAGGTCGCCATATCGAAGCGGAAGAGGTGCTGCGTATGCTGCGTGATACCTCGGAAAAAGCCCGTGATGAACTGAATGAGATTCGGGAAAGCCTCAAACTCAAGCAGGGTGGGTGGGCATTATTTAAAGCTAACCGCAATGTTCGCCGCGCCGTGTTCCTTGGTATGCTGCTACAGGCAATGCAGCAGTTCACCGGCATGAACATCATTATGTACTATGCGCCGCGCATTTTTAAAATGGCTGGCTTTACCACCACGGAACAGCAAATGATCGCCACGCTGGTGGTTGGACTGACCTTTATGTTCGCGACTTTTATCGCCGTCTTTACGGTAGATAAAGCCGGACGTAAACCGGCGTTAAAAATCGGTTTCAGCGTAATGGCGTTAGGGACATTGGTGTTGGGCTACTGCCTGATGCAGTTTGATAACGGTACGGCATCAAGCGGTCTCTCCTGGCTTTCCGTTGGGATGACGATGATGTGTATCGCCGGTTACGCGATGAGCGCCGCTCCGGTAGTGTGGATACTGTGTTCGGAAATTCAGCCGCTGAAATGTCGTGACTTTGGCATTACCTGTTCAACCACGACAAACTGGGTATCGAACATGATCATCGGCGCGACATTCCTGACCCTGTTGGACAGCATTGGCGCGGCAGGTACGTTCTGGCTCTACACCTCGCTGAATATCGCTTTTATCGGCATCACTTTCTGGCTGATCCCGGAAACCAAAAATGTCACCCTGGAGCACATCGAACGCAAGCTGATGGCGGGCGAGAAGCTAAAAAATATTGGCGTGTAATCACCCCTCCCATGCCGGATGACGCCTGTTATCCGGCATGATGAAAAACAGACTGGAAACGGATGTGTAAGTTTGCTTCACTGCCATAATGCTTTAAAAAAGGAGAGCGCAGTGAAAACGATCGGGCTGTTGGGTGGTATGAGCTGGGAATCGACTATTCCTTATTACCGTCTAATCAATGAAGGTATTAAACAGCAGTTGGGAGGCCTGCACTCGGCGAGCTTACTGCTGCATAGCGTAGATTTTCACGATATTGAAATATGTCAACGCCGCGGTGAATGGGATAAAGCGGGCGATATTCTGGCGCAGGCCGCGCAGGGGTTACAACAGGCGGGGGCAGAAGGCATTGTGTTATGTACTAATACCATGCATAAAATCGCGCACATTATTGAATCTCGTTGTGCTCTGCCTTTCTTACACATCGCGGATGCTACCGGGCGAGCCATTGTCCGTCAGGGGTTGCGTCGAGTGGCGCTATTAGGGACTCGCTATACGATGGAGCAGGATTTTTATCGCGGGCGGCTGGAACAGCAATTTGCGATTGAGACCATGGTGCCGGAGGCGGACGATCGGGCGCGAATCAATCAGGTGATTTTTGACGAGCTCTGTCAGGGGAAATTCACTGACGCGTCGCGCCACTATTATTTACAGGTTATCGAACAACTGGCGGCGCAAGGCGCGCAGGGCGTTATTTTTGGCTGCACTGAAATAGGTCTGCTTGTTCCCCAGGCGCAAAGCGCGCTACCGGTTTTCGATACCACGGCAATTCATGCCGCAGATGCCGTGACCTTTATGCTTTCGTCATCGGCCCCAGAATAACCTCCAGCGGTTCGACCAGGCGCGAAAGATGCGTTTGTAAATGCTTACTGAAGGCGTCAACCAGCGCGGAGGCGGGGCGGTGTAGCGGGCGAATCAGACTGACGGTAAAGGGCACATCAATGCTAAAGCGGCGGACGGTGACGCCGCTGGCGGCATAGTCCAGCGCGGTCAGCGGGTTAACGATCGAAATGCCCGCTCCGGCGCGCACCATCGCGCAGACGGAGGCCGCGCTATGCGTTTCCACCACCATTCTGCGCTTCACCTGATGTTCGGCAAATAACGTATCCAACAACTGTCGATAACTGTCCAGACGGGAGAGGCTGATAAAGTTTTCCCCCTGAAAATCGTCCGGCATGAGTACGGTTTTGGCGGCAAGCGGATGGTCGCAGGGCAGTACGCATACTTCATTCAGCGTCAGTAACTCGGTGCGGGTTGTTCCTGCCGGGGCATGAAGCGTCTCCGTCAGCCCTAAGTCGTGGCGCTGGGCGGAGAGCCACTCTTCCAGCAACGGCGACTCCTGCGGCACAATATTCAGGCTGACATCCGGATAACGCGCCAGAAAAGGTGGTAGCAGCGGCGGCAAAAAGGATTGTGAAAAGACCGGCAGGCAGGCGATAGAGAGCTCGCCCTGGCGGAATTCGCGCAGGCTTTCCGCCGCGCTGACGATGCGATCCAATCCATACCAGGAGCGTTGTACCTCTTCGAACAGGCGTAGCCCTTGTACCGTCGGATGTAAGCGTCCGCGCGTGCGCTCAAACAGCGTTAATCCCAGCACTTTCTCAAAACGCGCCAGTTCGCGACTGACGGTAGGCTGTGAGGTATGCAGCAGCCGCGCCGCTTCGGTGAGATTTCCGGCGGTCATTACGGCGTGAAAAATTTCAATGTGACGTAAATTAACGGCAGCCATACGTTTCCCCGAATAATTTATCCCATATCATTTTTGCATAGACTGACGATAAAACGATATTTTTTATTCCTTTTAAGGTATGGCGTAATCGTTAAAAAGCCTGTTCCGGAGTTTGTTATGTCATTGCCGCATTATTACGCAGAAACCGACCTTAACGCTGAAAATTTGCTCAGATTGCCTGCCGAATTCGGCTGTCCGGTCTGGGTATATGATGCGCACATTATTCGCCGTCAGATAGCTGCCCTACAGCAGTTTGACGTCGTGCGCTTTGCGCAAAAAGCCTGTTCGAACATTCATATCCTGCGTTTAATGCGCGCGCAGGGCGTAAAGGTGGATTCTGTTTCATTGGGGGAGATCGAACGTGCCCTGGCGGCGGGCTACGATCCGCAAACGCGTCCTGAGGATATCGTTTTTACCGCCGATGTGATTGACGCCGCCACGCTGGCGCGCGTGAGCGAACTGCATATTCCGGTCAATGCTGGCTCGGTAGATATGCTGGCGCAGCTTGGTCAGATTTCCCCGGGGCATCGCGTCTGGCTACGCGTGAACCCTGGCTTTGGTCATGGCCACAGCCAGAAAACCAACACCGGGGGCGAAAACAGCAAACACGGCATCTGGCATAGCGATCTTCCGGCGGCGCTGGCGGTAATGCAGAAATACCGACTGAAACTTGTCGGTATCCATATGCACATTGGTTCCGGCGTCGATTATGGCCATCTGGAACAGGTTTGTGGCGCGATGGTACGCCAGGTGCTGGAATGTGGTCAGGATTTGGACGCGATTTCGGCAGGCGGCGGCCTCTCGATACCTTATCGCGAGGGAGAAGAGTCCGTTGATACGCGCCATTACTATGGTCTGTGGAACGCGGCGCGCGAGCAAATCGCCCGTCATCTGGGACATGCGGTCAAACTTGAGATCGAACCCGGACGTTTTCTGGTGGCGCAATCGGGTGTGCTGTTGACGCAGGTGCGTAGCGTAAAACAGATGGGAAGCCGCCATTTCGTCCTGGTAGATGCTGGTTTTAACGATCTGATGCGCCCGGCGATGTACGGTAGCTATCACCGTATTTCGGCTCTGGCGGCGGATGGTCGCGCGCTTGAAAACGGCCCGTGGGTCGAGACGGTGGTAGCCGGGCCGTTATGCGAATCAGGCGATGTTTTTACCCAGCAGGAAGGGGGAATGGTCGAAACGCGCCCCTTACCTGCGGTCATCCCCGGCGATTACCTCGTATTGCACGATACCGGCGCGTACGGCGCGTCTATGTCATCGAATTACAACAGCCGCCCGCTCCTGCCGGAAGTGCTGTTTGATAACGGTCAGGCGCGGCTGATCCGCCGTCGTCAGACCATTGAAGAGCTGTTAGCGCTGGAGATGCTCTGAAGAGCTTCATTAGGCCGGGCGTTGAAAAAACGGGCCGGCGGCGACGGACTCGCGCAGAATCAGCGTGCCGGTAAAGGGCGGGATCGGGGCGACCGGCTCGCTGTTCGCCAGGCGGACGGCCTGATCGATCGCGGTGGCGATCATATCCTCGATGGGTAAATAGACCGTCGAAAGCCCCGGCTCAAGCCAGGTTGCGCCCGGCGCATCGTCAAAGCCAAACAGCGACACATCCTGCGGGATGCGTAATCCGGCATGGCGCAGCGCTTTTGCTGCGCCCAGCGCCGTGTCATCATTACAGGCAAATAGCGCGCTAAACGTGACGCCTTCCTCCAGTAATTCCCGGCAGGCGTCATAGCCGCGCGTCAGCGTGTAATCGCCATATTTCACTTTTGCCGACTGCCAGGGAATGCCATATTTTTCCAGCGCCTTGCGATAACCCGCTACGCGTGATGTGCCGGTGGGGGTATGAACAGGCACCGTAATACAGGCGATATCGCGATGGCCCTGCGCAATCAGATATTCCACCGCCTGGAATGCAGCCGCCTCCTGCTCAAAGAAAATAGCGCGGTCGCGGGCCTGAATGACGTTGCGATTAATAATCACCAGCGGCATTTCCGTGGCGTCAATCAACGACAAAATCGCCGGCTCATCCATATAGCGGGTGTAAAGAATAATAGCGTCGCACTGTCTGTCGGCCAACATTTGTACGGCTTCCTGCTCCCGTTCCGGCGTATCGTGACCATCGGTGACGATCAACTGCTTGTTATGAGACTCCGCCTGGCGCGACGCCCGGCGCAACAAACTGCCAAAATAGAAGCCGTCAAACGTAGAGACGACCAGACCGATGCTGTTGCTGGTGCGATTCGCCAGCGAGCGCGCCAGCAGGTTGGTGCGATAGTCCAGCGCCTGCATCGCCGTAAACACTTTCTGGCGCGTACTTTCTTTTACCTGCCCGGTCCCATTCAGCACTCGTGAGACGGTGGCTTTTGATACGCCCGCATGGCGGGAAACATCCAGCATTGTCGCCATCATGCTACCCTGATTAATCGGTTGTCGACAGGTGCCCGGTATCCGTTGGCGTGGATACCGAATGTCGGCGTACTAGTGTCGGACTAAACACATGAGTCACTTCCGGCGTAGGACATTTCCCTGCCAGCGCTAACGCCAGTTCCGCCGCCTGTGTCGCCATGGTGACGATCGGATACCGAATTGTGGTCAGCCGGGGACGCACATAGCGTGAGACCAGAACGTCATCAAAACCGATGAGCGATACTTCGCCCGGCACCCTCACGCCATTATCATTTAATACTCCCATCGCGCCAGCCGCCATCGAGTCGTTATAGCAGGCCACCGCGGTAAAATTTCTGCCGCGACCTAATAACTCAGTCATCGCCTGCTCGCCGCCGCTTTCATCCGGTTCGCCGAACGTCACCAGCCGATCGTTAGCCGGAATATGGCTTTCCGCCAACGCATCGTAATAGCCCTTCAGGCGATCTTCGGCATCGGAGATGGTGTGATTGGAACAGATATACCCAATACGCGTATGACCTTGCTGGATCAGATGTCGGGTCGCCAGCCATGCCCCGTAACGGTCATCCAGCGCGACACAGCGGTGTTCGAACTCCGGTAAAATGCGGTTTATTAGCACCATGCCGGGGATTTGCTTCATTAATGAGGCCAGGTCCGCATCCGGGATCATTTTGGCGTGAACCACTAACGCTGCGCAACGGTGACGAATCAACTGTTCAATAGCCTGATGCTCTTTTTGTTCGTTGTGATACCCGTTGCCAATCAGTAAAAAATTGCCGGTGTGATACGCCACTTGTTCAACGGCTTTCACCATCGCGCCGAAAAAAGGATCGGAAACGTCGCCGACCACCAGACCGAGGGTTTCCGTTGCCTGCTGTGCCAGCGCGCGCGCGTTGGCGTTAGGGTGATAACTAAGGGACTCCATTGCGCTGGTCACCGCCAGCCGGGATGCTTCGCTGGCTTTTGGCGAATCGTTAATAACGCGAGAAACGGTGGCGACTGAAACACCGGCCAGTCGGGCTACATCTTTTATGGTCGCCATGATAATACCTATAGTGGGTAAACGCTTACATTACGCCAGTTTTACGGAAAATGAACGTCTGTTCAAGCCTCTTGCCCCGCGGTGTCGGGCAAATGTGACCTGTACGGGCGAAATGCGTCTGTAAAGTGACAATACAAATCTTTCGTTACAGTTTGCGAAGCGATGTTGCGATTGTCTACTGGCAGGCCAGCGAGTCAGGTTGATAGAGTAGTGATCCCAGAGGTATTGATAGGTGGAATCAACGTTATTGTTGATCACACGAATTACACCAACCTGCGTAGAGATGCGCAGGTTTTTTTTTGTTTCGCCTGAACGTGTAACAGTAACGGATAATTTACACAACTCGTTGCATTTCCGTTTATTCCTTTGCGTTTTCGGACTGGCGATACAGACGAGCGAAGACCACAATCAAGATCCCAGAGGTATTGATTGGTGAGATTATTCGGTACGCTCTTCGTACCTGTCTTTTGCACCAACCTGCGCGGATGCGCAGGTTTTTTTTCGCACTTATTTTGCTATCGCTCCTGTTACGCATCTCGTGTAATCTGCCACAATTCATGTTTTAGCGAATTGTCGGCCAAAGGGAGTTGAAATGCTGTTTGGATTTTTTCGTAACCTGTTTCGCGTGCTTTATCGCGTGCGCATCACTGGCGATGTCCGGGCGCTACAGGGGAACCGGGTCTTAATTACCCCCAATCACGTTTCATTTATCGATGGTATGCTGCTGGCGCTGTTTTTGCCGGTACGGCCTGTCTTTGCGGTATATACCTCCATCAGCCAGCAATGGTATATGCGCTGGTTAACGCCGCTGATCGATTTTGTGCCGCTCGATCCAACCAAACCCATGTCCATTAAACACCTGGTCCGTCTGGTGGAGCAGGGGCGTCCAGTGGTGATTTTCCCGGAAGGACGGATTTCCGTAACCGGCTCGCTGATGAAAATTTATGACGGCGCAGGCTTTGTGGCGGCAAAATCGGGCGCAACCGTCGTTCCGCTCCGTATTGACGGCGCGGAGCTTACGCCTTTCAGTCGCTTGAAAGGCCTGGTTAGACGGCGCTTATTCCCCCGCATTCAGCTTCATATTTTACCGCCGACGCAAATACCGATGCCGGAAGCGCCGCGCGCGCGCGACAGGCGTAAGATAGCGGGTGAGATGCTGCATCAGATCATGATGGAAGCGCGTATGGCGGTGCGCCCGCGCGAGACGTTATACGAATCGTTGCTGGCGGCGCAATATCGTTACGGCGCGGGTAAAAACTGTATTGAGGACATTAACTTTACGCCGGATACGTATCGTAAATTACTGACCAGGACGCTTTTTGTCGGCCGGATTCTGGAAAAGTACAGCGTTGAGGGCGAGAAAATCGGTTTAATGCTGCCGAATGCTGCCATCAGCGCGGCGGTTATTTTCGGCGCGGTTTCTCGTCGCCGCATTCCGGCTATGATGAACTACACGGCGGGGGTAAAAGGGCTGACCAGCGCGATTACCGCTGCGGAAATTAAAACGATTTTTACCTCCCGCCAGTTCCTCGATAAAGGTAAATTGTGGCATCTGCCGGAACAGCTAACGCAGGTTCGCTGGATTTACCTGGAAGATTTAAAAGCGGACGTCACACCCGCCGATAAGCTGTGGATTTTTGCCCACCTTCTGGCGCCGCGACTGGCGCAGGTAAAACAGCAGCCGGAAGACGCAGCGATCATTCTTTTTACCTCCGGCTCGGAAGGGCACCCGAAAGGGGTGGTACACAGTCATAAAAGCATTCTGGCGAACGTCGAGCAGATAAAAACGATTGCGGATTTTACCGCCAATGACCGTTTTATGTCGGCGCTGCCGCTCTTTCACTCGTTCGGTTTGACGGTGGGTTTGTTTACACCGCTATTGACCGGCGCGGAAGTGTTTCTTTATCCAAGTCCGCTGCACTACCGCATTGTGCCGGAACTGGTCTATGACCGTAACTGTACCGTGCTGTTTGGCACATCGACCTTCCTCGGCAACTATGCGCGCTTTGCCAATCCATATGATTTTTATCGCCTGCGCTATGTGGTGGCCGGCGCGGAAAAACTTCAGGAGAGCACCAAACAACTGTGGCAGGATAAATTCGGCCTGCGCATTCTTGAGGGCTACGGGGTAACGGAATGCGCGCCAGTGGTATCGATTAACGTGCCGATGGCGGCTAAGCCTGGCACTGTTGGCCGTATTCTGCCTGGAATGGACGCTCGTCTGCTGGCGGTACCTGGTATTGAAAACGGCGGTCGGTTACAGCTTAAAGGGCCGAATATCATGAATGGCTATCTGCGCGTGGAAAAACCGGGCGTGCTGGAGGTGCCGTCGGCGGAAAACGCCCTGGGCGAAACCGAGCGCGGCTGGTACGATACGGGCGACATTGTACGCTTCGATGAAAATGGTTTTGTGCAGATTCAGGGGCGCGCGAAACGCTTCGCGAAAATTGCTGGCGAAATGGTCTCGCTGGAGATGGTCGAGCAACTGGCGCTTGGCGTCTCGGCGGACAAAATGCATGCTACAGCCATTAAAAGCGATGCCAGCAAAGGTGAAGCGCTGGTACTGTTTACGACGGACAGCGAACTCACCCGCGAAAAGTTACAGCACTATGCCCGTGAACACGGTATTCCGGAACTTGCCGTCCCGCGCGATATCCGTTATCTGAAACAGCTTCCCTTACTTGGCAGCGGAAAACCCGATTTTGTCACGCTGAAAAGCTGGGTGGATGCGCCGGAACAACATCATGAGTGAGTCAGTACGCACTAACACCTCCATCTGGTCGAAAGGGATGCTGTCGGTGATTGTCGCGCAGTTTCTCTCGGCTTTTGGCGATAATGCGCTGCTGTTTGCGACGCTGGCGCTGCTGAAAGCCCAGTTTTATCCGGACTGGAGCCAGCCTGTTCTGCAAATGGTGTTTGTGGGCGCTTACATTCTTTTTGCGCCGTTTGTCGGTCAGATCGCGGACAGCTTTGCCAAAGGCCGGGTGATGATGGTCGCCAATGGCCTTAAACTGGCGGGAGCGGCAGGTATCTGCCTCGGCGTGAATCCTTTTGTCGGTTATACGTTGGTCGGGATTGGCGCGGCGGCTTATTCTCCAGCGAAATACGGCATTCTGGGCGAACTGACGACAGGTGATAAGCTGGTTAAAGCCAATGGTCTGATGGAAGCCTCTACTATTGCGGCGATTTTGCTCGGTTCTGTCGCTGGCGGCGTATTGGCCGACTGGCATGTCATCGCCGCACTGGTCGCCTGTGCGTTGGCCTACGCTGGCGCAGTGGCGGCGAACCTGTTTATCCCGAAGCTTGTGGCGGCGCGTCCAGGACAATCCTGGCGGTTGGCGGCGATGACGCGTAGCTTTTTCTGCGCTTGCGTTGTCCTTTGGCGTAACGGTGAAACGCGTTTTTCGCTGGTGGGCACCGGGTTATTTTGGGGCGCAGGCGTGACGCTGCGTTTTCTGCTGGTACTGTGGGTGCCGGTGGCGCTGGGCATTATGGATAACGCCACGCCGACTTACCTGAACGCCATGGTGGCGGTAGGGATTGTGGTCGGCGCGGGCGCGGCGGCAAAACTGGTGATGCTGGAGACCGTATCGCGCTGTATGCCCGCCGGGATTTTGATTGGTGTTGTGGTCGCGATCTTCTCATTACAGCACGCATTGTTGCCTGCTTATGCCTTGTTGCTGTTGATAGGTATGCTGGGCGGCTTTTTTGTAGTGCCGCTCAACGCCTTGCTACAGGAGCGCGGTAAGAAGAGCGTTGGCGCCGGGAATGCCATTGCCGTACAAAATCTGGGCGAGAATAGCGCCATGCTATTAATGCTGGGGTTGTACTCGCTGGCGGTGCTGGTTGGCGTTCCGGCAGTGGCGATAGGTATCGGCTTTGGCGTGCTGTTCGCGCTGGCGATCGCGGCGCTGTGGATCTGGCAGCGCCGGCAGGCATAATGCAGAATGAATATGCCGGGTGGCGAGTGCGCCTTATCCGGCTTGCAGGTTCGGGAAGCGTAGCGCCACCGGGCACTGACCATCACGGCGCCGGATAGGTATAAACCTGATGCGCCGCCTCAATCTCCGCCAGGACCTCTTCGCTTAACGTCAGATGCAGACTTTCCACATTCGTCTTGAGCTGCGCCATCGTGGTTGCGCCCAGTAACGTACTGGCGACAAACGGCTGGCGGCGAACAAAGGCCAGCGCCATCTGCGCCGGATCAAGATTGTGACGCTTCGCGATGTCGACGTAGGCGGCAACGGCTTTTTGCGCCTGTTCGCCGCTGTAACGTGTGAAGCGGCTGAACAAGGTATTCCGCGCGTCTGCGGGTTTGGCCCCGTTCAGGTATTTACCGGTTAACGTGCCAAACGCCAGACAGGAATAGGCGAGCAATTCAACGCCTTCATACTGGCTGACTTCCGCCAGCCCGACCTCGTAGCTGCGGTTTAACAGGCTATAGGGGTTCTGGATAGTGACAATACGCGGCAGGTCATGTTTTTCCGCCAGATGCAGATAGCGCATAACGCCAAACGCTGTCTCATTTGAAACACCAATATAACGAATCTTACCCGCTCGCTGAAACTCACTAAGCGCGTCTAACGTCTCCAGTAGACTTACTACTGGTGCGGAGTCTGTCCAGCTATAGCCGAGTTTACCGAAGCAGTTAGTGGGTCGCTGCGGCCAGTGCACCTGATACAAATCCAGATAGTCGGTCTGCAATCGGGTCAAACTGTCGTGTAGCGCTTCGCGAATATTTTTTCGATCCAGCGCCTGATGAGGTCGGATGCCTTGATCATTATGACGTGCCGGTCCGCTGACTTTGCTGGCGATGATCAGTTTTTCACGGTTGCCGCGTTTGGCGAGCCAGTTACCGATATAGGATTCCGTCAGCCCTTGCGTTTCCGGGCGCGGCGGTACCGGATACATCTCGGCGGCGTCGATAAGGTTAATGCCATTTGCGACGGCATAGTCGAGCTGTGCGTGAGCGTCGGCTTCGCTGTTTTGTTCACCAAATGTCATTGTGCCCAGCCCTAGCGTACTTACTTCGAGCGAGCTGTGGGGTATACGGTGATAGTGCATAGCCGTTTCCTTTTTATTATGAAGTCAGAAATTCCCGACAAAGGACAATAAAAATGGCAGAGGGAAGGGAAAAGGGAAAGTAAAATTGCAGGCTGCGCGGCGTAATTGTTACCGGGAGTGGTCGCCACGCACCGTTCCTGGACGCAGCCTGAAGGTCTACAGAATGCTGACCCCGATCACAGGCTATCGTTTAACGTTCGATGATTTGAGACACTTCGTCACGGTTGATTTGCATCTCGTTTCCCTGTGCATCGGTATAGCTGACCAGACCGGTATCGTCGTCAACTTGCGGTTTTCCATCGGTCAGGATCATACGACCATCTTTTGTCGCCATCACGTAATCGCTGCTGCATCCGGATACCGCAAAAGCCAACCCTACTGCGGAAATTACAACTGCCCATTTTTTCATCCGTTTGTCCTCACGTAACCTGCATCTGATAATAGTCTGTTAATCATATGTCTGATAATAGTCTAGTAATAACGCGCAGCTCTGCATGTCGGAAGCAGCAAAATCTTAATCTGTGAGAAGAAAGGAAATAAAGTGAGTATTCGCTCCCCGGCGGGGGAGCGAGACAGGATTACAGCGGATTCTTTTTACTGCGCAACAGATTCAGGCTCTCTACTGCGATAGAGAAGAACATGGCGAAATAGATATACCCTTTCGGAACGTGAACGTCGAAACTTTCCAGAATCAGGGTAAAGCCAACCAGGATCAGAAAGGAGAGCGCCAGCATTTTTACCGACGGATGACGATCGACAAACTCGCCGATGGGCCGTGCCGCAAACATCATGACGCCCACGGCAATAACGACCGCCGCCATCATAATAAACAGATGGTCGGAGAGGCCAACCGCTGTGATAACTGAATCAAGACTGAAAATAATATCCAGCAGCATAATCTGCACTATTGCGCCCAGGAAAGAAGAAACACGGGTTTTTAACCCCTCTTCTTCGCCTTCGATGGACTCATGAATCTCCTTGCTGGCTTTCCAGATTAAAAATAACCCGCCCAGTAAAAGAATGAGATCGCGGGCGGAAATCGCTTCGCCGAAAAGCTCAAACAGAGGATTAGTCAGGCGAGTGACCCAGGCGATTGATGCCAGCAACGCCAGACGCATTATCATCGCCGCCGCCAGCCCAAGCCGCCGCGCGTGGTTCCGTTGCGCCGTAGGAAGTTTTGCTACCACCAGAGAAAGAAAAATAATGTTGTCGATCCCAAGTACAATCTCCAGCAGCGTCAGCGTACCGAGCGCCAGCCAGGCATTGGGATCGGTTATCCATGCAAATAACATCGAACAAAGTCCTGCCAAAAAAAGAAGCGGTAATTATAGGCCTGTCGTGCGGCGGGCGAAAGCCCGGGCTGAATTTGCGCAACCGCGAAGGGTGTAAAATAGCGGCGACAATGCGTTTACGCTTATCGGACGTCGGCCCGATGCGTAGCCATAGCGGGGGCGCGTTTGCGCGTAGCGGGCGTTACGGATTCTGCAATAAAAAATGGCGAGCCAGCAGCGCCTGCGTAAAATTTTTTTTCAGATAAAATCCACGCGGTAGCGTCAAAATCGGTTCCCCGCGCGCGCCGATAGCCTCGGTGAGCGCCCTGGCATTGGCGGCTTTGGGCCGCAGTTGCAAGACTTCGCCATGGCGGGCGGTAATGCGTTCCACCTGCCCCAGCACTATCATGTCCATCAGCTCTTCCCAGTCGAGGCGTAATTGTCTGTCTTCTTCTTCATTTGGACTCCAGAGTAGCGGTGAACCTACGCGGCGTTCGGCTAACGGTATGTTACGCTCGCCTTCGACCGGGACCCATAGTACGCGCTTCAGTTTATGGCGTACGTGGCTTGTCTCCCAGGTCACGCCGCTGTTACCGGTTAACGGCGCCACGCAAACAAAGGTTGTTTCCAGAGGACGACCCAGGCTATCCACAGGGATGGTTTTCAGTTCTACGCCTAACGCGGCGAAATCCTGCTCCGGCTTGCTTCCGGCGCTGGCGCCGAGCCAGATCTCCAGCAGAACGCCGATCCAGCCTTTGTCTCGCTTCAAATCTTTAGGTGTGGTAATACCAGCTATCGCTGCCAGCTCGCCTAACGTATAGCCGGAAAGCTGCCGCGCCTGGGCTAACAGCAATGCTTCCGAAGCAGGCGGAGTCAGTAGCGGACAAAGAGCGGACATTGCAATTACCTTAGGTTAAAAAATGAGCAGTGATTTTATACCGTGTGAACAGAGTTTATCTTTTTCTGTGTCCTATATTCAATAGACTGATTTTTATTGCTTTTTTTGTGTTGTTTCTTCGTGTTGCGCAACGCAGGAGCAGGTTTTCCAATTCTGGTCACTGACAATAAACAGGATCTTACACTATGTTATCCACAGAAAGTTGGGATAACTGTGTAAAACCACCACTACTGTTTCCATTTACAGCCTTGACGTGCGACGAAAATCGAAAATTCAGACAAATAGTGCGTAAGTTATTGGCACAATCTGTGGATAAAACCGACGCTGGTTGATCTTTCATCAGCATAAGGATCTTAGGTGTGACGCTGGTCACGATTTATGAAGGTGACATGTAATATTGGTCTATAACGCCATGAATATAAGGCACTATTTTTACTGTCTCTCACACGAGGAATTCAGACTGTTCTGGGTTTTCCCGTGGTAATTCCATACTTCTTCACAACTATATCCACAGAAAAGGTGAATAAAATGGCGCAAGGGCGTCATCATCTGTTTATAACTCGGCCATTTACTGTGAGTTATTCAATTGTTATTAGGCTGTGTCACTATTACAGAGTGGTTTACCGCCTCACTGGAGTATGAAACAATCGTTCATATATAAGGTTTATGTTGAGGTAGTCCGGTGATTGATGACGATGGCTACCGCCCAAATGTAGGTATCGTAATTTGTAATCGTCAGGGGCAGGTGATGTGGGCCCGGCGATTTGGTCAGCACTCCTGGCAGTTCCCGCAGGGCGGGATAAATCCAGGGGAGTCGGCAGAACAGGCGATGTACCGGGAACTGTTTGAAGAAGTAGGGTTAAGCCGTAAAGATGTGCGAATCCTTGCTTCAACTCGCAACTGGTTGCGTTACAAGTTACCAAAACGTTTGGTGCGTTGGGACACAAAGCCGGTATGTATCGGCCAGAAACAAAAATGGTTTCTTTTGCAGTTAATGAGCGCCGACGCCGAAATCAATATGCAAACCAGCAGCACGCCGGAGTTTGACGGCTGGCGCTGGGTAAGTTACTGGTATCCGGTTCGACAAGTGGTGTCGTTTAAACGCGATGTCTACCGCAGGGTAATGAAAGAGTTTGCAAGTGTTGTAATGGCGCTTCAGGATAATACGCCTAAGCTACAAAGCGCGCCTGCTTATCGACGTAAAAGAGGTTAAGCCACGCAAATTATGCTCACTCGCCTGCGCGAAATAGTCGAAAAAGTGGCCAGCGCGCCGCGTCTGAACGAGGCGCTGAATATTCTGGTCACGGATATCTGTCTTGCGATGGATACAGAGGTTTGCTCGGTTTACCTGGCCGATCATGACCGACGCTGTTATTACCTGATGGCGACGCGGGGATTGAAAAAACCGCGTGGTCGAACCGTTGCGCTTGCGTTTGATGAGGGGATCGTTGGCCTGGTGGGTAGGCTGGCGGAACCCATTAACCTTGCCGATGCGCAAAAACATCCCAGCTTTAAATACATTCCGTCGGTAAAAGAGGAACGTTTTCGCGCGTTTCTCGGCGTGCCGATCATTCAGCGTCGCCAACTTCTGGGCGTGCTGGTCGTACAGCAGCGCGAATTGCGCCAGTACGATGAAAGCGAAGAGTCTTTCCTCGTCACGCTCGCCACGCAGATGGCGGCTATCTTGTCACAGTCGCAGGTCACAGCGCTGTTCGGGCAATACCGGCAGACACGAATCCGCGCGCTTCCTGCGGCGCCGGGCGTGGCTATCGCGTCGGGCTGGCAAGATGCGACCATGCCGCTGATGGAACAGGTTTACGAAGCGTCTACGCTGGATACCTCTCTTGAACGTGAACGATTGACCGGCGCGCTGGAAGAGGCGGCGAACGAATTCCGACGGTACAGCAAACGCTTTGCCGCTGGTGCGCAAAAAGAGACGGCGGCCATTTTCGATCTGTACTCACACCTGCTTTCAGATGCCAGATTGCGTCGCGAGCTTTTCGCCGAGGTTGACAAAGGCGCTGTTGCGGAGTGGGCCGTTAAAAAAATCATCGAAAAATTTGCCGAACAATTTGCGGCGCTAACCGATAACTACCTCAAAGAACGTGCGGGAGACTTACGCGCTCTGGGGCAGCGACTGTTATTTCATCTTGATGATTCAGTCCAGGGGCCAAACGCCTGGCCGGAACGTTTTATTCTGGTCGCGGACGAGCTGTCGGCGACCACGCTGGCGGAGTTGCCGCAGGACAGGCTGGCTGGCGTTGTGGTGCGCGACGGCGCGGCAAACTCTCATGCGGCGATTATGGTGCGCGCGCTCGGTATCCCGACCGTTATGGGCGCTGATATTCAGCCTTCGGTGCTACATCGTCGTACTTTGGTGGTGGATGGTTATCGCGGTGAATTACTGGTCGATCCTGAACCGGTGCTTATTCAGGAATATCAGCGGCTCATTAGTGAAGAGATCGAACTCAGTCGCCTGGCAGAGGACGACGTCAATCTTCCCGCCCAACTGAAAAGCGGCGAGCGCGTCAAAGTGATGCTGAATGCCGGGCTCAGCCCCGAGCATGAGGAAAAGTTAGGCGCTCGGATCGACGGTATCGGCCTGTACCGTACTGAAATCCCCTTCATGCTGCAAAGCGGGTTTCCCTCGGAAGAAGAGCAGGTGGCGCAGTATCAAGGGATGCTGCAAATGTTTAACGATAAACCGGTGACGCTGCGGACCCTGGATGTGGGAGCGGATAAGCAACTGCCCTACATGCCGATCAGCGAGGAGAACCCGTGTCTGGGCTGGCGCGGGATTCGCATTACGCTGGATCAGCCGGAGATCTTTTTGATCCAGGTCCGCGCGATGCTGCGCGCCAATGCGGCGACTGGCAACCTCAGCATTTTGCTGCCGATGGTTACCAGCATTGATGAAGTCGATGAAGCGCGCCGCTTGATCGAACGCGCCGGACGCGAGGTCGAGGAGATGATCGGCTATGCGATCCCGAAACCGCGTATCGGTATTATGCTGGAAGTACCGTCAATGGTATTTATGCTGCCGCATCTGGCTAACCGGATCGACTTTATCTCGGTCGGCACTAACGATTTAACGCAATATATCCTGGCGGTAGATCGCAACAATACCCGCGTGGCCAGTATTTATGACAGCCTGCATCCCGCTATGCTGCGCGCACTGTCTATGATTGCGCAGGAAGCTGAAAAAAATGGCATCGATCTTCGCCTGTGCGGCGAGATGGCGGGCGATCCGATGTGCGTAGCGATTCTTATCGGTCTGGGATATCGCCATCTTTCGATGAATGGCCGTTCGGTAGCGCGTGTGAAATATCTTCTGCGGCATATCGATTTTGAAGACGCGCAAACCCTTGCCAGGCGCAGCCTTGAGGCGCAGATGGCGACCGAGGTGCGTCATCAGGTGGCAGCCTTTATGGAGCGCCGCGGGATGGGGGGATTGATTCGCGGAGGGTTATAACGACCGGAGCGGGAAAAGAGAGTGACTCTGGATTCACGGCGCAGACAACACGCCTGCAAGGTGAAAGACAATGCGTATACATATCTTTTAACGGTAATCGGCATCTCGCTTTTAACCCTTGTGCTATTATTCGCACCTTTGGAGCGTCTGCAACGCGCAGGCGCGCTTATCAATCGCTATCTCTTCAGCGAAATAACAAGAAATTGTGGTGACAGATGACCAGTAGCTATCTGCATTTTCCGGACTTTGATCCGGTCATTTTCTCAATTGGGCCCGTCGCGCTTCACTGGTATGGCTTGATGTATCTGGTGGGGTTCGTTTTCGCGATGTGGTTGGCGGTGCGTCGCGCTAACCGTCCGGGAAGCGGTTGGACCAAAAACGAAGTTGAAAATTTACTCTATGCAGGTTTCCTGGGGGTCTTCCTGGGGGGACGTATTGGCTATGTCCTGTTTTATAACTTCCCTCTGTTTCTGGATAACCCGCTCTATTTATTCCGCGTCTGGGACGGCGGCATGTCCTTCCACGGCGGGCTTATCGGCGTGATACTGGTGATGATTATCTTCGCCAGGCGCACGAAGCGCTCGTTCTTTCAGGTGTCTGATTTTATTGCACCGTTAATTCCGTTCGGCCTGGGCGCCGGGCGTCTGGGCAACTTTATCAACGGTGAATTGTGGGGGCGAGTCGATCCTAACTTCCGGTTTGCCATGCTCTTTCCTGGCTCACGCGCGGAAGATATTGCGCTGCTGCCGTCACATCCGCAATGGCAGCCTATTTTTGATACCTACGGCGTATTGCCGCGCCACCCTTCCCAGTTGTATGAGCTGGCATTAGAAGGCGTGGTGCTGTTTATCATCCTTAATCTCTTTATTCGCAAACCGCGTCCGATGGGCGCAGTCTCCGGATTATTCCTGATTGGCTATGGCGCGTTTCGTATCATTGTTGAATTCTTCCGCCAGCCGGACGCGCAATTTACCGGCGCGTGGGTACAGTACATCAGCATGGGGCAGATTCTCTCTATCCCGATGATTATCGCTGGCGCGATCATGATGGTTTGGGCATATCGCCGCCGCCCGCAGCAACACGTTTCCTGAGGAACCATGAAACAGTATTTAGAACTGATGCAAAAAGTGCTGGATGAAGGCACACAGAAAAACGACCGTACCGGCACCGGCACGCTTTCCATTTTTGGCCATCAGATGCGTTTTAACCTGCAGGAAGGCTTTCCTCTGGTGACGACAAAACGCTGCCATTTACGTTCAATTATTCACGAACTGCTATGGTTTTTGCAGGGCGATACCAACATCGCTTACCTGCACGAAAATAATGTCACCATCTGGGACGAATGGGCCGATGAGAACGGCGATTTAGGCCCGGTTTATGGCAAGCAGTGGCGGGCATGGCCAACACCGGATGGCCGCCATATCGATCAGATCGCCACGGTTTTAAGCCAGCTTAAAAACGACCCGGACTCTCGTCGTATTATCGTTTCTGCGTGGAACGTCGGCGAGCTGGATAAGATGGCGCTGGCGCCGTGTCACGCTTTTTTCCAGTTTTATGTCGCAGATGGAAAACTCTCCTGTCAGCTTTATCAGCGCTCCTGCGATGTGTTCCTCGGTCTGCCGTTCAACATTGCCAGCTACGCGTTACTGGTGCATATGATGGCGCAACAGTGCGACCTGGACGTCGGCGATTTTGTCTGGACCGGCGGCGACACGCACCTGTACAGCAACCATATGGAGCAGACGCACCTGCAATTAAGCCGTGAACCGCGCGCGCTGCCGAAGTTGGTCATTAAGCGTAAACCCGATTCGCTTTTTGACTACCGGTTCGATGATTTCGAAATTGAAGGCTATGATCCGCACCCCGGTATTAAAGCGCCGGTCGCTATCTAAGCGCTGACGATCCTGCCATAACCGACGTTATCGCGCGTCGGTTTTTTTTACCCTTTGTCTCAATCTTCGGCGCGGATTCCTGAAATTTTGCAACGCGCTGCAAGACATGAACTTTTTTCCGTAACGCGCCGAACAATCTGTATTTGGCGCTCGTTATTTTTCTTCCGCCCGCCATACTGCCGACATGAAAAAACAACAAGGCTATACGCTCATTGAAACGGTGGTCGCGATGTCGCTCATTATCATTCTCAGCGCCACAGGACTTTATGGCTGGCAACGTTGGCAGCAGCAACAGCGCCTGTGGCAAACCGCATGTCAGGTGCGGGATTATCTGCTGCAACTTCGTGAGGACGCTCACTGGCATAACCGCGATCACATTCTTCGCGTGGTCAGCGAAGGCGGTTCATGGTGCGTTGTCAGCTCTGTTGCTACGCAAACATCGTGTACGCCATCTTCCCCCTTTGTGTTTACGCCCGACTGGCGTGATGTCGTCCTTGCCGATATCACGCCATCGTTAGCCTTCTTTGGCTTGCGCAATACGGCATGGGCAGGGCACATCGTACTGAAAAACGCAGCCGGAGAGTGGCGTCTGGTCATCTCCTCATGGGGGCGAATCAGGCTATGCGAGCGTAACGAGGCCGACACATGTCAATAACCACGCGGGGGTTCTCGCTACTGGAGGTCGTGCTGGCGATGGCGATAGGTTCCATTTTACTGCCTGGAACTGCACGATTTTTACCGGCGCTACAGCGTGAGATCTGGCACAACACGCGACAGTTATCGCTGGAAGATGAAATCTGGCAGCGAACCTATACCGTAGCGAAGCATCTTCAACGTGCGGGTTACTGTCATGGCCACTGTATCGGCGAAGGGTTACATCTTGCCGAGCAGGGGCAATGCGTCATCGTTCAGTGGGACGGGAATAATAACGGCGTCTGGGATACCATACCGGCGAAAGAGGCCGACCAGACCGGGTTCCGTGTGAAGGATAACGTCCTGGAAACATTACGCGGAGCAACATCTTGCCAGGGTAAGGGATGGGAAAAAATGACCGATCCCAATACGGTACTCATCACGGCGTTTAGCGTTGAGCGCCAGGATATAACGGGATTCTCGCCAATGCTCATGCTGCATCTGCGCGGCGCCAGCAAAGCCGAGCCTCAGACGGTTATTGACGCGCAATACAGCGTAACGGGATTTAATCTGTGAATCGGGAACGTGGCGCTTCTTCGCTAATACTGGCGCTTTTAATACTGATTCTGGGTAGTCTGCTCCTGCAAGGCGTAAATCAGCAGCAGGCCAGCTATGCCTCCCGCGTGGCGACGCAGAGCCTGGCGATACAACGCCAGGCGCTCGTACAGTCGGCGCTGGAATGGGGACGAGGGCAGCTATGGTCAGGCGTAGCCGAAATGGAATGTCGGCGCTATTCCTCTTCGGGAGCGCGAGTCTGTTTGCGGAGATTATCGGGGGATGAGGTGGTGATGGCGGCGCAAGATGACGGCATGACGTTATGGCGTTTGGGCAACGTCATTCAGGGAACCATTGTCTTTTCTCCCCACGGCTGGAGTGATTTTTGTCCGTTAAAAGAGGTGGCGTTATGTCGCATCCCCTGAATTTACAACGCGGGTTTAGCCTCCCGGAAGTTTTAGTGGCGATGGTTCTAATGGTAATGATCGTAACCGCATTGTCAGGCTATCAGCGGGTATTAATGCACAGTTTTGCATTACGACACCAGTATCTCCAGATCTGGCGGCAGGCGTGGCAGCAAACGGCGCTGTATCCATTTTCGCCTGCTGACGGCTGGAAGGCCAACCGGATGCAGACAACGCAATCGGGATGTGTCAGCATCAGCGTCACGATGGTTTCACCCTCTGGCAGGCAGGGGCAGATGACGCGCTTGCATTGTCCAAATCGTTAATCGTCAGGAGTAATTATGTTAAGGGTCTACCACTCCAATCGTCTGGATGTGCTGGAAGCGTTGATGGAGTTCATCGTCGAACGCGAGCGGTTGGATGATCCCTTTGAACCAGAAATGATTCTGGTGCAAAGCACGGGTATGGCGCAGTGGCTGCAGATGACCCTTTCACAAAAGTTTGGTATTGCGGCGAATATCGCTTTTCCGTTACCGGCGAGTTTTATCTGGGAGATGTTTGTCCGCGTGTTGCCGGAAATCCCCAAAGAAAGCGCTTTCAGTAAACAAAGCATGAGCTGGAAACTGATGACCTTGCTGCCGCAGTTGCTGGATAAGGATGAGTTTGCACTGCTGCGCCATTATCTGACCGACGACACCGATAAACGCAAACTCTTTCAGCTTTCCGCGCGTGCTGCCGACCTGTTCGATCAATATCTGGTTTATCGGCCTGACTGGCTTACGCAGTGGGAAGCGGGAAAAACCGTGGAAGGACTGGGGGAGGCGCAAAACTGGCAGGCGCCGCTGTGGAAAGCATTGGTGGAATATACCGCCGCGCTGGGTCAACCGCGCTGGCATCGCGCCAATCTCTACCAACGCTTTATTCAGACGCTGGAGCGCGCGACCTCCTGCCCGCCAGGGTTGCCGTCCCGCGTTTTTATTTGCGGCATTTCCGCGTTACCGCCAGTGTATCTCAGAGCATTGCAGGCGTTGGGTAAACATATTGAAATCCATCTTCTTTTTACTAATCCGTGTCGGTATTACTGGGGGGACATTAAAGACCCAGCCTGGCTGGCAAAACTAATGGCTCGCCAGCGCCGTCACAGTTTTGAAGACCGTCATTTACCTTTGTTCCGTGAAAACCAGAATCCGCAAGCCTTATTTAACAGCGACGGCGAGCAGGATATCGGTAATCCGCTACTGGCCTCATGGGGAAAACTGGGGCGGGATTATATCTACCTGCTATCTGAACTGGAAAACAGCCAGGAACTGGATGCGTTTGTTGATATTACGCCAGATAATCTTTTGCATCGGATTCAGGCGGATATTCTTGAACTGGAAAGCCATGCGGTGGCGGGCGTAAATCTTGAGGAGTATTCGCGCAGCGACAATAAGCGTCTGCTCGATCCCGAGGATAACAGCCTCTCTTTTCACGTTTGTCACAGCCCGCAGCGCGAGGTGGAAATACTGCACGATCGCCTGCTGGCGATGCTGGAAGCCGATCCGACGCTAACACCGCGCGACATTATCGTTATGGTGGCTGATATTGACAGCTATAGCCCGTTTATCCAGGCGGTATTTGGTAGCGCGCCGACGGAGCGCTATCTGCCTTATGCCATTTCCGATCGGAGGGCGCGTCAGTCACATCCGGTGTTACAGGCGTTTATCAGTCTACTTTCGTTACCGGACAGCCGCTTTGTCTCCGAAGATGTTCTGGCTCTGTTAGACGTACCGGTATTGGCTGCCCGCTTTACGATCAACGAAGATGGGCTGCGTTATTTGCGCTTGTGGGTCAATGAGTCAGGCATTCGCTGGGGAATCGACGACGACAACGTACGCGAGCTGGAACTTCCTGCCACGGGGCAGCATACATGGCAATTTGGCCTGACGCGTATGCTGCTGGGATATGCCATGGAAAGCGCCCAGGGCGAGTGGCAGTCTGTTCTGCCTTATGACGAATCCAGCGGCCTGATTGCTGAGCTGGTCGGCCATCTGGCTTCGCTGCTGATGCAGCTTAATATCTGGCGGCGCGGTCTGGCGCAGGAGCGACCGCTGGAAGAGTGGTTACCCGTTTGTCGCGATATGCTCAATGATTTCTTCCTGCCCGATGCGGACACGGAGGCGGCAATGACATTGATTGAACAGCAGTGGCAGGCCATTATCGCCGAAGGCGTCGCGGCGGAATATGGCGACGCGGTACCGATTTCGCTACTGCGGGATGAACTGGCGCAGCGTCTGGATCAGGAACGTATTAGCCAGCGCTTCCTGGCGGGCCCCATCAATATTTGTACGCTGATGCCGATGCGTTCCATTCCGTTCAGAGTCGTTTGCCTGCTGGGAATGAACGACGGCGTATACCCGCGCCAGCTTGCGCCGTTGGGTTTTGACCTGATGAGCCAAAAACCAATGCGCGGGGATCGTAGTCGTCGCGACGATGACCGCTATCTATTTCTGGAAGCGTTAATTTCGGCGCAGCAGACGCTTTATATCAGCTACATCGGCCGCTCCATCCAGGATAATAGCGAACGCTTTCCCTCTGTCCTGGTGCAAGAGTTGGTGGATTACATCGGGCAAAGCCACTATTTGCCAGGCGACGAAACGCTGACCTGTGATGAGAGCGAAGCACGCGTTAAAGCGCATATGACGCGTCTGCATACCCGTATGCCTTTTGATGCGCAAAATTACCAGCCGGGCGAACAGCAAAGTTATGCCAGAGAGTGGTTGCCCGCGGCGAGTCAGTCGGGAAAAGCGCATTCTGACTTTGTGCAGCCGCTTCCTTTTACGATGCCGGAAACACTGACTCTGGAAAGTCTGCAGCGTTTTTGGGCCCATCCGGTCCGCGCATTTTTTCAGATGCGGCTTCAGGTTAATTTCCGCTCGGAAGAGAGTGAGATTCCTGATGCGGAACCGTTTGAATTAGAGGGATTGACGCGATATCAACTTAACCAACAGTTGCTCAATACGCTGGTTGAAGAAGAAGACGCCGAACGCTTGTTCCGCCGTTTCCGTGCTGCGGGAGAGCTGCCTTACGGTGCGTTTGGTGAAATATTCTGGGATGCGCAATGCCAGGAGATGCAGCAACTGGCAAGCCGGGTCATCGCCTGTCGTAAGCCGAGCCAAAGCCTGGAAGTGGATCTGCTTTGCAATGGTGTTCAGCTAACCGGCTGGCTACCGCAGGTACAGGAGGATGGATTATTGCGCTGGCGTCCCGCTTTAATCAGCGTTGCGCAAGGTGTGCAACTTTGGCTGGAACACCTTGTCTATTGTGCCAGCGGCGGTAGCGGCGAAAGCCGCCTGTTTTTGCGCAAAGAGGGAAAGTGGCAATTTCCGCCTCTTGATAAAGCGCAGGCAATGGCTTACCTGGCGCAACTGATTGAAGGCTACCGGGAAGGTATGTCTTCTCCGCTATTGGTACTGCCGGAAAGCGGCGGCGCATGGATAAAAGCCTGTTATGACGCGGAAAATGATGTCATGTTAGACGACGATGACACCTTACAGAAGGCCAGAACAAAGTTTCTACAGGCTTATGAAGGCAACATGATGGTGAGCGGCGAAGGCGAAGATATCTGGTATCAACGTCTTTGGCGTCAGCTGGAATCTGAAACGTTGCAGGCTATTATTGCGCAGTCCCGGCATTACCTGTTACCGCTGTTTCGTTTTAATCAGTCTCGTTGATTGTATGAAAATTGCGCAATTAAAAGGCTTCGACTATGATGCGCTCTTCGTCACAGACTGATTACTGATAAAAAGATGCTGCCTGGTTCAGCACAATAATATCCCGTTCTGCTCAGGTTGATGGTTTATGTGGCCATAGAGATGAGTGGGACTGAAAGTTAATGATGAGGTCCGTGAATGCCCCGCAGCATCTGGTTCAAAGCGTTATTGTTGTTGGTCGCCCTCTGGGGGCCTGTAGTTCAGGCGGCTATCGGTTGGCAACCGCTGCAAGAAACTATCCGTAAAAGCGATAAAGATACCCGGCAGTATCAGGCGATACGTCTTGATAATGATATGGTGGTATTGCTGGTATCCGATCCGCAGGCTGTAAAGTCTCTTTCAGCGTTAGTGGTGCCCGTTGGATCGCTTGAAGATCCTGAGACTCATCAGGGGCTTGCTCATTACCTTGAGCATATGTGTCTGATGGGGTCAAAAAAATATCCGCAGGCGGATAGCCTTGCCGAATACCTTAAAAGACATGGCGGTAGCCACAACGCCAGCACCGCGCCTTATCGAACAGCCTTCTACCTGGAGGTTGAAAACGATGCGCTTCCAGGCGCCGTAGATCGCCTGGCCGACGCCATTGCCGCGCCATTGCTCGATAAAAAGTACGCCGAACGCGAACGAAACGCGGTGAACGCCGAGCTGACGATGGCGCGCACCCGCGACGGTATGCGCATGGCGCAGGTAAGCGCCGAAACCATTAACCCGGCGCACCCAGGCTCGCACTTTTCTGGCGGCAATCTGGAAACGCTAAGCGATAAGCCGGGCAATCCGGTGCAACAGGCGTTGATCGCTTTTCATGAAAAATACTATTCAGCTAATCTGATGAAGGCGGTGATTTACAGTAATAAACCCTTGCCGGAGCTGGCGCGTATTGCCGCAGCAACCTATGGCCGCGTGCCGAATAAACAGATTAAAAAACCGGAAATTACCGTACCTGTCGTCACCGACGCGCAGAAGGGCATCATTATTCATTACGTGCCGGCGCTACCGCGTAAAGTACTGCGCGTGGAGTTTCGTATTGATAACAATAGCGCGCAGTTCCGTAGCAAGACTGATGAACTGGTCTCTTATCTGATTGGCAATCGTAGCCTGGGGACGCTCTCTGACTGGCTGCAAAAACAAGGTCTGGTCGAAGGTATTAGCGCGGATTCCGATCCGATTGTTAATGGTAACAGCGGCGTATTTGCCATTTCGGCAACGCTGACCGATAAAGGTTTGGCCAATCGTGATGAAGTCGTCGCGGCTATCTTCAGCTATCTCAATATGTTACGCGAAAAAGGGATAGATAAACGTTACTTTGACGAGCTGGCGCATGTGCTGGATCTCGACTTCCGCTATCCGTCGATTACCCGCGATATGGATTATGTAGAGTGGCTGGCGGACACCATGATCCGCGTCCCGGTAGCGCATACGCTGGATGCGGTGAATATCGCCGATCGTTACGATCCTGCCGCTATCAAAAATCGCCTGGCGATGATGACGCCGCAGAATGCGCGCATCTGGTATATCAGTCCCCAGGAACCACATAATAAGACTGCGTATTTTGTGGATGCGCCCTATCAGGTCGATAAGATTAGCGAACAGACGTTTAAAAACTGGCAGCAAAAAGCACAGGGCATTGCGTTGTCCCTGCCGGAGTTAAACCCCTATATTCCTAATGATTTTACGCTTGTTAAGAATGACAAAAACTACGTGCGGCCAGAACTGATTGTCGATAAAGCGGATTTGCGCGTGGTTTATGCGCCGAGTCGTTATTTCGCCAGCGAGCCAAAAGCTGACGTGAGCGTGGTATTGCGTAACCCGCAGGCGATGGACAGCGCCCGCAATCAGGTATTGTTCGCCCTTAATGATTATCTGGCGGGAGTGGCGCTCGATCAGCTCAGCAACCAGGCGGCAGTGGGCGGCATTAGCTTTTCCACTAACGCTAACAATGGTCTGATGGTCAATGCGGACGGTTATACCCAGCGTTTGCCGCAGCTTTTCCTGGCGTTGCTGGAAGGATATTTTAGCTACGACGCCACGGAAGAACAGCTGGCGCAGGCGAAGTCCTGGTATACGCAGATGATGGATTCTGCGGAGAAGGGAAAAGCCTACGAACAGGCGATTATGCCGGTGCAGATGATTTCGCAGGTGCCTTATTTTTCCCGTGATGAACGTCGCGCTTTGCTGCCGTCCATTACGTTGAAAGAGGTGATGGCCTATCGTAATGCGTTAAAAACGGGCGCTCGTCCGGAATTTCTGGTTATAGGGAATATGAGCGAAGCCCAGGCGACCACTCTGGCACAAGATGTTCAAAAACAGCTCGCGGCGAACGGATCGGCGTGGTGTCGCAACAAAGAAGTGGTGGTTGAGAAAAAGCAGTCCGTAGTATTTGAAAAAGCGGGCAGTAGCACCGACTCCGCGTTAGCTGCGGTCTTTGTCCCGGTCGGCTACGACGAGTACGTCAGCGCCGCCTACAGCGCGATGTTAGGTCAGATTGTTCAACCGTGGTTTTACAATCAGTTACGAACCGAAGAGCAACTGGGATACGCCGTTTTCGCCTTTCCGATGAGCGTTGGCCGTCAGTGGGGAATGGGATTCCTGCTACAGAGCAACGATAAACAGCCTTCTTACCTGTGGCAACGCTATCAGGCATTTTTCCCTGACGCCGAGACGAAGCTGAGGGCGATGAAGCCGGAAGAGTTCGCACAAATTCAGCAGGCGATTATTACGCAAATGCGCCAGGCGCCGCAGACGCTGGGCGAAGAAGCATCCCGGTTAAGCAAGGATTTCGATCGGGGTAATATGCGCTTCGACTCGCGTGATAAAATCATCGCTCAGATAAAATTGCTGACGCCGCAAAAACTTGCTGACTTCTTCCATCAGGCTGTGGTGGAGCCGCAAGGCATGGCAATATTGTCACAGATTGCCGGTAGCCAGAATGGGAAAGCAGAATACGTGCATCCGACAGGCTGGAAAGTGTGGGATAACGTCAGCGCATTGCAGCAAACTTTACCTCTAATGAGCGAAAAGAATGAATGATGTCGCCGAGACTCTTGATCCTCTGCGCTTGCCCCTTACAGGCGAGCGTCTGATTGAAGCGTCAGCGGGTACAGGCAAAACGTTTACTATCGCGGCGCTGTATTTGCGGCTACTGCTCGGCTTAGGCGGAGGCGCCGCATTTCCCCGCCCGCTGACCGTTGAAGAACTGCTGGTGGTAACGTTTACGGAGGCCGCCACTGAAGAGTTGCGTGGGCGAATCCGCAGTAATATCCATGAGTTGCGCATCGCCTGTCTGCGGGAAAGCACGGATAATCCGCTGTACGCCCGCTTGCTGGAAGAAATTGGCGACAAAAAGCAAGCCGCGCAGTGGTTATTACTGGCTGAACGACAAATGGACGAGGCCGCGGTCTTTACCATCCACGGTTTTTGCCAGCGTATGCTCAGCCTGAACGCTTTCGAATCCGGCATGTTGTTTGAGCAACAGCTTATTGAAGACGAATCTCTGTTGCGTTATCAGGCCTGCGCCGATTTCTGGCGGCGTCATTGCTATCCGCTGCCGCGCGACATCGCGCAGGTGGTGTTTGACGTGTGGAAGGGGCCGAAGGCGCTTTTAAAAGATATCGATCGTTATCTGCAGGGCGAAGCGCCGGTCATTAAAGCGCCGCCATCGCAGGAGGAGACGCTGGCATCGCGTCATGAACAGATCCTGGGGCGCATCAACCAGGTGAAGCAGCAGTGGCGTGAGGCGGTTAGCGAGCTGGACGCGCTGATCGAATCATCCGGCATCGATCGCAGAAAATTCAACCGCGGCAATCAGGCGAAATGGATCGAAAAGATCACCGCGTGGGCGCAAGAAGAGACGAAAAATTATCAATTACCCGAGGCGCTGGGGAAATTTTCACAGCGTTTTTTAGCTGAGCGCACCAAGGCTGGCGGCGTGACGCCCCAGCACCCATTGTTTGTCGCCATTGATAACCTGTTGGGCGAACCGCTATCGATTAAAGATCTGGTTCTTACCCGGGCGCTCTCAGAGATCCGTGAGACGGTGGCTCAGGAAAAACGACGGCGCGGCGAGCTGGGATTTGACGATATGCTCAGCCGTTTAGATACAGCGCTGCGTAGTGAAAGCGGCGAGGCGCTGGCTGCGGCGATTCGTACCCGCTTCCCGGTGGCGATGATCGATGAATTTCAGGATACCGATCCACAACAGTACCGTATTTTTCGCCGTATCTGGCGTCATCAACCCGATACGGCGCTATTGCTGATCGGCGATCCTAAACAGGCGATTTATGCGTTTCGCGGCGCGGATATCTTTACCTACATGAAGGCCCGCAGCGAAGTGAGCGCGCACTATACGCTTGACACTAACTGGCGTTCCGCGCCGGGGATGGTGAATAGCGTTAACAAGCTGTTCAGTCAGATGAACGATGCCTTTATGTTCCGCGATATTCCCTTCAGTCCGGTAAAGTTTGCGCACAGAAACCAGTCGCTGCAATTTAAAGTGAATGACACTCCTCAACCGGCGATGACCCTGTGGCTAATGGAGGGGGAAAGCTGCGGCTCGGGCGATTACCAAAGCTGTATGGCTCAGGTGTGCGCCACGCAAATTCGCGACTGGCTGCGCGCCGGACAAACGGGCGACGCGCTGCTGATGAACGGCGATGTGTCGCGGCCGGTTCGCGCCTCGGATATCAGCGTGTTGGTACGCAGCAGGCGGGAAGCCGCGCTGATACGGGATGCTCTGACCTTACTGGCGATTCCCTCCGTCTATCTTTCTAACCGCGACAGCGTATTCGAAACGCTCGAAGCGCAGGAAATGCTATGGGTATTGCAGGCGGTGATGGCGCCCGAACGGGAGAATACGCTGCGTAGCGCTCTGGCGACATCGATGATGGGCCTTACCGCGCTGGATATCGAAACGCTTAACAATGATGAAAATGCGTGGGATGCGGTTGTCGAAGAGTTTGATGGCTACCGGCAGATTTGGCATAAACGCGGCGTGATGCCTATGCTGCGCGCGCTAATGTCGGCGCGCAATATTGCTGAAAACCTGCTGGCGACGGCGGGAGGCGAACGTCGGCTGACGGATATTCTGCATATTAGCGAACTGTTACAGGAAGCCGGTTCGCAACTGGAAAGCGAACATGCGCTGGTGCGTTGGCTGGCGCAACATATCCTTGAACCCGATAGCAATGCTTCCAGCCAGCAACTACGTCTGGAAAGCGATAAGCATCTGGTGCAAATCGTCACCATCCATAAATCGAAAGGTCTGGAATATCCGCTGGTCTGGCTACCTTTTATCACCCATTTCCGCGTGCAGGATCAGGCTTTTTATCACGACAGGCACTCTTACGAAGCGGTGCTGGACCTTAGCCACGCTGAAGAGAGCATAGAACTGGCGGAAGCCGAACGCCTGGCGGAAGATCTGCGCCTACTTTATGTCGCGCTGACCCGGGCAGTGTGGCACTGCAGCCTCGGCGTCGCGCCGCTGGTGCGGCGTCGCAGTGATAAGAAAGGCGAGACGGATGTGCACCAAAGTGCGCTTGGGCGGCTCCTGCAAAAAGGCGAACCGATGGATGCCGCAGGCCTTCGCGGCTGTATTGAGGCGCTATGTGACGAGGATATCGTGTGGCGCACGCCGGGCAATACGGATAACGACCGCTGGCAAATTGCCGCTGCATCGCACGCGGAACTCAGCGCCAGAATACTGCAACGCCTGCCTTATGATAGCTGGCGCGTCACCAGTTATTCCGGTTTGCAACAGCGGGGGCATAGCGTGGCGCAAGATCTTATTCCTCGCCTCGACATTGACGCCGCAGGCGTTGGCGAAGCGGCGGAAGCGTCGGCAATGACGCCACATCACTTTCCTCGCGGGGCATCACCGGGAACATTTTTGCACAGCCTGTTTGAAGATCTTGATTTTACTCAGCCTATAGATCCCCATTGGGTACAGGAAAAACTGGAGCTGAGCGGTTTTGAGACGCGATGGGAACCCGTGCTTACCCGCTGGCTGGACACCGTGTTGCACGTTCCCCTTAACGAGACGGGCGTCAGTCTGAGCGTGCTGACCGAGCGTGAAAAACAGGTCGAAATGGAGTTTTATCTCCCGATCGTCCAGCCGCTTACTGCCAGAGAGTTGGATGCGTTGATTCGTCGATACGACCCGCTTTCAGCAAGCTGCCCGGCGCTGGATTTCATGCAGGTTCGCGGCATGTTAAAGGGCTTTATCGACCTGGTGTTCCGTTATGAGGGGCGCTATTACCTGCTCGACTATAAATCCAACTGGCTGGGCGAGGATAGCGCCGCTTATACCCAGACGGCGATGGCTACGGCGATGCAGGCGCATCGCTATGATTTGCAGTACCAGCTTTATACGCTGGCATTGCACCGTTACCTTCGTCATCGAATGGCGAATTACGACTATGAACGCCATTTCGGCGGCGTCATCTATCTCTTTTTACGCGGGGTGGATAGCGAACGTCCACAGCAGGGTATTTTTACCACTCGCCCTGCGGCGGCGTTAATTAACCAACTGGATGACATGTTTGCAGGTGAAATGAGTGAGGAGGCGCAATGACAATCCAGGAGCGGTTACTGGAGGCCGTTGGACAAAAACTATTACGGCCCATTGATGCCCAGTTTGCTTTAACCGTCGCCGGTAACGACGATCCCGCCGTGACGCTGGCGGCGGCGCTGCTTAGCCATGACGCGGGCGAAGGTCACGTGTGTCTGCCGTTATCGCGTTTAATGTTAACGGAGGAGGCGCATCCCTTACTGGTCGCGTGGATAAGCGAAACGGCTACGCCAATCGACTGGAAAAAACGGTTACTGGCGTCGGCGGCGGTGAGCTGTGGCGATAGCCCCGCGCCGTTAATTTTGTGCGGCGATCGTCTCTACTTGAATCGAATGTGGTGTAACGAGCGTACGGTTGCGCGCTTTTTTAACGAGGTTAACCAGGCCATCGACGTAGATGAAGCGCAGTTGTCCCGTATTCTGGACGCGCTTTTCCCTACGACTGACGAAGTGAACTGGCAAAAAGTGGCCTCCGCCGTAGCGCTAACTCGTCGTATCTCCGTAATTTCAGGCGGTCCCGGCACCGGTAAAACCACCACCGTCGCGAAGCTGCTGGCGGCATTAATTCAAATGGCGGATGGCGAACGTTGCCGTATCCGACTGGCGGCGCCGACGGGGAAAGCGGCTGCACGCCTGACGGAGTCGCTCGGCGCGGCGTTGCGTCAGCTTCCTCTTACTGATGCGCAGAAAAAACGTATACCGGAGGACGCCAGTACGCTGCACCGACTGTTAGGCGCACAGCCCGGTAGCCAGCGATTACGCCATCATGCGGGTAACCCGCTGCATCTGGACGTGCTGGTGGTCGATGAAGCATCAATGATTGATTTGCCGATGATGTCACGTTTGATTGACGCTCTGCCGCCGCACGGGCGGGTCATTTTTCTTGGCGATCGCGATCAGTTGGCATCCGTTGAGGCGGGCGCTGTGTTGGGCGATATTTGCGCCTATGTCAACGCAGGGTTTACGGCGGAACGCGCCCGGCAGCTAAGTCGGCTAACAGGGTGCGCCATTCCGGCTGGGGCCGGAACGCAAGCCGCCTCTTTGCGCGATAGCCTCTGTTTGTTGCAAAAGAGCTACCGTTTCGGCAGCGATTCCGGTATCGGCAAGCTGGCGGCGGCGATTAACTGCGGCGACAGGTCGGCAATCCAGGCTGTTTTTCAGCAGGGCTTTAGTGATATAGAGAAGCGTACATTACAAAGCAGCGACGATTATGCCGGGATGCTGGATGAAGCGCTGGCGGGCTATGGTCGCTACCTGCGGTTGCTGCATGAGAAAGCGACGCCGGAGGCAATCCTTCAGGCTTTCAATGAGTATCAATTGCTTTGCGCGCTGCGCGAAGGCCCATTTGGCGTGGGGGGACTGAATGACCGTATTGAGCAGGCGATGGTTCAGCAGCGAAAAATTCACCGGCATCCGCATTCTCGCTGGTATGAAGGGCGTCCGGTAATGATTGCGCGCAACGATAGCGCGTTGGGGTTATTTAACGGCGATATTGGTATTGCGCTCGATCGCGGACAGGGGCTACGCGTCTGGTTTGCGATGCCGGACGGCGCGATCAAGTCCGTTCAGCCCAGCCGCCTGCCGGAACATGACACAACCTGGGCGATGACGGTACATAAATCACAGGGGTCTGAATTTGATCACGCCGCGCTGATTTTACCCAGCCAGCGTTCGCCGGTCGTGACGCGGGAGCTGGTGTATACTGCCGTTACACGGGCACGGCGGCGTTTATCGCTGTATGCCGATGAACGGATCCTGGCAGGCGCGATTGTGACGCGTACGGAACGGCGCAGCGGGTTAGCCACCTTATTTGATGAAGTCAGTCGTACCGGATAAGACGAGTTCTCGCCGGATGGCGACGCATAGCGTCTTGTCCGGCCTACAAACGATGCTTTCGAGCGTAGACCTGATAAGCGCAGCGCCCTCAGGCAACCCTTGTTACCCTAAATCAGCCATCAGCACCTTTGAACGCCGCTGATAGTTATACATTTTTTTCTTGCTCTCTGGCAGTAACTCAATATCGACAGGCGTGAAACCGCGCTCCTGGAACCAGTGAATACTGCGCGTCGTCAGCACAAACAATTTACTCAGCCCCATTTGCCGCGCCTGGGCGGCAACCCGCTCCAGAAGCATTTCTCCGCGCGATGAGCTGCGATAATCCGGATGCACTGCTACGCAGGCCATTTCGCCTATCTTCTCTTCCACAAAAGGATACAGCGCCGCGCAGGCGATAGTCATATTATCGCGCTGAATAATGGTAAATTTATCGATTTCCATCTCCAGTTGTTCGCGGGAACGGCGTACCAGAATGCCCTGCTGTTCCAGTGGGCGGATAAGCTCCAGAATACCGCCAATATCGTTGATGGTGGCGCGGCGAATCTGCTCGGCGCTCTCCATGACGATCTGTGTGCCGATACCGTCACGCGAGAACAATTCCTGTAATAGCGCGCCATCTTCCTGATAGCTGATCAGATGGCAACGACGGACGCCGCTACGACAGGCTTTTACCGCGCCGCGCAAAAAACGTACGGTGCCGGAGTTGTAATCGCCCTGCGCTTCCAACTCTTCCACCCGCGCCTGCGCTTCATTCGGGAAGAGTTCAGAAATGATGCCGCCCTCACTATTGGTAACGCCCTGAGAAGAACAGAAACCGATCATTTTTTCCGCTTTCAGTTTAACGGCGAGTTGAGTGGCAATCTCTTCTGAAGTCAGATTAAAACTTTCGCCGGTCACTGAGACAGCGACCGGCCCCATTAGAACAATCGCGCCGTTATCCAACTGGCGGTTGATGGCATCTTCATCAATTCGACGGATACGACCGCTATGACAGTAGTCCACGCCATCATCAACGCCCAGCGGTTGCGCAATGGTGAAATTGCCGCTGACGACATTAATGTGCGCGCCCTGCAACGGCGTATTGTTCAGACTCATCGACAGACGGGCGGTAATATCAAGCTGGAGTAAACCGGCGGCCTGTTTCACCAGCTCCAGCGCTTTGGCGTCCGTCACCCGCGTGTTTTTGTGGTAAATCGGTTCATGCTGATGCGCGGCCAGATTGGCGTCGATTTGTGGTCGTGCGCCATACACCACGACCAGGCGAATACCGAGACTATGTAACAGTCCGATATCGTTAACAATACTGGAAAAATTGTCGTGCTCAATGGCTTCGCCGCCGAGCATAATGACAAAGGTTTTTCCGCGATGGGTATTGATATAGGGAACCGAATGGCGAAACCCCTCTACCAGTTCGGTTCTACGTTCCTTTATCATTGCGCGCCCCAATAGTGAATTATTATTCGAAATTATCGTATTTTTATTCTGTTTTTGTCTTGTGTGCAAGCGTAAATTTTATGCGGACCGATCGCTTTTCTTAGTAATGCCGTGAATATAAAAAGAATGTTTACCCTTTTATAGATGACAGATTATGCGTCATTCGCTAAAGTTTCCGGTCAATTTGGATGAACTTTGTATGATCTCTATTTAGTTTTTGCTCGGGAGAAGCATGTCGGGAGCCAATTCAGCAATCAGCCGTCGCCGTTTACTACAAGGCGCGGGCGCCATGTGGCTATTAAGCGTGAGCCAGGTCGGGCTGGCTGCCGTAAGCCAGGTCGTTGCGGTGCGTATCTGGCCTGCGTCCAGCTATACCCGCGTCACGGTAGAGTCGAATCGTCTGCTGAAATATAAACAATTTGCCTTAAGTAACCCGGATCGCGTGGTTGTGGATATTGAGGATGTGAATCTGAACTCGGTGCTTAAAGGCATTGGCGCGCAGATTCGCAGCGACGATCCGTATATTAAATCCGCAAGAGTAGGGCAGTTTGATCCTAAGACTGTGCGTATGGTCTTTGAGCTAAAACAAAACGTGAAGCCGCAGCTATTTGCGCTGGCGCCTGTGGCAGGCTTTAAAGAACGCCTGGTGATGGATCTTTATCCTGCCAATGCGCAGGATATGCAGGATCCGCTGCTGGCGCTGCTGGAAGACTACAATAAAGGCGATCTGGATAAGCAGGTGCCGCCTTCGCAAAGCGGGCCGCAGCCCGGTAAAGCGGGGCGCGATCGTCCCATTGTCATTATGCTTGATCCGGGACACGGCGGCGAAGATCCGGGCGCGATAGGCAAATACAAAACGCGTGAAAAAGACGTGGTGCTCCAGATAGCCCGCCGCCTGCGAGCGTTGATCGAAAAAGAAGGCAACATGAAGGTCTATATGACGCGCAATGAAGACATCTTCATTCCGTTAAAAGTCCGGGTGGCGAAAGCGCAGAAACAGCGCGCCGACCTGTTTGTCTCTATTCATGCGGATGCCTTCACCAGCCGGCAGCCTAGCGGTTCATCCGTATTCGCGCTATCGACCAAAGGCGCCACCAGTACCGCGGCGAAATATCTGGCGCAAACGCAGAACGCCTCGGACTTAATTGGCGGCGTGAGCAAAAGCGGCGACCGTTATGTCGACCATACGATGTTCGATATGGTGCAATCACTGACCATTGCCGATAGTTTGAAATTCGGTAAAGCGGTGCTGAAGCAGCTTGGTAAAGTTAATGACCTGCATAAAAACAAGGTCGAGCAGGCGGGGTTCGCGGTGTTAAAAGCGCCCGATATTCCGTCTATTCTGGTCGAGACAGCGTTTATCAGTAACATTGAAGAAGAACGCAAGCTCAAGACCGCCACGTTCCAGCAACAAGTCGCAGAGTCAATTCTGGCGGGCATTAAAGCGTATTTTGCCGATGGGGCGACGCTGGCGAGAAGAAGTTAACCTGATATGACGGAGAGCTTATTGCGCGGGTAAGTAGGATACTGCCCGCACTGTCGTTGCGGACCGGACGACAGAAACAAAAAAACACCCGTAAGGGTGTTAATTAAGTTGGTTGCGGGGGCCGGATTTGAACCGACGACCTTCGGGTTATGAGCCCGACGAGCTACCAGGCTGCTCCACCCCGCGTCCGTCTAAACTTTCATTCTCATTGTAATTGGTTGCGGGGGCCGGATTTGAACCGACGACCTTCGGGTTATGAGCCCGACGAGCTACCAGGCTGCTCCACCCCGCGTCCGTGGATGCGCACTATACTCCGCTGAGCTTTTGTTGCAACCCTTTTTTAATATAAATCGCTAATTTCTCATGGATTGCGCAAATACGCCGCAGATAGCGCGATTTTTAAACGAATTTACATAATGAGATAGCGATCGCATTTCATTACCCTGGACGGTTTGTTATCTTCACCGGGCACTTACGATTATGCAGAAGATGAGACACCATGAAAGGACGTTGGGCAAAATATGTGGCGACAGGCGTAATGCTGGCAATGCTGGCTGCCTGTTCATCAAAACCGACCGATCGCGGTCAGCAATATAAGGACGGGAAATTTACCCAGCCCTTCTCCCTGGTAAACCAGCCGGACGCGGTGGGCGCGCCGATTAATGCCGGTGACTTTGCCGAGCAGGTCGACCAGATCCGTTCCGCGTCGCCGCGTTTATACACTAATCAAAGCAACGTCTATAACGCTGTCCAGAACTGGTTACGTTCCGGAGGCGATACGCGCACTATGCGTCAGTTTGGTATCGATGCCTGGCAGATGGAGGGCACCGACAACTACGGTAACGTCCAGTTCACGGGCTACTATACACCCGTCGTTCAGGCTCGCCATACGCGCCAGGGCGCGTTCCAGTACCCTATCTATAGTATGCCGCCAAAACGCGGACGCTTACCGTCCCGTGCCCAGATCTACGCAGGCGCGCTGAGCGATAAGTACATCCTGGCCTACAGTAATTCGCTGATGGATAACTTTATTATGGATGTTCAGGGCAGCGGCTATATTGATTTCGGCGACGGTAGTCCGCTGAACTTCTTTAGTTATGCGGGTAAAAACGGTTGGCCCTATCGCAGTATTGGTAAAGTGCTTATCGATCGCGGTGAAGTGAAAAAAGAAGATATGTCGATGCAGGCTATACGCGAATGGGGAGAAAAGCACAGCGAAGCGGAAGTGCGTGAATTGTTGGAGCAGAACCCGTCGTTTGTCTTCTTTAAGCCGCAATCTTTTGCGCCGGTGAAAGGCGCCAGCGCCGTACCGCTGATTGGACGCGCGTCCGTCGCCTCCGACAGCAGCATTATTCCGCCCGGCACTACTTTGCTGGCGGAAGTGCCGTTGCTGGATAACAACGGTAAATTTAGTGGTCAATATGAGCTACGTTTAATGGTCGCGCTGGACGTCGGCGGAGCGATTAAAGGCCAGCATTTTGATATTTACCAGGGTATTGGCCCGGACGCTGGGCATCGTGCCGGATGGTATAATCACTATGGTCGCGTTTGGGTGTTAAAAACGGCGCCGGGCACCGGGCGCCTGTAACGTGTTTAGCGGCTGATTGTGGTATTCTGCAATAACTGTATTGTCCGATAACGAGAGCGTTATCGGGCCTGAAAACATTGAGCAGGGGTGAGGGATAACCTCACCTTTTTTTATTCTGAGGTCATATGTCTGTGGTGATAAGTGATGCCTGGCGTCAACGATTTGGCGGCACCGCGCGTCTGTACGGTGAAAAAGCGCTGCAGCGGTTTGCTGAGGCGCATATCTGCGTCGTGGGAATCGGCGGGGTGGGATCATGGGCGGCAGAGGCGCTGGCGCGTACTGGCATCGGCGCGATTACGCTGATTGATATGGATGATGTCTGTGTGACCAATACGAACCGCCAGATCCATGCGTTGCGCGATAACGTCGGGTTGGCGAAAGCGGAAGTGATGGCCGAACGGATTCGTCAAATTAACCCGGAGTGCCGGGTAACGGTTATCGATGATTTTATCACGCCGGATAATGTGGCGGGTTATATGAACGCGGGTTTTACCTATGTCATTGACGCCATTGACAGCGTTCGCCCGAAAGCCGCGCTGATTGCGTACTGTCGCCGATATAAGATTCCTTTAGTGACCACTGGCGGCGCGGGCGGGCAGATCGATCCAACGCAAATCCAGGTCGTTGATTTGGCGAAAACCATCCAGGACCCGCTGGCGGCAAAATTGCGCGAGCGATTGAAACATGATTTTGGCGTAGTGAAGAACAGCAAAGGTAAGCTGGGTGTAGACTGCGTTTTTTCCACCGAAGCGCTGGTTTACCCACAGTCGGACGGTTCTGTATGCGCGATGAAAGCCACCGCAGAAGGGCCAAAACGGATGGATTGCGCCTCCGGCTTCGGTGCGGCGACGATGGTGACGGCAACGTTCGGTTTTGTCGCTGTTTCCCATGCGCTGAAGAAGATCATGGCTAAAGCGGCGCGACAGGGGTAAAAGGACGGGGCGGAGAGTCACGCAGACGCGTGTTATCCAGCCCTGCCCCCTTTGTTAGCGAAAGAAGCGATGTACCCTGCCAAGCACCGGTTTCAGACGGGAGCGAAGATAATGAGAATATAAATTTTCAGATATGCATAGAAACAACCCGAACCATACCGCAGAAAAGCAGAGCAGTTCCGCATAATTAATGTGCTCGCCAAATATCATAATGGCAAGTAAGAACTGTAAAGATGGCTCTATATATTGCGCCAGACCGGTGACAATCAGTGAAGTGTGATTTAACGCGATGGCAAATAATACCAGCGGAATAATCGTCACTGGCGCCGTCATGACATATAAAAAGAAAGGAGTATTAGCAGATATAATCGGTCCGGCATCGCTAAAGAGAAAAATTAATAGTGAGACAGGCAACGCCCATAATGTTTCAATCGTTATAGAGGTCATCACATCATAATGTATAAACTTTCGCGCCAGGCCATATAACGCAAATGATAATCCCATTGTTAGCGCCAGTGCCGGAAAATGCCGTAGCATGATAATTTGAAACGTCAGGCCACAGACGCCGGAGAAAACCGCGATGGCCTGAAACAACGAAAGTTTTTCTTTAAGAAAAATGCATCCCAGCGCAATAACAAATAGCGGGTTGATAAAATAGCCGAGGCTGGCATCAAGTACCAGATGATTAGTTAGCGCATAAATAAAGGATGACCATGAGACGATCATCAAGAGTCCGGCGATCATGCAGAAGAAAAAGGATTTTTTATCTTTCCAGGCATCATGAAAACGCGTTCGCTGCCGAAATAACAACCTTACCGCCAGTAATAATGGAATCGACCAGAAAACCCGGTATATCAATATTTGTGCGAGATTACCCCCTGATAAATATTGATAGTATAAAGGTGTTAACCCCCATAATATAAATGCCAGTACCACAAGCATGGGGCCGTTACGCAGATATTTTTCCACTTATCCATATCCTGTTATATCATCACCCGATGCGTATGAATTTTCCAGCTCTCCTGCTACGCTAAATCGGGTGGTTTTATTTACTATAAAATCTTCACGCCGTTTTAACATGAATTCTAACATTGTCATTTCATTGTGATAGCTGATAAAAATCAAAAGAATGTTTATCAGGGAAATCTGATACCGAAAATAATAAAGTCACTGGATTATTCTATCAGTACCACCTGATAGCGTCAGGCGGTACTGTCAGGCAACAGAATATTTACGCTATTTCAATGCTCATGCGTCGCGGCAACAATCGCTTCACTCAGCGCGTTCAGCCCCTGACTACGTGAGGCGCTAAGCTGGGTGCGTAAGTCCAGCTCATCAAACAGCGCCAGCGGGGAACGAGCCTGCAGTTCGGCGGCGTTTTTTCCTTCCACCGCGGTGAGCAATACCGCCAGCAGGCCGCGGACAATCCGCCCCTCGCTGTCGCCGAAAAAGTGCATAGTGCCGTTATCTGACCGGGTAAAGCCCAGCCAGACGAGGTTCTCGCAACCGGCTATCTCTTTCGCCTGCGCTTTGCATTCATCCGGCAGAGCGGGGAGCTGTTTTCCTAACAGAATTAGCTGACGATATTTATCTTCCCACTGGGTCAGCGGGATAAAGATAGCGCGTAATGTCTCTTCCGTTATCGTTGTGCCGAACGGGTGTCCGGTATAAAGAGGGTTTGTCATTAATCCACCAGCAGTTCCAGTGCGCGGTCAACGGCGTTAACCAACGCATCCACATCATGTTGGGTATTATACGGGGCAAAAGAGGCGCGCAGAGTCCCTGTTACGCCAAGTTCCGCCAGCAATGGCTGGGCGCAATGTTGCCCGGCCCGGAGCGCAATACCGTATTCCGCCAGCAGCGTCACCATATCGCCGTGGTGTACGCCGACAAAATCAAAGGCCAACAGACTGGAGTCCTGGCAGCGGAACGAGCGAAAGCCCGGCCGTTTCGCCAATGCGTCTTCCGCCAGCGTCGCCAGCCCCCGGCTCCAGTTTTCGGCTTGTTCAATATCGACGTCGGACAGCCATTCCAGCGCAGCGCTCAGGCCAATGACACCGGCGACGTTAGGCGTTCCCGCTTCCAGCTTCCAGGGAGCGCTTTGAGTGGTGAAACCTTCAAAGCTAACGTCACGGATCATCTTGCCGCCGCCAAGCCAGGGCGACATCGCCTCAAGGAGATCCGGCTTACCGTACAGCACGCCGATACCGGTTGGACCATACAGTTTGTGAGCGGAAAAAGCATAAAAATCGATATCAAGCTGCTGGACATCCGCCGGGAAGTGTACCGCGCCTTGCGCGCCATCCACCATCACTACCATTCCCACCGCGTGAGCGGCGCTGATAGCGTGCGCGAGATCCGGGCAGCCGCCCGTTACGTTCGACATTTGCCCTAGTGCCAGAATCCGGCTGCGCGACGTGATCAGCTCCGGCAGACGCTCAACATCAGGAAGACGTCGGTCATTAAGCGGCAGTTTTATGACGTGCGCGCCGGTTTGTTGCGCCACCATCAGCCAGGGCACAAGGTTGGCGTGATGCTCGGCGACGCTAACGATAATTTCATCGCCGGGGCGCAGACGGGAACGAGCGTAACACTGCGCCACCATGTTGATCGCTTCGGTGGTACCGCGTGTCCAGACGATACTTTTTTCATCGGGCGCGTTTAACAGCCGCGCTGCTTTTGCTCTGGCCGCTTCATATTGCGCCGTCAGGCGCTGCGCCTGTGCGAACTGGCTACGATGAACGTTACCGGCGCTCAAACGATAAAACTGGTGCGTGGCGTCAATCACCGCCTGCGGCTTTAATGCCGTGGCGGCGCTATCGAGATAAACACCCGCATCGGTTAGCGCGGGAAACTGCGCGCGAAACTGCGTGGGATTAAAAGCGTTCATGATATTCCTCGGTTCAGTTTACCGATCGTGGCGTAAAAGTGCGGCTGATACAAGGTTTGTCCTAACCATCGGAATCGTCTGTATATCCTGGCGAATTATGTAAAGGAGGTTATGCTGAATAATGTTAGGCGAATGTTTAAGCCTGTTACGGAGTCCGCTTTAAATAGCACAAACAGCTTTAAGGAGAAGAAGATGAAAAAGACTGCCGCAATTATCTCTGCATGTATGCTGACTTTTGCCCTGAGCGCCTGTTCCGGTCCTAATTACGTTATGCACACCAATGACGGACGTAGCATTGTGACCGACGGTAAACCCCAGACCGATAACGATACCGGTATGATTTCGTATAAAGACGCTAATGGCAACAAACAGCAGATCAATCGTACTGACGTGAAAGAGATGGTGGCTCTGGAAGACTAACCGTTTGTTATGCAAAAAAAAGCACCGCAATATGGCGGTGCTACATTAATCACTATGGACAGACAGGGTAAATGTACAGGAAGTGAAAAAGGGTAGCTTTGCTACCGTGGTCTGAATAGCAGACCAATTGCAAACACAACAACACAACATCACAACCGTAAGCCAAAAGCCCATCAGAACACGCATTCCGATAAAACTTTTCGTTCCGGCTCAGGAAGTGCCGCCACTATAGGTATTTGCTGGTAGAACCTCAACGGACAATTTATAATGTCTCAGATTAAAAAAACTAATAGGTTACATAGTGTTACCTATTTGTTAAATTCATTCGACATTAAGTCCAGAGGCCATGTCAAAACGATTACCTCCTTTAAATGCTTTACGCGTTTTTGATGCTGCCGCGCGCCACTTAAGTTTTACGCGGGCAGCGGAAGAACTTTTTGTGACGCAGGCCGCAGTAAGCCACCAAATCAAGTCACTTGAGGATTTTTTGGGGCTAAAACTGTTTCGCCGCCGCAATCGTTCGCTGCTGCTGACGGAAGAAGGCCAAAGCTATTTTCTCGACATTAAAGAGATATTTTCCCAGCTAACGGAAGCAACGCGTAAGCTCCAGGCGCGTAGCGCCAAAGGGGCGCTGACGGTGAGTTTACCGCCCAGTTTTGCCATCCAGTGGCTGGTGCCCAGACTCTCTAGCTTTAACTCAGCTTATCCGGGAATTGACGTCAGGATACAAGCCGTTGACCGTCAGGAGGATAAACTGGCAGACGATGTCGATGTCGCGATTTTTTATGGCCGCGGAAACTGGCCGGGCTTGCGCGTCGAAAAATTATACGCAGAATATTTACTGCCCGTCTGTTCCCCTTTATTACTCACAGGCGAAAAACCATTAAAGACGCCGGAAGATCTGGCGAAACATACGCTATTGCACGATGCCTCCCGGCGTGACTGGCAGGCCTATACTCGTCAGTTAGGGCTCAACCATATTAACGTCCAGCAAGGGCCGATATTTAGCCACAGCGCGATGGTGCTACAGGCCGCTATTCACGGACAGGGGATCGCGCTGGCGAATAATGTCATGGCGCAGTCTGAAATTGAAGCCGGGCGACTGGTGTGCCCATTCAATGATGTTCTGGTGAGTAAAAATGCTTTTTATCTGGTTTGTCATGACAGCCAGGCAGAACTGGGTAAAATAGCCGCCTTCCGTCAGTGGATTTTGGCGAAGGCGGCGACGGAACAAGAAAAATTCCGTTTTCGTTACGAACAATAATTAACTTAGGGTATGACCATGACCAGCCGTTTTATGCTGATTGTCGCCGCTATCAGCGGTTTTATTTACGTTGCTCTGGGCGCGTTTGGGGCGCATGTTTTGAGTAAAACCCTGGGCGTGGTTGAAATGGGCTGGATTCAGACCGGCCTGCAATATCAGGCGTTCCATACGCTGGCGATCTTTGGTCTGGCGGTGGCGATGCAGCGCCGTATCAGCATCTGGTTTTACTGGAGCAGCGTTTTTCTGGCGCTGGGTACGGTGCTGTTTAGCGGCAGCCTGTACTGTCTTGCGCTTTCGCATTTGCGCCTGTGGGCGTATATCACGCCTGTCGGCGGCGTCAGTTTCCTGGTAGGCTGGGCGCTATTGCTGATTGGCGCCATTCGTATGAAACGTAAGGGCGCGAGCCATGAATAAAGTTGTATTGCTCTGCCGTCCGGGGTTTGAAAAAGAGTGCGCCGCAGAAATTACCGATAAAGCAGGAAAACGGGAAATATTTGGTTTTGCGCGCGTAAAAGAGAACGCAGGCTATGTCATTTATGAATGCTACCAGCCGGAAGATGGCGAAAAGCTGATTTCCGAACTGCCGTTCAGTTCGCTGATTTTCGCCCGCCAGTGGTTTGTGGTGGGCGAACTGCTGCAACATTTACCACCGGAAGACAGAATTACGCCGATTGTCGGAATGTTGCAGGGCGTAGTGGAAAAGGGCGGCGAGCTACGGGTTGAAGTCGCCGACACGAATGAAAGTAAAGAACTGATGAAGTTCTGCCGCAAATTTACGGTGCCGCTACGTGCGGCTTTGCGGGATACGGGAGTATTGACGAATTATGAAACGCCGAAGCGTCCGGTAGTCCATGTCTTTTTTATCGCGCCAGGATGCTGTTATATCGGTTATTCGTTCGCGCATAACAATTCACCGTTTTATATGGGCATCCCGCGTTTGAAGTTTCCGTCCGATGCGCCGAGCCGCTCAACGCTGAAACTGGAAGAGGCGCTCCACGTTTTCATCCCGGAAGATGAGTGGGATGAACGTCTGGCGAACGGCATGTATGCGGTGGATTTGGGCGCCTGTCCAGGCGGATGGACTTACCAGTTAGTGAAGCGCAACATGTGGGTCTACTCCGTAGATAACGGCCCAATGGCGCAAAGCCTGATGGATACCGGACAGGTGACCTGGCTGCGCGAGGATGGCTTCAGGTATCGTCCGAACCGGAATAATATTTCGTGGATGGTCTGCGATATGGTGGAGAAGCCGGCCAAAGTCACCGCGTTGATGGCGCAGTGGCTGGTGAACGGCTGGTGTCGGGAGACGATTTTTAATCTTAAACTGCCGATGAAAAAACGCTATGAAGAGGTGTCGCATAACCTGGCGTATCTTCAGGCGCAGTTGGATGAGCATGGCGTTAATGCGCAGATCCAGGCGCGTCAGCTTTATCACGATCGCGAAGAGGTGACGGTGCACGTGCGTCGTTTGTGGGCGGCCGTCGGCGGGCGTCGCGACGAGCGATAAAAACGCGCAGTCGCCATCCAGCGTGTAATCAGTACCGGATGGCGCACGCTTATCCGGCCTACGACTGCGGCGCATCTGAAACAATATGCGTCACGTTATCCAGATGCCCGATGCGCGCCTCTCCCGAACGATTAAATTTACTTTTATCAATCAATAATAAAGACTGCGATGCGCGCCTGAGCAGGATAGATTTAAAATCGGCGTTGATCGCATTGGAGTCCCACAGATCGCCGCCGCCGTCGATCCCCTCACAGGAAAAGATGAACAGATCGATATCAAGCGATTTTAACTGTGAGATAAGAGATGGATTAACGTAACAGCCATATTTGCGTTCAAGCTGACCGCCGGAGCTTATCAGCGCAATGTGTTCGCGTTTTCCCAGTTCCTGACAGATAGGATGGCTATTGGTAAAAACCTGAACATGAATATCCGGCAACTGGCGGGCCAGATACCAGCAGGTTGAACTGGCATCCAGCGCAATCGTCATTCCTTCTTCTATCCACGCTAACGCTTCACGGGCAATATCGGCTTTATGCGCATAATGACTTTTCAGACGGATATGGAATGGATCGCCGCTGTCCTGATTTTCACGATGAATATATTTAGCTCGTCCGTGATTACGCAGCACTTTTCCCTGTGTCTGTAGTTCACTGAGATCGCGGCGGATGGTCTCTTTACTGACGTTAAGCCGGGTGGCCAGCGCTTCGGTGGTCAGACTTTTATGATTGATCAGCAGATCGACTATCGCTTGTTGGCGTGCCGCTTTCATTTTTCTCACCCCATCATTCGATGAACGCCCGCGCCATGCGGGCGCACCGACAAGAGATTACGGCGTTACCCCTTTTTTTAAAAGAATATTTCCGTACTTCGCGCACTCACCTGTGATAACGATCGCAAACGCTTTTTGCGCCCGTTCATAAAACGCATAGCGGTTGAGACGAACAATATCCGGGCACGGCGCTTCTAATGACAAGGCGTTCCGATAGCGCGCTTCAACGCTGGGGTCGAGCGTGTCGCCTTCCACGGCAGCCATCATCACCAGCGGTGGAGCGTAGCTATCCAGTTCAAATAGCGGAATAATTGCCCGCAGTAGATCGCTGACGCTAAGACCATCGGCACGAATCACCTGTGGGCCCAGACTCTGCGCGGGAAAGTGAGCGTCGGAAAAAATGATTTCATCCCCATGGCCCATCTCGGCTAGCACTTTGAGCAGTGTCGGGGAAATTAATGGTGAAATGGTTTTTAACATTTCATACTCCCTCAATAATTTCGGGTTCGGTTTGCGGCCAGAAATAGCGATACTGATAATTGACCTGCGCGCGCGCCTGCTCCGGGCTACTAAATTCGCCTACGCCGTACCAGCCGAACATGGCGGCGCCGGCAACGGTGGTTTCTGCGTCGTCCAGCACTTTGATAGGGATATCAAGATGATTAGCTTTCATTTGATTCCACAAAGTGTTGCGACTGCCGCCGCCAACCAGTAACAGTTCTGTGGCGTTAAAATGACCGATTTTCTCCAGCGTGCGCAGATTACGCTGAAGTTGCGCCGTCAGGCCTTCCAGCGCGGCGCGATAGAAATGGCCGCGGGTGGTATTGAGCGTCACGCCCTGCCAGCCTGCATTTTGACAGGCGAGCAGATCGCACTGCATCCGCACGCCTTCCGTGCCAGCGGGAATAGCGCGCGCTTCGTCGATCAGCGTTTGCCATGGCGTTTCCGGCGTCCACAGCAGTTTTCGTACCCATTCGAGTACTCCGGAGGCCAGCCACTGCATTCCAGGGTTATAAAGCCCCGACTGACTGTCCAGTTCACAGGTTGAGCCCGGATACTGGCTGAGCAGCGAGGTATCCACCTGACCGCTGCGAACCATCAGAATCTCCCACGTTCCGGAGGAGAGTACCGGTTCACCTTGCTGTGCGCCAGCGCCGAATAACGCGAACTGAGTATCGTGTCCGGCAGAGATCACCGGGACACCCGCTGGTAGCCCAAGTAGCCTGGCCGCGTCTGTCTGTAGCGTGCCTATCGGTGCGCCCGCTTCCACGATACGTGGGAACAGGCGGCGCGCCAGGCCTGTCGCCTGCAAGATTTCCGGACTAAAGTCGCGCTGATGGATATCCAGTAGCTGACTGGTGCCAGCCATAGTGATATCGGTCGTAAACTCGCCGGTCAGACGGTGGTTAATCAGCGACGAGATAAACAGCCAGCAGTGAGCTTGCTCCAGCAAGCGCGGATGATTTTCTTTAAGCCAGACCAGCTTATACAGCGTGTTGAAGCTGAACGCGCCGACGCCGGAGAGCGTCTGCAATTGCCGGGGTGAGATATAGCGCTCGATCGTTTCCATCACGGCGGCGGTCCGCGGGCATTTCCAACTAATGACCGGATAGAGCAGCTTGCCCTGTGCATCGACCAGCGCGCCATCGACGCCGAAAGTAGTCACCGTAATACCGCGAACAGCACACTCTGACAGGGCGCCGGAGAGTGACCTGCAGCAGTCGGCGAAACGTTGTAGAATGGCGTCCAGCGACCACTGATGCCAGGCGCTATTTTCTACGGTAATGTCGCTGGCATTAGCGATTGAGGCGCGGGCGACAATTTTTCCCTGGCGATCAACGGCGATCGCCCGAACGTTAGTCGCGCCGCAGTCGAGAACCAGGATGACGTCTTGTTTCATAGATAACTCCATAAACGCCGCCCGATGGCGCTACGCTTGTCGGGCCTACGTGGTGCTGTAGGCCGGATAAGCGCAACGCCATCCGGCATCCGGTGTCTTAACGCTTATACAGCGGGCCATAATTCTGGCAGGCGCGATAATCCTGGCCTTCAATATCCATACCGTGAGCCGCCCAGGCGGAAGGACGGTAGATCTTCGCCTCCTCTACGTTGTGCATACATACCGGGATACGCAGCATCGCGGCGAGAGTAATAAAGTCCGCCCCTACATGGCCGATGGTGAGTACGCCGTGGTTAGCGCCCCAGTTCGCCATCACCGAATAGACATCGGTAAACGGGCCTTTGCCGGTAAGACGCGGCGCAAACCAGGTGGTAGGCCAGGTAGAGTTGGTGCGGGCATCAAGCTGATCGTGCATCGCTTTCGGCAGTTCGACGCTCCAGCCCTCGGCGATTTGCAGTACTGGCCCCAGGCCTTTGATGATATTCACGCGGGTCATAGTGAACGGCACGCCACCTTCGGTCAGGAAACGGGATGAGTAGCCGCCGCCGCGGAAGTATTCGTGAATCGCCGGGCACCATTCGGTGGCCGCCAGACATGCATCCGCCTCTTGTTGGCTGATTTCCCAGTGTGGCTTCATGGTCGGCTTGCCTTCGCTGTCGCGCTGTTTACAGGCACCGTCCAGAGCTGCAGAACCGGAGTTAATCAGGTGAATAATGCCGTGCTCCGCCAGTCCGCTGAGCGCCTGGCCGGTGACGCGTTCTACGGCTTCCGGCGACCAGTAGGTTCGTACGTCGGCGAAAATCTGCGCGGTACCGGTGAGTTGATGGCCAAATAGCATCGCTACGCCGTTCAGACTGTCATTTTCGGTGGCGACGACAAACGGTTCGCGTACGCCGTTCCAGTCAAAAGAGCTGTTGAGCAGCGCTTCGGCGGTATCGCCGTTCGGGTATTGATCGGTCCAGTGGCGCTGGCCCTGGAAGCCGGCGGCAATGGCGTTGTAGCCCAGCGATTCTTCAACTAACCCTTTGTCCGCCAGCGTCTTGTTGCCCTGCATCATGTCGCGAATACACATCGCCATCAGCAGGCTTTCTTTTAGCACCGCGCGGTTCTGGGCTTCATTGCGCTTATACTGCGGGGCGTTCTGATCTTCGCCGTAGCGGAAGTTTTTATCCGCCCACGCCAGCGCCATCTCCAGTTCGGCCTCATCATAAATTTTCTGATCGATACGGCGACGCAGTTCGGTCATATCTACCGCTTGTACCTTCATGCCCAGCCAGGATTCAAAGAAGTTATGATCGACAATGGAACCAGCGATCCCCATCGACACGCCGCCGACGGAGAGGTAGCTTTTGCCTTTCATACTGGCTACCGCTAACCCTGCCCGCGTAAAACGCAGCAGTTTTTCTTCGACGTCGGCGGGAATGGAGGTATCGTCGGCATCCTGCACGTCATGACCATAAATGGAGAACGCCGGAATGCCTTTCTGGCTGTGCGCCGCCAGCGCCGCGGCAAGGTAAACCGCCCCGGGACGCTCTGTTCCGTTAAAGCCCCAGATGGCTTTCGGACGCATTGGGTCCATATCAATAGTTTCGCTGCCATAGCACCAGCACGGCGTAACGGTAATGGTCACGCCCACGTTCTGGCTGCTGAATTTTTCTTCACAGGCGGCGGATTCCGCCATACCGGCAATACAGGTATCTGCAATGACGCACTCCACCTGTGCCCCGCAGGCGTGGCGGATTTTCTCGGTGATGAGTGCCGCCGTCGCTTTCGCCATATTCATGGTCTGCTCTTCGAGCGACTCGCGTACGCCCATACGACGTCCATCAATCACCGGGCGGATACCGATTTTCGGTAAGCTGATTTTTTTCATGACAGATTCCTCACGTTATTCGGATAAATGTTCAGTTTGTCGCCGCTTGTGAACGGAAACGGGCAAAGATGAAGATGATGGCAAAGCACAATGCCGGAACCAGTTCAGCGGTCGGGATTTTGCCTGCGGCGTCGCTAACGAAGCCCATTACTGGCGTGACAATACCGCCGCCAATGATGGTCATGACGATAAAAGACGAGCCGTACTTAGTGTCCTGTCCCAGATTTTTGATACCCAGCGAGAAGATGGTCGGGTACTGGATTGACATAAATGCGCTACACAACGTCAGCGCCAGCAGGCCGATATGTCCGCCGCTAAAGGCGGAAATCAGACACAGGAGCATGGCAAACAGGGCGTAGGCGGCCAGCACTTTATGCGGCGCGAAGCGGCTGATAAGCCAGGTACCGGTGAAACGGCCGATAAAGAAGCACACCATCGTGCCGGTCAGGTAATTGGCGGCGAAGCCGGGCGTCATTCCTGGGATCTCCTCAATGGCGTAGCGGATCAGATAGCTCCAGCAGGCGGTTTGCGCCCCCACGTAGCAGAACTGCGCCAGCACCGCCCAGCGCCAGTGGCGGATACGGATGAGTCGGGAGAGAGAAGATAAGAAAGAGCTTTGTTTAGCATCGCTGTGATCGTCACTTTGCAGGGCCGGAAATTTGGTCAGCATAATCAGCAGCGCAACTACTAATACGATGGCGACGATAATCATGTATGGCGCTTGTACCGATAACACCAGACTGTGTTTATAGGCGCTAAGCTGATCCGGCGTCATTTTATCAAGCGCTTCCTGTGATTGATGCGGCACGTTAGACAAAATAAGACTTTGCCCAAACACAACGGCGATAATAGCGCCAAAGGAGTTAAAAGTTTGCGCCAGATTAAGCCGAAAATGGCCACCGCTTTCTGGACCCAATACTGTAACAAAAGGGTTGGCCGCAGTTTCAAGACAGCCTAAACCGGCAGCGATGATAAACAGGCCAATTAAAAATAATGTATAATTCATTATTTCGGCGGCAGGCCAGAATAATGCGGCGCCAAAAGCATACAAAAAAAGCCCGGTGATAATCCCAGCTTTATAACTGAGTTTTTTCATCAAAATCCCGGCGGGAATTGGAATGACGAAATAACCGAAATAAAAGGCTGATTGAATCAGTCCGGCCTGAAAGTTGGTTAGCGTAAAAGCCTGTTGAAATTGCGGTAGTAAAATGTCATTCAGATTATTGGCGACAGCCCATAGAAAAAATAGCGAGCAAAGTAAGGCGAATGGAATAATGTAGCGCTTGCTCTTGCTTTGCTCTGCATCCACAGCACGAAAACTCTGCGTTTGTATTGTTGTGTTTCCCATAGCATCCTCATTGGTTCAGAAGCTTTTGCGTGCGGTCGGCTCTACTCACCAGACCGTAAAATTAGGTGAGTTCGCTTTTCTTACCGGTAATAAATTGGCGTCCGGAATGAACTCATGGATTCATTTTCAAATAAAAAAGGCCTTTTAATATGATGGTGGTCACATTTATACCTGAGAGCATAGCGTTCTGTGATTATCATCACTTTAATTTCTATAAAAAAATGACCGTTTGAGATGTTTAATTTAAAAAACCACAGGATGAATGCCCGAATTAAATTATTGCTACGAAAACGGGCAGGTGTAACTTATTCTTCATATTTGCCCGTTTTAAAAAATATTATTAATAGCGGGCATTTATTGACGATTGAAACGGTAGTCGTCTGGTTTATCGTGGCGGATTAATTGATGTGTATCACAAAATATCGTCATTTAAATTCCCTTCTCTTTATTCAGTATGATGATAGTTGCTAACTATTCGATTATTTCAACTGGACAGCAGCGTGATGCAGAAGGCGGTTTTGTTGTCTCATTTTGAATCACAGAGAGAGGTAAATAATGGAACGAAATAGACTGGCGCGGCAGATTATTGATACCTGTCTGGAAATGACGCGGTTAGGGTTAAACCAGGGGACGGCGGGTAACGTGAGCGTACGTTATCAGGGCGGAATGCTGATTACGCCGACGGGGCTCCCCTACGAGAAGCTGACAGAGTCGCACATTGTCTTTATTGATGCTGACGGTCAGCATGAGCAGGGCAAACTGCCTTCCAGCGAGTGGCGTTTTCATATGGCGGCATACCAGACTCGCCCTGACGCCAATGCTGTGGTACATAACCACGCTGTTCATTGTACGGCAGTCTCGATCCTGAATCGCCCGATTCCGGCGATTCACTACATGATTGCCGCCGCGGGTGGGAACTCTATTCCCTGCGCGCCCTACGCCACCTTTGGCACCCGCGAACTTTCTGACCATGTTGCCGTGGCGCTTAAAAATCGTAAAGCGACGCTGCTACAGCATCATGGGCTTATCGCTTGTGAAGAAAATTTAGACAAAGCGTTGTGGCTGGCGCATGAAGTGGAAGTGCTGGCGCAGCTCTATTTAAGTACGCTGGCAATTGTCGATCCGGTACCGGTACTGGATGACGAGGCGATCGCTATCGTGCTGGAGAAATTTAAAACTTACGGGTTACGTATTGAAGAGTGATGTCAGGAGACAGGCTATGGCGAACAGAATGATTCTGAATGAAACGGCATGGTTTGGCCGGGGAGCGGTGGACGCATTAACCGATGAGGTGACGCGTCGCGGTTATCATAAGGCACTGATTGTTACGGATAAAACGCTGGTAAAATGCGGTGTGGTCGATAAGGTGACAAGCAGAATGGATGCCGCAGGACTGGCGTGGGAGATCTATGCAGGCGTGATCCCTAATCCTACGATTTCTGTTGTCCAGGAAGGGCTTAAGTTCTTTACCCAAAGCGGCGCGGACTATCTCATCGCCATTGGCGGCGGTTCTCCGCAGGATACCTGCAAAGCGATCGGTATTATCAGTAACAATCCAGAATTTGCCGATGTGCGCAGTCTGGAAGGGCTATCACCGACCCGTAAACCCAGCGTGCCGATTATGGCGATTCCGACAACGGCGGGAACCGCGGCGGAAGTCACTATCAATTATGTGATTACCGATGAAGAGAAACGGCGCAAATTCGTTTGTGTCGATCCGCATGATATTCCGCAGGCGGCATTTATCGATGCTGATATGATGGACGGTATGCCGCCCGCGCTGAAAGCGGCAACGGGCGTGGATGCCCTGACCCATGCTATTGAAGGCTATATTACCCGGGCCGCATGGGCGCTGACGGATGCATTGCATATCAAAGCTATTGAAATGATTGCTGGCGCGCTGCGCGGCGCTGTTGCCGGAGAAAAAGAGGCCGGTGAGGCGATGGCGCTGGGGCAATACGTTGCCGGGATGGGGTTTTCCAATGTGGGGCTGGTGCATGGGATGGCGCATCCGCTGGGGGCGTTTTACAACACGCCGCACGGCGTTGCGAATGCTATTTTGCTTCCGCATGTGATGCGTTTCAATGCCGGACATACCAACGAGAAATTCCGTGATATTGCCCGGGCGATGGGGGTGAAGGTAGAAGGATTGAGCCTTGAAGAGGCACGTAATGCCGCCGTGGAAGCCGTATTTACGCTAAATCGCGATGTGGGAATTCCGCTGCATTTGCGTGATGTCGGCGTTCGAAAAGAGGATATCCCGGCGCTGGCGCAGGCGGCGTTCGATGATGTCTGTACTGGCGGCAATCCGCGTGAAGCGAGTCTGGCGGACATTGTCGAACTGTACCATATCGCCTGGTAATTTTGCCGGATGGTGGCGTGACGCCTTATCCAGCCTACAGAATGGCACGAAATGTAAGCCGGATAAGCACAGCGCCATCCGGCAACATTGTTACCGCACCAGCCGTAGCTGCTGTAAGTTTCCGTCAATATGTAAATCGGTTTGCAGACGTGCAATATCGCGGCAGAGAAATGCCATTTCTTTATGCGTCTCAAGCTTTTTGCGCCACTTTTCCGGCATCTCATCCAGGTGGGCGTAAATTCCCTCCAGATTTTGAAACTGAATCAACAACTGGGTCGCGCTTTTGGGGCCGATACCGGCAACGCCGGGGACTTTCGAACTGCTGATTCCTGCCAGACCCCAGTAATCCGGCAACTGCCGGGGAAGTACTCCAAACTCTTTTTCAATAAACGGCGCGTCCAGCCAGCGTTTCTGGAAGTAGTCGCGAATGCGCAATCCCGGAGAGAGTAACTGGCAATAGCCTTTATCAGTTGACACAATGGTTGCCTGGTGTCCGGCTTCGGTAACTTTTAGCGCCAGCGTCGCCGCCAGATCGTCCGCTTCGTTACCGTCTGATGCCCAACAGCGCACGCCGCGCTGTTCAAACGCGGCGCGTAGGGCGGGCATTTCATTATGTAAATCGTCAGGCATCGGCGGACGTCCTGCTTTGTAGTCCGGCAAACGCTGATGACGCCAGCCGCTGCTGCGCGCGTCGTCATCAAAGACCGCTACGGCATGGGTTGGCTGGCTGTGGATAATCAATTGATCGAGCGCGTGTTGGCAGGTTTCCACACAGGGCGATCCCTGAACGGCGTGAATACGGCGAATCAAATTGAGTGCGTCGACGATAAGCAGATGAGCAGCCACGGTGTTCTCCCTTACAAACCTGCGCGTAGGGTAACACTGGCGGAGAGACGAGGCTAATGTCAGGCATCAACATTTTACCGGATGGCACCGCGCTGCGGCTTATCCGGTCTACAAATGACACCCGTAGTGTAGGCCCGGTAAGCGTCAGCGCCACCGGGCAATGAGAAACGACTAATCGCAGGTAACGATCTTCATCGCCAGGCCGCCGCGCGAAGTTTCGCGGTACTTAGCGTTCATGTCTTTACCGGTTTCGTACATGGTCTCAATCACTTTATCGAGGCATACGCGCGGTTCGCTGGTACGGCGCAGCGCCATACGCGCGGCGTTGACCGCTTTGACTGAGGCAATCGCGTTACGCTCAATGCAGGGAACCTGTACCTGACCGGCAACCGGATCGCAAGTTAACCCCAGATTATGCTCCATAGCGATTTCTGCGGCGATACACACCTGGGCCGGACTACCGCCCAGCAGCTCGGCCAGACCCGCTGCCGCCATGGAACAGGCTACGCCGACCTCTCCCTGACAACCCACTTCGGCGCCGGAAATAGAGGCGTTCATCTTATACAGCGAGCCAATCGCGCTGGCGACCAGCATATAGCGAGCAAGCGAGTTAGCATTTACTTCGCGGATAAACTTGTCATAGTACGCCAGCACCGCCGGAACAATACCACATGCGCCGTTAGTCGGCGCGGTGACCACTCGTCCGCCTGCGGCATTCTCTTCGTTCACCGCCAGCGCGAACATATTGATCCAGTCAACGACCGCCATCGGATCGGTGGTGGTCTTATCCTGACTGACCAGCATCCGACGCAGCGCCGCCGCGCGACGCGGAACGCGCAGTTTACCCGGCAATACGCCCTCGGTGGTGATACCGCGCTCAATACCTCTGCGCATTACCTCCCAGACCCTGGCGAAGTGCTGCTCCAGCGCTTCTTTACTGTGCAGGGCCAGTTCGTTTTGCATCATCAGACCAGAGAGCGACAGGCCCGTCTCCTGACAGTGACGCTGTAAATCTGCGGCGGTTTTGTAAGGGTACGGTACGTTGACGGGTTCGCTATTCGACAAACCAAAGTGTTCTTCATCGACGATAAAGCCCCCGCCAATGGAGTAGTAGGTTTGGCTGTAGAGAACCTTATCGCCCGCCAGCGCGGTAATACGCATCCCGTTCTCATGCAGAGACAGGTTGTCGGCGTGGAAATTCATGCACTTATCGACCGGAAATTCGACTTCATGCTGCCCATTGGCCAGTAGTAAACGCCCGTGGGTGTTCACATCCTGGATAAAGGACGGAATGGCGTCGATATCGACGGTGTCCGGCAGATTCCCCGCCAGGCCCATGATAATGGCGATATCGGTGTGGTGGCCTTTACCCGTCAATGACAGAGAGCCGTAGACATCCACCACTACGCGGGTGATATCCGTAAGAATATGGCGGGCAATCAGATCGTCCGTGAACTGCTTGCCAGCTTTCATTGGTCCGACGGTGTGAGAACTGGAAGGGCCAATGCCGATTTTAAAAATATCGAATACGCTAATCATAGGGCATCCATTGCGGTTGTATCATAGAGAAGCGCCGCGGTAAGCGGCGCTAAAGGACTTAGCTGAACAGCGAGTAGAAAATAGCGGAGATGGCAATCAGGCCCATAATCACAACGAATACGTTGCTGATATGACCGCTGTACTTACGCATTGCCGGTACTTTCTGGATGGCATACATCGGCATCAGGAACAGAATCATCGCGATGATCGGGCCGCCCAGGGTTTCAATCATGCCCAGGATGCTGGGGTTCAGCGTAGCCACAATCCAGGTGGTGACCAGCATAAACAGTGCGGTAATTTTGTTCAGTTTGTTGATTTCGATGGATTTACCTTTACCACGCAGCGATTTAATCACCATCCCGTTAAAGCCTTCACGCGCGCCCAGGTAGTGGCCGAGGAAGGATTTGGTGATAGCAATCATCGCAATGATCGGCGCCATCCAGGCGATGATCGGTGCGTTAAAGTGGTTCGCCAGGTAAGACAGAATAGAAATGTTCTGCTCTTTTGCCGCCGCCAGATCTGCCGGCGTCAGGCTCAGCACGCAGCTGAAGACGAAGAACATCACGGTCAGCACCATCATGATGTGGGCGAAGGCCAGAATTTTAGAACATTTCTTCTCAGCGCCTTCACCGTACTCTTCACGCTTCGCCACCGCGAAGGAGGAGATGATCGGGGAGTGGTTGAAAGAGAAGACCATCACTGGAATCGCCAGCCACAGCGTCATCCACAGACCGTTGCCGGTAGACGCGGCAGAATCAAAGGACAGCGTTTCCAGCGCCGCGCCGCTCCACTGCGGGATCAGGTACAAGGCCAGCAGCATCAGCGCGGCAACGAACGGGAATACCAGGATACTCATCGCCTTAACGATCATCTGCTCGCCGAAGCGCACGATGGTCATCATGCCGACAATCAGGATCAGGGAAAGAATCGCACGCGGCGGCGGATTAATCGCTAACTGATGGGTCAGGAAGCTTTCCACGGTATTAGTAATAGCCACGCTGTAAACCAGCAGGATAGGGTAAATCGCGAAGAAGTAGAGCAGGGTAATCAGTTTACCTGCACCGATACCGAAGTGTTCCTCAACGACTTCAGTGATGTCTTCGCCCGGATTTTTACCGGACAGCACGAAGCGGGTTAAACCACGGTGTGCGAAAAAGGTCATCGGGAAAGCGAGAATCGCCATGATGATGAGCGGAATCATGCCGCCGACGCCTGCGTTGATTGGCAGGAACAGAACGCCCGCGCCGATAGCCGTGCCGTAAAGGCCCAGCATCCACATGGTATCTGTTTTGCGCCATGCGCTTCGAGAGTCAATCGAAGCAATAGTGCTGGTCTGAGTGGTTTCTATCTATTTCTCCTGGAGGATGCTAAAAATCAGGTTGCTGGTCTAATCCAATGAAAAAAGACCTGATCGTAAAATGAAATCTGCTTAGGGACGCTTTTTATATAATTTTTCGCCGTAATAATTTTCGGGCGGAAAGATACATTTAAGTGATGAATGTATCAGTGATCGCGATCTCAAATGCAATAATCCGCTTTTTATGTGGATAAATTTGGACCATTAATCTATTAAAAAAACGTCATAACGAATTTCCGGGCGCGAAGGCTACCATTAACGATATAAGGCCGGAAAGATTGGGGCGCAAGATACGGAGGTTCCGCTATAAAAATCAATGTTTTTAGTGGATTCTGGTGGCGAATAATCGTTTAGACCGATAAATCACGGTAAGAGGAGTGAGGAAAACGTTTGCCTGGCAATCTATTTATGCCGAATCATAAATGGTGTTTATAAAATAATGCGGGCTATGCCTCTGATGACAATCATAAAAAATGAAGGCATACGTCGGTCGCCATACCGCAATGAAAGGAATGGGAGAAACGCCCGGCTGTTGTCAGCAACCGGGCATAAGCATTAAGCGCAGATCTCGTAACAGGGGATGTAGGCGGAACCCGGCAATTTCATACGATGCTGCGCGACGAATCCCTGAAGCAGATCGTCCATGCGACGCATCATCTCTCGATCGCCGTGGATTTTATACGGACCATTAGCTTCAATGGCGCGTATCCCCACCTCCTTCACGTTCCCCGCGACAATGCCGGAGAAGGCGCGCCGCAGATCGGCCGCCAGAATCTCAACCGGCTGATCCGGGTACAGTTTCAGGTTGGCCATATTGTCATGTGACGGCTCAAACGGCACCTGAAGATCCGGTGAAATACGAATCGACCAGTTAAAGCTATAGGCGTCGCCGGTATCGCGGCGATTTTCTTTCACCAGCGGCATCGCTTTCTTCATCAGCCGCGCCACCTCCGCCGCATCGTCAATGATGATGCGGTAATGACGGCGGGCCGCTTCGCCCAGCGTATGGGTAATAAACTCATCCAGAACGCGGAAGTAATCGGCGCTCTCTTTTGGTCCAGTCAGGATCAGCGGCAGCACCTGATTTTTATTGGCCGGATTCATCAAAATACCCAGCAAATAGAGCAGTTCTTCCGCCGTACCTACGCCGCCCGGGAAGATGATGATACCGTGTGCGATACGGACGAACGCTTCCAGGCGTTTTTCGATATCCGGCATGATAATCAGTTCGTTCACCAGCGGGTTAGGCGGTTCAGCCGCAATAATGGAAGGTTCAGTCATGCCGATAAAGCGGCTGTCTTTATAACGCTGTTGCGCGTGACCGACCGCCGCGCCCTTCATGGGGGCTTCCATCGCGCCCGGGCCGCAGCCGGTACAGATGTTCAGCTCGCGTAATCCCAACTGCGTGCCGACGCGACGGGCATACAGGTACTCGTTTTCGTTAATTGAGTGGCCGCCCCAGCATACCACCATGTTTGGCGCTTCGCCGACGTGCAGCGCCCGGGCGTTGCGCAGAATGGAGAACACCAGATTGGTGATATGTGCTGAGCTTTCAAGATCCAGATGCTGGAAACGCCCGGCATTATGGATCTGCCCATTCACAAAGAGAATGTCGCGCAGCACCGCGAACAGGTTAGCCTGTAGCGCACGAATAATCCGTCCGTCAACAAAGGCGTCTTCAGGCGGATTAATCAATTCCAGCTTCACGCCGCGCTCGCGGCGCAGTACGTTGATATCGAAACTTTCAAAGCGGGACAGCAGCTCTTTGCTGTTGTCAGTCAGGCTGCCGGAGTTAAGAACGGCAAGTGAACAGTTACGAAACAGTTGATACAGGTCGCTACTGGCCGTGCGTTTCAGCATGTCCACTTCCAGTTGCGACAGCATATCCATTGAGCCAAGCGGGCTAATATGTGTAATCAAGTAAACTCCTTATGGGACGCAACACGCCATTCCCCGTTGATTACAATAGCCCTGGCTGATGATCTTTCACAACCTTACATGCGCAATCCGGCACGCAAAATTGACAAAAAAGATTACTGACGCGCCAGCCTGCCCGTGGCGGGCACAAAATCGGTATTGCTGCGCCATGGATTAATGTCCAGCCCGCCGCGGCGGGTATAGCGCGCATAAACGCTTAGCGTTTCCGGCTGGCAGAAGTGCAGAATGTCATTGAAAATGCGCTCTACGCACTGCTCGTGAAATTCATTATGGTGACGGAATGAGACCAGATAGCGCAGCAGTTTTTCCCTGTCGATTTTGCGTCCGCGGTACTGAATTTGTATCGAGCCCCAGTCCGGTTGGTGGGTGATCAGGCAGTTGGATTTTAACAGATGACTGACCAGCGTCTCTTCCACTCTCTTCTCGCCGCTGACCGCATGTTGCAGATAGTCGGTAGTAAGCTGGTAGTTGTCGATACTGATATCCTGATCGTCAATACAGGCGCCGTGGAAATGGGCGACAGGCTGTCCTTCCAGCTCATTAAGACGATGAAGCCTCACGCTAACGTCGCCCTGCGCGCAGGCACGCAGATCGCGTTCCAGCGTCTGGCGCACCGTCTCCCAGGTGTCAAAGCGCGTCTGGTTAAAGCTGTTCAGATACAGTTTAAAGCTTTTGGATTCAATTAAATTAACGCTGGTGTAATCCAGTTCGACATGCCCGACTGCGACCTGAGGAAGACCATGGCTGTTAAGCCAGGAAAGTTCATATAACGTCCAGATATCCGCGCCGTGGAACGGCAGATTATCGGCTTTTAATCCGAGCGGGTCGCGATTTAAACTGCGCGGCACGCCCTGCAGCAGGCTGGCATCGTAATTGTCCCGATAATCCGTTGATTTTCCGAGAGTCAGGCCATCGAGAGCCTGATGGTTTTCATAAGAAGACATGTTTCACCGTCATAAACCAGATACACTATACGCCAAGTGTATCCTGGCTTTTATGAAGAGAGAAACTGGTGGACGAACTGACAGCGCAGGCGTTGAAAGCCTTTACGACGCGTTACTGCGACGCGTGGCAAGAAAAACACGATAGCTGGCCGTTGAGCGAAGAACTGTATGGCGTACCTTCCCCGTGCATTATTTCTTCAACCCGCGATGCCGTTTACTGGCAGCCGCAACCTTTTGAAGGCGAAGAAAATGTAAACGCGGTTGAACGCGCCTTTGATATTGTGGTACAACCTGCGCTCCACGCGTTTTACACCACGCAGTTTGCTGGCGACATGCCCGCGCAGTTTGCGGATGAAAAGCTCACGCTACTGCAAACCTGGAGTCAGGATGACTTTCGGCGCGTGCAGGAAAATCTGATAGGCCATCTGGTCACGCAAAAGCGGCTCAAGCTTTCTCCCACGCTTTTTATTGCGACGCAGGAAAATGAGCTTGAGGTTATCTCGGTCTGTAATCTGTCCGGCGAGGTGATTAAAGAAACGCTGGGCACCCGCAATCGTACCGTCCTTGCCGCAACGCTTGCGGAATTTCTTACGCAACTTAATCCTCTTCTGTAATCGTTTGCCCTAACAAGTGTGAGAGATCTCTTACAAGGTCTGTAGGAGATCGCCAGGATATCAGCGAATACATGGCCTCCTCTTTCTTATGTAAGTCTATATAAATCAATATATTAAAATGTTATTGAGCGCTTTCATATGAAAATTTACTTAAGGTATTGTCTGTAAGCGTCTTGTAAGACAAGGTGAAACAGGCGATTCTATCTTCGTCGACAGGGAGTCGTACACCGAAGTGAACGTCAGGATGATGACGCTTCAGCAGGACACGCCAGGATGGTGTTACAAGGAAAGGCTTCAGGATGAAGCAAAGTGGAAAGCGCAGGATGCGTTAAAGGACACCTCCAGGACGGAGAACGAGAGCCGATGAGGATGTTCGGCGGGTATGGATGACCAGGGACGCTTCAGGATGAAGCTATCACATCGGGGCGATGTGCGCAGGATGCAAACGTTCAGGATGAGCAGGCCGTAAGGTCACAGGAAAAGTTGTCACGGATGAGCAGGGAGCACGAAAAGTAGCTGGAATGCTGCGAAACGAACCGGGAGCACTGTTTACACAGTGCTCCCTTTTTTTTGTTATTCTTCGCGCCAGATTTTCATCATTGAGGTTTTTAACATGACGACTCATGACCGTGTGCGTCAGCAGTTACATGCGCTTGAAACGCTGCTGCGCGAGCATCGCCACTGGCGGCTGGATGCGCCGCAGGCGCACCTGTTTACCAGCACGCAGCCATTTTATATGGATACCATGGCACCGCTGGAATGGTTGCAATGGGTATTGATCCCGCGTATGCATACCCTACTTGATAATGCGCAGCCGCTGCCCGAGGCGTTTGCCATCGCCCCTTATTACGAAATGGCGCTGGCGGCGGATCATCCGCAGCGGGAGGCGATCCTGGCGGTTTTGCAGGATCTGGATGCGCTATTCACCCGCGATAAATCCTGATGCTGGAGATCCTCTATCAAGACCCGTGGCTGGTTGCCGTGAATAAACCTGCAGGCTGGCTTGTTCACCGGAGCTGGCTGGATCGCGACGAAAAAGTTGTGGTTATGCAAACGGTACGCGACCAAATTGGCCAGCATGTTTTTACCGCTCATCGTCTCGACAGACCCACGTCGGGCGTACTGTTGATGGGGCTGTCCAGCGAAGCGGGACGCCGCCTGGCGCAGCAGTTCGAACAGCACCACATCCGTAAACGCTACCATGCCATTGTGCGCGGCTGGCTGATGGATGACGCGGTACTGGATTATCCGCTGGTGGAAGAGCGCGATAAAATTGCCGATAAATTCGCCCGGGAGGATAAAGCGCCCCAGCCGGCTGTAACGCAGTATCGCGGACTGGCGACGGTCGAAATGGCGGTGCCGACCGGACGTTATCCCACCACGCGTTATGGTCTGGTTGAACTGGAGCCGAAAACGGGACGCAAACACCAGCTCCGTCGTCATCTGGCGCATCTGCGCCATCCTATCATCGGCGACAGTAAACACGGTGATTTGCGACAAAACCGCAGCGCGGCGGAACATTTTGCCTGTCGTCGCCTGATGCTTCATGCCAGCCGACTTGAACTGACGCATCCCTTCACCGGGCAGCCGTTGATGATTCAGGCCGGGTTGGATGAAACCTGGATGCAGGCGCTGACACAGTTTGGCTGGCGGGGACTTCTCCCTGACAATGAAAGGGTTGAGTTTACGGCGGCGTCCCGGCAGGATGAGTCTCATCAGGCATAATTCAGGGAGATACGCATAATGGCGGAAATTGGTATTTTTGTCGGGACCATGTATGGCAACTCACTGCTGGTGGCGGAAGAAGCGGAAGCGATCCTCGCCAGACAGGGCCACAGCGCGACCGTGTTTGAAGATCCTGAACTGTCCGACTGGCAGCAATATCAGGACAAGGTTGCGCTGGTGGTCACCTCGACGACCGGGCAGGGCGATCTACCGGACAGCATTGCGCCGCTCTTTCACGGCATTAAAGATACGTTAGGTTTTCAACCAAACCTGCGTTACGGGGTGATTGCGTTAGGTGATAGCAGCTACCCCAATTTCTGTAATGGCGGCAAACAGTTTGATGCCCTGCTGCAGGAGCAAAGCGCGCGACGGGTGGGGGAGATGTTATTAATTGACGCCAGCGAACATCCGGAGCCGGAGAGCCAATCCAATCCCTGGGTTGAACACTGGGGAACCTTACTTTCCTGAGGTAAATCCCTCCCCCTACGGGAGGGTACCTTTTTGTTTGCTTGCGTTGCCAGTAAGCAAAATAACGACCTGTACACAGTGTAAAGAAACTGAATCGTGTTAGCTTTGTGCATATACCCGCAAAAGCGGCAGTTTTTTACGGGCGTTTTCATGTAATCAAGCGACCTGTTTCACATTCTTCTCTTTTTATCCCTCCTGCGTCGGCGCCTGACGCCTTCTGATTTCATTTCCGTGAAGTGGCTTCCACTGTCCTGGGCTTTTGCCATAAACAGGCGTAATTCATCGCCAAAATACTGTGTTGTTGCACGGTGAGTGTGCGTGGCGCGCTTTTTATACTTCTCCTGCCAGTGAATAAAAGCATGCAGCGTGCAAAGCAAACGACCTAATAAAGGCTGCAACAAGGAAACGTTATCTCTGATTCCCTACCGGTTGTGCAATTCAGAGTGAGCGTAGCTAACGCGAAATTTCAGGAGTGCAACAATGAGTTCATTAAGCCACGCGGCGAGCGGTGCGGAGAAACGCACGAACGCCCGCTACTGGATAGTGGTGATGCTGTTTATCGTCACATCCTTCAACTACGGCGACCGCGCCACATTGTCCATTGCCGGCTCAGAAATGGCTAAAGATATCGGTCTTGACCCGGTAGGCATGGGCTACGTTTTCTCTGCGTTTTCATGGGCCTATGTTATCGGGCAGATCCCGGGCGGCTGGCTGCTGGACCGCTTTGGTTCCAAACGCGTCTATTTCTGGTCTATTTTCATCTGGTCAGTCTTCACCCTGTTGCAGGGTTTTGTCGATATCTTTAGCGGTTTCGGCATTGTTGTCGCCCTCTTTACGCTTCGTTTCATGGTCGGTCTGGCGGAATCGCCTTCTTTCCCGGGCAACAGTCGCATCGTTGCAGCCTGGTTCCCGGCGCAGGAGAGGGGAACGGCGGTGGCCATCTTTAACTCCGCGCAATACTTCGCCACGGTTATTTTCGCGCCAATTATGGGTTGGCTGACGCACGAAGTGGGCTGGTCGCATGTCTTCTTCTTTATGGGCGGGTTAGGAATCATCATTAGCTTTATCTGGATGAAAGTTATCCATGAACCGAATAACCATCCGGGCGTAAACAAGAAAGAGCTGGAGTACATCGCAGAAGGTGGCGCGCTGATCAACATGGATCAGAAAGATACGAAAGCGAAAGTACCGTTTAGCGTCAAATGGGGCCAGATCAAACAGTTGCTGGGCTCTCGTATGATGATTGGCGTCTACATCGGTCAGTACTGTATTAACGCCCTGACTTACTTCTTTATTACCTGGTTCCCGGTCTATTTGGTCCAGGCGCGCGGTATGTCGATTCTCAAAGCGGGCTTTGTCGCCTCGGTTCCTGCGGTCTGCGGCTTTGTCGGCGGCGTGCTGGGCGGCATTATTTCCGACTGGCTGATGCGTCGTACTGGCTCCCTGAATATCGCGCGCAAGACGCCGATTGTACTGGGGATGTTGCTGTCAATGGTTATGGTGTTCTGTAACTATGTGAACGTGGAATGGATGATCATCGGCTTTATGGCGCTGGCTTTCTTCGGTAAAGGTATCGGTGCGTTGGGCTGGGCCGTGATGGCGGATACCGCGCCGAAAGAGATCAGCGGTCTTTCCGGCGGCTTGTTTAATATGTTCGGCAATATTTCCGGTATTGTGACGCCAATCGCGATTGGTTACATCGTTGGCACCACCGGTTCCTTCAACGGCGCTTTGATCTATGTCGGCGTTCATGCCCTGGTAGCCATCATCAGCTATCTGGTGCTGGTCGGCGATATTAAGCGTATTGAACTGAAATCTGTCGCAGGACAATTATCATGACAACGCAATCCAGTCCCGTTATTACGGACATGACAGTATGCTACTCAACATGGCGTGAAATGGGACACGCGGTGATGCTCAACGCAGTATGCAGTACCTGATCCCTGGCTGGACTTTTGATCGCAAACGCCCTGTTTTTGGTCGTCACTAATTCTGAATAAGGACTTGATTATGAGCGCACAATTTACGACGCCTGTGGTTACTTCAATGCAGGTTATCCCGGTCGCAGGCCATGACAGTATGCTGATGAACCTGAGCGGCGCGCACGCTCCCTTCTTTACGCGAAATATTGTCATTATTAAAGATAACTCCGGGCACACCGGGGTCGGCGAGATCCCGGGCGGCGAAAAAATTCGCAAAACGCTGGAAGATGCGATCCCACTGGTGGTGGGAAAAACGCTGGGTGAATATAAAAATGTCCTGACCGCCGTTCGTAACCAGTTTGCCGATCGCGATGCGGGCGGACGCGGTTTACAAACATTCGATCTCCGTACCACTATCCATGTGGTGACTGGCATTGAAGCGGCAATGCTTGACCTTCTGGGCCAACACCTTGGCGTCAACGTCGCTTCGCTGTTAGGCGACGGTCAGCAGCGCAGCGAAGTCGAAATGCTGGGTTATCTGTTCTTTGTCGGCAATCGCAAGGCCACGCCGCTACCGTATCAGAGCCAGCCGGATGAGCAATGCGACTGGTATCGCCTGCGTCATGAAGAAGCGATGACGCCGGAAACGGTAGTGCGTCTGGCAGAAGCCGCCTATGAAAAATATGGCTTCAACGACTTTAAACTGAAAGGCGGCGTGCTGGCGGGCGAAGAAGAGGCCGAGTCAATCGTGGCGCTGGCGAAACGCTTCCCGAACGCGCGCGTGACGCTTGATCCGAATGGCGCGTGGTCTCTCAATGAAGCGATCAACATCGGTCGTTATCTGAAAGGATCGCTGGCCTATGCGGAAGATCCTTGCGGCGCGGAACAGGGCTTCTCCGGACGCGAAGTGATGGCGGAGTTCCGTCGCGCCACCGGCCTGCCGACGGCGACCAATATGATTGCTACCGACTGGCGTCAGATGGGGCATACGCTATCGCTACAATCTGTAGATATCCCGCTGGCGGACCCGCACTTCTGGACTATGCAAGGCTCTGTACGCGTGGCGCAAATGTGTCATGAGTTCGGCCTGACCTGGGGCTCCCACTCTAATAACCACTTTGATATTTCGTTGGCGATGTTTACCCACGTTGCGGCGGCGGCGCCGGGCAAGATCACCGCGATCGATACCCACTGGATCTGGCAGGAAGGTAATCAGCGTCTGACTAAAGAGCCGTTTGAAATTAAAGGCGGTATGGTGCAAGTACCGACCAAACCGGGGCTGGGCGTTGAGCTCGATATGGATCAGGTGATGAAGGCGCATGAGCTCTATCAAAAGCATGGCTTAGGCGCGCGTGACGACGCGATGGGAATGCAGTACTTAATTCCAGGCTGGACGTTTGATAATAAGCGCCCTTGTATGGTGCGTTAAGTCAGAGTCGGTTTCGTAAGGGGCCGGTACTTCTCTGGGTGTATGCTTAACAGGAGCAACATGCATAAGGGCGACTTATGAAAATAGTGATCGCACCAGACTCGTATAAAGAAAGTTTGAGTGCTCTTGAGGTAGCGACCGCCATTGAACAAGGATTTCGCGAGATCTGGCCTGACGCGGATTACCTGAAACTACCGCTGGCGGATGGCGGGGAAGGTACTGTCGAAGCGATGGTCGAAGCGACGGCGGGGCGAATCGTGCATGTTGATGTCACCGGGCCGTTGGGGCATCGCGTCAATGCGTTTTATGGGCTTTCCGGCGATGCGCGTTCCGCGTTCATTGAAATGGCGGCCGCCAGCGGGCTGGAGCAGGTACCTCCCGCGCAGCGCGATCCGCTGAAAACCACGTCATGGGGAACCGGCGAGCTGATCCGTCATGCGCTGGATGCGGGCGTTGAGCATATCATTATCGGTATCGGCGGTAGCGCCACCAACGACGGTGGCGCGGGGATGGTGCAGGCGCTGGGGGCCAGGCTACGGGATGCGCAGGGCAATGATATTGCGCAAGGCGGCATTGGGCTGGAAACACTCGCCAACATTGATATCAGCGGTCTGGATAAGCGTTTGTCGGCGTGTCGTATAGACGTCGCCTGCGATGTGACGAACCCCCTGACCGGCAAAGAGGGCGCTTCTGCGGTTTTTGGTCCGCAAAAAGGGGCGACGCCGGAGATGATTGAACGTCTGGATACGGCATTGATTCGCTATGCGCATTTGATTGCCCGCGATCTGCATGTTGATGTGTTGGATCTGGCAGGCGGCGGAGCGGCTGGCGGCATGGGAGCGGCGTTATACGCGTTTTGCGGCGCGCAGCTACGGCGTGGCATTGAGATTGTCACCGATGCACTTCATCTGGAAGAATGCCTTGCGGATGCTGATTTAGTCATCACCGGCGAGGGACGCATCGACAGCCAGACCATTCACGGTAAAGTACCCATTGGCGTGGCAAACATCGCCAAACGGCATAACAAACCGGTAATTGGTATTGCGGGTAGCCTGACGGCGGATGTTGGCGTGGTTCATGAACATGGACTTGATGCCGTTTTCAGCGTGATTTATACCATCTGCACGCTGGAGGACGCTCTGGAGAATGCCGCCGAAAATGTGCGTATGACTGCGCGAAACGTGGCCGCTACGCTGAAGATAGGGCCGCTTTTACGCTAAAGCCAAAGTGGATTCGTAGGCCGGATAAGGCGAAGCCGCCATCCGGCACATTACCGCCTGATAGCGCTACGCTTATCCCAATATCTTCTTCGCTTCACGCGCGACATTATCCATCTCATCCAGCAGCTCCAGAAACTCAGGCTCCATCTCCTCTTCGTGGACGCCGCTGCGAAGCTGTTGCTCAATAAGCTGGCAAAGGTTCTTCATCCGCGGTACGCCGCTATAGCCGCAGCTCCCGTGTAGCTTATGGACCAGATCGACCAGACCGTTGGGATTTTCTCCCACCAGTTGTTCTTCAATTTTGTTGCGCACTTCCGGCAGGAAATCAATCAGCATTTGCAGCATATCCCGCGCCAGATCGGGCTTACCGGCAGCCTGGCGGAGCGCAAGCTGCCAGTCGAGCGTCGCATTCGGATTGAAGATAAATTCAGCCGGTTCCGGCGCCATCAGACGCGCCGCTACGTTGGCGCCGGGTTTATAGCGCAGCAACAGATTATGTAACTTCTCTTCTTCTATCGGTTTAGCCAGATAGTCGTTCATGCCCGCGCTGAGTAACTTCTCTTTTTGCCCCGCCATCGCATGTGCCGTAACGGCAATAACCGGTGTTTGCTGCTGATGAGGAAGCTGGTGAATCAACTCACAGGCGCGTATGCCGTCCATATCCGGCATCTGAATATCCATCAAAATCAGATCAAACTGCATTTGTTTCGCCCGATCTACCGCCTGATGCCCGCTATCACAAAGCTCTACGTGTTGGACTTTATCTTCCAGTAACGCGCCGATAAGCTTCAGATTGGCGGGATTATCATCAACTGCCATGACCGTCATGGCGATTTTACTGGCATCCATCAGTAGCGGTTCAGCATGGTGATTCAACTGGCAATATTCCGTCAGCGCTGGCAACAGGCGCGTTGACGTCAACGGTTTTAACAGACAGGCCGCCGCGCCTCCTTGTTTCAGCTTTTCTGCGTTAATTTGCGCATGGCAAGGCAGCGCCAGCAGCAGGAAGTCCGTCATAGACGCCGCTTTCGCCAGCCGTTCATGCTGCATGGTGAGCGGCTCGCGGAAGGTCACCGGAACGCTCAAAATCATAATATCGTAGTGCGTTAACGGCAGCGCGGAGAAGGTTGGACTGTAAACCACTTCCACTGGCGTGTCGCTCAGCAGATCCAGGGTACATTGCGCGGCGGTAGCATTCGGTTCGACATAAGCCAGTCGTTTTCCGGCCAGACACGCGGTCGACGGCCCGTCAATAATGACATTTGGGTTAAGATCAAGATTAATGTGAAACCAAAAGGTCGAACCGCGATTAGGCTGGCTGTGGAAAGAGATATCCCCGCCCATTTCGTTGACCAGCTTTTGCGTAATCACCAGCCCAAGCCCGGTGCCGCCGTGACGACGAGAAATACTGGCATCGGCCTGGCGAAACGCCTGAAACAGTCGCGACTGGTCGCGCTCCGGAATGCCGATCCCCGTATCACGGATCTGCACTTCAATCTGTACTTTGGTGTTACTGAGCGCCCGCTTTTCTACCAGAATATCGATATTGCCACTCTCGGTGAACTTAATAGCATTACCCACCAGGTTAGTAATGACCTGTTGCAGGCGCAGCGGGTCGCCAATCACATTATCCGGGACGTCGTTTTTAATATTTAACGTCAACTCCAGCCCTTTATCATGCGACGAGTGGGCCAGCAGAGTAACCACTTCATCCAGCGTATTACGCAGTGGAAAAGGGATACTTTCCAGAATGAGCTTACCGGCTTCCAGCTTGGAGAAGTCGAGCACGTCATTAATGATCGCCAGCAGATTATTCGCGGAACGCTCAATGGTGTTCAGATGGTCGCGCTGGGTGGGATTCAGCTCCGTTTTTAATGTCAGGCGAGTAAAGCCAATGACGCCGTTCAGCGGCGTTCGCAGTTCGTGCGACATGTTCGCCAGGAACTCCGACTTAATACGCGCCGCCTCCTGGGCGCGCTTTTTCGCCAGATCCAGCTCAACGTTTTGGATTTCCATCTGCTCAAGGGTTTCACGCAGATCCGAGGTGGCCTGATCGATATTATGCTGCATCTCTTCGTGATAGGCGGCAAGCGACATCGCCATGGAATTAATGCCGTTTTTCAGCATATCCAGTTCGCCCAGCATAAACCCTTCCACACGGCTATCCAGTTGTCCGCGCCGAATACGGTCAACGGTATTCACCATATTACGGATAGGCCCGGTGACATCGCGCATAAGCCGCCAGCCAAAGATCAGCGCAATACCAATACAAAAAAGCATCATCACGCTGGAGATAAAAATCTCTTTGTATTGCTGTAGCCTTACCGACTTGAGATCCAGTTCAAGCGCCACATACCCCAGCATATTTTTGGTATTTTTCGCGTCGGCAATAATGGACTCGTCCGGCGAATAGCTCTCCGAGATAATCGGTGTGCGCAGGATCATGATATCGCCGTGGCGATCGACGCTCAGACGACGTGGAAACGGCGCTCCGGCGGGAAGCTGCATCTGTGAGGGGTCCAGATGGAAATTAGATGTTACAAACAGACGGTTATGATCGTCATAAACGGAAATCGCCCGCACAATATCAGAATGTCTGCGGTGCAGAACGCTGATAAGTTGGCCGATAGACTCCCGGTTTTGTAAGTTCATACCATATTCGCTGGAGACGGCGAGCGGTTCAATAATACTGGCGCCGGCATCTTCCAGTTGACGCTGCAGGTCGTTATAGCGGTGCACCACAAAAAAGATACTGAGCAGCAAACCTATCAGGACGGTCGGGGCCAGGATCAGAATCATCATGCGTGCGCGCAGGCTGTAGTTGGTCATGGAGTTCCGTTATGGGACAATTAGGGTCACACTGTTAAATTGAGAAAAAGCTGGTCGATGGCGCAATTCTACTCTGCAAAACGGCGCGTGACGACGCGTCAGATCATAACCGTTAAAGTCAATGACCTCGATCCATTTGGTCAGGGCGTAGCCCGTCATAACGGAAAGGCGCTGTTTATCCCCGGTTTATTGCCTGAGGAAAGCGCAGAAGTCATTATCACAGAAGATAAAAAGCAATTTGCCCGCGCACGCGTTTCGCGCCGTTTGAATGATAGCCCGGAACGAGAGGCGCCGCGCTGTCCGCATTTTGGCGTCTGCGGCGGTTGTCAGCAACAACATGTCGGCATCGCCTTGCAACAACGCAGCAAAAGCGCGGCGCTGGCGCGTTTGATGAAACACGAGGTGAATGACATCATTGCCGGCGCGCCCTGGGGCTATCGGCGTCGTGCGCGGTTAAGTCTGAATTGCCCGCCGGATAAACCGCTGCAAATGGGATTTCGCAAAGCGGGTTCCAGCGATATCGTCAATGTCGAACAGTGCCCTGTTTTGGTGCCCCAGCTTGAAGCATTGCTGCCCCGAATCAGAGCGTGTCTGGCGAGTTTACACGGCACCCGACACCTTGGGCATGTCGAGCTGGTACAGGCGGGAAGCGGTACGCTGATGATTCTGCGCCATACCGCGCCATTGAGTGCAGCGGATAAAGAAAAACTGGAACGCTTTTCGCATTCTGAGGGATTGTCTCTGTTTCTGGCGCCGTTTAGCGAGATACTGGAAACGGTCTCCGGCGAAGCGCCCTGGTATGACTCGCACGGCTTACGTTTAGCCTTCAGTCCGCGAGACTTTATTCAGGTTAATGAAGCGGTAAACCAGCAAATGGTCGCCCGCGCGCTGGAGTGGCTTGATGTGCGCGCCGAGGATCGTGTCCTGGATCTGTTCTGCGGAATGGGGAATTTTACGCTGCCGCTGGCAACGCGCGCAGCAAGCGTGGTAGGGGTTGAGGGCGTTCCGGCGCTGGTAGAAAAAGGCCGTGAAAACGCCATCCGCAATGGGTTACATAATGTGACATTCTTCCATGAGAACCTGGAGGAAGATGTCACGAAGCAGCCGTGGGCGAAAAACGGCTTTGACAAAGTCTTACTCGATCCTGCGCGTGCGGGGGCTACAGGAGTGATGCGACATATTTTAAAATTAAAACCTATTCGCATTGTTTATGTATCCTGTAATCCGGCGACGCTGGCGCGCGATAGTGAAGCGCTAGTCAATGCGGGATATGAGGTTACGCGTTTAGCGATGCTCGACATGTTCCCGCACACAGGACATCTGGAATCAATGGTTCTGTTCGAGCACATGTAATGATTACCGGCTTACCGACTTCGGTAGGCCTGGTCCCTTAAGGAGAGGACGATGGTCGCGGTAAGAAGTGCACATATTAATAAAGCTGGTGAATTTGATCCGAAGAAGTGGATCGCAAGCCTGGGAATTTCCAGCCAGCAGTCGTGTGAGCGCTTAGCCGAAACCTGGGCGTATTGCCTGCAACAGACACAAGGACATCCGGATGCGGATCTGTTGCTGTGGCGTGGCGTGGAGATGGTAGAAATTCTTTCCACGCTGAGTATGGATATCGACACGCTGCGGGCGGCGCTACTGTTCCCTCTGGCCGACGCCAACGTGGTCAGCGAAGATGTGCTGCGCGAAAGCGTCGGCAAATCTATCGTTACCCTGATTCATGGCGTGCGCGATATGGCGGCGATCCGCCAGTTAAACGCTACTCATAACGACTCTGTTTCTTCGGAGCAGGTCGATAACGTCCGTCGAATGCTGTTGGCGATGGTGGATGATTTCCGCTGCGTGGTGATCAAACTGGCCGAGCGAATCGCTCATTTGCGCGAAGTGAAAGATGCGCCGGAAGATGAGCGCGTGCTGGCGGCTAAAGAATGTACCAACATCTATGCGCCGCTCGCTAATCGTTTGGGGATTGGGCAACTGAAGTGGGAGCTGGAAGACTACTGTTTCCGCTACCTGCATCCGGCAGAATACAAACGCATCGCTAAACTGTTGCATGAACGGCGGATCGATCGTGAGCATTACATTGAAGAGTTTGTCGGGCATCTGCGCGCCGAAATGAAAAACGAAGGCGTTATGGCGGAAGTCTACGGACGACCAAAACATATTTACAGTATCTGGCGCAAAATGCAGAAAAAGCATCTGGCGTTTGATGAACTCTTTGACGTCCGCGCTGTGCGTATCGTCGCCGAGCGCCTCCAGGACTGCTATGCCGCACTGGGGATAGTGCATACTCACTATCGTCACCTGCCGGATGAATTCGATGACTATGTCGCCAACCCGAAGCCGAACGGCTACCAGTCTATCCATACCGTGGTACTGGGGCCGGGCGGTAAAACCGTTGAGATCCAGATCCGTACCAAACAGATGCATGAAGACGCCGAACTGGGCGTGGCGGCGCACTGGAAGTATAAAGAAGGCGCCGCGTCCGGCGGCGTGCGTTCCGGCCATGAAGACAGAATTGCGTGGCTGCGTAAGCTGATCGCCTGGCAGGAAGAGATGGCGGATTCCGGCGAAATGCTGGATGAAGTGCGCAGCCAGGTGTTTGACGATCGAGTCTACGTCTTTACGCCAAAAGGCGATGTGGTGGATTTGCCTGCCGGATCTACGCCGCTCGATTTTGCTTACCACATCCACAGCGATGTCGGGCACCGCTGCATCGGCGCTAAAATCGGCGGCCGTATTGTTCCATTCACCTATCAGTTGCAGATGGGCGATCAGGTTGAAATTATCACTCAGAAGCAGCCGAATCCCAGCCGCGACTGGCTGAATCCAAACCTGGGCTATGTGACGACCAGCCGCGGGCGTTCGAAAATTCACGCCTGGTTCCGCAAACAGGATCGTGACAAAAATATTCTGGCTGGACGGCAGATCCTCGACGATGAGCTGGCGCATTTGGGGATTAGCCTGAAAGAGGCCGAAAAGCATCTGCTGCCGCGCTACAACTTTAATGAGCTGGAAGAGTTGCTGGCGGCGATAGGCGGCGGCGATATCCGTCTTAATCAGATGGTGAATTTCCTGCAATCGCAGTTCAATAAGCCGAGCGCGGAAGAGCAGGATGCTGCGGCGCTGAAGCAGCTTCAGCAAAAAACGTACGCGCCGCAAAATCGTCGTAAAGACGACGGACGTGTGGTGGTGGAAGGCGTGGGTAATTTGATGCACCACATCGCCCGCTGCTGCCAGCCGATTCCGGGGGATGAAATTGTCGGATTTATCACTCAGGGGCGGGGAATTTCCGTGCACCGGGCCGATTGTGAACAACTGGCGGAGCTGCGCTCTCATGCGCCGGAGCGGATCGTAGAGGCGGTATGGGGCGAGAGCTACTCGGCAGGATATTCGCTGGTGGTGCGCGTAACGGCCAACGATCGCAGCGGCTTACTGCGCGATATCACCACCATTCTGGCCAATGAAAAAGTCAACGTGCTGGGCGTCGCCAGCCGCAGCGACATTAAACAGCAGATCGCCACCATCGATATGACGATCGAGATCTACAACCTGCAAGTGCTGGGCCGCGTGCTCGGCAAGCTCAACCAGGTGCCGGATGTCATTGACGCCCGTCGTTTGCACGGGAATTAATAACGTGTACGCCATCCGGCGTTTTTCGCCCGATGGCGCTTTGCTCATCGGGCCTATGTTTTCAGGATATTTTAATGAATCAAATTGACCGTCTGCTTAATATCATGCAGCGCCTGCGCGACCCGGAAGGCGGCTGCCCGTGGGATAAAGAGCAGACCTTTGCCAGCATTGCGCCCTATACGCTTGAAGAAACTTATGAAGTACTGGATGCGATTGCGCGTGAGGATTTTGACGATTTGCGCGGCGAACTGGGCGACCTGTTGTTTCAGGTGGTGTTTTACGCACAGATGGCGCAGGAAGAAGGCCTTTTCGATTTTAATGATATCTGCGCTGCCATCAGCGACAAACTGGAGCGCCGCCATCCCCATGTTTTTGGGGAGCTTTCCGCGAATAATAGCGAAGACGTATTAGTCCGCTGGGAGCAAATAAAAACGGAAGAACGTGCGCAAAAAGCGCAGCATTCCGCGCTGGATGATATTCCACGCAGTTTACCGGCCTTAATGCGTGCACAAAAAATACAGAAACGGTGTTCAAACGTGGGCTTTGACTGGACGACGTTGGGACCGGTCGTCGATAAGGTCTATGAAGAGATCGATGAAGTCATGTTTGAGGCGCGGCAGGCGGTTGTTGATCAGGCTAAACTGGAAGAGGAAATGGGCGATTTGATCTTTGCCACGGTCAACATGGCGCGTCATTTAGGTACGAAAGCGGAGCTCGCATTGCAAAAAGCAAACGATAAATTTGAACGTCGTTTTCGAGAAGTTGAACGCATTGTCGCAGCCAGAGGCCTGGAAATGACCGGGGTGGACCTGGAAACAATGGAAGAAGTTTGGCAGGAGGTAAAACGCCAGGAAATTGATCTCTAAAGGTTTTAGGCGGTCAAGAGCGATTTGTGTGATTTTTTAAATAACAAGCGCTTGATTTACGTCAAAAACATTTACCTCAAAGGGGCTATTTTCTCACTCCCTATGTGAATGTCAGCCTGACGAAGAGGAGGAATAATGAAAGTTTGTGGCGTAGGTCATGTTCGGGTATACTGCTTTCCCGTCCTGGTTATTCCATCGTCTTTTAAACCTAACTTCTCAGGTTCCGCATGACAACGAACTATATTTTTGTGACCGGCGGGGTCGTATCCTCTCTGGGTAAAGGCATTGCCGCAGCCTCCCTCGCAGCCATTCTGGAAGCCCGTGGTCTCAACGTGACCATCATGAAACTGGATCCGTACATCAACGTCGATCCGGGTACTATGAGCCCAATCCAACACGGGGAAGTGTTCGTTACTGAAGACGGCGCTGAAACCGACCTGGACTTGGGGCACTACGAGCGTTTCATCCGCACCAAGATGTCTCGCCGCAATAACTTCACGACTGGCCGTATCTACTCCGACGTTCTGCGTAAAGAACGCCGTGGCGACTATCTGGGCGCAACCGTACAGGTGATCCCTCACATCACTAATGCGATTAAAGAGCGTGTGCTGGAAGGCGGCGAAGGCCATGATGTGGTACTGGTGGAAATCGGCGGTACCGTCGGCGATATCGAATCGCTGCCGTTCCTTGAAGCGATTCGTCAATTGGCGGTGGATATCGGTCGTGAACACGCGCTGTTTATGCACCTGACGCTGGTGCCTTACCTGGCGGCAGCGGGCGAAGTGAAAACTAAACCGACTCAGCACTCCGTGAAAGAGCTGCTGTCTATCGGTATTCAGCCCGATATTCTGATTTGTCGTTCCGATCGCGCGGTTCCTGCCAACGAGCGTGCAAAAATTGCATTGTTCTGTAATGTGCCGGAAAAAGCCGTTATTTCAATGAAAGATGTCGATTCCATTTATAAAATTCCAGGCCTGTTGAAATCTCAGGGGCTTGATGATTATATTTGTAAACGATTCAGCTTGAACTGTCCGGAAGCAAACCTGTCTGAATGGGAACAGGTCATTTACGAAGAAGCAAACCCGGCAGGCGAAGTGACTATCGGCATGGTAGGCAAGTACATTGAATTGCCGGATGCCTATAAGTCGGTGATCGAAGCGCTGAAGCACGGTGGTCTGAAAAACCGTGTTACCGTCAACATCAAATTGATCGATTCGCAAGATGTTGAAACGCGCGGCGTCGAAATTCTGAAAGATTTGGACGCTATCCTGATCCCTGGCGGTTTCGGCTATCGTGGCGTTGAAGGTAAAATCGCCACTGCGCGCTATGCGCGTGAAAATAATATTCCTTATCTGGGCATTTGCCTGGGGATGCAGGTTGCGTTGATTGAGTTCGCTCGTAACGTGGCCGGTATGGACAACGCCAACTCAACGGAATTTGTGCCAGACTGTAAGTACCCGGTTGTGGCGTTAATTACCGAGTGGCGTGATGAAGACGGCAACGTTGAAGTCCGTAGCGAGAAAAGCGATCTGGGCGGCACTATGCGCCTGGGCGCGCAGCAGTGCCAGCTTAGCGATGACAGCCTGGTACGTCAGTTGTATGGCGCGCCGACGATTGTTGAACGTCATCGCCATCGCTACGAAGTCAACAATATGTTGTTGAAACAAATTGAAGCAGCGGGTCTGCGTGTCGCAGGCCGTTCCGGTGATGATCAGTTAGTCGAGATCATTGAGGTACCGAATCATCCGTGGTTCGTGGCCTGTCAGTTCCATCCGGAATTTACTTCCACGCCGCGTGATGGACATCCGTTGTTCGCCGGCTTTGTTAAAGCCGCCAACGAGCATCAGAAACGTCAGGCGAAGTAAAAAAGTTAGAACGGCGGTGCACCCTCAGCGGTGCACCGTTTGTCTGAAGTTTTAGTTTAACTAGTGACTTGAGGAAAACCTAATGTCCAAAATCGTTAAAGTCATCGGTCGTGAAATCATCGACTCCCGTGGTAACCCGACTGTTGAAGCTGAAGTACACCTGGAAGGTGGTTTCGTAGGTATGGCGGCGGCTCCGTCAGGTGCTTCTACTGGTTCCCGCGAAGCGCTGGAACTGCGCGATGGCGACAAATCCCGTTTCCTGGGTAAAGGCGTAACCAAAGCTGTTGGCGCGGTTAACGGCCCGATCGCTCAGGCTATTCTTGGCAAAGACGCTAAAGACCAGGCTGGCATCGACAAAATCATGATCGACCTGGACGGTACTGAAAACAAATCTAACTTCGGTGCAAACGCTATTCTGGCTGTCTCTCTGGCTAACGCCAAAGCTGCTGCTGCCGCTAAAGGTATGCCGCTGTACGAGCACATTGCTGAACTGAACGGCACTCCGGGCAAATACTCCATGCCGGTTCCGATGATGAACATCATCAACGGCGGCGAGCACGCTGACAACAACGTCGACATCCAGGAATTCATGATCCAGCCGGTTGGCGCGAAAACGGTTAAAGAAGCCATCCGTATGGGTTCTGAAGTTTTCCATCATCTGGCAAAAGTGCTGAAAGGCAAAGGCATGAACACCGCTGTGGGTGACGAAGGCGGCTACGCGCCGAACCTGGGCTCCAACGCTGAAGCACTGGCTGTTATCGCTGAAGCGGTTAAAGCGGCTGGTTACGAGCTGGGTAAAGACATCACCCTGGCGATGGACTGCGCAGCATCTGAATTCTACAAAGACGGTAAATACGTGCTGGCTGGCGAAGGCAACAAAGCGTTCACCTCCGAAGAATTCACCCACTTCCTGGAAGAGCTGACCAAACAGTACCCGATCGTTTCCATCGAAGATGGTCTGGACGAGTCTGACTGGGACGGTTTTGCCTACCAGACCAAAGTACTGGGCGACAAAATCCAGCTGGTTGGTGACGACCTGTTCGTAACCAATACCAAAATCCTGAAAGAAGGCATCGAGAAAGGCATCGCTAACTCCATCCTGATCAAATTCAACCAGATCGGTTCTCTGACCGAAACTCTGGCTGCAATCAAGATGGCGAAAGACGCTGGCTACACTGCTGTCATCTCTCACCGTTCTGGTGAAACTGAAGACGCTACCATCGCTGACCTGGCTGTTGGTACCGCTGCAGGCCAGATCAAAACCGGTTCTATGAGCCGTTCTGACCGCGTTGCTAAATACAACCAGCTGATTCGTATCGAAGAAGCTCTGGGCGAAAAAGCACCGTACAACGGTCGTAAAGAGATCAAAGGTCAGGCGTAATCCTGCTTTTACCTCTTAACGTATAAACCCGCTTCGGCGGGTTTTTTTGTATCTGTTCAATAGCGCAGCCGCTGCGCATGACCGGGCAGACGAAATCTGCAATAATTAACGATTATCCCCTTAACAGAGAACGCTATGCAGTACCCGATTAACGAGATGTTCCAGACCCTACAAGGCGAGGGTTACTTTACCGGCGTCCCCGCTATTTTTATTCGTTTACAGGGATGTCCGGTTGGCTGTGCCTGGTGCGATACCAAACACACCTGGGATAAACTTAGCGATCGGGAAGTTTCCCTGTACAGTATCCTTGCAAAAACCAAAGAGAGCGACAAATGGGGTGCTGCGAGCAGTGAAGATCTGCTGGCGGTGATTAATCGTCAGGGCTATACCGCGCGTCACGTTGTCATCACCGGTGGCGAACCCTGTATTCACGATCTCATGCCGCTCACCGATCTGCTTGAAAAGAATGGTTTTAGTTGTCAGATTGAGACCAGCGGGACGCACGAAGTGCGCTGTACGCCCAATACCTGGGTAACGGTTTCACCAAAAGTGAATATGCGTGGGGGATATGACGTGCTTTCCCAGGCACTGGAGCGCGCCAATGAAATCAAGCATCCCGTTGGGCGAGTTCGTGATATTGAGGCGCTGGATGAACTGTTAGCCACGTTGAGCGATGATAAACCGCGTGTGATTGCTTTGCAGCCCATTAGCCAGAAAGAAGACGCGACGCGTCTGTGTATTGAAACTTGTATTGCGCGTAACTGGCGGCTGTCTATGCAAACGCATAAATATTTAAATATCGCCTGATGCGCTATCAATTTTACGGACGGCCTGTCGTTGCCGTCTGTGACTCATCCATTACCTTGCATTCTTTATTTTCTCTATGTGAATTTTGATGAGTGTATAGAAGCACTGATAAATTTTTCCTTAGCGATGCATGGATCACGCTATTTTAGTAAATTTAAAGAAAAAAACATTCTATGAGTTTTTTGCATCAAAATCAGTAAATTAACTTTTCTTTAATAATTTAAATTTGTTGTGATTAGGTCGATAGAATGTAGTGCTTATAAAAAGCACTTCATAAATAATGAGATACATTTACTGTGTTCCCCACGCCCGCGGGGATAAACCGGAACAGCAGGGCTTAACGCCAAAAGACCTGGAGTGTTCCCCGCGTCAGCGGGGATAGCCGTTGCATAATCATAATCTGTATACCAGTAATGGCTTATACAAACCTGTAAAGTAAAAAAAACATCTTCCCGGTTGGGTTTTATACAGGAGAGGGGCATGGCGTTAACGATCAGAGTATTGCTCGAAAATCATAAGGGAGCGGGAGCGAATCAATCGTTGAAGGCCAGACCGGGATTAAGCCTGTTGGTCCAGGATGAATCTACGTCGATATTGTTCGATACCGGCCCTGATGGCAGTTTTATGCAAAATGTGTTGGCAATGGGGATCGATCTATCCGATGTGTCTGCTGTGGTGCTTTCGCATGGTCACTACGATCATTGCGGCGGCGTGCCGTGGCTTCCTGATAACATCCGAATCATCTGCCATCCAGATATTGCGCGCGAACGCTATGCGGCAATGACCTTTCTCGGTATTACCCGAAAAATAAAAAAATTGTCGCGTGAAGTGGACTATTCACGTTACCGAATGGTGTACACGCGTGACCCTTTGCCGATTGGCGAAAACTTTATCTGGTCAGGGGAAATACCGATGGTCGTGCCTGAAGCCTACGGAATTTTTAGCGACCACGATGCGGAGCCAGACTCTATTTTGGACGAGGGCGTACTGATTTACCAGTCGGCAAAAGGATTAGTCATCATTACGGGATGCGGGCATCGTGGGATCGCAAATATTGTTCGGCACTGTCAGAACATTACCGGTATAAAACGGATTTACGCGCTTGTCGGCGGATTTCATCTCCGCTGCGCATCTCCATTTACGCTGTGGCGGGTCAGGCGCTTTTTGCACGAACAAAAACCGGAAAAACTATGCGGTTGCCACTGTACCGGGGCCTGGGGACGGTTGTGGTTGCCGGAAATAACCGCACCTGCAACCGGCGATGTGCTGCGCTTTTAACACAGCGCTCAAGGCAATGTTTTCTCTGATGAAACGCCGTGTGGATGGGCTGGAATCAATCCGGCATCCAGCCCATACTTCTTAAACCTACTCGCCGCGATAGACGCAGCCGGCTGTACAGGTCTCTTTCACCATAACGGCGCTCAGTAGCGGCACGACGGGTTTAACCTGATCCCAAATCCATTTTGCCAGTACTTCGCTGGTGGGATTGGACAGCCCTGGAATATCATTCAGATAGTAGTGATCAAGACGATCGTAAGTGGGTTTAAACGCCGCTTTCAGATCCGCGAAATCTATGATCCAACCGGTATGCGGATCGACTTCACCGGTAATTTCCAGACGCACCGTAAACGAGTGTCCGTGCAGACGGCCGCACTTATGCCCTTCAGGCACGTGAGGCAGTCGGTGAGCGGCTTCAAAGGTGAAATCTTTATACAACGTGGTGGACATGATGAACTCTCAGGCAATAAAAAACCGCCGTAGGGTACCGGAAAGCGCATTTTTTATCATTAACTAAAACCATTCTCCGCTCTGTGACAGGCAATTAATTTAAGGCCTTCCAGAAAATTTAATAATTATCAATCAATTATAAAATCGGTTTTGGCGTTAATAACGATAACTAAAACAGGTTAGTTCATTTGGTTATGTGTTATTTCCAACCCTTCTTTAATTGTTATTGCTCTCACCGTTAATCTTATCCTCAGTTTGGGTTTTATCGCTTATACACTTCATTCTTCAAGCCGCATTTGTGTTGACTGCGTTTACTCACCCCAGTCACGTACTTATGTATGCTCCTGGGATTCGCGTTCTCGGCTTACAGCAGCCAGCACAAGCGCTGTTCAAAACGCTAAAGCGTTTTGTGATGCAACTTGAATGATTTTGTGTATAGATCCGCTTTGCTTACTGGAACATAACGACGCATGACGACACCGGCTCCACTGACTGGGTTGCTTCCGCTTAATCCGGAGCAACTGGCGCGCCTCCAGGCCGCGACAACCGACCTTACTCCCGAACAGCTTGCCTGGGTCTCCGGCTATTTTTGGGGTGTACTGAACCCGCGCTCAGGCGCTGTTGCCGTAACGCCTGCTCCTGAGGGGAAGATGCCGGGGATTACGCTTATTTCCGCTTCGCAAACCGGCAATGCGCGTCGTGTGGCGGAAGCTCTGCGTGATGATCTGCTGGCGGCCAACCTTAACGTGACTCTGGTGAACGCTGGCGACTACAAATTCAAACAGATTGCCAGTGAAAAACTGCTGGTGATGGTGACGTCCACTCAGGGAGAAGGCGAGCCGCCGGAAGAGGCCGTCGCGCTACATAAATTCCTGTTCTCCAAAAAAGCGCCAACGCTCAACGACACCGCTTTCGCTGTTTTTAGCCTGGGTGATACGTCATACGAATTTTTCTGTCAGGCCGGTAAAGATTTTGACAATAAGCTGGCGGAACTCGGTGGCGAACGCCTGCTGGATCGCGTGGACGCCGATGTGGAATATCAGTCTGCCGCCGCACAATGGCGCGCGCGGGTGGTTGATGTCTTAAAATCCCGCACGCCGACGGCGACGTTTGCACAGCCTGTTGCCAGCGGCGCGGTAAATGAAATCCACACCAGCCCCTATACCAAAGAAGCGCCTCTGTGCGCCTCGCTCTCGCTGAATCAGAAAATCACTGGCCGCAACTCGGAAAAAGACGTTCGTCATATTGAGATTGATTTAGGCGACTCCGGTCTGCGTTATCAGCCGGGTGATGCACTGGGCGTCTGGTATCAGAACGATCCCGTGCTGGTTAAAGAGATCGTGGAACTGCTGTGGTTGAAAGGCGACGAATCGGTAACCGTTGATGGCAAACTGCTGCCGTTGGCGGAGGCGCTCCAGTGGCATTTCGAACTGACGGTGAATACCTCCAATATTGTCGAGAACTACGCGACCCTGACGCGCAGTGAGTCTCTGTTGCCGTTAGTAGGCGACAAAGCGCAGTTACAGCATTACGCCGCCGTCACGCCCATTGTTGATATGGTGCGCTTCTCACCGGCGCAACTGGATGCCGACGCGTTAGTTGGCCTGCTGCGTCCGCTAACGCCGCGTCTGTACTCTATTGCATCGTCACAGGCGGAAGTCGAGAACGAAGTCCATCTCACCGTCGGCGTTGTCCGTTATGACATCGAAGGACGAGCTCGAGCAGGCGGTGCTTCCAGCTTCCTTGCCGACCGTATTGAAGAAGATGGCGAAGTACGCGTGTTCATCGAGCATAACGACAATTTCCGTCTGCCGACGAATCCGGAAACGCCGGTCATTATGATTGGCCCCGGCACCGGTATCGCGCCGTTTCGCGCCTTTATGCAACAGCGTGCCGCGGAGGATGCGCCGGGCAAAAACTGGCTGTTCTTCGGTAATCCGCACTTTACCGAAGATTTTCTCTACCAGGTGGAGTGGCAGCGCTACGTGAAAGAGGGGCTGTTAAGCCGTATCGATCTCGCCTGGTCACGCGATCAAAAAGAAAAAATTTACGTACAAGACAAGCTGCGTGAGCAGGGCGCCGAGCTGTGGAGCTGGATCAATGATGGTGCGCATATTTATGTCTGCGGCGACGCCAATCGCATGGCGAAAGACGTTGAGCAGGCTTTGCTGGAAGTGATAGCTGAATTCGGCGGTATGGACCTCGAATCGGCAGACGAATATTTAAGTGAGCTGCGCGTAGAGCGCCGTTATCAGCGAGATGTCTACTAATGAGCGAAAAACATCCAGGCCCACTGGTGGTCGAAGGTAAACTGTCCGATGCCGAGCGCATGAAGCTGGAAAGCAACTATTTGCGCGGTACCATTGCGGAAGATTTAAATGACGGCCTCACCGGCGGTTTTAAAGGCGACAACTTTCTGCTGATCCGCTTTCACGGTATGTATCAGCAGGACGACCGCGATATCCGCGCCGAGCGTGCGGAACAGAAACTGGAACCGCGCCACGCCATGCTACTGCGCTGCCGCCTGCCGGGCGGGGTGATTACTACGGCGCAATGGCAAGCGATCGACAAATTTGCGGCGGATAACACGATTTATGGCAGTATCCGTCTGACCAACCGCCAGACCTTCCAGTTTCACGGTATTCTGAAGAAGAACGTAAAGCCGGTACATCAGATGCTGCACGCCGTCGGGCTGGACGCGCTGGCCACCGCCAATGACATGAATCGTAACGTGCTGTGCACTTCCAATCCCTACGAGTCGCAGTTGCACGCCGAAGCCTACGAATGGGCGAAGAAGATCTCTGAACATCTGCTGCCGCGTACTCGCGCCTATGCGGAGATCTGGCTCGATCAGGAAAAAGTGGCGACCACCGACGAAGAGCCGATCCTCGGTCAGACCTATCTGCCGCGTAAATTCAAGACCACGGTGGTGATCCCGCCGCAAAACGATATCGATCTGCATGCCAACGACATGAACTTTGTGGCAATTGCCGAGAATGGCAAGCTGGTCGGCTTTAACCTGCTGGTCGGCGGCGGACTATCGATTGAGCATGGCAATAAGAAAACGTATGCCCGTACCGCGAGCGAATTTGGCTATCTGCCGCTGGAGCACACCCTGGCGGTGGCGGAAGCTGTGGTGACCACGCAGCGCGACTGGGGCAACCGTACCGACAGGAAAAACGCCAAAACCAAATACACCCTTGAGCGCGTGGGACTGGAGACGTTTAAAGCGGAAGTCGAGCGGCGCGCGGGGATCACATTTGAACCCATTCGTCCGTATGAATTTACCGGGCGTGGCGACAGGATTGGTTGGGTGAAAGGCATTGATGATAAATGGCACCTGACGCTGTTTATCGAGAATGGCCGTATTCTGGATTATCCGGGTCGTCCACTGAAAACCGGCCTGCTGGAGATCGCGAAAATTCATCAGGGCGAGTTCCGTATTACCGCTAACCAGAACCTGATCGTTGCCAGCGTGCCGGAAAGCCAGAAAGCGAAGATAGAGAAGCTGGCGCGTGGCCACGGTCTGATGAACGCCGTGACGCCGCAGCGTGAAAACTCGATGGCCTGCGTCTCTTTTCCGACTTGCCCGTTGGCGATGGCCGAAGCTGAACGCTTCCTGCCGTCGTTTATCGATAAGGTGGAAGCGATGATGGCCAAACACGGCGTGGGAGATGAACATATCGTTCTGCGCGTAACCGGCTGCCCGAACGGCTGTGGCCGCGCGATGCTGGCGGAAATTGGCTTAGTAGGGAAAGCGCCCGGCCGTTATAATTTGCATCTTGGCGGTAACCGCATCGGGAGTCGTATCCCACGGATGTATAAAGAAAATATCACCGAGCCGGATATTCTGGCCTCGCTGGATGAACTGATTGGGCGTTGGGCGAAAGCGCGTGAAGTGGGTGAAGGCTTCGGCGACTTTACGGTGCGTGCGGGCATCATTCGTCCGGTACTCGATCCTGCGCGTGATTTCTGGGAGTAACGCGCATTGCCGGATGGCGGCATAAATGCCTTATCCAGCCTACCGTCATGTCGTTTTGTCGGCCTGATAAGCGCAGCGCCATCAGGCAAGGCAAACAGTGAGGAACTTATGTCCCAACTCGATCTCAACGCTTTGAATAACCTGCCAAAAGTAGATCGCATTCTGGCTCTGGCAGAAACTAACGCCGAACTGGAGACGCTGACTGCCGAAGAACGCGTGGCGTGGGCGCTGGAAAATCTGCCCGGCGAATATGTGCTTTCTTCAAGCTTTGGCATACAGGCGGCGGTGAGTCTCCATCTGATAAACCAAATCCGTCCGGAAATCCCGGTGATTCTTACCGATACCGGCTATTTGTTCCCGGAAACCTATCAGTTTATTGATGAGTTAACGGATAAACTCAAACTCAACCTGAAAGTTTACCGCGCGGGCGAAAGTCCGGCCTGGCAGGAGGCGCGCTACGGCAAGCTGTGGGAGCAGGGCGTAGAAGGTATTGAGAAATACAATGAGATCAACAAAGTCGAGCCGATGAACCGGGCGCTGCAAGAATTAAACGCGCAGACATGGTTTGCGGGCCTGCGCCGCGAGCAGTCCGGCAGCCGCGCGCATTTATCTGTTCTCGCTATTCAACGCGGCATTTTTAAAGTGCTACCGATTATCGACTGGGATAACCGCACGGTATATCAGTATCTGCAAAAACAGGGTCTGAAATACCACCCGCTGTGGGAACAAGGCTACCTGTCGGTGGGCGATACGCATACTACCCGCAAGTGGGAACCGGGCATGGCGGAAGAAGAGACGCGCTTCTTCGGACTGAAACGTGAGTGCGGGCTACATGAAGGGTAATTGTCCTTACGCGGTATGATTATACTTGCCACTATGAAAAATCCGGCAGGCTGCCGGATTTTAAATCGGTTATTTTACTCAATATCATTATGTCAGTAATATATTGCGACTGCACTCATTTTTACCAATATGCAAAGAATGTTCATGCGCTAGATATATTCTTTCAAGAATTACATCAATAAACATTTTATTTTTATGATAGCCGTTATAATCCTGATTAAGTTCATTTAAAAAACCTGCATTTGTTCCTTTAAAATCTACAAGCGGCGTATAGGTATGTAGCAAATAGGAGATGCATGGATGCATCATGCTAAAAGCGACTTCACCTTCTACTTCCTGATAACCTATTTTGCAAAACTGAGTTGTAGGCTCAAAGTTACCTGCATTAATACAGGTCAGCATCGACTTTTCATTTTCAGTAAGTGAGTCCTGCCATTCAACAAGCTGGTGGTCGGGCGCTTCTGCGGGACGCATCATCCCATAAACCGCCTCTTTGATTTGTGCATTACCAGTGACTTCTTTTCGTAGGGTTGATACCGATCCCTGAAGTAACTCTGGGTGCCAGGTAATCGTCGCGCCAATCACCTCGCATATTTGTAAAAATAGCTGTCTCTCCTCTCTACTCATAGATTCTACTACTACATTATCTGAGGTATTGAGGATATCCTGAATCTTGCTTTGGCTGATCACCGTGTCGCCGACCATAAATAAAAGTTGTGTCTGAGAGGCATCCATCTCAATCTTAAACAGATCCTGGTGAGCGGGACAGGCTAAATGTTGTAACCGTTTAAACGCGTAAATTTTACTCATATCCTCTACGTTGACTTCCATTTCTCCAGGTTCCCCAGGACCCCGCCCGTGAATAATGGCGTATAATACTTCCAGCGCATGGTCCTTTTTTTCCGATCTAAAGTGGTCCCGGACTTTATCCCAGTTCCCCATATGGGTTGCTTTTTCTTTATCTGCACTTAGCAGATGAGCAAGCCGAGTTTCATTAAGCGTATAATTTTGATGGTTACCGAAATTTAGAGTGACTGGCATAATTTTTCCTTCAAATTTATATTATTCAACTTCGGGGGTAAAATATGCCGTTCAGTTCACTATTCTTTTATTAAAACAGCCAGAGTTGATCGCAGGAGATAATCTGAACAGCACTGTAAATATAGCAGATTTATTGTTGGCGCTACTTTGGAGTGAAGAGATTTCAGACAAAAGGTAGATAATTCGTTGAGGATGTTCGTTTTTTTAAAGTTTGGCTTATGCCGGAGGCATTGAAAGAGGTCTCTTCGAATGCCTTTTCCAGAAGAAATGGCGGGGAATTTTATAATAATTATTCGTGAAATAAATGCTTTGGCAAAAAATATAAAGTTGAGAGGGAATATTTAAATATAATATTAAGAAGTGCAATTTCGTGAGGTGTATCAAAAAAAAGATCATTAAAAAGGCGTAGAGTATTTTATTATTATCATACGGGAGTTTACGTGTCGATATATCATTACTGGGGAAAGTCCCGGCAGGGGGAGCCTGACGGCGGCGATGATTATCATTTGCTTTGCTGGCATTCTTTAGATGTTGCGGCTGTGGGTTACTGGATGGTGATAAATAATATTTATTTTATTGACCACTATCTAAAAAAATTAGGCCTTCAGGATAAGGAGCAGGCAGCGCAATTTTTTGCCTGGATTTTATGCTGGCATGATATTGGGAAATTTGCTCACTCCTTCCAGCAACTATACCGTCATGAGGCTTTAAATGCCTTTAATGAGCCTACACGGCATTATGAAAAAATCGCGCATACCACGCTGGGATACGAGTTGTGGAACTCCTGGCTAAGTGAATGCCCTGAATTGTTTCCTCCTTCCTCGCTTTCAGTTCGTAAAAGTCAGCGCGTTATGACGCTTTGGATGCCAGTCACTACAGGCCATCATGGACGCCCTCCAGAGGCAATCCAGGAACTGGATCAGTTTCGCCAGCAGGATAAAGACGCGGCTAGAGATTTCCTTCTCAGCATAAAAGCGCTCTTTCCTTTAATTACTCTGCCTGAAGCCTGGGATGAAGATGAAGGTATCGCCCAATTTCAGCAACTTTCCTGGTTTATTTCCGCTGCGGTTGTACTGGCGGACTGGACAGGTTCTGCCAGTCGTTATTTTCCGCGTACCGCGGAAAAAATGCCTGTTGATACCTACTGGCAGCAAGCGCTCGTTAAAGCACAAACTGCTATTACGCTATTTCCGCCAGTGGCGAATGTGTCTACCTTTACGGGCATAGAGACGCTTTTCCCTTTTATTCAGCATCCCACACCGTTACAACAAAAAGCGCTTGAACTGGATATCAACGTGGATGGCGCGCAACTCTTTATTCTGGAAGATGTCACCGGGGCTGGAAAAACAGAGGCGGCGCTCATACTGGCTCATCGGCTGATGGCGGCAGGTAAAGCGCAGGGACTTTATTTTGGGCTGCCAACAATGGCGACGGCTAACGCGATGTTTGAACGCATGGCGAATAGCTGGCTGGCGTTGTATCAGCCGGATTCTCGTCCCAGCCTGATTCTGGCGCATAGCGCGCGTCGCTTAATGGATCGTTTCAATCAGTCAATATGGTCGGTCACTCTTTCTGGTACCGAAGAAGCCGATGACGTACAGCCTTATAGTCAGGGATGCGCCGCCTGGTTTGCCGACAGCAATAAAAAAGCGTTGTTGGCGGAGGCACGTTGGATCAGGCGATGATGGCGGTAATGCCATTTAAACATAACAACCTGCGGTTACTGGGACTCAGCAATAAGATTTTACTGGCGGATGAGGTCCATGCCTGCGATGCCTGGATGTCCCGAATACTCGAAGGCTTGATTGAACGGCAGGCCAGTAATGGCAATGCCACGATTCTGTTATCCGCGACGCTATCGCAGCAGCAGCGAGATAAGCTGGTGACGGCGTTTTCCCGTGGGGTGAGGCGTAATGTGCAAGCGCCGTTGCTGGGCCATGACGATTATCCCTGGCTGACTCAGGTCACACAAACAGAGCTGATTTCTCAGCGGGTTGATACACGTAAGGAGGTTGAGCGTAGCGTAAACATTGGCTGGCTACACAGCGAAGCGTTGTGTCTTGAACGTATAGGCGAAGCAGTGGAAAAAGGAAACTGTATCGCCTGGATACGTAACTCCGTTGATGATGCGATTCGTATCTATCGCCAGCTTCAACTGAGTAAGGTTGTCGCTGCGGAAAACCTCTTACTCTTCCATAGTCGCTTTGCTTTTCACGATCGTCAGCGGATTGAGACCCAGACGCTGAATCTCTTTGGCAAACAGAGCGGGGCGCAACGTGCCGGTAAGGTCATTATCGTCACGCAGGTAATCGAACAAAGTCTGGATATTGACTGCGATGAAATGATCTCTGATTTAGCGCCGGTGGATTTATTAATTCAGCGGGCCGGCCGGCTACAGCGCCATATTCGTGACCGTAACGGTCTGGTGAAAAAGAGTGGGCAGGATGAGCGCGAGGCGCCAGTGCTGCGCATTCTTGCTCCGGAGTGGGATGACGCGCCGCGGGAGAACTGGTTATCCAGTGCCATGCGCAACAGTGCCTATGTCTATCCCGATCATGGGCGCATGTGGCTGACGCAGCGCATATTACGTGAGCAGGGGGCCATTCGGATGCCGCAATCTGCCCGATTGTTAATCGAGTCAGTTTACGGCGAAGATGTCGACATGCCGGTTGGATTTGCAAAAACCGAGCAATTGCAGGAAGGCAAATTTTATTGCGACCGGGCATTTGCCAGCCAGATGCTGCTTAACTTTGCGCCGGGCTATTGTGCGGAAATTAGCGACTTTCTGCCGGAGAAACTTTCGACACGCCTGGCGGAAGAGTCGGTTACGTTGTGGCTGGCGAAAGTTGTGGATGATGCGGTGACTCCTTATGCGCCAGGTGGGCACCCGTGGGAGATGAGCGCTCTGCGAGTACGTAAGAGCTGGTGGGAAAAACATAACGGTGAGTTTGAACGGTTAGAAGGTGAATTATTTCAACAGTGGTGCGTTGAACAACACCAGAATAAGGACCTTGCCATCGTGATTGTGGTAACGGACTCAGCAGCATGCGGTTACTCGGCGACAGAAGGTCTGACCGGGAAGATGGAGGCGTAATAAGAGTCTATATGAAAAGTTTTTCACTATTAACGAATTGCTGGCTTCCCGTCCGTTTCAACGACGGCTCGACGGGTAAGCTGGCCCCCGTCGATCTGGCGGATGAAAACGTGGTGGACATCGCCGCAACGCGAGCCGATTTACAGGGAGCGGCCTGGCAGTTTCTGCTGGGGTTGCTGCAATGCAGCATCGCGCCGAAGAATAGCGCCCGCTGGGAGGATATTTGGTTGGATGGGCTAACAGAGGAAATGCTGCGTGAAGCATTAGCGCCGTTAGAGCACGCCTTTCAGTTTGGCGCGGAAACGCCGTCTTTTATGCAGGATTTTGAACCGTTAACCGGTGAAAAAGTGTCAGTTGCCTCGCTGCTTCCGGAAACACCTGGCGCGCAAACGACCAAATTTAATAAAGATCATTTTGTCAAACGTGGCGTAACGGAACGATTTTGCCCGCACTGCGCCGCGCTGGCGCTGTTCTCGTTACAGCTTAACGCCCCTTCTGGCGGCAAAGGCTACCGTACCGGGCTACGCGGCGGCGGGCCGATGACCACGCTAATTGAATTGCAGGCGTATCAGAGCGAGCGGCAAACGCCGTTGTGGAGAAAACTGTGGCTGAACGTAATGCCGCAGGATGCTGCGGATCTGCCGTTACCTGTGACCTGTGACGCGTCGGTTTTCCCGTGGCTTGCCGCAACACGAACCAGTGAACAGGCGAGCGCGGTGACGACGCCAGAGCAGGTTAATGAGCTGCAGGCATACTGGGGAATGCCGCGCCGTATCCGTCTTGATTTTACGACCACACAGCCAGGCGCCTGCAATATCTGCGGTGCTGACAGTGATGAGCTGCTGAGCGTTATGACAGTTAAGAACTATGGCGTTAATTATGATGGCTGGCGCCATCCGCTGACGCCCTATCGTCTGCCGGTGAAAGAGGGGAGTGGATTCTTCTCGGTTAAACCTCAGCCTGGCGGGCTTATCTGGCGCGACTGGCTGGGATTAAGTCAGGAAAACCATACAGAAGCGAATAAAGAATATCCGGCGCTGGTTGTGAAAGTGTTTAACGCGCGTCGTCTCAGGGATGTCAAAGCGGGGCTATGGGGTTTTGGCGCGGATTTCGACAATATGAAAATTCGCTGCTGGTATGAGCATCACTTTCCGTTACTGATGACGGAAGGTCTGATCCCTGATTTACGTAAAGCAGCACAAACCGCCGCCCGTCTCCTTAGTCTGCTGCGCAGTGCGCTAAAAGAAGCGTGGTTCGCCAGTGCGAAGGATACGCGGGGTGATTTCAGTTTTATTGATATCGATTTCTGGAACCTGACGCAGGGACGTTTTCTCAATCTGATCCACGATCTTGAAAACGGACACAAGCCGGACGAAAGGCTGACTAAATGGCAACGCGAACTTTGGCTATTTACCCGGCGCTACTTTGACGACCATGTCTTTACCAGCCCTTATGAGAGTAGCGATCTGAAACGCATTATGACGGCACGAAAAAAATATTTTACGACATCGGCGGAAAAACAAAGCGCAAAAGCCGCCAAAGCAAAAAAGCAGGAGGCTGCTGAATGAGTATCGTGAAGGACGATCATAATGCCACGCTGCGCCAGTGGCATGAAGAGTTACAGGAACAGCGCGGCGCGCGGGCCAGTCTGCGACGCAGCGTAACGGTGAACGACGTTTGCTTGTCGGAAGGATTCCGCTCCCTACTGATGCAGACCCATACGCTATGGAAAATCGAAGGGCAGGAGTGGCGCTTTACCGCGCTGGCGTTGACGGCGGCAGTAGCGGCCCATATCAAATCGATAGATGAGCGGCAAAAATTCGCCGCACAGCTAAATAACGTCATGTCGGAGCTACGATTTTCCCGACTTTGCGCGGTAAAAACCCCCGATGAACTGCTGCGCCAGCTCCGACGCGCGGTGAAGTTGTTAAATGGCACAGTCAACCTGATTTCGCTGGCGGAGGATATTTTCCACTGGTGCCAGGAAAATAATGAGTTGCTGAACCACCATCGCCGCCAACAGCGGCCAACCGAATTTATCCGTATCCGCTGGGCGCTGGAATACTACCAGGCCGGCGATGACGATAACGAAAAAGATTAACAGGGACTCTCAAATGACAACGTTTATTCAACTCCATTTATTAACCGCTTATCCTGCCGCCAACCTCAACCGTGACGACACCGGCGCGCCAAAAACGGTAGTGCTTGGTGGCGCAACGCGTTTGCGCATCTCTTCGCAAAGCCTGAAACGCGCATGGCGCACCTCTGAATTGTTTGAACAGGCGCTGGCCGGGAATATCGGTATTCGCAGCGGGCGCATCGCGCGTGAAGCGGCGCAAATCCTGATTGATAGCGGTATTGACGCCAAAAAAGCGGTTGAATATGTAGAAAAAATCGCCAACTGTTTTGGTAAAATAAAGGCAGACAAGAAAGCGAAAGATCCATTAACGAACGCGGACACCGAGCAACTGGTGCATATCAGCCCTGCTGAGTTTGAGGCGGTAAAAGCGCTGGCACACCGTCTGGCGGAAGAAAAACGTCCGGCGACGGAAGAAGAGGCTGCACTGTTGCGTCACGATCGTATGGCCGTCGATATTGCGATGTTTGGTCGTATGCTGGCCAATAAACCCGATTTTAACGTTGAAGCCGCCTGCCAGGTTGCGCACGCGTTTGGCGTCAGCGAAACTATCGTCGAAGATGATTTCTTTACCGCCGTTGACGATCTGCGCGCCGCCTCCGATGATGCAGGCGCAGGCCATCTCGGCGAAACCGGCTTTGGCTCCGCGCTGTTTTACACCTATATCTGCATCGACAAAGATCTGCTGGTAAAAAACCTTAACGGCAATGAAGAGCTGGCAAACAAAACGCTGCGGGCCTTTACTGAAGCGGCGCTGAAAGTCTCGCCGACCGGCAAGCAGAACAGCTTTGCCAGCCGTGCCTATGCCTCGTGGGCGCTGGCCGAAAAAGGCACCGACCAACCACGTTCACTGGCGGCCGCGTTTTATGAACCGATCAACGGTACAGACCAATTGAACGTTGCGGTTAAGCGTATTACCGCGCTGCGTGAAAATATGAATGCGGTCTATGCACAGGAGACTGCGTTCAAAGACTTTAACGTTATGAATCAGCAGGGAAGCATGAAAGACATGCTTGATTTCATCTGCGCGTAAGGGGCGGCTTATGAGCCAATATCTGGTTTTTCAGCTTCACGGGCCGATGGCGTCCTGGGGCGTGGATGCGCCAGGCGAAGTGCGCCACAGCCATGATCTGCCCTCGCGCTCGGCGTTGCTGGGGCTGCTGGCGGCGGCGCTGGGTATTCGGCGTGATGAAGAGGAACGGCTAAGTGCGTTTAATCGTCACTATTCCTTTTTGCTGTGCGCCAGCCGCAACCCTCGCTGGGCGAGGGATTATCACACCGTCCAGATGCCGAAAGAGGTACGTAAGGCACGTTACTTCAGCCGCTGTGAAGAGTTGCAGGATCCTGAGTTACTGAGCGCGCTGATTTCCCGACGCGACTACTACACCGACGCCTGGTGGATGATCGCTGTCAGCGCGACGCCGGACGCACCTTACACGTTGGCGCAGCTTCAGGCGTCGTTACAACATCCTGTGTTCCCGCTGTATCTGGGGCGCAAAAGTCACCCTCTGGCGTTGCCGCTTGCGCCGCAACTGCTGGAAGGGAGTGCGGCGGATGTGTTACGCGAAGCGTATCGTCAGTATCAGGATAAATTCAATGCGCTGAAACTGACTCTCCCCAGATTACAGAACGAATGCTGGTGGGAAGGTGAACACGAGGGCTTAACGGCAAACAAAATATTACGTCGTCGCGACATGCCGTTGAGCCGCCAGCAATGGCTGTTCGGTGAACGTAGCGTGAATCAGGGGCAGTGGCTTCGCAAGGAGGACGCGTGTATCTCTCAAGAATAACTTTACATACTGCTCAGCTTGTTCCCTCGCAGCTACTTCACCTTGTGGAGCGCGGCGAGTACGTGATGCACCAGTGGCTATGGGAGCTCTTTCCCGGCGGCAAGGAACGGCAGTTTCTCTATCGTCGTGAAGAGCTACAGGGGGCGTTTCGCTTTTTTGTTCTGTCACAGGAACGGCCAGCGGAGAGCGCGATTTTCGACGTACAGTGTCGCCCATTTGCCCCTGAGCTAAGTGTTGGTCAGATACTACGTTTTACCCTGCGCGCAAATCCAACCATTTGTAAAGCGGGTAAGCGCCACGATCTGTTGATGGAGGCGAAGCGTCAGGTAAAAACGCAGCCTGATAGTCGGGATATCTGGACTTATCAGCAGCAGGCAGCGCTGGAGTGGTTATCGCGCCAGGGTGAACAAAATGGATTCTCTCTGCGCGAGGCAAGTGTCGATGCTTATCGGCAACAGCAGATACGACGCGAAAAATCCCGGCAGATGATTCAGTTTAGCAGTGTGGACTATGCAGGTGTGCTGGTGGTGAATAACCCTGTGCTGTTTCTGCAACGGCTGGTGCAGGGATACGGTAAAAGCCGGGCATTTGGCTGCGGGATGATGTTGATCAAACCCGGAGACAGTGAGTGACGTTCGTACCGCTCAATCCGATCCCGTTAAAAGATCGAACCTCAATGATCTTCCTCCAGTACGGGCAGATTGACGTACTGGATGGGGCATTTGTATTAATCGATAAAACCGGGATTCGTACGCATATCCCGGTGGGGTCGGTCGCCTGCATCATGCTTGAACCGGGAACGCGAGTTTCACATGCCGCAGTACATCTGGCGTCAACGGTCGGCACCCTGTTGGTATGGGTGGGAGAAGCTGGCGTGCGGGTTTATTCTTCCGGGCAGCCAGGCGGAGCGAGAGCAGATAAATTACTCTACCAGGCAAAACTGGCGCTGGATGACGATTTGCGTCTGAAGGTAGTGCGTAAAATGTACGAGTTGCGCTTTCGCGAACCGCCGCCAGCCCGCCGCTCTATTGAGCAGTTGCGTGGTATTGAAGGTAGCCGTGTGCGGGCGACCTACGCGTTGCTTGCAAAGCAATACGGCGTTAAGTGGAATGGCCGTAACTACGATCCTAAAGACTGGGAAAAAGGCGATGTGGTAAATCGATGCATCAGCGCAGCGACATCATGTTTGTATGGGATTTCCGAGGCGGCGGTGCTGGCGGCGGGTTATGCGCCTGCAATCGGTTTTATTCATAGCGGAAAACCGCTGTCTTTTGTTTATGACATTGCTGACATTATTAAATTTGAATCTGTCGTGCCAAAGGCATTTGAGATCGCCGCTCGTCATCCGGCGGAACCTGATAAAGAAGTGCGCCTGGCCTGCCGTGATATTTTTCGCAGTTCGAAGCTGACCGGAAAATTGATCCCACTGATCGAAGAGGTGCTCGCTGCCGGTGAAATTGAACCACCTCAGCCTGCGCCGGATATGTTGCCGCCAGCAATACCTGAGCCGGAATCTCTGGGTGACAGCGGACATCGGGGGCATGGTTAATGAGCATGGTGGTGGTGGTGACTGAAAACGTACCGCCGCGCCTGCGAGGGCGGCTTGCCATATGGTTACTGGAGATTCGTGCGGGGGTTTATGTTGGCGATACATCAAAACGCATTCGGGAGATGATCTGGCAACAGATTACACAACTGGGTGGAGTCGGAAACGTAGTAATGGCCTGGGCAACAAATACGGAGTCAGGTTTTGAGTTCCAGACCTGGGGGGAGAACCGCCGTATTCCGGTAGATTTGGATGGACTCAGATTAGTTTCTTTTCTTCCCGTTGAAAATCAATGAGTTGAATGTTCTTTAATAATAAGAAATTGTTATCTTAATGTTGGTGGATTGTTGGGTGGCAAAAAAGGCTTTCTGGAACAAATATATAGATTTAGTGTGTTCCCCGCGCCAGCGGGGATAAACCGCGCGCCACGTGGCAACGTCATTAGCACAGAAGGTGTTCCCCGCGCCAGCGGGGATAAACCGCGGGGTCAGCGTCTGGTGGGAGATAAAAAATGGTGTTCCCCGCGCCAGCGGGGATAAACCGGGAGAAACACCCGCAGCACCACGGGCGATGCAGTGTTCCCCGCGCCAGCGGGGATAAACCGATTACAAATAATGCGACTATGTATGCAGAAAAGTGTTCCCCGCGCCAGCGGGGATAAACCGGTGTCTGGAGATACCACCACGACGCATCGTTAGTGTTCCCCGCGCCAGCGGGGATAAACCGGCGCGTTGATAGGTATTGTTCTGGGTATTGGTGTGTTCCCCGCGCCAGCGGGGATAAACCGCCAGTGTAATTGTTGTCTGTGACATATAATCCGTGTTCCCCGCGCCAGCGGGGATAAACCGGTGGACGACCTTGAGCATTGATTTAGGTTACGGTGTTCCCCGCGCCAGCGGGGATAAACCGATGATTTTCTCCTCAATTACCCGCTATAATACGTGTTCCCCGCGCTAGCGGGGATAAACCGTTTGCGCTCGCTGACGTCAACAGCTTCTACGCGTGTTCCCCGCGTCAGCGGGGATAAACCGCTGCCGGTCAGGCTGCTGAAGTTACTGTGGTCGTGTTCCCCGCGTCAGCGGGGATAAGCTATTTTTACCAGCAGATCAGGATGTCTTTTCCGTCTTCGCCAGCTCTTTTACTAGCGGCAGCATTATCCGTACTACGTCGCGACTACGGCGCTCAATTCGTCCTGGCAGCGCCTTGTCAATATGCTGTTGATTATCAAGCCGTACGTCGTGCCAGCTATTGCCGTTCGGGAAGGAAGCATTTTTCGCGCGTTGCTGGTATCCGTCTTTTTTACCCAGATTCCAGTTTGTCGCCTCAACGGAAAGCACAGAAATTCCCGCTTTATCGAAAACCTCCGCATCATTACAGCAACCCGTTCCTTTGGGGTAGGACGGATTGAGCCCCGGATTGGTGCTGGCGGCGATACCATAACGGCGCGCAATCGCTAATGCTCGATCGCGGGTCAGTGTACGCACCGCTTCCGGCGTATTTTTCCCGCTATTAAAATAGAGCTTGTCGCCAACAATCAGATTATCGAAATTAATGACCAGCAGCGTATTTTTCTTCTCAGCGTCACTCATTCGTTTGAGTAAATTTTCCGCGCCTGGCTTTCCCTCTTCTTCCCCGCTGGTGGCGATAAAACGAATCCCATAATGGGTCGGTATATCTTTCAGACGCGCCGCCAGTTCCAGCATAACGCCTAATCCCGCGGCATTATCATCCATTCCCTGTAACGTTAAACCGCCCAGATTGGCATCAACATCGGCATCGCTCTGCGGAGCGTAGGTATCCAGATGCGCCATGATGATGATCTGTTGCGGCACGCGCCCTTCATGGGCGGCAATGACCGTACTGCCCGTCACGTTATGCCAGTTTTTGCGATTATCCTTCGTGGTATAAATAAATCGGCTATTAAACGTTCGAATATCGCTTTGGTATCCCATCTGGGTAAATTGTTGGCGTAAATAATCGGCAGATAACATCTCGGCGGGGGAGCCAGTCATTCTCCCGGGAAAAAAGGTGGCGATATGTCGTGCCTGAGTATTCGCTATTTCACCAGGCCCTGGTGATGCTGCTTGTGCAGGAAGGATAAAGCCTACGCCGAGCGCCAGAATGACGGTAAAACGGCGCGTTGCGGAAAACATAATGAGTCCTTAAATACAGAACAAAATTTTACCCGGTTAGTATGAAACTGCGATCGTGTTAACACAATTTCATTTGCTCCTAAATGCCGGGAATCCGGTACGTTAAGCATTTTTTGATATTGGTTTTTGGGCCGCGTTATTCCTTTGAGGAACTACTCATTCCAATTCGTCATTTCATTCACTCTCCTGCGCTCCCTATAGTCGTGTAATCGAAATGTTTAGCAAAAAACGGTATTGCAAAGGAACGGTTATGGATCAAAAACGACTCACCCACCTGCGGCAACTGGAGGCGGAAAGTATCCACATTATCCGTGAAGTGGCAGCGGAATTCGCTAATCCGGTCATGCTGTACTCCATTGGTAAAGACTCCAGCGTCATGCTGCATCTGGCGCGTAAGGCGTTTTATCCGGGTACGTTACCGTTCCCGCTATTGCACGTTGATACCGGTTGGAAATTCCGTGAGATGTACGCCTTTCGCGATCGTACCGCCAACGCATACGGCTGCGAATTGCTGGTACATAAAAATCCGGAAGGCGTGGCGATGGGCATCAATCCGTTCGTTCACGGTAGCGCTAAACACACCGACATTATGAAAACCGAAGGGTTAAAGCAGGCGTTGAATAAGTACGGTTTTGATGCCGCGTTCGGCGGCGCAAGGCGCGATGAGGAAAAATCCCGCGCGAAAGAACGTATTTACTCCTTTCGTGACCGTTTCCATCGCTGGGACCCGAAAAATCAGCGGCCAGAGTTGTGGCGTAACTATAACGGTCAGATTAATAAAGGCGAAAGTATACGCGTCTTCCCGCTCTCCAACTGGACAGAGCAGGATATCTGGCAATACATCTGGCTGGAAAACATCGACATTGTGCCGCTGTATTTGGCTGCTGAACGCCCGGTACTGGAACGTGACGGCATGTTGATGATGGTGGATGACGATCGTATCGATCTCCAGCCTGGCGAAGTCATCAAAAAAAGGATGGTGCGCTTCCGTACACTTGGCTGTTGGCCGCTCACCGGGGCGGTGGAATCCCATGCGCAAACGCTGCCGGAAATTATCGAAGAGATGCTGGTTTCCACCACCAGCGAGCGCCAGGGGAGGATGATTGACCGCGATCAGGCGGGGTCGATGGAGCTTAAAAAACGTCAGGGGTATTTCTAAGGAGCCGCCATGAACACCATACTTGCACAACAAATCGCCAATGAAGGCGGCGTCGAAGCCTGGATGATTGCCCAACAACACAAAAGCCTGCTGCGTTTTTTAACCTGTGGCAGCGTTGATGACGGTAAAAGTACGCTGATAGGTCGTTTGCTGCACGATACCCGCCAAATTTATGAGGATCAGCTCTCTTCCCTGCATAATGACAGTAAACGTCATGGTACGCAGGGAGAAAAACTCGATCTGGCGCTGCTGGTCGATGGGCTGCAGGCTGAGCGTGAACAGGGCATTACTATTGACGTCGCGTACCGCTATTTCTCCACTGAAAAACGAAAATTTATTATCGCCGACACGCCAGGGCATGAACAATATACCCGTAATATGGCGACCGGGGCGTCCACCTGCGATCTGGCGATCTTGCTGATCGACGCGCGTAAAGGCGTGCTGGATCAGACGCGTCGCCATAGCTTTATCTCCACTCTGTTGGGGATCAAACACCTGGTAGTGGCAATCAACAAAATGGATCTCGTTGACTACCGCGAAGAGACCTTCGCCCGTATTCGCGAAGATTATCTGACCTTTGCTGAACAGTTGCCGGGCGATCTGGACATTCGCTTTGTCCCGCTTTCTGCGCTGGAAGGGGATAATGTCGCCGCGCAGAGCGCGAATATGCGCTGGTACAGCGGTCCGACGCTGCTGGAAGTCCTGGAAACGGTAGACATACAGCGTGCGGTAGACCGTCAGCCGATGCGCTTTCCGGTACAATACGTCAATCGCCCGAATCTCGATTTTCGGGGATATGCCGGCACCCTGGCGTCTGGTAGCGTCAAAGTCGGAGAGCGTATTAAAGTGCTGCCGTCCGGCGTGGAATCCAGCGTGGCGCGTATCGTCACTTTTGACGGCGACAAAGAAGTAGCATATGCGGGCGAAGCCATTACCCTGGTACTCAACGACGATATTGATATTAGCCGCGGCGATCTGCTGCTGGCGGCAAACGAGACGCTGGCACCTGCGCGGCACGCCGCGATCGATGTGGTATGGATGGCGGAACAGCCGCTGGCGCCGGGCCAAAGCTACGACGTTAAACTCGCGGGTAAGAAAACCCGTGCGCGTATCGAGACTATCCGCTATCAAATTGATATCAACAATCTGACCCAACGAGACGTCGAGAGCCTGCCGTTAAACGGCATTGGTCTGGTGGAGATGACATTCGATGAGCCGCTCGCGCTGGATATTTATCAGCAAAATCCGGTGACGGGCGGGCTGATTTTTATCGACCGACTTTCTAACGTCACCGTGGGCGCAGGCATGGTGCGGGAGCCGGTCGAACGCGGAGTGACACCACCCGTGGAATACAGCGCGTTTGAGCTGGAGCTGAATGCGCTGGTACGCCGTCATTTCCCGCACTGGGACGCCCGTGATTTGCTGGGAGATAAACATGGCGCTGCATGATGAGAACGTGGTCTGGCACTCTCATCCCGTCACCGTCGCCGCCCGCGAACAGCTCCACGGCCACCGTGGCGTGGTGCTGTGGTTTACCGGACTCTCCGGTTCGGGAAAATCAACGGTAGCCGGCGCGCTGGAAGAGGCGTTACATCACCGTGGCGTCAGTACCTACCTGTTGGATGGCGATAATGTGCGCCACGGTTTGTGTCGTGATTTAGGCTTTAGCGATGCCGATCGCCAGGAGAATATCCGGCGGGTAGGCGAAGTGGCCAGTCTGATGGCGGACGCCGGTCTGATTGTTTTGACGGCATTTATTTCTCCGCACCGCGCCGAGCGGCAACTGGTGCAAGAGCGCGTCGGCCACGATCGTTTTATTGAAATTTATGTCGATACGCCGCTGGCTATCTGTGAACAGCGTGATCCTAAAGGGTTGTATAAAAAAGCGCGCGCGGGCGAGTTACGTAACTTTACCGGCATCGACGCCATTTACGAAGCGCCTGAATCGCCACAGATTCATCTTAATGGTGAACAATTAGTAACAAATTTGGTTTCCCAATTATTAGACCTACTAAGACGGCGCGATATTATCAGATCCTAGGGCACCACCGGGCTTGTATGCCTGGTATGGTCAAGGTTACAGGATTTGATATGCGTAATAGCCATAACATTACTTTCACAAGGTCAGACGCCTTCATTGTCGACGATGACACCACCAGTTCATTACCGGGGGCGGTGGTCGGCTTTGTGTCGTGGCTGCTGGCGTTGGGGATACCTTTTCTGCTTTATGGCCCTAACACGCTGTTTTTCTTTCTCTATACCTGGCCCTTTTTCCTCGCGTTAATGCCAGTATCGGTGATTATCGGCATTGCGTTGCATCTGCTGGTAAAGGGCAAGATACTTTTTAGCATTATGTTTACTCTACTGGCGGTAGGCGCGCTGTTTGGCGTGTTATTTATATGGTTACTAGGGTAGATGGGTTATCAGTGCGCCTCCGGTCATAATTCAAACCGTAACCAACAATGAGATTATGTTCTCCTTACTCGGGTATACGTAACACCCGGCAAATGTGGTACATTTGCCGGCGTTGTCGCGGCAATCCCGTCCTTAATGTGGAGTCACAGAGGTCGTTATGGGATGATGATGCCGTTTTTCAGGGGGCAGGATGGGTAAACTAACGCTGCTGTTGCTGGCTTTACTGGTCTGGCTACAGTATTCGCTGTGGTTCGGTAAGAACGGTATACATGACTATAGCCGCGTCAACGATGATGTGGTCGCGCAGCAGGCGACAAACGCCAAACTTAAAGCGCGTAACGATCAGCTTTTTGCCGAAATTGACGATCTCAATGGCGGACAGGAAGCGATTGAGGAGCGCGCGCGCAACGAACTTAGCATGACCAAACCGGGCGAAACCTTCTATCGCCTGGTGCCTGACGCCTCAAAACGCGCGGCAACGGCGGGGCAGACTAATCGATAAACCATCCAGGGATTTAACATGGCAGCCACTTTATTGGACGTTTGCGCCGTGGTGCCGGCTGCCGGATTTGGCCGCCGAATGCAAACAGAATGTCCTAAGCAGTATCTCTCAATCGGTAATAAAACCATTCTGGAGCACTCAGTTCATGCGCTGCTGGCGCATCCTCGGGTGACCCGCGTCGTTATTGCTATCAGCCCTGGTGATTATCGCTTTGCCCAACTTCCGCTGGCGAATCATCCGCAAATCACAGTCGTGGATGGCGGCAACGAACGCGCTGATTCTGTTCTGGCCGGGTTACAGGCCGTTGCAGAGGCGCAGTGGGTGCTGGTGCATGACGCGGCAAGACCCTGTTTGCATCAGGATGACCTGGCGCGGTTGCTGGCCATCAGCGAAAACAGCCGGGTCGGCGGTATCCTCGCCAGTCCGGTACGCGATACCATGAAACGCGGCGAACCGGGGAAAACCGCTATTGCCCATACCGTAGAGCGCGCCGATTTATGGCACGCGCTCACGCCGCAGTTTTTCCCCCGCGAACTCTTGCACGATTGTCTGACGCGTGCGCTGAATGAAGGTGCGACCATCACCGACGAGGCGTCAGCGCTGGAGTACTGCGGTTTTCATCCGGCGCTGGTTGAAGGTCGCGCGGATAACATCAAGGTTACCCGCCCGGAAGATCTGGCACTGGCGGAATTTTATCTGACCCGAACTATCCACCAGGAGATAATATAATGCGAATTGGACACGGTTTTGACGTACACGCGTTTGGCGGAGAAGGCCCGATTACCATTTGCGGCGTACGTATCCCGTATGAAAAAGGGCTATTGGCGCATTCTGATGGCGATGTGGCGTTACATGCGCTGACCGATGCGCTGCTGGGTGCTGCGGCGCTCGGCGATATCGGCAAGCTCTTCCCGGATACCGATCCGGCATTTAAGGGGGCGGATAGCCGCGAACTGCTGCGTGAAGCCTGGCGCCGTATTCAGGCGAAGGGATACACTCTCGGTAACGTGGATGTCACCATTATTGCGCAGGCGCCGAAAATGCTGCCGCATATTCCGCAAATGCGCGTATTTATCGCCGAAGATCTCGGCTGCCATATGGATGATGTTAACGTGAAGGCGACGACGACAGAAAAACTCGGATTTACCGGGCGCGGCGAAGGGATTGCCTGCGAAGCGGTCGCGCTGCTGATGAAGACAGCGAAATGACAGAGTTTGACAATCTCATCTGGTTGCACGGAAAACCACAAAGTAGCGGATTGCTGAAAGCGAATCCGGAAGATTTTGTGGTGATTGAAGATTTAGGCTTTACGCCGGATGGCGAAGGCGAGCATATTCTGCTGCGTATTTTGAAAAACGGCTGCAATACCCGTTTTGTCGCTGACGCGCTGGCGAAATTCCTGAAAATTCACGTTCGCGAAGTTAGCTTTGCCGGGCAAAAAGATAAACACGCCGTTACCGAGCAGTGGCTGTGCGCGCGCGTACCGGGTAAAGAGATGCCCGATTTTAGCGCGTTTCAACTGGAAGGTTGTAAGGTGCTGGAATACGCGCGTCACAAGCGTAAGCTGCGTTTAGGCGCGCTGAAAGGCAATGCATTTACGCTGGTGTTGCGTGAAATAAGCGATCGACGCGATGTCGAAACACGATTGCAGGCGATTCGCGATAGCGGCGTGCCGAACTATTTTGGCGCGCAGCGATTTGGTATTGGCGGCAGCAACTTGCAGGGCGCGCTGCGCTGGGCGCAAAGTGATGCGCCGGTGCGCGATCGCAATAAACGCAGTTTTTGGTTGTCGGCGGCGCGTAGCGCGTTGTTTAATCAAATTGTTCACCAGCGGCTGAAGAAACCAGACTTTAATCAAGTTGTTGATGGCGATGCGCTACAATTAACGGGTCGTGGAAGCTGGTTCGTCGCGACATCTGAAGAACTGCCTGAATTGCAGCGCCGGGTAGACGAAAAAGAGCTGATGATTACAGCGTCGTTGCCGGGCAGCGGAGAGTGGGGAACACAGCGGGAGGCGCTGGCGTTTGAGCAAGACGCCATTGCCCAGGAAATGGTGTTGCAATCGCTGCTGCTGCGCGAAAAAGTAGAGGCGTCGCGCAGAGCGATGCTGCTTTACCCGCAACAATTAAGCTGGAACTGGTGGGATGACGTTACCGTCGAGTTACGTTTCTGGCTGCCCGCAGGCAGTTTTGCCACCAGCGTAGTAAGGGAATTGATCAACACAATGGGTGATTATGCGCATATTGCTGAGTAACGATGACGGGGTTCACGCGCCCGGTATACAAACGCTGGCGAAAGCGCTGCGTGAGTTTGCTGATGTACAGGTCGTAGCCCCGGATCGTAACCGCAGCGGCGCGTCTAATTCCCTGACGCTGGAATCTTCGCTTCGTACTTTTACCTTTGATAATGGCGATATCGCCGTACAGATGGGAACGCCGACCGATTGCGTCTATCTGGGCGTTAATGCCTTAATGCGTCCGCGTCCGGATATTGTCGTTTCTGGTATTAACGCGGGTCCGAATCTGGGCGATGATTTGATCTATTCCGGTACTGTCGCCGCGGCGATGGAAGGTCGTCATCTCGGCTTTCCGGCATTAGCGGTCTCCCTTAACGGCTATCAGCATTACGATACGGCGGCGGCCGTGACTTGCGCGCTTTTGCGAGGGTTAAGCCGGGAGCCGTTGCGTACCGGGCGTATTCTCAACGTGAATGTCCCGGATCTGCCGTTAGCGCAGATTAAAGGTATCCGCGTGACTCGCTGCGGTAGCCGCCATCCGGCGGATAAAGTAATCCCGCAGGAAGATCCGCGCGGCAATACGCTGTACTGGATTGGGCCGCCGGGCGATAAATGCGACGCCGGGCCGGATACCGATTTCGCGGCGGTGGATGAAGGCTACGTCTCCGTCACGCCGTTGCATGTAGATTTAACCGCGCACAGCGCGCATGATGTGGTTTCAGACTGGTTAGACAGCGTGGGAGTTGGCACGCAATGGTAAGTGGACGTGTACAGGCTCTTCTTGAACAATTGCGCGCGCAGGGCATCAGAGATGAGCAGGTGCTTAATGCACTTGCCGCAGTGCCGCGCGAGAAATTTATTGATGAAGCGTTTGAACATAAGGCCTGGGAAAATATCGCCTTGCCGATAGGCCAGGGTCAGACGATTTCGCAGCCCTATATGGTGGCGCGAATGACGGAACTGCTCGAACTGACGCCGCAATCCAGGGTGCTGGAAATTGGCACCGGTTCCGGCTATCAAACAGCGATTCTGGCGCATCTGGTACATCACGTTTGCTCCGTTGAGCGGATTAAGGGGCTGCAATGGCAGGCGCGCCGCCGCCTGAAGCAGCTCGATTTACATAATGTTTCTACCCGTCATGGCGATGGCTGGCAAGGCTGGCAGGCGCGTGCGCCGTTTGACGCTATCATTGTGACGGCCGCGCCGCCGGAAATTCCTACCGCGCTCATGGCACAGTTGGATGAAGGCGGCATTCTTGTTCTGCCCGTGGGTGATGAGCAGCAGTTTTTGAAACGCGTGCGTCGCCGGGGCGGCGAATTTATTATTGATACCGTGGAGGCCGTTCGCTTCGTCCCGTTAGTCAAGGGAGAGCTGGCCTAGTTTGCCCTGCAAACACCCACTATTACGCCTGATGAAGCCGGCACGAATACCTGGAGTTTTCCTGGTTATTCCCGGTGGGTTAAGCGTATCGTGAACACATTTTCCCGTGTTCACTTAATGCGTTGCACGGTTCTTACGTCACTGGTTGTTAACCAAATTTTTCCTGGGGGATAAATGAGCGCGGGAAGCCCAAAATTCACCGTTAGTCGCATTGCGGCACTGTCACTGGTTTCACTATGGCTGGCCGGTTGTACCAGTTCGTCAAACCCTCCGGCGCCGGTCACATCTGTGGACGGTGGTTCGTCATCAAATACTAATTCCGGGATGTTGATCACACCGCCGCCAAAAATGGGCGCGACGACGCAACAAGCGCCGCAAATTCAACCCGTTCAGCGTCCTGTTACGCAGCCCTTGCAAACTCAACCTGCCGCGGAACAGCCCGTACAGATGGAAAATGGGCGAATTGTATACAATCGCCAGTATGGGAATATTCCGAAAGGTAGCTACGCCGGTGGCAGTACTTACACCGTGAAAAAGGGTGATACGCTTTTTTACATCGCCTGGATTACCGGGAACGATTTCCGCGATCTGGCCCAGCGAAACAGTATTCCTGCCCCGTATAGCCTGAATGTGGGGCAAACTTTGCAAGTTGGCAACGCATCCGGTACGCCAATTACTGGCGGAAATGCGATCACTCAGGCGGATGCAGCACAGCAAGGAGTTGTGACTAGGCCTGCACAAAATTCCACCGTTGCAGTTGCGTCTCAACCAACAATTACGTATTCTGAGGGCTCAGGTGAACAAAGTGCTAACAAAATGTTGCCAAACAACAAGCCTGCTGGGACGGTTGTCACAGCGCCTGTAACGGCACCAACGGTAAGCACGACCGAACCAAATGCAAGCAGTACGTCAACCAGCGCGCCAATTTCCGCATGGCGCTGGCCGACGGATGGCAAAGTGATCGAAAACTTTGGCGCTTCCGAAGGGGGCAATAAAGGGATCGACATTGCAGGCAGTAAGGGACAGGCTATCGTCGCAACCGCAGATGGGCGCGTCGTATATGCCGGTAACGCACTGCGTGGTTACGGTAATCTTATTATCATCAAACATAACGATGATTACCTGAGCGCCTACGCCCATAATGATACGATGCTGGTCCGGGAACAACAGGAAGTTAAGGCGGGGCAAAAAATCGCTACTATGGGTAGCACCGGCACCAGCTCTACACGCTTGCATTTTGAAATTCGTTACAAGGGGAAATCCGTAAACCCGCTGCGTTATTTACCGCAGCGATAAAGCGGCGGAACCAGGCTTTGACTTGCTAGTTCCGTCAAGGGATCACGGGTAGGAGCCACCTTATGAGTCAGAATACGCTGAAAGTTCATGATTTAAATGAAGACGCGGAATTTGATGAGAACGGAGTAGAGGCTTTTGACGAAAAAGCCTTGAGTGAAGAGGAACCCAGTGATAACGACCTGGCTGAAGAAGAGCTGTTATCGCAAGGGGCCACACAACGTGTGTTGGACGCGACTCAGCTATACCTTGGTGAGATTGGGTATTCACCACTGTTAACAGCCGAAGAAGAAGTCTATTTTGCGCGTCGCGCACTGCGTGGAGATGTCGCTTCTCGCCGTCGCATGATTGAGAGTAACCTGCGTCTGGTGGTAAAAATTGCCCGTCGTTATGGCAATCGTGGACTGGCGTTGCTGGACCTGATTGAAGAGGGCAATCTGGGGCTTATCCGTGCAGTCGAGAAGTTTGACCCGGAACGCGGGTTCCGCTTCTCAACATACGCAACCTGGTGGATTCGCCAGACAATCGAACGGGCGATTATGAACCAAACCCGTACGATTCGCTTGCCGATTCACATTGTTAAAGAGCTGAACGTATACCTGCGTACCGCGCGTGAGTTGTCGCATAAACTGGACCACGAACCGAGTGCGGAGGAAATTGCAGAGCAACTGGATAAACCGGTTGATGACGTCAGCCGTATGCTTCGTCTCAATGAGCGCATTACTTCGGTAGACACCCCGCTGGGCGGTGATTCCGAAAAAGCGTTGCTGGACATCTTGGCCGATGAAAAAGAGAACGGTCCGGAAGACACCACGCAAAATGATGATATGAAACAGAGCATCGTCAAATGGTTGTTCGAACTGAACGCCAAACAGCGTGAAGTGCTGGCGCGCCGTTTCGGTCTGCTGGGATATGAAGCTGCGACACTGGAAGATGTAGGCCGTGAAATCGGTCTTACGCGTGAACGTGTTCGTCAGATTCAGGTTGAAGGCCTGCGCCGTCTGCGCGAAATTCTGCAGACGCAGGGGCTGAATATCGAAGCGTTGTTCCGCGAGTAAGTACCTTTCGTCAAAAAAAGGCCAGTCGACAGACTGGCCTTTTTCTTTACCGTTTATCTTCTGCCAGCAGCGGCGGGATATTCGGCACCATTGGCGCGTTATCAATATCTTTTTGCGTCATGCGAAACGCTTGTGGATAGTGTTCGCGGCTGGTACGGCGTAACGGTTCGGTATCGCGCCAGGTATACAGGCAATGCTGACACTGATATACCGTCCAGACTCCTTTTACCGGCGAAGTCGCCATGAGTTCAATATGTGCATCGGCACAGCGTGGACAAATCATTGGTTACTCCTTATTTACGGTTGGCCAGCATGGCGGTCAGCTTTTCAGCCCAGGCGTTAGTTTCCGGTAAATCAACAACCGGCTGGCTATAGTGACCACGGTTATCTGGCGCAACCGGCGTGGTGGCGTCAATGATCAGCTTGTCGGTAATCCCCGCCGGGCTTGAACCCGGGTCCAGTTCCAGGACGGACATATTTGGTAGCTGTACCAGATCGCCTGCCGGGTTCACTTTCGACGACAATGCCCACATCACCTGCGGCAGATTAAACGGATCGACATCTTCATCGACCATAATCACCATCTTCACATATCCTAAACCGTGTGGCGTCGTCATCGCCCGCAGACCCACCGCGCGGGCGAAGCCGCCATAGCGTTTTTTGGTCGAGATGATGGCCAGCAGGCCGTGGGTGTACATGGCGTTTACCGCCTGCACTTCCGGAAATTCGGCCTTTAACTGTTGATACAGCGGCACGCAGGTCGCCGGTCCCATCAGGTAGTCGATTTCCGTCCACGGCATACCTAAATAGAGCGATTCAAAAATGGGTTTGCTGCGGTAAGAGACCTTATCGATACGCACCACGGTCATGTTGCGACCGCCGGAATAGTGGCCGGTAAATTCGCCGAACGGTCCTTCAATTTCGCGTTTACGGCTTTCGATGACCCCTGCGAGAATGACTTCAGATCCCCACGGTACATCAAAACCGGTCAGCGGCGCGGTAGCGATAGGATAGGGGCTTTCACGTAACGCGCCCGCCATTTCATACTCTGACTGATCGTATTTCAGCGGCGTTGCGCCCATCAGGGTAATGATCGGATCGTTACCCAGCGTGATCGCAATCGGCAGATCTTCGCCACGCTCTTCCGCTTTGTGCAGGTGCAATGCGATATCATGCATCGGTACCGGTTGCAGACCCAGCTTACGCTTGCCTTTAACTTCCATACGGTAGATACCGACGTTCTGCTTGCCGAAATTCTCGGGATCGAGCGGATCGCGTGATACCACACAGGCTTTATCCAGATAGAATCCACCGTCGCCGTCGTTCAGACGAAACAGTGGCAGGATATCAAACAGGTTGATTGCGTCGCCGTCGACGGTATTTTCCGCCCATCCCGGATTCGCCCGGCGTTCCGGCGCCACCGGAAAATTGTCCCAGCGGCGGATAAATTCATCGATCTGTTTTTTAACCGGCGTGTTAGGCGGCAAGCCCAGCGAGATGGCATGGTTCTGCCAGGAACCGATAGTATTCATTGCCACGCGGGCGTCGGTAAAACCACGAATATTGTCAAACCACAGCGCGGGCGCGCCATCACCGATTCGTCCCGTTGCGTTGGCTGCGGCGGCTAAATCCGGCTCCGCATTCACTTCCTCGCTGATTTTCAGCAGTTGTCCCTGCTGATCCAGCGCATGTAAAAAACTGCGCAAATCATCAAATGCCATTATCCATTCTCCTGTGAAAAATTTGCTGCCTGTCGCAGTCCTTGCCAGCGGCGCGCGCGCATATGCTCCAGACCAAACTGGTCGAGAACGCGCGCCACGATGTGCTGGATAATATCGTCAACGGTTTGCGGCAGGTTGTAGAATGCGGGCATGGGCGGCACTATCGCCACCCCCATACGAGAAAGCGCAAGCATGTTTTCCAGATGAATCGTGCTGAGCGGCATTTCCCGCGGCACCAACACCAGCTTGCGACCCTCTTTCAACACGACATCGGCAGCGCGTCCCACCAGCCCTTCGGCATAGCCGGCGCGAACCCCAGCCAGTGTTTTCATACTGCAGGGGATAATAATCATGCCGTCGGTACGAAATGAGCCGGAGGAAAGGGGCGCCGCCTGATCGGCCGGGCTATGACAATAATCTGCCAGGGCGGTTACCTCAGCGGGCGTGTAGGGCGTCTCCAGTTCGATAGTGGTTTTCGCCCACTTTGACATCACCAGATGCGTTTCAACATCAGGTAGCGCCCGCAATGCCTGGAGTAGCGCGACGCCAAGCGGCGCGCCGGTCGCGCCGGTCATCCCCACAATCAATCTCATTTCTTACCTCAATTATTGTTCGTATACGAACGTTTTGATCAAAATACGCCCACACGGCCCTCCCGGCAAGAGCCTCCCGACGCCTGCGCACGTTTAGCTAAAGCATTCGTCATTAAAAAACCCGGCATAAGTCGTTATGATAGAAAAAGTTAATTTATCCGGAGTGCTCATGGAGTTACGAAACACCGCGTTTCATCTGTTACGCCAACTTTTTCAGCAACATACCGCACGCTGGCAACATGAATTACCGGAACTGACCAAACCTCAATATGCGGTGATGCGCGTTATTGCTGAGCATCCGGGTATTGAACAGGTCGATCTGACCGAAGCGGCGGTCAGCACTAAAGCGACGCTGGCGGAGATGTTAAGCCGGATGGAAAATCGTGGGCTGGTAAAGCGAGAAAACGATCCGCTGGATAAGCGTCGGCGTTTTGTCTATCTCACCGTTCAGGGCCAAACGTTGCTCGCCGCCGCGATACCACAGGGGGATCGCGTGGACGATGAGTTTTTGGGACGACTGAGCGATGAAGAACGCGAACAGTTTACGCAACTGGTACGCAAAATGATGACGTAAGCGGCTTGCACCGCTTCGCTATTTTTTTGCCATCAGCAGTGAGATATCCACTTTGGCCAGCGCCCGAATAGCGCTTTCCGGCAGGCCGTCATCGGTGACGATTTGGTTGAATTCCGCCAACGGTAACGCCAGCCATGTGGCGACCTGGCCGTATTTGGTCGCGTCGCACACCAGAATTTTTTGTCGGCTGGCGCTGGCGACGGCCCGTTTCACCGCAACTTTATCTTCCGCTGGCGTTGAAATACCGCGCACGCTCCAGGAAGAGGCGGAAATAAAGGCCTGGTCAATCATCAACCCACGCAAAAGCGTCGCCGCGGCTTCGCCGACGCACGACCGGTTTTCCCGACATACTGCCCCGCCAGTGTGAATAATTGTGCAACCGCTATTGTCCATCAGGTAATCGGCGATAACGAAATCATTAGTCACCACCGTAAGTTTATTCATCGTAACAAGCTGTCTGGCAATCGCCAGCGTGGTAGTACCGGCGTCAAGGTAGATACAGCTTTCTGGCTGTACCAGGCTGGCGGCCAGTTTGCCAATCGCCGCTTTCTGCGGCGTCGCCAGTTCGCTTTTGATCTGATGCGAGGGTTCGTGCGCCACGCGAGTCGATGACTGCACTCCGCCAGAGACCTGGATTACCGCGCCTTGCTGCTCCAGTTTTTGTAAATCACGGCGGATGGTCATATGGGATACATGCATGCGCTCGGTCAGTTCAGCGATACTGACGATGCCTTTCTCCGCCACCATATCAAGAATTATTTGTCGACGCTCAGTAGGTATCAACGTCTGCTCCTTTCTTTAGTCCTGTCGCGATTTTACGCGATTTCTCGCCACAGCGTGTGAAGTTCTATGGGGATTGTCTTCACAAAAAATAACATATTTTGTTATTTTTTGTGAATAAACTCACCGCAATTGTTTACAAAAACGCCTATATTCACATAACAAAACATAATATCACGTAAATTAACATGGAGTGATAATGACAACAGGAACTGATTTTCATGTCGGCATTGTGGGGCTTGGCTCAATGGGAATGGGCGCTGCTCGTTCATGCCTGCGTGCCGGGCTTTCCACATGGGGGGCCGATCTTAACCCGCAAGCGTGCGCGAATCTGCTCGCTGAAGGGGCTTGTGGGACTGCCGCCAGCGCCAGGGAGTTCGCCGGAGTCGTGGATGCGTTAGTTATTCTGGTCGTCAATGCCGCCCAGGTCAGACAGGTTCTATTCGGTGAGGATGGCGTTGCCCATCTGATGAAACCCGGCAGCGCGGTAATGGTTTCGTCCACGATTTCAAGCGCCGACGCGCAAGAGATCGCCGCGGCGTTGACGGCATTGAATCTTAACATGCTGGATGCGCCGGTTTCCGGCGGTGCGGTAAAAGCGGCGCAGGGCGAAATGACGGTGATGGCCTCCGGGAGCGAGGCGGCGTTTACCCGCCTGAAGCCTGTGCTGGACGCCGTTGCCAGCAACGTTTATCGCATCAGCGATACGCCGGGCGCAGGCTCAACCGTCAAAATCATTCATCAACTGCTGGCTGGAGTGCATATTGCGGCGGCGGCCGAAGCGATGGCGCTGGCCGCGCGGGCCGGTATTCCTCTGGACGTGATGTATGACGTCGTGACCCATGCCGCCGGAAACTCCTGGATGTTCGAAAACCGTATGCAGAATGTCGTTGACGGCGACTATACCCCACGTTCGGCAGTCGACATTTTTGTCAAAGATTTGGGGTTGGTTGCCGACACGGCGAAAGCGCTGCGCTTCCCCTTACCGCTGGCCTCTACGGCGTTAAATATGTTCACCAGCGCCAGTAACGCCGGTTATGGCAAAGAGGATGACAGCGCTGTGATCAAAATTTTCTCAGGGATTACTCTGCCTGGCGTCACGCCTGAGGAGCCGTCATGTTAAAAATTGGCGTCATTGCCGACGATTTTACCGGCGCGACTGACATCGCCAGTTTTCTGGTCGAAAACGGGATGCCGACAGTGCAGATCAATGATGTCCCAACCGGGACGCAACCGGAAGGGTGCGACGCGGTGGTTATCAGCCTGAAAACCCGCTCATGCCCGGCGCAAGAGGCGATAAAACAATCGCTGGCGGCGCTGGTATGGCTGAAAAAACAGGGCTGCCAGCAAGTCTATTTCAAATATTGCTCGACTTTCGATAGTACCGCCGAAGGCAATATCGGCCCGGTCACCGATGCGCTGATGGTGGCGCTGGATACCTCATTTACCGTGATTTCTCCCGCGCTGCCGGTTAACGGACGCACGGTTTATCAGGGTTATCTGTTTGTCATGAACCAATTGCTGGCGGAGTCCGGTATGCGCCACCACCCTATCAATCCGATGACCGACAGCTACCTGCCGCGTCTGATGGAAGCACAGGCGCAAGGGCGCTGCGGCGTTATTCCGGCCCAGACGCTTGATGAAGGCGTTGCAGCGACCCATGCGGCGCTGTCGCGTTTACAGCAGGAAGGATACCGCTACGCGGTACTTGACGCGCTCAATGAGCGACATCTGGAAATGCAGGGCGAGGTTTTGCGTGATGCCCCTCTGGTAACTGGCGGTTCCGGGCTGGCAATGGGGCTGGCGCGTCAGTGGGCGAAGAGCGGCGCTTCTCAGGCCCGCTCCGCAGGCTATCCGCTGAGCGGCCGCGCGGTGGTGCTTTCCGGTTCCTGTTCGCAGATGACGAACCAGCAGGTGGCCTGTTATCGACAACATGCTCCCACACGCGACGTTGACGTGGCGTGCTGCCTGTCATCCGAGACGCGCGAGGCCTACGCTGAAGCGCTGGCGCAGTGGGTGCTCAGTCAGGACAGCGAACTGGCGCCAATGATTAGCGCCACCGCCTCCACGCAGGCGCTGGCCGCCATCCAGCAGCAATATGGCGCTACCGAAGCCAGCCATGCGGTAGAGGCGCTCTTTTCCCTGCTGGCTGCTCGCTTAGCGGAAGGCGGTATCACCCGGTTTATTGTGGCGGGCGGCGAAACCTCGGGCGTGGTGACGCAAAGCCTCGGTATTACCGGTTTTCACATCGGACCGTGCATTTCACCCGGCGTGCCGTGGGTCAACGCGCTCCATGCGCCAGTCTCGCTGGCGCTAAAGTCAGGTAATTTTGGCGATGAATCCTTTTTCATCCGCGCTCAAAGGGAGTTTCAGGTATGACGACACTGGCAAAAGAAGAGCACGCTTTGCGAGACGAGATGGTCAGGATAGCCGCCTCGTTTTTCCAGCGCGGCTATGCTACCGGCTCGGCAGGCAACCTCTCGCTGTTACTGCCGGACGGCAATATTCTGGCGACGCCCACCGGTTCGTGTCTGGGTAATCTCGACCCGCAGCGGCTATCCAAAGTGGACCCGCAGGGCGAATGGCTCAGCGGCGATAAACCGTCTAAAGAGGTGCGTTTTCATCTGGCGTTGTATCGCAATAACCCTTGCTGCAAGGCCGTGGTACATCTGCACAGCACCTGGTCAACGGCGCTTTCCTGTCTCGAAGGGCTGGACCCGCAAAATGTGATTCGCCCGTTTACCCCCTATGTGGTGATGCGGATGGGCGACATTCCGCTGGTTCCCTACTATCGCCCGGGGGATGACCGAATTGCCCGCGATTTGGCTGCGCTGGCGGCCCGGCATCAGGCCTTTTTACTGGCTAATCATGGGCCGGTCGTGTGCGGGGAGAATTTGCAGGAAGCCGCTAATAATACCGAGGAGCTGGAAGAGACGGCAAAGCTGATTTTTATCCTTGGCGAACGCCCGATTCGTTATTTAACCACCGAAGAAATTGCGCAGTTAAGGAGATAACCCGATGCCGCGTTTTGCCGCCAATTTGTCGATGATGTTTACCGAAGCGCCGTTTATCGAGCGTTTTGCCGCCGCTGCCGCAGCCGGTTTTCAGGCCGTTGAGTTTCTGTTCCCCTACGACTTTGCCGCCAGCGAGATTAAAGCCCAGCTATTGCGTCATGATCTGACGCTGGCGCTGTTTAATACTTCGGCGGGCGATATCGCAGCGGGCGAGTGGGGGCGTGCCGCGCTGCCGGGGCGCGAACACGACGCGCGAGCCGATATCGATCTGGCGCTGGAATACGCTCTTGCGCTGGAATGCGAGCAGGTTCATATCATGGCGGGCGTAGTGCCGGATGGCGCTGATGGCGCACGTTATCGCACCACGTTTATCGATAATTTGCGTTATGCCGCCGACCGGTTTGCCGCCCACGATAAACGTATTTTGATCGAAGCGCTGAGTCCCGGCGTTAAACCCGGCTACCTCTTTTCCAGCCAATATCAGGCGCTGGGCATCGCAGAAGAGGTTGACCGCCCGAATGTGTTCATCCAGCTCGACACTTTCCACGCGCAAAAAGTGGATGGCAATTTGAGTCACCTGATTCGCGAGTACGCGGGCCGCTATGCCCATGTGCAAATCGCCTCGCTACCGGACAGACATGAACCGGATGATGGCGAGATCAACTACCCGTGGCTGTTCCGGTTGTTCGATGACGTGGGTTATCGCGGCTGGATAGGCTGCGAATACCAACCACGGAATACCACTCAGGACGGGCTTGGCTGGTTTAACGCCTGGCGCTAATCCTGAACTACCCTACACAACAATAAAGAGGACATCCGGATGCAGATTATCATTACCGGCGGGGGCGGCTTTTTAGGCCAGAAACTCGCAAGCGCCTTATTAAATTCATCGCTGGCGTTTAACGAACTGCTTCTTGTTGATTTAAAAATGCCTGCACGGTTATCAGACTCCCCTCGTTTACGCTGCCTGGAAGCTGACTTAACCCAGCCGGGCGTGCTGGAGAATGTGATTACCGCTAATACCTCTGTTGTTTATCATCTCGCTGCGATTGTCAGCAGTCATGCGGAAGACGATTTCGATCTGGGATGGAAAGTTAATCTGGATCTTACCCGCCAGTTACTTGAGGCGTGTCGTCGGCAACCGCAGAAAATTCGTTTTGTCTTCTCCAGCTCGCTTGCCGTTTATGGCGGTACGCTGCCGGAATGCGTCACCGATACCACCGCGCTCACGCCGCGCTCGTCTTATGGCGCGCAGAAGGCCGCCTGTGAACTGTTGGTCAACGATTATACCCGCAAAGGCTATGTGGATGGGCTGGCGCTGCGTTTGCCGACGATCTGTGTTCGCCCGGGTAAACCAAACCGCGCCGCTTCTTCTTTTGTCAGCGCGATTATTCGTGAACCGTTGCAGGGCGAGACGACCATCTGCCCGGTATCGGAAAGTTTGCGTTTGTGGATTTCCAGCCCGGCGGCGGTGATCCATAACCTGTCGCTGGCCGCAACGTTACCCTCGCCTGGTGAGGCGAGCAGTATCAACTTACCCGGGATCAGCGTAACCGTGGGCGAGATGCTGGAAACGTTGCGTCAGACGGGCGGTCAGGCGGCGCGCGATCGGGTTACGCATCAGCGCGACGAAGGCGTCGAGAAAATCGTCGCCTCCTGGCCGGGACGTATCGATAACCAGCGTGCGCTGGCGTTAGGTTTTGTCGCCGACAAGCGTTTCGATGACATTATCGAACGCTTTCGACAAGATGATATGGAGACGAGGTCATGACAAGTTTACCGACACCGATTATCGGCCTGATCGTTGCCGTTTTCGTTCTGGTATGGCTGGTGTTACGCACCCGCGTTCATGCGCTGATCGCGATGCTGGCGGCGGCCTGTATTGCCGGTTTGTTGGGGGGAATGGGCATTGATAAAACGCTCTCTGTCATCACCAGTGGATTCGGCACGACGCTGGGCAGCATTGGCCTGGTGATTGGTCTCGGCGTAATGATGGGACGCTTGCTGGAGGTCTCCGGCGCGGCGGAGCGTATCGCCTGGAGCTTTATCAAATGGCTGGGGAAACGTCGTGAAGAGTGGGCGCTGGCGATCACGGGTTATATTGTCAGTATCCCGATTTTCGTCGATTCCGCTTTTGTGATTCTTTATCCGGTAGCGAAAGCGCTGGCGAAAAGCGGTAAACGTTCGCTGCTGACGCTGGGCGTCGCGCTGGCGGGCGGGCTGGTGGTCACTCACCATACGGTGCCCCCGACGCCCGGCCCGCTGGGGGTAGCCGGGATTTTTAACGTCGACATCGGCGCAATGTTATTGACCGGGATGGCGCTGGCGGTGCCCTGTGTGATCGGCATTGTGTTCTATGCGCAGTGGCTGGATAAACGCTACCCTGATTTCGTGCCGCGCACGCTGAACGCCGATGAAGTAAATGCCGCGCTGGAGCAGTACAACAAAGAGAAAGAGCAAAAGGATCTGCCGAGCCTGACGCTCTCACTGCTGCCTATTGTGGTACCGATCGTTCTGATCTTCCTGAAGGCTATCTGTTCCACCCTCGCCACCATAGAAGGATGGTCCGGTCTGGCGACGCATCCGGTGGTACAGGCAATCAACTTTGTGGGAAGTCCAGTGATCGCGTTGGCAATCAGCGTTCTGCTGGCGGTGTATACGCTGGTGCCGCGCATGGATAAACATACCACCGCAGAGCGTCTGGAAGAGGGTTTGCAAAGCGCCGGGATTATCTTACTGGTCACGGGTGCTGGCGGCGCGTTAGGCGCGATCCTGCGCGACAGCGGCGCGGGTCAACAGCTGGCGGAGCAGGTTGCCAACCTGCCGATCTCGCCGATCCTGATCCCATTTATCGTGGCGACGCTGGTACGCCTGATTCAGGGATCGGGGACGGTGGCGATGATCACTGCCGCCTCGATTTCCGCGCCGATCCTGGCGCAGATCCCCGGCATCAATATGTTGCTTGCCGCTCAGGCCGCAACGATGGGGTCGCTGTTCTTCGGCTACTTTAACGACAGCCTGTTCTGGGTGGTTAACCGCATGATGGGCGTCTCTGATGTCAAACAGCAGATGGTGGTTTGGTCTGTACCGACGACCATTGCCTGGGCGATTGGCGGCACCGGCGTGGCGCTGATTAACCTGCTGTTCGGTTCCGGCGGCAGTTGGCTCGATCCGTTATTGCCGATTGTCGTTCTGGCGGCAATTATGCTGTGGGTGCGCTGGCAGGCGCAGGGGATCAAAGACAAGCTGGTGGTTAAGGATTAAGACGATATTATCCGTCCGGGAGCGCAATGCTCCCGGACTGGCTACGATGATGGGGCGTGCTCCCCGCAATCCCATTGCGAACGTAAAAAATCAATAAATGCGCGTACTTTTGTCGATACATGGCGGGCGTCCGGATAAACGGCATAAATGCCCTGGCGGGGAAAATGATAGTCGGGTAACACGTGAATTAACGTTCCATCCTCCAGTGCGGTTTTGACTAACCATCGCGGCAATAATGCGACGCCGCTTCCCGCGAGAGCGAAGGCTATCAGCGAGCGGGCGCTGTTGACAGAAATTCTGCCGGCTTTACTTATCTCTAGGCGCGAGTGTTGGCCATGATTATTCGTTATTGTCCATCGTAGCGGCGTAGGTAATCGCTCATGAATAATCCATTCTGCCTGGGCCAATGATTCCAGCGACGAAACAGGGTAGTGGGCGAGCCACTGCGGCGCGGCGACCGGCAGAATGGTAAAGCGGGATATCAGCGCGGCGCGATAGCGGGAGTCCGCCAGCGAGCCAAGCCGAATCGCCACATCAAAGCGCTCAGCAATTAAATCGGCATGATGTGATGAGGACATATGCCGAATACGGAGATCGGGATGGCGTTGACTAAACTGCGCCAATACCGGAATGACCACCTGTTCGCCAAACTCGGGTGTGGTGGTAATACGTAACTCGCCGCCCAGCCCACTATGGCTGGCGCGCACTTCATCCTGCAAATTTTTCGCTGCGTTGAGTAAATTCACGCCTTTTTGGTAAAAGAGGACGCCGGCGTCTGTGAGCGTCAGTTGTCGGGTGGAACGTAGCAGTAACGTTACGCCAAGCTCTTTTTCAAGCTGCCGAATATTAAAGCTCACTACCGCTTTTGTTTGGCCCGATGCGGCGGCGGCGGCCGTGAAGCTGCCGCTATCTACCACGGCGACAAACAGCGACATACGCTGCAAATTGAGCATGGCGAGTTCCTTTACTGTCAAAATTATTTTGACAGTATATCGTTGAAGCGCGGACTTATCTGGTTTTCTCCGGACGGCTACATTAGTGCCTCTGGCGGAGGATGCATAATGACGTATCGCAGTAAAGTGGCGGTGGTTTACCTGCTTGGCTTCTTTCTTGATCTGATTAATCTGTTTATCGCCAGCGTGGCTTTTCCCGCGATGTCCGTGGATCTGCATACGTCCATATCGGCGCTGGCATGGGTGAGTAACGGTTATATTGCAGGATTAACGCTGATCGTTCCGTTTAGCGCGTTTCTTTCGCGTTATCTCGGCGCACGACGGCTGATCATGTTTTCGCTCATTCTGTTTAGCGTTGCCGCCGCTGCCGCAGGTTTTGCCGATTCCTTACACAGCCTTGTTTTCTGGCGTATTGTGCAGGGGGCGGGCGGTGGCTTATTGATCCCGGTTGGTCAGGCGTTAACCTGGCAACAGTTTAAACCGCATGAACGCGCTGGCGTGTCATCGGTTGTCATGATGGTGGCGCTACTGGCGCCGGCATGTTCGCCTGCGATTGGCGGGCTGCTGGTGGAAACGTGCGGCTGGCGCTGGATATTCTTTGCTACGCTGCCGGTGGCCGTTCTCACTTTATTGCTCGCTTATCGTTGGCTGAACGTCGCTTCGACGACAATGGCGTCAGCAAGATTGCTCCATCTGCCGTTGTTGACGGACAGGCTGCTGCGTTTTGCCATGATCGTCTATCTGTGTGTGCCGGGTATGTTCATTGGTATCAGCGTGGTCGGGATGTTTTATCTACAGAACGTCGCGCAGCTATCGCCTGCGGTGGCGGGGTCGCTGATGCTCCCCTGGTCGATCGCTTCATTTGTCGCCATTATGCTTACCGGACGTTACTTCAATCAGCTTGGGCCGCGTCCGCTGATTATCGTCGGCTGTCTTCTTCAGGCCGCAGGGATATTGTTTTTAACTAACGTTACGCTTGCGACATCTCACCGTGTACTGATGATGATATTCGCGTTAATGGGCGCTGGCGGCAGTTTGTGCAGCAGTACCGCGCAGAGTGGCGCTTTCCTGACTATTGCTCGCCGGGACATGCCTGACGCCAGCGCGCTATGGAATCTTAATCGTCAGCTCAGCTTTTTCATTGGCGCGACGTTGTTGACGCTGCTGTTAAACGCACTCCAGCGCGTTATGTCGCTTGAGGTTGCTTATCGCTGGACCTTTATTGCCGCAGCCGGTATCACCCTGCTGCCCCTTATTTACGCTGTCTGTCTAAACAATAGAAAAGCGCTTCTGTGCCTGAAAAAGGAAAGACCATGAATCCATATAAAGAAGAAATTATTCACGCCCATGAGGCGATTGAGAACTGGCTTAGCAAGGGTATGGGCAGCCTGGAGGCGTTGATACCGCGTTTCGCTGCTGATTTTACGCTGATAACGCCAGGCGGTGTTTGTCTGGATTATCCGGCGCTTGGCGCTTTTTTCCAGGCGCAGCGCGCGTGTCGCCCGGGGCTGGTTATCGTGGTTGAGCACATTGACCTTGTGGCGGAGTGGCCGGAAGGTGCCGCGCTTCATTATCGTGAGCGGCAGCAACTGCCGGGCCAGGCAGAGACGGTACGCTGGTCGACGGTCATTTTAAAAAGGGAAAGAGGACGGATAATCTGGCGCCATTTACACGAAACGACAGTCACAGCCTGAAAAGCCTGTTCCGGCGCGCGGACCCGATAGCGCGGCGCTATCGGGCCTGACACGTTTACACCAGACTTTTCAGCCGATAGATCCACTCCAGCGCCTGGCGTGGCGTCAGGGAGTCCGGATCGAGATTCTCCAGCGCTTCAACGGCGGGCGATGTCTCTTCCGGAGCGGCAAGCAACGACATTTGCGTGCCGTCCACCTGCGTTGCCGCCGCAGTGGGCGAGATGCTCTCCAGCTCGCGGAGTTTTTGCCGCGCGCGTTTGATTACCTCTTTAGGGACGCCGGCAAGCGCCGCGACCGCCAGACCATAGCTCTTACTTGCCGCGCCGTCCTGCACGCTGTGCATAAACGCGATAGTATCGCCGTGTTCCAGCGCATCCAGGTGGACGTTCGCTACGCCTTCCATTTTCTCCGGTAATTGGGTCAGCTCGAAGTAGTGGGTAGCGAACAGCGTTAACGCTTTAATCTTATTCGCGAGGTTCTCCGCGCAGGCCCAGGCCAGCGACAGCCCGTCATACGTGGAGGTACCGCGTCCGATTTCATCCATCAATACCAGACTGTTTTCCGTCGCATTATGCAGAATGTTCGCGGTTTCGGTCATCTCCACCATAAAGGTCGAACGCCCGGAGGCCAGGTCGTCTGCTGCGCCGACACGGGTAAAAATACGGTCGATTGGGCCGATTTCCACGTTTTGCGCTGGCACGTAACTGCCAATATAAGCCAGCAGGGCGATCAATGCCGTTTGTCGCATATAGGTACTTTTACCGCCCATATTCGGCCCGGTGATAATCAACATCCGGCGCTGCGGCGACAGATTGAGTGGGTTAGCGATAAACGGCTCATTCAGTACCTGCTCTACCACCGGGTGGCGACCTTCGGCGATACGAATACCAGGTTTGTCGGTAAACGTCGGACAGGTGTAATTCAGCGTCCAGGCACGTTCGGCCAGGTTAACCAGTACATCCAGTTCCGCCAGCGCGTTGGCGCTCTGCTGTAAATCCGCCAGATGCGGCAACAGCAGATCAAACAATTCGTCGTATAGCTGTTTTTCCAGCGCCAGCGCTTTGCCTTTCGAGGTCAGAACCTTATCTTCGTACTCTTTTAGCTCAGGAATAATGTAGCGTTCGGCATTTTTCAGCGTCTGGCGACGCACGTAATTGATGGGCGCCAGATGGCTTTGACCACGGCTAATCTGAATGTAATAACCATGCACAGCGTTATAGCCGACTTTCAACGTATCCAGCCCGGTACGCTCACGCTCGCGAATTTCCAGACGATCGAGATAATCGGTGGCGCCGTCCGCCAGCGCGCGCCATTCGTCCAGCTCTTCGTGATAGCCGGGCGCAATAACGCCGCCGTCGCGGACCAGTACTGGCGGCGCGTCAATAATGGCGCGTTCCAGAAGATCGCGCAGCTCGGCAAAATCGCCCATTTTTTTACGCAATGCCTGCACCGGCGCGCTGTCAACGGTTTCAAGCTGAGCGTGCAATTCCGGCAGTTGCTGGAAGGCATGACGCATTCGGGCGAGATCGCGCGGACGCGCGGTGCGCAGTGCCAAACGCGCAAGGATACGCTCCAGATCGCCGACCTGACGCAGCACCGGTTGCAGTTCGCTGACGGTGTCCTGCAAGGCGCCGATGGTCTGTTGGCGTTCACGCAATATGTCGGTATTTCGTACCGGCATATGCAGCCAGCGTTTAAGCATTCGGCTACCCATTGGCGTCACGGTACAGTCAAGCACCGCGGCGAGGGTATTTTCGACACCGCCGGCCAGGTTCTGGGTAATTTCCAGATTGCGGCGGGTCGCGGCATCCATAATGATGCTGTCCTGCTGGCGTTCCATCGTAATGGAGCGAATATGCGGCAGGGAGGTGCGCTGGGTATCTTTTACGTACTGTAACAGGCAGCCTGCCGCACATAATCCACGCGAGGCATTTTCGACGCCGAAACCGACCAGATCCCGCGTACCGAATTGCAGATTTAACTGCTGGCGGGCGGTATCAATCTCAAACTCCCACAACGGGCGACGGCGCAGACCCCGGCGTCCCTCTATTAACGCCATTTCAGCAAAATCTTCGGCATACAATAGTTCGGCGGGATTGGTGCGCTGCAGCTCTGCGGCCATCGTTTCACGGTCGGCGGGTTCGCTCAGACGAAAGCGCCCGGAGCTGATATCCAGCGTGGCGTAACCGTAGCCTTTACCATCCTGCCAGATAGCCGCCAGCAGGTTATCCTGACGCTCCTGTAGCAGGGCTTCATCACTGATGGTGCCAGGCGTAACGATACGCACGACCTTACGTTCAACGGGACCTTTGCTGGTGGCCGGGTCGCCAATCTGTTCGCAAATAGCGACGGATTCGCCCTGATTGACCAGTTTTGCGAGGTAGTTTTCTACGGCGTGGTGCGGGATACCCGCCATAGGGATAGGTTCGCCAGCCGATGCGCCGCGTTTGGTCAGCGAAATATCAAGCAACTGCGACGCACGCTTTGCGTCGTCATAAAACAGTTCGTAAAAGTCGCCCATACGATAAAACAGCAGAATCTCCGGGTGCTGGGCTTTCAGTTTGAGATACTGCTGCATCATTGGCGTATGGTCTGAGAGATCCTTGTCGATAGACTCTTGCATATTGATTTTACTCATTTTTTAAGTCTTGCGGTTACCCATGTGGCCCCATGTAAAACCGCTTTAAACCCATATAAATCGATAAATTTGTATACCAGAAGTATACCGGTTAGTATCGGGTATACACTCTGACTTGCTGGTATACATTTATGAAAATGACACTTACTCAGTCGATTATAATCAATAAGTTATCTATCGACGTGAAACCAGATCTCGACCAGCAAGGGCGAGTAGTCTACTTACCCAATCCTGAACGAAAGCCGTATATTATCACTGACAACCACAGGGATTCACCCGTAGGTTTCGGTGTCAAAATCAGTGCCACCAAAAAAACCTATATCATTCAACGACGGGTGGCATCAGCAGACAAGCGACCCTCGACGGGTGGCAAGGCACCGAAACAGGTTATCAGATCTACGATTGGTAATGTTTCAGATTTTGCCAACATTGATCAGGCACGCGATGCTGCTCGCAAATTCGTTGAAACTATGAAGTTGACCAGACGAAATCCGAATGCAGTAAAGCGAGAAGCAGAGGCTTCTGAGCTAACGATCAGTGAAGTTTTTGCGCAATACAGAAGTCATCTTATGGGCAGATCGAAACCGGCAAAGCCCAACACATTAAATGTGCTGAACAAAGCCGAAAATCGCCTGAAAGAGTGGGAAAATCTTAGAGTAAAAGATCTGACAGGCAACGAGATATTGCGCAAGTTTGATGAGATCGCTTCAAGAGCCAGAACTGCGGCAGAGCAGACTTTTCGCTGGGTGAATGTGGCGGTAAGACATGCAATTGAGATCGAAGCGGGAAATGCTCAGACACAACAACGACAACCGACACTAAGCTACAACCCCTTTTCAATTCTGACGATTCAGAAAAAATTCAGAACCCGTTCACAGCTTGAAGAAAGCTATCGCGCAAAAGGTGTACGAAACCCACTGTCGCCAAAAGACACCTTGGGGCGATTTTTAACGGCATTGCACAACAAGAGAAGCTTCAACCGCCTGGGATGCGATTATCTTTTGCTGACTGTTCTGACAGGAGCCAGGAAAGAAGAAACAGCTTCATTGTGCTGGCGAGAGGCTCTGACAGAAGAAGAAGCCAGAACGACCAGCTATGTTGATCTTGAAAATAGGATAATTCGATTTTACGACACTAAAAACCGCAACGACCATGAACTTCCAATTTGTGATGCTACGAAGCGAATTCTTGAAGACCGAAGAGATTTAGTCAACGAGACTGAAAAGCGAGCAGATAAACGCAAATGGGTTTTTCCTGCTCGGTCGTCACGAAGCAAAGTTGGGCACTATTCAGACAGCAAAAGCCTACGCGAGTATATCTGCCAGGAAGCCGGAATAGGGAAGTTGGGAATGCACGACCTGCGAAGAACCTTTGGTCGTGTTGCAGAAGGACTAACTTCATATAGTGTGGTGAAAAGGTTGCTCAACCATCGCAATACTACTGATCCTACTGAACGGTATGCAATGCCTGATAATGATCGAATTTATGAGGCACTTCAAAGTATTGAGCTCCATATGCTTATGACTGCACCAGAGTTGTATAATACACTTCTGGCTTCGGCGAAATATCAACCATTGCCAACAAATTAGGGGAACAGGGAATGAGTGCAATCGATACTTTAAGGGAGTATGCCGAAGTATGGCGGCTATTTGGTAGTATGCCAGATGATGCAACCCTGAGTGCTGAGGTTTCGGCCCTTTATCTTGGTGTAAGTGTCAAAACATTGGCTCGTTATCGCCAGACTGGTAATGGCCCTGATTATATCCAATACCAGGCAGAAGACAGCAAAGCAAGGAACCAACGAGTAAATTATCTTTTAGGTGATTTAAGAATATGGCGTGATCGTCATAAGGTAAGCAGCACAATGGAGGCTGCACAGGTCCGTGGACTGGCTTTTACTTCGTTGGTTGACTTTATCGAACCGGAGCCTTTCTGGACTATTGATAATAAAATTTATTCACATGTTCTTACTGTTTCTGACGAAATATTCAAGGAACTGTTAAATACAACCCGTGCAGAAGTTATCTGGATCTCTGTGGAAAAAGTTTTGTCTGAGAACTGGCATACTGCGAGAGAACGGCAGAGATGGAATGATTTGTTTATTGGGGTTATGACAGGATTGGTAGATGCTTGTGTGTCTGAGCAGGAGAGGCATGTATTGTATGAAGAAATTTTGCAATCATAATTTAATTTCTATTTTTTTTGTTATTTTGAATAAGTTTATTATTGATTATGCTCAGTGTAATAATATTCAGTTAATAATGGATTGCAAAGAGTAAATAATTTGAAAATTCAATATCGTAGCACATATATCTTTTAATCTTTTATCATTCCGGAGTTAACTATGAGTATTGACTCACGATTTGAAAAATTCATGCTTTCATTACCTTCAATAGAAAGCATAGATTCAATAGAATTGAGTGAGGAACTCAGAAAAGAGAAAAAGGCTGATTATTTGGGAATGGGAAGGAAGATCATTTTTGAACAAAAATGTATAACACAAGAGCAATCTCAAAAAATCGAACTTGAGTTAGAGCAATATGTCAATGACGAAAACTATCCTGTTTTCTATGGTGAAAGGGATTTCAATTTAGTCATAAAAGATCTTCCTAATAGTGAAGATATCAAAAACAGAGTATTTGTTCGAATTACAAAATTACTTGAGTCATATTTGAGTCAGGCATGTAAACAAATAGAATCATCTAAAAATATTTTTAATTTAGATAATTCAGTTGGTGTGCTTGTCATTTTAAATGAGAAAATAAAAATACTATCACCAGATTTAGTTGTTTACCGATTACAACAAAGAATGAAAGAAAAAAAAGATGGAGAGTATAGATTTAACTCTATTGACTATATAATATTTATATCTGAAACACATGAGATAAACGGTAATCCAGTTGTGATTATTTTAGAAGGTTCTAATGCGGCTAAGAACCCTGTAGAAATTAATGAATATTTGAATTATATTGCTAATGGGTGGTCTCAATTTAATGGTCGTAATACTATGAAAATTGACAATGCCAGAGATTTATTCATTAATTTAGAAGAGAAAGAAGAGCCTAAATCAAATAGTTTAACTCGCACTGATGAAAGAAAACTATGGTATCGTAAAAACCGATATATGAAAGATTGGTCAGATGATAAAGTTTTACAGGCGGCGGTTGAACATATGAACAAAATAATGCCATTTATTTTGAAAAATGGACCAAAATTACCAGTGGATAAGTTAGGTGAGCTAATGTTGGCATTTGGTGATTTTATTGAAGAGTCCAACATGCGTGGCTTAGATCTAAAAGGACTTAATAACCTTTTCACGGATAAGTGATTTTTAAAGATATCAAATATAATATATTATAATTGTTGCCATTTTTTGTAACTAATTAAAAATGGCAACCTTTTTAGTATTGTTTTTATCATTCTAGATATATATATATTAGTACTGTGAGATTTATTCACGATTGTTTTTTTCTAACACTATAAAAACTAAATGAGTTATCAAAGTCCTCAGTTTCTGCTTTGGATCTCTTGAATTTACCCATTTGCTCCTCATTAAATTTATGAGGAATCCCTTTTACACATAAATTAGAGTTCAAATAAACATGATCGTCTTCTGCATTTCGAATCAATATTTTCTTTTCGAATAATTCTTTGAATGCTCTCGAAACATTAGATTTTTGTAGTCCTAAATCTTTTGCTACCCTTGATTGAGAGAAGTTAACAAGAATATTACCATAATCAATGATTGAAAAAAGATAAATAATTATTCGAAAAGAAGTTGGTGTTAGCTTCATTTTTGCGAGAGTGCCGATATTTGTTTTAAAGATCATGGAAAAATCATCCTTAAAGGAAGTTTTCCTTTTATTACTGGCTTTAATTCTAAGTTCTTCTAAATCGTCTAATGATACGTCTAATGCTTCTGCAATCGCGGATTTTTGTTCTCTGGTTAGAATAACATTTGTATTTATCATATTATCTCCTTTTGTTGTTTATCTGATAATATATATTGCATATTTTATTTAATTGTCAAATTTTTATTCGTAAAAACACAAATTATTTTATCTATATTGATATATAGAGTATTAAATTAAATACTATGGGTGGTAGATTTAATGTTTCAGGTTATGAAATAAATAAATTTACTTCATGGAAGTCATTACCGCTCATCCGATGTAATGTTATGATTTACTTAGTTTTATTTTATTTGTCTTTCGCAAGATGAAAGATAAATAAAGAAATAAGAAACCATAGCATTATAATACTAATTGGAACTGCCATATTGTCTTGCTTGATTCCATATTGAATATACCCATTATGCTTATGTGTATAAATGTAATGAAGTCTGCGCAACTTCAGTGTTGCGCCATTGGACTTCGGTTATCATTATTTTTTTGGACTAAATGTAAATAATTACGCTATATACAGATATCTGGAGTTAAATAATGAGCAAGGTTGTCGCAGAAGAGCTTAGATATCAGAATAACTGAAAATCATTGTATTACATGATTATAAAAACCGGCTTTCGCCGAAAACCTCTGGAAAATTATTTCTACTTCAGCGAGTGAGTGCTTTGTGCACTCAGCGGTGCTGCAAGAAAGTCCGTAGAGAAGTATAAACCAATATCTTCGTATCAGTATACGGGGCGTAAGCCAGTGCGAAGCACTTTGTCATAAAGATCCGTAGAAGGTTTTTTATTAATTGGTTTTAAATTCGATTAAAGGAAGATTGTTATTTAACTTACATATATTATTGTTTTGTTTCCAAAAAGTAAGATGATAATTATTTCTCATTGGTAATGATAAAAAAATATTTTGTTTTAGGTGTTGATTTTTTATGTTGGCATGATAGTACTTGATTATAAAACTAAAAAAGGATCAAGCTATGTGTAATAACATTACTCTTTCGCAGGAAGAAAAATTTATCCAGTTGATTGATAAATATATCACTCAGCATCGTGATGATGCTATTAATGCTGTGTTTTACCGAAAGCTGTATGTGCTTTTCGTCGGATATCACCTTAAATATTATTACTCACGTAAGCAATACTGTAACTCGTGTTTTCATGTCGATAATATTATGCAGATGTTCACAGGTGTAGTTTCATCACTCAGGGCTAATGTGCTAATAAAGCTCAACAACAGCCATACGATGCTTTATTGCTTGAATGGGCTTGTGGATTATATTTCTGGTAACCTCATGGAGGTTGAACAACTCTATGCAAATTTGCTGGCACAGTATGAAAGGAAGAGCATTTCACATTCATTGAATTACGTACCACCACCTATAGGTGGCAGGAAAAGGCTATGGGGATAAGGTGATGTGCTTTATGCACACTATTCAGTTCGTGGTACGGTGAGATATGTGGGTAAGAAAAAGCAGGAGTTGGTTATCCAGGATCCTGCCTGCGGGGATAATTTTCTGGAATTTTACTTATCTACGACCTGCCAGCCATCATCCGTTTTGACCATTGTGACAGCTGCGGTGGCCTTGTCGTTATTGACAACAACCGTCACATTACATTTATAGCTTTTATCCGATACTTTCACACAGTCATGCTTTTTGACTGATTTTAATTCCCGCAGTGCGTCTTTTGGGACATCTTTACCGGCTATGGATGTGACGATGGCATTCGTCTGCTCCACGACCTTATTCATTGCATTATAAAGTTCTTGCTCGGAGGGCTCATTATTACAGCCACTCAGTAAAAAAATTGAGGCAATGAGTGTAGTAATTGCATATGTTTTCATAAAATAATTCCAGATGGTAGAGTGCGTTATTGAATAAGACTGGTTTTCATCTTGCTGTTATTTTCTGAGAACGTCCACTTTCTGACCGTTTCGTCTTTAAATTCGATTTCGAGTCTTTTTGCCTGTGTCTGTGAACCACCCGTCAGTAATCCAACGATCGGGATGAATGTGGTGGCGTCAAACTGATTGTTATTCATAAAGTAAGTCCATTCTTCATTACCGTTATCAAGAGTGGTTCTTGTATCTGGCTCGCCCAGGAGGGCGGTGATTTCTGATTTCGTTGTCTTATTTTTAGTAATTTGCGACTGTAGACTTTGTGATGTTTCGTTTTTGAGATGTTGATTGCCTGATGTTGAGCAACCAGAAGTAAAGGAAACGGAAATAAAAAATACAGAAGCAATAAGTCTGTTCATAAGCTCTCTCATTTTAATGTTTTATGCAGTGCAGAATTAATTTCGTTGAATAAAAACAACTCTGTTTGCATATGTCTTTTTAATTATACAGATAAGAATAATGATGCTGGCAAAAAACGTAATGACTGAAACAGAAGTGCTATCGGTCAATGAAAATACTAACCATGCGAGACCGAAGGCCACGAATTGAAACAGGAAGGCCACACTGAGCGGACTTTCACCATAGGCCACTTTTGCATGGCATCCGGTGCATATTTTTACGCCGTGGGGACTTTCTTTAAAACAAAAGGGGCACTGAACAGTTTGCTTACTCATTGCAACTCCCTGACCTGATTTAAGGCGATGTCTTTTTGAGCATTTTCAATGAATGAACTGCTTTAGTAAAATTGCTTGTACCGATCGATGGATTCCTGTTGATAGTTTTTATCTATCACAAATGAATTATCGATCTATATAAACGATAAATAATTTCTTGACTAAATTGAAAAATGAACTATTTGAAATGTGGTTTGTAGTTGGATCCTTTGCTAACCAATTGTTCTGAATGTATTTCATCGCCAGGTTCAGGAGAGGAGGTAAGTAAGTGAAGATGATAGATTTGTCTAAAGGGACGAGAGGTCGCATACAACACAGAACTACCCAACTGTCTGAGCAGTTGTATGAGCCTGCTAAGAAATGGAAGCCACACCTGGAAGTGGGATTGGTGTTGTCTGGATATCTGATGGGCCGTAAAGCGTAGTTTTTGGTTCAATTGGATGGTATGGGCAAGTTCATTCTCCCTTTCATTTCTGACTTGCTCGTCGAGTTGCAGTAGTTTATCGAGAATAGTTTCTCTGCTGGGATGTTGTGCTTCTGGCTGTTTACAAGGAGCAGGAGCAAACTTAGATCCTGTATTAAGTAGTTTTACATGTCCAGTCGAGTAATCAATAAGTGTCTGAATATTTGACCAAGCATACCTTTTCCCAAGCTGTGAAGCCTTGAAGGCAATCCCCCGAAATTCAAATGAAAAACCATTCATTTTGCCCGTCGAAGCAATGTTGGGCTGGCAGGTTACACCCACTTGTTCCAGTTGCTTAATGAACGATAACAAATCTGGGCGATTGGCTAACACATTATCGATGCAAGTTTGCAAAGCGACTTTTGGGCAGGGAGTTGCCGTTCGTTCAGAGAGCATCTTTTCGTTGCGCGAAAGCTTCTTTATGCCCTGAGCTCGTCGGTTTGAAGTAGTCGCTGTTTCTGTGAGACCATGTATTCTTTCCAGCTCACTGATAATTCGAGTGCTGATAAGGTTCTCATTTTTTCCCAGATACAACTTTCCGTCAGTAATATCGATGCGACTGGCAATAATGTGAATATGCTGTCCAGCCTCATCATTATGAAGAACATAGCAACGAAGATGTGTATCAGTAAAACCCATACGAGACATATAATCGTCGGCTACGGTTGCCCATTGTGCTTCTGATAATTTTTCTCCATGCGGTAAGCGAAGAGAGTTGTGCCATACCGGTTTTTTGATATCAGGTCGTAAAATTTTTGTTTGTCCAAACTCGCGAATAAGGTCAACGATATGGTTGCCAGCCATATTGCCACCAACAACCTTGGGATCAGTTTTGTGGTGTGAAGCCGGTTCAAGTGCATAGATCACTACTCCAGCAAAATGCTTACCTCTCTTGATTTTCTGCATGCCTTTCATTTGTATTACTCCAAAAAGTTGAGGGGAGTAGAAGAGTGCGAAGTGTCTGCACCTGCCGTTTGATTACATGCATTTCTGTCAGGGTTGGATCGCTGTCTGGACTTTTACTATTGAGGTAGGTCAGCAGGCGATTTAAGTCTTGCGAAAGGCGACCAAGCTCTACCCATGCACTTTTATTAATCTCTGGTAATACCAAAGGAAGTCTATTCAGCGAAGCCATCCTGAGCCATTCTCCTTTTTTATAAGAACCTCTTTTTTCTTCTAAAATAGATAATTCATTTTTATTTAATCTGACACTTACACAGTATGATCTGATTTCATCCTCTGGTAGTCGTCCAGTATGAAATTTTCCTCTTCTAGATGTTTTTGTTAAATCTGGCTGTTGTTTTTGGTGATTATAATGCATAGGAATACCTAAATTTTAATATGATATGATTTATATATAAAAGATAATAATAAAACGTCAAGTGTATAATGGTGTTAAAATGAACACCAAGTAAAGGAGTGCCTCAAATGATTTAAGATTCATGCTCTTTATACTTAAAATGTATAATTTTGAGTCTGGTATGAATCTTTCACATTTAATTCATGTTTCTAATATACGTTCACTATTAATACCATCTCCTTTAGAGCGTTTCTTTCCTGATCATGCTATAAGAGTAGTGAGCATAAATTGAGAATATAGTTAGAGTTTTCCTCTCTATAATAATATGCGAGAGAATAGGTAAGGTAGAAATCATGGTTATAAATGTAGCTTTTGTAGAGGCTTGAAAAATGTGGTTTGTACAATATATAAATATCTGCATTTTAATGTGTTTTAGGAGCATAATTTGCGAGGGTTGAGTGGTTTTATTTTTTTTATTTCCCATTCTCCTTTGTTATTTATTTAAATAAAATTCGCGTTAAAATATGAATTATATATTAAATGGAATCAATTTTTTATTGCGGTGTTGTTATTAAGAGTAATATATTAATTTAATATGTTAATTGTAATATTGCGCAGTACTATATCGTGCTGAGAGAGTTTGATTTATCGCATTACAATAACTATTATTGTGACTAAGAGCAAAAAATTACTCAAAACTCTTCTTACCTTTTGATAATTATGGCAAAATGCCTATAACTAATATTTTCAAGCATAAGGTATATAACCTATGTATAGCCACGATGACGACAGTAATCTAAATCTCTATTTGAAAGCCATACAAGCATTAAAAGAGGATGATTTTTCAAAAAATGTACTTAAGCCACTTTTTGAGTCGATGTCGTTTTCACGAGTGGATTTTGTAGGTGGCCCTTATGAGTATGGGAAAGATTTAGTAGCGATACATGATATTCCTTTGAAGGGGACATGTATATATGTTATACAAACAAAGAAAATTGGTGAGAAATCAAATACATCAGAAAAAAAATATACTCTCGGATCTTATACTTCAATTAAGACAGTGCTTATCAAAAAAAGTAAAATTGCACAATGGATTCGAACAACTCCCTGATTATGTTTATTTGGCTTCTCCATTTCAGATTAGCCAGAGATTACTTTCTGAAATTCATGAACAGCTTCGTTTTGGTGATAAAAATGTTGAAATTTTAGATGGCCCGCAAGTCATAGAATTAATCAAAAAATATAAACCCTTACTTTTAGAAAATCTACTTTCAATCAGTGACAAACTTCAATTACATGATGTGCAACAATTAAATAATTTAGAGTTAATAGCTGCTTTAAATCAAAAATATTCCATTGATGAACTTAATTGTTACAGTGATTTGGCATTTTTTATGGGGACGATAGACAGCAACATATTACTTGATAGCACGTTCTCCATAAAAAAAGAAAAAATTATCCTGTCGAAAGGTTCATGGGATTTATTGAATAAAGAAGTATTTCGTTCATTAGAAAAAATTTTAGGGTACTATCCTTTAACCCAACCAAGTGATGTTATAGATGATGCTTATAATAAAGCAATGTTAAAGTTCAAATCTAAAACAAATCAAAAAATAAAAAAGGATATTGACCAAGTTCAGCAACTTATTTCCACTAATACTCAATCGATAAATAGAATCGTATCCTATATCGATTCATCAATTAATGGAATGCTATCTCTTGGTAGCGATAGTGTGATTTTGCCTTTAGCTATAGAATGCAATAAAATCCTTAAAAAAATCGTTTCTAATTCCTTCTCTAAACAAGAAATCGATGCGGTTGAAAATTTTATTTCTAAAGAAAATATACATAAGGTATCAGAACAGCATAAACAAAGTGTTTTCCCTGAATTTCTCAATGCAATAAAAGTTATCAAAAAAATTATTTCACAAAAACAAGAGCTTACGGTTTTATCAAATGAATATATAGATGAGCCACAAATTTCTATAATTTTTCAGAATGATAAAATTGATAGATGGATTGAAAGTAAGTGCAAAGCTTATAAGCAAAACATATATGATATTAACAAAAGCAAAGAGTGTGTGGATTTAGCTCTCTTTTTAACAGATACGCAAAAAACACTTAATGCTTTGGACATACTCATTAATAAAGTTGAGGATAGTAAGAAATTTATAACAATAACCAAAAAATCTAAAGAATACAGTGACGGACTGTCTATTTCGCCATTTGAACTTTTTGATAGTAGCTATGATATTGCTGTTTTTGGGGGAGCTGGAGCAGGAAAAACTACAACATTACAAATGTATGTTAAAAAACTATTAAGTGACTCAAATAGTAAAGTTATCTATATCCCACTAAATAGATACATGAGTAAAATTAATGTATCTTTAGATGATAAAATAGGGCATTATGATATTTTACTTTCGCTTATATTAACCGCAAAGGATTTGGAGTCCAACCAAGATAATATTATCAGTATCAAGAATTATTTTTCTGATGAAGTAAAAATCAAATTAGTACTTGATGGTCTCGACGAAGCATATGCCAAATATCCAGGTATAATCGATGCTATAAATGAATTTAAAACAAAGCATCCTTTAATTCAAATATTGATCTCCAGTAGAGATTGCGTGAGTTATCTTTCGAAAGTTAATTTCTTAGGTATAACTCTTTTACCTTTCAGCGAACAGCAACTTTATAAATTCATCACCTCATGGTTTAAAAATAATGATGTGATTCTTGGTGAGCGGGTAATTGAAAGCATCAAAGGTAAAGAGATTGCTGAAATAGTTAAAACTCCTCTTCTTGCAACATTGTTATGTGATCTTGCTGAAAAAGGTATTGATATACCACGAAGTGAAAGTGAAATTTTCACAAAAAGACTCGAACTTTTTTGTGGTGTATATGATACATATAAAGCTATACGTAGAACGACTCTGTCGCAAAGTATTTTGCAAAAAGCAGCAATAAAAATTGCGTATGCTTTGCATTCTCGAAATCTTCGTTCAGGTACAAAGAGTGATATTATAAAATTCATCGCTAATGATAGTAGCTTTAATTATGACAATGAAACCTGTTCTACTGCTGTAGGAGAGCTAATTGATCCGTGCAATATGCTTGTTCATGATGCAATATCTGGAACTTACTCTTTCGGTCATTTACGATATCAAGAGCATTTAGCATCATTAGAGCTTTTACAGAATAGATCAATTGAAATAGTTCCTTATTTAAAGAATGACTGGTGGAGGGGAACTTTGTGCCTTTATGCTCAAAATTGTGAGTTTTTCTCACTTATTGAAGAATTTACATTGAAATATCATAATATCCAGTCAGCATTAATAACTCTACGGGAAATGACTAAGTATCGTCCAAAAAAAGAACAAGCTAATCTATTATATTTGATTGGTAAATATGAAGGTACTGATGATTCATTTTATGTTGATCCCGATTGGGAGCATACATCTCATTGGTAGAATTCTTCTTGTTCGTAATGCAATAATAAAAGGAGGGTATTACTCTCCTTCTTCTACGTATATATAAAATAGAAAAATTATTATTTTTTATCGTTACTTTGTCGGGCTTAAGTTAAATAAAGGTTTTAAGATTTGATTAGTAATATAGACCGCATAGTTGGCTACATATGACGACATACCTTAAATATGTTGAATATATAAGTCATAGTTAAGCTCTTTGAGTTCTTTTTTCTTTTCTAACCAAAGGGCGGAAAAGCAAGGTCAACCCGAAGAAGCATACGCAGTAGCTTCGCAGAGTTAGCCCTTGCTTCTCTTATAATTGGCATTATTCATTAAAGAACAATAGGAGCTTCGCTTGCACAAGCGAAGCTATAATATTAAGCTGTCGATTAATTATTATAAAAATATTTAATCAGAACCTATTGACATAAATAAAATATGAGATAAATATAAAATATGCCATAAGAAAAGTTTTTATGTCATACGTCTCCTGCACTATGTGCAGTTAATATACTACTTGCCCCATATCTGGGGATATTGGAAAGGCTACTTAAAAATAAGGGGCCTTTCGTCATGTTATATGAATGCAATGATCAAGCAGATTCAGTTCTTTTATTATAATCTATAATTGATTCTTTTATTTCATTTGAATAACGACCAAATTCATTTACTACAAATGGAAGGAAATTTTCATTGAGAATAATGTCGTTAAACTGATTAACTTGTAGGACTCCAGCTTCTGTTGCTTTCTTCACTGATTTAAGCATCAACTTTTCTTTTTTGGTTTTCCTACTTTGTTTTTTTAGTGTTTTATGAAAGTCGGGTAAATGACCGTTATTATGAGTAATGTAATTTCTAATTACTCTTAGATAGTCTACATCATTGACTGCTCTATCTACATTGTTATTTATAACTTTGGAAAGCATCCAGTGTGTTTTTTGTAATATTCCTTGCTCAGATATTTTTTTGCTTTCTGACTTTTTTGAGATATCAATCATGAGTTCTCTGCATCTATTCATGCGATATTCAAATAGACCAAAAATATTCATAAATGCTGATCGTCTGTACATTTGTGATATTAAGTGAGAATATTTATCTATTACCTCCTGTTCTGAATCTCCTGATGTGCTCAAATAATAATAAGTTTCATGGTAGTAGCTATGTTCTTCATCATAATCGCCTTCAACAACATGACAGCTTACCGCTCCGGTTTTTTTAACATCATTGATAGCTGCAATAATCGATGATTCTGTATGTTTTACCAGCATATTGATGTCATAGACTGACATGACTGCATCCCATACCGGAGCAAGTTGAAAACTAATTTTTGCCACTTTGTACTCTCTTTGAGGTTAATTTGTTTTGCCTTCTATCAAAGACATAACTTGGTTAGGAATGAAGGAAAAAGCACTTCTGAGAAGAAACAGCAAGAATCTAAATTATGTATACTATATGTATATTAATAGAGTATTTTTTTATTAAAATTTTGTTTTTCAATATGTTAATTAATGTACTCAGATACTGCTGCATCATCGGCGTGTGTAAATCCAGGTTTTTAATGTCAGTCATAGACGTATGCTTATTAATCATTTGAATTTTAAACAAATTTTATTCATTCTGGCTTTATGTCTCATATATTGCATAAAAGGAGGGGCGGGTCAGACTTGCCGACACGGCCTGGACCTTTGACGTTGGCAAAAGGATAAACCCCACAAATTAAGGCAACCATATCATCAGCTAAAATGGGATTTATCGGGCGCTTCAGGCATCGAGACGTTTCTGCCGCTATACTAGCCCAGTAGCCAATACGCTGTCACAGGTAAAAAGAACGTTATCCGCAAAAAGTGGATGGGGTATCGCAAGAATGCGAACATGCGGGGAAAGAGGGGGATGTCAGTTTACCGCGATATACCAGACAATAGATTGTCAGTATAAGTTTCGGCTATTTTCCCGAGTTTGGGAGAGCAGTTCTTTATCACAAATAAAAAAGCAGCAGCGAGGCGCTGCTGTATCAAAAAACAGTTTGATAAATGCAACGTAAGAGACAAGTGGCCAACCGTAAAAGTGACCACAACTATAATAGTTATATTGATATTAGGTGGCAATGCAAAATGTAGTCTTAATTATGTCATGATGAGTTCAGCCAAAGGTCGTATGACATTATAAGGCTTGCAGCCTTTCATGGGCAACAAGTAACGTTTGATATATGCTTAAATTCTTATTCCCGGGTTCGAGCAGAACTTTTTTAAATTCGGTCATCAGTTGCTCTTCATCTTCTTTCGAACGCATATATTGTGGATGTTCCTGGAAGAAGGTGAACGCCTGCTCTTTGGTTTGTTTATATTTTTCGCAAAAAACGCTTGAGCTGATTGTGTTATTTTTTGATGCGGAATTATCAGCGTTCTGATTTGATAATGTTTTATTCTTCGCAAGGTCTGACGGTACATACGGAAGAGACAGACACTCATCAATACTATTTGCACTGGCCTGTTGCTCCTTTTGAGCGCCAGTCTGTTGTACAGGTTTACTCCCGGAGATAGGGAGAGGTACCTGGGCACAGCCGATCAGTAAAAAGATAGGAAGACAACTATAAATTTTGTTCATATTATACTCCTGCTACAGAAGAATGATGCTTAATGTTTTAATACAACTGTCAGAACGTTATCTGACAACAGTTATAAGGGGAATATGCCTTTCAGGAATGCTAGCAAAAAAAATTCTTGATATAAACAGTTAATTCTCTATGCCGGTGACATTATCTGATTTTTTACTGCTATGAAATAATAGGCCAGAATTTATATACTCTGAGCTGATTTTCTATTTTAAATAATAAGGTGTCGTACGAGCTGGTCAATTTAATTAGCGGGTGGCATCAGATTCATAATGATTGCATCAGGATTTTGTCACTCGCTCCCGGTATTGTTTACATACTAAAATGATTTTCAACTGGTGCTGACAACTATGCTAAATACACAGGAAGTACTCAAAGAAGGAGAGAAGCGGAGAATCCGCAGCCCGGAAGCATGGTTTATGCAGACGTGTTCTGCGCAAAGGCTGCATATGTCATTTTCTGAAGGCCAACACAATGAAAGCTGCCTGGTTCAGGAAGGCGCGCTGCTTTTTATCGAGCAGGCGGTTGTCGCACCAGTATCAGGAGATCTGATTTTTCGACCGTTAAAAATTGAAGTACTCAGCAAATTACTGGCGTTTATTGATGGCGCAGGACTTATGGATACGACATACGCTGAACCCGATAAATGGGTTTTGCTGAGTCCTGAGTTTCGCGCTATTTGGCAAGATCGTAAACGCTGCGAGTACTGGTTTTTGCAGCAAATTATTACGCCCTCTCCGGCTTTCAGCAAGGTATTAACGCTTTTACGAAAAAGTGAGAGTTACTGGTTGGTCGGTTATTTACTCGCCCAGTCAACAAGCGGCAGCACGATGAGAATGTTAGGAGAAGACTATGGTGTTTCTTATACCCATTTTCGTCGTTTGTGCAGCAGGGCGTTAGGCGGAAAAGCGAAGAGTGAATTACGAAACTGGCGTATGGCGCAATCACTGCTGGATAGCGTAGAAGGACACGAGAATATCACCCAATTAGCTGTCAATAATGGTTACTCATCGCCTTCACATTTTTCTAATGAAATCAAAGAGCTGATCGGCGTTTCGCCGCGGAAATTATCAAATATTATTCAATTGGCAGACAAATGAAGACGCATATTCTTTTGGCCAGAGTGCTGGCATGTGCCGCGCTTGTTCTGGTAGCACCTGGTTATTCAAGTGAAAAAATACCTGTAACGGGAAGTGGGTTTGTTGCGAAAGACGATAGCCTGCGAACATTTTTCGATGCTATGGCGCTACAGCTAAAGGAGCCTGTCATTGTTAGCAAAATGGCGGCACGAAAAAAAATTACGGGCAACTTTGAGTTTAACGATCCTAACGTATTACTGGAGAAGCTTTCCCTACAATTAGGGCTGATCTGGTATTTCGATGGGCAGGCTATCTATATTTATGACGCCAGTGAAATGCGCAATGCCGTCGTTTCTTTACGGAACGTTTCGCTCAATGAATTCAACAACTTTCTAAAACGCTCAGGTTTATATAACAAGAATTACCCGCTACGTGGCGATAACCGTAAAGGAACATTCTATGTTTCAGGGCCGCCTGTCTATGTTGATATGGTGGTTAACGCCGCCACCATGATGGACAAGCAAAACGATGGTATTGAACTGGGGCGCCAGAAAATAGGGGTGATGCGTCTGAACAATACCTTCGTGGGCGATCGTACCTACAATTTGCGCGATCAGAAAATGGTTATCCCCGGTATTGCCACGGCCATTGAAAGGTTATTGCAGGGAGAAGAGCAACCCTTAGGCAATATTGCCAGTAGCGAACCTGTCCCGGCGATGCCAGCGTTTTCAGCGAATGGAGAGAAAGGTAAAACATCAAATTATGCCGGTGGCATGAGTCTCCAGGAGGCTTTAAAGCAAAATGCCGCGGCGGGCGATATTAAAATCGTGGCCTATCCGGATACCAATAGTTTGTTAGTAAAAGGAACGGCTGAGCAGGTGCATTTTATCGAAATGCTGGTTAAAGCACTGGATGTCGCCAAGCGTCACGTAGAATTATCCCTGTGGATTGTCGATCTTAATAAAAGCGATCTGGAGCGTCTGGGTACTTCATGGAGCGGTAGTATTACTATCGGGGACAAACTTGGCGTGTCATTAAACCAGTCTTCAATTAGTACTCTGGATGGCAGTCGGTTCATCGCCGCGGTAAATGCGTTAGAAGAGAAGAAGCAGGCGACGGTAGTTTCGCGCCCGGTATTACTGACTCAGGAAAATGTTCCCGCTATTTTTGATAACAACAGAACGTTTTATACCAAGCTGATTGGGGAGCGTAATGTTGCGCTTGAGCATGTTACATACGGAACAATGATTAGGGTGCTACCCCGTTTTTCCGCAGATGGCCAGATAGAAATGTCGCTGGACATTGAAGATGGTAACGATAAGACGCCGCAAACCGATACCACCACCTCTGTAGATGCGTTACCCGAAGTCGGACGAACGTTAATTAGCACTATTGCGAGAGTTCCGCATGGAAAAAGTTTGCTGGTCGGTGGTTATACACGGGATGCGAATACCGATACTGTCCAAAGTATTCCGTTCTTAGGAAAAATACCGTTTATTGGTGGTCTGTTCCGTTATTCCAGTAAGAATAAAAGTAATGTTGTTCGAGTATTCATGATTGAACCAAAAGAAATTGTCGACCCGTTAACGCCGGACGCCAGTGAATCGGTAAACAATATTCTGAAACAAAGCGGTATCTGGAGTGGGGATGATAAGTTACAAAAATGGGTTCGTGTTTATCTGGATAGAGGCCAGGAGGCAATTAAATGATTCCTGGTTCAACCTCCGGTATTTCATTTTCCAGAATATTGTCCAGGCAGACATCTCATCAGGATGCGACCCAACATACTGATGCGCAACAGGCGGAAATACAACAGGCTGCAGAGGAATCGTCTCCAGGGGCGGAAGTACAGAAATTTGTCCAGTCGACGGATGAAATGTCAGCGGCGCTGGCGCAATTTCGTAACCGTCGCGATTATGAAAAAAAATCCAGTAATTTATCTAACAGTTTTGAACGCGTGCTGGAGGATGAGGCTTTACCGAAGGCGAAGCAAATATTAAAGCTAATTAGCGTACATGGCGGCGCGTTAGAGGATTTTTTACGTCAGGCGCGTAGCTTATTTCCTGACCCCAGTGATTTAGTCCTTGTGTTACGCGAATTGCTTCGTCGTAAAGACCTGGAAGAGATCGTGCGGAAAAAACTGGAGTCGTTACTCAAGCACGTTGAAGAGCAAACCGATCCGAAGACCCTCAAGGCAGGGATTAATTGTGCGTTGAAAGCCCGGCTTTTTGGGAAAACATTATCGCTAAAACCAGGCTTATTACGCGCCAGCTATCGGCAATTTATCCAGAGTGAATCACATGAAGTGGAGATTTACGCTGACTGGATAGCCAGTTATGGCTACCAACGTCGACTGGTGGTACTGGATTTTATTGAGGGTTCGCTATTAACCGATATTGACGCTAATGACGCCAGTTGTTCACGCCTGGAGTTTGGCCAACTTTTACGACGCCTGACGCAACTTAAAATGTTGCGCTCCGCTGATCTACTGTTTGTGAGTACATTGTTGTCGTATTCGTTTACCAAAGCGTTTAATGCAGAGGAGTCGTCGTGGTTACTACTGATGCTTTCGCTATTGCAACAGCCACATGAAGTGGATTCGCTGTTAGCCGATATTATAGGTTTGAATGCGTTACTGCTTAGTCATAAAGAACATGCATCCTTTTTGCAGATATTTTATCAAGTATGTAAAGCCATACCTTCTTCACTCTTTTATGAAGAATATTGGCAGGAAGAATTGTTAATGGCGTTACGTAGTATGACTGATATTGCCTACAAGCATGAAATGGCAGAGCAGCGTCGTACTATTGAAAAGCCGTCTTAATTTAATATTAACAGGATACCTATAGTGCTGCTTTCTCTACTTAACAGTGCTCGTTTACGACCTGAATTACTGATTCTGGTACTAATGGTGATGATCATTTCTATGTTCGTCATTCCATTACCTACCTATCTGGTTGATTTCCTGATCGCGCTGAATATCGTACTGGCGATATTGGTGTTTATGGGGTCGTTCTACATTGACAGAATCCTCAGTTTTTCAACGTTCCCTGCGGTACTGTTAATTACCACGCTCTTTCGTCTGGCATTATCAATCAGTACCAGCCGTCTTATCTTGATTGAAGCCGATGCTGGGGAAATTATTGCCACGTTCGGGCAATTCGTTATTGGCGATAGCCTGGCAGTGGGTTTTGTTGTTTTCTCTATTGTCACCGTGGTCCAGTTTATCGTTATTACCAAAGGTTCAGAACGCGTTGCGGAAGTCGCAGCTCGTTTTTCTCTGGATGGTATGCCCGGTAAGCAGATGAGTATCGATGCCGATTTGAAGGCCGGTATTATTGATGCGGATGCCGCGCGCGAACGGCGAAGCGTACTGGAAAGGGAAAGCCAGCTTTACGGTTCCTTTGACGGTGCGATGAAGTTTATCAAAGGTGACGCCATTGCCGGCATCATTATCATCTTTGTGAACTTTATTGGCGGTATTTCGGTGGGGATGACCCGCCATGGTATGGATTTATCCTCCGCGCTGTCTACTTATACTATGCTGACCATCGGTGATGGTCTTGTCGCCCAGATCCCTGCACTGTTAATTGCGATTAGTGCCGGTTTTATCGTTACTCGCGTAAATGGCGATAGCGATAATATGGGGCGGAATATTATGACGCAGCTGTTGAACAACCCATTTGTATTGGTTGTTACGGCTATTCTGACCATTTCAATGGGGACTCTGCCGGGATTCCCGCTGCCGGTTTTTGTTATTTTGTCGGTAGTTTTAAGCGTACTCTTTTATTTTAAATTCCGTGAAGCAAAACGTAGCGCAGTCAAGCCTAAAACCAGCAAAGGCGAGCAGCCGCTCAGTATTGAGGAAAAAGAAGGGACGTCGTTAGGACTGATTGGCGATCTCGATAAAGTCTCTACAGAGACCGTACCGTTGATATTACTTGTGCCGAAGAGCCGACGTGAAGATTTGGAAAAAGCTCAGCTTGCGGATCGTCTACGTAGTCAGTTCTTTATTGATTATGGCGTGCGCCTGCCGGAAGTATTGTTACGCGATGGTGAGGGCCTGGACGATAACAACATCGTATTGTTGATTAATGAGATCCGTGTTGAACAATTTACGGTCTATTTTGATTTGATGCGAGTGGTAAATTATTCCGATGAAGTCGCTTCCTTTGGCATTAATCCAACAACCCATCAGCAAGGGAGTAGTCAGTACTTCTGGGTAACGCATGAGGAAGGGGAGAAACTCCGGGAGCTTGGGTATGTGCTGCGGAACGCGCTTGACGAGCTTTACCATTGTCTGGCGGTGATGCTGGCGCGCAACGTCAATGAATATTTCGGTATTCAGGAAACAAAATATATGCTGGATCAGTTGGAGGCGAAATTTCCTGATTTACTTAAAGAAGTGCTCAGACATGCCACGGTGCAACGTATATCTGAAGTTTTGCAGCGTTTGCTAAGCGAACGTGTTTCCGTGCGTAATATGAAATTAATTATGGAAGCGCTCGCATTGTGGGCACCAAGAGAAAAAGACGTCATTAACCTTGTGGAACATATTCGTGGAGCAATGGCGCGTTATATCTGCCATAAATTCGCCAATGGCGGTGAATTACGAGCAGTAATGGTATCTGCTGAAGTTGAGGATGTTATTCGCAAAGGGATCCGTCAGACCTCTGGCAGTACCTTCCTCAGCCTTGACCCGGAAGCCTCCGCTAATTTGATGGATCTCATTACACTTAAGCTGGATGATTTATTGATTGCACATAAAGACCTTGTCCTCCTTACGTCTGTCGATGTCCGTCGATTTATTAAGAAAATGATTGAAGGTCGTTTTCCGGATCTGGAAGTTTTATCTTTCGGTGAGATAGCAGATAGCAAGTCAGTGAATGTTATAAAAACAATATAAGGGTTTAATTAAGGAAAAGATCTATGCAACATTTGGATATCGCTGAATTAGTTCGTTCTGCACTGGAAGTAAGTGGTTGCGATCCTTCGCTAATTGGAGGAATAGATAGTCATTCGACAATTGTTCTGGATTTATTTGCCTTGCCCAGTATCTGTATCAGCGTCAAGGACGAAGATGTATGGATCTGGGCGCAATTGGGTGCTGATAGCATGGTGGTATTACAACAGCGGGCCTATGAAATCTTAATGACCATAATGGAAGGATGCCAGTTTGTCCGCGGCGGGCAATTGCTATTAGGGGAACAGAATGGGGAACTAACGCTTAAGGCCTTAGTGCATCCGGATTTTTTATCTGACGGTGAAAAGTTCTCTAATGCCTTGAATGGATTTTACAACCATCTGGAAGTTTTTAGTCGGTCGCTAATGAGATGAAAACACCTCGTTTACTGCAATATCTGGCCTACCCACAAAAAATAACGGGCCCAATCATTGAGGCGGAATTGCGCGATGTGGCCATTGGCGAGCTGTGTGAAATACGCCGTGGCTGGCATCAAAAACAGGTCGTCGCGCGTGCGCAGGTGGTTGGCTTACAGCGGGAACGCACCGTGCTGAGCCTTATCGGCAACGCGCAGGGACTGACCCGTGATGTCGTGCTTTATCCCACTGGACGCGCGTTATCGGCGTGGGTGGGATATTCGGTATTAGGCGCGGTGTTGGACCCGACGGGGAAAATCGTTGAGCGTTTTACCTCTGAAGTGGCGCCGATTAGTGAAGAACGCGTTATTGATGTCGCACCGCCTTCTTACGCTTCGCGCGTTGGCGTCCATGAACCGCTGATTACCGGCGTGCGCGCGATTGACGGGTTATTGACCTGTGGCGTAGGTCAGCGGATGGGCATTTTTGCCTCCGCAGGATGCGGTAAGACCATGCTGATGCATATGCTGATCGAGCAAACGGAGGCGGATGTCTTTGTTATCGGTCTTATCGGTGAACGAGGCCGTGAGGTCACTGAATTCGTGGATATGTTGCGCGCCTCGCATAAGAAAGAAAAATGCGTGCTGGTTTTTGCTACCTCCGATTTTCCCTCGGTGGATCGCTGCAATGCGGCGCAACTGGCGACAACCGTAGCGGAATATTTTCGCGACCAGGGAAAACGTGTCGTGCTTTTTATCGACTCTATGACCCGTTATGCGCGCGCTTTGCGAGACGTGGCTCTGGCGTCAGGGGAGCGCCCGGCCCGTCGCGGTTATCCGGCCTCCGTATTTGATAATTTGCCCCGTTTGCTGGAGCGCCCTGGGGCGACCAGAGATGGAAGCATCACTGCCTTTTATACGGTGTTGCTGGAAAGCGAGGAAGAGGCTGACCCGATGGCGGATGAAATTCGCTCTATTCTTGACGGCCACCTGTATCTGAGTAGAAAGCTGGCCGGGCAGGGGCATTACCCGGCAATCGATGTACTGAAAAGCGTAAGCCGTGTTTTTGGACAAGTCACGACGCCGACACATGCTGAGCAGGCGTCTTCCGTGCGTAAATTAATGACGCGTCTGGAAGAGCTCCAGCTTTTCATTGACTTAGGAGAATATCGTCCTGGCGAAAATATCGATAACGATCGGGCGATGCAGATGCGGGATGGCCTGAAAGCCTGGTTATGCCAGTCGGTAGCGCAATATTCATCCTTTGATGACACGTTGAGCGGTATGAATGCATTCGCTGACCAGGATTAAAGTACTACAGCGGCGCTGTACGGTATTTCATTCGCAGTGTGAGTCGATATTACTTCGCTATCAGGATGAGGATCGCAGGCTGCAGGCGGAGGAGGAGGCGATCGTTGAACAAATCGCGGGTCTGAAATTGCTATTAGATACGCTGCGTGCAGAAAACAGACAGCTCAGTCGTGAGGAAATTTATGCGTTATTACGTAAGCAGTCTATTGTTCGCCGACAGATAAAAGATTTAGAACTTCAGATTACACAAATTCAGGAACAACGGGACGAACTGGAAAAGAAAAGGGAAGAGTTTCAGGAAAAAAGTAAATATTGGTTGCGCAAAGAAGGGAACTATCAACGCTGGATAATTCGTCAGAAAAGACTCTATATTCAGCGAGAGATACAGCAGGAAGAGGCCGAGTCAGAGGAGATAATTTAATGGGCGATGTGTCAGTTGTCAGTTCATCCGGAAATATTTTACTGCCGCAGCAAGACGAGGTCGGCGGTTTATCAGAGGCATTAAGAAAAGCGGTGGAAAAACATAAGACAGAATATTCCGATGATAAAAAAGATCGCGAGTATGGCGATACTTTCGTGATGCATAAGGAAACGGCATTACCGGTTTTACTGGCGGCAATGCGACATGGCGCACCAGCGAAATCAGAACATCACAATAGCCGCGTATCTGGTCTGCATCATCACGTGAAAGGCGAGCTTAGGATTGCTGAAAAACTGTTGAAAGTCACTGCTGAAAAATCCGTCGGTTTGGTCTCTGCGGAGAGCAAAGTAGATAAATCGGCAGTACTGCTATCGTCTAAAAATGGGCAGTTAGAGGGCGTAAGCGGTAAAAAATTATCTGCTGATTTAAAAGGCGTGGAAGCCGTCAGTGAATTAGCGGATAACGCCACGGGAATCTCTGACGATAATAACAAGGTATTGCCTGGGGATAATAAAGTCATCGCGGGCGAAGGCGTTCGTAAAGAGGGCGCGCCGCTGCCGCGAGATGTCGTACCTTCCCGAATGGCTGCAACCAATACCAATAAGTCTGATGATAAAGAACATAAAAAGATCAAAGAAGCTTCTCAGCTTCCCCTGCAACCAACAACTATCTCCGATCTTAGCCAATTATCCGGCGGCGATGAAAAAATGCCTTTAGCGGCGCAATCAAAGCCGATGATGACTATTTTTCCGACCACCGATGGCGTGAAAGGAGAGGATAGCTCGCTGACTTACCGTTTTCAGCGCTGGGGAAATGACTATTCAGTCAATATTCAGGCGCGCCAGGTAGGGGAGTTTTCGTTAATACCGTCAAATACGCAGGTTGAGCATCGTTTGCATGATCAATGGCAAAACGGTAACCCCCAGCGCTGGCACCTGACGCGAGACGATCAGCAAAATCCGCAGCAGCAACAGCACAGACAGCAAGCTGGTGAGGAGGATGACGCCTGATGTCATTGCGTGTGAGACAGATTGATCGCCGCGAATGGCTATTGGCGCAAACCGCGGCAGAATGCCAGCGCAATGGCCAGGAAGCTACGCTGGAATATCCGACGCGACAGGGAATGTGGGTTCGGCTGAGTGATTCAGAAAAACGTTGGTCAGCCTGGATTAAACCCGGGGACTGGCTTGAGCATGTCTCTCCCGCTCTGGCGGGGGCGGCAGTTTCTGCTGGCGCTGAGCACCTGATCGTTCCCTGGCTTGCGGCGACAGAGCGTCCCTTTGAATTGCCCGTGCCGCATTTGTCCTGTCGGCATTTATGTGTAGAGGACCCCGTGCCAGGAAGCGCGCTGCCGGAAGGGAAATTGTTGCACATTATGAGCGATCGGGGCGGCCTGTGGTTTGAGTATCTTCCTGAACTGCCCGCGACCGGGGGCGGCAGGCCGAAAATGCTGCGTTGGCCGTTGCACTTTGTGATCGGTAGCAGTGACACGCAGCGGGCGTTGCTGGGCCGTATCGGGATCGGAGATGTACTCCTGATTCGAACTTCCAGTGCGGACGTTTATTGCTATGCGAAAAAGTTAGGTCATTTCAACCGTGTTGAAGGGGGAATTATTGTGGAAACATTAGATATTCAGCATATCGAAGAAGAAAAAAATGAAACAGAAACTGCAGAAATTCTGCCTGGCCTGAACCAATTACCCGTCAAACTGGAATTTGTCTTGTATCGTAAGAATGTTACCCTCGCCGAACTCGAAGCAATAGGGCAGCAACAGCTATTATCTCTGCCGACAAATGCTGAACTTAACGTTGAGATTATGGCGAATGGCGTTTTGCTTGGTAATGGTGAATTGGTACAGATGAATGACACCCTGGGCGTTGAGATTCATGAATGGCTGAGTGAGTCTGGTAATGGGGAATGATATCTCATTAATTGCCTTACTGGCATTTTCCACTCTGTTGCCATTTATTATTGCATCAGGAACCTGTTTCGTTAAATTTTCTATTGTATTTGTCATGGTGCGTAACGCCCTGGGTTTGCAGCAGATACCTTCAAATATGACGCTTAACGGCGTCGCATTGCTGCTTTCTATGTTTGTTATGTGGCCAATAATGCACGATGCCTACGTCTATTTTGAGGACGAAGATGTCACGTTTAATGACATTTCGTCATTAAGTAAACATGTTGATGAAGGTCTGGATGGCTACCGTGATTATCTGATCAAATATTCAGATCGAGAGTTAGTTCAGTTTTTTGAAAATGCGCAACTGAAGCGTCAGTATGGAGAGGAGACCGAGACGGTAAAGCGTGATAAAGATGAAATTGAAAAACCTTCAATATTTGCGTTATTACCTGCCTATGCGCTGAGTGAAATAAAAAGCGCGTTTAAAATTGGTTTTTATCTCTATTTGCCATTTGTTGTCGTCGACCTGGTGGTATCCAGCGTGCTACTGGCGCTGGGGATGATGATGATGAGTCCGGTAACAATATCTACTCCCATTAAGCTGGTTCTTTTTGTTGCGCTTGATGGTTGGACCTTATTGTCTAAGGGTTTGATATTACAGTATATGGATATTGCAACATGACATCATTACGAGACGGGATAGTTAAATGGATGATTTAGTGTTTGCAGGTAATAAAGCGCTCTATCTTGTTCTAATCCTTTCAGGATGGCCGACGATTGTCGCAACGATTATCGGCCTCCTGGTAGGGTTATTCCAGACGGTAACGCAATTACAGGAACAGACGCTACCTTTTGGTATTAAATTACTTGGCGTGTGCTTGTGCCTGTTTTTACTGTCTGGCTGGTATGGCGAAGTTTTACTCTCTTACGGGCGCCAGGTGATATTCCTGGCGTTGGCTAAGGGGTAAAAAATGTTTTATGCGTTGTACTTTGAAATTCATAACCTGGTTGCGTCTGCGGCAATGGGGTTTGCTCGTGTGGCGCCGATTTTTTTCTTCCTGCCGTTTTTGAATAGCGGGGTATTAAGCGGCGCGCCGAGAAATGCCATTATCGTCCTGGTGGCATTGGGAGTATGGCCGCATGAATTGAGTGAGGCACCGCCATTTTTATCGGTGGCGATGATCCCGTTAGTTCTGCAAGAAGCGGCGGTAGGCGTCATGCTGGGCTGTCTGCTGTCATGGCCTTTTTGGGTTATGCATGCGCTGGGTTGTATTATCGATAACCAGCGAGGGGCAACGCTAAGTAGCAGTATCGATCCGGCAAATGGCATTGATACCTCGGAAATGGCTAACTTCCTGAATATGTTTGCCGCTGTCGTTTATTTACAAAACGGCGGTCTGGTCACGATGGTTGACGTGTTAAATAAAAGCTATCAGCTATGCGATCCGATGAACGAGTGCACGCCTTCATTACCGCCGCTATTAACGTTTATTAATCAGGTGGCTCAAAACGCGTTGGTTCTGGCCAGCCCTGTGGTATTAGTGCTGTTGCTGTCAGAAGTGTTCCTGGGGTTATTGTCGCGCTTTGCTCCGCAAATGAACGCCTTTGCGATTTCACTGACGGTAAAAAGCGGCATTGCCGTTTTAATTATGCTGCTTTATTTCTCGCCGGTACTACCGGACAATGTGTTGCGACTCTCTTTCCAGGCCACAGGATTAAGTAGCTGGTTTTACGAACGAGGGGCGACGCATGTCCTCGAATAAAACAGAAAAACCGACTAAAAAACGGCTGGAAGATTCCGCTAAAAAAGGCCAGTCGTTTAAAAGTAAAGATCTTATTATCGCCTGCCTGACGCTGGGAGGAATTGCTTATCTGGTGTCGTATGGCTCATTTAATGAGTTTATGGGGATTATTAAGATCATTATTGCGGATAATTTTGAGCAGAGCATGACTGACTACAGTCTGGCCGTTTTGGGGTTAGGGTTAAAATATCTGATCCCATTTATGCTGCTCTGCTTAGTATGCTCCGCATTACCGGCGTTATTACAAGCTGGTTTTGTGCTGGCGACAGAGGCATTAAAACCTAATTTGTCGGCGCTAAACCCGGTAGAAGGGGCAAAAAAACTTTTCAGCATGCGAACGGTAAAAGATACGGTCAAAACCTTATTATATCTCTCATCCTTTGTGGTGGCCGCTATCATTTGCTGGAAAAAATATAAGGTTGAAATCTTTTCTCAGTTAAATGGCAATGTCGTGGGTATTGCCGTTATTTGGCGTGAGCTTCTTCTCGCGTTGGTATTAACTTGCCTTGCCTGCGCATTGATTGTCTTATTATTGGATGCTATCGCTGAATATTTCCTGACCATGAAAGATATGAAAATGGATAAGGAAGAAGTGAAGCGTGAAATGAAGGAGCAGGAAGGGAATCCAGAGGTTAAATCTAAAAGACGTGAAGTTCATATGGAGATTCTGTCTGAACAGGTGAAATCCGATATTGAAAACTCACGCCTGATTGTTGCCAACCCAACGCATATTACGATCGGTATTTATTTTAAACCTGAACTGATGCCGATTCCGATGATCTCGGTGTATGAAACTAATCAGCGCGCACTGGCTGTTCGCGCTTATGCGGAGAAGGTTGGCGTACCGGTTATCGTCGATATCAAACTGGCGCGCAGTCTTTTCAAAACCCATCGCCGTTATGATTTGGTGAGTCTGGAAGAAATTGATGAGGTTTTACGTCTTCTGGTTTGGCTGGAAGAGGTAGAAAACGCGGGCAAAGACGTTATTCAGCCACAAGAAAACGAGGAACGGCATTGATCCGCGTGAAGCAGTAGCGATTTATTCATTGGGCGTTTTTTGAATGTTCACTAACCACCGTCGGGGTTTAATAACTGCATCAGATAATCGCAGTAGTTAAGTTCTACAAAGTCGGTGACAGATAACAGGAGTAAGTAATGGATTATCAAAATAATGTCAGCGAAGAACGTGTTGCGGAAATGATTTGGGATGCCGTTAGCGAAGGCGCCACGCTAAAAGACGTTCACGGGATCCCTCAAGATATGATGGATGGTTTATATGCTCATGCTTATGAGTTCTATAACCAGGGGCGATTGGATGAAGCTGAGACATTCTTTCGTTTTTTATGCATTTATGATTTTTACAATCCCGATTACACCATGGGACTGGCGGCGGTATGCCAACTGAAAAAACAATTTCAGAAAGCATGTGACCTTTATGCAGTGGCCTTTACGTTACTTAAAAATGATTACCGCCCCGTTTTTTTTACCGGGCAGTGTCAATTATTAATGCGTAAGGCGGCAAAAGCCAGGCAGTGTTTTGAACTTGTCAATGAACGTACTGAAGATGAGTCTCTGCGGGCAAAAGCGTTGGTCTATCTGGAAGCGCTAAAAACGGCGGAGACAGAGCAGCACAGTGAACAAGAAAAGGAATAATTATGGTAAATGACGCAAGTAGCATTAGCCGTGGCGGATATACCCAAAATCCGCGCCTCGCTGAGGCGGCTTTTGAAGGCGTTCGTAAGAACACGGACTTTTTAAAAGCGGCGGATAAAGCTTTTAAAGATGTAGTGGCAACGAAAGCGGGCGACCTTAAAGCCGGAACAAAGTCCGGTGAGAGCACTATTAATACGGTGGGTCTGACGCCGCCTACGGACGCCGCCCGGGAAAAACTCTCCAGCGAAGGGCAACTGACGTTACTGCTTGGCAAATTAATGACCTTATTGGGGGATGTTTCGCTGTCTCAATTGGAATCTCGTCTGGCCGTATGGCAGGCAATGATTGAGTCACAAAAAGCGATGGGAATCCAGGTATCGAAGGAGTTTCAGGCGGCGCTGGGAGAGGCGCAGGACGCGACGGATCTCTATGAAGAAAGTATTAAAAAAACGGATACCGCCAAGGGCGTCTATGACGCGGCGGCCAAAAAACTGACGCAGGCGCAAAACAAATTGCAATCGCTGGACCCGTCCGATCCAGGCTATGCGCAGGCTGAAGCCGCGGTAGAGCAGGCTGGAAAAGAAGCGACGGAGGCGAAGGATAAGTTAGATAAGGCCACGGATGTGGCGACCAAAGCGGGCACAGACGCAAAAGCTAAAGCCGAGAAAGCGGATAACATTCTGACCAAATTCCAGGGCACGACGAATGCTGCCTCTCAGAGTCAGGTTGCCCAGGGTGAAAAGGATAACCTGTCAAATGTGGCTCGTCTCACCATGTTGATGGCCATGTTCATTGAGATTGTAGGCAAAAATACCGAAGAAAGCCTGCAAAACGATCTTGCGCTGTTCGGCGCTTTGCAGGAAGGCCGTCAGGCGGAGATGGAAAAGAAATCGGCTGAATTTCAGGAAGAGACGCGCAAAGCCGAAGAAACCAACCGCATTATGGGGTGTATCGGGAAAATCCTCGGCGCGCTGCTAACAATCGTCAGCGTTGTGGCCGCTATTTTTACCGGTGGGGCGAGTCTGGCGCTGGCTGCGGTGGGGCTTGCGGTAATGGTTGCCGATGAAATTGTGAAGGCGACGACGGGGGTGTCGTTTATTCAGCAGGCGCTGAACCCGATTATGGAACACGTTCTGAAGCCGTTAATGGAACTGATTGGCAAAGCGATTACCAAAGCGTTGGAAGGATTAGGCGTCGATAAGAAAACCGCAGAGATGGCCGGTAGTATTGTTGGCGCGATTGTCGCAGCCATTGCGATGGTGGTGGTAATTGTCGTAGTGGCGGTGGTCGGGAAAGGCGCCGCGGCGAAACTGGGTAATGCGCTGAGTAAAATGATGGGCGAAACGATTAAGAAGCTGGTGCCTAATGTGCTGAAACAGTTGGCGCAAAATGGCAGCAAACTCTTTACCCAGGGGATGCAACGTATTACTAGCGGCCTGGGTAATGTGGGTAGCAAGATGGGCCTGCAAACGAATGCCTTAAGTAAAGAGCTGGTAGGTAATACCCTAAATAAAGTTGCGTTGGGCATGGAAGTCACTAATACCGCAGCCCAATCAGCCGGCGGCGTTGCTGAAGGCGTATTTATCAAAAACGCCAGCGAAGCGCTTGCTGATTTTACTCTCGCACGTTTTGCCATGGACCAAATTCAGCAGTGGCTTAAACAGTCTGTAGAGATATTTGGTGAAAACCAGAAAGTGACTGCGGAATTACAAAAAGTCATGTCCTCTGCGGTACAGCAAAATGCGGATGCTTCACGTTTTATTCTGCGCCAGAGTCGCGCATAAAACTCGCCAAAATAAAGGGAGAGAAATATGTTAATTAATAATGCGGGGATTAATCCTGCTACTTATTTAAATCATCATTCTGTTGAGAATACTCCACAGCCTGGTTCGCAATCCGTTAGCGTTAAAGATATTCTGAGCAGCATTGGCATTACTGGTAGCAAAGTCAGTGAACTGGGGTTGAGTCCTACGCTGACAGCCCCTGCGCCTGGTGTATTAACGCAAACCACAGGAACGGTAACGTCCTTTTTGAGAACCAGCATTCAGAATAGTGATATTAATCAGGATCTGAACGCCCTGGCTAATAATTTTAGCAACAAAGCGAACGACATGGTTCAAACCCATCTGCGGGAGCAGCAGGCTGAAGTCGGAAAATTTTTTGATATTAGCGGTATGTCTTCCAATGCCGTTGCGCTGTTGGCTGCCGCGAATGTTTTAATGCTGACGTTGAACCAGGCTGACACCAAACTGTCCGGCAAATTGTCACTCGTCAGTTTTGACGCTGCAAAAACGACGGCAAGTTCCATGATGCGTGAAGGGATGAATGCGCTGTCCGGTAGTATTTCTCAGGGCGCGCTTCAGTTGGGGATCACTGCCGTGGGCGCAAAACTGGAACATAAAGGGCTGCAGAATGAAAGAGGCGCGCTTAAACATAATGCCGCGAAGATCGATAAACTGACCACTGAAAGCCACAGTATTAAAAATGTGCTGAACGGGCAGAATAGCGTCAAACTCGGTGCTGAAGGCGTCGATTCTCTGAAATCGTTAAATATGAAGAAAACCGGCGTTGATGCGACGAAAAACCTTAATGACGTGACGCTTAAATCTAATGCCGGAACAGGCGCCACGGAAAGCCTGGGCATTAAAGACAGTAATAAACAAATTTCCCCTGAACATCAGGCCATTCTGTCGAAACGTCTTGAGTCTGTCGAATCCAGTATTCGTCTTGAGCAGAATACCATGGATATGACCCGGATCGACGCGCGTAAGATGCAGATGACCGGCGATTTGATTATGAAGAACTCGGTCACTGTCGGCGGGATCGCGGGATCGGCGGGGCAGTACGCCGCTATCCAGGAACGTTCCGAACAGCAAATTAGCCAGGTGAATAATCGGGTTGCCAGCACCGCATCAGATGAAGCGCGTGAAAGTTCACGTAAGTCGACCAGCCTGATTCAGGAAATGCTGAAAGCAATGGAGAGCATTAACCAATCGAAGGCCTCCGCATTCGCCGCTATTGCGGGAAATATTCGCGCTTAATTTGATAGGTCATCTATACGCCATCAGGAGATTTATTAAATAACGCTCCTGATGGTGAACTGGGGATATTATGCTTAATATTCAAAATTATTCCGCTTCTCCTCGTCCGGGACTTGCTGCCGAACGGCCACAGGCAACCGCGGCGAGCGATCACGTAGAGATTACCGCTGCGCCGTCCACAGCAGAACATCGCGGCGCGGATATTATCTCATTATCTCAGGCGGCCACGAAAGCCCAACAGGCACAGCAGACGTTACGATCAACGTTGCCGATCTCCGAAGAGAATAATGACGAGCGTACTCTGGCTCGCCAACAATTGACCAGTAGTCTGAATGCGCTGGCAAAATCAGGTGTTTCATTATCGGCAGAACAAGATAAAGGGCTGCGGAGCGCGTTTTCTGCACCTGCGTTGGCATTATTTAGCACTGCGCCTATGGTGCAGCCGAGAACAACCATTTCCGATGCAGAGATTTGGGATATGGTTTCCCAAAATATATCGGCGATTGGCGACAACTATCTGGGCGTTTATGAGAACGTTGTGGCAGTTTATACCGATTTTTATCAGGCATTCAGTGACATCCTTTCCAAAATGGGAGGCTGGTTATTACCTGGTAAGGATGGGAATACCGTTAAGCTGGATGTTACTTCACTCAAAAATGATTTAAACAATTTAATCAATAAATATAATCAAACCAATAAAAATACCATCTTATTTCCAGCGCAATCAGGCAGTGGTGTTAAGGGGGCAACGGAAGCTGAAGCGAGGCAGTGGCTCAGTGAGTTGAATTTACCCGATAGCTGCCTGAAATCAACGGGATCAGGTTATGTCGTTACCGTCGATCTGACGCCGTTACGAAAAATGGTTCAGGATATTAGTGGATTAGGTAAGCCGGGAGATGATTCCAAACTTGAAATGGATAACGCGAAATACCAGGCCTGGCAAGCAGGTTTTAAAGCTCAGGAAGAAAATTTAAAAACAACATTACAGACGCTGACGCAAAAATATAGCAATTCCAATTCATTGTACGACAACCTGGTAAAAGTGCTGAGTAGTACGATAAGTAGCAGCCTGGAAACCGCTAAAAGCTTCCTGCAGGGATAACAGAAGAGGATATTAATAATGGTAGCAAGTGTAAGAACTCCGCCTCCCGTCGTGATAACTGGTATGCAAACCGAGATCAAAACGCAGGCCACAAATCTTGCAGCAAATATCTCCGCAGTCAGCGGAAATGCCACATCGACGTTGTCAGGGGAAATTAACGGCCCACGACTGGAAGATTTTCCCGCGCTGACCAAACAGTCGAGTCTGGAGGCGTTGTTCAAATGTGGAAAAGATGCCGAGGCGTTAAAAGAAATTTTTACCAGCTCAAGTAATACCGGCGCCAGGAAGGCGGTAACGGAATTTGCGGGACTCTTTCATTCAGCGCAAAAAGCCACCAGCGACTCGCCTGCGGCGAAGGAGCTACTGATGAAGGTGGGGGCAGAGTATACCGCGCAAATGATGAAAGATGGTCTGAAAGAAAAATCGGCTTTTGGACCATGGACGCCAGAAACGAAGAAGGCGGAAGCGAAGCTTGAAACGCTTCATAATAAGCTGCTGGATATCATCAAAAATCATACCGGCGGTGATTTAAGAAACTTATCTACGCAGTATGTCATGCATGAAGTGATGCCCTATATTACCGATTGTATTGAACATCAATTTGGTTGTACGTTAGATCCGCTAACCCGTAGCAATATTGCACAGCTTGTTGATAAAGCGGCGGAGAAGGCGGTTGACGCACTTGATATGTGTCACCAAAAATTAACGCAAGAGCAGGGTACCAGCGTAGGAATGGAAGCACGACACCTTGAAATGAAAGCGTTGATACCTCTGTTGCTACGTAATGTTTTTGCACAAATTCCGGCAGACAAACAGCCTGAGCCTAAAATTCCGGAACCAGCGGCTGGACCGATGCCTGATGGTGGTAAAAAGCCTGAACCTGCAGGTATTAATATCAATATCAATATTGATAGCAGTAATCATAATGTGGATAACAGTAAGCATATTAACAATAGCCGAAGCCATGTCGATAATAGCCAGCGCCATATTGATAATAGCAACCATGATAATAGCCGGAAGACTATTGATAATAGCCGAACACTTATTGATAACAGCCAACGCCATTACGAGTCACACCATTCGAGTAACAGCAGTAGCGTAAGTCATAATCATTCGCGTGTAGACTCAAATACGCATCAAGCGGAGACGGTACGCGGTGCCAGCACGCAGGATATCGCGGGTAAAATTGATGTCACGGCTCATGCCACTGCAGAGGCTGTGACCAACGCTTCATCCGAAAGCACAGATGGAAAGGTGATAACGTCTGAAAAGGGAACCACGGGTGAAACAGCCTCTTTTGATGAAGTCGATAGCGTAACCAGCAAGGTCATTATCGGCAAGCCGGTGCAGGCCACGGTGCATGGCGTTGATGATAATAAAGAGCAAAGCCAGACGGCAGAGATTGTGGATGTGAAGCCGCTTGCCAGCCAACTTGCTGGCGTCGAGAATAATAAAATTGATACCTTGCAGCCAGAAACCTCGGTAATTACAGGTACTAAAGCGGGTACGACTGATAATGATAATAACCAGGCAGATAAGGCTGGCCAATTTTCTGGTCTGAAGTTTAAGCAAAATAGTTTCCTTTCAGCAATTCCGAGTGTTACGAATATGCGTTCAATGCATTTCAATACCCGTGATATGTTTTTGGGGGTGGTACGTAAAGCCCTGGAGCCGGATACCTCCACACCGTTTCCAGTACGCAGAGCGTTTGACGGGTTGCGTGCGGAAATATTGCCCAGTGACTCTATAAAGAGTGCAGCGTTGAAAGCGCAATGTAGCGATATTGAAAAGCATCCAGAATTGAAAGCGAAAATGGATATGCTTAAAGAGGTCATTACTCATCATCCACAAAAAGAAAAACTGGCCGAGGTTGCGCTGCAGTTTGCCAGAGAGGCGGGTTTGACCAGACAAAAAGGGGAAACTGACTATGTGTTAAGTAGTGTGCTGGACGGCCTTATCGGGGACGGTAGCTGGCGAGATGGCCCGGCTTACGAGTCATACCTGAATAAACCCGGCGTGGAACGGGTCATTACTACCGTTGATGGCTTGCACATGCAGCGTTAATTAACTGGAAAAGATGCGATGAATATGGATATTGAAGCAAGAGTCAAAAAAGTGATCACCTCCTGTATTGCCGTTGATATTGATTGCATCAATGGTCAGACCCATCTGGTTGAGGATCTTTACGCTGACTCATTGGATTTAATTGATATTGTATTTGGTCTTAGTGAGGAGTTTGACATTAGTTGTAATGAAAACGATCTTCCGGATATGACGACCTTTGCGGATATATGCCGTGTTGTTGAAAAAAGTCTTGAGTCGAGAGTATAGTATTATTCTCTCGCTCGACAACAATTGAATATGGTTAATTGTTATGAAAATCATCACACATGTAGTACCCGGTTCAGATATGGCTGAAATATATGATGATATTGCTGACAGTTCGCTTTTCTTTAGTAAAGGAAAGTTACGCCATGTTGAAAACGATCCGAAAGAGTTGCTGATATGTGTCCCGACACGTAGTGAGTGGTTATTTTACTGGATTAAAGGAGATAAACATTGCGCCCGGCGACGGGCGCATAAGAATATCAAACATGACATTTCTCTGGTAAAACCGAAAAATTAAACTTATAAAATAAATAATTAAAGAGGAAGATAATTTGCAAGCACACCAGGATATTATCGCTGATATTGGTGAAAAATTAGGTTTGCCACTCACTTTTGATGACAACAATCAGTGTTTATTACTGCTCGATACCGATATTTTTATGTCTATTGAAGCTAAAGATGATATCTGGTTATTGAACGGTATGATTATACCACTATCGCCTTTTTGTGGCGATTCTATCTGGCGACAGATTATGGTGATTAATGGTGAACTGGCAGCGAAGAATGAAGGCACGTTAGCGTATATTGATAGCGCAGAGACATTATTGTTTATAGATGTAATTACCGATCTGACAAATATATATCATATTATATCGCAGCTTGAGTCATTCGTGAATCAGCAGGAAGCGCTCAAAAACAGGCTGCAAGAATACGCTAAAGTATGAGGAGAGGAAGTTGAATAATTTAACATTGTCTTCATTTTCAAAATCTGGCGTACCGAGTGATGCCCGACTATATATTGCTAAGGAAAATACTAATAAGGCATATGTTGCGCCTGAAAAATTTTCGTCAAAAGTATTAACCTGGCTTGGAAAAATGCCGTTATTTAAAAATACTGAAGTGGTGCAAAAACACACGGAAAATACCAGAATACAGGATCAAAAAACTTTACAGGTATTTATCCAGGCATTAACGGAAAAATATGGGGAAACAGCAGTAAATGACGCACTATTAATGTCCAGAATAAATATGAACAAACCCCTTACCCAACGTTTAGCAGAGCAGATCACGGAGTGTGTAAAAGCTGCTGACGAAGGGTTTATAAATCTTATTAAGAACAAGGATAATGTTGGTATCATGAATTCCGCTTTAGTAATAAAAGGCGGCGAGACAAAAGTGACAGAGCAAAATGGCGATGTTGGTGCAGAGATGAAACAGCATTTACTCGATATTGCGCTAAACGGACTTAAGAGTGCAATACCTCAACTGGAACAAATGGACGGAAATAAGCTGCGAGAAAACTTCCAGGAGATGGCTTCGGGTAGCGGTACGCTACGTTCATTAATGACGAATTTACGGAATTTAAATAAAATTCCAGAGGCTAAACAACTTAATGATTATGCTGTAACGTTAACAAATATTCAGGTAGGTGTAGCCCGGTTCTCACAATGGGGAACCAGTGGAGGAGAGGTCGAGAAGTGGATTGGTAAAGCCTCCAGTCAAGAATTAACGCAGGCTGCAAAAAAGATTCAGGCTATTACTAACGAACTGAAAAATGTTACAACTGAACTTGAGAACATAAAAGCTGGTGCGCCAATGCCACAGATGTTGAGCGGACCTACACTGGGTCTGGCACGGTTCGCAGCCAGCAGCATCCCGATTAATCAGCAAACTCAGGTGAAATTGAACGACGGAACGCCTGTGCCAGTGAATACGCTAACTTTTGCCGGTAAGCCAGTGGCATTAGCCAGTTCGTATCCAAAATCTACGCCAGCCGCGCTGGAAGCGCACATGAAAACGCTTCTTGAAAAAGAGTGCTCATGCCTGGTGGTGTTAACGCCGGAAGAGCAGATACAGGCAAGTCAATTACCCGCCTATTTCAGGGGGATTCATACCTTTGGCGAGGTACATACCAGCAGCCAAAAAGTGAACTCAGGGAATCAGGAAGGCACGATAGACCGATACAATATGCAACTGTCCTGGGGAGAAAAGCAGTATACGCTCCCGGTACTACATGTGAAAAATTGGTCAGATCACCAGCCGTTACCGTCCGCTGCTCAGTTAGAATATCTGGCAGATAGCGTGAAAAATATTGCCAACCAAAATGGCGCGCCGGGGCGTAGTACATCGGATAATCATTTACCGATGATTCATTGTCTGGGCGGAGTGGGAAGAACCGGAACGATGGCTGCGGCCCTTGTGCTTAAGGATAATCCTCATAGCAATCTGGAGCAGGTACGTTCAGATTTTCGGGATTCACGGAATAATAGAATGCTGGAAGATGCATCGCAGTTTGTACAGCTAAAAGCAATGCAAGCCCAATTGCTTACGAACACGGCAATCTGATTAAAAAATAGCTTACTTTTGGATGTGATCTGAAAGTAAGCTATTGTTATATGATTATTTGTTTAACGCGATAGAAAGTCTTTTGTTCTTCTCTTCTGCTGGCATCTCTTTTAATTTTTTGTAATTCTCCCAAATTTTTTTAGCATAACTTTTCCTTATATCAGCTCTTTTCGGCGACGTCCCGGCATTATAAGCACCAACGGCCTCCCAGCTATAACCGTAGATTTTCATCATATCTGATAAAATGGATGCGCCAACAATGACAGAAATGCAGGGATCATGTAATAACTGTTTTTCACTGATCCCCATTTTTTTCAATCTTTTCATATGGAAGCTATTAATTTGCATCAGGCCAATATCGGTAGAACCATCTCGGTTATAACCAATGGCGCCTGGTTTCATCGCTGATTCCTGTTGAGCGATAGCATAAAGTAGTTCTGATTCAATATTGAACATTTTTTCAGCCTGAAGCCAGCAATCAGCCCGTGCCGTACTCATACTAAGCAACCAGATTACGATGATAAAAAAATAATGCATATCTCCTCTCTCAGATTTTACCGTAATTTAACCAAGCGGGGATCCTGTTTCCATCTTTTGAACCAAATGTTGTCTTCGTTTTTAAATTTACTCCACATTTTCTCGGCAATAACTTCTCCATGGGCAATCAGTACTAACGGTAATAGCCCTGGATTATTATCAATACTCTGTTCAGTTTCCAGAAATTCTCTTATCGCCGGTAAGGCACGCTCACTATTCTGACAGTATTCAGCATAAAGAAGATTAACAGCAATAAGCCCTGTTATTTCATGTGTGGATATTTCTTTAGTTAATTTTCGTGCCAGTTCATGTTTACCTTTAAGCGAAAGAAACATAACCTGCATACTTAATAATATTGGATTATCCTGCAAATGTTGCGAACGTAATTCATCTCCTAAACGTATAGCATCATCAAGGCCAGTATGATAGTAGGTAATCCATAGTTTAGTGATCCCTGCTGCTGCGCGCGTTGGGTCCAATTTTAAACACTCGTTAATCGTTTGTAAGGCCTCCTCCAACTGACCAGCCATGAAGAGGTTCCAGCCATAATAATATTTAATATCCGCAGAGACGGGCGAAATTAAATTAGCTTGTTTGAATAGTAAACTCCCAACGATGTATTCTGAATGAATCGTATTAATTAACCCCAGTAATCCTAAAGCTTGCGGATTATTATGGTCCAGCTCTGTCGCCTTAATGGCATGTTCTTTGGCTTTGATCATAGCGTTTTGTTTGTCAAAAATTCCCATTTGCGCCATGCTGAGATAGCATTCTGCCAGCGCACAATAAGGCGCAATGCTATTTGGCGACATATTGACGCATTGAGTTAACAACTTAAGCGCTTGCTGTAAGCTATAGGGGGTATATTGGTTTAATTCATGCTTACCGCGTAAATAGACCATGGTACTGTCAATCGAATTTAGCTCGCTAACCTGCTTTGTGTCCCAGCGAAGCCCCGGGATACATCTGAGCAAAAGATTCGCAATTTTGTTTTGCAAGAGAGAGGTGGGCTGGTTTTCCACCAACTTAATGCTTTCCTGATGCAATAGGTTATAGCCTTTAACCCGAACGATCTCGATCTGCACAACATTATCGTTGCCATCGGGGATCATCTGTCCGGAGATGTAATAATCGGGGCGCAGTTGATCCATGAGCTCCAGAATGTCCTTAACACTGCGACAATTCTTAGTAATGGTCACCGGCAGCACGCTCAGGCCAAAGGGCGCATACTGAGATAGTCCCTTCACGATAGAGTAATGCAGGCTCTCAGATTGAATTTGATCCTGCATCTGAAAAGGAAGAATCGCCAACGTATGAGTGGTGGGTTGCGGCGCTGGCGGAGACACTACCACGACCGGACGATTAAAACGATAGCCTTGCCCATATAACGTTTCGATGTAACGATGTTCTTTATCTTCCGACAGGATACGTCGTAAAGCATAAATACAGCGGGTAAGAGATTCTTCGTTAACCTCGGCGTCGCCCCATACCTGGTCCAGTAAGGTGTTTTTACTAACAATCTCGCCGGCGGCTTCGAGCAGGATGACCAGAACGGCATATTCTTTTGGCGGAATATTCACTTTCTTTTCTGCTCGTAGCAGGGAGCCATCCATGTTGAGTATGAAATCATCAAAGACGAATTTTTTATTAGATACAGGAACAGGATTAAAATGTGGCATGATAGTTGTATATTCTCTTACAGGGTGAAAATTATAATGGTTAATACCCGCCGTTAGTACGGAATTTACTGTGCCAGTAATTTTGCTGTTATTAGTAACGGTCAGGCTGAGCTTTTATCTTGAGCTTAATGTCATATCCTATGGGCTCGGATTTATATGTTTTGCTCTGTATTTTACATTTGATGATTTAGCTTATGTTTGTGATTTAAAAAACTGACATGTTGATAATAACAATTTTTATAACTGACTGTAATTATTGAGTGGGCGCTGTCGTATGTGTTATTGCAGAGATAATCAGCGCCGGGTATCTAAATATTTACATATTTAACTCGACCTCATTGCAATTGAGATTGGATTTATAGCTATCTTACTGTATTTTTCTGGGGTGTAAATGCTGCTTATTATACCTTCATATCTAATGGTCTGATAATTATACCATCAGAACCAATTCTACCGTGGATTCTTAAGAAATGACTATTCGTTGAAAGTTTAAAGATGTAATTTAGCTTAAGCGTGAAAATATAAATGACAGACTGTTTTGAGTATTGCGCTTATTTTTATGTTTTTTTGCAGAATAATGATATCTCCTTTTCTTTATTTCCCAGCGGTATCGCGTCAAAAGGGCAGTGAATTTGTGAGCGGTATCATCCTTAAACTAGCCTTGACAAGATATGGATATCAGGATGAAGAGAGGAGGTATGATAGGTAAGAAGACGTCAACGATACTGACAAGCGTGACTGTTTCTATTTATACTATCCAGGCAGGCGTTTGCTACAGGGAGCGAATGGTATATAAACATGAATAAAATGCCAGCTTTAGTCCACAGGGCTAAAGCCGGAAGGAGATAGTTTCATCTGGACAGATTCTTACGCTGTGAATAAGGTAATATCGGTCTACCAGTCATCATAGCGATGACAAGTTCACAAAAGTCGCGTTGTATAATTAGCCTTATTTTAAATTTCCAGACATATCAGTACAGAGTGTCTTCTGGACAGAATAATGATATTGAATAACCTCCAATCCTACTATGGTGTGTTATGAAACGATTAGAATTTTAAATTATTAAAATTTCAATAAAAATTTTTTCTTGAGTAAAAGATACAAAAAACGCTAGTGGTTCGCCATTCTAATGAATGTCGATGGCGTAGTTTTAAAATATTTTTTAAAACATTGAATGAAATAGGACGTACTATCATAACCGCATTTTAATGCTACAGAATTGACATTATGGTTACCTATGCGTAAAAGTTTTGCCGCCTGATTCATTCTCGCAGATAAGTAGATATCACTAAAGCTGGTACCTTCTTCTGCTAGTTTCCTTTTGAGCGTTGATGTGCTCATAAATATATGGTCGGCAACATCCGTAAGTTTCCACTGCTTACTCGGTGAGGAGGAAATAATGTTGTAGACGCGCTCCTTTAACGTTATCTGAGCTGAGCTAAGGATGATCTCATAACTCTCCGGAAGCCGGAGGAAAGCGGTAAGCAGGAACAGCAGAAAATAAGGGATTAATTCCTCATTTTCAATACAACTTTGGTTGTTACAGCTATTGCAACTTTTGCTTGTATCCATAGTACAGGAGAACGCTGTTTTCAGGTGTTCAAATACCTCTCTTCTGGCAGGAAAGTCAGGCGTATAGAAGATCTTCTGCACTTTCTCGACAGGTTTCGCCATTTTGGTTTGCTGCTCATTTGGGATAAGCGCATAGAGATCGCCAAGTCGTTGCGTCGGTATCTCGAGTATATCGAAATCCATGTGGCCATTGACCTCTTCCAGCGTCACGTTAACGACCTGCTCCTTTTTGAGTACCAACATCCCAGGCTCTTCACAGTAAATCGTATCGTGATTATTGCTAATCGTCAGTTTACCACTACGAAAGCAAACTAAAGTGAAACTACTTACATAAAGATTTTTTATGGTGATCTGCTGAGTCTGACTTTTAATTTGCTGCTGGGTATTCGTCAAAAGTGATTTTAATTTCTGTAAGTTATCCGCGGCAGGACGCTGATGACTATTACTTACAAAGGTTACATTTTCCATATTATCCCTTTGTTGATGTTATTTTAATGTTCCTTACTTGTATCCTACTGAAAAAATCTGAGTTGTAAATGCTCTTTATTAGGGTGTGTTGGCAATGGTCTGATTGTTATACCAAAAGAACTCAAATTTGGGTAATTTATCTACAGTAGTTTAAGCCGCAACGGGGACGATAGTTCTTTTAATATGTGTTGAGACGCATTATACAGAATAAATTGATTTTATTTCTCACTTTTCATTCTATTTTCATCAGGAATCCCTGTGTCCCACGCTGTAATCTGCTGCTATCGAGAACGACAGACATCGCTAACAGTATATATGGAAACATCAAAAGAGAAGACGATAACAAGCCCTGGGCCATACATAGTTCGATTACTTAACAGCTCACTGAACGGCTGTGAGTTTCCATTGCTGGCAGGCCGAACACTGTTTGTGGTAGGCCAGAGTGATGCGCTCACTGCTTCTGGCCAGCTCCCTGATATACCTGCCGATAGCTTTTTTATCCCGCTGGACCATGGCGGAATAAATTTTGAAATCCAGGTGGATACGGATGCGACCGAAATTATACTCCATGAGCTGAAAGAAGGAAATTCTGAATCTCGTCCGGTGCAATTAAATACGCCAATACAGGTCGGTGAATTGCTTATCCTGATTCGCCCGGAAAGCGAGCCGTGGACGCCTGAGCAACCTGAGACGTTGGAGACGTCTGAAAAGAAGATCGAGCCGCGTTTTAAAAACGGAATTGTGGCGGCACTGGCTGGTTTTTTTATATTGGGGATTGGGACGGTAGGTACGTTATGGATACTTAACTCGCCGCAGCGGCAGGCCGCAGAGCTTGATTCGTTGTTGGGCCAGGAGAAAGAGCGCTTTCAGGTGTTGCCAGGACGAGACAAAATGCTCTATGTCTCTGCGCAAAATGAAAGGGATACGCTGTGGGCTCGTCAGGTTTTAGCCAGAGGCGATTATGATAAAAATGCGCGAGTGATTAACGAAAACGAAGAGAATAAGCGTATCTCTACCTGGCTGGATACTTATTATCCGCAGTTGGCTTATTATCGCCTTCATTTCGATGAACCGCGTAAACCCGTTTTCTGGTTAAGCCGCCAGCGAAACAATATGAGCAAAAAAGAGATCGAGGTTTTAAGTCAAAAGCTGAGAGCGCTAATGCCATACGCAGATTCGGTTGACATCACGTTGATGGATGATGTTGCCGCAGCAGGCCAGGCGGAAGCGGGGCTAAAACAGCAGGCGCTTCCTTATTCCCGTAGGAATCATAAAGGCGGCGTAACGTTTGTTATTCAGGGAGCGCTCGATGATGTAGAAATACTCAGAGCTCGTCAATTTGTCGATAGTTATTACCGAACATGGGGAGGACGCTATGTGCAGTTTGCTATCGAATTAAAAGATGATTGGCTCAAGGGGCGCTCATTTCAGTACGGGGCGGAAGGTTATATCAAAATGAGCCCAGGCCATTGGTATTTCCCAAGCCCACTTTAACTTAACGTAAATAAGGAATAAGTATGGCTAACTGGTCAGGTTATCTGGATGAAGTCTCCGCGACTTTTGATAAAGGTGTTGACGATTTGCAAGCGCAGGTGACGAAAGCACTTACGGATTTAGCAGCAAAGCCCTCCGATCCGGCGCTACTGGCGCAGTATCAGAGTAAGCTCTCGGAATATAACTTGTACCGTAACGCGCAATCGAACACGGTAAAAGTCTTTAAGGATATTGATGCTGCCATTATTCAGAACTTCCGTTAATCAGTTATAAGGTGGATTATGTCGATTGCAACTATTGTCCCTGAAAATGCCGTCATAGGGCAGGCGGTCAATATCAGACCTATGGAAACAGACATTGTCTCGCTGGATGACCGTCTACTACAGGCTTTTTCTGGTTCGGCGATTGCCACGGCTGTGGATAAACAGACGATTACCAATCGGATTGAGGACCCTAATCTGGTGACGGACCCTAAAGAACTGGCCATTTCGCAAGAGATGATATCAGATTATAACCTGTATGTTTCTATGGTCAGTACCCTTACTCGTAAAGGAGTCGGGGCAGTTGAAACGCTATTACGCTCATGATTCGTCGATATCTATATACCTTTCTGCTGGTAGTGACCCTTGCTGGCTGTAAGGATAAGGATCTTTTAAAAGGACTGGACCAGGAACAGGCTAATGAGGTCATTGCCGTTCTGCAAATGCATAATATAGAGGCGAATAAAATTGATAGCGGAAAATTGGGCTATGGCATTACCGTTGCTGAGCCTGATTTTACCGCTGCGGTGTACTGGATTAAAACCTATCAGCTTCCTCCCCGGCCACGGGTAGAAATTGCGCAGATGTTTCCGGCGGATTCGCTGGTATCGTCTCCGCGAGCTGAAAAGGCCAGGTTATATTCGGCTATTGAACAGCGACTGGAGCAGTCATTACAGACGATGGAAGGCGTGCTCTCCGCCAGGGTCCATATCAGTTATGATATTGATGCTGGTGAAAATGGCCGCCCGCCAAAACCTGTTCATCTGTCGGCATTAGCCGTATATGAACGAGGTTCGCCGCTTGCGCATCAGATCAGCGATATCAAGCGTTTCTTAAAGAATAGTTTTTCCGACGTGGATTATGACAATATTTCTGTTGTGTTGTCAGAACGTTCAGATGCCCAATTACAGGCTCCCGGCACGCCAGTAAAACGTAATTCTTTTGCAACTAGTTGGATTGTATTGATTATTTTGTTATCCGTGATGTCAGCAGGATTTGGCGTCTGGTATTACAAAAACCATTATGCCCGGAATAAGAAAGGCATAACGGCTGATGATAAGGCGAAATCGTCAAATGAATAGGCAGCCATTACCCATTATCTGGCAAAAAGTCATTTTTGATCCGTTGTCGTATATTCATCCTCAGCGGTTGCAGATAGCCTCGGAAATGATTGTCAGACCTGCCGCCAGGGCGGCGGCGAATGAGTTAATACTGGCGACCTGGCAGCTTAAGACCGGAGAAAAGGAGAGTATTCAAAACTCACTGACGCAGCTGTGGCTGCGTCAGTGGCACCGACTACCGCAAATAGCGTACTTACTCGGTTGCCATAAACTGAGAGCCGATCTGGCAAGGCAGGGAGCCTTGCTTGGCCTGCCGGATTGGGCGCAAGCATTTTTGGCAATGCATCAGGGAACAAGTTTATCTGTCTGCGATAAGGCGCCGAATCACCGGTTTTTACTCAGCGTCGGGTATGCACAGTTAGATGCCCTGAGTGAATTTTTACCTGAATCTTTAGCACAGCGTTTTCCTTTGCTTTTTCCTCCATTTATTGAGGAGGCATCGAAGCAGGATGCTGTAGAAATGTCAATTTTGCTACTGGCCTTACAATATGCTCAAAAATATCCCAATTCCGTCCCCGCTTTCGCCTGTTGAGGGGATACTGATAAAGCGTAAAACGCTGGAACGTTATTTCTCTATTGAGAGATTAGAACAGCAGGCGCATCAACGGGCTAAGCGTATTTTGCGAGAGGCGGAAGAAGAGGCAAAGACCTTGCGGATGTATGCCTACCAGGAAGGTTACGAACAGGGAATGATAGACGCGTTACAGCAGGTCGCAGCTTATCTTACCGATAGTCAGACAATGGCCTGGAAATGGATGGAAAAAATACAGACTTATGCCCGAGAGTTATTTTCAGCAGCAGTCGATCATCCAGAAACGCTTTTAACCGTACTGGATGAGTGGCTGAGGGATTTTGATAAGCCGGAGGGACAACTTTTTTTAACACTGCCAGTTAATGCGAAAAAAGATCACCAAAAACTGATGGTGTTGCTTATGGAGAACTGGCCAGGTACTTTTAATCTTAAATATCATCAGGAACAGCGCTTTATCATGAGTTGCGGCGATCAGATCGCAGAATTTTCACCTGAACAATTTGTTGAAACGGCGGTAGGTGTTATTAAGCATCATCTTGATGAACTTCCACAAGACTGCCGGACGATTTCTGATAGTGCCATTAATGCACTTATTGATGAGTGGAAGACAAAAACGCAAGCATCATAAAATGGAGGTTAAAAGATGATACCAGGCACAGTTTCAACTTCTTATTTGGTCCCGACAGCGAATACTGAAGCGACGGGTAGCAGTGTTGTTTCGTTAAGCGCCAGGGCGGCTACGTTGAATAATGTGGATAGCGCACGTTTAAGCAATGGCACTGATGTTGAGCTCTATGACGTGTTCTACCAGAGGCTTTTGTCGCTTCCTGAGTCAGCCTCTTCTGAAACGCTTAAAGATGCCATTTATCAAGAAATGAATGCCTTCAAAGATCCTAACAGTGGCGATCCTGCATTTGTCTCCTTTGAGCAGCAAACGGCTATGCTACAAAATATGATGGGAAAAGTTGAGTCGGATACCCGTTTATATGAGGCCTTAAATGGGTTATTAGTTGGCACGATGAACGCACAGTCACAAATGACTTCCTGGATGCAGGAGATTATTTTATCAGGCGGGGAAAACAAAGAGGCAGTTGACTGGTAAGTCTCCCATTGCTGGCAGTTTGTGATAAGGTATGGTGTATACGTCAGTGAATAGTGTTGATAGTGCACCATGCTAACTCAGCTATGTTACTGATAAATAGTACTTATTGCAGTATCTGTAAGGCGTTTTATCCTGGAAAATCCATATTAATATTGTAAGTTTTCATTACAAGATTGTGCATAAAGTTTATAAAAGTATCTTTGTATGAAAAAAAACAACGCACTTTAGAATGTAATTATTGGCTACAATAATAAAACAATCAGATTTAAATCATCTTTGTGAGTTTTAATTATTTCTTTATAAGAATATAACGATTTTAAGTTCCTTATAGCACACAGGATAAAATATGGTATTGCCTTCAATGAATAAATCAGTTGAGGCTATTAGCAATAATCACCTTCAACAGCCGAGTAGAGCTTCATTAATAAACGGATTAGCTGATGTAAGAGACTATTATGTCGCAAATTGCGTATTAATCAAACTTAATAAAGGCAGTTTGCGGATTGAAAATGAGTTTGGGGAGTTCATTGAGCAACCTGCACCGTGTTTATTTTTATTGGAAAAAGATCAAACGATAACGTTTAGTATGAGCGAAATTGAAGGTCATATAGATTTTTCCTCATTGGAAGTTTCTTATGACTTAATGCAAAAATTCTACAAAGTCTTTTACAGCACAAGAAATTATAATGACAGAGAGTTATCATTAAAAACGAAGCCAAAGCATTTTTTCCATGCCGAGCTGTTGCCCGGAATGAGTGATACTTTTGACTCTATTTTGAATGGCGTGGCGTGTCCACGGGTTTGTAGTAATGTGAGTATTGATGATCATGATTATTCATATTACTCATTAATGTATCTTATATCGGCATTTGTACGCAAACCCGGTGGGTTTGATTTCCTTGAGCGAGCGGTAAAGATTACGACAAAAGAGAAAGTTTATAACATTATTATTAGTGATATCACCCGTAAATGGTCTCAAGCTGAGGTGGCTGGAAAACTGTTCATGAGCGTATCAAGTCTGAAACGCAAACTGGCCGCTGAAGATGTGAGCTTTAGTAAAATATACCTGGATGCTCGTATGAATCAGGCTATAAAATTACTACGTATGGGCGCTGGAAATATTTCACAAGTCGCGACGATGTGTGGCTATGATACGCCATCCTATTTTATCGCTATTTTTAAACGGCATTTTAAAATTACACCACTTAGCTTTATGCGTACAATAAATCATTAATTTTTGAAATTGTTTTAAACGTTACTATCTGTTTGCGTACAGATGCGAAAATATTTCTCTTAATAGCAGTATATAGTCCAGTATCACTACACCTGTGATACGCAGTTAATAAAAGAGAGTCGAAAGCATTCATTGTCAGACATACCAGGTCACAAGGAATCCGGCAATCGTTGCACTGCAAGAGATTACCGTAAAGTAAAAAAGAAAATTTAATCATTATCAGATTCGTAAAAGGAATTCATTTCGGTAACAGCATTGCGCATGTAATAACGTATCAAGCATTATTACGTTTGTTGCAAGAGGGCGTTATCCACTTGCGCAGTAGCTGCCCAGGAAGAAAAATCATTACCGAAGCTGTGGTCAGTTTTCAGAAAAGGATAAGCAAATGAAAAATGTAATTATATACGGTATCAACTGGACTAATTGTTATGCCCTTCAGTCCATCTTTAAGCAAAAATACCCGGAAAAACGCGTCAAAACATGTAATTCGTTAACCGCACTCTTGCATTCTATATCCGATATGCCGGATGCCGGGCTGATTTTATCTTTGAACCCTCATGAGCATGTTTATCTTTTTCATGCGTTGCAGGCGCGGTTGCAGAGTCGTAAAGTTCTGGTAGTGGCAGATCGCTTGTATTATATCGATCGCTGTGTGCTGCAATATTTTGGCGTTATGGATTATGTTCTAAAAGACGAGCTATGCTGCATTATCCGCTCGGATCGAGAGAAGTCTCGTTTTCCGGAGGCCTGGCTGCGTTTCTGCCACAGGCCACAGAGGAAAACTGTGGCTGCTACGTATGCTTTTAATGCCGGAGAGACGCCGGAAGAGATACTGTTTAATATCAATCAATACGCCTGGTGGAATCTACCGCCCGGCGTCACCCAGGCGAAATATGCGCTGCTGATATTATTATCCTCCGGACATCCGGCAATTGAACTGGCGAAAAAATTTGGCCTGGGAACAAAAACCGTCAGTATTTATCGTAAGAAGGTAATGTATCGTTTGGGGATGGACTCTTCACCGCTATCTCTTTTCCGGGGGCTGAAATTAGACGCGCATTTACAGCGCACTGCTTTTGCACATAACCATAGCGTACCGGACGATAATTGCTCGTTACCGATTGCGGTAGGAATGAATTAAAATATTTTTTATTATTTATGACCATATGTTGAGTTTTTATTATAAAAAAATATTTTTTGAGTAGTAATTATTATATCTGATCATTTGGAGGTGGTTGGTACCCTGGCTCAATCATTGATGCATATTTTTGCGGACAATATATTGAATCTGAAAAGTTAAAGATGATATTTTCAGTGCAGGAGAGATCATGTGGAGGGGAAAGTATGCTAAGTCCTACAACTCGTAATATGGGGGGGAATCTATCGCCTCAGCCAGAAGTAAGCGGGGGGCTAAACACCGAAGCATTGACCTGTATTATTGAGCGTCTGGAAAGTGAAATTATAGATGGGAGCTGGATTAATATCAGTTACGAGGAGACCGATCTCGAAATGATGCCTTTTCTTGTTGCACAGGCCAATAAGAAGTATCCAGAGTTAAATCTTAAATTTGTTATGTCAGTCCATGAGCTTGTTTCCTCTATAAAGGAGACCAGAATGGAAGGCGTTGAATCTGCCCGATTTATCGTAAATATGGGAAGTTTAGGTATCCACATTTCAGTCGTCGATTTTAGAGTTATGGACGGAAAGACATCGGTGATTTTGTTCGAGCCAGCAGCGTGTAGCGCTTTTGGACCTGCTTTACTGGCGTTGAGGACCAAAGCAGTTATTGAACGTGAACAACTGCCTGATTGTTATTTTGCTATGGTCGAGCTGGACATTCAACGGAGCTCTTCTGAATGCGGTATTTTTAGCCTGGCGCTCGCCAAAAAACTTCATCTTGAATTTATGAATTTAGTAAAAATTCATGAAGATAATATTTGTGAACGTCTGTGTGGAGAAGAACCTTTTCTCCCGTCTGATAAAGCAGACCGCTATTTGCCGGTGAGTTTTTACAAACATACTCAAGGCGTACAACGATTAAATGAATATGTGGAGGCCAATCCGGCGGCGGAAAGCAGTATAGTAAACAAAAAGAATGAAACGCTTTATGAGCGATTCGATAACAATGCCGTTATGCTAAACGATAAAAAACTCTCTATATCCTCTCATAAAAAAAGGATAGCTGAATATAAATCTTTACTTAAATCGTAATGAACTCATAAAGTTGCCTGCCAGAGGAAATCTTTATAGCGCCATAAGACTACTCTATATTATGACCGCATGTTTCCTGAATAGCAGGCAAAAAAGTGTTAACCTTGCGCCTCTGGTACGATTTCATTACGCCTGTCGCGCCATGTTGAGTAAATAAATGCCGCAATAAATATGATGGCAAACAATACTACGATGGTCGGCGCTGGCGCGCTATCAAGATAAAATGACAGATAGACGCCCGCAAAAGCGGTTATAACTGACAGACTGACCGCTAATCCCAGCGCGCGCGCAAAGCGTCGCGTTAGCAAAATGGCAATTGCGCCGGGGGCGATAAGCAGTGAGATCGACAGAATAATTCCCACCGATTTCAGCGTGGCGACGATAGTCAGCGCAATCATACATAGCAGGCCATAATGCAGTAGCGTGGTATTTAACCCGCTGGCTTTCGCCTGGTGCGGGTCAAAGGCGTGTAGCAGGAGATCTTTCCATTTCAGTCCAATGATTAACGCAATACCCAGCGCAATGACCGACGTTTGTACTATATCCCCCAGCGATACGCCCAGCATATCGCCAAACAGGATGTGATCCAGATGCACTTCCGATTGAATAGAGACATAGAGCACCAGACCTGCGCCAAACATCCCGGAAAAGACGATTCCCATCACCGTATCACGTTTGATGCGGCTATTATCGTCCAGATAACCGGTCGCGATAGCGCAAAATAATCCGGCAATGAAAGCGCCAATCGCCAGGGGAATACCCACAATATATGCCAGCACGACCCCGGGGAATACCGCATGACTCATTGCGTCGCCCATTAACGCCCAGCCTTTTAACACTAAAAATACGGACAGCAAGGCGCAGGGAATCGCCACAATGACCGAAACCATAAGGGCATTCACCATAAAATCAAACTGAAATGGCTCCAGCAACGTTGTTAATAACATGTCGGCTCCTTCTGCAGGCGGGCGCGTCGACGGTTGGCTAGCAGACCGTGTTTCGGGGCGAAAATAAAGGCCGTGATGAACAGTAAGGTTTGCATGACGACAATAATTCCGCCAGTGGCGCCATCCAGCCAGTAGCTAAGCCAGGCGCCCAGAAAACTGGTCAGGCTGCCAATTACTACGGCAATCATGAGCAGACGTGGAAAACGGTCGGTGAGTAACCAGGCCGTCGCGCCCGGCGTGACGACGAGACAGATGACCAGGAACGCCCCGACGGTTTGCAGGGCCGCCACGGTGGAGACGGATAATAGGGTGAAAAACAGCAGCTTTAGCCGACCCGGATTAAGCCCGATAGAACGCGCATGGGTTTCATCGAAAAAGACGACCATCAAATCTTTCCACTTTAACAGCAAAATCGTCAGCGAGACTGCGCCGATAATCGCCAGTTGCGCAATATCCGCTGGCGCGATCGCCAGCACGTTGCCGAGAATTATCGTCTGGATATTCACCGACATTGGATTGAGCGACACCATAAAAAGACCGACGCCAAAAAAAGAGGAGAAGATAAGTCCGATAATTGCGTCTTCTTTCAGGCGTGAGCGTTGGTTAAGAAAGAGCATACTGCCAGCAGCCAGTCCGCCGGAAAGAAACGCGCCGAGCGAGAAGGGCAGCCCTAACATCCAGGCGCCAGCGACGCCAGGCACAATGGAGTGAGATAGCGCATCGCCAATGAGCGACCAGCCTTTGAGCATCAAATAGCAGGAGAGAAACGCGCACAGGCCGCCCACCATCGCGGAGACCCACATCGCGTTGAGCATATACTGGTAGCCAAACGGCTCAACAAGCCAGTTCATGACGATTTTCCTCCACTGGCCACGCGCCGGGAAATAAAGGGGCGCTCGTCATCGGTGATGATGTGCTCTTCGCCGCCGCTTAGCGCGATATGACGTAGAACGCCGCTAAACGCCTGCTCCAGATTCGCGGCGGTAAACGTGGTTTCTGTAGGACCGCTGGCCAGTACGGTCCCTTTAATCATTACCGTATAGTCGCAAAACTCGGTGACGGAGCCGAGATTATGCGTTGATACCAGCATCGTGCGGCCTTCATCGCGCAGCTCCCGCAGTAGATCGATGATTCGGGCTTCGGTTTTTACATCTACGCCGGTAAAAGGTTCATCCAGCAGGATCACCTGTCCATCCTGAGCAATGGCCCTGGCAAGAAATACGCGTTTTTTCTGCCCACCGGACAGCTCACCAATCTGCCTGTGACGATATTCCTGCATATCCACCCGCGCCAGCGCGGCGTCAACACAGGCGTGATCATGCGCAGTAGGACGGCGTAGCCAGCCCATATGGCCGTAGCGTCCCATCATCACCACATCTTCCACCAGTACCGGAAATGACCAGTCCACTTCTTCCGATTGCGGAACATAAGCAATGAGGTTTTTTTTCAGCGCTGTATTGACCGACTGTTGCAGTATAGTGATATCGCCCTGCGCAAGATGCACAAAGCCCATTAACGCTTTAAATAACGTAGATTTACCGGAACCATTTACACCTACCAGAGCGGCGATTGTACCGCCAGGCACCTGAAAAGTAGCATCCCGTAGGGCGGTATGGCCGTTGCGATACGTCACCGTGACTTGATCAACGGTAATCGCAGATTGACTCATTGTTGACTCCTCAGTCCGTCGTTAATGCCGTTGACGATGGTTTCGGTAGTGACACGCAACAGATCCAGATAGGTTGGTACAGGACCATCGGCGGCGCTCAGAGAATCGACATACAGCACGCCGCCATAATGCGCGCCGGATTCACGCGCGACCTGGCGGGCTGGTTTATCGGAAACCGTACTCTCGCTAAAGATGGCGGGAATATGGTGCTTTTTAATGGTATCAATCACTTTACGCACCTGTTTTGGCGTACCCTGTTGATCGGCGTTAATTGGCCAGAGATAGAGCTCTTTCATGTTGTTATCGCGCGCCAGGTAAGAGAACGCGCCTTCGCTGGTGACCAGCCAGCGCTGATCGGCGGGAATTTTTTCCAGTTCGGCGCGCAGCGGATCGGCCATTTGGCGAATTTTCGCTTTATAGCGTTCGGCGTTTTGCTTATAGATCTCCGCATTATCCGGATCGTACTTCACCAGAGCATCGCGAATGTTATCGACATAAATCAGCGCGTTTTCTGCCGACATCCAGGCGTGCGGGTTCGGTTTACCGTTATACGGGCCTTCGGTAATGCCCATCGGTTTGACGCCGGTGGAGACGACGACTTCCGGTACGCCGGAAAGGTGCTGATAAAAGCGGGTGAACCACCGCTCCAGGTTCAGACCATTCGCGAGGATAAGCTGGGCCCCCTGCGCTCGTTTTATATCGCCGGGCGTTGGCTGATACTCATGGATTTCAGCGCCGGGCTTGGTAATCGAGCTGACTTCCGCTGCGTCGCCCGCCACGTTTTTCGCCATGTCGGCAATAACGGTAAATGTGGTAATTACTTTAAATTTCTCTTTTGCATAGGCCGGCGATAGCGCGAGTATCGCTACAATACCGGCAATCAGGAGTGTTTTCAGACGGCGCAGATTCGTCATAGTATCCCTCGCAACAATGTGGTTAATTAATCATCGAATATAGCCTTTGCTATGTTATATAGCACAAGGTATGAATAAATGAAAATAATTCTTATTTGCGAAAGCGTGACGATACGCAGTGATAGTGCTAAAGAGAGATAAGGTGTAAAATAAATGCATCTTAATGTTTGGAGAGGACACGATGTCTGGTAAACGTATCGCTCGTGAAAAACTGACGATCAAAAAAATGATCGCGCTCTACGCGAACCGGTGTCCGCAAGCTTCAAATGATAAGGCGCATTATGATGCGCTGTTTTCCTACGCGCAAAAACGTCTTGATAAGTGCGTATTTGGCGAGGAAAAACCCGCCTGTAAGCAGTGCCCGGTGCACTGCTATCAGCCGGCTAAACGCGAGGAGATGAAGCAGATTATGCGTTGGGCAGGCCCGCGAATGCTTTGGCTGCATCCTGTCCTGACCGTGCGGCATCTTATCGACGATAAGCGCCCCGTTCCGGAATTGCCGGAAAAATATCAGCGTAAGAAGTGAAGGGGAAGCGCCAGGTCTACGGCGCGCATCATCTCCAGGCCGGATAAGATCCGGCAACCCGTTACGCTAATGCGTCTTTATCAATACCTAATCGCTTCATACGCGACAGCAGGGTGGTTCGTTTAAGCCCCAGACGTTGTGCCGCGCCTTTTGGTCCAGCCACTACGCCATTGGTCTCTTTCAACACGCGTATAATAAGCTGATATTCATCTTCGCCTTCTTTGGCGCTTTCCGTCGCAACAGCCGAGGTATCGGGCGTTACGGCGATAATATCCGGCAGCGACAGTTGTAGCACATTGCCGCGCGTCAGCAGCACGGCGCGCTCGACGACATTCTCCAGTTCGCGAACGTTCCCTGGCCATTCCATGCTGCTGAGCGTGCGCAGCGTTTCAGCAGGAATACTGTCGATATTACGACCCATTCGGCGGGCGATTTTGAAGGTGAACGCTTTGACCAGTAGCGGAATATCTTCCGGACGTTCGCGTAACGGAGGAAGTTGGATCGGAAAAACATTCAGCCGATAGTAGAGATCGTTACGGAATTCGCGATCGGCGACCATTTTTTTTAGATCGCGGTTAGTTGCGGCGATCAGTCGCACGTCGGTCTGGATCAGTTTATTGCTGCCGAGACGTTCAAACTCTTGTTCCTGAAGGACGCGCAACAGCTTAGGCTGTAGCTCCAGCGGCATGTCGCCCACTTCATCCAGAAACAGCGAGCTTTTATCTGCCAGCTCGAAACGACCAATCCGCTGCGCGCTGGCGCCGGTAAACGCGCCGCGCTCGTGACCAAACAGATCGCTTTCCAGCAGCCCCGCCGGCATCGCGGCGCAGTTCATCTTTACCATCCTGCGCCCGCTACGTCCGCTCAGGTTGTGAATGGCGCGGGCAATCAACTCCTTACCGGTTCCCGTTTCGCCCAGAATCAGCACGGTACTGTCGCTCTGCGCCACCATCTCAACCTGCTTTAGCACGTTGTACATTGCTTCGCTGCGCCCGATGATCTCGCCAAACTCGCTGTCAACGTTATTAAGCTGTTCCGTGAGCGCCAGATTTTCGTCGACCAGGCGTTCCTTCAGACGGTGGATTTCCTGATAGGCCAGCGCATTATCCACTGCAATTGCCACCCGTTCGGCAATCTGACGCAGCAGCTTGAGGTTAGCCGTGGTAAACACTTTTTCTTCGCACTGCGCCAGTTTGAGTACGCCAAGCATCGTCTTGCCGGACATCAACGGCAGCAGGCAAAGCGTCTGGATCTGATTGCCCCAGGTATCGAACAGCATTCGTTCGTAGGGGGCAAGCGGATCGCGTTCGTTGAGGTTGATAAGCAGCATCTCTTTGCTTTTAAAGACGCGCTCCGTGAGCGTGCCGGCTTCGTCGACTTCGCTCTGTTCGTGCGCCGGATGATGCTCATCAAGATAGTGGGTGGAGTAGATATTCAGCTTATTTTTGCGATGGCTGCGCAACACGATGCTGATCGCATCGATATTGAAATAGTGGTGGATCTCTTTAGCGACTTCGCTTACCAGCTCATCAATATCCAGGCGCGACAGGACGGCGTTGGTGATCGCAACCAGAATACGGAAGTTATCGCGTTCGCGACACAACAGATCATAATCGACATTATTGTTTACCCGGTCCTGAATTTGCTCGGCGACCACGCCGACAATTTGGGTAAACGTATGCAGACGGTCATACTCCTTTTCACTCCAGGGGCGATCTTCCTGACGGATAAACTCGCAGCCGCCGAAAATACGGCCTTCCGCGGCTAAAGGAAGCAGGCAGTAATGACCAAATTCCGAGTAGAGACCGCCCGCGGCAAGCTGCGGCCAGGTTTCGGTAAACTCATGGAAATTACAGTGCAACGCATCGGGGCGAGAAAGGATGCGACGTACCGGGCCGTGCGCCAGTACGGTTTCATCTTCATATTCAACAGGACGGCCATTTTCTCGCGTCGCATAATATTGTGCGCGTTGCGACTGCGCCTGCCATAGCACAATGCCGGCGCTGTCGGCGAGCGCTGAACGCTTTACCAGTTGCGAAAGCGCTTCACTGAGCGACGCCAGATCGGGCTGCTGCAATAAGGTACGAGTGATATCGAACAAGCCTTGCTGTCCAAGATCGCTCATGGGTGTATACGACATGTTGCTTTTCCAGGAAAATACCGCGGCGCGGTGCGAAAAGGTCTATGAATTATAGGTATTCGTTTTACATTTTTGCCGGATGGCGCTGACGCTTATCCGGTAGCTACGAGTCAGGCCGGGTAAGCGTAGCGCTACCGGGCTGTGTATCAGCATATACGAGGCAGCGGTTCGGCGTGTGGCAAATCAAGGGTTCGCTTCACGCCATAGAGTCCGGCTAAGCGAACGCCTTTGCGTTCGACGACTTCGCCAATCAGCGCCGCATCACGTCCCAGCGGATGCGCGCGTAACGCCGCCAACGCCCGATCTGCGGCCTGCCGTTCAACGGCAATCACCAGTTTTCCTTCGTTGGCAAAGTTCAGAGCATCCAGCCCCAACAGCTCGCAAACGCCGCGCACGGCAGGTTTGAGCGGAAGTGCGGATTCGGACAATTCAATACCGTAACCGCAGGACGCCGCAAACTCATGGGCGACCGCATTCACGCCGCCGCGCGTGGCGTCACGCAATGCCTTCACTCCGTCAATATGCCGCAGCGTCTGAATAAGTGGCGTTAATACTGCGCAGTCGCTCGCCAGCTCGCCATCCAGCCCCAGTTGCTCACGCAAGTTGAGGATAGTGGCCCCGTGATCGCCAAGCGTACCGCTGACTAACAGCACATCGCCAACGCTCAGCGTTTGCGCGCCCCAGTGAATATCGGCGGGAATCGCCCCCATGCCGGCGGTGTTGATAAACAATTTATCCGCCGCGCCGCGCTGCACAACTTTGGTGTCACCGGTTACAATGGCGATACCCGCTTCCCGCGCGGTCGCCGCCATGCTATTGACCACGCTTTTTAACATCTCCATCGGCAGCCCTTCTTCAAGGATAAAGCCGCAGGAGAGATAGCGGGGGATCGCGCCGCTCACCGCAACGTCGTTCGCCGTACCGCAAATCGCCAGTTTGCCGATATTGCCGCCGGGGAAAAAGAGCGGATCGATCACATAGCTATCGGTAGAAAACGCCAGACGGTCGCCCTCCGCCGTCAGTTGCGCCAGCTCCAGACGTGCCTGATCTTCTTGTTCCGCCAGCCACGGGTTGGCAAAGGCCTCCATAAACAGGCTATTAATCAACTGTTGCATAGCCTGGCCGCCGCTGCCGTGGGCGAGTTGTATATTGTTCAAACTTCACACTCCTGCTGACGATACTGATACCAGGCGGCGCATGCGCCTTCGGAAGAGACCATTAGCGCGCCGAACGCGGTCTCTGGATTACATGTTTTACCAAATAGCGGGCACTGATGCGGCTTGCATCTGCCGGTCAGCACTTCGCCGCAGCGGGCACGCGGATCGTCGTAGACTTGCTGCGGCTCTGGGCGGAAATGCGCTTCGGCGTCAAAGCGCTGATACTCTGGCGTCAGGTGGACGCCGGAAGATTCAATCACGCCCAGACCGCGCCACTCGCTGTCGCCATTAACGCAGAACACATCGGCGATGGCTTGCTGCGCCAGCATATTTCCGGCATCCGGCACCACGCGGCGGTATTGGTTTTCAACCTGGCTTAGGGCCGCTATTTTCTGCTCAACCAGCATGACCACGCCTTGCAGTAGATCAAGCGGTTCGAATCCTGCCACCACCAGCGGGCGATTAAAACCGGCGGCGATAAACTGGTACGCCTCGGTGCCGATGACCATGCTGACGTGGCCTGGCGCAAGGAATGCGTCAATGCCGTTGTCCGGCTGTTCCAGTAGGCTACGCAGCGTCGGGATCAACGTAATGTGCTGGCAGAAAAAGTAGAAGTTTCGCACGTCGCGCTGTTTTGCCTGCTGCAGCGTGATGGCGGTGGTCGGCATGGTGGTTTCAAAGCCCAGTCCGAAGAATACCACTTTGCGGGTCGGGTTATCCTGCGCCAGCTTCAGCGCGTCCATCGGTGAATAAACAATACGGACATCCGCGCCGCGCGCTTTAGCCTGCAACAGAGAACCCTGTTTCCCCGGCACGCGCATGGCATCGCCAAAGGTGCAGAAAATCACCTCTGGATGGCTGGCGATTTCCACGCAACTGTCGATACGTCCCATCGGCAGCACGCAGACCGGACAACCGGGGCCGTGAATAAACTCCACGTTTTCGGGCAGTAACTGATCGAGACCAAATTTAAAAATCGCGTGGGTATGACCCCCGCAGACTTCCATAATGCGCAACGGACGTTCGGCAGTGTAAGGAAGAAGGGTGGCGCGTTCACGCAGGTGTTCAATGAGCTGCATTACCTGTTCCGGCGCACGGTACTCGTCAACAAAACGCATTATCTCTCCTCACCATACAGCAGTGCGCCGACGTCCGGCTCAACATCAAACATATTTTGTAGCGCGTCGAGCGTATCGTGCGCTTCCGCTTCGTTAATGACGCTCATGGCGAATCCGACATGAACCAGCACCCACTGACCCAGACGCGGCTGACCGTTTTCATCACAACTGCCGACTAATGTGAGATCGACGTCGCGCTGAATGCCGCAGACGTCAACTTTTGCCTGATTGCCGTCAATGGCGCGGATTTGACCCGGAACGCCTATGCACATCGCTGCGCCTCCAGCCAGGCCAGCCACTGATCCATGCCTTCGCCGCTGGTGGCGGAAATCAGGATAATTTCAATCTCCGGGTTCACTTCACGCGCGCTGGCGATGCACTTCTCAACGTCAAAATTGAGGTAGGGCAGCAGATCGACTTTATTGAGCAGCATTAGCGACGCGGCGGCAAACATATGGGGATACTTCAGCGGCTTATCTTCGCCTTCGGTCACGGAAAGCACTGCGACTTTATGCTTTTCGCCCAGATCGAAGCTGGCCGGGCAGACGAGATTACCGACGTTTTCGATAAACAGAATACCGCGGTCATCCAGCGGCAGGCGCGGCGCGGCGTCGGCGATCATCTGCGCATCAAGATGGCAGCCTTTGCCCGTGTTTACCTGAATGGCGGGCGTGCCGGTGGCGCGGATGCGGGCGGCGTCGTTCACTGTCTGCTGGTCGCCTTCAATCACCGCGCACGGTACACGGTCTTTCAATTTCATCAGCGTTTCGGTCAGCAAGGTGGTTTTACCGGACCCGGGGCTGGACACCAGGTTGAGCACCAGATGCTGGCGGGCGGCGAAACGGGCGCGGTTGCGCTCTGCCAGACGATTATTTTTGTCCAGCACGTCGATTTCGACCTCCAGCATCCGCCGCTGGCTCATACCTGGCGCATGGGTTCCAGCTTCGCCATGACCGTAATGCAGATCGCCTTCTGCGGTCTGACTTGGGGTAAATTCAGGCGTTTTAATGCCTGTAATATTTAGCGCCGGGCGAGCCGCTGGGGCAAAGGGCGCGCTACGAAACGCAGAGTGTGGATTATGCTCATCGCCTTCTATATAAAGGTTGCCTTCAGCGCAACCGCAAGTCGTACACATCGCTTACTCCTGATCTTTTCTTGTTACAGGCTTTCTGCCGAATGGCGACGCGAGCGTCTTATCCGGCCCACAGGTTGTCATCGTCGTTGTAGGCCGGGTAAGGCGAAGCCGCCATCTGGCATTAATCTTCTGTTCCATCAATCTCTATGCGCCGAATTTGTAAGCCATCATCGGCCACAATTCGCAGCGTATCGCTATGACATTGTGGACAACGCCGTACACGATGTGTCAACAACGTGACATATTGTTGACAATGCTCACACCAGCATTCGGCTTCCTGTTCTTCGAGGTGCAGTTTACAACCTTCTGCTATCGTGCCGCGGCATACCAGATCAAAACAAAAGGAAAGAGCGCTGGTTTCTACGCAAGAAAATGCGCCAATTTTGATCCAGACGGCTGTCACATGTTTTGCACCGTATGCTGAAGCCTGTTGTTCAATCAATTCCAGTGCCCGTTGGCAGAGGGTGATTTCGTGCATATCGCCTCCCGTAGTGGTTGCCCCCTGTAAAGCAATATTTATGCCAATGTTTGCATCCCCTGGTAGGTCATGTCGACAATGACGAAATGACATGTCGTCACCGCGTCGAAACGGCAATAATTACGTCAATATGCTATTAAAACAATAGGTTAATAATTGGCATGAAAAATGCTTAACGCAGGCATCTCTGTTAAACGGGTAACCTGACATGACTATTTGGGAAATAAGCGAAAAAGCCGATTACATCGCGCAACGGCATCGTCGCCTACAGGACCAGTGGCATATTTACTGCAACTCGCTGGTTCAGGGGATCACCCTCTCGAAAGCGCGCCTGCATCACGCAATGAGCTGCGCGCCGGAAAGGGATCTTTGCTTTGTCCTGTTTGAGCACTTTCGTATTTACGTCGCGTTGGCGGATGGTTTTAACAGCCACACCATTGAATACTACGTTGAAACCAAAGATGGCGAAGATAAGCAATTGATTGCACAGGCACAACTCGATATCGACGGCAAGGTTGATGAACGGGTTAACAACCGCGATCGCGAGCAGGTGCTGGAGCACTATCTGGAAAAAATCGCCAGCGTTTACGACAGCCTCTATGCCGCGGTGGAAACCAACTCGCCGGTCAATTTGCGCCAACTGGTAAAGGGACACAGCCCGGCTGTATAAGCCTGAGGCGTTGCCCGCTTTGATTCGCGATGTGGCGCTGTGCCACGTCATGAATGTTTTGGGGATGGGCGTGTCGATAAGTGTCGAAAATGACATTTCAACGGCATGTTTTCGTCAAAAATGACAATCACCTGAGGAATGCCTGGTGAATCGTTTTGTAATTGCTGACTCCACTCTCTGTATCGGCTGTCACACCTGTGAGGCCGCCTGTTCAGAGACGCATCGCCAGCATGGCCTGCAATCAATGCCGCGCCTGAAAGTGATGCTGAATGAAAAAGAATCTGCGCCGCAGCTCTGTCACCACTGTGAAGATGCGCCATGCGCCACGGTATGCCCGGTTAACGCGATTAATCGCGTTGACGGCGCTGTCCAGCTTAATGAAAACCTGTGCGTGAGCTGCAAACTGTGTGGTATTGCCTGTCCGTTTGGCGCTATTGAGTTTTCCGGCAGCCGTCCGCTGCATATTCCGGCGAACGCCAATACGCCGAAAGCGCCGCCCGCGCCGCCTGCGCCTGCGCGTGTCAGTACATTGCTCGACTGGGTGCCGGGCGTACGCGCTATCGCGGTGAAATGCGACCTGTGCAGTTTTGACGAGCAAGGCCCGGCCTGCGTACGTATGTGTCCAACCAAAGCGCTACACCTGGTGGATAACACGGATATCGCCCGCGCCAGCAAACGTAAACGTGAGCTGACGTTTAATACCGATTTTGGCGATCTCACCTTGTTTCAGCAGGCTCAGAGTGGGGATGCATAATGAGTTCACTTTCACTGATTACTAGTGGCGTAGCGTGGTTTGCCGCCGCCGCCGCCGCCGTTCTGGCGTTTCTGTTTTCGTTTCATAAAGCGCTGAGCGGCTGGATTGCCGGTATCGGCGGCGCGGTCGGCAGCCTGTGTACGGCAGGCGCGGGGTTCACCGTACTGAACAGCGCCGTTACGGTTAGCGGCGTGATGCCGTTTACCGGCCACATGCTGCAAATTACGCCGCTGAATGCTATCTGGCTGATTACTCTGGGGCTGTGCGGTCTGTTCGTCAGCCTGTTCAATATCGACTGGCATCGCCATCCACAGGTAAAAGCCAACGGACTGTTGGTCAACCTGCTGATGGCGGCAGCCGTCTGCGCCGTGGTCGCCAGTAATCTGGGGACGATGGTGGTGATGGCGGAAATCATGGCGCTCTGCGCCGTGTTCCTTACCGGCGGTAGCAAAGAGGGCAAACTGTGGTTTGCGCTGGGTCGTCTCGGTACGCTGCTACTGGCAATCGCCTGCTGGCTGGTGTGGCAGCGCTACGGCACGCTGGATCTGGGGCTGCTGGATCAACGCGCTCAGCAACTGCCGCTGGGCTCCGATATCTGGCTGCTCGGCGTTATCGGTTTTGGTCTGCTGGCCGGGATTATCCCGCTACACGGCTGGGTGCCGCAGGCGCACGCTAACGCCAGCGCTCCCGCCGCCGCGCTGTTCTCGACCGTAGTGATGAAAATCGGGCTGCTGGGCATTCTGTCGCTGTCGCTGATTGGCGGTAATGCGCCGCTGTGGTGGGGCGTGGCGCTGCTGGTGCTTGGGATGATCACCGCCTTTGTCGGTGGCCTGTATGCGCTGATGGAGCATAACATTCAGCGTTTGCTGGCCTATCACACGCTGGAAAATATCGGCATCATTCTGCTCGGTCTGGGCGCAGGCGTTACCGGGATTGCTCTCAATCAGCCGGTACTGATCGCGCTGGGTCTGACCGGCGGACTCTATCATCTGCTGAACCATAGTCTGTTCAAAAGCGTACTGTTTTTGGGCGCGGGCAGCATCTGGTTCCGTACCGGTCATCGCGATATCGAAAAACTGGGCGGTATTGGCAAACGGATGCCGGTTATTTCTATCGCCATGCTGGTCGGTCTGATGGCGATGGCCGCGCTGCCGCCGCTGAACGGCTTTGCCGGCGAGTGGGTGATTTACCAGTCCTTCTTCAAACTGGGCAATAGCGGTGCGTTTGTTGGTCGTCTGTTAGGGCCGCTGCTGGCGGTTGGCCTGGCGATTACCGGCGCGCTGGCGGTGATGTGTATGGCGAAAGTTTACGGCGTGACGTTCCTCGGCGCGCCGCGCACGAAAGAGGCGGAAAACGCCAGTTGCGCGCCAATCCTGATGGGCGTCAGCGTGGTGGCATTGGCGATTTGCTGCGTACTGGGCGGGGTTGCCGCGCCGTGGCTGTTGCCGATGATTTCCACTGCGGTACCGTTGCCGCTGGAAACCGCGCACACCACCGTATCGCAGCCGATGATCACGCTGCTGTTGGTCGCCTGTCCGCTACTGCCGTTCATCATTATGGCGATGTTCAAAGGCAACCGTCTGCCATCGCGCTCCCGCGGCGCGGCCTGGGTGTGCGGCTACGACCATGAGCAGTCGATGGTGATCACCGCGCACGGTTTCGCCATGCCGGTGAAAGAGGCCTTTGCCCCGGTACTTAAATTGCGTCAATGGCTTAATCCTGTCTCTCTGGTGCCGGGCTGGCAGAGCGCGGCGGCAGCGGTGCTGTTCCGTCGTCTGGCGCTGATTGAACTGGCGGTGCTGGTGGTGATTGTGGTTTCACGAGGAGCCTGAAAATGAGTGTGTTTTATCCGTTAATTCAGGCGCTGGTGCTATTTGCCGTTGCGCCATTGCTGTCTGGTATTACTCGCGTGGCGCGCGCCCGTCTGCACAATCGTCGTGGGCCGGGCGTGTTGCAGGAGTACCGCGACATTATCAAACTGCTCGGTCGTCAGAGTATTGCGCCTGCGGATTCCGGCTGGGTTTTTCGCCTGACGCCGTTTGTGATGGTCGGCGTGATGCTGACTATCGCCACCGCGCTGCCGGTGGTGACCGTTGGCTCGCCGTTGCCGCAATTGGGCGATCTGATCACCTTAATTTACCTGTTCGCCATCGCCCGTTTCTTTTTCTCTATCGCGGGTCTGGATACCGGTAGCCCGTTTACTGCTATTGGCGCGAGCCGTGAAGCGATGCTTGGCGTGCTGGTGGAGCCGATTTTGCTGCTGGGCCTGTGGGTCGCCGCGCAGGTCGTGGGCTCTACCCATATTAGCAATATCACCGATACCATTTATCACTGGCCTGTCGCGCGCAGTATTCCGCTGATTCTGGCGCTGTGCGCCTGCGCTTTCGCTACCTTTATCGAAATGGGCAAGCTGCCGTTCGACCTGGCGGAAGCGGAGCAGGAGTTGCAGGAAGGGCCGTTGACCGAATACAGCGGTAGCGGCTTTGCGGTGCTGAAATGGGGCATTAGCCTTAAGCAACTGGTGGTGCTGCAAATGTTCGTCGGCGTGTTTCTGCCGTGGGGACAGATGGAAACTTTCAGCGCAGGCGGACTGTTGCTGGCGCTGGTGATTGCCGTCGTCAAGCTGATTGTCGGCGTACTGGTGATCGCCCTGTTTGAAAACAGCATGGCGCGACTGCGTTTTTGCGCCACTTCACGCGTGACCTGGGCCGGTTTTGGGTTTGCGTTTTTAGCCTTCGTCTCCTTGCTGGCGGCGTGATTTAAGAGAGTTTGAGCATGTCTGAAGAAAAATTAGGTCAACAATACCTTGCGGCGCTGCACCAGGCGTTTCCGGGCGTAGTGCTGGACGAAGCCTGGCAGACCAAAGATCAGCTGACTATTACGGTGAAAGTGAACTATCTGCCGGAAGTGGTGGAGTTTCTTTACTACCAGCAGGGTGGATGGCTGTCGGTGCTGTTCGGTAATGACGAACGCCAGTTGTGCGGCCACTATGCTGTTTATTACGTGATGTCGATGGAGCTGGGCACGAAGTGCTGGGTAACGGTGCGCGTTGAGGTTGATCCAAATAAGCCGGAATATCCCTCCGTCACGCCGCGCGTGCCGGCTGCCGTGTGGGGGGAGCGCGAAGTGCGCGACATGTACGGTTTAATCCCGGTCGGCCTACCGGACGAGCGCCGTCTGGTACTGCCGGACGACTGGCCGGATGAACTCTATCCGCTGCGTAAAGACAGCATGGATTATCGTCAGCGCCCGGCGCCGACCACCGATGCGGAAACCTACGAGTTCATTAACGAGCTGGGTGACAAGAAAAATAACGTGGTGCCGATTGGCCCGCTGCATGTCACTTCCGATGAACCGGGCCACTTCCGTCTGTTCGTCGATGGTGAAAACATTATCGACGCTGACTACCGCCTGTTCTACGTCCACCGCGGCATGGAAAAACTGGCGGAAACCCGCATGGGTTATAACGAAGTCACCTTCCTTTCGGATCGCGTGTGTGGTATCTGCGGCTTCGCACACAGCACCGCCTACACCACCTCCGTGGAAAACGCGATGGGCATTCAGGTGCCGGAACGCGCGCAAATGATCCGCGCTATTTTGCTGGAAGTGGAGCGTCTGCACTCGCATCTGTTAAACCTCGGCCTGGCCTGCCACTTTACCGGCTTTGACTCCGGCTTTATGCAGTTCTTCCGCGTGCGCGAAACCTCCATGAAGATGGCAGAAATCCTTACCGGGGCGCGCAAAACTTACGGCCTGAACCTGATCGGCGGGATTCGCCGCGATCTGCTGAAAGAGGATATGATCCAGACCCGTCAACTGGCGCAGCAGATGCGTCGCGACGTGCAGGAGCTGGTGGATATGCTGCTCAGTACGCCAAATATGGAGCAGCGTACCGTCGGTATTGGCCGTCTGGAACCGGAAATTGCCCGTGACTTTAGTAACGTCGGCCCGATGGGGCGCGCCAGCGGTCACGCCCGCGACACCCGCGCCGACCACCCGTTTGTCGGCTACGGTCTGCTGCCGATGGAAGTACATAGCGAGCAGGGTTGCGATGTGATTTCCCGTCTGAAAGTCCGTATCAACGAAGTCTACACCTCGCTGAATATGATCGACTTCGGTCTGGATAATCTGCCGGGTGGCCCGCTAATGGTGGAAGGCTTCACCTATATTCCGCACCGTTTTGCGCTCGGCTTCGCTGAAGCGCCGCGCGGCGATGATATCCACTGGAGCATGACCGGCGACAATCAGAAGTTGTACCGCTGGCGCTGCCGTGCGGCGACCTACGCCAACTGGCCGACTTTGCGCTATATGCTGCGCGGCAACACTGTCTCCGACGCGCCGCTGATTATCGGCAGCCTTGACCCGTGCTACTCCTGTACCGACCGTATGACTGTGGTCGATGTGCGTAAGAAGAAGAGCAAAGTCGTGCCGTACAAAGAACTTGAGCGCTATAGCATTGAGCGTAAAAACTCGCCGCTGAAATAAGGAATCGCCATGTTTACCTTTATCAAAAAAGTTATCAAAACCGGCACGGCGACCTCGTCTTATCCGCTGGAGCCGATTGCGGTTGATAAAAACTTCCGCGGCAAGCCGGAACATAACCCGCAGCAGTGCATCGGCTGCGCCGCCTGCGTTAATGCCTGCCCGTCGAACGCGCTGACGGTAGAAACCGATCTTGCGACCAATGAGCTGGCCTGGCAGTTCAACCTTGGGCGTTGTATTTTCTGCGCCCGCTGCGAGGAAGTATGCCCGACGGCGGCGATTAAACTGTCACAGGAATATGAACTGGCGGTGTGGAAGAAAGAGGATTTTCTGCAACAGTCCCGCTTTGCACTGTGTCACTGCCGCGTTTGTCACCGTCCTTTTGCCGTGCAAAAAGAGATTGATTACGCCATTGCGCTGCTCAAACACAACGGCGACAGCCGCGCGGAACATTACCGCGAAAGCTTTGAGACTTGCCCGGACTGTAAGCGTCAGAAATGCCTGGTGCCGTCCGACCGTATTGAACTGACTCGCCATATGAAAGAGGTCAGCTAATGAGCAATTTATTAGGCCCGCGTGACGCCAACGGCATTCCGGTACCGATGACGGTGGATGAATCCATCGCCAGCATGAAGGCGTCTCTACTGAAAAATATTAAGCGTTCGGCATACGTTTACCGCGTGGACTGCGGTGGCTGTAACGGCTGTGAAATCGAAATCTTTGCGACGCTTTCGCCGTTGTTTGATGCCGAGCGTTTCGGCATCAAAGTGGTACCGTCGCCGCGCCATGCCGATATTCTGCTGTTTACCGGCGCGGTAACCCGCGCCATGCGCTCTCCGGCGCTGCGTGCCTGGCAGTCGGCGCCGGACCCGAAAATTTGTATCTCTTACGGCGCCTGCGGCAACAGCGGCGGCATTTTCCATGACCTGTACTGCGTCTGGGGCGGTACGGATAAAATCGTCCCGGTGGATGTGTATATTCCAGGCTGCCCGCCAACGCCTGCGGCGACGCTGTATGGCTTTGCGATGGCGCTTGGCCTGCTGGAGCAGAAAATCCACGCGCGCGCGCCAGGGGAACTGGACGACCAGGCGGCGGAAATTCTGCATCCGGATATGGTGCAGCCGCTGCGCGTGAAGGTAGATCGCGCGGCGCGTCGGCTGGCGGGTTATCGCTACGGTCGTCAGATCGCCGATGATTACCTGACACAGTTGGGACAAGGTGAGCAGCAGGTGGCGCGTTGGCTGGAAGCGGAAAACGATCCGCGTTTAACCGAAATTGTCACCCATCTCAATCATGTTGTTGAAGAGGCACGTATCCGATGAGCGAACAGGTGGTGTTCAGTCAACTGAGCCGTAAGTTTATTGATGAGAACGATGCGACGCCCGCCGAGGCGCAGCAGGTTGTCTATTACAGCCTGGCGATTGGCCACCACCTGGGGGTCATCGATTGCCTGGAGGCTGCGCTCACCTGCCCGTGGAACGACTATCTGGCGTGGATCGCCACCCTTGAAGAGGGAAGCGATGCCCGGCGTAAAATGGAAGGCGTGCCGAAGTATGGCGAGATCGTTATCGATTTTAACCATGTGTCGATGCTGGCGCGCGCGTTTGATAACGCGCGCGCCGCGCAGACCCCGCAGCAGCAAGAATGGAGTAAACTGATGCTCAGTATGCTGCATGACATTCATCAGGAAAGCGCCATCTACCTGATGGTGAGGAGGCTTCGTGACTGACGTTTTACTCTGTGTCGGCAATAGCATGATGGGCGACGACGGCGCAGGCCCGTTACTGGCTGAAATGTGCTCGGCGCAGCCGAAGGGTAATTGGGTGGTGATTGATGGCGGCAGCGCGCCGGAAAATGACATTGTGGCGATTCGCGAACTGCGTCCTGACCGCCTGTTGATTGTCGACGCCACCGACATGGGACTTAACCCGGGCGAGATCTGCATTATCGATCCGGATGATATCGCTGAAATGTTTATGATGACCACCCACAATATGCCGCTGAACTATCTGGTCGATCAGCTCAAAGAGGATGTCGGCGAGGTGATTTTTCTCGGTATCCAGCCGGATATCGTCGGGTTTTATTATCCGATGACCCAGCCGATTAAGGACGCGGTAAACACCATCTATCAGCGCCTGGAAGGGTGGCAGGGAAACGGCGGATTTGCGCGACTGGAAGCGCCGGAGGCGTAACTTTTTGATGCCGAATGAGGTATTCGGCATTTCTTTCATCCCCTGAACGGTTGTCATCCGTCATCGTCACTTGTGTCGATGACATGCTTTTTCCCTCCGGTTAAAATAAAATACCATTATATAACATATGGTTAAATGTTGGCACGATTTGTGTATACATCGGCACATCATCTGTTATTGCTGGAGAATTTGATGAACCGTTTCATCATTGCTGACGCGAGTAAGTGCATTGGTTGCCGTACCTGTGAAGTGGCCTGCGTCGTATCCCATCAGGATAATCAGGATTGCGCATCGCTGACCCCTGAAACCTTTTTACCTCGTATCCATGTCATCAAAGGCGTGAACGTCTCTACGGCAACGCTGTGTCGCCAGTGTGAAGATGCGCCGTGCGCCAACGTCTGCCCGAATGGCGCCATCAGCCGCGACAAAGGCTTTGTTCATGTGATGCAGGAACGCTGCATTGGTTGTAAAACCTGCGTGGTGGCATGTCCTTACGGCGCCATGGAAGTGGTGGTGCGCCCGGTGGTTCGCAATAGCGGCGCGGGGCTGAACGTGCGTGCCGAAAAAGCCGAAGCCAACAAGTGCGATCTGTGTCACCATCGTGAAGCCGGTCCAGCCTGTATGGACGCCTGTCCAACGCACGCCCTAATCTGTGTCGACCGTAATAAGCTTGAACAGCTTAGCGCGGAAAAACGCCGTCGTGCGGCGCTGGATTCAACGGCATCTCTGCTTTTCTGATTTCTGCGATTGCGCGTAGAATACGCCACAAAGCATTGCCGGATGGCGGCATCAATGCCTTATCCGGCCTACGGTTCGTGCGATTGTAGGCCTGATAAGCGCGGCACCATCAGGCATCCGGGTTCGATGATGGCGGGAAAATGAGATGGTGACAGACACGCCTTCCGGCGTACAGCTACGCATTCGGGGCAAAGTACAGGGCGTCGGTTTTCGTCCTTTTGTCTGGCAGCTAGCGCAGCAGTTGCGATTACACGGCGACGTGTGTAATGACGGCGACGGCGTCGTCGTTCGGCTGCTGGAGGAGCCGTCGCAATTTATTGCCGCGCTCTATCAGGATTGTCCGCCGCTGGCGCGCATTGACAGCGTTGAACACGCGTCGTTGATATGGGAGCGCACACCAACGGATTTCGCCATTCGTCAGAGCGCAGGCGGTTCGATGAACACGCAAATCGTGCCGGATGCGGCGACCTGCCCGGCATGTCTTGCCGAGATGAATACCCCTGGCGAGCGGCGCTACCGTTATCCCTTCATCAATTGCACCCACTGCGGACCACGCTTCACCATTATTTGCGCTATGCCCTATGACCGGCCATTTACGGTGATGGCGACGTTTCCCCTGTGTCCGGAATGCGACAGCGAATACCGCGATCCGTATGATCGCCGTTTCCATGCTCAGCCCGTCGCCTGTCCGGCCTGCGGGCCGCAGCTTGAGTGGCGGAGCCAACATGAACGAGCGGAAAAAGAGGCGGCATTACAGGCGGCGGTAGCAATACTTAAGGCTGGTGGTATCGTGGCGGTGAAGGGAATTGGCGGCTTTCATCTCGCTTGCAATGCGCGTAATGACGAGACGGTGGCGAAATTGCGGGCGCGCAAACGCCGCCCGGCTAAACCGTTGGCCGTTATGCTGCCGGACGCAGAGGCGTTGCCGGAGGCGGCGCGCCGTTTGCTCGCTACTCCCGCAGCCCCGATTGTGCTGGTGGATAAGCAATATGTGCCTTTGCTGTGTGAGGGCATCGCGCCGGGGCTTACTGAGGTGGGCGTGATGTTGCCAGCCAACCCATTGCAACATCTTTTGTTGCAGGAGCTCAATGACCCGCTGGTGATGACATCCGGCAACCTGAGCGGCAGACCACCCGCCATCACCAACGAACAGGCGCTGGACGATTTACACGAAATTGCCGATGGTTTTTTGTTGCACAATCGCGACATTGTACAGCGCATGGACGACTCTGTCGTGCGCGACAGCGGTGAAATGCTGCGTCGTTCGCGGGGATACGTGCCGGACGCGATTGCGTTGCCGCCCGGATTTCACGATGTGCCGCCGATACTTTGTCTGGGCGCGGATCTGAAAAACACGTTTTGTCTGGTACGCGGCGAACAGGCGGTTGTCAGCCAACATTTGGGCGATCTCAGCGATGATGGTATCCAGGCGCAGTGGCGCGAGGCATTGCGCCTGATCCAGTCAATCTACGATTTTACGCCAGAGCGTATCGTCTGTGATGCGCATCCGGGTTATGTTTCCAGTCAGTGGGCCAGTGAGATGTGTCTGCCGACTGAGACTGTGTTACACCATCATGCCCATGCGGCGGCTTGCCTGGCCGAGCATGGTTGGCCGCTGGACGGCGGAGAGGTGATTGCCCTGACGGTAGACGGTATCGGGATGGGCGAGAATGGCGCGCTATGGGGTGGAGAATGTCTGCGGGTCAATTATCGCGAATGCGAACATTTAGGGGGGTTACCCGCCGTGGCGCTGCCGGGAGGCGATCTGGCTGCCAAACAGCCGTGGCGTAATCTGTTAGCGCAGTGCCTGCGCTTTGTGCCGGACTGGCAGGATTACCCGGAGACAGCGGGGCTGCAACAGCAAAACTGGAATGTCCTGGCGCGTGCCATTGAGCGCGGCGTCAATGCCCCGTTGGCCTCTTCCTGCGGGCGGTTGTTTGACGCGGTGGCCGCCGCGCTTCGCTGCGCGCCAGCATCGCTTAGCTATGAGGGCGAGGCCGCCTGCGCGCTGGAGGCGCTGGCCTCTCAATGCGCTAACGTTGAGCATTCGGTAACGATGCCGCTTAACGGCGCTCAACTGGACGTAGCCGTTTTCTGGCGGCAATGGTTGAACTGGCAGGCCGCGCCCGCGCAACGCGCCTGGGCTTTTCATGATGCGCTGGCGTGCGGGTTTGCCACGCTAATGCGCCAACAGGCTACGGCGCGGGGGATAACTACTCTGGTCTTCAGCGGCGGGGTGATACACAACCGCTTACTGCGCGCGCGTCTTGCCTTTTACCTTTCTGATTTTAATTTGTTATTTCCGCAGCGGTTACCGGCGGGCGATGGCGGATTATCGTTGGGGCAAGGGGTCATTGCGGCGGCGCGCAGGTTGGCCTGATGAAACAGGCCGGATGGCGACGCATAGCGTTTTATCCGGCCTGCGGTTGCGTACCGGTGGCGCATTGTGTTTTACCCGCCTTCACCATCCGGCATCAGACATTTACACCGGTAATGATTTCAGCAGAGTGAACGCCTCTTTCATGCGGTCTTCACTCACCACAAAGGCGCGTAGTTGGCCTTCTCCGCTCATGCCTTTGGCAATCATACCGTCAGATTCTGCGGTAATATGCCAGCTCAAATCGCGGCGCTGAGTTTCTCCCGCCAGATGCAGCGGCAGTTCCGGCGTTTTGACTTTGACCAGCATCGCCGGTAGCTTCAGCGGCGCGTTGCCGCCAAGCAGATTTTTCGCCAGGTACATCGCGCTTAACTGGATCGGTTGCAGGAAGGGCAGCACCTGACCGTTGATCTCCGCGCAGTCGCCGATCGCATAAATATCCGGGTGACTGGTCTGTAGATAGCTATCCACGCAGACGCCGCGGTTGATGACTACCCCGGCGCGGCGCGCCAGAGCGGTTTCCGGGCGTAAGCCGGTGGCGGCAATCACCGCATCCACCTCGATGCTACGCTGGCTTGCCAGCGTAGCGCGGATACCGGCTTCGGTTTTCTCCAGTTTTTGCAACTGCGATTTCAGCAGCAGGTGCACCCCCATATCGGTCAGGCGATGTTGTAAGCGGCTGCTCACTTCCGGTGGCATCAGTGAGGCGAGAAGGCTGGCGGCGTTATCCATCAGCGTTACCGTTTTCCCGGCGCGGCAGAAATCCATCGCTAATTCACTGCCAATGAGGCCGCCGCCGACAATCAGCACCCGCTGCGCGTCGCGCAGTTGTGTCTCACAGGCGCGGTACTCCTGCTGGCTATTCAGAGTAAGCATTAACTCACGTCCTGCAATCAGCGGCACAAAGGCCGCCGCCCCGATCGCCAGTACCAGCTTGTCGTACTGCCACTGCTTATCCTGACTTTTCACCACATGGGCATCGGCATCAATGTCAGCAACCCAGGTATGCGGGAACAGGCGCAGATTAAACTGTTCAGCGAATTCCCCCGCTAACTGGCGGGTGAGATCATCGGCGCGCTGCGACTGGCTGATAACGTGGCTGAGATCGGGCTTGTTGTACTCATCCATGCTGTCCGCCGCAATCAGGGTTAACGGCACATTCGCATCTTGTTTACGGATATTTTTGACGAGCTGGCGGGCGGCGAAGCCCGAGCCAATAATTATGATCCCCCGACTCATTTTGCCTCCGTCGCCAGTACGTCGAATACGTCTTTACCTAATGAACATTCCGGGCACAGGAAGTTATCCGGCACGTCGCTCCACGGCGTACCCGGCGCGACATCCTGCAATGGTTCACCCAGCGCAGGGTCGTAAATCCACTGGCATACGCTGCATTGCATTTTAGGGCCGAGGTCTGCGGCGGCGCAGGCTGTGATTTCTTCGGCTGGCGTGGTTTTCTGCGTGGTTTCCGGCAGCGGAGCAAGCGCCCACTGACGCGCGATGTCGCGACCGTGCTGACGGCACAACTCCAGCGCATCCAGATCCGGACGCCATTTCGTTTTCAGACTCAGGGACATTTCAAAACCGGCATCCTGTAAGCGCGTGGACAGTCGATCCACCGCGCCGCCGCTCCAGCCATGAGAACCGAAGGCGCTGGCGCGTTTGTTGCGAAAGCGCAGACCAGTCATCTCTTCCACCAGACCAGCGATTTTCGGCATCATCACGTTGTTCATGGTAGAAGTGCCGACCAGCACGCCTTTCGAACGGAACACGTTGGTCAGAATTTCATTTTTATCGCTGCGGGCGACGTTAAAGATTTTGACCGCCACGTTCGGGTCCACTTCGTTGATACCCTGCGCGATGGCATCCGCCATCATGCGAGTATTGTTCGACATGGTGTCGTAGAAAATAGTGATACGATCTTCCTGATAATCTGCCGCCCATTTCAGATACAGCTCCACGATTTGCATTGGGTTGTCGCGCCATACCACGCCGTGTGAGGTCGCAATCATGTCCACCGGCAGGTTGAAGCCGAGGATTTCGGTAATTTTTGGCGTTACCAGACGGCTGAACGGCGTCAGGATATTGGCATAGTAGCGCTGGCATTGTTCAAACAGTTCGGTCTGGTCAACTTCGTCGTTGAACAGGCGTTCGTCGCAGTAGTGCTGGCCGAAGGCGTCGTTACTGAACAGCACCGCGTCGCCAGTCATATAGGTCATCATGCTGTCCGGCCAGTGCAGCATCGGCGTTTCTACGAAGATTAACTGCTTGCCGTTGCCGATATCCAGCGTATCGCCGGTTTTCACCACCTTAAAATTCCATTCCGGGTGATGGTGATGGCCGTTGATAGAATCAATGGCGTTGGCGGTACAGTAGATAGGCGCGTCCGGGATCTGCGCCATCAGTTCGGTCAGTGCGCCCGCATGGTCTTCTTCGGCATGGTTAATGATGATGTAGTCGATGTCCGCGAGGTCGATTTCACTGCGCAGATTTTGCACAAACTCACGGCTAAACTTATGATCGACGGTATCGATCAGCACATTCTTTTCTTCACGAATGAGATAGCTGTTATAGCTGCTGCCGCGCAGCGTTTTGTATTCGGTTCCGTGAAAATCACGGACTTCCCAGTCGCGCTGGCCAACCCAATGAATATTATTTTTAACCAGAATAGACATAACCACCTCAATTCATTCAACGTTTGCAAAAAGTGTTTTGCTTATTGCAGGTAGTGTGCCAACTTTTCATCTAATTGATTTATATGAAATTATAATGATTTTATATTTTTGATGTAGTCAAAAAGACTATAAATAGTACTGTCAATATGACACTATGTATTGTCAAAATGACAATGAGGTAGCCATGAGTTTTTCCGTGGAGGTATTGGCGGGCATCGCCATTGAGTTACAACGCGGCATTGGGCATCAGGATCGTTTTCAGCGGCTGATTACTACGCTGCGTCAGGTGCTGGCGTGCGACGCCTCGGCGCTGTTGCGTTATGAATCACGACAATTTATTCCACTGGCGATTGACGGCCTGGCGCAGGACGTTCTCGGCAGACGTTTTACCCTGGAAGGGCATCCACGCCTGGAGGCCATCGCCCGTGCGGGGGACGTGGTGCGTTTTCCGGCCGATAGCGATTTGCCCGATCCGTATGACGGGTTGATTCCCGGACAGGAAAGCCTGAAAGTCCACGCCTGTGTTGGTCTGCCGTTGTTTGCCGGACAGAACTTCATCGGCGCGCTGACCCTTGATGCCATGACGCCGGAGCAGTTCGAGGTATTCAGCGATGAAGAGCTGCGGCTTATCGCCGCGCTGACCGCCGGGGCATTGAGTAATGCGCTATTGATTGAACAACTGGAAAGCCAGAACATACTGCCGGGGGCGTCTGACGCGTTCGAACCGAGAAAAGAGACGCACATGATCGGCCTGTCGCCGGCGATGATGCAGTTGAAAAAAGAGATCGAGATTGTGGCGAGCTCCGATCTTAACGTGTTGATCGGGGGGGAAACGGGGACCGGTAAAGAGCTTGTAGCGAAAGCTATTCATCAGGGCTCCCCCAGAGCGGTCAATCCGCTGATCTATCTCAACTGCGCCGCGCTGCCGGAAAGTGTGGCGGAAAGCGAGCTGTTTGGTCATGTAAAAGGCGCATTTACCGGCGCCATCAGCCACCGTAGCGGAAAGTTCGAAATGGCCGACAGGGGTACGCTGTTTCTGGATGAGATTGGCGAACTGTCGCTGGCGCTACAGGCCAAGCTACTGCGCGTATTGCAGTATGGCGATATTCAACGCGTCGGCGACGATCGCAGCCTGCGCGTGGATGTGCGGGTGTTGGCGGCGACCAACCGAGACCTGCGAGAGGAGGTGCTGGCGGGGCGTTTTCGCGCTGACCTGTTCCATCGCCTGAGCGTTTTCCCGCTCTTTGTGCCGCCGCTGCGCGAGCGCGGCGATGATGTGGTGTTACTGGCGGGCTATTTTTGCGAGCAGTGCCGACTGCGGCTGGGGCTGTCCCGTGTGGTGCTGAGTCCCGGCGCGCGCCGTCATTTGCTCAACTATGGCTGGCCAGGCAACGTTCGGGAGCTGGAACATGCCATTCACCGTGCGGTCGTGCTGGCGAGAGCGACCCGGGCAGGGGGGGAGGTGGTACTGGAGGCACAGCATTTTGCCTTGTCAGATGACGTTTTACCCACGCCGCCTGCGGAAAGCGATCTGGCGCTGCCGACCTGCCGCAATTTGCGTGAATCGACGGAGAACTTCCAGCGAGAGATGATTCGCCAGGCGCTGGCGCAAAATAATCACAATTGGGCGGCCAGCGCGCGGGCGCTGGAAACCGACGTCGCCAACCTGCACCGGCTGGCGAAGCGTCTGGGACTGAAGGATTAGAGAATGCCTGCCTGGTAAAAATCCTGCAGGTTAATGGCGCCGGTGAGTTTACCGTTTTCATCGACCACCGGCGCGGCGGTGATTTTGCGCTTCATCAGGATCTCTTTGGCGTCAATGGCGCGGCTTTGCGCCTGGAGCGTAATTCCGTTGGGCGTCATGGCTTCGCTTACCGGCGTGCTGAGCGCACCGCCGCTCACCAGCCAGCGACGCAGGTCGCCGTCGGTAAAGACGCCTTTCACAATATGTTGCTCATCGCAAACCGCCACCAGCCCCAGCCCGGTACGACTAAGTTCCAGCATTGCATCCATCACGCTGGTGGTGAGCATTACCTGCGGTATTGCATCGCCCTGGCGCATCAGGTGATGCACATTATTAAGTAAACGCGCGCCCAGTGCGCCAGCCGGATGCGAACGGGCGAAATCTTCTTCGTTAAAACCGCGCGCCTGCATTACTGCCATCGCCAGCGCATCGCCCATCATCAGCGTGTTGACGGTACTGGACGTCGGCGCCAGATGCATCGGGCAGGCTTCACGCTCGACGGAAATATCCAGAACGGCTTTTGCCGCTCGCCCCAGCGGAGAGTGAGGTTTACCGGTCATCGCCAGCAGCGCGACGGATTTATCTTCCAGACGCGGGATGATGAGGTCGAGTTCTTTTGCGCCGCCGGAATAGGAAATAAATAACATCACGTCACGGCTTTCAATCATCCCCAGATCGCCATGTAGCGCTTCCGCAGGATGAACAAAAAAAGCGGGAGTACCGGTACTGGCAAGCGTCGCGGCGATTTTTTTACCAATATGGCCTGACTTGCCAATACCGGAAACGATCACTTTGCCTTCACAGTGAATAATGATATTGGCGGCGCGGACAAAATCATCGCCCAGGCGCTCCGGCAGACGGCTGGCTTCCTGTAACTCCAGCATTAAGGTCTGACGGCCCGCATTTAGTAGTGCATCACTCATTGGTTTCTCCGGTTATGATAACGGTAATCCCTTTCTCTTCCAGCGCCTGACGAAATACCGGATCGATACCGGCGTCCGTGATCAGTTTGTCGACGCTTTCCAGACTGCACACCACATTGGGGCTTTTACGACCAAATTTTGAGGAGTCCGCCATCAGAATCACCTCGCGTGCGGCATTGCACATTGCCTTACTGACGGTGTAAACCTCGTTAAACGTGGTCACGCCAGCGTTCAGGTCAATACCGTCAGTCCCCATGAAAAGTTTATCAAAGGTGAACTGTTCAAAGGCGTTTTCCGCTAGCTGACCGTGAAACGACGCCGATTTTTTACGGAAGGTGCCGCCGGGCATCAGGATAGTTTGTTCGTTGTCCAGTTCCGATAGCGCGTTGACAATATGCAGGCTGTTGGTCATAACCGTGATGTTGCTAAAACGCGAAAGCAACGGCACCATCTGTAACACTGTGCTTCCTGCATCCAGAATAATGGAGTCGCCGTCATGGATATATTTCACGGCGGTTGCGGCTATCAGCGCTTTTTTGTGGGTATTGATAAGCGTTTTGTGATCAATAGGCGGATCGGACTCTTCTTTATTCAACACCACGCCGCCATAGGTACGGATGACGGTTCCGGCATTTTCCAGAATGACCAGATCTTTGCGGATAGTGGTGCCTGTTGTGTCAAAGTACTGGGCCAGTTCTTCAACCGAGCATTTTCCCTGTTTTTGCAGGTGCTCCAGAATCGCGGCCTGACGCTGACGAGGTTTCATAGGCGTGATTACCCTGACTTATCTATTTACCCGTCATACTTCAAGTTGTATGTGCGTTGGCATGACTCGGTCCTCCGGGCCTCGCCCTAAAGGGCCGCCGCAAGCGGCGTTCAAATCGGCCTTGCCAATTTGTCCTCGCTCACCCCGGTCACGTACTGATGTACGCACCTGGGGATTCGCTGCGTCGCCGCCTTCCTGCAACTCGAATTATTTAGGGTATTGGTTGCAAAATGATAATTTCGCAAGCTATTCGCATTCACAACGAAATTACCCATGTTTCAGTTTAAGCGCCAATGATAGTGCATTCTGCGCGAGCGAATCATGGGGAAAGATCACATCAGGCTGTAATTCATGCAAATGTTTTCCTTGCATTGCGGCAATTTTAACCGGTCTGGCGAATACCGTGAGGCCTTTCATCAATAAAGTGTCCGTTACCCGTTGCTGTTCGTCCAGCGCCACGGCAACCACCACCCGAGGCTTAAAACGCCCGCCGGAGCGCCCGACGCCGACCCGCCCCTGCTGGCTAAGTTTATCGAAAGCCCGATTAAAGCGGGAGATCTGCCAGCCGCCCAGCGCCAGTTGTGCGCACCAGGCGATAACGGCGACGGTAATCAGAGTGGAAACCATAGTGTGCTCCTGTTGTTTTACCTGATGGCGCCGTAGGCCGGATAAGGCGTTTACGCCGCTATCCGGCAATTCACGGTCAAAACATCACCTGACCGCCGGTTACGTTGATCGACTGCCCGGTGCAATAAGACGCTTTCGGGCTGGCATAAAATAGCAGCATGTTCAGCACATCCTGATAATCACACCCTCGTTTGAGCGGCACCTTATCAATGTAATACTGTTCCACCTCGTCGGGCTTAATGCCCAGTTTAGTGGCGTATTGCGGCAGTAACGACTGAAACATCGGCGATTTCAACAGGTTGCCGAGCATCAGCGAATGTACGGTAATGCCGTATTCCGCCAGGTCCAGCGCCAGAGACTGGGTTAACCCCACGCCGCCGAATTTCGCCGCGCTGTAGCCGGAGTTGTGTTTACTGCCCACTTTGCCTGATTTAGAGTTAATCTGAATGATACGCCCCTGAATGCCGTCGCGGATCATCAGGCGGGAAAACTCACGGGCGCAGAGGAAATAGCCCACCAGATTCACCTGTAACGAGCGGTCAAAATCGCCGAGCTGGAAATCGCTGATAAACGCCGCTTTGGCGATACCCGCGCTGTAGACCAGTAGATCGACGCGCCCGAAAATCTCATCTACGCCGCGGGAAAGCGCCAGCACGCTCTGCTCGCTGGTGGCGTCGGCGCCAAAACTGTACGCCATCCTTTCGCCAAAATCGGCGTTAATTTCCTGGGCGACATTCGCGGCTTTATCGCTTTGAATATCAACGACCGCCACGCGGTATCCTTCTTCTGCAAGCCCACGGCAAAGGAATGCCCCCAGGGTCTGGCCTCCGCCAATGACAACGGCAACTTGATTCATGTTTTTCTCCTTAAGCGACAAACGTCAAAATACAGCCCGGTGCGATATCGTCCGGTACTGGCCCCGCAACGTGTACGGTGCCGGGAAATTCCGCTTTGCGCAGACCGTCGAAACGCAGAGTGATATGCCCCAGTTCACGCAGGTTTTGCTCGGCTACGCTGCCAACCGCCGTGACCGGATAGCTATGCTGGCCCAGCTCAAACCGCGCGCCAGGCTGCAGCGCGCCGTTCATTTCGCCATGACAATGGATGAAGCAAAATTCTTCGATATCCGCCGGCGCGCCTTCCCGAAACGTAATCAGCATCTGTTCGCCGAGCGCTTCCGTCGCACTCTGGCCGATACGGGTGATGGTGGTTTGATAAATCACGCTCATGTCTGAACCTCTTATTGATAAATAAAGCCGGAAACAAACCAGGCGATAAGCACCGTAGGCGCGCCAGTCAGGAAGCGTCCGACCAGCACAGAGGGCACGCCGACGCGAACGGTGTCTTGTTTCGCTTCCGCCAGCGATAAGCCGACCGGGATGAAGTCGCAGGCCGCCTGCGCGTTAATCGCGAACAGGGCGGGAAGCGCCAGATGTGGAGGAATATTGCCCAGACCTATCTGAACGCCGATCAGGACGCCAATGACCTGCGCGATAACAGCACCAGGGCCGAGAAATGGCGACAGCAGAGGGAAAGAGCAGATCAATGCCAGCGTCACCAGCCCCAGCGGCTGGCTGGCTAATGGCGCCAGGCCGTGGGCGCTCCAGTCGCCAAGACCTGAGGCCATAATGATACCGATCAGCGCTGACACGAACGCCATAAATGGCAGAATGGTTTTTAGCACCGTATCAATGGTGTCGCGGCCGGACTGGAACAGTACCGCCACGGCGGAGCCCATTCCCATGCCGACTTTTGCCAGCAGGCCGTCGCTTTGCTCGGTGATTTTTTTGCTGGTGTCGTAGTCACGTCCTGCTGTCGCTGCGGCAGGCTGCGGGCTGGCAGACGTTTCGCCGACAAGAGTAATGTTTTCTTCTTTTACGCCGGAGACATAAATATCCTCAACAATATACTGCGCGAGCGGGCCGGACTTACCCGTCGAGTGAATATTAATAGTTGGAATCCGGCGTTTCGGGTAGATACCGCAGCGTAGCGTACCGCCGCAGTCGATAATGGCCGCGCCGATCTCCGCTTCCTGCGGTTCGCCTTCTTTAAAGCCGTCCACTGCTTGCCAGCCTGTTAGCTGCGCCAGTTTGTCGACGATCGCCGGGCGCGTACCGGCTGTGATATAGACGATCTTTTTGCCTGGCGTAACGTCCAGTTCAAGCGGGCCGCCCCAGCCGCCGGTGCCTTTCTCAATACGAACCCGAGTCATGATGCCGCTCCTGTCAGATGAACTTTCTGATCAAGTTGAATCCCCATTTTTTTCTCAAAAATAGCGGTGGTGAGATCGGTGACCCAACCGCGGAAGAAGTTCGTCACCAGACCTACCAGCAGATAGCTCACCGCGAGCGGACCGAGAGGAAGCCCTAACGTGGTGAGTCCGCTGGCGATCCCCAGATAAACAAACAGTTCGCCGGGATTGATATGCGGAAACAGACCGTTCATGGAGTGACAGCTATAGGAGGCCGCCGCGTAATAGCTCGGCTTGTACCTCTCCGGCATAAAGCGTCCCAGACTCAGAGTCATCGGATTACAAAAAACAAACGTCCCGATGCACGGTAAAAGCAGGTAGCGGGATAGCGGATTTCCGGCGCAGCGTTGGGCAAAATGCTCAATACGCTGCTGGCCGATAAAATTGATGAGCGCATTCATGATAACCAGCAGGCTTATCAGTAGCGGAAGAATGCCTGTCACCATACCGGTAAACACCTCTCCGCCTTTCTGGAATAACCCGATGAACCACTCCGCACCATGTGTAATGGTTTCGATCATTGTTCTCTCCTGTAGGGTTTTTAGTTTTTTTGCTAAGCTCTCGTTCATTTTAATCATATTGAAAGATTTAAAAGTGTTATTTTGATCGAAAAATAAAAGTAAAATATTTTAAGTTGAAAGATTTGTGGGGGGGACAGGTACAACCAGAAAAGGGATGAAGGGGGATTTATTCTCTTACGTCGCTTCCTTGTGCGACGGGGGATGTTTTACCATACTTCTCCCTGGCTGAATTTGTTTAATGGATGTCTCATGTTCAAGCGTCGTTATGTAGCGTTACTTCCACTTTGCGTATTGCTTGCTGCCTGTAGCAGCACACCAAAATCTTCCGACACTCAAACGACGACGGGCACGCCTTCCGGTGGCTTCCTGCTTGAGCCGCAGCATAACGTCATGCAAATGGGCGGCGACTTCGCCAACAACCCTAATGCGCAGCAGTTCATTGATAAAATGGTCAGTAAACACGGTTTCGACCGTCAGCAACTGCAGGAGATCCTCTCGCAGTCTAAAAGACTGGATTACGTTCTGCGTCTGATGGACAGACAAGCGCCGACCACTCAGCCGCCCGCCGGACCAAATGGTGCCTGGCTGCGCTACCGCAAACAATTTATTACGCCGGATAACGTGCAAAACGGTGTCGTGTTCTGGAATCAGTATGAAGACGCCCTGAACCGCGCCTGGCAGGTATACGGCGTACCGCCGGAAATCATCGTGGGCATCATCGGCGTGGAAACCCGCTGGGGACGTATCATGGGGAAAACACGGATTCTGGACGCGTTAGCGACGCTGTCATTTAACTATCCGCGCCGGGCGGAATATTTCTCCGGCGAGCTGGAAACCTTTCTGCTCATGGCGCGCGATGAACAAGACGATCCGCTCAATCTGAAAGGTTCTTTTGCGGGCGCGATGGGCTATGGACAGTTTATGCCGTCTTCCTATAAAGAATTCGCGGTTGATTTTAATGGCGACAATCACATCAATCTATGGGACCCGGTTGATGCCATCGGCAGCGTGGCGAATTATTTCAAGGCGCATGGCTGGGTGAAAGGCGATGCGGTCGCGATACCCGCTAATGGTCAGGCGCCGGGACTGGCGAATGGTTTCAAAACAAAATACAGCATCTCTCAGCTTGCCGCCGCAGGCTTAACGCCGCAGCAATCGTTGGGCAATTATCAGGAAGCCAGCCTGCTTCGTCTGGATATCGGTACGGGCTATCAGTACTGGTACGGCCTGCCGAACTTCTACACTATTACCCGTTATAACCACAGCACGCATTATGCGATGGCGGTTTGGCAACTGGGGCAGGCGGTAGCGCTAGCGCGGGTGCGCTAATTTGCTCTTCGCTTATCCGGCCCTCCCCACAGGCCGGATAAGATGCCTGGGCATCGTCATCCGGCAATGTTTTCCGCCGACCAACGAATTTTTCGGAACCCTCCTCGTAAAATCGACCGCCCATCCCCATCTCTGGTTGGAAAGTGCTATCTTGTCCGGCAGGATTTCTAACTGACAGAGGTCATAATGACGGACAGTGAACTGATGCGGCTTAGCGAACAGGTCGGGCTGGCGTTAAAAGCGCGCAGGGCGACCGTAACGACAGCGGAGTCCTGTACCGGCGGTTGGCTGGCGAAAACCATTACCGACATCGCCGGAAGCTCCGCCTGGTTTGAACGCGGCTTTGTCACCTATAGTAATGAAGCCAAAGCGCAGATGATTGGCGTGCGTGAAGAGACCCTGGCGCAGCATGGCGCGGTCAGCGAACCCGTAGTGGTAGAAATGGCGATTGGGGCGCTGAAGGCCGCTCGCGCCGATTTTGCTGTCGCTATTAGCGGGATTGCCGGGCCGGATGGCGGCAGTGAAGAAAAGCCGGTTGGGACGGTGTGGTTTGCTTTCGCCAGCGTCAGCGGAGAAGGGATTACGCGTCGGGAATGCTTCAGCGGCGACCGTGAATCGGTGCGTCGACAGGCGACGACATACGCGCTACAAACCCTGCGGCAACAATTTCTACAAAATACTTGATACTGTATGAGCATACAGTATAATTACTTCAACAGTACAAATTCACTATCCGGTTCAATACCAAGTTGCATGACAGGAGTAATAATGGCTATCGACGAAAACAAACAGAAAGCGTTGGCGGCAGCACTGGGCCAAATTGAAAAGCAATTTGGTAAAGGCTCCATCATGCGTCTGGGTGAAGACCGCTCTATGGATGTGGAAACTATCTCCACCGGTTCGCTTTCACTGGACATCGCACTCGGCGCGGGCGGTCTGCCGATGGGCCGTATCGTCGAAATTTACGGGCCGGAATCTTCCGGTAAAACGACCCTGACGCTGCAGGTGATTGCCGCAGCGCAGCGTGAAGGTAAAACCTGTGCGTTTATCGATGCGGAACACGCGCTTGACCCCGTTTACGCCCGCAAGCTGGGCGTTGATATCGACAATCTGCTCTGTTCCCAGCCGGATACCGGCGAGCAGGCGCTGGAAATCTGTGACGCGCTGGCGCGCTCAGGCGCGGTGGACGTCATTGTGGTCGACTCCGTAGCGGCGCTAACGCCGAAAGCGGAAATCGAAGGCGAAATCGGCGACTCTCACATGGGCCTCGCGGCGCGTATGATGAGCCAGGCGATGCGTAAGCTGGCGGGAAACCTGAAACAGTCCAACACGCTGTTGATTTTCATCAACCAGATCCGTATGAAGATTGGCGTGATGTTCGGCAACCCGGAAACGACGACTGGCGGTAACGCGCTGAAATTCTACGCCTCTGTTCGTCTTGATATCCGTCGTATTGGCGCGGTGAAAGAGGGCGATAACGTCGTGGGTAGCGAAACGCGTGTGAAAGTGGTGAAAAACAAAATCGCCGCGCCGTTTAAGCAGGCCGAGTTCCAGATCCTCTACGGCGAAGGCATCAACTTCTATGGCGAACTGGTTGACCTGGGCGTGAAAGAGAAGCTGATCGAGAAAGCGGGCGCATGGTACAGCTACAACGGCGAGAAGATTGGCCAGGGTAAAGCGAACGCGACTACCTGGCTGAAAGAGAACCCGGCGACAGCGAAAGAGATCGAGAAAAAAGTGCGTGAATTACTGTTGAGTAATCAGAATGCCACGCCCGATTTCTCCGTTGACGATAGCGAAGGCGTTGCAGAAACCAACGAAGATTTTTAATTGTCAGGTGATGGTTGGTCGGTCAAAACGAAGCCGCCATTCAGCAAAACGTTAAATTACCATCAAGGGCTGCATTTATGCGGCCCTTTTTGCATTTACCCTTGTTAAGGTTTTTTATGAGTGAACCCACATCGCGCCGTCCCGCTTATGCTCGTCTCCTTGATCGTGCGGTACGTATCCTTGCTGTTCGCGATCACAGCGAGCAGGAATTACGGCGTAAACTCTCCGCGCCGGTGATGGGCAAAAATGGGCCGGAAGAGATTGATGCGACGGCAGACGATTATGAGCGCGTGATCGCCTGGTGCCACGAACATCACTATCTTGATGACGAGCGCTTCGTGATGCGCTTTATCGCCTGTCGTAGCCGTAAAGGCTACGGCCCGGCGCGTATTCGTCAGGAGTTGAATCAGAAAGGCATCACCCGCGAATCGACAGAAAAAGCGATGCGCGAATGTGAAATTGACTGGAGTGAAATGGCGCGTGAACAGGCCGTTCGCAAATATGGCGAGCCGCTCCCTTCAACCTTTTCAGAAAAGGTTAAAGTACAGCGCTTTTTACTCTATCGCGGGTATCTGATGGACGATATCCAGCAAATATGGCGAAATTTTGCAGATTGAGCGCATACGGGATTTTACTTCCCGGTAAAGAAAACTTATCTTATTCCCACTTTTTCCGTCTGGACGCGGGTTGCTTAATGGCGAACAGCGTCTGCGACGAATATTCCTTAAATACACAAAATCATTCAAGCCGCATCAAAGCGGCAAGTGAGCCTCGGGAACGAGTGACCGGGGAACTCGCAGCCAACGCAGAGGCGGCTTGAAGGATGAAGTGTAGCTTGATTTCAGGATAATTATGAGCAAGAGCACCGCTGAGATCCGTCAGGCGTTTCTCGACTTTTTCCATAGTAAAGGACATCAGGTAGTTGCCAGCAGTTCCCTGGTGCCCAACAATGACCCCACTCTGTTGTTTACCAACGCCGGGATGAACCAGTTCAAGGATGTTTTCCTTGGGCTCGATAAGCGTAATTATTCCCGTGCTACCACTTCCCAGCGTTGCGTACGCGCGGGGGGTAAACATAACGATCTGGAAAACGTCGGATACACTGCACGTCACCATACTTTCTTCGAAATGCTGGGTAACTTCAGCTTCGGCGATTACTTCAAACACGACGCCATTCAGTTCGCATGGGAATTACTGACTGGTGAAAACTGGTTTGCTCTGCCAAAAGAGCGTTTATGGGTCACCGTCTATGAAACCGACGACGAAGCCTATGAGATCTGGGAAAAAGAGGTCGGCATCCCGCGCGAGCGTATCATCCGTATCGGCGACAATAAAGGCGCGCCATACGCATCGGATAACTTCTGGCAGATGGGCGACACCGGTCCCTGTGGTCCGTGCACCGAAATCTTCTACGATCATGGCGACCATATCTGGGGCGGCCCTCCGGGAAGCCCGGAAGAAGACGGCGATCGCTATATTGAGATCTGGAACATCGTCTTTATGCAGTTCAACCGTCAGGCTGACGGGACTATGGAACCATTACCGAAACCGTCTGTAGATACCGGTATGGGGCTGGAGCGTATTGCCGCGGTACTGCAACACGTTAACTCTAACTATGAAATCGACCTGTTCCGCACGTTGATTGAAGCGGTAGCGAAAGTCACCGGCGCCACCGATCTGGGCAATAAATCGCTGCGCGTTATCGCCGACCACATCCGTTCCTGCGCATTCCTGGTTGCCGATGGCGTGCTGCCGTCGAATGAAAACCGTGGTTATGTGCTGCGTCGCATTATTCGTCGCGCGGTTCGTCACGGCAACATGCTGGGCGCGAAAGAGACCTTCTTCTACAAGCTGGTTGGGCCGCTGATTGAGGTAATGGGCTCCGCAGGCGAAGAGTTGAAACGTCAGCAGGCGCAGGTCGAACAGGTTCTGAAAACGGAAGAAGAGCAGTTCGCCCGTACGCTGGAGCGCGGTCTGGCGCTGCTGGATGAAGAACTGGCGAAATTGCAGGGCGACACCCTGGACGGCGAAACCGCTTTCCGTCTGTATGACACTTATGGTTTCCCGGTCGATCTGACGGCGGACGTCTGCCGTGAGCGCAATATCAAAGTCGATGAAGCCGGTTTTGAAGCCGCCATGGAAGAGCAACGCCGTCGTGCGCGCGAAGCCAGCGGTTTTGGCGCGGACTACAACGCGATGATCCGCGTTGATAGCGCTTCTGAATTTAAAGGTTATGACCATCTGGAACTGAACGGCAAAGTGACTGCGCTGTTTGTCGATGGTAAAGCGGTTGAGGCGATTAACGCGGGGCAGGAAGCCGTTGTCGTGCTGGATCAGACCCCATTCTATGCGGAATCAGGCGGTCAGGTTGGCGATAAAGGCGAGCTGAAAGGCGCTGGATTTACTTTCGCTGTGGACGACACGCAAAAATATGGTCAGGCGATTGGTCACCTCGGCAAATTGTCTGCGGGCGCTCTGAAAGTGGGCGATGCGGTACAGGCTGACGTAGATGAAGTACGCCGCGCACGTATCCGTCTGAACCACTCCGCCACACACCTGATGCACGCGGCGTTGCGCCAGGTGCTTGGGGCACACGTTGCGCAGAAAGGTTCGCTGGTTAGCGATAAAGTGCTGCGCTTCGACTTCTCGCACAATGAAGCGATGAAGCCGTCGGAGATCCGTGAGGTTGAAGATTTGGTGAATGCGCAAATCCGTCGCAATTTGCCGATCGAAACGCATATTATGGATCTCGAAGCCGCGAAGGCGAAAGGCGCAATGGCGCTGTTTGGCGAGAAATATGACGAACGTGTACGCGTTCTGAGCATGGGTGACTTCTCCACCGAGCTGTGCGGCGGTACCCACGCAACGCGTACCGGTGATATCGGTCTATTCCGTATTATATCTGAGTCCGGCACCGCAGCAGGCGTTCGTCGTATTGAGGCGGTAACCGGTGAAGGCGCCATGGCCACCGTTCACGCGCAAAGCGATCGCTTAAACGATATTGCACATCTGCTGAAGGGCGACAGCCAGAATCTGGGTGACAAAGTGCGGGCCGTGCTGGAACGTACGCGTCAGTTGGAAAAAGAGTTGCAGCAGTTGAAGGACCAGGCCGCAGCGCAGGAGAGCGCGAATCTTTCCAGTAAAGCGGTCGATCTCAACGGCGTGAAGCTCCTGGTCAGCGAGCTTGCTGGCGTTGAGCCGAAAATGCTGCGAACCATGGTTGATGATCTGAAAAATCAACTGGGGTCTACCGTTATCGTACTGGCAACGGTTGTTGAAGGTAAGGTTTCTCTGATTGCGGGCGTGTCGAAGGATGTGACTGACCGGGTAAAAGCAGGGGAGCTGATTGGTATGGTCGCTCAGCAGGTGGGCGGTAAGGGTGGCGGTCGTCCGGACATGGCGCAAGCCGGTGGTACGGATGCGGCAGCTCTGCCTGCAGCGTTAGCCAGTGTACAAGGCTGGGTCAGCGCAAAATTGCAATAATTATAAGCGTTCGTTGGCGCCGCAGCCCGTGCTGCGGCGTTTACGTCGACGCTATCGACAACGATAAAGTCAGGTTGAAGTTTTGTATATCGGCTAAACTTAGGTTTAACAGAATGTAATGCCATGACTGCTTACACCTAAGGTGTTTGTCATCGCTTACTTTTTGGCGTTATATGATGGATAATGCCGGGATACAGAGAGACCCGACTCTTTTAATCTTTCAAGGAGCAAAGAATGCTGATTCTGACTCGTCGAGTTGGTGAGACCCTCATGATTGGCGATGAGGTCACCGTGACAGTTTTAGGGGTGAAGGGCAACCAGGTGCGCATTGGCGTGAACGCCCCGAAAGAAGTTTCTGTCCATCGTGAAGAGATCTACCAGCGTATCCAGGCTGAAAAATCCCAGCAGTCCAGTTACTAAGGTTTTCGCGTCTCACTTTTCGGGTGAGACGCGGCCTCTCTTCTTGTTCGCCCATGTTGTTCCTTCATTACTTTTTTCAACCTCACTGCTGATATGTTGCGCTTTGGCGGCCAGCGTGTCATCAAATTATCTGTTGATAAAACACTCTTTTTGGCTTTTTTACAGACTAATTGAGCGTGAAGTGTGCAAACGATAAAAGCTCTGGAAAAATTGTTTGACTTATAAGTCCCAGAAAGTAATATGTGCGCCACGCAGCGACGATGAGCAGAAACAAGTTCTTCGAAGCACTCGTAAGAGGCGTGTGGTGAGGTGGCCGAGAGGCTGAAGGCGCTCCCCTGCTAAGGGAGTATGCGGTCAAAAGCTGCATCCGGGGTTCGAATCCCCGCCTCACCGCCATTTGCATCCGTAGCTCAGCTGGATAGAGTACTCGGCTACGAACCGAGCGGTCGGAGGTTCGAATCCTCCCGGATGCACCATCTCTTACTTGATACGGCTTTCACAGCGGTATCAAAATCTGCAGTAAAGTAAGTTTCCCGATGCATCCGTAGCTCAGCTGGATAGAGTACTCGGCTACGAACCGAGCGGTCGGAGGTTCGAATCCTCCCGGATGCACCATATTCCCCGTACTTTCAGCGATGAAGATGCGGATGCGATGGCAGTAATAACCCCAGGCACCAGGAAGGATAACGTTGCTTCAGCAACGGCCCGTAAGGCAAGTAATCTTCCTGTATGCGTCATTTCCCTGCGATCGGTTTTCCCCTTATCCTGAACATTCCTCTTTATCTCTATTAGCGACAAAATCAACCAATTGCGATAAAGTACTGTCTGGTTATTCGGTTTGCGAGAACACGATGTACGCACGTTATGCTGGTTTGATTTTTGATATGGACGGTACTCTTCTGGATACCGAACCAACGCATCGCAAAGCGTGGCGTGAGGTTTTGGGGCGCTATGGTCTTCGTTTTGATGAACAGGCAATGGTCGCGCTTAACGGTTCACCAACCTGGCGTATCGCCCAGTCAATCATTGAGCTTAACCATGCCGATCTTGATCCCCGGTCACTGGCGCGTGAGAAAACCGACGCGGTAAAAAGCATCCTGCTGGACTGCGTAGAACCGCTGCCGCTGATTGAGGTGGTCAAGGCGTGGTATGGACGGCGTCCCCTGTCGGTCGGTACTGGTAGCGAAAGCGCTATTGCGGAAGCCTTGTTAGCGCATCTGGGGCTGCGTCGTTATTTTGATGCGGTTGTGGCGGCAGACCACGTACAGCATCACAAACCCGCGCCTGACACCTTCTTACTTTGCGCGCAGCGGATGGGCGTTATGCCAACGCAGTGCGTAGTATTTGAAGATGCCGATTTTGGTTTACAGGCGGCGCGGGCGGCAGGGATGGATGCCGTGGATGTCCGACTATTGTGAGTGACGGACTGTCTCTCCTGCCAGTAGTTTTCTCAGCGCTACGCTGTTACCCGGTAATTCTGAGGTTGTTTTGGTTGCCATGCTGGTCTCCGGAGTCAGTCATCCCTGGGTCTTAGTCTTAACAGCAACAATAGGTAATAGCCTTGGAGGGGTAACTAACGTTATTCTTGGGCGTTTCTTTCCGCTGCGCAAAACGTCGCGCTGGCAAGAAAAAGCGACTGGCTGGCTAAAGCGTTATGGCGCAGCCACACTATTATTAAGCTGGATGCCGGTAATCGGTGATTTGTTGTGCCTGTTAGCGGGATGGATGCGCATCCCGTGGGGGCGGACGATCTTTTTTTTGTGTCTTGGTAAGGCGCTGCGCTATGTTGCGCTCGCAGCGGCGACGGTTCAGGGCATGATGTGGTGGTAATAATTGTAGGTTTGGCATGCATGGCCGCTATTACAGTTATGCTTATTAAAACGATTTTGACAGGCGGGAGGTCAATTTGATCCCGGACGTATCACAGGCTCTGGCCTGGCTGGAAAAACATCCTCAGGCGTTAAAGGGGATACAGCGCGGGTTAGAGCGCGAAACGCTGCGTGTAAATGCTGATGGCACGCTGGCGACAACAGGTCATCCTGAAGCGTTAGGTTCGGCGCTGACCCATAAATGGATTACCACGGATTTTGCGGAAGCCCTACTGGAGTTTATTACGCCAGTCGATGGCGATATCCAGCATATGCTCACCTTTATGCGCGATCTCCACCGTTATACGGCCAGGAAACTGGACGATGAGCGGATGTGGCCATTAAGTATGCCCTGCTATATTGCGGAAGGGCAGGACATTGAGCTGGCGCAGTACGGCACATCGAATACGGGGCGCTTTAAGACGCTCTATCGCGAAGGGCTGAAAAATCGTTATGGCGCTTTGATGCAAACCATCTCCGGCGTACATTACAATTTTTCATTACCGATGGCATTCTGGCAGGCGAAATGCGGCGTTACGGAAGGCGAAGCGGCAAAAGAAAAAATTTCTGCCGGCTATTTCCGCCTGATTCGCAATTATTACCGTTTTGGCTGGGTCATCCCATATCTGTTTGGCGCTTCTCCGGCCATTTGTTCCTCTTTCCTGCAAGGAAAGCCGACCACATTACCGTTTGAAAAAACGGACTGCGGCATGTACTACCTGCCATATGCGACGTCGCTGCGTTTGAGTGATTTGGGCTATACCAATAAGTCGCAAAGCAATCTGGGTATCACGTTTAACGATCTACATGAATATGTTGCAGGCCTGAAGCGGGCGATTAAAACGCCGTCAGAAGAGTATGCGCGGATTGGTCTGGAAAAAGACGGTAAGCGACTACAGATTAACAGCAACGTTCTGCAAATTGAAAATGAGCTGTATGCGCCCATTCGTCCCAAGCGCGTGACGCGCAGCGGCGAATCGCCTTCAGATGCGCTGTTACGCGGCGGTATTGAGTATATTGAAGTACGCTCTCTGGATATCAATCCATTTTCTCCGATCGGCGTGGATGAACAGCAGGTGCGTTTTCTCGATCTCTTTATGGTCTGGTGCGTACTGGCCGATGCGCCGGAGATGAGCAGCAGCGAGTTGCTGTGCACGCGCGCCAACTGGAATCGCGTTATTCTGGAAGGCCGTAAACCAGGCCTTACCCTGGGGATTGGCTGTGAAACTGCACAGTTCCCGCTGCCCAAAGTAGGGAAAGATCTCTTCCGCGATCTGAAACGCGTGGCGCAAACGCTGGACAGTATCCACGGGGGAGAGGATTATCAGAAAGTCTGCGACGAACTGGTTGCCTGTTTTGATAATCCGGAGCTGACGTTCTCCGCACGCATTTTGCGCTCAATGATTGATACCGGTATTGGCGGTACCGGGAAAGCGTTCGGCGAAGCTTACCGTAATCTGTTACGCGAAGAGCCGCTGGAGATTTTGCAGGAAGAAGAGTTTATTGCTGAACGTGACGCTTCAGTACGTCGTCAGCAGGAGATTGAGGCGGCGGATACCGAGCCGTTTGCCGCGTGGCTTGCAAAGCACGACTGACCCAAAAGAAAAAGGCCACTCACGGAGTGGCCAAAATTTCATCACTGAAAACAGGGATGATGATAACAAATGCGCGTCTTTCATATACTCAGACTCGCCCCGGAACAAAGAGTTCAGTTTATTTTTAAAAAATTATCGGAGGTGACTAAATGCCATTGTTAGATAGCTTCGCAGTCGATCATACCCGGATGCAAGCGCCGGCGGTACGCGTGGCAAAAACGATGAATACCCCGCATGGTGATACCATCACCGTTTTCGATCTGCGTTTCTGCGTCCCGAATAAAGAAGTGATGCCGGAAAAAGGGATTCATACTCTTGAGCACCTGTTTGCTGGCTTTATGCGCGACCACCTCAACGGTAACGGCGTAGAGATTATCGATATCTCGCCGATGGGCTGTCGCACCGGTTTCTACATGAGTCTGATCGGTACGCCCGATGAGCAGCGCGTTGCTGATGCGTGGAAAGCGGCAATGGCCGACGTATTGAAAGTGCAGGATCAAAACCAGATCCCGGAATTAAACGTTTACCAGTGCGGCACCTGGCAGATGCACTCCCTGAACGAAGCGCAGGAAATCGCCCGCCATATTCTGGACTGTGATATTCGCGTGAATAGCAATACAGAGCTGGCGCTACCGAAAGAGAAGTTGCAGGAATTGCACATTTAGTCGTGCCCTTACTGCCCGGTGACGCTAACGCTTACCGGGCCTACATGTTGGGCAAGAGCTGCGTAGGCCGGATAAGGCAACGCCGCCATCCGGCATAACTCCCCGGCGCAAAAAAAGCCAGTTCATGTGAACTGGCTTTTTTATTAGTGCGCGCCGCCTCCGCCGCCACCCGCGCCGAACGGCGGTTTCGCGAACCAGACCAGGCCGAGCAGCACCAGGAATATTCCGGCTGACATCCAGAAAATTTCATTGGCGGAAATAATCAGCCCCTGATTCGTGATTTGCTGGGCTATCCAGCCTGACGCCTGTTGGTGCGTCATCCCTAAGCCCTCCAGCTTATCGTACATGGCCTGAGCGTTTGGATTATACGCCGTGACCGACTCCGTTAGCTGAGCATGGTGTAGCGACTCACGATCGGTCCACATGGTGGTGGTAATCGAGGTGCCGATGGAGCCCGCCAGCGTTCGCGTGAAGTTCGACAGACTTGATGCCGCCGCCAGCCGTTCGGGCGGTAGCCCGGAGAGTGTAATGGTGGTCAGCGGCATAAAGAAGCAGGCGACGGCAAACCCCTGAATAAACTGCGGCCACGCGGAAGCGCCGAAATTCATACCCGGTTCGAACGTCCAGGCGCGCCAGTAAAAACAAACGGCGTACATAATGAAGCTGAACGTGACCAGCCTGCGCATATCCAGTTTATGCGCGAAGCGTCCGATAATCGGTGACAAAATTACCGGAATAATGCCGACCGGCGCGGACGCCAGACCTGCCCACGTTGCGGTATAGCCGTACACCTCTTGCAGAAGCTGCGGCAGCAGAACAATGGCGCCGAAATAGAGCATATAAGCAAGGCTGATGCACAAGCACCCGATAGTGAAGTTACGCGATTTAAAAAGAGAAAGATCGACGATAGGGTGATCGTCGGTGAGCTCCCAGACAATCAGGAAACTGATGGCGATTACGGCTACCACGGTCAGGATGATAATTTCCTGCGAAGAGAACCAGTCCAGCTCTTTACCGCGATCGAGCATGATTTGCAGGCTGCCGATGCCAATCACCAGTAGCGCCAGACCGATGGCGTCAATACGCCGTCGTTCGGTGCGCGTTTCACGTCCGCGCAGCGTTTGTAACGTCATCAGGACGACGACAACGCCAATCGGCACGTTGATGAAGAAAATCCATCCCCAATGGTAGTTATCGCTGATGTAGCCCCCCAGTATCGGGCCGCAAATCGGCGCGACAATGACGGTCATTGACCAGAGCGCCAGCGCAATGGAGCGCTTCGCAGGCGGATAGTTATTCAGCAGCAGGCTTTGCGAGAGCGGAATCAACGGCCCGGCGACCACGCCCTGCACCACGCGGAAGAAGATCAGCATATTCAGGCTGCTGGATACGCCACAGGCCCATGAAGCCGCGGCAAAGGCGACCGTCGACCACATGAACAGTTTGACTTCGCCAAAGCGTTTTGCCAGCCAGCCGGTTAAGGGAATCGAGATGGCGTTCGCCACCCCGAAAGAGGTGATAACCCATGTCCCCTGGCTTAGGGAAGAACCCAGGTTCCCGGCGATGGTGGGAATCGCCACGTTGGCAATGGTGGAGTCCAGCACCTGCATGAATGTCGCCAGCGACAGCGCGATCGTCATGATGACGAGCTGCGCGCCTTCCAGCGGTTTTTGCTGTTGCATCACACGCACCTCAGGATTAACCCGCGTTAGCCTGCACGATGTCGTCGATCAGTTTATTGACCGGCGCGAGATTAATTTCGCGTGCGTTACTTTCGGCAACCGGCGTCGTTCGAACCTGACCGTCGCGGTTAGCAGTGTCCACAGTTACCAGCGTCGATAAACCAATACGCAGCGGATGTTGTTCTAACTGGCGGGCGTCCAGTTCGACGCGTACCGGCAGACGTTGAACCACTTTAATCCAGTTACCCGTCGCATTTTGTGCTGGCAGCAGGGAGAAGGCGCTGCCTGTCCCCATATCCAGACCGACGACTTTACCGGTGTATTTTACGTCGTCGCCATAAATATCGGTAATAATCGTAACTGGCTGCCCAATGCGCATATTCGCTAATTGGGTCTCTTTAAAGTTAGCGTCCACCCACAGATCGGTTGCAGGCACGACGGCCATCAGCGGCGTGGTGGGGCTGATCTGCGCGCCTGGCTGGACGGCGCGGCGGGAGACGTAACCGGTCATCGGACTGACGATGCGGGTACGCTCCAGCGCCAGCCAGGCGTTACGCACTTCGGTCGCCGCTTGTTGAACCGCAGGCTGATCTTCCAGTTTACTGTTGAGTATCATTGCCTGATTGGCATTGTACTGTTGAATGGCGACATCCAGTTGTGCCTGTGCGCTGGCGACGGCATCGCGGGCGTGTTGCAGCTCTTCACGGCCAATAAGGTTGGCATTACCCAGCGGCACACGGCGGTTAAGGTCGCTTTGCGCTTGCGCCAGGGCGGTTTTTCGCACGTCGATATTCGCCTGCAACTGCTTGCTGTTAATCATCAACTGGTGCGTCTGGCGCACGCTGGAGGCCAGCGCCGTTTTGGATTTTTCAAACGCCTGTTTGGCGTCGGTCTGATCGAGCGTGACCAGAACATCGCCCTCTTTTACAAAGTCGGTGTTATCAGCCCAGACTTTCGTCACGCTGCCTGACACCTGCGCCATGATTTGAACCTGGTTCCCTGCCACGTAAGCATCATCTGTCTCTTCAATATGACGCAATACTAAAAACCAATAAATTCCATATGCCACGGCAATAATAATAAAGAGCAAGGTAAGAAGTAGCAGCGCTGTTTTGCGTTTGCCTTTCTTCTTAGCCGATTGCTGCGGGGGTTGGATCTCCGCATTTGCGCTCATGTTGTTCTCCACGATCTTATTATTCACATCGGCTGAACCGACCTGTTGTCAGAAAGGCCAGCAGTAACGCATGCTGGCCTGTCCGCTTTCCTGTTATTAATCTGGATGTTTGAGCGGGTCGGCGCGTTAGCGCAGCGCCTCAAGAACAGTGCCTTCCTGCTCCATTTGATCAAGACGTGTCAGGAGCTTACGAGTGATGTGCTCAAGTTGATCTTTTTCGGCAGTGCTAAGTGATGACCAGAGTTGATGCAGACAATGATGCTGAGGCGGAAGCACTTCTTGCAAAAATGCCTGACCTTTCTCCGTTAATTGCAGATGCAAGCAACGGCGGTCGTTATCGCTCTCACGACGCTCAATCCAGCCTCGTTTTTCCAGTTCATCTGCAATGCGCGTCGCATTGGTGCGAGATGAACCCAGCGCGCAGCTTAATTCAGACGGCTGAATACTGTGGTTTTCCTGAGACTCCAGCGTAATCAACGCCATAAACAACGTCTCGTTAATCCCTTGAGCCTTCAGCATTTTATTGCGGTTTTCCAGGAGCTTGCCTTGCATGTGCATACAAAGGCGGGTCAAAAGAATTTCCTGATAAGGAAAGTCTTCGTGACGGCTGGCGCGAAATTTTAGCATTTGTTCAATGGGCGTAAACGAACTATCCATTTGGGCATGACCTCATTAATTTCAGCCGATATAGTAACGACAGTGACAAATAAAGTAAATGTATTATTAATACAAAATCATTCTTTCAGGCTATAAAACAGACAATGATACGCAGACTGAGACATCAGCGGGAACATTGGGCCCGGTAAAGCGCCGCCTGTGGCGAATCCAGGAATGATGAGAAAAGCGTGGGCGCCTGCATGAAAAAGTCAGGAGAGAACAAGAAGCGGGAGGGGCGAAAGCCAGGTAAATGGCCTTACAACCCAATGCAAACGCTACCGGAATATCACGGATAGCTATCGGTAAACGACCTTCGAATCCTTGAACAGGCGCTATTGGCCTGGGAGCAGATGGGGATGCAGGGCTTTCCATAGAATTATATTATTCTTCACCGGTATAAAAATAACCATGATAAATGAATAGCATAACCTTAACAGACTGGGGAGCTCCTTAACACCCTAAGGAGCTTAAACAAAGGTAAACGCTCACTATCCGCTTAATTTACGGCTTCCTGTCGGTGAAAACCTCGCCACCAGACCAGTAAATTAAGTAGGGCTACCGTGACACCCGCCAGACAAACGCCGGCCCAGCCGGCATGTTGCCAGGCGGAGGCGGAAATCAGCGACCCCGCGGCGCCACCGATAAAGTAGCTGGTCATATAGCCGGCGGTGAGCCGGTTACGCGCATCTGGATGCAAACGATAGATAACCGTCTGATTGGTGATATGTACCCCCTGAACCGTGAGGTCCAGTATCAGAATGCCAATAATCAGCGCCAGTACTGAGGTGTGCCCAAGCCAGATAGCCAGCCAGGAGAGTAATAGCAGCAGTAAGCCGACCGTGGTGGTGAGGTGCGATTTACCTTTATCGGCAAATCCGCCAGCCGGACGCGCGCCTAAAGCGCCGGCGGCCCCTGCCAGGCCAAACAGGCCTATCATCCCCTCAGAGTAGCTAAACGGCGGCGCGGCGAGTAAAAAGGCCATCGAAGTCCAGAGAATGCTGAAATTAGCAAAGGTCAGACAGCCCAGCAGCGCGCGGGTACGTAGCAGCTTATCGTGAATAAACAGGCTGAATACGGAACCCAACAGTTGCGGGTAGTTAAGATGGGTGTCGGATTTGAGCTTTGGCAGCCCGCGCCACAACGCGACGGCCATCAGTGCCATCAGTGCCGACGCTACCCAAAATACGGTGCGCCAACCGCCGAGGTTTGCCAGCAGTCCGGCGACCGTTCGCGCCAGCAGTATCCCCAGCAACAGGCCGCTCATAATGGTGCCGACCACTTTGCCGCGGGTGTCGGGCGTCGCAAGCGTGGCGGCCAGCGGAACCAGAATCTGCGCTACCACGGAGAACAATCCGGTTAAGGCCGTTCCGAGGATCATCATGCTAAGCGACTGACTACTGGCGGTGATCAGCATTCCGCCTGCCGCCAGCAATGTCATAGAGACAATCAGCATTCGGCGTTCAAACATGTCGCCGAGCGGCACCAGAAACAACAGGCCAGCGGCATAGCCCAACTGCGCGGCGGTAACGATAAACCCTGCGGAGCTGGCGGAAAGCGAAAAGTGATGCGCGATGGTATCAAGCAGCGGCTGGGCGTAGTAGTTGCTGGCGACCGCCAGACCAGTGGCCACAGACATTAAAACGATCAGCGCCGGGCTAAGCCCATGATTGGGTTTCGTCATTATGGTAATCGTGACTCAGGTAATCATTTCTTGGGAAAACAATCATAGCGGATGTTTATGAATAAAGGGGAACGGTGACGTGATGAATTGTGCGGTTTGAGGAGAGATTGAGTAGGCCGGATAGCGGCGCATGAACTGCGCCGCTATCCGGCATAAAAACGATATTATTTCTGCGCGGCCAGCGCTTCTTTCACCCAGCCGTCAAACTGCTGCTGATGGGCGTTGATCCAGCCATCCACGTGTCCCTGAACATCGGCTTCAGACGATTTACCAGCATGCATCATGGCGTTCTGCGCGTTGATATCCGCCAGCGGCAGCTTCATGATGGCGAACAGTTTCGCCGCCGCCGGGTTTTTCTCCGCCCATGTCTTATTGGCGACAATATGCATGGTATTGACGGGGAACCCATAGTTCGCGCCGTTCGGCAGTTTAGTCTCAATATTTTTCTGTTCGCCCGGCAGGGAGGAGAACGGCACCTGTAGCCAGATGACATCTTTACCCGGCTTCATTACGTCGCTCACCCAGTATGGCGTCCAGGTGTAATACAGCACCGGCTTGCCTTCTTTAAAACGGGTAATGGTATCAGCCATCATCGCCGCATAGTTACCGTGGCTGACCTCAACGGTTTTTTCGAGATCAAACGCTTTATTCTGGTGATTGATCACGGCTTCGCAGCCCCAGCCCGGCGAGCAGCCCATCATGTCCGCTTTTCCGTCGCCATTGGTATCGAAGATTTTGGCGATTTTCGGATCTTTTAGCTGAGCGATATTGGTGATGTTGTACTGCTCGGCGGTTTTTTTATCGATCAGATACCCCTGCGCAGCGCCGGAGACGAAGACACCCTCGCGGTAAAACTTTTTGTCTCCGCCTGCCGCGGCATACATATCATCATGCAGCGGCTGCCAGTTTACGGCGGTAAACGTCGCATCGCCAGAGGCGATGGAGGTATAGCCTACGTTGTAATCGACTTCACTTGGTTTATTTACGGTATAGCCCAACTTTTCCAGCGCCCGGCTGACCAGTAACGTCTGGAAGGATTCTTCAGAAATAGTGCTTTGAATAGGTTGGACGGTAATGCCTTTGCCAGGCAGGTCGGCAGCGAAAGCGCTGGCGGTGACAAGGGTGGCAAACGCTGAGGCAAATATCACGGTATGTCGCATCGTTGTTCCTTTAATTATGGTAGGGAGTTGTAAGCCCGGTAAGCGTAGCGTTACCGGGCGACAGGAGAGTTACTTAACGAAAGGGCGGGTGATTAGCCCAACAGGACCAGTGGTATACCAGCGACGGTTGCCGCGGCTACGCGAGTCGCGCCCGACGGCCTGCGTCAGACGGTCCAGAATGATGGCGAGAATCACAATGCCGACGCCGCCGACGGTTGCCAGACCCATATCAAGACGACCAATGCCGCGTAGTACCATCTGGCCAAGTCCGCCGACCGCAATCATCGAGGCGATCACCACCATCGAGAGGGCCAGCATCAGCGTCTGATTGACGCCTGCCATAATGGTGGGCATCGCCAGCGGTAGTTGCACTTTGAACAGCATTTGGCGCGGGCTGGCGCCGAACGAGCGCGACGCTTCAATTAAGTCGGCAGGCACCTGGTTAATGCCCAGGATCGTCAGGCGTACAATCGGCGGTAGAGCAAAAATAATCGTCACCACGACGCCCGGCACGTTACCGATGCCGAATAACATGACAATCGGCACCAGATAGACGAACGCGGGCGTAGTCTGCATCGCATCCAGCAGCGGACGAACTATTTTGGCTGCGCGCGGGCTGCGCGCCAGCCAGATTCCCATCGGTAATCCGATCATGACGCAGAACAACAGGGCGGTCAGCACCAGCGCCAGGGTAATCATCGCCTGCGACCAGGCGCCGATCGCACCGATCGCGATCAGCGATATCAGCGCCGCGATCCCCATGCCCATGCCGGAAACCTGCCAGGCAATCAGCGCGAAGAGAATAATCGCCACAGGGGCGGGCATTCCCAGCAGCAGTTGCTGAAAAGCGTTAAGGATGTAATCCACCGGCACACGAATCCCCTGAAAAAGGGGGCGGAAATGGGTGACGACCCAGTCGATTCCCTCGGTGACCCAGCTATCCAGCGGGATCAGCGTTTTATGGAACGGGTCCAGAAGAGAAAAGTGTTCAGGCGCTGGTGCTGGCCCGTTGTTCAGCCAGTCGGCACTGCCGCCATCCGTGGCTACGCCTGCCGGTGTTCCCCAGGCATCAGCCGTTTGCGCCGTAGTATCCGCCACCTGTGCGGTGTCCCACGGATTCGTTTGATCAGCCATTGTTTCCCCCCTCGCGATCTAAAGCCTGTAGCAACATACGTTTTGAAATAATGCCAACATACTGGTGTTCTTCATCGACAACCGGCACCGCGCAGGGCGCCTGACCGACGTGAGAGAGTAACTCGCTGAGTGGGGTTTGCGCATCAACGACTAAAGGGGCGTCGATAAGCGCAGCTTCAATCCCTTGCGCCTGACTTAATGCCGCTTTTAATGAGTCGATAGACACGACGCCCACGAATTTATTACCACGTTCAATGACGTAACCATATTCACGGTCTTCATCCTGTAATAATTTCAGTGCCGAACGGGGACCAAAACCTGGCGTTTTACGAATTAATCCGACCGGACTGCGACGGGCAATATCTTTGGCGCTAAAGACCTGACTAATATCCACGCCACGGAAGAACGTGCGGACATAATCATTTGCCGGATTATTCAGGATCTCATCCGGCGTACCAACCTGTACGACCTCGCCATTTTGCATAATGGCAATCCTGTCGCCAATACGCATAGCCTCATCAAGATCGTGGGAAATAAAGACAATGGTACGCTGATGTTTCGCCTGTAATTTCACCAGCTCATCCTGCATTTCGGTACGAATTAATGGATCGAGGGCGGAAAATGCTTCATCCATTAATAAGATGTCAGGGTTGATTGCCAGCGCGCGGGCAAGTCCAACACGCTGACGCATCCCACCGGAAAGTTCATCCGGATAGGCATGAGCGTAATTCTCAAGCCCCACCTGACGCAAGGCTTCCAGCGCTTTTTCACGACGCTCTTGCGCCGCGATGCCCGCTAATTCCATACCGAATGCCGTATTATCCAGCACGGTCATATGCGGCATGAGCGCAAATGACTGGAAGACCATCGCAATCTTTTTCCTGCGCACCTCGCGAAGCTCAGCGTCTGATATTTTTGCAATATCAACGCCGTCGATCAATACCTGTCCGCGGGTGGGTTCAATCAGGCGATTGAGAAGGCGTACCATTGTGGATTTACCCGAGCCGGATAATCCCATGATGACAAATATCTCGCCTTCTTCAATGGCCAGACTGGCGTCTTTAACGCCAAGCGATAGCCCCGTTTTTTCCAGTATTTGCTCTTTCGATAGTCCCTTTTCAATATATTTGAAGGCGCGTTGCGGATGCTCTCCAAATATTTTATACAGATTCTTCACTTCTAATTTAATTGCCATGCAATAGAATGATTCCTGTTATTTACTTATGTCGATATGTTACCTGATGGAAATAGTTACCTTTTTCTACCCTAACATACTCAGAATCTGAGACAACCCTGAATTTGCTTCTGGCATGAATATTGCGAGATGCTATTGGCTGTGATTTCCCATGATATAAGGGCTGAGCGCGAATGAGGTGGAGAAGATATTTTTTGTGACAACCATCAAAAATCCACCTGAATTGGGGAAATCCAGGAGAATAATGTCACTCGTATTGAGTGTAGAACATGCTGTAATATTTGCGCGATTTAACTCAACATTGCTTGAAATAATGGCATGGGAAATGTAACGTTATTTCCCATACCCATAAGGTTAAAAATTCCAGTCTTCGTCTTCGGTTTCGACTGCTTTTCCCATCACATAAGATGAACCTGATCCGGAAAAGAAATCGTGGTTTTCGTCGGCATTCGGCGAGAGCGCGGAAAGGATCGCGGGATTCACGTCTGCCATCTCCGGCGGAAATAACGCCTCATAACCCAGGTTCATTAAGGCTTTATTAGCGTTGTAGCACAAGAAGGCTTTGACGTCGTCAACCCAGCCGGTTTCCGCATATAAAACTTCTGTGTAGCGGATTTCGTTATCGTACAGTTCCATCAGCAAATCCAGCGCAAAAAGCTTTAACTCTTCACGCTCGATTGTCGATAGTTTTTGTAGCGCGATCTGATATTTATAGCCAATATAATAACCGTGAACCGCTTCATCGCGAATGATTAAACGAATCAGGTCGGCAGTGTTCGTGAGCTTACCGCGGCTGGAGAAATACATCGGCAGCCAGAAGCCGGAATAGAACAGAAAAGACTCCAGAAAGACGCTGGCAATCTTTTTCTTTAGTGGTTCATCGCTGACGTAATGAGCCAAAATAATCTGCGCCTTACGCTGTAGCGGCGGGTTTTCTTCGCTCCAGGCGTAGGCGGCATCAACATCTTTTGTCTGGCACAGAGTGGAAAAAATAGAACTGTAAGAGCGGGCGTGTACCGCTTCCATAAAGCTGATGTTCGACAGCACTGCCTCTTCATGCGGCGTGATGGCATCCGCCATCAACGACGGCGCGCCTGCGATGTTCTGGATAGTATCGAGCAGCGTGAGGCCAGTAAACACGCGAATGGTGAGCTGCTGTTCGGCGGCGCTCAGCGCCTGCCAGGCCGGAATATCATTCGATAACGGCACTTTTTCCGGCAGCCAGAAATTACTGGTCAGACGGTTCCACACCTCCAGATCTTTGTCGTCCTGGATCGTGTTCCAGTTGATGGCGCTAATACGAGATAATTTCATATTGCTTTCCTTATAGCGCGCAGGATACGCAGCCTTCAATTTCAGTACCTTCCAGCGCCAACTGGCGAAGCCGGATGTAATACAGTGACTTAATACCTTTTCGCCAGGCATAGATCTGCGCTTTGTTTATATCGCGGGTCGTGGCGGTATCGGGGAAAAACAGGGTGAGCGACAGCCCTTGATCGACGTGGCGCGTGGCTTCGGCATAGGTATCAATAATTTTTTCCGGACCGATATCGTAAGCATCCTGATACATATCCAGATTTTCATTGGTCATAAACGGCGCGGGGTAATACACACGCCCGGTTTTGCCCTCTTTGCGAATCTCAATTTTTGCCACAATCGGATGAATGCTGGAGGTCGCATGATTAATGTAAGAAATCGAACCGGTCGGCGGCACCGCCTGCAAATTTTGGTTATAGATGCCATAGCGCATCACATCGTCGCGCAGCTTTATCCACATTTCTCGTGTGGGCAGCGTAATGCCACTGCGGGCAAATAGCGCCCTGACTTTCGCCGTTTTCGGTTGCCAGTCGTCCTGTAAATACTGCGTAAAATAGTCGCCGCTGGCATAGCGCGACTGCGCAAATCCGGCGAAGGTTTTGCCGCGTTCACGGGCCAGCCGCATTGAAGTGTGCACGGCATGCCAGGTAATGGTGTAAAAATAGAAATTGGTGAAATCCAACGCCTCCGGCGAACCGTAGGCAATTCCTTCCCTTGCCAGATAGCCATGCAGATTCATCTGGCCCAGACCGATGGCATGAGAGGCGGCATTACCGGCGGCTATTGAGGGCACGCTGTGTATATGGCTCATGTCTGAGACCGCTGTCAGGCCGCGAATAGCGGTTTCTACGGTACGGCCAATGTCCGGTGAATCCATGACGTGAGCGATATTCAACGAGCCGAGATTGCAGGAGATGTCATGCCCGATGTGGGTATAGTCAAGGTTATCGTCGTAACGGGAAGCGCTATTGACCTGTAAAATTTCCGAGCACAGGTTGCTCATATTAATGCGACCGGCAATCGGATTCGCGCGGTTTACCGTATCTTCAAACATGATGTAGGGATACCCGGATTCGAACTGAATCTCTGCCAGTGTTTGAAAAAAGTCACGGGCGTTAATATAGGTTTTACGCACGTGCGGATCGGCAATTAATTCATCGTACCGTTCGCTAATGGCGATATCGCCAAACGGTTTGCCGTAGCGTCGTTGTACGTCATAGGGCGAAAAGAGCGCCATTTGCGCGTTTTCTTTCGCCAGCCGGAAGGTGATGTCCGGGATCACCACGCCGAGAGAGAGCGTTTTGATCCGGATTTTTTCGTCAGCGTTTTCCCGTTTGGTATCCAGAAAACGCAGAATATCCGGATGGTGCGCATGGAGATAAACCGCGCCGGCCCCCTGGCGCGCGCCGAGCTGGTTGGCATACGAAAACGCGTCTTCCAGCATTTTCATCACCGGGATCACGCCGGACGATTGATTCTCAATGCGTTTGATCGGCGCGCCCGCCTCGCGCAGATTGGAGAGTAAAAATGCGACGCCGCCGCCGCGTTTGGAGAGTTGCAGCGCCGAGTTCACCGCCCGCCCGATCGACTCCATATTGTCTTCGATACGGAGCAGGAAGCAGGAGACCAGTTCCCCACGCTGTTGTTTACCGCAATTTAAAAAAGTCGGGGTGGCGGGCTGGAAGCGACCAGAAAGCATTTCATCGGTCAGTTGGGTGGCCAGCGTTTCGTCACCCTGCGCCAGCGTCAGCGCCACCATTGTCACCCGATCTTCAAAGTGTTCCAGATAACGTTTGCCGTCGAAGGTTTTCAGCGTGTAACTGGTATAGAACTTCCAGGCGCCAAGAAACGTCTGGAAGCGAAAGCCGCTGGCGTGAGCGTGGTCGAACAGGCTGAGGACGAAGGCGCGGTCGTAACGCGCGAGGACCGCGTCATCGTAATAACCTTCCTGAACCAGCGTGTCCAGACGTTCATGCTGGCTGGCAAACGTCACGGAATGTGGGAGGACGTGGGCGGCAAAGAAGGCGTCGACCGCCTGCTGGTCCTTGTCGAACTGAATATGGCCTGCTTTATCATAAAGATTCAGCATCGCGTTCAGGGCGTGGTAATCCATTGTTTCCTGCATTACGCGCTCCGGGGTTGTTGTTGCCAAAATTCATTTACTCCTTTTCGGACGTTATCGATGTCGCGTTGTGTGCCCATGAGCTCAAAGCGGTACAGCCAGGGTACGCCGCATTTTTGTGCTATCACATCGCCAGCACATCCCCAGGCATCGCCGAAATTGCGATTACCGGAGGCGATGACGCCGCGAATGCGCGCCCGGTTGTGTTCATCATTTAAAAAGCGGATCACCTGTCGCGGCACCGCACCGGCCATCCCGCCGCCGCCGTATGACGGCACAACCAGAATGTACGGCTCGTCTACCCGAATTCGCTCCCGTTCATTGAGTGGAATACGCGTGGCGGGCAGCCCCAGACGCTGCATAAAGCGGTGCGTATTTTCAGAGCTGCTGGAGAAGTAGACGAGCGCGCTCATGCGCTTGCCGCGTGAGGCGTTGTATGCAGACGGTTAATCATGTCCGGGCGGAAGCCAGACCAGCTCAAATCGCCCGCCATCACCACCGGTAATTGACGAAACCCTTGCGCCCGGAGCGTATCCGCTGCATCCGGCACCAGGTCGACGTTCACCATCTCAAATTCAAATCCACGGCTTTCCATCGCCCGTTTCGTGGCGTGGCACTGAACACAGTTATTGCGAGTGTAAATAGTAATGCTCATGATTCGTATTTCCGTTTATAATGAGAAAACGGCGCGATGAAACGCGTCGGGTTGTCGTGTGCTGATACAGTCAATACTAGATGTAGTTGAATTAAGATTCAACCATACAAGATATGGGAATTTCCGATTAATTTTAACGTCGCTGATGAACACAGCGGGGTAGGGATGGCATGGCTAATTTTTGCCGGATGGCGGCGTGAACGCCCGATCCGGCCTACAGGTTCACGCATAACAGAGCCGGATAGCATCAGCGCCATTCAGCAAAAATGCGTCACATGCGCATACCGATCGCCAGACGGTTAAAGCAGTTCATCAAACCGATGGCGAAGGTCAGATCGCTGATTTCACGCGCGCTAAAGTGAGCGAGCAGCGGCAGATAAACATTATCTTCAGCGTGGGTTTCAGCAATGTGCGTCACCGATTCCGCCCAGGCTAACGCCGTACACTCTTGCTCGCTGAAATGGTGACTTACCCGCCAGCCTGCCAGCGCATCCAGTTTAGCTTGATTCACGCCAGCCTTACGCAGGGTCTTACTGTGCATCTCCAGACAAAATGCACAACCATTAATTTGCGAAATGCGCAGGTAAATCAGCTCCATCAGGGTAGGGTCAAGCGTGCTCTTTTCCAGCGCGTTTTTCGCCTGCACCAGAGCGCTGTAAACCTCCGGGCTCAGTTCATAATAGGGTTGGCGTAACGTCGTCATCATGTTTCTCCTCGTGTTGATGACGAGCACTGTAGCACTATAATGGTCTGTAAAAGAGAGCCATATTTTTACAGAAAAAGCAGACCATATGCCGCGCTATCAGCACATCGCTCGTCAGTTAAAAACGGCCATTGAGCAAGGAGAACTCGCGCCCGGAACGCGCTTGCCTTCCAGTAGGACGTGGGCGCAGGAACTGGGCGTTTCTCGCGCCACGGTGGAAAATGCCTATGGCGAGCTGGTGGCGCAGGGCTGGCTGGAGCGACGTGGCCAGGCAGGCACGTTTGTGAGCAACGCTCTACGGTTTGAGACGGCGCCGCCGATACCCGCTGTTTTTGCCGGAGAAAGTCCGGAGCCGAAACCCTTTCAGATGGGGTTACCGGCGCTGGATCTCTTTCCGCGCGAGAAGTGGGCGCGAGTAATGGGGCGTCGGTTGCGCACGCAGACGCGCTTCGATCTGGCATTAGGCGACGTCTGCGGCGAGGCGATTTTGCGCCAGGCGATAGTCGATTACCTGCGGGTTTCGCGTAGCATTGAATGTCTGCCGGAGCAGGTATTTATTACCTCCGGTTATGCGGATTCTATGCGGCTAATCCTGCGTACATTGTCTGTGCCGGGAGACAACATGTGGGTGGAAGATCCCGGCTTTCCGTTAATTCGCCCGGTGATAACTCAGGAGGGGGTTACGCTGGCGCCGATTCCGGTCGATGCCGATGGGCTGAATGTCGCGGCGGGGATGCGGGATTGCCCGCAAGGGCGCTTTGTATTGGTGACGCCCGCCCATCAAAGTCCGTTGGGTGTAGCGCTGTCGTTAACTCGCCGACGGCAACTTCTGGCATGGGCGGCGAATGTGCAGGCCTGGATTATTGAAGATGACTACGACAGCGAATTTCGTTATCACGGTAAACCGCTTCCGCCGCTCAAGAGTCTGGATGCCCCGCAGCGCGTGATTTACGCCGGAACGTTCAGTAAGTCGCTCTTTCCGGCATTACGTACCGCCTGGCTGGTGGTGCCGATAAAGCAGATTGAGCATTTCCGGCAACAGGTGTCGCTGATGCCCTGCAGCGTACCTTTGTTATGGCAGCACACGCTGGCTGATTTTATCCATGATGGCCATTTCTGGCGACATCTGAAAAAGATGCGTCAACATTATGCTCAGCGACGGTTATGGATAGAGGAGGCGTTGGCAGAACAGGGATTTGTTGTGACTTTACAGAAAGGCGGCATTCAATTGGTTATTGAGGTTGAAGGTGATGATAAAGCGCAGGTAGCGAAGGCGAATCAGGCGGAACTGGCGGTACAGGCGCTAAGCCGCTGGCGAGTGATTTCGGCAGGAAAGGGGGGCATTTTACTGTCGTTTACTAATATTACTTCCGCTGCCATGGCGAAACAGGTCGCATGGCAGCTTCGACAGGCGATACAGTAACTGTTTCGCCGAATGGCACGACTCTGGCCTGCGGCAATGATGCAGGCCAAATAAAGTATGTCGCCATCCGGCAGCGCACGCCGTTAGCGACGCAGGCTGAGCAGCGCCCCGATAAAAATACCTACCGCTGCGGCGGTTCCTACGCTACACCAGGGTTTTTCACGCACAAACGTATCCGCGCACCCCATTGCATCACAAGCGGCTTGTTTTACGCGAGTACGGCCATGCATCCGCGCTCGGGTCTCTTTCAGCAGCGCCTGTGCTTTACGTCGCGCAGCCTCGGCTTCGTCTTTCGCATCGCTTCCCCAGGATTTAAGGACATCTTCCAGACTGTCGGCTAATCGATTGACATCATTCTGAATATCCTGAACACCATCATCGACGTCGTTTCGGTTCGGTTTGTTAAGCATATGATCCTCCATTGATTTCGATGTAGCTTTCAGTGTAGTTCATATTTTTACCTGCTGAGGCTCGTTACGGCGATATCATTGCGTTTCTGGACTTTTCTGAAAGCGCTGATAACGGTCTATCGGGTAAGGTAAGCCCGCAGTAAAAGAGAATGAGGATAAAATATGTATTTACGACCTGACGAGGTGGCGCGTGTACTGGAAAAGGCAGGGTTTACCGTCGATGTGGTGACGAATAAGACGTATGGTTATCGACGCGGCGAGAATTATGTTTATGTTAACCGCGAGGCGCGTATGGGGCGTACCGCGTTGATCATTCACCCCAGATTAAAAGACCGAAGCTCATCACTGGCTGACCCGGCTTCGGATATTAAAACCTGCGATCACTACCAAAATTTTCCGCTCTATTTAGGCGGCGAGACCCACGAACATTACGGTATTCCCCACGGCTTTAGCTCACGAATAGCGTTAGAACGTTATCTGAATGGGCTATTTGGCGACGAAAAAACCAACTAAAAGCGCGACTGGCAACGCCAGTCGCGACGCTAACTTACGCCTTAGCCTGATGATAGCTGCTCACTTTAAACAGGCGACGACAATAATCCAGGAAGTAGCCATAAACCGCGCCCATTAACATTGAAACGACAATGTTTGAACTCACGGCGGCTATTATCTGGTGCCAGCCGGCGCCGACGGTCAGCAAAATGATAATATAAACGGGTGATTGAAAGGTGACATAAGCCAATATATCTGCCAGGCTTTTTGCCCATCCCGCCGGGCTTGCCTTACGCGCGACGCGCATAATCAGATCGCGATAAACGCCGTATGGCCATGCAATCAAAATGTTGACAGGTATCGCCACCAGCCTGGAAGAAAGCGACTGCTCAAAGCTCATTCCGGAGAGGAATATCTCGATCAACATGTTCACAACAGAACAGTAAACAACCATCGCAAACGTGTCTGCTACGGCATGACGCAAGCGTGACTGTGGAGAGAACATGTCAATGCTCCTTGTAACGTATCAATCAGAATGAGGTTATGGTTTGTAGTGAAATCACGAAGCACTTTTGCTTTTGCATAGAGTATGTTCCTGGATAGTAACTATCAACTAGTGTAAAGTTTTTATTTATGGGCTTTTTGTCGATAAAATACTCTGTGATTGTTTGTTTTTTGCTCGCAACGGGATTTTCGTTGTTGGTGATAACTAATTCTTTTTAAATCAATATATTATAATGCACTGTTTTTCTGGCGATTTTCAGCAGCATTCTGAATGTTGTCAGATGCCATGTACTCTCGGCTAACGGAACGTTCTCGTCATTTTCCAGCATAATTAAGGTTGTTGTCGGGTGTTTTTTAGCATAAAGCTCTGACGACCAGATTTGAATGATTAGTCTGTTATTGTGATGAAATATTCATTTTACATGAAGTCGGCCACAGTGGGGGCTGCCGCTGTTACTGAGATGTGCAATACGCTATAAACAGCCGAACGGGAAACCTACAGATATACTGCAGACAGGATAACCTGAAATACGTGGAGGGAATGAATATAGCCGTCAAGTTAACGGATTAATATAATTAATCGATTCCCTCTGGGTATATCTGTATGAACTTCAGGCTCTGGAAATATAATTCATAATGGCATACAATACTGCCTGTAATAGTTTTTTGTTTTCTGCGTTAAAAGGTTTTTATTGATATGAATCTGATGTTACAGAACTTAAATAATATCCGTACGCTGCGTGCTATGGCTCGCGAATTCTCCATTGACGTCCTTGAAGAAATGCTCGAAAAATTCAGGGCTGTCACTAAAGAAAGACGCGAAGAAGAGGAATTGCAGCAACGCCAGCTTGCGGAGAAGCAAGAGAAAATTAATACCTTTCTGGAGCTGATGAAAGCAGACGGTATTAACCCGGAAGAGTTATTTGCGATGGATTCAGCGATGCCGCGTTCAGCTAAGAAGCGCCAGCCGCGTCCGGCAAAATATCGTTTTACCGATTTCAATGGCGAAGAAAAAACCTGGACCGGACAAGGTCGTACGCCTAAACCGATTGCCCAGGCGCTGGCTGCGGGGAAATCCCTGGATGATTTCTTAATTTAAGCACGGATTGTATTTAACAAATGGCGCTTCGTTTCCGATCTCTATTAACGGTAACTCCGGCATGACCATCAGGAAACGTTGCGCCATTATCATTTTGATAAATCAGCACAGGCCAAAATCATCTTCTTCAGAATAAAGGGTGACGTCCACCGCTTTGAGCGTCAATTTTTCGCCCTGCTCATTGCGGGCCTGTACGGCAACAATTTGATCCTCATTCACTTCAATGACTTTCAGTTTCGGCCCTCCCATTCGGGGCTGTACTATATCACCGGGAGCGAACATACATCCTCCTGTTGAATGATGTTATAAACACGGATTCACTCTATTATAAACTGACTAGAACACAGTTAAACGAAAGCCATAAGCTCGGATTCAGTCTACTATAAACTTACCAATGTGCGGTGAATGTACCGCTTAATGAGTACGGGTATTCCAGGGCATTTTTTCCAGTAGTCGCGCCATTCCGCAGAAGCCTGTCATGCCTGCCAGCATTAACCCGGCGCCGACAAAACCGCTAATGAGGAAAAAGCCGCCGTGGATCGTATAGCCCAGAATCACCCCAAGTAACGTCAACCCGCCGGCGGCGATTTGCACCTGACGCATCAGCGGCAGCGGTTGCGATTTGTCTTCTGTGACGGGCAATCCTGCCGCTTTCCATCCGTCGATGCCGCCTTCCAGTAAACTGACCTGAGCAGGGGCGGCAATGGCCTGTAGTTTTGCCGCATTGCTGCTGGTTCGCTTACCTGACTGACAGTGAAAAATAATCTGTTCCGCTCGCAGGTTGGCGGGCAAAGCGCCTTGTTCAAGCCGGGAGAGCGGCGCCAGTTGTGCGTGTGGAATATGCTCGCGCAGATATTCGTCGGCGTCGCGCACATCAATCAGTTTCGCGCCTTGCGCTATCAGCGCTTGCGCCTCACGGGGGGAAACTATCCCAATGGACATCGTGCCTCCTTATGGACAATAGAGATTCTTTAACGTGGCGATAAGCGTATTAACCGCCTCATTTTTAATGAAATAGTAAATGCGCTGGGCATCGCGTTGACTATCAATCAGTCCTTCTTCCCGCATCCGCGCCAGATGTTGCGACGTCGCGGAGGGGCTTAGCCCGGTAATGCGCACCAGTTCGCCTGCACTGGTTTTGGGCGAACCACAAAGCATACATAAAATCAGTAATCTTTTTGGGTGGCTCATCGCTTTGAGCAGGGTCGCCGCCTGTTCTGCGCTGGCCTGAAGTTGTTCAAGCTCTGTCATCGTTATTTAAGCATTTTCTAAATTTAGTTAATTCTAAAATAAACGTCAACCTAATGCCAGCGTAAAGAGCGTAAAGGAGGGTAAAAGCGCGATGCGCGACTGGCAGGCTCAGGTAAACTGACTATGCTTAGAGATAAAATCTCTTTTTAAACAATGACTAATTTTGCTTGTATGGAGTGTATATGGGGTTCTGGAGAATTGTATTTACGATTATTTTGCCTCCGCTCGGCGTGCTTTTAGGAAAAGGGTTCGGTTGGGCATTTATCCTTAATATCCTGCTGACATTACTCGGATATATTCCGGGACTTATCCACGCATTTTGGGTTCAGATGCGTCATTAATTATCGGCCACCGGCGGCGCGTAAGCGCCGCTTATCAGGATAACCTCATTCCCTCTGCTACACTTTTCTCTGTGTATATTTTTGACAAGCGAGGTGAATATGGGTCTCTTCAATTTTGTAAAAGATGCAGGTGAAAAACTCTGGGACGCGGTAACCGCGAATCATGATAAGGACGAACAGGCGAAAAAAGTCCAGGAACATTTAAATAAAACGGGGATACCCGACGCTGACAAAGTGAATGTGCAAATTGCCGATGGAAAAGCGACAGTCACGGGTGATGGGTTGAGTCAGGAGGCAAAAGAAAAAATTCTGGTTGCTGTGGGGAATATCGCCGGGATTAGCAGCGTTGACGATCAGGTTAAAACCACAACGTCCTCGGCTGAAAGTCAGTTTTATACCGTAAAATCAGGCGACACCCTGAGCGCTATTTCAAAGCAAGTGTATGGTAACGCCAATCTGTATAATAAAATCTTCGAGGCAAATAAACCGATGCTGAAAAGCCCGGAAAAAATATACCCGGGACAAGTGTTGCGTATTCCTGAAGAATAATGGCTATCAGGTCACTCCTGGCAGCATTTTTCCTGTCATCGCCTGGCGAATAATGGGAATCGGCGTCAGCAAATGCTGACGCATTAATTCGCTGGCGCGTGACGCCTCGCGCGCCAGTATCGCTTCTGTTAGCGTGTGATGCTGGATATGTTTATCTTCCAGCATCTCGACAGACAGGACGGTTTCACGTAACCAAATAAAGCGGTAGCGGGCCGCCAGGTCGAATAATCGTTCGCGCATCTGTAGCAGATAGTGGGAGCCGCACCCGGCGACAATCGCGGAATGAAACGCCTGGTGGCGCTGATCCCATTCATCGAGCATATGCTCACTGGCATCGCTGGCTTCCAGTTTGCTGAGCATATGCGCTCGCGCCAGGATCTCCGCCTCCCACGCATCATCGCCGCGTTCAATCGCCAGGCGCACCAGCATCGCTTCCATATTGGCGCGCGCGTCAAAAATATCGAGGAGTTCCGCCTCTGACATGGAGGCCACGCGATAGCCTTTTTGATTCACCACGGTGACCAGCCGTTCCGCTACCAGTTGTGACAGCGCCTCGCGCAGCGGCCCTACGCCGAGCGCATAGCGGGAGGTTAATAAACTCATCCGCAGTTTTTCATCCGGCTGATAAGTGCCACGAATAATGTCATTTTTCAGCCAGCGATATCCATCTATGGCCGTCGGTTGGGAAAGGGCGGTCATCTTTTACTCCTGAGAAGCTTCCCGGCTGACGCCGGGAATAACGCTAACGTAGGGTTTGCAAGGGGGCTTTTTGCCACCTTATCAGTTTTTTCCAGCGAGACATAATGGGCACGGTACATATAATTCCCAGCCCTAACAGCCCCGTCGAAATGACTTCTAATTGTTGTGCCGGTCGAAATAGCATCACCACCAGGACAAAGCAGATAAAGCCGATAACCAGCCAGGTGAGCCACGGATAGAGCCACATTTTCAGCTTAATTTCTCCGCCCTGCGCCAGCAGAATTTTACGCATCCGTAATTGCGAAATCGCAATCACCAGATAGACCAGCAGCGCGATGGCACCGGAACTGTAGATGAGAAATTTAAACACTTTTGCCGGGGCGTAATAATTGACGATAACGGTTAAAAACGCCGCGCCGGTAGAGAGGAGAACCGCCACCCAGGGCGTTTTGCTACGGTTAGTTTTTCCCATTATCGCAGGCGCATCGCCGCGGCGGCTAAGGGAATAGAGCATCCGGGACGCGGTATATAATGCGGAGTTCAGACAACTGGTCACCGACAACAAAATCACGCAGTCCATAATGAATTTTGCGTGTGGAATATGAAACAGCTCCAGTACCGAGCGGTATGAGCCTACGCTTTTCAGGCCTGGCATATTCCACGGGATCAGCGCCACCACCACAAAAATGGAACACAGGTAAAAGATGGAAATTCGCCAGATAACAGAATTGGTGGCGCGTACGATATGTTTATCCGGCGTATCGGATTCTGCGGCAGCAATAGTGACAATCTCCGCACCCATAAAAGAGAACATGGTGATCAACATGGCGCTTAACACCGCGCCGAAGCCGTTAGGCATAAAACCGCCGTGATCCCACAGCCGGGAGATACCGCTTACCTCAGCATACGGATAAAAACCGCTAATCGCCGCCGCGCCCAGCGCGATAAACGCCAGAATGGCAATCACTTTACACAGCGCCAGCCAGAATTCGAATTCGCCGTAATTTTTGACGCTCAATAAATTACTTCCGGTTAAGGCAAGCGTAATCACTAATGAAAATAGCCAGACCGGAATACCCGGTATCCATGAATTCAGAATAATGGCGGCAATATTGGCCTCCAGCGGAATAACCAGCACCCAAAACCACCAGTATAACCAGCCGATGGTATACCCGGCCCAGGGGCCGATCGCTTTATCCGCATAGGTGGAAAAAGAACCGGTATCCGGCGTGGCGACGGCCATTTCAGCCAGCATTCGCATAATCATGACGACCAAAAGTCCCGCGAACAGATAGGCCAGCAGTACCGCAGGCCCGGCTTCCGCAATCGCCACGCTGGAACCGACAAACAGGCTGGCGCCGATGACGCCGGCGATCGATAACATGGTGACGTGGCGTGATTTCAGCCCGCCCCCTAATGCATGTGATTCTGACAATTGCCCCATCCTAAAACCTCTTTATTGTTATTGCGCTCGTTTACCGGATGGCGCCTCGCTTATTCGGCCTACAATCGGAACGGTTTTTGTAGGCCGGATAAGACAGTTACGTCGCCATCCGACGCTGCTTATTGGACATTACGCTTGTTTCGCCTCATCAAAGCACTGGGCGATAATCTCCAGACCTTGCCGAATCTGCGAGGCGTCAATGGTGAGTGGAACGAGGATGCGCAAGATGTTGTAGTAAGGACCGCAGGAGAGCAAAATTAACCCTTTATCGCGGGCGCGGGCTACAATGTCGGCGGTCAGAGTCGCGTTCGGTTTGCCGGGGTCGCCATTTTCGAACAACTCAATGGCGATCATGGCGCCCAGTCCGCGAACGTCGCCAATCTCACGGTGCGTTTCCGCTATCTCCATCAGGCCATCGCGTAGCGTTTTGCCAAGCGTATTCGCCTTTTGCAGCAGATTTTCCTGCTCGAAAATGTCCAGTACCGCCAGCGCGGCGGCGCAGGCAATCGGGTTTCCGGCATAGGTGCCGCCCAGACCGCCCGGCGCGATGGCGTCCATCACGTCTGCCCGACCGGTGACGCCTGCCAGCGGAAAGCCGCCGGCGATCGATTTCGCAAAAGTGGTAATATCTGCCGCAACGCCCATCTGTTCCATGGCGAACAGAGTACCGGTCCGGCCCGCGCCGCTTTGTACTTCATCGGCGATCAGCATAATGCCGTGTTGGTCGCATAGCGCGCGCAGTCGCTGCATAAACGCGGGAGAGGCGGCGTAAAATCCGCCTTCGCCCTGTACCGGCTCAATAATAATGGCGGCGATATCTTCCGGCGCGGCATCATTTTTAAAGATGCGTTCAATGCTGGCGATCGCGTCGTCGTCGCTGATGTTGTGCAGCGGGCAAGGATAAAGCGCGCGGTAGACATGGCCTGGCATCAATCCCATGCCAGCGGAGTATGGGTGTACTTTCCCGGTCAGAGAGAGCGTGTAGTGGGTACGACCGTGGTAAGCGCCGCTAAAAGCGATAGCGCCGCTGCGTTTAGTCGCCGCGCGGGCGATTTTCACCGCGTTTTCAACCGCTTCGGAACCGGTCGTGACCAACAACGTTTTTTTGGCGAAATCGCCCGGTACTTTCTGGTTCATGCGTTCGCACAACGCCAGGTATGGCTCATAGGCCAGCACCTGAAAGCAGGTATGCGACAATTTCTTCAATTGCGCTTCGACCGCTGAAACAATGCCCGGATGTAAATGACCGGTGTTCAGGACGGCAATGCCGCCCGCGAAATCGAGATACTCACGGCCTTCGACATCCCAGACCCGACAATTTTCCGCCCGCTCGGCGAAAATCGGGTGAATCTGACCCACGCCGCGGGGAACGGCGTTATGACGGCGCTGCATTAAAGCTTTATTGGTATTCATTAGCGACTCTCCTGTTAAAGGCCGATGCACATATATTTGATTTCTAAATAATCTTCGATGCCGTATTTGGAACCTTCACGGCCTAATCCGGAGGCCTTAATGCCGCCGAAAGGCGCGACTTCGTTGGAGATAATGCCGGTATTAATACCGATGATGCCGTATTCCAGCGCTTCGCCGACGCGGAAAACGCGGCTTAAATCGCGTGCATAAAAATAGGCTGCCAGGCCGAATTCGGTATCGTTAGCCTGCTTGATGACGTCTGCCTCGTCGCTGAAGCGGAACAGAGGCGCGAGCGGCCCGAACGTCTCTTCTTTGGCGACTTTCGCGTTATCAGGGACATCCGCCAGAATGGTCGGTTGAAAGAAGTTGCCGCCTAATTTGTGCGCTTCACCGCCCGTAATGACGCGGGCGCCTTTTTCCAGCGCGTCGGCGATATGCTCCTGGACTTTCGCCACGGCTTTTTCATCAATCAGCGGCCCGATAGCGACGTCGGCTTGCAGGCCGTCGCCGACCGCGAGTTTACTCACCGCCTGGTTGAGTTTTTCCGCAAAACGATCGTAAACGCCGTCCTGAACATACAATCTATTGGCGCAGACACAGGTCTGCCCGGCGTTGCGAAACTTCGAAGCCAGCGCGCCTTCGACGGCTTTATCCAGATCGGCATCGTCAAAGACGATAAACGGCGCATTGCCGCCCAACTCCAGCGATACTTTTTTAATGTCTTTGGCGCATTGTTCCATCAGTTGGCGGCCAATCTCCGTTGAGCCGGTAAACGACAGTTTGCGTACCAGCGGATTGCTGGTCAGCTCGCCGCCGATATCGCCTGCCGAACCGGTAACGACGTTAAATACGCCTGCGGGAAGTCCGGCGCGCTGGGCCAGTTCCGCCAGCGCCAGCGCGGAAAACGGCGTCTGGCTGGCGGGTTTGAGTACCATCGTGCAGCCTGCGGCCAGCGCGGGGCCGGCTTTACGGGTGATCATCGCCGAGGGAAAGTTCCACGGGGTAATCGCGGCGGTGACGCCGATGGGCTGTTTAATCACGATCAGCCGCTTATCGGCCTGATGACCTGGAATAGTGTCACCATAGATACGCTTACCCTCTTCGGCGAACCATTCAATAAACGAGGCGGCGTAGCTGATTTCGCCTTTCGCTTCCGCCAGCGGTTTGCCCTGCTCCAGCGTCATCAGACGTGCCAGATCGTCCTGATGTTCCATCATCAGATTGAACCAGCGACGCAGGATATTGGCTCGCTCTTTGGCGGTGAGCGCGCACCAGGCGGGCAGGGCGCGATTGGCGGCGTCGATGGCGTCGCGGGTCTCTTCCGCTCCCATTTTGGGCACATTGCCGAGCGGTTTCCCGTTGGCGGGGTTGCTCACGGGGATGACATCGCCGCCGCGCGCGTCGCGCCAGTCGCCATCGATAAATGCCTGCTGGCGGAACAGGGTAGAGTCGTTAAGTTGCATAATTGCTTCCTGTCTGAAGGGTTAACGGGTAAATGCGGCGTGTAATGCGTCCACGCTGCGTGCCGCACGCAGCGTACGTCCGGGGTTGCTCTGGCTTTCGCGTAGCGCCTGAACTTTGCTGACGATATGCGCGCCGATAGGTATCGCCGATGTTGCCGCCGGGGAGGGGGCATTACAGGTATGAATGGAACGCGGCGTCGCGACAAACAGAAAATCATCAATCAGTTTGCCATCCGGCGAAACCGCCTGCGCCCGCACGCCCGCACGCCCGCCGGCCAGGGCTGGAGATCGTTGACGGTCAGGCTGGGGCAGTACTTTTGTACCCGCCGCAAATAGCCGCTTTTGCACAGCGAGTTTTTCATCTCGCCCAGTCCGGAAAGCAGATGATTTTGCAGTACGCGGCGAATGCCGGCGGAGCGGAAAATCTCCAGGGTGTCGGTGAAGGAAACGTCTCGCTTACGGTAGCCTTCGCGTTTAAGCGCCAGCACCGCATTCGGCCCGACCGTGACGCTGCCGTCGATCATGCGGGTAAGATGGACGCCGAGAAACGGCATTGCCGGATCGGGGATCGGGTAGATCAAATGGTTAACGATCCGGTTGTGTTGCGGCGCCAGACGAAAATATTCGCCGCGGAAAGGGCAGATAATAAAACCGGGCTCCACGCCCAGCATTTTGACCAGCCGATCCGCCATCAGTCCCGCACAGCCGATAAGCGTAGCGGTTTCGATTTCCCGACCTTGCGAGGTGCGAATAACAACGCCGGCGTCATGTTCTGTTAGCGCGCTCACCTCGGCATGGTAGATAATCTCGCCGCCTTTGGCCTGAAAGCGGTTCCCCATGGCCGTCGCGACATCGCGATAGCTAACAATCCCGCTGGAAGGGACAAAAATCCCGCCCAGACCAATGATATTGGGTTCGCGTTCACGCAACTCCGCCGCGCTTAACCACTCGCGCTCCAGACCGTTGGCCGCTGTCCGCTCCCATAGCGCGCGCATCCGCGCCATCTCCAGCTCCGAGGTGGCGACCAACATTTTGCCGCAGGTGTCGTAGCGGATGTTGTTTTGATCGCAAAAGGTTTTGGTCGCCTGATTGCCCGCCAGACAAAATTGCGCTTTGAGACTGCCGGGCGTGTAGTACACCCCGGCATGGATCACACCGCTGTTATGCCCCGTCTGGTGGCAGGCCGGCGCGGACTCTTTTTCCAGCAACGCGATGCGCGCATCCGGGTATACATCAATAAGTTGCATGGCGGTCGACATGCCGATAATGCCGCCGCCGATAATCACAAAATCATACATCCGCGTAATTCCTTCGCCGTGGCGCTTATTGGTGAGTTTGATAATGGCTGGCGGCGTAGGCGAAGTAACCGCGCTGGCGCATCAGCTCTCGGCGCAAGTCAGGATGCGGCGTAAAACGATCGCGTCCATGCAGCCAGAACAGATTGTTAATCAGCAGGAATTTGCCGACCGGTACCGGCACTGAGAGGATGTTTTGACTGGTTTCCAGCGCGTCTGAAAGCTCGCTGAGCCAGACGCCTTCTTCAAAGTCTTTTGGCTGGACAAACTGGTCGATATAACGCATGACCGGGCGGCCTTGCTGGTCGACATCAAACACCGGATGCCAGGCGTCATGGCTAACATTCTTGCTTGGCGGTGCCGCCCAGCGCATGGTGCGACGCGCCAGCGGATGGGTAAAAAACGATTCAAGATGTTCCCAGTCATCAAGGTGCAGCAGCAGCGAGTTACCGCCTTCCATATTTTGTTCGTCGATTTTCATCATCAGCACGTAGTCGGTCACTTCCTCAACATAGGTACCGTCATTGTGCAGTTCCATTACGCGGTGGGGCTGGCGCAGATAACTGTCTGAATTATCAACATTTTTTACTACGAAACGCGCGTAGTACTGGCCGCTCATCGCATCGTAGTTAGAGCGACCAATAAGATGCGCCACCGCCGTCGCCAGTTTGACCATCTCTTCTGCCTGTGCGACATCATCGATCCCTTCGGCACTGATCAACAGCGCGCCTTCCGTACGGTTAAGTAGCGTTTTGATCAACAGCGGTTGTAGCTGATTGCCGCACAGATCGTCGAGGATCTTGCCGATTTTAAAACGTAAGAAGGATTTGTATTCCAGCGCCTGCAACGGCCACTGTGCAACTTGATGGAGAAATTGCGTCGTGGTATCCGCCGTAAACGTTAACGCCAGCAGGCGCGGCGACTGCGCCGAGGGGGCAAGGGTGAAACCAGTATGGCGTTGGGCTAAATCATCTGTGTTCGCTTTTACGGCAGTCAGTGCATTCATCAGAATCATTCCTCTCGGTAGATGGTCAGGGAGACATGGCGATGCTCATTTCGTAGCCATAAATTAAAAATATCGACATTTTCCAGGAACGCGTATGAAATAATCGCTTTTGTTTAATTATTGTGATCGAAAGCAACAAATATTTAACAATGTGGGGGGTGAGGTTAGGCGTGCAACGAGCCTGACAACTGCAAAAAAGGGGATGTAAAATCAGCGAGTTATGAGGATAGTGATGCTGGTGAGGGTGTCCGGCCAGGCGCATAAGCGCATAGGCCGGACAAGCATAACGTTTTTCAGCAGTAAATTAACCGGCGTCAACCTGCGGTTTACGGCTGTGTTTACGGAGCAGGCGTAACACTGGCGGTACGACAATGACCATGATCGCCATGATCAGCAGGGCTTTGGCGACACCGCTTTGCCACAGTATCGCCATATTACCGTTACTGATGGAAAGCGCGCGACGCAGGTTCTGCTCCAGCATTTCGCCCAGGACGAAACCTAGGATCAGCGGCGACATCGGGAAGTGCATTTTACGCAAAATGTACCCCAATACGCCGAGCGAGGCCATCAGCACCAGATCGAAGGTGGTGCTGTGTACCGCATACACCCCTACCGCCGATACTGCGGCGATGGCGGGTACCAGGAACCACAGTGGAATGGTGAGCATACGGGTGAACAGGCCGATCAATGGAATATTCATGATCAGAAGCATCACGTTTGCAATCAGCAGCGCAGCGATGAGTCCCCAGACGATATCCGGCTGTTCGGTGAACATCGCCGGGCCTGGCGTGATGTTGTACAGCGTCAGCGCCCCCATCATCACCGCGGTAGTACCGGAGCCGGGAACGCCCAGCGTCAGCATCGGAATGAAGGAGCCGCAGGCAGAGGCGTTGTTCGCCGCCTCCGGCGCCGCGACGCCGCGAATATCCCCTTTGCCGAAGCTATCGCTGTTGCCGCTGAGTTTTTTCTCGGTCATATAGGTAATGGCGCTGGCGATGGTCGCCCCGGCGCCCGGTAGTACGCCGACAAAAAAGCCGATTACCGAAGAACGCAGGGTGGTGCCGATACACTGCGCGCCTTCTTTCAGGTTGAACAACATACGCCCTGTTTTACGGACCAGTGTTTGCCCGCTGCTGGTATGTTCCAGCATTAAAAGTATTTCTGATACCGAGAACAGGCCGATTACCACGACGATAAACTGTACGCCGTCGGAAAGATGAACGCTGTCAAAGGTAAAACGATAAACCCCGGTGTTGGCGTCCACGCCGACGGTCGCAAGGCCAAGACCGATTAGCGCTGCCAGAAATGATTTAAGCGGGTTTTGCGCCATCATGCTGCCAAGACAGGCAATAGCAAAAACCATTAAGGCGAAATATTCTGCCGGACCAAAGGCCAGCGACCATTGCGCCAGCGCAGGGGCGAACAGAATGATGCCGCCGATAGCAATTAATGAACCGAAAAATGAGCTGACCGCAGAAATCGACAGCGCCACGCCGCCTTTTCCTTGCTGCGCCATTGGATAACCGTCCAGCGCCGTCATGATCGCTGCCGCATCGCCGGGAACGTTGAGCAATATGGAGGAGATCCTGCCGCCATATTCACAGCCAATGTACACCGTCGCCAGCAGAATTAGCGCGGACTCCGCAGGCAGATGCAACGCAAAGGCCAGCGGCAGTAAAATTGCCACGCCGTTGATCGGCCCCAGTCCTGGCAGCAGACCGACGATCGTGCCCACGAAGCAACCAATCAACGCGATAACCAGGTTTTCCGGCGTCATCGCCACCGCAAAGCCCTGAGAAAGATATATCCAGGTATCCATCGTTGCTCCGTTAACTCAGCCAGGCGCCGAGAGGTAAGGTGACATCAAGTAGCCGGTCAAAGGCATACCACAGCAGAATGCCCAGTACCGCGCCGGAGATGCCCGCCGCCGGAATCGTGGCGCCGAACAGCATCCCGATAACCATGGTGAGAAGTGCGGTGGCGATGGGAAAACCCAGCCATTCGAATCCCCAGGCATACATCAACAGGATGATGACCATGGTAACTAGCTTTTGCAGAACATGGCGGCGCGGCCAGCTAACCGTGTCGGGATGGCGTAATAAAAGCGCCAGCGCGCATAGCGCCATCAGGCCGATAATTCCCAGCGGAAAAGGACGGGGTCCGACGGGTTCATAGCTGTATTCGCTTTGGATCTGCCAGGCGATGAATAGCCCGGCGATACAGAGCAATAGCCAGATACCCGCAAAGATACGATCGCTCATCATTACCTCCGCGATTATTTCGCGAGTCCGAAGGCTTTCGCCTGCTCACGGTAATCGGTGACCTGTTTTTTCACGTAGTCATCGAGCTGCTGGCCGGTCATGTCGAACTCAAACAGGCCGCGCAGATCGCGCTGCTTTTTAAACTCGTCGGTTTGCTGGAGCTTCTTGAAGGTGTCCACCCACCACTGGTAATCGGCATCGCTGACTTTTGGTCCGACGTAGAAGCCGCGAATAATCGGCCACACCAGGTCGTAGCCCTGCTCTTTAGCGGTAGGGACATCGGCAAGCTGGCCCGGCAGACGATTTTCCGAAAAGACGGCAAGCACGCGAATTTTGTCGCCGCCCAGATAAGGCACCATTTCACTGAGATCGCCGGAGACAACCTGAACATGGTTGCCCATTAATGCCGTCACCGGCTCGCCGCCGCCCTCGAAGGCGACGTAGCGCATCTTGTGCGGATCGACGTTCGCCTTTTGCGCCAGCAACGCCGACTTCATCCAGTCCTGGCTGCCAATAGAGGCGCCAGCGCCGATGACCACGCTGTTAGGATCTTTTTCCATCGCCGTCATCAGATCTTTCAGCGTTTTCCACGGAGAATCCGCACGCACGGCGATCATGCCGTAATCGGTTCCCACGCTTGCCAGCCAGCGCACATCATCCACGCCGTAGCGACCAAATTTCCCCTGCGACAGGTTGAGCAGCGAACCGCCGGAAAAGGCGACCACAGTCCCGGGTTCGCCAGGGCGTTGAGCGACTATCGCGTTATAAGCCACAGCGCCGACGCCGCCGGGCATATACGTTACCCGCATGGGTTTTTCAATAGCGCCGGTCTCCAGCAAACTCACCTGAATCAGCTTACAGGTGAGATCGAAACCGCCGCCGGGTTTGGCTGGCGCGATACATTCCATTCGCGATGGCGCCTGTTGCGCCAGAACAGAGGTACTCATTAATAAAAGGCTTACAGTAAGGGTACGAAGTAATTGTTTTTTCATTTTTTTATCCTCACGCCGGACGTCCGGATTTTTCAGGATCGGAAGAAGATTTTTGTGATTATGTGAGCCGACATGTAGCAGTTCGGTTGCGTGATTGTTAAAACAATAACCTTTCAATTCCCTTTCAATGCGGCAGAAACTTTACAGGATGTGATATGCGTCTCTTATTGGCGGAAGATAACCGTGAGCTGGCTCACTGGCTGGAGAAAGCGCTGGTGCAAAACGGCTTTGCCGTGGATTGCGTATTTGACGGGCTGGCGGCGGACCATCTTTTGCACAGTGAAACGTACGCGCTGGCGGTGCTGGATATCAATATGCCGGGAATGGACGGACTGGAGGTGGTGCAACGGCTACGTAAACGCGGTCAGACCTTGCCCGTTTTACTGCTCACAGCGCGAAGCGCGGTGGCGGATCGCGTAAAAGGTCTCAACGTCGGCGCGGATGACTATCTGCCGAAACCCTTTGAACTGGAAGAGCTGGATGCCCGTTTACGGGCTTTGCTCCGGCGCAGCGCAGGTCAGATTCATGAAGTTCAGCAACTGGGCGAACTGATCTTTCATGATGAAGGGTATTTTCTGTTACAGGGACAGCCGTTAGCGCTGACGCCGCGTGAGCAGGCGCTCTTAACCGTATTGATGTACCGACGAACGCGGCCGGTCTCGCGTCAGCAGCTTTTTGAACAGGTGTTCAGCCTGAACGATGAGGTAAGCCCTGAAAGCATCGAACTTTATATTCATCGACTGCGTAAAAAACTCCAGGGAAGCGATGTCCGAATTACGACGCTGCGCGGCCTGGGTTATGTGCTGGAGCGCGGCGATGAAGTGGGTTAAGCCGCAATCGTTGTACCTGCAACTCTTGCTGTTCCTGGGACTGCCGCTGATTTTGCTGTGGGGGCTGTCGGCGTTTAACAGTTATGTCAATGCGCTACAGGCCGCCACTCAGGCTTATGATCGTACGCTGCTCTCCTCGGCGCGAACGGTATCGGAACGGCTGGTGGTGCGCAATAACCATCTGGAAGTTAACGTGCCGTGGGTGGTGCTGGATAGCTTCGAACTTAATATGAATGATCGACTCTATTACAAAGTCGTAGACCCTTCTGGAAAGGTAATATCCGGTTATGACGATCTACCCGCCATGCCGCCTGCTACGCCCCGTACCCGGCTTTATCCGGCACTGGCGTGGTTTTATCATACCGAGTATCGCGGCGAGGCGATCCGCGTGGCGCGTTTGCTACAGCCAGTCAACGAAGGCGGCATTATCGGCATGGCGGAGATTTATGTCGCAGAGACGCTACAGTCCCGTCGTTATCTGGCGGGCCAACTGCTGTTCTCTTCCTGGATCTCACAGGGTTTGCTGGTGTTGCTGACCCTGGTGCTGGTTGGCTGGTTATTACGCCGGGTCCTGCGGCCTATGCGCCAACTTTCGTCATTAATGGTACGCCGTGAACCGGGTCTGCTAACGCCGCTACCAGAACTGCTGCCGTGGTCGGAAACGCGCTTGTTAATCGTGGCGTTCAATCGCTACATTGACAGGCTTCGCGGTATCCTCTCCCGCCAGGAACGCTTCAGCGCCGACGCCTCTCACCAGTTAAAAACGCCGCTGGCAGTGTTAAAAACGCAGGCGGCGGTGGCGTTAGCCAGCCAGCAACCTCGCCACTGGTACGAAAGTCTGGAGGCGATGAGCGTAACGTTGGATAGTACCATTCAGCTCACGGAAAGATTGTTACAACTTTCTGCGGTAAAGCATAAAGAGCAGGGCGAGCGGCGTTTCTCGCCGGTGAATCTGTACGATGTCGTACAAAACGGCTGCTTTACCCGCCTGGCGCAGGCGCGCAGTAAACATATTGACCTGGGCTATGAAGGTGAACAGGAGGCGATGTGGATCGACGGGGATGAAGTATTGCTTGGCGAGCTGTGCGGAAACTTGCTGGATAATGCGCTGAAATACACACCTGAGCGTGGCATCGTCACCGCGCGGCTTGAACGGGATGGCGATGCCGTGACGCTGGTTGTCGAAGATAGCGGCCCCGGCATTGATGATGAGCACATCCATCTGGCGCTACAGCCGTTCCATCGACTCGATAACGTAGGAAATGTGGTAGGGGCAGGCATTGGTCTGGCATTGGTCAATGATATCGCGCGCCTGCACCGTACTCATCCCCATTTTTCCCGTAGCAAAGCGCTGGGAGGGTTATACATACGGATACGCTTTTTAAGCATTGCCCCGCAGTAATGCGCACAAATGTTTCAACGGTAAATAGCGTTTACAAAAAGATGCATCTTGATGTGTGATGTTTTTATCAAATGATCATACAGTCCCCCTACAAACCGTAGCGTTAATCAAAAATGTAGTGGGTGCAGGAGCATGAATAATCATACTAAACGACGGGGAATAGCATTAACCGTCTTTCTTGTCGGGGTTAACATCCTGGCCTGGATTTGGGCGTTCTGTGTTTTTCATCACCATGCGGTCATGCTGAGCGCAGCTCTACTGGCGTATAGTTTTGGGTTGCGTCATGCGGTTGATGCCGATCATATCGCAGCTATCGATACCGTCACCCGCAAGCTGATGCAGCAGGGCAAAACGCCTTTAGGCGTGGGAGCATTTTTTTCATTGGGACATTCAACCATTGTCATTCTGGCATGTCTGGCGATTGTTGTGACGTCGATGGCATTTCGTGATCGTATTGATATTCTGCATCAATATGGTTCATTGATCGGTACGGCTGTTTCAGCTTTTTTTCTGCTGGCGATGGCGTTGCTTAACCTGTTTATTTTGTTCAGCGTGTGGCGGCAGTTTCGTTCAGTTACGCGTGGCGAGCCAGCAGGGGCGCATGATAAGGCGTTACCTGGCGGGCTGATGACGCGTATATTTCAGCGTACGTTTCGTTTGGTCACTTCAAGCTGGCATATGTATTTTGTCGGTTTTTTGTTTGGTCTGGGATTTGATACCGCAACCGAAGTTGGGCTGCTGGGTATTTCCGCCTCGGCAGCCAATCAAGGGTTATCTCTATGGTCGATGATGATTTTTCCTGTGCTGTTTACCGCAGGGATGGCGCTGGTGGATTCCCTGGATAACTTTGTCATGGTAGGCGCTTATGGTTGGGCTTTCTCGCATCCATTACGTAAACTTTATTACAATATGACCATTACCGCCGCGTCCGTCATTGTTGCGCTGGCGATTGGCGGGCTTGAGGCGCTGGGGCTGATTGATGATGCGTTACAGTTAAGCGGAACATTTTGGCAGACCGTCAGCACGCTTAACGATCATATGGGGAATGTGGGCTTCTGGGTGGTGGGCGCTTTTGTACTATTCTGGCTGCTCTCGTTGCTGAATTATCGCTGGCGCGGCTATGATAACATCACTCTCAATACTTGATTGATTTCTGTAAAAATAGTATTCCGGCAGTGGTGTAAATCATTGCCGAAGAATCGTATCTCCTGAGAGTGTATTCCTCGCGGTAAGTACGTTATTTTTCGTGCTTGCATTTCATTATCAGCTTAAGCAATCCGATATAACATACGATGCCAAAAATAATAATAACAGTCGTATACCCAAGAATCAGCCAGTCTGCATGTGTCATAATATAATCCAGTTATCAGATATCCCGCGTTAAGGCAATCTTTAAGCCTGCTGTCAGCAAGAACCACAGTAACAGTTCAACGCTGTTGACGGTAAAATTGTTATGCACAAGAGAGTTGTTACAAATAACCTATACATTGAGCATAGACCTCACCCGCATTTTCGTAATGCCATAAAGCAAGGCTACACCTTTAATCTACTGGCGGTACGCCCAGCCAGAAGAGATAAAATGGTGGCTGTAACCATCATCTGCGCCTGATACCGAGTTAATGACACAGGCATGACAGTGTATAACCGCTGCACTCTTTTTAGCACGTTATCTGCAACATACCGTGTTAATCAATTCCATAAAACCGAGTATAGTGTAAGTGAATTTCGAGTAATTGTCATTATGATTATATGGATGTTAACTTATTTTTTAAATTCTGATGAGATTTTTTGTTTTTTTATCAATTCATCAGGATTTATGAAAAGTCAGGACGTAAAATATATTTACGTCCATGTTTTATTTTAACAAATCGATTTTCCAGTAAAATAGGGGGTCGACCACAGGCGTTTATATTCCCATTCAGGTTTCAGTATGCCAATGGAAAAAATTAATCTTTTCTGTCTTTCCTGACAATAATGTCTGGCGCGGTTAATATTTAGCCACATTAGTATGCTACCGGGGCTAAGATTCATGTATTCACTTTTTACACCGCTATTTGGAACATCAAAGTAAATGTTCAGGCGACTTTCAGACTTCAGCACAATATCAAACGCACAGGGAGCACCCTCAATATAAAGAATGTTACCGAACAAAAGGTGGCGCAACTGGGTAAAAAAATCTATTAAATTTTCGGGTGGATAACCGCTTAGCGTGTCACCGAAGCGTGACTGGAACAATGAGATAAAGGTGTGCGACAACTCTTCGGTAGAAAGTTCATCTACCGTTCTGACGTTTCCTCCGTTTCGTAGGAATTTTTGGTATTCATTACGGCGCCTTTTTTCGAATTTTGAAGAGAACGTTTCTTTGACCAGACAGTTTTGTTTTTTTCTGGCAATTTTCCATACCGCATTGCGTATTTGTGGCTGATGTAACACCGAAAGTCGGTTAGTACGATCGGGTAAGAAGCAGCGTAAATCTGGTGCCATCGGAATAAGTATCTCATCTGAAGATAGCGGGAAGGTTCTGCGCGTCAGGATGCCAATATTCTGATCATTACAGATAAAGTATGCGCCTTTAATGACATCATCTTCTTTATAGTGGAAGAATTTAAAATGCCAGTTATGGCGCCTCATAAAATAGTCAACAATATCTGGGTGCATGTTGATACTACCACCGTATTGTGTAAACGCCTCCCGGTACAGGGAAAAGGAAGATGGTTCCCAGCGGGTTAATATACGTTTAACTTCTTGTATTTTCACCAAAACTCCTGATGTAGATCACTGAAAATTCTATTTTGAATTATTTTGTTGTCCAGGCAAATAAAAATGTGACAGATGTTTAACTTGTATTTACTGGTTAACACGCTAATTGATGATGTTATGGTGAAGAGAATAAGATTAAGTCGTTGATAATAGTATGAGTGAAAGCTACGGTTTAATACCGCGCTTTTCACTCACAGGCTACTTTATATTTAACCATTCAGTAGCAATGAAGATTAGTTATAGATTTCAGAGAAAGCCGCTGAATGGTGGCAGGATCTGCAAATCCATATCTGAATTAGTCCTAATGGGAGAGGCTTTTAACCTCTTGTACTATTGTATCCAGAATATGATAGCGGTTCCGGTATTCTGCACGTTTCTTGCTGGGGATACTTTCAGGCGCTTTACGCATCACCTGTGATGGCAGATGGTATAAAGCACCTTCCTTAACGCCGTTTAGCGACTCCCAGAATTCACTATAGCTGGCCACAAAGGTCTTTTTCTTCTGGAATAAGTATCTGAGTTGGCGATAAACATGGTTGTTTTCACTTACCGCATAAATCTCCGTTACATTACAGGACTGAATAAATGTCGTAAATGCTTCATACAGCATCCGTTTAGGAAAGAGTCCGTAACAATCTTTGGTAGCGTTACGTATGACTTGAGGGCCAACATGTTTACTGGGCCCTTGTAACCCGGCAACCAGCGCTATTTGCTTCCCTTGATGGTGGATAAAGGAAAATGACAAACGCGCCAGCGGCGTATCATTGAAGCACAACGTTAATGTCAGTTCGCCTTCCCTGTCATAGCCACAGGGACCGCAGTAGATATCCACCAGAGCACCGTTTTTCCCTTCCAGGTGAGCGAGCAAGGTTTGCTCCTCGGACAACAGGATTTTTTTTATTTTATTTTCCGGAAAGGCCTGCACGAACTGGTAGTGTTCCAGAATAGCTCTTGCCCGGCAGCGTATGCTAAGTCCGGTATACAAATAAGGCCGCTGGATTTTTGCCGGCAACAGCGGACGATGAATTATCAACGTTCTGGGCTGATTCAGATTACATAATTCATTGAAGTATTTAATTGTCGTTACGGGGTTAATAAGACAACGTAATACAAATTTATAGCGAAACTTACGCTCTCCCCAGCGCTTATGCCGATAAGGCGTTTGCGCCATGACTTCTTTTAACATTAATAATGGATTGTATCTTTCTATATCATCACTCTGATGCATCGTCATACTACGGTCCTACTACTCGATAGACTCATAACCGAGACGGTAGCCTGATTGAGTTAAACGTAAAGGCAACGAGGAAGGCCATACAGACGATATTGTTAAACAGTTTATCAATGGCAGCAATAAGACGCCTAAACGCCAATGTTTCAGGTGCAACCCTTATATGTGCCAATATGAGCGATGCAACGTTAAAATGTAATACTATGATGGCCACTAATATGGAAGGGGCCATTTTAGCCCGGGCAAATCTGTAAAAGGCTAATTTAACTTCTATGAACCTGGCCGAAGTTGATTTGTCTCAGGCCAATTTAAAAAATGCCAACCTTAAAGATTCTACGCTAACCCATTCGCTTACCGAAGAAACCAGAATGTCTACAAGTACATAAACTCTCTTTAACGAATTTTATAGTGAAGATTTTTAGTCCTTTTTGACGTAAATCTGAAATAAAAGAAATGTAAGAATAACTATCTGTATCAAGCATGAGATAATTATATGAACAACACCCGACAGTAAAATCTAATAACGGTTGGTTGTCATTCTTGCCCGTAGAACCTGGAGAACGGGAAAGCGATGTGCAAGGTTAACCACATACAATATAAAGGGATTTTGCGAGGTAGTCGCGCTATTATTATAGCGGTCAGACCTGATACAGACTGACGGTTTTTTGTTGTAAAGTGCCTGATAAATATTATCAGGCGCTGTGTATTCTGGAGCCAGGCATGGCTATCTATCGAATGATCACAATAGTGTCCGAGCCCACCATTAAACACCAGACGAAAAATCCCTGACAAAATGTAAGAACAGTCCACCGTCGGCAGGGAAGCGTCGGTGAACTCTGAACCGCGCTATACCATCTCACCTGATTGTTTCTTGATTTTAATTAACTGTTTGAAAAGTAATGCTATTCCATTCATTCCTGTTTTGTAAAACCTCCGTTCTATAGACGGCATCGCTCAAAACACTAGCAGGTACTGCGTTCACATAGAAAGGCTTTTTAATCAAAACGTTAGGCGTAAGCAATTACAGACAGAAAAAGTAGTAAAGTTTATGCCTCAAGTGTCGATAACCTGGATGACACAGGTAAGCCTGGCATAACATTGGTTATCAAAAACCTTCCAAAAGGAAAATTTTATGGCACAAGTAATCAACACTAACAGTCTGTCGTTGCTGACCCAGAATAACCTGAACAAATCCCAGTCCGCACTGGGTACCGCTATCGAGCGTCTGTCTTCCGGTCTGCGTATCAACAGCGCGAAAGACGATGCGGCAGGTCAGGCGATTGCTAACCGTTTCACTGCGAACATCAAAGGCCTGACTCAGGCTTCCCGTAACGCTAACGACGGTATTTCTATTGCGCAGACCACTGAAGGCGCGCTGAACGAAATCAACAACAACCTGCAGCGTGTGCGTGAACTGGCGGTTCAGTCTGCTAACAGCACCAACTCCCAGTCTGACCTCGACTCTATCCAGGCTGAAATCACCCAGCGTCTGAACGAAATCGACCGTGTATCCGGTCAGACTCAGTTCAACGGCGTGAAAGTTCTGGCGCAGGATAACACCCTGACCATCCAGGTTGGTGCCAATGACGGTGAAACCATCGATATCGATCTGAAGCAGATCAACTCTCAGACTCTGGGTCTGGATACGTTGAATGTGCAAAAAGCGTATGATGTGAAAGATACAGCAGCAACAACGAAAGCTTATGCTGATAATGGTACTACACTGGATGTATCAGGTCTTGATGATGCAGCGATTAAAGCGGCTACGGGTGGTACGACTGGTGCGCCTACTGTAACGGGCGGTGCGGTTAAATTTGACGCAGATAATAACAAGTACTTTGTTACTATTGGTGGCTTTACTGGTGGTGATGCTGCCAAAAATGGCGATTATGAAGTTAACGTTGCTACTGACGGTAAAGTAACACTTGCGACTGGTGCAACTAAAACCACAATGCCTGCAGGTGCTACAACCAAAACAGAAGTACAGGAATTAAAAGATACACCGGCAGTTGTATCAGCTGATGCTAAAAATGCTTTAATTGCTGCTGGCGTTGATACTACAGATGCAAATGCCGCGACATTGGTCAAAATGTCTTATACCGATAAAAATGGTAAGACAATTGAAGGCGGTTATGCGCTTAAAGCTGGCGATAAATATTACGCTGCTGATTACAATGAAACTACAGGAGCTATTAAAGCTAAAACCACAAGTTATACTGCTGCTGACGGTACTACTAAAACGGCGGCTAACCAACTTGGTGGCGCAGACGGTAAAACCGAAGTCGTTACTATCGACGGTAAAACCTATAATGCCAGCAAAGCTGCTGGTCATGATTTCAAAGCACAGCCAGATCTGGCTGAAGCAGCCGCTAAAACCACCGAAAACCCGCTGCAGAAAATTGATGCTGCGCTGGCACAGGTTGACACGTTACGTTCTGACCTGGGTGCGGTACAGAACCGTTTTAATTCCGCCATCACCAACCTGGGCAACACCGTAAACAACCTGACTTCTGCACGTAGCCGTATCGAAGATTCTGACTACGCGACTGAAGTCTCCAACATGTCTCGCGCGCAGATTCTGCAGCAGGCGGGGACTTCCGTTCTGGCGCAGGCTAACCAGGTCCCACAAAACGTGCTGTCTCTGTTACGTTAATTTATTTAGTTTTATTCAGCCCCGTAAATCCGGGGCTTTTTCATTCAGCGTAGATATATACCTTTATGGAATGTATGGTTGTAAACGATATTTCCTACGGGCGAGAGGCTGAAACATGGCCGCGGGATTATTCAATGCTTGCTCGTCGAATTCAATTTCTACGTTTTAATGATGTCCCCGTTCGGTTAGTGAGTAATAATACCCAGCTAATCACAGGCTACATTGCGAAGTTTAATCCGAAAGAAAATTTGATTCTGGCTTCGGATAAACCTAAAGGAAATAATCGCATTGAAGTCAAGTTGGAGTCTCTGGCAATTCTTGAAGAATTATCAGGTAATGACGCTTTTAATATTTCACTGGTGCTGGCTGATAGATTTAATCTTCAGCAATATACTCCATCAAGAAAAGATTATTTCTCGATTTGTAATAAGTGCTATAAACAGGGCGTCGGTATCAAAATCTATATGAAGTATGGACAAGTTTTGACTGGTAAAACGACAGGTGTAAATGCTTGTCAGGTTGGTGTAAGGAAATCCAATGGCAATCATATGCAAGTTATGTTTGACTGGGTTAGCAGGATCACATCTTCGGATTACGTTGAATAACACATACGGTAATAATAAATTCGGTGAGGAAAATAAAAGTTAGGGGGGGCTTTACCGGAGAGTACCTGATGAATGGAGAACTGCCAATATTGAGCGTTTACTCGCTTTTGGGTTCTTCGCTTACTTACAGGTAGCGCATACCGGAAACACTCATTTTTCTTCCCTCCCTTCGCCTGGAGAGCGATTCGCAGAATCAAACCATCACCATCGAACCGGCTGATTTCTTTGTTGGCTGGCCTGGCGCTTGTGATTTCAGTGTAGCCGTCTTTGCCATTTTTGGACCCTCGATTTTGGGACTCCTCCGCGATAGGGCCCAAAAAGGGTGCCGTAACTCGTGGTCCTTAGTAAATATCACCAGACGACAACAAACACAAAAAAAGCCGCAGGGCCCGGTTGAGTTTCAGGTCGCCGTCAATACCCTGGATGGCGCGGGTAGGGCTGCGTTTGTCCAGTGGTCTGACTCGTCCCCGTATCAGGTTCTCCTGTACCCACTGAAACGTGGTCCACGGAGGCATTTTCTTATCCTCCCGGCGGCGGGCGATCAGGGCCTGCGCTTTGGTAATCGGCTTGTGGCCATCACCAAAGCGGAGTCATTATTCCGGCCCAGCCAGCTTGCCTGAGGGCCAATCAAATGTGCCATCCCTGCTGTACTTAAATTGCTTTCATTAGTAGAAAATGCTGATAAATCCCTGTCAAAACAAGATCGAATAAAACGATTAATTAATATCGTTTGATCGTCTTATGTTATGATTGTATCGGAATTGATCTATCTAAACGATTATACAAGAAGGCCATATAAACGGGATAATAGATAAGGGATGGGGGGATTTTTTTCGTTTTAATAAAATGGTATTACTTTCCGTCAGTTTCTACAGATTTTTCTTTCGTATGTCATTTCAAATTCATCATCCACATTCATTCATCAAATGAATACGGAAATCACCTTTTTCGTTATCTGTCATTACCAGAACATGAAGTTATGGTAATGACATGCGCTGTATTTTCTGGTGCCGCAGTGGCTGACGACACAACTAATGACGGCACAATTAATGTCAGCGATACGGTGGTTGAGGCACCATGCGTTATCGCAGAGAACAGCACTGATATGTCCGTGGATTTAGGACTATAAATAATTGGTTAGCTGAATAAATAAAACAGTAAAGCTCGTTAATGTGAATATTAATCTTATTAACTGTGCTCTTTTGGGTGCAGGAAAAGAAGGTGCCGATACCACCAAAGCGGATGTTACTTTCGATTCTTCAGCGGTGGATACCACTGATACAAATCTGCTGGCAACTACCTTTTCTACAGAGGTAACTGATGTTGGTATTCGTTTGCTGACCAGTGAAGACAATTCATTGAAGCTGGGAATCAGCAGTAAGGTGCCATTACAGATTTCATCTGCCGAGCAAACGCTAACATTTCAGGGGGATATGGAAAAAATTAAGAGTGAAATCAGCCAGACAGAAGCTGCAAACACAACTTACGTAGTGGAGTATAAGTAATATAAAATATAGCAAATAATATATTCATTCACTCAGCGAATAATATTAGAGACAATACACATTAAATGATCGCTTATATCGATCATTTAATGATTAATGATAGTTTTTATCTATCATAATTGCTTTATCGATCTGTACAAACAATTAGCAATATAATCCACCCGGAACGAATAATAATAGACGATCCATTTCTAAGTTTGTTTTTTATCTTTTTTTTAAAAAAACTACATTGAGCAAAAATTATGCATTTAATCGCTGCATTGCTTGCTGGTGCATTATTGGTGGCCTGTTCTTTCATGTTGTTGTGAATGATTTTGTCAGTCTCATAATTTATATCAATGTAATCTTTTTGAATTGGTAATCTTTTTTTTGGATCAGAAGAGGCCACTCTTATTTTATTAATTGCTGGAGTGGGTTGGAAATTTTTCTAATATTTCAAATTAAAGGGAAGAATTATGATTAAAAAGTTATTATTTGTGACAATCGCGTGCTCGGCATTCTCAGGTGTGGCAATGGCGGATGATGTTGCTAATGGTGGCACAATTAATTTCACCGGTACGGTGGTTGATGCGCCGTGTGTTATCGCAGCGGACAGCGTCGATATGTCCGTGGATTTAGGACAAACAACCATTGATTATCTGAATAAATATAGCAGCTCAAAACCTGTTAATGTGAACATCAATCTGACTAACTGTGCGCTTTCAGGTGCAGGAACAGATGATGCTGACATTACTAAAGCGGACGTTACTTTCAATTCTTCAGCCGTTGATACCTCCGACAAAGATCTGCTGGCAAATACCGACTCTGCCGGGGCTCAGGGGATCGGGGTGCGCTTGTTGAATGGTGATGGCGCTAATGTGGTATTGGGTACAGCTGATGAGATACCGCTGCAGGTTTCATCCTCAGAACAGACACTGACATTTCAGGCTGATATGGAAAACATTAACAGCGTGGCCATCACTCCCGGCGCCGTGGCTGCAAATGCAACTTATACCATCGCTTATAAATGATAATGGCTTAATGCAAGCCGGGGGAAACCATTTTTTGCGGGAGGGATATATGAGGTGTAAAGCTAAAGTAGGGCTGGTACTGACGGGGGTATTAATGATTGCTCCGGCATTTGCTGGCGAACCTGTAAATGGCGGCTCAGTCAACTTTACCGGAACAGTGGTCAATGCCCCATGTATTCTTGCCGGGGATAGCGTGGATATGACTGTTCCTCTGGGGCAGACCACAGTTAACTATCTGAAGCAGTATACCAATGCAAAGCTTGTCAATATCAATATTCATCTGACTAACTGTGCGCTTTCTGGTGCTGGGGCAGAGGGTGCAGATATCACTAAAGCACATGTTAGGTTTGACAGTTCGGCTGTCGAGACTGACGACTCCATGATACTGGCGAATACAGTATCCAGCGGTGCTCAGGGTGTTGGTGTAGAAGTTCTGACGAGTGATGGCCAGGTTATTCACTTTGGGGGAAATGGTACACCAGACGTGGCCTTACAAGTGACTTCTAGTGAGCAAACTCTGACCTTTCAGAGCCGAATGGTCAATATAGTTGCAATTGACGGAGGGGAAACTGATATCACTCCGGGACAAGTTGCGGCTAATGCAACATATGTTATTTCCTATCAGTAACCAGACAACCCTTTCCGAACGAAAGGGTTGCTTCAGAGATAATCAAATGCAGGGATGGATGGCAATGGTGGCTGGATGCTGCTTACTGGTTTCAATTCGGGCAGGTGCGACCGATTTTAACCTCAGCGTTATTGATAAAGATGCCCGTTCCCATGTGGATTTGAGCTGGTTCAGAAACCCGGCCTCGGTGCCACCCGGGCGTTATCTGGTTTCCGTGGCAGTAAATGATACCCTGCTGTCTGAGCAGCAGATGTTGTCCTGGCATGAAACCGATACGGGTTCACAGGTCTGTATCCCTCCGGCAATGGCCGATCGCTTTGAGTTACAGCCTTCGGTTCGTCAGTCGTTGCCGGATAACAATGGGTGTACAGATTTCTCATCCAGACCGGATATCCAGTTTAATTTTGACCAGCCAAACCAGCAGTTACACATTATCGTGCCGCAGGCCTGGCTGATGTACCATTCGAAAGGGTGGACGCCCCCTTCCGAATGGTCTGATGGTATTCCGGGGTTCCTTCTCGATTACAACCTGTTTGCGGGCACTTACCAGTCACAGGGCGAAAACCGATCGGATAACGCCAATACCTATGGTACTGCCGGGCTTAATGCCGGGGCGTGGCGTCTGCGTAGCGATTTTCAGTATTCCTCCTCCCGGCAGGGAGATGACAGCACAAAGGGCGGATCTTTTCCAGAACCTATCTGTTCAGGCCGTTGCCGGATATAGATTCCCGCTTTGTTGCCGGAGAGACAAACCTGCAGTCAGGCATCTTTGATACGTTCGACTTTACCGGGATATCCCTCAACAGCGACGATCGGATGCTGCCCTGGCAATTACGTGGCTATGCACCACAGATCACCGGCACCGCTCGGAGTAATGCAACCGTCAGTGTCAGTCAGCAGGGGCGAGTGATTTACCAGACGAAGGTCGCGCCCGGCCCGTTTGTGCTCCGCGATCTGAATCAAACCGTACAGGGAACACTGGATGTCCGGATAACAGAGGATAACGGCCAGGTCAGTACTTTTCAGGTTTCCGCCTCCACGGTTCCATTTCTGACCCGCAAAGGACAGGTGCGTTATAACGTATCAGCAGGCCAGGTCCGCCCCGATATCTCACATCATACCGCTGGCGAGGTATTCACGCTGGGCGAGGCCTCATGGGGGATATTATCCCAGACATCTCTGTACGGCGGTTTTCTGGGCGCGGGTGATCATTATCAGTCGCTGGCTCTGGGAATAGGTCAGAACCTCCTGTGGCTGGGGGCTATCTCTGTTGATGTGACTCGGGCTGCCAGCCAGTTACCGGATACGTCGAAGCAGACCGGTAACAGCTACCGGGTAATGTACAGTAAACGGTTCGATGAAACCGACAGCCAGATTTCAGTTGCGGCGCTACGCCACTCCGATCAGCATTTTCTCAGCTATGCCAGCTACACCGATCTTAAATACGGCAACGATGACGATCTGGAAAAACAATCGGTCAGCGTGAGCGGCAACCAGAATATTGCCGCACTGAACCTTAATCTGGATATCAGCATACTCCGGCAGACTTGGTGGAATAAATCCGCATCCACCACTTTCAATACCACACTTGGTTACACCTTCGACATGGGCCGATTTAAGGGCTGTACGGCCAGTATTTCGCTCAGCGATACACAGCATGACGACGATGAGGACGAAGATCGCCAGATCTATTTCTCGCTGTCGCTGCCCTTCGATAATTATCACCGACTGGGGTACGACCTGCGGCACGACAAACACGCCTCCCAGTCACTGTCGTGGAATGATTCAGCCGATCTTGATAACACCTGGGGAATTTCAGCGGGTGCGGACAGTAACGCACCACATACCGAAGCGAATTTCAGCGCCAACTACCAGCATCTGACTTCTGCCGGAGAGCTGCAGCTCTCCGGTGGCTGGCAGGATGCGGACTACCGCTCGGTTAACGGAAGCTGGAATGGCTCGCTGACGGTGACCCCCAGAGGTTATGCCTTCCATCGTAAAAGCGTAAGCAATGAACCCCGCCTGCTGGTCAGTACCGACGGGGTGAAAGATATTCCGATTAATAATGGTTCAGGAACCACGAATGCCTGGGGATATGCCGTGATACCAGTGGTCACCAGTTATCAGCCTGCCAGCATCAGTGTGGATATGAATCATTTGCCCGAAGGGGCATCAGTAGATGACGCCGTATTACAGGCCACCTGGACAGAGGGGGCGATTGGTTATCGCCATATGGCCTCCCGCTCCGGACTGGATATTTTCGGTGAGGTTCATACCCATGATGGTGTCCCTCCCGTCGGTGCAGAAGTGATGCCGGAAGGCGGAAATACAGATATTGGCATGATTAGCGATGATGGGCATCTCTGGCTGAGTGGTGTTAAAGGGGGTCAACACTATCACGTTCGCTGGAGTGGCAGCCATCAGTGCAGCTTTACTCTGCCGGATAACCTTGCGGTATCCGGTTCTCGTCTGATTCTTCCCTGCAATGAGTGAGAAATGGAATGAAAACTTATTTGTCTGTTGTGCTCGCTGTAATGATGATCTGTATGACCGCACACGCGGCTGTCAATATTGACCGGACGCGGCTGGTATTTAATGAAAGGGATAAAGCCGTCAGTCTGAAAATTGAAAACGAGAGTAAAAAATTGCCTTATCTGGCTTATGCGTGGGTCACGGACAGTCAGGGGCAGAAAAACGATGATTTTTTTATCGCCCTGCCACCTATCCAGCGCCTGGAGCCTGGTGCAATGTCTCAGGTGCGCATCATGAAACAGAATACCGCCAGACTGCCGCAGGACAGGGAGTCACTGTTTTACTTCGACCTGCGTGAGATACCGCCACAGCCCGACCTTCAGGGAAAAAACAGCGCCGTAATGCAGCTCGCCATGCAGAGTCGCATCAAACTGTTTTATCGCCCGGCCGCTCTACAGACAGAAAATATCCAGGACCAGGCAATCAAACTGAAGGTCACTCAGAATGGTAATTGGCTGACTATCAACAATCCCACCCCCTACCACATCACCATTGCCTGGATGGGGCAGGAAGGACAAACGCTGAACGGATTTAAAGGTGATATGGTGGCCCCGTTCGATTCCATCAGCGTGAAGGCGACTGGCAGCACGCGTTACCTGCTGGGTTACCTGGATGACTACGGCGCAATGAGAACGCTGGTGGTTTCCTGCCCTTCTTCGACCTGCAGCCTGAGTGAATATAAGGTGAAGAAACCATGAAACTCGTCCTGTCATTTATTCTGCTGATGTTTACCGTGTGCTGGTCACCCGGCACGCTGGCAATAGATTGCTACTATGGAGGCAAAGGCGGCCCGGTGGATAAGAGTGTCACAATCCCTTCATTTGCTATTCCGTCCACGATAGGAACCGGCGAAAAAATCTGGGTCTCACCCATAATAAAAGTGCCTGTCTATTGTGATAACAATACCCAGCCTGACGGACAGGATGAGAAAATTGCGCTGTGGGTTTCACCGCAGTCGGGAGCCAGCGATCCTTATCTTCAACCCGGCATCACCTTTGAAGGCGCCGATCATGATGCCGAAGGTGGGCCGGATGCCGTGGATACCGGCCAATGCGTGGGTAGCGCCTCATCAGGAAGTCAGTGTACAGGCGGAACGCCAACTTCCCGTCGGTTTGTTGCCCGGATAAGGTTCTATGTCAGACTGAAACAGCGGCCACCTCATGATTATGTTAGTACATTATCAGCAATTCCGTTAATTGCATTTGCCGGTTATGATGATGTCAGTAGTAACGGCCACAATTTGAAGTATACCCTGACCGGGCTGAATAATATTCGGGTACTGGATTGTGGAGTACATCTGAGCGTATCCCCGGAAAATGAAGTGGTGAATTTCGGTACTTTCAGTACCAGAGATATTCAGCGGCACAATATTACCAGGACGTTTACCGTCAAAGCGACCCGGGCTGAGGATGCTGAATGCTCTGACGGTTTTAAACTGAATGCGGCTTTTTTTACCGATGAGCACCTGTCTGCAGACCGACTGCTGTTGCGCCCCGGGAATGGACTGCAGTTGCAACTGTTATCCGGGACTGAGCCCGTGGGTTTTGAACGCTTTAATAGTTTTGCCGACTTTACAACAGGTGAACTCAGCGTGGAGAAAGAATATCACGCGGAACTGAGCCCGGTGCCGGGCCAGGATATTAAGCCAGGCTCCTTCACTATCGTTGTTTTATTACGAATTAATTATCATTAAAATTTTATAGTCAGGGAGCGCTTATTTATCATTTATTGATCATGCAGGGTGGATTATGGCTGACATAAAAGATGAAATAGCGCTGATTTATCAGGCTTTACTTCCGCTCTCATTACAGATAGAGACATCGGATGACCCTATATTTTCAACCTACTTTTTTGATGCAAGCGATGACGTTTTTTCAGTTTTAAAGGGAACCGGTTATCTTCATTGGAAACATGTTGGGAAAATGACTGGTGAAATACATGGGCCAATAGTGATTAATTCTCATACATTATTGCAACCATTTTTACATTGCGAATTTCTTGTATCGAATGGTACTGATGTAATTTATTTATTTGATGCTTTAAATTGGCGCTATTTTTTACTAAAAAACATTTTAGCTGACAAAACTGCCATTTATCATCTACACAGACGTTATAGTATTAACGCAATAGTTGAACGATAAATATATTTAACCTCATGCCCTTTAATAAGGTGACTGTTAAAGGGCAATATTATTATAGTGTAGTTTTTATCAGGATACCTTTTTCTATCTCTATCTTTCCTTCATCCCGAAGTTGTTTTAGTATCTTCATTATTACGCTACGGGACAGTGACGTTCTTTCTTTAATATAATCACTGGCGATGATTTTTCTTCGAAATTCCTCAGAATGAGAAGATAATGCCAGTAAGGCACGGGTGACGAGCGCTTTCGTATCTCTTCCTGTGTAATTCTTAAGTGAATTCACTGCCTCAGATAAAAGGTGTCCGAAATGTAACATGGCGGGCTCCCATAAATTGCGCTCACTCACAATTCTGGAAAATTGCAGCGGATCTATGAATTCGTAATCTATAGACGTGTAGGTATATAAATAGAGAGATTCATATTGCTCCATTCCAATATGTTGAAAGATTGATGCAACCCCTAATATTTCTGGTCCTTCTATTACCCTGAGAAGCAAGCGCTCTTCACGTCGGTACACTCCAAATGTTCCAGAGTGAATGATAATGCAGCGTGCATGTCCCTCTGAAACTAATGGAATTATTTCTTGTTTTTGTGAGTGATTGATATTTTCTTTTTTAGAAAGGTTATTAATTAATAGGGTGATGTTTTCGACAGGATTCATTATGCACTCCTTGCACGTTTAACAGACAAAACCTAACTTATTTATCATCTTATCATGTATTTTATTATTTAGGTAATGCATTGGCATGTATTATTTGAAATAAATAACAATCTTTATGTGGATTACAGTCAGAGCGTTTTTACAGGAGGATGGTGGCAAAAAACATTCATAATACTAATATTGTTTACAGATATATCAGATATTGATTCTGTGATGTGGAACACTATTTTTTAATAGCATGCGTATTGAATTAAAATGCTATTTAGATGAACATTGATTCTCAATAAGTTAGTGCCATATTGACTTGCATACGCACCAAATAATATACCTGGTACTGAGTTATTTTTTAAATTAAACACAACCAAACCAGGCCGTCATGGTCTGGATTGAATATTGATAACAGCATGCTTGGATTTTATACTGTTACTTAAAAGTAAAACCTTAGTACCAACGTTTGCTGTTTGGGATGTTAAAAAAATTTTATTGTATCTACTATGATGAAAACCTAATATCTCAATATTTAGTTTATTTATTGTTGGCGTTTTTGGAGTTGCAACTTCACTGATAACGTATTGTTTATGTTATCAATGTCATCTATTCATTGCTTGATTTTATTCAGGTAATGGGATGTAAGACCGGTTAGGAGCATATTATTGTATGATATTTTTCGGGGATGAGAAATTACAATTCTATTGTAGTATTTATTTTCCTGTTGTGTTGTGGTGCAGAACCCTTTATCACATGAATGATAATTATGCCCCGAGAAATAAGGAATATATTTAACCAAAAATGTATGTTTTTTCTCTGAGAGCTGCTACGTTTGCTATACGTAGCACTTGTAGCAAGGGAAAAATCGTCCGTTGCTTTTTAAAAATCTCAGCAACGCGTCTTAGAGTATATTATACGTTTATCTTTAGTTATGTTCCTGAGATTGCTTGCCCCTTAATGGTATTTGTCATTGAAACAGCATCAGCATAGCAGTTAGTCTGCGGGCATGGTTTTTGTCTCGTGTTTTATGGATAGTGTTCTGCATCAGGCGTCGTTCATTACGGTATTGGGGTTATGATCGACATCATACCAATTTTTCTTTCCTCCTTTCGACAAAGGAGCGATTCGCAGGATCAAACCATCGCCATCAAACAAGTTAACCGGAGGGCTTCGTGCTTTTGATTTCAGTGTCAGTGAGCTTCTTAGCGATTTTTGCCATTTTGAGACCCTCGGTTTTTGGACCCTTTATGTTGGGTCCCAAAAAGGGTGTCATAATCGGTAGTTTCCAGCAATTCTCGGTAGACTACCATAGACGTAAAAAAGCCCGCAGAGCTTGTGCTATGCGGGCTTAGTAGACTTTACTGTACTTCAAACAACTAAAAAGTGGTGGAGCTGGCGGGAGTTGAACCCGCGTCCGAAATTCCTACATCCTCGGTACTACATGCTTAGTCTGTCTTTACATTCGCCTGGCACCTGCGGACGGACACGCCACTACCAGACTAGCCTGATTCGTTTTAACGCTTCAACCCCAGGCAAGGCATCCACGCGATCTCTTTTGGGTTTGACCTCTCTTGATCCCCGTCCTAAGAGCGGAGGCTAGGGAGAGAGGGCTCTAAGCAGGTTATTAAGCTGCTAAAGCGTAGGTTTCGTCGTTTGCGACTATTTTTTTGCGGCTTTTTACGAGGCCAACCGCCCCTCGGCATGCACCTTGGGTTTCGCAAATCCCGTCGAATCCAGAATCAGCCCCAATGTGTAAGTTGAGTATAACAGACTTGTGACACGCGTGACCAGCCCCCGTATCTTCTTATCCTCAACGATTTACCGCTCGCGCAGCGCTTCTTTCGCTCGATTAAACGGTTTGATTAAATAGTCGACGATGGTTTTTTCACCGGTTTTGATATCCACCGTGGCGATCATGCCTGGAACAATCGAAAAACGGCGTCCAACTTTATTTTGTAGATAGTCCTGATGGGTGCGGATAAACACACGATAGTAGAAAATTTCCGGCTTCACCTTATCCTGAATGGTGTCCGGTGAAATGGTTTCTACTACGCCGTCAAGCCCGCCGTAAATGGCGTAATCATAAGCGGTGATTTTAACCAATGCGCGCTGGCCGGGATGAATAAAGGCGATATCACGCGGCGAAAGACGGGTTTCAATCAGCAGACGATCGTCTACCGGTACTATCTCCATCATCTCGCCGTTAGGCGGGATCACGCCGCCAATCGTCGTGACCTGGATATTCTTAACAATACCGCGTACCGGCGAACGTACGGTGAGGCGGGTAACGGAATCCTCGCGTCCTTTTAAAATGGCGGAGAGCATATCGACCTCGGCGTTCGCTTTCGACAACGCTTCGCGTGCCTGTACATAATATTGTGAGCGCAGGTCGGTAATTTTTAAGCCTAAATCACTTTTTTGTCGTTGCAGTCGCAGTACTTCAACATGACTGGCCGCGCCGCTTTTTTCCAGCCGCTGGGTAATGGCCAGCTCTTTATTAACCGATACCAGAGCATCCCGTAGTTCGGCTTCAGTATCGGCCAGTTGCGCACGGCGGCTTTTATAGAGACGCGTCTCTGCGGCAATCAGATCCGGCCAGCCGTTTAGCTCATCGGGGAAGGCGAGGGGTAAGTCGCTGACTTCCGCGGTTAACCGTGCGCTGGAGGCGAGTGAAGCGCGATATTTTGCCGCACTTTCGCCGACATTGGACGCCAGACGCGTAGGATCAAGCCTGGCGACAATCTGGTTAGCCTGGACCCTGTCGCCTTCCCGCACCGTCAATTGCGCCAGGATGCCGCCATCCAGCGACTGCAGAACCTGTTCGCGTGAACTGGGGATCACTTTCCCGTTGCCAGTGGAAACCTCATCCAGCCGGCCAAACCACGCCCAGATGCCGAGAATGAGAAATAACAGTGAGCAGATCAGAACAATACGACCCGCGCCGGAAAACGCCCGTTCACGCTGAATATCGGGATCGTCCATCGCGGCATCATGCTGACTGATTTTCATTTTTCCACTCCCTACGGTGACTTTGCATCCGATCCGCGTTAAGCGCCTGCGCTTTTGGCGCGTCCATCACCAGTTGCCCTTCTTTCAGGACAACGACACGCTCAACCAGCTCCAGTATTGGTACCCGGTGCGTCGCGACGATCAGGGTACGGTTGCCAAGCCATTGATGTAACCGCTGAATAAACTCTCGTTCCGTATGTTCGTCCAGCGAGGCGCTGGGTTCGTCAAGTAGCACAATATTGGGGGAGCGCAGCAGCATTCTCGCCAGCAACAGGGACTGACGCTGCCCGCCGGACAGGCCGTTACCGCCTTCCATAATGGGATGATCCAACCCTTTTGCCAGCCGTCTGACGAAGACGGCGCCGCCGCTGACTTCGAGCGCGTCAAAAATCTGTTCATCGCTGGCGTGTGGCGCGCCGAGCGTCAGGTTCTCACGTAGGCTACCGAAAAAAAGCCGCGCGTTCTGGCTAAGAAAGCCGATGTTGCGGCGCAAATCCGCCATATCGATGTGCGGCAAGCTGAGATTATCAATCCGGGCCTCTCCCTGAATCATCTCCAGGCCACCCGCCATCGCCTGTAAAAGTGTGGATTTACCCGCACCGTTACGCCCTAGTATCGCAATCCGCTCGCCTGGCATGATCTCCAGACGCACGAGGCGCAGCGGTATGCGTTGATCGTCGTTATGGTAACGAAACTGAGCGTTTTCAAAGAGGTAATGCCCGTGGAGGATGTCGCGGTGTATCAGGCTATCGTCATGCTGTGTCTCGGTGGGCAGTTGCATAATGTTGTCGAGACCCATCTTCGCCGCTTTCACCTGCTGCCAGCGCGCCAGCACGCCGCACAGGTTGGCCATTGGCGCGATCATCCGCGAGCCGAGCATCGACGCGGCGACCACCGCGCCGGTAGTCATACTGCCTTCAATGACCATCGGCGCGCCGAACATAATCACCGCGGCATACACCAGACTTTGTACCGACATCCCCCAACTGATAAGCCCTTGCGTGAGTTTGCGGGTGCGTAGACCCGACTCACCGGTAATACGGATATAGCTATTCCACTGCTGGAGAAAGCGGTTCTCCGCCTGCATCAGTTTAATATCTTCCAGTCCCTGAACGCTTTCAACTAAGACTGCATTGCGTAGCGTCGCTTCGTGGGCGGCCTGGTTGGCAAGGACAGCCAGTTTTTTTTGCAGTGCGACGCCCGGCAGGATCATCAGCAGAGCCGCCACTGGCGCTATCCATGCCAGCGGTGGGGCGATAATCGCCAGGATTATCATAAACAGGAAAAAGAAAGGCAGATCGACAATGGTCGCCAGCGTTGAAGAGGTGATCATCTCGCGGATCTGCTCCAGTTCGCGTAACTGCGAGATAAAACTGCCGGTGGAACGGGGGATAGCGCTGTTGCGCAGCCTTAACGCATGACCGAATACCCGATCGGAAATGCGCATATCGGCACGTTTACCGAGCACGTCCATAATGTGCGTACGCGCTTCACGCAGAAGAAAACCGAACAACACCGCTACCAGCACGCCGAAGGAGAGAACGTACAGGGTAGGATACGACTGTGCGGGGATCACCCGATCGTAAACCTGCATAGAAAAGACAATCCCGGCCAGCGACAGCACGTTAATTAGAAAGGCGGCGACCATTACCGGTAAATAAGGGCGGATATCCTGCAGAACCAACTCGCGCATCCAGTCGGGTTTAAAGCGGGAGATATAGCGGTCGACGCGGCTATCCTTGAGCGCCGATAGCGGGCGTAGCGCGGCAACATAGAGGATCTCCGGCAATAACTCGTTGAGCGTCAGACGGTTACGCTGACCCTCTTCTTCGATCACAAAAACATCTACCGCATCTTCGCCATTAACATGTTCGATGACCAATAACTGCCCGTCCCGGAGCTCGACAACCAATGGCAATCGCCACTGACTAAATGCCGTTTTGTCTATGCCCGGCGCATGAAAGGATAAACCCGCCTGCCGCGCGAGCTGCGTTAAGGCGGTCGTTCTGCTTTTCCCCCTAAACCACGGGGCGTTGGCCTGAATCGAACCGGGAGAACAGGCAACGCGATAATGACCGGCGACATGGCTGATGGCCTGCGCCCATTGGCTCAGCGCGCGCTCACTGAGTACCTCTTCTATATCGGGGGCGGCGCGGGTCATGGCTGGATCTCCACGGATTGAATACTGCGATGATTTAACGCGAACGCCTGACGAAGCGCGCCGGTGTTATACAGACAGTTCAGTTGCAACTGATGCAACTGGCTTTCCGTTTGCAGTTCGGCAAAGCGCGCCTGGTAAACTTCCTGTTCCGCATTAAGCACGTCAAGCAGTGGGCGCGAACCGAGGTCAAGGTATTGCTGCTGATACAGTTCACGCGTGCGTTCGCTAAGCTGCTGTTGCCGACGAAGGATTTGTAACGCGCTGGCAAGACTCATTGCCTGGCTGCGCGCCTCCATCAGTTTCTGGCGGACATCAAGCCGGGTGCGCTGAATGGTCGATTGAGCCGCGTCTACCGCATGGCTGGCAGCGTTGCGCCGGGCGGTCAACCCTCCGCCCTGGTAAAGCGGCATCTCAACTTTCACCCAGGTGGAATACTGGGTTTTATCGAGCACTTCATGACTGGGATATTTATCATTGAGATAATGTTGTACGGAAGGTTCGAGCGAAATCGTCGGCGTCATTTGCGCGTTGGCATATTCCAGATTCGCCCGCGCAACGTTGGCCTGCGCCCAGGCGGCCAGTACCGCGGGCACCAGCCGATCGTCGGGAGTCGACGTCTCACAGCTGCGAGCGAGTTTTGCCGGGAAGTCATTATTGATGCCATTAAGCGAATTCCAGCCCAGCCAGCTCATCAGTGATGCTTTCGCACTGTCGAGATTGGCCTGATACTGCGCCAGTTGCGAGCGGGCGGATTCGATTCTGGCTTCGGTTTGCACTACGTCAGATAGCGACGTGGCGCCTTCATCGCTGCGCTGCCGGATAAGTTTACCGATGCCGTCCAGCGCGACGAGCTGTTCTTCCGCCGCTTCTACCATTTGCTGCCAGCTCTGCGTTTGAACAATGGCGTTGGCGGTTTCGTGCGCGACGGTATCAATACTGAGCAACACATTGGCCTGTTGCTGCGCTGCGCCTGCGGTTTCGGCGCGAACCTGGCTTGCCACTTTGCCGAAGTCATAAAGCATTTGCGATACCGACAGCACCAGCGAGGGGCTATACCCGTGATCGGTGTAGGTGTTGCTGTACCCATTGTTCACGCCAGCGCTGACTTGCGGATAATATTTCGATCTGGCGACCTCTATTTGTTGATTCTGTGCGAGCAGTTTGCCGACGGCTTCGCGAATAGAAGGATGCCAGTTAACGGCGCGATTGACCGCGTCATTGAGCGTCAGGTTGCCCGGCGCGGCGGCGCTGAGCGGTAACTCGGCGGCGGAGCCATCCAGCGAAGGAAGCATCTGGTCCGTTGCTAATCCTTCGGATGTAATGATCGGCGGCGCTTCTGCGCCCCGGGTCTGATGATGAAACAAAGCAAATGCCAGTACGATGGCGACAGGCGCGACTTTTCCCATAGTTTATCCCTTTTAAATATCACAGCTTGTTGCCCCGAACGTCGTAGCGTCCGGGGCTTTTTTCATCAACCGCCGGTGATCAGGTGGTTGTTCTGCAACAGATCATTTAGCGTGAGCTGCACATTCTCCAGAGTGACAAGGTCAGTTGATTTAAACGCGCTGCCGGCACCGTCGCGATCGACGGATATCACCGTATTGGCGCCGCTGGTATGAACCTGAACAAAGTTACCCAGCGTCGCCGCCTGGTGATCCCAGCCGGTCAGCAGTTCGTGAATATCGATCTTATCGCCCTGCGCGGTGGAGAAGTTTTGCCAGCGATCGGCGCCGTTACCGCCGGTCGCGTCCGCGCCGTTTAACAGGTGGTAAATCAGCGTATCGCCATAGGCGGAGCCGATGAGAACATCGTTTTGGTTGGTACTGACGATTTGCGGTGCCATATCAATGGTCAATGTGGCGCTATCCGTATGACCCATCTTGTCATCCAGTTGATAGGTAAAGACCTCTTTACTGGTGATGGACGACATCGCGACGCCATTATTCAGGGTGTAGGTGTAGGCGCCATCGAGGTTAATTTGCAATGTGCCGTAATGTCCCTGAATCGTAGCGCTGGTGGTATTCGCTGCGGCGTCCAGCGTAGCGGCGCTGCCGTTATACCCGCTAATGCTCAGGCGGGTATTCACCGTATTAAGCTGATCCATCGCCCCCGCCGCATCGCTGCCGTCAAAAATATTGCCGAGAACGGTATGCGTTCCGGACGTTTCAAAATTATCCAGATCGACGGTGGTGCCGATGACGCGTGGTGTGATCGTCGCCGCCCCGGCCAGGGTATTGGTGCCAGTGAAGTTAAGCGTGTACGTTCCTGCATCCAGCTCCAGGCCGCTCAGGTTGACGGTCACCGTCGCGCCACCCAGCGTGATATTCGCCACCGGAACGGTTCCGTTGCGTATGACGGTCCCGTTCTCCTGAATGGCCCAGCTAATATTCAGATTGCCCAGCGTAATGAGCGTGGAGACATCAAAGACCAGTGATGCGCCTTTAAGCACGGTCCCCGTTGCAACGTCAAAGGTGCCGCTCCCGCTGCCCGATTTGCCGAGTAGTCCCCAACTGGCGCTGCCGACGCTGGCGTCCAGCCAGGCGGCGGTATCCTGAAGCGTGGCGACGCTAAGGGTATCGCTGACATCATTAATCGCATCCAGCGCCCTGGCGGTTGGCGTGATATTGAGCGAGGCCGTATCGGTATCGCCGTTTGGCGCTTTGACCGTATAAATAAAGCTGTCCGGCGTTTTAATGCTGTCGGCGCCGACACCGTTCTTCAACGTGTAGGTATAGTTGCCTCTTGCGTCAATGGTGAGTGTGCCATACAGCCCGTTTACCTCCGTCGTGCCGGTCGCAGAAATCGCCACGCCGTTCACTTCAGTGAGGAGGGCGTTGGTAGGGGCGACATCATTGGTCAGCACGTTGCCGGTGGTGTTGGCGGTGATACTGTCAACGGCATAGGTGTGATCCTGGGAAATCGCCAACGTATAGCCAGTGAGGACGCTAATGCCGCTGGCGGTATTCAGGACGAACAGGTATTCTCCGCCGGGTAACGTCAGGGTCAGCGGCTGGGACTGTCCGGCTAACAGCAGGGTGTTAATCCAGCCCTTTTGCACCCGGAACTGCTCATATTGTTGAATGGCATCGTTGAAGCGATAAACGTACAGATCGAACGTGGAGACCAGTGAGACGCCACCGACGGTTCCCTGTAACGTCATGGTTCGCGTAGCGCCTTCTTCAACGTTAAAGATGATCGGATTAGCCATATCATCAAGCAGATTCGCGTTCAGTACATTACCAAGTCCGACGCTTAATACCGTGACGCCGCTTTGTGTCGAGGGACCGTTGTTGACGTAGCTAACGTGGGTATCAAAGACCAGAGAGGCGTTATTGTCTGTCGCCACCACGCTGCTCGCTACAGGCGCGGGACCCAGATTGATAACCAATTGCGCGGCGCTGCTACCGACGCCATTCTGGGTGATGGTGTAGGTGAAGCTCTCTTTATGTCCATATCCTGCTGTAGGGTTAGTCAGAGTGTAGGTGTAACTGCCATCCTGATTAATGTGCAGCGTGCCGTATTGCCCCTGAATATCCACGCCGCCCGCGCCGACCAGCGTACTGACGCCGTTGGCGTTGGTGATGGCGGTGACCGTAGTGCCCGTCGGTGCGGTATCATCGGCCATGACGTTGCCGGTACTACTCGTTGGCCCGCTAATAATACCCGCGCTGGTCTGGTGTACATCGACATCCAGGCTGGTATACGACCCGGTGGCGAGCAGACTGGTGTTATAAGTGAGTACCCGGTACTGGCCTTCGCTCAGTCCGCTCAGGTTCAGGGTGACGCCGCTCCCGGTCAGGGTAAGCAAGTTCGCGAAGTCGCCAACGGCGGTGTTGACGATCGTCGTCCAGGCGCCGAGGCTGGTGTCGTAGCGCTGTACCACAATCTCCTGAGTGCTGAGAAGCGAAAGCACGATTCCCGTTGCGGCGGCATCGATGGTTACGTCTCCCGTACCACCTTCAGCAATGGTGAACTCAACCTGAGCGGTATCGTTACCCAGAACCGAGGCGACATTGCCAAGCGCGCCAACCAGCAGCAGGCCGTAATCCGAATAGTTTTGCGTACTGGTAGTGGCGGTAGAGGTCAGATCAAGGCTGGTGATATTATCCCTTGCCGCCAGCGGCAGAACCGGCGCGGTAATGCCTAACGTGCCGGAGGCGTTACCCGCAGCGTCAGTCGCCGTCACGTTAATGAGTTGACCTTCAATTTGTTTTGTCGGCAAGGTAAGAGACCATGCGCCGTTGCTGCCGGCGGTGGTGGTGAGCGTCACGCCGCCCGCCAGCGTGACGGTTACGATGCTGTTTGCCTCTGCCAGTCCGGAAAGTGAACCGCCATCGGTGCTGAGCGTACCTGACGGTGTTCCGGGCGCCAGCGTATCGACAATCACCGTCGCGGCGGTGGAGACGCTGCCTGTTCCGTTGGCGTTAGTCGCGGTGGCGGTGAAGGCGTGGCTGCCTTCGGTCAAATTGCCTGTCGGGGTAAAGCTCCAGTTTCCGCTGGCGTTCGCCGTGGTGGTGCCGAGCAGCGCCCCGTTGTTATAAATATTCACCGTGGCGCCCGCCTGAGCGGTACCATTCAATGTGGGTTGTGCGTCATTAGTGACCTGACCATTAGCGATAGCGCCGGTATAAATACCCACATCATCCACTACGTTGGTGATGATCGGCGCTTCCGGTACGCGCGTATCGGGCGCGGTAAATCCGGCGGCAATACCCGTGTTGCCTGCTTTATCCTGGGCAAATGCCAGCAGCGGCTGACCGTTGGTCTGCGCGGGCGTGAGTGTGGCGGTGAAGCTGCCTGTACCGTCGGCGATGGCGGTTCCCAGTACCACACCAGTATCAGAGGTAATTGTCACCGTACTACCCGCTTCCGCGGTGCCCGTCACGCGATTACCGATAGCATTGATGACCAGGTTGCCGGGCGCGCCGGGCGCAATGGTATCCACGATAATCGTTGTCGATTGCGAAGCGGCGCTAACGTTGCCAGCCGCATCGGCGGCGCTAACGCGATAGGCGTGACTTCCCTGGCCGAGCGCGGCGGTTGGCGTCCAGCTCCAGTTGCCGCTGGCATTGGCGTTCACGGTCGCGACCAGCGCGCCATTATCGAAGATACTTACCGCGCTGTTGGCTTCCGCGGTACCGTTGAGCGTCGGCTGTGTGTCATTGGTCGATTGTCCATTGCCAATGGCGCCGGTATTGTTCGGTACATCATCAACGATGCTGGTTATAAGCGGAACCGTTGGCGCAAGGGTATCGACCACTATAGTAAAATCGCTGGTTGCCGGGCTAATATTGCCTGCCGGGTCGGTGGCGGTCACTGTTAACGTACGCGTGCCGTCGCTTAACCCTGTAGTCGGCGTGAAGCTCCACGCGCCGTCCGCGTTAGCCGAGGTAACGCCAAGCAGAGTGCCGCCGTCATAAATACTGACCACGCTGCCCGCTTCGGCAGTACCGTTCAGAGTAGGGCGGTTATCATTGGTTATCTGACCATTAGCGAGATTTCCTGTTACTCCACCCGCTACGTCATCCACCACGGACGTCAGGATCGGCGTCTGCGGCGCGGTGGTATCGACCGTCAGGGTGAAGGCTGTACTGTTCGGGCTGTTGTTTCCGGCGGCATCGGTGGCGACGGCGGTGATGACGTGCGTTCCGCTTGCCAGCGTTGAGGTGGAGACGCTCCATGCGCCGCCAGGCTGAGCCGTTGTCGTGCCAATGACCGTACCATTTTCATAGAGCGTGATCGTGGCGCCGGCTTCTGCGGTGCCGCTGAAGATTGGCGTAGGATCGTTGGTACTTTGGCCGTTCGCGATTGTGCCGAGGCCTGGCGCCTGATCGTCACTGACTGACGTGATTACCGGCGCCAGCGGCGGCGTGGTATCGACGACGAAATTAACGCTGTCCGAAACGGGGCTGGCGTTGCCTGCGGCATCAACAGCAATGACGGTAATTACATGGTTTCCCGTCGCCAGAGAGGCGTTGGGCGTGTAGCGCCAACTACTGCTATTGTCGGCGGGAATTTCAGCCAGCAGCGTGCCGTTATCGTAGAGACGAATAGTTGTGTTGGCTTCACGGGTGCCGCTAATGACAGGGCGCGCCTCGTCGGTGATCTGCCCTGAACTCAGATTGCCGGTAATGGGTCCCGTACCGTCGTAAACCGTGTCAATAACAGGCGCGGCGGGAGCCGTGGTATCAATAGTGAACGAGCGTGTTTCGGACGCGGCGCTGGTATTGCCGGCCGCATCGGTTGCTGTCGCCGTCAGGTTCCAGACACCCGCACCCAGGGAGGTAGACGGTGTAAAGCTCCAGCTACCGTTGGACTGAACTTGCGCCGTGCCGACCAGCGCGCTGCCATTATAAATCGAGATGGTTGCACCCGCCTCACCGGTACCCGAGAGCGTCGGTCGGGTTTCGTTCGTCGAGCCGCCATTGGGGACGATGCCCGTTACCGGTGCCGTATTGTCTGCCACGCTGGCGATAACCGGCGCGGCGGGCGGTGTAGCGTCAATCGTCAGCACAAATCCGCTGGACACCGCGCTGCTATTACCCGCCGGATCGGTGGCGCTAAGGGTGAGCGTGTGGTTGCCGTTTGCAAGCGGCGTCTGCGGTGTGAAACTCCACGTGCCGTCGCTATTCACCGTCGTTGTACCGATGGACGTTGGATTACCGTCAAGATAGACATTAATCGTCGCGCCAGCCTCTCCGCGCCCGTTCAGGGTGGGCGTCGCATCGTTCGTTAGCTGCCCGCTGACCAGGTTGCCGGTAATGCCGGGCTGGTCATCCACGACGGAGGTGAGAACCGGGCTCGCGGGAGGCGTAATATCGACCACGATCGTCCACGGCGCGGAGACAGCGCTGGTATTGCCCGCCGGATCGGTAGCGCTAACCGTCAGATTATGGCTTCCCTCTGACAAATTGCCGGACACCGGGAAGGTCCAGCTACCGTTTTCGCCTACCAGAGCTGTGCCAAGCGGCGTACCGTTGTCAAAAATGGTGATTGTCGCGCCAGGTTCGCCAGTTCCGTTCAGTATTGGCTGCCGATCGTCGGTTGATTGCCCCGGTAACACCGGGACGGTTGGTTGATTGTTATCGTCAATCACGGAGGTGATAACCGGTACATCTGGCGCCTGCGCATCAATATTCAGCGTAAAGCCATCAGAAGGCTGGCCGCTATTGCCGGCGGGATCGGTCGCCACGGCGGTGAATAGATGGGTGTTGCTCTCCAGCGGCGCGTTCGGGGTGAAGCGCCAGTTACCGCTTTGATCTACCGTGGCGGAACCGATTTCTACGCCGTTATCCAGAATGCGGATCGTGGCGCCAGCTTCTCCCGTCCCGTTGAGCGTAGGGCGTGAATCATTGGTGAGCGCGCCGTTAATCAGCGTACCGATCACGCCGGGGACATCATCCGTTGCGCTGGTAATAACCGGTTGCGCCGGCGCGCTAAGATCGATAGTGATCCCGACCGGTGCGGACAGGCCGCCCTGGCCCTGCGCATTGGTTGCCTGGACGGTGAAGTTATGTGCGCTTTCGCTTAATGGCGTAGCGATCTCAAAGATCCAGTTCCCGCTGGCGTCAACGGTAGCAAAGCCTGCCGAATCGCCATCAATGAAGACTTCAACGGTAGAGCCGATATCGGTGGTTCCGCGCAGCGTCGGCGTGGTGTCGTCCGTGGCGCCGCCCGCCGCAATATTCCCCTGTACGCTCCCGACATTATCTTCAATCGCAGTGATGGTCGGGACGGTGGGCAGACCGCTGTCGGAGGCGAGGAAATCCGCAGCCGGGCCGTTATTCCCCGCGCGATCGATAGCGATCGCCGTTAGCGTACCGCCATCGGTTTGCGCCGGACTGAGCGTGACGGCGAATTCACCAGTGCTATTAGCGACAGCGCTGCCGACCAGGGTGCCATCGGCATTACGAATTTCAACGGTCGCGTAAGGATCGGCAAGTCCGGCGACGCGCGTACCATCGTCAGCCACCGTCTGGACTGTTGGCGCGGGCGGGGCGGTGACGTCCACGGTAATGGTGATCGGCTGGGTTTGCGCCGTGGTATTTCCAGCGCCGTCAGTCGCGCTGAAGGTTAGCGCATGACTGGCTTCTGACAATACTGGCGTATTGAATGTCCAGTTTCCGTCGATAACAAGCGCCGTACCGATTTCTGCGCCATTGTCGTAAATCGTGACGATGCTGCCGTTTTCGCCGCTGCCGTTGATAGTCAGCGTCCGATCGTTAGTAAAGGCGCCATCGGTTAATGGCCCGGTCACTGGCGCAACATCGTCGAGGATTTCGTTAACGACGGGCGGCTGCAACGGTACGGTATCGATGGTGAAGGTAAAGCTGTTCGATACGCCGCTGCTGTTTCCGGCGGCATCGGCGGCAATGGCGGTCAGGGTGTAGACGCCATCCGGCAACGCGCTGGTCACCGGCAGCGTCCAGGTGCCGGTCTCATCGACGGTGACGACGCCTAAAACGCTGCTGCCGTTATAGAGCGTAATTACGCTGCCGATGTCGCCAGTGCCGTGAATGACTGGCGTATTGTCGTCAGTGGTTGCGCCGCTGACAATATTATCCTGTACATCGCCGACGTTATCTTCGGCAAAAGTGATAACCGGATTTGCGGGCGCAGTCGTGTCTACCGCAAAAGTGACTGAGGCGGAAGGTGGACTGATATTGCCCGCTACATCGGTTTCCGTGACGGTAATGATATAGGTTCCTGGCGTCAGTGCCGCAGGCGTAAAGCTCCAGCTTCCGTTATCGCTTACCGTTGTGCGGCCAATTTCACTGCCATTATTGTAGAGAATAATCGTGCTGCCGATCTCTCCCGTGCCGCTGAAGGTCGGCGTGGTGTCGTTCGTTGCACCATTATTGCCGATGTTGCCGATAACCGGAGCGACGTTATCACTGATCAGCGGCGCGTCAGGCTGCGCTGGAGGCAGGGTATCAAGCGTGACGGAGAAGACACCGGAGGTCGGGCTACTATTGCCCGCGGCATCCGTGGCAGTGGCCGTCAGTACGTTTAACCCTTCGCTAAGATTACTGGTTAGCGGATAGGTCCAGCTACCCTGGGGATTGACCTGGACGGTATCCAGTACAGCCCCGTTGTTGTACAGGGTGATGATGGCGCCGGGTTCGCCGGTGCCGCTGAGGGTCGGCATACGCTGATTGGTAATACTGCCGTTTGCCAGCAACACCTCGCCTTCTCCGCCTGCGATAGCGGCTGACACGATCTGCGGCGCATCCGGTGCCTGGGTATCTACGCGTAGGGTAAAGCTGATGGATTCGGGGCTTTCGTTCCCCGCCGGATCGTTGGCGCGAGCAGTCAGAAGGTGGGTGCCGTCGCCCAGCGCGGCAGGCGGTGTAAACTGCCAGCGACCGTCCGCGCCGACCAACGCCTGACCTATAGCATTGCCGTTATCGTAAAGGATGATTGTGTCGCCTGCGGTGCCGCTACCGCTCAACCGGGGCCGGGATTCCTGGGTAATCTGATTGGTATCAATCGTATTTCCGTCGCCGTCAGCCACGCCGATAACGCCGGGTGCGGCAGGGGCCTGAGTATCAATGGTAATCGTAAAATCGGCGGAAAAAGGCGTGGTGTTGCCGTTACTGTCGCTGGCCGTCACGGTAAAGGTGTAGGTGTTGTCCGCCAGTGGCGAGGCCGTGGTGTAGGCGTAGCTCCAGACGCCGGAATTACCGACGATAATATCGGCCATCCGGGTGCCGTTCTGATACAGGTGTACTGTGGAACCCGGTTCACCTGTACCGTTAATCGTTGGCGTGCTGTCGTTAGTGAGCCCCAGATGCGCGACGCTACCGAGAATACCCGGCGCATCATCTGTAATGAAGGTGATTACCGGCTGCTGCGGCGATTGCGTATCGACCACCAGGTCGAATGAAGCGGCTGGACTTGCATTGCCTTTAGCGTCGGTTGCGATTACGGTTAGTCGATGCGCGCCTTCGCCTAAATTTTGCGACGGCGTAAACGTCCAGCCGCCGTTGGGCTGTAGCGTGGCGAGTCCCAGCGAAACGCCGTTATCAAAGACTTCGACGCGCGCGCCAGCCTCCGCCGTACCGCTAAGGGTGGGGCGGTTGTCGTTGGTGGTTTGTCCGTTAACCAGTGGCCCGGTAATACTTTCAACATCGTCCAGCACCTGAGTGATAATGGGCTTATCCGGGGCGGTGATATCGGGCGCTTGCGCTGTGGTTGGCGGGCTGACGTTGTTGGCGTTGTCGGTGGCGGTGACGGTAACCTGTTCGCCGTTCGTCTGTGCGGGGACGAGGGGAAGGGTAAAATGACCTTCGCTATCTACTTTTCCGCTACCGAGCGGCGTGCCGTCCGGCGTGGTGATCGTAATGGAGCTACCCGGTTCGGCGGTGCCGCTGATACTGGCGCCATCCTCACTAATTACCACGTTTTTCGGCATTTCCGGCGCGGTACTGTCCGGCGCGATGACCGTCGCGGCGGCGCTTTCGTTGTTCGCTATATCGGTGGCGGTAGCGATAAGCGCCTGGCCGTTAGTTTGCGCCGTATTCAGCGGAACGATAAATTGTCCACTGCCGTTAGCGACGGCGCTGCCAAGTATGGTATTGCTACTGTCGCGGATAGTGACCGTTGCCCCGGCTTCCGCCTGACCGCTTACGGACAGACCGTCGGTCGCCACAATAAGGCCGTCCGGTGCTGCAGGCGCAGTTTTATCCGGTGCGCTCAGAGTTTCTACCGGACCGCTATTCGCGGCTTTATCGGTAACGCTAATGCTTAATGTTTCACCGTTAATTTTCGCCGGGCTAATACCTATTGAGAAGGTGCCGTCGTCGCCTGCCGTTCCTCTACCGAGCGTATTTCCCTGGCTGTCTTTGATAACCACCGTGCTGCCAGCTTCCGTGGTGCCGGTGAGTCTGTCGCCGACGTCGCTAACCGCCAGGTTTTCCAGCACTGGCGGCTGCGTGTCGATATCAATGGTAAAGGAGACGGACTGCCCGCTGGTGCCGCGATCGTTTGTCGCGGTAGCGGTGAAGACATGGTCGCCATCGGGAAGCGCAAGCGAGGGGGTAAAGCTCCATTTGCCGTCAGCATCAGCGACAATGGGCGGAAGGGTCGGTACAGGAAAGCCGTTATCGTTAATCGATATCGTACTGCCTGGTTCGGCAGTACCGCTGAGGGTTGGACGGTTATCATCCGTGGCATCGCCATTTTTCAACAGCCCGGTAACGGTGCCAGCGTCATCCGTCACGGTAAGGATAATCGGTTGGGCAGGATACTGTGAATCAGAAGCGGTAAATTCTGTGGCGGGGCCGATGTTACCGACGGCGTCCTGAATACGCGCTTCCAGGCGCTCGCCGTGGGTCTGGGCCGGATTCAGCGTGATGCTGAATTGGTTATTTTCTCCGGTAATCGTGGAGCCCAGGTAATTTCCCGCCGGGTCATAGATCGACACGGTACTGCCAGCTTCAGCGGTACCGCTAACGGTTGTGCCGTCTTTCGCGACATTATCAATGGTAGCGGCGTCAGGCGGCGTAGTGTCCACAATGATAGTAGGCGTTGTAGTCACGTTGCTCACGTTTCCGGCTTTGTCGATCTGTTCGACGGTAAAGGTATGTTCGCCATCGCTTAACGGCGTAGTCGGCGTAAAGGTCCAGCGTCCATTTTCGTCTACGATAGCGCTGCCGATAACGGTTGATCCTTCTTTTATCGTGATGGTATTGCCTGCCTCTCCCTGCCCGGAAAATAGCGGTTTTGCCTCGTCAGTTCGGTCATTATTCTGTAGCGGCCCGGTGAGCAAACCGGTGTTATCGGCAATCAGTTCAACGATTGGGGCATCGGGGCTGAGTGTGTCGATAGTCAGCGTAAAGCTGGCTGATTCGCTACTTTCGCCTTTAACATTAGTTGCAATGGCGGTGAAACGATTTTCTCCGTCCGCTAGCGCGCCGGGAATGGCAAAACGCCAGCTTCCGCTGGTATCAACCGTTGTTGAGCCTATTTCCTGACCATTGGCGTAAATATGGATGACTGCGCCTGCGCTGCCGGTTCCCTCCAGAGTGGGGGTATTATCGTTCGTAAACTGGTTATTGCTCAGCGTGCCGGTGAGTGGAGCGGCATCGTCGATAGCGGCGGTGATAACAGGTGTATCGGGGAGAGGAATGTTGGGCGCATCGATGGTTGCGGATGGGCCTGTATTGCCGGCATCGTCAGTAGCGGTCACGGTAAGTTGTTCGCCGCTAAGCTGTGGCGCGGTCAGATCAATACTAAATTTACCGTCGCTATCCGCTTTGCCCTCGCCAACGACGTTGCCTGAAGGATCTTTGATCGTAATGGTACTGCCCGCTTCGGCCTCGCCGCTCACCGTTTTTCCGTCCGCTGAAATCAATAATTCGCTGGGAGCGAGAGGCGGCGTAGTATCTACAGGATTACTGCTACCTGGATTATTGCCGTTGGGGTTACTGCCGCCGGGATTGCTGTTATCAGGGGGATTACCGTCAGGATTGGTGTTATCGGGGGGCGGATTATCGCCATCCGAATGATGATGAGAATCGCCGCCGCCGGAAGACGCGATAGCGGCAATGCCGCCAGCCGCCACCGCGCCAGCCAGTACCCACGGCCAAACGGCGCCTCCTGCTTCATGGGAAGCGCCAGAAGTGACCAGCAGCTCATTAATATCAGCGATTTGTTCAAAATGTAGCCCCGCTTGCGGATTTTCCACCCACCATAACGTGCCATCGTTTTCCGCCAGTACCAACTGGCTTGCGCCCAGATCGTTGGTAACGTAAAAGTTTTTAATCGTGATCGTTTCGCCGGAATGGAGCGTCACCACCAGATCCTGATTAATGCGCGTAAGTTGACTAATTTCATCCCGGGCCACTGATAATTTAACAATTGAAGGCGCGTTAAGAGTGACCGCTGAGGATTCCACAGTCATGGAGACGCCAGTCAATTTCGAAACCACGGCGAGTAGACGCATAAATTAGCTCCTGATGGATTTGCTCTGTGTATTAATTAACGGGCACGACGTTCAGGGCAAAATGCGTAGACGAGCCTTCCCGTTCACCGTGAGAGATGAATTTCCGTAGCCATATTCTTTTTTATGAGCGTAGGTGAAGGTGTAGTTTTCTCGCCGAATAACCCTTTGTTTTTTGTGCCTGACTAGTGCTTTCGTATTAGATGATATAGTCAGAAAAAAACTTTTCTGCAAATTAAGATCTATTGATAGAAATGTTAGTGCGTCTGAAATATAACGAAGTTTGTGTTAAGGCGGGGAGGGTTGGCTAACAACTAAAGATAATTTTTTATTTATGTTTATGTTTTATAATTATTTTTTATTTTTTCTTGTTTTTGTTTTTTAACATAAAAGCAATACCTTTTGTGAAGGTATTCAACGACAATAAATTTTAAAAAAATTATTTGAAATGTTGCGTTATTAGGCTACAAACCTTTTTTAAAAACAAAGAATATATTCTTAATAAAATATGGTATTTATTGTTCTTGATAAGCACCAGACGCAGAGAATATATTTTCGGCACATTAATTAGATATGAATATTGACCAGCTTCATACTGAGAGGCTGGTCACAAAAAATGTCTATTATCGGCCTGCATTTTTCATAATGCGTGCTTTATCCAGTTGCCACTCACGTTCTTTAAGGTCGGAACGTTTATCATGCTGTTTTTTACCTTTCGCCACGCCGATCTTCACTTTGCACCAGGCATTTTTCCAGTACAGAGAAAGCGCGACGACAGTATAACCTTCACGATTAATACGGCCATACAGCGAATCCAGCTCACGCTGATTTAACAACAGTTTGCGGGTTCGGGTTGGGTCGCATACGACATGTGTAGAGGCCACCGCCATCGGCGTAAAGTTTGCGCCAAACAGCCAGGCCTCGCCATCTTTGAGGATAACGTAGCTGTCGCCGATATTCGCTTTTCCTGCGCGCAGAGATTTTACTTCCCAGCCTTGCAGGGCGAGACCAGCCTCGAACTCTTCTTCGATAAAGTATTCGTGCCGGGCGCGCTTATTCAGCGCGATGGTGGCTGAGCCCGGTTTATGTGCTTTTTTCTTCGTCATAAGTGTCGTGAATTCATAGGTAATCTGATATCGAAAACACCCCATTGCGTCCTGACGAGGTGCAAAAATCTATCTTAGCATGAGTTGGGCTATGCACGCACAATTAAGGCATGACGGTTGGGGACAGCATTTTTTTTACTCGCTGATAAGTGGTATTATTTACACGATTTATGTTGATGGGAATTGCTATGCCTCAGATTAGTCGGACTGCTTTAGTCCCCTACAGTGCGGAACAGATGTATCAGTTAGTGAATGACGTTCAATCGTATCCCCAGTTTTTGCCTGGGTGTGTTGGCAGTCGTGTCCTGGAATCATCGCCAGCACAGATGACGGCGGCTGTTGACGTATCGAAGGCGGGTATCAGTAAAACGTTTACGACGCGTAATCAGCTAACGCGTAACCAGAGCATTCTGATGCATCTGGTTGATGGTCCCTTTAAGAAGCTGATCGGCGGCTGGAAATTTACCCCGCTCAGCCCCGAGGCGTGCCGTATTGAGTTTCAGCTTGATTTTGAGTTTACTAATAAACTCATTGAGCTGGCGTTTGGTCGTGTATTCAAAGAGTTAGCGTCCAACATGGTGCAGGCTTTTACGGTCCGTGCCAAAGAGGTTTACCGTGCCGGATAAACTTATAGTTGAAGTGGCTTATGCGCTGCCGGAAAAGCAGTATTTGCAGCGCGTAATGCTGGAAGAGGGCGCGACGGTCGAAGAGGCGATTCGCGCTTCCGGCTTGCTGGAATTGCGCACGGATATCGATCTGGCGAAAAATAAAGTGGGTATCTACAGTCGCCCGGTAAAACTCACCGATACGGTGCAGGATGGCGATCGGGTTGAAATTTACCGTCCCTTAATCGCCGATCCAAAGGCATTACGCCGCCAGCGCGCCGAAAAATCGGCTGGCAGATAATTAGCCTCTTTTGTCGGATAACGGTGTGAAAGCCGTACCTGGCCTGAAGCGCAGGTGTGTCTGTAAGCCAGATAAGCGTAGCGCCATCAGGCAAACTCGTACCGAATGGCGGGGAAGAGTTTTGCAGGCCTGATGAACGTAACGTCATCAGGCGATATCACAAGATTACTTCGTCAACGCCGGTTTGTTATCAATATTCGTTAACACGCCGCTGCTGTTAAAGGTGAGCGTCAGAGTCTGCTGCGTCACGTTCTCATGTCCTGGCTGCTGGCGGAAAACATAAAACCAGGTGTTCGTACCAAAAGGATCGGACATCATCGGCGTGCCTAAAGCATACGCCACCTGTTGTTGCGTCATACCAACACGCACTTTGGCAACATCCGTAGGTGTAAGATAGTTCCCCTGATTGATGTCAGGTCGGTAAACCACTCGCTCCAGAGTGGAACAGCCTGCGGTCAACATCAGGAGTACTGCTGCGGCAGCAGTCAGCGTTTTACAGCGCATAGTGATTGGGTTCCTTTTCGGGCCTGAGCAGTACGTGGCTCATATGTAATATGCCGATGATAATAGACCTTTCATCACTTTAAAACCTTTTGCTGTCGGGTCTTACGGCGTTTTTGTTGTGAACTCAGACCTTCGGGAGATAAAAAAGTTTACGCTGCCAGCAGTTCTTTTGCGTTTGCCAGCGTATTACGCGTAACTTCACTTCCTCCCAACAGGCGGGCCAGTTCCTGTAAACGCGCACGTTTATCTAAAGGCTGCATATGTGTTTCGGTCATTGCCCCGTCCGTTTCTTTACTCACAAAGAAGTGCTGGTGACCGCACCCGGCGACCTGTGGCAGGTGAGTGACGCACATCACCTGGGTGGATTCGCCAAGCTGACGCAGGAGCTTACCGACCACGGCGGCGGTTGGGCCGCTGATGCCAACATCGACTTCGTCAAAAATCAGCGCCGGCGTTTCCATTTTGCGCGCGGTAATCACCTGAATAGCCAGCGCAATGCGCGACAGTTCACCGCCAGATGCTACTTTAGCAATAGGTTGTAGCGGCTGACCTGGGTTTGTAGTCACTTTAAACTCCACGCGATCGGCGCCGTCGTTGCTCAGATGATGCTCATCAAACTTCACATCGATAGTAAACAGACCGTGCGGCATCGAAAGTAAATGCATACTTTCAGTGATCAACTGCCCCAGTTCCTGGGCGTAAAGCAGGCGTTGTTGATGCAGCGCTTGCGCCGTTTCCAGCGCCTGTTGGTGATGCTTATTGACCGCCAGCGTCAGAGTTTCCAGCGAATCGGCCTGATCGTCGAGCTGCTGCTGTTCTTCGAGCAGTGACTGATAAAGCTGCGGCAGCGCTTCCGGGCTGACGTGATGTTTTCGCGCCAGCGAAATTTGTTTAGCGATGCGCTGTTCAAGCTCAAACAGGCGATTAGGGTCTAAATCCAGACGCTCGCAATAGTGGCGCAATTCATCGCTGGCTTCGGTGAGTTGGATAGTGGCCTCTTCCAGCATATCCAGGATGCCGGAAAGCTTGCTGTCCATACCCACCAGCTCGCTGACCAGTTGTTTTGCGCTATATAACTGGCTTTGCAGGTTAACGTCTTCGCCGTCCGCGAGTAGCGCCAGAGCGTTCTGGCTGGTCGTAAGCAACTGCCCGCTGTTAGCCAGCCGTTTGTACTCTTCGTCAATTTGCTCGAATTCGCCAGCCTGCGGGGTAAAGTCGTTCAACTCTTTTAACTGATATTGCAGCAGTTCCGCGCGTGCGGCGCGTTCCTGGCTTTGTTGCTGGTGATGGGCGAGATCGCGGCAGCTTTGATGCCATAATTGGTAGTGGGCGGCCATCTGCTGCGCTAAAGCGGATTCGTTAGCATAGCTATCCAGCAGCGATTTTTGCTGTTCGGGTTTGGTAAGCTGCTGGTGCGCATGTTGACCATGAATTTGAATCAGCAACTGACCGAGCTCACGCAATTGAGACAGGGGCACAGCGGTGCCGTTAATAAATCCCCGTGAGCGACCATCGCTGCTGATGACGCGGCGAAGCAGGCATTCGCGCCCTTCTTCAAGCTGGTTTTCTTCCAGCCAGCGCAATGCCGCAGGCGTGTCTTTCAGAGAAAAGCGGGCGCACAAATCGGCGCGGGTCGCTCCGGTACGGACCATATCGGCCTCAGCGCGACCGCCCAGACACAGGCCCAGGGCGTCAATCGCAATAGATTTGCCCGCGCCGGTTTCACCGGTGATGACGGTCATTCCGCTCTGAAAATCGATCTCAAGCTCACGAACGATAGCAAAATTGCTGATGGTCAGTTGCGCCAACATAGCTGTTTTCCTGTATGAAAAACCATAACTGTAATTAAATACAGTATAAACTGGTTTTTTATACAGTAAAGAGGCTGACGTAAAATTAGAATAATTTTTTTGACCAGCCGAGCTTTGTGCTTAATGTATTGAAATAGCTATAATCTTTGGGATGTATCAGGTTGAGATGGTAGTCGCAGCGGCGAATCAGCACATCTTCTCCTTCCTGAATAGGCAGCGCTATCTGGCTGTCGCAGCTAATTTCCAGATCGCTACGGCGATGCGAAAAACGCAGACGAATCGTGCTACTGCTGTTAATGACTAACGGGCGCGCCGACAAGGTATGCGGGAACATCGGCACCAGGGTGATCGCATCCAGTGAAGGGGTCAGAATAGGGCCGCCTGCGGAGAGCGAATAGGCGGTGGAGCCGGTCGGCGTAGAGATGATCAGACCATCAGATCGCTGCGAAAAAGCGAAGGTTTCATCAATATAAACCTCGAACTCGATCATATGCGCCACTTTTCCTGGATGCAGTACTACTTCATTAATGGCGGTGCTGATACGCTTTTGGCAATCCTGTTGACAGACCTGCGCTTCCAGCAGAAAACGTTTCTCGGAGATATAGCGTCCTTCCAGCACATCGGATAACTGTTGCAGGGCGTTGTCCGGATCGAGATCGGTCAGAAAACCAAGATTACCGCGGTTAATGCCAATCACATTGATGTCATAACGCGCCAGCGTACGCGCTGCGCCAAGCATATTGCCGTCGCCGCCCACGACTACCGCCAGATCCGCCTGTTGACCAATTTCCGCCAGCGTGCCGGTTGGCACATTTTTCAACTGTAATTCGTGGGCGATTTGTTGCTCCACAATGACCTCATAACCCTGAGCGCATAGCCAGCGGTAGAGCATTTCATGTGTCGTGAGTGCGGTGGGATGACGCGGATGCCCCACAATGCCGATACACTTGAAATGATTATTCATTTTTCTGAGGTCCTTGTAGCGAAGATTGATGACAATGTGAGTGCTTCCCTTGAAACCCTGAATCTGATCCCCATAATAAGCGAAGTTAGCGAGATGAATGCGAAAAAAAACGCGGAGAAATTCATGAGTAGTAAAGAACAGAAAACGCCTGAGGGGCAAGCCCCGGAAGAAATTATCATGGATCAGCACGAAGAGGTTGAGGCAGTTGAACCAAACGATTCTGCTGAGCAGGTGGATCCGCGCGATGAAAAAATTGCGAATCTGGAAGTTCAGCTTGCCGAAGCCCAGACTCGCGAACGCGACACCGTGTTGCGTATCAAAGCGGAAATGGAAAACCTGCGCCGTCGTACCGAACAGGATATCGAAAAAGCGCATAAATTCGCTCTGGAGAAGTTCGTCAACGAATTGCTGCCGGTAATCGATAGCCTGGATCGCGCGCTCGAAGTCGCCGACAAAGCCAATCCGGATATGGCGGCAATGGTCGAAGGGATTGAGCTGACGCTGAAGTCTATGCTGGATGTGGTGCGTAAGTTCGGCGTGGAAGTGATTGCTGAAACCAACGTGCCGCTGGACCCGAACGTGCATCAGGCGATTGCGATGGTGGAGTCGGAAGAGATTCCGGCAGGCAATGTGCTGGGTATTATGCAGAAAGGCTATACGCTGAACGGCCGTACCATTCGCGCGGCGATGGTAACTGTTGCGAAAGCCAAAGGCTAATTGCTTCTCGTAGCGCCGGGTAGCGGTTAACGCCTTACCCGGCCTACTATCGCTATCTGTTTATTCCGCCACGCTTTCCCGCAACGGTTTTACCGGTACAACCTTCACCTGCTTAATCATATTTTCCTGTACGTCGAGAATATCGATATCGTACTGTTCAATGCGCACGCGAGTGCCAGCGACCGGAATTTCCTCCAGCGCCTCCAGAATCACGCCATTGACGGTACGCGCGTCGTCTTCCGGCAGGTGCCAGTTAAACGCTTTATTGATTTCCCGGACGTTGGCGGTACCGTCAATAATAACCGAGCCGTCGTTCTGCGGCGTGACCTCTTCCGCCAGTGTCGGCGACATTGACGTGGTGAAGTCGCCGACGATCTCTTCGAGAATATCTTCAACGGTAACCAGCCCCTGGATATCGCCATATTCGTTGACGACCAGTCCGACTTTCTTTTTATTGCGCTGAAATTTAATCAGTTGCGTACTGAGCGGCGTACCTTCCGGGACGTAATAGATTTCATCGGCGGCGCGCAGCATCATCTCTTTAGTGAACTCTTTTTTCTCGGCCATTAACCGCCAGGCTTCACGTACGCGCAGCATACTGATGGCGTCATCCAGCGAATCGCGATAGAGCACAATACGTCCGTGCGGCGAGTGGGTAAGCTGCCGCTCGATAGACTTCCAGTCGTCATTGATATCGATCCCGATAATTTCATTACGCGGCACCATGATGTCATCCACGCTGACCTTTTCCAGATCGAGAACCGACAGCAGCATATCCTGATTGCGGCGAGAAATTTGCGAACGGGATTCATGCACGATAGTGCGTAATTCCTCTTTACTTAACGACCCGCTGACCACGATATCCGTTTTAATTCCCATCAGGCGCATCAGCAGGCGGGTGATGGTGTTAAGTAACCACACCAGCGGCATCATCAGTATCTGTAACGGCGCAAGCAGGAAGCTGCTGGGATAGGCCACTTTTTCCGGATAGAGCGCGGCGATAGTTTTGGGCAGGACTTCGGCGAATATCAGTACGACGAATGTCAGTACGCCGGTGGCGATAGCCACGCCGGCGTCGCCGTAAAGCCGCATACCCACAATTGTGCCGAGCGCCGAGGCAAGAATGTTGACCAGGTTATTGCCGATCAGCACCAGACTTATCAGTCGGTCGGGTTTACGCAGTAATTTTTCTACCCGTTTTGCCGAACGATTACCTTGCTTTGCCATATGGCGTAAACGGTAACGGTTTAGCGTCATCATTCCAGTTTCGGAACCGGAAAAATAGGCCGAGATGACCACCATGATGATTAATATGATAATCAGCGTGGTGGTGGAGATGTGTTCCAGGGGAAACTCCTTTAAAAGCTTAGCTTACAAATTGCTGTAATATGCGGCTACCAAAATAGGCCAGCGTCAGAATACCCGCGCCTGCGACGTTAAACCACACGACCCGACGACCCCGCCAGCCCTCATGGTAATGCCCCCACAGCAGAACAATATAGACAAACCATGCCACGATAGAGAGCACAGCTTTATCGATATTTTCCATACTGAACAGGTTATGCATGTAAAACAGGCCGGTACACAGGGTAAGGGTCAGCAGTACGACGCCAATCTGCGTAATATGAAACATTTTGCGCTCAATGCTCATCAATGGCGGCATTTCATTACTAAACGCCAGCTTTTTGTTCTTCAACTGATAGTCGATCCACGCCAGTTGTAGCGCATACAGAGCGGCGATTATCAGCGTCGCGTAAGAGAAAAGCGACAGTCCGATGTGCACCATCATGCCTGGGGTCGCTTCCAGATGCGTAATATATTCATTAGGCATGAACGTAGCGAAGGCCAGGTTAATCAGCGCAAAGGCATAGACGATGGGCAGAAGTAGCCAGCCGCGGTTACGCGACGCGACAACGGTCATCACCGTGCAGATCATCAGACTGACCAGCGAACCGACATTCAGCAGGCTCAGGTTTTGTCCACTGTCGCCGCCGGGCAGAATACGTGATTCCAGCGCGACAGCGTGGCACACCAGCGCGATGACCGCAGAAAGAATAGCCATACGCCGCCAGCCGCTGTTTTTTTGCAACAGTCCGGGAACGATCAGCGCGAGGCTGAAGGAGTAGGCGACAAGGGCAAGTAAAGCAAAAACGGGCATAGTTGTGTCGACAGTTGACCAGTGAGAAAGGAAAGCAGTATAGCGTTACGTGACCGCAGCTCCAACCGTTGCATAACAACAAAGGCGGCTTCATGGTATACTGTGGCGAAATTCTGTAACTGTGTCGCTGCGGCGACCAACCGTTTCCACCCCAGGCGAGAGACAATGTTTGATAATTTAACCGATCGTTTGTCGCGCACGCTGCGCAATATCAGTGGCCGTGGGCGCCTTACTGAAGACAACGTTAAAGAGACGCTGCGCGAAGTGCGTATGGCGCTGCTGGAGGCTGACGTTGCGCTGCCGGTAGTGCGTGAGTTTATCAATCGCGTAAAAGAGAAAGCGGTTGGTCATGAAGTTAACAAGAGCCTGACCCCAGGGCAGGAGTTCGTCAAGATTGTCCGTAGCGAACTGGTTGCGGCGATGGGCGAAGAGAATCAGACGCTGAATCTGGCCGCACAGCCGCCAGCCGTAGTATTGATGGCGGGCCTGCAAGGGGCGGGTAAAACTACCAGCGTTGGTAAGTTGGGTAAATTCTTGCGCGAGAAGCACAAGAAGAAAGTGCTGGTCGTCTCTGCCGACGTCTATCGCCCGGCGGCGATCAAACAGCTCGAAACGCTAGCTGAGCAGGTTGGCGTGGATTTCTTCCCGTCTGATGTCGGCCAGAAACCCGTTGATATCGTCAACGCCGCGCTGAAAGAAGCGAAGCTGAAATTCTACGACGTGCTGTTGGTGGATACCGCTGGTCGTCTGCACGTTGACGAAGCGATGATGGACGAAATCAAACAGGTTCATGCGTCTATCAATCCGGTAGAAACCCTGTTTGTCGTCGATGCGATGACCGGTCAGGATGCGGCGAATACTGCTAAAGCGTTTAACGAAGCGTTGCCGCTGACCGGCGTGGTACTGACCAAAGTTGACGGTGACGCTCGCGGCGGCGCGGCGTTATCTATTCGTCATATCACCGGTAAGCCGATCAAATTCCTCGGCGTGGGCGAGAAAACCGACGCGCTGGAGCCGTTCCATCCGGATCGTATCGCCTCGCGTATTCTCGGCATGGGCGACGTGCTGTCGCTTATCGAAGATATCGAAAGCAAAGTTGACCGCGCACAGGCTGAAAAGCTGGCGACCAAACTGAAGAAAGGCGACGGTTTCGACCTGAACGACTTCCTCGAACAGCTCAAACAGATGAAAAACATGGGCGGTATGGCCAGTCTGATGGGCAAATTACCGGGCATGGGCCAGATTCCGGACAACGTCAAATCGCAGATGGACGATAAGGTGTTAGTGCGCATGGAGGCGATCATCAACTCAATGACGCTGAAAGAGCGCGCGAAGCCGGAAATCATCAAAGGTTCCCGCAAGCGTCGTATCGCGCAGGGCTGTGGGATGCAGGTGCAGGACGTTAACCGCCTTCTGAAACAGTTCGACGACATGCAGCGCATGATGAAGAAAATGAAGAAGGGTGGGATGGCTAAGATGATGAGAGGTATGAAGGGGATGATGCCGCCCGGCTTCCCTGGACGCTAATTTTTTTCCGGCCTGGCTCACTTGCTATTTCGGCACCGGGGTGTGCTCGCCATCCTCACGTACTGCGTGGCCGCTAAAACAAGGGTATAAGGCTATCTTGTTTGCCATTTTAGTCCCGGGGTGTGCTCGAAATGCTCACGTACTGCGTGTACGCTCCGCTTTCTGCGCGCACGCCGGAACTAAACTGGCTGCACCGATATACGCCTTCTATCCCTTGTTTCGTGTTCAGTAGCAAGATGCTGATTGCATTTTCCCCAGAAATCAGTAAAATTTTCGGGCTTTTAATATGACGCCGGGCTCCGTTCCTCGATGGGGCCCGGTTGTTTTATTCACACAAGAGGATGTTATGGTAACTATTCGTTTAGCTCGTCACGGCGCTAAAAAGCGTCCGTTCTACCAGGTTGTTGTCACCGACAGCCGTAATGCACGCAACGGTCGCTTCATTGAGCGCGTTGGTTTCTTCAACCCAATCGCTAGCGAAAAAGAAGAAGGCACCCGCCTGGATCTGGATCGCATCGCTCACTGGGTTGGCCAGGGCGCAACCATTTCCGATCGCGTTGCGGCGCTGATCAAAGAAGTAAAAAAAGCAGCCTAATCTGTCACGGTGGTCATGATGAGCAAGCAACTCACCGCACAAGTACCCGCTGAACCGGTTGTACTGGGGAAAATGGGTTCTTCATACGGTATTCGTGGTTGGCTCAGAGTGTTTTCCTCCACTGAAGACGCCGAAAGCATTTTTGACTATCAGCCCTGGTTTATCCAGAAGGCGGGTCAGTGGCAGCAGGTACAGCTGGAAAGCTGGAAGCACCACAATCAGGATCTGATCATCAAGCTGAAAGGCGTTGACGATCGAGATGCCGCGAATCTTCTGACGAATTGCGAAATTGTCGTGGATTCCTCGCAACTTCCTGCGCTTGAGGAGGGAGACTACTACTGGAAAGACCTGATGGGCTGCCAGGTAGTCACCGCTGAAGGCTACGATCTCGGTAAAGTCATCGACATGATGGAGACCGGGTCGAATGACGTTCTCGTCATTAAGGCGAACCTGAAAGATGCATTTGGTATCAAGGAACGACTTGTACCGTTCCTCGATGGGCAGGTTATCAAGAAAGTCGATCTCGCTACTCGTACTATCGAAGTAGACTGGGATCCTGGTTTTTAAACCACCGGATAAACGGTAATAAATGGCGTTATGGGGATTGGCTTGTGTTTATTGGCATAGTTAGCCTGTTTCCTGAAATGTTTCGCGCAATTACCGATTACGGGGTAACTGGCCGGGCAGTAAAAAAAGGCCTGCTGAACGTCCAAAGCTGGAGTCCTCGCGACTTCGCGCATGATCGGCACCGTACCGTGGACTCCCGTCCTTACGGCGGCGGACCGGGGATGTTAATGATGGTGCAACCCTTGCGGGACGCCATTCACGCAGCAAAAGCCGCGGCTGGCGAAGGCGCTAAAGTGATTTATCTGTCGCCTCAGGGACGCAAGCTTGATCAAGCGGGCGTTAGCGAGCTGGCCACGAATCAGAAGCTAATTCTGGTGTGTGGTCGCTACGAAGGCGTAGATGAGCGCGTAATTCAGACCGAAATTGACGAGGAATGGTCAATTGGCGATTACGTTCTCAGCGGTGGCGAACTGCCGGCAATGACGCTGATTGACTCCGTTGCCCGGTTTATTCCGGGGGTTTTGGGGCATGAGGCATCAGCAATCGAAGATTCGTTTGCTGATGGGGTGCTGGATTGTCCGCACTATACGCGCCCTGAAGTGTTAGAGGGGATGGAAGTACCGTCGGTATTGCTGTCGGGAAACCATGCCGAGATACGTCGCTGGCGTTTGAAACAGTCGCTGGGCCGAACCTGGCTTAGAAGACCTGAACTTCTGGAAAACCTGGCTCTGACTGAAGAGCAAGCAAGGTTGCTGGCGGAGTTCAAAACAGAACACGCACAACAGCAGCATAAACATGATGGGATGGCATAGGCCCCCGAATATCAGTTTACCCAGGATAAGAGATTAAATTATGAGCAACATTATTAAGCAACTTGAACAAGAGCAGATGAAGCAGAACGTACCTTCCTTCCGTCCGGGCGATACCGTGGAAGTGAAAGTATGGGTTGTTGAAGGTACCAAGAAACGTCTGCAGGCATTCGAGGGCGTGGTTATCGCTATTCGTAACCGCGGTCTGCACTCTGCATTCACTGTTCGTAAAATTTCCAACGGCGAAGGCGTTGAGCGTGTCTTCCAGACTCACTCTCCGGTAGTTGACAGCATTGCTGTTAAACGTCGTGGTGCTGTTCGTAAAGCTAAACTGTACTACCTGCGTGAGCGTACTGGTAAAGCGGCTCGTATCAAAGAGCGTCTTAACTAAGAGCGCGCTTTCGCAACATCCGAAAGCTTGTAGAAAACAAGGGGCTGGCATTATGCTGGCCCCTTTTTTTATAGGTTACTCCACTTCATAGAAGATTTTATGATTAGGCTGGGTCTGTGATATCAACGTTGAGTCAGAAATGCTCTGGCTCGCTCCTTAGTTTAGCGAGCGTTCCGTACGCCGGTGTTTAGCCTGATACATATTTCGATCGGCCAGTTCTTGTAGTTTTTCGGCAGTGGCATGTTCCCATGTCAGCGCGAAGCCAATACTCAGGGGCATCGTTATCCGCAGGCCGTTATGTAGTTCAAAAGGTCGATTAAACGCCTGGGATAGCGCCGCGCAAATACGTTGTACTTCATACTCCGAATGTACACCGTAAAGCACCATCGCAAATTCATCGCCGCCGAGTCGGTAAGTCTGATAACGGTTACCACCGAACTCCGCTAATCTTTTGGCAACCTCAATAAGTACGCGGTCGCCTGCCGCATGTCCCCAGGTATCGTTAATATATTTAAAGTTATCGCCATCCAGAAATAACAATGCCGAACTGCTACGGGCGTAATTATCCTTCATCAGCGCGTTAATACAGCTGCGAAATGCCGCACGATTGGCAAGCCCTGTCAGCGGATCGTGCAGCGCGGTACGCAGTAGTTGTGCATTTTTAGCCTGGAGCCGTAGCTGCCACTCTTCCATCTCATCCAGAAGACTATTGAAATCCTGCGCAAAAAGGTGAAATTCCTCGATACGCTCATCAGGTACCCGGCGTGAAAAATTTCGGTTAGTGCGAACGTCGTGTACGACTTCAGTAATATTTTGTAGCGCATCCACAACGCCATTATGCAAATAACGCGTGAGCAGCAGGGCAATACCGGATGCCAGCAGAATACATCCTGTCAGCACTGCCAGCGATAGCCAGATAAAATGACCAATAAGGCTATCGCGGGCAACAAACCGTACTTCGCCGATGGCCCTACCGTTGTGCCAGACTGGTTGCGATACCGGTAATGGGAAAAGCCAATGGCTAATTAAACCGATGAGCTTATCGTCTGCGGCTCGCGCATCATAGCGCCATGAGGCGATGATACGGCCATTTTTATCGCGGACCTCCGCTGCTGAAAATTGTCCCTGACGTCCCAGAGTGGCGAGCGTTTCCGCCGCGGCCGCGTTATCGGAAAATACCAGCGCCGCTTCAAGGTTATGGGGCATCGTGGCGGCGGTCAAATCGAGATTTTTTTGCGCATACTGTTTGAGCGTAAGGACAGATGCAACGCAAATTAATAGCCAGATCAATGTCATTGTGAGCAGCACGCTGATTATACTAATCCGCCGTAGTGTGCGTTTAAATGTTGGTCTGGACAGAGAAAATTCCTTATTCATGCTTTTGATTCCGTGCAAGCATTAATACTTCTGGATTCACTCTCACGCCGCTATGCGAGAGGGAGTCCAGATTCACGGAAAATTTGACTTCATCATTGTTAATGATCAGACAAAATGCGCTGCCAATAATACATTCGGTATTTTGTTCGGTAATTAATAACAAGGCGTTAACTGGATAATGACGCGTTAATTCTACCTGATAAGATGGCGATTCATTGCCAAAGTAAAAACCGTCACAGCGGGCGCTCATGGCCTCTTGTGTTGTACGGATGACAAGAGGTTGATAAGGGAAAGCCCAGCCAGCCTCTTCGCTAAGTACCCTGACAAAACGCGAAGATGAAAATATGCATAGCCTTGGCGGTCCGGATAACGTCGGCCAGTGTGTATAACTGACGATACCGGAGACGATGGCGCGTACGGATTTCTCTTCTTCCGTGACGCGTTGAGCATACAGAGGCAAGCTTGCTAATAATAGCGATAACAGAAAGATAAATAGGTGAGAAAAACGCATTAACAAGTCCCCTCCATCTTCAGTCGTAAAGCATTAAAATACATCCATGATTATTTGTAGCAAAATAACATTATTTTGCCATATCGTCATTATTTCTTATTGATAATATGAATGTCTTAAGTGATATCACTAATATTAAATTTTTGTGATAACGGTATTAATTAACGTATATCAGAAAGTAAAATTATGCGTGCGGAGAAAAAATAATCAAAAAATGGCGAGCATTGCTCATTTTAGCGCTTTTCCGAGGATGGGAATAAAATAATTTACTTATAGTGTAAAATTTTTGATACGAAATGAAGGGTTTTAATCTGATTCTGCGTTTAGTGTAAAGTTTATTTTACGTAATATGGATTGAAATCTTTACTTTTTGTGGTATGGTTTAAACATCCTCGTGGAGGATCAACTATCGCAAACAAGAAAAGACAGGATCGCCATCATGCAAAAAGACGCGCTGAATAACGTACGTATCACCGATGAACAGGTATTAATGACGCCGGAGCAGCTTAAAGCGGCCTTTCCGTTGAGCCTGGCGCAGGAAGCGCAGATAGCGCAGTCCCGAGGAATCATTTCTGACATTATTGCCGGGCGCGATCCGCGTCTGTTGGTGGTATGCGGTCCTTGTTCTATTCACGATCCTGAAACCGCTCTGGAATATGCCCGTCGATTTAAAGCCCTTGCCGCAGAGGTCAGCGATAGCCTCTATCTGGTAATGCGCGTCTATTTTGAAAAGCCGCGGACTACCGTCGGCTGGAAAGGGCTGATTAACGATCCTCATATGGATGGCTCATTTGATGTGGAAGCCGGGTTGAAAATAGCGCGTCATCTACTGGTGGAACTGGTGAATATGGGGCTGCCATTGGCGACCGAAGCGTTGGATCCGAACAGCCCGCAATACCTGGGCGATCTGTTTAGCTGGTCGGCGATAGGCGCGCGTACAACCGAATCGCAAACCCACCGCGAAATGGCGTCTGGTCTTTCTATGCCGGTCGGCTTTAAAAACGGCACAGATGGCAGTCTGGCGACAGCAATTAACGCCATGCGCGCCGCTGCGCAACCCCATCGTTTTGTTGGCATTAACCAGGCCGGTCAGGTAGCGTTATTGCAAACCCAGGGAAATCCGCATGGCCATGTGATTCTGCGTGGTGGCAAAGCGCCAAATTATAGCCCGGCAGATGTCGCTCAGTGTGAAAAAGAGATGGAACAGGCGGGACTACGTCCTTCGCTGATGGTAGATTGCAGTCATGGTAACTCCAATAAAGATTATCGCCGCCAGCCAGCCGTGGCAGAATCTGTAGTTGCGCAGATTAAAGATGGCAATCGTTCAATCATTGGCTTAATGATTGAAAGTAATATTCATGAGGGTAATCAGTCTTCCGAACAGCCGCGCAGCGAAATGAAGTATGGCGTTTCCGTCACCGATGCTTGTATTAGCTGGGAGATGACCGATGCCCTGTTACGTGAGATTCATAAAGATTTGAGCGGCCAACTGGCGGTGCGTGTAGCATAAGAGGTTGTTATGGTTGCTGAATTGACCGCGTTACGCGATCAAATAGATGATGTCGATAAAGCGTTGCTGAATTTACTGGCTAAGCGCCTGGAACTGGTTGCCGAAGTCGGCGAGGTGAAAAGCCGTTTTGGCCTGCCTATTTACGTGCCGGAACGTGAGGCCTCTATGCTGGCTTCGCGACGGGCGGAAGCAGAAGCGATCGGTGTTCCGCCCGATCTCATTGAAGATGTCTTGCGCCGGGTAATGCGTGAATCTTACTCCAGCGAAAATGATAAGGGGTTCAAAACGCTTTGTCCTTCTCTGCGTCCGGTCGTCATTGTGGGCGGCGGCGGACAGATGGGGCGTCTGTTCGAAAAAATGCTCACGCTGTCGGGCTATCAGGTCCGTATTCTGGAACAGCAGGACTGGCCGCGCGCCAGGGAGATTGTCGCCGATGCCGGAATGGTGATCGTCAGCGTGCCGATTCATGTTACTGAACAGGTCATAGCCCAACTGCCGTGCCTGCCGTCCGACTGTATTCTGGTCGATCTGGCATCGGTGAAAAGCGGCCCGTTGCAGGCAATGTTGGCGGCCCATGATGGTCCTGTACTGGGCTTGCATCCGATGTTTGGTCCGGATAGCGGGAGCCTGGCGAAGCAGGTGGTGGTCTGGTGTGATGGGCGCCAACCGGAAGCGTATCAGTGGTTCCTTGAGCAAATTCAGGTTTGGGGCGCCCGGTTGCACCGAATTAGCGCTGTCGAGCACGATCAGAACATGGCTTTTATCCAGGCGCTGCGCCACTTTGCTACCTTCGCTTATGGGCTGCATCTGGCGGAAGAGAACGTCCAGCTTGAGCAGCTTCTGGCGCTATCATCGCCGATTTATCGACTAGAGCTGGCGATGGTCGGGCGTCTGTTCGCCCAGGACCCGCAACTGTACGCTGACATTATTATGTCATCGGAGCGCAATCTGGCGCTTATCAAGCGTTACTATAAACGTTTTGGCGATGCGATCGGTTTACTGGAGCAGGGCGATAAGCAGGCTTTTATCGACAGTTTTCGCAAAGTCGAACACTGGTTTGGCGATTATGCCAGACATTTTCAGAATGAAAGCCGTGTGTTATTGCGTCAGGCGAATGACAGCCGACAATAATGATGACATCTATACTGAAAGCCAGCTTTGCTGGCTTTTTTCGTTTAAGGAACCGTATGACTACGCCGCACGTTTTATTTGATTATGTCGGACATTTACCAGAATGCCCCACATGGAGCGAAGATGAAAGCGCGCTGTATTGGGCCGATATCCTGGAACAGGAGATCCATCGTTACCATCCGGCGAGTGGGGCGCATAGCGTGCTGGCGTTTCTGGAAGAGGTGGGATGTTTTGCCTTGCGTGAGCAGGGTGGATTTATTGTGGCCATGCGTCATGCTATCTGGCTGGCCGATAAAAATGGATTATTGCAGCGTAAGGTTTGCGACAATCCCTCTAATGCGAAACTGGCGCGTTTCAATGATGGCGGCACCGATGGCGATGGGCGTTTTTATGCCGGGACGTTCTGGGCGCCGGGTGACTATAATGGCGCGTTGCTGATGCGGATCGATCATGATCTGACGGCAAAAGTGATCCAGTGCGATATCCAGGGACACAACGGCCTGGCGTTCAGCCCGGATAACCAGTGGATGTATACCTCCGATACGCCGAATGGCGTGATTTACCGCACGTTACTTGATAAGCATGGCGAACCGGGTAAGCGTGAACTTTTTCGCCATTTTGGCGAAGGAGAAGGACTTCCCGACGGCGCGGCGATGGATAGCGAAGGGTGCTACTGGAGCGCGATGTTTGACGGCTGGCGCGTGGCGCGTTTCTCACCGCAAGGAGAGCCACTGGAAGAGTACCGGTTGCCGGTACGTTGTCCGACGATGGTTTGCTTTGGCGGCGCAGACATGAAAACGTTGTTTATTACGACTACCAGAGAAAATATGTCTGCTCAGGAAGTGGCGGATTATCCGCTCTCAGGCGCCATCTTCACCCTGCAGGTAACCGTCGCAGGGATGAAGAAAAGCCGCTTTATTGAACGTCAGGCAGGTTCTACCGGCACGACGTTTTCGCTGGGATAGCAGCCAAGCACTTTCATTGAGCGTGTGATCTCGCCCAGCTCTTTTAGCACACTTTGCATTACCTGCGACTCCAGGTTCGCCTGAATATCGAGATAAAACATCTCTTCCCACGGATTGCCGTGAATTGGGCGCGACTCCAGCTTCGTCATGATGAGATTGTGGTTACGCAGCACCAGCAATGCTTCAACCAGCGCGCCAGCCTGCTGCCCGGTGGCGATTAACAGAGTGGTTTTTGCCGGAACCTGATCGGAAACGTTGATGGCTTTGCGCGCCAGTACCAGAAAGCGGGTGATATTCTGCGTCTGGTTTGCGGCGATGCGTTCCAGCACCTGTAAACCGTGCAACATGCCGCCTGCCTCGCTGCCGAGCGCCGCGACGCGCGGAGAGTTCGCCTGCGCGACTTTTTCCATCGCTGCCGACGTACTTTCGGTATAGTCGATTTTCCAGTGCGGATAGCGGCTCAAAAACTTACTACACTGCTGGAACGGTTGCGGATGGCTGTACACCGTTTCGATGGTATTCAGATCCGTGGTGCCGCAAACCAGTACGCAGTGATCGATAGTTACGGTCATCTCACCGACAATCGACAGACTGGTGTGTTGCAATAAGTCGTACACATCGTTGATGGCGCCGGAGCTGGTGTTCTCTATCGGAACCACGGCGTAATCGGCCTGGCCGGTTTCGACCTGATGAAAAATATCGGCGAATTTTGCGCAGCCGCTCTCAATAAATTGCTCAAAATGGCGTGCGGCATACTGGCGCGCCGCGAGATGAGAATAAGAGCCTTTCGGCCCAAGAAACGCAATACGTGCCGAATGAGGGTGAGTATTATTCAGATGTTGTTGCAGCAGCGCCTGCTGAGTAAGCACGGAGTCTTCAATGATAAGCTGGAACAGACGGGTAATGTAGTGTGCGTCGAGATGGTGAGCTTTACCGAGATGGATGAGCCTGTCCAGCAGCGCGCGTTCACGATCGATATCCCGAACCGGACGATGTGACAGTAGCTTCGCTTGTCCCACTTCAATCGCCAGCGCGCGTCGTTTTGCCAGTAGAGCCAGTAACTCTTCGTCTAAGGCGCTGATTTTATCTCGCAGCGCCAGTAACGGGTTTTCCGATGTCATAGTGTTGCCTTTTTTGTTATCAATAAAAAAGGCCTCCCGGTGGGGGGAGGCCTTCTTGTTCGTCTTCGCATTCTTTATCACATGACGAAACGCCTCCCGGTCAGGGGAAGGTAAAAAAGAATGCGAAGAAAAACCGGGCTAGCTTCATAACTGTTTCCTTTGTGTACGTAAGTACAGTACCCGTACTGTTTTAATCCTGTCAACAAAAAACGCGCCCGAAGGCGCGTTGGCGATACACTCAATGTAAGGGACTACTCTTCTTCTGCTTCGACGAAGCTGGCATCTTTCACCGATGCGGTGGCACGACGGGCTTCGCCTTTGTGCTGCACTTTATTGAGCTGCCGTTCCAGCTTGTTGATCAATTCATTAATAGCGGTGTACATATCTTCGTGTTTTGCGCTGGCGACCAGATGTCCGTTCGGTGTATTAATGGTGGCGTCAGCAATAAAGCCCTGTGGCTCTTTGGACAGAATGATATGGGGATTAATCAGGTGAGTTTGCCATTTTTCCAGTTTGGCGAGACGGTCTGCGACATGTTGGCGGATTGCCGGAGTAATTTCCATTTGTTTACTGGTAATGTTCATTGTCATAAATTTTACCTCTTGTCTTTCCCGTCTTGGTGATTCCAGCATACCGTTCTTAATGTCAAAATGTGTGATATAAATCACATTATTTTGTCACTTTTTGTCAAGGCGAACTTTTTGTGAGGCATCGCAGGAAGAAGCGATCTTTTACTTGAGGAATGCCTGAAAGCAGGCCATATTTGACTGGATGTATTGCAGTGAAATCATTTCTGTTGCATCAGATACCGAATAAAAAAACGGCAGCCGGGAGGCTGCCGTTTTGCTTGTTTGTATTGCTTCAGGTGTTTTTGCTGTTAGCGGCAATAATTTTCGCTACTTTGTCAGCCTGCGCATTTAGCTGCATCTGACGATAGGCGTTTTCCATCAGCGGCAACGCATCGCGCGTGGCCTGCGTATCAGGATAATTGCGTAGCATACCTTCTACCCGGTTTACCACCGCAACCCATGCGCCGCGCGCGGTATAGTACTCTGCGACGGAATATTCATATTTCGCCAGACGGTTTTTCAGGAATACCAGACGCTTAGTGGCGTCGGTTGTGTACTGGCTATTAGGATAGTTGCGTACCAGTTTCGAAAAGTCATTGAACGCCGCCCGCGCATGCTGCGGATCGCGATCGCTGCGATCGACGCCAAAAAAACCTTGCAGCGCGCTATCATCCAGCGCCATGTTCGTCAGGCCGCGCATGTACATGACATAATCAATATTAGGGTGCGTTGGATTAAGACGCATAAAACGATCGATGGCGGCCTGCGCTAGCGGCAGATCGGCGTTTTTGTAATAGGCGTAGATAAGATCCAACTGCACCTGCTGAGAATACGGTCCGAATGGATAACGATTATCTAACGCTTCCAATTGCGTTATTGCCTGTTTCCAGTTACCGTCCTGCAGCTTTTGCTGAGCAGTCGCGTAGATTTCATTCGGCGGATTATCGGGCACCTCTTCCTTTGAACCCGAGCAACCCGCCAGAAACAGGCTCAACGTGGCTGCTGCCACCAGATATTTCATGCGCGTCATGACGTTTTGACTTTCCTCAAAATGTTTTACGGGAGATTCTCTGTTCCTGCTCCCGGTTAAGACCAGCTACAATAGCACACTATATTAAACGGCAAAGCCGTAAAACCCAACGTTAAACGAAGAAGCTGTATATGGCACAACGAGTACAACTCACCGCAACGGTCTCCGAAAACCAACTCGGTCAACGCTTAGATCAAGCTTTGGCCGAAATGTTCCCGGATTATTCACGTTCGCGTATAAAAGAATGGATTTTGAATCAGCGCGTGTTGGTCAATGGTCAACTTTGCGATAAACCAAAAGAAAAAGTGTTAGGCGGCGAGCGGGTGGCTATTGATGCGGAGATCGACGAAGAGATTCGTTTTGAAGCGCAGGATATCCCGTTAGATATTGTTTATGAAGATGACGATATTCTGGTTATCAACAAGCCACGCGATCTGGTGGTACATCCTGGCGCCGGTAACCCGGACGGTACGGTACTGAACGCGTTGTTACATTATTATCCGCCGATTGCGGATGTCCCGCGCGCGGGCATCGTGCATCGTCTGGATAAGGACACGACGGGGCTGATGGTGGTGGCGAAAACCGTTCCGGCGCAAACGCGCCTGGTGGAGTCTTTACAGTTGCGCGAGATCACCCGCGAATATGAAGCGGTCGCGATCGGACATATGACGGCGGGAGGAACGGTGAATGAGCCAATTAGTCGTCACCCGACCAAACGTACGCATATGTCGGTGCATCCGATGGGCAAACCGGCGGTGACTCATTACCGTATTATGGAACATTTCCGTGTGCACACGCGCCTTAGGCTGCGTCTGGAGACCGGACGTACGCACCAGATCCGCGTGCATATGGCGCATATTACGCATCCGTTGGTGGGCGATCAGGTATATGGCGGGCGTCCACGTCCACCGAAAGGCGCATCGGAAGAATTTATTTCCACGCTGCGTAAGTTTGACCGACAGGCGCTTCATGCAACGATGCTGCGTCTCTACCATCCTGTATCGGGTATCGAAATGGAGTGGCACGCGCCGATTCCACAAGATATGGTGGACCTTATCGATGCGATGCGCGCCGATTTCGAAGCTCATAAAGATGATGTGGACTGGTTATGAATGCACTGATTGTCCCGCAGTGGCCGCTGCCGAAAGGCGTCGCAGCCTGTAGCTCTACCCGTATTGGCGGGGTGAGTTTACCGCCTTACGACTCGCTGAATCTGGGCGCGCATTGCGGCGATAACCCGGAGCATGTTGAAGAGAACCGCAAGCGTCTGTTTGCGGCGGGCAATCTGCTTTCGAAACCTGTCTGGCTTGAACAGGTTCACGGTAAAAATGTGTTGAGGCTTACCGGGGAACCGTATGCCTCCAAACGTGCGGATGCGTCTTACAGCAATACGCCAGGAACCGTCTGCGCGGTAATGACGGCAGATTGTCTGCCTGTGCTATTCTGTAACCGTGAGGGAACAGAAGTGGCGGCGGCTCATGCGGGCTGGCGCGGATTATGTGAAGGCGTACTGGAGGAGACTGTCGCCTGCTTTGCTGACAACCCAGAAAATATCATCGCCTGGTTAGGCCCGGCGATCGGCCCGACCGCGTTTGAAGTGGGGCCGGAAGTACGTGACGCATTTTTAGCAAAAGATGCGCAAGCCGATAGCGCATTTTTGCCGCGCGGGGAAAAATTTCTGGCGGATATTTATCAGCTTGCACGCCAACGTCTGGCGAATACCGGCGTTGAACATGTCTATGGCGGGGATCGCTGCACCTTTAGCGAAAGTGAGACTTTCTTCTCTTATCGTCGCGACAAGACGACAGGTCGTATGGCAAGTTTTATTTGGCTGATATAACCTAAAGAATCAAGACGATCCGGTACGGGTAACTTTCTTTTCACATAATTCAGGTCATTCACCTTGAATAATTGAGGGATGACCTCATTTAATCTCCAGTAGCAATTTTGACCTGTTATGGGAGGAGTTATGCGTCTGGATCGTCTTACTAATAAATTCCAGCTTGCTCTTGCCGATGCCCAGTCGCTCGCGCTGGGGCACGACAACCAATTCATCGAACCTCTTCATTTAATGAGCGCCTTGCTGAACCAGGAAGGGGGATCGATACGTCCTTTATTAACCTCTGCCGGCATTAATGCTGGCCAGTTGCGCACCGCTATCGATCAGGCGCTGAGCCGTTTACCGCAGGTGGAAGGCACCGGCGGCGACGTACAGCCTTCTTCGGATCTGGTACGCGTACTGAACCTTTGCGACAAGCTGGCGCAAAAACGGGGGGACAATTTTATTTCGTCAGAGCTGTTTGTTCTGGCGGCGCTTGAGTCTCGCGGCACGTTAACCGATCTGCTGAAATCAGCCGGTGCGACCACGGCCAATATCACTCAGGCAATTGAACAGATGCGTGGAGGTGAAAGCGTGAACGATCAAGGGGCTGAAGACCAACGTCAGGCCTTGAAAAAATATACTGTCGATCTGACCGAGCGGGCTGAGCAAGGCAAGCTTGACCCGGTAATTGGTCGTGATGAAGAAATTCGCCGTACCATTCAGGTATTGCAACGCCGTACTAAAAACAACCCGGTGTTAATCGGTGAGCCAGGGGTCGGTAAGACGGCAATTGTTGAAGGACTGGCGCAGCGCATTATTAATGGTGAAGTCCCTGAAGGCTTAAAAGGCCGCCGCGTACTGGCGCTGGATATGGGCGCGCTGGTGGCCGGGGCAAAATATCGCGGCGAATTTGAAGAACGACTGAAAGGCGTGCTGAACGACCTTGCAAAACAGGAAGGCAACGTCATTCTGTTTATCGACGAACTGCACACGATGGTCGGCGCTGGTAAGGCTGATGGCGCAATGGATGCTGGGAACATGCTGAAACCGGCGCTGGCGCGTGGTGAGCTGCACTGCGTGGGCGCCACCACGCTGGATGAATACCGTCAGTACATCGAAAAAGATGCGGCGCTGGAACGTCGCTTCCAGAAAGTGTTTGTGGCTGAGCCAAGCGTTGAAGACACCATCGCGATTCTGCGTGGCCTGAAAGAACGTTACGAGCTGCACCACCATGTGCAGATCACTGACCCGGCGATTGTGGCGGCGGCAACGTTGTCTCACCGCTATATCGCCGACCGTCAGTTGCCGGATAAAGCTATCGACCTCATCGATGAAGCGGCATCCAGCATTCGTATGCAGATTGACTCTAAGCCGGAGGAGCTGGACAGGCTCGACCGCCGCATTATCCAGCTCAAACTGGAACAGCAGGCGTTGATGAAAGAGTCTGACGAGGCGAGCAAAAAACGCCTCGATATGCTGAATGAAGAACTGGACGATAAAGAGCGTCAGTACTCTGAGTTAGAAGAAGAGTGGAAAGCGGAAAAAGCGTCACTTTCTGGTACACAAACCATTAAAGCGGAGCTGGAGCAGGCGAAGATCGCCATTGAGCAGGCGCGTCGTGTTGGCGATCTGGCGCGGATGTCCGAGTTGCAGTACGGCAAAATTCCGGAGCTGGAAAAACAGTTGGAAGCAGCCACCCAGTCCGAAGGCAAAACCATGCGTCTGTTACGTAACAAAGTGACGGATGCGGAAATTGCCGAAGTACTGGCGCGCTGGACCGGTATTCCGGTTGCCAGAATGCTGGAAGGCGAACGTGAAAAACTGTTGCGTATGGAACAAGAGTTACACAGCCGCGTGATCGGACAGAATGAAGCCGTTGAAGCGGTCTCGAACGCCATACGTCGTAGCCGCGCGGGGCTGTCCGATCCGAACCGTCCGATTGGTTCCTTCCTGTTCCTCGGGCCGACGGGGGTGGGTAAAACCGAACTGTGTAAAGCGCTGGCTAACTTTATGTTCGACAGCGACGACGCGATGGTGCGTATTGACATGTCTGAGTTTATGGAGAAACACTCGGTGTCTCGTCTGGTCGGGGCGCCTCCGGGATATGTCGGTTATGAAGAAGGCGGTTATTTGACGGAAGCGGTGCGCCGTCGCCCTTATTCCGTCATCTTGTTGGATGAAGTGGAGAAAGCGCATCCGGATGTATTCAACATCCTGTTGCAGGTGCTGGACGACGGTCGTTTGACTGACGGGCAAGGGAGAACGGTCGACTTCCGTAATACGGTCGTCATTATGACTTCTAACCTCGGTTCTGATCTCATTCAGGAGCGTTTTGGCGAACTGGATTACGGTCGGATGAAAGAGATGGTGCTGGGTGTGGTTAGCCAAAACTTCCGTCCGGAATTTATCAACCGTATTGATGAAGTCGTGGTATTCCATCCGTTAGGTGAGCAACACATTGCTTCTATTGCTCAGATCCAGCTGCAGCGTCTGTACAAACGTCTGGAAGAGCGTGGTTATGAAATCCATATCTCCGACGAGGCGCTGAAACTGTTGAGCGCCAACGGTTACGATCCGGTCTACGGAGCACGTCCGTTGAAACGTGCTATTCAACAGCAGATCGAAAACCCACTGGCGCAGCAAATCCTGTCTGGTGAATTGGTTCCTGGCAAAGTGATTCGCCTTGAAGCCAATGGTGATCGTATTGTGGCAGTGCAGTAAGTCACAAATTTGAATAAAACGGGCCCTGACGGGCTCGTTTTTGTTTAAAAACCAGGCAAAAATAAGCTTTTGGTTCAAATGTTGTTTGAAAGGTGACCGATTGAGCTTTTTTTTGCATTTAGGTCTTGTCAGCCCCAAATAACTCCCTATAATGCGCCACCACTGACACGGAACAACGGCATACAGGCCGCCGGGTCAGGAAGGCTTCGTTAAGAAGTCGGTGAGGAAAGCAAAAATAAATGCTTGACTCAAAAAGAGGAAAGCGTAATATACGCCACCTCGCGACGGTGAGCTGAAAGCCGCGTCGCACCTGCTCTTTAACAATTTATCAGACAATCTGTGTGGGCACTCGAAGATACGGATTCTTAACGTCCCTGGACGAAAAATGAATACCAAGTCTCTGAGTGAACACGTAATTCATTACGAAGTTTAATTCACGAGCATCAAACTTAAATTGAAGAGTTTGATCATGGCTCAGATTGAACGCTGGCGGCAGGCCTAACACATGCAAGTCGAACGGTAACAGGAAGCAGCTTGCTGCTTTGCTGACGAGTGGCGGACGGGTGAGTAATGTCTGGGAAACTGCCTGATGGAGGGGGATAACTACTGGAAACGGTGGCTAATACCGCATAACGTCGCAAGACCAAAGAGGGGGACCTTCGGGCCTCTTGCCATCAGATGTGCCCAGATGGGATTAGCTTGTTGGTGAGGTAACGGCTCACCAAGGCGACGATCCCTAGCTGGTCTGAGAGGATGACCAGCCACACTGGAACTGAGACACGGTCCAGACTCCTACGGGAGGCAGCAGTGGGGAATATTGCACAATGGGCGCAAGCCTGATGCAGCCATGCCGCGTGTATGAAGAAGGCCTTCGGGTTGTAAAGTACTTTCAGCGGGGAGGAAGGTGTTGTGGTTAATAACCGCAGCAATTGACGTTACCCGCAGAAGAAGCACCGGCTAACTCCGTGCCAGCAGCCGCGGTAATACGGAGGGTGCAAGCGTTAATCGGAATTACTGGGCGTAAAGCGCACGCAGGCGGTCTGTCAAGTCGGATGTGAAATCCCCGGGCTCAACCTGGGAACTGCATTCGAAACTGGCAGGCTTGAGTCTTGTAGAGGGGGGTAGAATTCCAGGTGTAGCGGTGAAATGCGTAGAGATCTGGAGGAATACCGGTGGCGAAGGCGGCCCCCTGGACAAAGACTGACGCTCAGGTGCGAAAGCGTGGGGAGCAAACAGGATTAGATACCCTGGTAGTCCACGCCGTAAACGATGTCTACTTGGAGGCTGTGCCCTTGAGGCGTGGCTTCCGGAGCTAACGCGTTAAGTAGACCGCCTGGGGAGTACGGCCGCAAGGTTAAAACTCAAATGAATTGACGGGGGCCCGCACAAGCGGTGGAGCATGTGGTTTAATTCGATGCAACGCGAAGAACCTTACCTGGTCTTGACATCCACAGAAGTTTGCAGAGATGCGAATGTGCCTTCGGGAACTGTGAGACAGGTGCTGCATGGCTGTCGTCAGCTCGTGTTGTGAAATGTTGGGTTAAGTCCCGCAACGAGCGCAACCCTTATCCTTTGTTGCCAGCGATTAGGTCGGGAACTCAAAGGAGACTGCCAGTGATAAACTGGAGGAAGGTGGGGATGACGTCAAGTCATCATGGCCCTTACGACCAGGGCTACACACGTGCTACAATGGCGCATACAAAGAGAAGCGACCTCGCGAGAGCAAGCGGACCTCATAAAGTGCGTCGTAGTCCGGATTGGAGTCTGCAACTCGACTCCATGAAGTCGGAATCGCTAGTAATCGTGGATCAGAATGCCACGGTGAATACGTTCCCGGGCCTTGTACACACCGCCCGTCACACCATGGGAGTGGGTTGCAAAAGAAGTAGGTAGCTTAACCTTCGGGAGGGCGCTTACCACTTTGTGATTCATGACTGGGGTGAAGTCGTAACAAGGTAACCGTAGGGGAACCTGCGGTTGGATCACCTCCTTACCTGAAAGAAACGGTCTTTGCAGTGCTCACACAGATTGTCTGATGAAAAGTGAAAAGCAAGGCGTCTTGCGATTGAGACTTCAGTGTCCCCTTCGTCTAGAGGCCCAGGACACCGCCCTTTCACGGCGGTAACAGGGGTTCGAATCCCCTAGGGGACGCCACTTGCGCGGTAATGTGTGAAAGGCGTTGCCATCAGTATCTCAAAACTGACTTACGAGTCATGTTTGAGATATTTGCTCTTTAAAAATCTGGATCAAGCTGAAAATTGAAACAAGAACAATTCCGATTGTTCATGAGTCTCTCAAATTTTCGCAATCATGAAGATGACCTGTAAAAGGTGAAGTGAGCGAAGTGAAGACAAGGCGTACCGCACGCAGCGAGCGCAGTGGACTTGATGTCCATGAGCATCGCGAGTACGGAACAACGCAGTATTCACAACGCGCAACAAACCGGACAGAACAAGACATCTTCGGGTTGTGAGGTTAAGCGACCAAGCGTACACGGTGGATGCCCTGGCAGTCAGAGGCGATGAAGGACGTGCTAATCTGCGAAAAGCGCCGGTAAGGTGATATGAACCGTTATAACCGGCGATGTCCGAATGGGGAAACCCAGTGTGACTCGTCACACTATCATTAACTGAATCCATAGGTTAATGAGGCGAACCGGGGGAACTGAAACATCTAAGTACCCCGAGGAAAAGAAATCAACCGAGATTCCCCCAGTAGCGGCGAGCGAACGGGGAGGAGCCCAGAGCCTGAATCAGCATGTGTGTTAGTGGAAGCGTCTGGAAAGGCGCGCGATACAGGGTGAGAGCCCCGTACACAAAAGCGCACATGCTGTGAGCTCGATGAGTAGGGCGGGACACGTGGTATCCTGTCTGAATATGGGGGGACCATCCTCCAAGGCTAAATACTCCTGACTGACCGATAGTGAACCAGTACCGTGAGGGAAAGGCGAAAAGAACCCCGGCGAGGGGAGTGAAACAGAACCTGAAACCGTGTACGTACAAGCAGTGGGAGCCTCTCTTTATGGGGGGTGACTGCGTACCTTTTGTATAATGGGTCAGCGACTTATATTCTGTAGCAAGGTTAACCGCATAGGGGAGCCGAAGGGAAACCGAGTCTTAATTGGGCGTTAAGTTGCAGGGTATAGACCCGAAACCCGGTGATCTAGCCATGGGCAGGTTGAAGGTTGGGTAACACTAACTGGAGGACCGAACCGACTAATGTTGAAAAATTAGCGGATGACCTGTGGCTGGGGGTGAAAGGCCAATCAAACCGGGAGATAGCTGGTTCTCCCCGAAAGCTATTTAGGTAGCGCCTCGTGAACTCATCTCCGGGGGTAGAGCACTGTTTCGGCTAGGGGGCCATCCCGGCTTACCAACCCGATGCAAACTGCGAATACCGGAGAATGTTATCACGGGAGACACACGGCGGGTGCTAACGTCCGTCGTGAAGAGGGAAACAACCCAGACCGCCAGCTAAGGTCCCAAAGTCATGGTTAAGTGGGAAACGATGTGGGAAGGCCCAGACAGCCAGGATGTTGGCTTAGAAGCAGCCATCATTTAAAGAAAGCGTAATAGCTCACTGGTCGAGTCGGCCTGCGCGGAAGATGTAACGGGGCTAAACCATGCACCGAAGCTGCGGCAGCGACACTGTGTGTTGTTGGGTAGGGGAGCGTTCTGTAAGCCGTTGAAGGTGTCCTGTGAGGGGTGCTGGAGGTATCAGAAGTGCGAATGCTGACATAAGTAACGATAAAGCGGGTGAAAAGCCCGCTCGCCGGAAGACCAAGGGTTCCTGTCCAACGTTAATCGGGGCAGGGTGAGTCGACCCCTAAGGCGAGGCCGAAAGGCGTAGTCGATGGGAAACGGGTTAATATTCCCGTACTTGGTGTTACTGCGAAGGGGGGACGGAGAAGGCTATGTTGGCCGGGCGACGGTTGTCCCGGTTTAAGCGTGTAGGTGTGTGTTCCAGGTAAATCCGGTTCACTTTAACACTGAGGCGTGATGACGAGGCACCACGGTGCTGAAGCAACAAATGCCCTGCTTCCAGGAAAAGCCTCTAAGCATCAGGTAACATCAAATCGTACCCCAAACCGACACAGGTGGTCAGGTAGAGAATACCAAGGCGCTTGAGAGAACTCGGGTGAAGGAACTAGGCAAAATGGTGCCGTAACTTCGGGAGAAGGCACGCTGACACGTAGGTGAAGTGATTTACTCATGGAGCTGAAGTCAGTCGAAGATACCAGCTGGCTGCAACTGTTTATTAAAAACACAGCACTGTGCAAACACGAAAGTGGACGTATACGGTGTGACGCCTGCCCGGTGCCGGAAGGTTAATTGATGGGGTCAGCGCAAGCGAAGCTCCTGATCGAAGCCCCGGTAAACGGCGGCCGTAACTATAACGGTCCTAAGGTAGCGAAATTCCTTGTCGGGTAAGTTCCGACCTGCACGAATGGCGTAATGATGGCCAGGCTGTCTCCACCCGAGACTCAGTGAAATTGAACTCGCTGTGAAGATGCAGTGTACCCGCGGCAAGACGGAAAGACCCCGTGAACCTTTACTATAGCTTGACACTGAACATTGAGCCTTGATGTGTAGGATAGGTGGGAGGCTTTGAAGCGTGGACGCCAGTCTGCGTGGAGCCGACCTTGAAATACCACCCTTTAATGTTTGATGTTCTAACGTGGACCCGTAATCCGGGTTGCGGACAGTGTCTGGTGGGTAGTTTGACTGGGGCGGTCTCCTCCTAAAGAGTAACGGAGGAGCACGAAGGTTGGCTAATCCTGGTCGGACATCAGGAGGTTAGTGCAATGGCATAAGCCAGCTTGACTGCGAGCGTGACGGCGCGAGCAGGTGCGAAAGCAGGTCATAGTGATCCGGTGGTTCTGAATGGAAGGGCCATCGCTCAACGGATAAAAGGTACTCCGGGGATAACAGGCTGATACCGCCCAAGAGTTCATATCGACGGCGGTGTTTGGCACCTCGATGTCGGCTCATCACATCCTGGGGCTGAAGTAGGTCCCAAGGGTATGGCTGTTCGCCATTTAAAGTGGTACGCGAGCTGGGTTTAGAACGTCGTGAGACAGTTCGGTCCCTATCTGCCGTGGGCGCTGGAAGACTGAGGGGGGCTGCTCCTAGTACGAGAGGACCGGAGTGGACGCATCACTGGTGTTCGGGTTGTCATGCCAATGGCACTGCCCGGTAGCTAAATGCGGAAAAGATAAGTGCTGAAAGCATCTAAGCACGAAACTTGCCCCGAGATGAGTCTTCCCTGAGACCTTGAGTCTCCTGAAGGAACGTTAAAGACGATGACGTTGATAGGCCGGGTGTGTAAGCGCAGCGATGCGTTGAGCTAACCGGTACTAATGAACCGTGAGGCTTAACCTTACAACGCCGAAGATGTTTTGGCGGTTGAGAGACGATTTTCAGCACTGATTCAGAGTTGAGTACGCAATAATTTGCGCAGCAGCAAGGCGGCAAGCGAAGGAAAGGAAGGAGCATACAGAAGTATGTGCCTGACTTTACGAATGCAGCCAACACCGCTGATGCGATAAAGAATTGCGTACAGAGCACAAAAGAATTTGCCTGGCGGCCGTAGCGCGGTGGTCCCACCTGACCCCATGCCGAACTCAGAAGTGAAACGCCGTAGCGCCGATGGTAGTGTGGGGTCTCCCCATGCGAGAGTAGGGAACTGCCAGGCATCAAATTGCAGTAATCCGGGGTGACAGCCGGTGGTAGTAAAGTAAAAGAATTCGGTGGAGCGGTAGTTCAGTTGGTTAGAATACCTGCCTGTCACGCAGGGGGTCGCGGGTTCGAGTCCCGTCCGTTCCGCCACTTATTAAGAGCCCTGAGCATATGTTCAGGGCTTTTTTCTTGTCTATTGTTTATCGTTGCTCTTCTGGCAATAGTCTTCCGCATTTTAGCTCCCTTTGGCCGTATTTTCTGATGCTGCTTTTACATGCTCGCTGAGGAAATCAATAAAGGCCCGTATCCGGGTACTGACGGCACGATCGCTGTAGTAAACGGCACTGAAGGGCATTTCTACCGGTAACCGTTTATCTGCCATCAACTCTACCAACATGCCTTGTGCGATCTCTTTATCGATCATGTAGTCTGACAGGCAGGCGATACCATTCCCACTAAGGCAAAGCTGCTTCAACGTCTCCCCGCTGTTAGAGGAAATCCCGCTATGAATTTCATACAACTGCCCATCGCAGCAAGCAACTGGCCAGGTATTGAGCGAAAGCGGTTCGGTGAATCCCAGGCATACATGTTGCTTCAGTTCTTCGACGTTTGTGGGGGTGCCGTAGCGAGCGATGTAATCAGGAGACGCAATTATTTTTCGGTAGCTGGTAAATAAAGGACGAGCACGTAAGCTGGAATCGGTCAGAGTACCAGCACGTATCGCGACATCGACCTTTCGTTCTATAAGATTAATAAATGTTTCTGAGGAGGCCAGCGACAGCGTGACCTCCGGATAGCGCTCACGGAAAGGTTTTATCAACGGCATCAGAAAATGCAGGATAACTGGCGTGGCGGCATCAATACGCAGTAAACCGCGAGGAGTATTGCGGGTTTCCATTATTTCCGTTTCAGCAGCGGCCATTTCCTGCAATATTATCTGTACGCGGCGAAAATAGCGTTCGCCTTCTTCTGTAAGACTAAGCTGCCTTGTCGTTCGGTTAATCAGATTGACGCCCAGCTTCATTTCCAGTTTTTTTACTGAACGGCTAATTGCGGAATTGGCCTGTCCCAGCCGTTCTGCGGCGCGACTAAAACTCCTGCTTTCAACTACGGCTACGAAAATGGCAAGTTCTTCTGATGTCGCTTTCAAATTTGTACCTGTAGTTTGGCTTTACGTTGAATTTTGTTATTAAAACATTCGTTGGCGCAACATGTCATCCGATTGCTGTCAGACGTAGCGTTGATGGTTTTGGCAGATAAATGATGATGTAAGTGCTTGCAAACTTAACAATAGGCAATTGTACATTGAAAGTCTGCGCTAAAATCCCTATAACAGAATAACCATTCCGTTTCCGGATTGGTTGACGTTATAGAGGTTTGAAAGTCAAAAGTGCGAAAAAACACCTATGCGATGCGCTATGTTGCCGGACAGCCCGCCGAACGGATTTTACCACCAGGGTCGTTTGCGAGCATTGGCCAGGCATTGCCCGCCGGGGAACCGCTAAGCAGTGAAGATCGAATCCGTATCCTCGTGTGGAATATATTCAAGCAACAGCGGGCCGAATGGTTATCGGTGCTGAAGAACTACGGCAAAGATGCGCATCTGGTCCTGTTGCAGGAGGCGCAGACGACGCCTGAACTGGTACAGTTTGCCACCGCTAACTATCTTGCTGCCGACCAGGTTCCCGCTTTTGTATTACCTCAGCATCCGTCTGGCGTCATGACGCTTTCTGCCGCCCATCCAGTTTACTGCTGCCCTTTACGGGAAAGAGAACCGATTTTACGTTTGGCGAAATCAGCTCTGGTGACGGTATATCCATTGCCGGATACCCGTTTATTAATGGTAGTAAATGTTCATGCGGTAAATTTTAGTCTGGGCGTTGACGTGTACAGTAAGCAGTTACTTCCGATCGGCGACCAGATTGCGCATCATAGCGGCCCTGTCATTATGGCGGGTGATTTTAATGCCTGGAGTCGCCCACGTATGAATGCGTTGTACCGCTTTGCGCGTGAGATGTCACTGCGCCAGGTGCGTTTTACTGACGATCAGCGCCGTCGTGCGTTTGGACGACCGCTGGATTTTGTTTTTTATCGTGGTTTAAACGTGAGTGAAGCCTCCGTACTGGTGACGCGCGCTTCCGATCACAATCCGCTACTCGTTGAATTCAGTCCCGGCAAACCTGAGCAATAAAGGTGAGTCAGGTCTGCCGTGGGGCAGACCTCAACGGGTGCTGCCCTCTACTTTTCCCATAACAGAAGGGCAATACCATGACAACGCACTCCCACCATGACAATGTTGAAAAGCAGTTTGGTTCACAGGCGAACGCTTATTTACATAGCACCGTTCACGCAGAGGGGCGTGACTTAGCGCGGCTGGCACAAAGGTTGTCTGGCTTTTCCCTGGCGAGTGTACTGGATATGGGATGTGGGGCTGGACACGCCAGTTTTGTCGCCGCGCAATATGTCAACTCGGTCGTGGCATACGATTTGTCAGCCAGCATGCTTGAGGTCGTCGCCGGAGCGGCGGAAGAAAGACATTTAAGTAATATTACTCTCCGGCAAGGTTATGCAGAAAAACTGCCCTTTGAAGATTCGTCATTTGAGGTGGTGATTAGCCGCTATTCCGCGCATCACTGGCACGACGTTGGTCAGGCATTGCGTGAGGTTAATCGAGTATTAAAACCCGGCGGTGTGCTGATTATCATGGATGTCATGTCGCCAGGACATCCTGTACGCGATATCTGGCTGCAAACGGTGGAGGCGTTACGCGACACATCGCATGTCCGTAACTATTCCAGTGGTGAATGGCTGGCGATGATCAATAAAGCGATGCTGGTAACGAATACCGTGGTAACCGATCGTTTATCGCTGGAGTTTCGCTCATGGGTAACGCGGATGCGTACACCAGCGGCACTGGTTGAGGCGATTCGATTGTATCAGGCGAGCGCATCGGCAGAGGTGAAGCGTTATTTTGAGTTGCAGGATGACGGCTCGTTTAGCAGTGATACTATCATGCTGGAAGCGTATAAGGCGGTATAACAATTATAAAAGGCGCCGGGGGAAGCGGCGCCTTTTGGCTTTTTCGTAGGACAATATCAGGAGTCTGGCGTGCTATTGTCCTTCACAAACAACGTAAGCTGATCGCCCGGCTGTAGATTATCCGTATCATGGTTCCAACGCATCACATCTTTGATATTCACCCCGTGACGTCTGGCGATACTGGAAAGCGAATCGCCTTTACGGACACGATAGGTAATGCTATCGCTATTGTTTGCCAGTCGTTGTGCGCTGCTGCCAGCGCCCACAGTCAGGCTTTGCCCGATTTTCAGGCGGGAACCACGCAGATTATTCCACTGCTGCAAGTCTTTCGTGCTTACGCCAAGACGCGAAGCAATACCGGAAAGCGTATCGCCAGATCGCACCTTATAGCTACGGCTATTCAACGGCGTATTGTCGGCGATCAGTCGAGACTGAACGGCGTCAATCTCACCGGAAGCCAGCGACTCACGCAACTGCTCGGCATGCTTTTTGGGCACCATAACATATCGCGGACCGCTTACACCTAAGGTAGACCCTTTTACACCGGCATTAAATGTCTTCAGCTTGCTGATAGACATGCCCGCCATATCCGCAACCTGGGCCATTTCAACTGGACTGTTTAAACGAACTCGCGCCAACGCCCGGCTTTCATCTGTTGTTGGCAGACGTACGCCGTAGTGTTTGCTGTTTTTGAGAATCTCACTCAATGCCAGCATTTTAGGTACGTAGACTTTTGTTTCCCTGGGCAAAGAAAGCGACCAGAAATCCGTCGGTTTTCCACGCGCTTTGTTTGCTTTAATTGCCCTCATAACACGGCCTTCGCCGCTGTTATACGCTGCAACGGTTAACAGCCAGTCGCCGTCAAACATTTTGTTCAGACGCTGCATCATGTCTAGCGCGGCGGTCGTAGAGGCTACAACATCGCGACGCGCGTCATAATTACGGGTCTGCTTTAAACCATAATTGCGCCCTGTGCTCGGTATGATCTGCCAGATGCCTGCGGCATTGGCGCCAGACGTTGCGTGAGGATCAAAAGCGCTCTCCACTATGGGTAGTAGTACCAGCTCCATAGGCATGTTACGTTTCTTAACCTGCCCCGCTATCCAGTACATATACGGCTCTGCCCGTAAAGTTACATCGTGGAGATAGCTCTTATTGCGTAAATACTTCTGTTTTTGTTCGCGAATCCGGCTGTTTTCCGGAATTCCCATCTTCAGCTCGTCGCCAATGAAAGCCCACAAGTCTTGATCTGGCGCGATAGACGTTCCGTCGTCCATCCATCGTGCCTGACTCGTAAACTTTCCTGCTTCCCCTTGACCAGCTGCAGAAAGGCTCTGTGCGTGCTGTTGGACGTTGCCAGTGTTCTGAGACGCCTGGCACCCCACAAGCAGGACAGAGGCGAGTAATATCGCTTTTGCCTTCATGTGTGTGTCAATAGTTGCTTAAAAGACGACCGATCATAACGGCGAAGTTAGCGAATGACAAGTAAGAATTATCAGAACGTGTCTTTCTTTGACCTTAACCATGCAAAACGCGCTTCTGGTTGTTGCAATATTGTTTCTTTGTTAATTTCATTAATTAAATCAATATCTTCAATTCTTAAAAAAAGATTAATCTTACGCTCATTTTTAAGAATAACGGGTAATGTCATTTGTTTTTTTACACGTAACTCATTAACTTTACGATAATATTCATTTATGAACGAATCGTGCGGAAGTATGCTCAATGCGAACTTAATATTAGCTAAAGTATATTCGTGAGCGCTACAAATGAGTGTGTCGTCAGGTAGGGAATTTATTTTCATAAGTGATTGATACATCTGTGATGGCGTGCCTTCAAACAGTCGGCCGCAGCCGCCGGAGAACAGCGTGTCGCCACAGAATAGGTAAGGATGGCTAAAGTAACAGATGTGTCCTGACGTGTGACCCGGCGTGGCAAATATACTAAATTTATGTCCTAAAACGAGGATAATATCGCCATCGCCAACAAGATGGGTTGCTCCCTTGTCTTGCGTTTCCGCCGGTCCATAAACTGTCATTTGCGGGAAATGTTGCAACAGCTCTTTTACTCCGCCAACATGGTCGTGATGGTGATGCGTCAGGAAAATCGCCTCCGGAATCCACTTATGTTCAGCGATGGCCTTTAAGACCGGCGCAGCTTCGCCGGGATCAACAATCACACAGCGATCTTCATCATTGGTCAGCACCCAGATGTAATTGTCCTGAAATGCGGGAATACTGTTAAGATTCATATATTACCTCTCAAATAATTAGTGGAAGGTTGTGATGAAACCGGCAAGGCTCTCTCAAACTGTCGTTGCGCCCGGATGTTGGGGGGATTTGCCCTGGGGCAATTACTACCGTGAGGCGCTGGAACAGCAGCTAAATCCGTGGCTTGCAAAAATGTATGGTTTCCATTTGCTTAAAATCGGTAATTTAAGCGCAGAAATCAATTCCGAAGCGTGCGCGGTCTCCCATCAGGTGAATGTTTCATCGCAGGGGTCGCCGATGCAGGTTCTGGCCGATCCGCTACATCTTCCTTTTGCGGATAAATCCGTCGATGTTTGTCTGCTGGCGCATACTTTGCCGTGGTGTGCCGACCCACACCGTTTACTGCGGGAAGCCGACCGCGTATTGATTGACGACGGTTGGCTGGTCATCAGTGGATTTAACCCGCTCAGTTTGATGGGATTGCGCAAACTGGTACCCGTTTTACGTAAATCACCACCCTATAATAGTCGGATGTTTACCCTTATGCGGCAACTGGACTGGCTGTCTTTACTCAATTTCGAAGTGTTGCACTATAGCCGTTTTCATGTCTTACCCTGGAAAAAGCAGGGGGGGCGGCTTTTAAATACGCATATCCCGGCTCTGGGCTGTTTACAGCTTATTGTGGCCCGTAAGCGGACCATCCCGCTTACGCTCAATCCTCTACGACATAATAAAAGTAAAGCCCCCATTCGCCAGACCGTTGGTGCCACGCGGCAATATCGCAAACCGGATGGCTAGGCTTCTGCCTGGTAGCCACTATCTTCCTGCGTGGGATTCATTGCCGCAGCGCGCGCCAGTTCATCGCAACGTTCGTTTTCCGGATGGCCTGCATGGCCTTTGACCCATACCCATTTGATCTGATGCTGGCCTAACGCAGCATCGAGACGTTTCCAGAGATCGACATTTTTTACGGGTTTCTTTTCCGCTGTTTTCCAGCCGCGTTTCTTCCAGTTATGAATCCATTGGGTAATTCCCTGCCGCACATACTGGCTGTCGGTACTCAATATAACTTCGCAATGTTCTTTTAAGGCTTCAAGCGCGATGATCGCCGCCATCAGTTCCATACGGTTATTGGTGGTCAGGGTGTAACCTTCACTAAACGTTTTTTCATGGCCGCGATAGCGTAAGATAGCGCCATAACCACCAGGCCCTGGATTCCCCAGGCAAGAGCCATCGGTGAAAATTTCTACCTGTTTAAGCATCTCTGGTAGACTTCCTGTAATTGAAATCGATAACAAAACGCAAGTCTGACATAAATGACCGATATGAGCACTGCAATTACACGACAGATTGTCCTCGATACCGAAACCACCGGTATGAACCAGATAGGCGCGCACTATGAAGGTCACAAGATTATTGAGATCGGTGCGGTTGAGGTGATAAACCGTCGTCTGACCGGCAACAATTTTCATGTTTACCTGAAGCCGGATCGCCTTGTCGATCCGGAAGCTTTTGGCGTACACGGTATTGCCGATGAGTTTCTGCTGGATAAACCGGTTTTTGCTGATGTGGTCGATGAGTTTCTTGATTATATCCGCGGCGCGGAGCTGGTCATCCATAACGCATCGTTCGATATCGGCTTTATGGATTATGAGTTTGGTCTGCTTAAACGCGATATTCCTAAAACTAATACCTTCTGCAAAGTTACCGACAGCCTGGCGTTGGCGCGGAAAATGTTCCCCGGCAAGCGTAACAGCCTTGATGCGCTGTGTTCGCGTTATGAGATAGATAACAGCAAACGTACTTTGCACGGGGCATTGCTCGATGCTCAGATTCTTGCCGAAGTGTATCTGGCGATGACGGGCGGACAGACGTCCATGACGTTTGCGATGGAAGGAGAGACGCAACGTCAGCAAGGTGAAGCGACAATCCAGCGAATCGTTCGTCAGGCCAGCCGGTTACGGGTCGTTTTTGCCTCTGATGAAGAGTTGGCTGCGCATGAATCGCGGCTTGATCTGGTGCAGAAAAAGGGCGGAAGTTGCCTTTGGCGGGCATAATTCAGCCCTTTTTACGCGGTAAAAATCATCCTTCGGGCGATTTTTGCAGCAACTGATTCAAAAGGTGACAAAAAGCGTTGACGGGCGACACAGCAAACCGTAATATTCGCCTCGTTCCCAGCGGGAACACAATACGGAGCGGTAGTTCAGTTGGTTAGAATACCTGCCTGTCACGCAGGGGGTCGCGGGTTCGAGTCCCGTCCGTTCCGCCAACTCATTATTTAAACGCTATGCGTATCATTAATGAGTGAAGAAGCCACAAGTTAAACGACTTGTGGTTTTTTTTCGTCTTATGATTTCATCACACACCAGGGAAGAAAAGACAATAAGTGTGTCCCCCTTAGAGGAAATTGGTTCGCTTGTTTATAGTTTTCTACAGAAAACAGTCGGTTGCCTGTCTCCCAGAGATCTTCTTCGTGTCAATGTCATAACCGCCATTTTTCAGCGTATTCATAATCTATAAAGTCTTGGTTAACTTTATTTATATAATACAGGGTGAGTGTTTTTATATTTTATTGAATAAATAATGAGGCGCCTCAGAGAATGTGGCTTTGATTATTACGGGAGGAACATCTTTTATCGGAGTAATCCTCTAAAAAGCAGGTTTTTTCGTTGCCAGTGTCTAAACTTACTCTTCATGCCATTATCTTGTAGGGCACTTTTCCTGTATTCAGCGGTTTTCTGAAGGCGCAAGGTGATTAATTACTGGTGTCCGCCATTGCGCCTTTGGGAATCAATATCTCCTGCCATTTTACTGATGTTGTTTAAAATGCGTAAGTGATGCCAATCATGAAGTCATTGGATGCAGCTTTTGTGTCTGCGTAATAAGAGGTGTGTTCATCACCAGCATAGTTGTTTTTTGAAATGCTTACTTTGCCTGCATTAATGTATTTATAGCTGGCATCAATGGCAATATTATCTGTTACAGCATATTTTGCACCGATACCCGCGCCCCAGGCAAAGTTATTTTTTGAAGCAGAGAGGGTTTCATTAATGTCATAGCCAACAGGAATGGTGTTATTTTTTAGCTTCACGCGAGCGAGGCCAACGCCTGCGCTGATATAGGGTGTAAATGCTGTACTATTATGAAAATCATAATAGCCATTAACCATGTAAGTGGTCATTCTGACCTGATTTTTTACATTTATGTGTACTGGCTCACCAAATGCAGTAATATCCTGCCCGCCTTTAGCATCCGTCTCACCTCTGAAAGTGGTATCCAGTTCTAAACGTACTGGAAGCTGGAATGGGTCATAAAAGTCATAACCGATAGCAACTCCGCCGCCAAAAACGCCTTTGGTGCGGTTAGGTAACGTTGCATGGCCATTGACTATCTCATCCTGGCTGAAGGTTGAGTTGATTCCATAGAGGTTTACTACGGATGCCCCCGCTTTCCCGGTGATATAGGCCCCTTCTTTTGCTGATGCAGTAACGACATGGGTTACCAGAAGGGAAGCGATGCAGACTGCGAAAAAGTTTTTCATTTCAAAACCTGCCTTAATATTGGGATAAAAGACAAGTTTCACGGTATAGGGTATGGCATAACGATTACATAAACGAAGCCAAAAAAGCTGCTTATTGCAACACCGGGTTTTCTGGAGTCTGGTGAAAAAATGAGATGAAAATTTTAAATAACAATGCGATAAGCTATTTCTGGTTGAGGGGCGTCTGAATGATATGGCTTAAAATGTCGGCGTTGGGTTTGTTATCACATTAATACCTGTGTACCTTGTGACGTTCAGGCTTATGTTATTGAATGCCATCAATCTGAAAATTCAGATTGATGGCGCATAATGATGGGCTCAAAACTGATATTTTGCGCCGATATAAGCATTTACTTCGTTGTCAACATCGTGACCAAATACCGTATTGATACGGGTATTTGCGCTCCAGTTTTCTGAAAACTTCATATCCATTCCCAGTCCGGCGTTACCACCGTTAAGATTCTGACCGGCAAAACGATAATCGTCGGTATGGAAATCTGTCTCCGCGCCAAATTGCCCAACGTAAGCCAGCTCAACATAAGGTTTCACTTCTACGTTGTGTAATTGGTAGCTTACGCCTTCCTGCATACCGGCCCCGGAAACTTGCGCCGCCGCTGCCGGCGTCGGCATAAACCACGCTAGCGCTGGAATGACTGGTATCTGTAGCAGTAATGGTACTGTTCTTGAGCACGAGAGTATCCTACGCGTCTTCTCCCTCAGCCATCGTCCGTACGCCCTGATCAATGTCGGAATAATTGATGGTCGTGGTTGCATTCAGAGCAGCATCAACATCCAGTTTGCCCGTGAGAATCGCATTTGAAACGTCAGCAGTCGCGTTGCCGTAATTAGATTTCAGCCATAAGGAGTCAGATTGTAGGGCGGCTGATGACCCGAAATGGCTATTTGTAACGTTTGCTGTGATATCTCCGCTGCCGCTGAGTTCAATTTCGCCGCCTTCGGTGGTCAAGTTATTGACTGTAAGAAAAGGATTTAGATGAATGTGTATTTAACTTTGGATAAAGCCCGTTATCCATAAATAACGGGCAAAAATATTTACTCTAGCGCCTGGGCGAGATCTTGTTGTACCTGTTGGCGCTGTTCTGGTGTTAAGACTTTGCTTAAATCAAAATAATACTTGACCCGATAATAGCGCGCCTGCTGTTCTATGTTACTGAAGGCAGCAAGCTGCTGTTTCACGGCGGCATCATCCCATTTGCCGGATTTAATCACCTCTATCAGCGCGCCGTCTTTAATTCCCTTCATAGAAATCTGACTGACGTCGGTTTCCAGTTGTTGGTGAAGTTTTTTGATCCGGGTAATCTGATCGTTTGTGAGTTTCAGGTGCTGGACAATAGGATCCTGGGCGGGCAGGGGAGGATTGGGGACAGCGGCGGCGAAAGCGCCAAAAGAAACGCCCGCCAGAGTCGCTGCCAGTAAAGCTGTGCGTACAAAGTTTTTCATGGAGATATCCTGATAAGGGAATAATTAACCGTTTTTATCGCTCTCGAATGGCGAACGATTATCTTAGTCAGAATACGTTGCCTGCCACATTGCGCCACGCGAATTTGTTTTACGGAGAGTTACGGAGTGCAACAATCCCGCCGCGGTGAGCGGCAGGCTGGTTACAATGTGAATGGATCGGCATCGCGCCAGGCAGGAAATTTTTCGCGATAGTCCTGCAAGGCGGCGAGAGAAAGATCGGCATCGATGCGTGTCGCATGGTGTGGATCGGCGGTGGCGATAATGTCGCCCTGGGGATTAATTACCCGGCTATCGCCGCGATAATGAAACCCGTTGCCATCGGTGCCAACCCGGTTACAGCCTGCGACATAAGCCTGATTTTCAATAGCGCGCGCCGTCAGTAATGTTTGCCAGTGTAACGAGCGCGGCGCGGGCCAGTTCGCCACATACAGCGCCAGATCGTAATCATTGCGGTTGCGCGACCATACCGGAAAGCGCAGATCGTAACAGATCAGCGGCAGGATACGCCAACCGCGCCACTGCACGATGATGCGTTTGTCACCTGCGGTATAATATTGATGTTCATCCGCCATACGAAACAGATGGCGTTTATCATAGAAATGAACCTTGCCTTCCGGCTCAACAAGTAAGAAGCGATTTACGGCGCCGCGCTCAGTTTGTAGCGCCGCGCTGCTGGCAATCAGAGCGTCAGTTTGTCGGGCTTTGGCCTGCATCCACGCCATCACGCTATCTTGCGAAAGCGAGTTGTTAGCGGCTTCCATCGCAAAGCCGGTGGTGAACATTTCAGGCAGAACAATCACATCCCGGCCAGATACGAGCTCCAGTTGTCTGTCAAAATGACGCAGGTTCGCCGGGCCGTCCATCCAGACTAAAGGTTGTTGCAACAGGGTAATTTTCAAACCAGACACGATCGGGGCTCCTCATTGAACAGCGTCTTTACACTGTAGCATGAGCAATAATAAAAAAGCGGCAAGAAAAAGCCCCGCGAAAGCGGGGCAGGAAAGACGCGAGACCGATTATGCGGCTTCGACTTTACGCACTTTCTCCGGCAGCTTTACCGGCCTGGTCGCCAGCGCTTCAGGTTCAAAATCATCAACGTTGATACTGCGCAGGCGGCTCTCTTCCGCTTTCGCCAGAATGGCGGCTTCATCTTTATCGATAAGCCCTTTCGCCAGCGCATTGCGCGCCAGTTCATCCAGACGAGTAAACGGCAGATTTTTACCCAGTTCTTTGCAGATGCGCTGGTGAATCGGAGCGGCGGCGATGACATCACGCAGCGCTTCTTCCAGTAAACCGACCGGATTATGTTCGGCTGGCGTCAGATACTGACCGCGCCCAATACGTGAACGTGTGGCGTTCGGCACCTGCAGGATCTTCGCAACGGCGTGATCCAACTTATCAGACGGCGCCAGATAATGACGACCAGTCGGGAAGATCATCGCAGTGAGCAATCCGGTCACGACGCGGTTCGGGAAGTTTTGCAGCAGATCGTCCATCGCCTGTTCAGCACGATACAGCGCATCCTGTACGCCCCAGTGCACCAGCGGCAGGTCGGCTTCATGGCGACCTTCGTCGTCGTAACGCTTCAGTACGGCTGAGGCCAGATAAAGCTGACTCAGTACATCGCCCAGACGCGCGGAGATACGCTCGCGGCGTTTCAGGCTGCCGCCCAGTACTGCCATTGACACGTCGGACAGCAGCGCCAGGTTTGCGCTCAGTCGGTTCAGATGCTGGTAATAACGCTTCGTGGCATCGCCGGTTGGCGTATGGCTCGTTAAGCCGCGGGTCAGGCCAAGCCAGAAGCTGCGAACGGTATTGCTGCCGACATGACCAATATGTTTAAACAGCAGTTTATCAAAGGCATTCACATCGTTATTCTGCGCTGCGGCCATCTCTTCCAGTACATAAGGATGGCAGCGAATGGCGCCCTGACCAAAGATCATCATGCTACGGGTCAGGATATTCGCGCCTTCCACGGTAATCGCGATAGGCGCGCCCTGGTAAGCGCGCGCCAGGAAGTTGCTCTCGCCCAGCATAATGCCTTTACCGCCAGTAATATCCATCGCGTCGATAATGGACTGCTGGCCGCGGTGGGTGCAGTGATACTTCACGATAGCCGACAGTACTGCCGGTTTTTCACCCAGCATAATGCCGTAGGTGATTAACGATGCGGCGGCATCCATTACATAAGCGTTACCTGCAATGCGCGCCAGCGGTTCTTCAATACCTTCCATCTTGCCGATAGAAATTTTGAACTGACGACGAATGTGAGCATAGGCGCCGGTTGCCAGCGCGACGGATTTCACACCACCAGTGGAGTTGGACGGCAGGGTAATACCGCGTCCTACCGACAAACATTCCACCAGCATACGCCAGCCCTGCCCGGCCATTTTGGGGCCGCCGATAATATAATCAATAGGCACGAAAATATCGTTACCACGGGTTGGACCATTCTGGAACGGAACGTTAAGCGGGAAGTGACGACGACCGATTTCCACCCCCGGCGTTGAGGTGGGAATCAGGGCGCAGGTAATACCCAGCTCTTCTTCTCCGCCTAACAATTTATCCGGATCGGAAAGCTTAAACGCCAGGCCCAACACGGTGGCTATCGGCGCCAGCGTAATATAACGTTTGTTCCAGGTAAGGCGCATACCCAGCACCTGCTGACCCTGCCATTCGCCCATACAGACGATGCCGGTATCTGGAATCGCGCCCGCATCAGAACCTGCTTCCGGGCTGGTCAGCGCAAAGCAGGGGATCTCCTGGCCGCGCGCCAGTCGCGGCAGATAGTGATTCTTCTGCTCTTCCGTACCATAGTGCTGCAACAACTCGCCAGGGCCGAGTGAGTTTGGAACGCCGACGGTTATAGCCAGAATCCCGGAGACGCCGGACAGTTTTTGCAGTACGCGGGACTGCGCATAAGCCGAGAACTCCAGCCCGCCGTACTCTTTTTTAATGATCATCGCGAAGAAACGATGCTCTTTCAGGTAAGCCCACAGTTCCGGCGGTAGATCCGCCAGTTCATGGGTAATCTGGAAATCGTTCGCCATCCGGCACGCTTCTTCTACCGGACCGTCGAGAAACGCCTGCTCTTCGGCAGTGAGTTGCGGTTGCGGATAGTTGTGCAATTTTTTCCAGTCAGGCTTGCCCTGGAACAGATCGCCTTCCCACCAGGTTGTACCTGCATCAATCGCTTCTTTCTCAGTGCGCGACATCGGCGGCATGACCTTACGGAAGCCGCGGAACACCGGCGCGGAAATCATTGACTTACGCATCGGCGTGACGTTAAACGGCACGAGAATAATGGCCAGAGGAACCAGCAGCCAGATGGACCACAGGCCAGCGACGCCAAGTGCGGCGGTCCAGGCGAGCAGAATCAGACTGCTGAGAAATAAACTCACGCGGTGATAGAACAATGCGCCGAGCAGGACAATAGTCGCGAAAATACTCAAAATCATCATAACGAAAAGCTCCCTTGCTTGTAGGAGGTCTGACCACTTGTGATGATTAGGTTGTAGTGGATGTAAAATCTTTTATCAATGTGTTTACAAAATAATTACAACAAAGCTCACATTGTTGCCGTTTTTGGTGGCACGAAAAATCAAAAGCGCGAGGCGTTAATTCGGCTTATGCTTCTCGCCTGTACCGCTATCCGGTACACTGCATACTGTCATTTACATTCATGCTGAAGGATATCCTCATGTACCAGGATCTTATTCGTAACGAACTGAACGAAGCGGCGGAAACGCTGGCTAATTTTTTAAAAGATGACGCCAATATTCACGCCATTCAGCGCGCGGCGGTCCTGTTGGCTGACAGTTTTAAAGCGGGTGGTAAGGTACTTTCCTGCGGTAACGGCGGCTCCCATTGCGATGCGATGCACTTTGCTGAAGAGCTGACAGGTCGTTACCGTGAAAACCGTCCGGGCTACCCGGCAATTGCGATTTCTGATGTTAGCCATATCTCCTGCGTCAGTAATGATTTTGGCTATGACTATATTTTCTCTCGTTACGTTGAGGCAGTAGGGCGCGAAGGCGATGTCCTGTTAGGGATTTCGACGTCAGGGAATTCCGGTAATGTCATTAAAGCGATTGCCGCGGCCCGCGAAAAAGGCATGAAAGTGATCACCCTGACCGGTAAAGACGGCGGCAAAATGGCGGGAACAGCGGATATTGAAATTCGCGTACCGCACTTCGGTTATGCCGATCGTATTCAGGAAATCCACATCAAGGTAATTCATATTTTGATTCAGCTGATTGAAAAAGAGATGGTTAAATAAGCAGACTTTTTTCTGTGCTTTGCCGGATGGCGGCCTTGCAGGACTTATTTGGCCTATGATGGACTTGCGTAGGCCGGATAAACGCAGCGTCATCCGGCAATGAATTATGTTAAGGCAGGTGATGAATGTGCGAATTGCTTGGGATGAGCGCCAATGTGCCAACGGATATCTGCTTTAGCTTCACCGGACTGGTGCAGCGCGGCGGCGGAACCGGGCCGCATAAAGACGGCTGGGGAATTACCTTTTACGAAGGAAAGGGCTGTCGCACGTTCAAAGATCCGCAACCGAGCTACCACTCGCCGATTGCGAAACTGGTACAGAATTACCCGATCAAATCCTGCTCGGTTATTGCCCATATCCGTCAGGCTAATCGAGGCGAAGTAGCGCTGGAAAATACACACCCTTTTACCCGAGAATTATGGGGACGCAACTGGACTTATGCCCATAACGGTCAGCTCAACGGTTATAAGTCGCTGGAAACCGGTAATTTCCGTCCGGTGGGGGAAACCGACAGCGAAAAAGCGTTTTGCTGGTTATTGCATAAATTAACGCAGCGTTATCCCCGCACGCCGGGCAACATGACCGCGGTATTTAAATATATTGCGACGCTGGCGACGGTATTACGTGAAAAAGGCATTTTTAACATGCTGCTGTCAGATGGGCGATATGTGATGGCGTTTTGCTCAACACATTTGCACTGGATCACTCGCCGGGCGCCGTTTGGCGTCGCCACGCTGGTGGATCAGGATATGGAAATTGATTTCAGTTCACAAACCACGCCAAATGACGTGGTTACCGTGATTGCTACCCAGCCCCTGACAGGGAATGAAACCTGGCAAAAGATTATGCCAGGCGAATGGGCGTTATTTTACCTCGGAGAGCGTATAGTTTGAGGCCAGTTGCGGCTGAACGACTTCGTGACTCAACGGTTTGCTCACGACGTAACGTCCATCAACGATGGAAACAGTTGGCGGTTTATGCGTCTGTTCAAAATAATCGTAGCCGGGTTTTAGCTGCGCCCAGAAATCTTTGTAATAAGAATATTTATGACGCTGCATATTGGCGTCGGTCATCCGGAACGGATAAATACTCACCTGCACACTCGGCTGACCAAAAACCAGCGCGGCGGTGACAAACTGGAAAATCTCATCAATGCCGCTGTCGGTCATGGCATAGCAGCCGACGGAAACACAGGCGCCGTGAATCATCAGATATTTACCATCATAGCCATGCGCGCGATCGTAGGCATTTGGAAAACCAATATTGATGGCCTTATAAAAACGGCTGTCTGGCTTGAGTTGATTACGCTGAACGCTGTAAAACCCTTCCGGACTTTTAAAATCGCCCTGACGGCGTTTCGGGCCTAACCCGCCGGAATAGTTGCAAATTTTGTAGCTATCAAGCAACTGGTATTGCTCACCCATTTTGACGTAGAGATCAAGGGTGCGCTCTTCTTTAAAAATCTGAATATAGACCGGTGAGCCCATTAACTGCTGCTTATACTCTTTACTGACCGGCGTGACGGGGCTGCTGCTGCTCAGCAAACCGGCAAATGAGACGCACGGAATCAGAAGCATCGCAAGAAAAAATGCGATTTTACGCATACTGCTTGTTCCTTGATAAAACGGTTACACACGCCAGAACGGCAAAAGAGTCCCCAAATCGGAGTAATCTGGATTTGGAGCGCTCACATTAGCACCACAGCAGTTTTTCGCAAGTCCCCGTTTATACGTTTACAATTTTCCCGCAGCTTCTCGTCGTCATATCTTCGAATCCGTCGCTTGTTTTAACGCGAATGTCTCTTTGCGTGCAATAGAATGCACTGTATACTTAAACAGTGTTTCGGGAGGCGAACGATGCGCAAAATCATACATGTTGATATGGACTGTTTTTTTGCCGCGGTTGAGATGCGTGATAATCCGGCGTTACGCGATATCCCCATTGCCATTGGCGGGAGTCGTGAGCGTCGAGGCGTTATCAGTACCGCCAACTATCCTGCGCGCCAGTTTGGCGTACGCAGCGCGATGCCGACCGCCATGGCGCTAAAACTGTGCCCCAATCTCACCTTATTGCCTGGTCGCTTTGACGCCTATAAAGAGGCTTCGCGGCATGTACGTGACATATTTTCCCGCTACACTTCGCTGATTGAACCGCTCTCGCTGGATGAAGCCTGGCTGGATGTAACTGACAGTCCGCACTGTTATGGATCGGCGACTCTGATCGCCAGGGAGATTCGCCAGACCATTTTTAATGAACTGCAACTCACTGCTTCCGCCGGCGTTGCGCCAGTGAAATTTCTGGCGAAGATCGCCTCCGATCTCAATAAACCGAACGGGCAATATGTTATTACGCCAGCCGATGTTCCCGACTTTCTTAAAATGTTGCCGTTAGCCAAAATTCCAGGTGTGGGGAAAGTTTCCGCCGCTAAACTGGAAAATATGGGGTTAAGAACCTGTGGGGATATCCAACAGTGCGATCTGGCGATGCTTCTTAAACGCTTCGGTAAATTTGGCCGGGTTTTATGGGAGCGTAGCCAGGGTATTGATGAGCGTGATGTTAACAGTGAAAGGCTGCGTAAATCGGTAGGCGTTGAGCGTACTCTGGCGGAGGATATTCATGAGTGGTCGGACTGCGAGGCCATTATTGAACGTTTATATCCGGAACTCGAGCGCCGTCTGGCCATGGTGAAACCCGATTTACTGATTGCGCGACAGGCCGTTAAGTTTTTATAATTATTGCGATTGCGCTATCTAAATTTCAGTATGGTTATATGCGCGTCGTCGGAAAGTATGTGGGGCGAGGCTATCCCATCGGCAGCCGATGTTTCATCAAAGCGAGCGAGGTCATCCTGTCCGTATATGTAAAGGAATGGATTTCAGAGCCGTATTATAAAGCTATTGAACCCGGCGAGCGTTTACTGCCGGGTTCATTCTTAAAAAGTCCGCGCCCTTGCTGTGGCGCGGAGATCATTACTTCGCAGGAATCGCTTTCAGCAATTCGGTCAGCAATGTCCAGTAGTGACCGACGCTTTCGATATGTACCTGCTCATCCGGAGAGTGAGGTCCGGTAATGGTGGGCCCAATAGAGACCATATCCATATCCGGATAAGGTTTCTTAAACAGACCGCATTCCAGACCGGCGTGGATAATCTGGATGTTCGGCGTTTTGTTGAACAAACGCTGATAGGTTTCCCGCACCAGGTGCATGACCGGCGAGTTCGCATCGGGCTGCCAGCCAGGATAGCTGCCTTTCGCTTCGGTTTTCGCGCCAGCCAGCTTGCCCAGCGAATCCAGCATACTCACCACATAATCTTTACCGCTGTCGATCAGGGAGCGAATCAGGCAGTGAATTTCAACATTCGTATCAGACATTGTGACCACGCCAACGTTCAGCGATGTTTCCACTACGCCTTTCGCCACGTCTGAATTGCGGATCACACCATTCGGCGTTGCGTTCAGCAGGCGAACAAAGGTATCGCGTGACAGCGCGGTCAATGCGGCGTTATCGCTAGCGACATCATTGAGTTGCAGCGTCAGGTTTTTCTCTTTTTCCGCCAGTTCGTTTTTCAGAATATCCTGGTAAGCGTTAACTAACGTTTTCAGTGCTTCTACGTTGTCTGCGGCAACGGCGAGGGTCGCGAACGCTTCGCGCGGAATCGCATTACGCAGCGTGCCGCCGTTGAAATCGATCAGACGCAGATCCAGTTCTTCTGCGTGCCCGGCAAGAAAACGCGCCAGCAATTTGTTGGCATTGCCAAGACCGAGGTGAATTTCACCACCGGAGTGGCCGCCTTTGAGGCCTTTCAGGGTTAGCTTAAAGTACGCAAATCCTGCGGGTACAGCTTCACGGGTCAACGCCAGGTTAGAGGTAAAATCGATCCCGCCTGCGCAGCCCATATAGATCTCACCTTCTTCTTCAGAGTCGGTGTTGATCAGGATGTCGGCCTGCAACCAGCCGGATTGAAGGCCGAATGCGCCATCCATCCCGGCTTCTTCGGTCATGGTCAGTAGCACTTCCAGCGGGCCGTGTACGACATTGTCGTCAGCCAGTACCGCTAAAGCAGAAGCCATTCCGATACCATTGTCTGCGCCGAGGGTAGTACCGCGTGCTTTAACCCATTCGCCATCAATATAAGGCTGGATAGGATCTTTAGTGAAGTCGTGAACGGTGTCGCTATTTTTTTGCGGCACCATATCCAGATGCGCCTGTAAAACGACCGGTTTGCGATTTTCCATACCTGCAGTGGCGGGCTTACGGATCAGAATATTACCGACCTGGTCGCGCTCCACGTGAAGGCCTTTCTCTTTGGCCCAACCCACAATATGTTCAGCGAGTTGCTCTTCGTGATAGGACGGGTGAGGAATAGAACAGATTTTAGCAAAAATATCCCACAAAGGTTGTGGTGATAACTGAGACAGTTCAGACACGATAAGTCTCCTTGACGGTGCCCTGAAAAACATTCTTACAGGCCACAGGGTTAGCGGAATTGATTACTCTTACGAGATGCGATTGAGAATACCACTTTCTCCGCCTGCGGGTAGTATAAAGCATGCAAAAAGAGGCGCGGATTCCGCTAAACACTGGTTTTTAGCGCGTCAGGTCTCTATAATCTCGCGCAACCTGGTTCACCCTCAATTTTTAAGCCGTAGATAAACAGGCTGGGACACTTCACATGAGCGAAAAATACGTCGTCACCTGGGACATGTTGCAAATTCACGCGCGCAAACTGGCAAGCCGCCTGATGCCTTCAGAACAATGGAAAGGCATTATTGCCGTAAGTCGTGGTGGCCTTGTACCTGGCGCATTACTGGCGCGTGAATTGGGCATTCGTCATGTCGATACCGTATGCATCTCCAGCTACGATCACGATAACCAGCGCGAATTGAAAGTGCTGAAGCGTGCAGAAGGCGACGGCGAAGGCTTTATCGTCATCGATGATCTGGTCGATACTGGCGGTACCGCCGTCGCGATTCGCGAAATGTACCCTAAAGCGCATTTCGTCACGATTTTCGCTAAACCGGCGGGCCGCCCGTTGGTTGATGATTATGTTATTGATATTCCTCAGAACACCTGGATTGAACAGCCCTGGGATATGGGCGTGGTATTCGTACCGCCGATTTCAGGTCGTTAATCAGCAGTTTTTCAGAGCGCCCGGCAATGCCGGGCGCTGTTTTATTGGTTACAATAAGCCTCAATGAGTATCCAAGGAGGCTGCACGCATGACACAGGCTAACCTCAGCGAAACCCTGTTCAAACCCCGCTTTAAACATACTGAAACGTCTACCCTTGTCCGTCGGTTCAATCGTGGGTCGCAGCCGCCCATGCAATCCGCGCTGGACGGTAAGAACGTCCCGCACTGGTATCGTATGATAAACCGCCTGATGTGGATTTGGCGCGGCGTTGACCCACGAGAAATCCTTGATGTGCAGGCGCGCATTGTGATGAGCGACGCAGAGCGAACGGATGATGATTTATACGATACGGTCATTGGCTACCGCGGCGGCAACTGGATTTATGAGTGGGCAAAGCAGGCGATGGACTGGCAGCAGAAAGCCTGTCAGGAACAGGACGCCATGCGCAGCGGACGCTACTGGCTTCATGCCTCAACGCTCTATAACATTGCCGCCTACCCACATTTGAAGGGCGATGAGCTGGCGGAGCAGGCGCAGGCGCTGGCGAATCGCGCCTATGAAGAGGCAGCACAGCGGTTGCCAGGTTCGTTGCGTGAAATGGAATTTGCCGTTCATGGCGGTTCGCCGGTAACTGCATTTTTACATATGCCGAAAGGTGATGGTCCGTTTCCGACGGTGCTCATGTGCGGCGGCCTGGACGCCATGCAAACCGACTATTACACCCTGTATGAACGCTATTTGGCGCCGCGCGGTATCGCAATGTTAACGCTTGATATGCCTTCGGTTGGATTTTCATCAAAGTGGAAATTAACCCAGGATTCCAGCTTGATCCACCAGCATGTGTTAAAAGCGCTTCCTAATGTCCCTTGGGTGGATCATACTCGTGTCGCGGCGTTTGGTTTTCGTTTTGGTGCCAATGTTGCGGTGCGTCTGGCCTATCTGGAAGCGCCGCGTTTGAAAGCGGTGGCTTGCCTGGGGTCGGTGGTCCATGCGCTACTTAGCGATCCGCAACGACAGAGCACGGTGCCGGAGATGTATCTTGATGTGCTGGCCAGCCGTCTGGGTATGCATGATGCTTCGGATGAGGCGCTACGTGTGGAGCTCAATCGCTATTCGTTGAAAGTACAGGGTCTACTGGGCAGACGTTGTCCTACGCCAATGCTTTCCGGCTTCTGGAAAAACGATCCTTTCAGCCCGGAAGACGAGTCTCGCTTAATCACATCGTCATCTTCAGACGGTAAGCTGATAGAGATCCCTTTTAACCCGGTGTACCGCAATTTTGACAAGGCGCTGCAAGAAATCACCGACTGGATTCATCATAGATTGTGTTAATAGATTGCTAAATTCTATTGATTTGGTAAAACAGTTGCTTCATTAAAGGAGATCGCAATGACGTTACCGAGTGGACACCCGAAAAGTAGATTGATCAAGAAATTTACCGCACTTGGCCCCTATATCCGGGAAGGGCAGTGCGAAGACAATCGTTTTTTTTTCGATTGCCTGGCAGTTTGCGTCAACGTGAAGCCGGCGCCTGAGAAGCGTGAATTTTGGGGCTGGTGGATGGAGCTGGAAGCACAAGAGAAACGTTTCACCTATCGTTATCAGTTTGGTTTATTTGATAAAGAGGGCAACTGGACCGCAGTGCCGATTAACGAAACCGAAGTGGTGGAACGACTGGAATACACGCTACGCGAGTTTCATGAAAAGCTACGCGACCTGTTGATTTCTATGGAGCTGGCGCTGGAGCCGTCTGACGATTTCAACGACGAGCCGGTAAAACTGTCGGCATAACCCTGCTGCCATGCCTGATGGCGCTGCGCTTATCAGGCCTACATATTATCCGTAGGCCTGATAAGGTGTTTATGCCGCCATCCGGCACAATACGACTTATCAGAACTGGTAGGTCAACCCTATCGCAACGATATCATCGTCATTAATGCCTAACGTGTTATCGCTATCAAGCTGGTTGATTTTGTAATCTACAAATGCGGACATATTTTTGTTGAAGTAATAGGTTGCGCCAACGTCAATATAATTCACCAAATCCTCACTGCCGACGCCCTCAATATCTTTGCCTTTTGACAGCACATATCCTAATGATGGACGCAGACCAAAATCAAACTGATACTGGATAACCGCTTCGAAGTTTTGAGTTTTATTGGCAAATCCGCCGGAAATTGGCGTCATGTTGCGGGTTTCCGAATAGAAGGTCGCAATATAAATATCATTAGCGTCATATTTTAAACCCGTAGCCCAGGCTTCGGCTTTATCGCCGGTACCGCGGCGCTGCAGATTTTGCTCATTGGTGCGATCGGAATGAGTATAAGCGCCGCTGATGGCAAAATCGCTGCCGCCGAAATCATAGCTCAATGATGTCCCGAAGCCGTCGCCGTTTTGCTTTTTCACATCGCGATCTTCATTTTTCCCCTGATACTGTAAGGTAAGATCCAGTCCATCAACGATGCCGAAGAAATCGGTATTGCGGTAAGTCGCCAGGCCGCTGGCGCGTTTAGTCATAAAATTATCGGTCTGGGCGGAAGAGTCGCCGCCAAATTCGGGAAACATATCCGTCCAGGCCTCAACATCGTACAGCGCGCCCAGGTTACGCCCATAGTCAAAAGAACCGATGTTTTTTAATTTCAGGCCAGCAAAGGCCAGGCGGGTTTTTTGCTGGGACGAATCACTTTCGGCTTTATTACCGGCGAACTCAGCTTCCCAGCGCCCGTAGCCGGTCAATTGATCGTTAATTTGCGTTTCGCCTTTAAAGCCAAAACGGACATAGCTTTGATCGCCATCTTTGCTGTCATAATCGCTCATATAGTGCATGGCTTTAACTTTTCCATACACATCAAGCTTATTACCGTTTTTATTGTAAACTTCGGCGGCGTGAACAGATGCTGATGCGATGATACTCACCACTACTGCCAGAGTGCTCTTTTTCATTTCCATTCCTGTTTTAATTACGCGCTATGATTTGTCGGGAAACCCCGTAAAAAACAGGAAGGTTTTTAACGTTCGGCAATGAAAGATTTATGACAAAGTGAGAATTTTTTTAAAAAAATATGTTTAATTATTGCGGTAATAAAATTGTCAAATTCCACCGCTACGCTTGCTGATCCTGCGCAACAAAATTTCACGCTACGCGTACAGGTTGTTGGCAACCGGAGCCAGTCCTGCTAAAACGTTCATTTGGTCTTTATTTCTTATTTTGAACGGCAGAGAATCATGAGTGACAGCCAGACGCTGGTCGTAAAACTCGGCACCAGCGTGCTAACAGGCGGATCGCGCCGCCTGAACCGTGCCCATATCGTAGAACTTGTCCGCCAGTGCGCGCAGCTACACGCTGCGGGGCATCGTATTGTTATTGTTACCTCTGGCGCGATTGCCGCCGGACGTGAACATCTCGGCCACCCGGAACTTCCGGCAACGATCGCCTCTAAACAACTTCTGGCGGCGGTAGGGCAAAGCCGTTTGATTCAACTGTGGGAGCAGTTGTTTTCAATTTACGGTATTCACATCGGGCAGATGCTGTTGACGCGTGCGGATATGGAAGACAGAGAGCGCTTTCTGAACGCCCGCGATACGCTGCGTGCGTTACTGGATAACCATATTGTGCCGGTTATCAATGAAAATGATGCCGTTGCAACAGCGGAAATTAAAGTGGGCGATAACGATAACCTGTCCGCGCTGGCGGCGATCCTGGCAGGGGCGGATAAACTGCTGCTGCTGACCGATCAGCAAGGATTATTTACCGCCGATCCGCGTAGCAATCCGCAGGCGGAGCTTATCAAAGATGTGTATGGCGTTGACGATGCGCTGCGCTCTATCGCTGGAGACAGCGTTTCCGGTCTGGGGACTGGCGGTATGAGCACTAAGCTTCAGGCGGCAGACGTTGCCTGCCGCGCTGGTATTGATACGATTATTGCCTCAGGCAGTAAACCAGGCGTTATCGGCGATGTGATGGAGGGGATTTCCGTCGGCACTCGTTTTCATGCGCAAGCCTCGCCGCTGGAGAACCGCAAACGCTGGATCTTCGGCGCGCCGCCGGCAGGCGAAATTACGGTTGATGAAGGCGCTACCGCAGCAATGCTGGAACGTGGAAGTTCACTTCTGCCAAAAGGGATCAAAAGCGTGACGGGTAATTTCTCGCGGGGGGAAGTGATCCGAATTTGTAACCTGCAAGGGCGTGATATCGCTCATGGCGTCAGCCGTTATAACAGTGACGCTCTGCGGCGGATAGCCGGTCACCACTCTCAACAAATCGATGCGATTCTGGGCTATGAATATGGCCCGGTCGCTGTCCATCGTGATGACATGATTACTCGATAAGGAACAGGCATATGCTGGAACAAATGGGCATTGCTGCTAAAGCGGCGTCGTATAAGCTGGCGCTGCTCTCCAGCCGCGAAAAAAATCGTGTGCTGGGAAAAATCGCTGATGAACTGGAAGCGCAGACCGAGACCATTCTCAGCGCCAATGTGCAGGATGTCGCGCAGGCGCGTGAAAACGGTCTGAGTGAAGCGATGCTGGATCGCCTGGCGCTAACCCCTGCGCGTCTGAAAGCGATCGCCGACGATGTGCGGCAGGTTTGCTATCTGACCGATCCGGTCGGGCAGGTGATCGACGGCGGTCTGCTGGACAGCGGGCTACGCCTGGAGCGCCGCCGCGTGCCGCTGGGCGTGATTGGCGTTATCTATGAGGCGCGTCCGAACGTTACCGTTGATGTGGCTTCTTTGTGTCTGAAAACCGGTAATGCGGTGATTCTACGCGGTGGGAAAGAGACGCATCGCACGAATGCTGCAACTGTTCGTGTCATTCAGAAGGCGCTGAAAGCTTGCGGTTTACCGGAGGCAGCGGTTCAGGCGATTGATAATCCGGATCGTTCGCTGGTCAATGAAATGCTGCGTATGGATAAGTATATTGATATGCTTATCCCGCGCGGCGGCGCAGGCCTGCATAAGCTGTGCCGCGAGCAGTCGACGATCCCGGTGATTACCGGCGGGATTGGCGTGTGCCATATCTTTGTCGATAGCAGCGCAGAAATCGCCCCGGCGCTGAAGGTTATTGTTAACGCGAAAACCCAGCGCCCGAGCACCTGTAACACGGTGGAAACCTTGCTGGTGCATCAGGACATCGCAGAACGTTTTCTGCCTGCGCTGAGCCAGCAGATGGCGGAGAGCGGCGTGACGCTGCACGGTGATGAAATCGTCATGCAGGTAATGAGAGGCCCGGCTAAACGCGTTCCGCTGAAGCCAGAAGAACTCGACAACGAATTCCTGTCTCTGGACCTGAATGTGGTCATTGTCATGAACGTTGATGATGCGATTGACCATATCCGCGAACATGGTACTCAGCACTCCGATGCGATTTTGACGTGTGATATGCATAATGCTGCGCGTTTCGTGAACGAAGTGGATTCCGCTGCGGTTTATGTCAACGCCTCTACCCGTTTTACCGATGGCGGGCAGTTTGGGCTTGGCGCAGAAGTGGCGGTCAGCACGCAGAAATTACATGCCCGCGGTCCAATGGGGCTTGAAGCGCTTACCACCTATAAGTGGATAGGCTTTGGCGATGGTACGGTTCGTGCGTAATTAATGGCGAGCGGTGCAAAAATAGCCGGTTGAGTAGCAAGGCTATTGACGCACCGCTCGGTTAGTTTTAACCTTCTACCCCGTGATTCACCCATATGAACACACCCTTCTCAGGGCCGATATAGCTCAGTTGGTAGAGCAGCGCATTCGTAATGCGAAGGTCGTAGGTTCGACTCCTATTATCGGCACCATCCTACCTATTTTAACGTCTCCCCAAGTCTACTCAAACACCCTTTAAACCCTTATAATATGCGGTTTCACGGCCCTTATTGTCTCTGCTCGTCTACTCACGTTCACGGAAATCTACGCTGAGTTGGGGGTATCAATGGGGGTATTAGCTGTTCGGTCTAAAGGAGATACCCCCAGATGAAGCTCAATGCCAGACAGGTCGAGACTGCCAAGCCCAAAGATAAACCCTACAAGATGGCTGATGGTGGTGGCCTCTACTTATTGGTTAAAACCAATGGGTCACGCTACTGGCGTTTAAAGTATCGTATCGATGGAAAGGAAAAGTTATTGGCGCTGGGGGTATATCCCGATGTGTCCTTGGCTGATGCCAGAGCAAAACGTGATGAAGCTAGAAAGGGTATCGCTGGGGGTATCGATCCTTTGGAGGCTAAAAAAGAACAAAAAGTTGAGCGTGAAGCGCAGGTCAAAAACACCTTTCAAGAAATTGCGCTCGAATGGCACAACATGAAAGTGAAGAAATGGTCTGCAGGGTATGCCTCTGACATTCTTGAAGCCTTCAACAAAGACGTCTTCCCGTTCATTGGTCAACGCCCAATCGCAGACATTAAGCCGCTGGAATTGCTGAACGTGCTGAAAAAGATGGAAGACCGAGGCGCGACCGAGAAAGCGAAAAAAGTGCGCCAACGCTGCGGCGAAGTGTTTCGCTACGACATCGTGACAGGCAGAGCCGAGTATAATCCTGCGCCAGAGCTCACCAGTGCCATGCAGGGGCATGAATCTACACATTACCCATTCCTGACCACCGAAGAGCTTCCCGCCTTCTTTAAAGCCCTTGCGGGTTACTCTGGCAGTGAATTGATGGTGCTGGCAGCGAGATTGCTGATCATTACTGGCCTGAGAACAGGTGAATTGCGCGGTGCGTTATGGTCTGAAATCGATACGAATAAAGCGCTATGGGAAATTTCTGCTGAACGCATGAAAATGCGCCGTCCCCATATCATCCCGCTATCTACCCAAGCGTTAGCCATTATCGAACAGATCAGAGCAATGACGGGGCAATTTCCTTTACTGTTTCCGGGACGCAATGACCCAAGTAAGACCATGAGCGAAGCCAGTATCAATCAGGTATTCAAGCGAATTGGCTATACAGGCCGGGTTACGGGTCACGGCTTCCGCCATACCATGAGCACCGTTCTTCATGAACAGGGCTACAACACCGCATGGATTGAAACCCAATTGGCGCATGTTGATAAGAATGCTATCCGTGGCACCTACAACCATGCGCAATATCTCGATGGCAGACGTGAGATGCTGCAATGGTATGCTGACTACATGGCAAGCCTTGAGAAAGGCGGCAATGTGGTGCAGGGAACGTTTAATCGGCGTGGATAGAGATAACTGCTGATGAAAGAAGGGCTATGTCTTAACGGGCATAGCCCTTTTTCTTGGCTAAAGCAGATAAGAATTAAGTCAGAATTTAAACTGATAGTGATTAACTAATTGATTAATATGAAAATTATAAAATACCTTAAAACAGGAAAATAAATAGCACTTATTGCTAAATCGCTCTATACCCCGCCCAGTGACAGCTCTCCCGCCATTTCATCTTTTTTTGTATGAAAAACACTCAATTCGAGTTCAATTCTGATTTTCCTAGGGTTGAACGTCATAAGCGATCTGCAGATACTACATTCATCAAAACAACAACGGAGAAATATATGACAACAAGAAGACTTATTCGCCTGCCGGAAGTGATGAATAAAACAGGATATAGCAAAGCATGGATTTATCGACTTATTAGCAGGGGCGTATTCCCAGAACCGATAAAGATTGGAATAAGAGCCAGAGCTTTTGTTGAAAGTGAAATCGATGAATGGATTGAAAACATTATTCAGTTTTCACGTAAACACGCTGATTAATGAACAATACACTATTAATACGATGAGGAGGTTTTATGTAAAACGTTAAACGCTGTGTTTTTTAAAATACTATAAAATAAAAACTAAAATATTTCATGCATTAATAATGCAGGGTATTTTACACTATAAACAAAGAAAAGGAAAAATATATGAATAAGAAAAATAATGGTTTTGATAGGATCGCTACTGAGATGTTTCTAATATCAGCAATGCAAGAGTATTATCTTATCTATTGGGATATAGTCAAAAAAGGCCCCAAAGAGGCATTTAATTTACTTACTGATAATCATCACATGGAAACAGTCTATGACCAAGTAATCGAACGAGCTAAAAAGGGTGTAGCAATAAATAAGCACTATCTTATCGATTTTAAAGGGGTGAGAATGGAGGTAATGATTCTGCATACCAAAGCCTTAGTGTTAGCCTATATGTAAATCTATTTGGCCCCTTCTTGGGGCTGAAAATAAACTAAATATTAAATAATCATATAAAAGTGAGAGTTAATCATGTCTAAAAATAATAAAGTTAAAAACAAATCTACAAAACTGTTCCTTGATCTTGCTAAAAGATCATTTGAGGAAAGTTGGATCAGTTTACTAAAAGATCACGATGGGGATATAAGAGAGTATATTAGTGATCATGATTTTATGAGTGCAACTATCATGAGCGTGATAATGCATATTAAAAATAACTTTGAGAGTTTAACACAGAAAGAAGGAAATAATGGAAATATTGACGAGGTTGATCTTAAGGTAATCGCTAATCTGCTGGTGAGGCATTCGTATTTATTTGTTCACAAATCTTTGTAGTTTTCTTTGAATATATATTTGCCTCGTAAGGGGCAGATAAACAACATTTATGATAACAGGAGAAATCTGATGATTGATGAGTTCCACGTTATGTTTATGTATAAAAAAATCCAAGCTGAAGCCGCTACTACTGATATCAAAACACTTAATCAGCTTTTGAAGAAGTTCCGAAAAGTGGTAGAGGAGCGGCGTGAGGAGTATTATCAGAGTATTGGTGAAAATAAGGTGCGTAAGCTGAGGATGAAGAGGCTCCTCAAGCTGATGGAAAAGGATAAGGTATCACCAGAGGAACTATGCTATTTTGGCTCAGGCATGAGCTGAACGTTTGTGGTTGAGTGCTATCCTCAATCTGACAGGCTGGTTTGTTCCGGTAGCAAACAGAACTAACGTCTTCATTATTAACTGGATGTAGTCCACAAAATCATTGATCTTTGACTCATTTTAATGATGCAGCATAAGACATTGAGACAAAAGGAGTGTTTAATATACCCCTGAAAATTATACTTGTGGGGGATATATGACATTAATTACCGAAATGGCGGCAGAAGACGCAAGGGATTTTTTTTTAAAACACAATAGTTATTGCAGTTTTCCACTTCCTGTTTACTTTGATTTTTCGCCTCTTCTGCACGCGGTGAGTGATGCGCTGGATCAGAAGCAAAACGGTATTAATGATATTGGCTACAAAAAAGCATGCAATTATGAAAACGTAAACTATATATTGCAAACAAACAAAGATGGTCACTACTCTTGGCGACCATTCGATTTGATTCATCCTGCCATTTATGCTCACATCGTTCATAAAATAACCGAAGAAGAGGCATGGGATCTCTTGGTCGATAGGTTTGATACTTTTCAAATAAATGAAAAAATAGTGTGCGCAAGTTTGCCAAGAGAATCTGAAGATGATGATATTTCTGATACCGCTGAGACTGTATCGGGATGGTGGCGTGATGTCGAACAAGAATCTATCAATAAATCTCTTCAGTTCAAATATCTGTTCACTACGGATATAGCAAATTTCTATCCATCGATTTATACCCACTCTATTCCTTGGGCAATTCATACTAAAGAAGAAGCGAAGGAGGTAAGAGGGGATAATACAAATCTTGGAAACCGAATAGATCACGCCTTACGTCAAATGCGTTGGGGACAGACAAACGGTATTCCTCAGGGTTCTGCACTTATGGATTTTCTTGCTGAAATAGTTCTAGGCTATGCCGATGAATTGCTAGGGGAGAAGCTCGAAGAAGAAGATATTGATGACTATCATGTTATTCGATACCGTGATGACTATAGAATATTTACAAATAGTAAAGAGGATTCTGAGGCAATAGCGAGATATCTTACTGTTATTCTGCAAAAATTAGGATTACAGCTTAATGCGTCTAAAACATCTCTTTCTGAAGATATTGTCCTCAGCTCGATGAAACCCGACAAGCAAGAAGCTTTAATACTCTTTGGCAAAAGTGTTAATACTACGACTATTCAAAAGACGCTTTTGAAGCTTGTTATTTTCTCACGTAAATATAAGAATTCAGGTCAGCTTGAAAGATACTTAGCCAAGATAAATAAGCGTTTAGAACGCATGAACAAGCTGAAAGAGGATGTTCGACCGATCGTTAGCATCATTGCTGATATTATGGTTAATAATCCACGGACATTTCCATCTTGTGCATTGGTATTAAGTAATGTACTAAAATTTTTAGAAGATGATGATGAGAAAGTAGAGTTAATTGAACTGATTAAATATAAATTTGAACCTATCTTGGGGACTGGGATTTTAGATATCTGGCTACAACGTATCTCTTATCACATTGATAGCGATATAGAATATAAAGAGACCCTTTGTTCTATCGTATCTGGCGCACACGATAAACCACATGAGCATGTTTGGAATTCGGAGTGGATTACTGACAATAATTTTAAGAACATAGTGATGGCTACCACTTTTATTGATTCTGAAAAGCTTGAAGACTGCGAGCCAGTAATACCTGAAGATGAAGTTGTGCTATATCCTTATGATAGTGACTATGATTATGAGGAAGAAGAAGAGTAGTTTTCTTGACGAAAAAAAATTATAGAGATCAGCATCCTATCAAGTAAATTGTGGAATACCCATCATTTACTTGATTTTATTAAAGGGCTTAGAAAAAATAATATTGTCACGCTATATCTATTATTTAAAAAAATACTAAATACTTTCGACTTTCTCTTGACGAATAATATATATCGGTTAAATAGAATAAAGATACAAAAAAAGTCAGACTATGACGTCTGACTTTCTAAGGACTAAAGAAGTTTTGCCGACTTTTGAAGCCTTGTAATCGAGTTAAGCAAGAACTGATTACAAATATAAATAAAGTATTACCCAGTCACTTATATTTGTCAAATCTAAATCGCAACTTTTTACAAACTTCAAATACCATTTCTAAAAGCTTCAGAGTCCTCGAAAGCAATCAAATCAATAGCCTTTGTATCAGGTCTGCATATGTGGAGTCATTGAGCGCGAGCCGCTTACAAGAGTTGTCCGTATGTTTGTTGATTGTAGGTATAGAAGGGGGAGCGACGAAATACCAACTCGAAGCGAAGCTCTAAACAGATAAATGAAGTTGTAATGGAATGGCTATGAGAAAGCCCTACCTTTGCTTAAACGCATAAATAGGGGATAGCAATACATTTTATCTGCATGGGCGAATCTGGGAGTGTCGTAGGGTGTCCTGTGTTGGAAACGATCCAGAACTCTAAGCCAGATCAACTTGGGTGAAGTCATATATTTTCATCTTGGTTCTCGCCAATCCTGATCGATTTTTGACTTTTTCGTCAGAAATTTCAGGAGGTGAAACCTTGGGTGAAGTCCACTTTCGGGGGGGCACACGCAAGGTAAACACATTTATAATAAGTTATGCTATGAGATAATAAAATAGATGGGTGCCAATTTAAATGGCACCCATAAATTAAAAGTAAAACTAGGAAAAAATATATTTGGCTGTTATTCGTTAATCCAACAATCCTTTCGAAACCTTACTCGCCGTCTGGCTGAAATTATATCGGTCAACAACATTCTCTTTGAACCAGATCTCAAGAGAGTTCATGTGAGCCGTGTTGCTGTTCTTCAGCAAGGCCAGACCGGGGATGTAGTTCGAGATCTGACTCTCGCCTGACATGCTGGAATAGGACCACATCTCCTGACCATCATTGGTGGCTCGCGTCTGAGGTTCACCGAATGCATTAATAACATCTTGCTGGGTCGTTTTCCCTTTAACGAGTTTGGTTTTTACGGTTTGTTGGGATTCGTCTTTAAGGGATTTGTTGCCATAGGTGGTGCAAGCGGTAAGAGGCAGGATCACCAACGCAGCGATAAACAGTTTTTTCATGTTAACTCCATATAAAAAGTAAACGAAAAAATAGGCGTAAAGACGCCGGGACCAGATGCGATATACCTCTGTCTATTTAAATTTGTGTTAATGGCTGAAGAAAAGAGCCGCTTATCAGAAGCCTATGAATCTTTTTATCTAATCAGCTAACGGCATCCCTCATGGTTGTTTTCCCTGATGCTGCATTAATAAAGGCCAAGCAAGGGCCATAGGGCAGTACTGGCTGTTGGTCATTGGGTTTGACGTTCTATACCCAAGAATCAACCCACAAACGGTCCAGTGATCCTTCTGTTCACTTTATCCAGTAACGATTCATCTAGCAAGAAAATGATCGCTATTGCAGATCGATAAATTGATATTGATAGCCTGTATCGATTAATGATTCTTTATCGATCGGCGTTTTAATTGTTTTAATCGATCGATATATATTTAATGATGGATTATAACTATCATTGTTTTGATTTTGATCGTTACAAACGATATGACGGCCCACAAAAATAATTTAATCCTATCAATTGGTTAATCAGGTGGTTTTGTTGCGTTATGCCAGTAAGAACAAGCCTTAACGACTACAGATGCGCTGCAGACAACCTCTACATAACAGCATTTTTGATTATCAGGATGGATAGGAAGATGAAGAAGATTTTACTTGTTGCTGGCACAGCTCTTGTTCTGGCGGGATGTGGGGAGAAAGGCGACTTTGAGAAGGCGATTAACGCGAAAATTTCAAAATCAAAGGTGTGCTACTCACTGCAACACAATGACTTTGCTTTCAACAAAGGTTTTCCTGTAAAGGTTAATCATGGCTATCGTTCTGCTGGATACAATGCCAGCGATGAAATCCTGAAAGGTCTTCACTGTTTCACAGCAGTCTAACGGCTTTAGTAGCGTTGATGTTCTGGAAGTCACCGACAAAGGACAAGAGGTTGATTTTTGGAACCGTGAGGAAGGTGCCTGTGTCGGTCACCGTGCTGTCGCAGAGATCACAAGTTGGACTGAACCGAGTGAAGGTAATGGCGCTAAAATCACGCAAGTGACCTATACATGGAAACTGGATGGCGTTCCGGGCTGGGTTGATAAAAATGTTTTCTCCGGCGTGAAAGGGATGGGTGAACCAGAAGAAGCCAACATTATTCTGGTGAAAACCAATAACGGCTGGCAGGCTAAATAAGGGCACGCTCATGGAACGCAATAAAATCCAGTGTCCTTTCTGCTTAAAAGAAAGTCAGCATGGTGTGCGAGTTTGCACTGGCTGTATGGCGACTGTTCTGTATAGAGCCTATCCGCAGTGGTATGCGCTTTTGGTTATCTTTCTGTCGTTTGGTCTGTCAATCCTGATAGGAATGTCTACAGGTATAGCTGGGGCTACTATCAGTTTGCCGATTATAGGCATTGTCGGACTTATTGCTGGGAAGGTTATCTTTTCTGATAATGTTGTTTTCAGGCGAAGGATGTAGCTTGTAAACCGTGAATAAATCACGCTTCAATTGAAGTATTTAAGCGTGATTTATTGTAAATGCTAGTCTTGTCATTTCTATTAAGTTAGTTATCGTGAGAAATATGTAATCTTAGAATCGGTAGTATCTCGCTTTGATAGTCTTTAGGTGCAAAAATATTAAATATCATCGGGTCGATATCTAAACTAAGGCTGGATACGTTTCCTGATATATCTGTTGTGAGTTGGTTGAAGACTGATGATATTATGCGACTATATGGTCCGCAGTTATTAAATGGTTCAAGATTCCCTGAGTATGTAAATTTTAAGCCATTTACATTGTTATCATTTTTTATTTCTTCCATTATTACATTTTTCCATTTTACATGTGTTAGTAAATAATATGAAATTATTTTTTCTTTTTTATTCGTAATTTCAATTCCATCTGAAAATATCTTATATCCATCTATATCCCATTTTATTTTATTTTCCTTCCTACAAATTGAAACTGTTTTATTTTTGTTTTCAGAAAATAAGTGTAATTCCATTTTAGGCTTTTGCGTTATGATAAATGCATCACCCAGCCTATTCATTTGAGAGTATGGGGCTGCTGTTGTGTAATCTATGACATAGCTGTTATCTATTTTTTGTAAAACTTCCAGCGGGATAAGTATCCACATTTTCCACCTAGAAAAATAAATAGCAAACTTAAGAGGTAGTTGATTTATATCAGCGTATCTTTTTAGTTTCTCGACATAATCCATTTTTAGCATAAATTTCTGGTCGGGATTCTTGTTATTACAATTTTTTACCTCAACAAGAATTTTTTCTTTATTGTTTAATATCAGCTGATAATCAGGGGCTTGAATTTCATCACCTGAAAAAAATAGTTCTCCAGAGTCCTCTTGCTTGAGAAATTTAACCTCACCTAAAGCTCCAGCAACGTAGGCAAAAAGTGCTTCAGTTCTTTTTCCGTAAGCTAGTGTTTTATTTTTAACAGAAGACTCAAGTGATTTTTTAACACGAGAAATAAAATCATTCAAAGCTGATGAATCATTAATGTTATAACTATGTTTCAATGAAAGAGATGAAAATAACTCGAAAGCATCGAATTTTTCCGGGTCTCTGATTTTCTTTTTCATTATAATCCTTAAAAGATTTATGGTGTTAATATAGAACACCAAATAATTAAGTTATGACTTGCAAAGTATTAATTTAATACTTTAAATTAAACTATTAAATCAAAGTGCTGCAAGGTGTAGTATGCTTTATCGTTTGTGAACTATTCTTTTAAAGTCAATCAATTGACTATACCCAAGATGAATTTCTTCAATAAAGTCATCTCCAATCGTTGGAAAGCCTTTTTCGAAGTTATCTTCTCCTTGGATCTTAAATAATTTATATAGATAACTTTCTTTTTTAAATGATACATGTACAGCAGGAAATGGTCTGCTTTGTATAATATTTTCATTTAGTTCTCTGTCATCAATTAGGTTGTATTGATCTCCTGTTATATCAACCACAACATCATTAATTTCAAGCCAGTAGTGAGTTATTTTTCCATTTTTACCTGCCGCAGCATTTATTCCTTTTATCATAATTTCGGGCCACAACGTTAGGAAATGATAAGAAAGAAGTATCGAAGAAATTTTACAATTCATTACAGGGAAACTGTCTGTTAAAACATTATTGTTGTTTTTATCACATTTTTCTATCAATTCCCGAAACTTAATAGCCTCTTCTTTTATGACATTAATGGTTGGCAAGATTCAATTCCTTAGCAATATGTCGTGATTCACGTTCCAATATACATTAGGATCAGCTTGATAAAAAGAATAGTTTATCTTTGGCGATCATTCTCAATCTCTGTAACCCGTAGGTCTTAACTTCAGCGAACTTCGTTTTCTCATTTGATCTGTTGGTATAGATGGTTTCAGATCCATAATGCTATCTGTTATGGGTTGTTCGCGCTGTGGACAAGTTGGAAAACGCCTGATCTCATCTGAAGTAGGCTTGTAATTATCACTGTTAAATCTGGCACGCTTTTCAAACTCAGCGCGTGGCACATAGATACCCTGAACCTCGTCAAAGACATAGTGTTCAGCAGTACGCTTATCGTGTTCAGCATCGATGGAAACCGGGACTGGCTTCTTCTTGGCCCAGACGAATTTCTCTCTTATATATTCAACCACCAGTAGGGTGAAACGCTTGAACAAACCCGTCTGACGGGGTTTAGCCTGCTTTTTCTTACTTTTAACAGGAGCGCGTTTAACTGCTCTGGCAGCTGACGGGGATGGGGTTTTCAATTTGGTGCGTGTATGAGGTGCAGGGGCAACCAGAACAGATTGTTGCTCTTCGGATGATGATGACTGCGAACCTGTTTCAGGTAATACGATTTCAATAGGCTCAGGCATTTCTGATACGGTGAAGTTTCTAAGGTCAACAACGATCTGCAGATCTAAATCTTTGAAGGTGTTGTATGTAGCCTGAGCTTCTTGTTTCATCTCATCACGAACAGCCTGCTCAGCAGCGCGTTTTTCCTGAACGCTTTTGCTATTCCACTTGGCACGATGGACACGTTGCATTGGTGGGCGGCTGGTCAATGTTGCCTTGGCAAGCCATAACGCTTTTTCTACAACATCCAATGTAATAGCGGCGCTTTCGAGTGCTTCAGCGTGTTGAGCATCAATAGAACGGTGATCAATACGTTCATTACTGCCAGCAGCGGCAAGATAGCGATTAGCAATCACTGACCATGATTCACGCCACTTGATAACGTTTTTCTTGTCATTCCAGCTTCTATCTTTTTTGCCAAAGCCATCAGCGGTAATCGGTTTTAATGTCAACATCACATGAGCATGAGGATTATTACTGTCAAGATCATGAAAAGCGATATCAGTAATCATGCCCTTATCAACGAAATTTTTCTGGCAGTATTCAGCTACTAATTTTATCTTGTCTTCATTGCTCAGTTCACAGGGAATAGCTACATCAAAATAACGGGCTGTTTGACCGTCTTTCTGACGCTCAACTCTCTCAACTTCATTCCATAGTGCTGTTGATCTTTCGATAATATGAGCAGGTGCTGAAACAGGGGCTAATATCTGATGATGGAATAAATCTGTCCTGTGGCTGAAATCATATGTGTTTCCAGTGCGATCATCTGTTATTCTGCAACGCGCATGGTAGGCAGCCTTCCTACAGGAAGACATGCCCTCAGAACGTTTCAAAATTTTAAATTCCAGATGAAAAATCGCCATAAAATACAAACCTCAAATATAACAATGCTGCTGTTAGTTTTTCGTAAGAAAAACTTTTGTGTTGATGTGGACCTTTCTTTTAGCCTGCGGCAGGCAACTGTCGGTAGACCCCACACGCTCACGAAGTGAGTGTATAAGTGGGCATTGTTTTTTCTAACAATGTAAAACCTCTACTTAATTAATACGGAATATATTATTCCCTGTAAACCAAATCGCCAAATTAAGCGGCGCAATCTAGATGAAAGGGTGAAGTATTCCGCAATATTACATAGATGGGTTTTAGGTGATGTCCGAATAATAATGGTGGTTTTAACTTACCCCGCCGTAGAGTGTGGTAAGTAAAAACAGAGAAATAGTAGCCTTTATCGGTACTTTTCTCTGTTGCACAACTCTCTGGTTACGATGTAAAATTAAGATGGAGACGCGACAGGTGAAATAAAAAACACTAATAAACAAAAATAAGTAACGCAGCGAGTATTAGACAAGAAATTAGTAATGGCTGTTCTGGAGTGTTGTTGTATTTACTTTGAATATTATTAATATAAGGTGATTTTAAAGTGAATTTCTTTAAACGAGATGATGGTGTTTTAGACGTAATTACAAAAGCAATTACTGTTGTTAGTTTTATTTTTGGTATCTGGATCTATTTTCACACAATACACCCTGTATTTCAAAAAGAGTCGGAATTGCAAGATTTAAGGAAAGACAAAGTAAATATTCAAACTGACAATGAAAGACTGGGCAAGGAAACTGCAAAAATAAAAAATGATTTGCACATTCAAACAGAAAAAATCAAAGATCTAAATGAGAGGGCGGGTAATTTATCATTAGAAATTGAATCTAAAAACTCTGAGTTGGCATCTATAAATGAGAAGTTAGAAACAGCACATAATGAGGCTGTTTTGAGTAAGTTGAATTTAATAATGGATAAAATAATTTCTGCATATTTAATTTCTATTGCACAAGGTAAAAATAAAGAGTTCAATGTTATTGAATATTCTCATGGCTTAATAGAAATTCATGATCGAGCTAGGGAATTAAATATATACGATAAAGAGGCATACTCTTATTTTGTTAAGTATCTGGATGAAAATAAAAGCAGAAAGTTTATAACGGATGAGGAAATATTTTCTTATGCTATCATGATTCCATATTATTATAAGATGAGTAAGCATCTAGTTAATACTAAAGGAATCGAAAAACATAAATAATGCTCAGCAAAGAACGATAATTTGAACCGATGCTAACATGACTTTAGCCCCCCTTGGGGGCTATTACGTTTACGGGTTTTTAAACTAGGTTTATTTCTTGGGGGATTAATTCCCTTTTGTATTGATAATTATTTTAATTGTGTTAATTGAATTATACATTAAAAGTATTAGGAGGTTATAATGTATAAAAATAACGATGAAGCCATTGATTGGGAAGCCAAGCGACTTCTTGATGATGGTATCTATACCGATACAGAACAAGCCTATTTAGAAGCCGAAAAAATAGTAATTAATATACGGGAACAAGCAAAACAGCGACAGATTAAACAACAGTTCAAGATAAAAATAAAATCAATCAAGAAAAAAATTGGACAAGGTTATGATTATGCTGATGTCCCGTATTCCAACAAGAGAAAACATTGAGGAGAAGATAAATGACAACAAAAACAATCAAACAACAAATTGCTTCGGCACAGGAACGTCTATACTTCTTGGAAGCTAAAAAGAAACAACAAACAAAAAAAGAAAATACACGTAAGAAAATTATTTTCGGTGCAGAGGTTGCCAAAGTCTTAGAATGTGATATTAGTTATGTAGATAAAGAATTAGTCTTTGGGGTTTTGCTTAATATACCCAATCTTCATGAGAGTGATGTTGATGCCTACAAAGCACAAGGCCAAGCCTATATCGAAAGTGTTTTAAATAAATCCAAGTCCTAATCATGTTTCTCACGTCCGAACGGTGAACCGGCCTAAAACTCGCTTTTAGGTCGGTGAACTGTTGAGCAAGCCCCAGAGGGCGCGGTAGTCAATTTTCGGTATGCTTTCGATACCTGAGATGAAGCAATGGATAAGGACAGCCCTGACTGTCAAATTTGGAGTGTCCAATCTGGTCAAAACCAATGCGCGTGTATTAGCTCAGGCCTAATCTGACAGTTGCCGGTTATTTATACAGGAATCTGTCAGATTACATCTGGGTTAAATTTTTCTTGACTCAGATGAGTGCCCCATCAAGTAACATTTCCATTGGCGTTCGCCTACAGCACATTTTTACCTGATGGGTGCTTTCATTATTATAGTGAGCCAGCCATTCATCAAAATTCGACTGTAATGTGCCGAGATCTCCGTACAATTTTTGCGGAAGGTCACCTGATAAAACTCCTGCAATATCGTTCGGTGGAACTGCTCGCAGATACTATTTTTATGCGGTGAGATGGCTCAGGTTTTCGTATGTTCAATTTAGTCAGCATTGAGTAAATTTAAATGCGTTTGCTGGCGGAGTCCTTTTGTTGGGCATCGATGTGAATAATTTTTGAAACTTTCTTTCCTTCTTTTTCGGCAGCAATTCTGGCTTGCTGAACTTTTTGATATTTGTCTCCGATATAGCCAATATCAACTATTACGAAAAATGCACGTTCAGTGTCATCCCCTTTTTTATAAATTTCAAGCTGCTTTTCATATCCGTGCAATAACTTTCCATTAGACGAGAGTTTTACTTCCACTAATACTTTTTGTTCAAAGCCTTGTGAAAGCTTAAAGTCAACGGGGCCATTTCCTGAATCGGCTTCAGGACTTATATCTAAGTTGTTTGCTTTACAATATGAATATGCAACAGCAAATAGCAAACGTTGTGCAGCTTTTTCTTTACGTGGCTTTTTATCATCAGCCCACATTTCTTTCCATAACCCTTTGTTTTCAATGAGATCCTTGAATTGATTTAAAATGTCGCTTACAAGATGTTCAACATCATCCAAAGTTAGTTTTTTATTATATCCTGAAAGATTAAACGGATATTTCTTGTCTATTGAAGATGCCAATCTTAACCAGAATAATTCACCGTTTCTATCCGCTTTGAAATCGTAGGGCTCTTTTTCTACTTCTTTTATTAATGTTAGCAAATCCTCAAAATATTCTTTTTTCTCTAAAGCTCGACGTTTGGCTTCATCTTTTTGCTTTTTGGTCATAGATGCGAGGAGATTACCAATATTTGTATTGATTCTGTCTCTTAAGTCAGTGTTCTCCTTCATTGTGTGGACAGCACCACTCCAATCTGTAGAAATTGGTAAGTCGCGGACAATATCTTTAGGAACTAATATTAGTGGCTTATTTGTTAATGGATTGTGGGGGGCGTTGTATTTATTCCCTTTAAAAGTGAATTCTTTTGTTGGGATCTTAAGTGTTATGTTTACTCTTTCTGAAAATTTAACTAAGGCATCAAATATTATATTGGTGGTCATGTCACTAATTCGGTCCGCCCCAATACCTTCTTCAAATAATGACATAACCATGAATAAATCGGGATCATCAATATCCATACTTACAATTTGATGAGCAGTTTTCATCGTATTATTAACAAGCTGAGGTCCAAATCCTGAGCCTTTGGCTGATGAGCCATAACCCAGACATGTCCAGCCTATTTCGGAAAATGAAAATAATTTTTTTGCAGTTCTCCATGCAATATCACTGTCATTATCTATTTTGCATGCACTAAGCAGCTTTATTATTTTTGTGAAAGTGTCGATGTATTTTTGATCTGCATCATCTTTCATTTCTGAATGTTTACTTTCAGGGAGTAGCATTGGGTCAATAAAAAGCAATGTATCTGATTCTAACAGAACATCAACAACATCTAATTGATCAAGTATTGAAGGGGGAATTTTGAAGTAAGATGAAATGGTATCAATTTTCTTAACTGTGCTCATATATAATCCTTTCTCATGCAATATTTAACTTTATAAAACAGAAAGAGTCAGATTTAATTTATATATAAATTTTGCTGTGTGGTTTTATTCCTGTTTTCTCCATTCACATAGAATGCAAGAATGTGGACTTGATCACATTATTTTGAACATCTGAGCCTGTGTTGAGTGCTAACAACAACCCTTATATATCAACCTGCTACAGCATGCTCATACTCTGTGCATTACTTCGTAATGTTAGCACATTTTATTCGTAAGTTCAGGGCATTAAGCTGTCATGTGAGGGATTAGGCAACTTAGTATGACATTTCCATAATGACAAAAAATCCATTGGGGGTATCTTTGGGGGTATCACCAAAGATGAAACAGGTGATTTACATTGCTAATCAATGAAATAGTGAATAGGTATTGTTCCTATTATCGCACCATCTAAATCAAATGCTTACGTATTATTCGTACCTTCCTTATTTTTACTGTGGGACATATTTGGGACAGAAGTACCAAAAATAGAGTTAATTTGTCGAGCGTGTTCAGTCAGGTGATTTGGTGCCAGATGAGCATATCGGCGAACCATTTCGATAGACTCCCAGCCACCCATTTCCTGCAATACAGAAATCGGAACGCCAGCCTGAACAAGCCAACTTGGACGGGCCCCACCCCGGTAGACGATCCTGCCCTATAGTTTGAGCATATGGGCACACCACGATTTACACCTGAATTTAAGGAAGAAGCCGTCCGTCAGATAACGGAACGCGGTTATTCCGTTGCTGAAGTATCCGACCATTTTGGCGTTTCTGCGCACAACCTCTACAAGTGGCTACGGGCTATCAAGCCTGATAACAGCGAGCAGCATGCTCGGGATTTACTGGAAGCCAAAAGCGAGATCCTGAAACTACGGGCGCAGCTAAAACGCACCGAAGAAGAACGGGATATCCTGAAAAAGGCCGCGCGGTACTTTGCAAGGGAGCCCGACAGAAGTACCGCTTTATCAACGAGCACCGCACTGTATGGGGTGTGATGACGATGTGTCGGGTACTGAATGTCGCCCGGGCTGGGTTCTATGCGTGGCTGCACAACCCGGTCTCGGCACGTGATAAAGATAACCAGCGTTTGCTGATGCTTATCCGTGACTCATATTCACTGAGCGGATGCGTATATGGTTACCGGCGGGTTCATGGCGACCTGAACGAAATCGGTGAAACCTGCGGTAAAAAACGGGGGGGCGTATCATGCAACTGAACCGGATCAAAGCCGTACGCGGCTATAAAGCGCCACGTCGTATCGCCGGCCGACCTTCAGTGGTAGCTCCTCATCGCGTACAGCGGCACTTTACTGTTGTCCGGGACACTCAGATCTGGGACACAGACATCACTTACATCCGCACCTGGCAGGGTTGGTTGTATCTGGCGGTGGTTATCGATCTCTTCGCCCGTAACGTGGTCGGCTGGTCGATGAAGCCCACTCTCTCACGTGAACTGGCACTCGACACGCTGATGATGGCCGTCTGGCGTCGAAAACCTGACGGCGAGGTCATCGTACATAGCGATAGTAATAATGCCAGTGTCAGTTTTTATCATCACTCAGTTTGCTGTTTAACCGGATTGGTGTGATTACTGATGCAGTGAAGATCTTCCCGCATCCTGACTCACACAGCGATCGACCTTTTGTGTCTGCCCTGGACTCGTCGGTTGCCGGAAGCATCTTCATGCGAGGCATCTCCTCACCGGTGCGCGTGACTCTAGAAGGGCCTGACGGCTTGTCTCTTTACTGTCCTGTCCGGGTTATCTGTCTGGAGATTCAATTCTGTTTCCTCACAGGAGCCCTGTCATGGCTGATAAAGTTACCGAAGCCGCCATTGTGGGTGGCGTGGATACACATAAAGATCTGCACGTTGCTGCTGTCGTGGATCAGAACAACAAAGTTCTGGGAACCCGGTATTTCTCCACAACACGGCAAGGTTACCGGCAGGTGCTGGCATGGATGACCTCATTTGGGGTGTTAAAGAGAATTGGTGTTGAATGCACAGGCACCTATGGCTCAGAACTGCTTCGCTATTGTCAGAACGCTCGTTTAGCAGTTCCTGAGGTGACTGCGCCAGATCGGATGGAACGATGCAAACGAGGCAAAAGTGACACAATTGATGCTGAGTGTGCTGCTCATGCAGCATTCTCGGATATCAGGACAGTTACGCCAAAAACGCGTGATGGCATGATTGAATCTCTCAGGGTGTTAAAAACCTGCCGAAAAACAGCGATATCAGCCCGCAGAGTCGCTCTCCAGATTATCCATTTCAATATTATCTCTGCTCCGGATGAATTACGTGAACAGCTTAGAAATATGACGCGCATGCAGCTCATCAGGACTCTGGGATCCAGTCGGCCTGATGCCAGTGAATACCACAACGTTACAAACACTTATCGTATTGCATTGAAGTCCTTGGCCCGACGTTATCTCGAATTACATGATGAAATCGCTGATCTGGATGTCCTGATTGCGGCGATTGTCGACGAACTGGCACCTGAACTGATTAAACGTAATGGTGTTGGGTACGAAAGCGCTTCGCAGTTGCTGATCACTGCCGGAGATAATCCCCAACGACTAAGCTCTGAATCAGGATTTGCAGCACTGTGTGGTGTCAGCCCTGTTCCTGTCTCTTCTGAAAAACGAACCGCTACCGACTTAATCGGGGCGGAGATCGTGCTGCGAATAGTGCACTTCATATTATCGCCATCGGACGTTTACGAACTGACGCAAAAACTAAAGAATATGTCGCCCGGCGAGTGGCTGAAGGGCATACAAAAATGGAAGCAATACGCTGTCTGAAGCGATATATCTCACGTGAGGTTTATACACTACTGCGAAATCAAAACAGGCAGGTCAACAGTATCCCGATAACGGCTTGACTCTTAGAAGGGCGTCCAGGGTAGCCAGTATGGCAGCGCTTCTGCCGGGCCAATAACCTGGCACCGAGCATGAGCCTGCGTGGCAACTGCCGGGATAATGCGGTGGCCGAATCGTTCTTCAGTTCACTGAAAAAAGAGCGCATCAGGAAGAGGATATACAAAACCCGGGCTCTGGCCCGGGCGGATATCTTCGATTACATTGAAGTGTTCTACAACCGGGCCCGGCGTCACAGTCACCTCGGCGGCGTCAGTCCGGAGGCCTTTGAACAGGCCTCATCGTGAGGACAGAATTTGTCTACTGTCGTGGGGTCAGTCCAAGCTTGAAGTTTAACCTAATAGCAAGCATATCGTGAATTGATAGTGGCTAAGTGAGTATATGATGACTATCATATACTCACTTATTAGGAGGTGTAAATGACTGTAACTATAGGAAAACCTTCAGACTTTGGCATATCGTCTAGGGATGTATGCAACTTCTACAGCGAAAATTGGCCTCGTAAAATAGCTCTAAGCGATGATAAATTTTACAACTGGCAATTTGTGAACAATTCATCAAACTTTGGTGTTGATGAATGCTGCATAGCTGTTACTGATGATGAAATTATCGGCGTAATGGGGTTAAACTCTCGCGATTTCTATCTGTCAGGGAAGAAGAAAAAAGGGGCAGAGTTAACAACATGGGTAGTATCGGAGAAACACAGGAACAAAGGTTCTGGCCCATCAATGATATCGTATCTGAAGAATACCTATGAGGTTATGACAGGGATGGGAATTTCTCTTGCCGCACTTCCAGTATATCTGCGTAGTGGATTCAGATATATAAAATCAATCCCTAGGCATGTTCATGTAATAAACTGGGATGCGATAGAGAATTTTGTTGAAGGGGCTCCTCTTGCTAAAAAATATGCAAGAGGTCAGTTTATTTCTCATAAATACAAATCAGGAAACGTAGATGATGATTTTATTGACGGGATTAATACTTCACTAAGTAGTAGATATAATTTCTTTTCAAGGTCTTCAGCAGATGTTAGATGGAGGTATGATCAGCATCCTTATTTCAACTATCACACATATTCAGTTAATGATAACTGTCATGCCACAGTAAGAATAGACAGGAATATAGATGGATTTGTTATGGCACATTGTGTTGATATTTTTGGAGATGAATCATCATTTGCGTCTGCAGTAACTTCGGCAATAGAATACGCTGATGCTCATGGCGCTGATGCTATAGACTTTTTCTCAACTAACGCAACACTGAACGCTACAATGTCAGCAATGGGACTTTTTTCTACATTAGATCATGACTTCTTTAAATTTCCTCATCTCTTTCACCCTGTAGAAATCAGAAGCCCTGCAACAACTTCTCTAATAGTGTGGTCAAAAAATGAATTGTGTGGGATGCTTGATGTGTCTATGTTACACATCACAAAACAAGATGCAGACTTTGATAGGCCAACAATTCATGGGATGAAAAAATGAGTAATTTAACTGTTGTAATGTATCATTATGTTAGGCCTATTGAGCGGTCAAGATACCCCGCAATTAAAGGCATTGAGCTTAACGACTTCAAGGAGCAGGTAGGATATATCAAAAAAAACTACAATCCTGTAACTATTGAAGAGGTATATGCCAGCTACTATGAGCAGCATGACCTGCCACCTAATGCAGTCCTTCTGACGTTTGATGATGCCTACCTTGATCATTTCAAATATGCATATCCAATCCTCAAGAAAAACGGAATACAGGGATGCTTTTATACTCCAGCCAAAACAATAGAAGAAAAAGAAATTCTTGATGTAAACAAAATACATTTTATTCTCGCAGCTTGTACAGATATTTCAAAACTACTTGCTGATACAAAATCACTTTTTGAGCTACTCCGCGAAGGATATGATGTAAAAGAATTTCATGAATATTTTGTAGATCTGGCAATTGAAAATAGATTTGATACAAGAGAAGTCATTTTTATAAAACGATTCCTGCAGGTAGCACTACCAGAAGAGCTACGCTGGAAAATTTGCCTTTCACTTTTTAACACTCATGTAAAAGTGTCACAAGAGGCATTCTGCGAAGAGCTATATATGACTAAGGAGCAGCTAAGCCACATGGCAGACGATGGCATGCATATTGGCAGCCATGGTTATAATCATTATTGGTGGAACAAGCTCGATAACAGAACCCTAAACGATGAGATAGATAAATCTCTGACATTCCTTAAGTCAATTGGTGCATATAGCGACAACTGGACGGCGTGCTACCCCTACGGCTCATCAAGCCAGAGTGTTACCAACCTGCTACGTGAAAAAGGATGCAAATTGGCATTTACTACTGTAGTTGATGTGGCTAACTCTAAATATGATAATCCGTTACTTATCCCTAGGCTTGACACTAATGATTTACCAAAGGAATCTGAATCCAATACAAATCAATGGTATAGATGATTTCCCTGTAATGTAGGTGGCGCTATGCCACCTGTTTATCTAGCCAGTCAGCCCAAAATTGCATCATCTCTCTACGGGTATCAAGATACGCTGCATGGTTGTACACAGAACGTGTCCCGCCACTTACGTACGCGAGTTGCATCTCTAATTGCATCGCTGTTCTGTAACTTTTAGTTGTTCTGAGTTATGAGGGTGAGGTGGTTTTCTTGGTGAGCATCTGAACGCCGATTTGTGGGATAGGGCTGGTGGGACAGATTCGGGACAGTCATCCGTTTTTAACGATTGGCATGGATTGCTATCTTTTCGTATCATGGACGTATGAGCGCAGGTATGACGCGGTATGTTGTTGACTTAAAAGGTAGTTCTTATAATTCGTAATGCGAAGGTCGTAGGTTCGACTCCTATTATCGGCACCAGTATTTTCAAATAGTTATCTTATATTCAAGTAAGCTACATTCTCCTCTTGTGCTGTATTTGTGACATTGCGACCAATAATAGCGTCAATTTTGCTCACGTGTTCAGTCAGGTGTCCCGCTGACAAATGAGCGTAGCGTTGAATCATTTCTGGCGTTTCCCATCCACCCGCCTCCTTGAGTGCAAGAAGAGAAACTCCAGACTGAACCAGCCAGCTTGCCCTGGTGTGCCTTAAGTCATGGAATCGGAAGTTGCTAATGCCTGCCCGCTTTAGTGCTCCCTTCCATGCCTTATTGCTGCCGGTGCGCATTTTCCTGACGGCTGCGGTAAGCTGGGGGGATGCACAAACACCCATCGTTTATGGAGCCCTTGCTGTGCCGCTTCTTCTATCAGCTTCGCCTTCGCCAGTTTCATGGTCCCGTCTATCAACGGCTGAATGAGAAGTGTGTCCGGTGTCGTGCCTTCATGTAAAAAGACGAAGAATTCTGGTCTTGAACTGTCTGGAATCAGGAGCAGTGCATAGAGATAAAAAGGCGCTATTTATATAACGCCAGGACTCTTCAATTATACTCTTAAACGATCGGTATTACCTCTTGTAAGAGGTATGTTTAGGATCTACTGAGGTTTTGAAGCAGTTGCCGCATTCTGAAAATGGCAATTAAATAATGAGCAATTTATCTGCAATTGCCATCCAGCCTGCAGGTTCCTTAATTAATTTATCAACATGATGCTTTCCCCATACAAATCCAGTAAGGCCTTTGCGTTCAAATAATTCAAAGAGAATTGCCCTTGCCGGACCAGAGTCATCATTGTGTCGGCTGAAAGTTTCAATCAGTATTGTTTCTTGCATAGCCCGCCAGTGTAAATCTATTGCAGTGTAGCGGCATACATTAGAATACTTGAGATTTATCCCCACTTTTGCTGCTGAGCTTAACGAGCTACCAATAATGGATAGGGCAGTAGATAATACTGGCACGGCAGACAATACAGCAACGCTGACTTGTCCTCCACGGACGGCTAGTTTTAAATTCTTCATAGTGATAAGAACATCAAGCCAGGACTGAATGGTGGCGCTTTCTTTATACTTCATCGCAATGTCCCGAAAACCCGCTAAATGCCTCATCGTCGATGCGCAAGCTGCTCCTCCCTGGCCGACAGTTCCCACATCAACGCATGTCACCAGGGAACCACCAGCCCCTGCGATAGCAATAGCGGATGACGCTGCCGAAACGTAACCTCTTTTTCGCAGGTACTTAATAGTTTCTGGACTGGAGTTATCATCATGTTGATTCCATACAAACCATGGATTTGGCACAGGTATTACGGGATGGTTATTGATTAAGCTATGGAGTTCTTTGACGATTGTGGTGGTAGCATTAAATACAGGTATGTTTGTCAGGGTATCGATCAGGGCTGTGCCGCTATCAGCAATAGCCCAGAGTATCTCGTTTTTATCAACATCCTCTTTTGCAGCATCCACTATTTTTGTTCTGATTTCATCATAATATGAGTCTGTGTTCTTCATATTTTGTTCTCCTGTGAGCATTTAGAATAATGTATATAATTTTGTTTGAATTTTCATAGGGTGACCATTTTCTCGATAAATAAAGATAAAAGGAGTGTTTCTCATCAAGAGATTTAATGGTCTTAAAAGAAATTTTTATGGAGTAAATTTAGATTTTGTATATTATATAATATATTGTTTATGCTGCCTACCAAATCAAAACAATCGTTTACACACATCTTACTGAAGATGTAATATATATTATATGCTATTGATTTAATAACGCCATATAATAATTGGTGTAAAAATAGATACAAAGACTCTCATAAAAGTTAATTTCGACTTGTACTTAGTTTATCATATTGACTTAATATTAATTCGCTTTTGGTTAACATGAGGTCTTCAGCTAAAGCGTTATTTAATTCTTGATAGGCATTCCTGTGAAATATTGAACGCTCGCCAGTGAACAATGTTCTATAGTTATCATCCCATCCTGGTGCAGCTCTTCGCAGGTCATTTATTTCTGCTCTTATTTTGATTCCGTGATGAATGTTATCAATAATAAAAGCCTGTTGGTTCATATATTCAGTATAGCGTTCTATTGTTTTTTTCGACCAAATTGCGCGCTGAGAATATACGATTTCATTTAGCATATTATGTGTTTTGATTATTTCTTCGGGGGAGTAGCTTTGCCAATCCCCCTTTTCCTCTATGAAACAGTATATTCTGTTAAGTGGGATCTTTATTTGATCGTAAATACTGAGTCTTTTATCAATAAGTTTTGCTGATATATTACTTAACAACGTACGGTGCGCTTGCTGTTCGACTACACTATGTTGCACAACATAGGCAATAGAAGCAACCGATAATGAAATAATAACAGAAACGATAAGTTTAATGATTTCAATTTTACGAGTGAAAGATCTATCATTCATTTTGTTCCATTTCCAATAATCTACATCACTAAAGTAGTAGGTTAAATATTATAGGCGAACATGATACTATTTAATGTCTCGGCACCTATTAAGGTAGTTGGATAATTCTATTTGGTAGCATTGTTTATATTATTCCACTAACAGAATTCAGTGACTGTTCGATAAAAAACATAAATAATGCAAATGACTTATTCTACTGCTAATATCTTTTATAAACTACGTACTTTTCCGGTAAATTCCGTTGCTTTATGACAATTTTTAACGGGATAAGTACAAAATACATAGCATTACCTGGCTTTAAATTTAATTTATAACAAACAGACTATTAATTTAATAATAGTCTGTAAGAGTAACCTATGAGTAGTGCTATGTAAAAAATAGAGGCATAGATATACACTATCAAACCATATTTTTTAATTTGGCTAAACCAGCTTCATTAGAAGGAACTTTAAATCGACTTGAATCAAGACGAATTTGATTGCGAGAAATAGTTAATTGTCGATTTAATTGTTTTATATTTTTTTCGATAGCCATTGCTTTTTGTGCATCCCGCGCACAACTATGCCATAAATTATGGCCTTTTAAATATTTTACCTTAACAATGTTTCGCTCTGTTGATCTACCCCACCCCCACCGACCAGTATCTTTAACAATTACTGTCTCTTTTCTCATAAGTGAAGTCGATATATTAGTTAACAGTATATATTTACTGCTTGCTGTTTTCGCATTTAAACATTCATCTTTTTGTTTAGTGGTAATTTGAGAATGGGCAATATCGATGTCTTTTATTTTTTCATTCAGTTTTAACATAGATTCTTTATAGACTGGCATTAAGTTCACATGTTTTTGCGTAGCATCTTTTATGCTAGAAAAATGTTTCTCCATTCTCTCACTTGCAAGACAAGCGTCAGATTTTATCTGCGTAACATTTTTTAGCGCTTTACTGAGTTTCGCTAATTTTTCGCTTTCACAATGACTACCTTGTTTTTTTATAATATCGTGAAGCGAATTTAATATCGTTAAGTCAGCAAAAGAAATACGCTGATCATTCTTAATATACTTAGCTACTTCTTTATCAATGAATTTTATATCAGCCTTACTCAGGCGAAGTTTAGGTAAGTCCGCAACATTCTGATTTTGCTCTTTTTTATAAGAGTTAATCGTTGTTAAAAAAGTTGAAAGATCTTTATGAGATAATTTCATAATTTATTCTCTGATTGTTTTGTCAGGGTTTCTTTATAGAATAGCATGTACGCATCATAACAATGAAGTCCATTTTTATTCTCGTTGTTGTGTAAAGTGCATTGTAGGGGCTCCTTGTTTAATTCTTATTTCTTATGTTTCTTATTCTGGCCAGGTGTTTTACGTTCAAAAAATTAATTGCCGGAATCTGTTAGCAGTTCTGCATTTTTTCTTATTGTAAGTGCAAATAAATTGTCACGTAGCAACTTTATATTTGACTGTTTATTATGGAAAACTATTGGCGCCGGTTTTACAACCATCTTTTTAAGATCATTCAGGCCCTGGTCATTGTTTGTGATAAAAAATTTTTCTGCTAGTGTATCGATACGGATCTTGCTTTGGATGATATTTTTTTCCATTTTATCCAGATCTGAATTTAGCTTACGAATTTCATTAAGCTCACATTTAAACTGATCCCAGGTTAATGAACTTGCAGGAAGGTTAGATATGGCTTTTTGTATACTTTTAATATCCACGTCATTATATAAAGTAAGGTTATTGTTGATTGTTATTTTATTTGCGCATGACTCAATAAAATCTTGAAATTTGATAAGGAGTTGTTTGCTATCTTTTTCTGCTATGCAGTCTGCAAATTTCTGTCTGGCCTGTTCTGAAATATTCTTTTCAGGTAAAGCACTAAGTTTTTCGTATAATATCTGAAAACGACAATCACGCTCTTGTTGCAGCCTGCTTTTATGTTGATCTAGTGCCTTAATATTGAGTTTAGTACTCGTAATAGCATCCCATGCCTTGCATGATTCAGATTTTATTTTTGATAAATCTTTAAGAGAGTTATGAAGCTTGGCTAATTTTTTAGCAGTACACTGGCTGCCTTGATTTTGGATAACATCGAACAGTTTATATAATTGTTCTCTATCGTGTGCAGAAATATACTCTTTATTCCTAATATACTTCGCAATTTGTTTATCAATAGACTTGATATGCAAGAAGCTAACATGCCCGGAGTGAGTATTATTGATATCAATATCCTTAGTACCATAAATAGATTCATTTAAATTATTTAAGAAGACTGGAAATGGTTGTGCTGAAGTTGATGTTTTCATTATCAATCCTAAAAGGTGTATTGCCATTATTGTTATTTTTACATGTTGAATCATGTTGATGGAAGTCTATTTTTATTATGATAAGTGTCGTGATTATGGACTATTCTTGATGTGTTTTTGGTTATTGCTAATGTAAAAAGAAAATTGATGATGGAAATATAATAGTATGTGAGGCTATTTTTATATAAAAATATTTTATTTATAGCTCTCTCATGATAATTTCTGCATTAAATCTGTCTTGTTACCAGAATTTATTTTCGTATAGTCGATGCTGGCGTTAGCATGTCGAAGGATTATCTATTAATAGACTGGATTGCTTCTTGCAAAGTGTGGACATTTTGACGAGGAGCATAGATCTGTTCCGTCATTGTGTTCCTGCATATTTATTTGAGAGCGTATAATATCAAGGACTAATTGAATTATCAGAGACCGAGGCTGGTACTGATGCTAACGATTGAACACGATTCTCTATGATTTTCATATGCGCATTATATGTCATGAAAAATATATGTTATACTCACATCCTTGTGAGTAAGGCTACGCTGACATATAAAAAATTGTATCACTATAATCAGATAATTTAGGTAATTTATTTATGGTGAACTCTGCGGTCGATCTGGTCTAAGTTAGTGTTTTTCCTAGACTAACGTTCCGATATCGACAGAATCTGATGTATCCTCCGTATAGACTGACGACGAATCACTGCTGTCAGATTCTATATCTTCCGCAAAATTGTCTATTCTCCCGGCTAACGATCCGTCTCTCGCGGCTAACGATCCGTTGCTACTAAGATCAGATCGGGCATCAGTGGCCGCCGCATACATATCATTTCCTCCCTCCTCAGGTGACGAGCCGGCATTGTCAGATGCAGTTATATCATCCTGTATTGCAGATGGTTTTTGGTTAACCGATTGATCTTTTACCTGTTTTTCAGCCAGTTTGTTGTGGTGGATGTTCGTAAAAAGTTTTGCAAAAATTGGTACTGAGAGCGCCGCCACGACGCTACCGAGCCCTTCTATTGCATCAAATCCGGAGCTCGAAATACCGGATTGTGTTACATTGGTTTGACTATTCACGTAATTTTCGACGGTTTGTTCAATGTTCCCCAGTTTGTTTATAACGGTCTGTGTTGATTGACTAATATCGTTGGCAGTGCTGCTGGCGTTAGCCAGAGTATCACTGACTTTGCTTATATCCGTCGCCTTTGCATTAATCCGGTCAATTGTAGAGCTTAACGCTGTGCTCGCCATATTTTTTGCTTGCTGCGCAATTTGAGTGGCTTGTTCTTCGCATTCCTCTTTTGCAGCAGTGGTCAATTGACCAGTTGGAACCAAGTTACCATAATCGTCGACTGTCATCTGTTGGTTATTTGGATCAGCGAAAGCAGTTGCCTCTGTTTGTACCAGCGCTGTATCATAAGCTTTCCTTTCGATGTCTGAAAGGATTTGATCTTGTGCTGAAGAAAGCCACTCTGCAACTTCAGTTATTTGTGTGACGTTGTCTTCACATTGTGTAGCAATATCGTTCAGCATACTGCTAATCTGATCTTCAAGCTCCACACTATTTTCCAGACTGGTAATCTCATCTTGTAAGTCGGCTGGAATATCAACAAGTTGATCTGCTTCCGCCGTGTCGGCAGTAGAACGCTCCCCTCGTAACGTGAAACCTAGCACATCAATACCTACCCCAAGAAGCAGCGTCGCTATGCCAATAATGGAGAAAAGTGTGTTATCAGATATTCGGTGCGTGTGTTTTTGTTTCGCCTCTTGCACAGGCGTTGCATTGAGTTCAACTTTATCTTTAGTAGAAGTATTGTTAATACTATCAATTAGTTGCAGATTATTATTGTTAGCTGAACTATGACTGTTTCCAGGAGCATTATTCTCAGATGAACTCAAATCCTCTCGGTAGTGAATATTATTGTCAGTTAAGTCAGAACTGCCTTCATCAACATTATTCTCAGATGAGCTCAAATTACCTCGCTCCTGAACATGATTGTTAGCTGAGCTACGGCGCTCTATATCAGCGTTATTCCCAAATGAGTTCAAATGACTATCAGGATTATGGGCATCACTGGCGATCCTGTCGTTAATGGCAGGCATATTAGTACTCTGGTCGCGAGTGATGACACCAGACGTACTGGCATTTACGTTTGTTAAATTAGATGTATGCCCGACGGTCCCTTGCTTTTCAACACTCGTTGATGCCACGCAGCCGGTGTCTATCGGTAATAAGGAGCGTTTTTCTAACCGCATTTCTTTCGGTTGTACTACCTCCGATTTTAAGTTAGCAGTAGCAATACTTGCTTTATTCTCACCTCGCGATAACGCTTTATCCAGATAAGCAACTTTCTCCGAAAAGGCTTTCCTGTCAAATGTATTGCTATCAGAGCTAATATTATCCTTAATCGCCGTTGCAGAAGGGTGCTGTGAGGTAGCCTGCATCGCTCTTAGCTGCTTGCCCTTGTTAGAGGCTACTACTGACGCATTAGTTGTTGGACCGAATACTGAAGCAAATACTTGAGTTCCACGACCTGTAATATCACCACCGAAACGTTCATAAGTACCAACTACAGCGCTCATCCGTTCTGGTATGTTAGCTAAATTAGAACCTTTGTTGTTAAAAAAATCCGTTGCGGTAGTAAGGGGATCTTGATGATTTTTAATAAGTTCTTTCGTAAGAGCTGGAGCAAACCCATCGGCAAGGCCAGGTCTTTTTCTCCCGCTATGGTCGATAAGTCGAACTGTATTAAACGCTGAATCTTTCGGTGTATTATAAATTTCCTGTTTAATAGCACTTGTATTACCACCATTATTAAGGCCAGAAGCTCTGGGTGGTAAAGAGGGGGGGGGGGGTTGGTATGCTAACTGGTATAGGCATGCTTAGCTCCTGAATTTAATTTACGTATATACTCATGATATTTCGAGTATCATTTGCGTTGGCTTTTTTACTTCAGCCATTTACTTCATTGTAAATGGCTGGGGATTCGTTGTGTCGCCGCTTGTCAGCAACTCTAATGACTTAAGGTATAAACGTACAGGTTAACCAAGAAATGATAAGTGAATCCGGGCAATAAGAGCAATAATAAAGTGACACTCATTATTCTTCCTCTGTGTCTATTTTTGGACTAATTAAAGTGTAATTTAATGGGTTGTTTTTTGTGGTGTGTTTTGCGACATTGGCAGTCGAATTGGAGAGGGAGGTTGCATACATAATGGCAACATGGCTGGATATTCCAGACATATTTTGGTTAGGGCATAAGAACAATAGCGGTGAGTGTATTGAGTTTACTGTTCAGATAAACTTTTTATCAGGGAAAATTATTGAGAACAGTGATTTTTGGTTATTGATGGTGAAGTTACCAACGCCGTCGGAGAAAGATGTAGCTCGCTGGATAACATGTAGCGGTGTACTTCTGGCTGCAAATGGTGCCTGGCAATACGGAATTATACAACGAGATAATATCTGGTGGTTGGTCCAGCGTTTTACGAATCAAGTGGAGTTATATGTACTATGCCAAAAAGTGAATGAGCACATTGCGGTAGCTACGCTTCTTGGTCGGAGGCTTCAAAATCAATTGCAGAATGTCATAACCAATGACAATCAATTCCGTTTATCGCATATGGTTAGAAATGGTTTAGTATGAGAGCATTGCTTTTTTTATTCATATTGATTTTATTGCCAATTGAGGCATTTTCTGCGTCTACCCTCGATTGGAAGGGGCCCCCTTTCTTTGTTATGACTCACGGTATGCTCGTGAGCGAACTGTTGAAAAATTTTGGTGCAAATTATGATATACCGGTCATTACCAGTCCGTCTATTCGAGATGTTTTTATCGGTCGCTTCGAAAAGGGTACGCCGGAACAGCAGTTGGATAGGCTTGCTCGTACTTATAATTTGGTTTGGTATTATGATGGTAAGGCGCTCTATGTTTACAAAAACAATGAAGTGAAATCTTCTGTTATTACGCCAGAATTTGATACTCGTGAACAGCTTAAGGAATATGTTCTTCAGGCAGGCGTTCTTGCTGAAGGGACATGCCAGCTTCGTCAAATTGGTGTTTCGCAATCTTTTGAGATCTATGGAGTCCCTGAATGTGTTAAGCATATCACAGATATAGCCAGCCAGCTAAGCGTTGCCTCGCGTAACCAGGCTCAGGTAGATCAACAAAAAGAAAATGTCCAGGTATTTCCATTAAAGTATGCATCTGCAACAGATGTAACTTATCAATATCGGAATCAGAGTGTAATAATTCCTGGTGTTGTGACGGTGTTACAGCGAATGAATAATTCGCAGGCAGTTAATAGTGCCAGCACACCAACACAGCTTAATGCAGCGCAACAGGAAACCGAAAGTAGTGGGCCAACATTTTCTGCTGACCCGCGTCAAAATGCAGTGGTTGTTCGTGACCATGATGCCAATATGCCAATGTACCAACGTCTTATTTCACAGTTAGACCATCGGCAGGATGCGATTGAAATTACGGTGTCCATTATTGATGTTAATGCTGAAGATCTTGGCGCATTAGGTATTGACTGGGCTGCAAACGCTGATATAGGGGGAATGAACTTACAGCTTAATACCAATTTATCCAGCGGCAGTGGCTATGCGACTTCAGTGATCACTAATGCGAGCGATTTTATGGTCAGAGTCAATGCACTGGAGCAAAAATCCCAGGCAAAGGTGTTATCCCAACCTTCGGTGGTGACGTTGAACAACGTACAGGCTGTATTGGATAAAAATACAACGTTTTATACCAAATTAGTGGGGGATAAAGTTGCTAAGTTGGCCTCCATTACAAGTGGAACATTAATGCAGGTTACGCCACGCGTCGTAAAAAATGAGGCTGGAATTGCTGAAGTGTTGTTACTTTTAAGTATTCAGGATGGGAGCCAGCAGTCGTCAGCTCTTGGTGCGGATGGTATGCCGCAGGTTCAGAATTCAGAAATTGATACTCAGGCAACGTTAAAAAGTGGGCAAAGTTTGTTACTGGGGGGCTTTGTTCAGGATCAAGATATCGTAACGGAACGCAAAATTCCGTTATTAGGTGATATCTATTTGATTGGTAATTTTTTTAAAAGCAAGGAAACAACAAAAGTACAAACCGTGCGCCTATTTTTGATCAAAGCGGTACCACTTAAAATTTAAGAGGGCGTGATGGATTACGTATATAAAATAAAATTTTTAAATTCTTCTTTGGTCGGTCGTGAGCTGCTACTGCGAGAAGGCATATTTAGTATTGGGACAGGTGATTGTGATGTCTGGCTGTCTTTATCTGAGAGTGAAGAAAAACAGATAGAATTTGATATCAGCAGTCAGGGGATTAGTTTAACGAAGACCACTAAAATCTGGCGTAACGGCATTGAGGGGATTGCTCTTGCGGGGGAGCTTTTACCTTTACAGGCTACTCTTGATATAGCGGGTATACAGTTTGCCCTTGGGGAGATGGATAGTTGTCTGGATTCATTGATAGCTGTCACCCGCAAGAATAGTACTATATCATCAAATCACAATAGATTTATTATTATACTGATCATCGTGATGGTCATTGCCAGTTTAGTGTTACTGTGTGGTACAGGGTATTTAATCTATAATGCGCGAGCGAGAGAGAATTCTGTATTGCCAGATGTTGAGGTACAAAAGAAGTTAGTAGAACTTGAAAACCAACATGTTCTTCCTGGGGTTAAATTTGTCTGGGAAAAAAATGACGTGGTTAATATATCAGGACAATGCAAAAGTGAGAAGTTACTGCAACCAGTACTGGATTTCCTAAAAAATAATGATACCAATTACATACTGGATGTTATTTGCGATGATCGTCTAATACAGAATGTTATGGATGCCTTACAGATTAATGGTTTTGACCGGGTTTTCGCATATATGGATAAAGCTCCTGGAAAGGTGATTATTAGTGGTCAAATAGAAGAAGATCAACGGTGGCAACGGGTTGTTAAGCTTTTGAACGATATGCAGGGGCTACGTTCCTGGTCGGTTAAATCAGTAAATGATAAAGAGTTGGATGAATTGATTAGTGACTTGCGCAAGTTGAAATTATTGCCAATGTTGAGCATTCAACGTGTAGATGACCGTATTATTGTGAGTGGACATCTCAATCTTCAGGAGCGTAACTCATTGTATACTTTAATTCGACATCATATGCTTTCTTATCCGGGAACACAGGAAATTATCTACCAGAATATTAACACTAGTTCGAGTGCGCTGGGTATTTTACCTGCTCCTGTTGCGAGTATTGGTGGTAATAGTGATTTTCCTTATGTCATTCTGGACGATGGTACTCGCTTGCAAAAAGGGGCTGTGCTGCCTGGGGGGTATCAAATCGTGAATATCGACAGTATTAACGGTATCGAACTTACTAAACGTGGGGAGCTATTGCATCTACCCTTGGGATTATGATATGACAAAAAATCGTTTTGTAAATATTATTGGCAATGTCACCGAAAGTAATGAGAAATTAAGACGTGATCCATACGGAACATATTTCTTTCAATTGCAGGAAATACTTACCGAAGCTATTAATGAGAAAAATAATTTCCCTGAAATTTACCGGGAGTCGCTAGTTCATGCGTTACTATCTGGTATACGTGTTATTGAAAGAGTGTCGATGAATTATCGGCATAAGAATCCCTGACATTGACTTTTGAAAGGACGGGCTATGAATGGTATTGATGATATTCAGGCGAACATAGAGCGTGAACGATATAAACTTATTTCTGAAGTAGAACGTTTTGAAAAATTAAAAGTAACCTATGAACAGTTAGTCGAGAAAGCAAAGACTGACCCTAAAATTGCTTCTCAGCTAAAAGAGTTTGAGGTATTACATGGGGAAATATTGTTGCAGGATATGACGAATATTGCGGACCAAATCCGCCGGGCAAAAGAACAGTACCAATCTCTAAAACGAATGGTTGCTATCGCTAATACTTCTTCAGTGAATGTGCAACCTCAAAAGATAGATGGTAACGCTACGCCTGAAAGAAAAGAGGCGTTAAAGCCAAAATTGTATAAAAGTTTTATGTAGAAACAAATTTAACACGGACTATCATATGTATTCGAATACCGAAGTAAGTGCAACGTCAAACCAGTTTTATACATCATCAGTAGTTGCAGCTTCAACAGCTGAAACATCAATGATGGTATCAGAAATGAGTGTATTTAGTGTCATCTGTCTACTTTATGTTGAACACTGTTATGCAGTTGTCGGTTTAGTCGCGAACGTGGGGCAGCAATATAACGTTCAGACAGAAAATGAGTTGGCATGTCAAAAAATGTCCAATGAAACAAATGAAGTGCTTGTCAACGTGCAAAATGAAGTGGATCAAAATAATAATCCTAATGAGACGGCGGCATTGCCTGATGATGTTGTCGATTATATCAACGACAATGCCATTATTATAACAGGTGTAACTGATGGAGGTGAGGGCGGTACTTTTTCACCTATTAGTACCGATGATAAATTTAATGAAGGGCAATTACAAGCTATCAAGGGGCAGTTTGATATTATGTCGACATCATATTCAGATTCGAATAGTAAATATCAACTTGAGTTACAGGTTGCGTTACAGGCTTTAACTCAGAGTATTACTGCCATTTCACAGACAATGTCTAAATCTAACCAGGTTATTACTCAAATAGTCTCAAACTTTAAATAGTTTTTGGAGGTCTATATGCAAATCTTAGGCGTAAATTCTACCAGCAGCGCTGATGTTGGTAGAAATTTAATGACCATCAAATTTATGAACAGAATAAATATGTTACTTTCTGTTCAGAGTCAAGCCATTCAAAATAAAGGAGAGATTGCTGGTATCAAGCAGCAGCAGCAAGATGCAATCGACACTCAGAAGAAGAATGAAGACGAGTATAAAAAAGAGCAACGTCATCGTATCCTTCATGCCATTGTGAGTATCATTGCGCATGTAATTAATTTAGTCATGACTATCGTTCGACCGGTTAAACATATTGCTAAAGCGGCCAGGAAAGCAGTGACCAAAACGGTACGTAAAAGTATAGGGAAGGCGAGCCAGGGTTTGATGCAGCATATCGGGTTATCGCAACCGATGAAGCGCATGGCTGGGGGCGCTAAGAAAGCCCTTAAAACCGGTGTTGAAAAACCAGGCATGGGTAAGCGTGCATTAACTCATATTGCTAACGGTGGCGCTAAGCGCTTTATCAAGCGCACCGCAGTGATTGATGGTATCAGCGGTGGTCTGAACGGTATTGGCGATGGCGTTTTTAAGGTACAAACAGCCAAAATAAAAAATGCCATTGATAATTTGCAGAACAATATTGATCTTATCAGTACAAACTATGAGCTTTCTGAGTCTCTCAAGCAGAAAGAGCAGGATAATATCAAAAAGCAGGTTGATGCAAATATACAAATGCTAGAAAACGTTACATCTGCAGTAAATTCAATGGGCAACCTACAGATGCAAGTTTTGACTAATGCCGTATAACTAATCCTGGAGTATAAAATTATGGCAACAACGATTACTGGCGCTACCAGCAACGTAGCGGTACAAAGCGGTAATGTTTCCGGTCAGTCAATGGACATGACCTCTTTTGACCTGAAAGAACAAATCATTGCTACTTTTAAAGAGCTGGCAGAGCAGGCATGTGAGATTCGCAACATGCAGTTGACGTCGGCGACGACTCAGGAGGTGAGCTCTTGGGGTCGTCAGGTGTCCTCATTTCAACATCAACGCGATTCTGCGAGTAAGACGATGAAATCTACAATTCTTGCCGGTGCAGGTGAAGTGGTGGGTGGCATTGTTTCAATGGGATGTTCGTTTGGTGGGCATGTTGCATCTAAAGGTATCACTCATAAGGAGCGATACAACCGTCGTCAAGCGCTGAAGGGTGCTAAAGGATTAGCGGGAGATGCGCTCGATAACTATCTTAAGGCTAATGAGAGACCCCTTAATCCACATAGTAAGTTAGGTATATTAGGGCAATGTGGTGAGCCTATCGGTAAATTGATTAGCCAGCCCTTTTCGATTGGAGGGAGCATCATTGGTTCCGGGGCTAAGAAATTAGATTCTATCGCTGAGATGGATAAATATAATAGTAATTTGGCATTGAATAATGCAAAGCAATATGCAGATGCTGGTAAAAAAATTTCCAGTCAATTTGCCACTGTTGCTAGTTCTCTGGCCTCGGCCGCAGAGCGCTTTTCTCGTGCGATTACAGCCGTAGCAGGCTAATACTTAGTGGCCTGCATAGCAGGTCACTATTAATTATCATTTAATGGAATATTGCCATGAGTAGTCTTGAAAGTGTTAATGCTCAATTATTACAGACCGCTAATAATAACTGGAGTAATGTGCAAAACATGATGTCTCCTTCTGATCTAAATAATCCACTTGATATGTTACGCATTCAGGAATGGGCTCAACAATATTCAACGGCAGTGCAGCTTGATAGTGCTGTAATAAAAATGTTCAAGGATCTTCTGTCCGGTATTACGTCAAAAATATAATGAACAGTATACAAAAACGATTATTAGTAGAGTGCTTAATAATGGCTGCGCAGTATAAGATGCGTTCTGAAGGTAATTCTATCCTTGACGTTCTACCTTTCCTGGTTGCAGATGAGAATGATAGAGCACTCTGTGAAGCCCTCTATTATATTTTACTTAAGGATGAAGCTGCTTTTTTTAGTGTAAGAGAATTACTCTCACCTGAAATGAATAAAAAACTCGATTTTTTTATCTTAAATTAATAAATGGTGGTTTATGGACGTATCAGTAGTAACAAATTCGACACTACAATCTTTACCTTCAAATGATGTGGCTACGCATATCAATGTTCCTGATGTAAAGGATATTGAGGAATTTAAAAGAATGATGGCAGCTTCACAACCAGTACCAGAAGCTAATCTTGTAAATGGAATACAGCAACAGCAGGAATTGTATGCCAATACTATTGCGAAAATAAATTCAGTTGCTGACACCAATCTTATGCATGGAACAAAGGTTGATAGTGCGACAAATTTACTAAATACCCAATATGCGCTTTTCAATTTGTCTTTCAATCTGGATCTTACCGCGAAGGTTGCTGGGCAATTTTCTCAGGCTGTTAATAAATTGACGACGATGCAATGACACGTTTTTTTAGGTTTTTAAGTCTATTGATACTTGTTACGTTGCTCTGTGGTTGTAAGGCCGAGCTTTATGACAATTTATCTCAGGATGAAGCTAACCAAATGGTTGCTCTGCTGCTGTCCCAGCATATTGATGTAGATAAAACTGTAAATAAAAATGGCTTATTTTCTATATCAATTGATAAAAGTGACTTTATTTCTGCTGTTGAGATACTTCGCCTTCACGGTTACCCGCAAAAAAAATATCGTAATGTGGAGGATGTTTTTCCCAGTGACCAGTTGGTTACTTCTCCTGGGCAGGAGTTAAGTAAGATTGTTTATCTAAAAGAGCAGAATATTGAAAGAATGCTATCTGATATGGATGGTGTTATTTCTGCACGTGTGTCTATTGCTCAATCTATGCTTACTGATGATGCTCCAGAGGAACAGATGTCATCAGTATCAGTGTTTATTAAATATTCACCAGAAACTAATTTACAAAACTCTGTTACTCAGATTAAAGGGTTAGTTCATGACAGCATTCCCGATCTTGATTATGACAAAATTAGCATAGTTTTACAGCCTGTTCACTACCTCAATCCGGGTATTAAAATTGTAAAAAACGAGACAGTTAAAGACTGGCTAAATATTTATGGTTTCTGGCTTGCAATGACGCTAGTGGGGGGGGCATGGATAATTTTCCTTGGCAGTATTTTTCTAATTAAAAATAAAGAACGGAAAAGAAAAATTTCACAGAACGGATAATGATATATGTTTCATGACAAGGAGTATCAAATTCTAGTTCGTCTATATGCTTGTCCTGGTGAGTTTATACACGGACAGTACTGGGCGCTGTATGAATTAAGCCACTGGCTTGATGACTACCAGATGTTTCCGGCGCTTCGTCCGTCGATTGATCATCTGCTCCACCACCACTTAGGATGGAAATGGCATACACAAGCAGCAGAAATGTCCCCGTGCCAGAGACAATGGATTACCTGGATACCAAAACTTCCCGTCATGCTAACGGCTTTGGGGCTGATATCTCTTAATAGTATAGACTATTTTTTACTAGGTGATTATCGCAGGGTGCTAATTAATCTGTTAGGTGAGGTGACTGTTAATCAGCTTTTTTCCTTATGGCACGGTGAAAATGCCGCGCCTACAGTTGCGGCGCATGAATTACCTGCAGTTTCCTTTTCTTTAGGACTGCAAATTTTTTCTCAGATAGTTGGTGATGACTGGATTGGTAATATTATTATGCATACGTTACCTCCTATAGAATATAGCGATGTAGAGCAATTGAGACAGAATGAATTAGATGATATAAATTCAATGCTGGCACGAATTGGGAGGTTTATTTGAACGTTAAAAATGAACATATTCTCTTTGGGTTTCCGGTAGAACATCTCTCTTATGCACCAGAACCTACTAAATTAATAATATCACCTGATGACCTGGCAGAATATTATCATGTAAATAATGACATCGTCAGAGCCCGAGGTTTAGCTGCCAGATCTATCAGAAGAATGCGCAGGAAGCAGCGACAACTTTGTATTGCTCAGCAGCAGAAGCTTGCTGAGGAAAATAAATCTCAGTTAAAACAATTGATCAGCGAAAATCAAAATGAACGAAAAAAATTATTGGCTGAGACCGTGAAATGGCTAGTTGAGGAACAGGATATCGAGCGGCAGCTATATTTTTCGGCGATGCAAAAAGCCCGTCAATGGACTATTGAGGCCCTCCAACTGTGGGGGATTGAAGCTGATTGGGATAGTGCTATCTATATGCGCGTCAAAACAATGCTTAAACAGTTCCAAAAAGAACCTAACTTAGTCCTGGCGCTACCTTCGCAGGACAAGGCAAACGCATTCGAGCAAAATTTATTAGCTGATTGTGAATACTCACAACATATTTTTCAGGTTGTGGTTGATTCTAATCTTGAATCCTGGCAGGCAACGTTAGGTAATTCGCTAGTTAGTGTCTTAATTGATATGCACGCGGAATTAGATGACATTCTGCAACAATTGCGTAGCCAGCCTGTAGCCAGCACAGTAATGACGGCGGAAGAGAATGGACAAGATTAGTTATTCGCAGCCGGTTTCATTGTGGCATGGACAAACCCGGGAGGAACTTGAGAGGAAAGTTGAAACGCGCCAGCAGTTACAGGATGCGTTACCCGCAAATGATATTGAGGCCGCATTAAGTGAAATGCAGGATGTGGCGTTGCAGGATACCATGGAGGATATGAGCCTGATGCTGGGAAACCGGCTAAAAGGAAAAATGCAACGTACCCTGGGTTCGGGTGATGATGAAAGGATTGAACGTGATGAGCAGCTTGCTTTATTAGCAGAACAGGTGGTTGGGGATAAACTTGAAGCTGTTCTGAATAATGTCAGCGCGAGTGGAACAGAGGATTTATTAACGCTGTTTCGTCAGGGGACGTTGAACTTTAGTGAGGCAGCATTATTGTTGGCGGCTGAAGCGGGTTCGCTAGCGCCAGGAAGTAAGCGTCGTAAACAGATCTCTTCCCGGTTAGATGAATTACTTGCAGAACATCAGGATTGGGTTTTGGCGATGTTTGCTGAGCTGGAGTTAGGCTCTATAAACTCTGATGCAATGCAATCTATGCAGCGTATTATCCGAAAGCATCACCAACAGGATCAGGAGGGCAGTAACCCAGAAGGGGTGTGGCAGTGGTTTAATGAGATCAAAAAATGGTCAGATCGCGCCAGCCGCATTCGCATTCTTATACATACTTTTGCATATGAACTTTCTGCAGGAGGGGATGGTACTGTAAGCCCTCGTCTGATTACAACATTGATGGATTTGAAGAAGTTACTGGTGTTTCTCGGTATGGAGGATATAGCTCGTAGACTGGCTAACGTCATTGGTCTTTCAGAAGATGAAGCATTAAGTGAAATACTGCTTTTGATAGAACAACGCTGGATGTATTCGGAGTGGTTAGCGAACCGAATTCAACAACTTCGTATAAAAGATAATAAACGCGTATTGTATCTTATCAGGATGAACGAGGTTGTTAAATTTCTTCCCGATATCTGTTTCCTGGACTTACAACAAAGAAATCAACTGTCTGAAGCTATCGAAGAGTACATCAACCAATTAAGCCAATAATACTGTATATGAGAATATTGCGATGATTTTGAATTTACAGATGATAAGTAAGCTCGAACTATTTTTCTCATTTTGTGGAATTCACAGAATTAATATTACCTCGCAAAATACATTTTCAGTCGGTTCCTTTATTGCACAAGTTAATGCCGTGGATATTGGCGCGAAAATTGAGTTGGTTTTGATATTAAAAATAAATGCGCCACGGCCCGATATTGCACTAAGGATGTGTCAAAGTATGCGACCGGAGTCTATTTTTGGAGTTGTTGGGAGCTTTTTTTTTCGTCAATAATCGCTTGTCATTGAGTTGCCTGCTGCCTGAAGAGTTAGGTGCTGAAGATTGGTATCGAATTTTCGAATATCAAAAGGATTATATGCTTTCATTTTTGAGTGAACAATGAAGAACGTTACTTTATCTGATCTGGCGAAGATTAGTAGATATCAGGGGGCAATCTTAGCTACGGTACTGGTTTTGGCCGTATTTATGATGATACTACCACTACCGACAGAGGTAGTGGATGTACTGATTGCTTTCAATCTGATGTTTTCGCTTGTGTTATTGATGGTCGTTGTTTATTTGAATAATGCTGTTGAGTTTTCAGTATTTCCTTCGTTATTACTTATTACTACCTTATATCGCCTGTCTTTAACTATGAGTACTTCCAGATTGATTTTGCTACAGCATGATGCTGGCAACATTGTCTATGCTTTCGGTAATTTCGTTGTTGGTGGAAACCTGACCGTTGGACTAATTATCTTTTCTATTATTACCATTGTGCAGTTTATTGTTATTACCAAGGGGTCTGAACGTGTTGCTGAGGTTAGCGCACGATTCTCTCTTGATGGTATGCCCGGAAAGCAGATGAGTATTGATGGTGATTTACGTGCTGGCTCCATTACCGTTGAGCAGGCGGCCATGCGTAGGGAAATGGTTCAGCACGAAAGTAAACTGTATGGTTCTATGGATGGTGCCATGAAGTTCGTAAAAGGGGATGCGATTGCCAGTATCATTGTTATTTTGGTAAATATTTTTGGTGGGATGGCGATTGGCGTAATGCATGAAGGTATGAGAATCTCAGAGGCGCTTTCCACCTATTCCATACTTTCTGTTGGCGATGGCCTGGTTGCGCAAATACCTGCTCTATTGATCTCTATTACCGCCGGTGTGCTGGTCACGCGAGTACCTGGAGTAAAAGGTAAAACAAATCTCGCCACCGAACTGTTTCATCAACTTAGTGGCCGCAGTATGCCACTTATCATTGCAAGCTCTGTTCTTGTGATTTTCGCTTTTATTCCTGGATTTCCTGCCGCAGTATTTTTACCTATGGCTGCTCTTATTGGGATAGTCGGTTATCTTGTTTACCGGCGAGGAGATCATGGTGATGATACTCATAGCGCTGAACAAGGGAATAATGGCAGCACTAATTTGTCTCCGGGAGTAGAGCCACTATTAGTACGAGTGCATTCTTCCATTGATGAGGGGGGGCTCTCTGATGCGCTGGAAGCATTACGCTGGCGTTTTTTTGAAAATTATGGAATCGCATTAGGTAAAATTAGAGTTGAAAAATTGGGGAGTGAAGAGGAAGGCGACACGCCTAAAGTGGTCTTCTGTCTTTATCACGAACCTGTCTGTGAAGTCTTTCTGGTGGCAGACCATCCCTATATGGCTACTTCTGGCGCCTCGCTGACGGAGGTACAATCGGGGGTGTACAAGCAAAAATTGTTGTCTGGCGTGGATATATATTGGTTAAGTGAAGAGGCCAAAGATCAGGTTTTATCCCAGGGGGATACCGTTTATGAATGTGCACGAGGTTTAACCTGGTGCCTTGAAGTGATACTTGAGCGAAATGCGAAAGAGTTTATTGGCGTACAAGAGACACGCTACCTGATGGATGCTATGGAGAGCAACTATTCGGAACTGGTTAAAGAACTGCAACGACAGGTGCAGCTAAATCGCGTTTCTGATGTATTACAGCGTTTAGTGGAAGAAGGGGTTTCGATTCGTGACTTACGTACTATTTTTGAGACGCTCATTATTTGGTCACCAAAGGAAAAGGATATTGTCACGTTGACTGAATATGTTCGTGTTGCATTAAAGAGACAAATAGTTAATCGGCAACACAAAAAGGGTACAGGGAAGGTATGGATCATCGGTTCTAATATCGAAAATCTTATTCGTGAATCAATACGACAGTCTGTTGCAGGAGCTTATTCGGCAATGGAGCCAGATGTTACTCAGAATATCACAGATCGAATCGCACAGGCGCTTGGTGATCACCAGCAGGGGATTGTGTTAACCGCTATTGATACCCGGCGTTACTTACGAAAAATGATTGAGTCGGAACATTTTATGTTTTCTGTTCTTTCATTTATGGAAGTAAATGATGTAAACGAATTTGATGTTATGGGGGGAATTGACCTGATAGGTGATGTCTCCTGATGCGCAAACCCGATATAGGTAAATTAATTACTAGTATTAATGCGACACAAATGCAGGGAAAGTTACATGCCCCAAGAGTTATACCTGTTGGTTACCTGACGGAGGTTAATACAACAGTGTTAAAGGCGTATTTGCCGTGGGCTCATTTGGGTGAGCTTTGCTATATCGGTGCGCAGAGATTACTGGCAGAGGTGGTGTCACTACAGGATGGTTATGCCTGCTTATCTCTCTTTGATATCGCTGTTGGACTACGGTGTGGAACATCTGTCGTTGCTTCTGGTGCTGAGTATCAAATCGCCGTCGGTGATTTTCTGCTGGGTAAAACGTTAGATGGATTAGGACGTTTGCCAAATAGCAGCGATATTCCTTATGGGGTGGAATATCGTCCTTTAGAATCGGCCCCACCAGACCCCATGGAAAGGGCATTAATTGAAGAGATTTTACCTGTCGGTGTCAGGGCGATCGACGCTACACTCACCTGTGGCCGTGGGCAGCGGTTAGGGATTTTTGCTGCGGCCGGCGGGGGGAAAAGCACGTTGTTGAGTATGCTCTGCGATGGGGTTGAAGCTGACGTTATTGTACTAGCCCTTGTTGGGGAACGTGGACGTGAAGTTCGTGAATTTCTCGAATATACACTGAGCGACTATGCTCGCTCACGCTGTGTCACAGTAGTGGCGACTTCAGAGAGAGCCGCGTTAGAACGCCTGAAAGCTTCTTTCGTTGCGACAACAATAGCAGAGTATTTCCGTGATCAGGGTAAAAACGTTGTACTCATGATCGATTCTCTCACACGCTATGCCCGTGCAGCGCGAGAGGTGGGGTTATCCAGTGGTGAACCACCGGTTGCTTCGGGATTTCCACCCTCCGTTTTTGCAACGTTGCCACGTTTGCTTGAACGAGCCGGGAACGGCAAGGTTGGCAGCATAACCGCTTTTTATACAGTGTTGGTTGAAGGGGACAATATGAATGAGCCGATAGCCGATGAGGTTCGTTCTATTCTTGACGGTCACATTGTATTGTCACGAAAGCTTGCCGAGGCCAATCATTATCCCGCAATAGATGTTAGCGCCAGCGTTAGTAGGGTGATGCGGCAAATTGTAACTAGTGAGCATATGAGGTTGGCCGGGCATTTACGAACATTAATAGCCTTGTATCGTGAAATTGAATTACTGGTTCGTGTAGGGGAATACAGAGAAGGGCAGGATCCTGATGCTGATAAGGCATTAAGGTGCTGGCCCGTAATACAGCAGTTTCTACAGCAGGCCGCGGGTAATCCACAATCACTATCGGAAACGCTAGAATTGCTGAAGTTAGCAGTGGAATAGCCAGTATGCTTCAGCAGCTTATGAAGATTAAACAGCATAGAGAAAGAGGACTCAGAAACGAACTGGCTCATACAACGCGTTTGCGTCAACAAGTTGAGCAAGAGATATCTCTCCTGCAACAACATCGGAATGAAATAAAAGATAAATGGCAATTAGCATGCCTGGAGTTAACGGGAGTCATAGATCACAGAGTGTTAATGAGATGGAGTGAACATATGCATAGTTATCAATTAAAATATGAGGCTATTGGACAGCAAATTTCAATGCAGCAACAGCTCCATACGCGACTGACTCAGGAAGAAATAGAGTTACAAGGCATGTTAAGACAAGTACTAAGATCACAAGATAAAATAAACTATATGATTTTAGAAGGCGTTGATAATTGATGCCTTACGACATGATATTACCTTCCAGGAAGATAATAGTTTCGCGGGATAATGTTATAGATCCTCCCATGAAGATTAGTTCTATCGTTTTCGAAGAGAAAGAGATGTTCAGGCAAATGTCCCTGAAATTTCAGTTGGCTAGTTTTTTATCATCTTTTGGTATATGTGTTGAAACTCATTCTGAAAGGGATAATAACGTCTGTTATCAGGTAAAAAGTGGCTTTTTTTATGACATGTTAATATTTATTTCGTTTCATGAAGAAACTTTGCTGATTATATTTAAAGTGGATACTTATGAGCAAGGATACACTCTTCAAAAATTATCACCAGGGATTGCGAAGAAATTGTCTGCAGGGTGTGAAACTTGCAAAGTTGAGGTGGTGCTTGAAAATCGAAGGTTATAGTCATCTATTTATTGAACAATCGACATTGATTGGTTCTGGTTATTATAAAAACAATAGTAAATCCATTCTTAATTTACGTATGATTAGTGGAGAGGGTATCTGGTGGACATTTAGATGGCATCAACAAGAGTTAAATGCATGGTGTGAAGAATCTTCCTGGCGTAACTGGATTGAAGATAAAATACATTTTTTCACTTTACATGAGGTCGATCGCCATTTCCTTCAATTAGTCGGTGAGTGGAGTTTATTGCCTGTAAGCGATGAAATGAAGCTCGCAGAAATTTCACTAAAAGAGATAACGGGTCAATCCAGTCTCTTGCCTTGCTGGAGTCCAGTACTGACTTTAAATCAAGTTGATAAAAAATTTGAGATATATTTAATTGATTGGCCTGCTGATGCACTTCGCTGGTTAATCAAGGGATGGACGCCATTGGCCGAAACAATAGGATCTTCTAAACCTTTGCTGCGTTGTCCAGTCACAATAGGCCGTATGACGATTCCTTTGAGAATGCTCAAGCAATTTGTGTTGGGAGCGGTAATCATTATTCAGACTGACAATCATTTAAACGCTGGTAACTATTGGATGCTTGCTGCTGAAATTATCATTAAATTAGTTAGAACCAACGAGGAATATACTGTGAGTGAGATTACCACGGAAGAACAGAATGATATTATTGATGCGAATCCTGTATTGACCTCTTTAGATGATATTAATGTGAGCATCGCTTTTGAGATTGGAAGTATATTAATGTCTTTTGCAGAATTAGCAGCTTTGAAGCCGGGTAGCATTATAAAATCAGAGCTTTCTACGGCAACAACAGTAAATATCCGTGTTAACGGACGAGTCTTTGCTACTGGTGATTTTATTTTACTTGATAATGTACCGGGAGTCCGTGTTAATAAATTATTGCAAGGATGAAAAACGTGAATGACTTTATCCATCAACCTTATGCGCTAATTATTTTACTGGTATGTCTTTCTATTTTGCCTTTTATAGTGGTTAGCTGTACTTCTTTTTTGAAAATAGCAGTTGTGTTTTCATTGCTACGAAATGCATTAGGGATACAACAGATTCCTCCTAATATGGCAATCTATGGCCTTGCTCTCATTCTAACATTTTTCATAATGGCACCAGTAGGCATGTCAATAAACGACAACATTCAAAAAGAGCCGTTTTCTATTTCTGACTCGAATTTATATGAGAATATTGATAGAACAGTAATTAAGCCTTATTTATCATTTTTGAAAAAAATACAAAAGCGAAACAAATTCGTTATTTTAGCCAGATCGGGAATAAGATATGGCCGAAAAAATATCAGCAAAGACTGAATGAAAACTCCTTGTTTGTTATGCTACCTGCTTTTGGTATTACGCAACTAGATGAAGCATTTAAAATAGGTCTACTGCTGTACTTACCATTCGTAGCAATTGACTTGATTGTGTCAAATATCTTGCTGGCACTAGGGATGATGATGGTTTCGCCTACTACGATATCCCTGCCATTTAAGATTATGTTGTTCATTATTGCAGGTGGATGGCAGTATCTGATAGAGAAATCAGTCCTTTCCTTTTAATTCAGGGTAGATGATAGTGAATAATGCAGTTATAGCTCATCTTGGAGTGGAACTTTTATGGATTGTTGTATGGCTTTCTCTACCCACAGTTGCGGCAGCATCTATCGTTGGGGTACTTATTAGCCTTATACAGGCTGTAACACAAATTCAGGATCAAACAGTTCCATTCCTGATTAAACTGGTAGTTGTTTCAATAGTACTTGTTATGACTTATAACTGGATGGGAAATTCTTTGATTAACTATACCAATCTGATATTCCAGCAAATTAACAGGTAATGTTGTGAATGATATTCTATTGAGTGTCGTAAAATTTGGCCCGCATTTTTTTATGGCTTGTTTACGGCCATTGGGATTATTTTTGATAATGCCATTACTGGAGAGTAAAAATATCGGTGGATCATTAATTCGTAACTCAATTATCATGTTGTTAGTTGTCCCCATATATCCTGCAATAGATGCGAGTAATTCTCTTATAGAGGATAATGCTATAGGATTTCCACTTTTTTTGGTAATGTGCCAGGAAATTGTGATTGGGATATTGATTGGGTTTGTTGCGGGAATTCCTTTTTGGGCAATTGATTCTGCTGGTTTTCTGATTGATACTATGCGTGGTTCATCAATGGGCAGTATTTATAACCCGACTCTCTCTGAATCATCAACGTTACTTGGTGTGTTTTTTTCTCAATTATTGACTGTTGTCTTTTTTAGCTGTGGTGGGATGAATGCACTAATTACGACTTTATATGAGTCTTATGTTTTATTTCCTCCCGGTAAATATATTGCCTTTAATCAGCAGTTGCTAATATTTATCAAGCAGCAATGGGATTTATTGTTTAATTTATTTCTAAGGTTTTCATTGCCAGCAGCTGCAATTATGTTACTAACTGATGTTGGTATGGGGTTACTTAATAGAACTGCGCAACAGCTTAACGTTTTCTTTTTGGCAATGTCGATAAAAAGTATACTTGCATTGCTGGTTTTAATGATAACCATTGGGTTTTCGCTGAGTGATCTAGGGCATGTAATCTCAAGTAATCTATTGTCATTTCATACTCTTTGGGGAAACATTCAATGAGTACAGAAAAAACACTCCCCCCGACACCTAAAAAATTACGGGAAGCGCGTGAAGAAGGACAGGTAGCCAAAAGTAATGAACTGGCAGCAGGTGTTCAGCTTGCTGTTATTTTATTATACCTCTATACTTTTGGTAATGATATTTGGAAGGATTTAAGTGAAATACTATTGCTAACATTTGATCAATTTGAACAACCCCTGCCAACAGCGTTTTCTGCATTTTTTTCAGCACTTTGTTCTTTCATTTTTAAAGATCTTGCTTTTATGTTTTTAATATTGTTTTTTGCATCAATTGCATCATATATAGGACAAATTGGATTTTTATTTTCAAGTAAGTCACTGATCCCTAAAATTAATAAGCTTGATGTTGTTAAAAATCTGAAAAATATACTTTCGATAAAGTCGCTTGTTGAATTATTAAAGAATGTAGTTAAGATGGTAGTAATTGGCTGTGCTTTTTATTATCTATTTCATCAATATACACCTTCGCTTAGAAATATGGTGTATTTGAAACCTATTGAGGCTATGCAAGTAACAGTGCAGATTATTTTTTGGCTTTGGGGAGTGGTAGTGTTATGCTATATTGTTTTTTTTCTTGCTGATTATTCTTACCAACGCTATGAATTGATGAAAAATCTAAAAATGTCACATGAAGAAGTTAAAAAGGAAATTAAGGAAATGGAGGGGAATGAGGAAATAAAAAGGCATCGCCATTCCCTACACCAGGAGATACAAAGTGGCAGTTTAGCGGTGATGGTTAAGAAATCTAGTGCTGTGATAAAAAATCCCACCCACCTGGCAATATGCATTTATTACAATGAAGATACTACACCTTTACCAAAGGTTGTTGCTAAAGGCGCTGATTATCAGGCTTTAAAAATAATAGAAATTGCAGAGAAAGAAGGTGTTCCTGTAATTGAAAATATACCTCTTGCTCGTGGATTGAATAAAGATATTGCTATCGGTCAATACATCACGCCGCCATTTTTTCATGCGATTTCTGAAATTTTAGCAATGATTAAAATTAGAGGGTAAAATTGGATTTTTTGGAGTCCTTTGTTGTTCTCTTGTGTGTGGTTTGATTTTGCTAATATCCCTGTGAAGAATTCAACTTTCATATTGGGATAATTGTGTGGGCACTAAACATCTTTTAACAGGAAAAACTTTTTGCCTGATCTTGCTGCCATTGCTACCTTTGGCTACTAAGGCTCATGCTGCTAGTGACGGGTTATACGCAGGTGCTAATGTTGGTTGGTCAAAATTTGACAACAATAACTTCACTGAAAGCCATCGCAAGGATACTATCGGCTTTGGTGGTTTTATTGGTTATCAGTTCTCTCCATGGTTTTCATTGGAGGGGGGCGCTAACAGCCTTGGCAGTGTGAAGGGAAATGATGGTCAATCCATAGATGTGCAGGGAATCACCCTGAGCAGTAAATTTACTTACTCTTTGTCAGGCCAGGACCTGTATGGACGAGTGGGTGGTATGTGGTACCGTAGCGATATGAGTAACGATGATATTAATAAAAGTGAGGTTGGTACAGGCATGGCGCCTTTACTTGCTATAGGGGTTGAGCATAGCTGGAGTTCGAATATGACATCGCGCATCGAATATCAATGGACGGGACATATTGAGAATGATGCGGCGACCTCAGCTACCCTAAATAATGGGTATTTATCTCTTGGCATAACATGGCATTTCGGCCAGGCTAGCGAATCGATGCAACCATCTATTATAAGTCATCCAGTTGAGGATGTTAAACCGCCGATATCAGAAACTGTACCGCTAAACCATGAGTTGGTAATCTATTATCCATTTAATCAGTATATTCTCTCAGAAAAGAATCGACAGAAAATTATTGATTTTTATCATCAAAGAAAACCAGACTCGGTAACAAAATTCAACATTGATGGTTATAGTGATATAACAGGGAGTGAAAAAAATAATTTTATCATCTCCAGCCGTAGAGCAGATAATGTCAGGGAATTATTGCTTGAGCAGGGCATTAATAAAAAAAATATATCTGTACATGCGCACGGAAGTACTTCAAAGTTCAATAAGCATTTGTCAACTAAACATAGTTTATCAGATCAGGAAGAGAACTATTCATTGAATCGTAGGGTCTCTATCCTGACGGATTAACGATGAGTCATTTTCCCTAAAATTTTAGGGGGGGAGTAATGAACTTTACCATTGGAGCAAAGATTTTTTTTGCTGGTTGCTGTATAGTCACAATTGTGGCTTGTACGTTTTTATTGGCACTGATTTTTTAGAGAATATTTTCTGATAATCCATATTTTAATGATTGCCGGTATGAGCAGACATTCTTTATGCCGGCTTTGTTCTAATGAGCATAAAAATTTTATTACATAGCAATGTGGTAGTAAATAGCGAAGGCTTTCCAATCCAGGACAAGAATATACTGGGAAATTTAGATGTAAAAATAGCTGCTCTTGTTGTTGAAACGTTCAATCAGTTGAGAGTATTAAATATATATAACAACGGGTGGATATCATCATTTTTCTCTTTCAGTTGTTTCTGGTGATTCTATGGATATTGTTATCAACTCCAGAAATCCATCGAATATTATCGTAGGTAAAGTTTATATTCTATATCGCACATTATTTAATAAAGTGAGGTAAAAATAATATGAAGATAACAAATAGCAATTCTTATGCTATGAATATCAGTAGAGCTCAGGTGTTGCCTCAAGTTCTGGCAGAAGAGATTGATAGCCTTATTCACAACACCCCAATACTGCCAGGTTCGGATGCTTCTACTGCAGAAGCGCATAGACGTGACATGATAGCATGTAAGAATATATTGATATCGGATGGTATATGGAGTCAGCAACAAGACGATGAGAAGAATAGAAAAATCACGGTAGGTATGCAAGCAACAATTGAAACTGGGCTGATGAATTGTTTAACTTGCGATCCTACAGCGCGTTTATCTGTAATAGTCCATACAAATAATCCCCCAACACCATTATGTGCAGAATATCTTCCTCAGTCATTACTTCACTCTGATATTCGAGGAAACAGGGCGATAGAATCAACGGTTACTAGTCGTCAAGAAACAAATGAGTTCTTTTTGCGATCAAATAATCAAGTTTCATTCTCTGCATTGTATGGAACAAAACGTGCATCCGATGCAGAGCAGACATATTTTGATAAAAAAGTAGCTTCCAATCCAGGCTTGTTTGCGTTTCATACCCAAGAAAATCCACCTGTAGAATTATCAGGGGCAACCTATGTTTATACTAACAGGCTAAATGAGAAAGTGATTATTGGTGTCAGAATCACCCAAGCTAATGATCCTTCGAAGATGTGTTCGCTATTTATCGGGCGTGATAGTCATGCCAGACAGGTAAGCCCACATCTCCGAATGCTTAATGATTACATTAGAACGATACAATCTAATTTACTCGAAAATAGTTCGGTCGCTGATCGACGAAACTATTTTGAGTTAATGTCTGTTTGTAGTCTGATCTCATAGGTGGCTTTGCCTGCTGCTATAAAAATCACTTCATTGTCGGAGGCTTTTTGTGACCGGGACAGGTGCTGAGCTGTATTACTCGCGACTTGATCTGACCTATGGCCTTGAAAGGTTGAGAGTTACCGATTTTGATATGGGCGTCGAATCCTTATACAAAATACGAGGTAACTCTCATGTTTCATAAAAACGATACTGAACGAGTTTTATCAGGTGATGTTCCGCAAAAAATCATACGGAGATCTTGAAATATTACAATCGGATCATGATGAATGGCTGGCTTACTATAATAATGAACCAACCCTTCAGGGAAAATTGTGTTGTGGCCGAACGCCAATAGAAACGTTACTTGATGATGGAAAGCGCATCTGGGTTGAGAAAATTTAAAGCAGATGTAATCTGACAGATATCTGTATAAATAACCGGTAACTGTCAGATCAGGTTTGAGCTAATACACTTGAATGTAGCAGGGATTCACATCCTTTACGGCGTGCAGGATGTCAGGATTTCTCATGACTGTCTTGAGTAAGTAGCATTCGGATTTCCTTCTCAAGTTCATCGATCATATTTTCATTATTCAGACGTTTTTTCTGTCTTATTCCATGTAAATATAGTGCGCTTTTACTCTTACTTCCGGCTACTCCTATCGTTGATACCAGTGCTTCTCCCGGACCATTCACAACACAACCAATAATTGACACATCAAGAGGAGTGACAATATCTTCGAGTCGTTGCTCGAGCTCATTCACCGTGCTGATAACATCAAATTCTTGACGTGAACATGTCGGGCAAGCGATAAAATTAATCCCTCGTGAACGTAAACGTAAGGATTTTAGAATATCAAATCCTACTTTTATTTCCTCTACAGGATCTGCAGCCAAAGATACACGTAAAGTATCACCAATACCTTCGGCAAGCAATAATCCGATACCGATAGCAGATTTTACCGCTCCAGCCCGAAATCCCCCTGCTTCAGTAATTCCAAGATGCAATGGCTGTTCAATTTTTTTTGCCAGCAAACGATAGGCGTTTACCGCAAGATTCACATCAGATGCCTTCACACTAACTTTAAAGTTATCGAAATTATTCTTTTCCAGAATATTAATATGCCGCATAGCCGATTCCAGCAGTGCTTCCGGTGTTGGTTCACCATATTTTTCCTGAATATCCACTTCAAGCGAACCTGCATTGACACCAATACGGATAGGTATATTACAGTCCCGAGCACAATCAATGACTGAAGATATCCGTTGTTCATTACCTATATTTCCGGGGTTAATTCGCAAACAATCAGCACCGTAAGCTGCGACTTTTAATGCAATACGATAGTCAAAATGAATATCTGCAATCAATGGTACCTGACTGTATTGTTTCAATTTCTTAAAAGACTCTGCTGCCTCCATCGTGGGAACGGAAATCCGAATCATATCGGCCCCTGCCGATTCTAGTTTGTGGATCTGCTCTAATGTGGAATGTATATCACAGGTATTAGTATTTGTCATTGATTGTACAGTTATCGGAGCATCACCACCTACAGCGACATCGCCGACGTAAATTTTTTTTGAATTGCGTTTTTTATATAAAATAGCATTTTCCATAATCTTACCTAATAATTAATGTTGGTTACTGATTACGTGCCGCGCTTTGCTCTTGATATCTCTTATAATACTCATTGACCATTACTTCAATTTGCAATTTGTAATCTATGGGTTGGTTTCTAAAATAATTTTGGCGTCTGTCTCGCATAAGTTGATATTCTCTATATTGAATTCTTTTTTTATCTACCGCTTTCCCAAACATATTTGTAGCTTTTATAGTATCCTGGAGGGAATGAAATTTCCCCGCTTCCAAACGACTAGCGTTTTTGTTCACCAAAGCTATTAAAAATTTTGTCTCGGCCTCTCTATTATATACATAAGGATGATCCTTCGTGACCCCAAAGGCTTTTATCTTTTCTCTTATTAGTTCATCGCGGCAAGCTTCTATAGTTTTATATTTATATCCCATGTAAAGTGTGATGGAGAATGTCTGCTCGCACAAAGATAAACTATAGTTTAAATCATTTAGTGATTTCTCCGGGTTCCTTCTTAGACGGATCCTGAATTTATGAAAACAACCATTTTTATGGTTATCGCTACGATCATCCCTTGTACTATAAGTAGAAGGAGACATTGTTGAAACCGACGTATTTAACTGTGTGTTTGGCATAAAACCTCCTGGTAACAATAGGATGTTACTGTATTTGTTTCTGTAGTGGGAGACTAATCTGGGAGAGGGAGGGAGGTAATCGTACACATGCCAGGGTAAATTAATATGGATCGTTGTTGTTTTTTATTCCCTCGCATATGTCTATTTTTACTCCTTTTGTGTGCTTGAATTACTGCGGAGCAATGATGGATAATTCTGTTGTTTCCCTTTTGGGGAAACATAATGATAGAATTGTCTACCAATAAGAGTTTAGGTTATGTCAAAAGATTATTCAGCGTGGTACAAGGTTGGTTGTTCGCTATGTGTTGCTTGTGCGGTGCTCTCTTCTGCAGGAGTGATAGCTGCTGACGGTGATGTTGGCATTATTACATTTACGGGAGGTGTCACTGGTGAAACATGTAAAATTTCCAACTCAACTGGTTCACAAAGTTCAAATATGACATTGGTTATGCCTGTTGTCGCAAAAAAAGATGTTGAATCCGCAACTATTGAAAATGGTGGTGTAGGACGAACGCCTTTCGATATTGAGCTTAGTGGTTGTGCCACCGGGATTTCCAGAGCACAAGTGTCATTTTCCTCTGAAGAGTTTGCGAACTTAACAGATGGTACTCTAAATAATGATACGACGATTGATGATGCAGCAAAAAATGTCAATGTTGTCCTTTTCAATAATGGAAATTCACAAAGTTCACAAGTTTTTATCGGGCGTCAGGATGATACTCCCCAGATTGTAACACTTGACAATGGCAGTGGCGTTTTTTCATTCGCGGCTGCTTATGTACCTGGTCCACAGTTTAATTCTGATTCAAATCAAATTGTTCCCGGTAAGGTTCACACCAATGCAACGTTTAGTATTACGTATTATTAGCAATTAGTGGAGCTTATTATGCGCATATGTACCAATGGCATAAGGTTTTTTCTGTTGACATTCTTCGGATTATTTCCATTATATTCTCAGGCTGATATTGTGATATCCGGGACTCGGGTTATTTATCCAGAGGGCAAAAGTGCTGTAACAGTCCATCTTGACAATCGTGGTGAGCGTCCATTGCTCGTACAAACATGGCTTGATAATGGGACTGAAAACAAGTCTCCGGATGAAATAGACGCGCCATTTGTCATAACACCACCAATTACACGTATTGATAAAGACCATGGGCAAACTGTGCGAGTCATTTATACCGGTGGAACGTTGCCGCAAGATCGTGAATCATTGTATTGGTTCAATGTGCTGGAAGTACCCCCAAAAGATGATTCTTCAGCGTCTGCTAATAAGCTTCAATTAGCATTTCGAACACGCATCAAATTTATTTACAGGCCACGTTCTTTGGATGGTGATTTGGCCTCTGCACTGAAAAAAGTTAAATGGAACTGGGGACGCAATAAAAAAGGCTATTTTTTCACTGTGACGAATAATAGTGGCTATTATTTATCAATGGACAAAGCCAATATTGACATTGCAGATAAAAATTATTCAATTAATACGGAAATGTTAAGTCCTTTTGGGACTGCACATTTTCCCATTGTCGCATCGAATGGAATCAATATTCCAGAACATGGAAAAATCAACTACTCTGTGGTTAATGACTTCGGTGGGCTAACGACAGCGAATGTGTCATTATGATATTCGTCATATAGTTGTTCATGGAATTTATCATTTAAATTCGCCTGTCATAATTGTGCCCGTAAATAGAGTGATATCATTTTACTCTATGATATTACGCTATTTACTTGCAAAACCATGCTAAGCATTCATTGAGCAAGAGTTTCCATATGTATCAAAATAGAAAAAGGAAGTGGGGTTGGGTATTTGTTGGTAGTGGGGTTTGTATTGTGACTATCTCATTTGTAACTTATGGACTTGTTGGAAATGAAAAAGATGTAAATTCTTCTCCTGTTGTAAAATATGCAGAAGACGATCCCACTGACACTGATGTCGCAGAACAGAAGATACGGAGTATTTTATATTCAAATGGCCCAGAAAATGCGTCTTTGAATGTTGCAAGACCAGGAGAAAAAATAATTTCAAAGGTAGATCAAGACGAAATGCGCAGCCAGAAAATGGCTGCAACGGGTGAAATGCCAGTACCTACGTATGCGAAAATTGAGAGTCAGCCTGTTCAGCAAGCTAATAATAACTTGCATAATATTTTTTTATCTGGAAACGCCAAAAATTCTACCGGAATTATTGTTCCGTTGAAAGAGCATGATGGAAAAAAACAAGATACTTCCTTTGATGCTATGAAAGCAGCATCATTAACTACACTTGTTCAACGTGAAAAAAGTAATGATGTCTTTCGTGATGTACATAAATCGGTTCTCAAAGAGAGGCAACCAGGCTCATCTTTTCCAAAGCAAATTAGGGCTTCAAAGCGGTCTATTACAGGTGATGACGCAGGTACGACTTCCAGATCTGTTGTTGCTCTGAACGAACTTAGTCGGAGTGCGCAAGAGCCTGACATATCGGGTGGGGATGAAAAAGTTGAGTTTGATTCACGCTTTCTGAATGGTAATGCTAAAGATGTTGACGTAAGCCGTTATGCCGAAGGTAATCCAGTGATGCCGGGAAATTACAATTTGGATGTCCTTGTTAATGATCAGCTAAAGTTAAATGCAACGATCTTATTTATTGATGATGGTAATAAAAACATTTCTCCCTTTGTTACTGAAAAAACACTGACGCAGCTAGGTATTAAATATTCACTTAAGTCTCAGGATAAGATGAAGAAGGCGGGTGAGGATTATTACAACTTACTAAAAGTCACGCCCGGGATAAAAGTACGTTTTGATCAGGAAACGCAAGAGTTAAATATCAGTATCCCACAACTTTATATAGAAAACAGACCGGATGGTTATATTGACCCAAGCCTATGGGATGAGGGTATCACTGCCGGTACATTTTCATATGACGTCAATGCCTATCATTCAGACAACGCGGATGATTCAAGCGACAGTGTGTATTCAGGGCTTCACTATGGGCTCAATTTTGGTGAATGGCGGTTTCGCAGTCGTGGTGCTCTGAACTGGGAATCAGGCAATAAAGCTACCTATGATAGTCAAGAGGCCTGGTTACAGCGTGATATTGCCTCCCTGAAGTCTCAGTTGGTTATTGGTCAAAGCAGTACCCGTGGCGATACATTTGATTCTGTAGCAGTAAAAGGTATTCATCTTTATAACGATGATCGTATGTTAACTGGAGCTGAGTCTGGTTATGCTCCGACTATCAAAGGGGTAGCTAACACCAATGCTAAGGTCACCGTTAAACAGAATGGTAATATCATAAAACAGGTCACTGTACCGCCTGGCCCATTTGAAATAACAGATATTACTCCCTCCGGGTTCGGAAATGATTTGGATGTGACGCTCACTGAGGCTGATGGCAGGGAGCAACATTTTTCGGTTCCTTTCTCCTCTGTTTCACAACTTTTACGTGAAGATAGCCTGCGTTGGGAGGTTGCCTTAGGTCAGTTAGACCAGGATGGATTGTACCATTCCCCTGATATTGCGACCGCATCTGTCTATTACGGTCTGACTGACAAACTGACTACCTATGCAGGATTCCAGTCAACAGACCAGGACTACGACGCATTTTTGTTAGGAAGCGCCGTCAATACTGCTTTAGGCGCTTTTGCGTTTGATGCGACACAGTCCTATGCCACGCTGCCTGATATCGGAAAATGGAATGGTACGAGTTACCGTTTGTCCTATAGTCAGCAATTAGCGCAAAGTAAAACCTCAGTTAACGTTGCTGCATGGCGTTATGCTACAGAGCATTATTTATCTTTGAGTGATGCAACTAATATTTATGATCAATTAAAACATACCCAAAATCAGGCTCAATGGGTGATCAGTGACTATCAAAGATTAAAGGATCAATTGCAAGTCAATATTACCCAGCCTCTTGACTTTTATAATGAATATTGGGGATCGCTGTATGTGTCAGGGAGTTGGAATAGATATTGGTCAGAGCAGAGCAACACCCAATATTCATTAGGGTACAGCAATGCTTTCCGTTGGGGAACATACAGTATTACCGCTCAACGCAGCTATGATGAGAATAATGATTCGGATGATAGTGTTTATCTAAGTTTTAATTTACCGTTTGAAAAATTATCCCCAAATTTTAAGAAAAAATATGGGTTTACTGATGTTAATATGGGGCTGCGAAGCGATTCTGACGGCACTACCCAGCTTGACGCCAGTACCAATGGTAATTCAACCGATAACCGATTCAATTATAGTTTGAACACCTCATATTCGGCAGACTCTAACCAGTCGGGTAACAATCTCACGCAGGTTGGGGGAAATGTTAATTATGCAAGCCGGTTCGGTCCATGGAATGCATCACTCTCCGGCAGTGACCGGGGTGATAAGCAAATGTCATTGGGTGCTAGCGGAGGCATGATCCTTTACCATGGTGGGCTTGTTTTTGTCCCGGATAATATTGATAGCGCAAATACGATAGCATTAGTTAGTGCGCCTGGGGCCGAAGGAAGTCATGTTGGATCTTCTGATAACCAAATCGATCACTCTGGCTATGGTGTAGTCACTAATTTATCTCCCTATCATCGTAATATGGTAAATGTAGATATTAGCCAGCTTGATAACTCCGTTTATTTGGATAATACCTCTGCAACAGTTATTCCTGATGCCGGTGCGGTAGTGGAGGTTAGTTTTAAGACTAAAGTGGGAACACCGTATGTCTTTGACATTATGACCGAACAGCATTCTCATATACCATTCGGTGCTGACGTGTATGATGAAAATAATGAATGGCTTAGCGCGGTTGGACAGGGTGGTAAAGTGTTACTTCGTGGGATGAAGGATACTGGCACATTGCATATTAAATGGGGGGAAGATACAAGCCAGCAATGCTATGTCAATTACCATTTGCCTGCACGGAATGATAAAAAAAATACCAGTATGCTGCTATCTGCAATGCTTTGTAAGCAGAATAATTAAAATAAAATTTACACTAAGGATCATACGATGATGACTTTTGGAAGGCGGTATCATGGTTATTTTTTCTGTTTTTTATCATGTATTATTTCATGGAAAGTTAATGCGCTGAACCTTGACCTTGATTTCATAGCCAACATTAAAATCTCAACTTGCGATATGACATTGCTGGGTGGCAAGTCTACTGGAGGAAATAACTATACTTTCACGATTGGTAATAATGGTAAAGTGGGGGCGATGGACATTATTAATCACCTGGACAGCGCTTCCACAGATTTTTCCATAGGCATAGTTAATTGCGCCCCTGAAATTAGTAAAATTAATGTATCCATTGGTGGAGCGGCTGTATCCGGGATGACTACTGCGTTAGTTAACTCTTTGGCCGGGAGCGATGGCGGCGCAAAAAATATAGGATTAACTATTGCCCGCCAGACTGCACCGGATACCCCTTTTACCATCAACAGTACTGCAGACGATGGAGGGTTGGTGTGGACCCAGGATGAAATTCACAGCGGTACTGTACCTTTAATTGCTCGTTTGATTAGCACTTCCGATAAAATATCAGCAGGGAATTTTAGTACTATTGCTACTTTCAATTTTACCTATGAATAAAAATATAGGATATTGGGTGTTATTATGCTTAATCTGCAGAGAATGATACTTGCCGGAGTATTGGTGTCATCATCTCAAATTAGTTTCGCTCTTACTGATACTGCTTCAATAACGGCAACATTTAATTCGACAATAGAAAGTGGGACTTGCAAAGCAGTTTTACATGATGATGCTGGTAACTTAGTTGATACACTGGATTTTGGTAATATGTATATTTCTGAGTTTAACAGTAATAAACCAACTAAAAATTTTAGTATTGCTCTTAATGATTGCCAGGCAGTAACGAAAGTTACCATTGCGCCATCCTCCTCCTCTCTATGTACTAATGGTGATGGACAGGAAGATGCTTTTGCCAATACGAATGGTGATGCCAAAGGGATTGCTGTTGAATTATGGAGTGGCGAACCAGATGCCGGTACGAAATTTATCTGCTCGCAATCATCAGGACAAAGTTTTTCTGTGACCGATGATACGACGATTTTACCGATGAGCATACGAATGATACCGACTGAAACCACATTACAGGCCGGGAGTTTTGATACAACTCTTACACTTATCGTTACATACCCGTAGATTTGAGAAAGACAACATGAATTATCGACATTCACTATGGTACTGTTGCCTTCTGACTATGCTTATCTTTCAGATAGATACCGTAAGGATAGCGCATTCTGCAGAGCAAACTCTTTCGTTAAATGTGAAAGCAAATGTGGTTGAAAATAGTTGTAAGATTTCTTTTTCCGACTCCGGGTCTGTTGACCTTGGGAAGCAAAGTATTGCTGCGATTGAAAGCGTTGACTCTTTTACCAATTATATCGGTAATGGAAAGCATTTTTCTATTAACGTATCAGATTGCTCTCCGCTGAGTAGTGGTGGTATCAGCAAGCTTATTTTTAACTTTTCCCCTCAATCAGGTACTTTCCCCGTAGAAAGTTCTCAGGCATTTGCTAATGATATATTACCTGCTGATGGAGGCGCAACTGGCGTAGGGTTAGTTATCTTTGCTGAACAGCAGGATAAAAATGTGCTTGATGAATCCGGGCATTCGAATGCTATTTTTGATGTAACATCTGATACCTATCTAAATAGTTATGGTTTTTTTGCGCGCTTGCAAAAAATTAACACTATTACAGAGGGGGATTTTACGACGCATGTGACTGTAGAGGTAACTTATGAATAATGGACGTATCGCTTGTAAACTATCAAGGCCTGTCATTGGTGTTTTTTTATTTTCTTTCTCTATCCATGCGTTTGGGGCAACTGAGTGTTTTTTTAATGGTGCAAAAACGGATACATTAACCTTTGCATCACAATCAGTTGATATTACTTCCCCCGTTTCTGATACAAAAATTTTGAAAGATAATATCAAAGGTTCTGTAATAGTAACTACTTCATGTAATGCTGGTCAGGGAGGGCAAGACTTAAACTCAAAGCAATCAGGGGTTGCGGTGACAAGTACCACTATTAATGGTGTTAAAGTAGCATTATTTCCCACAAACGTTACCGGAATTGTATATGGAATAAAATTCGTCTCGAATTCAGAGCCACCAACGGGTTACATTGCAATGAGTACGGACTACATAACGGTTTTTTCAGTTGATGATGATCATGATAAAGAGTACTGGAAAGGTAAGTCAGGTCATTTCGACTTGACACTTTTCCAGACCCGAGATTATGTACCAGGGCAGGGGCATACCATAACACCTAACGCAAATATGGTTGGTGATTTCCGAATTGGTTCCCAGACTGATGCGCAGGATATTCAGATTAATAATAATTCATTCACTCTTAACATCCCGCAACCGACATGTGATGCGGCCACGCTTGAAAATTCAGATAATGCATCAGGGACTCAGGTTAATCTTGGTGATTACTATACGAGTGAACTGATTGGTAATAAACATCCGAAAAAAATTCCATTTACTATAAAATTAACCGGCTGTGGTGGTGTTAATCATCTGATTACCAAACTAACGTCCCAATACGTATCACCTTATAGCAATAGTATGTTGGCTGATATCAATAATGCACAGCGTGGTGTCGGTGTACAGATATACTCAACGAATGATGTCGCATTGATTCCAAATGATGCTAATAGTTATTATTCTGTCCAGGATTCAAGCACACCTGATACTCGCGAGGCTAATTTTTATGCAGTGCTAAGTGACGATGGGAAGGGAGTAATAACCACAGGAACATTTAAAGCTATGGGAACATTTACCTTTACTTATAATTGATTTTGTGTTTTGAGTACTCTTATGAAATTGGCCTGACCACACTCCTCCACTGAGGGCTTCCCCCAGTAATGAGCGGATAAAAAAGGACGGGCATAAAAAATGCGATCGACTGATTTTGCCAACAATTCAATGAGATTACGTCTATGCCCGATCGTTTATTATGTCAGAGCTTTTTACGCGATACCTTAGAATCCCTTTCACCAGTATCGTCGGGTTGCACTACTTGATCCCCCTGCCGCTATCAGCCGGGGATGATGTCGTCGGCATTGGGTTCGATTATTGGAGATATTAATATCAACCCGGACCAGGGACTTTATGCAACAGGGTGCATGCGCATTTCTTTTTTTACCCGCCTGAACTCCAGTTCCTTATTGGTAATAAAAAGCATTAGCGAATCATCTTCATACTACTTCCGTCATCTGAAGGTCTGGTTTGCGTTGGCTTTGAATATTTTGTCTCTGAATAACCTTGTTCTCTGCGCAGAGTTAGCGGTCAACCATAGAAGTGGGGCTTTATCACTGTTCATCCTGGTGATGCGGGGCAGGATGCATTGATACACTGGTTACGAATTATTGGATTGAAATAGCCTACCCCCTCTCTTTTGGATAAAGTGTAATGACAAAAGGGAGCGGAAAACATGTCTGATAGTTTCAATTCGAAGAAGTCCACCAGAAATCCGTTAATGCAACGCGTCGGATTGATACTCAAGCATTGAGTCAATGTCGAGTTGTGATTCGTCGGCTACTGGAAAAGGAAGAACCATTGCATGTAGTAGAAAAGCGATTACGAAAGTTGCCCGGGTATTGTCATTCAGATCTGCCGGAGCATACGCAATAACCCGGTTTTCCCCAGTGGCGTTACCAATACAAAGCAAGAGACCCTGTTGATGCCTTTCGAAGAGGATACGTAAAACCGTAAGAGGAAGTGATGACCAGTCATCGCCGTTCAATACAAGATTTTTGATCGCTTCGTCCGCTTCTGGTTCGTATTGCGCTTTATACCGGAGGGTTTTTAGACGGTGCAAATGGGGAGTAAAAATCTCATTGAGAGACCAGAGAATTTTAACGGTATCTTGCCCGTTGAAGCCTACCAGGCTGCATGATTCTAACGGTTTCCCAAGTGTCTGCTCATAAAAGGCATTAAGCAGATGGAATGTTTCTGGATTCATTTTATGTCCTAAATTCAGGGGAGAAACGGGATTATTTCCACATGCTTTCTATGCTCAACCTATCGGCCAGAGTTATCTGTGAGCCAGAAGGTCTCCATCTCGCTTAGGGAGGCGTCTGTCTTATGTGAGTAAGATTAGAATTTATAAAATAAGGATTGTAGGGGGAAGTTGTCGCGTTGAGCATGGGATAATCAGTTTATGTGTATGTGAGTAAAATGCCAGCCCTTCGGGCTGGCATTCATTTTTATTCCAGGCATCCCTGATATTCAGGATCTGTTTTTAGCAAGTTAGGATAATTGGCACCATCTCTCATGCGGTAACCCGTCCCGACATCACTCGTTGTCTCGCTCTCCGCCCAAACATATTTATTCATTGCCTGATAAGTTGGGTAACTATCCATATTCCCCCACATTGCCGTTATGCGTTGGAAATCAGCCAATGCTGGTATTTTGCGACCCATTTTTTCACAGTTAGCTTTTGTATCATCGTAGGTCGCCAGTGATGAGGAAACATGTAACATTTCATTCCCTTTTGCTATATGCAACGAGCTGGCATCATCAGATTGCCTTCCCAGACTGGTAATACGGATAGTAAAGTTAGCTAATTGATCCTTGATCGTTACGACGCCATTTTGATCGACTGAAGCAATATCCTCGTTCGATGATTCCCAGCTATAATGGCCATCCCCACCCTGTGCGGTAGAACTAAGTTTAAATTGTGTGTTGCTAATCCATGAGGACGGTAGCGAATTATCAAGCAGTGCTTTCCCTGCCAGCTGTAGTTGTCCGGTAAGTGCTGGTGGATCATAAAATGTAATCGTCTGGTTAGTGCAGTTATTTGTACCCGTAATACATGCTGTAACAGTCACCGGCCCATCTGTAGTGTCAGATAATGTTGTTGAGGCGATAGCTATGCCACTCTCATCTTTTGCCGTAACTTCGGTTTTGCTAAAGGAACAATCGCTACCGCCGCAGATTCCGCTGGTGGTGGAGAATGTGATAGAAGTGCCCGGTGCTGGATTACCCGTGGAATCGGTAACAATCACACTAAGAGGTTCAGCGCGATCGGTCCAGGCTGTTTCTGGTGTTTTAAAGGTTATTTGTGGGTTTCCTGCACTCGATTCAATAACTGTAAATTGAGTTTGTGCGCTATTTGAGGCATTGTTGTGGCGATCATAAGCGATGCCCTTAAGGGTATACTGCCCTGCGACAGGAGGTAACGTGACAGTGAAATGTGTCGCGTCGCTACCCTGTGTAACAGATCCATTGGCTTTCAGCAGGGATGATGATGGGTCCCATTGAATATGATCAAGCCCATTTTTTGTATCAACCGATGCTGTCAATGGTACCTGCTTTGATATCTCCCCGCTTAATGATGCAGGTAGCGAGAGTTTAATGACATCTTGTTTGCGATATTGCATAACAATATCATTGTTACGCTCAACGAAATCGAAGCGTGACCCCATTAAAGATCGACGAATTTGTACTGCATCTGGGGAAATTTGTTGTGACCAGGGAATACCAAATGCATAGTTGAAGGACACTGATATTGCCGTATCGTCCAGTGAATCACTTCCCTTTTTATAATCTGCTGCAAAGGTGACTAAAGGAATTGGTGTATAACTGAGTCCTACAGTGATGGCATTTGGATTCGTTTGCAGATGGTCGGTACCAAATAATGCGACATCATCACCAAAATATTGTTCATATTTCACATGCCCGCCTAGCTGAGCATAAGAAGGTAAATAACCTTCTATTTGTATATCATAGCCATCGGCAGCCTTTTCATCATAATCTTGTAATTCGTCAGAATCTTGCCAGTCACTAAGTGCAAAATATCCGTTGCCACTGAATTTGAAATAGTCACGCCAGAGTTCAAGGCCAACACCCGTACGGGTTACATTGCTACTCATATTTTGATCATAGAATAGATTATAACCTAACATGGTATTATTTTTCAGAAAATAACGTTGCCCAAGACCCACATTAACAATCATATCATCAGAATCCTCGTAATGTGTATCGAACTGGATATAGTCAAGACGATTTTCTTGATTGTGAAGGCCAAACAGCAGGTCGGCGCTACTGCCGGCTAAAGCCTTACTATTTTGTGTTTGTGTATTGAGCGTTATGCGAGCATTTCCGTACTGCTTTAACCACTTTTCAAAAGCATCGGATGCTAGCTGAGATACCTGCGCATAAGCATAGTTACTCACTGATTCGCGTGATTTTGCGAATGATGATGCGCCTTTGATGATTTTATTTTCAAAAGGGGTGGGTTGTGTACTCGGTGTTAATGTGGAATTTAGTGTCGGCAAATCCTCATTTTTCGCCGTTTTTGACGAGTCGATATTTTGGGCATAAACTACCGAAGATATACAAGTTAAAACGAGTAAAAAAAGATTTTTTTTTCATAAGAATAATTACTTAATGTTGTTTATTTTTTGAAATATGGTGCAGCTAACTATTAAGTTTACGGCTATACAATATTCTGCTATCCAACCGAGGTCAGGAAGCTAGCACCAGCAATATTAATGTATTAAGTCTTTTTCAAAGCTCCAACTCTGCCAGAGTGCTTCGTACATTTTTTATCGTATCAATAATTTTATCGATACTTTCTTCGATAATGTTGGTTGTTAAGTTATCCAGGTTTAGAACTTTCATTAAAATGAAAGCCTGTGCTTGTGATTCATAACAGCATACAAGCTCAGCGCTACTGAAAAGATAAGTATTTGCAGAAATAAGTACTAGTGCTTGCTTATGGGCGTCTTCGATTGTGGTATTGGCTAAAACACCATACATGTATATTTTTTCGTCACTATCAGCAATGAGAGTAATGTCATATTCCTCATCAATAAGAAATGAACAGATACCATCCTCATTAAACTTCATATCCGGTACGCCCTGAGTGATACCAAATTCTTTTAAAATTATATTTGCCCGTAATGACATCCAATTACTCCTTATAAGCTGTGTGCTTATTATCCATTAAAATTTTACAAGACTGAATTTCGCTTGGGTATATCGCCAGACTATAAAGCTATTTATCTGTTTATGACAAGGCCAATAATGCATTAGTTACAGGATTAATAAATTACCTTGCGGTCTCATTTTGGATTCCAATGCAGCAGAGGTCTGGCAGTGAAGATAATACATAAAAATACTGTTAAAATTTTTCTGGTAATTTTTTATTAATTCTTATAAGTTTTCCATTTTCCATTTTCCATTTTCCATTTCAATGAAACCACCAATTTTTAGTTGTGCTAAAATTTTTAGAATCATGCTGCGTGATAACCTTGAAAATGTCTGCATGTACTTGACAACGGTATACCTTTCCTTGATAGCATAGGAGTTTTCATTTTCCATATAAATTAGATAACTGCGAATTATTTCATAAGCAGATTGTAAACCTGATGTGGAGGCTCGAACTGCTACTGTTGCTAACGTGGGTAACAAAATCTGAACAACTTCACGCCACATGCCATTTTCATCTATAATCTTATTGAAGACGTCAATGTCAACTGAATCCAGTAAGCATGGTGATATTGATTCAAACTCGCAAATAGCACCAGTTTGTCCTAACTGGCCTAGCCCAAGGATATAAGGACTGGTAGTTATACCCAGATTATGTTTTTTTTCACCTTCGCCGATAGATACAAGCAATGCGCCATCAAGCAAAAAATAAATCTTTTTTTGCATTGAATCTTTTTTCTCCTTAGGATCTAAAATACTCCCCGACTCAAGCAAAAATGGCTGTGTAACAGGAAAGAGAGATAACAATTTTTCTATGTATTCGGTGGGTTTATCAATGTCATAAAGATTCATTTATTTACCTGTACTTACGTGTATCCAGAAAAAAATCTATGAAACATAATATTACCAGATATTTTGCATTTGAATCGCCATTAATGGTGTATTATTACACACCTTGTGAACATATTTCGATAAGTGCACTAATGTGAGATTTAACTTCTAATAAAATAACTTTTCATCAATTTTTGCTACTTTTTGTGTCTTATTGTTGCCAGGTGTAGTAGAGATTGGCTAATGGTTGTAATGAATTTTAGTTTTTCCATTGCTACATTCTTGCTCTTTTTTTGTTCTTCTGATAATTTCTTCAAGATGATTTTTGTAGGTAAATTTACGCATTCTTCGTAGCTGATGTTTAATACATTAGCAATGTTTTTATTTACTTTAGGCGTTGTTTTTATAGTGATCTTTTTTTTGTCATCAACCTGCAAGCTATGCTCATCAAAATCTTTCAGAATCTGAGATATTTTTTCTATTTTAAATTGTAAATCCATTATTTCAGAATTATATAATTTAATTTTTTTACATTGAGATTGTTGATCTTTACTGCTCATATTAGCAAAACTCCAGTTTATATATTATAAGAATGAAATAAAATCAGCGTCTGAATACTATTCGCTATCATCATTCTTTTTGCACATATATTGATTTATATATCAAATCAGGTGTAGCGAGAAGCCCAAAATTAGACATTGTCTATGTTTTATACGACACCGCCTTATCGCATCATGGGACCAGCAGTATACGGCTAAAAATGTAACAGCCAGTGCCTGATGTCAAATTCTCAAACACCCGTACTTTCAGACGCTGCATATTATAACTTTCTGAAAATCAAACCAATAATACACTATAGTGGAAGTCCCTAAGATATAAAGATAGATCGAGATTGGCATTTTGTGGATAACTGATGCCTCTGTTTACTTTATTTTCATAATCTATCAGTTCGTTGTTATAATAAATTTCAATGTCAGGATCTTGCCAATTACTTATGACCCGATTATTACGATATAATTCTGAAGCATGTTGTTTAGCTGATTCAAGACGCTTAAGGGCAGCTTGAACATTCGCTGGTGGTAATAATTCGCTTAGGGTTTCTGCATAATCAACAGCATCGATAGACATTAATGCGTCGTAAGTCTCCTGAGAAATAAGATCAGGCACTATTTTTTGATTTATCCCAGTAATATTTATTATGGTTTCTTGACCGATATGATCTAACATGCGAATATCAATTACCGGGCTATGATAATCATCAAGGTATAGTTTTCCCTGCGATGTTCTAAGAAAATAAGGGGTTAACTTATTCCTGTCTTGTACAGATATATTTAGATTATTTACTGATATAATACCTATACCTGTTAATGCTACGCTAAAGGAGGCATCATTATCAATCCCTGTTACTTTTATGTTGCCGGTAAGCTTATCAATATCGATAAGATAATTATCAGAATGTCGATCTATTTGGCCGGCTAACGCATCAGCCCATTCCAGATTATTTAATTCATGCCGTAAATTTGCTTTTGCAATTTCCAATTTGTTATTTGTTTTACATATGCTAAGAATCGATTCTAACTGGGATTGAGTTATCCCGCCTGTACTTACAAGATCACAAGGTGTTTTTCCAGGAGCTTTATTCATAAAAAGTCCAAACTGTTTTTTATACACTCCCGCTGTTGCTGTTGATACTATATTTTGACAACCTAAATACTTGGCTACCTCACTGGATGCAATATTACGAACTAGCATTTCTGAAAAGTTATTGCCGTCCAAACAATGAAGTTGAAGATTACCTAATCCATAACGACCAACATACTCAGGTTTAAAAACTTTCTCAATAGGATGTTGTCCATGTGGTGCGTTATAAACACACAATGTCACTTCATTTACGCTTCCGCAACCTAGCGTATGAGCTGATTTAAGCCTTTCGGAGGATGAATCCTTTTCAAGATATTTAGGTGGAATACCGCGTGAGTAACATTCTATCAAGGCATCAGAGCCCGGTGAATTATAAAAGGCTTGTGTCAGATAACGTCCAGTGTTAGTAAAGTTTCCCGAGGCGTATTTTATTGATAGCTGAGATAGTTCGATTAATCCAGATGAAAAAACCCGATAATCAAAAGAGTTATATATTGTCCGATTGAAACTATCGCGTACTATTTTAATAAGACTTTGAGGGAGCTTTCCTATAATATGATAGGACCACGTGTTCACATATTCAATCATTTTTTGTACATCTCGATGTACCGAATTGAGCTCGCTTAAATCCCCAAGCCGTTTTGCCTGTTCTTGTAGATTAGTCTGGAGTTTTTCTGTATATTGTATTATATAATTAATGACTTCTTTTTCTTCCGTATATATGTACGGAATTTTGTCCTGGGCCGTTTTCAGAGTGTTTATTGTCGGTTGAAATAGTTGGTTTATCGAATTTTCGAAAACAGGATTAATATTAGCTGTTGCAATTATTTTACATCTTCCGAGTGCGAGATTTAGTGATTTGTTGATAGTGTTGAAAATAATATCGTCATATATTAATTTTGTTCTTTCATATGTTTTATTTTGCGATAGCATTGCGTTTAATTTGAACTGGAGGTTGCGTGTTTTATTTTCTAATCGGTGATAGGCGATTTTATTATTTATCCCATTATTATTTTTCTCTAATATATCCAGATCAATCAATAACTCGTTGACTTCTTTATAAAATTCTTGCATTGCTTGAGGAGTGCCATGCATATTAGTGACAACATTATCTAAATTTTCACCGATATTTTTCATGATGTCGATATTGTTTTTTCGATTGGAATTATTTGCCTGGCTGGCAACGTTGAGCATTTCGCTGATGCGGCGTTCACAATCTTCTGCGCATAAGCTAATATATTCTAGCATATCACCAGTAACCGTTTTTCCATATATTTTTAACTTTTCTTTAAGTGAATATTACGCTTTAACAGCTTGATTAAGCGCCTTAAATACTTCTGAATCTGAATGAGTTGAAAAATCGTTAAGTTTGTAATCTTCCAGTTTTCGCATGCAAATATCAGCATGACAAATTGCCTTCTTTAGTTGTGTACAGGCATGGGTGGACTGACTAATAAAAAAAATTGTGATCTTTATTCTTAGCAGGTAAAATATGGTTGCTATTTATTTTGTTAATCAGATTAATATGAGATATTTCATTCATACCACCATGATTAGATATGTTTTGTTGTATGATTTTTTTGAGTCGGTTTATAGTCTCAGACTCACTTAGTCGTTCTACAGATGCTCTTGCTCTTATTCCTGGTAACTGTTTTCTGTTGTGCGGTTGCGGATGGCTACTATCCGCTGAACTTGTATTTGGATTGCTTATTAAGAATGTTCTATTTAAAGTTGTCATATATTTTTACCGTGAATTTGTTTTTTATTACTACTTTCAAGTATATCTAACAGTTCTGCTAACACTGAACCTTCATATATTGTTTTATTATCTCTGGTATTGACTATCTTAAATTTGAATTCATCAGCGTCCATTATTATATATATTTTTGCTTTTTGGTTTTGGAAGTAAAATTCGGATTCCATTGCACTGCTGCAAGCATTAACAAATAACTCCCCAATATCCTGTGCTGGCATATTATCAGTCGTGTCAATATCTGAGTATATGCCTCGAATAGGTATATCTAAAGCGACACCACATTGTGATGTTTCCCATATAATGCGCCAGCACCAACTTTGGACCCCATGGCCTACGAGTCCTTTGAATATATAGCCATCATTAAGACTTCTTTTAAAAATACTTTTATCTCTATCGGATTGTTGACTAAATATATCAAACGAAAGTTTTTCTGGTAAGGAATGCGAGTTAAGCATATTAAATGTATTTATATAAATAGATTCATTTTTCATATGACTTCCTGTTTATAATGATAATTAATGCATAGATCTATCTCTCTATCTCCAGACGTTTTACCTCGCTTGCGTGCTCATATTCTAAGTAATTGGAATTACAGGAAAAAATGATTGCAAAGAGCCTCTGGGGGCGAGGCCCTGGGTGAGGGAAACCAACTTATATGACCCCTGGTAACAGCCACCGGTGAGTCTTCACTATACTTTTTTTGCCATTTGCTGAGCTGCCTGGACATTGATGCTATACAGATGTGCAACACGGTCATTTCGGGCTCTATAGGTTGTTGAATAAAAGCAATTCTCTCTGCTAAGTATGATTCCCCTCAAATGATAATAACTCTTCAATCATCTTATTATTGACTACCTCTTATTTCAAGAGAGATAAAGTATTTGGTTGTTTATGATACGACTTAAGACTATCTATAGTAATCATATACTAGCAGTTATAAAATAAAATTGCGATTGGGTGGGTACTATTCAACTTCATGAGGAGTACAAATGATTTTTACTAGACTATTATTAGAGTCGTTTGTTTTTATTTTATGATTACTGCCTCTTTCTGAAAGAATGAAAGGTAAAATTACACACATCTGATATTATTTTTGGTTGCTTGCATGAGTATAATCGCAGATTGAAGTGCCCCCCCTCATCTGTAGAGTAAATATTTTTTAAGTTAAGGTTATTTTCCACTATAACGGTATTAAAATGTTTTCTGATGCTAAATAGCTGCGCTAAAATAGTAGATCACTTTGAGGGTATTCAGGCCAAACTGTGCGATACCGATCATAGCATCAATTCCACTGTAAGTTTGTTTTTCTGAATTTAACTATGTGGCAATATTTTCATGAGTAAGATCAGATAAAGGGAGATCAAGCAGGTATGCTAATGTAATGGCTGGGGTAAGTAAACAGAGTGAATACACATCAACGTTAGTCAATTTAAATCCACATATGATTTAAATTAGTCGCATATTTTATAAAGACAAATGCGTATTATGATGTGGTTGTTCAGTAGGTTGGAAAGGTATAAACATTGTATTCGTAATGCGAAGGTTGTAAGTTTGATTCCTATTATTGCACCATTACAACGTTACTGAAACGTCCGTGTTAGCCCATAATCATTCCAATTTCTACAAGACAGGTGCTTGCTATATATTTACCGCTCAGTCATTTTAAAAGTGCGTCATAACCGGAGAACTGTCCTCGTCAGGAGGCCTGTTTTCAGAAAGGCAACATCCTATTTCGACAGTAGCTTATATGTGACCGGGTTAGCAGCACATTCCCCTCCGCCACATTCCAGTACAGTTGAAATAAGGTTGGCAGTAATCAGTAACAGAAATACCCAACCGACAATACTGAACAGGTCCGGATTAATATTCAATGAACGAAATGCAACATTCATGCTACTGATTGCCAGAACTACCGCAACAGCAATAATAATCAGAATTGACGTAATCAGAGTCCAGGTATAAAAGTGTAATCCAAAAAATGCAGAACCATATCCTGTGTCACCGGGCATGATATGCAAACACATTTGCCGGGATGCCATAACTCCGGTCAGGATACTGCCAATAATTACCATCCCGTAATGTATACCTCGTAGACCAAAGCAGAGGTTAAATAAAAAGCCAAAACCGGCGATGATGAGACCAGCCCGCTGTAATAAGCAAATTGGACAAGGCAGCTCATGCCTAACGAGTTGATAATAAAAGGCTACAACCAGAGCAACGCATATCCCAAGGAGTCCCACCTGATTAATCAGATGAACAAATGTTGTTGGATGATGATGCGTTTTCATACACACTCCTTAAAATGACAAAGCCAGTGAATTGGTCATATGATGAATGAATGATAAAATAGTGACGATGAGTAAAACGCCCCACAGAATGTAGCTGACTTTATCCTTTCTGTTTATGGCCCCCATTGCCACGCTCAGTGCAAGCAAGAATGGCAGAAACATGAACATAAAAAACTCCTTTATTACATTGTTTGTTAAATATAATCGCTGCGTATTACCGGGCCTGTATTCCAGCTTATCCACCCCGCATTAGTCGGAGCTCAGTAAGGCATCAGGAATTATTTGCGTTATTATAAATCGATTATTTCTATGATGAATTATCCTGGCATCTGCTGGTTACAGAGATATTTCTGGCGACAAGAGTAAGAAATATCCCGATAGCTAATGGTATAATAAGCAGCATTGAGTGTGTTGAAATAGCATATCCATAAATATAGTCTTCCAGACTTACCGCAATCAGCGGAAAGATAAGAAATACAAGCGAAGCCTGGAAGGCATTAGCCTTTTGCTGAAGCGCAAAGTAGCACAGGATACCAAAAACTCCGGCAAAAGCCCCGAGATACAGGGTAGCTAATATTGAGTGTACTGAGAAGGTTGATACTTGTGGTCTTTCAAAAAACCATCCTGTCGCAGAAAGTATCAACCCAGCTAAAAGGCACGGGAGCGCATTAAATGTGATAACAGAGACAGTACAACTTCTTTTCTTACATTGTGTATATATTATGGCATGGATTAACACAGCAGAAATAAGCGCAGTGATACCCTGCCAGTGACTCTCTGTACTTGTATTCGTTTCTTCAAGAAGTATCCCCGTCAATGCAGTGATTGCGATAGTTAAGCCCGCGATCTGCATTAGTTTCGCTTTTTCATTTAGAAACAACACCGATGCTATCAAAACGGCCACAGGCATATTAGCAAAGATAATGGCGGCAAGCCCAGAGTTGACATAGGTTTCACCATAAATCATTAGTGAGAAAGGAATAGAAAAATAAAAGATGCAAATCACAAACTGGAATAATCGTTGTCCGGGAGGAAACAACAGCGGTTTTTTTCTTAACCATGCAATGATGATTAAAAAAGGTGCTGCAAACATAAACCTCATTCCGGTTGCAAACACTGGAGGGATAGTTTCAACGGCAATTCGCATAGCCAACCATGTAGTCCCCCAGGTCAGTGAAACTAGCAGGAATAATATAGATATCGACACCTTGCGCATAAGATGCTCTCCGTAAAAAAATTAATGTAGCTTTTTAGCTAGAAAAAAGTAGCATTTTCTTCACTGTGTTTTTTATATGTTTAGATAAAAATTTCTCTATCAGAAGATGCAGTTATGCTGAATGAGAAAAATAAGAAATGACTCAGGCTGTTACCACACCATTGTCCACTGCGCCTGCAAGACCTGGCAGCAGTTGTCGATTTAATGTCTATTCTTGCTGGAAGGCATAAAACGCCTTGAAGATGAAGAGCTCATCATTAGTCGGGTTCCCTTGTTGAGCCAGGACAAGTTTAACTTATCGCTTTCAACCCTTACGATGATAAATGATCTTATCCACCCATAGTGGACATACGGCTAAATGAGTAAATTCTCAAGTAAGAGGCTGGATCTGTATCAACCAGTAAGAAGCCCCGGAAACAGCACCGGCTGAATTCCGTCAGGAAGCTCTGAAACTCGCTGAATGTACGTTGCCCGCGAACGATTGTTAATCAGCACCGTATCAAGAATAATTGTTTGTTTCACAAGGAGATAGAAAAAACCTATAGCTTTGCGCCGGGGCGGAGGCAGGAGGAGATAACTCGTTGTAATAGAATGTTTTTATATGGCGACCTTAATACTGGCGCCATTTGGGATAAAATCTAATCAATTAACAAAATTGTGATCCGCTTCTAAATTACTTCTCCTGGCCGTACGGCTACCTGGAAGAATTTGTTCTGAGTCAGATTCATCACCAGAGCTTGTAAAACCCATTACGTAGCCGCAGAACATAATGGGTTACCAGAGCAAAACAGTTTATAACGTAACATAGATGCCAGACACACTACGACGCGATACGTTAAGCGTGTCGGTTTTTTTCAATGAATAACTGACATATTATATTTTTCCAGTATGGCTGTATATTGTCGCCAGTTTCCAGATTCATTGATTACTGCATAATTTATCGATGTTCCCGGCGTTGGCGAGCGTGTTAGCGGCACATTAAGTGCTGTTTTCGGCGCAACCATGATATCCCCGATACTTTTCTTGCCATCCATCGTTAACGTTAAACTCATATACCACAAGGTAGGGTTAACGATCCGTATATTATTCTCTTTAGCAATAAAGCGTAATTTTTTCTCCTCCGCTTCCGTTGGCGCTTTTAACCCGGTCGGGCGGATTAAAATTTTTAGCCTCAAACGAAGCGGTAATACCAGTTTTCGCGGGTTGTTTTTAATGTCCTGGGTGACTGGCGGTATCTGATAAATGTTTAGCCAGAAGAGACTCTCCCGGTCCGTTGCAAGCTGCTGGCGGGAACTCAGGAGCAGGCGAAGCGTTCTCAGTTCTCCTGGCTGCATTTTAAATACCGGCGGCAGCGCCACCAGCGGCGTTTTGCTATTATCCGGAGAGGCGTCAATGTTTCCGGCGTCGGTCCATACCTGTAACAGCATCGGCGTTGTATTATCGTTGGATAATGTCAACGATTGAGCGATATCATCTGAAGCAAAAATAATTCGGGTTCTGTCAATATTAACGGCGGCTTGTGCTTGACCATACCATCCCGTCAACCAGAGTAGCGTTAATATGACTTTACTGAAAACTAACCACTGCCTGTAATTGCGCATTCACGCTTCCTGCCGTTACTGTTTGTCCGCCGATCGCCTCAAGCGAGGCAGTAAAATCACCGCTGTAGGTTTCTACTGAACCGGATGATACCCGTGTGGTTAAATCTTTATAGCCATACCAGCCTCGGGCGTTGCCGATGCCCGTCTTGATACGATCGGGCAACAGATTAATCGGCGTACCGGCATCGTTATAGATGCGGATTCCCACTCCGGAAGCTACGCCGGGTTCGCCATAATGGGTGTCCAGTAGCCACGACAGACCGCCTGCGGATGTGGTTAGCCCCAGGCGATGCGCCGCCGCCACGGCGGTTGGTTGATTAACTACAAACCCCATCGCGACATTGGCGGCACTAATGGTTGGACGGGGGCTGGATACGGCGCCGGACTCACATTCCAGGCTGACGTGGAAAGGTACCTGGCTACTCCCCCCGGCAGCTAATACACCGACGGCGACAGGGGGAATTTTCACGATCGCAGGATAATCTGTGATTTTACATAACGCGCCGCGAACATACGTGACGCTATTATAGGTACTCCATGCCCCGGGCCACTCCTTAGGCCAGCCATAATAATCAATAGCATGATCCAGTCCCGTTTTGATTTGCTCAGTAAGCAAGCCTGGGCCTTTAAACGCTATATAACCCCGAGGCTGCGTCCAGGTATCTCTGTCCAGTGGATTCGTGTAGACAAAATGTTGGCTTGAGTCAATTTTAAACATCTCATATAACACGTTGCTAAACGCGCTGGCAGGAATATAAATATATTTATCATCCTGAAACCAACTGTCTGCGGTAAGTTGGCGTTCTTTCCAGAAACGGCTGTAATATTCGCCGGTACTAAGGTTTGTCATACGGACAGCAACATTACGCTCCACATCATAATAGGCGCCTTCCACTTCGGAAGTAAAAAATGCTCCCGCAAAAGCGCTATCGCCATTTGTCGAATACATCTCATAGAGCTTCCCGGCATCGGAGGAATCGCAGCGGTAAAGTACCTGTTTACTGGAATAGGGCGTTCCGGTGGCGGCTGTCAGGAAGTTACCGATGCCACTGGCCAATAGTGTGCCGGAGGGTTGAAATTTTTCACTATTACTGATGCTAATCACCGTTGGTAAACCGATATTACCGGTATTCGTGTCAGTTGCGCCGAGCCAGTTTTGCGCCGTGTAGCCAGCTTTTATCGCCGCGTCAGAGAGCGCGCTCTTATCGATGACTTTTATACATGACGACCATGTTCCGGCGCTAACGAACAGGCTGGTGATAAACAACAGCGTTCGGAAACTAAAAAGCATTGTGCTATTCCTTCTCGCAGATTTTGTTCAGATAGAGAAACGGTTCTTTTGTGTGAAGATCGAGTTGGTAGGCAACCCGGCAACGCTGGTTTGCCCCTTTTCCCCAGCTCACCAGCAGAGAGCCGGACGGATGGGCGATACGGGCATAAATCTGTCCACTCTGGCCGACCATTCCGATGTTTATGCCTTCACCGTTGAAAACATCAGCGCCCATTGGCGGTATGCCGCCATCTGGCATCTTCACGGAGATCAGCACCGCTTTGCCGCTGATAGTGGCGAAATTGACACGCGCGATGGCTCCGGCATAAGGCACAATCTGCTGGCTTCCTCCCGTTAGTTCGGTATCGCTGCGCATCTTACGGGTATCGAGCGTAACGTTATTGACGCGGTAAGGAGATAACGAAGGCAGAATGGCGTAACCAAAGTGATCAACCACAGCGCCCTGACCATTCTGTACGACCGCGCCCTGCGCGCCATCGGCATGGATGAGCGCAAAGGTATCGCTGGTATAGGGGCCAGCCGTCAGACCGCCAGGGTGGAGTACCAGGGTGCCGGACGCGCCCAGTCCTTCCTGACGATAGTTATCGCCCTGGTCATAGTTGACGCGAAGTGCGCCAAACCGGGTGTTCTGTTGTAGATTACCGCCAAACGTCGTTGATGCGCCGCTATCGCCATTGCGATAACGCTCGTAGCCGCCATAAACTGACCATGACAGGTCGCTGTTCTCACCGCTACTGCCCGTCATTGATACGGTTGAGGAACGGCTTTGACGGGACTGGTTATAATTCATGGCGACAGAGGTTCTGTTTTCGCCCCAATCCAGCGGTATAGAGACATTAAACGACACTGTTGTCTCGGTATATTTTTGTCGGCTACTCACATCCAGTGGTTCGTTGACGCCGTGATAAAAGCGATCGTAATCCCAGGTGGTGCGCTGTCGTGCGATATTCACCCCGTAGCTTATATTCCGCCACTGGTTGCTATATCCCATTTGTAGCTGTGTTATACGCGATTGGTTATTGTAGTAGTCTGCGGTGCTGGCGCTGAGGTTAAGCGTGCCGAGCCGTCCTAACGGTTGGCTTACCGTCGCAGACAGGCGGTTGCGTTGATGCAGCGTGTCGGAGTAGTAATCAATCTCCGTTTTCGCTTCCCGGCGTACGCCGAGCACGTCCTGAAGATCGCGAAAACCGTTGGTTGAATAACGATAAGCCGCCAGTACCAGGTTAGTGCCGGTGGTAAACGTTTTGCTGTAACTGAGTTCCGCGCGCCAGCCTTGTTGGCGATCATTATGCTCTGCGCGCGCATTCGACCAGGTGGCGTTGAGGCCGAACGCGCCCATACCCGTGGCCCAGACGCCGCCCGCCAGCCATGCCTGGTAACGCTGCGCAATTCGTGAACCGAGGTTGAGGGTAATGGTGTTATTAACGCCGTGCTGGAACGTTCCCTCAAAGAAACGATTTTCAATATCGTAGTACTGACGAACCCTGCCGAAGGCCAGCGAATAGTGCCAGTTACCGGGACGTACAGAATCCGGCACGGAAGAATAAGGCACGGTGAAACGTGAGGTTTTACCGCTGGCCTCGATAACCTCTACCTCCAGATCGCCTTGATAACGGGTGTTGTACAGATCGCCAATATAAAATGGGCCCGGCGGAACGTTGGTTTCATAAATCACTTTCCCCAGTTGCTTTACTACCACGTGCGCGCTACTGGCCGCTACGCCACGAACTTCCGGCGCATAACCGCGTTTTCCCTGAGGGCGCATCCGTTCGTCGGTGACAAGCTTAGCCCCGTTAAAGGACAGGCTGCCGAATAAGCTGGAGTCCGTATAGCTATCGCCCAGCGACAGGATACTGTTAATGGACGCGACAGGTCTTTGCACCCAGGTTCGAACACTATTATAGCGCCAGGCGCTTCCGCTCTGGCTGCTATTGGCATAGCGCAGATTACTTTGATGACGGACCTGCCAAAGTCCGAGGTTAACGCCCATGTTTATACCGCTCCATAAGTATTGGTAACGATAATGGCTATCGGTATTTTCGGTGTGAGTCCAGTTTGTGTTATGGCGTAAAAACAGCGCCAGCGCGCCGCTATCCCACTCTGAAGGTGAGATATAACCACGCGGTTTGTGCGTAAGTTCGGTCATCGGAATCGTCAGCAACAGGCGAAGCGTGGCGCTATCAAATTGCCAGCCGGCATGAGGTACCCACTCACTGAGCGGGCGACACTGGGTCGCAGCGTCAGTCGCGGGGAGTGATTTTATCTGTGCCGCTTTCATCACCGATAAGGGCAGGCAGGGTTCAGTCTGTTGACCCTCTTTTACAGCATTAAATCGAATATTAATGCTCGATGTTACCAGCGTGCCATTAACGTAAACGTCGGCAAGATAGTCTCCGGAAGGCGTTTGCTGTTCATTAAAACGGGCAATGTTTTGTCCGTAAGTGGCCCCCTGAAGTAGCGCAGGATCAAAATAATACTCTTCACCCTGCGCGGAGCCTGAGCAAAATATGGCAATCAATAGCGCAAGGCTTTTGCGGTTCAAATTAATGGTGGGGGACATTGTAGCTCTCGCTTATCCGTGCGCCCAGGTCGTTAACCAAAGTAACGGTGACTGTACCGGAGAAGGATTTGAGTGACCGTTTGCCCGGTAGCCACCAGGTTTGGCTGGAGAAAGGGGCAATCATGTCAGCATCCAGGTTATACGAAGCGCCGTTCGCTTTTACGTTCAGGTTACTTAAAGAGGCAAACCAGGGCTGCGAATTAACAATAACAATACCGCTTTTTCCGGAACCATTATTAACCGTTTTAATCTGTAGTTTTTTCGCCAGATTATCAGGTTTGCCCAGCCCGTCAGGACGATAGAAAAGTTTTATTCTTGAACGCAGCATCACCAACATTTTATTTTGCCCGCTGTCGCTGCCAATATTCGTTGGTGGCACCTGTAATACGTTAAACCAGAATACTGACTCACGATCCTGCGGCAATTTTTTCGTGTTGTTATAAATTACGCGTACAACCTGGCCTGCTTTGGGTTGAATACGAAATACTGGCGGTGTGGCAACGAACGGCATCGCGCGGCTATTTTCCGGGCTGGTATTCATATCGCCATCGTCAAACCAGGTTTGTACGATATAAGGTATTGCATCATTATTTTTTAACTGCACATCTACGGAGGAGGCTGTCGATGGGTAAATTATTCGGCTACCCAAAATAGTAACGCTCGCCCACGATGCTGTGGCGGGGAGGGCCAGGAATAGAAAAACTATTAAGTAACATAATCTGGAATGTCGGGTATCCATTTTCATCTCAACAACTCCCTGGCGATAGAAAATGGTCTGGTGATTCAACACCAGACCGTAGCGACAATTATTTATACGAAACGGCGTATTGTAGGGTGGCAGCGACTGTCCCTGCCTCTGCTTTCCCGGTAGAATAATACTGTGCGGTATAAGTCGCGCTCGCTTCAGAAGCATTTGGCTCCAGCTGTAGGTCGCCGTCGCCAGTAAAACCGCCGGTCAGATTGATTGGATTATCTGAGGTGTCGAGCAATTGAACTTCAACATTCTTCGCACTGCCAGTATTACCCAGGTTACCGTTACTGGTGACCTGATTACCGACAAAGACGGTGGAGATTTTTGTTGTTTTGTCCTTAGAGCCGGTACACCCGGACAGCCCAATGTCAAACGTGACTGACCCCGCCGTTTTCCCTTGATCTGTTAACTCTTTAGTACTTACTGTCGGCAATAACACGACGGGTTTAGCCTGATTGCCATTAATCACGACAGAGCACGTTTCATCAGTGACTTCCCCTTGAAAGGTGATGGTATTATCAGAAACAGCCATCGCGCTGCTGGAGACAAGAAACGAGCCTGTAACCATGGCTAAATATTTTTTCATAGACATATTATAAAGTTCCTGTATTAATCTTTACTTTTTTCAGGGCGAGTGTAATTCGCCCAAATGTTTCGTGCTTATGGAGACGTGGTAAAATTAACCATCATTAACTCTATTTTGGGATGTAAGCTATACCCTCCTGCCTATCTTTAATGCGATATCAAACTGATAGGCTTATTTCTCTTTTGCTGAAATAGAGCGATAAGCGCTTTAGCCCGTATACCTCATTAGTACAACTGATAGTGTTATCATTTGAGTGAGCGTAATTCGATAATAATTCTCTCCGTGACTGAATAGATTAACGACGTTGCAATACAAATCTACACACTTTTGCTATGTAAAATCCGCATCAGCTAAAACTCCCGATGGATAATACGATAGTGAGATTAAGGAAACTTTTCTGAAATGTGCTTCTGAAGCCGTATAATTAGTCTTGCTTTTTTCTTACTTTTTGGCTTTCAGAATTTTTCTAAGTTTGCATTAAGGTAAAAAAACATTCAGATTTCACTGTAATATTTTGATTTTTAATGGTTAATTGATGTGAGTGTCAATTATTGTTTACTATGTATGATACTTTTAAGTTAAACTGAAGTTAATTAGGGGGCTGAATTCTTTTTTGAGCATGATAATATGTTGTCTGAATGATGGATGCAGTTACCTTTAGGATTGTCATGAATGAAAGCATATTTTTACTTGATAAGCGTGTTGTATTTGATAGTACGAAAATGACCTTATCGCAGGGTAATGAGATACTCAGAATATCAGAAGCCGAGACCCATTTACTTCTTGCTTTTTGGCAAGGCCTTTATAAAAAAGAAGATATTATCCATTTTGTCTGGGAAAATCGTGGAGGCTGTGTCTCAGAATCAAGTTACTATAAACTTATTAATCAAATGAGAAATGATTTTAGTAGCATTGGTCTACAGTCATCTGACATCGTAACTCGCCCTCGGGTTGGTGTGTCGCTGTCTGTTTCCATTGAGCCTATAAAAAAAATAACCACCGTAAAGGTACAGGATGAAAACGTTAATGGAAACCTGTCGCGGAAAAGCATAATCTATAAAATTAAACATAACAGTGCTTTTATAGTATTAGCAGGAGTCATTATTCTGATATTATTCTATGGGATGTTTCATATATATAGTGCACCTGCCCGTAAAAGTCCTGATGCTTTTTTTACGTATCTTGGCGAATATAATGATTATGTAATCTATAAAACCAAAGAGGATAAGGTCACGTTAAGCGAAGTGGTTTTTGCCTATAACTCTCTGAAAATTAAAATTTACAGGCAGAATGGACACCATCTTTATTATATCAGGGAACCTAATCTGAATATTTTTCTACAATGCTTAAATCCTGTTGAAATGGCGGTGCCAAAATGTATTACAGTAAAAGAACGTTATTGATTATGTTTATAATATTCATAATCATTATCGTAATAGGGTCTGTAACAGTGCTTGGGTGGATAAAACGTGATTCTTATAGAGCCAATAATCTTATATGCACGACAAAATCAGAGGCTTATATTGAACCACGAAAACTGTACATGGATGGTGGACTGGTTCTGGATCTTAAATCCGGCAGGATTACCGTACACTACGATGTTACTACCGATACGAAAGAGAAACGGCTTTTTTTCCGTGACATCTGCATCAGTAAACTGCGCAGAACAGGTATGAAAACATTTACTTTTAAAGTCAATTCAGTGAAGACTTTTGACTCTGATACTGCTGGCGATTTATTCTCCTGGTTGAGACTATTACAACCCGGTACGATTAATGAGTTAAAGATTGTCAACATTGGAAAAAACACCTATATGTTTTCGCTTAATCGGCATTTGTATAATGTGTGTACCACCAGTAGTAATGCTGAGTTACAATGAGTAATACTGTTTTTAATTGGTATTCGTGCCATGATTATTATGTTAACTTAGTGTCAGACTAACATATCGCACGTGACTTTATTTTAGATATCTGCTATCACTCATTTTAACGATGGCATCCTGCATCTGTTGAGTATTGATATTTTCTTTTATGTTTTCGACACAGGGTGTGCTGTCTTGCTATCATTAAGAACATATAACGTATCTCTTAATATTTCTTTTCTATATTAAGTTAATTTGGTTATCATATCAAAGCGTACAGTGGCAAAAGAAAGGCTGGTAAGAGGACAATGTTATGAAAGTAAGAAAGATATTTCTGATGTTGTTTATTGCCGTTCCACTGATCGTAATGATATTAGCGGGGTTACTCGCGGGTATCTTCCAGCTAAAAAGAGATATCGCCGTCAGCGCCAATACGCTGCTGCGGTTTAGCGCGGATATGTCAAACGCCTCCTGGCAAGTCGCCGGAAAAGCCGCCAGTCTGGCTGAACGTTCCTGCACTGACACGCTGAAAGAACTGTCCAGAACGCGGGCCTTCACTCCTTATGTCCGTGACATTGGGTTTCTGGAAAATGGCGATATCACTTGCTCCTTTGTCACAGGAACCGAACGCTATCATTTTTCCCGGCTGGCAGGGTTTTCTTTACCTGCTTCTTATCCGGCTCGGTGGCTGCGATCCATCGGTAGTATGGTCGAAGGGCCAGATCGGCTTGTCGTGGTTTATGTGAAAAAAATAGCAGCGAATAAAGCGGCCTTTGTCATTGTGGATTCGCAGTATGTGCAGGAGCTCATGGAGATATTGGCGGCAGAAAGAGCATCTGGTTTTAGTCTAACATTCGGCGCCGGGGATGCTATTACAAGCGCTGCGACATTGTACGGTAAGGCATTTTTAACGCAACGGTTCACCTCAACAGATCATTCTATCCAACTGATGGTACGCACTCCCTTCTCAACATTATCGGCATACTGGTTACACAATCTTTTTATTTTTGTTCCGCTATCATTATGCTTTTCTGTAGGAATGATTTTGCTCTACAGGCGCTGGCATTTAAAACGCTTATCTCTGGCCCGGGAGATTGAGCGGGGAATAGCGTGCAATGAGTTTACGGTACATTATCAACCTGTTTTTAATGTTAAACGCGGCAGTTGCGGCGGCGTGGAGGCGCTTATGCGCTGGCCGCAAACGGATGGCCGTTTTATGACCCCGGATATTTTTATCACCGCGGCAGAAAATGAAGGAATGATTATTCCACTTTCTCGTCATTTGTTTGAATTGATTGCACATGACGTAACAAACTGGAATGTACCGGATAATTTTTATATCAGCGTAAATATATCGCCTGCGCATCTTATGGATGACGGATTTATACAAGATGTAGAGGCGCTCAGGGCTCATCTGGGAATCATAACGCTTATGCTGGAGCTCACCGAGCGTAGTCTGATTGTAGAACCTTCACTGGTCGCAGAAAAACTTTCAACGCTCCGTGAAAAAGGTGTGTTAATAGCGATTGATGACTTTGGGACTGGCTATTGCTCTCTCTCATATCTGCAACAATTGCCTGCAAATTATCTTAAAATAGACAGAACATTTATCGATACAATTGATACCAGCAGCAATGATGTTCCTGTACTGGATACTATCATCACGCTGAGTCAGCGACTGGGACTCAATGTGGTTGCCGAAGGGGTCAGCACTCATCACCAATTGCGTTACATTTTAAGCCACGGCGTAGGATTCGTTCAGGGATTTCTTTATGCCAGGCCAATGAGGGCTACTGACTTTATGAGCTGGCTTGATAAGTCAGCCTGGCGGCAAAATAGTTTGCTCAACGGGGAGAGCGGGCCAGCGAGCGGCCTGGCGTCTGAATAATGCAGAAATCCGCTACTGAAAAAATTCAATAGTGCGATATATCCTGGTAATATGTTTACGCCGTGAAGAAACGTTATAGCACTGAGGCGGATATTTTTATGAGTCAGAACAACTACCTGATTGACAAAAGAGTTATTCTTGATTGCGAACGAATGACGCTTTCCAGTGCCGGAGAGTCGATAACGATATCTGAATCAGAACGTAGTTTGCTTATCGCTTTTTATGAAGGCCTTTTTAAAAAAGATGACTTAATTAACTATGTCTGGGGGCGAAAAGGTGTCGTGGTATCTGATGCCAGTTATTATAAATTGATTAACCAGCTACGAGGATCATTTGATAAAATTGGTCTTAAGGCTGCGTCTGTTGTGACTCGTCCTCGCGTGGGCGTTTTGCTCTCAGTTTCCATTGAACCGTTGAGTAATGAGGATCAAAACACGGCTCTGCCTGCTGTTGCTGAAACAGAATTATCGATGGTTGAAACGCGGCACAATGACACTATTATCTCACCGACACAGGGGACGCTGAATAGAAAAGATTGGCTCTATTTTTGTTTAGCTGCGATCCTGATGTTTTTTATGATTTATAAAGTTAAGAGCGAAAATATTGATTACTTTACTCTCCAGGGTTCATATGATGGATACACTTTTTATAGTGTAGGCCATGATAAAACGCATCTGACGGATATCGTTGACGCGTACTCTGAGATGAGTAATGAAATACATAAGCAAAATGGGAAATTCATTTATTACATCCGTGTTCCTAACACAAATATTTTTGTCCAGTGTCTTAACCAACTTGATATATCGGAGCCGAAATGCATTTCCATAAAAGAACGTTATTAAGCTTGGCGACGCTTGGTATGCTGGCTGTTTCAGTCGTGCTGATGGTGGTTTTGGTACGAAATGATAACTATCGATTTATTAATACTGATGAGTTTTTATGTACGACAAGAACGGTAACAACGATACAGCCTAAAAATATTCATGCCGATGGTAGCCTTGTTCTTGATTTTAAGATGAAAAGAATTACGCTTCAATATGAAATAAAAACAAAAGATAACGCTGTAAAAATATTATACCGGGACGTATATATGAAAAATTTACATCGAACAGCGCCTGGTGTCTATACGTTTGAAGTATCCTTGATAAAAGTCTTTGCCACAGACACGGCTGGCGATCTGTTATCATATTTACGGGTTCTGCATCCGCAAGCGGCTAATGAGATTCGAATATCTAAGGTTGGTGAGAAAACATTTTTCTACTCTCTTAATCGGCAGCTTTATAACGTTTGTACCGCACAGTAGATCTGAATGCTACCTGAACGCGTTCAGAAGGTGGTTTGCGTAATTGCCCTCCGGAAAGAGTAAGGGCTAACCTGTGATTCTTTAAAATAATATTAAAAACAATAAGATATAACGTGTAGGTTTACGAAAGGATTTACTGCGATTCTCTGGCAACACTCACAACCTGCCTGACGGATGCGATATAGTGATCGATGAATTTCTGGTTTGAATTAACTATGAATCCGCTATTAATAAAAAAGTAAGAAACTCTGTAAGACAGATTTCATATCCATTACCGAGCATATCAGGTTATATTACCTCCGCAGTTGGTATGGCTGTTAATAAGCATATCTGTCACTTTTAATTTATATGCTATTTGTGTGCCATGAGTTTCGGTACTGCCTTAATTATATATCAAAAATGGAGTGTTTTTAATGAAAAGACGGTCTTCGTTCCTTGTTGTTTTAGGTCTGTTATTAGCATCATCTTTAGCTTTGGCTAACGATCAGCACACCGTATCGTTTGGTTATGCACAAACCCATCTCAGTTCATTGAAAAATAGCGATAGCAAAGATCTGCGAGGTTTTAATTTTAAATATCGTTACGAGTTCAATGAGACTTGGGGGATGTTAGGCTCATTCACCGCGACGCGGAAAGAAATGGAGAACTACACCTGGAAAGAGGGGAAATTGCATAAAAATGGTTCCGATTCTGTGGACTATGGTTCTTTGATGTTTGGGCCGACATATCGTTTTAATGACTATGTGAGCCTGTACGGCAATGCTGGTATAGCGACGATGAAATTTAATAAACACTCAAAAGAAGACTCCTTTGCCTACGGCGCTGGCGTAATATTTAATCCTGTTAAAAGCATATCCATCGATGCATCATGGGAAGCAAGTCGTTTCTTCGCTGTTGATACCAATACATTTGGTGTCAGCATAGGTTATCGCTTCTGATATTAAAAGTATAAGCGTTAAGTGTATGGCAAGGAACTAAAAATAACGTGGCGTTGTTACTGAGTAGGGATGGTTAGGATCAATCAGGTAATATTAAGAGGACAATAAAACACTCACCGTGACGTTATTCTATTGATGAAATTATGATAAATTTAGAATCGGAACAACTTCCGTTAAAAACGATAAGCATAGTTTTAACGGATGATTATTATACTTATTTAGGTATCGCTTCACTCTTCGAGGCTGGGAAGTGCTTTATGTTCCCACTGAATAGAGGATATAATTCGTGTCAGATATCAGCTAGCGAAGATATCATAATTATTATTGATGGGCGAGTTTTGATTCAGGGGATCTGGAAAGGTTTTAAGACGCTCATGCAGCATTATCCACATGCTCGTCGAATCTGGCTCACGCGCAGAGATATTGGAAAACTTTATCCATCTGGCTGCGATAGAGATCCTGATATCGATCCCGATTTGGCAAAGCCTGTTTTTATTGAGTACTTCATTAAATACGCTTGTGCAAACGATGTAGCGGTCGGTGAACTCGTGCCGTTGACAAAAAAGGAGGAGGAGTTGTTATGGCATTTTTTATACAAAAAGTCGATGAATCAGATTGCCAGTAGCTATGGCATTAGTCGCAAGACTTTATATATTCATAGATTGCGTATTTGCCGTAAATATGGCTTCAAACGTTTTTTCCATTTGCTATTTATTTACCAAAGAAGTCGCCATATATTTACATCTAAAATCTCCCATGTAGATAAAAAGGCCAGCCAGGCTTGAAGTGAACAAGATGAAAAAGTTAACGATGAGAGAGTGTGAAAGCATGAGCCCTACTTTATTGCTTGCCATTAAGATACTTATCTCGTCGCTTGACGAACAAACGAAAATAAGGCTCAGAGAGCATATTGAAAAAACTGAACAAGAAATAGCCTCAAGCATACATGATAGCATCATGACAGAGACTTTTCTTCAGCAAATGAAAGACATTCGTTACATCTTAAATATGGCTCCTTGACGGCGTCCAGAAGAGAGAACGTGTCACGATTTAATGATTAATAGACCAGGTATCAGTATGAAAAAGATCGTAGTATGTTTTGCCGGTTTGGCTTTAACCGCATGTAGTGCTAATTCGTTGAATTATGGCGCTGAACAGGTACGGGTGATGACCAGCGAGCCAGGTAAGGAATGCAGCTACTTAGGGGATATCACGGGCAGCCAGGGGAATTTCTTTACCGGTGGCTGGACATCCAACAGTAACCTGGAAACGGGGGCCCGTAACGATCTGAAAAACAAAGCTTATAAAATGGGCGGAAATACGGTAGTCCTGTTAACCCAGCGTGCGGGCCAAACAGGAAGTTCATGGCACGGTTCGGGCTCAAGCAAACAAACTAATGTCACATTAAGCGGGAACGTTTATCGTTGCCCTCGTTAGCCTGATTTTGAATAAGGCGAGTATTTAGCGCAGGCAATGTATTGCTGTTTAACACATGCGCCATACTGGCGATGCGTTTGGTTGAAGTTGAAACGTCGCTATCCGGGGAGCAGATAGCTGCCGCCCTGTAAAAGGCCGGTTTCCCGCCGCGCGAGCTGTAATCGTCAATTGCGACCGGTCTGGCGACAGGCCGGTCGCGATACGATAGCTATGCCTCGCTTTTCTTTGCATGACATCACCCCTATAAAAACTGTGACAAATCATGTGTCAGTAAGCTTTGTTAATAATATGTAATGATTTGTCTATTTTTGCTAACGTTTTACCTGCTATATACAAAAAAATAACAAAGAAGTAGCGCAACGCTACCTTGTTACGTCGCTTTGGCGATGGGAGCGCTCATCAGCGCCTCGCCGCTTCAAAGCTTGATGTTATTTTTTGATGCAGGACACTACCTATGTACACCCCCCTGAACTGGACGACGACACAACGACATGTGGCGTTTGCCAGCTTTACCAGTTGGATGCTGGATGCGTTTGATTTCTTTATCCTTGTCTTTGTACTTAGCGATCTCGCCGAATGGTTTCACGCTTCCGTATCGGAGGTTTCCATTGCGATTATGCTGACCCTGGCGGTACGTCCCATTGGCGCGCTGCTATTTGGCCGAATGGCGGAAAAGTACGGACGTCGACCGATACTGATGCTCAATATTCTGTTCTTTACGGTTTTTGAACTGCTTTCCGCCTGGTCGCCCACCTTCATGGCATTTCTGATTTTTCGGGTCATGTACGGCGTGGCGATGGGCGGGATATGGGGCGTCGCGTCATCACTGGCGATGGAAACCATTCCCGATCGTTCGCGTGGCCTGATGTCAGGAATTTTTCAGGCGGGCTATCCCTGCGGCTATCTGTTCGCCTCGGTCATTTTTGGCCTCTTCTACAGTATGGTAGGCTGGCGCGGTATGTTCCTGATTGGCGCCCTACCTATTGTCTTGCTGCCTTATATCTGGTTTAAAGTGCCGGAATCGCCCGTCTGGCTGGCGGCCAGAGCGCGTAAAGAGGATACCGCGCTGCTTCCTGTTCTGCGCAAGCAGTGGAAGTTGTGTCTGTATCTGGTGCTGGTAATGGCTTTCTTTAACTTTTTCAGTCACGGGACGCAGGATCTCTATCCTACCTTCTTGAAGATGCAGCATGGTTTTGATCCGCATCTGATTAGTATCATTGCGATTTTTTATAACATTGCCGCGATGCTCGGCGGCATTTTCTACGGTACGCTATCGGAACGTATTGGACGTAAAAAAGCAATCATGATCGCCGCCTTTCTTGCGCTTCCGGTACTTCCGCTATGGGCATTTTCCAGCGGATCATTCACCATTGGCCTGGGCGCGTTCCTGATGCAGTTTATGGTGCAGGGCGCCTGGGGAGTCGTGCCGACCTGGCTGAATGAGTTGGTTCCGGCGAATGCGCGCGCCGTGCTGCCGGGGTTTGTTTACCAGCTAGGTAATTTACTGGCGTCGGTTAACGCGACGTTACAGGCCCGCATCGCGGAAACGCATGGTGGAAATTACGGGTTGGCAATGGCGATCGTGGCTGGCGCGGTGGCTATTTTAATCTGTGTATTTGTGGCATTTGGTCGCGAGACCCGGGGAGTCGTCATCTCCGGTACAGATAGCGACTCACTCCCGGAGTCGGCCGTCGGTCATCGCACGTAAACAATACGCTCCTGGCGCTCGCCGTCGCCGGGGGCACACCTTCTTCCCGCTGGTTTTCACGCTCTTTCAACGAACAACAAAGGTTAATGATGGCATCTGCCTTTCGTGACCATTACAATCATCGCTTACTTTTTTCTTTATAAGAAATTGATTGTTGGACCTTAAAATTATCAACGGAGCGAAGATATCATGTTGAAAGATAACCAAAAACACAACGAGTCTGTTGCCCCGAATAGCGCCTTTCTGTCTGAGTTACAACGTGCATTACCGGAATTTTTTATCGCCGATCGTTATGACGAGCAGGGCGAACTGATCGCGAAAGGCGGATTTGATCTCGCCAGATTTGAGCGCGCGCTGAAAGCGCGTAATATCGATGAGCTGACTAGCGGTTATCAGATTGATTTTATTGGCAAAGATTACGCAAAAAAACAGGCGGGTGAAAAATCCGTTACCGTTATCGTTCCTGACGTGGAACACAATACTCTGGCAGAAAACAAAAACAGCCATAATCTTTTTCTGACCGGGGATAATCTGGATGTTTTACGCCATCTGCAAAATAATTACGCCGATACCGTCGATATGATCTATATCGATCCCCCTTATAACACCGGATCGGACGGGTTTGTTTATCCCGATCATTTTGAATATAGCGATCGGGCGTTGCAGGATATGTTTGGTCTTAATGATACTGAACTGGCACGTTTAAAATCCATTCAGGGTAAATCGACGCACTCCGCGTGGTTATCTTTCATGTATCCGCGTCTCTTCCTGGCCAGGAAACTCCTGAAAGATACCGGATTTATTTTTATCTCTATCGACGATAATGAGTACGCCAATCTTAAATTAATGATGGATGAGATTTTTGGCGAAGGCGGATTTGTCACCAATGTGATGTGGAAGCGCAAAAAAGAGATTTCTAACGACTCTGATAACGTTTCCATCCAGGGGGAATACATTCTTGTTTACGCCAAAACCGGTCAGGGCGCCTTACGTTTAGAACCGCTTTCTAAAGAGTATATTCAGAAATCCTATAAAGAACCGACCGAACAGTTTCCTGAAGGAAAATGGCGGCCGGTGCCGTTAACGGTGTCAAAAGGGCTGAGCGGCGGCGGCTATACCTATAAAATTACCACGCCTAATGGTACGGTACACGAAAGGCTATGGGCTTATCCTGAAGCCAGTTACCAAAAATTGGTGGCCGATAATTTGGTCTATTTTGGCAAAGATAACGGCGGTATTCCCCAGCGAGTCATGTACGCGCATCACAGTAAAGGGCAGCCAACGACCAATTACTGGGATAACGTAGCGTCGAATAAAGAGGGGAAAAAGGAGATTCTGGATCTCTTCGGCGACAACGTTTTTGATACGCCGAAACCTACTGCGTTATTGAAGAAAATCATCAAGCTCGCTATCGATAAAGACGGCGTCGTTCTGGACTTTTTTGCCGGTTCTGGCACCACGGCCCATGCGGTGATGGCGCTGAATGAAGAAGATGGGGGGCAGCGCACGTTTATTTTATGCACTATCGATCAGACATTAAGCAATAACACTATCGCGAAAAAAGCGGGTTATAACACCATTGATGAAATCAGCCGTGAGCGAATTACACGCGTTGCGGCGAAGATCCGCGCTAACAATCCCGCGACCAATGGCGATCTCGGTTTTAAACATTATCGTTTTGCCACCCCGACGCAGCAGACGCTGGACGATCTGGATAGCTTCGATATTGCTACCGGCCATTTTATCAATACCAGCGGTCAACTGACCGCTTTCACCGAATCAGGATTTACCGACATGATCAATCCTTTTTCCGCCAGAGGATTGGGTGTGCCGGGCGGTGCAAGCGGCGAAGAGACCCTATTAACGACATGGCTGGTCGCCGATGGTTATAAAATGGACATTGAAGTACAGACCGTTGATTTTTCCGGCTATCGCGCCATGTATGTGGATAATACGCGCCTGTATCTGATTGATGAACGATGGGGAACAGAGCAGACCCGCGATCTGCTCAACCACATTGGTACGCACCAGCTTCCGGTTCAGACTATTGTCATTTACGGCTACTCTTTCGACCTTGAATCCATTCGGGAACTGGAAATCGGCTTAAAACAGCTTGATCAAAAAGTGAACCTGGTGAAGCGTTATTAAGAGGGGATGAAGATGAATATTTTATTGGAAGAACTCCCCCATCAGGAACAGGCATTAGCGGCGATTCTGGCGAGTTTTACCGGTATCGATCACGCGCAGGCCGATCATAATCACTATGCTAATCCGCTGATTAACGAGCGCTACAACGATAAAGCCAATATTGACGTTAAAATGGAGACCGGGACGGGGAAAACCTATGTCTATACCCGGTTGATGTATGAACTGCATCAGAAATACGGCCTCTTCAAATTTGTGCTGGTGGTGCCGACGCCAGCCATTAAAGAAGGTGCGCGGAACTTTATCACCAGCGATTATGCCAGACAGCATTTTTCACAGTTCTACGAAAATACGCAGATGGAACTTTGCACCATCAACGCTGGTGATTTTAAAGTGAAGTCGGGACGCAAAAATTTTCCGGCCCAGTTATTAAGTTTTACTGATGCCAGCCGTCGTGATAGCCATACGATTCAGGTTTTGCTAATCAATGCGCAAATGCTCAATTCCGCCAGTATGACGCGAGACGATTACGATCAAACGCTACTGGGCGGGCTGACGTCGCCTGTTAAAGGGCTACAAATGACGCGACCGGTGGTCATTATTGATGAACCGCATCGTTTTGCGCGAGATAACAAATTTTATCGAGCGATTCAGGCCATTCAGCCGCAAATGATCGTACGTTTTGGCGCCACCTTCCCGGATATTGTCGAAGGCAAGGGTAAAAATAAATGTGTACGTAAAGATTACTATCGCCGGCAACCGCAGTTTGATCTCAATGCGGTGGACAGTTTTAACGATGGTTTGGTGAAAGGTATTGATATTTATTATCCGAATCTCCCCGAAGAGCAGGCCAACAATCGTTATATCGTTGACAGCGTTACGGCAAAGAAATTAATCCTCCGACGGGGGAGCAAAATTGCCGAGGTTGGCGTGGGCGAAAATCTCGCCGATGTCGATGCGGGATTTGAAGGCAGTATTGAATATGCCGGCAGTAAAATGTTATCGAACGAGCTGGAGCTGGAAGCCGGGATGGCGCTGGTGCCAGGAACCTTTGGTGCGAGCTACCAGGAACTGATTATTCAGAACGCTATTGATAAGCATTTTGACACCGAACAGGCAAATTTCTTACGCAGCAATGAGCCAGAAAATAACGCCCCGCGTATTAAGACATTAAGCCTTTTCTTTATTGACAGTATTAAAAGCTATCGTGATGACGAAGGTTGGTTGAAACTGAAGTTTGAGTGTTTACTGAAAAAGAAACTGACGCAACTGATTGACAATTATCAGCGCAAGACCCTGCCGCGAGAAGTGGAGTATCTGTCATTTCTGCAGGCCACGCTCGCCAGCCTGCACTCGGATAACCAAAACGTTCACGCCGGTTACTTTGGCGAAGACCGGGGAAGTGGCGATGAGGCGATCCAGGCTGAAGTAGATGATATTCTGAAAAATAAAGAGAAGTTGCTCAGTTTTTCAGACCATCACGGCAATTGGGAAACGCGCCGCTTTTTGTTTTCAAAATGGACGCTTCGCGAGGGTTGGGATAACCCGAATGTTTTTGTCATTGCTAAATTACGTTCTTCCGGTAGCGAGTCGAGCAAAATTCAGGAAGTGGGGCGCGGCCTGCGGCTACCGGTGGATGAAAACGGCCATCGCGTTCAGCAGGAAGAGTGGCCGTCCCGGCTGGCGTTTCTGATTGGCTATGATGAAAAAGCGTTTGCCAGTATGCTGGTTGATGAGATTAATCGTGACAGCAAAGTTCAGCTTAACGAGCAGAAACTGGATGAGGCGATGATCACACTTATCGTCACCGAGCGGCAAAAAGTCGATCCCGCGTTTACGGAGCTTCGTTTGCTGGAAGATCTGGATGATAAAAGACTGATCAACCGGAGTAATGAGTTTAAACCCAGCGTCACGCTTAACGGAGAAACCAAAAGTGGTTTTGCATGGCTACTGGAGTTCTACCCTGAGCTGACGCAGGCGCGGGTGCGAGCGGATCGTGTTCGTGACAATAGACCCGTCTCCCGATTGCGAGTCAGGTTACGCAAAGAAAATTGGGAACAACTTAGCGGTATCTGGGAGCAGTTTTCCCGTCGTTATATGCTGCAATTCGAGCGTAGCGGCGCTTCTCTGGAACAGATTGCCGCCGAGGTGCTGCGCGACCCGGCGCTGTATATACGCCAGAAGCCAAGCCAGATGCAACAACGGCTGGTATCGAATGAGGATAATGGCCGTTTTGAGGTGGCGCAGCGGGAAGGCGAATTAGCCGCCAGCGAATTCATGGCGGGCATGAAATATGGCCATTTTCTTAAGCAACTGGCGTTACGCACCAGTCTGCCGGTTAACGTTCTGCACCCGGTGTTAATGGCGATGCTGCGTGATGTTTTGCAGGGAGATTCACGCTATTTAAGCGAGATTTCGTTGGACAATATGACCCGCGCATTACAGGCGCGGATTAATGCGCATTTTGCGCAGCGCCACGATTATCTGCCTCTCGATTTTCAGGCTTCAACGTCGGTATTTGATTCCACGGCACGGCAGTTCAGGGAGGAGATTAGCGCTGAAATTCTGGGTAAAAATGTGGATGAGAATGCGATAGATGATCCCCGTTCTCTCTATCAAATACCGCCGCTGCGTTATGACAGCGTCGATCCTGAATTACCGCTATTAAAATACCATTATCCGCAACAGGTTTCCGTATTTGGCAAACTACCCAAGCGGGCCATTCAGATCCCCAAATATACGGGGGGCTCTACCACGCCGGATTTTGTGTACCGTATTGAGTGTCAGGACGCCGACAGCGTTTATTTACTGGTTGAAACTAAAGCAGAAAATATGCGCTTAGGCGATCAAGTTATTCTTGATGCGCAACGTAAATTCTTCGATATGCTGCGTCGGCAAAATATCAATGTCGAGTTTGCGGAAGCGACCAGCGCGCCGGCGGTATTTTCTACGATCAATGGCCTGATTGAGGGGAAGGTAAACTAACGGTTATCTTTCTGATTGACGGTATAAAATGATCGCAGCGAGCGCTGCGGTCATTCTCCCTACGCTAATCCCCCGCCCATGAAACCGCGTTGACTTGAACGTTATCGTTTTACGTCTATTCTTAACTTTCAGCTAAGAGTATTTTGCTGAAACTGCAAATAGTCTTGAGAACGCTGTTTTTTTGTTTTGCCGTTATTTTTCATAATGGCTGGGTAGATATTGCCAATTGAATGTAACTAAGGGAGACATGTTATGCTAAATAAATACTACCGTTTCGCTGTCGAAAAAGACGACCCCTCCGAAGCGCCAGAATCGGGCGATAAGCCTGATAGCCAACCGCATAAAAAATCGTAATTTATCTGGATATTCCCCGGCGTTTTTACGTTTGGGGAAAATAACCGTTTCGTTTCAACCTGGTTGCGAACAGTGAATATTTTACACAAAGTGACTGTATATAAACGGGAGGGAACATGGAGTTTGATGCATTCTTTTTAGCGAGACTCCAGTTTGCCTTTACCGTCTCTTTTCATATTATTTTCCCCGCGATTACGATTGGCTTAGCCAGTTACCTGGTGGTACTGGAAGGTTTATGGCTAAAAACGCGTAATCCTGTCTGGCGCTCGCTCTATCAGTTCTGGCTCAAAATTTTTGCCGTCAACTTCGGGATGGGCGTGGTCTCCGGTCTGGTCATGGCTTACCAGTTCGGAACGAACTGGAGCGGTTTTTCCCAGTTCGCCGGCAGTATCACCGGGCCTTTATTAACCTATGAAGTGCTCACCGCATTCTTCCTGGAAGCGGGATTCTTAGGCGTGATGCTTTTTGGCTGGAACAAAGTCGGGCCGGGCCTGCATTTCTTGTCTACCTGTATGGTGGCGTTGGGCACGTTAATGTCGACGTTCTGGATTCTGGCATCTAATAGCTGGATGCATACCCCGCAGGGATTTGAAATTCATAACGGTCAGGTGGTCCCGGTGGACTGGTTCGCGGTGATTTTCAACCCGTCGTTCCCGTATCGCCTGTTGCATATGTCCGTTGCGGCGTTTTTAAGTAGCGCGATGTTTGTCGGCGCGTCCGCAGCCTGGCATTTACTGAAAGGTAACGATACGCCGGCTATCCGCCGTATGTTCTCGATGGCGTTATGGATGGCGGTCGTGGTGGCGCCCGTTCAGGCATTGATTGGCGATATGCACGGCCTTAATACTCTGAAGCATCAGCCGGTCAAAATTGCCGCGATTGAGGGGCACTGGGAAAATACGCCCGGCGAGCCAACGCCGCTTACGCTGGTAGGTTGGCCGGATATGGAGGCGGAACGGACCCGCTATGCGCTTGAGATCCCGGCGCTGGGCAGTCTGATCCTGACGCATAGCCTGGACAAACAGGTGCCTGCGCTAAAAGATTATCCCAAAGAGGATCGCCCCAACTCTACCGTGGTGTTCTGGTCTTTCCGTATTATGGTGGGCATGGGCGTACTGATGATCTTTCTGGGGCTGGCCAGCCTGTGGCTACGCTACCGACACCGACTGTATCATTCGCGGCCCTTTATGCACTTTGCGCTGTGGATGGGGCCGTCCGGGCTTATCGCTATCCTTGCTGGATGGGTGACGACTGAAGTAGGGCGTCAGCCGTGGGTGGTCTATGGCCTGCTGCGAACGCGTGATGCGGTTTCCGCGCACAGCACCTTGCAAATGAGCATCAGTTTGCTGGCCTTCTTTGTGGTCTATTCCCTGGTCTTTGGGGTTGGCTATATTTATATGATTCGCCTTATCCAGAAAGGGCCGCAGCCGGCGGAGACACCGACCGCTGAAACCGATGGCAGACCCGCGCGTCCTATCTCTGCCGTGGGAGAATCGCTTGAGCAGGAGAAACGCGAATGACCATCGTTCTTCCGGTTATCTGGTTTGCTATTATCGTGTTCGCCACGCTGATGTATATCGTGATGGATGGTTTCGATCTGGGCGTCGGTATCCTGTTTCCGTTTATTCGTGATAAACACGATCGCGATGTCATGGTGAACTCGGTCGCGCCGATATGGGACGGTAACGAAACCTGGCTGGTGCTGGGCGGGGCCGGGCTTTTTGGCGCGTTTCCGTTGGCTTATGCCGTCATCGCCGACGCGCTGACTATCCCGCTGGTGGTTATGCTGCTTGGTCTTATCTTCCGCGGCGTCGCTTTTGAATTCCGTTTTAAAGCTACCGAGTCGCATCGCGCTTTCTGGGATAAATCCTTTATCGTTGGGTCAATCCTGGCAACCTTTGCCCAGGGGGTTGTGGTGGGCGCGGTGGTGAGCGGTTTTCAGGTGGAAGGGCGAGCCTTTAGCGGTTCGCAGCTTGACTGGTTGACGCCGTTTAACCTGTTCTGCGGCGTCGGTCTGGTCGTCACCTACGCGCTGCTGGGCGCTACCTGGCTGATTATGAAAAGCGAAGATCCGCTACATAGCCGGATGTGCGCGCTGTCGCGCCCGTTGTTGATCATCTTGTTGCTGGTGATGGGGGGCGTCAGCGTGTGGACGCCGTTCACCCACGACGATATCGCCGAGCGCTGGTTCACACTGCCCAATTTATACTACTTCCTGCCGGTGCCTGTGCTGGTGTTGGCTTTTAGCGTCTGGCTATGGCGCAGCGTGAAAAAACCAGAATCCCATGCGCGTCCATTTATTCTCACGCTAGGGTTGATTTTTCTGGGGTTCAGCGGGTTAGGCATCAGTATCTGGCCGAATATTATTCCACCGGATATTTCGCTGTATGCCGCCGCCGCGCCGCCGCAAAGTCAACGCTTTATGCTGGTTGGGGCGCTGATAATCATCCCGATTATTCTGGCTTATACCTTCTGGAGTTACTACGTCTTCCGTGGAAAAGTGCGACATGGAGAGGGATATCACTGATGGTTAAAGTGAAAAAATGGTCGCGGCGAGTCGTATGGATGGTCGCGATATGGTGCGCCAGCGTGCTTCTGCTGGCGGGCGTCGGAATGTTGTTCAGACTGCTCATGACCTCCGCAGGGTTTCGCTCCTGACTGATACCACCCGGACGCGCTTTCGTCTCTGGCGAAAGCGCGTCTTTATCGACAGATCGGCGTTTATCGATCACGTTTGCTCGCCTTATCTCTCCCTTTAATAGCGGTTGATAATTATTCTCATCTTTATTGTCGTTCCCGTGCTGCAGTGATATGGTTACAGAGTAGCTAATGCTTTGGTATAACGCAGATAAACGGTATTGATAATGTCTCCGAGCTCCTGTCACTCTTCCGCATCCCCGGCGATGAAAAAGATCTTTTCCGTCAGCGACTTCATCGCGTTTGGCGAGCGGTATGGCATTGATTACCGCTTCCCGGCGTTACCGCAGTATACGCAGAGTAGTCCCGTACTTCATGGCGATATCGAAGAGATAGCGCTTCCCGGCGGGATTTGCATTACACGCTCGGATGTTCACGTGTTACAACCCTATGAAACCACCTCTCGCCATAGTAGTCCTCTGTATATGCTGGTAGTGCTGGAAGGTAACGTCGCGCTGGCGGTAAATGAGCAGACCTTTTTGCTGAGCGCGGGGATGGCGTTTTGCTCGCAACTTAGCGAGCAGCAGACGATGCGCGCTCATCACGACGCAGACAGTAAATTACGCACCTTATCGCTGGGAATGTACCCGGACGGCGGATGGCGGGAGCATTTGCCTGGCTCGCTGGCAGACGAGTGGGAAAATAGCGCTACCTCTGCGATGGTCTGGCAGGTGCCGGAGTTTCTTCTTTCGGGGCTACGCTATGCGCAGCAGCCCGGACATCATGCTGCGTCACGCCAGTTAATGCTGGAAGGCATCATGCTGCAATTGCTGGGCTATGCGCTAAATCTATGTCAGCCCGAAAAGCAAAAATGCGGACTTCCCGTCACTGGTGAATATCAACGGCTGGAGCTCATTCGGCGTTTACTGGAACAGACGCCGGAAAAAGCATACACGCTGAACGAACTGGCGCGTCGGGCGGCAATGAGTCCGAGTAGCCTGCGGTGTAAATTTCGCCATGCCTATGGTTGTACCGTGTTTGATTATCTGCGCGATTGCCGCCTGGCGCGCGCGCGTCGTTATCTGATGGAGGGATACAGCGTGCAGCAGGCAGCCTGGATGTCAGGCTATCAACATGCCACAAACTTTGCGACGGCATTTCGTCGGCGTTATGGCTGCTCGCCCGGCGAACTGCGTGACGCTTCCCTGACGTCGTCCCGACACTGTGCGTAACGTGCCCCGCCAGAGCGGTAATATCCGCCGCTAACCCGGTTTTCTGCCTCTTTTTATGATTTTTTATCATTGCGCATAGGCAATCTGGCGTTACGCATAGTGATTCATCACCTCTAAAGGGTAATAATTCTTATTTACAATAAGAGATACCTTTGGAGATGTTCATGTTTGCGACAACGCGTATAGCGCTATTGATAGGCGGAACTATCGGCGGCGCGACTTTTCCTCTTTTTGCCCAGGAAACAACAAAAAATGATACGGTCATTGTCACCTCGCCCGTACAGAGTGGCGCGACCAAGTTGGCGACGCCAGATATTGAAACGCCGCAGTCGGTATCCATTATTACCCGCCAGCAGTTTGAAGAGCAGGGCGCAACCAGCGTGCGTCAGGCGGTCAGCTACACCCCAGGTGTATACAGTAACCAGATAGGCGCCTCTAACCGCTTTGATTACATTGTATTGCGTGGTTTTTCGGACGGTAGTCTGGATAACGTCTATCTCGACGGGTTAAAAATGATGGGCGACACCAATTCGCACAGTTCGTTGGTGGTTGACCCTTGGTTTCTGGAGGATATTGAGGTGGTACGCGGCCCGGCGTCCGTTCTGTATGGACGTTCATCGCCAGGCGGCATTGTCGCGCTGACGTCGCGAAAACCGGCGTTTGATGCCGGGGGAGAGGTGAAGCTGTTTGCCGGCAATCACAACCAGCGCGGGGCGGCTTTTGATGTGACCGGCCCTCTGGATGACAATGAACGTGTGGCGGCGCGTCTTAGCGGCATGACACGTTACGCCGATTCGCAGTTTACCCCCTTGAAAGAGGAACGCTATGCGCTGATGCCGAGCCTGACCTGGCGAATTACCGATCGGACGCGTCTTGAGCTTATGGCCTATCTGCACCGTGATCCGCAAGGCGGTAGCCACTCCGGATTGCCTTATCAAGGCACGGTTGTACCCTATAACGGCGGCAAAATTTCTAACACCTTCTTTGAAGGTGAAGATGACTACGACAAATACGATCGCCGTGAAAATATGGTGGGTTATAACATCGAGCATCTGTTCGATAACGGCTGGTCGGTACGGCAAAAATTGCGTTATCTGCATACTAAAGTGGCGTTAAATCAGGTCTATGCCGCAGGTTGGTTGAATGAAACGGCGCTGAATCGCGGCTATTCCGGCTCCGGGGAGAAAATGTCGGCTATCGCGCTGGATAATCAGCTCGACGGCAGCGTGGATACCGGGGAGATTAACCATCGTCTGCTGGTGGGGATCGATTATCAGGATCGCAGCAATCATACCACTGGCTATTATGGCGCGTTTCCGCCGATTGACGCTTTCAACCCCGTTTATGGCGCTCAGCCGGATTACATTACGTTGTACAGCCGTGAAAAACATAAGTTGCGGCAGACTGGATACTATTTACAGGATCAGATGTCATGGGATCGCTGGCACTTTACGTTGGGCGGCCGTTACGATCGGGTCAGTGTGTCTAATATCGACAAACTTCATGATTCACGCAGCGATCTCGATAAAAACAACGTCAGTACCCGTGCCGCGTTGCTTTATCTGTTCGACAATGGCGTCGCCCCCTATCTCAGTTATTCTACCGCGTTTACGCCAACCAGCTTCGCCGACGAAAACGGCAATGTGCTGGAACCGATGAAAGGTAAGCAGTGGGAGGCGGGGGTAAAATACGAACCGCTGGGGTGGAACAGCCAGTTTAGCGCCGCCGTGTATCGTATTAACCAGACAAATATCGCGACCAAAGAAGAACCTACCGATCCGTACCGTTCGATTGGTGAAATTGAGTCTAAAGGAGTTGAACTGGAGGCCATTAGCCATTTGTCGGATAGCGTCCGTTTGCAGGCGGCGTATACCTATACTGATATCCGTTATAAGAAAAGTAGTCCGCAAGAGCAGGGTAAGCGCGCGGTTTATGCTCCACGGAACCAGGCCAGCGCCTGGCTAAGCTACGATGTGAAAAGCGGTCTGTTAGAGGGGCTGACTTTGGGCTCCGGCATCCGGTACGTCAACGGCGTGACCAGCGATCGCCTGAATACTCATACGTTGCCGTCCTATACACTGGTCGATATGGTGGTAGGGTATGATTTATCCAGCATTGGGTTAAATGGCTTAAGCGCCCAGCTCAACGTAAATAACCTGACGGACAAACGTTATGTCGCTGCCTGTAATTCGCTCTCTTATTGTTATTTTGGCGCCGAGCGTAGCATTGTAGGCAGCGTTTCATGGGCGTTTTGATAACGCTTATTGCCCGGTAGCAAACGCTACCGGGCAAGCATTAGCGGTGCGTCACGCCTTCATAGAGAAGTCTGAGCGCAAACATCCCGATAATAGCGCCGATAACACGACTGGCAATGCGCTGTATTCGCCCATAAGCACGGCGGACTGCGGGGAGCGAAAAGGCCTGGCTGAGAAAAATACGCCAGATAACGGATGACAGCACAATCCCGGCCCAGGCCATTAACCTTGCCCATGTGGGCGTTTCTGCGTTAAGCGTTACGGAAAAAATACTGATAAAAAACAGTACGGTTTGCGGATTAGATAAATCTGTCATTAATCCCCGGCGAAAGAAAATCGTCCACGGGGCGGCAATCGGTGCCTGGAGCGTGCTCATTTGCGGCGTCGCCTGGTGGCGAATACTGTTCCAGGCGAACCATAATAAATAGGTGCCGCCGACAATTTTGATAAGAGAAAATACCGCTTCGCACTGCGTAATGAGCGTCGCCAAACCGAAAAGCCCCAGCCCGGAATAAAAGGCGTCTCCCGTGGCGACGCCCAGGCCGGTTATTACCCCCGCCCGGCGTCCTGATGCGAGGCTGGTTTGCACCACCACAAACAGATTTGCGCCGGGATTAAAAAAGGTTAATACAAACAGACTGACGGTAAGCACAACGGCATGAAACGGCTCCATAGACAACTCTTCCCTTAGCCTCAAGAAATAACGTTCATCTTATTAATAGTCAAACCAGACGATTGCGAGTGAGATCACAAAGCAGTAGCATTTTTAATGCGCGTAGTTACGCCGACAGAAGGGAGGCTGACTGGATTTTTCCAGCAATCTACACTACTTATTTAATCAGTCCGAACGGCATTTTTGTTCTGATAAAGCGATGATGGCGTAATAATAAAACGAGGGTTTTGCTATGAAAACTGGCTACAAGGTTATGCTTGGCGCATTAGCGTTTGTCGTGACAAACGTCTATGCCGCAGAAATGATGAAAAAAACGGACTTTGATAAAGTCGCTTCGGAATACACGAAAATTGGCACTATTTCTACCACCGGGGAAATGTCGCCGCTGGACGCCAGAGAAGATTTAATTAAAAAGGCGGATGAAAAAGGGGCGGATGTAGTGGTGCTGACGTCCGGACAGACAGAAAATAAAATTCATGGTACGGCTGATATTTATAAAAAGAAATAAAAGCGTTGCATCATAAAAATACCCGCCTGGGTTTCCGGCGGGTATTTTTATTCCTGGCTGGCAACCGGCATCCATTTTGTCGGATGACGGCCTGCAGTAAACGTAGTGCCATCAGGCGTTCAGGACATTGTCATTTGTCTTAATTACCCGACTGGTTTTTGGCACATGCTTTTAAACGACGCCAAAGGGGGGTGCGGCTAATCCCCAGATAACGCGCCGCAGCAGTCTTATCGCCATTAAAGCGCGCCAGCACATCCTGCAACGTGAGTGCATCCACGATTGAAGGCGTCAGTTCTGCTGTATTCACCATAAGTTCAGGTAATAATTGCCGCATAAATTGCCTGTCCAGCGTTGGCGCGGGGTCGACGCTTAAAAAAAGCGCCAGGCGCTCCATCATATTACGCAGTTCGCGAATATTACCGGGCCAGCGCCAGGCCAGCAATAGCGGCTGACACTGCGTCAATCCATGACGTACCGATTCGGTAAACGGAATTTCTATCGCCGCCAGCGACTGTTTTAAAAAGCTTTCCGCGAGCGGCAAAATATCAGCCTGCCGCTCGCGCAAAGGAGGAAGCGTCAGGCGTAGAATACTCAGGCGGTAAAATAGATCGGTACGAAAACGTCCTTGCACTATCTCCCGATCCAGATCGCAATGTGTAGCGCTGATCACCCGGACATCCACCGGGATCGGCTGGTGTCCGCCGACGCGAGTGACGGCTTTTTCCTCCAGTACACGTAAAAGTCGGGTTTGTAACGGCAAGGGCATTTCGCCGATTTCATCAAGAAACAGCGTGCCGCCGTGCGCGATTTCAAACAGCCCCGCTCGGCCTCCTCGTCGTGAACCGGTAAATGCGCCCTCTTCATAACCAAACAGTTCCGCTTCCAGCAACGACTCGGTAATCGCGCCGCAATTGACGGCGACAAAGGGAGGGGATGGCTTATTCTGACGGTGAGGCAGGCGGTGAAAAAACGTCTGGTGAATCGCCTGCGCCGTCAGCTCTTTCCCGGTCCCCGTCTCCCCCTGAATCAGCACTGCCGCACGGGAGCGGGCATAGAGTGTAATCATCTGGCGGACCTGCTCCATTTGCGGCGAATGGCCGCGTATATCGCCCAGTTCATACCGGGTTTGTAATCCCTTGCCGGACGGATAATCAACGCGCTGGCGCCGTGTCAGACGGGTCATATCCAGCGCATCATGGAAGGCCTGACGAACGGTCGCCGCGGAATAAATAAAGATGGCGGTCATTCCCGCCTCTTCCGCCAGATCGGTAATTAATCCCGCCCCGACGACAGCCTCAATACCGTTGGCCTTAAGTTCGTTAATTTGCCCGCGCGCGTCCTCTTCGGTGATATAGCTTCGCTGTTCAAGACAGAGGTGAAACGTTTTCTGAAAGGCAAGTAAAGCCGGAATGGTCTCCTGATAGGTCACGATGCCGATAGATGAGGTGAGCTTTCCCGCTTTCGCCAACGCCTGTAACACATCGAATCCGCTGGGCTTGATGAGGATCACCGGTATTGACAGGCGACTTTTTAAATAGGCGCCGTTAGAACCCGCCGCGATAATCGCGTCGCAGCGCTCGGTCACCAGTTTTTTGCGAATGTAGGTCACCGCCTTTTCAAAGCCGAGTTGAATAGGCGTGATGGTCGCCAGATGATCGAATTCCAGACTGATATCCCGAAACAGTTCGAACAGACGCGTTACGGAGACCGTCCAGATCACCGGTTTATCGCTATTATCGCGCGGAGCGCTGTGGGCAGTCGTCATCGCAGTAGGTTCATCTTTAAGGGGCGAGTTTTTGTTTTAAACATGTTTCATGAATGTTGCAATGAAACGGAACGATTCGTTTCATGAAACGTTAGCTGACACGTTTTTCTTTTTCCTTAATCGCGCCTATTCATAACAGGGATTGCTGTAATTATCTGTTTTTAAATCTCATTGTATTTAATTTTCTCGCTGCCTCTTTGCCTGGCATAGCCTTTGCTTTGGTTAATATATCTTGAGTAACAATTTACTAACATGAGGATCGAATATGTCTCTACATTCGCCGGGGCAGGTATTTCGCGCCGCGCTCGCCAAAGAGAATCCATTGCAAATTGTCGGCGCTATCAATGCTAATCATGCTCTGTTGGCCCAACGGGCCGGGTATCAGGCGATCTATCTTTCTGGCGGCGGCGTAGCAGCGGGCTCGCTCGGACTGCCGGACCTGGGGATTTCGACGCTGGATGATGTGTTAACCGATATCCGGCGCATCACGGATGTTTGTCCGCTGCCGCTGTTGGTGGATGCGGATATCGGCTTTGGCTCCTCCGCCTTTAATGTCGCGCGGACGGTAAAGTCCATAGCCAAAGCGGGCGCCGCCGCGCTGCATATTGAAGACCAGGTTGGCGCTAAGCGCTGTGGACACCGTCCAAACAAAGCGATCGTCTCGAAAGAGGAGATGGTGGACAGGATTCGGGCGGCAGTGGATGCGCGCACCGATCCGAACTTTGTGATCATGGCGCGTACCGATGCGCTGGCGGTGGAAGGGCTGGAGGCGGCTCTCGATCGCGCGCGGGCTTACGTAGACGCGGGGGCTGACATGCTGTTCCCGGAGGCGATCACCGAACTGTCGATGTACCGCCAGTTCGCCGACGTGGCGCAGGTGCCGATCCTCGCCAACATCACTGAGTTTGGCGCGACACCGCTGTTTACTACCGACGAGTTACGCAGCGCAAACGTGGCGATGGCGCTCTATCCGCTGTCGGCGTTTCGCGCCATGAACCGCGCCGCAGAAAAAGTCTATACCGTACTGCGCCAGGAAGGGACGCAAAAGAACGTGATCGACATCATGCAGACCCGCAACGAGCTGTATGAAAGCATCAATTATTACCAGTTCGAGGAAAAACTCGACGCCCTGTACGCCAAAAAATCGTAGGCCGGATAAACGCAGTGCCATCCGACAATGCCTGATGGCGGCTGCGCCTTATCAGGCCTACGCCCTACACATTACAAAAATGACGAGGACACTATGAGCGACACCACGATCCTGCAAAATAATAACCATGTCATTAAGCCAAAAAAATCCGTCGCCTTGTCTGGCGTACCTGCCGGGAACACCGCTCTGTGTACCGTGGGAAAAAGCGGTAACGATCTGCACTATCGCGGTTACGACATTCTCGATCTGGCGGAGCACTGCGAATTCGAAGAAGTCGCGCATTTACTGATCCACGGAAAATTACCGACTCGCGACGAGCTGAATGCTTATAAAAGCAAATTAAAAGCGCTGCGCGGATTACCCGCCAATGTCCGTACCGTTCTGGAAGCCTTACCGGCAGCGTCGCACCCGATGGACGTGATGCGGACCGGCGTTTCCGCGCTGGGCTGTACCCTGCCGGAAAAAGAGGGACATACCGTCTCCGGCGCACGGGATATTGCCGATAAGCTGTTGGCCTCGCTCAGCTCAATCCTCCTCTACTGGTATCACTACAGCCACAACGGCGAACGTATTCAGCCGGAAACCGACGATGATTCCATCGGCGGCCATTTCTTGCATCTGCTACATGGTGAAAAGCCAACTCAAAGTTGGGAAAAGGCGATGCATATTTCGCTGGTGCTATACGCCGAGCATGAGTTCAACGCCTCGACGTTTACCAGCCGGGTGATTGCCGGGACCGGTTCGGACGTCTACTCCGCGATTATCGGCGCGATTGGCGCGCTGCGCGGCCCGAAACACGGTGGGGCGAATGAGGTGTCGCTGGAAATTCAACAGCGTTATGAAACGCCGGACGAGGCGGAAGCGGATATCCGTAAACGCGTGGAAAACAAAGAGGTGGTGATTGGTTTTGGACATCCGGTTTACACCATCGCCGACCCACGCCATCAGGTGATCAAACGGGTAGCGAAACAGCTTTCAGAAGAAGGCGGCTCGCTGAAGATGTACCACATCGCCGACTGTCTGGAAACCGTGATGTGGGAGACCAAAAAGATGTTCCCCAATCTCGACTGGTTTTCGGCGGTCTCCTACAACATGATGGGCGTCCCTACCGAAATGTTCACCCCGCTGTTTGTCATCGCCCGCGTTACCGGCTGGGCGGCGCACATTATTGAACAGCGTCAGGACAACAAAATTATTCGTCCTTCCGCCAATTATACCGGCCCGGACGATCGCGAGTTTGTCGCAATCGACGAACGTTGCTAATTCACTCTTATTAAAAATAAAACGCAGGAAACGTACCCTATGTCTACCCAACAACTGAACATCCGCCCGCAATTCGACCGTGAAATCGTGGATATCGTTGATTACGTTATGAATTACGAAATCTCCTCAGAAGTCGCGTATGACACTGCGCATTACTGTCTGCTCGACACGCTCGGCTGTGGTCTGGAAGCTTTGGAATACCCAGCCTGTAAAAAATTGCTTGGGCCGATCGTGCCAGGCACCGTGGTGCCCAACGGCGCACGCGTGCCGGGCACCCAGTTCCAGCTCGATCCGGTACAGGCAGCCTTTAACATTGGCGCGATGATCCGCTGGCTCGATTTTAACGATACCTGGCTTGCCGCCGAGTGGGGCCATCCTTCCGACAACCTGGGCGGTATTCTGGCGATCGCGGATTGGTTGTCACGCAACGCCATCGCCGCCGGCAAAGCGCCGCTGACCATGAAACAGGTATTGAGCGGGATGATCAAAGCCCACGAAATTCAGGGCTGTATCGCGCTGGAAAACGCGTTTAATCGTGTCGGGCTTGACCATGTGCTGCTGGTCAAAGTGGCCTCGACCGCGGTGGTCGCTGAAATGCTGGGGCTGACGCGCGATGAGATCCTCAACGCGGTATCGCTGGCGTGGGTGGATGGGCAGTCGCTGCGCACCTATCGCCATGCGCCGAATACCGGTACGCGTAAATCCTGGGCGGCGGGCGACGCTACCTCACGCGCGGTGCGCCTGGCGCTGATGGCGAAAACTGGGGAGATGGGTTATCCGTCAGCGCTGACGGCGAAAACCTGGGGCTTCTACGACGTTTCATTCAAAGGCGAAACGTTCCGTTTCCAGCGACCTTACGGCTCCTACGTGATGGAAAACGTGCTATTCAAAATTTCCTTCCCGGCAGAATTCCACTCGCAAACCGCCGTCGAAGCGGCGATGACGCTGTATGAGCAGATGCAGACCGCGGGAAAAACGGCAGCGGATATCGAGAAAGTGACCATCCGCACCCACGAAGCCTGTCTCCGCATTATCGATAAAAAAGGCCCGCTCAATAACCCGGCGGACCGCGATCACTGTATCCAGTATATGGTTGCCGTGCCGTTACTGTTCGGACGGTTAACCGCGGCGGATTATGAAGACGAGGTGGCGCAGGACAAGCGTATTGACGCCCTGCGCGAGAAGATCGTGTGTTATGAGGACCCGGCTTTTACCGCCGACTATCACGACCCGGAAAAACGTGCTATCGGCAATGCGATCACCGTGGAGTTTACTGATGGCTCATGCTTTGACGAGGTTATCGTGGAGTATCCGATTGGTCATGCGCGTCGCCGCGCCGACGGTATTCCGAAGCTTATCGAAAAATTTAAAATTAACCTGGCGCGTCAGTTCCCGACTCGCCAGCAGCAACGCATTCTGGATGTCTCCCTGGATAGAGCCTGCCTGGAGCAGATGCCGGTTAACGAATACCTCGATTTATATGTCATCTGAGCCAGCCAGCAGTAAGGCGTAAGTTCAACAGGAGAGCGTGATGTCTTTTAGCGAATTTTATCAGCGTTCCATTAACGAACCGGAGGCGTTCTGGGCCGAGCAGGCCCGGCGTATCGACTGGCGACAGCCGTTTACGCAGACGCTGGATCATAGCCGTCCACCGTTTGCCCGCTGGTTTTGCGGCGGTACCACTAACTTATGTCATAACGCCGTCGACCGCTGGCTGGATAAACAGCCGGAGACACTGGCGCTGATTGCCGTCTCATCAGAGACCGATGAAGAGCGTACGTTTACCTTCAGCCAGTTGCATGATGAAGTCAACGTTGTGGCCGCCATGTTGCTGTCGCTGGGCGTGCAGCGTGGCGATCGCGTATTGGTCTATATGCCGATGATTGCCGAAGCGCAGATAACGCTGCTGGCCTGCGCGCGCATTGGCGCGATCCATTCGGTGGTCTTTGGCGGTTTTGCCTCGCACAGCGTGGCGGCGCGAATTGACGATGCCAGACCGGCGCTGATTGTGTCGGCGGATGCCGGGGCGCGCGGCGGTAAAATCTTGCCGTATAAAAAGCTGCTTGATGACGCCATCGCGCAGGCGCAGCATCAGCCGAAGCACGTTCTGCTGGTGGACAGAGGACTGGCGAAAATGGCGCGGGTCGCCGGGCGCGATCTGGATTTTGCCACGTTGCGCCAGCAGCATCTCGGCGCGAGCGTGCCGGTGGCGTGGCTGGAATCCAATGAAACCTCGTGTATTCTTTATACCTCCGGTACTACCGGCAAACCGAAAGGCGTCCAGCGCGACGTCGGCGGCTACGCGGTGGCGCTGGCAACCTCAATGGACACCATCTTCGGCGGCAAAGCGGGCGGCGTGTTCTTTTGCGCATCCGACATCGGCTGGGTCGTTGGCCACTCCTATATCGTTTACGCGCCGCTGCTGGCAGGTATGGCGACTATTGTTTACGAAGGGCTGCCGACGTACCCGGACTGCGGGGTCTGGTGGAAGATTGTCGAGAAATACCAGGTTAGCCGGATGTTCTCCGCCCCGACCGCGATTCGCGTGCTGAAAAAATTCCCGACGGCGCAAATCCGTAATCACGATCTCTCCTCGCTGGGGGCACTTTATCTGGCCGGGGAGCCGCTGGACGAGCCGACTGCCGCCTGGGTGACGGAGACGCTGGGTGTGCCGGTCATTGACAATTATTGGCAGACGGAGTCCGGCTGGCCGATCATGGCGTTGGCGCGCGCGCTGGACGACAGGCCGTCGCGTCTGGGAAGCCCAGGCGTGCCGATGTACGGTTATAACGTTCAGCTACTCAATGAAGTCACCGGCGAACCCTGCGGCATAAATGAAAAAGGAATGCTGGTAATCGAAGGGCCGCTGCCGCCGGGCTGTATTCAGACTATTTGGGGCGACGATGCGCGTTTTGTGAAGACTTACTGGTCGCTGTTTAACCGCCAGGTTTATGCCACCTTCGACTGGGGAATTCGCGATGCCGAGGGCTATTACTTTATTCTTGGCCGTACCGATGATGTGATTAATATTGCTGGTCATCGACTGGGGACGCGAGAAATAGAAGAAAGTATCTCCAGTTACCCGAACGTGGCGGAAGTTGCGGTGGTGGGGATAAAAGACGCTCTGAAAGGGCAGGTGGCGGTGGCGTTCGTCATTCCTAAACAGGGCGACACGCTGGCGGATCGCGAGGCGGCGCGCGGCGAGGAAAAAGCGATTATGGCGCTGGTGGACAACCAGATCGGTAACTTTGGTCGTCCGGCTCATGTCTGGTTTGTCTCGCAGCTCCCCAAAACGCGCTCCGGAAAGATGCTTCGCCGCACGATCCAGGCGATCGAGGAATAACCGTAGGCCGGATAGACCGCGTTGTTGGCGCTATCCGGCGACGGGTCAGTGCCAAAGATTGAATATTGGGGGAGACAGGTACTGTAAAGTCGGGAAAGGGCGGCAGAGCACCGGAAAGGGCGGCAGAGCACCGCCCTGTGACAGAATTAACGCAGAATGTTTTTCTCAGCCAGATCCAGCGCGAAGTAACTGAAAATCAAATCGGCGCCGGCGCGTTTAATCGAGCCCAGACTTTCCAGCACGACCCTTTCTTCATCAATGGCGCCAGCCATAGCAGCAAATTTAATCATGGCGTATTCACCGCTCACCTGGTAAGCGCCAAGCGGCAACTCTGTGCGTTCGCGGATTTCACGCAGCACGTCCAGATACGCGCCGGCCGGTTTCACCATTAAGCAATCCGCGCCCTGGGCTTCGTCGAGCAGTGATTCGCGAATTGCTTCACGGCGGTTCATCGGATTCATTTGATACGTCTTGCGGTCGCCTTTTAACGCGGTACCCGCTGCTTCACGGAAGGGGCCGTAGAAAGAAGAGGCGAACTTAGTGGAGTAGGACATTATTGCCGTATCGGTAAAACCGGCGGCGTCCAGCGCCTGGCGGATGGCCTGGACTTGACCATCCATTGCCGCAGAGGGCGCAATAAAATCTGCTCCAGCCGCCGCCGCGACAACGGCCTGCTTACCGAGGTTGGCCAGCGTCGCATCGTTATCCACACCGTGTTCGCACAACACGCCGCAGTGACCGTGCGAGGTGTATTCGCAGAAGCAGGTGTCGGACATGACGATCATCTCCGGCACGGTTTGCTTACAGATGCGGGACATTCTCGCTACCAGGCCGTCTTCTTTCCAGGCATCGCTGCCGGTGTCATCAGTATGGTGAGAAATGCCGAAGGTCATAACGGAACGAATACCAGCATTTGCGATACGTTCAATTTCTCGCGCCAGGTGCTTTTCCGGGATGCGCATTACGCCAGGCATGGCGTCAATAGCTTTGTAATCGTCGAGTTCTTCTTCAACAAAGATCGGCAACACCAGGTCGTTCAGGCTGAGTGTTGTCTCTTCAAACATGGCGCGCAACGCAGCGGATTTGCGCAGGCGGCGAGGGCGATGGATAAGGTCTGTCATGGTCTGCCTGATGTTTGTGGAATCGAAGGCCTAGTATACCTGAATCTGTAGGCAGATGTTTTACGAAAACGGTCCTTAACGCAGCGGGCGCAACGCTAGCGCCGGAAGATAATGGTACTGGTTTATATACTGGAAATTAATATTTTAAAGTGTGACGCATTTTTAGGAGCAATTAATTTTGCAGTAATTTTAGTTTTATTTCATTTCTTTTTAAGTAAGAGACGTACTGTCTGTTATTCATGTTTATGTTGTATTTCTATTAAATATATTATTCTTATATGTATTCCATTTTCTTGACTTGCTTGCAACTTGCTGAAATAAAAGTTATTTTTATAGTTTTATTTCGCTTTTGGAAACGTATTTAATTCATGTCCGAATCCGGACTGAGGGTAAAGAATAATTGAACCTTTCAGCGATGACGCCGCATAATCGTCCTTGCTAAATGAAAAAAACACCGTTGGTACTTGTCTGACCAGCGTTCGTCATGGTCTGGCGGATAATGGCGGCGCAGGGGGAAGCTACTTTGACGGTAACTTGAGTTACTCTCGCTTCAACAACGACTTATCTGCTAACATGAGCGACGGTACTTACGTTGACGGCAACACCGCTTCTGACGCTTGATTTCAAACTGGCTTACGTTTACGACGACTCCAACAGCGATGCTGACGTAAACGACGACTCTATCGACATTGGTATAGAAGGCGCTGCGGCTGGATACTCAGTTCAGCTTCACGAAGGACTTCAGCACCTACAACGATGCTAACAACCTCGGCGGCGGTGATGTTGAGCAAGACTGGTCTGCAAACGTTGGTATTAAATATACTTGGTAATTCATTTCTCTCAGGAGAAATAAAGGTAATTTAAACTGAAAAATGCCCGTCAAGGACCTGACGGGCATTATTGCAAGGAATGCATATGTTATCTTTAAGCAAGCCACTCCAGGAATTCAGGAAACTCGATAAATGCCTTTCTAAGCATGGTACACGTTTCGAATTTGTTAACGATAAAGAGATTATTTGTTCACCTGATGAAAGTAACACCCATACCTTTGTTATTTTAGAGGGGGTTGTTTCGTTGATCCGGGGTGATAAAGTTCTTATTGGTATTGTGCAGGCCCCCTTTATTTTCGGCTTAGCCGATGGTGTGGTGAAAAAAGAGCCTCAATATAAATTAATTGCGGAGAGCGGTTGCATCGGTTATCGCCTCTCATCATCACAAACTCTCGCTATCATTGAGCAGAACCAACTGTGGCGTGAAGCATTCTGCTGGTTAGCATGGAAAAGTCAGGTACTGGAACTTCGTGACAGGCAGCTCATTGGTAATAATTCTTACGACCAGATTCGGGCGACGTTAATAACAATGATTGAGTGGGATGAAGAACTTCGCTCACGTATTGGTGTTATGAATTATATTCATCAACGAACGCGCGTATCGCGATCGGTGGTGGCGGAAGTACTCGCGGCCCTGCGTAAGGGTAATTATATTGAAATGAATAAAGGCAAACTGATCAGTATTAACCGTTTGCCCTTCGAATATTAACAAAAATGTCGTGCCTCGTCTGATATACGGCGAAGCACGACGACTCAGGATGCAGGAATGATAATGGGTTTATTGCCGCTTAACTCAGTAACCAAATCGTTAATACCGTCGCTCATATTGGTAAATCGAGTGAGGGGGGGACGGGTTACGACCACAAAAGCGCCAATATTATATTGTGGGATCATCGCCATATAGGTAATAAAACCGCCGCCGCCGCCCGTTTTCTGGATAATGCCAGGACGTCCGTCTTTTGGCGCCATATAGACCCAGCCCAGACCGAGTGCGTCGGCTTTACCCGGTACGTCCATCCCAATCATTTTTTTTAGCTGCGTGCGCTGATAAATCAACGTTTGCATACGATCGGCCTGATGGCTACGGTGATAGAAATCTGACGACAGATACTGTTGCATCCAGCGCATCATATCTCCTGGCGTAGAATAAACCCCGCCGCTGCCGATGGCTGCCAGCGTATTATTACAGGGGCTTGCGCCTTTCTCTGCCACCATCAGACGCTTACACTGATCGGGAGAGGGAGTAAACGTGGTGTCTTTCATTCCCAGCGGGCGGGTAATCTTTTCTTCAAACAGTTGCGTATAAGGTTTGCCGGAGGCGGCCGCCAGCGCGTCGGCTAACAGATCGAACGCCAGATTGGAATAGGCCGCCTGCGAGCCCGGTGCTACTTTTAAGGCCGCTGTGGAGATCCAGTTCCAGCGTTGTTCGCGGGTTGGCCAGACAAATACCGGACGATGCGCCGCGCCGCCGGGCTGTTCTCGCGGAAGCGCGCTGGTATGGGTCGCTAAGTTGACCAGCGTAATCGGCGTGCCTTGATACGTCGGGACATGCGCGCCGGGAGGGGCATATTTGCTAAGAGGATCGTTTAATTTTACCGTTCCCTGATCGAGCAATTTCACCAACATTTCACTGGTCATTAGCTTGGTGAGAGAAGCGATACGAATAACCGAATCAAGCTGTGGACGAACATTATTGCCCGGTCTGGTTTCACCGAAACTACGAAACACGCGTTGATTGCCGTCGATTACCACCAGCGCCATGCCCGTGGCGCCGCTACCATAAAAGATATGCTCGGCGTAACGATCAACGATATCAGAGGCAAAAACTGGATCGGCAATCGGCTGAGCCGCCTGGACAGAAGTAAGTGATGCCGCAAACAGTGTGGCAGTAAAAAGCAGACTACGTTTCAACGGTGATGTCCATAAATGAAATAACGGAGGTTATGCGTATTTATACTACCCGGCGGCACATTGCAAAGTGTTAAAGAGAAAAAAGTGGGTGAGAAAACGTAACGGCGGGTTTTCGTGATGGAGAATGTTTACTTTAGTGATATCGCGCTTGTGATAACGCTGATAGCGTTAGCCGGCATGCTCATGTATGAAACTCGTCGAAACAATTCTATTGAGCAGAAGTGCGAACTAAGCGTCACAACGTAGGTCACAATGCCTGGTTTAGCCCTTTCATTTGCCAGGGCATGGCTTGATATTGCCGTCGTCACAGTAGCCGTAATAAAGATAAGAAGTTAGCAGGAGAGCATGATGTTTAAATCTTTTTTCCCAAAGCCAGGGCCGTTTTTCATTTCAGCGTTTGTTTGGGCGCTGATCGCCGTCATTTTCTGGCAGGCGGGAGGAGGAGATTGGGTGGCGCGACTTGTGGGAGCATCCGATAAGGTGCCTATCAGCGCCGCGCGATTCTGGTCGCTGGACTATCTGATTTTTTATGCTTATTACCTGATTTGCGTTGGTTTATTTGCAACGTTCTGGTTCATCTATAGCCCGCACCGCTGGCAGTACTGGTCGATACTTGGCACCTCGCTCATTATTTTTGTCACCTGGTTTTTGGTGGAGGTCGGCGTCGCGGTTAACGCCTGGTACGCGCCGTTCTATGATTTGATTCAAACGGCGCTCAGCTCGCCGCACAAGGTAACTCTTGGTCAATTTTATTATGAAGTGGGGGTGTTTCTCGGTATTGCGCTTATCGCCGTGGTGATCGGCGTGCTGAACAACTTTTTTGTCAGCCACTATGTATTTCGCTGGCGTACCGCAATGAATGAGCACTATATGGCGCACTGGCAGTATCTGCGCCATATCGAAGGGGCCGCCCAGCGTGTGCAGGAAGACACCATGCGTTTTGCCTCTACACTGGAGAATATGGGCGTGAGTTTTATCAATGCCATTATGACGCTCATCGCCTTCTTGCCGGTGTTAGTCACCCTGTCAGCGCATGTGCCGGATTTACCTGTCGTGGGACATGTTCCTTACGGCCTGGTCATTGCCGCCATAGTCTGGTCATTAATGGGTACGGGCCTGCTGGCGGTCGTCGGGATCAAATTGCCGGGGCTGGAATTTAAAAATCAGCGAGTGGAAGCGGCTTATCGTAAAGAGTTGGTCTACGGCGAAGATGACGCCAGCCGCGCCACGCCGCCAACCGTCCGTGAACTGTTTAGCGCGGTGCGCCATAACTACTTCCGTCTCTACTTTCACTATATGTATTTCAACATTGCGCGCATTCTCTATTTGCAGGTTGATAACGTTTTCGGTTTGTTCCTGCTGTTTCCTTCCATTGTTGCCGGTACGATTACGCTGGGTCTGATGACGCAAATCACCAACGTGTTTGGCCAGGTGCGCGGTTCGTTCCAGTATTTGATTAACTCCTGGACGACGCTGGTGGAGCTGATGTCTATCTATAAACGTTTACGTAGTTTTGAACGCCAGTTGGATGGTCAGCCAGTTCAGGATGTGACCCACTCTTTTAGCTAACAGAAGGAAACGTTATGCCGGCGGCGTCCCGTCTTTATCCTCTGCCTTTTCTGGCGATCGCAATATTGGCTGGCTGTAGTAGTCAATCCGGGCAGCCTGTGAACAAGGGCGAGAAGCCTGTCGACGTTGCAAGCGTAGTACGCCAGAAAATGCCGGCCAGTGTCAAAGACAGAGAAGCCTGGGCGAAAGATATCGCGACAACGTTTAAGAGCCAGGGTCTGGCGCCGACGGTAGAAAATATCTGTTCGGTGCTGGCTGTCGTCCAGCAGGAGTCCGGTTATCAGGCTGACCCTGTCGTGCCGGGGCTAAGTAAAATAGCCTGGCAGGAGATTGATCGTCGTGCTGAGCGACTGCACATTCCGCTGTTTCTGGTGCACACCGCGCTGAAAATTAACTCCCCCAACGGGAAGAGCTATAGCGAACGCCTGGATACGGTAAAAACCGAAAAACAGCTTAGCGCTATTTTTGACGATTTTATCAATATGGCCCCTATGGGGCAGACGCTATTTGGCTCATATAACCCGGTGCATACGGGGGGCCCGATGCAGGTCAGTATCGCCTTTTCCGAACAGCACGCTAAAGGCTATCCGTGGAAGATGGCGGGCACGGTACGTCAGGAAGTGTTTACGCGCCGTGGCGGACTGTGGTTTGGAACATACCATTTGCTGAATTACCCGGCGAACTACAGCGCGCCTGTTTTCCGCTTCGCCGATTTCAACGCCGGATGGTATGCCAGCCGTAACGCCGCGTTCCAGAATGCCGTCAGTAAAGCCAGCGGCGTAAAACTGGCGCTGGATGGCGATCTGATTCGTTATAACAGCAAGGAACCGGGTAAAACAGAGTTAGCGGCGCGCAAACTGGCAGAACAGTTGGGAATGAGTGAGCGTGAGATTCGCAGCCAACTGGAGAAGGGCGATAGCCTGGCGTTTGAAAAAACGGCGCTCTACAAGAACGTCTATAAACTGGCCGAGGCCAAAACGGGCAGGACGCTTGCGCGGGAAATGTTGCCCGGTATTCAACTGGAAAGCCCGAAGATCACGCGCAAGCTGACGACCGCCTGGTTTGCTAAGCGAGTTGATGAACGGCGGGCGCAGTGTATGGGGCGATAAATTTTGCGCTGGGATATTTTCGCCAGCGCGCTAAGGTTTACTGGTGACGGTGACGCCAGCGCAAAAACGCGGCGATAACGGCAAAAATGAGGCAGCCCGTGAGGAAGGGCACCAGGCCAAAAATCGTCCCGACGCCCAGCCCAATCTCTACCCGTGGTCGACCTGTATCCTGTACCTGCATCAGATGCTCATAGATGCCCGGCGCATGAACCAGCAGGTTTAAAAGCTGCGCCCCGGCCCAGAAGCAAAACAGTACAAATACGGCGTAAGCAATATTTCCTGGCGCAGAGGAGGTTTCTCGATGTTTCCCGCTGAACAGCGATTTTGAGAGAGTGAAATCAGCCATAAAGACCTCCAGGGTGATCGGCTACGATCTGGCGTTATGCCATCGGCTTACTGTGAAGTCTGACAGGTCATTGTGTTTGTCAATATCAGAATCATGGTAATTTCACATACGGAATGTATCCATCGCGTAAATTTTTGTTAGTTGTCACAAAATTATCACTTTTATCTAAATCAATTAACATTTAAGAAATTCCGTATCCCCCACAGACTCGCCCGCAAGAAGTATGTAAAAATACATTTTTGCTGTTGTTAATACGTCGGAGTTGTTATGCATTTGCCTGTAAAAATTCGTCGTGACTGGCACTACTATGCCTTCGCTATTGGCCTTATCTTTATTTTGAATGGCGTCGTAGGATTGCTGGGTTTTGAGGCGAAAGGATGGCAAACCTATGGCGTTGGGCTGGTAACATGGATTATTAGCTTCTGGCTGGCGGGGTTCATCATTCGTCGGCGCGAAGATGATGAGGCAAAAGACGCCCGATAAACGTTGCGCTATCGGGCGTGCGTTATTACATCGTGGTTTTTAAGGCGTTATCCGCCGCATGGCGTTCCAGCGCCAGCTCAATCAGGCGGCTGATCAAATCGGTATAGCCCAATCCGCTCGCCTGCCAGAGTTTTGGATACATACTGATATTGGTAAAACCTGGCAGCGTATTGATCTCGTTAATCACGACCTCATTGTCTGTCGTTAAAAAGACATCGACACGAGCCATACCCGCGCAGCCCAGCGTCTGATAAGCCTGGATCGCGATCGCGCGGATCTTGTCATTCACCTCGGAAGGGATCTGCGCAGGCACGACAACCTGTGCGCCATTATCATCAATATACTTGGTATCGTAGGCGTAAAATTCGCTATTCAGTACGATTTCGCCACAGGTACTGGCCTGCGGGCTACTGTTACCTAATACGGCGCATTCGATCTCGCGCCCTTTGATCCCTTGCTCCACCACCACTTTATGATCGAACTCGAAGGCCAGCGCGACCGCCTGTTGATATTGCGCCTCGTTGGCGACTTTACTTACGCCGACTGAAGAGCCCTGATTAGCGGGCTTCACGAACAGCGGCAGTCCCAGACGAGACTCTATCTCGGCAAAGCTAAACGCGTGACGGTTGGCCCGGGTGAGTGTAATAAACGGGGCGATATTCAGTCCTGCATCGCGCAGCAGTCGTTTGGCGACGTCTTTATCCATGCAGGCTGCGGAGCTCAGAACGTCTGAACCGACAAACGGTAAGTTTGCGACGCGCAGCATCCCCTGCAATGAGCCGTCTTCACCCAGCGTACCGTGGACGATAGGAAAAATGACATCTACCGTCGGCAGCGGTTGCCCGTTCTGGGCGTTAATCAATTGGTGTTCGTGTTTGCCAGGCACCTGGGCCAGACTGATTGCCGAAGGGCGTAGCGCGATATGTGCCGGATCGTCTGCATTCTGCAAATAATTTTCCGCATCGTTAACATGCCATTGTCCCGCCTTATCTATCCCTAACAGCACTACGTCGAAGCGGGTTTTATCGATCGCATCAACGATATTTTTCGCTGATTGCAAAGACACTTCATGTTCCGCTGACTTACCGCCAAATACTATTCCTACCCGCAATTTCGCCATCTTAAAAACCCATTCCATCGAATGCAAAGCGTATACATTACCACGACAAAACGCGGGTTTCGCGGGCTTCTGCCATAATGTTTATGGGATGTGAGAACGGAGGCCGCGTGAGAGGTAAGGGTTTTCTGATTATTGTGCTGTTGGGCGGCATTGGCGGGCTGGGATATCGTTATCTTCCTTCTTATTATAATCCTTTTGCCCCGTTACAACTTGCCGATCCGCCAGGCTGGATCACTACTTTCAAACTACAGCGCCTTACGTCGCCACAGTGCCGGGAACTTTTGACGGCGGCTAATCAACAGGGATTAATTTCATCACAGCCTGTTGTGGATAGCGCTGGCGAATGTCCATTAACCCATGTTGTGCGTGTCAAAGATTTTGGCCAGGTAAAATTGAGCAGTAGTTTTTTAGCCTCCTGCCCGTTGGCGCTGAGCTCCGCGCTGTTTGTTGAACAGCAGGCAAAACCCTTAACAGAAACCTGGATGAAGCGCCGCCTGACCCGCATCGAACATCTGGGCAGCTATGCCTGTCGTAATATTTATCACCGCCCGGATGCGCGGCGCAGCGAACATGCCGGCGCAGAAGCGCTGGATGTCAGCGGGTTTCAACTGTCGGATGGACGGAGAGTTACTGTCCTGCGAGGCTGGAAGCGTGAGGAGACAGGGCCCTGGCTGCGCGCTATGTTAAACGCCAGTTGCCATTATTATGGAAATGGGCTCGGGCCTGACTATAACGTTGCTCATGCTAACCATTTTCACCTGGGGATGCGTGGCTACGGCGTGTGTCGTTAAAGCATAAACGTCTGAGCTGTGCGCCTATATAATGTGATATATTTCACAAAAATGATGAACGGTGAGACAAAATAGCAAAGTGTGACGTATCGCACCTCTGGAACCACCTGAAAAAACATAGCTTGCTAAGCTAGCACGTATTTTCAGCTACTTATCGTTACGAGTCTTATGGAATCCTGGAAAGTTAATCTAATTTCCGTCTGGTTTGGATGTTTTTTTACCGGTCTGGCAATCAGTCAAATCCTGCCATTTTTACCCCTTTATATTTCCCAGCTTGGCGTCTCTTCCCATAAAGCGTTATCAATGTGGTCCGGGTTAACGTTTAGCATTACGTTTCTGATTTCCGCTATTGTATCGCCGATGTGGGGCAGCCTGGCCGACCGTAAGGGGCGCAAATTGATGCTGTTGCGCGCATCGCTTGGGATGGCGATTGCTATTTTACTGCAGGCATTTGCGACCCATGTCTGGCAGCTTTTCCTGCTGCGCGGAATCATGGGGTTAACGTCAGGCTATATCCCCAATGCTATGGCGCTGGTGGCCTCTCAGGTACCGCGCGAACGTAGCGGCTGGGCGCTCAGTACGCTTTCTACCGCGCAGATTAGCGGCGTCATCGGCGGGCCGTTAATGGGCGGTTTTGTCGCGGATCATATTGGTTTGAGGGCTGTCTTTCTGATTACCGCCATGCTGTTGGTGGTGAGCTTTCTGGTCACGCTGTTTTTAATTAAAGAAGGCGTGCGTCCAGTCATCAAGAAGAGCGAACGTCTGAGCGGTAAAGCCGTTTTTGCGTCGTTACCTTATCCTGCGCTGGTGATCAGTTTGTTTTTTACCACGATGGTCATTCAACTCTGTAATGGCTCTATCAGTCCAATCCTGGCGCTGTTTATCAAATCAATGATGCCGGACAGTAATAACATCGCCTTTCTTAGCGGGTTAATTGCCTCGGTGCCCGGAATCTCCGCGCTTATCTCCGCGCCTCGTCTGGGAAAACTTGGCGACAGAATCGGCACGGAAAGAATTCTGATGGCCACGCTTATCTGCGCGGTGCTGCTTTTCTTCGCGATGTCCTGGGTCACCACGCCATTCCAGTTGGGGCTGTTGCGTTTCTTGTTGGGCTTTGCCGATGGCGCGATGTTACCCGCCGTACAAACGTTGTTGGTGAAATACTCCAGCGACCAAATTACCGGACGTATTTTTGGCTACAACCAGTCATTTATGTATCTGGGCAACGTGGTAGGGCCGTTGATGGGGGCGACAGTATCGGCGATGGCTGGTTTCCGCTGGGTTTTTATCGCCACGGCGGCAATCGTGCTGATCAATATTGGGCAACTGAGCCTGGCGCTACGTCGTCGGCGTAACGCGCAAAAAGCGAAAGGCCAATAGCTTTACATCGTAACGGTGCTCCTGCCGTTACGATGTGGTTTAAATTAAAAGATATATTCTTTACCCATGAGGCTTTTCTATAGATGGCATAACTTTAAATTATGATATAGCGTGATTATTGTTTTTTGATGGTTTATTATCGTCTCGTTTACGGTTTGAGAAACGTTTCGCTGCGGCGATGGTGATAATTATTTGTGTAAAGTTCTTCCTGTATCATAAAAATAGTACTTTCAGCCTCTAGGCAGTGGTTCTTCATAGTGATAACGTCACCCTGGAGCTAATAAGGAAATATGGTTATGAAAAATCTCATAGCAGAGTTGTTGCTTAAGCTAGCCCAAAAAGAAGAAGAGTCGAAAGAACTGGTTGCTCAGGTAGAAGCGTTAGAGATTATCGTCACAGCAATGTTACGTAACATGGCGCAAAGCGAGCAACAGATGTTGATACGTCAGGTAGAGAGCGCACTTGAAGGCGTAAAGCCGGATGCCAGCGTTCCTGATCACGATACGGAATTGCTGCGCCAGTATGTAAAAAAGTTGCTGAGACACCCTCGGCACTAATCGTATTTAAAACAACACAGTTGTTATAATGTTACTTTTATGAAATAACCATAGCCGCTTCGTTTTTATTTTGCTTTACATTAAACAGAAAAATAAAAACGAAGCGGCTATGGTAATAACAGGGTAACGCGATGCGTTGTTCCTCTCCATCATGCCGGTATAGTTGTGGATAATCGAATTGCACATCAACCTGCGGTTTGTCAATCAATAAAGCCTATATTAATAACGGTAAGTAATACTTTTACTGCCGGGTGGTATTTTTGCCAGTAACAGCCAGACTTATATAAAGTCCCTGGGATATTTCCCAAAGGGACAAAGTGTAGTGTGTACACTGACAAAAGGATGGTGCTATGAAAATAACCTTACTGGTGACTTTACTTTTTGGCCTGGTCTTTTTAACTACCGTCGGCGCTGCCGAGAAACCGTTGACGCCGCAACAGCAGCGCATGACCACCTGTAATCAGCAGGCGACAGCGCAGGCGCTGAAAGGCGATGCGCGTAAAACTTACCTTAGCGATTGTCTAAAAAACAGGCAGTCAGCCCCTGGTGAGAAAAGCCTGACGCCGCAACAGCAGAAAATGCGTGAATGCAATCTCCAGGCGACGGAACAATCCTTGAAAGGCGACGATCGCAGCAAGTTTATGAGCGCCTGCCTGAAAAAAGCGGCGTAGTGCTATCGGGTGAGCCCTGAAAAACGTTCACCCGAAATCTCATACTCCTTCCCTGCGCTCTGTTTCTATAATTTGGGAAAATTGTTTCTAAATGTTCCCAAAAATAATGAATGATGAAAATTTTTACCGAAAAGCGGTTGAACAGGCGGTAGCGCCGCCAGCCTCTCCTGATGAGCATCAACGTTCCGGGTTGCGTTTTGCCCGGCGCATCAGGCTGCCGCGTGCGGTGGGGTTAGGGGGAATGTTTTTACCCGTGGCCGCCGTGTTAGTGTCGCAACCCGTTTCCGGAGGCTGGTGGCTGTTGCTGGTCGGCTGGTCTTTTGTCTGGCCGCATCTGGCGTGGCAGTGGGCGGCAAAAGCGCTTGATCCGCTACGTCAGGAAATTTACAACCTGAAAGCGGATGCGATCCTCTCCGGCATGTGGATCGCGCTGATAGGCGTCAACATGCTGCCTGCCGCCACGCTGTTTATGATGATGAGTATGAATCTGATGGGCGCTGGCGGGTTGCGACTATTCACTGCCGGAATGGGGCTCTTGCTGGCATCATGTCTGGTGACATTGCAGCTTACCGGGCTACCTGTCGCTATGCGAAGCTCATCGCTGGAAGTCACGCTCTCTTTGCCCGTCATTATGTTGTATCCGCTGCTGTTTGCCTGGGTAAGTTACCAAACGGCCATTAAATTAGCGGAACATAAGCGACGCTTGCAGGCTATGAGCTCGCGGGATGGCATGACCGGCGTCTATAACCGACGACACTGGGAAATTTTATTACGCAATGAATTCGATCACAGCCGACGCCACCATCGAGAGGCGACATTGTTGATTATCGACATCGATCATTTTAAGAGCATTAACGATACCTGGGGACATGATGTTGGGGATGAGGCTATTATCGCCCTGACGTGTCAACTGCAGATAACGCTACGCGGGAGTGATATTATCGGGCGCTTTGGCGGCGACGAATTTGCGGTGATTATGTGCGGAACGCCGGCAGACAGCGCGATTACCGCCATGTCGCGAGTGCATGAACGGCTAAATACATTACGCCTGCCGGGCGCGCCACAGGTCATGTTACGTATCAGCGTGGGCGTGGCGCCGTTAACGCCACAAATCACTCATTATCGGGAATGGCTAAAGTCTGCAGATATGGCGCTTTATAAAGCAAAGAATGCCGGACGTAACCGCACCGAAGTGGCGGCATGACGTCCAGCCGGGCCTCTGGATTTACTGAGCGCCTCTGATTTTTCCATACACTTCGTCATCGCTTCTATTACCGCAGCGCGGAAGCCACGTTCTTCCAGAACGCGTACGGCTTCAATCGTCGTTCCGCCAGGCGAGCACACCATATCTTTCAGTTCACCGGGATGCTTTCCGGTTTCCAGAACCATTTTCGCCGATCCCATGACGGCCTGCGCGGCGAATTTATAAGCCTGAGCGCGAGACATTCCGCCCAGAACGGCAGCGTCCGCCATCGCCTCGATAAACATAAAGACATAGGCCGGAGAAGATCCACTCACGCCAACCACCGGATGGATCATAGGCTCAGCAATCACTTCCGCCTCGCCAAAGCAGCGGAAAATATTCAATACATCAGCCGTATCTTCCGGCGTTACCAGCGCATTGGGCGTGACGGAGGTCATACCGGCGTTGACCAGCGATGGCGTATTCGGCATGGCGCGAATAATTTTACGATCGTGCCCCAGCGCGCGCGCAAGTTGATCAAGCGTTACGCCAGCGGCAATAGAGACCACCAGAGAGTCTTTGCTCAGGCTGGAGGAAATTTCACTCAGCACTTTTACCATAATGCCCGGTTTTACCGCGCCGAAAACGATATCCGCGACCTGAGCGACTTCCTGCGCGCTTTGCGCCGCATTAATGCCGTACTGGTCATGCAAGGCGGAAACTTTATCGGGGGAGGGGGTGTAGACCCAGATCTGACCGGGAAGCACCTGACCGCTGGCAATGAGTCCGCCAAGAATAGCCTTGCCCATATTACCGCAGCCAATAAAACCGATTTTCTTCTCCATCTCGTCACTCCCTATGTTTGTGTGTTATGGGGAAGGGTTAGCTTAACGCGGATTGAAAACGGGCAGAAGGAGAAACAGCACTTTGACGAAAGACAAAAGCGCGAGACAATAAAAGATTGTATACCGTATGGGAGACATTATGACCATCTGGGTGGATGCGGATGCGTGTCCGAATGTCATTAAAGAAATTTTGTATCGCGCCGCCGGGCGGATGCAGTTGCCGCTTATTCTGGTTGCCAATCAGGCCTTGCGCGTGCCGCCTTCGCGTTTTATCCGTACGCTCCGTGTGGCCGCCGGGTTTGACGTGGCGGATAATGAAATCGTGCGTCAATGCGAAGCGGGCGATCTGGTGATTACCGCTGATATTCCGCTGGCGGCTGAAGTGCTGGAAAAAGGCGCTGCAGCTCTTAATCCTCGGGGAGAACGCTATAGCGAAGCCACGATTCGCGAACGCCTGACGATGCGTGACTTTATGGACACGCTACGCGCCAGCGGCGTACAAACGGGGGGACCAAACAGTCTTTCGCCGCGCGATCGTCAGCATTTTGCCGCCGAGCTGGATAAGTGGTGGCTGGAAAGCCAGCGTAAAAAATAAATCGTGTAATGAAAGTTTTACAGTTTATTCATTTCTAATTCTTGCTATAGTGCTAATATTATGAGTTTAGTATTTTCATGTAAATTATTGTTTACATTTATGCATTGTACTAGTTTGATGGTATGATTACAACATTGCTGATATCAAATCCTGCGTATGCGCAGCTCCCAGGGGAACGCCTGCTATGATGCAACCTCTTTATCTTGTTGGCCCGCGAGGCTGTGGGAAAACCACCATCGGTATGGCGCTGGCGCAGGCAACCGATTTCCGGTTTGCGGATACCGACCGCTGGCTGCAATCGCATGTGCAAATGAGCGTCGCTGATATTGTTGAAAAAGAGGGCTGGGAAGGGTTCCGCGCCCGGGAAACAGCGGCCCTTGAAGCGGTAAGCGCGCCTTCGACGGTCGTGGCGACAGGAGGCGGTATTATTCTCACAGAATATAATCGACGTTATATGCACCGTGTTGGCATAGTGATTTATTTGTGCGCGCCGGTGTCAACGCTGGTTAACCGGCTTGAGGCTGAACCTGAAGCGGATCTGCGTCCAACTCTAACCGGAAAGCCGTTGAGCGAAGAGGTTCGGGAAGTGCTTGAGCAGCGTGACGCGCTGTATCGCGAAACGGCGCATTACATTATTGACGCGACGAAAGCGCCGACCCAGGTCGTTTCTGAAATTATTGCGGCGCTGCCGCCGTCGACGCAACGGGTGCAGGGAGATGTCTATACTTAACGCTCACCCAGAATAAAGGAAACACTATGCCAACCAGACCACCTTATCCGCGGGAAGCTTATATCGTCACCATTGAAAAAGGCGTGTCAGGACAGACGGTGACGTGGTATCAGCTACGGGCTGACCATCCGAAACCTGATTCGCTCATTAGCGAGCATCCGACTGCAGAAGAGGCGATGGATGCGAAAAAACGTTATGAAGATCCGGATAAATCATAGCCGCATGAACGACTCGGAAGGGATTCTGAGTACTCCTAAATTGTATCTCTATCACATTTTTGAAACATTTATACTGGCAACTAAAACCGTAAATTAAGCGATAACAATACAATACTGGAATTATTTGGAATCTTTACACAATACGTGGTCCATCTGCTGCTACGCTTTTTGAGATTTGTAGGGCAGGTAGCACGGTGGTTGTGTAAATATTTGCCCGGGAACTACGACGAAGTAATAAGAAGGTGGAATAAGAATGAGTGCGTCGTTGGCAATCCTCACAATCGGCGTTGTGCCAATGAGCGAAGTGTTACCGCTCCTGACGGAATACATCGACGAACAACATATCACCCATCACAGCCTGCTGGGAAAAATGAGCCGGGAAGACGTTATGGCGGATTACGCCGTAGAGCCTGGCGACGATCCGCTTCTGACGTTGCTGAATGATAACCAAATAGCCCATGTTTCCCGCCAGAAAGTGGAGCGAGATTTACAGAGCGTTGTCGAAGTGCTGGATAACCAGGGTTATGATGTCATTATACTGATGAGCACTGCGGCGATTAAAAGTATGGCTGCCCGCAATTCTATTTTGCTTGAACCGCTGCGCATTATTCCACCGCTTGTTGCCTCTATTGTGGATGGGCATCAGGTTGGCGTTATTGTGCCAGTTGCAGAGCTTCTGGCGGCCCAGGAGAAAAAATGGCAGGTATTGCAAATGCCGCCGGTTTATTCGCTGGCGAATCCGGTTCACGGATCTGAGCAACAGTTAATTAATGCCGGGCAGGCGCTACTGGATCAAGGCGCGGACGTCATTATGCTTGATTGTCTGGGTTTTCATCAGCGTCATCGGGATATTTTACAGCAGGCGCTGGATGTGCCGGTTTTACTCTCTAATGTTTTGATTGCGCGGTTAGCTTCAGAACTGCTTGTCTAATTTTGCGTGACAGGCCGAACGTCAGGACTCTATATTGGGTGTTAATTTAATAACGAGACGGGGCCTGATTATGCTACAAAGCAATGAATACTTTTCCGGGAAAGTGAAGTCTATTGGATTTACCAGCAGTAGCACCGGCCGGGCCAGCGTTGGCGTGATGGCGGAAGGAGAGTATACCTTTGGCACCGCCGAACCCGAAGAGATGACGGTTGTGAGCGGCGCGTTGAAGGTACTGTTGCCGGGAACTGTCGAATGGAAAGTGTATACGGCAGGTGAGGTGTTTAACGTGCCTGGCCACAGCGAGTTTCATCTACAGGTTGCTGAGCCTACCTCGTATCTGTGCCGCTATTTGTAACGGTGAGTCCCCTCTCCGGCGGAGAGGGACCCTCTGGTTAGCGTTGCGCTTCGCCGCCTAATCCTTCCACCAGGCTTTGAATCAGCGCCGCCAGCTCTCCGGTCATCAGGATAAAGTCCGCGTCGAAACGCTGGGCAAAATCTTCCCGGTCGATATCTTCGTTCTGATCGCGCAGCTCATCGCAGAATTTCAGACGCTTAATGGAGCCGTCGTCGCACATCACGAACTGAATGCGTTGCTGCCAGTCGAGCGCCAGCTTCGTTACCACTTTACCCGCTTCAATATGAACGGCGATCTCGTCGCTGACCAGATCCTGCTTTTTCGCGCGAATCACGCCGCCATCTTCCAGCATCGCTTTCAATTCGGCTTCGTCGAGCAATTGGAAGCCCTGAGCGACCGTACCGGAGCGCACCCACTCTGTGAGCGTCAGTTCAATCGGATTTTCCAGCGCCAGCGGGACAACCGGCAGCGAGCCGAGACTTTTACGCAGTAGCGCCAGCGTATCCTCCGCTTTTTTCGCGCTGGCGCAGTCAACCATAATCAGGCCGTTAACGGTATCAATCCACATCATTGTCTGGCTGAAGCGGCTAAACGCGCGCGGCAGCAATGAATGCAACACTTCATCCTTCAGGGAATCTTTTTCCGTCTTCTTCAGCTTGCGCCCCTGATCGGCTTCCAGTTTCTGGATTTTCGCTTCCAGTGCCTGTTTAATCACTGGCGATGGCAGAATTTTCTCTTCTTTGCGCGCACAAATAATAATTTGGCCATTGGCAGTGTGCGTTAACGCATCGCTGTGAGAGCCCATTGGCGGAACCCAGCCCATTTTGGCCATATCCTGGCTACCGCATGGGGTAAACGTCATTGAGGCGAGCTGTTTCTCCATCTCTTCGACGCGCAATGCGATATCGCGGCTAAGACGGTAAACCATTAAATTTTTGAACCACAGCATGATAATTTCCACGGCCTTGTCGTTAAATCCAGGCGGTATAGTAACGAATTGTCGGCGGGCTTGCATTGCCAATCAGAACGGTGGGTTCTACCCTGTTGATATTCCCAAAAAATGAGGAGCGGTATGTGCGTATTGGTATCGATTTAGGCGGCACAAAAACGGAAGTCATTGCGCTTGATGATGCAGGAGAACAGCGGTTTCGCCATCGTCTGCCTACGCCGCGGGAGGATTATCAGCAAACGATAGAAACTATCGCTGCGCTGGTCGACATGGCGGAACAGGCGACCGGACAGACCGGTAGCGTCGGCATTGGCATTCCCGGTTCTCTCTCGCCTTACACTGGCGTCGTGAAAAACGCTAACTCTACGTGGCTTAACGGCCAGCCGTTCGATAACGATGTGAGCCGTCGTCTGAAGCGTGAAGTACGGTTAGCTAACGATGCCAATTGCCTGGCGGTCTCAGAGGCGGTAGATGGCGCGGCGGCGGGGGCGCAAACGGTATTTGCGGTGATTATCGGTACCGGGTGCGGCGCGGGCGTAGCGCTAAATGGCCAGGCGCACATCGGCGGCAACGGTACGGCAGGCGAATGGGGCCACAATCCGTTGCCGTGGATGGATGACGATGAGTTGCGTTACCGCGAAGAAATTCCGTGTTATTGCGGTAAACAAGGCTGTATCGAAACTTTTATTTCCGGTACGGGATTTGCCACGGATTACCAGCGTTTGAGCGGTAAGGCGCTAAAAGGCGATGAGATTATTCGTCTGGTTGATACGCAGGACGCCGTGGCGGAACTGGCGATAAGCCGTTATGAGTTACGGCTGGCGAAAGCGTTAGCGCACGTCGTAAATATTCTTGAGCCGGATGTCATTGTGCTGGGCGGCGGCATGAGCAATGTTGAGCGCCTGTACAAGACGGTTCCGTCGCTGATGAAATCGTTTGTTTTTGGCGGCGAGTGCGAGACGCCGGTGCGTAAGGCGCAGCATGGCGATTCGAGCGGTGTGCGCGGCGCGGCCTGGCTGTGGCCGCTGGCGTAACATTTTTGGCCGGATGGCGTCATCCGGCAACAGACGTGACTGATTGATGCTTGTGTTTTAGACGGCCATATACCAGCAACGACGACATGGCGGAAAACGACAGTAGAGCGGCGGGAAGCGCCACGTAGTGGTACGCAAAACCTAGCGTCAGCATCAGCCCTCCGCACCAGGCGCCAATTGCGCTACCGAGATTAAACGCGATTTGCCCTCCCGCCGCACCCAGCAGTTCGCCGCCTTTGGCATTTTGTAGCAGCAAGATCTGCAGCGGCGCAGAGAGCGCAAACAGACCAGCGCAGCAGATAAACGCGAAAGTCAGCGATGCCGTTTTGCATCCGCCAAAGAAAAAGAGCGCCGTGAGAGAGAGCACGATAACGAGGTCAGTCACTGCCGCGATGCGGAGCGGAGTATATCTGCCGGAGAGTTTGCCGCTTAATAGATTGCCTAACACCATCCCCAGCCCGACCAGCATCATAATAAACGTCATGCTCGTTTCCGAAAAACCGGAGATGTACATCATAAATGGCTTGATATAGCTGAACCAGGCAAAAACGCCCGCATTGCCGAACATCGTGGCGGCGAAGATAAGCCACGGCGCGAGGCTGCGCAGAAAGTAGAACTGCTCGCGCAGGCTGCTTTTGGCTTCGTCGCGAATATCCGGCACCCAGAAGAAAATCGCGGTGAGCACGGCGATGTTGAAAACCGCGATCAATAAAAAGGTGTAGCGCCAGCTAAATTCCTGGCTCAGGTAAGTGCCGAACGGGATGCCCACCAGATTCGCCACCGTCATCCCCGAAACCATACCCGCGACGGCGGCGGTGACTTTCCCGGGGCGGATAATCTTTGACAAGACAATGGCGCCGACGCCAAAAAAGGCGCCGTGCGGAAAGCCGGAAACCAGTCTGCCGATGGCGAGCATCAGATATGAGGAGGAAAAGGTAAACATGGCATTGCCTGTCACGCACAGCATGACCAGAAACAGCAGTACATGTTTAAGCGAAAAGCGGCTGGAAAAAAGCGCCATAATGGGAGCGCCCAGCACGACGCCGAAGGCGTAAAACGAGATCATATGCCCGGCGGAGGGAATCGTTATTCCGACATCGCGCGCCAGCTCCGTCAGCACGCCCATAATGCCAAACTCGGCCATCCCCAGTCCGAACGTACCCAGCGCCAAAGAAAAAATAACTTTTTTCATACCACCTGCCGAAAATGAAGGCGCATGTTGCGCGCCGTGGCTGTCAACTGTCGTAGCCAATCAACGTATAGCTTGCGGATAAGCGCGAGGTAATACCATTCCTTATCCGTCTTTGTGTATTCATTATTATGCTACGTCATGACATTATGTTGCGCGCAGAATGGCTCCCGCGTTACTCCACGGCAAACACTTTGTCCAGTTTGCTGTAACCAAGTCCGTTGATTTTTTTCACTTTTATCTGCACAGGGATACGTTCTTTCATGGCTTCCACGTGGCTAATAACGCCGATGGTCTTACCGCTGGCATTCAGCGCGTCGAGCGCATCCAGCGCGGCGTCCAGCGTTTCGCTATCAAGCGTGCCGAAGCCTTCGTCGAGGAACAAAGAGTCAATGCGCGTTTTATGGCTGACCAAATCTGATAACGCCAGCGCCAGCGCCAGGCTGACCAGGAAACTTTCGCCGCCTGATAAAGTGCGCGTATCGCGCACAGCGTCGGCCTGCCAGGTATCGACAACCTCCAGCTCCAGCGCGTCGCTGGCTTTACGTTGCAATAAATAACGACCATGCAGACGGGTGAGCTGATGATTCGCCAGCCAGACCAGATTATCCAGCGTCAGCCCCTGGGCGAATTTGCGGAACTTATCACCCTCTTTAGAGCCGATCAGCGCATTAAGATAGCCCCAGTCTTCCACCTGCTGAGAGGCTTGCGTCATTTCCGCCATCAGCGCCCGTTGGTGCTGCCGATTATCTGCATCCTGTTTAATTTGCTGGCGGATTTCCCCCTGGCGTGTCGTGTTTTCACGCAGTTGTTGCGCCAACTGCGTCAGCCGCTGCGAGAGCTGCTCCGCCGTACACGTTGGCTCCAGACCGGCGGGCGGCTGTTGCTGATGGTCAGCCAGCGCCTGCGCGGACTGCGCGCTTAACGCCTTCGCTTGCTGTAGCTGACTTTCCAGCGCCTGTTGCTGTTTTTCCAGACGGGTCACGGTCTCTTCATCCAGCAACGCCGCCAGGAACGTTGTCTGGCTGTCAAACGGGCTATTTTTTAACGCTGCGTCAAAATGCGCTATCGCCTCGGCGGCGCGCTGCTGCTGCAAGGTTTGCAATTGGCTTTGTAACGACACGCATTCATCATGCGCCTGCCGCCAGTTATCCAGCGGCACGTCGTCGGAATCCACGGTATCCGTTTGCGGTAGCGTCTCCAGCAACGGGGCAAGCCTGTCGATCTGCGTTTGCAAATCCGCGAACTCTGTCTGACGCTGTTGCCACATTTTCACTTCATCGGCGCGGTCATTCAGCCACGAAGCCTCCTCTTCTGGCGCAGGAAGGGAAAGCTTATACAGCGCCAAATCAGCCGTCAGCGACGCCTGACGCTGCGCAATCTGCGCGGTAAAGCGGGCTACCTGCTCGGTATGCGCGGCGATTTGCGTTTGTAGAGCATGGCGCTGGCTTAGCTGATCCAACTGCTGCTCATGCTCTTCCGCGGCGGTCAGCCAGCCAGAGAGATCTTCTTGCGGCTGAAACTTAACGCCCAGCGCGGCGCAGAGCGTTTGCCATTCCTCAGTAAGCGCTTGCTCTTCCTGCAACAGCGACTGCGCCTCGCTTTCATCCCGCTGTAATTGTTGCGTTAAGGCATCTAACTGTCCTCGCAGCGCAGCGCCTTCTTCCGCCAGCGTTTTGACCTCTTTTTCCAGCGCGTCGCGGCGGGTTTGATTCGTGCTCAGTTCGAGCGCCTGATAGGCGGCGATGGCGGGGTGTGTCGTCGAGCCGCAAAGCGGACACGGCTGGCCGGGCTGTAAGCGCGCCCGCTGGCTTTCCAGATCTTTGATGCGCGCTTCCTGCTCGCAAATAGTGCGAACGTCCGCAAGCTCCTGTGCTTTGGTTTTATAACTCAGGCGCTTATCCGCCAGGCGTTGGGTGTATTGCGTCTGTTCCTGATGATGACGCGTAATCGCCTCCTGTAGCTGCGTCTGACGCTTTTGTTTCGGGGTAATTTGCCCCTGAAGCGCGGCGAGACGCTGACGTAGTGGACGTTGCCGGGTATGTAACGCCCTGGCTTCCGCCAGCGCCTGTGGCGTGAGATCGAGCATGAGCGGCGGTAGCGCGTCGAGTTGACGCGTATCGCTCATCAACTGCTGTTGCCATTGGCTCAGTTGCGCCCGATCGTGGGATTGTTGTGTTAATAATGCTCGCCAACCCGCCAGTTCGCTGTGCCAGACGCGGATGCCGTCGTGTTCCGCCAGCCATGCCTTCAACCGCTGCCCTGTGGCGTTCAGTTGCGTGGATTGTCGATGCGCGCAGGCGCGGATACTCTGGCGCAGGCGATACGCGCTTTGTAAGCGAGCATTCACTTCATCAATGTGCTGGCGAACCCGCTCAACGGCGCGGGTTTGTTCCTGAATGCGCTCCCAATGCGGGCGCAACTGGCGAGCAGGTTGCGCCAGAGTCAGCGCCGCGAGCTGCGGCTGCGCTTTTTCTCGCGCCTCTTGCGCCGCGTACAGCGACTGCTGCCGGGCGTGTAATTCAGTGTGGAGCTCGTTTTTTCGGGTCAGCCAGTGAAGGTGCTGCTGCTGTACCTGCTGGCCGGCCAGCAGGCGTTTCTCTTCGTCAGTAAGCGCCTGCAAACTGGCTTCCAGTTGCTGTAACTGTTCGTCCGCCAATAGGGCGACGCCGCTGGCCTGCGCTTGTAACTTTTCCAGTTCGAGACGGGCTGATTTATGTTTTTCAAATACCTGTGCGGATATCTGCCCGTAAATCTCAGTGCCGGTGAGCTCCTCCAGAAGCTCTGCGCGCTCTTTCGCTTTGGCGTTAAGAAAGGCGGCGAACTGCCCCTGTGATAACAACATCGAACGGGTGAAGCGCCCGTAGTCCAGCCCGGTCAACGTGGCGATCATCTCCAGTTTATCCTTTACCTTATCGGCAAAGATTTTTCCGTCTGAACACCGCGCCAACTCCACGCGTGGGGCCTGGAGATTGCCGTCAGGCTGATTTCGGGCGCGGTTCTGGCTCCAGAACGCGCGCCAGGCTTCGCCTTTTACCTCAAACTCCACTTCGGCCAGACATTCCGCCGTATCGCGCGTCATCAAATCGTTTTGCGATTGCGATACCGTATTCAGGCGCGGCGTTTCGTGGTACAGCGCCAGGCAGATGGCGTCAAGCAAGGTGGTTTTTCCCGCGCCGGTCGGGCCGGTGATGGCGAATAACCCGTTACTGGCAAACGGTTCGGCGGTAAAGTCGACCTTCCATTCTCCTTTCAGCGAGTTCAGGTTTTTCAGACGCAAACTGAGAATTTTCATGCCTCATGCTCCTCATTCAACGCGTAGAGCGTGCTGGAAAAGAGCTGATTCAGGCGCTCGCGCTGCGGGGTATCTAACGCTTCCAGCGCCAGCCGCCGCGCAAAAACCTCCTCCACGCTAAGCTCGCTTAATGTTTCCCGCCGTTCGTTCGCCAGCGAGCGTTCACGCTGTTCGCGGCTACGACGCACCAGTAATACTTCTACCGGTAGCGACTCCGTTAATGTCTGTATTTTTCTTTGTATATCATGTAGATAATCATCGCTGGTGATTTCAATATCCAGCCAGACGGAGGGCGATTGCTCAATGCCGCGCCACTGCTCAAGCTGTTCGGTAATTGACGCCAGGTCGCCTTTTAAAACCGCCAATGGTTGGCTAACGGGGATGGCCAGACTTTCGGTACTTTGCCATTTCCCCTGGTCGAAGGTCACCAGATGCACGCATTTGCTTTTGCCGCACTCATCAAAGCTGAGGGCGATGGGGGAGCCGCAATAGCGGATATGCTCTGTGCCGCCGACACATTGCGCGCGGTGAATGTGTCCCAATGCGATATAATCCGCTGGTGGGAAATGCTCCGCCGGAAAGGCATCCAGCGTACCGATATAAATGTCGCGTACCGCATCGCTTTTGCTGGCGCCGACGGTGGTTAAATGCCCCGTCGCGATAACCGGCAACTTCCGTTCGCCGCGTAGCAGGCACGCTTCCTGGTACTGCTGTTGATAATAATCGGCAATCGCATGAAGGAGTTGCTGCTGTTTCTCGCTGCCGGACAACCCCGCCTGGCTGGTAATAATGTCGCGCGGGCGCAAAAAGGGAATGGGGCACAGTACGGCGCCGGGAGAACCATCGCGGCGATGAAGTAGTTGCGGCGCATAGCCCGCGCTGGCGATCACGGTTGTATTGAGAAACGCCAGAATTTCGCGTGACTCGTTAAGCGTGGCAACGGAATCATGATTACCGGCCAGCACCACTAAATGACAGCCTGTTTGCTGTAAATTAACGACAAAACGGTTATAAAGTTCTCGGGCATAGCTTGGCGGCGAACCGGTATCAAAAATATCGCCTGCGACAATAATGGCATCCACCTGATGGGACTGCGCGGTCTCCAGCAGCCAGTCCAGAAAAGCCTGATGCTCCGCGGCGCGGCTTTTACTGTAGAAATTTTGTCCCAGATGCCAGTCAGAGGTATGGAGGATGCGCATAATAGTTCCATGCAAAAAAAGCGTGAACGGGATTATACACGTCATCCCCTCCATTTTTGGGCGCAATTTACCGCCAGTAGACGGTAATGCAATGTTTCAACGGTGTCATAAATCATCAACATGCTGTCAATACCACCCCTTTTTTTCATAAATCTGTCATAAATCTGACGCATAATGGCGCGGCATTGATAACTAACGACTAACAGGGCAAATTATGGCGAGACGTATTCTGGTCGTAGAAGATGAGGCGCCGATCCGTGAAATGGTGTGCTTCGTGCTCGAACAAAATGGCTTTCAGCCCGTAGAAGCCGAAGATTATGACAGTGCGGTGAATAAACTTAATGAACCCTGGCCGGATCTCATCCTTCTTGACTGGATGTTGCCCGGCGGGTCTGGGTTACAGTTTATTAAACATCTCAAACGTGAAGCCATGACCCGGGATATTCCTGTGGTTATGCTGACGGCGAGAGGTGAGGAAGAAGATCGCGTGCGCGGGCTGGAAACCGGCGCCGACGATTACATTACCAAGCCGTTTTCCCCCAAGGAGTTGGTGGCGCGCATTAAGGCCGTTATGCGGCGTATCTCACCGATGGCGGTCGAAGAGGTGATCGAGATGCAGGGACTGAGCCTTGATCCTGGCTCTCATCGCGTGATGACCGGCGACAGCCCACTGGATATGGGGCCGACCGAATTTAAATTACTCCATTTCTTTATGACGCATCCGGAACGGGTTTATAGTCGCGAACAGCTACTCAACCATGTCTGGGGCACCAATGTGTACGTTGAAGACCGGACGGTCGACGTGCATATTCGCCGTTTGCGTAAGGCGCTGGAGCACAGCGGCCACGACCGGATGGTGCAAACGGTACGCGGGACAGGGTATCGTTTTTCGACCCGCTTTTAATGCCTTTTCCGCCAGTAGATCACAGGCTTCTGGCGGAGAAGGCTTTCCATTCTTGAGGGAGTATGACGCGTGCTGGAACGGCTGTCATGGAAAAGGCTGGTGCTGGAGTTGGTGCTCTGTTGCATCCCCGCGCTTATCCTTAGCGCTTTTTTTGGTTATCTGCCGTGGTTTTTACTGGCGGCGGTGACGGGACTGCTTGCCTGGCATTTCTGGAATTTATTGCGCCTCTCCTGGTGGCTGTGGGTCGACAGAAGTATGACGCCGCCGCCGGGACGGGGAAGTTGGGAGCCGCTGTTATACGGTTTACACCAGATGCAGTTGCGAAATAAGAAGCGCCGCCGCGAGCTGGGGAACCTGATTAAACGTTTTCGCAGCGGCGCGGAGTCGCTGCCTGATGCAGTGGTACTGACCACAGAAGAGGGCGGCATTTTTTGGTGTAACGGTTTGGCGCAACAGATACTGGGGCTACGCTGGCCGGATGACAGCGGGCAGAATATTCTCAATCTGCTGCGTTACCCGGAGTTTACCCAGTATTTAAAAACGCGTGATTTCACCCGTCCGCTTCATCTGGTGCTGAATACCGGGCGGCACCTGGAGATCCGTGTCATGCCTTATACCGATAAACAACTCCTGATGGTGGCGCGCGATGTGACGCAAATGCATCAGCTTGAAGGCGCCAGGCGTAACTTTTTCGCCAACGTTAGCCATGAGTTGCGTACGCCATTGACGGTATTGCAAGGCTATCTGGAAATGATGCAGGAACAGGCGCTGGAGGGGGCGACGCGAGAGAAAGCGCTGCATACGATGCGCGAGCAAACGTATCGTATGGAAGGGCTGGTAAAACAATTGCTTACGTTGTCTAAAATTGAGGCGGCCCCGGCGCTGTTATTAAATGAAAAAGTGGATGTACCGATGATGCTGCGGATCGTGGAGCGTGAAGCGCAGACGCTCAGCCAGCAGAAGCATACCTTTACGTTTGAGGTCGACGATAGTCTTAGCGTTTTGGGCAACGAAGAGCAGCTACGCAGCGCGATCTCAAACCTGGTGTATAACGCGGTAAACCATACGCCGGCGGGAACGCATATTACGGTGAGCTGGCGACATGTCGCGCATGGCGCTGAGTTTTGCATACAAGATAACGGTCCGGGGATTGCCGCTGAGCATATTCCTCGTCTGACCGAACGCTTCTACCGTGTCGATAAAGCGCGTTCGCGTCAAACGGGCGGCAGCGGCCTGGGGTTGGCGATTGTGAAACATGCGCTGAATCATCATGAAAGCCGCCTTGAAGTCGACAGTTTGCCTGGTAAAGGAACGCGATTTAGCTTTGTTCTGCCGGAACGTTTAATTGCCAAAAATAGCGTCTAATTACCTTTCGTAAGTATAACTTTCCATAAGCCAGCGGATGCTGGCTTATTTTCTTTGCAGTTAATGCGGGGGCGCTGAAACTTTCAACGTCTGGTGGTTTTTTGTTCGCATGATTAGCCATAACTTTTTCATGAGAATGGTGTTTTATTCTGGTTGTAAATTTCATATCGCTATATTCATCTGGTTTTTAGATCCCACCTTGCTTTAAAACGTTATAAGCGTTTAAATTGCGCTCCAGGTGCTGTCATTACGGCTGCATTTGCGCGGTAAATCGAAAAACAATTCTTCGCCGCATCGGTCCGGGAGTTTTTCCCGCTGAAATTGATAAAAAACGCCGCTTTATAATCCTCCGGGAAAGGCAAAAATTTTAATGTTTACAACATCACCATCCACAGGCAGTAAGACTTTATGACCCATCAGTTAAAATCGCGCGATATCATCGCCCTGGGCTTTATGACATTTGCGCTGTTCGTTGGCGCAGGCAATATTATTTTTCCTCCTATGGTCGGTTTGCAGGCGGGTGAACACGTCTGGACAGCCGCTATTGGCTTTCTGATTACCGCCGTGGGTCTACCGGTTCTTACCGTTGTGGCGCTGGCGAAAGTCGGCGGCGGCGTAGACAGCCTCAGTACGCCGATTGGTAAAGTGGCGGGCCTCCTGCTGGCGACCGTTTGTTATCTGGCCGTCGGGCCATTATTTGCGACGCCGCGTACCGCGACGGTGTCGTTTGAGGTCGGTATCGCTCCGTTGACCGGCGATTCTGCAATGCCGTTGCTGATTTACAGCGTGGTCTATTTCGCTATCGTTATTCTGGTTTCCCTCTATCCGGGTAAGCTGCTGGATACGGTAGGGAATTTCCTGGCGCCGTTGAAAATTATTGCGCTGGTCATCCTTTCCGTTGCGGCTATCGTTTGGCCTGCCGGTCCAATCAGCAACGCCCTGGACGCTTATCAGAATGCGGCCTTTTCTAACGGATTTGTGAACGGCTATCTGACGATGGATACGCTGGGCGCGATGGTGTTTGGTATCGTTATTGTGAACGCGGCGCGTTCTCGCGGCGTTACCGAAGCGCGCCTGTTGACGCGTTACACGGTCTGGGCCGGCCTGATGGCGGGCGTGGGGCTGACGCTGCTTTACCTTGCCTTGTTCCGCTTAGGCTCTGACAGCGCGACGTTGGTCGATCAGTCAGCGAACGGCGCGGCGATTCTTCATGCCTACGTTCAGCATACCTTTGGCGGCGCGGGAAGCTTCCTGTTGGCGGCGCTAATCTTTATCGCCTGTCTGGTGACGGCGGTGGGGCTGACTTGCGCCTGCGCTGAGTTCTTCGCGCAGTATATTCCGCTGTCTTACCGGACGCTGGTCTTTATCCTCGGCGGCTTCTCTATGGTGGTGTCAAACCTCGGACTGAGCCATCTGATTCAAATCTCCATTCCGGTGCTGACGGCTATCTATCCGCCGTGTATCGCACTGGTTGTATTAAGTTTTACCCGCTCATGGTGGCATAATTCCACCCGCATCATCGCACCGGCAATGTTTATCAGCCTGCTTTTTGGTATCCTTGACGGCATCAAAGCATCTGCCTTTGGCGATGTGTTGCCAGCCTGGAGCCAGCGTTTGCCGCTGGCGGAACAAGGACTGGCGTGGTTGATGCCAACGGTGGTGATGGTGATCCTGGCGATTATCTGGGATCGCGCGGCGGGTCGACAGGTGGCCTCCAGCGCTCACTAAAATCGCTGACATATGTGTACACCACGGGGCTTAACGCCCCGTGGTTTTTTATTGTGTTGATAGGTCAGAAATTGATGGAAAGCAATAATAAGCTAAAGCGTGGGCTGAGTACCCGGCACATTCGCTTTATGGCATTAGGTTCGGCAATCGGCACCGGCCTGTTTTACGGCTCGGCGGACGCCATCAAAATGGCGGGGCCGAGCGTGCTGTTGGCCTATATTATTGGCGGGGTCGCGGCATATATCATTATGCGCGCATTGGGGGAAATGTCCGTTCACAACCCTGCCGCCAGCTCATTTTCGCGCTATGCGCAGGAAAACCTCGGCCCGCTGGCGGGCTATATTACCGGCTGGACCTACTGTTTTGAGATCCTGATCGTCGCTATTGCCGACGTGACCGCGTTCGGCATTTATATGGGCGTCTGGTTCCCCGCCGTGCCGCACTGGATTTGGGTTCTTAGCGTGGTGCTGATCATTTGCGCCATCAATCTGATGAGCGTCAAGGTGTTCGGCGAGCTGGAGTTTTGGTTCTCCTTCTTCAAAGTCGCCACCATTATTATCATGATTGTCGCGGGTATCGGTATCATTGTGTGGGGAATTGGCAACGGCGGGCAGTCCACCGGCATTCATAACCTGTGGAGCAACGGCGGGTTCTTCAGCAATGGCTGGCTGGGAATGATCATGTCGCTGCAAATGGTGATGTTCGCTTACGGCGGGATTGAGATTATCGGTATCACCGCCGGGGAAGCGAAAGACCCGGAGAAATCCATTCCGCGGGCCATTAACTCGGTACCGATGCGTATCCTGGTATTTTATGTCGGCACGTTGTTCGTCATTATGTCTATCTATCCGTGGAATCAGGTCGGCACGGACGGTAGCCCATTTGTGCTGACGTTTCAGCATATGGGGATTACCTTTGCCGCCAGCATTCTGAACTTTGTGGTATTGACTGCCTCGCTTTCCGCTATCAACTCCGATGTGTTTGGCGTAGGCCGTATGCTGCATGGTATGGCGGAGCAGGGGAGCGCGCCGAAAATCTTTGCCAAAACGTCACGCCGTGGTATTCCGTGGGTCACTGTGCTGGTGATGACGATTGCGCTGCTGTTTGCGGTTTATCTGAACTACATCATGCCGGAAAACGTTTTCCTGGTGATTGCCTCCCTGGCGACGTTTGCGACAGTATGGGGGTGGATTATGATCCTGCTGTCGCAAATCGCCTTCCGTCGTCGTTTACCGCCGGAAGAGGTAAAAGCGCTGAAGTTTAAGGTGCCGGGCGGTGTCGTAACGACGATAGTGGGTCTGATTTTCCTGGTCTTCATTATTGCGCTTATCGGCTATCATCCGGATACCCGCATCTCACTATATGTGGGCTTCGCCTGGATAGTTTTGCTGTTGATTGGCTGGATGTTTAAACGCCGTCGCGACCGTCAGTTGGCGCAGGCGTAGTCGTTTTTCTCTGCCTTATCCGGTCTGCAGGCAACTGTAGGCCGGATAAGCGGAGCCGCTTCTCCTCCTTGCGTCTCCTCCCCTAATAAACCCTCGGATGATGAGTTATCCTTTAAATCCCTATGGCAAGGTGACCCCATTTTCAGTAGAGGGGATACGAGATGTTGAATGCCTGGCACCTACCGGTTGCCCCATTTGTGAAGCAACATAACGATAAATTAATCATTACGTTGTGGCTGAGGGGAGAAGATCCGCCTTCTCGCGTGACGTTGCGCTCAGAATTTGATAATGAAGAAATCTCGCTGGCGATGCGCAAACAGCGCCGCCAGCCGCAGCCGGGCGTGACGGCGTGGCGAGCGACGCTCGATATCGCGTTAGGGCAGCCCCGTCGCCGTTACAGCTTTAAATTGCTTTGGCATGACCGTCAGCGATGGTTTACGCCGCAGGGATTTAGCCGTTTTCCGCCTGCGCGTCTGGAACAATTTGCGGTTGATGCGCCGGATAGCGGCCCACAGTGGGTCGCCGATCAAATTTTTTATCAGATCTTCCCGGATCGTTTTGCCCGCAGCGAGACGCGTGAAGCAGATCAGGACCGAGTGTATTACCATCATGCCGCGGGGCAGGAGATTGTGCTGCGTGACTGGGACGATCCTTTAACCATCCAGGCGGGCGGTTCTACCTTTTACGGCGGCTGTCTGAATGGCATTTGCGAGAAGCTACCGTATCTGAAAAAACTGGGCGTCACAGCGCTATATCTGAACCCGGTATTTACCGCGCCGAGCGTCCATAAGTATGACACGGAAGATTATCGCCATGTCGATCCGCAATTTGGCGGCGATCGGGCGCTGCTGCGCCTGCGGCGTGAAACGCATTCGCAGGGCATGCGACTGGTGCTGGATGGCGTGTTTAACCATAGCGGCGACTCGCACGCGTGGTTTGACAGGCATAACCGCAGCACTGGCGGCGCGTGCCATCATCCGGACTCGCCGTGGCGCGACTGGTACTCCTTTTCACCACAAGGCGTGGCGCTGGACTGGCTGGGTTATCCGAGCCTGCCGAAATTCGATTATCAATCAGAAACGCTGGTGGATGAGATCTATCGCGGTGAGGACAGTATTGTTCGTCACTGGCTAAAGGCACCGTGGAATATGGACGGCTGGCGGCTGGATGTCGTACATATGCTGGGCGAGGCGGGTGGGGCGCGCAACAATTTGCAGCATGTCGCCGGCATTACCCGGGCGGCAAAAGAGGCGCAGCCCGAAGCCTATATTGTGGGAGAACATTTCGGCGATGCGCGGCAGTGGCTACAGGCCGACGTGGAAGATGCCGCCATGAATTATCGCGGTTTTACCTTCCCGCTGTGGGGATTTCTCGCCAAAACTGATATCGCTTACGAGCCGCAGCATATCGATGCCCGGACCTGTATCGCGTGGATGGATAACTACCGCGCCGGATTATCGCACCAGCAACAACTGCGCATGTTTAATCAACTCGACAGCCATGATACCGCGCGCTTTAAGACCCTGCTGGGTAAAGACAAGGCGCGCCTGCCGCTGGCAGTGGTCTGGCTGTTTACCTGGCCCGGCGTGCCATGTATCTATTATGGCGATGAAGTCGGCGTAGACGGCGCGAATGATCCGCTGTGCCGCAAACCGTTCCCGTGGGACGAACGCAAGCAGGACGGTAACTTGCTGGCGCTGTACCAGCGTATGGTGAAACTGCGCCAGCGCAGTCTGGCGCTGCGTCGTGGCGGATGCCAGGCGCTGTATGCCGAAGGTGATGTAGTGGTGTTCGTGCGGGTTTATCAGCAGCAGCGGGCGCTGGTGCTGATTAACCGGGGCGAGGCCTGTGAAGTGGCGCTGGAAGCGTCGCCGTTGCTGAACGTGGCCGGATGGCAATGTAAAACGGGAAGCGGTGACATCCGCGAGGGGAGGCTTACTTTACCCGCGATTTCCGCGACGGTATGGATGAATCGTTGAGGCGAAGTGGTTCGTAAAACCTCACGCATAAAAAAGGCTCGCGATAGCGAGCCTTTTGTCAATGCACTGACTTACAGGCTGGCAATGTTCTCAGCCAGGTATTTAGCCACGCCGTCCGGAGAGGCGTTCATGCCTTCTTTTCCTTTTTCCCACTGCGCCGGGCAGACATCGCCGTGCTCTTCGTGGAATTGCAGCGCGTCAACCATACGCAGCATTTCGTCGATATTACGACCCAGCGGCAGATCGTTTACAACCTGGTGGCGAACAATACCGTTAGCGTCAATCAGGAAAGAGCCGCGCAGCGCAACGCCTTCATCAGGATGTTCGATACCATAAGCTTTCTGAATTTCACGCTTCACGTCCGCGACCATCGCGTATTTCACCGGGCCAATGCCGCCTTTATCGACAGGGGTGTTACGCCATGCGTTGTGGACGAATTCAGAGTCGAAAGAAACGCCGACCACTTCAACGCCGCGCTTCTGGAATTCTTCATAACGTTTATCAAAGGCGATCAGCTCAGACGGGCAAACAAAAGTGAAGTCCATCGGCCAGAAGAACAGAACGGTCGTTTTACCATTGGTGTGCTGTTTGAAGTTGAATTTATCAACAATCTCACCGCTACCCAGTACCGCTGCAGCGGTGAAGTCTGGGGCCTGACGAGTAACCAGTACCATAATAATTCTCCTGCAATATTAAGGGTTTTAGAACGCAACGCGGGCAGTATAGGGAGGGCGAAGCGACAAAACAATGCGGTCTTGACAATCAATGAGACAGCTTTTGCCTATCGATCGGATCATTATAAATTGTAATGATGACCCCTTTATGACAACGGACGATCTTTTTGCCAACGGCGCATCTGATGCGCGCCCTCGCTATCAGGCGGTCAAAGCGCTTTGCGGGCGGCCTGTGCCATCATACGCGGATAAAAATGCCAGAAGCGTTCTTCTAACGCGTCGTAGTGCGCGTCCAGATCGTACCAGGAATCACGCAAAGCATCCAGCCGGGGACGGCGATTCGCCATGCCATTCAGCACGTTTTGAATGAAATCCATATCGCGATAACGCTCTAACCATTTTTCTGACCAAAGATAATCATTCAGGTTGACAAAGCGCGGCGGGGAGTCGGGCAAAATAGTCGCGACCTGCGCATGGGCATAGCCGACAAACGCCTGAAGTGGAAAATCGGGAGAGATTTGCGTCCAGTGGCGCGATAAAAAATGATCCCACATGACGTCCAGCGTAATGGGCGCCACACGCCTCGTTTCATGGCGGAACCACTCTCGCGCCTCACGAACTTCCGGCAGGTTGTCGGTCATGACGTCAATACGCCGATGCATATAAATACCCTCTACGACGTCAGGAGGATAATGCGTTGCCGGGTTTCCCCGGACAAAATCGGCCAGAAGATTACCGGAAAGCGAGCTGTCGGCAAGGTGCGCCAGATGCAGGTGAGCAAGAAAATTCATTATTGATTCTCTGTCCAAAACGCGGGTAACGGTTGCAGCGGGAACGCCCCGGCACTAGACTACCCGCCTCTTATTTTAGTCTGAGTCAGAGTCATGCGCGTTACCGATTTTTCCTTTGAACTACCCGAATCCCTGATTGCCCACTACCCACAGCCGGAGCGCAGTCGCTGCCGTTTGCTGTCATTAGAGGGGCCGACGGGCGCGCTGACGCACGGTACTTTCACCGATCTGCTCGATAAGCTCAACCCTGGCGATTTGCTGGTCTTTAACAATACCCGCGTGATCCCGGCGCGGCTCTTTGGCCGTAAAGCCAGCGGCGGCAAGATTGAGGTGCTGGTCGAGCGTATGCTTGATGATAAACGCATCCTGGCGCATATTCGCGCCTCTAAAGCGCCAAAACCGGGTACGGAACTGCTACTGGGCGATGACGAAAGCATTCACGCGACCATGACCGCGCGTCACGGCGCTCTGTTTGAAGTTGAGTTTAATGACCAGCGTCCGGTGCTGGATATTCTCAACGCCATCGGCCATATGCCGCTGCCGCCGTATATCGACCGTCCGGACGAAGACGCCGACCGCGAACTGTACCAGACGGTCTACAGTGAAAAACCGGGCGCTGTTGCCGCGCCGACTGCCGGGCTGCACTTTGATGAGCCACTGCTGGCGGCGCTTCGGGAAAAAGGTATCGAAATGGCGTTTGTCACGCTACACGTAGGAGCGGGCACTTTCCAGCCGGTGCGTGTCGATACAATCGAAGATCACATCATGCATTCCGAATATGCGGAAGTGCCGCAGGAGGTGGTCGACGCGGTGCTGGCGGCAAAAGCGCGCGGCAAGCGGGTTATCGCCGTGGGCACGACCTCGGTACGCTCACTGGAGAGCGCGGCGCAGGCGGCAAAAAGCGATTTGATAGAGCCGTTCTTTGGCGATACGCAAATTTTTATTTATCCAGGTTATCAATACAAAGTGATTGATGCGCTGGTCACCAACTTCCACCTGCCGGAATCTACGTTGATTATGCTGGTTTCCGCGTTTGCCGGTTATGAGCACACCATGAATGCTTATAAGGCTGCGGTGGAACAAAAATATCGTTTTTTTAGCTACGGGGACGCGATGTTTATCACGTACAATCCGCAGGCTATTTTTGAGCGTCCGTAAGAAGGCTATCTCACTTGCCATTTTGACGCCGGGCAGTGCTCGCCATCCTCACGTACTGCGTGTACGCTCCGGTGGCTGTGTGCTGGCCGACCCCAAACTGGCTGCGCCGATGACGCCTTCGGGAATTTATTAGCTATGGAATAATTCCGTAGCGAGTCGTTAAACGTCAGACTGTTTTTCTGACGCAGGAGTGATAATGAAATTTGAGTTAGATACCACCGATGGTCGCGCGCGTCGCGGTCGTCTGGTGTTTGATCGTGGCGTAGTGGAAACGCCTGCTTTTATGCCCGTTGGGACTTACGGTACGGTAAAAGGCATGACGCCGGAAGAAGTGGAAGCGACCGGCGCGCAAATCATTCTCGGTAATACTTTCCACCTGTGGCTGCGTCCGGGTCAGGAGATCATGAAGCTGCATGGCGATCTGCACGATTTTATGCAGTGGAAAGGGCCGATCCTCACCGATTCCGGCGGCTTCCAGGTCTTCAGCCTTGGAGATATTCGTAAGATTACCGAGCAGGGCGTACATTTCCGTAACCCGATCAACGGCGATCCGATTTTCCTCGATCCGGAAAAGTCGATGGAGATCCAGTACGATCTCGGTTCCGATATCGTGATGATCTTTGATGAATGTACGCCGTACCCGGCAGACTGGGACTATGCTAAACGCTCGATGGAGATGTCGTTGCGTTGGGCGAAGCGTAGTCGCGACCGTTTTGATAGCCTTGGCAATAAAAATGCGCTTTTTGGCATCATTCAGGGCAGCGTTTACGAAGATTTACGCGATATCTCGGTGAAAGGTCTGGTAGAGATTGGCTTTGATGGCTACGCTGTCGGCGGTTTGGCTGTCGGTGAGCCGAAAGAAGATATGCACCGCATTCTGGAGCACGTCTGTCCGCAGATCCCGGCTGACAAACCGCGTTACCTGATGGGCGTTGGTAAACCGGAAGATTTGGTGGAAGGCGTGCGTCGCGGTATTGATATGTTTGACTGTGTCATGCCAACGCGAAATGCCCGTAATGGTCATCTGTTTGTGACCGACGGCGTGGTGAAGATTCGTAATGCGAAGCATAAAAGCGACACCAGCCCGCTTGACGCCGAGTGCGATTGCTACACCTGTCGCAATTATTCACGCGCTTACTTGCATCATCTTGACCGTTGCAACGAAATATTAGGCGCGCGTCTCAATACCATTCATAACTTGCGTTACTACCAGCGTTTGATGGCGGGTTTACGCAAGGCTATTGAAGAGGGTAAATTAGAGAGCTTCGTAACCGAGTTTTACCAACGTCAGGGGCGACCCGTTCCACCTTTGAACGTTGATTAATTTTAATAATGAGGGAATTTGAATGAGCTTTTTTATTTCTGATGCGGTAGCGGCAACAGGTGCTCCGGCGCAGGGCAGCCCGATGTCTCTGATTTTAATGCTGGTGGTGTTTGGTCTGATTTTCTATTTCATGATCCTGCGCCCGCAGCAGAAGCGCACCAAAGAGCACAAAAAGCTGATGGACTCCATTGCGAAAGGTGATGAAGTTCTGACGAATGGCGGTCTGGTCGGTCGAGTGACTAAAGTAGCAGAAGCTGGCTACATTGCCATCGCGCTGAATGACACCACGGAAGTGGTTATCAAACGTGACTTCGTAGCTGCCGTTCTGCCGAAAGGCACCATGAAGGCGCTGTAATATTCCGTTTTCCCAAAGGGAACTGCCGTGTTAAACCGTTATCCTTTGTGGAAGTACATTATGCTGGTCGTCGTGATTGTCGTCGGCCTGCTTTACGCACTTCCCAACCTGTATGGTGAGGATCCGGCTGTTCAAATCACTGGCGTGCGCGGCGTCGCCGCCAGTGAGCAAACGCTGATCCAGGTCCAGAAAACGTTACAAGAAGAAAAAATTCCCGCTAAGTCTGTGGCACTGGAAGAGGGCGCTATTCTTGCGCGCTTCGACACCACCGATACCCAGCTACGCGCCCGCGAAGCGCTGATGAGCGTGCTGGGGGATAAATATGTCGTGGCGCTTAACCTTGCGCCGGCTACGCCGCGCTGGTTGGCGGCTATTCACGCCGATCCGATGAAGCTTGGTCTTGACCTGCGCGGCGGCGTTCACTTCCTGATGGAAGTGGATATGGATACCGCGTTGGGTAAACTCCAGGAACAAAATATCGATAGCCTGCGCAGCGATCTGCGTGAAAAAGGCATTCCTTATACCACTGTTCGTAAAGAAGATAATTATGGGCTGAGCATCACGTTCCGTGACAGCAAAGCGCGTGATGAGGCGATTGCCTATCTGACGCCGCGTCATCGTGACCTGGTGATTTCCAGCCAGAGCGGCAATCAGCTTCGCGCGGTAATGACCGATGCGCGTCTGAGCGAAGCGCGCGAATACGCCGTTCAGCAGAACATTAATATTCTGCGTAACCGTGTTAACCAACTGGGCGTCGCGGAGCCTGTCGTACAACGTCAGGGCGCGGACCGTATTGTGGTTGAGCTGCCGGGCATTCAGGATACCGCCCGTGCGAAAGAAATTCTGGGCGCGACAGCAACGCTGGAATTCCGTCTGGTGAATACCAACGTTGACCAGGCCGCCGCCGCCGCCGGGCGCGTACCGGGTGATTCCGAAGTGAAGCAGACCCGCGAAGGTCAGCCGGTTGTATTGTACAAACGCGTGATCCTCACCGGCGACCATATCACCGACTCTACGTCCAGCCAGGATGAGTACAACCAGCCGCAGGTTAACATCTCGCTGGATAGCGCAGGCGGCAATATCATGTCTAACTTCACTAAGGACAACATCGGCAAACCGATGGCGACCCTGTTTGTGGAGTATAAAGACAGCGGTAAGAAAGATGCTAACGGTCGCGCCGTACTGGTGAAACAGGAAGAGGTGATTAACATCGCCAACATCCAGTCTCGCCTGGGTAACAGCTTCCGTATTACCGGCATTAGCAATCCAAACGAAGCGCGCCAGCTCTCGCTGTTGCTGCGCGCGGGCGCCCTGATTGCGCCGATTCAGATCGTTGAAGAGCGCACCATTGGCCCGACCCTGGGTATGCAGAACATTAAGCAAGGTCTGGAAGCGTGTCTGGCCGGTCTGGTGGTCTCCATTCTGTTCATGATCTTCTTCTATAAGAAGTTTGGTCTGATTGCGACCAGCGCGTTAGTGGCTAACCTGGTGTTGATTGTCGGTATCATGTCGCTGTTGCCGGGAGCAACGCTCAGTATGCCGGGGATTGCGGGTATCGTGTTAACCCTTGCGGTCGCGGTTGACGCCAACGTTCTGATTAATGAACGTATCAAAGAAGAGTTGAGTAATGGCCGCACGGTACAGCAGGCGATCAACGAAGGCTATGCCGGCGCGTTCAGTTCCATCTTCGATGCGAACATCACGACGCTGATTAAAGTCATCATTCTGTATGCCGTCGGTACCGGGGCAATTAAAGGGTTCGCGATTACGACTGGTATCGGTGTGGCGACGTCGATGTTCACCGCGATTATCGGTACGCGTGCTATCGTAAACCTGCTATATGGCGGCAAGCGCGTCACTAAGCTGTCAATCTGAGGAGTGCGATGTGGCACAGGAATACACTGTTGAACAACTAAACCACGGCCGTAAAGTCTATGACTTTATGCGCTGGGACTACTGGGCATTCGGCATCTCCGGACTGTTGCTGATCGCGGCTATTGTCATTATGGGCGTGCGCGGGTTTAACTGGGGGCTGGATTTCACCGGTGGCACGGTGATTGAAATCACGCTGGAAAAACCGGCTGAAATGGACGTGATGCGTGAAGCGCTGCAAAAAGCAGGCTTCGAAGAGCCGCAGTTGCAGAACTTTGGCAGCAGCCACGACATTATGGTGCGTATGCCGCCAACCGAAGGCGAAACCGGCGGTCAGGTACTGGGCAGCAAAGTAGTGACGATCATTAATGAAGCCACCAACCAGAATGCGGCCGTGAAGCGTATTGAATTCGTGGGGCCAAGCGTGGGCGCCGATCTGGCGCAAACCGGCGCCATGGCACTGCTGGTGGCGTTGATCTCTATCCTCGTTTATGTCGGTTTCCGCTTTGAGTGGCGACTGGCGGCAGGGGTGGTTATCGCGCTGGCGCATGACGTGATCATTACGCTGGGAATACTGTCGCTTTTCCATATCGAGATTGACTTGACCATTGTGGCATCGTTGATGTCGGTGATCGGTTACTCGCTGAACGATAGTATCGTGGTCTCTGACCGTATTCGTGAAAACTTCCGCAAAATCCGTCGCGGAACGCCTTACGAAATCTTTAACGTGTCGCTAACCCAGACGTTACACCGTACGTTGATTACCTCCGGTACGACGTTAGTGGTGATTCTGATGCTGTACCTCTTCGGTGGTCCGGTACTGGAAGGCTTCTCGTTGACAATGCTGATCGGCGTTTCTATCGGTACGGCATCTTCTATCTATGTCGCATCGGCGCTGGCGCTGAAACTCGGTATGAAGCGCGAGCATATGCTGCAGCAGAAAGTCGAAAAAGAAGGGGCGGATCAGCCGTCTATTCTGCCGTAAACAGGCTTTGATGCCACACTCTACATCCCGGTCAGAATGACCGGGATTTTTTCTATATGCCTCCAGCACGAAAAGATGACGTAACTGTCTCTTCTTTTCGGGGATTGCCAAAAACCCGGCTTCGCGGGAAACTGTGTATAACCCTTTCTATTATCCAGGTATCTGACATGGCGATTATCCCTAGAAATTATGCGCGGCTGGAAAGCGGCTATCGTGAAAAGGCGTTGAAACTGTTCCCGTGGGTGTGTGGACGTTGTTCCCGTGAGTTTGTGTATTCAAATCTGCGTGAATTAACGGTGCATCATATCGATCACGACCATACCAATAATCCGGAAGACGGCAGTAACTGGGAACTGCTGTGCCTCTACTGCCACGATCATGAACATTCCAAATATACCGAAGCCGATCAGTACGGTTCGACGGTCATTGCCGGGGAAGATGCGCAAAAAGATTTCGGTGAGGCGACCTGGAACCCGTTTGCCGATCTGAAGGCGATGATGAATAAGAAGAAGTGAGAACAAAGATGCCGGAGCGCAGTCTGTCCGGCATGTTATGGTTAATACGCCGGAGATTTCCGGCGTATTACGCGAATCAGAAGTTGTAACCCACGACCAGGTAGCCGCCCCAGCCGGTAGATTTCGCGCTGAAATCGCCGTCGCCCCAGTTCAGTTTTGCGCCATTCTGCCACTGTCCGCCGTTATGGAAGTAACGCGCGACGACCGAGTAATGCCAGTGATCGTAGTTCAGTGCCAGGATATGGCTGGAAGCGATCGAGTTGCTGGTACGGTTCGGATCGTCGCCTAAATCAGATCCCCAGTCAAAGTTGGTAAAGCCGATATAGCTCAGTTTACCGCCCCACAGATCGGTGATGGGGACGAAGTATTTCACTTTGAAACGGTAGCCGTCCCATTCGTTTTCATTGGAAGCGCCGTAGTTTTGCCACTGATATTTTGCATACACGTTCAGCGACAGGCCCATCGGCAGACCGGTGTCGATATCGGTCCCCAGCCCCATATACCACGTGCTCTGACGACCGGCTTTGTTATCGCCCATATCGTAGATGTAGTTGTTGGCGAAATACCACTCTTTAAACGGGCCGAAACCCAGGTTGACGCCGGTCAGTTTATCAATTGAGAAACGCGGTTCGATCTCCATGAACATCGGGGAGCCGTCATCCCATGCGCCTTTATCGTTGCCGTTGCCCCAATCGAAGGTTTTGGGAATATCGATATAGCCGTAGAAATCAAACCAGTCTTTTTTGGCAAAAGCTTCATATTCCAGATAGACGTCGTTGTTCAGCTTCGGCGAGAAGCGGGTATGGTAGCTGCCTACTACGTTTACGCTCTGATGCCACCAGTCGGAAAGATACTGCGGCTGATCGTTTTCTGCTGCGTTAACAGTAAAAGATGAGGTGAGCGCCAGCGCTGCGCTGGCTGCGAGTAAAGTTTTTTTCATATGTATGCCACTGTTTGAAATCCCTTACGGGAGTGAAAAAAGCGCAATTTGCGTTTCTAAATATTTCGTGTTTCTGCGGACCCTATTATAAAAATCATTGCTCACAAAAATATGTCTTGTTTCACATATCTATCATTTACGTAATCGATTGCGTTCACGTTTGCGCATTTTAGGCGCGATAAGGGTAGTAGCTTTCATAAATATTTACAATACGTGCTATAAATGCCGAAAATGTCAGAAGGACAACAAAAGAGCGTGAAGCGTGTTGCGGAACGCACAAAACGCTCCGCCAGAACGTTTATTGATTAACAGGCTGAATGTCATGGATGCGAATAAAACCTAACCGCGCCGGTGTGATTCCCTTCAACTGTAACGAAATATTGACATCACTGGGCGCCAGCAAGCTGGCAGGCGCATTTACCAGAAGGCTCTGCGCATTCACCTCTTGATAGTTCTCCGTAGTGCCCTGAATCTGCCCATACTCTACGGTAGCGCTGAATGCCGGAAGCGGATCGTGGGACTCGCCCTGAATGCGTAACGTTGCCAGGGCACCGTCAGTGACAGGCGTAACTTCCAGCAATGTCATACGTAGCGTACCGATCTGACTCTCCAGCCGGGCAGGCGTATTGGCGCCAGGCAACAGATAGACGCCGCGGGTTGAATCTGCATTCAGCTTATTTTGTTGGGTAATTTTTACCGTTTCCTGATTCAGTTGGTTCATCTCTTTATTCAGAGTGCTAATGCTTTGATGCATCTGGCGAACCTCGCTCTGCGGCGCGCAGGCGGTCAGGCTCAAGAGACTTCCCACCAGGAGAACTCTTAGGTAACGTCTTGTCATGTCGATCATTTCCTTCATGGTCCGATAGCGTAATGGTAGTGTGCTATACGAACAAAGGCACCGATCCTTTATCTCAAAAGCGCTCTGCCTTTGTTGTCGCGCCAGTTCAGGGTAAAATAGCGTTTTCTAAGTCACCTGGTCAGGACGCCGTATGCATTGCCCATTTTGTTTCGCCGTAGATACCAAAGTCATTGACTCTCGTCTTGTAGGCGAGGGCTCGTCCGTACGCCGCCGTCGGCAGTGCCTGGTTTGTAATGAACGCTTTACGACCTTTGAAGTGGCTGAACTGGTCATGCCGCGCGTGATAAAAAGTAACGATGTGCGCGAACCCTTTAATGAGGATAAGCTGCGCAGCGGCATGTTGAGAGCGCTGGAAAAAAGGCCCGTCAGCGCGGATGATGTTGAAATGGCGTTGAACCATATTAAGTCACAATTACGCGCCACTGGGGAGCGTGAAGTTCCCAGCAAGATGATTGGCAATCTGGTCATGGAGCAGCTGAAAAAACTCGATAAAGTCGCGTATATTCGCTTTGCCTCCGTCTATCGCAGTTTCGAAGATATCAAAGACTTTGGCGAAGAAATCGCTCGCCTACAGGACTAAGCCATGCAGGATGAGTTTTACATGGCGCGAGCGCTAAAACTGGCGCAGCGTGGACGTTTCACCACTCACCCGAATCCTAATGTCGGCTGCGTCATTGTTAACAATGGCGACATCGTCGGCGAAGGTTATCACCAGCGCGCCGGAGAGCCGCACGCCGAGGTACATGCGCTGCGGATGGCGGGCGCAAAAGCCAAAGGCGCAACCGCCTATGTCACGCTTGAACCCTGTAGCCATCACGGACGAACGCCGCCATGCTGCGATGCGCTGATTGCGGCCGGCGTCGCGCGCGTTGTCGCCGCGATGCAGGACCCGAACCCACAGGTCGCCGGACGCGGGCTGTATCGCCTGCAACAGGCGGGTATTGCGGTCAGCCACGGTTTAATGATGAGTGAAGCGGAGGCGCTCAATAAAGGCTTCCTCAAGCGGATGCGTACCGGATTCCCTTATCTTCAGCTTAAACTGGGCGCCTCCGTGGACGGACGGACGGCGATGGCCAGCGGCGAGAGCCAGTGGATCACCTCGCCGCAGGCCCGGCGTGATGTTCAGCGCTTGCGTGCGCAAAGCCACGCTATCTTAACCAGTAGCGCGACGGTATTGGCTGACGATCCGGCCTTGACGGTGCGTTGGGCGGAGTTAGACGCATCTACGCAGGCTTCTTACCCACAGGAAAATCTGCGCCAGCCGGTGCGAATTGTTATCGACAGCCAAAACCGGGTAACGCCTGCGCATCGTATTGTGCAACAACCTGGCGAAACGTGGATTGCGCGTACCCAGGAAGATAGCCGCGCGTGGCCCGATTCGGTTCGTACTATCAGCGTGCCGGTGCACAACGGACATTTGGATCTGGTTGTGTTGATGATGCAGTTAGGCAGGCAGCAGATTAATAGTATTTGGGTTGAAGCCGGACCGGGGCTGGCGGGCGCGTTGTTGCAAGCCGGGCTGGTGGATGAACTGATTGTCTATGTCGCGCCTAAATTGTTGGGAACCCAGGCGCGGGGATTATGTGAATTACCGGGGCTTGAGAAGCTCGCCGACGCGCCGCAATTTACCTTCAGCGAAATACGTCATGTCGGCCCGGATGTTTGCCTGCATATGGTGAGCGCATGAGTTCTCCCGTCGAAAGGGGAGCAGCGCTCAAATTATTATGATAAAATCCGCCCCCCTGCGGGGCCAAATGAACCCTGGAAGAGAGAATATGAACATTATTAAAGCTAACGTTGCAGCCCCTGACGCTCGCGTCGCCATCACTATTGCGCGTTTCAATCAGTTTATCAACGACAGCCTGCTGGATGGCGCGGTTGATGCCCTGACGCGTATTGGTCAGGTAAAAGATGATAATATTACCGTAGTGTGGGTGCCAGGCGCTTATGAACTGCCGCTGGCGACCGATGCGCTGGCGAAAAGCGGTAAATATGACGCCGTGGTTGCGTTGGGAACCGTGATTCGCGGGGGGACTGCGCACTTTGAATATGTGGCAGGCGGCGCCAGCAATGGCCTGGCAAACGTTGCCCAGGACAGCGGCGTGCCGGTAGCTTTTGGTGTTCTGACCACCGAGAGTATTGAACAAGCCATCGAACGTGCTGGTACAAAAGCCGGTAATAAAGGCGCAGAAGCTGCGCTGACCGCGCTTGAAATGATTAATGTATTGAAAGCCATTAAGGCCTGATTTTTTGTAAGGGGAATTCCGTGAAACCTGCTGCTCGTCGCCGCGCCCGTGAGTGTGCCGTCCAGGCGCTTTACTCCTGGCAGTTGTCCCAGAACGACATCGCTGATGTTGAATACCAGTTCCTGGCGGAACAGGACGTAAAAGACGTCGACGTTCTCTATTTCCGTGAACTGCTATCCGGGGTGGCGACTAACAGCGCGTACCTGGATGGTTTAATGAAACCGTATCTGTCCCGCCTGCTTGAAGAGCTGGGACAGGTTGAAAAAGCCGTGTTGCGTATTGCGCTGTTTGAGCTGTCAAAACGCAGCGATGTGCCTTATAAAGTGGCCATCAACGAAGCGATTGAACTGGCGAAAACCTTTGGCGCTGAAGATAGCCACAAATTTGTCAACGGCGTGCTGGATAAAGCAGCTCCTGTGATTCGTCCCAACAAAAAGTGATTCACAGGCCGGAAAGATAGCGGGCGATCGATACCCGTCGTCTCCGGCCTTTTCTTTTTTTCTGCTGAGGCATAACGTATGGCATGTGGCGAGTTTTCCCTGATTGCCCGTTATTTTGACCGTGTAAGAAGCTCTCGTCTTGATGTTGAAACCGGTATTGGCGACGATTGCGCGCTCCTGAATATTCCTGAAAAGCAGACCCTGGCGATCAGTACCGATACGCTGGTGGCGGGCAACCACTTCCTCCCTGATATCGATCCTGCCGATCTGGCTTATAAAGCGTTGGCGGTGAATTTAAGCGATCTGGCCGCGATGGGGGCCGACCCGGCCTGGTTAACTCTGGCGTTAACATTGCCGGAAGTGGATGAGCCGTGGCTGGAGGCTTTTAGCGACAGTCTGTTTGAGCTATTGAATTACTACGATATGCAGCTCATTGGCGGCGACACCACGCGTGGACCGCTGTCGATGACGCTGGGTATCCACGGTTATATCCCGGCAGGGCGCGCGCTCAAGCGATCTGGCGCGAAGCCAGGTGACTGGATTTATATCACCGGTACGCCGGGCGACAGCGCTGCCGGGCTGGCGGTTTTGCAAAACCGGCTCCAGGTATCGGAGGAGACAGACGCTCACTATTTTATTAAACGTCATTTACGCCCGACGCCGCGTATTTTACACGGCCAGGCGCTGCGTGATATCGCCAGCGCGGCTATCGATCTTTCCGACGGCCTGATTTCCGATCTGGGGCATATCGTCAAGGCCAGCGGTTGTGGGGCAAGAGTAGATGTTGATGCGCTTCCCAAATCCGACGCGATGATGCGCCATGTTGATGCCGGGCAGGCGCTGCGCTGGGCGCTTTCTGGCGGCGAAGACTATGAGCTGTGTTTTACTGTGCCGGAACTGAACCGCGGCGCGCTGGATGTCGCCATCGGTCAACTGGGTGTTCCCTTTACCTGCATAGGTCAAATGAGCGCAGATATTGAAGGGATGAATTTTGTACGTGACGGAATGCCTGTCACCTTCGACTGGAAAGGATATGACCATTTTGCCACGCCATAAAGATGTTGCGAAAAGCCGCCTGAATTTGCGCAATCCGTGGCATCTGCTCGCTACCGGCTTTGGCAGCGGGCTGAGCCCCGTGGTGCCGGGCACGATGGGCTCGCTGGCGGCGATCCCCTTCTGGTATCTGATGACGTTTCTGCCGTGGCAGCTTTATTCGCTGGTCGTGATGTTTGGGATCTGTATTGGCGTTTATCTTTGCCATCAGACGGCGAAAGATATGGGGGTACATGACCACGGCAGTATTGTCTGGGATGAATTTATCGGTATGTGGATAACGCTGATGGCGTTGCCGACGACTGCCTGGCAGTGGGTAGCTGCCGGGTTCGTTATCTTTCGCATTCTGGATATGTGGAAACCCTGGCCGATCCGTTGGTTTGATCGCAACGTGCACGGCGGCATGGGGATCATGATCGATGATATCGTCGCCGGCGTGATATCCGCCGGAATACTGTATTTTGTCGGTCATCACTGGCCGATCGGGGGCATTTAACGCGATCTGCCGGATGGCGGCGTGAACGCCTTATCCGGCCTATAACAGAGCGTAGTGCCATCGGATACCACTTTTATTTAAATCCGACCACCGGATGTTGTTTGTACGGTGTTTCGAGCTCGGCAATCTGCTCCGGTTTGAGCGTTAAATCAACGGCATTCAGCAATTCATCTAACTGCTCTTCACGCGAAGCGCCGATAATCGGCGCGGCGACGCCTCGTTTGCTGAGCAGCCAGGCCAGCGCGACCTGCGCTCGCGTTGCGCCAAGCGCCTCGCTGACGCCAGCCAGCCGTTCCGCTATCTGCGCATCATTTTTATCGCTTTCATCGTATAAATTTTTGCCCACGTCATCCGAGACCAGCCGGGCCGTGGTTTCTCCCCAGGGGCGAGTTAAGCGCCCGCGCGCCAGTGGACTCCACGGAATCACGGCGACGCCTTCCTGCCAGCATAGCGGCAGCATCTCACGCTCTTCCTCGCGGTAGATCAGGTTATAGTGATCCTGCATGGTGACAAACGGCGCCCAGCCGTGTTGTTTTTGTAGCGCCAGCGCCTGGGCAAATTGTGAGGCGTGCATTGAGGAGGCGCCGATATAGCGGGCTTTACCCGCCTTCACCACTTCATTTAGCGCGTTCAGCGTTTCTTCTATCGGCGTGGTGTAATCCCAGCGGTGGATTTGCAGGATATCGACATATTCCATTCCCAGACGGGCGAGGCTATCGTCAATGGAGCGCAGGATTTGCGCGCGGGACAAACCTTCCGGCAGATCGCCAACGCGATGAAAGACTTTCGTCGCCACCACCACCTCGTCGCGCCGGGCAAAATCACGCAACGCGCGACCGACAATCTCTTCGCTGCTGCCGTCGGAGTAGCTGTTAGCGGTATCAAAAAAGTTAATGCCGCCCTCAAGGGCGCGCTTGATGATGGGACGGCTGCTCTCTTCGGGAAGCGTCCAGGCGTGATTGCCGCGACTCGGCTCGCCGAATGTCATACAGCCCAGACAAAGGCGGGAAACCTGAAGATCCGTATTTCCTAAGGTGTTGTATTGCATTACTCCGCTCCTGTTATACCCGTCACTCTTTAAGCATAGCAGGAGCGAAGAGGGGATTATGCCAGCCAGGCCTTGATTTTGGCTTCAATGCCTGCGGCGTCGAGCCCCAGTTCCGCGCGGGCTTCTTCCTGCGTTCCTTGCGGGATAAAGAAATCCGGAAGGCCGATATTCAGCACAGGTACAGGTTTACGATGGGCCATTAGCACTTCGTTTACGCCGCTGCCAGCGCCGCCCATAATAGCGTTTTCTTCCAGCGTCACCAGCGCTTCATGCTGCGCGGCCATCTCCAGAATTAACGTGTCGTCCAGCGGTTTAACAAAGCGCATGTCGACCAGCGTGGCGTTCAGCGCTTCGGCGACTTTCGCCGCCTCAGGCATTAAGGTGCCAAAGTTCAGAATCGCCAGTTTTTCGCCAAGACGCTTCACAAGGCCTTTACCAATAGGCAGTTTTTCCAGCGGGGTTAGCGCCACGCCCTGTGCATTACCGCGTGGATAACGTACTGCCGTCGGGCCGTCGTTATAGTGATACCCGGTAAATAACATCTGGCGACATTCGTTCTCGTCGCTTGGCGTCATGATCACCATATCCGGGATGCAGCGCAGATAGGAGAGATCGAACGCGCCCTGGTGCGTTTGTCCATCCGCGCCAACGATACCGGCGCGATCGATGGCGAACATAACCGGCAGTTTCTGGATAGCGACGTCATGGATGACCTGGTCGTAGGCGCGTTGCAGGAAAGTAGAGTAGATCGCCACGACGGGCTTATAGCCGCCAATCGCCAGACCTGCGGCGAAGGTGACGGCATGCTGCTCGGCGATGGCGACGTCAAAATAGCGATCCGGGAATTTACGTGAAAATTCCACCATGCCGGAGCCTTCGCGCATTGCCGGGGTGATCGCCATCAGCTTGCTGTCTTTGGCGGCAGTTTCACACAGCCAGTCACCGAAGATTTTTGAATAACCTGGCAGACCGCCGCTACTTTTCGGCAAACATCCGCTGGAAGGATCAAATTTAGGCACCGCATGGAAAGTGATCGGATCTTTTTCCGCGGGCTCATAGCCGCGGCCTTTTTTGGTCATGATATGCAGGAATTGCGGGCCTTTCAGGTCGCGCATATTCTTCAGCGTGCTGATAAGCCCCATTACATCGTGACCATCGACCGGCCCGATGTAGTTAAAGCCGAGTTCTTCGAACAATGTTCCCGGCACAACCATACCTTTAATATGTTCTTCGGTACGCTTGAGCAGTTCTTTGATCGGCGGTACGCCCGAGAAGACCTTTTTTCCGCCTTCGCGCAGGGAAGAGTAAAGCTTACCGGAAAGTAGCTGCGCCAGATGGTTGTTGAGTGCGCCGACGTTTTCCGAAATCGACATTTCATTGTCGTTCAGAATGACCAGCATGTCGGGCCGGATATCGCCTGCATGATTCATCGCTTCAAACGCCATACCGGCAGTGATTGCGCCGTCGCCAATCACGCAGACGGTGCGGCGATCTTTGCCTTCTTTCTCCGCCGCCACGGCAATACCGATACCGGCGCTGATGGAGGTGGAGGAATGCCCAACGCTCAGTACGTCGTATTCGCTTTCGGCGCGCCACGGGAACGGGTGCAGACCGCCTTTCTGGCGAATGGTGCCGATTTTGTCGCGACGGCCGGTAAGGATTTTATGCGGATAAGCCTGGTGACCAACATCCCAGATCAACTGGTCAAACGGGGTGTTGTAGACATAATGCAGCGCCACGGTAAGTTCTACCGTGCCCAGCCCGGAAGCGAAGTGCCCACTGGAACGGCTTACGCTGTCGAGTAAGTAGCGGCGTAGCTCGTCGCAGAGTTTCGGCAGACTCTCTTTCGGTAACAGTCGTAACTCCTGGGTGGAGTCGACCAATGCCAGGGTAGGGTATTTGGCTATATCAAAACTCATCGCAAGCTCATTGGATATGGGGTTTATTTATCACGCTGGATTATGTAATTCGCTAGCGCTTCCAGTGCCGAGGTGTCCAGTGATTGTGCGGCCAGTTGATTTAACGACTGACGGGCGTCCTCTATCAGGTCCCGGGCTTTATTCCGGGCTTGCTCAAGACCCAGAAGTGCAGGATAGGTACTTTTGCCAAGCTGCTGGTCTGCGCCCTGACGTTTACCTAACGTTGCAGTATCGCCCACCACATCCAGAATGTCATCCTGAACCTGGAAGGCAAGGCCGATACTCTCTGCGTAGCGGTCAAGTATCGGCAGAGTATTCCGTCCTTTATCGCCCGCACTCAACGCGCCAAGTCTAACGGCGGCGCGAATGAGCGCGCCAGTCTTATGGCGATGAATGCGTTCCAGCGCGTCCAGAGTTATCTGTTGGCCTTCTGCCGCCAGATCCAATGCCTGACCGCCGCACATTCCGGCGATACCGCTGGCGTTAGCCAGTTCGGCGATCATCGCGATACGATCGCGATCGGCGACTTCCGGCATCGGCGCGTCACTGATAATGGCAAAGGCCAGAGTTTGCAGCGCATCTCCCGCCAGGATGGCGTTGGCTTCGCCAAATTTAATATGGCAAGTCGGCAGGCCGCGGCGCAAATCGTCATCGTCCATTGCCGGCAAGTCATCATGGATCAACGAATATGCATGGATGCATTCGACCGCTGCGGCTGGCGCATCCAGCGTTGCCGTACTGACGCCAAACATTTGACCGGTGGCGTAAACCAGAAACGGCCGCAGGCGCTTACCGCCTAATAATGCGCCATACTGCATAGCTTCGACCACGGGAGTGTTCTGAAAGGGCAGTGGCGCGATAAAACGGCTCAGCGCCTGATTCGCTTGCGCTACGCAAGCCTGTAGCTGCTGCGTAAAGTCCATTTACTCATTATCCGCGATAAAAGGCTCAGGTGAAGCCCCTTCATTATCAGACAGCAAAATTTGCACGCGCTGTTCCGCTTGCTGCAGTTTTGCCTGCCCCTGACGCGCCAGTTGTACGCCGCGCTCAAATTCATTCAGCGCGTCTTCCAGCGGCAAATCGCCGCTTTCCAGGCGGGTAACGATATGTTCCAGCTCGCTCAGCGCAGTTTCAAAGCTGGCGGGCGCCTCATTTTTCTTCGGCATAATGACTGTTTGACTCTCTGTAATGGCAGCACAAGTCTATGGTAACGGACTCACACTGATAAGCAAATAACGCGCAATGGTAAGGGGAAATGCGCAAGATGTCCGTGATAGTGATATACTTCCGCGCCTGGATGCAGCCGTAGGTATGGGCTGCTGTACTATTTCTCCACGACAAGCCTTAGATAGCTTGCTAAAGAACCATTGCCGCCATGAAGTTTATCATTAAATTGTTCCCGGAAATCACTATCAAAAGCCAATCTGTGCGTTTGCGCTTTATAAAAATTTTAACCGGGAACATCCGTAACGTTTTAAAGCACTATGATGAGACCCTCGCAGTTGTCCGTCACTGGGATAACATTGAAGTTCGTGCCAAAGATGAAAACCAGCGTCTGGCGATTCGTGACGCGCTGACCCGCATTCCGGGGATTCACCATATTCTTGAAGTCGAAGATGTGCCGTTCACTGATATGCACGATATTTTCGAGAAAGCGTTGGCGCAGTATCGCGAGCAGCTTGAAGGCAAAACCTTCTGCGTGCGCGTAAAACGTCGCGGCAAACATGAGTTTAGTTCCATTGAGGTGGAGCGCTATGTGGGCGGCGGATTAAATCAGCATATTGAATCGGCGCGCGTGAAGCTCACTAACCCGGATGTGACAGTGCATCTGGAAGTGGAAGATGACCGCCTGCTACTGATCAAAGGGCGTTATGAAAGTATTGGCGGTTTCCCGATTGGCACCCAGGAAGATGTGCTGTCGCTGATCTCTGGCGGTTTTGACTCCGGCGTCTCCAGCTATATGCTGATGCGTCGCGGCTGCCGTGTACACTACTGCTTCTTTAACCTTGGCGGCGCGGCGCATGAAATCGGCGTTCGCCAGGTGGCGCATTACCTGTGGAACCGCTTTGGCAGCTCACATCGCGTGCGTTTTGTGGCGATTAACTTCGAGCCGGTAGTCGGCGAGATTCTGGAGAAAGTCGATGACGGTCAGATGGGCGTCGTACTCAAGCGCATGATGGTGCGCGCGGCGTCGAAAGTGGCGGAACGTTACGGCGTACAGGCGCTGGTGACCGGCGAAGCGCTGGGCCAGGTGTCCAGCCAGACGCTAACCAACTTGCGCTTGATCGATAACGTGTCTGACACGCTGATCCTGCGTCCGCTGATCTCTTACGATAAAGAGCATATTATTAATCTCGCCCGTCAGATCGGCACCGAAGATTTTGCCCGCACCATGCCGGAATACTGTGGCGTGATTTCAAAAAGTCCGACGGTGAAAGCCATTAAAGCGAAAATTGAAGCCGAAGAAGAAAATTTCGACTTCAGTATTCTCGATAAGGTGGTAGAAGAAGCGAACAACGTCGATATCCGTGACATCGCCCAGCAGACCCAGCAGGAGGTGGTGGAAGTAGAAACCGTTAGCGGTTTTGGCGCCAACGATGTGATTCTGGATATCCGTTCTGTCGATGAGCAGGATGATAAGCCGCTGAAAGTGGAAGGCGTAGACGTCGTTTCTCTGCCGTTCTACAAGCTGAGCACTAAATTCGGCGACCTCGACCAGAGCAAAACCTGGCTGCTGTGGTGCGAACGCGGCGTAATGAGCCGGCTACAGGCGCTCTATCTGCGCGAGCAGGGGTTTGCGAATGTGAAGGTGTATCGCCCGTAATGGCCGTTTGTCCCGGACCAGTGCGTGCCGGGGCAAAGCGCATTCCGTTAATGTAGCGGGGCGAGCGCGTGTAGTAACTGGCTGGCGATGTGTGGAATGGCTTCTGCGCTAAAAAATCCCATTGTCACCGCAATCGCAATTAACTTCTCTTTATTATCCAGAAGCGGGCAGGCAATAAACTGCGCGCCAGAGATCCCTTGCGTTGGAGGGTAGCGAACCGCATAACCCTCCATTCTCGCCTGGTTAATCGGCTCTGCTCGTGCTTCGTCTTGCGCCTCAACATCGGTAAAACTCATCAACACTTGTCCTGCACCGCTGGCATGGAGCGGAACCGGCGTATTGGGAAGAAAATCGATATCATGTTCCGGGTGCCGACGCGACAATCCCGTTACTCTGGTGGCAATTATGCGCCAGCCTCTGTGTGGCGGTATAGGATGATTCGCGTTTGCGCTACGGTACGCATAGTTGAGTGTGAGGCGCTTTCGTTGTGACCAGTGAGCTGGCGGGAAGAATGCTGTTTTATAGCAATGTGATGAGCGGAGCGCCGTGGTTCTAATTAGCACGGAGACCGGATAGAGCTCGCCCGGTGGCGCTACGCTTACCGGGCCTACAGAACCAAGCATGTTGCAGGCCGGATAAGGCGCGTCAGCGCCGCCATCCGGCAATGCATTTATTCGTAGTAGTTATAAATCCCCGCAGCCATCACCAGTTGCGAAGCCACTTCATGCGCTTTTTCACGACCGACCAATAGGTCGATGATTTTCAAGCCAAAATCGATAGTGGTACCCGGTCCCTGGCTGGTTAATAATTTTACCCGCGCATCCCACACCACACGCTTATCCTGCCACTGTTCGGCGGGGATATTATCCTTCAGTGCCGGAAAACCGGTCATATTGCCGATAGAGAAGATATTATGCGGCACGAGCACCGTAGCGGCTGCGGCGCAAATGGCTGCGACAATGCGCCCGGAGCGGTGAAACTGTTTTACGGTTTCGACCAGCAGCGGGCTGTCGCGAAAGCACTCGGCACCCTTAAGACCGCCGGGCAACACGATGATGTCATAATCGCCGTCGGCAACTTCAACCAACGGCGCATCCGCCAGCAACTTCACGCCGCGCGAGCAGACAATAGTCAGGTTGCCATCGCTGGCGACGCTGGCGGTGGTGACGTGGATTCCGCCACGAACCAGCAGATCGATAGTGGTGACCGCTTCGGTCTCTTCACTACCAGGGGCGAGGCATACCAGTGCCTGAGCGCTCATACTCACTCTCCTTTCGCTTTACCATTTCAAACAGGCGGCTATTTTCCGGAACGGCGAGACCATGCACGCGGGCGCGCTTGAGTAAATAACCGGTGATGTAGTCAATTTCGGTATGGCGCATGGCGCGCACGTCCTGCAACATGGATGAGATGTTTTCTGCCGTACTGTCAATCACTTGCTCAACATAATAGCGTAAATCGTCTGCCGATGTGTGGTAGCCTTCACGTTCAATCACCGCAGCGACCTCTTCGCAAATCGCGTTGATTTCATCAGGATGATGGCGCAGCTCGCCGTTCGGGCAGTTCCAAAGCGCGGTGAGCGGGTTGATAACACAGTTGACTGCCAGTTTGCGCCACATCTCTGCGCGGATATTGTTATGCCAGGCGACATCGGGCAGTACCCCCTGCAGGATATCGGCGAGATAACTGTAATCGCCGTCTTGCTCGCGCGCCGGGCCAATATGCGTAGTACCGTTGGCGACATGAATAATGATATTACCGTCGCGGCGCGCAGCGTGAGTAATAGTCCCCATCAACATCGGCTGCTGGATATTTTGTAGTTCTTCTATGGTTCCCATTCCATTATGAATGAGCAGGATCGGCGACGTCACCGGTAGGGTTGACGCCAGGGTTCGTACTGCGTCGGAAACCTGCCACGCTTTCAGCGTGACTAACAAGAGTTCGCTCTTCGCCAAAAAATCCGGATCGTTTGCCGTCAGTGATTCGTTGAAAAAAGAACCATCGGTGTCGATCAGATTTACGCTGCAATAAGGTTGTGGCACCCGTAGCCAGCCCTGTACGTCATGTCCGTGTTTGCACAGCGCCGAAAGCCAAAGTTGTCCTAAGGCTCCGCATCCCAGTACAGTAATTTTCATTGTTCCTCCTCACCTGCAACAGCGCCAGGTGTTATGGCGCTAATTATAGCGTCATCAGCTAAGCTTCTCGTTAAGCCTCGTTGCAGGTATTATGCAACGCAACGAAAATGAAGGGAGAAGAAAAGATGCCATCTTTCGATATTGTTTCTGAGGTTGATCTGCAGGAAGCGCGTAACGGCGTGGATAACGCGGTCCGCGAGGTTGAGTCTCGTTTTGACTTTCGTGGCGTAGAGGCGAGCATTGAACTGAACGATGCCAATAAAACCATCAAGGTGCTGAGCGAGTCCGATTTCCAGGTCAATCAGTTGCTCGACATTCTGCGCGCCAAGCTGCTTAAACGCGGCATTGAAGGCGCTTCGCTGGATGTACCGGATGAGTTCGTGCACAGTGGTAAAACCTGGTATGTGGAAGCGAAGCTCAAGCAGGGCATTGAAAGCGCCGTGCAGAAGAAAATCGTCAAGCTGATTAAAGACAGCAAACTGAAGGTGCAGGCGCAAATTCAGGGGGAAGAGATTCGCGTGACGGGCAAATCACGTGACGATCTGCAATCGGTAATGGCGCTGGTACGCGGCGGTGATTTAGGCCAGCCGTTCCAGTTCAAAAACTTCCGCGATTAAGTTGTTATGCCGGATAAGGCCTCACCGCCATCCGGCAATTCTGCATTCATCCTTTGCTGATAAGCTGTTCAACTTCAAAGCGATTGGTCACTTTACTGTCGATTTTGACGTAAGCGGAATGCTCTTCCGCCACGATCAGCGCTTCGCTTACGCCTTTCATTGCCAACAGTCGCTGTTTTAGCCTGTCGTCAGCAACGATATCCGCTGGAATTTCCACGCGCAGGCTGCTGACATAGGGCGGTTCTTTCATGGTACTTGCCACCGCCAGCCATACCATCGCCAGTACGGCCCCGGCAAGGAAGACGGTTTGCCCATCAAACGTGCCGTCTATCCAGCCGCCCAGCGAGCCTCCAAGCGCCACGCCAAGAAACTGACTGGTAGAATAGACGCCCATCGCCGTTCCTTTATACCCTGCGGGCGACTCTTTGCTAATAAGAGAAGGTAGCAGCGCCTCCATCAAATTAAAGGCGAGGAAAAAGAGTTGTACGCCAATTACCAGCTCCCAGAAATGCTGGCCCGCTCCCCACAACACGATTTCTGCGACGATAATGAGCCCCACGCAGAACAGGAATACCTGTTTCATCCGCCGTTTGACTTCAGCGTAGATGATGAAGGGCACGACGGCGGCAAAGGCGATCACCATGGTCGCCAGATACACCTTCCAGTGTTCGGCGGCAGGGAAACCGGCATCGGCAAGTTGACCGGGCAGGGCGACAAAGGTGGACATTAATAAAATATGCAGACACATGATGCCGAGATTGAGTTTGAGCAGCCTCGGTTCCGCCAGCACTTTACTGAAGCTGCCTTTGACCATCCCGGACTCTCGATTCAGCACATGGTTGGTACTGTTGGGAACTACCCAGATCGTCAGAATAATGCCCAGGGTGGCGAGGGTGGCGATCATCCAGAACAGCGCGTTCAATCCCAGACTATGGGTAACGATCGGCCCTAATACCATCGCAATCGCGAAAGTGATACCAAAGCTGACGCCGATAAACGCCATCGCTTTGGTGCGGTTTTGCTCGCGGGTGAGGTCAGACAGTAGTGCCATGACGGCGGCGGCAATAGCGCCGGACCCCTGTAGTGCGCGCCCCAGAATAATGCCCCAGATTGAGTGGGAGAGAGCGGCAATGACGCTACCCGCGACAAATACAGCCAGTCCGCCGACAATTAGCGGCTTACGGCCAATGCGGTCGGAAAGCAGTCCAAAGGGAATTTGAAAGATAGCCTGCGCCAGACCGTAAATGCCGATCGCAATACCGATTAATGCTTCGCTGGCGCCCTGTAGCGCCATGCCGTATGTGGTCAGAACCGGCAGGACCATAAACATGCCCAGCATACGCAACGAAAAGACGGTCCCTAAACCCCAGGTGGCGCGCAACTCCCCAGGCGTCATTTTGTAATCGTTCATTCCCACCTCTGTATAAAATTCGTACCTAGTGTAAAGCGCTACGTTGGTTGGGTAAATATGCGCTTTATTAACAAATGTTGTGGTGGTGAGGGGAGGCGAAGGAAGACGAAAATGCCGGATGGCGATACTCACGTATCTTATCCGGCCTACAAAAGCACGTTACCTGTAGGCCGGATAAGCGTAAGCCGCCATCCGGCATAAAAGGTGGGACGATTTACTGCGAATATAAGCAAATATTCACTTCAACATATATCTTAACTTTGTTTAGGCACTTTCACCCGAAAAGGTGAAAGTGCCTGTATTGACGAGTAAGCAGATGATTAACCTTTCTGCATCAGTCGCAGATTTTTCAGCGTCTGATAATCAGTAGATTGGTTTGGATAGATAATTTGAATATCCAGTTCAATATCTTTCTCTGGAGCGATAACGTGGCCTGGTTCACTATCCAGATAGACGTTGCCATTGACTGATTTTTCGGTATTTAACTGAACCCAACTGCTTTCAGTTTCTAACCATTCAGGGGATACTTCAGTCCCCTCAGGCAATAAGAAAGACAGCTCCCATTTATCAACTTCAGTATCAGCAGAGCTGAGAATAAGTTTATAACTATAAATATAATTTGTGCTGGGCCAGGTATCGGCCCAATCCCCGGCGAAGGATTGAGTCACTTGTAATGCGCGAGTTTCGCTTACGGTAACAGTGGTTTGTGTCATATTGTTGCCACTGTTAATAATACCCAAAGGCATTGTAAGCTGGCAGGTTAGCGTTGCTTTTCCCTGACCTTTACCCTCTACAGGAATACGTACATTGACCGTTTCATTGCCCGGAATATTCAGAGTTTGTGAATAAAATTCGGCAGAAAAAACGGCGGAGTTACTGGAAGATGCTGAGACAGTCACCCCTTCCACAGCTTCACTGGTATTGTTATGGATTTGCAGTAGTGCAGAATATTCTTCTCCCTCCTCCAGAACAATTTCACTTTCGATACTCATGCTTAAATCAACGTTGCGGGTGCCTGCGGAAACAACGGAGTTCACCTCATCGTTCCAGTTTCCTGTCGCCAAAGGAAAATCAATAAGAGAGGATATGCGGAGCCCCGGCGAAACGGTCAAAGTAGCTCCGTCAAGGTACAAACCGGAAACCAGCGTGGCGTCTTGATCCATATTATTAACAACGGAAGAAACACCATCATGTTCACCCACGATAAAACCATAACCTTCCAGGTCTTGTTTAGTAAGAGCAACATTCGGTGAGATAATTAAGATGTCACCCATTTCCCCCCCGTTAAAATCGACATTGGTATAAAGTGCCAGTTTGCCTGATGGGCATTTATCGGCACCGGATTCGTTTTTAATTAAATAGACATCTTGCTCGCTCATAAGAGACTCCTGTTTATCAAATTGAAATTGTATGGGTTGTTAATTAACGGAGAGAGTAACTCTGCCGTGGAATTACTTTATCTTCATTTCATCGATATACAGGAATCATTTGAGATAATTATATATAACAGCGTATATAAGCTAATTAATTTTATTTTTATCACATCTAAAATTAACAGTGATAAGCAGATAAAATTTATAAATTGTTTTATTTTTAAACGAAAAATGCCGGATGGCGATACTCACGTCTCTTATCCGGCCTACAGTAACGTGCTTTGTAGGCCGGATAAGGCGTCAGCCGCCATCCGGCATAGAAGGTGTGACGATTAGCTTACCAAACGTAAGTCAGCAGATTCTGTGAATTCGGCACCATAAAATCAACGGACATCATGATGCTCAGCGCGGTAATGGCAATGATAGAGAAGCCGAACAGCTTGCGCGCCCAGACTTTATCATCTTCCACTTTGTAACCGCGCAGCGCCATGCCGAGCCACCAGACGCTGACCGCCGCGGCGACCACCAGGTATTTGTAACCGGCATAGCCGCCCAGGGTCAGCATTAGCGTAGCAACCGCAAACGCGATGATATACAGCGTGATGTGGTTTTTAGCGACTGAGATCCCTTTTACCACCGGCAGAACCGGAATATTGGCCGCCTGATAGTCCTTAAAGCGGAAAATGGCGATGGCATAAGAGTGCGGCATCTGCCAGAGGCTAAAAATTGCCAACAGGATCGCCGCGCCGCTGTCGAAGTCGCCCGTTACGGCGCAGTAGCCAATCACCGGCGGCGCTGCGCCGGAGAGAGAACCAATCAGCGTTCCGTAGACGGAGTGCCGTTTCATGTACAAGCTGTACACGCCAACGTAGACCACGAAGCCCATTACCCCCAGCCAACAGGCCAGAGGATTGGCGCCAAACCACAGCAGCATAAAGCCAGCAATACCCAGCAGGGTGGCGTATACCAGCGAGACGCCAGGAGAAATCAGGCCTTTGACCAGCACCCGATTCTTGGTCCTTTCCATCTTCCTGTCGATATCCCTGTCGATGTAGTTGTTAAATACACAACCCGACGCCACAACCAGTGACACCCCGACCAACGTGTAGATAAACAGGGGGTAGTCAATGCTGCCCTTTGAGGCCAGCAGAAATCCCCCGATCACTGAGATCAGGTTGCCAAAGATGATGCCTGGTTTCGTTACTTGCAGGTATTGCTTAAACATCATACTCGCCGCTCTTAGTGCATCATCATGTTGTAGTTGAGGTTCCACATAATCCAGATGGAGCCAACAACCAGGATGGCGATGATCAGCACGGTAAAGATAAAGGCCGTCATGTTCCAGCCTTCATCAGATTTGGTGTTCATGTGCAGGAAACACACCAGATGCACCAGAATCTGTACCACTGCCATTGCCAGGATAGATCCCAGAATAACGGCCGGAGAGGCAGCGCCAGTCATTACCATCCAGAATGGGATAACCGTCAGGATGACCGACAGAATGAAGCCGGTCATGTACGTTTTTACGCTGCCGTGGGATGCGCCGCCGCTCTCGGTAGAATGACTCATTACATCGCCCCCATCAGATAAACAACAGTGAACACGCAAATCCAAATCACATCCAGGAAGTGCCAGAACAGGCTCAGGCACATGATGCGGGTACGGTTAGTGCTGGTCAGACCGCGACGGGCGACTTGCACCATCAGCACCGCCATCCAGATAAGACCGGAAGTGACGTGCAGACCGTGAGTACCGACCAGCGCGAAGAAGGCCGACAAGAAGCCGCTGCGATCCGGGCCCATACCGTTAACAATCAGGTGATGGAATTCATAGAGTTCCATCCCGATGAATCCGGCGCCAAACAAGAAGGTCAACGCCAGCCAGGAGATAACCTGGCTCTTGTTGTTCTTGTGCATGGCGATCGCCGCCATGCCGTAGGTGATGGAGCTAAACAACAGCAGGAAGGTTTCGACCAGAACGAACGGCAGTTCGAAAATGTCCTTACCTGTCGGGCCACCAGCGGTGCCGTTCACCAGAACGGCATAGGTTGCGAACAGAATAGAGAACAGAATGCAGTCGCTCATCAGGTAGATCCAAAATCCGAAGATTTTGTTCTGGCCTGCGTCATGGTGCCCGTGTTCGTGCGCGTGGGCAGTCACGTGCGTTAAAGTATCAGTTGCCATTTTTCAGCCCTGCCTTAGTAATCTCATCGAAATGCTGGTTTTCCAGTTTTTCGACGTCGCGAACCGGCACGTAGTAGTCCACATCTTCATCAAAGCTTTTTACAATCCAGCTGATGATCATGCCTGCGAAACCCACTATCGCCAGCCACCAGATATGCCAGATCATGGCGAAGCCAAATACCGTCGCGAAGGCGGCGATAACAATACCGGCACCGCTATTTTTCGGCATATGGATCTCTTCATACTGTCCAGGCTGTTGGTACGCTTCGCCTTTTTCTTTCATTTCCCAGAAGGCGTCACGTTCGTGAACGTGCGGCACAACGGCAAAGTTATAGAACGGCGGCGGAGAAGAGGTTGACCACTCCAGCGTACGCCCCCCCCATGGGTCGCCGGTCAGATCGCGGTTCTGATCGCGGTCGCGAATAGAAACGAAGATCTGAATCAGTTGGCACAGGATACCCAGCGCAATCAGCGCGGCGCCGGCGGCGGCAACCATCAGCATCGTATGGAACTGCGGATCAATTTGCTGGCTCAGGCGACGGGTCATGCCCATGAAGCCCAGTACGTACAGCGGCATAAAGGCCACAAAGAAACCGATAATCCAGAACCAGAAGGCGCGTTTACCCCAGGTTTCGTTCAGTTTGAAGCCAAACGCCTTCGGCCACCAGTACGTCATACCCGCGAAGCAGCCAAACACCACGCCGCCGATGATCACGTTATGGAAGTGCGCAATCAGGAACAGACTGTTGTGCAGGACGAAGTCCGCGCCCGGTACCGCCAGCAGAACGCCGGTCATACCGCCGACCGAGAAGGTCACGATAAAGCCGATGGTCCACAGCATTGCGGAATGGAAGACGATACGGCCCTGATACATGGTGAACAACCAGTTGAAGATCTTCACCCCGGTCGGGATGGCGATAATCATGGTCGTGATACCGAAGAAGGCGTTAACGTTCGCGCCCGCGCCCATCGTGAAGAAGTGGTGCAGCCAAACGATAAACGACAGTACGGTAATACAGACGGTCGCCCAAACCAGCGAGGTATAGCCGAACAGACGTTTACGCGAGAAGGTCGCTGCGATTTCGGAGAATACCCCGAAGACCGGCAGAATCAGAATGTACACTTCCGGATGGCCCCAGGCCCAAATCAGGTTGATGTACATCATCATGTTGCCGCCCATATCGTTGGTAAAGAAATGGGTGCCCAGATAGCGATCCAGGGTCAGCAAAGCGACGGTAACCGTCAGAATCGGGAAAGAGGCGATGATCAGTACGTTGGCGCATAAAGAGGCCCAGGTAAAGACCGGCATCTTGAACATTGTCATACCCGGTGCACGCATCTTCAGGATCGTCACGAAGAAGTTGATACCGGTTAACGTCGTACCAATACCCGAGAGTTGCAACGCCCATATCCAGTAATCGACCCCGACGCTGGGACTGTACTCTATTCCCGATAGCGGCGGATAAGCCAGCCACCCCGTCTGCGCGAATTCACCCACGCCCAGCGAGAGGTTAACCAGGATAACGCCGACAACGGTGAACCAGAAGCTCAGGTTGTTCAGGAAAGGGAAAGCAACGTCGCGCGCGCCGATCTGCAGCGGAACCACCAGGTTCATCAGACCGATAACGAAGGGCATTGCCACGAAGAAGATCATGATTACGCCGTGAGCGGTAAAGATCTGATCGTAGTGGTGCGGCGGTAGAAAACCCGCTTCGCCTGCGGAGGCAAGCGCCTGCTGGCTACGCATCATGATGGCATCGGCGAAACCACGTAACAGCATTACAATCGCAACGATGATATACATGATGCCGAGGCGTTTATGGTCAACCGACGTTAACCACTCTTTCCATAGGTAGGTCCACTTACCGAAGTAAGTAATCGCTGCCAGTATCGCCAGTCCCCCGACGATAATTGCAGCGATCGTTACCATGACGATGGGTTCATGGAACGGTACTGCATCCAGTGATAATTTTCCGAACATCTTATCTTCCTCAACCCTTGGAGTTGGCGGATTCCGCGTGGCTCATGTCCATGCCTTCCATCCCTTCATGCGAGCTGTGCTCACCTTCAGGTTGGGTCATGTCCATACTCTTACCGTGGTCCATGAATTTGTTAATAACATCCTTGAACAAATCCGGTTTCACGCTGGAGAAATATTCCACCTTGTTGTACTCGCTTGGCATAGCCACTTTCTCGAACGCCGCCATATCATTCATGGTGTTCGGAGACTGCTTCGCTTTTGCGACCCATTGGTCGAACTCTGCGCGGTCTCTGGTGGCGATAGCTTTAAACTTCATACCAGAGAAGCCCGGGCCGCTATAGCTGGCGGAAATGCCATCGTAGCTTCCGGGTTCGTTGGCGATCAGATGCAAACGCGTTTGCATACCGGCCATGGCATAAATCTGGCTACCCAGACGCGGGATAAAGAAGGAATTCATCACGGAGTTGGAGGTCACTTTGAAATAAACCGGCGTGTTCGCCGGGAAGGCGATCTCGTTGACGGTGGCGATACCCTGCTCCGGATAGATGAAGAACCATTTCCAGTCCATGGAAACCACTTCGATGGTGATCGGTTTTTCGTCATGCACCAGCGGCTTGCTTGGTTCAAGCGCGTGCGTGGTTTTCCAGGTCAGTACGGCAAGGAAAATGATGATTAAGATAGGCACCGTCCAGACCACAGCTTCCACTTTATTGGAGTGTGACCAGTTCGGGCTATACTTCGCATCTTTATTACTCGCACGATACTTCCAGGCGAAACCAACAGCCATCAAGATGGCGGGAATAACGACGATCAACATCAGGCCAAATGCCGTCAGTATCAGCGAACGTTGCTCCAGTCCAATCTGTCCTTTGGGATCCAGCAGCGCAGAATTACAGCCACTGAGTAATGCAGTGCCTGCAATTAATGACAACCATCCCAAACTTTTATTGTATTTCCTGAGTCTCATTTAACGACCTCAATTCCACGGGACCTGGTGGCGTTTAAAGTGTAGGGGCATTTTACGGTAAGGTTACATTACTGTAAACATGATTGGTTCTGTGTTACCAAGTTCTGCCGTGCGTGTCACATATGTTGCCAAGTGTGTCGAAATAACTTTAAGACACTGTTGAAACTTTGCGTTATAACGGATGAGGTCTGTAAGAGGGGGGGGTGAGGGGTAATTGGTATAACCAATGCAAAAATAAAACAATTACTTAACAACTTATTATCAATAAAAAGACAATCAACGGTGGAAATTTAAATACAACGGGCTGAATCGTGTAAAGAAAATAGATAGCATAGAAATTACCAATAATTTCCAAAATTCTGTTGCGCACAAAAAGACAAATATATTTTTATCAATTGATGTTTATTTAGCCGTTATAATTCCGGGTCGTTATTACAACGGCTAATAATGTTTTAGATCAGGCGTGTTTTTCGTAGCGCCAGGTAGTCCAGCAACCCGCCAAAGACAATGCCGCCTACGGCAACCGCTACCGCAGTCTCAAGCAATCCGGGCAGGAATGAGAAGTTAGTGTAATCCACCGCATTCATGGTCAGCAGGAGTATCCAGACTGCCAGTAAAGCGACGCCTGCAAGCAGGATTGAAAGCGCGAGGTTGTAGGCGCTACGGTATTCCGTACGGGGAATGAAACGCTCGCTCTGCCAGCTATATTCCAGCGTTTGCCGACAGACCAACAACAGCACGAGTCCGGGAACGGCGGCGACAACCGAGAAGAGGTAGAATGTCGGCCAACCGTGCGTTTCAACGAACCAGCCCGCCACAGGACCAACGTAAACGCGGCCTACCGCGGAGAGGGCTGACAGTAGGGCAAACTGCGTTGCGGAAAACGACTTATTACATAGCGTCATTAATAAGGCGACAAAGGCGGCAGTACCCATCCCCCCGCACAGATTTTCGAAAAAGACCGCAGCGCCCATGCTGAACATGTTTTTATCGGTAATGGAGAGTAACCAGTAACCGGCGTTGGACGCGCCTTGTAAAATGCCGAAAATCAGCAGCGCGCGGAACAGCGAAAGACGCTGCATTAACATGCCGCCGTATAATGCGCCGACGATCGTCGCCAGCAGGCCCAGCGTTTTATTGACCACGCCGACTTCGCCTGCGTCAAACCCGACGCCGCGAATCAAAAAGGTGGTGGTCAGGCTCATGGCGAAGGCGTCGCCCAATTTATAAAGCACAATGAGCAGTAAAATCAGCCAGGCGTTATTGCGGCCAAAGAAATCGCGTAGCGGCGCGACGACCGCCTGTTCCAGCGATTTCGGGGCCGGGATGGTATCGGTCGGTTCCGGCGCCAGTAAGGTGGCGATAATGCAGGGGATCAGCAATGCCGCCATCAGCCAGTACATGCCCTGCCAGCCGAGCCAGCGATCGGCCAGCCACAGCGCCAGGCCGCCGGAAACCAGCATCCCCAACCGGTAGCCAAGCACGCTGATTGCCGCGCCGGCGCCGCGTTCTTCTGCGGGTAAAACATCGGTTTTCCAGGCGTCGAACACGATATCCTGCGAGGCGGAGCAAAAAGCAATCACCACCGCCAGCGCCGCCATCCAGCGTAGCTGCGTGCCGGGTTCAAGAAAGCCCATCGCCGCAATTGCCGCCAGTAATAACAGTTGTGTGGCGAGTAGCCAACCGCGACGACGGCCTAAAAAAGGCGGCGTGTAGCGGTCCATTAGTGGGGACCAGAGAAACTTAAACACATAGGCCTGACCGACCAGCGAGAAGAAGCCAATCGTTTTAAGATCGATATTCTCGACGGTCATCCACGCCTGTAGCGTACCGGAGGTGAGCGCCAGCGGGAGACCGGAGGCAAAACCTAATATCAGCAGAATGGCTGAGCGCGGTTGCTGGAAAATGCGTAAATATTGACTTGACATAGGCATCTACAGGCCCGGCTTCCGCCAGGCCTTGCTGTTGCTATTAACGGGCGTTTTGCTTGATAAAATCGTGAATGCTGGTGTCCTGAGACATATCAGCAATGGTATCAGTCAGAACGCTGTTCACCGCGTCGGCAATATTCTGGTTAGAGGCCTGGAACGCCCCTTCAATAGAGTAACTGGCGCGATAGTTTTTGGTCATCTTGTTGCCATTTGCCGCAGTCGCAATAATCGCGATATCCGCTTTGGTTGCGATGTTGTAGCGCACGCTGCCCTGAGAAACATCAGCATACAGTTGGTTAACAATAATCTGCAGATTAACCGCGCCGTTAGGCCCGATCATATAGCCCCGCGCCGTCATCTGTTTTTCCAGTACTTCTTGTAACAGGAAGCGTAAATCGCGGGAGGCAGTTAACGTTACCAGTTGGTTGTTACGCGTGACCTTCGCTAACGCCTGATCCTGGCGTTGGTCCGCGCCGTTAATGCTAACGGTAACGCCCATCAGGCTCGGGTCCTGCTGTGGTAAGGTGATCTTCGGCGCGACGTCGATGGTCGTCGGCGGCGTGGCGCATCCTGCCAGCATAAACAGAGCGACTAACGGAAAGAGAAGTTTTTTTAACATATTCAGGCTCTCAATGACGCTTAAAACGTGATAGGTAAAAATTCCCGCCATCATAACACCGCTAACGGCGAGGGGAAGTGGTCAACGCAGGTAAATTCGTCGTAATGTCCGATTTGTTATTGATAACGGCGCGAGCGGAGATTTTGACCGCTAAGCGAATGATTAAGTCAGTAAACTTCATACGTTTGGTTGAAATAATCAGACGAAAGCTAAATTTTTGTTGTCATGCTGTAATGGAAACGGTAAAAGCGGCTAGTATTTAAAGGGATGGGTGACATCACAGCGTTGTCGGAGGAGATTTTCATGATGATACGTGAGCAAATAGAAGAAAAATTAAGGACAGCGTTCGACCCCGTGTTTCTCGAAGTTGTGGATGAAAGCTATCGTCACAATGTTCCAGCAGGATCGGAAAGTCATTTTAAGGTCGTGCTGGTGAGCGATCGTTTTACAGGCGAGCGTTTTCTTAATCGTCATCGGATGATTTACGGTACGTTAACGGCGGAACTCTCCACAACCGTACATGCGCTGGCACTGCATACTTATACCCTTAAAGAGTGGGAAGGATTGCAGGATACTATCTTCGCGTCGCCTCCTTGTCGCGGCGCGGGAAGCATCGCGTAGCAAAACGGATTTGCAACTACCTCCGCTTTTCCAGTATGTTGCTACAGAATTATGTGAAAACGGCCTGCGGGCCGTTTTGTTTTGTCTGAATTTTGAGCGTGTCGTACAGTATTCAGACAAAAATTAGCCGGGAATTGTGAAAACCGCCGCAGCATCGCGCAATCACCGTTCTCGACTCACAAAAGTGATGCCGCTATAATGCGCCGTCTTATATATGAACGTCTTCGGGATGATTCTGACAACAGGGAATGTGATTGATTATGAGAACATCCCGGTTCCGCGAAGCAAATAGCACGTGCTTGCGGAGTAGAGTTGACCGAGCACTGTGATTTTTTGAGGTAACAAGATGCAAGTTTCAGTTGAAACCACTCAGGGCCTTGGCCGCCGTGTAACGATTACAATCGCTGCTGACAGCATCGAGACCGCTGTAAAAAGCGAGCTGGTCAACGTAGCGAAAAAAGTACGTATTGACGGCTTCCGTAAAGGCAAAGTACCGATGAATATCGTCGCTCAGCGTTATGGCGCTTCTGTTCGCCAGGACGTGCTGGGCGATCTGATGAGCCGCAACTTCGTTGACGCGATCATCAAAGAAAAAATTAACCCGGCAGGCGCGCCGAACTATGTTCCGGGCGAATACAAAGTGGGTGAAGACTTTACTTACTCCGTCGAGTTTGAAGTCTATCCGGAGGTTGAGCTGACCGGTCTGGAGTCCATTGAAGTTGAAAAACCGGTTGTTGAAGTCACCGATGCTGACGTTGATGTAATGCTGGACACCCTGCGTAAGCAGCAGGCGACCTGGAAAGAAAAAGACGGCGCTGCTGATGCGGAAGACCGCGTGACCATCGACTTCACCGGCTCTGTAGACGGCGAAGAGTTCGAAGGCGGTAAAGCGAACGATTTCGTTCTGGCGATGGGCCAGGGCCGTATGATTCCGGGCTTTGAAGACGGCGTCAAAGGCCACAAAGCCGGCGAAGAGTTCACCATCGACGTAACTTTCCCGGAAGAGTACCACGCTGAAAACCTGAAAGGTAAAGCCGCTAAATTTGTCATCAACCTGAAAAAAGTTGAAGAGCGCGAACTGCCGGAGCTGACCGAAGAATTCATCAAACGTTTCGGCGTTGAAGATGGTTCCGTTGCGGGTCTGCGTGCTGAAGTGCGTAAAAACATGGAGCGCGAGCTGAAAGGCGCCGTGCGTAACCGCGTTAAGTCTCAGGCGATTGACGGTCTGGTAAAAGCGAATGACATCGACGTTCCGGCTGCGCTGATCGACAGCGAAATCGACGTCCTGCGCCGTCAGGCTGCTCAACGTTTCGGTGGCAACGAGAAACAGGCTCTGGAGCTGCCGCGCGAACTGTTCGAAGAACAGGCTAAGCGTCGCGTTGTTGTTGGTCTGCTGCTGGGCGAAGTCATTCGTACCAACGAGCTGAAAGCGGACGAAGAACGCGTTAAAGGCCTGATCGAAGAGATGGCGTCTGCTTACGAAGATCCGAAAGAAGTGATCGAGTTCTACAGCAAAAATAAAGAGCTGATGGACAATATGCGTAACGTCGCTCTGGAAGAACAGGCTGTTGAAGCGGTTCTGGCGAAAGCGAAAGTGACTGAAAAAGCCACTTCCTTCAATGAGCTGATGAATCAGCAGGCGTAATTCGCCGCGTTAAAAGTACGAAATTCGCACAAAAACCCGTCACCTTCCAGTGACGGGTTTTTTTTGTCACGCATTTTGCATGGTAAGGGTGCGAAAACCGCGTTTCAGTGTTAGCGTTAGAGCAAAAGATTGTTATGCTTGAATTATGGCGATGCCGTACCCATTACAGAGGGACTGGCTGATAATCCGTCCATCAGGTTACAATCAGTACAGCAGGTTTTTTCAATTTTTATCCAGGAGACGGAAATGTCATACAGCGGAGAACGAGATAATTTTGCCCCTCATATGGCGCTGGTGCCGATGGTCATTGAACAGACCTCACGCGGTGAGCGCTCTTTTGATATCTATTCTCGTCTACTAAAGGAACGCGTCATATTTCTGACCGGCCAGGTCGAAGACCATATGGCTAATCTGATTGTGGCGCAGATGCTGTTTCTGGAAGCGGAAAACCCGGAAAAAGATATCTATCTGTACATTAATTCTCCTGGCGGCGTAATTACTGCGGGGATGTCTATCTATGACACCATGCAGTTTATTAAGCCAGACGTCAGCACCATTTGTATGGGACAGGCGGCCTCTATGGGGGCGTTTCTGCTGACTGCCGGGGCGAAAGGCAAACGTTTCTGCTTGCCGAACTCTCGCGTCATGATCCACCAGCCGCTGGGCGGTTACCAGGGCCAGGCGACGGATATTGAAATTCACGCCCGTGAAATTCTGAAAGTAAAAGGGCGCATGAATGAACTTATGGCGCACCATACGGGTCAATCTCTTGAGCAGATTGAGCGTGATACTGAGCGCGATCGCTTCCTCTCCGCGCCTGAAGCGGTAGAGTACGGTTTGGTTGACTCAATTTTGACCCATCGTAATTGATGCCCTGGACGCAAGTGTGCCGCTATAATAGGTAAAGGCGGCACAACGCTGATTAGCGGCTTGCGCCTGAGAATGGCATTTGCGTCGTCGTGTGCGGCACAAAGAACAAAGAAGAGGTTTTGACTCATGACAGATAAACGCAAAGATGGCTCGGGCAAATTGTTGTACTGCTCTTTTTGCGGCAAAAGCCAGCATGAAGTGCGCAAGCTGATTGCCGGTCCATCCATGTATATCTGCGACGAATGCGTCGATTTATGTAACGACATTATTCGCGAAGAAATTAAAGAAGTTGCTCCGCACCGTGAACGCAGTGCGCTGCCGACGCCGCATGAAATTCGCACCCACCTGGACGATTACGTTATCGGTCAGGAGCAGGCGAAAAAAGTGCTGGCGGTGGCGGTCTATAACCACTACAAGCGTCTGCGTAATGGCGATACCAGCAATGGCGTCGAGTTAGGCAAAAGCAACATTCTGCTGATTGGACCGACCGGTTCCGGTAAAACGCTGCTGGCGGAAACGCTGGCGCGTTTGCTGGATGTGCCGTTCACTATGGCGGATGCTACCACGCTGACCGAAGCGGGTTACGTGGGTGAAGACGTCGAGAATATCATTCAGAAACTGTTGCAGAAATGCGACTACGACGTGCAAAAAGCGCAGCGCGGGATTGTCTACATTGATGAAATCGACAAGATTTCGCGTAAGTCAGACAATCCGTCCATTACCCGCGATGTTTCCGGCGAAGGCGTACAGCAGGCGTTGCTGAAACTGATCGAAGGCACCGTCGCCGCGGTTCCACCGCAGGGCGGTCGCAAACATCCGCAGCAGGAGTTCTTACAGGTAGATACCTCTAAGATTCTGTTTATCTGCGGCGGCGCGTTTGCCGGTCTGGATAAAGTGATCGCTAACCGTGTTGAAACCGGCTCCGGCATTGGTTTTGGCGCGACGGTGAAAGCGAAGTCCGACAAAGCCAGCGAAGGCGAGCTGTTGTCGCAGGTTGAACCGGAAGATTTGATCAAATTTGGTCTGATTCCTGAGTTTATCGGTCGTCTACCGGTGGTGGCGACGCTGAACGAACTGAGCGAAGAAGCGCTGATTCAAATCCTGAAGGAGCCGAAAAATGCGCTGACCAAGCAGTATCAGGCGTTGTTTAACCTGGAAGGCGTCGATCTGGAATTCCGTGACGAAGCGTTGGACGCTATCGCCAGGAAAGCGATGGCGCGTAAAACCGGCGCCCGAGGTCTGCGTTCTATCGTCGAAGCGGCGCTGCTGGATACCATGTACGATCTGCCATCTATGGAAGACGTCGAAAAAGTGGTGATCGACGAGTCTGTTATTGACGGTCAGAGTAAGCCGTTGCTGATTTACGGCAAACCGGAAGCGCAGGCTTCTGGCGAATAATTAAACATTCATACAATCAGTTAGCCAAAAAAGGGGGGATTTTATCTCCCCTTTCGTTTTTCCTGTAAACACGCCGTTGAATGTGTGGGAAACATCCCCATATACTGACGTACATGTTAAAGGTGGTATGGAGCACAGCTATACTATCTGATTACCTGGCGGACACTAAACTAAGAGAGAGCTCTATGAATCCTGAGCGTTCTGAACGCATTGAAATCCCCGTATTGCCATTGCGCGATGTGGTGGTTTATCCGCACATGGTCATACCCTTATTTGTAGGGCGGGAAAAATCTATCCGTTGTCTGGAAGCGGCTATGGACCATGATAAAAAAATCATGCTGGTCGCCCAGAAGGAAGCATCAACGGATGAGCCGGGTGTAAACGATCTTTTCACCGTCGGGACCGTGGCCTCTATTTTGCAGATGCTGAAACTGCCTGACGGCACCGTAAAAGTGCTGGTCGAGGGGTTACAGCGCGCGCGCATTTCCGCGCTGTCTGACAATGGCGAACATTTCTCCGCGAAGGCGGAGTACCTTGATTCACCAGCCATTGATGAGCGTGAACAAGAAGTGCTGGTGCGTACCGCTATCAGCCAGTTCGAAGGCTACATCAAGCTGAACAAAAAAATCCCGCCGGAAGTGCTGACGTCGCTCAATAGCATTGACGACCCTGCACGTCTGGCTGACACCATCGCCGCGCATATGCCGCTGAAGCTGGCGGATAAACAGTCCGTACTGGAGATGTCCGACGTTAACGAACGTCTGGAATATCTGATGGCGATGATGGAATCTGAAATCGATCTGCTGCAAGTTGAGAAACGCATTCGCAACCGCGTGAAAAAGCAGATGGAGAAATCCCAGCGCGAGTACTATCTGAACGAGCAAATGAAAGCGATTCAGAAAGAACTCGGCGAGATGGATGACGCGCCGGACGAAAACGAAGCGCTGAAGCGTAAGATCGACGCGGCGAAAATGCCGAAAGAGGCGAAAGAGAAAGCAGAAGCGGAACTGCAGAAGCTGAAAATGATGTCTCCGATGTCGGCGGAAGCGACCGTGGTGCGCGGCTACATCGACTGGATGGTGCAGGTGCCGTGGAATGCGCGTAGCAAGGTCAAAAAAGACCTGCGTCAGGCGCAGGAAATCCTTGATACCGACCATTATGGTCTGGAGCGCGTTAAAGACCGTATCCTTGAGTATCTCGCGGTACAAAGCCGTGTAAATAAAATCAAGGGGCCGATCCTGTGCCTGGTGGGGCCGCCAGGGGTAGGTAAAACCTCGTTGGGTCAGTCCATCGCCAAAGCGACAGGGCGTAAATATATCCGTATGGCGCTGGGCGGCGTGCGTGATGAAGCGGAAATCCGCGGTCACCGCCGGACTTACATTGGCTCTATGCCGGGTAAACTGATCCAAAAAATGGCCAAAGTGGGGGTTAAAAACCCGCTATTCCTGCTCGATGAGATCGACAAAATGTCCTCGGATATGCGTGGCGATCCGGCGTCAGCGCTGCTTGAAGTACTGGACCCGGAGCAGAACGTGGCTTTCAGCGATCATTACCTGGAAGTGGATTACGATCTCAGCGATGTGATGTTCGTCGCCACCTCCAACTCCATGAACATTCCGGCGCCGTTGCTGGATCGTATGGAAGTGATCCGCCTGTCCGGTTATACCGAAGACGAGAAGCTGAATATTGCTAAACGCCACCTGCTGCCGAAGCAGATCGAGCGTAACGCGCTGAAGAAAGGCGAACTGACGGTCGACGATAGCGCGATTATTGGCATTATCCGCTATTACACGCGTGAAGCGGGCGTACGTAGTCTGGAGCGCGAAATCTCCAAACTGTGCCGCAAGGCCGTTAAGCAACTGCTGTTGGATAAGTCATTAAAAAACATTGTGATCAATGGCGATAACCTGCACGACTACCTCGGTGTGCAGCGCTTTGATTATGGCCGGGCGGATAGCGAAAACCGCGTAGGTCAGGTGACGGGGCTAGCGTGGACGGAAGTGGGCGGCGATTTGCTGACCATCGAAACCGCCTGCGTACCGGGCAAGGGCAAGTTGACTTATACCGGCTCGCTCGGTGAAGTGATGCAGGAATCCATTCAGGCGGCGCTGACCGTGGTGCGCGCGCGCGCAGAAAAACTGGGTATTAATCCGGACTTTTACGAAAAACGCGACATCCACGTTCACGTGCCGGAAGGCGCAACGCCGAAAGACGGTCCAAGCGCCGGTATCGCTATGTGTACCGCGCTGGTTTCCTGCCTGACCGGTAATCCGGTGCGCGCAGATGTGGCAATGACCGGTGAGATCACGCTGCGTGGTCAGGTATTGCCGATCGGCGGCCTGAAAGAAAAACTGTTGGCGGCGCATCGCGGCGGGATTAAAACGGTCTTAATTCCATTCGAAAATAAACGTGATCTGGAGGAAATTCCGGACAACGTAATTGCCGATCTGGATATTCATCCGGTGAAGCGTATTGAGGAAGTTCTGACGCTTGCTCTGCAAAACGAACCGTCTGGAATGCAGGTTGTAACCGCAAAATAGTGACCTCGCGCAAATAGCGCTAATAAAAACAGGGCTGGCAGGCTATTTCGGACTTGCCAGCCTTTTTTTGTATAGCTAATTTAGATGGTTGATTGGGTCTGCCACCATTAACGGGTGTTGTAAGGGCGTGGCAGGCCTGATATAACTGCTGCGCGGTCGTACTTCGAAGGATTCAAGTGCGATATAAATTATAAAGAGGAAGAGAAGAGTGAATAAATCTCAACTGATCGAAAAAATTGCTGCAGGGGCTGATATCTCTAAGGCTGCGGCTGGACGTGCGTTAGATGCGATTATTGCTTCTGTTACCGAATCTCTGAAAGAAGGGGATGACGTTGCACTGGTAGGTTTTGGTACTTTTGCTGTTAAAGAGCGTGCTGCCCGTACTGGTCGCAACCCGCAAACAGGTAAAGAGATCACCATCGCCGCTGCAAAAGTGCCGAGTTTCCGTGCAGGTAAAGCGCTGAAAGACGCGGTAAACTAAGCGTGATCCCCTCGGGGGATGTGACAAAGTACAAGGGCGCATCAACTGATGTGCCTTTTTTATTGGTTATTCGGGACTTTCTGCGCGTTGCGGGCTGACAATTGCCCTCGTTTCTTGTCACAATAGGCTTTTGCGCGCTGCGTTCAGAAAATGCGATGCGCGTGAAATATATATACGCAAATCATTCAAGTTGCGTCGACGCGGCAACTGAGCGAATCACTCGGTAGTCTGCAGAGAAGCCGCCTGAAAGATAAAGTGTAAAGTCACCTACAGCGGAGTGTGGTTACACCATGATGGACAGCTTACGCACGGCTGCAAACAGTCTCGTGCTCAAGATTATTTTCGTTATCATTATCGTGTCGTTCATTTTGACCGGCGTTAGTGGTTACCTGATTGGCGGAAGCAATAACTACGCCGCAAAAGTGAATGGCCAGGAAATCAGCCGGGCACAGTTTGAGAATGCGTTTAACAACGAACGTAACCGTATGCAGCAGCAGTTGGGCGACCGGTATTCTGAACTGGCGGCCAACGAAGGTTATATGAAAAGTCTGCGCCAGCAGGTGCTGAATCGTCTGATAGATGAAGCGCTGTTGGATCAATATTCCCGTGAACTGAAACTGGGCATCAGCGATGAGCAGGTAAAGCAGGCGATTTTCGCCACTCCCGCTTTTCAGGTGGACGGTCGGTTTGACAACAACCGCTATAACGCGATTGTGAATCAGATGGGAATGACGGCCGATCAGTATGCTCAGGCGCTGCGTAACCAGCTTACCACTCAGCAACTGATCAACGGCGTGGCCGGTACTGATTTTATGCTGAAAGGGGAAACCGACGAGCTGGCGGCATTAGTCTCTCAACAGCGCGTGGTGCGTGAAGCCGCTATTGATGTCAACGCGCTGGCGGCGAAGCAGCAGGTGACCGATCAGGAAGTGTCCAGCTACTACGATCAGAATAAAGCCCGCTTTATGACGCCGGAACAGTTCCGTGTAAGCTACATCAAGCTGGATGCTGCGACGATGCAGGCGCCGGTCAGCGATGCGGATATTCAGGCCTATTATGATCAGCATTTGGATCAGTTTACCCAGCCGGAGCGTAATCGTTACAGCATTATTCAGACCAAAACGGAAGATGATGCGAAAGCGGTACTGGATGCGCTGAACAAGGGCGAAGATTTCGCCACGCTGGCGAAAGAGAAATCTACCGACATCATCTCTGCGCGTAATGGCGGCGATATGGGCTGGCTGGAAGAGTCTGCCACGGTGCCGGAACTGAAAAATGCCGGTTTGAAAGAGAAAGGCCAGATATCTGGCGTGATTAAGTCGTCTGTCGGTTTTCTGGTGGCGCGTCTGGATGATATTCAGCCTGCCAAAGTGAAACCGTTAAGCGAGGTTCGCGACGACATTGCCGCGAAAGTGAAACAAGAGAAAGCGCTGGATGCTTACTATGCGTTACAGCAGAAGGTGAGCGATGCGGCAAGCAATGACAATGAGTCGTTAGCAAGCGCTGAACAGGCCGCTGGCGTAAAAGCGGTTGAAACCGGTTGGTTTAGCCATGACAACTTGCCGGAAGAGCTGAACTTCAAACCGGTAGCCGATGCTATCTTTAATGGCGGTCTGGTGGGCGAAAACGGTACGCCGGGGCCGAATTCAGACATTATCACCGTGGATGGTGACCGGGCTTTTGTCGTGCGCGTGAGCGAGCATAAACCTGAAGCCGTGAAGCCGTTGGCAGAGGTGAAAGAACAGGTCACTGCCCTGGTGAAGCATAATAAAGCTGAACAACAGGCGAAGCTGGATGCAGAAAAACTGCTGGTCGAGCTGAAAGCGGGCAAAGGCGCGGAAGCGATGAAAGCGGCGGGGCTGAGCTTTGGCGAGCCTAAAACGTTAAGCCGTACCAGTCAGGATCCGGTGAGTCAGGCGGCCTTTGCGTTAAGCCTCCCGACGAAAGATAAGCCAGTCTATGGCGTGGCGAACGATATGCAGGGTAACGTTGTTCTGCTGGCGTTTGACGAGGTGAAAGCGGGCTCCATGCCGGAAGCGCAGAAAAAAGCGATGGTGCAGGGCATCACGCAGAACAATGCGCAAATTGTCTTTGAGGCGCTGATGAGCAATCTGCGTAAAGAGGCGAAAATCAAAATCGGCGACGCTCTGGAACAGCAGTAATCGTCGAGGCGCTTCGCAAAAAATTGCAAAACGTTGTATCCCACAAAGGCCGCTTTCGCGGCCTTTTCCATTTTTGAGAATTGCCGTTTGTTCGTTTTTCTCCGTCCCGCTATCGTGGCTTCACTGTTAACAAACAAGGAGAAAACAGCATGAAACACGGAATTAAAGCACTGCTTATTACGCTTTCTTTAACCTGCGCGGGCATGACCCATAGCGCGCTGGCGGCGACGCCTGTTGCAAAAAACGCAGCGGTGGAAACAAAAGCGGATACGCCTTCTTCATCCTCCACCAAAGCGGCATTACCTGCTAAAGCCAGCGATGATGAAGGTACCAGGGTGAGCATTAATACCGCGTCAGCGGAGGATCTGGCGCGGGTGATGAACGGTGTTGGGCTGAAAAAAGCGCAGGCCATTGTAAGCTATCGAGAGGAGTATGGTCCTTTTAAAACGGTGGATGATTTAAAGCAGGTGCCGGGAATGGGAAGCGCGCTAGTAGAGCGTAATCTGGCAGTTTTAACATTGTAATAACTTGCACAGTGGCAAAAATTTGCCAGACTGTAGAGGTCATACCAGTTATGGCCTCTGTACTTGTCGTTTACTTATAACAACAACGTAAGGTTATTGCGCTATGCAAACACAAATCAAAGTTCGTGGTTATCATCTTGATGTTTATCAGCATGTTAATAATGCCCGCTATCTGGAGTTTCTGGAAGAAGCCCGCTGGGATGGGCTGGAAAACAGCGACAGCTTTCAGTGGATGACGGCCCGCAATATTGCGTTCGTGGTGGTAAACATCAATATAAATTACCGTCGCCCGGCGGTATTGAGCGATCTACTGACCGTTACCAGTCAGGTACAACAGCTTAACGGTAAAAGTGGCGTATTAAGCCAGACGATCACGCTGGAGCCAGAAGGGCAGGTGGTGGCGGATGCGCTCATCACATTTGTCTGCATTGATTTAAAAACGCAAAAAGCGCTGCCGCTGGAAGGCGAATTGCGTGAAAAGCTGGAACAGATGGTGCAATAACGCCTCGCAGCCTGATGGCGCTGCGCTTATCAGGCCTACGGGCGATATTGACCACGGTGAATGTCGCCAGGCCGGATAAGGTGCGTGCACCGCCATCCGGCAAAACAATCACCTTAACCCGGTTTTCTGCTTCATTGCCGCCATTACCGTCGCTTTATTCGCCAGATAATGATTCAGGCCGTTGGCGCGCAGATTACAGGCAGCACAATGACCACAGCCGTCGCCTTTGATGCCGTTATAACAGGTCAGCGTCTCTTCGCGAACTAAATCCAGTTTGCCCCAATAATCGGCCAGCGCCCAGGTTTCAGCTTTATCAATCCACATTAAGGGCGTTTCGAAACGGATATCTTTCGCCATGCCCAGATTCACAGCGTGATTCAGCGCCTTGACGAACTCATCGCGGCAGTCTGGATAGCCGGAAAAATCGGTTTCGCAAACGCCGGTGATCACTGCCTCGGCTTTGACCTGATAAGCGTAAATCGCCGCCAGCGTCAGAAAGAGAATATTGCGTCCCGGTACGAAAGTATTGGGGATGCCGTCAGCGTTCGGTTCATAATCCGGCACCGGAATGCTATCCCGCGTCAGGCTGTTGACCGCCAGTTCGTTCAGCAAAGTGACATCCAGCACCTTATGCGCGCGCGCGCCAAGTTTTAACGCCAGAGAGCGTGCGACATCAATCTCTGCGCGGTGGCGCTGACCATAATCAAACGTGACACAATGCACTTCATCATACTGATGTCGCGCTTGCGCCAGACAAGTGGTGGAGTCCTGACCTCCACTAAATACAACAACGGCGCGTTTCATAGTTATCCTGATAAATGACGAAAACCAATATGGTAACGCGTGCGGATAATACCGACCAGCTTCTTCACGGCGAAGGCGGCGGAAGCCAGGCTTCGCTAAATTCAAACCAGCCGCGAGGGGTGAGCCGAACGCCGTTAACGCCAGGTGGAGCGCTGATGCGATAGTGATAATTAAACAGCGGCGTAAGTGTGGCGTCATCCATCAGGTTGGCAAAAACTTGTTGCAGGGCAGTGCGGCGATCCTTTTCATTGGGCTGAATTTGCAGGGCGTCAAGCGTAGCCTGCAGATGGGAAAACGCAGGCGCGTCCAGGACATGCGGCCAGATCTGATCGCAACGTAGCCACTGCTCCAGCGTATATTCCGGCGCTTCGCCGATCAGCCTGTCGCCCATCATCAGATCCGCTTGCGCCAGCGCAGGGCAGTCATCCCAGTTTTTGGCGTTATGAAAAATCAACGTTAACTCACAGCCGAGCGTCGCAAGGTAATGTCGAAGCTGCTCCGCCATCGTATGAAGCTCTACGGGAAGGTGGTACGCCAGGGTGAGTTTTTTAGGCAATGGCGTTTCATCAACAACCTGCCATTGCGGGATTGTCCAGCCGGGTAGCAGCCCCTGACTTGGCGTAATCAAATTCTCATCTACCGGCAATGTTTTCAGCAGAGAAGTATGATGGATAATATGTACCAGACGTCGTGCCTGTTGTACGTTGAGCCGTGAGCCCTTTTTGATAGTTAAATAGCAAAAGCCCAGACTGATACCACTACTTACCTGACTCAGCGTCGCCAGCTCTTCCGGTTTGCCGATGGCGATCTGCACCGGATGGCGGCAACTGGTGCCCAGATCCTGGGCAAACAGTTGCGGGGTGATCCAGAATTCAATCGCTTTCAGCAGCGGATGGTTAAGGTGATAATGGTCATGACTTTCCAGACGTACCAGTTCCGGCGTGAACAACGTCAGGCGAAAAGGGCCGGTGCCGATAAGCGGCAGGTCAGGATGTGCCAGACCGCTACAATAGCTGGCCAGACGATGCGCCAGCCAGTAATCAGGCCGGTGAAGGAGAAAGGTAAGGCACTGAGGATGCGTTATTTCGATACGGGCGACGCTAATAAACAATTTGCTTAGCGCGGGTAGGGTAAGCAGCCTTTCCAGGCGTTCGTGTAGCTGCGCGGTGTCCACCGTATCGCCATTATGCCAGTGCAGCGTGGAGCGAATATAAAAATCCCAGCGTAAACCGTCGGCGGAAACCTCCCAGTGATGCGCCAAATCCCCGCAAGGATATTGGCTGTCGCGGTCGAAGCGCGTTAACCCGGAAAAAATTTGCCCTGCGAGATGTTGTTCCGCGCGTCCTGGCAGGAAACCCGAATGCAGCGGTTCAAGCGGACGATAGTAGGGAATACGCAATGTCGGCGTATCGTTTTGCCATTGGCCGCCCATAAAAGGCTGGAGCATCGCCCGTAATTCGCCAGGTGCCAGTTGCGCCAGTTCCAGTACGTTGAGCTGCTGCCCTTTTTCCAGCGCCTGTTCCATCATGGCGGTACGGAGCGATTCCGGCGTGACCAGAAACTGTAGCCGTCCACGTTTCCCGCGCCCGGACTGTGCTTCCCATTTTAGCCAACCCGCCTGCTGGGCCTGACGCAGCAGCGTTCGCAGGTGGCGCTCGCTACAAAAACAGCGTTCAGCCAGTTCGCTAACGGTGACATGTTGTGTTTCTCCGGCGGAAGGCTGCCAGAGGCGTTGATATTGATTAAGCCGATTCAGTAGCCTCATAGAAACCCGGAACACTTCATTTTATCTGTTCACTATTACTTCCGTATATCTCAGGTAATACTGAATGACAAGTTAACCGCGTCACAGTGTGGAGAAAGAGATGGCCCGTCTGGCAGCATTTGATATGGATGGCACGTTATTAATGCCTGATCACCATTTGGGTAGAGAGACGATCGCCACGCTGTCGCGTCTGCGCGAACGCGATATCACCCTGACATTTGCCACGGGTCGTCATGTTCTGGAAATGCGGCATATTCTGGGGACGCTTTCACTGGATGCTTATCTTATTACCGGTAACGGGACGCGAGTTCACTCGCTGGAAGGCGACGTGCTGCATCGTCAGGATCTCGATCCTCAGGTTGCCGATACGGTGATGCACCATGCCTGGGATACCCGGGCCAGTATGCATGTTTTTAATGACAACGGCTGGTTTACAGGCCAGGAGATCCCCGCGCTACTCCAGGCGCATGTCTACAGCGGCTTTCGTTATCAGGTTATCGATGTAAAAAGCATCCCGGCCCATCAGGTGACGAAGATCTGTTTTTGCGGCGATCATGAAGATCTGATTCGCTTGCGCATTCAGCTCAATGAGGCGCTGGAAGAACGCGCGCACCTCTGTTTTTCTGCCGTCGACTGCCTGGAAGTGTTACCACTGGGGTGTAATAAAGGCTCTGCACTGGCGGTATTGAGCGGCCATTTGGGGCTTTCACTGGCAGATTGCATGGCGTTTGGCGATGCGATGAACGATCGGGAAATGCTGGGCAGCGTCGGGCGGGGGCTCATTATGGGCAATGCCATGCCGCAACTTATCGCCGCGCTGCCGCATTTGTCGGTCATCGGACATTGTGGTAATCAAGCGGTAGCACACTTTTTGACACATTGGCTGGACAATCCGCATCTACCTTATTCCCCCGAATGAGAGATCTCTTCCAGCAAGCCAGACGTTCAGTCTGGCTTTTTTTTTAATTTTTAGTCGACGGTAAGTAATCTTGCGATGGCTGCTGACCACGGCGTCAAGTCGCCGATATGTTCGCTAACCCATGCCGGATGGTAATAGGTATCCAGATAACGATCGCCGCTATCGCACAATAACGTCACGATAGCGCCGGTTTCTCCGGCCTCGCGCATCCGGGCCGCAAGCTGCAGCGCTCCCCACATATTCGTGCCGGTAGAGGCGCCGACTTTACGGCCTAGCTGCGTTTCCAGCCAGTGTGCGGTGGCAATGCTGGCGGCGTCCGGCACACGCAGCATCTCATCAACGACATCCGGAATAAAAGAAGGCTCTACCCGCGGGCGACCAATCCCTTCAATTTTGCTGCCCACCGGGCTGCGTAATGAAGCGTCGCGATCTTGCCAGTAAGGTAAAAAGACGGAATTTTCCGGATCCACCACCATTAGCTGAGTATCATAGCCCTGACAGCGAATATAGCGCCCAATCGTCGCAGAGGTTCCGCCCGTTCCGGCGCTCATAACGATAAATCGCGGTACCGGATGGGGTTCGTTGCGCATCTGTCTGAAAATACTGTCGGCAATATTATTGTTGCCCCGCCAGTCGGTAGCCCGTTCTGCGTAGGTAAACTGGTCCATATAGTGACCGTTCAGTTCATGCGCCAGCCGCTCGGAGGCGGCATAAATTTCGCAGGCGCTCTCCACAAAATGACAGTGGCCGCCGTAAAATTGAATCTGTTCGATTTTACGTTTTGCGGTACAGGCGGGCATGACGGCGATGAACGGCAGTCCCAGTAAACGCGCGAACCAGGCTTCGGAAATCGCCGTTGAGCCTGATGACGCTTCAATAATTGGAGTGCCTTCTTTAATCCAGCCATTGCACAGCCCATAAAGGAACAGCGAGCGCGCCAGGCGGTGCTTGAGGCTACCGGTGGGATGCGTGCTTTCATCTTTCAGGTAAAACTGAATACCTGGAAATGCCGGCAGGGGCAGACGAATAAGATGCGTATCGGCCGAGCGCTGGTGGTCAGCGTTAATTTCATTAATGGCATTTTTAACCCAATTGCTACCCATCATTAATATCCGTTTATCATTTTGTGCCCAGATTAGCGAAAAGCACGGAAAAAATTGTTGCTATTTGACCTTTAAATTACAATGTAAGGAGAAAAATATTCTCTACGGGATGGGTATGTTAGATAAAATTGACCGTAAACTGCTTTCCTTATTGCAGCAGGACTGTACCCTCTCTTTGCAGGCGCTGGCGGATGCCGTTAATCTGACGACAACGCCTTGCTGGAAGCGGCTTAAACGCCTGGAAGACGACGGTATTCTTCTTGGCAGGGTCGCGCTGCTGGACCCGGAAAAACTGGGTCTGGGATTAACCGCTTTTGTATTGATAAAAACGCAGCACCACAGCAGTGAATGGTACTGTCGGTTCGTGACTGTCGTCACTGAGATGCCGGAAGTGCTTGGTTTCTGGCGGATGGCGGGGGAATACGATTATCTGATGCGGGTTCAGGTTGCCGACATGAAGCGGTATGACGATTTCTATAAACGTCTGGTCAATAGCGTTCCAGGACTGTCAGACGTCACCTCCAGTTTTTCGATGGAACAGATTAAGTACACCACTTCTCTGCCCATTGAATAATTCTCCCGGTATTGCCGGAAATCATATCAGGAAATAACGCGTGCGATTATTTGCTCAATTAAGCTGGTACTTTCGCCGGGAATGGCGTCGCTATCTTGGCGCGGTGGCCCTGCTTATGCTTATTTCGATTCTTCAGCTGATCCCACCCAAAGTGGTGGGGATCGTCGTGGATGGCGTAACCGCACAGCATTTTACTTCTGGCCGGATAGCGATGTGGATTGGCACCATTGCCCTGATCGCCGTGGTGGTCTATTTGTTGCGCTATGTCTGGCGCGTGCTGCTATTTGGTGCCTCTTATCAATTAGCCGTTGAACTGCGTGAAGATTATTATCGCCAGCTTAGTTGCCAGCATCCTGAATTTTATCAGCGCCATCGGACGGGCGATCTTATCGCGCGCGCGACGAATGATGTGGATCGCGTGGTATTTGCGGCAGGCGAGGGCGTTCTGACGCTGGTTGACTCGTTGGTAATGGGCTGCGCGGTACTGATTGTCATGTCGACGCAAATTAGCTGGCAGCTAACGCTATTAGCGTTGTTGCCGATGCCGATTATGGCGCTGATGATCAAACGTTACGGCGATCGGCTGCATGATTACTTCAAACTGGCGCAGGCCGCCTTCTCCAGCCTGAACGACCGCACGCAGGAGAGTCTGACCAGCATTCGCATGATAAAAGCGTTTGGCCTGGAGGACCGCCAGTCCTCGCTGTTTGCGGCGGATGCCGAAGATACTGGCAAGAAAAATATGCGAGTGGCGCGTATTGATGCGCGTTTTGATCCAACTATTTACATCGCCATTGGCATGGCGAACCTGCTCGCGATTAGCGGCGGAAGCTGGATGGTGGTTAACGGCAGCCTGACGCTGGGCGAACTCACCAGCTTTATGATGTATCTGGGGGTGATGATTTGGCCCATGCTGGCGCTGGCCTGGATGTTTAATATCGTGGAGCGAGGTAGCGCCGCTTACAGCCGCATCCGCGCCATGCTGGCGGAAGCGCCGGTAGTTAAGGATGGCGAAGAGCCGGTCCCGGCGGGGCGGGGCGAATTGACGGCGGCCATTCGTGAGTTTCGCTATCCGCAAACGACGCATCCGGCGCTGGAGAATGTGAACTTTCGTCTTAAACCGGGTCAGATGCTGGGGATATGCGGTCCGACCGGCGCGGGGAAAAGCACAATATTGTCGCTTATCCAGCGCCATTTTGATGTGACGCAGGGAGAAATCCGTTTCCATGACATGCCGTTGACGCATCTGCAGCTTGATAGCTGGCGTAGCCGACTGGCGGTGGTCAGTCAGACGCCGTTTTTGTTCTCGGACTCTATTGCCAATAATATTGCGCTCGGACGCCCGGAGGCGACCCAGGAAGAGATTGAACAGGTGGCGCGTTTAGCCAGCGTACATGAGGATATTCTCCGTCTTCCTCAGGGCTACGACACGCAGGTAGGCGAACGCGGCGTAATGTTATCGGGAGGGCAAAAACAGCGTATCTCGATTGCCAGAGCGCTACTGTTGAATGCGGAAATTCTGCTTCTCGATGATGCGCTCTCGGCAGTAGATGGTCGCACGGAGCATCAGATTTTGCATAATTTGCGCCAGTGGGGCGAAGGGCGCACGGTCATCATAAGCGCGCATCGTTTATCTGCGTTGACCGATGCCAATGAAATTATGGTGATGCAACATGGTCATGTTGTTCAGCGCGGCGATCACGATCAACTGGCGCAGCAGCTTGGCTGGTATCGCGATATGTATCGCTATCAGCAACTGGAGGCCGCGCTGGATGACGCGCCGGAAAGCGGCGAGGAGGCGGCGAATGCGTAGTTTTGGACAGCTATGGCCGACGCTGAAACGGTTGCTGGCGTATGGCTCGCCCTGGCGAAAACCGCTCTCTGTCGCGGTGATTATGCTGTGGATTGCGGCGGCGGCGGAGGTTAGCGGTCCGCTGCTGATCAGCTATTTCATTGACAACATGGTGGCCCAACACCATTTACCTCTGGGTAAAGTCGCGGGGCTGGCGGCCGCCTATGTGGGACTACAGTTTCTGGCGGCGGGCCTGCATTACGCCCAGTCTTTATTATTTAACCGGGCGGCCGTTGGCGTGGTTCAGACCTTGCGCACTGACGTAATGGATGCCGCCTTGCGCCAGCCGTTAAGCGCCTTCGACACCCAGCCTGTCGGACAATTAATTTCACGCGTGACTAACGACACGGAAGTTATCCGCGATCTGTATGTCACGGTCGTCGCGACGGTATTACGTAGCGCGGCGCTGATCGGCGCCATGCTGGTCGCCATGTTCAGCCTTGACTGGCGGATGGCGCTGGTGGCGATTTTGATTTTTCCGGCGGTATTGACCGTGATGATCATCTATCAGCGCTACAGCACGCCGATGGTACGCCGCGTGCGGGCATACCTGGCGGATATTAACGATGGATTTAACGAAATCATCAACGGGATGAGCGTTATTCAGCAGTTTCGCCAGCAGGCGCGCTTTGGCGAACGAATGGGCGAGGCCAGCCGTTCGCACTACATGGCGCGGATGCAGACGCTGCGCTTAGACGGATTTTTATTGCGTCCGCTGCTTAGCCTCTTTTCCGCGCTCATTTTGTGCGGTCTGTTGATGCTCTTCAGTTTTACGTCTGCCGGCACGATTGAGGTCGGGGTACTGTATGCGTTCATTAGCTATTTGTCGCGTCTGAACGAGCCGCTCATTGAACTGACCACCCAGCAATCCATGCTACAGCAGGCGGTTGTGGCGGGAGAGCGTGTTTTTGAACTGATGGATCGCCCACGACAGCGCTATGGCAGCGACGACAGGCCGTTGCAAAGCGGCGCGATTGATATTGATCATCTGTCGTTTGCTTACCGCGATGATAGCCTTGTTTTACAGGACATTACGCTATCAGTACCGTCCCGTAGTTTTGTGGCGCTGGTGGGACACACAGGCAGCGGGAAGAGCACGCTCGCCAGCTTGTTGATGGGGTACTACCCGCTGACGCAAGGCGAAATTCGGCTGGATGGGCGAGAAATCTCTTCTTTTAATCATCGCGTTTTACGCCAGGGCGTGGCGATGGTTCAACAGGACCCGGTAGTGATGGCGGATACCTTTCTGGCCAATGTGACGCTGGGGCGCGATGTTTCAGAGGCGCAGGTCTGGCAGGCGCTGGAAACGGTACAGTTGGCAGACCTGGCGCGCGGCCTGAGCCACGGGCTGCATACGCGTCTTGGTGAGCAGGGGAATACGCTGTCCGTCGGGCAAAAACAACTCTTGGCGCTGGCGCGCGTGCTGGTTGACGCCCCGCAAATATTAATTCTTGATGAAGCGACGGCCAGCATCGATTCCGGCACTGAGCAGGCGATACAGCAGGCGCTGGCGGCGATTCGCGAGCGCACCACGCTGGTGGTTATCGCCCATCGGCTATCGACTATCGTGGAGGCGGATACCATTCTGGTACTCCACCGCGGCCAGGCGGTGGAGCGCGGGACGCATCAACAATTGCTGACGGCGCAAGGACGCTACTGGCAAATGTATCAATTACAGTTGGTTGGTGAGGAGTTAGCCGCCAGCGTACATGAGGAGTCCGGCCCCGCGACGTAAGGTTTTGCCCCGTGGCGCAAAACCTCGCCCATCACGCACCGTCATGGTGCGTTTTTCTTTTCCTGCTTCGATTTTGGGGCGCGTCAATATAAAGACGCCCCGCTAACCGCGCCTTTCACCACTCACTCATTTCTGGCACACCCTTTGCAACGCTCATTTTGAATAGTCTATATGCCTTACCTAATTCTGACTGGAGGGGGGCTATGAAGCTGGTTACCGTGGTTATCAAACCGTTTAAGCTGGAGGACGTGCGGGAAGCGCTTTCTTCTATTGGCATTCAGGGATTGACCGTCACCGAAGTGAAAGGGTTTGGTCGTCAAAAAGGACACGCCGAACTGTATCGCGGCGCGGAGTACAGCGTGAATTTCCTGCCGAAAGTCAAAATTGATGTGGCTATCGCCGACGACCAACTGGAAGAGGTGATCGATATCATCACTAAAGCGGCTTATACCGGAAAAATTGGCGATGGCAAAATTTTCGTCGCGGAGCTCACGCGTGTTATTCGGATTCGTACCGGCGAAGCTGACGAAGCGGCGCTTTAAGACCCGCCACACAGCAACAGGAAATGAAAAAATGAAGATAGCGATGATAAAAACCACACTGGCTTCACTGGTGCTGCTGCCTGGGCTAACGATGGCCGCGCCAGCGGTTGCCGATAAAGCGGATAATGCTTTTATGATGATCAGCACCGCGCTGGTGCTGTTTATGACGATACCGGGTATCGCGCTGTTTTATGGCGGATTAATCCGCGCTAAAAACGTGCTGTCGATGTTAACGCAAGTGACCGTCACCTTTGCGCTGGTCTGTATTTTATGGGTGGTATACGGCTATTCGCTGGCTTTTGGCGAAGGGAATCATTTCTTCGGTAATGTCGAGGGGGCGATGTTGAAGAACATCGCGTTGACGGCGGTAACGGGCACGATTTATCAGTATATCCATGTCGCGTTTCAGGGATCTTTCGCCTGTATTACCGTCGGGCTGATTGTCGGCGCGCTGGCGGAACGTATTCGTTTTTCGGCGGTACTGATTTTTGTCGTGGTGTGGTTCACGCTCTCGTATATTCCGATTGCGCACATGGTGTGGGGCGGCGGCCTGCTGGCTGCTCACGGCGCGCTGGATTTTGCCGGCGGTACGGTGGTGCACATTAACGCCGCTATCGCCGGTCTGGTGGGGGCTTATTTAATTGGTAAGCGCGTCGGCTTTGGGAAAGAAGCATTTAAACCCCATAATCTGCCGATGGTCTTTACCGGTACTGCGATCCTGTATATCGGCTGGTTTGGATTTAACGCGGGTTCTGCCAGTAGCGCAAACGAGATAGCCGCGCTGGCTTTTGTGAACACCGTGGTGGCGACCGCCGCCGCGATTCTGGGGTGGATTATCGGCGAGTGGACGCTACGCGGTAAACCTTCCCTGCTGGGAGCCTGTTCCGGCGCGATTGCCGGTCTGGTCGGCGTGACGCCAGCCTGTGGCTATGTTGGCGTTGGCGGCGCGCTGGTTATCGGCGTTATTGCGGGTCTGGCGGGATTGTGGGGAGTCACCATGCTTAAACGTCTGTTACGGGTAGATGATCCGTGCGACGTATTTGGCGTTCACGGCGTTTGCGGAATAGTCGGCTGTATCCTGACCGGCGTTTTTGCCGCCAGTTCGCTGGGCGGCGTTGGCTTTGTCGACGGCGTTACGATGGGCCATCAGGTTATGGTACAACTGGAAAGTATTGCTATTACGGTCGCCTGGTCCGGCGTTGTCGCGTTTGTTGGTTACAAACTGGCGGATATCCTTGTTGGACTGCGCGTACCGGAAGAGCAGGAGCGCGAGGGGCTGGATGTGAACAGCCACGGCGAGAATGCATATAACGCGTGATTGCGCAACATGCCGGATGGCGACGCGAAAGCGTCTTATCCGGCCTACGGTAGGCCTGATAAGCGCATCGCCATCAGGCCATTAACGCCGGATAGCGGCATGTTTTTTAATTGTGATTACGCATCACCCCTTCCTGCACGGTCGAGGCGACCAGCGCGCCATCCTGAGTATAAAACTCGCCGCGAACAAAGCCCCGGGCGCTGGAGGCGGAAGTGCTCTCCACGCTATAAAGTAGCCATTCATTAAGATTGAACGGGCGATGGAACCACATAGAGTGATCGATAGTGGCGATCTGAATGCCCTTTTCCAGAAAACCGATGCCGTGAGGCTGAAGCGCGACGGGGAGGAAATTCAGGTCAGAGGCATATCCCAGTAAATATTGATGGACGCGAATGTCATCCGGAACGGTGCCGTTGGCGCGAATCCATACCTGACGGGTTGGCGCGGCGACGTGACCTTTTAACGGATTGTGAAATTCGACAGGACGAATCTCCAGGGGGCGATCGCAGAGAAACTTTTCTTTCAGAATCGGCGGCAGTAAATGCGCCAGCGACTGCGCGATTTCCGTTTCTGACGGTAGTCCTTCCGGCCCGGTTGCCGTCGGCATGGTTTTTTGATGTTCAAAACCCGGTTCCGGCGCCTGGAATGAGGCGGTCATGTAAAAGATGGGTTTCCCGTTCTGAATAGCGGCAACGCGGCGGGCGCTAAAACTATTTCCATCGCGCAGCACTTCAACGTCATAGATAATGGGTTTTTGACTATCGCCTGGTCGCAGAAAATAACTGTGGAATGAATGCACCAGTCGCTCTTCCGGCACCGTCTCTTTGGCGGCATATAACGCCTGGCCCACCACCTGACCGCCAAATACCTGACGCAGCCCTAAGTCTTCACTTTGGCCCCGAAAGAGTCCTTCTTCAATTTTTTCCAGATTCAACAATGTCAGCAAATTATTTAGCGTCTGACTCATACATGCTCTCCAGGTGACAACGATGCCGAAGCGAGGTAGGCCTGAGTATAACGCAATTTCGCAAGTGGTCCGATGGGTACAAAAGTCTGAATAACAGAGCAATTCCAGGCAAAAATGAGTGACCTGTGCCACACTTAATCACGTTATGTTTCTGTTAACCACTCTTCCGGCGGGGGGAAAGGCCTGCTGGTGCATTGATGATAAGGAGAATTGAATGAAACTCGTGCACATCGTAAGTGGTTTAGCGGTTGCGATATCTCTGGCGGCCTGCGCTGATAAAAGCGCTGATATCCAGACGCCTGCGCCAAACCCTAACATGTCGATTACAGCTAACCAGTCTACTATTCAGCAACCCAATGTTTCCGGTACCGTCTGGATCCGCCAGAAGGTCGCTCTGCCGCCAGATGCGGTGCTGACCGTAACGCTTTCTGATGCTTCTTTGGCTGATACACCGTCTAAGGTGCTGTCGCAAAAAGCGGTACGGACCGAAGGTAAACAGGCGCCTTTCAGTTTTGTGCTGCCGTTTAACCCATCAGATATTCAACCTAACGCACGTATTCTCCTGAGCGCGGCAATCACCGTTGACAATAAGCTGGTATTTATTACCGATAGCGTGAAACCGGTGATTAATAATGGCGGCACCAAAGCGGACCTGACGCTGGTACCGGTACAGCAAACGGCGGTGCCTGTTCAGGCCAGTGGTGGTGCGACGACGACGGTTCCATCGACTTCGCCGACCCAAGTCAATCCGTCTTCTGCCGTTCCTGCGCCTACCCAGTATTAATCCTGCGCCAACCCTCTCCGTAACGGAGAGGGTTAATACACCCAGCGATAGCGTTGTAAATCGATTTGCCCGCTCCCCGACACCACCACGCCTTCTGCCAGTAATGCCTGGCGTTGCCGTTGTAGATCCGGCCCGGTAAGTGATATCGCGCCGCGGCGGTTCACTACCCGATGCCATGGCAAAGTGCTGCCTTCCGGCAGACGTTTTAAAACTCCGCCGACCTGACGCGCCGCCCGAGGCGAACCGGCAAGCCGGGCGACATCGCCGTAGGTCGTGACAAAACCTTCCGGGATCGAGGCGACGATTTGCCAGACGCGCTGCGGAAATGTGTCCTGAATATCCATAATAGAATCCTGCATTAATGCTTCAGGATAATCTGGAATAAGGGGAGAGGAAAGCCCAGGTGCGCAAGAAACCAGCATCCAGCGCCTGATGGGTTGCAATTACACGGTATAGCAGTGATAATGCGCCTGCGCGTTGGTTCACAACGCTCTCAATGGGGGCTCTGTTGGTTCTCCCGCAACGCTACTCTGTTTACCAGGTCAGGTCCGGAAGGAAGCAGCCAAGGCAGATGACGCGTGTGCCGGGATGTAGCTGGCAGGGCCCCCACCCAATTCTGCCTCTCCACACTGTTCTTTTCTTCTGTGCGACGTTATAGCCGCTGTTCCGCCCAAAGAATAAATGCCGAGCCGGATAGCGGTTTACTGTATAACCAGCCCTGACCATAATGCACGCCATGCTGGCGTAGCCACTGTTCTTGTCTGGTCGTTTCGATACCTTCTGCGACCATTTTGAGTTTGAGCGTTTTTGCCATTTCAATAATATGCGGCGTGACGTTTTTATATTCCAGCGCATCGACAAAAGATTTATCAATTTTAAGGACATCCACATCCAGATTTTGTAAGTAGCTGAGGCTGGAATAGCCGGTGCCAAAGTCATCAATATAAATTGAATGCCCTGCGTTACGGTATCTGGCGACAATTGGCGCGCTGGTTTTCGGATCGGCGAACTCGCGTTCCGTTAACTCAAGCGCGATTTGCGACGGAGAAATTTGGCTACGGTTCAGCAGCGTGCTTAACAGCGCCGGGAGCGTTTCCGACGCCAGATCGGATGCCTCAAGATTGATCGAAATATGTTGCTCGGGATGGGACTTTAACCAACTCCCCATGTCTTCAAAAACGGTTTCGATGATTAGCCGGGTTAGCGGCTCCGTAAGTCCGGTTTGCTCAGCCAGCGCGATAAAAATTTCCGGTGAAAGGAAGGTGCCGTCCGCCTGTTGCCAACGAGCTAACGCTTCGGCGCCGACAATTTTCCCGCTGCTCAGGGAGACAATAGGCTGATAGTGTACGTTAATTTCGCGATTGTCTATCGCATCCTGGAGACGGTGGCGGGGCGACTGTAGCCGACGTAAAATACGCAGAATAAAGGCCGCGGCCAGCAGACCCGTTACGATGCCCGCCGGTAGCCAGATAAACGCCTGGCGATACCAGTTCTTTTCCTGCGGAGCGGTGGATGCCCAGCTTACGATAGTGATGCCCATTTCCGGAAGGGGGTGGATAGCGTACAGAATGCCTCGGTTTTCCAGCCGCAGGGGCGTCTCATGCTGAATCAGCGGAAGGATTGCGGGGTTAAGCTTACCGCTGCTGGCAACCACGGTATTACGCTCCCGACCAATAATGGCGACGTCAATCGGCCATGCTCCAAATGGAATCACATCGATAAAGGACGCCGGGTCGATCATCACGATATAGTTATCGCTACCGAGTGCCGCCATATAGCGTTTTATACCCAGATCGTTTTGCGCTGTAAACCAGGCGCGATAACCGTCCCGAGTGATTTTCATTGGCGGAGGGAAAGCGGGAATATGGCTCTCTTTTTCAAGTGAGGAGCAAACGGGAATCGTATTTTTAAGGTACAGAACTTCCTGAACATACCGAAAGCTATAAGACACGCGACGCATGGCGAGTAAATGAGCGCTGCTGCAGGGCTCGCCTTTAAAGGCGGCGATATGCGTTAACGCGGCTTTTGCCTGGTCACTGACCCTTTCTGTACGTAGCGCCACCCGGGACGAGAAGATATCCAGCTCTTCATTAAACCTTTTTTCAACTTGACGGTGCGCCAGCCACAGACTCAATCCTATCGGGAAAAGGACAGACAGGATAAGCACTCCCGTTACCAGGCTGACCAGATGTCGTGTTGTCACAGTGATGTCCTTATAAACACAGCGTAGATAAAGTATATCCGATCGCAAATCGCGCCCTCGAATGATAAAGCTATTCTATCGATTTTATAGATTCAGGAGCCAGACTAGCGCGTTACGCCACGTTGTTTTTGCCGCCAGGAAGAGATCGTGAATGTTTGCGGGTTGAAAAAAGATCGTTAATGGCGTACTGTATTGTTATGTTATAACATAATCATGAGAGTGCAATGAAACCTGATATCCATCCTGTGTACCGCACCGTCGTATTTCACGACACTAGCGCAAATGAATATGTGAAGGTGGGGTCAACTATCAAAACCGAACGTGAAATCGAACTGGACGGCGTAACGTATCCATATGTCACCATTGATGTGTCATCAAAATCACATCCTTTTTATACCGGTAAACAAAAAACGTTTGATAACGAAGGTAGCGCCGCGCGTTTCCAGAAACGTTTTGGTCATTTTATCGGCGCTAAACGGGGGTAAATGAAATGCAGGTGCTAAACTCACTTCGCAATGCAAAACAGCGGCATCCGGATTGCCAGATAGTGAAACGAAAAGGACGTTTATACGTGATTTGTAAAACAAATCCACGGTTTAAGGCGGTTCAGGGACGTAAAAAAAGACGTTAAAAGCCAACAGTTCGGGGAAAGCAGTGCGTACCAGGGAGGGTGCGCACTTTTTTATTATCGGCTTGCTTCTGCACGAGCCAGCGTAAAAATATCGTAGAAGGAAAGCTCGCCTTTACGGGCAACCATTTTTTGTAGCTGGACTTTATGCTCATTATCCACCTGTGGAGATTGAAGAATTGTCTCAATGAGCGTGGGGGGAACAAAGCGGGTGTTGTACCATTCGCCGTTGTAACAGACCCGGAGATCCAGCACGTCGATGTCGTCATAGTGATAACGCGGGGCGATGTCGAAAAAGAAAAAGCCATTAAATACGATAAATAGCACCACTAACAGCCACACTGACCCCACCAGCGTTTCTGATTGCAGCATGATCGCCAGCGTCGCAAACCAGGCGGCATACATCGCGATAAATAGCCCAGGATGCTTGCGGATAAAACTGATACTAAAACGCGGTCTGTTATCGCGTTTTTCACGGACGTTTAAGTCATCAATAGTTTCGCTAAGCAGGCGCTGTATCTCTGTCATCTTTTGCCTTCATGATTTCTGCGACATACGGGTAATAACAGCCCATTTTAAAGGGAGGCGTAACGTAAAAAAAGTAACAGATTAACCACGAATTAGCATAACAGTTGTCATTTTAACTACAATTTTTTAATAATCCGCGCCGGGTTTCCGCCTACCACGACATCTGGCGGTACGTTTTTTATCACCACAGCGCCTGAAGCGACGACGACGTTATCGCCGATGGTTACGCCCGGATTAATGACGGCTCGTCCACCTATCCAGACGTTATTTCCGATAGTAACAGGTTTGCCTAACTCTCTGCCGCTGTTGCGTTCGATGGCGTCCAGCGGATGCGTGGCAGTATAGATATGTACCCCTGGCGCGAGCATACAATTGTCGCCGATATGAATTGGGCAAACATCAAGCATGACGCAGTCGAAGTTAGCGTAAAAGGAGTGACCAAGAAAAATATTATAGCCATAGTCGCAGCGAAAAGAAGGCTCAATATAGGCGTCTTCGCTTCGGGCTAACAGATTGTCTAAAATTGCCTGACGCTTATTTATTTCATCAGGCGTAGTATGGTTGTATTGATGGATGAGTTGGCGCGCCCGCAGACGATCCTGGCATAAAGTTTCATCGGTCGGGCAATACAGCGCCCCAGCGATCATTTTTTGTTTTTCATCACTCACTGCGCGTTCCCCTTAGTGGATATTATCGTAATATAAGCGATAGTATATTATTAGAGGGAACGTTCCCTGATATTTGTATGTGATCTATGTCACTGTTATATAATAGTCCATTGTGTTATTAGCCAAAAACGAAGGGTCGGATAACACCTGAGTATTCCCTGAAAAGCAATGCCGAGTGATTAACGAATGAATTTCCATACTGAAGAGGGGATCTTGTCGTAAAGTTTGTTCATCGTCAATTCTGCAAGACGGTGATCCGCTGCTGAGTAAAATACAGCCAACTCATTATCGGACAGTTCATATTTATTTTTCTCAATGACGCGCTCCAGAGTGTCAATTGTCTGACAGCGCCGTAAACGCATCAAATAATCAGTTTTAGTTAATGGTTTATCAGACATAAATTCTACCTATGATTGTAATAATTTTTAACAAGACAAACTAACAGGATTGGCCCTGGTGGCGTTGACGAAACAGCGAAACAGGCGGTTGCCCGATTTACGCCATTTTTGCAAATCCTGCGTATTAATACCATAGCTGCTGAACAACATAAAGGTGTCGTCCAGGTATTCATCTATCTGCGCAATCAATTTATTGTCTTCATTGTACTTAATCTTATAATTAAGTGCGAAGGTTGCAATATGCTCTATCAGCTCATTGAGCTGGAGATTGACTGCTGAAGTCGGGTCATTAACCCAACCATGATTGCTTTCTTCAAGGTTTGCAAGACAGTCATGATACAGGGTTTCGCAAAGGAATTTAAGCTGTGCTATATCATGTCTTTTGGGTGAGTATTCGTCCATAATGCATCCCCTTTTTAGTGGCTTGAACTAACCGAACACCTTCGGGATGGATACAACTAACTAACCTGGTACTTCCCCACGTCACCTTATGATTTAACTATAATCTACTCTAAAAAACTTTTCATCGTCATATTACGAAAAATTACAATTGCGTGAAATCCGCTTACTGGCATACTTTTTCGAATGTTAACAGTCGGCGCCATATGCCTAAAAAGGGACCATTTTTAATGTTTGTGTAATCATTGGGTTAACGTTTTTTAGCTTTTCAGGCTAAAACAATAGTCACTGACAGGAGAAAATAGCCAGGAATATTCTTAATATTCCTTAATTAATGGCTGAATTAAGGAATTGCCGGGCTTCCTAAGAAAAGCCTTTAAAGCGGTAGGGACTATACGTTTTATTAATATGGCAAAAAATAAACAATCTAACAATAAGCGTATTTTATGATTTTTACGCAAAAAAAGGCCGCTTGCGCGGCCTTATCAACAATCAGTAGATCAGCGATGTTCTGTAGAATGGCTGTGCTCTATATCTTCGCTTTTACGGCTAAAGCGGCGGCGGACCACCACGAAGAAGACCGGTACGAAGAAAATAGCCAGTACGGTTGCCGTTACCATCCCGCCCAGTACGCCAGTACCTACCGCATTCTGAGCGCCGGAACCCGCGCCGGAACTGATAACCAGCGGCATAACCCCCAGCATGAATGCTAACGAGGTCATCAGAATCGGGCGCAAACGCATACGGACGGCCTCCAGCGTCGCTTCTACCAGACCTTTTCCTTCTTTATCCATTAAGTCTTTGGCGAATTCGACGATAAGTATCGCGTTCTTCGCCGACAACCCAATGGTTGTGAGCAGGCCCACCTGGAAGTAAACGTCGTTAGTCAGCCCGCGGAAGGTGGCGGCAAGCAGAGCGCCGATAACCCCAAGCGGCACGACCAGCATTACGGAGAACGGTATAGACCAGCTCTCATACAATGCCGCCAGACACAGGAAGACGACGATCAGCGAGATAGCATACAGGGCAGGGGCCTGGTTGCCGGACAATCGTTCCTGGTAGGACATCCCGGTCCAGTCATACCCGATGCCGGATGGCAGCTTGCTGGCCAGTTCTTCCATCATCGCCATCGCTTCACCGGTACTCTTACCTGGCGCCGCCTGACCCAGAATTTCCATCGAAGGCAGACCGTTATAGCGTTCCAGACGCGGCGAACCATATTCCCAGCGGGAAGAGGAGAATGCGGAGAACGGCACCATCTGACCATCGCTACCACGGACGTACCAGTCATTAATATCATCAGGCAACATGCGGTATTTCGCTTCGGACATCACGTAAACTTTTTTCACACGACCGCGATCGATAAAGTCGTTTACATAGCTGCCACCCCATGCTGCGCCCAACGTGGTATTAATGTCGCTAATGGACACGCCCAGCGCCTGAGCTTTTTCCTGGTCGATATCGATTTTGAACTGCGGCGTATCTTCCAGGCCGTTAGGTCGAACACCTACCAGCAGATCAGGATATTTCGCCACTTCGCCGAACAACTGATTACGCGCCTGGGTGAGTTTTTCATGGCCAAGGCCTGCCTGGTCAATCAACTCGAAGTCAAACCCGGTTGCGGTGCCCAGTTCAACAATCGCTGGCAGGTTAAAGGCGAAAACCATCGCATCTTTAATTTGTGAAAACGCTGCGGTTGCCCGTTGGGTAATCGCTTCAACCTTGTTTTCATCACCTGGACGATCGGCCCAGTCTTTTAACGATACGAACGCAATACCGGTATTTTGACCGCGTCCTGCAAAACCGAAGCCGTTGACGGCGAATACTGACTCAACGTTGGCTTTCTCTTTGTTCAGGTAGTAATCCGTGACCTCATCCAGCACTTTTTGCGTGCGTCCTTGCGTCGCGCCAGCAGGGAGCTGAACCATTGTCAGAAATACGCCCTGGTCTTCATCCGGCAAGAAAGAACTTGGCAGACGAACGAACAGATAAGCCATACCGACGACGATAATGAGATAGAGAAGCAGATAACGACCGGTGCTGCGCAGAATATTGCCTACGCTATCGGTGTAGTGATGCGTGCTCTTATCGAACAGGCGGTTAAACCAGCCGAAAAAGCCTTTTTTCTCTTCGCCGTGATCGCCTTTGGCGACGGGTTTGAGCATCGTGGCGCACAGCGCTGGCGTCAGGATCAGCGCAACCAGCACTGACAGCGCCATCGCCGATACGATGGTGATAGAGAACTGCCGATAAATCGCCCCGGTTGAGCCGCCAAAGAAGGCCATCGGAATAAATACCGCCGACAGTACCATCGCGATACCCACCAATGCGCCCTGAATCTGCCCCATTGATTTGCGCGTTGCTTCCTTCGGCGGAAGGCCTTCTTCCGTCATAACACGTTCAACGTTCTCGACCACCACGATGGCGTCATCCACCAGCAAGCCGATGGCGAGCACCATCCCGAACATCGTCAGAGTGTTTATCGAGAAACCGAAGGCCGCAAGCACGGCAAAGGTTCCCAACAACACTACCGGAACCGCAATGGTCGGAATCAACGTCGCACGGAAGTTCTGCAGGAACAGGTACATGACCAGGAACACGAGGATAATCGCTTCGACCAGCGTTTTTACCACTTCATGAATAGAGATTTTCACGAATGGCGTGGTGTCATACGGATAGACGATTTTCATCCCAGGCGGGAAGAACGGTTCCATTTTTTTCAGTTCGGCGCGAATAGCGGTAGCGGTATCCAGCGCGTTGGCGCCGGTAGCCAGTTTGATGCCAAGACCTGAAGCCGGCTGACCGTTAAATTTCGCGATGATGTCGTAGTTTTCGCCGCCAAGCTCAATTTTCGCTACATCCCGCAGACGAACCTGGGAGCCATCCTGATTCACCTTCAGCAGGATTTTGCCAAACTCATCCGTCGAGGTCAGACGCGTTTGGGCAATAATCGATGCGTTAAGCTGCTGGCCTTTTACTGGCGGCGTACCACCGAGCTGACCTGCTGCGACCTGGGCGTTCTGCGCTTTGATAGCGTTAATCACGTCGACTGGCGTTAGTTGGTATTTGGTCAGCTCTGTCGGATTCATCCAGATACGCATCGCGTACTGCGAACCAAATAGCTGAACGTCGCCCACCCCAGAAGTACGGCTGATCGGATCTTTCATATTGGCGGCAACATAATCCGAAATATCCTCCTGGGTCATGGTGCCGTCAGTGTTAATGACGCCCACTACCATCAGGAAGCTACTTGAGGATTTCTCAACGCTCACGCCCTGTTGCTGTACTTCCTGCGGAAGTAACGGCATTGCCAGTTGCAGTTTGTTCTGAACCTGAACCTGCGCGATGTCCGCATCGGTGCCGGATTCAAAGGTCAGCGTGATCTGCACGGTCCCCGTGGAGTCACTGTTTGAGGACATATACATCAGGTTATCGATACCGTTCATATTCTGTTCGATAACCTGCGTGACGGTATCCTGTACCGTTTTCGCATCAGCGCCAGGATAGGTCGCGGAGATCGTCACTGCTGGCGGCGCAATCGTTGGATATTGCGCTACCGGCAATTTGAGGATCGCGAGCCCCCCTGCCAACATGATGATGATGGCGATCACCCACGCAAATATAGGGCGATCGATAAAGAAATTAGGCATGTCTTAACGGCTCCTGTTTAAGTTAAGACCTGGGCTGAGCAGGTTGATCACCGCTTGCGGCTTGCTGTTTGTTATCCGCGGTAATTTCCTGCACTTTAACCTGTGCGCCAGGACGTACTTTTTGCAGCCCGCTGACGACTACGCGGTCGCCCGCTTTCAACCCGTCAGTCACCAGCCACTTATCGCCGATCGCCTGGTTTGCGACGATTTGGCGGGTTTCGACTTTGTTATCGGCGCCAACCACCAGCACCGTGGCATCGCCGCGTGGAGTACGGGTAACGCCCTGTTGTGGAACCAGTAATGCCGTCGGTTTTGTCCCTTCCTGCAGACGTGCGCGAACGAACATTCCTGGCAATAAGGTGTGATCCGGGTTAGGGAAGATGGCGCGCAAAGTAATAGATCCGGTGGTTTGGTCAACGGTAACGTCGGAGAATTCAAGTGTACCGGACTGTGGGAATTTGATACCGTCGCTGGTCACCAGGTCCACCTTCGCTTTGCCGTTTTCCTGTTTCAGCGAACCATTTGCCAGCTCCTGTTTCAGGCGCAGGAAGTCATTGCTGGACTGGGTCACATCCACATAGATAGGGTCTAGCTGCTGCACTGTCGCCAGCGCCGACGCCTGACCGTTCTGTACCAGCGCCCCTTCCGTTACGGACGACTTACCAATACGGCCGCTAATCGGTGAGGTAACTTTGGTATATGCCAGGTTGATACGTGCGGTTTCAACGGCGGCTTTTGCTGCGACAACGGCGGCAGTCGCTTGTTGCGCGTCGGCCAGCGCCTGATCGTATTCCTGCTTACTGATGTACTGCGTACCCAGCAGTTTTTGATAACGCTTCACCGTCAGTTCAGCGATATTCGCGGCGGCCTGTGCTTTTGCCAAATCGCCCTTGGCGCTGTCGTAAGTCGCCTGATAGGTCGCAGGATCAATCTGATAGAGAGAGACTCCCGCTTCGATATCACTTCCTTCAACGAAATTACGCTTCAGGATAATGCCGCTTACCTGTGGACGAACTTCGGCGATACGGTAAGCAACGGTACGACCCGGAAGTTCAGTTGTGATCTGCAGTGGTTCCGTTTTTAGCGTGACAACCCCAACTTCTGGCATCTGCTGGCCGCCTTGCTGGTCCTGTTTGTCGTCACATCCTGTTAGCGCTAAGCTGCCTGAGAGCATCAGAACGACCGCCAGAGGCGTTAACCCTCTGTTTTTGTTCATATGTAAACCTCGAGTGTCCGATTTCAAATTGGTCAATGGTCAAAGGTCCTTAAACCCATTGCTGCGTTTATATTATCGTCGTGCTATGGTACATACATCCGTAAATGTATGTAAATCTAACGCCTGTAAATTCACCGACATATGGCACGAAAAACCAAACAACAAGCGCTGGAAACACGACAACACATCCTGGATGTGGCCCTGCGCTTGTTCTCGCAGCAAGGCGTATCGGCGACCTCGCTGGCGGAGATTGCGAACGCTGCTGGCGTGACGCGCGGCGCAATCTATTGGCATTTCAAAAATAAGTCGGATTTATTCAGTGAGATCTGGGAGCTATCAGAATCCAATATTGGTGAGCTTGAGATTGAGTATCAGGCAAAATTCCCCGACGATCCACTATCTGTATTAAGAGAAATTTTAGTTCATGTTCTTGAAGCTACTGTAACAGAAGAACGACGCCGCTTATTGATGGAGATTATATTCCATAAATGTGAGTTTGTCGGAGAAATGGTTGTGGTTCAACAGGCGCAACGTAGCCTTTGTCTGGAAAGTTACGATCGGATAGAACAAACGTTAACACATTGTATTAATGCTAAAATGTTGCCTGAAAATCTGTTGACCCGTCGTGCGGCGATACTGATGCGCAGCTTTATTTCAGGGATTATGGAAAACTGGTTATTTGCCCCGCAATCATTTGATTTAAAAAAAGAAGCTCGCGCCTACGTCACCATCCTGCTGGAGATGTATCAACTGTGTCCGACCCTGCGAGCGTCGACGGTCAACGACACCCCCTGATACTATTCCAGGAAAACTCCTGGACGTTTTCTGTCTCGCTATTCTGTTTGTTACAGGCGTGATACTCTTGCGGCTTAATTATTTCCGCTCTGCTTGCCGGTTCAGACACTTCATTCTCATGACTATGTTGAAGCTTTATAAACGTTCACAGCATTTTGTTTTTATTACAATTAGCTTCCTTATTATCCTGCTGTCCTGTCAGTCTCTGGCGTTTGCACGGGGGCAAACGAATGGCGACCTGCCGTCAAAGGCGGATGTGCAAAACCAGTTGGATACGCTGAATAAGCAAAAAGATCTCTCCGCCCAGGATAAGCTCGTCCAGCAAGATCTTATTGATACGCTAGCCACGCTGGAGAAAATCGAGCGGATAAAAGATGAGACCGTACAACTGCGGCAGAAGGTGGCGCGGGCGCCTGAAAAAATGCGTCAGGCGACGGACGCGTTGAATGCGCTGAGCGATGTCGATAATGATGATGAAACGCGAAAAATGCTGAGTACGCTTTCGCTACGCCAGCTTGAACTGCGCGTGGCGCAGGTACTGGATGATTTGCAAAATTCGCAAAACGATCTTGCCGCTTATAACAGCCAGTTGGTTTCGTTACAGACCCAGCCGGAGCGCGTACAAAACGCCATGTATACCGCCTCACAGCAAATGCAGCAAATCCGTAACCGTCTGGACGGCAATAACGTCGGCGAGGCTGCGCTGCGCCCCAGCCAACAGGTGTTATTACAGGCGCAGCAGGCGCTGCTTAACGCGCAGATCGACCAGCAACGTAAGAGTCTCGAAGGGAATACTGTTTTGCAGGATACCTTGCAAAAACAGCGGGATTACGTGACGGCCAACAGTAATCGCCTTGAGCATCAGCTTCAACTTTTACAGGAGGCGGTCAACAGTAAACGACTTACGCTAACGGAAAAAACGGCCCAGGAGGCCATTTCGCCGGACGAAACGGCGCGTATCCAGGAAAACCCGCTGGTAAAGCAGGCGCTGGATATTAACCATCAACTAAGCCAGCGTCTGATTGTCGCGACCGAAAATGGCAATATGTTGATGCAGCAAAATATTAAAGTGAAAAACTGGCTCGATCGCGCGCTGCAGTCGGAAAGAAATATCAAAGAACAGATTGCCGTCTTAAAAGGCAGCCTGTTGCTGTCGCGTATTCTTTACCAGCAGCAGCAAACCCTGCCCTCTGCCGATGAACTCGAAGACATGACCAACCGCATTGCGGATTTGCGCCTGGAACAGTTTGAAGTCAACCAGCAGCGTGATGCCTTATTCCAAAGCGATGCCTTTGTCGACAAGCTGGAAGAGGGGCATACCAGCGAGGTGAATGATGAAGTTCACGATGCGTTGCTTCAGGTAGTGGAGATGCGCCGTGAGCTGTTGGATCAGCTAAATAAACAGTTGGGTAACCAGCTGATGATGGCAATTAACCTGCAGATTAATCAGCAGCAGTTAATGAGCGTCTCGAAAAATCTGAAAGCCATTCTGACGCAGCAGATTTTTTGGGTGAACAGTAACCGCCCCATGGACTGGGACTGGCTTAAAGCATTCCCCCAAACGTTAAAAGATCAGTTCAGCGCCATGAAAGTCACGGTGAACTGGCAAAAAGCCTGGCCCGCGGTATTTATTGCTTTTTTGGCCGGATTGCCGCTCTTGCTTATCGCCGGTTTAATTCGCTGGCGCCTGAAATGGTTAAAAGCGTATCAACAGAAGCTGGCCGCCGCCGTGGGGTCGTTGCGTAACGATAGTCAACTCAACACGCCGAAAGCTATTTTGATCGATCTGATCCGCGCGCTGCCGGTGTGCCTGATTATCCTCGCGCTTGGACTGATCCTGTTGACCATGCAGTTAAATATCAGCGATCTGCTCTGGGCCTTTAGCAAGAAGCTCGCGCTGTTCTGGCTGGTATTTGGGCTGTGCTGGAAGGTTCTGGAAAAAGAGGGCGTGGCGATACGCCATTTTGGTATGCCGACGCAGTTGACCAGCCACTGGCGTCGCCAGATTGTACGCATTAGCCTCGCATTGCTGCCGCTGCATTTTTGGTCTGTGGTGGCGGAACTGTCGCCGCTGAACCTGATGGATGACGTGCTGGGGCAGGCAGTTATTTTTCTCAACCTGTTGTTGATAACGTTGCTGGTGTGGCCGCTGTGTCGGGAAAGCTGGCGCGATAAAGAATCTCACGGCATTCGACTGGTGACCGTGACGATTCTTTCCATCATTCCGGTAGCGTTAATGGTATTAACGGCGACTGGCTATTTCTATACCACGCTGCGCCTGGCGGGGCGCTGGATTGAAACCGTCTATCTGGTCATTATCTGGAACCTGCTTTATCAAACGGTGCTGCGTGGATTAAGCGTAGCGGCGCGCCGGATTGCCTGGCGCCGCGCACTGGCTCGCCGTCAAAACCTGGTTAAAGAGGGAGCGGAAGGTGCGGAGCCACAGGAAGAACCCACCATCGCGCTGGAGCAAATTAACCAGCAAACGTTACGTATCACGATGCTGCTGATGATTGCCCTGTTCGGCGTTATGTTCTGGGCGATTTGGTCCGATCTGATCACTGTATTCAGCTATCTTGATAGCATCACGCTGTGGCACTACAACGGCTCCGAAGCTGGCGCTGCGGTGGTGAAAAGCGTAACGATGGGCAGCTTGTTATTCGCCATTATCGCTGCGATGGTGGCCTGGGCGCTCATCCGCAACTTACCCGGTCTGCTGGAAGTGCTGGTGCTTTCACGCCTGAATATGCGCCAGGGCGCCTCGTATGCGATCACCACGATCCTTAACTACATCATTATCGCTGTTGGCGCGATGACGGTATTCGGATCGCTTGGCGTCTCATGGGATAAACTCCAGTGGCTGGCGGCGGCGTTGTCGGTGGGTCTCGGCTTTGGGCTACAGGAGATCTTCGGTAACTTTGTCTCGGGTTTAATCATCCTCTTCGAACGTCCGGTACGCATTGGCGATACGGTAACGATCGGCACCTACTCCGGCACGGTCAGTAAGATTCGTATTCGTGCCACCACTATTACCGATTTTGATCGTAAAGAGGTGATCATTCCGAACAAAGCGTTCGTGACGGAGCGGCTGATTAACTGGTCCCTGTCCGATACCACGACCCGTTTGGTGATCCGGCTTGGCGTGGCCTATGGTTCGGATCTGGAGAAAGTGAAAAAAGTCCTGCTACAGGCGGCGATGGAACATCCGAAGGTGATGCACGATCCGGAACCTGCCGTATTCTTCACCACCTTTGGCGCCAGTACGCTGGATCATGAACTGCGTCTGTATGTGCGTGAATTGCGCGATCGTAGCCATACGGTGGATGAACTGAACCGCGCGATCGATCGACTGTGCCGCGAAAATGATATCAATATCGCCTTTAACCAGCTTGAGGTGCATCTGCACAACGCGAAGGGCGATGAAGTCACGGAAGTGAAGCGCGATCTCAACGGCGGCGATCTGGCGTCGGCGGCAAGCTAAAAGGCGATGGGCCGCGCGCTTTATTAGTGCGCGCGGCACCGCTAATGCGAAAGCGTGGAAAGCTCTTCCGACGTAATGCCGGCGACGCTGGCGATGAGTCCGGGTTCCAGTCCGTTGGCAAGCATTTTGCGGGCAATAGCGCGCGCTTCGGCCTCACGGCCTTGTGCTAACCCTTGCTCAAGCCCTTTTTGCAGGCCCTTTTGCAACCCTTCCGTGCGGCCTTTTTCTTCCAGCCATTCCGCTATTGTCATCAGTTGCTCCTTATACTGCGGCGCGCCCTGCGCCAGTTGACGAATCAGCGCCCCGGGTTCTGCGGCGTTTCCTGCTTTCAACATATAGTTGACCAGCACACTGAGCTGCGTGTCCGTTAAATGGTCCTGCGTTAAAAGTGTGATAAGGGGGTCGAGCAGTTCGCTTAAATCGCGTTGACGAATATGTTTTTGCAGGAGCGCTAACATCGCTATCCGCCGATGCTGCAAAAGCTGATTATCCGGCATTATCGTCAGGTCGACCAGCGCAAATTCATGGCTGTATATACCCTTCATACTTCAAGTTGCTTATGTGTTGGCTACGCTCGCTCACCCCAGTCACATAGTTATCTATGCTCCTGGGGACTCACTCCCTTGCCGCCTTTAAGCAACTCGAATTATTTTGGGTATAAGGCCTTCGCCATATCCGGTTTCACAAACATATTATGCCAGTTAAGGCTATAGGGCCACGGGCTTTCCGGACCGTGATAAAAGAGGATTGGCACCACCAGCGGCAAGGTATCATGACCGGCATCCAGATGACGCTGCATTGCGGCAATGGCGTAACGCATCAGGCGAAAAGCCATCAGCCGGTCTGATTTGCTCTGATGTTCAATGAGCGCGTAAACATACCCGGGGCCGTGTTGGGTATGCAGAGAGTAGAGAATATCTGAATAGCGGCTGCGTAAATTGCCTTCAACAAAACTCCCCGACTCCAGCTTCAGTGAATCCAGATCGCAGATTTCAAGAAAGGCTTCTGGCAAGTGGATAGCCAGAAAGTCGCGGGCGACCTCTTTTTGCATCAGCATCTGTCGAAATACCGCATCGTGCGGCGTGGTGGGTAGACGTTCCATGACCCGTCCCTTGTTGCCTGACTGTGGCGACCACTCTGTCAGCGACAACGAGGACAAACCAGGGGGCAATTACTCTGTTTGCGAGTCGTCTTCCGTACTTTTTAACTTGTTTTCATAATCACGCCTAACAATTTCCAGCGCGCGTAGCACCGTTCGTGCCGGTAAGCGATTCTCTTCAAGTAGAACAATTAAATCCACGGCCAGTTTGACTTCATCAGGGGCATTTTCAAGCGACATACTTTCTCCTGGATTAACGGGTTAAACGCGCCAGTACGTTTTCTATTTTTTCCAGCGCATGTCGACAGCGCGCCAGTCGTTCTTCATAGATCTCGACTTCCTTTTGCAGCGTTTGTTGTTCGACAAGGCGGGTCGCCTGCGCCAGACGAATTTTGCGCTCCTGTGTCATCACCAGGAGTCGACGTTCAAACTCCTGATGCTGTATTCGTCTGCGCTGCCAACGGCCAAGTCCTGGCGCGGCGGTGTCCCACTGGCGCAGCGACCAGGCGGCGGTTTCACGCGATATCGCCTCTAGTTGCGAAGCCAGATGTTCCGCCAGCCAGGCGACTTGCGGCAGTTGCTCATGTTTTACCGCCTGACGCAGCGCGGCGAGATTGGCGTCTGCCTCTTCCAGATATCCCTGCAACAGAGTACTGCGGGTACGGAAAAGATGCCGGTCAAAGCGCGCGCTTAACGTCGCATGTTGCGCCAGCGGCGCGCAGCGTTGGCGTAGCGTCGCCAGCCTCTCTTCCAGCGTCTGTAACAGCATAGCGGTTTTCAATTCAACACCCCGATGAAAATAAGACAGGCTGTGCTACAGTAGCCTTCTGTTTGATAACGATTCGCATTATGCAACGTACTATTTTAATCATCATTGGCTGGCTGGCGGTAGTATTAGGGACATTGGGCGTGGTTTTGCCCCTGTTGCCGACTACGCCGTTCATTTTACTGGCGGCCTGGTGTTTCGCCCGCTCGTCGCCGCGTTTCCATGCCTGGCTGTTATACCGCTCATGGTTTGGCGGTTATCTGCGCCACTGGCAACGCTATCGAGCCATGCCGCCGGGAGCAAAACCGCGAGCGATCGCGCTGATATTGCTGACCTTTGGTATTTCGCTGTGGCTGGTGAATATGATGTGGGTGCGGGTGCTGCTGTTGGTTATTTTGACCTGCCTGCTGATTTTTATGTGGCGGATACCGGTGATTGATGAAAAGCAACAAAAGCGCTGAAGCACACGAATCGCTGTTGCAATTGTCGTTCACAGCCAGTAAATTCGACCGTTTTCGAGCACAGGCGCAGGCGGTCAAAGAGTAACCGAGCGTTACTCCTGACCGAAAAGTATTGCGCCGTGAGTAACACCGTACTTAGCAGGCATATATCCATGACCGCGACTGCACAGCAGCTTGAGTTTCTCAAAAACAGCATCAAAAGCATTCAGGATTACCCGAAACCGGGCATTCTTTTCCGTGATGTCACCAGCTTACTGGAAGACCCGAAAGCCTACGCGCTCAGTATTGACCTGTTGGTTGAGCGTTATAAAAATGCGGGTATTACCAAAGTGGTCGGCACCGAAGCGCGTGGCTTCCTGTTTGGCGCGCCGGTTGCGCTTGGGCTGGGCGTTGGTTTTGTTCCGGTACGTAAACCGCGCAAATTACCGCGTGAAACTATTGCCGAGACCTATGAACTGGAGTATGGCACCGATCAGCTGGAAATCCATGTCGACGCGATTAAACCTGGCGACAACGTGCTGGTCGTGGACGATCTGTTGGCGACAGGTGGCACCATTGAGGCGACCGTGAAGCTGATCCGTCGTCTGGGCGGGAAAGTCACCGATGCGGCGTTCATCATCAATTTGTTCGATCTGGGCGGTGAGCAGCGTCTGGAAAAGCAGGGGATTACCTGTTATAGCCTGGTGCCGTTTCCAGGGCATTAATTCAGACTATCCGCACTGCTATTTTAGCCAGAGAGACAACCTCGCTGTATCGGCGAGGTTGTGTTAGCATTACCCTCCTATGAATCCACCTTCCAGCGTTTCAGAGCCTGCCAATGAGTTATCAGGTCTTAGCCCGAAAATGGCGCCCACAAACCTTTGCTGACGTCGTCGGCCAGGAACATGTGCTGACCGCACTGGCGAACGGCTTGTCGTTAGGGCGCATTCATCACGCATATCTTTTTTCCGGCACGCGCGGCGTCGGTAAAACCTCTATCGCCCGACTGCTGGCGAAGGGGCTGAACTGTGAAACCGGCATCACCGCGACGCCGTGCGGCGTTTGCGATAACTGCCGGGAAATTGAGCAGGGGCGTTTTGTCGATCTCATTGAGATTGACGCCGCATCGCGTACCAAAGTCGAAGACACCCGCGACCTGCTGGATAACGTCCAGTACGCGCCTGCGCGCGGTCGCTTTAAGGTCTATCTGATAGACGAAGTCCACATGCTGTCGCGCCACAGCTTTAATGCGCTCCTTAAAACGCTTGAAGAGCCGCCAGCGCATGTGAAATTTTTACTGGCGACCACCGATCCGCAGAAGCTACCGGTGACCATTTTGTCGCGCTGCCTACAGTTTCATCTCAAAGCGCTGGATGTTGAACAGATTCGTCATCAGCTTGAGCATATTCTCAATGAGGAACATATCGCTCACGAACCCCGCGCGTTGCAGTTATTATCACGCGCGGCTGACGGCAGCCTGCGCGATGCATTAAGTCTGACTGACCAGGCGATCGCCAGCGGCGATGGACAGGTCTCGACGCAGGCGGTAAGCGCCATGCTCGGTACGCTGGACGACGACCAGGCATTGTCATTAGTCGAGGCGGTGGTTGACGCTAACGGCGAACGCGTCATGTCGCTTATCAACGAGGCGGCGGCACGCGGTATTGAATGGGAAGCGCTGCTGGTCGAAATGCTTAGCCTGCTGCACCGTATTGCGATGGTGCAACTTTCGCCTGCCGCGTTAGGCAGCGATATGGCGGCTATTGAGCAACGGATGCGCGAACTTGCCCGGACGGTGCCTCCCGGCGATCTCCAGCTCTATTATCAGACGTTGTTGATTGGCCGCAAAGAATTGCCCTGGGCGCCGGACCGGCGGATGGGCGTTGAAATGACGTTACTGCGTGCGCTGGCGTTTCACCCGCGTATGCCCTTGCCGGAGCCTGAAACGCCGCGGCAGTCTTTTGCGCCCGTCGCCCCAACGGCGGTAATGACGCCGACGCAGGTGCCGCAGCAGTCGGCGCCCGCGTCGCAGACATCGCCAGCGCCGCTGCCAGCTTCCACCAGTCAGGTGCTGGCGGCGCGTAATCAGCTACAGCGCGCGCAGGGAGTAACCAAAACAAAAAAGAGTGAACCGGCAGCCGCATCCCGCGCGCGGCCGGTGAATAACTCTGCGCTGGAGCGGCTGGCCTCGGTTTCAGAGCGCGTACAGGCGCGCCCGGCGGTGTCTGCGCTGGAAACGGCGTCAGTAAAGAAAGAGGCTTATCGCTGGAAGGCCACCACGCCGGTAGTGCAAACCAAAGAAGTGGTGGCTACGCCAAAAGCGCTTAAGAAAGCTCTGGAGCATGAAAAAACGCCGGAGCTGGCGGCTAAACTGGCGGCGGAAGCTATTGAGCGCGATCCGTGGGCAGCGCAGGTTAGCCAGCTTTCTCTGCCTAAGCTGGTGGAGCAGGTGGCGCTCAATGCCTGGAAGGAGCAAAACGGCAGCGCGGTTTGTCTGCATCTGCGTTCGACGCAGCGGCATCTCAACTCCAGCGGCGCGCAGCAAAAGCTGGCGCAAGCGCTAAGCGATCTGACAGGAACGACGGTTGAACTGACCATCGTTGAAGATGATAATCCCGCAGTGCGTACGCCGCTGGAATGGCGTCAGGCCATTTATGAAGAGAAACTCGCGCAGGCGCGTGAGTCAATTATCGCGGATAATAACATTCAGACGCTACGCCGATTCTTCGACGCAGAGCTGGATGAAGAGAGTATCCGCCCCATTTGATCGTAAGCCTGGCTTGCGATTGTGAACCATCAAGAGAGAGAGCTTATGTTTGGAAAAGGCGGTCTGGGCAATCTGATGAAACAGGCCCAGCAGATGCAGGAAAAAATGCAGAAAGTGCAGGAAGAGATTGCGCAGCTAGAAGTAACCGGCGAATCCGGCGCGGGTCTGGTGAAGGTTACCATCAACGGCGCGCATAACTGCCGCCGCGTGGAAATTGACCCAAGCCTGCTGGAAGATGACAAAGAGATGCTGGAAGATCTGGTCGCTGCGGCCTTCAACGATGCGGCGCGCCGCATTGAAGAGACGCAGAAAGAGAAGATGGCTTCCGTCTCTTCCGGTATGCAACTGCCGCCAGGCTTTAAGATGCCATTCTGATGCAAACCAGTCCGCTGTTAACTCAGCTTATGGAAGCGTTGCGCTGCCTGCCGGGCGTCGGCCCTAAGTCGGCGCAGCGGATGGCGTTTACCCTGTTGCAGCGCGATCGCAGTGGCGGAATGCGCCTGGCGCAGGCGCTGACCCGGGCGATGTCGGAAATCGGCCACTGCGCCGATTGCCGCACCTTTACCGAGCAGGATATCTGTAATATCTGTTCGAACCCGCGGCGTCAGGAAAACGGCCAGATTTGCGTGGTGGAGAGTCCTGCGGATATCTACGCCATTGAGCAGACCGGGCAATTTTCCGGGCGGTATTTTGTACTGATGGGCCACCTGTCGCCGCTGGACGGCATCGGGCCGGATGATATCGGTCTCGATCGTCTGGAACAGCGACTGGCGTCAGAAAAAATCAGCGAGCTGATCCTCGCGACCAACCCGACGGTTGAAGGGGAGGCTACCGCGAACTATATTGCCGAGCTGTGCGCGGAGTATGGCGTCGAGGCTAGCCGTATCGCCCACGGCGTGCCGGTTGGTGGCGAACTGGAGATGGTCGACGGTACGACGCTGTCCCACTCTTTGGCGGGACGCCATAAGATTATTTTCTGAACAAACGGAGGCGGCATTCGCGGCCTCCGCTTGAAATCACACCCGCTTGTCCCCATCTCACCCTCAACGTATTTTTACCATTAAAAATGGCATTGTTGAGGTCTATCCACATGAAAGGACAAGAAACGCGTGGTTTTCAGTCAGAAGTTAAACAGCTTCTGCACCTGATGATCCATTCTCTTTATTCCAATAAAGAAATCTTCCTGCGTGAACTCATCTCTAACGCCTCAGATGCGGCGGACAAGCTGCGTTTCCGCGCCCTGTCAAACCCGGACCTGTATGAAGGCGATGGCGAGCTGCGTGTGCGCGTCTCTTTCGATAAAGATAAGCGTACGTTGACCATTGCTGATAACGGCGTGGGGATGAATCGCGATGAGGTGATTGACCACTTAGGCACCATTGCCAAGTCCGGCACCAAATCTTTCCTCGAATCAATGGGGTCCGATCAGGCGAAAGATAGCCAGCTCATCGGTCAGTTTGGCGTAGGCTTCTACTCCGCGTTTATCGTTGCCGATAAAGTGACCGTACGTACCCGTGCGGCAGGCGACAAGCCGGAAAATGGCGTGTTCTGGGAATCGGCAGGCGAAGGCGAATACACCGTTGCCGATATCACCAAAGATGACCGCGGTACGGAAATCACCTTACACCTGCGTGAAGGCGAAGATGAATTCCTCGATGACTGGCGCGTACGCTCGATTATCAGCAAATATTCCGATCACATCGCATTGCCGGTAGAGATTGAAAAACGGGAAGAAAAAGACGGCGAAACCGTGATTTCCTGGGAGAAAATCAACAAGGCCCAGGCGCTGTGGACCCGCAACAAGTCGGAAATTAAAGACGACGAGTACAACGAGTTTTACAAGCATATCGCGCATGATTTTACCGATCCGCTGACCTGGAGCCACAACCGCGTGGAAGGCAAGCAGGAATACACCAGCCTGCTGTATATCCCGTCGCAGGCGCCGTGGGATCTGTGGAACCGCGATCACAAACATGGCCTGAAGCTATACGTACAGCGTGTGTTCATTATGGACGATGCCGAGCAGTTCATGCCGAACTATCTGCGTTTCGTGCGCGGCCTGATTGATTCTAACGACCTGCCGTTGAACGTCTCCCGTGAAATCCTGCAGGACAGCACGGTGACGCGTAATCTGCGCAGCGCCCTGACCAAACGCGTTCTGCAAATGCTGGAAAAACTGGCGAAAGACGACGCGGAAAAATACCAAACCTTCTGGAAACAGTTCGGTCTGGTGCTGAAAGAAGGCCCGGCGGAAGATCACGCCAACCAGGAAGCGATCGCCAAACTGTTGCGCTTTGCCTCCACCTATACCGACTCTTCCGCACAGACCGTGTCGCTGGAAGATTACGTCTCCCGGATGAAAGAAGGGCAGGAAAAAATCTACTACATCACCGCAGACAGCTATGCGGCGGCGAAAAACAGCCCGCATCTGGAACTGCTGCGTAAGAAAGGCATCGAAGTGCTGCTGCTCTCCGATCGCATCGACGAGTGGATGATGAACTACCTGACCGAGTTTGACGGTAAAGCGTTCCAGTCTGTCGCCAAAGCCGATGAGTCCATCGAAAAACTGGCGGATGAAGTAGACGAAAACGCGAAAGAAGCGGAAAAGGCGCTTGAGCCGTTTGTGGAGCGTGTCAAAACCCTGCTGGGCGATCGCGTGAAAGACGTGCGTCTGACGCACCGTTTAACCGATACGCCGGCGATTGTCACCACCGATGCGGATGAAATGAGCACCCAGATGGCGAAACTGTTCGCCGCGGCCGGTCAGTCCGTACCGGAAGTGAAATATATCTTTGAGCTCAACCCGGATCATGTGCTGGTCAAACGCACTGCCGATACCCAGGATGAAGCGCAGTTTAAAGAGTGGGTCGAGCTGCTGCTGGATCAGGCGCTGTTTGCCGAACGCGGCACGCTGGAAGATCCGAACCAGTTTATCCGCCGTATGAACCAACTGCTGGTATCCTGATAGCGGTTATGTGATGCCGGATGGCGCTAACGCTTATCCGGCCTACAACATCTCGTCGATCTCAGGCCGGATAAGGTGTTTACACTGCCATCCGGCATTTTCCCGCCTTATTTTCAATTTTCCCATCGTTAACCGTTTCAGCCCGGGGCTGCTTCCTTGAGCGAAATGCGTGATGGTGGTATCGTTTAGCGCTTTTTTAAAAATATCGACAACCTTTGAGGGGATTTTCGTAATGCGTATTATTCTGCTTGGCGCTCCGGGCGCGGGTAAAGGAACTCAGGCTCAGTTCATCATGGAGAAATATGGTATTCCGCAAATCTCCACCGGCGATATGCTGCGCGCCGCAGTGAAATCAGGCTCCGAGCTGGGCAAACAGGCGAAAGATATCATGGACGCCGGTAAACTGGTGACCGATGAACTGGTGATCGCGCTGGTTAAAGAGCGCATCGCCCAGGAAGACTGCCGTAACGGCTTTCTGCTGGACGGTTTTCCGCGCACGATCCCGCAGGCTGACGCGATGAAAGAAGCGGGTATTGTGGTGGATTACGTGCTGGAATTTGACGTACCGGACGAACTGATCGTTGACCGTATTGTTGGTCGTCGCGTACACGCCGCATCTGGCCGCGTTTACCACGTTAAGTTTAATCCGCCGAAAGTAGAAGGCAAAGATGACGTCACCGGTGAAGATCTGACGACTCGTAAAGACGATCAGGAAGAGACCGTTCGCAAACGTCTGGTGGAATATCATCAGATGACCGCGCCGCTGATTGGCTACTACCAGAAAGAAGCGGAAGCGGGCAACACTAAATACGCCAAAGTTGACGGTACGCAGGCCGTTGCCGACGTGCGTGCCGACCTGGAAAAAATCCTCGGTTAATGTATGACGCTATCCGGCGCATTGAGTGCCGGATAGCGGCGTAAACGCCTTATCCTGCCTACAAGACCCCAGGTCTTAACGCTGCGCGCCATCAGGCAACATCCCTTTGTGCCTTTCACAGCAATTAGTTTTTCTTCTTCGCTTTTCCGCTACAATTATCAACAATTTGAATAGATAAGAGGCGGCAATGCGTCAGACGAAAACCGGTATCCTGCTGGCTAACCTTGGCACGCCAGATGCCCCAACTCCCGAAGCGGTAAAGCGCTACCTTAAACAATTTTTAAGCGACAGACGCGTGGTAGATACTCCTCGTCTGCTATGGTGGCCGCTACTGCGCGGCATTATTTTACCGTTGCGTTCTCCGCGCGTCGCGAAACTCTATCAATCTATCTGGATGGATGGCGGTTCGCCGCTCATGGTATATAGCCGCGAACAGCAACAGGCGCTGACCGCGCGGCTGCCAGACACGCCCGTCGCGCTGGGGATGAGCTACGGCTCGCCCTCGCTGGAAAGCGCTGTCGATGAACTGTTAGCAAGCGACGTCGACCATATCGTCGTGCTGCCGTTGTACCCGCAGTACTCTTGCTCAACGGTGGGCGCAGTCTGGGACGAACTGGGGCGGATACTGGCGCGTAAACGTCGTATTCCCGGTATCTCATTTATTCGCGATTACGCGGATGACGGCGCTTATATCGATGCGCTGGCGAAAAGCGCGCGTGAGTCGTTCGCCAGACACGGCGAGCCGGATTTACTTCTGCTCTCCTATCACGGCATTCCACAACGTTATGCGGATGAAGGCGATGACTACCCGCAGCGCTGTCGCGATACCACGCGCGAGCTGGTTTCCGCATTGGAGCTGCCGCCGGAAAAGGTAATGATGACATTCCAGTCGCGCTTTGGCCGTGAACCGTGGCTGACGCCGTACACCGATGAAACGCTAAAAATGTTGGGTGAAAAGGGAACGGGCCATATTCAGGTTATGTGTCCGGGATTTGCCGCGGATTGTCTGGAGACACTGGAAGAGATAGCGGAACAGAACCGCGAGATTTTCCTTGAAGCGGGCGGTAAAAAATACGCGTACATTCCGGCGCTGAACGCGACGCCGGAACATATTGATATGATGCTGAAACTCACGGCGCCGTACCGTTAACGCGGCGTCTTAATTCTCGCCATAAAGAAGCGCGCGCCGTCCTGCAAGGCATCGTCGGCGCTTGTCATCATCCGTGAATAGTGCAGGAAGGCGTGCAGCGTGCCGGGATACATTTTGTATTCGCAGGGCTGCCGGTGCGCCTGTAATGTCTGGTGCAGCAAACGGCTGTCATCAATGAGCGGATCAAACTCCGCGCTGGCAATAAAGCAGGGCGGCACGTTACGCGTCAGATCGTTATTAAACAGACAATACCAGGGCGATTCCCGATCTTCTTCGTTACGCAGATAGGCCTTTTCGTACATGTCCAGATCCTCACGCGTCAGGCCGTCCCACTCGCCGCCGAACAGACGCCGGCTTACCGAATCCTGCAACCCATACAGCCCATACCACAACAGAATAGCGATAACGTTACCGCAGCGAATTTGCTTATCACGTAACCAGAGCGCGCTGGCAAGCGCCAGCATGGCGCCTGCGGAATCTCCGGCGAAACCGATCTTCTCCACGTTGAGCCAGTATTTATCGGCATGTTGAGAAAAGTAGCGGCATACCGCGACGGTTTCTTCAATGGCCTGCGGATAACGCGCTTGTGGCGACAGCGAATAATCAATACCGATAACGGTGCAGCAGGTATAACGCGCCAGCAGACGCATTATCCGGTCATGCGTATCCAGATTACCGAGGATAAATCCGCCGCCGTGCAGATAGTATAAGGTGGCCTGACTGGTCGGCTGCGGCGAGTAGAGCCGGGTTATTACATCGCCATAAGGCGTAGGGACGGCGCAGGTGCGAGTGGCCATGGGCGGCGCGTCGGCATTCCAGAAACGGCGCTCAAGAAGATAATACTGACGTTGGGTCTCAATATCGCCATCGGCAGGCCAGGGGGGAAGGCCTGGTTGCTGGAAGTTCACGACGGCTTTCATTTCGTCTGAAAGTCGGGTGAGTACGGGAATTTTATTTTCCGGCTTCATAAAACGCTCCTTGTGAAAGTGAACCATTGTAAAAAATGCGGCTGGAGAAACTGCGATCTCGCCGTCTGATATTGAAACGCCGTCACCCGTCGCGCGTATTAGGAGGAATGTGCTACCATGCAGCGCTCCGTTATTCATCCGTAAGCACAATCATGAAATTTCCCGGTAAACGTAAATCCAAACACTATTTTCCCGTCAATGCGCGTGACCCGTTGTTGCAACAAATTCAGCCAGAACAGGAAACCAACGCCTCCTGGGTCGTCGGTATCGACCAAACGTTGGTGGATATTGAGGCGAAAGTGGATGACGATTTTATTACACGCTATGGATTAAGCGCCGGGCATTCTCTGGTGATAGAAGACGAGGTGGCGGAGAAGCTGTATCAGGAACTGACGCGGGAAAATTTGATCACTCATCAGTTTGCTGGCGGTACTATAGGCAATACGATGCATAACTACTCGGTACTGGCGGATGACCGTTCGGTGTTACTGGGCGTGATGTGCAGCAACATTGAGATTGGCAGCTACGCTTATCGCTACCTGTGTAATACTTCCAGCCGTACCGACCTGAATTATCTGCAAGCTGTAGATGGCCCGATTGGCCGCTGTTTCACGCTGATTGGCGAATCCGGCGAGCGCACTTTCGCTATCAGTCCCGGGCATATGAATCAGCTACGGGCGGAAAGTATTCCGGAAGCGGTGATCGCTGGCGCCTCCGCGCTGGTGTTGACCTCATATCTGGTGCGCTGTAAGCCTGGCGAACCGATGCCTGACGCGACGATGAAAGCGATCGAATACGCGAAAAAGCATAACGTGCCGGTTGTCATGACGCTGGGCACCAAATTTGTGATTGCCGATAACCCGCAGTGGTGGCAGGCGTTTCTCAAAGAGAATGTCTCGATTCTGGCAATGAATGAAGAAGAAGCGGAAGCGCTGACCGGCGAAAACGATCCGCTGCTGGCGGCGGATAAGGCGCTGGACTGGGTCGACCTGGTGTTATGCACCGCCGGGCCGATAGGGTTATATATGGCAGGCTTCACCGAAGAGGAAGCAAAACGTAAAACCCAGCATCCGCTGCTGCCGGGGGCTATCGCTGAATTTAACCAGTATGAATTTAGCCGGGCGATGCGCCATAAAGATTGTATTAATCCGCTACGCGTCTATTCGCACATTGCGCCGTATATGGGCGGGCCGGAAAAAATCATGAACACCAACGGCGCAGGCGATGGCGCGCTGGCGGCACTGTTGCATGATATTACGGCGAACAATTACCATCGTAGCAACGTCCCGAATTCCAGTAAGCACAAATTCACCTGGCTGACCTATTCGTCGCTGGCGCAGGTGTGTAAATATGCTAACCGTGTCAGCTATCAGGTACTGAACCAACACTCTCCGCGTCTGACGCGTGGGCTACCGGAGCGTGAGGATAGTCTGGAAGAGTCGTACTGGGATCGCTAGTCTGTCTTGCCCGATGGCGCTGGGCGCATCGGGCCGTCCGGCGTTGACTGCCTGGTGGCGCGGTCTACGTAAACCGGGACGTTCCATGCCGGATAAGGCGCCTGGTGTCATCCGGCAACCCCTCAACTGGCGACGACTTCACCCACGGGCGGCGTTTCAAGGAGTTCCAGCATCGCCCGGGCAATCTCTCGCTCGCCCATCACGACCTGGTTCGCCCCGCGTTCAGTAATGTAATCGACTTCATCGTCGTAATGCGCTCTGGCGATAATTTCAATACCCGGGCTTTTTTCCCGCGCTGAGGCGACGATCTCACCGGCTTCGTAACCGTTGGGGATGGTCAATAGCAGCCAGCGGGCGCAGTCCAGATGCGCCAGATTCATGATTTCTTCGTTGGCGGCATTGCCCAGCACGGCGCGAATCCCGCGTTCGCGCAGTTCATCCACGCGGGTACGGGACGTTTCGATAACCACCAGCGGAATACCCGCCGCCAGTAATTTTTCCCCCAGCAGACTGCCGACGCGGCCAAAACCCACCAGTAGGGCATGATTACAAATATCCACCGGAATTTGCTTCTCTTCTTCGATAGCCTCTTCCAGCGTCTGCTCTTCCAGCGTTTCAGTTTTCGCCAGATACTTCTCCAGCAGGGCAAACAGCACAGGATTAAGCATAATCGACAAAATAGCGCCTGCCAGCACCAGGTTCTGACCCGCTTGCGGTAGCAGGTTGAGCGCCATGCCGAGTCCGGCGAGAATAAAGGCGAACTCGCCGATTTGCGCCAGGCTGGCGGCAATGGTCAGCGCGGTTCGCGGCGAGTGACCGAACAAACGCACCAGGAAAAACGCGGCGATCGATTTACCAAAGACGATAATGGCAAGCGTCGCCAGCACCGCCAGCGGTTGTTGGATCAATATTAACGGATCGAACAGCATGCCGACGGAAACAAAAAACAGGACGGCAAATGCGTCGCGTAGCGGCAACGTATCGTGCGCCGCCCGGTGACTCAGTTCCGACTCATTAAGCACCATTCCGGCAAAGAACGCGCCCAGCGCAAAAGAGACGTCAAACAATTCTACCGCGCCAAACGCAATGCCTAACGCCAGCGCCAGTACGGAAAGAGTGAATAATTCGCGCGAACCGGTGGCGGCGCTGCGGGCCATAATCCACGGTACCAGGCGGCGTCCAACCAGCATCATGATGGCGATAAACGCCACCACTTTACCAATGGTCATCCCCATATCGACCGCCAGCGAGGCTATGCCGACATCGCCTTTTTCCACCATGCCGGCGACGGCGGGCAGCAAGACCAGCGTTAGCACCATCACCAGATCTTCGACAATCAGCCAGCCGATGGCGATTTGTCCGCGCTGGCTATCAAGGAGTTGTCGCTCCTCAAGCGCGCGCAGCAGGACGACGGTACTGGCGGTAGACAGACAGAGCCCAAAGACGATGCCGGTCATTAATGACCATCCCAACACGGCGGAAAGCGCCATACCCAGCAGCGTCGCCACCGCTATCTGGGCGACGGCGCCGGGAATGGCGATAGACTTTACCGCCATCAAATCCTTCAGTGAAAAATGCAGCCCGACGCCGAACATCAATAGAATCACGCCGAGCTCCGCCAGCTCAGGAGCCAGTTTGGTATCCGCAACAAAACCCGGTGTAAAGGGTCCCGCCAGAACGCCCGCTAACAGATATCCCACCAGTGGAGAAATACGCAATTTGTTGGCAATCATGCCGAGAATAAAAGCGAGCACAAGGCCGCCGACAATGGTGGTGATAAGCGGGGTGGCGTGATGCATTCCGTCTCCTTTGGTTGTTGGACTCCAAAACTCCGGGTAATAGTTTATGACAATTTCAATCAGGATGTTTATAAATAATGGTTGTGTTTTGGAAAAAGATAGAATCTGACGGTAAAAAGAGCACGGGACGGAAAAGTGGTAAGTATGGGATGGGCAAAGCGTGATGGCATCGGGATGTGCGGGCGGTCAAAGCGTACCTTTAACCGCCATAAAATCATGCTTTATGTCGATTATCAGGTAAGAATATGGTTAGTATCCCCAGAAGCGGCAGGAAAGCACAGATTTTATAAACTAAATAGATACTGGTATGGTCGGCAATCAGTCCCAGTACCGCTGCGCCCAAGCCTCCCATCCCGAAGGCAAACCCGAAAAACAGGCCGGAAACCATACCGATACGTCCTGGCAGCAGTTCCTGGGCATAAACCAGAATGGCGGAAAACGCCGAAGCGAGAATAAAGCCGATAATAACGGTTAAAATCCCCGTCCAGTACAGCGTGGCGTAGGGTAAAACGAGGGTAAACGGCGCGACGCCGAGAATAGACCCCCAAATCACATATTTTCTGCCGATTTTATCGCCCACCGGCCCGCCGATTACCGTCCCGGCAGCCACCGCAAACAGGAAGGCAAACAGATGGAGCTGCGCGTTTTGTATTGATAATCCGAATTTTTGCATCAGATAAAAGGTGTAGTAGCTACTGATGCTCGCCATATAAAAATATTTAGAGAAAATGAGTAGCAGTAACACGCTTACGGCCAGCACGACTTTATTGCGCGGCAGCGGGTTAGCTATTATTGCTTTTGGCTTTCCTTTCGCTATCCGGTGCTGGGCTGCGTACCAGCGGCTGATCTGCGCCAGCACCACGATCGCCAGCAGCGCGGCCAGCACAAACCAGGCGACATTCCCTTTGCCATAAGGCGCGATAATCACGGCGGCCAGCAGCGGACCCAACGAACTGCCGAAGTTACCGCCGACCTGGAAGATAGACTGCGCCAGGCCATGACGTCCGCCGGAGGCCATACGAGCCACGCGGGACGATTCCGGGTGAAAAACGGACGAGCCGGTACCCACCAGCGCCGCTGCGAGCAATACGGCGCCAAAACTTCCCGCCATCGCCAACAGCACCAGCCCGCTCAGGGTAAAACACATGCCGACAGGCAGCGACCACGGCATGGGATACTTATCCGTCCAGTAGCCGACGACCGGTTGCAGCAGCGATGAGGCGAGCTGGAACGTCAGGGTGATCAAGCCTATCTGGACGAAGGTCAGCGAGAACTCCGCCTGCAACAGGGGATAAATGGCTAAGATTAGCGACTGGATCATATCGTTCAGCAGATGGGAAAGACTGATCGCGCCCAAAATACCAAACGAAGTACGTGCTTTAGCGGCCGCTGCGGGCGCGCCGGCTAACGGCTGGGTTGGTTCACTCATGGCCATAGAAAGTCACTTAAATTTTATGCAATATTGGAGATAATCGGATGTGTAATTATTACTCGCCTAACATACCTGTGAAATGTGTTTGAAGGAAGTCTCAATTCTGAAAACATATTTGTCTATTATTGCGAGGAAAGGTAATTTCTGCGGTTGATATTGAGTCAGGGAGAGAAACATGAAATTTTTGAAACGGGGTGTGGCGCTGGCGTTACTGACGGCGTTCGCGCTGGCGAGTCAGCCTGCACAGGCTTACGAAAAAGATAAAACCTATAAAATTACTATCCTGCACACCAACGATCACCACGGTCACTTCTGGCGCAGCGAATATGGTGAATATGGTCTGGCGGCGCAAAAAACGCTGGTGGACAGTATCCGTAAAGAGGTGGCGCAAGAGGGGGGAAGCGTCCTGTTGTTATCCGGCGGCGACATTAATACCGGGGTGCCGGAATCCGATCTCCAGGATGCGGAGCCCGATTTCCGCGGGATGAATCTTATTGGCTACGACGCTATGGCCGTCGGTAATCATGAATTTGATAATCCGCTCACCGTATTGCGCCAGCAGGAAAAGTGGGCGAAGTTTCCTTTTCTTTCCGCCAATATTTATCAAAAAAGTACCGGCGAGCGTCTGTTTAAGCCGTGGGCTATTTTTACACGCCAGGATATAAAAATCGCGGTAATCGGCTTAACCACCGATGACACAGCGAAAATAGGCAACCCGGAATATTTCACCGATATTGAGTTTCGTAAACCTGCTGAAGAAGCAAAGGTGGTGATTCAGGAACTCAATATGAATGAAAAACCGGACGTGATTATCGCGGCCACGCATATGGGACATTATGACAACGGCGATCACGGTTCGAATGCGCCGGGCGATGTAGAGATGGCGCGTAGCCTGCCTGCCGGTTCGCTGGCGATGATTGTGGGTGGCCACTCACAAGACCCGGTATGCATGGCGTCGGAAAATAAAAAACAGGTGAATTACGTACCGGGAACGCCCTGCGCGCCGGATAAGCAAAACGGCATCTGGATCGTGCAGGCGCATGAGTGGGGTAAATATGTGGGCCGCGCGGATTTCGAATTCCGTAACGGCGAAATGAAAATGGTTAACTATCAGCTCATTCCGGTAAATCTCAAGAAAAAAGTGACCTGGGATAACGGGAAAAGCGAGCGTGTACTTTACACGCCGGAAATCGCAGAAAATCCGCAAATGCTCTCGTTATTAACGCCGTTCCAGAATAAAGGTAAAGCGCAACTGGAGGTGAAAATTGGTAGCGTGAATGGGTTTCTTGAAGGCGATCGTAGTAAGGTCAGATTTGTCCAGACCAATATGGGGCGGGTGATTCTGGCCGCGCAGATCGCGCGCACTGGCGCCGATTTTGGCGTGATGAGCGGCGGCGGCATTCGCGACTCGATTGAGGCGGGAGACATTACCTATAAAAGCGTGCTCAAGGTGCAACCGTTCGGCAACATTGTGGTGTATGCCGATATGAGCGGCAAAGAGGTGGTTGATTATCTCACTGCCGTAGCGCAGATGAAACCGGACTCCGGCGCCTATCCACAGTTCGCCAATGTGAGCTTTGTCGCCAAAGAGGGCAAGCTCACCGATCTGAAAATCAAAGGCGAGCCTGTTGATCCGGCCAAAACCTACCGCATGGCGACGCTGAGTTTCAACGCCACGGGCGGCGATGGTTATCCGCGCATTGATAACAAACCGGGATACGTGAATACCGGGTTTATTGACGCGGAAGTGCTGAAAGAGTTTATTCAGCAGAATTCGCCGCTGGATGCGGCGGCTTTTGCGCCAAAGGGTGAGGTGAGCTGGCTGTAGCGGTACTGATAGCCATCACTGCCTGATGGCGCGCAGCTTTAAGGCCTACGGATTATATATGCTGTAGGCCGGATAAGGCGTTTGCGGCGCCATCCGGCAAAACTATTTCGCGCAGGCTTAATCCCGACGCGCGATATCAGCGAATTTGGCACCCAGTATGGCAGCCAAATCGTCAGCCGCCAGTTCAATATCCAGTCCGCGTTTACCGCCGGAAACATAAATAGTGGCAAACGTGCGGGCGGGCGCGTCAATCAACGTGGGCAGCCGTTTTTTCTGCCCCAGCGGACTGATCCCGCCGACCAGATATCCCGTGGTACGTTGTGCTACCATCGGGTCGGCCATATCGACCTTTTTCGCGCCCAGTGCTTTGGCGACTTTTTTCAAATCCAGTTGCCCGGCTACAGGCGTCACGGCGACTGCCAGTTGCTTCATATCGCCATTCACGGCAACCAAAAGCGTTTTATACACCTGATCGGCGTTTAGCCCGAGCTTACGCACCACTTCATCGCCAAAGTTAGTTTCATTCGGATCGTGATCGTAGGTGTGAATGTTAAACGGAATCTTGTTCTTTTCGAGTAACTTAACTGCGGGTGTCATAACGTTCCTTCTTACTACAGACGTGATTTGCCATCAGCATACGCCCGAAGGCGGACTAAAAAATAGTATAATCTTGTGCATTAGGTCTTGGCAGTTGCGGCAACTTTGAGCGACAATCTGAAGATCCGAAGCGAAAGCGTCGGGATAATAATAATGATGAAATTCCTCTTTGACGGGCCAATAGCGATATTGGCCATTTTTTTAACGCATCAATTCCGGCAGATTTCCTTCCCCATAAAGATGGAGCGCGCCAACGGCGACCACGTATTGTCCTGGCGGCATGGCATTCAGGCGATCCCGCCAGGCAAGATTACGTTGATGCATCAGCACATCATACAGTGACTGGCTAAAGGTTTTGGGTAAGGTGATATGGCCATTCTGCTGCGGCATTTTTAACCACCAACTCATCATTTGTTGTAGCAGACGGGCGTTGGTATGCCAGTGCGTCAGCGTATCATCCAGCAGCGCCAGCCCGTTATCCGGTAACTGACACAGTAGCGCAATCTGACTGGCTGCGCCTTCCAGTTCGATCACCGGTTTTTGCGTCTGTTTCGCGGCCTGCAACAGTTGATAATCGATTCCGTATTCGGGGCGTAAGCCTAACTGTTGCGCTTGCGTCGCCTGTAAAATCATGGCGATTTGCCATAGCGGCTGAGTGGAAAACAGCGACAGGGAAATGCCTAACTCTTCGACGACTTTTCGCAGGTTGCGCAACTGCTCTTCGCTGATGCGATCTTCCAGCGCAGCAAACGTCGGCAGACTGGCAAACGGGGAATCATGACCGGAGACATCGGCTTCGACAATCAGCGCATCGGCGCGTTTAAGCTTTTTAAGCAGTCTGGAGGGAAGGGGCGCCATATCGCGCGTACCCATATGGATACTGCCGACGAGGTGAAAATGACGGTTGCCAGGCAAAAAGATATCGATGGCAGGCCAGGTATAATGATTGCCGCGCAATGCGGCCCACAGCGTTTTTACCCGGTACAACAGATCCATACGACCTCCTTGAGTAGACAGCCATGCTAGCGCGTGGCCCAGGAAGATACAATGAATTCGCGACGAGAGAAAAGGCCGGATAGCAACGCGAACGCGTCTTATCCGGCCTGGAGAAATCCCGTCAGACCGGATAAGCGTTTACGCTTTTGGTTTAAAGCGCAATAATCGGTTGGCATTGCTCACGACGGTAATGGAAGACAGCGCCATTGCCGCGCCCGCCACTACCGGGTTTAACAAGGTACCGGTAAACGGCCACAGAATACCGGCGGCCACCGGGATACCAATGCTGTTGTAGATAAATGCGCCAAGCAGGTTTTGCTTCATATTGCGCAACGTCGCGCGCGAAATGGCCAGCGCATCCGCCACGCCCATCAGACTATGGCGCATCAGCGTAATCGCCGCGGTTTCAATCGCCACATCACTGCCGCCGCCCATCGCGATACCGACGTCCGCCTGCGCCAGCGCGGGTGCATCGTTGATACCATCGCCGACCATCGCGACCTGACGACCCTGGCTTTGTAGACGTTTAATCGCATCGGCTTTGCCATCTGGCAGAACGCCCGCAATCACTTCATCAATGCCCGCTTCTTTGGCAATTGCATTAGCCGTCGTTGGGTTATCCCCGGTGAGCATCACCAGACGGTATCCGGCGCTGTGCAGGCGTTCAAGCGCGGCAATACTATCGCTACGCAATGGATCGCGTACTGCCAGTAACGCCGCCGCTTTACCGTCAATCGCCAGCAGGACCGGGGTAGAGCCTTGCGAGGCCTGCGCGGTGATTTCCGCCGTCATGTCATCCGTGGCGACGTGTTGTTCGTTCAGTAACGCCTGGTTCCCAAGAAGCAGTTGATGACCTTCCGCTTCACCGCTGATGCCCAGTCCGCGCAGCGTTCTGAAACCGTTCACCTGCGGCAGTTTATCGTCGCCGGCTTTTTCCAGAATTGCATGGGCCAGCGGGTGGCTGGACCCTTGTTCGAGCGCGGCTGCCAGACGTAACGCCTGAGCTTCATCAACGCCATTAAAGGTTTTTACCGCCACTACTTGCGGCTTGCCTTCCGTCAGAGTCCCGGTTTTATCAAAAACGAGGGTATCCAACGTACTGGCGCGTTGCAGGGCATCGGCGTCGCGTACCAGCACGCCGAACTCGGCAGCGCGGCCTACGCCGGAAATAATCGACATTGGCGTCGCCAGGCCTAATGCGCAGGGGCAGGCGATAATCAGTACGGTTGTGGCGATGACCAGCGTATAAACAATTTGCGGCGCCGGACCGAAGAAATACCAGATAGCGGCGCTGATCAGCGCAATGGCCACCACCACAGGAACGAATACTGCGGAGATTTTATCGGCCAGTTGGCCTATTTCCGGTTTACTACTTTGCGCCTGGCGTACCATGCGAATAATGCGTGACAGCGTGGTATGACTGCCCACCGCGCTGGCGCGGAACAGGACGCTGCCGTCCTGTACAACGGTACCGGCATGAACGCTGTCGCCTTCGCCTTTTTGCTGCGGAATAGGCTCGCCGGTCAGCATGGCTTCATCAAGCCACGCTTCGCCCTGGGTAATTTCGCCATCCACCGGCACGCGATCGCCGGTAGTTAGCCGCAATAGCATCCCCGGCTGAACGTCCGCCAGCGGGACACTTTTTTCGCCGTCTTCTGTCACTACGCGTGCGGTTGGCGGGGTGAGGTCGAGTAATTTTTCCAGCGCTTTTGAGGAACGCTGACGGGCGCGCGCTTCCAGCATGTGTCCGAGATTAATCAGACCGATAATCATCGCGCTGGCTTCGTAATAGAGGTGCCGCGCTTCCATCGGGAACCACTGCGGCCACAGGTTGACGCTCATGGAGTAGAGCCAGGCGACCCCAGTGCCGAGCGCCACCAGCGTATCCATCGTCGCCGTGCCGTTCAGCAGGCTTTTCCACGCGTTACGGTAAAAGTGACCGCCCGCAAAGACCATCACCGCAAGCGTGATGAGGCCAATAGCCAGCCACAGGCTGCGGTTGTCGCCGGTCACCATCATGTTATCGCCGATCATCCCCCAGACCATGACCGGTATACCGACCGCCAGAGCGACGATTGCCTGCCAGCGAAAACGTTTCATGGTGGCGATGGCGGTTTCCTGCTGGCGCTCGCGGCGTTTGATGTCATCTTCAATCGCCTCTGCGCCATAGCCGACTTTTTCCACCGCCTGCACTAAATCAGCGGCGGACGCGCTGCCCATCACCAGCGCAGTGCGTTCCGCCAGGTTTACCCGTGCCTGCGTGACGCCCGGTACGCTTTGTAGCGCATGTTGTACGCGGGTGACACAACTGGCGCAGCTCATGCCGCTTAACAGCAACTGTTGGCTTTCTTCATCGGCCGTCGCTACCGGAAGCTCATGAGGAACCGCTGCCAGTGCTTCCGACGGGATTGATGACTCCGTCAGCGGTTTAGCCTTTGGGTGGCTTAACGTCGCACCATACCCGGCTTGTTTGATGGTTTCAATTAACGCGTCCGCACTGGCGGTACCGGTAACGTGCGCTTCGGTTACGGTGACGTCCGCCAGCTCAACATCCGGACGTTGTTCAAGACTTTCTTTCACGCGTTTAACGCAATGACCGCAGGACAAACCGTCCAGGGTCAGGTCGATAGTTTGAGACATAGTAAAAACTCCTTTATGATTGGTCATCAATTCATTGACCTTAGTAATCGTAGTGACTCACTGTGATAAAGGTTAAACCTTCCAGCAAGGTTAAGGTCAAGGGGGAAATATGAATATTAGCGATGTGGCGAAAAAAACCGGTTTAACCAGCAAAGCCATTCGGTTTTATGAAGAGAAAGGGTTGGTGACGCCGCCATTACGTAGCGAAAATGGTTATCGCACCTACACGCAGAAGCATTTAAACGAGCTGACGTTGCTGCGACAGGCGAGGCAGGTGGGGTTTAATCTGGAAGAGTGCGGCGAGCTGGTCAATCTGTTTAACGATCCGCGACGTCATAGCGCAGATGTGAAAAAGCGGACGCTGGAAAAGGTCGCGGAGATTGAGCGCCATATCAGCGAGCTGCAATCAATGCGCGATCAACTGCTGGCACTGGCGGAGAGTTGTCCCGGCGATGACAGCGCCGACTGCCCGATTATTGATAATCTTTCCGGCTGCTGCCATCACAAGGCACAAAAGTCACGTTGATTAAACAGCACGAATGCGTAGGGTGATGCCTTCCACGGCGATCACTTCGACATGCGTACCTGCGCGCAGGTCTTCGTCAGCGCATACCGGCCACGAGCTGTCGCCGACACGCATATGCCCCCGTCCGTTAACTAACGCGGCATCAAGCATAAACCGGCGGCCTACCAGTTGTTGTCCGCGTTGGTTAAGGCGGCTGTCGGTCGGCTTCTGTTCCCGCACGCGACGCGCCAGCCAGCGCCACCAAAGCCAGGCTGCCAGTAACGTTAAGGCCGCAAACAGCACGCCCTGCCATTCCCAGCCGAGCGGTAAGAGCCAAACGGTTAAGCCGGTAATCACTGCCGCCACGCCGCTCCACAGCAAATAGCCGTTACCGCCGAGCATTTCCGCGGCCAACAACAGGCCGCCGAGGCTAAGCCAGAAGATATGCGGATGTACCAGAATCATCGCTATCATGGTTTTTTCCGTTCGCTGGCGCTGTCCTTAACCAGCTCGCTGATCCCGGCGATAGCGCCCATCAGACTGCTGGCATCCAGCGGCATCATGACCACTTTGCTGTTATTCGCCGAGCCGATTTGCTGTAACGCTTCGGTGTATTTCTGCGCCACAAAGTAGTTTATCGCCTGAATATCCCCGGCGGCGATGGCTTCAGACACCATCTGCGTAGCGCGGGCTTCTGCTTCGGCGGAACGTTCGCGCGCTTCCGCCTGCAGGAAAGCGGACTGGCGTTCGCCTTCGGCTTTCAGAATCTGCGACTGTTTTTCCCCTTCGGCTTTCAGGATTTCCGCCTGACGTACCCCTTCGGCCTCAAGGATATAGGCGCGTTTGGTACGTTCCGCTTTCATCTGGGCGTTCATCGAGGAGATCAATTCCGCGGGCGGGCGGACATCGCGAATTTCGATACGGGTAACTTTAATTCCCCACGGATTGGTGGCTTCATCGACAATATGCAGCAGCCGCGTGTTGATGCTGTCGCGCTGGGAAAGCATTTCATCCAGCTCCATCGAACCGAGCACCGTACGGATATTGGTCATGGTAAGGTTAATGATCGCCAGTTCCAGGTTACTGACTTCATACGCGGCGCGCGGTGCATCGATAACCTGAATAAAACAGACCGCATCGATAGTGACGTTGGCGTTATCTTTTGAGATCACCTCCTGAGACGGAATATCCAGCACTTGCTCCATCATATTGATCTTGCGGCCAATTCTGTCCATAAACGGTACAACAAGGCTTAATCCCGGCTGCAGAGTTTTGGTGTAACGTCCAAAGCGCTCCACCGTCCACTGGTATCCCTGCGGAACGATTTTGACGCCCGCGCCGACGATCACCAGCGCGACGAAAATGAGAATAGGGATAAGAATGAGCATAGCTAAACCTCCTGTTGCGTTGTCCATAAACCAATTTTGCTGACGAATTAAGCGAATTATACCTGATTCAGTAAAGCATGTTCCCCCCTTATTAATTACAGGGATACACTATCGCTATAAAAATATGAACAACGGATGCGCAATAAATGACAGAACGTAGCATGTTGCTTGAGTTAAAGCAGGTCGGTTACCAGACCGCGACAGCAAAGATATTGAATAACATCAGTTTTACGCTGCAACACGGCGAATTTAAGCTCATTACCGGCCCTTCCGGCTGCGGAAAAAGTACGCTGCTGAAAATGGTGGCCTCGTTAATAAGTCCTGATATCGGCGTGATTCTTTTTGAGGGACAGGATATTACTACTCTGAGCCCGGAAGCCTATCGCCAGCAGGTTTCTTATTGCGCTCAGACGCCAGCGCTATTTGGCGATACGGTTTACGATAATCTGATTTTTCCCTGGCAAATTCGTCATCAGCGCCCGCAGCCGAAAGCCTTCGCAGGCGATCTGGCGCTTTTTGAACTGCCGGAGACGATTCTGCAAAAACCGATTTCCGCACTTTCCGGCGGGGAAAAACAGCGTATTGCTTTAATTCGTAATCTTCAGTTTTTGCCGAAAATACTGTTACTCGACGAAATAACCAGCGCGCTGGATGAACATAACAAACGGAATGTGAATGATATTATTCATCGCTATGTTCGCGATAAGCAGGTAGCTGTTTTATGGGTAACGCATGATAAAGATGAAATTCAACACGCGGATAAGGTGATAACGCTAACACCATCTGCCGGAGAGATGCAGGAGACGCGTTATGAACGAGCATAATATTACCAATACGTCGCTGGCGTTATCGATGCTGCTGGTGGTGGTCGCGATGCTCATCAGTCACAAAGAAAAACTGGCGCTGGAAAAAGATATTCTGTGGAGCGTATGCCGGGCGGTGATACAGCTCATTATTGTCGGCTATGTACTGAAATACATCTTTGGCGTTAACCATGCCGCTCTGACGCTACTGATGGTGCTGTTCATCTGTTTTAACGCCGCCTGGAACGCGCAAAAGCGCAGTAAATATATCGATAAGGCATTTCTCTCCTCGTTTATCGCCATCACCGTCGGCGCCGGGCTAACGCTGACGGTACTGGTGCTTACCGGTTCGATTGAATTTGCGCCGATGCAAGTTATTCCCATCGCTGGCATGGTCGCCGGCAATGCGATGGTGGCGGTAGGGCTGTGCTACAACCAACTGGGGCTGCGTTTTCACAGCGAGCAGCAGCAAGTCCAGGAAAAGTTAAGTTTGGGCGCCACGCCGAAAATGGCCTCCGCCGGGCTTATCCGCGACAGTATCCGCGCATCGCTTATCCCGACGATCGATTCGGCAAAGACCGTTGGGCTGGTGAGCCTGCCAGGGATGATGTCCGGGCTGATTTTTGCCGGGATCGATCCGGTAAAAGCGATTAAATATCAAATTATGGTAACGTTTATGCTGTTGTCGACAGCCAGCCTGTCTACCATCATTGCCTGCTATTTAACCTACCGGAAATTCTATAATTCGCGTCATCAGTTGGTAGCGACGCAGCTCAAGAAATCATGATATTTGCCGGATGGCGGCGTGAACGCCTTATCCGGCCTGAGGACGATGGGTAGGCCTGATAAGCGCAGCGTCATCAGGCAAGAGATGATTAGTACAGCAGCGCGTACAACTGGCGGCGGTATTTTGAGGCCAGCGCGTCGCCGGTGCCGAGCGCGGCAAGAATCTCCTGGAAGGTTTTGCGCGTCTGTCCCTCGGCGGCGGCAAGATCTTTTCTCAGATGGCTGAATAGCAATTCCAGCGCTTCTTCATTACGTCCGACCTGGTGCAACTGTAACGCCAGTTGCGTTGCCAAAGCCGCATCCTGCGGATTCTCCTCTACCTGCTGCTGAAGCTGTTGAATTTCCGGCGTATCCGCTGCCTGTTTAAGCAGCTCGATCTGCGCAACCAGCCCCTGATAACGGGTATCCTGATCCTGTAGCGGGATGGTTTTTAATACCGCCTCGGCCTCTTCAGAGCGGTTCAGAGCAATTTGCGCTTCCGCCAGTAACAGGCCAATCTCACTGTTCTGCGAAGAGAGCTGCCAGGCGTCTTTTAGCAACGGCAGCGCGTCAACGTAGTTGCCCTCCTGCATTAACTGCATCGCCTGCTGCGCTTTTAGCTCTTCTTCGCGCGGCAGTACTTTATCCAGCAGAGCGCGGATCGCCTCTTCCGGCTGCGGCCCCTGGAAACCATCGACCGGTTGGCCATTCTGGAACAGATAGACTGTCGGGATAGCGCGCAGACCAAACTGAGCGGCGATCATTTGTTCAGCGTCACAGTCCAGTTTTGCCAGAATAAACTGACCGTTGTACTGGGTAGCCAGACTTTCCAGCACTGGCGTTAATTGCAGACAGTGTTGGCTGCGTTCAGACCAGAAATAGAACAGTACCGGCGTGGTCATGGACTGTTCTAAGGTTTGCTGCAGGTTGGATTCATTAATATTGACAATGTTCTGTACGGACATGGCGTCGCTCTCTTTTGTCTGTGTCACGTTTACATGGGGGCTGACGGGCGCGCTTCAACTCAGCTTTGTAAAATTTTATCCAGTATACGGCCCGGTAATATGCGTTTCAGCGCCATCACCACCCAGGTGACCAGCGTAACGGGGTAGCGCAGCTTGGGTTTATCGCTTTCAAAAGCATGGCGGACTTTCGCCACCACTGCGTCAGGATCGCGGGTGAAACGTGCGGCAATGCCGGGATTTTCTACCGGTTTATCGCGTTGCGTTTGGTTAACGTTATCCGTAAAACGGGTACGAATCGGTCCGGGCTCTATCAGGCTCACTTTAATACCTGTGTGCCGTAGCTCCATACGCAGCGCGTCAGACCAGGCTTCAAGCGCATATTTGCTGGCGGCGTAAGCGCCGCGCCCTGGGGTGGAAATCAGCCCCATCACCGATGAGGTCATCACAATGCGCCCTTCGCCATGCGGCAACATGGCGGGAAGTAAGCGCATGGTAAGCTGATGCGCGCCGAAAAAATTACTGGAAAACTGTTGTTCCATCTGCTCGCGGCTGATGGTGGAAAGGGGGCCATACACACCGTAGCCGGCATTGTTAAAGATCCCGTACAGACGATTATCGCTCAGGGCGATCACATCGTCGGCGGCACGATCCACGCTTTCAGGGGAGTCGAGATCGATCAACACGCCGGTAAATCCCATACTGTTCATCCGGGCAACATCATCGGGTTTGCGGCAGCCCGCCAGGATTTGAAAGCCCTGGCGTTTAAGTTCAAGCGCACTGTCCAGACCGATTCCGCTGGAACATCCTGTTATTAAGACCGATTTTTGCATAACTTTACCTGTCAGGATCTCCGTTGATTTAAGAGTCGTGGTTAACTATATCCGTCATACTTCAAGTTGCCTGTGCGTTTGTTCACCCCAGTCACATAGGTATCTATGCTCCAGGAGATTCTCTTACGTGCTGCCTTCATGCAACTCGAATTATTCAGGAGAGAAAAGGGGTCAACTGCTTCGCCATCCAGTCGGCAATAAACGGCTGCGCATCGCGGTTGGGATGAATACCGTCATCCTGCATCCACTGCGGTTTCAGATATACCTCTTCCATAAAAAACGGTAACAGAGGAATATCGAACTCTTTGGCGAGCTTAGGATAAATGGCGCTAAAGGATTCATTATAACGGCGACCGTAGTTCGCGGGCAGATGAATTTGCATCAGTAACGGTTGGGCATCGGCGGCTTTCACCGCCTGAATGATTTTACGTAGCGTCTGTTCGGTTTGCGCAGGCGCAAAACCGCGCAAGCCATCGTTGCCGCCAAGCTCCACCAGTACCCAGCGCGGTTGATGCTGTTGCAACAGCGCCGGCAAACGCGCCAGTCCCTGCTGCGAGGTATCACCGCTTATACTGGCATTAACGACCGGCGTTTTGTTTTGCCATTTATCATTAAGGAGCGACGGCCATGCCGCGCTGGCGGCCATACGGTAACCGGCGCTGAGGCTATCGCCCAGAATTAATAAGGTGTCTGCGGCGGCGGCGCGGAAGGTTAACAGGATCAAAAACAGGAAGGGCAAATGCCAGCGGAAAACAGTGTTGAAGTTCATCGTCTCAGGAAGTCCGTCGGTCAGGGGGAGCATGAGCTTTCCATCCTTACCGGTGTTGAACTGGTTGTCAAATGCGGCGAAACCATTGCGCTGATTGGCGAATCAGGATCGGGAAAATCTACGTTGCTGGCGATTCTCGCCGGACTGGATGACGGCAGTAGCGGGGAGGTCAGTCTGGTGGGGAAACCGCTTCACCAGATGGACGAAGAGGCGCGGGCACAGCTTCGCGCTCAGCATGTCGGTTTTGTTTTTCAATCCTTCATGCTCATTCCTACGCTTAATGCGCTGGAAAACGTTGAACTGCCGGCCCTGCTGCGCGGTGAAAACAGCGGTCAGAGCAAGGCGGGGGCGAAAGCGCTGCTTGAACAACTAGGGCTGGGAAAACGGCTTGACCACCTTCCGGCGCAGCTTTCCGGCGGCGAACAGCAGCGCGTAGCGTTGGCGCGTGCGTTTAACGGGCGTCCTGATGTGCTGTTTGCCGATGAGCCGACGGGCAACCTTGACCGTCAGACCGGAGATAAAATCGCCGACCTGCTATTTTCGCTTAACCGCGAGCACGGCACCACGCTGATTCTGGTGACGCACGACCTGGCGCTGGCGGCGCGCTGTGACCGGCGGCTGCGGTTGGTCAACGGTCAGTTACAGGAGGAGGCATGATAGCCCGCTGGTTTTGGCGCGAATGGCGCTCGCCCTCGCTGATTATTGTCTGGCTGGCATTGAGTCTGGCGGTGGCCTGCGTACTGGCGCTCGGCAGTATCAGCGACCGGATGGAAAAAGGGTTAAGTCAGCAAAGTCGCGAGTTTATGGCGGGCGATCGGACGCTACAAAGTTCGCGAGAGGTGCCGAAAGCCTGGATTGAGGAGGCGCATAAACGCGGCCTTAACGTGGGCGAGCAGTTAATCTTTGCGACCATGACGTTTGCCGGCGATACGCCGCAACTGGCTAGCGTGAAGGCGGTAGATAGCGTTTATCCGATGTACGGCGAATTGCAAACCCGTCCTGGCGGAGTGAAACCGCAGCCGGGTAGCGTACTGCTGGCGCCGCGTCTGATGGCGCTGCTTAATTTGAAAACGGGCGATACCATTGATGTCGGCGACGTGACCTTGCGTATTGCCGGTGAAGTGGTGCAGGAGCCGGATTCCGGGTTTAACCCTTTTCAGATGGCGCCGCGTCTGATGATGAATATGGCCGATGTGGCAAAAACCGGTGCGATACAGCCGGGGAGTCGCGTGATGTGGCGGTATAAATTCGGCGGAACGCCGCAACAGCTTGCTGGCTATGAAAGCTGGCTGTTACCGCAGCTTAAACCGGAACATCGCTGGTACGGACTGGAGCAGGATGACGGGGCGTTGGGGAAATCGCTCGAACGTTCGCAGCAGTTTTTGCTGCTTTCGGCGCTACTAACGCTACTGCTGGCGGTAGCTGCCGTCGCGGTGGCGATGAGCCATTACTGCCGTAGCCGCTACGATCTGGTGGCGATTTTAAAAACGCTGGGCGCGGGCCGGGCCCAGTTGCGTAAGATTATCATCGGACAGTGGTTGATGGTGCTGGGGCTTTCCGCCGTCACGGGAGGCGCGATTGGGTTACTGTTTGAAAACATATTACTGGTGCTGCTAAAACCGGTGCTGCCCGCCGATTTGCCGTCCGCCAGCCTGTGGCCCTGGCTGTGGGCGCTGGGCGCGATGACGGTCATCTCTCTGCTGGTCGGTTTACGGCCCTATCGATTGTTGCTGGCGACCCAGCCGCTACGGGTACTGCGCCGCGATGTCGTCGCTCATGTCTGGCCGTTAAAAATTTATTTGCCTGTCGCCTGCGCCGTCGTGGTGGCGCTGCTCGCCGGATTGATGGGCGGAAGTATGCTGTTGTGGGCGGTTCTGGCGGGCGCCGTGGTACTGGCGCTGTTGTGCGGCCTGGTGGGCTGGATACTGCTTAACGTGTTGCGCGGCATGACGTTGACGTCGCTACCGTTGCGTCTGGCCGTCAGTCGCCTGCTGCGTCAGCCGTGGTCAACGTTGAGTCAGCTTTCGGCGTTTTCGCTTTCGTTTATGCTGCTGGCGCTCTTGCTGGTGCTGCGCGGCGATCTCCTTGAACGCTGGCAACAGCAGCTCCCGCCGGAAAGTCCGAACTATTTCCTTATCAATATTGCTCCAGAGCAGGTTGCGCCGCTGAAAGCCTTTTTGTCGGAACATCAGGTGATCCCGCAGACGTTTTATCCGATTGTACGGGCGCGGTTAACCAGGATAAACGATAATCCGACGGAAGGTCAGCAGGATGAGTCGCTCAACCGTGAACTGAATTTGACCTGGCAGGATACGCGCCCGGAGCATAATCCGCTGGTCGCCGGTCACTGGCCGCCAAAACCGGGCGAAGTCTCCATGGAGGAGGGGCTGGCGAAGCGGCTGAATGTCAGGCTCGGCGATAGCGTAACCTTTATGGGCGATACGCAGGCGTTTAGCGCCAAAGTCACCAGCCTGCGCAAAGTAGACTGGGAAAGTCTGCGGCCTAACTTTTTCTTCATTTTTCCTTCCGGGGCGCTCGACGGGCAACCGCAAAGTTGGTTGACCAGTTTTCGCTGGGAGAATGGCAACGGCATGTTAACGCAGCTCAACCGCGAGTTTCCTACCGTCAGCCTGTTAGATATCGGGGCGATCCTGAAACAGGTGGGACAGGTGCTGGAGCAGGTCAGCCGGGCGCTGGAGGTGATGGTTGTGTTAGTCACCCTCTGCGGCATGTTGCTATTACTGGCCTAGGTGCAGGTGGGAATGCGTCAGCGCCATCAGGAGCTGGTGGTGTGGCGCACGTTGGGGGCTGGAAAGAAACTGCTGCGTACCACACTCTGGTGCGAATTCGCCATGCTGGGGTTAGTTTCCGGGCTGGTCGCCGCGATTGGCGCGGAAACGGCGCTGGCGGTCTTACAAATCAACGTTTTTGATTTCCCCTGGGAACCGGACTGGCGTTTATGGATAGCGCTGCCGTTTTGCGGCGCGCTACTGCTTTCCGTATGCGGCGGCTGGCTTGGCGTCCGTTTGCTGAAAGGTAAAGCGCTATTTCGCCAGTTTAGCGGATGATTCATAATGTGAATAATTTCGCGCCGGTTTTTAAAACGGCGCATACTTGTTTAGTTGCATAAATTGATAACTCCTTGATTTTTAGTAGCACAAATCATTAAAAAATACACAACACGTAAGGTTTTATAACAGTTATTATTAGTCTGCTAAATTATTTGGATTGGCTATCTATCAAGGAAAATATAATGACAATTAAAATAACAGCGTTGGCGGCATCGATCGGCGCGGCAGTGGCTGTCATGCCTTTCGCCACTCAGGCGGAAATCACCGTTTTAAAACAAGATCCCCAGGCGGGTAATCCACTCAGCCGACTCAATTTCACCGTCGGCGGGAGTATTCGTCCACAGTTCCAGAATATGACCGGCAATGATGGCGCTAACGGCTATAAACGTAATGGTTTTGATGGCGGGACGCGTTTCCGCTTCGCTGCGGATTACTATCTGTTTGATGATATCAATTGGATTAGCTATTACGAGCTGGGCGTCAATATCCCTGCGGTATTTGACTGGGATAACCATTATGCGAAGGGCGCGACTGATACCACTCGCCGTATGCTGTATACCGGCTTCAAGAGCGCGACGTGGGGGACGCTGACCTTCGGTCAACAGAACAGCATTTATTACGATGTGGTGGGCGTAAAAACCGATATCTGGGATTACGACATGATAGGTCAGGCGCCGGGCAACGGGATTAACGGCGATTACGATGGTTCTTACCGTACACGTAAATCATTGAAGTATAAGAAAACCGTTGGCGACGTTGATCTCTACGCGTCTTATCTGTTCAGCGACGATTATAATGCCAATAACGGCCTGAATTACAAACGTAAAGGCGGCGGTTCTTTAGGCGCGGATTACCATCTTACCGACGATCTAACCTGGGGAACGGCATGGAACTATACCCGTGCGGAGATGCGCGGCAACGGCAATAAAACTTACGATCAAAATATTGTCGGTACCGCGTTAAGCTGGACGCCGGAAAACTGGACTATCGCCGCAGGCGGCGGCTGGTATCAGAACTTTATGACCACCAAAAAAGTGTCTGTGAATGATTACTTTGCCGGCGATGCGTGGGGTCTGGAATATTTTGTCGGTTACGCTTTCCCGATTGGTCAGTATGCTGTGAAAGCTATTCAACCGTACTTTATGGGCGACCGCATTGAATATGTGAATGGCCGCGACTATCTGCGTATCGATAATGGCGTGGGGATCACCTTCCAACTGGATTATGGTTTCCGCGTTGATTATGAACATGTTTTCACCTCCAGTACTGACAACCTGGGCGATATGAACCTGGTGCGTCTGCGTTACGATTTCTAAAGCGTTTTCCTGTGCCGGATGTTGGCATTAAGACGTCTTATCCGGCATTTTTCCTTTACGCTATTCCATCCTGACAAACGCCTGAGCGCCTGCCTCGCACATTCAACGACACACCTGGAAACATCATGAAATAATTTCAAGGACAGCAGGCTGTGATCTGTGTCATGTTAAGAAATAGCCTTTCGTTTGGGCCAAAACAGACGATGCCGCATGAACGGCGTCCAGCACAGCATCACACTATTTAAAATGGAGAAATTATGGGATTGCGTCAGAGTTTACGCATTGCGGCCAGCACACTATTACTGGCCTGCGGATTACAGTTTGCCCATGCTGATGGTTCCCCGCAAACGATCGTATTTGGCGTCGCGCCAGGTCCGTATGGCGACATGGTTAAGCAGGCGATTGCGCCGACATTAAAAGAAAAAGGGTATAAGGTCGTGGTGCGCGAGTTTAGCGACTATGTCCAGCCCAATATGGCGTTAGCTAACGGCAGCATCGACGCCAACCTCTTTCAACATACCCTCTATTTTGACAAATTTACCGCTGACAAAGGGCTGAAGCTCAGCAAACTTATTGTTGTACCGACAGCCGGGATGGGCTTCTATTCACGTAAAATCAAAAGCCTGAATGCGCTTAAAAAAGGGGACATTATTACCCTCTCCAACGATCCGACCAACCTGGCGCGCGGCCTTCGCTTCCTGCAATCGTTGGGGCTTATCACGATTAAGGACAGTATCGATCCGACTAAAGCCTCTGAACGAGATATCGCCAGCAATCCAAAAGGACTGGTTTTCAAACCGCTGGAAGCCGCACAGCTACCACGCACGCTGGATGGCGTGACCGGCGCGTTGGTTAACGGGAACTTTGCGGTGGCGGCAGGACTGGATCTCTCTGGCGCGATTAAGCAGGAACAACTGGATGAGAATCTGAAAAATATCATTGCGGTACGCAGTGAAGATGCCGATAAGCCGTTTGCCAAAGATATTGTCGAGGCGGTGAAATCGCCGGCTTATCGCGCGGTCATCGACGATCCAAAGAATATTTATAGCGCCTTCCAGAAACCGGAATGGATGACCGCGACACCCTGATCACAGCGGCGACCATCCCCAATCTCTGAGGTGAATATGATTGAAATAGAAAAAGTCTGCGTCGATTTTACCGCAGGCCGCGGCACCCCGACGCGCGCGGTGGATAATGTGAGCCTGCATATCGCCGCAGGCGAGATTTTTGGTATTGTCGGTACCAGCGGCGCAGGAAAAAGCACTCTGCTGCGTACCCTGAACGCCTTAACGCGTCCCAGTCAGGGGCGCGTCAACGTCAACGGCGTGGAGATTTCGGCGCTGGACGGAAAAGCGTTACGCCAGGCGCGGCAGCGTATTGGTATGATTTTCCAGCATTTTAACTTAATGCATACCCGGACAGTGGCGCAAAACGTTGCGTTTAGCCTGAAAGCGGCTGGCTGGGAGCGCAGCAAAATCGCGCCGCGGGTGGCGGAAATTTTAACGCTGGTGGGCCTGGCCGATAAAGCGGACCGTTTTCCGGTACAGCTCAGCGGCGGGCAAAAACAGCGGGTGGGGATAGCCCGCGCCATCGCTAACCACCCGGATGTTTTGCTGTGTGACGAACCGACTTCCGCTCTGGATCTGGAAACCTCCGCCACTATTCTGGCGCTGCTCAGACAGATCAATGCACGGCTCGGGATCACTATTGTGCTGATCACCCATGAAATGAACGTGATCAAATCTATTTGCGATCGCGTGGCGGTGATGTCGGGCGGTAAGGTTGTGGAGTCTGGCGAGGTGTTTGATGTGTTTGCCCACCCGCAACATGCTTTCACACAGCAGTTGGTGTCCCATACCCTTAATTTGACCCTGCCGGAACGTTTACGGGAACACCTGCCCGGGCAGTTGCTGAAAATTTTGTTTATCGGCGATTCGGCGGAGCAGCCGGTGCTGTCGGAGGTGGCGATCAAGTTTGGTGTCGCGGTCAATATCCTGCATGGCAAGATTGAGTATATCGGCGAACGCGCGTTGGGCATTCTGATGGTGCAATTAACCGCGCCGCATAATCCAACGGCGGTGGCGGCCGCCGTGGAGCATATCCGTCAACGTACCGCACAGGTGGAGGTGATCCGTGGATGATTTACTGCCGGATTTAACGCTGGCGTTCAATGAAACTTTCCAGATGTTGAGTATTTCAACGGTACTGGCGATTCTTGGCGGCCTACCACTCGGTTTTCTGATTTTTGTCACCGATCGTCATTTGTTCTGGCAGAACCGTTTTATTTATCTCGTTGCCTCGGTTCTGGTGAATATTATCCGCTCGGTGCCATTTGTTATTTTACTGGTGCTGTTACTGCCGCTAACGCAGCTTTTGCTGGGCAATACGATAGGCCCGATTGCGGCCTCCGTCCCGCTGTCGGTGGCCGCAATAGCATTTTATGCGCGCCTGGTAGATAGCGCGCTCCGTGAAGTCGATAAAGGGATTATTGAGGCGGCACTGGCATTCGGTGCCAGTCCGATGCGTATTATCTGTACCGTGCTGTTACCGGAAGCCAGCGCAGGGTTACTGCGCGGCCTGACGATTACACTGGTGAGCTTAATCGGCTACTCGGCGATGGCCGGGATTGTCGGCGGCGGCGGGGTAGGCGACCTGGCGATTCGCTATGGCTACTACCGTTACGAAACCGAAGTGATGGTCGTTACCGTAGTGGCGTTGATTGTGCTGGTTCAGGTCGTTCAGATGCTGGGCGACTGGCTGGCGAAACGTGCCGACAAGCGCGACAGACACTAAGCCGGATCAATGTAGCGTCATCCGGCAATAAAAATAAGCTATTGCGCTTTTAGCCAGTCGGCAGCCTCTTGCCATGTGCCGCGAAAAACGATATTCGCGGCTTTTTTCTCCAGTTGATAGCGATACATTGGGTCGTAATATTCATTCAGTAGCGGAACCAACCATGCCATATGTCCGTCTGTGCTGCCGCTGGATAATTGATCCGCCAGCGCCATATCCAGCGTGTTCGTCAGTTCAACAAAGCGTTGCAGCCCCAGACGGCGGCGAATAGCGAAAAGTCCGTGGCGCAGGTACTCGCTGTACGCCTGCCAGCCACGTTCATCGCCGTAGGCGCGGGTGAAATCGTGATGCATACGGATGAAATATTCTTCACGCAATCGTTCCAGACGAAGCGCAAATGGATCTTCCACTACCGCAATGGGTGCCTGCGCCATTCTTTCGCGTAAACACTCAGGCAGATGGTTGGCGCCGATCGTTCGCCCTTCATCTTCCAGTACCCACCTTTTTAGCGCCTGACGCGCGTTAATTTTCAGCAATTCAACGGCAAGTTTGTTTTCAAAGCTGGCCTGGCTGAGTTGTGGTTTCAGCGTGCGGCCAAAAGAGGAGCCGCGATGATGCGCGAGGCCTTCCAGATCGACACCGTTGGGCTGTTGTCGCACCAGTTGCGTTTTGCCGCTGCCAGTACAGCCGCCAATTAAGAGAATAGGTTTTTGCACCAGTTGCCAGGTCGTCTGAATTGCCGTCTGGCGCAGCGCCTTATAGCCGCCTTCAATAAGCGGGCAGTCAATCCCTGTTTCTTGTAGCCAACGTTGTACGATATGCGACCGCTGACCGCCGCGCGCGCAACACAGATATCCGTTGGGGAAACGTCGATATGCGGCTTTCCAGGTTTCAAGCCGCTGCTGGCGAATGTCGCCGCAAACCAGCCGATGCCCCAGCGCTAACGCTGCATCCGCGCCCTGACGTTTGTAGCAGGTGCCGACGGCGGCTCGCTCATCATCCATCATCAATGGCAGGTTGATAGCGCCTGGCATGGCGCCCTGTTGAAACTCAACCGGCGCGCGTACATCAATTAAAGGCGTATCGGCAAGAAGGAGCGCGCGATAATCCGTTCCATCGTTCATGTGTAATCCCGAAAAACAAAACAGCAATAGCGAGATTTTACGCGCTGAGGGAGGAGCCGGGAAAGGGGAAGATCATTCTCCCGGCATTTTATGTGTTATTTAAGCTTACTTTGCGCCCAGATAATGCCGCTGGCGTATTCTGGCGGCAGGAGCGGAGAGAGCGCTTCCAGGGTGGCGCTAAGACGTGACGTATCGCTGTCGGTCAGATTCAGATGGCCGACTTTTCGCCCCGGACGTACCGCTTTATCATACCAGTGCAGATGTATCAGCGGCAGCTTCAGCCAGTCGTAATTCAGCTCGCTGCCGATCAGATTGATCATCACCGACGGGGCGTTAATCACCGGCGCGGGCAACGGCAGGCCGGTAATCGCGCGCAGATGCAATTCAAACTGACTGATGCTGGCGCCATTTTGCGTCCAGTGTCCGCTGTTATGCACGCGCGGCGCCAGTTCATTAATTAACAGGCCTTCCGGCGTGATGAAACACTCCATCGCCATTACGCCGACGTAGTTCAGCGCCTGCATAATTGCTGACAACATCGATTCCGCCTGCTCCTGCTGTTCGGCGTTCGCCTGTGGGAACGCGACGCTGGTCCGCAAGATACCGTCCTGATGCAAATTGTGCGTCAGCGGGTAAAACACGGTGCTGCCGTCGTGAGCGCGCGCGCCAACTAACGACACTTCGCCGGAAAAACGGATGCCGCGCTCAACAATACATTCGCCATAGCAGTCATCCGGTAGTTGCCCGGTTTCGTCCGCGTGTAGACGCCACTGCCCGCGGCCGTCGTAGCCGCCAACGCGACGCTTAACAATCGCCAGTTCGCCCAGTTTATTGAACAGACCAGACCATTGGCCTTTATCCGTCAACCGTTCCCAGGGGGCGGTCGCCAGTCCCAGTTTATCGAAAAGCTGTTTTTGTGTCAGACGGTCGGCGATGATCGGAAATACATCGCGATTGACAAATGCCGGGTGGCGCGCCAGCTCACGGGTAAGCGCGGTTTCCGGCCAGCGCTCAATCTCTGCGGTAATGACGCTCTGCTGTACCGGAACGGCGGTAGGCTCTGCATCCAGGCCAACCGGCCAGACGGCGATACCCAGCGGTTCGCCCGCCTGGCGCAGCATTCGGCCCAGTTGTCCGTTGCCGAGAACGCAAACTTGCTTCATAGCGTCCCCCGCGGATCGGGATTTTCCAGAACTTCATCGGTTTGCGCTTTGCGCCAGTCGCTCAGGCGCTGATGCAGCTCACTATCATGCGTAGCCAAAATTTGCGCTGCCAGCAGCGCGGCGTTCGCCGCCCCGGCTTTGCCGATCGCCAGTGTACCCACCGGAATGCCGCGCGGCATCTGCACAATGGAGTAAAGGCTATCCACGCCGCTTAGCGCAGCGCTTTGTACCGGCACGCCGAGTACCGGTATCAGCGTTTTTGCCGCAATCATTCCCGGCAGGTGCGCCGCGCCGCCCGCGCCGGCAATAATCACTTGATACCCGTTGTCTTCCGCCGTTTCGGCGAAGCTGAACAGTTTATCGGGGGTTCGATGGGCGGAAACCACTTCTACATGGTGCGGAACATCCAGAATTTCAAAAATTTCGGCGGCGAATTGCATGGTAGCCCAGTCGCTTTTGGACCCCATCACGATGGCGACACGCGCCGGATTATTGCGGGAAGACATGCGTCTTAAAACTCCTGTGGTGCGGGACACGCTGCTTTTGAGGTGTCAGAGAATAGCATGATAATCGGGCAAGGAAAACGGTTGCGTGCGCGCCGTAACGGACGATTCGACGAATATTTACAAGGGGAAGGCGATTAACTCAACATTGTCCGGCGTGACTTTTACCATTGAACCTTCATGGTGCCATGCACCTAACACCACGCGGAACGCGGGCTGGCCGTTGGCGGAAAGTTCATGCACTGCCGGGCGGTGGGTGTGACCGTGAATCAGCCACTGTACGCGGTGTTTCTCCATTTCGGCGACGACGGCCTGCGAATTGACGTCCATAATATCCAGCGATTTGCTGCTGTTGGCGGCTTTACTGCCGGCGCGCATTCTGGCGGCGATACGGCGGCGGATAAACAGCGGCAGGGTAAGGAACAGTCGTTGAACCCACGGATTATGGACTTTGGCGCGAAACGCCTGATAACTGGCATCATCGGTACAGAGCGTATCGCCGTGCATGATCAACACGTTGCGGCCATACAGGTCGAGGACCTTTTCCTGCGGCAGTAGCGTCATGCCGCTTTCGCGGGCAAACCGCTTGCCAATCAGGAAGTCGCGATTACCATGAATAAAGAAGCAGGGAACGCCAAAATCCACCACCGCTTTGATGGCGGCGGCTATCTCTTGATGTAACGGATTAGGGGAGTCATCGCCAATCCAGGCCTCGAAGAGATCGCCAAGAATATACAGCGCGTCGGCCTGACGGGCTTCCGCGGCTAAAAAACGCAGAAAACCGGCGACGATCGCCGGTTCTTCCGTTTGCAGATGTAGATCGGCAATAAACAGTGTCGCCACGATTACTCGCTGACGGTCACGTTTTCAATGATGACGTCTTCTTTTGGTACGTCCTGGTGCATACCGCTACGGCCAGTGGCGATGCCTTTGATTTTATCTACCACGTCCATACCCTCTACGACTTCCGCAAAGACGCAGTAGCCCCAGCCTTGCAGACTTTCGCCGGAGAAGTTCAGGAAGTCGTTGTCTGCCACGTTGATGAAGAACTGCGCGGTAGCGGAGTGTGGCGCCTGAGTACGCGCCATTGCCAGCGTACCACGGGTATTTTTCAGACCGTTGTTGGCTTCGTTTTTGATCGCTTCTTTGGTGGCTTTCTGTTTCATGCCCGGCTCAAAGCCGCCGCCCTGAATCATAAAACCGTTAATCACACGGTGGAAAATGGTGTTGTTGTAAAAACCTTCGCGGCAATAGTCCAGGAAGTTTTTAACTGTTTCAGGCGCTTTATCGTCAAAGGTTTTGATTACGATATCGCCGTGATTAGTGTGGAAAGTAACCATTTTTGCATCCTGTTCCAATAGAGTGGTGCTTTAGCCCGCAATGGGGCCCATATAGGGGCTTGTTATAGCATAACCGTAAGCTGCGATCACCTTGCAAAGTGTGCTGCTTCGATTACGAATAATATGTATGATACGGAGATTATTACCCACACACGTCTATACGGAATCTTCGATGTTAAAAATTTTTAATACACTGACGCGCCAAAAAGAGGAATTCAAACCCATTCATGCCGGGGAAGTCGGCATGTACGTGTGTGGTATCACCGTTTACGATCTCTGCCACATTGGCCACGGGCGCACGTTTGTCGCTTTTGACATTGTCGCGCGTTATTTGCGTTTTCTCGGCTATAAGCTGAAGTATGTGCGTAACATTACCGATATCGACGATAAAATCATTAAGCGCGCCAATGAAAATGGCGAAAGTTTTGTCGCGCTGGTCGACAGAATGATTGCGGAAATGCATCAGGACTTCGACGCGCTGAATATTCTGCGTCCGGACAGCGAGCCGCGTGCGACGCACCATATTCAGGAAATTATCGAGATCACCCGAACTTTAATCGAGAAAGGGCACGCCTATGTGGCGGATAACGGCGATGTAATGTTTGATGTACCGACCGATCCGACTTATGGGCAGCTTTCTCGTCAGGATCTTGAGCAGCTTCAGGCGGGCGCGCGCGTGGATGTGGTTGACGTGAAGCGTAACCCGATGGACTTCGTGCTGTGGAAGATGTCGAAAGAGGGCGAGCCGAGCTGGCCGTCGCCGTGGGGCGAAGGGCGTCCGGGCTGGCACATTGAATGTTCGGCGATGAACTGCAAGCAACTGGGCAACCATTTTGATATTCACGGCGGCGGTTCCGATCTGATGTTCCCGCACCATGAAAACGAGATTGCCCAGTCTACCTGCGCGCATGATGGTGAATACGTCAACTACTGGATGCACTCCGGCATGGTGATGGTGGATCGCGAGAAAATGTCCAAATCGCTGGGCAACTTCTTTACCGTGCGCGACGTGCTGAAATACTACGATGCGGAAACCGTGCGCTACTTCCTGATGTCCGGGCATTACCGTAGCCAACTGAACTACAGCGAAGAGAACCTCAAGCAGGCGCGCGCCTCGCTGGAGCGGTTATACACTGCGTTGCGCGGAACGGATAAATCAGCGGCCCCGGCGGGCGGCGAGGCGTTCGAAGCGCGTTTCGTGCAGGCAATGAATGACGATTTCAATACGCCGGAAGCCTACTCCGTCCTGTTTGATATGGCGCGTGAAGTCAACCGTCTCAAGGGTGAAGATATGACCGCTGCGAATGCGATGGCGTCTCATCTGCGGAAGATTTCCGGCGTGCTGGGACTGCTGGAACAGGAGCCGGATGTTTTCCTGCAAAGCGGCGCGCAGGCGGATGACGATGAAGTCGCGGAAATTGAAGCCTTGATTCAACAGCGTCTGGATGCCCGTAAAGCGAAAGACTGGGCGGCGGCGGACGCGGCGCGCGATCGTCTCACTGAAATGGGCATTATTCTGGAAGATGGCCCGCAGGGTACCACCTGGCGACGTAAGTAATTGCCGTATTGCCGGATAGCGACGCAAGGCGTCTTATCCGGCCTACCGTTCATCGTATCGTAGACCGGATAAAGCGTTAGTCGCCATCTGGCGCATTCACCGCCGCAACTCAGGCGGTGACTTTTACACTTTGGCCTTCAAAGCTAACGGTTTGCCCGGCGACAATTTTGCAGCGTTTACGCGTTTCAACCGCACCATCAACCTTAACCAACCCGTCGGCAATAGCGATTTTTGCCTGCGCGCCGCTTTCGCTCCAGCCTTCCAGCTTGAGCAGATCGCACAGTTCAACGTGCGGGTGCTTGCCTAAAGAGAATGTCGCCATGTTATTTTCCTTGTGGATCGTGATATTCAATGCACGCCTGCAGCGTGTTTTCGATAAGCGTGGCGACCGTCATCGGGCCGACGCCGCCCGGAACTGGCGTGATGTATGACGCGCGCGCCGCGGCTTCTTCAAACACGACATCGCCAACGACTTTGCCATTTTCCAGACGGTTAATACCGACATCAATCACAATCGCGCCTTCTTTAATCCATTCGCCGGGAATAAAGCCCGGTTTACCTACGGCGACAATGAGCAAATCAGCATGCTCGACATGATGACGCAGATCTCTGGTAAAGCGGTGCGTGACGGTAGTCGTACAGCCAGCCAGCAGCAGCTCCATGCTCATCGGGCGTCCAACGATATTGGATGCGCCAATGACCACCGCATTCAGGCCGTAGGTATCAATGTTGTAACGCTCAAGCAGGGTCACAATACCGCGGGGCGTACAGGGACGCAGGCGCGGTGCTCGCTGGCACAGACGACCGACGTTATAAGGATGAAAACCGTCTACGTCTTTATCTGGCGCGATACGCTCCAGCACTTTAACGTTGTCGATACCTGCCGGTAAAGGCAACTGCACCAGAATACCGTCGATCGTGTTATCTGTATTCAGAGTATCGATAAGTGCCAGCAGTTCGGCTTCGCTGGTGGTTTCCGGCAGGTCATAGGAGCGGGAGACGAACCCCACTTCGTCGCACGCTTTGCGTTTGCTTGCCACATAAATCTGTGAGGCTGGGTTGCTGCCGACCAGCACCACAGCCAAGCCGGGAGCGCGAAGACCTGCTGCGACGCGTGCCTGAACTTTTTGAGCAACCTCAGATCGCACCTGCTGCGCAATCGTTTTACCGTCAATAATCTTTGCTGCCATCAGAGAGAGGATTCCATCTGTTACTTCAAGTCAAAGGGGATAGCGCTATTTTGTCAGAAGCGAGCCTCGCTGTCAGTTAACGTTTGTGTTTCCGATGCGAATACGACGTCTATCTCCTCCGTTGACGACGGTGATACGTGACCCGTGGGTGCGCCACGATTAACCAAAAAGAAACAATTTATCACCCTGTTCATGGTTAACGTTATCCCTCGTCGTTAATAGCACCAGACGGCATAACGCAATATTTTATACAAAATAAGATTAGACCCTTCTTATATCATAATAAGAATTAGCTTAGGTCATTAAAAGAGTTTGCGGCTATTTTTTATTTATCGAAATGTTTAATTTATTACCATGACAAAATGTCATATTCGCAGAAATTAATTATTGCATCTGATACTCAGGGGAGAAACAGAAAGCTAATTAATTTGCGATATCTATCTTTACAGGATGAAGAGATAACTTTTCTGACATGCTATGTCGATAATAATTCAAACGGAGCCGACAGGATGCCGGAACCGGGTGTGTGTAATTCGAGGGAAATCCATGAAACATAAATTAATGACTTCTACCATTGCGAGTCTGATGTTTGTCGCTGGCGCAGCGGTTGCGGCTGATTCTACTCCAGTGAGCGTGAGCGGCGGTACTATTCATTTCGAAGGTAAACTGGTTAATGCCGCCTGTGCCGTTAGCACTAAATCCGCCGATCAAACGGTGACTCTGGGGCAATACCGTACCGCCAGCTTTACGGCGATTGGCGATACGACCGCACAGGTACCTTTCACCATCGTCCTGAATGACTGCGATCCGAAAGTGGCGGCCACCGCTGCCGTTGCCTTCTCTGGTCAGACAGATAACACCAACAATAATTTGCTGGCTGTCTCCTCTGCGAACAATAGCACCACCGCGACCGGCGTTGGGATTGAGATTCTTGATAATACCTCCTCACCGTTGAAGCCGGACGGCGCGACTTTCTCGGCGAAGCAGTCGTTGGTTGAAGGTACCAATACGCTGCGTTTTACCGCACGCTATAAGGCAACTGCCGCCGACACGACGCCAGGCCAGGCTAATGCCGATGCCACCTTTATCATGAAATACGAATAATCCCGTCAGGAGACGCCAGGGAAGGAAGGCGCCTCAATGGAAGAGGCTATCGGGGATAAAAGAGAACATACAGATGATAAGGAAAGGCGCGGCGCTAGTGGGGCTTATTTTGATGTCGCCCGTCATTGCGCAGCCGGTAATTGTGGAGAGCGGGCATGTTCACCTGCGCGGACAACTGGTCAATGGCGGCTGCGCTGTCGCCACTGAAAGCCAGGATTTGCGCGTATTGATGGGACAGTACCGTACGAATACGTTTACCGGTCCTGGCAGCCTCGCTCCCGTCAGCGTTCCATTTTCGTTACGGTTAATCTCCTGTAGCGCGGAGGTCTGGCGTCATGTCGGCATTGCGTTTGCCGGCGTTACGCCTGCGGAAGATCCCCATGTTTTTCTGGCCAGTGGCGAAGGTATCGGTAATGCCGGAATCGGCCTGGCGTTATTTGATGACCAGCAGCGACAAATCATACCTAACACGTTACCGCTTCATTACGCGCCCATTTTAACGCAAGAAATGACTTTGCATTTTACCGCCCGCTATCGGGCAATTTCAGAAAATATGACGCCGGGACGAATTCATTCAGAAGTGTGGTTTACGCTAGTTTACCCGTGATTTTTCTTGCCGACGTGACTCAATGCAAAAGGTATTTTTTACCATGCTGAATAGTATAAAATTAGGGTTTATTGTTCTTCTCACGCTATTTACCTCACTGAACGTACAGGCGGCGGGGGGGATTGCATTAGGCGCCACGCGCGTTATTTATCCCTCGGCGGCGAAACAGACTTCTCTGGCAATCAGTAATAGCGATACTAAAGAACGTTACCTCGTCAATTCATGGATCGAAAATAGCGCCGGGCAGAAAGAAAAAACGTTTATCGTTACGCCGCCTTTATTCGTCAGCGAACCAAAAAGCGAAAACACGCTGCGTATTATCTACGCCGGGCAACCGCTACCCGTGGATCGGGAGTCGTTATTCTGGATGAACGTGAAAGCCATCCCGTCGGTAGATAAAAGTCATATTGAAGGAAAAAACGTTCTGCAACTGGCGATTCTGTCGCGCATTAAACTGTTCGTGCGTCCGGCGAATTTGCCGCAGACGCCGGAGGACGCGCCGACCTTGCTGAAATTTTCCCGTGTCGGCAACCATCTCAAGATAACCAACCCATCTGCTTATTACCTCACTCTGGTCAATATCAGCATGGGTGCGAAAAAGATCGATAACGTGATGATCGCGCCAAAAAGCGACGTGCAAATTCCCTTACCGGCTGGTGCGCAGGGCAGCGTGACATTTCAGACCGTCAATGATTACGGCGCATTGACGACGGCGACAACGGCCAGTCTCGGTTAAGCAGGATGCGTGAAGCCACACGAGAAAACGATGAAGAAGACAACCTGGTTTGCAGGACGATTTCCTGGCTATGTGTCACCGTTAAGCGGCGTAGCGCTGTCGGTACTGGCGACGCTGTATCCGCTGACGAGCCGCGGCGAAAGTTATTTCAACCCTGCGTTTTTGTCGGCGGATACCGCGTCCGTGGCGGATTTATCTCGCTTTGAAAAAGGTAATCATCAGCCGCCCGGTATCTACCGGGTAGATATCTGGCGTAACGACGAATTCGTAGCGACGCAGGATATTCGTTTTGAGGCTGGCACAGTGGGTACCGGCGATAAATCCGGTGGCCTGATGCCTTGTTTTACACCGGAGTGGATTAAACGGCTGGGCGTAAATACCGCGGCGTTTTCGGTCTCAGATAAAGGCGTCGATACCACATGTATTCACCTTCCTGAGAAAATTCCGGGCGCGGAGATCGCGTTCGATTTCGCGTCGATGCGCTTAAATATTAGCTTGCCGCAGGCGTCAATGCTCAACAGCGCGCGTGGATATATCCCGCCGGAGGAGTGGGATGAAGGGATACCCGCCGCACTCATTAATTACAGTTTTACCGGTAGCCGCGGAACAGACAGCGATAGCTATTTTTTGAGTCTGCTGAGCGGTTTGAACTATGGCCCCTGGCGGCTGCGTAATAACGGAGCCTGGAACTATTCGAAAGGGGATGGCTATCATTCGCAACGCTGGAACAACATTGGCACCTGGGTACAGCGCGCCATCATTCCGCTGAAAAGCGAGCTGGTCATGGGGGACAGCAATACCGGGAACGATGTTTTCGACAGCGTCGGCTTTCGCGGAGCGCGTCTGTACTCTGCTGACAATATGTATCCCGATAGCCTACAGGGCTATGCGCCCACGGTCAGAGGGATCGCCCGGACGGCGGCAAAGCTGACAATACGACAGAACGGATATGTTATCTACCAAAGCTATGTGTCGCCGGGCGCGTTTGCGATTACCGATCTCAATCCCACCTCTTCCAGTGGCGACCTTGAGGTGACGGTAGATGAAAAAGACGGTAGCCAACAACGTTACACGGTGCCTTACTCTACCGTTCCGCTATTGCAGCGTGAGGGAAGGGTGAAGTATGACCTGGTGGCCGGGGATTTTCGCAGCGGTAATAGTCAGCAGTCTTCGCCATTCTTTTTCCAGGGAACGGTGATTGCCGGCCTGCCTGCGGGAATGACGGTTTACGGCGGTACGCAACTTGCCGATCGTTACCGCGCCGTGGTGGTCGGGGCGGGGAGAAATTTGGGCGACTGGGGCGCCGTGTCGATCGATATCACACATGCGCATAGCCAACTGGCAGATGACAGTACCCATCAGGGGCAATCGCTGCGTTTTCTGTACGCCAAATCGCTGAATAACTACGGGACTAATTTTCAATTGCTGGGCTACCGCTATTCCACGCGCGGATTTTATACCCTGGATGATGTGGCATACCGCAGTATGGAAGGGTACGACTACGAATACGATAGCGACGGACGCCGCCACAAAGTGCCGGTGGCGCAGAGCTACCACAATCTTAGTTACAGCAAAAAAGGCCGCTTTCAGGTCAATATTTCGCAAAACTTGGGTGATTACGGGTCACTGTATCTTTCCGGCAGTCAACAAAATTACTGGAATACGGCGGATACCAATACCTGGTATCAGTTAGGATACGCCAGTGGGTGGCAAGGCATGAGTTATTCGCTGTCATGGTCGTGGAACGAGTCGGTGGGGATCTCTGGCGCCGATCGCATTCTGGCATTCAATATGTCCGTTCCGTTTAGCGTTCTGACCGGACGGCGCTATGCGCGTGACACTATTCTCGATCGTACTTATGTTACGTTTAACGCCAACCGCAACCGCGACGGCGACAATAGCTGGCAGACCGGCGTGGGCGGCACGCTTCTGGAAGGACGTAATCTGAGCTACAGCGTGACGCAGGGGCGTAGCAGTACCAATGGTTATAGCGGCAGCGCCAGCGCTAACTGGCAGGCGACGTATGGCACGCTGGGCGTAGGATATAACTACGATCGCGATCAGCATGACTATAACTGGCAACTTTCCGGCGGTGTGGTCGGTCATGCGGATGGTATGACGTTTAGCCAACCGTTGGGCGATACCAATGTCTTGATTAAAGCGCCGGGAGCGAAAGGCGTGCGCATCGAAAACCAGACCGGCGTGAAAACGGACTGGCGGGGCTATGCGGTAATGCCCTACGCCACGGTATATCGCTATAACCGCGTCGCGTTAGATACCAACACGATGGATAACCATACCGATGTCGAGAATAACGTCAGCAGCGTGGTGCCGACTGAGGGCGCGCTGGTGCGGGCCGCTTTTGATACGCGGATAGGCGTAAGGGCAATCATTACCGCGAGGCTTGGCGGCCGTCCGTTACCGTTTGGCGCGATAGTACGAGAAACCGCCAGTGGCATTACCAGTATGGTCGGCGATGACGGGCAAATTTATCTGAGCGGCTTACCGCTAAAAGGTGAACTGTTCATCCAGTGGGGAGAGGGGAAAAACGCGCGTTGTATCGCCCCCTACGCCCTGGCGGAGAATAGCCTGAAGCAGGCGATTACGCTAGCCAGCGCGACCTGTATCCGTCCGTCGTCATAAAGGAAAAATAGAGATGAAAATATACTCAGCGCTATTGCTGGCGGGGACTGCGCTCTTTTTCACCCATCCCGCGCTGGCGACGGTTTGCCGCAATTCAAACGGGACGGCGACCAATATCTTTTACGACCTGTCAGATGTTTTCACCAGCGGCAATAATCAGCCGGGACGGGTGGTTACGCTGCCGGAAAAATCAGGTTGGGTCGGCGTAAACGCGACGTGCCCGGCCGGGACAACAGTGAATTATACCTACCGAAGCTATGTATCAGAATTACCGGTAAAAAGCACCGAGGGAAATTTTAAATACCTCAAGCTGAATGACTACCTTCTGGGCGCGATGAGCATCACCGATAGTGTCGCTGGTGTATTTTATCCGCCCCGTAACTATATTCGCATGGGGAGCGACTCTAATGTGTCGCAGCAAAGGCCGTTCGGCGTGCAGGACTCAAAGCTGGTTTTTAAATTAAAAGTGATACGGCCTTTTATTAATATGGTGACAATCCCTCGCCAGACGATGTTTAGTGTCTATGTGACGACCTCTACCGGCGACGCGTTGAGCACGCCAGTGTATACCATTAGCTACAGCGGTAGTGTGGAAGTACCGCAAAACTGTGAAGTGAATGCCGGACAGGTAGTGGAGTTTGATTTCGGCGATATTGGCGCGTCGTTATTTAGTCAGGCGGGGACGGGTAATCGTCCGCAAGGCGTCACGCCGCAAACGAAAACCATTGCCATCAAATGTACCAACGTCGCGGCGCAGGCCTATTTATCGATGCGGCTTGAAGCCGAAAAGGCCTCAGGGCAGGCGATGGTGTCCGATAATCCGGATTTAGGCTTTGTGGTTGCTAATAGCAACGGCACGCCGCTTATCCCCAATAATTTGTCGAGTAAAATTCCGTTTCGTCTTGATGATAACGCCGTCGCTCGCGTAAGTATCCGCGCCTGGCCAGTCAGCGTGACGGGGAATAAACCGACCGAAGGGCCGTTTACTGCGCGCGGCTATCTACGAGTCGATTATGATTAAAGGAGGCGTCATGATCCTTCGGCGCGTTTTCGTCGCTATCGGTTGTGTTTTATTCAGCCCGCTGAGTCAGGCCAATTCATCTCTGGGCGAAGTGAATATTGAACTGCGCGGTAACGTGGTGGATTTTACCTGCGCCGTGATTGGGGGCGACAGTAACAAGTCGGTTAACCTCGGCACCTGGCCGACAAAACAGCTTCACGCTGCCGGTGACGTCACGCAACCGGTAGCATTTAGCCTAAAACTTGAAGGCTGCCCGCCGGGTTCGGCGTCTATAACGTTTTCCGGGACGCCAGCGCCCGGCACTGCATTATTGGCGCTTGCTGATACGGCAATGGCGCAAAAACTGGCGATTGAAATTCGCGATGGCGATCAACGTCGATTGCCACTTGAACAGGCCAGCAAGGCCGTCGATATTGACAATAACGGCAATGCTACCCTGAAATTCTATGCGAACTATATCGCCTTAGCAGATGGCGTACAGCCCGGTCTTGCTAATGCGGATGCGACCTTCATGATCAATTACAATTAATGTACACTGTTGTGGCTCCCGAACGATAATTCGCCGGGAGTATGCTTACAATAATTCGTGTGATTTGGCGTAATCGATAAGCTCAACGATAGAGTGAAGGCCAAGTTTAGAAAATATATTGGCCTTATGCGCACTGATAGTCTTATTACTTAATAAAAGTTGCTCGGCAATTTCTTTGTTAGACATTCCGTTTGCCAGATAACGTAGCACGGTAACTTCGCGGTTAGAAAGTGGCATATCATGGTGCCCGCCTTTGAGCGTACGGGTACTGCTGATGAAATTAAGCGTCTCAGATGGAAAAAAAGAATATCCGGATAAAATCATTTTTACCGCATTATAAATATCATTGAGATCTTTGCGCTTACTCACAAAACCGTTTGCGCCCGCTCTTATTGCTCTTCCAGCATAAAAAGCCTCTGATTTTGACGATAAAAAAAGTATCCGGGTATTTTCCTGGATAGATTTGATTCGTTTAAGTAAGGTAAACCCGTCGGTACCCGGTAATTCAATATCCAGAATGACAAGGTCGACAGGATAAGTGCGCAGATACTCTATCGCTGTTCGGCTATCATCCGTTTTCAGGACAACCTGAATATTACTATTTTTTCCGAGTAAAACTTCTATCGACATTCTTACAATAGGGTGTTCGTCCATAATGATAACAGATGCAGGTTTCATTGATGTATGCCTCAGACTGTTATGCGTCCTTCGTTTTAGAATAAGCGTCAGACACCTTGAAGGTTGTTAAATAGCCAGATCTACACGCCACACAGTGGAGCAATATTAAAGAATGAGACCTCCCTGTTGACTGGCTATTTTGCGTAAGAGCAATAAATATGAGGAATATCCATTTCGCACCAATAAAAAAGAAATTTCTGATTAAGTAAAAACAATATGGATTATACCTGGTCTGATTTCTCGGAAAAGTCTTGCGAAATGCGAATTATGGATGGCGGGTAGGATGTTCTGTTGTGTTATATAGAATCCGCGCATTATAGAATTATTTTCTTTGGAATTAATGCTGGCAAGATTAATTCATTATTTTTAAGCATAAAAATAATATAAAAAACTAATTATTTAGTGTTTGTTATGTAACAAAAGAAAGATGTTTACTCTGAAAACCTCAAGAAACGAGGAGGGACAGGGGATGGCGTAGGGAGAGAATCTTTATCGCTTACCAGGACGAGTTGCAAATATTAATTTTATGTGAAACATTTACATTTCATGGATGTGAAAATAAGTAATTTCTTAAAAAATCTTATTCACCAGAAAGTTAGTTCGTTAAAAAATGTCGGGGAAAGTAACGTTTAGCTGCTGCATTAGCCGAAGAAAGCTTTGCCTGTGGGGAAGGTTAAGGAGGGTGATCAGTTGTTTAAGCCGGTAAACCACACGATGATAAGGTACGCTTTGCTGACGTGCTATTTCTTTTAAAGAGACGCCTTGCGCTAAAGTTTCAATCATCAACCAGTCAGTGTGGCTAAAGCTTTCCGATAAGCGAGGTTCGGCAGTTGATAACAAGGCTTCGCGTAACGAGGCCAGATTTTGTCGTCGCGACAGGACAAAAAAACGCCCAGCCATACGGATAAACTGTGCTATAGCGGGGGTTTTATCTGATACCAGCAGGTAAATCTGTATATCGCTTTGTTGCCAACTGAGCGCACGTAGCTGCTTAAGCGCCTCAACACAGGAGATGGGTAGCGCCTCCATATCTACAATCAGTTGTCTGAGCGAACCCTCTTCGATCCACAAAGAAATGTCGTCTAATGAGCGGAAAGCTGCGGTGCGCTTGCCGGAAAATAAGTAGCGACTCAGCGAATATGCCAGGTAGCTGTCAGTTGTAATGATTGCCTGGGAAATGATACCAACCGGCAAGGCATAATTGAGCTGTTGGTTCAGTAACTCAAGGCAATCAAATATCTGTGGCGTTGGAGAGTGATAACGGCAGGCGCAGTCTTTGGCATTTCTTGAACGGCGGTGTCTTTCCCTGCGTGGTACGCTGCGCATCCTGCTTTTTCCATTGCTTTAATATATATCTGGTAATATTGCTGGCCATAAATAACCTTGTCCCATCGTTGCACCAGCGTAAAAAGCAATGCTTCGTTGCTCTGATGTTTCAATGCCTTCCATCAGCATATCGGCTGCGATCTTATATCCAATGAGAATAGCCTGGCGCATTTTTTGCGGATCAGATACAAGGTTCCAGAATGTTTTTTTATCGAATTTAACTCCGCTTAACCGCCAGTTTTCGTTAGAAAAGGTAGCAAACATTTTTTCATTGATATCATCCAGCCAAACGGGCAGTCCGCTGGTTTCAGGTTGTTGAATTTTTTCATAGAGGCGAAACTGCTGACCTGTACTTAAGGTGTAAAAAGCGCCAGAGTCTTGCTGTTCAATAGTGAGATTTGATGAATGCGAGCGTACTTTTAAAAGTAATACATCAATATTTAACAATACCTTCACCGGTAACTTCAGAAGATATCTACTATTTTGAGGGAAGAAAGGTAGAGTGTCTATTTGTTGGAAAAAGTGATTATGTAACGCCTGTTGACTGAACTGCTGAAAAAAAGCTTTACTATCACTTCCCGACGGAAGTTGAGTCAGGACCTCATAGCCGATTAATTGTGCAGTTGAGAGATGAACGATAGGCTCAAATTTTAACAACCCGTTGCTGTGATATGAATGACGTATTGGCGAAGACATCGGACTCGGGGTATTTATCCTTTCCTTTAATAAAGTATCCTGTGCCACCAAACACTCCTTCAGGTATTTAAGATGCAGCCATATATTTTCGACCCATGAATCTGGCAGGGTATTATGTGCATCATTGTGGCAGTGTTAAAAAAATGCCTGTAGGTATCGTTACTTAATTATTGGTGAGATATTTCGCAAGCCTTGTAAAAAATTAAGTGAGTTTACTTACTGAGTAAGAAATGAAGATTAACTCTAATATACTTTAAAAACTGCTGCTCTGTTTTAACATGTAATTTTCGCATAATGCTCCGTCGGAGTAACCTGGTCTGTTCTTCAGAGAGTGAAAGTAAAGCGGCCGTTTCGCTTAAATGATAACCACTGGCGATCAGTTTTAACAGATGACGTTCTGTTACTGAAAAATGACGAGTCGTGCAGTAGTGGCAAATGGTAGAAGGGACGCTATGTCGAAGCGCTCGCTTATGCAAAATTAATATCATCTTTCGGGTGATTTCTTCAATATCATCTTCCCGGTAAATATGCGGCAGCATATACAGACATGGCCTGAACATGAGCTTTTCTTTATCGGATTCATTACAAATAATCACCCGTAACTGATGTTGGGTATGCATGGGTATCTGGTAACAATCTGCGCTGAACCAATCATCGTCCAGTGCCAGAAAATCGATATCGGCATTATCTATCTCTTCTGGTGGCAGAAAGTAAATTTTCTGCTGCCATTGATTCGCCAGACGCGTCATGATGATTTTTAAACCATGCTCAAAGTGACTGTTTTGTTCCTTAATCGCGATACTCAGCATAAAAAATATCCTAAACGGCAGGTGAATCATGGTGAAATATTAAAGAAACTTATTGATTTTCTAAATACTGGCGGCCTTAATTCCCACTTTACGCATGCTGAGTTGTGTCCAGGCGATTTCCTGGAACCTGCCGTGGCGCCAGAAAAGACGATATTCGTACACTTAGTCAGCAACCGGAACAAAAGCCATTGACTCAGGAGTGCCTGACCGTATAATTCTCGCGTTTCGTCTACACGAAGTCTTCACTTCACAAGGCGCCCTTAGCTCAGTTGGATAGAGCAACGGCCTTCTAAGCCGTGGGTCGCAGGTTCGAATCCTGCAGGGCGCGCCATTATATTTCAGCAAGTTACCTATTTTCTGCAAGTTCCTTATTTTCCAGGTGGGACATATTTTGGACATCATCACTGAAAATTGAGTCAATTTGCCTCGTATGTTCAGTTAAATGGTTCGGTGCAAGGTGAGCATATTCCCGGACAAACAACATCAGACAGCACTGATGAGGTACGGAACCGTCGGCCACAATCTTCTCAACTTCCTTCCCTCCAGTATCCTGGGAGTTTGATGATGGAACGGTGATGTGATGGGGCATATATGGGACATACAAAGCTTTGCATCGGCTGCAAGGCTTTGCATGTTTTTCGAAGATGGGACGTGTGAGCGCAGTGTTGATGGGATAAGTTGTTGTTAGCTAAAGTCGTTCCAGGAACGTCTAAGCCGTGGGTCGTAGGTTCGAATCCTGCGGGGCGCGCCATTTAAAATCAAATAATCATCTCAATAATCTTTACTAATAAAACAACCTGACAGTGCAAACAATAGGGTAAGTTTTAAATTTGCGAGTCACCCACGGCATAAATCGCCGATCCTGGCAGTGCCAAAAATATCTTCAGTCTATGAGTAACAATTAGAAAACCTCGTAGTAAAGCGCCAGAAGTGGAGGGAGTATTAAAGAAAGATCACAGTACGGGGAAAAGATTCAAAAAATCCCCCGACAAAATTGTCGGGGGATTTATGTATAAGAGGCAGAGCTATGTCGGAGGATATTTATTAACGCAATGACTAACCTGGCTACGGCTGTTGCTTCAGAGTTATCTCCTGCGGAATACCAAAATAGCTCGAGAACGTCAACTCCGTGGTACCTCCCGCGGTCCTGACGCTAACCTGCGGGTTCGGGGCGCTAGTCTGCCACTGACCGTTAAGCGTCACTGAAATAGGCACCGGGGTTGCCGCCGTGGTTCGGGTCATGTTCAGGTCTGGTGTAACGCCGCTAACAATAAGTTCTTTGTCTCCCCGTGATTGGGTCATAATTATCGCGGGCTGAGGAATATTTTTCACCACGCCGTCGGCAGGTGTCACCGCACTAAATGCGGTATAACCGATGGTTTGGGTCACATTATCACGCACAATGTGTGCAACATTGTCTTTACGCAATACCTCATACGGTTTCTTGCCTGCGCGATAATCGTTAGCCAACTGTTGCATACTCCCGGGCGTGGCTTCAAGCACCATCAGGTACTCATATTCAGCATCTTGTGGTTTCTTGCCGTGAGAGAGCCACGCCACGCTGATGTCAGCTTCCGTTGGTTTACGGGTTTTATTATTCGCCGAGACCTGATGCTGACGGCGTACTTCTCCTTTCGCGCCGGCCGTTAATAAATAACCGGTACCATGACCGTCGATTAACCAATCACCTTCCCCAAGAGTACGCTGATACGGGAATGCGGTAATGCGTTCGCCGTTCACCCATAGAGCGTGCGCTTTATCCGTGATGCCGTGCTGGAAAAGCGTTGTTTCTGTTGGGTATTTAGTCGTACTGTTGCTAATATTACTGCCTAATAAGACCAGACGATTTTCCGTCTCTAACGCGGTTTTACGGGCAGTAAAGCTGCTATCAAATTTCGGCATTGATGGCGCATCAAACTTAAAGGCGAACATACCATATTTACCCGCCAACGATGAATGACCGCTGAAAGGCTGATCGCCACGTAACATCAGCGTATGCGGGTTAGGGCTGTCCAGCTCGGCTAACGGTAAATGAATCGTGGTGGTCCCCGGATTGCGGTTCCAGTCCCAGCCGTCTTGTGTAAAACCTATCTCTTTCTGGCTACCATAAGGCAGAACCTGAACAGCACCATGACTTTGATAGCGGCCATAACGGTTATCGGCATAGTAAATCTCTGAAGACCAAACATTGCTGTTGTAGGCTTTCAGGGTCACCATTTTGTCGCTAAAACGATGAATTCCGAACGCGCCGCCGTTAAAGGTCCAGTTACCCTGAGGTAAAGAAGCGGGCTTAATTGTCTGACCAAAGAGCGCTTCGCTTTCGCTCTCTGGCGTTCTGGTAATTTGCAGATAGATGGCGGCCAGATCTTTATCCACTTTTTCGCCGGTTTGCGGATTGCCGGTCAGGGCCAACCACCGGAACGAGTCCTGGAATAATTTCACGCTTGATGAATTGAACGGGTGACGACCCGCGAGCCCCATTGAGGTCGCCGGGTTGCTGTAAATCCATGCTGAAACCATCGCTTTTTTCAGCGCAGCACGTCCTTCTTTGCTGACCTCAAACGGCGAGCCTTGCAGCATGTAAACCAGCTGGCTGGCATTTTTAAAAGCCGGGAATGAGTAACCTGGATAGTTGCCTTCGTGACGCCATGCCGTACCGTCAGGACGTAGGCCATCTTGTGCGCCGGGTGGGATTTGCGACAGCGCCACGTTGATATACTCACCAAAACGTTTTAATAATGCAATACGTTTTGCCGGATCGGGCTCAAGCATCAGCAGTGCTAAGTGCTGACGCGAAAGTGTATTAAAATAGTCCAGATCCGAACTCTCGGGCCCCGGTTGCATGTCAAAGTTAGCTTTGAATTCCCGTGAATACCACAGCAGGGCATCAGCGACCTGCTGACGTAACTGATGTTTTTCCAGTTCATCGCTCATCATCATCGCCGAGATATACCACCAACGAGAACTGTATCCCCAGTGGTGGGTCGTAACCAGCGCGCTGCCGTCAACGAATCCCTGATCCAATAAATGTTGGGTCATCAGTATATACATGTCGACCAGTTCCTGACGCTGCGCAGGCACAGTACTGATCTGATAGGCACGGCTGATATTAAACATCAGCGTGGCATAATCAGCGAGATAAACATAATCGTCAAAACGCTGTTTGTCGACGGCGCTCATAAATTCAGGTTGATACAATACCTTCTGTTTATCTGTAATTATATGCCGCCCGGACAATTTACCCTCTGCGTTACGTTTAATACGTAATGCTGCAAATTCACTGCGTAATTTTTCGTAATTATCGACAATGACCAGTCCACTCTCGTCGATTTTCCCTTGGATAAATACGCGTACCAGGGCATCGCGAATGCCCTCAGTAGCGGCTAACTCACTTGCCGTTGGGGTCGGTAATTTTTTAGGTAGCCGGAAATCAATTTCTGGAATGTGAAGCCGCGTTTTTACCTGGTCATCAGACCATTGATAGCGAGCGTCATCGATAGACAACATGATACGGTCGATATAAAAAGTGCCGGAGGGCGCTTTAAGCGGCGCTTTAAAGCGAATGTCATCCATATCACTTTTTGCCCCACTGGCAATGGTATTGCGGGCGCCGCTCTCACCGGCTTCGTTTTCGCTGATGCCCAAGCCTTCAATTTCGCGTCCTTCAAGATCGTTTTGCAGTGAAACGCCGATTGCGCGCCAGCCGCTAAAGTTCATTTTGACTTTAATGCCGGTATCAGGTGAGCCAGAAGGTCCCAGGCCGCGACCAAGATCAACAATCATGTAATCGTCAACCGGACTTTCGTTATAAATCCAAAACGAGAGCACTTGCGTGGCTTTACGACCCCATATCTTAGACGCAACAGAGTCGGGTACTTGTTTGATAGGGTGATGAATCGTCACGGTACTGCCCGCCTGCCAGTCCCATTTAAGCGATTTATTGCCCATGATATAGCGCTCAGGACTCAACGACAGTGTTGAATCTTTACTTGCGGAGACAAAATCAGGGATGCTATTGCCGTCAAAATCAATAATCGACGCCTGCATCAGCATTTTTTTATTGATTTCATTATTTGTACTTTTAGCGTTATTCACTGATGGATGTGATGTACAGGCGGCTGCTCCCAGCAAGGTTGCGACGGTGAGGGCTATAAGTTTAAATCTGAAAGGTGTATACATAATCTTCGCTACTCAATAAAAGGATGCAACAGAGAAATGAAGAGAGGCGATACCCATCGGGATACAGGTCATGCTGTATCCCGATGCGTTATACCTACAAAAGAGTTCTGGCGACTTGCACTTAAAAGTATTTAGAAACGCTCAGACCTATATATCCTTCGTTATAACCATCACGTTTGTAGTAATTCAAATTACCGTCCAGGATAATATTATTTTTTAGCGTTAAAGAAGATTTCAGTGTGGCTTCAAAAATATCATTACCGATGCTATCGCCGGTGATAGTGAAACGGCCTTTGCCTTTACCCTGATCCATCACTAAACCCGCAGTTTCGGTTATGACTTCTGAATCATTTAAATCACGGTATCCCATTAAGGAGAGTGATGGAGTAAATTTACCAAACGCCAAATCGTAGGTATTGAAGGCGGTAAAACCGGCACCCAGGTGTTTCACTGAATAAGACTGCCGATCTACTTCCAGACTGGCTGGTGAACCGCTTTCGGCATAATCTTCCACCCGGAACCACTGATAGTTATATTCTACTCGCGGCTGTAATTTAACGATATCAAGGTCAAATGTTATACCGGCGCTGGCCTGATAACCCATCTGCAAGCTGTTATAGTCGGCTTCAGCCCTGGTATTTCCCTGATAACCATTTAAGGAACCAATATTACGGGTGCTGCTATTTTTATTATAGCCCATATTAATGTTACCGTTAATAAAATAGCGGTCGTTGAACCAACCAGTATAGGCCATAGCTTCATAGCTATTTACATCTTTTGTATTACCATAACCATTTATATTTATATGGCTGTTTTGATAACCGAAAGCGACACCGAATAAAGCTTCATCTCTGAAGCGGCGATCCATACCAATATTTATGCCATAAGCATTAGTTTGATAACCGAAAATATCAGCCTCATTGCCCTGGCGTCCATGCGTATACAGAGTTTGCGCCCAGAAATTCCACGGCGTTGCGGTCTCCTGATTGCGTAAATAGAAGCTACGGTTATTTGCCTGATCACGCATCTTATCGACCACACGCAGGGCGGCGCGGACCTCACTGCCTTCAGCATTCGGGGTTAATTGTTCAACTAACCGGGCAATACCATTGCTGCCGCTGTCAACAACAGATGAATTCGCACCGTCGTCGCCTGTATTACTGTTACCCGCTGAGGTTAACAGTGCCAGGAGTTCACCGCTTCGTACGGACTGAGTTTTGTTGTATTCGGACAGTGCATAGTTAACGATATAACTTGCTGCCTGGAGCCTTTGCTCACTTATGCCACCTTGTTTAGCGATGTTGACAAAATTATCACCGCCTTCGTAGTTCACCCCGTAGCGTACCACCAGTTGATTGCCTTGAATGCCACCATTGACAACCGGATCGGTGGTGGTTATCCAGGAGTCGATTTGTTTTAGCAATGGCGAAAGATCGCTAACCGCGTTTACGCCACCTTGTCCGACCTCAACAGTACCACTCATTCCCCCATTTGATTGAATGAGGATGATATCCTTATTGACGATATCGTTGATGTTACTCCCTACATAAGAGAATAATGCCTTACTTCCTGTATTAAATACGGTCTTGCCTTCAATCAATAATAGAGGTGTGTTTAAATTAGCGGAGTTACCAATCTTAAAATCCAAAATCGCATTTTTTTTATTATTAAAATCACCGCTCCAGAAAATGGTCCTGTCTTTAGCAATGATGCTTAGATTCCCCCAGTTATCTATTTTCTCAACCCCGGAAATAGTATAACCATCAAATAACCCTTGCTGTGCTCCGCCCTGGTAAGCAAAGTTAATCTTATTTCCTTCCAGACCATTGCCTACAATATTCCCGTAGACGTTACCGTTGACATCTATTCTCAGAGCTGTCTTTGCTCCTGAGAAGTCAATGGCATTTTCTTTACCTTTAACCGTCGACCCATCTTTTATTGATATACCTATATTAGGAACGGCCGGTTGTTTAAATGAACCGTCAATTTTAATTGCTGTGCCATTTTCACTGATAATATTAATCCCTTTTTCAAGGTTAATATTATTATTAAAAAACGTATTACCATCGGCGTAGATAGCGTACGCATTTTCTCCGCTAACAGTAATATTTTTACGGATATACTGGGCGACAAATGGCGTGTTGCCAGTATAGGTCAGAGCATTACCTTCGGCAACGTATAAGTCTGACGTTAAGGTCACGGCTTTACCATCGGAGGCAATTATTGCATCACAAGTACTGCCCGCAGGTGTATAAGGTGGACAAACACTCGCAGCTGTATTAAATGCAGTTGATAGTAAAATAGTGGATATACTGACCGCGAGAATTTTTGCCCTAAAATTTTTAGACATAATAACACCTTCCATTTCTCAGGAATGAATCTAATACTGTATTGAAACCCGGAATTATTTAATGCTGGATTTTACGTTTCTATGCCAGGCATAAGTAAATACTCAAAATGTTGCGCGTACACCAACTTTCATATATTTAGATGAAGAGTCTTCTTTACCCATGGTATAGCCTTTTTTATATTTAACATCTTCAATATAGTATTCTGCCTGAAGTCGGAAGCTATCGGATAAAGGGTAAGCCATTTGCAGGGCTAAACGGTTAACTTTACTTTTTGTTTTGGTTTCACTGTATGCCGCGCTTTCGTACCATCCGGACGTTTCACCATAATTAAGGGCATAGCGAACATATGGGGTGAGCACCAGACCAATTGGCGTATTCCAGTTAAAATAGAAACTCATTTGCTGGTTTCTTGAGTTATCGGTCAATCCCCAGGTATCGCCTTTGTCACTGCGTTTACCGGCATTAAAATAGTTCAACGTCATCATGGTATTAGCACTCGACTTGAAACGTACGCCTGGTTCAATTTCCCAGGTTAAGCGATCTGCACGGCGTACAGATTGATTCGATGCCGTATTTACCTCTTCACGTTCAATACCCAGAATCACACTGCTCGCAAATGTAAAACGTTCAGATAACAGACGCTGGCCGGTCAAATGTGCGGTATAAAAATCAATGGTAGTTCGATTGCCGTTATCGTAAGTGGTTAAATCTTCACGAATACGAAAGCTCGGTTGGATCCAACCCTCGTCAAAACGGAAACGATAGCCGACCATAGCCTCAGCACGTTGATAGCGCTGGCGGGAGTCGTGGAATTGTTTACGAAAACCTAAATCATAGTACCAGTTAGAACCGTCAGGATTAAGGTTCATATCCAGGCGCGGACCACTGTAATCATATGGTGTACCGTAATCTCCCGTCACCCAACTCAGTGTTGCATTCACTTTCGCAGCGTGAACGCAGACGGGCAGAAGTGTAGCAATGATCCCCAGACAGACTGCTGTTCCAGAAGTAACTAACAACTTCGCTTTCATAATGATATCTAACCCTTGTAATTATAGAAATACGCTACATTGCAGGATTTATAGGGAGGTTTCCTGCATCTGTAGATCCACTGCCGGAAAAATGTGGTCCGGACATCAGGTATGGGCAATGAGTGTTTGCTGGCTGCCAACTCGCAGATATATTATCTTTTACATGCTTTCGTTTCCTTACGTTAGATCACAAAAAAACATATCGAAAGGATTTTTAAGCAATAAAAGACTTAAAAAGCGATAAAGAAGAAAATCAAAAGGTATCGAAAGTTTTGTTTAAGTGTTATAGAAAATCACGCAGGCTTCATGTTTTTCTAAAATCACTCCGATCAGCCCGGAGCAGGGGATAGGGTGAGGCCTGCCGTCCATATCAGGCGTTTCAATAGGATACTAATGAAAAACGATAAGGCAGCCCCTGTAATCCCTCAATTAACAGCGTAAATTAATTATCGTGCGCTACCCGTATCCGCTGCGCTGGATCAAACTTGGCACGCCAGTTTCCTGTAAGCGTTATCTCTACTGACGATTGAAATCGTGTCGGCTCGCTGATGCCAAATAGCGTTTCTTTGTGTCAGGTGGGGCGCAGGTTCGAATCCTGCAGGGCGCGTCATTTAACCTCTTCAAAATTAGGTTAATCTGTATGCTTCTGCGGCGGCGATGTTGCGCCATCCGCAGTACGTGACGTTAAATATACAAATAACTAGTTGCGTCTAATCTGTTTATGGTGCTCCTCTGCCTGAATCTCATGGGCGAAAGAATGGGCATTATTCATCGATTGATGGACGACCATTGCTTTTTCATAGTCGTCCATTTCAGAAAAGGGGGCGCATTTTGTCGCTGCGCCACGGTTGCCGGGGCGCTGGTTTTCTGTATCTGAGCCATTTGCTGATGTGCGAAGGCGTCACCGTTATTCATCATTTCATGCGCCGTGGTGGATAACTGACGGGATTCCATTTTCTCAGCGGCGTTTACGCCAGCCGAGATAAAAAAACGACAGCTAAAAGGGATGTAAACTTATTCATCTTATTTCTCCGGTGTGGGTTAATAAGAGAAATAATAAAACAGTCGTTGGGTCTGGCGCGTGACGGAATAATGACGATAATGGCAGATTACTCTACTGGTTAACGATCTTAAAAAAGCCATCGCTGAACAGGTACAGCTAAAACCCGGTACCAGCGTGGCGTTTTCCGGGCAGCTCAAACTGCAGGCGGGTTCGGCGTACGTTTATCGTCCGAGCGTGTTGGCCCGTTTGCGGTACTCGCCTGGCGTACAACTGAATTCGCGGACAAAAGCTTTGTGAAAAGAAGATTCGCTCGCATAACCTACCGACTCGGCAATCACCATCACCGGCAGCGCTTCACGTGACAGGGTCTGGGCGGCAATTTGTAGGCGCAGCGTCGTTAACACGGCTAAAGGCGTCGTAGCGGACACGTCGCGAAATAGCTGGGCGAAGCTCGCCCGCGACATGTGTACCCGTTGCGCCAGCGTTTCGACCGTCCAGGGATGTGCCGGTGTTTCCAGCATGTGAATAATCACGCGGCCCAGTCGGGGATGCAGCAATAAATTGAGCACGTTTTTCGCCGTGCCAGCCTGCGACAACCAGTCGCGAACAGCGAGGGTAAACAGAGTGGCGCACTGCTGACTGCATAAGACGTCAGCGCCGGGTAAATGGCGTTCTGACTCCTGCTGTAACAGCAAAATGGCGGCGTTAAACCAGATACTGGCGGGGCTATGCGGCGGCGGGGCAAGACATAACACTTCCGGCAACGCGGTAAGAAAATAACGTGACGTCGTGTGCAGGCGTAGACTACCGCACACGATATGTGTCGGTGCTTCGCCAGACTGGCGCAAACGGTGGGCGGAGTTTTGCGGCAGAATCACCACCCTTCCCGGCGTAAGCGTCATGGCGTCGCCGGTAGGCATTTCCAGTTGCGCTTCGCCCTGCGTAACGGTATGCCAACGAATCACCGATAGCTCGCCAGCGGCGTGCGGCAACTGCCAGTCGCCGCCTAACGGGCAATTCTTGTCGATTGAGCCTTGAGGGTCGTTAAGCATCAATAGCCGACTAAGCGCGTCCATATAGACTCCAGAACAGATTGTTGTTAAAAAATAGGGATAACTATTCCTGTCTATCGTCACTATATTTCGGACTTAATATCATTTCTACCCTTGTTTTCGCCAAACGCTAATTTAGACGATAAGACAAAAAATGGCGCGTTGCGAATAACTCTGTTTTTTCTGACGTTACTTATACTAGGCCTGACAAACAGAGGGTGATTTGGCGGAGAAAGAAGATGACACAGTATCAGGCGCTCATTATTGGTTTTGGCAAGGCAGGAAAAACGTTGGCGGCAACTCTGGCGAAGACGGGATGGCGCGTGGCGATTATCGAACAGTCCGCCAGTATGTTCGGCGGAACCTGTATCAACATTGGCTGTATTCCAACGAAAACGCTGGTGCATGACGCGGAACGTGAGGGCGATTTTTCTGCCGCCATGCAACGTAAAGTGGCGGTCGTAAATTTTTTACGCGACAAAAATTTTCATAATCTTGCCGACCTGGACAATGTCGATGTGATTGAGGGAAGGGCGGAGTTTATTGATAACCATACCTTACGAGTATTTCAGGCGGACGGCGAGCGGGTGTTACGGGGAGAAAAGATCTTCATTAATACTGGCGCAGAGTCGGCGATCCCGGCAATTACGGGCTTAACAACTACGGCGGGGGTGTTCGATAGCACCGGGCTACTCAGCCTGAGCCAGCGCCCGGCGCGCCTGGGGATTTTAGGCGGCGGTTATATTGGCCTTGAATTTGCCTCAATGTTCGCCAACTTCGGTACGAAGGTCACTATCTTCGAAGCAGCACCGCAATTCCTGCCTCGTGAAGATCGGGATATCGCGCAGGCAATTGCCCGCATTTTGCAGGAAAAGGGTGTCGAGCTGATTTTAAACGCCAGCGTACAGGCCGTATCCTCACAGGAGGGCGCGGTACAATTAGAAACGCCGGAAGGCGCGCATCTTGTGGATGCCCTGCTGGTGGCGTCGGGGCGAAAACCGGCGACGACTGGCTTACAGTTGCAGAATGCCGGAGTGGCGGTGAACGAACGCGGTGGGATCATCGTGGATGATTATCTGCGTACCACGGCGGAAAATATCTGGGCGATGGGCGACGTTACCGGTGGGTTGCAGTTTACCTATATTTCACTGGATGATTTTCGTATTGTACGAGACGGTTTATTGGGGGATGGCAAACGCAGTACCCGCGATCGCCAGAACGTGCCGTATTCCGTCTTTATGACGCCGCCGCTCTCTCGTGTCGGGCTAACGGAAGAACAAGCACGGGCGAGCGGCGCAACGGTGCAGGTGGCGACATTACCGGTGGCGGCGATCCCTCGCGCCCGTGTTATGGACGATACCCGTGGCGTACTAAAAGCGGTAGTGGACGTGAATACGCAGCGTATCTTAGGCGTATCATTGTTATGCGTCGATTCTCATGAAATGGTTAATATCGTTAAAACCGTTATGGATGCGGATTTACCTTATACGGTGTTACGCGATCAGATATTTACCCATCCTACAATGAGCGAGTCCTTAAACGATCTCTTTTCTCTCATTAAGTAAAACATAAATAGCATCGCCCTGTTAATCAGGGCTTTTTTTTTGCCTGTTAGGCCATAAAAATACGCCAGGACAAATATGCTGGCGTCTGAAAGAAAAGGCTTTAGTAAGGAGTAACGTATTATAACACCATTGAAATAACCCACGACTGGAAATCACGATGTTAAAAGTTACAACGTTTATTGCCTCATTATTGGCTGCGCCGCTGGCATTTTCCGCCTCCGCCCAGCCGCTAGTTGACGTTGAATATATCAGCGTTTCTGCGGTTTCAGCGACGCCGTCGATGCTTGAAGACGCTATTGCCAGACTGGCGCAAAGTAAACAGGCGTCGTCATGGAAAATTACGTCAATGCGTATTGATAATACGGGTTATGCCACTGCGATTTTATATAAATAAGGAGGGCCTGGTATGGATAAATATCTTCGTCTGTTAAGTCGGGGGGATCGGCTTGGATTAACCTTAATTCGCCTGAGTATCGCCATCGTTTTTATCTGGATTGGATTACTGAAATTTGTGCCCTATGAGGCTGACAGTATTACCCCGTTTGTGGCGAACAGTCCGTTTATGTCATTTTTCTATGAACATCCGGAGGAATATCGTCAGCATCTGACTCATGAGGGCGAATTAAAACCGGAGGAACGCGCCTGGCAAACAGCCAATAATACGTATGCGTTTTCGGATGGTCTGGGCGTGGTGGAATTAATTATCGCGGCGCTGGTACTGGCTAACCCTTTCAGCCGCTGGTTAGGGCTGGCGGGCGGCGTACTGGCATTCCTGACGCCATTTGTCACGCTATCGTTTTTAATCACCACGCCGGAGGCCTGGGTTATGCCGCTGGGCGATGCGCATTATGGTTTCCCGTATTTATCGGGCGCCGGACGGCTGGTATTAAAAGATACATTAATGCTGGCAGGCGCGGTGATGATCATGGCGGATTCCGCCCGTTCGCTACTTTTACAGCGACAGTAGCGACCCTCTTACCCTTTTATGCCACGATTCGTCGGATGGTTGAGCAAGCGTCATCCGACAATCTGTTTATGGCTGATGGACTACCCTGTCAGAAGTTCCTGTTCCACCTGTTGAACCTGCGCCTCCAGCGTATTGCGAATTTCGGTTAGCGCTCGTTCCTGCTCGGAGAAATAGGCCTCCTTATCCGTAACGGAAGAGGCGAGCCGCCAGGCGTTTTCCGCTTCCAGTTGCGTAATCTCTTTCAACAGCGCGTCGATTTGCGTGCGGAGCTGGCGTATTTTATGGCGCAGATGTTCCAGGTTATTTAGCCTGTCGCTTGCCATCATCGGTTCCAGACCGCTTTGCAACTGCGTCAATAACGCGCGAATTGCCGCCAGATCGGCATTCTGCCGCGCCTGATTAAGCTGTACCATCATCTGGTGCGCTTTTTCTTTCAATTCATCGGCGACCACATCCGGGTGGCACAAGCGGCTGGCCTGGCGCCACAGACGTTTTAATTCACTGCGTTCGTCAGCCGACAAACGTTGATCGCGGGCGTAGCGAAATTGCGCTTCCTGCTGCTGCTTCCGGTACTGGTGATAGTCCTGTTCCGCGTCTTCCTGCGCCTGGCGGGATGTGCTGTCGTCCTGATGGGAAAAATCCGCTTCCAGCTCGCGAATTTCCTCCAGCAACGCGGTGATTAACTCCGTCTGCTGCTGGATTCGCTGACGGATGCCCACCGCTTCCCGCGAGGCGGCATTCAATCCTGTCCACTGCTGTTTTAGCGTTGCCAGTTGATCCACGGCCTGGGAAATAAATTGCAGGCAGGATTGATAATCCTTTTCCCGGCGTTTTATTTCAGCTTCTTGCTTACGCTGCATACTTACAGCGAGCTGTTTACGCAACTCCAGAATACGGCTCATCAACGGCCCGAGACGCAGATGATAGAGGTCGTTGAAATCGTCGAGGATTTGTACCCGCGCATTTCGTTTGTCAATCAGATCGCGAAGTTGGGCTTCAAGCGCTTTCAGCTCCAGTTTACTGGCGGCGATAGAGGGATCTTGCCACGTCGAGAGCGCCCGTTGGGCCTGTAGCCAGGCGGAGATCTCTTGCATGGCGTCACTGAAACGACGGGCTTCAATCGCCTGGGCAATCGCGCTGATTACAGCATCCTGCGGCTCATTTTTCAGGTAGATGAGCTGCTGACGGATAATCTCTTCGTCCTCAAGTTCGATGGCGCTTTTGATGATCTCTAAACGTTTAATGATCTTATTCATGACGTTGATGCCTGGCGTGGCTCAAAAACGGATAACAGATACCAGGTCTGATTCACCTTTTTGAAAATACTGAAAAAATACTAAATGTATTCTGTAGGGTGTCGTACTTTTCGTCCAGAGTTATTCACACATTTTATACTCGTCGTCTTTCACCCGTAACTCTCTATATCGGCGCGCATTCTTTTCTTTTTACTCCCCGCGATATCTTTTTTTACACGATAACGTTAACGTCCGGGGCTGAACCGTGACAAACGATTGCGCCTTGCGGCAGCGAGAACGAAATGTTAAAAGGTGCCCCTCAATAAAAACGATACAGGGGTAGGACGTGAAAAACGCGTCAACTGCATCCGGCGCCAGCGTGTCGGATGCCGCGTCGAAGAATGAACCGACGCTTCAGCGGGGGTTGCAAAACCGTCATATTCAGCTAATCGCGTTGGGCGGCGCCATTGGCACCGGACTGTTTCTGGGTATCGGCCCGGCGATTCAAATGGCGGGGCCGGCTGTTTTGTTGGGCTACGGCGTTGCCGGGATTATCGCTTTTCTCATTATGCGCCAGTTGGGTGAAATGGTCGTGGAAGAGCCGGTTTCCGGATCGTTTGCTCACTTCGCCTGGAAATATTGGGGGCCGTTTGCGGGCTTTTTGTCGGGCTGGAACTATTGGGTTATGTTTGTGCTGGTTGGGATGGCGGAGCTGACCGCGGCGGGCATCTATATGCAGTACTGGCTGCCTGACGTACCAACGTGGATATGGGCGGCGGCGTTTTTTATTATCATTAATGCCGTGAATCTGGTGAACGTTCGTCTGTATGGCGAAACGGAATTCTGGTTCGCGCTGATTAAAGTGCTGGCGATTATCGGCATGATAGGTTTTGGTCTGTGGCTGCTGTTTTCCGGCCACGGCGGCGAACATGCCAGCATTGATAACCTCTGGCGTTATAACGGTTTCTTCGCTACCGGTTGGCATGGTTTGCTTCTGTCGCTGGCGGTGATTATGTTTTCTTTTGGCGGACTGGAGCTGATCGGCATTACTGCGGCGGAAGCGCGCGATCCGCAAAAAAGCATCCCGAAAGCGGTTAATCAGGTGGTATACCGTATTTTGCTGTTCTACATCGGTTCGCTGGTGGTTCTGCTGGCGCTCTATCCGTGGGGAGAGGTGAAATCCAATAGCAGTCCTTTTGTAATGATTTTCCATAATCTTGACAGCAATGTGGTGGCTTCGGCGCTGAATTTCGTTATTCTGGTCGCGTCGCTTTCGGTGTATAATAGCGGCGTTTATTCGAATAGCCGAATGCTGTTCGGCCTGTCCGTACAAGGCAATGCGCCGAAATTTTTAACCCGCGTCAGCCATCGCGGTGTGCCGGTGAACTCGCTGATGCTTTCCGGGGCAATTACCTCTCTGGTGGTGTTGATCAACTATCTGCTGCCGCAAAAAGCGTTTAGCTTGTTGATGGCGCTGGTTGTCGCGACACTGTTGCTAAACTGGATAATGATTTGTCTCGCGCATTTACGTTTTCGCGCGGCGATGCGCCGTAAAGGGCGCGAGACGCAATTTAAGGCGTTGCTCTATCCCGCCGGGAACTATTTGTGCATTGCGTTTCTGGCGCTGATTCTGGTGTTAATGTGTACGATGGACGATATGCGATTGTCGGCGATTTTGCTGCCAGTATGGATTGTTTTCCTGTTTATCGCGTTTAACGTTTTGCGCCGTAAGGCCCATTAACTTTTTTGCCCGATCCCATGCTCATGCGATCGGGCAATCCATTAATGCCTCAACGTCCCTGACAGCGCACGAATATCGCTGCCGGTCGGCGTCTGATGAATACGTAAGCCGAACTCTTCCACCACGGCAAAAATATGGTCGAAAATATCGGCCTGAATGCTCTCATATTCCAGCCACACGACGGTATTGGTAAAGGCATAGATCTCTATCGGCAAACCATGATCATCAGGCGCCAGTTGGCGCACCATCAGCGTCATATCTTTACGGATGCGCGGATGGTGGCGTAAATATTCGTTCAGATAGGCGCGAAATGTCCCGATATTGGTCATTCGGCGGTGATTTAAGGCTGATTCTGGCGCATCCAGTTGTTTATTCCATTCATCGATTTCCTGATGGCGGCTGGTAAGGTACGGCTTTAACAGTTGCGCGGTTAACAGTCGCTGTTTTTCATCGTCATCCAGAAAATGGATGCTGGTCGCGTCAATATTAATGCTGCGTTTAATCCGGCGTCCGCCGGACGCAGACATGCCGCTCCAGTTTTTAAACGAATCGGAAACCAGCGACCAGGTGGGAATGGTGGTGATGGTATTATCCCAGTTGCGCACTTTTACCGTAGTTAAACCAATATCAATGACCGCGCCATCTGCGCCATATTTCGGCATCTCCAGCCAGTCGCCCAGTTTGAGCATATCGTTGGCGGAAAGCTGTATACCGGCAACCAGTCCAAGAATCGGGTCTTTAAAGACCAGCATTAATACCGCAGCCATCGCGCCCAGACCGCTGATTAAAATCGCCGGTGACTGGCCAATCAGCAGTGAGATCATCAAAATGCCAACGATAATCGCACCGATGAGCTTAATGCCCTGGAATATTCCTTTTAGCGGCAGTTGAGAAGCGGCGGGCCATTTTTGCGACAGATTGAAAATCACGTCCAGCAGGGAAAACAACGACAGCAGGGCGTAGGTCATAATCCATAACTGTGCGCAGGTCGTCAGGATATCCGCAGCCTCACTGCCTTTTTGCAGCCAGAGCGCGGCCTGAATATTGACAATGATGCCTTGTAGCGTAAAAGCCAGACGATGGAATAATTTATTCTGGGTGATAATTTGCAGCCACAGGCGGGAACTGGCGCTGACGCGTTTTTCAAAAGCGCGCAGTACTATCCAGTGCAAAATAATATGCACGACAACAGCCGTCAGAAAAATAATACCAAATATCACCACCAGCGACGTGGTGTGATTCATTTCAATACCCGCTAAATCTTCTACCTGGGATATCAATTCCTGCATAATCTCTCCTTTATAAACAGCAGCCTATGATGACTGCTGAATGGCATTTATGCAAATCAGGATGCCTGCGCTTCAGGCATAAACAGCGGGAGACGGATAAAAATGCTTTTGGATTTATCCATACGCTATATTTTATTCAGCGCCCCACAAACGTCATTATTTTACGCCGGCCCCCCTTTTTTAACAGGCGCCAGTCCGTAAACAATGGATGAAAACATTTTAACCAGAATGCTTAAAACGATTGCAATGTCTCTGTCGGATGATGATTAGCATCGTCGTACCTACCAACAATAACATTAAGGAACATGGGATGACTCAAAAGCGTACCCTGGTAAAACACCACATACTCTTGCTGGCGCTGGCCACGCCATTATCCGCCTGGGCGTTTGACTCTCTTACGGTATTTGGCGATAGCCTTAGCGATACCGGGAATAACGGTCGCTGGACCTGGGATGGTGGTCAAAATAAGCTCTACGACGAACAGTTGGCCGAGCGATATGGGCTGGCATTAAGCCCCTCCAACAAAGGCGGTTCTAATTATGCCGCCGGCGGCGCGACGGCGACGCCGGAATTAAACCCCCAGGATAATACGGCGGATCAGGTACGGCAGTGGCTTGCCAAAACGGGAGGAAAAGCCGATCACAACGGCTTGTATATTCACTGGGTCGGTGGAAACGATCTGGCGGCGGCCATCACGCAGCCAGCTATGGCGTGGCAAATAGCCGGTAATAGCGCCACTAACGCGGCGGCGCAGGTAGGGCTGCTAGTGGATGTAGGTGCCGGGCTGGTCGTGGTACCAAACGTACCGGACATTAGTGTGACGCCAATACTCCTGGAGGCGGTAATCACCGCCGGGCTGGGCGCCGCTGCGCGCCCGGCGCTAAAGGCGGCGTTAGATGCGCTGGCGATGGGGGAGACGCCTGATTCCGCCAGTCGGCAGCAGGCGATCCGCAAGGCGTTGCTGGCGGCGGCTGTAACGGTAAGCAGTGACCCGTCTATTCAGCAACGGATCGTTGAGCAACTGCTGGCGGGCTATAAAACGGCGGCAGGCCAGGCGTCAGATCTGACCGATTATTATAATCAGATGGAAGAGAAGGGGCTGGAGCAACACGGTGGTAATATTGTCCGTGCCAATATTAACGGTCTTTTTAAGGAAGTTCTCGCCAATCCACAGGCGTTTGGTCTGACAAATACCGTGGGTATGGCCTGCCCGCCGGGCGTATCCGCCTCGGCATGCTCTTCGGCAATGCCGGGATTTAATGCGTCGCAGGACTATCTGTTTGCCGATCATTTACATCCCGGTCCGCAGGTCCATACCATTATTGCGCAATATATCCAGTCGATTATTGCCGCGCCGGTACAGGTGACATATCTGAACCAAAGCGTTCAGTCGATGGTGCGCGGCAGTCGTGACACGCTTGACAGCCGTTATCAGCAGCTTCGCCAGGGGGAAAACCCTGTCGGTTCGTTGGGCATGTTCGGCGGATACAGCGGCGGATATCAGCGTTATGATAATAACGAGGCCGATGGCCACGGTAATCATAATAATCTGACGGTTGGCGTCGATTATCAGCTTAACGAGCAGGTACTGCTGGGAGGGCTGATAGCCGGTTCTCTGGATAAGCAACGTCCTGACGATAATTATCGTTATGACGCCCGCGGCTTGCAGGCCGCCGTGTTCAGCCATTTACGCGCCGGGCAGGCGTGGCTGGATGGCGATTTACACTACCTGTCCGCTAACTTCAGCAACGTTCAGCGCAGTATAACGCTTGGTGCGCTAAGACGCGTGGAAGAGGGCGAAACCAACGGCCGGCTGTGGGGCGCCAGGTTAACCAGTGGTTACGATTTTGTTCTGATGCCGTGGTTAACGACTGGACCAATGTTGCAATATGCGTGGGATTATAGCCACGTTAATGGTTATAGCGAGAAACTCAATACCAGCACATCAATGCATTTTGGCGACCAAAACGCCCATTCGCAGGTGGGTAGCGCTGGTTGGCGTCTGGATATCCGCGATAGCGTCATTCATTCCTGGGCGCAGATTAATTATCGCCGCCAGTTTGGCGATGATGCGTATGTGGCAAACGGCGGCCTTAAATCGACCGTGCTGACGTTTAGCCGCGCCGGGAAAACGCAGGATAAAAATTGGATCGATATGGCGGTTGGCGCAGATTTTCCGCTGTCGACAACGATGTCAGCCTTTGCCGGGTTGGCGCAAACGGCAGGGCTAAGCGATGGCAATCAAACCCGCTATAACATCGGGTTTAGCGCACGATTCTGATGACACGCCAGGGAGGGCTGCCCGGTTCATTCGTGTAACGTTAGACACTGAAAAAAATAAGTTTTTTCACAGAAGTGGGCGAAGCCAGTGACGCCAGTTAAATTTATAATCAGTAGTTTGAATTTTAAATATTATAGGTTTCTACATGATGGTATAAGTATCTAAAGTTACAAGTTGATAAGAAGTTTACCAAATCGATTAACATTAGGATTTAGAGTTGAATCATTTTTATTGGTAGTTAGTATCTCAATACAGATTGGCATGTTTATCATTATCTAACGTCAAATAAAGGGGCTCCGGTGGAGTCCCTTTTGAATTTAAATTAAAAAATCAAAGTAAAAATTAAATATTATTACCATTCTGAGAAATCAATTCTTTATACCAGTAAAAAGAATTTTTACGACGCCGTTCGAGAGTACCATTCCCATCATTATCTTTGTCCACATAAATCATCCCATAACGTTTTTTCATTTCTCCAGTACCAGCAGATATTAAGTCTATACATCCCCATGGGGTATATCCTATTAAATCAACACCATCTTCAACAACGGCTTTTTTCATCTCACGAACATGCGCAGCGAGATAATCGATGCGATATTGATCGTCTATTGTTCCATCATGTTGAACAAAATCAACGGCTCCGAAACCATTCTCCACAATAAACATTGGTAACTGGAAACGATCCCAGAACCAATTGAGGGAATAACGTATGCCACAAGCATCTACTTGCCACCCCCAGTCTGAAGTTTGAATATATGGATTTTTAACCAAATGATGCGGTTCAACATAGTTGAAATCAGGGTTATCTTCCGTAGATTTAGTTACAAATGACATATAGTAACTAAATCCGATATAATCCACACAGCCATATTGGAGAATATTAAGATCATTTTCGGTAATATCAAGATGAAACCTCTGTTTATCGAAATAGTTGAGCATGTATTGTGGGTAATAGCCACGTACATGCACATCAGTGAACCAATAACGGCGATGCATCGCACTTACAGACATCATCATATCTTCAGGAGTGCAAGTAAGAGGATAGATGGGGCACATAGCAATCATGCAACCAATTTTAAAATCTGGATTGATTTCATGCCCGACACTAACGGCAATGGCACTGGCGACCAGTTCGTAATGTACAGCCTGATACATAATTCTTTCTCGGTCATGTTCCCCTTCATCATCAGAATACAGAATTCCAGAATTAGTAAACGGGCAGAGACTTTCACGGAAATTGACCTGGTTATTTATTTCATTAAAAGTCATCCAGTATTTTACTTTCGACTGATAACGGTTAAAAACTACTTTCGCAAAGCGTGTGAAAAATTCAATCATTTTGCGATTACGCCAACCACCATATTCAGTCACCAGATGATATGGCATTTCAAAATGAGACAATGTGATTACAGGTTCGATATTGTATTTGAAACATTCATCAAATACCGCATCGTAAAATTGTAACCCCTCTTCATTAGGTTCAATCTCATCCCCATTAGGAAAAATTCTGGTCCAGGCTATTGATGTGCGAAAACATTTAAAACCCATTTCCGCGAAAAGTTTAATGTCATCTTTATAGCGATGATAAAAATCAATTGCTTCATGATTGGGATAATTACGACCCTCTATTATTCCTGGGGTGATTTCACGCGAAACACCATAAGCTCCAGCCGTCATAACATCTGCAATACTAATCCCTTTTCCCCCTTCGTTCCAGCCTCCTTCCAGTTGATGTGCAGCAACAGCTCCCCCCCATAGAAAATCACTTTTAAATCCTGACATAACCTTGCTCCTTAATGAGAAATTTTAAATTACCACCAAACTTCAGCCTGAACACCAGCCATAAATTCGTCTTTGCTATTATCGTTAAAATTGAAATTAGATAATTCATTATCCAGAATGTTAATGTATGTTCCATAGAAACGGATTTCCGGTCTTGAACCTAAAATACTGGTGCCAACTTTAAAAGCATGATAGAGCGTAGTTTTATAGGCTGACTCATCCAGACTAATACCTTGCTGAGTTTTATTTTTTTGTTTAAACCAGCCTAATTCTATCCCCGTCTGGTTCCAGGTATTCCAGATCCATGCTGGACGAATAACGGTACGTATGCTATCAAAATCGCTATGTGCGCCACTCTCATAGCTATAAATATCTTCCCCGTGAGAATAAACAAGGGCATTTGCAATAATGATCTTATTACCAAGATACATTTCCCCCTGCGAAATTAAACGCCAGGCAATACCATTTGTATGATCACCATAATAATAACGACCATGAGACATAGTATTGCTTGCATCAGAGAAACTAGAAAAACTGCTGGCAAATGAATTATTAGCAATTTGTAATGTGAATTCGTTAAAGGCATCCCGGTCAAGATTTTGATGAATAATTGAAGTTAACATCCAACTATCTTTCATTTCAAAATAACTATCATTATTTTCATTGTCTTTTTGCTGATCGGTTTTATTCGGGGAAGAATATTTAGCCATTAATGATAATGTGCCATCTTTCCATAAAGGAATATTTCGATAACGTAAGTCAATAGAGTTTGTGTTCATTTGAGTAGTATGCTCAAAATTACGAGAATATACATCAACATCATCACGACTTAACGAAACATCAAGCATCCCCGGCCCTAAGAGCCAATTTTCAATACCAACCCCCGCAGCCACATCTGCTGTGAGAGTTTTCCAGTCAAGCATCTGAATTTCATATTGTGGTAATTTATGTTTACCAACCCAAAAATCAGCATCAGGAGCAAATGGTAAAAATCCTCGAGTGGTCAGAAAAATATCGCTGAACTGCATGATATTTTCATTATCACTATCGCCAAACCATGCATCATTGTATTGTTCACCAACGTTACCATCATACGTGACAACAGCAGTAGCTGTTTTACCGTCCTGGTTATAAACACGCTGGTTTAGCGTTAAATCGAACCATCCGCTTGTTTCGTTACCAAAGCGTCCTAGTGATCCGGCGGCATAGGTTTCCGGGGAACCATGATTACCCGTCGCCCAGCCAGAACGGAAGTAGCCCTGATAACTAAAGCCAATATCATCTTTTACATATTTACTGATATCTTTTAGAGTAACGCTTTCAATAGTTGTATTTTTGCCATTGCTGTCTATTACTGCTACTTGTTGTGTGCCTTTGACTGGAACATGGGAACCAGATTGGTTGATTTCACCGTTTTCATTGTTAATGTTTTCAGAAACAGGTGATGTGGCCGTAATATCTGGAATGGCAGTATTACGATAGCTATTTTCAGCAACACTTTTCTGTAAGGTCGCAATTTTATTTTTATATGTGCTAAGTTCATATTTTGTTTTCTGCAATTCTTTTTTATTTGCAGATAATTCAGATTCCAGAAGTTCGAGCCGTTGCTCAACCGTTAATTTACTGGCAAGAACATCAGCAGGATATAACGCCATGCCAATAAATATGCACAACAGGCTGAGTTTTACATTTTTTGCTTTCATTTAAATACTCTTGACAGGTAGAAGTAAGTTCCTCCAGCTTTAACTGGAGGAAAAAATTTATTAACTGGTTAAATCCCTTCTGAGGGAAATAATTTCTTTTGCCAAATCCTGGCACAATATGGCAGTCATTAAATGATCCTGAGCATGTATAAGAATTAAATTGACACTAATTTTCCCGCATCCTTCATCCTGACCGATTAAAGCAGTCTGAATTTTGTGAGCATTCAGACATGCTTCTTCCGAGCTTTTCATTAGTCTGGTAACAGAATCCCAGTCTTTCAATCGTGCATATTTGATAGCTTCCATTGCATCAGAGCGTGCTTGACCAGCATGAATTAATAATTCCATGACAGTTTCTTCATCAGCAAACATACAACACTCCTGAATATTAATTAAAAATCTGTTAATCAGTCATCGCGGTATTGACTTTATTTGACGCAATGACAAACGGTAAATAAATTAACGTAGCAACTCCCAGACACAGGAATCCGACAAGCAAAGCTAACCAGTTCCCCCCCGTTCCGAGAAATGCAATCAATGGTCCGGGTGTTGTCCAGGGAACAGCATAAGCAACTGGAGGAATGATCTTCATTGAGACAAAGAAATAACCAATTGTACAGTTAACGATTGGCACAAGAATAAATGGAACCATCATAATCGGGTTCAGAACAATAGGTAATCCAAACATGACAGGCTCATTGATATTAAAAATACCAGGGATAAATGACATCTTTGCCAAATCCCTATACTCAGCACGACGAGAAGCTATCAGAATGGCTATTAGTAGTCCTAATGTCATACCTGAACCGCCGCAATTTGCAAACGCATCATTAATTGACGTCCAGGTTATTGGATAAGGAGCCCCCCATGTTGATCCGTGTTGTGCAGCCCATGAGAGATTTTCAAGATTAGCTTCGGAGAATACCGTTTCACGAATTGCAGATGTCGTGTTAGGACCATGTATCCCAAGTACCCACAAAAAATTGCCGACCGCGCCAAGAATAATCACTGCAAATATGTTTGTTCCCATATGTTTTAGTGGTGCCTGAATTAATGTATAAATAAGATCATTAAGCCCATTAGGTGAAATTAATGATAATAAATAATTCAGTGCAGAGAAGAACACCATCACAAAAAAGATAGGCAATAACACCTTGAATGAGCGAGCAACAGCGGGTGGAACAGCCGCTGGCATAGTTATCGCAATTTTGGGATTTCTTGCCATTCGACAAAAAATTTCACTTGTTAATAATGCCACAATTACTGCGACAAAAAGCCCCTGTGCGCCTAAATATTTTGTTGTCAAAAATGCCTGATTATCAATCAGTTGATATGGCGTGTAGACAATAAAAAATGCACCTATAGCGGTCAGTCCGCACAAGAGATCGTCTTGTTCGTAACTGATAGCCATGTTGCGGGCTACAAGAAACGCAATCATTATAGACATTATGTTTACAGAACCATTCATTACAGGTGTAAATATGGCCTGTGCTTTTTCCAGATGAGGGAAAACACTACCAAGATGTAATAGTCCTGCTATAAATCCGTCAGGCGACAATATTGCAAAGTTGATTAAGATAATTAATGAACTCGCCATAATAATAGGGAATGTATAAACAAATCCATCCCTGACAGCTGCTACATGCTTCTGTGAATTCAGTTTTATTGCTATTGGAACAAGAAAGCGCTCCATCCCACGTTCAAAGGAATTCATTAATCCCATTGTAATCACCTGCAATTATGAAAAACTTATTTTTTGAATATGAGGATTCGTTCCTGATTATGATCAGAACTAACTTTCCAGTTTTTTTCAGGAACAAATCTATTAATGGATAATGTTATTGGTTGTATTGTTGTTCAAGAAGCTTAAAGGCAAATTCAAGAACTGATTTACCATTCATCGCCCCATAATCTTTCATGTCAATCACTGCTACAGGGATTCTTCCCTGAGCAACGCCTTCAATTTCAGATTTCTGGAAGCGGACTTGTGGGCCTAACAAAACAATATCCGCTTCATTGTTTTTAATCTTGTTTTTAGCCTCTGCAATTGCCAGTGCATTGATATTGACCTCAGCATTTATAGTTGCAGCGTACTCACACATGCGTTTAACCAGCATACTGGTAGACATACCAGCCGCACAAACCAATAATATATTTTTCATATGCATCCCTCTTTAGTATATTAAATCTCAATCAGCGCATTTTATGTTATTTATTCCTTGGTTTATTTTTTGTTACATTGGTCACAATAGATTTTAATAAATAGGTGCATTTTGAGGTGGAAAAGTGAACCATTGGTGAGAATTGGTTTTTTTTGATGCATAACTTATTGTTTTTAATGATTTTAAAGAGGTGCAAAAGTGGTATTTCAGGACATTGCAAGAAAGCTAAAAGATAATATTAATGGATACACATATAATGTAGGGGATCTGCTACCAACCGAAATCCAGCTTTCTCAGACTTATAACGTATCACGTAACACATTACGAAAGGCATTAGATATTTTAGAAAAAGAAGGTATGATCGAACGTAAGCATGGGGCTGGAACTTATGTGAGAAGAAAGAGCTTCATTGCACATGTAGAGCATATGAATTGTCTGAGTGAAATAGCTAAAAATAGTGGTAAAGAAATTGTTAGCCAGATTATGAGATTTGAAGTGCAGGGAGCTACACATCTTATTTCAAGGGAACTGAATATAACAGAAAATGAACCAGTGTATTATATAAAACGATTGCGTATTATTGATAATAAACTCGCGCAGTTAGAAGAAACCTGGCTATCTGTAGGGCGTTTCCCGGAACTAACAGTCTCACATATGAAAAAATCTAAATTCTCATATATTGAAAATGAATGTAATGTTAAAATTATTGGTACTTTTGAAACATTTTCTCCAATATTTCCAACACCTGAAATTGCAAGTGTTCTTCATATAAGTACTAAAGATCCTATTTTAAAAATTCAGACGCAAGCAATTGATGAGAAACATCAACCAATTGATTATTCAATTCTGTATTCTAATATATTAGAATTTCAGGTTAAATATTTCTTACCGCGATGAGTGTATATTGTATATATATCCGCGATAATCGTGATTATTCGCCATGAAAATTTCCCTCACTGACAACAAAAAGCGGACTTGAGCGCCTGCATGGTTCCAGTTGTGATGGGCGAGCCAGGATTCGTATTAAAGCTATCTTTCTGGCTGGCGTTCGGCAATGCTGGCGCCGCCAGCAAGCGGCCCTTACGATGCGCAAATATTAATACTCAGCCTTTCACATATAGCAGCGGGTAGTCAGTGGATGGTTACGGGCCGACACTGCGTTGCTGTAAAATAAACGGCGTACCAGGTTTAAATGTTATTCTTTTTCAGTGTATTACAGGAATAAGTTAACACTAGTGATGTAAAACCTGGCACTTCGCGCCATTTATCATTGGGGAACCTGGCAGAAAGTGAAAAAGCCGGACGGGCGTCCGGCTTAGGCAGAGGTTCAGACTTCCGTCAGTGTGGTTTCAAGCGGCAGACGTGATTTCGGCAGCCCGGCATTGAAATCCTCGACGCTATGATGGCCGACCGGCACCACCACCAGACTGGTATAGCCTTTTTCTTTCAGACCAAATTCGGCGTCGAGCACGTCAGCGTCGAAACCTTCAATGGGGACGGCGTCGAGACCCATCGCGGCGACGCCCAGCAGAAAGTTGCCGACGTTCAGATAAACCTGTTTCGCCATCCATTGATGGTCATCTCTTAGCGAGACGCGGTGCATATCGGCGAAAAAGCGGCGACCTTTATCATTTGCCGCTTTAGCTTCCGGCGTAGCGAAACGGCCATCGGCTTCCTCCTGATCGACGACGCGCTCAAGCCATGCGTCATCCATTGCGGTTTTTGCGCAAAACACGACGACATGGGATGCGTCCAACATTTTACGTTCGTTAAACACATAATTGGCGGCAGCGGATTTTGCGACGCGCGCTTTGCCTTCTTCCGTACTGGCAACAATAAAGTGCCACGGCTGGGAGTTGGTGCTGGAGGGGCTGTACTGTAGCAGTGTTTTTACTTTATCCGCTTCTTCGGCGGTCAGTTTTTTGCTGGGATCGAACGCCTTGGTGGAGTAGCGTTTTAAGGCGACAGAAACGATGTCCATAAATGCTCCTGGTTGGTTTAGTACCCTTTTGTATCAGCAGGGTACCGGGTTATCGGCAAAAAGATAAGGGTGGAAAATGCGAAACGATTATTGCGACGAGTATTGCATCAGCGCGGCCGCAGGCGCTGTTGCTCTCGTTTGGGTAACCCATCTACCACCAGATCCCATGAGTCATTTATCAAATCGTTGAGTAGCGAGACGGTGATATCCTCGCCTGCATAGACTGAAATCCAGTGTTTCTTATTCATGTGATAGCCAGGCACAATACTGGGGTAAATTTGCTGATTCAACAGAGATTTTTGCGGGTCCGACTTTAGGTTCACCAGCGGACGGCAGTGATGTTCAGTGAAAAGCATGAATATTTTGCCGCCGACTTTAAACACATCGTACTGTGGGCCGAAAGGCCAGCAGTGTTCGGTAAAAGGCAGTTCCAGCGCAAAGCGTTTTGCACAGGCGTGCAGTGTGTGACCGTCCATTATTGCTCCTCGCGAGTCAGCGCGCGCCACATGGCTTCGAATCCCAGCGCAATAAATTCGCCAGCGCGAGCGGGATCGCGCGCGGCGAAATCCATTGTCGTTTCGGCCAGTGCCAGAAAAAGGCCGTCGCCGAAGGCGCGGTACTCATCTGACATAAACACCATCAAAACGGAGCGATGACATAAATCGCGCAGTTCGGGGAACATATCGTCGGCCTGTTGTTCCGTCTCTTTGGTGATCTTTTCGCTGACGGCCAGTTGACGGATCGCCCGGTGCCGTGCGGGATAGTTCAGGCCCCAGTTGATATAACTGTTCCAGATAAAACGGGTCATCGTTTTGGCATCGGTAATGGATCGATCCAGCTCCATGATCATTGACCGGCAGAGATCCTGCTTTAAATGCAAATACAACGTGTTAATCAGCTCATCTTTGGTCGCGAAATAGCGAAACAATGTTCCTTCTGCAACGCCTGCGTTACGCGCAATCACCGCCGTTGAGGCGGCGATGCCGGATTGCGCTATTGCCTGGGTTGCCGCTTCCAGTAATGCCTGTTTTTTATCTTCACTCTTCGGACGAGCCACTACACGTTACCCTTATGTCTGTAAAAACACGATTGAATCATGCCCGTTCTCACGTCGCAACGGTGAATGTCAACCTTTGAAAAGTACCTTGACGGCGTATCTTTGCTTTCTATAATGAGTGCTTACTCACTCATAATCAAGGGCTATCCGCGTGAAGTGGTGGAAAAGCGTATTGCAGGCCATGCCATAAGCCATCTCACAATTTGTGTGGTTATTACTATGCTTATTGCTATTGCAGTAAATGTGCGGTGTGGGAGCCGTTGACGAGTTTGATAGAGAGGAGAGCACGATGACCATTTCCGCTCAGGTTATCGACACGATTGTCGAGTGGATTGATGATAATTTGAATCAGCCGTTACGTATTGATGATATTGCCCGTCATGCGGGGTATTCCAAGTGGCATTTGCAGCGCCTTTTTATGCAGTACAAAGGGGAGAGTCTGGGGCGCTACGTGCGTGAACGGAAGCTAAAACTGGCGGCGCGCGATCTGCGCGACACCGACCAGAAAGTGTATGATATTTGTCTCAAGTATGGTTTTGATTCGCAGCAAACCTTTACGCGCATTTTTACCCGCACGTTCAACCTGCCGCCAGGCGCTTATCGCAAAGAAAAGCATGGCCGTACGCATTGAAATGTTTAATCGGCCAGCGAAAACCAGCGCCGCCAGATAAAGCGAATAACATAATATTCCAGCGTGCCGAGCAGCAGAAACCATAAACAAAACAGCAAAGTATAAAGCTGGTTGAGATCCATAAGATGAAAGATCCCGACCAGCTTTTGCGCCAGCGCAAGGCCGAGCGAAGGGGCGGGCAATAGCAGGCTGGAGAGCAACGCCATCAGCAAAATACCGGCAGCGGTCATCAATGATTCAAGCGGGTGTTTCATGGTTTTGTTAAACGTAAGTTAAAACACCATTGTCCGGGATATCGCCTGGTAAGGCAAATATGCTGTCTATTGTCCCGCCCAGATTTCACAATGTTTTTGTACCAGGCCTATCAGCGATCCGCCGTCGGCAATAAACTCCCGCATATATTGCGCTTCGTTACCGCCTTTTTTCACCTGCAGACGTAGCGCGTCAATTGCGCTGTCGGCGCCCAGCTTGCGTGCAGAGGGGGTAACGTTGTCCAGCAGATGCAGCGTATCATCTGCCAGCCGACGGCGGTCGCTGGTATAGACATCGGTTAGCACGCCCTCCAGACCATAGCGGCAGGCCTGAAAACGGTTGAATTTATATAACAGATAGTCTTGCTCCTGCGGTTTAAAGGGACGTTCGGTCAGCAGCCAGTGAGCGGTCGCCTGAATCAGCCCTGCCATATTGATAGCATGATCAAGGGTGAGCGGCGTATCCATCACCCGAACTTCTACCGTGCCAAAGGCAGGGCTGGGGCGGATATCCCAGTGCAAATCTTTGATGCTGTCAATCATCGTGGTGTAAGACAGACGACGAAATAATCCGGCAAATTCTTGCCAGTTACTGACCCACGGCATGGGACCGTTATCGGGAAAAGCGGAAAAAATATTCAGACGCGCACAGGCAAAACGGGTGTCAGAGCCTTGCATATAGGGGGACGCGGCGGAGAGCGCAATAAAATGCGGCACAAAACGCGACAGCCCGTGTAAAAGGTAAATCGCATCGTCGCCATTCGCGCAGCCGACGTGGACATGTTGGCCGAAAACCGTCGCCTGTTGAATTAAGTAGCCGAAATTTTCCAGCGTGCGCTGATAGCGCTCATTATCACAGACCTCCTGACGCTGCCATTTTTGAAAAGGGTGCGTACCGCCGCCGCAAATGCCGAGATGGTGTTCCGACGCCGCCTGTAAAATAACGTGTTGTATGGCAGAAAGCTGGGCCGCCGCCTGGTCAATGTCGCGGCAGACGTCCGTGGCCATCTCCAGCATACTTTCGGTGATATCGTGTTTAATTTCTCCCGCAGTAACTTGGGGCTTAACGGTGTCAATCAGCGTAGAAGAGTCCTGACTTAAATCGTAGCCTGGCGGGTTGACCACCTGCATCTCCAGCTCAATACCAAGCGTATAAGGTTCAGAAACGTGAAAATCATTCAGCACCATAGCGATCTCATTTATCGGGTTATTGCGCTAAGTATAGAAGCGGGAGCGCTCCTGTCGTGGGGAAAGCGCGTCATTCCAGGAGCAGAGCGTAATAACGCTATTATCACGCTGGAACCACCCTATATGGACGATACGTTCAGCCATCGTGGTGACAAAGGCTGGCAGCAGATTTAACGAGATTTGCGTGGCGGTAAGCGAAGTAATTTTTGCGCTATCGAATCCCGGTAGTGTGGCGTGGTCTGAAAAGGCTTTATAAACGCTCTCCTTGGCGGAAAAAGCCAGCGTCAGGGCAAGCGGAAAAGGGAGCGAGCTCGCCTGGAGAATTTGGCGCTCATCGCTATCAATAATGGATGACGCCAGTTCTGTCGCGGTATGCTGACTCATGATTTTTTCTATATCAACGCCGATGCGCTGTCGGGATATGACTGCCAGCGCCGTTGACGCGCAGTGGCTGATGCTGCCAAATACGCCGTCCGGCCATAGCGGCTGTCGCTTATCGCCAATACCGGGCGCCGTCCTGACACCCACCTTGCGTAGCGCATGAACGGCGGCGATGCGGCCTGCTAAATGTTCAGCTTTACGCTTGCGTCCGGCAGACCGGAGCCGATCGTGATGAGGAAGCCATAACAGGTCGTGTTCATGAAAGCTGCTCGCATCAAAGTCGACGATATGCAGCCTGTGTTCGGCAAAGGGAAGGGAAAAATGGGATGTCAGCATGGTCTCTTTCAAACTCCCTCCCCCGAACGAGGGAGGGAAGATTGGCATCAGAAATGGGTATTAATGCTCATATACCACGTACGGCCCGGTTCGTTATAGGTGTACGCGCCAGCGCCTGCCATATAGGCGCCAGTTTGAGTATCTCTAACGGTTTGCGCATTACCTTCACGCCACAGACGTTTGTCAAAGAGGTTATCCACGCCGCCGGTCAGGCTGACGTTTTTGGTCACGTCCCAGGTCGCGCTCAGGCCAACAATACTGTATGGGCTGACCGCTTGCTTATCTGTTCCGGTAACGGGTTTCCCCTGATAATCATATTTCTTCGGCTCTTGTTTGCCGTACCAGGTGAAGGTCGATTGCAGAGAAACGTCCTGACGTACCTGCCAGCTCAGGGTTGAGTTAAGCGTGTACTGTGGAATAATCGACAGACGTTCGCCGGTCTCTTTGTTTTTGCTCTGCAGCATATACGTAACGTTATTTGTCCAGTTTACGGTGTCGCTAACCGGTACGTTTAACGTGCCTTCCAGACCTTCAACGACCGCTTTCGGCACGTTCTCCCACTGATAGACATCCGTTTTGCCGTTGTTGATACGCTGCAACGGCACCGTACCCGCTTCAATCTTATTGCGGTAATCATTGCGGAACCAGGTGACGCCGGCCAGCCAGCCATCGCGTTTAAATTCCAGACCAATCTCTTTGTTGATGCTGGTTTCGGCTTTCAGATCATCGTTGCCCATCATATAGCAGCCGATGCCGGTGCCAGCGCCAGTCGCGTAACAGCCCTGACCTTTACTATACAGAATATAGTTCGGGTTAGTCTGGTACAGACTCGGGGCTTTATAAGCGCGGGCGATACCCATTTTCAGAGTAAAGTCATCCCCCAGACCTTGCGACAGGTTCAGCGACGGGCTCCAGTTATCCCCCACAATACTGTGATGATCGAAACGTAGCCCCGGCGTCAGCATGGTGCTGTCGGTCAGTTCCATGTTGTTTTCGGCAAACAGAGAGAAAATTTCCGCTTTTGAATAGGGGCTACGATTGGTACTGCTGTAACCCGGGATATTTCCCCCCATAAAGGTTTGCGAGTTGGAGAGCATGTCTTTCATACGCTGTTGGGTCCATTCGGTACCCAGCGTCAGGTTTTGATTGACCAGCAGATCAAAAGGAATGCTCACTTCGCTGTGTAGGGTGACGTCATTCAGATCGGCATCGGTATATTTTTGCGACGCTTTTGGATCGAAAATCCCTTCGGTGCCGCCTGCTAAGCCTTCCGGCATACGGGAGTTACGGGTATGTTCGTATTGCACCCAGTTACTGGTGGTTACGCCATTATCCCAGCCGCCGTTCCAGGTCAGAGAGTAGTTTTGCCGATAAAGACGATTCGTCTCTTTTCCGTAATTATCTTTCACCAGTTGGTTCGTATTGGTGTTCTGAGTATCGCCGGCATAGAGGTTGCCCTGGCGACTGTAACCGGCCTCCAGCTCCAGAGACTGAAGCGGAGCAAAATCCCAACGAACCACGCCGTTGATATCTTTGTTAATTACCCCCTCACGCCCTGCCGGTAACGTGTCGGCGTAACTCCCGGTACGTTCAGATTGATGCCCCTGGTTAATATTATGCGCATCAGCCTGCGTTTTATCGAGGTTGCCATACAGACGGAAACTAAAATCCCCGCCCAGCGGGCCGTTCAGGCTAAAGTTAGTGCGTTTGGTCGCGCCTTCGTCTTTATGTTCCGGCGCGTTGAAATACGTATTCCAGGAACCGTGCCACTCGCTACTGCCTTTTTTGGTAATGATATTGACCACGCCACCCGCTGCGCCGTTACCGTAACGTGCGGCGGCAGGACCACGCAGCACTTCAATTCGTTCGATCATCTCCGGCGGTACCCACGCGGTATCGCCGCGGGTATCGCGTTCGCCGCGCCAGCCCAGACGTACCGAGTTACGGCTGGTAACGGGTTTACCGTCAATCAGGATAAGGGTGTTTTCCGGCCCCATGCCACGAATATCGATTTGGCGATTATTCCCGCGCTGACCGCTGGTGGAGTTGCCGGTCAGGTTCACGCCCGGCATGGTGCGGATGATTTCTGATACGTCGCGCGCGGGCGGATTTTTGCGGATCTCATCGGCGGTGATGGTGGATACGCCTGGCGCCTGTAGGTTTTGCTGGGCGGCAGTCACCACGATGGTATCTTCATTGTTGAGCGCAGCGCTATCGGTTTTCTCTTCCGCCATCACGGGCAGAGCGGCCCCGTAAATCCCTAAATTGGCCAGTAAGGCCAGGGAATGAATCTTCTTGTTCATTGTATATCCTGCTTTTCTTTAGCCACATAAGCCCAGGCGCCCGTCAAAGGCATTGGTCGGGTGGTGAAATTGTGTTCGCGCTTCCCATAGCGCGACAATACGCTATTGCAAATGCAAATTGTTATCAATAATATTATCAATATATTTCGCTATTCATATGCAAAATTCATAATAAACATAGGGTTATAATGGAAGAGGCGCTGGCGACGGGAAGTGAGGCCTGGTGGAGGACCAAAACCGGGCCGGAATGGGTACGGGAAAAAAACGGAAATTATCGGGTCACTTTTTGGTGGCGCGACCCGCAGGGAAATGAAACACACTCCCCGATACGGCGTGTCTGGGTCTACATCACTGGCGTGACCGATCATCATCAAAACGCGCAGCCTCAGACGATGGCGCGTATTGCCGGAACGGATGTCTGGCGCTGGAGCACGGTGCTTAGCGCTAACTGGCGCGGCAGCTACTGTTTTATTCCTACCGAACGCGATGACGTTTTTGCCGTTTTTGCGCCGGGCGAAACGCCCGATCGAAACGTACTGCGTGAAGGCTGGCGACAGTTATTACCGCAGGCGATTGCTGACCCGCTTAATTCACAAAGCTGGCGGGGAGGGCGTGGTCATGCGGTTTCGGCGCTGGAAATGCCGGATGCGCCCCTTCAGCCGGGATGGGATCGCCCTGAAACGCCGTATTCACCGCCTTTGAGGATGCAGTGGCATAGCGAACGTCTGGGCAACTCCCGCCGCGTATGGATATTGACGACCGGAGATGAGGCGCCGGAAGAAAGACCGTTGGCTATTCTGCTGGACGGTCAATTCTGGGCGGAAAGTATGCCCGCCTGGCCCGCGCTCGCCTCGCTGACTCATCAACATCTTCTTCCCGGCGCCGTCTATCTGCTGATTGACGCGATTGATACTCAACACCGTAGCCAGGAGTTGCCCTGCAATGACGACTTCTGGCTGGCGGTGCAGCAGGAACTGTTGCCGCAAGTCAGAGCGGTGACGCCTTTTAGCGATGATGCCGGGCGAACGGTGGTTGCCGGACAGAGTTTTGGCGGCCTGTCGGCGCTGTATGCCGGCCTGAACTGGCCGACGCGTTTTGGCTGTGTACTGAGCCAGTCAGGATCTTTCTGGTGGCCCCATCGCGTCAACTCGCTGGAGGGGGAGGTGATTACCCGACTGAAAACCGGCGCATTATGCGCGCGCGGACTGCGCATCGTACTGGAAGCCGGCGTGCGTGAGCCGATCGTTTTTCAGGCGAATCAGGCGCTTTATGCCCAACTGAATACCTCGCAGCAGTCCATTTTCTGGCGTCAGGTTGACGGCGGACACGATGCGCTTTGTTGGCGCGGCGGGCTAACGCAAGGGCTGATGCTGCTTTGGCAGCCGCTTATCGACACGCTTTAATCGGGCACATGTCCACGACAGGAGTTGAGTATGGAATTCAGTAATCCCTTCGATAATCTGCAGGGACAGTTTTATATGCTGCAAAATGCGCAGCGTCAATTCAGCCTTTGGCCAGCAGAGTGCGCGCTTCCCGCAGGCTGGGACGTGGTATGCGAACCGCAATCGCAGGACGCGTGCCAGCAGTGGCTTAATACGCGCTGGACAACACTGAATCCGGCGCATTATGCCGATAAGCAGGAGGCGAAATGACGCAGCGTTTACCGTTAGTCGCCGCCCAGCCGGGGATCTGGATGGCGGAAAAACTCTCTGATTTACCCTCCGTCTGGAGCGTGGCGCACTATGTGGAACTGAACGGCGAGCTGGATGCCGCCTTGCTGGCAAAAGCGGTAGCGGTAGGGATGCAGCAGGCGGATACGCTACAGATGCGTTTTACCGAAGAGAATGGCGAGGTCTGGCAATGGATCGATCCCGAGCGCACGTTCGGCGAGCCCGCGATTGTCGATTTACGCGACCAGGCCGATCCGCATCACGCGGCGCTGGCGTTAATGCAGGCGGACTTACGGCAAAACCTGCGCGCAGATAGCGGTAAGCCGCTGGCGTTTCACCAGTTAATACGCATTGATGATACCCGCTGGTATTGGTATCAGCGCTATCACCATTTGCTGGTGGATGGCTTTAGTTTCCCGGCGATAACCCGCCAGATTGCGACGATTTATTGCGCCTGGCAGAGCGGCGCCCCTACGCCGGATTCGCCTTTTACCCCCTTTGCGGATGTGGTTGAAGAGTATCAGCGCTATCGCCAGAGCGAGGCCTGGCAGCGTGATGGCGCCTTCTGGGCGCAGCAGCGTTGCGAGCTGCCGCCGCCAGCGTCAATTTCTGCCGCGCCGTTGCCGGGGCGATCGGCGAGCGCGGATATTCTGCGTATGAAATTGAGCGCGCCGGAGGGGGCGTTTCGCCAACTGGCGGCGCACATGCCTGAGATACCGCGAGCGGATCTTGCCCTGGCGCTGGTGACCTTGTGGCTGGGACGATTGTGCGGGCGGATGGATTACGCCGCCGGATTTATCTTTATGCGGCGGATGGGCTCGGCAGCGTTAACGGCGACCGGGCCGGTCCTTAACGTTTTGCCGCTGGCGATTAACCTTAATGCGACGGAAGACCTGCCAACGCTGGCGAAGCGTCTTGCGGCGCAGTTAAAGAAAATGCGCCGCCACCAGCGTTACGACGCCGAACAGATTGTACGCGATAGCGGGCGAGCCGCTGGGGAGACTCCGCTATTTGGTCCGGTGCTCAATATAAAAGTGTTTGATTATCATCTGGATCTTCCTGGTATACAGGCGCAAACCCATACCCTGGCGACGGGGTCGGTTAACGATCTTGAACTGGCGCTCTTCCCGGATGAAAACGGTGGTCTGGATATTGAATTGCTGGCGAATGCACAGCGTTACGATGACGCCACGCTCTCCCGCCATGCCTTACGGTTGATGGCGCTTATCACGCAGTTTGCTGATAACCCGGCGCTGCGCTGTGGCGATGCGCAAATGCTGCTGGCGGAAGAACAAACGCAATTAACACACCTTAATAATACGGCGGTAACTATTCCCGTCGCCACGCTCAGCGATTTGGTGGCGCAGCAGGCGCAAAAAACGCCAGAGGCTTCCGCACTGGTAGATGCGCATTATCACTTTACCTACCGTGAAATGCGCGAACAGGTTGTGGCGCTGGCGCACGCGCTGCGGGAACGCGGCGTTCAGCCTGGCGATAGCGTGGCGGTGGCATTGCCGCGGTCGGTTTTCCTGACCTTAGCGCTGCATGGTATTGTCGAGGCGGGTGCCGCCTGGCTGCCGCTGGATACCGGTTATCCTGACGATCGGCTACGAATGATGCTGGAAGATGCGCAGCCGAAACTGTTAATTACGACTCAGGCGCAGCTGGCGCGCTTTCACGATATTCCGGGGATGGAATATTTGAGCTATAGCGAACCGCTACCGATCAGTGACGCGACTCCGCTGGGGCTGTCGTTACCGCATCATACCGCTTACATCATTTTCACCTCAGGTTCGACGGGCAGACCGAAAGGGGTGATGGTGGGGCAAATGGCGATAGTGAACCGGCTGCTGTGGATGCAGGATCACTATCCGCTGACGGCGGATGATGTAGTGGCGCAAAAAACGCCGTGCAGTTTTGACGTCTCAGTATGGGAGTTTTTCTGGCCGTTTATCGCCGGGGCGAAACTGGTGATGGCCGAGCCGGAAGCGCACCGCGACCCGCTCGCGATGCAGCGGTTTTTTGCGCAATACGGCATCACGACCACCCATTTTGTACCGTCGATGCTGGCGGCCTTTATTGCCTCGCTAACGCCAGCGTCGGCTGAAAAAAGTTGCGCTTCCTTAAAGCGGGTTTTCTGTAGCGGCGAGGCGCTGCCGACGGCGCTGTGCCGCGAATGGGAGACGTTAACCGGCGCGCCGCTACACAATCTGTACGGGCCGACGGAGGCCGCGGTGGATGTGAGCTGGTATCCGGCCTGCGGTAATGAGCTGGCGGCCATTGACGGCAACAGCATCCCGATTGGTTATCCCGTCTGGAATACCGGCTTGCGTATACTCGATGCGCATATGCAGCCGGTGCCGCCGGGCGTGGCTGGCGATCTCTATCTCACCGGTATCCAACTGGCGCAGGGCTATCTGGGGCGTCCGGATCTTACCGCCAGCCGTTTTATCGCCGATCCTTTTGCGCCAGGCGAACGAATGTACCGTACCGGGGATGTGGCGCGCTGGCTGGATTCCGGCGCGGTGGAATATCTGGGGCGCAGCGACGATCAGCTCAAAATTCGTGGTCAACGTATTGAACTGGGTGAGATTGACCGCGTCATGCAAACGCTGCCGGATGTTGAACAGGCGGTAGCGCATGCCTGTGTCTTTAATCAGGCGGCGGCGACGGGCGGAGATGCCCGGCAACTGGTCGGCTATCTGGTTTCTCACTCCGGTTTGCCGCTGGATTTACCGGCGCTGCAGGAAAAATTACGCCAAAAACTTCCCGCGCATATGGTGCCGGTTGTGCTGTTGCAACTTGCCAGTTTACCGCTTAGCGCTAATGGCAAGCTGGATCGCAAAGCCCTGCCGCTGCCGGACCTGACGCCGCGCGTGAAAGGGCGTGCGCCGCAGTCCGCAACGGAGATTGCTGTCGCAGCGGCGTTTTCCCGCCTGCTGGGCTGTGAGATTAACGATGTTGAAAGTGATTTCTTTGCGCTGGGCGGACACTCGCTGCTGGCGATGAAACTGGCCGCACAGCTAAGCCAGACGTTTAACCGCCAGGTGACGCCGGGACAGGTGATGGTGGCATCTGACGTGGCGCAATTGAGCAAGCTGCTCGATACTGACGATGATGAATGCTCGCGCAATCTGGGGTTCGGGCCGCTGTTGCCGCTGCGTGAAAGCGATGGTCCAACGTTATTCTGTTTCCATCCGGCGTCGGGGTTCGCCTGGCAATTTAGCGTATTATCACGCTATCTCAGCCCGTCGTGGTCGATTATGGGGATTCAGTCGCCGCGCCCCGCTGGCCCTATGCAAACCGCAACCACCCTTGATGAGGTATGTGAACATCATCTGGCGACATTGCTCGCCCGGCAGCCGCATGGCCCTTATTATTTATTAGGCTATTCGCTGGGTGGGACGCTGGCGCAAGGGATCGCCGCCCGGTTGCGCGCGCGCGGCGAAACGGTGGCGTTTTTGGGATTACTGGACACCTGGCCGCCGGAAACACAAAACTGGCGGGAAAAAGAGGCGAATGGCCTTAATCCGGACGTGCTGGTGGAAATTGAACGCGAACGCGCGGCGTTTGTCGCCGCTCAGCAGGGAAATGCATCCGAAGCCTTATTTGCCGCTATTGAAGGCAATTATGCTGATGCCGTCCGTTTGCTGACGACGGCGCATAGCGTACCGTTTGATGGACATGCTACGCTTTTTGTGGCGGATAAAACGGTGCCGGAAGGCGTATCGCCAGAACAGAGCTGGTCACCGTGGATAGACTCTTTGGCTATTTATCGCCAGCCGTGCGCGCATGTGGATATTATTTCGCCCGCCGCTTTTGAAGCTATTGGGCCCATCATATGTAAGCTAATTAATAAATAACGGGCATTGCTTTTGCTTTTAACAAATTAAATCGCGAAACCCATAATAATTAGTAATTATGGGTTTTTTATTGCAACTATTAATTCATTTAACATAAGTGATACATGCTGCAGGCAAGTTCAATTCCGAGTATTGTGCTTTTCTGACGCTGGCGTGCAAAGATTGTTTCAGATAATTCTTACTTGCTGTTAGAATCTCCAACAGGAAGGTGTTTTTTCATTAGATAAAGTTTTCAGGTCATACGGCATGTCATCTCTTAATATAAATCAAGAAAAAAATCAGCAATTTGCAGGTTACCCACTGCCGCCCGCCAACAGTCATGAAATCGATTTGTTTAGCCTTATGGATGTGTTATGGCAGGCGAAGCGTCGTATTCTTGTTACCGTTTTTGCCTTCGCGTGTATGGGGTTGCTCCTGTCCTTTCTGCTGCCGCAAAAATGGACCAGCCAGGCAATTATCACACCGGCGGAATCGATACAGTGGCAGGGACTGGAGAGAACGTTGACCACGCTGCGCGTGTTGGATATGGATGTAAGCGTTGATCGGGGCGGTGTATTTAATCTGTTCATTAAAAAGTTTAGCTCGCTGTTGCTGCTGGAAGAATATCTTCGTTCTTCTCCGTATGTCATGGATCAATTAAAAGGTGCGAAAATAGACGAGCAGGATCTTCATCGGGCGATTGTCGCGCTGAGCGAAAAAATGAAAGCGGTGGACAGCAATGTCGGCAAGAAAAATGAAACGTCGTTATTCACGTCGTGGACGTTGAGTTTTACCGCACCGACGCGGGAAGAAGCGCAAAAGGTGCTGGCTGGCTATATTCAGTACATCTCTGCTATCGTCGTGAAAGAGACGCTGGAAAATATTCGTAACCAGTTGGAAATCAAAACCCGCTATGAGCAGGAAAAGCTGGCGATGGATCGGGTACGCCTCAAAAATCAACTTGATGCCAATATTCAACGTCTTCATTATTCGTTGGAAATAGCCAATGCCGCCGGAATTAAGAAACCGGTTTACAGCAATGGCCAGGCGGTAAAAGATGATCCGGATTTCTCTATTTCCCTCGGCGCGGATGGTATTTCCCGCAAACTGGAAATTGAAAAAGGGGTAACGGACATAGCCGAGATCAACGGTGATTTGCGTAACCGTCAATACCATGTTGAACAACTGGTGGCAATGAATGTGAGCGACGTGACGTTTACCCCGTTTAAATATCAACTGTCGCCGTCTCTGCCAGTGAAAAAGGATGGCCCGGGTAAAGCGATCATTATTATCCTGGCGGCGCTAATTGGCGGTATGATGGCCTGTGGCGGCGTATTACTGCGTCATGCGATGGTCTCGCGTAAAATGGAAAACGCGCTGGCGATAGATGAACGGTTAGTCTGATTTACACCAAAAAGCCGGATAGTGATTATCCGGCTTTTTCATATGTGTGGGTGACTATTGCCGCCCCAGCGGTACAACCAGCGGCGTACCGGCAACCGGATCGTCGATAATCATACAGCGCAGGCCATAGATTTTTTCGATAAGCTCCGCGGTAACAATCTCTTTCGGCGCACCCTGCGCCACAATGTTACCTTCGCGTAATGCAATCAAATGGGTGGCGTATCGGCAAGCCTGATTCAGGTCGTGCAGGACGGCGGCGAGCGTATAGCCTTTTTCGCGGTTGAGATCGCTTAACAATTCCAGCAAATCAATTTGATGGCTAATATCCAGCCACGTCGTCGGCTCATCCAGCAGCATGATGGACGTTTCCTGCGCCAGCACCATGGCTATCCACGCCCGCTGGCGTTGGCCACCGGACAGAGTATCTACGCTTTGCGTCGCCAGTGAAGTGATACCCGTTGCACGCATGGCATTAGCGACGGCGTCGGCATCTTCCTTACGCCAGCGGGTAAATAAGGGCTGATGTGGATAACGCCCCCTGGCGACCAGCTCTTGTACGGTGATATCGCCCGGCGTGGTGGCGTTTTGCGCCAGCAAACCGATTCGCCGCGCCACCTCTTTACTGGCGTAACGCTGTATTTGTTCGCCATCCAGCCAGACATGGCCGTCAATGGGCGTCATTAGACGGCTTAGCGTGCGTAGCAGAGTTGACTTGCCGCAGCCGTTAGGGCCGATGATGGCGGTAAAATGGCCGTCCGGAATCGAAACGTTAAGGTTTTTTGCGACGGTATAGCTGCCATAACCCAGAGTTAACTGGTCGCCGCGCAAACGGGCTACGGATTCGGTCATTTTTTGCGGGACTCCTGAATTAACAAGACGATAAGGTAAATACCGCCGAGGCTGACGGTGACCACGCCCACCGGAAGCTGGTAAGGCATAAACAGTTGCTGCGCGCACGCATCGGCGGCCAGTAGTAATAAGGCGCCACACAGCGCCGACTGGGTTAATCCCCAGCGAGCTGTGCCGCTAAGGCGGCGGGCGATGTGCGGCGCGACAAGGGCGATAAACGAGATGGGGCCAGCCAGCGCCGTTGCGGCGGCGGTGAGAGCCACCGCCACCAGCATCATCATCAGGCGTGACCGTTCCACGCTAACACCCAGCGCGCAGGCGCTGTCATCGCCCATCTCCAGCAGCCGCATGCGACGTACCAGTAGCGCGGCGCCTGTCAGCATCACAATAATCAGCGGCGCCGAAGGCCAGGTTTTCGCCCATGTCAGACCGTTGAGCGACCCGGCGTTCCATAAGCCGGCGGTGAGCGCCGTTTCCAGCGATGCCTGCAACAGAAGCCAGGTATTAAAGGCGACCAGCATAGCGCGGATGCCGATACCGATGATAATCAGCCGGAAGGTTTCAATCCCGTTACGCCAGGCCAGCAGCCAGACAATCAATGACGTGACGATACCGCCTGCCATTGCCGCCAGCGCGATCGCGGTAAGATGCTGGCCAAACAGGACCATTGCGACCAGTACGCCGCTCCAGGCGCCGGTATTAAAGCCCATCACATCAGGGCTGCCTAGCGAGTTACGCATCAACGACTGGAAAATCGCTCCGCTGACGCCAAGCGCAGCGCCAATCAGCAGCGCCATTAATACGCGCGGTAGCCGCCATTCGGTTACGACAAGGGTGATGTTACGCGGCGCGTCGCCCAGCAGCGCGGCAATAATCTGCCCGGTATCAAGAGGCACGGCGCCGCGCTGCAAACTCCATAAGCCAATGGCCAGGCAGCCTGCCGCCAGAAGCAGGCAGCTTACGATAAGCCGACGAGAAAGAAACATCACAGGCCGCCTCCGCCTGATTTACGGCGTACCAGAAAAATAAGTACCGGCGCGCCGATAAACGCGCTGACGACCGATACGCGGAGTTCGCCCGGCACCAACAGACGTCCAATAATATCGGCGAAAAGCAGCAGAGCAGGGGTCGCCAGTAGCGTCACCGGCAGCGACCAGCGGTGGTCGGCGCCCACCAGCCAACGCGCCATATGCGGCATCATCAGACCAATAAAGGCGATAGGGCCAACCAGCGCCGTTGCGCTGCCGCACAGGACGGTAATCGCCAGTAAACCGATAAGTTGGGTGCGCGCCACTTTACTACCCAGCGCCGTCGCGGTATCACTGCCGAGGCTCAGGCTGTTCAGCGCACGGCTCAGAAATAGTGCCACGATCCCGGCTATAACCACGGGCGCGAGCGCGACTTTCAACGTTTGCAGGCTGCGAATGTCCAGCGATCCCGCCTGCCAGAAGCGAAGCTGGTCATAGACCTCTGGATTTAACAGCGCGATGCCGCTGGTCAGTCCTTCCAGTACCGCGCCAAGCGCCACGCCCGCCAGTGTCAGGCGGACCGGGCTTAACTGACCGCCGCCCTGACTGCCGGTGAAGGCGACAATCAGCGATGCGATAAGCGCGCCGCTAAATGCCATGAAAAGCTGCTGCAGCGGCGTGGAGAAACCAAACAGCACCGCGCCCAGTACAATGGCGAAACTGGCGCCGTTGTTAACGCCCAGAATCCCCGGATCGGCGAGCGGGTTACGGGTGAGCGTTTGCATGAGTGCCCCGGCAAGACCCAAAGCGCCGCCTGCCAGTAATCCGGCCAGTGTTCGCGGCAAACGCGCATCCAGGACGATGGTGCAATCGGCGCTTTGGCAAACACCGGTGAACGCGTCCAGCACGACGGCGGCAGGCAGCGGTTTCGCGCCAATGACCAGACTTAAAACCGCGGCGAGAATCAGCAATAACAACAATCCGGGCACGGCAAACGCGCGCGTCACGGAAAACGAGCATGGCATAATAACTTCCCTGATAATGATAGTAATTATCGTTATCTATCTTATTTGGTTATGTTAGCATGTGCAGCCATTGAATGGATATTTAAAAAAACTCGCATTAAGGCGTTGTAATGAATCGACAATCCTGGCTGCTCAATCTCAGCCTGTTGAAGACGCATCCTGCATTTCGCGCAGTATTTCTGGCCCGATTTATTTCTATTGTCTCGCTGGGGCTGCTTGGCGTAGCGGTTCCGGTACAGATCCAAATGATGACGTACTCCACCTGGCAGGTGGGGCTGTCGGTAACGTTAACCGGCGGTGCCATGTTTATTGGCTTAATGGTGGGCGGCGTACTGGCCGATCGTTACGAACGCAAAAAGGTGATTCTGCTGGCGCGCGGTACTTGCGGTATTGGTTTTATTGGCCTGTGCGTGAACGCGCTGTTACCGGAACCGTCATTGCTGGCGATATATCTTCTTGGCCTGTGGGACGGCTTTTTCGCGTCTCTGGGCGTGACCGCTTTACTGGCGGCGACGCCAGCACTGGTCGGAAGAGAAAATCTGATGCAGGCCGGTGCGATTACCATGCTGACGGTACGTCTGGGATCGGTTATTTCGCCGATGTTGGGGGGCATATTGCTTGCCAGCGGCGGCGTAGCCTGGAACTACGGGCTGGCGGCAGCCGGGACGTTTATCACGTTACTGCCGTTACTGACATTACCGCGACTGCCTGTTCCTCCGCAGCCGCGGGAAAATCCTTTTATCGCGTTGCTGGCGGCATTTCGTTTTTTGCTCGCCAGTCCGCTTATCGGCGGTATTGTGCTACTTGGCGGTCTGGTGACGATGGCAAGCGCGGTACGCGTACTCTATCCGGCGCTGGCGATGAGCTGGCAGATGTCGGCGGCGCAAATCGGTTTACTGTATGCGGCAATTCCGCTGGGGGCGGCCATTGGTGCGCTAACCAGCGGACAACTGGCGCATAGTGTTCGTCCGGGACTCATTATGCTGGTTTCGACGGTCGGTTCCTTTCTGGCGGTGGGACTGTTCGCCATCATGCCGGTCTGGATCGCGGGTGTTATCTGTCTGGCGCTGTTTGGCTGGCTGAGCGCCATCAGCTCGTTATTACAATACACCCTGCTGCAAACCCAGACGCCGGAAAATATGCTGGGGCGAATGAACGGCCTGTGGACCGCGCAAAACGTCACGGGAGACGCTATCGGCGCGGCGCTGTTAGGCGGTTTTGGCGCAATGATGACGCCGGCCGCTTCCGCGAGCGTGAGTGGATTTGGACTGGTGATTATCGGTTTGCTGCTGCTATTAGTGCTGGGCGAGCTACGCCGTTTTCGCCAGACGCCGCCGGTTAGCGATGCTGGCTGATGACGACGCGTTTATCCGACCGACAAAATCTGTCTGGTCGGTCGGATAAGACCCCGGCAACGCTAAAATAGGGCGGCAAGCCGGTTAAGCAGCAACGTTGCGCTGTAATAATCCAGACGGAACGTCTCCGTACCCAGCGCATAGACGCGCTTATTTTGCACCGCTGGCAGGTGCGCCAGCAGCGGATTGGCGTAAAGGGCCGCGACATCTTTGCTGTCGCCGGCAAACAGGAAGAGAGATTCACCGTTTAACCCGGCGGCCAGATTTTCACCGCCAAGCTGAATGATATCGTGGCGCTTACCCTGGCTTTTGCTGGTTTGCAGCCCACGGGGCAATGTTGCCAGCGTAAAGCCTAACTGTACCAATAGCTTGCCCTGTGCTGATTCTGGCGTCCACAGATTGGCGCTATGCGCGGCAGGGGTATACACCAGCGCGCTAACCGGCTGAGGCGGCAGGGCGATTTGCTGTTTTACCGTCGTCAGTTGCGCCTCAAATTTCGCTATTCGCGCGGCGGCCTGTTTCTCCTGACCGGTGATCTCGCCAAGCTGAGTGAGCAAACTCTGCCAGCTTTTATCGTCATAATTGATGACGAGCGTCGGCGCGATAACGGAGAGCTGATCGTAAAGCGCCAGCGCCGAATCGCCGCCAGTGGCGCTAATCAAAATGAGATCCGGCAGTTGCGCGGCGATTGCTTCGGCATTCGGTTCGCCGATGTACAGACGGGCGACATGACGAGCCTTTGCTACGTCACTCCACTGGCGCATAAACCCTTGATCGTCAGCAAAGCGGTTATTCGGGGTAGTGGCACCGCTGGCGACGACGGGCGCATCAATCGCCAGCAGCGAGCCTGTTAACGTCACGCTGGTAGAGACGATACGCGCGGGCTTGTGGTCCAGGGTATGAACGCCGCGGTTGTCCTGGATTTGCCGGGGCCAACCCGCATCCTGGGCTAAGGATATTCCTGAAACAGATAAACCAACCATTAGAAGCAGCAAACGATGAAAGGCGGGAAGTCTCACAATAGCGTCCTGTTATTAATAAAGTTAATGCTTCTCATTTTCATGTTAGCGGCAGCGAGATGCAAGCCTTAGCGCCATTTAAGTCATGACCAGAGTTGACAGAGCGACGTTTTACTCTTAGGTTAGCGCACTAAAAATAGAAATGATAATCATTATTATAAGCCTTTATCATTGGAGGATGATATGGATATGCCACTGGCCGAGGACGCTCAGGAGACAATGGCAACGCTTGCTCCCGACTGCTTTTTCTTCATGTCGCCGTATCGCAGTTTTACCACCTCTGGGTGTTTCGCCCGTTATACCGAGCCTGCGGCCGCCGGGGATTCGCCGGATAGCCCTTTCCAGCAGAAATTGCGCCAGCAGTTTACCGAGGCCAAATCGCAGGGCATCGCCAACCCTATCCTGGTGGGGGCGATCCCCTTTGATACCCGCCAGCCGTCGTCGCTATTTATTCCGATGGAGTGGCGCTGCTTTTCCCGCCAGGAAAAGCAGCGCACGGCGCGTTATTTTACCGACCATCAATCGCTGACGGTGACGGCGCGAAAGGCGATTCCGGAGCAGGATGCTTTTGAAGCGATGGTCGCACGCGCGGCTATGCTGACCGCCACGCCAGATGTCGATAAAGTGGTGCTTTCCCGGCTGATAGATATCACCACTGACATGGCGGTGGATAGCGGAGCATTGCTGGAGCGGATGGTTGCGCAGAATCCAGTTAGTTACAACTTCCATGTGCCGCTGGCGGATGGCGGCGTTCTGCTGGGTGCCAGCCCCGAATTGCTGCTACGCAAAGAGGGCGATAGGTTTAGTTCGCTGCCGTTAGCAGGCTCAGCGCGCCGACAGCCGGATGACGTTCTGGATCGCGAGGCGGGAAACCGACTGCTGGCTTCACAAAAAGATCGCCATGAACATGAGCTGGTGACTCAGGCGATGAAGCAGATCCTGCGCGATCGCAGCACGGAACTGCAATTACCTTCCTCTCCGCAGTTGATCACCACGCCGACGCTATGGCATCTCGGTACGCCGTTTGAGGGCAAGGCCAACGCCGGAGAAAACGCGCTGACGCTGGCCTGTCTGCTGCATCCGACGCCTGCGCTAAGCGGTTTCCCCCATCAGGTCGCGAAAAAGCTGATCGCTGAACTGGAACCGTTCGATCGGGAACTGTTTGGCGGTATTGTCGGCTGGTGCGACGCCGAAGGAAACGGCGAGTGGGTAGTGACGATTCGTTGTGCGAAATTGCACGGTAATCAGGTGCGCCTGTTCGCCGGCGCCGGGATTGTCCCCGCCTCTTCGCCAGTCGGAGAGTGGCGGGAAACGGGCGTCAAACTCTCTACGATGTTGAACGTTTTTGGACTGCATTAAGGAACGATGATGCGTATACCTTTCACCCGTTGGCCGGATGAATTTGCCCGCCGTTATCGTGAAAAAGGCTACTGGCAAGACGTGCCGTTGACCGATATTCTGACCCGCCACGCTGACAGCGACAAGACGGCGGTCATTGAAGGCGAGCGCGCGTTCAGCTATCGCCAGCTCAACCAGGCTGCGGATAACCTGGCCTGCAGTTTACGCCGTCAGGGTATCAAACCTGGCGAAACCGCTCTGGTGCAACTGGGGAATGTTCCGGAACTGTATATCACCTTTTTCGCCCTGTTGAAGCTTGGCGTAGCGCCCGTTCTGGCGCTGTTTAGCCATCAACGCACCGAACTTAACGCCTATGCGACGCAGATCGCGCCGACGCTGGTAATTGCCGATCGCCAACATACGCTGTTCACCGGGGAGGACTTCCTCAACACGTTTGTGGCTGAGCACCGCTCTGTGCGGGTGGTATTATTGCGTAACGACGATGGCGATCACAGCCTGGACGCGGCGATGCGTCAGACGGAGGAAGATTTCACCGCCACGCCATCACCTGCTGACGAGGTGGCCTACTTTCAGCTTTCCGGCGGTACTACCGGCACGCCAAAGCTTATTCCCCGTACCCATAACGACTATTACTACAGCGTGCGCCGCAGCAATGAGATTTGCGGTTTCAACGAGGAGACGCGTTTTCTGTGCGCGATTCCCGCCGCGCATAACTACGCCATGAGTTCGCCGGGCGCCCTGGGCGTCTTTCTCGCCAAAGGAACGGTGGTGCTGGCGACCGATCCCAGCGCCACCCTCTGTTTTCCGTTGATCGAAAAACACCAGATTAATGCCACGGCGCTGGTGCCGCCAGCGGTCAGTCTATGGCTACAGGCTATCCAGGAGTGGGGCGGCAATGCGCCACTGGCGTCATTAAGGTTATTGCAGGTTGGCGGCGCACGGCTTTCCGCGACGCTGGCCGCCCGTATTCCGGCTGAAATTGGTTGTCAGTTGCAGCAGGTCTTCGGCATGGCGGAAGGGTTAGTGAACTATACCCGGCTGGACGATAGTCCGGAACGGATTATCAATACCCAGGGAAGACCCATGTGCCCGGACGACGAAGTGTGGGTGGCGGATGCCGAGGGAAATCCTCTGCCGCCGGGCGAGATTGGCCGTCTGATGACGCGCGGCCCCTATACTTTCCGCGGCTATTTCAACAGTCCGCAACACAATGCCAACGCTTTTGACGCCAACGGCTTTTACTGTTCCGGCGATCTGATCTCCATTGATCAAGACGGTTACATCACCGTCCACGGACGTGAAAAAGATCAGATCAATCGGGGCGGCGAGAAGATAGCCGCCGAAGAGATAGAAAACTTGTTACTGCGCCACCCGGCGGTGATCCATGCGGCGCTGGTCAGCATGGAAGATGAACTGCTGGGGGAAAAAAGTTGCGCATACCTGGTGGTAAAAGAGCCGCTGCGTGCGGTACAGGTACGCCGTTTCCTGCGAGAGCAGGGAGTGGCGGAATTTAAATTACCGGATCGTGTAGAGTGCGTTGCGTCACTGCCGCTGACGCCGGTTGGTAAAGTCGATAAAAAACAATTACGCCAGCGGTTGGCGTCACGTTCACCGCTCTGAAGGAGAAAGAGAGATGGCAATTCCGAAATTACAGTCTTACGCGCTGCCTACCGCACTGGATATCCCGACCAACAAAGTGAGCTGGACATTTGAACCGGAGCGCGCTGCGCTGCTCATCCACGATATGCAGGAGTACTTTGTCAGCTTTTGGGGCCGCAACTGTCCAATGATGGACCTGGTGATTGCCAATATCGCCGCCCTGCGCCAGTACTGTAAAGAGCATCATATTCCGGTCTATTACACCGCTCAGCCGAAAGAGCAAAGCGATGAAGACCGCGCGTTACTCAATGATATGTGGGGACCGGGACTGACGCGCTCTCCGGAACAGCAGAAGGTGGTAGAAGCCTTAACGCCGGATGAGGCGGATACGGTGCTGGTGAAGTGGCGTTATAGCGCGTTTCACCGCTCGCCGCTGGAACAGATGTTAAAAGATACCGGACGCAATCAACTCATCATTACCGGCGTGTATGCGCATATTGGCTGTATGACCACCGCTACCGATGCGTTTATGCGCGACATTAAGCCGTTTATGGTGGCGGATGCGCTGGCGGATTTCAGCCGGGAAGAGCATCTGATGGCCCTGAACTATGTGGCGGGGCGTTCAGGTCGCGTCGTCATGACTGAATCGCTGTTGCCGGCGCCGGTTCCTGCCAGTAAAACGGCGCTGCGGGCGTTGATTCTGCCGTTGCTGGATGAGACCGACGAGCCGCTGGACGATGAAAATCTGATTGATTATGGCCTGGACTCTGTACGAATGATGGGACTTGCAGCGCGCTGGCGTAAAGTACACGGCGATATCGACTTCGTGATGCTGGCGAAAAATCCGACCATTGATGCCTGGTGGGCACTGCTTTCTCGCGAGGTGCAGTAATGCCTGGTATTGATTTTTCAGACCAAACGGTGTGGGTGACCGGTGCGGGGAAAGGGATTGGCTACGCGACGGCGCTGGCCTTTGTCGACGCCGGAGCCAGGGTAATCGGCTTCGATCGTGAATTTACGCCAGCGGATTACCCCTTTACTACCGAAGTTATGGACGTGGCGGATGCCGCGCAGGTCGCTCAGGTGTGCCAGCGCATATTGCAAAAAACACCACGGCTGGATGTGTTGGTCAACGCCGCCGGTATTTTGCGTATGGGAGCGACCGACGCGCTTAGTGTCGACGACTGGCAACAGACATTTGCGGTCAATGTGGGCGGGGCGTTTAACCTGTTTTCGCAAACGATGGCGCAGTTTCGCCGTCAGCGAGGTGGGGCGATTGTCACCGTTGCCTCAGATGCGGCGCATACACCGCGTATCGGTATGAGCGCCTACGGGGCCTCTAAAGCGGCGCTGAAAAGTCTGGCGCTGACCGTAGGGCTGGAACTGGCGGGCTGCGGGGTGCGCTGTAATGTGGTGTCGCCTGGCTCGACCGACACCGATATGCAGCGCGCATTGTGGGTGGGCGAGGATGCCGAACAGCAGCGCATTCGCGGTTTCGGTGAACAGTTTAAACTGGGTATTCCGCTCGGTAAAATCGCCCGTCCGCAGGAGATAGCCAATACCATTTTGTTCCTTGCCTCCGATCTGGCCAGCCACATTACCTTGCAGGATATCGTGGTGGACGGCGGTTCAACATTGGGAGCGTGATGATGATCTGGAAACGACATTTAACGCTGGATGAATTGAACGCCACCAGTCAGAACACGCTGGTGGCGCATCTGGGCATTGTTTACACCCGTCTGGGTGATGGAGTGCTGGAGGCGGAAATGCCCGTCGATACCCGCACTCATCAACCGTTTGGCCTGCTACACGGCGGCGCATCGGCAGCGCTGGCGGAGACGTTAGGATCAATGGCGGGTTATCTGATGACCCGCGACGGGCAGTGTGTGGTCGGGACCGAGTTAAACGCCACCCACCACCGCGTCGTCTCGCAGGGGAAAGTACGCGGCGTTTGCCAGCCGCTGCATCTGGGGCGGCAGAATCAAAGCTGGGAAATTACTCTCTTTGATGAGCAGGGAAGGCGCTGCTGCACCTGTCGCCTGGGAACTGCAGTAATGGGATAGTACTGGCAAAGCAAAATGTAATTGCAGCGTTAACGAAGAAAGGAAGTGATCTGGTTAACACTGTAATGTAAAAAATGAGTAACGCTCCGGTTTTATCATGTTGTTGTGTTGTTAATTACGCTAAAGGTGTTATAGAAACAAAATGTAACATCTCTCTGGAACACGCAAACGGACAACAACTATGAATAAGTCAGGGAAATACCTCGTCTGGACAGCGCTCTCAGTATTGGGTGCGTTTGCCCTGGGCTATATTGCGCTAAATCGTGGGGAGCAGATCAACGCGCTATGGATTGTGGTGGCGTCGGTCTGTGTCTATCTTATTGCGTATCGTTTTTATGGACTCTATATCGCCAAAAAAGTGCTGGCGGTTGACCCAACGCGTATGACGCCCGCGGTACGTCATAACGATGGTCTGGATTATGTCCCGACCGATAAGAAAGTGCTTTTTGGTCACCATTTTGCGGCCATTGCTGGCGCTGGTCCGCTGGTCGGGCCGGTACTGGCGGCGCAGATGGGCTATCTGCCGGGGATGATCTGGCTACTGGCGGGCGTCGTGCTGGCGGGAGCGGTACAGGACTTTATGGTGCTGTTCGTCTCGACCCGGCGCGATGGACGTTCGCTTGGCGAGCTGGTTAAAGAGGAGATGGGCGCGACGGCAGGGGTGATTGCGCTGGTAGCCTGCTTTATGATCATGGTGATCATTCTGGCCGTCCTGGCGATGATCGTGGTGAAGGCGCTGACCCATAGCCCGTGGGGAACGTACACTGTCGCATTCACCATTCCACTGGCGATTTTTATGGGCATCTACCTGCGCTATCTGCGTCCGGGGCGCATCGGCGAGGTGTCGGTCATTGGGTTGGTATTTCTCATTTTCGCTATTATTTCCGGCGGATGGGTGGCGGCAAGCCCAACCTGGGCGCCGTACTTTGACTTTACCGGCGTGCAGCTTACCTGGATGCTGGTGGGGTACGGTTTTGTCGCGGCGGTATTGCCGGTCTGGCTGCTGCTCGCGCCGCGTGATTACCTCTCTACCTTCCTGAAAATTGGTACGATTGTCGGTCTGGCGGTTGGGATTCTGATCATGCGTCCGACGCTGACTATGCCAGCGCTGACCAAATTTGTTGATGGTACAGGACCGGTCTGGACGGGCGACCTGTTCCCGTTCCTGTTTATCACCATCGCCTGCGGTGCGGTATCCGGTTTCCATGCGCTCATCTCCTCCGGCACGACGCCGAAGATGTTGGCCAACGAAGGCCAGGCCTGTTTCATCGGCTACGGCGGGATGTTAATGGAATCTTTCGTCGCTATTATGGCGCTGGTCTCCGCCTGTATTATCGATCCGGGCGTTTACTTTGCGATGAATAGCCCGATGGCGGTACTGGCGCCAGCGGGGACTGCGGATGTCGTGGCTTCTGCTGCGCAGGTGGTCAGCAGTTGGGGGTTCGCTATCACGCCGGATACGCTACACCAGATTGCCAATGAAGTCGGCGAACAATCCATTATCTCCCGCGCAGGCGGCGCGCCAACGCTGGCGGTAGGGATGGCCTACATTTTACATGGCGCGTTGGGCGGCATGATGGATGTGGCGTTCTGGTATCACTTCGCCATTCTGTTTGAAGCGCTGTTTATTCTGACGGCGGTGGATGCGGGTACCCGTGCGGCGCGCTTTATGTTGCAGGATCTGTTGGGCGTGGTGTCGCCAGGGCTGAAACGTACCGATTCGCTGCCAGCGAACCTGCTTGCTACGGCATTGTGCGTGCTGGCGTGGGGCTATTTCCTCCATCAGGGCGTGGTCGATCCGTTGGGCGGTATTAACACCTTGTGGCCGCTGTTTGGCATCGCTAACCAGATGCTGGCGGGTATGGCGCTGATGCTTTGCGCCGTGGTACTGTTCAAAATGAAGCGTCAGCGTTATGCGTGGGTCGCGCTGGTGCCGACGGCCTGGCTGCTGATTTGTACGCTGACGGCGGGCTGGCAGAAAGCGTTTAGTCCGGATGCGAAAATCGGCTTCCTGGCCATTGCCAACAAGTTCCAGGCGATGATCGACAGCGGCAATATTCCGCTGCAGTACACCGAATCGCAGCTCGCGCAGTTGGTATTCAATAACCGTCTGGATGCCGGGCTAACAATCTTCTTTATGGTGGTGGTCGTGGTGCTGGCGGTATTCTCTATTAAGACGGCGCTGGCCGCTCTGAAGATTGATAAACCGACGGCGCATGAAACACCGTATGAGCCGATGCCGGAAAATGTGGATGAGATCGTGACGCAGGCGAAAGGCGCGCACTAATCTTTTTTCATCAATAGCCCTCTCCAGGACAAGGGGAGGGCGTTTGGATGACAGGTGACAACGATGTTCGATACGCTTTCGAAAGCCGGAAAATATCTGGGACAGGCAGCAAAAATGATGATTGGCGTGCCAGACTACGACAACTATGTTGAGCATATGCGCATAACGCATCCGGATCAGACGCCGATGACCTATGAAGAATTTTTCCGCGAGCGGCAGGATGCGCGCTATGGTGGAAAAGGCGGCGCGCGTTGCTGCTGATTGTTGCCAGGCCTGATAAGCGCAACGTCACCAGACTATACCCTGAAAAATTCAACTTTTTCAAACGCCGCACGCAGAGTTGCTGGCGTTAACGTAACCGGCAAATAGTGGATGGATTCGACCGGACGCAGGGTATGTGCGATCACTTTATCGATCTCTGCGGTGTTATGAATATCCACCTCCAGCTCGCTGAGCCGGGTCGGCAGATGAAAACGCCGGTACGCTGCAATCAATTGCGTTAGCACCTCATTTTGTCCCAGCAGCGCGCTTTGTACCAGAATGCCATAAGCCACTTTCGTTCCGTGCAGGAATTTTTCCGTTTGCGGCAGGACGGTCAGGCCGTTGTGTACCGCGTGGGCGGCGGCGACACGGGTATAGCGTTCCCCAAGGCCGCCGACCATACCGCCGCCAGCGATAATCGCGTCTACCACGTCACAAAATTCCTGTGTCAGTCGGTGTTGCTGTTTATCCGCTAATGCCTGTTCGCTGCTTGCCAGCAGGAGATCGCGAATGGCGCACGCGCTGTTAATGCCCAGTCGTACGGTTAATGGCAACGTTTCAGGCTGCGGTGCAAGCACAACGGCTTCATACCATTTCGCCAGCGTATCGCCAATGCCAGCTAACAGATAGTCATCGGGCGCCTGCAGAATAATGCGCGGTTCGACCAGCACCAGAAAATTGGCATCATCAAAAATTTCGAACTGTAACGCCTGTCCCGCGTCGTTATACCAGACGGAAAGCGGTGTCCAGGCAGCGCAGGTTGCCGCGATCGTCGGGATAGCGACAAACGGCAGCGTCAGACGGCGAGCGAGCGCTTTGGCAGTATCAAGCAGTGCGCCGCCGCCGACGCCTATCACCACCTGACGATCGTCGCCGCAGGCGTGCGCCAGTTGGGCAACCTGGCGTTCGCTGCAATGACCGGTAAACCGCAGATGTTTTGCGCCAGCACATTCAAACGCTTCCGGCAGGTAAGGCCGGGCGGCGGCAATCGCGCGTTCGCCGTATACCCAAACGGCGTGGCAAAGCTGTTCCGGCGTGAAAAAATCCGTCAATCTTCCAGGGCTGCCGGCATGGGAAAAATAATTCGCCGGGCCGGTAGCGACGCGGATTTCAGTGTGGTTCATGTTGTGTTGTCCTTAGGGGCTTCTGACTAATGTTATTATATTTAGACATCTAAACGTCTTGATTGCCAAATACTAGCACCGTGTTATAGTGTGTCAACAACCACATCACTGGCGGGTATGAAGATAATGAGAAATAACCCACTGATCCCACAAAGCAAATTGCCCAGTCTTGGTACCACGATTTTTACGCAAATGAGCGCGCTGGCGCAGAAACATCAGGCAATAAATTTATCGCAAGGCTTCCCTGATTTTGATGGTCCTCGTTATTTGCACGAGCGGTTGGCTTACCATGTCGCGCAGGGGGCGAATCAATATGCGCCGATGACGGGCGTGCAGGCGCTGCGGGAGGCCATTGCCGATAAAACGGCGGAAATATATGGTTATCGACCAGATGACGTGAGTGATATCACCGTCACGGCGGGCGCGACCGAAGCGCTGTATGCGGCGATTACCGCGCTGGTGCGGGCAGGGGATGAGGTTATCTGTTTCGATCCCAGTTACGACAGCTATGCCCCAGCCGTGGCGCTCTCCGGCGGCATGTTAAAGCGCATAGCGCTTACGCCGCCGCATTTTAACGTCGACTGGCAGGCGTTTTCGGCGTTGCTTAGCGAGCGCACGCGGCTGGTGATCCTTAATACGCCGCATAATCCCACCGCTACCGTCTGGCGCCAGGCGGATATCGAGGCGCTGTGGCAGGCTATCGGCGAGCGGGAAATTTATGTATTAAGCGATGAAGTGTACGAACATATTTGTTTTGCCGCCGAAGGTCATGCCAGCGTATTAGCGCACCCTCAGTTACGAGAGCGGGCGGTTGCCGTTTCATCGTTTGGTAAAACCTTTCATATGACGGGATGGAAGATTGGTTACTGCGTTGCGCCTGCGGCCATTAGCGCCGAAATACGCAAAGTTCACCAGTACCTGACGTTTTGCGTCAATACGCCGGCGCAACTGGCGCTGGCGGATATGCTGCGCGCCGCGCCGGAGCACTATCGCGCGTTACCCGATTTTTACCGGAAAAAACGCGATGTGCTGGTTAACGCGCTGGCGCAAAGCCGATTAAAAGTGCTGCCCTGTGAAGGTACCTATTTTCTGTTAATCGATTACAGCGCAGTGTCGACGCTAAATGACGTTGAGTTTTGTCAGTGGCTAACTCAAGAAGTCGGTGTTGCCGCTATTCCACTCTCTGTCTTTTGCGCCGCCCCTTTCCCGCATCAGCTTATACGTTTATGCTTCGCTAAACAGGAATCAACGCTGCTGGCCGCGGCAGATCGCCTGTGTAAACTGTAGTTATTTAACCGTCCACGCTCTGGAGAATCGACGGTCTGCAAAAAGCTCCTGCAGACCGTTAATCTGTTTCAGGCGCAAGACTTCATCGGCGTCCATACCTAACTCCTGACTGATTTTGCCTTCGTCCCAGCCCAACTGAGAAAGTTCGCGCACGATTTCGGACATGGCGTGGATCTGGTGGCGCCCGCGTGCGCGATTATGCCGGATGGTTGCCGCCATCCGTTCGTGACGTTCTCTGTCCAGACACGTTACCGGCAGGTAGCCTTTCAGACGCCTGTTCAGGACGGCTTTTCCTTTGCCCAGTTCATGACGGTGAAAACCATCCACAATCTCGTATTCCTCCGCATCGGCCTTTACTACCACAATCGGCTGAGTAAACCCATCTTTTTCAATCGATTTAAGCAGCAGTTTTTTCTCTGGCGGCGCAACGTTATTCGGGTTGTAGTCATTAGGCAAAATATGGTCGTTTTTCACCCACAGAACACAATCGACAGGTTCATCGCGAAAGGGACTAACGCTATGTATCGCCATTCTAAATTCATTAATGGCGGCAATCCTTTCCTCTTCTGGCAACTCAGAGAGAAAGTGAGTTATTTCGGCTGTGAGTCGGTGTTGCATAAGATCCCCCATTGCTGGCGTTTAGCTTTCATGCGTTCGTTATAGCGCTGGTAGCCCTTTGGCTTTGTCGGACTGAATGATAGCGCCCGGCACCAGTAATCATTGTTCAGTAATACTTTGCAGATCCGTCGCCACGACGGCACATCCCGCGATCCGATATCGCCCTGCTGCGTCTGCGGGATCGTGTCCATGCCTTTTTTCTTATACCACTGCAAATAAACGGCGATTTTATTACGGTAATGTTCGGCAGTTACTTCGGGCATACTGTGTAGCAAGAGCAGCGCGTATTCCTCCCAGTTAAGGTGGTCGGGTTTTAAAATTTTCCGGTGGCCGTAAAAATGGCTGTCCTGTCCGGCGTATATTCCTCCGCTAAGTACACCGCTGACTCTGGCGCACATGGCTGCCCAACGCTCAGGTTCGATAACATGATACAGCCATAATCCCTGTCGTTGTTCCGGGCCGAACGGTTCGCAGATACGCATGTAGCGGGACGGTACGCCAGCCTGATACATCAAGTTATACAAAGGGTTACATGGTTTACCTGTTTTGGCGAACCAGGTCCAGATATCTGCGGTTTTCCAGTCATAGATGGGGTAGATATACCAGGTGTGCCCCATGGGGGCTAATGTGGTCCAGGGTTTATCATCAGCAAAACGCAGCTTATGCGAGTTAGCGATAGCGACAAATCGATTATAGGATTCGTCGGAGCGAATACCAACCAGCATAGCGGCAGGGCGCTTTTCTGAAAACCAGTCGGCAAAATCGCGAACGAACTGTTCAAAGGTCATACCGTGTTGGTAAAACGAAAAAAAGGCAGGATCGGTAATCGCATCTTCTGGCGGTTGCCGTACCCAGTCGGCACCCGGCTGCCAACACTGCCACTCCGGCTGGTATTGTGAAAGGGAATTTTGTGTGGTTAAGGGTAATGCGACCCAATAAAAACGCTCAATAACGTCTGCGTAGTGTTCACGTAACGCTTCAATATAGGCGATGGTACAGGAGAATTGCGCTTCCCAGTCAATGAAAAGAACGTGGATCTTTTTATTCATTTTGCGCGCCAACGTTGCCGTCAGGTGCAGCATAAGTCCTGAATCTTTACCACCAGAAAATGAGACGCAGACCCGGGGTAAGGTTTCCAGGGTCCACATTATACGCTCTTGAGCCGCTTCCAGAACATTTTGCTCAAGCGGAACTTTATAAACCGACATCTCTGGATATTCTCCGATGTGTTAACTACAGTACATTCGAAATAATTAACATAAAGGATAAGCTGATTAGATTAACTTGCAATGCTTTATTATATTTGCCAAGTAAATAAATTATATCAATATATACATTGAATTTATATTAATGTCTGTTTGTTGACCTTCTTATTAATGCTTTTTTGTGATGTGCTCAATTAGCTCAGTAAATCCACTATTATTCATCGAAGCTCTATTATACATAAGATAGAGGGGATTAGCAGGGATAGAAAAAGGTGTGGAAATCGTTCTAAGCTTAACCGTCGATTGATAATAAGTCACAATAACCTTTGGTAAAAAACCAATAAGATCTGTCACGCTAATCGTATTGGCAATAGTGATTAGCGACTTACTTTTAAAGCCTATAGTTCTTTCTGCTAATACATGATCAAGAAAAGTCTGATGCTCTTTTACTGCGGCATCATCGGCGGCGATAAGATGAGTAAAAGTTTCTTCCAGCAGCTCTTCAACGCTTGCGCTCTCTCGCAATCGGGGATGGTTTTCACTGCAAACCAGAACGCATTCCACCTTATAAAGGTGCGTACAAACAATGGAACGATTACTGATCGGCGTCATCGAGAGGACAATATCTGCTTTACGGTAGGCGAGAAGATCTTCAGGAGGTTCTTCCGTTGCCAAAATGTCGTGATGTTCAATTTCAACCTGTGGATTTTTACCCAGATATTTAATCAGTTTCAGTAATTGTTTCGTTATCAACAGTTGTGGGCTGTAGATAATAAACTTCTTCTTCAGGCTGGACTGATTCATTATATTAATAGTTTGTTCCAGGCTGTTAAGGTTATTTTCTAAATGATAATGTAAATTAATTCCTGTTACGGTAGGCGTAATTCCTTTACCTGAACGAATAAATAGAGGGTCATTGAATTGCGTGCGCAGGCGTTGCAATGACTGGCTTACGGCAGAAGGTGTAATATAGAGTGTTTCTGCTGCTTTGCTAATGCTTAAATGTTGATAAATACATTCAAATATAACCAACAAGTTAAGATCAAATTTTTTAAGGTCGTAAAGGTTAGCCATAATATCTTCCCGGCGTTATCATGGTATCTTCCATGATTATGACTTAATCTCAATAATTCACCAGAATTATGTTTATTAAACTTAACGTAGAGTTTATTTAAACTAAAATACCACAGTTGTGAATATTTTAGCGAGTAAATAATTACAGTAAAGGCGAACGTAATTTACACACGTAACAATCATTCAGTTAGCCTAAAAAGACTGTGCCGGATGGCATTTTGGTCTGGCGTCGCGTGATGCCTGGACGTGGTGGGCCCGATAAGCGTAGCGCTATCGGGCGTGGTACGGTTAAGCTCCTGCCTTACTGAGTTCTGCGTTAAGGTTGTCCCATCATGGCGTCCAGTTGTGCCTTTTCTGGTAAACCGACGACCTGTTGCAGCGTGTTATCTTTATTCATGTAATAAATTGCCGGCGTCGCGTTAGCGCCAAGATCGTCCATTAACTGCTGATTCTGATTAATGATTTTCATCTGTGTTGGGGGGATGGACGCCGGAACCTCCAGTTTCATCTTTCCTGCGGAAGCCTCATAGTCATGCCAGGTTTTCGCCGGGTCTTTCGCGGCTAAAATCGCTGCGGCTGTGGCCGGGCTTTCCGGTTTAATCACGCCGACCAGTAGTGTGCGTAATTGTACTTTACCGGACTCGACCCACGGACGAGCTTGCTGCCAGAACTGCTTACAATAAGGACAGAAAGGGTCGGCGAAGACATACAGCACCACCGGTGCGTCTTTTTTACCGTCGAGTATCCATGACGCTTTTTCCATTTTCTGCCACATTTCACGTCCGGCTGGAGCGTAAATTTCTTTTTCGATCAAGGCGTTGCTAAGATTTTCACCTTTTTCATTATACATATAGCCGGAAATCGCGTGTTTACCGTCCGGCGTCAGGTAAATCGTGACGCCCATATCCTGATACTTCCCAAGATAGCCCTTCATGCCGCCCGGCGCCTCGAAGGATTTCAGGATAGTTATACCCTGCTTTTCAATGGCCTTAACCGGCGCAGGCAGTTCTTCCGCGTGGGCGAGAATGGGTAGCATAGCAAGCAGCAGTGTACGTTTAATCATATTTTTTCCTTTTAAGATCAAAGCGAAAAGAGTATTAATGATGATGCCTATCGCAGACATAGGTAAGAGCTGGCGTGGTAGGATTGCCCTTTCTGTGCTGGGGTGATGTAATCCTTTTCGCTGTTACAGCCTTTGTTAAGGTAATGTAGAGCGCAACACTTAGCCAGCATATACGCTATGGATTTCGAGTTGCAGGCAATACGCCTGTAATTTGCAAGACGAGTTGTATTGGCTCTGAAGTTACCTACGGGTAGTTCAGGTAATGGGGCCGCCTGTCAGGCGGCCTTTTTACTTTAGATGGCTGACAGGGCGCAGTGTTCACAATGTCGCCCGAATCGGGTTGTTAGTTAACGCTTATTGATTTGATAATGGAAACGCATTAGCCGAATCAGCACAATTTCGTTAACTTACTCCTCAATGAAAACACGGAGGAAGTATAGATGTCCTTAATTAACACCAAAATCAAACCTTTCAAAAACCAGGCGTTCAAAAACGGTGAATTCATTGAAGTCACCGAGAAAGATACCGAAGGCCGCTGGAGCGTCTTCTTCTTCTATCCGGCCGATTTTACCTTTGTTTGCCCGACTGAGCTGGGCGACGTTGCCGACCATTACGAAGAACTGCAGAAGCTGGGCGTAGACGTTTATTCCGTCTCAACCGATACCCACTTCACGCACAAAGCATGGCACAGCAGCTCTGAAACTATCGCAAAAATCAAATATGCGATGATCGGCGACCCGACTGGCGCCCTGACCCGTAACTTCGACAACATGCGTGAAGATGAAGGTCTGGCAGACCGTGCGACTTTCGTTGTTGACCCGCAGGGTATCATCCAGGCGATCGAAGTTACCGCTGAAGGTATCGGCCGTGACGCGTCTGACCTGCTGCGTAAAATTAAAGCAGCACAGTATGTTGCCGCTCACCCAGGCGAAGTGTGCCCGGCGAAATGGAAAGAAGGCGAAGCGACGCTGGCTCCATCCCTGGACCTGGTCGGTAAAATCTAAATTTCCGTCGTCTTTCGCGCCATCGCGGCGTTGGCGTCGCCTGTTCACCCCGGTCACTTACTTATGTAAGCTCCCGGGGATTCTCAGGCTAGCCGTCTTGCTCTGACACGAAATACTTAGGAAATAACCGCATCAATGGGTGCTTGTGCGCCCATTTTATTCAACACCATGATTCAAGATGCATTCAGGCACCGCAAATAAGGCAGCTTGCATGATGATGTTTTAAGCCCAGGAGATACCCATGCTCGACACGAATATGAAAACCCAGCTCAAGGCTTACCTTGAGAAACTGACCAAACCTGTTGAGCTGATTGCTACGCTGGATGACAGCGCAAAATCGGCGGAAATCAAAGAACTGCTGGCTGAAATCGCTGAACTGTCAGACAAAGTTACGTTTAAAGAAGACAATACTCTGCCGGTGCGCAAGCCGTCTTTCCTGATTACGAATCCAGGTTCTCAGCAGGGGCCGCGCTTTGCCGGTTCTCCGCTGGGTCACGAATTTACCTCGCTGGTTCTGGCGCTGTTGTGGACTGGCGGTCATCCGTCAAAAGAAGCGCAGTCGCTGCTGGAGCAGATTCGCGATATTGACGGCGATTTTGAATTCGAAACTTATTATTCACTCTCCTGCCATAACTGCCCGGACGTGGTGCAGGCGCTGAACCTGATGGCGGTGCTGAACCCGCGTATTAAACATACGGCGATTGATGGCGGCACTTTCCAGAACGAAATCACCGAGCGTAACGTAATGGGCGTTCCGGCAGTGTTTGTCAACGGTAAAGAGTTCGGCCAGGGACGTATGACTCTGACCGAGATCGTCGCTAAAGTGGATACTGGCGCAGAAAAACGTGCGGTGGAAGCGCTAAACAAACGTGATGCGTATGACGTGCTGATTGTCGGCTCCGGCCCAGCGGGCGCGGCGGCGGCGGTCTACTCGGCGCGCAAAGGCATCCGTACCGGTCTGATGGGTGAGCGCTTCGGCGGTCAGGTGCTGGATACCGTGGATATCGAAAACTATATCTCGGTGCCGAAAACCGAAGGCCAGAAACTGGCGGGTGCGCTGAAAGCGCACGTCAGCGATTACGATGTTGACGTTATCGACAGCCAGAGCGCAAGCAAACTGGTTCCGGCAGCGGCAGAAGGTGGCCTGCATCAGATTGAAACGGCGTCCGGCGCAGTATTGAAAGCGCGCAGTATCATCATCGCCACCGGCGCGAAATGGCGTAATATGAATGTGCCGGGCGAAGATCAGTACCGCACCAAAGGCGTCACCTATTGTCCACACTGTGACGGTCCGCTGTTTAAAGGTAAGCGTGTGGCGGTTATTGGCGGCGGTAACTCTGGCGTCGAAGCGGCCATCGATCTGGCGGGTATTGTAGAACACGTTACGTTGCTGGAGTTCGCACCGGAAATGAAGGCGGATCAGGTGCTACAGGACAAAGTACGTAGCCTGAAAAATGTCGATATCATTTTGAATGCGCAAACGACGGAAGTGAAGGGCGACGGTTCGAAAGTCGTGGGGCTGGAGTATCGCGACCGCGTCAGCGGCGATATTCATAGCGTCGCGCTGGCCGGGATTTTTGTGCAAATTGGCTTGTTGCCGAATACCAACTGGCTGGAAGGTGCGCTTGAGCGTAACCGCATGGGCGAGATCATTATTGACGCCAAATGTGAAACCAGCGTTAAGGGCGTCTTCGCCGCAGGCGACTGCACCACCGTTCCTTATAAACAGATTATCATCGCCACAGGCGAAGGGGCGAAAGCCTCGTTGAGCGCCTTTGATTATCTGATTCGCACCAAAATCGCATAAAAAGAAGTAGACACACCTGCAAGGTAAGAGGCTGCCCACTGGCAGCCTCTTTTTTTACCTGCTGGTCAGAAGCGAGTTAACGCACAACCAATACCGGCAGCGTCGCATGGCGTACCACGCTTGAGGCGTTAGACCCCAGCAGGTGTGTCGTGATGGACGGATTACGCGAACCGATTACCACGACATCCGCATCCAGCTCTTCGCCCATCTCATTGACGACATCGCGCACGCTACCAAAGCGAACATGCGTTTTAATCCGTGAAGGATCGATGCTGAAGTGTCCCACCATCGTTTGCAGACGCGTTTCCGCCTCATGCTGTAAATGTTCTTCAAAGCGGCGCACGTCGGCGGCAAAGCGGTGCAGGCTCATGCTTGCGGAGCCTGGCAGAACATGCAACAGATGAATGACGCCATCCTGTTGCGCCAGAAACTCAGCGTGGCGAATCGCTTTATCGCTCAGTTCCATTTCAAAAACATCAACCGGCATAATGATTGTCTTATACATACCCGTTACTCCCTGTTAATCAATACTGAACTTATTCAAACATATAATAATATTTCTTTCTGCTATTTGTCTGGCAATTTTAAATATTACGGCAACCTGGCGCTAAAAAAAGCCGTATATTTTCCAGGAAAAATCCTAAAGCCGCCTGTTTTTCCGGCAGTCACCCCGGGATAGCTACCCTTTTATAGACGAACGCGACATTCACCGTTACCCCGGAGGCTGCATGAAAGCATTGACGTATCACGGTCCACATCACGTAAAGGTTGAAAACGTACCCGATCCCGGCATTGAGCAGCCCGACGATATTATTTTGCGTATTACCGCCACCGCGATTTGCGGATCTGATTTGCACCTGTATCGCGGCAAGATCCCACAGGTAAAACATGGCGATATTTTTGGCCATGAATTTATGGGCGAAGTGGTCGAAACCGGGCGGGAAGTGAAGAACATTCAGAAAGGGGAGCGGGTTGTGATCCCGTTCGTCATTGCTTGCGGCGACTGCTTTTTCTGTCGATTACAGCAATATTCGGCCTGTGAAAACACCAACGACGGACACGGCGCGGCGTTGAATAAAAAACAGATCCCGCCGCCAGCGGCGCTGTTTGGCTACAGCCACCTTTATGGCGGCGTTCCCGGCGGGCAGGCCGAATATGTTCGCGTGCCAAAAGGTAATGTCGGCCCATTTAAGGTGCCGCCGCTGTTATCTGACGATAAGGCGCTGTTTCTTTCTGATATTTTGCCTACCGCCTGGCAGGCGGCAAAAAACGCCCAGGTTCAGCAAGGTTCCAGCGTGGCGGTTTTTGGCGCAGGGCCGGTCGGATTGCTGACCATCGCCTGCGCGCGTTTGTTGGGCGCGGAGCAGATCTTTGTCGTGGATCATCATCCCTATCGCTTACGTTTCGCCGAAGAACGTTACGGCGCGATACCGATCAACTTTGATGATGAGAATGATCCGGCGGAAAAAATTATCGAACAGACGGCAGGACACCGCGGCGTGGACGCGGTGATTGATGCTGTAGGCTTTGAAGCGAAAGGCAGTATGACGGAGACAGTGCTGACGAACCTTAAACTGGAAGGCAGCAGCGGTAAAGCGCTGCGGCAATGTATCGCGGCGGTCAGGCGCGGCGGCGTAGTCAGCGTGCCCGGCGTTTATGCCGGTTTTATTCACGGTTTTTTGTTCGGCGACGCGTTTGATAAGGGGCTAAGTTTTAAAATGGGTCAAACCCATGTTCACGCGTGGCTGGGGGAATTATTGCCGCTTATTGAGAAGGGACTGCTGAAGCCGGAGGAGATTGTCACGCACTATATGCCATTTGAAGAGGCGGCGCGCGGCTACGAAATTTTCGAAAAACGCGAAGAAGAGTGCCGGAAGGTCATCTTAGTGCCGGGAGCATCGTCGGTGGAAGCGGCGCAGAAACAGGCGACGGGATTAATCAACCCGATGCCCGGCGGCGTCGTCTGAAATAGGCAGCAATGAAAGGGCTAACGGAAAGAGGATGCGCAGGCATCCTCTGTGTAAACGCGTTAACGCTTATGCAGATGGTTTAACGCAGGAAGTCGCCCGCGGCTTCAGGCTGATATTCGAGTTCCAGCACTTCGAGATGAGTGGAGGCGCCGCCCGGCAGTTCCCAGTGAATGGTGTCGCCGACGCGCAGTCCCAGCAACGCCGCGCCGACGGGCGCCATTACCGAAAGCTGGGTACTGCTGTCCGTCATATTGGCGGGATACACCAGCGTCCGCACGCGTGTTTCACCGTCGCTCAAATTGCGGAATTTAACGCGGCTGTTCATGGTGACGACATCGCTCGGCATCTCTTGTGGCGAACACATTTGCGCGCGATCCAGTTCGGCGTTGAGCGCGTCGGCAATCGGCAGATCCGCATACGCAGGCTGTTCCAGCAGACGATCAATACGTTCGGCGTCAAGGTCGTTAATGATAATAGTGGGTCTGGACATTTCTTACTCCATGTCATCGATACTGCGAGTAGTGCAGGTAAATGGTCCCAAAAGAAAACCCTCACCGTCTGGCGGCGAGGGTTTAGCTCTCATGATGATACTGAGACTTACCCCGTCTTTGAAGTGATTTAGTTCACATTCGGGTAAATCCTCAAACGTCATAGCCTTGAGTGAATTTTAGTCTACATTCGGGCGTGTTCTCAAATTTGGCTACGGTTTTAAACCTCTGTTTCGTCAATAACCGGCTTTATCGATAATAAACTGTTTCCCGCAGTTGCCGGGATGCGGCTGCGGCAGGAATGAGGCGGAGGAGAGCGGAGCGTTAATCATCGACGCCTTTAATGAAAACTGAATCTCTGTTAAATAGGCGGGATTACCATGGCAGTTTACTTTAACGGCTTTGACATTATCCTTGCCCCACATTTGTTCGACTACGTTATCAAACGCGGCGCGGCTAACGGTTTTGCCGTAATTATCCGCCAGAAACTGCCCCAGCGTGCTGCCTTTTATCGCCTTATCCAGCCGTATCATGGTGCCGAAATAGGCATTTGGATCAAACCCGAAACAGGCGCCATGTTTGGCATATTCGTAGCGCTCCAGGCAGGAATTTCCTCCCGCGCCGGGCATTACTTCCCTAAGCGTTGCCGCGATGTCAGGCGAAAGTCCGGGGTCGGGGGCTGCGCATTTCCGGCTGGCCCTGACTTCCGGCAGATTCGGGATTGGCCGCGTCGCACAGCCAAAGCGTTGCCAGCGTCGCTGGTCAACGCCGCGTGCGGCGATAGATTTGGGTAATCCTGGCCACAGGCCGTGGACGGTCAGAAAGTCTGCTTTGCTGGCTGGCTCTTTTTGCAGACGGCACTCATCGGGCTCCCGATGATGGCGTTCATGCTGGCTTTGACAAAAACCGGTTTGCCAGGAAAGCGCCAGCACATAGCCAGTGAAATCACCGTACTGTTGCGCCTGAAGTTCGTCGGCGTTGGCGGCAAAAATCGGGGTTAAGAGGACAGCCAGCAGCGGACTGTAATGCCATATTGTGTTCATGATGAATTCGATAATTTATACACATTATGAATATCACTCATTTAATCATAAAAAATGCCGCTCAGGTGAATCTGACCGGCATCATTTTTAACCTACGTTGGCGAAATGTTTAATTCCACATTGCCAGAATCGGCCAGCCCACCAGCAACAGCATAGCGATATAGATAACGCCAAAGATTGCGCCAAGCCGCCAGTAATCTCTGGATTTCACGTAACCGCAGCCGTAGATAATCACGCCAGGACCGGTGGCATACGGCGTCAGACAGCCCATGATACCGATTGACAGCACCAGCAGAATACACAGTTGTTCCATCGGAACGCCCGGAATACCTTTACCCACCGCCAGAATGACCGGCAGCATGGTCGCGGTGTGAGCGGAAAGGCTGGCGAACAGATAGTGCGCGAAATAGAACACCAGTACCAGTACAATGACGGTCGCATCCGGTGAGAAACCTTCCAGATGAGTGCTCATGGTATTGGCGAACCAGTCAATAAAGCCGGAGCGGGTTAAGCCATTAGCCATGACCACCAGCGTAGCGAGGTTCACCAGGGTGTTCCAGGCGCTGTTGTAACGCGTAATGTCTTTCCACGGCACGACATGCAACGCCAGCATCAGTGAGACGGCCAACAGACCCACGGCGGTAGCGTTGATGATTTTTCCGCCAAAAACCCATAATCCTAAGCTAAGCAGCACCAGGCCAATCAGCGTCCACTCTTTGCGGGACAGACGTCCCATGCTTTTTAACTCGTCGCCAGCCCAGGCCGCGACTTCCGCACTGTGGGTTACTTCGGGTTTATAAAGCACATAGGAGAGCCACGGCGCAACTATCAGTAAAATAATCCCTACCGGCAGAAAGCTGAGAAACCACTGCAGCCAGCTAATCTGGACGCCGGCGATCTTGCTGACGAACTCCAGACCTAACACGTTTGGTGCCGCGCCAGTGACAAACATAGAAGAGCTAAGGCTGGTACTGATCACCATCATCCACATCAAATAACCGCCGATGCGGCGTGCGGAAGGATCGTTTGGAAACGATTTAAACAGCGGCGGCAGGTTTTTGATGACCGGGAAGACAGTACCGCCGGTACGGGCGGTATTGGATGGGGTAAACGGCGCCAGTAAAATATCGATAATGACAATCGCATAGCCGAGCGTCAGCGTGCGTTTGCCCATGAATTTTACCAAAAACAGCGCAATGCGGCGCCCCAGCCCGGTCACTTCGTAGCCCAGCGCGAAAATAAATGCGCCAAAGACCAGCCAGACCGTGGTGCTGGAGAAACCGGCAAGCCCCCATTTCAGCGCCTGTTTACTGGCTTTAAACGCTGGATCGGCCAGTTCTGAAGCATCAAATAGCAGGTAATTGCTGCCGATAACGCAAATGGTTACGGCGATAAAACTGATCGCCGTCGCCGGGATTGGCTCGAGGATCATACCAACAATCATCGCGACGAAAACCGCAAAATAGTGCCAGGCCTGCGGCGGCATACCATCTGGAACAGGAATCAGCAACATGACGCCCATCACCACTAATGGGGCCAACAACTTCCATATATTATCTTTGGATAAAGACATAAATGACTCTCCGGAAAGGATATTTTCTATAATTGTGTTAATGATTAACTTGCGAAATTTGCGCTAAAAACCAGGTCACGATCAGCAGATCGGCGCTACTGCCGGGGCTGAGATTGCGTTCAATGCATTGCTGATCGAACCGGTGGAGATAAACGAGATCGTCAGGAGTCCGTATGCCGCCCTGATGTAATAAGAACGCCGCCTGCTGCTGTAACCAGCGCAGGCCGTCCGCCCCGCCGCGCGACGCGACGTTGGTATCATCGTTAAGCGACATCAGCAGCAGTAAGGTATCAAGCAGTGCCAGTTCCGGATCGCTCCCCTGCGCCAGCAATGCGCGGTAGTGCGGCAGAGCGTGGCGGATGACCAGTGGGTAGCCCGCTTCCGCCTCGCCGCGCGCGCCGGTTAATCCCAGTTGCTGATACAGCCGCTGACCTGCCGTAAGCTGGAGATTGTTCTGGCGCAGTTCGCGCGTGGTCAGGCCGCGGCAAAAGTCGGCGACGGTAGCGCAGAGCGTTTCTGCGGCGATCGGCTGGCGTTGCTGATACAGGCGGCCAATAGCGGCGCACAGTAGTCCCAGTGAGAAAATGCTGCCTTTATGGGTATTGACGCCTGCTGTTGCGCGAAACATCGCCGCTTCACAGGCCATCCCCAATGGACGCAAGCCCGCCAGAACCGACTCTGGTGGCAGGCGCGTGCAACTTGCGCCATATTCCATAAAGCGCGGCAGCCAGTCTCGAATCGCCTCCGCGCTGTGGTGAAAATCCACCAGCGCCATATCTTTGTGCGCGCCGCAGTTTAGCCGGTCTACCAGACCGGGTTTTGGCGATAAATTTACCTCGGTCAGCATGGCGCGCCAGGCCAAATCGGCCCAGGCGTGGTACAGCGACTGAGGCTGAATGGAGGCGTTAGTTGGGTTGGCGGGAATCGGCATCATGCAGCAGCGCCTCCATATGAATCAGTAAATCAGCCAGCGCGTGGGTTTTACCCCGCGCGCATTCAGCCGCGCTTTGCCCGCACAGCAGACATCGGCGGGCGGGAAGCGCGAAATGGTGGCGGGAGAGTATTTCGCCTTCCGCCGTCAGGACATCGATATCCCACAGGCGCCCCAGTGGATAACGCTGTTCAAGCGTAATGGTCGCCTGTTTGAGCGCCTGAGCGGGCGCGTCAATCGCCAGCAACCCTTCCGGTCCGCTGGCGGAAGCCAGTGCAGCCTGCTCCCGGATGGTCCAGCTATACTCTTCTGCCAGCGTGTGCAGGGCAGTCACGCCGTGATTAAAGATCCGGCGGGTTAACGCGCTGTCTTTCATCGGGCCTGGCGCCACCACGGTAAAGGAGACCAGCGGAGTGGCGTGACGGGTAAGCCAGGCGCGCTGTCTTGCTTGTCTCTCATCCCGGCTGGCGAGCAGTTCAGGAATAGAAACGTCGTGACAGGCGGCGAGTTCCGGAAGCAGGCGCATGGCTTATTCCTTCACCTGATGCACCACATCGATCACTGAACCGTCGCGATAACGCACGACAGCAATCACGCGGTCGGTGAATTCGATAGGGCAGGGCTGACCGGTAAGCAGTTGCGCGCGTTCGCGCAGCCATTCAATCGATACCACTTTCATTCCCGCTGCTTTCAGGCGTTCAGCGAGCTCCGGACGCGCCGGGTTGACGGCGATACCGTGATCGGTGACCAGAATGTCGACGCTGGAACCCGGTGTGACGCAGGTGGTGACGTTATCAACCAGCGTTGGGATGCGACCGCGTACCAGCGGCGCGACGATGATGGATAGCGCCGCCGCGACGGCGGTATCGCAGTGACCGCCGGACGCGCCGCGCAGAACGCCGTCGGAGCCGGTCAGCACGTTAACGTTAAAGTAGGTGTCTACTTCCAGTGCGCTCAGCACCACCACGTCCAGACGGTCGACGGAAGCGCCTTTAGAACCCCAGTTGGCGTACTGGTTAGCGCTGATTTCGATATGGTTCGGGTTACGCGCCAGGGATTGTGCAGCGTTACGATCGAAGCTCTGAACGTCAAGCAGTTTGCGGATTAAGCCCTTTTCATGCAGGTCGACCATGGTGGCGGTGATACCGCCCAGCGCGAAATTAGCCACAATGTTGCGACTACGCATTTTGTCTTCCAGGAAGCGGGTGACCGCCAGCGATGCGCCGCCGGTGCCGGTTTGCAGTGAGAAACCTTCGTTAAAGTAGCCGGAGTGAGCAATGACTTCCGCCGCGCTGCGGGCGATCAGCAGTTCACGCGGGTTAGTGGTCATGCGGGTCGCACCAGCGCCGATTTTGTTTGCATCACCGACTTCTTCGATTTGCACGATCAGATCAACCTGATCCTGGGCGATGCTGGCTGGGTTATGCGGGTATGGCAGCAGTTGCTCCGTCAGCATCACGACCTGCTTCGCGCTGTCGGCATCAACCATCGCATAGCCCAGTGAACCGCAACAGGCCTTGCCGGTATAACCGTTAGCATTACCGAATTCATCGCAGGAGGGCACGCCAAGAAACGCAACATCAATATTGAGTTCCCCGCTTTGTACCAGATGCACACGACCGCCGTGGGAGTGAATCTGAACCGGCTCAGCCAGCAGGCCACGAGAAATTTCTTCCGCCAGCGGGCCGCGCAGACCTGACGTGTAGATGCGCCTGACCACCCCGTTACGAATGTGTTCAACCAGCGGCGCATGGCAGTCGCTCAGCGAACTGGAGGCCAGCGTCAGGTTTTTGAAGCCCATCTTCGCGATGGTTTCCATCACCAGGTTAATCGTCAGATCGCCGCCGCGAAACGCGTGGTGAAAGGAGAGAGTCATACCGTCGCGTAAACCGGAACGGTGGATGGCCTCTTCCAGGCTGGCGCACAGTTTGTGGTTGCGCGGTTTTTGCGCTTGTAGATTCAATTTTGCCGCACTTTGGTAAGCGCTCAGTTCGCTTTCAGCGTGACGGCTCCAGGTTGCTACGCGATCCTGGCGTTGAGATTCGTTTTTCTGCGTCATTTTTTTGCCTTATTCTTCGCGAATACCGGAAAGTTCTGCACGGGAGAGCACCAGACGGGCGCGTTCAATCACCGGGCTGTCGACCATCTTGCCGTTAAGGGAAACGACGCCGAGACCTTCGCGGGCGGCGGCTTCTGCGGCTTCAACCACCAGACGCGCATGGGCGACCTCTTTACGCGTCGGCGCATAAAGGTTGTGCAGCAGTTCGATCTGGCGGGGGTTGATCAGTGACTTACCGTCAAAACCCAGTTGTTTAATGTGGGAGGCTTCTTGCAGGAAACCGGCTTCGTTGTTGGCGTCGGAATAGACGGTATCGAAGGCCTGAATACCGGCGGAACGCGCGGCCTGCAAAATGGTGCAGCGGGCGAACAGCAGTTCGGTGCCTTCCGGAGAACGTTCGGTGCGCAGGTTGCGAACATAGTCTTCCGCGCCCAGCGCAATCCCGATCAGCCGTTCAGAGGCGTGGGCGATTTCTACCGCGCGGGTAATACCCAGCGGCGATTCCACGGCGGCTAACAGGCCGGTACTGCCCGGTTCGCGACCGCAGGCGTTTTCAATGCGTAGAATTTCGTTTTCGATGTCAATGACATCCTGCGCGGTGTCGGTTTTCGGTAAACGCACCACGTCCGCGCCGCCGCGCACGACCGCTTCCAGATCGTTGACGCCCCATTCGGAGTCCAGCGCGTTCACGCGGACAATGGTTTCGACGTCACGGTAAAGAGGATGTTGCAGCGCGTGATAAACCAGACGGCGCGCCGCGTCTTTTTCGCGTAATGCAACGGAGTCTTCCAGGTCGAACATCAGCGCGTCGGCCGGATAGATAAACGAATTGCTCACCATCGCCGCGTTGGCGCCCGGTACGAATAACATGCTGCGGCGGGTGCGGGTTTTACGTTGTTGCAGAGAGGCGGAAATCATTGGCGATCCTCCCAGGGCAGAGCGGCAATACCGCTGGCGCGCGCCAGTAGCGTTTCCAGTCGGGCGCGCAAAATGCAGTCCAGAGCGCCTTTATCATCGACGTTCAGTTGCACACCGCGCACATCGTAGCGAGAAAGCACCTCCAGGATAGTGGCGCGAATGGCCTCGCCAAACTGTTTTTCAACGCTACTGTTGATTTGCAGGTCAATATCCTGCGTATCGAGCGGCGCAATGCGTATCATCACATCACCGGACTCAAGCGTGCCTGCGACGGCTAGCTGCTTTATTTTCATTTTTCACCTGTTGCTAATGCGGGGGACTTTTGACGGGCTGCCGCGCTGCCCGGATGGCGTTCGTCCATGCCCTGCAAATAGCGCAGGGTGGCGTCGGGAACCAGCGGCGCGATAGCCGTGAGATCGTGTTTAACCAGCAGCTTGCGTACCCAGGAGGCGGATATCGGCGTCTCCTGGAAGCGAAGCCGCTCTATTTCCACCAGCGCAATGGGTGGGGCAGGAAGCGTTGGCGTCTCCAGCCAGAAACACATATCACGGTTGTACTGGGCGGTAACGGTGCAAAACGGCTCCGTACCGACAAAACGGTGTGTGATGCCAAGCGCGGGCGCCAGATACTGGCGGAAAATCTTCAGGTCGATTTCGGTATAACAGTGATTAATGACGCTCTGCTCTTTAATGAAATAGCAGGGGAACGTCGCACGAGAAATAATGTATTCGGAGCCGCGGTGAACGGTTAAGCGTGGGATATCGGTTGTCCCTTTAAGTACCAGATTGAGTCGGTCTTCATAGGGAAAGCGTGACGTATCCTCTTTGACCAGGAACAGATGCAGCCAGTCGCACTGCGCAGCCGCCTGTTGGATCAGATAGCGATGACCGTGAGTGAAAGGATTGGCGTTCATCACGATACAGCCAATTTTCTTTCCCTCATGACGCAATGTCGCCAGCGATTCCGCATACCGTTTCAGCCGGGTCGCGCTATTTTCCATTAATACCATCACGCCAGGGACGCTGGCTATCGTCGAAAAGCTGCACTGTTTAAACAGCGCTTCGTATTCCGTTTTTGTATAAATAAAAAGATGGGTGCAGTGCCGTTCCCAGGCGAGATTAATCAATTCCGTCGCCAGCGTTAACGCTAAACCTTCGCCGCGTACTGATTCGCTAATGGCCACGCATTTAATGATATTTCCGGCGATACCGCCGCAGGCAATAAGGCGGTTATGACGGGTGACGGTAATAAACACCTCGACGGTGGTATCGACGCTTAAATCATTCTCTTTGAGAAAGCGAGCGATCTCCGCCATTTTTTTATTTTCAGAGCGTTTTACCCGGGTGAATACATTATTGCCAAACATAGTAAGAAATATCCTGGTGATATGCTTGTTGCCACTTTTCTGTATATGTTGCGCTGTGTTGCAACTTGATAACTTTTTCTTTTCAGTCAGAGTGGGAGGGTTTTTATTGCGAATTATTTATTTTTCTCTCTGACGTATACATCGTAAGGAGTATTTTGGAAGTAAATTTTGATTTATTTCACAAAGCGTTAGATGGTTTTTAAGTGTTTTATGGTTTTAAGTTTTTTAATTAATTTAATCGCCATTCCGGCGGTGGGTTTTAGTTGTTTAATTGATTTAATGTGGGGAATCTGTAACGATCGCTTTTTATATGCCTCAAGTTAATTAAAACATTTTTATTACATTTGCGGTAAGTCCGTAGTGAAATGCCCATAAGGAACCTTAATGCCATATCAGAAAAATAAAAAGCTGTTTCCTTTTTTTCGGCAACTCGCGTTTCCGTTACGTATTTTTCTGCTCATTCTGGTGGTTTCTGTTTTCATCGTGGCAGCGCTAGCACAATATTTTTCTGCCAGTTTCGAAGATTATCTGGCGTCCCATGTTCGTGACATGGCGATGAATCAGGCAAAAATTATTGCCTCTAACGACAGCATTATCGCCGCCGTAAAAACCCGGGACTATAAACGCCTGGCGACAATTGCGAATAAACTACAGCGCGGGACGGATTTTGACTATGTGGTGATAGGCGATCGCCACTCGATCCGGCTTTACCATCCGAATCCGAAAAAAATCGGTTATCCCATGCAGTTTACGAAACCCGGCGCGTTGGAAAGAGGAGAAAGTTATTTCATTACCGGCAAGGGCTCGATAGGGATGGCGATGCGCGCTAAAACGCCCATCTTTGACAACGAAGGCAACGTGATCGGCGTTGTTTCAATTGGCTATCTGGTCAGTAAAATCGACTCCTGGCGGCTGGACTTTTTATTGCCGATGGCGGGTGTTTTTGTACTGTTGCTGGTGGTATTAATGCTGCTTTCCTGGTTTTTCGCCGCGCATATCCGCCGACAAATGCTGGGCATGGAGCCGAAACAGATTGCGCGCGTGGTACGCCAGCAGGAGGCGCTGTTTAGTTCGGTCTATGAAGGATTGATCGCCGTTGATCCGGAGGGACATATCACCGCGATTAACCGCAATGCGAGAAAAATGCTGGGGCTGCCGTCGCCGGGGCGTCAGTGGCTGGGTAAGCCGGTAGCGGAAGTCGTCAATCCTGCAGACTTTTTTACCTGCCAGATCGCAGAAAGACGCCAGGATGTGATGGCCAACTTCAATGGCTTGAGCGTCATCGCCAATCGTGAAGCTATCCGCTCCGGCGAGGAACTGCTGGGCGCTATTATTAGTTTTCGCAGCAAGGATGAAATCGCGACGTTGAATGCGCAACTAACCCAGATTAAACAGTATGTTGAGAGTCTGCGCACGCTACGCCATGAGCACCTGAACTGGATGTCGACCCTGAGCGGCCTGCTGCAAATGAAAGAGTATGATCGGGTCAGAGAGATGGTGCAGGGCGAATCGCAGGCGCAGCAGCAACTTATTGATAGTTTACGTGGTGCTTTCGCCGATCGTCAGGTGGCCGGTTTGCTGTTTGGCAAAGTTCAGCGCGCGCGTGAACTGGGGCTCAAGATGGTGATTGTTCCCGGCAGCCAGCTACATCAACTGCCGGAGGGGCTGGATAGCACGGAGTTCGCCGCTATCGTCGGGAATCTGCTGGATAATGCGTTTGAAGCAAGTTTGCGTACACAGGAAGGCGACAAGACCGTCGAACTTTTCCTGAGCGACGAGGGCGACGAGGTGGTGATAGAGGTCGCCGACCAGGGCTGCGGCGTTCCTGAAGCGCTGCGGGAAAAAATTTTTGAACAGGGCGTAAGTACGCGAACCGACGAACCCGGTGAGCATGGTATCGGGTTATATCTGATTGCAAGTTATGTGGGGCGCTGTGGCGGGGTCATTACACTGGAAGATAATGATCCTTGTGGCACCTTATTTTCTTTATTCCTTCCGAAAGTGAAAAAAAACGATGACAGAACCATTAACCCTATTGATCGTTGAGGATGAAACGCTGCTGGCGGAGATGCACGCGGAATATATCCGCCATATTCCTGGCTTTAACCAGATATGGCTGGCGGGCAATCTGGCGCAGGCGAGAATGATGATTGACCGGTTCAAGCCTGGATTAATTCTGTTGGATAATTATCTGCCGGATGGGAAGGGGATTACGCTGCTGCATGAATTAATGCAGTCGCGCTATCCTGGCGGCGTAGTGTTTACGACCGCTGCCAGTGACATGGAGACGGTAGCGGAAGCGGTACGTAGCGGCGCGTTTGATTATCTGGTCAAACCTATTGCTTATGAACGTTTGGGGCAGACGCTGACCCGTTATCAACAGCGCAGACGTATGCTGGCGAGCGCGGATAGCGCAAGCCAGAAGCAGATAGATGAAATGTTCAACGCCTATGCGCGCGGCGAACCGAAAGGGGATTTGCCGACGGGTATTGATGCCTTAACCCTTAATGCGGTGATGAAGCTGTTTGCCGATCCAACAGTACGCCATACGGCTGAAACGGTCGCGCAGGCCTTAACGATAAGCCGCACCACGTCCCGACGCTATCTGGAATATTGTGCGAGTCGGCACCTGATTGTCGCAGAGATTATTCATGGCAAAGTGGGTAGGCCGCAGCGTATTTATCACGGCGGCTAAGCCAGGCTTAAGATGCCGGGACGGTGTTTTACCTCGCCCCGGCGCTTACCGACTATCAGCCGCCAGTGACGGCGGAGGAGGCGCCTGGCACCATAATTTCCGTGGCGATAATGACTATCAACAGACCGACCATGACCGGAACGGACGTGCGTTTCACCACTTCAAACGGTGATATTTTAGCCATCCCGGCGACAGCGACCACCACGCCGGAGACCGGCGAAATCGTGCGCCCCAGGTTTGAGGCTTGTAGCATTGGGATTGATAAATAGGCTGGGTTAATACCGGAGGAGTGCGCCAGTTTAGGAATCATCTCAACAAAAGCGTAAAAAGGCGCATTGCCTGAACCAGTGGTCATCGCGGCCAACATGGTTAAAATCACTAATACCAGCATCAGAATAATGCTGGCGGAGCCAAAAGAGGTGGCGATCGAGATCAGACTTTGGATAAAGCCAATGGTGCTCAGCCCCTGGGCGAAAACGCCCGCCGCGACCAGCAGCATCACGACGCCGGCAAACGCATCCGCCATGCCGCGATAAGCCACTTCCAGACCGGAAAACACATTTTGCGTATTGAAGCCGCGCACGAATTCCAGCACGGCGGCAAGCAGCATACAGATCACCAGGATGGTAATAATGTGTAGCTGAGGCCCCCATTTACCGTCAAAAATCAGTACGCCGATAATGGGCGTGAACGGCAAAAGGGCATAAAACGCAGGGGCAGTTGTGGTAATCTCCGCCACGTCCAGCATCTCATGTGAAATGTTCTCTTTTTTATCCAGATAGCGCTGCCAGAAAAAGTGCGCAATCGCCATACCGATAATTGCGGCGATGGAAATCGGTAGAGTGGTTTTGAACGCAAAGTCGATTAATGGCATTTCCGCCGCTTTTGCGGCTAAAACCACATCGCCAGACGTTGGCGAGAGGATGATGGCGGCCGGAGAGGCGCAAATAGCCGCCGCCGCGCCGCGGCTAATGCCGACGTTTACCATCACCGGGAAGAGTGTGGCCATGAGCAGTACGCCAAGTCCTGTCGCGGAAGAGACGGCCAGCGACATCAGACAGGCGACAAAGTAGGCGGCAATCATTAATAGATAGGGCGAATTGATGTATTGCAACGGCTTCGATGCCAGCTTCACGACCATATCATTCGCGCCGATATGCGTCATATAGGCGGCAAAACCGCACAGCATCATGATCATCATGCCAAGATCGCCGCCGCGACTCATGAGCAAAATTTTGATGTATTCAACAATATCGGTTGCGGTATAGCCAGTACTGGTTTCGCTGGCAGGTAATACGTTATGTCCCATCAGCGCGCTGATAATAAGCAGAACCAGACCGCCGACAAATAAAACGCCAGTGGCGGAATATCCCTTAATGATGTAGCGCGCTACGCCCACAATAACGACGACTCCGATAAGGAGCTCTATAACTGTTAGCATTGTTTCCCCTGTCTTATCGACATCCAGAGTAAAAAATAAGAGCCACAAAAGTGGTATAAAAATGTACCGAATAAAGGATGGCGCCTTACTGATTAAAATCACGGCGCTGTTATTTTTTCATGTCACCGCTAAAGATGAAATATGTTTATACGACATTTTCCGCAGTGCTATAAACATCAATTTATTGTTATTTTATTGTTCTGTTTTTGTGCTTTGTTTTGTGTTATTTGTGAAAACTTAGTAAGGAGCGCGCGACGGTTCTGAGTGCTAAATCAAACGCCGTTAACCCGATACTCTCTCAGGTTATTCTCTGTTTATAGTTTGTTAAGATTTTATTCAGGTTAATGTTGTTATTATCACGGTCGAATTTTTGAACGGTATGTATGTTGTGATGATCATCAGAAAGCATTTTTTTATTATCGCTCTCCTTGTTATGCCATGGCTGGCTATTCCTTCAGTCGCTGCGGCGGATAAAGGGTGGTTTAACACGTTTACCGATAACGTTGCAGAAACGTGGCGACAGCCTGAGCATTATGATTTGTATGTCCCCGCCATTACCTGGCATGCGCGCTTTGCCTACGATAAAGAGAAAACGGATCGCTATAACGAGCGGCCGTGGGGCGTTGGTTTTGGTCAGTCGCGTTGGGACGACAAAGGCAACTGGCATGGCCTTTATATGATGGCCTTTAAAGATTCATTTAACAAATGGGAACCCATAGGCGGTTATGGCTGGGAAAAGACCTGGCGACCGCTGGAAGACGATAATTTTCGCCTGGGATTGGGCTTTACTGCAGGCGTTACAGCGCGTGACAACTGGCATTATATTCCCATCCCTGTGCTGTTCCTTTAGCATCGATAGGCTATGGTCCCGCCACCTTTCAGATGACCTACATTCCGGGTTCGTATAACAATGGAAACGTCTATTTTGCCTGGATGCGTTTCCAGTTTTGACGAGGAATGGCATTCTTCTGTTGTGAATTAAAAAGCCTTAAAAAACAATAAGTAGATAGGGTTAGCTAAAAATTAACGCGATATTTATCACTTTTTCGCAAAGTTCGACTGGACAAAATGCATCACAATTGTTGTACTGGTATCCGACACAGCATTTGTGTCTATTTTTCATGTAAAGGTAATTTTGATGTCTAAGATTAAAGGTAACGTTAAGTGGTTTAATGAATCCAAAGGATTCGGTTTCATTACTCCGGAAGATGGCAGCAAAGACGTGTTCGTACACTTCTCTGCAATCCAGACCAATGGTTTTAAAACTCTGGCTGAAGGTCAGCGCGTAGAGTTCGAAATCACTAACGGTGCCAAAGGCCCTTCCGCTGCAAACGTAACTGCTCTGTAAGCATACGTCCGACAGCAAGATTTCAAAACCCGCCCTTTCGGCGGGTTTTTTTGCGCTTAACGCGCCGCTGCGGCGGAAAATAGCCAGAATGCCAGCGCCGTCATGGCAAACGAACCCAGTAAGTTAATTAGCACATTCAGTAACGCCCAGCCAAAGCGCCCCTCTTGCAGCAAAAATACCACTTCGGCAGAAAAAGTAGAAAAGGTCGTCAGGCCGCCGCAAAAGCCGGTAGTGATGAGCACTTTCCACATCGGATCGATATGTGTCATGCGGTTAAACCAGGCGAACCCCATGCCGATAATAAACGCGCCAAGCAAATTTGCTGTTAGCGTACCGATGGGAATCGCCTGATGGAGCGGGTTAAAACGCATACTTAGCATCCACCGGGCTACGCTCCCCGTTCCACCGCCGATAAAAACTGCTAAAAGAAGCTGTAACACTGCCGAATCCTTTATTTAATTGCTATACAGGAGGAGTGTAACGCCGAACAAGCATAATTGGCGAGTCCTGACAGATGTGTGGGAGGTGATATGTTCGTTGCAGCCGGACAGTTTGTCGTAAGCCCTGTATGGGAAAATAATGCGCAAGTCTGCGTTTCGTTAATGTCTCAGGCGGCGGAGCGCGGCGTATCGCTTCTGGTGCTGCCTGAGGGGATATTAGCGCGAGATGACATCGATCTTGACCTGCCGATTCGCGCCGCGCAGCCGCTGGATGGCGCGTTTATGACGCGGCTTCAGGAAGAAAGCGCTCATAATAATATGACGACGATATTCACTGTCCCTGTCCCGTCAACGCCCGGACGGGCGGTTAATATGTTGGTGGCGTTGCGGGCGGGTAATATTGTCGCGCGTTACGCGAAGCTGCATCTCTATGATGCGTTTTCGATGCAAGAGTCTAAAAGTATTGATGCCGGAGCCCTTATCGCGCCGGTACTGGACGTCGAAGAGTTTAAGGTGGGGCTTATGACCTGTTATGACCTGCGCTTTCCTGACATGGCTCTGGCGCTGGCTTTACAGGGAGCCGACGTATTGGTGCTGCCGACGGGCTGGATTCGCGGCCCGTTGAAAGAGCAGCAGTGGTCGACGCTGCTGGCGGCGAGAGCGCTGGATACCACCTGCTATATGATTGCGGCCGGGGAGTGTGGTAATCGTAATATTGGTCAAAGTCGTATTATCGATCCGTTGGGCGTAACGATAGCGGCGGCTGCCGATCGCCCGGCGCTGATCGTCGCGGAAATATTCAGAGAACGAATAGACCAGGTGCGGGAGCAGCTTCCTCTTTTGCAGCAACGACGATTTGCGCCACCGCAATTATTATGATGTTTTTTTACGCAAGGCTTGATTCACCTTGTTATGTCAACGCCACGATGTTTGACCGTTATTTGCCATTTTCATGCCCGCTAAGATACTTTCGTTACTGATGCTGTCCGCTTTTCACCATTTCATCATCACTGATTGGCGTTGTGTTTTTGGTCAGCACTCCAGCTTTACGTTTCTCTTTTAACCGGTAACTCTCTCCTTTGATATTCAGCGTGGTTGAGTGATGTAGCAACCGATCCAGTATCGCTGTTGCCAGCACGTGATCTCCGAACATTTCTCCCCAGTCTGCGAACCCTTTGTTTGACGTCAGTATGATGCTCGCTTTTTCATATCGACGGTTCAGTAGCCGGAAGAACAGGCTGGCTTCCTCTCTGTTCATCGGCAGATAGCCTATTTCATCCAGGATCAACACCCGGGCATAACTCAGTTGCTGCAGCTGACGCTCCAGACGGTTTTCCTGTTTCGCTTTCATCAGTGTCGCGATCAGTCTGTCCAGTGGCATAAACAGTACCCGATGTCCCGCATCCACCGCTTTCACGCCAAGAGCTATGGCCAGATGAGTTTTTCCGACACCAGGAGGTCCCAGCAGGATCACGTTTTCGCTGCGCTCCACGAACGCCAGACCAGCCAGTTCCCGGACAACCTTACGGTCGATGCCCGGCTGGAAGGTAAAGTCGAACTGCTCCAGCGTTTTGACCCACGGCAGACGAGCCTGCTTCAGCCTGGACTCCATACCGCGCTGATGCCTGCCGTTCCATTCCTGCTGTAGCGCCATGCACAGGAACTCCCGGTAGTTCAGCTCTTTTTTAGCTGCCTGTTCCAGCAGGCTTTCAACGTGATAACTCAGATGCTCCATTTTCAGGCGACTCAGCAGGACTTCCAGCTCATGCATCACAACAGCTCCTCATAGGCACTCAGTGGTCGATGTTCCACCTGACTGACCTGCTGCCAGAGCGGGGCGTGATGCTCCGGCACTGTCTGCCAGCCAGACGATGCCGAACAGAGGCGATGTGAGGCCACCAGTTTCTCATTACTGTAGATCCGCAACTCGTCATCCAGCGATATTCGTATCGATACCGGCTGACCACACAGCGCTTCGGGAACGCTGTAACGATTACCACCAACCTCGATATAGCTGTCCCAGGACACATGGCGGATATCGAAGTAACTGGTATCGAAGTCCGTATCCGGTAACGGCTGCAGATGTTCCTGCTCCAGCGCGAAGCGCTGTTCCGGCGTTTCTTTGAACTGGCGAAGTTCCCGTTTGTCAGCCACATCGGCTATCCATTGCTCCAGTTGTTGATTAACATGAGTGAAGCTGTCGAACCTGCGGTACCGGACGAAGAAGTTCTCCTTGAGGTATTTCACCATTCGCTCAACCTTACCTTTTGTTCTGGCCCTGCGTGGACGGCATGCCCGTGGCAGGAAGTTATAGTGGTCGGCCAGCAACAGGAATCCGGAGTTGAACACGACTTTCCCGTTGTTATTCTTCAGCACCGCAGCCTTCTGGTTATCAACCAGCACCGTTTTCACACAACCACCGAAGTAGCGGAAGGCGCGAACCAGTGATTCGTAGGTATGCTCAGCATCCTGTTTTGGTGCTGCGAAGACATGGAAGCGGCGGGAGAACCCCAGCGTATTAACCGCAAAGTTAACTTTGCACCGTTGCCCGGCAACCTCCACCTCAACTTCGCCCCAGTCGTGCTGGAGCTGGTATCCAGGCTGAGTTTCGAAGCGAACTGTTCTTTTTGACGGACGCATTTTACGTTTGGGCTGGATGTAGTAACGCAGCATGGAACGTCCGCCCGTATAACCCATTGCCTTAATCTCCGCGAAGATAACCTCACTATTCCAGACATTCTCTGCCAGGCGCATGTCGATGTAATCCATAAACGGTTTCAGCTTAACCATTTTGTGGCGGGTCTTTCTGGCTGGCGGTTCAGGGTATTTGAGGTAGCGTCTGACCGTCCGTTCAGAGCAACCAATCTGAGTCGCAATATCGACAATGTACGCGCCCTGCTGGCGCATTTGCTTTATCATGTAAAAGTCCTCTCTGCTCAGCATGTTGATGTCCTTTCTGGTGTGAGAACCTTAAGGAAACAACATGTTGGGGGGAGCGGACAATCCAAATGGTGAATTACCGTCTTATATCACTGGCGCTGACAGTTACAGATTGCTATTGTGTGCGCGCGTCGAAAGACCGTTAATATTCTCAGGTTAATCCGGCGCGTTACGCAGCCTGTTTTTAGTGAAGAAGGTATCTATGGGTGAGATTAGTATTACCAAACTGCTGGTGGTTGCCGCACTGGTTGTTCTGCTGTTTGGTACCAAGAAGTTACGTACGCTGGGCGGAGACCTGGGCACGGCGATTAAAGGATTCAAGAAAGCGATGAACGATGAAGACGCGGGCGTGAAGAAAGACGTTGACGGCGGCGTTCAGGCTGAAAAGCTCTCGCATAAAGAGTAATGGCGCGATGCGCTTGCTCTGCAGAGTAAAAAACCGGCGAGTTGCCGGTTTTTTTCTGCCTGAAATGTAAGCGTGTATTACACGATCATTTCACTTCCATGCCTTTGGCCTGTAGATCAGCATGGTACGAAGAACGCACAAAGGGACCACAGGCAGCATGGGTAAAGCCCATCGCCAGGGCTTCCGCTTTCATCTCGTCAAACTCTTCCGGGCTGACATAACGCTGTACCGGCAGGTGATGGCGGCTTGGCTGTAGATACTGGCCAAGCGTCAGCATGGTGACGCCGTGACGGCGTAAGTCGCGCATAACCTCAATGATTTCTGCGTTGGTTTCGCCTAAGCCGACCATCAGACCCGATTTTGTCGGAATTTGCGGGTGCGCTTCTTTGAAGCGTTCCAGTAATTTCAGCGACCAGTTGTAATCGGCGCCCGGACGTACCTGGCGGTAGATACGCGGCACGTTTTCAAGATTATGGTTAAACACATCCGGCGGCGTTGCGTTAAGGATATCCAGCGCACGATCCATACGTCCACGGAAGTCTGGCACCAGCGTCTCTATTTTTATCTCCGGGCTTTTGGCTCGGATGGCGGTGATACAGTCAGCAAAATGCTGGGCACCGCCGTCACGCAGATCGTCACGGTCGACAGAGGTGATTACCACATAGCGTAGCGCCATGTCGGCGATCGTTTGCGCCAGTTTCTGCGGCTCTTCCGCATCCGGCGCAACAGGGCGGCCATGGGCGACATCACAGAACGGACAGCGGCGGGTGCAAATGGCGCCGAGGATCATAAACGTGGCGGTACCGTGGTTGAAACATTCAGCCAGGTTCGGGCAAGACGCTTCCTCGCAGACAGAATGCAGGCCATTTTTGCGCATTGCGGCTTTGATGCCCTGGATACGGGTAGAATCCGCCGGAAGTTTTATTTTCATCCATTCCGGTTTACGTAGCAGAGCGTCGCGCTCTGTGACCACATTTTTTACCGGGATAAGAGCCATCTTATCGGCATCGCGGTATTTTACACCGCGTTCCATCACAATGGGTTTACTCATAGCGTGCGTGTTCCAGTTGCGAATAACGAAGAAAGCGTTTCAATTCAAGGGAAAGTTGTATTTATCAACTATTTTTGAATTTGTGACACGCAGTATATCATTGATAAGGGCCATAAAGCAGCCTGACAGCCCGGCAAAATGTAAAATAGTTGTTGTTTTGTGCTGTTTGCCCATCTCTTCCGTGACCTGAATGCAACATTTTTGTCAGAACGCCTCACGAATAATATCAATGACGTTCTCCAGCACCGGATCGCGCAGACTCAGTTTATTGTAATGCAGCGAGAACTCGACCTGTTCACTATTCACCGGCACGTAGGGAAGGCGTTCAAGCGGCCAGCAGCGGCTAAATAAGGTGTAGAAGCGGGTGGGCATCAGACCCAGCAGATCGCTGCTGGCGATCAGCGAGGCAATGGTAAAAATATTGTAACTACTAAAACTGATTTGCTGATCGGGAAATGTCTCCTGCAGCCGCTGGCGCAGTAGGGAAAGATTTTGTCCCTCCAGCATCAGAAAGGTGTGATCCGCGCTGTTCAGTTTCTCTTCAGTAATGGCGTTCGCCAGACACGGGTGATGCTGGCGACAGACAATCTCAAGCGTATCGCTAAACAGGACGTGATGCTGAATGCTCCGGTTGTTATAGCTATGGGTATTGATAATGAGATCGGTCTGAAACTGGCTAAGCTGGCTTTCGGCATCGTCTACCGGAATATTGCGCAGCAAAAGCTGAGGATAACGCGTCCTGATGGCCTGATAAATCACCGGCATCACCAGCGCGCCGACCGAAGGCGTCGTGCCAATCGTAATGGTGCGTTGCTTATCATAGCTGCCCGTAAGATCCAGGGCACCAAGAATAGACTCCAGCCCCTGGCTGATGTATTCGTGCAGATGCGTAGCATACGTCGTGGGCGTTACGCCCTGGCCTTTGCGAATAAACAACGGATCGGGAAATATGGTCCGTAATTTTTGAATGGACTGGCTGATAGCTGACGGCGTCAAATTAAGAATTTTCGCTGCATTGACGATCCCTTTATGGACATACACGGCTTCGAAAATCGTCAATAGATTGAGGTCGATATTTCTCAGTGTTCTGAAAATTTGCGGTTTGTCTTGTAGGTGTTGATCGGCAGGCTGTCTTTCTGTCTGATTATTATCACTCACGCTCTGGCTCCGGATTTATTCGTATTATGAATAATAGATGAAATAACATATCTTGCATTTATAAGTTGCTTTAAAAATTGCTCTAATGAATATATCTTTAGTCATTTCAATAAGGTAAGTAACAGCAAGGCCGATATTTTGCTCACGGAAAATTCCTCATCGTGAGGACTGAAGAGACCATGCCGCCTGGCGGGTACCGCAGGGATATAACGAAAATATAGAAAGCGAGGGGAGAAGTAAAGTATTCAAATCATATATGATTAATGACCCATAAATTTCTTGGGCCATTATATTTTACTCATTAAGCGGCGATATATTCATGCGGTGGATTATTTAGCAGGGCTAAAATATTCGCCAGCAAGCGGGGCGCAATATTATCCGTGGTAGCGTCTTCCTTCCATTGCGTTATTTTGGCCATTTCCATTCCGGCATAACCACACGGGTTGATACGTAAGAAAGGGGAAAGATCCATGTTAACGTTTAGTGCTAAACCGTGGAAGGAGCAGCCGCGACGGATACGTAAACCCAGCGAGCAGATTTTCTTTTCACCCACGTAGACGCCCGGCGCATCGGCGCGCGGATGCGCCTCAATACCAATTTCAGCCAGTGTATTCACCACGGTCTGTTCGAGTAGGGTGACTAAATCACGCACGCCCAGTTTACGTCGCTTCAGGTTAAGTAAAACGTACATCACCTGTTGGCCCGGACCATGATAGGTCACCTGCCCCCCTCGATCGCTCTGCACAACGGGAATATCGCCAGGCATCAATATATGTTCCGCTTTACCGGCCTGGCCCTGGGTAAACACCGGGTAATGTTCAACCAACCAGATTTCATCATTGCTGTTTTCATCGCGCATATCGGTAAAGTCATGCATGGCCTGAGAGATAGCCTCATAGGGCCGAAGGCCGAGCTGGCGGACAAGGATTTTATCCTGATACAAAACGGCATCTCCGTAGAGAATGAAAAAAGAGAGGAAAGTATATCACAGCGGGGAAGGCGAGGAGTTACCCGGATAAGACCGGGTAACCGTCTGGATGTATTACAATACCATTCGTACGATATCAATATTGCCCAGTTCTTCGTACAGCGTTTCAACCTGTTCAATATGGGTGGCGTTAATGGTGATAGAGACCGAGTGGTAGTTGCCTTTGCTGCTCGGTTTTACCGTCGGAGAGTAATCACCAGGCGCATGGCGCTGTACCACTTCAACCACCTGATCAACCAGCTCAGGTAACGCCTGCCCCATTACTTTGTAAGTAAATGGCGTAGGGAATTCAAGCAGTTCGTTAAGTTTGGTTTTCATGTCAGCTCCGGCATTACGTAAAAAAATAATAACTCCCGCCTCAGGACGGGAGTTTTACTGATGCATAGTATATGGGGACGAAAATCACACTTTCAAGCGTTCAATTTTTATCCAAACCAGTGATGGAACATTAATTTAATGTAATCAATGATTTTACCGAAGAAGTTCCCCTCCGGGATCTCTTGCAGTACGACTAGCGGACGCTGCTCGATGGTTTTGCCGTCCAACTGGAAGTTGATGGTGCCGACCACCTGGTTTTTCTGCAGCGGCGCGTGCAGTTCCGCAGTATTCAGTACATAGCTCGCTTTCAAATCTTTCATGCGGCCGCGAGGGATCGTCAGGTAAACGTCTTTATCGACGCCCAGCGAGGCGCGATCGGTATTACCAAACCAGGCGGGTTCAGAGGCGAACTCTTTACCAGCCTTCAGCGGATTAACGGTTTCAAAGAAACGGAAGCCCCACGTCAGCAGTTTTTTGCTTTCTGTTTCACGGCCTTTATAGGTCCGTCCGCCCATCACGGCGGAGATCAAGCGCATCTGGCCTTCGGTTGCGGAAGCGACCAGATTATAGCCCGCTTTGCTGGTATGCCCGGTTTTGATGCCGTCCACATTTAGGCTGTTATCCCACAGCAAACCGTTACGGTTTAACTGGCGAATGCCGTTAAAGGTGAACTCTTTTTCTTTATAAACGGCATATTCGTTAGGCACATCGCGAATTAACGCCTGGCCAATCAGCGCCATATCGCGAGCTGAACTGTATTGTCCGTCGGCGTCCAGGCCGTGTACGGTCTGGAAATGGGTATTTTTCAGTCCCAGCGCGTTCACATAGCTGTTCATCAGCCCGACGAAAGCATCCTGGCTACCGGCGGCGAAATCAGCCATCGCCACACAGGCGTCATTGCCGGATTGCAGATTGATGCCGCGTATCAACTGGGAGACCGGTACCTGCATTCCCGGCTTGAGGAACATCAGCGAGGAGCCTTTAAATACCGGATTGCCGGTGGCCCAGGCGTCATTACCGACGGTAACCAGGTCGGTTTCTTTAAATTTACCCGCTTTCATTGCCTGTCCGATGACGTAACTGGTCATCATCTTCGTCAGACTCGCCGGGTCGCGACGTTCGTCGGCGTTTTGTTCCGCCAGAACTTTGCCGGAGTTGTAGTCGATCAGGATGTAGGATTCCGCATCGATCTGCGGAACACCCGGGATCATAGTTTTGATATTCAGGTCATCGGCATGTGCGGCTGAGATAAACGAGGCACAAAGCGCCGTGGTGAGCGCCATGCGCTGCATAAAACGAGCGGAAAAAGTGGTCTTCATGGTCTGAACTACGACGTCCGTGATGAAATTAAAAAAAGAGCCCTACTATAGCAAAAGCATAACTGGCAGGCATCTGACTTTCCGCGTGACTTTGTTAATGTCATTTACAGAAATTGACAGTACAGATGCCTGCAATATGTTACTGCGCGCTGGCGATAAAGGACTGTAATTGTGCTTCTGTTTGCAAACGTTGCTGTAACGCGCTGGCTTCCGTTTTACTGGCAAAAGGCCCCAGTTGAATACGCCAGACCGCGCCGTTTTGCATTACGCGGCCTGGTACACTGAACTGCTGGCTTAAACGCTGTTGGTACTGCTGCGCGCGCGTTTGATCGCTGACGGCACCGACCTGGACGACGAAACGACCGCTCGCCGCGGCGGCAGGCGCGCTAACCGTCGCCGTAGCCGCTGGAGCCGTCACCAGCGCGGAGACCGGCGCTGGCTGTGGAGCCGGCGTCGGTTCGTTACCCTCCAGCACGCCAGGCGCCAGCGTGGTCGGCGCGCCAAGGAAGCCGCTGCTGCTCACCGGCGCGCCGGTAGTATCGTCACTTTTCAATGTGGAATTGCTGACCGGAAGTACGTCGCCTTGCGGTTGCGCAGGCGCTGAGGAGACACTTCCCATGCCGCCGCTTAAATCAGGGCGAGGAGGCAGAGCGTAGGTCTGTTTCGCCACCGTCGTACAGGCCATCCCCGGGCCGGAAAGCGAACCGTCCGGCGCCACGATAATAGGGTCAATCCGTACTTTAGTATTATTCGAGGTATTCAGACGATCGGCTGCCGCGCGGGAAAGAGAGATGACCCGATCGGTGCCATAGGGGCCACGATCGTTAATACGTACGACGATCATGCGTCCGTTGGCAAGGTTGGTAATTCGCGCATAGCTGGGGATGGGCAGCGTCGGATGAGCGGCGGTAAGCTGCATCGGATCAAACATCTCCCCGGAGGCGGTTAAATTACTGCCGGGTTCCGCATCATAAATAGCGGCCAGGCCAGCCTGGCTAAAGCGGGACGGGTCCTGAACGATTTTATAACTTTTACCGTCACGCTGATAATCCTGGTTTGCAGTCGGATTCAGAGGTTCATAACGCGGTTCCGCTCCGCTGATTTCCACCGCCGGACCATTACATACCGCAGGCTGCGGCGCGACGGTGGGTTGCTGCTGACCGCCGTCATTAGTACATGCCGCGAGTAGTACTATCCCTGCCGCGACGCAGATTACAGGCAACTGCTTACGCATTGCGCACCCCTTATACGCTTTTCGACAACATTTTTCTGTGGGTGTGGATCGACATCACAATCCCGAACCCGGCCATCAGCACGATCAGTGCGGAGCCCCCGTAGCTGACCAGGGGTAAAGGTACTCCAACCACAGGCAGAATACCGCTCACCATACCAATATTTACGAAGACATAAACGAATAATATTAACATTAATCCGCCAGCCATCACGCGACCAAATGTAGTTTGCGCTCTGGCGGCAATCCACAGACCGCGCATTATCAGCAAAATATAGAGCGCGAGCAGAATCAGGATGCCCACCAGACCGAGTTCTTCCGCCAGTACCGCGAAGATAAAGTCGGTATGGCGTTCGGGTAAAAACTCCAGTTGCGACTGGGTGCCATGGAGCCAGCCTTTACCGCGCAGGCCGCCTGAGCCAATGGCGATTTTAGACTGAATAATATGATAGCCCGCGCCCAGCGGATCGGTCTCCGGATCAAGGAGCATCATGACACGCTGGCGTTGGTAATCGTGCATCAGGAAGAACCACAAAATAGGAATAAATGCAGCGATCAATACAATGGCGACCCCAATTAAGCGCCAGCTCAGACCAGACAAAAATAGGACAAAGAGACCGGAAAGGGCGACCAGAATAGACGTCCCCAGGTCCGGCTGGGCGGCGACCAGCAGGGTAGGCATAAAAATTAATACCAGGGCGATGGCGGTGTTTTTCAGCGAGGGTGGGCAGACGTCGCGATTAATAAAGCGGGCGACCATCAGCGGCACGGCGATTTTGGCTATTTCCGAAGGCTGAAAGCGAACGATTCCCAGATCGAGCCAGCGCTGCGCGCCTTTGGATATTGCGCCAAAGGCATCAACGGCGACCAGCAGAATGATACAAATGATATAGAGATAGGGTGCCCAGCCTTCATACACGCGCGGCGGGATCTGCGCCATCACCACCATGACCACCAGCCCCATCGCAATCTGGCCAATTTTACGCTCCATCATGCCGATGTCCTGGCCGCTGGCGCTCCAGATGACCAACGCGCTGTAAACCAGTAACGCCAGCAGAATCAGTAGCATCGTGGGATCGATATGAATTTTATCCCAGAAGGTTTTTTTGTTCGGATTATCCGTCATGATTATTGGTCCTCCGCCGCTGCAACCACCGGGTTTTCCGCAGGCAAATGGGTGTTGTTGTCGCCCAGCATGATGTGATCAAGAATTTGGCGCATGATTGTACCTACTGCCGGGCCTGCGCCGCCGTTTTCAAGGATGATCGCGACGGCGACCTGGGGATTGTTATACGGCGCAAAAGCGGTCATCAATTTATGGTCGCGCAGGCGCTCGGCGATTTTATGCGCATTGTACGTTTCGTTGGCCTTCAGGCCAAAGACCTGCGCGGTGCCCGATTTCGCCGCGATTTTATAGGGCGCGCTGGCAAAATATTTATGCGCCGTGCCGTTAGGGCGGTTGGCGACGCCATACATGCCATCTTTCGCAATTTCCCAATAGCCGGAGTGAATATCACCCACCGGCGGCTCATGCGGCTGTACCCACGGCACCTGTTTACCGTTTTCCGCGGTGCTCATTAACAGGTGCGGGACTTTAACTACGCCGTCGTTAATAAGGATCATCAGCGCCTTACTCATCTGAATTGGCGTCGCTGTCCAGTAGCCCTGGCCGATACCCACCGGAATCGTATCGCCCTGATACCACGGTTTTTTAAAGCGTTTCTGTTTCCACTCGCGGGTCGGCATATTACCAGAGCGTTCTTCTGCGAGATCAATTCCGGTATAGTGACCATAGCCGAATTTACCCATCCATTCTGACAGGCGGTCGATCCCCATGTCATAGGCCACCTGATAGAAGAAGGTATCCGCCGACTCTTCAAGGGATTTGGTGACGTTCAGATGCCCGTGGCCCCATTTTTTCCAGTCGCGGTAGCGTTTCTCCGACCCCGGCAACTGCCACCAGCCAGGGTCGAAAAGACTGGTGTTACGGGTGATGACGCCAGCGCTTAAGGCCGATACGGCGACGTAAGGCTTAACGGTAGAGGCCGGTGGGTAGACACCCTGGGTCGCGCGGTTCACTAATGGCGTGTTCGGATCGTTAAGCAGCCCGGAGTAATCTTTGCTGGAGATGCCGTCCACGAAAAGGTTAGGGTCGTAGCTTGGCATGGATACCAGCGATAGCACGCCGCCGGTACGCGGATCGGTGACAATTACCGCCGCGCGGCTGCCTGCCAGCAGCGTTTCAATATACTGCTGGAGTTTGAGATCCAGCGTCAGGTAGATATCGTGCCCTGCTTGCGGCGGCACCTCTTTGAGCTGGCGAATAACGCGACCGCGGTTGTTGACTTCAACCTCTTCATAACCGGTTTGCCCATGCAAAATATCTTCATAGTAGCGCTCAATGCCCAGCTTGCCGATGTCATGGGTGGCGGCGTAGTTCGCCAGTTTGTTTTCTCTGTCGAGGCGCTCGACGTCTTTATCATTGATTTTCGATACGTAGCCGATAACGTGAGTCAGCGCCGATCCGTATGGATAATAGCGGCGTTTATAGCCTTTGACTTCGACGCCTGGAAAACGGTATTGGTTAACGGCAAAGCGCGCGACCTGAACTTCCGTCAGGTTCGTTTTCACCGGAATAGAGGTAAAGCGATGCGAGCGGGCGCGCTCTTTTTTAAAGGCGGCGATATCGTCGTCGTTCAAATCGACCACACTGCGTAGCGCATCCAGCGTTTGCTGAACGTTATCCACCTTTTCCGGCATCATTTCAATCTGATATATAGTGCGGTTCAGCGCAAGGGGAATGCCGTTACGGTCGTAGATTATTCCGCGGCTTGGCGCAATTGGCACCAGCTTGATACGGTTTTCGTTCGAGCGGGTCTGGTAATCGGTAAAACGGAGGATTTGCAGATTATACAAATTGGCGATCAGTACGCCGGTCAGCAGCAAAATACCCAAAAAGGCGACCAGCGCCCGACGCACAAACAGTGCGGACTCAGCCGTATAGTCACGAAAAGAATTTTGTCGTTTCATCCGCTGCTTAATCTTCTCAAGACTTCACGATCACTCACGGTGATAAGGGTGGTTGGTCGTGATGCTCCACGCCCGGTATAAACTCTCCGCGACCAGAACCCGAACAAGCGGGTGAGGGAGCGTTAACGCCGAGAGCGACCAACTCTGTTCCGCTGCCGCTTTGCAGGCGGGAGATAATCCTTCCGGCCCGCCAATCAGCAAACTGACGTCGCGCCCGTCCTGTTTCCAGCGCTCCAGCTCATTGGCTAACTGCGGCGTATCCCACGGCTTGCCTGGAATATCCAGGGTAACAATGCGATTCTTACCGGCGGCGGCCAGCATCTGCTCGCCCTCTTTGTCGAGAATGCGTTTGATATCCGCGTTCTTGCCGCGTTTGCCCGCAGGGATTTCGATCAGTTCAAAGGGCATGTCTTTCGGAAAACGACGCAGATATTCCATAAATCCCGTTTGAACCCAGTCGGGCATTTTCGTGCCGACAGCGACAAGTTGCAGCTTCACGCATTAACTCCAGAGTTTTTCCAGTTCATACAGGCGGCGACTTTCTTCCTGCATGACATGCACAATCACATCGCCCAGATCGACGACAATCCAGTCAGCCGCATTTTCGCCTTCGACGCCCAACGGCAGCATACCGGCCGCGCGCGACGACTGCACAACGTGGTCGGCAATAGACATAACGTGACGGCTGGAGGTGCCGGTACAAATAATCATACAGTCGGTGATACTGGATTTACCCTGAACATCTAAGGCGATGATGTCCTGACCTTTCAGGTCATCAATTTTGTCGATAACAAAATCCTGGAGTGCTTTACCCTGCAAGTTTTCCCCCTGGGTGAATAATTGCGTTATAACGATAGAAAAAAGGCCAACAGGCTGGACCGGTAAGGCGTTGCGAGGTTAACGCTAACCTTCCGGCGGGACGCCGTGTAGTATACCTGAATCAGCGGCGATACCGGGACTTATGTCGCCGGATCGGCGTTTAAAACCAGATTATCATCCCATCCCACGTCACAGAAAGCATCGCCATTTTTGTAAAACAATTTCTGCAAAGCTCTGAAAGGTGAAAATAGCCTGGCTGCGGAGAATAACAGCCTGTCGGGGGCTGTCAATGGGCGAAACCGCTGCGGCGAGAAAAAACGGAAAATTCATCACTCAGGCCGCCAGACGGCACGACTATTTAATACCTTCAGGGTGGCGAACCCTTCGCATATGTCGATTGCGCTCCAGCATCCCTGTTCTACCCGGAAATGCCATAGCGAGGCGGCGGGCATCGCGAGCAGGCGGGCAATCAACAGACTGAGTACGCCCTGATGGCTGACGATCAGCAGGCTCTGGCAATCGCTGAACGCGTCGAGTCGCGAGATAAAGCGCTCTACGCGCTGGGTAAAAGCCTGAAAACCCTCGCCATTGGTCGGAACCGCATTCTGCCAGTCCGTACACCAGGCGGCATAGCTTTCGGCATCTTCATGGGTGAGGTCGCGGTGATGGCGCATTTCCCAGTCGCCGAAATACATCTCATTAAGCTCAGGTAAGATGTGTTGCGGCGCATCCCGGCCCTCCAGTACGAGCCGGGCGGTATGGCGCGCGCGCTCCAGTTCGCTGCATAACACCCTGTCAAATGGCGCGTGGCGCAATAAGGTATGTAGCGTTTTCGCCTGGCCAATCCCTTTTTCCGTTAACGGCGTTGGAGCATGTCCGCTATACAACCCGGCGACATTGGCCTCGGTTTCGCCATGACGCACCAGCCACAATCGCATGGTATCCCTCATGATGGTTAAATGCGCAAAACATGATAATGGCCCTGATTGCGCAACGTTTTTTTCACTAAAATAGCCTTTTTGGGACGGAGGCATAATGGCGTTATTCAACAGCGCGCATGGCGGTAACATTCGGGAAGCCGCGACGGTGTTGGGCATCTCGCCTGACCAGTTACTGGATTTTAGCGCAAACATTAATCCGCTGGGTATGCCTGTCAGCGTGAAACGCGCGCTTATCGACAATCTGGATTGCATTGAGCGCTACCCGGATGTCGATTATTTTCATTTGCACCAGGCGCTGGCGCGTCATCATCAGGTGCCTGCATCGTGGATACTGGCGGGAAATGGCGAGACGGAGTCAATCTTTACCGTGGCGAGCGGCCTTAAACCGCGTCATGCGATGATTGTCACGCCAGGTTTCGCGGAGTATGGTCGGGCGCTGGCGCAAATTGGCTGTGAAATTCGTCGCTGGTCTCTACGCGAAGCGGATGGCTGGCAACTTACCGATGTCATTCTTGAGGCGTTGACGCCCGATCTGGACTGCCTGTTTCTGTGTACGCCCAATAATCCTACCGGCCTGCTGCCGGAGCGTCAGTTATTGCAGGCCATTGCCGATCGCTGCAAATCGCTGAATATTCATCTGATCCTGGATGAAGCGTTTATCGATTTTATTCCGCATGAGACGGGCTTTATTCCTGTTCTTAAAGATAATCCGCATATCTGGGTGCTGCGTTCGCTGACCAAGTTTTATGCCATTCCCGGTCTGCGGTTGGGATATCTCGTCAACAGTGATGACGCGGCGGTGGCGCGGATGCGTCGCCAACAAATGCCGTGGTCGGTTAACGCGCTGGCGGCGCTTGCCGGTGAGGTAGCGTTACAGGATAGCGCCTGGCAGCAGGCGACCTGGCGTTGGTTACGGGAGGAGGGCACCCGGTTTTATCAGGCGCTTTGTCAGATCCCGCTGTTGACGGTTTATCCCGGGCGGGCGAACTATCTGTTGTTACGCTGTGAGCGAGAGGATATTGACCTGCAGCGACGGTTGCTGACGCAGCGGATTTTAATCCGTAGCTGCGCTAACTATCCGGGGCTGGACAGCCGCTATTACCGCGTGGCGATACGCAGCGCTGCGCAAAACGAGCGTCTGCTGTCGGCGTTGCGCAATGTGCTTACCGGTATAGCCCCTGCTGATTGATGTAGTTCAGCACGTTTTCTGGCAACAGATCGTCGCAGGATTCGCCTTTTTCCAGCCGTTCGCGGATGAGGGTCGCGGAAATATTAAGCCAGGGCGTTTCCGCCAGGTAAATTTTACCGGCTGGCAACTGGTGCAGATCGTCCGGCGTATGGGTCAGATGCTGTTCCAGCCACTGTTGGTGTTGCGCCTGCGTCATTTCAAGCGGGTAGCCCGGACGACGACAAACGATCAGGTGAGTGTTATCGAGGATGGTGTCGTAATCATGCCAGGTGGGGAAGTTAAGCAGCGAGTCCTGGCCGATAATAAACGCCAGCGGCGCTTCGGGACCCTGTTCTTCGCGCCATTCTTTCAGCGTTTGCGCAGTGTAAGAGGGCGCGTTTCGCTGTAGCTCGCGTTCATCCAGCGTAAAAAGCGGCTTATCGGCGATAGCCAGCTCCAGCATATATTTACGCTGCGCGCTGGAGGCTTCCGGCTGGGGGCGATGCGGCGGCACATTGTTAGGCATAATAATCACCCGCGATAAGCCGATCAGATTCGCCAGCGTTTCAACAGGTTTAAGATGTCCATAATGCACCGGATCAAAGGTGCCGCCGAATAAAGCCTGTAACGATTTCATATCACCCATCAATAAATACGTCTGCCAGCGCCTTATGGCAAAGCAGGAGCGATAGCCCTTCAAGCTCTGCCCATACTGACTGACCATAATCCTGTTTGAGCGTAATTTCCGTACGCGTCAGTAACTGCACGGCCTGTCGAAGCTGTGTAGGATGGAGACGCTGCAACGCGTCGCCGATCATGGGGCGACGGTTTTGCCAGACCCGGTGTTTATCAAACAGCGTGCGTAACGGCGTATGGGCGGACTGACGTTTGAGATTTACCAGCAGCAGCAGCTCTCGCTGGAGCGTACGCAGTAGAATGACCGGCTCGCTGCCTTCAAGGCGTAGCTGTTGCAGGATATGCAGCGCGCGTTTGCTTTTCCCCATCAGTAACGCATCCACCCAGTGGAAAGGGGTAAAGTGGGCGGCGTCATTGACGGCCTGCTCCACGCGAGGAAGCGTTAACTTACCGTCAGGCCAAAGCAGCGACAGTCGTTCAAGCGCCTGTGCCAGCGCCAACAGATTGCCCTCATAGCAATAGCACAGCAGTTGGTTCGCGGCGTCATCCAGTTGCAAATTCTGCGCTTTCGCTCTGGCGGCAACCCAGCGGGGAAGTTGCGCCTGTTCCGGCGTCTGACAACTGACCTGAACGCTCCGGTCTGCCAGTGCGGTATACCAGGCGGCGTTTTCCTGCGCTTTGGTGAGCTTGTTTCCGCGCACTATTAACAACAGGTCGTCATGCAGTAGGCCGCTCAGCGTGGCGAGTTGCTCATTCATTGCCGCGTTAGGCCCGTTTTCCGGCAGTTGCAGCACCAGCGTTTGACGGCTGGCGAACAGGCTCATCGCCTGGCAGAGTGAGAAAAGCGATCCCCAGTCGGTACTGGGATCGAGAGTAAAAGCGTGGTGCTCTTCGAATCCTTGCGATGCAGCCGCCAGACGAATAGCGTCCTGGCTTTCCTGCAATAGCAGCGGATCGTTGCCCAATAGCAGATATGCCGCGCGCAGCCCTTCTTTGAGCTGCGCGCGGAGTTGTTCAGGATATAACCTGATCATTAGTTACTCAGCGTAGTGGAAACGCGTGCTGGCGTAGAGGCGGGTGCCGCCGTCTCATTGTCTGCGGTAGCCTCCTCTTTTGTCGCCTGAATATCCGCCGCGCGGACGCTGGTCAGCTTACGAATGAGCTGTTCAGCGGCTTTGTCGTACATCTCCTGAACAATCATGGCCTGCTCGTTATCCTTCGCCAACGCCATTTGCGGGTTATCGAAGAACGAACGGTACACTTTCGTGCTGATAGGATAGATGTCATGGCTCGGAATCAATACCGAGGCGTTGACGGTCATTACCATCTGATATTCCGCCGTCTGGCCGTCCTGGAACACTGACGCCGTATCCTGCGAAATAGTCACCGTTCCAAGTCGCAGAGACGGAACGTCTTTGCGCGTTGTGTTTTTATCAAGCAGGTTTACGTTATTCAGCCGTAACTGATTACGTACCGCACGACTTAGCGGACCGTTCGGATCGCCTGAATCGAGGATCATCGTTTTCATTGAAGCCGGGACCTGCGTAGTACTACGCAGATGCCAGCCGCATCCGGCGGTGACCAGCACCGCCAGAGATAACAACAGTGTTACCAGATATCGCACGCTTCCTCCCGCGCTTAGCCAACAACCAGATTGAGGAGTTTACCCGGAACGTAAATCACTTTACGCACGGTAACGCCATCAAGATATTTTGCCACCAGGTGTTCCTGGCCTGCGCGCTCGCGTACCTGTTCTTCGGTAGCATTTACCGGTACGGTGATTTTTCCGCGCACTTTACCGTTTACCTGTACCACAACCAGCGTGGACTCTTCGACCATCGCTTTATCGTCCGCCACCGGCCACGGCGCGTTATCAATATCGCCTTCGCCTTCCAGCGCCTGCCACAAGGTAAAGCAGACGTGTGGCGTGAACGGGTTAAGCATACGCACGACCGCCAGCAGCGCTTCCTGCATCAGCGCTCTGTCCTGCTCGCTTTCCTGCGGCGCTTTCGCCAGTTTATTCATCAGTTCCATAATCGCCGCAATGGCGGTGTTGAACGTCTGACGGCGGCCGATATCATCGGTCACTTTGGCAATGGTTTTATGCACATCGCGACGCAGCGCTTTTTGATCGTCGTTCAGCGTATCTATGTTCAGCGCCGCGACAGAACCTTTAGCGGTGTGTTCGTAAACCAGCTTCCAGACGCGTTTAATAAAGCGGTTTGCGCCTTCTACGCCGGACTCCTGCCATTCCAGAGTCATATCCGCCGGAGAAGCGAACATCATAAACAGGCGTACCGTGTCCGCGCCATAACGTTCAACCATTACCTGCGGATCGATACCGTTATTTTTGGACTTGGACATTTTACTCATGCCAGTGTAGACCAGCTCATGACCCGCTGCGTCTTTTGCTTTTACGATGCGGCCTTTTTCATCGCGCTCGACGATAGCGTCAACTGGCGAAACCCAGTTACGTTCGCCGTTCTCGCCGACATAATAGAACGCATCCGCCAGCACCATGCCCTGACACAGCAACTGTTTAGCCGGCTCGTCAGAGGTTACCATGCCCGCATCGCGCATCAGCTTATGGAAGAAGCGGAAATAAAGCAGGTGCATGATGGCATGTTCAATACCGCCGATGTAGATGTCGACCGGCAGCCAGTAGTTTGCCGCTTTCGAATCCAGCATCCCTTCCTGATACTGCGGGCAGGTGTAACGCGCGTAGTACCATGACGATTCCATAAAGGTGTCGAAGGTGTCGGTTTCACGCAGCGCAGGCATACCGTTAACGGTGGTTTTCGCCCACTCGGGGTCGGCCTTGATTGGGCTGGTGATACCGTCCATGACTACGTCTTCCGGCAGGATCACCGGCAGTTGATCTTCTGGCGTCGGGATCACGGTGCCGTCTTCCAGGGTAACCATCGGGATCGGCGCGCCCCAGTAGCGCTGACGGGAAACGCCCCAGTCGCGTAGACGGTAGTTCACTTTACGTTCGCCAACGCCTTTTTCCGCCAGCTTATCGGCAATGGCGTTAAACGCCGCTTCAAAGGCCAGGCCGTCGAACTCGCCGGAGTTAAACAGCACGCCTTTTTCGGTCAGCGCCTGTTCGGAAAGATCCGGCTCGGAACCGTCGGCAGCCAGAATAACCGGCTTGATGGTCAAACCGTATTTGGAGGCAAATTCGTAGTCGCGCTGATCGTGACCCGGAACGGCCATCACCGCGCCGGTGCCGTACTCCATCAACACGAAGTTTGCCGCCCAGACCGGGATCTCTTCGCCGGTTAACGGATGAATCGCTTTAAAGCCGGTGTCGACGCCTTTTTTCTCCATGGTCGCCATTTCGGCTTCGGCCACTTTGGTGTTACGGCATTCGTCGATGAACGCCGCCAGCTCGGCGTTGTTCGCGGCGGCCTGTTGCGCCAGCGGGTGACCGGCGGCCACCGCCAGGTAAGTGGCGCCCATAAAGGTATCAGGACGGGTGGTATAGACGGTCAGCGTGTTATCGTAACCCTTCACGTCGAAGGTGATTTCCACGCCTTCAGAGCGGCCAATCCAGTTGCGCTGCATCGTTTTCACGGTATCAGGCCAGTGGTCCAGCTTATCCAGATCGCGCAACAGTTCGTCTGCGTAAGCGGTGATTTTGATAAACCACTGTGGGATCTCTTTACGCTCAACTTTGGTATCGCAGCGCCAGCAGCAGCCGTCGATCACCTGTTCGTTGGCGAGAACAGTCTGATCGTTCGGACACCAGTTAACGGCAGAGGTCTTCTTGTACACCAGGCCTTTTTTATACAGCTCGGTGAAGAATTTCTGTTCCCAGCGATAGTATTCCGGGGTGCAGGTCGCCAGTTCGCGGCTCCAGTCATAACCAAAGCCCAACATTTTGAGCTGGTTTTTCATGTACGCGATGTTGTCGTATGTCCACGGCGCCGGCGCAGTGTTGTTTTTCACCGCCGCGCCTTCCGCGGGCAGGCCAAACGCGTCCCAGCCAATAGGCTGCAACACGTTTTTACCTAACATACGTTGGTAGCGGGCGATCACGTCACCGATGGTGTAGTTACGTACGTGGCCCATGTGTAGTCGGCCAGAAGGATAGGGAAGCATCGACAGGCAGTAATACTTCTCTTTGCTCTCGTCTTCGGTCACTTCAAATGTGCGCTTCTCATCCCAGTGAAGCTGTACTTTGGATTCTATCTCTTCCGGGCGGTATTGCTCTTGCATGGCAGCCAGTAGTCCTGTTTTCAATACAGCTACAAATGTAGCTTTAGAGGTGGTGTTTAGATCCGCATAGCATAGCCCAAACGCCCGCGCCAAAACAGGGGTTAGCACATTTGTCGCGTCTGGCGCGCATGAAGCGATGATGCAAAATGTGGCACGACTGCAGCAAATTGCCGTATTTCCTTCCGCCATCTGGCAAATCACTCAAAATAAAATCATATAAAACAGCCTGTTAAAAAATAACATGCCTGTTGATTAGGGAAAGCAGGACTATAGCAAAGGAGTGACCCGTGAAAAAAAATACGGTAATGATTCACCCTTAAGATGGCGTTGTGACGACTATCATGGCGCTCAAGGCTGACGAAACCGCCACGATGTTTATTGATGAACGCGTGATAAGCGCTGTGTTACGTCAGGACGTGCCGTTTGGCCATAAATTCGCAATCTGCGATGTGCCTTTTCATGGCGAAGTTTATAAATAGGGCGAATCAGGCAGGTGGCAGGCGATGCGCGTCAGCCTGACAAGAATTTACAGACTCTGTGGGCAGTCTTGCAAAGCGTAACGTAAATAAGGTCTATTATTATAGGCAGTTAACGATCCGGGAGACGAAGTGATGAATAAAGTTGCTCAGTATTACCGTGAACTGGTGGCTTCATTAAGCGAGCGTTTACGCAATGGCGAGCGCGACATTGATGCGCTGGTGGAGCAGGCGCGCCAGCGTGTGATGCAAACAGGGGAGTTAACGCGAACCGAAGTAGACGAACTGACGCGCGCCGTCAGACGCGATCTGGAAGAGTTCGCTATGAGCTACGAAGAGAGTCAGGACGACAGCGTCTTTATGCGGGTCATTAAAGAGAGTCTGTGGCAGGAGCTGGCGGATATTACCGATAAAACCCAGTTGGAGTGGCGTGAGGTTTTTCAGGATCTCAATCACCATGGGGTTTATCACAGCGGAGAGGTAGTGGGGCTGGGCAATCTGGTATGCGAGAAGTGCCACTTCCATTTAGCGGTTTATACGCCGGATGTGCTGCCGCTGTGCCCGAAATGCGGTCATGACCAGTTTCAGAGAAGACCGTTTGAGCCGTGAGTGGAAGAGCGCCGGTGCGTCTTATCCGGCCTACCAAAAATCGTTCACGTAGGCCGGATATGGCGAAGCTGCCCTCCGGCAAATATTACGCGTAAAACTTCAGCCGCTCAGCCAGCAGATCGACAAATCCTTGCCGGTCGACATCGACCATCACCATGGCGTTAGGTTTATTCCCGGTCAGGAAATAATAATCCACCACCGTCATTCCCTGAGTATATTTTCCCTGCGTTTCGACGCCGACCCAGCGTTCAATCGTCGTGAAAAGCTCTGGTTTTAATAGCCAGGCTATCGTACACGGATCGTGTAGCGGCGCGCCGATAAATCCCCATTTTTCATCTTTGTGATATTCAAAGAAGAAGTCGAGTAGTTCAGCCACGATCGTCGAAATTGGATTGCCGATGTCGCGGAAACGCTCGATATCGGCGGCGTGAATCTGCGCCTTATGGGTGACGTCCAGCCCGGCCATCACCACCGGAATGCCTGACTGGAAGACAATTTCGGCGGCCTCCGGGTCGACGTAAATATTAAATTCCGCAGCGGGTGTCCAGTTACCCAGCGCCATCGCGCCGCCCATGATCACAATACGCGCAATTTTCGCGTGCAGCTCCGGGTGGCTATTGAGCAGCAACGCCACGTTGGTCTGTGGGCCAGTGGCGACGAGGGTGACGGGCTGCGCGCTGTCGCGCAGGGTTTTTGCCATCAGCTCTACGGCAGTGCAGCTTTGCGGCGTGAAAGACGGCTCCGGCAACGCCGGGCCGTCGAGGCCGCTTTCGCCGTGAACGTTATCGGCGATAATCAGCTCGCGCATCAGCGGCTTGAGCGCGCCGCCCGCCACCGGGATATCCGGACGTTTGAGCAGCGTCAGCATCCGCAGCACGTTACGCAGGGTCTTCTCCGGCGTCTGGTTGCCGGCGGAAGAGGTGATCGCTTTCACTTCCAGTTCAGGGGAGGCGAGGGCGAGAACGAGGGCGATAGCGTCATCATGACCCGGATCGCAATCAATAATAATGGGCAGTGCCATTATGGCTCCTTGTAAGTGGTACTTTGTGACAAGGTTAACGCTCGGCTGGATACGTTTCGAGAAGCGAAGAGGTAAAGCGTGAGATAGCGCGCACTCTGACATGCGCGCCGGGAATATTAGTGCAGGATTTTCGCAAGGAAGTCTTTTGCGCGATCGGAACTGGGGTTAGCGAAGAACTCCTCTTTTGGCGAATCTTCGACGATTTTTCCTTCATCCATAAAGATTACCCGGTTAGCCACTTTACGGGCAAAACCCATTTCGTGCGTCACTACCATCATGGTCATGCCTTCATGGGCCAGTTCGACCATGACGTCCAGCACCTCGTTGATCATTTCCGGATCGAGCGCGGAAGTAGGTTCATCGAATAACATGGCAATGGGGTCCATACACAGCGCGCGGGCAATCGCCACGCGCTGCTGCTGACCGCCGGAAAGCTGGGCGGGATATTTATTGGCGTGCGCCGAGAGCCCAACGCGCTCCAGCAGCTTGAGCCCTTTATCGCGGGCGGCGGCCTTATCGCGTTTCAGCACTTTCACCTGCGCCAGCGTCAGGTTTTCGATGATCGACAGGTGGGGAAACAGCTCGAAGTGCTGGAATACCATGCCCACGCGGGAACGCAGTTTCGCCAGGTCGGTTTTTTTGTCGTTCACAATAATGCCGTTAACGGTAATTTCGCCTTTTTGCACCGGTTCCAGACCGTTGACGGTCTTAATCAGCGTGGATTTACCGGAACCCGATGGCCCGCAGACTACCACCACTTCGCCTTTTTTCACTTCTGTTGAACAATCGGTCAGCACCTGAAAGTGACCATACCATTTTGAAACATTTTTCAGGGTAATCATTAAACTGTCCTTTTCTTCAAATAGCTGACCAGCAACGACGCGCTCAGGCTGATAACAAAATAAACGGCGCCGGCGAACAGAATCATTTCGACCTGAGTACCGTCACGCTCGCCGATAGTAGACGCGGTGCGGAAGAAGTCCGCCAGGCTTAGTACATAAACTAAAGAGGTGTCCTGAAATAGCACAATGCCCTGCGTAAGCAACAGCGGCACCATCGCCCGAAACGCCTGCGGCAGAATAATTAGCTTCATCGACTGCCAGTGGGTCATCCCCAGCGCCAGCGCCGCGCTGGACTGCCCGCGGGAAATACTTTGAATACCGGCGCGAATAATCTCGGAATAGTAGGCCGCTTCAAACATGGAGAATGCCACCATCGCGGAGATCAGGCGGATATCGGTTTTCGGCGATAGCCCCAGCACGTTTTGCAGAAAGCCGGGTACAATCAGATAGAACCACAGTAAGACCATGACCAACGGGATGGAACGGAAAACGTTAACATACGCTTTAGCAAACCAGGCGATGGGGGCAAAGCTTGAGAGGCGCATGACGGCCAGAATGGTTCCCCAGACTATCCCCACGACAACGGCGGTGACGGTGATCTTCAGCGTGATGACCAACCCGGCCAGCAGGTAAGGCAGTGAGGGGATAATCGAACTCCAGTCAAATTCGTACATTATTTGCTCCCCACGTTGCCCGGCAGGCGGACTTTGCGTTCAACCAGGCTCATGACCAGCATGATAACGGCGTTAATCAGCACATAGGCCAGCGTAATGGCGGTGAAGGATTCCCAGGCGTGCGCCGAGTAATCCAACAGTTTGCCTGCCTGCGCCGCCATATCCACCAGACCGATGGTTGAGGCGATAGCTGAGTTTTTCACCAGATTCATCATCTCTGACGTCATTGGCGGCACAATAACGCGATAGGCATTCGGCAGCAGGACATAGCGATAAGCCTGCGGCAGCGTTAGCCCCATCGCCAGCGCCGCGTTCTTCTGTCCGCGAGGCAGAGACTGAATAGCGGCGCGCACCTGTTCGCAAACGCGGGCGGCGGTAAACAGTCCCAGACAGATCATTGAGGAGAGGAAAAACTGAATATTGGGATCGAGTTCCGCCTTAAACCACATGCCAAGATCTTCCGGCAACAGTTCAGGCACCACCAGGTACCAGGTGAAGAATTGCACGATCAGTGGCACGTTACGGAACAGTTCTACGTACAATGTGCCCAGTCCGGAGAGGAAACGGTTGGGAACGGTACGTAAAATGCCGAAAATAGATCCTACCAGGAAAGCGATAATCCAGGCGGTAATCGAAAGGGCTACGGTGACCTGAAAACCACTCCATAGCCAGCCAAGATAGGTGGTGTTGCCGAAGGGGGCTTCTTGTAAAAAAATACCCCAGTTCCAGTCTATTGACATACATCTACTCCGAAAAAAAAGGGTAGCAGCGCTACCCTCGAAGATTGTTGCCCGGCGATTTGCGGTTTCAGGCCCGATGGGGAACGACCATCAGGCTTATAGTCTGTCCGTGCTGAGCGACAATCGAGAGGACAGGAGGTCCCGCCCCATTTAGTTTTAGTTAGTTAAGCGCTTTATCATTCGGTGCTTTGAACAGGGCTTTCATCTCGTCAGACAACTCGAAATTCATGTTCAGATTTTTCGGGGGGATCGGATTTTTAAACCACTTATCAAACCACTTCGCCGCTTCGCCGGAGGTTTGCGCCTGGGCGATAGTGTCATCCATTAACTTTTTGAATTGCGGATCGTTTTTACGCAGCATACAGCCGTAGGCTTCCTGGGACTGCGGTTTACCGACAATCTCCCAGTTATCCGGTTTCTTCGCTTTGGCGCGCTCGCCGGCCAGCAACGCGTCATCCATCATAAAGGCGACAGCGCGACCGCTTTCCAGGGTGCGGAACGAGTCACCGTGGTCTTTCGCGCTAATAATGCGCATATCCATCTTTTGCTCTTCGTTAAGCTTATGCAGCAGAATTTCAGAGGTCGTCCCGGAGGTTACGACGACCGCTTTCCCTTTCAGGTCCGGGAAATCTTTAATATCGCCGCCTTTTTTAGTCAGCAGTCGCGTGCCGACGACGAAAATCGTATCGGAGAAGGCAGCCTGTTTCTGGCGTTCAAGGTTATTAGTCGTTGAACCGCATTCAAAATCGAACGTTCCGTTTTGCAACAGCGGAATACGGTTTTGCGAGGTGATCGGGATCAGCTTCACCTGCAGATCGGGCTTGTTAAGTTTCTTTTTTACCGCTTCCACAATGGCGTTGGAGTAGTCCTGGGAATAGCCGACCACTTTCTGCTGGTTGTCGTAATAAGAAAAGGGCACAGATGATTCGCGATGCCCGACGACGATCACGCCATTTTTAGCGATCTTATCCAGGGTGCTACCAGCGGCAGGGGCGCTATCTTCTGCGTGCGCAAGGCCCGCAGACAGTCCCATGACCAGCATTGCTGTGGTTAGCTTACGTAATTGCATATCCAACTCCTTTATCATCTGCGCCGTCGACGCATTGATAGCTATTGTGATGTTGTTATTGCCTGCAACTTGCGCGTGCAGTGTTATATGTGTTTGTTAACATTTAGTGTGGCTTGTTGTAAATATTTTGCTGCGATATTGTTTATTTTTGCGAAGTGCGCCGCACCGTTCAGAGGCAAAAATCCTACATTGCACCGTTCAGGTGCTACCGACGATCGATTTTGGTGCGACCCGGTTGCACAAGCAGCCAGAACAGGTTTGTCATGTATAACAAAGCAATAGACGTGCCAGAATAGGGTAAAAGGGGGATTTCCAGGCCGGATAAGCGAAGCGCCATCCGGCCTGGAAGAGATTATTTCCGCCGTTGCCGCAGACTCATTACCACCGCGCCAAAAGCAAACAGCGCGGTCAGTATCCATAGCGGCCAGTTGCCGGTACGGGCATAGGGGGTTAAACCTGTGGTTGGCGTGACGTTGGTTGTCAGTACCTGGCGAGTGAACTGCGGGATCATCGCCTGGATTTCGCCCTGCGGGCCAATCACCGCCGTAATACCGTTATTAGTACTGCGCAGCAACGGACGCGCCAGCTCCAGCGAACGCATCCGCGCCATCTGGAAATGTTGCCACGGGCCAATGGACTTACCAAACCAGGCGTCGTTAGAAATAGTCAGCAGATAGTCGGTGTCCGGGCGGAAGTTATCCCGCACCTGTTCGCCAAGAATTATTTCATAACAGATTGCCGCCGTCAGCTTATAGTCGTGCGCATGTAACTGCGGCTGGATATAAGGGCCGCGGCTAAAGGAGGACATGGGCAGATCGAAGAACGGCGCCAGCGGACGCAGGATAGACTCCAGCGGAACAAACTCGCCAAAGGGCACAAGGTGATTTTTATTGTAGCGATTGGGCGAGTCATAACTGTATGGATTATCCTTGCCCAGCGTGATAATCGTATTGTAGGTGTCGTATCGATTCTGTTTATTGAGACGCGCATCGACAATACCGGTGATCAGCGTGCTATTTTTTTCGCGTAACATCTCGTCCAGCGAACGAAGGAAGGGCTGCTGATTGATTTCGAGATCCGGAATCGCCGACTCCGGCCAGATAATAATTTGTGATTTGCCTAACTCTGGTCGGGTTTCGTTGAGATAGATTTTTAGCGTATTCAGTAGCTGGTTTTCGTCCCACTTCAGCGACTGCGGGATATCGCCCTGTACCAGCGATACCTGGGTCGTTTTGGCCGGTTCCAGCGTAAACCACTGGATATAGCGTAGTGGAAAGGGCAGAGCAAACAGAATCACGGCGACAGCCAGCGGACGCCAGTTCCGCGTCGCCAATGCCAGCGCTAACAGACCGCTGACCATCATCAGCAGGAAGTTGATCGCTTCGACGCCCATCACCGGCGCCAGACCTTTTAGCGGGCCGTCGACCTGACTATAGCCAAATTGCAGCCAGGGGAAGCCGGTCAGCACCCAGCCGCGTAAAAATTCGGTGATTTGCCATATTGCAGGCGCGGCGATAGCGACGCGCAGCCAGTTGGTTTTTGGCCACAGGCGCGACAAAATCCCGGCAAACAGTCCGGTATACAGCGAGAGATAAGCTGCAAGCAGCACCACCAGAAAAACGTTAACCGGACCCGGCATTCCGCCAAACTGCGCGATACTGACATAAACCCAGTTAATCCCGCTACCGAAAAGTCCGAGTCCCCAGCAATAGCCGATGGCGGCAGACTGGAGCGGGCGGCGATTGAACGTTAAGGCCTGCAGCCCGATAAGCGACACTATCGCTGCGGGCCAGACGTCATACGGAGAGAAAGCCAGTGTTCCGCAGGCGCCGAATAATAACGCCAGCAGCAGGCGAAGACGCTGGCGTTCAATTAACGAGGCAAATGCCATTTTTAGTCCACTATTGCTGTTATTCGTTCAGTTTTGGCTGGGGCGAGTCATCCGGGATTCTGACATGCACCTGAATGATACGGCGACTATCGGCCATCGCCACTTTGAACTGGTAACCATCAATGTCAATGGTTTCGCCGCGGGCCGGTAAATGACCGAACGCCTGCATCACCAGCCCGCCGATGGTATCGACTTCTTCATCGCTGAAGTGGGTGCCGAAAGCGTCATTGAAGTCTTCAATTGACGCCAGCGCGCGAATCGTCCAGGTATGGCGGCTAAGCTGACGGAAGTCGATATCGTCTTCTTCGTCATACTCATCTTCAATTTCACCGACAATCAGTTCGAGGATGTCTTCGATAGTCACGAGGCCGGAAACGCCGCCGAACTCATCAATCACGATCGCCATATGGTAACGCTGGGAGCGGAACTCCTTGAGCATACGATCGACGCGTTTGCTCTCCGGTACGACAACGGCGGGGCGTAACACTTTGTCCATGCTGAAGGCTTCGGCATCGCTGCGCATAAACGGCAGCAAATCTTTGGCCATCAGAATCCCTTCAATGTGATCTTTATCTTCGCTGATCACCGGAAAACGCGAGTGGGCGGACTCGATGATAACATCGAGACATTCGTCCAGCGTCTGGTTGCGTTTCAGGGTAATCATCTGGGAGCGTGGGATCATAATATCGCGAACGCGCTGGTCGGCGATGTCCATTACCCCTTCGAGCATATCGCGCGTATCTTCATCGATAAGCTCGTTCTGCCCGGAATCACGGATCAGCGCCAGCAACTCATCACGGTTTTTAGGTTCACCGTGGAAAAGCTGGCTGAGTAGTAGGGAAAAAAATCCCTTTTTACTGTTTACTGTGTCACTACTGTGTGAATTGTCGTCGCTCATGGCGTCGTATGGGTTCTCATGTTAGTTAATGTGTTGCACATGCGCGTAAATTCAGCACATGGCGGTGTGATACAAGTAGGCCGGAGCATCAGGCATTGTGCCGGATGCTCCGGCCTGCAAGATTTCGGCATCCTATTCCTTCTCGGCAATGTACGGATCCTCATAGCCCATAGCAAGCATAATCTCCGTTTCGAGAGACTCCATCTCTTCCGCCTCGTCATCGTCGATATGATCGTAACCCAGCAAATGCAGGCTACCGTGCACGACCATGTGCGCCCAGTGCGCCTCCAGCGGCTTGCGCTGCTCCTGCGCTTCCTGCTCCACGACCTGACGGCAAATAATCAGATCGCCCAGTAGCGGCATTTCAATGCCTGGGGGCGCTTCAAACGGGAAGGAGAGAACATTAGTGGGTTTATCTTTCCCGCGGTACGTCAAATTAAGGTCGTGGCTTTCGGCCTCATCCACCAGACGGATTGTGACTTCCGCCTCTTCCTGAAACTGCGGAATAACGCCGTCCAGCCAGCGTTGAAACTGAGCTTCATCCGGCAGGCCCGCGTGGTTTTCACAGGCCAACTGTAAATCGAGGATCACCTGGCTCATTTCTGTTCCTGCTCCTGGGCTTCACGCTTACGCTCCGCCGCCTGCGCCGCTTTGCGTTTTTGTTCGGCCTCTTCCCAGGCTTCATAGGCGTTAACAATGCGGGCAACGACCGGATGGCGCACCACGTCTTCGCTGTGGAAGAAGTTGAAACTGATTTCATCTACTTCCGCCAGCACTTCAATGGCATGACGCAAGCCGGATTTGGTATTACGCGGTAGGTCAATCTGCGTCACGTCGCCGGTGATCACCGCTTTCGAGTTAAAGCCGATACGCGTCAGGAACATCTTCATCTGTTCGATAGTGGTGTTCTGGCTTTCATCCAGAATGATAAAGGCGTCGTTTAACGTGCGTCCGCGCATATAGGCCAGCGGCGCGACTTCAATCACATTGCGCTCGATAAGCTTCTCGACTTTTTCAAAGCCGAGCATTTCGAACAGCGCGTCATACAGCGGACGCAGGTACGGGTCCACCTTCTGGCTTAAATCGCCCGGCAGAAAGCCCAGTTTTTCCCCGGCTTCCACCGCCGGACGAGTCAGAAGAATACGGCGAATCTCCTGGCGCTCCAGGGCGTCTACCGCAGCGGCGACCGCAAGATAAGTTTTACCGGTACCCGCCGGGCCGACGCCGAAGGTAATGTCATGATCGAGAATATTGGCGATGTACTGCGCCTGGTTCGGCGTACGCGGTTTAATTACGCCGCGCTTGGTTTTGATATTGATAGCTTTGCCATAGTCAGGCACGCTTTCCGCGCTCTGTTCCAGCACCCGCGCTTCTTTAATCGCCAGGTGAATTTGTTCCGGTTCGATATCCTGAGTCTGGCCGCGCATCGGAGCGGTATCGACATACAGGCTTCGCAAAATATCTGTCGCCGCGGTCACGCAAATCGGACGACCGGTCAGTTTAAAGTGATTGTCACGGCGGTTGATTTCAATACCGAGACGACGTTCGAGCTGTTTAATATTGTCATCAAACGGCCCGCAAAGACTCAATAGACGGGCGTTGTCTGCGGGCTCAAGGGTAATTTCGCGAGTGTCTATATTCAAACCGTTCCTCTTGTATCTGTATCGCCGGACAACGGATGGTTACCGGCCTGTAAGGAAATTATTCACGCCAGTGGGTAAAGGCGCAAGCATTGCAATGAAGATGGGGATGAAGAGGGAAAATTGCAAGGCCCGTCGGGCGACGGGCCATGATCACCAGGCCCGATAAGCGCAGCGTCATCGGGCCTTATTGTCTTTCCTGCAGGATTAAGGCTGGTAGAATCCTACGCCCAGCTCATTTTCTTTACGGGTACGGGCAATGACGGACTCCGGCGTTTCAGCGACGCGCAGCCCCATTTCATCTTCAGTGCGCACCACTTTCCCGCGCAGGGAGTTCGGATAGACGTCGGTAATTTCCACATCGACAAACTTACCAATCATCTCCGGCGTGCCTTCAAAGTTCACCACCCGGTTGTTTTCGGTACGGCCAGACAGCTCCATAATATTTTTACGCGACGTGCCTTCCACCAGAATGCGCTGTGTCGTGCCGAGCATACGGCGGCTCCACGCCATTGCCTGCTGATTGATTCGCTCTTGCAGAATATACAGACGCTGCTTCTTCTCTTCTTCCGGTACGTCATCAACCATATCGGCAGCCGGCGTTCCCGGACGCGCAGAGAAGATGAAGCTGTAGCTCATATCAAAGTTAACGTCGGCGATAAGCTTCATAGTTTTTTCGAAATCATCGGTAGTTTCGCCAGGGAAACCGACGATAAAGTCAGAGCTTATCTGAATGTCCGACCGCGCCGCGCGCAGTTTACGGATGATTGCTTTATATTCCAGCGCAGTATGGGTGCGCCCCATCAGATTCAGCACGCGATCGGAACCGCTCTGTACCGGCAGATGCAGGAAACTGACCAGTTCCGGCGTATCGCGGTACACCTCGATAATATCGTCAGTGAACTCAATCGGATGGCTGGTGGTAAAGCGAATACGGTCAATGCCGTCGATGGCGGCAACCAGACGCAGCAAATCGGCAAAGGTGCCGGTGGTGCCGTCGTAGTTTTCTCCGCGCCAGGCGTTAACGTTCTGGCCAAGCAGGTTGACTTCACGCACGCCCTGCGCGGCTAACTGGGCGATTTCAAACAGGATATCGTCTGAGGGACGGCTGACTTCTTCACCGCGGGTATACGGCACTACGCAGTAAGTACAATATTTATTGCAGCCTTCCATGATGGAAACGAAAGCGGTCGGGCCTTCTGCGCGCGGTTCCGGCAGACGGTCGAACTTCTCGATTTCCGGGAAGCTGATATCTACCACCGGGCTGCGGTCGCCGCGCACGGAGTTAATCATCTCTGGCAGGCGGTGCAGGGTTTGCGGACCAAAAATAATGTCGACGTAATGGGCGCGTTGACGAATGTGCTCGCCTTCCTGGGAAGCCACGCAGCCGCCGACGCCGATAATCAGATCGGGATTCTTCTCTTTTAACAGTCTCCAGCGACCTAATTGATGGAAGACTTTTTCCTGAGCCTTCTCGCGGATTGAGCAGGTATTCAACAGCAGCACATCCGCCTCTTCCGCCACGTCGGTCAGTTGATACCCGTGGGTGGCGTCCAGCAGATCGGCCATCTTCGATGAATCGTACTCGTTCATCTGACAGCCCCAGGTTTTAATATGGAGTTTTTTAGTCATCGACTTGCTCTTGCGAAATAGTGGCTGAAAAGCAGGGCGCATAGTGTAATGCTTTGGCGCGGTTGTGACCAGTATGACTGACGTCAGCCCTAATGGGTAAAAAATCCTGTAAACTTGTCTAAAACGTAACAGGATGAATGACCATGACAAATCAACCAACGGAAATTGCCATTGTCGGCGGGGGAATGGTCGGCGGCGCGCTGGCGCTGGGTCTGGCGCAGCAAGGGTTTACGGTGATGGTAATAGAACATGCCGCGCCTGCGCCGTTTGTGGCTGACAGCCAGCCTGACGTGCGGATTTCGGCTATTAGCGCGGCATCCGTAGCGCTGCTCAAGGGGCTGGGCGTCTGGGAGGCGGTGCAGGGAATGCGTACCCATTCTTATCGGCGACTGGAAACCTGGGAGTGGGAAAACGCCCATGTGGTGTTTGACGCTGCCGAACTCAAGCTGCCACTGTTGGGCTATATGGTAGAGAACAACGTTCTGCAACAGGCGCTATGGCAGGCGCTGGAAGCGCACCCCGGTGTGACGTTGCACGTTCCGGCTTCACTAACGGCGTTGCATCGCCACAATGATGGTTATGCGCTGGAACTGGCCGACGGCGAACGTATTACGCCGAAGCTGGTGATTGGCGCCGACGGCGCGAATTCGCAGGTTCGGCAAATGGCGGGAATTGGCATCCACGCCTGGCAATATGCGCAGTCGTGTATGCTTATCACCGTCAAGTGTGAAAATGCGCCAGGCGACAGCACCTGGCAGCAGTTTACGCCGGATGGGCCGCGCGCCTTTTTGCCGTTGTTTGACGACTGGGCGTCGCTGGTGTGGTATGACGCTCCGGCACGTATTCGCCAGCTACAGGGGTTATCGATGACGCAATTGCAGGTGGAAATTAACCAGCACTTTCCGGCGCGTCTGGGGGCTGTGATGCCTGTCGCGGCGGGCGCGTTTCCGCTAACCCGTCGTCACGCGTTGCAGTATGTGCAACCGGGGCTGGCGCTGGTGGGCGACGCGGCGCATACCATTCATCCGCTGGCCGGACAGGGCGTCAACCTGGGGTATCGGGACGTTGATGCGTTGATTGATGTACTGGCGAATGCCCGTAGCTATGGCGAGTCCTGGGCCAGCTATTCGGTGTTGAAACGCTATCAGATGCGGCGCATGGCAGATAATTTTATGATGCAAAGTGGAATGGATCTGTTTTATGCCGGATTCAGCAATGAGCTGCCGCCGCTGCGTATTTTACGCAATATGGGGCTGATGGCGGCGCAGCGCGCAGGCGTGCTAAAACGTCAGGCGCTGAAGTATGCGCTGGGGTTGTAGTTTGTGTTATGCCGGGTGGCGGCAATACCTTACCCGGTCTGTATTCGCCCGCAGGCCTGATAAGCGTAGCGCCATCAGGCAGTCCGAGTCGCCAGAAAAGCAAAAAGCTCGCCGAAGCGAGCTTTTTAAATGTGGCTGGGGTACGAGGATTCGAACCTCGGAATGCCGGAATCAGAATCCGGTGCCTTACCGCTTGGCGATACCCCAATTTAGTATCAGTAATCATACCGGAATCGAACCGGTGGCTAATACTTCAACAAATTGTTTTCGGATTAGCGGGCGAACCCGATGTTCCTCAATATGGTGGCTACGACGGGATTCGAACCTGTGACCCCATCATTATGAGTGATGTGCTCTAACCAACTGAGCTACGTAGCCAGATAATTTCTTCGATGGCTGGGGTACCTGGATTCGAACCAGGGAATGCCGGTATCAAAAACCGGTGCCTTACCGCTTGGCGATACCCCAATACCGTCGCGGTGAACCGCAAACTCGAAGAAATATGGCTGGGGTACCTGGATTCGAACCAGGGAATGCCGGTATCAAAAACCGGTGCCTTACCGCTTGGCGATACCCCATCCGTACAACGCTTATCGGTGAATGGTGCGGGAGGCGAGACTTGAACTCGCACACCTTGCGGCGCCAGAACCTAAATCTGGTGCGTCTACCAATTTCGCCACTCCCGCAAAAAAGATGGTGGCTACGACGGGATTCGAACCTGTGACCCCATCATTATGAGTGATGTGCTCTAACCAACTGAGCTACGTAGCCATCTTTTTCCGCGTTACCTTATCGGCGTTGCGGGGCGCATTATGCGTATTGAGCCTTGAAGCGTCAACCTCTTTTTCATCGAAAAACGTCGGAAAGTGTCTGTTTGGTTAGGTTGCGAACAGCGTGGCGCAATATTCGGCAATTATTGGTTATTAATCGTTTTTCTGAAAGTGGTTTGCCATAAAAAAAGAGCCCCTAAGGGCTCTTTCGTCATCGTTAATTTACTGGTACGCCGACTGATGCACGCCGACCGCGCGGCCTGACGGGTCATCCATCGTTTTGAATGCTTCATCCCACTCAATGGCTTTGGCGGAAGAACAGGCTACGGACGGGCCGCCGGGTACGCACTCCGCCGCGCTTGGCACCGGGAACAGCTCTTCAAAAATTTCCCGGTACAAGTACGCCTCTTTAGACGACGGCGTGTTGTATGGAAAGCGGAAGCGCGCGGTTTCCAGTTGTTGATCGGAAATCTGTTTCGCCGCCACCTCTTTCAGCGTATCGATCCAACTGTAGCCTACACCGTCAGAGAATTGCTCTTTCTGACGCCACGCGACGCTGGCCGGCAGATAAGACTCGAAGCACTCGCGCAGCACGTGTTTTTCCATCTTACCGTTGCCGCACATTTTATCCTGTGGGTTGATACGCATCGCCACGTCGAGGAATTTTTTATCCAGGAACGGTACGCGCGCTTCCACGCCCCAGGCGGACATCGCTTTGTTGGCGCGGGCGCAGTCATACATATGCAGCGCCTGTAGCTTACGGACCGTCTCTTCATGTAACTCTTTGGCGTTCGGCGCTTTATGGAAGTACAGGTAGCCGCCAAACACCTCATCGGAACCTTCGCCGGAGAGCACCATTTTGATGCCCATCGCTTTGATCTTACGCGACATCAGATACATTGGCGTTGAGGCGCGGATAGTGGTCACGTCATAGGTTTCGATGTGGTAAATTACGTCGCGAATCGCATCCAGACCCTCCTGGACGGTGAAATGAATTTCGTGATGTACGGTGCCGAGGTGGTTAGCCACCTCCTGGGCCGCCTTCAGGTCAGGCGAACCTTCCAGACCCACCGCAAAAGAGTGCAACTGCGGCCACCAGGCTTCGGAGCGCTCCTGATCTTCGACGCGACGGGCGGCGAATTTTTTGGTGATCGCCGAAATAATCGACGAGTCCAGGCCGCCGGAGAGCAGTACGCCGTAGGGCACGTCGGACATCAGGTGGCTTTTCACGGATTCTTCCAGCGCCTGACGCAGCGCGTTTTTGTCGGTGACGTTGTCTTTTACCGCGGCGAACTCAAACCAGTCGCGCTGATAGTACTGGCGGATCTCCCCATCTTTGCTCCACAGGTAGCTGCCCGCCGGGAACTCTTTAATAGTGCGGCAGACCGGCGTCAGCGCTTTCATTTCTGAAGCCACATAGAAGTTGCCGAATTCGTCATAGCCCATATAGAGCGGAATAATACCGATATGGTCACGACCAATCAGATAAGCGTCTTTTTCGCTGTCATACAGGGCGAAGGCGAACATCCCCTGTAAATCGTCAAGGAAATCCGGCCCTTTTTCCTGATATAGCGCGAGGATAACTTCGCAGTCGGAACCGGTCTGGAACGCGTAACGATCGCCATACTCCGCGCGTAACGTCTGATGGTTATAAATTTCACCGTTCACCGCCAGTACGTGGGTTTTTCTGGCGTTATACAGGGGCTGGGCGCCGGCGTTAACATCAACAATCGACAAGCGTTCATGTGCGAGAATCGCGTTATCGCAAGCGTAGATGCCGGACCAGTCCGGGCCGCGATGGCGCATCAGGCGTGACAGTTCAAGGGCTTTTTTACGCAGTTCCACTGCATCTGTTTTGATATCGAATACGCCGAAAATAGAACACATAGCCTTCTCCGTTAATCTGTTGCGTCGTACTTTTTGTGTTTGCTTGATTAAAAAATGCCGCAAAGGCGTGGAAGGCGCAAGGGGTTTACCGTCTGAAAAAGAAAAAACGCAATAGTCATTGTTGATTAGTGAAAAATGATTACGTATTGCGCGAATTTATTGATGGATCTTCAGTTTTATCGTGATTTAATTGAATAATGTTTTTGCTGGTGGCGCCTCGCTATCAGGCCTACGGTTCGAACAACATTGTAGACCTGTAAGCTGCGCGCCATCAGGCAGGTGACCGTTTTAGATAACGTCGATCTCGGCGACGGAAGGGTAAATCCAACTCGGGCGGAACGGCATACTATCAATATCATTGATCGTTGATACGCCAGAAAGTACCAGAATGGTCTCCAGACCGGCCTGGAACCCCGCCAGAATGTCGGTGCGCAGGTTGTCGCCGACGATAACGGTCTCTTCCGAGTGCGCCTGCATTTTGTTTAACGCCGCGCGGATGATCCACGGGCTTGGTTTGCCGACATAAAACGGCTTCCGGCCGGAGATTTTTTCAATGCCTGCGCACAGCGCGCCGCAGGCCGGGTAAAAACCGCGACCGTGAGTATCCGGGTTGGTGGCGATAAAGCGCGCGCCGTTGGCGACGAAAAATGCCGCTTTATGCATCATGTCCCAGTTGTAGGAGCGGGTCTCTCCAACAATGACAAAATCAGGGTTCACATCGGTAATGGTAAAACCCGCTTTATAGAGCTCGTGAATGAGCGCGCCTTCGCCCACGACATACGCTTTCTTACCTTCCTGACGGCGCAGAAAATCGGCTGTCGCCATTGCTGAGGTATAAAACACGCTGTCCGGCACGTTAACGCCAGCGGTGGCAAAACGGTTCGCCAGATCCTGTCCGGTTTGCGACGGGTAATTGGTCAGCAGCACCAGCGGCAGACCTTTTTCCAGAATCCCCGTCAGAAATTCCGCCGCACCGGGTACGGCTACGTTGTCGTGCATCAGCACGCCGTCGATATCGCAGATTACATTCTTGATGGTCATGAACTACCCAGGGAATTTGTGAATAATCCGATACTATAAGAGCGCATCAACTTTCCAGCAAACGTTGCAGCAATGTTCCGTTGAGCATAGCGCGTTTAACTAAGGCAAATGCACCGATAGCGGAACGGTGATCGAGCGTGGAGCGTACCACCGGCAAATTTTTGCGAAATGCCTTCAACGCCTGCGTATTGATGCAGCTTTCAATAGCAGGCAACAGGACTTTATCGGCTTCAGTGATCTCGCCGGCAATGACGATTTTTTGCGGATTAAACAGGTTGATAGCAATGGCGATCGTTTTGCCCAAATGACGGCCGACATGCTCGATAACTTCCGAGGCCAGGCTGTCGCCCTTATTTGCCTCCTTACAGATAGTTTTAATCGTGCAGTCGTCAGGCGGAACACGGCTTTGATAGCCTTGTTTAAGCAAATTCAGCACCCGTTGTTCAATTGCCGCATTGGCGGCAATGGTTTCCAGGCAGCCAAAATTACCGCAGTGGCAGCGCTCGCCCAGCGGTTCCACCTGAATATGCCCAATTTCGCCGACGTTGCCGTTACGGCCAATGAAGATGCGCCCGTTGGAGATAATCCCGGCGCCTGTACCGCGATGGACGCGTACCAGAATGGAGTCCTCGCAATCCTGGCTGGCGCCAAAGTAGTGTTCCGCCAGCGCCAGGCTACGGATATCGTGCCCGACAAAACAGGTGACGTGAAACTGTTTTTCCAGCGCTTCGACCAGTCCCCAGTTTTCAACCTGAATGTGCGGCATGTAACGAATCACGCCGCTTTCCGGATCAACAAGCCCTGGCAGGATCACGGAAATAGCGATCAATTCGCGGATTTTACGCTGACAGCTATCAATAAAGACGGCGATAGTATTGAGCAGCGCGTGTTCCAGCGTCTGCTGGGTGCGCTCCGGCAGCGGATAATGCTCCTCAGCGACCACTTTACTGCTCAGATCGTAAAGCGTTAAGGTGGTATCATGACGCCCCAGGCGAACGCCAATGGCATGGAAGTTGCGGGTTTCCGTGACGATAGAGATAGCGCGGCGGCCTCCGGTGGAGGCCTGCTGATCGACTTCTTTGATCAGCCCGCGTTCAATGAGTTGACGCGTAATTTTCGTTACGCTGGCGGGAGCAAGCTGGCTTTGCTCGGCAATTTGTATGCGCGAGATAGGACCATGCTGGTCAATCAGGCGGTAAACGGCTGCGCTGTTAAGCTGTTTTACGAGATCAACATTACCTATCTGAGCTTGTCCGCCTGGTGTCATATTCTCACTTACTCAAGTCAAACGACCTCGTTACCATTAACGATGGTCTTGATAATTTTAAAATCGTGGGTGAACGCGGTCAGGTTCGCGACTTTACCGGGCGCAATGCTACCGAGATGCTTATCAACACCGATAGCGCGAGCCGGGTAGAGCGTTGCCATGCGCAGCACTTCATCCAAAGCGATGCCGCAATGCGCGACCAGGTTGCGTACGCCTTCAATCATGGTTAAGGAGGAACCGCTCAGCGTACCGTTTTCATCCACACACAGTCCATTGCGGTAGTATATTGTTTTACCTGCGAAAATGAACTGCTCAATGTTGGCCCCCGCCGGTGCGGTGGCGTCTGTCACCAGACAAAGTTTGTCGCCTTTCAGGCGCTTGGCATTGCGAATGTTGGCGTAGTCGACATGCAGACCATCGGCAATAACGCCGCAATAAATATCCGCTTCGTCCAGAATAGCGCCAGCAAGACCGGGCTCACGGCCTGTAATATATGGCATCGCGTTAAACAGGTGAGTCGCAAAGGTAATCCCGGCGCGGAAGCCCGCTTTTGCCTCTTTTAACGTCGCGTTGGAGTGGCCTGCGGAAACCACAATGCCTGCATTTGCCAGTTTAGCGATCACGTCAGCAGGAACCATTTCCGGCGCGAGTGTGACTTTGGTAATGACGTCGGCATTATCGCACAAGAAATCGACCAGCGCAGCGTCTGGTTTACGCACGAAATCAGGATTATGGGTGCCTTTTTTTACCAGATTAAGCCAGGGGCCTTCCAGGTGGAGCCCCAGCGCCTGGTGCGGATGTTTTTCCAGGTACTCGCGCATGACGCGAATGCCCTGTTTCATCAATTCGTCGCTGGTAGTGATAAGCGTTGGCAGAAAGTTAGTACAGCCCGATTTTTCATTGGCTTTCTGCATAATTTCCAGCGTTTCAACGCTGACAGCTTCTGCGGTATCGTTAAACTGCACGCCGCCGCAGCCGTTTAGCTGCACGTCAATAAAACCGGGGGTGAGAATGGCCCCATTCAATGAGCGTTGTTCTATTCCCGGCGGCAGTTCGGCCATCGGACAAACGCGGTCAATCAGGCCATTAGCGACAACAAGCGCATGGTCATCAAGAATTTCGTGACCGGTATAGATCCGGCCCTGGGTTAAAGCATACATTCCGACCCCCGATATCAAAAATTTACCGCCCCGCGTTGACTGTTGGGGCGGAGACAACATTACAGACCTTTAATATTTTCTGCTTCTAATTCATTGAAGTATTTCAATGTCTTAACTTTAAGCTCCATTGTGGAGGGCTCATCGCATACCACAACCGCTTTCGGATGGAGTTGCAGGCAGCTAATGGTCCACATGTGGTTGACGTTGCCTTCAACCGCCGCTTGCAGCGCCTGGGCTTTCTGATGGCCCAGCACCAGAATCATGACTTCTTCCGCATCCAGCAGCGTGCCTACGCCTACCGTCAGCGCATATTTCGGCACCTGGTTTACGTCGCCGTCAAAGAAGCGGGAGTTCGCTACACGAGTATCATGGGTTAACGTTTTGATACGGGTACGGGAAGCCAACGAAGACGCCGGTTCGTTAAAGGCAATGTGACCGTCGTTGCCGACGCCGCCCATAAACAGATGGATTTTACCGTAAGAACGAATTTTTTCTTCATATTGACGGCATTCTGCATCAATATCCGGTGCATTACCGTTGAGAAGATTAATGTTTTCTGCTGGAATATCAACGTGATCGAAAAAATTACGATGCATAAAGCTGTGGTAGCTTTCCGGGTGCTCTTTCGGCAGGCCGACATATTCGTCCATATTAAAGGTGACCACATGCTTAAAGCTGACCTCGCCCGCTTTGTGCATCTCAACCAGCGCTTTATAGGCCGTCAGCGGCGTACCGCCGGTAGGCAGTCCCAGGACAAACGGACGATCGGCGGTCGGTTTGAACGCATTAATACGGTTAACGATATGGCGAGCGGCCCATTTGCCAACCTGTTCTGCGGTATTCAGGGGGATCAGTCTCATTCTTCACCTCAATAATCAATGTCAAAATTTGGCGGATCGTATTAAGCGTAACCTGGATATCCAGGGTTCGCGTTCAATCCGTCCTGATTTTTTGAATCATAAAATAAGTTTTCCGTGTTAGCCAGTGGATGGTAGGGGTGATTACGATATTTAGTGATTATAATCACAAAAAACACGCATTTAATTTGCGAGGCGAATTAATTTTTCACACACTCTGCAGGAGATGATCTCACCGTTCGATTACAGAACATCACGTTTTTAACGTTTGCAGCACAATAAAAAACGGCTTCAAAGAAGCCATATCGGCGTCTCGTAGGGGGAATAAGATGAATATTTTAGGTTTTTTCCAGCGGCTGGGTAGGGCGTTGCAGCTCCCTATCGCCGTGTTGCCGGTAGCAGCGTTGTTGCTGCGATTCGGCCAACCAGATTTGCTGAATATGCCGTTTATCGCACAAGCGGGCGGGTCTATTTTCGATAACCTGGCGCTGGTTTTCGCTATCGGCGTGGCATCCAGTTGGTCTAAAGATAGCGCGGGCGCGGCAGCGCTGGCGGGGGCCGTGGGTTACTTCGTCATGACCAAAGCGATGGTGACGATTAACCCGGAAATTAACATGGGCGTGCTGGCGGGGATTATTACCGGTCTGGTTGGCGGCGCGGTTTATAATCGCTGGTCTGGTATTAAACTGCCTGATTTTCTCAGTTTCTTCGGCGGAAAACGTTTTGTGCCGATCGCAACGGGCTTTTTCTGTCTGGTGCTGGCCGCTATTTTCGGTTACGTCTGGCCGCCGGTACAGCATGGCATCCATGCGGGCGGTGAATGGATTGTTTCTGCTGGCGCGCTGGGTTCCGGTATTTTTGGCTTCATCAACCGTCTGCTGATCCCAACCGGCTTGCATCAGGTACTGAACACCATCGCCTGGTTCCAGATTGGCGAATTCACCAATGCCGCAGGCACTGTATTCCACGGCGACATCAACCGCTTCTATGCTGGCGACGGTACGGCGGGGATGTTTATGTCCGGCTTCTTCCCGATCATGATGTTTGGTCTGCCGGGTGCCGCTCTGGCGATGTATTTCGCCGCGCCGAAAGAACGTCGTCCGATGGTGGGCGGTATGCTGCTGTCTGTCGCGATCACCGCGTTTCTGACTGGCGTAACCGAGCCGCTGGAATTCCTGTTTATGTTCCTGGCGCCGCTGCTGTACCTCCTGCACGCCATTTTGACTGGTATCAGCCTGTTCGTCGCGACGCTGCTGGGTATCCATGCGGGCTTCTCTTTCTCGGCAGGCGCGATTGACTATGTACTGATGTATAACCTGCCAGCGGCCAGCAATAACGTCTGGATGTTGCTGGTGATGGGCGTTGTATTCTTTATCATCTACTTCCTGCTGTTCAGCGCGGTTATTCGTATGTTTAACCTGAAAACGCCGGGCCGCGAAGATAAAGTTGATGAGATGGTAACGGAAGAAGCCAACAGCAACACTGAAGAAGGGTTAACGCAGTTGGCGACCAGCTATATCGCTGCGGTTGGCGGTACGGATAACCTGAAAGCGATCGATGCGTGTATTACCCGTCTGCGTCTGACCGTGAATGACTCTGCTCGCGTCAACGATGCGGCCTGCAAACGCCTCGGCGCTTCCGGTGTGGTGAAACTGAACAAACAGACCATTCAGGTTATTGTCGGCGCGAAAGCGGAATCGATTGGCGATGAAATGAAAAAAGTGGTGGCGCGGGGTCCGGTCGCGGCAGCGTCTGCTGATGCGGCTCACGTTGCAACACCTGCTCCGGCGGCCAAACCCCAGGCGGTGCCGAATGCGGTGACTATCGCTGAGCTGGTCTCTCCGATTACCGGTGAGGTAGTGTCGCTGGATCAGGTACCAGATGAAGCCTTCGCCAGTAAAGCGGTCGGTGACGGCGTGGCGGTGAAACCCACCGATAAAACTGTGGTTTCTCCGGCGGCGGGCACTATCGTGAAAATCTTCAACACTAACCACGCGTTCTGTCTGGAAACCGAAAAAGGCGCGGAGATCGTTGTCCATATGGGTATCGATACCGTCGCGCTGAACGGTCAGGGCTTCAAGCGTCTGGTAGAAGAGGGTGCAGAAGTAACGGCGGGTCAGCCGGTTCTGGAACTGGATCTGGACTTCCTGAATGCCAATGCGCGCTCCATGATAAGTCCGGTTGTTTGCAGCAATATCGATGACTTCAGCGGTCTGGTCATCAAAGCGGATGGTCACGTGGTGGCGGGTCAAACGCCACTGTACGAGATCAAGAGCAAATAATCGCTTCCTGGCCGGATAAGGCGTAAGACGCCATCCGACGATATCACATAAAACATAAGCGGCAGAGGGAAACCTTCGCCGCTTTTTTTTACCGCAATTAGCCCCAATATTTTCTGCAAAGCCACTTTTTAAGTAACTAAAGGTTGTCAGTCTGTCCGGCTTATAAGATCATATGCCGTTATACGTTGTTTACGCTTTGAGGAATCCACGATGAGTGAGGCTGAAGCCCGCCCGACTAACTTTATTCGTCAGATTATTGATGAAGATCTGGCGAGTGGTAAACATACCACTGTCCATACCCGTTTTCCGCCGGAGCCGAATGGCTATCTGCACATCGGCCACGCGAAATCTATCTGCCTGAACTTTGGCATCGCGCAAGATTATCAGGGCCAGTGCAACCTGCGTTTCGATGACACCAACCCGGTAAAAGAAGATATCGAGTACGTTGATTCGATCAAAAACGACGTCGAGTGGTTAGGCTTTCACTGGTCTGGCGATATTCGCTACTCCTCCGATTACTTTGACCAACTGCACGCCTATGCGGTCGAGCTCATCAATAAAGGCCTGGCCTACGTTGATGAGCTGACGCCGGAGCAGATCCGCGAATACCGCGGCACGCTGACCGCGCCGGGTAAAAACAGCCCGTTCCGCGATCGCAGCGTGGAAGAAAACCTTGCGCTATTTGAAAAAATGCGTACCGGCGGTTTTGAAGAGGGTAAAGCTTGTCTGCGTGCCAAAATCGACATGGCGTCGCCATTTATCGTGATGCGCGATCCGGTGCTGTATCGGATTAAATTCGCCGAGCACCATCAGACCGGCACGAAGTGGTGCATCTATCCGATGTATGACTTTACTCACTGCATCAGCGATGCGCTGGAAGGCATTACTCATTCTCTGTGTACGCTGGAGTTCCAGGACAACCGTCGTCTGTACGACTGGGTGCTGGACAACATCACCATTCCGGTTCACCCGCGCCAGTACGAATTCTCGCGTCTGAATCTGGAATACACCGTGATGTCCAAGCGTAAGCTGAACCTGCTGGTGACCGACAAACACGTAGAAGGCTGGGATGACCCGCGTATGCCGACCATCTCGGGTCTACGCCGTCGCGGCTATACGGCGGCCTCCATTCGGGAGTTCTGTAAACGCATCGGCGTCACCAAGCAGGACAACACCATTGAGATGGCGTCTCTTGAATCCTGCATTCGCGAAGATCTGAACGAAAACGCGCCGCGTGCGATGGCGGTGATCGATCCGGTAAAACTGGTTATCGAAAACTATCCGCAGGGTGAGAGCGAAATGGTTACCATGCCTAACCATCCGAATAAACCGGAGATGGGCAGTCGTGAAGTGCCGTTTAGCGGTGAGATCTGGATCGATCGCGCGGATTTCCGCGAAGAAGCTAACAAGCAGTACAAGCGTCTGGTGATGGGCAAAGAAGTGCGTCTGCGTAATGCCTACGTTATTAAAGCGGAGCGCGTAGAGAAGGATGGCGAAGGGAATATCACCACCATCTTCTGTACCTATGATGCCGATACGCTGAGTAAAGATCCGGCTGACGGACGTAAAGTGAAGGGCGTAATCCACTGGGTTAGCGCAGCTCATGCGCTGCCGATTGAAATTCGTCTCTACGATCGTCTGTTCAGCGTACCGAATCCGGGCGCCGCGGAGGACTTCCTGTCCGTTATCAACCCGGAATCATTAGTGATTAAGCAGGGTTATGGCGAGCCGTCGCTGAAAGAGGCGGTAGCAGGGAACGCTTTCCAGTTTGAGCGTGAAGGCTACTTCTGCCTCGACAGCCGCTATGCGACAGCCGATAAGCTGGTCTTTAATCGCACCGTGGGCCTGCGTGATACGTGGGCGAAAGCGGGCGAATAAGCGCAGCGCCATCAGGCAAACGCTGTAAAAAATACCTTGCCAACGCCGCATTCTGCGGCGTTTTTTCTCTGTATTTCTCAGTGGCTTCTCTTTTTTGTGAAGCGAATTAATTATTCTTCGAAAGTTATTATTCTGATAAATGCTTCTTAAGCTAAATGTTATTAGCATCAGGTCAACAAGAGACAATTATTTTCATTCGTATGGAAAATAAGTCAATTTTCTTTCTGACAGTCTGCTTTCCCCACCTGGAGTTGAATGTAACAGAAAGCGATAAAATATGTGCGGTTGCTCATATTATTACATACTGGTTACAGAAAGAGATTGATAATTCGCATCGCGAAAAATAGTCTGTTTAACGTAGTTAATGAGGTTTCTCAGCACTACTTTTTATTTTTATTTTTTCGCTGTTCGCTTTTGTCGACAGCAATTTATACGTCAAAGAGGATTAACTTATGCGTACGTTTAGTGGCAAACGTAGTACGCTGGCTCTGGCTATCGCCGGTATCACAGCAATGTCGGGGTGGATCGTTGTTCCGCAGGCGCAAGCCTCCGGCTTTTTCGACGACTCCACGTTAACGGGCGGCATCTATTATTGGCAGCGTGAACGCGATCGTAAAGATGTGACCGATGGCGATAAATATAAAACAAACCTTTCTCATGCGACCTGGAACGCTAACCTGGATTTTCAGTCTGGTTACGCCGCGGATATGTTCGGTCTGGATATCGCGGCGTTTACCGCGATTGAAATGGCGGAAAACGGCGACAGCGGTCATCCAAACGAAATTGCTTTCTCGAAAAAGAATAAAGGCTACGACGAAGACTATTCCGGCGATAAGAGCGGTATCAGTCTTTATAAAGCCGCCGCGAAATTTAAATATGGCCCGGTCTGGGCGCGCGCCGGTTATATTCAGCCTACCGGACAGACGCTGTTAGCGCCGCACTGGAGTTTTATGCCGGGTACCTATCAGGGAGCGGAGGCCGGCGCAAGTTTTGACTATGGCGATGCGGGCGCGTTAAGTTTCTCCTACATGTGGACTAACGAATATAAAGCGCCGTGGCATACCGAAATGGATAAGTTTTATCAGGCGGATAAAAAAACTAATGTGGATTATCTCCACTCTATCGGCGCGAAGTACGACTTCAAAAATGACCTGGTGCTGGAAGCGGCGTTTGGTCAGTCCGAAGGCTATGTTGATCAATATTTCGCGAAGGCCAGTTATAAATTTGATTTAGGCGGCAATCCGTTCACTACCAGTTACCAGTTCTACGGCGCGCGCGACAAAGTAGATGATCGCAGCGCGAATGATATTTACGACGGTACGGCCTGGCTGCAGGCGCTAACCTTCGGCTACAAAGTCGCGGAAGTGGTTGACCTGCGTCTGGAAGGCACCTGGGTGAAAGCGGACGGTCAGCAGGGCTATTTCCTGCAACGTATGACGCCAACCTACGCTTCTTCAAACGGTCGTTTGGATATCTGGTGGGATAACCGTTCCGACTTTAACGCTAATGGCGAAAAGGCGGTTTTCTTCGGTGCGATGTATGACCTGAAAAACTGGGACCTGCCAGGATGGGCTGTGGGCGCGTCTTACGTTTACGCCTGGGATGCCAAACCGGCAACCTGGCAAAGTAATCCGGATGCTTACTACGACAAAAACCACACTATCGAAGAGTCCTCATACAGTCTGGATGCGGTCTATACCCTGCAGGAGGGGCGCGCCAAAGGCACCATGTTCAAACTGCACTTCACTGAATACGACAACCACTCCAATATTCCAAGCTGGGGCGGTGGTTACGGCAACATCTTTCAGGATGAGCGTGACGTGAAATTTATCGTTATTGCGCCATTCACTATTTTCTGATGTCAGATGTGGCAGGCTGCAGGTCTGCCGCGCTGTTGAGGAACGACCTATGAAAAAAATTTTACTCATCGCCAGCATGACCGCCGGTTTGACGGCCTGTGCGTCATCAACCACGCCGGAAGAAGATAGCCGCCTGAAAGAGGCGTACAGCGCCTGTATCAATACCGCACAGGGCTCGCCTGAGAAGGTAGAGGCCTGCCAAAACGTGCTGAATGTGCTTAAAAAAGACCGCAAACACCAGCAATTTGCTAATGAAGAAAGCGTACGGGTTCTGGACTATCAGCAGTGCATTCAGGCGACGCGTACGGGTAACGATCAGGTGATTACGGCTGACTGCGATAAGGTCTGGCAGGAAATTCGCAGCCATAATAGCGCGCGATAAAGCTTTTTATTGCTGCCCCCGGACGGGGCATTTCCCGTCCGGGGCTTTTTCAGGCTTTATTTTCTGCCGCGATATAGCCGCGACTCAGACGCACAAACAGCATCGCCGTCGCGGCAAGTCCACATAACGCCGCGCACATCAGCCACCAGCCGGGCGAGCTTTTATCGCCGGTTAATTTTACCAGCGCGGTAGAAATGGCCGGCGTCAGGCCGCCAAAAATCGCCGTCGCCAGGCTAAAGGCCAGCGAGAAACCGACGGTACGCACATAGACTGGCATCACTTCGGTTAACGCCGCGACCATTGCACCGTTATACATGCCAAAAAAGAAAGAGAACCACAGCAGTACCAGCGTCATGCGGGTAAAGTCGGGCGCGGCGGTCAGCCATTGCATGACAGGCCAGGTGGTGATCAGCGCCAGTAAAGTAATGCCCATTAACACGGCGCGACGGCCAATCCGGTCGGAAATCGCGCCACCAATGGGTAACCAGATAAAATTGGACACGCCCACCAGCATGGTGACGATCAAACTGTCCCGCGCGCTGAGATTAAGCACGGTTCTGCCATAGGTCGGCGTATAAACGGTGATAAAATAAAACGTTGTGGTGGTCATCGCTACCAGCAGCGTTCCGGCCGTAATAATGCGCCAGTTTTTGGCGATAGTAGCAAAGATTTCCCTGGTGTTGGGGCGATGCTTGCGTTGTAAAAACGCCTCTGTTTCTTGTAATGAACGACGTAAAACAAAAATCAGCGGAATGATCATACAGCCGATAAAGAACGGAATTCGCCAGCCCCATTCCGATATCGCGTCGTGTCCCAGCGTGAGATTCAGGCTATAACCAATCAACGCGGCAACAACGATCGCGACCTGCTGACTGGCGGATTGCCAACTGGTATAAAATCCTTTATTGCCTGGCGTTGCGATTTCGGACAGATAGACCGAAACGCCGCCTAACTCAACGCCTGCAGAAAATCCTTGTAATAACCGGCCCAGCAGCACCAACGCAGGTGCCGCCAGGCCGATCGTTTGGTAGCCGGGGACGAGGGCGATGAGCAACGTACCGCAGCCCATAATCGCCAGTGTCACCATCAGCCCTTTACGACGTCCGATTCTGTCAATATAGGCGCCAAGCACAATCGCGCCGATGGGGCGCATTAAAAAACCGGAGCCAAAGACGGCAAAGGTCAACATTAATGAGGCAAATTCGCTTTCCGCCGGAAAAAACGTTCTGGCGATATAGGTGGCGTAAAATCCGAACAAGAAAAAATCAAACTGTTCAAGAAAATTGCCGCTTGTCACGCGCAGTATTGCGCCGAACGTGCCGGCGCGCGATGTTGCAGGTGTGTGTTGTGCCATAGGGTTTGCTCTCCACTGTCTTTATTGTTTTATGGGTAAGATGCTGCGGGTCAGTTGCCTGTATCCCCCGCATGTTTTCCGCGTCGCCTCTCAACTGCCCATTTGAGTAAGGCCGCGCAGCGGAAAAATCCGTGGGCGAATTTTCCGTAGGGAAGGGTGAGAAAGAGTGCCATCACCACGCCTAAATGGAGCGCCAGCAGTATGCCCATTCCGCTGGTGTCTCTGCCTGCCAGCAGCGCCAGCCCGGTAAGACTGGTTAAGAACAGAAGCAGAATAAAGCCGCGATCCATTGGTTTCTGGCGCGCATCGCCATGTAACGGCGACCGCCGCAGATTGAGCCATAGTAGCCCCGCTGGGCCGATAAGCAGACCGATACCGCCCAGCGTGCCAAGCATGACCGGCAGGCTAAAGAGCGGGTAGGGCGCTTCCCAACCGGCGACGTAGTGATAGCCCGTCGCCACGACTGTGGCGGCAAAACAGAGCATAAAACCGTAAAAGGTAAAGTGATGAAAGCGACGGCGTAGCAGCGTGAACGCATCATCCGCTTCGTTACAGCCTTTGCCGTGTCCACCATCGAGATATTTCAGCGTTAACGCATTGTGCGACGCTTCCGCAATCTCCGCCGAACGCGGTACGCCCGGCGAGATCTCACGCCAGAAGCGGATTAGGGCCACCATAAGCAAACCGATTGCCAGCACAAAAACTGAGCCAAACATCCATGCCAGCAGGCTATGCGGAAAAATTTGATAGAAGTCACCGGCCAACGGCGGATGAATTAGCGACCCTTTCAGCGCCATCGCCAGTAATAAAAAGAGCGTCAGACCGACTATCAGCGCCAGCGCGACGGTGATCCCCGCCCGACGGTATAACGCGCCAAAAGCGGCGGGCTGGGCATACTGTTGATATGTTTCCAGGCGGACTTGCGCCATCGCTTTCGGCACGTTAATGGCAAATTCATGGGGCGGCGCGTACTGGCACGCGTGCAGGCAGGCGCCGCAGTTATGACATAAATTCGCCAGATAATGAACATCGGCTTTACCGAATTCGAGTCGCTGGGTCATCGCCGGAAATACCGCGCAAAATCCTTCGCAGTAGCGACACGCGTTACACACTTGCATGACGCGTTCGACCTCAGCTTCCGGTCCGGTAAGTACGGTGGTCTCAATGATTAATTTTTCAAGCTGTTTCATGATGCGCCTCCTTGTGCGCCGCGCGGGCGGCTTCTATCCCCGCAATGCGGCCAAAGGTTGTGCCGATAGACATGCCTACGCCTGCGGTATACCCCTTGCCCAGTACATTTCCTGCCATCATCTCGCCGGCAACAAACAGGTTGCGGCTTGGATGACCGGCAAAATGTACGGCGGCACGTTCATTGACTTTCAGGCCCAGGTAGGTAAAAGTGATTCCGGGTCGCAGCGCATAACCGTAGTAGGGCGGTGCATCAAGTGGGCGCGCCCAGTGGGTTTTCGCCGGCGTCAGGTTTTTGGTGGCGCAGTTATCAAGCAAGGTATGATCAAAATGACCGGGTTGGCAGGCCTGGTTATACTGCGTGACGGTGCGGGTAAATTTTTCCGCGTCCAGCCCCAACTGGCAGGCCAATTCAGCCAGCGTATTGGCCTGCGCGCCAGGAAAAACCGGCGGCATAAAGTGGCCGATGGCTTTGCTGTCAATAATCGAATAGCCAATTTGTCCTGGCTGTTGGGCAACCAGACGCCCCCAAATGGCGTAACGCTTCGGCCAGAAATCTTCGCCTTCATCATAAAAACGTTCGGCGTCGCGATTCACGACAATACCCAGCGATACGCAATCAACGCGAGTACAAATACCGCCGTCGTACAGCGGCGCCCTGGCATCAATCGCTACGCAGTGCGACTGGGACGGATCGCCAATGATATCCGCGCCGGCATCCATCATAAATTTGAGCAATACGCCCTGGTTAAAACGCGTGCCACGAATCAGAAAATTATCCGCGGGCCATTCGCCGCGCGCGTTTTCTCCCCAGGCCTTCCGCAGCCATTCACGATTTGATTCGAAACCGCCAGCCGCCAGTACGCAGGCTTTGGCAGTAATACGTTCGTTGCCCGCCAGCGCTGCTACGAATTCGCCGTCATGAAGTTCAAGCGCATGAACCGGCGTGTTATAACGAATCTGCACGCCCAGCCGTTCGGCGCTACGGTAATAGGCATTGACGAGCGCTTTCCCACCGCCCATAAAAAATGCATTAGTGCGCGCGACGTGGAGCGCCCCCGATAGCGGCGGTTGAAAGTTAACGCCATGTTTGCGCATCCAGTCGCGGCATTGCGAAGAGGTGCGAATGACCAACCGCGCCAGCGCTTCGTTGGTGTTGCCGTCGGTGACGCGCCACAGATCCTGCCAGAACTCCTCTTCAGGATAGCGTTCCACCAGCACATCCTGCGGCGCATCATGCATACAACGCAGGTTTCGTGTATGCTGAGAGTTTCCGCCGCGCCATTCCCGCGGGGCAGCCTCCAGCAGCAGAACCGATGCGCCCGCTTCCCGTGCGGTCAGGGCGGCGCATAATGCGGCATTGCCTCCGCCTATCACCAGTACATCAACCATCTTATGCTCCCGTACCATTTAACTATTTGTTAAATTTGTAATTAAAATGTATACGGATAAATAAGCGGCGCGCTATCAGGTAGCGCTAAACAGGGGTTTAGTAAGCGTAAAGGGTAGCACCTGGCCATTCGCCGGCGTCGACTAACTGACGCATGACTTTGGTGAGTACCACTCTGGCGGCAAGACCGGCGGGCGTCAGCTCATCATCCGACAGGCTGACTAAAAAGTTGGGGCGGCTGAGTATCGGATTATGGACGCCGATCACGCGTAGCGCGTCGTTATCCAGATGAGAAATCGCCGCGCCGGGCTGTAACGTGGCGCCAAGGCCGTCGCGCACGGCGCGCATCAACAACGCCAGGCCGTCAATTTCCGCAACGATCTCAACGTTAAGCGCATGTTCCTGGCATACAGCGTCCAGCCTGCCGCGCAGTCCGTGTCCCTGGCTCGGCATAATGAGCGGAATGTCTGCCAGTTGTTCAGGCGTGATCGGGTTATCAGGAAGCGCCGCCAGCAGGGCATGGGAGCCAATCAGAAAAAGCTGTTCTTCAAGGATCGGTCTGGCGCTCCAGCGCAGGATTTTATCTTTTTGAAAGACAACGGCTAAATCAATCTGGCGGGTATTAATCATTCTTTCAAGATTACCGGACAAGCTTTCCACCACATGCAGTCGGACATCGGCATAGTTTTCCTGCATGGCATGGATAAAAGGTATACCCAGTATGGAGGCGGTACTGGGGGCCATTCCTACGCTCACATGACCGGAAAGACGTGCTTCTCTTGCGGCGAGAATCGCGTCGTCGGCATGACGCAGGGCGAGTTGTGCCTGTGAATAAAAGGCCAGCCCGGCGTTGGTCGGCGTTACGCCGCGCGAGGTGCGCTGCAACAGACGGATGGCAAGCTCGTTTTCCAGACGGGACATCTGCTGGCTTAAGGCTGAAACGCCAATATCAAGATCCTGCGCGGCGCTACCCATACTGCCGGTTTCAATAATACGCACGAAATAGCGTAACTGGCGAAGCTCCATTCCTGCTCTCCTGAGATGCGATAGCGGTTTTTTTACATTAAATCAACATCAAGCAGCAGGAAAGAGGAGGATATAAAAAAGCCAACCGGGCGGTTGGCTCTTCGAAAGATTTATACTTATTTGGTCGCGTCATCGTGCGCGTGCTCGTCTTCGCGGCAGTCGCCTTCAGCGCAGTGGCCGTAAAGATAGAGGCTGTGATTAGTTAAACGAATACCGTGTCTCGCCGCAATTTCACGCTGGCGCGCTTCAATAGAATCATCACTAAATTCAATCACTTTTCCGCAGTCAAGGCAGATAAGATGATCGTGATGATGCTGTTGCGTCAGTTCAAAAACGGATTTACCGCCTTCAAAATTATGGCGGGTCACGATACCGGCATCGTCAAACTGGTTCAGCACACGGTACACGGTTGCCAGACCGATTTCTTCACCCATGTCGATCAGGCGTTTGTATAAATCTTCCGCACTGACGTGATGGTTATCTGGTTCCTGAAGAACTTCCAGAATTTTTAAACGAGGAAGCGTTACTTTCAGGCCAGCCTTCTTTAATGCGGTATTGTTGTCAGTCATGCGGAATCTGTCCTGTTGCTAAACGATTCACTTCATTAGAGAAGTGGCAGAAATTGCACTCAAGATAATGCGTATCATTATAGGACTGCCATGCCGAAATGAAAACCGCAAGTCTCTCGCAGATGTTAATAAAACTGTGGTTTTGCCTGCAAATTCTGGCGCCACCTGATTACACCCGGACATTGTACAGGGATGGGTGTGAAAGTTACAAATTTGTAGCAATTATTTTGATTGGTCTTGTCTATTGATGCGGCGCAGACGTAATGCTGCGCCGCATAAGATTAGGCGTTGAGGATGTCGTCGAGGTGCAATTCAGCCGAAATTTGCTTGACCCATTTTTCAACACGCTCGGCGGTCAGTTCAGGCTGACGGTCTTCGTCAATCGCCAGGCCGACAAAATGATCGTCATCAGCCAGACCCTTAGAGGCTTCAAAATGATAGCCTGCGGTTGGCCAGTGACCCACAATCGTGGCGCCGCGCGGCTCAATAATGTCGCGAATAGTGCCCAGCGCATCACAGAAGTATTCCGCGTAGTCTTCCTGATCGCCACAGCCAAACAGCGCCACCAGCTTACCGTTAAAGTCAATCTCTTCGAGAGTCGGGAAGAAGTCATCCCAGTCACATTGTGCTTCGCCATAGTACCAGGTTGGGATGCCCAGCAGCAGAATGTCATACCCTTCCAGGTCTTCTTTACTGCTTTTTGCAATGTCATGCACATCGGCAACGTCTTTACCAAGCTGTTTTTGAATCATTTTTGCGATATTTTCGGTATTACCGGTGTCGCTGCCGAAAAAGATGCCAGTGATTGCCATGAGTAAAATAACCTCTTGAAACTTATTGAAATGGTGGTGGCGAATTGCCCACGGATAAGGGCAATCATAGCAGAACAGGCAGATATGCGGAAACAGCAATCACGCGGGACTGCACGCTCTGCTACACGAAATATGAAACAAAACTTGTTTTCAGACTAAACCCTGGCCGCGCAGCGCCATAAGCTGCTTCATTAACATTTCTTCAATGAGCTCGCTGCGGCTAATGTTGCGCGCTTCGGCCAGTTCATTCAGCGCGTCAACAGCTTGTGCGTTGAGTTTTAATTCGACACGCTTGAGGCCACGAACTTTGTCGCGTTTTAACTGGTTACGCTTATTGATGCGTAACTGTTCATCGCGCGAAAGCGGATTCGTTTTAGGTCGTCCCGGGCGACGCTCGTGCGCGAACAGATCTAATGTCGTACGGTCCGTTTGTTCTTTGGCCATGATTTTGGTGACTTCGGGGGAAACAATCAGCCAGGCTTATGCCCGGATGGATAGCGCGCCATCATACATCAGCGAGGAAGCGACGCCAACGCCCACGCGCGTAATCGCGCACAGGCGATGAGTTTTTAATCAGTTAGCGCTTATCGTGCAGATAACGGCGGATGGCGCGCAGAACCGCCTCTGGTTTTTCGGCATGTACCCAGTGGCCCGCGCCGGCTATCACATGCGCGCGCGCCAAAGGGAATTGCGCCAGCAGCGCGTCGCGGTACGCTTCGGTCACGTACGGCGAGTTACCGCCTGGAATAAACAGCGCCGGATGTTCCCAGGCCGGAATGGTTTTCCAGCCGACGATATGCGGATACTGCTCCCATAATACCGGAACATTAAAACGCCATTCGCCTTCAGCCCAGGATTTTAACAGAAACTGGATCACGCCTTCTTCGTTAAGATGCTGGCGCATAATACCTGCCGCCTGTTGGCGGGATGTAGCGTCGGATTCGCTTACGGCGTTAATGGCCGCGAAAATGCGATCGTGGCGGCGAACGTGATAATCCACGGGGGCGATATCAATCGCGACCAGACGATCGATGCGATCGGGCGCCAGCGCCGTCAGCGCCATTACCGCTTTTCCGCCCATGGAATGACCAATAAAAGTCGCTTTCTCGATCTGCTGCGCGTCAAGCGTATCCAGCAGATCCTGGGCCATTGCCGGATAATCCATGACCGGATCGCGCGGCGATAAACCATGATTGCGCATATCGACCTGAATAATGTTGTGATCGGTCACCAGATCGCGCGCCAGTACGCCGAGGTTGTCCAGGCTGCCAAACAGGCCATGAACGAGAACGATGGGGGAATTATTGTGCAGGTTTTGTGCAGATTGCGCTCGGATATTTAATTTCATGGCAAAGTTCTTTTTTTCGCTCTGTCGGGTTAGGGTATTATGTTGACCATTCTGCCACTGGGCTGCAACCTCTAAGGTTTACTCCGAGTTTTTTTGTCAGCCGGGCTTAACGCTATCCGCTGTTGGGATTTGTTCCTATAATCCCAATGACTTGTATTCAGCAAAGACATCGCACTGGATTAAGATGAAAACGATTGAAGTTGATGATGAACTCTATAGCTATATTGCCAGCCACACCAAGCATATCGGCGAGAGCGCATCCGACATTTTACGGCGTATGTTGAAGTTTTCCGCCACGACACAGCCAACTGCTTCGGCGGCGAAAGGGACGCCTGCGGCGCAACCCGTCGCAGAAGCGAAACCGGCCAATCCGGTAAAAGACAAAGTTCGCGCGATGCGTGAGCTGCTGTTGTCTGACGAATATGCCGAGCAGAAAAAAGCGGTCAATCGCTTTATGCTGATTCTGACTACACTCTATTCACTGGATCACCACGCGTTTGCGGAGGCGACGGAGTCGTTGCATGGCCGCACGCGCGTCTATTTTGCGGCGGATGAACAAACGCTGCTGAAAAATGGGAATCAAACTAAACCTAAGCACGTTCCCGGCACGCCGTATTGGGTGATCACCAACACCAACACCGGCCGTAAATGCAGCATGATCGAACATATCATGCAGTCAATGCAATTCCCGGCGGAATTGATTGAAAAGGTTTGCGGAACAATTTAATCCTTGCATTAGAAGGACCAGGCAATGGCAATCCACAACCGCGCAGGACAACCCGCGCAACAAAGTGATTTGATTAACGTCGCCCAACTGACGGCGCAGTATTATGTACTGAAACCGGAGGCAGGGAATGCAGAACATGCCGTGAAATTTGGCACCTCCGGCCATCGCGGTAGCGCAGGTCGTCACAGTTTCAACGAACCGCATATTCTGGCAATCGCCCAGGCGATTGCTGAGGAGCGGACGAAGAACGGCATTACCGGCCCCTGCTATGTGGGGAAAGACACCCATGCGCTCTCGGAACCGGCCTTCATTTCCGTGCTGGAAGTGCTGGCGGCAAACGGCGTAGACGTTATCGTGCAGGAAAATAATGGCTTCACGCCAACGCCTGCCGTGTCAAATGCTATCCTGGTCCATAACAAAAAAGGCGGCCCGCTGGCAGACGGTATTGTGATTACGCCGTCGCATAACCCGCCGGAAGATGGCGGCATTAAATATAATCCGCCTAATGGCGGCCCGGCAGATACCAACGTCACTAAAGTCGTGGAGGACCGCGCCAATGCGCTGCTGGCTGACGGCCTGCAAGGCGTTAAACGTATTTCTCTGGATGCGGCAATGGCCTCGGGTCACGTTAAAGCAGTAGATCTGGTACAACCGTTTGTCGAAGGACTGGCGGATATCGTTGATATGGCAGCGATTCAGAAAGCCGGTCTGACGCTGGGCGTTGATCCGCTGGGCGGCTCCGGTATCGAATACTGGAAACGTATCGCTGAGCATTACAAACTTAACCTGACGTTAGTCAACGATCAGGTTGATCAAACCTTCCGCTTTATGCACCTTGATAAAGATGGCGCGATCCGCATGGATTGCTCCTCCGAATGTGCGATGGCGGGTTTGCTGGCGCTGCGGGACAAGTTTGACCTGGCCTTCGCCAACGACCCGGACTATGACCGTCATGGCATCGTGACGCCTGCGGGGCTGATGAATCCGAACCATTATCTGGCGGTCGCCATCAACTATCTGTTTCAGCATCGCCCACAATGGGGCAAAGACGTGGCCGTCGGTAAAACGCTGGTCTCTTCCGCGATGATTGACCGCGTGGTGAATGATTTGGGACGCAAGCTGGTGGAAGTGCCGGTAGGCTTCAAATGGTTTGTTGACGGTTTGTTCGACGGCAGCTTCGGTTTCGGCGGGGAAGAAAGCGCGGGCGCTTCGTTCCTGCGTTTCGACGGTACGCCGTGGTCTACCGATAAAGACGGTATCATTATGTGCCTGCTGGCGGCGGAAATCACCGCCGTTACCGGGAAAAACCCGCAAGAGCATTACAATGAACTGGCAGCGCGTTTTGGCGCGCCGAGCTATAACCGTCTGCAGGCGGCAGCGACATCGGCCCAGAAAGCGGCATTGTCTAAACTGTCTCCGGAAATGGTGAGCGCCAGCACGCTGGCAGGCGACCCGATCACCGCGCGTCTTACCGCAGCGCCGGGTAATGGCGCATCGATTGGCGGCCTGAAGGTAATGACCGACAACGGCTGGTTCGCCGCGCGTCCATCCGGTACGGAAGACGCTTACAAGATCTATTGCGAAAGCTTCCTGGGGGAAGAACACCGCAAGCAAATTGAGAAAGAAGCCGTTGAAATCGTTAGCGAAGTATTGAAAAACGCCTGATGGGTGATACTGAAGAAAAAGGAGCCGAGAGGCTCCTTTTTTGTATTAACGTCTATTTGCCTGATAGCGCTGTGCTTATCAGGCCTATAAATCGCCCCCAGGCCGGATAAAGCGCTTGTGATGTCTGGCTTATTCGCTCTGAGTCGCCAGATGTCGGCGGCAGGTGAGGGCGTCGCATTCAATACGCACCACGCAAACCGCTTTCATCATATCTTCCCGATAACTGAAGTTTTTTCCCGGATCGGTCTGGCGCATAATGACGTCCAGGCCATAGCGCATCTCCTCGCGCGTTTGCAATATCGATGCCAGCCCGGTGGCGAAAACGCTGGTGTAGGCGTAGCTATAATCACAGGGGTCATCGGCGCGCAGTAATGCGTGGTCGCCGTCCATTTCAATGCATACTGCCGGGTTTTTGCGTAACAGACGCATCTTTTTCCCGGTGCGTGCGCCGTGAAAATAAAATATCCAGCGCCCGTTCTGATACTCATAGCCAAAATTTACGGGGACAACATACGGGCAGAGATTGTCGTTAAATCCTATCCGACACACTTCGTGTTTACCGAGAATAGCCAGTATTTCTGCTATGTCAGTGACTTCCCGTTCTGGATTACTCATTTCTATTATCTTATTCAAAGAGTGAAAATACCCGGACTGCCGTTACCGCAGTCCGGGCACGCCATCAGCCGTGTTTATTTTTCAATTCAAAACGCGGTGAGACCAGGCCATATAACGTCCAGCCGAGGAAGGTCACAATTGAGCCGTACAGCATGGCTTCTTCACCGGAGGAATATAGCGCGTAGAAGCTATACATGGCGCCTACGAAGGCCACGAAGTTAGCGACTTTCGCTTTTGATGACGGCACATTCGCCATTTTCTGAATGATAACCAGCGCGGCCATCGACAGAATATACGGAATAATGTTCGTCACCACCGCCAGGTTAACCAGGACGTTAAACTGACTATTCAGCGACGGGCTAATAGTCATCAGCGACAGGCCAGTCTGAATAATCACAATAATCAACATCCCCTGTACCGGCGCGTCGACTTTCGTTACGCGAGAGAAGACTTTCGGGAAATAGCCTTCGTCAGAGGAGGATTTAAAGACCTGGGCGATAGTGAACTGCCAGCCCAGCAATGAGCCGCAGCAGGACATCACCATCAGCGCCATGATCACTTTACCTACCGCAGGCGTGAACATCTGTGCAAACGCCAGACCAAACGGTGCCGTGGAGTTCGCCAGATCCATGTTTGGCACAATCCCGGCAATCACGTTAGTCGAAACGATATAGATGACCGCCGCGCCCAGCGTACCGCCCAGTACCGCGATGGGGACGTTCTTTTCCGGATTCTCGACCACGTCTGCGTTGGCGCAGGCGGATTCCAGTCCAAGAAATGCCCACAACGTCATCGCGATGGAAGAGCCGACCGCGCTAAAGAACGGAACATGGTGCGGGTTCCATGACGCCACGTACATGCTGGGGCTAAACCAGAACCAGCCGATGATGCACAGGCCGATAACCGGGATGATGACGCCCCAGACGGTAACGCTACTGATCTGTCCGGTGATACGCGCGCCGCCAAAGTTTGCGATGGTACAAATCCATAATACGGCGATAGTCGCTAGCCCGATCTGGATCGGCGTCAGCGCGGCGCCGAACAACTCGGTGCCATAACCGACAGCGGAGATGGCGATAGCAACGTTGGCGATCAGCAGCGAGACGCCGTAGGTATAGTTCGCCATAAAGTTGCCGGATTTACCGAAGGCATATTCGGCGTAGCCGCCCATGCCGCCGGATTTACGGCTAAACATACCGCATTTCGCAAACGCCCATGCCAGCGCCATCGAGCCGACGGCGGTGACCAGCCAGGAGATAATGGATATCGTGCCGACTTCAGACAGTTTGGTCGGTAGCATGATGATCCCGGAACCCATCATGTTGACCATGGTCAGAATTGTGAGCTGCACGACACCCATTTTATTGGATTTAGGTTTACTCATAATTTTTCCTCCTTCAGCAGGGAGCGCTGCGCGTCGCGAGGCTTAATCACGTAGCACCAGACCTGCTTACGGCCGTCGTGTTCTTCGATATAAACGCCCTGCAGTTCAGGCGCAAAGCCCGGCAGCAGGTTGATCCCTTCTTCCAGGGCGCTGAAGTAACGCAGGACAGAACCGCCCCAGATTTCACCCGGAACTACACACAGTACTCCCGGCGGGTAAGGCAGAGCGCCTTCAGCCGCGATACGACCTTCCGCTTCCGGCAGGCGAACCAGTTCGACCTCGCCGCGCAGATAGGCATAGTTGGCCTCTTGCGGATTCATACTGACTTTCGGGAAATGCGATTTACGGAACATCTCTTTTTGCAGTTGTTTCACATTATGCCGCGCATAGAGATCGTGCATCTCCTGGCAAAGCTGACGCAGGGTATAGCCGGCATAACGCGCTTCATGCTGTTTGTAGATGGACGGTAATACTTCCGCTAACGGCGCATCGGCTTCCAGCAGTTTTTCGAAACGAGCCAGCAGAGCGACAAGCTGTTGCAATTTCGCCATGTCTTCTGCCGGTGTCAGCAGGAACAGAATGGAGTTGAGATCGCATTTTTCCGGCACAACGCCGTTCTCGCGCAGGAAGTTGGCGAGGATCGTGGCAGGAACGCCAAAGTCTTCATATTCGCCGCTCGCTGCATTAATGCCCGGCGTGGTGAGCAGCAGTTTGCAAGGGTCGACAAAATACTGATGTTCGGCATAGCCTTCAAACGCATGCCAGTGTTCGCCCGGGACGAAGTGGAAGAAACGCAGATCGCTGGCGATTTCCGACGTCGGGTATGACTGCCACGGCTTGCCGTCAATCAGTTCCGGTACGAACGGACGGATGTGATGACAGTTTTCGAGGATTAATTTACGGGCATCGATGCCGTTGACCACGCAATCCATCCACATATTGCGACCGCTGACGCCTTCGTGCATTTTGGCGTTAACGTCCAGCGCGGCGAACAGCGGATAGAACGGGCTGGTGGAGGCGTGCATCATAAAGGCGTTGTTCATGCGCTTATGCGGAACGTAGCGCGGTTGCCCTTTGATATGGCTATCTTTTTTATGGATCTGCGAGGTCTGGGAGAACCCGGCTTGTTGTTTGTGAACGGACTGCGTCACCAGAATACCCGGATCGTTTTCGTTCAGTTCCAGCAGCAGCGGCGAACAATCGGCCATCATCGGAATAAATTGTTCATAGCCGACCCAGGCGGAGTCAAACAGGATGTAGTCGCACAGATGACCAATTTTATCGACGACCTGACGGGCGTTATAGATGGTACCGTCGTAGGTGCCTAACTGGATGACGGCCAGACGGAACGGACGAGCCTCGCGGGCGCGCTGCGGTGCGACTTCGTTAATCAGCTCGCGCAGGTAATCTTCTTCGAAGCAGTGAGCGTCGATGCCGCCGATAAAACCATACGGGTTACGCGCGGTTTCCAGATAAACTGGCGTTGCGCCCGCCTGCAATAATGCGCCGTGGTGGTTAGATTTGTGGTTGTTACGGTCAAACAGTACCAGATCGCCCGGCGTTAACAGCGCGTTTAGTACGACTTTGTTAGAGGAGGAGGTCCCGTTCAGCACAAAGTAGGTCTTATCGGCGTTAAAGACTTTCGCCGCATGTTGCTGCGCAATGCAAGGTGCGCCTTCGTGAATCAGCAGATCGCCCATAGCCACATCCGCGTTGCATAGGTCGGAGCGGAAGAGCGTTTCGCCAAAGTATTCCACGAACTGATTACCGGCAGGATGACGGCGGAAGAATTCGCCGCCCTGGTGCCCCGGGCAGTCAAATGCGCTGTTGCCCTGGTTGACATAATCCACCAGCGCGCGGAAAAACGGCGGACGTAACTGCGTTTCGTAATGGCTTGCCGCGGTTTCCAACTGGCGGCCATAGAAAGCAGTACGGGATTCATTATATTCGAATACACCAGAGATACGCGGCAGATACTCAGGCGGTACGCGCCCTTCGTCATGTGTCGCGACAAAGACGGGAATACCGTAACCCGTTGCGTCTATTTCATCGAGTTTTCCTCGTTCAATATCGTCGATGGATAACACGATGGCAGCCACGTCGATGAAACGACTCTCATCAACATTTACAATATTACGCTGTGTAGAAAAACAATCCGGGCAATGACGGCTAACGGCAATTTTTAATTCTGACATTTTTTCATCTCTTTATTTCAGGTAATAGCAGGCCCTCAATTTCTCGAATGAGAAACTGATTCTTCCGGAAAAAATAAAAGCTATCCCGCTGATAAAAAATCAGTAAATTAGCTTTATTTTAGATGTAATAAACCCTAACCCGTCCGGTCGCAGGAAATACAGGATTTAAGAGGTTGAGTACTACGATATACAGGCGGAAACCGTGATAACTAAAACTGCGCTGAGTCGGAATTTCTTCTGTCAGACCAGGTGGTTACCGGGATTGGCGTAAAGGAATTACCGTACTGCTGCTTTTAACAATTCGAGTTATTTAGGCAATAGACCTGAATGACATAAGGGTCGGAAAGACCTGTATGCTGAAGTACCCGTAGCAGAAAAACTACCGGGCATTAAAAAAATGAAAGTCGAAACTATTACGGTGGGCAAACATCATAATATGCGTTGTCCGCCTTATATGGGGCATAAAACGATTATTATTTTCCATTTTGAGATCCTTTCATTGATTTATTGAAAGCATGGATATTTTATCCAGGAAGCGCCAGCGATCTGTGAACCAGATCAACAAAAAACGATCATTTGAAAAATAATTAGTCGGCGATTATGCATATCGTGCTGTGAGATAATAAGTTGTTTATTCAATGTTAATTAAATGTTTTTTATATTCTCCATAAAATATAATATCGCCGCGAAAATAATTATTCGCGGTACCGAAAATAAATGACATAAAAGTTATAATTTATTTAAAAATAATGAATAGCTATTCATGGCATAAAGCGATAGCCAATTCCTGTTTCGGTAATAAAATGGCGTGGACGGGTGGGATCTTGTTCCAGTTTCTGGCGTAAATGTCCCATATAGATGCGCAAATAGTGGCTATGCTCCACGGCGTTAGGGCCCCAGACCTGGTTTAATAACTGCCGTTGGGTTAATACTTTGCCGGCATTATTGAGTAATACCGCCAGCAGGCGGAACTCAATCGGCGTCAGATGGATTTCTTCGTCGCCACGGTGGATCAACCGTGCGGCGAGATCGACCGTCACGCTGGAAAAGCGGACGATCGGATCGGCGCAAGGGCTGGCGGCGTGCCGTCGCAGCGCGACACGCAAACGCGCCTGCAACTCGCCAATGCCGAATGGCTTGCTCAGGTAATCGTCAGCTCCGGCGTCAAGCGCGGCAATCTTATCGCTTTCTTCGCTGCGGGCGGAAAGGACAATCACCGGTATTGCGCTCCACTGACGCAGGTCGCGAATGAAATCGATTCCGTCGCCGTCCGGCAGGCCGAGATCGAGAATAATCAGGTCGGGCTTTCGCGTGGCGGCTTCCAGTAAACCACGTTGTAATGTTTCAGCTTCATACACGCGCAGGCCGTCGCCTTCCAGCGCGGCGCGCAGAAAGCGGCGGATGGCCTGTTCATCTTCAACAATCAGAACGTTTGTCACATATCCTCATGAAAATCATCAAGTTCAGGTGGCTTTCCTTGCGGCAGCGTAACACGGAAACAGGCGCCGCCCTGCGGTCGATTATAGGCGGTAAGCGTGCCGCCGTGTACCTCTACGATAGCATGGCAAATCGCCAGCCCCACGCCGGGAACGGCGGACTCTTTGTTGCCGCGGGCGAACTTATCGAAAATCATCTGTTCCTGCCCCGCAGGAATACCCGGACCGTTATCCCAGACATCCAGTTGTAAACGATTGTCCTTAACCGCAGCATCAATGCCGATACTGGCCTGCGGTCCGGCGTACTTAACCGCGTTTTCCAACAAGTTGATCAGGACACGCTCAAATAAGGGGCCATCGACATGGATAAGCGTTAACTGTTGCGGCAGCGACAGGGTAATCGGATGCAATAAACCCGGTTCTAACATCTGTAACGCGCTCCCGACGACCTCTTCCAGCGTGAGCCACTCTTTCTTAAGATTAAACCCGCCGGACTGAATACGCGCCATATCCAGCAAATTATTCACCAGCCGGGTAGTATTGAGAATATGCTGGCGGATTTCACTGGCCTGACGCGCGTGGGGCGATCCTGCGCTGGCTAAATCCAGCGTCAGAATTTCCGCCTGGCCGAACAATACCGTCAGCGGCGTGCGTAAATCATGCGACAGCGCCGCCAGCAGCGCATTGCGAATACTTTCGCGCTCGCTGGCGAGACGCGCCTGTTCTTCGCTGGCGGTCAGCGCCAGTCGTTCCAGCGCGTTGGCGACAAGCAGAGTGAATGTTTCCAGCAGGCGTTGCTGCTCCGGCACCATTAACTGACGCAAATTACCCGGTTCGACGATAGCCAGACCGTGCGTTTTATCGGCGCTTTTCAGCGGCAGGATTTGATAAGGCACGCCAGGGAGGGTATCGGTGCCTGCGCCGGCAGGCTGGCCTTTATCAAAACTCCAGCGTGCAATCGCGTCGTCCCACGGCGTTATGCCTTGCTGGTGGGTGAGAGGCAGCAACTTACCGTTAGCATCAGGTAATAAAATTTGGCTGCGCGCCTGAAACGTCGAGGCGATAAACCGCTCGCTGGTAGCGGCGATATCATGTTCGCTACGCCCGACGGCCAGCGCTTTAGACATTTCATATAAATGGCGGGTACGCTGTTCCCGATAACGGGCGACGCGCGCCTGATAGCGCACCCCAGCAGTAAGATTGCCAATTACCAGACCTACCGTCAGCATCACGGCAAAGGTCAGTAAATACTGCACGTCCGAAACGGCGAGCGTACCGCGTGGCGCGATAAAAAAGAGATCGAAACTCGCCACGTTAATCACCGTCGCCACCACCGACGGCCAGCGTCCGTAAAGCAGCGCAATCACCACTACGCCCAGCAAATAGAGCATCACCAGATTGGCGGCGTCGAAAGTGACAAGCCACTGCATAGCGATAAGCGTGGTGATGGCGCAAAGCGCCACGGCGACCAGACAGCCCTGAATCTGTCCACGCCATTTCTCTTTGAAAGTTCGGTTATCAGGTGCTTGCGTCAACGCGCGGGCAGGGGGGTCTTCCAGCGCGACGATCACCTGATCGAGATCCGGCGCGCGCCTGGCAAGACGGTCGGCGAAAGCGTCGCGTCGCCACCAGCGTCGCGACGCCGGACGGCCCATTACGATTTTCCCCAGATTATGCTCGCGGGCATAGCGCACGACCGCTTTCTCTTCGGCGGGATCGGACAGGGTGGCGGTTTCCGCGCCAAGTTCCTGCGCCAGGCGCAGCGCGCTTAAAATAGCCCGCCGTTGCTTTTCCGGTAAGCGGTGTAACGTCGGCGTTTCGACATAGACGGCGTGCCAGACGCTGCCGAGCCGGGAGGCCAGACGCGCCGCGGTACGCACCAGTTTTTCGCTGCCGGTGTTATGCCCGATACACAGTAAAATCGCATCGCGGGTATGCCATACTTTTTCTTCGCCCGGATGCGCGCGCCAGGCGCGCATCTGATCGTCCACGCGATCGGCTGTCCGGCGCAGCGCCAGCTCGCGTAGGGCGATCAGATTTCCCTTGCGGAAAAAATGTTCAATAGCGCGTTCCGCCTGACCGGCGATATACACTTTACCTTCGTTGAGCCGTTGGCGCAGATCGTCGGGCGGCAGATCGACCAGTACGATTTCATCGGCGGCATCGAAAAAGGGATCGGGGACGGTTTCGCGCACCTGAATCCCCGTGACGCCGCTTACCACATCGTTCAGACTTTCCAGGTGTTGTACGTTCACGGTGGTAAAAACGTCGATTCCCGCTTCCAGCAACTCTTCAATATCCTGCCAGCGCTTAGGATGGCGTGAGCCAGGCGCGTTACTGTGCGCCAGCTCATCCATTAAAATCAGCGCTGGACGCCGGGCGAGGGCGGCATCCAGGTCAAATTCGCGAATTTGCCGCCCCCGGTGCGTGTGACGTTTTGGCGGCAGGACGGTCAGCCCGTCAAGCAGTGCGGCGGTCTCTTTACGGCCGTGTGTCTCTACCACGCCGATCACCACATCCAGCCCCTGCGCTCGCAGCCGCTGCGCTTGTGCCAGCATCGCCCAGGTCTTTCCGACGCCTGCGCAGGCGCCGAAGAAAATTTTCAACTTCCCCCGGTGGGGCGGGGGCGTTTGTTCCAACAAGCGATCCGGGTCAGGACGCAAGGGTTCGTCGTTCATTTCGCTTTGTGTCCCTGTAGCGCATCCAGCGCCAGATTAAGCTCAACAATATTTACCACCGGTTGCCCAAGAAAGCGCGTCAGCGGCCTGTGCGTATATTCTGCAACCAGTTGCGCCACCTGTTCAACGGGAAGCTGGCGAGCCGCCGCCACGCGGGGGATTTGCCATGCCGCGGCGTCGGGCGTCAGGTTATTATCCAGCCCGCTTGCCGACGCCGTCGCCAGCTCAACCGGAACCGCGGAGCCCGCCTGGGGGTTAGCGGCGCGTAGCGCGGCGACGCGGGCCTGTATTTGCGCATCCAGTTCGGGATTGTTGGCGGCCAGGTTGCTCCCGCCCGACGCCAGTGGATTATAAGGCATATCGGCGGTGGCGGAGGGCCGGCCATGAAAATAGCCCGCGGCGGTAAACGATTGTCCGATAAGCGCTGAGCCGCGTATCACATTGCCTTTATGAATCAGCGATCCATTAGCCTGCCAGGGAAACCACCACTGCCCCAGCGCCGTGGTCAGAAGCGGATACACGCCGCCGGTCAATAACAGCAGAAATAACATTGTCGAAAAAGCAGGACGTAAACCGATCATCATACACCTCACGCCAGACCCAGCAGGGTCAGCAGCACATCAATTACTTTGATGCCAATAAACGGCACCACCAGACCACCCAGACCATAGATCCATAAATTACGGCGCAGCATGGCCGACGCTGAGAGCGGTTTATAACTCACGCCTTTTAATGCCAGTGGGATCAGAAAAATAATAATCAGGGCGTTAAAGATCACCGCGCTCAGAATGGCGGAGTTCGGCGAATGCAGACCCATCACGTTGAGCGCGTTTAGCTGCGGGTAGGTAGCGGCAAACGCGGCGGGAATAATGGCGAAATATTTCGCTACATCATTCGCGATACTAAAAGTGGTGAGCGAGCCGCGCGTCATCAGCATCTGCTTACCAATATGCACCACTTCAATCAACTTGGTCGGGTTAGAGTCCAGATCCACCATATTACCGGCTTCTTTTGCTGCCTGGGTACCGGAGTTCATCGCCACCGCGACGTCGGCCTGCGCCAGCGCCGGGGCATCGTTAGTGCCGTCGCCGGTCATGGCGACCAGCCGTCCTTCCGCCTGATATTGACGGATCAGCGCCAGCTTGGCTTCCGGCGTGGCTTCGGCAAGAAAATCGTCCACACCGGCTTCGGCGGCAATCGCTGCCGCCGTCAGGCGGTTATCGCCAGTGATCATCACCGTTTTAATGCCCATCTTTCGTAGCTGGGCGAAGCGTTCTTTAATGCCGCCTTTAACGATATCCTTGAGGGCGATAACACCCAGTACGCGCGAGCCTTCCACTACCACCAGCGGCGTCGCGCCAAGACGTGCCACGTTCTCGACGTTTTGCTCGACATCGGCGGGAAAATGGCCGCCATTGCTCTCGACATGACGACGAATCGCGTCCACCGAGCCTTTACGGATCATTCGGTTATCGATATTAATTCCACTCATGCGGCTTTGCGCGGTAAACGGAACAAAGGTGGCATGAAGCGACTGCACATCGCGTTCACGCAGGTTAAAGCGCTGTTTGGCGAGGATCACAATGCTGCGGCCTTCCGGCGTTTCGTCGGCCAGCGAAGCGAGTTGCGCGGCGTCAGCCAGCGTGCGTTCGTCCACCCCCCGGGCGGGAATAAAATCGGACGCCTGGCGGTTGCCGAGCGTGATAGTGCCGGTTTTATCCAGCAGCAGCACGTCGACATCGCCCGCGGCTTCTACGGCGCGGCCGCTGGTGGCAATTACGTTCGCGCCCAACATTCTGCTCATTCCGGCAACGCCAATGGCGGAGAGTAGCCCGCCGATGGTGGTGGGGATCAGACACACCAGCAACGCCACCAACACGGTGACGCTGACCGCGTTTTCGCCCCAGGCAGAGAAGGGCCACAGGGTGGCGGTCGCCAGTAAAAAGACAATGGTCAGGGCGATGAGTAAAATCGTCAGGGCAATTTCGTTAGGCGTTTTCCGCCGCTGCGCGCCTTCCACCATCGCGATCATCCGGTCAAGAAAGGTTTCACCAGGATTGACGCTACAGGCAATCACCAGCCAGTCGGAAAGAATTCGCGTGCCGCCGGTGACAGAGGCGAAATCGCCGCCGGACTCGCGGATCACGGGCGCAGATTCGCCGGTAATCGCACTTTCATCCACCGAGGCGCCGCCTTCGATTACCTCGCCGTCACAGGGAATAATATCGCCCGCTTTGACCAGTACAATGTCGCCTTTACGCAGTTCAGCGGCGGGAACGTTATCCGCCTGCGCATCATGGCGCGGGGCGCGCAGGCGGCGAGCGAATGCGGTCTTTTTCACCCCTTTCAGACTGTTTGCCTGGGCTTTGCTGCGGCCTTCCGCCAGCGCTTCGGCAAAATTGGCGAACAGTACGGTGAACCATAGCCACAGGCTGATCACCCCTGTGAACAAGGCGCTTCCCGCTGTTTGTCCTGTTACCATAGCGAGCGTTAACAGGGTGGTTAGTACGCTGCCTGCCCAGACCACAAACATCACCGGGTTACGCCACTGGGCGCGTGGGCTTAATTTTTTTACGGCATCCGTTAGTGCCTGTACGAATAAAACAGGTTCAAACAGCGCCAGTTGCTTGCGACTCATATCAATGTACTCCGCATCGCTCAAGGTAAAGAGAAATGTTCCGCTACCGGACCAAGCGCCAGGGCAGGAATAAACGTCAGCGCGCCGACCAGCAGTACCGTGCCGATGAGCAGTCCAATAAATAGCGCGCCGTGGGTCGCCAGCGTTCCCGGACTAGCCGGCTGGGCTTTTTTACTGACCAGCGATCCGGCGATGGCCATGACAGGAATAATCACGCCGAAACGTCCGACGAACATGCAGAACGCCAACAGACAGTTCCAGAAAGGGGAGTTAGTGCTCAGACCCGCAAAGGCACTACCGTTGTTATTGGCCGCAGAGGAGACGGCATACAGCACTTCGCTAAAACCGTGCGGGCCAGGGTTTAGCATTGCGCTGCGCCCGGCATCCGTCATCATTGCCAGCGCCGAACCCAACAAGACCAGCATCGGCGTGACCAGAATCGCCAGCGCGGTCATCTTCATTTCGCGCACGTCGATTTTTTTCCCCAGATACTCCGGCGTGCGGCCGATCATCAGCCCAGCGATGAACACCGCCAGCAGGACAAACAGCAACATGCCGTACAGACCTGAACCGACGCCGCCGAAGACCACTTCGCCAATTTGCATCAGCCACATCGGCACCATACCGCCCAGTGCGGTAAACGAGTCGTGCATGGCATTTACCGCCCCGCAGGATGCCGCGGTAGTGACGACGGCAAACATGCTGCTGGCCAGCACGCCAAAGCGGGTTTCTTTACCTTCCATGTTGACGCTACTGTCCGCGCCTGCCGCCAACAGATGTGGATTTCCCTGAACTTCCGCCCACATCACTACCGCTACGCAGACAACAAAAATGAATGACATTGCCCACAGTAGTGCGCGTCCCTGACGGCGATCGCCCGCCGCTTCGCCAAAGGCGAAACAGAGCGCGGCTGGAATCAAAAATATCGCCAGCATCTGCGCCAGATTAGTAAGCGCGGTGGGGTTTTCGAACGGATGCGAAGAGTTGGCGTTAAAGAAACCGCCGCCGTTGGTGCCAAGCATTTTGATCGCCTCCTGCGAAGCAACCGGCCCCATCGGCAAGAGCTGTTTAGCGCCTTCAAGGGTGGTAATGGGCTGATAAGCCGACAGGTTTTGCAGTACGCCTTGTTGAATAAAAAACAGCGCGATAATTAACGCGACAGGAAATAATATCCATAGCGTAATACGTACCAGATCTTGCCAGGCATTACCCAGCGTGTGCATATTCTGGCGCGTAAAGGCGCGGATAAGCGCAAAAACCACCGCAATCCCGGTCGCCGCCGACAGGAAGTTTTGCACCGTTAGCCCCGCCATCTGGCTAAAGTAGCTCAGCGTGCTTTCGCCGCTGTAGGCTTGCCAGTTGGTATTGGTGACAAAGCTGACGGCGGTATTCAGCGCCAGATCCCAGGGCAGCCCCGGTAGCCGCTGCGGATTTAAGGGTAGCCACTCCTGCCAGAATAGCAGGCAAAACAGGATGCCCAGTCCCAGCAGATTGAGCGTCAGTAACGCCAGTAAATACTGACGCCAGTTCATTTCGTGGTCGGTAATGCCAAGAGTCCGCCAGAGGACACGCTCAACGCCAGCCACGCCCGGCAACGGAACGGCGGCGATGAGCCTTGCCAGGCCCGAACCCAACGGTTTCGCCAGTACAAATAAAATCAGTAAAAAACTGGCGATCAGTAAAAATCCTTGCGCGGCCATCAGAACGCCTCCGCATTAATCAGGGCATAGACCAGATAACCCAAAAGTAAGAAAACCAGCACGATGCCGGTTATCACGCCTGCACTCACAGAGCACCTCCAGTGGCATTGTTTTACTCCTGAGAAAGGTAATTTTTTGGCTGCAAAGATTTCGCAAAAATTGGCGGGCGGAGTGTAAAAAAAATATAAAAATGGCAAAGACCATTATTTAACTAATGATTAGTATTAATTTAACTTTTTTGTAACTAATTTACGCTTTAAATGTAAATCTGCTGGAAAAGCGAGAAAATAAGTGGTCGGATGAGTAGTAAAATTACACCGAAAGCGGTACTATTTTAATCAGGTAACGAGGTTCAATTTTTCGGTGCTATTCACCGATTCAATCTATACCGAGGCGGGTAGCGTCGGTATAAAGGGGGAAACGTATGGAACACTATAAAGACTATCCGGCGCATGTCATTTTTGTCCGTCGTGCTTTCGCGGTGACCGCAGGCGTGCTGGCGCTGCCGGTGATGCTCTTCTGGAAAGACCGCGCGCGTTTTTATAGTTATCTGCACCGTGTCTGGTCGAAAACCAGTGATAAACCGGTGTGGATGGCGCAGGCTGAAAAAGCCACCTGCGACTTTTATTAATCGCGACCAGCCTGAAAAACCGTCAGCCGCTACGCTGGCGGTTTTTTTATGCGCCAGGGTCTACACTGTTTAACGCTATTCTGCCGTGACGTTTCATCTTTCAGGAGTTGTATGCCCACCCATTTAGTCTGGTTCAGGCGCGATCTGCGTTTACAGGATAACCTTGCGCTGGCCGCCGCCTGCCGCGATGCATCCGCGCGGGTGCTGGCGCTTTATATTTCCACCCCCGCGCAGTGGCAGGCCCATGATATGGCGCCGCGGCAGGCGGCATTCATCAGCGCGCAGCTCAGTGCGCTACAGACGGCCCTTGCAGAGAAAGGGATTCCGCTGCTGTTTCATGAAGTGGCGGATTTTAACGCCAGTATTGAGACGGTCGAAAACGTTTGCCGACAGCATGACGTCAGCCATCTGTTTTATAACTATCAGTATGAGATTAACGAGCGTCAGCGTGATGCGGCGGTGGAAAAAACGCTGCAATCTGTCATCTGCGAAGGCTTTGACGATAGTGTGATTCTGGCGCCTGGCGCGGTGATGACCGGCAATCATGAAATGTATAAAGTTTTTACGCCGTTTAAAAACGCCTGGTTGAAACGGCTAAAAGAGGATATCCCGCCGTGCGTTCCGGCCCCGAAGAGCCGGGCAAGTGGCGCACTTTCTACACCCTTAACGCCAGTCTCGCTTAACTACCCGCAACAGGCGTTTGACGCCGCGCTTTTCCCGGTTGAAGAAAACGCGGCCATCGCGCAGTTACGTCAGTTTTGTGCGCAGGACGCAGACGGGTATGAGTCACGGCGCGATTTCCCTGCGGTTGAAGGCACCAGTCGGCTTTCCGCCAGCCTGGCGACTGGTGGCCTGTCGCCGCGACAGTGCCTGCACCGATTATTGGCGGAGCAGCCGCAGGCGCTGGATGGCGGACCGGGAAGCATCTGGTTGAATGAACTCATCTGGCGGGAATTTTACCGTCATTTAATGACCTGGTATCCGGCATTATGCAAACACCAGCCGTTTATCCGCTGGACAAAACGCGTCACGTGGCAGGAGAACTCACACTATTTTCAGGCATGGCAGAAAGGCGAAACCGGTTATCCCATTGTCGATGCGGCGATGCGCCAGCTTAACGCGACGGGCTGGATGCATAACCGTTTACGCATGATTACCGCCAGCTTTCTGGTGAAAGATCTGCTGATTGACTGGCGGTTGGGGGAGCGCTATTTCATGTCGCAGCTCATTGACGGCGATCTTGCCGCCAATAATGGCGGCTGGCAGTGGGCCGCCTCAACCGGTACTGATGCCGCGCCTTATTTTCGTATTTTTAATCCCACGACCCAGGGGGAAAGGTTCGATCGCGACGGCGAATTTATCCGTCGGTGGCTACCGGCGTTACGCGATATCCCCGGAAAAGCAATTCACGAGCCGTGGCGGTGGGCAGAAAAATCGGGAGTCGCACTTGATTATCCTCGGCCCATTGTGGATCACAAACAGGCGAGAATCGCGACGCTTTCCGCCTATGAAGCAGCGAGAAAAGGGGCGTAATGCAGGCCCGGTAGTGCAGACTACCGGGCATTTTGATGTCAGGGTTCGACGACCAGCGAGCGTTTTTTGAATTTGAAGGACTGATACAGCCAAATCAGCAGGACAACGCCTACGCAGGCTAAAGCGCCCCAGGTGATCTGTTCAAAAACATCGATATAGGCGTTGATGGTGTAATTAACCGCGCCGCTGGCGTCGAAGGCGCTTTGCGAGGTCTGATCAGCGATGACGCCTGCCAGATAGTTAGCTATCGCGCCGGACAGCAGCATATAAATTCCGGTTAATACGCCAGTGACGCCGGGGATGTCAATGCGCGTAATTTGCGACATGGCGACCGGGTCGATAAACAGCTCGGCAAAGCCCATCACCGCCAGCCCCAGCACCATTAGCGGCATTGAAGAGTGCCCATAAGCGGCGGACCAGCGCGCGCTCAGGGTCAGAATGCAGAATCCGGCGCTCATCAGACCGAGACCCAGCGCGAATTTTCCCCAGATACGCACGGTGCGATTACCGCTTACGCTCTCTTTAACCAGCCAGGCCAATACGACCCCACACAGCATCACGGCAAAGGCGTTCACCGACTGGAACATGGCGGTGGGAACGGAATAGCCCAGAATATCGCGGTTCACAAAGCGGTCGATATACAGGCTGATAGAACTGCCGCCCTGCTGAGCAAACGCCCAGAACAGCATACTGAACAGGGTCAGGGTGACAATCAGCCCCAGCTCTTTGCGCTGTTTTGCCGTTTGCGCCTGGCGATAAATTTTTGTCAGCACGCCCAGGCCGATCGCGGTCGCCACGATTAAGGCATAGACTGACCATTCTTTCCAGAATAGAACGGTAATCAGCAATGGCGCCGCTACCAGCAGAATTAACAGCCAGCCCCAGTTCGGCAACAGGTAGTTTCTGGCACACAACACGGCTTTATTAACGCCGGTGGTGTGGGTGAAATGACGATTCCCACACAAGAAGATCACCAGTCCCGCCAGCATACCAATGGCGGCGAGCGCAAAGCCCATTGCCCAACTGTATTCCTCTTGCACATAGCCGCAGGCGATAGGGGCCACGATCGAACCAATATTGCCCGCCGCGTAAAGCAGCGAGAACCCGCCGTCGCGGCGCGGATCTTCCGGCTGGTACAGTTCGCCCAGCAGGCAGCTAATATTCGATTTAAACAGGCCGTAGCCGCAGACAATGATCGCCAGCGACAGATAAAGAAATGTCGGCGCGATCTCACTGGCGCCCAGCACTAAATGACCGACCGCCATTAAAAATGCGCCCAGCATGACTGCCATTCGGTTGCCAAGCACCTTATCCGCCAGATAGCCGCCAAGAATCGGCGTTACGTAGACCAGCGAACAATAAGCGCTGAATAACTCATAGGCGTGGTTATCGTCGTATTTTAGCTGATTGGTGAGATAAAGAATCAACAGGGCGCGCATACCATAAAAGCTGAAGTACTCCCAAATTTGCAGGGCGACAACGTAGTAAATGGCGCGGGGTTGAGATGCTTGTTTATTCATCGTATTTCCGGGATAGAGGCGCTGTGGCAAGAAATAGACATTCTCAGATAATGCCTTTCTTTGTGGACTTATTAAGCCTGCCGTATCGCCGTGTTTCCTTAAAGTTACCAACTTGATACAGAACTGATTTCTTCTGCAATATGCGTTCTGATTGCATAAATATACATGAAACCGATCGTGTTTTGCTAAGTAATTTGCACCAAACCAGGGGGTGATTGTTTCTTGATGTGTCAAACAAATGTTTATCGACGAACTGCTAACGGGAGGCTATGTTAACGGAGGCTGAACCCGTAATGGGAAAGCAGAACGTGGGTTAAAGGAAGCGATGATGAAAAACACCGAGCTGGAACAACTGATTAACGACAAGCTGAACAGTGCGGCGATAAGTGATTATGCGCCGAATGGTTTACAGGTCGAAGGAAAAGAGACGGTACAGAAAATCGTTACCGGCGTGACCGCAAGTCAGGCGCTGCTCGATGAGGCGGTGCGTTTGCAGGCCGATGCGGTCATTGTTCATCATGGTTACTTCTGGAAAGGCGAGTCTCCGGTTATTCGCGGCATGAAACGCCGTCGCTTAAAAACGTTACTGGCAAATGATATTAACCTTTACGGTTGGCATCTGCCGCTGGATGCGCACCCTGAACTGGGCAACAATGCGCAGTTGGCGACGCTATTGGGTATTACCGTGAAAGGAGAGATTGAGCCGCTGGTGCCGTGGGGGGAGCTCTCAATGCCGGTGCCGGGGCTGGAACTGGCCTCATGGATTGAAGCGCGTTTGGGGCGTAAACCGCTATGGTGCGGCGATACCGGGCCAGGGAATGTCCAGCGTGTCGCCTGGTGTACCGGCGGCGGACAAAGTTTTATTGATAGCGCCGCCCGCTTCGGCGTTGACGCCTTTATTACCGGCGAGGTGTCTGAACAGACCATTCATTCCGCGCGCGAACAGGGGCTGCATTTTTATGCCGCCGGGCACCATGCCACTGAACGCGGCGGTATTCGCGCCCTGAGCGAATGGCTGAACGAAAACACGGAGTTGGATGTGACGTTTATTGATATCCCTAACCCGGCATAACTGAGAGGCAATAAAGTGCAGCGAGCGCGTTGTTATCTGTTAGGCGAAACGGCGGTCGTCCTGGAACTTGAACCGCCAATTACGCTGGCGAGCCAGAAACGCATCTGGCGTCTGACGCAGCGTCTGGTCGATATGCCGAACGTGGTGGAAGCGATTCCTGGGATGAACAATATCACCGTGATCTTGCGGGAACCGCAAACTCTGGCGCTGGATGCGATTGAGCGTCTGCAGCGCTGGTGGGAAGAGAGCGAGGCGCTGGAGCCGGACTCGCGTTCGGTTGAGATCCCGGTGATCTATGGCGGCGCAGGCGGGCCGGATCTGGCGGCGGTGGCGCGGCACAGCGGTTTGAGTGAAAAGCAGGTCGTGGAGCTACATGCGTCCGTTGAGTATGTCGTCTGGTTTTTAGGCTTTCAGCCTGGCTTTCCCTATCTTGGGAATTTACCAGAACCGCTCCATATGCCCAGACGCGCGGAGCCGCGCCTGCAGGTTCCGGCAGGTTCTGTCGGCATCGGCGGCGCACAGACGGGTATTTATCCATTATCCACGCCGGGCGGCTGGCAACTGATCGGCCTCACGCCGTTGAAGTTATTCGATCCGATGCGGGAGCCTCCGGTTCTGCTACGCCCTGGCGATAGCGTACGCTTTGTGCCGCAAAAGGAGGGAATATGCTGAATATTATTCGCGCGGGGATTTACACCTCCGTGCAGGACAGCGGGCGTCACGGTTTTCGTCAGTCGGGACTGAGCCACTGCGGCGCGCTGGATAAACCCGCCTTTCAGACCGCTAATCTCCTGGTCGGGAACGATGCGAATGCCCCGGCGCTGGAAATCACTCTCGGTCAACTGGTCGTCGAGTTTGAAAATGAGACCTGGTTCGCTCTTACCGGCGCGGGCTGCGAGGCGCAGTTGGATAATCAACCGGTCTGGACAGGCTGGCGATTGCCGGTAAAAGCGGGCCAGCGTCTCACTCTGCATCGACCGCTTCACGGGATGCGTAGCTATCTGGCGGTGGCGGGCGGTATTGCTGTGCCGGAGGTGATGGGCTCTTGCAGTACCGATCTGAAGTCCGGTCTCGGTGGGCTGGAAGGGCGGCTGCTAAAAGATGGCGATCGGCTGGCGACGGGCAAACCATCGCGGCAGTTTAGCGGGCCGCAGGGCGTGAAACAGTTACTGTGGGGTAATCGCATTCGCGCGCTGCCGGGGCCGGAATACCGTGAGTTCGATCGCGCATCGCAAGAAGCGTTCTGGCGTTCGCCGTGGCAACTCAGTCCGCAAAGTAATCGCATGGGCTATCGTTTGCAGGGACAATCGTTAACGCGGACAACGGATCGCGAACTGCTGTCGCACGGTTTGCTGCCCGGTGTCGTGCAGGTGCCTTACAACGGTCAACCTATTGTGCTGATGAATGATGCCCAGACTACCGGCGGCTATCCGCGTATTGCCTGCATCATCGAGGCGGATATGTACCATCTGGCGCAAATCCCGCTAGGGCAACCGATCCATTTTGTGCAATGTTCGCTGGAAGAGGCGCTCAACGCGCGTCGCGAGCGTCAGCGCTATCTGGAACAGCTTACCTGGCGACTTCAGCATGAAAATTGATTTAAATGCGGACGTGGGCGAAGGTTGCGCCAGCGACGGCGAATTATTAACGCTGGTCTCCTCCGCCAATATCGCCTGTGGTTTTCACGCCGGCGATGCGCAAACCATGCTGACCTGCGTGCGCGAGGCGCTGAAAAACGGCGTGGCGATCGGCGCGCATCCCAGCTTTCCGGATCGGGATAATTTTGGGCGGACGGCGATGGTTTTGCCGCCGGAAATGGTATACGCCCAGACGCTGTACCAAATCGGCGCGCTGGGGGCGATTGCTCAGGCGCAAGGCGGCGTGATGCGCCATGTCAAACCGCACGGTATGCTCTATAACCAGGCGGCGAAAGATCCCCGTCTGGCACAGGCGATTGCGAAAGCGGTACACGACTATGATCCGTCATTGATTCTGGTTGGACTGGCGGGCAGTGAGTTGATCCGAGCCGGTGAGCGCTATAGTCTGACGACGCGGCAGGAGGTGTTTGCCGAGCGCGGCTATCAGGCCGACGGTAGCCTGGTGCCGCGCACGCAGCCTGGCGCGCTGATTCACGACGAAGGGCAGGCGCTGGCGCAAACGCTGGATATGGTGCAAACCGGGAGAGTGAAAAGCGTTACTGGCGTGTGGACGACTGTCACGGCGCAAACGGTGTGCATTCATGGCGACGGCGAGTATGCGCTTGCGTTCGCACGCAGGCTACGCGTCGCGTTTAATGCGTGTAATATACACGTTATTGCCGGAGAGCCAGACGATTGAAGCTATTATATTCCGTCTGCTAAAGTTTATCGTATACCGCTCACTTAATGTTAAGAAGGGGGATTTATTCAATATTACATAAATCCCCTCTTAATATATTATTTTAAAAATAACTCAGTGATGCTGTAATAGTCAGTATGACGAGTTTATTGTTGTCAGCAGCAGAATTTTTGAAAATCTTTATGAGATTGTTAGCTATCGCCATCTAATTAAATGTCCGGGGCGGGTAAGTTACCTGACTCTTTATAAACACTTTCTGATTGATTTACCTCACGATAGCCTCATTTTTAGCATTTATATTCCTCGTCATGATGACTTATCAGGAGACTGAAGCCAGATTGATTCGCTGTTTTACTATCACGTCATGGATAGCGTGCCAGATTGCCAGGTATATGGATTTTAAGCTGTTTACGCGTAACAACTTTTTTTAGCGAAAATTAAACTCATCTGATCAGTGATTTTTTAGTATATTACTCATTTTGTTATGATGGATTTGTTTTGTGAAAAGAAAATATCTTACTCAAGAAGAGATCGAAAAACTGCTGTCAGCGACTGACAGAATGCCCTTCCCGGAAAGAAACCGCTGCTTAATCCTGATGGCGTTTATTCATGGCTTCCGGGCCAGTGAGTTGCTGGGGCTGCGCTTATCGGATATTGATCTTGCAGGGAGACAGCTTTATATCCGGCGCCTCAAAAATGGCTTTTCAACGTGTCACCCCCTCCTTCCTGATGAGTATAACGTACTGAAAAGCTGGCTCAGGGCCAGGAAGTATCTTGAGAAAGGAGCTGACGGAGACTGGCTGTTCCTGTCGCTGCGGCGGCATCCGCTCAGCAGGCAACAATTTTTTTACATACTCCGTGAGGCAGGGCGGCTGGCCGAATTAACGATAGCGCCACATCCTCATATGCTGCGACATGCCTGCGGCTACGCCCTTGCTGACAAAGGGATTGATACACGACTCATACAGGACTATCTGGGACACAGGAATATCCAGCACACCGTAAGATACACCGCAAGTAACGCCGGGCGCTTTCATGGAATATGGCGAAAAAAACGCCGGGTATGACCGTACGTTCTGACTCATATTGTTAAATCAAAGAGAGGTCTGTTCAGGGACGAACTGACTTACAGAATAAATATATAAATCAACTGATTGCTATGTTTTTCACTGGTCTTTTCGTACTCCGCTCAGGGTGCAATTACCCTGCGGCAGAGGAATTTATTGCCAGGGATGCTGACGGCCTGTGCAGCCGAAAAGCAAATCCGGGCAGGATGTCAGAGTGCTGTGTTCAGGCTGGGGCCAGACGTCATTTTTTATACAGATATGGAATGGCTCCCGGCCCACGAAAGGGTGCGGACATTTTGTTTCCACAATTCGAAGCTGTTGCTGTTGCTGCGCATTGCCGGGCTGGCAATAGCCTGAGGAGAACAATCTGATGACGTAAGAATATGCAGGAATGTCCACCAGACGGGGGCGCACCGGTAAGTACCGGTACAGCACGGGAGCAAAAATATTTTTGATCCTGCTGACGGTATTCACTGTCGCAGCGCTGTTCGGCCTGTACCAGGTCCTGACGTACTGATATGCAGACGTTAACCAGGGTACTGCCGCCTCTCCGGCTGATTATGTTTTGTCAGTCAGGAGAAAATCCTGCGCAGTTTCCGGATACCGGCGGTCTTTGCGTGGAAGACAGCGTTCGTCTCAGGACACCAGAAGGGCTGCTGGATCGGTTGCGCCGGTGGCCAGGCGCGATGGTGATATCCGCCGGACGACCATCAACCCAGCTTTTACTGTGGCAACAGGTTTTTCAGCGTTATCCGCGGACAGTGGTTTTTTGCAGCAGTAACGCGTTTTTACCGGTTGACGTCAGTGTGGAAGGTTACTTCCGCCATCTGAGGCTGATTAAATGCGCCATGCCGGTAAGGGTTCTGGCCAGAATGGCTGAGCTGGCCATGTGGTCATCAGTACAGACATCGCCTTACGTGGAGGAGATGAAGAACGTGTTGAGCGTGCCGGAACTGGTGATGGAAATAAACAGCCGCACTCTGGTCCGGTTACTGTCAGAGCGTCTGCCAAAACAGGGGCGGCGGGTGCTGGGATTACTGTTATCAGGCTGTAGCCCGGAAATGACGGCCCGTATGCTGGGGACCGGCGTGAGGCAGGTCTGGCTCGCGGAGCAAACGCTGAAACAACGCTGGGATATACCGGCAGGAGTACCGCTACCTGATGCGGTAAGAATAAGGATGCCGGATGTCAATCCGGACATCAATCAACCGATTGCTTTGGTAAAAGCCGGGGCAGGTAACGCATCGGATTTACGCTGACAGCGCGTTCAGGTTATGCCCCGCAGTATTCAGAATCATTCTGTTACGTTCTGAGTAATTTATTTTACGCCAAAGAAATATGGCATTCATCGTTGTCTGGAAATACAGCGGAACGTGTGTCGTTAATGAATTTGTAACCAGTGCGAAGGTTTACGCGCTGTGGCGGTAGCGTGGAATTATCTGGATGCGTTGAGTAAATTTCATTTTACCCTGCTGATATTACTGAAAATGGTTCTGGATAAACTGTTTAACATTATCTGTGTCTGCGAACAGAGTGATAAAAATAATGAAGCGTAATAAGATATTAATTGTAGGTGCTGGCCTTTCAGGCGCAGTAATTGCACGCCAGTTAGCTGAGCAGGGACATATAGTCAATATTATTGATCAACGTTCACACATCGGTGGTAACGCTTATGATGCCCGCGATGAGCAAACGGGTATCATGGTGCACGTTTATGGTCCTCATATTTTTCATACTGATAATGAAACAGTATGGGATTATGTGAATAAATATGCCGAGATGATGCCTTATATTAATAAGGTTAAAGCCACTGTAAACGGTCAGGTATTTTCTCTACCCATTAATCTTCATACCATAAATCAATTTTTTGGTGTCGCCTGCTCACCTGATGACGCCAGGAAATTACTGCTTCAAAAATGTGATCGCACCATTCTGGAACCACAGAATTTTGAACAACAGGCCTTGCGTTTCATTGGTGAAGAGTTATATGAAGCCTTTTTTAAAGGTTATACCATTAAACAATGGGGACTTCATCCTTCCGCGTTACCTGCTTCTGTATTGAAACGTATCCCTGTTCGCTTTAATTATGATGATAACTATTTCAATCATAAGTTTCAGGGAATACCAAAATTTGGTTATACACAAATGGTCAAGTCCATTGTCGAACACGAAAATATCACTGTTGAACTATGTCGCTCCTTCGCTCAGGAAATGCGGACAGATTATGATCATGTTTTTTTCAGTGGTGCGCTGGATGCCTTTTACTCCTGTCAATATGGCCGACTGGAATATCGTACATTAGACTTTAAAAAAATCCTTTGCCAGCAGGATTATCAAGGATGTGCAGTAATGAATTATTGTTCAATAGATATTCCTTATACTCGAATTACTGAGCACAAATATTTTTCTCCGTGGGAGAAACATGAAGCTTCAATATGTTATCAAGAATATAGCCGGGAATGTGAAGCTGATGATATACCTTACTATCCTGTCCGCAGAGCGGATAAAATGGATTTGCTGAATAAATATCTATCGCGTGCTAAAAAAGAAAAAAATATTACTTTCATTGGTCGTCTTGGCACTTATCGTTATCTCGATATGGACATCACGATAGCTGAAGCATTACAGACGGCGGACGTATACTTAACGTCGCTACATGAACAAAAAGAAATGCCAGCTTTTACAGTTTCTGTTTGATGAAGTGTACTGCGCTAATCGTCACTTTTAACCGTCTTGAAAAATTAAAAAAAAAGCATGCGAGAGACGGTTGAGGCGGGATTTTCCTCCATTGTTATCGTTAATAATGGCTCAAGCGACGGCACCAGGGAATGGCTCTCTTCATTAAGTGAACCTGGCATCACTATACTTAATCTTAATAATAATCTTGGCGGTGCTGGCGGATTTAAAATCGGTAGTCAATATATATGCTCACATAGTAATGCCGATTGGGTATTTTTCTATGATGATGATGCTTATCCGGAAATTAATATTTTAAAACATTTTTCGCTATTAGATACATCAAGCTATCGTATATTTATGTCACAAGTTCAGGACACTGATGGGCGGTCTTGTCGGATGAATTTACCTTTTATCAGGGTTCCATCTACGGTGTTTGAGACTATTTATTACGCGATGCGTCCAGAGAAGTTTTCTCCAGCGAAAACTCAGGTTACTGATGTTCAAACTGTATCATTCGTTGGTATGGTTATTGATCGAAAGGTATTGAATAACCATCTTAACGATATCCATGATGAACTTTTCCTTTATTATGATGATTTTTTCTTTGGTTATAAATTAGTATTATCCGGACGGAAAATTCGTTACTCTCCAGAAATTAAATTTACCCATGATGTATCCATTCAGGGCAGATGTATCTGCCCTGAATGGAAAGTATATTATCTTTGTAGAAATTTGTTGCTGCTGAGAAAACTTTTACCCGTTCCCAGGATATTCAGTGTTCTTTCTGTAGTGCTACGCCTCTCTAAATACCTCGCCATTTTGCCATGGCAGCGTAAGAAATTGCTTTATCTATATTTTATCTGGCAAAGAATACTTCATGGACTTAAAGGTATTAGTGGGAAATATCATTAGCAGGACGAAGAGATGAAAAGGTTATGTTATTTTGTGAATTCAGACTGGTACTTTGATTTACATTGGATAGAACGTGCAATAGCGGCAAGGGATGCGGGATATGAAATTCATATCATAAGTCATTTTATTAGTGAAGAGATTATAAAAAAATTTAAAACGCTTGGTTTTATTTGTCACAATGTGTCTCTTGTTGCTCAGTCGTTTAATGTGTTTGTTTTTTTTAGAGGATTCTTTAATGCTCGGAAGATTATTAAAGAGATTAATCCTGACCTATTGCATTGTATTACACTCAAACCTTGCCTGATTGGTGGGTTTAGCGCCAGGAGACGTAATAGTCCAGTTGTTATCAGCTTTGTCGGCCTTGGTCGAATCTTTTTATATAATACATTGCTAATGAGAACATTGCGTGTATTAACCGTTTTGGTTTATAAATACATTGCTGGTAATAAGCGTGGTGTTTTTATTTTTGAACATGACAGGGATCGGCGAAAAATATCGCGTTTAGTAGGTATTGATTATCATAAAACTATCGTTATCGAAGGCGCTGGAATTAACCCTAATATTTATAAATTCTCTATAGAGAAAAAATATAAGATACCGATAGTCCTTTTTGCAAGTCGAATGTTATGGAGTAAAGGTCTTGGTGATCTCATTGAGGCAAAAAAGATCCTCAGACAAAAGAATATTCATTTTATCTTGAATGTTGCAGGTATTTTGGCCGAGGGAGATAAAGATGCTATCCCTCTGGAACTCATTCATCACTGGCATAATGAGGGGCTGATTAACTGGCTGGGACGTTCTTCGAATGTATATGAGCTTATCCAGAAATCGAATATCGTTGCATTACCATCTGTTTATCCTGAAGGGATTCCACGGCTTTTATTAGAGGCATCATCTGTAGGACGCGCATGTATTGCTTATGATACCGGCGGATGTGATAGCTTAATTATTCATAACTATAACGGATTGATTGTGAAAAGTAATTCAGCTCAGGAGTTAGCGGTAGAGTTAGAGTATTTGTTAAAAAATCCACAGATTCGCTTAGAGATGGGGATGAATGGAAGAAAACGTGTAAAGGAATTATTTTCCAGCATATTAGTTATAAATAAGACATTGCAAATTTATAAAGACACTATTGGTTGCTAACGCCATAAAGTGCTTATAAAGCAGGTCAATGTATAGATAAATAGTATGTAAGTATTATAGAAAATAAATGATTTATATTTTCATATCGTTAAAGAATAAGTTCTTCAGGTAAAGGTGACACGGAAACAATGAATGATTTGAAAGAAGCTCTGGTCAGGCACCAACTTTGGATTTCTCTAGGTTGGAATGATGTCCTGGGACGATACCGGCGATCGGTATTAGGGCCTTTTTGGATAACGATTTCGATGGGGGTCACCATATCAGCGATGGGACCTCTTTACGGTTCGCTGTTCAGTTCTGGTTCCGAAAATTTTATCATGCATCTTACTTTAGGTATGATCTTTTGGGCCTTTCTATCAGCAACGATTAATGAGTCATGCGGAATATTTAATGAGTCCGCATCAATTATTAAGCAATCTGACCTTCCGTTATATTTATATATATTACGTGTTTTCTATCGGCAGTTTATGATTATGTTGCATAACTTTATCATAATACCTTTCGTGATTTTTTTTACCAATACATCGGTAAATCTTGATATTCTCCTTTTTATACCTGCAATTATAATAACATCCATCTCATTAATTTCTACAGGTATGATTCTCGCCATTTTTTGCACAAGATATCGTGATATGGGGCCGGTCGTTCAAAGTATAGTAACGTTGTGTTTTTTTATAACACCCATCATTTGGACATCGGAACAATTACCAGATGGAAGAAGGGAGTTTGTTGATTATAATATTTTTTATTACTTTATGGAGATGCTCAGGAAACCATTAATGGGAACTGTACCCGATGTAACCATATGGTTTTACACAATAATAACCTCTATTATTATGTTGATGGTCTCAGCCTTAGTGTTGACTAAATATCGTTCAAGAATCGTATACTGGTTATAATTAATGAAAATCTCTTGCAAAAATGTTGGCGTAATACTCCCCATATTTAACTCCAGCCACCGTTCATTTAAAAAAACTTTTCTACAGGCTGCTTCAGGTGGACGAATTGGCTCATCGAATACCGGGATTATTGAAGTAGAGGCATTAAAAAAAATTGATTTTACGCTTACTGAAGGTAATCGTCTTGCGCTTATCGGACACAATGGTTCGGGCAAAACAACTCTTCTGAGAGTACTTGCAGGGGCCTATAAACCAACTTCAGGGAAGTATGAATGTATCGGCCGGGTCACCAGCCTCATTGATCCCATGATGGGAATGGATGGTGAGCTTACCGGCCTGGAAAATATAAAGCTGAGGGGACTATTTCTCGGTCTGTCAAAAAATGAAATAAAAAATATTACAGAAGATGTTATCGAGTTCAGCGAGTTAGGTGATTTTATTAAAATCCCCGTTAGAACATATTCTAGTGGTATGATTCTGAGGCTTGGTTTTTCTATTTCCACTGCAATTAATCCTGAAATTTTACTGATGGATGAATGGATGAGCGTGGGTGATAGCGATTTTAAAAGAAAAGCAGAAATGAGATTAAATAGCTTTATTTCTAAAGCGGGCATTATGGTAATGGCCACTCACGATGATGAACTGGCTAAATCTGTATGTAATAAATTCATCAGGCTTGAGCACGGTGAGATAGTTAGCAAAGGTGGATTTTAATATTCTTATTATAGTATTTATATCGCTACGCGGTAAGTAATTTTACGATTTTATAATAGCGTTATCCCGGATAATTTAAATTTATAGGTTAGTTATGTATTTTTTACTTCAAAAAATAATTTTACCAAAAATTGATGTATGTGCGGAAGAAGAACTTTATTTTAGATGCTATGGTGGAAAATATAACTATACGTCATATGATTTGTTTGTTCCACGTCACAGGGTTGCGTGTTTTGATACATTTTATAATGCATTTTCGATTAAGAAATGGAAAAAATACACAACTTTAACCTCTCTTTTTTTGCGGGCCAGGATAACTGGATGCGGAACTATAACCGTAAAGCATAAAGAGAATGGTGTCATTAGAGTATTAAAGCAAGTTAATTTCAAATCATCATCTAATATCGGCGATGAAATTGAAATAGATATATCAAAAATAAATTTTGGGTATATCTATGTGGATTGGCAATCTGATGAAGACTCTATTTTAAATGGATTCGAATTTCTAACTAAAGACCGTGTTAGTAAATCATCTATGGCTTTAGTTATAACAACCTATAATAGAATAGAGGCTGTTACTAAAACAATCAATAGAATTGATAAAACACTCTTAACTCAGGATGAATTTAAAGACCGTTTTAAATTGATTGTGGTTAATAATGGAGAGGTGATTAATCACCCGTCAGGAAACGGTATTATGGTTATCAATAATGAAAATCTCGGTGGGTCAGGTGGGTTTATGAGAGGTTTGATAGAAGCAGAGAAAATAAAAGATGTCAAACATGTCATATTTATGGATGATGACGGCTCATGTGAAATTGAATCAATTTGTCGAACTCATGCTTTTTTACTGATGGCTAAAGATAAAAATACAGTTGTTACTGGCTGTATGCTTTTTGAGGATAACCCAGCAATCATACATGAATCTGGTGCTATATGGCATAAAGACTTTTTACATTATCCAGATAAACATTATTTGGATGCTCGCGAGATAAACGCTTTAGATTGTTTTGATAATGAAAATAAAATAGGGTACGGTGGATGGTGGTTTTTTGCCTTTAATATTAACGCCATTGAATATTATTCATTCCCTTTCTTTGTTCGTGGTGATGACTTGCTATTTGGATATATGCATAAAAAACATAATATTGTCACTCTTAATGGTGTGGCTTCGTGGCAAATGGATTTTGAAAGAAAAATATCGGTTCTAAATAGCTATTTGAACTTCAGGACTGTTGCTGTACCTGCATTAATTAGTAAAAGAAAGTTTGCTGCACTATTATTAAGTGTTTTCTTTATAAGGGAAGTCTTTCTTGCGAGTTTTTCATGTCGCTATGAAGTTGCCAGAGCAATGATTATGTCATATAAAGACTGTCTTTCTGGGCGGGATTTTTGGGAAGGTAATGCAGATCTTCTGGAAATAAGAAAAAGAATTAATGCGATAACTCATAATGAAAAGTTCAATTTAGAAAATATTGATATTGTTAATGGTAGTGTTGATTACCCATGTTCAGGCAAAGAAAAAATCATCCATAAAATTTTTAGATGCATAACTCTTAATGGACACTTAATTCCAGCTTTCTTTTTAATTAAAAAACCAATTGTGGTTGATTATCGTCATTATCACCCTACGAAGTATTCATTTCGAAGAACTACTATCTATCATCTAAATATTGAAAATGGCAAGTTGTTAAAACTTACTCACTCAAAAATTGAGTTTTTTAGTGTTGTTATAGATGGCTTGTTTACGGCAGTAAAAAACTTTTATCGGTTTAAATCTGCAAAAAAAGAGATGAAAAATAGTTTGCCCTATCTTACTTCAAAACTTTTCTGGTATAAAAAATTCAATAAAAAATATGAAGATAAATATTAATTGTGGTGTAAGTTATTCTGATGGGGATTATACCGATATTTTAAATTATATGATGATGAAAATAGTATTCTGAAGCATGGTTCCATTGTCAAGGTCTCATTTGTTATGAGTCCGCTAAAATATCATAATCCTTATCCAATTTCAGCATTCATTAATAAAGTGTTAATCTATATAAGCCGTGAGACGCGAAATTAGAATATGGAAAGCGTCTTTTGGTTATTGTCAGACATAAACTTGGTCATACTCGTCTATTAATTAGAGTTTTGAAATCCATTAATGACAAGGTGTTCAAAAAACAATCGTCATCTTCTGTATGAGGAAGGAGGTGTCTCGCCATATAGATGATTTTTTCTAAAAGAGTTAGCAAGTAAATACAATATTATTTACGACAAAAAGTGTATCTTTAATGCTATTAAGATGTCTAAATCTAATTATTTATGTTTTATAGATGATGACGACTCCTGGACCCCTGAATATGTGTCATGACTACTCAGTCTTTTGGTGAGTGTATTTCTTTTTTTGAGTATGTAAAACCGTTCATACAAAAAGGAAATTATGCAGCACTTAATAGCGTTGTATTGTCAGAGCCTTTTTTTGAATTGATAGCCAGACCCTCAAGCGCTCAACTGGACGCCTTATCTTCCCTCACGCATTCAGAGTCCGCAGGATCTAATGCAGAAAGAATTGTGCTAGCCAAAAAACTGCCTTTAAAGGATAAACTTTTTCCCGGAGAAAATTATATCAAAGAGTTGAATGCCAGTTATTGGAAAGAAGGCTTTAAAAGGATCAACAGGAAAAAATTTTGGGTAAAATATAACTAAGCGTCATTTAATTCCGGAAGATAGATAATGATTATTGGGCGCTCACCCGACAAGGGCAGAGTCGACTATCCCCCGGCGCGATCACGTTAACCCTGACGGGGAAGTGGTCTCGTGCCGTGATAATGTTATTATCACTGGATGCCGCCGCCTGTTTGTCCATCCGCTGTGGATGTTCATTATGGCGTTCGATGTGTATTCCAGACCGACAGAGGCAGCAATTGATTGTTATGTCTATGGTTGCGCAGAGGCGGTGTAGTCCATTAATTATCTGTTAACAAAGGATATTATCATGCCTGAAGGCCCGGAAATTCGTCGTGCGGCGGATAATCTGGAGGCGGCAATCAAAGGCAAAACCTTAACCGATGTCTGGTTTGCCTTTGCGCAGTTAAAACCGTATGAATCGCAGCTTACCGGTCAAATTGTTACCCGGATAGAAACGCGGGGAAAAGCGTTATTGACCCACTTTTCAAATGGCCTGACGCTCTACAGCCACAACCAACTCTATGGCGTATGGCGGGTGATCGACACCGGTGAAATACCGCAGACCACGCGTATATTACGCGTCAGGCTACAGACGGCGGATAAAACTATTCTGCTTTACAGCGCGTCTGATATCGAAATGCTGACAGCAGAGCAGCTCACGACGCCCCCTTTTTTACAGCGAGTCGGTCCGGATGTGCTGGACGCGCGTCTTACCCCGGAAGAGGTTAAAGCTCGATTGCTGTCGCCGCGTTTTCGCAACCGACAATTCTCCGGGCTGTTGCTGGATCAGGCCTTTCTGGCGGGACTGGGGAATTATCTGCGCGTTGAAATCCTCTGGCAGATAGGGTTAACCGGACAGCATAAAGCGAGAGATCTCAGCGAGGCGCAACTGAACGCGCTATCTCACGCGCTGTTGGATATTCCGCGTCTTTCCTACGCTACTCGCGGCCAGGCGGATGAAAACAAGCATCATGGCGCGCTGTTTCGCTTTAAGGTTTTCCACCGGGACGGCGAAGTGTGCGAGCGGTGCGGCGGCATTATCGAAAAGACAACGCTTTCCTCACGCCCGTTTTACTGGTGCCCACATTGCCAGAAATAGTCGGAACCGCCATCGGCGGGCGGCTATTGCCTGGTGGCGCTACGCTTATCGGGCCTACAAAGGTTGTTTTGGCGCATAGGTTGAAATAAAACGGGCCACTGCTGGTCCAGTTAACAGAATGCTGAACAGCCGTAGGATTTGCATTGCCATGATTAACGCCATATCGGCGCTGCTTCCGGCCGCGATCGCGGCAACTGTATCCAGACCACCGGGACTGGTGGCGAGATAAGCCGTCATAAAATCAATCTGCATGTAGTGAGCCATTCCCCACGCCATTGCGGCGCAAATCGCCATCAGCACGAAAATTGAAAATAAGATTTGCGGCAATGGCCGCAGCGCCATAAAAAATACCTGTCTGTCGAAGCCCAGCCCGATACGCCAGCCAATCGCCATATAGGCCACGGCCAGCAGCCATTCGGGTAATTCAATCTCAATGATGCCGTGCGAATGGAGAAGCGCGCCTGCCAGCATGGGGAGCAGCATCGTGCCGGAAGGGATACGCATCAGGCGACCGGCAATGCCCGCCACGATCGCTAACAGCAGCGTCGTCAATAAATTACCGCTAAGCGGCGGAAACCAGACCAACTGTTGGCTGACCGCTGCCGCGCTGTCGCCGAGTATCAGGCGTGTCACCAGCACCGCCGCGCCAGCGACAAACAGTACCCGCAGATACTGCATAAACGCCACCAGGCGGATATCCGCCCCGTAATCTTGCGCCATCGCTACCATTGCCGCCGCGCCGCCCGGCGAAGACCCCCATGCGCCGGTATTGCCGGGCAGCAAACTGTAACGTACCAGCAGCCAGCCGACTATCGCGCTGGAAAGCAGCGTCACCAGCAACACCAGAAGCACGACCGGCCAGTAGAGGGCGAGGGTGGTCAATATCGAACCGGTTAGATTTTGGGCGATCATACAGCCGAGAATCGCCTGCGCGGCAAGAAAAATACCGCGCGGAAGTTGTAGCGAACTACCTCGCAAACTCAACACGATACCCGCAATCATTGGACCGAGCAGCATCGCCGCTGGAAGGTGCAGCCAGAGAAAAATAAGGGAAATAAGCAGCGATAACAGGAACAACAAAAACCACTGCAAAATCGGCATTCCATGCTCCCTGAATGATATTTAGCGAAACCTTAATTAATCATAGAGAGTAACGGGATAAGAATAAAATAATGAGGATAAGAAAAAAGGAAAAATGTACCGGATGGCGATGGTTGTCGCCATCCGGTTGTCAATTAACGCTTCAGCACCGATTTAAAATCGCGTTTATCGTAGCCGGTGTAAAGCTGACGAGGACGAGCGATTTTCATGCCTTCGCTGTGCATTTCATTCCAGTGGGCTATCCAGCCGACGGTACGCGCCATCGCGAAGATCACGGTAAACATTGAAGATGGAATGCCCATCGCTTTGAGAATGATACCGGAGTAGAAGTCTACGTTCGGGTACAGTTTTTTCTCGATAAAGTATGGGTCATTCAGTGCAATGTGCTCAAGCTCCATGGCCACTTCCAGCAGATCGTCTTTCGTACCCAGTTCTTTCAGCACTTCGTGGCAGGTTTCACGCATCACGGTGGCGCGTGGATCGTAGTTTTTGTAAACACGATGACCGAAGCCCATCAGGCGGAAAGAATCATTTTTGTCTTTCGCACGACGAACAAATTCCGGAATGTGTTTAACAGAGCTGATTTCTTCCAGCATTTTCAGCGCAGCTTCGTTTGCGCCGCCGTGCGCGGGTCCCCACAGGGAGGCGATCCCGGCGGCAATACAGGCGAACGGGTTGGCGCCGCTTGAGCCTGCGGTACGTACTGTTGACGTAGAGGCATTCTGCTCATGGTCAGCGTGCAGGATCAGAATACGATCCATCGCGCGTTCCAGTACCGGATTCACTTCATAGGTTTCACACGGCGTGGAGAACATCATGTTCAGGAAGTTACCGGCGTAGGACAGGTCGTTGCGCGGATAAACAAACGGCTGACCGATTGAATATTTGTAACACATCGCCGCCATGGTCGGCATTTTGGACAGCAGGCGGAACGCCGCGATTTCACGGTGGCGCGGATTGTTCACATCCAGCGAGTCGTGGTAGAACGCCGCCAGCGCGCCAGTGATCCCACACATCACCGCCATCGGATGTGAGTCGCGACGGAAGGCGTGGAACAGGCGAGTGATTTGCTCATGGATCATCGTATGGCGTGTGACTGTCGTTCTGAACTCGTCATACTCCTCCTGCGTCGGTTTTTCGCCATACAGCAGGATGTAACAGACTTCCAGATAGTTGGAATCGGTAGCAAGCTGGTCAATCGGGAAACCGCGATGCAACAAAATGCCTTCGTCGCCGTCGATGAAGGTGATTTTAGATTCGCAGGATGCGGTAGAGGTGAAACCAGGGTCAAAAGTGAAAACTCCTTTTGAACCAAGACTACGAATATCAATAACATCTTGACCGAGTGTACCTTTTAGCACATCCAGTTCAATAGCAGTGTCACCCGTGAGGGTGATTTTTGCCTTTGTATCAGCCATTTACGGTCTCCTTAGCGCCTTATTGCTTAAGACTGCCGGAACTCAGACTTGCCTTCTCCACGTCATCTTCCTCGTCGTTAGTGCATGAAAGATTCTGTGTATGTATCAATCAACCGTTACCAGTTTGTTATTTGGCTCGCCGCTCTGTGAAAGAGGGGATGACCTGGGTACAGAGCAATGGGCGCTTGCAGGTAACGGCTTGATTAATATCGAATTAGCAGCAAATCAGGAACGTAGCAATCCGAGTAATGTAACCTGTCTATCACTAATAACTGTCCTGAAAGAATGGGTCAATATCATCACACTGTTGCATAACTTATTCGCAGGTGAAAGAGTGACCCCATAACTTTTACGCATTATATGCTTTTTCTGGTGTTGTTTGTAACAACTTTGTTTAATGTTTGTCAAATCAGATGATTGAAAATTAAAAAAATGTTGTTATCGTGACCTGCGTCACTGTTCAGGATAAAACCCGACAAACTATATGTAGGTTAATTGTAATGATTTTGTGAACGTCCTATACTGCCGCCAGGTCTCCGGAATACCCTGCAATCCCGAGCCACCCAGCGTTGTAACGTGTCGTTTTAGCTACTGGAAGCAGTGTTTTATATGACGCGCAGTTATAGAAAGGACGCTGTCTGACCCGCACGCAGACCGGAGGAAGGAAATCCCGTCGTCTTTCTGGCTACAGGTAGATTCACCTCTGTAACCGAAGTCTTAAGGGAATAATAAGAACAGCATGTGGGCGTTATTCATGATAAGAAATGTGAAAAAACAAAGACCTGTCAATCTGGATCTACAAACGATTCGGTTCCCCATCACAGCGATAGCGTCCATTCTCCATCGCGTATCCGGTGTGATTACTTTCATCGCCGTCGGCATATTACTGTGGCTACTGGGCACCAGCCTCTCTTCCCCGGAAGGATTCCAGCAGGCCGCCGACATCATGGACGGCTTCATCGTTAAATTTATCATGTGGGGCATCCTTACCGCGCTGGCGTATCACGTCATCGTTGGAATTCGTCACATGTTAATGGATTTTGGCTATCTGGAAGAAACATTCGAAGCGGGTCAACGCTCTGCCAAAATCTCTTTTGTTATCACTGTCGTGCTTTCACTTCTCGCAGGAGTCCTCGTATGGTAAGCAACGCCTCCGCATTAGGACGCAATGGCGTACATGACTTCATCCTGGTCCGTGCTACCGCTATCGTTCTGACGTTATACATCATCTACATGGTGGGTTTTTTCGCCACGAGCGGCGAGCTGACCTTTGAAGCCTGGACCGGTTTCTTCTCATCGGCCTTCACCAAAGTCTTCACCCTGCTGGCGCTTTTTTCCATCTTGATTCATGCCTGGATCGGCATGTGGCAGGTGTTGACCGACTACGTTAAACCACTGGCCGTGCGCCTGGTACTGCAACTCGTTATCGTTGTTGCTCTGGTGGTTTACGTCATCTATGGATTTGTTGTGGTGTGGGGTGTGTAATGAAACTGCCAGTCAGAGAATTTGATGCTGTTGTGATTGGTGCCGGTGGCGCAGGTATGCGCGCGGCGCTGCAAATTTCCCAAAGCGGCCAAACCTGTGCGCTGCTATCTAAAGTGTTCCCAACCCGATCGCATACCGTTTCCGCGCAGGGCGGCATCACCGTGGCGCTCGGTAATACCCATGAAGATAACTGGGAATGGCACATGTACGATACCGTAAAAGGGTCGGATTACATTGGTGACCAGGATGCCATCGAATATATGTGTAAGACCGGTCCGGAAGCGATTCTGGAACTGGAGCACATGGGGCTACCGTTCTCCCGTCTTGATGATGGACGTATCTATCAGCGCCCGTTCGGCGGCCAGTCGAAAAACTTTGGCGGCGAGCAGGCGGCACGTACCGCGGCGGCGGCTGACCGTACCGGTCACGCCTTGCTACATACGCTCTATCAGCAAAATTTGAAAAACCATACCACGATTTTCTCCGAATGGTATGCGCTGGATCTGGTGAAAAACCAGGATGGCGCGGTGGTAGGGTGTACCGCACTGTGCATCGAAACTGGTGAAGTGGTGTATTTCAAAGCCCGCGCGACGGTGCTGGCGACCGGCGGCGCAGGCCGTATCTACCAGTCCACCACGAACGCTCACATCAACACCGGTGACGGTGTCGGTATGGCGCTGCGTGCCGGTGTCCCGGTGCAGGACATGGAAATGTGGCAGTTCCACCCGACCGGTATCGCCGGGGCGGGCGTGTTGGTGACAGAAGGCTGCCGCGGCGAAGGCGGTTACCTGCTGAACAAACACGGCGAGCGCTTTATGGAACGTTATGCGCCGAACGCCAAAGACCTGGCGGGTCGTGACGTGGTGGCGCGTTCCATCATGATCGAAATCCGTGAAGGTCGCGGCTGCGACGGTCCGTGGGGGCCGCACGCTAAACTGAAACTGGATCACCTGGGTAAAGAGGTGCTGGAATCTCGCCTGCCGGGTATCCTGGAGCTGTCCCGTACTTTCGCCCACGTCGATCCGGTGAAAGAGCCGATTCCGGTTATCCCGACCTGCCACTACATGATGGGCGGTATTCCGACTAAAGTGACTGGTCAGGCGCTGACCGTGAACGAGCAGGGCGAAGACGTGGTTATTCCGGGGCTGTTCGCGGTGGGTGAAATCGCCTGTGTATCGGTTCACGGCGCCAACCGTCTGGGCGGTAATTCGCTGCTGGATCTGGTGGTCTTTGGCCGCGCGGCGGGGCTGCATTTACAGGAATCCATCGCCGAGCAGGGCGTGCTGCGCGATGCCAGCGAGTCTGACGTTGAAGGTTCTCTGGAGCGCCTGAATCGCTGGAACAACAACCGCAATGGCGAAGATCCGGTGGCTATCCGCAAAGCACTGCAGGAGTGTATGCAGCATAACTTCTCCGTATTCCGTGAAGGCGACGCGATGGCGAAAGGGCTTGAGCAGTTGAAAGTGATCCGCGAGCGTCTGAAAAACGCCCGTCTGGATGACACGTCCAGCGAGTTTAATACCCAGCGTGTTGAGTGCCTGGAGCTGGATAACCTGATGGAAACCGCCTACGCCACTGCCGTATCCGCCAACTTCCGGACGGAAAGCCGCGGCGCGCATAGCCGCTTCGATTTCCCGGAGCGTGATGATGCCAACTGGTTGTGTCATACCCTGTATCAACCGCAAACGGAATCCATGACGCGCCGAAGCGTCAATATGGAACCGAAACTGCGTCCGGCGTTCCCGCCGAAGATTCGTACTTATTAATTGCGGAGACAGGATGATGAAACTCGAATTTTCGATTTATCGTTATAACCCGGATGTCGATAACGCTCCGCGTATGCAGGATTACACCCTGGAAGGCGAAGAAGGGCGTGACATGATGCTGCTGGATGCGTTAATCCAGCTTAAAGAAAAAGATCCCAGCCTTTCTTTCCGCCGTTCCTGCCGCGAAGGTGTATGTGGTTCTGATGGTTTGAATATGAACGGTAAGAATGGGTTGGCCTGTATCACCCCCATTTCGGCGCTGAATCAGCCAGGTAAGAAGATTGTGATTCGCCCGCTACCCGGTTTGCCGGTGATCCGCGATTTGGTGGTAGACATGGGGCAATTCTACGCACAATATGAGAAGATTAAGCCTTACTTATTGAATAATGGGCAAAATCCACCGGCTCGTGAGCATTTACAGATGCCGGAGCAGCGTGAAAAACTCGATGGGCTGTATGAATGTATTCTTTGCGCCTGTTGCTCAACATCCTGCCCGTCATTCTGGTGGAATCCGGATAAGTTTATCGGTCCGGCGGGTCTGCTCGCGGCGTATCGATTCCTGATCGACAGCCGTGATACCGAGACCGACAGTCGTCTGGAAGGGATGAGCGATGCATTCAGCGTATTCCGCTGTCACAGCATTATGAACTGCGTCAGTGTATGTCCTAAGGGGCTGAACCCGACGCGCGCTATCGGTCATATTAAGTCGATGCTGTTGCAGCGTAGCGCATAAGTAGTTGTAGTTGCCGGGGAAGAGATTCCCCGGTCGTGCAGGAAATCTCTAAAAACTGCCATATTGATAACAATAATCGAGATGTTCAGCGCGAGACCAGGCGTGAACGGAACGAATCTTCGGGAGCATAGTTAACTATGTGACCGGCGTGAGTGAGGGGCGCAACGCAGTCGCAGCCTGAACGATGACGATTATTAGACAGTTTTTAAAGGTTCCTTAGCGGACGCAGATGACACGACAGTCCGCAACAAGTGAACCCCGGCACGCATACGGCGTATGCGTGGTTAGTATCCACGGCGAAGTAAGCATACGAATGCTTAAGGGATCACGATGCAGAACAGCGCTTTGAAAGCCTGGTTGGACTCTTCTTACCTCTCTGGTTCGAATCAGAGCTGGATAGAACAGCTCTATGAAGACTTCTTAACCGATCCTGACTCGGTAGACGCTAACTGGCGTTTGACGTTCCAGCAGTTACCTGGTACCGGAGTCAAACCGGATCAACTCCATTCAAAAACACGTGAATATTTCCGGCGGCAGGCGTTGGCTGGCTCACGTTACTCTTCTACGATTTCCGACCCTGACACCAATGTGAAGCAGGTTAAAGTCCTGCAGCTTATCAACGCTTATCGTTTCCGTGGCCATCAGCATGCAAACCTCGATCCGCTGGGACTGTGGAAACAAGAACGCGTGGCGGATCTGGACCCTTCTTTCCATGATTTGACCGAGGCCGATTTCCAGGAAACCTTCAATGTTGGCTCCTTTGCCAGCGGCAAAGAGACGATGAAGCTGGGCGAGCTGCTCGAAGCGCTCAAACAGACCTACTGCGGCCCGATTGGCGCTGAGTATATGCACATCACCAGCACCGAAGAGAAACGCTGGATCCAACAGCGCATTGAATCCGGTCGCGCGGCCTTTAGCGCTGACGAGAAAAAACGCTTCCTGAACGAACTGACCGCCGCTGAAGGACTGGAACGTTACCTGGGTGCCAAATTCCCCGGAGCGAAACGTTTCTCGCTGGAGGGGGGGGATGCTCTGGTACCCATGCTGAAAGAGATGGTTCGCCATGCGGGTAACAGCGGCACTCGCGAAGTGGTGCTGGGGATGGCGCACCGTGGTCGTCTGAACGTGCTAATCAACGTCTTGGGTAAAAAACCGCAGGATCTGTTCGACGAGTTTGCTGGTAAGCATAAAGAACATCTTGGTACCGGCGACGTGAAGTATCACATGGGCTTCTCGTCAGATATCGAAACCGAAGGCGGTCTGGTTCACCTGGCGCTGGCGTTTAACCCATCGCACCTGGAAATTGTTAGCCCGGTGGTGATGGGTTCCGTGCGTGCCCGTCTGGATAGACTGGACGAACCGAGCAGCAACAAAGTGTTGCCGATCACCATTCACGGCGACGCCGCGGTGACCGGCCAGGGTGTGGTTCAGGAAACTCTGAACATGTCGAAAGCGCGTGGTTACGAAGTGGGCGGTACGGTACGTATCGTTATCAACAACCAGGTTGGTTTTACCACCTCTAACCCGCTGGATGCGCGTTCAACGCCTTACTGCACCGATATCGGTAAAATGGTCCAGGCACCCATTTTCCACGTCAACGCGGACGATCCGGAAGCCGTCGCTTTTGTGACCCGTCTGGCGCTGGACTTCCGTAACACCTTTAAACGCGATGTCTTTATCGATCTGGTGTGCTACCGCCGTCACGGTCACAACGAAGCCGACGAGCCAAGCGCAACCCAGCCGCTGATGTACCAGAAAATCAAAAAGCATCCGACGCCGCGTAAAATCTACGCCGACAAACTGGAAGCTGATAAGGTCGCAACGCTCGAAGACGCCACCGAAATGGTCAACCTCTATCGCGATGCGCTGGATGCGGGCGAATGCGTGGTGAAAGAGTGGCGTCCGATGAATATGCACTCGTTCACCTGGTCGCCGTATCTAAACCACGAATGGGATGAAGTATACCCGAACAAGGTAGAAATGAAGCGCCTGCAGGAGCTGGCAAAACGTATCAGCACCGTGCCGGAAGCCATTGAAATGCAGTCCCGTGTGGCGAAAATTTATGGCGACCGTCAGGCAATGGCGGCAGGCGAGAAATTGTTTGACTGGGGCGGCGCGGAAAATCTGGCTTACGCCACTCTGGTAGATGAAGGCATTCCGGTACGCCTGTCCGGGGAAGATTCCGGTCGCGGCACCTTCTTCCATCGTCATGCGGTGATCCACAACCAGACGAATGGCTCAACGTATACGCCATTGCAGCATATTCACAGCGGTCAGGGACAGTTTAAAGTCTGGGACTCCGTGCTGTCTGAAGAAGCGGTGCTGGCCTTTGAATACGGTTATGCCACGGCGGAACCACGTACCCTGACTATCTGGGAAGCGCAGTTTGGCGATTTCGCCAACGGCGCGCAGGTGGTGATTGACCAGTTCATCTCCTCCGGCGAGCAGAAATGGGGCCGGATGTGCGGTCTGGTGATGCTGTTGCCGCACGGTTATGAAGGGCAGGGGCCGGAGCACTCCTCCGCGCGCCTGGAACGTTACCTGCAACTTTGCGCCGAGCAGAATATGCAGGTTTGCGTGCCATCCACCCCGGCGCAGGTCTACCATATGCTGCGTCGTCAGGCGCTGCGCGGGATGCGTCGTCCGCTGGTGGTGATGTCGCCGAAATCGCTGCTGCGCCACCCGCTGGCCGTCTCCACGCTTGATGAACTGGCGAACGGCTCCTTCCAGCCGGCCATTGGCGAAATTGACGAGCTGGACCCTAAAGCCGTAAAACGCGTGGTAATGTGTTCTGGTAAGGTTTATTACGACCTGCTGGAACAACGGCGTAAAAACGATCAAAAAGATGTCGCTATCGTGCGCATCGAACAGCTCTATCCGTTCCCGCATAAAGCGGTGCAGGAAGCGCTGCAACCATACGCTCACGTCCATGATTTTGTCTGGTGCCAGGAAGAGCCGCTCAACCAGGGCGCATGGTTCTGCAGTCAGCATCATTTCCGTGAAGTGATTCCGTTTGGGGCCGCTCTGCGTTATGCAGGCCGCCCGGCCTCCGCCTCTCCGGCGGTAGGGTATATGTCCGTTCACCAGAAACAGCAACAAGATCTGGTTAATGACGCGCTGAACGTCGATTAAATAAAGGATAAATAATGAGTAGCGTAGATATTCTTGTTCCCGACCTGCCTGAGTCCGTAGCGGACGCGACCGTCGCCACCTGGCATAAAAAACCGGGCGATGCGGTTGTTCGTGACGAAGTGCTGGTAGAAATCGAAACTGACAAAGTGGTACTGGAAGTACCGGCATCAGCGGACGGCATTCTGGATGCGGTTCTGGAAGAGGAGGGGACTACTGTCACCTCTCGCCAGATCCTCGGTCGCCTGCGTGAAGGCAACAGCGCGGGTAAAGAGACCAGCGCGAAATCTGAAGAGAAAGCGTCTACGCCGGCACAGCGTCAGCAGGCGTCGCTGGAAGAACAAAACAATGATGCGCTCAGCCCGGCGATCCGTCGCCTGCTGGCTGAACACAACCTGGAAGCCAGCGCTATCAAAGGGACCGGCGTCGGCGGCCGTATTACCCGTGAAGATGTGGAAAAACATCTGGCGAAAGACGAGTCTAAAGCGCCTGCTGTTGAACCTGCAGCACAACCCGCTCTGGGCGCGCGCGGCGAAAAACGCGTGCCGATGACCCGCCTGCGTAAGCGCGTGGCCGAGCGTCTGCTGGAAGCGAAAAACTCTACCGCCATGCTGACGACCTTCAATGAAGTCAACATGAAGCCGATTATGGATTTGCGTAAGCAGTACGGTGAAGTGTTTGAAAAACGTCACGGTATCCGCCTGGGCTTTATGTCCTTCTACGTGAAAGCGGTAGTTGAAGCGCTGAAGCGTTATCCGGAAGTGAACGCCTCTATCGACGGCGATGACGTGGTGTACCACAACTACTTTGATGTGAGCATGGCGGTGTCTACGCCGCGCGGCCTGGTCACGCCGGTACTGCGTGACGTGGATACGCTGGGCATGGCGGACATCGAGAAAAAAATTAAAGAACTGGCCGTCAAAGGCCGCGACGGCAAGTTGACCGTGGAAGATCTGACCGGCGGTAACTTTACCATTACCAACGGCGGCGTATTCGGTTCGCTGATGTCCACCCCGATCATCAACCCGCCGCAGAGCGCGATTCTGGGAATGCACGCCATTAAAGACAGGCCGATGGCGGTGGATGGCAAGGTGGAAATTCTGCCGATGATGTACCTGGCGCTCTCTTACGATCATCGCCTGATCGATGGTCGCGAATCCGTGGGTTTCCTGGTCACCATCAAAGAGTTGCTGGAAGATCCGACCCGTCTGCTGCTGGACGTGTAGTCAACAAGAGCATCACCTGCTACCTGTAGGCCGGATAAGGCGTTCACGCCGCCATCCGGCGACGGTTGCCTGATGGCGCGCAGCTTTCAGGCCTACAGGTCTAAAGATAACGATTACCTGAAGGATGGACAGAACACATGAACTTACATGAATATCAGGCAAAACAACTTTTTGCCCGCTATGGCTTACCGGCGCCGGTGGGTTATGCCTGTACTACTCCGCGTGAAGCCGAAGAAGCCGCGTCTAAAATCGGCGCCGGCCCGTGGGTAGTGAAATGTCAGGTTCACGCTGGCGGCCGCGGCAAAGCGGGCGGTGTGAAGGTGGTAAACAGCAAAGAGGACATTCGCGCCTTTGCGGAAAACTGGCTGGGCAAACGTCTGGTGACCTATCAAACAGACGCTAATGGCCAACCGGTAAACCAGATTCTGGTTGAAGCGGCGACCGATATCGGCAAAGAACTGTATCTCGGCGCGGTTGTTGACCGTAGTTCCCGTCGCGTGGTCTTTATGGCATCTACCGAAGGCGGCGTGGAGATCGAAAAAGTCGCGGAGGAAACCCCGCACCTGATCCACAAAGTTGCGCTCGATCCGCTAACCGGCCCGATGCCTTATCAGGGGCGTGAACTGGCGTTCAAACTGGGTCTGGAAGGTAAACTGGTGCAGCAGTTCACCAAAATCTTTATGGGCCTGGCAACCATTTTCCTTGAGCGCGACCTGGCGCTAATCGAAATCAATCCGCTGGTTATCACTAAGCAGGGCGATCTGATTTGCCTCGACGGCAAGCTGGGCGCTGACGGCAACGCGCTGTTCCGCCAGCCGGATCTGCGTGAAATGCGCGACCAGTCGCAGGAAGACCCGCGTGAAGCCCAGGCGGCGCAGTGGGAACTGAACTACGTCGCGCTGGACGGCAACATCGGTTGCATGGTTAACGGCGCGGGCCTGGCGATGGGCACCATGGACATCGTTAAGCTGCATGGCGGCGAACCGGCTAACTTCCTTGACGTTGGTGGCGGCGCGACCAAAGAGCGCGTAACCGAAGCGTTTAAAATCATCCTCTCGGATGACAACGTGAAAGCGGTTCTGGTTAACATCTTCGGCGGTATCGTCCGTTGTGACCTGATTGCCGACGGTATCATCGGTGCGGTGGAAGAAGTGGGCGTTAATGTTCCGGTGGTGGTGCGTCTGGAAGGCAATAACGCCGAACTCGGCGCGAAGAAACTGGCTGACAGCGGCCTGAATATTATTGCAGCGAAAAGTCTGACGGATGCAGCTCAGCAGGTTGTTGCCGCAGTGGAGGGGAAATAATGTCCGTTTTAATCGATAAAAACACCAGGGTTATCTGTCAGGGCTTTACCGGTAGCCAGGGGACGTTCCACTCCGAGCAGGCGATCGCTTACGGTACGCAGATGGTGGGCGGCGTGACGCCAGGTAAAGGCGGCACCACGCATTTGGGTCTGCCGGTGTTCAACACCGTCCGCGAAGCGGTAGAAGCGACCGGCGCAACCGCCACCGTTATCTACGTTCCGGCGCCGTTCTGCAAAGACTCCATTCTGGAAGCGATCGATGCGGGCATCAAACTGATTATCACCATCACCGAAGGTATCCCGACGCTGGATATGTTGACCGTGAAGGTGAAGCTGGATGAAGCTGGCGTACGCATGATCGGCCCGAACTGTCCAGGCGTTATCACCCCGGGCGAATGCAAAATCGGCATCATGCCGGGTCACATTCACCAGCCGGGTAAAGTGGGTATCGTTTCCCGTTCCGGTACGCTGACCTATGAAGCGGTTAAGCAGACCACCGATTACGGTTTCGGCCAGTCTACCTGTGTGGGTATCGGCGGCGACCCGATTCCGGGCTCTAACTTCATTGATATCCTGAAGCTGTTCCAGGAAGATCCGCAGACTGAAGCAATCGTGATGATCGGCGAGATCGGCGGTAGCGCGGAAGAAGAGGCGGCGGCGTACATTAAAGATCACGTCACCAAGCCGGTTGTCGGTTATATCGCGGGCGTCACCGCGCCGAAAGGCAAGCGTATGGGCCACGCGGGCGCCATCATTGCGGGTGGTAAAGGCACTGCGGATGAAAAATTCGCCGCGCTGGAAGCCGCAGGCGTGAAAACCGTTCGCAGCCTGGCCGATATCGGTGAAGCGCTGAAAGCAATTATAAAATAAAAACTCGCTGTTCCTGAGGGAACAGATAAATGTCCGTTTTCGACATGGTTGGCCACCTTTGCGGTGGCCTTTTTTATGGCGATGTCTTGCCTGCGACTCATGTTGTTTTGTTTAAAAGGTATTATTTTTTGCGAAAAGCATCATTTTTCCCTGAGAGACAATACGGCATATTATTGCCTTTAGTCGAGCCATTGCCGGGGAATACGTATGTCACTGCCATGTCGTCAGGAACGCTATTTACAACGTTTTTATACCCTCGCCAGGCTTTTTACTGCGGCGACTGACTTTACCACTTTCGTTGTTGATATTAACGGGAAAACGCAGGCCGAAAATATGGTCTGCAATCCGTTTTGCGCCCTGATGCGCGCTCATGATGATTACGCGCAATATTGCCAGCAATGCGACAGATATTGCGCCTGGCACGCTTTACATATGGCAAAACCGCAGATCCTGAACTGTTATGCCGGATTAAGCTTTTTCGCTGTTCCGTTAGTGGACAATCAGCAGGTTTGCGGTTTTATTCTTTGTGGTAAGGTGCGGGTAAAATATCAGGAGTACAGGGCTATTGATTTGATGAATATTGCTGACTGGGAGAATGACGCGCTCTTAAACCGTGTATGGCAGAATCTAAAGATCATTGATAATAATCGTTTGACGGCGGCGGTAAATTTACTCAGTTTTGTCATTAACTCTCTCTCGTCAAATAGTGATGCCGATGCTCAGGAAAATCTGATAGCGGTAACTGAGGCGGATCATTCTCTTTCCCGACATGAGAAAAAACGCGTTGCCGCATTGCGTTATATTGAAGATAACCTCTATAGCGAATTGACGCTTGAATCTGTGGCCGCGTATGTTTGTCTGAGTCCGAACTATTTTAGCCGTTTCTTTAAAAAACGGCAGGGTATAAACTTTAAAACCTGGGTTAATCAAAGACGAATGCAGCGCGCCGGTGAGTTACTTTGTCATACCGATCAGACCATCGATAATATCGCCAGAAAGCTGCAATACGCGCAAACCAGTTATTTTTGCCGTGTTTTTCATGCTACCTATCACATGTCTCCCCAGATGTACCGCCGGCGTAAATCGCTTGTTTAACGATGTAATAAAACATCTCTTTTTGCTAATAAGAACACAGGTATTATTTTCCTGAAGTATTAGAGAAAGTGTTTTATAAACTACATGAACTTTTTCAGGTTGAGACAGGTTAACTTGAGAAATTATTAAGAACTTATTGACACTATCCGTTCGCAATTAATCACGTTTAAATTGTGTTTATTGCTGTAGTTGCGTATTATTGGTTAATATTTGATCGCCACCAGTATGTCTGAAACATGGGATGGGTCAATGAAATTTATAGAGGAAATAAAATATAACTCTCAGTGGGAATCTGAGTGGCTATATTAATTTTATTATTTAAACTTTTTTTGTACGCTGCATATGGAAGACGTTATGAGAGGAAAAATACCCAAGACTGAATTGCTGGTAACCTTCGAAGTAGTCGCGCGTCACGAAAGTTATACCCGGGCAGCCGAGGAGCTGGCGCTAACGCAGAGTGCGGTGTTCAGACAAGTGAATGCGCTGGAAGAATTTTTGCATACCTCATTATTTAATCATGCCAAAAAAAGGATTTTTTTAAATGCTGCCGGAAAGCATTATCTGAGTATCGTTAAAGAAACGCTTAACAAACTGGAGCGAGATACAAACTCTATTATGACCTGGCAACCTACCGTTCAGGTTATCGAACTGGCGGTAAATCCCACTTTTAGTACCCACTGGCTAATCCCGAACTTACGTGAATTTAATAAATTAAATCCGGATATTATTGTCAATATCCATTCGCTGGCCAATATTGGCGATTTTCTTAACCGGGAGTACGACGCCGCCATTATGCGGGAGGACTTCTGTTCTCCGTGGTCAGAAAGAGAATACTTATTCGAAGAAGAGATTTTGCCGGTATGCAGCGGGAGCTTACTGTCTCAGCCGCGGCAAAAGCTGGCGGTTGATGAGCTACTGAACGAATTTACGCTTTTGCACCAAAGCACGCGCATCAATGGCTGGCAGGAGTGGTTCGCGCTTTCAGGCGTCAGCAGCCTACAGGTCAATAAAGGACCGCGTTTTGATCTCTTGTCGATGCTGATCGCGGCGGTGCGCTCTAACCTGGGTGTGGCGCTATTGCCCCGGTTTGCCATTCAGCACGATCTGGATAATGGCGATATGGTGATTCCGTGTGATGTCCCGATACGTACCGGGAATCGGTTTATCATGACCTGGCGCGAAGATAAAACGGAGTCCTGTCATCTTCAGGTCTTTCGCGAGTGGCTATTGAAAAAATCAGCGGTTTCCAGGGAGAACTAAGCTCAATAAGCCGGATAAGCGCACAAGCGCCATCCGGCATAAAATATGTTACCAGTCAATACCCGCCTGCGCCTGAATCCCACTGTCAAAAGCGTGTTTCACCGGGCGAAGCTCGCTAACCGTATCGGCGAGCTCCAGAAGCCGGGCGTGGCATCCGCGTCCGGTAACGATCACGCTTTGCGCCGGAGGACGGTTGCTAATCGCGTCGATCACCTCCTGGGTCTCCAGATAGTGATAAGACAGCATCCAGGTCAACTCATCCAGCACGACCAGATCGTAGCGCGGATCGGCCAGCATTCGCTTACTCTCCAGCCAGACCGCTTCTGCCGCCTCTTTGTCCGCTTCGCGATCCTGCGTCTCCCAGGTAAAGCCGGTTCCCATAATATGGAATTCCACGCCAAGCGGATGCAGCACGTTGTATTCGCCGTTATCCCACTGGCCTTTGATGAACTGCGCGACGCCAACCGTTTTGTGATGGCCGACGGCGCGTGTCACGGTGCCGAAGGCGGCGGTAGACTTACCTTTTCCATTGCCGGTAAAGACGATCAGCACCCCTTTTTTAACCGTCGCCGCCGCCACGCGGGTATCCACCTGCGTTTTTAGCCTCTGCTGCCGTTGGCGATGGCGTTCGGTATTGTCTCGCGTTTCCATTAAGATCTCCTTACTGGCCTGCCGGACAGGAGGCGCAGCGATGCTGTTGCTCAAACTGGCTGAAGAAATTATTGCCTTTGTCGTCCACCAGTACGAAGGCGGGCAGACCTTCGACTTCCATCATCCAGACCGCTTCCATTCCCAGTTCGGGGTATTCGAGGCAGCGCAGGTTTTTTACATACTGCTGCGCCAGTAGGGCCGCCGCGCCGCCGATACTGCCGAGGTTAAAGCCGCCATGCTTCCGGCACGCTTCGGTCACCTGTTGGCTGCGGTTGCCTTTCGAGAGCATGATTAAACTACCGCCCGCCGCCTGGAAGGCGTCCACATAGCCATCCATGCGCCCGCCGGTGGTTGGGCCAAGCGATCCGCAGGCAAGGTTGTCCGGTGTTTTGGCCGGGCCGGCATAGTAGACGATATGGTTTTTCATATAGTCCGGCATCGGTTCGCCGCTATCCAGCCGCGCTTTAATTTTGGCATGGGCAATGTCGCGGGCGACCACAATCGGGCCGCTTAATGAAAGACGCGTGCCGACCGGTAGCGCGGCGAGATCGCGCCGGATATCGCATAGCGGACGATTCAGGTCGAGCTGAATGCTTTGCGCGTTATTTTCCACGCGGCAGGATTCAGGAATAAATTTTCCCGGATGGTGCTCAAGTTTTTCCAGCCAGATACCGTGTTTATTGATTTTCGCTTTGATGTTACGGTCGGCGGAGCAGGAGAGCGCCATCGCGATGGGGCAGGAGCCACCGTGGCGAGGCAGGCGGATCACGCGGATGTCGTGGGCGAAATACTTACCGCCAAACTGTGCGCCAATGCCAAATTCGCGGCTGGCGTTGAGTAGAGCGGTCTCAAGCTCGGTATCGCGGAACGCCTGGCCCAGTTCATTCCCGTGGTCAGGCAGGTTATCGTAATATTTGGTTGAGGCCAGTTTCGCCGTTTTCAGCGCCTGGTCGGCGGATAAGCCGCCCACGACAAAAGCGATGTGGTACGGCGGGCAGGCGGCGGTTCCCAGCGTTTTCATTTTTTCTACCAGGAATGCGGTGAGTTTTTCCGGCTGCAGAATTGACTTTGTCTCCTGGAATAGCGCGGCTTTATTGGCCGAACCGCCGCCTTTATTGACGAACAGGAAACGGTATTCGCTGCCCGGCGTGGCGCTAATGTCTATCTGCGCGGGAAGGTTGGTTTGGGTATTCACCTCGGTATACATATCCAGCGGCGCATTTTGCGAATAACGCAGATTATTTTCCTGAAAGGTAAGATAGACGCCTTTACTTAACGCCTCGGCATCATCGCCGCCAGTCCAGATACGCTGCCCTTTGCTTGCGACAATCGTGGCGGTGCCGGTGTCCTGGCAGTTCGGCAGAACGCCTTTGGCCGACACTTCGGCGTTACGTAATAGTTGCAGGGCGACGTACTGGTCATTATGACTGGCCTGCGGGTCGTGCAGAATGTCGGCAATCTGTTGCAAGTGCGCGGCGCGCAAAAAGAAAGAGGCTTCGTAAAAGGCGTGTTGCGCCAACAGGGTCAGCGCTTCCGGCGCTACGCTAATTACCTCTTCGCCATCCAGCTCTCTCACCGTAACATACCGATCGCTGAGGAGTTGATATTCCGTATTATCTTCACTCTGAACAAAAAGTTCCTGCCAGACAAATGGTTTTGACATAGTTACTTCTCACCTTTAAGTTTTTTTGCCGGATAGCGGCGTACCGTGCTATCCGGCCTGGGAAAATGCGCGAGCCGACATTATTTAATGCGCTATAAAGAGATTGGCCTGTGTCGCATGGGCGATATACGCAATAGTTTGCTGGGCGCGAACGCTATTACCGGCCTCATCCAGCGGCGGAGAGTAGACAGCGATAGCGTATTGCCCCGGTACTACAGCAACCATCCCGCCGCCAACGCCGGATTTCGCCGGCATACCGACGGTGTACAGCCATTTGCCGCTGCCGTCATACAGCCCTGCTATCGCCATTTCCGCCAGTACCTGCGGCACGTAGCTTTCATTGAGCAACTGCTTGCCGTTGAAAGGCGATTTGCCTTTGTTAGCGAGTACCGCGCCCATTTTGGCGAGCTGCTCAACGGTGATATCTACGGAGCACTGGCGGGTATAAATTTCGACGGCTTCCTGAGTATTGCCATAAAAGCTGTTATAAGAATTCATCAGCATCGCCAGCGCCTGGTTGTGCTGATTAGTTTCCATTTCCGACTGGAATACGGGTTCGTTAACGGTGAGTAAGGCATCGGCCCATGCGTTCAGGTTATCGAGGATTTTGTTCCAGCGATCGGTTTTGTCTTTCGCCTCAATCAGGCTGACGGTGCTCATGGCGCCGGCATTGACCAGCGGATTTTCCGGCGCGCCTTTGGTGAGTTCAACGGCTAAACCCGAATTAAAAGGCAGACCGGTGGCGTTGGCGCCAAGTTTATCCAGCACTACCTGCGGCCCGTGTTGTTCCATCGCCAGCGCCAGCGTGAAGACTTTGCTCAGGGACTCCATCGGAAACGCTTTTTTCACGTCGCCAGCCTGATAAATTTTGCCGTCGACCGTGGCGAGCGTAATGGCGAAATTGTTGGGGCTATAGGTCGCCAGCGCGGGGATGTAGTCGGCGACTTTACCGTCATGATTGCTTTTAAACTTCTGGTGCGCCTGTTCGATAAGCGAGGCGTAGTCCGGCGTGGTTTGCGCCAGCGTATTTACGCTAAACAATAAGCTGAAGGTTAATATGCTCGCGCCAAAAAATTTTACGTTCATGGTGCAACCCTGTTGGTTTGATGATCATATTGCCGGATGGCGGTACAAGCCCCTTATCTGGCCTATAGCAGGCGCCATCCGGCAAGTGTTTCGTATCAGGACATCGCGACTTCAGACGGCTCGTTGGCAGGTTGTTCCCGCTCCGTCGCCTTCTCCGGGGCTTTACCCCGACAGCCTGCGCCGAAGTGTTCGCCTTCCCAACGGCTGACAATCGCCGCGCCCATTGCGTTACTCATCACGTTAGTGGCGGAACGGCCCATATCGAGGAATGGATCGACGCCCATCAGCAGAATCAGACCCGCTTCCGGAATATTGAACTGGTTAAGCGTGGCGGCGATAACCACCATAGACGCGCGCGGTACGCCCGCCATCCCTTTGGAGGTCAGCATCAGGATCAGCAGCATAGTGATCTGCTCGCCCATGCTGAGATGGACGTTACAGGCCTGGGCGATAAATACGGTGGCAAAGGAGCAGTAGGCCATCGAACCGGCCAGGTTAAAGGAGTAGCCAATCGGTAAGACAAAGCTGGCGATTTTTGACGAGACGCCAAATTTCTCCAGTTTATTCAGCGTGCCGGGAAACGCGGCTTCAGAGCTGGAAGTGGTGAAGGCCAGCAACGCGGGTTCGAAAATCGCTTTCGTCAAACGGCTGATGCAAGGGCCGACAATCATGGCTGACAGCCCAATCAGAATTGCCCAGAGCATACCCAGCGTCAGATAGAATTCACCCATAAAGATCCCGGCGCTGACCATTACCCCCAGCCCGCGTTCGGCAATCAGTCCGGAAATCGCGGCAAACACGGTTAACGGTGCGAACAACATTACGTAACCGGTCAGTTTCAGCATCACGTAGACCAGTGAGTCGAGCACCTTAACAATCGGTTCCGCCTTTTCGCCGATTGCCGCCAGGCTGCAGCCGAGGAAAATAGAGAACACGACAATTTGCAGAATTTCATTACGCGCCATCGCATCCACGATACTGGTCGGCACGGCATGAGAAATAAACACCTTCAGAGTGAAGGGTTCGGACTGAACGGCGGCAACGGCGCCCGCATCGTGCGGTACAAAGTTAATGCCCACGCCCGGCTGGAATAAGTTCATTATCACCAGACCGAGCGCAATGGATAACAGCGAGGCGCAAATAAACAGGAAAAAAGTTTTAGAGAAGATACGCCCCAGCGTTTTGGCATCGCCCATTTTCGCAATACCGACGACCAGAGTTGAAATAACCAACGGGGCGATAATCATTTTCACCAGGCGTAAGAAAATAGTGGTGAAAATAGAAATTTCCTGAGCATATGTTTTCGCGGCCCCTGCCGAGACCATATTATTAATGACCACTCCGGCAATCATACCGAGTATCAAACCTAAAATGATCATTTTTGTTAAGTTTATTTTCTTCATTATTGCTCCATCGGATAAAGGTTGGCGTATAAGTTGTAGGGCGGCGAACGCCTGAGCCGAAAGACCGCTCAAGCGTTAGTCTGTTGTGACCAACCGCATGAATAATCAGGAGTACGAAGTAACAGCAGAATCCTGTACCCCAATGGATGTTGTTATATTTATGCCTACAGCTCTAACTCAATAGCGAGTAAGGGTGCATGTTGTTGCGCGCCGTATACGTCGTTATCGCCGACGTTCCCGGAAATGATATCTCGGGGCATCACGATTTTTACGGCGTTAGCCGGATCAAACCAAATAATACGATGAATAAAATCAGGCTTCACATTATATAAACCGGCAATAAGCTGCGGCGTTAATTGTTCCGAAGCTTTGACGCGCTGATAATCCTCTCGGGTCTTAAATAAAATATCTAATACCAGTTCGTAGGGGCCAGCATTTTTGGATCGGATGACCTGCGCCAGTGAACAAATAGACTGTTTCATGCCTGGACTCCTTCTGGCGTTACCTGTTCGAGGCGGAAATCAAAGCGCAACGCATCGCTGGCTTCAATCAAATGGTAAATAGAAAACTCATACACCGGGCCGCTTTGAATATCAGACGGCGAGAACGGGAAGGCGAGGTTGCCCGCAGTGGCGATCCGGTTTTCATAGCCGTAATGCAGCAGGGTAGAGCGTACCAGCGAACAGACGCTATTAGCGATATCCTGCGTTGGGGCGACCACGTCCAGCAGAATCCCCAGTTCGTGTCCGGCGGTTTGCATCGGTTCATGGTTGCCCATGACGCCATTTTTCCCGTACAGATGGAAAGTCATGCGGATGCTGTCATCGGTTAGAGACAGATTACGCGCCACGCTGGCTTTCACCTCGTCAAGGATCGTGTCAATTCCGGCAATCATGATCGGGTCGCGCGTGCCGGCGATGGTCAGGCAGCGGAAGCCGACCTGACGCGCGCCTTCCAGTTTCAGCGCATATGGCGTCGCTTCATGACGGGAACCGCTGACGTACACTTCGCCATCGTTGACGGCTTTAAAGCTGCACCCTTTCAGATTCAGCACGCCACCCGGCCCCGGCAGGAAGTACGGATCGGATTTCTCATACAGGGTGTGCGCCGCGGCGGACGTTTCGGTGAACTTACGTTGCGGATTGAAGGTTTTCAGCGTAAAGCCGTTGTCGTCAATGATGCCCATTGCACAGTCGGAACCGGACCCCGGCGTGGCGGCAATCGCCGCGCACTCCAGGATCTTACCGCAGTGCAGCGCCAGTCCTTCATCAAAGCCCTGCATAATTGGCAACGCCGCGAAGCAGGCCGGATCATAGGCGCGGCCGCCCAGCACCACCTGCGCGCCGGCTTCCAGCGCCCGCTGGAAAGGCTCGATCCCCATTTGCGCGACGATATAAGTACTTTCTTCAATGGCCTCGTGGGTCAGTTCCGGCACGAACTCCAGCGCGGTAATTTTGCCGTTATCCAGCGCCTGATGGACGATCGCTTTATCCACATCGGAGGGGATAAGCGCCAGTGAGAAAGTGAGATTCTCTTCCTGCGCAATCTCAAGGATTATCTGGCGACACCACGCCAGGTGCGGCGCGGCGCCGGAACCGCCGGCAGTGCCGATCACCACCGGAATGTTATTTTTTACGCCAGCGGTAATCATATAGCGCAGATCGCGTTTCACTCCGGCCCGATCGGTAAAGGGCTTACCTGCCCCCAGATAGTGAGGGCCCGGATCGGAAGAACCTGCATCGACGGCAATCAGATCCGGCGATTCCTCCATCGCTTTGCGAAAACTTTCCTCCGGGAAGCCATATCCCAGAATAGCGGTCGGCGATAGAATTTTAAAGGTACGAGCCATCTCTCACTCCTTAGCCTGTAACAGCGCGATGGTGCGAGTCATTTCGTTAAATACGATGTCGAGACCTTCATCGAAACCCATCCCCGGTTTCACCAGCATCCGCATGGGGCGCGCGGCCAGCGCGACGTGGACGCAGGTGCGGGCGCTGATCTCGGTTTCGTTACAGGTTCCGCCCTGATAGGCCTCCATGGCGTGTTTGTTGCAGTACAACACCGCGTCAACGATGTTGTGAATGCCACCGAGATCCGGGGTTTTGATCTGCACCATGTGACAGCTACCGGCGTCGGTGAAATCCACGATATCCTGATAGGTGTTACACCACTCGTCGGCGACAATCTTCACGCCGGAGCCCTGGCGGGTCAGCTCTTTGGTAATCGCGGTCAGCAGGCGGATTTGATCCGGTTTATTGCCCGCGTCGACCGGGCCTTCAATGTACAGCGGCAGGCCCTGCGCCTCTTTTTCCAGGCTGGCGATATATTCAGCGCAGCGCAGCGGGTCCATATCGAAGATCAGACCGATCGTGCCGTAGACGTCGATATGCAGCGTCGGGTGATAGCGTGGGCTGGTACGCAGACTTAAAATACGGTCGGACAACCATCGCACATACTCACGCAGTTTTTCACCTTTCAGACCCAGCTTCTCTTCGACATTGTTGATCAGTGCGTGAGGCAGGACATCGACGCCTTTAAGGATCATTTTATCAACGGCGATGTAGCGATCGTCACCGCTCTGGCCAAATAACGGAATGGCTTCCGGTACGCACGGCAGTTGCCATTCGTCGCACACCACTTCTGTTTTCAGGCGGCCTGTCGCCAGCGCGGTAGCGTCGAGCAGCGCCTGAGAAAGGCCATAGCGAACGGCGGTATGCAGCAGGTTGCCGTCAATGCGCAGCTTGTCGAAGAAGCGGGCGTTCGGCAGGAATGTGTCGACATCGCGGCCTTCCAGCAGCGGCTTAATATGGGTGTTCAGGAACGGGATAAAGTGATCCGCGAGGAACAGCGGATCGCGGCCGCCCGCGCCGGAGTACTGGACGGCGGCGCAGTCACCAACCGCCACCGCGCCGTTTTCCAGAATCAGCTGAACGGAAACGCATTCGCCAGCCTGGCGCACGGAGGTAAAGCCAGGGGTGACCGGCGCACCGGTATAAATGAATCCATCATGACCCGCGCCGTTTTTAATCGCCTGCTGATCGTCAAAATAGAATGAAGAATAACCCGCGGTGAAAAGGGCTTGTTTAATTTTCATTATGGTCTTCCTATTAATTTACTGTGGGATACCGCGTTGATGTCATCAACAACCATCTGGAATGAGGGCTTGCGTCCTTCAAAATGCGCGCGCTCGGCGACGTAATCGTGGTGCAGAGCGAGAATGTCCTGCGGCAGCGGAACCGCGCCCGCTTCCAGCACGCGAATCGCGCCGGTGTTATCGCGTACGGGCAGGATTTTGCCGGCGTTGCAGGCGGCTGGCGCAAAAGGCACATCCAGTACGCCCGCTTCGAAGGCCAGCACCGTTCCGCGCGCTACATCGCCATTGCCTAACTCAAAGACTCTCTTCAGTACGGCGCGCACTTCGCTCTTAATCAGCTCGACTTCCTGGTCGACGGCGGGGCAGGGCGGGAATTTCTGATCGCTAACCATATTGAGCATCTGGCGTGAGGCTTTCAGCCCCTGCGCGTTAGCGGCAGCGGTTGGAATGCCGAACGCTTCGTGCGGGCTCTTGGTAATGACTTTGGTCGCGCCGGACATACCCGCTACCGCCGCGCCCCAGGAGATGACGGCAAACGCTTTGGATTCATCTTCCGGGAAACCGCCCATCCACTGATGGAATACGGTGCTCAGCTCATAATCGTCATAGCCGTAGTTCTGGAAATATTCGTGGGACAGTTCGCGCAGCGACTGAATTGCCGCGATGTCCTGGGTCAGACAACCCACCTGGCCGTAGCCGACGGTGATGGATTTCACACCCTGTTCCAGCGCCAGCAGGCCTTCGATAATCGCCACCGCGTGCGACATAAACGGCGGAATTAACGTCCCGGTCAACGGGCCGAACGGTTCGCGGTTAATACGAATGCCGTGCTCTTCGTACATGCCCATCAGGCGGTCGCAGTACTGCCAGTCGCGGATCGATTTTTCCAGCGTCACGCGTTTGGCATAAGGGATGTTGTAGGAGATGCCGCCGCCTTCGTAGCTGGTGAAGCCGCTGGCCATGGCAATTTCCGCCAGCAGGCGCGCATCCGGCGTACCGTGACGCACCTGAATCGGTTTTTCCAGCGCTTCGGTCATCCGGCGGCAGGCCGCCACGCCGTGGTTAACTACGGGCAAGCCGTTCAGTTTGGAGGTTCCCGCCTCGATCGATTTCTGAATACCGACCGCCGCTTCTTCGTAGCGGTTCAGACGGGTATAGGCATCAATCGTGCTGGGCAGCAGATCGCACTCTTCCTGCAGGGTTTTAAGCAGCGCAATGTGCTCATCCATCAGCGCCACGCCCGCGCGCGGCTGGCTCAGGGTTCTGCCTTCCCGATCGGCCTTCAGCAAGGCCTGCGAGAAACGTTTTTGCTCAGGAATGGTTTGTTGATACTTCACACCATCTTCAAAATTTTCAACCTCTTTACCGGTATGCCAGGTCTGCAACACCTGATGCCGTTCGGTCATGAATTCATCATGGGTTAACTTCTTATTCTGGAGTTCCATTCGTTGCTGCCTTAGTTTTTATCGGGTTAAACAGTGAATGCTGGTGCGAGCGGCGAGCTGCGGGTAGAGTCTGGCGACATTCGCCAGCAGAGGAAGCAGGCCTTTCGAATCACGGTAATAGTCAAACTGGTTTGGTAGGAGAATGCGTTTGCCGTCGTCATTAAGCTCCCGGTATTTCAACCAGCGATGAATATCAAACTGACCGGCGCGGGAGAGCCAGCCGCCGGAACCAATCACTTTGCGCACGGTGGTCAGATCGCGCCCCATCTGCAGATCGACATTGCCGACACAGGTGCAGACCTGCTTTTTCGTTCCTGCGTGACGCTCGCTGGCATAGCCGACGCACAAACCGGCGAGGAGGGTATCAAAGTACTGTTCTTCTTCGCTGCGCGGCAGATAATCCGGCTGCGCCGTCAGATGACGCAAATAGTGATAAAAAGCCTGCTGACGCTCCGGCTGTTGAGCGAACACCACTTTCACCAGTTCTTCAGTGCTTTCTCCCACCACGACGGCGGAGACGCGCATGCCCAGATCGCCTTCAACGGTACGTTTGACGAACGGTTCCGGCACGCCGTGCAACACCGTATCGGGCGAGAGCGTATTGGCGCAGGCGGAGTAAACGTCGGTGGTGGCGCCGCCCATGTCGATGAGCATGAACTCTTTCCATGCGTTATCGATGTCGCTTATCGCCTTCACCAGTTCGTAAACCGTCCACGGCGTCGGCATTGGCTCTTCCCCGGTTTCACTGACGATAACGTCCAGGCCTTTGCCTTTCACGATGCGCGACAGGAAGACATCGCAAATCGCTTTGCGCGCGGCGTAAGGATTGGGGTGATCGAGATCGGGCAGAATATTGTCCACCGTAATGAGATCTTTATGGCCCAGAATCGCCTGGACTTGGTCCTGAATGTCGCGGTTGCCGGCGTAAATAATGGCGCAGTCCAGCGCTGATTCCGCCAGCGCGTGGGCGTTAGCCAGACCGTAGCTCTCTTCGCCGCCGTCAGTACCGCCGGTGAAGAGCAGAATGTCCGGCGGCGAGGCCTCCAGCTCGGCGATATCATGCTGGTTGAGTTTATAGGCGTAATACTGGGCGATTTTCGCGCCAGCGGAGTGGGCGGTGACTTTCGCCGATTCCAGGGTGATTGATGGCACCAGCCCCATCGCGGCGACGGCCAGCCCGCCTTTTGCGGAAGAGGAGTATTTAAGCTGTATGTCGCCGTTTTTCAGCAGGGGGCGCGCGTCGGCGACATTTAACACCTGGTTCAGACTGGCAAAAAATCCGTCTGCCAGATGATGCGTCGTCGTCGGCGTCAGCGCGTGATTAACCAGCGTTAATGCGTCCCCTTCCTGGGCGAAGAGGGCGGCCTTCGTCCATGTTGAGCCGATATCGACAGAAACTATCTGCATCACAGAGCCTCTTCAAGACAATGCTGCTCCACGCCGTGGCGCTGGTTGATATCGTTCGCCATCAGCTGACAAACGTCTTCAAGATCGTGGCTTGGCGCGAAGACGCGGTTAAAGCCCATCTCTTTAAATTTTGCTTCCACCCCGGCAAAGTCATGCTTGCCGACCACCAGATTGCCGCCGACATACAACAGGATGTCGCCGATGCCGCGTTCGATGCAGCGCTCGCGTAGTCCGAGGCAGTCGATATCGCCATGCCCGTAAATCGATGAAACGACGATCGCATCGGCGCCGGTCTCGATGGCGGCGTCAATATATTCATCCTGATTCACCATTACTCCCAGATTGATTACGCGAAAATCATGGGCAGTAAAAACACGATCTAAAACTTTATTGCCTACGGCATGGCAGTCCGCGCCAATGACGCCAATAACAAGCGTTGATTTTTTCATGGGTAATCCTCTCCAGGGATTGTTGTAAAGTAGTGCTTCTTTTAATATTTAGAATGCGGGAAGTTGCACTCTGTTAATATTGAATGAGTGTCTTTATAAGCGATGGGTGAAGCAATTGATCTATTTTCAAAATAACCTTCTTAAAATGATTATTTTGGTTGTGAAAATATAAAATAGCTTAATTATCAAATGGTTGTTTTGTTTCTCCTGAGAGGGTTTTTGCTTTCTAAAAAAACTACAAAAATAACTATGTGTTATTTTTGTGATATAACTCCAGTTTTATTTTTCGGGGCAAATATCAGCCTTTAGCCTATTAGCGCTGTAGAAATTCAGGATAAACTTGTGAGGATAGTAACAGAATCTTCGATATATTTATTATATAGAGATGAACACTGTTTTGTTAAAATAAAGAAAAATTAGCTAATAAATTGTTTGTTTGACCTTGACGGGCTGGAAAGCCAGGCCGCAATAATTAAGGGGATAATCCGACGCGATGAGCGGCGCTGATAGCTGACAGAGGAGGGGAGGCCTGTGAAGGTTAACGTGGAGAGCCAGAGGGCGCGTGTGCAATGAGATAGTTTCTTTGCGGTGTTAATTATAAGTAAAATAAAAATAGACTAAATGTATAAAATAATAAGTGTTGATAACCAGCAGAAAAAATCTGTGAGCTATTTAGCAATAATTGAACATCAATGTGGAATGTTTTTTACTGGATGCGGGGCAGTAAAAAACGCACAAAATGTTTAGCCTTACCGAATAAGCCTCTTTTTGCAGAGGGTTGGAAATTACTCTTTGTAAAAACAAAAAGTTAACAAAAAATTCACCATGCATTCAATGAATAAACATTATTAACATTAACTTTAAAAATTGATTTTAATCAATATTTAAATGTTGGAAAAGAGCATCAAAACTGGTTAAATTGCCCGTGATCAAATTCCCTGAAAAGCGATAGGTTAGGCATAAATTGATCGCTGTCGAAAAAAGCAAATCTGACCCACTAAAAACCTGTTTATTGTAAGGGTTTTACGGCGTAATATATTTGCGGGATCAATTTGGGTTTTTTATTAACATGTTTGTAACCTTTCATCATTACTGTTTCCTTCCCGAGGGGATAGTACGATGAGAGGCGGCAAATAAATTTGTATTGGGGCATGCGTGTGACCCTTTCTAACGGGGTTCACTCTCGGAGTCTTCATGCGATGAGCAAGGAGTCATGATGTTAGATATAGTCGAACTGTCGCGCTTACAGTTTGCCTTGACCGCGATGTACCACTTTCTGTTTGTGCCGCTAACGCTCGGTATGGCGTTCCTGCTGGCCATTATGGAAACGGTATACGTCCTTTCCGGCAAACAGATTTATAAAGATATGACCAAGTTCTGGGGCAAGTTGTTTGGTATCAACTTTGCTCTGGGTGTGGCTACCGGTTTGACCATGGAGTTCCAGTTCGGGACAAACTGGTCATACTACTCCCACTATGTTGGGGATATCTTCGGTGCGCCGCTGGCAATCGAAGGTTTAATGGCCTTCTTCCTCGAATCCACCTTTGTAGGTCTGTTCTTCTTCGGCTGGGATCGTCTGAGTAAAGTTCAGCATATGTGCGTCACCTGGCTGGTGGCTCTGGGGTCCAACCTCTCCGCGTTGTGGATTCTGGTAGCGAACGGCTGGATGCAAAACCCAATCGCTGCGGATTTCAATTTCGAAACCATGCGTATGGAAATGGTGAGCTTCTCTGAGCTGGTGCTGAACCCGGTAGCACAGGTGAAATTTGTTCACACTGTGGCGTCCGGCTATGTTACCGGCGCGATGTTCATCCTCGGTATCAGCGCTTACTACATGTTGAAAGGCCGTGACTTCGCCTTTGCTAAACGTTCCTTTGCTATTGCCGCCAGCTTCGGAATGGCTGCCGTGCTGTCCGTTATCGTACTTGGCGACGAATCCGGTTACGAAATGGGCGACGTGCAGAAAACTAAGCTCGCTGCGATTGAAGCAGAATGGGAAACGCAACCTGCTCCGGCCTCCTTTACCCTGTTCGGTATTCCTGACCAGGACAAACAGGAAAACCATCTGGCGATTCAGATCCCTTATGCGCTCGGCATTATCGCTACGCGTTCCGTGGACACGCCGGTTATTGGCCTGAAAGACCTCATGGTGCAGCATGAAGAGCGTATCCGTAACGGGATGAAAGCCTATGAACTGCTGGAACAGCTGCGCGCCGGTTCTACCGACCAGGCTGTTCGCGACCAGTTCAACAGCATGAAGAAAGATCTCGGTTACGGTCTGTTGCTGAAACGCTATACGCCTAATGTGACTGACGCGACCGAAGCGCAGATTCAGCAAGCGACGAAAGATTCCATTCCTCGCGTTGCGCCGCTGTACTTCGCCTTCCGTATCATGGTGGCATGCGGCTTCCTGCTGCTGGCGATCATCGCGCTCTCCTTCTGGAGCGTGATTCGTAACCGCATCGGTGAGAAAAAATGGCTTCTGCGCGCGGCGCTGTACGGTATTCCACTGCCGTGGATTGCGGTTGAAGCAGGTTGGTTTGTCGCCGAGTATGGTCGTCAGCCGTGGGCGATCGGCGAAGTGTTGCCGACTGCCGTGGCGAACTCATCGCTGACCGTGGGCGATCTGCTGTTCTCCATGTTCCTGATTTGCGGCCTGTATACCCTGTTCCTGGTGGCAGAATTGTTCCTGATGTTCAAATTTGCACGCCTTGGCCCAAGCAGCCTGAAAACCGGTCGCTATCACTTTGAGCAGTCCACCGTGACTTCTCAGCCGGCACGCTAAGACAGGAGTCGTCAAATGATCGATTATGAAGTACTACGTTTTATCTGGTGGCTGCTGGTTGGCATTTTGCTAATTGGTTTCGCCGTCACCGATGGGTTCGACATGGGGGTGGGGATGCTCACCCGTTTCCTCGGTCGTAACGACACCGAGCGTCGAATTATGATTAACTCTATCGCCCCGCACTGGGACGGTAACCAGGTGTGGTTGATCACGGCGGGTGGCGCATTGTTTGCCGCCTGGCCGATGGTTTACGCCGCGGCGTTCTCCGGTTTCTATGTGGCGATGATCCTTGTGCTGGCGTCTTTGTTCTTCCGTCCAGTCGGTTTTGATTACCGCTCTAAGATTGAAGACCCGCGCTGGCGCAACATGTGGGACTGGGGCGTGTTCATCGGTAGTTTTGTGCCGCCGCTGGTGATTGGCGTGGCCTTTGGCAATCTGTTGCAGGGCGTACCGTTCCACGTAGATGAGTATCTGCGTCTGTACTACACCGGTAACTTCTTCCAGTTGCTGAACCCGTTTGGTCTGCTGGCGGGCATCGTAAGCGTAGGGATGATCATCACGCAGGGGGCGACTTACCTGCAAATGCGTACCGTTGGCGAACTGCACCTGCGCGCGCGCGCCACCTCGCAGATTGCGGCGCTGGTGACATTAGTGTGCTTTGCGCTGGCGGGCGTTTGGGTAATGTATGGTATTGATGGTTATGTCGTGACATCCGCGATTGACCATCATGCCGCCTCTAACCCGCTAACTAAAGAAGTGGCGCGTGAAGCCGGCGCCTGGCTGGTGAACTTTAATAATGCTCCGATCCTGTGGTTGATTCCGGCACTGGGCGTGGTTCTGCCGCTGCTGACTATCCTGACTTCCCGTATGGAGAAAGGCGCGTGGGCATTCCTGTTCTCTTCGCTGACTCTGGCCTGCATTATTCTGACGGCGGGTATCGCTATGTTCCCGTTTGTGATGCCGTCCAGCACGATGATGAATGCTAGCCTGACCATGTGGGATGCGACATCCAGCCAGATGACGCTGAACCTGATGACCTGGGTTGCGGCGGTGTTCGTACCGATCATTCTGATCTACACCAGTTGGTGTTACTGGAAAATGTTCGGTCGTATCACCAAAGAACATATTGAAAGCAATACCCACTCTTTGTACTAAGTAAGGAGCTTAAAATGTGGTATTTCGCATGGATTCTTGGAACGCTTCTTGCCTGTGCATTCGGGATCATTACCGCCCTGGCGCTTGAGCACGTTGAAGCGGGTAAAACCGGTCAAGAAGAAAGCTAATGACCCCTATTATCGCAAAACTGTATGCGGTAATGGACAAGCGCCCGTTAAGGGCGCTTTCCTTCGTGATGGCGATAGTGCTGGCAGGATGTATGTTCTGGGACCCGTCACGATTTGCTGCGAGGACCAGCACGCTTGAAATCTGGCACGGATTATTGCTGATGTGGGCGGTTTGCGCAGGCATAATCCACGGCGTGGGTTTTTGCCTTGAATCCGTACACTGGCAAGGGATTTTTTGTCCGCTGCTTGCGGATATCGTCCTCATCGTCGGCCTGATTTTCTTCTTCTTGTGAATAAGAAACCTCCTTAAAAATATAGGGGCTTGCATAAGCCCATATATTTTTACTCTCCCTTAACTTTCCCCCATTCCCAAGCCTCATTCCCACGCGTATAGTAGCAACGTTTAAAAGCTCTACTTTTGTTGCATTACCGGGATGTAAAGTGAATACAACGCGATATACAAGGGCATTCTTGAAGCATTGCGGCGGCGAGTGCGCGAACCACCAGGAACTTATAAGAATAAGTACCTGCGGTGAGCGGATGAAGCTAACAAAGAGGCAACAGGAATGAATAAGTATATGTTTCGATGGCCGATTCGGGTTTATTACGAAGACACGGACGCCGGCGGTGTAGTTTATCACGCCAGTTATGTCGCTTTTTATGAAAGAGCGCGCACGGAGATGCTGCGTCACCACCACTTCAGCCAACAGGTGCTGCTGGCGGAGCGGGTCGCCTTTGTGGTGCGCAGGATGACGCTGGAATACTATGCGCCTGCGCGGCTCGACGATATGCTTGAAGTTCAAACAGAAATTACGTCAATGCGTGGCACCGCTTTGGTTTTCACGCAACGCATTGTCAACGCAGAGAACACGCTGCTAAATGAAGCAGAGGTTCTGATTGTTTGCGTTGATCCACTCAAAATGAAGCCTCGTGCGCTTCCTAAGTCTATTGTCGCGGAGTTTAAGCAGTGACTGACATGAATATCCTTGATTTGTTCCTGAAGGCAAGCCTTCTGGTTAAACTTATCATGTTGATTTTGATTGGTTTTTCAATAGCATCTTGGGCCATCATTATCCAGCGAACGCGTATTCTGAACGCCGCTGCGCGTGAGGCGGAAGCGTTTGAAGATAAATTTTGGTCCGGAATCGAACTATCGCGCCTGTATCAGGAAAGCCAGGGGAGACGCGATAGTCTGTCGGGCTCGGAACAAATCTTTTATAGCGGTTTCAAAGAGTTTGTCCGGCTTCATCGCGCCAACAGCCATGCGCCGGAGGCAGTGGTAGAAGGGGCGTCGCGTGCGATGCGTATCTCCATGAATCGAGAGCTGGAAACGCTGGAAACTCATATTCCGTTTCTTGGCACGGTAGGCTCTATCAGTCCTTATATCGGTCTGTTTGGCACCGTATGGGGGATTATGCATGCGTTTATCGCCCTGGGGGCGGTGAAACAGGCGACTCTGCAAATGGTTGCGCCGGGTATTGCAGAAGCATTGATTGCCACGGCGATTGGTCTGTTTGCCGCCATTCCTGCGGTTATGGCTTACAACCGACTGAATCAGCGCGTGAACAAGCTGGAACTGAATTACGACAACTTTATGGAAGAGTTCACCGCGATTCTGCACCGCCAGGCGTTTACCGTAAGCGAAAGCAACAAGGGGTAAGCCATGGCCAGAACGCGTGGACGAGGTCGTCGCGAACTTAAGTCCGAAATCAATATTGTACCGCTGCTCGACGTACTGTTGGTGCTGCTGCTGATCTTTATGGCAACCGCGCCGATTATTACCCAGAGCGTGGAAGTCGATCTGCCGGAGGCGAATCAGTCGCAGGCGGTCAGTAGTAACGACGATCCACCGGTCATTATTGAGGTTTCCGGAGTAGGGCAATACAGCGTAGTGGTTGATAAAGAGCGAATGGATCAACTGCCGTCTGAACAGGTGATCGCAGAAGCAAAGCGTCACCTGCAGGCTAATCCGAAAACAGTCTTTTTAATCGGCGGCGCGAAAGAGGTGCCGTACGATGAAATAATTAAAGCGCTGAACTTGTTACACAGCGCGGGCGTAAAATCGGTTGGCTTAATGACGCAGCCAATCTGAAGTCTGCGTCCCGCTGGCTTGAAAGACGGCGAGTAACAGGCGAACAGTTTTTTGGGAACCGAGAGTGTCAAAGGCAACCGAACAAAACGACAAGCTCAAACGGGCGATAATGATTTCAGCCGTGCTGCATATCATCTTATTTGCAGTGCTGATCTGGAGTTCGTTTGATGAGCATATAGAGACTTCTGCCGGCGGCGGCGGTGGTTCCGCTATCGACGCGGTGATGGTCGATCCTGGCGCCGTTGTGCAGCAGTACAACCGTCAGCAGGATCAACAGGCCAGCGCCAGACGCGCGGAAGAAGAGCGTAAAAAGCTGCAACAGCAGCAGGCAGAGGAGCTTCAGCAGAAGCAGGCTGCCGAACAGGAGCGATTGAAACAACTTGAGAAGGAACGTTTAGCGGCTCAGGAGCAGCAAAAGCAGGCCGAAGAAGCGGCAAAACTGGCGCAACAGCAACAGAAACAGGCCGAAGAAGCGGCTCAGAAAGCAGCGGCGGACGCGAAGAAGAAAGCTGAGGCTGAAGCAGCGAAAGCGGTAGCCGATGCGAAGAAACAAGCCGAGGCTGAAGCGGCTCAGAAAGCAGCGGCGGACGCGAAGAAAAAAGCGGAGGCCGAGGCTCAGAAAGCAGCGGCGGATGCGAAGAAGAAAGCGGAAGCCGAGGCGGCGAAGCAGGCTCAGGCTGAGGCGGCGAAGAAAGCCGCCGCCGAAAAAGTTGCGGCTGACAAAAAGGCCGCTGCAGAGAAAGCCGCGGCGGATAAAAAGGCAGCAGAGAAGAAAGCCGCAGCGGATAAAGCAGCGGCTAAAAAAGCGGCTGCCGAAAAAGCGGCCGCCGCAGAGGGGGTCGATGATCTGCTTGGCGATCTCAGCTCGGGTAAGAATGCGCCGAAAACCGGTGGCGGCGCGAAAGGGAATGGTCAGCCATCTAAAGATAGCGGTACATCGGGCGCTAACGGTGGGGCGACAGGCGCTGATATCAGCGCCTACGCGAAACAGATTCAGGTCGCGATTCAGAGCCGTCTGTATGATGCGAGTCTGTACCAGGGCAAACAATGTGTCTTGCATATAAGCCTGGCGCCGGATGGCTCATTAAAAAGCATTACGTCTGAGGGCGGCGATCCGGCGCTTTGTCAGGCGGCGTTAATGGCGGCAAAAACCGCGAAAATTCCTAAACCGCCAAGCCAGGCTGTTTATGAGAAAATAAAGGATGCCAAACTAGACTTTAAACTGTAGATACTTTCCTCTATGGAAGTTGGAGCGGTTGAGTTGTTACTGGTCCTGGTGGTTTTGTGTATTTGAGTTTGTTAACATTCTGCTAAATTATCGTGGGCCACAGGTCCAGGTATGGGAGATATGATGAAGCAGGCATTACGAGTAGCATTTGGTTTTCTGATGCTGTGGGCGGCGGTGCTGCACGCAGAAGTCCGTATCGAGATCACCCAGGGGGTGGACTCGGCGCGCCCGATTGGCGTTGTGCCTTTTAAATGGGCCGGGCCGGGTGCTGCGCCTGAAGATATCGGCGGCATCGTGGCGGCAGATTTACGCAACAGCGGTAAATTTAATCCGTTAGACCGGTCCCGACTGCCGCAGCAGCCAGCCACCGCTCAGGAAGTTCAGCCTGCCGCATGGTCTGCGCTGGGTATTGACGCCGTCGTCGTTGGGCAGGTGACGCCGAATCCGGACGGTTCCTACAATGTCGCCTATCAACTGGTTGACACTGGTGGCGCGCCGGGTACTGTACTGGCGCAAAACTCTTATAAAGTGAACAAGCAGTGGCTGCGTTATGCAGGCCATACCGCCAGTGACGAAGTTTTTGAAAAACTGACGGGTATTAAGGGCGCGTTCCGTACCCGTATCGCCTACGTGGTGCAAACTAACGGCGGTCAGTTCCCGTATGAACTGCGCGTGTCAGATTACGATGGCTACAATCAGTTCGTGGTGCACCGTTCTCCGCAGCCGTTGATGTCTCCGGCGTGGTCTCCGGACGGCTCAAAACTGGCTTACGTGACTTTTGAAAGCGGCCGCTCCGCGCTGGTTATCCAGACGCTGGCAAACGGCGCAGTACGTCAGGTTGCGTCCTTCCCGCGTCACAACGGCGCGCCGGCCTTCTCGCCGGATGGGACGAAACTGGCGTTCGCGTTATCGAAAACCGGGAGTCTGAACCTGTATATCATGGATCTCGCCTCCGGCCAGATTCGTCAGATAACGGACGGGCGTAGCAACAATACGGAGCCGACCTGGTTCCCTGACAGCCAGACTTTGGCCTTTACCTCTGACCAGGCTGGACGTCCGCAAGTGTATAAAATGAACATTAACGGCGGTGCGGCGCAGCGTATTACCTGGGAAGGTTCGCAAAACCAGGATGCGGATGTCAGCAGCGACGGTAAATTTATGGTAATGGTAAGCTCAAATAACGGGCAGCAGTACATTGCCAAACAAGATCTGGTGACGGGTGGCGTACAGGTTCTGTCGTCAACGTTCCTGGATGAAACGCCAAGTCTGGCACCTAACGGCACGATGGTAATCTACAGCTCTTCTCAGGGGATGGGATCTGTGCTGAATTTGGTTTCTACAGATGGGCGTTTCAAAGCGCGTCTTCCGGCAACTGATGGTCAGGTGAAATCGCCTGCCTGGTCGCCGTATCTGTGATAATAATTAATTGATTACTAAAGGAATTAAAGAAATGCAACTGAACAAAGTGCTGAAGGGCCTGATGATTGCCCTGCCTGTTATGGCAATCGCGGCATGTTCTTCTAACAAGAACGCCAGCAATGACGGTAGCGAAGGCGGCATGCTGAACGGTGCCGGCACGGGTATGGACGCTAACGGTAACGGCAACATGTCATCTGAAGAGCAAGCGCGTCTGCAGATGCAGCAGCTGCAGCAGAACAATATCGTCTACTTTGATCTGGACAAGTATGATATCCGTTCTGACTTCGCGGCAATGCTGGACGCGCACGCTAATTTCCTGCGTAGCAATCCGTCTTACAAAGTCACCGTAGAAGGTCATGCGGACGAACGCGGTACGCCTGAGTACAACATCTCCCTGGGCGAACGTCGTGCTAACGCCGTTAAAATGTACCTGCAGGGTAAAGGCGTTTCAGCAGACCAGATCTCCATCGTTTCTTACGGTAAAGAAAAACCTGCAGTACTGGGCCACGACGAAGCGGCTTACGCTAAGAACCGTCGCGCTGTACTGGTTTACTAAGAGAATTGCATGAGCAGTAACTTCAGACATCATCTGTTGAGTCTGTCGTTACTGGTTGGCATAGCGGCCCCCTGGGCCGCTTTTGCTCAGGCGCCAATCAGTAGTGTCGGCTCAGGCTCGGTCGAAGACCGCGTCACTCAACTTGAGCGTATCTCTAACGCTCACAGCCAGCTTTTAACCCAACTTCAGCAACAGCTCTCCGATAATCAGTCCGATATCGATTCTTTGCGCGGTCAAATCCAGGAAAATCAGTATCAACTGAATCAGGTGATGGAGCGCCAGAAGCAAATCATGCTGCAGCTAGGGAACTTGAATAATGGCGGCGCAGCGCAGCCTGCGGCCGGCGACCAGAGCGGGGCGGCAACCGCTACGACCCCCGCCCCGGATGCCGGTACGGCAACCTCCGGGGTGCCGGTACAAAGTGGCGATGCGAATACCGATTACAATGCGGCAATTGCGCTGGTGCAGGATAAGTCCCGCCAGGATGATGCGATTGTGGCGTTTCAGAACTTCATCAAGAAATACCCTGATTCTACTTATCAGCCGAACGCCAATTATTGGCTGGGCCAGTTGAATTATAACAAGGGTAAAAAAGATGATGCTGCCTATTATTTCGCCTCGGTAGTGAAAAATTATCCTAAGTCGCCGAAGGCTGCGGATGCGATGTACAAAGTTGGCGTTATCATGCAGGACAAAGGTGATACGGCAAAAGCGAAAGCGGTTTATCAGCAGGTAATTAGCAAATATCCTGGCACTGATGGCGCGAAACAGGCGCAGAAGCGTCTTAACGCAATGTAATGCGTACCATGCGACCAGAAAACGCCTTTTTTCTGGTCGCGTCGTGCGATTCCTAAGCAGTTGAGCCCCTTGCGTCGAAATTTTTGTTGCGCTCAAATCTGAAATCAGTAATATATGCCGCCGTTGCCACGGGATATTAAACAACTCGAAAGCAACGTAAAAGTGGGTCGTTAGCTCAGTTGGTAGAGCAGTTGACTTTTAATCAATTGGTCGCAGGTTCGAATCCTGCACGACCCACCAATCGTTCGGTGGAAACGAGAATAAAACGTGAAGGATAACGTTGCGTCAGCAACGGCCCGTAGGGTGAGGCGAAGCCGAGTCATCCTGCACGACCCACCACTAATTTCGGTTAGTCAGTAATATCCAGCGTAGTATCGGGTGATTAGCTCAGCTGGGAGAGCACCTCCCTTACAAGGAGGGGGTCGGCGGTTCGATCCCGTCATCACCCACCACTCGGGTCGTTAGCTCAGTTGGTAGAGCAGTTGACTTTTAATCAATTGGTCGCAGGTTCGAATCCTGCACGACCCACCAATATACAAGGTGGTAACTGGTAGAGAACGTGAAGGATAACGTTGCTTTAGCAACGGCGCCGAAGGGCGAGGCGAAGCCGAATCATCCTGCACGACCCACCATCCTGAATGATTGAAGCAGTAACCCTTATCTAAGGGGTCGTTAGCTCAGTTGGTAGAGCAGTTGACTTTTAATCAATTGGTCGCAGGTTCGAATCCTGCACGACCCACCAATTTAACATCAAACTCAGATGTTGAGCGTGAAGGATAACGTTGCGTCAGCAACGGCCCGTAGGGCGAGGCGAAGCCGAGTCATCCTGCACGACCCACCAATGTAAAAAGGCGCCCTAAAGGCGCCTTTTTGCTATCTGCAATATGGAAGATTCGAACCTGCAGCAGGTTTGGGTCTTGCCTGATGCGCTGCGCTTATCAGGCCTACAGACGGTACCGCTCACGTAGGCCAGATAAGACGTTACGCCGCCATCAGACACGGGCTACGTAATTATTGTGACTTTCCTTATTTGATCGGCTATCTTGTTTAGCATATAAAACAAATTAACCGATTGTGGCGTTTATTGCGCTTTCATTCGGTTGTTTCGTTAAGCTAGTAAAACGAGAAGCTACGATGAGCGTAATGTTTGACCCGCAAACCGCAATCTATCCGTTTCCGCTAAAGCCAGCGCCGTTAAGCGTTGAGGAAAAGCAATTTTATCGTGAGAAAATCAAACGACTCCTCAGCGAACGGGATGCGGTGATGGTGGCGCATTATTATACCGATCCGGAAATTCAACAACTTGCTGAAGAAACAGGTGGGTGTGTTTCCGACTCGCTGGAAATGGCCCGTTTCGGCGCGAAGCACGCCGCATCCACGCTGCTGGTAGCAGGCGTACGGTTTATGGGGGAAACCGCCAAAATTCTCAGTCCGGAAAAAACTATTCTTATGCCTACCCTGGCGGCGGAATGTTCGCTGGATTTAGGCTGCCCAATAGACGAATTTAGCGCTTTTTGTGATGCCCATCCTGACAGAACCGTAGTGGTCTATGCTAACACCTCGGCTGCTGTTAAAGCGCGTGCGGACTGGGTTGTGACCTCCAGTATTGCCGTAGAACTGATTGAGTATCTGGATAGTTTGGGGGAAAAAATTATCTGGGCGCCGGACAGACACCTGGGGAATTATGTGCAAAAACAGACCGGGGCCGATGTACTGTGCTGGCAAGGGGCGTGTATTGTACATGATGAGTTTAAAACCCAGGCGTTGACCCGTTTAAAAAAAATCTATCCCGATGCCGCTATTCTGGTTCATCCTGAATCGCCGCAGTCCATTGTCGAGATGGCCGATGCGGTGGGCTCAACTAGTCAGCTCATTAAGGCGGCAAAAACGCTGCCGCACAGACAGCTTATTGTGGCGACCGATCGCGGCATTTTTTACAAAATGCATCAGACGGTGCCTGAAAAAGAGTTGCTTGAAGCACCTACGGCTGGCGAGGGGGCGACCTGCCGTAGTTGCGCGCACTGTCCGTGGATGGCGATGAATGGCCTGAAAGCCATCGCTGAAGGGCTGGAGCAGGGAGGCGTAGCGCATGAGATACAGGTTGATACGGTGCAACGCGAGGGCGCATTACTGCCCCTCAACCGGATGCTGGATTTTGCGGCTACACTTCGGGCATAAAAACGGAAATCTTGGGGGGGAGAGAATGGATTTTTTTAGTACGCACAACATACTGGTTCATATTCCGATCGGCACCGGCGGTTACGATCTTTCGTGGATCGAAGCGGTAGGAACCATCGCCGGCCTGCTCTGTATTTGGCTTGCCAGTCTGGAGAAGATCAGCAACTACTTTTTTGGGCTGGTTAACGTCACCCTGTTTGCGATTATTTTCTTTCAGATCCAGCTCTATGCCAGTCTGTTGCTGCAACTCTTTTTCTTTGCCGCCAATATTTATGGCTGGTATGCGTGGTCGCGGCAAACAAATGATAATGAAGCCGAGCTTAAAATCCGCTGGCTGCCGTTGTCAAAAGCAATGGCATGGCTGGCGATATGTGTGATAGCCATCGGTTTGATGACGCGATATATCGATCCCGTATTCGCCGTCCTGACGCGAGTGGCCGTCGCCATTATGCAGATGCTGGGGTTACAGGTGACAATGCCCGTACTGCAACCGGACGCCTTCCCGTTTTGGGACTCCTGCATGATGGTGCTGTCTATCGCGGCGATGATTCTGATGACACGCAAATATGTCGAAAACTGGCTACTGTGGGTGATAATCAACGTGATCAGCGTGGTGATTTTTGCTTTGCAGGGCGTCTATGCGATGTCGCTGGAGTATCTGATCCTGACATTTATCGCCGTGAACGGTAGCCGCATGTGGATAAACAGCGCGCGGGAGCGAGGGTCGCGCGCGCTTTCCCCTTAATGGTGATGAACATGCCCGGATGCCATCTGATTCAGATGGCAGTCCGGGCCGTGACACACTTGATACTCCATCTGAATTGTAGCGTGCGCAATATGGTATTCGTGCATCAGGAAATCCTGGATACGTTCCAGCAGCGCATCATGGTTGTGCGGCGGAATGACCTGAGCGTGCAATGTCATGACCGGTTTTTCGCCGACCATCCAGACATGCACGTGGTGTACGTTGCGAACTTCGGGGATTTCCCGGCTTAAATGGCGCTGTAAGGCATTAATATCCAGTGAAACCGGCGCGCCTTCCAGCAATTCGTTGACGCTATCTTTTAACAAACGCCAGGCGCTGCGTAGCACCAGTACCGAAACCAGAATAGAGAGAATCGGGTCCGCTGGCGTCCAGCCGGTCCAGATAATGATCAGCGCAGCGGCTATTGCGCCGACGGAGCCCAGCAAATCGCCCATCACATGTAGCGCGGCAGCGCGAACGTTCAGGTTTTTTTCATCGCTTCCCCGATGAAGAATCCAGAACGCAAACAGGTTCGCCAGCAGACCCGCGACCGCAATCACCATCATCAGACTGCCTGTCACCGGACGTGGCGTGTAAAAGCGCTCTATCGCTTCCCAGACAATAAGGAGGGTAATGACCACCAACGCAATGGCATTCACAAAGGCCGCCAGAGTGGTGAGTCTTAGCCAGCCAAAAGTGTGGCGAACCGTCGGGGGGCGACGGGAAAACTGAACCGCCAGCAGCGCAAAGAGAAGGGCCGCCGCGTCGGTGAGCATATGTCCCGCATCCGCCAACAACGCCAGCGAGCCGGAGAGTATCCCGCCCACCACCTCAATGAGCATAAATCCGGCGGTGACGATAAAGGCAAAAAGCAGGCGACGAGCATTATTATCTTTCGGCAGGTGTGAATCGGCATGAGAGTGTGAGTGCGCCATAACGTCATTCCTTTGTTATTCTCATCAATACTGTAGACATCATACTGATTTTTCGCTGACAAAATAAAAAGGAGAGCGAAAGCTCTCCCGTTATCAGACTTTTTTCTGAATTACTGTGTGGTACCGTCGGTTTTGGTATTCACGTCATTATTGACGCCATTACCGGTTTCCACTTTTTTATTAATATCCGGGCAGCGACCGTCTTTACACATGGTATTTTTATGCTCTTCTTCCTTGGTCATTCCGTCATGATTCATGGTTGAACCGTCAGGATGCTGCATCGTACTGTTAGTATTGCCGTTGGTATTGATGTCGTTGTTATTCACATCATTCGGCGCCACATTCTGGCGGGCGTCCGGGGCAACCTGGCCGGCATTTGCCGCCGAGTTCGCCTGGCCATTACTGGACTGCGCGTTAGATTCAGCAGCTAACGCTGCGCCGCTGGCAAGGCCGAGGGTAGCGGTGAGTAAAAGCGTAGTCAGTTTTGTCATTTTCATAAGATGCTCCTGTTATGGTGGATATGTCGGATAACCTCTTCCAACAGTGCACGTGTCAGTCAAATCCTCAAATAAGGGATAAAAAGCTTTCGCCGCCGCCTGGTAACGCAGCAGAGAATCTTGCAATAATTCATAAACAGAGTGGTTACAGTTAAAAATTGTAGGTTAGATCCCATTTTTCGCTACATTTGTGCGTTTTTTTCCTGAATTCCAGGATTATTCCGTTCAAAGTGTAAAAGCCCGTTTACACTATTTAATTGAAGAGATAGATTGGAGGGATTGCATTCATTGGGATAAGTACGGCAACACTGGAATAAACATGAATTATCAGAACGACGATTTACGCATTAAAGAAATCAACGAGTTATTACCTCCGGTCGCGCTGCTGGAAAAGTTTCCCGCAACGGAAAATGCAGCAAATACCGTTGCCCACGCGCGCAAAGCCATCCATAAAATACTCAAAGGCAATGACGATCGTCTGCTGGTGGTGATTGGTCCTTGTTCAATTCATGATCCGGCAGCGGCGAAAGAGTATGCCGCCCGTTTGCTGGCGCTACGCGATGAGCTTAAAGGCGAGCTTGAAATTGTCATGCGCGTCTATTTTGAGAAACCGCGTACCACCGTCGGCTGGAAAGGGCTGATTAACGATCCGCACATGGATAACAGCTTCCAGATTAACGACGGTCTGCGTATTGCGCGCAAACTGCTGCTGGATATTAATGACAGCGGTCTTCCTGCCGCCGGTGAATTCCTCGATATGATCACGCCGCAATATCTGGCCGATCTGATGAGCTGGGGCGCCATTGGCGCGCGGACTACTGAATCCCAGGTTCATCGAGAACTGGCGTCCGGCCTCTCTTGTCCGGTCGGCTTTAAAAATGGTACTGATGGCACGATTAAAGTCGCGATTGACGCGATCAACGCCGCCGGTGCGCCGCACTGCTTCCTCTCCGTCACTAAATGGGGTCATTCAGCGATTGTGAATACCAGCGGCAACGGCGACTGCCATATCATTCTGCGCGGCGGTAAAGCGCCAAACTATAGCGCGCAGCATGTTGCGGAGGTGAAAGAAGGCCTCACCAAAGCGGGACTGACGCCGCAGGTCATGATTGATTTCAGCCATGCCAACTCCTGTAAGCAATTTCAAAAACAGATGGAGGTTTGTGCCGATGTCTGCCAGCAGATAGCGGGCGGTGAAAAAGCGATTATTGGCGTGATGGTAGAAAGTCATCTGGTAGAAGGAAACCAGAGCCTGGAAAGCGGTCAGCCGCTGACCTACGGTAAAAGCATTACTGACGCCTGCATTGGCTGGGAAGATACCGATGCGCTGCTACGTCAGTTGTCGGCAGCGGTAAAAGCCCGCCGTGGTTAATCTTCATTACGTGTTAAACCGGCCTGCAAGGCCGGTTTTTTATCGGAGACAGATGAGATAGCCCACCGTGTCATTACTCGAAATATAAATAAATATATAACGAAATCATTCGGCGCTATAATTCTCCTCTGATTAATAACGTAGCCCGAACCATGACCTGTCAGGACAAATCACTTTTAGCGCCCAGTCTCGCTTCCACGCCAGTCATTCCGCGCTATCGCCAGATCATCCGCAAAAGGGCCGTGCTCATGTTAGCTATTGCGCTGGCGATGATGACTTCACTGATGGTAGATGTAACCTGCGGGTCTTCTGGTTTACCGTTCAGTGCGCTGTGGCAGGCGCTTTTCCAGCCGGAAAAGGTGAATGCAGGCGTACACGTTATTGTCTGGGATATTCGCTTACCCTACGCCCTGATGGCGCTGCTGGTGGGCATGGCGCTAGGGCTGGCGGGTGCCGAAATGCAAACCATTTTAAATAATCCGCTGGCAACGCCGTTTACCCTCGGCGTATCGTCCGCCGCGGCTTTTGGCGCTGCGCTGGCGATTGTGCTGGGGCTCGGTATTCCCGGTATTCCTGCCGCCTGGTTTATCCCGGCCAATGCGTTCATCTTTGCGCTTTTGTCCGCGTTACTCCTGGACGGTATTACCCGTTGGACAGGCGTCGCCGCATCCGGGGTAGTATTGTTCGGTATTGCGCTGGTATTCACCTTTAACGCATTGGTCGCCATTATGCAGTTTGTGGCTGATGAAGATACGCTGCAGGGGCTGGTATTCTGGACGATGGGGAGCCTGGTCCGTGCGTCGTGGGAAAAATTGGGCGTACTGGCCGTTGTGTTTATTGCTGTGCTTTTTGGGTCGTTACGAAGCGCCTGGCAACTAACGGCATTACGTCTGGGCGAAGAGAGGGCGCTGAGCTTTGGGATTCATGTCCGTCGTTTACGTCTGCTGTCATTGTTGCGTATCAGCTTGTTATCAGCGCTGGCGGTAGCTTTCGTCGGGCCGATTGGTTTTATTGGTCTCGTTGCGCCGCATATCGCGCGAATACTTTTGGGGGAAGATCACCGTTTCTACCTTCCGGGCAGCGCGCTGATCGGCGGGCTGGTGTTATCGCTGGCCTCTATTGTGGCGAAAAATAGTGTTCCGGGCGTAATGGTGCCGGTGGGGATTGTCACCTCGCTGGTCGGGGTTCCGTTCTTTTTAAGCATTGTATTGCGACATCGGGGGAGTCTCTGATGCGTGGGTTAATGCTCCGGTCATTTAGCGCCGGCTATTCCACTCAGCCGGTTATTGCAGATCTCAACGTTCCCTTACTGCCGCGCGGGAAAATTACCGTTTTGCTGGGGCCGAACGGCTGTGGTAAATCGACGTTACTACGTTCGCTGGCCGGGCTGAATAACGCCGACGGCGAGGCGCGACTTGATGGCGAGGATCTTATGTCGTTATCGTTTGCCGAGCGGGCGCAGAAGGTCGTGTTTTTGCCGCAGTCCTTACCGCAGGGTGTGCATCTGCATGTACTGGAGTCGATTATCGTGGCGCAGCGGGCATCAGGCGGCAGAGGCGATGCGCAGGACAGGGCGCAGATACTGGCTATCCTTGAGCAATTAGGCATAACGCACCTGGCGTTGCAGTATCTCGACCAGCTTTCCGGCGGTCAGCGGCAGTTAGTTGGTCTGGCACAATCGCTGATTCGTTGCCCTGAACTGCTGTTACTGGATGAGCCGCTCAGCGCGCTGGATTTAAACTATCAGTTTCACGTAATGGATCTCGTGCGTCGGGATACCCAGGCGCAAAATAGGGTGACGATAGTCGTGGTGCATGACATTAATATTGCACTGCGTCATGGTGAACATGTACTGATGCTAAAAGACGGCAGGCTTGTCGCCAGCGGCGCGCCGGAGACGGTGATTACCGCGGAACGTCTGGCTGAAGTGTACCGGGTACGAGGACGCGTGGAGCGCTGTTCGCAGGGCAGATTACAGGTGGTGCTTGACGGAGTGATCGATGTTTAAGACTGTTGCCTGATGACGTTGCGCTTATCCGACCTACCCATTGCTCGTAGGCCGGATACGGCAAACGTGATTATTTCGCTTTACCCTGATTCGCCACGGCAGCCGCTTTCGCTGCGATCTCGTCAGCATTGCCCAGATAGTAGCGTTTTATCGGCGTAAAGTTTTCGTCGAACTCATATACCAGCGGCACGCCGGTCGGGATGTTTAACTCAAGAATCTCATCTTCACTCATGTTATCCAGGTATTTCACCAGCGCACGCAATGAGTTACCGTGAGCTGCGATGATCACGCGCTCACCGCTCTTCATACGTGGCAGGATGGTGTCGTTCCAGTAAGGAATAACGCGGTCGATGGTCAGCGCCAGGCTTTCGGTCAGCGGCAGTTCTTTCTCGCTCAGTTTGGCATAACGTGGATCGTGACCCGGATAACGCTCATCATCTTTGGTCAGTTCCGGTGGCGTCACGGCAAAACCGCGGCGCCACTGCTTAACCTGCTCGTCACCATATTTTTCTGCCGTTTCCGCTTTATTCAGCCCCTGCAATGCGCCATAGTGACGTTCATTGAGTTTCCAGGATTTTTCCACCGGCAGCCACGCCTGATCCAGTTCATCCAGTACGTTCCACAGCGTATGGATAGCGCGTTTCAGTACGGAAGTGTAGGCAAAATCAAAGCTGAAACCTTCTTCTTTTAGCAGTTTACCTGCTGCTTTTGCTTCGCTTACGCCTTTTTCAGACAGGTCAACATCATACCAGCCGGTGAAACGGTTCTCTTTGTTCCATTGACTTTCACCGTGACGTACCAGAACCAGCTTAGTTACAGCCATACTCTCACTCCTATAAATCATATGTAATGATAATAATTCTCATTATATTGCCGTAATGCATCAGCGGCAACGCTTATCCTTATACAATAGCGAAAATTGGGCTTGAGTGTAAGGTATGTGTTAATGAGAGGTTGTGTTTAGGTACTAAGAGTGAGAATCCATCAGGTATAACCCAGGTCATCAGACCAAATTAAATCTTGCCGCTATTGGTGACTAAACAAGCTATTCGCGAAGATTCTCTCACCTTGCTCATTGGCTTAGCACTTCTACTTAATTCCCTGAAATGTGAAAATCGTCATGTCAAAAGGTCAATGAAAAAGAATTTATGGATCTGGCTCATTACTGCCTTTTAGGGGCCTCATGTATCCTGTTTGTCATTCAGAGAGAAATATTCAGTTTGTGATTTTATCCGTCAAAGAGATTTACATTTTTTCCATATCAAGTGTTCCATTTGAGGGTATTCATTATGTCTGGCGCAATAAGTTCCCTGGAAAGGGTGATTTTACCTGTTGCGGTAACGCTGGGTAAACAGATACATGTTAACGCTATTAAAAATGGTTTTATCAGGCTAATGCCATTAACGCTTGTTGGAGCGATATTTGTTCTGATAAATAATGTTTTGTTGAATTTTGGTGAAGGATCATTTTTCTGGTCTATGGGTATTCGCCTGGATGCGAATACTCTTGCATCACTGGAACAACTAAAAGTTATAGGCAGTAGCGTATATAATGGAACGTTGGGAATAATGTCATTGATGACGCCATTTTTTATTGGCATGGCGTTGGCTGAAGAGCGTAAAGTGGATGCGCTCGCTGCCGGCTTATTATCGATTGCCTCTTTTATGACGGTTACGCCGTTTACAGTAGGAGATGTTAGCGCTATTGGCGCAAACTGGCTTGGCGGCGCAAATATTATATCGGGTATTATTATTGGTCTGGTCGTTACTGAGATATTCACTTTTATTATCCGTCAGAACTGGGTTATCAAATTATCTGACAGCGTACCGGAATCGGTTTCGCGCTCATTTACGGCATTAATCCCAGGTTTTATTATTCTTTTCATGATGGGACTGATTGCATGGGGGCTGTCGTTGGCTGGCACCCATTTTCATCAGGTGATTATGAATTCGATTGCGACACCACTAGCGTCGCTCGGTAGCATCGTTGGATGGGCATATGTGATATTTAATGCCTTACTGTGGTTTTTTGGCGTACATGGAGGACTGGCATTAACTGCGCTCAATAGTGGAATTCTGGGCCCATGGGGAATGGAAAATATGGCGACCTATACTGAGTATGGTTCTATCGACGCAGCGCTGGCTGCGGGTAAAACCTTTCATTTCTGGACCGGGCCAATGTTGGAGTCTTACGTCTATCTCGGCGGGACTGGTGCAACGTTGAGTCTGATTTTCGCTATTTTTATCGCCTCACGCCGTGCTGACTATCGGCAGGTAGCTAAGATGGCATTACCCTCCGGACTGTTTAATATTAATGAGCCGATTCTGTTTGGCCTGCCCATTATCATGAATCCGGCGTTAATGATTCCCTTCGTACTCATTCAGCCTATTCTGGCTGGTATCACATTATTAGTCTATTCAGTAGGTATTATTCCACCCTCTACAAATTTTGCGCCGTGGACAATGCCAGTAGGGCTGGGGGCATTCTTCAATTCTAACGGCAGTATCGCTGCACTCATTATGGCATTAGTGAACCTTGCCATAGCGACCTTAATTTATCTCCCTTTTGTCATTATTGCCAATAAAGCACAAAACATTATTGATGAGGATGAGAGCGAAGAAGATATCGCCAATGCCTTAAAATTTTGATGAGGTGTGAACATGGAAATCAACACGGTACATGAAAGCCAGTTTTTAAAAGGTAAAGATTTTTATTTCTTTATTTTGGACAAAACGGAGAGTGTGAGTGGACTGCATCAGCATGACTACTATGAATTTACGCTAGTTCTGACAGGAAGCTGTAGTCAGGAGATAAATGGTAAACGTGTAATGCTGGAACGTGGTGATTTTGTCTTTATCCCGGTAGGGTCTTACCATCAAACGTTTTATGACTATGGAGTTACGCGAATATTAAATATGGGGGTAGGTAGACGCTATTTTGATGAACACTATCTGGCGATACTCCCGTCATGTTTTGTGGCGTCTCAGCCTTATGCAATGTCTAATGCTTTCTTAACTTTTATAGAGCAGACCTTATCAACAATGGATATTCATCAACGAGAATGTGATGAGTTCAATAAATTACTCACTTTTTATATCGTCAATCGTTTGCAGCATTATGAGGATAATTCACGGTCGGATGCAATACCCGGCTGGCTAAAACAACTCGTCAGCGACATGCACAAAAAATCAATGTTTTCCGATGATGCGTTGAATAATATGGTAAGGCTTTCCGGGAAAACGCAATCTTATCTTACACGGGCTACTAATCGTTATTATCACAAGACGCCTGGCCAGATAATAAATGCTATTCGGATCAACTATTGTAAAAAACAACTGGAGACCACTAATTTTTCGGTTGCTGATATTGCTTTTGAGGCCGGATTTAGTAGTCCTGGAATTTTTATCAATAACTTTAAGAAAATGACCTCATTCACCCCAGGCAATTACCGACGGAAATTGGCGAGCTCACAGCAGGAGTATATATGAAAAAATTAAAAGTAGTGACTATTGGAGGAGGAAGTAGTTACACTCCTGAACTTCTTGATGGATTTATTAAACGCTATGATGAGTTACCTGTCAGTGAGTTATGGCTGGTGGATATCGAAGAAGGTAGCGAAAAACTCGATATTATTTTTGCGCTTTGCCAACGTATGGTCGCACAGGCGGGAGTGCCGATAGCGATTTATAAAAGTTTAAATCGACAGGAAGCGTTAAAGGATGCGGATTTCGTCACAACACAATTCCGGGTTGGTCAGCTAAAGGCGCGCGAGCAGGATGAGCGTATCCCACTGTCACATGGTTATCTTGGGCAAGAGACTAATGGTGCGGGCGGGTTATTTAAAGGGTTACGCACCATTCCCGTTATTTTTGATATTGTGAAAGATGTCCAGCAGATTTGTCCTCAGGCGTGGATTATTAATTTCACCAACCCTGCCGGGATGGTAACAGAAGCCGTCTATCGACATACTCGTTTCAAACGTTTTATTGGCGTCTGCAACGTCCCGGTAGGGATGCGGATGCTCATTGAGGACCTTCTGTCATTAACAAAAGAAGACTCGCTTTCTATCGATCTGTTTGGCCTCAATCATTTAGTATTTATCGGCAATATTTGGGTAAACGGGCAGTCACGTTTTGCTGAGGTAATGAATCTGGTAACATCCGGTACTATAAGCGGCAGTTCGGTTAAAAACATATTTAGCCTGCCATTTAGTGGAGGGCTACTGCGTTCGCTCAATTTACTGCCATGCTCCTATCTACTTTATTATTTTAAATCTAAAGAAATGCTGGCAATAGAAATGGGAGAGTATTACAAAGGCAGTGTTCGTGCACAGGTTGTACAGAAATTGGAAAAACAGCTATTCGGAATTTATAAAAAGCCTGAACAGAATAGTAAGCCTGCGGAACTGGAATCTCGTGGTGGTTCTTATTATTCCGATGCGGCGTGTGAGGTTATCAATGCAATTTATAATGATAAACAAACGGAACATTATATTAACGTGCCTCATCATGGTCATATCAACAATATTCCTGTGGACTGGTCCGTAGAAATGACCTGCCTGTTAGGCAAGAATGGGGCTACACCGCATCCACGCATCACACATTTTGACGAGAAAGTTTTAGGATTAATTTACACGATAAAAATTTTTGAAATTGCAACCGCCAATGCGGCCTTGAGCGGACGAATGGATGATGTATTACTGGCGCTCAATCTCAATCCTTTAGTCGGTTCAGATCAGGGCGCTGAAATATTGGCGCGGGAGATGCTGCTTGCTAACCAGCCGTATTTGCCTCAATTTGCTGATGCGATCAACTTGCTTCGCCAGCGAGAGCATTAATAGAAGGTCAGAATAATGACGAAACTGTTAATTGTTAATGCCGATGATTTTGGTTTAAGTCCTGGCATAAATTACGGCATTATTGAAGCGCATCGTCACGGGTTGGTTACGTCAACAACGGCTATGATGAATGCCGATGGTATTGAACATGCGGCAGCAATTAGCGCCGATTTTCCTTTGCTTGGCGTGGGTCTGCATTTTGTTCTCAGTTTTGGCGCGCCATTGTCCAGTATGCCTTCGCTGGAAAGAGAAGGTATGCTGGGGAAATGGCTCTGGCAGGCCGCCGCACAAGGGAAAATTCAGGATGATGAACTAGTGACTGAATTACACAGGCAGTATGAAGGTTTTGTCCGGCTCTTTGGACGAGCGCCTACGCATATTGATAGCCATCACCATGCGCATTTTATTCCCCAGGTCTGGAAGCATGTTGTACGATTTGCGGGAGAAACCGGACTTCCGTTGCGTCTCGATCGACAGCACGCTATTTCTACGCAAGGCGTAAAAGGCGTTGATAACTTTATCAGCAATTTTTATGCAGAGAATGTCTCAGCCCATTTTATTCTTGCGGCTTTGACACGCGCAGCAGCAGGGAAAGAACAGTCCGTTGAGCTGATGTGCCACCCGGGATTTATCGATAAAATTGCTCTGCAAAGCAGCTATTGTTATCCGCGATTGGATGAGCTGGACGTGCTGACGTCAGCGACGTTGAAACAAGATATTCTGGCGCAAGGTTTCCGCCTGGGAACCTACAACGATCTGTAATAAATAGCCCGGCGGATTAGCGTCGCCGGGCATATCGTCAGGACGGAATAAACTGATACTCGGTCAGGCTGGCGTACTCCTCGCCGGGGCGAAGGATACAGTCAGGCTGCGGCCATTCAGGATGATTCGGGCTGTCCGGCAGCAGTTCGCTTTCCAGCGCCAGCCCTTGCCAGTCTGCATAAGGTTCTGGCCCGCGGGCAGGCGTACCCGCCAGATAATTGCCGGAATAAAACTGTAGCGCCGGGGCAGTGGTGTAAACCATCATTTGTAGCTTTCCATCCTGTGACCACAGACGGGCCGCCGGCTTTTTGCCATCACCCTGCGTCTGTAGCAGGAAAGCATGATCGTAGCCTTTAACCTTGCGCTGATCGTCATCGGCGAGAAACTCGCTGGCGATGACTTTTGGCATCCGGAAGTCAAATGAGGTGTTGGCCACCGATTTTAGCCCCTGACGTGGAATACCGTATTCATCTACTGGCAGATACTCATCCGCCAGAATTTGCAGCTTATGTTGACGCACGTCGGTCCGATCGCCGTCCAGATTAAAATAGACGTGGTTAGTCAAATTCACCGGACAGGGTTTATCGACCGTCGCACGGTAGGTGATGGAGATTCGATTGTCATCGGTCAGACGATATTGCGCCGTGGCGCAAAGATGGCCGGGAAAGCCCTGGTCGCCGTCATCAGAGGTGAGCGCGAATAATACCTGGCGATCGTTCTGATTCACAATTTGCCAGCGGCGCTTGTCAAAGCCTTCCGGTCCGCCGTGTAGCTGGTTTTCGCCCTGGCTTGGGCTTAACTGTACGGTTTCGCCGGCAAACGTATAGCAGCTATTGGCGATACGGTTCGCGTAACGGCCAATAGAGGCGCCGAGGAACGACGTCTGTTCAGAATAGTGTTCCGGGCTGGCACAGCCCAGCAATGCTTCCCGAACGCTGCCGTCAGACAGCGGAATACGGGCAGAAAGAAGAGTGGCTCCCCAGTCCATCAGCGTTACCACCATCCCTGCGCTGTTGCGCAGGGTTAACAGGCGGTACGGCTGACCATCGGGGGCTAGTGCGGGCGTTTCATTTAGCACTGTCCTGCTCCTTGCGACGGTTTGCATACATAAAAGGTTTCTTTGATACCGGTTTTCGCTTCGTACTGCTGCGCAACGGCCTGCTGAACGGCGGGAACCAGATCTTCCGGGATCAGCGCGACAACACATCCACCGAAGCCGCCGCCGGTCATGCGCACGCCGCCTTTATCGCCGATGGTCGCTTTGACGATGTCTACCAGCGTGTCTATCTGCGGGACGGTAATTTCGAAATCATCGCGCATCGAGGCATGGGATTCCGCCATCAGTTGGCCCATACGTTGCAAATCACCTTTCTCCAGCGCGCTTGCTGCTTCAACGGTGCGCGCATTTTCGCTCAATACATGGCGAACGCGTTTTGCGACTACCGGGTCCAGCTCGCTGGCAACGGCATTGAACGTCTCGAGGCTGACATCGCGCAGGGCCGGCTGCTGGAAGAAACGGGCGCCGGTTTCGCACTGTTCACGGCGGGTATTATACTCGCTGCCCACCAGAGTGCGCTTAAAGTTACTATTGATGATCACCACGGCGACGCCTTTCGGCATGGAAACCGCTTTGGCGCCGAGCGTACGGCAATCAATCAGCAACGCATGATCTTTTTTGCCGAGCGCAGAGATGAGCTGGTCCATAATGCCGCAGTTACAGCCGACAAACTGGTTCTCGGCCTCTTGTCCGTTGAGCGCAATTTGCGCGCCGTCCAGCGGCAGGTGATAAAGCTGCTGGAAGACGGTGCCCACCGCCACTTCCAGCGAGGCGGAGGAGCTTAACCCGGCGCCCTGCGGCACATTGCCGCTGATGACCATATCCACGCCGCCAAACGCGTTGTTACGCTGTTGCAGGTGTTTCACTACGCCGCGCACATAGTTAGACCACTGCTGGCTGTCGTGGGTCACGATCGGCGCATCCAGTGAAAATTCGTCCACCTGATTATCGTAATCGGCGGCAATCACCCGCACGGTACGATCGTCGCGCGGCGCACAGCTAATTACGGTCTGGTAATCGATAGCGCAGGGCAGAACAAAACCATCATTGTAATCAGTGTGCTCGCCGATCAGATTGACGCGGCCTGGCGCCTGAATCGTGTGGGTGGCAGGGTAGCCGAAAATTTCAGCAAACAGAGAGCGCGTTTTCTCTTTCAGATTCATTTTTATACTCCGGATTCGCGAAAATGGATGTCGCTGACCGCACGCAGGCGTTCAGCCGCTTGTTCTGCGGTTAAATCACGCTGGGTTTCCGCCAGCATCTCATAGCCGACCATAAATTTACGGACGGTCGCAGAGCGCAGCAGCGGTGGATAAAAGTGCGCGTGCAACTGCCAGTGCGCGTTTTCTTCACCGTTAAACGGCGCGCCGTGCCAGCCCATTGAGTAGGGGAAGGAACACTGAAACAGGTTGTCATAACGACTGGTCAGCTTTTTCAACGCCAGTGCCAAAGAGTCGCGCTGCTCGTCGCTTAAATCGGTAATGCGCAGGACATGCGTTTTGGGTAACAGTAGCGTTTCGAACGGCCACGCCGCCCAGTAAGGCACCACCGCCAGCCAGTGTTCGGTTTCGACCACGGTACGGCTGCCGTCCGCCAGTTCTCGCTGTACATAATCCACCAGCATTGGCGAACGCTGCTCGGTGAAATAGGCTTTTTGTAAACGATCTTCGCGTTCGGCCTCATTCGGCAGAAAGCTGTTGGCCCAGATCTGTCCATGCGGATGCGGGTTCGAACAGCCCATCGCCGCGCCTTTATTTTCAAAGACCTGCACCCACGGATAGGTTTTGCCTAACTCGGCGGTCTGCGTCTGCCAGGTTCTCACGATTTCCGTCAGCGCGGGCAGGCTCAACTCCGGCAGCGTTTTACTGTGATCGGGAGAAAAGCAGATCACGCGGCTGGTGCCGCGCGCGCTCTGACAGCGCATCAGCGGATCGTGGCTGTCCGGCGCATCCGGCGTGTCGGCCATCAGCGCCGCGAAATCGTTAGTAAAGACGTAAGTCCCTTTGTAATCGGGATTTTTATCGCCAGTCACACGCGTATTGCCCGCGCACAGGAAGCAGTCCGGATCGTGCGCCGGTAGTATTTGCTGAGACGGCGTTTCCTGCGCCCCCTGCCAGGGGCGTTTTGCGCGATGCGGCGAAACCAGAATCCACTGACCGGTAAGCGGGTTATAACGACGATGTGGATGATCGATGGGATTAAATGGGGTCATAACAACATCCTTAATCTGGGTATCCCTGCGGATGGCGTGACTGCCAGTGCCAGGTGTCCTGCGCCATTTCGTCAAGCGTGCGGGTGACACGCCAGTTCAGCTCGCGATCGGCTTTGCTGGCATCCGCCCAATACGCTGGCAGATCGCCGTCGCGACGCGGTGCGAAGTGGTAATTAATGGGCTTACCGCAGGCTTTACTAAAGGCGTTGACCACATCCAGTACGCTACTGCCGACGCCAGCGCCGAAGTTATAAATATGTACGCCGGGTTTGTCCGCCAGTTTTTCCATCGCCACGACGTGCCCGTCGGCTAAGTCCATAACGTGAATGTAATCGCGCACGCCGGTGCCATCTTCGGTCGGGTAATCGTTGCCGAAAACGGCGAGCGATTCGCGACGACCCACGGCGACCTGGGCGATATAGGGCATCAGGTTATTCGGAATACCTTGCGGATCTTCTCCCATGTCGCCCGACGGGTGCGCGCCGACCGGGTTGAAATAACGCAGCAGCGCAATACTCCACTCCGGCTGGGCTTTTTGCAGATCGGTGAGGATCTGTTCTACCATCAATTTACTTTTGCCATAGGGGCTTTGCGGCGTGCCGGTAGGAAAACTTTCGACGTAAGGAATTTTGGGCTGATCGCCATAAACAGTGGCGGAGGAGCTAAAAATAAGGTTTTTAACGTTGGCCGCACGCATTGCGCTGATCAACCGCAGCGTACCGTTGACGTTGTTGTCATAGTACTCCAGCGGCCTGGCGACCGATTCGCCGACGGCTTTCAGGCCGGCAAAGTGAATCACGGTATCAATCGCGTGATCGTGCAGAATTTCGGTTATAAGCGCTTCGTTGCGAATATCGCCTTCGACAAAGGTCGGGTGCTTACCGCCCAGACGTTCGATAACGGGCAGTACACTGCGCTTGCTGTTGCAGAGGTTATCGAGGATGACGACGTCATGACCATTTTGCAGCAATTGCACACAGGTATGACTTCCAATGTAACCGCTACCACCTGTAACCAATACTCTCATAATTCGCTCCGTTAAGCATATGGTATGGAATAACCATAGCATAACAAAGATGCGAAAAGTGTGACATGTAATAAATTAGTGGAATCGTTTACACTTGAGTTAGCTCACAAATAGTCGCCAATAATTTGATGATAAATCAATGGATTTTAGAATGATCACGCCTTTTATCTGAAAAAGCACGAAAAAAGGGCGCTTCACACGCCCCGGTTGGCATTAAGGTAACGTAGATTGCCGATAGAGATAGTGGTCGCCTTCTGGCACAAATTCCAGCCGATGGGTAATACAGGCAGGCGCATCCTCTGCATGATGGGAAACGAACAGCAGTTGGGTCTCTCCCTGGCGAATTAATACATCGACAAAACGGCGTACCAGTTGGCGGTTCAGCGGGTCGAGCCCTTGCAGCGGCTCATCCAGTATCAACACTGTCGGATGCTTAACCAGCGCGCGCACGATCAGCGCCAGCCTCTGCTGTCCCCAGGAGAGGCTGTGGAAGGGGGCATCCGCCGTACGCTTATCGATTCCCAGAATATCCAGCCACTGTTGCGCCAGCTTTCGTTGCCTGTCTGAAACGGCCTGGTAAATGCCGATAGAATCGAAATAGCCGGAGAGAATTACATTGCGCACCGTGGTACTGACGCGGTACTCCAGATGTAAACTGCTGCTGACGTAGCCGATATGTTTTTTGATATCCCAAATCGTTTCGCCGCTTCCTCGCCGCCGACCGAACAGAGTGAGATCGTTGCTGTAGCCTTGCGGATGATCGCCAGTAATAAGGCTAAGCAGCGTAGACTTACCCGCCCCGTTAGGACCGACGATCTGCCAGTGTTCGCCCGGATTTACTCGCCAGCTTAGATGGTGGAGGATAGGGCGATCGTTATACGAGACCACGCCATCGTTAAGTACGATCCGTGGTTCGCCATCGGGTAACGCATGGCGGGCGGGAGGTTCGTCCGGTTCGGGTAATTGTACGTCGGCCAGACGCTCGCTGTGCGCGAGTTGAGCGACCAACGCCCGTTGCAGCAACTCTGCCGTCGTTCCGGTTTCCGCCAGCGTACAGTCGGCAAGCACGCCGGCAAACTGAACAAAGTCCGGGATTTCATCAAAACGGTTGAGTACCAGCGCCAGGGTAATACCCGCCTGGCTCAACGCCGTCAGGCGTTGCGCCAGTTGTTGACGGGAGACCACGTCAAGCCCGTCGAACGGTTCATCGAGGATCAATAACTCCGGCTCAGACATCAGCGCCTGACACAGCAGCGCTTTCCGCGTCTCGCCGGTAGAAAGGTATTTAAAACGCCTGTCGAGTAAAGCGGAAATGCCGAACTGCTGCGCCAGCATCTCACAGCGGGCGGGATGGTGAACATCATCCTGAATAATTTCCGCGGTAGTGCGCCCGGTATCTTCTTCGCCAGGACTGAGCATATCGGTGTTATTACGTTGCCACTCATCGCTGACCAGCTTTTGCAATTGTTCAAAGGACAGACGAGTAATGCGGGTAAACCGACACTGGCGTTCGCCTTTTAATAGCGGCAGTTCACCCGCCAGCGCGCGGGCGAGTGCCGACTTCCCGCTCCCGTTAGCCCCAACGAATGCCCAGCTATCGCCCGCATTTAGCGTTAGCGAATCCAGATGAAGTGTTTTTGTATCGCTCAGACGAAACGTGCCTTGCGAAATTTGCAATGATGACATTTTGCATCCCATTTTTTGCAGCGATGAATGACAGGGATACGTCTTTCGGCAACGGATGTCAATGTGCTTAGCACAACGTCGCAATAATCACTCTGTCCGCATTAAACCAGGCAATAACGTCATCGCCTTCCTTTAACGTAGCGGCATCCGCAGTGGGTATAGTGGCGCACAGCGTCTGGCCGTCCGGCAGCGCCATCAACACTTCACACTGTTCTGCGCCGCGCTCAATATGGCTAATCGTTCCCGACAACTGATTGTCAGCGGCGCGCGCAATGGTTGCATCCCGGGTAATGCCAACCCACGGCGCTTTTAGCAGGATCAGCACTTCTTTACCTTCCTCCAGACCGAGTCGTTCGCCGCTTTGTGCCGTCAGCGCGACTTTGAGCCGCGTTTCGCCGTCGGCCAGCAATACGTCGACATGCTGTTGTACCTGATCGCGATCGCGTGCGGTAATGGTGCCGAACCACTGGTTGCGGGCACTGGTTTGCAGTGAAAAGCGGGAGATGGCGGCCAGCAGACTGTCAAGCGGCAGGGCGTCATCGTCGCTTAATACATCGAACGCTTTTTGCTGAATTTGGCCCAGCAGATCGTAAAGCTGGATCAGACGCTGGCCATAGCGGGTTAATACCGCGCCGCCACCGCCTTTGCCGCCCGTCGCGCGTTCAACCAGCATATGTTCGCTAAGCTGGTTCATGTCATTTATCGCATCCCAGGCGCTCTTATAGCTGATTCCCGCGTCTTTCGCGCCCTGACTAATAGAGCCGGAAAGCGCAATGTGTTTCAGCAGAGAGATACGTCGGGGATCGGCAAAAAGCTTTTGCTGAAGTTTCAGGGTAAGAAGGATTTCGGCCTGCATAACCAGCTCCTGGTAAAAAGGCTATTGTGACTGAAAAGCGCGCCAGCGCAAAGCCGACCGCACAAAAGGGGAGTGCTTTTCTGGGTTATGCGGTTAGAATATAAAAAGGACTATATCTGGAGTTGCCCATGTTAGAGTTATTAAAAAGTCTGGTATTTGCCGTCATCATGGTACCGGTAGTGATGGCCGTCATCCTCGGTCTGATTTACGGTCTGGGTGAGGTGTTCAACATTTTTTCCGGTATCGGTCAGAAAGACCAGTCCAGACAGAACCGCTGATTTCCCCAAACGCCCGCTCAGTCGGGCGTTTTTGTTACTCAAGATCCTGCTTTTCCTGCCGATATTTTCTGTGTTTAATCGTTAATGGGTATGAATAACCGCTGGGAAACCTCTGGAATTATCGTTATATTATCATTTACATAACGGAACGCAAAAGGAGTTACAGATGGCTCATTCCTGGTTACGCCTGGTCGCAGGGGCTACATTATCTTTCGCCATCGCTGGTCATGCGCTGGCGGATGAAGGCAAGATTACCGTATTTGCCGCCGCGTCGCTAACGAACGCGATGCAAGACATTGCGGCAGAATATAAAAAAGAGAAAAATGTGGATGTGGTCTCCTCATTCGCCTCCTCTTCAACACTGGCGCGCCAGATAGAAGCGGGCGCGCCGGCGGACCTGTTCATCTCTGCTGACCAAAAGTGGATGGATTACGCAGCCGATAAAAAAGCGGTGGATACCGCGACGCGTGAAACATTGCTTGGCAACAGCCTGGTGGTGGTGGCGCCGAAAGCCAGCGAGCAGAAACCGTTTACCATCGACAACAAAACGGACTGGATTCGTCTGCTGAACGGCGGGCGTCTGGCGGTGGGCGATCCGCAACACGTACCGGCGGGAATTTATGCCAAAGAAGCGCTGCAAAAGCTGGGCGCATGGCAAACGCTTGAACCGAAACTGGCGCCGGGCGAAGATGTGCGCGGCGCGCTGGCGCTGGTCGAACGTAACGAAGCGCCTTTGGGCATTGTATACGGTTCTGATGCGGTCGCCAGCAAGGGAGTCAACGTGGTGGCGACGTTCCCGGAAGATTCACATAAAAAAGTGGAATACCCCATCGCTATCGTGGAGGGGCATAAAAATGCGACCGTCAGCGCGTTCTATGATTACCTGAAAGGACCGCAGGCCTCGGCAATCTTTAAACGTTATGGATTTACGACGAAGTAATGATACTGACCGATCCAGAATGGCAGGCTGTCTTTCTTAGCCTGAAAGTGTCTTCCCTGGCCGTGCTGTTTAGCCTGCCGTTTGGGATCTTTTTTGCCTGGTTACTGGTGCGATGCCGGTTTCCGGGCAAAGCCTTACTTGATAGCGTCCTGCATCTGCCGCTGGTGCTGCCGCCGGTGGTGGTCGGCTATCTGCTGCTGGTGTCGATGGGGCGACGCGGATTTATTGGCCAGTGGCTGTATGACTGGTTCGGTCTCACGTTTGCCTTTAGCTGGCGCGGCGCCGTGCTGGCGGCGGCGGTGATGTCCTTCCCGCTGATGGTGCGGGCCATTCGGCTGGCGCTGGAGGGTGTGGATATCAAGCTTGAACAGGCCGCCAGAACGCTGGGCGCCGGGCGCTGGCGCGTTTTTCTGACTATCACCTTACCGCTTACCCTGCCGGGCATTATTGTCGGTACGGTGCTGGCGTTTGCCCGTTCGCTTGGCGAATTTGGCGCGACCATTACCTTTGTTTCCAATATTCCGGGCGAAACCCGCACCATACCTTCCGCCATGTATACCTTGATCCAGACGCCTGGCGGGGAGAGCGCGGCGGCGAGGCTGTGCGTGATTTCGATTGTATTAGCTCTGATTTCGCTGCTGATTTCTGAATGGCTGGCGCGGATTAGCCGTGAACGGACGGGGCGCTAACCATGCTGGAGCTTAATTTTTCCCAGACGCTGGGAACGCACTGTTTAACCCTCAACGAAACGCTGCCAGCCAGTGGAATCACGGCTATCTTTGGCGTCTCCGGCGCAGGAAAAACCTCGCTGATTAATGCCATCAGCGGTTTGACTCGCCCGCAAAAAGGACGCATTGCGCTGAATGGCCGGGTGTTGCATGACGCGGAAAACGGCATCTGTTTAACGCCGGAAAAACGCCGCATCGGTTATGTTTTCCAGGATGCGCGCCTGTTCCCTCATTACAAAGTACGCGGCAATTTGCGCTATGGCATGGCGAAAAGCATGAGCGGTCAGTTTGACAAACTGGTGTCACTGCTGGGAATTGAGGCGTTGCTTGACCGCCTGCCGGGGAGCTTGTCCGGCGGGGAAAAACAGCGCGTGGCGATAGGCCGGGCATTGCTCACCGCCCCGGAGCTGTTGTTGTTGGACGAACCGTTGGCCTCGCTGGATATCCCGCGTAAACGCGAATTACTGCCGTACCTGCAACGGCTGGCGCGGGAAATCAATATTCCCATGCTGTATGTCAGCCATTCTCTCGATGAAATTCTCCACCTGGCGGATAAAGTCATGGTGCTGGAAGACGGTCAGGTTAAAGCGTTTGGCCCGCTGGAAGAGGTCTGGGGCAGCAGCGTCATGCACCCGTGGCTGCCAAAAGAGCAACAGAGCAGTATTCTGAAAGTCAGCGTACTGGAGCATCACCCGCATTACGCTATGACCGCCCTGGCGCTTGGCGACCAGCACCTGTGGGTGAATAAACTCAGTCAGCCGCTGCAATCCACGCTGCGTATTCGTATTCAGGCGTCGGATGTCTCGTTGGTACTACAGCCGCCGCAGCAGACCAGTATCCGCAACGTATTGCGGGCAAAAGTGGCGAATTGTTATGACGATAACGGACAGGTGGAAGTCCAGCTTGAGATAGGCGGTAGAACGCTGTGGGCGCGAATAAGCCCGTGGGCCAGGGATGAGTTGAGTATCAAGCCTGGCCTGTGGCTTTACGCGCAGGTGAAAAGCGTTTCTATCACCGCCTGACTATAGCAGGTGCGTGTAAATAAATTTTGCGATGCTATCGGTGGTGTTATCGCCGATCACGACGTCAGCGCGCGCTTTCACCGCATCGTCGGCGTTCCCCATCGCAACGCCGGTGCCTGCCGCCTCCAGCATACTGATGTCGTTGTAGTTATCGCCGAAAGCGATCACATTCTTCATTGACCATCCCTGCGCTTCTATCCACTGGGTAAGGCGCTTGCCTTTACTATTGCCCTGGCGAGCGATATCCACCTGATCGTGCCATGACCATTCACACTCCAGGCCCAGCACCTGTTCAACATGCTGACCGAACCGCTGTAGCCTGGGAATATCTTCATCGGTAAGCGCAAACTTCCACACGGCGTTCACGTCGCGCGCCGCCTGCGCCAGCGAAGAGACCTGCGTAAAGGTCGGACGTTGTTCCGGCGGCAAGGTTTGCGCCCACCGGGAGGTACGCACGACGTGACCGGTCGGGCGCTCGTAAAGCATAGCGTCATCAACATACATCAGGCCGTGAATCTGATGCTCATCCAGTAAATCAATCAACTGCAACGCCTTATCCACGGGCATAGGATCGGCATCCAGCACCGTTTTCGCTTGATAATCATACAAATAGGTGCCGTTGCAGCAAATAGCAGGTGTTTCCAGCGCCAGCGCCTGATAAAAAGGATGAATAGCAACATGATGGCGGCCGGTAACGATGATAAGTTGAAAGCCCGCTTCTCTGGCGCGTGAAAGCGCATCGAGTGAGGAGGGGAGTAAGGTTTTTTGCGGAGTTAATAACGTTCCGTCTAAATCGAGGGCAATCACGCGTGCAGTCATAATTTTTTCCAGATTAAGAGTAATAATTCCGTCTGTCGGCATGGTACACCGGGACGGTAAGCAGACAAAATTCTGCGTCTGAATTCAGCATTTGCCGTCAAAAGCGACTACGTTAAGCTGTATCCTGTCATTGCAGCTACATGCCATATGCAAAGGAGTATTCATGAAACAAACAGTCTATACCGCCAGTCCTGAGAGTCAGCAAATTCACGTCTGGAGCCTGAATCACGAAGGGACGCTGACACTGGTGCAGGTAGTGGATGTGCCCGGTCAGGTTCAGCCGATGGTGGTCAGTCCGGATAAACGCTACCTCTATGTCGGCGTGCGCCCGGAGTTTCGTGTGCTGGCGTATCGTATTGCGCCGGATGATGGCGCGCTGACGTTTGCCGCCGAATCCGCCCTGCCGGGTAGCCCGACCCATATTTCTACCGATCATCATGGTCGTTTTGTCTTTGTCGGATCGTATAACGCCGGTAATGTCAGCGTGACGCGTTTACAGGATGGTCTGCCGGTTGAGCTGGTGGATGTGGTGGAGGGGTTGGACGGATGTCACTCGGCGAATATTACGCCTGATAACCGTACTCTGTGGGTGCCTGCACTGAAACAGGATCGCATTTGTCTGTTTACGCTAAGCGATGACGGTCATCTGGTGGCCCAGGAGCCGGCGGAAGTGAATACGGTTGAAGGGGCTGGCCCGCGCCATATGGCCTTCCACCCGAATCAACAATATGCGTATTGCGTCAATGAGCTGAACAGTTCGGTGGATGTCTGGCAGCTTAAAAATCCGCATGGCGAGATAGAGTGCGTACAAACGCTGGATATGATGCCCGCCGATTTTTCCGATACGCGCTGGGCGGCGGATATTCATATTACGCCGGATGGACGGCATCTGTATGCCTGTGACCGCACCGCCAGTCTGATTACCGTCTTCAGCGTCTCCGAAGACGGCAGCGTACTGAGCGTTGAAGGCTTCCAGCCGACGGAAGCCCAACCGCGCGGCTTTAATATCGATCACAGCGGGAAATACCTGATTGCTGCGGGTCAAAAGTCACATCATATCGCGGTCTATGAAATTACAGGCACCCAGGGACTGCTGACGGAAAAAGGTCGTTATGCCGTCGGCCAGGGGCCGATGTGGGTTGTGGTGAACGCGTACTAAAGACGCTGTCTGCCGGATGGCGGCGGCGAGCTTGTTAAACAACTGCTGAATGATACCTGGGATATTGATTATCCCGATGTGGTCGCCGTGTATCTGACCGGCCAGCCGGCGGCGTATGTAGGGCCGCAGGATGTTGCGTTGGCGATGATCGCGCTGCCTTTCCACCCCAGCAACGTCTATGAAAGCGATACTTTAAATGAAAATCTGGCGGATATTCTTCGCCAGACGGAAATAGAATCGGCGCGCATGACGCAGCAGACGCTTATTTATGGACCCAACATTAAAGACTGGCTGGCGTCAGGCACGCTGACAGAGAATACTCTATTCAGGGTCTGCTCGAAAATTCTCGATAAGGTGACTACCATCGACGAGTCGCTCCCTTCCGGCGAGACTTCCTCTTACCGCTCAAATCCGGTGGGGCTGGCGGAATTTACCCTCTCGCACCGCGTCCGGGCTATATCGGCAGAAGTAAAGCCGTCGCCGCGCTGGAAAAACGGCGACAGGACGGCGAGGCCGCCGAACTGGCCCCGATGTTCGCGTGTATTCAGCAGATTGCTGGTCAGGAAAATGTACGCCCCGAGGATACCGGGATAGGGAGCTTGATTTATGCCGTTAAACCGGGGGACGGCTCGGTGCGGGAACAGGCGGCAAGCCTGATCAATTTCAATAAACACCGCTTGCAGTAAAACCACGGGCCGCCGCATCTGATGCGGCGGCCCGTTTATAAGCCTGAACCGGAACTGCGATTACTGCTTAGGTTCCGCCACCACGTTACTGCCTACACCGCGGTTGTTGTATTCCCACATGCGGTTGTAGTTAGTGTCGTTCAGATTACGCTGTACCTCGCCTTTGTCATCCACGGTTCCCGTATTTCCGGCAAACGGACGTTTCGAGATGACCGCGTAGGCCCACGGTTTGGCGACGTTGAAGCCCTCGTTAATCACGCTGTCGCGGATCACCACCTGACCGTTGGTGTTGGCGTCGACATCCAGCGAGCGGCCAAGCTGCGCAACGCCATCGCCGGATGCGTTAAAGCGGCTGTTGATCGCCAGGAAGCCATAGTAAATATTGGACAGCGTCGCCGGGGCGAAGACGTAGGCTTCCTGCTGTGTGCGTGAGTTGACGACCTGGAAGTTGGTGTTATCGAACACCACGGCGCCGCGTCCGGAAACCATATCCACATCACCTTCAATATAGCTATTCGTCACCAGCGTACGCGGCTGGCGATCGGTTTGCAGACGGTTCTGCACGCCGCTGTTGGTCACAAAGAAGGTGTTCTGGCGGCCAAGGATATTTACCTTGTTAATCTGGACTTTATCGCCATCGGTACGCAGCGCCACCGCCGGATGGTTTCCAGCATCGACGCTGTCGCCCAATGTGTTTTCGATGGTCAGATTCTGTAGCTGCAGGCCGTTATTCTGCGACCAGAACGCGGCAGAACACATCACACCGATCGTCGTAGCGTGTTTGCTTTGGCAGTTATCGAACATATACCAGGCGGGTTTACCTGGCATATATTTCCCGCCGGGATTCACCGCGCGGCGCCAGTCAGCGGCACTCATTTCACCATCAATCGCCATACCAATTTTCACATCGATCGGTTTTTCACCGGTCCCGTACAGGGTCAGACTTCCCGGCGCGGCGGGAACATACACGGTCCCCTGATAGTCGCCCGGCATAATAGCGATGTACTGGCGTTTGTTCGTGCGTTTAACCATTGCCGCATCGACGGCGGCCTGAATCGAGGTGTGCGTAACGCCAGGCGTACCTGCCGGACCCACGACAAAGTCAGGCTGCGCGGGTAGGGTAATCGGCGACGGCGACCACGGGGCGGTATTCGGCGTCAGGGAGGCAAAATAGTGCGCCGCAACGAAGTTTTTCGCTTCCTTTGCCGACAGAATCGGGCGCGAGGCGGTGCCAGGCGCGGTTTGATCGGAAGGGATCTGATCGGGTGGCGTAGAGCTACAGGCGCTCAGCGTCACGCCAAAAGCCACTGCCAGCGCCAGACGGGAAACCGATAATGTATTCACAGGTTGCTCCGGGCTTGAAAAAGTTAAATGACATCCATTGAAGCCTGCTTTTTTATACTAAGTTGAACGAAACGGGAAGGCGAAAAGGTAAAAAGTTCCTTTTCAGGCTGGAAACACCTTTAGCATCAGATGGTTTTGTCACAATTAAGTAACAACTTTCGCACTTTGAGTTGACAATCTGGAGCAGAAAGAAAATAAATGTCTATACAACTCATGACAGGCAAGAGAGCGACAGGAATGCGGCAACTTTTACCGGGCGATACTGTCTGGCGAAACATCAGGCTGGCGACAATGGACCCGCAGCGGCAAGCCCCGTATGGGCTGGTGGATAACCAGGCGCTGATTGTGCGCGGAGGGCATATTTGCGATATCGTGCCAGAGACGCAGCTTCCCGTCAGCGGGGACAATATTCATGATATGCAGGGACGACTGGTAACGCCGGGACTTATCGATTGCCACACGCATCTGGTGTTTGCCGGCAACCGCGCCGGAGAGTGGGAGCAGCGGCTTAACGGCGCGTCATACCAGCATATTAGCGCTCAGGGCGGCGGCATTAACGCGACGGTATCAGCGACCCGCGCCTGTGCGGAGGAGACGCTCTATTGGCTGGCGCGCGAACGCATGATGCGTCTTGCCAACGAAGGCGTCACGCTGCTGGAGATTAAATCCGGCTACGGTCTGGAACTGGCGACAGAAGAAAAGCTGTTGCGCGTCGCTGCAAAGCTTGCCGCCGAAAACGCTATCGACATTAGCCCCACGCTGCTTGCCGCTCATGCCACGCCAGCGGAGTATCGTGACGATCCGGACGGCTACATCGCTCTGGTCTGCGAGACGATGATTCCGCAGCTATGGAAAAAAGGGCTATTTGATGCGGTAGACCTCTTTTGCGAGAGCGTCGGCTTTAATGTGGCGCAGAGTGAGCGCGTATTGCAGACGGCGCAGGCGTTAGGTATTCCCGTTAAAGGCCATGTTGAGCAGCTTTCGCTATTGGGCGGCGCGCAGTTAGTGAGTCGTTATCAGGGCTTATCGGCGGATCATATCGAATATCTTGATGAAGCGGGCGTCGCGGCGATGCGTGACGGCGGTACTGTCGGCGTGCTATTGCCCGGCGCGTTTTATTTTCTGCGCGAGACGCAGCGTCCGCCAGTGGAACTGCTACGCCGCTATCAGGTGCCTGTCGCCGTCGCCAGCGATTTCAATCCCGGCACCAGTCCGTTTTGCAGTTTGCATCTGGCGATGAACATGGCCTGCGTACAGTTTGGTCTGACACCGGAAGAGGCATGGGTGGGCGTTACACGCCATGCCGCACGCGCGCTAGGAAGACAGGCGACGCATGGGCAGATCAGGGCCGGCTACCGGGCGGATTTTGTCGTATGGGATGCTGAACAACCGGTAGAGATAGTGTATGAGCCGGGACGTAATCCTTTATATCAGCGGGTATACCGGGGGCAAATCACATGATGCAATGGTATCCGGCTTCCCTGGCGCTTTGGCAGGGGCGCGATGACAGCACAGAAGCGCCGGATGCGCGGCGTCTGTTTCAGACCGTAACGCGCAGCGAGGCTTTTGTGCCCGAAAACTGGCCGCAACAGATCGCGTTAATGGGATTTGCCTGCGATGAAGGGGTAAAACGCAATGCAGGCCGTCCCGGCGCGGCAGGCGCCCCGGACGCGTTGCGTAAAGCGCTGGCGAATATGGCCTGCCATGATGGTCATGAGCGGCTGGTGGATTTAGGCAATTGGGTTGCGCCGACGCCCGATCTGGAAGGCGCGCAGCAGGCTTTGCGCGATGCGGTAAGCCGTTGTCTGCGGGCCGGGATGCACACGCTGGTGCTGGGCGGCGGTCATGAAACCGCGTTTGGACACGGCGCGGGTGTGCTGGACGCGTTTGCGCAGGAGAGCGTAGGGATCATTAATCTTGATGCGCATCTGGATCTCCGTCAGGCCGATCGGGCGACGTCCGGTACGCCGTTTCGTCAACTGGCGCAGCTATGCGACGCGCAGCGCCGCGCGTTTCATTATGCCTGTTTCGGCGTGAGCCGTGCGGCGAATACGCGGGCGTTATGGCGGGAAGCGACGCGGCGGAATGTTACCGTGGTGGAGGATCTGGACTGCCATGACGCTCTGGCGCAGATGACGCAGTTTATCGACAAGGTGGATAAAATTTATCTGACTATCGATCTCGACGTATTGCCTGTCTGGGAAATGCCGGCCGTCTCCGCTCCCGCCGCTCCGGGCGTGCCGCTGATACAGGTTCTGCGTTTAATTGAGCCGGTTTGCCGCAGCGGAAAATTACAGGCGGCGGATCTGGTTGAATTTAATCCACACTTTGATGAAGATGGCGCAGCGGCGCGCGTGGCGGCGCGGCTTGGCTGGCAAATTGCGCACTGGTGGCGTTAATCTGTCATCCCGGAAAATACTATCTGCATAAGGAAGGCTTCACGCATGTATTCATCCCGATCCCGTTCTGCACCTGCCCCTTTTTACGAAACGGTGAAACAGGACATCTGTAAAAAAATTGCCGGCGGCGTCTGGCAACCGCACGATCGCATTCCGTCTGAAGCCGAGCTGGTCGCCCAGTATGGCTTTAGCCGAATGACCATCAACCGGGCGCTACGCGAGCTGACGGATGAAGGCTGGCTGGTGCGTTTACAGGGCGTGGGGACGTTTGTCGCCGAACCAAAAGGCCAGTCCGCGCTGTTTGAAGTCCGCAGTATCGCCGAGGAGATTGCCGCCCGTCATCATCAGCATCGTTGTGAGGTACTGACGCTGGAGCGCGTGCGGGCAAACGTCGTACAGGCCAGCGCTCTCAACGTCAATGAGAGCGATGTCATTTTCCATTCCATCATGGTGCATTATGAAAACGATCTGCCGGTACAAATTGAAGATCGCTGCGTGAATGCGGATATTGCCGTGGATTACCTGACGCAGGATTACCGTCAGACCACTCCACACGCTTATTTGTCGCGGATCGCGCCGCTAACGGAAGGGGAACATATTGTGGAGGCCGTGCGCGCCACGGCGCAAGAGTGCGCGTGGTTAACTATCAAAGAGCATGAGCCCTGCCTGCTCATTCGTCGTACGACCTGGTCCGCGTCGCAGATTGTCTCTCACGCCCGCTTACTTTTCCCCGGGTCGCGCTACCGGTTACAGGGACGATTTATCTCCTGAGCGGGCCGCTGCCGGAAAACGTGATTGCTGACACAATATAACGAAATTGTATCATTTTTGTTAATTTTATTCTTGTTCTTACTTGTATAGACAAGTATATGTCTGGTTCTTATCTGTGGGTCTGCGGCAGTGCCTGATAGTGACGTTTTAGCGTTATTCGGCGATGGCAGACCGATAATAATGAGGAGTCATTGCTATGCCTGAAAGTAAGTGTCGTCAGCAGACTATCCGCGCTCCCAGAGGCACGGTATTAACGGCGAAAAGCTGGCTAACTGAAGCCCCGCTGCGGATGTTAATGAATAATCTTGATCCTGATGTGGCGGAAAATCCGCATGAGCTGGTGGTCTACGGCGGAATTGGTCGCGCCGCGCGCAACTGGGAATGCTATGACGCTATTGTTGATTCGCTAACCCGGCTGGAGGCGGACGAAACGTTGCTTATTCAGTCTGGCAAACCGGTCGGCGTATTTAAAACGCACGACAACGCGCCGCGGGTATTAATCGCCAACTCCAACCTTGTCCCCCACTGGGCGACATGGGAACACTTTAACGAACTGGATGCGAAAGGGCTGGCGATGTACGGTCAGATGACGGCCGGAAGCTGGATCTATATCGGCAGCCAGGGAATCGTGCAGGGAACATATGAAACCTTTGTCGAGGCGGGGCGTCAGCACTATAACGGCACGCTGGCGGGACGTTGGGTGCTTACTGCCGGACTGGGCGGCATGGGCGGCGCGCAACCGCTAGCTGCGACGCTGGCCGGAGCGTGTTCGCTGACGATTGAATGCCAGCAAAGCCGTATCGATTTTCGTCTGCGTACTCGCTACGTGGATGAGCAGGCCGCCACGCTGGATGACGCTCTGGCCCGCATTACGCACTACACCCGCGAGGGGAAAGCCGTGTCCGTGGCCCTGTGCGCGAACGCGGCGGATATCCTGCCGGAGCTGGTTAATCGTGGCGTGCGCCCGGACCTGGTGACCGATCAGACCAGCGCCCACGATCCGCTACATGGCTATTTGCCTTCCGGCTGGCGCTGGGAGGAGTATCAGGAAAACGCGCAATCCGATCCCCAGGGGACGATGCAGGCGGCGAAACGTTCAATGGCGGCGCACGTTCGGGCGATGCTGGCATTCAGTAAAATGGGCGTGCCGACCTTTGACTATGGCAACAATATTCGCCAGATGGCGAAAGAGATGGGGGTGGAAAATGCCTTTGATTTTCCGGGATTTGTGCCAGCCTATATTCGTCCGCTTTTTTGTCGAGGAATCGGGCCGTTTCGCTGGGTGGCGTTGTCCGGCGATCCGCAGGATATCTATAAAACCGATGCCAAAGTCAAAGAGATAGTGGCTGAGGATAAACATCTGCATCACTGGCTGGATATGGCGCGCGAGCGCATTCATTTTCAGGGACTACCGGCGCGTATCTGCTGGGTAGGTCTGGAGTGGCGGCAAAAACTGGGGCTGGCATTCAACGAAATGGTGCGCTGCGGCGAGGTATCCGCGCCCATTGTGATTGGCCGCGATCATCTGGATTCCGGTTCTGTCGCCAGTCCTAACCGTGAAACCGAAGCGATGCGCGACGGTTCCGACGCGGTTTCCGACTGGCCGTTGTTAAATGCGTTGCTCAATACCGCCAGCGGGGCGACATGGGTATCGCTCCATCATGGCGGTGGGGTGGGGATGGGTTTTTCGCAACACGCCGGTATGGTGATTGTCTGTGATGGCACTGACGAGGCCGCTGCGCGTATTCGCCGCGTGTTACACAACGATCCGGCGACGGGCGTCATGCGCCATGCCGATGCCGGGTATGATCTCGCGGTGGAATGCGCTGTTGAGCAAGGTTTACATCTACCCATGGTTGCGGCGACGCAGGGGAAAGGCTGATATGAATACCATGACACTCACTCCGGGGCAGTTAAGCCTCTCTCAACTGTACGACGTCTGGCGTCATCCGGTACAGCTTCGCCTGGACGCCAGCGCCATTGACGGCATTAATGCCAGCGTCGCGTGCGTCAATGATATCGTTGCCGAAGGGCGTACCGCCTACGGCATCAACACCGGTTTCGGCCTGCTGGCGCAGACGCGCATCGCCGATGAAGACTTGCAAAATCTACAGCGATCGCTGGTGTTGTCTCACGCAGCGGGCGTAGGCGACCCACTGGATGACGCGATGGTACGTCTGATCATGGTATTGAAAATCAATAGCCTGGCACGCGGGTTTTCCGGGATTCGGTTGAGCGTGATAGAAGCGCTCATCGCTCTGGTGAATGCCGGAGTGTACTCGCTGATTCCGGCAAAAGGGTCGGTCGGCGCGTCGGGCGACTTAGCGCCGCTGGCACATCTGTCGCTGACGCTGCTTGGCGAAGGAAAAGCGCGCTGGCAGGGCGAATGGCTTCCGGCGCAGATGGCGCTAAAAAAGGCCGGACTGGAGCCTGTCGCGCTGGCGGCCAAAGAGGGGCTGGCGTTGCTTAACGGCACCCAGGCGTCAACGGCCTTCGCGCTGCGCGGCTTATTTGAGGCGCAGGAGTTATTTGCCTCCGCCGTCGTCTGCGGCGCGCTGACCACCGAAGCCGTACTGGGATCGCGCCGTCCTTTTGATGCGCGTATTCATGCCGCGCGCGGACAGCAGGGGCAAATTGACGCCGCGCGGTTGTTCCGGCATCTGTTGACCGATACCAGCGCCATTGCTGAATCACATCACCATTGCAATAAAGTTCAGGACCCGTATTCCCTTCGTTGCCAGCCGCAGGTGATGGGCGCTTGTCTGACCCAGTTACGCCAGACGAAAGAGGTGCTATTAGCTGAGGCCAACGCGGTGTCCGATAATCCTCTGGTCTTTGCCGATGCGGGGGAGGTGATCTCCGGCGGTAATTTCCATGCTGAACCGGTCGCTATGGCGGCGGATAATCTGGCGCTGGCGATAGCGGAAATCGGCGCGCTGTCGGAGCGGCGCATCGCGCTGATGATGGATAAACATATGTCGCAGCTACCGCCGTTTCTGGTGAAAAATGGCGGCGTTAATTCCGGTTTTATGATTGCCCAGGTCACCGCCGCGGCGCTCGCCAGCGAGAATAAAGCGCTGGCGCACCCGCACAGCGTGGATAGCCTGCCGACCTCGGCGAATCAGGAAGATCATGTCTCAATGGCCCCGTCGGCAGGGCGGCGACTCTGGGAAATGGCGGCGAATACCCGCGGCGTCATTGCCGTGGAGTGGCTGGCTGCCTGTCAGGGGATAGATTTACGGGAAGGGTTAACCTCCAGCCCGTTACTGGAACAGGCGCGGCAGATACTGCGCGAACAGGTGGCGCACTATACGCAGGATCGTTTTTTCGCGCCCGATATTGAGTGTGCGACGACGCTGCTGGCGCAAGGCGCGTTACAGCGTCTGGTGCCGGACTTTATGTGAATGCTGCCGCATGGCGAGGCGGTTACTCGACCTACCCAACCCGTTGGCAGGGTAAGACGTTTACGCCGCCATCCGGCACAGCGTTTAACTGAATATCGCCGTTATCGAGGCGCTGGCGAGCGAATGGAAATGCACGTTAAAGCCAACCATTGCGCCGCTGGCGTCTTCATCAACGTCAAGACGTTCGACGTCCAGCGCGTGAACCGTAAAGATATAGCGATGCGTTTCCCCTTTAGGCGGCGCCGCGCCGCCGTAACCCGCTTTACCGAAATCGGTACGCGTCTGAATGACGCCGTCTGGTACGGCCACCAGACCTGAGCCGAACCCCTGGGTCAGTACGCGCGTATCCGCCGGGAGGTTAACCACCACCCAGTGCCACCAGCCGGAGCCGGTTGGCGCGTCAGGATCGTAACAGGTCACGACAAAACTTTTGGTGCCCATCGGTACTTCGTCCCAGGCCAGATGTGGCGAAATATTATCGCCATCATAGCCCATACCGTTAAAAACGTGACGATGAGGAAGTTTATCCCCATCGCGCAGATCGTTGCTGATAAGTTTCATGCGCTCTCCTTTTGACTCACCAGAAGTGTAGCCAGAAGCCGCGCCGCTTACCGCTGATTAATGGCTAAAAAATGTTTCATTGTGTACCGCGTCATTAACCGCCTGGGTCAGACGGCGCAACTGCTCTGGACGAATAATGTAGGGCGGCATCAGATAGATTAGTTTGCCGAACGGCCTGATCCAGACGCCTTGCCCGACGAAGAAGCGCTGAAGCGCCGCCATATTGACCGGATGTGTGGTTTCAACCACCCCAATCGCGCCCAACACCCGCACATCCGCCACCCAGGGCGAACGTTGTGCGGGGGCTAACTCAGCGCGTAACTGAGACTCGATGGACGCCACCTGTTGGCGCCATTCGCCGCTTTCCAGCAGCGTCAGGCTGGCGCAGGCGGCGGCGCAGGCCAGCGGATTCCCCATAAACGTCGGGCCATGCATAAAACACCCCGCCTCGCCGTTGCTAATAGTCTCTGCAACCTGGCGTGTGGTGAGCGTTGCCGAGAGGGTCATGGTGCCGCCGGTTAACGCTTTGCCGAGACACAGAATATCCGGCGCGATCCCGGCGTGCTCGCAGGCGAACAGTTTGCCGGTACGGCCAAACCCGGTGGCTATTTCATCGGCAATCAGCAGAATGCCTTCGCGATCGCACATGTTACGGATACGCCTGAGCCATTGTGGATGATATATGCGCATCCCGCCCGCGCCCTGGACGATGGGTTCCAGAATCACGGCAGCTATTTCATGGCGATGCGCGGCCATCAGGCGGGCAAATGGCGCAATGTCGCTTTCATCCCATTCGCCATCCATCCGGCTTTGCGGCGCCGGCGCGAACAGATTTTCCGGCAGATAGCCTTTCCACAAGCTGTGCATGGAGTTATCCGGATCGCACACTGACATCGCGCCGAACGTGTCGCCATGATAACCGTTGCGGAACGTCAGGAAACGCTGACGCGATTCGCCCCGCGCCCGCCAGTATTGCAGCGCCATCTTCATGGCCACCTCCACCGACACCGAACCGGAGTCGGCCAAAAAGACACACTCCAGCGGCTCAGGCGTTATCGCGACCAGTTTACGGCACAGATTCACCGCAGGCTTGTGGGTTATGCCGCCGAACATCACATGCGACATGGCGTCAATTTGCGATTTCATCGCCGCGTTCAATTGCGGGTGGTTGTAACCATGAATGGCCGCCCACCAGGAGGACATCCCCTCAATCAGGCGTTCGCCCGAGGCGAGGATCAGTTCGCAGCCTTCGGCCCGCTCAACGGGATATACCGGCAGCGGCGAGGTCATGGAAGTGTAAGGATGCCAAATATGGCGTTTATCGAAGGCAAGATCGTCCGTTGTCATAATCGACTTGTAAACCAAATTAAAAAGATTTAGGTTTACGAGTCTACACCATATCAAAAACAAACAACATATTTTGGAGAAGCCCGATGGCTCGCCACCCACGCTGGACACTGTCGCAAGTAACCGAATTATTTGAAAAACCACTGCTGGAATTGCTGTTTGAAGCGCAGCAAATTCATCGCCAGCATTTCGACCCACAGCAGATACAGGTCAGTACGCTGTTGTCGATTAAAACCGGTGCCTGCCCGGAGGATTGTAAATACTGCCCGCAGAGCTCGCGCTATAAAACCGGACTGGAAGCCGAGCGTTTAATGGAGGTCGAGCAGGTACTGGACTCCGCCCGCAAAGCGAAAAACGCTGGTTCGACCCGCTTCTGTATGGGGGCGGCCTGGAAGAATCCGCATGAACGCGATATGCCTTATCTGGAGCAGATTGTACAGGGCGTCAAAGCGATGGGGCTGGAAACATGTATGACGCTCGGCATGTTGAACGAGAGCCAGGCGCAGCGTCTGGCTAACGCCGGGCTGGATTACTACAACCACAACCTCGATACCTCGCCGGAGTTTTACGGCAATATCATCACCACCCGTACCTATCAGGAGCGCCTCGACACGCTGGAAAAAGTCCGTGAAGCAGGGATTAAAGTGTGCTCCGGCGGCATTGTCGGTCTGGGCGAAACGGTCAACGATCGCGCCGGACTGTTGTTGCAGCTCGCGAATCTGCCGACGCCGCCGGAAAGTGTGCCAATCAACATGCTCGTGAAGGTGAAAGGCACGCCGCTTGCGGATAACGATGACGTGGATGCGTTTGATTTTATTCGTACTATCGCCGTGGCGCGCATCATGATGCCGACCTCATACGTGCGTCTTTCTGCAGGGCGTGAACAGATGAACGAGCAGACTCAGGCGATGTGTTTTATGGCCGGGGCGAACTCGATTTTCTATGGCTGCAAATTGTTAACTACGCCAAATCCGGCAGAGGACAAGGATCTGCAGTTATTCCGCAAGCTGGGACTGAATCCGCAGCAGACCAGGGTGCTGGCGGGCGATAACGAGCAGCAGCAACGTCTGGAGCAGACGCTGATGACGCCGGACACTGATGATTATTACAACGCGGCAGCATTATGAGTTGGCAACAACGCGTCGACGATGCGCTGACGGCGCGTCGGGCGACGGATACGTTGCGCCGCCGCTATGTGGTGTCGCAGGGCGCCGGACGCTGGCTGGTAGCGAACGGGCGACAGTATCTTAACTTCTCCAGCAATGATTACCTCGGCTTAAGTCAGCATCCGCAGATCATTCGCGCCTGGCAACAGGCGGCGACGCGTTTTGGCGTCGGCAGCGGCGGGTCGGGGCATATCAGCGGTTATTCCGTGGCGCACCAGGCGTTAGAGGAGGAACTGGCGCAATGGTTAGGATATCCGCGCGCGTTGCTGTTTATCTCTGGCTTTGCGGCGAATCAGGCGGTTATTACCGCGTTAATGAAAAAAAACGACCGGATTGTGGCCGACAGGTTGAGTCATGCTTCGTTGCTGGAGGCCGCTAATCAGAGTCCGGCGCAGCTTCGTCGCTTTATCCATAATGATACGCGGCATCTGTCGCGTTTACTGCAATCGCCCTGCCTGGGTCAGAAACTGGTCGTGACGGAAGGTATGTACAGTATGGACGGCGATAGCGCGCCGCTGGCGGAAATCCAGCACATTGCCCACAAGCATCATGCCTGGCTGTTGGTTGATGATGCGCACGGCATCGGCGTGACTGGCGATGAGGGGCGGGGCACCTGCTGGCAACAGGGGGTGAAGCCTGAGTTGCTGGTGGTGACTTTCGGTAAAGGATTTGGCGTCAGCGGCGCCGCGGTGCTCTGTTCGGAAAGCGTCGCGGATTATCTGCTGCAATTCGCCCGTCATCTGGTTTACAGCACCAGTATGCCCCCCGCGCAGGCGCAGGCGTTAAGCGCCTCGCTGGCCGTGATCCGTAGCGATGAAGGTTGTGAACGGCGCGAAAAACTCGCCGCTCTGGTTCAGCGCTTTCGGGCGGGCGTTAACGCGTCCCGATTTACGCTACTGAATGCCCATAGTGCCATCCAGCCGTTAATGGTGGGCGATAACAGCCGCGCGCTGCGCCTGGCGGAGGCGCTGCGTCGACAAGGATGCTGGGCGACGGCGATTCGCCCGCCGACGGTGCCTGTCGGTACGGCGCGCCTGCGCTTAACGTTAACGCAGGCGCATGAAGCGTGCGATATTGATCGTCTGCTGGAGGTGCTGCATGGCGCAGGTGAATAAGCAGGCTATTGCGGCGGCGTTTGGCCGGGCCGCATCGCAATATGAACAGCACGCCTCTTTGCAGCAACACAGCGCGGATGCGCTGCTGACGCTGTTGGCAGGCCGTCACTTTGCCAGTGTATTGGACGCAGGCTGTGGCCCCGGACGTATGAGCCGTTACTGGCGTGAACGGGGGAGCGAAGTGACTGCCCTGGATCTTTCGCTGCCGATGCTGCAACAGGCGCGCGATCGTAAGGCGGCGCATCACTATTTGCTGGCGGATATCGAAGCGATTCCCCATGACGCCGGCATTTTTGACCTGGCCTGGAGCAACCTGGCGGTCCAGTGGTGCGGTGATTTACGCGACGCGTTGAGCGAGTTGTACCGGGTCGTACGGCCCGGCGGCGTGGTGGCATTTACCACGTTGTGCCAGGGATCGTTGCCGGAACTGCGTCAGGCATGGCAGGCCGTCGATAATCGCGCTCACGCGAATAGCTTTTTGCCGGAAGAGGCAATTGACCACGCGCTACGCGGCTGGCGGGCGTATCGTCATACTCAGGCGATGACATTGTGGTTTGAGGATGCCCTGAGCGCGATGCGCTCGCTCAAAGGAATTGGCGCCACTCATCTTCATGAAGGGCGGGAGTCTGATGTGTTAACCCGCGCCCGGCTTAGAAAAATTCAGTTGGCATGGCCGCAGCGGCAGGGGAAATATCCGCTGACGTACCATCTTTTTATGGGAGTGATTGAACGTGACTAAACGCTATTTCGTCACCGGTACTGATACCGAAGTCGGTAAAACGGTCGCCAGTTGCGCCTTATTGCAGGCCGCAACGCAGTTAGGTTATCAAACCGTAGGCTATAAGCCCGTCGCTTCCGGCAGCGAAATGACAACCGACGGGCTACGCAATAGCGATGCGTTGGCCTTGCAGCGTAACAGCAGCCTGCCGCAACCTTATTCTGCTATCAATCCTTATACTTTTGCCGAGCCTACCTCTCCCCACATCGTTAGCGCCGACGAAGGCCGGACGATAGAGGCGGCGGTGTTATCACGCGGATTGCGAACGCTGGAGGCGCAGGCAGATTGGGTGTTGACAGAAGGGGCAGGCGGCTGGTTTACGCCGCTCTCTGCCACACTGACGTTTGCCGACTGGGTACAGGCGGAGCGGTTGCCGGTGATTCTGGTCGTTGGCGTCAAGCTGGGCTGTATTAATCACGCCATGCTGACGGCGCTGGCGGTAAAACAGGCCGGGTTGCCGCTTGCCGGATGGATAGCCAACGACGTACAGCCGCCGGGCGCGCGTCATAGTGAATATCTCGCTACGCTTCGCCGCGTCATACCGGCCCCGCTATTAGGGGAAATTCCGTGGCTGGGCGTTTCCCCCTCTCAGGCTGCAACAGGACAGTATCTTGATCTTAGCCCCCTGGAGCGGTCATAACCTCGCTTAAAAACCGCCTTCTTGCAGGATCAGACGATCCTGCTGTTCTTTCGCCAGACCCTCCTGGCTTCATCCTGATAAAAATGTGCAAAATGTGAGCGTGTACGCATCAGTTTTTCCCGCTACGTTAGCCAATAATCAGCCAAAAATAGCGATAATTTTTTTTTATCGCCCGGCGAAAACGTCCGGCGCTGATTTTGCCAGGCGGCAGGGGATACGGGCTGGAAGCAGTTATCCACTATTCCTGTGGATAACCTTGTGTATTAGAGTTAGAAAACACAACGTAAGCGAGAGGCGACGCGGCCTGCGACTAAATTGGCGCGAAAGACGGCTTGAGAAAATATCCCTTTTTAGACAGCGAGTTATATAAAATCAATGGTTGTAAAGGAAGGGGGAGGCATTGACATAAAACTTTCATCATACGTCTTGACAAATGTTAAAAAAGACTCTGGTCTGGGGATAACCGCATGCTGCTGGAATTTTATTCCGCGACTGTCTACATTTTGCCTCGCGACGGCGTGGGTTATTTGCCGATAGCCACTATACATTAAAGTGTTACTGTTTTTTCATCCAGTATTTTTTATTGGCAATATTCACCGCCAGGAGTAAAATTATACACCTGCCCGCTCACACCTTCAGGTAGCCGCCCATGAGTAAACCGTTCAAACTGAATTCCGCTTTTAAACCTTCTGGCGATCAGCCGGACGCTATACGTCGCCTGGAAGAGGGACTGGAGGACGGGCTGGCGCATCAGACGCTATTGGGCGTAACCGGCTCCGGGAAGACATTCACCATTGCCAACGTCATTGCTGACTTGCAGCGGCCAACGATGGTGCTTGCGCCCAATAAAACCCTGGCGGCGCAGCTCTACGGCGAAATGAAAGAGTTTTTCCCGGAAAACGCGGTGGAGTATTTCGTCTCCTACTATGACTACTATCAGCCGGAAGCGTATGTGCCAAGTTCGGATACGTTTATCGAAAAAGACGCTTCGGTAAACGAACATATTGAGCAAATGCGGTTGTCGGCAACGAAAGCTCTGCTTGAGCGACGCGATGTCGTGGTGGTGGCTTCCGTGTCCGCTATTTACGGGCTGGGCGATCCGGATCTCTATCTGAAAATGATGCTGCATCTGACGGTCGGAATGCTGATTGACCAGCGTGCAATTTTGCGTCGGCTGGCGGAATTGCAATACACCCGTAACGATCAAGCTTTTCAGCGCGGCACCTTTCGCGTGCGCGGCGAAGTGATCGACATCTTCCCGGCTGAATCTGACGACATTGCGCTACGCGTTGAGCTGTTTGATGAAGAAGTGGAACGTCTGTCGCTGTTTGACCCGTTAACCGGGCAGGTAGAGTCAACGGTGCCACGTTATACCATCTATCCCAAAACGCACTACGTGACGCCGCGCGAGCGTATTCTGCAGGCGATGGAAGAGATAAAAGATGAGCTGGCGGACAGGCGTAAGGTCCTGTTGGCGAATAATAAGCTGCTTGAAGAGCAGCGATTAAGCCAGCGCACGCAGTTCGATTTAGAGATGATGAACGAGCTGGGCTACTGCTCAGGCATTGAAAACTATTCCCGCTTCCTGTCGGGTCGTGGGCCGGGCGAACCGCCGCCAACCTTGTTCGATTATCTGCCCGCCGATGGACTGCTGGTAGTGGATGAGTCCCACGTCACGATCCCGCAGATAGGCGGCATGTATCGCGGCGACCGGGCGCGCAAAGAGACGCTGGTCGAGTATGGCTTCCGTCTGCCTTCGGCGTTGGATAACCGTCCGCTGAAGTTTGAAGAGTTTGAAGCCTTGGTGCCGCAAACCATCTATGTTTCCGCCACGCCTGGCAACTATGAGCTGGAGAAATCTGGTGATGAGGTGGTGGATCAGGTCGTGCGACCGACCGGGCTGTTGGACCCGATCATTGAAGTGCGTCCGGTGGCAACCCAGGTGGACGATCTGCTTTCCGAAATCCGTCAACGTGCGGTCATTAATGAACGCGTCCTTGTCACTACGCTCACCAAACGGATGGCGGAAGATTTGACCGAATATCTGGAAGAGCACGGCGAGCGCGTGCGTTACCTGCACTCGGATATTGATACCGTGGAGCGCATGGAAATCATCCGCGATTTGCGTCTGGGCGAGTTTGACGTTCTGGTGGGGATTAACCTGCTGCGCGAAGGGCTGGATATGCCGGAAGTCTCGCTGGTGGCGATTCTGGACGCCGATAAAGAGGGCTTCCTGCGCTCCGAACGTTCCCTGATTCAGACCATAGGTCGCGCGGCGCGTAACGTTAACGGTAAAGCGATTCTGTATGGCGATAAAATCACGCCGTCGATGGCGAAGGCGATTGGTGAAACCGAGCGTCGTCGCGAGAAGCAGCAGAAGTACAACGAAGAACACGGTATCACTCCGCAGGGACTGAACAAAAAAGTGGTCGACATCCTGGCGTTGGGGCAGAACATTGCGAAAACCAAAGCGAAGGGGAAAGGCAAGGGCCGTTCTACGGCAAAAGCCGGGATTGTCGAACTGGATATGACGCCGAAAGCGTTGCAGCAGAAAATTCATGAGCTGGAAGGGCAAATGATGCAGCACGCGCAAAATCTGGAGTTTGAAGAAGCCGCGCAAATTCGCGACCAGTTGCATCAGCTACGCGAGTTGTTTATCGCGGCATCCTGACAACGCGTCGATCGTCGGCGCTTTCGCATTGTGAGTAGCATCAGGTAAGGGGTACATACATCACCTGTATAATTGCCTGCTTTTGATAGTTTTAGTCCAACAGCAAGGGCTGAGTTAGTCAGGAACGGAAAACAGTTACAGGCGTTGATCAACGAGATTGCCTGAAATATCAAAAAAAACAGTAACTTAGGTGGTTAAATCACTACTGAAGAAAATTAGCGTTGAGGTCGAGCTCAACGCTAAAAGTACCTGTCTCCCCAGCTATGAGAAAAACTGCTTCGTATTATCGGTATAGCTATTCTTATGGTCGTCATTTTAATCTTATGTGAGTTCGTTGAAAGAGTGTTATGGCAGCAGATTACATCATTCTACGTAAAAATGGGGTGATGGAAGTCCTGGCATTTATAAGTAAGGTGCTAAAAATACTGGGTGACTAGCCCAAAATAATAACTAATATGGCCTTTTATTTAAAGTTGAGAATATCTGTATCCGCTACTTTGGGTTACTTCCAGATCAGGGAGGGAAAATATGTTTAATATCACCAATACGCAATCTGCTGTAAGGAATCAAAGTATTAGTAACGAGGAATTAAAAGAGGTACTTCCGGAAGATGAGATATGGAGTAAAATTAGTATTTTTTTCGCTTCAGAATATCAGATTGAAGTACAAAGCTGCATCGCTTATCTTTGTCATCCACCTGAAACCGCCTCGCCAGAAGAGATCAAAAGTAAGTTTGAATGTTTGAGGACGGTAGCTTTCCCAGCGTATGCGGATAATATTCAATGTAGTAGAGGGGGGACAGACCAATACTGTATTTTGAATGAAAATAGTCAGGAGATCCTGTCTATAATTTTTAATACAGATAGTTATACCGTTGAGTGCGGGGGAGAGACGGTAACCTATACCCGTGAGACAGAAAGCGAGCAGGCGAGTGGCGCTCCAGGCTTCAGCCCCAAAGGTGCTGTGAATTATGAGTTAATCTGGTCTGAGTGGGCAAAAGAGGCGCCACCGAAAGAGGCTCAAGGTCGTGAAGAAGCCGTACAACGGATGCGTGACTGCCTGAAAAATAATAAGACGGAACTCCGTCTGAAAATATTAGGACTTACCACTATACCCGCCTGTATTCCTGAGCAGATAACTACTCTGATACTCGATCACAATCAACTGAAAAGTTTGCCGGAAAATTTACAGGGAAATATAAAGACCCTGTATGCCAGAAGTAATCAGCTAACCAGTATCCCTGCCACGTTACCGGATACCATACAGAAAATGGATCTGAGCATTAACTTTATTACTGAATTACCGGGACGTTTGCCTTCAGCGCTTCAATCGCTGGATCTTTTTCATAATAAAATTAGTTGCCTACCTGAAAATCTACCTGAGGAACTTCTGTACCTGAGCGTTTATGCTAACAGCATAGGGACACTGCCAGAACATTTTCCGTCAGGGATTACCCATTTGAATGTGCAGAGTAATTCGTTAACCGCTCTGCCCGAAACACTGCCGCCGGGCTTGAAGACTCTGGAGGCCGGCGAAAATGACTTAACCAGTCTGCCCGCATCGTTACCAACAGAATTACAGGTTCTGGATGTAAGTAAAAATCAGATTACTGTTCTGCCTGAAACACTACCTCCCACGATAATAAATCTGGACGTTTCCCGTAACGAATTGATTAACCTACCGGAAAACCTCCCGGTGGCATTACAAGTCATGCAGGCCTCTCGCAATCACCTGGTCCGTCTCCCGGAGTCGTTACCCCATTTTCGTGGTGAAGGACCTCAACCTACAAGAATAATCGTAGAATATAATCCTTTTTCAGAACGAACAATACAGAATATGCAGCGGCTGATGTCCTCTGTAGATTATCAGGGACCCCAGGTATTCTTCGCCATGGGCGACTTTTCAATTGTTCGGGTAACACGACCACTGCATGAAGCTGTCCAGGGTTGGCTAACCTGTCTCGAGGAGGAAGATGTCAACAAATGGCGGGCGTTTGAGGCAGAGGCAAACGCTGCAGCTTTCAGCAGATTCCTGGACTATCTTGGTGATACGCAGAATACCAGACACCCGGATTTTAAGGAACAAGTCTCCGCCTGGCTAATGCGCCTGGCTGATGATAGCGCACTAAGAGAAACCGCATTTATTATAGCGATGGATGCAACGATAAGCTGTGAAGATCGGGTCACACTGACATACCACCAAATGCAGGAAGCGACGTTGGTTCATGATGCTGAAAGAGGCGCCTTTGATAGCCAATTAGCGGAACTGATTATGGCGGGGCGTGAAATCTTTCGGCTGGAGCAAATAGAATCGCTCGCGAGAGAAAAGGTAAAACGGCTGTTTTTTATTGACGAAATTGAAGTATTTCTGGGTTTTCAGAATCAGTTACGAGAGTCGCTGTCGCTGACAACAATGACTCGGGATATGCGGTTCTATAACGTTTCGGGTATCACTGAGTCTGACCTGGACGAGGCGGAAATAAGGATAAAAATTGCTGAAAATAGCGATTTTCACAAATGGTTTGCGTTGTGGGGGCCGTGGCATAAAGTGCTGGAGCGTATAGCGCCAGAAGAGTGGCGTGAAATGATGGATAAAAGGGCTGAGTGTATTGAAACGGATGAGTATCAGATCCGAGTCAACGCTGAACTGGAAGCGTTAGGAATAGCAGGTGATCCTGACGCAGAGCGCATGACTGGGATGCGGATAATGGAAGAGATTAATCAGACCCTCTTTACTGAGAACATGGAGAATGTATTGATGAAAAAAGGGGTGAGCTCGCTCATGAGCGCCTACTGGCGATAGCTGAGCGCAGTTTATCAGAAGGGGGAGAGAGCCTGTTTACCATTCGGTGTAAACAGGCTTCTGATAAGCGCAGCGTCATCCGGTAAATGTCATTAACCCAACGCCTGTAGCGCTTTTTCCAGCGCATTATGTAATAACTGACGATCGTGGCGATAGGGGATATCGCTGGCCTCCAGCACTTCCTGAATCACCACCCGGTCGTTAACCGCGCTGACATCGACTTTCGGTCCAACCACCACTGCGTCAATAACCTTTTTGCCAATATATTGTTCCATCATCGCCAGCTTATCGACCAGCGTTAAACTGGCGGCGGGCAGACTTAATTCGCGGCCCAGATTGCCGATATACACCATTGGCGCCGGGGTGCGCCGCAGTGCCTGCGCCAGTTCATCCAGCAGCAGGCCAGGCATCAGGCTGGTATAAAAACTGCCAGGGCCAATCAGAATCAAATCCGCGTCATTAATGGCCTGTACCGCTTCCCGCGTCGCCGGAACGTTTGGCGTTAACATGATCTCCTGCGGCGGCGTCGCTAACTGATCGATATTCACCTCGCCGTAAACCTCATGCCCCTGTTCGTCAATCGCCATCAGATCTACCGGTAGTTCGGACATCGGGATCAGCTGCGCGTCCACTTTAAGCAGATTACGAATTAGATTGATCGCTTCCAGAGGCCGCACGCTCAGGTGATCTAACGCCTTTAACATCAAATTTCCGAGATTATGACCAGAAAGTTCGCCATTACCGCCAAAACGATACTCAAACATAGCGGATGCGACGCTGGGTTCGGTAATTAACTGGTTCAGACAGTTGCGCATATCGCCCCAGGCGATCCCGCCTTCCGAACGGCGAATACGGCCAGTTGACCCTCCGTTATCCGTGGTAGTAACAATACCGGTCAGGCGTGAACCTAATGAAGAAAGCGAGGAGAGGACGCGTCCTAATCCATGCCCTCCGCCGAGGGCGACGACACGATCCAGGTCAGCCAGCGTACGATTGCGCATAAAAATTCCTGAAGTCAGATAAACAGCGTTACAGTAGCGCAAATGGCGGGTTTTCAGCAATTAGCTAGCAGGCTAAAAGTCGATAAATTGTTTTTAACTACCCCTTTTTAGCGAGGACGTTGTCACCGCTAAATGATGTATATCAATATAAAAGTGCGATTTTCACGTATTCTGTCGTTAAATAGCACGATCATGTCGCTATGTATATGTTTATATAGCGAAAGCGGGATGGCGAAATTGTCATTTACACGCTAGTATCGGCATAACCACAGTAAACACTCTAGCCTCTGCACCTGGGTCATTTTGATACGGTGTTTTGGCCGTGACAACGTTCAGCGTTTGCCACCAGGGCGCAGGAAGAAATGACTCCGCCTCCCGTATTTGGAAAGGTGTACATGGCTTCACAACTTACCGATGCTTTCGCGCGTAAGTTTTATTACTTACGTTTGTCGATTACCGATGTGTGCAACTTTCGTTGCACCTACTGTCTGCCGGATGGCTACAAACCAGGCGGCGTCACTAACAATGGTTTCCTTACCGTCGATGAAATTCGTCGCGTTACGCGCGCTTTTGCCAGTCTTGGCACGGAAAAGGTGCGTCTTACCGGCGGCGAGCCTTCATTACGTCGCGATTTTACCGACATCATTGCCGCCGTAGGTGAAAATGACGCTATTCGCCAGATCGCGGTGACAACTAACGGTTATCGACTGGCGCGTGATGCTGCGAACTGGCGCGAAGCGGGTCTGACGGGCGTCAACGTCAGCGTGGATAGTCTGGATGCGCGTCAGTTCCATGCGATTACCGGTCAGGATAAATTCCGCCAGGTGATGGCGGGCATCGATGCCGCCTTTGACGCCGGTTTCGAAAAGGTGAAAGTCAATACCGTGCTGATGCGCGATGTGAATCACCATCAGTTGGATACCTTCCTTGCATGGATTCAGCCTCGCCCCATTCAGCTACGCTTCATTGAACTTATGGAGACGGGCGAGGGGAGCGACCTCTTCCGTAAACATCATATTTCTGGTCAGGTACTGCGCGACGAGCTGATTACGCGCGGCTGGAACCACCAGCAACGCCAGCGTAGCGATGGCCCGGCGCAGGTTTTTTGTCACCCCGATTATGCCGGTGAGATCGGCCTCATTATGCCGTATGAAAAAGACTTCTGCGCCACCTGTAACCGCCTGCGCGTTTCGTCCGTCGGTAAGCTGCATTTATGTCTGTTTGGCGACGGCGGCTTGAGTTTGCGCGACCTGTTGCAGGATGACGCGCAGCAATACGCGCTTGAGGAACGTATTTCCGACGCGTTGCGGGAGAAAAAGCAGACCCATTTCCTTCACCAGAGCAATACTGGTATTACGCAAAATTTATCCTACATTGGCGGTTAATCCTTAATAAGGAGATTTCAGATGAGTCAGGTAAGCGCTGAATTTATCCCGACCCGCATCGCTATTCTTACTGTTTCCAATCGACGCGGCGAAGACGACGATACCTCCGGTCATTATCTGCGTGATTCGGCGCAGGAGGCCGGGCATCAAGTAGTGGCAAAAGCCATCGTTAAAGAGAACCGTTACGCGATTCGCGCCCAGGTTTCCGCCTGGATTGCCAGTGATGAGGTGCAGGTCGTATTGATGACTGGCGGGACCGGTTTGACCGAAGGCGATCAGGCGCCGGAAGCGCTGTTGCCGCTGTTCGATCGTGAAGTGGAAGGATTTGGCGAAGTGTTTCGAATGCTCTCGTTTGAAGAGATCGGCACCGCAACTCTGCAGTCGCGCGCGGTAGCTGGCGTGGCGAATAACACCTTGATTTTCGCCATGCCGGGCTCCACAAAAGCGTGCAGAACCGCATGGGAGAATATCATTGCGCCGCAGTTGGATGCCCGTACGCGCCCATGTAATTTTCATCCTCATTTAAAGAAATAACGATGTCGCAATTAACCCATATAAACGCCGCAGGCGAAGCGCACATGGTGGACGTTTCCGCCAAAGCGGAAACCGTTCGTGAAGCGCGGGCGGAAGCATTCGTTACCATGCGTAGTGAGACGCTGGCGATGATTATTGATGGCAAACACCACAAGGGCGATGTTTTCGCGACCGCCCGTATTGCCGGTATTCAGGCCGCCAAACGCACCTGGGAGCTGATCCCGCTGTGCCACCCGTTACTGCTAAGTAAAGTGGAGGTTCAGCTTCAGGCCGAGCCGGAGCATCGCCGCGTGCGTATTGAGTCTCTGTGTCGCCTGACCGGTAAAACGGGCGTCGAAATGGAAGCGTTAACCGCGGCGTCCGTCGCAGCGTTAACCATCTACGACATGTGCAAAGCGGTACAAAAAGATATGGTGATTGGTCCGGTGCGTCTGCTGGCGAAAAGCGGCGGCAAATCAGGGGATTTTAAGGTGGATGCGCATGATTAAGGTGCTTTTCTTCGCCCAGGTTCGCGAGCTTACAGGAACTGACGCGCTGGATCTTCCAGCAGATTTTTCCACCGTTGAGTCGCTGCGACAGCATCTGGCGGCAAAGAGCGATCGTTGGGCGATGGCGCTGGAAGACGGCAAGCTGTTGGCGGCGGTCAACCAGACGTTGGTGAGTTTTGACCATCCGCTGACGGCGGGCGATGAAGTGGCGTTTTTCCCGCCAGTCACGGGAGGCTAACATGCGTGAAACGCGAATTATAGTCGGTCCTGCGCCGTTTAGCATCGGGGAGGAATATCCCTGGCTGGCGGCGCGCGACGAAGACGGCGCGGTCGTCACCTTTACCGGAAAAGTGCGCAATCATAACCTGGGCGATAGCGTTAAGGCGCTGACGCTGGAGTATTATCCTGGCATGACAGAGAAAGCTCTGGCGGAGATCGTCGCTGAGGCGCGCTCCCGCTGGCCGCTGGGTCGGGTAACGGTGATTCATCGCGTTGGCGAATTATGGCCGGGCGATGAGATCGTGTTTGTCGGCGTCACCAGTGCGCACCGCAGTAGCGCGTTCGACGCCGGTCAGTTCATTATGGATTATCTGAAAACCCGTGCGCCGTTCTGGAAGCGTGAAGCCACGCCGGAAGGCGATCGCTGGGTTGAAGCGCGCGACAGCGACCAGCAGTCGGCGAAACGTTGGTAGCATAATGTGATACGCTTTAGGGTATCATTTCCACACAGGAGTTTATCATGGACAGATTTCCACGATCTGATTCAATAGTGCAGGCGCGTTCTGGCCTGCAGACCTATATGGCGCAAGTGTATGGCTGGATGACGGTCGGACTGTTACTGACCGCGTTTATCGCGTGGTATGCGGCTAATACGCCAGCCGTCATGATGTTTGTCTTTTCCAGTAAGATCACCTTCTTTGGGTTAATCATTGCTCAGCTTGCGCTGGTGTTTGTTCTGTCGGGACTGGTGCATAAACTTAGCGCCGGAATGGCGACGACGCTGTTTATGCTCTATTCGGCGCTAACCGGATTGACGTTATCCAGTATTTTTATCGTTTACACCTACTCCTCTATCGCCAGCACGTTTGTGGTGACGGGGGGAATGTTTGGCGCCATGAGCCTGTACGGGTACACCACTAAACGCGATCTTAGCGGTTTCGGCAATATGCTGTTTATGGCGCTTATTGGTATCGTTCTGGCGTCGCTGGTCAATTTTTGGCTGAAGAGCGAAGCGCTGATGTGGGCGGTAACCTATATCGGGGTGGTTGTGTTTGTCGGTCTGACCGCCTACGACACGCAGAAACTGAAAAATATCGGCGAGCAAATAGATACCCGCGATAGTGCTAATCTGCGTAAGTATTCGATTCTCGGCGCGTTAACGCTGTACCTGGACTTTATCAACCTGTTCCTGATGTTACTGCGTATTTTTGGCAACCGTCGCTAAGTTTCATTGCCGGATGGCGATGCGCAGCGCCTTATCAGGCCTACGGCACTTTGTAGGCCTGAAAGCTATGCGCCATCAGGCAGTTTCGCACGATCATTTCGCCATCGCCCGTTCGTTTTTCGCCCGCAGCTTTTTCGCCCGGCTCTCCAGGACCAGATAACACACCAGCGCCAGCAACAGGGGAATAAAATAGTAAAGCACGCGGTAAGCGAGCAGGGCGGCGATAATCGTGCCTTGCGACGTATGTTCGCCCGCCAGCAACGCGAGGAATACGGCCTCCAGCACGCCGATGCCTGCCGGAATATGTACGATGACGCCCGCAATACTGCTCACCAGCAGTACGCCCAGTACAAAGAAATAGTTCACATCCTGGCCCATCAGCAGCCAGATTATGGCGCCCATCGCCATCCAGTTCGCGCTGGAGATCGCCATCTGCGCCAGCGCGAATTTCCATGACGGCAGCACCAGTTTCTGCCCTTTAATCGTCATATGCCGCCGCTTTGCAAAGGCGCAAAACCACAGATAGACCGCGATAATCAACAATAAAACGATACCGAGAATACGTAGCGTGCCTTCATCGATATACCAGTGGTCGGGAAGCTGGACAACGCCGAAGGTAAAAATGATGCCGCCAAGCAGAATATAGCCCAGCCAGTTAGTGGTAATACTGAGCGAGAAAATACGCGTGATAGTACTGCCTGGCAAGCCGAGGCGGGAGTAAAGTCGGTAACGCATTCCGATCCCGCCGACCCAGGTGCTGAGCGTCAGGTTAAAAGCGTAGCAGACGAACGATACCAGCATAACCTGCCGCTTCGCCAGTTTATGGCCGCAATAAAGCCGTCCAAGCAGGTCGTAGCAGCCGTACAGAAGATAGCTAACGATCACCAGTCCCACGGCGCTTAAAAGTGCCGTGCGGTTATAGTCGCGGATGACGGTCCAGACATCGCCCTAGTCGACCTTTTTAGCATAAACCACCAGCAGAACGACGACCGCAATAAAAAACAGCCAGGTCAGCACTTTTTTAGCCAGCCGCCAGCGCGGATGCGATTTAGCCATTAGGGCTTCACTCCTGTATTTTCTGGATCAACGCGATCCTGGGTTTCCATTTCTGGCTGGGCAGGCGGGGGAACCTGCGCCAGATGCGGGGTATGCGCAGGTAGCCAGCCGACCAGCGCCGGGAAATGGCGTAAAAAGTGGAACGCCAGCACGCTTTTGGTCAGGTTCCACCAGGTGCGTTTCGGCAGCATTGACTCATCGACCTGCTTACAATCATTCACGATGATGCCTTGTAAATTATCGCGCAGGGTCTGGTTAAAATTGCGATCGTGAATGATCAGGTTAGCTTCAAGATTAAGCGACAGGCTGAGCGGATCGAGATTACTTGACCCTACCGTGGCCCAGTGATCGTCCATCAGCGCCACTTTGCCGTGCAGCGGACGGCGACGGTATTCATAAACCTGTACGCCGCCCTTCACCAGATAGTTGTAGAGCAACCGCGCGCCGACTTTGACAATCGGCATGTCTGGCTCCCCCTGGACAATCAGTTTTACGCTCACGCCACGGCGGGCGGCTTTACGCATTGCGTGGAGCAAGCGATAGCCGGGGAAAAAATAGGCGTTAGCGATAATCACTTCACGCTTTGCCTGGGTCAGCATTTTCAGATAATGACGTTCGATATCGTCGCGATGCTCTTCGTTATCCCGCCAGACAAACAGCGCCTGCGCCTCGCCGGGCTGGCGGTTTTCTTCTGCCTGATGATGGCGTTTCCACCAGCGGCGCGCAGGGCTTTGCCCCGGCAGGTTCTCGACTTCGAATTGCAGGATATCGGCCACTACAGGCCCTTCGACCCGTACCGCGTAGTCTTGTTTCGCCTGCGGGCCGTAATCCGACATATGCTCGGCGGAATAGTTAATGCCGCCGACAAAGGCAATACGATCATCAATCACCACAATTTTGCGGTGCATTCGGCGGAAGATATTGGTTCGCAACCCCAGTAGACGCGGGCGGGGATCGTAATAGCGAAAAATAACGCCCGCTGCGGTTAACTCACCGACAAACGCGTCGCTGAGATCGGGAGAGCCGTAGCCGTCGAGTAATACTTCGGCTTTTACGCCGCGCTGTGCGGCTTTTAGCAGAGCGGCATGGAGTTTTTTGCCCACCTCATCTTCAAATAAGATAAAGGTTTCCAGAATGATTTTTTGCTGTGCCTGAGCGATAGCCGTAAACACGGCAGGATAGAACTGGTCGCCGTTTTCCAGTAGCTGAATTTGATTACCTTCACGCCAGCCGCATTTCATAGATGGATCTCCGCGCTAAGGGGGGCATGGTCTGATAAATGTCGCCAGTTCCGCAGCGGTAGCGCCGTAGGAGAACTGGCGTTAGCATTCTTGACGTAAATACGATCGAGTCGCAGCAGCGGCATACTCACCGGGAATGTGCGCGCCGGTCGACCGTGGGCGCGGGTGAATATCTCCTCCAGCCCGGCTGCGTTTAGCGGCGGGCCGGCCTTTTGCCGCCAGTCATTAAAGTCTCCGGCCACCAGTACTGGTTCTGATTCCGGCAAGGCATTCACCCATCCCGCCAGCATGGTTAACTGCGCCTGCCGATGGCTCTCCCGCAGGCCGAGATGCACGCACATGACGTGGATAGGGTGGTTGAGCATGGGCGGCGTAATGCGGCAATAGAGCACGCCGCGTTTTTCGCTACCGTCGACCGAGACGTCGCGATTTTCATAATGTTCAATGGGATAGCGAGAAAGAACCGCATTACCGTGGTGGCCTTCTGGATAGACCGCATTGCGGCCATAGGCGAAATCGCTCCACATGGTGTCGGCCAAAAATTCATAATGGGTGGTGTCCGGCCAGTTTTCGATATGCAGCGGATGCACCTCATGCGCACCCATCACTTCTTGCAGACAGACGATATCGGCGCCGACCGTTCTGACGGCGTCGCGTAGCTCCGGCAGGATGAAGCGTTTATTAAAGGCGGTAAAACCTTTGTGCGTATTAATCGTGAGCACTTTGAATGAAAAATTTCGCGTGTGTTGAGTCATTTTCTTCCTGTCCGCGTCACTATCCTGATTGAAATAGTGTAGTCGTCGTCACAAAAAGATGCGGTCTTACGGAATTTTCCGTAAAGTTCGGTACTCTGAATAATGAGAGAAAAATGCTTCAGGAGAAAAGCCATGAAGTGGCAACAACGCGTTCGTGTCGCAACCGGCCTCGGTTGTTGGCAGATTATGTTGCATTTACTGGTAGTGGCGATGCTGGTAATAGGCTGGATGAGCGGCACATTAGTGCGCGTCGGCCTGGGATTATGCGTGCTTTATGGCGTGACGGTACTGCTGATGCTGGCGTTGCAGCGTCATCATGAGCAACGCTGGCGCGATGTGGCGGATGTGCTGGAAGAGCTGACTACCACCTGGTACTTCGGCACCGCGCTGATTGTCCTCTGGCTGCTATCCCGCGTATTGCAAAATAATGTTTTACTGGCGCTGGCGGGGCTGGCTATCCTGGCCGGGCCCGCCGTGGTTTCGCTACTGGCGAAAGATAAAAAGCTACATCACTTTGCGTCTAAACATCGCATACGCCGCTGAACCTGTGGTGGCCGCTATCACCAGTAGCGGCCACAAACTTCCCCAGACAATCCCCAGACTCGCGTCCTTAAGATAAATTTGCTTAGTAATATCAGTAAAGTGGCGGATAGGGTTTATCCACGTCAAGTTTTGCAGCCAGACCGGCATATTTTCCACCGGTGAGACATAACCCGAGAGCAAAATCGCCGGCATCATAAAGACAAAGACGCCGATAAACGCCTGCTGTTGCGTGGCGCAAAGCGATGATATCAGCAAGCCAAAGCCTACCAGCGACAGCCCGTAAATCACCATCGTGAAATAAAACAGCGCTAACGAACCGGCGAAGGGGATTTGGTACGCCCAAATGCCGATAGCCAGCACGATCGTAGCCTGGAAGGTCGCGACAATCAGCGCCGGCACCGCTTTACCGACGAAAATCTGCCAGGTAGTGAGCGGAGAGACCAGCAGTTGATCCAGAGTGCCTTGTTCACGCTCGCGGGCGACGGACAGCGAAGTAACGATCATCACGCCGATAGTGGTGATCATGGCGATCAGCGAGGGCACCACAAACCACTTGTAGTCCAGATTCGGGTTATACCAGTTGCGTACCACCAGTTCGCTATTGTTGGGCTTTGGCTTGCCGTCCATCAACGCCTGCTGATACTCCTTGACGATCTGTTGCAGATAATTGGCGGCGATTTGCGCGCTGTTGGAGTTACGTCCATCAAGAATGAGTTGCATCGGCGCAGGCTGGAAGGTATCCAGATTCCGCGAGAAATCCGCCGGGAAGCGCACCAGCAGCAGCGCTTTTTGCGTATCAATAGTCGGCTGGATCTCCTGCGGACTGTTCAGCAACAGCACATGGGTAAACGCTTTCGCGCGGGCAAAGCGCTGGGTAAGTTCTACCGAATGTTTGCCGTTATCTTCGTTATAAATGGCGATGGTCGCGTTAGTGACTTCAAGCGTCGCGGCGAACGGAAACAGGATAACCTGAATCAGCACCGGCAGAATCAGGATCGCGCGCGTTTGCGGTTCGCGTAAAAGCGATTGCAGTTCTTTGCGGATTAACGTCCATAAACGATGAAACATAGTCTTGCCCTCAGTGCCGGATAGCAAATCATCAGTCCAGCCGTCGTTTGGTTTTTAGCCACGTCAGGCCAATAAACATCACCGCCGAGGCGATTAAAAACAGTACGTTAATGCCTAACACGACCGGAATATTGCCAGCCAGAAACAGACTTTGCAGGGTACTGACAAAATAGCGCGCCGGAATAATATAGGTCACCGCGCGGATCACCGCAGGCATACTGTCTATCTGGAAGATAAACCCGGACAGCATAATCGAGGGTAAAAAGGCGGCGTTCAGCGCCACCTGCGCGGCGTTAAACTGGTTACGAGTGATGGTGGAAATCAACAGCCCCATCCCCAACGTACTCAGTAAAAACAGACTGGTGATGATAAACAGAATCACCAGCGAACCGCGATACGGTACGCCGAGAATAAACACCGATACCAGCATGCAGAGCAGCATCGCCAGCATACCGAGAAAGTAATAGGGAATAAGCTTACACAGCAGCAGTTCAACACGCGTCACTTCGGTTGAGAGCAGCGCCTCCATCGTGCCACGCTCCCATTCGCGGGCAACGACCAGCGAGGTGAGGATCGCGCCAATTACCGTCATGATAATGGTCACTGCCCCGGGAATAATAAAATGTTGACTGATCGCCGCCGGGTTAAACCAGTAGCGCGTCTGAACATCGATGAGCGGTTCAAAAGTGTCGCCGCGATCTTCCGCCCGCTGTTGTTGCCAGATTTGCCAGATGCCTTCAACATAACCCTGAACGAAGTTGGCGGTGTTTGGCTCACTGCCATCGGTAATAACCTGAATTGGCGCGCTGTCACCGGCGCGCGCCATTTGTTGCGCGAAATCCACCGGAATCACCACCAGTCCGCGAATGCGTCCGGCCTGCATTTTTTCAATTAATTCATGGCGATTATCGCTAATGGTCGCGTCGATATAGGGTGAACCGGTCATCGCATGAGTGAAATCCAGCGCCTCCTGGCTTTGCTGTTCAAGCAGAATCCCCACTCGTAGCTTGCTGGAGTCGAGGTTAATGCCGTAACCGAAAATAAACAGCAACAGCAGCGGGATCACCACCGCAATCAGCCAGCTACTGGGATCGCGAACGATCTGGCGCGTCTCTTTGACGCACAACGCACGCACGCGGCGCCAGGAGAGAGACTTACTCATGTATATGCTCCTTATCCCAGTCATTGATGAGAGTGATAAAGGCCTGCTCCATCGTCGGATCGGCCTGTTGCTCATCGGCGGCCTGCGCTTTGAGATCGTCCGGCGTACCGCTGGCGATAAGCTTCCCACGATAAACCAGTCCAATGCGATCGCAATATTCCGCCTCATCCATAAAGTGGGTCGTCACCATTACCGTGACCCCTTTTTCCACCATGCTATTAATATGCAGCCAAAATTCACGGCGGGTGAGGGGATCAACCCCGGATGTTGGTTCATCAAGGAATAAAATATCCGGTTCGTGCATCAGCGAGCAGGCCAGCGCCAGACGCTGTTTAAAGCCCAGCGGCAGCGCATCGGTGGGATGCGACGCAATGCTTTTCAGACCAAACGCTTCGCTCATGCGCTGAATTTTTTCATTCTGCGCGCGGCCCCGCAAACCGTAGACGCCAGAGAAAAAACGCAGGTTCTGCTCGACCGTCAGGTTGCCGTAAAGCGAAAATTTTTGCGCCATATAGCCCAGATGCTGACGAGCTTTGCCGGAGCTGACTTTCAGGTCCATATCCAGCACCAGCGCCTTGCCGGACGTCGGCACCAGCAGGCCGCACATCATTTTAAAGGTGGTTGATTTACCCGCGCCGTTCGGGCCGAGCAGGCCAAAAATCTCGCCGCGTTGTACGACGAAATTAACATGGTTCGTGGCCGCGAAATCGCCAAATTTTTTCGTCAGTTCCTGCGCTTCAATCACCGTTTCGCCGGGAGTGCCTTCAACCGTATGGAGGATTGAACCCAGCGGAGACTCCGCGGTTCCCGCCCCGCCAAGAAGATCGATAAACGCATCTTCGAAGCGTGGCGCGGTCTCATTGAGGGTGATTTCCGGCATCCCTTCGGCCTGACGAATATCTGCTGCAGTTGCCTCTTTTTTCAGGATCAGGCGTACCGAACGCCCCTGAATCATGCCGTCGCTCACCTGTGGTAGTCTGAGCGCTCTCTGTAGCAACTTACGGTTGTTTTCCTGTGGACTGCTCATCAGAAAGCTGCGACCGGCCATCGTTTGCGTCAGCGCTTTAGGTTCACCCTGATAGAGCAATTCGCCTTCATTCATCAGCAGCACGTCGCGACACTGTTCGGCTTCATCCAGATAGGAGGTGCTCCATAAAATCAGCATCCCGTCGCCCGCCAGTTCGTGGACCATTTGCCACAACTCGCGCCGTGAAATCGGGTCAACGCCAACGCCCGGTTCATCCAACAGCAGCACTTTCGGTTCGCCGACCAGCGTACAGGCCAGCCCCAGTTTTTGCTTCATCCCGCCGGACAATTTTCCCGCCAGACGGCCAGTAAAAGGGCCGAGGGCGGTAAACTCCAACAAACGGGCAAAGGTCCGTATCTCGCCGGTAACGCTGCGCAAATCAGCATAGAGATTAAGGTTCTCCATGACGGTAAGATCTTCATACAGACCGAATTTCTGCGGCATGTAGCCCAGAACCGCGTGCAGCTCGCTGTCGTTTTGTATCGGGTCGAAGCCCAATACGGACGCGCTGCCGCCATCGGCTTTGAGCAGGCCCGCCAGCATACGCATCAGCGTGGTTTTTCCTGCGCCGTCCGGCCCTACCAGCCCGGTGACATAACCGGAATGAATGGTACAGTCGAGCGGCGCGACGGCGGGTTTATCCATTCCCGCAAAGCGCTTCGTCAGACCGTGCAGTGTAATAACGGCCTCACTCATGCCGTGCCTCGTCATTAAATTTCACCGTGACCGGCATCCCCTGGCGTAACGCATCGTCCGCATCGGTGACGATAATACGCAGGCGATAGACGAGATCGGTACGCAGATCCGGCGTTTCGACGGTTTTCGGCGTAAATTCCGCGGTCGGTGAAACGAAACCAATCTTGCCGTGGTAAGGTTTGTCAGGACGTCCGTCGGTATACAACAGAATGTCGCGCCCCGGTTGCGTCTGACTGAGGTTGCGTTCATCGACGTAGGCGCGCACCCAGACGGGGCGGGTCAGCGAGAGCGTTAATACCGTGCTGCCGGCGTTCAGCATACTGCCCGGCTCGACCGCGCGGGTGAGCAAGGTCCCGTTGGCAGGCGCGATAAGCGTGGTGTCTTGTAAATCAAGCTGCGCCTGCGCCAGTTGGGCTTTTGCCTGTTCCAGGCTGGCTTTCGCCTGGGCGATATCCTGTTCGCGATTACCGGTGCGGTACTGGCTCAGTTTATCTTGTGCGGATTTCAGCGTTGCCTGCGCCTGATCGCGCGATGAGCGGGCGTTTTCCAGATCATTAGCGGAAATGGTGCGGCTTTTCCACAATCCTTGCTGACGGTTATAAAAGTTTTGCGCGTAGTCATAGGCGGCTTGCGCCTGTCTGACGGCGGCGGCGGCCTGGGCTATCTCTTCATCGCGATAGCCTGCCAGCATCAAATCGTATTGCGCCTGAGCGACCGATACGCCAGCTTTCGCCTGCATCAGCGCGTTTTCGTATGGCGCGTGATCCAGTTCGCCGAGCACCTGTCCGGCTTTGATAGTATCGCCTTCATCAACATTCAGCGACGCCAGCCTGCCGCCGACGCGAAAGCTGATATTGACGGTACGGATATCGACATTACCGTATAGCGTCAGCCCATCGTCCTGCCGACTTTGATACCACCAGGTTCCACCAGCAACCACAGCGACGATCGCTGCGATTACCAGTCCGATAACGACAGGTTTTTTCATCAGTCCAGACTCCTTTGCGTTAAACCGTGCAGAATAAGATCGATGTGGCAGGTTACCGTCTGGTAAATCAGCTCCGCTTTTTCTTCATCAAACTGCGGCCAGCCGGTACGTAACAAAATAGTTTCTTTGCCGAGACGAAACGCCAGCACTTCGCCCAGTAAGGCATGGGTATGCAAAATCATGCGCGTATCATTGGCGTCGCAGCCGGTATAAGCGGCAACCAATCTTGTCAGATGGGTGTGCAACGGAGCGATAACTTGTTCATGAACCAGTTGATAGGCCGACGTGGGAGAGAGCTGCTCGCGTGAAATAAATTTACTCAGGTTAACGGTGTCTTCCTGCGTCAGCAGCATAATCATGTTCTTGCAGGCGAGCAGAATGAGCTCGCGTATGGCGTCCCGGTCAGGATCAGGCTGGCTAAACAGATGTTCCGCTTTTTCAGCATGGGGGCGAAATTTTTCGCCAAGAAAATCGGCAATCCACTGGGCGCAGGCGAGGTATAAATCCTCTTTTGAGCCGAAATAGTAAGTAATGGCGGCAATATTTTGCCCCGCCAGCGCGGCGATATCGCGCGTGGTGGCATGGAGGCCATACTCGCCAAACTGCGCCAGCGCGGCGGCAATTAGCTGGCTTTTCGCCTGCTCGCCCTTGGTGGTCGTGGTGGGAATATTCATCACACGCCCTAATTCTTAATCAATCGATTGATTAAGATTATGACTCATAATGGCACTTGTCCAGTGTGGTCGATTAATTTGTCTTTGCCACCTTTCGGGATAATTTATGCGCCGCATCACAAAAACTGCTACACTCCGCCCCTTCATGACATTGTGGTTTTTGTCATTCCAAATTTGAGCATCTCCCTGAAAACTACACCGGTAACGGTCGGGGCGGTCCGGAGTAGTTATGTCTTTTGATTCCCTGGGATTAAACCCTGATATCCTGCGCGCCATTGCCGAGCAGGGTTACCGTGAACCTACCCCTATTCAGCAGCAGGCGATTCCCGCCGTGCTGGAAGGCCGCGATCTGATGGCCAGCGCCCAGACCGGGACCGGTAAAACGGCGGGCTTTACCTTGCCATTGTTGCAGCATCTGATTACCCATCAGCCGCACGCTAAAGGTCGTCGCCCGGTGCGTGCGTTGATCCTCACGCCAACCCGCGAGCTGGCGGCGCAAATTGGCGAAAATGTCAGAGATTACAGTAAATATCTCAACATTCGCTCGCTGGTGGTATTTGGCGGCGTAAGCATCAATCCGCAGATGATGAAACTGCGCGGCGGGGTGGATGTGCTGGTGGCGACGCCGGGACGTCTGCTTGATCTGGAACATCAAAATGCCGTGAAGCTGGATCAGATTGAGATTCTGGTACTGGATGAAGCCGACCGTATGCTGGATATGGGCTTCATTCACGACATTCGTCGCGTGCTGGCGAAACTGCCGTCAAAACGCCAGAACCTGTTGTTCTCCGCCACTTTCTCCGACGACATCAAAGCGCTCGCCGAAAAGCTGTTGCACAACCCGCTGGAAATCGAAGTGGCGCGCCGCAACACGGCCTCAGAGCAGGTGACGCAGCACGTGCACTTTGTGGATAAAAAACGTAAGCGCGAACTGTTGTCGCAAATGATTGGCCAGGGCAACTGGCAGCAGGTGTTGGTCTTCACCCGCACCAAACATGGCGCGAACCATCTGGCGGAACAGCTTAATAAAGACGGTATTCGCAGCGCGGCGATCCACGGTAATAAATCGCAGGGCGCACGTACCCGTGCGCTGGCCGATTTTAAATCCGGCGATATCCGCGTGCTGGTGGCGACGGATATTGCGGCGCGTGGCCTGGATATTGAAGAACTGCCGCACGTGGTCAACTATGAACTGCCGAACGTGCCGGAAGATTATGTACACCGTATTGGCCGTACCGGTCGCGCGGCGGCAACCGGCGAGGCGCTGTCGCTGGTCTGTGTTGACGAACATAAGCTGTTGCGTGATATCGAAAAGTTGCTGAAAAAAGAGATCCCACGCATTACGACGCCGGGCTATGAGCCGGACCCGTCGATTAAAGCGGAGCCGATTCAGAATGGTCGTCAGCAGCGCGGCGGCGGTCGTGGACGCGGTCAAAGTCAGGGGGGAGCGGGGCGCAGTCAGCAGCCGCGACGTCAGGATAGCGGGGCGGCGAAGGCGAAACCAAAACCGCGCACAGGCGAGGGGAAACCCGCTGGCGACAAAGCACGTCCGCCGCGTCGCCCGCGCAGAATCACGCCTGCCCAGTAAATTTTATCCGGCAACATGCCCGGTGGCGCAACGCTTACCGGGCCTGCGTAATACGCGGCGTAGGCGGATAAGGCGCTTGCCGCCGCCATCCGGCAGATTAAAGCGGCATTGTGAGCCGTATTCCAGAACCGGCAAAAAAGGTACTTCCCGCCCCTGAAATGTGACACAATAGTGGCTATTTATACAGTACTTCAGGTTTTCTCATGGCATTGACCGCTGCGCTGAAAGCGCAAATCGCCGCCTGGTATAAGGCGCTTCAGGAACAGATTCCCGACTTTATTCCCCGTGCGCCGCAGCGGCAGATGATTGCTGACGTTGCCAGAACGCTGGCCGGGGAAGAAGGGAGACATCTGGCTATTGAAGCGCCGACCGGCGTCGGGAAAACCCTTTCCTATCTTATTCCCGGTATCGCCATTGCCCGGGAAGAGCAAAAAACGCTGGTGGTCAGTACCGCTAACGTGGCGTTACAGGATCAGATCTTTAGCAAAGATTTGCCGCTGCTACGAAAAATCATCCCCGATCTGCGCTTTACCGCCGCCTTTGGCCGCGGGCGTTACGTGTGTCCGCGAAACCTGGCGGCGCTCGCCAGTAGCGAGCCTACGCAGCAGGATCTGCTCGCCTTTCTTGATGACGAACTGACGCCTAACAATCAGGAAGAACAAAAGCGCTGCGCCAGGCTGAAAGGGGATCTTGACGGTTATAAATGGGATGGTCTGCGGGATCATACCGACATTGCTATTGCCGACGATCTGTGGCGGCGATTAAGTACCGATAAAGCCAGTTGTCTGAACCGCAACTGTCACTATTACCGCGAATGTCCATTCTTTGTCGCCCGACGTGAAATACAGGAAGCAGAAGTCGTGGTGGCGAATCACGCGTTGGTAATGGCGGCGATGGAAAGCGAAGCCGTACTACCGGAACCAAAGCATCTGCTGTTAGTACTGGATGAAGGTCATCATCTGCCCGATGTCGCTCGCGACGCGCTGGAGATGAGCGCGGAAATTACCGCCTCCTGGTATCGCCTGCAACTGGATCTGTTCAGCAAACTGGTGGCGACCTGCATGGAGCAATTTCGTCCTAAAACCACGCCGCCGTTAGCGAACCCTGAGCGACTTAACGCCCATTGTGAGGAGGTATACGAACTGATCGCCTCGCTCAATGCCATTCTTAATCTGTATATGCCCGCAGCGCAGGAGGCGGAGCACCGTTTTGCAATGGGCGAGTTGCCAGATGAGGTCATGGAAATCTGCCAGCGGCTGGCGAAGTTGACCGAAACGCTGCGTGGGCTGGCGGAATCCTTTCTCAACGATCTCAGCGAAAAAACCGGGTCGCACGATATTGTGCGTTTGCATCGGGTGATTTTACAGATGAACCGGGCGCTGGGAATGTTCGAGGCGCAAAGTAAATTATGGCGGCTGGCTTCGATGGCGCAGTCTTCAGGCGCGCCGGTGTCCAAATGGGCGACGCGCGAAATACGCGAAGGGCAGCTCCACGTCTGGTTCCATTGTGTCGGTATCCGCGTCAGCGATCAGCTGGAAAGATTGTTATGGCGCAGCGTACCGCACATTATTGTCACCTCGGCGACGCTGCGCTCGCTTAATAGCTTTTCGCGCCTGCAAGAAATGAGCGGCTTAAAAGAAAAAGCCGGCGACCGCTTTGTGGCGCTGGATTCGCCGTTTAATCATGTGGAGCAGGGGAAACTGGTGATTCCTCAAATGCGCTACGAACCCACCATTGATAACGAAGAACAGCATATTGCCGAAATGGCGGCCTATTTTCGCGAGCAACTGGAGAGCAAAAAACATCATGGTATGCTGGTGCTATTCGCCAGCGGGCGGGCGATGCAGCGTTTTCTGGAGCATGTCGCTGATGTGCGCTTACTCCTCTTAGTCCAGGGTGATCAGCCGCGTTACCGGCTGGTGGAGCTGCACCGTAAACGGGTGGAGAACGGCGAACGCAGCGTGCTGGTTGGGCTTCAGTCTTTTGCCGAAGGGCTGGATCTTAAAGGCGAGCTACTGACGCAGGTCCATATCCATAAAATTGCCTTCCCGCCGATCGACAGCCCGGTCGTGATCACTGAAGGCGAATGGCTAAAAAGCCTGAATCGTTATCCGTTTGAGGTACAAAGCTTACCAAGCGCGTCTTTTAATTTAATTCAGCAGGTAGGGCGATTGATCCGTAGCCACGCCTGTCGGGGAGAAGTGGTCATTTATGATAAGCGTTTGTTGACCAAAAACTACGGACAGCGTTTATTGAATGCCTTACCTGTTTTTCCGATAGAGCAGCCTGCCGTGCCAGACGTTATAGTAAAACCAAAAGCAAAACCTGCACGCCGCCGACGGCGTTAATGCTGTGAGCACACTTTAAGGAGCTTTCAATGGATTATCGCAAGATCATCAAAGAGATCGGGCGAGGTAAAAATCACGCCCGCGATCTGGATCTGGATACCGCGCGCGGTTTGTATACCCGAATACTGAATGGCGACGTCCCCGACCTGGAAATGGGCAGCATATTGATGGCGCTGCGTATTAAAGGCGAAGGCGGAGCCGAAATGCTGGGCTTTTATGAAGCCATGCAGAATCATACCATCAAACTGACACCGCCTGCGGATAAGCCGCTGCCGATTGTTATTCCCAGCTATAACGGCGCGCGTAAACAGGCGAATTTAACGCCGCTGCTGGCCATCCTGCTGCATAAGTTGGGCTTTCCAGTCGTAGTGCACGGCGTCAGTGAAGATCCGACCCGCGTACTGACGGAAACTCTATTTGAGCTGATGGGGATTGTACCCACCCTACACGGCGGACAAGCGCAGGCCAAACTGGACGGACACCAGCCGGTGTTTATCCCGGTGAGCGCGCTCTGCCCGCCGCTGGAAAAACAGTTGGCGATGCGCTGGCGGATGGGCGTGCGCAACAGCGCGCATTCACTGGCCAAACTGGCGACGCCGTTTGCTGAGGATGCCGCGCTGCGTTTATCAAGCGTTTCTCATCCTGAATATGTACCGCGTGTGGCGACCTTTTTTAGCCGCATTGGCGGGCGGGCTTTGCTGATGCATGGCACCGAAGGCGAAGTCTATGCCAACCCGCAACGCTGTCCGCAAATCAGCCTGATTGATAGCCGCGGCGTGCAGGTACTACATGAGCGTCAGAGCGACACGCACGACGAGCCGTTTTCACTGCCTGCGAATAAAGATCCTGAAATCACCGCGCGCTGGATTGAGCGCTGCGTTGCCGGACGCGAGCCGGTGCCGCAATCATTAAAAACGCAAATGGCCTGTTGTCTGGTTGCGACGGGAGAGGCGGCGACGTTAGAAGACGGGCTTGCGCGAGTCGAACAGACTTTTAGCGAATAAAAAAAGCCCGTCCAGTGGCGGACGGGCAAATAAGGGTAACAAACAGGGTTAATGAGGGTTGGAGCAGTGGGTCTGTTGGCAAGCAGACGAAGGTAATACCCGTCAGAATCCAAACAACAGCGATGTTACAGCCTGAAATCTGGCGGGCAGGTAAATCATTTATAAATCACCGCAGTACCGCTCATTTTGGCATTACCCACGGCGGAGGTGATGTTATAAGCGCTTGCGCCAGCAGCAGCGGCTTTTTCGGCCAGTTTAGCCTCCAGGCCATCCAGCGTGGTGGCGCCGTCGGCAGAAACTACGCCGATTTTATGCAGGTTTTGCGTCTGAGACGCGCTAACCGGTTCTGCGGCAAAAGCGCCAAAAGAAAGGGTGGAAAGCGCGATGGCTGCAACAGCATATTTAATGGTTTTCATGGTTCATCTCTCGCAGGTTATTCTGTTTATGGGACGTTGTTTCGTCGATGTGATGAGTATCACGGTTTTTTGCGAAAGATAAAATCGAATAGAATTGACGTCCTTGCTCAAAATTTTTGAATGACAAATAACCTATTGATTATTAATTAATTCAACGGTGGAATTTACCGTTCTTGTCATCTGGCTTTACAGAGCCGAGGTTAACGGCACATTCTGCGATGCAGAACGCTAAAAAGCATGAGCGTAAAGGAATGGATAATACTGGCGGTTTAGGTAAAGAAAGGTTAGCGTAACTGGCTGTCTTTTGAACCTCTGCGATTATATCCTGAAAATGTTGCGTTATGTAAATCTTTCTCCTGCTGGCAGGATAGACATAACCGAACGCCCGGTACGGCTTTACGCCGCGCTTCAGGGATAGGGTCGCCGCAAGATTCGCATTCATCGAGACTTTCGCCGTGCGGAAGTTCGCCGCGAGCGCGGGCAACGGCATCTTCAATGGTATTGTTGATTTGTTCATTCACTGCGTCGTCATTTGCCCAGCCGGATGCCATCACGCTCTCCTGATTGTAGGGTGCCTGAGGTTAAGTGTAGCGCCGTCAGGCGAAAAAATCGCATCGCACGACCTTTTCAGACCATGAGCAGAGCCAATGATATTCAGGTATCCGATAAATCGAGCGAGACAGGGAATTCGCGGTGGTATATTTACCCCGTGGCGTTATACGGGTATCTTACGCCGCTGCTAAAAGGAGAATGCCATGTCCGCCCAGAAACCGGGTTACACCCGCGCAACCGCCATCAACACCGTTATGATCTCGCCGCACTGTGTCAGACCACGCCGGAATTGACCTCCTTTCTTACCCGCACGCCCGCAGGTGAACAGAGCGTTGATTTTGCTAATCCGCAAGCGGTAAAAGCGCTCAATAAGGCATTGCTGGCGCATTTTTATGCCGTCACACACTGGGACATTCCTCAAGGGTTTTTATGTCCGCCGGTGCCTGGTCGTGCGGATTATATTCACCATCTGGCGGATCTGCTTGGTGAAACGACAGGGAGTATTCCGGCGCAGGCAACCATTCTGGACGTGGGCGTGGGCGCTAACTGTATTTATCCGCTTATTGGCGTACATGAATATGGCTGGCGATTTACCGGTAGTGAAGTCAGCGACGCAGCGATGTCCAGCGCGCAGGCTATCATTCAGGCAAATGCGGGGTTAAGCCGCGCGATTCGTCTGCGTCGGCAAAAAGATCCGGCGGCCATTTTTACCGGTATCATTCATAAAAATGAATCTTTTGACGCAACGCTTTGTAACCCGCCTTTTCACGACTCCGCCGCCGCAGCCCGCGCGGGCAGCGAGCGTAAGCGCCGCAATTTGGGGCAGAATAAAGATGATGCGCTGAACTTTGGCGGTCAACAGCAGGAGCTATGGTGTGAAGGCGGCGAAGTCGCTTTTATTAAAAAAATGATTGCTGAAAGCCAAGCCTTCCGCCGTCAGGTGTTGTGGTTTACGACGTTGGTGTCGCGTGGCGAGAATTTACCGCCGCTTTACCGGGCGTTGACGGAGGCTGGCGCGGTGAAAGTGGTGAAAAAAGAGATGGCCCAGGGGCAAAAGCAAAGCCGCTTTATTGCCTGGACCTTTATGGATGACGACCAGCGTCGCCGTTTTATCACCCGTAAACGCTAAATCGTCGGTTCGCGCGGCGGCAGAGAATCAGGCGACGGGCCGCCAGCGGGGGCGGGCAGAACCTGATACGTTTGTACCGGCGCGCGAACATTGGCCAGATCAAAATGCTTTTTCACCTGGCTATCAAGGGCAAAACGCACCGTCCACTGCTTGAGCGGTAGGGTGGTGAACGATACGCGTAAAGTAAACGCCGTGTTCGTTAAACCGACAATACCGGCGAATGTGGGTTCACCGATAATCAGCCCGCGAATATCCTCCGTCTGCATCAGCGCCGTTACCGCGTCTTTCAGCGCCTGATTCGCTTTATCCGCATCCTCATGGCGATCCACGTCATAGTTGGCGACAACAGAGCCGATACCCCGCACAAAGTTGGCGAAAGTGGTGATCGAGGACCACGGGATAATATGGTATGCCCCGGTATCCTGCCGCACGCCGACGGAACGAATCGACATTCTTTCGACCGTCCCCGTCAGTGGGCCTATGGTGACTAAGTCGCCGGTATTCATCCCGTTTTCAAACTGGATAAAGACGCCGGTAATAATATCTTTCACCAGGGTTTGCGAACCGAAAGAGATCGCCAGACCTAACGCCCCCGCGCCAGCCAGCAATGGCGCGATATTGACGCCGATTTCCGATAACACGATCATGATGGTTATGGTGCTGATAATCACCGCCAGCGCATTGCGAAACAGCGTCAGCAGCGTGCGCGTGCGGGCGCTGGGCAGCGGGCGACCGTGAATATCGGAGGCCAGGCGATTCTCAATCAGACTGGCGAGAATCGTCCATCCCACGGCAGAGAAGAATAAGATTAACGCGATACGGATGAGGATATCGACCATCTTTTCCCCCGCGCCATAATGTAGCCAGTGCCAGAAATCGAATAGCCCCCAGGCGTTGAGCAACAGCATGACGGCGACGCAGACGGTCAGAAAGCGTGCGACTTTTAGCGCCGAGGAGAGCCAGCCGTTAAGCCGCTTTTGTAATTCCGGGTAATTGCGTTGCGTATGGGGCGACAGGGTGATGGTTTTCGCTATCCAGCGGGTAAACATACCGGAGATAAACGCCGCGATACCAATAATCGCCAGACTGCGGACGGTCGCGCCCATCATAAACTTCAGGCTATTGCCGGGATCGAATAACGAGAAGAAAAACAGCACGATAAAGTAAGCGCTGGCCAGCCAGTGCCACACCAGCGCGAAGGCGCGGATAAACAGACTAAAAAAGGCTAACGATCGTTCCGCCAGACTTAACAAATGCTGCGTAATCTCAGCTTTGTTTTTAAAGATCAGGTACAGCGCCCAGATAGTGATGCAGAGCATGATCGCCACATTAGCCATCGCGCCAACCTGAACATTCACCTGGTTGGAAATAATCGGAACGGCAACAATTAGCCCATAGCCAATCAAACTGCTAAGCGAACTCATACGGCGATTCCAGTAACGCGCTGTCGCGTCCTGAATCGTGAATGGACGTAATTCCGGTACATTAGGGCAAAAAATAAGCCGCAGAATCGCTTTAAAGAACTCTATCAGTGCGAAGGCATTCAGGAACAGGCTTTGCTGAAAAGCGATAGTTCGACTTCCGGCATGGAAATTATCACTGAGCATCTGACCGATAAATAATGTGAGCGCCAGTAGCAGGAGGTCGATAATAAACGCGCCGACGATCATCGCCGGGAGCTGTAGCCAGTTGCTGCGTTCACGGTTTTTCTTGCGCGCCCACAGACCCATTTTTCGATATAACGGCAGGGCGCAAAGCCGTATCACGCTATAAAAACCAAATACTGCGACTGCCAGAAATAAAAAGTGGGTTAACGCATTAGTGAAGGTCTGCGAGTTAAACGGCTTGTGCGGTGCATCGGTGATGTTGCGATAAAGCTGGGCGAAACGGGTGGCGAAAGCGTCGCCGTACTGGCGGGTGATGGTGGTGACGTTCTCCAGTACCGTTTTCTCATCTTTGGCCGCAGGCGGCGCAAGCGCTGGCGCCGGTTCGGTCGGCGGCGTGGTTGAGGCTTCGCGTAGTTGCGCTATCAATTCGTTACGTGAAGCCTCGTTTTCCAGTACGTCAGCCAGGGCCGCATAGGCCGCTTTTTTTTGTTCAGGGCTGGGCTCTGGTGTTGTTTGCTGGCTGGTTGATGTCCCTGTGGTCACGCCGGGTATGGTGACCGCATGGGCAGGCGCGCCCAGTAGACAAAACAGGATGAACAGGGTCCACCGCATGACTCCTCCAGTGAGAAAAGAGACGCAAAACACTAAGTATAGATGGCACAGGGGAGGGAAAATGAAATGGGACTATTCCATGATGCCCTGCCTGCCACAGGGCAGGAAGGGCGATATCTCAGGAGACGTGCTGTAAAAATTCCTGTAAACGTGGGCTTGGCGGGTTTTCGATCAACGCCTGCGGACTGCCATCTTCGGCAATACGGCCTTTATCGATGAAAATCAGCCGTGAGGCGACTTTTTCGGCAAAGCCGATTTCGTGAGTGACAATGACCATGGTCATGCCTTCTTCCGCCAGATCCTGCATTACTTTCAGCACTTCATGGCGCAGTTCAGGGTCCAGAGCGGAGGTTGGCTCGTCAAATAGCATCATTTTTGGCTTCACTGCCAGCGCTCGGGCAATGGCGACGCGCTGTTGTTGACCGCCGGAAAGCTCGGAGGGATAGTGGTGCGCCCGTTCCGCCAGTCCAACTTTCGCTAACAGTGCTTTCGCCTGTTTTTCCGCTTCTTCTTTCTTCGCGCCACGCACGCGCAAAGGGCCGAACATAACGTTTTCGAGCGCAGTCAGATGCGGGAACAGATAAAACTGTTGAAACACCATGCCGGCTTCCTGGCGAATCAGCCGTTCGTCTACTTTAGGATCGTTGACTTTCAGACCATCGACAATCAGATCGCCGGAGGTGATCTCTTCCAGTTTGTTGATACAGCGTAATAACGTGGATTTACCCGAACCGGAAGGGCCGATGATCACAACCACTTCGCCCTGACGGATGTTTAAATCAATGTTATGCAGCACCTGGGTGGGGCCAAAGTGCTTGGAGACGTTTTTAAATTCAATCACAGGATTTTCATCCTTCTTTCAAGACGACGCAAAATAAAGCTCAGCACCAGCGTAATGATCAAATAGAAGACGGCCACGGCGCTCCAGATTTCCAGGGCGCGAAAGTTACCGGCAATAATTTCCTGGCCCTGACGGGTCAGTTCGGCTACGCCGATAACAATAAACAACGAGGTGTCTTTGATGCTAATGATCCACTGGTTGCCCAGCGGCGGCAGCATACGGCGCAGAGCAAGCGGTAAAATAACATGGCGGATGGTTTCCCGACGAGAAAGGCCCAGCGCCAGGCCCGCTTCGCGAAAACCTTTGTGAATGGATAGTACTGCGCCGCGAGTAATTTCCGCGATATAAGCGCCGGAATTAATCATAATTGTCACGACCGCTGCGCTGAATGGATCAATACGCAAATCATTAAATGCCATCGGCAGCGCAAAGTAGATAAACATCACCTGGACAACGATGGGCGTCCCGCGAATAATTTCAATGAAAACCAGGGCGATGTGGTTGGCGAACCAACCTCCAAACGTACGGGCAAAACCTGCCGCCAGTCCAATAACCAGGCCGCCAGCCAGACCGAGGACCGAGATCCACAGGGTCATTTTAGCGCCCTCAAGCAAAAGCGGAATGGCGGGCCAGATGGCGCTCCAGTCAAACTGCATATGTTGTTCCTGTTACCGTGGTGTAAATAGTCAAATGCTCTATCCGACGCGATATGGAGTGAAAGTGTCTTACCCGTCACGGAAAAGAGCCGTAGGCCCGGTGAGCGTCCTCACTACCGGGCCACAAGCCAACATCAGGCCGTTTTATTTAGGTTCTGTACCGAACCATTTTTTGTAGATTTCGTTATAGGTGCCATTCTCACGCAGCGTTTTCAGCGCACCGTTGACCTTCTCGCGCAGTTCATCGCTACCTTTCGGGAAGGCAATTCCGTATTGCTGTGCTTCCAGCGATTCGCCTACCGGCTTGAACTGTCCGTTGCCTGCGGTTTTGATAAAGTACAGGATGTTCGGCGTATCGTGCAGAACGGCGTCTGCGCGGTTGGTGCCTAATTCCATATACGCGTTATCAATGTTCGGGAACTGACGCAGGTCTTTGGTTTTGATATTTGCTTTCGCGTAATCCACCGACCCGGTCCCGCTCTTCACGGCAACGACTTTGCCATCCAGGTCTTTAACGCTTTTAATGTCGTTATTGTTGGCTTTAACCATCACGAGCAGACCGCTTTTGTAATAGCCATCGGAAAAGTCGATCGCTTTTTTACGTTCGTCTGTAATCGTAATACCCGCCAGCGCCAGATCGATATTTTTGGTTTGTAACGCCGGAATAATGCCGCTGAAATCCATCGGTTTCAGGGTGTAGTCCAGCTTCAGTTCTTTCGCGATAGCGGCCCACAGATCAACATCAAAGCCAACGTATTTGTCGCCCTGTTTAAATTCAAACGGCACGAACGCCGTATCGGTTGCCACAACGAGTTTTTTATCCGCGGCATGAGAGGACACCGCAAAAGCCAGGGTAAGTGCAGCCAGTGAAACTTTTAATAGAGACTTCATAGCATTTCCTTTTCTATCCATAGGGCGATCCCCTGCGAGAACATTTAGCGTAATGAAAAAATCATGCCAATTCTGTAACCCATTGTTTTAACAGAAGCATGAATCATTCCTGTGCACAATAAGTCGGGCAAAACCAGTATATTGCACCGTTTTGGGGCACTGATTTAGTGCATGAATAACAGCGTAGAAACACAGGGTCTATTTAGCGTAAAAATTGTTGTTAAAACAATCTTTAGTTAACGATTGTGTGAGGTAATTATTACAAATAATTCACTTTTGCTGGAGGGGAGTACAAGAAGTGTGCACTATTTAAGTGCAAAACCCCTGTGCCTGGCAGGGGTATAGGGATTACTTATCTACCCGTAGACATCAAGTTGCAGGTGCGTTCGCCCCAGTCATTGACGGAAGTCAAGCTCCCGGGGATTCGCTGCGTTTGTACCTTCCTGCAACTCGAATTATTCAGGGTAGAGATAGGTTTATTCGATGTTGGATTCGATAAACCACAGGAATTTATCGAGGTCGCGTGATGCGGCGGTAAAGATATCGGCAGTGTCTTCATCTTTGGCTTCACCGATAGCTTTGCGAACATCATTAGCTACAACGGCGTAACGATCGGCCAGTTCTTTTAAGTGATCCTGCACATTATGAATGTCGAGCGGATAGCTTTTCAGCGGGGTTTTGCTGTTGATAACTTGCGTAGTGCCTAACGCCACGCCGCCAAGCTGTACAGCGCGCTCGGCCATAGTATCCAGATGATCGGTCAGCGCAGTACGGAAGCCATCCAGCATCTCATGTACGGCAATAAAGTTAGCACCGCGCATGTTCCAGTGGGCCTGTTTTGTGATCAGCGACAGGTCAATGAACTGGATCACCTGACGATTAAGCAACTCAACCGTCGCTTTTTTATCGCTCTCTGATACATCGTTACGGGTATAAAGCAGATTAGACGCTTTTGTTTTTACCAGTTTAGCGGTACTCATAATCTCATATCCTCTTGATGTTTGTGTCCCAGGTAATTAACGAAAGTAAGTATAGCACCGGTTTTTCACTTTGCTTTTCTGAATTTACCTATCACTTTAATAGTACAGACAAGGTTTAATATTTATTCTAATTTTAAATCAATGGGTTATGTTAAGGTGTTGTTTGGTGGGTAATAATTCTCATTTTAATGTAAAAATGAGAAAAATATGACAAAAAATGACGAAGTAATAGAGCGATAATAAACGGTGAATAATGAGGTGATATTCTGCATGATTATGCATATCATGCAGAATAAGAAACTATTTTACTTCAATCTGTTTAATTTGCGGTTCGCGTCGAATCGTTAGGGTAGACCCCATAGAGGCGGCAATGATGGCACACAGGGCCATCATTTGTACGCCCGTAAGCGTTTCGCCCAGAAAAATCATTCCGGAAACGGCGGCAAGCGCGGGTTCCATGCTCATCAGCGTACCGAAAGTGCGGGTTGGCAGCCGCGTCAGTGCAATCATTTCCAGTGAATAAGGTAGCGCCGTAGAAAGTACAGCTACCGCTAACCCTAAGGGAAGAATCGACCAGTGCCATAGCGCGTCGCCAGCCTGAACTGCGCCAATCGGCACGAAAATGAGGGCTGCAATCAGCGAGCCTACCGCTACCGTGGCCGGACCATGTTCCGCGCCTGCCCGCTGGCCGGTAAGAATATAGACAGCCCAGCACGCGCCAGCGCCGAGCGCTAACGCCGCCCCGGTAAGATCAACGTGAGACACATCTTGTCCTAATGGCAGCAGAAACCACAGTCCAAGCACCGCCAGTACGACCCAAATAAAATCTACCGGCCGCCGGGATGAAAACAGCGCGACCGCCAGAGGACCGGTGAACTCCAGCGCGACTGCAATACCTAACGGCACCGTCTGAATCGACAGATAGAATAGATAGTTCATCCCGCCCAGCGACAGACCATAAAACAGTAAAGGCAGCCGCTGTTCTTTGGCAAAACGCAAGCGCCAGGGTTTGAAAAAGGCGATAAGGATAAGCGTTCCCAGCGCCAGACGAAGCGCCGTTACGCCCGGCGCGCCGACAAGAGGAAATAACGATTTTGCCAGTGAAGCGCCACTCTGAATAGAAGACATGGCAATGAGCAAAACCAAAATGGGCAACCAGACTGGTAATTTACGTGTCGACCCCGGCATCCTTTCTCCTGTCAAAAAATGTCAGTACGAGTAAAAGTGGCAGTGTAATGGAAATTCCCCAGGGTAGTTCAGGATTCGTTGAAAAAAATTTCCAGGATTCCATAAAATGAACTTTAATTGATGGATAAATAGACTGATAGTTTAGGAATAATCTGGATGAATGTATCGCGCCGCACGCGCATTATTGGTGCAATCAACCGGAAAAGTGATGTTAATTGAACAAGATAGCGCGGTATGGAAACGTTCTGTTACATGAAAGGCGCTCTTAGACACCGTGAATCGCAAAGAGTTTCCCATTAATTTTTGATATATTTAAAACTTAGGACTTACTTGAAGCACATTTGAGGTGGTTATGAAAAAAATTGCATGTCTTTCAGCACTGGCCGCTGTTCTGGCTTTTTCCGCAGGTACTGCAGTAGCTGCTACTTCTACCGTTACCGGTGGTTACGCTCAGAGCGATGCGCAGGGCGTAGCGAACAAAATGAACGGTTTTAACCTGAAGTATCGTTACGAGCAGGATAACAACCCGCTGGGCGTAATCGGTTCCTTCACCTACACCGAAAAAGATCGTACTAACGGTGCGGGCGATTACAACAAAGGTCAGTACTACGGCATCACTGCCGGCCCGGCTTATCGTCTGAACGATTGGGCGAGCATCTACGGTGTGGTCGGTGTGGGTTACGGTAAATTCCAGACTACCGACTACCCAACCTACAAACATGACACCAGCGATTATGGCTTCTCCTATGGCGCTGGTCTGCAATTCAACCCGATGGAAAATGTTGCGCTGGACTTCTCTTACGAGCAGAGCCGTATTCGTAGCGTTGACGTTGGCACCTGGATTGCTGGCGTGGGTTACCGCTTCTAATCATTTCGGTGAAAATGAAAAATCCGCCTTTCGGGGCGGATTTTTTTTGCCTGAAACATACATTATTTTAGTGAAAATATATCGGTGCCCAGATGGTTATAGTCCACTTTCTGTAATTTGAAATTGGTGATATAAACGGGCCCGGCTTTTTGTTCCGAAATAAACCGATAGCGATTTTTGATCTCTTTAGCGCTAATTCCCGTCCATTGCGAAAAAAAAGTCAGGAAATCGTTCGCGGAACGGCGAGCTTTAATGATCCTGTGCGCTTTACTGTCGCTGGATAACACCATAAACGGCACCTGGAAGTTTTGCTGGAATTTGTCGTCATGCGCCAGGTACTGTACCGCTTTGCCGCGTTCTTTAAACGCCAGCCCGTGATCGGAGAAATAGACGAGCGAAAAACTGTCGCCGCTATGACGAAGCTGAGTATAGAGCTGACGGAGCAAATCGTCGGTTTGCGTCATTGTGTATAAATAACAAGACGTCTCTTTCGACTGGACAAACGTCGCGTATTTTCCCTGAGTACGGTCGCAGGCCTGGGGATGTGACCCCATTAAATGCAACACAATCAACTGCGGTTGCGTGCGTTCTGTTGCCAATACCTGCGCCGTCATGGTTAACAGCGCGTCGTCGCGAGTATTTTTATCCGCTTCAAAATCGCCGTTTTTCAGGAAATGCGCTTCATCGGCGCGTTTGGCAATACTGGCGATGGCCGTGTCGTATTCGCCGATTTGCCCCTGATTGGAAAACCACCATGTCTGAAAACCGGCGCGGTTAGCCAGCGTGACGAAGTTATCCTGATACTGCGGTTTGTTATCCACCACGCGATTAAGCGTTAAACCGAGCGATTTTTGCGTTGAGCCGCTGGCGGCGATGTAATCCATAAAGAAGTCGCCATTCACATGGCTGGAGAAGGGGGTATTATCCCAGTGGCCGCCGAAAGCGCCCATCGCATCCCGTCGCGCGCTTTCACCAATCACCACGACATAGATGTGATATCTGGGTTTCACCGCAGTAACGGTCCAGCTATCTTTTATGTCGGATAACTGCGCCATACGGTGCTGCTCTTCAATGACTTCGTTGTTATTGACGATGACGTCTTTGGCGAAGCGAAAAACCGGATAGCCGGTATCAATAACCTTAAAAACGCCGCCCCAGGCCAGATTTTGTACCGGCGCGACGAAAAATGCCGCGACGCTAATCAGCAGACACAGGCTATCAAGGCTATTCCAGCGCGGCCTGACCTCTTCTTTTTGGCGGCGAAGCGCAATAATACCCAGCGCGAAAATAAAAAGCCCGGTCAGGTAGCTATACCACGGGAAGATGGTCAGGATTTCGCTTGACTCTTCCATATTGGTGGAGTGCAGCGCCAGCAGAGTATTAAAGTTCGGCGCGCCGTAAGCCTGGCCAAAGGGAAAATAGAAAGCGGCTACCAGCGAACAGATGCCGAGCAGTGCTTTTTGTCCGCGGGGCAGGTAGCGCCAGAGCAGCAGCAACAGGCAGGTAAACGCCGCAGTATAAAGCAAGCTAAAGGGGTAGCCGAGCGCGAGGTTAATCAGCAGCGACTGTAAAAAGTAGAGACCCGCCCACGGGCTTACAGCCCGACGACGGGCCAGAAGTGAATCGATAAGGGTTGAATTCATATGCCACTATTGCAAAAACGCCATGTGCTAACCCTGGCGCGAAGGGTCATTACCTGCCTGATTATGCGTAAAAAATGTATTGGGTTCGCAACGGCGAGTCGCAAAATATTCAGGGCTGCCAGAAGATAGAGCGTGTGGGTAAGAAGGTCAACCGCCGGAAAGAAAATGTTTTGCGAAGAGAATAACAAAACCACAAAAAAACAGGGGAAATGAGCGCCATTTCCGTTGAGGATGCAAAATAAGGCGGCGTACCGCGACGCCGCCTTATTTCGTGGAAGAGTTATCCTGCTCCGGTTTGCCGTTGATCATATCGCACAACATAGAGAGCAGCATTAACCGGACTTTAAAGGGAGAGTGACTGAACACGCGTATACACCTCTTAAATTCGTTCATATAAACCTCCTGATGTTTCTATCCCATCGATCCGTGAGGGATGTCTGCATTACATACAGATATAGCACAGGCTATGTTTTATAGCTATTGCTAAAACGTTAATTTTTTGTGCCCGGACAACTCTGGTTTACAATGAGCGCTCTGTCAGCTGACGCGTTAACGCGTCACAGAAACGAGGAAGCAAAATGAGTCGTCGCGCAGGTACGCCAACAACAAAAAAAGTGACGCAATTGGTGAACGTAGAAGAACACGTTGAAGGATTTCGTCAGGTCAGAGAGGCGCATCGCCGTGAGTTGATAGACGACTACGTTGAGCTGATTTCCGATTTAATTATTGAGGTAGGGGAAGCGCGTCAGGTGGATATGGCGGCGCGGCTCGGCGTGTCCCAGCCGACCGTGGCCAAAATGCTTAAACGCCTGGCATCGTTAGGATTTATTCAAATGATCCCCTGGCGCGGCGTTTTTCTGACGCCGGAAGGGGAGAAACTGGCGCAGGAAAGCCGCGAGCGGCATCAAATCGTCGAAAATTTTTTGCTGGTGTTAGGCGTAAGTCCGGAAATTGCGCGTCGTGATGCGGAAGGGATGGAACATCATGTCAGCCAGGAAACATTGGATGCCTTTTTGGCCTTCACGCAACAGCATGGAACGCCTGTAGAATGAATCTGGCTTTTTTACGGGCGCTGCGGCGAGACCGTTTTTTTCAGTTGTTGATCATTGTGGGTATTGCGTTAAGCCTGTTTGTTCCTTTTGCGCCTCGTGCCTGGCCTGACGCGATTGACTGGCACACCATTATTACCCTCAGTGGTTTGATGCTGCTCACCAAAGGCGTTGAGTTAAGCGGCTATTTTGATGTGCTGGGGCGCAAGATGACGCGCCGATTTCATACCGAGCGGCAACTGGCGATGTTCCTGGTGCTGGCTGCGGCGGCACTGTCGACCTTTCTGACAAACGATGTTGCGTTGTTTATCGTTGTGCCGCTGACGATAACGTTGAAAAAACTGTGCGCGATTCCGGTCAACCGATTGATTATTTTTGAAGCGTTGGCGGTGAACGCCGGTTCGCTGCTGACGCCTGTCGGTAATCCGCAAAATATTCTGTTGTGGGGACGCTCCGGCTTAACCTTTGCTGAATTTAGCGGGCAAATGGCGCCGCTTGCCGTCATGATGATGCTGACGTTACTGCTCTTGTGCTGGTTTTGTTTTCCGGGTAGGGCGTTACAGTACCATACCGGTACGCGTTCGCCGCAGTGGCAGCCCCGTCTGGTGTGGAGTTGCCTGGGATTATATATCGTTTTTCTTACCGCGCTGGAGTTCAGGCAAGACTTATGGGGACTGGTGTTGGTCGCGGTCGGGTTTATTGCGCTGGCGCGCAGGGTGATAGTCAGCGTGGACTGGACGCTGCTGCTGGTATTTATGGCGATGTTTATTGATGTCCATCTGCTGACGCAACTGCCTACGTTGCAGGGCGTTTTCAACCAGGTTGGCGCATTGTCTCACCTGGGACTTTGGCTAACCGCTATCGGCCTGTCGCAGGTTATCAGTAATGTGCCCAGTACCATTCTCCTGCTGAACTATGTACCGGCCTCGACGCTGCTGGCGTGGGCGGTGAATATCGGCGGTTTTGGTCTGCTGCCGGGGTCGCTGGCGAATCTTATTGCTTTACGAATGGCGAACGATCGCCGAATCTGGTGGCGATTTCATCTTTATTCGCTGCCGATGCTGGCATGGGCGGCGTTGGTGGGATATGGATTATTGCAACTGATGTCGTAAGAGAAGCCCGAGAGTGTCTATCGGGCTTCGTAGGCAGAGCCTGTCAGTTCAGACGAACCGGCATCCCGGAACGATCCTGAACCGCCTGTTGTACGATGGTCTGATCAACGTCAGGCTCGTTGGTGACGGCCAGGATACTCTTATTAAGCGTGATCGGCACCGCTTCCTTACCTTCAAACTGCGCTTCCGTCGTTGACAGCGGGTTATGCACCTCAATGTAACGGCTGCCGTCCGGCTCGGTGGTGGCTTTTACCGGTTCATCAATAAACTGCACGCGGGTGCCGACCGGCACATTTTCAAACAGGAACTTGATATCGTCGTTGCGCAGACGCACGCAACCGTGGCTCACGCGAAGCCCGATGCCGAAGTTGGCGTTGGTGCCGTGAATAGCATACAGGCGACCAATGTACAGCGCGTACAGGCCCATCGGGTTATCCGGGCCCGCAGGCACTACGGCAGGCAGCGGCTCGCCGGCAGCGGCGTATTCAGCGTGCATTTTCGCCGTAGGCGTCCAGGTCGGACCGGCTTTTTTACGTTCAACTTTGGTCGTCCAGTTGATAGGCGTGTCTTTACCTAACTGACCAATCCCAATCGGCAGGACGATAACGGTGTTCGTGCCTTTAGGGTAGTAATAGAGGCGCATTTCCGCGCTATTGATGATAATGCCTTCGTGGACGGTATCCGGCAGGATCAGTTGTTGCGGAATATTCAGCACAGTACCGCCCTTCGGCAGGAAGGTATCCACGCCAGGGTTGGCTTCCAGCATGTTGGACAGCCCCATCTGATACTCCGCGGCGAAATACTCCAGCGGTTGGGTATTGCCCTCCGGAACGGTGATGACCTGATTTTGCCCAATTAAACGACTGCCATCGGTAGGCAGCGGGTAAGTGACTGCTGAGGCTGTTTTACAAAAACCAACTACAGCGAAAGCCGCCGCGAAAAGCGTTGTTAATTTCATATTCATGTTATGCGAGATTCTGTGCCAAGCAGGCTAGTGGGTTGAGAATTCTGTCATGTTGGGAGCGCATTATAGGTGCATTCCAGTAAACAGGGAATTCAGATGTGTACGAAATCACGTTTTTTTCCCCTTACGGTTCAGTGTAGCCCTTTGTCACAGGGAGCGATCTTATTTCAGACTTGTGGCATAATAAGCGGTTTGTCACATCTTTTTTCAGGATAAGCCTGTGTTAGTTTCCAGCAACGTTACCATGCAGTTCGGCAGTAAGCCGCTGTTCGAAAACATTTCCGTCAAATTTGGCGGCGGCAACCGTTACGGCCTGATCGGCGCCAACGGTAGCGGAAAGTCCACTTTTATGAAAATCCTCGGCGGCGACCTGGAGCCGACGCTGGGCAATGTTTCCCTCGATCCGAATGAGCGCATCGGTAAGCTGCGTCAGGACCAGTTCGCTTTTGAAGCGTTCACCGTACTTGATACTGTCATTATGGGACATGGCGAACTGTGGGAAGTCAAACAGGAGCGCGACCGTATCTACGCCTTGCCGGAAATGAGCGAAGAAGACGGTTATAAAGTCGCCGATCTGGAAGTAAAATACGGCGAGATGGACGGTTATTCCGCTGAGGCGCGCGCGGGCGAACTGCTGCTGGGGGTGGGCATCCCGCTGGAGCAGCATTACGGTCTGATGAGTGAAGTCGCGCCAGGCTGGAAATTGCGTGTGCTGCTGGCGCAGGCGTTATTCTCTAATCCGGACATCCTGTTGCTCGACGAACCGACCAACAACCTGGATATTGATACTATCCGTTGGCTGGAGCAGGTGCTGAACGAGCGCGACAGCACGATGATCATCATTTCGCACGACCGTCACTTCCTGAACATGGTCTGTACGCATATGGCGGATCTGGATTACGGTGATTTGCGCGTCTATCCGGGTAACTATGATGAGTATATGACGGCGGCGACCCAGGCGCGTGAACGTCTGTTGGCCGATAATGCGAAGAAAAAAGCGCAAATTGCCGAGCTGCAATCTTTCGTCAGCCGTTTTAGCGCCAACGCTTCTAAATCGCGTCAGGCAACGTCGCGCGCGCGGCAGATCGATAAAATCAAGTTGGAAGAGGTGAAAGCCTCCAGCCGTCAGAACCCGTTCATCCGTTTTGAGCAGGATAAAAAACTGTTCCGTAACGCTCTGGAAGTGGAAGCGCTAACGAAAGGTTTTGATAACGGTCCGCTGTTTAAAAATGTCAATTTGCTGCTCGAAGTCGGTGAGAAGCTGGCGGTACTCGGCACCAATGGCGTGGGTAAATCTACGCTGCTGAAGACGCTGGTTGGCGATCTGGACGCCGATCACGGCACCGTTAAATGGTCGGAAAACGCGCGTATTGGTTACTACGCGCAGGACCACGAATATGAATTCGAAAATGACCTGACGGTGTTTGAATGGATGAGTCAGTGGAAGCAGGAAGGCGACGACGAGCAGGCAGTGCGCAGTATTCTGGGCCGCCTGCTATTTAGCCAGGATGACATCAAAAAGCCTGCGAAAGTACTCTCCGGTGGCGAGAAGGGCCGTATGCTGTTCGGCAAGTTGATGATGCAAAAGCCGAATATCCTGATCATGGACGAACCGACTAACCACCTGGACATGGAGTCGATCGAGTCGCTGAATATGGCGCTGGAGCTGTATCAGGGCACGCTGATCTTTGTTTCACACGACCGTGAGTTCGTCAGCTCGCTGGCGACCCGCGTCATTGAAATTACGCCGGAGCGCGTGGTGGACTTTAGCGGCAACTACGACGATTATTTGCGTAGTAAAGGGATTGAAAGCTAAAAACTGACGCCCGGTAGCGCTACGCTTACCGGACCTACGTATCCTGACGCGTAGGTCCGGTAAAACGACAATATTTACTACCGTGCCCACTCACTCCTGTCTTCATTATTTACCCGCAGCTTGCGTTTTTCTCCTGGCGGTAATGATACCTGCAATGTTTGCCACGCCGGGCGATAATCGCCGCGCGCGTTTATCGTCAGATCAATCGTCGTGGCGGTACAGACCATCTCCCATTCCAGCCACAGCGCGTGACCTTCCTTATACCCCCATGACTCGCCGTCATCCTCAAACAGTAGTCCTGACGATACGCCTGCGCCTTTCACCGGGAACAGTTTTAGCTCACGCGAGGTATCTTTAGCCGCGTTCACGTAGGAGATGCGATCGCTCAGCGGCAGTCCCGCGCCTGCGCGTACCAGCAGCGGCAGTTTTTCCAGCGGCGCGTCGACGATAATCCACTGACCGCCGCTGAACCACGCGCCAGTGTAGAAATCATACCAACCCGTTTCGTTGTCCGGCAGCCAGAGGCGGCGCTGACGTTCGCCCGGTATGACGACACTTGCGACCAGAATATCGCGTCCCAGCAGGAAGTCGTCGCACTCCTCAAAAGTCTGCGCGTCGTGCTCGTGGTCGAGGAAAGTAGGGCGCAGCATCGGCTCATCGTCGGCATGCGCCAGCCATAACAGAGTGTAGAAGTAGGGCAACAGACGGTAGCGTAGCTCAATGGCGCTGCGAATCGCTGGCGTGACGCCCGGATACATCCACGGTTCGTTGACCGTATGGTCGTCGTTCCACGAATGGATAGTAAAGCGTGGGTGCATCACGCCGTTCTGTACCCAGCGCACAAATAGCTCCGGGTCTGGTTTATCGCCGGAGAAACCGCCGACGTCGTGGCCCAGGTTATACAGCCCGGAGAGGCTCATCCCCAGCCCCATGCGAATGTTGTAGCGCAGGGTATCCCAACTGGTGCGGTTATCGCCGCTCCATGTTTGTACGTAGCGCTGCATCCCGGCGCAGCCTGAACGGGAGATCAGATACGGGCGTTTTGTCGGCGCAAAGCGTTGCTGCGCTTCCATCGACGCGCGGATCATCAACAGCGGCATCACCGGGCGAATATGTTTAATGGCTATCTCATTGCCAAAGCCGTGGCAGCGCGCTTCGCCGTCCCACACTTCAAATTCGTTGTTATCGTTCCAGGTGGCGTCGATGCCCATCTCCAGCAATTGCGTGGTAATGCCATTCTGCCACCAGGCGACAGTTTGCGGGTTAGTAAAGTCGAGATTGGAGCCTTCATCATCCCAGAAACTGGAGCGTTCCGGCGTATCGTTTTCGGAGTCGCGGATAAATAACCCTTGTTCCGCCACTTCGTGATAGCGCGGGTGATCCTGCAACAGGCACGGTTTGATGTTGGCCGCCAGATGTAGTCCCGCGTCGTGGAATGCCTGACTCATCACCTTCGGCTGCGGCACCTTGTCGTAGTTCCAGTTGAACACGTAGCGCTTGCCGTTAATCGAGGTATAACCTGAAGAGAGTTGGAAGGAATCACACGGAATGGCATGTTCGTCGCACAGGCGAATAAATTTCATCAACTGGTTTTGCGCATCCGACGCATCGGTGTAATGCATAGTCGAACCGCTGTAGCCCAGGCTCCACTTCGGCCCGAACAGCGTTTTCCCGGTCAGGCGAACAAAGGCTTTGGTGACGTCAAGCACACGCTCGCCGGTAAACAGGTAGTAGTCGATATCGCCCGCTTCCGCCTGCCAGCGACGGTAGGCGGTGTGGTAGTTATCAATTTCATTGCCCAGATCCAGCCAGCAGCTACTGAGGTTGTCATAAAACAGCCCGAAGCTAACGTCATCGCGGCGGGTAATGGTAAACGGAATATGTTTATACAGCGGATCGGTGCTGACTGCGTTGTAACCCATCGCGTCAAGATTGCGCATTTCATAGCGTTTTCCGGTACGCTGTAGATCGCCTGCTTTATCGCCCAAACCATAAAAACGCTCGTCCTTACGGCGGTGTTGATAGTGGGCCACGCCGTCGCCGTGGGCGTTCAGCAGATAGGCGCCGGTTGGGCGGTCGTTAACCAATGGCTGCCACTTGCCTTCGTTATTGCGGTATTGCCATTCAATCCACAGCGGCTGGTGGACGGTAGCGCGCAGCGATTCGGTAGCGACAATCAGCGTACCGTCTTGCTGGCGTAGTGTCCAGGCGGGCAGGGTAAAGCCGCTGAGGTCTTCTCGCTTGCGGCCTTTCCACGGTACATCCTGCACAGGAACGATACTCCAGGTGCGGTCCAGCGCCAGTTCGCCTTTGCGTTTTATCAGCATACGAAACAGATTCTCCTCCAGCACGTAAAGACACAGCGTATGCTGGCCGTCGACCAGTAGTTCAACGTGGTGGGATAACTGTTTTTGCAATACCCAGTTCTTCAGCGTTTTCATATTTACATTCACTCTCAGGCGCGTTTTGCGCGACGTTCAGCAATAAAAGTGACCAGGAAGAAGGCGCCAATCAGGTCGAAGAAGCCCATGGCGATAAACAGCGGGTTGAAGCCAATTTTGTCGGCTGTCACCCCGATAATCAGGGAAAACAGAAAGCTCGCGATCCATGCGGCAGAACCGCGCATACCGTTAACGGTCGCCATTTGTCCCTTATCGAACGACTCCACGACCAGCGCGCTTAACATGCAGGAGATGATCTGATGGCCGAAGCCGCCGATGGAAATCAGGATGATGGTGATATAGGGACTTTTGGTGAAGGTGACGATCGCCAGTGAAATCATCAGAAATGCGCCGGTAACGGAGCTCGCGACGACCGAGTTGATGCGGGTAAAACCGAAAATACGGGTATAGAGCCTGGTCAGATAACCACTGGCAACGCTACCGAGATCGGCGGCGAGGAATGGCAGCCAGGCGAACATGGCGATTTGCTTAAGATCCATACCCAGCTCTTTTGACAGATATAACGGCACCCAGAAGCTCAGTACTGCCCAGGCAGGTTCCGCCATAAAAGCCGGGATAGCGATCCCATAGAAACGTTTATCCCTGGCGACCGTTTTTAACGCAGTGAGGAACGGTAATTTTATCGCCGGAGTTTCATTATCCTGGTGAATATAGTCCAGTTCACTCTGGCTCAGGTTCGGGTGTTTATCCGGCGTGTTATAGAATATCCACCACAGTATGACCCACAACATCGCCAGCACGCCGGCAAACATAAACGCGCCCTGCCAGCCAAAAGATGCATGGGCAAAGTAAATGATGGGCGGCGCCAACATTGCGCCGATAGAGAAGCCGACGCCTGCCCAACCCGACGCGATAGGGCGTTCGGATTTCGGGAACCATTCGCCAATGGTTTTAGCATTGGCCGGGGTCGCAGCCGCCTCCGCGCCGCCCATAAAAAAACGCAGAATAGCAAGCTGTAACCAGCTACCAGCGCCAGCATGAAGTAAGCAGGTCAGCGCCCACAATCCGGCGCAGATCATAAAGCCCAGCTTGAGGCCAATCACGTCAATTAGCCAACCGCACAGCGGCTGGAACAAGGTATAGGCTAGCTGGAACGCACCGACAATCCACGAATACTGCTCGGTGGTGATCCCCAGACTGCTTTTCAGTTCCGGCGCCAGAATGCCCAGCGAATTGCGAGTGATGTAGTTAACGGTGACGCCAAGCAAAAAGAGGATCAGCATCCACCAACGCAGATTTTTTACTACGCGGCGGGGTTTGCTGGCGGCCATATTATTATTGATGCCCTGGCTCATAAGGGTCTCCACGTAATGGTATAGGGCGCGGCGGAACAGTTGTTGAGAAAACGGTTACACCACATTATTTAACGTTTTGATTTTTATTATTTTATTTTTTGAAATTTCCACTATTACTGGGGGAAGCTGTTCTGTCAGTTCACAATAAGAGAGTGAAAAAGCGCCGAAAAGCGGGTTTTGTGCACGTTTTTTCATCACGCGCTACGCTAGGGTACAAACACCTTTTTCAGGTCAGGCAAGCCGGGTTTTTTTGGCTATGAAATTTCTTTCATTTCTGAATTTGAAGTGGATCACAAAATGGAAAAGAAGCTGAAAATCGCAGAAATTGCCGCACGCACCGGACTGTCTGCCAGTACGGTGTCGCGCGTGTTGTCCGGGAAATCAAATACCAGCGACCACGCGCGTAAAGAGGTTCTGGCCTGCGCCCGCGAGTTGGGGGTAATGGAAGGTATGGCCGCAGGCCGCCTGTTGCTTAACAATTTGCTTGTTTTCGCGCCGCCGCGGGCGTTTGATGAGCGACTGGATATTTTTTACTACCGCGTAATCCAGAGCATCAGTAAAGCGCTCGCGCCGCATGAAGTACGCCTGCGCTACTGTGCGCTGGAAGAGAACGACAGTGACCCGGCGCTGTTTCTGGCCAGAGTGAATGATGCGGAGACTCAGGCGGCGATCCTGATTGGTATTGATGATCCGCATATTCACGATTTGGCGGTGGATCTCGCTAAACCCTGCGTATTGATCAATTGTCGCGATGATCGGATGCGGCTGCCCTTAATTGCGCCAGACCATCGTCTGATTGGCGCTTTTGCCGCCCGCTATCTTTTTGAGATGGGACATCGGGAGGTAATGAACGTCATGTGCCTGCGCCGTTACACGATGGAACAGCGTCTGGCGGGCATTAAAGAGTCATGGCGGCAGCACAACCTGGATTTTCTGGACGAGCGAGATTTACTGAATATCAGCAACTTCAGCGCTAAAGAAACGGAAGACAAGGTTGGAGCCTGGCTGGATGCAGCCGATGGAAGGCGGTTGCCGACCGCCTTGCTGGTCGGCGGTGATTTTATGGCGGCAGGCGCTATTAATGCGTTACGTCTTCGCGGCCTGCGCGTGCCGCAGGATATTTCAATTATGAGTATTGACGCGTTTAATCTGGCGGCGATCGAAGATGTTCCACTTACGGCGGTGCACGTGCCACGCGATGAGCTGGGCGTGGAGGCGGTACAGATGCTGCAACAGCGCCTGATCCGCCCGCATGCGCCCATCGGCTCGTTATTGTTGCATGGGCGTCTGGTGGTACGGGAGTCGGTACGACGGGTGCGCCCAGGCAAAGGACACACCATTGTCACAGGCGAGGGGCTGTACGACAGTCAAACGTCCATACCTAATGCCCGTTTGCCGTGAATATTCAGATCGCGCAGCGTGAAGCGCCCCTCCCAGGTTGTTTCATAGTCCTCGCGCGGGAAATCGCCCGGTGATGCGCCTGTCTCCAGCGCCGCTTTTACCTTACGCGCATAGGCCAGATTCTTCTCACACACTGGTGCGGCAGGAATGTACATCACATTACCCCAGCCCTGCTGATTTTCGACGGGGGCGACGGAGTGGATGATATCGCAATGCCACCACACGGAATCCCCGGCTTCCAGCGGCGGAATGCTGGTTAACGCCGCCATCAGTAAAGGATGCCACCGTTCCGAAACTGGCAGCACCCGGCCTGGCGCGACGCCGCATAATTCATCTTCCGGGACATCATCCAGTAGCGGGCGCAGCAGAATATACGCCATCGCCTCCGGGATAGGGACGACATGAAGCAAGCCCTGACCGGGCAGCATATCGGAGAGCGCGGTCCAGCCCTGGAAGGTGCGAAATACCGAGCATTTTGTGGTGTTATCCACCGTATACTCTTCAACTTCGGTACGGTGCGCCGCATTCCAAGGATCGTACTGCTCGACATTGCCGTTAAACACGCTGGCGAATACCTGCTGATAGGCTGGCAACAACCAGCGTTCCAGCGCGCCGGAGTCGGTATGCGCTCCCAGCCCTTTGGACGTGGTGCCCGGCGGGCGGCGACGGATACGATCCGGGTAAATTATGCTGATATCCGGATTAAACCATCGCTTGCCGTCGCGTTCTACCTGCCACAGGCGGTTGAGGAACGACTGCGCCAGCGCCATCTCTTCACTTTGGCGGACCTGCATTTGCGCCTGCGACCAGTAGACAGGATAGATTTCAGGCCGGGAGGCGCTCAGCGTACCGAAAAAATTATCCCCCGGTCCTTTATACACCTCGTCAAAATGGTTCTTGTCCAGATAGTCGAGCATCGACTGGTCCCATGCCAGCGCACGTTCGCGTGGAAAATGACCTTTAATTACCGCGCACCCGCGGCGCTTAACCTCGTCGCGGGTGGCATCGCTAATGTTGCCCATCGCCAGTTCGCTAAAAGGGATCATCGGCCATATCGGCTGTCCCTGCGCCTTTAGATCGTTAATTTCCGCCACCCGGGCTGCTATGGTGGCGCTCAGACGGTCGAACACCGCCTGCACGTCGCCGATTTGCGCGCGTAGCGCCTGCTTCATCTGACGAATAGCCGCTTTTGGGTCGGTGGGCAGCGTTTCGTGGGTAAAAGGAATCGTCATATCAACCTCACTAACCTTCGCTCGAAGGTAAAATTCATTACATATGATACTTTAAGTTAAAATAAAGCTAATGCAAGTTTAAAATATTGCAGGGGATCACAAGGCGGAAAGCGAGATGAAAACGTAGGGGGGTAGGACGCTTTAATGTCTTATGCGGCTATTCCTTTCGTTCAGCCACTTTTCATTCGAAATAAATTTGTGGTTCTGCTCACATTGTTATTAAAATGTTTCTGGTCGCAGTTACAGCCAGGAGCTTAAGTATGACCGTTAACGTTGTCGTTACCGATATGGACGGCACTTTTCTCGACGATGCCAAGCAGTACGATCGTGTACGCTTCATGGCGCAGTATCAGGAACTGAAAAAACGTAATATCGAATTTGTGGTCGCCAGCGGTAACCAGTACTACCAGTTGATCTCCTTCTTCCCCGAACTGAAAGACGAAATTTCCTTCGTCGCAGAAAATGGCGCGCTGGTGTATGAACATGGCAAGCAGTTGTTTCACGGGGAGCTAACCCGGCATGAATCGCGTATTGTGATTGGCGAACTGCTGAAAGATAAGCAGCTTAACTTCGTCGCCTGTGGTCTGAAAAGCGCTTATGTCAGCGAAAATGCTCCCGATACTTTCGTGGCGCTGATGGCCAAACATTATCACCGCCTGCAGCCGGTAAACGATTATCACGACATTGACGATATCCTGTTTAAGTTTTCCCTGAATTTGCCCGATGAACAAATTCCGCTGGTTATCGACAAACTGCACGTATCTCTGGATGGCATCATGAAGCCCGTCACCAGCGGCTTTGGTGATTATCCCGGGACTGCATAAAGCGAATGGCATCAGTCGCCTGTTAAAGCGCTGGAACAGGTCACCACAGAATGTCGTCGCCATTGGCGACAGCGGTAATGATGCGGAAATGTTGAAAATGGCGCATTACTCTTTTGCCATGGGCAATGCCGCAGACAATATCAAAGCGCTTTCACGTTATCACACTGATGATAATAACCATCAAGGCGCGCTCAACGTCATTCAAGCCGTGCTTGACGGCACCGCTCCCTTCTGATTAACAGACCTGCGTAGGCGCTGTTAAGCGCAGCGCCATCAGGCAGTTCGGACATATTGCCGGATGGCGCCAGGGTACATTACAGCATATGTTCGGTACGGGCGATGATATCGTCCTGCGCATCCGGCGACAGCGCGGTGAAGAAAGCGGAGTAACCTGCCACACGCACGACCAGATCGCGGTACTGGTCCGGATGTTTTTTCGCATCCAGCAGTGTTTCGCGCGATACGATATTGTACTGAATATGCCAGCCTTTATGCACCTCAAAGAACGTCCGTAGCAGAACCATCAGTTTCTGTTTGTCGGATTCGTTTTCCAGCGTCGTTGGGTTTAGTTTCTGGTTGAGCAGCACGCCGCCGAGAATTGAACCGGTAGGTAATTTGCCTACGGAACCAATCACCGCCGTCGGGCCGAGATGATCCGTACCTGACGCAGGGCTTGCGCCTTCCGCCAGCGGTGTATGTGCTTTGCGACCATCCGGGGTTGCCATGGTCGCGGCGCCAAACGGCACGTTTGCTGAGATAGATGACGTACCGGCGTAATAGTTGCCGCCGATAGGGCCACGACCATAGCGCGGGTTATGATATTGCTTCAGCTCATCAATATAGGTCTGATAAGCGCGCGCCAGCAGAGTATCGACACTATCATCATCGTTGCCGTACTTCGGTGCGCCGTTAATCAGACGGTGGCGCAACTGTTCATGGGTCAGCCCGTCAAAGTCATCGGCCAGCGCGGCGGCAAGCTGCTGTTGACCGATAACGCCCTGTTCGAAGACCAGTTTTTTCACGGCGGCGAGGCTGTTGCCCAGGTTGGCGATACCGACCTGGAGACCGGATACCCAGTCATATTTAGCGCCGCCTTGCTTGATACTCTTCGCGCGCTCAATACAGTCATCTACCAGCGCCGAGCAGAGAATATCGTGGACGTTCTCTTCCAGCATGGTGTCGACCACATACTCAATTTCGATCGATTTGCGCGTGTAGTAGCGTATTTGGGTATCCCAGGCAGCCATCACTTCATCAAAATTGTTGAAGTTGCCTGCGGAAAGCGCCTTTTCCTGCGGCAGAAATACCTTGCCGCTGGTGGCGTCGCGACCGCCTTCCAGCGCCGCCAGCATGACGCGGGCGAAGTTAATAAAGCTCATGCCAGTGCAGCGATAGCCCCATTTCCCGCCGACGGCGGTTTCGATACAGCCAATCGCCGCGTAATCGTAAGCGTCCTGCGGTTCGATCCCCAGCTTGATAAATTCCGGGATGACGATTTCATCATTGTTAAACGCCGGCATCCCAAAGCCACAGCGGATGACCTGGACGCAGGCGTCGAGGAAATCGTTACTCATTCCGGCGTGATAACGCACACTGAGGTTTGGCTGGGTAGAACGCAGACGACCGCAGGACTCCAGAATGGCGTAAGAGAGCGGATTCACTGCGTCCATTGGCTGTCCGTTGGTGAGATTCTGACCGCCAATGGTGACGTTTTGATATAGCGGGCTGCCCGCGGAAGCTTTAGAGTGCGAACCGGAACGGATCTTGTTTACTTCCAGCAGTTTCAGCCAGCAGCTATGCAGCAGTTCAATGGCGTGTTCACGATCCAGCGTCTGGTTTAGCTCGACATCGCGACGATAATAGGAGTAGAGATATTGGTCCATACGACCAAACGACACCGAGTGACCATTAGACTCAATTTGCAGAATCAGTTGGATGAAGTAGCACAATTGCAATGCTTGCCAGAAAGTCTGCGGCGGTTCGTGAGCTATCGCCTCGCAGTTTTCCGCGATGGTGAGTAGCTCTTTACGACGGCTTTCGCGGGTCTCTTCGCCCGCCATCTGGCGCGCCAGCTCGGCAAAGCGCGTGATGTGCTGGCTTACCGCGTCCAGCACAATATCAATCGCCTTCAGGAACTGTTCGCCATGCAGATCTTCCAGTACGGTCAGGTTGATGCGTGATCGACGTTCGGCGACTTTATCGCGCAGGCCATCAAGTCCTTTTTCCAGCAGCAGCGGGAAGTTCACCGCCAGGTGCGCATCGCCGGAGGTCATATTGCCTTCGGCTTTGATAATGCCAGTCGCCAGCAGCCCCTTTTGTTCATCGGTAAACATACCGTAGCAGCGATCCTGGACGGTTTGGCCGCGCCACCACGGGCAGACGTCATGCAGAATACGTTTGTTTTCTTCACTTACGGAAAAACCCGCGCCGGGCCTGTCCGCCAGGGCGTCGATCTCTTTTTCAATCCACGAGACGGTATATTCCGGGAAAATTGGCGCGGCCCGAACTTCGCTTGCCTGGTTGCCGACGATCAGTTCATCATGCTTAATCCAGATAGTGCGTTCCGCCAGGTGATGGGCCAGCGCCAGCGCACGGCGTACCGGAATCGGTTTATCCAGATGCTGCTGATACATTTCGGTATAATGCTGCGCGCGTTCGGTACAGACCGGTGGTTTCACGATATGTACCAGCGCGGTTTTGTGCGCCTTAATGCGGTCGCTGAGCGTGTCCAGTTTCAGTTGGGTCATGATAATTATCCTCGTAGGGTCGCGGTTAAACCTTTTTGGCAGGCGTACTTCTGGGCAAAATCAAGTAACGCCGGCGCATCCAGTGGTTTATCCGGGGCATGATAGGGCTGACTGAGTAAGTGGTATTTATTGATGCCCAGCGTGTGGTAGGGCAGAAAATGAATTTCCCCGACGTGCAGTTCGTCGGCGGCAAAGTCGGTAATGGCTTTAATGGCCTCCTCATCGGCATTAAATCCCTGAATCAGCGGGACGCGAATCACCATTTTTTTACCCGCGGCGGCGAGTTTCCTGAGATTTTCCAGCACCCGCGAGGCGCTGCCATCGGTCCACTGCTTAAACGGCCCGTCGGCGACATGTTTCAAATCAGCCAGAAACAGATCGATATAAGGCAGTGAGGGCGCAATGTATTTCCATGGGACATGCAGACAGGACTCAACCGCAGTATGAATACCGGCGTCATGGCTGGCTTTAAACAGCTCTGTCGCCAGTTCTGGCTGCATAAACGGTTCGCCGCCGGAAAGCGTAAGACCGCCGCCGCTGCGATCGTAAAAAGGTTTATCGCGCAGTACTGTCGCCATGATCTCATCTACGCTTTTTATTTCGCCGCACACGGTTAACGCCTGCGTGGGGCAGCAATGCGCCAGGATAGAAAAATGGGCGTCGGTCAGTTTCTCGCGATGGATGAGCAAGCCGTTTAGCGCGCGCTCAATGACTTCCGGCGCGGCTTGCGCGCACAGGTCGCATCCTTCGAGACACAGCCGCGCATCGTATAACAGATCCTGAGCGCGGGCGCGGCTTTCCGGGTTCTGGCACCAGCGACAGCCCAACGAACAACCTTTGAGAAATACTACGGTACGGATGCCGGGGCCATCGTGGGTAGAATAGCGCTGAATATTGAAGATCATAAACGGCCTCTCTTATTTCATATAAAGATTAAATTACTTTCGAATGAAAGTTGTCTTGATGTACATCAACGAATGGAGTGGTTCTGACAGAGAGGTGTTAAACGAGGTATAACATCACGGATTGAGACTGTGGTATGGCGTTTAGGATTATGCCGCACTGGCGTATCGCGCTGCTTAAGCCGATCGTCAGTGGGAGCTCATGGGCGTAGTGGGTAAGCTGGCTTCGCTTCTGATGACAGGTTGCGCTAATGACAGCCAGCTTAAAACGCTGCTTAATTATCTGTTGATGCAGCACGGCCATAAACCGTGCTTCGGTATGTTTATCCGCAAAGTGACTACTGCCCGCAGACCTCACAGCCGGGGTTGCGCATCAATTTCATTTCGCGAAACTGACAGGTCATCGCATCGTACATGACGATTTTTCCGCTGGCGGGATGACCGTAATGCGCCAGCAGCTTAATGGCCTCCATTGCCTGTAGCGAACCGATCACGCCAATCAGCGGCGCCATCACCCCTGCCTCTACGCAGGTCAGAGCGTTTTCGCCAAACAGACGGCTCAGGCAGCGGTAACAGGGTTCGTTTTCCCGATACGTAAAGACGGTAACTTGTCCTTCCATACGAATTGCCGCGCCGGAGATTAGCGGTACTTTCGCGGTATAGCACCCGGCGTTAAGTTGATTACGTACGCTAACGTTATCGGTACAGTCCAGCACCAGCGAATGCCCGGCAATCAGTCTGGTCATAGCGTCGTCGTCCAGCCGCGCGTTAACTGGCGTAATGGTAATATGCGGGTTGATTCGCGCCAGCGCGTCGCGGGCGGACTCTACCTTCGGCTGCCCGACCGTCGCGTCGCTGTGCAGGGTCTGACGCTGGAGATTGGAAACGGAAACGGTATCAAAATCGAGTAACGTCAGTTGCCCGACGCCAGCGCCGGCCAGATACTGCGTTGCCGCGCAGCCGAGTCCGCCCAGTCCGACCACTAATACCCGCGCATCTTTTAACGCTTCCTGCCCTTCAAAATCGAAGCCGCGCAGAATAATTTGTCGGTTATAGCGCAGCATCTCCTGGTCGCTAAGTTCCGCCATTACAGGCCTCCAAACAGAGCATTAAACGGCTCGACTTCCACCCATTCTCCCGGCTCAACATTGCCGCGTTCACGCTCCAGCACAATAAAGCAGTTGCCCAGACTAAACGAGCTGAAAATATGTGAACCCTGGTGCCCGGTGGTCGTGACCTCCAGTTCGCCGTTGGCGTTACGTTGCAGTATGCCGCGCTGGAAATCGAGACGACCCGGTGTTTTCTTCAGGCGAGATGCTGTGCGTACACGCTGGCGCGGCGGCACAGCGCTTGCCGTGTTGCCGCCAAGCTTCGCCAGTAAGGGCTGAACCAGTTGATAAAAGGTGAGCGCTGCAGAGACTGGATTCCCCGGCAGGCCACAGAACCAGCTATTATTGAGTTTGCCGAAGGCAAACGGTTTGCCTGGCTTGATAGCCAGCTTCCAGAAGGCGATTTCGCCCAGCTCCTCAAGGATGGTTTTGGTATAGTCCGCTTCACCGACCGAGACGCCGCCGGAGCTGATCACTACATCGGCCTGGCTGTCGGCGTCGATAAACGCGGCGCGAAGCTTACAAGGAGCGTCAGGAATAATGCCTAAATTGATAACTTCGCAGCCAAGCTGTTGCAGCATCAAATGTATAGTTAAACGGTTAGTGTCATAAATTTGCCCCGCGCCCAGCGGCTGGCCCGGAAGCTGGAGCTCGTCGCCGGTCGAGAACAGCGCTACGCGCACTTTACGTACTACCTGCGCATCGGCAATTCCCAGCGACGCCAGCACCGGCAGTTCGGCTGTAGTCAGGCGCGTACCGGCCGGAAAGACCACCGCATCCTGACGAATATCCTCGCCGCGGCGACGGATGTTTTGCCCGCAACGAACCCCGGCGGTAAAACGCACTCCGCCATCGGTTTGTTCCGTTTGCTCTTGCATGACGACCGCCTCGCAACCTGCCGGCACCGGGGCACCGGTCATAATGCGAATACAGGTTCCCGCAGGCCACTCTCCTTGGTAAGGCTGACCGGCAAATGCTTTGCCGGCGACGGGTAACGGCTTATCGGCGGACAGATCCGCGACACGTACCGCATAACCATCCATAGCTGAATTATCAAAGCCGGGGACATCGAGGGGAGAAACGATATCGGTCGCCAGGATGCGGCCAAAGCAGTTCACCAGCGGCAACGTTTCTACGGCGGTGAGCGGGGTAATACGTGAAAGCATCTGAGTCAGCGCTGTTTCAAGCGGCATCAATCCGGCGGAAAATTCCATGAACACACTCCTGCGAGGCAAAATCGAATCCGTCTATTATGTCAGAAAACAGCGGCGGGCAGTATGCTACCTCGGTCTTAGTGGCGGCCTTGCGCCTTTACATACCTTACGCATCTTTCTATATTCAAAAATCGAATGAATAACTCACAACAATTCTGATAGTTATAGTAAAAGTTGTGTGCCACCGTGAACAGCGCCTGAATAGGGATACGCCAGGCACAGGAATTTACCGGGAATAAGGAGCCGCAGGTGCCGCACAGCGATGAACTGGATAGCCGCGATGTTCTGTCCGTCAGTGGCCTGAATATCGCGTTTCACCACGAAGAGCAGCAGGTAGACGCCGTGCGTAATTTGTCATTACGCCTGAAGCGTGGAGAGACTCTGGCGATTGTCGGCGAGTCGGGATCGGGAAAATCGGTGACGGCGCTGGCGTTAATGCGGCTGATTGAGCCGTCGGGTGCGAACGTGCGCTGCGGCGAAATGCTGTTGCGTCGGCGTAATCGTCAGGTGATTGAGCTGTCTGAGCAGAGTGACGCGCAGATGCGGCGTGTGCGCGGCGCGGATATCGCCATGATTTTCCAGGAGCCAATGACCTCGCTCAACCCGGTATTTACCGTTGGCGAGCAAATTGCCGAATCTATTCGTTTGCATCAGGGCGCCAGCCACGAAGAGGCGCTGGCGGAAGCGAAACGTATGCTCGATCAGGTACGGATCCCGGAGTCGCAGGCGATTTTATCGCGTTATCCGCATCAGCTTTCCGGTGGGATGCGCCAGCGAGTCATGATCGCGATGGCGCTATCCTGCCGTCCGGCGGTCTTGATTGCCGATGAACCCACTACGGCGCTGGATGTCACTATCCAGGCGCAAATTCTGCAACTTATCAAAGTATTGCAGCAAGAGATGTCGATGGGCGTGATTTTTATCACTCACGACATGGGCGTCGTGGCGGATATCGCCGATCGCGTGCTGGTGATGTATCAGGGCGAGGCCGTGGAAACCGGCAGCGTAGAGCAGATTTTCCATGCGCCAGCGCATCCTTATACCAAAGCGTTGCTGGCCGCCGTCCCTCAGCTTGGCGCGATGCGCGGCCACTCGCTGCCACGCCGTTTCCCGTTGATTTCCGCTGACGAACCGGCCCTTTATGAATCGCAGATTGAGCAAGATACGGTGGTAGAAGGCAAACCTATTCTCCAGGTTCGGGGACTGGTGACGCGATTCCCGCTGCGTAGCGGTCTCTTTAACCGCATTACGCGTGAAGTTCATGCCGTTGAGAATGTCAGTTTCGATCTCTGGCCCGGCGAAACGCTATCGCTGGTGGGCGAGTCCGGTAGCGGAAAATCGACGACCGGACGCGCGTTACTGCGGTTGGTTGAATCCCTGCAAGGAGAGATTGTCTTTAACGGCCAGCGCATTGATACGCTGTCTGCGGGTAAACTCCAGCCGTTGCGCCGCGATATTCAGTGTATTTTCCAGGACCCTTACGCCTCGCTCGACCCGCGCCAGACCGTGGGGTATTCCATTATGGAACCTTTACGGATTCATGGTCTGGGGCAGGGTGACGCCGCGGCAAAGCGCGTGGCCTGGCTGCTTGAGCGTGTCGGGTTACGTCCTGAACATGCCTGGCGTTATCCGCATGAGTTTTCCGGCGGTCAACGTCAGCGCATCTGCATTGCTCGCGCGCTGGCATTGAATCCTAAAGTGATTATTGCTGATGAGGCGGTCTCCGCGCTGGATGTTTCCGTTCGCGGACAGATCATTAATTTACTGCTCGATTTACAACGGGAAATGGGGATCGCCTACCTGTTTATTTCGCATGATATGGCAGTTGTGGAGCGAATTAGCCATCGCGTGGCGGTGATGTATCTTGGTCAAATTGTTGAGATGGGGACGCGGCGCGCCGTTTTTGAAAATCCGCAGCATCCTTATACGCGTAAATTGATGGCGGCGGTGCCGGTTGCCGATCCCTCCAGACACCGGCCTCGGCGCGTTTTGCTATCAGATGATATACCCAGCAATATTCATAAACGTGGCGAAGAGACGCCCGCCGTTTCATTACAGTTGGTCGGGCCGGGACATTATGTTGCGCGGCCCCTGCAGGATAATGCGCTCTCGCGCTTATAACATTCAGACTGGCAGGGTTTCAGGAGAACAACATGACGCAATTTATTACGCATAAATGGCTGGCGGCGCTGGGACTGGCCTCATCCATCGCGGCTTTTCCGGCCCTGGCGGCCAAAGATGTGGTGGTGGCGGTAGGGTCTAATTTCACCACGCTCGATCCGTATGACGCTAACGATACGCTCTCGCAGGCGGTAGCGAAGTCATTTTATCAAGGGTTGTTTGGCCTGGATAAAGACATGAAGGTAAAAAACGTGCTGGCGGAGGGCTATACCGTTTCTGATGACGGCCTGACCTACACCATTACGCTACGACAGGGGGTGAAATTTCAGGACGGCGCTGATTTTGATGCGGCGGCGGTGAAAGCGAACCTTGATCGCGCCAGCAATCCGCATAACCATCTCAAGCGTTATAACCTGTATAAAAATATCGCGAAAACGGAGGTCGTCGATCCGGTAACGGTAAAAATTACCCTGAAACAGCCATTCTCCGCCTTCATTAATATTCTGGCGCACCCGGCGACGGCGATGATCTCGCCGCAAGCGCTGGAAAAATATGGCAAGGATATTGGTTTTCATCCGGTGGGTACCGGCCCATACCAGCTTGAAACATGGAATCAGACCGATTTTGTCAAAGTGAAAAAGTTCGCTGGTTACTGGCAGCAGGGATTACCCAAGCTGGATTCTATTACCTGGCGTCCGGTCACTGACAACAATACCCGCGCGGCGATGCTGCAAACCGGTGAAGCGCAATTTGCTTTTCCTATCCCTTATGAGCAGGCCGCATTACTGGCGAAAAATAAAAACCTCGAACTGGTCGCCAGCCCGTCCATTATGCAGCGCTATATCAGTATGAATGTGACGCAGAAGCCGTTTGATAATCCTAAGGTGCGTGAGGCGTTGAATTACGCCATCAACCGTCAGGCGCTGGTTAAAGTGGCGTTTGCCGGATACGCCACGCCGGCGACGGGTGTGGTGCCGCCGTCGATAGCCTATGCGCAAAGCTATCAGCCGTGGCCCTATGATCCGGCTAAAGCGCGCGAACTGTTGAAAGAGGCGGGATATCCAGACGGTTTCAGTACCACGCTGTGGTCATCGCATAACCATAGCACCGCGCAAAAAGTGTTGCAGTTTACCCAGCAGCAACTGGCGCAGATTGGCATTAAAGCCCGGATAACATCGATGGATGCTGGCCAGCGCGCTGCGGAAGTTGAGGGCAAAGGGCAAAAAGAGAGTGGCGTGCGAATGTTCTATACCGGCTGGTCGGCGTCGACGGGCGAAGCTGACTGGGCGTTATCGCCGCTCTTCGCATCACAAAATTGGCCGCCGACGCAGTTTAATACCGCCTTTTACAGCAACAAGCAGGTCGACAGCGATTTGGCGGCGGCATTAAAGACCAACGATCCGCAGAAGAAAACACGATTGTACAAAGAGGCGCAGGATATTATCTGGAAAGAGTCGCCATGGATACCGTTGGTGGTGGAGAAATTGGTTTCTGCGCACAGTAAAAATTTGACCGGTTTCTGGATTATGCCGGATACCGGTTTCAGCTTTGACGATGCGGATTTGAAGTAAGTAATGCGATGGGGCTGGATGGCGCGTGCGTTGTCCGTCATCCGGTAAAAGGTTTGTGTGATGCTTAACTATGTTTTCAAGCGCCTGCTGGGATTAATTCCTACGCTGTTGATTGTGGCAGTGTTGGTATTTTTATTTGTTCATCTGTTGCCCGGCGACCCGGCGCGGCTGATAGCCGGACCGGAGGCCGACGCGCAGGTGATCGCGCTGGTTCGTCAGCAGCTTGGTCTTGATCGGCCGCTTCACGTCCAGTTTTGGCATTACATCACCCATGTTTTACAAGGCGATTTCGGTACGTCAATGGTTTCCCATCGCCCGGTTTCTGAGGAGATCGCCAGCCGCTTTTTGCCGACTCTGTGGCTGACGATAACCAGTATGATATGGGCGGTTCTGTTTGGCATGGCGACCGGCATCGCCGCCGCCGTGTGGCGTAATCGCTGGCCTGACCGGGTAGGAATGACGCTTGCTGTGACCGGTATTTCTTTTCCGGCTTTTGCGCTGGGAATGCTGTTAATGCAGATTTTTTCCGTGGAGCTGGGCTGGCTACCGACCGTGGGGGCGGATAGCTGGCAACATTATATTTTACCCTCCCTGACGCTTGGCGCGGCGGTGGCATCAGTCATGGCGCGTTTTACGCGCTCCTCGTTTGTCGATGTCCTGAGCGAAGATTACATGAGGACCGCGCGGGCGAAAGGCGTTAGTGAAACGTGGGTGGTGTTAAAACATGGCTTGCGCAATGCGATGATTCCGGTCGTCACCATGATGGGCCTGCAATTTGGTTTTCTGCTTGGCGGATCGATCGTCGTCGAAAAAGTGTTTAACTGGCCGGGGCTTGGGCGATTACTGGTGGACTCCGTCGAAATGCGTGACTACCCCGTGATTCAGGCAGAAGTGCTGTTGTTTTCTCTGGAATTTATTCTTATCAACTTAGTGGTGGATGTCCTCTATGCTGCCATTAATCCGGCTATCAGGTATAAGTAAGGATGCGATTATTTAACTGGCGCCGTCAGGCGATTTTACATGCTATGCCGGTGGTAAAACCCGAACAGATACGCACGCCGTGGCGGGAGTTCTGGCGTCGTTTTCGCCGCCAGCATGTCGCTTTGGTCGCTGGGGGATTTGTCCTGGCGTTAATTCTGGTGGCGATTTTTGCCCGTTGGCTGACGCCCTACGATGCGGAAAACTATTTTGACTACGATAGCCTGAACAATGGCCCCTCTTTGCAGCACTGGTTTGGCGTTGACTCGCTGGGAAGAGACATCTTTAGCCGGGTTCTCGTTGGGGCGCAGATCTCACTGGCGGCGGGCGTGTTCGCGGTATTTATCGGCGCGATAATCGGTACGGTGTTGGGATTGCTGGCGGGATATTATGAAGGCTGGTGGGATCGTTTCATTATGCGCATTTGCGATGTGCTGTTTGCCTTCCCCGGCATTTTGCTGGCGATTGCCGTTGTGGCGGTGTTAGGCAGCGGTATCGCTAATGTGATCGTTGCGGTGGCGATTTTTTCTATTCCGGCGTTTGCTCGTCTGGTGCGCGGAAATACGCTGGTCTTAAAACAGCAGACGTTTATTGAGTCTGCCCGCAGTATCGGCGCCAGCGACACGACGATTTTGTTTAGCCATATCTTGCCGGGAACGGTCTCGTCAATTGTGGTTTTCTTTACGATGCGTATCGGTACGTCAATCATTTCCGCGGCAAGCCTGTCATTTCTCGGATTAGGCGCGCAGCCGCCAACGCCGGAGTGGGGAGCGATGCTCAATGAAGCGCGGGCGGATATGGTCATCGCGCCGCACGTAGCGCTCTTCCCGGCGGTGGCGATTTTCCTGACAGTGCTGGCGTTTAACCTGTTAGGCGACGGGCTGCGCGATGCGCTGGACCCGAAGATTAAAGGATAAGCTTCTGCGGTACTGCCCGGCACCCGCGCCGGGGGAGGAGGCGTTAAACCCGACTGCCCCACAAATCATATTCGTCGACGTTTTCTACTTTCACGCGCACGATATCGCCCGGTTTGACGTTGGTTTCGCCGTTCAAATAGACCGCGCCGTCAATTTCCGGCGCATCCGCCATGCTACGCCCAATAGCGCCTTCTTCGTCAACCTCATCAACGATCACCAGAATTTCGCGGCCCACTTTTTCCTGCAAGCGTTCAGCGGAGATTTGCTGTTGCAGTTGCATAAAGCGGTTCCAGCGTTCTTCTTTCACCTCTTCCGGCACCTGATCCGGCAGGTCATTCGCGCCTGCGCCTTCCACAGGGCTGTACTTGAAGCAGCCTACGCGATCGAGACGCGCCTCTTTCAGGAAGTCGAGCAGCATCTGGAAGTCTTCTTCCGTTTCGCCGGGGAAGCCGACAATAAAGGTGGATCGTAGGGTCAGTTCCGGGCAGATTTCGCGCCACTGCTTAATGCGCGCCAGTTGGCGGTCAACGGAACCTGGACGTTTCATCAGTTTAAGAATCCGCGGGCTGGCATGTTGCAGCGGGATGTCCAGATAGGGCAGGATTTTGCCTTCCGCCATTAGCGGAATCACATCATCGACGTGCGGGTAGGGGTAGACGTAGTGCAGACGCGTCCAGACGCCCAGTTTTGATAACTGCTCGCACAGGCTCACCATACTGGTTTTCACCGGTTCGCCATTGTGGAATCCGGTGCGGTGCTTTACATCTACGCCGTAGGCGGAGGTATCTTGCGAAATCACCAGAATCTCTTTGACCCCGGCATCAACCAGACGTTTCGCTTCGCTTAATACGTCGCCAATTGGACGGCTGACCAGATCCCCGCGCATCGACGGGATGATGCAGAACGTGCAGCGGTGATTACAGCCTTCAGAAATTTTCAGATACGCATAATGGCGCGGCGTCAGTTTTACACCCTGTTCCGGTACGAGGCTTAAAAATGGATTGTGCTTCGGTTTCGGTACGTAATGATGGACGTGCTGCAGAACTTGCTCATAGCTATGCGGCCCGGTGATTTCCAGTACTTTCGGATGCACTTCGCGGATCTGATCTTCTTTTGCGCCCAGGCAGCCGGTGACGATTACCTTACCGTTTTCGTTCAGCGCTTCGCCAATGGCTTCCAGTGACTCTTGTACCGCGCTGTCAATAAAGCCACAGGTATTAACGATAACCATATCCGCATCGTCATAGCGTGGTACAACGTCATAGCCTTCGGTACGCAGTTCAGTCAGGATGCGTTCCGAATCAACGAGGTTTTTCGGACAGCCCAGGGAAACGAAGCCGATCTTTGGCTGGTGGGTTACATTACTCATAGCTTAAAAAGTGTTCATTTATTGGAATGGTCAGGGCAGGGATTCTACAGATATCCGGACAAAAATTGTATCGCAATCTCATCGGGAACGTCGGCGTCAACCGCTGTGGTTATCAGCAAAAGGTGAAAAAGGCTAATTCTAAGAAAATTCTTGATCTCTGACACCCCTTTGTCTAAAAAACGACCATACTATTATGTTGAACCCTGGTAGAAAAGAGGAGGAAAAAAGGTATGGTCGTTGACAGACTGAGAACCGATCTTCTCAACAAGCTGATAAACGCGCGCATCGATCTTGCCGCTTATCTGCAATTGCGAAAAGCGAAGGGGTATATGTCAGTCAGCGAAAGTGACACTCTGCGTGACAATTTTTTTGAACTGAATCGCGAGCTCCACGATCAAGCTTTACGGCAGGGACTGCATCTCGATCAGGAAGAGTGGAACGCGCTGCGCCGTGCCGAAGGCGCGCTCGCAGCCGCCGCCGTTTGTTTAATGAGCGGACACCATGATTGTCCGACCTTTATTGCCGTCAACGCAGATAAACTTGAAAACTGTCTGACAACTTTGACGCTGAGTATTCAGAGTCTGAAAGCACATTCACCGCTTACACAGGTCTGAACAAGGGGGGAGGCGACTCCCCCTTTTTACCGGACCGTGCCGCTTAATGTTTTGTAAAAATAAATCGACCTCTTCCGATGCTGGCTACGCTTTAACGCAGAGCACTGAAGGAGGTGGTATGCGTCGAATACTTCTCGCGGTAGTTTCATTCTCTCTTTTCTCTTCGTGGGCAAACGCGAATCTTGCGCCGGTGAATGTTGAGGTACTGCAAACCCGGCTCGATCACCCGTGGTCGCTGGCTTTTTTACCGGATAATCGTGGGATGCTCATTACCCTGAAAGGGGGACAACTGCGCCACTGGCAGGCGGGGCGGGGACTTTCCGATCCGCTGGCTGGCGTACCGAAAGTGTGGGCAAACGGGCAGGGAGGTTTGCTGGACGTCGTGCTGGCACCTGATTTCGCCCAGTCGCGCCGCGTCTGGCTGAGCTATGCTGAAGCTGACCGCGAAGGAAACGCCGGTACGGCAGTCGGCTTTGGGCGGCTGAGCGACGATCTTCAGCGTCTGGAGCATTTTCGTACCGTGTTTCGCCAGATGCCTAAGTTGTCTACCGGCAACCATTTTGGCGGACGTATGGTATTCGATGCGAAAGGGGCTCTTTTTATTGCCCTGGGTGAAAATAACCAGCGCGCTACCGCACAGGATTTGGATAAATTACAGGGTAAGCTGGTGCGCCTGACCGGGCAGGGCGAAATCCCGCCGGATAATCCGTTTGTACATCAGGCGGGCGTGCGTCCGGAAATCTGGTCTTACGGTATTCGTAATCCGCAGGGACTGGCCATCAATCCCTGGAGCGGCGCGCTATGGCTGCATGAACACGGCCCGCGCGGCGGCGATGAAATTAACATCCCGGAAAAAGGCAAAAATTATGGCTGGCCGCTGGCCACATGGGGCATCAACTATAGCGGTCTGAAAGTGCCGGAAGCTAAAGGTGAAATTGTGGAGGGGACAGAGCAACCGGTTTACTACTGGAAGGATTCTCCGGCGATCAGCGGAATGGCTTTTTATGCCAGCGATGTTTTTGCGCCGTGGCGGCACAAACTGTTTATCGGCGCGCTAAAAGATAAAGAGGTTATTGTGATGCGCGTCGATGGAAATACGGTGACGGAAGAAGGCCGTATTCTGGGTGACAGAAAGCAGCGTATCCGTGATGTACGTGTCGGACCTGACGGCTACTTATATGTGTTAACCGATGAGTCCGACGGGCAGTTACTCAAGGTAAGTCCTTCACCCGATACCGCAGCCACGCGTTAGGTAACCGGGATCATCACCACTTTACGAAAAGCAGGGCGCTCGGTGAGCTGTTGATACCAGCGCTCCAGATTCGGGCGTGGCGTCCACTTCAGACCCACGTTCAACAGGTTATAGACGAAAGGCGCAATGGCGATATCGCCGGTGCCAAAGTTATCCCCGGAGAACCACGGCTGGCGGGCCAGAGCATCATCAAGAAGCACGAACAGGCTATCACACTTTTCGATACCGGCTTCAATTGCCGCCCGATCGCGTTTTTCCGGCGGGGTTCTGACCAGTCCCATCAGGATCACGCGGTGCGCCGGGCTTAACGTTTGATTCGCCCAGTCCATCCATTTTTCGCCCTCCGCACGCCGCGCCGGATTATCAACCCATAGCCGGTTCTGGCCGTATTGCGCCGCCAGATAGCGGACAATGGCATTGGATTCCCACAATAACAGGTTGGTTTCATCATCTTTAAGCAGCGGCACCAGCCCATTAGGATTCATCGCCAGATAGTCGGCATCCTGGTTAACGCCGAATTTTCCGCCTGCCAGAATTTGATCGTATGGCAGTTCCAGCTCTTCAAGCGTCCACAACACTTTTTTAACGTTAGCCGAGTTGTTCCGGCCCCACAGCGTAATCATATTAACCCCTTCTGTTTTATCAGGATGATGACAGTAATCGGCCTACAATGAGATAAACCTAACATTTACACAACATTCTGTAAAAAAATCGTTATGAAGGAAGCGTAACGGGATGTTATTGCATAAACTTTAAAAACTTTACCAAGTTACGGTTTCTTTAACGTTGTGAGTGCGTTATTACTCACCGCACTTATTACACGGTGGTGTGACGTGTGTTTTTGGAATGGATACTCGGGTGGTACTATGACGCAATACGCTTCTTCCCTTCGTAGCCTCGCGGCAGGTTCGGTTCTCTTATTCCTTTTCGTTTCGCCTGTAAAGGCAGAGGAACAAACGATCGCGCCGCCGGGCGTTGATGCGCGAGCCTGGATCTTAATGGATTACGCCAGCGGTAAAGTGCTGGCGGAAGGCAACGCTGATGAGAAACTCGACCCTGCCAGTTTGACAAAAATTATGACCAGCTACGTGGTGGGCCAGGCGCTGAAGGCAGGGAAAATCAAGCTGACCGATATGGTGACGGTGGGCAAAGATGCCTGGGCGACGGGGAACCCGGCGCTACGTGGGTCGTCGGTGATGTTTCTGAAGCCGGGCGATCAGGTGTCGGTTGCGGATCTTAATAAAGGCATCATCATTCAGTCAGGTAACGATGCCTGTATCGCGCTTGCCGACTACGTTGCCGGAAGCCAGGAGTCCTTTATCGGCCTGATGAACGCCTATGCGAAACGACTGGGGTTAACGAATACAACCTTCCAGACGGTGCACGGTCTTGATGCGCCAGGGCAGTTCAGTACCGCTCGCGATATGGCGCTGCTCGGCAAAGCCTTGATTCACGACGTGCCTGACGAATACGCCATTCATAAAGAGAAAGAGTTTACCTTTAATAATATTCGTCAACCAAACCGCAACCGCCTGTTGTGGAGCACCAATCTGCATGTCGACGGCATGAAAACGGGGACAACGACAGGCGCTGGGTATAACCTTGTCGCCTCCGCCACTCAGGGCGATATGCGTCTGATCTCCGTCGTGCTGGGGGCGAAAACGGATCGTATTCGTTTTAATGAGTCAGAAAAACTGCTGACCTGGGGTTTCCGCTTCTTTGAAACGGTCACGCCGATTAAACCTGACGCGACATTCGTGACGCAACGGGTCTGGTTTGGCGATAAGCGTGAGGTCAATTTAGGGGCGGGCGACGCGGGGTCTGTGACGATTCCGCGTGGGCAGCTTAAAAACCTGAAGGCCAGTTTTACGTTGAATGAACCACAGCTCATGGCGCCGTTGAAGAAAGGGCAGGTTGTCGGCGCCATCGATTTCCAGCTCAACGGAAAATCCATTGAGCAACGTCCGTTAATGGTGATGGAAAACGTCGATGAGGGCGGATTTTTTAGCCGGATGTGGGATTTTGTGCTGATGAAATTCCATCAATGGTTTGGCGGTTGGTTCTCGTAAAATAACCTCGTTGCCGGGTGTGCGTCTCATCCGGCGACTTGCGGTTAATACATCAGGTTAATTTGTTGCGCTTTGGCGTAGGCCACAAATGTCTCATCGGGCCGGCGGTCGCTGATAATCGTATCAAAGCGTGATAATTCCCCCATTCGCGCCGGACGTACCTTGCCGAATTTACTGTGATCCACCACCAGCACATGGCACTGCGCCATCGTCATTGCCCAATGTTTTACCGGCAGTTCTTCCAGATTAAAGCAGGTAGCGCCTTTACTGGTATGAACGCCGGCGGCGGAATAAAACGCGATATCCGGACAAATATTGTTTAACGTTTCATGGAAATCAAGCGGTTTGAAAATGGCGTTGCTGGCGTGAAACTCCCCGCCGCTGAGGATGGCGCGACAATGTGGTTTGTCCTGCAGCGCCAGAAAGGTATTAAGTGAATAGCACACCGCCGTAAAGGGAAGGTCATTATCAATGGCTTCAATGATCCACGGCGTGGTGGTGCCGCAGTCAATAAATACCGTCTGATGCGCCTGTACCAAGCCCGCAGCCAACTGAGCGGCTCGGCGTTTTTCTTCCACCAGACGAGATTTTTGATCGCTTAACAGATAATGACTGGCGCTGCGGGGCTCCAGTACGATATAGCCGCCCAGCAACACGACAGGCGCGCTTTTATGGTTCAGGTCGCGACGAATGGTCATTTCAGAGACGCCCAACAGGGTCGCGGCTTCTTTAAGGTGAAGTTTATCGCTGCGTTTTAAGGCCTGCAGCAATTGACCAATACGCTCGTCGCGTCGCGTTTCCATAGTTCTCCTGGAGAGTTAAATAAGCGCTCCGCACCATACAGAGCGCTTAATATTACTCTTTTTTTCGCTGTTTAGTCACGTACCCAGCCTTTTCGAATGGGCAGCGCGAAACAGAAACGGTAACAACGTTGCAGCGCCTGGTAGATCGGCGCGCCGTACCGTTGCCAGATCAGTTGCGCGCTCAGGCAACCAAGCATCGCTACCAGTAGCGCGCCAATCATATCTAACGGCCAGTGTACGCCGAGATAGACGCGCGACCAGGCGATGGTAATAGCTATCGCCATCATCACGATGCCTGACCAGAGGCGGTGCCAGAACAAAAACGCCAGCGCAAAGGTAAAAATCACCGTACCGTGATCGCTGGGGAAAGAGTCATCGGCGGCATGATGCAGGAAGTTGTAGCCGATATGATCGACAAAAGGACGGTCGTGCGGGAAAAGGTGTCCCATTGTCCAGGAGACCGCCAGACTGATAATCAGCGCGATGCCTATTTTAACGATCAGTTGGCGCTGAGCGCAGACCTGATCGCGCGGGCCCCACAGCCAGAGCACAACAACTAAAAGCGGGACGATGTTGATGGCATCTTTGGCGATAAAGATAGCGAGCGAAATCATCCACTGCGCGGAATCAGGCGTGGCGTTAATAACATAAAACAGCGAGTCGTTAAGGTTTTCCAGCATAACATCCAGGCTCAGAGCAATGAAATCAAAAGGGACAGCCAACTCATCCCCGTGCAAACTGAGCATAAATGCAGCGTAACAGGGAGGAAAAGCGGTATTGTCTTATTTGGCTGCAACATGAAGAGATTTAAGACAATGGCATAAAACAACTTCCATGATAACGGCGCAAACTTAAATTAACCTTAAAGTACGCAAGCGCTAAGCGGCTTTCTGTAAAAATGTGCGCTATTTCCCTTGCAGCCTCATAATTCGCTATCTCAGTTCCCGGACTTTCATTACACTCTGCGCGGTTTTTTATTGGCGAAGAGATGGTATGCATAACCGTTTACAATCAGGCGCCAGGCTGGGACGTCAGGCTCTGCTTTTTCCCCTCTGTCTGGTGCTGTACGAATTTTCTACTTATATTGGCAATGACATGATACAGCCGGGTATGCTGGCGGTGGTTGAGCAGTATCAGGCGAGCCTGGACTGGGTTCCTACGTCTATGACCGCTTATCTGGCGGGCGGCATGTTCTTACAGTGGCTGCTTGGACCGTTGTCAGACCGTATTGGCCGTCGTCCCGTGATGCTGGCGGGCGTCGTGTGGTTTATTGTCACCTGCCTGGCGACGCTACTGGCGAAAAACATTGAACAATTTACGTTCCTGCGTTTTTTGCAAGGGATTAGTCTGTGTTTTATCGGCGCTGTAGGGTATGCCGCGATTCAGGAATCCTTTGAGGAAGCGGTATGTATAAAAATTACCGCGTTGATGGCAAACGTGGCGTTAATCGCGCCGCTACTGGGACCACTGGTCGGGGCGGCATGGGTACATGTCCTGCCGTGGGAGGGGATGTTTATTCTGTTCGCCGCGCTGGCCGCTATCGCCTTTTTCGGGCTACAGCGCGCAATGCCGGAGACTGCCACGCGGCGGGGTGAAACGCTATCGCTCAAGGCGCTGGGCCGGGATTATCGACTGGTGATAAAAAACCGGCGGTTTGTCGCAGGGGCGTTAGCGCTGGGATTTGTCAGCCTGCCGCTGTTGGCCTGGATTGCGCAGTCGCCGATTATCATTATTAGCGGCGAACAGCTCAGCAGTTATGAATATGGTCTGCTACAGGTGCCCGTTTTTGGCGCGCTGATCGCCGGTAACCTGGTGTTGGCGCGTTTAACCTCCCGACGTACGGTTCGCTCGCTGATCGTTATGGGTGGTTGGCCTATCGTCGCGGGGCTGATCATCGCCGCGGCGGCGACGGTGGTCTCATCCCATGCTTATTTATGGATGACGGCGGGATTAAGCCTATACGCTTTTGGCATTGGGCTGGCGAATGCCGGACTGGTGCGTCTGACGCTTTTCTCCAGCGATATGAGTAAAGGAACGGTCTCGGCGGCGATGGGAATGCTACAAATGCTGATTTTTACCGTTGGCATTGAAGTAAGTAAACACGCCTGGTTAAGCGGCGGCAATGGGCTATTTAGCCTGTTTAATCTGGCAAACGGTATTCTTTGGCTGTTGCTGATGCTGGTCTTCTTAAAAGATAAGCGGGCGGGGGATTCGCAAACAGACCCAGAGAGCGGCTATGCCTGATAAGCTTTCTGCTATCAGGCATAGAGAGGCCATCCGCTAGAGGTTGAATGGTGGCTCGTTTTTTAATACGCCGTCGATGATATCCAGCACGCCTTCCTGGTTGTTCGATCCGGCGCGGTATTTCGCCGCCGCCGCGACTGCTTCGCTGGCGTGCGACATCGCAAAACTAAACCCGGCCTGACGTAGCATCTCAATATCGTTGCCGCCGTCGCCGAACACTACCACTTCATTATCACGAATGCCCCAGCGCTGCTGTAACAGACGCAGACCGTTGGCTTTATGGACGCCGGGAATAATTAAATCGATGCTGCCATAGCCGGTATGAACCGGGACCATGATATCGCCAATGGCGTTGTGCAGCGCCGCCTGTACTTCCGGTATCCGCTCATCGGTAATATTAAGGCCAAATTTGAAAAAGACATCGTTGATATTATTAAAATTATCTACAAACTCCAGGCGATGGTAATACATCGCCGCAACGGCTTTTAACGCATCATCGTACTGTTTCAGCGTGTAGGCGCTGTTTTTTCCACAGGCGATAATCTCCACATCGGCGCGTGTGAGCAGGTGTTCGACAACCGTCTGGAAGTCGGCTTTTGTCAGCTCGCCATTAAAAACATCCTTTCCTTCGCTGACCACCCAGCCGCCGTTTTCCGCGACAAAAGCGATTTCGTGCGCAATTTCCGGAAAGAAGGAGATTAACTGGTAATACTGATTGCCGCTGGCCACGACAAAGCGAATGCCTTTCCTCTTCATTTGTTGGTACTGCGCCATAAACCGGTCACGGTTATAGGTTTTTTGATCGCTCAGAAAAGTGCCGTCCATGTCGACGGCGATTAATTTGATACTCATGCGTTATGCTCCATTACTGGTTGCGGAGTCAATACAGGTTTGGCGACGGCCTTCGCTACCAGCGCCGCCAGAATAACCAGCGCCAACACGACCATCATGGCGCTGCGTAATCCATAGTGCTCTCCCAGATAGCCCAACAGCGGCGGTCCGACCAAAAACGCCAGATAGCCGGTCGTGGCGACAACGCTCACGCGCGTCGGCGCGTCGGGACCAGTATCGCTGGCGGCGGAAATGGTCAGCGGGAAGCCGAGCGAGGCGCCTAAGCCCCAAAGAATGACTGATACGCCGGCAACCCAGGCGCTATCAACAAAAATAATCAGGCCAATGCCCAGTGCTCCCATCAACGCGCTGGCGCGAACAACCGTCACACGGCTATAGCGGTCAATAAACCAGCCGCCGCTAAAGCGACCAACGGTCATGCCAAGCGTGAAACCGGCGTAAATCAGAGAGCCGGAGGTTGGGCTGAAACCGTGTCCGTCTACCATCAGTAACGGCAGCCAGTCATTCGCAGAGCCTTCGGCGAATGCCATTGCCAGCACCACCACGCCAATGAGTAAAAGCTGGATGTCCCGATAAAAAGGTAATCCTTTTTCCTGAAAGTGAGAACCTTCCGATGCGTTTTTACCCGTACCGTCAGGGATCGCCCGAATGGCGATAAAAATGGGCGCGATAGCCACGGCAGCCGCGAGGATGATATGAATGTTAGCCGGGACGCTTAATGCGGTTAACGCCATGCCGACACCAGCGCCCGCCAGCGTGCCGAAACTGTAAAAACCATGCATCATCGGCAGAACGGTTTTATTCAGCTCGCGTTCGACCGCCGCGCCTTCGACATTAATCGCCACTTCGGCGGCGCCAAAACTGGCGCCGAAAACGGCTAACCCCAGGGCAAAAATCAGCGGCGAGGCGCACCACAGCGCGACGCTAAGAATAACCATCCCGCCTACTGCGCAGGTCATCGTCGTGCGAATAACTTTCCGGGTGCCAAATCGTTTCACCAGCCAGGCGGAACAAAGAATACCGCTCATTGAACCGATAGAAAGCCCGAATAAGACTGCCCCCATTTCCGCGATAGAGACGGAAAGAATATCCCGAATAGCAGGCGTTCGGGTTGCCCAGGAGGCCATCAGCAGGCCGGGTAAAAAGAAGAACATAAACAGCGCCCAGGTACGGCGTTTTAAGGCGTTACGTGAGGAGAGGACGGTCATAGCGTCAGGCCAGAAAATAGAAGCGAGAGGTAAACATTAGCAAGCTTGTGTACATTTGTACATATCGTCGTCATACTTCGTTGTGCAGACAGTTTTTACTATCTGTTTTTTCAGCGTAAGCGGCAGGCTACTATAGCCTGCATCCTGAATGAGATGTGGAACTCATCATGAAAGAAAATGCCGTAAGACGCGCCAATGATCCTAAGCGACGTGAAAAAATTATTCAGGCCACACTGGAAGCGGTAAAGACCTATGGCGTTCATGCCGTGACGCACCGGAAAATCGCCGCTATCGCTCAGGTGCCGCTTGGCTCGATGACCTACTATTTTGCCGGTATGGATGCGTTATTGAGTGAAGCTTTTACACTTTTCACCGAGAACATGTTGCGTCAATACCAGGACTTTTTTGCGCAGGTGACGGATGCGGAGGGGGCGTGCCAGGCAATAACGGAAATGATTTACGGCTCGCAGGTTACGACGCAGGTTACGACGCCGGATAATATGGCGTTAATGTATCAGTTATATGCCTATGCCAGCGATAAGCCAGCGTTAAAAATAGTCATGCAAAACTGGATGCAGCGTAGCCAGAATACGCTGGCGCAGTGGTTTGACGTGCAGACCGCCCGCGCGCTGGATGCGTTTATTGAGGGGATGACGCTGCATTTTGTAACGGATCGAACACCGCTGGCGCGTGAAGAGATTTTACGGATGGTAAAGCGAATCGCCGGAGAGTCAATGTTGCCCCACTCTGCGTCAGGCAACAAAAAACCCATCAACCTTGAACCGAAATGGCGGGGTTGATGGGCTCCACAAAATGGGGACATCAAAGAAAAGCAGTGGCAATAGGTATGACTGATGCTTTAATGAAAAGTTCTACCTATTGGCAAAATTTTTTCACTCAAAGGCAAACTTCAGTTTTATCCTAATCCCGGCCAGATGATGACAATAAGTGTTCCCGCCAGTGTCAGCAGAACGTTGGCGATGGCGTAAGTCCCCGCATAACCCAGCGCCGGAATATTGCTGCGCGCCGTATCGCTAATGATTTCCATCGCCGGGGCGCAGGTACGCGCCCCCATCATGGCGCCGAACAGCAGTGCCCGGTTCATGCGCAGTACATAAGCGCCAAACAGGAAGCAGATCACCACCGGTACCAGGCTGACGACAAGCCCGGCAATCAGCATTTGTCCGCCGACCGCGCCCAGCCCGTTGCTGATACCGCTGCCGGCGCTTAAACCAACGCCTGCCATAAATACCATCAAGCCGAACTCTTTCACCATGTTAAGCGCGCCCTGCGGAATATAACCAAAGGTAGGATGGTTGGCGCGCAGGAAACCGAGCATGATCCCGGCGAACAGCAATCCGGCCGCGTTGCCGATGCCGAAACTAAAATTGCTGAACTGGAAGGTAATCATCCCGATCATTAAACCGATGATAAAAAAAGCGCAGAAAGCGAGCAGGTCAGTCACCTGACTATGGATCGAAATAAAACCAATGCGATCAGCGATGGTTTTTACGCGTCTGGCGTCGCCGCTCACCTGTAACACGTCGCCTTTATTCAGCACTACGTTATCGTCGATAGGCATTTCGATCTGGCTGCGGATGACGCGGTTAAGGAAGCAGCCATGATCGGTCAGCTTGAGCTGAGCGAGGCGGCGACCGACCGCATTGTGGTTTTTCACCACAATTTCTTCCGTCACGATGCGCATATCAAGCAGATCGCGATCAAACACTTCCTTACCATTACGGAAGCTGGGATCGAGCCTGGCGTGCGCGTCCGGATAGCCGACCAGCGCAATCTCATCGCCCATTTGCAGTACCGCATCGCCATCCGGGTTCGCCAGAATACCGTTACGGCGAATACGTTCGATATAGCAGCCTGTCTGGCGGTAAATACCCAGCTCGCGCAGATTTTTGCCGTCAGTCCAGGCCACCAGTTCCGGGCCAACCCGATAGGCGCGGATAACTGGCAGATAAACCTTGCGATTAGCATCGGTATCCAGACCGCGCTCGCGAGCAATTTGCTGGGCGCTGGTTTGCAAATCCTGATGCTGTAGTTTAGGCAAGTAGCGCGCGCCCACGATCAGACTGACCAGCCCGATCAGATAGGTCAGGGCATAGCCCAGGCTCAGATTATCAAGGGCGGAGGAGAGTTGCGTGTTGGCGATGCCGGAATGTCGCAGGGTATCCCCTGCGCCAACCAGCACTGGCGTAGATGTCATTGAGCCGGCCAGCATACCGGCCGTCAGGCCGATATCCCAGCCGAATAGCCTACCAAGGCCTAAGGCGATTAGCAGAGCGCTACCGACCATGACCAGGGCAAGCATCAGATAATTTTTACCGTCACGAAAAAAAATCGAAAAAAAGTTGGGACCAGCTTCGACGCCGACACAAAAAATAAACAGCATAAATCCCAGATTTAGCGCGTCGGTGTTAATACTAAAATGCTGCTGCCCTAATAATAGAGAGACCACCAAAACGCCAATGGAATTACCAAGTTGGACTGAGCCCAGACGTAACTTGCCAAGACACAGGCCAAGAGCCAGGACCACAAATAATAACAGGATGTAATTCCCATTTAACAAATCTGCGACGTTTATATTCACGGAGACTAACTTCTTGTTTACGAGTAAGCTGTTGAAAGAAATGATAATTTACGCTACTGTTTTTATCATGAATTAAGGGTGCAATCGTATTGCATGCAGCATCCAAATAAAAACAACACAACAATATATCCTGCTAGTTTAATCTTATTGCGTACTAACGGCTATAAGAATCGTGCAGGTGTGTTTTTGGCATGGAATGCCACATGACTTTATCTGACTGGACGCCTCACGGCGGAAAGCGTGTTCGATAGAGAGTGTCAGGAGGAACGATTGAAACATAAACAGGGGTGGGCAGGCGTTGTCTGCTGCTTTGTACTCTTTATTGTGGTGTGTCTTTCATTAACTATGCATATGCAAGGCGCTTTTCGCGCGGCAGGGCATCCTGAGATTGGGCTGTTATTTTTTACGTTGCCTGGTGCGGTGGCCAGTTTTTATTCTCACCGACGCGAAGTGATCCGACCGCTGATCGGGGCGATGCTGGCGGCGCCATTTTGCCTGGTGCTAATGCGTGTTGTATTTATGCCAACCCGATCGTTATGGCAAGAACTGGCGTGGTTATTTAGCGCCGTATTCTGGTGTGCTTTAGGCGCGCTCTGTTATTTGTTTATTAGCACCCTGTTTAGTCACCGGCGAAAAAAACACCGATAGCGCCCTCCGGCAGAGGGCGTTGCCAGAGCAATCAGGCGAAAAGATTCAGATTTTCTTTTGCCCATGCTTCAAAGTCCGTACAGCCGCCGATATGTTTTTGATCGACAAAAATCTGCGGTACGGTTTCTACGGGTTTACCTACGGTTTTTTCTAAATCCGCTTTAGTAATGCCTTCGGCATGGATATCAATATAGCGATAGTTGAAATCGTCGCGTTCGTTGCTCAGTTTTTCCGCCAGCTCTTTTGCACGCACGCAATAAGGGCACCCTGGGCGGCCAAAAATAACAGTAAACATATCTCTCCTCGAACATAAAGCCAGACGGCGAACAGACGTTATCATGCCGCGATTTACGGTGGATGAAAAGCAGGTTACGCCTGTTCCTTTGATAATCTAAGACTATATCTGCTAAACACGCCGGACCAGAACGTTCTACACTGTGCCTCAGTTTACCGGGAGGCTTGATATGCGCACAATTGGCGTGTTACCCAAAAGCATACTGATACTGGAATGCCTCGGTATGATTTTGCTGGCGCTCGCTTTGCTATCGCTTAATCATTACCTTACGCTGCCAGCGCCGTGCAATACGCCTCTGGCTGGCGTATTGATGGTTTTCCTGGGCGTCGTGTTGATCCTCCCCGCCGCGGTGGCGATGATGTGGCGTATTGCGCAGTTACTGGCGCCGCAATTGATGAAACGTCCACCCGACATTTCTTCCCGTTCAGATAGAGAAAAGCATAATGAGTCCGACCATTGAACTTCTTTGTGGCCATCGTTCTATTCGCCATTTCACCGATGAACCCGTGACTGACGCGCAGCGAGAGGCCATTATTGCCGCTGCACGCAGCACGTCCAGTTCCAGTTTTTTACAGTGCAGTTCTATTATCCGTATTAGCGATAAGGCGCTGCGCGAGGCGTTGGTGTCCCTGACGGGCGGGCAAAAGCATGTGGCGCAGGCCGCTGAGTTTTGGGTATTTTGCGCCGATTTTAATCGTCATTTGCAAATCTGCCCTGACGCGCAGTTGGGGCTTGCCGAACAACTGCTGCTCGGCGTAGTTGATACAGCGATGATGGGGCAAAATGCGCTGACGGCGGCGGAATCGCTGGGGTTAGGCGGCGTGTATATCGGCGGCATCCGTAATAATATTGAGTCTGTTACCGAACTGTTGAAATTGCCGAAGTATGTATTGCCGCTGTTTGGCTTGTGTTTGGGCTGGCCTGCGGATAATCCGGATCTGAAACCGCGCCTGCCTGCCGCGCTGGTGGTTCATGAGAACCGGTATCAACCGCTTGATGAAAAGCTGTTGGCGCGCTATGACGAGCAGTTGGCTGAGTATTATCTGAACCGCGGCAGCAATACGCGACGCGATACCTGGAGCGATCATATCCGTCGCACCCTGATTAAAGAAAATCGCCCATTTATTCTCGAATATTTGCATAAACAGGGCTGGGCGACGCGCTAAAACCTGCGGGCCAGTGTATGATACGCGGGCTTTTCAGGGTTTTCAGCGAGGTGCAGGGTGAAAATTGCCATATTGTCCAGGGATGGAACGCTCTATTCTTGCAAACGTCTGCGCGAAGCCGCGATGCGGCGCGGCCATCTGGTAGAGATACTCGATCCTCTTTCCTGCTATATGAATATTAACCCGGCAGCGTCGTCGATCCATTACAAGGGACGTCGTCTACCCCATTTTGACGCCGTTATTCCCCGTATTGGTTCGGCCATTACCTTTTATGGTACCGCTGCGCTACGTCAGTTTGAGCTGCTGGGTAGCTATCCGCTGAATGAATCCGTCGCCATTACCCGCGCGCGCGATAAGCTGCGATCCCTACAACTTCTGGCGCGCCAGGGTATCGATCTTCCCATTACCGGGATCGCCCATTCGCCGGATGATACCAGCGATCTCATTGATATGGTCGGCGGGGCGCCGCTGGTCGTGAAGCTGGTAGAAGGCACGCAAGGGATCGGCGTGGTATTGGCGGAGACGCGCCAGGCTGCTGAAAGTGTCATTGATGCGTTCCGGGGGCTTAATGCCCATATTTTGGTTCAGGAATACATTGCCGAAGCTAAAGGATGCGATATTCGTTGTCTGGTCGTCGGCAATGAGGTTGTGGCGGCGATTGAGCGGTGCGCGAAAGCAGGCGATTTTCGCTCCAATCTTCATCGCGGCGGGGTGGCCAGCATCGCGACGATCACTCCCCGTGAACGGGATATCGCCATCAAAGCCGCACAGACGTTGGGGCTGGATGTGGCGGGCGTTGATATTTTACGCGCCGCGCGCGGGCCGCTGGTTATGGAAGTGAATGCCTCACCGGGACTGGAAGGCATCGAAAAGACCACGGGCGTGGATATCGCGGGGCGAATGATCCAGTGGATAGAACGCCACGCCACCCCTGAATTTTGCCTTAAAATCGGCGGCTAATCGCAATCGTGGATTCCGTCGTAGTACGAAGCACGCTTTTTGCGTAAGCTGTGCCGGTAATTTTTTCATCGTCATCGTAAGAGGTAGCACATTATTATGATATCACTGGTCGTTCCCACTCTGGATACGTTGCGTCAATGGCTCGACGACCTGGGCATGAATTTCTTCGAATGTGATACCTGCCAGGCGCTGCATTTGCCGCATATGCAGAATTTTGACGGCGTCTACGATGCTAAAATCGATTTGGTGGACAACACCGTCCTTTTTTCCGCGATGGCGGAAGTCAGGCCTTCCGCGTTGTTGCCGCTGGCGGCCGATCTCTCCGCTATCAACGCCAGTTCGTTGACGGTAAAAGCTTTTCTCGATATGCAGGATGATAATCTGCCAAAACTGGTTGTGTGCCAGTCTTTATCCGTTATGCAGGGTGTCACCTACGAACAATTCGAATGGTTTGTTCGCCAAAGTGAAGAGCAGATCTCTATGGTGATCCTTGAGGCCGGGGCGCATCAGCTTCTGTTTAACGCGGAAGAAGACGCGCAAAAAACCAGCGCAGTTGACCATTTTCTTCACTGATCCCTCCCGATAATCAGGCAGTCGCTGCCAGCGCGGCTGCTGTTTACGTTTTTTTATGCTGCTATTAACCTTTCTTTAAAGAATTATTCACCTCCTTTCTGACCATTTCGCTTTATCACATAGACAAAACCTGCATAAAAAATTGATAAAAGGCGTTTTTTAATCTGGGCTATAGCCTCAAACCTTAGCTAAAGTTATTCTTGCGAAGCTTTCATAGCGAGCTTGATGGCAGGGAGGGCGACCTCTCTTCTTCATTTGTATCAAATGAAAAGGTATGCACGTTTCAGGCATGTTTTAAACCGCGTCTAATGGGTTCATTTGTTAACGGATTTCAGAAGGAAAGCGATGATGACCGCCTTAAATAAAAAATGGCTATCGGGTCTGGCTGCGGGTGCGCTGATGGCCGTCTCTGTCGGCACGCTCGCTGCCGGACAAAAAACGCTGCACATTTATAACTGGTCAGATTATATCGCGCCGGACACGGTGGCGAACTTTGAAAAAGAGACCGGGATTAACGTTATCTATGATGTTTTTGACTCTAACGAAGTGCTGGAAGGTAAGTTAATGGCAGGAAGCACCGGTTTCGATCTGGTGGTGCCGTCGGCCAGTTTTCTTGAGCGCCAGCTCACCGCAGGCGTTTTTCAGCCGCTGGATAAAAGCAAACTTCCCGGCTGGAAAAACCTCGATCCTGAACTGCTGAAACTGGTAGCGAAGCACGATCCTGACAACAAATACGCCATGCCCTATATGTGGGCCACGACGGGCATTGGCTATAATGTTGATAAAGTGAAAGCGGTGCTGGGGGACGATGCGCCAGTGAATAGCTGGGATTTAGTTCTCAAGCCGGAAAATCTGGAGAAGCTAAAAAGCTGCGGCGTCTCTTTCCTTGATGCGCCTGAAGAAATTTTTGCCACCGTGCTGAACTATCTGGGTAAAGATCCGAATAGCAGCAAAGCGGATGACTACACCGGCCCGGCAACCGATCTGTTGTTGAAGCTACGGCCAAACATTCGCTATTTCCACTCCTCGCAATACATTAACGATCTGGCTAATGGCGATACCTGTGTGGCCATCGGCTGGGCGGGCGATGTCTGGCAGGCCGCTAACCGGGCGAAAGAGGCGAAAAATGGCGTCAATATCTCTTTCTCGATCCCCAAAGAGGGGGCAATGGCATTTTTTGATGTGTTTGCCATGCCGGCTGACGCCAAAAATAAAGATGAGGCCTACCAGTTCCTTAATTATCTGCTGCGCCCTGATGTGATTGCCCATATTTCCGATCACGTTTTCTATGCCAATGCGAATAAAGAGGCGACGGCGCTGGTCAGCCAGCAGGTGCGCGATAACCCGGGAATTTATCCGCCGGCGGATGTGCGGGCCAAGTTGTTTACCCTGAAAGTGCAGGAGCCGAAGATTGATCGCGTCCGTACCCGCGCATGGACGAAGGTGAAAAGCGGTAAGTAATTTATTAATGGTATGGTCTGATAAGCGTGCGTTATCGGGCATTCCACCGTTTGTATCGTTTGATTGTATTATGCCGGAGAGCGCCTTGTGAATGATGCCCCCCACCGCCCGCAGGTGAAAACCCGTAAAGCGCTGACGCCGCTTCTGGAAATTCGCAACCTGACGAAGTCATTCGACGGGCAACATGCTGTCGATGATGTCAGTCTGACTATCTATAAAGGCGAGATTTTTGCTCTGCTGGGCGCGTCAGGATGTGGAAAATCGACCCTGCTACGGATGCTGGCAGGTTTTGAAGTGCCGAGCAGCGGGCAAATTATGCTCGACGGCGTCGATCTGGCGCATGTTCCGCCATATCAGCGCCCGATTAATATGATGTTTCAATCCTATGCGTTGTTTCCGCATATGACGGTAGAACAGAACATCGCTTTTGGTCTGAAGCAGGACAAACTGCCGAAGGCGGAGATTGCCAGCCGTGTCAAAGAGATGCTGGGTCTGGTACACATGCAGGAGTTCGCGAAACGTAAGCCGCATCAGCTTTCCGGCGGTCAGCGCCAGCGCGTGGCTCTGGCGCGCAGCCTGGCTAAACGTCCTAAGCTGCTCTTGTTAGATGAACCGATGGGCGCGCTGGATAAAAAATTACGCGACCGGATGCAGCTTGAAGTGGCTGATATCCTTGAGCGCGTCGGCGTGACCTGCGTCATGGTGACACACGATCAGGAAGAAGCGATGACGATGGCGGGGCGCATCGCCATCATGAACCGTGGCAAGTTTGTGCAAATTGGCGAACCGGAGGAGATTTACGAGCATCCGACGACCCGCTATAGCGCCGAATTTATCGGATCGGTAAATGTTTTTGAGGGCTTACTAAAAGCGCGTGAAGAGGACGGTCTGGTCATTGACGCGCCCGGTCTGATACATCCGTTAAAAGTCGATGCGGATGCCTCTATCGTTGATAATGTGCCGGTATATGTGGCGCTACGTCCGGAAAAAATCATGTTGTGTGATGCGCCGCCTGCCGATGGCTATAACTTCGCCGTCGGCGAAGTGGCGCATATTGCCTATCTTGGCGATCTGTCTATTTATCATGTGCGGCTAAAAAGTGGGCAGATGATCAGCGCTCAACTGCAGAATGCGCACCGTTACCGGAAAGGGTTACCAGCCTGGGGCGACGAAGTGCGTTTGTGCTGGGAAGCGGATAGTTGCGTGGTCCTGACGGTATAAGGGGGAAACATGAGCACACTTGAGCCTTCGGCGCGCAACAGCAACCCTGGCGGCGCGGCGCTATGGTTGGCGCGAATGCAAATGAAACATGGGCGTAAGCTGGTTATCGCCTTGCCCTATATCTGGCTCATTCTGCTGTTTTTACTGCCGTTTCTCATTGTCTTTAAGATAAGCCTGGCGGAAATGGCGCGGGCGATCCCGCCGTATACCGATTTACTGGAATGGGCCGACGGTCAGTTGTCGATTACACTCAATCTCGGCAATTTTTTGCAACTGACCGATGATCCTCTCTATTTTGAGGCCTACCTGCAATCTTTACAGATTGCAGGTATTTCCACGATCTGCTGCTTGCTGCTGGGCTACCCGCTGGCGTGGGCGGTGGCGCATAGTAAACCCTCCACGCGCAATATCCTGTTGCTGCTGGTGATTCTGCCCTCATGGACGTCTTTTTTAATTCGCGTCTATGCATGGATGGGCATTTTGAAAAACAACGGCGTGCTGAATAATGTGTTGCTGTGGCTCGGGGCTATCGATCAGCCGCTGACTATCCTGCACACTAACCTGGCAGTCTATATTGGCATTGTTTATGCCTATCTGCCGTTTATGGTTCTGCCCATTTATACCGCATTGACGCGCATTGATTATTCGCTGGTGGAAGCGTCGCTGGATCTCGGTGCCCGACCGCTGAAAACGTTTTTTAGCATCATTGTCCCGCTCACCAAAGGCGGAATCATCGCCGGCTCGATGCTGGTTTTTATCCCGGCGGTGGGCGAGTTCGTGATCCCGGAATTGCTTGGCGGGCCGGACAGTATCATGATTGGTCGCGTCCTGTGGCAGGAGTTTTTCAATAACCGCGACTGGCCGGTCGCTTCTGCGGTCGCCATTATTATGTTGCTGCTGCTGATAGTACCAATCATGTGGTTCCATAAACATCAGCAAAAAAGTGTGGGAGAGCACGGATGAATAACTTACCGGTCGCTCGCTCGCCCTGGCGCATTCTGATTCTGGTGCTGGGGTTTACTTTTCTCTATGCGCCGATGTTAATGCTGGTGATTTACTCATTTAACAGTTCGAAGCTGGTGACGGTGTGGGCGGGATGGTCGACGCGCTGGTACGGCGAGCTGTTTCGGGATACCGCCATGATGAGCGCGGTGGGATTAAGCCTGACGATTGCCGCCTGCGCGGCGACGATGGCGGTGATTCTCGGTACTATCGCCGCGGTGGTGATGGTGCGATTTGGACGATTTCGCGGCGCAAACGGCTTTGCGTTTATGATCACCGCGCCGCTAGTGATGCCGGATGTGATTACCGGACTGTCGCTGCTGCTGCTGTTTGTCGCGCTCGGTCATGCCATCGGCTGGCCCTCCGATCGCGGTATGCTGACCATCTGGCTGGCGCACGTCACTTTCTGTACCGCCTATGTGGCGGTGGTGATCGCTTCGCGATTACGCGAACTGGATCGCTCTATTGAAGAGGCGGCGATGGATCTTGGCGCAGCGCCGCTGAAGGTCTTTTTTGTCATTACGCTACCAATGATCATGCCAGCGGTGATTTCGGGCTGGCTGTTGGCCTTTACGCTCTCCCTTGACGATCTGGTGATTGCCAGCTTCGTTTCCGGTCCCGGTGCCACCACGTTGCCGATGTTGGTTTTCTCCAGCGTGCGCATGGGCGTGAACCCGGAAATCAACGCGCTGGCGACGTTAATCCTCGGCGTGGTAGGAATCGTCGGATTTATTGCCTGGTACCTGATGGCGCGAGCGGAAAAACAGCGGATTCGCGATATCCAGCGTGCAAGACGCGGTTGAAGCCACTAAAATCTTCCACTATGGCAATGCGTTGCCGCGCGGGTCGCGGCATCATTTTCAGGGAAGACATTCATTGGGATTTTTAAAGCAATCAACCTCATCACATGCTCGTCTAAATGTGCCTACGCTGGTGCAGGTTGCGGCTATGGCGATTATTTTGATTCGCGGTCTCGATGTGCTGATGATTATGCATACCCTCGGCATACGTGGGATGGGCGAGTTTATTCATCGCAGCGTGCAGACGTGGAGCTTAACCCTGGTCTTTCTGGCAAGCTTAGTATTGGTCTTTATTGAAATTTATTGCGCGTTTTCGCTGGTGAAAGGGCGTAGCTGGGCGCGCTGGGCGTACATGGCGACACAAATTATTGTGAGCGGCTATCTGTGGGCGGCTTCGTTGGGCTACGGGTATCCGGAGCTGTTTAGTATCGCGGGAGAATCGAAGCGTGATATCCTGCATTCACTGGTCATGCAAAAACTCCCCGATCTTTTAATTCTGTTTCTGCTGTTTATTCCCGCTCCCAGCCGTCGGTTCTTCCGGCTGCAATAATGTGTATAATCGTCGCCCCGGATAATATGAAGGTTTTTTGGTATGCAGTGCGCACTCTATGACGCGGGTCGCTGCCGTTCCTGTCAATGGATTACGCAGCCGGTTAACGAGCAACTTTCCGCAAAAACAGCCGATTTACATCGTTTGCTGACCGGACTGCCTGTTGAACAGTGGTGTGCGCCGATTGGCGGCCCGGAGCAGGGTTTCCGTAATAAAGCGAAAATGGTTGTGAGCGGTAGTGTAGAAAAACCGCTATTCGGGATGCTGCATCGCGACGGTACGCCGGTTGATCTTTGCGGCTGCCCGCTGTATCCCGCTTCCTTTGCCCCCGTGTTCAGCGCGCTAAAACCCTTTATCGCCCGCGCCGGGCTCACGCCTTATAACGTGGCGCGAAAACGCGGCGAACTGAAATACCTGTTGCTGACGGAAAGTCAATTTGATGGCGGCATGATGCTACGCTTCGTGTTGCGTTCAGAAAACAAGCTCAGGCAACTGCGCGCGGCGTTACCGAGGCTGCGCGAGCAACTGCCGCAGCTCAGGGTGATTACCGCGAATATTCAGCCGGTACATATGGCGATTATGGAAGGAGAGACGGAAATCTACCTGACGGATCAGCAGGCGCTGGCGGAACGTTTTAACGATGTGCCGCTGTGGGTTCGCCCGCAAAGTTTCTTTCAAACTAACCCTACGGTTGCCAGCCGATTATATGCGACGGCGCGCGACTGGGTAGGGCAATTGCCGGTACGCCATATGTGGGATCTTTTTTGCGGAGTGGGCGGATTCGGCCTGCACTGCGCGACGCCGCAGATGCAATTAACCGGTATTGAGATCGCGCCGGAGGCGATTGCCTGCGCGAAGCAATCTGCGGCCGAGCTGGGATTAACCCGCCTTCATTTCCAAGCGCTGGATTCCACCCAGTTCGCCACCGCACAAGGCGAAATGCCCGATCTGGTGTTGGTGAATCCTCCCCGCCGCGGCATTGGCAAGCCGTTGTGCGATTACCTTGCACAAATGGCACCGCGTTTTATCATTTATTCAAGCTGTAACGCAAAGACAATGGCGCAGGATATTCGCCATCTGCCGAACTACCGTATTCAACGTGTTCAGCTTTTCGATATGTTCCCCCATACCGCGCATTATGAAGTGTTAACATTGCTTTGCAGGCTGTAGCGCCAGAAGTTATGCATACAAAATATCTATACTAACTGTTTAATTATCCATAAATAATAATAACCATAATCGATCGATAAAAAACACCGATCGATCATGGTTATATATTGCTCTATTTTTGCAAATCAAATCACAAATAGTCACTTTAAATCTTTCAATGACTATTTGTGATTATTACAGTGCGTATAAGGCAAAATGAGATAAGGCGGTTTATCGAATAAATTTTAATAGCATCAGCGAAGCAATACGTAACGTCAGTAAAGGGGTCAATTATGACAACGAATAGGTACGCTTATGGAGGGCGTTCAGATGATGTTTGCCAAATTTATAGATGTTATTCAAACGTTTTTAACTGAACCTGCAATATTAATTGGGATATTAGTCGGTATTGGCTATACACTGGATAAAAAGACGCCTATAAAAATTATTACCGGTATGATCAGCGCGATGGTCGGTTTGATGATGGTGCTATTTGGCGGCTTTCAATTTTCAGCTACTTTTAAACCGGTTGCAGTGGCAGTAAGTAAGGCTTATGGCGTGCATGGATACTTAATGGATTCATACGCGATGAAAGCCGCGACGCAAATAGCTCTGGGTGATAATTTCGGTTATGTCGGATACGTTTTTGTACTGGCGTTTTTTACTAACCTGGTATTAGTTTTATTCGGGCGTTATACCGGTGCAAAAGGTATATTTCTTACCGGCAATACCGGGGTCTCTCATTCGCAAGCGGTACTGTGGTTAATCGTCTTCTGGCTGGGTTTCGGTTGGGTGCAATCAATTGTGATTGCCGGGATATTGACCGGGGTATTTTGGGCGTTTTCAACCACGCTCATTGTTAAACCCATCGCCAAAGTGACCAATAACGCAGGTTTTACCATCGCGCATAACCAGATGCTGGGACTGTGGTTTTTCTCGAAATTCGCGCATAAATTCGGCGATCCGCAAAAGCATGATGCTGAAAACCTGAAACTTCCCGGTTGGTTAGCTATTTTTAACCACAATGTTACGGCAATCGCCATTGTGATGACGCTCTTCGTTGGTGGTTTTTTACTGGCGACAGGGATCGATAACGTACAGCTAATGGCGAAAGGCAAACCCTGGTATATCTATATTATCAATCTGGGCCTGCAATTCTCTATGTATATGGTCATCTTGCTGCAGGGCGTGCGGATGATGGTGGGTGAAATTAATGGCTCGTTTAAAGGATGGCAGGATCGCTTTATTCCTAACGCCATACCGGCTGTGGATGTTGCTGCCTTATTACCTTTCTCGCCGAACGCGGCCACTCTGGGATTCGTCTTTTGTACCTTCGGCACGATTTTTTCCATGGGCATTCTGCTGCTCACTCATAGCCCTATTATGGTATTGCCTGGTTTTGTTCCACTCTTCTTTTCCGGCGGTCCAATCGGCGTATTAGCCAACCGGATGGGGGGATATCGTTCCGTTATTATTTGTACTTTCTTGTTAGGAATTATTCAGACTTTCGGTACGGTATGGGCCATTCCTTTAAGCGGGCTGGCAAAAGAAGGTGTGGGCTGGACGGGAATATTTGACTGGGCAACTTTGTGGCCGGCGATTTGTGAATTACTGAAATTTATTGCTTCAACGTTCCATCTTGGTCCTTATTCCATTTAATTGATTCGGTTTATATAAAGGATTTTATTATGAAAGATTCTGTAAATATTTTATTCGTATGTGGTTATGGCGTAGGTAGTAGCGTAATGCTACAGACTGTTGTTAAAAAAGCGCTAGTAAAATATAACTTCTCTTTTGCTATGGAACATACGGCGGCAGGAGAGGTCGGTGGATTTACCGACTGGGCTGATATTTATGCAATTTCGAAAAAATTGCTTGATGTTGTCAGCCTCGATCCTAAACACGGACAATATCTCATTCCCATTGAAAATATCATGGATGGTGAATCAATAGGTAAACAGATTTACGACGTGGTAGAGAAAAATTTTCCGCACCTGCTCAACAAATGAGGGTGAGTCATGAAAGCGATTATTCTGCTGTTTGACAGTCTGAATAAAAACTATTTGCCGCCCTATGGCGATTTACTAACAAAAGCGCCTAATTTTCAACGTTTGGCGACACATGCCGCCACCTTTGACAATAGTTATGTCGGCAGTATGCCCTGCATGCCAGCCCGTCGGGAGCTGCACACCGGGCGCTATAATTTCCTGCATCGTGAGTGGGGGCCGCTGGAACCCTTTGATGATTCTATGCCGGAATTACTGAAAAAAGCGGGTATCTACACCCATCTTATCAGCGATCACTTGCATTACTGGGAAGATGGCGGCGGTAACTACCATAACCGCTATAGCTCCTGGGACGTAGTGCGCGGGCAGGAGGGCGACCACTGGAAGGCGAGCGTTGGCGAGCCGCCCATTCCGGAAGTGCTGCGTATCCCACAAAAACAAACCGGAGGCGGTGTTTCCGGGTTGTGGCGTCAAGACTGGGCAAATCGCGAATATATTCAGCAGGAAGCCGATTTTCCTCAGACAAAAGTTTTTGACGCCGGGTGCGATTTTATCCATAAAAATCATGCCGAAGATAATTGGTTATTGCAGGTTGAGACGTTCGATCCGCATGAACCGTTTTATACCACCGAGGAATATTTATCGCTCTATGACGATGAGTGGCAAGGCCCACACTATGACTGGCCGCGTGGCAAAGTCAGTGAAAGTGAGGAGGCGATTGCGCATATTCGCTGTCGTTATCGGGCCCTGGTTTCCATGTGCGACCGCAATCTGGGACGCATTCTTGATCTTATGGATGAACGCAATCTTTGGCGCGATACGATGCTGATTGTCGGTACCGATCACGGCTTCTTACTGGGAGAGCACGGCTGGTGGGCTAAAAATCAGATGCCCTATTATAACGAGGTGGCGAATAGCCCGCTGTTTATCTGGGACCCGCGCAGCGCGGTATGCGGAGCGCGACGGCAATCGTTGGTACAGATGATTGACTGGGCACCAACGCTACTGGATTATTTTCAGCAACCCATTCCCGCGGACGTTCAGGGACAAGCGTTGGCGAAAGTGATTGCCAGTAATGAATCCGTCAGGGAAGGCGCGCTGTTTGGCGTGTTTAGCGGGCATGTCAATGTTACCGACGGACGCTACGTTTACATGCGGGCCGCACAGCCGGGGCGTGAGCATGATATTGCGAACTACACGTTAATGCCGATCAAGATGAATGCGCGTTATGACGTGGATGAACTGGGAAAATTATCTTTGGCACCTCCGTTTAACTTTACTAAAGGGCTTCAGGTATTACGTATTCCGGCCAGGGAAAAATATAAAGGTGTGAATAGCTTTGGTCATCTCTTGTTTGATCTCAGAGACGATCCGCAGCAGCAACATCCCATTCGTGATGAGGCCATCGAAGCAAGGATGATCAACTTACTTATTCGCTTGATGAAAGAAAATGATGCCCCGGCGGAGCAGTATCGCCGTCTGGGTCTGGACATTGCCTAAGAACGTTACAACGTTGTAAGCCGGGTACGCGTCAGCGCCACCCGGCAGGTATTAGTGCGAATCGCCTGTTGATGCAGGCGATTGAGACTGATGACAAATTATAGAATGCCCGATGGTGCTGCGCTTATCAGGCCTGGATGATTTCCTGATTGCGACCCGTGGGCTGAATAAGGCATTTACGCTGTCATTTGGCAATACGATGGGCTAATAACATGCGTCTTACTGCGGGAACCACTGATCGCTGATTTTCTGATAAGTGCCGTCCGCTTTAATGGCCGTCAGCGCATTATTCAGTTTTTCCAGCAGCGCTTTATTGTCCGGACGCACCGCGATGCCAAGCCCGGTGCCGAAGTATTGCGGGTCAGTCACTTTCTCTGTTGCCGGACCCAGTTGCGGATTCGTTTTCAGCCACTCATTGACCACCGCGGTATCGCCAAAGACGCCGTCAATACGGCCATTTTTCAGGTCGATAATCGCATTCTGGTAGCTATCGTAGGCCACGGTTTTGACCTCCGGATGTTTATCCTGGAGATATTTCTGATGCGTGGTGCCGTTTTCCATACCGATACGCTTACCTTTTAGGTCGGCAAAGGTTTTATACGTCTCTTTTTTCGCAATCACCAGCGCGGAGTTTGCATAATAGGGGTTGCTAAAGGCGACCTGTTTGCTGCGCTCCGGGGTAATGTCCATTCCGGAAATTACCGCATCATATTTTCTGAATTTCAGCGCCGGGATAAGGCTATCGAAAGCATGATTGGTAAAAGTACATTCTGCCTGCATTTGTTTGCATAATGCGGTCGCCAGATCGATATCAAAGCCCACAATTTTATTGTCCGCATCCAGGGATTCAAACGGTGGATAGGTGGCGGAAACACCGAAATTGATTTTTTCAGCGGCGATGCTGCCAGTGGCAAAAGAGGCGAGTAATGCAGCCAGAACTAACTTTTTCATGATGTCACTCCCGTAATCTTATGATTATGCGCCGTATCTGCGGCATAGATTTACAATGCCATTATTTGAATTTATATGCAATATAAATGATTAAATATTTTATTGAGAATGAAAAAAGACGGACAGGTTAACCACTTGTCCGTCTGATTTATTCAATATTATGCATCGGAGACTTGATAATCGCAGCGCCATTAGACAATTGCCGGATGGCGGCGCGAACGTCTTATCCTGCCTGGTTAATTGCGCCGCTCAAACGCCAGGGCTTTACGCTCAATCAAACGCATCATCAGCGTCAATAGACCGTTGACGACCAGGTAAATTACGCCTGCCGCGCCAAATACCATTACATCGTAGGTGCGACCATAGAGCAATTGACTGTAACCCATGACTTCCATCAAGGTGATGGTATAGGCCAACGAGGTACTTTTGAAGACCAGTACCACCTCATTAGAGTAAGAGGAGAGGGCGCGTTTAAACGCATAGGGCAACAAAATCGCCAGCGTATCTTTTTTACTCATCCCCAGCGCGCCGCAGGACTGCCACTGACCTTCCGGAATCGCGCGAATCGCGCCATAAAATAGCTGCGTGGTGTAAGCGGCGCTGTTTAGCGACAACGCGATCAGCGCGCATAGCCACGGTTCAGACAGTAGATGCCAGAGTATTGGATACTCTTGCAGCGTCGGGAATTGGCCGGGTCCGTAGTAGATCAGAAAAATTTGCACCAACAACGGCGTGCCGGTAAACAACGTGATATAGCCGCGCACCAGCCACACCACGAACGGCGTTTTTAGCGTCAGGATGATGGTAAAAACTAACGCCAGCACCAGAGCGACGGCAATAGAAGCCACGGTCAACGTCAGGCTGGTGTGTAGCCCTTTTAGCAGTTCAGGTAAATACTCAAGCATTAGTTCGGCCTCCGCTCAAAACGTGTCGCGCGCAGGTCTATGCGTTTGAGAATGTACTGACTGATCAGCGTAATGACCAGGTAAATAGCCGCCGCAATAATGTACCAGTTAAACGGTTCCTGGGTGCGGGTGGCAATACTTTTTGTCTGCAACATCAGATCGTTAACGCTGATAAGGCTGACCAGAGCCGTATCTTTTAGCAACACCAGCCACTGATTACCCAGCCCTGGCAGGGCGTGACGCCACATCTGCGGCATCACCAGACGGAAAAAAATCGCCGTCTTTGATAATCCCAGTGCCTGACCCGACTCCCACTGACCCGACGGAACGGCTTTCAACGCGCCGCGTAGCGTCTGCGACGCATAGGCCGCATACAGCAGGGACAACGCAATCACACCGCACAGGAAAGGACTGACGTCAAAGTTCTCAATCTCCATTTGCACTGGGATCTGTGCAAAGCCGAGATGGAGGGTAAACCCGTCAGACAGCGTAAGCAGGAGCTGCGAGGAGCCGAAATAGATAAACAGCACCACCAGAATTTCCGGCAGGCCGCGCAAAATAGTAACCAGCGCGGAACCCATCCAGGCAATCGGGCGCCATTTTACGGACTCCCAGACGGCAAAGAACATGGCTAACGCGAGGCCAATGATCAGCGCGCAGACGGCAAGGCCGACGGTCATCCCGGCGGCGCTTGCTAAAGGAAAAAATTCGTTCATCAAAGATTACTTCTGGAACCATTTGTTATAGATGGTCTCGTAAGTCCCATCTTTCTTCACTTTTTCCAGCGCAGTATTGAATTTCTGCTGCAGCTCGGTGTTGCCCTGGCGTACCGCGATACCCAGACCAGTGCCGAAATAATCTTTATCGGTGACTTTATCGCCGACCGGTGCCAGCTTAGGATTGGCTTTCAGCCATTCGGTCACGACCGCCGTGTCGCCGAAAACGGCGTCGATACGGCCATTTTGTAGATCCAGCTTCGCGTTCTGATAGCTGTCATACGGTACGGTGGTGATTTCCGGATGTTTATCCATGATGAATTTCTGGTGCGTCGTACCGTTCTGTACGCCGACTTTCTTACCTTTCAGTTGATCGACGCTGGTATATTTACCCTGCTGACCAATAAACAGCGCGGAGTTGTCGTAATATGGCGTAGTAAACAGCACCTGCTTTTCACGTTCCGGCGTGATATCCATTCCCGCCATTACAGCGTCGAAGCGGCGGAATTTCAGGCTGGGGATCAGGCTGTCGAACGCCTGATTGGTAAAGGTACAGGTGGCGTCGATCTCTTTACATAGCGCGTTGGCCAGGTCGACGTCAAAGCCGACAATCTTGTTATTAGCATCCATCGATTCGAACGGAGGATAGGACGCTTCGGTCGCAAAACGAATGGTCTGGGCTGCTGTAGCGGAAAGGCTAAAGCCTGCAATTAGCGCGGCAATCAGAACTTTTTTCATTGTCATTGTCCCGAATCTTAGTGAGAGAGATAGTTTTTGAATGCTTCGGTCTGAGGGTGGGCAAAGCAACCCGCATCACCGTGCTCGACGATGTGACCATTTTCCATATAAATCACACGACTGGCGGTCTTACGCGCCACTTCGACTTCATGCGTAACGATCACCTGAGTAATGTTCGTTTCTGCCAGTTCATGAATAATACTGACGATTTGAGCAGTAATTTCCGGGTCCAGCGCGGCGGTCGGTTCATCAAACAGCAGCACCTGCGGTTCCATCATCAGCGCGCGGGCAATCGCGACGCGCTGCTGCTGACCGCCGGAAAGGTGCAACGGATAACGATCGCTATATGGCTTCAGACGCAGACGCTCCAGCAGCTTTTCTGCGCGCGCCAGCGCCTGATCTTTTGTCAGACCCAGTACGCGGCAGGGCGCTTCAATCAGATTCTGCACAACGGTGAGATGCGGCCAAAGATTATATTGCTGAAAGACCATTCCAACATTTTGACGCAGCTCACGAATCGCCTTATCGGACGGCGTTTTCGTAAAGTCAAAATGGTTCCCGGCGATAGTCAGAGTGCCGGAGCGCGGCATCTCAAGCAGATTGAGTACACGCAGCAGCGAACTTTTACCCGCCCCGCTTGGGCCAAGCAACACCAGCGTTTCGCCTTCGGGGCAATCCAGCGTGATATCGAACAGCGCCTGATGCGCGCCGTAAAAGCAATTAATGCCGTTTAATTGAATACTCATTGACACTCGTATACTGGCAGTCTGATAGCTATTGAAGCCGCAGATAGTACCTTTGACAGAATAGTTATGCAATATTTATGCGTTAAAAGTTAAATATATCCCACATTCTTCCCTAAACATAGCACAAAATAGCAGGAGGGATAGACGGTAAGAAGAATTGTCGGCATTCCGTGCAGAATGCCAGACAATTTACGGGGGTTATGAGTGCAGAAGCGGGGAATACTGTCTGTTAACGGTTTTCTATCGACTGGCGTAGCGTACCGGCAGGGGCATGGACATTTCCGCCCAGATAGCGAACGTCGTCAATCACCCAGCATGAGCCTTCGTGAATCATAAGCACTTCATCTTGCCAGCTTTGATCGCCCTGTTTTAACGCCACCCGCAGAGGAATATTGCGCGCATCTCGGTTCGGAATGGTTGATGCGCTGGCGACGTTGGCGCTATCCGGCAGCGTAGCGCGGCTGGAGAACGGATCGCTGCTCATCAACTGACGGTGTTCCGTATCGCGGCTGGCGTCGGTCAACAATTTCGCCAGGTTATCGCTCAAGTAAGGGCGAAGCGCGGTGATATCGTTGCTGTGGTGTTGAATACGGTAGTCGTAAAATTGTTGAGCCACGCTGTCCGGGCCACCTTCTACACACGCGCCGATACGCGGGCCATTATCTTTGTAGGCGGGAGTGACGGTCGTACAGGCGCTAAGCAGAAGCGCGCACGGGATGAGCAAAGAGAGTTTAGAATAGCGCATGATGATTTCCTTATAGGCGATCGAGCAAAAACCGATCTACGATAATCAATTATATCCTTTCAATGATAGCGTATCAGCTTGATAATGCGTTTGAGATCGTGTGCTTAGCTAACCCGGGAGATTCACTATGCAGTTTTCAACTACCCCAACGCTGGAAGGACAAAGCATCGTAGAGTATTGCGGTGTGGTGACGGGCGAAGCCATTTTAGGCGCTAATATTTTCCGCGATTTTTTCGCCGGCATTCGGGATATCGTCGGCGGACGTTCCGGCGCGTATGAGAAAGAGCTGCGTAAAGCGCGTGAAATCGCTTTTCAGGAACTTGGCGAGCAGGCTAAAGCGTTGGGCGCCGATGCCGTTGTGGGCATTGATATTGATTACGAAACCGTCGGCAAGGATGGCAGTATGCTCATGGTCAGCGTCAGCGGAACGGCGGTGAAAACGCGCCGATGAAAGCGCTACTGTGGCTGGTCAGTCTCGCGTTGCTCCTAACGGGTTGCGCGAGCGAAAAAGGGATTATCGACAAAGGCGGATATCAGCTTGATACCCGACATCGGGCGCAGGCGGCTTATCCGCGCATTAAAGTCCTGGTTATTCACTATACGGCGGAAAACTTTGACGTTTCGCTGGCGACGTTAACGGGTCGCAACGTTAGTTCGCATTACCTGATTCCCGCGATCCCGCCATTATATGGCGGTAAACCGCGCATCTGGCAACTGGTGCCGGAACAGGATCAGGCCTGGCATGCGGGCGTCAGTTTCTGGCGAGGCGCCACGCGTCTCAATGATACGTCTATTGGCATTGAGCTGGAAAATCGCGGCTGGCGAATGTCCGGCGGGGTGAAATCTTTCGCGCCGTTTGAATCCGCGCAAATTCAGGCATTAATTCCGTTAGCGAAGGACATTATCGCGCGCTATGACATCAAGCCGCAGAACGTGGTGGCCCATGCGGATATCGCGCCGCAGCGTAAAGATGATCCCGGCCCGCGCTTCCCGTGGCGCGAGTTGGCGGCGCAGGGTATTGGCGCCTGGCCTGACGCCCAGCGTGTGGCGTTTTATCTGGCCGGACGCGCGCCGTATACGCCAGTCGATACCGCAACGATGCTTGCGTTACTCTCGCGCTATGGCTATGAAGTCAAAGCCGATATGACGGCGCGCGAGCAGCAACGGGTGATTATGGCATTCCAGATGCACTTCCGTCCGGCGCAATGGAACGGTATCGCAGATGCCGAAACGCAGGCGATTGCCGAAGCATTACTGGAGAAGTACGGCCAGGATTAACGCGGTAAATTTCCGTGATCGCGCAGCCAGGCGGCGGTGCGCTCAATGCCTTCGTCCAGCGTGACGATGGGCTGGTAGCCCAGTTCGTCCTGCGCGCGAGTCGTATCGAGCGTAAAGTCAAAATTCAGTTTTGACACGCCATAATGCGTTAGCGGGGGCTCTTTGGCGGATTTTTTGCCGAAGCGCTCCATACTGCGGGCGATCATATCCAGCATCGGGTAAGGCACAGAGCGAATGCGGCAGTCGATAGTGAGTTCATCAATTAACTTTTGTACGATGCTGCGTAAGGTGCGATTTTCACCGTTAGTGATGTTATAAGCGCGGCCAGAAGGCAGATGATCGCAACCCGGCAGGTTGGCCAGCCACATGGCGTGGATCGCATTTTCATAATAGGTCATATCGACCAGCGCGCTGCCCCCGTGCGGTAATAAGACGCTACCGTAATGGTGCATCATATGCGCCAGACGCGGGATAAATACTTTATCGTGCGGGCCAAACAGGCTTTGCGGACGCAATACCGTAAAACGTGTTTGCGGATTGGCCTGCGCCAGCAGATTAATCACCTCTTCGCCGGCGGCTTTGCTGCGGGCGAACTCATTAGCAAACCGATGTGGACGGAAATCTTCTTTGATATCACGGTGATGGTGGTAATCAAAATAGAGCGAGGGAGAGGAGATATGAATAAAATTACGCACACCCCAGGCGACTGCCCATTCACCCAGACGGCGAGTGGCGCGAACATTCGCCAGATCGAAAGCTTGTTGGGTTCCCCAGGGCGAGGTAAAGCTGGAGCAGTGCCACAACGTGTCGATTCCGGCGAGCATCACCTTAGCCTGTGAGGAGACCAGTTCGGTTAAGTCCGCATGGACGAATTCCGCGCCCATTTTTTCAAGCAACTTACCCATCGCTTCATTGCGACCCGTCGCTCTGACGCTGATGCCTTTATTGCGCAAAAATTCAACCGCGTTTCGACCTAAGCTGCTGGTGGCGCCGGTAACCAGTACCTTCATATCAATCCACTGTGTTTAATAAACCGTCGTGCGCATTCTTCCGTGAATTACGTCTGTATGCAATGGGAAACATGAAAGAATACAGCAAGTTTTTCTCATTTTTCTGTGATTTGTTCTGCAAGTCTGGCAATACGCTTTGCCATTCCCCGGAAAATAAACAGGTGCGCCGGGATCATCAGTAGCCAGTAAATCAGGCCCGGCATTCCGTGTGGATGCCACCAGGCGCGCACGTCAATTTCGCGATAGCGGCCTTTATCGTGCAGCGTGAAGCTAAGCCGCCCCAGACCCGGCGCTTTCATGCCAAACAAGAGCGTGAGCTGTTTTTCTGGTTCGACAATGATCACTTTCCAGCTATCTACCGTATCGCCAGGCTTGAGAAAGGGATGCGACGGGCGGCCTTTCGCCAGTTTATGCCCCACCAGACGGTCCATCGCGGCGCGCGTCTTCCACAAAATATTGCCGAAAAAATAGCCCTCTTTGCCGCCCAGCCGGTTTACGACCTGCCACAGCGCCGATAGGCTGGCCGGAGTCTGCGCGGTAAAGCCCGCCTGCTTTGGAAAATAGCCGTATTCGGGACGCCAGCGGGCGAAGGCCAGCGCGTCGTAGCCCCAGTCGCTGGAGTTCACCAGTTTTTCTTCTTCTTTCAGCGTGCGGCGAACAGCGTCGTCAAAGGTGATAAGCGTTTGGGGGATCAACATTTTTAACGCGGCGTCATCGGCCAGCAAATCGTGCCTTAGCCCCTGGATTAACGCTTTTGCGGTAGTCGGCGGCACGGAGGTAATGACGTTTAAAAACCAGACCGAAATCCAGCGGGTCGGAAAAGGAACCGGGATCAGCGGACGCCGTTTACCGCTGACCGCCATAAAACGTTCAAACTGCTGCTGATAGCTTAATACCTGCGGCCCGGCGGCTTCCAGAATGCGGTGCTCGCACGCGGGATGGTTCAGTAAGCCGACCAGGTAGTTGAGTAAATTTTCCAGGGCGATAGGCGTGGTGCGCGAACGCACCCAGCGTGGCGGCGTGAGTATTGGCAGGTTGTAAACCATGTCACGCATGACTTCGAAGGCGGCGGAGCCTGCACCGACGATGATCCCGGCGCGTAATTCCGTCACCGGTACGCCCGCGTCGCGCAGCGTGTCAGCCGTAAGCTGGCGGGCGCGCAGGTGATCGGATTGCTCATGCTCCGGTGCCTGCAATGAACTGAGGAAAATAAGTTGTTTAACCGGCATCTGGCGCAGCGCGTCGCGCACATTGAGCGCCGCCTGGCGCTCATGGGCGATAAAATCGCCGCCTTCCCCCATGCCGTGTACCAGATAGTAAACGGTATCAATGTCGCGAAGCAGCGCGGGTAAATTCTCCGGCCAGTGCAGATCGACCTTATGACAACTGACGTTGGCAAGGCGCTGTTTTTCCAGACGTTCGACGCGCCGCGCCGCTGCCCGCACCTGATACCCTTGCTGACTTAGCGCAAAGACCAGGTGCTGGCCGATATAGCCGCTGGCGCCGAGAACCAGAATGCGTTGCGCCACGTTGCTCTCCTTAGCGGGCTAAAAAGGCGCGCCAGTGGGCGACGACGTTGACAAGCTGCTCGCGAGAGACATCCAGATGCGTTACCAGACGCACAATCGGCGCGGCGTTAATCAGGATATTCCGTTCCCGCAAATAGTCGCCAAGCGCGGCGGCTTGTGCTTCGCCAACGCGAACAAATAGCATATTCGTTTCGTGGCGCATGACCTCCGCGCCCGCTTCGCGAAGCTGCTGCGCCAGCCAGGCGGCGTTATCATGATCCTCTTGCAGGCGCGTTACGTTATGCTTTAGCGCATACAGTCCGGCCGCTGCCAGAATCCCTGCCTGACGCATTCCGCCGCCGACCATTTTACGCCAGCGCGTCGCGCGTTTAATGTAGTCGCGGTTGCCGACCAGCAGCGAACCGACCGGCGTCCCGAGACCTTTTGACAGGCAGATGGTAAAAGAGTCGCAGTACTGCGTAATCTCTTTTAGCTCACAGCCGTAGGCGACCACCGCGTTAAAAATTCGGGCGCCGTCAACGTGCAGTGCCAGCCCACGTTCACGGGTAAACGTCCAGGCGTCTTTCAGATACGCACGCGGCAGCACTTTCCCATTATGCGTATTTTCCAGACTGAGCAAGCGCGTGCGCGCGAAGTGGATGTCATCCGCTTTAATCTTCGCCGCCACGGTCTCCAGCGGCAGCGTGCCGTCTGCGGCGGCATCGATGGGTTGCGGCTGAATGCTGCCGAGTACCGCAGCGCCGCCAGCTTCATAGAGATAATTATGCGCGCCCTGACCGACGATATACTCTTCGCCGCGTTCACAATGGCTAAGCAGAGCGACCAGATTGGCCTGGGTGCCGGTGGGTAAAAAAAGCGCCGCTTCTTTGCCGGAAAGGTCGGCAGCATAGTGCTGAAGGTCGTTAACGGTAGGGTCATCGCCGTATACGTCGTCCCCGACCGGGGCGGCCATCATAGCCTCAAGCATGGCGCGGCCCGGTCGGGTAACGGTATCACTGCGTAAATCAATCATGGCACATCCCTGGATTTTAAAAGGTGATGTGCACTGTTTTACCTTAGCCAGTTCGTTTTCGCCAGTTCGATCACTTCATCGCCGCGGCCGCTAATAATGGCGCGTAGCATGTACAGGCTAAATCCTTTAGCTTGTTCCAGTTTGATCTGTGGCGGGATCGCCAGCTCTTCTTTTGCCACGACCACGTCAACCAGTACCGGGCCGTCGATGGAAAACGCGCGCTGTAGCGCTCCGTCCACGTCTGCGGCTTTTTCCACGCGAATACCAGTAATGCCGCAGGCTTCGGCGATACGCGCGAAATTGGTGTCGTGCAGTTCCGTACCGTCGGTAAGGTAGCCGCCGGCTTTCATTTCCATCGCCACAAAGCCCAGCACGCTGTTATTAAAGACCACGATTTTTACCGGCAGCTTCATCTGTACCACCGAGAGAAAATCGCCCATCAGCATACTGAAGCCGCCATCGCCGCACATCGCGATAACCTGACGGCCAGGCGCGGTGGCCTGAGCGCCGAGCGCTTGCGGCATGGCGTTGGCCATTGACCCGTGGTTAAACGAGCCCAGCAGGCGGCGCTTGCCGTTCATTTTTAGATAGCGGGCCGCCCAGACGGTCGGCGTACCGACATCGCAGGTAAAAATGGCGTCGTCAGCGGCGAAATGGCTAATTTGTTGCGCCAGATATTGCGGGTGGATGGCTTTATCGCTGAGTTTGGCTAAGTCATCCAGCCCCTTACGGGCGTCCCGATAGTGCTCCAGAGCTTTATCGAGGAATTTACGATCGCTTTTTTCTTCCACCAGCGGCAGCAGAGCGTGAAGCGTGGCTTTAATATCGCCCACCAGCGCCATGTCGACTTTGCTATGGGCGCCAATACTGCCTGGGTTGATGTCAATCTGAATGATTTTGGCATCGCTCGGATAAAAGGCGCGATAGGGAAACTGGGTGCCGAGCAGGATGAGCGTATCGGCGTTCATCATGGTGTGGAAGCCAGAAGAGAAGCCAATCAGGCCCGTCATTCCCACATCATAAGGGTTATCATACTCAACGTACTCTTTGCCACGCAGAGCATGAATGATTGGCGCTTTTAGTTTTGCCGCAAACTCGACCAACTCCTCATGCGCGCCCGCGCAGCCGCTACCGCACATCAATGCGATATTGCTGGAGTAGCGCAGCAGTTGCGCCAGTTTTTTCAGCTCTTCCTCCGCCGGCGTGACGAGGGGGTGCGGGGCATGATACCAGTGGGTGACGGCGTTTTCAGGCGCGGGTTTTAGCGCCACGTCGCCCGGAAGTACCACCACGGAGACGCCGCGGTTTAGCACCGCTTTGCGCATGGCGATGGCGAGTACCTGCGGGATCTGCTCCGGGCTGGAAACCAACTCGCAATAGTGGCTGCATTCACGGAACAACTCCTGCGGGTGGGTCTCCTGGAAATAACCACTGCCGATTTCACTGGACGGAATATGGGCGGCGATCGCCAGAACAGGGACGTGGTTACGGTGGCAGTCAAACAGGCCATTGATCAGGTGCAGGTTGCCGGGGCCGCATGAGCCGGCGCATACCGCCAGCTCGCCGGTAAGCTGCGCTTCCGCGCCGGCGGCGAAAGCGGCGACCTCTTCGTGGCGGGTTGGCATCCATTCAATGGTTCCCATACGATTAAGACTATCGCTCAGGCCGTTCAGGGAGTCGCCAGTGACGCCCCAGATTCGTTTTACGCCAGCCTGTTCCAGCGTTTTGGCGATAAAAGCGGCAACGGTTTGTTTCATGGTTTTCCATCTCCTTAAATGTGATAACGGTTACAAGTTTAGTTGAAGATGGCGATGACGTTTTTCTTTGGCGGAGAGAGAGGAGCGAAAGGATGAAGCGAGCGGCAAATCGCCTGGTGGCGCTAACGCTTACCGGGCCTATGATGGAACGTTTACCGATTATGCGAGAACAAGATCGCCCTGCGGATGGCAGGAGCAGGCCAGTACGTAACCTTCGGCGATCTCCGCCTCGCTCAGCGTCATGGTGCTGCTCACCGTATAGTCGCCGGAAACGACTTTGGTTTTACAGCAGCCGCAAACGCCTGCCCGGCAGGCAGCGGCAACCGGTACTTTATTACTCTCCAGCGCCTCCAACAGCGTAGTACCGACCGGGGCATAAAATTCCTGCGCTGGCTGTAGTTTGGTGAATTTCAGGCCGCTGGTTGCTGTTTCCGCCACCGGAGTGAAGAACTTCTCTTTAAAGAAGCGCGTTAGGCCAAGTGCTTTCACTTCCTGTTCGACGAAATCCATATAGGGCGCCGGGCCGCAGGTCATGATGGTGCGCGACGCCAAATCCGGTACGCGCTGTAACAATTCCGTGGTCAGACGGCCCGCAACAAAACCTTCCGTGGCATGATTTTCCGCCACTAGCGTGACCGGGTACTGCCGCCACTCGTCGGCGAAAATCACATCTTCCGGCGAGCGGACGTTAAAAATGACCTGTACGTCGGCCTGCGGGCGGTATTTCGCCAGCCAGCGACGCATCGACATGATTGGCGTCACGCCACAACCGGCGGCGAGTAGCAGAAACTTATCTTCTGTTTTATCGTCACAGGTAAAATCGCCCATTGCATCAGACAGCCAGATGTAATCACCGCGCTTGATGTCATGGGTCAACCACTGTGAACCCGTGCCATCTTTAATCCGACGAACGGTCAGCGTAATATATTCACTGACGCCCGGCGTAGATGAAAGGGTGTAGGCGCGCAGCGTTTCCGCTGAGTTACGTACGCTCACCAGCGCATACTGCCCGGCGCGGTAAGGGTAGTAGTCATGGCATAATAGCGCAATCGTCCATACATCTGGTGTCTCCTGGCGGATGTGATGCACCTGCATTCGCCAGGGACATTGTGAGGCTGGCATCGTCATCATTGACCTCCTTACGCGCTCAGCAATTGCTTCATGTCTTCTTCAACGGTGGTCACGGAACGCAGACCGAACTTCTCGTTGAGGATAGCCAGCAGATCCGGCGTGAAGAAGCCCGGCGCGGTCGGACCGGTGACAATATTTTTCACGCCTAATGACAGCAGCGTCAGCAGAATAACGATCGCTTTCTGCTCAAACCATGAGAGCACCAGTGATAGCGGCAGATCGTTTACGCCGCAGCCCAGTTTTTCCGCCAGCGTCACCGCCAGGATAATCGCGGAGTAAGCATCGTTACACTGACCGGCATCGACCAAACGCGGCAGCCCTTCGATGTCGCCAAACTCCAGTTTGTTGAAACGGTATTTACCGCACGCGAGAGTCAGGATCAGGCAGTCATCCGGTACGCTGGTGGCGAAATCGGTAAAGTAGTTGCGCTCGCCGCGCGCGCCGTCACAGCCGCCGACCAGAAAGATGTGGTGCAGTTTTTTACGACTGACCAGATCGATCAGCGTATCGGCAGCGCCGAGCAGGGTCTGACGGCCAAAACCGACGGTGATGAGATGCGGGATTTCGCTATACGGGAAGCCCGCCATCTGCTGCGCCTGGGCGATTACCGGCCCGAAGTCGTCGCCTTCAAGATGGCTAACGCCCGGCCAGCCGACGATGCTACGGGTCCAGATACGGTCGTCATAGCTGCCCACGGTCGGGTCGATAATGCAGTTCGAGGTCATCACGATTGGGCCAGGGAAGCGGGCGAACTCGACCTGCTGATTCTGCCAGCCGCTGCCGTAGTTACCGATCAGATGCTTGAATTTACGCAATTCCGGATAGCCATGTGCGGGCAGCATTTCACCGTGAGTGTAGACGTTAACGCCGGTGCCTTCGGTCTGCTCCAGCAGGTTGTAGAGATCTTTCAGATCGTGACCGGAGATCAGAATGCACTTGCCTTCAGTCGCTTTGACGTTGACCTGAGTCGGCGTCGGGTGTCCATATTTGCTGGTTTCACCGGCATCCAGAATGCTCATCACTTTAAAGTTCATCTGACCGATTTCCATTGCGCACTCCAGCAGCGCGTTCATGTCGGCAGGCCAGGTGCCTAGCCAGGCCATGATTTTGTGGTACTGGGTGTAGATATCGTTGTCTGACTTCCCAAGAACGTGCGCGTGCTCCATGTAAGCCGCCGCGCCTTTCAGACCGTACAGGCACAGCAGACGCAGGCCGAGGATGTTCTCGCCAATGGCGGCTTTATCTTTATTCGGGGTAAATTCTACCGCCTGACGTTGCAGCTCGCCCAGATCGTCGCTAACCAGTTGCAGATTAGCCATCGGATTGTCGCAATACGCATTGGCATCCACGCTCAGGCACTGGGCTTTCAATGCTTCACGCATGGCGATAGCGTCACGGGCGTAGCCGACGATACGCGGAGAGTCGAAGTTAACGTTGGTCAGCGTGGAGAAAAACGCGCGCGGTGCAAAGCTATCAACGTCGTGATTAATGATGCCATATTCACGGGCTTTCGCCGCCCAGGCAGACAAACCCTGCAAGGCCGCAATCAGCAGATCCTGCAGATCGGACGTTTCAGCCGTTTTACCGCACATTCCCTGCGCGTAGGAGCAGCCGTTTCCGGCTGGCGTACGGATGGTTTGTTCACATTGCACACAAAACATGGTCACACCCTTTAAAGTTATATTTAATATACATGTTTAAGGTTATGCCTGTGAACAAAGGGATAAAAGGGATTTCTGCCATAATTTGCAGGGAGATTGATTTAGCGCAATTTTGGCGGCAGATGCCTACCGCCAGAGAGGTATCAGGCCGAGAAGAACGCCATTAAGAGTGGTACCAGCAGGCTGAGGATAAAGCCATGAACGATGGCCGCCGGAACAATCTCTACGCCGCCGGAGCGCTGTAATACCGGCAACGTAAAGTCCATTGAGGTTGCTCCGCACAGGCCCAACGCCGTTGAACGGCTGCGGCGAACCAGACCGGGAATAAGCATAATGGCCAAAAGTTCGCGGGCCAGATCGTTAAAAAATGCCGCGCTACCAATAACCGGTCCAAACGACTCCGTCAGCAAAATACCGGAAAGAGAGTACCAGCCGAAACCTGACGCCATCGCCAGAGCGGTTTTTAGCGGTAAGTCGAGGATAAACGCATTAATCACGCCGCCCAGTAATGAACTTGCCACGACAACGACCGCGACAATCATTCCCCGGCGGTTAAGCACAATTTGCTTTAAGGTCATGCCGCTATTTCGTAGCTGAATCCCCACCAGGAACAATAAAAAGATCAGCGTATATTCACTGGCTTCCGTGGCGTGTTGTAAAACAGAGAGTCCGCTCAGGCCGATAACAAATCCCAATACCACCACGCCGCACAGTTGCAGCGACTCCAGCGCCATGGCAATACGCGAAGGCAGTTTTTCCTGCTGATGATGGTGACGCCACGGGAGGGTACGATCCAGCCAGAATAATGCGGCGATATTGCACAATAAAATGATGGTAATACTGACGGCGGAATAATGAAAAATCGCGACCAGATTACTGGCGAGGTTATCCAAAAACGCCAGGCTTATTCCCATAAAAAAGAGAATAAGGTACACGATCCAGCTCAGTAGTCGATTAATGAGTTGTAATGCGGCTTTATGTCGCAGTGGAATGAGATAGCCCACAATCAGTGGAACCAGAATGATTAAAAGTCCTGAAAACATGAACAGCCGGGCCCTTTTTTATTGTTTGAGTAGCGTACATGACACTACCGAATTCCAGACTATCAGTAAAGCGACACCGTCAGCCGTACATTTATCAGACAGTTGCCCCGGGCAAAGGGGGAATATCACGCCAGGCGGAAGCATTTGCCGTTATACTGCGGTGAGTTTAATGGAGTGGTGACGCTTTTCTGGAGGAAGTATGATTCTCGAACGCGTTGAAATAGTAGGATTTCGCGGTATCAACCGGCTGTCGTTGATGCTGGAGCAAAACAACGTGCTGATTGGGGAGAACGCCTGGGGCAAATCCAGCCTGCTGGATGCGCTGACTCTGTTACTGTCTCCGGAACTCGATCTCTACCATTTTGTCCGTGAGGATTTCTGGTTTCCGCCTGGCGACATAAAAGGACGCGAGCATCACCTGCATATTATTCTGACTTTTCGCGAAACGCAGCCAGGGCGGCATCGGGTACGTCGTTATCGGGCGCTGGAAGCATGCTGGTCGCCTTGCCAGGATGATTTTCATCGTATTTTTTATCGGCTTGAGGGCGAATGCGGCGCCGATGGCAGCGTGATGACGCTGCGCAGTTTTCTCAATAGCGACGGGCAGCCATTGCCGGTTGAAAATATTAACAATCAGGTACGCCACCTGGTTCGTCTGATGCCAGTGCTACGCTTGCGCGATGCGCGTTTTATGCGACGTATTCGCAACGGTACGGTGCCCAATGTGCCGGATGTTGAAGTCACGGCCCGGCAACTGGATTTTCTGGCGCGTGAGCTGGCGACCCGGCCGCAAAATTTAACCGATGGACAGATTCGTCAGGGACTGTCCGCGATGGTGCAACTGCTTGAACACTATTTTTCAGAGCAGGGCGCAGGACAGGCCCGTCACCGACTCATGCGCCGGCGTTCGCAAAATGAACAGCGTAGCTGGCGCTATCTGGATATTATTAATCGGATGATCGACAAACCGGGCAGCCGGTCGCATCGGGTGATCCTGCTGGGGCTTTTCTCCACGTTGTTACAGGCGAAGGGGACACTGCGGTTACATAAAGACGCGCGACCGTTATTGCTGGTGGAAGATCCGGAAACCCGTTTACATCCCATTATGCTCTCGGTCGCCTGGCAATTGCTCAATCTGTTACCGCTACAGCGGATAGCGACAACCAACTCAGGCGAACTGCTCTCGCTAACGCCGGTGGAGCATGTCGTACGGCTGGTGCGCGAATCTTCCCGTGTCGCCGCCTGGCGCCTGGGCCCGGGGGGATTAAGCGCAGAAGATGGACGGCGCATCGCCTTTCATATCCGCTTTAATCGCGCGTCGTCGCTGTTTGCGCGTTGCTGGCTGCTGGTGGAAGGCGAGACGGAGACCTGGGTTATTAATGAGCTGGCGCGCCAGTGTGGACATCATTTTGATGCGGAAGGCATTAAAGTCATTGAGTTTGCTCAGTCCGGTCTGAAACCGCTGGTGAAGTTTGCCCGTCGTATGGGAATCGAGTGGCATGTCCTGGTGGATGGCGACGAAGCGGGGAAAAAATATGCCGCGACGGTCCGCAGCCTGCTCAATAACGATCGGGAAGAAGAGCGCGAGCATCTCACCGCGCTGCCTGCGCTGGATATGGAGCATTTTATGTACCGCCAGGGCTTTGCCGATGTTTTTCACCGGGTTGCGCAGCTACCGCCTAATGTGCCGATGAATACCCGAAAAATTATCACTAAAGCTATCCATCGCTCGTCAAAGCCGGATTTGGCGATTGAAGTCGCGATGGAAGCTGGGCGGCGGGGAATTGACGCCGTGCCGCCGCTGTTCAAAAAGATGTTTTCGCGCGTGGTTTGGCTGGCGCGAGGCCGGGCGGATTAGCGTTTGAATATGGCCGGAACCTGTTCGACGATACTATCGAGTAAAGCATAGCGACGACGATACTCGGCCCGTTTTTTACTGGCGATCTCCGCTTCGCTTTTTCGGGCGATCGCCAGCGGTAGTGCATAGTAATTCCCTTTAATCCGTTCACCGCCTAACGATTCCCAAAACGCGTCATAGTCGGCATGCATTTGCGTCTTTTTATCCATGTATCGCCAGCTACGGTAAACGTGCGCATCGTTACTCACGGCTATAATCTGCTCTGCCTGAAAGACTTGCGCAAACTGACAGAGAGCCTCCATCACGATGCGTTTAGGAAAAAGACCATGGCAGGCTTTGGTCGCCTGCTGGATAACATCGTGAGGGACGTCGTTTGCCGCGCCCTGTAATCCGCCGATAAATAGTGTGCGTTGTTGATTAAAGCGACACAGGGTAAATGTGATCTCTGCCAGAATACGTAACTGTGCGTCGCGAACAACAATGGTGCTTTCACCTTCTTTATCCAGTGAGACCAGACTGACTAAATCAAGTTGAAACAACTCGCCGGTTTTAGTTTCAAATTTAGCAAGATTCAGGCCATACTGACTTAAATAGCTAACTTGTTGTTCCCGCGATAAAAGCTGGCGCATCTGTTGATAATGAAAACACAGAGCATCTAAGGCGAAATCGCGTTTAATATTTACAGCCATATAAGGACGATGTAGCCGAATAGGCAAACGCGGCTGACGAGCAAGTAAAGTATTTAACTCCGGCCACTGGGTAAGATTCGTCAGTAATTGGCTGGTCGCACGCGGCATGACTAATGAGCGGATTAAAAACTTGCGACGAAAGCTGGCTTTACGCCAGAATTTTCCTGGCTGTAATTGCCCGCGCGTCAGACGAATAAATAATTGTAAAGGAGAGATGTAATCTGAAGTGTACCAGGTATTATCTGTAAGCTGTGTCATGATCGTAATCCGCGACATAAGATTGTCGAGATTGAACCACAGGAAACATTAACCAATCGTCAATACGGCCGGCGTTATCTTTATTACGTTAGGTTTGTTTAGATTCGGTTTACTTTCTGGTTAAAATTTTGCCGTCAGGATTTCTATGCGTGCTAAGGGAAAGAAATTTAAAAAGCGTTATCTGGTCATTATTTTAATTCTTTTAGTAGGGGGGATAGCTGGCTGGCGAATGCTAAATGCGCCGCTGCCAACTTATCAGACATTAATCGTGCGGCCAGGCGATCTTGAACAGAGTGTACTGGCGACTGGAAAACTGGACGCGTTGCGTAAAGTGGATGTCGGCGCGCAGGTGAGCGGCCAGTTGAAAACGCTGCTGGTCTCTATTGGCGATAACGTTAAAAAGGATCAGCTACTCGGCGTGATTGATCCCGAGCAGGCGGAGAACCAGATAAAAGAGGTCGAGGCCACCCTGATGGAGCTGAACGCGGAGCGTCAGCAGGCGGCCGCTGAGTTAAAACTGGCGCGGGTTACGCTGACGCGCCAGCAGCAGTTAGCTAAGACTCAGGCGGTATCGCAACAGGATCTGGATACCGCCGCGACGGAGATGGCGGTTAAACAGGCGCGTATTGGCACCATTGATGCCCAGATCAAACGTAATCGGGCCTCTTTGGACACCGCGAAAACCAACCTGGAATATACCCGTATTGTTGCCCCGATGGCGGGGGAAGTGACGCAAATCACTACCCTGCAAGGACAAACGGTGATTGCAGCTCAGCAGGCGCCTAATATTCTGACGCTGGCGGATATGAGCACCATGTTGGTAAAAGCGCAGGTCTCAGAAGCGGACGTGATCCACCTTCGAGCGGGGCAGAAAGCATGGTTCACCATTGCAGGCGATCCGCAAACGCGCTATGAAGGCGTTTTAAAAGATATTCTGCCGACGCCGGAAAAGATCAACGACGCTATTTTTTATTACGCCCGGTTTGAAGTCCCGAACCCCAAAAGAATTTTGCGTCTTGATATGACCGCGCAGGTTTATATTCAACTCATGGATGTAAAAAATGTGCTGATTATTCCCCTCGCCGCGCTTGGCGAACCGGTGGGCGACAATCGTTATAAAGTGGCGCTGTTGCGTAACGGCGAAAAACGTGAGCGTGAAGTCGTCATTGGCGAGCGTAATGATACAGACGTAGAAGTGGTTAAAGGTCTGGAAGCGGGCGATGAAGTGATCATCGGCGAGGACAGGCCGGGAGCGACGCCATGACGGCATTGCTTGAACTGTGCAATGTGAGCCGCAGCTACCCCTCCGGAGAAGAGCAGGTGGCGGTGTTGAAAGATATCTCCCTGCAAATCCACGCCGGGGAGATGGTGGCGATTGTCGGTGTTTCCGGTTCTGGAAAATCAACGCTGATGAATATCCTTGGGTGCCTGGATAAACCGACCAGCGGCACTTATCGGGTGGCGGGGCAGGACGTCTCGACTCTGGACCCGGACGCGCTGGCGCAGCTGCGGCGTGAGCATTTTGGCTTTATCTTTCAGCGCTACCATCTGTTGTCGCATTTAACGGCGGCGCAAGACGTTGAAATCCCTGCCGTCTACGCTGGCATTGAATGCAAAAAACGACAGGCACGCGCCAGGGAGTTGCTCCAGCGATTGGGACTAAGCGATCGCGTCGATTATCATCCTTCGCAGCTTTCTGGTGGACAGCAGCAGCGTGTCAGTATTGCCCGCGCGCTGATGAACGGCGGACAAGTGATTCTGGCGGATGAGCCGACCGGCGCGCTGGATAGTCACTCCGGCGAAGAGGTGATGGCGATTTTGCACCAACTGCGCGATCGCGGACATACGGTGATCATTGTGACGCATGATCCGCTGGTTGCCGCCCAGGCTGAGCGCGTTATTGAAATTCACGATGGCAAGATTGTCCATAACCCGCTCGCGCAGGAAAAGAAACGCGAACAAGGCGTTACCACTGCCGCGGTTAATATGGCTTCCGGCTGGCGTCAATTTGCCAGCAGCTTTCGCGAAGCGCTGGCGATGGCGTGGTTAGCAATGGCTGCTAATAAAATGCGTACTTTACTTACCATGCTGGGAATTATTATCGGTATTGCGTCGGTGGTGTCGATTGTGGTGGTCGGCGACGCCGCAAAACAGATGGTGCTGGCGGATATCCGCGCAATGGGCACTAACACGATTGATATTCATCCGGGCAAAGATTTCGGTGACGACAACCCACAGTATCGCCAGGTGCTGAAATATGATGATCTGGTCGCTATTCAGAAACAGCCGTGGGTTAACTCTGCGACGCCCAGCGTTTCAAAGAGCTTACGTCTTCGCTATGGCAATATTGATATTGCCGTAAATGCTAATGGCGTTAGTGGCGATTATTTTAACGTTTACGGCATGTCCTTTAGCGAGGGGAATACCTTCAATACGGTACAGCAACGGGATCGCGCGCAGGTGGTGGTGCTGGATGCCAACACGCGACGCCAGCTATTTCCAAATAAAGCGAATGTCGTAGGGGAAGTGGTGCTGGTGGGTAATATGCCGGTTATTGTTATTGGCGTGGCGAAAGAGAAACAGTCCATGTACGGCAATAGCAATCTGTTGCAAGTTTGGTTGCCCTACAGCACGATGTCAGATCGCATAATGGGTCAGTCATGGCTTAACTCGATCACCGTTCGTGTGAAGGATGGCGTTAATAGCGATCTGGCTGAACAGCAGCTTACCCGCCTGCTCACATTACGTCACGGTAAAAAAGACTTCTTCACCTGGAATATGGACAGCGTCCTGAAAACTGCTGAAAAAACCACCTATATTCTTCAGTTATTTCTGACGCTGGTGGCCGTCATTTCGCTGGTTGTCGGCGGCATCGGCGTTATGAATATTATGCTGGTTTCCGTCACCGAGCGAACGCGTGAAATCGGCATCCGTATGGCGGTAGGCGCACGCGCCAGCGATGTGCTACAGCAGTTTCTTATTGAAGCGGTGCTGGTCTGTCTGGTTGGCGGGGCGCTGGGGATTAGCGTGTCGATGTTAATCGCATTTATGCTACAGTTTTTCCTGCCCGGCTGGGAGATCGGTTTTTCACTGACTGCGCTGGCGAGCGCGTTTTTATGTTCGACGTTTACTGGGATACTGTTTGGCTGGCTACCGGCGAGAAACGCGGCGCGACTGGACCCGGTGGATGCGCTGGCAAGGGAGTAATCTTGCTGACGTCATTTGTAGGTCTGACAAGACGCAATAGCGTCACCTTCAGGCAATGGCGTTATCAGCCAGAAATAAAAATGCCAGCCGATCGGGCTGGCATTTTGCCTCCTGGATGTACACAATGAGACAGAGGAGCTATGCAACGGCCTCTGCTTCGATGGGCACGATGACGCTGGCGTGATTGCCTTTTGGCCCCTGGTGTACATCAAACCGGACAGACTGCCCGGCTTTAAGCGTTCTGTAACCATCCATCTGAATGGTGGAGTAATGGGCGAAAATATCCTCGCCGCCGCCTTCAGGGCAGATGAAACCAAACCCTTTGGCATTGTTGAACCACTTTACAGTACCCGTTTCCATGCTTCGACATCCTTCGTAAATCTTATATAAGTAAGATGGAATGAACCGGTGACGGAGTGGGGGCTGTTCAAAACCTCACCAACTCTCGACAGTACAATTTAGAGAAATCAGGCGAGGCGTCAAGCATCAGGCAGGGGGAAACGGGTAAAAATGAATCAAAAATTTGAAGCAGTTAACGCTATTGCCGGGAATGTGACAGAGGTCGCGGATGGTACTGATAGATGTTAGTTATCTATCAATTGAGGTAGATTGATTGTGTGCATAGACTCTGGTCAGCGGCAGATTTTCCTGCCGGCAACCGTAACCGATAATGACGACTGACAATGGGTAAGACGAACGATTGGCTGGATTTTGACCAGTTGGTGGAAGATAACGTGCGCGACGCGCTGAAACCACCATCTATGTATAAAGTGATATTAGTCAATGATGATTACACTCCGATGGAGTTTGTTATTGACGTGTTACAAAAATTCTTTTCTTATGATGTAGAACGTGCAACGCAATTGATGCTTGCAGTTCACTATCAAGGCAAAGCCATCTGTGGCGTGTTTACCGCCGAAGTGGCGGAAACCAAAGTGGCGATGGTGAACAAGTATGCAAGGGAGAACGAGCATCCGTTGCTGTGTACGCTGGAAAAAGCCTGAATGCAGGTATAAAAATTGGGGGAGGTGCCTATGCTCAATCAAGAACTGGAACTCAGTTTAAACATGGCTTTCGCCAGAGCGCGCGAGCACCGTCATGAGTTTATGACCGTCGAGCATCTGTTGCTGGCGCTGCTCAGCAACCCATCGGCTCGCGAAGCGCTGGAAGCATGCTCCGTGGATCTGGTGGCGCTCCGTCAGGAACTCGAAGCCTTCATTGAACAAACCACACCCGTACTGCCTGCCAGTGAAGAAGAGCGTGATACGCAGCCGACGTTAAGTTTCCAGCGTGTCCTGCAACGCGCTGTCTTCCATGTTCAGTCTTCCGGGCGCAGTGAAGTGACTGGCGCGAATGTGCTGGTGGCTATCTTTAGCGAACAGGAATCACAGGCGGCTTATCTGCTGCGTAAGCATGAAGTGAGCCGTCTGGATGTCGTGAACTTTATTTCTCACGGGACGCGAAAAGACGAACCGAGCCAATCTTCCGATCTCGGCAATCAGCCAACTAGCGACGAACAAGCTGGCGGGGAGGAACGTATGGAAAACTTCACGACGAATCTTAACCAACTTGCTCGCGTGGGCGGCATCGATCCGCTGATTGGTCGTGAAAAAGAACTGGAACGCGCGATCCAGGTATTGTGTCGTCGCCGTAAAAATAACCCGTTGCTGGTGGGGGAGTCCGGCGTCGGCAAAACGGCGATTGCCGAAGGACTGGCCTGGCGTATAGTACAGGGCGATGTGCCGGAAGTGATGGCCGATTGCACCCTATACTCGCTGGATATCGGTTCGCTGCTGGCGGGCACCAAATATCGCGGCGATTTTGAAAAACGGTTTAAGGCGTTGCTGAAACAGCTTGAGCAGGATACCAACAGCATCCTGTTTATCGATGAAATCCATACCATTATCGGCGCGGGCGCGGCGTCTGGCGGACAGGTGGATGCGGCAAATCTGATTAAACCGCTGCTCTCCAGCGGCAAGATCCGGGTGATCGGCTCAACAACCTATCAGGAATTCAGCAATATCTTTGAGAAAGACCGCGCATTAGCGCGCCGTTTCCAGAAAATTGATATTACCGAGCCTTCGGTGGAAGAGACGGTGCAAATTATCAACGGCTTGAAACCTAAGTACGAAGCGCACCACGACGTGCGTTATACCGCGAAAGCGGTGCGTGCTGCGGTTGAGCTGGCGGTAAAATATATCAATGACCGGCATCTGCCGGATAAAGCCATTGACGTGATTGACGAAGCGGGCGCTCGGGCGCGTCTGATGCCGGTGAGCAAACGTAAGAAAACGGTCAACGTGGCGGATATTGAGTCCGTAGTGGCGCGAATTGCGCGAATTCCTGAAAAGAGCGTCTCGCAGAGCGATCGCGATACGCTGAAGAATCTGGGCGATCGACTGAAAATGCTGGTTTTCGGCCAGGATAACGCGATTGAGGCGTTGACCGAAGCTATTAAGATGAGTCGTGCGGGGCTGGGCCATGAGCATAAACCTGTCGGCTCGTTCTTGTTCGCCGGGCCAACTGGCGTAGGGAAAACCGAAGTTACGGTACAGCTTTCAAAAGCGCTGGGTATTGAGCTGCTGCGTTTCGATATGTCCGAATATATGGAACGTCATACGGTGAGCCGTCTGATCGGCGCGCCTCCGGGATACGTCGGTTTCGACCAGGGCGGGCTGCTGACGGATGCAGTAATTAAGCATCCTCATGCGGTGCTACTGCTGGATGAGATCGAAAAAGCACACCCGGATGTCTTTAACCTGCTGCTACAAGTGATGGATAACGGTACGCTGACCGATAACAACGGCCGTAAAGCGGATTTCCGTAACGTGGTGCTGGTGATGACCACCAACGCCGGCGTGCGAGAAACCGAACGTAAATCTATTGGTCTTATTCATCAGGACAACAGTACCGATGCGATGGGTGAGATCAAGAAAGTGTTTACGCCGGAGTTCCGTAACCGTCTCGACAACATTATTTGGTTCGATCATCTGTCTGGCGAGGTGATTCATCAGGTTGTCGATAAGTTTATCGTCGAGTTGCAGGCTCAGTTGGATCAGAAAGGCGTCTCCCTGGAAGTTAGTCAGGAAGCGCGCGACTGGCTGGCGGAAAAGGGCTATGACCGGGCGATGGGCGCACGACCAATGGCGCGTGTGATTCAGGATAACCTGAAAAAACCGCTGGCCAATGAGTTGCTGTTTGGATCGCTGGTTGACGGCGGACAGGTCTCCGTCGCGCTGGATAAAGAGAAAAATGCGTTGACGTATGGCTTTCAGAGTGCGCAAAAGCATAAGCCGGAAGCCGCGCATTAATCTTCGTTTCACTGTCGTACAAACCGGGCCTTAGCGCCCGGTTTTTTTACGCCGGATAATAGTATTCATGTCTGATGGCGCTGTGCTCGCGGTAGGCCGGATAAGACGCCTGTGCCGCCATCCGGCAATGATGGGGCAATATACGAAAAAAAAGCCCGTACTTTCGTACGAGCTCTTTCTTTAAGATGGCGGTGAGGGGGGGATTCGAACCCCCGATACGTTGCCGTATACACACTTTCCAGGCGTGCTCCTTCAGCCACTCGGACACCTCACCATATTGTATTGCTGCCTGACCGCTTGGGGGCAACGGGGCGCTACTATAGGGAGTTGCGCTAAAACGGTCAAGCAGAATTTACATATTCACTGTCGTTTGCTCATGCAATAGACATAATCCCCGCCCAAACTGGCGCGGGGAGGCAAATTAGCGCTGTGAATCCAACATCTCGTTGTTTTTCACCACATCCTGCGCTTTGCTGTAGCTTTCGATCAGCAGTTGATATGCCGGGAATACCTGAGTATAAACGTCGGCCCACGCGGCGGCGTATTCACGGTTCCAGGTGCCTTGCAGCTCAGAGGCGACCGCGGCGGTATCCATCGGTACGACGCCAGCCTGCACGATACGTGCCAGGGTGATCTCCTGCGCCATCTTGCTGTAGGTGCCGGAGGCGTCGATCACGGCAAATACCTTATAACCTTCCGCTACCGCGCTAATGGCCGGGAATGCCATGCATACGCTGGTAATCGTCCCGGCAATGATCAGCGTCTTACGACCGGTCGCTTTTACCGCGTTAACGAAATCTTCGTTATCCCAGGCGTTAATTTCACCTTTGCGCGCAATGTACTGCGCATGCGGCGCATTAGTGTGGATCTCCGGGATCAGCGGGCCGTTCGGACCTTGCGGTACGGATGCTGTGGTGATGACCGGCATTTTCGCTAGCGTCGCCATCTGCGCCAACGCCGCTGCGCGAGCGCGTAATTCGGGCATTGGCATATCGCCTACGGTCTGGAAAAGACCGCTTTGATGATCGATTAAAAGCATCACGGAATCGTTAACATCAATTACCGGGCGCAAACCATTAAAATTAGCAGGACTGGACATCGTGTTCTCCTTCATGTTTTCAGATTTGGCCAAAACGGCCGGAGTTGAAATCGCGTACTGCTTCTGCGATCTCTTGTTTCGTGTTCATAACAAATGGGCCGTAACCCACAATCGGTTCATTCAGCGGCTCGCCTGATAACAGCAATACGCTGGCGTCGCTGCTGGCCTCAAGGTGCAGCGTTTTCCCTTGCTGGCTCAATACCACCAGTTGCGCTTCGTTGACCGGCGTCGTGCCGTTCACCGTGATATTGCCTTTCAGTACCACCAGCGCGGTACTGTCAGCGCCAGTGATATAAGACGGTAATTCACCATTTGGATTGTCCGCTCCACCCAACATGTTGTTTCCTTAAGGTTCTCACACCAGAAAGGACATCAACATGCTGAGCAGAGAGGACTTTTACATGATAAAGCAAATGCGCCAGCAGGGCGCGTACATTGTCGATATTGCGACTCAGATTGGTTGCTCTGAACGGACGGTCAGACGCTACCTCAAATACCCTGAACCGCCAGCCAGAAAGACCCGCCACAAAATGGTTAAGCTGAAACCGTTTATGGATTACATCGACATGCGCCTGGCAGAGAATGTCTGGAATAGTGAGGTTATCTTCGCGGAGATTAAGGCAATGGGTTATACGGGCGGACGTTCCATGCTGCGTTACTACATCCAGCCCAAACGTAAAATGCGTCCGTCAAAAAGAACAGTTCGCTTCGAAACTCAGCCTGGATACCAGCTCCAGCACGACTGGGGCGAAGTTGAGGTGGAGGTTGCCGGGCAACGGTGCAAAGTTAACTTTGCGGTTAATACGCTGGGGTTCTCCCGCCGCTTCCATGTCTTCGCAGCACCAAAACAGGATGCTGAGCATACCTACGAATCACTGGTTCGCGCCTTCCGCTACTTCGGTGGTTGTGTGAAAACGGTGCTGGTTGATAACCAGAAGGCTGCGGTGCTGAAGAATAACAACGGGAAAGTCGTGTTCAACTCCGGATTCCTGTTGCTGGCCGACCACTATAACTTCCTGCCACGGGCATGCCGTCCACGCAGGGCCAGAACAAAAGGTAAGGTTGAGCGAATGGTGAAATACCTCAAGGAGAACTTCTTCGTCCGGTACCGCAGGTTCGACAGCTTCACTCATGTTAATCAACAACTGGAGCAATGGATAGCCGATGTGGCTGACAAACGGGAACTTCGCCAGTTCAAAGAAACGCCGGAACAGCGCTTCGCGCTGGAGCAGGAACATCTGCAGCCGTTACCGGATACGGACTTCGATACCAGTTACTTCGATATCCGCCATGTGTCCTGGGACAGCTATATCGAGGTTGGTGGTAATCGTTACAGCGTTCCCGAAGCGCTGTGTGGTCAGCCGGTATCGATACGAATATCGCTGGATGACGAGTTGCGGATCTACAGTAATGAGAAACTGGTGGCCTCACATCGCCTCTGTTCGGCATCGTCTGGCTGGCAGACAGTGCCGGAGCATCACGCCCCGCTCTGGCAGCAGGTCAGTCAGGTGGAACATCGACCACTGAGTGCCTATGAGGAGCTGTTGTGATGCATGAGCTGGAAGTCCTGCTGAGTCGCCTGAAAATGGAGCATCTGAGTTATCACGTTGAAAGCCTGCTGGAACAGGCAGCTAAAAAAGAGCTGAACTACCGGGAGTTCCTGTGCATGGCGCTACAGCAGGAATGGAACGGCAGGCATCAGCGCGGTATGGAGTCCAGGCTGAAGCAGGCTCGTCTGCCGTGGGTCAAAACGCTGGAGCAGTTCGACTTTACCTTCCAGCCGGGCATCGACCGTAAGGTTGTCCGGGAACTGGCTGGTCTGGCGTTCGTGGAGCGCAGCGAAAACGTGATCCTGCTGGGACCTCCTGGTGTCGGAAAAACTCATCTGGCCATAGCTCTTGGCGTGAAAGCGGTGGATGCGGGACATCGGGTACTGTTTATGCCACTGGACAGACTGATCGCGACACTGATGAAAGCGAAACAGGAAAACCGTCTGGAGCGTCAGCTGCAGCAACTGAGTTATGCCCGGGTGTTGATCCTGGATGAAATAGGCTATCTGCCGATGAACAGAGAGGAAGCCAGCCTGTTCTTCCGGCTACTGAACCGTCGATATGAAAAAGCGAGCATCATACTGACGTCAAACAAAGGGTTCGCAGACTGGGGAGAAATGTTCGGAGATCACGTGCTGGCAACAGCGATACTGGATCGGTTGCTACATCACTCAACCACGCTGAATATCAAAGGAGAGAGTTACCGGTTAAAAGAGAAACGTAAAGCTGGAGTGCTGACCAAAAACACAACGCCAATCAGTGATGATGAAATGGTGAAAAGCGGACAGCATCAGTAACGAAAGTATCTTAGCGGGCATGAAAATGGCAAATAACGGTCAAACATCGTGGCGTTGACAGTACTCCATCCTTCCGGCTGAGACAGCGTGAGCTGGCGATTGCGTTGCAGGCGCATATCCCAGACATTGAGCGGCGAGAAAGTATGCGCCGGGCCTTTTGTCTCTTCATAACGCCCCGCGATGATGCGCACGGTTCCGGCGTCATCCGGCAACGTAACGGTCGGGATAACATCGTGGTTGATGCTTTGATAACCCGGGGTGGTCATTTTGTCCTTCATTGGAAGGTTGACCCACAACTGCACCATTTCCAGTTCGCCACCCTGACGGGTAAAGGCGTCGGAGTGGAACTCTTCATGCAAAATACCTGCGCCTGCGGTCATCCACTGAACGTCGCCCGGGCCGATAACGCCTCCGCGACCGGTAGAGTCCCGATGCTCGACTTCGCCGCTATAAACAATCGTCACGGTCTCGAAACCGCGGTGTGGATGTTCTCCAACGCCGCGTTTTTCATTACCTGGCGTAAATGAGTGCGGCCCGGCATAATCCAGCAGCAGAAATGGACTCAACTGCTGCGCATGTGACTGATAAGAAAAGAGTGAACGAACCGGAAATCCATCGCCAACCCAGTGCGGGCGAGGTGCGGTATAGACGCCTGTAATCTGTTTCATGGTGTTCTCCTCAATGGCGCTGTCTTGATGTGAATAAGCTTATATTCATGACAAAAGGTTCGGTAGTGGCTAAAATGGCTCATACCGTTCCATTAATAGGACAATGTAATGATAAAAACGGATCTCAATGATTTTGCGTGGTTTGTACATGTGGTCGAAGAGGGGGGGTTTGCTGCGGCGGGGCGGGCGCTTGATGAACCAAAATCAAAACTGAGTCGGCGTATTGCGCAACTGGAGGAGCGGCTGGGCGTGCGATTGATTCAGCGAACCACGCGGCAGTTTAACGTTACCGAAGTGGGGCAAACATTCTATGAGCACTGTAAAGCGATGCTGGTGGAAGCTCAGGCGGCGCAGGATGCCATTGCCGCGTTGCAGGTAGAACCTCGCGGTATCGTGAAGCTGACCTGCCCAGTGACGCTGCTGCATGTACACATCGGCCCAATGCTGGCGAAGTTTATGGCGCGCTATCCTGATGTTTCGCTACAACTTGAAGCGACCAATCGTCGGGTGGACGTCGTAGGGGAGGGGGTGGATGTGGCGATTCGCGTCAGGCCACGCCCGTTTGAGGATAGCGATCTGGTGATGCGCGTCCTGGCCGACAGAGGGCATCGTCTGTTTGCCAGCCCGGATCTCATCGCACGGATGGGAAGCCCTTCCGCCCCGGCGGAGTTGAGCCATTGGCCAGGGCTAAGTCTTGCATCAGGTAAGCATATCCACCGCTGGGAACTTTATGGCCCGCAGGGCGCGCGTGCGGAAGTCCATTTCACCCCGCGTATGATTACCACCGACATGTTGGCGCTACGCGAGGCGGCGATGGCGGGCGTGGGACTTGTTCAGTTGCCTATTTTAATGGTGAAAGAACAACTGGCCGCCGGTGAACTGGTCGCAGTGCTGGAAGAGTGGGAGCCCCGGCGGGAGGTGATTCATGCTGTGTTTCCATCCCGGCGAGGATTATTACCTTCCGTACGCGCGTTGGTCGATTTTTTGACAGAAGAGTATGCGCGCATGGTGGAAGAGTAACCTGCTCGTCATTCATCTATTTAATGGACGCAAAAAAGGCCGGTTAAACCGACCTTTTATCCAGTCGCCCTTCAGGGCGTAGGGGGACAATTAGCGACTACGGAAGACAATGCGGCCTTTGCTCAGGTCGTACGGGGTCAGCTCAACGGTCACTTTGTCGCCCGTCAGGATGCGGATGTAGTTCTTACGCATTTTACCGGAGATGTGTGCAGTAACCACGTGACCGTTTTCTAACTCTACGCGGAACATGGTATTAGGTAACGTTTCGAGAACGGTACCTTGCATTTCAATATTGTCTTCTTTGGCCATCTAATCCTCTGGGGTATCACTACCATAATTTGAACCGGCAAGATAATGCCGAAGTTCTTTTGATAAGTAAAGATTTGTGCGTTTAAAACACAGCAAACCAGGTTTAGCGCATGATTCCGCGACACACGACAACGCCGCGCTATACACCTTTTCCCTGATACTACCGCCTGATGTATCGACATAAGCGCAACATATAAGGGAACGGTGAAATAAACGATGGGCGTTACCTGACAGCGGGCTGCGGGATAATGAGCTAAACCAATTCTGCGGCAGCAATTATAACACCCCAATAAAAAATGTGCCGAAAACATTCACTTCCGGGGCAAAAATAATGTACGTGGTACCCAAAAATGGGAGGTCAGCGGCTGTTGGCGTAAGCACACGAGGTGATCGAGGTAGTCGCGACGTGGAATTTCAATTGCGCCAAGCGAGGCGGTATGACTATTAAGCACCTGACAATCAATAAGTTTTCCGCCGTGATGAGTAAATTCAGCGCAAAAAACCAGCAGTGCGGTTTTAGAGGCATTCTCCTGGCGGCTAAACATCGATTCGCCGCAAAACAGCGCCCCCTGCGAGACGCCATACATCCCGCCGACCAATTCCTGATCGCACCACACTTCAATGGAGTGCGCGTGGCCCAATTCATGTAATCGGCGATAGGCTTCCTCAATGCCGCGTGTTATCCAGGTGCCTTCGTCACGGTGATTGGCGCATCCATCAATGACCCGGTCGAAAGCGTAATTGAGCGTCACACGGTAAGGGGAGGCGTTGTGAAAGCGTTTCATGCTGCGACTGAGGTGAAACTTTTCAGGCCACAGCACGGCACGCGGATCGGGCGACCACCACAGAATCGGATCGCCCGGCGAAAACCACGGAAAAATCCCGTGCTGGTAGGCCATTAACAACCGGGCAGGGCTGAGATCGCCGCCCAGCGCCAGTAAACCGTTAGGCTCGCGTAAAGCGCCTTCAGGCGAAGGGAAGGCGATAGAATGTCGGGAAAGCTGAACCAGACGCATGACGGCGAAACTCCAGTACGCAAGTCGGATCGTTCAATAATAGCTTACAGACGTTGTTTAAACTGATAATAGCGCCCTTGTCCGGCTAACAATTCTGCATGAGTACCCCGCTCAATGATGCGTCCGTCGTCCATTACGATAATTTGATCAAAACGGGCCAGACCGCGCAAACGGTGAGTCACCATCAGGACGGTTTTCTCGCGCATCACATCGGCAAGTAATTCCAGCATTTCGCTCTCGGTGGTCGCATCTAATCCCTCAGTAGGTTCATCCAACAGCATTAACGGGGCATCATGCAACAGCGCGCGAGCGATGGCCAGACGACGAAGTTCGCCGCCGGATAGCAGTCGACCGCCTTCGCCGAGCCAGCTATTAAGCCCACTATCTTCAAGCAGTTTTTCGAGGCCGACGCGACGCAGCATGTCGGAAAGGGCTTCGTCGCTGGCATTGGGCGCCGCCAGTAATAAATTATCACGCAGCGTGGCGCTGAACAGGTGGACACGCTGCGGCACCACGCTGATAGTCCGGCGTAAGGCGGATTCGCTCAGCGAGGATAGCGGAAGATCGTTGAGCAGAATTTCGCCTTGTTGCGGGTCCCAGGCGCGGGTGAGTAGCTGCAACAGCGTTGATTTTCCGCAGCCGGTACGCCCCAGAATAGCGACATGTTCGCCAGGGGTAGCCTGTAATGAAAGGGCACTGAGCGCATTAATCGGCTGGTCGGGATAACGAAACGAAACGTCCCGCAGGGTGAGCGTGACCTTTTCCAGCGCGAGAGATTCTGTCTGCGGAAAGGCCACCTCCGGTTTTTGCTCCGTTAACTCAGTAATACGAAGTGCGGAGGCGATAACCTGTCCCAGATGCTGAAATGCACCAGTAACGGGCGCAAGCGCCTCGAAAGCCGCCAGCGCGCAGAAGACAAACAGCGCGATGAGCGCGCCGGGCTGCGTATTGCCGCCAACGCCGCCGGAGGCCATCCACAACATTAACATCACCGCCAACGCGCCAATCAGCAGCATCAACGCCTGCGATAAGGCGGTCAGTTCAGACTGCCGGCGTTGGGCCTCATGCCATTGTAATTCGGTGGCTTCCATTTGCGCCCGATAGCGTTTGCTGGCGCCAAAAATGGTGAGTTCCGCCTGGCCCTGTAACCATGACGTGAGTTGCTGGCGATACTGACCACGTAGATGCGTCAGATTTTGGCCGGTATTTTTGCCGGCGCGATAAAACACTGGCGGCATAATAAACAGCGTCAACAGCATAATGCCGCCCAGCGTGATCGCCAGCGTAACGTCGAGAATGCTGAGCCCCAGGGTGACAATCATAATCACCACAAAAGCGCCGACCAGCGGGGAGATGACGCGCAAATAGAGATGATCCAGCGTGTCGACGTCGGCAACGATGCGATTCAGCAGTTCACCTTGCTGATAACGCGCCAGACCCGCGGGGGAGAGCGGTAAAAGTTTGCTAAAGGTATAAATACGCAGATGTTGCAGCACGCGGAAGGTGGCGTCATGACTTACCAGACGTTCAAAATAACGACCGGCGGTACGGGTAATGGCTGCGCCGCGAACGCCTGCCGCCGGGAGCATATAGTTAAAACTGTAAATTCCCGCGAAGCCTGCAATAGCGGACGCAGACAGGAACCAGCCGGAAAGCGTCAGTAGCCCGATACTGGCAAGCAGGGTCAGGATTGCCAGCGCAATTCCCAGCGTTAGCATCCATTTGTGGCGTTTATAAAGCGTCAGATAAGGGAGTAGCGCGCGCATTTAAATATCCTCCTGACGGTGAGCCAATAACGTCGCAAAAGCGCCGTTGGCGGCGCTGAGTTCGGCATAACTGCCTTGTTCGACAATCGCGCCATCTTGCATAACCCAGATAGCATCCCAGTCGGCGAGGTCTTCCAGTTGATGCGTCACCATTAATGTGGTCTGGCGTTTTGACGCCGCTTTTAACGCCTGCATGACGTGCTGCTCGCTGTGAGCGTCCAGGCTTGCCGCCGGTTCATCCAGCAGCAGCAGTTGACAGGGGTTAAGTAGCGCACGGGCGACCGCTACACGCTGCGCCTGGCCGACAGAAAGTCTGCTGGCATGATTGCCGAGCGGAGTATCCACTCCCTGCGGTAGCAGCGGTAAAAACTCGCTTACCCATGCGGCGTCAAGCGCGGCGTGAAGTTCCTGCTCACTGGCGTCCGGGCGCGCCAGTAATACGTTTTCGCCTAGCGTCGCCGCAGGTAATTGCGGGTTTTGTCCGACCCAGGAGAGATGCTGGCGCCAGGATTCCGGCGAGAGCTCGCGAAGCTCGACACCGTTAATACGCAAAGATCCCTGATAGGAGAGAAAACCGGATAGTACATTCAGCAGAGAGCTTTTACCGGAACCGCTGCGTCCTACCAGGACGGCGCGTTCTCCTGACGCTAATGAGAAATTCAGCGGCCCGGCAAGCGTTTTGCCTTCTGGCGAGGTGATAATGAGATCGATCGCGTCAATGGTTACAGGTTCGTTTTCCGCCAACTCAACTTCGCCGCGCGCCGGGTGGGCGAGGGGGGTTTCCAGAAAAGTTTTCAGACTATCCGCCGCGCCAACCGCCTGCGCCTTAGCATGATAAAACGTGCCGAGGTCGCGTAACGGCTGGAAAAACTCCGGCGCGAGGATTAAGGCGAGGAACCCGGCGGCGAGCGTCACGCCGGTACCGTAATGACCAAAGTTCAGTTCGCCCAGGTAAGAGAAGCCAAAATAAACGGCGACCAGCGCAATAGAAAGCGAGGTGAAAAACTCCAGCACGCCGGAAGATAAAAAGGCGAGGCGCAGTACTTCCATCGTGCGCTGACGAAAATCCTGTGATGCTGCGCGAATGCTGTCGGTTTCCGCTTCGCCGCGACCGAAAATTCGCAGCGTTTCCATCCCGCGCAGACGGTCAAGAAAATGGCCGCTTAGTCGGGCAAGCGCCAGGAAATTGCGGCGATTGGCGTCAGCCGCGCCCATCCCCACCATCGCCATAAATAAGGGAATGAGCGGGGCGGTGCCCAGCAGAATCAGCGCCGCCGCCCAATTTGACGGGAAAATCGCCGCCACGATTAAGAGCGGTACGCAAATGGCAAGCGCCATTTGCGGCAGATAGCGCGCATAATAGTCATGCATATCGTCAATCTGCTCCTGCACCAGCGTTGCCCAGCTCCCGGCGGGTTTGCCCTGAATCCAGGCGGGGCCGGCTTGCTGCAGACGATCCAACACCTGACGGCGGATCTCAAAGCGAATATGTTGCCCGGCATGAAAACCGACGCGCTCGCGCAACCACACCACCCAGGCGCGGAGGACAAAGACCAGTATCAGCAGGATAAAAGGGAGCAACAGCGCTTCCCGTGGAATGTTCTCCATGATCATATGCTGCAGGATACGCGCCATGATCCAGGCCTGAGCGACAATTAATACGCCACTCATGAGCCCCAACAGGCGGGAAATATTTAACCACCGTTGGGAGATTACGCTTTGCTGTTTTAACCAGCGGGTCAGCTCTTTTTGACGGGTTTTATTCATTGCACGCTTAGCAGGTGAGTTATTGGAATTTCAGGCTGGGGCAATGTTACAACGACGCAAAAATAAAGGCGACTTATAGTCGCCTTTTTTACTTTTGTTACTGATTTGTAAAAACTATTTGCTCGCGTCGGCCAGACCATCGAGATAGCGTTCGGCATCCAGCGCCGCCATACAGCCCGTACCTGCAGAGGTGATCGCCTGACGGTAAATATGATCCATGACGTCACCCGCCGCGAATACGCCAGGGATGCTGGTTTGTGTGGCGTTGCCATGGGTGCCGGACTGAACTTTGATATAACCATTTTCCAGCGCAAGCTGCCCTTCGAAGATCGCCGTGTTTGGGCTATGACCGATGGCCACGAAAAGTCCGGCGACGTCCAGAGTCTCTATATTATCGCTCTGCTGCGTGTCGCGAAGACGCAGACCGGTGACGCCCATCTGATCGCCGGTCACTTCTTCCAGCGTCCGGTTGGTGTGCAGGATGATATTGCCATTTTCGACTTTATCCATCAGGCGCTTAATCAGGATTTTTTCAGCGCGGAAACCGTCACGGCGATGGATAAGGTGCACTTCCGAAGCGATGTTGGACAGATAAAGCGCTTCTTCAACCGCTGTGTTGCCGCCGCCGATCACCGCCACTTTCTGATTGCGGTAGAAGAAACCGTCGCAGGTTGCGCAGGCGGAAACGCCGCGTCCTTTAAAGGCTTCTTCAGACGGCAGACCCAGATAGCGCGCGGAAGCGCCGGTCGCGATAATTAACGCATCGCAGGTATACTCGCCGTTGTCGCCCTTCAGGCGGAAGGGACGGTGTTGCAGATCCACGCTATTGATGTGATCGAAAATGATCTCAGTAGCAAATTTTTCCGCGTGTTCATGCATGCGTTCCATCAGCAGAGGACCGGTTAGATCGTTTGGATCGCCGGGCCAGTTTTCCACTTCCGTCGTGGTAGTCAGTTGACCGCCTTTTTCCATACCGGTAATAAGTACCGGCTGTAAATTTGCGCGCGCGGCATACACCGCCGCGGTATATCCCGCCGGTCCTGAGCCCAGAATAAGCAGCTTACTGTGTTTGGTCGTGCCCATGAGATCCCCATAGTTGTTGGCAGACAATGGGCAGAATTGTAGGGAATTTACAGACGTAAAAAAAGAGCATAACGATTTTGTTAACAATACGTGTAATAGCATGAACCGATGAACGACCACTACAGCGGCGTGATTATCACAAATTTTACTTAAAATCGGTGACTTATAAGGTGACAAAATGACAGTTTACCGCCCTCTCTAATGAATAACTGGCATGTTGTACTAAAAAACGATGTTTTGCTTTGACAATCACCTGCTGTTTTGCGAAAACATTCGAGGAAGAAAAAAACTGTGTTATGTATGTGCTGCATAATCATGCATGTAAATACCATGTTTACCGGGCTAGTGAAATCTACGCATGGCGTGGACAGACGCCATTCGTGATGTTGATAGCTGCCGCGAGGCAACGGTCTTCTCACCATAGACCCAGGCATTGCGCGCCGTTAATCCCTCTGGGTTTCGGTCTATTGTGATGGGCAGCGACTCTGAACAGTGATGTGAGTAGAGTCAGGCAGGAGTAGGGAAGGAATACAGAGAGACAATAATAATGGTAGATAGCAAGAAGCGCCCTGGCAAAGATCTCGACCGTATCGATCGTAACATTCTTAATGAACTGCAAAAGGATGGGCGTATTTCCAACGTCGAGCTTTCTAAACGAGTAGGACTTTCGCCGACACCTTGCCTTGAGCGTGTACGTCGGCTGGAACGACAGGGGTTTATCCAGGGCTATACGGCGCTGCTGAACCCGCATTATCTGGATGCGTCACTTCTGGTATTCGTTGAGATTACCTTAAATCGCGGCGCGCCGGACGTGTTTGAACAGTTTAACGCCGCCGTGCAAAAGCTTGAAGAGATTCAGGAGTGTCATTTGGTTTCCGGCGATTTCGATTACCTGTTGAAAACCCGTGTACCGGATATGTCAGCGTATCGAAAATTATTGGGAGAGACGTTGCTGCGCTTGCCAGGTGTGAACGACACCCGAACTTACGTAGTGATGGAAGAGGTAAAACAGAGTAATCGTCTGGTTATTAAGACACGCTAACACGGAACAGGTGCAAAATCGCCGTAGTTTGATTACACTCCTGTTAATCCATACAGCAACAGTGCCGGGGTAACCCGGTGCTGTTGTCCGTTTTAGCATCGGGCGGGAAAAGCCCGGAACCTGGAGAGCCTTTTTTGAGCCAGGAATATACTGAAGACAAAGACGTCACATTGACGAAGTTAAGCAGCGGGCGCCGACTTCTGGAAGCGTTGTTGATACTTATTGCCCTTTTTGCCGTCTGGTTGATGGCGGCCTTGTTGAGCTTTAACCCTTCGGACCCCAGTTGGTCGCAAACCGCCTGGCATGAACCCATCCATAATTTAGGCGGTGCGCCGGGCGCGTGGCTGGCCGATACTCTGTTCTTTATTTTTGGCGTGATGGCCTACACCATCCCTGTCATTATTGTCGGTGGGTGCTGGTTTGCGTGGCGTCACCAGTCTACGGATGATTACATCGATTATTTCGCCGTGTCGCTACGCCTTATCGGCGTGCTGGCGCTGATTCTCACCTCCTGCGGTCTGGCGGCCATTAACGCCGACGATATCTGGTATTTCGCCTCCGGCGGCGTAATTGGCAGCCTGTTAAGCACCACGCTGCAGCCGTTGCTGCATAGTAGCGGCGGAACGATAACGCTTCTCTGTATTTGGGCTGCCGGGCTGACGCTCTTTACCGGCTGGTCCTGGGTTAGTATCGCCGAAAAATTAGGCGGCTGGTTACTTAATATACTGACTTTCGCCAGCAACCGTACCCGGCGTGATGATACGTGGGTTGACGACGAAGAGTATGATGACGAATACGATGAAGAAACAGACGGTGTGCAGCGTGAATCTCGCCGGGCGCGTATTCTGCGCGGCGCGTTGGCGCGTCGTAAACGACTGGCTGAAAAATTCAGCAATCCACGGGGCCGTCAGACCGATGCCGCGCTCTTTTCCGGCAAACGGATGGATGATGACGATGATATCCAGTATAGCGCGCGCGGCGTCGCTGCCGATCCCGACGATGTTCTGTTTTCGGGCAACCGTGCGACGCAGTCGGAATATGATGACTATGATCCTCTGCTAAACGGTCACTCTGTGGTTGAACCTGTCGCCGCCGCTGCGGCCGCAACCGCAGCCACTCAGACGTGGGCGGCGTCCGCCGATCCCATCATGCAAATGCCGTCCATGCCGGGGGCGGAGCCGGTTGCTGCGCAACCGACCGTGGAGTGGCAGCCCGTACCGGGGCCGCAAACTGGCGAACCGGTTATCGCGCCTGCGCCGGAGGGGTATCCGCCGCATCCGCAATATGCTCAACCGCAGGAGGCGCAAGGTGCGCCGTGGCAGCAACCTGTTCCTGTCGCCTCCGCGCCGCAATACGCCGCGACGCCAGCGACCACAGCAGAATATGAATCTCTTGCGCCGCAGGAAACACAGCCGCAATGGCAGGCGCCGGATGCCGAACAACACTGGCAGTCGGAGCCGACCCATCAGCCGACGCCAGTTTATCAGCCGGAGCCGATAGCGGCTGAACCTTCCCACATGCCGCCGCCGGTTATCGAACAGCAGGTTGCCACCGAGCCTGAACCTGGCATAGAAGAGACCAGACCCGCCCGTCCTCCGCTTTACTATTTTGAAGAGGTGGAAGAGAAACGCGCCCGTGAGCGCGAACAACTGGCGGCATGGTACCAACCGATTCCGGAGCCGGTAAAAGAGAGCACGCCGGTCAAACCTTCGGTATCTGTCGCGCCATCCATACCGCCAGTAGAAGCGGTAGCCGCCGCCGCGCCGCTTGCCGCAGGTATCAAGAGTGGCGCCCTGGCAGCAGGCGCCGCAGCCGCTGCGCCTGCATTTGGTCTGGCTACCGGCGGCGCGCCGCGTTCGCAGGTGAAAGAGGGGATTGGTCCGCAACTGCCGCGTCCGAACCGCGTTCGCGTGCCGACTCGTCGGGAACTGGCGTCGTACGGTATTAAACTGCCGTCGCAGAGGATTGCAGAAGAAAAAGCCCGCGAGGCGGAGCGCAATCAGTACGAGACGGGCCCGCAGTTAACAGATGAAGAAATAGATGCAATGCATCAGGACGAGTTAGCCCGTCAGTTTGCGCAGTCGCAGCAGCATCGTTATGGTGAGGCGTATCAGCACGATACGCAGCAGACAGATGATGACGATACCGCCGCGGAAGCTGAATTGGCCCGTCAGTTTGCTGCTTCGCAACAGCAGCGCTATTCCGGCGAGCAACCCGCTGGCGCGCAGCCGTTCTCACTGGACGATCTTGATTTCTCGCCAATGAAAGTATTGGTTGATGAAGGCCCGCACGAACCGTTGTTCACGCCGGGCGTAATGTCCGAGTCAGCGCCTGTTCAGCAGCCGGTAGCGCAGCCGCCGCAGTATCAGCAGCCGCAACAGCCGGTAGCGCCGCAGCCGCACTATCAGCAGCCGCAACAGCCGGTAGCGCCGCAGCCGCATTATCAGCAGCCGCAACAGTCGGTTACGCCGCAGCCGCAACAACCGGCAGCGCCGCAAGACAGCCTGATCCACCCGCTGTTGATGCGTAACGGCGACAGCCGTCCATTACAGCGTCCGACGACGCCGCTGCCTTCGTTAGATCTTCTGACGCCGCCGCCGAGCGAAGTTGAACCGGTAGATACCTTTGCGCTGGAACAAATGGCGCGTCTGGTTGAAGCGCGCCTGGCGGATTTCCGCATTAAAGCTGATGTGGTGAACTATTCGCCAGGCCCGGTCATTACTCGCTTTGAACTGAATCTGGCGCCGGGCGTTAAAGCGGCGCGTATCTCCAACCTTTCCCGCGATCTGGCGCGTTCATTGTCAACCGTAGCCGTACGCGTTGTGGAAGTCATTCCAGGCAAACCTTACGTAGGGTTGGAATTGCCGAACAAGAAACGGCAAACCGTTTATCTGCGCGAAGTGTTGGATAACGCCAAATTCCGCGAGAATCCGTCACCGCTTACCGTGGTGTTAGGTAAGGATATCGCGGGCGATCCGGTAGTGGCGGATCTGGCGAAAATGCCTCACCTGCTGGTGGCTGGTACGACCGGTTCCGGTAAGTCGGTCGGGGTTAACGCCATGATCCTCAGTATGCTGTATAAAGCGCAGCCGGAAGACGTTCGCTTTATCATGATCGACCCGAAAATGCTGGAACTCTCGGTCTACGAAGGTATTCCGCATCTGCTGACCGAAGTTGTCACCGACATGAAAGACGCGGCTAACGCGTTACGCTGGAGCGTCAATGAGATGGAACGTCGCTATAAGCTGATGTCCGCGCTCGGCGTGCGTAACCTGGCCGGTTACAACGAGAAAATCGCCGAAGCGGCCCGCATGGGACGTCCGATTCCGGACCCGTACTGGAAGCCGGGCGACAGTATGGATATTCAGCATCCGGTTCTGGAAAAACTGCCGTATATCGTGGTACTGGTCGATGAATTTGCCGACCTGATGATGACCGTCGGTAAAAAAGTTGAAGAACTGATCGCGCGTCTGGCACAGAAAGCGCGCGCCGCGGGGATTCACCTGGTACTGGCGACGCAGCGTCCGTCGGTCGATGTGATTACTGGTTTAATTAAAGCCAACATTCCAACCCGTATTGCTTTTACCGTATCCAGCAAGATCGACTCCCGCACCATCCTTGATCAGGGCGGCGCTGAGTCGCTATTGGGGATGGGGGACATGCTCTACTCCGGACCAAACTCCACCATGCCGGTACGTGTCCATGGAGCGTTTGTACGTGACCAGGAAGTCCATGCGGTGGTCCAGGACTGGAAAGCGCGCGGTCGTCCGCAATATGTGGATGGCATTACCTCCGACAGCGAAAGCGAAGGTGGTGGCGGCGGTTTTGACGGCGGCGAAGAATTAGATGCGCTATTCGATCAGGCCGTTAATTTCGTCACCCAGAAGCGTAAAGCGTCCATTTCCGGCGTTCAGCGTCAGTTCCGCATCGGCTATAACCGTGCGGCGCGTATTATCGAACAGATGGAAGCGCAGGGTATTGTCAGCGCTCAGGGACATAACGGTAATCGTGAAGTGCTGGCTCCGCCGCCTTTTGAGTAAACCTGTAAGCCGGATGGCGCCGTTCAGGCTGCCATCCGGTAACAAAATTCAGTATTTTCTTCTTTCCTCATGCTGATTTTTGGCCTGGAATAGAAAGCAAAAGGCGCTCCTGGTCGGGAGTGTCGAAACTTGAGGAATAATGATGAAAAAAATGGCAATCGCCTGTGCATTACTTTCAAGCGTTGTAGCCAGCAGCGTATGGGCTGACGCCGCCAGCTCTCTGAAAAGCCGTCTGGATAAAGTGAGCAGCTTTCACGCCAGCTTTACTCAAAAAGTCACCGATGGCAGCGGCGCTGCGGTGCAGGAGGGGCAAGGTGATTTATGGGTTAAGCGGCCAAATTTATTCAACTGGCATATGACGCAACCCGACGAGAGTATTCTGGTTTCTGACGGCAAAACGTTATGGTTCTATAACCCGTTTGTAGAACAGGCTACCGCCACGTGGTTGAAAGATGCCACCGGAAATACACCGTTTATGCTAATTGCCCGCAACCAGGCCAGCGACTGGCAGCAGTATAATATTAAGCAGGATGGCGATAATTTTGTGCTGACGCCGAAAGCCAGCAACGGCAATCTGAAACAGTTCACCATCAATGTGGGACGCGACGGGACTATCCATCAGTTTAGCGCCATAGAACAAGACGATCAGCGTAGCGCCTATCAGTTAAAATCCCAGCAAAACGGCGCTGTTGATCCATCAAAATTTACGTTTACTCCGCCGCAAGGGGTAACGATAGACGACCAACGTAAGTAGAGGCGATGAGTGAGCAATCTGTCGCTCGATTTTTCTGATAATACCTTTCAACCGCTGGCCGCGCGGATGCGGCCGGAAAATTTAGCGCAGTATATCGGCCAGCAGCATTTGCTGGCCGCAGGTAAACCGTTGCCTCGCGCTATTGAGGCCGGACATCTGCACTCTATGATTTTATGGGGGCCGCCAGGCACGGGAAAAACCACGCTCGCCGAAGTGATCGCCCGCTACGCCAGCGCTGATGTCGAGCGTATTTCCGCTGTTACTTCCGGGGTGAAAGAGATCCGTGAAGCTATCGAGCGTGCCCGCCAGAATCGTAATGCCGGACGCCGTACCATCCTGTTTGTCGATGAAGTGCATCGCTTTAACAAAAGCCAGCAGGACGCCTTTTTACCGCATATCGAAGATGGCACTATCACCTTTATCGGCGCGACCACGGAAAACCCCTCTTTTGAACTGAACTCGGCGCTATTGTCGCGAGCGCGGGTCTATCTGCTGAAATCATTGACCACCGACGATATTGAGCAAGTGCTGGACCAGGCGATGCAGGACAAAACGCGTGGTTACGGCGATCAGGATATCGTGTTACCGGATGAGACACGGCGAGCGATTGCTGAGCTGGTCAATGGCGACGCGCGACGCGCCTTAAATACGCTGGAAATGATGGCCGATATGGCGGAGGCGGATGACAGCGGTAAACGGGTTTTATTACCCGCCTTATTGACCGAGATCGCCGGCGAGCGCAGCGCGCGTTTTGATAACAAAGGCGATCGTTTCTACGATCTTATTTCCGCCTTACATAAATCAGTGCGCGGTAGCGCGCCGGATGCTGCCCTCTATTGGTATGCCCGAATTATTACCGCAGGAGGCGATCCGCTGTACGTGGCGCGTCGCTGTCTGGCTATCGCCTCGGAAGATGTTGGTAATGCCGATCCGCGCGCGATGCAGGTCGCCATTGCCGCCTGGGATTGTTTCACTCGCGTTGGCCCGGCTGAAGGCGAAAGGGCGATCGCGCAGGCTATCGTTTATCTCGCCTGCGCGCCGAAGAGCAACGCCGTCTATACCGCCTTTAAGGCTGCGCTGGCCGACGCGCGCGAACGTCCTGATTATGACGTTCCTGTCCATCTGCGTAATGCGCCAACCAAACTGATGAAAGAGATGGGCTATGGCCAGGAGTACCGCTATGCCCACGATGAGCCCAATGCTTATGCTGCGGGTGAAGTGTACTTCCCGCCGGAAATCGCGCAAACGCGCTATTATCATCCGACAAATCGTGGTCTGGAAGGCAAGATTGGCGAAAAGCTCGCCTGGCTGGCTGAACAGGATCAAAATAGCCCCACAAAACGCTACCGCTAGGGTAAACGTTGCGGTAAGGTTATCTCTAAATATGATGCTCCAGGTATCATGGCGTTGATGATGAATCTCGTTATGCCTGATAGCGCGTTGCTTATGAGGTCCGCGGGTATGGCGCAATGGATGCGTTATTGCTGTTGTCGGTCAGATAAGGCGAAAACGTCGCCATCAAATAAACGGGTTTTACGTTCATCAATATAATCAGATGCGATCATCAATTGATCGCGTTTCCTTTTATTATTCGATAAGCACAGGATAAGCATGCTCGATCCCAATCTGCTGCGTAATGAGCCAGACGCAGTCGCTGAAAAACTGGCACGCCGGGGCTTTAAGCTGGATGTAGATAAGCTGCGCGCTCTTGAAGAGCGTCGTAAAGTTTTGCAGGTCAACACGGAAAACCTGCAGGCAGAGCGTAATTCTCGATCGAAATCCATCGGCCAGGCGAAAGCGCGCGGGGAAGATATTGAGCCTTTACGCCGGGAAGTGAATAAACTGGGCGAAGAGCTGGATGCGGCGAAAGCCGAGCTGGATTCCTTGCTGGCGGAGATCCGCGATATCGCGCTAACCATTCCAAATCTGCCTGCGGATGAAGTGCCGGTAGGCAAAGATGAAAACGACAACGTTGAAGTCAGCCGCTGGGGTACGCCGCGTGAGTTTGATTTTGAAATCCGCGATCACGTCACCTTAGGGGAAATGCACTCCGGCCTCGACTTTGCCGCTGCGGTTAAGCTGACCGGCTCCCGTTTTGTGGTGATGAAAGGACAGATTGCGCGTATGCATCGCGCATTGTCGCAGTTCATGTTGGATCTGCATACGGAACAGCACGGCTATAGCGAAAACTACGTGCCGTATCTGGTTAACCACGACACGCTGTATGGCACCGGTCAATTGCCGAAATTCGCAGGCGACCTGTTCCATACTCGCCCGCTGGAAGAAGAAGCAGACAGCAGCAACTATGCTTTGATCCCGACGGCGGAGGTTCCGCTGACCAACCTGGTACGCGATGAAATCATCGACGAAGATCAGTTGCCGATTAAAATGACGGCGCATACGCCCTGTTTCCGCTCTGAAGCGGGTTCTTATGGTCGTGATACCCGTGGTCTGATTCGTATGCATCAGTTTGACAAAGTTGAGATGGTGCAGATCGTTCGCCCGGAAGATTCCATGGCGGCGCTGGAAGAGATGACCGGCCACGCGGAAAAAGTGCTCCAGCTACTGGGACTGCCGTACCGTAAAATCATCCTGTGCACCGGTGATATGGGCTTCGGCGCCTGCAAAACCTATGACCTCGAAGTCTGGGTTCCGGCGCAGAATACCTACCGCGAGATCTCTTCTTGCTCTAACATCTGGGACTTCCAGGCGCGTCGTATGCAGGCACGCTGTCGCAGTAAGTCCGACAAAAAGACCCGCCTGGTCCATACCCTGAATGGTTCTGGTCTGGCGGTAGGCCGTACCCTGGTAGCCGTGATGGAAAACTATCAGCAGGCTGATGGTCGCATTGAAGTGCCGGAAGTATTACGTCCGTACATGAACGGACTGGAATATATCGGCTAATCCTCGCTTTCTCCTCTCCTAAAAGGCGCCTTCGGGCGCTTTTTTTATGCCAGTTTGATACCGGACAATAATCCCTACTCTATTAGGGGTAATACTGATTTCGAATGAAGGTCAGTTTTTAACGCTATTTTTCTACTTTTTCGATATATATCAGACTTTATAACGGTGTCATCGCTATATAAAAATCTATACATCGACTTATTGTTTTTATTGTGAGCAGCAGAGTGAGCCCTTATGAAAACTAAGATCCCTGATGCCGTGCTGGCAGCCGAGGTGAGCCGTCGTGGTTTAGTCAAAACCACTGCGATAGGCGGCCTGGCGATGGCCAGTAGCGCATTTACCCTGCCATTTACCCGCATCGCTAACGCCGCAGAGGCGATAAGCCCGGCGAAAACGGGCGAGAAAGTCGTCTGGAGCGCCTGTACGGTAAACTGCGGCAGCCGTTGTCCGCTACGTATGCATGTTATGGATGGCGAAATCAAATATGTAGAAACAGATAATACCGGAAACGATGATTACGATGGTCTGCACCAGGTTCGCGCCTGCCTGCGTGGTCGTTCTATGCGTCGTCGCGTCTATAACCCGGATCGGCTCAAGTATCCGATGAAGCGCGTCGGCGCGCGCGGCGAAGGTAAATTTGAGCGTATTAGCTGGGACGAAGCCTACGATATCATTGCCACCAATATGCAGCGTCTTATCAAAGAGTATGGCAACGAGTCCATTTATCTGAACTATGGCACGGGAACTCTGGGCGGTACGCTGACACGTTCATGGCCGCCGGGAAAAACGCTGGTCGCCCGTCTGATGAACTGCTGCGGCGGTTATCTCAACCATTACGGCGATTACTCTTCCGCGCAAATCGCAGCGGGTCTGAACTACACCTATGGCGGCTGGGCGGATGGCAATAGTCCATCCGACATTGAAAACAGTAAGCTGGTGGTGTTGTTTGGCAATAATCCAGGCGAAACCCGCATGAGCGGGGGCGGTGTAACGTATTATCTTGAACAGGCGCGGCAGAAATCAAACGCGCGGATGATCATTATCGATCCCCGTTACACCGACACCGGCGCCGGTCGTGAAGATGAGTGGATTCCGATTCGCCCAGGTACCGATGCGGCGCTGGTCAATGGCCTGGCATATGTATTAATTACCGAGAACATGGTCGATCAGCCGTTCCTGGATAAATATTGCGTCGGTTATGACGAAAAAACCTTGCCTGCCAGCGCGCCGAAAAACGGCCACTATAAAGCCTATATTCTGGGCCAGGGTAAAGACGGTGTCGCGAAGACGCCGGAGTGGGCGGCGCAAATTACCGGTATCCCGGCGGATCGCATTATTAAGCTGGCGCGAGAAATCGGCAGCGCTAAACCCGCCTATATTTGCCAGGGGTGGGGACCACAGCGTCACGCTAATGGAGAAATCGCCACGCGCGCCATCTCGATGCTGGCGATCCTGACGGGTAATGTTGGGATTAACGGCGGTAACAGCGGCGCGCGCGAAGGGTCTTATGACCTGCCATTTGAACGTATGCCCACGTTGGAAAACCCGGTTGAAACCAGCATCTCCATGTTTATGTGGACCGATGCCATTGAGCGCGGCCCGGAAATGACGGCGCTGCGTGATGGCGTGCGGGGTAAAGATAAGCTGGATGTGCCGATCAAAATGATCTGGAACTATGCTGGCAACTGTCTGATTAACCAGCACTCTGAGATTAACCGCACCCACGAAATCTTACAGGATGACAAGAAGTGCGAAATGATCGTCGTTATCGACTGTCATATGACCTCGTCGGCAAAATACGCCGATATTCTGTTACCGGATTGCACCGCTTCTGAGCAGATGGACTTTGCGCTGGATGCCTCCTGCGGGAACATGTCTTACGTTATCTTCACTGACCAGGCGATTAAACCGCGCTTCGAGTGTAAAACGATTTATGAGATGACCAGCGAACTGGCGAAACGTCTTGGCGTGGAGCAACAGTTTACCGAAGGACGGACGCAAGAAGAGTGGATGCGTCATCTGTACGAACAGTCGCGTAAATCCATTCCGAATCTGCCCACCTTTGAGGAGTTCCGTAAGCAAGGCATCTTCAAACAGCGCGACCCCGAAGGCCACCATGTTGCCTATAAAGACTTCCGCGAAGATCCGCAGGCGAATCCACTTACAACGCCATCGGGCAAGATTGAAATCTATTCACAGGCGTTGGCGGATATCGCCGCCACCTGGGAGTTGCCGGAAGGCGACGTGATCGATCCATTACCGATCTACACGCCAGGTTTTGAAAACTATAACGATCCGCTAACGGATAAATTCCCGTTGCAGTTGACGGGCTTCCACTATAAAGCGCGTGTTCATTCCACTTATGGCAACGTAGACGTCCTGAAAGCTGCCTGTCGCCAGGAAATGTGGATTAACCCAATGGACGCGCAGAAACGCGGTATCAAAAATGGCGATAAAGTCCGCATCTTCAACGATCGCGGCGAAGTACATATCGAGGCTAAAGTGACGCCGCGCATGATGCCGGGCGTGGTCGCCCTGGGAGAAGGCGCATGGTACGACCCGGATGCAAAACGCGTGGATCAGGGCGGATGTATTAACGTACTGACGACCCAACGTCCTTCTCCGCTGGCGAAGGGGAACCCGTCACATACGAACCTTGTTCAGGTTGAAAAGGCGTAAGGAGTAACCGATGACAACCCAGTATGGATTTTTTATTGATTCCAGCCGTTGCACCGGTTGCAAAACCTGCGAACTGGCCTGCAAGGACTACAAAGATTTGACGCCGGATGTCAGCTTCCGCCGCATTTATGAGTATGCGGGCGGCGACTGGCAGGAAGATAACGGCGTCTGGCACCAGAACGTCTTTGCCTATTATCTCTCCATTTCGTGCAACCACTGCGAAGACCCGGCCTGTACCAAAGTCTGCCCGAGCGGCGCGATGCACAAGCGCGATGACGGTTTTGTGGTGGTGAACGAAGAGGTCTGTATCGGCTGCCGCTACTGCCACATGGCCTGCCCGTACGGCGCGCCGCAGTACAACGCGGCCAAAGGTCATATGACCAAGTGCGACGGCTGTTATGACCGGGTGGCGGAAGGCAAGAAACCGATTTGCGTGGAATCCTGCCCGCTGCGGGCGCTGGATTTCGGCCCGATAGACGAACTGCGTAAAAAACACGGTGAGCTGGCCGCCGTTGCGCCGTTGCCGCGCGCGCACTTCACGAAGCCGAATATTGTGATAAAACCCAACGCCAACAGCCGCCCGACCGGGGACACCACCGGTTATCTGGCCAATCCGAAGGAGGTATAAGATGGGAAGTGGATGGCATGAATGGCCGTTGATGATCTTCACGGTCTTTGGTCAGTGCGTGGCTGGTGGTTTTATTGTTCTGGCCCTGGCGCTGATGAAAGGCGATCTGCGCGCGGAAACGCAGCAGCGGGTAATCGCCTGTATGTTTGGTCTGTGGGTGCTGATGGGGATTGGCTTTATCGCCTCGATGTTGCATCTGGGTTCGCCGATGCGCGCCTTTAACTCGCTTAACCGCGTGGGCGCTTCCGCACTGAGCAATGAAATTGCCAGCGGCTCGGTGTTTTTTGCGATCGGCGGGATTGGCTGGCTGCTGGCGGTACTGAAAAAGCTGCCGTCGGCCTTGCGTGTACTCTGGCTGGTTATCACGATGGTACTGGGCGTCGTCTTCGTCTGGATGATGGTACGCGTGTATAACAGCATCGATACAGTACCGACATGGTATAGCATCTGGACGCCGCTAGGCTTCTTCCTGACGCTCTTTATGGGGGGGCCGCTGCTGGGTTATCTACTGCTGCGTATCGCGGGCGTGAATGGTTGGGCGATGCGCCTGTTGCCTGCGGTTTCGGTGCTGGCGCTGGTGGTCAGCGCTATTATGGCGGCCATGCAGGGCGCGGAACTGGCGACGATTCACAGTTCCATTCAGCAGGCGTCTGCGCTGGTGCCGGATTATGGTTCGCTGATGGCATGGCGTATGGTGCTGCTGGCGGCGGCGCTGTGCTGCTGGATTGTGCCGCAGTTAAAAGGGTATCAACCTGCGGTACCGTTGCTCTCTGTCGCCTTCATTCTGATGCTGGCGGGGGAATTGATTGGCCGCGGCGTATTCTATGGTCTGCATATGACTGTGGGCATGGCAGTAGCCAGTTAACATACTGCTTTTTATCCGGCAGTGGAGTAAAATCGGGGCTTTCGCCCCGGTTTTCTATTTCTGTTTCGTCAACGTATCATAGCTGGTCATCAAATTGCGATAATCCGGTATGTGATTGGAAAACAGCGTAGCCAGGCCTGTAATATCGTTTCGCCAGTCCCGGTGTAATTCACATGCGATGCCAAACCACGTCATCAACTGAGCGCCAGCCTGAGACATACGATCCCACGCGGAGTGGCGGGTAATTTCATTAAATGTGCCCGAAGCATCGGTCACAACAAAGACCTCAAAACCCTCCTCAATGGCCGACAGCGCGGGAAATGCCACGCATACCTCGGTGACGACGCCCGCAATAATTAATTGCTTTTTGCCGGTTGCTTTGACGGCAGTGACGAAATCTTCATTATCCCAGGCATTAATATTCCCGGGGCGTGCGATATAAGGGGCATCCGGAAACTGTGTTTTTAACTCCGGAACCAGCGGCCCGTTGGGCCCGGTTTCAAAACTGGTGGTCAAAATGGTTGGCAGGTTAAAGTATTTTGCTAAATCGCCGAGGGCGAGCACATTATTCTTAAATTTATCCGGTTCGATATCCCGAACCAACGAAAGTAAACCCGCCTGATGATCAACCAGTAGCACGGCGGCATTATTTTTATCGAGACGAACATAAGGTCTGGCCATTATCTTCTCCATTGGAAGGGGAGTGGGGTAACAAAAGCCTTGCGATGCAGTCCTCCTCTGAAAGCATAGACCGGAAAAATGCGTCTGCAGGAACCATGAAATTTTTCGACTGAGCGAAACGCCGCTTTTGTGGGTTAGATCAATAAAAACAAGGAGATGAATTTTTAACCGTTCAATATATTCACGTTCAGAATCAGTAAATCAAATCGATAGTCTCAAAACTTGCGGATCGCCCATGCGGAGCCGATTGACAATGTTTTTGGCGGTGGCATGATGCGCATGAAATTTGAACTTCCTCACGGTTTTTATTCATGTCCACCTATACCCGTCCCGTCATGCTTTTGCTGTGCGGGCTACTTTTGTTGACTCTGGCCATTGCGGTACTGAATACGCTTGTTCCGTTGTGGCTTGCCCAGGCAAACCTTCCTACCTGGCAGGTGGGGATGGTCAGCTCGTCTTATTTTACCGGCAATCTGGTCGGGACATTATTTACCGGGTATTTAATTAAACGCATTGGGTTTAACCGTAGCTATTATCTTGCCTCGTTGATCTTCGCCGCAGGTTGTGTCGGATTGGGCGTGATGGTGGGGTTCTGGAGCTGGATGAGCTGGCGTTTTATTGCCGGCATCGGCTGTGCCATGATTTGGGTTGTTGTCGAAAGCGCGTTGATGTGCAGCGGAACCTCGCATAATCGCGGGCGCCTGCTTGCCGCCTATATGATGGTCTATTACGTGGGGACCTTTCTTGGACAATTACTGGTCAGTAAAGTGTCTGGTGAATTGCTGCACGTCCTTCCCTGGGTTACGGGTATGATTCTGGCGGGAATTCTACCGCTACTCTTTACCCGGATTGTAAATCAGCAAACGGAGGCGCGTCATTCCACTTCTATTAGCGCCATGCTGAAGCTACGCCAGGCGCGTCTTGGCGTGAATGGTTGTATTATTTCCGGCATTGTTCTTGGTTCATTATATGGCCTGATGCCGTTATATCTGAAGCATCAGGGGATGGCTAACGCCAGCATCGGTTTCTGGATGGCGGTGCTGGTTAGCGCCGGTATTTTGGGGCAATGGCCAATGGGACGTCTGGCGGACAAATTTGGTCGCTTGCTGGTGTTACGCGTACAGGTATTCGTTGTAATACTCGGCAGTATCGCCATGTTAACCCAGGCGGCGATGGCGCCGGCTCTGTTTATTCTGGGGGCGGCGGGTTTTACGCTTTATCCCGTCGCAATGGCCTGGGCCTGTGAAAAAGTCGAACACCACCAGCTTGTGGCAATGAACCAGGCGCTGTTGTTAAGTTATACGGTAGGAAGCCTGTTAGGGCCGTCTTTTACTGCGATGTTAATGCAGAATTATTCAGATAATCTGCTGTTTATTATGATCGCCAGCGTATCGTTTATTTATCTGCTGATGCTGTTACGTAACGCCGGTCAGACGCCCAATCCTGTCGCCCACATCTAACTGTTCTCTGAATCGTATGCAGGACGTGAGTCTTGCATACTCTTTATTTATGTTTTATGTAGAATAATTGACCTGCATAATTTTCTTGCTTTGCTGAAAAATAAAATGTGCCGAAGGTTATAATTTTGCGTTCCTCTATTTTCTCTTCCCGTCTTTACCGCGCATAATTCCCCGCTTCATTTATAGTAATAACATTGTGTTCACGAAGGATCGCGTTATGCCGAATGTGCAGGAAAAACAGTTGCGATGGTACAACATTGCCTTGATGTCGTTTATTACCGTTTGGGGATTCGGCAATGTTGTCAATAACTATGCTAACCAGGGGTTAGTGGTTGTCTTCTCCTGGGTGTTTATTTTTGCGCTCTATTTTATTCCTTATGCCTTGATCGTGGGCCAACTGGGCTCAACCTTCAAAGAGGGAAAAGGGGGCGTCAGTACCTGGATTAAGCATACGATGGGGCCGGGGCTGGCTTACCTTGCGGCATGGACCTATTGGGTGGTGCATATTCCCTACCTGGCGCAAAAGCCGCAGGCGATACTCATTGCTCTGGGATGGGCGTTAAAAGGCGACGGCTCGTTGATAAAAGAGTATACCGTCGTTGCCTTGCAGGGGCTGACGCTGGCATTGTTTGTTTTCTTTATGTGGGTTGCTTCCCGGGGGATGAAATCGCTAAAGGTTGTTGGGTCTGTGGCCGGGATTGCCATGTTTATCATGTCAATTTTATACGTTGTGATGGCAGTGACCGCGCCGGCCATTACAAACGTTGAAATTGCGACCGCTAACATCACCTGGCAGTCATTTATTCCCCATATCGATTTTACCTATATCACCACCATATCTATGTTGGTCTTTGCGGTTGGCGGGGCGGAGAAGATCTCACCTTACGTCAACCAGACGCGGAACCCAGGAAAAGAGTTTCCGAAAGGGATGCTCTTTTTAGCCGTCATGGTTGCGGTCTGCGCTATCCTCGGTTCGTTGGCGATGGGAATGATGTTTGACTCCCGGCATATACCTGACGATTTAATGACCAATGGGCAGTATTATGCGTTCCAGAAATTGGGTGAGTATTACCATATGGGTAATACATTAATGGTGATTTATGCTATTGCCAATACTCTGGGTCAAATCGCCGCGCTGGTGTTTTCTATTGATGCACCACTGAAAGTATTGCTGGGTGACGCAGACAGTAAATATATCCCGCAGCGCTTATGTCGAACTAACGCTTCAGGTACGCCAGTTAACGGTTATTTGCTGACATTAGTGTTGGTCGCTATCTTGATTATGTTGCCAACACTTGGCATCGGCGATATGAACAACCTGTACAAATGGCTGCTTAATCTCAACTCTGTCGTTATGCCGCTGCGCTATCTGTGGGTATTTGTCGCCTTTATTGCCGTCATTCGACTGGCGCAAAAGTACAAACCCGAATATGTGTTTATTCGCAACCGGGCGTTGGCGTTAACCGTGGGGATTTGGTGTTTTTCCTTCACTGCGTTTGCCTGCCTTACCGGTATTTTCCCCAAAATGGAGGCGTTCACGCCGGAGTGGATATTCCAGCTTACGTTGAATATTGTGACGCCTTTTGTGCTGGTCGGGTTGGGTTTAATTTTCCCGTTACTGGCGCGTAGACACGCATAACGATACGCTTTTCCACGGCGCTCCTGTTATATGAGCGCCTTTTAAGGTCACTGGTGTTTTCGCGGTAAGAGCGTTATCCAGATAGCAAAACGGCTACCGTTATAGGTAGCCGTTTAAAAGCGGATAAGACAGTTGTCGATTAATACATCACTTTATGACCATACTGCTCAAGGATGCCTTTTACGCGCTCCATGGTCTCTTTCTTCGGCGGCTTCACGCCATCCAGCTTATATTCTTCGCCCATTGCCACCCATTTATGTTTGCCCAGCTCATGATAGGGCAGCAGTTCGATTTTTTCGACATTGCCCATATCGCGGGTAAACTCGCCCAGGCGATGCGCGGAATCATCGTCGTCAGACCAGCCGGGAACCACAACGTAACGGATCCAGACCTTCACATTTTTCTTTGATAAGTACTGAGCGAATTCCAGCGTCCGGTGGTTGGATACGCCAACCAGATTCTGGTGGATCTCATCATTCATTTGTTTGAGATCGAGCATCACCAGATCGGTAACGTCCAGTAGTTCATCAATCACCGGGTCATAACGGCGCACAAAGCCGTTGGTGTCGAGACAGGTATGGATACCTTCTTTTTTACAGGCACGAAACCAGTCGCGCACAAATTCTGCCTGCAAAATGGCTTCGCCGCCGGATGCCGTCACACCGCCGCCGGATGCGTTCATAAAGTGACGATAGGTCACTACCTCTTTCATTAAGTCTTCAACAGTAACTTCTTTACCGCCGTGCGTATCCCATGTGTCGCGATTATGACAATACAGGCAGCGCATCAGGCAGCCCTGGAAAAAGGTAATAAAGCGGATGCCCGGGCCATCAACAGTGCCACAGGATTCAAAGGAGTGAATGCGACCAATAACCGGCTTTTCATCAGCAGTTACTGCAACATTTTCTTTTGTAATACAATTGGTTAAGTTACTCATATCGCTTCGGCTAGCTCTAAATAACGTGGGGTTTATGGACACATTCCGGGCATGTTGAGCACCCTGGTAAGGGGGTTGCATCCTGTAAAAAAGCGGTACTGCGAGCGTAAATTTTGGACTACAGAATGTGTGGCTGTTCCAGAATGTACTGCAATGGCGCTATTTTACCTCTATTCAGTATAAAATATACGGCAAATCTATGCTGCATAACTTGCACTGCCAGAAATTCTGGTTCATTAACCCGCTCTGAACCTCTGTTTAACGCCTGAACCGCAATACATACTGCAAGCGTATCATCCATAGCGTGCTGGTTTTGCTGTTTATGACCCGCCTCTTTTTTCGAATGGTTGGCGCCGTTTTGTCCTGGTCAGAACGAAAATAATTCTCAACATAATTCAGATGCGTCCAAAGAACGCTATGCCTGTCCAGCGCCTGGCGTCGCATTCAACATGCAATCAGGTCTAAATCTGATGTTATTTCTAAAGCCGGAGTGATTCAATCTCTTAAAATAGAGTGTGGCTTTAATCAAAAAATGAGAGCAACGGATTGAATTTTGCTTTCGCGGTAAATAATCAAAGGAGTTATTATGCCAGTTACGTTAAGTTTTGGTAATCATCATAACTATGAAATTAATGCTTCACGGCTAGCCCATTTGATGAGTTCTGACAAAGAAGAAGCGCTATATATGGGGGTATGGGATAGATTTAAGGACAACTTCAGGACACAAAAAAAACAAGAGGCACTGGAGGCATTATATACACTCATCCATGGATGTAGACGTGAAAATCAAGCTGAACTTAATGTTGATACAGACGGCATGGATAAGATACATGCCTTTGTACAATTAAAAAAATATACTAATCCATCTCAACAAGACCGCTTTGTTATGCGTTTTGATCTGAGTCAGACACAAGTTTTATTTGAGATTGATGGCAAGGTTATTGAGAAATGTAATTTGTATCGTCTCCTCAATGTTTCAGAAAACTGTATTTTTAAAGTGATGGAAGAAGATGAAGAAGAGTTGTTTTTTAAAATATGTATTAAGTATGGAGAAAAAATTTCTCTCTATCCAGACTTATTACAAAACTTTGCTTTTAAACTTAGACAGGAAGTTAATGAGGATGATGAAATTAAGGATGAAGTTTATAAGCTTATGCGGTCTGGAGAAGATCGAAAAATGGCATGTGTTGAATGGAATGGTACGCTTACTGAGGATGAGATGGATAAACTACGCTGTCTTCAAATGGGGTCTTTTGAGATTTCTACCCAATTTTTTAAAATAGGTTACTGGGAATTAGAGGGGGAAGTCCTGTTTGATATGTTTCATCCAACACTTATCTATCTGCTACAAGGATATACACCGTCATTGTCATGTGATTTTACAGAAGCTAACACCATGCTGTTATCTGATGCATTAAATAAGGATGATGATGATTATCACAATAATAAAAGAGAAATTGATTCTATTCTGGAAAAAATATATAGATCACATAATAACACTTTATTTATAAGTAAAAATTCTGGTTGTCGTAATATGCTTTTATAAAAAATTAAAAAGGCCCCACTGACATGGAGCCTTTTTTGTACGCTTTTTATGGCGTAATTTCAGTCAAACCCATTACATGGTCTGCGTGAAGGTACGAGTAATAACGTCCTGCTGCTGTTCTTTCGTCAGGGAGTTAAAACGTACTGCGTAACCAGATACACGGATGGTCAGTTGCGGATATTTTTCCGGATGTTCCATCGCGTCCAGCAGCATTTCACGGTTCATGACGTTCACGTTCAGATGTTGACCGCCTTCAATGGACGCTTCGTGGTGGAAGTAACCATCCATCAGGCCAGCCAGGTTAGTCTTACGAACTTCGTCGTCTTTACCCAGTGCGTTTGGAACGATAGAGAAGGTGTAAGAGATACCATCTTTAGCGTAAGCAAACGGCAGTTTAGCAACGGAAGTCAGAGAGGCGACAGCACCTTTCTGGTCACGACCGTGCATCGGGTTAGCACCTGGTCCGAACGGCGCGCCAGCGCGACGACCATCCGGGGTGTTACCGGTTTTCTTACCATACACAACGTTAGAAGTGATGGTCAGAACAGACTGCGTCGGGATAGCGCCACGGTAGGTGGTCAGTTTCTGAATTTTCTTCATGAAACGTTCTACCAGGTCAACCGCCATGTCATCTACACGAGCGTCGTTGTTACCAAACTGCGGGTATTCGCCTTCGATTTCGAAGTCGATAGCCAGACCATCTTCGTCACGAATCGGTTTAACTTTCGCATATTTGATGGCAGACAGGGAGTCAGCAGCAACGGACAGACCTGCGATACCACACGCCATGGTACGGATAACGTCACGGTCGTGCAGCGCCATCAGAGAGGCTTCGTAGCTGTACTTGTCGTGCATGTAGTGGATAACGTTCAGCGCAGTGACGTACTGTTTAGCCAGCCAGTCCATGAAGTGATCCATACGTTCCATCACTTCGTCGAAGTTCAGAACGTCGCCTTTGATCGGCTCGGATTTCGGACCCACCTGCATTTTCAGTTTTTCATCAACGCCGCCGTTGATAGCGTACAGCATGGTTTTCGCCAGGTTTGCACGCGCGCCGAAGAACTGCATTTGTTTACCAACGATCATCGGGCTTACGCAGCACGCGATAGCGTAGTCATCGTTGTTGAAGTCCGGACGCATCAAGTCATCGTTCTCATACTGCAGAGAAGAGGTGTCGATGGATACTTTAGCGGCGAATTTCTTGAAGTTCAGCGGCAGTTTTTCAGACCACAGTACAGTGATGTTCGGCTCCGGAGACGGCCCCATAGTGTACAGGGTGTTCAGGAAGCGGAAGCTGTTTTTGGTGACCAGAGTACGACCGTCAACGCCCATACCACCGATAGATTCGGTTGCCCAAATTGGGTCGCCGGAGAACAGTTCATCGTATTCAGGGGTACGCAGGAAGCGAACCATACGCAGTTTCATGACCAGGTGGTCAATCATTTCCTGAGCGTCTTGCTCGGTGATTTTGCCTGCTTTCAGGTCACGTTCGATATACGCATCCAGGAAGGTGGATACGCGACCGAAGGACATTGCCGCGCCGTTCTGAGATTTAACCGCAGCCAGGTAGCCAAAGTAAGTCCACTGGATCGCTTCCTGAGCGTTAGTCGCCGGACCAGAGATATCGCAGCCGTATTTAGCCGCCATTTCTTTGATCTGACCCAGAGCACGGTGCTGTTCAGCGATTTCTTCACGCAGACGGATAGTCGCTTCCAGATTTACGCCGTTTTCCAGATCGGATTGCAGAGACGTAAACTGCGCGAATTTGTCTTTCATCAGGTAGTCGATACCGTACAGCGCTACGCGGCGGTAGTCACCGATGATACGACCACGGCCATACGCATCCGGCAGACCGGTCAGAACGCCGGATTTACGGCAACGCAGGATGTCCGGAGTATAAACGTCGAATACGCCCTGGTTGTGGGTCTTACGGTATTCAGTGAAGATTTTTTTGATAGTCGGGTCCAGCTCGCGATTGTACGCTTTGCAGGAACCTTCAACCATTTTGATGCCGCCGAACGGGATAATCGCACGTTTCAGCGGAGCTTCAGTTTGCAGACCAACAATTTTTTCCAACGCTTTGTTGATGTAACCAGCGTCGTGAGAAGTGATGGTAGAAGCAACAGAGGTGTCAAAGTCAACAGGCGCATGAGTGCGGTTTTCCTGTTTAACGCCTTCCATTACGCTGTCCCACAGAGTGGTAGTGGCTTCAGTAGCGCCAGCGAGGAAGGATTCGTCACCCTCATAGGGAGTGTAGTTTTTCTGGATGAAGTCACGGACGTTTACTTCATTCTGCCAGTCACCTTTGGTAAAACCTTCCCAGGCTGTGGCTAACTTTTCATTAAGCTCGGACATGTAACACCTACCTTCTTAAGTGGATTTTTTATTTACTGCGTATAGCGAACATCACGATTAATGATGATCGTTACCACGCAGGTAAATGACCCAGTATGTCAACCCAACCAGCAAACCGCCGCCGATAATGTTACCGATCGTGACCGGAATCAGGTTATCAGTGATGAAGCTCATCACGGTCAGGTGAGAAAAACTTTCCGGAGATGAACCGACCGCGGTCCAAAACTCCGGTGTAGCGAAATCGCGTATTACAATACCCATAGGGATCATAAACATGTTTGCGATACTGTGCTCAAAACCGCTGGCGACAAACATGGCGACGGGCAGTACCATGATGAACGCTTTGTCCATCAGGCTGCGACCTGAATAGCTCATCCACACGGCCAGACAAACCATCAGGTTCGCCAGAATACCGAGGCAGACAGCTTCAATAAAAGTGTGGTGCATTTTGTGGTCGGCGGTTTGCAGGACGTTCAGTCCCCACTGACCGTTGGCAGTCATATACTCGCCGGAAAGCCACATCAGTAACACGAAAAGCAGAGCGCCAATCAGGTTACCAAAATAGACGTTTAACCAGTTTTTAGCCAGTTGCCCCCAGGTGATGCGACCGCTGGCTTTAGCCACAACGATCAGAACGGTGGAGGTGAAAAGATCAGCGCCGCAGATAACACAGAGAATCAGTCCCAAAGAGAAACAGATACCCCCGATAAGTTTTGCCATGCCATAAGGCATCGCGCCAGTACCGGTTGTCGCAGTAATATAAAAAACAAAGGCAATTGAAATGAATACACCGGCGGTAATCGCCAGATAGAAAGTCTTAAGCGGATGTTTCGTTGCTTTATAGACGCCTGCTTCTTCAGCCACTTTGGCCATTGCTGCAGGGAGTAAAAGGTCAAAAGGGTTGTCAGCTTTCACACTAACTCTCTCTTTATTAAGTCGGCGACGAGATACTAACAAAGCATTATAGATGAGAATTTGATATAGATCATATCTCGCCTGGCTTATAGGCCCGTAAGACGCATGGTTTTTATGCAATTACGGTGTAACTTTTTGATTATCCAAATAAAAATAAATTTTAAAAATTATAATGTGAGTTGAATCTTTTCCCTAATCCTCCTGTTACACGGTTAATTAAAATGGAGTAATCAACAAATAAAGTAACATCACTATGTTAATTAATTTAATATTAACTACCAATATTTAACCTTGTTATTACATTTTTGCCGCCTATCGAAAATAAATATTACGGGGGCCCGAAAGCGCCCCGTAATATAACGCAGCCGATAGTGTAAACCTACCCTAAGACACTCATATGGCCTTATTTTAACCAGTATGCTGCTTTCGCGCGCTGTAATTTATCATAAGCTTTTAACAAGGACTGATGGGCCGGGAACGTTTGCAGATCGTGGTCGACAGTCGGTAGTCCGTAAAAAGCCGCTTCACCGCTAAGCGCGGCGCTGGCGGCTTCTACAGCCTCTGCGCCATACATTTTTATAAAAGCATTGAGATATTGCAGCGGCTGACGCGAGTCTTCTTGCGACAGTAACAGTAACGTTTGCAGGCAACGGTAATAGTTCGCGCGTGTCGGACTAAAGATCGACGAATTGAACTCCATCGTCCATTCTGTCCAGATCAGCGCCTGCTCCAAATCGCCGCCCGCTAACGCCAGCATTGCTTTTAATTCGCCGACACGCAGTGTATGCCAACCATTGTCCGCTCCGGTCGCCAGACCCAGCAGTTCACGCACGCGGGTGAAATCGTCAAAACCTTCTTCATCCAATTGTTCAATCAGATTGAGATAGTCGTCTTTATTCCAGGCGCTACCGGGCAGCGAAAGCAGAATCTCACGAAGATGGCTACCCATATTGTTGTTGGCCAGCCACAGATCTTCGGCAGGATAAATATCAGACATTCCCGGTACGATAATACGACAGGCGTACACGCCGAGATGCTCGTAATCGGCAATGTAAACTTCTTTATCTTCAGCAGCGAAGATGGCCATCAGCGTGGCGAACTCTTCTTCGGTAGTGCCGGAGAAACTCCAGTCCGCGAACGGGTAATCGGCGTCCTGTTTGAACAGATCCCAGGAGATCAGGCCGCTGGAGTCGATGAAGTGGGTCTCCAGATTAGTGTGCTCCGCGACTTCTTCATCATCGAACGTTGGCGGGGTGAAGACATCAAGATCTTTCAGACCGCGTCCCTGGAGTAGCTCGGTCACTGTACGTTCCAGCGCAACGCCAAAGTCAGGATGCGCGCCAAAAGAAGCAAAGCAGGTACCGTTAGCCGGGTTGAACAGCACGACGCAGATAACCGGATACTGACCGCCCAGCGAGCCGTCATAGGCGAAAATCGGGAAACCCTCGGCTTCCAGCGTGGCGATTGATTCCATTACCGCCGGATAACGCGCCATCACCTCTGCAGGAATCTCCGGCAGACTGATGCTTTCCGCAATAATACGATTCTTCACATAGCGCTCGAAGACCTCCGACAGTCCCTGAACGCGGGCTTCATTACACGTATTGCCGGCAGACATCCCGTTAGAGACGTACAGGTTGCCGATGATATTCATCGGAATATACACGGTCTGGTTATCGGACTGACGGGTAAATGGCAGGCCGCAGACGCCGCGTGCTTCATTGCCGGACTGAAGATCAATCAACTGACTTCCGGTGAGTTCATTTTCCGGATCGTAAAACGCGCGCAAACGGGCATCAAGCAGGCCTTCCGGCACGTCGTCATTTTCAGTCAGCGGGAACCACTTTTCGTTCGGGTAATGCACGAACGGCCCGTTGGCGACCGTTTCACCAAGCCAGAAATCAGCAAAAAAGTAGTTGGTTGACAGACGCTCGAAGTATTCGCCCAGCGCCGAGGCCAGCGCCGCTTTTTTGGTCGCGCCTTTTCCGTTGGTAAAGCATAACGCGCACTCTTTATCGCGAATATGCACTGACCAGACGTTTGGCACCGGGTTCAGCCAGGAGGCCTCTTCGATGTGAAAGCCGAGGTCGAGTAACTTTTGCTGGAAGCGGGCGATGGAGTCTTCCAGCGCGGCGTCTTTGCCGGGAATAAATGTTTGCGTCATGAAAATCACTTTTGTCGTACGGAAAGCGCGCAATGATACGGGTTTTATGTGACGGGCGCTATCTCGCCGGGACATCGGCGGAAATAAAAGTATTGGCTATGCTTTTACACAGGAATTCACAGGAAGAGCATAAAAAATGAAGGCATTTGATTTGCAACGAATGGCGCTGGATAACGTGCCGATAGCATTTTTGGGGGAAGTGGCGCTACGTAGCTTTTACACCTTTGTCCTGGTCTTTCTCTTCTTAAAGGTGACAGGACGACGCGGCGTGCGGCAAATGTCGCTTTTTGAAGTGTTGATCATTTTGACATTGGGATCTGCGGCAGGCGACGTCGCGTTTTATGATGATGTTCCGATGCTTCCCGTTCTGGTGGTATTCATCACCCTGGCGCTGCTCTATCGTCTGGTCATGTGGCTGATGGCGCATAGTGAAAAGTTGGAGGATCTACTGGAAGGTAAGTCAGTGGTCGTTGTTGAAGACGGCGAACTGGCGTGGGAAAAACTGCAACGCTCGAATATGACAGAGTTTGAATTTTTTATGGAGCTTCGTTTGAATGGCGTTGAACAACTGGGGCAGATCAGGCTGGCCATCCTTGAGACGAATGGTCAAATTAGCGTCTATTTCTTTGAAGATAAAGACGTGAAGCCGGGATTAAGCATTCTTCCTGAACACTGTACGCCACGCTTTACGGTGGTGCCGGAGGCTGGCGATTATGCCTGTGTACGTTGCAGTGAAGTGGTACGAATGACCGTCGGAGAAAAACAATTATGTCCGCGCTGCGCAAATCCAGAATGGACGAAGGCAAGCCGGGCTAAACGCGTTGTTTAACAGCGAAAATATCGGATTTATACGGTTAATCCGGAAGATTCTGTTGTGTGACGTACGCCGCATTTCCCCCGCGTATTGTTTTACCCATTGCGGCGCGTGTCACTGAATGATAAAACCGATATCCACATGAATAACGTTTGCCTGATGTCTGTCAGGCAGGCAACAATGCAGCGTGGTGAGGGGAAATGGCTCAGGTCTTTAATTTTAGTTCAGGTCCGGCGATGCTACCGGCGGAAGTACTTAAACTGGCGCAACAGGAACTGCGTGACTGGCACGATCTTGGTACGTCGGTAATGGAAATTAGCCATCGAGGCAAAGAATTTATCCAGGTTGCTGAGGAGGCGGAGCAGGATTTTCGCGATCTCCTTAATATCCCCTCCAACTATAAAGTTTTATTTTGTCACGGCGGCGGTCGCGGGCAGTTTGCTGGTGTGCCGCTAAATCTGCTGGGCGATAAAACCACGGCGGATTATGTCGATGCCGGTTACTGGGCGGCGAGCGCCATCAAAGAAGCCAAAAAATACTGTGCGCCGCAGATTATCGACGCCAAAATCACCGTTGACGGCAAACGTGCCGTGAAACCGATGCGCGAGTGGCAGCTTTCCGATAATGCCGCTTATTTACACTATTGCCCGAATGAGACCATTGACGGCATCGCCATTGATGAAACGCCTGATTTTGGCCCGGAGGTGGTCGTCACGGCGGATTTCTCTTCTACCATCCTTTCTGCGCCGCTGGACGTCTCTCGCTATGGCGTGATTTATGCTGGCGCGCAGAAGAATATCGGTCCGGCAGGGCTGACGCTGGTTATCGTCCGGGAGGATCTGTTAGGCAAGGCGCATGAGAGCTGCCCGTCTATCCTCGACTACACCGTCCTGAATGATAACGACTCGATGTTTAATACGCCGCCGACTTTCGCCTGGTATCTTTCCGGTCTGGTGTTCAAATGGTTGAAAGCGCAGGGCGGCGTGGCGGCGATGCACAAAATTAATCAGCAAAAAGCGGAACTGCTGTACGGTGTGATTGATAACAGCGATTTCTACCGTAACGATGTCGCGCAAGCCAATCGTTCGCGGATGAATGTTCCGTTCCAGTTAGCGGACAACGCGCTGGACAAGGTATTTCTGGAAGAGTCTTTCGCCGCCGGTCTCCACGCGTTGAAAGGGCACCGTGTCGTCGGCGGTATGCGTGCCTCTATCTATAACGCCATGCCGATTGAAGGGGTGAAAGCCCTGACCGATTTCATGATCGATTTTGAGCGTCGCCACGGCTAATTCGTTTCTTTTTTCATCCCCACGGTCAGTCTGTGGGGTTTTTATTTCTGTTTTTTGAGAGTTGAGTTTCATGGAATCCCTGACGTTACAACCTATCGCGCGGGTCGATGGCGCCATTAATTTACCTGGCTCCAAAAGTGTTTCAAACCGTGCTTTGCTCCTGGCGGCTTTAGCTTGCGGTAAAACCGTTCTGACGAATCTGCTGGATAGCGATGACGTCCGCCATATGCTCAATGCCCTGAGCGCGCTGGGGATTGATTATACTCTTTCTGCCGATCGCACCCGCTGTGACATCATCGGTAATGGCGGTGCATTGCGCGCGCCAGGCGATCTGGAACTGTTTCTCGGTAATGCCGGAACCGCGATGCGTCCGTTAGCGGCAGCGCTATGCCTGGGTCAAAATGAGACAGTGTTAACCGGCGAACCGCGCATGAAAGAGCGTCCGATAGGCCATCTGGTCGATGCGCTGCGTCAGGGCGGGGCGAATATTGATTACCTGGAACAGGAAAATTATCCGCCCCTGCGTCTGCGCGGCGGTTTTACCGGCGGCGACGTTGAGGTTGACGGTAGCGTTTCCAGCCAGTTCCTTACCGCGCTGCTGATGACCGCGCCGCTGGCGCCTAAAGACACAGTGATCCGTATTAAAGGCGAACTGGTATCAAAACCTTACATCGACATCACGTTAAATTTAATGAAAACCTTTGGCGTGGAGATAGCGAACCATCGCTACCAACAATTTGTCGTGAAGGGCGGTCAACAGTATCAGTCGCCGGGTCGCTATCTGGTCGAGGGCGATGCCTCGTCGGCTTCTTATTTCCTCGCCGCCGGGGCGATAAAAGGCGGTACGGTAAAAGTGACCGGGATTGGCCGTAATAGTATGCAAGGCGATATTCGTTTTGCCGATGTGCTGGAGAAAATGGGCGCGACCATTACCTGGGGCGATGATTTTATTGCCTGTACGCGCGGCGAGCTGCACGCCATAGATATGGATATGAATCATATTCCGGATGCGGCGATGACGATTGCCACCACGGCGCTATTTGCGAAAGGAACCACGACGCTGCGCAATATTTATAACTGGCGGGTGAAAGAAACCGATCGCCTGTTTGCGATGGCGACCGAGCTGCGTAAAGTGGGGGCTGAAGTCGAAGAAGGGCACGATTATATTCGTATCACGCCGCCAGCAAAGCTCCATCACGCGGATATCGGCACGTACAATGACCATCGTATGGCGATGTGCTTTTCACTGGTCGCGCTGTCCGATACGCCAGTCACGATCCTGGACCCTAAATGTACCGCAAAAACGTTCCCTGATTATTTCGAACAACTGGCGCGGATGAGTACGCCAGCCTGATCCTTCTGTTGCGCCAGCCGACAGGCTGGCGCGCCGGTGTCCGCACTCGCGCTATTTTTACAATCACGACTACTGCTAATCTTTCGGGCTGGTTCCTCGTCGGCCCGCTATAATTGCGCAATTATTCCGCATCTGATTACAGACAAAACTGGTTTTTGCACGCAACGTTAACGGTCGCGAGCGTTGGCGCGTATAATGCGCGGCGTTTACGTTAACGGTACGCCTGTTTAAGGAGATAAAGATGACGGCAATTGCCCCGGTAATAACCATTGATGGCCCAAGCGGTGCAGGTAAAGGCACCTTGTGCAAAGCAATGGCGGAAGCATTGCAATGGCATCTGCTGGATTCCGGCGCGATATACCGCGTACTGGCGCTGGCGGCATTGCATCACCATGTCGATCTCGCCTCTGAAGATGCGCTGGTGCCGCTGGCGTCCCATCTGGATGTGCGTTTCGTCTCAACGGACGGCAATCTGGAGGTTATCCTGGAAGGCGAGGACGTTAGCGGCGAAATCCGTACGCAGGAAGTCGCGAACGCGGCATCCCAGGTGGCGGCGTTTCCACGCGTGCGTGAAGCGCTTCTTCGTCGCCAACGCGCGTTCCGCGAAGCGCCCGGTTTAATCGCCGATGGGCGCGATATGGGCACCGTGGTCTTCCCGGATGCGCCGGTAAAAATTTTCCTTGACGCCTCCTCGGAAGAACGTGCGCATCGACGCATGCTACAGTTGCAGGAGAAGGGCTTTAGTGTTAACTTTGAACGCCTTTTGGCCGAGATCAAGGAACGCGACGATCGCGATCGTAATCGCGCTGTAGCGCCGTTAGTTCCTGCTGCTGATGCATTAGTTTTGGATTCTACCCGATTAAGCATTGAGCAAGTGATTGAAAAAGCGTTACAATACGCGCGCCAAAAATTGGCTCTCGCTTAAATGCGACCGAATTTGCAGTACCCCCGCTGCAAGGGAATGACAGCGGGTATGTTAAACAACCCCATCCGGCACGGAGCCAGGTGGACGTTAAATATGAAACCTGAAGATTAAACATGACTGAATCTTTTGCTCAACTCTTTGAAGAATCCTTAAAAGAAATCGAAACCCGCCCGGGTTCCATCGTTCGTGGTGTTGTTGTTGCTATCGATAAAGATATCGTACTGGTTGACGCTGGTCTGAAATCTGAATCCGCCATTCCGGCTGAGCAGTTCAAAAACGCCCAGGGCGAACTGGAAATCCAGGTTGGTGACGAAGTTGACGTTGCTCTGGATGCAGTAGAAGACGGCTTCGGTGAAACTCTGCTCTCTCGTGAGAAAGCTAAACGTCACGAAGCATGGATCACGCTGGAAAAAGCTTACGAAGATGCTGAAACTGTTACCGGTGTTATCAACGGCAAAGTTAAGGGTGGCTTCACTGTTGAGCTGAACGGTATTCGCGCGTTCCTGCCGGGTTCTCTGGTCGACGTTCGTCCGGTGCGCGACACTCTGCACCTGGAAGGCAAAGAGCTTGAATTCAAAGTAATCAAGCTGGACCAGAAACGTAACAACGTTGTGGTTTCTCGTCGTGCCGTTATCGAATCTGAAAACAGCGCAGAACGCGATCAGCTGCTGGAAAACCTGCAGGAAGGCATGGAAGTTAAAGGTATCGTTAAGAACCTCACTGACTACGGTGCATTCGTTGATCTGGGCGGCGTTGACGGCCTGCTGCACATCACGGACATGGCCTGGAAACGCGTTAAGCATCCGAGCGAAATCGTGAATGTTGGCGACGAAATCAACGTTAAAGTGTTGAAGTTCGATCGCGAACGTACCCGTGTATCCCTGGGCCTGAAACAGCTGGGCGAAGATCCGTGGGTTGCTATCGCTAAACGTTATCCGGAAGGTACCAAACTGACCGGTCGCGTGACCAACCTGACCGACTACGGCTGCTTCGTTGAAATTGAAGAAGGCGTTGAAGGCCTGGTTCACGTTTCCGAAATGGACTGGACCAACAAAAACATCCACCCGTCCAAAGTGGTTAACGTTGGCGACGTAGTGGAAGTGATGGTTCTGGATATCGACGAAGAACGTCGTCGTATCTCCTTAGGGTTGAAGCAGTGCAAATCTAACCCGTGGCAGCAGTTCGCAGAAACCCACAACAAGGGCGACCGCGTTGAAGGTAAAATCAAGTCTATCACTGACTTCGGTATCTTCATCGGCCTGGACGGCGGCATCGACGGCCTGGTTCACCTGTCTGACATCTCCTGGAACGTTGCAGGCGAAGAAGCAGTTCGTGAATACAAAAAAGGCGACGAAATCGCTGCAGTTGTTCTGCAGGTTGACGCAGAGCGTGAACGTATCTCCCTGGGCGTTAAACAGCTCGCAGAAGATCCGTTCAACAACTGGGTTGCCCTGAACAAGAAAGGCGCTATCGTAACCGGTAAAGTGACTGCAGTTGACGCTAAAGGCGCAACCGTAGAACTGGCTGACGGTGTTGAAGGTTACCTGCGTGCTTCTGAAGCATCCCGTGACCGCGTTGAAGATGCAACTCTGGTTCTGAGCGTTGGCGACGACGTTGAAGCTAAATTCACCGGCGTTGATCGTAAAAACCGCGCAATCAGCCTGTCTGTTCGTGCGAAAGACGAAGCTGACGAGAAAGATGCAATCGCAACTGTTAACAAACAGGAAGATGCAAACTTCTCTAACAACGCAATGGCTGAAGCATTCAAAGCAGCTAAAGGCGAGTAATTCTCTGGAACTTCGGGCATTTTAGTCCGAAGTATAACGAGTTTACTTGACAGATTGCAGGATTCGTCCTGTAATCAAGCACTAAGGGCGGCTACGGCCGCCCTTAATCAATCTAACGGCTGCAGCCAAATTTGCCTTTAAGGAACCGGAGGAATCATGACCAAGTCAGAATTGATTGAAAGACTTGCAACCCAGCAATCTCACATTCCCGCTAAGGCGGTTGAAGACGCAGTAAAAGAGATGCTGGAGCATATGGCCTCGACTCTTGCGCAGGGCGAGCGTATTGAAATCCGCGGTTTCGGCAGTTTTTCTTTGCACTATCGCGCGCCTCGTACCGGACGTAACCCCAAGACCGGTGATAAAGTGGAACTGGAAGGAAAATACGTTCCTCACTTTAAACCAGGTAAAGAACTGCGCGATCGCGCCAATATTTACGGTTAAGTTTTAACGCAAAACTTAAATCCGAAAAAAGCACCGTCAGGGTGCTTTTTTCATTTATACGCCGTCAGGCGCAAACTGGAAAGCGTTTCGCATTTTTTGCTGCGCCTTACATTTGCCGGGTAAAAAACCTGGAATCCGCGCCGTATAGCACAAAATCCCCACCAGACAATGGCGTCCTGAACCTGCACACTTTCCTGCACAGGGAGGTGTCTATGAAGATAACGACGGTCAGCGTATGCGTAGTATGCGGCATACTTCCACTTACGATATTGCCAGTATTACCCGACACGTGGATTCTCGCGACGCTGTTTTGTCTGGCATGTTTACTTTGCCTCATTCCTCACCACTATGCGCGCTACGCGGCATTAACCTTGCTCTTTTTCCTGTGGGGAATATTTGCCGCCAGGCAGGCCATTTGGGCGGGTAACGTCCTGCCCGCCGCGACGCAGGAGGCGACAGTCGTCATTACCGCCACCGATCATATGACGACCCATTATGGGCGAATTACCCATTTGCGCGGAAAGCCGCTCTTTCCTGCTGTAGGGGTTGTCCTGTATGGTCAGTACTTACCCACGGAAGTGTGTGCCGGGCAACAGTGGGCGATGACGCTGAAGGTCAGAGCGATACACGGTCAGCTTAACGAAGGCGGTTTTGATAGCCAACGCTACTCACTGGCGCAGCACCAACCATTGACCGGGCGTTTTCTACAGGCTAAAGCCATTAACCCAGAGTGTAGCTTGCGTGCGCGCTACCTTGCTTCGCTTCGCGCTACGCTTGCGCCTTATCCGTGGCAGCAGGTTATTCTGGCGTTGGGAATGGGGGAGCGGGGAGCGGTGTCGCAGGAGGTGAAAGCCATTATGCGCGATACAGGGACCGCCCATTTGATGGCGATTTCCGGCCTGCATATCGCTTTTGCCGCGTTATTGGCTGCCGGGTTAATCCGCGGCGGGCAATTCTTTTTGCCGGTCAGATGGATTCGTTGGCAGACGCCATTGCTGGGCGGCATTCTTTGCGCGATGTGTTATGCATGGCTTACCGGCTTACAACCGCCTGCGCTGCGCACGATGGTGGCGCTGAGCGTCTGGGGAGGATTAAAATTAAGCGGACGACAGTGGAGCGGCTGGCAAGTCTGGTGCTGCTGTCTGGCCGCGATTATTTTCGCCGATCCTGTGGCGGTTATATCGCAAAGTCTTTGGCTGTCAGCATTTGCGGTTGCCGGCCTGTTATTCTGGTATCAGTGGTTTCCTGCGCCAAACGGAAATTTTCCACGGGGCGTACGCTGGTTGCTTAACCTGCTTCACCTACAGGCAGGCATTACACTTCTGCTTTTGCCTCTCCAGGTGGCGCTTTTTCATGGCATAAGCGTTACCGCAATACTGGCGAATCTTTTTGCCGTACCCTGGGTCACATTTTTGACGGTTCCGCTCATCCTGGCGGGAATGATTCTGCATTTAACCGGGCCGCTTTTTCTTGAAGAGTGGGTATGGTTCCTGACCGATCGCGCGTTAGCCGCGCTATTTTACCTATTGAATGCTTTACCGCAGGGCTGGGTGAATATTGATAACCGTTGGCAGTGGCTGACGCTATCGCCCTGGTTAACGCTTATCGCGTGGCGATTAAACGTCTGGCGTACCTGGCCGGCGGTCTGTTTATGCGGGTTATTGCTGATGAGCTGGCCACTCTGGCGGCCGATAAACGCCAGCGGATGGCAGGTGCATATGCTGGATGTCGGTCAGGGGCTGGCGATAGCGATCGTCAGGGGCGATAAAGTAATACTCTACGATACCGGCCGGGCATGGCCGGAGGGCGATAGCGGGCAACAGGTTATTATTCCCTGGTTGCGCTGGCATAATCTGACGCCGGAGGGCGTTATTTTGAGTCATGAGCATCTGGATCATCGGGGCGGGCTGCGTTCGCTACAGCGGGTCTGGCCGTCAATGTGGATTCGCAGCCCGTTAGGCTGGCAGGGACATTTGCCCTGTTTTCGCGGCGAGCAGTGGCAATGGCAGGGGCTGACGTTTCAGGCGCACTGGCCGTTACGCGAAAGTACCGATCGAGGAAATAACCGCTCTTGTGTGGTCAAAGTGGATGATGGCGTACACAGCATCCTGTTCACGGGCGATATTGAAGCGGGCGCTGAACAAAAAATGCTAAGTCGTTACTGGCGACATCTTGCGGCGACGTTTATCCAGGTGCCGCATCATGGCAGTAATACGTCGTCGTCGCTACCGCTTATTCAGCGGGTACATGGTAAAGCGGCGCTGGCGTCCGCCTCGCGCTATAACGCATGGCGGCTGCCGTCACGTAAGGTAAAACAGCGCTACCGACAGCAGGCGTATCAGTGGCTTGATACACCCCACCAGGGGCAAATTTCGCTGCGGTTTTCTCCGCAGGGCTGGCGCATACAAGGCTTACGGGATCAAATTTTACCTCGTTGGTATCATCAGTGGTTTGGCGTGCCCGAGGATAACGGGTAGAATATGCGGCTATTTCAACAAATGCTGGTTTTTTGAATGCATAACGATAAAGATCTCTCTACGTGGCAGACCTTCCGCCGACTGTGGCCAACCATAGCGCCTTTTAAAGCAGGTCTGATCGTGGCGGGCATAGCGTTAATTCTCAACGCAGCCAGCGATACCTTCATGTTATCGCTCCTCAAGCCATTACTGGATGATGGTTTCGGTAAAACGGATCGCTCAGTGTTGCTGTGGATGCCGCTGGTGGTTATTGGGCTGATGGTATTACGAGGCATCACCAGCTATGTCTCCAGCTACTGTATTTCATGGGTGTCAGGCAAGGTGGTAATGACCATGCGCCGTCGCCTGTTTGGTCATATGATGGGAATGCCCGTCGCCTTCTTTGATAAACAGTCTACCGGTACGCTGCTGTCGCGTATTACTTACGATTCAGAACAGGTTGCCTCTTCTTCATCTGGCGCGCTGATTACCGTGGTGCGTGAAGGGGCATCGATCATCGGATTGTTTATCATGATGTTCTATTACAGCTGGCAGTTGTCGATCATCTTGGTTGTTTTAGCGCCGATTGTGTCGATTGCGATTCGCGTTGTCTCAAAGCGGTTCCGCAGCATCAGTAAAAATATGCAGAACACGATGGGACAAGTGACTACCAGCGCCGAACAAATGTTAAAAGGGCATAAAGAGGTACTGATTTTCGGCGGTCAGGAAGTCGAAACTAAACGCTTTGATAAAGTCAGCAATAAGATGCGACTACAAGGCATGAAAATGGTCTCAGCCTCGTCAATTTCCGATCCTATCATTCAGCTCATTGCCTCGCTGGCGCTGGCGTTTGTCCTCTATGCAGCGAGCTTCCCAAGCGTAATGGATAGCCTGACGGCTGGGACCATCACCGTGGTGTTCTCCTCCATGATCGCGCTGATGCGTCCGTTAAAATCGCTGACAAACGTTAACGCGCAGTTCCAGCGTGGGATGGCGGCTTGTCAGACGTTGTTTGCAATTCTGGACAGCGAACAGGAGAAAGATGAAGGTAAACGTGTCATTGACCGCGCGACCGGCGATCTTGAATTCCGCAATGTGACGTTTACTTACCCGGGCCGTGAAGTTCCGGCATTGCGTAACATCAATTTGAAAATTCCTGCGGGGAAAACCGTGGCGCTGGTGGGGCGTTCCGGATCGGGTAAATCGACTATCGCCAGCCTGATCACGCGCTTCTACGATATTGATGAAGGACACATCCTGATGGATGGTCACGATCTGCGCGAATACACTCTGGCCTCTCTACGTAATCAGGTGGCTCTGGTTTCGCAAAACGTGCATCTGTTTAACGACACGGTCGCCAATAACATTGCTTATGCACGGACGGAAGAATACAGCCGCGAGCAGATTGAAGAGGCGGCGCGCATGGCCTATGCCATGGACTTTATCAACAAGATGGATAATGGTCTGGATACCATCATCGGCGAAAATGGCGTACTGCTTTCCGGCGGTCAGCGCCAGCGTATCGCGATTGCCCGCGCCTTACTGCGCGACAGCCCGATTTTGATCCTTGATGAAGCCACGTCCGCGCTGGATACCGAGTCTGAACGTGCGATTCAGGCGGCGCTGGATGAACTGCAGAAAAACCGTACCTCGCTGGTGATTGCGCACCGTCTCTCCACCATTGAACAGGCGGATGAGATCGTTGTGGTCGAAGATGGCATTATCGTTGAGCGCGGCACTCATAGCGAGCTGCTGGCGCAACGCGGCGTTTACGCCCAGCTACATAAGATGCAATTTGGCCAATGATTGCGCGTATCTGGTCGGGTGAATCCCCACTATGGCGGTTACTGCTGCCGCTCTCCTGGCTGTATGGCCTGGTGAGCGGGGCGATTCGTCTGAGCTATAAGCTTGGTCTTCAACGCGCCTGGCGAGCGCCGGTACCGGTGGTTGTGGTAGGGAATCTCACGGCCGGCGGTAACGGTAAAACGCCGGTGGTAATCTGGCTGGTGGAGCAGTTGCAACGGCGTGGCATGCGCGTGGGGGTCGTTTCTCGTGGCTACGGCGGGAAAGCCGCGGCTTATCCGCTACTCCTGACGCCGGAGACGACAACCGCAGAAGCGGGAGATGAACCAGTATTGATCTATCAACGGACCTGTGCGCCTGTCGCGGTTGCGCCTGAACGCGCCGCGGCGGTGAAAGCGATTCTGGCGGCGCATGATGTGCAGATCATTATCACCGACGATGGGTTACAACATTACCGACTGGCGCGAGATATTGAAATTGTGGTGATTGACGGCGTGCGCCGATTTGGCAACGGCTGGTGGCTTCCCGCCGGTCCTATGCGCGAACGCGCCAGTCGCCTGAAAACCGTGGACGCCGCCATCGTGAATGGCGGCGTCGCCCGGGCGGGCGAAATACCCATGCAGCTAGCGCCTGGACTGGCGGTGAACTTACGTACGGGAGCGCGTTGCGACGTAGCGCAACTGAGCAATATTGTGGCGATGGCGGGCATTGGTCATCCGCCGCGCTTTTTCGCAACGCTGGAATCCTGCGGCGCGCATCCGCAAAAGTGCGTCCCGCTGGCGGATCACCAGACGCTTGCCCCTGCTGAGGTTCAGGCTCTGGTCAGCGAGGGGCAGACCCTGGTAATGACGGAAAAAGACGCGGTGAAATGCCGTGCTTTTGCCGAGGAAAACTGGTGGTTTTTACCGGTTGATGCGCGTTTGTCCGGCGAGCAGCCTGATAAGTTGCTTGAGCATATCACCTCGCTGGTTCGCTAGCGCACCCTAATGCAGCGGCAGTGATGAATTTATGGAGTTATGAATGTCATTGCCGTACCTCTCTCTTTCCCAGGCCCGTTGTCTCCATCTTGCTGCGCAGGGGCTATTGAAAAAGCCGCGCCGTAACGCGATGCCTGGCGATGTTCTTGCCGCCATTTCACGTATGGCGTTGCTGCAAATTGATACCATCAATGTTGTCGCGCGTAGCCCCTATCTGGTGCTGTTTAGCCGTCTCGGCTCGTACCCACAGGCCTGGCTGGATGAGGCGCTGCTACGCGGCGAGCTGATGGAATACTGGGCGCATGAGGCCTGTTTCTTACCACGCCGCGACTTCAAACTTATCCGTCATCGTATGCTGTCGCCGGAAAAGATGGGCTGGAAATATCGCGCGGCATGGATGCATGACCATGAGGCAGAAATAGAACAGCTAGTGCGGCATATCCAGGAGCACGGTCCGGTGCGTTCTGCCGATTTTGAACATGCGCAGAAAGGTGTCAGCGGCTGGTGGGAATGGAAACCGCATAAACGCCACCTTGAGGGATTATTTACCGCCGGAAAGGTCATGGTTGTTGAGCGGCGTAATTTTCAACGCGTATATGATTTAACGTACCGTGTGATGCCGCATTGGGATGATGAACGCGATGGACTGTTACAGCCGCAGGCGGAACGTCTGATGCTGGATAATAGCGCGCGCAGTCTGGGGATTTTCCGTGAACAGTGGCTGGCGGATTACTACCGCCTGAAACGTCCTGACCTGAAGGGATGGCGGGAGAGCCGGGCGAAACAGCAGCAGATTATTCCGGTCGAGGTGGAAACGTTGGGGCGGATGTGGCTTCATGCCGATCTTTTTTCGCAGCTTGAACCGGCGCTGAATAACACCTTAAAGGCGACCCATAGCGCAGTGCTGTCGCCTTTCGACCCCGTAGTATGGGATCGTAAGCGGGCAGCGCAGCTCTTCGCATTCAACTACCGGCTGGAATGTTATACGCCCGCGGCGAAGCGCCAGTACGGTTATTTTGTGCTGCCGCTATTATACCGGGGCCGTTTAGTCGGGCGAATGGACGCCAAAATGCACCGTAAAACGGGGGGGCTTGAGGTCATCTCGCTGTATCTGGAGGACGATATTCGCCCTGGCGCTAGTCTGCAAAAAGGAATTTTGCAGGCCATTAGCGCGTTTGCCACCTGGCAACGGGCATCGCGCGTGACGTTGGGACAATGTCCGCCAGGCTTGTTTAGCGGCATGCGTCACGGCTGGGAAATAGACCCTGCACCATAACCGATTATGTTAATATTGAAGGATTCACAATCCGGTCCATCTGGAGGAACTATGGATCATCGTCTGCTTGAAATCATCGCCTGCCCGGTATGCAATGGCAAACTCTGGTACAACCAGGAAAAGCAAGAATTAATTTGCAAACTGGATAATCTGGCTTTCCCGTTACGCGACGGCATTCCTGTATTGCTGGAAAATGAAGCTCGCTCCCTGACATCTGATGAGAGTAAATCATGAGTTTCGTCGTGATCATTCCGGCCCGTTTTTCATCTACCCGACTGCCAGGCAAACCATTGCTGGATATCAATGGCAAGCCCATGATTGTTCATGTCCTGGAGCGGGCGCGCGAATCTGGCGCGGAACGCATTATTGTCGCGACCGATCATGAAGATGTGGCCCATGCGGTAGACGCGGCTGGCGGCGAAGTGTGCATGACGCGCGCCGATCACCAGTCCGGTACCGAACGGTTAGCGGAAGTGGTAGAGAAGTGCGGATTCAGCGACGATACCGTTATTGTGAACGTCCAGGGCGATGAGCCGATGATCCCGGCGGTTATTATTCGCCAGGTCGCAGAAAATCTGGCGCAGCGCCAGGTTGGCATGGCGACGCTGGCGGCGCCGATTCACAGCGCCGAAGAGGCATTTAATCCGAATGCGGTGAAAGTTGTGCTGGATGCCGAAGGCTATGCGCTCTACTTCTCCCGGGCGACGATTCCCTGGGATCGCGATCGCTTTGCAAAAAGTCTGGAAACGGTAGGGGATACTTGCCTGCGCCACTTGGGCATTTACGGCTATCGCGCGGGTTTTATCCGCCGTTACGTGAGCTGGCAGCCCAGCCCGCTTGAACATATTGAAATGCTGGAGCAACTCCGTGTGCTGTGGTACGGCGAAAAAATTCATGTCGCTGTCGCCAAAGCGGTGCCTGGTACGGGCGTAGACACCGCCGACGACCTTGAGCGCGTTCGCGCCGAAATGCGTTAATATGACCCTGTTCATGATCGTCGCAGACGGTCATGAACAGCCCTGTATGGTAGCGCAAAGATGAATACTCACGTCTGCTCGCCAGTGACCCTTCTCTCGTACCGTTACGATTTTCCTCATTTTTCTTTTCTTCTCTTGATCTCATACGGGTGACATCTGTCCATACGACGCTCATTATTAAAGCAGTAGCACTAATGGGGGTAATCTGGAATGGAACAGTTGCGGGCCGAACTCAGCCATTTACTGGGTGAAAAACTTAGCCGTATAGAGTGTGTAAATGAGAAAGCGGATTCCGCATTGTGGTCATTATATGACAGCCAGGGAAATCCGATGCCGCTGATGGCGCGAAGCTTTACAACTCCCGGCGTGGCGCAGCAACTGGCATGGAAAACCTCAATGCTGGCGCGTAGCGGTACGGTGAGGATGCCGGTAATCTATGGCGTATTGACGCATGAAGAGCATCCTGGTCCGGATGTGCTGCTGTTGGAACGACTGCGCGGCGTGTCGGTAGAGGCGCCAGCGCGCACGCCGGAACGCTGGGAACAGCTAAAAGATCAGATTGTTGAAGGATTGCTAGCCTGGCATCGGCAGGATAGCCGCGGTTGCGTTGGCGCCGTAGACCATACTCAGGAAAATATCTGGCCTTCCTGGTATCGCCAGCGGGTGGAGGTGCTGTGGACGACGCTAAACCAGTTCAGCAATACCGGCTTAACGATGCAGGACAAACGCATTCTGTTTCGCACCAGAGAGTGTCTTCCTTCGTTATTTGAGGGGTTTAATGACAACTGCGTACTGGTGCATGGTAACTTCTGCCTGCGCAGTATGCTTAAAGACGCCCGTAGCGATCAGCTCCTGGCGATGGTCGGCCCCGGGCTGATGCTGTGGGCGCCGAGAGAGTTCGAACTGTTTCGCCTGATGGATAATCCCTTGGCGGAGGGATTGCTTTGGCATTATCTGCAACGCGCGCCAGTGGCGGAGTCATTCATCTGGCGGCGTTGGCTCTATGTGCTGTGGGACGAGGTTGCGCAGTTGGTGAATACCGGGCGTTTTAACCGTACCAATTTTGATCTGGCGGCGAAATCATTGCTCCCCTGGCTTGCCTGATGCCCCTTTCAGCCATTGCCAGAGTCGTCCTAATGTTTCATACCCAGCGCGATCGCTATGCATTAGCCAGACCGGGGACGGAATTGCCCGCTCCCAGGGATTGAGTGGCGAATCGATCGCCAACTGATTCGCTGGCGCAGGAAGCGGGTTCAACCCGACATGCTGAAAAAAGATCATCGCGCGTGGCAAATGCGAGGCGGATGTCACCAGCAGGAAAGGTGCGTCGCCGATGGCCTGCTTAACGGCGGCGGCTTCTTCTTGCGTATCTTTTGGCTTATCCAGCGTAATAATATCGCTACGCGGTACGCCCAGCGACTGCGCCACTCGCGCGCCGACTTCCGCCGTGCTTACCGTATTGGTTTTTGCTACACTGCCGGTAAAAATCAGCTTTGCTCCCGGATTCGCTCGCCATAGTCGAATGCCCTCCGCAAGCCGCGGCAAACTGTTGTTAATTAAATTAGAGCTCGGCGCCCACTGCGGGTTCCAGGTATAACCGCCGCCGAGAACCACAATATACTCCACCTTTTGCGGACCCTGCCAGGTGGGGTAGCGGTTTTCTATCGGACGCAGCAGATGGTCAGCGACGGGTTGCAGGCTTAATAGCAATAGCGCCAGTCAACCTACGCTGATAAATACTTTTCCGGTCTTCTGAAAGCGGCTAAACCAGACCAGCACCAGGCCGACGCCAATCATCAGCAACATCAGCGGGAGCGGCAACAACATACCGCCAATCACTTTCTTTAGCGTAAAAAGCATCCTTTTTGGTTCCTTTTTTAACCATATAGCGGAGGATTAACGGTGATATTACACCAGACAGGTTCATTCTCGCCGTGGCTGTGACAAAATAGCGGTTTTATCAGATAACGCCTGAGCCAGCCTGTGGAGAGTCCGATGCAGGATCGCAATTTTGATGACATTGCTGAAAAGTTTTCCCGTAACATTTACGGCACAACCAAAGGGCAACTGCGGCAAGCCATTCTGTGGCAAGACCTGGATCGCGTGCTGGAGGCGTTCGGCGGGCGAAAATTGCAGGTGCTGGATGCTGGCGGTGGCGAAGGGCAAACGGCGATTAAGATGGCTGAGCGCGGCCATCAGGTGACGTTATGCGATCTGTCTGGTGAAATGATCGCCCGCGCGCGGCAGGCGGCCGAGGCAAAAGGTGTGAGCAAAGACATGCATTTTATACAATGCCCGGCTCAGGACGTCGCTGCGCATTTGGAAAGCCCGGTTGATCTGATATTGTTTCATGCTGTGCTGGAGTGGGTAGCCGATCCTGTCGGCGTATTAGAAACGCTCTGGTCAGTATTGCGCCCTGGCGGCGCGCTGTCGTTAATGTTCTATAACGCTAACGGTTTGCTGATGCACAATATGGTGGCGGGTAATTTTGACTACGTGCAGGCGGGGATGCCTAAACGCAAGAAGCGCACGTTGTCGCCTGACTACCCGCGCGACCCCGCGCAGGTGTACCAGTGGCTGGAGGCGATTGGCTGGCAGATTACCGGTAAAACCGGCGTGCGTGTGTTTCATGATTATCTGCGTGAAAAGCACCAACAGCGTGACTGTTATGAGACATTGGTCGAACTGGAAACGCGTTATTGCCGCCAGGAGCCGTATATTAGCCTTGGGCGCTACATTCATGTCACCGCGATTAAAAGCCCGGCGCTAGCCGCAGATGCAAGGATAACCTATGAGTGAATTTTCCCAGACAGTCCCCGAACTGGTTGCCTGGGCCAGAAAAAACGACTTTTCCATCTCGCTGCCGGTAGACAGGCTTTCCTTCCTGCTGGCGGTCGCCACGTTGAACGGCGAACGCCTTGACGGCGAGATGAGTGAAGGCGAGCTGGTGGATGCATTCCGCCATGTGAGTGATGCGTTTGAGCAAACCAGCGAAACCATCGGCGTGCGCGCTAATAACGCGATTAACGATATGGTGCGTCAACGTCTGCTGAACCGCTTTACCAGCGAGCAGGCGGAAGGCAATGCGATTTACCGATTAACGCCGCTGGGAATTGGCATCACCGATTATTATATTCGCCAGCGGGAGTTCTCTACGTTACGTCTCTCCATGCAGCTATCAATTGTGGCAGGCGAATTGAAAAGCGCGGCGGATGCGGCACAAGAGGGCGGCGACGAGTTCCACTGGCACCGTAATGTCTACGCGCCGCTGAAATATTCGGTGGCGGAAATTTTCGACAGTATCGATCTGACTCAGCGCATCATGGATGAGCAGCAGCAGCAGGTAAAAGATGATATCGCACAACTGCTGAATAAAGACTGGCGCGCGGCGATTTCGAGTTGTGAACTGCTGCTTTCCGAAACGTCCGGTACGCTGCGTGAATTGCAGGATACGCTGGAAGCGGCGGGCGATAAGCTGCAGGCTAACCTGCTGCGTATTCAGGATGCCACGATGTCCCACGACGATCTGCATTTTGTCGACAAGCTGGTCTTTGACCTGCAAAGCAAACTTGACCGTATTATCAGTTGGGGACAGCAGTCTATCGATTTATGGATCGGCTACGACCGTCACGTGCATAAATTTATCCGTACCGCGATCGATATGGATAAAAACCGTGTCTTCGCCCAGCGTTTGCGTCAGTCTGTGCAAACGTATTTCGATGAACCGTGGGCGCTAACCTACGCGAATGCCGATCGTTTGCTGGATATGCGCGATGAAGAGATGGCGTTGCGTGACGATGAAGTCACCGGGGAGTTGCCGCCGGATCTGGAATATGAAGAGTTTAACGAGATCCGTGAGCAACTGGCGGCCATTATCGAAGAACAGTTGGCTATCTACAAAACCAGACAAAAGCCACTAGATCTTGGACTGGTGGTGCGCGAGTATCTGGCGCAATACCCGCGCGCGCGTCATTTCGACGTGGCGCGTATTGTTATCGATCAAGCGGTACGTCTTGGCGTAGCGCAAGCAGATTTCACCGGACTGCCAGCCAAATGGCAGCCGATTAATGATTACGGAGCCAAGGTACAGGCGCATGTCATTGACAAATATTGAACAAGTGATGCCGGTTAAGCTGGCGCAGGCGCTGGCGAATCCGTTATTTCCGGCGCTGGATAGCGCATTGCGTTCGGGCCGCCACATCGGGCTGGACGAACTGGATAATCATGCCTTTCTGATGGATTTTCAGGAATACCTGGAAGAGTTTTACGCGCGTTATAACGTGGAGCTGATTCGTGCGCCGGAGGGGTTTTTCTACCTGCGTCCGCGTTCCACCACGCTTATCCCGCGCTCGGTGTTATCCGAACTGGATATGATGGTCGGTAAAATTCTCTGCTACCTCTATCTCAGCCCGGAGCGTCTGGCGAACGAAGGGATTTTTACCCAGCAGGAGCTGTACGACGAGCTGCTTACCCTGGCGGACGAAGCCAAACTGCTAAAGCTGGTGAATAACCGCTCGACGGGATCTGACGTCGATCGCCAGAAACTGCAGGAAAAGGTACGTTCTTCTTTGAACCGCCTGCGTCGTTTGGGCATGGTGTGGTTTATGGGCCACGACAGCAGCAAATTCCGCATTACAGAATCGGTCTTCCGTTTTGGCGCGGATGTACGCGCCGGCGACGATCCTCGCGAGGCGCAGCGTCGTCTTATCCGCGACGGAGAAGCGATGCCAATTGAAAACCATCTGCAACTTAATGATGAGACCGAAGAGAATCAGCCGGACAGTGGAGAGGAAGAAGAATGATTGAACGCGGTAAATTTCGCTCGCTAACGCTGATTAACTGGAACGGTTTTTTTGCCCGTACCTTTGACCTTGATGAACTGGTCACGACGTTATCCGGGGGTAACGGCGCCGGGAAATCCACGACGATGGCGGCGTTCGTCACGGCGCTGATTCCGGATCTCACATTACTGCACTTTCGTAACACCACGGAAGCCGGCGCCACCAGCGGTTCGCGCGATAAAGGTTTGCACGGTAAGCTGAAGGCGGGCGTTTGTTACTCTATGCTCGACACCATTAATTCCCGCCATCAGCGGGTGGTGGTCGGCGTGCGTCTGCAGCAGGTCGCCGGGCGCGATCGCAAAGTGGACATTAAACCGTTCGCTATTCAGGGACTGCCGATGTCGGTACAGCCGACGCAACTGGTGACAGAGACATTAAACGAACGTCAGGCGCGTGTACTGTCGCTTGCTGAGCTGAAAGACAAGCTTGACGAGATGGAAGGCGTGCAGTTTAAGCAGTTTAACTCCATCACCGATTATCATTCGCTGATGTTTGACTTAGGGATTATCGCTCGTCGTCTGCGCTCAGCGTCGGATCGCAGTAAATTCTATCGTTTGATCGAGGCCTCGCTGTACGGCGGGATCTCCAGTGCTATTACCCGATCGCTACGCGATTATTTATTGCCGGAAAACAGCGGCGTGCGCAAGGCGTTCCAGGATATGGAAGCGGCGTTGCGCGAGAACCGGCTCACGCTGGAAGCGATCCGCGTTACCCAATCCGATCGCGATCTGTTTAAGCATTTGATCAGCGAAGCCACCGATTATGTGGCTGCGGATTATATGCGCCACGCCAATGAGCGTCGGGTTCACCTTGATCAGGCGCTGGCGTTTCGACGCGAACTGTACACATCGCGCAAGCAACTGGCGGCGGAGCAGTATAAGCATGTCGATATGGCTCGCGAGCTGGGTGAGCATAACGGTGCCGAAGGTTCTCTTGAAGCGGATTACCAGGCGGCGAGCGATCACCTGAACCTGGTGCAAACCGCGCTGCGCCAGCAGGAAAAAATTGAACGCTACGAAGCGGATCTTGAAGAACTGCAGATTCGACTTGAAGAGCAAAACGAAGTGGTGGCGGAAGCTGCCGAAATGCAGGACGAAAATGAAGCGCGTGCCGAAGCCGCCGAGCTGGAAGTCGATGAACTCAAAAGTCAGCTTGCGGATTACCAGCAGGCGCTGGATGTACAGCAAACGCGCGCGATTCAGTATAACCAGGCGATATCCGCGCTCGCCCGCGCCAAAGAAATTTGCCATCTGCCGGATCTAACGCCTGAAAGCGCCGCCGAATGGCTGAATACTTTCCAGGCAAAAGAGCAGGAAGCTACGGAAAAACTGCTGTCGCTGGAACAAAAAATGAGCGTGGCGCAAACCGCGCACAGCCAGTTTGAGCAGGCTTACCAGTTGGTTGCGGCGATCAACGGCCCGCTGGCGCGTAGCGAAGCCTGGGACGTGGCGCGCGAGCTGTTACGGGACGGCGTGAACCAGCGTCATCTGGCGGAGCAGGTACAGCCGCTGCGGATGCGCCTGAGCGAACTGGAACAGCGGCTGCGCGAGCAGCAAGAGGCGGAACGTCTGCTGGCGGAGTTCTGTAAGCGACAGGGCAAAAATTTTGATATTGACGAACTGGAAGCGCTGCATCAGGAGCTTGAAGCGCGCATCGCGGCGCTGTCTGACAACGTGGCTAACGCCAGCGAACAGCGTATGACCTTGCGTCAGGAGCAGGAGCAGCTTCAGTCGCGTATTCAACATCTGATGCAGCGTGCGCCCGTCTGGCTGGCGGCGCAAAACAGCCTTAACCAGCTTAGCGAACAGTGCGGCGAGGAGTTTACGTCCAGCCAGGAAGTGACAGAATACCTGCAACAGTTACTGGAGCGTGAGCGCGAAGCCATTGTCGAACGCGACGAAGTGGGCGCGCGTAAAAATGCGGTTGATGAAGAGATCGAACGTTTAAGTCAGCCGGGCGGCGCGGAAGATCAGCGTTTGAATGCGCTGGCGGAGCGTTTTGGCGGGGTATTACTGTCGGAAATCTACGATGATGTCAGCCTTGAAGATGCGCCGTACTTTTCCGCACTGTATGGCCCGTCGCGCCATGCGATCGTCGTGCCGGATTTATCACAAATAGCCGAACAGCTTGAAGGTCTGACCGATTGCCCGGAAGATCTGTACCTGATCGAAGGCGATCCGCAGTCTTTTGATGACAGCGTATTCAGCGTTGACGAGCTGGAAAAGGCGGTGGTAGTGAAAATTGCCGATCGTCAGTGGCGTTATTCGCGCTTCCCGTCGCTGCCTATTTTTGGCCGTGCGGCGCGCGAGAACCGTATTGAAAGTCTCCATGCGGAACGGGAAGTGCTTTCCGAGCGCTTTGCCACGCTCTCGTTTGACGTTCAGAAAACCCAGCGTTTGCACCAGGCGTTCAGCCGTTTTATCGGCAGTCACCTTTCCGTCGCCTTTGAGGACGATCCGGAAGCGGAAATTCGCCGACTGAACGGGCGTCGCGTCGAGCTGGAGCGCGCGCTGGCGACGCATGAAAACGACAACCAGCAGCAGCGCATTCAGTTTGAGCAGGCGAAAGAGGGCGTTTCCGCGCTTAACCGTTTGCTGCCGCGGCTGAATTTATTGGCCGATGAAACGCTGGCCGATCGGGTCGATGAAATTCAGGAGCGGTTGGATGAGGCGCAAGAAGCGGCGCGATTTGTGCAGCAATATGGCAACCAGTTAGCCAGACTGGAGCCAGTGGTTTCCGTTCTGCAAAGCGATCCGGAACAGTTTGAGCAGTTAAAAGAAGACTATGCATGGTCGCAGCAAATGCAGCGCGACGCGCGCCAGCAGGCTTTTGCGCTGGCTGAAGTTGTCGAACGTCGGGCGCATTTCAGCTATTCCGACTCGGCGGAAATGCTGAGCGGCAACAGCGATCTCAATGAAAAGCTGCGCCAGCGGCTGGAGCAGGCGGAAGCCGAGCGTACCCGCGCCCGCGAAGCGCTGCGCAGCCATGCTGCGCAGCTAAGTCAGTACAGTCAGGTTCTGGCCTCGCTAAAAAGTTCTTACGACACGAAAAAAGAGCTGCTTAACGATTTGCAGCGCGAATTACAGGATATTGGCGTTCGCGCCGACAGCGGGGCGGAAGAGCGCGCCCGCCAGCGTCGGGATGAGCTGCACGCCCAGTTGAGCAATAACCGTTCGCGTCGCAATCAGCTTGAGAAAGCGCTCACCTTCTGCGAAGCGGAGATGGATAACCTGACCCGCAAGCTGCGCAAGCTGGAGCGCGATTATCATGAAATGCGCGAGCAGGTCGTGACCGCGAAAGCCGGTTGGTGCGCAGTCATGCGGATGGTTAAAGACAATGGCGTGGAACGTCGTCTGCACCGTCGTGAGCTGGCTTATCTGTCGGCGGATGAACTGCGCTCCATGTCGGATAAGGCGTTGGGCGCGCTGCGCCTGGCGGTCGCGGATAACGAACATCTGCGCGACGTGTTGCGCCTGTCGGAAGATCCAAAACGCCCGGAACGTAAAATCCAGTTCTTTGTGGCCGTTTATCAGCATCTGCGCGAACGTATTCGTCAGGATATTATTCGTACCGACGATCCTGTTGAAGCCATTGAACAGATGGAGATTGAACTGAGCCGTCTGACGGAAGAGCTGACGTCGCGTGAGCAAAAGCTAGCGATCAGTTCCCGCAGCGTGGCGAACATTATCCGCAAGACTATCCAGCGCGAACAGAACCGTATCCGAATGCTGAACCAGGGTTTGCAAAGCGTCTCGTTTGGACAGGTGAATAGCGTGCGGTTAAACGTCAACGTGCGTGAAACGCATGCCACCCTGCTGGATGTGCTTTCAGAACAGCATGAGCAGCACCAGGATCTGTTTAATAGCAATCGTCTGACCTTCTCCGAAGCGCTGGCGAAATTGTACCAGCGCCTGAATCCGCAGATCGATATGGGGCAACGCACGCCGCAGACTATCGGCGAGGAGTTGCTGGACTACCGTAACTATCTGGAGATGGAAGTCGAAGTTAACCGTGGATCAGACGGTTGGCTGCGTGCGGAATCCGGCGCGCTGTCTACCGGGGAAGCTATCGGGACCGGGATGTCGATCCTGGTGATGGTGGTACAAAGCTGGGAAGACGAAGCACGCAGATTGCGCGGGAAAGATATTTCGCCATGTCGCCTGCTGTTCCTCGATGAAGCGGCGCGTCTGGATGCGCGCTCTATCGCCACGCTGTTTGAACTGTGCGAACGTTTGCAGATGCAGCTCATCATCGCGGCGCCGGAAAACATCAGTCCGGAGAAGGGCACGACGTATAAACTGGTGCGTAAAGTGTTTCAGAATACTGAGCACGTTCATGTTGTCGGACTGCGTGGCTTTGCGCCGCAACTTCCGGAAACGCTTCCCGGTACGCAGACGGAAGATACACCTTCAGAAGCGAGTTAAACACAGCAGAAACGGTGGCATGCCTGATGGCGTTTGTTTCGCTTATCAGACCTGGATGATTTCCTGACGTATTGAAATTATCGCGAACAGAGGCCGGATAAAGCGTTTACGCGTCATCCGGCAAAATAAGTTCTGCTTTATCATTAGACTGGGGCGGCGAAAGCCGCCTTTTTCTTTATCTGAAAAATCTCTCCGGGTAGTGTATTTTCTTTAAACTTCTTTACATTAGGTTAGGCAAAAACGTATCGAACTTTATATACTGGAGTTAAGCCTGACGAGTGAGCAGGCTGACTCGTCATACTAAACAAAAGCATTGGTGAGGTTGACCCGCGCCGCGGGCTGCACCGTCATGCGGAGTATGATAACGAAAACAGGGGGCAAGGGATGTTGCTTAACAAGATGTGTGGTCGTCGTCTGTCGGCAATCAGTTTATGCCTGGCCGTAACATTCGCTCCACTGTTCAATGCGCAGGCCGATGAGCCTGAAATGATACCTGGCGATAGCGCCGTTGCCGCGACTGGTCTGGCTGGGCCGCAGAAGCAATCAGCCGCGACGGCGATTCTGGCCGGGATTCAGCCGCTGCCGGAGGGCGCTTCAGCCGGGAAAATTCGGGCTGATCTACAGTCGCAGCTCCCTTCCGGCTATACGCCGGTCTATATGAGCCAGTTGGCATTGCTTTACGCCGCGCGCGACATGAAGCCCATGTGGGATAATCGCGATGCGGTGAAAGCCTTCCAGCAACAACTGGCGGAGGTGGCGATTGCCGGATTCCAGCCGCAGTTTACCGCCTGGGTGGCATTGTTGACCGATCCCGCCGTAAACGGTATGGCGCGCGATGTCGTGTTGTCAGACGCCATGATGGGCTATCTCCATTTCATTGCGAATATCCCCGTCAAAGGCAATCGCTGGTTATATAGCAACAAACCTTATGCATTGGCGACGCCGCCAGTCTCGGTGATTAACCAGTGGCAAATCGCGCTGGAAGAGGGGCAGTTGCCGACGTTTGTCGCCAGCCTGGCGCCGCAACATCCACAGTATGCACTCATGCATGACGCGTTGCTGAAGTTGGTGGCGGACTCTCGCCCGTGGCCGCAGTTGACCAATACCGTGACGCTGCGCCCGGGGCAATGGAGTAACGATGTGCCTGCGCTGCGCGAAATATTACAGCGTACGGGGATGCTGGATGGCGGTCCAAAGATTGCCTTACCCGGCGATAATACTGCTGATAGCGCCGTTGTCAGCCCCTCCGCCGTGGGCGTCGAAACACCGGCGGCGCAGCCGGTCGCCGAACAAACGGCCCGCCGTAGCAAGCCGGCTCCGGCGGTACGCGCCGCCTACGATCGTGAACTGGTCGAGGCGGTAAAGCGTTTCCAGGCATGGCAAGGTCTGGGGGCGGATGGCGTAATTGGCCCGGCAACGCGTAACTGGCTCAATATGACCCCCGCGCAACGCGCAGGCGTACTGGCATTGAATATCCAACGTTTACGCCTGCTGCCGGCGGAATTATCTACCGGTATTATGGTGAACATTCCCGCTTATTCGCTGGTCTACTATCAGAATGGCAACCAGGTGCTGGCTTCGAGGGTGATCGTCGGGCGTCCTGATCGCAAAACGCCGATGATGAGCAGCGCGCTGAATAATGTGGTGGTGAACCCGCCGTGGAACGTTCCGCCCACGCTTGCGCGTAAAGACATTTTACCGAAGGTGTGGAATGACCCAGGCTATCTGGAGCGCCATGGCTACACCGTGATGCGCGGCTGGAACAGCAAAGAAGCGATCGATCCGTGGCAGGTTGACTGGGCCACCATTACGCCATCGAATCTTCCGTTCCGTTTCCAGCAGGCGCCAGGCGCGCACAATTCGCTGGGGCGTTATAAATTTAATATGCCGAGTTCAGATGCGATATATTTGCACGATACGCCCAACCATAATCTCTTTCAGCGTGACGCCAGGGCGTTAAGTTCCGGTTGCGTGCGCGTCAATAAGGCCTCTGAACTGGCTAATATGCTTTTGCAAGATGCGGGCTGGAACGATGCGCGGATCTCTGGCGCTCTGAAGCAAGGCGACACGCGGTATGTCAATATCCGGCAGAACATTCCGGTTAATCTTTACTATCTGACCGCGTTTGTCGGCGCAGATGGTCGTATGCAGTATCGTACAGATATTTACAATTACGATCTCACAGCGCGATCCAGCGCACAAATTGTGCCAAAGGTTGAACAATTAATCAGGTAAATGAAGAAGTTCTGGTAAATATGTTGTCCTAATGTTTAGCTTCAACGGGGTCGTTTCGCTGTAGACCCCGTCGTTGCTGGGGGAGGGCAATCTTGACGCAGGCTTTATCGCCAGTTAAGGTGCCTTTCGTGCGCCAGAAGTGCATATACAACAACCTTTGAGTCGACCGGGCCGTTCAGAAGCCTGTGCCTGTCGGTATTATGCCTGCTTAAAGGTAGAAGTGTATTAACGATAACATTGACCTGTAGACCTGATTATCATGGACAAATTTGACGCTAATCGCCGCAAGCTGCTGGCGCTTGGTGGTGTCGCCCTCGGCGCCGCCATCCTGCCCGTGCCAGCGTTTGCCACACTCTCGACCCCACGCCCGCGTATTTTGACGTTAAACAATCTCCATACCGGAGAGTCAATCAAGGCGGAGTTTTTCGATGGAAGAGCCTACATTCAGGATGAATTAGCAAAGTTAAACCATTTTTTCCGTGACTATCGCGCGAATAAAGTCCGATCAATCGATCCCCGCCTGTTTGACCAACTTTACCGACTTCAGGGGCTGTTAGGGACACGTAAACCTGTGCAGCTCATCTCGGGCTACCGCTCTCTTGATACCAATAATGAATTACGCGCCCGTAGCAGCGGCGTAGCGAAAAAAAGCTACCATACGAAAGGGCAGGCGATGGATTTTCATATTGAGGGCGTGGCGCTGAGCAATATTCGCAAAGCGGCGTTATCTATGGGCGCAGGTGGTGTAGGATATTACCCACGTAGTAACTTTGTGCATATTGATACCGGGCCGGCGCGGCACTGGTAATCAGCGAGGCTTAATCAAAGGAGCAGTATGAACTATCGTATTATTCCGGTCACCGCGTTCTCCCAGAACTGTTCATTAATCTGGTGCGAACAAACCCGGCTGGCGGCGCTGGTCGATCCGGGCGGCGACGCTGAAAAAATTAAACAGGAAGTGGACGCCAGCGGTGTGACGTTGATGCAAATTTTACTCACGCATGGTCATCTCGATCATGTCGGCGCAGCGAGTGAACTGGCGCAGCATTACGGCGTTCCTGTTATCGGTCCGGAAAAAGAAGATGAGTTCTGGCTGCAAGGACTGCCGGCGCAAAGCCGCATGTTTGGTCTGGATGAGTGCCAGCCGCTGACGCCTGACCGCTGGCTGAACGAAGGCGATCGCGTCAGCGTAGGGAATGTGACGTTACAGGTGTTACATTGTCCGGGACACACGCCGGGACACGTGGTTTTCTTTGATGAACAGTCGCAACTGCTGATCTCCGGCGATGTGATTTTCAAAGGCGGCGTCGGGCGCAGCGATTTTCCTCGCGGCGATCACAATCAGTTGATTGACGCCATTAAGCGTAAACTACTGCCGCTTGGCGATGATGTGACCTTTATCCCTGGCCACGGCCCGCTCTCCACGCTCGGTTACGAGCGTCTGCATAACCCTTTCCTGCAAGACGAGATGCCGGTCTGGTAAGCAGAATGAAAAAAGCCTGCAATGTGCAGGCTTTTTTGTCGGTCACGCCAGCCGACAGGTTTTTACAGTACCGCGACGATGGCTTCGCACAGCGGTGCCATATTATCCGGCGTCATACCTGCCACGTTCACGCGACCAGAAGCTACGGCATAAACGCCAAACTCTTCACGCAGACGTAGCACCTGCTCTTTGGTCAGACCACTGAATGAGAACATCCCGTTCTGCTTGATAATAAAGCTGAAGTCGCGGTTTGCGCCTTTCTCCTGCAAGGTATTCACGAACAGTTGACGCATACGCTGGATACGCTGGCGCATGTCCGTCAGCTCCTGTTCCCAGATGGCGCGCAGTGCGTCATTACTCAGGATAGTGGCGACGATGGACGCGCCGTGCGCCGGCGGGTTAGAGTAGTTAGCGCGAATGGCTGATTTCATCTGGCTAAAAGCGCGATCCACGGTTTCCGCGTCGGCGGCAACGAGTGTGCAGGCACCGACGCGTTCATTATATAAACCGAAGTTTTTGGAGTAGGAGCTGGCGACAATCAGCTCCTTATGCAGCGCGGCAAAGGCGCGCAGACCTTCCGCATCTTCTTCCAGGCCGCGGGCAAAGCCCTGGTAAGCGAAATCAAATAGCGGTAGCCAACCTTTTTCAACAGAAAGCTCAGCCAGAGCTTTCCACTGTTCCAGAGTAGGGTCAATGCCGGTTGGGTTGTGACAGCAACCATGGAACAGAACCACATCGCCGGCCTGTGCTTCGCTCAGACTGGCTTGTAGCGCGTCAAAATCCAGCGTGTGATTCTCCGCATCGTAGTAAGCGTACTCCCGGACTTCCAGTCCGGCGGCGTTAAACACGCTTTTGTGGTTCGGCCAACTGGGGTTGCTCACCCACACCCGTTTTACCGGGGTATTTTTTGCCAGGAAGTCGGCGGCAACGCGTAGCGCCCCGGTACCGCCCGGCGTTTGCGCCGTGCGTGCGCGCTTGTCGTTAATCAGCGCGCTGCCTTTGCCAAACAATAATTCCTGGGTGCAGCGAGCAAATTCCGGAATCCCGTCAATGCCGAGATAGTTTTTCGTCGTTTCATTTTCCAGTAAATACTGCTCGGCTTTTTTAACGCTGGTGAGCACCGGTGTTTTGCCGGTTTCATCCTTATATACGCCAATGCCAAGGTTAATTTTCCCTGGACGGTCATCGGCGCGAAACAGATCGGCCAGGCCCAAAATCGGGTCGGCAGGAGCGGCGGTTATGTTCTCAAACATGACGAGGTTCCATTATAGTTACAGAAGGGAAATCCGCTATCAGGTTAACGGCAGATTTACAAAATGCCAACCGTTAGCGCTAAAAAGCCCGACTGTTTTTGAAAGACGCACGTTTTCTCTAAGAGACATAAAAAAACAGGACCGAAGTCCTGTTTTTGAGGCATAAAACAAAGGGGTCTGCTGGTCAGAACTGGTAAGTAATACCGACTGCCGCCTGATCGTCGGTGCCAACGTAGCTGGAGCTGTAGTCGTTTTTGTCCAGCAGGTTGAAACGGTAGTCAACCCATACGTTCATGTTTTTGTTGAAGTAGTAAGTCGCGCCCGCCTGAATGTATTTCGCCAGGTCGGCTGTGCTGTCGGCACCGTTCAACTGCTTACCTTTACTCTGCACATACGAGATTGCCGGACGCAGGCCGAAGTCAAACTGGTACTGAGCGACCACTTCAAGGTTCTGCGTTTTGTTTGCCATTTCCACGGTATTGGTAACCGTATTTTCAACAATGCTCATATTGCGGGTTTCGGCATATACGGCAGCCAGGTAGACGTTGTTCGCATCATATTTCGCGCCAACGGCCCACGATTCTGCGCGATCGCCATTACCATCGCGATCCTGCTGATCGTTAGTACGCTTGCTGTTGCTGTACGCTGCGGTGACGCCAAAGCCGTCGAACTCATATGCCATGGTGTAACCTACGCCATCGCCATTCTGAGAGTTGATGCTGTGGTTGTCCTGATTTTTACCCTGATACTGGATACCGAAAGAGAGACCGTCCACCAGACCGAAGAAGTCAGAGTTACGGTAGGTCAACAAACCGCCAGCACGGCTGGTCATGTAGTTATCAGTATAGGCGCCGCCCCAGGTTTCGCCGGAGAAGTAGGGTGCCATATCGGTATATGATTCAACATCGTAAACGATACCGTAGTTACGACCATAATCGATTGAACCCACTTCTGCATATTTCAAACCTGCGAAGGCCAGACGGACCAGATTCGAGTTCTGCTGTTCGCCTTCAGCGCGATCTGCTTTGGTACGGTATTCCCACTGACCGAAACCGGTCAGATCGGTGTTAATTTGCGTTTCCCCTTTAAAACCAATCTGGGCATAAGTCTGGTCGGCATTTTTGCTATCGCCGGTCGTTGTCCATACGTGACGACCCACGGCTTTACCGTACAGATCCAGCTTATTACCATCTTTATTATAAATTTCTGCTGCGTTTGCGGTTGCAGCAGCCAGCAGGGCAGGGATCACCGCTGCCAGGATTTTGCGCTTCATCATTATTTATTACCCTCATTGGTTTTTTTATATGACACCTGCCACTGCCGCCAATAAATTCCGTCAATAAAACTTTACAGAAATATTGATGAGAGTTTGGTGTCTTTATGTGTCTGACAGGCATCTTTCCATTCAAACTAACGTTTCGCTACCGTGAAAATGCTACAAATATAAAGATTTAGTATCAAAAGGAAAAAATATGTAATAAAATGTTATTTTTGCGGAACTTTGTGAACAACGTCAAACTTCCCCTGATTTTTCGTCTTAATTTGTTCTTTTTAATTTTATTCATATGATTTTATTATATTTATTGGCATGCGACACCATTGTGCCTGAAAAAGCAGCAGATGAGCCATTTTATAAAAATAGCCATTTAGATGTCCTGATGTCTGAAATGATGGGGAAAAATTGTGCTATTAGAGCATAAAAATCTAATCCTTAATAAAATTAAGGATTAGATTTTTATGTGTAAATATTTTTGTGAAATATACAGTAACAAGATGTGGTAATTCAGAGGGTTGTAATTAAATTTATTTACTTATTGAGAATAAAACTGACATTCAGGTGAAAAAAAGGCCAGCATAGCTGGCCTTGAGTGTGACGTAAAAATTAGAAGCTGGCGTTGCGTGGCGTCCGTGGGAACGGAATAACATCGCGCACGTTTTGCACACCCGTGACGTAAGCGATCAGGCGTTCAAAGCCCAGGCCAAAGCCGGAATGCGGTACAGTACCGTAGCGACGTAAGTCGCGATACCACCAGTAATCCTCTTTATTCAGCCCCATTTCGGCCATACGGGCATCCAGCACATCCAGACGCTCTTCACGCTGGGAACCGCCGATGATTTCGCCGATTCCCGGCGCCAGTACATCCATTGCCGCTACGGTTTTGCCGTCTTCGTTAAGGCGCATGTAAAACGCTTTAATTTCTTTCGGATAGTTTTTCACCACCACAGGTGCTTTGAAATGTTCTTCCGCCAGATAGCGTTCGTGTTCGGAAGAGAGGTCGACGCCCCAGAACACCGGGTTTTCAAATTTCTTACCACAGCGTTCCAGAATGGCGACCGCATCGGTGTAATCCACCTGAGCGAAGTCGGTAGAGACAAAACGCTCCAGACGAGCGATAGCGTCTTTATCCACGCGTTCGGCAAAGAACTTCATGTCATCCGCACGCTCTTCCAGAACCGCGTTGAAGACATATTTCAGCATGGCTTCCGCCAGACGGGCGTTGTCTTCCAGATCGGCGAACGCCACTTCCGGCTCCAGCATCCAGAACTCCGCCAGGTGACGGCTGGTGTTGGAGTTTTCCGCGCGGAAGGTCGGCCCAAAAGTATAGATTTTGGACAGCGCGCAGGCATACGTTTCGCCGTTTAGCTGGCCGGAGACGGTCAGGAATGATTCTTTGCCGAAAAAGTCTTTGTCAAAATCTACCTTGCCCTGGTCGTTACGCGGCAGGTTTTCCAGATCCAACGTTGAGACGCGGAACATTTCGCCAGCGCCTTCGGTATCGGAAGCGGTAATCAGCGGGGTGGAGACCCAAAAGAAGCCCTGCTCATCGAAGAAGCGATGCAGCGCCTGTGCCAGAGTATGGCGGACGCGCGCTACCGCGCCAATCAGGTTGGTGCGCGGGCGCAGATGCGCGACCTCACGCAGATACTCAATGCTATGGCGTTTTGCCGCCATCGGGTAGGTATCCGGATCTTCCACCCAACCTGCGACCTCTACTTTCGTGGCCTGGATTTCGAAACTTTGCCCTTGTCCCGGCGACGCGACAACCTTACCCGTTACCACCACGGAGCAGCCTGTCGTCAGGTGTAATACTTCTTCATTATAATTGGGCAGAGAATTATTAATTACAGCCTGTACAGGATCAAAGCAGGAGCCGTCATAAACGGCGAGGAAGGAGATGCCAGCTTTTGAATCTCGGCGGGTACGCACCCATCCGCGCACGGTGACTTCTTGGTCAACGGCTACGCGGCCCTGGAGTACGTCGGCTACAGGCACAACGCTCATAATATTCTCTCTGTTAATAGTCGGAAAAAATAAACACTTGTCCACCCGAAATGGGGGGATTCCTATGTTACCTGGCATCTGCAATCAGACAAGCAGAAATCGTAGCTGAAGTGAAAGATTTCGGAAATAAACCTGAAAAAGGAGCCCTGGCAGGCTCCCTGGGAAGAATTAACTGGCTTTGCGGACCTGCGGGAGATCAAAAGCTTTACGCAGCGCACGCACAAACGCTTTATCATGGCAGATCGTTTTACCGGGGCTGTCGGAAAGTTTAGCCACCGGCTTTCCGTTACATTCCACAAGCTTAATAACGATATTGAGCGGTGTTACCTGGGGGATATCGCAGGTCAGGCGGGTACCTATGCCGAAGCTTAACTGCACGCGAGACGCGAAATGGCGATAGAGCTCGACCGCCTTTTGCAGATCAAGGTTATCTGAAAAGACCAGCGTTTTTGTCAGCGGATCAATCCCCAGCTTTTCATAATGGGCAATCGCCTTTTCACCCCATTCGACAGGGTCTCCTGAGTCGTGGCGTAACCCCTGATAACGGCTGGCGAATTCAACGCCGAAATCGCGTAAAAACGCATCCATTGTAATGCAATCTGTCAATGCGATACCAAGCTGGTCCGGATATTCGTTGAGCCAGGCGGCCAGCGCGGCAAGCTGACTGGTCGCCAGATCCGGACTGATTTGTTGATGCGCCTGAAACCATTCGTGCGCCTGAGTGCCCATCGGCGTCAAAGCCAGGCGACGCGCGAGATCATAGTTGCTGGTGCCGACAAACCATGACTCCTGCTGGAGACGTTTAACTATCGCCTGCTGCACTTCACGAGAGAAACGACGGCGGGTACCGAAGTCCATCAGGTGGAAGCGGGACATATCGAGATCGGCGGTTAACGCAGTGAAATCAACCAGCTTACTTTCCAGCGCGTCGAGCGCCTGAGCAACGCCCGCGTTTGGCGAGCGGTAGTGGTGAACCAGTTCACTGATCACGGCCAGCAGCGGCACTTCCCACATAATCACTTCACGCCACGGGCCGGTTAAGCGAATATTCAGCTTGCCGTTATCGTTGGTGACACAGACTTGAGCGGGGTTATAGCGAAATTCGCGTAACCAGTTCAGATAATCCGGTTTAAAAAAGGGCAGGCCAGAGAGCCACTGGAACTCGTCCTTCTGGAGGCGCAGGTGCTGCATCGCGTCCACCTGCTCGCGAATAGCATCGGCATAAATACCCAGCAGGTCGTCGCCACGGCAACGAAACTCAGCCGCTACCTGCACATCATAGTAGTGGTGAAAAACGGCTTGCTGCATATGCAACTTATAAGCATCTGTATCCAGCAACGAGTGCAGAACAGGAGAAGCGAATTGTGTCATAGGTGCGCTGTAGCGTCCTCTCACGGGAGCGTTTAGTACAATAAACAACTAAGAAAACCGCTGGAGTATACCTTGTTTAGCGATTTATTGAACCCCGATCACACCATAAGCTGTCTTTAGGGTCGAGCGCATTTCGTGCCCCATGTTATAAAAATGTAGCAAAGAGGCTGTTTGTGCCTGAAAAGATGAACATTCTGCGTAGCGCGATTTGCGCAACAGGAATAGACTGGAGTCGACACTCTACAAAAGATGCGAAAGGTTTTTTATGACACAACAGCCACAAGCCAAATACCGCCACGACTATCGCGAGCCGGATTACCAGATTACTGATATTGACTTGACCTTTGACCTCGATGCCGAAAAAACCGTGGTCACCGCAATAAGCCAGGCTGTTCGTCATGGCGCGCCTGATGCGCCTCTTCGCCTTGATGGGGAAGATTTAACGCTGGTATCCCTCCACGTCAACGATGCGCCGTGGACAGCATATAAAGAAGAAGAAGGCGCGCTTATCATCAGCGACCTGCCAGAGCGTTTTACGTTACGCATTGTCAACGAGGTAGGTCCGGCGGCGAATACGGCGCTGGAAGGATTGTATCAGTCCGGCGATGCGCTCTGTACTCAGTGTGAAGCGGAGGGCTTCCGCCATATCACCTGGTATCTTGACCGCCCGGACGTACTGGCGCGATTTACCACCAAAATTATTGCCGATAAAACCAAATATCCGTTCCTGCTCTCCAATGGCAATCGTGTTGCGCAGGGCGAGCTGGAGAATGGCCGTCATTGGGTACAGTGGCAAGATCCGTTCCCAAAACCGTGTTATCTGTTTGCGCTGGTGGCCGGTGATTTTGACGTTCTGCGCGATACCTTTACCACCCGTTCCGGACGTGAAGTCGCGCTGGAACTGTACGTTGACCGCGGCAATCTGGATCGCGCGCCGTGGGCGATGACCTCGCTGAAGAATTCCATGAAATGGGATGAAACGCGTTTTGGACTCGAATATGACCTCGACATCTATATGATTGTCGCGGTGGATTTCTTTAATATGGGCGCGATGGAGAATAAAGGTCTCAATATCTTTAACTCCAAATATGTGTTGGCGCGTACCGATACCGCGACGGATAAAGATTATCTCGATATTGAGCGCGTGATAGGCCATGAGTATTTCCACAACTGGACCGGCAACCGCGTCACCTGCCGCGACTGGTTCCAGTTGAGCCTGAAAGAGGGGTTAACCGTTTTCCGCGATCAGGAATTTAGCTCTGATTTGGGGTCACGTGCGGTGAACCGCATCAGTAACGTGCGTACCATGCGCGGTTTACAATTTGCGGAAGACGCCAGCCCGATGGCGCATCCTATCCGCCCGGATAAAGTTATCGAAATGAATAACTTCTACACCCTCACCGTTTATGAAAAGGGCGCGGAAGTCATTCGCATGATCCACACGTTGCTGGGTGAGGAAAATTTCCAGAAGGGGATGCAGCTCTATTTTGAGCGCCATGACGGCAGCGCCGCGACGTGTGATGACTTTGTACAGGCGATGGAAGATGCTTCTAATGTCGATCTGTCCCATTTCCGCCGCTGGTACAGTCAGTCCGGTACGCCGATTGTAACGGTAAAAGATGATTATAATCCGGAAACCGAGCAGTACACGTTGACCATCAGCCAGCGCACTCCGGCGACGGCGGATCAGGCAGAGAAGCAGCCGCTGCATATTCCATTCGCCATTGAACTGTACGATAACGAAGGCAACGTTATTCCGTTGCAAAAAGGCGGTCATCCTGTCAATGCTGTGCTGAACGTCACGCAGGCGGAGCAGACATTTACCTTTGATAATGTCTACTTCCAGCCTGTTCCGGCCTTGCTGTGCGAGTTTTCAGCGCCGGTGAAACTGGAATATAAATGGAGCGATCAGCAACTGACGTTCCTGATGCGCCATGCGCGCAACGATTTCTCCCGTTGGGATGCGGCGCAAAGCCTGCTGGCCACTTACATTAAACTGAATGTGGCGCGTCATCAGCAGGGGCAGCCGTTATCGGTTCCGGTGCATGTCGCTGATGCGTTCCGCGCGGTGCTGTTGGATGAGAAAATCGATCCGGCGTTGGCCGCAGAAATTTTAACGTTGCCTTCGGCCAATGAAATTGCGGAGCTGTTTGAGGTCATCGACCCGATCGCCATTGCGCAAGTTCGTGAAGCGCTAACGCGTACGCTGGTGGCAGAACTGGCGGATGAGTTCCTTGCTATCTATAACGCCAATCATCTGGATGAGTATCGTGTTGATCACGGCGATATTGGTAAGCGCACGCTGCGCAATGCTTGCCTGCGCTTCCTGGCGTTCGGCGAGACGGAGCTGGCTAATACGCTGGTCAGCAAACAGTATCGCGACGCCAATAACATGACCGATGCGCTGGCGGCCCTGTCTGCTGCGGTGGCGGCGCAGTTGCCGTGCCGCGATACGCTGATGCAGGAATATGACGATAAGTGGCATCAGGACGGCCTGGTGATGGATAAATGGTTTATCCTGCAATCCACAAGCCCGGCGGAAAATGTACTGGAAACTGTACGCGGCCTGCTCAAACACCGTTCTTTCAGCATGAGCAATCCGAACCGCATCCGTTCATTGATTGGCGCGTTTGCCGGCAGTAACCCGGCGGCGTTCCATGCGCAAGACGGTAGCGGATACCAGTTTCTGGTCGAGATGCTGACCGATCTGAATAGTCGTAACCCGCAGGTTGCATCTCGCCTCATTGAACCGCTGATTCGTCTGAAACGTTATGATGGTAAGCGACAGGAGAAAATGCGTGCGGCGCTGGAGCAGTTAAAAGGACTGGAGAATCTTTCCGGCGATCTGTACGAGAAGATAACTAAAGCGTTAACCTGATCATATCCGCTATAAAAATGTAAGACATACCCGGTAAGCGTTAGCGCTGCCGGGCATTTTTTTGCCGGATGATGACGCTCCCTGGCGAAGCGTGAAGTGGGGCTGAAGGAAAACGATTGCTATTTATTGCCGTAGGTCAATTCCCTTTTGCACGGTTATCGCCCATAATACGCCCCCGGTTTGCACACCGGGAATCCAGGAGAGTTCATGTACTACCCCTTCGTTCGTAAAGCCCTTTTCCAGCTCGATCCAGAGCGCGCTCATGAATTTACATTTCAACAATTACGCCGCATTACAGGTACGCCGCTGGAAGCACTGGTGCGCCAGAAAGTACCAACAAAGCCGGTCACCTGCATGGGACTTACCTTTAAGAATCCACTGGGGCTGGCTGCCGGTCTGGATAAAGACGGGGAGTGCATCGACGCGCTAGGCGCGATGGGGTTTGGTTCCCTGGAAATCGGCACCGTGACGCCGCGCCCACAGCCGGGTAACGATAAGCCGCGTCTTTTTCGTCTGGTGGATGCTGAAGGTCTGATCAATCGGATGGGATTTAATAATCTGGGCGTCGATAACCTTGTCGAGAATGTTAAAAAGGCCCATTTTGATGGTATTCTGGGAATTAACATCGGTAAAAATAAAGATACCCCTGTCGAAAATGGCAAAGATGACTACCTGATTTGTATGGAAAAAGTCTATGCTTATGCGGGTTATATCGCCATTAATATTTCTTCGCCGAATACGCCAGGGTTACGCACGCTCCAGTATGGCGATGCGCTGGATGATCTATTGAGCGCCATTAAAAATAAGCAAAACGATCTTCAGGCGATCCATCATAAATATGTGCCGGTGGCGGTAAAGATCGCGCCGGATCTTTGTGAAGAAGAATTGATCCAGGTTGCCGATAGCCTGCTTCGACATAATATTGATGGCGTGATTGCGACAAATACCACCCTCGATCGTTCTCTGGTACAAGGAATGAAAAATTGCCAGCAAACGGGGGGATTAAGTGGCCGGCCATTACAATTAAAAAGCACAGAAATTATTGGCCGTTTATCCCAGGAGTTAAAAGGACAATTACCTATTATCGGCGTCGGCGGCATTGACTCAGTTATCGCCGCGCGCGAGAAGATAGCGGCAGGAGCAACTCTGGTACAAATTTATTCCGGCTTTATTTTTAAAGGCCCGCCATTGATTAAAGAAATCGTAACGCATATCTAAACTTTACCCTTTATCAGACAACCAGGGCTTTATTTCCGGCGCTGGTTGTTTTATATTTCTCCACTGTTGCTTATTTAGACATTTTGGGCTTTTATTATTGGGGTAATAAACGAAGCGGCAAAAGGACAATGCTGTTACAAATTGCTTAAAAGCGGGAGAGAGGCCAATGCGAATTAAACCTGACGATAACTGGCGCTGGTATTATGATGAAGAGCACGATCGTATGATGCTCGATCTCGCCAATGGTATGCTTTTTCGCTCGCGCTTCTCTCGTAAGATGCTTACGCCGGACGCGTTTTGCCCGACCGGTTTTTGTGTGGATGATGCCGCGCTCTATTTTTCCTTTGAAGAAAAATGCCGGGATTTCGAATTAACCAAAGAGCAACGCGCGGAGCTGGTGTTGAATGCGCTGGTGGCGATTCGTTATCTCAAACCGCAGATGCCAAAAAGCTGGCATTTTGTGGCGCATGGCGAAATGTGGACTCCGGGAACGGGTGATGCCGCAAGCGTCTGGTTAAGCGATACGGCGGAGCAGGTTAATTTGCTGGTCGTTGAGCCGGGAGAAAATGCCGCGTTGTGCCTTCTGGCCCAGCCGGGCGTGGTGATAGCAGGCCGAACTATGCAGCTTGGCGATGCGATTAAAATTATGAACGACAGGCTGAAACCGCAGGTTCACTGTCACAGTTTCAGCCTTGAACAAGCGGTTTAATTTTCCAGTCGTAACGCGGTTTTAGGCACGCAGCTACAGCTCAGAATCGTACCATCGTCGCCAATGGCCGATTTTTTCAGCGGGCTTACTTCGCCTTCCAGTAAACGTATCCGGCAGCAACCACAGATACCCGCCCGGCAAGAATACGGAATACGAATTCCCTGATTCTCCAACTGTTCCAGTAGCACCTGTTGATTATTCCCGCAGAAGGTTTGTCCTTGCCAGTCGATGGTCACGCTCGCATCCGGGTGTTTATCTGGCGTAATGCTGTCGTCGACCGCTGTGGCGCCATAGGCTTTTGCCGGGGCTGTTGCCAGAATCTCCACCTCATCGCCGACGCGAATGACGCCGCTATTGCGGGCGATCAGGTTCTGACCAAAATCCACATCGCCATTGTCCAGGGCGGTACGAAAAGCTTGCAGCGTCGCCAGCGGTTCGCCGGAGGGATGTTTTTGCCCCTTTTCGGGGCTGACGGTCGTAAAAATACAGCGGCTACAAGGTTTCACAACGTCAAAAATCACCTCGCCAATGCGAAGAACTTTCCAGTTATCTTCTTCCCAGGCCGCTACGCCGGAAACCACTAAGTTTGGGCGAAACTGTTCCATTTGTACGCCAGCCGGACAACGCTGTTGCAGATCGCGCAGCGAGGCTTCGTTAGTCAATAAATACGGGTAGCCATCGGCAAATCCCAGCGGCACCGCGTTATGCCGTTTAACCCGGCGCGTCAACTGCGGCCCAACCCAGCGCAACTGGACATCGCGGGAGAAAAAGCCGCTCAACCATTGATTAATCACCGTCGGAGCGACGCGAGCGGTAAAATGGTTTCCCCAGACTTCGGTCGGCGCATCCTGCGGGGTGAAATCCGTAAAGCGAACCAGTGAGCTACTGCCGTCTGGCGCGGTCAAATGGAGGCCGTCATGTAAGGGAGAGGGGGTAAAACGTACCATTTGTGGAAACTGGCGGGCGGTAATAAATGTACCGTCAGGCTCGGTAATCATGAAGATGCGATCAAAAGCCAGACCGCTGATATCTGCCAGCGCATGAGTCAGACCAATGCCGCGCATGGATTTGACCGGATGAATAAAGAGCCGTGATAACGTCGCCACCGTACAGTCCCTCAAATGAAAATAAGCCTTCAACTTTATGACATGGGCGTGAGATTAGCTATAATGCGCAACAATTTTCTTAGCGTAAAAGTGACAATATGAATTCTCTGTTTGCCAGTACGGCCCGCGGGCTGGAAGAGCTGTTAAAAACTGAACTGGAAAAACTGGGCGCCGTAGAGTGTCAGGTTGTTCAGGGTGGGGTCCATTTTCAGGGCGACACGCGGCTTATTTACCAGAGCCTGATGTGGAGCCGCCTGGCCTCGCGTATTATCCTGCCGATGGGCGAGTGCAAGGTCTACAGCGATCTCGATCTTTATCTCGGCGTTCAGGCGATAAACTGGACAGAGATTTTTAATCCTGGTGCGACGTTTGCGGTGCATTTCAGCGGCCTGAACGACACCATCCGTAATAGTCAGTATGGCGCGATGAAAGTTAAGGACGCGATTGTCGATGCATTTACGCGGAAAAATCTTCCGCGTCCAAATGTGGACCGCGAATCGCCGGACCTCCGTATTAACGTCTGGCTGAATAAAGAAACTGCCAGCATTGCGCTGGATCTCAGCGGTGATGGCCTGCACCTGCGCGGTTATCGCGATCGCGCCGGTCTGGCGCCAATCAAAGAGACGCTGGCGGCGGCGATTGTTATGCGTTCCGGCTGGCAGCCGGGTACGCCGCTGCTCGACCCTATGTGTGGTTCCGGGACATTATTGATTGAGGCCGCGATGTGGGCGACCGATCGCGCACCGGGACTGCACCGTGGCCACTGGGGATTTAGCGGCTGGGCGCAGCATGACGAGACTATCTGGCAGGAAGTGAAAGCCGAAGCACAGACCCGGGCGCGTAAGGGACTGGCGGAGTATTCCTCTCATTTCTACGGTTCCGACAGCGATGCGCGCGTCATTGAGCGGGCGCGCAGCAACGCCCGTCGCGCTGGTATCGGCGAGCTAATCACCTTTGAAGTGAAAGATGTGGCGCAACTGAGCAATCCGTTGCCGAAAGGCCCGTATGGTACGGTTATCAGTAACCCGCCTTACGGCGAACGTCTGGACAGCGAACCGGCGCTGATTGCGCTGCACAGTCTGCTGGGCCGTATCATGAAAAATCAGTTTGGCGGCTGGAACCTGTCGCTGTTCAGCGCCTCGCCCGATCTGCTGGGCAGCCTGCAACTGCGTGCCGACAAACAGTTTAAAGCCAAGAATGGCCCGCTGGACTGCGTGCAGAAAAACTATCATATTGCGAAAACCACCGCAGACAGTAAACCGGCGACGGTGGCGGAAGATTACGCTAATCGCCTGCGTAAGAATCTTAAAAAGCTGGAAAAATGGGCGCGCCAGGAAGGCATTGAATGTTATCGCTTGTATGATGCCGACCTGCCGGAATATAACGTGGCGGTAGACCGTTACGGCGACTGGGCGGTGATTCAGGAATATGCGCCGCCGAAAACAGTGGATGCGCAAAAAGCGCGGCAGCGTTTGTTCGATATTATTGCGGCAACCTTGTCAGTGCTCGGTATTGCGCCGAATAAACTGGTGTTAAAAACCCGCGAACGGCAAAAAGGAAAAAATCAGTATCAGAAAATGAGCGAGAAGGGCGAGTTCCTTGAGGTCAGCGAATATAATGCGCGCTTATGGGTAAATCTGACGGATTATCTCGACACCGGTCTGTTCCTCGATCACCGTATTGCCCGCAGGATGCTGGGAGAGATGAGTCAAGGCAAAGATTTCCTGAATCTCTTTTCTTATACCGGCAGCGCCAGCGTACATGCGGGTCTGGGCGGCGCGCGCAGCACCACAACGGTGGATATGTCCCGCACCTATCTGGAGTGGGCCGAACGTAATTTGCGTCTGAACGGACTGAGCGGTCGCGCGCATCGCCTGATTCAGGCCGACTGCCTGGGCTGGCTGCGCGAGGCGAATGAACAGTTCGATTTGATCTTTATCGATCCGCCGACGTTCTCTAACTCAAAACGTATGGAAGAGTCGTTTGATGTTCAGCGCGATCATGTCGCGTTAATGAAAGATTTAAAACGCCTGCTGCGTAAAGGCGGCACCATCATGTTCTCAAATAATAAGCGCGGATTCCGTATGGATCTGGAAGGTCTGGCCGAACTGGGGCTTACAGCACAAGAAATTACGCAAAAAACGCTCTCCCCGGATTTTGCCCGTAACCGTCAGATCCATAATTGCTGGCTGATCCGCGCTGCCTGAAAGGAAAAGTAAATGTCATTAATCAGTATGCATGGCGCATGGCTGTCGTTCAGCGACGCGCCGCTTCTCGATAACGCAGAGTTGCATATCGAAGATAACGAACGCGTCTGTCTGGTGGGGCGTAACGGCGCCGGGAAATCCACCTTGATGAAGATCCTCAACCGCGAACAGGGTCTGGACGATGGGCGTATTATTTATGAGCAGGATCTGATCGTCGCGCGTCTGCAACAGGACCCGCCGCGTAATATTGCGGGCAGCGTCTATGACTTTGTCGCCGAAGGTATCGAAGAACAAGCGGAATACCTCAAACGCTATCATGAGATTTCCCGTCTGGTGATGAGCGATCCCAGCGAGAAAAACCTCAATGAAATGGCGCGCGTACAGGAGCAGCTCGATCATCATAATCTGTGGCAGTTGGAAAACCGTATTAATGAAGTGCTGGCGCAGCTTGGACTCGATCCTAACGCCGCGCTGTCGTCGCTCTCCGGCGGCTGGCTGCGTAAAGCCGCGCTGGGTCGGGCGCTGGTCAGCAATCCGCGCGTATTGTTACTGGATGAACCGACTAACCATCTGGATATCGAAACCATCGACTGGCTGGAAGGGTTTCTGAAAACCTTTAACGGAACGATTATTTTTATCTCTCACGATCGTTCGTTTATTCGCAATATGGCGACCCGCATTGTCGATCTCGATCGTGGCAAACTGGTCACCTATCCGGGAAATTACGATCAATACCTGCTAGAGAAAGAAGAAGCGCTGCGCGTAGAAGAGCTACAAAACGCGGAGTTTGATCGCAAACTGGCGCAGGAAGAAGTCTGGATTCGCCAGGGTATCAAGGCGCGCCGCACCCGTAATGAAGGGCGTGTGCGGGCGTTAAAAGCGATGCGCCGTGAACGCAGCGAGCGTCGTGAAGTGATGGGCACGGCGAAGATGCAGGTCGAAGAGGCGACGCGCTCCGGTAAAATCGTTTTTGAGATGGAAAATGTCGATTACCAGGTAGAAGGAAAACAACTGGTAAAAGATTTCTCAGCTCAGGTACAGCGCGGCGACAAGATTGCGTTAATTGGCCCGAACGGCTGCGGTAAAACCACGTTACTGAAACTGATGCTGGGACAGCTTCAGGCTGACAGCGGGCGTATCCATGTGGGAACGAAGCTGGAAGTCGCCTACTTCGATCAGCATCGCGCCGAACTGGACCCGGAAAAAACCGTGATGGATAACCTTGCGGAAGGCAAGCAAGAGGTAATGGTAAACGGTAAACCGCGCCATGTACTGGGCTATTTGCAGGACTTCCTGTTTCACCCCAAACGGGCGATGACGCCAGTTCGCGCGCTTTCCGGCGGCGAACGTAACCGTCTGCTGCTGGCGCGACTCTTCCTCAAGCCGAGCAATCTTTTAATTCTCGATGAACCAACGAACGATCTTGACGTCGAAACGCTGGAACTATTAGAAGAATTAATTGATGGCTATCAGGGCACGGTGCTACTGGTCAGCCACGATCGCCAATTTGTCGATAATACCGTGACGGAATGCTGGATTTTCGAAGGCGGCGGCAAAATCGGACGTTATATCGGCGGCTACCATGATGCGCGTGCGCAGCAAGCGCAGCATCTGGCGACGAAACAGCCGATGGTGAAAAAAAATGAGGAAGTTATTGCCCCTAAAGCAGAAATTGTAAAACGGGGCAGTAGCAAACTAAGCTATAAACTGCAGCGCGAGCTGGAGCAATTACCCGGTCAGCTTGAAGACCTGGAAGCGAAGCTGGAAGCGCTACAGGCGCAGGTTGCGGATGCGGCCTTTTTTAGCCAGCCCCATGAGCAAACGCAAAAAGTTCTGGCCGATTTAAGTCAGGTGGAGCAAGAACTTGAGCAAGCCTTCGAACGTTGGGAGTATCTTGAAGGCCTGAAAAACGGGGCATAATTAAAGGAGCGCCTATGTGTGAACATCACCATGCTGCGAAGCACATATTGTGCCCGCAATGTGACATGCTGGTGGCTTTACCCCGCCTCTCGCATGGACAAAAAGCAGCATGTCCACGATGCGGCGCAACGTTAACGACCGAGTGGGACGCGCCCCGGCAGCGTCCTACCGCCTATGCGTTAGCGGCACTATTTATGTTGCTGCTTTCTAACCTGTTTCCCTTCGTGAATATGAATGTCGCGGGTGTCACCAGCGAAGTCACGCTTCTGGAAATCCCCGGGGTCATGTTTTCTGAAGATTACGCCAGCCTCGGCACGTTCTTTTTATTATTTGTCCAACTGGTGCCGGCATTTTGCCTGGTGACCATTTTATTGCTCGTCAACCGAGCCAATCTGCCGTTGTCGGTAAAAAAAACGCTGGCGCGGATCTTTTTCCTCCTGAAATCGTGGGGAATGGCGGAGATATTTCTCGCCGGGGTGCTGGTCAGCTTTGTTAAGCTGATGGCCTACGGCGATATCGGCATCGGCAACAGTTTTATTCCCTGGTGCTTATTTTGTCTCGTTCAACTGCGGGCATTCCAGTGTGTTGATCGCCGTTGGTTGTGGGATGATATCGCCCCTCAGCCGGCGTTGGCGCAGCCGTTAACGCCGGGGATTACCGGTATCCGGCAATCTTTGCGCTCCTGCGCCTGCTGCACGGCGATCCTGCCTGCGAAGAGTCTCGTTTGTCCGCGTTGCCATACGAAAGGCTATGTCCGGCGTAAGAACAGTTTGCAATGGACGCTGGCGTTATTATTTACCTCGATCATGCTTTATCTACCCGCCAATATTTTGCCGATTATGATTACCGATTTATTGGGCTCGAAAATGCCGTCGACCATTCTGGCTGGCGTGATTTTGCTGTGGAGTGAGGGGTCTTATCCGGTTGCGGCGGTTATCTTTCTCGCCAGTATTATGGTGCCGACGCTAAAAATGATCGCCATTGCCTGGCTTTGTTGGGATGCGAAAGGCCACGGTAAACGCGACAGTGAGCGGATGCATTTTATTTATGAAGTAGTGGAGTTTGTGGGGCGCTGGTCAATGATTGATGTATTTGTCATTGCCGTACTCTCTGCGCTGGTGCGTATGGGAGGGTTAATGAATATTTATCCTGCGATGGGTGCGTTGATGTTTGCTTTAGTCGTCATAATGACAATGTTTTCTGCGATGACCTTTGATCCGCGTCTGTCGTGGGATCGTGAATACGAACCAGGCCATGAGGAGTCCTGATAGCATGGAACCTAAAAAAGGGGAAGCCAAAGTACAAAAGGTGAAAAATTGGTCGCCTGTCTGGATATTCCCGATTGTTACTGCGCTTATCGGAGCCTGGATTCTGTTTTATCACTACAGCCACCAGGGACCGGAAGTTACCTTAATCACCACCAATGCGGAAGGTATTGAAGGCGGAAAAACGACGATTAAAAGTCGCAGCGTGGATGTCGGCGTGGTTGAAAGCGCGACGCTGACTGACGATCTGACCCATGTACAAATCAAAGCGCGGCTTCATTCCGGTATGGAAAAGTTGTTGCATAAAGACTCGGTATTTTGGGTCGTAAAACCGCAGGTGGGGCGTGAAGGCATCAGTGGGCTTGGGACGTTGTTATCAGGCGCGTATATTGAACTACAACCAGGGAGCAAGGGCAGTCAGCCGGAAAGCTATCAGCTTCTTGATTCACCGCCGTTGGCGCCGCCCGATGCCAAAGGTATTCGTGTGATTCTGGACAGCAAAAAGGCTGGCCAGCTCAGTCCTGGCGATCCTGTTCTGTTCCGAGGCTATCGGGTGGGGTCCGTTGAAACCAGCTCTTTCGATCCGCAAAAACGGACAATGAGCTATCAGTTGTTCATTAAGGCGCCAAACGATCGGCTGGTCACCAGTAATGTACGATTCTGGAAAGATAGCGGTATCGCTGTGGATCTGACATCTGCGGGAATGCGCGTGGAAATGGGATCGTTGACGACGCTGTTTGGCGGCGGGGTGAGTTTTGACGTGCCGGAAGGACTTGAGCAGGGACAACCCGTCGCCGAAAAAACGGCGTTTAATCTCTACGACGATCAAAAAAGTATTCAGGATTCGCTGTACACCGATCATATCGATTACCTGATGTTCTTTAAAGATTCGGTGCGCGGATTGCAACCTGGCGCGCCGCTGGAGTTCCGCGGTATTCGTCTGGGGACGGTAAGCAAAGTGCCTTTCTTTGCGTCTGATATGCGTCAGGTGTTTAACGATGATTACCGTATTCCTGTGCTGGTGCGCATTGAACCGGAGCGTCTGAAAGCGCAACTGGGAGAAAATGCAGATGTTGGCGCGCATTTGACGGAACTGCTTAAGCGCGGTTTACGCGCTTCGCTTAAAACAGGTAACTTGGTTACCGGGGCGCTGTATGTCGATCTGGACTTTTATCCCAAGGAGCCGCCGATTACCGGGCTACGCGAATTTGATGGCTATGAAATTATTCCTACCGTCAGCAGCGGCCTGGCGCAAATTCAACAGCGGCTGGTGGAAACGTTGGATAAGATTAACAACCTGCCGCTGAATCCGATGATTGAACAAGTGACCAATACGCTGTCTGAAAGCCAGCGCACTATGCGTCGGCTGCAAACCACGCTGGATAATATGAACAAGATTACCTCCAGTCAGTCGATGCAGCAGCTTCCGGCGGATATGCAAACGACGTTACGCGAACTTAATCGCAGTATGCAAGGCTTCCAGCCTGGATCGGCAGCGTATAACAAAATGGTGGCGGATATGCAGCGTCTCGATCAGGTGCTTCGTGAGTTACAACCGGTGTTGAAGACTTTGAACGAGAAAAGCAACGCGCTGGTATTTGAAGCGAAGGATAAAAAAGATCCCGAGCCTAAGAGGGCGAAACAATGAAAAAATGGCTAGTCGTGATAATGGCGTTCTGGCTGGCGTCATGTAGCTCCGGCAGAGAGAATAAAAGCTATTATCAGCTCCCGATAGCGCAAAGTGGTGTGCAAAGCACTACGAGCCAGGGCAACCGCCTCTTATGGGTAGAGCAGGTTTCCGTACCTGACTATCTGGCAGGTAACGGCGTGGTGTATCAAACCAGTGATGTCCAGTATGTGATTGCCAATAACAATCTATGGGCCAGCCCGCTGGATCAGCAATTGCGTAACACTCTGGTGGCAAATCTTAGCGCCCGGCTTCCTGGCTGGGTCGTCGCTTCTCAGCCATTGGGAACAACCCAGGATACGTTAAACGTGACTGTAACCGGGTTCCATGGACGTTACGATGGTAAGGTTATCGTGAGCGGGGAGTGGCTATTAAACCACAACGGACAACTGATTAAGCGGCCTTTCCATATTGAAGCCAGCCAGCAGAAAGATGGCTATGATGAAATGGTCAAAGTACTGGCGAGCGCATGGAGCCAGGAAGCGGCCGTTATCGCTGATGAGATAAAACGGCTTCCCTGAGATAAAAGTAATGTAAATTTAACCGCTTCAGGTCATGCGCCTGAGGCGGTTTTTTTACGTTTAACGCCGGAAAAATAGTTGTTCTGGCTCACATTTTTTGTACAAATGATTTTCCGTATAGCTCACAAATATGACATTGGTGTGAATTTTGCGCATTGACGGGCGATCCATTTAGAGGTATTCGTGTAGTGTGATTGCACATTTTGTAATCACTGTTTTCTTTTCCACCAGATACAAATATGAGGGAAACGAGGCATGAAGAGACAAAAACGAGATCGCCTGGAACGGGCACATCAACGTGGATATCAGGCCGGCATCGCCGGACGATCAAAAGAAATGTGTCCCTATCAGACGCTGAATCAACGGTCATACTGGTTGGGAGGTTGGCGACAAGCCATGGAGGACAGGGTGGTAATGGCCTGATTCTGTCTCTTTAGAAAAAGAAACCTCCGCACTGCGGAGGTTTCGCCTTTATTGGCTTTGCAAGCATGATACCGATAGCGCGGAATATCAATTCAACACTTAGAACGCGGAAGTATCCTGGAACAAACCGACTTTCAAATCGTGTGCGGTATAGATCAGACGACCATCCACCAGAACCTCACCGTCCGCCAGTCCCATGATCAGGCGACGGTTTACGATACGTTTGAAATGAATGCGATAGGTGACTTTCTTTGCCGTCGGCAGAACCTGACCGGTAAATTTCACTTCGCCCACGCCTAGCGCGCGGCCTTTGCCTTCGCCGCCCAACCAGCCCAGGTAGAATCCCACCAATTGCCACATAGCATCCAGACCCAGACAGCCGGGCATCACCGGATCGCCGATAAAGTGGCATCCGAAGAACCATAGATCAGGATTGATATCCAGCTCGGCTTCGACATAACCTTTGTCGAAATTGCCGCCCGTTTCGGTCATTTTAACGACGCGGTCCATCATCAGCATGTTCGGCGCAGGGAGTTGCGGCCCTTTAGCGCCAAACAGTTCACCACGACCAGAGGCAAGAAGGTCTTCTTTTGTATAGGATTCGCGTTTATCTACCATGTTTTATGTAAACCTTATTTTATTGAAGCACGCAGGATAGCTAACACGTGTACGCTGAACAAGTCCGATCAGTTCGGAATAAAAGCGTTCAGCCAACGTAATGGCCACGGGAAACGATGACGGCCTTCCTGTTGCGTCGCCTGCGCGATACGCTCCTGGATAGTCTGCATCAATGTCGTTTGTCCTTCGCCATCCCACACCAGATTTAACAGTAGCGGTAAGGCGTCGGTCACGTCGTCTACCGCCCAGATAGTGAACTTCTCTTCTTTAACCGCTTGCAGCAGTTCAGATTTAAGACTGAGATGCCGGACATTGGCGGCAGGGATAATGACGCCCTGTTTACCGTTTAATTCCCGCTGCTCGCAGATGGCGAAGAAACCTTCAATTTTTTCGTTTAGCCCGCCCACCGGTTGCGCGCGACCAAACTGATCGACCGAGCCAGTAATCGCAATGTTTTGATTCACAGGCACATTGGCCAGCGCGCTGATGAGCGCACATAATTCAGCCATTGAGGCGCTATCGCCATCCACTTCGCTGTAGGACTGCTCAAAGGTTAACGAGGCAGAGAAGGGAATTTGTTGCTCAAGCTGCAACTCCGACATCAGGAAGGCTTGCATAATCATCATTCCCTTAGCGTGAATATTTCCGCCAAGTTCGGCCTTCCGCTCAATATCGTTAAATTCGCCATCGCCGATATGCACAACACAGCTAATTCGCGACGGTTCGCCAAAGGCGCGAGGATGCCCGGGAAACTCAATGACGGAAAGCGCGTTGATTTGTCCAACGCGTTCGCCTTCGGTTTCAATCAGGATCTGCTCTTGCAGAATCTCGTCCTGCATCCGTTCCGCCAGAAAGCCTTCTCGCCATTCGCGTCGGGCAAGCATCAGGCTGAGCGCTTCTGCGCCGCATGTATCGCCTTCGCATAAGGGCGCCGCCTCCTTAAACTGGCGGGCTATCCACAGTGGGCAAAGGGGCAGAGTGTCCTGTTCGCCGGTATAACGCACAGCCTCGCGTATCAGGACGGGCCAGGCGTCCGGTGCCGGGGCAGGCAAATTATCGCGTGAAGCGATACGCGTCACCCATTGACACCACAGGGTCATAGCTTCTGCGTCCGCTATCTGTAAATTGTCTTCAAATTCACTGTAGATAGCTTGTTCCGCGAGCTCCGGTTCCATCTCCTGAAAATCGGCCAGTGATTCACGTTCGCCAACCAGAATCACCTTCAGTTTGAGCGGCATTGATGGCACGGAGACCGGCAATGGACGCGACTCGTCAAACGCCACCCAGTCAAAACGCTCGCGGCTAACGATCGCTTTCAGACGCATCCATAGCAACGGCTGCGCCAGAAGGGTTCGTAAGGAAATAATAAGTACGCCGCCGTTCGCCTGATGAACCAGACCCGGCTGCAGGGAAATGTCGCCATTATACTGCCGCAGGCAACCAAAAAGCTGTTCGGCTTCGACCCAGTCCGCGCTGACGACTTGTGTGACGGTGGCAAAGTTGTCTTGCGCATTCTGCGCGGCGCGGTAATGAATAGTATGCCCGGAAACGTCATAATGCCCGCCGGTTAATTGTCCGGCGTCGGTTTGCAGAGCGCGGACGGCATCTGAAAGTAAAGTAAGATACTCTTGCTCTTCAGGCGCTTTAGTCAGCATAAAAGAGGATGATGTCCACGGCTGAATAAGTTGCTCAAGCGCAAATTGCAGTCGTGGCTGAGTATCACTGAGTAAGGTGTCGTTTTCGTCAGTCGCGTGTGGCTGTGCAAATATCTCCTGATAGCTTTCGCTATCCGGAACCAGATCACGCCATGCAAGTTTCGTAATGGTCAAAGTTGAGGTTTTTTAGTCTGTTGTAAAAGGGGGGATTATAGCCTAACCCGTCACGCTGCACACGCGGAAAGCGAATGCAAAGTAATGTGAAGACGTGTAACCATTCACAGGTTCGAGATTCTTTTCTTCAGATGGCTAAAAAACTGATATTCTGATAACAGTTACACGGTAACATTGGGATCACAATGAAATATCAACAACTTGAAAATCTTGAAAGCGGTTGGAAATGGAAATATCTGGTGAAAAAGCACCGCGAAGGGGAGTTGATCACCCGCTACGTGGAAGCCAGTGCTGCCCAGGAAGCCGTCAATTTGTTGTTGGCCCTCGAAAATGAACCGGTGCGGGTAAATGTCTGGATAGACAGGCATATGAATCCTGCCTTGCTTAATCGGATGAAACAAACCATTCGGGCAAGACGCAAACGACACTTCAATGCGGAACATCAGCATACGCGCAAAAAATCTATTGATTTAGAGTTTATGGTCTGGCAGCGTCTGGCGGGCCTTGCGCAGCGACGCGGTAAAACATTATCCGAAACGATTGTGCAACTCATAGAAGACGCGGAGCATAAAGAGAAATATGCCACGCAAATGACCACGTTAAAGCAGGATTTACAGGCGTTATTAGGCAAGAAGTAACGCTGAAAGGCGTTGTCACCCAGACCAGAGCAAAAAACCCCGCGACGCGGGGTTTTTTATCAGACGGAAACTTAAGCCTGCGGCTGAGTTACCACGTCTTTAATGCCTTTAACTTCGATCTCTACGCGACGATCCGGTGCCAGGCAGTCAATCAGGGCAGCGCGAGGTTTCACGTTGTCACAGGTGTTGCCGGTAACCGGGTTAGATTCGCCCATACCACGTGCGGAGATTTTGTCAGACGGGATACCTTTGGAGATCAGGTAATCAACAACAGACTGAGCACGTTTCTCGGACAGACCCTGGTTGTAAGCGTCAGAACCGATGCGGTCAGTGAAGCCCAGAACGACTACGGAACCGTCTTTCGGGTCCAGGTTGCTCAGCTGGTTGTACAGTTGATCCAGCGCCTGCTGACCTTCCGGCTTCAGGGTAGATTTGTTGAAGTTGAACAGTACGTCAGACTTCAGAGTGAAGTGCTTGGTCTGTACTTCCGGAGCCGGAGCCGGGGCTGGAGCCACTACCGGAGCAGCTTCTTGCTGGCCGAAACGGTAGGAAACACCTACGCTCAGCAGGCCGTTATCCGGACGGGTGCTGATGGTGTTGGCATCACCGATGTTGTTAGTCCACTGGTATTCCAGACGGGTTGCGATTTCAGGGGTGATGGCATACTCGATACCGCCCGCGAATACCGGGGAAACGCCGGTGTCGTGGTTTTTAGTAGACTCACCGCCAGGGGTGTTAGACTTAGTGTCTGCACGCCATACCATACCACCCAGACGGGTATAAACGTCCAGATCGTCAGTGATTGGGTAACCCAGTTTAGCGGTCAACTGAACGCCCTGAGCTTTGTAAGCGCCATTGATGTTGTCGCCTTTGTACGGCATACGGCCTAACCAGTCGTAGCCCATTTCAAAGCCAACGTACGGATTAACCTGGTAACCACCAAAAGCACCTGCGCCCAGTTGGTTTTCATGGGTCGGGCCATTGTTAGGAATGAAGCCAGTGTCATGGTACTGAGACCAGCCCAGTTTAGCACCAGTGTACCAGGTGTTATCTTTCGGAGCGGCCTGCGCTACGGTAGCGAAACCAGCCAGTGCCACTGCAATCGCGATAGCTGTCTTTTTCATTTTTTGCGCCTCGTTATCATCCAAAATACGCCATGAATATCTCCAACGAGATAACACGGTTAAATCCTTCACCGGGGGACCTGCTCAATAGTTACTCTACCGATATCTACGGCTTATGCCGAGCACCCCTGGCGATGTAAAGTCTACAACGTAGTTGGAAACTTACAAGTGTGAACTCCGTCAGACATGTGAAAAAAACATGACGAACATACACATCATTTAACACTTTTAGATGATAAATCGTACAGCAAAAATCGCGGAAACCGCTTCTGACAAGCTTTCTCGTAAAAAAAACGTTAGCACTCAAAGGAGATGCAATCGCGTAAAAAAAAATTCCAGGATAAATCCTAATTTTACTTAATGATACAAATTAGAGTGAATTTTTAGCCCGGAATGCTGTCTCCTGGGTAAAGCGTGCGCACGTACAGGGCGCATGATAAACCCTACCGCATTGCCTACATTTGCTGCTTCAACCAGGCTGGCATGCTCTTCTTCCGTAAGTTCTTCCGCCAGCCAGCCAATCACTACACTGTAATTTCCTGTACGCAGAGCGCGAATCATTGCCTCCAGCGTATGACGAGGCGCAAGCTGACTAATTTGCATCACTTTCGTTAATGGCAAACCTGCAGACTGTACCCATTCACGGCTGAGTTTTTGCTGCGGCGTGAGCCAGAGCTGCCAACGTGATTGTTGGCCTAACTGCCGGAGTAAAGGCAAAAGCAGGAGTTGCGCCATCATGGGCTGGTCTTCGTGGTAGACAACTTCACTGACCAGCCCTGCGGCGGCATTTTCCGTAGCGGCACGCGCAGTGTTGTGGGGAGTGGTAGAAAATGACGAAGAACGATTTGCATAACCTGAAGTGTACATAATCAATCCAGCCCTGTGAGTTACTGTATATCCATACAGTACCCCTGTAGCGATGAAAGATCAACTCTATTTTCGGAAACTGTCTCGCAATTTTTATTCTTAGTGACGTCAAAAATAAAAATCATCTTGCTCGCGGAGTATAAGTTGCCTATTTTCGTCATTAACGGATCTGTTATTACAAATCATTCTTTTACTTTATGATTTAAAAGGAATTTTATGAGAGCACTCTCTTATGACAGGATCTATAAATCGCAAGAATATTTGGCCTCTCTGGGGACGATCCAGTATCGATCCTTATTCGGCAGCTATAGTCTGACCGTGGAAGATACCGTCTTTGCGATGGTGGCTAACGGCGAGCTTTATCTCCGCGCCTGTGAGCAAAGCGTACCCTATTGTGTGAAGCATCCTCCCGTCTGGCTCACATTTATGAAGTGTGGACGCCCTGTTATGCTCAACTATTATCGGGTGGATGAAAGCCTGTGGCGCGATCAGCAGCAACTGGTACGTTTATCGAAGTATTCTCTTGACGCGGCAATGAAGGAAAAACACAGCCGTATTTTACAGCACAGGCTCAAAGATCTCCCCAATATGACCTTCCATCTGGAAACATTGCTCAATGAGTCAGGGATAAAGGACGAGAATATGTTACGCGTACTGGGTGCAAAAATGTGCTGGCTAAGGTTGCGACAAAGTAATCCTTTGCTGACGGTAAAAGTTCTGTATGCGTTAGAAGGCGCAATTGTTGGCGTACATGAAGCGGCGCTCCCGGCGAGTCGTCGCCAGGAGCTTGCCGATTGGGCTCATTCGCTTACGGCTGGGTAATGGATGTAGAAGATGGCGGTGAAATTTGCCGTTGTAAGCGCCCGATTTCGGGTAGTAAGGCAATGAGCAAACCAATTTGTTGAACAACCAGAGGTTCTTTGCTGTCCGGACGTGTTTCCAGCGACTGAACTCGCTGCTTTAAATCCTCCAGCGCCTGGTGTACTCGCTGTTCGTCTTCAGGTTGATGATGAAGCGCATCATCAACGTAGCAGACCGCGTCATCCAGAAGCCCCAGCACATCCGGATTACTGAGCTTTTCGCGGTGCGCGCCGAGGGCGGAAATATAGCTGGTAAAAGTATGATTGAGGCAAAGCAGCCTGAACGCCGCTTCCCGGGTTTCGGCCTTGACGTCGGGTTCGCTTGACATATTAGAAACCACGGATGCCAGTTCCGCATCGCGGTTGTGCGCGTCGCGCCTGGCAATGCGATAGGTCAGGCGGTTGTCCCGGCCCTGGTGATATTGCTCAAGGATCGCATCAAGGTAGCGGCAATTCGCATCGGTGGCGCGCTGGAGTACCCGGGGAAGGTTGCGAAAGCGCCAGTCCGGCCAAATAAAGCTGACCGCAGCCCAGGCGATAGCGCAGCCAATCAACGTGTCGATGACGCGCGGTAACGCTACCTCAAAGCCTTCGCCCAAGAGGTTAAAGCAGAGTAATACCAGCAGAGTGATGAACATCGTCGCATGGGCATACTGTACATTACGGAATGCGAAGAAAAGCACGCCGGTAATCACCAGCAGAACTAACTGTCCTTCAAGCGAAGGAACAAACCATAAAATCGGCAGGCCGATAGCAACGCCTACCAACGTACCGATAATCCTGAGCGCAAGGCGATGGCGGGTCGCGTTATAGTTAGGCTGACAAACGAACAGGCTGGTGAGTAATATCCAGTACCCGTGGCGCATCCCGGTAATTTGAATGAGAGCATAACCCACGCACAATACCAGCGACATGCGTACTGCATGGCGAAAGAGAGCGGACTCTGGGGTAAAATTACGGCTCAGACGCAGCCAGATGTCGCTAAACCCGTGCAGGCTATCATCAGCCAACTGGTTTTCTGACTCATTGCGCGGCATTGCCTGGGCCTGCTCCGACTCGATCGTCGCCAGTTGCGCGTCAATGGCGCGCAGGTTGGTTAATAAGAACCCAAGCGTATTCAACAGTTCCAAAGAAGCGCCGCTGGCGCGCATACGTTCAAGCGCGGCGTCAATGTGGGTAAAGACGCGTTCAAAGCGCGGATCATGCTGGTATGGCGTGCGCAGTAAGATACAGCGCGCCAGCTGCGTGCAGGCCTGTGCCTGCATTGACATCAGACGTTGAAAGCGAAACATCACGTCGCTGTGACGAAAGTGGTCGCGCAGCGTCTGGTATTGAATATGCGAAGAGCTGGCGCGTTCATGAATATCCTGCGCCACAAAATAGTAATGGAGGGTGCGACGCGTGCCGCGTTGACCGCGATCGCCGCGCAGGCGAGTCAACAACGACACTTTCGTTTGGTTCAGCGTCGCCATTAACTGCCCGTTCGCTAATGCTAAATCATAGAGCGGTGCCTGGCTCTCATCTTCAATATCAGGATCAAACAGGCGTGATTTCAGTTCCAGATAGTGCGCCAACTGTTCGTAACTGCGCGCCAGATTATCCTGTAATGGGCGGATAGGAAATAGCAGGTGCCCGGTTAGGGTCAGCAGGTTATACCATACCGCGCCCGCCAGCAGGAGTAGAGGTTGCTGATACCAGTGCGCATATAAAGAGGCGCCCAGCATCGTGTAGATGGCAATGAGTAATGCGCCGAACGCGATGGTGGCATAGCGTTGCCCTAATCCTCCCAACAGAATAAATCCACTGGTGGATAAAGTTAAGCCCAACGCAAATAGCCACGGCCAGGGAAAGAGCAGCTCAACAGAAGCAGAAGCGATAAAAAAGCAAATTAACGTAATGATTAAATTACGTAAACGCCCGGCAAGGCGGTCGTCGAGATCGGTTAGCGCCGTGGCAACCATACCGAGCGTGAGCGGGATGGTAAGTTTGACGTCGCCCAGCCACCAGGGCAGGGCGGTGGTGCCGCACAGAGCGATAAAAATGCGGATGTAATACAGCCAGGTACTGTTCCAGGTATAACGGCGAATCAACGGACTTAACATAAAGGCTATTTGTCCCGATCATTCAAAACGGCGGCGCGCGTTAGCTTCTCGCGCGGCGCGAGCGGTTTCTACAGAGACGACGCGGCGACCGACAGGCCAAAGCGCAATCGCGGCAATTTTAAAGTTCGCAATGCCGACAGGTATCCCGATGATAGTGACACACTGCGCGATACCGGAGGCAATGTGCATCAGGCATAGCCACCAGCCGAAAAAAAGTAGCCAGAAAATATTCAGCAAGGTACCGCCAGTATTCATTAATAGGTTTTTCGCCGCCGGATTAAGTTCGTCAACATGGATGGCCTCATTGCCGTAAGGGAACAGGGACAGTTTGGTTATCTCCCAGCAAGAGCGGGTCAACGGCAGGGTAAAAATCAGCACAATACTGACAAGCGTCGCCAGCAGCCAGGCCAGCGTAGTGGCAAAGCCGCCCAATACAAAGTTTAAAATATTCAGAACGGTACGCATAAACCCTCAGTTCATTCCGGTTTTCTATCACTGCGGGCAATTGTAACGTTTTTTTAGACTGGAGCACGTTTTCTCTGGCGGTTACACTGATAAGCACATCTTTACGTCTGGATTCGCTGAGTCATGGAACTGAAAGCAACTTCTCTTGGAAAACGTCTGGCGCAACACCCGTATGATCGTGCCGTGATTCTTAACGCTGGGGTGAAAGTGTCTGGCGACAGGCATGAATATCTTATTCCATTCAATCAGTTATTGGCGATTCACTGTAAGCGTGGGCTGGTGTGGGGCGAACTGGAGTTTGTCCTCCCGGAGGATAAAGTCGTGCGTTTGCACGGTACTGAGTGGTCGGAAACCCAGCAATTCCATCGCTTTCTGGACGCGCACTGGCGTCGCTGGAGCCAGGAGATGAGCGATGTCGCCGCGCAGGCATTACAAGAGCAATGGGCGCGTATCAGTGAGCGAACGGGCGAAAACCAATGGCTTACCCGTGAGCGGGTTCGGGGGCTGGAACACGAAATTCGCCAGACGTTTGCCGCCTTGCCGCTACCCATCTCACGTCTGGAGGAGTTTGCTCACTGTCGCGAGATATGGCGTAAATGTCTGGCATGGTTACAGGATAGCGAGGGAAGTCGGCAGCAGCATAATCAGGCGTATGCCGATGCCATGCTGGAAGCGCATGCCGACTTTTTTACGCAGATAGAATCCTCTCCGCTTAATCCCTCCCAGGCCAGAGCGGTGGTTAACGGCGAATCATCGTTACTGGTACTGGCGGGAGCGGGGAGCGGCAAAACCTCGGTGCTGGTGGCGCGCGCGGGTTGGCTGTTAGCGCGCGGACAAGCCGATGCGGGGCAAATTCTTTTACTGGCGTTTGGTCGCAAGGCGGCAGAGGAGATGGATGAGCGTATCCGCGAGCGGTTGCATACGGAAGAGATTACTGCCCGTACGTTCCATTCACTGGCGCTGTATATTATTCAGCAAGGCAGTAAAAAAGCGCCGGTTGTCAGTAAGCTGGAAAGTGACGCCACAGCGCGGCATCAGCTATTTCTGCACACCTGGCGTCAGCAGTGTAGCGAGAAGAAAGCGCAGGCCAAAGGCTGGCGTCAGTGGCTGGAAGAGGAGATGCAATGGTCGGTGCCGGAAGGTAATTTCTGGGACGATGAGACATTGCAGCGGCGTCTGGCCCCTCGCCTGGATCGTTGGGTCAGTTTGATGCGTATGCACGGCGGCGCGCAGGCAGAAATGATCGCTGGCGCGCCAGAGGAGTGCCGCGAACGGTTCGGCAAACGCATTAAGCTGATGGCGCCGCTGCTGAAGGCCTGGAAAAGCGCGTTGAAAGCGGAAAATGCCGTTGATTTCTCCGGGCTGATCCATCAGGCAATAGTGATCCTCGAAAAAGGGCGTTTTATCAGCCCATGGAAGCATATTCTGGTCGATGAATTTCAGGATATTTCCCCGCAACGGGCGGCGCTGTTAGAGGCGCTGCGCAAGCAGAATAGCCAGACTACGCTGTTTGCCGTTGGCGATGACTGGCAGGCGATTTACCGTTTTAGCGGGGCGCAGCTCTCCTTAACGACGGCGTTTCATCAGTCGTTCGGCGAGGGCGAGCATTGCCACCTGGACACTACGTACCGTTTTAATAGTCGGATTGGCGATATTGCCAACCGCTTTGTGCAGCAGAATCCGCATCAGCTTAAAAAACCGTTAAATAGTCTTACCGTAGGCGATAAAAAAGCGGTTACGCTGTTGGATGAAAGCCAGTTGGACGCATTACTGGATAAATTATCCGGCTATGCAAAGGAGGATGAACGTATCCTGGTGCTGGCGCGCTATCATCATCTGAAACCCGCCAGTCTACAAAAAGCGGCGACTCGCTGGCCGAAGTTACAGATAGATTTCATGACTATCCATGCCAGCAAAGGCCAGCAGGCCGATTACGTTATTCTTGTAGGGTTACAGGCGGGTAACGACGGTTTTCCCGCACCGGCGCGAGAGTCTGTTATGGAAGATGCGCTTCTTCCTCAGGTTGAGGATTTTCCGGACGCTGAAGAGCGGCGTTTGTTATATGTGGCGTTGACGCGCGCGCGCGCGCGGGTCTGGCTGCTTTTCAATAAAGATAATCCCTCGCGCTTTGTGGAAGCACTTAAACAGCTAGATGTGCCGGTGGCAAGAAAGCCTTAAAGCGCGGGCGGTACAGCATCCCGCCCGCTTAGCGGTTATTTCAGGCGCTCGGCCAGATAACGCGCATAATCCGGAATAAGAATATCTACAGCGTCATTAAAATGCGGGGACTGGATGATAAAGTCCGCCGTTGAGACGTTAGTGGCGACAGGGATATTCCATACGGTAGCCAGACGCAGTAGCGCTTTTACATCGGGGTCGTGCGGTACCGCGTTAAGCGGGTCCCAGAAGAAAATCAGCACGTCAATTTTCCCTTCTGAAATGAGCGCGCCAACCTGCTGGTCGCCGCCCATCGGGCCACTCAGCATCGCATTAACGTCCATACCGGTTGCGCGCTGGATCAGATTCCCTGTGGTGCCGGTTGCATAAAGAACGTGCTTTTCCAGCAACGGTTGATGGCGTTCCACCCAGTTCATTAACATCTGTTTGCAGTGGTCGTGAGCAACCAACGCGATATGTTTGCGCGTCGGCAAGGTGCGAGTCGTCAGTTCCATAATTCGATTCCGTAGTTAACCTGTCTACAGATTACTGGAAGCGCTTGATGCTGCAAGAGAAAGACAAAAAAATTGCGCTCTGGGGCAACTCATATCAAGAGGGCGGCTGTTTTTCCGCCCATTGCAGGAAATGATTGCGTGTCTGCGGGTCGGCCAGACGGAACCAATATTTCAGCCGCTGTTCTGTCAGAGTTTGTGATTGCGGCGGTACGGTGTCAAGCTCTGAGACGTCGGAAAGTAATGTACTGTCGTCTGCCATCATCGTGGCGAACTGAGGAAGCGAGGCGCGTTTCGCCGATTTGTTATAACGCTCGGTCTCTATTTCATAATCGACCACTTTAGCCGTAGAAGTAATTGCCAGAATATCGAGTTTTACCGGAATAGGCATGGCGTTGCCATCCAAAAGCGTCAAGCGTGGCGCTGCGTTAAAATGCGAGGCTTCGCGCTCGTTTTCCAGCCGCGGGAGCTGGAAATTGACCTGATTTATCAGTTGAGTATCGAAACTTATTACCAGCGGTGGAGAAATATAAAGCCGCTCTTCATTACCGGGCAGGCGGATGGTTTTTTCCACACGGAAAACGAGTTGGTGCGGCCCGTTTTCCAGTTCGATGCTCTCTGCGCCGCGTAATAACGAGCTGGACACCTTTTTGCCGTCCAGCACCAGCAGATCGATCTCATTCGACAGACGGAGTGTTGTGGCAAAAACAGTCACCGGCAAACAGAGAGCAAGGAAGGTGGTTAGCGCGCCGGTTTTCATAAGGTTCTCCTGTCCAAAGGCCGTCTGGCTAATAATGTATCGAAATTTTTCTTAGATCATGTTTACTAACATATAGACATATTTTGGCGTTTTGCTCTCATACATCGGTATGGGATGAATGGTTGCTATGTCAGGTTTGTCGTACACTTTGCAAAACAGCCAGGAGAAAGATGATGAAAGAGACCGATATTGCCGACGTTTTGACGTCCACTCGCACCATCGCGCTGGTAGGCGCGAGCGATAAACCCGATCGTCCAAGTTATCGGGTAATGAAATACTTGCTTGAACAGGGCTACCATGTGATTCCGGTTGCGCCAAAAGTGGCCGGTAAGACATTGCTGGGGCAACAGGGGTATGCCACGCTGGCTGACATTCCTGAAAAAGTCGATATGGTGGATGTTTTTCGCAACTCTGAAGCTGCGTGGGGCGTCGCGCAGGAAGCTATCGCCATCGGCGCAAAAACGCTGTGGCTACAGCTTGGCGTGATCAACGAACAGGCGGCGGTGTTGGCGCGGGATGCAGGCATGACCGTGGTGATGGATCGCTGCCCGGCGATTGAGATCCCCCGTCTGGGGCTGGCGAAATAAAAGTTAAAATGGCCGGATAAAGCAGCATGTCGCCATCCGGCCTGTTAAATACAATCAGTTACGTAGTCGCGGCGCCTGAAGCTGCTTGCGAATCGTACGCGCCAGTTCATCCATCGATGGCTGTTCTGGGTGCTCATCCCGCATTTCGCTTCGCAACTGGGCCTCGGCCAGATAAGTGTGGACTGGCTGACCATCGTCATCTTCCATTACCACGTGGTACCACGGAGCGGCGCGAAGTTCGTCGTTAACCGCCAGTTCATCAGGCGACGGCTCATCAAGCGAATATTCCGGGTCGATATCGACGACCACTCCGAGGTAACCTAACAGGGAATGGCGGACCTGCTGGCCGATACCGAATTTGCTGGCTATCATAGTCACCTCCCGGGAGATAGATATCCTTTATATGAGGATACTATTCCACTTTTCAAGTTACATGACGCGACAGGCAAACCCTTTCAGATACAGCCCTTCCGGGTAGGTGGCGATCACAGGATGATCGGCGGCCTGACGGAACTGCTCTATAAATTGTACATCACGACCGGCATCTATTGCTGCATCGGCAATGATTTTCTGAAATAAATCGCTGGTCATCAGGCCGGAGCAAGAGAATGTCAGCAGTATGCCGCCCGGATTGAGCAGTTGAATCGCCAACATGTTAATGTCTTTATAGCCCCGGCAGGCGCCCATTAACTGGCTTTTATTTTCGACGAATTTGGGTGGGTCCATAATGATAACGTCGAATTTTTCGCCGTGTTCACGGTAAGCGCGCAGCAACTTAAACACGTCATCGCGCACGAATTCGGCTTTGCTCAAATCCAGTTGGTTCAGTTCAACGTTTTGTCTGGCGATATCCAGCGCATCCTGCGAGGTATCCACGCTGACAACCTGGCGACAACCGCCCATTAACGCCGACACGGCAAAACCGCCGGTATAAGAGAAGCAGTTCAGTACCCGTTGATTTTCCACATAGCGGCGCGTCGCCAGACGACTGTCGCGCTGATCAAGATAATAACCGGTTTTGTGGCCGCCCTGGATATTGACCAGTAATTTCATACCGTGTTCTTCAATTGGCAGAAGCGCAGGCGGCAGTTCGCCGGTGACCGGGCCTTGCGTCAGCGCCATTCCTTCTTTTTTCCGCACGGCGACGTCGCTGCGATCGTAAATAGCGCAATCCGGATAGCATGTTTGCAGAGCGCTAATTAATACGGCGCGTTGATATTCGGCCCCGGCGCTGAGCAGTTGCAGCACCAAAAAATGACCAAAACGATCAATAGTGACGCCAGGAAGGCCATCGGATTCACCGGCGATCAGACGATAGCTATCCAGACCGTCTTTTTTTGCCAGCCAGTCGCGCCACTGCTGCGCCTGGCGCAGGCGACGGGTGAAAAACGCAATATCAATGGATTCTGCTTTATCAAATGTCCAGACGCGCGCGCGGATCTGAGACGCTGGCGACCAGGCGCCGCGTGCTAACCACTTTCCCTGATGATCGACGATATCGATAGTTTCACCGAGGTTGGCTTTGCCTTCCAGACGCGAGACGGCGCCGGAAAAGACCCATGGGTGGCGGCGGAGTAAAGATTTTTCTCGCCCTTTGCTGAGGACTAAACGGGGATATTGCGGAAATGTAGATTCAGTCATGCGGAGTAACCTCTCACAAACAGTGACGCGAGCCGGATGATAGTTCCAGCCTGGGACCGTGAAAACGAAATGGCGCGTAGGGTAGCACAGATGAGAGGGGCAATCATCAGCGTATGGTGGTGAGCGTTTCTGCACAAAATAGAATCGTAAAGGCACAGTTTCTTCAGTGGGCGCTTTTTATATTGCTATTTCTTTACATGAAGAAGGAAATACAATGAAAACAGTCTTCTCTTTGACCGCAGCCGCAATGATGGCATTGAGTGGCAGCGTATCTGCCGCGTCGGCGTTTAGCCTCAGTAGCGCGGATATTCCGGCGGATTTTCGTTTAACGCAACAACACGTCTTTAAAGGATTTGGTTGTAGCGGAGAAAATATTTCGCCGCAACTGAGCTGGCGCAATCCGCCTGCCGGAACCAAAAGCTACGCTATTACCGTCTTCGATCCCGATGCGCCTACCGGAAGCGGCTGGTGGCACTGGACGATGGTGAATATTCCAGCGCAGATTCACGACCTGCCAACGGGGGCTGATAAAAACACCTTACCCTCGGGAGTGGTGCAGGGACGTAATGATTTCGGTTATGCTGGCTTTGGCGGCGCTTGTCCGCCGCCGGGCGATAAGCCTCATCGCTATCAGTTTACCGTGTGGGCGCTGAATACGGCAACACTGCCGCTCGGCAGTGAGGCAAGCGGCGCGTTGGTAGGGTTTATGCTTAACGCGCATGTGATTGCGAAAGCGAAATTCACGGCCACATACGGAAGATAAAACAGAGGACGGCACGGTGCAGGAGATGCATATTCGACATCAGGATCTTACGACGGCAGAGGTGCGCTCCAGTCATCTGCACCGTTTGCATCGTGTTACGCTTTTTTCCGCCGCTATCTGCCATATTACGCAGGGCAGTAAAGTCATCATTCAGGATGATAACCGCCTTGTCGCCGGGCCTGGCGAGTTGATTATTATCCCGGCGAACACGCCGCTGGAGATTATTAATCAGCCTGCGCAGAGCGGTTTTCGCTCCGACCTGTTGTTACTTTCACCGGAGATTATTGCTCGCTTTAAAATGATGTACGTTCAGGATTATCCACCGGCAAAACTGACATCGCTGTGTACGCCGATGAGCTGTAGCCTGACATTTATGTGGGCGAACGTGTTGGATGCTGTGCGCCAGGGCTTACCCGTCGGATTACAGGAACATCAGGCAATGGGGTTACTGTTAGCGCTTTTGCATGATGGCGCGGCGGGACCGCTGCTTATTGAACGGCGTTACACCCTCACGGAGCAGGTGCGGCAACTGATAATGCTCTCGCCTGCTAAGCTATGGACAGCCCAGGAGATAGCCCGCCGTCTTGCTATGGGTACATCGACTCTGCGTCGGCGTTTGCAGCGCGAATCACAGAGTTATCGGCAAATTATTGAAGAGGTGCGCATGTCCTGCGCGCTTTCTCAACTGCAATCGACGACGCTGCCGATCGGCGAAATAGCGCTACGGTGCGGCTACCTGTCGGGGTCGCGATTTACGGCCAGATTCCGCCAACATTATGGGTGTCTGCCCAGTCAGGTACGTTAAGTATGTCCTGTATGAGCCTCCACCACTGATTATGAAAGGAGAACCATCATGTCGAACGTCTGCATTATCGCCTGGGTTTATGGTCGCGTTCAGGGAGTCGGATTTCGCTATACTACGCAGCATGAGGCGCTGCGACTGGGGTTAACCGGCTATGCGAAGAATATGGATGACGGAAGCGTAGAAGTGGTGGCCTGTGGCGACGCGGCGCAGGTGGAAAAGCTCATCAAGTGGCTGAAAGAAGGCGGGCCGCGCTCTGCTCGTGTGGACAACATCCTCACTGAACCGCACAGCCCTCGTGAGACGTTAACAGGCTTCAGTATTCGGTATTAAATACATTTTACCGGCTTGGGCAGGCCAGCGATTTTGGTCGCTTGCTTTGCCGGGCCTTTCGGGAACAGACGATACAGATAGCGGCTGTTGCCTTTTTCTTCGCCGAACTTATTCGCCATCGCTTTTACCAGCATTCGGATGGCGGGAGAGGTATTAAACTCCAGGTAGAATTCGCGCACGAAGCGCACGACTTCCCAGTGTTCCGCAGAGAGCTCAATGCCTTCATTCGCGGCGATAGCGACTGCCAGCGGTTCACTCCACTGCGTCGTCTCTTTCAGATAACCTTCGCTATCAGTACTGATTTCTTTACCTTCAAAGATCAACATAACGTTTCACTGCATAATCAACACGGACAGCAGTGTAGCAAAAAATAAAGCCCCGCATAAGCAGGGCTGGAAAAGGTGAATGTCGATTAATCGCGGCTGGCGAAGCCCAGAATGCTGAGCAGGCTGACAAAGATGTTGTACAGCGAAACGTACAGACTGACGGTCGCACGAATATAGTTGGTTTCACCGCCGTGAATGATGTTACTGGTTTCATACAGGATAGCGCCCGAGGAAATCAGGATAAACACCGCGCTAATCGCCAGGTGCAATGCAGGCAGTTGCAGGAAAATATTCGCCACCATACCAATCAGCACGACGACGATCCCGGCCATCAGCATACCGCCCAGGAAAGACATATCCTTACGGGTGGTCAGGACGTAAGCGGAGCAGCAGAAAAACACTAACGCAGTACCACCCAGCGCCATGCCAATGACATCGCCCATGCCTGCTGACAGATAGGCGTTAAGAATCGGACCCAGGATATACCCGAGGAAGCCGGTAAACGCAAAAGCAGACAGGATACCGGTCGGCTTATTGGCGGTTTTATAGGTCAGAAACATCAACCCATACATACCGACCAGCGTCAGGATCAGGCCGGGAGAGGGCAGCATCAATACCGTACTGGCTGTCGCGGTAATTGCGGAGAAAGCCAGCGTCAGGCTCAGCAGAAAATAGGTATTGCGCAGTACTTTGTGCGTGCTCAGTAGCGAGCTACGATCACGCGATGATGTAATGATACGATCCATAGTCACTCTCTTATGACAGATGTAATTAATAAAGAAGAATAATAAAAACGGTCACTATCACCCAGTGGTTTTACCCATCTTTACGCATCCGTTTACGTTTAGTTTCCTTAAGAGATTTCAGGCAATTACCGCCGTTAAAAAGGTCTTCCCACACTAGCGCTAGCCATGAAACAGGTGGCAGCGCCACCAAAGCGCTAGCGACAAAAAAATCGATAATCACAGCGGTAAAACAGAAGGGACGATAAACACGCATTAAGCCAGCATTTGTGTTGAAGAAATGGTCAATATGCTGTCATTTCAGGCGATTAAAGAAATTTTGCCTGTTTTTCACGCAAACGAACACATTCGGTCTTTACATGACGCACCGGGATGTTTATAGTGCGCCTCATTCCGGAAGTGTGGCCGAGCGGTTGAAGGCACCGGTCTTGAAAACCGGCGACCCGAAAGGGTTCCAGAGTTCGAATCTCTGCGCTTCCGCCAGATTAAACAAGGGGTTACCGAAAGGTAGCCCCTTTGTTTTTGAGGCGAAGAATAAAAAAGAATATTCTCAGAGAATATCGTATCTTTCCATTTGAATAAAAATTCACTTTTCCCCAATAACCGGATGATACAGTGTCGGGCTGATTTGTACCTTCCTGTCGTAGATAAGCACCTGGCTTTCTATTTTGTGACCGCTGAAAATCTGCTTATCCCTGCTACTACCCTCAAAATCTGAAATAGCTTTTGCCTCGATATCGTGGAACGTGTAATCCAGTTGTCGGCCCGGTTCACTTTGTACGGCGCGTACAGCTTTTAACCAGCGATTATTGAACGTCTTGCGGATGAACTGACCACGATCGTTGTTGTAGAGAACCAGCACGTCAGGTGACAGTTTTGGACATTCTGTCTGTGCTATTTTCAGTGCTTGCTTATATTTTCCATGGAAAATAATTCATATGAGAGTGAGTTCATGTGCTCTTCAAAACCTGACTGACCGGAACCGCCAGCTTAATGAAACTGCGCCACTGATTTCTAACCTGTGGCACATTAATTATTTAAACCAGTGGTTAATAATTATTTTGCCGGGAAATATTTATCCACTAACGCATAAAGAATTGCCGTTGTTTCAGCATCAGCGACACCATCATAATTCTTTTGTCGGAAGTGAAGCTGAAATGTACGGAGTAAATTCTTGTATCCGATTTCTGTTCCAGCATCTGAGATGTCATATCCGTATACTTTTAACTTAGCAACAATATCTGCTTTAGATGGTACAGACTTGCTGAATTGCGTCAGATAGTGCTGCATGGTCGATTCCTCATACCATGCACCAATACCTGCGTCGTAAAGTTCTTTCCACGGGAAAGCAGCTCCAGGATCACTTTTTCTCCCCGGGGCAATATCGCTGTGTCCGACAACGTTCACCGGCGTAATATCAGGATATCGTTGCAGAATATTGGCGGCCAGCGCCTTGATTGCATCAATCTGGACCGGATTATAGGGAGGAAAGACAAACACGCCGTTGTTATCACTGGCCAGGTTAACCGTCTCAATCCCGATGGCGGTATCATTCAGTTGGCTGCGTCCGGCCCATGAACTTACGCCAGCATGCCAGGCCCGCTCATTTTCATCAACCAGGTTGAATATACGCATATCCTTAAAACCAGCATCAATATACGTTTTTTCTGAAGGGTCAGGAACGAGATAGTGAGCGCTCACCGAAGGCCCGGTCAAAGCGGTAATTGACGCCTTAAAATCAATAGCAGTGTAATGCATCACAAGGAAACGAACACGACGATTGAAACCTTTTACCGAGCGATAGCTATTATAATCAATTGAGTACATAGCCAAGTCCTTTATATTAATATGTAACCTATTGATACCATTATATATGTCAACAAAATGTACACAAAGTTAGTATGGAGTTATCTCTGGAGGAGTTTTTGTGATGTAAGTCATAGTTTGTTGTTAGAGTAAATAAAAACATCTGATCAAGTTGCTTCGTGCCCAGAAAGCGAAAAGGATTCATCTGATAAAAAGTTGACCAAGTAATATTCGATGCTGCTATCTAAAGTTAATTCAGCATATGTGAATGATTAATCTCTAAAACAGGCGTTCGTCAACAACATTAAGAGTTCCCAAAGGGATTGGATTAAATTTAGCGATTCTAATTGTAAGTTATATTCATTCCAGATTGATAATAAAAGCTCGGCATATCAAACGATCATTCAATGAATGTGTTGCAAAAATGTCAGAAACAAGAGGGAAAGAGTTGGCTGAGCTTTCTGGCAACACATAGGGGTAGGGAAATAAATTTTAAAAGGTTTTTCTTGCGATCTCTTTTAACTCCTATCTGAATGCCACCTCCTGCGGAGGTGGTCAGCAAGAGGTTGGCTCTGCCAAAATGCTACTAATGGTTAAAGAAAGCATCTCATGTGCTTTGGTGTTGTCAATATTATATTGTCTGGACACCCAAATGCCAATTTCGCATCCTGCGGAACAATGTTGGCAAGGAAGTCTGCAAACAGTTCAGGATTTCAGGTGAGTAGCTCGGTATAGAAATAGTAGAGCTAAATGTTCAGTTGGATTATGTGCATCTTTTAGTAAAAATCCCGCCAAAATTATCGATATCACATGTGGTAGGACATCTAAATGTAGCGGTACTCTGAATTTGGCCACCTGAACAGAGGTGATATGCTCACCTCATAACAACACAGATGCCCCTATGAAAAGAAGAAATTTTAGCGCAGAGTTCAAACGCGAATCCGCTCAATTCACTTTATTAAACAATGTTAATGTTCTGATGGGGTATTTTTATAGTGGTTAAACATATATTTAATTTATGCTGTCTTTGATATTTCACTGATTCAGCGACAGGGAGATACAGTGTTTCTCTATGCTGACGGGCATAGTATTGCGCGAAAATAATGGATTGAGCTTGATGCTCAGTAATGGGGGGAATAAACCATGGATGAGGATATCATCCGATTGTCTCCACTAATGTACAAGCATATCAATAAATTGGCATACCCTACGTTCATACTGCTGGAGGATGCTCGAAGGGAGAGTTGGGCGCACTAAATTTTAATTAAACAATAAATTATCTCCTTAGTGTACGTTTTCGTTCTATTGTCCCTCATCCCACTACAATGAAAACCACCTGCACAATACCCTGGGATACCTGTCACCAGGGGAATTCAGGAGCCAGCGGGTAATGTTAACTTAGAGACAAAAGCTGACAGGAGAGGGTGGGCAAGATCAATTCTCACCACAATCAAGAAGGGGGTAATGATGATAAAAAAAATACCATTAAGAAAAAAATATATTATGTTTGTACTTTTCTGCATAATATGGTCTTTGTTATCTGGCTGTAGTCATAAAACTCAATATAAACTCCCGTTAGCGCAATGCGGTAGGATTATTGCCCATGAAATGGGGGCCACTGATAAAGGCGTATTCGATGGAAAAGCATTCAACTTTAGAGCATTTGAAGTTTGTAAGCCTACGAATAGTGCTTTTAATACTTGTCCTGGACAGGTAACTGCAATCAGTAAGTACAATACTATTGTTAAAAGTGATAAAGAAAAGACGATAAGGTTTTTGAAAATGTCAGTGCGTACATTATCAGACCACACTTGGGTTGTGGCGCATAATGATAGTCAAAGATCAAATGGTACATTCTTCTTATTGAGTAAAATAAACTCTGAGCAACTTAATGAATACAGGAAAAAAGATCCAACACTTGGTGTTTACAGAATAGATGACTATGTTGCTATGGATAAAAATAAAGAATTCTGTTTTATGTTTAACACAAAAACAACACCAAATGAGAAGTTAATTGATAATATTAATAAATTAGATCTTGCTCAGCGTACATTGATAGAATCCGGTAGCCAAAATGACGCTAACTGGCTAAACGATCATCAAAAATCAGTTTATTTTACCACCAGGGTTAATTCTCAATCATCTCTTGATAATGCCTTGAAGGATATAAAGAGTAAAGGATATAAAAAACTTTATTCAATTGAAGTTGATCCTAACCCCAAAAATATAGATGAAACAAAATTACTGGTGCAACGCATTCAAAAACAAGGATTTACTGCTGAAGTTGACTCCATGCCCTACGATCCGTTACGAGAGTTTATTATAACTGCTTGTCGTATTCCTTTAGAAAGAATAGGCGCAGATGTTACCATGACAAGTCGCCCCGTTGAGTGTATAGAAAAATTTCCGAATAATTAAATAGACTCTGTCGCATTGATGCTGACAGCATGAACAATTATTAGAGCCCAACCTGACGCACTTACGGGAATTCAAATATCTGCCGCCTATCTGATTCTCCAAATATTTCTTCTCCTTGTCCGGCATGTGCCGGACAAGGAGAGTGGTTTAAAACAGAACTGAGTAATTCAGACCGAAGGTGCGGCCGCGGCCTTTATAGTCATACAAGGAAGCGGGGCCGTAACCCGGGCTGTAGTACATCGGCGCGCGCTGCCCCCAGACGGTGGTGTAGTCACGGTCGAAGAGGTTCTCAACGCTGAAGCTGAGTTTACCCACCGGAAGCTGATAGCTGCCGAGCAAATCGACGGTGGTATAGCCATCAATGCTGTAGCCTTTTGCATCGCTCACATCGAATGAAGTGGTGCTCTGTACGCGCAGGCTCCACGGATCCGGCGCCCAGCCAATGTAGGCTGTCGCTTTCGATGGGCTTGCCACCTTCACGTCATATTTCTGCCAGCTACCGTTCACTTTCGACTCGGTTTTCAGCACGTTGAAGTTCGCACCGGTACTCCAGTTGGTATCTGGAATCAGATAATCCACCGCGCCTTCCACGCCGTAAATGCGGCGTTTGTCATCTACCACACTGATGGTCAGATCTTTATTCGCCACCACGCTCTTATCGGAAATCGAGTAGTAGGCTGCGATTTGGGTGCGCAGGTTGTCGCCGGTAAAGCGCCAGCCCAGCTCATAAGAATCGACCTTCACGCCTTCCAGCTTGCTGTCATCAACGTTCACGCTGTTGGTCAGGGGCAGATGGCCGTTCACCGCTGCGCCATAGGTGCCGCGACCATAGTATTTACCAGGGTCCGGCAGCTCTACGCCCTGGGAGAAGTTAAGCCATGCCTGCTGGCGTTCAGTGATGTGCATCAGCAGACCAGCGTTGAACAGGACGTTGTCGTAATCGACCGAGCCGCCCGGAATGGCGTCGGCGGATGTTACCTTCCCGGCGGCAATCTGCTGTTGCTGCGCATAGCCGATGAAATCATCAACCTTGTTCTCAGTGTATTGATAGCGTACGCCGCCGCTGAGGGTAAAAATATCATTGATGTCATAGCTCGATTGCAGGAAGGCCGCCAGGTTGGTAATGTCATACGATGGATAGCGTCCGGTGGTGTATATCTTTTGGTTATTCAGGCCCCCGGAAGCGCTTGCCTGGGCCAGATCGAAGAACATTTGGTTGGAGGTAAAGCGCTCGTGGTCGGCATCCAGCCCGTAGGTGATTTGCCAGCCGTCCAGCGGTTTGCTGTTCAGAGTCAGTTTCATGCCGTACTGGTCGGTGTTCTGTTGTGACGAAGAGAAAGCCGTCACCTGTTTATTAGCATTTACGGTTGGGAAAGGGTAGAACAGCAGCGACTCATCGCGGTAGTAAACCTGGCCGACCAGCTCCTGGCCCAAGAAATCGCTGTTAGAGTATTGCAGGCTGATCAGATGACGCTCGGTGCCGGGAATACGGTCGGAATTCAGCCCCTTATTGACGTATGGCGTGCTGGCCCCGCTAATAGCTGAGAAATCTTTCCCAAGATTCAGCCCGTAATCGTCGTCGCCCTGGCTTTTATAGTACTGTGTGATCAGTTGAAGCTGCTGGGTATCATCAATGTTCAGTGTACCAGTGCCCATGATGTCCAGGCGATCGGAGTACTGTAGGCCGGTCTGGGTGTTATCGAGCAGGGTGGCATCGCCGTTACCGTCAAACCAGCCGCCAAACTTCTGGTACGCTACTGAAACGCGCCCGGAGATATGGTCGTTGCCACCGGAGATAGCGCTGGCAATGCGCTCATCGTGATCTTTACTGCTGTTAAAGCCGCTTTTGGTGCCAGCCTCAAACTCCATCTGGGTTTCTGGCTGACCTTTTTTGGTCACGATGTTGATCAGACCACCGGTACTACCGCCACCATACAGGGCCGTCGCGCCGGAGATCACTTCAATATGGTCAATATTGAAAGGATCGATAGAGTCCAGTTGTCGGCTGTTGGTACGTGAGGAGTTGAGACGCACGCCGTCAACCAGTACAACCAGTGGACGGCCCCGCACGTTCATACCGTAGTTGGTTCGGCTCTGGCTGCTGACATCAAGGCCTGGGATCAGCTGAGCCAGCGCGTCTTTCAACTCTTTACCGCCCTGGATCTGTTGCTCCAGTTCGGCGTTTTCGATAACCCAGGTGGTTTGCGCCATCTCCGCTACGGTGCGATTGCTGCGGTTGGCAGATACCACGAGCGTATCATCATCGGTTTGTTGGGCGACTGCTGGCGCCATCATGGCGAGAAGCAGCGGGTTAAGAGCCCAAAGCGTATATTTTTTGCTTATCATCATTATTCCTTCATACGGGCGAAAAATATCAGCCCAAAGATGCTGTGTAGCGAGTTAAAGAAGCCGCTTCCGGCTGCGGTTTTTCCCGGCTGCCGCTGCGCCACTGAATCAGAGCGGGCGGCGTACTGAGATCGAATAAATCACGCCCCAGCGCGCGATTAAGAATACGGGCGGAGCGCCAGGCCATCAGGCTGAGCTGTGGTTCGGCAATGCCGTGGGTTTGCATACTGGCGTTGACTGCGAAGATGTTGTTCTCTTTCGGGCCGTTCCACTCCAGAGTGAAGTCGTCGCGTACTTTGAAATTGCACTCATCGCGCATGGCGATTCGCGGCATCAGCGGTGAAAGTATCTGCGGCAGCGCGGGACGGTAACCGGTCGCGAAAATCACCACGTCGCTTACCAGGGTGTCATAGCCGTTATCCAGATGATGCTCTAGCAGCAGTTGCCAGCTCTGGTCGCGACTTTTCAGCTCGGTGACCGAACGGCTTGGCAGCAGATGGGCGTTACGCGATTGCCCCAGCACCTCGAAGCGGTGATACAACTCGCGATAGATGGTTAGTAGCGAGTCAGCCGTGATGCCATCGGAAGTCATTTTCTGCTCGTCGAGCATCTTCTGGCGCACGCTTTCATTCAGACCGACGAAGCCTGAAACGTACTCAGGCGTAAAGTATTCGTTGGCGAATGCCGCCTCATCCAGCGCGTTAAAGTTATTGCGGCGCGAAACCCAATTGATCTCTGCAACGTCGCCCCATTCTCCGCGCAGCGCATTGAGGAACAGGTCGGCGCCGCTTTGCCCGCCGCCAACCACGGTGACCCGCTTGCCACCGAGGTCTGGCTGGCGCAGGATCATTTCACTGGCGTGGAAGCAGGTTTGCGTCGCCGCTTTTACGCAAGGCGGCAGGTGCGGTTGCTTACCAATGCCCAGACAGATGTTGCGGGCATAGCTTTCACCCTGACTGCTCTGCACTACAAACAGTTGGCGTGTCTCGTCGAAATCAATACTTTCAACGGTATGATTGAAATGCAGATTGTTCATACCCTCGGCGGCCCAGCGGAGGTAGTCGGAAAACTCATCGCGGGATACGGTACGCAGCTCGGTGGTCAGGAAGCGGTAGAATTTTTTGCGCTGCACCAGATAGTTAACAAAGCTGTACGGGCTGGTGGGTGCCACCGCGCTAACCAGATCTTTCAGAAACATAGTCTGCATATGGCAGTCCGGCACCAGCATGCCGGGATGCCAGGCAAAATTCGGGCGGCTGTCAAGGAAGCGGCTACTGAATCCTTCGGCCTGATGAGACAGTGCCGCGATGCTCAGGTTGAACGGGCCGATACCTACGCCAATAAAATCTACAGTGTTTGTCATGATTCAGTCCCTGGTTGCCAGCCACAGCGGGTTTTGCAGATCCTCAAGGTAATTCGGCAACATGCGGCTGCCGCCATCCTGGTCAGGCCAGGTCAGTTTTACCGGGTTCAGCACCACGCGGATGATTTGTGGCTTGAAGAGTGAGAAAAGCGCAAAGCGCGCTGACATTTGTGGATGTTCCTGCATGTAATCACTCAACACTGCTGCCAGCAGTTGATAAAAACGCCTCTCCGGTACGCCAAGGCGAGCCATCAGCGGCGAAACAAAGCGCAGAACCGTCACGAAGTGGCCGGTCTGCAAATCATGAATTAAGTAGTCGGCACTCAGGCGAGCGGTGACGTCACGTACCTCCTGAGGCAGAGAGTTCATCTCCGGGAACTCATCTTTCACCAGCCGCATATCGCCCTGGAAATCTTTCAACAGAACGCGCTGTGGTACGCCATCTTTCATCGCGAGCGTTATATTTTGTCCGTGGGCGATAAGCGCGACGCCGTAGCGGCAAAGCAGGTGATACAGCGGAACCACAACCACCCGAAACAACTGCGTAAGCCAGGTTTCAGCGTCCAACCCGGAGCGGCTGATATATGCGCCTATCAGCGGCTGGTTGTTTTCGTCGCACTCCATCAGTGTCGCTATCAGAATCGGACTTTCGTCCGGCTTCAGCCAGCGACACGGATTCTCACGCCAGATAACGCCGAGCATCTCCTGGTAGCGGTAGGGGGCCTGGGCAAGTGCGGCATAGCCTTCATGGCACACATAGCCCGCCGCTGGTTCACCGAGGATTACTGCGCCGCTTTGCATCAGCGTGGCGTCGGTCGAAAAAACCTGTTGCAGCCAGCGTGAGGCCAGCGGCCCGGCGGAAATGTATTTGCCTGGAATCCCCCGGTAGCAGGAGGTGTTGTAGATGGTCAGCGGCAGCTTGATATCCAGCCCCCCCTGGCGACTGGCGTTGGTCAGGGTGCGCAGCGACTGCTGCGCAAGCCACAAGTCGCCAAACTCGCCGAGGGAAACCATTCTGCCCCTGGCAAGATCGGCGATGAAATCGAGGGCGATTTTTTGCTGCCACTGCCACGGATGTACCGGCAGCGGAAGCCAGTTATGGTCCAGCCCGTTTTCCTGCCAGATCTGATTGAAGCGGGCAAACTCCTGCGGATCCATCGCGGCCGTCAATAATTGCTGAATATCCAGCTCGCGGTCGCAGCGCCAAACCATATGCTCACGTTTTACCGCCAGCCAGTGCAGTCTAAAGGGGGTGGCATACTCTGGCGCATATCGCTCCAGCGCCTCTTTACCCCAGCCGCGGCGGCCTTTATTAAAAACGAATTTAGGATGGCCGCTTAGCAGACATTGCAGGCGGTCGGCATCAAGATCAATCAGGTCACTGGCGCTCAGCCCGCGACGCGCCTTCAGCAACTGTAGGTCACCCAGCAGCGTGGCATACAAATCCTGCATATGCTCAGCAATGGCGGCATCGCTCATCGACAGCACCGGCTTTAGCTGCATCAGTAGCGTTTGCGCCAGAACCGGCTCATCCGCGCAGCGCAGGGTTTGGGCATCAATCCACAGCCAGCCCCAGATGCCGCGTTCAGCGCTGAAGTGCCATTCCGCACCCGGCAGGTTAATGTAGTAGCGGCCGTCACCCTGAGAGTCAGCGTGGAAAACCTGCTCATATTCGAGCTCGGCCAGCATTTTTGCCACCAACTGACGGTTAACAAAATCCCAATCTTTGTGATTCATTACAGGCCGACCTCCGTGAAGAAGTGATGGCGACTCGCCATCACCATGCGCGAGCGCTTGTGCGGGAAGTCGAACTCTTTAATTGTCCGGTATCCCGCAGGTTCAAGGTGGCGAAACAGGCGCTGGTTATCCGCGCGAGGCTCAAGTACGGTGTGCTGCGTGCGTGGTTCATCCAGCAGCAGGTAATGCGTCAGTCCGCGCAGCCAGCTTTGCACGTAGTGGGCTCCGCGCCATTGCTGTTCACCAACCAGCAGATGCAAGCCACGGTCAAAGGGGTGCCACAAATAGTGGCGACCAATGCGATCTTCTGCCGCCCAGTAGATTTCGAAATAGCTAAACGGCTGATCGTTGAAGCAGCCGATCAGTGGGAACGCATGTTTACCGGTGAGCAGACGCTCCAGGTAAGCGATCTGTACCTCCAGTGAGCCGCTTTGCTCCCAGAAATACTCAACGCGCGGATCGTTCATCCAGCGGGTGAACCGTTCTGCATCAAGAGCGGGATCGGCAACGCGGAAACTCAGCGTCTTGCGAACGCGTGGATCGTAACGGCGATAAACCTCTCCCTGCGGACGAGGTGGGCGCTGCGGGAAATAAATCTCACGCTCTGCATCAAAAATCATTTCGCCGGAGGCCCGGTTTGCCGAAGAACTCAGCCATAGCGGTAACTGCCAGAAGGCGGCGCGGTGGATGATGTCGCTTTTGACCTGCCCGAAAAGCGTCAGCGCCTGTGGCTCCTCGCGCCATTCGGCATAGGGGAGAACCACCGCTGAAATTTGCGGTGCGGCGATAAATATCTGATCCAGCGCGTCGCGCAGCCACCCTGTCGGTAGCGGCCCCGGGTAGTGCAGCACCGCGCTATTGTCCTGGCTCCAGCCAAGATCCAGAGGCTTGTCAAGTTTTTCACAGCGCAGTCCATATCCGCTGTGAACGATATTTGTCTTAGACATTTAGCCCTCCTGGGCCAGCAACGGATTGGCGAAATCGAAGTAGATCACTGAGGGATCGAGGATAGTGTTCTCGTTGTAGTCGTTCAGATAACAGAAAAAATTACCTTTTACGTTCCAGTACGGACTTTCCAGCACGTAGTTGAGGCAGGTTTTATGGGTCACCTGTTCACGTATTTCAGCCAGAAAAGTTCGTATGCGCGCCATCAGATTCGCTTCACTGTCCAGCCCGGCTGCGGCCAGCGCGGCGGTCACGGCAAAAGTGGAATTAACCAGCAGGTAATAAGGGAAGTAACGTAGCAACTGCTCATGGGTGAAGATGTTTTCCGCCTGCGCCTCGCCAATGGTGTCAAGCCAGTCTGCCGCGTGAGGCATAAACGCACTGCCCTGGCAGTCACGGTAGATAAGCCCGACCGGCAGATCCCCAAGCATCTGAACCAAAATATTTTGCTGATGCGCCAGTAGCACCAGACCGTAATCCGCTTCAGCCGTAAACAGCGGTTTCAGCACCTGCTGACAGTAAGCATCGACCCATGCGTGGGCGGCCTGCCGTGCAGTGGTGCCGAGGCGATCGCTCAGGCGTTTTACCGCCGCAACCAGTAGCGAATCACCGCCATCCGGTGCGGCCTGAGTCAGAGAGACCAGTACGTTAGTCTGGCTTTGTGGCTGATCCACCAGCAGGTTTTCACGCAGGGCAAACAGGCTTTCCTGCATGATGTTGCCGTGGAGATCGCGCAGCCCAGCCCAGCCATCTTCCTGCATCACCCGGAAGGTTGGGAAGCGGGCTTGTAACGTCTGCCAGTTGTCGGTTTGCGCCAGGCGGGCCAGGCGCATTCCACGCTTCACCTCTTTCACTGACAGGGTACGTATGGAGTTGGTCAGACGCACGCTCAGGGAGAATTTGATCATGTCGCGGCTGGTGGCGCAGTAGAGCGAGCGAGAAGAGGTGGTCGGTAGCCACGGCTCGCCAGCCTCGCCTAAATCTTTAAGCAGCCCTTTAGCGACAAGCTCCTGGCACCACTCCTGCTGCAATAGATACTCCCCCTGCCACGGGTGTAGCGGGAATAGCCATTGATTGTCGCTTAATTCGTTGAGTAACTGCGGCGCATTCTCTACGGCAAAACGCGTCAACCGCTGTTGCAGACTGAGATGCAGGCTTTCACCGGCGATCTGCGTTTTGTCCACCGCAAACCACCGCAGCGGGAAGTGGGGAGCGAAGTCCGGAAGGTAGCGTTCGGCCTCCTGCTGATTAAACGGTTCATGAGACTTAGGTGCCGGGTGGAAGGCATGCCCGACCAGCAGAGCCTGCTCCGCCTCGCCAAAGTCCAACGCTTTTTCACGCAGGGCTACCCAGTCATGGCGAGCGTCAATCGCCTGCTGAGTATGGGCGTGGCTTTCCATCACACGCTGATGGAAGGTTTTGCAACGGGTCGCGGGCAACAAGAATTGGTGCTGGAGCTTATCAATAATAAGCCGGGAGAAGGTGGTGAAATCGACGGGTTGACTACCGGACGCTGTGACCAAACGAGCCGGAAACTCAAAACGGTGATGCTGGGTTGGGGAGAAATAAGCCACTCTGAAATGGAGTGCCTGCTGTTCGCCCAGCGGGATGATCAATTCGGCTGGCTGGTATTCAGTCTGCCGCCAGTCTTTGGTTTCACGAACCAGGGAATTCAGGAAACACTGCGCAGCTACATCCAGGGCCGGCGTTTTAGTTGGCAAAGTCATAATCAAATAGATCCCACGCGTTATGATAATGCGAATTTTGCCGATAATGTTTCTCATTATCAATGGCAATTGTTAGAATCTGTAGAATTAATTTTACAAATAAACACAATTAATATACGGAATTGCAATATCGTGACGTCTGTTGAGATAGCGGAAACGCCGCAAAAGCCATTGTCCTGCTGGCCGCTTGCGTTCAGCGTGGGGCTACTGGGTGTCGGGCAAAACGGCCTGTTGGTCGCGATCCCTGTGCTGGTGATTCAGACAAGCCTGAGCCTGTCGATTTGGGCGGCTTTGCTGATGTTCGGCTCAATGCTGTTCCTGCCATCTTCCCCGTGGTGGGGAAAGCAAATTACCCGTGTGGGCAGTAAGCCGGTGGTGCTGTGGGCTCTGGGAGGATACAGCGCAAGCTTTACGCTGCTCGGACTGGGTTGCGTGCTAATGGCGACCGACGCCGTAACGACAGCGGTGGGACTGGGAATATTAATCATCGCGCGGATCGTTTACGGGCTTACCGTGTCGGCGATGGTGCCAGCCTGTCAGGTCTGGGCATTGCAGAGAGCGGGGAAAGAGAATCGCATGACCGCTCTGGCGACCATTAGCTCCGGCTTGAGCTGCGGCAGACTATTCGGGCCGCTGTGCGCTGCGGCAATGTTGGCAATTCACCCTTTGGCGCCGATAGGGCTGCTAATGGCAGCCCCACTGCTGGCGCTGTTGATGCTGCTGCGTTTGCCGGGCATGCCGCCACAGCCCGCAGCGGAGCGTAAGAGCGCCAGACTGAGGTTGAATTGTCTGCCATATCTGCTTTGTGCGCTGCTGTTAGCCGCGGCGGTGAGCATGATGCAGCTTGGTCTTTCGCCCGCCCTTACTCGCCAGTTCGCCACGGATACTGCCGCCATTAGCCATCAGATTGCGTGGCTGTTGGGTCTGGCCGCAGTTGCTGCGCTTATCGCACAGTTCGGGGTGCTCCGCCCTCAGCGCCTGACGCCGATGGCGCTGCTCTTGAGTGCCGGGGCGCTGATGATTAGTGGTTTGGCGATAATGATTGCCGAACAGCTATGGTTGTTTTACCTCGGCTGTGCGGCGCTATCGTTTGGGGCCGCTCTGGCAACGCCCGCTTATCAGCTTTTACTGAACGATAAGCTGACAGACGGCGCAGGTGCGGGCTGGATCGCTACCAGCCACACGCTTGGCTATGGGCTTTGTGCATTGTTGGTGCCGCTGGTGTCGAAAACTGGCACCGCAGCGGCGCTGATTATGGCGGCCTTGTTTGTCGCTGTGTTATTTACTGTGGTATCTGGCTTTATCTGGCGCAGCCGCTACCGTTCACAGCATTCTGCGATTTAAGCGTAAGGAAAAGTTATGGCTGGAGTTCAGGGCTACCGCCTGTTCAATGTTCAACTGGTGCGTAAGACGGAGCTTTCCCCTTCGCTGCTGAGCCTGGTTTTCAGCGGACAGGAGGTGTCGCAGATGAAGTGCGACTCGCCGGATCAGCGCATTAAGATACTGTTTCCGTCCGAAGACGGTACACCGCCGTCGTTACCTGCGGAAGGGCACTGGTATCAGCTTGTGCGGGGGATGCCAAAAGAGAAGCGCCCGGTTATCCGTACTTATACGCTGCGACATGTCGATCCTGTTTGCCAGGAGGTCACCGTGGAGTTTATCAATCATGGTACAGAAGGCGCGGCTTCGGCATGGGCGATTAATGCCAGACCCGGTGATGCCATTCAGATGGTGGCGCCTGATGCGACGCATGTTGAAGACAGCGGCGGCTATGAATGGACGCCCCCTCATGGACTGCGGAATGCATTAATCATTGCTGATGAGACGGCGCTCCCTGCTGCGCGAGGAATCCTGGAAATGCTGGCGGAACAGACGAACCCGCCACAGGTTCAGGCGTTCTTTGAAGTTCCTGAACAGGGTGACTGTGCGAATTTAAGCGAGTTTAATTTCGCCAAAATTTTTTGGTTGCCGCGTAATTCCTCGGCGGTGAAGCACGGTGAATGTCTGATTCAGGCCGTGAAAACGCATGCGAGAATACCCGAAAGTCGCCATCACGATACGGTGCGAGAAGAAGCCGAAGGGGATATTATCTGGGATAAAGCCACAACCAGCAACACAGAGTTTTATGGATGGGTAGCCGCAGAGTCCACAGTCGTCAAGCGACTGCGCCGCTATTTAATTGGTGAGTGTGGCGTCGAGCACAAAGCGATTAACTTTATGGCATATTGGTCTAAAGGGCGCGCGTGATAAAAGGATTAATTTGGCTATAGGATAGGGCTGTCGGATTCCGAATACAGCAGGCTGGCAATTCGACTCTCCGGTATCTCTTCAGGTATTAGTGTCCGTAAACGCATACCTGGCGCACTCAGGGCTGAGTTCACGGTCTGTCCCTGCTGAAGGCCACCGCAATCACCGTACTGTCCATCGGTGCCGGAACGCGGTGTAAAAAAAAGCTTATCGGTTAAGTGCCCGTCGTATCCTTAAGGTATTTGCGCCGGTGTGGATGCTCAGTCCATTTGATGCTGACGTCAGAGTGGTTTTGATATAAAAGCCGGGAGATTTCATTTGCACAGTCAGCCAGAGAGTCAAAGGCATCCTCGCCTCCCGAGTGCAGGTATAAAGACATCACATTAGTATTGACAGTGTAATGAAGCCATACTCCGCCACAGTACCAGCATATTATCTTTTTATTATCAAGAGAAACGGCCCCCTTTTCCCTCGTTTTTAGCCATCGAATGAACGTATTTTCTACCTGTATTTGTATTGTCTTATCTACAGTCACCGTGGCCTCCAGAAGCACATCGTCATCCTGTCTTCGTCTTCTGTTTTCCCATCCGGGGGGGATTCTGTAATATCCGGGCATGGCAACCTTTGTGATATCAGAGACATTTGCGAGTAAAAAGTCCCGCTCACGGGGAATAAAGCGGGCAGTAGCAACTGAATGTTAAGGAGATTTAACATCACCTCTCCAGTCGCACAGATGTGTTATTAAGGCGCATTTATTCATCGGCTGAAACTGGCAAACTTATTTCCAGCCTGATTGTTATCTGTGCAATGGCACACAATTTACATGACTTTTATTGTAGAAATGAACAGATAAATCCTAAAAAATGAATAACGTAAAATATCACGTCGTGAAATGTGTATAGGAGATGAGTTTTACTGATGCGGTAAAAGGGTAATCCGGTGGTTTACCATGCTGATTTTTAGTGAGTTATAGTGGTTCTGGAAACAGGATATTTATCTCCGTAATCCCGGGCTTCTGTGGAGAGCAAAACAGTCCTGCCAATTCTTTGCCCAGGCATTTTCGCGGATTCATCGACTTAATATTTCGCTACCTGTTAGTGTTTAATAGCACGGGATTTATCATTCATTTTTCCCCGTGAGTCAGGGTTGCCGGGCATCCCGGAATAATGTATCCCGGGATGTAATCTGTGGTACTTTCGGGAAGGCCGAATAGTTTTTATTTACCTTAATGTATTACCGTGCATCACTCTTTATGTGAGCGCAATGGAGGGCAGATAATCGGCGGATTACTGGTGGCAGTCAGTTCATTATTTCAGTCATCAGATAAAGAGGGGCATTACAGGGGGAGATAAACATAGTTATTATTTCTTTGTGGATAATGTTGGCTTAAAAAGATAGCCCGCTCAGAATATTCCATATGCTATGACGTTAGCCAGAGCTGGTAACAGATAAACCAGGATGCTAATGAAGCCGTTCGTGACTTTATGTTTTTTAAGGGATTATAAAACAAAGAGATAAGTAAGTGGCAATAGAATGCCAGATCGATAACGACGATCTATTTTTAATGTTTGATAGTTGTTTCCTGTCAATTAATTAGTGATCAAACGATATAAACACGTTGAATTTTATGTTGCCGTCAATAATACTTTCTGTCAGATAACTCCTGGTTTGTATTTATAAAGGTCTTGTCTGTATTTATTTCATTGATGCTGGTAATCGTACTTAATGCTGTTATTGAGGAGCAGTTGCATGAAAAAGACTTTCATCGCCACAGGTATGTTGTCGTTTATTTTTTCCGCCAGTGTTCTTTCCTATGACGGCACAATTAATTTTGTGGGAAAAATTCTGGACCAGACATGTTCGGTGACAACCGGCAGTAAAAATTTAACCGTGACGCTACCGGCTGTTTCAAAAACACTTCTGGACACTCCGGCTAAAACAGCGGCGTTAACACCATTTGTGATTGAGTTGAATGGATGTGATACCGGATCGTCTTCCGGTGGTCAAAGTGTAAAAGCCTATTTTGAACCCAACGCCACCACTGATTTTACTACCGGGAATCTGAATAATACGGGAACGGCAACTAATGTGCAGGTTCAGTTATTAAACGCCGATGGAAATACTCCGATTACCCTGGGTAAAGATGTCTCCTCTCAGAATACCACAGCAACCCGGATTGACGCTTCAGATGTAAAACTGCGTTATAACGCCAGATATTATGCAACAGGCGCTGCAACAGCCGGGGATGTGGCCGCTACCGTGAATTACACGATTGCATACGAATAATTCTCCCTGAGTGTTTTGCAGCAAATCCGGTTTTTCCTGTCTGAACAGAGGTTACCATGCCCGGACTGATACTCTTGATTATATCAGGACTGCTGTCTTTTTCTGCCTGCGCCAGCGTTGTTATTATGGGGACTCGGGTGGTATATCCGGAGCAGAAAAAAAGTATTAATGTGCAGCTCCAGAATGGTGATAATTCACCGTCACTGGTTCAGGCATGGCTCGATACAGGGGATGCGTCTGGTTCTCCGGGATCTGTCAGGGTTCCTTTTGTCATCACCCCTCCGGTCTCCAGAATAGAACCGGGAACAGGACAGACTTTAAGAATTATGTATACCGGGGAGCCTCTTCCCCGGGACAGAGAGTCGGTATTTTATCTGAATGTACTTGACATTCCTCCCAGGCCTGAATTCGGAGGAAAAAAGGCGGATGTCGGTAATGTAAATTATCTCCAGCTTGCTGTCCGCAGTCGTATTAAACTTTTTTTCCGGCCTGCAACTTTAAATCAATCTGTAGCGGATGCCGCCAGACAGGTTACGTGGTCACGGGTAAACAGAGGAAACCAGATCTTCCTCAGGGCTGATAATCAGACACCTTATTTTGTTACCTATAAAAAAATTGCACTGAAGTCTGACAGAGATATTCAGTCATTAACGCAGCCGGGGATGGTTTCACCTTATTCTGTTAAAGAGTTCACCTTGCCGGGGAAAAACCTTTACGGTGCCAGCGTCATCTGGACTGTCATTAATGATTACGGTGGTTATGAGGAAGGCAAGTCATCAATTAAGTAAAGGATGAACAGTGGAAAACAAATGCCGGTTACAAAGGACAACAACAGGCAGGCCATCGGTATTATTGCTTTTCATTATATTGCCGTGTCTGGTAAACAGGGATGTACTGGCGGCAGCCGATGTCGAATTTAATCCGGTATTTTTACAACATATACCCGGAGAAAACATTATTGATGTGAAGCGTTTCAGTCATGGACAACCTGTTCCGCCGGGTGAATATTACTCCGATATCTGGCTTAATGGAGAATGGAAAGGAAGAGCGGTACTGCGTTTTAATCTTTCATCCGGTATGGACAGAACTCTCCTCTGCCTGACACCCGAGCTGTTATCATTACTGGATTTAAACGAAGAAGCGCTGAGTGACAGGATAATAAAAAATAGCAGAGGTTGTACGGATATTTCTTCTGTCATACCGGTATCCAGAATACGGTTTGAACCATCAGAGTTGCGTCTGAATATCGATATTCCCCAGGCGCTGCTTATCCATCGTCCCCGCGGTTATATCTCTCCGGCACAGTGGCAGACGGGGGTACCTGCCGCGTTTGTTAACTATAACCTGAATAATTACCGTTACCGGGTTGCCGGTACACAGGAAGACAGGACGTATCTGGGGATCAGAGCAGGATTCAATTTTGCCGGATTTGCTTTACGACACAGGGGAAACTGGTCCGGAGGGCGTACCGGGGGGTACCGTAGCACAGAAACCAACCTCCGGCATGATGTTGCAGCCCTGCGTGGTCAGTTGACGGTGGGGGATTTCAGTACGGGAGGAGAATTGATGGAAAATGTCAGCCTCCGGGGAGTGAGACTGGCATCCGATGACCGGATGTTACCGGGCTCCCTGAGAGGCTATGCGCCGGTGGTACATGGTATCGCCAGCAGCAATGCAAAAGTAACCATCAGACAGAACGGGAATATCATTTATGAAACAACCGTTCCGGCTGGACCGTTTACCGTCAATGACCTCTATCCTTCCGGATATGGTGGTGACCTGACGGTCAGCGTGACAGAAGCAAACGGACAGACACGCCTGTTTACTGTTCCGTTTGCTTCAGTGGCGCAACTTGTCCGTCCCGGGTATACCCGATACCAGGTATCAACAGGCCGCTACCGGTATGCAGACAATAATCTGGATGAAATTGTTTTTCAGGGAACTCTGCAGTACGGATTAGTGAATGATGTGACGGTAAACTCCGGGGTGATGGCAACACCACATTATATTGCAGCTCTTGCCGGCGCGGCATTTAACACCCCATTTGGTGCCATTGCATCTGATATCACGTTCTCGGAGACGAAACTGAGCCGTAATGACCGTACGCAAAAAGGGTACAGTTTGCACGCCAGCTACAATGTGAGTATGCCATTAACAAACACCAGCCTGACACTGGCCGCCTATCGGTATATGTCAAAAGACTTTTACAACCTGCGGGATGCCATGTGGGCTAACCGGGTGGATTATTTCAAAAACAGCCAGGCCAGAAATAGCATGTTCTTTCGCCCGAGAAACCAGTTTCAGTTATCAGTAAACCAGGAACTGGGAGCAGGAAGGGGCAACCTTTATCTGACGGGTTCAACATACAGCTACTGGAGCCGTAAAGGGACCCGCAGCGAATATCAGGCAGGGTACAGTAACGTATATCGGCGGCTGAACTACCAGGTGGGTTATTCCCGGTCATTTGACACTGACAATTTGCGTGATGATCGTCGTATTTATGTGAATTTCTCCATTCCTCTGGGGGAAAGTCAGCAGAGTCCGCTCTTATCCACCACGCTGAATGGCAGCAAAGGTGCCGGAAACAGCCTGCAGACCTCGGTCAGCGGGGTTGCCGGAGAGGACAATCAGTTTTCATATGGCCTTTCTGCCAGCGCGATGGAAAAAGGCGGTTCCGGATATTCAGCCAGTACCGGTTACCGTTCGCCTTACGCTTATTTAACCGCGACAGCCGGTAACGACAGTCTTAATCACCGCCAGACCTCGCTTGGCGTTTCCGGTGCCGTCGTGGCTCATCCATTTGGTATCACCCTGAGTAACGATCTGAGTGACACATTCGCTATTATCCATGCGGAAGGCGCCGGTGGTGCAACCATTAATAATTCTCCGGGCAATCGTCTCGATCCATGGGGAAACGGTATCGTCCCTTCTGTCACACCTTATGAAAAAAATGCGGTCAGTATCGATCCCGAAGCGTTGCCGATGAATGTTGAGCTGTCAGCGACAGAACAGGAAATTATTCCGCGGGCAAACAGTGCGACGCTGGTGAATTTCACCACGCAGTCAGGTGAAGCAATGTTGTTTGATATACGAATGTCAGACGGAAGCATCCCTCCTATGGCATCCGAGGCCTTTGATGCTCAGGGTAAATCTGTTGGGTATGTTGTTCAGGGAGGACGACTTTTTGCCCGGGGTCTGAAGGATAAAGGAACCATAAAGGTGATATGGGGACGGTATGCTGCTGATCACTGCATCTTTTCTTATCACTCTGTTGTAAAACGCCAGACGGATAAACCCGTAGTCACCATACTGCCAGTCCGCTGTATGAAACCGCAAAAACAATAACTGTGGTTATTGAAAAGTAATATGCGCTGTATTCCTGGCTCTTAATTAGCCGGGGTCTGTAACGGGTGCTGAGATGAAAAACTCAGGCATGTTATCCACCGACAATGTAACTGAGGATAGGGAGACTGCGATTATGAAGGCGTTGCCGGCTAAAATGCGTTACTTCATTGTACTTCTTTTTCTTTTCCAGTCTGGGCAGAGCGCAGCGGCCCGTTTCTGCAATAACACACCTAAAAATTTTATTCTCAGACCGGATATACGGTTCAGTAATCTTGATGCTCCCGCTGATGCGTCTTCCTATCCGTACCAGGTGGGTAAAAGTGCTTATTACAGTGAAAACGTCTTGTTTGATTACTGCTGGCCATATTATCTCAGAGGGCAGGCTGTAATAACCCGTCCGGTCGTGGGCCAGTATAACGGGCAGGATATTTACGATATTGGTGTGCCTAACATCGGGGTGACTTTTACGATAGCGGACAGTCAGGAAAGCGGGTTTGGCGAAGGAGTGGAGATGAAAGGGAATAATCTGATGGACGTTATACCGCCTAATGGCCGATGGTATCTTGTCCCAAGAATGGGGGCATCGATAAGGATTGGCGTCATTGTGTTGGGCAGGCTTGCACCCGGGTGGATTAATGTCCCCCCTGTTCATGTGGGAAACTTTTCAGTCACATCAAGTAACAGTGGGGTCAACAATCTGGGAGGCACCTCATTTATTATTCTGAACGGTTTTAATTTCTTTGTTAAAACAAAAACATGCAGTCTTTCGCAACGTAACTATACTGTTCAGTTAGCTGCCGCCTATAAAAAACAGTTCCCGTCAGTCGGCTCAGAGGTACCAGGAGGAAAACTCAATTTACAGTTAAAATGCCAGGATAACATAGATGTTTATGCAACACTGACGGATGCCACGGACCCGGCAAACCAGAGCCCGGTACTTTCACTGGATAACGCATCAACAGCACGAGGGATGGGTCTGAAGATATATAAAGACGGACACTCTGAAGCCTTAAGATTCGGCCCAGATTCCTCAGTAAAAGGAAATACAAACCAGTGGCGATTTTCGACATACAGGGGAGATCCTGCCCCTGCGGTCAGTCTTAAAGTTAATTATATTCGCACCGGAGACATTCAGGCAGGCACGGTTCAGGCTATATCAACAATAACATTTTCATATCAATAAAACAGGTTAAGTAAGGCCATGTTAGCCGTTGTCATGAGACTGGTTACGTCAATGCCTTATCGACAACCAGATAAGGAAAAAGGTAGCAATAAATGCCGGGGAAATAAGAAACAATTTCATAGCAGAGAGAGTAATGAAGAAAAATAAACAGGACTGGTTCTTTTAGTTCAGAAAATGTCAGAATAAGGAAACCCAGGTGAAAGTAGCAGAGTCAAACCGGTATAAACTTTCAAACGATGAACTGGGTTATTTAATTCGGCAGTAGATCATCGTTTTGCAGAGCTGACAATGAATAAACTATATGACAGATTTCCGGCAGGGTGCGGTTTGTCAGATAATGGTTGAAGAAACAGATTCCGGACTCTTTTTTATAGTCTTTTGAGTGGAGGCCAGCGGTGTTGTTCGAAAAATATGACCGGGGGGATGCCTATTTTGTGTCAGCCTTGCGGGCTGCGGGGGGACCGGTCAGGGTTATTCCTGCCGCACCACTAAAATTAGCGGAGGTGGATATACCACCTCCTGATATTTATTACTGCTTTTCTCCCCCGAACACGCCACCCCAGCTGTCATCATCTTTAGAGTGGACCGAACCGGCGACGATTTCACCGTCCTTTCCGTAAAAATTGCCATAAATGTACCCGTGCATGTTGGTGTCTGCACGGTTATTCGTCCCCACTAACACGGCCATGAAACTGCCATCTTCGTCCACTTCGTGAGGTTTTCGGGTATCAATTTCCATGCTGAAATGTGGGCGATCTTTATCTAGTATGGCCCCGGTAACCTGACGATCTTCATAACGAAGGCTGATATCGGCTTCTTTTCCTGCGGCCTGCTCCTGATCGTAGTAAAGTTTACCGGTATAGTCAGCCGCGACAGAAGGGAGTTTCTTTTCTTCTCCGTTCATGGCAACGATATAATCCATTCTGCCATATTTTTCTTTGCCTGACAGATTTCGGGTAGTTTCACTCGTATACGTTTCCACGATGCCGTAAAAACCGACAGCCTCACCACTTTTATCCCTCAGGATATTAAGATTTTTTGATACCAGCTCACGGTAGTCAGCCGGATCGCCGGTATTTATTGGTTTGACATCCACGACAACTTCACCGTCTTTCATTCTGAGAGTAAAGGCATCAGGATTGCTTACTACATCATTTCTATGAAGTATTTTGGAGTCCGTATCATTTACTGTACGGGTAAGGATGGTGCCTGAGCTGTACTTAGCCTCTGGAATACGAGTCTCACTGGACGGCGTTGATATTACAGGCTCTTTCTGTAACGTAGTTCCGCTAGTTCCGCTAGTTCCGCTAGTTCCGCTAGTTCCGCTAGTTCCGCTAGTTCCGCTAGTTCCGCTAGTTCCGCTAGTTCCGCTAGTTTCACTAATTGCAGGTATCCCCGTATTGTCGGTGGAATCATTTCCCGTGGAGCCGACGGTTTCAGTTATCTCATCTGAATTATTATTAGATGAACCGGGGGTTCCTGATGTGGTGATACTCACGACGTGAGTGGATTCACTCGTGGTTGTCAGCGCCAGTGATATAAGACGGTAATTCACCATTTGGATTGTCCGCTCCACCCAACATGTTGTTTCCTTAAGGTTCTCACACCAGAAAGGACATCAACATGCTGAGCAGAGAGGACTTTTACATGATAAAGCAAATGCGCCAGCAGGGCGCGTACATTGTCGATATTGCGACTCAGATTGGTTGCTCTGAACGGACGGTCAGACGCTACCTCAAATACCCTGAACCGCCAGCCAGAAAGACCCGCCACAAAATGGTTAAGCTGAAACCGTTTATGGATTACATCGACATGCGCCTGGCAGAGAATGTCTGGAATAGTGAGGTTATCTTCGCGGAGATTAAGGCAATGGGTTATACGGGCGGACGTTCCATGCTGCGTTACTACATCCAGCCCAAACGTAAAATGCGTCCGTCAAAAAGAACAGTTCGCTTCGAAACTCAGCCTGGATACCAGCTCCAGCACGACTGGGGCGAAGTTGAGGTGGAGGTTGCCGGGCAACGGTGCAAAGTTAACTTTGCGGTTAATACGCTGGGGTTCTCCCGCCGCTTCCATGTCTTCGCAGCACCAAAACAGGATGCTGAGCATACCTACGAATCACTGGTTCGCGCCTTCCGCTACTTCGGTGGTTGTGTGAAAACGGTGCTGGTTGATAACCAGAAGGCTGCGGTGCTGAAGAATAACAACGGGAAAGTCGTGTTCAACTCCGGATTCCTGTTGCTGGCCGACCACTATAACTTCCTGCCACGGGCATGCCGTCCACGCAGGGCCAGAACAAAAGGTAAGGTTGAGCGAATGGTGAAATACCTCAAGGAGAACTTCTTCGTCCGGTACCGCAGGTTCGACAGCTTCACTCATGTTAATCAACAACTGGAGCAATGGATAGCCGATGTGGCTGACAAACGGGAACTTCGCCAGTTCAAAGAAACGCCGGAACAGCGCTTCGCGCTGGAGCAGGAACATCTGCAGCCGTTACCGGATACGGACTTCGATACCAGTTACTTCGATATCCGCCATGTGTCCTGGGACAGCTATATCGAGGTTGGTGGTAATCGTTACAGCGTTCCCGAAGCGCTGTGTGGTCAGCCGGTATCGATACGAATATCGCTGGATGACGAGTTGCGGATCTACAGTAATGAGAAACTGGTGGCCTCACATCGCCTCTGTTCGGCATCGTCTGGCTGGCAGACAGTGCCGGAGCATCACGCCCCGCTCTGGCAGCAGGTCAGTCAGGTGGAACATCGACCACTGAGTGCCTATGAGGAGCTGTTGTGATGCATGAGCTGGAAGTCCTGCTGAGTCGCCTGAAAATGGAGCATCTGAGTTATCACGTTGAAAGCCTGCTGGAACAGGCAGCTAAAAAAGAGCTGAACTACCGGGAGTTCCTGTGCATGGCGCTACAGCAGGAATGGAACGGCAGGCATCAGCGCGGTATGGAGTCCAGGCTGAAGCAGGCTCGTCTGCCGTGGGTCAAAACGCTGGAGCAGTTCGACTTTACCTTCCAGCCGGGCATCGACCGTAAGGTTGTCCGGGAACTGGCTGGTCTGGCGTTCGTGGAGCGCAGCGAAAACGTGATCCTGCTGGGACCTCCTGGTGTCGGAAAAACTCATCTGGCCATAGCTCTTGGCGTGAAAGCGGTGGATGCGGGACATCGGGTACTGTTTATGCCACTGGACAGACTGATCGCGACACTGATGAAAGCGAAACAGGAAAACCGTCTGGAGCGTCAGCTGCAGCAACTGAGTTATGCCCGGGTGTTGATCCTGGATGAAATAGGCTATCTGCCGATGAACAGAGAGGAAGCCAGCCTGTTCTTCCGGCTACTGAACCGTCGATATGAAAAAGCGAGCATCATACTGACGTCAAACAAAGGGTTCGCAGACTGGGGAGAAATGTTCGGAGATCACGTGCTGGCAACAGCGATACTGGATCGGTTGCTACATCACTCAACCACGCTGAATATCAAAGGAGAGAGTTACCGGTTAAAAGAGAAACGTAAAGCTGGAGTGCTGACCAAAAACACAACGCCAATCAGTGATGATGAAATGGTGAAAAGCGGACAGCATCAGTAACGAAAGTATCTTAGCGGGCATGAAAATGGCAAATAACGGTCAAACATCGTGGCGTTGACATGGTGGTACTATGTGTTTTGCTGCTGTTTCCCCCTCCGCCACCGCAGGCCGTTAACAGGCTGCACGACAAGATTATGCTGGTGATAATAAAAGTGGTTTTCATTGTATCCTCTCAGAAGTATTTGCTGAAACTCAGGAAAAGACGATTCCTCTCTGTGTCGTAGAAAGGATGATTACTGTCAGTTCTCTGATAATTCCATGTTATTTTTGGTGTTACTCCAAAAAAATAAATATCGCGATGCCATACTGTTACAGACGTACTATATTCATGGTTCATTTGTTTTATTCCCCAGAAGTCTCCGTCCAGGTATTTTTTATAACCATAAGCAGCTTGTAAGAGCGTTGATATACCTCCATCCCATTCGTACATCCACCCGGCCCGGAATGCTGACTTATTGAAAGAGCTATCTTTTTCTTCAGTTCTGAGCATACTGTATCCCAGACCCGCAGAAATATACTGGCGTGAATCAGGGAAATAAATCAGAGTTTCATTAAGCGAGTAGCGATATCCGTTAAGGTAAGTCTTTTTCTTATACTCATTTTTATCCAACTTAGCATCTGAATATAAACGCCAACGTGATGCGAGCTGGAATTCTGTTTCCACCTTGATACCAGTTGTATCAGAGTAAGACTGCAAACCACCATCTGATGTTTGACCTCCGCTATAATAACTTTTTTCGTAAAATGGGATAAACTGGACCATGGTATTTACATTCCGATAACCTGCTCCCACGCCAACACTGCCATCCAGCTCATCATAAGAATGGTTATTCCAGTATGTTTTCCCTGAAGTAGCCAGGCGGGTAATAACAAAAAAATTATCCGGAAGAGAAAACCTTTTTTCCGCCTCTCCCCAGAACATCACCCCTTTACCCGACTGCGGTTTTTCGGGCTTCCATCCTCTGATGGAACGTCCTGACGGTGGAACATTATTAATGTTTTTTTCATTCAGATATGTAAAACCACCACGGAATGACCAGTGATCTGTTTTTTGTACCCTGGCAATAAATCTGTCAATGAGACCAGCCGCCTCTTCTGTCAGATGTTCACTGCGTAACTTTCTCAGTTGCTCTTCAGCCGAAAGAATGTCTTTGTTCAGATATAAGACTGTGGCCAGTTGTAACCTTGCACTGTACCAGTCAGGCCTGGCTGAAATTATTTTTCTGTAATATTGTATTGATTCAGCATAATTTTTCTTGTGATACTCAAGAATAGCGTTAGCCCAGTCGAGAAAAAGAGGGTCGATATTCTGCAGGCATTTATCACAATATTGCAGAGTGTTTTTCACACCTACAGGATCATTATTCACTAAATAGTTAATAAAATCAGTATGTACGATTCCCTGGTTTTTTTGTTTTGCTGGTACGGAGGAGGAAAAAAGAATCAATAAAATAAAGGTCATAGCTGATGGATTCCCCTGCATCAGCCGTATGTATGCAATAATTTTCATGAAAATATATAATTCTGTTTATGTGTTTCTATAATTACTGAATGATTATCGTTATCATATTTAACATGATTACATAATAAAAAACTATTCGAATAATCACCGCTGAATGCTCGGTTTTTTCGAGGTGAGTCATTTTTTGTCCTGCCGAAATAGGTTGTTTTTTATCTCCGTTGGGTCTGCATCTGCATTTGTGCAAGAGTTTATGGGGTATACAGGGGGTTCATGTTGTCTCTCGATATACGTGCTAGTCGCTTAATATGTATCCGTAGATTCAAATTATGTCGCTCAATGTGATGTGTGAATGCCTTGCTTATAAGTGGATTTCTGGCGGAACTTCATGTTCATAACTCCCCCAGTCATCTGTGGTAATAAAGCCAATGTTGATTACCTGCTTTGTTAAGAGTTTTTTAAGGTTCTGATAACGGTGTTTATGCCCACTTTCAGTGGTTCGTACTGTATCGCTGATGCCTGAACCATTGAGAAATAGCTTTTTTCACATCCTGCTTGTGCGCATTGTCGCGGTAATTAGCCTGAAACGAGCGCTGACAAATACGGCAGTGGTGTTGTGGCTCTCCGGTTTTTACGAAGGCATGCTTGTGCACGGGTTCTATTTGCTGAAAATAGCGACAATGGATATTATTTTCGGCTAATGAAAACACCTGGTTTATTTGATTGACTGAAGGCTGGCTCTTATTGTCCGTAGTGACTTCTGGTTTATCTTTGGTGTGTTACGTTCTACGCCAAACATATCATGAAAAGGGCTGCTTATGTTAATTATTAGATATAGTAAAATTATAACGCTTACTGCCGTATCCTTTTATGTAACTCTTGTGGCTTTTGGTAATCTTACTGATTACCAGACTAATTTTGCATTTGTAAAATTAGTAATGTCTATGGAGTCAATTTTACCGTCTTCCACTATCTGTTACAGAGCGGTACTTAACCCTATAGCCTATCATATCGCATATTCTATTATTATAGCATTTGAAGTAATGATCTCTGTGACTGGATGGTATGGCGGATATATTATGTTTTGTTGCCGGAATGCGTCAACAGAACAGTTTACTCACTCAAAAAAATGGGGGATCGTTGCCCTTACACTAGGGGTTATTCTCTGGCTGGCGGGATTTGCTGCCATAGGTGGTGAATGGTTTAGAATGTGGATGTCTACTAAAACTTACCACGGCGTTGAGGCATCATTTCGACTTTTTATGATGATGATTGTTGTGCTTATTTATCTCATTATACCTGAAGGTGATTCGACGCAATCGACAAATTCAAAGTAGGCATTGAAAAATTGAGCGACAGTGATGTTCATCTCATCCTGATATATATTCTTGGTCATACATGGCAGGCATGAATTTTTATTTGTGGTGCAGTGCGTGATTATTAAATTAGATATAGTAACGCACGGCCTGAATATGTTAATGATTTAAACAATAACACTGCTGTATAGTAATGGTTTAGAACGACTGTGTTATTAGTATCACTATAAAAGTCGTGCAGCGCGTCCTCATTGTATAAACAGGCGGGTAAATCATCATAACGGTTAACTGACTCTCAACTATCTGGCGGTAAATTATGATTGGTCGTTATCAATCGGTGAGAAAGAAGGGGAGAAAAAAAGATGAAATATCAAAAAATATTGGCAGGAATGATGGTTGCTACCGTCATGATGATGACGGGATGTTCAACCTATAATCCCGTACAACTCCGTCAGCATCAATTAGAAAGAAACTATACCTACTATCTTCTTGATCCTCCGCTATATGAAGGCGATGTAGTACAATATAAATGTAAAGATGGCAGTCAGGATACGGTGACTATCCAGAAAGTTACGCCACAATCATTAATTACGAGTACCGATCAGGTAATTCCGCTGGCAGACCTGACCTCACTTGAGAAAAAAGATATCTCTAAAGGCAAAACCGCCGCAGTTGTCGGGGCTGGCGTTGGTGTGACAGCGGTAGCTATTGCTGCGATTTTTGCTGCAACACTGTCTGCAGGTTTAGCTGCGATGATAGTCAATAGTTAATAGATAAATAGTGCGCTATAGTGATATGAAAATAGCGCAGCGAACGCAGGCATACTATAAAATTTCTCCCACAAACAGATCAGCATGAGAGAGATGAGCGTTTGCTCCTTACATTTCCACTAAAAACCAACCCCAGCGAATAACATTCGCTGGGGGTTATCTTTGGTTTGTATATAGACTGTGGCTTTGTCTCTTTAGGCAACGAGAATACGCATTGCGTTTTATCTCCTGAAGAGAGCATATTGATATATTATGTATAATGTTCTTTAAATTGCTTCACGTTTGAAATAAGTAATTCAAAACCAGCGAGCGCCTCTTCTTCGGTACTGGTTTGTGGTAAGCGATAAAGCGCCACTAAAGCAGTATTGTCTGCGTCAGCACCGATAGTCACAGAGCTGGTATAGTTCAGGCGTAAAAAATGCTGCAAAGTCAGGATGTCGTCAGGCAATGGCATAAAGGGACAGCACATTTCCAGAGTAAGATCGGATTCATTAAAATAAACCTGTATCTCATCATCAATGATGAGAAGCGGTTCATCTTCTGGCGCATCCAGGCCTAACGCGTCATATAAACGATTTAATAGATTTTCCATATACTACCTCAAGACTCAAGAAGTGATTAATGAAGAAATTCCTTTTACCGATTGCCAGATATTTTCATCCCCAACTCGTTTTTGATAGGAAAGATTGAGCACTTCTGGCGACAAATTTTTCATTACTTTGTTTCCCGCCCCGCCCGTATTTTGTTTCTGAATTTCCAGGTTGCCGCTATTAAGTAATACTTTTTGGAAAATTTCCTGTCCACTGCGATCTGGAAGGCTGCCAGGAGCATTTAAAGTATGGGTCTGATGTAAGCAAATGATCTCTCGCTTGATTTCTGAATCCATCATTCCTGTACGATCTTTGCCGCTTTTACAATTCCAGGCGGGCACTGCGTCGATTTCATTGGCTAACATTGCGAGGCGTTCTGCGAGTTTATAGGGTTCGCCGCCATCTTTATGATGAAGGTTATTTTTCCAGATATCTTTAATCTGGCGTGCTAATATGTTTACGACTTTATAATTATTCGGGTATTGCGCCAGCCAGTCGCCAACCCAGCCGCCCGGTTTGGCCTCAGGGCGTAAATCATTACCTAATAACTGATGTAGCGCCTCGACATTATAGCTATCAGATGTCTTAAGGCCAAAGCCAAGCTTGAGCGCCAACTCATTGACACCCACATTGAACGCGGCGATTTCCGGCTTTATTTTTACCGTCTGTAGTTCGCCATCTTTATTGCGGATTTTTAAGTGAATCATTTTTCCCGGTTGGGTCAACGATTGCCATGCACGCATTTGATCCTCGACCATTGTTCCCTCTTTGCCGAGAACATTCGACGCGGTGAGTAACCCAACAGATACCAATTTCAGATTTACCGCTTCACCCTCTAAGGCCCTGGTAAGCAAATCAGGTTTACTAAAAAGTGCTGCAGTTAATACTTCTTTGGCTTTGTTTTCAGCGCCGGCCTGACGCAGAAGCGGATCTTTCACATCATAGGGTGAAAGAACGCCATGACGTATCCCGCAAAAAAGCGTTTTATCTTTACCGTCCTCATGCGCACTCACCGTGGACATCCACAGATTATTGGCGTGATGAATATTCTTGGTATCCCAACTGCATACGCCCTTTCCCTGGTAAGCGCTGGGAAAGATATCCTGTGTGCCGATTTTCATATCTGCGGCAGGGAGCTGCGTGTTGGTATATTGATGCCCGTTATGTGTTAACGTATTTTTTATGGTTTGCCAGGGTTGACTATTAAGATGCTTGACCTGAGCGTCCCTAAACGTCGCTGCTGCAAGGCGGTAAGCCTCTTTTGCAGGCAGGCCACTCTGCTGTTGCTTTGCAATAAGTTCGATAAGGTTTTTTTTCAACGCTTTTGCGGCGGCTTCTTCTTGTTTCGTTGCTGGCCGGTCCGTTTTAACTTTTGCTAACTCCATTTGATTTGCCATTGACATTAGTACCGGGTCTTGTCTATCCAGAATCGTTGCCGCGACGGTAAGAAGGTCATGCTGTAAATTATAGATGTGATGCAGCGAGTGGTTAGACGCCTTCTGATCCTGTAGATAATTTCCCCATGTTGCGCCAGGCTCTCGCAGGACAATGATTTCCGGGCGAACATCGGGTGCTTTAGCCGGCGCTTTTCCCTGACCAGATAGAATCTGCATTCCGTTGTATAAGGTTTTTTGTAGGCTTTTAAAAGCCTCCTGGGTTCTTAATGAAGCCGAGTGATAGAAGCTCTGTATTTGCATAGCAGTTTTAATATCCCTGAATGGTGTAGTGGGAACATTCGACAGGTTCAACGACCTCTTAAAAGGGTGTGGTTTTTATTCGCCAGAAACTTTAAGAAAACGTCCTTTTTAGTGGAAAAACACTTCTGCTCAGGCTGGGGAACGTCCTGACGCCCATACATAGCGGTGATGATGAGGGGAGAACGGCACATCAGATGTTCATAAAATCTACAAACTTCACAATTTACGGCACAACTTTTATTGAAAACCTGTCTTTTTGATTCAGATCAAATTCACCAATTTGCTCCTGCGTAAAGTAACGGCGTTACATCAAATGTTATACAGGTGTGTGTATGCCAGCCAAGCCCCGGACAAGTAAGACCGTGACGAAAAATATTCGTTTTTCCTATTCCATGCTCGAACAGATAGAATTCGCGTTAAAATCAGAGAAGACGCAAAATTTTTCAGCATGGGTAAAAGAAGCCTGTCGGGAGAAGTTATGTAATACGGGACATAAGCTGTAGCTATCGTCTTATGCGAGAGGGGGGCTATTTTGAAAAGAAAAACGTGCTTATATACCTCCTGGGTTTTTGCCGCTTTTGTCTCTTTACTGATATTCTCCTGGAGTGTAATAAACTATCCTCTCTATGAATCCATAATAATTATTGTCTTTTATATCTGGCTAATTTTGCTGCCGCTTTATCTTATTGTTTATGAGTGGCTAATAGATTACCATTAAATTTATGGTTGCGTACTTGAAAAGTGATATTTCATATCTGTATGGTAAGTCATTGTTGTAATAATATTGTTTGTCAGACGATGGGCGAGCGTCTGCGCACTTTGCATCGTTTTATCTTCAAAATTTTGCAGTAAGCGTTGCGCTTCTTTCAGATGCGACGCATATAATCTCAGATAGGCCTGTTCCATCGTATGCTGTTGCTTAGCCGTTTGCTGTTCAAATGTTTTCCAGGCGCGTTGCACATCTGGCGCAAACGTATCGTAGTCCTGCATAACCAGCGTTTGCAGCGTGCGGAATGTCCAGTAGGTAGAATCGTTACTCGCCCGATCGGTTCCTTTATCATATCCAGGTTGATAATGACGTATTCCCTGATAATAGGGGAGATAGACGCTAAGGGATGGCATTCCATAGGCAATGTATTCTATTTCGCCGATAGCCTGCGGTAATTTCGGTCTGACCTGTAAAATATGCGACTCCTGGGTACGAAAAACGGATATGGGGCGCCATGGTTCTTGAGGATTATGACTGGCATAAGGATCGTGAGACGTTCCCTGATAGTGATTGCGTAACGCGTTTTGTACTACCGCCACGTTGATTTTCGTCATTGGCGTTAAAAAAATGGGAAAGGTTTCCCCTTCGTTAACGGCAGTATTCAGATGCGGATTAAACTGGTGTTGCAGCGTCCAGACGCGAGGATAATTATAGGTGATATCGATTTTGTTATCCTGCGAATAGGCTTGATGGAAGTCGAATCTGCCGTGAGCCGGATCATATAATCCCTCCTTTTTCGCAAAACTTACTAACGTCGGCGACGCCATATAATTCGCTTTATCATCCGGATCGTAATGGCGTAAACGTCCCTGATTTGCGGAAACGAAATATTTATCTGCCGGAAGTCGTACTGCCAGCCATTGATGACCACTCCCCGTCTCCAGATACCATATCTCTTTGCTATCAATAAAAGCGACGCCGAAACCTTCGCCCGCGCCTTTTTGTTCAATAATGTCGCCCAGTAATTTGGTGCCCTGACGCGCCGATTGCGCCACTGGCAGGATCACGGTCTGAATGGCGTCTTCAGTAATTCCTGTTTTTGTCACGTAAGGATCGGCGGCCAGCGCCGCTCTGCCGTTATAAATGGTTTCCGTTGCGCTCATTCCGACGCCCGCCGAATTGAAACCGGCTTCCCCCATGGCGTTATCGTTAGTATCAAAGTCATGAATCGCCGTATAGCGCATCGCTGTCTCCGGAAGAGGCCAGCTAAAGTTGTTCCGGTGTGCTTTATACTCGCCGTGTTGATGAAACGCGATTGGGTGAATAACCATATGCTTGGCGTTGTTCGCCGAGCCATCTTCGTTGCGCGCGATAATGAAGGAACCGTCAGCCGAAGCCTGATTGCCTACCAAAAGGGTAGTACAGGCAATGACTTTACCCATACCCAGCAGCGTAATGGCGAATGCAAGATACATTTTCATAAAGATTCCTACTGAATGACGCGTTATGGGATGAATTGACCCTGGATTGGAAACCGAGAAAGTGATCGCGTCGGCAATACTCTTTACTGACATATCTTATTTTCTTTTTATTGAGGTTGTATTGAGAACAATAGCCCTGTGGCAGGGAAGGGGAATAGAACCTGTACTGCCCTTAGCTATCAAACGTTATCAGGCAGACGAACCAAAAAAATGTTGTGTTCATCGGCATAGCGGTAAGACGCCGAGCCGCCGTGCAATAGGGCAATCGCGTTAACCAGCGATAGCCCCAGGCCGAAACCGGTGGTGTGGCGGGCATTATCTCCTCGCCAAAAACGCCTGAAGAGCTTGTTCGGATCGGCGGGGGGGCTTCCCGGATTAGCGACCCGAATTTCTGCAATGTTATTCTCATAAGCGCTTTCAATACGTATCACGGCGTTTTCATCAGAATAACGGATGGCATTCGTCAACAGGTTTGAGAGTACTCTTTGTAATAACATTTCATCAGCCCATACCGTCCCCTGACATTGACTTATAAAACGGATGCCCTTCTCCTCGGCAAGAGGGCTAAGATAATCGAGCATATTTTCGACCAGCGCATTTAGCGAAACAGGCTGTTTTTTTACCGCTATATTCTGGTGCTCCGCGCGCGCCAGAAAGAGAATATTTTCTGTCAGTCGCGACAGTCTCTCCAGCTCTTCAATATTATCGACAAGGGCTTGTTGATACTCTTCGGTGCTGCGCTCCTGACTCAGCATCACCTGATTCTTCCCCAGTAAAATATTAACCGGCGTGCGCAGCTCGTGCGCCAGATCGTCGGCAAATTGGTTCAGGCGTTCAAAATCGTCGGAAAGCTTCTGGCGCATGGTATTTAGCGCTTGCCCAAGCGGCCTGAGTTCGGCGGGTAATGCCTGTTCCGCCAGCGGCTGGCGAAGTGTGCCGCTATCTGTCGCCGCGGTGAGCCGGCTGAGCGACGTAATGGCCCGCAGCCCATTTCTGATGACTAACGGACTGAGTGCCGAACAGACGAGGATCGCGATAAGACTCATCAGCAAACTGTTGCGACGATATTGCTCCAGCATTTGTCGCCTTTCCGTCGCCAGCCTGGCAATGGTAAGGGTCAGCGGGATATCGTCGCGTCTGGCGATTACCCGTACCGCGGTCAGCTCTGTTCCTTGTACCGTCTGGCGAAATAAGGCTTCGCGGGTTATGTTTTTAACCACTGGAATTGTGTTAAAGCGTTGGTCGGGGATGCCGCTATGATTAATCGCAACACTATGGCCTGTTGGTGAATGAATCAACAAGATATCCTGCTTCGTATCCACCATCCGATTAAAATAGAGCGGCAGATTCTCCGGCCTGGCGCCATCCAGTAACAGTTGTTGCATTTGCGCTGCCCGGTTTATTAGCGTCATATCATCCCGATACGTTAATTCCTTGCTCAGCGCGTTATAAAGCGTCCAGCTAATGCCGGTACAGGTGAGGATAAGTATGGTGATAAAAGAAATTGTCAGGCGCAGCGTCATTGATAACTTAACCATTCTGCGACACTTCCGCCTGTAATCGATAACCCATCCCCCGGACGGTCATAATGAGCTTCTTTTCAAATGGATCGTCTACTTTGGCGCGAAGCCGACGAATCGCGACATCAACGGTGTTGGTTTCACTATCAAAGTTGATCCCCCATACTTCGCTGGCGATCGCGGTTCGGGGCACGATTTCTCCTGCCCGGGACGCCAGTAACCAGAGGAGCAGGAATTCTTTGCGGGTCAGGGAAATCGGTTTTCCATTTCTTGACACTGATTGCTTTGTGGCATCCATGTCCAGACTATTGATCGTCAGTCGGGTCAAGACAGGGACGTGCTGTCTGAGTTGAGCTCTCACCCTGGCCAGCAGTTCGGCGAAGGAAAAAGGCTTAACAAGGTAATCATTAGCGCCCGCCTCAAGACCTTTGACGCGATCCTCAACCGAGTCGCGCGCCGTCAGGCAAATAACAGGGTGCTGATGCGCAGTGCGTAACGCGCGTAAAACCTGCCATCCATCAAGCCCCGGCAGCATAATATCAAGAATAATCAATGAATAATGTTCCTGAAGGGCCAGGTGTAATCCGTCTCGTCCATCACAGGCATAATCAACCACATAGCCTGCTTCCGTGAGTCCCTGACGTACCCACTCAATGGTTTTCTGGTTATCTTCAATCAATAAAATCTTCATCAACGCAGTATGCCATAGGCTTGTTAGCGAATCCGTCAATCTCCAACAAGATGACATAATTGTAATGTCCGTGTAAGGTTAATCCTGGACGCGCCAGATATATTTTCTTGCATCAATACCGTAAAGGAGTGAAGCATGAAACGATATATACTGGCTACCGTGATAGCGTCTATTATTGCAGCCCCGGCAATGGCGCTGGCCGCTGGGAACAATATCCTCAGCGTACATATTCTCGATCAGCAAACAGGCAAACCAGCGCCCGGCGTGGAGGTGGTACTGGAGCAGAAAAAGGACAACGGATGGGCGCAATTAAACACCGGACATACCGACCAGGATGGGCGTATTAAAGCACTGTGGCCGGAAAAACCTGCCGCGCCGGGGGATTATCGCGTTATTTTTAAAACCGGCCACTATTTTGAAAGTAAAAAACTGGACACGTTTTTCCCGGAGATTCCCGTCGAGTTTCATATCAGCAAAACGAATGAGCACTATCATGTGCCGCTGTTATTAAGTCAGTATGGTTATTCAACCTATCGCGGGAGCTAATTTACGTTTTGTTAAACGCCGCGATTTATGACGGGCAGACATCGCGGCGGGAATAAAAATCTTCAGCGTATCGGCTATCTTCCCACAAGCGGTGGTTATGCCGCTTGTGGGCATGAGTGGCGATTAAACAGGCACTTCCATCTCAAGTCTTACCGGATGAAAACGGCGTTTGAAATAAATCAGGCCATGCCCATCCTGGCTAAGGATAATATTTTTGATTGCTACCAGATACACCAGATGCGTGCCAATGGTTTGTACATCGCTGATCTCGCCTTCAAGACCGGCCAGCGCGCCGTTAAGTACCGGCTGGCCCAGCGGCCCGTTTTGCCAACATGGCTGGTGAAAACGCTCCTCCATCGCCATCCCCGTCATACCGGCAAAGTGGCGCGCCATCAGCTCCTGCTCATGGTTAAGTACATTAATGCACAGCCTGCCGTTGCCCTGAAAAACGGGGTTCATGGCGCTATTGGCATTAATACATACCATCACGGAGGGCGGCGTATCGGTGACGGAGCAGACCGCTGTTGCGGTGATGCCGCAGCGTCCGGCGTGACCCGCAGTGGTTACAATGTTGACCGCTGCCGCCAGACTCGCCATCGCATCGCGAAAACGCAGACGTTGTTCATCTACTTGCATGAGAACCTCCTGCCGCGTTATTTCAGCAGCTTATCCAGTTGATTGATGTCGTCGTTATTGTGCAAATGCGAAACCGTCCAGCCGTTCTGATCATATTCGGAGAGGCAGCGATCGACCATCGCCATCATCTTATCCATATTGCCGGAGCTCTGGGCCTGACGCAGACACTGCAGACGAATTTCATCCTGGCTGCCCGAGTAGTTAATCTCATAGAGCTCGTGACGGCCGCCAAACTCGCTGCCGATGGCATCCCACATCAATTTAAGGATTTTGATGCGTTCAACATGATCCATCCCGTTAGAGCCGCGTACATATTTCGCCAGGTACTGGTCGATTTGCGGATTATTCAGATCGCGGGCGCTGGAAGGCAGGTAAATCAGACCGCTGGTAACGTTACGTTCAATAATATTTTTAATTTTCGCATAGGCCATTGGGGCCATCACACGATAGGTTTGCAGCGCGGCGTGGTCCGGTAGCCAGGCGCCGTTTACCCACGGGGTTGCTTCAGAACACATAGAATCGCTCAATGCCCAGAACATATTGCGCCAGGCCACTACTTCGCCGAGATCGGCCTGCACGCCCCGGAACTCTACGGTGCCCGTACATTCGAGCGATTTTTTCAGCAGAGCGGTAATGAAATCAAGTTTAACCGCCAGACGAACACAGGCTTGCAGTGGATACATACGGGCAAAGCCGCCTTCCATCGTCCAGCGACGACAACGATCGAAGTCACGGTAAATTAACACGTTTTCCCACGGGATCAGCACTTTGTCCATCACCAGAATGGCATCGTTTTCATCAAAACGGCTGGAGAGAGGATAATCAAACGGCGAGCCCGTCGCACCCGCGACCATTTCATACGAGGCGCGCGAAATAAGTTTTACGCCTTCGGCATCCATGGGCGCGACAAACATCAGGGCAAAATCCGGGTTTTCGCCCATCACCTGGGCTGAGCCGAAACCAATCATGTTGTAGTGAGTCAGGGCGGAGTTAGTGGCGACGACTTTCGCTCCGCTGACAATAATCCCCGCGTCCGTTTCTTTCTCCAGCTTGATATAAACGTCTTTCACTTCGTCGGCAGGTTTATGGCGGTCGATCGGCGGATTGACGATAGCATGGTTAAAGTACAGGCCGGTCTCCTGAATACGGGTGTACCAGTTGCGGGCGTTCTGCTCAAACTGGCCGTAGAAGGCTGGGTTAGCGCCCAGAGCGCAGCCAAAGGCGGCTTTATAATCCGGTGTGCGTCCCATCCAGCCGTAACTCAGACGTGACCATTCAGCGATAGCATCACGCTGTTGGCGCAGATCGTCTGCGCTTTTCGCCACGCGGAAAAATTTATGCGTATAACCGCCGCTGCCGGTATCGGTATTCCAGCACAGGGTATCTTGCATCGACGGTTTATGTAATGCGTCATACAGTTGTGCAACAGAGGCTGCGGCATTGCGGAATGCCGGGTGTGTCGTAACATCTTTAACACGTTCGCCGTAAATATAAATTTCCCGCCCGTCCTGCAGGCTTTTTAAATACTCTTCGCCAGTTAACGGACGCTTGTTATCAGTACGAAAATCTTCAGGTTTCATTGCGGCCTCTTCCTCGTTAATCGGAATGTTTTTGTTAATAATATGTTTCTTATTTGTTGTTTAATTGAATAGGTAGAAGCGTAAACTGTGAAGAGACTTTCAGGACAACGGCGGGTACTTTTCAGATGAACGTCGAAGAAGAAGAGTAAAATGCGATCGCCGTCAATGTTATAAGCGGGAGGGCATTCCCGCGTCGGCGGCGTGGGAAGGTAAGAATGCTATGCTTCCTCTTCGCTATCAGGAAGCTGGCGTCCCAGGGCAATAAGATCCTCCAGCAGTAGCATCAATTGCTGTGTTTTTTCGGGCGTGAAATCGGCCTCAATTTTTCGATAAGCCTCTTCTACCTGCGTCCGGGCACGGGCGTACAACGTTTGTCCCTGCTCCGTCAACATGACATATAACTTACGCTGATCGTTAACCGGCTTGAGTCGTAACACCAGTCCGTCTCGCTCCATGCGCGTCAAGATTCCGGTCAGACTTGGACGCAAAATGCAGGTACGAAAGGCCAGATCGTGAAAATCCATTGATGGGCTATCGGCCAGTATTCGAACAATGCGCCATTGCTGGTCGGTCAGATTGTGGCTTTTAACGATGGGGCGGAAATAGGTCATTGCCGCTTCGCGCGCCTGAAGCAATGCGATGGTTAATGAATCATGCATAAGTGGTTCTCTTTTGCAGAATTATTAATACCTGAATAATCGTATATACCGATGTTAACTATGACATCCGTTTTGTGATTAGAGTCTATCAGAAACAAGGTGTTTTATTTAACTATTTGATATTTATGTTTTTAAAAATAATTTTGTGAAAATATTGTTAATCACATCACAAATACTTTACTTCGGCTTGCTAAATGTACAGCGAAAGCATAAATCTAATCATTAATATATTAATGAAATTACAGCCCGTTAAGTCGGCCTGAGGAGTTTATGTATGAAGGGTACAGTTTTCGCCGTTGCGTTAAACCATCGCAGTCAGCTTGATGCCTGGCGAGAGGCTTTCTCTCAGCCTCCCTATAATGCGCCGCCTAAAACCGCAGTGTGGTTTATCAAGCCGCGTAATACAGTGATTCGCCACGGTGATCCCATTCCTTATCCGCAGGGAGAAAAGGTACTGAGCGGCGCGACAGTGGCGCTTATCGTGGGAAAAACCGCCCGCCGGGTACGCCCTGAAGCGGCAGCGGACTATATCGCCGGGTATGCGCTGGCTAACGAAGTTAGCCTGCCGGAAGAGAGCTTTTATCGCCCGGCGATTAAAGCGAAATGTCGCGATGGCTTTTGCCCGCTGGGTGAAATGGCGCCGCTGAGTGATGTAGATAATCTCACCATTATCACTGAAATCAACGGACGAGAAGCTGACCACTGGAATACTGCCGATTTGCAGCGTAACGCCGCACAACTGCTTAGCGCGTTAAGTGAGTTCGCTACGCTTAACCCTGGTGATGCGATCTTACTTGGTACGCCGCAGAATCGCGTTGCGCTACGTCCCGGCGATCGGGTGCGTATTCTGGCGAAAGGTTTACCTGCTCTGGAAAATCCGGTTGTTGCAGAAGAGGAATTCGCCCGCCATCAGACTTTTACGTGGCCGCTGTCAGCGACGGGAACGTTATTTGCGCTGGGGCTGAACTACGCCGACCACGCCAGCGAGCTGGCATTTACCCCGCCGAAAGAGCCGCTGGTATTTATCAAAGCGCCAAACACCTTTACCGAACATAACCAAACATCGGTGCGCCCGAATAACGTCGAATACATGCACTACGAAGCCGAGCTGGTCGTGGTGATTGGCAAAACGGCGCGTAAGGTGAGCGAAGCCGAAGCAATGGAGTATGTGGCCGGTTACACCGTCTGTAACGACTACGCGATCCGCGACTATCTGGAAAACTACTACCGTCCGAATCTACGGGTAAAAAGCCGCGACGGCCTGACGCCGATAGGCCCGTGGATTGTCGATAAAGAAGCGGTTTCTGATCCGCACAACCTGACGCTACGCACCTTTGTCAACGGCGAGCTGCGCCAGCAAGGGACGACCGCCGATCTGATCTTCAGCATCCCGTTCCTGATTTCTTATCTGAGCGAATTTATGACGTTGCAACCGGGCGACATGATTGCCACCGGCACGCCGAAAGGACTGTCTGATGTGGTGCCGGGGGATGAAGTTGTCGTTGAAGTAGAAGGCGTGGGGCGCCTGGTTAACCGAATCGTCAGTGAGGAGAGTGCAAAATGAAGAAAATAAATCATTGGATTAACGGCAAAAACGTTGCAGGCAACGACTACTTCCAGACTACCAACCCGGCGACCGGCGAGGTGCTGGCGGAAGTGGCCTCCGGCGGTGAAGCAGAAGTGAACCAGGCTGTCGCGGCGGCAAAAGAGGCGTTCCCGAAGTGGGCTAATCTGCCGATGAAAGAGCGCGCGCGCCTGATGCGCCGCCTTGGCGACCTGATTGACCAGAATGTACCGGAAATCGCGGCGATGGAAACCGCCGATACCGGCCTGCCTATTCATCAGACCAAAAACGTGCTGATCCCGCGCGCCTCGCATAACTTCGAATTCTTTGCTGAAGTGTGTCAGCAGATGAACGGCAAGACCTATCCGGTTGACGATAAAATGCTCAATTATACGCTGGTGCAGCCCGTCGGCGTCTGCGCACTGGTGTCGCCGTGGAACGTGCCGTTTATGACCGCTACCTGGAAAGTCGCGCCGTGCCTGGCACTGGGCAACACGGCGGTGCTCAAAATGTCCGAGCTGTCGCCGTTGACTGCCGACAGGTTGGGCGAGCTGGTGCTGGAGGCAGGAATTCCGGCAGGCGTGCTCAACGTGGTGCAGGGCTACGGCGCGACGGCGGGCGATGCGCTGGTACGTCACCATGATGTGCGCGCGGTGTCGTTTACCGGCGGTACCGCCACCGGGCGCAATATCATGAAAAATGCCGGCCTGAAAAAATACTCGATGGAGCTGGGCGGCAAATCACCGGTGCTGATTTTTGAAGATGCCGACATTGAGCGCGCGCTGGACGCTGCGCTGTTCACTATTTTCTCGATCAACGGCGAACGCTGCACCGCCGGGTCGCGCATCTTTATCCAGCAGAGCATTTACCCTGAGTTCGTGAAGCGCTTTGCCGAACGCGCGAATCGCCTGCGTGTCGGCGATCCGACCGACCCGAACACCCAGGTCGGTGCGCTGATTAGCCAACAGCACTGGGAGAAAGTCTCCGGTTATATCCGCCTCGGCATTGAAGAGGGCGCAACGCTGCTGGCGGGCGGCGCGGAAAAACCCACTGACCTGCCTGCGCATCTGAAAGACGGCAACTTCCTGCGCCCAACCGTGCTGGCCGATGTCGACAACCGTATGCGCGTAGCGCAGGAAGAGATCTTTGGGCCAGTCGCCTGCCTGCTGCCATTCAAAGACGAAGCGGAAGGGCTACGTCTGGCAAATGACGTGGAATACGGTCTGGCCTCTTATATCTGGACCCAGGACGTTAGCAAAGTGCTGCGCCTGGCGCGTGGAATTGAAGCTGGCATGGTCTTCGTCAACACCCAGAACGTCCGCGACCTGCGCCAGCCGTTCGGCGGCGTGAAAGCCTCCGGCACCGGGCGCGAAGGCGGCGAATATAGCTTCGAAGTGTTTGCGGAAATGAAAAACGTCTGCATCTCAATGGGCGACCATCCTATCCCAAAATGGGGAGTCTGATATGGGCAAGTTAGCGTTAGCAGCAAAAATCACCCACGTGCCGTCAATGTATCTTTCTGAACTGCCGGGAAAAAATCACGGTTGTCGTCAGGCAGCCATTGATGGGCATATTGAGATTGGCAAGCGTTGCCGCGAAATGGGCGTCGACACCATTATCGTATTCGACACCCACTGGCTGGTGAATAGCGCCTACCACATTAACTGTGCCGACCATTTCCGGGGGGGCTATACCAGCAACGAACTGCCGCATTTTATTCGCGATATGACTTACGACTATGACGGCAACCCGGAGCTGGGCCACCTTATCGCCGACGAAGCGGTCAAACTGGGCGTGCGCGCCAAAGCGCACAACATCCCGAGCCTGAAGCTGGAGTATGGCACGCTGGTACCGATGCGCTACATGAACAGCGACAAGCACTTCAAAGTGGTCTCCATCTCGGCGTTCTGTACTGTTCATGACTTTGCCGACAGTCGCAGACTGGGCGAAGCAATTCTCAAGGCGATTGAGAAATATGACGGTACCGTAGCGGTATTCGCCAGTGGTTCTCTGTCGCACCGTTTTATTGACGACCAACGGGCAGAAGAGGGGATGAACAGCTATACCCGCGAGTTCGATCATCAGATGGACGAGCGCGTGGTCAAGCTGTGGCGCGAGGGCAAATTTAAGGAATTTTGTACCATGTTGCCGGAGTACGCCGACTACTGCTACGGCGAAGGCAACATGCACGACACAGTAATGCTGCTGGGAATGCTGGGCTGGGACAAATACGACGGCAAGGTGGAGTTCATCACCGATCTGTTCGCCAGCTCCGGTACCGGCCAGGTGAACGCCGTTTTCCCGCTGCCTGCGTAAGGAGTGTTTATGCCGCACTTTATTGCTGAATGTACTGAAAATATTCGTGAGCAGGCTGATTTACCCGGCCTGTTCAGCAAAGTGAACGAGGCGCTGGCCGCCACTGGTATTTTCCCGATGGGCGGCATCCGTAGCCGCGCCCACTGGCTGGACACCTGGCAGATGGCTGACGGTAAGCATGATTACGCCTTCGTGCATATGACGCTGAAAATCGGTGCCGGGCGCAGCCTGGAAAGCCGTCAGGAGGTAGGCAAAATGTTGTTTGGGCTGATTAAAGCCCACTTCGCCGCTCTGATGGAGAGCCGCTATCTGGCGCTGTCATTTGAGATTGCCGAGTTACATCCGACGCTCAATTACAAACAAAACAACGTACACGCGTTATTTAAATAGCGTGCAAATTGCCCGGCCGAAAACCGTAGGCCGGATAGACGAACGCTATCCGGTAATGCAATGTCACAGGAAACACTATGCTCGATAAACAGACCCATACCCTGATCGCCCAGCGACTTAATCAGGCTGAAAAACAGCGTGAACAGATTCGCGCAGTGTCGCTGGATTATCCCAACATTACTATTGAAGATGCCTATGCCGTACAGCGTGAATGGGTCAATATCAAGATTGCTGAAGGGCGCACGCTCAAAGGCCACAAAATCGGCCTGACCTCGAAAGCGATGCAGGCAAGTTCGCAAATCAGCGAACCGGATTACGGCGCGCTGCTTGACGATATGTTCTTCCATGACGGCGGCGATATCCCCACCGACCGTTTTATCGTCCCGCGTATTGAAGTGGAGCTAGCGTTCGTGCTGGCGAAACCGCTGCGCGGCCCCCACTGCACGCTGTTTGACGTCTACAACGCCACGGATTATGTGATTCCGGCGCTGGAATTGATTGACGCTCGTAGCCACAACATCGACCCGGAAACCCAGCGCCCACGCAAAGTGTTCGACACTATTTCCGACAACGCCGCTAACGCCGGGGTGATCCTCGGAGGTCGTCCCATCAAGCCAGACGAGCTGGATCTGCGCTGGATCTCCGCGCTGCTCTATCGCAACGGCGTGATCGAAGAGACCGGCGTCGCCGCAGGCGTGCTGAATCATCCGGCCAACGGCGTGGCGTGGCTGGCGAACAAGCTTGCTCCCTACGATGTCCAGCTTGAAGCCGGGCAAATCATCCTCGGCGGCTCGTTCACCCGCCCGGTGCCGGCGCGCAAGGGCGACACCTTCCATGTCGACTACGGCAACATGGGTGCGATCAGTTGCCGGTTTGTGTAAGGAAAAAACGATGAAAAATGCTTTCAAAGACGCGTTAAAAGCGGGACGCCCGCAAATCGGTTTGTGGCTGGGGCTTGCCAACAGTTATAGCGCCGAACTGTTAGCGGGCGCCGGCTTCGACTGGCTACTGATTGACGGTGAACACGCGCCAAACAACGTGCAGACGGTGTTGACCCAGTTGCAGGCGATTGCGCCCTATCTCAGCCAGCCGGTGGTGCGTCCGTCGTGGAACGATCCGGTACAGATTAAGCAACTGCTTGACGTCGGCGCGCAAACTCTGCTGGTACCGATGGTGCAGAATGCCGATGAAGCACGAAAGGCCGTGGCGGCTACGCGTTATCCGCCTGCCGGTATTCGCGGCGTGGGTAGCGCGCTGGCGCGGGCATCGCGCTGGAATCGCATTCCGGACTATCTCCACCAGGCCAACGACGCCATGTGCGTACTGGTGCAGATTGAAACGCGTGAGGCGATGAGCAATCTGGCGTCAATTCTCGATGTGGATGGTATTGACGGCGTGTTTATTGGCCCGGCGGATCTTAGCGCCGATATGGGCTTTGCCGGAAACCCGCAGCACCCGGAAGTGCAGGCGGCGATTGAGAACGCCATCGTGCAGATACGCGCGGCGGGGAAAGCGCCGGGGATTCTAATGGCCAATGAACAACTGGCGAAACGTTATCTGGAGCTGGGGGCGCTATTTGTCGCCGTCGGCGTTGACACCACGCTGCTGGCACGCGGCGCACAGGCGCTGGCGGCGCGCTTTGGCACAGAAAAAAACAACATGTCCGGTTCGTCCGGCGTCTATTAAGCCAGGCCGGATGGCGCAGCGCCACCGGGTAACCCGTAGTACCCTACAAAAATTCCCATCAGAGGAAAAAAAATGAGCGACACATCATCTGCACTTCCGGAAAGCCCTGAGTCTGTCAGTTCGCACAAAACGCTCAGCACGGGTCAACAAACCGTCATAAATAAACTGTTCCGCCGACTGATCGTATTTTTATTCGTGTTGTTTATCTTCTCGTTTTTAGACCGTATTAACATCGGTTTTGCCGGGTTGACGATGGGGCAGGATCTGGGGTTAAGCGCCACCATGTTTGGCCTTGCCACAACGTTGTTTTACGCCACCTACGTCATTTTCGGCATTCCCAGCAACGTGATGTTGAGCATCGTCGGCGCGCGCCGCTGGATTGCGACCATTATGGTGCTATGGGGCATTGCATCTACCGCCACGATGTTCGCGGTGGGACCGAAAAGCCTGTATGTGCTGCGAATGCTGGTGGGCATTACCGAAGCGGGCTTTTTGCCAGGAATATTGCTCTATTTAACCTACTGGTTCCCGGCGTTTTTCCGCGCCCGCGCCAACGCGTTATTTATGATTGCCATGCCGGCCACTACCGCGTTGGGGTCGATTGTCTCCGGCTATATTTTATCGCTGGACGGTATATTCAATCTGCATGGATGGCAGTGGTTATTCCTGTTGGAAGGATTTCCGTCAGTTTTGTTAGGCATTATGGTCTGGTTTTACCTGGATGATACCCCGGCAAAAGCCAAATGGCTGACGAAAGAGGATAAAAAATGTTTGCAGGAGATGATGGATAATGACCGCCTGACGCTGGTTCAGCCGGAAGGCTCCATCAGCCATGACGCCATGCAGCAGCGTAGTCTGTGGCGCGAAGTATTCACGCCAATTGTACTGATGTATACGCTGGCCTATTTTTGCCTTACCAATACGCTTAGCGCCATTAGTATCTGGACGCCGCAAATCCTGAAAAGTTTTAATGAAGGCAGCAGCAATATCACCATCGGCCTGCTGGCGGCGATCCCGCAGATTTGTACTATTCTGGGTATGATTTACTGGAGCCGCCATTCGGACAAACATCAAGAGCGTAAACATCACACTGCGCTGCCGTTCCTGTTTGCCGCCGCGGGCTGGCTGCTGGCGTCGGCGACCGACCATAACCTGATCCAGCTCCTGGGGATCGTGATGGCATCCACGGGTTCCTTTAGCGCGATGGCGATCTTCTGGACCACGCCGGATCAGTCGATCAGTTTACGCGCCAGGGCGATAGGCATTGCGGTCATCAATGCCACCGGCAATATTGGCTCCGCACTCAGCCCATTTATGATTGGCTGGCTAAAAGATATCACCGGTAGCTTCAATAGCGGACTCTGGTTTGTCGCTTCTCTGTTAGTCGTCGGCGCTGCCATTATCTGGCTCATTCCCATGAAAGCATCGCGTCCGCGCGCCACCCCTTGAGGAGAAACTATGTGCCAACGTGCGATCGCCAATATTGATATCAGCAAAGAGTATGACGAAAGCATGGGCAGTAACGATGTGCATTATCAGTCGTTTGCTCGTATGGCGGATTTCTTTGGTCGTGATATGCAGGCGCATCGCCACGACCAGTTTTTTCAAATGCACTTTCTTGATACCGGCCAGATTGAGCTACAGCTCGACGATCATCGCTATTCGGTGCAGGCGCCGCTATTTGTGCTAACGCCGCCCTCGGTGCCGCATGCTTTTATTACCGAATCGGATAGCGATGGTCATGTTCTGACGGTACGCGAAGAGCTGGTTTGGCCGCTGCTGGAAGTGCTTTATCCCGGTACCAGAGAGGCCTTCGGCCTGCCGGGAATCTGTCTGTCTCTGGCGGATAAACCCAACGAACTGGCGGCGCTCAAACATTACTGGCAGCTAATTGAGCGGGAGTCCACGGAACAACTGGCTGGCTGCGAACATACACTGGTGCTACTGGCGCAGGCGGTATTTACTCTGCTGTTACGCAATGCGAAGCTGGACGATCACGCCGCAACCGGGATGCGCGGTGAATTGAAACTCTTTCAGCGCTTTACCTTGTTAATTGATAACCACTTCCACCAGCACTGGACGGTGCCCGATTATGCCTGCGAGCTGCATATTACCGAATCTCGCCTGACCGATATTTGCCGCCGCTTTGCTAATCGCCCTCCTAAGCGCCTGATTTTTGATCGGCAATTACGCGAGGCGAAACGACTGCTACTTTTTTCCGACAATGCTGTCAACGAGATCGCCTGGCAATTAGGTTTTAAAGATCCGGCTTATTTCGCCCGTTTCTTTAATCGCCTTGCCGGCTGTTCTCCCTCGCAGTTTCGCCAACGTGAAGTTCCCTCTTTCCTTAACTAAGAAGAGTAAAAACATGATGAAAAATAGCGTCGCTATGCTGGCGGTTTGTATGCTGGCGCAAAGTCACCTTGCTATTGCTGTCGGGGCTCCTGCGCCTCAAGAGATCAAAATTGTTTTACTGGGCACCAAAGGCGGACCTTCTTTGCTCAATACGGCCAGACTACCGCAAGCTACGGCGCTCACTATCGGCGATAAAATATGGCTGATAGATGCCGGCTACGGTGCCAGTCTGCAACTGGTGAAAAATGGCATTCCACTGCGCAGCATCAATACTATTTTGCTCACCCATCTGCACAGCGACCACATACTGGATTATCCTTCCTTGCTGATGAATGCCTGGGCAAGTGGCCTGAAAGACCATACCATACAGGTTTATGGCCCGCCGGGAACCCAGGCGATGACAAAGGCTAGCTGGAAGGTTTTTGACAGGGATATCACGCTACGCATGGAAGAAGAGGGGAAACCCGATCCGCGCAACCTGGTTAAGGCGACAGATATTGGCCAGGGCGTCATCTATAAAGATGAACTGGTCACAATAAGCGCGCTGAAAGTGCCTCATTCCCCTTTCCCGGACGGTGAAGCGTTCGCTTACCGTTTTGATACCCAGGGTAAGCGAATCGTCTTCTCTGGCGATACGTCCTGGTTTCCGCCGCTTGCAACATTCGCTCAGGGGGCGGATATCCTGGTACATGAGGCGGTACATGTCCCTTCGGTAGCAAAACTGGCTAATAGTATTGGCAACGGAAAAACGCTTGCTGAAGCGATTGCGTCGCATCACACCACGATTGAAGACGTAGGTAAGATTGCTCGCGAGGCCCACGTGAAAAAACTGGTGTTAAGTCATCTGGTGCCTGCGACGGTTGCGGATGACGTCTGGCAACAGGAAGCCATGAAAAATTACCCGGGTCCTGTCATTGTCGGTCATGACAATATGACGCTAAGCGTACCGTAAACATCAGGGGAGGGGTAAACCAACGGGCTGACATGATGTCAGTCCGTTATGTTTTTGGCGATCAGCATGACGCGTAGATCTTTTCGTCTGAAACATTATTTTTTCTAAACACTACTTGCTGATTTTTATGCAGAATAAAGGTAAGATAATTGCTCTGGTGAAATATTACTAAATAAGAATGTCACGGATGGAATTTATACAGTGTTAAAAGCAATGCGTTTCTTTGTCTGCCGGCCATCAGTAATATCCTGTGTACCGGCTCATCGTTGCCAAAGTGAAGGTTAGATTAAACAAATCAAAAAATATCCGAACTGGACAATTTTTATATCAAACATATTTAACTGCAAAATACTGCAAACGTGCGCGAATACACTTAATCAGTAGCATAGCTTATGCATACTTTATTTCCTAAACTTTCTTATTATCTATTTGAATATTTCTGGTTAAACCAAATGGACAAACGGACACCAGACACTCGAAAGGATAATTGCAGTTTTCTGGTTTTGGATTGCAGGTACCAGGACAGTGGCTATTTTCTTTAAGCGATTTCCATAGTACAGGATTAAACCTGGTAACGTTGTAAACAGTAACGGGATAAAGTTTATCGTTTATTAAGACCCCCTTATTAAAGGGTATGATAATGCTACCAGGAGGCATGTAAACATCTGCCTGATACCATAAGGTCAATCTAAGATTTTTTAGGCTATGTATGCATGAGAATGACACTCCGGTAGAGGGGCTTATAACTGTATCAACGACCTTCCATTCCATTACAGAAACCTTTTAAGTGAAATAGTCAATGGTGTAAATTACATTTTTCGCAAGCCTATTCAGGATAGATGAAAATCTGAAAAACATAACTCGTTGAAAACGATCGTTTTTTATTGACCACTCCATTTATATTGATTTTTTAATAAGTTATTTATTGTATGCTCTTATTTTGTTTACATTCTATTACATTTTTGTGTTTTAGTATCGGTGTAAATATTGGACAGCAGGGGATGTTATAATGCTCAATAATTAAACTGTAAGTGTCTGTTGTCTTTCTTATTTATAAATACCGCAACCTGTAAACGCAGCGGCACATTTTACCGGATATTGGCAGGAAGAAGATGTGTATCAACCAGGGAGTACGAAACAGCGAAAGAATATATTCTTCAGACAATAAATGAATGCTGGCGTGTAAAAATAACAAAAACATCTAAAACATGTGAACTTGCGGCTGGTCTTTATTTAAACGATGAGGTTCTTAATGGTGCATTAATTCATAACATTGGTGGTTTGTTGAACAGGCCGCAGGCGTTGTGTAAGACTATATATCTTCAGTTGGTGGAGCGCGTCAGATGCGTTCTGGTATTTTATCAGGTGCATATAAATCCGAGGCGGGCTGAAAGCCCACCCGCGGTTTATTGCCTTTATTGCGGATTAAGGATGAGAGATAAAGCGAGAAAGGCGTTGCAGCAGGAGTCGGTTTTCTTCGCGCAGCCGTGAATTCTCTTCCAGCAGCGTTAACGCGACCGCGATCCCTGGCCAGTCGAGCGCCAGCTCCTCGCGTAAGCGTAGCGCACGTTGTACCACGCTCGCTGCGCGATCGTCGAATTGCCAGTCGGCATTATCATTCTCGTAAGGTTCAATCACGCCAAGTCCGACGATTTCGTTCAGCTCCTCTTCCGTCACGCCGGTGTGCAAACAAAATTCGGTGATGGTAAAGGTGACAGTGATGTTAGCCATTATGCTTTCCCCCATTGCTGGCGTGGATTAAAGGACGACTGCGCGTCCGCCAGTTGTTGCCACAGGGCGGCTGTCTTCTCATCGGGTTTCGGCGGCATAACGATTTTGATGACGGCATAGAGATCGCCTGTGTGTTTTTTACTGGCTAATCCTTTGCCTTTAATACGCAACCGCTGGCCTGCCTGGCTGCCGGGGGGAATGGTCAGCAAAATGCGCTCTTTAAGCGTTGGTACGGACACCTTAGCGCCGAGCGCCGCCTCCCATGGGGCAAGCGGAAGGACGACTTCCAGATCCTGATTGACGATATCAAAGAGCGGATGCGGGGCAATATGGATAACGAGCCATAAATCGCCATTAGGTCCGCCGTTTTCCCCCGGCGTGCCCTGGCCTTTCAGTCTGATTCGTTGCCCGTTGCTGACACCAGCCGGGATCTTCACATTCAATGTCTTGGGTATTTCCCGTTCCACCAGGCCGAACGCGTTATAAACGGGGACGGAATAGCTAATCGTACGCTGGTGCTCGTCCAGCGTTTCTTCCAGGAATACCGCCACTTCGATTTCGATATCATGACCGCGTGCGGCGTGGCGGTGGTGCGAATGGCGACCATGCTGACCAAAGATAGATGAGAAAATATCATCGAAATCTTCGGCGTTATACGGTTGGCCTTCGTGTTGCTGGAACTGGCGATTAAATTGTGGATCGTTACGGTGTTGCCATAACTGGTCATACTCGGCGCGCCGTTGCTCATCACTCAGCACTTCCCATGCTTCAGCAACCTCTTTGAAACGGGCTTCGGCATCGGGTTCTTTACTGACATCAGGATGGTACTTGCGGGCCAGTCGGCGATAGGCGGTCTTAATCGTCTTGAGATCGTCCGTCGGTTTCACGCCCATAATGGCGTAATAATCCTTAAGTTCCATAGCATCATCTCGCTAAATCAATACATACAGAAGGGACCCCAAAAAGGTATCTCCACTAAGTGTAGGGTAAACCTGAAAAATGCGTATGAAAACACCAGTTATATCATGAGTAAGAATAAATTACGTCGTCCGACTATCAGAGGTTGCGTAACGCGCCGACATAACTTTACAGGGGAAAGGTTGCCAAAACCGCCCCAGTGGCTAAGATAACTCGCGTTAAACAGTGAGGGCGCAATGGCGAAACAACAACGGATGGGCTGGTGGTTTCTTTGCCTTGCATGTGTCGTGGTAATGGTTTGTACCGCGCAACGCATGGCGGGCCTGCACGCCTTGCAGATGCAGGCGACGGCCTCTTCAGCGGTAGTTAGCGCCCATCCCTCGACGGATGACGCCTCGCCGGTCACTCCCTGTGAATTAAGCACCAAGTCGCTGCTGGCGGCACCTCCGGTACTCTTTGAAGGCGCTATCCTTGCGCTTTGTCTACTGCTTTCCTTGCTGGCGCCTGTCCGGGTCATGCGCCTGCCGTTTTCGCCTCCACGGGCTATTTCGCCGCCCACATTACGGGTACATCTACGATTTTGTGTCTTCCGTGAATGACAGACCGGTTATTGCTAACGGTTAATTACTCATTCACGGAGAAAAAATATGATGATTTTGTTCAGGCGGATACTGTTCTGCCTGTTATGGCTTTGGCTGCCCGTCTCCTGGGCGGCGGAAAGCGGCTGGCTGCGTTCGCCCGATAACGACCATGCCAGCATACGGCTACGTGCCGATACGTCCGCTAATGGCGAGACCCGGCTGTTGCTGGATGTAAAACTGGACAACGGCTGGAAAACCTACTGGCGCGCGCCGGGGGAAGGGGGCGTCGCGCCCTCTATCGCCTGGAAAGGCGACATGCCTGAGGTGAGCTGGTTCTGGCCAACCCCCTCGCGCTTTGATGTGGCGAATATCACCACCCAGGGCTATCACGACGAGGTGACCTTCCCGATGATCGTGCGCGGTACGCCGCCCGCGACCTTGAGCGGCGTGTTGACGTTATCAACCTGCAGCAATGTTTGTCTGTTGACCGATTACCCCTTTTCCGTGACGCCCACTGTGCAGAATGCCGATTTTGCCCATGACTATGCGCGGGCGATGGGCAAAGTTCCGCTACGCAGTGGACTAACGGACTCGCTTGAGGTCGGCTATCGCACGGGAGAACTGGTGATCACTGCTACGCGAGCGGCGGGCTGGTCATCGCCCGGGCTCTATCTTGACACCATGGATGACGTTGATTTTGCGAAGCCTCGTCTGCGCGTAGAGGGCGACAGGTTACAGGCGACGGTGCCGGTGACGGACAGTTGGGGCGAAAAGGCGCCCGATTTGCGCGACAAATCGCTGACCCTCGTGTTAGCCGATGGCGCTATCGCCCAGGAGAGCACGCAAACCATTGGCGCGGCGCCAGCGCAGACGCCGGACAATGCGGCGCTACCTTTCTGGCAGGTTGTATTGATGGCGCTGGTCGGCGGACTGATTCTTAATTTAATGCCCTGCGTGCTGCCGGTTCTGGGCATGAAACTTGGCTCTATCTTATTGGTAGAGGAAAAAAGCCGATCGCACATCAGGCGACAATTTTTGGCTTCGATCGCCGGCATCATTGCGTCATTTATGGCGCTGGCCGTGTTTATGACCCTCCTTCGCCTGTCGAATCATGCGTTGGCCTGGGGAGTCCAGTTCCAGAATGCATGGTTTATTGGTTTTATGGCGCTGGTGATGTTGCTGTTTAGCGCCAGCCTGTTCGGGCTTTTTGAGTTCCGGCTTCCCTCATCTATGACCACGAAACTTGCCACTTATGGCGGTAACGGTATGTCGGGACATTTCTGGCAGGGGGCGTTCGCCACGCTGCTGGCGACGCCTTGTAGCGCGCCGTTTTTGGGCACGGCGGTAGCGGTGGCGCTCACGGCGTCGCTGCCGGCGCTTTGGGGGCTGTTCCTTGCGCTAGGCCTGGGAATGAGCGCGCCGTGGCTACTGGTCGCGATACGACCAGGGCTTGCGCTACGTTTACCGCGCCCCGGGCGTTGGATGAACGTCCTGCGCAGGGTTCTCGGTCTGATGATGCTGGGGTCGGCTATCTGGCTGGCGACGTTACTCCTGCCGCATTTCGGCTTCACGGCGTCAAAGAGCGCGCAAGACAATGTTCAGTGGCAACCGTTGAGTGAACAGGCAATCCAGTCGGCGCTGGCGCAGCATAAGCGGGTATTTGTCGATGTCACTGCGGACTGGTGTATTACCTGTAAAGTGAATAAATACAACGTGCTGCAAAAAGAGGATGTGCAGGCCGCCTTGCAACAGCCGGATGTTGTGGCGCTGCGGGGAGACTGGACGCTGCCGTCCGATGCCATTACAGATTTTCTGAAAACGCGCGGCCAGGTCGCCGTTCCGTTTAATCAGATATATGGCCCCGGCTTGCCGGAAGGGGAGGCATTGCCCACCTTGCTGACCCGCGATGCGGTATTACAAACGTTGAAAAAAGCGAAAGGAATAACCCAATGAAATACATGATTGTTTTACTGCTGGCGCTGTTTTCGACGCTGAGCATCGCGCAAGAAACCGCCCCTTTTACGCCGGATCAGGAAAAGCAGATTGAAAATCTGATCCATGCGGCGTTGTTTAACGATCCTGCCAGCCCGCGGATAGGCGCTAAACACCCTAAACTGACGCTGGTGAACTTTACGGACTACAACTGTCCGTATTGTAAACAGCTCGATCCGATGCTTGAGAAGATTGTGCAGAAATATCCTGACGTTGCGGTCATTATTAAACCGCTGCCATTCAAAGGAGAGAGCTCCGTACTGGCGGCGCGTATTGCGCTGACCACCTGGCGCGATCATCCGCAACAGTTCCTCGCACTACATGAAAAACTCATGCAAAAGCGCGGTTACCATACGGATGGCAGTATTAAACAGGCCCAGGAGAAAGCAGGGGCTACGCCAGTGACGTTGGATGAAAAAAGCATGGAAACCATACGCACGAATTTGCAGTTGGCAAGGCTGGTCGGCGTGCAAGGAACGCCAGCGACGATCATCGGCGACGAACTGATTCCGGGCGCAGTGCCCTGGGATACGCTGGAAGCGGTGGTGAAAGAAAAACTGGCGGCTGCCAATGGCGGGTAAACTGCGGCGTTGGCTGCGTGAAGCCGCGGTTTTTCTGGCGCTCCTCATCGCGGTGATGGTGGCCATGGACGTCTGGCGCGCGCCGCAGGCACCTCCGTCGTTTGCTGCTACACCGTTACGTACGCTGACGGGAGAGTCGACAACTCTGGCGACACTGAGCGAGGAACGCCCCGTACTGCTCTATTTTTGGGCTAGCTGGTGCGGGGTATGCCGCTTTACTACGCCTGCGGTCGCTCGCCTGGCGGCGGAAGGGGAAAACGTCATGACCGTTGCGCTCCGCTCCGGCGATGACGCTGAGGTTGCCCGCTGGCTAGCGCGCAAGGGCGTTGACTTTCCGGTCGTCAATGATGCTAACGGCGCCTTATCCGCTGGCTGGGAAATCAGCGTGACGCCAACGCTGGTGGTGGTTTCACAGGGTCGGGTCGTTTTCACCACCAGCGGCTGGACCAGCTATTGGGGCATGAAGCTTCGGCTGTGGTGGGCGAAAACGTTCTGAATATGCGCCGGGATTTCCCGGCGCTAACGCGTTTACTGTAAGAAAAACCCCCGTTTTGCGAAATCGTTCCCGGAAAAATGATCCGTTTCTGTCACACTCAGAACGATTTGATAACAACAAGAGGTCATAGGGATGAAAAAATCATTACTCGCTGTTGCTGTGGCAGGGGCTATTTTGTTGTCATCCGCCGTACAGGCGCAGACAACGCCAGAAGGTTATCAATTACAACAGGTGCTGATGATGAGCCGCCATAATCTGCGGGCGCCGCTGGCGAATAATGGCAGCGTACTGGCGCAGTCGACGCCGAACGCCTGGCCGGCGTGGGACGTTCCCGGCGGGCAACTGACGACGAAAGGCGGCGTGCTGGAAGTCTATATGGGGCACTACACACGTGAATGGCTGGTCGCGCAGGGGCTGATACCGCCAGGAGAATGTCCGGCGCCCGATACGGTATATGCCTATGCGAATAGTTTGCAGCGCACCGTCGCCACTGCGCAATTTTTCATTACCGGCGCTTTCCCCGGCTGTGATATTCCGGTTCATCATCAGGAAAAAATGGGCACTATGGACCCTACCTTCAATCCGGTGATTACCGATGATTCCGCTGCGTTCAGGCAACAGGCCGTACAGGCGATGGAAAAAGCGCGTAGTCAGATGCATCTTGATGAGAGTTATAAACTGCTTGAGCAGATAACACATTATCAGGACTCGCCGTCCTGCAAAGAGAAGCATCAATGTTCGCTAATCGACGCGAAAAATACCTTCAGTGCGAATTATCAGCAAGAGCCTGGCGTGCAGGGGCCGTTGAAAGTAGGGAACTCGCTGGTGGATGCGTTTACCCTACAATATTACGAAGGTTTTCCGCTGGATCAGGTTGCCTGGGGCAAGATTAACACCGATCGGCAGTGGAAAGTGCTGTCAAAACTGAAAAACGGCTACCAGGACAGCCTGTTTACCTCACCAACGGTGGCGCGCAATGTTGCTGCGCCGCTGGTGAAATATATCGATAAGGTGCTGGTTGCCGATCGCGTTAGCGCGCCGAAGATTACCGTGCTGGTGGGGCATGATTCCAATATCGCTTCGCTGCTGACGGCGCTGGATTTTAAACCCTATCAGCTCCATGACCAGTATGAGAGAACGCCGATTGGCGGTCAGCTTGTCTTCCAACGCTGGCATGACGGCAACGCTAACCGGGATTTGATGAAAATCGAGTATGTCTACCAGAGCGCCCGGCAGTTACGTAACGCGGAAGCGTTAACGCTCAAATCGCCTGCGCAAAGGGTAACGCTGGAATTGAAAGGATGTCCGGTGGATGCGAACGGCTTCTGTCCGCTTGATAAGTTCGATAACGTCATGAATACAGCCGCAAAATAACAGTATGCCCCCGCGCAGGCGGGGGCGTTTGTGTTATACGTTCTTACGTTCGATGGTCTGTTCGCCCCAGAAGAGCGAGTCTTTGTCCGTTTTCTCAAAGGCTTTGATCAACACCTCATCGCTACCTTCTTCCCATATTTTTTCTGCCAGTTTCTCGTCATAGTGAGCGACTTCAAAAATGGCTTCGGCAATTTCCGGCGACGTATTACGCAGGCTTGCCCATTCGCCGACGCGGTGCGTTTTTGCTTCTTGAGTTGGCATTCGAATCCTCCTGTTGAAGATTAGCCGTTGAGTTTTACTGCCAGACCGGCGACGTATTCCCCCTGATAGCGCGCGATAGAAAGTTCCTCCTGGCTTGGCTGGCGTGAACCGTCGCCGCCAGCGATAGTCGTTGCGCCGTAAGGCGTGCCGCCGCGTACCTGGGAGACGTCAAACAGCTCCTGTGCGGCATAACCGATCGGGATAATCACCATCCCATGATGGGCAAGTGTAGTCCAGGTCGAGGTGATGGTCTGCTCCTGGCCGCCGCCCGTTCCGGTAGAACTAAACACGCTGCCGAGCTTGCCGTATAGCGCTCCGGATGCCCACAGTCCGCCGGTTTGATCCAGGAAGGTACGCATCTGGCCTGACATATTGCCAAACCGGGTTGGTGTACCAAAGATAATCGCATCGTAATCCGCCAGCTCCTGTGGGGTTGCGACGGGGGCGTTTTGCGTTTTACCGCCAGCTTTTGCGAAGATTTCAGGCGGCATCGTTTCTGGCACACGCTTTATAATGACCTCTGCGCCGTCGACTTTCTTTGCCCCTTCCGCCACCGCGTGCGCCATGGTTTCAATGTGTCCGTACATGGAATAATAGAGCACCAGAATCTTTGCCATTTGTACTACTCCTCAGATTAATCATGTGTGTAGCGATTCGCTACGTCTATTTAAAGATATGCCCTCCTGCGAAGAGTGCAAATTTCAGCGCCACTTCTTTGATTTATAACAATAATTGATTTTTCGGCCTTTGTTGCAAAATGATACATTTTTAAGCGCTTCGATTTTTTCAATCATAAGAGCAACTTATTTATTTCTTATGGTTATTATTCTGCATATTCGGCTTCTGATGTTGCAGAATATTTCGGTAAGCGGCATACCACGGCGATTTTCACTACGCTTAATCTTACGTGGCGTTACTGATGGCATCGTTTATACGCTGCGCGAGGAGATACTCCTCACTACCTATGCAATATGATGTCTAATCTATGACGGAGGTCAGTAATGGCAAACCATCGTGGCGGTTCCGGTAATTTTGCGGAAGACCGCGAAAGAGCATCAGAAGCAGGTCGTAAAGGTGGCCAGCACAGCGGGGGCAATTTTAAGAATGACCCGCAGCGTGCATCTGAAGCAGGCAAAAAAGGGGGCAAAAGCAGTAACCGTAATAGCTAGCCTGCGTAAAAATAGCTTGACGTTTAGTGTTTCTCGTTAAAAAGCGTTATGCGCCACCGCCGCCGGATCTCCGGCGGTTTTTTGTTTATAAGCCGGATTTGGTATGCTTGCGTCCTGACAAAAAGGAGAGGGCGCATGTCGCAACGCGTAGAGAAAAAAATCGGGAAACGTTCGCAGGCCGCCAGTGCAAAACGGCAGGCTATCTTGATGGCCGCGCTCGCTGTTTTTTCCCAGTATGGCATTCATGGCGCGCGCCTTGAGCAGGTGGCTGAACGGGCGGGAGTCTCCAAAACCAACCTGCTCTATTATTATCCCTCGAAAGAGGCGTTGTATGTCGCGGTAATGCGGCAGATCCTTGATGTCTGGCTGGCACCGCTCAAGGCGTTTCGCGCAGAATTTTCTCCTCTGGAGGCCATCAAAGAGTATATCCGTCTCAAGCTGGAAGTTTCGCGTGATTATCCGCAGGCGTCACGGCTATTCTGTATGGAGATGCTGGCGGGCGCGCCGCTATTAATGGATGAACTGACCGGCGATCTAAAAGCTCTGATAGATGAAAAATCAGCGCTGATTGCCGGATGGGTACACAGCGGGAAACTGGCGCCCGTCTCCCCGTACCATTTGATCTTCATGATTTGGGCCACCACGCAACATTACGCCGATTTTGCCCCTCAGGTTGAAGCGGTAACCGGCGCGACGCTTCGCGATGAAGCCTTTTTCAACCAAACGGTCGAAAGCGTTCAGCGCATTATTATTGAAGGGATTCGCGTGCGTTAACCGGCTGGCGGCAGTGGGCAGCTCAAATCACCCTCTTCACATTGCAACAGCGAGGCTAAAAATGCTTCGCGTTCGTTCGTTTTATCGGTCAGGCACTGGCTGGAGATCATCGGTTGCACGCTGCCGCCCTCTGTACCTGAGCGAATAAGCGCGCAATCGGCGTCCCGAAGGGCAATCCATGCAACCTGCGCTTTTTGTAACAGCTCGCGCTGCGGCGGTTGCGCACGTTTAATCGCGCTTTGATAGGTTTCGTTCAGCTTTTTATCTGCCGCCTGGTATTGCGCTGCGGCGCAGCGATTCATTTCCAGTTGCGTACTGGCGCTGGCACACTCATCAGCCAACGCCTGACTGCTGAACAACAACGCAGCGCAGGTAAGGAAAATTCGTTTCATATGGTCCTCTGATGCGAGTAAAAAGGCTCCATTGACGGAGCCCTAATTAACCACAGTATTAGCCAATTGTCATCAGGCTGGCATTACCGCCAGCGGCGGCAGTGTTTACGCTTAGCGAACGTTCAATATAGAGCCGTTCCAGCAGCATATTGCTTTCGCCGCGGGCGAACCCCTGTACCGACACTATTGCGCCTTCGCGGGCGGCGACGGCTTCGCACACGGTCCGCAGCTTGTCGGAGTCGCCGTGGAAAATCACCGCGTCAAACGGCTGCGCCATCAGCGTTTCCGCTTTCGCAAACTGGACACGCGCCGCAGCGGCGGCGGGGAGGCATTTCGCCAGATCACGGTGGAAGGCATCGTCCGGCCATAGCGCCTGACTGCCGACGGCGAGAACGGCGGCAAGCTGCGCCAGCGCGTCCTGTTCATCATCAGCCAGGCATAACACCCGTTCACGTGGCAACAGCGTCCAGGTATTGCGCTCCCCGGTCGGCCCCGGTAGCAGGCGCTGCGTGCCGGCCTGCGCCAGATCGGCGAATTGTTGGCAGAGCATCTGTAGCGCCGGGCGATCCGCCGCCCATTGCGTCAGGGCGGTCAACGGCGCGAGTAGCGTCGCTTTAAGCTGCGCATCTACCGGGTAACGCGCATCCTGACGAGTAAGAGTCGTATTGAGCGCATTGGACGGGCGGTGTGCCAGCAGGCGGTAGAGATAGAGTGGCCCTCCCGCTTTTGGCCCGGTACCGGACAGTCCCTCGCCGCCAAACGGCTGGACGCCGACGACCGCGCCCACTATATTACGGTTAACGTACAGGTTGCCGACATGGGCGGAACCGGTGACTTGCGCAATGGTTTCATCGATACGGGTATGCACGCCCAGCGTTAACCCGTAGCCGGAAGCGTTAATCTGATCGATAAGTGTCGCCAGTTGGTTACGGTTATAGCGCACGACGTGCAACACGGGTCCGAAGACCTCTTTCTCCAGTTCTGCGAAGTTTTCCAGCTCAATAAGCGTGGGCATAACAAACGTACCGGTCTGCCATTCCTGCGCATCTTCGCTGTTTTCACGCGCGGCCTGGAAAACCGGGCGACCTTTGGCGCGCATCGTCTGGATATGGCGCTCAATGTTGGCTTTGGCCTCGCTATCAATCACTGGCCCGATATCGGTCGTCAGACGGCCTGGATTCCCCATCCGACACTCCGCCATCGCGCCGCGTAACATTTTTAGCGTATGTTCGGCGATATCGTCCTGCAAACACAGCACGCGGAGCGCGGAACAGCGTTGTCCGGCGCTGTCGAAAGCGGAAGCCAGCACGTCCACGACCACCTGCTCGGTGAGCGCGGAAGAGTCGACAATCATAGCGTTCATGCCGCCGGTTTCCGCAATCAATGGAATAGGGCGGCCCTGGGCGTCAAGACGCGTGGCGATGTTGCGCTGCAACAACGTCGCGACTTCCGTGGAACCGGTAAACATCACCCCGCGTACACGCGCATCGGCGGTGAGCTGGGCGCCGACGGTTTCTCCCCGTCCCGGCAACAGTTGCACGACGCCCGGCGGTACGCCCGCTTCCAGCAGAATAGCAATGCCCTGGGCGGCAATCAGCGATGTCTGCTCTGCCGGTTTTGCCAGAACGCTGTTGCCTGCCGCCAGCGCGGCGGCGATTTGGCCGGTGAAAATGGCCAGCGGGAAGTTCCACGGACTGATGCAGACCACCGGTCCTAACGGGCGATGCGTTTCGTTATCGAAATCGTCACGCACTTGACCGGCATAATAATGGAGGAAGTCTACCGCTTCGCGCACTTCGGCAATGGCGTTGCTGAACGTTTTCCCCGCTTCACGCACCAACAGACCAATCAACTGCTGCATTTGGTCTTCCATCAATACCGCCGCCCGCTGCAAAATGGCGGCGCGTTCTTGCGGCGGCGTCGCAAACCAAACCGGTGCCTGATTGACCGCGTTTTGCAACGCCTGTTCAACCTCGCTTTCTGTCGCTTCGCGTCCCCAGCCGACAATATCTTTCGGTTCCGCCGGGTTGATAACCGGCGTCATCTCACCGTCGGCCACCGGTTGTTCCAGCACAGGTTTGGCTTGCCATTTCTGCATGGCGTTGCTTAACAGGGAAGAAGAAAGTGAGGCGAGGCGATGTTCATTCGCTAAATCAAGTCCGGCGGAGTTTATCCGGCCTTCGCCGTACAGATCGCGCGGCAGGGGAATTTTCGGATGTGGTATGCCAGCCTGACCTTCCTGCTGCGCCAGTTTTTCCACGGCCTCGACTGGGTCCGCCACCAGTTCATCGAGCGGTAGGGTGGCATCGGCGATGCGGTTGACAAAAGAGGTGTTGGCGCCGTTTTCCAGCAGGCGTCGTACCAGATAGGCCAGCAGGGTTTCGTGTGTTCCCACCGGCGCGTAAATACGGCAGGGGCGGTTAAGTTTTCCGTCCGCCACTTTACCGGTGACCTGTTCATACAGCGGTTCTCCCATACCGTGCAGGCACTGGAATTCGTACTGACCCGGATAGTAATTTTGCCCGGCCAGATGATAAATCGCCGCTAATGTATGGGCGTTGTGGGTCGCAAACTGCGGGTAGATCAAATTAGGTACGGCGAGCAGTTTTTTCGCGCAGGCCAGATAAGAGACATCGGTATACACTTTGCGGGTGTAAACCGGATAGCCTTCCAGCCCTTCCATTTGCGCGCGTTTGATTTCGCTATCCCAGTAGGCGCCTTTCACCAGACGAATCATCAGCCGACGGCGGCTACGGGAGGCCAGACTGACTAAATAATCAATGACCAGCGGGCAGCGTTTCTGGTAAGCCTGAATCACAAAGCCAATGCCGTTCCAGCCCGCCAGTTCGGGTTCGAAGCAGAGTTTTTCCAGTAGATCGAGCGAGATCTCCAGGCGATCCGCCTCTTCGGCGTCGATATTGAGACCGATATCATACTGGCGCGCCAGCAGCGTCAGGGATTTCAGGCGCGGATAAAGCTCCTCCATTACCCGATCGTATTGCGCGCGGCTATAGCGCGGATGCAGGGCGGACAGTTTAATCGAGATGCCTGGCCCTTCGTAAATACCGCGACCGTTAGACGCTTTGCCGATGGCATGAATCGCCTGCTGGTAAGAGACCATATAGGCCTGCGCATCGGCGGCGGTTAACGCGGCTTCGCCCAGCATATCGTAAGAATAGCGGAACCCTTTCTCTTCCAGTTTTCGGGCATTCGCCAGCGCCTGAGCAATGGTTTCGCCGGTAACGAACTGCTCGCCCATTAAACGCATCGCCATGTCGACGCCTTTGCGGATTAAGGGTTCGCCGCTCTTGCCGATAATGCGGTTCAGCGAGCGCGAAAGATTGGCTTCGTTATGCGTTGAGACCAGTCGGCCAGTAAAGAGCAGCCCCCAGGTGGCGGCGTTTACAAACAGCGACGGGCTACGGCCAATATGCGACTGCCAGTTGCCATTACTGATTTTGTCGCGAATTAACGCATCGCGCGTAGCTTTGTCGGGAATACGCAGCAGCGCTTCCGCCAGACACATCAGCGCTACGCCTTCTTGCGAAGAGAGGGAAAACTCCTGCAACAGGCCTTGCACCATACCCGCGCGACCACTGGCGGATTTTTGATTGCGCAATTTCTCCGCCAGTTGATACGCCAGTTTATGCGCCTGTTCAGCGACAGGCGGCGACAGGCGCGCCTGTTCCATTAGCATTGACACCGCATCGGTTTCCGGGCGGCGCCAGGCGGCAGTGATAGCGGCGCGCGAGACGGATTGAGGAAGGATCTGTTCGGCAAACTCCAGAAAGGGCTGATGCGGCTCATCCTGCGGCGCGGTCGGCTCCTCGCTTTCATTCGCCGCGCCGGCAAACAACGCAGGCAGCTCCGGCAGCGTATCGCTATTTTCCAGTTTGTCCAGATAACTAAAGATTGCCTGTTTAATCAACCAGTGCGGCGTGCGATCGATACGCGATGCGGCCGTTTTGATCCGCTCGCGCGTGGCGTCGTCCAACTTAACCCCCATCGTGGTGGTTCCCATACCCTCTGCTCCTGTTGTTCGCTATATCTGCTAACTGATAGTTAGCGGAAAATATCTACCATGTTGCAACTTTGTGCAACCGCGTTAAATGTGACCTGCGTTGCAAGCTTAAAAATGAATAAATTGTTAAAAAAAGAAAGAGCGACTCTGACGGGAAAACAATCTGGATTTATTTTCTCTGCGGTAGTTAACACTTTTAAAAGGTGCAACCGTAAAAAATGTGAGAGAGTGCAACCTGGAGAAAAATAGTATCCCTCTGCAATCAAATTTGATGTAAATGGTGTGTTAAATCGATTGTGAATAACCACCGCTTCCGGCAGGATACGGTCGCCCTGGTAAACATAAACACCGTTGCCACGTTCCGGCAGGGTACAAAACGGCACGCTACGGCATTGCCAATAAATAAATCTGGAGAACCTTGATGGCTATTAGCACACCGATGTTGGTGACATTCTGTGTCTATATTTTTGGCATGATATTGATTGGGTTTATCGCCTGGCGCTCAACCAAAAACTTTGATGACTATATTCTTGGCGGTCGCAGCCTGGGACCGTTTGTCACGGCCTTATCTGCCGGCGCGTCGGATATGAGCGGCTGGCTGTTAATGGGGCTGCCAGGCGCTATCTTTTTGTCGGGGATCTCTGAAAGCTGGATCGCCATTGGCCTGACGTTAGGCGCATGGATTAACTGGAAGCTGGTGGCCGGACGCCTGCGTGTGCATACCGAATTTAACAATAATGCGCTCACGCTGCCGGACTATTTTACCGGTCGGTTTGAGGATAAGAGTCGGGTTCTGCGTATTATTTCCGCGTTGGTCATTCTGCTGTTTTTCACTATCTATTGCGCGTCAGGTATTGTCGCTGGGGCACGACTGTTCGAAAGCACCTTCGGTATGAGCTATGAAACCGCTCTGTGGGCGGGGGCCGCGGCAACTATCATTTATACGTTTATCGGCGGGTTCCTTGCCGTTAGCTGGACGGATACCGTTCAGGCCAGCCTGATGATTTTTGCGTTAATCCTGACGCCAGTGATGGTTATTGTCGGCGTAGGCGGTTTTAGCGAATCGCTGGAGGTGATCAAGCAAAAGTGCATCGAAAATGTTGACATGCTCAAGGGGCTGAATTTTGTCGCCATTATTTCCCTGATGGGCTGGGGACTGGGTTACTTCGGTCAGCCGCATATCCTGGCGCGCTTTATGGCGGCGGATTCCCATCACAGCATTGTGCATGCGCGTCGTATCAGTATGACCTGGATGATTCTGTGTCTGGCGGGCGCGGTTGCGGTGGGCTTCTTTGGCATTGCGTACTTTAACAATAACCCTGCGCTGGCCGGGGCGGTGAACCAAAACTCAGAACGCGTATTTATTGAACTGGCGCAGATCCTGTTTAACCCGTGGATTGCCGGTATTCTCCTGTCTGCTATCCTGGCGGCGGTGATGTCGACGTTGAGTTGTCAGTTGCTGGTATGCTCCAGCGCGATTACGGAAGATTTATATAAGGCTTTTCTGCGTAAAAGCGCCAGCCAGCAAGAGCTGGTATGGGTAGGGCGAGTGATGGTGCTGGTGGTGGCGCTGATCGCCATTGCGCTGGCGGCGAACCCCAATAACCGTGTGCTGGGGTTGGTGAGCTACGCCTGGGCTGGATTCGGCGCGGCATTTGGACCTGTTGTCCTGTTTTCTGTGATGTGGTCGCGTATGACACGTAACGGCGCGCTGGCGGGAATGATCATCGGCGCGGTCACGGTTATTGTCTGGAAACAGTATGACTGGCTGGAACTGTATGAGATCATCCCCGGCTTCATTTTCGGCAGTATAGGCATTGTAGTCTTTAGCCTGCTTGGCAAAGCGCCGACAGCGGCGATGCAGGAGCGCTTTGCAAAAGCGGACGCGCATTATCATTCAGCGCCGCCGTCGAAACTACAGGCGGAATAACCGACATGTCCGATAGCGTTATTGCTATCGGACATGTTTTACCCGGCGGTATTATACGCCTGCCTGGTTCCCTGATAAGTCCCAGACCGGTTCCAGCAGCGATAACTGCGATTTGGCTTCCAGCGTGCTGAGCGTACAGGGCATAAATAATTCTCGTAGTTTCTCTTTCATCACTTCGACGCCAGCCTCCTGCATCGTCTTATTGGGAACGGATTCAGACGAGCCGGGCGTTTCCAGCTTCGCATTAATTCGGCGCTGAAATTCTTCGCTAACCGTAAAGGCGTTTTTTTCGCTTTCCGCAGCGTCCCAGGCGGCAGGATTAAGCCGTTTGAGCATTGCCTGCCATGGCTCCCACAGGCTCAGCCATTCCAGAAAATGTTGATTTTCTGCTGTCTGAACCTGAATCCTTGCCGCTTCCACATCTTCTGTTGTCAGATACGAACAGGTGAAGAAATACATATCCGGTACGACTTGCGTCAAACGAAGCGTATGTTGTAGAGCGGTTTGGTAACCCAGCAGGACCTCTAAATCTTCATTAAAGTGTTCGTGCGCGCGTTGAATTTGGGCGAGCTTCTGACTGGCGATCTGAGTAAGCCTTTCCATACGGAATACCTCGCGGGCGAGGTCGACCATTTTAGGCAGATTATGTTCAGCGCCGTGTTGTTCAACGGTGTAGGCCATTTCCGCGATGCGCATGTTGTTCCAACTCAGAGAGACGCGGTCGTCACAGCGAGCCGTTGCGCCCAGCGCGCACATAAATAATTTTTCCCGTAACCCAGGGGACGCGGCTAAGCGGATCAGGCAGCCCATAACCTGATACCTGAAAGTCTCATACTGCGGATCGGCGTAACGGTTGCGCAGCCGGTCTAAAAACTCGCTAAAAATTCCGGCGTTTGCTTCATGCGTGATCTCCCGAAAGCGCTCACGAATATCTCGTTGTTGGACGAGAGGAAACCAGTCGGCGACGCTATCCGTCAGCGGACGCGCAGTGTTGGTCGCGCCGCCTTCATAGGGGCTATTATTAAGTGTAATGAGTGACGGCGGCAAAACAGGAAATTGCAGTAGGGGATTTTCCAGGTAGTTAAGTTCGTCCAGGTCAAGAGGTAATGTTGGCATTTCCCGGAGCTGATTACGTGGGCAGATGAGAGAGTTTAGCGACTCTGGTAAGTCTGGCAGTGTTTCTAATTTGCACCCTGAGCAGTAAAGTGAACACAGTGATCCCGGTAAACCGGGTAATGCTGATAGTGGATTGTCTGAGCAAATCAACATGCGTAGCGATTCTGGTAGAGCAGGAAGCGATCTAAGGCCATTGTTTGTGCAGGTAAGATACCTCATCGATACAGGGAGTACGGGAAGTTCTTCCAGAGAATTCCCTGAGCAACAGAGTTCTTCCAGAGCGTCTGGCAATGAAGGCAAGTTTTTCAGATGGCAGGCTGAACAGGTAAGCTCTTTCAGCGAGTAGGGTAAGGGAGGCAGTTGCTCCAGTGGATTAAATGAACAGATGAGTATCTGTAACGATTCAGGCAGATCCGGCAACGACGAAAGATGATTATCATTCACGTGCAGTGTCTTAATCAATGGCGGTAAGTCTGGCAGCGAACTTAAGTTAAGCTCGCTGAGATCTAACGTACTTTCCTGTTTCGCCAGACAGGCCAGTAATCTTTCGACTGCCATCTCTCTCAATTCATGGCCTCCTGCGGGCGCTTCTTTTGCCCAGGCCTGCCAGAGAGCAGGATAGTCCTTGTCCGTAGCCGGCGGTGTTTCTGGCACCAATGTCGGAATACCTCCGGGATTATTTATTGGTAGCATAATAACTCTCCTGTTCATGGCATCAATGTCGTTGATATGTCGATACCAGTGGCATCATATAGGAACGGCAGTAGTCGCCTGCGCTGTTAGCTAACTGTCTGTTTTTTCTTCCTGAAGAATCGGTTTTTTATTCGGTCCATAGTGGCTCCAACAAGGATGAGTGCTCTTTCGCTGCCAAAATTTTGCGTGTCTGATTAACAAAAATTTCGTGTATTTTTTCTGCAAGAACGATCTTACCTAAAGGATAGCGGGCATCGTCACGAGCCTCAGGAGGTACCTGATGTAATTGGAATTTTTCGTCCAGTCGGTTTTGAAAATCCGGGCCATCCACAAAAGCGTATTTTTCATTTACAGCCGTTTCATACCACAGTGGATCTATACGTTTTAGCAACATTTGCCACGGTTCCCAATTGTTGAGCCATGATTCAAACCGGCTATTTTCCGCTACTCGCACCTGACGTTCTGCAGTTTTTACATCTATTTCAGTAAGATGAGAAAAACGGAAGAAATACATATCTGGGGCGACATGCGTTAAGCGAAGAGCGTCGCGCAGTTGGGTTTGTAGGCCTAATATCACCTCTAAATCTTCATTGAATGTATTGTTTACTCTCAGGATCTGCTGGATTTTTCTGTTGGCAATCTCCGTTAACGATTCTATTCTAAATACTTGACGAGCTATATCGATCATTTCCGGAAGATTTCCCTCATGACCCTCTTGCTCTACGGTAAAAGCCATTTCAGCGACCCGCATCATATTCCATGTGAGAGAAATGCGATCATCGCAATTTAGTGTTGATTCATAGGCGCACATAAATAATTTTTCTCTCAATTCAGGTTTGTCAGCGAGTCGGATAAGGCACTCCTTAACCTGGGATCTGAAATCTTCATACTGTGGGTCTCTGTAACGATATTGAAGTCTGTTAAGAAAACGACTAAATATCTCTGCATTCTCTTCGTTGGCTATTCCCTCAAAACGAGTAAGCATTTCAGCTCTCTGCGAGAACGGAAACCAATATCCAATACTTTGGATGAACGAAAGAGGAGCGATAGCGCCTCCGGCAGACTCACTGTTATTCAGGCTTATGAGTGACGCCGGTAATTCGGGTAACGTTGTCAGTGGATTACCGCTGTAGCCAAGCTCTTGTAGGGTATCTGGCAAAGTAGGAAGCGTTTCCAGTCTATTGGCATAGCAATAAAGACTATTTAAAGTATTAGGTAAATCTGGGAGTACCGTAATCCCATTACTCGAACAGTTGAGAAACCTCAGTGATTCAGATAATTGAGGAAGCGTCGTTAATCGATTATGAAGGATAATCAGGAATTGAAGTGAATTGGGTAAAATAGAAAGCGTTTCTAAACGATTGTGTGAGCAATCAAGCGAAATGAGCGAGTCAGGTAGCGCTGGCATTCTCACCAGATAATTATTTGAGCAATTCAAATCGGTTAATGAAGCAGGCAACTCAGGCAGGAAGATAAGCTCATTATTCTGGCAATGAAGTTCCTGTAGTGCAGATGGCAGAGGCGGGAGTGCCGTTAGTGATGTGCTGGCGCAGGTAAGTCTTTGTAGTGAAAGAGGCAATACTGGAAACTGGTGAAGTGGATTATTTGTACATATGAATGTAGCCAATAAAGGAGGGAGTGGCGGTAGAGAATTAAATTCATTATAGGCGATGTCGAGATTTATCAGTGAATCAGGAAAAGGGGGAAGCCCGGTGAGTTCATTGTATGAGCAATTGAGTGTTTGCAGCGAAAAAGGCATAAATGGAAAGCCTATTAATCCATTGACAGCACAATTAAGAGTTTTCAATGAAGGGGGGAGATCCGGTAGGACTTCAAGCCTATTTCCTGAACAATCGAGTATTTGTAAGTTATCAGGTAATTCTGAAAGTGAGGCTATCATATTACCTGAACAATCTAATGATTGAAGTGTATCAGGTAAATGAGAAAGCTCTCTCAAACTATTTTTTGAGCAATTGAGCGCCGTTAACGCGGGAGGGACGTTTTGTAGTTCGGATAATGTGTTTTGTGAGCAATCAAGTGTTTGTAACGTTGGAGGGAGCACGGGAAGTGAGGCCAATGTATTGCCAGCGCAAGTAAGAGCTCTTAATCCTTTGGGTAGATCTGGAAGGGCAGATAAATGATTATTACTGACATTCAGAGTTGAAACACATGCAGGCAATAGGGGTAAAGTGCGCAGGTTAAGCTCCCCTAAATCAAGAATACTCTCCTGATTGGAAAGGCAAGCATACAATCTTTCAACCGCTATATCTCGTTGTTCCCCTTCTCCGACAATGGCTTCATTAGCCCAGGTTTGCCATAAGGTATAATAGCTCGTATTTGCTGCGGGGGATGCTTCTGATGCTGTGGGTGTAATACGTCCCGCGTAATCACCAACTGGCCACATATGAAATCTCCTGTTAATGGTACTAATAGCCTTAACGCGATAGAGTAATGACAAGAATTAAAACGATTCAGCGTTACTGGCGTAAATGTACCTCATAAAATTTTGCTAAATAAATGCCGTTGTAGCGACGATATAGAGGACACATTAATTATCCCATTTGAACCTTATACATGTTGCATATTCAATGGGTTATGGATATTTTCAGAATTAATACCTGCAGAATCTGATGATTATATTTTTTAGTATTCTGCCTATGAAATAATTGTGTAATCTTTCTGTAAGAGACTGGCAGTGACGCAATAAATTTTGGTTAATTTTTTGTAAGTACATTGTTGCATTTTTGATGTTTTGTGTTGTACTTAGTAGTAATAGCGGTAGTTCCCCGGCAGTGATGGCCACTCACTATGGAGATCGCGAATGGTAATGTCCGCACCAGGACACATTGTTTACAGTAGTTACAACACCCTGTACGGACGTTCTCTCTCCGGTGGTGATCTTGCCATCTTAAAATCTCTCATCATTTCCCTTACTCCCCATATCCATGACGTCATATTTGGTGCGCGTAGCCGTGTGTGGCGTCGTTTCAAAAAGCAAGATAAGGCTTACAAGGAAGCCAACCCTCAGATGTGTGTGCGCATAATCGCGTTTAATAGAACGCGGGTGATGTATACCTACAACTCAAGGTGCTATCCATGGGAAGACAAAAAGCAGTGATCAAAGCACGTCGTGAAGCAAAGCGTGTGTTGAGACGAGATTCGCGTAGTCATAAGCAACGTGAAGAAGAATCGGTCACGTCACTGGTACAAATGGGCGGAGTAGAAGCCATTGGCATGGCGCGCGATAGTCGCGATACCTCGCCTATTAAGGCGCGAAATGAAGCACAGGCGCATTATCTGAACGCTATCGACAGTAAACAGCTTATTTTTGCGACCGGCGAAGCCGGATGCGGAAAAACATGGATTAGTGCGGCAAAGGCGGCGGAAGCATTGATTCATAAGGACGTCGAGAGGATCATTGTGACGCGCCCGGTATTGCAGGCTGATGAAGATCTTGGTTTTTTGCCCGGTGATATCGCTGAGAAATTTGCGCCTTATTTCCGTCCCGTCTATGACGTACTGCTTAAACGGTTGGGCGCCTCCTTTATGCAATATTGCTTGCGTCCGGAAATCGGTAAGGTAGAAATTGCGCCGTTCGCCTATATGCGTGGGCGTACTTTTGAAAATGCGGTCGTGACCTTGACGAGGCGCAAAATGTGACAGCGGCGCAAATGAAAATGTTTTTGACGCGATTGGGAGAAAACGTCACGGTTATTGTCAATGGCGATATCACCCAGTGCGATTTGCCGGCACACGTTCAGTCAGGTTTAAGCGATGCCTTAGCCCGCTTTAACGAAGATGAGATGGTAGGGATAGTGCGATTCAACAAAGACGACTGCGTGCGCTCGGCGCTTTGTCAGCGAACACTTCACGCATACCGCTAATATAGCATTGACTTTCAGAGCCCGGGAGACCGGGCTTTGTTGTCTATAGTGCGTCCAGCAGACTCATGGACAAAAAGGAAAATGACGCCTGTACGTGAAGGGAATTATTTTGTCATGTCCAGGGCATTCATTGTCCGTAATTTGCTTTCTCGGGCCTGTTCTGGCGAGGACTGTACAAGAAGGGTATAGAGCAGGTCAAAGACGAAAAGCTGTGCGGCTTTCGTACCGATCGAGTCACCCTGCAACATTCCTTGCCGATTACCATTGATCAGGCAAAAATCGGCCTCTTCACATAATGGAGAACCCAGATTATGGGTAATGGCGACTGTGGTGGCGCCAGCCTGTCGGGCCAACCGGAGTGAATGCACCGTTTCTGGCGATGTGCCCGAGTGACTGACGCCCATCGCGACATCGCCTGCTTTTAATAGCGTAGCCTGCATGTACATAAAATGGTTATTGCTTACCGCATCGCCCCGTAAACCAATACGCATTAGCTTGTGTTTCATATCCAGCGCCGTGATCCCCGATGAGCCCACACCAAAGATATAAACTGAGTGACAGTGACGTAGGGCGTCCACAACACCGATAACCTGTTGCATATCAAGCAGATTTAGCGTTTCAGATAATACATTACTAATGGTGTTCTGCAATTTTAAACCAATGGCGTGGGCATCGTCGGATTCGCTAACTTCGGCATCCAGTAGAGGACTACTGTCATCAGACTCGGTAGTGGCAAGTTCAATGGCCAGGTCCATTTTAAAATCCTGAAAACCTTTATAGCCCAGGGTGCGACAAAAGCGAATAACCGTGGCTTCTCCGGCCTGTGTTTCGCGCGACAAATCGGCAATAGATGACTGTGTCACCTGTCTGGGGAAGGCTAAAATATATTGCGCAATACGCTGGGAGGCACGTGTCAGGCTTTTTTGCATAGCACCCAGAGTATCAAGGATTTTTCCGGGTTTAAGACGTGGGGGTTGAGGCTCCATATAGTTCCTGCTCTTGAGGGCTGATTGCGGCAAAAAGCCTGCAATATCGAACAGAGCAGAGCCTATCAAGTCTGCGGCATGAAAAAAAGCGCGATGTAAGTAAAGGAGGGGGAATATTTACATCGCGTTGCCAACTTATGACAGAACATCACTGGAGAGTAATCTGTTTGCTCTTACGGTGTTTATAGCGCGCCATCTGACGGATGGTTTATACCTGGCCCGGTATTGTCGCCCCGGGCGTCGGCGTCACTGTGTGCTGTGTCGGTATAGCGTGGTATCATGAACTCATAATGTCACCTTTGGTTCAGGTTTTTCATCCAGCGTCAATGGCGTTGCCGGGGCAAATAACGGGGCGAAAATAACGCCGCTGATCACCACACTTAGCGAGCCAATGACCCCATAAAAGAAGAAGTTAAGGTCAGTGGCATAGCGTGCGCCCAGCACGGTAATGACGCTGATAATAATTCCTAAAACCGCACTCCCGGCATTTGCTCGTTTAAAGAAAATACCCAGCATGAACAGACCGGTCATTGGCCCTCCCATCAGACCTATCAGACTATTAAATGCATCCCAGATTTCTGATTCATCGGCCATGACCAGCCATACCGAGGCCGCGCTACTTATCAGGCCCGCGACCAGAATAACTAATTTAGCTATTTTCATACGGTTTTCTGGCGTTCTTTTTTTATGACTCAGGCGCTGATAGATGTCGGAATTAAAACAACTGGAAATGCTATTTAAGCTGCTGGAGATACTGGACTGCGCGGCAGCGAAAATAGCGGCGATTATCAACCCTGCAATGCCGACTGGCATTTCGGTGACCACGAATAAGGGTAAAATGCCGCCAGTGTTGAATCCCGCCGGTAATAATTGTGGATGTTGCTGATAGTAGACAAACAATGCCGAGCCGATAGCAAAAAAGAAAACAGGGATCACAGCAACCAGTTTGGCATTTGTAAGTAATGTTTTCTTCGTTTCCTCTATGGAGTCAGTCACGATATAGCGTTGGACCACATCCTGACTGGCAGTAAATTGCTGAATATTGGCAAACAGAAAACCAATCATCAATACAGGTACTGTGCTTTCCGTCCAGCTCCAGTGGAACTGCGTGGCCGGAAAGAATTTATCCGCCTGCTGCGTCACCGTAAAAATTTCACCAATGCCGCCCTGGACTTTGAGACATATCACTATAAAAATCAGTATCGCGCTGCCAGAAAGTAAGAGACCTTGAATAACATCAGTCCATATTACTCCTTCAATTCCACCCATCCAGGTATAAATGATACACATCACGCTAATCAACAGTACCAAAATCACCGGGTCTATAGCGATGAAGGGGCGCAAGGCCAGCACGGTGAGGAAAGTGATAATGGCGATACGTCCAATATGAAATAACATAAATGACATGCTGGCGAACAGACGGCAGCGCACATCGAACCGTGCTTCGAGATATTCATAGGCTGATGTGACTTTCAATTTCCGAAAAAACGGAATATAGAAATAAAAAACCAGCGGTAAAATTGCGATAGCCAGATACTGACCAATGATAAACGTCCAGTCGGAAGTAAACGCTTTGGCAGGAATTGACATAAATGTAATTGAGCTTAACGTAGTGGCAAATACACTGACCCCAGCCGCCCAACCAGGAACCCGGCCACCACCGCGAAAATAATCGTCTGCTGTTTTTTGCCGTCTGGAAAAATAGACACCGACTAACATCATGGCCAGGAGGTAGCCAAATAATACAAGATAGTTAACGATGCCGAAAGAATGTGTGATCATAGTTCTTTCCTGCTTATGGTTTTGAGTAGAGTTGCGGTCATCGTCTGGGTATTTTTATCTTCCCATCATTCAGACGATACGATATTCAGATCAAGTAATAGTTTTTGTTAACCCCAATGACGCTAATCATGAGATGTGAAAGGCAGAGCATTTACTTTCCCTGATCAGCGTTTTACTGCGTGACTGAACCACTGACAGATATGCTCGATACGGGTGATAGCGGAACCAACGGTAACTGCCCAGGCACCATGCTCAATAGCATTGGCCGCCAGTGCAGGCGCGTTATAGCGCCCCTCGGCAATAACACGACAACCTGCATGGCTCAGTTGTGTCACCATTGCCAAATCTGGCTCAACCGGCGTGGTGGGGCCGGTATAGCCAGACAGTGTTGTACCAATGAACTCCACTCCTTTCTGATGGCAATCTATGCCTTCATTCACGGTTGAACAGTCTGCCATCGCCAGTAATCCATGCAGGCGAATACGTGTCAGTAAACTATCAATATCAACCGGGCGAGAGCGGAATGAGGCATCAAAAGCGATAATATCGGCGCCTGCCTGCGCCAGGGCGTCAACATCCTGTAAATATGGAGTGATACGGACTGGCGACTCTGTAAGGTCACGTTTAATTATCCCAATAATAGGAACAGAAAGATGGGGACGAACAGCCCGCAGATTCTCAATGCCTTCAATGCGCACAGCGACCGCACCCGCCGAAGCCGCTGCCTGTGCCATTGCAGCCACAATTTCAGGTTTATCCATAGGGCTGCCTGGTACCGGTTGGCATGAGACAATCAGCCCACCGTTTTCGTGTACACTTTGTTCCAGCCTGGCTAATAGTGACATTCAGTTCCGCCTTATATATTTTGAAGTTTTGCTCCGTTTTATATTATGTTGTGGAGTGTTGCTGCATCAAGCAAGAAGATAGAAAAATGTGAACACAGTCATAAGGTATGTTTGTCATTCAATTACCGCGCCAGCGGATTTGAGGCAATGACCTGAAGCTACAAGACAAATACAACTCATTCTGACGGCAGCATGCTGTATTTTATTAACTGCTTCCTGCATAAAGATAAAATGCTCAGAAGGAGCTTATACGCTACGGGATAGCCAGTATGAAATACATCACATAATTCTTGTTGTATTTATTCAGAATGCTATCGCTAACGAGTTTGACCATGACAGGTCACCCATAATCACTTCTAACATCACCATGGTGTGCTTTTACCTCGTACATGATAACCTCATGTAATTATTTTTAGCGCTTGGTCACATTTTGTCATTATCATTGTTGAAATTGTGCACCATAAGATCACTAATGATGAAGCTTTACTCCAATTGTATTTCTTCGCATGGGGATGCAGATGAAAAATTCTAAGAAAATGATGACGCTAATGGCGCTATGTTTATCAGTTGCTATCACCACATCAGGATATGCAACGACGCTTCCTGATATACCAGAACCACTGAAAAATGGTACTGGTGCTATTGATAATAATGGCGTGATTTATGTCGGCTTAGGTACCGCAGGGACATCCTGGTATAAAATTGATCTTAAAAAGCAACATAAAGACTGGGAGCGTATAAAGTCGTTTCCTGGCGGAGCTCGTGAGCAATCAGTGTCGGTATTTTTAAATGATGAGTTGTATGTTTTTGGTGGCGTAGGGAAAAAAAACAGTGAATCACCGTTGCAGGTTTATAGCGATGTGTACAAATACTCACCGGTGAAAAATACATGGCAAAAAGTTGACACTATATCTCCAGTTGGATTAACAGGGCATACGGGAGTAAAATTAAACGAAACGATGGTACTTATTACCGGAGGGGTTAATGAGCATATCTTTGATAAGTATTTTATTGATATAGCGGCTGCGGCTGCGGATGAAAGTGAAAAAAATAAAGTCATCTATAATTATTTTAATAAACCTGCCAAAGATTATTTTTTTAATAAAATTGTATTTATCTACAATGCTAAAGAGAACACATGGGAGAATGCCGGTGAGCTGCCAGGCGCGGGAACGGCAGGATCGTCATCGGTAATGGAAAATAATTCTCTGATGCTGATTAATGGTGAACTCAAACCGGGTTTACGTACCGATGTGATTTACCGCGCCATGTGGGATAACGATAAGCTAACATGGCTGAAGAACAGCCAGTTACCGCCATCGCCTGGAGAACAACAGCAGGAAGGATTGGCCGGAGCATTTTCGGGCTATAGTCACGGTGTCCTGCTTGTCGCTGGTGGCGCGAATTTTCCGGGGGCAAAACAAAATTATACCAATGGAAAGTTTTATTCCCACGAAGGAATAAATAAAAAATGGCGAGATGAAGTCTATGGTTTGATTAATGGTCATTGGCAATATATGGGTAAAATGAAACAACCTCTCGGCTATGGTGTATCAGTAAGTTATGGTGATGAAGTTTTCCTTATTGGTGGTGAAAATGCTAAAGGGAAACCTGTTTCGTCTGTAACCTCCTTTACCATGCGTGATGGTAATTTATTAGTAAAATAATTTTTTAAATACAAAAATAAAGTTAATTGATAAGCGGAGTATTTTATGAAAATCAACAGATATCTTCTGGGTATGGTTTCGTTTATAGCATTTTCATCATATCTACAAGCGGCAACCATTGATTATCGGCATGAATATGCTGATAGAACCAGAATTAATAAAGACCGTATTGCTATAATTGAAAAGCTTCCTAACGGCATTGGTTTTTATGTCGATGCCAGTGTTAAGTCGGGAGGAGTGGATGGCGAGCAGGATAAGTATTTAAGTGATCTAGTCACGAACGCTATAGAAATGGGGGTAAGTTATAATTATAAAATCACGGATCATGTTGTTTTGCAGCCTGGATTTATATTTGAAAGCGGTTCGGATACTTCCATATATAAGCCTTACTTAAGGTTGCAATATAATTTTGACTCTGGTGTTTATATGGCTGGTCGTTACCGTTATGACTATGCCAGAAAGACAGCTAACAACATTGATGACGAAAAGACGAACAGATTTGATACTTATATCGGGTATTCTTTTGATAAGTTAAAATTAGAATATAACTTTACCTGGATGGATAGCGATCAAATTAAATTTGATAACAAAAAAACAAACTATGAACATAATGTGGCTTTAGCCTGGAAACTGAATAAGTCATTTACACCATACGTTGAGGTCGGAAATGTAGCGGTGAAAAATAATACCGATGAGAGACAGACCCGTTATCGCGTTGGATTACAATACCATTTTTGATAAAGGTTAAAGAGTTACTGTACTAATCTTTGCTTAGTATTTATATCGATAATCTTATACCCGTGGTTACGTTACAGAACGTTAGACTTTGTCTTGAGTATTCACGTCCTTAACGTAGCTACGAATAAGGATGATAAACAATGAAGATACGCCTTACATAGCCACGATCTCAGGCGGTCGTTGGAAAGTGCCGGTTGATAGTGTCTTATTCGGCAATTGATATGACTTAAAAAGTAACTCCGTAAGCATTTCAGACGGTAACAGCAAATAAGGGTTTTATTGTGATAGCAAAATTCTTCCCGTGGTATAGCGAGATAACACGTCCACAAAAAAATGCTTTATTTTCAGCATGGCTGGGTTACGTGTTTGATGGCTTCGACTTTATGCTGATTTTCTACATTATGTATCTGATCAAGGCTGACTTAGGATTGACAGATATGGAGGGCGCATTCCTTGCCACAGCGGCCTTTATTGGGCGACCATTTGGCGGGGCGCTATTTGGTCTGCTGGCAGACAAATTTGGCCGTAAGCCGTTAATGATGTGGTCGATAGTTGTCTATTCTGTAGGTACAGGGTTAAGTGGCCTGGCTTCCGGTGTAATTATGCTGACGCTTAGTCGTTTCATTGTCGGTATGGGGATGGCGGGGGAGTATGCTTGCGCTTCAACTTATGCCGTGGAAAGTTGGCCAAAGCATTTAAAATCTAAAGCGAGCGCATTTCTGGTTTCAGGTTTCGGTATTGGTAACATCATAGCAGCCTACTTTATGCCGTCATTTGCCGAAGCGTATGGTTGGCGCGCTGCTTTTTTTGTCGGTTTGCTACCCGTTCTTTTAGTAATCTACATCCGGGCCAGGGCACCTGAATCTAAAGAGTGGGAAGAAGCCAAACTCAGTGGTCTCGGAAAGCATTCACAAAGTGCCTGGTCAGTTTTCTCTTTGTCAATGAAAGGGCTATTTAATCGAGCTCAATTTCCACTGACATTATGTGTATTTATTGTTCTGTTCTCTATCTTCGGCGCAAACTGGCCGATCTTTGGTCTACTGCCTACGTATTTGGCGGGAGAGGGCTTTGATACGGGCGTGGTCTCTAATTTAATGACGGCGGCGGCATTCGGCACTGTATTGGGAAATATCGTTTGGGGCCTGTGCGCAGATAGAATTGGTTTGAAGAAAACGTTCAGCATTGGTCTTCTCATGTCCTTTTTATTCATTTTCCCGTTATTCAGAATTCCGCAAGATAATTATTTACTGCTGGGCGCATGTTTATTCGGTTTAATGGCGACTAACGTGGGTGTTGGCGGGCTGGTTCCCAAATTCCTCTACGACTACTTTCCTCTTGAGGTTCGTGGTTTGGGTACCGGGCTGATTTACAATCTTGCTGCGACATCAGGCACATTCAATTCAATGGCGGCGACCTGGCTTGGAATAACAATGGGGCTAGGCGCTGCGCTAACGTTCATTGTTGCTTTCTGGACCGCAACAATTCTACTCATTATTGGCTTATCCATTCCGGATAGACTAAAAGCACGTCGTGAAAGATTTCAGTCAACAAAAGAATTTTAATAGAGGATAAATGATGACGAAATACGGTGTTGTAGGTACGGGTTATTTTGGCGCTGAACTGGCGCGATTTATGTCTAAGGTTGAAGGGGCGCAAATCACTGCGATTTACGATCCGGCAAATGCGGCTCCGATAGCGAAAGAGCTGAACTGTGTCGCCACTGCAACGATGGAGGCGCTTTGTACTCATCCTGATGTGGATTGCGTAATTATTGCTTCACCAAATTACTTACATAAAGCGCCGGTCATTGCGGCGGCTAAAGCGGGTAAACACGTGTTTTGTGAAAAACCTATCGCCTTAAATTACCAGGATTGTAAGGAGATGGTTGATGCCTGCAAAGAAGCTGGTGTTACCTTTATGGCGGGTCACGTTATGAACTTTTTTCACGGGGTTCGCCACGCAAAAGCGCTCATCAAAGCCGGTGAAATCGGTGAAGTTACACAAGTTCACACTAAACGTAATGGTTTTGAAGATGTGCAGGATGAGATCTCATGGAAGAAGATTCGCGCAAAGTCAGGCGGGCATCTGTACCATCACATTCACGAACTGGATTGTACACTATTCATCATGGATGAAACCCCATCCCTGGTTTCAATGGCGGCGGGGAATGTTGCGCACAAAGGTGAAAAATTTGGTGATGAAGATGATGTTGTCCTGATCACCCTTGAGTTTGAAAGCGGTCGTTTCGCGACACTTCAGTGGGGATCATCGTTCCACTACCCTGAGCACTATGTATTAATTGAGGGCACGACAGGTGCAATTCTCATTGATATGCAAAACACGGCTGGTTATCTAATAAAAGCGGGCAAAAAAACACACTTTCTTGTGCATGAAAGCCAGGCGGAGGATGATGATCGTCGCAACGGTAACATATCCAGTGAGATGGATGGCGCAATCGCTTATGGTAAACCCGGTAAACGTACGCCGATGTGGCTCTCATCAATTATGAAACTGGAGATGCAGTACTTGCATGATGTGATAAACGGTCTGGAGCCAGGCGAGGAGTTTGCTAAATTGCTAACGGGAGAAGCGGCGACAAATGCCATTGCTACCGCTGATGCTGCGACGCTTTCCTCAAACGAGGGGCGCAAAGTTAAACTCTCTGAAATTCTTGGCTAAAATTGAAAGCCGGATGGTAGTTTTATTGCCCGGTGGCGCTGCGCTTATGTAGACCGGATAAGGCGCCTGTGAACTGCGCCGCCATCCGGCAATGGACGGGTGACTTAATGCGAAAAAAAGCCCGTACTTTCGTACGAACTCTTTCTTTAAGATGGCGGTGAGGGGGATTGACTCGCTGCGCTCGCCCTGTGGGCGGTCTCCTCGCAGGCTCGTCGTCTGTCCAACTGGCTGCGCCAGTTGTCGAACCCCGATCGGGTGTTCTCATCCCCCCGGTAAGGTAACTTAATGCGAAATAAATATCCTCCGGCATAGCCCTGTCTCTTGATCAGGAGATCTGATCAAGAGACAGAGCCTGGCTGGGGGTTTTCCATAGACAAAAAAGCCCGTACTTTCGTACGAGCTCTTTCTTTAAGATGGCGGTGAGAGGGGATGAGTTCTCATCTTGCAGACGTAGCTGATTATCGTAACGTGACCGGACAGTGTAGTGCAGCATGGCGGTTTCCGCGCGTAGGGATACATAGGTAGTAAGTGGTCTACCCGTAGACTCAGTCAGTTATATCGCGGGAGGGGGAGTATATGGTCTGTTTTTTAAGTTGTATGATCAATGCCGGAATTATTGTTTTCTATAAAAGGTAAGCCCTCTCCATAGAGAAGCCAGTTAGAATTAACATTAAATTCAAACGACAGATGATCGATGAAAATGAGATCCGGAGCCTCTATGCCTGTGCAATAATTTAATAATATTTTAGGGTCGTATCCCTCCATTTCTTGCAGGATGAAATCTAATGCAAAAGAAGATCTGTTTTTTTCTTTGTCATCGTCATCTCGGTCAGAATGTATGGCCAGATGAAGGATCACCCACGTTAACTTAGTGCTGATATGAGATTTCCAGTTTATATATTGTTGTAACTGTATACTGCCATTCTTGTTAATGTGTTGCACAAGCAGAGAGTAAAACCCGTCGATAATTAATTGTTCTTTTGATTTATTTTTATCCATGATTAGTGCCTTATGAGAGCATTATCAGTTTCTATTGCTGATGGCTTCGTATTAACTAATACTTGATACAATTTTTTTCTGGAATGTCTATTAGATAGAAAAATATTTTAATATGCTTTATAAGCGTTATGATTCCTTTGTGTTATTGTTTGTGAGTTTTATTATTACATAATGTTATTATTTTATTTTTCTGTAATGTCTCTAATGTCTCTAATGTCTCTGTTATCTCGATCAAATGACGCGCATGGATAACATGCAACGTGCTGTTTTAATTTATTTTTTGTTGTTTTGTTTCATTCTTGTTAAGAAAAGGTGATTTAAATCACATTTTGATAACATTGTAATTTTTTGTATGTTTTCAGCTTTGAAAATAATTTTTTAGATGATAAAACTAAGACAGAAGCCAGATGTTAATTATTTCAACGGAAAATATATTCTTAGTGAATACATTAACATATTGATAATGCGTTTTTTATTGTGCACAGACGATCTCCAGCCAGGCCGGAGGTTCCGTTCCGTGTTTTTTATGAGAATTTGAATTATTGATAAGCTGGAAACAGGATAAGTAAGGTGAAGAAAAATAGAGACAGTGCTCTGATATATACTTATCTTTTCCGTGCTTTGGGTGACTGGGCATTTCGTTTTGCAGTACCACTCTTTTTATACGCTAAAACGAATTCGGCACTGGGTACGGCTCTGGGATATATTTTAACTTTTTTACCGCAGGTTCTGTTTGCAATACCCGCAGGCGTTATGGCCGATCGCTATGATAAGAGAACGTTATTATGGCTTCTGGATTTAGTTGGTTTTGCTTCCTGCCTGATACTTGCCTTTCAGGTCCACCACCAGGCGCCAATCTCTACCATCTATACGATGATTTTTGTTATATCGTCGATTGGTACATTTTATCATGCCGTTTTTCAGGGCAGCATTCCCATCGCGATTGGCAAGCAGCGTCTCCATTGGGCAAATTCGATGGTAAATGCCGGAGACAGTTTGCTCAGTGCGCTAGGGCCTATAATTGGCGCATTGGCGGTGGTGGTACTGGGTTATGAGTTCGTCATTTATCTCAATGCGTTTAGCTATCTTGTTGCGGTCATCGTCACCCTGAGGTGTATCCATTTTGTGAGTATCCAGGTTCGTAATGTTCACGTCGGGCATATGCTAAAGGAAGGTGCTAAAGCAATAAGCAGTGATGATTTTTTAAAGTTTGGTGTTTTACTTTTCATGGCAAATAATTTTGCTATGTTTCTTTACTTAGGTGTGTTTGTTTATCATCTGAAACATAATTTTGGATTATCCGATCTTGCTGTCGGTGCCGTGTGTTCGGTCGGAGGGGCCGCGGCGATTGCCGGCAGTTTTATGGCGAAAAATATCCTTGATGAAAGAATTGGTGCGCTAAAGAAAATTTCTATTCTGGCCATATTGCTCGGTGTAGCTACGTTGTTTATGGCGATTAACCAGCCTGTTTTCTTTTCTGTAGCATGGGCGATGGTAAATTTCGTCGATGCATTGATTATGGTGACTTACTTTACTGAACGCCAGATCCGCGTTCCCGGCGAACTACTCGGCCGGGTCGTTTCTTTTTCACGTATGGTTGCGTATGTCGCTATTCCTTTAGGGGCCGGGGTCGGGGCGCTTGCAGTGGGATATTTCTCAATACCCTCTGTTATTATCGTTTCAGGTATTTTAATGACAATTTTTGGCGCATCTTCAGTATTGTTTTGTCGGTATTATCCGGAGCATGCTTTATAGCATCTTTAATACTACTGCGTTTGTGATTCGAACAGTGATTACGCCGCACGGTCATAATAGCGGCCTGGTTATATCTATTTGATATTACCATTTTTGTCGTGACTGAAAGCTAAAAATACACATTTGCTTAAAAACAGCGGAAGAATTTGTGACAACTGTAATACATTGAATTTATCGGATTAAACCTATTTAAACTGGAGGGGGTATGGGTCCAATTGATTTACAAGGTACAGGAAAAGAAGATGAATATAGCGTCGTGAAGAATAGCGAAGGTCAATTTTCTATCTGGCTCCTTGAATTACCTTTGCCGGAGGGGTGGCAGGTTTCTGGTTTTATCGGCAAGAAACAAGATTGTCTGGATTATATCAGGAAAGAATGGCGCGATATGCGGCCTTTCACATTGCAATGTGCAGAGCAACGGTTATCACCGCAGAAGAGTGAGAGAATATTGTGAGCCAACAAATAAGCCTGGAAGATATTTTTCTCTTATATAAAGACAGAATAGCGGTCGTTGATGCGGATTGTGCGATGAGCTATGGCGAGCTTGACGAACTGAGCGCTGCACTGGCCGAAACGCTGCTCCCGTATCGACATTCCGGAAATAAGGTAATCCTGGTACTTGACCGAAGCATCGAGGCGTTGGTCGCGATTAGCGCGGCTATTCGGGCAGGTATCTGTTATGTCCCGCTTGAATGGGACGGGCATGATACCCATGCCTTTGAACGCCTTCAGGGATGCGGCGATATCCCCGCGGTAGCCGTCAGCAGACATGCTCAGGCGCTGTCCGACCTCGGTATTGCGCATATTGCAATGGACAATCTTTCACGTGACCGGGGCCGCAACGTATCGCGCGATAGCTTCCCTGATATCGATGCGAATCACCTGATTTATACCATTTATACGTCAGGCTCTACCGGGATATCAAAGGGGGTGGATATTACCCGTGCCAGCATCTGGCACTACACTACCTCGCTCATCTCGCTTTTATCGATAAACGAGTCGCTCAGCTACGCCTATATGTCGAGTTTATCGGCAGATCTTGGTAATACCAGCCTTTTTTTATCACTCCTTACCGGGGGAACTCTGCATTTCATCAGTGACACCCTGCGTAGGGATGCGTGCGAGTTTCAACGTTATATGCGCGAGCAGCGTATAGATGTGGTGAAAATTACCCCTTCCCATTTTACCAGCCTGACGATGCATCACTACACCGATTTTACGCTTAAGTGGTTAATTTTCGGCGGGGAATCCTTGCAATCAGAGCGTGTCAGGACGGTGTTTCAGAAGGGGTGGGCACGGGCCGTGGCAAACCATTATGGTCCGACTGAAACCACGGTCGGTGTGGCACTTTTTCCGATGCGTAATCTGAATGACGTCCCTGACGATCTCGTGGTGCCCGTGGGTTTTCCTATTGGTCAAAGCCGTTTTGAACTGGTCGATGAAGAAGGGCAGAGGCTGGCCGGAGAGGCTGTGGGTGAATTAATGATAGGAGGCCCTGGCGTAGCGGCCGGCTATACCAACGATCCTCAACTGACCACTACGAAATTTTATCGGCTGCCACATCGAATGGCGGACGGTCCGTTTTATGCCTCGGGAGATCTCTTCAGAAGGTCGAAAACAGGAGCGTATATTTTTATCGGTCGCAAAGATCGTCAGGTAAAAATCCGCGGTTATCGCGTCGATCCTGACGCAATCGAGGCGCTGATCGCTTATGAAGATGACGTTGAATCTGCTGCAATCTTTGCCTGCGACAGCGACAGACCCGGCCATTCGCAGCTGGTAGCGTGTATCGTTCCAAAGCAACCCGCTGAGGATTCGGTATTGTCCATGCAGAGCTTACTGTCGCGTATTCTTCCCGCGCACATGATGCCGGGGCGGATAGTACTGCTGTCCACAATGCCCGTCACCGACAATGGAAAAGTGGATTATAAGGCGCTGAAAGCTCAGCTATCCGTTCCAGCCCGGCACGTTGAGAATACCCTCCACGTCGCCGGGCTGGAGGGTAACGAACGGGTTGCCGCTTCCGCATGGCGTCAGTGTCTGGGGAGCCATCCTCACCGCTATGATGAAAATTTTTACGACGCTGGCGGTGATTCGATACTGGCTATCCAGCTGCTTTCCCTGCTGCAGAATGAAAACTATCCAGTTCGCGCCTCGCACTTTTACCAGGATCCCACGTTTACCCGGCTGATTCAGGCCATGGATACTGAACTTCAACCCGCCGTTTCCCCTCAGCAAGGCATCTCTGAACGGTACCTGGCTCCTGTTCAACACTGGTTCTTTGAGCAGTTTCCTCAGGGGGTCGATCGCTGGTCGCAGGCTATGGTTATTGATGCGGCGCAGAAGATCAATGTTGCGGCGTTTCGCAAGGCGCTGGACGGGTTGCTGAAAGCGCACCCGATTCTGGGGACCTGCTTCATTCAGCGTACAGGAGGCTGGAGCGTAGAGGATAACGTGTGCGAAGTGGCGGACATTTTCCGTTGCCTGGAGCTGCAGGGGAGCGCCGAAGAGCTGGAAAATATGATAGAACGCGCGCATCAGGAGATTGCGATCCGTACAGGCCAGCTCTTGCGTATATGGCTACTGAAGGGGCTCGACGGTCACGATCGTCTGCTGATGGTTTGTCATCATCTGGTAATTGACGGCGTCTCGTGGCGAATTCTGATTGACGATTTGGCGCGATTATACGAATCGGCCCGGGATAATATCCAGCGCAGCGTGGCGATTGAACCGCGGCTGTACTGGTCCTGGTCTCGTCAACTGAAGACGCTGGCGGCGACTCTGCCTGCGGAGGAGGTATACTCGGAAGCAGCCGCAAACCTCGCGAAGCTGCGTAATGATTTTAGGCTGGGTCCAAACAGCGAAGGAAGCGCAAACACGCTCTGGATTGGGTTTGACGAGCGGCAGTCTCACGCGCTGTTGCGTGATATTCCCCGACAGCACTGCGTGGCGATTCAACACCTGCTATTGGCCGCGTATGTGCGAAGCGTCGCTGACGTTCTGGCATCCGGCGGCACGCATCTGTCTGTTGATATTGAAAGCCACGGGCGCCAGCTGTTCGAGGATGAGCTGGAGATGAACCGTGCGATGGGATGGTTTACCGCCGTCTATCCCCTGATAGCCGAAGTTGTGGATGGCGAACCTGTTCTTCTTACGGCCCGCCGACTGGCGAACCTGGCGGAAAAGCAAGCCGACGCTGGCGCACTATACGGTATCCGCCGCTACTTATCCGATGCTCCCCGGAAAAGCGTTAAAGGGTCTGAACTCTGTTTTAACTTTCTCGGTCATTTTGGCCTCGATTCTGATGCGTCGCTTGGCTGGTCATGGTCGAACCTCTATCCCGGAGCCGCGCGACACCCTGATGTATCTCGCGTGCATCTACTGAAGCTGACGGGACGCGTGGTGGCGAACCGGCTGACACTTGATTTGTCCTACTCCAGTAATGTCCATTCCCGTCAGACCATTACCCGTATTGGGGAGCGGTTTATTGGGCTGCTCAATGATGCCCTGCAGAAGGCGGGCGTGAATGCGGCTGCGGAACAAACCTCAACCTTGTTCAGCGAGCACAACAGCACGGGTCTTCTCACGTATATTCCGTCCGCCCTCAGTGGGTTGCGTGAAACTCGACCCTCCGGTGCGCTTCGGGCGGTGCTGCTGACAGGAGCGACCGGCTTTATCGGCATCTACTTGCTAAAAATGTTGCTGGCAACCCCTTGTTGTGTCGTGCATTGCCTGGTACGTGGCGACGATCAGCGCTCTGCCCAGGAACGGCTGTGGGAACGCTTCTGCTGGTACTTCCCGCACGCCGATCGTGATGCATTGAGCGCCCGGGTGGTGGTTCATGAAGGGAGCCTGAACTCAGTCGGCTTTGGCCTTGCTCCGGCAGCGTTCACCCGGCTGGCAAGAGAAATCGATACGGTGGTCCATGCCGCTGCGGATGTGCGGCTGATGGCGCCTCTGGATGAACTTCGCCAGACCAACGTGGAGGGCACCTGCGCCATCGTCGAGTTTTGCCACATGGAACGCGCCAAGCGGCTTCATTTTGTCTCGACACTGAGCGTGGCGGGCATCGTAACGGATAAGCAAAGCTTCAGTGAAGATCATTTGCACATCGGGCAAAGCTTTATGACGCCGTATGAGCAAAGCAAATATGAGGCCGAACTTGTCGTCAGGGCATTTATCCGGGAGGGCGGGAGCGCATGCATTTACCGAACCGGCAGCGTGTCTGCAGATTCAACGGGAACCTTCCAGATCAACATTGAAAGCAACCGGTTGATGCAGTCGTTGAACACCTATGTGCTGAGCGGACTGATCCCTGACCGTGAGGAAGACCTTTTGCTCTGCCGGGTTGACGATCTTGCGCATGCGATCGTCAGGATTGTGATGAATACCCGTATCTCGGGCAGAACATTCCACATGACGCCTGATGCGGAATTTATGCATAACGACCTGGTGGAGGTGTTACAAGCCTCCGGATTCTCTGTGCAACTGGCGAGTACCGAAAAGTACTTGTCGGCGCTGCGCAAGATGGATGCAGATTTTCCTCGCGAAGCGGCTCTGGGCCAAATGTGGTCGACGCGGCCCTCGCGTAAGGTCCGCATCGATGCTGCCGTCACGCACACCTTGCTGAAACGTCTGGATGCAGAAATTCCCCCGGTGGATCGGGCCTGGTTTACTCGCTTTTTAGCTTGCTGCGTGGAGAGAGGTTTTCTCCCCGGCTCGACAAAAGTCTAATTTTCACAGCATGACATCCTGAGGCTTACATGAACAATTTTGAAAATCGTATTGCTGTCGTGACAGGCGCCAGCGCAGGGATAGGTTATAGCATTGTTAACGCGTTACTGGAGGCTGGCGTCCGGGTGGTGGGAAATGCCAGGCGCGCCCAAAGGCTTGACGATATGACTACTGGGGCTGAAAAACGCTACGGCGAACGGCGCTTCGTAGGGGGGACGGGAGATATCAACAAAGAGGAAACCCTCGTCAAATTGATGGCCGCCAGTCAGGCGGCGTTTGGTGAAACGCCAGATATCTTCGTTGTGAATGCGGGGCGCGGGCTGCCGGGCTCGTTGCTCCAGTCCGACCAGTCGTTGTGGGCATCGTTATTTGAGTTGAACTGTTTATCCGCCATGGCGCAGATGAAGTCAGCGGCACAGGTCATGGTTGAACGTGCGAAAAGACGCGCCGGGCAGCCGCTGGCGCAGGACATTATCATCCTGGGCTCCATTGTCGGACGGCATCTGTCACCCGTTAATCCCATCTATGGTGCGACCAAGTACGCGGTTAATTCCCTCGCGGAAGCGCTCAGACGTGAAGTTTGCGAACACTGGGTGCGCGTCACCCTTATCGAACCGGGAACCGTGAAATCGGAATTCCAGGAAGTGGCCGGGTACGATGCGCAGGCCTTTGCTGCATATGAGCAGCAGAGCGGCCCTTTTGTGACGGGTGACGATGTCGCTAACTTCCTTATGTTTGCTGTGAGTCAGCCACCGCATGTGCACTTTAACAATGTCGTGATCCGTCCGACACGCCAGGTTTATCCGTAACCATATGAAAATAAATAATATAGTAGATTTTCCTGCTGCGATGACGCTGGTGTCACTGTTCGAAGAGCAGGTCAGAAAAACGCCTGACGAGGTAGCCTTAGTTTCAGATGAGATGACGCTTACCTTGCAGGAGCTAAACACGCTTGCTAACCGCCTTTCTGAACCTCTCAGAGAGCATGGCGTCACTGCGGGGAGTGTGGTCGGCCTGTGTATGCAGCGCTCTGCGATGGCTATTGCAACGTTGCTGTCCATTCTGAAGTCGGGTGCGGCCTATCTACCCATTTCGACAGAGGCACCCGCCGAACGGCGAGCGTTTATGCTGCGTGACAGCCAGGCTATTTTGGTCGTGGCCGATGACGCGCAACTGGTGCATTTTGCCACTACCGACGTGATGGTATTGTCCGGGAAAGCCCTGGCCGCAGCGGCGCAAACCGCAGTGGATACCCGTCCCTCATCCTGTGACGTCTTCCGATGTGGCGTGGGTTCTCTATACCTCTGGATCGACAGGGCAACCAAAAGGCGTGCTCGGTAGTCATCGCGCCTGTGTCGTAAGGCTCCAGGCTATGTGGTCGCACCAGCCCTTCATCAGGGGAGAGCGCTGTTTCCTCAATACCGCTTTCACTACGGTCGACTCCTTCTGGGAAATTTTTGGACCGCTGTGTGCAGGGCATGCACTCTGCGTGCTGAATGATGACCTGTTGCGTGATCCTTCGCGCCTGCTGCCGGAACTGGCGACGCTAAAGATACGTCGTATATGTATGGTGCCCTCCCTGTTGGCGACATGGCTGGAAATCTACCCCTCGCTTTCACGTGTCGTCCCGGCGTTGCAGCTTTGGGTGGTGAGCGGAGAGGCGTTAACCGTTTCGCTATGCGAACGCTTTCGGATGGCGATGCCTGAGGCGCATCTGATTAATCAGTATGGCCTGACGGAGAGCTGTGCGGACATCACGACCTTCGATACCTGGGGCTGGACAGCTCCCCCGGACTATGGAAGCCACTATGTGCCTGTCGGCAAGCCGTTTGAGGGGACATCGATGGTGGTAGTGGATGCGGGACAGCAACCGCTCCCGGATGGACAGGCTGGCGAGCTATGCATAGCGGGACTCTCGCTGTGTAATGGTTATCTGAATCGCCCGGATCAGGAAGGGCAGCGATTTGTCTCCCTGAATATTGAGGGTGAGAACGTGCGGGTCCTGAGGACCGGCGATAAAGTCATCAGGCTGGCGAGCGGCGATCTGATTCATCTTGGGCGGATCGACAGCCAGATAAAACTACGTGGTTACCGTATTGAGCCAGGGGAAGTTGAAAACCTGCTGGGTGACCATCCGTCTGTGAAACAAGCGGCTATCGTTTTCGATGCTGACCAGCAGCGTCTTGTCGCTTTCCTCGCCGTGCGTGAGGGGACGTATGATGCTGAAGATGCGCTGATCGACTCATTGCGTCGCTACGCTGAGACAACGCTGCTGCCATATATGCGTCCGACCACCTATGTTCTCAACGACGTCCTTCCCACAACGGCGACCGGGAAGATTAACCGTCAGGCATTGCGCATTCCGGATGAGAATAAGCCTCCTCTTACGGCCTATGTTGAACCGCAGCAGGGTATCGAGCTAGATATTGCCCAGGCTATGGCTGAGGTACTGGGACTACAGCGTATCGGCGCGACTGATAACTTTCTTTATCTGGGCGGAAATTCGTTGCAGGCGATGAAAGTGATGGCCCTGTTGCGTACCCGAGTCACCGTGGACATCGTACCTTCCCTGTTTTTCCCTGACCCGACGCCGCGGGCTATCGCAAGGGCGCTGGCGGATGCCGGTGCCAGCCGCGCTGAGACAGAATTGCGGCCAGTGCAGCATGGACGTTACTGCCGGGCTTCATTTACCCAGGAAAGGCTCTGGGTTCTCGACCGTCTGGGGGGTGGCAAAGCGGCATATACGATAGTCTGGCACCTGCAAATGCAGGGCGAGGTTAATATCCCTGCATTGAACGCAGCGCTGAACGTGATCGTTGCCCGACATGACTCCCTGCGGACCCGGTTTCTGGAACGTGACGGTGAGTGTCTGCAGGAGATTATGCCTGCTGAAACCTTGTCTCTTGACGTTGAGTCTCTGACCGCAGGTGAATGCGAACAGCGTTTAAACCAGCTCGCTAACCGGGAATTTGATTTAACGCGCGGGCCGCTATACCGCTTTGAACTGCTGCAATCCGGCGACAGAAACTTTTCGTTAGCCATAGCACTTCATCATATCGTCTGTGACGGCTGGTCTGTCGACGTCCTGGCGCGCGAGCTGTGCGAGCTCTACACCGCCAGGGTGGAAGAGCGTGAAGCTATCCTGCCGGAACTGCCTGTTCAGTTTGCCGACTTTGCGCTGTGGCAGAGGCAGATGCTGGATAAGCCGGAAGCGGCGCGGCGCCTGGCGTACTGGAAAAACAAACTTCAGGGCGCACCGGCCGGGCTGGAGCTGCCGACAGATCGCCCCAGACCGGCAGTGGCAAGCTATCGCGGGGCACATGTGCCGGTCTCGCTTGCTCCCGAAACGGTTGAAGCGCTGCGAGCCCTGGCGCAGCGCCAGGGGGTGACTCTTTATATGGTGCTGCTGGCGGCATTTCAGGTGGTGCTGTCGCGCTGGAGCGGTCAGGACGATGTCGTGGTCGGCTCGCCCGTCGCGGGGCGTATGCTGGCGGAAACGGAACCGATGATTGGCTTTTTCGCTAACACGCTGGCGTTGCGCGGAGATTTGTCCGGCAACCCGTCGTTTGAGACGCTGCTGCACCGGACGCGGCAGACCGCGCTGGAAGCTTACGAGAACCAGGACGTCCCCTTTGAACGGATCGTGGAGGCGCTACAGCCGGTGCGAGATCTTTCACGGCAGGCCATTTTTCAGGTGATGCTGGCCTTGCATCCGCAGTTCAGCGATCTACAGATGCCGGGGATATCCCTGCGCGCCGAAGAGAGGCTACCAGAAAGCGCAAAGTTCGATCTTGCGCTTGAGCTAACGGAGACCCGTGATGGGCTTTCAGGTCAGCTAGAGTATGCCCTCGATCTCTGGGACAAAGAAAGCGCAGAACAGATTGTCCAGTGCTTATCAACGTTGCTGCAATCTCTGCCCGACACCGTTGAATGCCCTCTATCGCAGCAGCCGCTGCTGACGGCTGCCGGGCAATATCAGTTGCTTACCGAATGGAACAACACGGCGGAAGATTACCCCCACGATCAATGCATCGCGTCGTTGTTTGAGGCTCAGGCAGAGCAAACGCCCGATGCGCTCGCCGTCTATTTTGATGGCGAGGAGATCGACTATCGTGAACTGGACCGTCGGGCGGAGCAGGTGGCTTCCCGCCTCGTGCACGCGGGGATTGGCCCGGATTGCGTGGTCGGGCTGTTTGTGGAGCGCTCCATTGAGATGATTTCCGGGCTGCTGGGGATCCTGAAGTCTGGAGCTGCCTACCTGCCGCTGGATACGGATTATCCGCCAGACCGGATCGCTTATATGCTGGAGGATGCGCAGGTTCCCGTTGTGTTGACCCAGCGCCGTCTCCTGGCGAGGCTGCCGGAGACGTCTGCCTGCTGCATGTTCATTGATGACGAAACTTCAGAGACGGCGCTCCCGCCCCGGAAAGCGCGCAACATCAATGCTCATCATCTCGCGTACGTCATTTATACATCAGGTTCTACGGGGCGTCCTAAAGGGGTGATGATTAGCCACTTCAGCATCCTGAATCACCTGAGCTGGATGCAAAGAACGCACCGGCTGACCCCCGACGACCGCGTGCTCCAGAATGCGCCTGTTAGTTTTGATGTCTCTGTCTGGCAGCTCTTCTGGCCGCTACTCAATGGTGCGGGGCTGGTAGTGACCAGCCCCGAAGGGCATCGCGACCTGAGCTATCTGTCCAGTTTAATTGAGTCGTCCCGGGTCACGGTTATGCATATGGTGCCATCGATGCTTCAGGCTCTGGTGGACATTGTGTCGCCGCATACCCTGCGTCGGGTCCGCGATTTTATTGTCGGTGGTGAGGCGTTGCCCCCGTCACTGCTACAGGATTTTTCCCAACGTTTTGACTGCAGACTACATAACCAATACGGTCCAACGGAAACCTCTGTAGAGGTAAGCTGGCATCAGTGCTCTGCCGATGAAGATCGTCTGGTCGTGCCGATTGGTGCTCCGCTAAGCAATACCCGACTGTACGTGCTGGACAGGTATTTCAATTTATGCCCGGTTGGGGTGCCCGGTGAATTGTATATCGCCGGAGCGGGTCTGGCTCGTGGTTACCTCAACCGACCAGACATCACCGCTGAACGCTTCCTCCCGGATCCTTTCAGTGACGGGCAGAGAATGTATCGTACTGGCGATCTTGCCCGATGGACAGCCAGAGGCGTGCTCGAATATCTTGGCCGAATCGATCACCAGGTTAAAATTCGCGGCTTCCGGGTAGAAACGGGCGAAATTGATACCTGCTTGCTGGCGCACCCCGGTATCCACCAGGCGATTGTCGTTCCCTGGTCCAGTGAGCAAAAGCCGCTGCAGCTTGTTGCTTACCTTGTGCTGAAGGATCCGGCATTGCAGACTGCCGAGGTGCAGGTACATCTGCGCCGGTTCCTGCCAGAACATATGATTCCGGCGGCTTTCGTGACGCTGGGCGCACTGCCGTTAACCCCAAACAGCAAGGTTGATCGTAAGGCATTACCACCGCCAACTTTCGTGACGCGTCAGCGCCAAGCCGTGCCGCCGCGGACTTCAGAAGAGTTTGCGCTCTGCGAAATCTGGGGCCTGTTGCTAAATTGTCCTGAGGTCGGGATTGAGGACGATTTCTTCGCGCTAGGTGGACACTCCCTGCTTGCCATGCGCATGGTGGCAATGGTACGTGCGCGTCTCGGAGTCGAACTGCCGCTGCGTGAGATTTTTGATGCGCCAGTAATTGTGCAACTGGCATCACGGCTGGCGCATTATCAGGCCCGGGAGGAGGGCTCTTCTCCGATTGGCATTACGCCACGGGACGGCAATCAGCCGCTGAGACTGTCATTTTCTCAGGAGCGTCTTTGGTTCCTCGACCGTCTGGTTGAGGCCGGGGTGGCCTATAATGTACCTTGGTCGCTCGAGATGCGCGGCGAGCTACAGACCGCCGCGCTGGAGTGGGCAATTAATCAGGTGATTTGCCGCCACGAAAGTTTACGTACAGTATTCCGTAACAGCAACGGCACGGCCGTTCAAACGATCGTGCCAGCCGAGAATGAGTCCCTTGTGTCGCAATCTGTCCCGGAATATGCGCTCGATAATGTCTTGCAGACGGTAGCTGAGTATAAGTTTGAACTGCAAACCGGCCCGCTGTATCGCTTCCGGCTTTACCGGCTATCTGCTGAACGGCATGTGCTCGCCTTTGTCGCCCACCACATTATTTGCGACGGCTGGTCTGTCGACGTCCTGGCGCGCGAGCTGTGCGAGCTCTACACCGCCAGGGTGGAAGAGCGTGAAGCTATCCTGCCGGAACTGCCTGTTCAGTTTGCCGACTTTGCGCTGTGGCAGAGGCAGATGCTGGATAAGCCGGAAGCGGCGCGGCGCCTGGCGTACTGGAAAAACAAACTTCAGGGCGCACCGGCCGGTCTGGAGCTGCCGACAGATCGCCCCAGACCGGCAGTGGCAAGCTATCGCGGGGCACATGTGCCGGTCACGCTTGCTCCCGAAACGGTTGAAGCGCTGCGAGCCCTGGCGCAGCGCCAGGGGGTGACCCTTTATATGGTGCTGCTGGCGGCATTTCAGGTGGTGCTGTCGCGCTGGAGCGGTCAGGACGATGTCGTGGTCGGCTCGCCCGTCGCGGGGCGTATGCTGGCGGAAACGGAACCGATGATTGGTTTTTTCGCCAACACGCTGGCGTTGCGCGGAGATCTGTCCGGCGACCCGTCGTTTGAGACGCTGCTGCACCGGACGCGGCAGACCGCGCTTGAAGCTTACGAGAACCAGGACGTCCCCTTTGAGCGGATCGTGGAGGTGCTACAGCCGGTACGCGATCTTTCACGGCAGGCGATTTTTCAGGTGATGTTTGGCCTCTACTCGCCCGACCATCAGCTGCAGATGACAGGCCTGGAACTGGAGGGGCGCGAAGGTCGTACCCACAGGGCGAAAATCGACCTTAACCTTGAGCTGACCGAAACGGCTAATGAGGTATCTGGCCACATTGAGTACCTCACCGGCTTATGGGACGAGGAGACAATGTTACGTTTCAGCAGCCACCTGCTGAACGTTCTGCGAGACGTGGCGGTGGATAGCACGCGCCGCCTTTCTGGGGTGGATATGCTGGGGGAGCAGCAACGCTATCAACTGCTGACATCCTTCAATGCGACGCGTGCGGGTTATCCGACCGGGTATTTGTTGCATCACTTGTTTGAGCGTAATGCGCAGGAAAATCCACAGCGTCTTGCGCTGGTATTCAGACAGCAATCGTACACCTACGGCGAGCTTAACCGTCGGGCGAATCGGCTGGCAAATCATCTGATTCATTCCGGTATTGGCCCGGACGATCGCGTAGCGCTCCTGCTGGAGCGAACCCCCGCGATGCTGGTGGCACTTCTGGGCGTCCTGAAAGCAGGCGCGGCCTACGTTCCCCTTGATACTGGTTATCCGGAGGAGCGGGTCGAATACATGCTGCGACACTGCCAGCCGAAGCTCTTACTGGGCGGTGAAGATGATGTGGCCCCCTATGGCAGCACCGGCATACCTTGCCTCGTTCTGGATGATGAAGGCCATAGCCCGCTGATCTCTGGCGTTTCAGACTGCGATCCCGAACCGGTGCTGGTGGGGCTGACGCCCGAGAACCTTGCCTACATTATCTATACCTCAGGATCGACCGGACGCCCGAAAGGCGTGATGCTGCCCCACGGTGCAGTCATCAACTTCCTGTATGCAATGCGCGACCGTCTGGGCTTTACGGCGAATGATGGCATGCTTGCCGTGACGACGCCGTCATTTGATATCGCGGTGCTGGAGCTCTATTTACCGCTCATCACCGGAGGTCGAATTGTCTTAACCAGTCGTAAAGAGATGCCAGTCGTAAAGAGATGCGCGATGGTGCCGCTCTTGCCCGGCTCGTGGCCCATCGAGACGTTACTTTCATGCAGGCAACGCCGTCGACATGGCGAATGATGCTGGAAGCTGGCTGGCAGGGTAGTCCACAGCTCACAGCGCTGTGTGGTGGAGAGGCGCTCGATCGGGAGTTATGCAATCGACTGGTTTGCGCCACGCGTCGTTTCTGGAACATGTATGGCCCGACGGAGACGACGGTCTGGTCAACCTGTCAGCGTATTGAGGATGTCGACACGCCGATCTCGATTGGTACTCCTGTCGCAGAAACCACCGTGAGGATCCTTAACGGTCAAGGATTGTTGCAGCCCGTTGGCGTGGCTGGTGAACTGTACATCGGCGGGGCCGGGCTGTCGCGCGGCTATCTCTGGCAACCGGAGTTAACTGCTGAACGTTTCATCCCCGATAGGTACTCGGAGGAACCGGGAATGAGGCTGTATCGTACCGGAGATCTGGCCCGCTGGCGCAGAGACGGGACCATTGAATATCTGGGACGTAACGATCATCAGGTGAAGCTGCGGGGATTCCGTATTGAACTCGGGGAAATTGAAGCGTGTTTACAGGCGCATCCTGCCGTTCGCGAGTGCATTGTTATGGTCCGTGAGGATCGCACAGGCGAAAAACGGCTTGTTGCTTATATTGTGGCTAACGCGGATTTGGGGACATCCCCGGTTGCAGTGCTGCGCGCTCACGCTTCGCAAACGTTGCCCGAGTTTATGGTACCTACGGCAATAGTCACCCTACCGGCTTTCCCACTTACGCCAAACGGAAAAGTCGATCGTAATGCGATGCCTGAACCGGATCTGACGTCACTGGCCACTCGAGAGTATGCCGCGCCGAAGGGCCACGTGGAAATGGCGTTGGCGGAGATCTGGCAGCAACTGCTGGGGGTTTCCAGGGTGGGGCGTACCGATCACTTCTTTGAGCTGGGGGGACATTCTCTGCTTGCTCTGAGGCTCATAGAAGGCATCAACGCTACGCTGGGCGTTGAGTTTGCATTACGGGATCTCTTTGCCAATCCCGTTCTGTCTCAGATGGCGAAACAGCTGACCGCCCAGGATAAGAAGGACGTGGCAACGTCGGACAGGCCGAATCTGGTTCATCTGCGTCGCGGTCGTTCACCCGTTAAGCTCGTCTGTATTCATCCCGGCGGAGGCGGGGGAATTGGGGAAGCTTACGCTCCGTTGATTGGCGCGTTGAGTAAGGAGATGGACGTGACAGGCATCAGCGCCGTCGATCTTGATACGTTGACTAGACCGGAGGCTAGCGTTCCTGAAATCGCTGCAAATTATCTTCACCAGCTGTCTGACATTATTCAGACGCCGTGGATCCTTGTGGGGTGGTCAGCTGGAGGGCTCATTGCGTATGAGATGACGCGACTGGCAATGAAAAACGGTTGTATGCCACTGGGGACGCTGCTTATTGACAGCTATCCACATACCCGTGACACGATGCCTGATGAACGCGAAGTTCGAGTGGAATTTTACGAATTTCTTCAGCGGATTGGCTGGCTGACGCCGCAGACGGGTGGGGGAAATAATGATGCACTTTCGTCGACGGAAAGCGCCTTGTTCGAAGCAATTCTCGGCAGGATGCAATCCAGCGGTGAAGAGCGGGTCAATATTACAAGAAATGAGCTGGAATATATTTACCAGGTCTTCTCAACATTGCAGGAGGCTTATTATAAATACCAGATCCCAGATTACGACGGGAATATAGATCTGTTTATTGCCAGAGATTCAGACACGGATCCCGGTGAGTTTTGGGCCAACAGGGTGAGGGCTGGATTAACAATTACGCCAGTGAATGGCACTCACTACAGCATGTTGTTCCAGGAAAATGTTACGCCGATAGCTCTGCGTATTCAGCAGCTCTGTGTGAACTACGACGCTCTCACGCAGTTTGATGAGTCATTTTAGAAAAAAAGGACTGTTATGAATAAGCAACAGAAAATTCGCAGTTTTGCGGATTTAGAATATATCACGGGGCGCTGCAAGCGAATTTTGACCCTGTTTAGCGGTGGGTTAGACAGCAGCTACGTGCTCAGCGAATTAGCAAAATACGAGCACTGTGAGATCATAGCCCTCACTATCGATATGGGGGAAGGGGTCGAACGTGAAGACCTGGCGAATATCGCCGGACACTTTGGCGCGCGGTCTATTGTCATTGATGGGCGCGAAATCTTTGCCCGGGAGGCGGTATTGCCAGCCTTGCGCTGTAATGCGCAATACATGGGGCTGTACCCGATCAGTGCCTCTTTGTCCCGGCCGCTGATTTGCCGCATCGCTATTGAGGTCGCGGCGCAGCATGGATGCGATGCCATCATTCATACAGCCAACCAGTCACAAAACAGCCTGCGCCGCCTGAACGGCGCGCTCCGCCAACTGGGTTTTGACGGTTTTTACGGTAGCCCGTACGAATATTCAGCATTGACTCGTCAGGAAAAGCTTGAGGCATTGCAACGCTGTGGCCTGAGTATGTTTGAAGCGCGTGGTACGAGCGGGGATGCCAATCTTTGGTGTCGGGAGTTTGAGTCCGGCTGGCTGGACAATCCGGAAGATTTTCGGGTTCCGGCTGAACTGTTTACCTGGACGGCGCAGCCTATGGGGGAACGAGGGCCAGCCCGAATAGCGGTTCGCTTTGAAGAGGGCGTTCCCGTCTCTGTTGACGGGGTCCGGCTCCCGTTGGTCGAGTTGATTGCTGAGCTGAATCATCGCGTTGGTGCCTACGGAATCGGACGATACTGTGGCCTGGAACATCTGGATGACGGTGAAAAGGTGCTTGAGGTTCGTGAGGCGCCCGCAGCCTGTTTGCTGATGAATGCCTGTCGCCACCTTGAGATGGCGACATTAGATCCTGAGCTCTTACGCGAAAAAATATCGCTCGAGCAGGTATGGGTGAGAGAAGCCATCGAAGGTCGCTGGTTCTCAGGGTTAAAAGTGTCAGTAGAACAGTTTATCAACCAGTATAAAGAAAAAATCACTGGCGACGTGGAATATATTCTACGGGAAGGCGTAGCTGATGCGTGTTCAATACGTGCGCAGCAGCCGCTTTATTTAACTGAACGGGATGAATGGGAAAAGGAAATAGCGGCTATTCGTGGAGCGCGCACGCTAAAAGAGCTGGAAGAGGTTAGCTCTGTTTATCCCCATTCACTGGTTAATCAAAAATAACTCAAACGGATTAATAAAAATGAATATGACTGATGAAGTGAATACCGCTAAATACACGGATATGGCATCTGACCTTACCGACAAATTCTATATTACGGGAAATGTTGATGAAGCCTTTTCTAATACCATCACCCGCACGACGGCGTGGAGAAACTTTGCAAAAAGCTGGTTTGATTTGCAGCAGGACGGGTACATGGCGGACGGGGGGACTTATCGCAGCCGGCGCTACGCCGAGTTTCTCGTCGATCCGGCCCGCCAGAGCGTGGAGGTGCAGCCGCAGGTGCCCTACAGGCAGTCAAAGGCCCTGAATTACCTGAACGGCGATGTTGATCGGCATTACCTGTCCATTGCGCCAGAGACGATTAGCAATGAGGCATTCTGTCATATTTTGCTGGAGTGCGCCCGGATACTGGCGGTAAAGCACCCGGAAACCCTCTGGCGTGCGCGAATATTCCAGAATCGTATTTCTGCCCAGCGTCGTGAACCGGGTTCACCTACGCCAGAGGGTATTCACCGTGACGGTGCAGATTATGTTCTTACCATTCTGAGCGACAGGCAGTCCGTTGTTGGCGGGGAGAGTTCCATGTATAGCGCTGATGGTAACACGCGGTTAAGTTCAATGCTGATGCGCGATCCGGGGGACTTTATCCTTTTAGACGATCGGCAGACCATGCACGGCGTCACGAATATTGAGTGCGAAAAGCAAGCTGACACGGGGTATCGCGATGTCATGGTTGTAATGTACACCGCAGAGTAATATGCGAGAGCGGTCGACAGCCAGTTGCTGTCGGCCGTTCCTGATGCTGTGTGTTTTTTATCGTATGACTGGTCACGGTGACCTGGTAAAACACTCAAGGAATATGATTAATGGAGCCTGTATGATAGATATGCAAGAATTGAGTGCCAGAATGGATGAAATGAAGCGTAACGTGGTTTCCCGTGGTATTCAATGCAATGTGGATGAGATCGTCCTGGCGTATTCGAAATACAAAGCGTGCACGCAGAAACTGGACTCGCTGCGTGCCAGCATGAATCAATTATCCCGTAAAATCGGAACAGACGGCTCTCTGGATCGCGAGGCTATTCAGCAGGCGAGTGCACTTAAAAGATCGATAGTGGATCTTGAGCCTCAGGAGAAGATATATCGGGAGAGTTTCCAGACGGCGATGCTGACTCTACCTAACTGGATCCCCTCAGACAAGCCTCAAGGGTTAAGTGATAATGAGAACGTCGAAATCAAACGTTGGGGGGCGCTGCCAGCAATAGACAATGCCCGGGATCATCTTGAGATCGCGCAGCGGTTAGATCTCATTGATTTCGAGTCAGGAACGAAGGTTGCGGGGAAAAAATTCTATTTCTTAAAAAATGAAGCCGTCATGCTGGATTTGGCCCTGCAAGCCTTTGCTCTAAAGATTGTGCAGAAACACGGTTTCATTCCGCTACAAACCCCTGATTTAGCAAAGAATTCAATTCTGGAAGGGATCGGTTTTTCACCCAGAGGCAATGAAAGCAACATTTATCGGGTTGAGAGTACGGATTTGAGTCTTATTGCCACTGCGGAAATTACTGTAGGGGGGATGCACTCTGATGAAACATTAGCACTGGATAAGCTGCCGTTAAAATATGTTGCCCTGAGCCACTGTTTCCGCACTGAGGCTGGTGCATCGGGGAGGACATCTAAGGGACTGTATCGCGTACACCAGTTCAACAAAGTTGAAATGTTTGTCTTTTGCGCGCCCGAGGATAGCCAGCGTTTGCATGAAGAGATCCTGCAAATTGAAGAAGAGATTTATCAGTTACTCAATCTGCCTTATCGTGTGTTGCGAATCTGCGCTGGAGATCTTGGCGCTCCGGCGTCTAAGAAATATGACATTGAAGCCTGGATGCCTGGTAAAGACGGTGGAGAATATGGCGAGGTCACTTCAGCGAGCAACTGCACTGATTTCCAGGCACGTCGTTTAGGGATTCGATATCAAAATAATGATAAATCGCTGCGGGGATATGTTCATACGCTTAATGGCACTGCTATCGCGACCAGTCGTGTTATATTAGCCATCCTGGAAAACTATCAACAGCCGGATGGTAGTGTGGTCATCCCTCAAGTTCTTCAGGATTATATGGGCCTGGATAGTATTAAACCAAGGTAAACTCTTTATGTTATTGAGGGAGGGCGTATTTGGCCCTTTCTTCATGTTTATAATATTTAAAGAATGATGGTTTATATTTATATAGGTCTGATTGCCGTTATTGAAATAGTACGTGGATAGTAAAGAGTGTAATTATTTGATGTTTTTTGGGAGGCGAGCATGTTTACGAAACAATTTACAAAGTATAGTAGGGGATTTGTACATACCTTACAATGCGGGTTTGTTACTGCTCATCCGGAGGTGAAATACTGCATCGTTGATTTCGATCCTGAACATTATAACGATCGGTTATTTGACAGTTTAGCTATACAGCTACCATTAGCACTGAAGCAATCTTGTATCAAACGAAAGGCTGAATATCTTGCAGTAAGGTATGCGGCTAAAGGCATTCTATCTATGGCTGGCTGCAAACATATTCCTGGAACAGCTATGGATAGAAGTCCAGTCTGGCCAGTTGGTTGGTGTGGCAGTTTGTCACATTCGAATAATTCTGCTATCGCACTTATAGCATCTGAAGCTATAGGCGTTATGCCGGGTGTAGATTTGGAATTTTTAAGAAAAAATGAAATATTAGGAGTAGCGGGTTTATTAGCCAGAGATGAGGAGCTTGCTTTAATAAAACACACTAATATAGATTATGAGAATGGTCTGTACTTATTATTTTCAATTAAAGAGAGTTTATTTAAGTCACTTTATCCTGAACTGGGTGAGAGGAAGGCGGGGTTTAAAGATGTTCGTGTTATTGGTATTGATACAATAAGTGGGGATGTTACCCTTGAATTAACGAAAACGTTATCATTATATTATGTTGAGGGTTTTCAAATAACTGGTAAATATATCATTGATACTAATATGATAATCACGCTGGTGCTATGAATTCATAACTCAAAATATAAAGTAATATTTTCAGACTGCTGACAAAGTGCATTTTGTGAGTTTCGCCCGGCGGCACTACGCTTACACGGGACGACAATGAAACGTGCAACATATTGATATTTTTGCGCAATGTAGGCCGGGTAAGCACAGCGCCACCCGGCAAGAAAGACAGGTCAATTGTTTATGAAAGGGTTTGTCATTAATCTCAGCGCATGTTAATTAATAACATGTGCTCGTAATATGGCGGTGAGGAGGGGATTGACTCGCTTCGCTCGCCCGGCGGGCGGCCTGTTCGCTGCGCGTATAGTCTGTCCAACTGGCTGTCGCCAGTTGTCGTGATCTTACCCAGCAATAGTGGACACGCGACTAAGTGAGTAAACTCTCAAGTAAGAGGTGACTCACATGACAAAACCAGCATCAACCACCAAAAAGCCACGCAAGCAACATACGCCTGAATTTCGCGACGAAGCCCTGAAACTGGCTGAACGTATTGGTGTGGCCGCAGCCGCCCGCGAACTTAGCCTGTATGAATCACAGCTTTATGCGTGGCGCAGCAAGCTGAAGAATGCACATTTCTCTTCCGAGCGTGAGCAGGAAATGGCGGTTGAAATTGCCCGCCTTAAGCGGCAACTGGCGGAGCAGGCTGAGGAGCTGACCATTATCCAAAAAGCCGCGACATACTTCGCGAAGCGCCTGAAATGAAGTATGTCTTCATCGAAAAACATCAGGCTGAATTCAGTATCAAAGCTATGTGCCGTGTACTTCAGGTTGCCAGCACCCGACCGGTCAGCGTATCGCTTTCTTTCTGAAGCACCTTCAGGTCAGCTTCCATCTGTGCGATACGGCGGGATACCTTTTCGGAACGACTGCCGAAGTTCATCCGGCGCAACTTGTCCAGTTGCGCCTGCAGATAGTCGATTTCGCGCTCCCGGTTGCTCAGCTTTTCCTGCAGGGCGTGGATCAACGCTTCCTGTTCAGCCAGGCGCTATTTCAGCAGAAGGATATCGTCAGAAGGGGCGTTGTTCATAAGTCCCTATTTTACCAAGCTTATTCCCCGGGAACCAGGATAAAGAGAGCTACAGTATAGTCAGGGATGTCAACAACCGCCTGGGCTGCCGCCAGTCGATACCTTCCATCAGCATCGCCAGTTGTGCCGGAGTGAGGAACACTTTGCTATCCCGGGCTGATGGCCAGGCGAAGCGACCGCGCTCCAGCCGTTTGGTCAGCAGACACAGTCCGTCACCGGTAGACCACAGCAGTTTGACCAGGCTGCCGCTACGACCCCGGAAGATGAAGACGTGGCCGGACATGGGATCATCTTTTAGCGCAGTCTGCACCTTTGCGGCCAGGCCGTTGAAGCCGTTACGCATATCGGTGATGCCGGCAACCAGCCAGATTTTTGTGCCCGGAGGTAGCGGGATCATCGCTTCAGCTCCTGTATCAACAGAGTCAGGAGATTTTCGCTGACAGCGCCATTCAGACGGAGCGTGCCGTGCCGGAACGTCACCTCACAGCCGATATTGAGGATTTCCACCTCCTCTGCAGACTGATCTGCCTGCACTGCCGGCGGTACGCCGGGGATATCGAGCGTCACAGGAAGTAGCAGCGGAAAGTCTGACGAAGGCAACCGTAACTTTCCCTGTCGCCACTGTTGACGCCATTTGAACAATAGATTAGCGTTGATAGCGTGTTCAAGTGCCAGTCCTGATATGGACACACCCGGTTCACAGGAGGCAGCAACAAGCTGCTGCTTAAATTCGGGAGAATAATGAGGGCAGCCCTTACGCCTGCCAGGAGTTATATTTTTCTGCATATCTGACACTTTGGTTTCCACTATTATTTGGTGGACACCACTTTGTCGAATCCATCAGATTATGACCAGACGGTTCTCGCTGTACGCTTACGCTGAAACTCAGGAAAAGACGATTTCTTTCCGTGTCATGGAAAGGATGATTGCTGTCAGTTCGCTGATAATTTCATGTTATTTTTGGTGTTATTCCCAAAAAGTAGATATCGCGGTGCCACATGGTTACAGATGTACTGTATTCTTGGTTTATTTGCTTTATTCCCCAGAAATCTCCGGCCCGGTACGATTTATAACCATAAGTTGCCTGTAAAAGTGTGGATACCCCGCCATTCCATTCGTACATCCATCCTGTCCGCAATATGGTCTTATCAAATGAATTATCTTCTGTCTCTGCTCTGACGATACTGTATCCCAGACCCGCTGAAATATACTGCCAGGAATCCGGGAAATAAATCAGAGTCTCATTTAACGAATAACTGTACCCGTCAAGATAAGTTTGTTTTTTTATATTAATTTTTACCCGATTTAAAGTCCGAGTATAAACGCCACCTGGGGGTAAGCTGGAGTTGCGTTTCTGCTATAATACCCGCAGTATCTTAATAGGGCTGCAGACCATTATTTGACACACGCCCACCGCCATAATAACTTTTTTTCGTAAAAAGGGATAATCTGAATCATTGTGTTAACGTTCCTGTAACCCAGTCCCACGCCAGTGCTGCCACTGAGTTCATCATAAGAATGGTTATTCCAGTATGTTTTCCCTGATACGGTCAGTCGGGTGACACCGAAAAGATTATCCGGAAGAGAAAGGGTTTTTTCTGCCTCGCCCCAGTACAGCAGCCCCTTACCCGACTGTGGTTTTCCAGGTCTCCATTTTCCGATAGTTCGTCCGGAGGGGGGGACATTGTTAATGTTTTTTTCATTCAGATAAGTAAAACCACCACGAAATGACCAGTGATCAGTTTTCTGTATTCTGGCAATGAACCGGTCAATGAGGCCGGCCGTATCCTGAGACAACGCTTCACTGCGTAATTTTCTCAGTTGCTCTTTGACCGAAAGAATGTCTTTGTTCAGATATAATACTGTGGCCAGCTGTAACCTTGCACTGTACCAGTCAGGTCTGGCTGAAATTATCTTTCTGTAATGCCGTATTGATTCAGAATAGTTTTTCTTCCGACGTTCAAGAATGGCATCAGCCCATTCGAGAAAAAGAGGGTCGATATTCTTAAGGCATTGTTCACAATATTGCAGAGTATTCTCCACACCATCAGAATCATTGTTCACTAAATACCCGACGGATGAATCAGTGTTGAAACTGCTGTACCTTGCGCTGCACAATATCTCAGCAAAATGGACGATGCCGATCCAGAACTGGAAACCCGCAATGAGCTAGTTTATGCTGATGTATGGAGAGCGGGTACCCCAGTGATGCTGTGGCCATTTACACAGAAAATTTTACAGTCTCCCATCTGTTATTTTTACCCGCTTATTCCCTGTGTCTGAACAAAATAGAATATCTCTGGAAAGTGTTACACGAACATGTGACCCGAAGTCATCAGTGTCGGTTCATGTGGCAACTGCTTGAGCAGGTAAGGAATTTTCTGGACGCGGCTTCCCCGTCTGGTCGCCGGGCCTAAAGTGGAGCACAAATTTGAAACGTTATTTACATCTGGTTCAGCGCTTTTACTGCAGGCTCACTGTCAAGACGACCATATCCCGCCAGTTTTCTGACCACTGAGCCATTTTTTTGCTCTATCCATGACTGATCGTTTTTCCAGTATGGTCGGGAAGCGGGGATGGCAGGCTCTTTTGAACTTTATCAACGGCCCGTATGATCAACTCAGCGTTACGTGCCGACAGCACCACACATTCAGTCCATTCGCTGGCGATATCGGTTAGCGATAGCGTCCACAAAAAGGTGCCAGAGAGATGTCGGCCACAGTGTGCCACCAGATCCATTTCCATAAATCCCGGAGAATGTCGCTCATGCTCGGTGAACATCCTGACCGGGATACTTTTACTGACACGGTTAACCGCCCGGTTACGCTTTTTACCGGCAGTGGTATGTGCTTCTTTCAACAGGCGATCGATGGACTATACACTGACTTTCAGAAACTGCTCGCGAAGTGCCGGATTCAGACTGAGATGCCCGTGTTTCTCCATCGCTGGAATAAGCTGGGGCAGTAATGCCCTGAGACGCTTACCGCACAACCGATCTGAAGCTTCCCAGAGAACGATCAGAGCCTGCTGAACAGCTGCGCCATAAACCGAGCCGGGGCTGAGCGACGCCGGTGATTACCGCTGGTGATGGCACCGTTCAGCAACCGGATTGCTGATTTACGATGGTACCCACTGATCAGTATGAACTCTTCCAGTATCCGGGTTTTCTCGGCTTTACTGGTTGCCTGATATCGCGTTTTCAGCGCCCGCAGAAGCTGACGACGGGTATCCATAGGCAACAATACATTGTTCACAGGTACACCTTTGACTGATTATTTATCACACAACCAAAGTAACAATTTTGGTGAGGCAACAGTGCGCGTTGGGTAACAAAAATGCTGAGTCAATGCGCCGGACGGAGTTATTGTCGTCTCATAATTGTGGCATCACTCATATGGTCACAATAATATTAGCCGGTATCGTTTGATGTGGTATACATAAAGCATACCGTCATACATTTGGGTGGTAATATCCATTTTCAGATATATTTTAACTTTACTGACAGTTCCTGACAGGCTTCCAGAACCAGGGAGGAATAGTACGGAATTCTTTCCTTAGGCAACTGAACCTCAACACCACTGACACTGATTGCGGCCACAGCCTCCTGCGCCCGGTTAAAGACTGGCGCGGCAATGCAGTAAATTCCCGGTGAATCCTCCGCATTATCAAAAGCCCATCCCTGCTCACGAATATGCGCGAATTCCTGCATCAGCTCAGATTTACAGGTGATAGTGGTATCCGTATAGCGCGGCAAGGTTTCATCCGGTAACAGCGTATCAATGGTCTCCGGCGGCAGCCACGCGCACAGAGCCTTACCTACCCCAGAACTGTGGAGTGGCAGTTTCTTGCCCACCCATGTCTTTATCCCTATTGGCTGGGCGCTTTCAAGCTTCAGGATATAAATGGGCGCAACTTCATCAAGGATCCCCAGGTGGCAAATAAGGTCTGTACTGTCCCTCAGTTTCTCCAGCACCGGCCTGGCAACCTTACTGATGTCGAACTGTTCCAGGGAACGGTTTCCCCATTCGTACAGCTTCAGTCCCAGGAAAAATCTACCTCTCTCCTGGCGTAAAAAGTGATGCTCAACCAGTGCTGTCAGTAAAGATGAAGTACTGCTTTTGGGCAGCCCCAGATCCTGCTGGATCTGACTGAAGGTGGCACCCGGGGAGTTAAAAAGATAATTGCAAATCCGGACAGTTTTATCGAGTGCAGGTACGGATGTTTTACTGGTTTGATTATTCATAGAGGAAAATGTTCTTTAATTCATAGCCATAAGTAGTGTACTCGGTCATTTATGGAGCACAGAACCGCCTTCTTCTGGTGTTATACATCATTTCCGGTTACGGGTATCCCGCTATAAATCTGACATAACTCACAGATATCAGCTCTCGTTGTAAAACCCTTTGACTACCGGAATCGAATTCTGATGCACTGATTTCAATGAGTGGAACTTAAGTTCCATATATTGAACTAGATGAGGGTAGTATGTCAACGAAATTCAGGGGTATCTTCCCTCCGGTTCCCTCCATTGTCGATGAACAGGGGGAACTGGATAAAGCAGGTATGGCCCGTATGCTTGATCATGTTATTGAAAGTGGCGCGGACGGAATGCTGATCCTGGGCAGTGGAGGCGAGTTCTCACAGTTTTCTTCCCTGCAGCGAAAAGAGATAGCGGCATTCTGCCTGCATCATGTGGACAGCAGAGTACCGGTTCTGGTGGGTATTGCCTGTACAGGGACTGCAGAGACCATTGAACTGGGCCGTCATGCGCAGGAGCACGGTGCGGATGGCGTGCTGGTTGTAAACCCGTACTATGTAAAACTCAGCGATGACGCCAGGTTCATGCATTACAAAAATATTGCTGACGCGCTCGATACGCCGGTATTTCTCTATAACTTCCCTGACCTGACAGGCCAGGATATTGGCCTGGATGTCATTACCCGGCTGGCCAGAGAAGTACCGAACATCGTGGGCATCAAGGACACGATCGATAATATCAGCCATACCCGGGAGATCATCAACCGTGTGCATACTTTTCGCCCGGACTTCATTGTCTTCAGTGGATATGACGAATATATGCTGGATACCCTGCTGCTGGGTGGCCACGGCGGCATTCCGGCCACCTTCAACTTTGCGCCGGATATCACCAGAGGTATTTATCAGGCTTTTCAGGATAACGACCTGGAGCAGGCCCGTTATTTTCAGCAGCAACTGGCCAAACTTTCTCCACTGTACGCGCTGGAGCAGCCTTTCTTTGGTGTGATAAAGACCGCCATCAGACTGTGTGGGCTTGACATATCTCCCGCCGTTGTGGCGCCAGCACTGCCGCTCAGTGATGAAAAAACTGCTCAGGTGAAAGCCATTCTGGCAAGTATTCACCAGTAATCATGGGGGTCGAAAGATGAATAACAGTCCGGTACTCAAACTAAACGCAGCGGATGATGTTGTGATTGCCCGACAGGACCTTCCTGCAGGAAGCAGGCTGGAAGCTGAGGGTCTGGAAACGTGCGATCTCATTCCGGCTGGCCACAAAATTGCACTTCATGATATATCAGCCGGCAGCGTGGTAAAGCGCTATGGACAGATTATTGGCTTTGCCACTCGTGACATCCGGCAGGGTGAACATATTCATGTGCACAATCTCGGTATGGGCAATTTTGAGCGGGACTATGCCTGGGGAGCGGACAGTCGTCCTCCGGAACGGGAAGCGCATCAGGATACCTTTATGGGGATCCGCAGAGCAGACGGTCGGGTGGCAACCCGCAATTTTATCGGTGTACTCAGTTCGGTGAACTGCAGCGCGACGGTCGTCAGGGCAATTGAAGATCATTTCCGTGCCCGTGGTCTCAGTGATTTCCCGAATGTGGATGGCATTGTGGCCCTGCCACAAAGTTTTGGCTGTGCCTTCGGATCTGACAGCGAAATGATGACAGTCATGCGCCGGACGATTGCGGGCTATTCCACCCACGTAAACTTTGCCGGGATAGTGATCGTGGGACTGGGGTGCGAATCCTTTCAGATAAAGGACATGATGAATGTCCATAAACTGAGTGAAGGCGCAATGTTCCATACCCTGACCATTCAGGAAAGTGGGGGAACCCGTAATGCTATCCAAAAAGGTATCTCCCTGATCCACGACATGTTACCGGAGGCTAACCGGGTTAAACGCGAGCCGGTACCGGTTTCGGAAATCATTCTTGCCCTCGAATGTGGTGGCTCTGACAGCTACTCCGGAATCTCTGCAAATCCGGCACTCGGGTACGCAGTGGACCGGCTGGTTCGCCAGGGGGGAACCGCAATACTGTCAGAGACCTCTGAAATTTACGGCGCTGAACATCTCCTGACGCGCCGGGCCATCAGCCGGGAAGTGGGGGAAAAACTGATCCGCCGGATTAAGTGGTGGGAGGACTACTGTGAACGAACGGGGAGTGAAATGAATAACAACCCGTCAGCAGGGAACAAAGCGGGCGGTCTGACGACGGTACTGGAGAAATCACTGGGGGGTATCGCCAAAGCCGGTACGACCAGCCTGATGGAAGTCTACGAGTATGCCGAACCGGTCACTGCGAAAGGCGTTGTCTTTATGGACACCCCCGGGTACGACCCGATGGCTGTCACCGGGCAAATCGCCGGCGGGGCAAATCTTGTGTGTTTTACCACCGGCCGGGGATCAGCCTTCGGCTCTAAACCGACACCCTGTCTGAAAATTGCGACCAACAATACTCTGTGGCGCCGTCAGCAGGATGATATGGATGTGAACTGCGGCACCATTGTGGAAGGCGAGGAAACAATTGAACAGGCCGGGGAGCGAATTTATCAGAGACTTATCGAGATGGCCTCGGGTGCCCGGACGCGAAGTGAAGAACTTGGTTATGGCAGCCAGGAATTTGTCCCCTGGATAATGAACGCAATTATGTAATAACCGTTGACCTGGCATGTCAGGAAACGCAACACGAAATTTTGTAAAACACAGAGGTGAATAATGGAACGTAAACCTGTTCTGGGGATATTTCTGGGTGAAGCAGCCGGGATCGGTCCTGAGCTGATTGCTAAAGTGGTGGCTGATGGTACCGTTTATAAGTACTGCCGACCGATCCTGATTGGCGACGCACGGGTTATGGCGCTTGGTCAAAAAATTGCCGGCGTGGATTTTCAGTGGGATGTCATCAGCGATCCGTCTGATGCGGACTGGAATACCGGGAATATTCCGCTGCTGGATTTGAAAAACTTTAATCCTGAAAATCTGGTCATGGGCACCATTGATACCTGCTCCGGGCACGCAACGGGCGAGTCACTGGTGACCTGCATGTCATTACTTAAAACCGGAAAGATTGACGGTTTTGTCTTCGCCCCCCTGAATAAAGAAGCGTTCAAGAAAGGCGGCTGGGATATTGAGGACGAACATTATCTCTTCGCTGAACAACTGGGATGTCTGGACAGACCGCGTGGATTGCTGAACGTGCTCGATGACCTCTGGGTATTTCGTGTGACCGGGCACATCCCATTTAAAGATATTGCCAGCCATATTACACCTGAAAATGTCAGCCGTTCGGTTCAGTTATGCTATGACACATTACGTATGGCGACCATTGAAAACCCACGAATTGCAGTAGCAGCCCTGAATCCCCATGCCGGCGATGGCGGCACCTGTGGCAAGGAAGAGATTGACGTTCTTATCCCGGTCATTGAAAGCTTCCGCGAGAAAGGGATGGATATGTACGGCCCGGTACCGGGTGATACTGTTTTTATTCATGCGTTTAATCATGAATACGATGCGGTTGTGACCCTGTTCCATGACCAGGGGCAGATTGCCACCAAGCTCCATGCTTTTGACGTGGGGATCACGGTGGCAGCAGGATTACCGTATGCAATCACAACGCCGGAACACGGTACTGCATTTGATATTGCAGGCAAGGGCGTGGCCAAAACACTGGCAACAGAACGCGCTATTGCTGTTGCAGCCAGAATGGCGTCCACAACACATAAATAAAAATAGGTGATACTTTCTGTGAGCTGAAAAAGGAATAAAAGAAATCATCATTGAATATAAATATTAAATATATCATGCATAACTAAACACCCATTAAAAATTGAAAATTAATTAAATTCTCATTAGTTAATTTGAGGGGGGCAGCCATGTCATTCAGTGATAAATTAATAAACTCTGTTTCTTCGAGCAATATCCAAAAGCCAACTAATATCCGATGGCGAATATTTTTCGTTCTTTTCCTTCTTGTTGTTGTCAGTATGATTGACCGTGCTTCAATATCAATAGCGATGCCGACGATTGCTAAAGACCTGGGTCTGAGTGATACCATGCAGGGGCTGATCCTGAGTGGTTTTTTCTGGACTTATGCCTGTATGCAGATCCCTGGAGGATTCCTGGCGGATAAGTTTGGCGCAAGGGTTATACTGACTTTATCTGCAGTCCTCTGGGGTATTGCAGAAGCCCTGTTAGGGCTTTGTCCAACAGGCTTTGCTTTACTTGCTGCTAACCTTTTACTCGGTGCAAGTGAAGCGCCTGTGTTTCCCTCCGGCGCCAGACTGAATGCTATCTGGTTAAACAAGAATGAAAGAGCGCGTGGGGCCACGCTAATGGACGCCGGTGGTCCGTTTGGTGCCGCAATTGGTGGAATATTAGTAGCCGAAATGATTCTGTATTTTTCATCATGGCGGATTACTTTTATTATCTGTGGTGTAGCTGCAGTTATTCTTGGACTGATAGCCTACTGGATTATTCGTGACAAACCCGAAGACTCACCTAAAGTAAATGACGGTGAACTGGAAATTATTAATCTTGATCGAACTGAAAATGAAGTTGTTGAAGAAAATAAGGAACCATTGCTAAAAATTATTCCGCTGCGTTCCTTCACAGGTATGCTTCTGGGTCGTTGTTCATGGGCAATGTGTTTCTTTGGGTTGTTAACATGGGGACCTGGATATCTGACACGAGCATTAAATCTGGATTTGAAATCCGTTGGGTTCGCTACGATGATAATTTTCTGTGCAGGGGGATGTGGTAGCCTTTGTGGTGGCTGGCTTGCGGATAAATTATCAAGCAAAGGTTTAGGTCGGGGTCGGTCCTGCAAATTATTACTGACAATCTCAGGCGTTTGTACACTCTTTGCATTTGCGGTATTACCTAGCATCCCGGATGTCAAAACATCCATTATTCTTCTGTCCTGCGCTGCATTTGTATTAATGTGGGGGAGTATGTACTGGACATTTCCTCCATTGCTGGCTCCACGCTCCCGGGTAGCAACAGTGGGTGGTATGATGAATATGGCTGGTAGCGTTGGTGGGATCTGTATTCCATTAATAGTTGGTCTTATTTTAGACCTGACAGGTTCATTTGACCCGGTACTCTACTTCTTCGCAGGTTGTGCTGTAATATTCATTATTATGACAAATATTATTGACTTACGTCATGTACGCTAGGAGATAAAGATGAATACTGAAAAATTGAAATTATATGATGGTCCGGTTATTGACGCCCATCATCATTTCTGGGACCCAATTGAAAATGACCATCCGTGGCTGAAGCCTGATGTGTTGATCCCTTTTCGATATGGTGATTATACAGCCATTAAGAAAAAGTATTACCCGGAAGATTATTTCCTGGATGTCGGGAATATTAATGTTGTGGAAACCTGCTATATGGAAACAGAATGGGACCCAACAGACCCCTGTGGTGAAAGTGATTTTATTACCTCGGTGGCCAAAAAGACGGGGTATCCGAATGCTGTTGTCGGTCAGGCCTGGTTACACCATGATGACATAGAGTCCGTATTGAAAATGCAAAGTACATACGAACTCATGCGCAGCATCAGGCATAAACCGGAGGGACCTGACAAACCTGAAGATGTAGGGCAGTACACCACCCTGATGAGTAATGAAAAATGGCGATATGGTTATTCATTACTTGCAAAATATAATCTGATGTTTGATCTACAGACTCCGTGGTGGAATTTACATGAAGCGGTTAAACTGGCCAATGATTTCCCGGATACGATGATAATCCTGAACCATACGGGACTACCCGCCCAGCGTTCTGTTGAAGGACTTGCCGGATGGCATTCATCAATGGCAGCTTTAGCCGAGTGCGAAAATGTTGTGGTGAAAGTGTCAGGTATTGGTTTAAAGGGTATCCCGTGGTCGGTGGAAAATAACCTGTGGATTATCTCTGAAGTTATATCAATGTTTGGCCCAGACAGAATCATGTTTGCAAGTAATTTCCCTGTGGATAGTCTTTGCGGTAGTTTCAGTGACATATTTCATGGATTTATGACGGTATGTGAAATGAAAGGATATTCTCATGCAGCACAACGGAAAATGTTTCATGATAACTGTAAACGAATTTACAGGACCATACCGCCACATGAGATAAAAGAAGACAATAGTTAACTACAATATAATTATACGACACATCAACGAAACCATACATACTGAGATAGTATATCGCTGGTCAGTGATGTCTTTTTCTGAATTTCGGTTATTATCAGGAACAGAGAGTACCTGAAAGCAGCTTTATGCCAGTAATCGTTGGCGACGGGCTCAATTACAGAGCATATGGATGTGAATAATTTTTGCAGCCACAGGTAAAAAAATTGGAGTGACCACGCTCCGGTAGACAGTTTCTGTCCTCACGGTGAGGCCTTTTCGAAGGCCTCTGGGCTGACGCCACCGAGGTGGCTGTGGCGTCGGGTACGGTTGTAGAACACTTCAATGTAATCGAAGATATCCGCCCGGGCTATGTCCCGGGTTTTATATATCCGCTTCCTGATGCGCTCTTTTTTGAGTGAACTGAAGAACGATTCTGCCACTGCATTATCCCAGCAGTTGCCACGACGGCTCATGCTCGGTGCCAGATTATTGGCCCGACAGAACCGCTGCCAGTCATCACTGCCATACTGACTGCCCTGATCGCTGTGCACAATGACGTTTTCTGCAGGTTTACGCCGCCAGACCGCCATCAGCAGCGCATCCAGTGCCAGCTCGCGCGACAGTGTCGGTTTCATCGACCAGCCCACCACATTACGGGCAAAAAGATCGATAACCACTGCCAGATACAGCCAGCCCTGCCAGGTGCGGATGTAGGTGATGTCGGTTACCCGCACCTGATTGGGCTTCACAACAGTAAATTCACGCTGCACGCGATTGGGCGCTATCACGGACGGTCTTCCCCGGGTTCCGCGTGGCACTTTATAACCATGTATGGCCTGTATCCTGTTTTTCCTCATGATTTTGGCAACCCGGTTTCTGTTGCACGCTTCACCAATTTCACGAAGATCGCCATGGACTCTGCGATAACCGTAAACTCCGCCACTCAGCGTATAAGAGTCGCGGATGAGTTCCAGCAGCCGCTGGTTATCCTTTTCTCCGGCGGATACTGGGTTATGGAGCCAGACATAAAATCCGGCACGGGCAACCTTAAGGACCCGACACATTGTAACGATCGACCAGATTTCACGGTGATCGTTGATAAAGCGATACTTCAGTCGGGCTCCCTTGCAAAGTACCGCGCTGCCTTTTTCAGAATATCCCGCTCTTCCTCAGTGCGTTTAAGCTGTGCTTTCAGCCTGAGAATTTCTGTTCTGGCATCCAGTAAATCCTGTGCCTGCTGTCCACTGTTGTCAGGCTTAACAGCACGGAGCCATTTATATAGGCTGTGCGCCGACACGCCGAGCCGTTCAGATACTTCAGCAATAGAATAGCCCCGCTCGGTGATCTGGCGGACAGCCTCTTCCTTAAATTCAGGTGTAAAACGTGGTGTGCCCATAGACTCCTCCTATGCTCAAACTATAGGGCAGATTTGTCTACGGGCTCGGGGGCACTCCACCGCTTAACATGAACTGTCCAACTTTATGGGGTCAGTCCAATTTGTGGTGCGATCGTTTATCCGGACTATTTTACCTTTTGGTTTTCAGGCCTTTTCGGGCAGGTCAGTTACCCTTATGAACCCTTACCTTTGGCCTTTTTAGGTCCCTTTGTTTCACACTACATTATGATGGCCAGGTTCCTGGGTCGGGTCATTAAATCTATTGCTATCAACATGAATGTACCTTTTACGATAAATATTATGAATGGAAGTGTTGACCATGATAGTTTACGCCAAGGCGATACCATCCAGACTATATTTATTAATCTATTCTGCCTGCCCATAAACAGGACATTTTACGTCACCTTAGCTATCAGAACTCCTCCTATAAAACGTTTAACCAGCCTGATAACCTTCTAATTGAAAACTTGCCCTAAACAATGAAACTGCATGACAAAGTTACGGGGCAATATCTGGCTAAACATAATTATCAATGAGTTGGAACTATCATCATAAAAATTTATATATTTACTTAGTAAGGATACAACTGAAGATTGTTTGTTTACTTATATGCAACAGTCTGTTTGATTATTTTTCATATTCATTTCGATAGCTTTTCGCTAGATTTAAGTTACTCAAGAATTATTGTTGAAATGATGATGAATAAAAAAATTCCGATATCTCTCATGGTGTTAGTTATATGCCTCTCTGTTGGCGGGTTGATTTCCACCGACATATTTTTACCCGCGCTTGGTGAAATGCGATTGTTTTATAAAGTGACTGAAGCGCAAATACAGGACGCAATTGCGTTATTTTTATTTGGTGTGGCATTTTCGCAACTTATCTATGGCCCATTGAGTGATAGCCTTGGGAGGAAAAAAACATTAATCGGAGGGTTACTGATATGGCTGATTTCCACTGCCAGTGTGATTTATACGACGCACATTAATGAATTGCTGGGTTTAAGATTATGGCAGGGGATCGGCTCATGCGCTGGTATTACCATCAGTCGGGCGATCATTAACGATATGATGGATAAAAAATCATCTGCGCAGCTCTACCTGGTCATCTTTCCGTTTGTGGGGATGTCACCTGCGATTGCGCCGATGATCGGCGGGATTTTGACTCAGCATTTCGGCTGGCGGGCATGTTTTATCTTTTTAACCCTCTTTATCCTGGCCACGCTGGTTCTCTGCTTTACGGCACTCCGTGAGACATTGCCGATAGAAAAAAGACAAAAACTAAGTGTACTGACAGCAACAAAAAATACCGTTGATGTTGTGCGAAACCCAACCTTTCTCTTTTATGCTGCCATTCCCTGTTTTGCCTATGCGGCTTATTTTGCCTATATCGTCGAGTCGCCGTTTATGCTTGCGAAACTGGGGCTTTCCCCAGCCTATGTGGGTTATACATATATTCTGCTCTCCGCCAGTTATGTCGCCGGAAATTTGACGGCCAAAAGGCGTTCAAGGCGCGAGGGTATTGAAGATACGATCCGTCAGGGATACCGCATTTTTGTGCTGGGGGGATTATTTTTGCCTTGCAGATGTATGTGAGTCCATTTCCCCTGCCGACGACGATTATCGCTATTTCCATTCTGACCTTTGGCAACGGCTTTTTGCTGCCGTTGGGGACGGCATCAGCCATTGCCGCCCATCCGCAGGCCTCCGGGACGGCATCTGGTGTGATGGGAGCACTGCAACTCGGGAGTGCTGCCATCGCCACTTTTTTAATTGGCAAACTGTCCGCCCATGCACCAGGAATGACCGCCCTGATCATCGCATGTGTGTGTGTATTCGGTTTTCTCATTTATGTGTTGGGTCAATCTTCATTTATGCAATTTGTCTCTAACAAAGAGAGTAAGATCAATGATTAATAATATCGATGTCACATTACGGGATGGTGGTTATCAGAATGGTTTTCACTTTCCGACAGACTACGCGATTAAACATGTTCAGGCGCTAGTGGAAAGCGGTGTTGAGTGGATTGAAATAGGTTATCGGAACGGGTCTTTTAAGCCGATTCCTGATATTGGTATTACGGGGGTGTCACCCGATGAATATATTCAGCAGATCCACAATGCTGTGCCGGATGCTAAATTAGTGGTGATTGCCCATCCGCATAATATTAATCACGATGATGTGATTCGTATGAAAATGCACGGTGTGAGTCTGCTCAGGATCTGTATTAAAACAGATAATCCACAACCAGCATTGGCATTATGCGAATTTGCCAAAATGAGTGGGTTACGTGTGAGTATGAATTTTACCCGTGCCAGCCAAATTAATATCAATACGCTTATTGATGTGGCTGCACAATGCGAAAAAGCCGGGGCCGATATTATCTGTATCGCCGATTCAAATGGTAGCTTACGCCCGGAACAGACATCGCGGCTGGTCAACGTCCTTAAATGCACCACGCGTGTGGACGTGGGTTTTCACGCGCATGACAACCTGGGGCTGGCGATGGCAAATGCAATTGAGGCTGTCAAAGCCGGGGCAACGTTTATCGACAGCTCATTAACCGGAATGGGAAAAGGCGCGGGCAATCTCGCCATGGAGACTTGGCTTGCCCTGTGCAATTTCAATAGCGGCGCTGACATTTATCAGACGGAAGTGATCTTCAGGCAGGTTCAACAGCTTCAGTCTCAGGCCTGTTTTAATGCTTCGCACCGCAGCGTGGTGGACATGATCCTCGGGGTGAAAAACCTGAGCGTGGACTACCGCAAAATGATTGAGGAGAAACTTTCCGAAAATCTCAGCAACACCTTTACGGCCATTGATCACGTTATTACCGGGACGGCAGCATGAAAAAGAGGGAGGCCGTTATCCTCGCCCCGGTGATGCCCGTCTGGGATGAAGGTCAGTTTTGCGCGCCACTGGTTATGTTGCTGGTGGCAAAGGGGTATCACGTCACCGTTATTGATACGTTGACCCTGATTCAGGATGCCTCGCCAGAGAGGGCGGTTGAGGCACTCTGCCAGGCACTGAATGCCCGGTTCCAGTCTCCCTATCTGCTGGTGGGGTTCGCCATGGCGGGCACGTTAGTCCAGCTGTTGGCTCCGCACCTGCACGGCCTCAGTGGTGTGATGTCTGTCAGTGCACCGGGTTTTGCGGATGAACAACTCAACAGGCGTTTGGGCGAGCTTGTCTCGCTGCTGGAGAAGGGCGAGGTTGAGCATGCGGTGGACGTTCTGCATCAATTCGTTGTCCCTGAAGGGCAAGCCGCCCAGGAGGGGCGTTTCACGTTGCCTGACGCGGCGAAAGCATCTGCCATTCAGCGGATGTTGACCGGATTTGCCTTGCTACTGAACATGGACGCTCGCGCTGCCATTGCTCGCTATAACGGGAAATACCTTGCCATCGTGGGGGATAAATCACAGCTGGCGTCCTGGGAAAACCAAACCCATAGCACTCAACCGACACACCTCTACAGGCGCATCCCGAAAGCGGGTATGCGCCCATGGAATGACAATCCCGCAGCGATGAATGCCTTACTTAATGAATGGGTCGACACACTATGAAAAAAAATGTGCTGGTTTTACCGGGTGATGGAATTGGTCAGGAGGTTTGCGAGGCTGCGCTACCTGTTATCAGTGCTATGGATCTTCCCATTACGCTCACTTTTGGCGAGATTGGCTGGGCATGCTGGACGCGGGAGGGAAACCCCGTACCAGATCAAACCTGGGAAAAAATCGCCGGGGCAGACGCGGTGCTGCTTGGCGCAATAACCAGTAAAGGTAAAGCGCAGGCGCAGCAGGCTTTACCTCTGCCTCTCCAGCAGAAAGGTATCGAGTATGTTTCGTCGGTGATCCAACTCCGCCAGAAACTGGGGTTGTTCGCCAATATCCGCCCGGTGAAATATGTCGCAGGCGATCGACGTCCTTTTCGCTGCTGCGTGATTCGGGAAAATACCGAAGGTTTGTACGCCGGGATGGATTTTAAAGGGGTTAGACCGGCGGTTTCCGACTGGCTGAAGCATCCTAATCTGAACAAGTATGGCCCGGAAGAGGCTGCCTGGACGGTTCGGCTGCAAACCCGGTATGGGCTGGAGCGCTTGTTTCAGACGGCCTTTGAGTATGCCCGCAAGCACCACTTTACCCGCGTCACATTTGCCGATAAACCCAATGTGATGCGCGAGAGTGGTCACTTTGCGGGGAGCATATTCCATGAGGTGGCTGCGCGTTTTCCTGAGATCACGGCAGATATCCATAATGTCGATGCTATTGCCCTCTGGCTGGTGCGTAAGCCCCATGAGTTCGGCGTGATTGTCGCAGAAAATATGTTTGGGGATATTTTGTCCGACTTAGCCGCAGGGGTGATGGGCGGTTTAGGCCTTGCACCAAGCGCCAATATTGGCAGCCATGTTGCCTACTTTGAGCCGGTACATGGCAGCGCGCCAGGGATGGCAGGACAGGGGAAAGCCAACCCGTGTGCCATGTTTTACACCATTGCACTGATGCTGGAGTATCTGGGCTTTGAGTCACAAGCCGAAAAACTTCAACACGCGGTTGACCGGGTGGTCCGGGACGGGAAAGTGGCTACCTATGATTTGGGAGGGACGGCATCCACACGGGAAATGGCGCAGGCCATCATCCGGGAGCTGCTTCACCCGACTCTCGGGAAAACGGCCAGCGTGATCACCATCGGTGATGAACTGTTGTCCGGGCAATACCCGAACAGCAATCAGTTGCACATCAGCCAGCGGCTTGAGGCGGCGCAGCATCAGGTGAGATTTCAGGCGTCCTGCGCGGACAATATTGCCCAGATCAGCGCCCTGATCACCTCACGTATAGGGCAGGACGATCTCATTGTCATTTGCGGCGGACTTGGCCCCACCTCCGACGATAAAACCCGCGAGGCAGTGGCACAGTCTCTCGGCAGGCCCTTGATTTATGATGAGGATGTCTGGGCCACTATTCAGGCGCAGCTCAGGGCGTTTGGGGTGAAAAACGATCCGTCTAACCGTCAACAGGCCAGATTTCCAGACGGCGCTAGCGTTCTGGATAACCCGTTCGGTACTGCCCCCGGTTTTTACACCAGCATAGCCAGTAGCCTGGTAGTTGTTCTGCCTGGCCCTCCTTCTCAAGCGTTGCCCATGCTTGATGACTTGTTATCAGGCCGCGAGCATAGCGAACCGGCAAAGACTACATCCTCCTGGACGCTTATTGGTATAAGCGAAAGCGAAGTAGGTTCAATTGTGAGCGCCTTAGTCTCTTCGACGGCGTGGGATGTGCATTTTTTATGGAAAAGTCCCTATGTCATTGTGCAAATAGAAACGCCGGAGCACAGCCCGTTACCACTTCCGGTGTGGCAAAGTCTGGATCGGGCATTACGTCCGTATCTGGTGAGTAAACGTAACAAAAAGGCGAGTGAGATATTGCAGGACACCTGCAACGTCCGCTGGCAGACGGCCGATGTGGAGCTGTCATCTTATTTGCCAGTGGCCAGAAAAAAGACGGGAGGTGAGCCAGTGCTTTGCATCGACGTCGCGGTTAACCCCTCTCTGGTCGACGTGCTGGAGAGTGAAACATGGATGGGGCAAATGACGATGTCGGTTCGCCATCAGGATGGCAAGAAACACCAGATGACCTTTCCCCTTAATAAAGCCCTTCTGGCGCAAACCCTGCCTGAGTATGCGGCCTGGTGCGTACTGAAAACCCTGACAATACAAAATGGATGAGACGATCATGACAACCCAAAAAACGATTAAAGAGCGCCTGTTGGCCCTGGACACGGCAGCAGTCTCTGATGCGCTGGACAGCCTGTACATTTCGGGGGGGCTGTTGGGGATTAAGCCGCAGGTCAGCGGAAAGAAAATCGCGGGGCCGGCTTTTACCGTTCAATATGAAGCTTGTACACCGGAAAAAAATCGCTTCATGAATGCCGGTAACTATATTGATCAGGTTCCGGCCAGAGCCGTTATTGTGGTGGACAACGGCGGGCGTCTGGACTGCACGAGCTGGGGGAATATTCTCACCACTAAAGCGGTGCAAAAGAAGATCGCCGGGTCTGTCATCTATGGTTCAGCCCGTGATATTACCGATATTCGCCAGATGGATTACCCCCTGTTCTCCTGCAATATCTATATGGTTTCTGGGAAAAACCGGGCGCGGGTAAAAGCGGTGCAGTGCACGCTTGATATCCACGGTGTGACAGTCTGCCCTGGCGACTGGGTGTTTGGCGACGACAATGGTGTGCTGGTGATACCCGGCGAACACCTGGAAGAGGTGATCCGGCGTGCGGAAAATGTCGAAAATACCGAGCGGCAGATCCTCAGTACCATTGATGCCGGCACACCGCTGGACGTTGCCCGTCAGCAACTGGGCTATGATGTTCCCTGGGAAAATAACGTATGACCCGTCAATTTTTCGCGTACTGGGCATCCCGGCTGCAGTTTCTGGACGTGCATTATCACGCGCGTCCGGATAGCTACCATCGGCGCTACTCGGCATTTGAAGCCGGGCAGCAGTATGCCCGGTATCAGGGCGGGGTCGTGTTGAAGAACCACCTGGGGAGCGTGAGTGCGCTGGCGGCAGCCATGCAGGAGATATCTCTGCCTGTGTTTGGCTCGGTGGTGCTCAATGCGGCTGCGGGAGGAGTGAACCTTAATACGGTACGCCAGGCGCTGAGCCAGTATCAGTTTGAGGGCGCTCCCCGGTTGCTGGTGCATTTGCCCACGGTGGTTTCCACCGTACACAAGAGCACACTTTCAAGAACCTTCAGTAACAAATATGCCCGCTATTTTGCCGGACAACCGCTCTCTGTGACCGATGAATACGGTAAGTTACACCCTGATGTTGAGGCACTAATCCATTTCGCACGACATCATGACATTGTGCTTTCTTCTGGGCATACCTCGAAAGATCAAACGCTGCGTCTGATTGAAGCCGTGGAGCGTGTTGGCGGCGTCCGGTTGATGTTGAACCAACCGGCAAATCCGATCACGGGGTTTTCGGCGGCAGAACTCTGCGCGCTGGGAGAATACGACTGGCTCTATGTCGAGCAGTGCGCGCTGACGCTGTATCTGGGCTACCAGACCCCGCAGGACATGTATGATGTTCTGACGCAGGTGAACAATGTGGTTTATAGCTCTGATCTGGGCCAACCCGCTCAGCCGGACATCGGCGAATGGCTGGAAGGCAGCCGACGCTGGTTCCAGACCGGCGGACTCAGTGCAGAGCGAATTGATGCTGTGACCCGGTTAAATCCGCTCAGGATGCTGGATCCAGAGCGGTCGCCAGATTGAGGGGACGAATAAAATCAATGAATGCCTGCTCTTTGGGGGATGGGCGCGGATTGATATGCACCACATACATTGGCAATGGCGGAGGCATAAATTCTTCCAGCACGGTAATAATTTCGCCTGACTCAATACCGGCTTTGATGGTGAAATCAGGGAGGTAACAAATCCCAAGCCCTTGATGGACCATGTTACAGAGGTCAAGGCTGTTGCTGACCCTGGAGATGTAATGAGGCCGAATTTCTGTACATTCGTTATCAATCATAAATTTCCAGGAGCGTCGGTGATTATCAAAGTGCAGCAGACAGGTATGCTTGTGCAGCTCGTCGGGATGTGACGGCATACCGTGCTGCTGCGCATAGCCGCGCGAGAGGCAGGTATGTTTACGCCAGTAACCAATGAGCGAGTAGTACAGGTTGCTGTCCGGGAGGGGGCCACACTGTAGCGCTAGATCAAAACCGTGGCTGAACAGTTCCATGCAGTGGTTTCCGGTGACAATATCCAGCTTAAGGTCAGGGTAGCGTTCAAGGAATGTTTTCAGACACGGGATTACATGCAGATGACTTATGGAATGGGGGAGCCCAACCTTGAGGTTGCCGCTAACCACATTACTGAGACTTTTCACGTCCCTGAGGCAGGATTCATACTCATCAATAATCAGCAGACAGCGCTGATAAAACTGTTCACCGGCGGCCGTAAGGGATATGCGACGCGAATTACGCTTGATAAGCTGTGTATTGACTTCAAACTCCAGCTTCTCAATTCTGCGACTTACCATTGCCGGTGAGAGTTTCATGGCAATCGCGGCGGCCCGGAATCCCTGACATTCCACCACCATCCTGAATGCTTTCATATTTTCCAGCATCGTGTCCTCCTGACATACTCAACATATCTATTCTTGCACTATTCCTTTCATCGGGGGAGTTTAGATATTGTAAGCAAGTCTAAACCTCTCGCTCACCACTATGTTATAAAATGTAGTTTTAGTAGCCATCAGGGATAGGTAGTGCGAGTGGGAATTTTCCCGCTACGATATTTTCTTCAGATTCCCGGCAATCTGATAAGGTGACACATACAGCTCAGTATTTGTATCAAGATAATCCGCCCACCACTGCATCATAGCGATCCGCTCCTCCATATATTTTGCCTTATGAATATAGGCGGCACGCACGCTGTTCCTTTCCTGATGGCTCATTTACTTTTCAATCGCTTCTTTGCTCCACCGTCCCGACTCACTCAGCGCACTGCACGCCATAGCCCGGAAGCCGTGACCGCAGATCTCTTTTCGGGTGTCGTAGCCCATCACGCGCAATGCCTTGTTGATGGTGTTGTCGCTCATGCACTTGTCCTGGTCGTATTCGCCGGGGAAAATAAACCCCAGATGCCCGGAGAGCGCTTCAGTTTGTTTCAGGATCGCCATTGCCTGATCGGACAGCGGGACGATGTGCTGCGTTTTCATCTTTGTGCCACGGTGAGAGAAGCGAACGTTTTCGATCTGCTCCCGTTCTACCGGGATTATCCAGAGCTTCTGCTGCCAGTCGATCTCACTCCAGCGGGCAAAGCGCAGTTCGCTGGAGCGCACAAAGAACAGCAGCGACAGCTTAAGCGCATACCGTGTCAGCAGCCTGCCGGAGTAGTTATCCGTCCGGGATAATAATTCTGGTAGTTTCTCAAGCGGCAGGGCCGGGTAATGCTGTGTTTCCGGCGGCGTAAATTCACCGTCCAGATCCAGCGCCGGGTTTGACCTGATTAACTGCTTTTTCACCGCATAACGCATGATCTCGGTAACGTAATTTTTCAGCCGTGCAGTGATCTCCAGAAAGCCTTTGTTCTCCACCTTACGCAGGGTAAACAGCAGATCTTCCGTGACGATTTGAACGATGTATCTGTCCCCGATATCCGGGGAAATATACATTTCCAGCCTGCGCCGGATGGTTGTCGCATAGTGTTCAGACCAGCGGCGGTGATCGGCATGCCAGTTCATGGCGATCTGGCGGAATGTCTGTCCGTTTTTCTTTTTCTGTTGCGCGATTTTTTTGTCAACGGAGGGATCGACCCCCGCACGCATTTTACTGCGTGCCGCATTGCGGAACTGGCATGCCGTAAGCAGGGAAACATCCGGGTAAGGACCAAAGGCCAGCTTCTTCTCTTTCCCGTCAATGCGGTACTTCATATACCAGAGTTTTGAGCCGTTGGGTTTGATCAGCAGGTACAGTCCGGCACTGCCGCCGAGTTTGAAGGGGGGGGCTGTGGGTCTGGGCTTGCGGATAGCGGTATCAGTGAGTGCCATAGCGGGGGGCTCCATTCGTTCAACGAACCGAGAGGCCCCCGATGAATCCCCCGAAAACTACAGATATCAAAAAACCCGGCAATCCTTTTCAGGACAACCGGGTCAATCTAACTGCTTGTTTTTATAACGCATTAAGACTCACTGAGGCGTCTTAATACTAAAATCTGGCTCCTCTGACTGGACTCGAACCAGTGACATACGGATTAACAGTCCGCCGTTCTACCGACTGAACTACAGAGGAATCGTGTGAACGAGGCGCATAGTAACGATGCGACTGCGGGTTGTCAAAGCCTGAATGCATAAAAAATTCTGTTTGCTGAAATATTCTTCATTTCGCTGAATATTCAGGCGTAGCAGCACTTTTCACCTTGTTTTTCGTTCAGGGCGTGGATATTTCCATAGCCAGCGTCCGCTGACCATTCTCCAGTAAAAGAGAACGGCGCGTACGGTCCAGTCGAAAAACATCCCCAGCCAGACACCAACCACGCCCCAGCCAAGTAATATTCCCAGTACATAGCCTGCGATAACGCGGCAACCCCACATTCCAAGCATCGAGACCCACATGGCGAAACGCGCGTCGCGTGCGCCTTTAAAACCGGCAGGCAGTACCCATGAGGCGGCCCAGATAGGCATAAATGCCGCATTCAGCCAGATAAGGATCACCACGACATCTTTGACGTCCGGGTCGTGGGTATAAAATGACGCCATAATACCGGCGAAAGGCGCGCTAAGCCACGCGATGGCCGTGAGGCCTATGGTAGAAAGCCAGAACACGTGGCGAAGCTGGATCTCGGCCTGGGCTATCTGCCCATTTCCCAACCGACGCCCCGTAATGATGGTGGATGCCGAACCTAAGGCATTGCCCGGAAGGTTAATTAACGCCGCAATGGAGAATGCAATAAAATTACCGGCGATGACGCTGGTGCCCATACCAGCAACAAACATCTGTGTAAGTAATTTCCCGCTATTAAATAAAACCGACTCAACGCTGGCAGGCACCCCTATGCCCATCACTTCCCAAATAATGGCAAAGTTTAAGGGTTTAAAATAACTTTTAAGGGGGATACGTAGCGCGGGGTTAAACCCAATCATTAAAACCCAGATAATTGCGATAGCGCCAATGTAACGCGAGATAGTCAACCCCAACCCTGCGCCAATAAAGCCGAGCCCCTGCCAGGAGAAAATCCCGTAGATAAGAATGCTGCTGATAATAATGTTCAGAATATTCATGCCGCCATTAATCAGCAGGGGGATTTTCGTATTTCCAGCGCCACGCAAGGCACCGCTGCCAATCAGAGCAATAGCGGCCGCCGGATAACTGAGCACCGTTAATTCCAGATAGATTAACGCCAGATCTTTTACATCTGCAGTAGCTTCTCCGGCGACGACATCAATAATCTGTTTGCCAAAATAGTGTATGAGAGCCGCCAGCAATACGGCAAACAGCGTCATGATCACCAGCGACTGCCTGGCGGCCGCCCTGGCGCGTCGACGGTCACGTTTACCCAGACTAAAGGCGACAACAACCGTCGTCCCCAGATCGATAGCGGCAAAAAAAGCCATAATCACCATGTTAAAACTGTCGGCAAGCCCCACTCCCGCCATTGCTTCCTTGCCCAGCCAGCTGACAAGAAAAGTGCTGAGCACGCCCATCAGCAGAACACAGGTATTCTCCAGAAAAATGGGGATAGCAAGTGGGGTGATTTCACGCCAGAACAACACCTTGTAACTCTTGCGTTTGGCATACCAGGGCGTACGGACGACAGCCTGGCGTAAGGCAGCGGAGACGTTCAAAATGGACCTTAAAGAAGAGAGTTGAAACCACATTTCAATAATGAGCGAGAAATCGTAAGGCTGCAAAGCTTTTCGCAGAAAAAATGTCTGCAAATGCAACAAAGTGATGAGAGAATCCGCAATCGAACCTGTAAGGGGTTAAATGGGGTTTGACAAAATTTTTTTCGCCGCTAACATACGACTCCACGCGATTCCTCTGTAGTTCAGTCGGTAGAACGGCGGACTGTTAATCCGTATGTCACTGGTTCGAGTCCAGTCAGAGGAGCCAGATTTTAGTATTAAGACATCTCAGTGAGTCTTAATGCGTTATAAAAACAAGCAGTTAGATTGACCCGGTTGTCCTGAAAAGGATTGCCGGGTTTTTTGATATCTGTAGTTTTCGGGGGGATTCATCGGGGGCCTCTCGGTTCATTAAACAAATAGCCTTTCACTATGGCACTCACTGATAGCGCTATCCGCAGGATCAAACCCACCGATAAACATCTCTACATCAGACAATAACAGATTGCATCCTGCGTCCGGAAACTATGCAGGGAATGCGAAACTGCTGCCCGATACATGGCGTTTGACCGTTCTCTTATTTATAATTACTTTAAGCTGGTTTACGGTAACGTTTTTCAGGTGCAACTCTAATGCTTCGGCAATTAACGTCTCTTCTTTGGGTGTGTTTCATACCGCCAATAGATGTAGGACAATATCATGTAAATAATAATAGAGAGATTATGTTTCCCGTCACTGGCTAATTTATTATCACTTGTTTTCTCTTTGATTCCACCATTATATTAATATCCATCAAAAAATTAAACTCAGCGGTATATATGTTATGATATTAAATCACCGCTTCTCATTTTATCGGCGATAGGCATGCGTTTTCATTTTTACTGGGTTATAACTAAAAATGCTTGAGCACTGAATTAATCTCATTGCAGAGAAGTTCAGCCGGGATGGCACTTAATATAAAAACGTTTGATTATGCATATTTCATGGAGAAAACAATGCAATTAGATTTTACCCTTAATTTCCATAACGACACCTGGTACCCCACTGTCGATATCAGTGGTTTTAAATCCACCACTGGCGCCAGCGCCGATATTCAGGAGAAAATGATCCTGACGTTTAGCGCGCCGGGTAAAATTACCGCCGGAGATATCACCATATCGACGAACCCGTGGTGTGAATTAAAAACCCATATTGAAACCAGTGAAATTTCCAGCGGCGTTTTTGATAGTAAACTGACGATTACCGCCGCCGATGGTTCCGCCCTGGGTAATGCCATTTCAACTATTCATATGGGCGTTAATGCCTCCTCCGATACCGCGCCAAAATGGGAAACCTTCAGCGACGCTTTCACCGCCGCCGCTGACGAAGAGGCGGACGTGGCAGGTGAGCTGGCGGTCACCTGCGCCGCCTTCCCGGCTGGACTGGAAAACACCGTTCTGGAACTGGTTTTAGTTCGCGGTGAAAAAAGCGAAACGCTCCAGCCAAAAGCGGGCATCACCTGGTTCGATATTGACGCTGGCGCGTACGCGGTTACCGCTGCGGAGCTGCGTACCGCTGAAGGTACTATTCGCGCAGCGGTGCAATTAAGCGCATCGGAGCTGATCATCACTAAAGGCCAGCGCACTCAGCTTGATATCACCTTTGCCCAGGCGGAGCGCAGTACTACTCTGGACCTGGCAGTGAATTTACCAGCCACTCACGCGCTGTATAATGAAGATCTCAGCGTAGTTTATATGGAAAATGGCGTTGCTAAACAGCGTCATACTATGCGCGTAGGTCAAAAGCAGCGCCTGGAACTTTTGCCGGTTACCGGAACCTATTCGGCGCGCATCGATGATGTCAAACTGAACAATATCCACTACACCTTTGATGTGGCGAGCGGCGCACTGGATAATCAGCTCCACGATATCGCCTTCACCAGCACTCACCAGAACGATGAATCTCAGTCAGCCTCAACGAAGCTGACCATCAGCATCGACGCGGAAAAAACGGTTGCTTCTACCTTCTCTCTACGTCTTGTGGATGGCAGCACAACTCCGCGCCAGTATCTCTTCACCGATCTGGCAATGAAAGCGGGCAGTCTCACGCCGTCGGTTGAACTGGCGCCGGGCCTTTATCAGGTTGAATCCGCGACCGTGATCCATAACGGCATCGTTTACTATATTGATGTCGCTCCACAGACGCTGAGCGTTGAGAAAAATACCGCGCTGACCTTAGCGGTAACCCTTACTGAAGGGGCGAATCTGCGTGTCAAAGGTTTTCCTGATTTCCTGAGCTTCGGCGGTTGCGCCAATATGTCGCCCAGCAACGTGGACGACCTGGCCGAAGCTCGTGTCTCCTCCCTGTTCAAATACTCCGGCGATGACGGTATGGGAGACGCTTCCGCTTATCTGGACCCGACGAAAGAACCGACGACAAAAATCATTCAGATGGCGCGCGATGTTGCTGCCAAAACCGGCGATAGCGTGCTGCCGGTAATGGTCTCTTACACCTGCAACCTGTCGCTGGGTGATGTAGAAAACATCATTGACGATCCGGAACGTCATCAGTTCAGCTTTGCTAATTTCATCCAGGCGCTGCAAATGGCGCAAGCCATGAAAGATGATGAACATCTGGTACCGGCTGGTTTTATCGTCAACCCGGATTACCTGGGCGAATGCCAGAAATACGGTTTCTCTCCAGACTATGCTATTCCGGTACGTCAACCGCTGGCGAAAGCGCTGGCGCATCACGGTGTGGATATCGCCGTTCCGGCCTCGATTACCGATACGCTGAAAGGCTATATCAAAGGCGTTAACTGGTTGGTGCGCGTTATTGCCCCTGACGTGGTGTTGGGCTGGCAGGTTAACTTGTGGAGCGTCGGCGGTTCACAGTGGGTTTATAACGATTTCACCTACGACGATGTGTTTGATGCCGTAGACGGAACCAAAAAGAAAATGACCATCAACCCGACGCTGGCGGGCAAGCTTACCGCCGAGTACGCGCTGCTGGTCGGCGTATTCGAGAATATCGAATACACCGACGCCAAAGGAGCCGTGATTATGGCTAAGGGCGCGGACTTTATGGCCGCAGACCGCTATGAAGCGGACGACTTCACCGTCGCGCCTATAAAAACGGTTACTGCTATTCGCCGTTTGAGTGGGACCGTACCTTTGATTTCTGCGCCGCGCTGAGCCGCTATTTGCGCCAGCCGGTGCTGCCGTGGCAGGTTCCGGCCAGCCGTCTGGCTACCGTTTCCGAGTCGGTTGGCGCGTTAGAAGAGAAATTCTGGGGGACCGGCGGCAGCTATCTGATGGGCCACGCTGAAATTGGTAGCGCAGTGGAAGCAATTAATGCTGATCTGCTGAACATTGAGTTCCTTGATGTTCACGCCAGCATGATGGGCAAAACTCCACGCGAGCTATTCCAGCGTCACAAGTGGGATTTCACTGAGCCTAAGTACATCGATTTCCCGTCACGCGGAATATTCCACGTACAGGTTGGCGGCGGGGCAACCACAGGCGTAGTGAGCGCGGTCAATAACAACAGCAGCCGTTGGATGCGCGCGAAGCTGGCGGCCTATCGTGATAATCCGCTAAAATTTGAAGTGTGATCTATTAAGATAGTCCTCTTTTTGTGAAACAGGAAAGCCAACGCATAATGCGCCGGCTTTTCTTTTTAAATTGCTCATATTTACTGCCGACGCTCTTACGCTAATCCCTTTAGTTTCCCCCTTTGCTGTCATACTATCGAATGACGTGCCTCACCTGTGAACGCTAAGGAGAATAATATGGAAAATAAAGGCACAAACCTGACGCCCGAGCAGGCGCTGGATCGCCTGGAGGCGCTGTACGAGCAGTCGGTTAACGCGCTCCGTGAAGCCATCGCTGACTATATTGATAACGGTACGCTGCCCGATCCCCATGCAAGATTTAACGGACTGTTTGTTTATCCTTCGCTGTCTGTAAGCTGGGATGGCGCGACATCGAACCCACCTAAAACACGCGCTTTTGGACGCTTTACTCATCCCGGCTGTTATACCACTACCGTTACGCGGCCTGCGCTATTTCGCGCTTATCTCCTGGAGCAACTTAACCTCGTTTACCATGATTATGGCGCGCATATTGCGGTGGAAGCCTCGCACCATGAGATCCCGTATCCTTACGTGATCGACGGCTCAGCTCTGACGCTGGATCGTTCTATGAGCGCCGGGCTAACGCGCCATTTTCCCACCACAGAACTGGCGCAGATTGGCGATGAGACGGCAGACGGTCTTTTCCACCCCGGCGAGTTCTATCCGTTATCGCACTTCGACGCGCGTCGCGTTGACTTCTCGTTGGCCAGGTTACGACACTATACCGGTACGCCGGTCGAACACTTTCAGCCCTTCGTTCTGTTTACCAACTATACCCGCTATGTCGATGAGTTTGTGCGCTGGGGATGTAGCCAAATTCTTGATCCTGACAGTCCCTATATCGCGCTTTCCTGTGCCGGTGGAATTTGGATCACGGCGGAAACGGAAGCGCCGGAAGAGGCTATTTCCGATCTGGCCTGGAAGAAACATCAGATGCCCGCCTGGCACCTGGTAACGGCAGATGGACAGGGGATTACGCTGGTAAATATCGGTGTCGGCCCTTCAAATGCTAAAACGATTTGCGACCATTTGGCCGTGTTGCGGCCTGACGTCTGGCTTATGATTGGACACTGTGGAGGGTTACGAGAAAGTCAGGCGATTGGTGATTATGTGCTGGCCCATGCCTACTTACGTGATGATCACGTGCTGGATGCCGTTCTGCCGCCTGATATTCCTATTCCAAGCATTGCGGAAGTACAGCGGGCGCTGTATGACGCTACCAAAGTGGTTAGCGGAATGCCCGGCGAAGAGGTCAAACAGCGACTACGCACGGGAACGGTCGTCACCACGGATGATCGTAACTGGGAGCTCCGCTATTCCGCTTCTGCGCTGCGGTTCAACCTCAGCCGTGCTGTCGCGATTGATATGGAAAGCGCGACGATAGCAGCGCAGGGCTATCGCTTCCGCGTACCTTACGGCACGTTGCTTTGTGTCTCTGATAAACCTTTACACGGTGAAATTAAACTGCCCGGGCAGGCAAACCGGTTTTATGAGGGGGCTATTTCAGAACATTTGCAAATTGGTATTCGTGCTATTGATTTGCTACGCGCAGAAGGCGATCGTCTGCATTCACGTAAATTACGCACATTTAATGAACCACCGTTTCGCTAACAGAATGAGCCGTCGCCTGCCATTGGATAAGGGCAGAAGGCGCATTTATTTAATGTGGAAAGTGGCTGAATGAAGTCTTAGCGGGATGCGATTCTGCATCCCGCGGAGTCTTTATCGTGCTGCAAACTTCATCACTATCGCCGGATACCTGTAGCTAATAATAGCGTCAGGTGAGAAGGCGCTATCCAGCGTAAACTGTTCCTCATCCGTCAATGTGATATCAAACGCCTGAAGGTTTTCCGCCACGCGATCTGGCCGACTCATACCGACAACCGGCACGATATCATCCCCGCGAGACAGCAGCCAGGCGACGGCTAGCTGCGCGGGAGAACATCTGCGGGCTGCGGCCAGAGCTTTTAGTACCGCCGTGGGCTGCAAATTATGTTCGAGATTTTCGCCTTCCATTCTGGGAACAGTATAGTGGGCGGCGCTGCGTGAAGTTACTCTCCCCGTGAGAAGACCATCGGCCAGAATGCGATATCAGCGGCACGCTGAAGGGCAGTTTGATCGTCGTGGGAAAGATTATCCCAGGTTTTTTATTCATAACTAAAAGGTAGAGATTCCCCAACCATAAATTTTTAGAAATCAATATATTGGGTGAAAATTACTGAGCTTTCAGGGAGTAACCGCTATCCACATTAAGGATCATCCCGTCAAAGGCTAAATGGGCCTTAGATGGCGCAGTTCGATGCTTATTCCGCAGTATCTGGTGCAGTCCTGCCATATCCTGGCGACGACAGGTTGGTGCAGATTATCTGGCAGTTATCGCCTGAAATTATTCGACGTGGAATAATTTTGTACGCTTTCTGATTAGTAACTATAAAATTGAAGGTAAATCCTTTTAATACAAAAAAGCAGTCCCTTATCAATTGGGAACTGCTTTTTTATTTTTAACGAATTATGCTGCTACAGGCTCAGGCCGCCTTATTCCGCCGCGCATAAATGTAAGACGCAACGTACCCCTCGCGGCTCACGTCCAGATAGTCCGACCACCACTGCATCATGTCTTTACGGGCGTCAAGATGCTCGGCGCGATGGATATACGCCGCCCGCACGCTGTTGCGTTCCTGATGATTCATCTGCCGCTCCACGGCATCCCGCAACCAGAGTTCAGACTCCACCAGTGTGCTACAGGCCATTGCCTGGAAGCGCAAAAAATTATAGCGCAGGGCAGTACAGCATTGCGACGAAAGTATCCTGAGTAAGTCAGTCCGGCGTATCAGATATGCCGGTAACATCCTGAAATGAAAAATTGTACTGAATACAAGCTATTGCGCGGAAAATAAACGCACTTTTATCATGGTGTCAGGGAACAAAGATTCATGGGAAACACCTCAGCCAGTACTACCGGTGCTGCCGTCAGTACACCACCACGTCCCTTTATCCGGGTCTTTCCGGTCCCCAAAAATAACCGGGGGCACGCGTTCAGCAACATTGACGACATTCTGGCTCATCTTCAGGGAGAGCCTACCGGACACTGGCTCATTGGCAGTAACGGGATGTGGCATGGCGGGATTCATATCACCGATGCCACCACGCCGTGGTGCGCCCTGAGTGGGAAAGCACCACAGGAGGTGATGGAGTACCCTGTGCCCGGGAAAGGCGAGCAGGCCATACGCTGTATGGCAGACGGTGAGGTTGTCGCTTACCGTATTAACCGGGACTACCTTACTCTGCCGTGGGAGTCGGGCGATTTGTTTTATTCCTCGTCCTTCGTGCTGGTCAGGCATCATATCCAGCCGGGACAAACCGCTGCCAGCTCCCTGACGTTTTACACGCTGTATATGCACCTGGCCCCGTGGTCGGCGTATCCCGAAGAAAGCACGGCGTACAAAGTGGCTGACGGTCAGCACCTGAAAGCGTATGTTGACGATACCCTGCAATGGACCGCCACCACACTGAAGCCCGGTACCCGCGTGAACTGGAATAAATCAGACCCGGCAGCACAGATGACCGCTCGCGGGCGACGGTATGCGCACGTGTCACTGGTGGAAGGTATCACCGATAAAATGAACCTGAACGCCGGGGACCTGCTCTGGGTGGTGTGCGATAACGGCAATCTGTTGCCGGACCATAACGGGCCGGAGCGCCCGGCATGGTGGAGTAATCTGCTGCCTCCGGCAAAAGAGACGATGCAGTTTGATACCGTGGTCTGCCCGACGCCGTACCCGATACGGTCCGGGGATGCCATCGGGCATCTGGGGTATTATCAGGCACCGAAGGATGGCGGTTATAACGGGCGCTATCAGGTGCATATTGAGTGCTTTACCACTGATGACTTGCCGCGCTTTCTGAGTAATTCTGAACATGTGGAGCGGGATAAACCCGCGTTTGGCAAATACCCGGCGGGTATACCGCTCTATATGAAGAACAGCGTAAATGCGATATATCAAAGCCAGTTGACTACCCATCAGGACGGTATTTTTCCCCTGAATGGCAGCCAGCACACAGAAGACAATCAGGTGACTTACTGGCAGGCTGGCGCATCGCGGGGCTATCTTGCAGAATCCGACCTGAAACTGCTGTCACGCTATGACCTGGCGGAGCGGGGTTTTGAAACCGTTGAAGCCAGCCCGCGTAGCTTTGACCACCTCGACGGCAAAAACCAGCCTGCGGGACTGGTGCGGCATATTTTTCAGATGCTGTTTAACGCTTCCTCAAAAGACCCGCGTACCAGTCATGCGCAGGTGAAACACAACTACCAGCGGCTGCTGGATAAAATCGACAGCGGTGAGACACGCTATTCGGCCCAGGAGTACCGCCGGGCAGTACAGAACCCGGATTACATTGATCACCTGCAACACCTGTGTGTGAAACATCCGGGTGACTGGTACTGTACGTCAGATGACCCCGTCTGGCAGGCTTTCTTCACCACATTGCTCAAAAAGGAAGCGCCGGAATGGTACAGCTATGGTATCCGTTTTCTGAACGCCACTCGCTGGATGGATCAGGTACCGGACATGTCGCGAACGCCATGGCATATGCACCCGCAGGTGTTTCTGGATGCCATCAGCACGTCGAAAAAACGCGGCTGGGCGCACAGTCCGTTTGCAGACCTGCTGGGCTGCGTGGAGTCAAAGAACGATTACACGGCTTACAACCAGATATTTCATAGTCCGGAAAGGTCGGAGAATTTGCATCTGCTGGAGTTCGAAAAGGTAAGCAAATCAGTAAGGGACGAATTAGCGCGAATGATGGGCATGGTTATTATGATGGCGATGGTTTAAACAAAGCTTCACTTCTACCTGACGATATGGTTAGAGCACTAGAGGAGTCAAAATAATGCAACGGAAATCTATATTGCTAGCCTGTATCAGCCTGTGGGTGTGCGCAACTGCAACAATTCAGGCTGAAGATAAAATGTTCCCTGAATTTTCTCATTATCCAGCAACAGTCACTTCGGGGCCTTTTTCTCAGACGCTGGTTTTAACAAACGAGCAGATTAAATACTCTGCGCATTGGAAAAAAACGATGCAGCAGCAATTAGTAAAACCCGTTAATTTCGCGGGGCATTATCGCTTCTTTGCAACAGATGCGTACCAAGGCGATGAATGTCAACATGGTATTTGTGGCTGGGTATTAGATAAATCGACAGGGAACGTTGTCTCGAACCTTCCTGAATTTAATGGCAGTGACTCATATGGTGCAGTAGGTGATAATGGTACACCTGTTGGCGAACCGTTTGAAACAAAAACACAAAGTGATAGTTTGTTATTAATACTTACCGGCCAAGCAATACCTAAAGAGTTAAAGCATGATAAAGATGGCGTTCCAATAACCAATCCATGCGAAACAAATTACTATAAATTTGAGAATAACAAATTTATTAGAATTTTCGAAGATAGAAATGGCTGTAATGTTGATTAATTGATTATAGATAGCCTCATTCATGAGGCTATCATTTTTAGAAGTAAACCAATGAAATACTGACAGGCTCATACTGATAGGTAAAAATGGTGTAAGTTCTCTCCTGTCCTGGTATTATTTTATGACGCTTCCCTCTGATATCCCGCAAACTGATAAGGAGACACATACAGATCCATGCTTGCATCCAGATAATCCGCCCACCACTGCATCATAGCGATCCGCTCCTCCAGATATTTTGCCTTATGAATATAGGCGGCACGGACGCTGTTTCTTTCCTGGTGACTCATTTGCTTTTCAATCGCTTCTTTGCTCCACCGTCCCGACTCACTCAGCGCACTGCACGCCATCGCCCGGAAGCCGTGACCGCAGATCTCTTTTCTGGTGTCGTAGCCCATCACGCGCAATGCTTTGTTGATGGTGTTGTCGCTCATGCACTTGTCCTGGTCGTATTCGCCGGGGAAAATAAACGCCAGATGCCCGGAGAGCGCTTCAGTTTGTTTCAGGATCGCCATTGCCTGATCGGACAGCGGGACGATGTGCTGTGTTTTCATCTTTGTGCCACGGTGAGAGAAGCGCACGTTTTCGATCTGCTCCCGTTCTTCCGGGATTATCCATAGCTTCTGCTGCCAGTCGATTTCACTCCAGCGGGCAAAGCGCAGTTCGCTGGAGCGCACAAAGAACAGCAGCGACAGCTTAAGCGCATACCGTGTCAGCAGCCTGCCGGAGTAGTTATCCGTCCGGGATAATAATTCTGGTAGTTTCTCAAGCGGCAGGGCCGGGTAATGCTGTGTTTCCGGCGGCGTAAATTCACCGTCCAGATCCAGCGCCGGTGATCGGCATGCCAGTTTATGGCGATCTGGCGGAATGTCTGTCCGTTTTTCTTTTTCTGTTGCGCGATTTTTTTGTCAACGGAGGGATCGACCCCCGCACGCATTTTACTGCGTGCCGCATTGCGGAACTGGCGTGCCGTAAGCAGGGAAACATCCGGGTAAGGACCAAAGGCCAGCTTCTTCTCTTTCCCGTCAATGCGGTACTTCATATACCAGAGTTTTGAACCGTTGGGTTTGATCAGCAGGTACAGTCCGGCACTGTCGCCGAGTTTGAAGGGGTTGTCTGTGGGTCTGAGCTTGCGGATAGCGGTATCAGTGAGTGCCATAGCGGGGGGGCTCCATTCGTTCAACGAACCGAGAGGCCCCCGATGAATCCCCCCGAAAACTACAGATATCAAAAAACCCGGCAATCCTTTTCAGGACAACCGGGTCAATCTAACTGCTTGTTTTTATAACGCATTAAGACTCACTGAGGCGTCTTAATACTAAAATCTGGCTCCTCTGACTGGACTCGAACCAGTGACATACGGATTAACAGTCCGCCGTTCTACCGACTGAACTACAGAGGAATCGTTTCAACGAGGCGCATAATACTGGGCCAGCTATACCGTGTCAATAGTAAAATTAACGCGGTAATTCAATTGGTTAATTAACCTACAAAATGAGGAATTAATGCTCTGATGCTTTCCCGTAGTCGCCCTCGGTTGAGTGTACCCGTAAGCGCTGAGAAGGGTCCTGGCGATAGAACTGACAAAAACGCTGCCATAACGACGGAAAGCGTGGAGCAAACAGTTCTGGCGCACTGAAAAAATACTCTGACAACACGGCAAAACATTCTGCTGGGTCGGTGGCGGCATAGGCATCTATACTGGCAGCGCTTTCGCCAACAAGATCGATTTCATCCTGTATATTATTCATTGCAGCGTGGAGATCGTGTTCCCAGCCGGCCACGTCCCGCAACGGGATGAAAGGAATACCGCTGGCGCGATCGCCATTGCGCATATCCAGTTTGTGCGCGACTTCATGGATAATGAGGTTGAAACCCGAAGCATCGAACGAGTCCTTGATATCCAGCCAGTTCAAAATGATTGGCCCTTGTTGCCAGCTTTGCCCCGACTGTACGACGCGCTGACTATGCACCAGACCTATGTCATCTTCCCATTCATCATCTACAACAAAGGGGGCGGGATAAATGAGTACTTCATGGAAACCATCAAGCCACTCAATACCGAGCTCCAGGATCGGTAAGCAAAAAATTAACGCAATACGCGCGCTTTTCAACGAGTCGAGCTCAAATCCCTGTAGCGCTACCAGCCTTTTTTGCTGCAAAAAACGTTCGGCCAGCGCAATGAGCCGGGCCTGTTCTTGCGCAGTGAGGTTTACCAGAAGAGGTATAGCCAGCGCATCATCCCACGGCCAGTCTGCGTTCTGGGTTATTTCTTGTGCTTTCCAGGGCCATTTAATCATCGTTTTGCTCGTAAACTCGTCACTTGAACAAAATTACCCAAACAGGGTCTGTTAAAATGCCAAATTACCTGGCATCATTGCAATATACGGAGAGATGCCGGAGCGGCTGAACGGACCGGTCTCGAAAACCGGAGTAGGGGCAACTCTACCGGGGGTTCAAATCCCCCTCTCTCCGCCACTATTCAAACACTTAGCTTAACTGCTTTCAACGACCCTCGTCACACTTGGTATGTCACACCTGATATCCTGGTATATAGTGTTGGTATACGCACTGGCTCTCTTTCTTACCATCATCATCTTCTGATTTCCTCAAAACAGCACGTGTCAGTGTTGAAGAAATCTTCGCTTCGCAATGGTGGCACGTCTCCGGTTTACGATATCAGGAGAGTGGCGCGTTTATTACCAGGGTAGGTAGGCGTTGTGAGACGTAGCTGGCTATTAATAGATATTTGATGAAGATTATTTACGCCAGGTTCACCTGCAGCGGCGGACATAGCTAAAAAAACGTATGGCAATCAGCGCGATAATGCCAAAAAAGCAATTAATATTTTTTTAACAAAACTAAAGCTTGCTATGTTCAGTTAACCGTGCGTTAATGGTTGTGCGGTTTGATACAAACTTATCTGAAGTAGTGATTGTAATATTTCTCATTATTTGTTCCTCTTGAGATCTCCTTTAGGTTTTTTTCTCTCTGATAATTTTCTTCAGGCCATTCTGCCCAAGGGCTAATTCAAAAGGTAACAATATTATGACGACGAAAATCACTGGTTTAGTAAAATGGTTTAACCCTGAAAAAGGCTTTGGTTTCATTACGCCTAAAGATGGTAGCAAAGATGTATTTGTACATTTTTCTGCAATCCAAAGTAATGATTTCCGCACTCTTAATGAAAATCAGGAAGTTGAGTTTTCAGTAGAGCAGGGACCAAAAGGTCCATCAGCGGTCAACGTTGTGGCGCTTTAAGGCAACTGATATCACTAATAAAATTCACTTCAGGTGTCCATGTTGTCATGGTTCACAATACAGAACATCGACATTCGATGTTACTGAGCAAAACCCGTTCGGCGCGAAATGTATTTTTTGTAAGTCAACCATGATCACTTTTGATAATGTTGGGCTATACATTCGTTCAGGACAGGTTCCGCTAGATTTTAGAAAATAATTCACATTAGCTCCGTACAGGAGCTTTTTTTATACCCGGATGATTATAATCTATGGAAGCTGGCATCTATAGTGATATTCTTCTCTCTTTCATACAGCGCCTAAAAAACGTAAGGTTGTTTTCATCTATCGGATGAAACCAGGTCAGCCTATCTTTGCGTTGTTATCCGTTATTCAATTCTCACTATTATAATAATAAGCCCGCGATAAATGCGGACTCGAATAACCTAAAGCGTTTTAGAACGGGTAGACCAGACCAACATCTACGATATCATCGGTTACAATACCGCTTTTCGTATAGAAGTCGTTATCTTCATCCAGCAGGCTGATTTTATAATCAACCAGGGTGGACATATTTTTGTTGAAGTAATAAGTCATACTGGCGTCAACATATTTAACCAGATCTTTGTCAGTGTAACGCCAGTGGCCACGATGGACTTTCTGACCGCCAAAAATCTTTGCCCTTAGACAGCAAACAGGCGACAGACGGACACAGATCGAAATCGAACTGATACTGTGCGACTACTACAACGTTCTGGGTTTTGTTAGCGATACTTGCAGACCATCAACTTTGCCGTACAGATCAAGCTTGTTGCCATTTTTATTATAAACTTCAGCCGCATTTTCTGCGCCTGCCACTAATAACGTCGGGACAAGTAGTGTCAAAATTTTTCTGTGCATTATGTATTCCCTTGTGATAATAATTTATATGAATGTATAGTCACCTCAATAAAACCACAATCTGATACTATTCTATTAAGTTCGCGAATTTAGAAAATAACATGCAACAAATGCATTTCAAATTATTTCTATTCGATTTTTTATAATGTAAACTATATAGGTAGTAATGAATATATACATTATAATTATCATTTTTATCAATGATTTATTTATTTTTATTTGAGGATTTTTGTTGCGAATATAATTTGTTTTTTATATGTATTTTATATTTTGATTATGAAAAGACATAAAAAAACCGGCATAAGCGCCGGCAATATGGGTAATAATAAAAATAAATAATAAAAGGCTAATAACCGGATCATTTTGACATTTAATACCAATAAAATAAAACACTATCTCAATAGGTAAAAATAAGTTGTTCTGGTTATAGGTTATTCTGCATCAGAATGCGATTCAATCACCATTATCTTATTTAACAGCAGGTTCAGCGCCAGGCGCAACATTGTCTGAGAATAAACTATTTGTGGCATGAATAACCAGAACAGGCGGAGAAGGTATTTCATGGTCGAAATGTGACTGATATCACATTATAATGTAATTAATGTCATATGACTTACATCACAAAAGCGGAGTAAAGTTTGAGTACCAGGGAGGACAACGCCACCCGTAGCATGGGCGGTAAATTAGCGTTATGGGTTTTTTATACCTTTTGCGGCTACTTCATCTGGGCGATGGCACGTTGCATCTGGTTGATGTCCGCCATACAAACCGAGCCGGTTCTCGGCCCAACCAGCGCGCCTGGCAGCGCAACGGAAAAATGGCTTAACGCGCTCTCGCTGGGCGTCGTCTGGCTTATTCTGGGGAGTATTGCCTGGTACACCCGGCCTCGCAAAAAACTGGCTTATCCCTCCAACACTAAGCCAGAAACGCGCAAGCAAGCAGGGATGTAAAGTGGTGACGGATATGTCAGGATAGCGAACCACATGCTCAGGCATGTAATAAAAATGGTCTGCTATAAAGAGAGGGCGTATGGACTCAGGATACTGGCAATCGCAGTTTGAAGACTGGCTACGTCACCACCACCAGGAGCAGGATGCCGCCCATGACATCTTCCATTTTCGTCGTGTTTGGGCAACCGCGCAAACGCTCGGGGAAAACGGTCCTGTCGACTGGCTGGTGGTTCTGGCGGCATGTTATTTCCATGACATTGTCAGCCTGGCGAAAAATCATCCGCAGCGGCATCGCTCTTCCATTCTGGCGGCGGCAGAAACCCGGCGTATTTTTCTGCGGGATTTTCCTGACTTTCCGGCAGAAAAACTGGCGGGTATTTGTCATGCTATCGAAGCGCATAGTTTCAGCGCAAACATTGCGCCCGCCACGCCAGAGGCAAAAATCGTGCAGGATGCAGACAGACTGGAGGCATTGGGCGCCATTGGTCTGGCGCGGGTCTTTGCGGTCTCCGGCGCGCTGGGCGTCGCGCTGTTTGATGCCGACGATCCCTTTGCTGACAGACGGCCTCTTAACGATAAACAATTCGCGCTCGACCATTTTCAAACCAAACTGCTGAAACTGCCGCTGACGATGCAGACCGAACGGGGCAAGTACCTGGCGCAGCGTAATGCGGATTTTCTGGTGTCGTACATGGCAAAATTGAGCGCTGAGTTGAAAGGCGACTATGAAACGCAGGACCAGGCGGTCATCCAGAGGTTTGCTACGCATCAGTAACCCCTGTCGCTGAAACGTAAACCGCGTCATTTTATGTTAGTCTGTCGGCAATTATTTTTGGCCGGTTAAATGTATGCAGGAAAATATTTCAGTAACACACGCCCGGAACCTCATCGCCGACGACGCCGGAAGCGAGATCCAGGCGATGCTGAGTCAATTGCTGGAAATCTATGATGTTAAAACGCTGGTGGCGCACCTTAACAGCCTGGGCGAACAGCACTGGAGCCCGGCCATCTTAAAGCGCGTAATGATGAACGCGGCATGGCATCGTTTGAGCGACAATGAACTCACCTGTCTTAAAACAGGGTTGCCGACGCCGCCAGCGCATCATCCGCATTACGCCTTTCGTTTTATCGATCTCTTCGCTGGCATCGGCGGTATTCGCCGCGGATTTGAAGCGATAGGCGGACAGTGCGTGTTTACCAGCGAATGGAATAAGCACGCGGTACGGACATATAAAGCGAACTATTTTTGCGATCCGCTGCAACATCGCTTTAATGAAGATATCCGCGATATCACGTTGAGCCACCGGGAAGGGGTCAGCGATGAGGAGGCGGCGGAACACATTCGCCAGCATATTCCGCAACATGATGTCCTGCTGGCAGGCTTTCCCTGCCAGCCATTTTCCCTGGCGGGCGTCTCCAAGAAAAATGCGCTGGGCCGGGCCCACGGCTTTGCCTGCGAGACTCAGGGGACGTTATTTTTTGATGTCGTAAGAATTATCGACGCCCGCCGCCCCGCGCTGTTTGTGCTGGAAAACGTGAAAAACCTTAAAAGTCACGACCAGGGCAACACCTTCCGCATTATTATGCAAACGCTCAATGAACTGGGATATGACGTGGCGGATGCCGCTGACAATGGCCCGGACGATCCGAAAATTATCGACGGGCAGCACTTTCTTCCTCAGCATCGGGAACGTATTGTGTTGGTGGGATTCCGCCGCGATTTGAACCTGAAAACCGATTTTACGTTACGCAATATCGCCCGCTGTTATCCACCGCGCCGTCCGGCGCTGGCGGAGCTGCTGGAGCCCGTCGTCGAAGCCAAATATATCCTGACGCCGGTACTGTGGAAATATTTATATCGCTACGCAAAAAAGCACCAGGCGCGGGGAAACGGTTTTGGCTATGGCATGGTTTATCCTGACAATCCAGAAAGTGTGGCGCGCACGTTATCTGCACGTTACTACAAAGATGGCGCCGAAATCCTGATTGATCGTGGTTGGGACATGGCGAAAGGCGAAGCGAATTTCGACGATATCGGTAATCAACAACATCGTCCCCGCCGACTCACGCCGAGGGAGTGCGCGCGTTTAATGGGATTTGAGGCGCCGCAAACGTACCAGTTCAGGATACCCGTCTCGGATACTCAGGCTTATCGCCAGTTTGGCAATTCCGTGGTGGTGCCGGTATTTGCCGCGGTAGCAAAGCTACTGGAAGCCAAAATTCACCAGGCGGTGGCGCTGCGTCAGAGAGAGGCGGTAGATGGCGGACGTTCACGATAAAGCCACGCGCAGTAAAAATATGCGCGCGATAGCGACCCGCGATACGGCCATTGAAAAACGTCTTGCCGGCCTGTTAACCGCGCAGGGGATTACGTTTCATACTCAGGACGCGACATTACCGGGCAAGCCGGATTTTGTGGTGAATGACTATGATTGTGTGATTTTTACTCACGGCTGTTTTTGGCATCATCACCACTGTTATCTGTTCAAAGTACCGGCCACGCGAACGGCTTTCTGGCTGGAAAAAATCGGTAAGAACGTTGAGCGAGACGAGCGCGATATTCAGCGTTTACAGGCGCTTGGCTGGCGGGTACTGATCGTCTGGGAGTGCGCCTTGCGCGGGCGGGCGAAATTGAGCGACGCGGCGCTGGCGGAGCGCCTGGAAGAGTGGATCTGCGGCGGCGGTGCCAGCGCGCAGATCGACACCCAGGGTATGCATCTACTGGCGTGAATTTTCCGTTTTACACGGCGTGACCACCGCCCTGGCGGAAAACAGGTACTTACCCAGCGTCACCAGCACTACGGCAAACACAATCACGCCCAGCGCGGCCCATTCAACGGGCGAGAGCCTCTCGCCGCCCAATCCGGTGCCAAGCAACACGGCGACAACCGGATTCACATAGGCATAGCTGGTCGCCAGCGCCGGGCTGACATTGCGAATCAGGTACATATAGGCATTAATGGCGATGACAGAACCGAACAGCGCCAGGTAGCCGACGGCCATAAAACCCGATAAGCCAGGCAGCGTGGTGAGTTTCTCGCCGGAAAGAAACGCCGCGCAAAGCAAGACCACGCCCGCCGCCAGCATTTCAATCGCGCCCGCCATCATGCCTACGGGGAGGGCGATGCGCGAGCCGTAAACGGAACCAAACGCCCAGCTCATCGAGCCTATCAGGATCAACATCGCGCCCCACGGATTGCCGCTTAAATTGCCACCACTGTTCAGCAGAATAATCCCGGCAAGCCCAATGGCAATCCCCACCCATTCTAATTTGCGCGTTTTAATACCGAAAAAGTAACTAAAGCACAGCGTAAATAGCGGGACGGTGGCGACCACAACTGCAGCAATGCCCGATGGCACGTTTTGATGCTCCGCCACCGTAACCAGGCCATTACCCACCGCCAACAATAATAAACCAATCAGCGCAGCATTGATGGACTGGCGCAGCGGCGGAAGTTTTTCGCCGCGCAGCAGCAAAAACGCCATAAGCAAAATACCCGCTGAGAGGAAACGTACGCCTGCCATCATCAGCGGCGGCCAGCTTTCAACGCCTATTCGGATAACAAAATAGGTAGACCCCCAAATGATGTACAAGGCAAAAAGCGCGCCAAAAAGAGGTAACAACTGCCGGAAACGCATAATCTCTCACGGTGAAATAAAAAGGGTGAATATAGTAAACGCCAAAATTATTATGCTGGCGAGCATTATAATTGTCCTTTTTGAATAAAAAGGCGTTGACCCGTGCCGCTGGTTTCGGCATTGCGCGTTTTGCTACATACTTAACGTTTTAGAAGAAAAAACCGAGGGAATCATTTTGGCAGGAAGTAGCTTACTGACATTGCTCGACGATATTGCCACGTTGCTGGACGATATTTCGGTAATGGGCAAATTGGCCGCGAAGAAAACCGCGGGCGTACTGGGGGACGATCTGTCGCTCAATGCGCAGCAGGTGACCGGCGTTCGCGCCAACCGAGAGCTGCCAGTCGTATGGAGCGTGGCGAAAGGGTCATTGATCAACAAGGTTATTCTGGTGCCGCTGGCGCTGCTGATAAGCGCATTTATCCCGTGGGCCATTACGCCTTTATTAATGTTAGGCGGCGCGTTTCTCTGCTTTGAAGGGGTAGAAAAAGTCCTTCATACCTTTGAAGCGCGAAAACACAAAGAAGACCCGGCGGAGCGGCAAAAACGTCTTGAGGCTCTGGCTGCGCAAGATCCTTTGGCCTTTGAAAAAGATAAAGTGAAAGGGGCGGTACGTACCGATTTTATTCTTTCTGCTGAAATTGTGGCTATCACCCTGGGGATTGTCGCGCAGGCGCCGCTGCTTAATCAGGTACTGGTACTGGCAGGGATTGCGTTGGTCGTAACCATTGGCGTGTATGGCCTGGTGGGGATTATCGTAAAACTGGATGATATGGGATACTGGCTGGCGGAAAAGCGTAGTGTACTGGCGCAGGGCATCGGTAAAGGATTACTGATTATCGCGCCCTGGTTAATGAAAGCGTTATCCATTGTCGGTACGCTGGCGATGTTTTTAGTCGGCGGCGGGATTGTCGTACACGGTATTGCGCCGTTACACCATGCCATTGAACATCTTGCGCAGCAACAGGGTACTTTCATGGCGCATACGCTTCCCGGGGGGCTGAATCTGGTGCTCGGTTTTATTATCGGCGCCATTGTGGTGGCGCTGGTGAAAGGTGTGGCGAAAATTCGCGGTGTTTCGCACTGATTTTCTGCAATGAATTGTGCAAAATTGCCCGTTGTCGTCTAAGGTGAAAACGTTTCATCTGATACCGGAGGCAGGTATGGTCTTTTCTGTCAGTGAGGAAGTTACGGTGAAAGAGGGGGGACCCCGGATGATCGTCACCGGTTATTCCAGCGGAATGGTAGAGTGCCGCTGGTATGACGGTTTTGGCGTAAAGCGGGAGGCATTCCATGAGAATGAGCTCGTGCCAGGCAAGGAAAGGCGCGTGCGGGACGAAGCCCGATGACAAAACGCCCGGTTAACGCCGGGCGTTTTGTTGTGGATAAAGAGAGTCGTCGCGCGGCGACATGCTGCTATCAGGTTATGCCTGGATTTAGCGGTATCCCTTAGTGATGTCTGACTACCGTAAGCCATCAAGGGGCGTTGTATAAATAACCAGGAGTTACCAGGGTGCCGCACGAGACACTGTTAGAAAATCAAGGCTGGTTTAAAAAGCTGGCGCGGCGTTTTGGTCCCGGCCATGTCGTCAACACTTGCTTTCTGATCGTGATGCTGTTCTCGACGCTACTTACCTGGCGGGAAGTGATGATACTGAAAGACGCCTATGTCGCCAGTCAGCGCAATCATCTGGGGAGCGTCGCGAATGCCCTTGACCGCCAACTGCAATTCAACATGGATAGGTTGATCTTTTTACGTAACGGTATGCATGAAGCGCTGGTGGCGCCGCTGGCTTTTGCCGCATTGCAAAGTGCGGTAACGCAGTTTGAGCAACGACGCGCCCGGCATTTCTGGCAACTGGAGCTGGATAAGCGGCGGACATTGCCGCTATATGGCGTTTCCGATCAGTTTGTCGCCCGGACGACGCTCCTTTCGCGGGATAATCGCGATCTGGCAAATGAATTAACCGCCACGCTGGAGCTGGGGTATCTGGCGCGTCTGGCGCGCTCATCCGCCATGCTGACGCTGGAGACGATGTATGTTTCTCGCTCAGGGTTTTATCTCTCAACCCTCCCTACGGCATACGGTAGCGATATCGTATCACGTTACTATCAGTACGTGACCCAGCCCTGGTTTATTGAGCAAAGTCAACGGCGTAACCCACAGCGCGGCGTGCAGTGGTTTACCTCCTCACAGCCCTATATTGCTGTTGAGCAGCAAAAAGTGACAGCCAGTGTGCCGCTGGATCACGATAATTACTGGTATGGCGTACTGGCAATGGATATTCCCGTCGCGTCATTCCAGCGGTTCCTGCGCGATGCGGCTGAAAAGGATATCGAAGGAGAGTATCAGCTATACGATAACCATCTCCGTTTGCTGGCAGACTCCACGCCGGAACAACAAACCGCTAATACGTTAAATGACCGTGAACGCGCCTTACTGGCGCGTGAAATAGAAAAAGATACCCTCGGCGGGCTGCGTTTAGGAACGCATTATGTAAGCTGGGAGCGGCTGGATCATTTTGATGGCGTCCTGCTGCGCGTGCATACATTTCGTGAAGGCATACAAGGGAATTTTGGCAGTATTAGTATCGCGCTGACGCTGTTATGGGTACTTTTTACGGCGATGCTGTTGATCTCCTGGGGCGTTATTCGACATATGGTCAAAAACATGTTTGTTCTGCAAAATTCGCTGCAATGGCAGGCATGGCACGATCCGCTGACCCGGCTCTATAACCGTGGCGCGCTGTTTGAAAAAGCGTCCAGGCTGGCAAAGCGTTACCGGGAATCCCGCCAGCCTTTTTCTGTGGTACAGCTGGATTTAGATTATTTTAAAAGCGTTAACGATCGCTTTGGCCATCAGGCCGGCGATCGCGTGTTGTCCCATGCCGCTGGGCTCATTGGCAGCACCATTCGATCGCACGACATCGCCGGACGGGTAGGGGGCGAAGAGTTTTGTATCGTGCTGCCCGGCGCGACGAAAGCGCAGGCGCTGCAGATTGCCGAACGCATACGCCAGCGCATTAATGACAAAGAGATTCTGGTGACGAAAAGCACGACGCTTCGTATCAGCGCGTCAATGGGGATCAGCAGCGCGGAGGAATACGGCGACTATGACTTTGAACAGTTGCAGTCGCTGGCCGACAAACGGCTTTATTACGCCAAACAGTCCGGACGTAACCGTATTTGCGCCAGCGACGCGACTCAGGAGCGGGAAAAGAAATAGTCCATTCCTTCGCGCCAGCCATTCGGTCCTTCATTCTGGCTACGGTAGACGCGCTGAGGATCGTCGTTACGCAAATGTACGCCCTCCCGGTTTAGCCCTTTAACGATAACCGCATAATCCATCACATCCAGTAAGGGCGCATCATTGGGACCGTCTCCCAGTCCCAACGTCAGAGGACGCGCGTGCCACTGGCGACGATATGCTTCAATCAGCCAGTTGGCGGCCTGATCTTTACCGGCGGAGGCGTCCAGCACATGCCAGAAACGGGCGCCATGGACAAATTGCAGTCCCAGTTCATTTAAACGGGCGACAAACTGCGCCATGCGTTCATCGCTATCGCGCCAGATCAGCGACACCGAAGCTTCATGCAGACGGGTTAGGGCAGACTGTGCCCGATTCAGGCCCGTCCATTCACTTATTACCTGATCGTCAACGTCATCAAAAGTGGTGAACTTAAACTGTTCCTTTTCACGCAACTTATGCAGGACGAGGCGGATTTCGTTGTGAGAAATACCGGCTATCAGGCGGGGATAGTTGGGATGGTCTTCCCAATGAGCGTCCAGTTGGATCACCGCACCGTTTTCCGCAATCAGCGGCAGTCCCTGTAGATTTAACGTCGTCTGGAGCTGGAGCATTTCAGCCGCGGTTTTACTGCTACAGAGGATCACGGGTACGCCGCTTTCATGCAGGCGCGTAAGCCAGGGGGCTGCGGGCTGCCACTCAAAGGTGTGGCTGTTCAGCAACGTGCCGTCCAGATCGGTAAAAATCAGCAAGGGGTCATGGATTGAGAGCATTTTTTCCTCATTTTCCATTGCAACGGCGGGCTTATTTCTAGGAAAAATCCTAAAGCACATCCGAAAGAAGTAGAACGCTAACTGGAACCGATCCCGTCGCTTCCAGACAGCGCATGCGTTGTCACACTTTTGCTACCGAACCATTAGCAGGCTTAATCATTCATGTAAAAAATATTTACTTGTCATGCAAAAAAATTGCAGATAAGGTAAATCTCACATCAGATTTCCTGGTGTAACGAATTTTCAAGTGCTTCTTGCATAAGCAAGTTTGATCCCGACCCGTAGGCCGGGATTTTTTTCGGCCATTTTTAACGGTTTATTTCCGTTACACTAAAATCATGAATATCCAGCTCGAATGCTTCAGCTAATTCATGCCATGTATGATATTCCCGTCCGTCTACGCTCACTCGCTCAGGATCTTCTTGGCTACGGTGAACCTCGCTTTCGCTGATTTCATTTATTGCCGCCAGTAGCGCATCTACGTCGACGCTGACTTCGCGCTTGGCCGTATCGCTGTACTCTTTTGCCGTTTTCATCTTCACTACCTCGCTGGTTCCTGACAGCCTAAGTATAGCCCGTTGAGAAAACCAGCAAACACGTCAGCAAGGCGCTGTCAGACGCGGAAAATTGTTCTACACTGGCACAAAGTAACAGGAGGAAAATGATGAAGGTGAATGATCGGGTAACCGTTAAAACGGACGGCGGTCCCCGCCGACCGGGCGTGGTACTGGCAGTGGAAGAATTTAGTGAAGGCACAATGTATCTGGTTTCGCTGGAAGATTACCCGCTCGGCATCTGGTTCTTCAATGAGTCAGGTCATCAGGACGGCATTTTTGTCGAGAAGGCGGAGCAGGACTAATTGAGCCGGACTGGAGGTGCATTGCCAGTCCGGATGTCTCAGCGCATGTTAACAAAAATGCTGTTAGTGACGTTATCTGTCAGTCGTACTACGTGATAGATCACTTGTTTATTATGCGTTTTTATCTTTCGTTTAATATTCCCCTTATGGGAGGACACTGTCTTGGCTTTAATATTCATTCTGTCAGAAATCTGAATGGTTCCCTGACCTTCCATCCACATTCGCAGCATGCTGGATTCAGTTCGACTTAACGATAACGTTGGTAAATTTATGGTTCCTGAAATACCAGACTCTTTTTTCAGAATATCGCCAAGAATAGTATCCAGCGAGTCAGGTTTAATCGATTTTGAGCTAATCAGTAAGTTTTTTCTTACTAATAAATATTCATCAAAATGTACATTAGCAATTGCCATAAAAACAATAAATAACGTGTCAGGATGTTGATTAATGATTTGCTTTATTTGTTGACTGTCTGAAGGCGTATGAATAAAACAGTCCTCATTAATAAACACCACCGAAGGCTGATGCGCGCTACAAGCGATAGCGAGTTCGTCAACGGTTTCGATGTCGTTGATTTCCCTTTTTTTCACCCCTCTGCTGACCAGATACCCGCTTAACCCTAGCCGGGTGTAACTGCATAAATCCATAATAATCGTTGACATGGCATACCCTCACTCAATGCGTAACGATAATTCCCCTTACCTGAATAACTCACCATAATCAGACGGAACACGAATAGTCACCTTAGATAACGCTTACGCCGTTTTTCAGGCGAACTTACTATCCCGTAAAGTTGCATATAATTTGCTAGGAATCATCTTAAAGTAAAGTGAATATTGTGTTATGTGAGTGAAGTAAAAACAAATAAGTGGCAACAGATATATCCTGGTGAATGTTTTTTAAAATTTATTTTCGGATAAACCTTAGTAAAACATGATAAAGATTATGGGTTATTATTTATCGGCATCTCGCTAACAATATCAGCAAGCAAATTGAAAATTTCGCTGAATAAATGTTCGCAAAACGGTGCAATTAATGGCATTAGCGCGGCCATCAGCATAATGCCGACGGTGAGCGTCAGCGGGAAACCGATAACGAATATAGAAAGCTGTGGTGCCATGCGGTTTAATAGCCCCAGCGCCAGATTGAGCGTAAGCAGGAGGGTAATGACCGGCAATGCCAGCATCAGTCCGTTTAAGAAAATGAGTCCTCCGGCCCTGGCGAGCGCCATAAACGCATTACTGTTCACCGGGTTGCTACCGATGGGCAGGGTGTGGAAGGTATCGACCAGCAGCGAAATAAGCCACAAATGACCATTAAAGGTGAGAAACAGTAGCATGGCGAGCATATCCATAATACGCGCCAGGACCGGCATATTAAGGTGGCTGCCCGGGTCGACGAAGGTGGCAAAGGAAAGCCCCATTTGCAGACCGATAAATTCACCCGCGGTACGAACCGCCGCAAAGGCGAACTGCATGGTAAATCCCAGCGCAATACCGATCAGAATTTGTTGCATTGCCAGCCATAAGGCGGCAATAGAAAAAAGCGGCGTATCGTTTGTCGGTAACGACGGCGCGATAACGAGGGTAATCATCACTCCCAGTCCCAGCTTTACACGCTTGGGAATAGCGCGCTCGCTGAGAATCGGCGCGGTTGAAATCAGCGCCAGCACGCGCAGCAAAGGCCAGAAATAAAGATTCATCCAGTATAGCCATTGCTCGCTTGTGACCTGTATCATCGTTCTGTTTATCCGATGATATAAGGTAAATTGCTGAACAGAGTGCGTACGTAATCCAGCAGCAGGTTGAGCATCCACGGGCCGGCAACGATAATTGCGATAAATACGGCGACGATTTTAGGGATAAACGACAGCGTCATTTCATTAATCTGAGTGGCGGCCTGCAAGATACTGATAATGAGGCCGGTAATCAGCGCGACGAGTAACAGCGGCGCAGCCAGGGCGAGGGCGACTTTCATCGCCTCGGTGCCCATCATCATGACGGATTCTGGAGTCATTTTGCGCCTCTAACTGTAAAAGCTTTGGGCCAGCGACCCCACAAGCAATTGCCAACCATCGACCAGTACAAACAGCATCAGCTTAAACGGCAGGGCGATTGTCGCTGGCGGTACCATCATCATCCCTAACGCCATCAGTACGCTGGCGATCACCAGGTCGATAATCAAAAAAGGGATGAAAATCGTAAAACCGATCTGAAACGCCGTCTTTAATTCGCTGGTGACATAGGCGGGCAGGAGAATACGCATCGGTACTGCTTCCGGTCCCTGTAACGGGCCGCTATTGGCCAGACGGGCAAACAGCGCCAGATCGGCTTCGCGGGTTTGGCGCAGCATGAACGCGCGTAACGGTTGCGCGCCTTTATCCAGCGCTTCCTGCATAGAAATTTTCTGCTCGCTAAACGGCTGGTAAGCGTCCACGTAAATCTTGTCAATGACGGGCGACATAATAAAAAAGGTCAAAAACAACGCCAGTCCGAGTAGTACCTGATTTGGCGGCGCCGAGGGCGTGCCCAGCGCGTTACGCAACAAGCCAAAAACAATGATGATGCGGGTGAAACTGGTCATCATCAGTAAAATCGCTGGCAGGAACGTCAGCGAGGTGATGAAGACCAGAGTCTGGACGGATAATGACCAGCTTTGGCCTCCGCCCGCTAATGGTTGGCTGATAAGCCCCGGCAGTTGCGCAGCGGCGGCGGGACTAAAAAGCCACAGGCCCGCCAGCGAAAGGAATAACAAGCGGCGCATCAGGATCTCCCGGAACGCTTGAGTAAGCTCTTCATCATGTTCTGGAAATCTGCCGGTGGGGCCACAGGCGCTTCCGTGTCGCTCTCCGCGGGAGGAAGAGTGTGCAGCAGGTTAATCTGCGAGGCGGTTACGCCCAGTACCAGACGTGCATTTTCGACCTCAACAATCACCACGCGTTCTCGCGGGCCGAGCGAGGTGCTGGCTGATACCTTGAGTCCACGCACGCTATTTCCTTTTGGGGCGAATCCCATACGCTTAATCACCCAGGCCGCCGCCAGAATGAGCGCTATAATGCCAATTAATGCGCCGCTCACTTGAATTAGCGGCGATCCGGTTGACGCGGCGGGCTGAGAAACCGTGGCCTGTGTCTTCATCATTAACGACTCAAACGACGCATACGCTCGGATGGCGTAATAATATCGGTGATACGTACACCGTATTTATCCGCCACGACGACCACTTCACCCTGGGCAATCAGGTAGCCGTTAATCAGGATATCCAGCGGCTCGCCCGCCAGCCCGTCCAGCGCGACGACCGACCCCTGCGTCAGGCGCAGCAGTTCTTTAATGGTCATTCGCGTGCGGCCCAGCTCTACGGTCAGTTTGACCGGGATATCCATAATCAGGTCGATATCCTGCATGGCGCCGCTGACATCGCCGCTGCCAAGTTGTTGGAAAACCGCGTCGGCGGCGCTTTTATTGGTGGTCGCTTTTTGCTCGTTTAACGCGTCAGCCCACAGATCATCCAATGCGCCAGTATTCTCATCGGACGGATTATTCATGTCACTCATTTGGGCTGTTCCTCATTCAGCGAATTCAAAATTGGGTTGATCAAATGTTCTACGCGTAGCGCATACTGTCCGTTTACGGTGCCATATTGGCTGGTGAGTACCGGCACGCCGTCCACATGAGCAATAATGCGGTCGGGTTTTTCAATCGGCAGTACATCGCCGGGTTTCAGCTTCAAAATCTGGGAAAGACGCAACGGAATGTCGGCAAAATTCGCCACCAGCTCCAGTTCGGAGTGCTGAACCTGGCGTACCAGGTTATCACGCCAGTTCTGATCTTCATGGCGCGAGTTTTCCAGCGGCGGGTTCACCAGCAGCTCACGCAGCGGCTCGATCATGCTAAATGGCAGACAGATGTTAAATTCACCGGTCAGATTGCCGATTTCCACATGAAACGGCGTATTGACGACGATATCGTTCGGCGAGGTGGTGATATTGGTAAATTTCACCTGCATTTCGGAACGAACATACTCCACTTCCAGCGGATTAATGGCTTTCCATGCATCGCTATAGCCTTCCAGCGCCAGTTTCAGCATACGGTTGATGACGCGCTGTTCCGTATGGGTAAACTCGCGGCCCTCGACTTTGGTCGGGAAACGACCGTCGCCGCCGAACAGGTTATCGACGGCAATAAACACCAGACTCGGCGAGAACACCACCAGCCCGGTGCCGCGTAGCGGCTTCAGGTGGATAAGGTTCAGGTTGGTCGGTACCGGCAGATTACGCGCAAATTCGTGATACGGCTGAATACGTATAGCGCCCACGGTAATATCCGGGCTGCGGCGCAGCAGGTTAAATAATCCCATCCGGAACTGGCGTGCGAAACGTTCGTTAATGATCTCCAGCGCCTGCAAGCGTTCACGCACGACGCGACGCTGGGTATTGGGATCGTAAGGGCGAATATCGCTATCGCTTGCGATACCGGGAGTGGGTTCGTCTTTAGTGTCGCTGTCGCCGTTCAACAGCGCATCGATTTCAGCCTGAGAAAGAATACTATCGCCCATATCGTTACCGCAGAATAAAAGCTGTATAAAGCACGTCGGTGACGACCTGTCTTGGTTGTCCGGCAACGAGCGGCGCGGCCAGAGTCTCTTTAATGGCGGCAATCAGTTTTTGTTTGCCTGCTTCCGTTGAGAGCTCGGCGGCATTCTGACGGGAAAACAGCAACAGCAGACGGCTGCGCACTTCCGGCAGATATTCATTTAATCGCGCGCGGGTCGCTTCGTCTTTCAGACGCAGGGTTACGCCGATATACAACACACGATCCGCATCGCCCAGATTGACGGTAAACGTATCCAGCGCAAAAAATACCGGCGCAGGCGGCGGAGCCGGTTCCGCTTTAGCGTTCGGGGTCGGTTGTTGCTGCATACGCCAGTAGCTATAACCTGCGGTTGCGCAGGCGGCGAGGGTAATCAACACCAGCAAAGGTATCCAAATCGAGCGTTTGCTCTTTTTGTTAATCGCGGAGTCAGTCATCTGATACGGGCTTCCTGTTTCGGTACTGCTTATTGGCTGATTATCCCGTGTCCTGTCCACGACAAAGCGTGGAAAAGACGCGGATAATCATGCTACCTCTGGCGTTAGGCGAAGATATCCACTGCGCCATTGCCGCGTGCGGCGGCCTGAAGCGAGGCCGGCGCCGCTAACGCTATGTCATCTTCAGCGCCAAACGCGTCCGCATGTTGGGCGCGGGCAGGCTGTTGCTGCTGCGATGAAGACTGCTGCTGTCCGGCAAAGCTTTCGCTACTGATGCTGCTTTGTCCCAACTGAATGCCGCTTTCCGCTAACTGGGTCCGCAACACGGGCAGCGCGGCTTCCAGCGCGGCGCGGACATGGCTGTGCGGCGATACCATCTGGAGCTGCGCCTGATTGTCATCCAGCTTGAGCGAAATATGCACCTGACCTAACTCTTCCGGATGTAATCGAAGCTGCGCGCTTTGCTGTCCCTGACGTGTAAATAACATGACCTGCTGACTGAACGTTTGCTGCCATTCATGGCTGCCTAACGGCGCGCTGAGAACCGGGGCTGAGGCAACAGGTAGCGGTTGCGCCGTGGCGCTGCTGAGAGTCGGCATTGCCGCGCCATGCGTTACTGGCGCGGGTGGGCTATCAACATCCACTTTCGCGCTGGTCGCGGCGGCGGCAGCAACCAGCGGCGTCAGTGATTGACCCGTGGCGCGATCGTCGCTGATGCGCGCAAACGACGCCTCTGTTTTCCCTTTTTCATGCTCGCTAAAAGAGAGCGTATGTGTCTCTTCCTGCGGCACCGATCGCATGTCGCCGCGTAAAAGTGACGGTAAGGCGATGTGATTTTCAGCCGACGTTTCTCCGGCGACAGGCGTCGCGACAGGTTGTCCGGGCAGCATGGCGAATAAGGCGCTCAGACTGGCGAGATCCTCATCGCTCAGCGCTGGCGTTTTCTCATCATGCTGCGCTGTTTTACTCAATGCGGCCAGAGCGCTGGTTTTCAACGATGGCGTTAGCGTAGACAGTAGATGTTGCGCTTGTGTCAGATCCGTAAGCGTTTCATCCGTCGCATTCGCTTTTTGCGCCAGCAGGTCGGCAAGCTTCGCCGCCTGACCCGGTTCGCCATGTTGGGTCAGTAACCCTTTTGATAATTTGCCGCCTGCCGCCTGTAAATCGGCCAGCGTGATGCGGGCGTCTTTGCCCTGTACGCCGTCTGCGCCTAACGCGCCCGCCAGTAGCGCCAGAAAGTCCTCGGCTGAACCGGTGGCTTTTCCTGACGTCAGACCCGCGGTCATGTCGGTATCGGTGGTGATCAGTTGGGGCAGGGTGATCATTCGGGTTTCCTCATTGCTGCACGCTGAGCAAATTCATCCATCTTTTTCTGATCCATGCGGTTTTCAGCTAACAGCGCTGCCGCGGTTTGTCGGTCCTGTAAGGTTTGCCAGGCCTGAAGACGTTGCTTTTTTTCACACCAGCTCTTCAGCGCCATGTCAACTTTTTGCGTCCACTGCGTAAGCTGGAGGCGATGCTGCTCTATCGCCTTTTCCAGTGTCTGAATAAACTGCTGATAATTGATCCAGCGATTACTGGCGATGCCGTTGCCCATATCGGTGTTCAAATTACTGCGATACTCATTCTGATAATCGATCAGCATTTTGAGCTGTTCTTCCGCCTGTTGGCAGCCGCGACGCATTTCTCCCAGTAAACGCGCCGCGTTATCTACCTCTTTTTCGGCCAGATCTTTGAGTGTTTCCAGAGCGCCATGTTGTGCCATGATCGTCGCCCTCCTGCTTTATCACACCGTCGGGAAAATTAAATCGAGCGCCTGGAGAGAGTCCTCCCAGTCGGCCCGTTCAAAAATGCCTTGCTGTAAAAACGCTTCTAATTGCGGCCATAAGGTAATGGCTTTATCGAGCATCGGATCGCTGCCTTTGGCATAGGCGCCGACGCTGACCAGATCGCGGTTACGCTGGAAACTGGAAAGCAACTGTTTAAATAGCCGTACCCGCGCATAGTGCTGCTCGGTAATGAGCGCGGTCATCGCCCGGCTGATTGACGCCTCGATATCAATGGCCGGATAGTGTCCGGCCTCCGCCAGACGGCGGGACAAGACAATGTGCCCGTCAAGAATTGCGCGTGCCGAGTCGGCAATGGGATCTTGTTGGTCATCCCCTTCGGTCAACACGGTATAAAACGCGGTGATAGAGCCGCCGCCGTGGATGCCATTACCGGCACGTTCGACCAGCGCCGGCAGCTTTGCGAACACCGAGGGCGGATAACCTTTGGTGGCTGGCGGTTCGCCGATCGCCAGCGCAATTTCACGCTGCGCCATCGCATAGCGAGTCAGCGAATCCATAATCAGCAACACATGCTGTCCGCGATCGCGAAAGTCTTCGGCGATGCGAGTGGCATAGGCGGCGCCCTGCATTCGCAGCAGCGGTGAGACATCAGCCGGGGCGGCAATCACCACCGAGCGCGCGCGACCGTCGGGGCCGAGAATATTTTCGATGAAATCTTTGACTTCGCGGCCACGTTCGCCGATAAGTCCCACGACAATCACGTCCGCCCGCGTGTAGCGCGCCATCATGCCAAGCAGAACCGACTTACCGACGCCGGAACCGGCAAATAGCCCCATACGCTGACCGCGCCCTACGGTTAACAACGCGTTGATAGCGCGCACGCCGGTATCCAACACATGTTCGATTGGCGTTCGCTGTAGCGGGTTAAACGGCGGTGTGATTAACGCGCCAGTCTCCATCGTATCCGGCGCAGGCAGTCCGTCCAGCGGTTTACCGCCGCCATCCAGCACCCGACCAAGCAGGGCCGGGCCGAGCGGTAACTGTTTGCCGCTTTGCAGACCATCGCCATGCCCGTTACGGGCGTAAACGCGGGCACCGGGCAGAATGCCTTCGACTTCTTCCAGCGGCATTAAAAACAGACGTTGGCCGTTAAAACCGACCACTTCCGATTCCACCTCTTTGGTTTCAGGGCCGTCCTGGCGCTCAATAATGCAGGTTGCTCCCAGCGGAAGCTGGAGACCGGTGGCTTCCAGTACCAGTCCAGTGGCGCGGGTTAAACGTCCATAACGACGCACCGCCGGCAATAACGCTATTTTTGCTTCAAAGTTGTCGAGCGCGGTAAGCCAGCGGGTTAGACGCGTGGTCATCAGAGCACTCCCGGCGCCGCCAGGCGACATAACTCTTGCCAGCGAGTGGCGACACTGGCGTCCAGATCGCCCTCATCGGCAGACACTTTACACCCACCGTGATGCAGAGTCGGATCGCCACGCAACCGCCAGCCATGAAGACTGAGCGTGGCGCCCAGCATCTCTTCCACCCGCTGTAAGTCGTCCGGATGCACGCGCAACTGCGGCTTGCCGCTAAAGAGCGGCTCTTGCTGCAATAGTTGTTGGATCTGTTTAATCAGCGCTGAGTTGTCCACTGCTGGCGTTTGGCCGATGACCTGACGTGCGGCCTCCAGGGCCATTTGCATCAGCCGTGAGGCGATGACGCTATCGAGCGCGTCAAGCGTATTCTGAAACTCGCTCACTAACTGCTGCATACGGGCATGAATCGGCGCCTGCTGCGTCTGCGCCTGGGCTTGTCCTTGCTCCAGTCCCTGCGCTAACCCTTCCTGATATCCCTGTGCGTGTCCTTTTTGCCGTCCCTCCGCCAGCCCGGCGTTATAACCTTGTTCATGGGCCTGTATTTTTAGCTGCGCCAGTTCCTGCTCCAATTGTTGTTCGGCAGTGAGCTCGGGCTCTGGCGCATCTTCTGTCAAGGTAACGTTATCAGCTTCAACCGGCACAAACGTCTCTGGCGGCGGGGCGAGGTCGTCGGGGGTCCAGACTTGCCACGGCAATTCATTAGACATAGGTATCCTCGCCGCTGCCAATCACCATTTCGCCGGTTTCCGCCAGACGACGCACAATAAGCAGAATCGCTTTCTGCTCGTTTTCCACCTGAGACAGACGAACCGGGCCACGGTTGGCAAGGTCGTCGCGCAGGATATCGGCGGCGCGCTGGGACATATTGCGCAGGAACTTCTCGCGTAATGGCGGTTCGGCACCTTTCAGGGCGATCAGTAGCGACTCGGAATCCACTTCCTGCAGCAGACGCTGGATACTGCGATCGTCCACATCCACCAGATTTTCGAACAGGAACATCTCGTCGATGATTTTCTGCGCCAGTTCGCCGTCGAATTCACGCACAGCGGTAATAACCGCTTCTTCCTGCTGCGTTTTCATCAGGTTGATAATTTCCGCCGCGGTTCTTACGCCGCCCATTTTGCTGCGTTTCAGGTTCTGACCGTCGAGCAGGCCATTCAGCACTTCGGTCAACTCCGCCAGCGCCGCCGGCTGTACACCGCCAAACGTCGCGATACGCAGCATCACATCATGACGCAGACGCTCGTCAAACAGCGCCAGAATATCGGCGGCCTGGCCGCGTTTGAGGTGGACCAGAATGGTGGCGATAATCTGTGGGTGTTCGTCGCGAATCAGGTCGGCGGCGCTCTGCGGTTCCATAAAGTTGAGCGTTTCGATACCGCTGGTGGTATCGCGCGTTTCCAGAATATCTTCCAGCAGGCTGGAGGCGCGCTCTTCGCCCAGCGCTTTTATCAGTACGGAGCGTAGGTATTCGTTGGCATTGATATTCAGCGCGGCGAACTGCTCCGCTTCCTGCTCAAACTCTGACAGTACGTCCGTCAGTTGTTTGTTGGAGATCTGACGCACGTTAGCCATCGCCGTACTTAGCGCCTGTACTTCGCGGGTGGAGAGGTGTTTAAACACCTCTGCCGCCCGGTCTTCGCCAATGGTCATCAACAAAATGACGCTTTTATCGGTACCGCTAAGATTACTCATGATCGTTACTCATCCACTGGCGAATGACCAGCGCCACCACGCGCGGATCGTTGTCTGACATTTCGCGAATACGCTGACTCATCACCTCGGCGCCAAGACGCTGGTTAGCCCGACGTTGCTGGAGTTGCTCGTCTTTGCTGAGGCGTACTTCCACAGCTTCTTCGGTTTCCTGACGAACCTGCGCCTGTTCCTGCGCTGCTTTCGTTTCTTCAACGCGGCGCGTCAGCTGCGGACGTACCGCTTTGCGCCACAGAATCCAGGCCACCAACAGCACCAGTAACCAGCGACCTGCCGCGAGCAGTTGATCGATAAAGGATTGCTGTTGCCAGAAGGGCAGTTCGCCGCCGGTTTCATCCACTGCGGTAAACGGTGAATTCACCACGTTTAGCGTATCGCCGCGTTTATCGGAAAAGCCCATTGCTTCGCGGGTTAAATCCTCGATCTGTTTCATCTGATCGGCAGTCAGCGGCAGCGGTTTGCCATCCGCCAGCGTTTTGTAATTCACCACGACGGCCACTGAGAGACGCTCAATATCGCCCACATTCATTTTGGTGTGACGAATGGTACGGTCCACTTCGTAGTTGCTGGTTTCATTACGCTGCGTATTGCGCGGACCAGCGCTGTTACTGTTCGTACTGGTGCTGGTTTGTGGCGTATTCTGCGCGTTTTGCTGATTGGTCGGCGGCGTGGCGATCGGCGCCTCGTTCGGCGGCGCTGGTTGGTTCGACAGCGCGCCAGGCACGCCGCCGGGGTAGCCCGCGCCTATCTGTTCGCTAATATTCAACTGACGTGAACGCAGGGTGGCCTTCGACGCATCGCCGTTCGGGCTGTAGTGCTCTTCCGTCTGTTCTTTATTGGCGAAATCCAACTGGGCGGTTACCTGAGCGTGAACATTACCGTTACCGACGATAGGCGACAGAATGGCTTCGATACGGCGCTGGATACGGCTTTCCACATCATTAGCGAATTTTAATTGTGCGTCATTAAGGTCGCGACCGCTGGTATTGGATTGCGTAAGCAGATGACCGGATTGATCGACCAGAGTAACGTTTCCTGGCGGCAAACCGGCGACAGCGCTGGAAACCAGATGTACTACGGCGCTAATTTGTCCTTCATCCAGAGCCCGGCCCGGTTCCAGTGTGACGGTGACGGAGGCGGAAGGGGATTTTTGTTCCCGCACAAATAGAGACGGTTTTGGCATCGCCAGGTGAACGCGGGCGCTTTTTACCGGACCCAGCGTCTCGATCGTCCGGGCCAGTTCACCTTCCAGCGCGCGCTGATAATTCACCTGCTCGCTGAACTGACTGATACCGAATTTTTCCTGATCAAGCAGTTCAAAGCCTACCGCACCCCCTTTGGGCAACCCCTGCTGTGCCAGACGTAGACGCAGTTCGTGCACTTTGTCGGCTGGCACTTCAATCGCGCCGCTGCCATTGGCAAAGCGATAGGGGATATTCATCTGGGTCAACTGCGCGACGATCGCGCCGCCGTCCTGATCGGAAAGATTGCTAAATAGCGTGCGGTAATCGGGCGTTTTGGCCCACAGCACCATCGCAACGACGATCGCCACGGCAGCGGAACCCGCCACAATTAATGGAATTCGGGGATTCGCGCGTAGGCGATTAAGCCACTCGAGAGGTTTAGGTTGGGTTGCAGTCGATGCAGTCGCACTCATCTCGCACCTCGTGACTGATCGTGGACGGCGTTTTTTGCAAAGTGGAACAAGACTCACTCCCGGGTCAGCAAACTCGAAAAATTGACGGTCTCATTATTTGCGGTTTCGAATTTTTCTATGCGCTAAAAACCGAGGTTTTTTATCGTTATTTAACGCCTTTATCTTATTGACAAACTGGTAATCTCTGTTGCGTAAAAAATCATCCAGGGGAATAGCATGGCAGCAATACAGGGGATTGAAGGGGTTATTAGCCAGTTACAGGCGACGGCGGTGGCCGCGCGCGGGCAAGAAACGCACTCGCAGCCGACGGTGAGTTTTGCCGGTCAGCTACATGCTGCGCTGGATCGTATTAGCGACAAGCAGACGGAGGCGCGCGTTCAGGCCGAAAAATTCACTCTGGGTGAGCCGGGCATTGCGCTTAATGATGTGATGGCCGATATGCAGAAAGCGTCCGTCTCCATGCAAATGGGAATTCAGGTGCGCAACAAGCTGGTGGCTGCGTACCAGGAAGTAATGTCGATGCAGGTTTAAGCCAGAGCTGACAACACATCGGCAGCGAGCTCCCAGGCGTTTACATAAGTCAGTGGCTGGGGGCGTGACTTATGTAACTAGTGCGTCAGAAAGTGGATTTATTTTTTGCGAGGCGAGCTCATTTCATTGATAAGCGGGTTGCACATTGTTGCAGGGACTTATTAAAAATAGGGTACGCTTGTTTACTGACGCCATACATCCCTACCGTTCGTTCTGGCGATGTTGACATTGAGTTTGCGATCCAGAATGTTCCGGCAATGTGCGCGCCGTTGCGATAATACACGGTAAATTCTTTATTAACGCCTGGAAAATCTGTTTCATGAAGATCCAGTATATAACCATACTGGTACAGATTATCAGCGAGACAGCGGGCAATGACGCTGGGATACGCATTGACTACTGTGACGGGTGAGTAACGGGCAGCAGCAAGGCTGACGGTTACCATAAGAGAAATGAGAATAACTTTTATCATTTTTTTGACTTTTGCTGCGCATAAATAAATCTCACCTGATGGCATCAGTGAGTAAAAGTATCAATATCCGATAGTTTTTATGGTGTGGGCGAAAAATAATAATTACTTTATATTTTGGTCAAATAGTCATAAATTTTTCATCATCTCAGAAAAAATTAAAGCGGTATCTATTAATAATAGATTTATGCAGCGGCGCACAAGACAACCTTGTCTGATTTATTTTATGTGTTTTAGATTTTTGCCTGTTACGCCGTAAAAAATGTCTCCCGCCGTAACGTACAGCGGGAGCATGCGCTTATTTTTGAATCAGATAACGAATTGTTGGGCCATCCTGCTGGATATCCAGCACCGTATAGCCATGATTGCGCGCATCCAGCGGAATATTATTAATAGATTGCGGACAATCGCTCACCACTTCCAGAATCTCCCCTTTTTTTAGCTGCGGCATCGCTTCCAGAGTCGCTACCGCCGGGTACGGACAGGGTTCGCCAACCATATCAAGACGGTAATCAGGGACGATATTTTTCATGTGGATTCCTTAGCGAGAGTTAGTCCGGCGCGGCGGAAGAAACGTTTTTCCCAACCGATGATTAACATCAGCGCGGCAAATAACAACAGATACGTGACCAGCAGACCACCCAGCGGGCCGAAGGTACTCAACAGGTTCACTTTATCCCAACTGGTCGCCAGCGCGGGCGCGAAATCATCCCAGTAGTAAGCCAGGATGGTCGAACCGATGACATTGCCGAGTCCCACCCACCAGTAATGCACCTGGCCCTCTACGGCGCGGTACATCCAGCCGGTTTCGCAGCCGCCCGCCAGCACGATGCCAAAACCGAACAGCAGTCCGCCAATGACCGCATTCGGGCCTGCCCACATAATTTTAGGTGCAACGCCCAACTGCACGTAGCTGAAAATACCAATGGCGCTGACCGCCATGCCGAAAATAATCGCTTTTGCCATATGGGCGCGTCCGGAGATCCACAGATCGCGGAAGGCCGAGGTAAAGCAGATTTGCGCGCGCTCGATCAGTAGTCCAAATCCGACGCCGAACAGCATCGCCAGTCCCAGTTTCGGCTGATGCATTGCCGTTAACAGCGCCCAGCCCATCATGCCGATAAAGACCAGCATACCGAGCCTGAAACGCCGTCTTGCCTGATCCGGTTTCTGCGTCAGCGGGGAAGCCGCTGAGACCTTCTGCATTTTCACCGGTACACGAAATATCGGCAGCAGCGTAAAGCGGGCACCGAACCAGGAGCCGATAGCGGTCGCCAGCGCAAAGAACCACGCGTGTAGGGAGAACTGCGGAATACCGGTAAAAAAGGCGGCCAGGTTACACCCCATCGCCAGACGCGCGCCGAAGCCAGCGATAATGCCTCCGACCACCGCCTGCACGATACGGATTCTGCTACGCGGCATACGCAGTTTTACGTTGTTGGCCCACAGCGCGGCGGCAAAACAGCCACCGAACATGCCGAGGATCATCATTCCGTCGATACGCGTCAGCGGCGTACCTTCCAGATGAATCAGCTTATAGTAGCCCCACTGTTCGGCATGAACGCCAAAAAGCTGTAAAATTTGCCCGCCCCAGCGGGTAAATTCGCCCGTCACGGCCCAGAAAGTACCGGTGATGCCAAAATAGTAGGTAGAGAGAATACCGGCTGCGATCACCGCAGGGGCCGGGGCCCAGAATTTAATTAACCAGGTTTGCCTGAAGTGTTGCCATGACATGTGTTTAGCCTCTGAACTCAGAAGGTGTGAAACAAGAAGTGTGCATACTACACCGATCACAGAATTTGCCCACACCTAATAAGCGGTAATACCGACTGGATCAAATTGCGGCCAGAGCCTGGAAAGGCTGGCGGCATCAGGGCTTTAATGCCACAATTCCTCTTTCTTCTGATGCAGGATGAATGATGAAAAAAGTAGCGATCGTTGGCGCATTGCTGGTTCTGGCCGGATGCGCTGAGGTGGAAAATTATAATGATGTGGTGAAAACGCCAGCGCCGGCCGGTCTGGAAGGGTACTGGCAGTCAAAAGGCCCGCAACGTAAGCTGGTGAGTCCTGAAGCTATCGCCAGCCTGGTAGTAACTAAAGACGGCGATACGCTGGACTGTCGCCAGTGGCAGCGCGTTATTGCCCTGCCGGGTAAGCTGACCATGCTCTCCGATGATTTAACCAATGTTACGGTTAAGCGTGAGCTTTATGAGATTGAGCGCGACGGGAATACCCTGGAATATGATGGTATGACGCTGCAACGGGTCGCTCGTCCGACGCCGGAGTGCGCCGCCGCGTTAGAAAAAACGCCACTGCCGACGCCACTGCCGTAATTTTGCTTCCCGGCAGCGTTCTGCCGCCGGGAAAGTTCATCACGCGTCCTCAATAACCCACACGCTGACGCTGCCTCCGTTGCAGAAAAAAGTCGCTTCGCCTTGCTTGTTAGTTACAACATGCTCATCCCGGTTTCTCAGAAAATCACGCCAGGTCTTGTTAGCGTAATTGTCGCCGAGCAGGAGGGTTTTTTCACCGTCGTCGCCATTAGAAAGTACGACCACGCAGCCTGGGTTTTCTTTAGTACCACTGCGGCTAAAGGCAATACAGTTAGGATGATCGAAAAAGAGTGTTTGTATGCCGTGCGCAAAATGATGACGAGCGAGGATCAGCCGATCCAGTTGGTTAATGACCGGCATTTCGACCCGACGGGGCTCACCATTTTCGTTGCTATCCTCATAGCTGGCGCCGTATAAATCGGGATAGAATACCGACGGTACGCCGTTTTCACGAAGCAGGATCAGCGCATAGGCTAACGGTTTGAACCAGGGTTCTACCGGGGCTTCCAGCGCCTGTAACGGTTGTGTATCGTGGTTAGCGACCAGCGTTACCGCGTGAAAAGGATCGGCTTCTACCAGCGTGCCGGTGAAAATGTGGCGCATGTCATAATCCGCGCCCTGGCGGGAGGCCTCGTGAAATTTCATCTGCAACGGCGCGTCGAACAGCATGGTTTTCCCGTCAACCTGATCGATGTACGTTTGTAGTTTATCCACTTCATGCGACCAGTATTCTGCGACAATAAACAGCGATTTTGGTGCGACGGCCTGTACATGCTCAATCCATTCTTTATAAAACCAGGCGGGTATATGTTTTACCGCGTCCAGGCGAAAGCCGTCACAGTGGGTTTGTTCCATGACCCAGCGTGCCCAATATTTAATCTCTTCCGTAACCGCATGGTTGCGAAAATCGATATTTTCGCCCATCAGGTAGTCAAAATTACCCATCTCATCATCAACCTGATTGTTCCAGCCATCGCCGGTATAGTCATTGACGATCTTAAAAATGCCGTCTTCATCGGGATTTTCGATGTGATCAATGCCGCTGAAACAGTGATAGTCCCAAATAAAGTTGGAATATTGGCCCGCGCGGGCAGGGAAGGTGTAGCGCGTCCAGCCTTCGCATTCGATGATGTTGTCATCGATTTGCGTGCGGTCATCCTGATTCACGCGCTGGACGCGAATACGTTCTTTTTCGTCTGCGCCCATTTTGTGGTTCACAACCACGTCGAGTAACACCGCAATATTATTTTTTTTGAGCGCGTCTATCGCTGCCAGTAACTGGCGTTTATCGCCGTACTTTGTCGCGACGGTCCCTTTTTGGTCAAATTCGCCGAGGTCAAATAGGTCGTAGGTATCATAGCCTACGGAATAGCCGCCGGAGGCGCCTTTACAGGCGGGCGGTAGCCAGACCATATTGATACCGATATCATTCAGCTCATCAGCACGTTCCGCCAGCTCAGGCCAGAGTTTACCGCCGTCGGGATAATACCAGTGGAAGTACTGCAATAACGTGGGGTTTTTCATCTTCCGCGCTCCAGAAGTCGTTTAGCCGACCTCTGGAGTATGGAGGAGTTTTCATACGAGACGGGAAAATATTATGAGGCGCCAGGCGCGTCTGGCACGAGTAACATACCGGAGAGACGGCCATAAGCGTTATTGAGCGATTTTTGGCGGGTGGATTGTCCGATCAAACTACTGAGTTCATCCAGTCGCTGTTGCAGCAGCCCTTTGAGGAGCTGCTCATTATCCAGCGTTTGTTTGATGTACCCGGCGACCATATCCTGAATACTTCGCGTAATGCCCGGTGGAGTTTGCTTTTCCATCACCGTTTCAATACTTTGCAGATAGGAGACCTCTTGTTGCAGTAAGAGATCCCATTCACCTCGCTGCGCAAGTTCAAGCAGCGATTGACTGAGCAGCGCAATACGCTGCCAACGGTTGATAAACTCCACGGTTGAGGTCATTAACGAGACTCCTGGAAAGATGCTTTCGGTGAAATCTGCTTCCAGGCTTCTGCAATATTGCTGAGTAACCCTTCCACTTCTTCGATGGCCTGAGCGTCGTTACGCAAGTTAGCCTGCAGTAAACGGCGAATCATATAGTCGTATAGTTCGGAAAGATTCGTCGCAATCTCACCGCCTTTTTCCTGATCGAGACCGGCTTTCAGACCGTTATCGATAATATTAATAGCTTTGCTTAACGCTTCACCTTTCGCGACAACATCGCCTTGTTCTAAAAACAGGCGAGCGCGCACCAGGGCGCTATTCGCGCCATCAAACAACATTTCAATCAACTGGTGCGGGCTGGCGCTCATCACGGCGCTTTCCACGCTGACTTGCGCATAAGCTTTGATACCGCTCGCGGTGTACATGGTGACCTCTGTTATCTGGAGTTGCTCATTGCTGTAAATTGCTGGGTCAAATAACTACTGGTGTTATTCAGTTTACTCATCATGGTATCCAGTTGGGTAAACTGGGCCTTGTAACGGGCAACGGTTTCATCGATGCTGTTGCTAACGGACAGGTATTGTTTAGTCAGGCTTTTCAGCGTGGCGTTAATGTTGTCCTGCGCATTATCAATAATGCCGTCATCCGCCAGATAACTTTTTACTTCGGTGGCAATTTTGGTGGTGATCCCCGTTTCTTTACCATCGCCCACCAGCAGCTCACGTGCTGCTGCTGTGTTATCTTTCAGTGCCTTGGACAGCTTATCATCATCAATCTTCAGTTTGCCGGAAGTCCCATCTTGGGCGATGCCAATTTCCGCCATCGTTTTGAACGCAGAGTGACTACCGCTATTGGCAAATTGTGCCCGAATCCCGGTCTGAATAGTACGAACCACACTATCGCCTAACAGAGCGCCATTTTTATCGCTGGCCTCTTCGCCCGGCTCGACAGCAGTATATTTAGTTAATGAATTAAAGGTGTCCACCAGCGAGTTATAGGCATCAACCCAGGATTTAATCGCCTCTTTCGCTTTAGTATCATCTTTCGTTACCGTCACGGTCGCGTCGGTCACTTTCTTCGTCAGGTTTAGCGTAATTCCCTGAGGGGCGTCGGTTACGGTATTGCTTTGACGCTCAATATCGATACCGTTTACGTTCAGCTTTGCATTTTCCGCCTTCACCAGCTCTTTCATGTTGCCGGTATTGGTGGTGCTGTCATAGGCGAGTAGATCGTTAAGTTTCTTATCGCCTTCCACCGTTATCTTCATCGTATTGTCGGTACCGCTATCGGCGGTAAGCACCAACTGGAATTCGTTCTCTTTGACCTTAACGATACTGGCGGAAATACCGCTGTCGGCGTCATTGATCGCATCGCGAATCGCCTCCATTGAGGTGTCGCCGTTATCCAGCTTAATTTCCAGCGGCTCTTTACGTCCCGGCTGTTCAATTTTAATTGTCCGGGACGTGGCCGACGTATCGCCCAACTGCTCTTTGGTGGTCGCGAAGGTGGTTTTTGTCGCCAGCGACTGTGCGGCGGCAAGCTGGGTTACGCTGATCTTATAAGTACCTGCGGCAGCGCCAGCGGTAGTACTGACTTTGAGATCGTCGGTAGTACTGGACGCCACGGTAGACTTAAACAGATCCGCTTTATTTAACGCGGTATTTGCCGTCTGGAATTTTTCTAATGAGCTTTTCAGTGTGCCGTAGGCAGTAAGCTTTGCCGAATTCGCGCTCTGCTGCTTGGTAATTGGCGTTAAGCGTCCTTTTTCGTTCTTTGCCAGGTCTGTCAACAACTGGTCCAACGGTAAGTTTGATCCCACACCTAATGATGAAATTGAAGCCATGCCTTCTTCCTTTTGATTGCAAACAGTAGTTAAGCGCGTTATCGGCAATCTGGAGGCAAAGTTTAATGTTAATTTTGCAAAAATAATGCGCGGAATAATGATGCATAAAGCGGCTATTTCGCAGGCTAAGAAAAAGATCGGGGGAAGTGAAAAATTTTCTAAAGTTCGAAATTCAGGTGCCGATACAAGGGTTACGGTGAGAAACCGTGGGCAACAGCCCAATAACATCAAGTTGTAATTGATAAGGAAAAGATCATGGCACAAGTCATTAATACAAACAGCCTGTCGCTGTTGACCCAGAATAACCTGAACAAATCCCAGTCCGCACTGGGCACCGCTATTGAGCGTCTGTCTTCCGGTCTGCGTATCAACAGCGCGAAAGACGATGCGGCAGGTCAGGCGATTGCTAACCGTTTCACCGCGAACATCAAAGGCCTGACTCAGGCTTCCCGTAACGCTAACGACGGTATTTCTATTGCGCAGACCACTGAAGGCGCGCTGAACGAAATCAACAACAACCTGCAGCGTGTGCGTGAACTGGCGGTTCAGTCTGCTAACAGCACCAACTCCCAGTCTGACCTCGACTCTATCCAGGCTGAAATCACCCAGCGTCTGAACGAAATCGACCGTGTATCCGGTCAGACTCAGTTCAACGGCGTGAAAGTTCTGGCGCAGGACAACACCCTGACCATCCAGGTTGGCGCCAATGACGGTGAAACTATCGACATCGATCTGAAGCAGATCAACTCTCAGACCCTGGGTCTGGATGCGCTGAATGTGCAGAAAGCTTATGATGTAGATAGCAAACCAGCGCAGAGCATTAAACTGGATACCAGTGCTCTTACTGCTACTGCAATTAAAAATGGTGTAACTGGTGCATCGACAGATGGTGCCCTAAAAGACGGTAAAGTTTACTCTAATGGCACAGATTACTATGTAGAAGTAAGCTTTGCTGATGCGACTGATACTGCTAAAGGTGGTTTCCTTAAAGTAGATGTTGATTCCGCTACTGGTGCAGTTACCGTTCCGGGTACGGCAGCAACAGCAGCTGCAACTAAACCTGCCGGTGTGAAAGAGGTTACAGAAGTACAAGGTAAAATCCCAGCATCTACTGCTATTCAAGACCAATTGAAAGCAGGCGGTGTGACTACTGCAGATGCAGCTACTGCTGAAGTTGTCAAAATGTCTTATACCGATAAAAACGGTAAGACGATTGATGGCGGTTATGCTGTAAAAGTAGGCAATGACTACTACGCCGCTACTCAGAAAAAAGATGGTAGCTTTAGTGTTAACACTACGTCTTACACCGCAGATGACGGTACATCCAAAACTGCACTAAACAAACTGGGTGGCGCAGACGGCAAAACCGAAGTTGTTTCTATTGGTGGTAAAACTTACGCTGCGAGTAAAGCCGAAGGTCACAACTTTAAAGCACAGCCCGATCTGGCGGAAGCGGCTACCACAACAACCGAAAACCCGCTGCAGAAAATTGATGCTGCGCTGGCACAGGTTGACACGTTACGTTCTGACCTGGGTGCGGTACAGAACCGTTTCAACTCCGCTATCACCAACCTGGGCAACACCGTAAACAACCTGACTTCTGCCCGTAGCCGTATCGAAGATTCCGACTATGCGACCGAAGTCTCCAACATGTCTCGCGCGCAGATTCTGCAGCAGGCAGGGACTTCCGTTCTGGCGCAGGCTAACCAGGTTCCGCAAAACGTCCTCTCTTTACTGCGTTAATCCGGCGATTGATTCACCGACACGTGGTACACAATCAAGGCAGCGAAAGCTGCCTTTTTTAATTCCGGAGCCTGTGTAATGAAAGAAATCACCGTCACTGAACCTGCCTTTGTCACCCGCTTTTCCTGTTCTGGCTCGGCCTGTCGCGACCACTGTTGTAAGGGCTGGAAAATCACGCTGGATAAGACGACGGTCAAAAAGTATCTCGCCAGTAAAGACACGACGATTCGTACCATAGCGCAAGACCATATTATTCTGCTGAAAAAGAACAACAGCCACTGGGGGGAAATTAAACTGCCTTCCGCGCTGGGAAATTGCCCCTATCTGGATGAGGACCGTCTGTGCCGGGTGCAAAAAACGTTGGGAGCAAAGGCATTAAGCCATACCTGTTCCTCTTTCCCGCGGGCGCATCATACCTATAAAAATGAGGTACGTAACTCTCTGAGCCTTGCCTGCCCGGAGGTGACGTCCCGCATTTTAAACGACCCTGACGCGATGGCACTTGGCGAAAAAACAATCATTCAGCAGACATTCAATACTGCGCCGTTATTTCCACCGCAGCAAAAGTTACTCAATCTGTTTTGCCTGAGTTTGATCAACCATGCCAACAGCAGTACGGAAGCCGCGCTCTATGCGTTAATTAAATTTGTCATGTATGCGCAGAAATTTGCCAAAATTGATGATGCGGCGCTGGGTGAACTGGAACAAGTATATGCCGCGTTACTTGAGCAATTGCAGACAGGCGTGCTGGCGCAGGAGTTGATGAATATCACGCCGGATAGCAAGGTAAAAACCTCGCTGGTATTGCAGATGCAGAACTATTTCCGCTCGCTCCCGCTTAATCGCGGCAGCATTATCCTTGATCACTACATCCAGTGTCTTCTGCGGGTGTTGACGGCGGAAGAGGGCGTTTCAATGGAGCAGAAGGTCGGCGATATTGAGACCTCGTTCGCACGTTGTTTGCAGGCGGATGAGCAGCAGGGGAGCTGGGCCTTCAGGAATTTAATTCTCTATAAAATTTGGGAAAATAATTTCCCCAATCAGCCGAATGTTGACCCGTTACGCGCGCTGTATATTATCGTGGCGGAATATGCGTTTATTAAGCTATTAACGGCGGCCAGCGTGCATGAGCGCGGGCGGCTTGAGTGGGATGACGTTACCAACATTGTGTATAGTTTTCACTCCCGCAGTCAGCATAACAGCGAGGTGGCGAAGAATTTTCATCGCCATATAGAAACGGTGCGTACTGGCGACGATCTGTCGATGATTCATCTTCTGACATAATTTTGTTCGGGGTGGGCTCTTGCGCATCCCGTTAATTCTATCTGGCTGATTTTATTCTGCTCTTTTATCCGCAAAAAAGGCGCTACAGGTTACATAAGTGAAATAACCCTTCTTTTATAGCCTTATTCCTTCGATAGAACCCTCTGCAGAAACGGATAATCATGCCGATAACTCATTTAACGCAGGGCTGTTTATCGTGAATTCACTGTATACCGCTGAAGGTGTAATGGATAAACACTCGCTGTGGCAGCGTTATGTACCGCTGGTGCGTCACGAAGCATTGCGCCTGCAGGTGCGATTGCCGGCGAGCGTGGAACTGGACGAGCTGCTACAAGCGGGCGGCATCGGGTTATTAAATGCGGTCGACCGATATGACGCTTTGCAAGGAACGGCATTTACCACTTACGCAGTGCAGCGTATTCGTGGGGCGATGCTGGATGAATTACGCAGCCGCGATTGGGTGCCGCGTAGCGTCCGGCGTAATGCCCGCGAAGTGGCGCAGGCGATGGGACAACTGGAGCAGGAACTGGGGCGTAATGCGACGGAAACCGAAGTGGCGGAACGTCTTGGCATTCCTGTTGCAGAGTATCGTCAGATGTTGCTCGACACCAATAACAGTCAACTTTTCTCTTACGATGAGTGGCGGGAAGAGCATGGCGATAGCATCGAACTGGTGACTGAAGAACATCAACAGGAAAACCCGTTACATCAACTGCTGGAGGGTGACCTGCGACAGCGGGTAATGGACGCGATTGAATCGCTGCCGGAACGCGAGCAACTGGTGTTAACGCTGTATTATCAGGAAGAGCTCAATCTGAAAGAGATTGGCGCGGTACTGGAAGTCGGCGAATCGCGGGTCAGCCAGTTGCATAGTCAGGCCATCAAACGATTACGTATCAAACTGGGTAAGTTATAGGTAGCGCATGATCGCACCCGAAAAGTGCCGCACAACGTATAGACTACCAGGAGTTCTCATGACGGTGCAGCAACCTAAAAGGCGGCCTCTGAGCCGCTATCTTAAAGACTTTAAACACAGTCAGACGCATTGCGCGCATTGTCACAAACTGCTCGACCGCATTACGCTGGTTCGTCGTGGCAAGATCGTTAATAAAATCGCCATTTCACAGCTGGATATGCTGCTTGACGACGCTGCCTGGCAGCGAGAGCAAAAAGAGTGGGTGGCGCTGTGTCGCTTTTGCGGCGATTTACACTGCAAAAAACAGAGCGATTTTTTCGATATTATCGGTTTTAAACAGTATTTGTTTGAACAAACCGAGATGAGCCATGGCACGGTGCGGGAATATGTAGTGCGTTTGCGACGTCTTGGCAATTATCTCAGCGAGCAAAACATTTCCCACGATCTGCTGCGGGACGGTTTTCTCGACGAAAGCCTGGCGCCATGGTTGCCGGAAACCAGCACCAATAATTACCGTATCGCACTGCGTAAATACCAGCAATATAAAGCGCATAAACAGATTGCGCCCAGACAGATATCCCCCTTTACCGCCAGTTCTGATATATATTAAAAAAGAATAAGATGTAGCAGAGTCGTGTTGGTGAATTGCGGTAAACCTTCTACATTAGGCTGAGTCCCCCCAAGGTTCATGAGACGTGACGATGCGCCATGGCGGGACACAGTCTATGGTCATTAACGGCAATATTCGGGGTTACTATGAAATTAGCACTGCTGGGACGTCAGGCACTGATGGGAGTAATGGCTGTGGCGCTGGTTGCGGGAATGAGCGCGAAGAGCTTTGCCGATGAGGGTTTGCTGAACAAAGTTAAAGAACGCGGCACGCTACTGGTAGGGCTGGAAGGCACCTACCCGCCGTTTAGCTTTCAGGGCGACAACGGCAAATTAACCGGTTTTGAAGTCGACTTCGCCGAGGCGTTAGCAAAACATCTGGGCGTTAAAGCGTCGCTGAAGCCGACCAAATGGGACGGAATGCTGGCGTCGCTGGATTCTAAACGTATTGATGTGGTGATAAACCAGGTCACGATTTCAGACGTCCGCAAGAAAAAATATGATTTCTCTACACCTTATACTGTCTCCGGCGTTCAGGCGCTGGTGAAAAAAGGGAATGAAGGCACGATCAAAACGGCTGCCGATCTGCAGGGCAAAAAAGTAGGCGTCGGGCTGGGTACTAACTATGAAGAGTGGCTACGTCAACATGTTCAGGACGTGGATATCCGTACCTACGACGATGATCCTACGAAATACCAGGATCTGCGCGTAGGCCGTATTGACGCGATTTTAGTCGATCGTCTGGCGGCGCTGGATCTGGTGAAAAAAACCAAAGGGACGCTGGCTGTCACCGGTGATGCGTTTTCGCGTCAGGAGTCCGGGGTTGCATTACGTAAAGGTAACGAAGATTTGCTGAAGGCGGTAGATAACGCGATTGCGGAAATGCAAAAAGATGGCACCTTAAAAGCGCTTTCCGAAAAATGGTTTGGCGCTGACGTGACCCAATAATCCTCTACGTTGCCTGGCAGGCAGAGCGCCGCCGGGCAATACCCATCTCATACTATGTCAGCAAACGGAGGCGCGTTAATCGGCGCCTTTTTTATTTCCGTTGAATCAACGTGCATAATAAAAAGAATACACGACAACACTACCGGAGGCTTAATGCCACTACATCACTTAACGCGCTTCCCTCGTCTGGAGTTTATCGGCGCGCCTACCCCGCTCGAATACCTGCCGCGGTTGTCTGATTATCTTGGCCGTGAGATTTACATTAAGCGCGATGACGTTACGCCCATTGCGATGGGCGGCAATAAACTGCGCAAGCTGGAGTTTCTGGTGGCCGACGCGCTGCGGGAAGGGGCGGATACGCTGGTAACCGCAGGGGCGATTCAGTCGAACCATGTCCGTCAGACGGCGGCGGTCGCGGCTAAATTGGGACTGCATTGCGTCGCCTTACTGGAAAATCCCATCGGTACTACCGCGGAAAATTACCTGACGAATGGTAATCGCCTGTTACTGGATTTATTTAATACGCAAATTGAGATGTGCGATGCGCTGACCGATCCGGATGCGCAACTTCAAACGCTGGCGACGCGCATTGAAGCGCAAGGGTTCAGGCCCTATGTGATTCCCGTTGGCGGTTCCAGCGCGCTGGGCGCAATGGGATACGTAGAGAGCGCTCTGGAAATCGCCCGGCAGTGTGAAGAGGTCGTCGGACTCTCTTCGGTGGTGGTGGCTTCCGGCAGCGCAGGTACGCACGCCGGGTTAGCCGTCGGGCTGGAACACCTGATGCCTGATGTCGAACTGATTGGCGTGACCGTTTCACGTTCTGTCGTCGAGCAGAAACCAAAAGTGATTGCCTTGCAGCAGGCTATTGCCGGTAAGCTGGCGCTGACGGCGACGGCGGATATTCATTTATGGGATGACTATTTTGCTCCAGGTTACGGCGTGCCAAATGACGCGGGGATGGAGGCGGTGAAACTGCTGGCGCGTCTGGAGGGGGTACTGCTGGACCCGGTATATACCGGCAAAGCGATGGCGGGTCTGATAGACGGCATCAGCCAGAAACGCTTTAACGATGACGGGCCGATTCTCTTTATTCACACCGGTGGGGCGCCTGCGCTGTTTGCCTACCATCCTCATGTATAATCTCCAGGTAATCAACGCGAATGCAAGAAAGTATCCAACTGGTTATTGAATCGCTGCCGTATTTGCTTAAAGGCGCCGTATTTACCCTGCAACTGAGTATTGGCGGTATGTTTTTCGGCCTGCTGCTGGGATTTGTGCTGGCGCTGATGCGGATGTCGCCGCTATGGCCGGTTCGCTGGCTGGCGCGCTTTTATATCTCGATTTTTCGCGGTACGCCGCTTATCGCCCAGCTATTTATGATCTATTACGGCCTGCCGCAATTTGGTATTGAGCTGGACCCTATTCCGGCGGCGATGATTGGTTTATCGCTCAATACCGCGGCTTACACGTCTGAGACGCTGCGCGCGGCGATCTCGGCTATCGACAAGGGACAATGGGAAGCGGCGGCGAGTATTGGCATGACGCCGTGGCAAACGCTACGCCGCGCTATTTTGCCGCAGGCGGCTCGCGTCGCGCTTCCGCCATTGAGCAACAGCTTTATCAGTCTGGTGAAAGATACATCGCTCGCCGCGACGATTCAGGTGCCGGAGTTGTTTCGCCAGGCGCAGTTAATTACCTCGCGAACGCTGGAGGTGTTTACCATGTATCTGGCTGCGTCGTTAATCTACTGGCTGATGGCGACCGTCTTATCGGCACTGCAAAACTATTTTGAAAACCAGCTTAACCGCCAGGAGAGAGAGCCAAAATGAGTGCGATCCAAGTCACCAACCTGGTCAAAAAATTTCATGGTCAAACGGTGCTGCACGGTATCGACCTTGAGGTGAAGCCCGGAGAAGTCGTCGCCATTATCGGCCCGAGCGGCTCAGGGAAGACAACGTTATTACGCAGCATTAACCTGCTGGAACAACCGGAAGCGGGCACCATTAAAGTGGGTGACATTGTCATTGATACCGCCCGCCCATTAAGCCAGCAGAAAGGGCTGATTCGCCAGTTGCGCCAGCATGTCGGCTTTGTCTTTCAGAGTTTTAACCTGTTCCCGCATCGTACTGTGCTGGAAAATATCATTGAAGGTCCGGTGATTGTAAAGGGGGAGCCGAAAGCCGACGCGACGGCGCTGGCGCGGGAACTGTTAGCCAAAGTCGGATTGGCCGGAAAAGAGACCCGCTATCCGCGTCGTTTGTCGGGCGGGCAACAGCAGCGCGTGGCGATTGCGCGCGCGCTGGCGATGCGCCCGGAAGTGATTCTGTTTGATGAGCCCACTTCGGCGCTTGATCCTGAATTAGTTGGCGAGGTGCTCAATACGATTCGCCAGCTGGCGCAGGAAAAGCGCACAATGGTGATTGTCACTCACGAAATGGGCTTTGCGCGCGACGTGGCTGACCGGGCAATATTTATGGATCAGGGGCGAATTGTTGAGCAAGGGCCTGCGAAAACCTTATTCGCTGATCCTCAACATCCGCGTACCCGCCAGTTCCTTGAGAAATTTTTAATGAAATAATGCCTTTTCAACGCTCGCCCGAATTAACCGTGCTTCGGGCGAGCGCAATGAATAATTATGAACTAATTCTGCCAGAATATTAGCTACTCCCTCAGGCGCAAGCAGAAAACTGTAATGCCGCTCAAGTATTCTACGATTCGTCCGATATTTCTTACATATAAACGCTATTTATGTGTTAATTTGAATCATTCATAATAATGATTATCAATATCAAAGGCGTGACCACAAAATATGCAGGAAAATGATTTCTTCACCTGGCGACGCGCAATGCTGTTACGCTTTCAGGAGATGGCGACAGCAGAAGATGTTTATACTGAATTGCAATATCAGACACAGCGGCTGGAATTTGATTATTATGCACTATGTGTTCGTCATCCCATTCCCTTTACCCGGCCTAAAATATCGCTTCGTACCACTTATCCTCAGGCGTGGGTAACGCATTACCAGTCCGAAAACTATTTCGCGATCGATCCGGTATTAAAGCCGGAAAATTTCAGGCAGGGCCATTTACATTGGGATGACGTGCTATTTCATGAGGCACAGGCGATGTGGGATGCAGCCCAGCGTTTCGGATTACGCAGAAGCGTAACCCAGTGTGTGATGTTGCCGAATCGGGCGCTGGGCTTTTTGTCTGTCTCTCGTGGCAGTCTGCGTTGCTCCTCCTTTACCTACGATGAAGTGGAGCTGAGGTTGCAACTGCTGGCGCGGGAGAGTCTTTCGGCGCTAACAAGACTGGAAGACGACATGGTGATGGCGCCGGAGATGCGTTTCAGTAAACGTGAGAAAGAGATTCTGAAGTGGACAGCGGAGGGGAAGACCTCATCGGAGATCGCTATTATTCTGTCGATTTCTGAAAATACCGTTAACTTCCATCAGAAAAACATGCAGAAGAAATTCAATGCGCCGAATAAAACGCAGATTGCCTGCTACGCTGCGGCGACAGGTCTGATATGACGCGTTGACGATTCTTCACGTCAGACGCGAAACCGGCTGAAAGCAACGCTAACAGCCGGTTTTTTACTACTGGCGGTAAGCCTGTTTAATTTGCTTAACCGTACTGGAAAATACCGCCGCTTGTGCTTCATCATCCATCTGCGCGATCTGTTTTTCCATTTTAAGAATCACGCGGCCTGCATCGGCCTGGCCCATCGCCTGCAGCATCAGCGTTAACATGGCTTTCAGGCAGTTGACTTCAGTAGCCAGTTCTTGATTATTCTCAGCGGTGGAAAAATCAGGCGTACTCATTTATTTTCCTCGTTATGTTTCAGTGAAAATGTGCGATAGCAGATGTTAAGGCGGCGGAGTATACCATAAGCTACGCTAAAAATAGCAGTGGTTGTTTTTTGATCAAAAAGCCGAAGATTTACCCATAAAATAAACGTTGCCGCGTGATGCATATATTTTCTTCATTCTTTGTTTATTACGCGTATTTCACTCGTTAATTATTGTTACAAAGTTGATTTCCTAATTAGTGTTTAGACAGCGGAACGTGAAATTTTTGTCACCATTATGAAATACCTGACTGAGGCGGTTGCGCCAGTAGGGGCTACAGCACTGGCGGTTTCCGCATGACGTACAACATAATTTCCAAAAACGAGAGCAAAATCGAATAGCCGGCGTTTTTTTACGTTTCAAAGTTGAGATAAAACCAGCTAATATAAGGGCGATTAACTATCAGTAGCGTTATCCCTATTCTGGAGATATTCCTTTGATCAACGTTCTTCTTGTTGATGACCACGAACTGGTGCGCGCAGGGATACGACGCATTCTTGAAGATATAAAGGGCATTAAAGTTGTCGGTGAAGCGTGCTGCGGAGAGGATGCGGTAAAATGGTGCCGTACTAACGCCGTTGACGTTGTGCTGATGGATATGAACATGCCTGGTATCGGCGGCCTTGAGGCGACGCGTAAAATTGCCCGATCGACAGCGGATATCAAAGTGATCATGCTGACCGTCCATACGGAGAACCCGTTGCCCGCCAAAGTGATGCAGGCTGGCGCAGCAGGCTATCTCAGTAAAGGTGCCGCGCCTCAGGAGGTGGTGAGCGCTATTCGTTCGGTGTATACCGGACAACGCTATATCGCTTCCGATATTGCCCAGCAGATGGCGCTCAGTCAGATCGAGCCTGCAAAAACGGAAACGCCGTTCGCCAGTTTGTCTGAACGCGAGTTGCAGATTATGCTGATGATCACTAAGGGTCAGAAGGTCAATGAGATTTCAGAACAGCTTAATCTCAGTCCTAAAACGGTGAACAGCTATCGCTATCGTATGTTCAGTAAATTAAACATTCATGGTGATGTTGAGCTGACTCACCTGGCAATCCGCCATGGCCTGTGTAATGCGGAGACGTTAACAAGCCAGTGAGTGAAATGTTTGACGCAAAGGCGTTCCTGAAAACCGTTACCAGTCAACCCGGCGTCTATCGTATGTATGACGCTGGTGGTACGGTTATTTATGTCGGCAAAGCGAAAGACCTGAAAAAGCGTCTTTCCAGCTACTTTCGCAGCAACCTGGCTTCGCGTAAAACCGAAGCGTTAGTCGCGCAAATTCAACACATTGATGTCACGGTAACGCATACCGAAACGGAAGCGCTGCTACTTGAACATAATTACATCAAGTTGTATCAACCGCGTTACAACGTGTTGTTGCGTGATGATAAATCCTATCCTTTTATTTTCCTGAGCGGCGATACTCATCCACGTCTGGCGATGCACCGTGGCGCCAAACATGCGAAAGGCGAGTACTTCGGTCCGTTTCCTAATGGCTATGCTGTGCGGGAAACGCTGGCGCTGTTACAGAAAATTTTCCCTATCCGCCAGTGCGAAAACAGCGTGTATCGCAACCGTTCGCGTCCTTGCCTGCAATACCAGATTGGCAGGTGTTTAGGCCCATGCGTTGCAGGACTGGTCAGCGAGGAGGAGTACGCGCAACAGGTGGAGTATGTCCGGCTGTTTTTGTCCGGCAAAGACGACCAGGTGTTAACACAGTTGATTGCCCGGATGGAAAAGGCCAGCCAGAATCTGGCATTTGAAGAGGCGGCGCGTATTCGCGATCAGATTCAGGCGGTACGCCGTGTTACGGAGAGACAGTTTGTCTCCAATACGGGCGACGATCTCGACGTTATCGGCGTGGCTTTTGATGCCGGTATGGCCTGTGTGCATGTGCTGTTTATTCGCCAGGGTAAGGTGCTGGGCAGCCGCAGTTATTTTCCAAAAGTGCCTGGCGGTACGGAACTGGGCGAAGTGGTGGAAACCTTTGTCGGCCAGTTTTACCTGCAGGGTAGCCAGATGCGCACGCTACCGGGCGAGATACTACTCGATTTTAACCTGAGCGATAAAATGCTGCTGGCCGATTCGTTGTCGGAACTTGCCGGACGGCGTATTCATGTCCAGACAAAGCCGCGCGGCGATCGCGCCCGTTATCTCAAGCTGGCGCGGACCAACGCGGCGACGGCCTTAACCACTAAACTTTCGCAGCAGTCCACCGTCACGCAGCGTTTGACCGCGCTGGCGACGGTGTTAAAACTTCCTGCGGTCATGCGAATGGAATGTTTTGACATCAGCCATACCATGGGAGAGCAAACGGTCGCATCCTGCGTGGTATTTGACGCTAACGGGCCATTACGCGCCGAGTATCGTCGTTATAATATCGCGGGCATCACGCCGGGTGATGACTACGCGGCGATGAATCAGGTGCTACGTCGACGTTATGGCAAGGCCATAGAAGAAAGTAAGATTCCGGACGTAATTCTGATCGACGGCGGAAAAGGGCAACTCGCCCAGGCGAAAGCCGTTTTCGCTGAGCTGGATGTTCCCTGGGATAAGCATCGCCCGTTGCTGCTCGGCGTTGCCAAAGGCGCGGACAGAAAGGCGGGGCTGGAAACGCTTTTTTTTGAACCGGAAGGCGAGGGGTTTAGCCTGCCGCCAGACTCCCCAGCGCTGCATGTCATTCAGCATATTCGCGATGAGTCGCACGATCACGCGATCGGCGGGCACCGTAAAAAACGGGCGAAGGTAAAAAACACCAGTACGCTGGAAACTATTGAAGGCGTTGGGCCTAAACGCCGTCAAATGCTGCTGAAATATATGGGCGGTTTGCAAGGACTACGTAACGCCAGCGTAGAAGAAATTGCAAAAGTGCCGGGTATTTCGCAAGGTCTGGCAGAAAAGATCTTCTGGTCGTTGAAACATTGAGGCCACTGTAGCAACATAGGGGTAATTTCACTGACAACAGATAGTTACCCGTCACTATGCAATTTAATATCCCTACGTTGCTCACGCTGTTTCGCGTCATCCTGATTCCATTCTTTGTCGTGGTGTTTTATTTGCCGTTCGCCTGGGCGCCGATGGTCAGCGCGCTGATTTTCTGTATTGCCGCTATTACCGACTGGTTTGACGGCTTTTTGGCGCGACGCTGGAACCAGAGTACGCGTTTCGGCGCCTTCCTCGATCCCGTTGCCGACAAGGTGCTGGTGGCGATCGCCATGGTGCTGGTCACCGAGCATTATCATAGCTGGTGGGTGACGTTACCTGCGGCGACGATGATAGCCCGCGAAATTATTATTTCTGCTCTGCGTGAATGGATGGCGGAGCTGGGCAAACGAAGTAGCGTAGCGGTTTCCTGGATCGGTAAAGTCAAAACTACCGCGCAGATGGTGGCGCTGGCGTGGCTCTTGTGGCGTCCGAATATCTGGGTGGAGTATGCGGGTATCGCGCTTTTCTTTGTCGCAGCAGTGTTAACGTTGTGGTCCATGTTGCAATATTTGAGCGCGGCACGTGGAGATTTGCTTGATCAGTGATCGTTTCGCCGCAAATTTCAGCAAACGATCATGAGTGACGAAAAATATCGTTGACTCAGTGCGTCAGGTAAGTAGAATGCAACGCATCGAACGGCAGCACTGATTGCCAGACGATAACAAAATCAAGTGATTAACAAGTTGCTTGATAATGCGGGAATAGCTCAGTTGGTAGAGCACGACCTTGCCAAGGTCGGGGTCGCGAGTTCGAGTCTCGTTTCCCGCTCCAGTTTAAAAGCATTGGCGTAAAGCGGATGCTGGATGAAAAATTTGGCGCGTTAACAAAGCGGTTATGTAGCGGATTGCAAATCCGTCTAGTCCGGTTCGACTCCGGAACGCGCCTCCAATTTTTCCCGAGCCCGGATGGTGGAATCGGTAGACACAAGGGATTTAAAATCCCTCGGCGTTCGCGCTGTGCGGGTTCAAGTCCCGCTCCGGGTACCATGGGAAAAACAAGAATAATCAAAGCAATAAGCAGTGTCGTGAAACCACCTACGGGTGGTTTTTTTGTGCCTTTAATTCACACGCCGGTCATGAGCGTGAACTTTCCAGTGCTATTCACAGTAAAAAACATTGGTAGCGGCATTTCTGCCAGTATAGCAGTTATCGTGTTACCGCCCTCCAGGACCATGCTGGCAAATACTAAACGTCAGGTAAATCAGCCGGTAAAATTCATTAATCTGTATAAAAAATACTGATATGTTTTATTCCTGATTTATGAAGAGGGTAGATATGCCAGTGAAATATACCGATAATGCAAAATTCTTTATTAGCTTCATTAATATTGGAATTGTAGGTTGCACTTTTCTACTCTTTTTTATTTTATATGAACCTGATACGGAAGTTGTAACCCATGTTTTTCCGGGTGAGTATTCATCTTCTACGTGTGATGCGCGTAATTTTATCGGCTACGTCGATGCAAATGATTTTGCAGGATATATAAAAATAGCAGAATCGACACGCTACAGTATGTATTGTCTGAAAAAAACGGGGGCTGGTCAGTGGGGTATTTATGCAAATTAAACGAGTATATCGCTACATAATGGATGTTTTTTGCACAATTTAATTAAAGGTAAATAGCAGACTAACGTTCATCATAAGATAATGTGATTGGCGTCATGCTTTAATCACGTTTTGCAATAATGTCTTAATAACAGGTCAACTACAGACAATTTTAGGTTTTCGTAAATGGTGATTTTGGTCAGTCTCTATATTGTGCTTTCCCTACGTTACGGAGATGATGATGCAAAACAAAGCCTGGGCCGTTTTATTGATGCCGCTGTGCCTTACCGCTTGTCACCAGACGACGTACCGACCAACGGCCAAAGGTGAAATCCCCGCGGGGAGTTATATTGACCCAACAAAAACGCGCTTTCCGTTAGCGGATTATTCACAGTCGGTCGATAAATGGATACCCCCGGACTCGGCTGATTACACTATTCCGGTTATTGATAGTGCTACCCAACAACGCTACTTTAGCGCACTGAAATCCCATTATTTCGGAATGGACAGTGAAGCACACTCGCCGTGGAATGTTTTTTATATCACCACGTTGCTGAAAAAAAACGCAGGGCAGGCCCGGGATGCCAGTATTAAGCAGTTCCTTAGCGACGGCAGTGCTTATTGGGGGGAAAATTTCAGATTGTATTCCTCACACTGGAAAGCGGGGGTAAGAGGGAATGCGGATACGCAGATTGATGATATATATCATGCCTCCCGACGTGGCATTATGGTCAGAGAGAGTTTAGTCAGAGCACTACCAACGGACGATCCGCTCTTTAACGATCCCCGTCGGGCGGGCGAGGGGTACCCTTTTGATAATTTACAAATGTCTTCGCTGCGCCCCGGCACGCCGGTCTATACGCTAACGGAGAGCAAAGACCAACGTTGGCAATATGTCGTTTCACCGGCGGTAACAGGTTGGGTTCATAGTGAGGATATTGCCAGTGTGGATCAGAAATTTGTAACCCAGTGGGTTTCGCTCGCTCATAAGCAACTGGGAGCATTTATCAACTCGCCAGTTTCTGTCCATGCCGCAGGCGTCTATTATTTCACCGGGCGACCGGGCACTATTTTACCGTTCCGGAATCAACGAGCGGGTCTTTTCCTGATTGCGGCGCCAGTTCGCGACAGCAATGGTCGTGCGTCTATCCATTGGGTCTGGCTAAGTGACAAAGAGTTTACGGCTATGCCGTGGAAAATGACGCCGGAAAATATTGCCGTATTAATGAAATCAATGGGCGGCACCCCCTACGGCTGGGGAAATTTTAACTTTTATAATGATTGTTCAGCCGAAATCCGCAGCCTGATGATGCCGTTTGGCATATTCCTACCCAGACATTCAACCGCGCAGGTAGAGGCTGCTGGACGAGTCGTCGATCTCAGCAGTAAAAGCACCCAAATGCGGATCGATTATCTCACCAGGTACGGAAAACCGTTTACTACGCTGGTCTATATTCCAGGGCATATTATGCTGTATATCGGTAACACAACCATGAACGGGCAGGTGGTACCGGTCACTTATCAAAATATCTGGGGATTGCGCCCGAACAATGCCAATAGCCGGAGCATTATCGGCGAGGCAGTATTTTTCCCACTACTCCATTTTTATCCTGAAAATCCTGAACTGGTATCGCTGGCTGGTAAGGTTCTGTTTAAACTTGGTTATATAGAATAAGGTTGACAGGCTGTGCTATCGCGGAATACGTGATTGAGGCAACTGTGCGCAGTGGATATAAAGATGGTATCCCTGTAAACTGTATCTGAAAAAGGTATGCGCTATAGTGCGGTCTGTTTATTTGAAATACTATCTGGAGTTGATTCTGGATGTGGTCATGAGCCTCACACATTGAAGTGAGAGTTATTGTTAGCGGTATCTGGCTGGAGGCTGGGTGGTAAAAAGACGTAGTTTATTGCATTTTAATAACCGTACCCGGTCGGAGCGCGATCTTGGGGATCTGGTCACTAAAGTTTTTGAGAAAGCGGCGAAAAAAGAACCGCAACCGCTATACACATTTAGCCTGCCGTTGCTGAGTGTGCAGGATGAGATCCGTGCTTACTGTAAGAAAAAAAATATCAAAATAGGGTATGATACTCTGTTTATGGAAATAACCTTTTCTGCTGACAGAGAAGCGGTAGACGAACTCATCAAACACTTTTTTACTGAAAATAAGCTCTATTTAAGAGGACGATTTTATCTGTCCGCGGCGGTGGTATAAGTTAGCATGAGTATAATATAGCGAGAAACATTTAGAATGCCTGTCCCGTCTTGCGCACCGCCAGCATAGCGATTATTACACTGAGTAAAGAATGTCTGATTTCAATAAGGGAAGAGGATGTTGTACTCATATAGGACAGTGACGCCCCCGCCGTTATGAGAAATATGCAGTGGAGAGTATCTCATGGTAGAGAATGCGCGGGCAATGACCGTCGCGAACGCGAGTTCAGATGCCTGGCTTTTATGTGGATTTGAGCGCTTCTTAGCGGAAAACCTGCGTCCCGATCCTCCTTTTGTGCGTTAACTTCCGGAATCCTCCCCATTTCGTGTTAATCTGGCCCCTGATGGTTGCCATCCAAACTGCCTGCAAAAATTATTTTTATCCGCTGCAATGTAAGAGAGCCACAGGCGGAAGTCATCACTGAGGAAAAGCGTTATGAAAATGGAACCATTAAATGAGAACGAGCTGGAATGGCTGGATGATGTGTTGACGAAATACAATACCGATCAGGCCATTCTGGATGTCGCGGAACTGGACGGTTTGATTACTGCGGTACTGAGTTCTCCGCGTCCAATTGAGCCGGAACAGTGGCTGGTAGCGATATGGGGTGGACCCGCGTACGTACCGCGCTGGACATCTGAAAAAGAAATGACGCGATTTATGGACCTGGTGTTCCAGCACATGGCGGACACAGCCGCCCGGCTTGAAGACTATCCAGAACAGTTCGAGCCGCTGTTTGGCCTGCGAGAAGTTGATGGCCATGAACTAACGATTGTTGAAGAATGGTGCTTTGGTTATATGCGTGGAGTGTCGCTGTCCGACTGGTCAGATTTGCCAGATACGCTAAAACCGGCTCTGGAAGCGATTGCATTACACGGCACTGAAGAAAACTTTGACCTGCTGGATAAAATGAGCCCGGAAGCGTTCGATAAAAGCGTTGACGCTATCCGTATCGCGGCGCTTGAGCTGCATGCCTGGTGGATGGCGCATCCGCAGACTACGCCGCTACAGATGCCGGTAAAAGTAGAGGTGAAAGTGGGGCGTAACGATCCTTGTCCATGCGGGAGCGGCAAAAAATTTAAGCAGTGCTGCCTGCATTAATTCCTCATAAACGACATAGCGTGATGATTATCGAGCCTGGATGGGGTCCGGGCCCGGTAATCTTTTCCTGGCATTAACCTGGATCGGGCAGGAATCCCATTGCGATCGAAAACTGGACGCCAATCACGACAATGCCGCAGATAAACACCAGCGCCAGCGCTGGGGTGCCGCCTGCCACACGATATCCCGCCTGAGAATTCTGTTTGCGGCATTGCCAGACCAGCATGGCAGGGATTAGCAGTGCCAACACTGCCAGCGCCACGCCGGCATAGCCTAATGCCATCACAAATCCGCGTGGGTAGAAAAGCGCAAACGCCAGCGGCGGCAGAAAGGTAATCAGCCCGGTTTGCATACGCCCGAACACCGTACTGCGACGCTGGAATAGATCGGCCAGGTAATCAAATAATCCTAGCGCTACGCCCAGAAAAGAGGTTGCCAGCGCCAGATCGGCGAACAGGTGGACCGCCAGTTCGACATGTGGGGAAGCGACCACTTCTCTGAGCGCCTGCAGCAGACCATTTAACCCGGCATGGCTGGCTAGCAGCCCTCTGAATGTCGGCGAGTCGATGCTTCCCAGCGTGGCAAGCTGCCAAAAAATATAGGCCACTAACGGAATGGCGCTGCCCGTCATAAAGACCCAACGCAGCTTGCGAATGTTGCCGTTCATATAACTTACAATACTCGGTACACTTCCGTGAAAACCAAAGGAGGTGAAAATGACCGGTATTGCAGATAATGCCAGTCCCTGCTGTAAAGGAAGCGTAAGAAGATTTACTTTATGAATATGTGGTGTTAGCAACGCAAGCATGATGACCAGAAAAATGATCTTCGCGCTAAACAGAAAGCGGTTAAAAAGATCGACCAGCGAGGTACCCACACACACCACACCACCGGCAACAAAGGTGAACAGCAGCACACCGGCGGCAGGAGAGAGCGTGGCGCCGACCCAGTTGTTAATACTGGACGCCAGTAATTCACCGGCTCCGGAAATGTAGGCGGCGGTGAGCGCATACATTAAGAACATCATGCTGAATCCCGTAAGCCACTGTCCGTAACGTCCAAGATAGCGTTTTGCCAACGAGCCCAGCCCGGTATCCGCCGGAACATGTTGATACACCTCCAGTAATAGTAACGCGGTATAACACATCAGCGCCCACAGTCCAATCAACAATCCCAGCGTAACGCTGAAACCAACGCCAGCCGCTGCCAGCGGCATTGCCAGCATCCCGGCGCCGATAGTGGTGCCTGCCACGATAAAAATACTGCCCAGAGTTCTGTTTTTCACGCTTTCTACTACCCCGGTAAAAAAGAACGGTGATATCCGCGGCGCAGGGTAAGCCATTACGCTATTTTCGTCAAATGGCCGTTACAATGTGTGTACTGTAAATTTTACAGTTCCGGGCATAAAAGCGAATATGGGAAGAGACACGTACAACCACCGCAAACCTGCGCTAGCGCAAAGTCGCTCGCACAAGGACACATTAGGCTACGGGTTTTATTCAGGAGGGGTTATGGATTCCATTCATGGTCACGAGGTGCTCAACATGATGATTGAGTCTGGCGAGCAGTATACGCATACTTCGCTGGAGGCGGCAATTAAAGCGCGCTTTGGCGAGCGGGCACGATTTCACACCTGTTCAGCGTCAGATATGACGGCGGCGGAACTGGTCGCGTTTCTGGCGGCGAAAGGAAAGTTTATTGCCGTGGATGGCGGTTTTTCAACGCATGAGAGTAAGATCTGCCGCCATTAATACACCACGGTGAGAGTTCGTCTCACCGTGTAAGGACGTGTTGGATTAATTTTGCGTATCCAGTGTTGAGAGTTCTTTATCAATGAAATAAAGCCCTTCGCCGCTTTTTCCCGCCAGCGTTAATTTATCAATAATGGATTTGAATAATTTTTCTTCTTCATGCTGTTCTGCCACATACCACTGTAAGAAATTAAATGTCGGATAATCCTGGCTGGTCATTGCGGCATGAGCCAGTTCATTAATTTTTTGCGTAATAAGTTGCTCATGCTCATAGGTCGCGCGGAACAGTTCATCCAGTGAGGCGTACTCAGCGAAGGGCGAAGAAACGGTATTAATGCGCGGCAGACTTCCGGTATCGGTAAGGTAGTCGAACAGGCGTTGCATATGCGTCATCTCTTCTTGCGCATGGCGGCGAAGAAATGCGGCGGCGCCTTCAAAACTGTGATAGCTGCACCACGCGCTCATCTGTTGATAGAGCAGTGAGGAATACAGCTCCAGATTCATTTGCTCATTCAGCTTGTCGATCATTTCTGTTTTCAGCATGGTTCCGCTCCACAAATAGCAAAAGATATACGGTGATGTGGCGCCACTATAATTTGTTATTTTATTATTTGCAAAAGGTAAAATATTAAAATTAATTATTAAAAATACGAATGGGAATAAAACGCATTAGCACCATTGTGTACTCTAAATAATTCAGGTTGCAGGCAGGCGGCGCGGCGAATCCCAGAGGGGGGACATAATTAAGTGGCTGGGGAAACGAGGAAAGCCAACGCACATGCCGCTTGAAGTATGACGAGTATATAAATAAAGGAAAGCCAGCACCTTCATGCTGGCAATAGCGACCATGCACTATCCTCCATTGTACATGGTGTCGGCGTTAAGCCAGCAACCTTAATAATAAAGCGGCATGATTTGCGGGACGGCTACGCCCCGGCACTGCCAGGAGAGGGTAAATCGGGTGTTCAGGCACAAAGAGCCCGCATAAATGCTACAGGTTCCTACCGGCTGACCAAACGACACGGCATCGGCATAGCCCATCTGCTGGCATTCGCGAGTTGCGGTCCCGTGAGAAACATAGTCGTCTGTCCGTGACGTAAAAAATAGCGGCTGGTTATACGTCAGGCGCACAATGCCGCTTATCGGGCTGGCTTCGCTGACCTGCGCTTGTCGAGTAATGGTGCACCCCGTCAGGGCTAGCAGTGAAAGAGTAAAAATAAGAGGCTTCATAAAATCGCTCCGACAGTTCGGTATCGGACCATGCTACCTCGTGTCTTTCACCGTCAATGGCTGGAATAACTTACGGATTCGCCTTGATTAAAGGTAACGGCAGGAGATTTACAGCGGGAGCAGAAAATGTGTGAGCGCCTTTTTATTTTTTAAAACTTGGTTTCATTAAATTTGAAAGTGTGTTTGTAAGCGTGTAGTGTAGGCGAAACGTCATGATTTACACAGGCGCGATCGCCTGCATTCAGGAGGAACACCATGAAAATCGCATTGATGATGGAAAACAGCCAGGCCAGCAAAAACGCCATCATTTATAACGAACTTAGCGCTGTCGCCGATGAAAAGGGATTTCCCGTTTTTAACGTCGGTATGTGCGACGAAAATGACCATCATCTGACGTACATTCATTTAGGCATTATGGCGAGTATTCTGCTTAATTCAAAAGCGGTTGATTTCGTCGTTACCGGCTGCGGTACAGGTCAGGGCGCGCTCATGTCGCTAAATATTCATCCTGGTGTCATTTGTGGCTATTGCATCGATCCGGCAGATGCTTTTCTGTTTGCGCAGATCAACAACGGTAATGCGTTGTCCCTGCCATTTGCGAAAGGCTTTGGCTGGGGCGCTGAGCTGAACGTGCGTTTCATCTTTGAAAAAGCGTTTACCGGTCGTAAAGGCGAGGGCTATCCGCCTGAACGTAAAGCGCCGCAGGTTCGCAATGCGGGCATTTTGAATCAGGTTAAAGCTGCGGTCGTCAAAGAGAATTATCTGGATACATTACGGGCTATCGATCCTGAGCTGGTTAAAACAGCGGTTTCAGGGCCGCGTTTCCAGCAATGTTTGTTTGAAAACGGCCAGAATAAAGAAATAGAAGCGTTTGTACGTGAGATTCTGGGGTAATGCCCCGCCTGACAAGTCAGAAGCGTTTCGCCCTGTCGCCAGGCATGATGTGTCGATAAAAGACCAGTAGCGACAGGTTCTATCCCTGGCATACAGACCAGAAACGGTGTTGCTACCGTTTCTGGCTATGAATGGGTACTATGACGTCCTGACTATAAGGAGTTCATCATGCCCCATACACTTAATGCCGACCAGGAACTGCTTTCTGACGTTGTCGCTTGTCAGTTGGTTATCAAGCAGATTCTGGACGTAATCGATGTGATTGCGCCAGTGGAAGTACGCGAAAAAATGTCCAGCCAATTGAAAAATATCGACTTTTCTAATCATCCTGCCGCCGCTGATCCGGTCACGATGCGCGCCATCCAAAAAGCGATAGCTCTGATCGAACTGAAATTTACGCCCCAGGGTGACTCTCACTAACAACCGCTGACTGTAGGCCGGATTAGCCGCTTCACGTTGCTATCCGGCGTAATAACGTCTCAATATCGTCGTTCAGGTAGCTGTTATCAGTGATGCTGATAGGTCACGACGTTAAGGAGATGTTGATCGGTTTGCGCCAGACATAACCCTGCTCGTTTAGCGCTGCGAACTTCTTCGAGAATAGTTTGTAAAAGTACGCCATCCTGCTGCTGCTCTTTTTCCAGGGTATGGAGAAAATCAAGCGTTGAGGCATCATTGAGCGCTTTCGCTTCGTCCGCAAGACGCGACAGCGTGCTGGCGCGTTGCTGATAATCCTCCAGAGTTTTCTGGAACAGTTCTTCCAGAGAACAGAGCTCATCGCCCGGAACGTCAATGGCTTTGACGATAGGGGGGGCGCCAGCGCTTTTCATAAAATTAAACATGCGCATCATTTGCGTCACGTTGCCTTGCGCCTGGGTACGAAGAAAGGTGGCGGTGCCTGTTAAACTGTGTTCAGAACACCATTCGCTTAGATGGAGGTAAAGATTTGATGCGTAAAATTCAAGGTTCATTTGCGTGTTGAGCTTTTGAACCATTCCTACTGCTGCCATAACAATATCCTTATTTCCAGAAAGTGTTGATGTGCATGACGGACGAAAATGCAACGGGCCGTTGTCACACTCTTACATCCATGCACAATAAATACTCTTAGCAGAAGAACTCCGTTCCGCCAGTCCCTTATGCGATCTGATTTCCTGTTTATCGATCGGTAACGAGAATAGCGCGTCAATAAAAATAAAAAAATCCTTAAATGCAATTGTTTATCTTTTTTTACATTTTCAGTGACGCGATTTTTTCAATAGTAATGTTTTCTGTTGTGCTTTTGTAATTATAACCAATTGAAAAACAATAGATATATAATTATTGTTTTGTTTTATGAAACATTGTTTCAGATCATAGAATAATCGTTTGAATCGTGGTAGTATCAATAAAATAAACATTATCCGATCTGGTTGTCACACGCATGAACGGTTGATAGCAAATTTACCTGTTTTTATAAAAAAACTGATTTTGCTGTAGATCATTTTTAATGTCATTAATCATACGGGCACATTATTCGGTTGAGCATAGTTTTGATGGGTGACACGTTAACAAGGAGCAGTCAATGAAAAAGGTCGCGGTGCTGCTGGCGCCAGGATTTGAAGAGGCAGAGGCCATTGTTACTATTGATATCCTGCGGCGTTTGCATATCGACGTAGAAATGCTGGCGTGTGCTGAATCTCGGGCGGTGGTGAGTTACCATGATATTCCCATGGTTGCGGACAGCACGCTGAGTGAACGCCAGCAGGCGCTTTTCGATGCGGTAGTTCTACCGGGTGGTCCGCAGGGTAGTGCCAATCTGGCCGCTAATCCGGCAGCGATCGCTTTCGTTGCGCGTCATGACGCAGCAGGTAAATTAATTTGTCCTATCTGTTCCGCTGCGGCAAGGGTACTGGGTGCCCACGGATTACTGAAGGGGCGTCGTTATGTTTGCTCCGGCGATCTGTGGAAAGCGGTTCAGGAAGGTGTCTATGTGGATGCTCCTGTTGTTGAAGACGGCAATTTAATTAGCGGCAAAGGTTTGGGTCATGTCTTTGATTTCGCGCTAACCCTTGCCGCCAGACTGCTGGTAGACGACGCGCCGGTTCGCGAACAAGCCGGACATATCTATTATTCCTGGTAATCGTTATTTGCCCAGAGACGTAAGGATTAGCTGGCAGATGTGATGCTGGCTTTCCTGCCACTTGTCTGACAAACCTGATCTGGTTTATGTTATTTTCCGCTGAATTTATGTACGCAATTACTGTAATTCAGCGCTGTGCTGCTCTCCTGTGGGGAATCAAGTTCCCACTAAAACTATTCCAGCCATCAGTATTTATCTAACAAGAATCGCTCGATTTTACCCTACATAAAAGAATGCTAAAGCTGGAGTTAACCATGCACAAATTTACTAAGGTGTTGGCGCCGGGCTGCTGCTGGGCGTACTGTGCGGACTGGTCAGTGGCTTTGTGATTGCGCATCTGGAAATTGCCGCACTCGCCACAATGCAGATTGTGCGCAGTCTGGCTTATATCATCTCCGAGGGTAAATCGGTAGGCATTGAAGACGAGCTTTTCTGAACAAAACACTTTCGGGCGTAACACGCTGACGATAGGCGGCAATGAGGAGGCCGCACGGCTGGCCGGCGTACCGGTTGTACGTACCAAAATTATCATTTTTATTCTCTCTGGCCTGGTGTCGGCGGGTATCATTCTGGCTTCGCGTATGACCAGCGGTCAGCCAATGACCTCCCTGGATTATGAGTTAATCATTATTTCTGTGTGCGTATTAGGGGGGCATCCCTGAAAGGCGGTCTCGGAAAAATCTCATATGTGGTGGCGGGCTTACTGATATTAGGGACGGTGGAGAACGCGATGAACCTGCTCAACATTTCACCCTTTGCGCAGTATGTGGTTCGCGGCTTAATCCTTCTGGCAGCAGTCATTTTCGACCATTATAAGCAAAAAGCGAAGGGTACGATTTGATGAATTAACATTCAACTAAACAGTATAGCCCCACGCCATCGCTAACCGCTACCCCGGCTGGCGATGGCCTTTCTAAATGGCGAGCAGCGTCACACTGTCTATACTTACATGACTAATGAGACCGTTTGTGAGTCTCAATATGATGATAAGGAGGAGACCAGGGTGGCAGAACCGTTAACCGTATCCCCCGAACTCACTGCGAACTATGCGTATTTTTTTGACCTTGATGGCACATTGGCAGAGATAAAGCCTCATCCCGATCAGGTAGCGGTACCGCATAAAATCCTTCAGTTGTTAGACCGTCTCGCGGCGCACAACGCAGGGGCACTGGCATTGATTTCAGGGCGTTCAATGACCGAGCTGGATGCTTTGGCGAAACCTTTTCGCTTTCCGCTTGCTGGCGTTCACGGGGCAGAGCGCCGTGATATCAATGGTAAAACCCATATCGTACGCCTTCCTGAATCGGTAGTCCGCGAGGTAGAGGCGTTATTACGTTCGATGCTAGTGGCGCTGCCCGGGGCGGAGCTGGAGACGAAGGGCATGGCGTTTGCGCTGCACTACCGTCAGGCTCCTGAACATGAAGCGGCACTGCTGGCGCTTGCGCAACACGTTACGCAGCACTGGCCACAACTGGCGTTGCAGCCCGGTAAATGCGTAGTGGAAATCAAACCTAAAGGAACCAACAAAGGCGAAGCGATTGCCGCCTTTATGCAGGAAGCCCCCTTTGCGGGACGGATTCCCGTTTTTGTGGGAGACGATTTGACCGACGAGGCTGGCTTTGGCGTGGTGAATCACGCTGGCGGAATTTCCGTAAAAGTGGGCGTCGGGGCAACCCAGGCGGCATGGCGACTGGAAAGCGTACCCGATGTCTGGCGCTGGCTGGAGCAAATCAATTATCCACAACAAGAACAACAAGTAATGAATAACAGGAGAGATGGCTATGAGTCGTTTAGTCGTAGTATCTAATCGAATTGCCCCCCCGGATAATAAAGGCGGCGCCGGCGGCCTCGCCGTTGGCGTGCTTGGCGCGCTAAAAGCGGCTGGCGGGTTGTGGTTCGGCTGGAGTGGCGAGACAGGTAACGAGGATGAGCCATTAAAAAAGGTGACAAAAGGTAATATTACCTGGGCATCGTTTAACCTGAGTGAACAAGATTACGAAGATTATTACTGTCAATTTTCCAATGCGGTTCTCTGGCCTGCGTTCCACTATCGTCTGGATCTGGTGCAGTTTCAGCGTCCTGCATGGGAAGGCTACATGCGGGTTAATGCGTTATTAGCGGATAAGTTATTGCCTCTCGTTAAAGAGGACGACATCATTTGGGTGCATGACTACCACTTATTACCGTTTGCCAGCGAACTGCGTAAACGCGGCGTGAACAACCGAATTGGTTTTTTCCTGCATATTCCATTCCCGACCCCGGAGATTTTTAACGCCTTACCACCGCATGATGAACTGCTGGAGCAGTTGTGTGACTTTGATCTGCTAGGGTTCCAGACGGAAAATGATCGCCTGGCTTTTCTGGATAGCCTTTCAAGTCAGACACGAGTTACGACTCGCAGTGGCAAGCAGCATATCGCGTGGGGTAAAGACTTCCAGACAGAAGTGTATCCTATCGGTATTGAACCCGATGAGATTGCCCTACAGGCTGCCGGTCCGTTGCCGCCTAAACTGGCGCAGCTCAAAGCGGAACTGAAAAATGTGAAGAATATTTTTTCCGTTGAGCGACTGGATTATTCGAAAGGGTTGCCGGAACGCTTTCTGGCGTATGAAGCGCTACTGGAAAACTATCCGCAGCACCGGGGAAAAATTCGTTACACCCAAATCGCGCCTACATCACGCGGCGAAGTACAGGCATATCAGGATATTCGCCACCAGCTTGAGACGGAAGCAGGCCGTATTAATGGGAAATATGGACAACTGGGCTGGACGCCGCTCTATTATCTGAATCAGCATTTCGACCGTAAGCTATTAATGAAGATATTCCGTTATTCAGATGTTGGGCTCGTCACCCCGCTGCGTGATGGGATGAACCTGGTGGCGAAAGAGTTTGTCGCCGCGCAGGACCCCGCTAACCCTGGCGTATTGGTACTGTCGCAGTTTGCCGGCGCGGCGAATGAACTGACGTCAGCGCTTATCGTCAATCCTTACGATCGGGATGACGTAGCGGCGGCGCTTAATCGCGCTTTAACGATGCCGCTTGCCGAGCGTATTTCGCGTCATGCGGAAATGCTTGACGTAATCGTTAAAAATGACATTAGCCGCTGGCAGGAGCGTTTTATTCATGACCTAAAGGAGGTCACGCCGCGCAGCGCGGAGCGTCAACAGCAGAATAAAGTAGCGACGTTCCCTAAGCTGGCCTGATATATCGCGAGCGGCGACTAGTCACCCGCTAACGGCACCAGCAATACATCTACCTGGCTGGCGCTAACCACACTTTTTGCTGAGCAGGACGCTCGCGAAAAGAAGCTGTGGTTATGGTTGCCGCAAATGACCAGATCAACATGGTGTTTGCGGCACACATCCAAAATATGCTGGCTTAGCTCACCATAGGTGATGAAGGTTTGTTCAATCGGATAATCCGCTCTCTCACCCAGCATCTTAAGAAAATTCTCAGTCTCCTCATGCATAACCGCGCGTAAATCCTCCATCATAGGCGCGGCGAATTGGTTATACAGCTCAGGATCGGAAGCAAGGGTAATCAGACTTACTTTCGCCTGAACTGGACGGGCGATAGAAACGGCTTTAGCCAGTAGCTGGTGACTTTCGGGGGTGACGGCAACAGCGACAAGAATATGGGTGTAGCTCATAACTCGCTCCTTAATTGCAAGAATATGAGGTTGTCCTTTAGCTTTACTCTGTTTATCTCATTTCTGCAATGTGGTAATACCACAATAATGTGAAGGGCATCATAATTAATCATTAATTATTCTTATGAAAAGAATAGTGTTATAAGATGCTTTTTACACACCATCAAGATACTTTGATTGAGCCGATGAATAATAAAAGCTAAAAGTTAAATTAATTGAGCTTGTTTTTAATGTGACAGGGCTTGTGCTGAGGTATGATTAATTAATAACATTTAATATTTAACCTGCTGTTTACTAAAGGTAAAATAAAATCGTTTCTATAATAGAAATAATAGCGTGTTATCTATTACCCTGCCGTTATTTTAACACAGAGAAACAAAAAATAATTTGGTGTTGACGTCCCTCTATTCATCAGTGTGGAATAGAAAAAGTGAACATTAGGTGATTAAATAAACAAAATAAAAGCCATGCTGATGGTTTTATCGTAAGTATTCCGCTAAAATATGTGATCTACATCACATATTTTCTAAAATCGCTGTCCCGCTCCGTTGTATGTGACGAAGCTGACGAGTAGAGTTGCGTCGAATTAGGAAAAATCTTAGGCATTTGTAAAAATTGATGTAAACGTGTAAGGCGAATCCCGGCGGGAGGCTGTGTTATACGTCACAATGTCTGAGCACTGCTATGCATTTGACCTTTTTGCTTCTTTTACCGGGCCTTCCCGGCGACATCACGGGGTGCGGCTACGCCGCACAAAAATAAAGTTGGTTATTCTGGATGGGAACAATGCATACATCCGAGTTGCTAAAACACATTTATGACATCAATTTGTCATATTTACTCCTTGCACAGCGTTTGATCGTCCAGGACAAAGCATCTGCGATGTTCCGCCTCGGTATCAACGAAGAGATGGCAAACACACTGGGCGCGTTGACCCTGCCGCAGATGGTCAAACTGGCTGAGACGAATCAGCTAGTTTGTCATTTCCGGTTTGACGATCATCAGACGATCACCCGTTTGACTCAGGATTCGCGCGTCGACGATTTACAGCAGATTCACACAGGTATCATGCTTTCAACGCGTCTGCTCAATGAAGCGGACGATACGGCGCGTAAGAAAAGGGCGTGATAATGAGTGAAAAAAGCATTGTTCAGGAAGCTCGCGATATCCAGTTGGCGATGGAGTTGATCAATCTTGGCGCTCGCCTGCAAATGCTGGAAAGCGAAACACAGCTCAGCCGTGGTCGCCTCATCAGGCTGTACAAAGAGTTACGCGGTAGTCCGCCGCCTAAAGGGATGCTGCCATTTTCGACAGACTGGTTTATGACCTGGGAGCAAAATATTCACGCTTCCATGTTCTGCAATGCCTGGCAATTTTTACTTAAAACTGGCTTATGTAGCGGTGTGGATGCGGTGATTAAAGCTTATCGGCTTTATCTTGAGCAGTGTCCGCAACCGCCTGAAGGGCCGTTGTTGGCGCTGACCCGCGCATGGACTCTGGTGCGTTTTGTTGAAAGCGGATTGCTCGAATTGTCGAGCTGCAACTGCTGCGGCGGAAACTTTATCACCCATGCGCATCAGCCCGTGGGTAGCTTTGCGTGTAGTTTGTGCCAGCCGCCATCCCGCGCAGTAAAAAGACGTAAACTTTCCCGAGATGCTGCCGATATTATTCCACAACTGCTGGATGAACAGATCGAACAGGCTGTTTAACCGAAACGGTGTGGACAAACACTCCAGCAGCGGTAAGTCATTACCGCTGCTTTTTTTTGCCTTACCTTCGCGTTAATCGCCCGACTGCGCATCCTGTCATAGTCAACAGCGGAAGGATGATGTCGTGCTTATCTTATTAGGTTACCTGGTGGTTATCGGTACAGTTTTCGGCGGTTATGTCATGACCGGCGGACACCTTGGGGCACTCTATCAACCCGCTGAACTGGTCATCATTGGTGGCGCGGGGATAGGGGCGTTCATTGTCGGCAACAACGGGAAGGCCATCAAGGGCACAATGAAAGCGATCCCGTTGTTGTTTCGTCGTTCGAAATACACGAAAACCATGTACATGGATCTGCTGGCGTTGCTCTATCGCCTGATGGCCAAATCACGCCAGCAGGGTATGTTCTCCCTTGAGCGCGACATTGAAAATCCGAAAGAGAGTGAAATCTTCGCCAGTTATCCGCGTATTCTGGCTGATGCGGTGATGCTTGATTTTATTGTCGATTATCTGCGTCTGATCATCAGCGGCAACATGAATACGTTCGAAATTGAAGCGTTGATGGATGAAGAGATTGAAACCCATGAAAGCGAGGCGGAGGTCCCTGCCAACAGTTTGGCGATGGTGGGGGATTCACTGCCTGCCTTTGGTATCGTAGCGGCGGTAATGGGGGTGGTTCACGCTCTGGCTTCAGCCGATCGCCCTGCAGCGGAGTTGGGGGCGCTGATTGCCCATGCCATGGTAGGAACGTTCCTCGGTATTTTACTGGCTTATGGATTCATTTCACCGTTAGCTACCGTTTTGCGCCAGAAGAGCGCCGAAACCACCAAGATGATGCAGTGCGTAAAAATCACACTGCTGTCTAATCTGAACGGCTATGCGCCGCCGATTGCCGTGGAATTTGGACGTAAAACCCTTTATTCCAGTGAGCGTCCGTCGTTTATCGAGCTGGAAGAACATGTTCGCGCGGTGAGAAACCCAAACCAGCAGCAGACGACTGAGGAAGCATGAAAAATCAGGCTCATCCCATTGTCGTCGTAAAACGCCGCAAGCACAAACCGCATGGCGGCGGGGCTCACGGTTCCTGGAAGATTGCCTACGCCGATTTTATGACGGCGATGATGGCTTTTTTTCTGGTGATGTGGCTGATTTCCATCTCCAGCCCTAAAGAATTAATTCAGATTGCCGAATATTTTCGTACGCCGTTGGCCACCGCGGTAACGGGCGGTAAGCGGATTGCCAATAGCGAGAGCCCGATACCAGGCGGCGGCGATGATTACACCCAACAGCAGGGTGAAGTGGAAAAGCAACCGAATATCGACGAGCTGAAAAAACGGATGGAGCAGAGTCGGTTAAACAAACTGCGCGGCGATCTGGATCAACTGATCGAATCCGATCCCAAGCTGCGCGCGTTACGTCCGCATCTGAAGATTGATTTAGTTCAGGAGGGGTTACGCATCCAGATTATCGACAGCCAGAACCGTCCGATGTTTAAAACTGGCAGCGCCGAAGTTGAGCCGTATATGCGCGATATCCTGCGCGCGATTGCGCCAGTGTTAAACGGTATTCCTAACCGAATTAGCCTGGCGGGCCATACCGATGACTTTCCCTACGCGAACGGCGAAAAAGGCTATAGCAACTGGGAGTTATCTGCCGACCGCGCCAATGCCTCGCGTCGTGAACTGGTCGCCGGCGGGCTGGATAACGGAAAAGTATTACGGGTGGTTGGCATGGCCGCCACGATGCGGCTGAGCGATCGCGGTCCTGATGACGCCATCAATCGCCGTATAAGCCTGCTGGTGTTAAACAAACAGGCGGAACAGGCCATTTTGCATGAAAACGCTGAAAGCCAGAATGAGCCGGTAAGTGTATTACAACAGCCTGCGGCAGTCCCGCCGGCAAGCGTACCCACATCGCCACAAGCCGAACCGAGGTGATAGCGTGAGCATGGATATTAGCGATTTTTATCAGACATTTTTTGATGAAGCTGACGAGCTGTTGGCAGATATGGAGCAGCATCTGCTGGATTTGGCGCCGGAATCCCCGGACGCTGAACAACTGAACGCCATTTTTCGCGCGGCGCACTCTATTAAAGGCGGCGCGGGCACATTCGGCTTCACTATTCTGCAGGAAACCACGCATTTAATGGAAAACCTGCTGGATGAAGCCCGACGCGGTGAAATGCAGCTCAATACCGACATTATCAACCTGTTTTTGGAAACGAAAGATATTATGCAGGAACAGCTCGACGCCTATAAAAACTCCGAAGAGCCGGATGCCGCAAGCTTCGAATATATCTGCAATGCGCTACGCCAGTTGGCACTGGAAGCGAAAGGCGAAACCGCGCCGGCGGTCGTAGAACCCGCGGCATTAAGCGCCGCGATCCAGGAAGAGAACGTAGCCGAAACCGAAACGCCTTGTGACGAGAGTAAACTGCGCATTGTACTTTCGCGGTTGAAAGCCAGTGAGGTCGATCTGCTTGAAGAAGAGTTGGGTAATCTGGCTACTCTGACGGATGTCGTCAAGGGGGCGGATTCACTGTCGGCGACTCTGGATGGCAGTGTTGCGGAAGATGACATTGTCGCAGTGCTCTGTTTTGTCATCGAGGCCGATCAGATCGCTTTTGAAAAAGTTGTCGCCGCGCCGGTTGCAAAAGTGCAAGAGAACATCGAGGTGGCGCCGGTAGCACCTCCGGCGGTGGTTGCGCCTGCCGCCAAAAGCGCGGCGCATGAACATCATGCGGGGCGCGAAAAACCTGCGCGTGAACGCGAGTCCACCAGTATTCGCGTGGCGGTAGAGAAAGTGGATCAGCTCATAAACCTGGTCGGCGAGTTAGTGATTACCCAGTCAATGTTGGCCCAGCGTTCTAATGAGCTGGACCCGGTAAACCACGGCGATCTCATTACCAGTATGGGACAGTTACAACGTAACGCCCGCGACTTACAAGAGTCGGTGATGTCGATTCGCATGATGCCTATGGAGTACGTCTTCAGCCGTTTCCCGCGTCTGGTACGCGATTTAGCGGGCAAACTGGGCAAGCAGGTAGAGTTGACGCTGGTGGGGAGCTCCACTGAACTTGATAAAAGCCTGATCGAACGCATTATCGACCCGCTGACGCACCTGGTGCGCAACAGTCTCGACCACGGGATTGAAATGCCGGAAAAACGCCTTGAGGCCGGAAAAAATGTTGTCGGCAACCTGATTCTCTCGGCAGAACATCAGGGCGGGAATATTTGTATTGAAGTAACCGATGACGGCGCGGGACTTAACCGTGAGCGTATCCTGGCGAAGGCCATTTCGCAGGGCATGGCGGTGAACGAAAACATGACCGATGATGAAGTGGGCATGCTGATTTTCGCGCCGGGATTCTCAACTGCGGAACAGGTCACGGATGTCTCCGGTCGCGGCGTTGGCATGGATGTCGTGAAACGTAACATTCAGGAGATGGGCGGTCACGTTGAGATCCAGTCAAAACAGGGCTCCGGCACCACGATTCGTATTCTGCTACCGCTGACGCTGGCAATCCTCGATGGCATGTCGGTTCGCGTAGCGGGGGAAGTTTTTATCCTGCCGTTGAATGCGGTGATGGAGTCGTTGCAACCGCGTGAAGAAGATCTTCATCCGCTGGCGGGCGGCGAACGAGTTCTGGAAGTCCGCGGCGAGTATTTGCCGCTGGTCGAATTGTGGAAAGTATTTGACGTGGAAGGGGCGAAAACCGAAGCCACGCAGGGCATTGTTGTGATTCTGCAAAGCGCGGGACGCCGTTACGCGCTGCTGGTCGATCAGCTCATCGGCCAGCACCAGGTGGTGGTTAAAAACCTGGAAAGCAACTATCGCAAGGTACCGGGTATTTCCGCCGCGACGATCCTGGGCGATGGTAGCGTCGCGCTGATTGTTGATGTTTCCGCATTGCAGGGTTTAAACCGCGAACAACGTATGGCGATCACAGCCGCCTGATTGAGTGAGAAGGGAATAATATGACCGGTATGAGTAATGTAAGCAAACTGGCCGGCGAGCCGTCAGGTCAGGAATTCCTGGTGTTTACACTGGGAGATGAAGAGTACGGTATCGATATCCTGAAAGTGCAGGAGATCCGTGGCTATGACCAGGTGACGCGCATCGCCAATACACCGGCCTTTATTAAAGGGGTGACTAACCTACGCGGCGTGATTGTACCCATTGTTGATCTGCGCGTGAAATTCTGCGAAGGCGACGTGGAGTATGATGACAATACGGTAGTGATCGTACTGAATCTGGGGCAACGTGTCGTCGGGATCGTGGTGGACGGCGTGTCTGACGTACTGTCGTTAACGGCGGAACAAATCCGTCCGGCGCCAGAATTTGCCGTGACTTTGTCAACGGAGTATTTGACGGGGTTGGGCGCGCTCGGCGAGCGTATGCTGATTCTGGTGAATATCGAAAAACTGCTTAACAGCGAAGAGATGGCGCTGCTGGATATCGCAGCATCACACGTCGCGTAATGACGTTGCCGGATGGCGTTGCGCCATCCGGCAATATTAACCGTTATGCTTCCACCTGCGGTAATATTGCCTCTTCATCGCCCACGCCCAGAACTCCTGCATTTTGCGTCAGCATCGCCGCCGCGACACCGGTATGGTCAATATCGCCTTCCGGGATAACGTTTTTCCTTTTCGCAAATGTAAAGTTATCACCGCAGGTGCCGATAACGTTGATAACTCGTTATCAGGAAGGTGCCTTATGTTTAACCGTATCCGCGTTGTCACAATGCTGATGATGGTGCTGGGGGTTTTCGCACTGCTACAGCTTGTTTCCGGTGGTTTGCTGTTTTCTTCATTACAGCATAACCAGCAGGGTTTTGTTATTTCTAACGAATTACGCCAGCAGCAAAGTGAACTCACGTCGACATGGGACTTAATGCTGCAAACGCGCATTAACCTGAGCCGCTCCGCCGCACGCATGATGATGGACGCCTCTAACCAGCAGAGCAGCGCCAAAAAGGATTTACTCCAGAACGCAAAAACGACCCTCGCACAGGCGGCGACGCACTACACCAATTTCAAAAACATAACTCCATTGCCAGCGATGGCGGAGGCCAGCGCCAACGTCGATGAAAAATATCAGCGTTATCAGGCCGCATTAACCGAACTTATCCAGTTCCTGGATAACGGTAATATGGAGGCCTACTTCGCCCAGCCAACCCAGGGAATGCAAAACGCGTTGGGTGAAGCGCTGGGCAACTACGCCCGGGTGAGCGAAAACCTGTACCGCCAGACATTTGAGCAAAGCGCTCATGACTACCGTTTTGCGCAATGGCAACTGGGGATTCTCGCGGTTGTGCTGGTGCTGATTTTGGTGGTGGTTTGGTACGGCATTCGTCATGCCCTGCTTAACCCATTAGTGCGAGTGATTGCCCATATCCGTGAAATTGCCAGCGGCGATCTGACGAAAACGCTCACCGTCTCAGGGCGTAATGAAATCGGCGAACTGGCGGGGACGGTTGATCATATGCAACGCTCGCTGATTAACACCGTGACGCAGGTTCGCGAAGGTTCGGATGCGATTTATTCCGGCACCAGCGAAATTGCCGCCGGTAATACCGATCTCTCTTCCCGTACCGAACAGCAGGCCTCCGCGCTGGAAGAGACGGCCGCCAGCATGGAACAACTGACGGCTACCGTGAAGCAAAACGCCGATAACGCTCGTCAGGCTTCGCAACTGGCGCAAAGCGCCTCCGATACCGCGCGTCATGGCGGTAAAGTTGTCGATGGCGTGGTGAACACCATGCACGAAATTGCCGACAGTTCGAAAAAGATCGCTGACATTATCAGCGTTATCGACGGTATTGCTTTCCAGACCAACATTCTGGCGCTGAACGCGGCGGTAGAAGCGGCGCGCGCGGGCGAGCAGGGCCGTGGTTTTGCGGTAGTGGCAGGCGAGGTACGTAATCTGGCCAGCCGCAGCGCCCAGGCGGCGAAAGAAATAAAAGCGTTGATTGAAGATTCCGTCTCGCGTGTCGATACCGGTTCTGTGCTGGTGGAAAGCGCCGGGGAAACCATGACTGACATCGTCAATGCCGTTACGCGCGTCACGGATATCATGGGCGAAATCGCTTCCGCCTCGGATGAGCAAAGCCGGGGTATCGATCAGGTCGCTTTGGCCGTTTCCGAAATGGATCGCGTAACGCAACAGAACGCCTCTCTGGTTCAGGAGTCTGCGGCGGCGGCCGCCGCGCTGGAAGAGCAGGCCAGCCGTCTTACCCAGGCGGTATCGGCTTTCCGCCTGGCGTCGCGACCGCTGGTGGCAAATAAACATGAGACGCGTCCGTCAGTGGACGTTCAGTCTGGCAATACGCCGCGGCCGTTAGCCGCCGGGGATGATGCGAACTGGGAAACCTTCTGATCGACATACGCTGTGTGCTATCGGTTATCGATTAATTTGCGAGCCTGCCGATACTTTTCGACTGGTTCGCGATAGATAAAAGCAAAAAATGTGTAATACGGGAAGCATGGCGCTGCCGCAGGGCGCGCCCGTTGTATTTTGAATGTGATTAAGAAGGCGCTATGACATCATCTCTGCCCTCCGGGCAAACGTCATTATTGTTACAGATGACACAGCGCCTCGCGCTGTCCGACGCGCATTTTCGTCGGATATGTCAATTAATCTACCAGCGCGCAGGGATCGTGCTGGCCGACCATAAGCGGGATATGGTTTATAACCGCCTGGTCCGTCGGCTGCGTACCCTGGGACTGGATGATTTTGGCCGTTATCTCAGTATGCTGGAGGCTAACCAAAACAGCGCTGAGTGGCAGGCTTTTATCAACGCTCTGACCACCAACCTGACCGCTTTTTTTCGGGAGGCGCACCATTTTCCGATCCTTGCGGAACATGCGCGTCGCCGCCACGGCGAGTACCGCGTCTGGAGTGCGGCGGCATCGACGGGAGAAGAACCTTACAGCATCGCCATTACGCTGGCGGATGCGTTGGGGATGGCTCCCGGTCGCTGGAAAGTGTTCGCCAGCGATATTGATACTGAAGTGCTGGAAAAAGCGAGAAGCGGTATTTATCGCCTCAGCGAACTGAAAACGTTATCGCCGCAGCAGTTACAGCGTTACTTCATGCGCGGTACGGGGCCGCATGACGGATTGGTGCGCGTGCGTCAGGAACTGGCCAATTATGTTGAATTTTCCTCCCTTAATTTGCTGGAAAAGCAGTACAACATACCCGGCCCCTTTGACGCGATATTTTGCCGTAACGTCATGATCTATTTTGATAAAACGACACAGCAGGACATTCTGCGCCGTTTTGTTCCACTCCTTAAACCTGACGGACTGTTGTTTGCCGGTCACTCAGAAAACTTTAGCAACCTCGTGCGCGAGTTTAGCCTGCGCGGACAGACGGTGTATGCGCTAAGTAAGGATAAAGCATGAGTAAAATCAGGGTATTGTCGGTTGATGATTCTGCGCTGATGCGTCAAATCATGACTGAAATTATTAATAGCCATAGCGATATGGAGATGGTGGCGACCGCGCCGGACCCGTTGGTCGCCAGGGATCTCATCAAAAAATTTAATCCGGACGTATTGACGCTGGACGTTGAGATGCCGCGTATGGATGGCCTCGATTTCCTTGAAAAACTGATGCGTCTGCGTCCGATGCCGGTGGTGATGGTCTCCTCGCTGACCGGTAAAGGTTCCGAGGTGACGCTGCGGGCGCTGGAGTTGGGGGCCATCGATTTTGTCACTAAACCGCAGCTTGGCATTCGTGAAGGTATGCTGGCGTATAGCGAGATGATCGCTGAAAAAGTGCGTACCGCCGCGCGAGCCCGCATCGCCGCGCATAAACCGATGACGGCCCCGGCAACTTTAAAAGCCGGTCCGCTGCTCAGTTCGGAGAAACTGATTGCTATCGGCGCTTCAACGGGCGGTACTGAAGCTATCCGCCATGTGCTGCAACCGCTGCCGCTTTCCAGTCCGGCAGTGATTATTACGCAGCATATGCCGCCTGGCTTTACCCGCTCGTTTGCCGAGCGCCTGAATAAACTCTGTCAAATCAGCGTCAAGGAGGCCGAGGATGGCGAACGCGTATTGCCAGGTCATGCCTACATTGCGCCCGGCGACAAGCACATGGAGCTGGCGCGTAGCGGGGCGAATTATCAAATCAAAATTCATGACGGCCCGCCGGTGAACCGGCATCGGCCTTCCGTGGATGTGCTGTTTCATTCGGTGGCGAAACACGCGGGGCGAAACGCCGTAGGCGTCATTCTTACGGGGATGGGCAACGATGGCGCCGCCGGAATGTTAGCGATGTACCAGGCAGGTGCCTGGACCATTGCGCAAAACGAAGCAAGTTGTGTGGTGTTCGGCATGCCGCGCGAGGCCATCAATATGGGTGGCGTAAGCGAAGTGGTCGATCTTAGCCAGGTAAGCCAGCAAATGCTGGCGAAAATCAGTGCCGGACAGGCGATACGTATTTGAACCAGGAGTAGTATTTTATGGCGGATAAAGAGCTTAAATTTTTGGTTGTGGATGACTTTTCGACCATGCGTCGTATCGTGCGCAACCTTTTAAAAGAGCTTGGATTTAACAATGTGGAAGAGGCCGAAGACGGCGTCGATGCGCTGAATAAGCTCCAGGCGGGCGGCTTTGGTTTCATTATCTCCGACTGGAACATGCCGAACATGGATGGTCTGGAGCTGCTGAAAACCATTCGCGCCGATAGCGCCATGTCGGCGTTACCCGTGTTGATGGTAACGGCGGAAGCCAAGAAAGAGAATATTATCGCCGCCGCGCAGGCTGGCGCCAGCGGTTATGTCGTAAAACCGTTTACGGCAGCGACTCTGGAAGAGAAGCTAAACAAAATCTTTGAGAAACTGGGCATGTGAGGATGCGATGATGATGCAACCATCTATCAAGCCTGTTGATGAAGGCTCAGCAGGAGACATCATTGCGCGCATCGGTAGTCTGACCCGAATGCTGCGCGACAGCCTGCGCGAACTGGGGCTGGACCAGGCGATTGCCGAAGCGGCGGAGGCGATACCCGATGCGCGCGACCGTCTGGATTACGTCGTCCAGATGACGGCGCAGGCGGCGGAACGCGCGCTAAACAGCGTAGAGGCCTCGCAGCCGCATCAGGATGCGATGGAAAAAGAGGCGAAAGCGCTGACACAACGTTGGGACGAGTGGTTTGAAAATCCGATCGAGCTTTCCGACGCCCGTGAGCTGGTGACAGATACGCGCCAGTTTCTCAAGGATGTCCCGGGCCATACCAGTTTTACGAATGCGCAACTGCTGGACATCATGATGGCGCAAGATTTCCAGGACCTGACGGGTCAGGTGATCAAACGCATGATGGACGTGATTCAGGAGATTGAGCGCCAGTTGTTAATGGTGCTGCTGGAAAACATCCCGGAACAGGGCGCGCGCCCAAAACGCGAGAACGAAAGCTTGCTCAACGGCCCGCAGGTGGATACCTCGAAAGCTGGCGTAGTCGCCAGCCAGGATCAGGTGGACGACCTACTGGACAGCCTTGGGTTTTAAGCCTTTTTGACCTGATGGCGCTGCGCTTATCGGGTCTGAATCCGTCAACCAGGCCGGATACGATACCTTCTTATCGTATCCGGTTATCCATATTAACGCCATAAACCCCGCCTTTTTTACCGCTTACTCTGCCCATTGGCGTAAAGCGGTTCTGGCATCATTCTCGCTTATCAATCTATCCAGGGTTTGCTGCGTGGCAGAAGAGAGCGACGACGACAAAACAGAAGCCCCCACACCCCACCGACTTGAAAAAGCGCGGGAAGAAGGGCAGATCCCCCGATCCAGAGAACTGACCTCACTGCTGATATTGCTGGTGGGCGTTTGCATTATCTGGTTCGGCGGCGAGTCGTTGGCGCGGCAACTGGCGGGAATGCTCTCAGCAGGCCTGCACTTCGATCACCGTATGGTGAACGATCCTAACCTGATCCTGGGACAGATAATTTTGCTGATTAAAGCGGCGATGATGGCGCTGCTACCGCTCATTGCGGGCGTGGTGCTGGTGGCGCTTATCTCGCCGGTTATGCTTGGCGGTCTGATTTTTAGCGGTAAGTCACTACAGCCCAAATTTTCTAAATTAAACCCGCTACCGGGAATTAAGCGTATGTTCTCGGCGCAGACCGGCGCGGAGCTGCTAAAAGCGGTGTTGAAATCCACGTTGGTAGGCTGCGTTACCGGATTTTATCTCTGGCATAACTGGCCGCAAATGATGCGCCTGATGGCGGAGTCGCCGATCGTCGCAATGGGGAATGCGCTGGATCTGGTCGGACTCTGCGCGTTACTGGTGGTACTGGGCGTGATCCCGATGGTGGGATTTGACGTTTTTTTCCAGATCTTTAGCCACCTGAAAAAATTGCGCATGTCACGTAAAGATATTCGCGACGAATTTAAAGAGAGCGAAGGCGATCCGCACGTTAAGGGCAAAATTCGCCAGATGCAACGCGCCGCCGCGCAGCGACGCATGATGGAAGATGTGCCGAAAGCGGACGTCATTGTCACCAACCCGACGCACTATTCCGTGGCGCTGCAGTATGACGAAAACAAAATGAGCGCGCCGAAAGTGGTCGCGAAGGGGGCCGGGTTGATAGCGCTGCGCATTCGCGAAATAGGCGCTGAACACCGGGTTCCCACTTTAGAAGCGCCGCCGCTGGCGCGGGCATTATATCGCCACGCCGAAATCGGTCAGCAAATTCCCGGACAGCTATATGCTGCCGTTGCGGAAGTGTTGGCCTGGGTCTGGCAGCTTAAACGCTGGCGGCTTGCGGGCGGGCAACGTCCTCCACAACCTGAGAATCTTCCAGTGCCAGAAGCGCTGGATTTTATGAACGAGAAGACTACTGATGGCTAATCTGGTCGCGATGCTGCGCCTGCCCAGCAACCTGAAATCAACGCAATGGCAAATTCTCGCCGGGCCGATCCTCATTCTGCTGATTTTGTCGATGATGGTGCTGCCGCTGCCTGCTTTTATCCTCGACTTACTGTTTACCTTTAATATTGCGCTATCGATCATGGTGCTGCTGGTGGCGATGTTTACCCAGCGTACTCTGGATTTTGCCGCGTTTCCGACCATCCTGCTGTTTACCACGCTATTGCGTCTGGCGCTTAACGTGGCCTCAACGCGTATTATTTTGATGGAGGGACATACCGGCGCGGCGGCGGCGGGAAAGGTGGTGGAGGCGTTCGGTCATTTCCTGGTCGGCGGTAATTTCGCGATCGGGATTGTGGTCTTTATCATTCTTGTCATTATCAACTTCATGGTCATCACCAAAGGCGCCGGACGTATTGCCGAAGTCGGCGCGCGCTTTGTACTGGACGGTATGCCCGGTAAGCAAATGGCGATTGATGCCGATCTTAATGCCGGTCTGATTGGTGAAGACGAGGCCAAAAAGCGGCGTTCGGAAGTCACTCAGGAAGCCGATTTCTACGGCTCGATGGACGGGGCGAGTAAATTTGTACGTGGCGACGCCATCGCCGGTATTCTCATCATGGTGATTAACGTGGTCGGCGGGTTGCTGGTCGGCGTATTGCAGCATGGAATGAGCGTGAGCAGCGCGGCGGAAAGCTATACCCTGCTGACCATTGGCGACGGCCTGGTCGCCCAGATCCCGGCGCTGGTCATCTCCACGGCGGCGGGTGTCATTGTAACCCGCGTCAGTACCGATCAGGATGTCGGCGAGCAGATGGTCGGCCAACTGTTCAGTAACCCAAGAGTAATGCTGCTTGCAGCGGCGGTACTGGGGCTGCTTGGCATGGTGCCTGGAATGCCTAACCTGGTATTTTTACTCTTTACCGCCGCCTTGCTCGGCCTGGCATGGTGGCTGCGCGGGCGCGAAGAAAAAGCGCCTGAGGAGCCGCAGCCGGTAAAAATGCCGGAGAATAACTCGGTGGTCGAAGCCACCTGGAATGACGTACAGCTTGAGGATTCACTGGGAATGGAAGTCGGTTACCGCCTGATTCCGATGGTGGATTTTCAACAGGATGGAGAATTACTCGGACGTATTCGCAGCATTCGTAAGAAATTCGCGCAGGATATGGGGTTTCTGCCACCGGTTGTCCATATTCGCGACAATATGGATTTACAGCCTGCGCGTTACCGTATTTTGATGAAAGGGGTAGAGATCGGCAGCGGGGACGCTTATCCGGGACGCTGGTTGGCTATTAACCCCGGCACGGCGGCGGGAACACTACCGGGCGAGAAAACCGTCGATCCAGCTTTTGGCCTTGATGCCATCTGGATTGAAAGCGCCCTGAAAGAGCAGGCGCAAATTCAGGGCTTTACCGTAGTTGAAGCCAGTACTGTTGTGGCGACGCACCTTAACCACTTGATTGGCCAATTCTCCGCCGAACTGTTTGGCCGCCAGGAAGCGCAGCAACTGTTGGATCGTGTCTCTCAGGAGATGCCTAAACTCACAGAAGATCTGGTCCCCGGCGTCGTGACCCTTACGACCTTACACAAAGTCCTGCAAAACTTACTGGCGGAAAAAGTCCCGATTCGCGATATGCGAACCATTCTTGAAACGTTGGCGGAACATGCGCCGTTACAAAGCGATCCGCATGAATTAACCGCCGTGGTACGCGTGGCATTAGGACGGGCTATTACGCAACAGTGGTTCCCCGGTAATGAAGAAGTGCAGGTGATTGGCCTGGATACCGCGCTGGAACGTTTGCTGCTTCAGGCATTGCAGGGCGGCGGCGGTCTTGAACCGGGTTTGGCGGATCGCCTGCTGGCGCAGACGCAAGAGGCGCTTTCTCGCCAGGAGATGCTTGGCGCGCCGCCAGTATTGCTGGTTAACCATGCGCTACGTCCATTATTGTCCCGCTTTTTGCGACGCAGTTTACCGCAGTTGGTGGTGTTATCGAACCTTGAGCTTTCCGATAACCGTCATATCCGCATGACAGCGACCATTGGAGGAAAATAATGCGTAAGTGGCTGGCGTTGCTGCTCTTTCCCCTGACGGTTCAGGCCGCAGGCGAAGGCGCGTGGCAGGATAGCGGTATGGGCGTAACCTTAAATTACCGGGGCGTTTCCGTATCGTCTTCGCCGCTGTCGGCGCGTCAGCCGGTTTCCGGTTTGATGACGCTGGTCGTCTGGCGTTATGAACTGAATGGCCCGACACCCGCGGGATTACGGGTACGTTTATGTTCCCAGTCCCGTTGCGTAGAACTTGATGGTCAGAGTGGCACGACCCACGGTTTTGCTCATGTTCCCGCAGTCGAACCGCTCCGCTTTGTCTGGGAAGTCCCCGGCGGCGGCCGACTCATCCCCGCGTTAAAAGTGCGGAGCAATCAGGTGATTGTTAACTACCGCTAACCCCCCATCTTTTCACCAGGCAGCAGGAATGCTGCTGCCTGTTTCGCATGTTTGACTTTCCTTTTTTTATAAACAGAAACGCTGTTTTATAAATTGGTGACGTAGGTTGCCGGACTCTTTGTGTTTTTGCCATTTATGCTCTGGCAATGGCAGAAACAAAAAGGTTTCCGCCCAGCTTAGCTTTTACTGTGGCGAATCGACTGCGTCGGCGATAAAACTGCACGCAGTGCTGAATTCGACATTAAACAGAGGGTAAGTAAATGATGGTTTATCCAGTCAAACACAGTCCGTTATTGCGTCAGCCTGAGCATTTTATCGCCAGAGATGAACTAAAAGCCTTGATTCAAAAGGTGACGCATAACCTGGTCAATATTAAAGATGAGACGGGCGAATTTTTATTGCGACTGGACGATGGACGCGTGATCGATACTAAAGGTTGGGCAGGATGGGAGTGGACGCACGGTGTGGGTCTGTACGGAATGTATCACTATTATCAACAGACCGGCGACCAGACGATGCGTAAGATCATTGATGACTGGTTTGCCGATCGTTTTGCGGAAGGCGCGACGACGAAAAACGTTAATACGATGGCGCCGTTTTTAACGCTGGCGTATCGCTATGAAGAGACGCGTAATCCAGCGTATTTACCGTGGCTGGAAACGTGGGCCGAATGGGCGATGAATGAAATGCCCCGTACCGATCACGGCGGGATGCAGCACACCACGCTGGCGGAGGAAAATCATCAGCAGATGTGGGACGACACGCTAATGATGACGGTGCTGCCGCTGGCGAAAATCGGTAAACTGTTGAACCGACCGGAATACATGGAAGAGGCAACCTATCAGTTCCTGCTACATGTGCAGAATTTGATGGATAAAGAGACGGGGTTGTGGTTCCACGGCTGGAGCTATGACGGTCATCATAACTTCGCTAACGCTCGCTGGGCGCGTGGCAACAGTTGGCTGACCATTGTGATCCCGGATTTTCTTGAACTGCTGAATTTGCCGGAAAATAATGCCGTGCGCCGTTATCTGGTCCAGGTACTGAATGCGCAGATCGCCGCGCTGGCGAAATATCAGGATGAAAGCGGTTTGTGGCATACTCTGCTTGACGATCCGCACTCTTATCTTGAGGCGTCGGCGACGGCAGGTTTTGCCTACGGTATTCTTAAAGCGGTGCGCAAACGCTATGTCGAGCGGCACTATGCGCTGGTGGCGGAAAAAGCCATTCGGGGGATAGTGAAACATATCTCGCCGGAAGGCGAACTGCGACAAACTTCATTTGGCACGGGCATGGGCCACGATCTCGATTTTTACCGCCATATTCCGTTGACCTCTATGCCTTACGGGCAGGCGATGGCCATGCTGTGTTTGACGGAATACCTGCGTAACTATTTCTGATTTATACGCATATTCCGGCCGTATCCTTGTCTGATGGCGCTTCGCTTATTTGATTTATGGAGCCTGGCCCGGCTGCGTGGTATTAGCCTGCGGATCAAACAGATGGTCAAGGATTTTTCGCATGACGGGCGCGGCGGTAACACCGTCGCTTCCGCCGTTTTCCAGAATCAAGGCAATAGCGACCTTAGGGTTTTTATATGGCGCAAAAGCAGTATAAAACACATGATCGCGAAGGCGAATGGGGATCATTTTCGCGTTGTAGGTCTGATTTTCTTTCAGGCTAAACACCTGCGACGTGCCGCTTTTCGCCGCAATGCCGTAGGGCGCGGTGTGAAAGAACTTATAGCCCGTTCCGTTGGGCGCATTCGCCATGCCATACATCGCCTGCCGCACCAGTCCCCAGTATGGCGAAGCCGGATCGGCTATCTGTGACGATGTACCAGAAGGACGATACGGAACCACCGTTTTGCCGCTCTCTTCATTGAGTAACAGGTGAGGGACGATCACCTTGCCGTTGTTGATGAGCGCTACCATCGCTTTTACCATCTGGATGGGGGTGGCAATCCAGTAACCCTGGCCGATGCCGACAGAGATGGTATCGCCCTGATACCAGGCTTTTTTATGGACCCGCTGTTTCCATGCGCGGCTGGGAAGCAGTCCGTCATACTCTTCATTAAGATCGATGCCCGTCGGTTTGCCATAGCCGAACTGAGACAACATCGTGTCGATACGGTCAATATCCATCATATAAGCGACCTGATAGAAAAAGGTATCCGCAGATTCCTCAATCGCTTTAGTGACATCCAGCATACCGTGTCCGGTTTTTTTCCAGTCCCGGTAATGTCGCTGCGTGCCGGGAAGCGTCCAGGTTGGCGCGCCAAAGAAGGTGGTTTGCGGCGTAATAATCCCGCTTAACAGCGCGGACATCGCCATATAGGGTTTAACCGTTGATGCCGGAGGATAAAGCCCTTGCGTCACGCGGTTGATCAGCGGCAGATTTTTATCGTGCAGCAGTTTGCCGTAATCCTGATAGCTAATGCCTTTTACAAAGGGGTTCGGGTCGTAGCTAGGCATAGATACCATCGCCAGCACTGAACCATCGTGCGGATCTTCAACCAGTACGGCAGCACGCTGCCCGGCCAGCAAACTTTCAATGTACTCTTGTAAATGGAGATCCAGCGTCAGGTGAATGTTCTTACCCGCGATGGGGGGAACGTCTTTCAGCAGGCGGACAATACGCCCGTGATTATCCACCTCGACCTCCTGATAGCCAGTTTTACCGTGAAGATCGTTTTCGTAGTAACGCTCAATTCCCTGCTTACCGATGTTATGGTCCGCCGCGTAATTCTCCGCCAGCCCTTTTTGGTTCAGCGCTTTAAGGTCGTTGTCGTTTATCTTTGACACGTAACCGAGAACATGCGCCAGCTCGGCGCCGTAAGGATACTGCCGATCCTGATAGCTATTGATCGTGACGCCGTTGAAATGGAACTGATTGACCGCAAAGCGTGCGATTTCAACATCCGTTAGCGCGTTTTTGAGCACTACCGGACGGTAGCGGCTACTTGATTTTAGCGCATGGCGGAAGTCGGCGATATCATCGGGAGAGAGATCAACAATAGGGGGGAGCTGTTTTAGCAGCGCATCCATATCGGCAATTTTATAGGGCGTAACCGCGATATCATACCAGGTCACGTTACGTACCAGCGGAATACCGTTACGATCGTAAATGATGCCGCGCGTTGGCGCGACGGGCAGCATCTTGATATCGTTCTCATTCGAACGGGTGGTGTAGTAGTGGTGCTGGCGGATTTGCAAGTTATAGAGATTGAAGATCAGGATACCAAAGCAGACAACCACTACGCCAAACGCCACGATTACACGTCTCAGGAAGAGTTTCTCTTCCGCATCAAAGTCTTTAAAAGTCATTACCTGTACCTGAACAATCCGCCGCCTAATGATACGGGGCGGTCAGCGCCAGCACAGGTAAAAGATGTTCCATCTCTCTATAGAAATGTGTCATTCCTTGTGATTTGTTACAGATATACCGCAGTGGCAATAAAAAGGCCTGAGTCCGCTACCCGGAGCCAGGCCTGATGATGTTAACGACGGCGCGTTTACATGCGTTCTACGGTTTCGATACCTAACGTATCCAGACCCAGTTTCAGGGTCTTCGCCGTCAGTTGCGCTAGCTTCAGACGGCTATTGCGAACCGCGTCATTCTCTGCGCTGAGAATGGGGCAGTGCTCGTAGAAGCCGGAGAACAGCCCGGCGACGTCATACAGATAAGCGCACATGACGTGCGGCGTACCTTCACGCGCCACCACCGTCAGGGTCTCTTCAAACTGCAGCAGACGGGCAGCCAGTTGCGCTTCGCGATCTTCGCTGATGATAACCGGCGCGCTCGCCAGCGCCTGCTCGTCGATGTCCGCTTTACGGAAAACAGACAGCACACGCGTATAGGCATACTGCATATAAGGTGCGGTATTGCCTTCGAAAGCCAACATATTATCCCAGTCGAAGATATAGTCAGTGGTGCGGTTTTTCGACAGATCGGCGTATTTCACCGCGCCAATACCGACTGCGTTAGCCAGTTTTTCCAGCTCGTCAGCCGGCATATCCGGGTTCTTCTCCGCCACCAGACGACGCGCGCGCTCCAGCGCCTCATCCAGCAGATCCGCCAGTTTCACCGTACCGCCCGCGCGAGTTTTAAACGGTTTGCCGTCTTTACCCAGCATCATGCCGAACATGTGGTGTTCCAGCGGAACGGAATCTGGTACATAACCGGCTTTGCGCACAATGGTCCAGGCTTGCATCAGGTGCTGGTGCTGACGGGAATCAATGTAGTAGAGCACGCGGTCGGCGTGCAGCGTTTCGTAACGGTATTTGGCGCAGGCGATATCGGTAGTGGTATACAGATAACCACCATCTTTCTTCTGAATGATGACGCCCATTGGGTCGCCTTCCTTGTTTTTAAACTCATCAAGGAAAACCACCGTTGCGCCTTCGCTTTCAACCGCCAGGCCTTTGGCTTTCAGATCGGCGACGATGCCCGGCAGCATCGGGTTATACAGACTTTCGCCCATCACATCATCACGCGTCAGAGTGACGTTGAGGCGATCATAGGTGATCTGGTTTTGCGTCATCGTGATATCAACCAGCTTACGCCACATCTCACGGAAATAGGCATCACCGCTCTGCAATTTTACGACGTAGTTACGCGCGCGCTCGGCAAACGCTTCATCTTCGTCATAATGCTTTTTCGCATCGCGGTAAAATCCTTCGAGATCCGCCAGCGCCATGTCGCCCGCGTTTTCCTGCTGCTGTTTTTCCAGCCAGGCGATAAGCATACCGAACTGGGTGCCCCAGTCGCCGACGTGGTTAGCGCGAATAACATGATGGCCCAGAAACTCCAGCGTGCGCACTGCCGCATCGCCGATAATCGTAGAGCGTAGATGACCGACGTGCATCTCTTTCGCGACGTTGGGCGCGGAGTAGTCAACGACAATCGTCTGGCGAGTCGGCTGAGAAACGCCCAGACGATCGGAGGTCAGCGCCTGTTGCACCTGTTCAGCGAGAAAAGCTGGTTCGAGGAAAATATTGATAAAGCCAGGGCCGGCGATTTCAACCTTGCTGGCGATGCCGCTGAGATCCAGATGAGTCAGCACCTGCTCTGCAAGTTGTCGGGGGGCCATACCCAGTTTTTTCGCAACTGCCATCATGCCGTTGGCCTGATAGTCGCCGAACTGAACTTTGGCTGACTGACGAACCTGGGGCTCGCAATCTGCAGGCGCGCCTGCAGCAATCATGGCCTGACTAACTTTTTCTGAGAGAAGAGCCTGAATATTCACCGGAATACCTTACGTTTATGAAGCGGGCTGTATTGCCCGCGCCAGTTTAAGAATTAGGGCGGGAGTATACTGCAAATGCCCGTTGGCGTCAGCATTGCGCGCGCGGCGCGTCGCCTGAAATATACGCAACAATAATCTGCATAAGCATTCAATAAACGCCCCATCAAATCAAAGGTTGGTTGACGGGACGCAACAGCGTAAATTAGCGGTTTTCACAGCAAGAAGAGCGTCCTGATATGGCGAACTGGCAAAACATTGACGAACTGCATGATATTTCCGCAGATTTACCGCGATTCACTCTGGCGTTCAGAGAACTTTCCACTCGTCTTGGTCTGGATATTAGCGCCCTTGAGGCCGATCACATTTCCTTGCGCTGTCACCAGAATACGACGGCAGAGCGTTGGCGTCGCGGATTTGAACAATGCGGTGAGTTACTGTCGGAAAATATCATCAACGGCAGGCCGATTTGTCTGTTTAAACTGCATGAACCGGTATGTGTGGAACACTGGCGGTTTTCTGTCATTGAATTACCGTGGCCGGGAGAAAAACGCTATCCGCACGAAGGGTGGGAGCATATTGAAATCGTGCTGCCCGGCGAGCCGGAGACCTTGAACGCGAGGGCCCTGGCGTTGTTGTCGGATGAGGGACTTAGTCAGCCGGGGATCGTGGTTAAAACCAGTACGCCGCAGGGCGAGCATGAACGTTTGCCAAACCCTACGCTGGCCGTGACCGATGGCCGCGTCACGGTAAAATTTCATCCGTGGTCGATTGAAGCGATCGTCGCCAGTGAACAGGCTGCCCATTAACCTGCCGACAGGAGTGAATATGGCGTTACTTGAGATCTGTTGTTACAGCATGGAATGCGCGCTCACCGCGCAGCGAAACGGCGCGGATCGTATCGAACTGTGCGCTGCGCCGAAAGAAGGGGGGCTTACGCCTTCGCTGGGCGTCTTACGCAGCGTGCGCGAGCATATTACGATTCCCGTACATCCGATTATTCGTCCTCGCGGCGGGGATTTTTATTACACTGACGGCGAATTTGCCGCCATGCTGGAAGATATTCGCCTCGTCAGAGAGTTGGGTTTTCCCGGGCTGGTTACTGGCGTGTTAACCCTTGACGGGGATGTCGATATGTTGCGAATGGAAAAAATAATGGCGGCGGCCGGACCGCTGGCGGTGACATTCCACCGCGCCTTTGATATGTGCGCTAATTCCTTCAATGCGCTAAAGAATCTGGCTGACGCAGGCGTAGCAAGAGTGCTGACCTCCGGGCAAAAATCCGATGCGGCGCAAGGTTTATCAATAATTATGGAACTTATTGCACAGAGGGATGCTCCAATCATTATGGCTGGTGCGGGGGTTCGTGCAAATAACCTGCAGAATTTCCTCGATGCCGGAGTACGGGAAGTACACAGTTCCGCCGGAGTCTTACTGCCTTCGCCGATGCGCTATCGCAATCAGGGGTTATCGATGTCTGCCGATATTCAGGCGGACGAGTATTCCCGCTATAGGGTAGAGGGGGCGGCGGTCGCTGAAATGAAAGGAATCATGGTTCGCCATCAGGCCAAATGATTTTTACCGTTGCATCATGTCGCCCAATATGATGCTTGCTCGTACCAGGCCCCTGCAATTTCAACAGGGGCCTTTTTTTATCCTTCTCCTGCATATTTCGGTCTGCTACTGCGTTGGCAATAACTCGGCCCATCCCTGGGCCTCGCCCTTGCGGGCGCTGTGAACAGCGTTCAAATTCGTTCCAGACGAATTTGTCCTCGCGCACCCCGGTCACGTAGTGATCTACGCTCCCGGGGATTTGCTGCGTTGCCGCCTTGCTGCAACTTGAACTATTTTGGAGAAACGGTGCTATACGTAACGGTCATTCGGCAATCCATCACGGTTTACGCGCAATCAGCACCGCGCGCTGCGGGGCGGGATAGCCTTCTACCGTTTTACTGTGATCGTTCGGGTCAAGAAAATCGGCCAGCGATTCGGTAACCATCCATTCGGTACGGCGCTGCTCTTCGGTGGTGGTGACGCAAACGTCAGCGATACGCACATCAATAAAGCCACATTTTTCCAGCCATTTTTTTAATGCCGGCGCGGAAGGAATAAAATAGACGTTACGCATCTGGGCATAGCGATCTCCGGGCACCAGAACGGTATTTTCATCGCCGTCGACGACCAGCGTTTCCAGTACCAGTTCACCCTCGTTGACTAACTGATCTTTTAACTGCCACAGATGCTCCAGCGGCGAGCGACGGTGATAAAGCACCCCCATCGAGAAGACGGTATCAAATGCTCTCAGCGCCGGGAGTTGTTCAATGCCCAACGGCAGCAGATGCGCGCGCTGATCGTTACCCAACAGTTTACGCACCGCCTCAAACTGGCAGAGGAAAAGCTGCGTAGGATCGATGCCGACCGCCAGATGTGCGCCTGCGCCAATCATCCGCCACAGGTGATAGCCGCTGCCGCAGCCGACATCAAGGATCGTCCGGCCGGTTAAATCTGACAAATGCGGCAGTACGCGATCCCACTTCCAGTCGGAACGCCATTCGGTATCAATATTGACGCCATAAAGCGAGAACGGGCCTTTACGCCACGGCATCAGATTACGCAGCAACGTATCAATACGCTTTAGCTGACCTTCGCTGAGCGGCGTTTCGCTTTCCGCCGTGACGCTGTGCAGTAAGTCCAGCCGCCAGGGCGTAATTTCCGGTAAAAATTCTACCGCGTTCGACCACTGTTTAAACAAGCCATGCTGCTGCTCGCGTTGCCAGGCGGCAATCTGCGCTGGTAATGTTTCCAGCCAGTGGGAGAGATGATTTTTAGCAATGAGCTGATAAAAGTTACCAAACTCGATCATGCGGCAACTCCGGCTTTTAACGCGACAAGCGACCCAAAATTAAAGCACTGGAACCACAGTTCGCTGTGTTCGAAACCCGCCTTACGCAGGCGCGCTTTATGCGTTTCCACCGAGTCGGTGAGCATCACGTTTTCCAGCATACTGCGCTTCTGGCTGATCTCCAGTTCGCTGTACCCATTCGCGCGTTTAAAATCGTGGTGCATGTTGAATAACAGCTCGCCCACTTTAGCGTCTTCAAAGCTAAATTTTTCCGACAGCACCAGCGCGCCGCCGGGATTTAACCCCTGGTAAATCTTATCCAGCAATGCCTGGCGTTCGGCAGGTTCAAGGAATTGCAGGGTAAAATTCAGCACCACCAGCGAGGCGTTTTCAATAGTGATATCGCGGATATCGCCTTCAACTACGTCAACCGGCGTAGGCGCTTTATACGCATCAATATGGCGGCGGCAGCGTTCAATCATGGCCGGGGAGTTATCGACGGCGATAATCCGACAATGCTCATGGCGGATATTGCGCCGAACAGACAGCGTCGCGGCGCCCAGCGAGCAGCCCAGATCGTAGACCTGCGTGTTCGGCTGTACAAAGCGTTCAGCCAACATACCGATCATAGAGATGATGTTAGAGTAGCCGGGCACCGACCGTTGAATCATGTCGGGGAAAACTTCGGCTACTCGTTCATCAAAAGTCCAGTCGCCGAGACGGGCGATAGGCGCAGAAAAAAGCGTGTCGCGGTGAGACATAACGTATACATCCGGGAAAAATAAAGGCGCGTATTGTGCGCTAATACAGGGAGAAAACCAACTCCCAGGGCATATACCACAGGTTTGCCAGCACCATCAGCAACAATGCACACCAGGTCGCGCTCATCCCCGCCCGCCGCCAGCGGAACAGGCGGTGGTGGAAGCCGTAATAATGCATCAGCCGACTGGCGATTAAAATGATGCCGCAGATATGCACCATCCACGTTTCGGCGCCGTTCATTTCCATAAACAGCAGCAGTACCAGCGCGACGGGAATATATTCCACCGCATTACCATGAATACGGATAGCGCTTTGCAGCTCGCTAAAACCGCCGTCGCCATAGGCGACACGGTACTGCATTCGCAAGCGAACGACATCAAAAGAGAACTTCATTAATAATAACGCACCCAAAACGGCATAAAGCGCGCTTACCATACAAACTCCCTTTACTTTTCATACTTCAAGTTGCATGTGCGTTGGCTGTAGATACTTGACTCATCTCTGGGTCTCGCCCCATACGGGGCCGCTGCAAGCCGCGTTCAAATCTGCTCCCGGCAGATTTGTCGTTCACTCCAGTCACTTATTGAATGTAAGCTCCCGGGGATTCTCTCCCTTGCCATCTTCCTGCAACTCGAATTATTTAGAGTAAGTAATGGCTGATGGCATTGCCTATGATAGGGGGCATTTTCAGAAAAGAGAAGATTGCTGTGGAATGGACGGAGCAGTGCCGATTTCCGGTAAGACGCTGCGTAAATCATGCCAAAGCGTATTCACCAGTTCCGGCGCCTGCGCGATATCCGGAGTATGTAAAAACAGAAAAGGCGTGGTGGTCTGCCGCCACTGCGGGAGTTTCTGCAACCAGGCGGCGAAAAACTGACGGTTTTGCGCCATATTATCGCTACCGATAAAACGCACCATCGGATGGCTGGCCGTCACGACCGCATGTACCGGGACTTTGGGTTTTTTCCGCTGCGCCTCGCGGACGGCCTCGCTGTGGGGATGGGCGGCATGTACCGGACGACTATCCAGGATCACGCGGTTTACGCCGCGCTCGTGTAACCCGCGATTGAACCGCTGTTCATCCTCACCTTTGTCAAAAAAACACGGATGACGAACTTCTACGCCATAGGTAAACGTGGCGGGGAGCGCATCAAGAAATTGCCATAAGGCGGGGAGATCTCGCGGTCCAAAGACGGCAGGCAACTGAAGCCAGTATTGGCCAATGCGCGTTTCCAGCGGCGCCAGACGGGTAAAAAATTCCTGCACCAGATCGTCGCAATGACGCAGAGCGGCCTGGTGAGAAATGGTCGCGGGAAATTTGAAACAAAAACGAAAATCATCCGTAGTTTGCGCATACCAGCGATCAACAATTTCCGCTTTCGGCAGCGCGTAAAGCGTGGTGTTGCCCTCCACGCAGTTAAAGTGGCGGGCATACTCTTCCAGACTGGTGATGCCGAGCCGCGCCCATTTCGGGTGCGACCATTGCGGCAAGCCAATGTAGATCATAAGGCGTTTAAAATATCCTCTACGCTACGTACCCGGCCAATACGCGGGAAAATATGCGTCATACTGCTCTGATGCTGCTCACTGCTGGCGGCGCTACAGGCATCTTCGGCAATAATAAGGTTAAATCCCAACTCCCAGGCGTTACGCGCTGTGGATTCGACGCCGATATTGGTTGAGATCCCGCACAATATGATGGTGTCGATACCCCGGCGGCGAAGTTGTAATTCCAGATCGGTGCCGTAAAACGCGCCCCACTGGCGTTTAGTCACTTCCAGATCGCTGTCAGTTTTACCCAATGCCGTAGGCCAGGTCCACCAGTTTTCCGGCAACGCGTGCGCAGGCGTTGAAGCATCAACCGGCTGTTTTAACGCCTCGGCATAATCCTCAGACCATCCGACGCGTACCATGACCACTGGCGAGCCGTTGGCGCGACACTTTTCCGCCAGCCGCGCGGCGCGGGCGACCACCTCGTTTGCCGTGTACGGGCCGCCGGCAAACGGAAGAATTCCTTCCTGTAAATCAATAACTACCAGGGCGGTTGTGGTCGCGTTGAGTTTCAGCATGATAATCACTCTCCTAAAAATAGCGGATTTCGCTATACCTTAAGCACGATTAAAGAGGAAAGCGGCGACAAATATTGTTAATTTTTGTGAGCATACGCAATACCCGCGTGAAAAACCCGGGTACAGTCAGTATGAACCAGGCGTCGATACCGCATGAAACGGGCAAGTTATCGCTCCCATGCTGGATTGACTCTTATCGTGCGGCAGAATTTCCAGTATAATAGCCGCCTTTTTTCATCCAGTTGTGACATACAGCTAAAGCTGCGACTTCGTCGCCTGCATGGCAGGCAACAATCCGCCTGCGGCTAAGTTAAGGGATATCTCATGCGTACAGAATATTGCGGACAGCTACGTCTGTCCCACGTGGGGCAGCAGGTGACTCTGTGTGGTTGGGTCAACCGTCGTCGTGATCTTGGTAGCCTGATCTTTATCGATATGCGCGACCGCGAAGGTATTGTGCAGGTGTTCTTCGATCCGGATCGTGCGGACGCGTTAAAGCTGGCCTCTGAACTGCGTAATGAGTTCTGCATTCAGGTTACGGGCACCGTGCGTGCGCGTGACGCGAAAAACGTCAATGCGGATATGGCGACCGGCGAAATTGAAGTGCTGGCGTCCTCTCTCACTATCATCAACCGCGCAGACTCACTGCCGCTTGACGCTAACCACGTTAATACCGAAGAGGCGCGTCTCAAGTACCGCTATCTGGATTTGCGTCGTCCGGAAATGGCGCAGCGCCTGAAAACTCGCGCCAAAATTACCAGCCTGGTGCGTCGTTTTATGGACGATCACGGTTTCCTTGATATTGAAACGCCGATGCTGACCAAAGCCACGCCGGAAGGCGCGCGCGACTATCTGGTGCCTTCGCGCGTTCATAAAGGTAAATTCTACGCGCTGCCGCAGTCGCCGCAACTGTTTAAACAGCTCCTGATGATGTCCGGTTTCGACCGTTACTATCAGATAGTCAAATGCTTCCGTGATGAAGACTTACGTGCTGACCGCCAGCCTGAATTTACTCAGATCGACGTCGAGACCTCCTTCATGACCGCGCCGCAGGTGCGCGAAGTGATGGAAGCGTTGGTGCGCCATTTGTGGCTGGAAGTGAAAGGCGTGGATCTGGGGGATTTCCCGGTCATGACATTTGCAGAGGCGGAACGTCGTTACGGCTCTGACAAACCAGACCTGCGTAACCCGATGGAGCTGGTGGATGTCGCTGACCTGCTGAAATCGGTAGAGTTCGCGGTCTTCGCGGGCCCGGCTAACGATCCGAAAGGCCGTGTGGCTGCGCTGCGTGTGCCGGGCGGCGCACAGCTTAGCCGTAAGCAGATCGACGATTACGGTAACTTTGTTAAGATCTACGGCGCGAAAGGCCTGGCGTATATCAAAGTTAACGAGCGCGCGAAAGGTCTGGACGGGATCAACAGCCCGGTGGCCAAGTTCCTGACCGCCGACATCGTAGACGCTATCCTTGAACGTACTGGTGCGCAGGACGGCGATATGGTTTTCTTCGGCGCAGATAACAAAAAAGTGGTTGCCGATGCGCTGGGCGCGTTGCGTCTGAAACTGGGCAAAGACCTGAGCCTGACCGACGAAGACAAGTGGGCGCCGCTGTGGGTGATTGACTTCCCGATGTTTGAAGACGACGGCGAAGGCGGTTTGACCGCGATGCACCATCCGTTCACCGCCCCGCGCGACATGACGGCGTCTGAACTGAAAACTGCGCCGGAAGAAGCCGTCGCTAACGCTTACGATATGGTGATTAACGGCTACGAAGTGGGCGGCGGTTCGGTGCGTATTCACAACGGTGAAATGCAGCAAACCGTATTTGGTATTCTCGGTATCAATGAGCAGGAGCAGCGCGAGAAGTTCGGCTTCCTGCTGGATGCGTTAAAATACGGTACGCCGCCGCACGCGGGCCTGGCGTTTGGTCTGGACCGTCTGACCATGCTGTTGACCGGCACCGACAATATTCGTGATGTTATCGCCTTCCCGAAAACGACCGCTGCCGCGTGTCTGATGACCGAAGCGCCAAGTTTCGCCAACCAGGCGGCGTTGACGGAGTTGGGTATTCAGGTTGTGAAGAAAGCTGAGAATAACTGATATGAACAATGTACACGACATCATTCGCGCGATATCGCGGCGGTCCACAAGGGCGAGTCTCATCAATGAGCGGCGTCACCTAACAGCCAACAACGAGGCCGCGTGAAGGATAAAGTGTACAAGCGCCCCGTTTCGGTCTTGGTGATTATCTTCGCGCAAGATACGAAACGGGTGCTGATGTTGCAGCGACGCGACGACCCGGATTTCTGGCAGTCGGTGACGGGCAGTGTGGAAGAAGGGGAGACCGCGTTGCAGGCCGCCGTGCGTGAAGTCAAAGAGGAGGTCACGATTGATGTTGCGGCAGAGCAACTGACCTTAATCGACTGCCAACGTACGGTGGAGTTTGAGATTTTTTCACATTTACGTCATCGCTATGCGCCGGGCGTCATGCACAATACAGAATCCTGGTTCTGCCTTGCCCTACCGCATGAGCGTCAGGTGATATTCACAGAACATCTGACGTACCAGTGGCTTGATGCGCCTGACGCGGCGGCGCTTACCAAGTCCTGGAGTAATCGGCAAGCGATTGAAGAGTTTGTCATTAACGTCGCCTGAAAAGGCGCGCTTTTTTTGAGGAAATATTTATGGCAGGTCATAGTAAATGGGCCAACACCAGACATCGTAAAGCTGCGCAGGATGCCAAGCGCGGTAAAATCTTCACTAAAATTATTCGTGAACTGGTAACGGCAGCTAAATTGGGCGGCGGCGATCCGGATGCCAACCCGCGTCTGCGCGCGGCCGTGGATAAAGCTCTGGCCAACAACATGACCCGCGACACTCTGAACCGCGCCATCGCTCGCGGCGTCGGCGGCGATGATGATGCGAACATGGAAACCATCATCTATGAAGGTTACGGTCCTGGCGGCACGGCCATTATGATTGAGTGTCTGAGTGACAATCGTAACCGTACCGTAGCGGAAGTGCGTCATGCTTTCAGCAAGTGCGGCGGTAATCTGGGTACGGACGGCTCAGTGGCGTACCTGTTCAGTAAGAAAGGGGTCATCTCCTTTGAGAAAGGCGATGAAGACACCATCATGGAAGCCGCTCTGGAAGCTGGCGCGGAAGATGTTGTGACCTATGATGATGGCGCGATTGATGTTTACACTGCTTGGGAAGAGATGGGCAAAGTGCGTGACGCGCTGGAAGCGGCGGGTCTGAAAGCGGACAGCGCCGAAGTGTCCATGATCCCGTCAACCAAAGCGGATATGGATGCGGAAACCGCGCCGAAACTGCTGCGTCTGATTGATATGCTGGAAGACTGTGATGATGTTCAGGAAGTCTACCATAACGGTGAGATCTCTGATGAGGTTGCCGCTACCTTAGAATGAGGTGGTTGAATCCGAACATAACAGGAGATGCGTGATGGCTATTATTCTCGGTATTGACCCGGGGTCGCGCATCACCGGTTATGGCGTTATTCGTCAGATCGGCAGGCAACTGACCTATCTGGGCAGCGGATGTATTCGCACTAAAGTCGATGATCTGCCGTCTCGTTTGAAGCTCATATACGCAGGCGTGACGGAAATCATTACACAGTTCCAGCCGGACTATTTCGCTATCGAACAGGTGTTTATGGCGAAGAATGCCGATTCAGCCCTCAAATTGGGACAGGCGCGCGGCGTAGCAATTGTCGCCGCGGTCAACCAGGAACTGCCGGTGTTTGAATACGCGGCGCGTCAGGTGAAGCAAACCGTCGTCGGTATTGGTAGCGCGGAGAAAAGCCAGGTGCAGCATATGGTGCGAACGTTGCTGAAGCTCCCCGCTAACCCGCAGGCAGACGCCGCAGATGCGCTGGCTATCGCGATTACGCATTGCCACGTTAGCCAGAACGCGATGCAAATGAGCGAGAGCCGACTCAATCTGGCGCGGGGAAGGTTGCGATAATGACAAATGAGGCTGGATATCTATCCAGCCTTTTTTTATGATACGGCTTTACCTTTTCAGCCCTTTACGCAGGAGCGTCATGTGATTGGCAGACTCAGAGGCATTATTCTCGAAAAACAACCCCCGATCGTGCTGCTGGAGACAGGGGGCGTAGGCTATGAAGTGCATATGCCCATGACCTGTTTCTATGAGCTCCCGGAATCCGGAAAGGAAGCGACTGTCTTTACCCATTTTGTGGTGCGTGAAGATGCGCAGTTGCTGTACGGATTCAACAATAAGCAAGAGCGCACGCTGTTTAAAGAGCTAATCAAAACAAATGGCGTCGGGCCTAAGCTGGCGCTGGCGATCCTCTCCGGCATGTCGGCGCAACAATTCGTCAATGCGGTTGAACGTGAAGATCCTGCGGCGCTGGTGAAATTACCCGGCATCGGTAAAAAAACCGCTGAACGATTGATTGTGGAAATGAAAGACCGCTTTAAAGGGCTACATGGCGATCTCTTTACGCCAGCGGTCGATCTGGTATTGACGTCGCCAGCCAGCCCGACAACGGACGATGCTGAGCAAGAAGCGGTTGCTGCGCTGGTGGCGCTGGGTTATAAACCGCAAGAAGCCAGTCGGATGGTGAGCAAAATCGCTCGTCCGGACGCAAGCAGTGAAACACTGATTCGCGACGCGTTACGCGCCGCGTTATGAGGTAAAGGATGATAGAAGCAGATCGCCTGATTTCAGCAGGCGCCACGATCGCAGAGGAAGTTGCCGATCGCGCCATTCGCCCTAAGTTATTGGCGGAGTATGTCGGTCAACCGCAGGTGCGCTCCCAGATGGAGATCTTTATTCAGGCGGCAAAACTGCGCGGCGACGCATTAGATCACTTGCTGATTTTCGGTCCGCCAGGGTTAGGTAAAACGACTCTGGCGAATATCGTGGCCAATGAAATGGGCGTTAATCTGCGTACCACATCCGGCCCGGTGCTGGAAAAAGCGGGCGATCTGGCGGCCATGCTCACCAATCTTGAACCGCATGATGTGCTGTTTATTGATGAGATTCATCGGCTTTCACCGGTGGTGGAAGAGGTGCTCTATCCGGCGATGGAAGATTACCAGTTGGATATCATGATTGGCGAAGGGCCAGCCGCGCGGTCGATTAAAATCGACCTGCCGCCGTTTACGCTCATTGGCGCGACGACGCGAGCAGGTTCGCTAACCTCGCCGCTACGCGACCGTTTTGGTATCGTGCAGCGCCTGGAGTTCTATCAGGTGCCCGATCTGCAGCACATTGTCGGGCGCAGCGCCCGGCACATGGGGCTTGAGATGAGCGATGACGGCGCGCTGGAAGTGGCGCGTCGGGCGCGCGGTACGCCGCGTATAGCCAACCGTCTGCTCAGACGTGTGCGTGATTTCGCCGAGGTGAAGCATGACGGGGCTATTTCTGCGGAAATTGCCGCGCAGGCGCTGGATATGTTGAACGTCGATGCGGAAGGGTTTGACTATATGGATCGCAAACTGCTGCTGGCGGTTATTGATAAATTCTTCGGTGGTCCGGTGGGACTGGATAACCTTGCGGCGGCGATTGGCGAAGAGCGTGAAACCATTGAAGATGTGCTGGAGCCGTATTTGATTCAGCAGGGCTTTTTACAGCGCACGCCACGCGGCAGAATGGCAACAGTGCGTGCGTGGAACCACTTTGGTATTACGCCGCCGGAAATGCCTTAAGCTTGATTATGCCGGATGGCGGTGTTGAACTGCGCCACCCGGTAACATCCCCTAGCTCGCCTGTTTTTTCATCATGCTGAAGATAAACAGCATGGCTGCGCACAATACCACTGACGGACCTGCTGGCGTATCATAGAACGCGGAGAAGGTCAGTCCGCCCGTTACGGCGATCATTCCTGTTACCACCGCTACACCCGCCATCTGCTCCGGCGTACGGGCAAAGCGACGCGCGGTTGCGGCGGGGATAATCAGTAGCGATGTAATGATCAGTGCCCCGACAAACTTCATCGCTACGCCGATGGTTAACGCCGTTACCAGCATCAATAGCAGCTTCACGCGCTGTAACTTCACGCCATCGACAAAGGCAAGATCCGGGCTAATAGTCATCGACAGCAAGTTGCGCCACTGCCAGAAGAGAATAGCCAGCACAATAACTACGCCAATGGCGATCGAGATAAGATCTTCCGGCGTGACGGCCAGCAAATCGCCAAACAGATAAGCCATTAAATCAACGCGGACATTGGACATCAGGCTGACAACGACCAGTCCTAAAGACAGAGCGCTATGCGCCATAATGCCCAGTAAGGTATCAATCGCGAGGTGAGGGCGTTTCTCCAGCCATACCAGACCGGCGGCCAGCAGCAGCGTAACGGCGATTACCGCATAAAAGGGGTTAACGTCCAGCAACAGGCCAAACGCCACGCCCAGAAGCGACGCGTGAGCCAGTGTATCGCCAAAGTAGGACATCCGACGCCAGACCACGAATGAGCCCAACGGACCTGCGGCGCAGGCCAACATCATCCCGGCTAGCCAGCCGGGCAGTAATAATTCAATCATGAGTGACCATTTCCCCGGCGCAGTACAATACGGCCCTGTAAATCATGGCGATGATTATGATGATGGCGATAAATCCCCAGTTGCTCTGCACCGCGCGGACCAAACATAGAGATAAATTCCGGATGCATAGACACCACTTCCGGCGTGCCGGAACAGCAAATATGATGGTTCAGGCATAACACCTCATCTGTTTTTGCCATTACCAGATGTAGATCATGCGACACCATTAGCACGGCGCAATCGAGTTCGCGGCGCAACTGATCGATAAGGTCGTATAACGCGACCTGGCCGTTGACATCCACGCCTTGCGTCGGCTCATCAAGTACCAGCAACTGCGGCCGGTTAAGCAGAGCGCGGGCCAGCAGTACGCGCTGTGTCTCGCCGCCGGAGAGTTTTTGCATGGGCGCGTCAATCAGATGTCCGGCCTGAACACGTTTAAGCGCCGGGAGAATATCCGTTTTTTGCGTGCCGGGACGTAAACGTAAAAATCGGTTTACCGTCAGCGGAAGCGTGGTATCGAGATAGAGCTTTTGTGGGACATAGCCGATACGGAGTTGTCCGTTGCGCTTGATCACTCCTTCATCAGGAGCTACCAGTCCTAAAACCACGCGCACAAGCGTTGACTTCCCCGCGCCGTTAGGACCGAGAAGCGTTAAAATTTTTCCGGGGCTCAATTCAAGCGACACGTCAGAGAGGACGCGGCGTTGACCAAATGAGACCGAGACGTTTTCCAGTGAAACTAAACTTGTCATGTCAATTTTAGGCTTGCAGAAGTGATAGGATGTTATAATATCACATTTCACACATTCATTACGATGATTGGTCGCATTATGTTACAGAAAAATACGCTTCTTTTCGCAGCATTATCCGCCGCGCTTTGGGGGAGTGCAACCCAGGCTGCCGACGCCGCCGTTGTCGCTTCGCTTAAACCGCTTGGGTTTATCGCTTCCGCCATTGCTGACGGCGTTACGGATACGCAAGTCTTACTTCCGGATGGGGCTTCCGAGCATGATTATTCATTGCGTCCATCAGACGTAAAACGCTTACAGGGCGCGGACTTAGTCGTCTGGGTTGGCCCGGAAATGGAAGCCTTTATGGAGAGGTCGGTCAGGAATATTCCTGGTAATAAGCAGGTTACCATTGCGCAACTTGCCGATGTGAAGCCATTACTCATGAAGGGCGCGGATGATGATGAGGATGAACATGCGCACGCTGATGCCGATGAGGAAAAAGGTGACGTACATCACCATCACGGCGAATATAACATGCATCTTTGGCTTTCCCCAGAGATAGCGCGGGCTACAGCGGTTGCAATCCATGAAAAATTAGTGGAACTTATGCCGCAAAGTCGAGCCAAACTCGACGCCAACCTGAAGGATTTTGAGGCACAATTAGCCGCAACCGATAAACAGGTCGGTAACGAGCTCGCGCCGCTCAAGGGGAAAGGGTATTTCGTTTTTCATGACGCCTACGGTTACTACGAAAAACACTACGGACTCACCCCACTCGGTCACTTTACCGTGAACCCTGAGATACAACCTGGCGCGCAGCGTTTACATGAAATAAGAACACAGTTGGTTGAGCAAAAAGCAACCTGCGTTTTTGCTGAGCCACAATTCAGGCCAGCGGTCGTGGAAGCCGTGGCGAGAGGGACATCCGTTCGAATGGGAACACTGGACCCCCTCGGGACGAACATTAAACTGGGTAAAACAAGCTATTCAGCGTTTTTAAGCCAATTAGCCAACCAGTATGCGAGCTGCCTGAAAGGAGATTAACGAGGAAGTGAATACGTGCAACAGATAGCCCGCTCTGTCGCCCTGGCATTTAATAATCTGCCCCGACCCCATCGCGTTATGTTGGGGTCACTTACCGTTCTGACACTGGCCGTCGCCGTATGGCGGCCATATGTCTACCACCCGGAATCCGCGCCAATCGTTAAAACTATTGAACTGGAGAAAAGCGAGATTCGTTCCCTCTTACCTGAGGCCAGTGAACCCATCGATCAGGCCGCCCAGGAAGATGAAGCTATTCCTCAGGATGAGCTGGACGATAAAACCTCAGGCGAAGTCGGCGTCCATGAATACGTCGTCTCTACAGGCGATACGCTAAGCAGCATTCTGAATCAGTACGGCATCGATATGGCCGATATTAGTCGACTTGCCGCTTCTGATAAGGAGCTGCGAAATCTGAAAATTGGTCAACAACTCTCATGGACACTGACCGCCGATGGCGATTTACAGCGTCTGACATGGGAAGTCTCCCGCCGTGAAACGCGTACCTACGATCGCACTGCAAACGGTTTCAAAATGAGCAGTGAAATGCAGCAGGGGGACTGGGTCAACAGCCTGCTGAAAGGCACGGTAGGTGGTAGCTTTGTCGCCAGCGCGAAAGAGGCAGGTTTAACCAGCAGCGAAATCAGCGCAGTGATAAAAGCGATGCAGTGGCAGATGGATTTTCGGAAGCTGAAAAAGGGCGATGAATTTTCGGTTCTGATGTCGCGTGAGATGCTGGACGGCAAGCGCGAGCAGAGTCAGTTGTTGGGCGTGCGTATGCGTTCCGATGGCAAAGATTACTACGCCATTCGCGCCGCTGACGGTAAATTCTATGACCGTAACGGTGTCGGCCTGGCGAAAGGCTTTTTACGATTCCCGACCGCAAAACAGTTCCGCATCTCCTCCAACTTTAATCCGCGTCGTCTGAACCCGGTTACTGGACGCGTTGCGCCGCATCGTGGCGTTGACTTTGCGATGCCGCAGGGGACGCCGGTGCTGTCGGTGGGGGATGGCGAGGTAGTGGTTGCTAAACGTAGCGGCGCTGCCGGTTACTACATCGCGATTCGTCATGGACGCACCTACACCACGCGCTATATGCACCTGCGTAAGCTGCTGGTGAAACCGGGGCAAAAAGTGAAACGTGGCGATCGTATTGCGCTTTCTGGTAATACAGGGCGTTCCACAGGGCCGCATCTGCATTATGAGGTATGGATCAACCAGCAGGCCGTTAACCCTCTAACAGCAAAATTGCCGCGTACGGAAGGTCTGACGGGATCAGATCGTCGTGAATACCTGGCGCAGGTGAAAGAGGTTCTGCCGCAACTGCGTTTCGATTAACAAATGTGCTGACAGAGCCGGTACGCGATGTGTACCGGCTTTTTTGTTTTGTGTGAGGCGCAGACGCCGCTACACTATTCACAATTCCTTTTCGCGTCAGCAGACCCTGGAACAGCATGAAAACCCAAAAAAATAATAGAGAATATATCCCTGAATTTGAAAAATCCTTTCGCTATCCGCAGTATTGGGGCGCCTGGTTGGGCGCTGCGGCAATGGCGGGGATCGCATTAACCCCGGCATCATTTCGCGACCCTTTGCTGGCGACGCTGGGGCGTTTTGCCGGACGTATGGGAAAGAGCTCCCGTCGCCGTGCGCTGATTAATCTGTCATTGTGCTTTCCGCAGCGTAGCGAAGTTGAGCGCGAAGCAATTGTCGATGAAATGTTCGCCACCGCGCCGCAGGCGATGGCGATGATGGCTGAGCTGGCGATGCGCGGTCCGAAAAAAATTCAACAGCGTGTTGACTGGGAAGGTCTGGAAATCATTGAGGAGATGCGTCGTAACGACGAGAAAGTCATTTTCCTTGTGCCGCATGGCTGGGGTGTGGATATTCCGGCCATGCTGATGGCCTCGCAAGGGCAAAAAATGGCGGCGATGTTTCATAACCAGGGTAACCCGGTTTTTGACTATATCTGGAACACGGTGCGTCGGCGTTTCGGCGGACGTTTACATGCGCGTAATGACGGGATTAAACCCTTCATTCAGTCTGTTCGCCAGGGCTACTGGGGTTACTACCTACCGGACCAGGATCACGGCCCGGAGCATAGTGAATTCGTTGATTTCTTTGCAACGTACAAAGCGACGCTGCCTGCGATTGGTCGGCTGATGAAAGTGTGTCGCGCACGCGTGATACCGCTTTTCCCGGTTTATAATGGTAAAACGCATCGCCTGACCATCCAGATTCGCCCACCAATGGACGATCTTCTCACCGCTGACGATCACACTATCGCCAGACGAATGAACGAAGAGGTCGAAATTTTTGTCGGCCCGCATCCGGAACAGTACACCTGGATTCTGAAATTGCTCAAAACTCGCAAGCCGGGCGAGATCCAGCCGTATAAGCGTAAAGATCTTTATCCCATCAAATAAATAAAGCCTCTCGTAAGAGAGGCTTTATATTGTGTATACCCCGTCCTGAATAGCGTTGGCACATTTTGCTTATACATGTGATGAACCAATAAGTTAACGCACACAACACGATGACTCACTGTTGTTTAAACCGGTCGTCGTTGAACAGGTCGAAAAAGGCGAAATGACATACTGCCAGCGGCAGCATACAAACGAACGCGTCGCTAAAACTGAAGGTTAATGAAACGCTTACTATAATAATTATGGATAATCAATAAATTACTCATAATGTAAATAATAGGAAATAAAATAGCTCTCTTGAAGAATATTATTTTTTGTCTCTTGATAGCGAATACCTGATCTATTATTAATTATGGGGGTAGCTATAAATTTCCTTCTTTTAAATCATTTAAATGATGTAACTGTTTGTTATTTTATGATGTTAGAAAAACTAAATTTATAAATAAGAAATCATAAAGCTGCTTCCTGAAAAAATATTAATATACTCTCAAGTGGTTTTTATTCTGCCTCGTCGTTAACCTAAAAGGATTTTGGCTATGCGTTTTTCCACTCGATTTACGGCCTGCATACAAATATGTATTCATATAATATTTTTATTTATTAACTCTTTTGTATTTTCATTCCCAATCAGAGCGGAAACTACCCCCTCGTCAGCGCCGCAGACAACGGTCACAGCGGCATCAAACACGGCGAAAGAAGACGATGCAGGTAAGAATCTCGCGAATGTGCTTTCCAGCACTGGTGCTATGTTGAATCAGGATAACAAAACGGATGCATTAATCAATTCTGCGATTAATAATGGATCTGCTTACGCCACTAATGCAGTACAAAACTGGCTTCAGCAATTTGGTACGGCGAGGGTAAATCTGGGTCTCGATAACGATCTGTCGCTGGAAAGTGCTAGCCTGGATATACTGTTGCCGCTTTATGATGACAAGAAACACAACCTGTTATTTACACAATTAGGCGGAAGACGCGATGACGATCGTAATATTATCAACGCAGGCGTGGGCTACCGCTATTTCGCCGACCACTGGATGTGGGGCGTTAACGCATTTTATGATCAGCAAATCTCCAGTGTTACCCACCAGCGTCTGGGTTTCGGCGGCGAGCTTGGCTGGGATTATTTCAAGCTGAGCGCCAACGCCTATCAGCGTCTTTCTGGCTGGAAAGATTCGAAAGACCATACTGATTACGAAGAACGTGTCGCCAACGGCTATGATGTGCGAGCCGAAGGCTATTTACCAGCATATCCGCAGCTAGGCGCTCAGTTGATTTGGGAGCAGTATTATGGCGATGACGTTGCTCTGTTTGGCGATAGCGACGACGACCGTCAACGTGATCCTTATGCTTTGACCGCAGGCGTTAATTACACCCCGGTTCCGCTGTTTTCCGTTGGCTTAAATCAAAAAATGGGGAAAGGCAATCATAACGATACTCAAATTGAGATGGCGGTTAACTGGATGCTCGGCTCGCCGCTCAATGCTCAGCTCGACGCCGATAATGTCAAAAACCGCCGCACACTTCTCGGCAGTCGCCTTGATTTGGTTAATCGCAATAACACTATCGTGCTGGAATACCGCAAGAAAGAGTTAATTTCGCTGAAAGTGCCGGAAAAAATGACCGGCGTGGAAGATGAAACCCTGCCTGTCAACGTAACTGTGAAGAGTAAATATCCTCTCGATCATATCACCTGGCAGGATGATAGCCTGATACAGAACGGCGGCAACATCACCGAGGAAAATGGGACGTGGACGGTTACGATGCCGCACTACGTGCAAAATGGTGCCGAGAAGAATATGTATGTTGTCGCCGCCACGGCATACGACAACCAGGGTAATAAATCTGACGTCAGCCATATGACTGTCGCCGTGAGCGGCTTTAACCCTAATGACATTGTTACCGCAACCACAGCGGCCAGCACAACTCTGCCGGCAGACGGCGTCAGCACCACGCAGGTGAGCGTTACTGTTACGTCCGGTAGCGGGCAAAAAATTACCGGCCTCGCCAGTAGCCTTAGCGCCCAGCTCATTCGTAACACGCAGATTCAGGGGGCATCGGCGGCCTCGCCGGTAGCGGAAAAAATCAGCGAGTTTAAAGAGCAATCGCCGGGCGTGTACGTCAGTACCTTCACCGCAGGCACCCAGCCTGGCGCGGTTATCGTTCAGCCTCTCTACAATCAGACGACCAAGCTCAACACAACCACCATTAACCTTACGGCAGTGAAAGACACCGCGCATTTCGCCACACTTGATGCGTCCAAAACCACAGCGCTGGCGAATAGTCAGGATGCGATTTCAATGACTGCGCACGTGGTGGATGCGATGAATAATCCTGTTCAGGGCGTGACCGTGCACTGGGAAAGCGACAATGCTGGCGCGATGCTAAACACACCATCAAGCACAACGGATAGCCAGGGTAATGCCGTCGCCTCTGTCACCAGCGGTCAAATCATAAGCACAACGGTGAGTGTAACGCTGGATAACGGCGAATCCATGCAGAGTAAAACGCTGCAGTTTACGGCCGACGCCAGCAGCGCAAAAGTCATAAAAATTGATGCCGATAAAACCCTTGCTCGCGCCGATAATCAGGACGCTATCACCGTCAGCGCGATGGTCACTGATGCCAGCCAGCACCCGCTGGTGAACCAGCCCGTTAACTGGGCGATCGATTCGGCCAGCGGCAGCGCTCACCTGGCGGATAAACAGAGTAATACCGATGAAAATGGCATCGCCACCGTCACGCTGAAATCAGCGAAAGCCGGACAGGGCATCGTTTCGGCCTCAACAGGCGACAGCGAAGCGTTAAAAACAGATACGCTAACCTTCCTGCCAGACGTTAAAACCGCGACATTGAGCAGCGTAACGGTCAGCAAAACGTCAGCTCTCGCGAACGGGCACGATCCTGTGACGTTCAGCGTAAAGGTTGAAGATGCTAATAAAAATCCATTAAAAGGAATACAAATTAGCTGGGCAACCAGCAGTACCCAGGCCAGTCTGTCCGCCACCTCCACCAGCACGGACGCGCAGGGGGAAGCGACAGTAGATCTGACTTCCACCGCCGTAGAAAACGTGACGGTGACCGCGACACTGGGAGAACAATCGCAAACTTCGCCCACGGTTAATTTCCTCGCCGATGACGCCACAGCATCCGTTCAGTCAGTGAATGCCGACAAAACCCAGGCGGTTGCTAACCAAAACGACCGGATTACGCTGACAGCTCACGTTATCGATGCCAATGAGCACCCTGTCGCTAACAGCGCAATTGAATGGAAAATCGTGGAAGGACAAGGCACGCTGAGCACCACGCAAAACAGCACCGACCAGCAAGGTGATGCCATTGTAACGCTGGTCTCATCCGTGCAGGGTAAGGTCGTCGTCTCAGCCAGCGCCGCAACCGGCGGGGCGGTTAATTCGCCCGACCTTCTGTTTACCGCAGATACCGCAACAGCCAAAGTGACTGACATTACTGTAGATAAATCGACGGCTATCGCCAATGGTAAAGACCAGATTACCTACACCGCCACCGTGACGGATGCAAAAGGCAATCCAGTTAAGGAACAGGACGTTAACTGGAAGGTAACGCCTGCCACGGCAAAACTGTCTGCAGTAACGACCCAAACGGACGTGAACGGAACCACTACGGTGACTGTGACAACGCTGAAAGCAGGTGACGTAAACGTCACCGCCCAGGCAACTACGGGCGCGGCGTGGAATGCGCCGGTAACCACATTTACCGGTGATACCGCTACCGCACAGATAGGAAACATCACCGTGAGTAAAACCACCGCCATCGCCGATGGCGTGGATAGCATTACCTATACCGGCACCGTTATCGATGCCAACAGCAATCCTGTTGCAGGTGTTACTGCAGAATGGTCGGTCAGCCCGGCTACGGGCAAGCTGTCAGCCACCACCAGCACCTCTGACATCGCAGGTAAAGTGACCGTCGCCTTAACATCTACCGAGGTAGAAAATTACGTGGTGACCGCAGAAGTCAATGGTAACCCTGAAAACGCCGAAACCGTTAACTTTACCGCTGACGCCGGATCGGCCGCCATCCGAACGCTTACGGCAAATAAAACGGACGATATCGCCGCAGGAAGAGACACTATCACTCTTACCGCAACGGTACAGGATGCGTCGGGGCACCCTATTGCGAACGCTAACGTGAACTGGTCATCCGATAATACTTCGGGCAACTTCAGCGAAACCACCACGGCCACGGATGCCCAGGGTCAGGCGATTGTCACCTTTAGTGGCACACTCGCACAGGTCACAACTGTGACGGCGAGTAGCGTGAATGACAGTGAGAAAACCATTCAGCTCAACATCGTACCGGATCAGTTGAGCGCGAAAGTGGTCTCGATCACCTCTCCGGAACATGACTACGATGCCATAGCCAATGGAATGGACGCGATTAACTTAACGGCCACCGTGAAGGATCAATACGGCAACGTCATCAATCAGGGCGACGTAGCCTGGAGTCTTGACCCGGCGAGTTCTGCACAGCTCTCTGCCGACACCGTACCCACCAATACCGAGGGCAAATCTACTGTATCCGTTACTTCAGAGAATATTGTCTCATGCAAAGCGGTCGCCACGTTCAATGGCATCAGTACACACTCGGTGACGATGCGTTTTATCGCTGACAGCACGACAGAGAAGCTCTCGCAAATCACTGCCAGCAAAACGACGGATATCGTCGCCGGAAAAGACGTCATCACGCTTCAGGCCGCCGTCACCGACGGGAATAACAATCCCGTCGCTAACGCGACGGTAAATTGGGGGACTGATAGCAGCGGGGGGGCATTCCAGCCAGCCGACAGCAGCGTCACCGACAGCAATGGTTTAGCCAGTGTGACTTACACAGATACCAAAGCCGGTACAACGACTGTCGGGGCGGGTATCAACGATTCTCAGAAAGAATTACAGTTGAACGTTATCGGTGATGTTGACACCGCAACGCTCTCAAACATTAAGGCCGATAAAACCCAGGCCGTAGCGGACAACACCGACACGGTCACCTGGTCCGTCACCGTGAAGGACGGTTACGGCAACGTTCTGCCGTCAACGGCGATTAACTGGAGCAGCGACGACCCGGATCTGACGCTTACGGCCAACAGTAGCGTAACCAACGAGCAGGGTATCGCCTCCATTTCAGGCCATACGCTGAAAGCACGTGATGCGGTGGTGACAGCAACCGTTCCAGGTAATGGCAAAACGCTGTCAGCCGCTAAAGTGACCTTTATTGGCGACGCGAAAACGGCAACGCTGCTTTCACTGACAGTGGATAAAACCAACGCACTCGCTAATGGCTCTGATACTGTTACCTATACCACTCAAATTGAGGATGTGAACCATAACAGTGTGCCTAATGCAGCCATTAACTGGCAGACCACGCTGAACAAGCTGTCAGCGTCAACAACCAATACTAACAGTTCTGGCGTCGCCACAGTGAAACTAAGTGGTAATGATGTTGGTCAGGCCACGGTAACAGCATCGATCAATACGTCGTCATTAAAAAATGACCAGGTGAAGTTTATCAACACCATTGAAGATACATGGTATGTCACAACGGATTCATCAACCTATACGTCTTCGTCAATCAAAGGTTATTCCGATTTAGGTTTTGTCACCTCTGCGCCCACAACGGGCCCGACAGAACTGGTCTGGGCGCCTTCTGGCGATTATTCTAAAGTCTCAACGCCCGTGACGCTGGTAGATAACAGTGGGCAGCAGTATACGGTTAATCTCAAAGGCTATCGTAAATCGGATTGTTCACAACGTCCTCTTAACGCTGCCGTGGGATGTAGCAGCTCAGGCGGGTACCAGGCCAGATTTACATGGAGCCGCAGCGATAATCAGGCTATCCCACCGGGTCATTACACTGGACTGATCCATTTCTACGGACAAGACTGGCATACCAGTTGGGCGTTTGAATACCGATTAACGTTGGATTTAACTATTAACTGACAGCGAATAAAAAAGCGAGCCACAAGGTTCGCTTTTTTATATCCGTTCCCCCGCCCTGAATAACGTTGACATATTTAACGTATAGACAGATGAAAGTTTGATGAATCAAAAAGTTAAACGCACACGGTGCGATCACTCTCTATCCTTTAAACTGGCTGTCGTTGAGCAGGTCGGAAAAGGCGAAATGACATACTGCCAGGCGCAAAACCGCGGGCAACCATACTGTGCTGAACTGGCTGAACAAACGGTTAACCCGACTGGCTCACGTCCTCTTCACTCAGAAAGTGCGGAGCCAGAAGATAGAGAACAGGCAAGAAGGATGGTCAGGGAGTCGGTAGAAATTTACAACACTCAGCGGCCTCATCTGTCGCTACAATACAAAACGCCCGATGAGGTTCATCGGGCGTTATAAGACTGAAAAGTGTCAACCTATTCCAGGACTCGTCAGTAATACCTGATGGCGCAACGCTTATCAGGCCTGGGTGAGTTTTACTCAACGGTCAAAATACGCGTGGTATTGGTCGAACCTACTGTGCTCATTACATCGCCCTGGGTCACGATCACCAGGTCGCCGGAAACCAGATACCCTTTATCGCGCAGCAGATTAACAGCTTCATGCGCCGCGACAACGCCATCAGCCGCGCTGTCAAAATGCACCGGCGTTACGCCGCGGTAGAGCGCGGTCAGGTTCAGCGTGCGTTCATGGCGTGACATGGCGAAAATCGGCAGGCCGGAGCTGATACGGGAAGTCATCAGCGCGGTACGACCGGATTCCGTCATAGTGATGATCGCGGTAACGCCTTTCAGATGGTTTGCCGCATACATCGCAGACATGGCAATGGCTTCTTCGACATTGTCGAACTGCACGTCGAGACGGTGTTTAGACACATTGATGCTGGGGATTTTTTCTGCGCCCAGGCAGACACGCGCCATTGCGGCAACGGTTTCAGACGGATACTGACCGGCTGCGGTTTCGGCAGACAACATAACCGCATCAGTGCCATCCAGTACGGCGTTCGCCACGTCCATCACTTCTGCACGGGTTGGCATTGGGTTAGTGATCATCGATTCCATCATCTGGGTTGCAGTGATGACTGCGCGGTTCAGTTGACGCGCACGGCGAATCAGCGCTTTCTGGATTCCGACCAGTTCCGGATCGCCGATTTCAACGCCCAGGTCGCCACGAGCGACCATCACCACGTCAGATGCCAGAATGATGTCGTCCATGGCGTTTTCATCGCATACCGCTTCGGCGCGTTCGACCTTAGCCACGATTTTCGCGTCGCAGCCGGCGTCGCGTGCCAGTCGGCGTGCATAGTTCAGATCTTCGCCGCAGCGTGGGAAGGAGACGGCCAGATAGTCAACGCCTATCAGCGCAGCGGTCTGAATATCGGCTTTGTCTTTTTCGGTCAGCGCTTCGGCAGAAAGCCCGCCGCCGAGCTTGTTAATGCCTTTATTGTTAGACAGCGGGCCGCCGACGGTGACTTCGGTAAAGACTTTCATGCCCTGGACTTCAAGCACTTTCAGTTGCACGCGACCATCATCAAGCAGCAGAATATCGCCGGGAACGACGTCTGCCGGCAATCCTTTGTAATCAATGCCGACTTTTTCTTTGTCGCCTTCGCCTTTACCCAGGTTCGCGTCTAACAGAAATTTGTCCCCAATGTTGAGGAACACTTTGCCTTCTTTGAAGGTGGAAACGCGAATTTTTGGCCCTTGCAGGTCGCCTAAAATAGCCACATGACGCCCCAGTCTGGCGGCAATCTCACGGACTTTATCAGCACGCATTTTATGATCTTCCGGCGAGCCGTGAGAGAAGTTCATACGTACTACGTTTGCGCCCGCGGCGATAACCTTCTCAAGGTTGTTATCGCGGTCAGTTGCCGGGCCTAACGTGGTAACGATTTTGGTTCTGCGAAGCCTTCTGGACATGTAATACTCCGTTGACTAAAACAACTTGGTGTTGCGTGAACATTGATCCGGTCGTTCTGAAACCTTAACGGTATAAAATGAACGTCCCCGGATGACGAAAAGGGTAGAACATTGTTATTGCTTTTAGCGGTCATCACTCCTGGTGAGTAATTCTTTATCAAAACGCGATTCCTTGAGCGCTTCCTTGACACGCTTCAAGTTATCTCTGAATTTTGCCCCACGGCGCAAAGTAAATCCCGTTGCCAGCACATCTATCACGGTCAGCTGAGCAAGTCGAGAGACCATAGGCATATAAATGTCTGTATCTTCCGGTACATCGAGGGTAATGGCCAGCGTGGCTTCGCGCGCCAGCGGGGTTCCAGCGGAAGTCAGGGCGATCACCATCGCATCGTTTTCCCGCGCCAACTGCGCCAGCTCCACCAGGCTCTTGGTTCTGCCAGTATGAGAAATAAGCACGACGACGTCATCATCGCTACAATTCATACAGCTCATTCGTTGCAGCACGATATCGTCGGAGTAAATCACCGGTACATTGAAGCGAAAAAACTTGTTCATGGCGTCATGTGCGACCGCGGCGGAGGAACCAAGACCGAAAAAGGCGATTTTTTTTGCCTGGGTCAGTAAATCGACCGCGCGGTTGACGGCCGATTTATCCAGCGACTGGCGAACATGGTCAAGGCTGGCCATGGCGGACTCGAAGATTTTTCCTGTATAGGCCTCAACGCTGTCATCTTCATCCACATTGCGATTAACATAGGGGGTGCCATTTGCCAGACTTTGCGCCAGATGCAGTTTAAAATCAGGAAAGCCGCGGGTATTCATACTGCGACAGAAGCGGTTCACCGTCGGCTCGCTAACGTTGGCTTCCTGGGCCAGCATGGCAATGCTTAAGTGAATCGATCTGCCGGGGGCGGCCAGAATAACATCGGCGACTTTTCGTTCAGATTTGCTTAAATGTTCCAGTTGAGACTGGACTTTTTCCAGCATATTCATGATTAGCAAGGCTCATGGGTATTAGCGATTTCAATGATGCGCGAAACCGAGCGCGTTTTGTTAGATATTACCCCTGGCGACTGCCGAAGGGAGCAAAATGGTTAAAAAAGGTGTCGTTTTTTTTCATTACATGACCGATGTCGGATTTTAGGTTCCGGCTTGTGTGGAAAAACGACAATTTTATTAGGCGTTTTGCCGATTATATTGCCAGTCAAACGTCAGTTCACCCATGAAAAGGCGTTTACGGTTTCCGTAATCTCGTAAAAGCAGTACAGTGCTGTGTAATAAAATTACAACGATATCCTGGCTAAAGTACCAGGAGATTAACTGAGGAGAATGACATGGCGGTAACGCAAACAGCCCAGGCATGTGACCTGGTCATTTTCGGCGCGAAAGGCGACCTGGCGCGCCGGAAACTGCTGCCTTCCCTGTATCAGCTTGAGAAAGCCGGCCAGATCCATCCGGATACCCGTATTATTGGGGTAGGGCGCGCGGACTGGGATAAAGAAGCCTATACCCACGTCGTGCGTGAAGCGCTGGAAACCTTCATGAAGGAAAAAATCGATGAAGGATTGTGGGATACGCTGAGCGGCCGTCTGGATTTTTGTAATCTTGACGTTAACGATACGCCTGCGTTTAGTCGCCTGGGCGATATGCTGGATCAAAAAAACCGCACCACCATTAACTATTTTGCGATGCCGCCCAGCACCTTTGGCGCTATTTGTAAAGGGTTAGGGGAAGCTAAACTCAACGCCAAACCGGCGCGCGTCGTGATGGAAAAACCGTTGGGTACTTCACTGGTAACCTCGCGCGAGATTAATGATCAGGTTGGCGAATACTTTGAAGAGTGTCAGGTGTACCGTATTGACCACTATCTGGGCAAAGAAACGGTTCTCAACCTGCTGGCGCTGCGTTTTGCCAACTCGTTATTCGTTAATAACTGGGATAACCGCACTATCGATCATGTTGAGATTACCGTAGCGGAAGAGGTGGGGATTGAAGGGCGCTGGGGATACTTTGACCAGGCCGGCCAGATGCGCGATATGATCCAGAACCACTTGCTGCAAATTCTCTGCATGATTGCCATGTCACCGCCGTCTGACCTGAGCGCCGACAGCATTCGTGATGAAAAAGTGAAAGTGCTGAAATCGCTGCGTCGTATCGATCGCTCCAACGTGCGCGAAAAAACGGTTCGTGGTCAATACACCGCTGGTTTTGCGCAGGGTAAAAAGGTGCCGGGCTATCTGGAGGAAGAGGGGGCGAATAAAAGCAGCAACACCGAAACTTTCGTCGCGATCCGCGTTGACATCGATAACTGGCGTTGGGCGGGCGTGCCATTCTATCTGCGTACCGGCAAGCGCCTGCCAACCAAGTGCTCTGAAGTCGTGGTTTATTTCAAGACGCCTGAACTGAACCTCTTTAAAGAGTCCTGGCAAGACCTGCCACAGAACAAACTGACGATTCGCCTGCAGCCGGATGAGGGCGTAGATATTCAGGTGCTTAACAAAGTACCGGGGCTGGATCATAAGCATAACCTGCAAATCACGAAGCTTGATCTGAGCTACTCCGAGACCTTCAATCAGACGCACCTAGCGGATGCATATGAGCGCCTGCTGCTGGAGACGATGCGTGGCATTCAGGCGCTGTTTGTCCGCCGTGACGAAGTGGAAGAAGCCTGGAAGTGGGTGGATTCCATTACCGAAGCATGGGCGATGGACAACGATGCGCCGAAGCCGTATCAGGCGGGCACCTGGGGACCGGTAGCGTCCGTGGCGATGATTACCCGTGACGGTCGTTCATGGAATGAGTTTGAGTAACTTTGCCACTTATTCTTAGGTGTTATTTTACCGGTAACATGATCTAACACAGATTGTAGAATCATTTTTGCACTTTTAAGCCTCGTGTGGATTCACCCGCGAGGCTTTTTTTATTACACTTCCTGAAACGATTTTGCCCCATTATCGCCGGACATCATGTAGTTCGCTGTCTTTCCACATTGATGAAACACATGGTAAACCCGGTAGTCGGACAGCTAAATTTCAGGAGCCTCTATGAATTCTAATTTGTTACGCGTAACGCAGCGAATTGTCGAACGCTCGCAGCAGACCCGAAAAGCCTATCTTGCCCGTATTGAGCAGGCGAAAACCGCCACGGTTCACCGCTCTCAATTGGCCTGTGGCAACCTGGCGCATGGCTTCGCCGCCTGTCAGCCAGAGGACAAAGCCTCGCTGAAAAGTATGTTGCGCAATAATATCGCCATCATTACTTCCTACAATGACATGCTCTCTGCGCATCAACCGTATGAACATTATCCGGAGATCATTCGCCAGGCGCTGCATTCCGTGAACGCGGTAGGTCAGGTCGCAGGCGGCGTACCGGCAATGTGCGATGGCGTTACGCAAGGGCAGGACGGCATGGAGTTGTCATTACTCAGCCGCGAAGTGATAGCGATGTCGGCGGCGGTAGGGCTCTCTCACAATATGTTCGACGGCGCGTTATTCCTCGGCGTATGCGACAAAATCGTCCCGGGGCTGGCGATGGCTGCGCTCTCTTTTGGTCATTTACCCGCGATTTTTGTTCCGTCAGGCCCGATGGCGAGCGGCCTGGCGAATAAAGAAAAAGTCCGTATTCGTCAGCTATATGCGGAAGGAAAAGTAGACAGAATGGCGCTGCTGGAGTCGGAAGCCGCCTCTTACCATGCGCCGGGCACCTGTACATTTTACGGCACCGCCAACACCAACCAGATGGTGGTGGAGTTTATGGGGATGCAGTTGCCGGGTTCTTCGTTTGTGCATCCGGATGCGCCGCTGCGCGAGGCATTGACTGCCGCTGCCGCACGTCAGGTAACTCGTCTTACCGGCAATGGCAATACGTGGATGCCGCTCGGTAAAATGATCGACGAGAAAGTCGTGGTGAACGGCATTGTCGCGCTGTTGGCTACCGGCGGCTCCACCAACCACACCATGCATCTGGTTGCGATGGCGCGCGCGGCGGGAATTCTGATCAACTGGGATGACTTCTCGGATTTGTCGGAAGTGGTACCGTTGATGGCGCGCCTGTATCCGAACGGCCCGGCGGACATTAACCACTTCCAGGCGGCGGGCGGCGTACCGGTATTGGTACGCGAGTTGCTCAATGCCGGATTGCTGCACGAAGACGTTAACACTGTCGCAGGCTTCGGCCTGAAACGCTATACGCTGGAACCCTGGCTCAACAACGGCGAGCTGGACTGGCGTGAAGGCGCGGAAACGTCACTGGATAGCGATGTGATTGCCTCTTTTGATAAGCCATTCTCTCCCCACGGCGGCACTAAGGTACTGAGCGGTAATCTGGGACGCGCAGTGATGAAGACGTCTGCGGTACCGGTTGAAAATCAGATCATTGAAGCGCCTGCCGTGGTATTTGAAAGTCAGCATGATGTGCTGCCTGCGTTCGACGCGGGTCTGCTTGACCGGGATTGTGTCGTTGTCGTGCGTCATCAGGGACCAAAAGCGAATGGAATGCCAGAATTACATAAACCCATGCCGCCACTTGGTGTATTATTGGACCGCTGTTTCAAAATCGCGTTAGTTACAGATGGACGACTTTCAGGCGCTTCGGGTAAAGTGCCTTCAGCTATCCACGTAACGCCGGAAGCCTACGATGGCGGCTTACTGGCAAAAGTGCGCGATGGCGACATCATTCGCGTGAATGGACAGACAGGTGAGTTAACTCTGCTGGTCGACGAGGCAGAACTTGCCGTTCGCCAGCCTCATATTCCGGACCTGCGCGCGTCGCGCGTCGGAACGGGACGTGAGTTGTTCGGCGCGCTGCGCGAGAAGCTGTCGGGTGCGGAGCAAGGCGCAACCTGTATCACTTTTTAAGATGACACATTTGTAATCAGGCGAGAGAAGAATTCCGATGAAAAACTGGAAAACAAGTGCAGAAGCAATCCTGACCACCGGCCCGGTTGTCCCGGTCATTGTAGTCAATAAACTGGAGCACGCGGTGCCAATGGCTAAAGCGCTGGTGGCCGGGGGCGTTCGCGTTCTGGAAGTGACCTTACGTACGGCGTGCGCGATGGATGCTATTCGCGCTATCGCTAAAGAAGTGCCGGAAGCGATTGTCGGTGCCGGAACCGTTCTCAATCCGCAACAGTTGGCGGAGGTGACGGAAGCGGGCGCGCAGTTTGCGATTAGCCCGGGATTGACTGAGCCACTGTTGAAAGCCGCAACGGAAGGTACGATTCCATTGATCCCCGGTATTAGCACCGTTTCCGAACTGATGCTGGGCATGGACTATGGTCTGAAAGAGTTCAAATTCTTCCCGGCGGAAGCGAATGGCGGCACCAAAGCGTTACAGGCGATTGCCGGTCCGTTCTCTCAGGTACGTTTCTGCCCAACCGGCGGCATCTCTCCGGCAAACTATCGTGACTATCTGGCGCTGAAAAGCGTGTTGTGCATCGGCGGCTCCTGGCTGGTGCCGGCCGACGCGCTGGAAGCGGGTGATTACGATCGCATCACCAAACTGGCGCGTGAAGCGCTAGAAGGCGCAAAGCAGTAAGCCGTTAAATGCCCGATGACGCTTGCTTATCGGGCCTATGAGTTGCGAACTGTAGGCCTGATAAGACGCGCTAGCGTCGCCATCAGGCTATGGCGCATTAGCCTTTTACTATCACGCGGCTGACGGCCTTTTGCGCTCTTATCACCGCCTCTTCAACGTTTTCACCTGTCGCTAACGCTACGCCAAGACGACGGGCGCCGTCGATCTCCGGCTTACCAAACAGCCGCACCTGCACTCCTGCCCCTACCGCCGCGTGTACATTATCAAACGTCACATTCTGACTGGTAAGCTGCGGCAGAATCACGGCTGAGGCCGCGGGGCCATACTGGCGAATAGCGCCTACTGGCAGCCCTAAAAAGGCGCGTACATGCAGCGCAAACTCAGAAAGATCCTGAGAAATCAACGTCACCATTCCGGTATCGTGCGGGCGAGGGGAGACTTCGCTGAAAATAACTTCATCGCCACAGACGAAAAGTTCAACGCCGAACAGACCATGACCGCCTAACGCCAGCACCACATGACGGGCAATCTCTTGCGCCCGCTTCAGCGCCAGTTCGCTCATCTGCTGTGGCTGCCAGGATTCGCGATAGTCGCCATCTTGCTGACGATGACCGACCGGCGCACAGAAATGTACGCCATCGACGGCGCTAACGGTGAGCAACGTAATTTCAAAATCAAATTTAACCACGCCTTCCACAATCACGCGACCCGCGCCAGCGCGTCCGCCCTGTTGAGCATACTCCCATGCCTGCGCGAGCTGTTCGGCTGAGCGGATAAAACTTTGGCCTTTGCCGGAAGAGCTCATAACCGGTTTGACGATGCAAGGAAAACCTATTGCGGCTACCGCATCATGAAAACTGGCCTCACTGTCGGCAAAACGATACGCAGATGTCGGCAGACCTAATTCTTCTGCGGCCAGGCGACGAATCCCTTCGCGGTTCATCGTTAACTGCGTAGCACGGGCGCAGGGCACAACATTCAGCCCTTCGTCTTCCAGCTCACGCAGCGTATCGGTGGCGATCGCTTCTATTTCTGGCACGATATAATGCGGTTTTTCCACTGTAATCACATGACGTAGCGCCTCGCCGTCCAGCATATTAATGACGTGTGAACGGTGAGCCACATGCATGGCGGGAGCGTCAGGATAGCGATCGACGGCGATAATCTCGATTCCCAGGCGTTGGCATTCAATCGCCACCTCTTTTCCCAATTCTCCTGCACCTAATAACATCACCCGCGTTGCTGCCGGACGCAGCGCTGTGCCTAATAGCGTCATATTTCTGTCCCCTGATTTACCTGCGCGCAGTATATACGAAAACGTTTGCGTCTGTCTTTTCGAATAGATTGCTTTTCTTGCTGTCTCACAATATACTGTATATAAACACAGTTAACTAAGGGGCTGCAAAATGGCGGTTGAAGTTAAATACGTAGTCATTCGCGAGGGTGAGGAGAAGATGTCATTTACCAGTAAAAAGGAAGCCGACGCCTGGGACAAAATGCTCGATACTGCCGATCTTCTTGATACCTGGCTTGAGCAGTCGCCAGTCGTGCTGGAAGATGGGCAGCGCGAAGCGCTGTCGCTGTGGCTGGCGGAACATAAAGAGGTGTTAAGCACCATCCTGAAAACCGGTAAGTTGCCTTCTCCGCAGGCGGTTGAAAAGCACGCCGTGAGTAAAACGAAAAAGCAAGCCGCGTGAACCCACACTTGCGCTCCCGGCGTTTTGTACCATGCTTTTCCTGAACCATTGTGCTAAGGAGAAAAGTATGAATAAAAGAGGAGCGTTGTTGAGCCTGCTGTTGCTATCCGCCAGCGTATCGGCATTTGCGGCATCCACCGAGAGTAAATCGGTTAAGTTTCCGCAGTGCGAAGGGCTGGATGCCGCCGGGATTGCGGCAAGCGTGAAGCGCGACTACCAGCAAAATCGTATCGTGCGGTGGGCAGACGACCAAAAAAAGGTCGGGCAGGCTGACCCGGTCGCGTGGGTTAATGTGCAGGACGTTGTCGGTCAAAATGATAAATGGAATGTTCCACTTACCGTTCGCGGTAAAAGTGCCGACATTCATTATCAGGTCATCGTTGATTGCAAAGCTGGTACGGCGGAATATAAGCCTCGTTAGTAGCGTAATTTGCGCTTCTTTTGCCGGAACAGACAATTCCTGACATCCCCTCAGGTACGCTTGACCATTATTGGTCTGTATTTGAGGGGTACTATGGCTAACTGGTTGAACCAATTACAATCACTTCTTGGGCAAAAAGGCGCTTCCGCCTCGTCTTCCGGTGAACAGGGGCTAAATAAATTGCTGGTTCCCGGCGCGCTGGGCGGTCTGGCGGGACTGTTGGTCGCCAATAAGTCTTCGCGCAAATTATTAACCAAATATGGTACTGGCGCTTTGCTGGTGGGCGGTGGCGCGGTGGCGGGTTCCGTATTGTGGAATAAGTACAAAGATAAAGTACGCGCTGCGCACCAGGGAGAGCCGCAATTCGGCAGCCAAAGTACGCCGCTGGATGTTCGCACTGAGCGACTGATCCTGGCGCTGGTTTTTGCTGCAAAAAGCGACGGGCATATTGATGCCAAAGAACGCGCGGCGATTGAGCACCAACTGCGAGAATCAGGTGTGGAAGAGCAAGGGCGTGTGTTTATCGAGAAAGCTATCGAGCAGCCGCTTGATCCACAACGTCTGGCGCAGGGCGTTCGCAATGAAGAAGAAGCCCTTGAAGTCTACTTCCTGAGCTGCGCCGCCATTGATATTGACCACTTTATGGAACGTAGCTACCTGAATGCTTTAGGAGACGCGCTAAAAATTCCTCAGGATGTTCGGGACGGTATCGAGCAGGACTTGCAGCAGCAAAAACAGGCGCTACCTGGCTGATAACCTGCCATTAAGTAACATGTTTCGCTTGCATCATGCGTGTCTTTTGCCACCCTTATAGGATGGATAGTTTACGTCATTCATGTTGCAGGGTAGCGGCGAAGCAGTGACATCTCAGGCGCTTACCAAGGTGAGTGACCGGGATGACTATGCTAAGTCGCTGTGTTTGCCGCGTGATATATAACAAATATTAACGCAAAAGAAAAAACGACATGTTGCCAAAAGCCAATCGAATTCCCTATGCCATGACCGTACATGGCGACACGCGCATTGATAATTATTACTGGCTGCGAGATGACACTCGCTCGCAGCCGGAAGTCCTTGATTACCTGCATCAGGAAAATGAGTATGGCCGGAAGGTCATGACCTCTCAGCAGGCGTTACAGGACCGCATTCTAAAAGAAATTATCGATCGCATCCCGCCCAAAGAAGTCTCCGCCCCGTATGTGAAAAACGGCTATCGCTACCGTTATGTCTATGAACCCGGCTGCGAATATGCCATCTATCAACGACAATCGGCGTTAAGCGAAGAGTGGGATGGATGGGAAACCTTGCTTGATGCGAACCAGCGAGCCGCACACAGCGAATTTTATACGCTCGGCGGACTTGCCATTACGCCGGATAATACCATCATGGCGCTGGCAGAAGATTATTTATCCCGCCGTCAGTATGGGTTGCGTTTTCGTAACCTCGAAAGCGGTAACTGGTATCCGGAACTGCTGGATAACGTTGCGCCTGAATTCGTCTGGGCCAATGATTCCCTGACCCTTTACTATGTGCGTAAACATAAGAAGACCTTGCTGCCCTATCAGGTTTGGCGGCACACGATTGGCACTCCGTCGTCGCAAGATGAGCTGGTATATGAAGAGAAAGACGATACCTTTTATGTCAGCCTGCATAAAACCACTTCGCAACATTATGTGGTGATTCATCTTGCCAGCGCCACCACCAGCGAAGTGCTATTACTTGACGCGGAACTGGCCGATGCCGAGCCGTTTTCATTCTTACCGCGCCGCAAAGATCACGAATATAGTCTCGATCACTATCAGCACAAATTTTACCTGCGCTCTAACCGGAACGGTAAAAACTTTGGGTTGTACCGTACCCGCGTACGCAATGAAAACGCCTGGGAAGAGCTGATCCCTCCGCGCGAGCATATTATGCTGGAAGGGTTTACCCTGTTTACCGACTGGTTAGTGGTAGAAGAGCGTCAACGTGGCTTAACCAGCCTGCGGCAAATTAACCGTAAAACCCGTGAAGTGATAGGCATCGCCTTTGACGATCCGGCTTACGTGACGTGGCTTGCCTATAATCCTGAACCTGAGACCTCCCGGCTGCGTTACGGCTATTCTTCAATGACGACGCCAGATACCTTGTTTGAACTGGATATGGATACTGGAGAGCGACGGGTACTTAAACAGACGGAAGTGCCTGGGTTTGATTCTGGCTGTTATCGGAGCGAACACCTGTGGATCACCGCGCGCGACGGCGTCGAAGTGCCGGTATCGCTGGTTTATCATCAGAAGTATTTTCGTAAAGGGCAAAATCCGCTTCTGGTTTACGGCTACGGATCTTACGGTTCCAGTATTGACGCAGACTTCAGCAGCAGTCGACTGAGCTTGCTGGATCGTGGCTTTGTTTACGCTATCGTACACGTTCGCGGTGGCGGCGAGCTGGGGCAGCAGTGGTATGAGGATGGCAAGTTCCTCAAAAAGCGGAATACCTTTAATGACTATCTTGATGCCTGCGATGCCTTATTAAAACTGGGCTACGGTTCGCCTTCGCTGTGTTACGGGATGGGCGGGAGCGCGGGCGGAATGCTAATGGGCGTCGCTATCAACGAGCGTCCCGAGCTTTTCCACGGCGTTATTGCTCAGGTACCGTTTGTTGATGTATTGACCACGATGATGGATGAGTCGATCCCATTAACGACAGGAGAGTTTGAAGAGTGGGGGAACCCGCAGGACATTGAGTATTATGACTATATGAAAAGCTATAGTCCCTATGACAATGTTAAAGCGCAGGACTATCCGCACCTGCTGGTGACAACCGGATTGCACGATTCTCAGGTGCAATACTGGGAACCGGCGAAATGGGTGGCAAAATTACGCGAGCTAAAAACGAACGATCATCTGTTGCTATTATGTACCGATATGGACTCCGGCCACGGTGGTAAGTCGGGGCGGTTTAAATCCTATGAAGGCGTCGCGCTGGAGTTCGCCTTTTTAATCGGCCTGGCGCAGGGAACCTTATATAGCGCGTAAACGCGCGTCTCGTAACGGCTTGTGAGTGTCGTTGGCTATTATGGTGTCCCATTGCCGCGTTGCTCGCCAGCCTGAACATCCTCCAGATAGTGTTTAAGCGTCAGGCGAAGTTCCGGGCTCATATTATCAAGGTTATTAAAAAGCCAGCGCAAATAACCCGGGTCGCGTTTTGCGACTTCAGATACCGCCTTACCGCGGTATTTACCGAACGGGAAAGTGGTTAACAGCGCAGGACGGCCCGTGATATTGACCATCTCTTCCGCGGTCCAGCCGGTGGTTCGCATAATATCAATCAGCAAGGCAGCGGTGATATAGCAATCATAAAGCGCCCGGTGATGATGCAGCCCCGGCGGCGTTTGTACGCTTAACTTGCGTGATTTATAGAGTGCCATATTGCTGTATTTTATTCCCGGCCACAGGCGTCGCGACAACTTCATGGTACAGATCCACTCACCCGGCAATTCTGGTAATACGCGTCTGTCGAAACTGGCATTGTGGGCGACATACCACTGACTACCGTAATAAAGTGGTATGACATCTTCAATCCACGGTTTATCAGCGACCATGGCTTCGGTAATGCGATGTATCGCCATCGCCTGCGGCGTAATAGGGCGATCGGGACGTATCAGGTGACTCATGGGATTGACAATGTTGCCATCAATGACATCAACAGAGGCTATCTCTACGATCCCGCCCTGCAGCCCGCAGGTTTCCGTGTCTATTATCCGCAACATGATTCATTCCTCACCGAAAGACCTTAGCGTAATGGAATGATATCGCCTTGCCAACCCTCCGTTGTGCGCAGACCTGTCAGTAATAACGGACCGCTATCGGCACGAACAATAAGTTGCCCGCTTTCATCCCACAGCGAGCTACTGCCACAGGCATTGGCCATCAGTACGGCCAACGCATATTTATGCGAAAAACGTTGTAAGCGTGCTGTAGAAGCATGTAGCTCAGGATCGTTAAGGCATTGACTGGTTGTGAATAACGTAAATGACGGGTCTATATCAAACCCTTCGGGCTGCTCATCCACCACGTTGATAGCGCTTCGCTGCCTGGCAATACAGGCCCCATGACTTTTGTGAAACACGAGCGGCGACGTTATCCACGGGGCAAAAATGGCGATGCCTTTTACGAAGCGGCAATTATGCTCGACAGGCATGCCCACAATGATAGTCATACGGTGGGTATTGGCCGCATGAGTGAGCGGCTGTAAAAGCGCCTCATCAGGCGGGGCGGGCAATGGTTTATTTCTTTCGTCGCATCCTAATAGCGACAGTGACGGAAAGACCAGTAGTTCGCACTGTTGACGAGCTGCAAGCTCAATATATTCCAGATGATGGGCGACATGCTCCGCCGGCGAGGCGTTCACGGGCGCATATTGCGCAGCGGCAATTTTCCAGGATGACATAATGACTTCCTTTTCATAGTCTCTACAGCCATTCTAAAAAGCATAGGTTAAGAATCGCCTTATAATGTAGTCAACTGCATGTAAGGAAGTGTAACGTTATATAATTTTATTTAACCCTGGGTTCGTAGGGTAGCCGGGATAGGGATACGGAAGCCAGACGGTGGGCAATCAGCCGCTCGCGAAACCAGGCGCGTAGATGCTCTGGCTGTTCTCGTTCAACCGCTTCCGCTACAACCGGCATATTATAGCGCTCTTTAAATGCCACCCCGGCTGCCGCCAGGTCCACATTGACTTTATCCATTTCTGCTTGTTCAAGCTGAGCCAGATTCGTTTTCATACGCGTCTCCTTTTTTGTTGCCGCCAGAAGGTACTAAGAGTCCGTGGTAATGGCAAGATGGAAATGATCATCCTCGACTCATTGATTGTTGAAGGTTATTCTCTGTAACGTAGGCATAACAAAAAGGAATAGTGAATATGGCTTTTTCTGCACCATCGCGACGTTTAGCTTTACTTTTATTGGCATCGACATTTGCGACGCCAGCGGCCTGGGCGCATGCGCACCTGACGCATCAATACCCGGCGGCGAATGCTGCCGTCACGGCTGCGCCACAGGCGCTGACACTGAACTTTTCTGAGGGGATTGAGCCCGGATTCAGCGGCGCAACAATTACCGGCCCTCAGCAAGAGTCCATCAAAACGCGACCGGCAAAGCGAAACGAACAGGATAAAACGCAGTTAATTATCCCGCTCGAGCAGCCGCTAAAACCCGGCACTTACACGGTAGACTGGCATGTTGTGTCGGTGGATGGGCATAAAACAAAAGGGAAATACACCTTCAGCGTGAAATAAATGATGCTGACATTCGTCTGGATAACTCTCCGATTTATTCATTTTACCAGTTTGATGCTGGTCTACGGCTGCGCGCTTTACGGCGCCTGGCTGGCGCCAGCATCAATTCGTCGTTTAATGACGTGTCGATTTTTACATCTGCAACGACATGCCGCCGCCTGGAGTGTTATCAGCGCGGCTTTTATGCTGGCGATTCAGGGCGGGCTGATGGGCGGCGGCTGGCCCGATGTGTTTTCCGTCTCGGTGTGGAGCGCGGTACTGCAAACCCGTTTTGGCGCGGTCTGGATATGGCAAATTATCCTCGCGTTGGTCACGCTGGTGATGGTGGTCATTGCGCCGGTAAAAATGCAGCGACGGCTTCTTATTCTGACCGTTGCTCAGTTTATTCTGTTGGCAGGCGTTGGACATGCGACGATGCGCGACGGCGTACCGGGAACATTACAGCAAATTAACCATGCCCTGCATTTACTCTGCGCTGCATCCTGGTTTGGCGGGCTGTTGCCAGTGGTTTATTGTATGCGCATGGCTCAAGGACGCTGGCGTCAGCAGGCCATTAGCGCCATGATGCGTTTTTCTCGTTATGGTCACTTTTTTGTGGCGGGCGTATTGCTCACAGGCATTAGCAACACGCTATTTATCACGGGATTTACTGCCATCTGGCAGACCACCTATGGACAGTTGCTTTTGTTAAAATGTGCGCTGGTAGTGCTTATGGTGGCAATTGCGCTGACGAATCGGTATGTTCTCGTACCACGTATGCGACAGGAAAATCCCCGGGCTGACATATGGTTTGTCAGGATGACGCAAATTGAATGGGGAGTCGGAGGCATAGTCCTGGCGATCGTCAGCCTGTTTGCAACCCTCGAACCTTTCTGATGGACTGGCATAACGAATGAAAAAAATTCTACTCCCGGTGCTTCTGCTGGCAACTTCAGGCGTTGCGCTGGCGGCGCCGCAGGTGATTACCGTAAGTCGTTTTGAAGTAGGAAAAGACAAGTGGGCGTTTAATCGGGAAGAGGTCATGTTGACCTGTCGGCCAGGCCAGGCGCTCTATGCGATCAACCCCAGTACGCTGGTGCAGTATCCCTTGAATGACATTGCCGAACAGCAAGTGGCGGAAGGTAAAACGCGCGCTCAGCCTATTGCCGTCATTCAAATAGATAACCCGGCGAAGCCCGGTGAGAAAATGAGTCTGGCGCCGTTTATCGAACGTGCGAAAAAGCTTTGTGATCCATCCAAATAGCTGACTGATTTTTAATAAAAAACCGTAAACCTTCACGAAAAGGGTTACAGTTTTTTTATCTCTGATGACAAACATGGCGGCAGATTTTTTCAATCACCTTCGTCACAAACTGGAAAACCTGGCGTCGTCATCTATTCTTAAAGGGCAAGGCGACTTAGCCTGCATTAATGCCAACTTTTAGCGCACGGCTCTCTCCCAAGAGCCATTTCCCTGGACCGAATACAGGAATCGTATTCGGTCTTTTTTTAATAGCATTTGAAATCAATTAGTTACAAATATTTCCCCGAAATTCCCCGAAATTTACTCGAATTTCTGTATTCCGGTCTTTTTTGGTTATATCACAACCAAAATACATTTAACAATCCATTTACGTTAAAATCAGAGCAGTAAGTACGTTTTTTCTCTCTCATCAAGATACATTTTTGTTGTCTTCTCCGATGTGTGGCCAAGTAGACGTTGAGCAAATTCTTCCCCACATGTTTCTTTGTACAATCGTCCAGCCAGGCTTCTGATCTCGTGAAAAGTTGGTGGGTTTTCACTGAACTGGATACCTGTTAATTTTCTGGCTGCGACAAATTTTTTTGTCAGGCCGTCCGGGTGAATGCTGCCGTCAGGGCTGTTTTTTCTAATTCCGGCACTGATTAGATAATCCCCCCGACTTACCATGCGGCACCGTTCAACTACTGCACCAAGCCGTAAACCAGCGACCGGAAGGCTGAGTGACAGGGGGATAGCAATCATCATTCCTGTCTTAATTTGCCTGATGTGGAGACGATCATCATAAATATCACTGAACCGCATATTCGTTATGTCTTCGCGACGTTGTCCTGTTACAAGGGCTAAGTCCATAGCTAATGGGAACCATGTCGGAAGTTGATCTGCTGCCTCCCTGATGCAGTTGTATGTCTTTAGTTTCAGCCGTTCTCTTGTAACTACTATTTTCGGTGCTCTTGTTGGCGTTACTGGATTTTGAGATATACGCCCTTCAACAATGGCTTCGCGGAACATATCAGATAACACAGAACGCATTGATCCTGCCATCGTGTTTTTCCCTCCTTCAATCCACAAATCAAGAAACTCGGCAATATGGCGAGTGGTTATTTCTGTCAGTAAAATCCCTCCTAATTTTTCTTTTATTGTTTCCAGTTGATTTCCCCGAATTTTATAAGTATTTCTGGACACTTTTCTCCTTATAAGAATCGTTTTGTAACGTTCAATCCAGTCTGCCATAGTAAATGAGTCGAACCCTTTAAGTTTTTCAATTAAGGCAGCAGGAGAGTAGTTTTTGTATATATAATGATTTGCTTCAATTGCCTGCGCGATTGCATCTCTTCTTGAAATTTTACCTAGTGTAAATTCTTCTTTCGTCAGAGGGTTGCGCCAGTAATATGCTTTGTCCCTCCTTCGATATGTTAAGTTCCTAGGCAAATTGGGATCGTATTTTTTCCGCTGCATGTTTTAACTTCTCCAGTAACGGACTGTCTCTCCCTTGTCGCCCATTAGGCTGATGGTGTGTTATATCGGTATCAACCTTATTTGGGTTGATATAGAAAGCCTCCGGAACCACCCTGTAACTCCTCCCGTGTAGTTCAGGTGCAGGATAAATGTTTCCATTCCTTGCCCATCGTCTCAGCGTTGATATTGATGGTGGGTTATCCGGATATCTGAGTTTTCCCCACGTTTTGAGTGTCACAAGATTCATTGCCATACCTCTTACGATATGACCGCCAGTAAATATACAGAATACTGGCGGACGTGATTGATTTTTAATAATCAGCTATGAAGTTATAATTTGGATATAATGCAACTCACGAGGGCAGAAGTTTCTCGCAATTAAAATTTATCAGCTTTACTTTCTGATCTCTGGAAACGCCTGCTTCTTTTTTCCCCGAGAGCATTTTTTCGCATTCCGATTTGGTTAACTTTGTTTTTGAGTACCTTGTCCAGTTAGTAGGAGTGCCACCTTCCTTTTCAATAGTGGCGGTAATTTTATACATGAACACCTCCATTATTATTTCCAGTGGTTCGTTTATTCCATCGTTCGAGTGCTTCTTTTTCACTTCCACCATAGCCGGTTCGGGATTCGCATCCGTTACACTTCGCGCGGTAATATCCTGAAATGGCTTTCACCGTTACTGATGGACAACCACAAAAAGGGCATGGTTTGACTTTTTCATACCGCATTGTCTTTTCTCTCATATAATAAAATTTTGTGATGGCGGTGAGGCTACACCGCCAAAGTCAATATCAGGAGCCGATATATTCTGGTTTCATATCTGTCAGTGTCGTTTTATACGCCTCATATAATTCACCCAGATGTGGCCGGGCAGCATTCAGCGTATTTTCCAGAGCAGTAAATTTTTGTTCTGCTTCTGGATCACCTGATGAAGGAAGGTCATTTATCATCTTCTCGATACTGGCAATAGCATTGAGACGGTGATGACGCCGAACCACTTTTCCTTTAAGCTCGGCAAAGAATTCGCCGATCTGGTTTTTCTGATCCTCTATCTCTTGGCGTAATGCAGTGGTTTCCTCAGTCGTGGCCGCGCTTTCGACACGCTGCCGGAATTCATCAATCCACGCTTCGTCAATACGCTGTTCGATGGTTTCTGTTCGCTGCTCGCTTACCTCGCTATAATTCTGTACCGGCACAGGATTGATGATTTTTTCCTGTGGCTCTTCCAGTTCGTCCGGGGTATACACGCCCAGGATGACGTCAGGACAATAAAGGCGAGCCCAGTATTTCAACGCCAGATAGGCGAGCTGTTGTTTCGGGTTTGAGGTCCATTGTCAGCGCCAGTGATATAAGACGGTAATTCACCATTTGGATTGTCCGCTCCACCCAACATGTTGTTTCCTTAAGGTTCTCACACCAGAAAGGACATCAACATGCTGAGCAGAGAGGACTTTTACATGATAAAGCAAATGCGCCAGCAGGGCGCGTACATTGTCGATATTGCGACTCAGATTGGTTGCTCTGAACGGACGGTCAGACGCTACCTCAAATACCCTGAACCGCCAGCCAGAAAGACCCGCCACAAAATGGTTAAGCTGAAACCGTTTATGGATTACATCGACATGCGCCTGGCAGAGAATGTCTGGAATAGTGAGGTTATCTTCGCGGAGATTAAGGCAATGGGTTATACGGGCGGACGTTCCATGCTGCGTTACTACATCCAGCCCAAACGTAAAATGCGTCCGTCAAAAAGAACAGTTCGCTTCGAAACTCAGCCTGGATACCAGCTCCAGCACGACTGGGGCGAAGTTGAGGTGGAGGTTGCCGGGCAACGGTGCAAAGTTAACTTTGCGGTTAATACGCTGGGGTTCTCCCGCCGCTTCCATGTCTTCGCAGCACCAAAACAGGATGCTGAGCATACCTACGAATCACTGGTTCGCGCCTTCCGCTACTTCGGTGGTTGTGTGAAAACGGTGCTGGTTGATAACCAGAAGGCTGCGGTGCTGAAGAATAACAACGGGAAAGTCGTGTTCAACTCCGGATTCCTGTTGCTGGCCGACCACTATAACTTCCTGCCACGGGCATGCCGTCCACGCAGGGCCAGAACAAAAGGTAAGGTTGAGCGAATGGTGAAATACCTCAAGGAGAACTTCTTCGTCCGGTACCGCAGGTTCGACAGCTTCACTCATGTTAATCAACAACTGGAGCAATGGATAGCCGATGTGGCTGACAAACGGGAACTTCGCCAGTTCAAAGAAACGCCGGAACAGCGCTTCGCGCTGGAGCAGGAACATCTGCAGCCGTTACCGGATACGGACTTCGATACCAGTTACTTCGATATCCGCCATGTGTCCTGGGACAGCTATATCGAGGTTGGTGGTAATCGTTACAGCGTTCCCGAAGCGCTGTGTGGTCAGCCGGTATCGATACGAATATCGCTGGATGACGAGTTGCGGATCTACAGTAATGAGAAACTGGTGGCCTCACATCGCCTCTGTTCGGCATCGTCTGGCTGGCAGACAGTGCCGGAGCATCACGCCCCGCTCTGGCAGCAGGTCAGTCAGGTGGAACATCGACCACTGAGTGCCTATGAGGAGCTGTTGTGATGCATGAGCTGGAAGTCCTGCTGAGTCGCCTGAAAATGGAGCATCTGAGTTATCACGTTGAAAGCCTGCTGGAACAGGCAGCTAAAAAAGAGCTGAACTACCGGGAGTTCCTGTGCATGGCGCTACAGCAGGAATGGAACGGCAGGCATCAGCGCGGTATGGAGTCCAGGCTGAAGCAGGCTCGTCTGCCGTGGGTCAAAACGCTGGAGCAGTTCGACTTTACCTTCCAGCCGGGCATCGACCGTAAGGTTGTCCGGGAACTGGCTGGTCTGGCGTTCGTGGAGCGCAGCGAAAACGTGATCCTGCTGGGACCTCCTGGTGTCGGAAAAACTCATCTGGCCATAGCTCTTGGCGTGAAAGCGGTGGATGCGGGACATCGGGTACTGTTTATGCCACTGGACAGACTGATCGCGACACTGATGAAAGCGAAACAGGAAAACCGTCTGGAGCGTCAGCTGCAGCAACTGAGTTATGCCCGGGTGTTGATCCTGGATGAAATAGGCTATCTGCCGATGAACAGAGAGGAAGCCAGCCTGTTCTTCCGGCTACTGAACCGTCGATATGAAAAAGCGAGCATCATACTGACGTCAAACAAAGGGTTCGCAGACTGGGGAGAAATGTTCGGAGATCACGTGCTGGCAACAGCGATACTGGATCGGTTGCTACATCACTCAACCACGCTGAATATCAAAGGAGAGAGTTACCGGTTAAAAGAGAAACGTAAAGCTGGAGTGCTGACCAAAAACACAACGCCAATCAGTGATGATGAAATGGTGAAAAGCGGACAGCATCAGTAACGAAAGTATCTTAGCGGGCATGAAAATGGCAAATAACGGTCAAACATCGTGGCGTTGACACCATAAAGGAGAATTACGCGTAATCACGCTGGAAAGAAACACCGGTTCTCCCCAGGTAATCTCACTTTCACCGCGAAGAACTGCACCAACTCGAACTGAGAGACCATACTCATCTTCACTGGTCCAACATGGGATCGTTTCTTTTTTCTCATAGATTCCGCCTCCTTTGGCCGTTTTCTTAACGGTCTCCACTCGGGTGCGAGAGCATTTCTCCCAGTCTCCCTCGTACTTGTAATGGAAGCGGCCTACAATTGCACTTGAGCTAGAGATCACAGCGTTAACCAGTTGTGCTTCATAACCCAGAACTCCGTTTACCAGGTGTGTTTTCTGAGCCACAGCGTAGGGGTTCATGCCCCATTGCATGGCTTGCATGATGATTGCCATGCAGTCGGCAGGATTTCCGCGAAGGTGATCGGGAACTGTGACGGTGGCCTGTGACATCAACCCGGCTACTGCCTGAAGTTGCGTCAACGCCTGAACGTTAAAAATAGTGTTACTGGCAGAAATGGTATTTGGTGTCTGCTCTGTCGTGATGATATTGGTATTTTGCATGGTCAGGTTCTCCATTAAGCCAGATGCAGTGCTTCAAGACGACGAAGATCAAAGTCGTTTAATTCGTCGGTATAACTTTCGGTAATCGGTGCTGGCCAGTTGTTTGTCTCTAGGGCTTCGTTTATCTGGCGTAGCGTCCGGCGATATTCCTGTCGACCAAGTTCCAGGAGTTCCTGCGAGGCTTCCACGACAGCCACCCAGTGATAGCCAGCATCTTTGTTGACGAAGATCCAGAAAAATTTGTCCAGGTTTGCCACATCGCAATACATTGCGGCGCTGAGGTGATAATCACGCTCAATAATTTCACGGTGCAGGCGATCTTTAAGTCGTTCCTGCCGCACATAACCGAGGCTGACTGACTTCACGTCAGCGCAAATGCTTTCGTATGGCAGCCGGATTTCGATATCAGGACGGACCCTGATTTCCAGCCCGGTTTCTTCATCAAACCCGAAATAGCTGATTTCAGATTTGCGATCCGGGTGGTTGAGTAGCCTTGCTGCATCAGTATTGTTTTGCATTGCAGCGTGAATATTTTTTGCCTGTTCATACATATCCGGACTGATAAACGTTTTCCCGGCGTTTTCTTCTTGCTGGCGTTTTTGCCAGTCCTCCAGTGTCACCAGTTCCGGGCGAATTTTCCGTGCGATTTCGGTTAATTGCTCTTTTGTGCCACTGATGTTGTAAGGCAAAGATTTAGCACGTTCTTTTTTTGCCAGTTCTGGGTCTACAGTTTCAATTTGATCCAGAAGCTGCTCCCGTGCTCCACTGGTTTTCAACAGAGGAGGGAGGCTTGCGTTGTATTCTTTAATACAGGCTTTCATTGCTGATGCTGTATGTTTTTCCCCCTCAGGAATACGCCGAAATTCCACCGGAAGCGAACCGTAAAGGATGCCTGTTTCTTCGGCCCCAGCACTTACAGACAGTGGCTGTATAAGAGTGCTGTTGTAGCTTTCGATCCACTCTTTCATCTGCTCTGGTGTCATCAGTGCTGGCAGATTGGCATTGTGTTTTTTAATGATGGCGATCAGTTCGTTAGAAGTAGTAACCACATATTCAGGAACCGGTACCGGAATGGCATATTCATCAGCGAATTTATCCGTTTCCAGAACATAGCTGTGAATGATCCGCCCACGCAGCAGTGCATCACTTTCCTCGTTCGGAATAGTTCCGGCAATGTGCCGCCCGTGGTAATACATCAGGCTGATACGGGCATCCTTCAGCATCGTGCTGCTTATTCCGTTGGCGGAGTGATAAACCTCGTTCGGGAGGTTTTCATAGCGGCCTGGCTCGAAATATGACGGCCACATGATTTCAGTTGCTACAGGAGCTGATGCTTCACCAGTTTCATCACTGCAATCGTGATGCGGATGGTTGCCAGCGTTCTCCTTGTGCGGATGTTCAGCGCCTTCCATTTCCTCCTGATCATTTTCCTTAGCTTCAACCTGATTCTCTTCATCGAATGTTTCCTGGTATGTTGCGTCGCCCATTACCGCACCACAGTCAGGGCTGTTATCCCCGCCAGTCTGACCGCAGGCGGCGCAGACTTTTTCCGGTTCCTGTTGCGCTTCTGGTTCATTTTGTCGCGCATTTTGGCCGTTTTGTTCCGATTTTCGGTCGTTCTGTTCCGTTTTTGGCTGATGCTGGTACACAGAATCGCGGGTCTGGATCCCCTTAACCCATTTCGGATCATTCGGGTCGCTAATCCCTTCAACAAATTCTCCGCGATAGGCAGCCAGTAATTTGTCTGCATCGACAGGATTTTTGGGCGGAATGTTTTTCCGGGCTTCATGGAGTTCTGCCCGCAGTTTCTGATATTTCGCATCAACAGAATTTACCTGTGACTGAGCATCCAGCGGCTGCGTGTCCTGATGATGTTCAGTTGCATCCGGTTCCACTGTTTCAGCCGTTGCCTGTTCATCTGCCATTGCGCAAGATGGTTGCGGTTTTTCTTCATCATCCTGTTTTTCTTCTTCTGTTACACGCTGCGGCATCGGGGCAGAGGAGCGACCGCAGGCAATATCCACGATTTCCGGATCAGGGTTGGCATGATCGGTTTCAGTCAGTACTTTGTTCAGATATTCAGTGACGTGCGCGGGGATGACCTCGATCCCAATTGGTGCTTCTTTCACGGACGCAACCACGATGGCGCGGGAATAATCCAGCCCGCCAGGCATGGTGATGAATTTGTCGCGGAAAACAGAAAAGGGCGGTTTATTTTCAGCGATAATTTCCTCAATGCGTTTAGCGTGTGCCGGATGAAGGTTATAGATGTCCACGTCCATTGAACGGGCCAGTACGCCAGTGGCTACATCGCGCGCCAGTGACGTCAGATCGTGGACGAAACCTTCGCCGCGATCGGTGAGGTTCCCGCCGCCAGCATTAGCACCGGAAGCCGTGCGAGTGATGCGTGAAACACGATTCCCTTTTCGCCATTCTTTTGTCAGAAGACCGCGATCAATGTGTTCGGTATCCAGCCAGGCTGAAATGAAATTCTTAAATTCATAGGGCTGATGTTTTTTCGTGATAGAGAAAACTGCCTTAATTGCATCAGTCAGGCGGAGCAGGGCGGCATTATCCAGAGTTGTCGGTTCTGCCATGCCGCGTATGGCCAACAGCAGATTCTGGACATAGCTGTTTTCCTGATCCATCTCAAGAGCAGTGATGTGTTCGCGTTGTTCACGGGTGGCATGATGCAGGTATTTCCGATCCCCGGCCGCATACGTAAAAATGTGCAGAAGACGCTGTGTGAACCGCAAAGTGGCTACAGAGACTTCGCAATCCTGGCAATCCCCGTGGGCGTCTGCCTGCGCGTTTTCTTCCTGGCCCCCCGCCAGTTCTTTGGTTTCCTGGGTATTCTCCTGATGGTGAACGTCGTCTGGTGCTGCACCCGGTTTTAGTTCCCAGGTGATGGAGTCCTTGCCGAGTTGATAGCGTTCACACCACGTAAAATCGATCTCACCTTCAGGGGGAAGGTCATTAACGACAGGAAAATTAGTTGCAACTGTTTTAAAATAGCTGCTCAGTTTTTTACCTGACTTAACGATCAGGTAGTCCAGAGTGGCACTGGTCGATTCAAAATCGTCGCTTGCCCACAGGACGACGTCAGGTTCACCGGATGATTTTTTCGCTTTCCGTAAAAGGAAGAGTGGTTTTGTGCTCATTGTTTTTTAACCTCAACTCAGATTAAAATTACTGCGAGTGATGAATAAATGTCCCAGGTTCTTCACTCAGGCCTGCACACTGTGCAGGCTTTCTTTTTTTCAGATTTCACCGTTTAATTTCATTGCGATCAGAGTTGCCAGAAATCCAGTTTTTTTTTCTGCGGGCAGATTCTTTCCGATGTGAACCAGGCACATTTTTGTGACACCTTCATCAAGTGTTTTTACGTTGCCTGATGGACCATCGATATCAACCACAGTGAATGGGGTTTCTTTATTTTCTGTTTTAATCACGTAGCCAATACGCTTTCCTTCCAGATTAACCTCGTGAACAATGTCATCGGTCGTTACAACAGTGGCTTCATAATTGGTAATCATGTTTTTCTCCTTAATTAAGGTTGAGCGAATCCCTGCCATCGCTGGCATAAATTCAGTTTCGAATAGTCAGTTAATTAAAGTTCGTGTGCCATCTGGTCTTTTTCGGCACAGCTTTCACTACAATATTTTTTCATTTCCGTTGTTGGGATAACTCCACGCATGAAATGAAGAGGTCTTTTAATGGTTTTGCTTTCTTCAACGTCTTTATTGCAAAGGTGGTAACCACATTTTATTTTCATGATTTTCTCCTGTGAGGCCTGCGGGAATTTCTTCATCTACAGGCCGGATAAATTTCTCAACAGGGAAACATTCACCAGCTACTTTTTGCTCAATAGCTGCGGCCTTGCATTCAGATTCGGAGTTATAAATTCCGGTAACAACATCCTGAGTTTCGCCTGATGTCAGAAAAACGGTCATGACAAGAGCGAACAAAGTGTTCATTTATTTTACTCCCGGTCGCAATTGCAAACTGAATAATGGCCTGCTCAAACATTTCTTCATCCTGTAAAAATACAGCGATGGCGAATTTACTCTGTGCGGCACTGATAGCTGTTAGATGATTACGTTCCATAACGCCACCTGAGCTACTTTATTCCTCGGTAACTTTATAACCATTAATTTCCAGAAATGTAGCGATATCCTGATATGAAAATTTTTCCAGAAGCTCATGAAGACGCCCCTCTGTTGAAAAGTATTCTGCTATTTCTTCGGCTCCAACCATTTCAATAATAGCGTCGTTATCTTCAACTGAATCAATCAGGTCTGATAACTTCACGCCATTGACTTCAATACATAATTTTTGATTGTAATCGGGCTTAACCTGTACATCTTTTGCTGTTACTTCAAAACTTATCTCTTGCATATAATTCCCTTCTTGGTTACTAAGTGAATTTTGTGATGCGGTGCCTGGTGCCTCCAGGTGACTGCAACCAGTTAACAATTACAGTCGGCTTTCCCACCCAAACCAATAAGGACTAACATGACTTTTAACTGTGCCGCGTGCGCTTAGCCGCATTCACCGCATCACAAAATTCACTTTAAAAAGGGCGGACATCAGTCGAACTTCAAGAAAAAACTGATGCTGCCAGGACTACACACAGCAGTGTTGTTATTCACAACCGGAGGCGCACTCCCACCATTTAAATTTAACAGACAAGACCGACTCTTTATGGATATCGGAAATGCGCCTTCGTGTTGTGCCCGGTTTTATTTCACCACCTCCGGGCTTTGGTGGCCTCGGCTATACCCCTACAGCGAGAATATTGAATTAATCCAAATAATGGATTAGCAAGTATTTCTGGCAAGCCAGCGACGTGCGCCCGTTTCAGTTTTGAATGTCTTGCTTTTGGTATAAGTCATGGCGGTGAACGTTCCATCCTGGTTGGGGAACACGCCGCACACCAGGGATTCGTTATTGCCGAGGTCGATTTTTTGCATTTTTCGCACCTCACATTTTGTTGTTGCGGATAGAGGCTTCTGCCTGCCAGAGATCCCAGTCGTTGCTGCGTAAAGCCTGCACAGCCTGGTTGTAAGTGATACCACAACAATCCATCAAATACTGAACTACTTCGTAATGCACCATCTTATCTCTCCCCTTAACGCCGGGTGGCGGAACTAAAACCTACAGCGCCGTGCTGTTCTTGATAGAAATATTAGTGAAACGGATATTTTAAGTCAACAGTAAAGCGTATTATATTTTTGATTTTGTAACTATGTAAATGTTTTTTCAAGGGAAAAATATTAGTTATACAGCTGATTTGCAGAAGTTATGGCACAAAAAAAACCGACTAAGACGTCGGTTTTTTTGTTGTGGGTGGGGTAGTGAGCGGTGGCTACTGGTTACGTTTCTTTAGTGCCAGCATGTTCTCGAAGGCTTCCTCGTAGAGCTTGTTTAGTCCACGTAGCTGGTTAAGGAGTTTGGCTTTTTCTGACGCAGGTAGAATCTCGAAGAGGTTAAGTAACTCTGCCTGTTCTTCATTGACCAGCCTCCATCCTTTGCCTGAAAAGCTATCATCATAAGTATCTGATGATCTTACATAATTCATTAAGTCTTTAAGGTCTTCTCGAATGTCCTCTGGTTTTACCTTTAACAGAGCCGCAAATTTTAGCGCAGCGTCGGTATTTACCGGTATCTTGCCGTTCAGATACTGGCTAACGGTGCCTTGAGATTCGAATCCCAACAACTCAGCCGCCAACTCTTGAGTCAGCTTCAGCTCTTTTTTTCTTGCATTCCATGCGGCTTTTAAATTCTTGCTCGCTTCTGGAGTTGCAATCACTTCGCGTGTTTTTTTCATACATAGAGTTTATTTGTTTTACCAATATTATCAAAGATAGTCTGACTATTGATCTTTAAAATTAGTATAGCTAATATTTGCTCGAGGCATAACGTAGAAGGTTGGCTATGAACTTAAGAGACTATTTAAAAGAGAAACATATCACCCAGCTACAGTTTGGGAAGCTAACGGGTTTATCTCAGGTGCATGTAAGTCGAGTGCTGGGGGGCTATGAAAGATTCAGCCCTGAAAAAGCATTACGTGTTGCTGAAGTAACGAATTTCGAGGTTACACCTCATGAACTCCGGCCTGATATCTACCCGAATCCAACCGACGGTTTACCTGTTGGATGTAAGGCTAACACACAAAATACACAGGAGTTGATTCATGAAAATCAGGCATGAGCACATCGAATCAGTGCTGTTAGCCCTGGCAGCCGAAAAAGGGCAGGCGTGGGTCGCTAACGCAATTACTGAAGAATATCTGCGCCAGGGGGGAGGTGAATTGTCTCTGACACCAGGCAAGGACTGGAACAATCAGCAGAATATCTATCACCGTTGGTTGAAAGGTGAAACGAAAGCGCAAAGGGAAAAAATTCAGAAACTGATCCCTGCGGTTCTGGCAATTCTTCCGCGCGAGCTGCGTCATCGACTCTGCATCTTCGATACCCTGGAACGCCGTGCATTACTGGCGGCGCAGGAAGCGTTGAGTACGGCAATTGATGCGCATGATGATGCAGTCCAGGCCGTTTACCGGAAAGCACATTTCAGCGGCGGCGGTTCGTCCGGCGATTCTGTTGTTGTTCATTAAGTGAATAGGGTAACTAACAATGAAAATCAAACCGTTTATCAATGCTGGAAATCTTACTCCCGGCGAACTACGAGACTGGATCCTGAAACTTGCAAAAAATGCAGAAATTGCGGGTTGGGGTACAGAAACTTCGGTTCGGAAGCTTCAGAGCGCAGAACTTAGCCTGCGCTCAGTTATGGACGATTTATCCCCAAGAATTAATTTTCTGGGGTCAGAGCAAATAATTCGTTCGGAAGATCACTCCAGCGAAGTTGCGGAAGTTCTGAATACTCTGAGGATAACTTTTGCTGCCGTTCGCGATATTCAACGAACCATTCTCTCATTGATTTCTCAGCTTCAAGAAATTGATAGTCGCATTCCTGACGGGGGTCATAGAGAGCGTCTTCCAGAATGTGAAGAGCAAGGACAGGGGAAACAGATAAGGGATCAGTAATACGTTTTTCACTTGCCTGGTATAGCAATCTCGCCAGCGAATCATAGCTACTGGGGCTCAGGAGAGAATCCCGTGAGTGATTTGTAAGAATCAGGTGGAAGCGGGTGAGAACTATAGCCCTGCATGTTACCAGGTTAACCATGTCGTGGTCGTGTTGGTTAATTTTGTACACAGTGCGCATGTGATTTTTAATTTTTTGGCAAACAGCCATTAAAGACATGTCGAACCTCCTTTGGTTCTGTTGATTGGGGAATCACAGATTATATCCGGAGGAAGGTTCGACACCAGATGAGGCAATTATGGTTAAGGCTAAAAACATGCCAAATCCCATGCCAAAAACTAAGGCAAACAATGAGCCTTATCGCAAGGTAAAAATAACGATATGGGATGATCCCAAATTTAGGGCGTTATCTCCTCTGCCTCCAAGTGGACAGAGTTTGTTTATTTATCTGCTGACCAGTCCATTTACCGGGATTATTCCTGGGTTGTTTAAAGCCGGGCGGGCAGCAATGGCTGAAGAGTTGGGGTGGGATATCGAAGCCTTTGACTTAGCCTTAGGCGAAGCCATGAATCTTGGCATGGTGAAAGCAGATATCAAAGCCAGAGTTTTTTGGCTCCCGAATGCTGCGAAACACAATCCGCCAAACTCGATAAATGTCATTAAATCCTGGGCAAAGGCATTCGCTTTAATTCCTGATTGCCCTCTCAAATGGGAGGCCAGGGAATCGCTGAGAGCCGCGTCCTACGGGGTTTCTGAGGCTTTGGGGATGGCATTCGATAAGGCAATCCCTTTGCCTGAGGATAAGCCTAAGGATAAGGCTAACGCTTTGTCATGCGGTATCCAGATAACAGATAACAGATATATAAACCCCACACATAACGCGCGCGTGCGCGAGAGTGCTCCGGCCAGTGAGGCAAATGGCGTGCCGTTGCAGACAGCGGAACCTGATTACCTGGAAGGCCTGAGCGAACCCATCGGGAAATTTCCGATGACCGATGGCTGGCATCCGTCGCCGGATTTTCGACGACGGGCTGCGCTGTGGGGCGTGGCTCTTCCTGAGCCGGAATTTACACCAGCTGAACTTGCCGCCTTCCGGGACTACTGGGCAGCGGAGGGCAAAGTGTTCACGCAGGTTCAGTGGGAGCAGAAATTCGCCCGTCACGTAAATCACGTCAGGGCGCAGGTTAAACCAGTCAGCAAGGGGGTGAGCCATGCAGCCGCACCAGGTGGCACCGCATCACGGGCAGTTCAGGAAATTCGGGCAGCACGTGAGCAGTGGGAACGTGAAAACGGATTTATCAGCGACGGAAACGGCGTGGAAGCTGTGGGAACTCATGGGGGAGGTTTATTCGAACCGCTGGACCCAGAAGAACGGGGCCGCACCTTCGAAGCTCTGGATTGCACAGATTGGCGCGATGACTGAGCAGCAAATCCGGCTGGTCTGCCGCCAGTGCATGGACCGCTGCCGGGCGGGTGAAACATGGCCTCCGGACCTGGCTGAGTTTGTGGCGCTGATTTCGGAGAGTGGGGCAAATCCATTTGGTCTGACGGTGGATGCTGTGATGGAGGAGTACCGCCGCTGGCGCAATGAGTCCTGGCGATACGACGGAAGTGATAAGTACCCGTGGTCTCAGCCTGTGCTGTATCACATTTGCCTCGAGATGCGTTCAAAGGGGATTGAGCGCCAGATGACCGAAGGGGAATTAAAACGGCTTGCAGAACGGCAGCTGACGAAATGGGCAAAGCATGTTAGTAACGGCCTGAGCGTTCCGCCAGTCCGGCGACAACTGGCGGCACCCAAACGCCCGTCGGGGCCAACGCCAATTGAGTTACTGAAACAGGAATATGAACGCCGGAAAGCGGCTGGGTTTGTTTGAGTTGAGAAGTAATTTTTACCGGGAGGAAATTTATGGAGACTGTTTTTGACGCACTGAAAGCGATGGGAAAAGCCACGTCGGTAGAGCTGGCTGCGCGACTTGATATCAGTCGTGAAGAAGTACTGAACGAGCTGTGGGAACTGAAAAAGGCTGGCTGCGTTGATAAAAGCGTATACACCTGGCGTGTGGCTGATAACAACGTTCAGCAGGAACAGCCAGCGCCAGAAGAACAGCCGGAAGAAACCACCACGGCGACAGTAGCGAAAATCTCAGAGTGCGATTTAACCGCGACGATTGAACAACGCGGACCACAAACGGCGGATGAACTGGCTACGCTGTTCGGTACAACATCCCGCAAAGTGGCTTCAACGCTGGCAATGGCAATCAGCAAATGTCGTCTGATTCGCGTTAATCAGAACGGTAAATTTCGTTACTGCATGCCGGGCGATAATTTACCAGCAGAGCCGAAAGCGGCATCGGTAGCGGAAACTGATGGTAAAGCCTTTCCTCAGCCTGCATGTGTTGCGTTACCAGTACAGGAAGCTGCAACACAGGAAGATATTAAAACAGAAACTGTGGCGGACATTGTGCAGTCGCTGCCATCGTTCACCGAAACGCAAGCGGATGACCTGATTTTACCATCGCTGCAAATGGCAAACCGCGAACTTCGTCGGGCGAAAAATCATGTCCAGAAGTGGGAGCGAGTCTGCGCCGCGCTGCGGGAGCTGAACAAGCACCGGGATATTGTCCGACAGATTGTCGATTCCTCCAGTCGTATTGTGTCGGAAAAGTGATTATCGGAGGCACCTATGGCAAAAGTATTTACACCAGAAGAGCGGGAAAAAATTAAAGGGCAGGTTGTTGAACTTGTACGTCTGAGCAGTCGCGAGACGTTACGGCAACTGGAAGCGAAAACAGGTGCGACAAGATATCTGATGAGTGTTCTCGCCAGAGAGCTGGTTGCCAGTGGTGATGTATACAACTCTGGCTACGGGGTATTTCCCTCTGAACAGGCTCGTAAAGACTGGCAAAACGCCCGCAAAAAGCTATCGAGGGCAAAGGTGAAGAAACCGGTTGTGGTAGATCCAAACCTAATCTGGTCATTGCCAGACGGAGAAATACGTCGTTATGACAGGCGTCAGAACATAATCTGTAGCGAGTGCCGGAAGAGCGAAGTTATGCAGCGCGTGCTGGCGTTTTATCAGGGGAATTTTCAGGAGGTGGTGCTGTGAGTGAAATCAGCTATCAGGCTTCAATTGCCGCTGGCATTCGCATCAAAGGAGAGTGACGTGGAAATAACCCCAGAAGATGAGTCCGGGAATATTGTTTTATTTCCGGTAAAAGATGATGACCCACGTAATCAGGTTAATTTTCTTTATGAGCCATCGGAGAAACCATATTGCCATCACGCTTCTGTCAGGGTTGATGAAAAAGAGCGTCAGGTCCGCTGCAAAATATGTGGCGCAGTTGTGGAGCCATTTGACTGGATGCTCTCTGTGGCGAAAAGAGAAACCAGACTGGCAGATGATGTAAAACAATTGCGTCAGGAGGAGCGGGAAAGACGTAAAAATATAGAAAAGCTAATTCAGATTGAGCGTAATGTGAAAGCGCGGATACGCAGGGCGACAAAACTTGGCCCCGAATAATCAACATTATTATTGAAAATATAATCCTTAACCGGAGGGATTTCTGCACCCTCAAAACATCAGGAGGCCGTTCGAAATGGCGGTAGTGAAATGCGAAAGTTCAAAATAATTATTGAAACGGGAATAGCTGGTGGAGATTTTGAGGATGTATTCGAAGTGGACGATGACGCAACACCTGATGAAATTCATGACGAAGCAAAAGAAATTTTCTTTAACTACTGCAATTATTCATATCACGAAATAAAAGACGAAGAGGAAGAACAAAATGGCTGATTTTGGTTCAACTAAATACAACGTCAGTTTTGAAGAATGGCATGAACTGTTAATGAACTATGCAGAGTTACGTGGTGGAAGTGCTGCTGATGCTGAAGCCTGGAGTGATGACTACGAAGCAGGAAAAACTCCGGTAGAAGCATATTGTGATGAGTGGGGCGATGAATGAGCGAGATTAATTATCAGGAAGGGCATGAAACGGCAGGGCAGGCAAAACCAGTTGCATGGCGATATCGCTACGTGAAAAAAGACGTTACAGACTTTCAGGGGAAGCAGTGGGCTGGTGACTGGAAATATGTCCCGACAAAAGAAGATTGTAACGACAGACCAAACTATGAAATTCAGGCGTTATTCACGGCCCCGCCAGTCCCGGTGACATCAGAAGGACTGGTTAAAGCTGTGCGCTTTTATGAACAGGTACGGCGTGAGAATCCGCCAGTTGAAACCGGAGCATGGAAAGACGCCATTGACTGGGTGCTCAAAGAGGCCTGCTGTGCTGCCATTCTGGGTAAAGCCGACAATCCATCAGCATCCGGCAATCAGGTTAGCGAATTAACAATGTGGGTTAAACGACTGGCCAGCCAACTGGAAAAAGCTAAGCCGGACTGCAAATTACCGGAGAAGGCGATGGACTACCTGAAGCGGAACGAACTGATAAGCGCGGAGGATGTTTTGCGATGACCTGGCCTGAAGCATTCACCACGGTAGGAATTGCGATGGCGGTGGCGCTGGTGGTGTATTCGATTTGCCGCTGGGGATAAAAACGGTTTGCGGGAAAAGGAGAGTTAAGTAGAATTGCTGCGGGTGCTTGAGGCTATCTGCCTCGGGCATGAACACCAACGGCAGATAGAGAAAAGCCCCAGTTAACATTACGCGTCCTGCAAGACGCTTAACATTAATCTGAGGCCCAATCTATGTCTCACAAATGTAGGTTAGCCTCTTACGTGCCGAAAGGCAAGGAGAAGCAGGCTATGAAGCAGCAAAAGGCGATGTTAATCGCCCTGATCGTCATCTGTTTAACCGTCATAGTGACGGCACTGGTAACGAGGAAAGACCTCTGCGAGGTACGAATCCGAACCGGCCAGACGGAGGTCGCTGTCTTCACAGCTTACGAACCTGAGGAGTAAGAGACCAGGCGAGGGAGAAATCCCTCGCCGCCTATGATGTGTCAGGCATCTTCAACGCACCCGCACTTAACCCGCTTCGGCGGGTTTTTGTTTTTATTTTCAATACGTTTGAAGTTATGGACGATGCCGGAATAGAATCAAAAATACTTAAGTAGCGCGCAGGGAGAAGAGGGATGGACCCCGAACAGGGGGGTGCTATTTATCTGGAAGGATTCTGTTGATGAAAATTGAAGAATTACGTGAAATTTTTAGTGAAAATGGCCTCTTTGCTGTGCGCGTTGAGAATGGGGAAGTTATCTACGCAACGTTAATCCCTGATAATCATGTAATTTTATCTATCGAGGCATTCATTGAATATCTTGAAAGGCTCGGTTTCAAGGTGATTCGGGAATGAGTTATAATTCGTAAGCCAGCCTGAACAACTGGCAACCTACAGCGCCATTGGAGACAGCAATGGCGCATATACAACTGGTCAAACAAACCTCTTCCGGATTACTTCTCCCGGCGACGCCGGAGAGTTGCTATTTTTTGCATCAAATCAAAATAGGTGAGTGGATACACGCAGACTTTAAGCGTGTGCGTAACTACGCATTCCACAAGCGTTTTTTCAAACTCCTGCAACTGGGATTCGATTACTGGACTCCGGTCGGTGGGGTGATCACGCCTCGCGAACGAGAACTGGTGTCCGGTTTCGTTGATTTCCTGTGCGAATCAGTAGGTCGGGAACATACGCCAGCCCTTAGTGATGCTGCAGAGCAATACCTTAACACCGTTGCGACTCGCAGAACCCGGGATACGGCCTTACTCAAGTCATTTGACGCTTTTCGCGAATGGATAACCATTCAGGCCGGATTTTACACCGAGCATTTTTATCCGGACGGTAGCCGTGGACGCCGGGCGAAATCCATCGCTTTTGCGAATATGGACGAAACCGAGTTTCAGCAGGTTTATAAATCTGTACTGAATGTGCTGTGGAACTGGATCCTGTTCCGTAAATTTTCCTCTCCGGAGGAAGTCGAAAATGTGGTCGCACAGTTACTGGAGTTTGCGTAATGGTGGATTTACGTAAAGCGGCGCGGGGGCAGATGTGCACCGTCAGAATTCCTGGCTACTGCAATCACAATCCCGAAACTTCTGTGCTGGCGCATTACCGACTGGCGGGGACGTGCGGAACAGCGACAAAACCACACGATATGCAGGCAGCGATTGCCTGTAGATCGTGCCACGATTTAATCGACGGGCGGGTAAAAACCAGTGATTACACCAAAGAAGAATTACGCCTGATGCATGCAGAAGGTGTTTTTCGCACACAAGAAATCTGGAGAAAGGAGGGATATTTATGATTTACCCAACGAATACAGGAAAAAGCGGAGAACACCTTCGTCTCACTACGCTGGAAAGTGTCTGGATTCAGGGAAAACTACGTATGTGGGGGCGCTGGTCATATATTGGTGGTGGCAGGTCAGGAAATATGTTCAATCAGTTGTTGGCATCCAAAAAATTGACGAAAACAGCCATCAATGAAGCCCTGCGCAGAATGAAAAAAGCGGGAATAGAGAAACCTGAGCTGGAAGCGTTTTTGCGAGAGATGATCAATGGTAAGCAAAAGAGCTGGCTGGCGCATTGTACTGATGCAGAGGCGTTATGTATTGATCGGGTTATAAGTGAGGTGCTGGCAGAACATCCGGGATTGATTAGCATCCTCCGACAACGGTATGAGGGGCGAGGAATGAGTAAGAGAAGGATGGCCGGGTTACTAAACGAACAGTATCCAGAGTGGTGTTTTAGCACATGCGAAAAGCGAATTGCTAATTGGTTGGCTGTTGCTGAGTGTGCGCTATACATTCCCATGCGAGAATCATTTGCTCAAAAAATGGCTTGATTTCTTACGCATAAACTGCTTCAATTCCGATACGCTTCGCAAAGCTGTATCGCGTGGCGAATTAATCGCATGAACTTCACCAGAACCCGCCATTGAGCGGGTTTTGTTGTTATGTTTAACCATCTACGGGAGAGCTGGCGCTCTACTGACTGGTATTTTGATAACGAAATCTTAAATATTTTATATTGTGATTGTTAGTTGTCTAAATTTTATGTATGTTAAGCGGCACAGGATTCCTCCTGCGACGAAGTTTTAGTGGAATCATTATTTACTTTTCTTATGCCAGCCTTTCCTTGAGGTTGGTTTTTTTATACCTGAAAAAGCAGGTTGGTACGTTAAACTTTATGATGGCTATGCAATTTTAGTTTCTCCTTTCCTGAACCCTCTTGACTACATGGAATTTTCTTTGTTATGTAAAGCGAGTTAATGTTGTTAAGTTGTTAGAGGATGATTATGAGTGACAGTACTCTGCTCAGGAATTCTTCACTTTTTGTTGCTTACATGGGGTGTCTTGGGTGGGGAAGCGCTTATTTCTATGGATGGGGTACTTCATTTTACTATGGCTTTCCATGGTGGGTTGTCGGGGCCGGTGTTGATGATGTGGCCAGAAGCCTGTTTTATGCTGTCACAGTTATCGTTATATTCTTGGCTGGATGGGGGATCGGTATTGTCTTCTTTCTGGGGATCAAACAAAAAAATAATATGAAGGATTTGAGTGCTGTCAGGCTTTTTCTTGCGATATTGTTGCTTTTTGTTCCTCCGGCTCTGGAGTTTTCGGTAATTCATCAGCACTTTGTGCCAGATGCATTGGTTTTATGCGCTATTGTGGCATTAATAATTACCATGTTCGTCAGAACGGGCAGGAAGTTTATTTACGTTAAATGTATTTCTGAAGTGTCTTTTATTCGGCATCACAAGATTGAGTGTGTTATGGCCGGATTCATGATCTATTTCTGGTTGTTTTCGCTTATTGCTGGATGGTACAAACCTCAGTTTAAGAAGGAGTATCAGACACTTCACTATGAGAGCGTTTGGTATTACGTTCTTGCTCGCTATGGTGATCGCTTGGTTTTATCAAAATCGTACAGGCACAGTAGTACGAATTTCGTCATACTTAATAGCGCACATACAGATGAATTTGAAATTAATATAGTCAAAGTGCGCTAAAACATTATGAGTAACCGGGATATAGACTTTTCTGCTTGTCAGATATTTTTACTTGATTGTAGCTGACATACAAGATTTAAACGGTTGTGTTGGGTGGATTACAGCGCTAAACTGATTCAGTCAATATTTTTCAATCGGCCCTTTAGCTCAGTGGTGAGAGCGAGCGACTCATAATCGCCAGGTCGCTGGTTCAAATCCAGCAAGGGCCACCATTCCGCCACTAGCTCATCGGGATAGAGCATCAACCTTCTAAGTTGATTGTGCGAGGTTCGAGTCCTCGGTGGCGGACCATTCCATGCAAGTTTAGCTGGCAGCGCTATTAGCTCGGCGTAATAGGGCTATTCGTTAGGCTCTGTTAGTTCACCATATTTCGTCAAAACTTTTCTTTTCAACGCTACAGTTAACGTTAATCATTACAAAAACTACTGCTGATGTAAGTCTTGTGAACTGTTATTTCTGAAGAGCTTACTGTGATTTATTGCGACAACGGAGTTAGCGTACTCCCAATTTGTTCATTTTTATGTTGTTTTTTTCGCAATTTCCTGTGAGAAATCAGAAGTCTGGATGAAATAACATAAATTGTATGCATATGATACATATTTATACATATGTTTAAATATGAAAACTAATTAGTTTTTGATGTCATATAAATTATCGGTAATATTACTCCCGACCCGAAAGGCAGCAAGTTTCTGTTCACAGGGGTGTTACCCGCTGTCTTGCGGGTCATTGCTGGCATCCGTTTAATCATAATGAAGGGCTGTTATCAGTATCAGTGTCATTATTGTGGTTACGGAGGCCTGCTCTATATGCAGGTATCGTATAGTGGTTATTACATCAGCCTTAGGTTGGTAATGCCGGTTCGATTCCTGTTCTCCGCAACTTCATTGTTTTTTGGACAAGTTTTTACAGCACTGGCGGTTTTCGTGAGGAACAGATCTCTTTAATACCTTTATCGTCCCTCATTCTGTAATGGAGATCGGTTACAGACTCAGTGCTGTATTTTTTATGACACAGAAATGGCGCATTGCCCACGAAAGGAAGCAGGATTTAGCGTGGAGTAACCAGTGATGCGCCATCTCTGTGTCGGAAAACATGAATTGGGGCGTTCCTCAGTGCGAGGGTGGTTTATAGAGTCGGTTTAGCGGGAAACCACAGTATCCACGTAAAGTGGAATACTTCGGGAGGCACCCGAAGCCCCAAACCCAATAATCATTATAATATTGTGTCCTTTTATCGTTTTAGCCGCCGCCCCGGGCGGTTTTTTTATTCAGTTTTTATGGCTCGCCTTGGCGGGCCTTTTTCATATCCGCGCCACGCCCGGCGCACATCACATCAGATAACACCACACAAAAGGCATCTGCGGGTGCCTTTGACAGGGTGTTTTTACGGGCCGCTGGTGGCCCTTTTTTATTTGTGGGAGGAAAAAGCATGTCTGAACCCTTATCCGGTTCCGGTACGGCTGCGGCGCTCGGTGGGGCGACGGTATTTGGACTGTTTACCGGAACGGATTTCGGGATTGTGTTTGGTGCATTCGCCGGGGCGTTGTTTGTGGCGACGATACCCCAGCAGATTTCTGTCTGGCGTGTGGCGGCGCATTTTCTGGTGTCGTTTATCATTGGCGTGCTGGGGGCGGATGTCATGGCGTCTTATCTGGTCGAAAAACTGGGGCTACACAGCACATCTCTCGACGCGCTTTGCGCGGTACTGGTATCGGTGATTTCGGTGAAGATTCTGTCGTTCATCCACCAGCAGGATATTGCATCACTGGTATCCGGCCTGTTCTCCCGCCTGCGGGATGGAGGAGGCGGCAATGTCAGGTAACCTTCCCGGATTGCTGAATGTGGCGTTATGCACGGTTATCGTACTGACGCTCTTTTTTTACCGTCGTCGTGATTCCAGACATAAACCGCTGATGTCATGGCTGGCCTGGCTGTTGATGCTGCTTTATGCCTTTGCGCCACTCAGCTATCTGTGTGGTCGTCCGTTAGCAATGGGCTGGCTGGAAGTGTTTTTTAATCTGTTGTTCTGCGTGCTGGTAATACGCGCACGCGGGAACGTCACAAAAATCTTTCCATTGTTGAGGTGAATATGTCGGGTAAATTCAGATTCAGCCGTCGCAGTGAAAAAAATCTGGAGGGCGTCAAACCACAGCTGGTTGCTGTCGTTCGCCGTGCGCTGGAGCTGACGGAGGTTGATTTCGGTATTACGGAAGGCCTGCGCAGTAAGTATCGCCAGAAACAGCTGGTTGCAGAAGGCAAGAGCCAGACCATGAACAGCCGCCACCTGACAGGTGATGCGGTGGATGTTGTTGCCTACATTGGTAGCCAGGTGTCATGGGACTGGCCTCTGTACGAGAAAATCGCGCAGGCATTTAAGCAGGCTGCCGCAGAGCTGGGAACTGCCATCGAATGGGGCGGGGACTGGAAAACACTGAAAGACGGACCTCACTTTCAGTTGAAACGCTGATAACCAGGTGTGTTATGAGCAGAAAACACTGGACACACAGAACGCCGCGAACAGCGGCGAAATGGGCACTGGTAGCGATACTGGTGCCTTTTTTATTGGTGGGATGCGTTAGCCTGGATAAGGCGCGCCAGCTTTTCGATACCGCGTCTCAGGTCTGTCAGCTTATTGATGGTGTTCGGCAGTGTATGCAGAACTGATCGCCTGTAATAGCAGAATATTTTGCTGAAAAATGAAGGGTGCGCCATCGTCCGGAAAGCATGAAATTCTGCTGCGTGTGCCAATTTTATCTTATTCATTCTAAATCTTGCCGAATCAAGATGAACTTTGATCAACTGCCTGGCGGCAAGGGGCATTAAAACAGGAGAAAATTATGTGGAAACCTACAGGTGACAAGTTAATCACCGCGTTGATTGACGGCAAGCCACAATACTTACGCATTGAAATGAGTGGTCAGCATGCTCGTTTGATTCGTGAGTAACAGGCATTACAGCAGCCCTTCAGTGTGAGGGGCTGTGATAATGTCAAAGCTCGTTATCAGCACCCGCCGCGCACCCAGCGCACTGGCCGATAGCGGGCTTTTTTATTCATAAAGCGAGGCTGTATGAGCGAGAAATTGAAGATCGTCTATCGCCCGTTACAAGAACTATCTCCGTATGCACACAATGCCAGGACACACAGCCCTGAGCAGGTGGCACAACTGGTAGAAAGCATTAAGCAATTCGGCTGGACTAACCCAGTGCTGATTGATGAAAAGGGCGAAATTATTGCGGGTCATGGTCGTGTTATGGCGGCTGAAGTGCTCAAAATGGATTCGGTTCCGGTCATTGTTCTGTCTGGTCTGACGGATGACCAAAAAAAGGCGTACCGCCTGGCAGATAATCGCCTGCCGATGAATGCTGGCTGGGATGAAGATCTGTTACGGATGGAGCTGTCGGACCTAATCAATGCTGATTTTGATGTCTTCCTGACAGGATTCAGCCCAACAGAAATTGATGAATTGTTGACGGATGTTTTGCCAGGTACAGGAATTGAGGAGGGGCCGTACACGACGAAAATTGATACGCCTGTTTATGAGCCGTTGGGCGATAAACCAGATATCAGTGAACTGTACGACGATACGAAAACTCAGGAGTTGATCAGCCGGATACGTTCGGCGTCCCTTGATCCTGATATTGAGAAATTCCTCCTGTGTGCGGCAGAACGTCATACGGTGTTTAATTTCAGCAGAATTGCGGACTATTACGCTCACGCCCCCGCTGAAATTCAGTGCTTTTTCGAGGAATCGGCGCTGGTGATCATTGATTATCAGCAGGCTATTGAAAATGGATTTGTCCGGATGACGCAGCGTATGGTGGAGATCATGCATGGCGGGGAGGAGGAGGAATATGCGTGATGATTTTTGCGCCTTTATTCTGACTCACGGGCGACCGGACAAAGTTCTGACTTACCGGACGTTGCGTCGTGCTGGCTATACCGGGAAAATTTTTATCGTTGTTGATGATGAAGATAATACACGGCATCAGTACATAGCTGAATTTAGTGAACAGGTGCTGGTGTTTTCCAAAGCCGAAATCGCCAGTCGTTTTGACGAAGCCGATAATTTCGGTGACCGCCGATCAATTTTTTACGCCCGTAATGCCTGTTTCGACCTGGCAAAACTGGTCGGGTGTAAATACTTCATTCAGCTCGATGATGATTATCACGAGTTCCAGTTTCGGGTGGATCGTAACTATGATCAGGCCTATTTTCCGATAAGAAAACTGGATGCGATCCTTTCTGAAATGCTGGCGTACTACGAATCAATACCTGCGCTTTCCATCGCTATGTCGCAGGGCGGGGATTTTCTTGGTGACAATGGCGGCCATGCTTCGTGGGTGAAACGCAAGGCAATGAACAGCTTTATCTGTTCGGTTGATCGACCGTTCTCATTCATGGGGCGCATTAACGAGGATGTGAATACGTACACGAATCTCGGTCGCTGTGGTGAATTGTTTATGACGATCGGTGCTGTCCAGTTAGGGCAGAAACAGACGCAGAAAAACAGCGGCGGAATGACCGAGCTGTATCTGGATTCCGGAACCTACGTTAAAAGTTTTTACTCCGTCATGTATGCGCCGTCGTGCGTAAAAATCTCACTGATGGGTGCCAGCCATAAACGCATTCACCATCAGGTCACCTGGAACAACGCTGCAGTAAAAATCCTTCACGAAAAATACAGGAAGAAGACACCCTGCATATCAATGGGGGTGACAAATGATTCCGTATTCGAAAGTCGAGTCTCTGGCAGCGTGCCGGATGACTGCACAACAAATCGCTGACGTTCTGGATGTTGATCTGAACCGACTGAAAGAAAATCGGGAAGCAATGACAAATTTTTACGCGTCCATCCGTAAGGGCAGAGCGAAAGGTGAAGCCGAGATACGGGCGGCATTGTTTAAGCTTGCCAGAAAAGGGGATGCCTTTGCCCTGCGCGAACTACTCAGGGTGGATAAAAATCAGGACTAACTGATGAGCAGACCGGACTGGGGGGCGTTGCAGCAGGAGTATATTGCTGAATACACCCGCTCCGGTATATCTCCGGTGGCATGGTGTGAAGCAAGGGGACTGAATTACGCAACAGCCCGTCGTTACATCAAAAAACCTCCGAAAAATGCGCAGACAGAAGTGCGCAAAACTGCGCAGAAAAAATTTGCGCAGACTGCGCAAAAGCGGAACGGAAAATCTCAGAAAAAAAAGTCAGTATCCGATGCGTGCCTGAATGAGGGCGACGCGGAGGAAATTTCATTCTGTCCCGATGAATTCGGCATTTCTGACCAGCAGGCAAAATTCGCCATGCTGGTTGCGCAGGGTAAAAACCTCATCGAGGCATACCGCCTAGCGGGTTACGAGGGAACGGGAAACGTAGCAAGTGCCGCAGCCTCACGTCTGTTAAGAAATGTTAAGGTTTATCGGGCTATCTCATGGTTCCGCAATCAGTACCAGAAACGCTATACCGCAGACCTGGATTTACTGGTGAGTCAGTTGATGGCCATTGTCCAGGCCGACCCCAATCAGTTGGCACAATTTCGCCGTGTTAACTGCCGTTATTGCTGGGGCGAGAATCATCTCTACCAGTGGCGCGATATAGCAGAATTTGATAAGGCAGCGGCGCAGGCTTCCAGAGATGGCAAACCTGAACCGGAATATGGAGGCCTTGGCTTTGTTGATAACGCCATACCCAATCCGGACTGCCCGAAGTGCTGCGGTGAGGGAACGGGGCAGCTTTATATGGCTGATACCACTCTGCTTGATGGGGATGCGCGGCAATTATATGCAGGGGCAAAGCTCGGGAAATTTGGTGTTGAGATCCTGCTGGAGGATAAGGCTGCCGCCCGGCGCGAACTTATCAAGCTGATAATGGCGACGAAAGGAAGTTCTGCTGGTGGTGCAACTGACAGTCGCAATGATCTGGAGCTTGAAGGACTGAGGCTTCGCAACGAAAAGCTGCGCACTGAGATTGAAAACCTCAAAAAAGGCGTGGGTGGTGAGAATAACGAAATAATTATCCACAACTCTCTGCCGATGCCGGGAGTGGATAATGTCGATTGAAATCTACCTCCCAAAACCTCATGAGGGGCAAATAGCTGCATGGACGGCGGCAATAGAGGAACGCTTCCACGCGGTATGCTGTGGTCGTCGCTGGGGTAAAACGGTGATGCTGGTAAACATCGCTACCAGTTTCGCGACGCGGAAATTTGCCGTTCCTACCACCGGGCAACTTATCGCGGGTAGGGTGGGGATTTTTACCGCACAATACCGACAGTACCAGGAAATCTGGGATGAAATTAGCGCAGTTCTGCAACCGCTGATCCTCAGTCAGTCAAAAAATGAAAAGCGCATCATTCTCCGGAACGGTGGCCGCATCGACTTCTGGGTGACGGACAACAACAAACTGGCCGGACGTGGGCGTAAGTATCACGCTGTGCTGATTGATGAGGCCGCATTCACTAAATCGCCGGAAATGCTCGAGGAAATCTGGCCCCGCGCTATACGCCCGACGCTTGTCGATTACCGCGGCTGTGCGTGGGTATTTTCCACACCAAACGGTATCGACGAGAGCAATTTTTTCTACGCGATATGCCACGATGAATCCCTGGGATTTGTCATGCACCATGCGCCAACTTCATCGAATCCGTATATTCCGAAAGAAGAACTGGAGGAAACGGAGAAAAAATCCGATCCGCGCGTCTGGCAGCAGGAATATCTTGCAGAGTTCGTAGACTGGTCCAAAGACGCGTTACTCGATGTCGATAAGCTGCTGGTGGACGGTCAACCAATTGAGATGCCGCCGTACTGCGACATGATTTTCGCAGTGATGGATACGGCGCTGAAAGGCGGGACCGAAAATGATGGTACTGGCGTGGTGTATTTCTCTTATGAGTCAACGTATTCGGACGAGCCAAAACTGACGATTATTGACTGGGATGTGACGCAAATTAAAGCGTCATTGCTTCCTGAGTATATCCCCGGCGTTTATGACAACCTCGAGCGCCTCGCGAAATTATGCCGTCCGCGTCTGGGCAGCCAGGGTATTTTTATGGAAGACGCAGCGATGGGGGCAATCCTCAACCAGAAGGCGGAAACCGAAGGCTGGGATATGACGCCGATTAAATCGGCACTAACCAGCAAGGGCAAAGACGAACGGGCGGTGATGGCATCCAGCTACCACTATCAGGGGATGTGCAAAATCGTCCGGGAGGCTTACGACAAGACCGTTTCATTCAAACGCACCACCGCAAACCACCTCATAAAACAAATCGTCGGGTTCCACCTGGCAGACAAAGATGCGCATAAACGTGCTGATGACCTTTTCGATTGTTACACCTATGGATTGATCATCGCGCACGGTAATTACGCGGAATTGTAAAAATCTGGATTTTTTTCTGATGGCTGAGATCGAGATTTCTGTAAATCTCAGTTCTTCGTTGATGCGCATTCTTGAGGCTGAAGAAATTCAGCCGGGAACCGACATTGGCTATGAACTGTGTAAACTGCTGTGGCAGTACCACCCGCTGGGCGGGAAACTTGTCGAAAAACCCATACTTATGGCGATGTGTAAGCCGCGCCAGTACAACGTGGAGACAGACCCTGACGAGCGGGTTGTGCGGCGTTTCCAGGAGGTATGGGAACGTATGAAGGTTAACGAGAAGATTAAAAATCTGTTTTTTCTGTCTCGTTGCTACGGTGCCGCAGCGATCGGCGTGGGCACCGACAGTGTTTCATGTCGTGAACCGCTTCCGACGTTCGGACTGACAGAAGATGACGTGTATATCAACGCGTGGGACCCGTTGAACGCTTCCGGTTCGATGGTGACTGACCAGAACCCCAACAGCCCGTTTTTCCAGGAAGCCAATAAAAAACTGAAGATTGGCGGAAAAGACTGGCATCCGTCACGCACACTGAAAATCTTCAACGGCACACCGATTTATCTGGAGTTTCAGAGTTCATCGTTCGGATTCACCGGGCGAAGCGTGTTTCAGCGAGTTCTTTATTCCCTGAAATCCTATATCAATACGATGGAGGCGAATGATCTCGTCAGCCAGAAGGCAGGCGTACTGGTGGCTAAAGTTGTGCAGAACGGTTCGAAAATTGACGGGATCATGGCTGCTGCCACGGGGCGTAAAAGGGAAAACGTGAAAGCCGCCAAAAATAAAGGCGTGTTGAGTATTGGAAAAGACGAAGATGTAAGTTCACTGAATCTGCAAAACATCGACGGGGCGCTGAATACATCCCGCGACAACATCATTGCTGATATTGCCGCCGGGAGTGACGTTCCGGCCATTATTATCAAGGAAGAAGCGTTCAGTAACGGATTCGGTGAAGGTAAGGAGGACTCGAAAGCTATCAGCCAGTATATCGATGGTGTACGCCAGCAGATTGAACCCGTGATGGATTATTTCGAACGCCTGGTGCAGTACATCGCCTGGAACGAGGAATTTTATCAGTCGCTGAAAAATGATTACCCGGACATCATAACTGATGACTATAAAACCACGTTTTACCAGTGGCGACGTGAATTTACCGCGACATGGCAGGAGCTGGTGGAGGAGTCGCCGGACAAACGCCGGGAAAGCGACAGTAAAGTGATTCAACAGGCGATAGCACTTTTCTCTGCCGTGTCGCCACAGGTTGATCCTGAAAACCGTGCCGCCGTCACTGAATGGCTGGCAAGCCTTGTTAATGCCACGCAAACCTATGGCGAAGCTCCACTCATCATTGATGTGGACGCGCTGGCGAATTATGAACCACCGAAGCAGGAGACGCCTGATGGCAATTTCCAGCCGGGCGGTGAGGAAGAAGAAACGGATCAGGACGCTGTATGAGGTTCTGACGGATGCCGTTAACTACTACGTAAATCACGGGTGGGATAGCGAAAAATCATTGCTCGAATGGTGCCGGAAACTCCGTGTAGCCGCTCAGCGAGAAACCCCTGATGATACCGTAGCCAGAAAACATCTCACCGCTATCTACAGCCGTCTTGTCATCGACGGCGGGGCATTACGGGATCAGCCTCCTGATGGCCCTAAAAAAATCACTGTTGAAAAACTGAAACCTGAGTTTCGTAAGGAACTCGACAGGCGAATTTTCGCCAGTGCCAACCTGATAAAACTCAACCGCGAACAGGCTATCGAGAAAACCATACAGCGTTTTCAGGGATGGGTTACGTCCATTCCGCCTGACGGGGTGAGCGAAATTGATCGCCGGGAAGTGAAGTCCGGTTTTCAGAAGTCCGTGAAGGATATGGATTTTATCAGTCGCCGGGTGGCAATTGATCAGGGGCATAAGCTGGCAAGCAACGTTAAGTATCTGCTGGCTGTTCAGAGTGGAGCGATTGCTCTGCGCTGGCATTCTAACTGGCGGCGTCCGGGCTACAAATACCGACAGGACCACAAAGAGCGCGACGAGAAAATTTATCTCCTCCGCAATTCGTGGGCGCTGGAGCAGGGGCTGATTAAGCCCGTATATGGTTTTTATGACGAAATCACTGCTGCCGGGGAGGAGGTTTATTGCAGTTGCGATGCACTGCCGATCTACGCCCCTCAGAAACTACCCGACGAATTTTTAACGGAGAAGGGCAAACGTGAGTTTAACCGAGCTTGAAGTGGCAGAACGCATCAGGGACGGAACCGTACCGTCTCCAGTGAAATTCTCCAACATGTGGCTGGTGAATTTGCGAATAACCGGAACCGGGCTTGCCTATCGCGCCGGGCTGAAAGAGCACGTCTGGCGTGATCCAAAGCTCTATCTGAACGAGGAGTTTTTAAGGCGATGCAATGGCCTTCCGGTTATCGCAAACCATCCTGACGACGCAGTTCTGACGGAGGAGGATTTTAAATCGCGGATCGTCGGTAGCGTCATGCTGCCGTATATCCGGGGTGATGAGGTATGGGCGGTGTGCCGCGTTTACCTCCAGAGCATTGTTGAAGAAATCGCTGAGGGGGATGTTTCGACAAGCCCGTCGGTGGTGTTCAACAGCACATCAGGAAATGTGGAAGTACAGGAAGGTGACACCAATTTTTTAATCGAAGGCGTTCCTTTCCTTGTTGATCACATCGCCCTGGTGACGAAAGACCACGGCTCGCTGGGCGTGTGGGATAAAGACCGGATCCCCGCAGGGGTTGAAGTGACAAGCACAGGTGAAATCGAGATGGAAAAAGAAGAACTCCAGGCCCTGTTACAGGGGGTTGTGAGCGATGCCCTGCAAGGCATTAATCAGAAAATCGATGGTGTCGTTACGCGCATGGACTCACTGGAACAGCGGGACAAAGCGCGGGCGGACGCCGAAGCTCAGGCGAAAAAAGAGGCCGAAGAAAAGGCCAAAGCCGATGAAGCAGCAGAGGAACAGCGTAAAGCTGATGAAGCTGCGGCAAAGGAGGCGGAAGAAAAAGCCAAAGCTGACGAGGCGGCAGCTAAAGACGCTGAGGAGAAAGCAAAGGCTGATTCCGAAGCGGAAGAACAGCGTAAGGCTGACGAGGAGGCAGAAAAAGAACGCAATGACTCAGCCCTGGCAGAAGCACAGGCAAAAGCCGACTCCGCATTCAGTGCCTGCGGTAAAAACGCGCCAGCACCGTTTTCTGGTGAAAATGCGCTGGACTACCGCAAGCGTGCGCTAATCGCTATGCAGAAACACTCTCCGGCACATAAGGACGTCAATATTCGCGCGATTGCGGATTCTGCAACGCTGGCTGTGCTTGAGGACGCAATTTTCAGTGCCGCCCGTCAGTCCATCGAAAAAGAAATGATGAGTACGCAGGGGCAACTGCATAAACGTATCCGCAACGATGAAGCCGGACGTCGCATTACTGAATATCAGGGCGATCCGAACGTCTGGCTGAGTGCTTTCAAAATTCCGGGGCGTCGTCTGGCAAAAATTAACACTCAAGGGAGCCTGAACAATGGCTGATATTAACTTTCATCCGTTTAAAAACCGTGGAGCATTTGGTGGCCTTTTTAACGTCGAATCCCGTGGGCTGATGCAGGGGGATGCGCAGGATGATCCGGCAATTCGTCTGCAACTTTGCTCCGGTCGACTGGACAGCAAAATCACTGAACCGGTATGGGGTGGCGTTGGAGTTATGGAGTGCATTGCTCCCGCGAAAGACAGCGTTAACGGCGCGGTAATTAAACAAGCCACGAAGGACGCCTGTAACGCCTTTACTGTCTTTAATCAGGCATTTCATGGCATTACCACGCCGGATAATCCGGTGCCGTTATATCTCGCGGGTGGCTTTGTTCACTATTACCGCGTTGGCTCAGGTTCCCGCATTCCTCTCCCTGTCAGTGCAGAAGTTGTTGCGCTGGCTGATGGAAATAACACCGTTGCTGCCAGTGGTTTTGTGTGGGATCTGACGAAAAACATGGTTGATGTTTATTCGGGATCACCCGGCGCTAATCCGAAAGTGGATATTAAGCTGCTGATGGTTTCAGTTGACGGAAACCTGACGGTGAAAAAAGAGGATGGCGGTAACGTTGTCTGGGAAATCGGCAAACCGTGCGGCCTGTTTTTAATTTAAGGGGATATTAATTAATGAGCGCATTTACTCCTGCGACTACTATTGTGTCGCCGTCAATGGTGCTGCCGGAAATGATCGTGCAACAGAGCATGGCTTCCGGGGCGTTTGAAGTCCTGGCTGGTGGTGCTCCAGCGGTAAAAATCAGTTCCAGTGATTTGATGGTCTATCAGAAATATCTGCGCATGACCTCGCAGGCGCAGGTCAGCCAGTCTCTGCCGGGTCAGTTACCGTCTTCCAGTATCTCTGGCGGCTATGACGGAATGATGACTTACCGAATTTCTTCCCGCTCGCAATACAGCTATCTCGATACTGATGCAGCAGATCGCTGGGGCTATTCTCTGATTGAAGGCCTGCGCCTGGCTAACCGTCAGGGACACGCTCAAATGTTGCGTAATATGCTGCTGTATGGCGTGAATGCAGCTAATAACGAGGGGATCACCAACTCCCCGAACGCAGTGACGCTGAATCTGGGCAACGACAGCAAAGGGAATGATTCATATACCACCTGGGATTCCGGTGAGATGGCTAAATTTATGCTTGGCCTGATTGCTGACCAGAAAACCCGCATGTTGCTGCTGGGGCAGCCATTAACGACTGTTATTCTGAGCCCACAGCGATTCATGAAGGCGCTGGAGTGGACAGGAATTGTTGAGCTGACCAGTTACCAGCGTCCTGGTGGTGGTACCGGAACGGTGGGAACGATGGTTAAAGACGTCGCCGATAAGGCGACAGGCGACGACATCATTTTCTGCCAGGACGACACGCTGATCGGTAAAGGCGCTGGTGGTAATGACCTGATCATCGTTACGAACCCGACGATTGAGGTTCCGGAAGCGCGTCACACCATTAACACCAATATTTTCTCCACGCTGGTACCTAACCAGCAGGCAGTCAACGTGATGTTCTGTGATATGGCAGCGCCGACGGAAATTCCGTCCCCTATGCCGGATGGCGGCCTGACCACGTTGTATACCATGCGCGCGACGCCGGGCTGGAACTTCCGCCCTGAGGGGATCACCCTGTTGTCTGCCAAATACGCATAAACGTTCAATCTGATAATGCGGGGAGCTAAATGCTCCCCTTTTTTGTGGGAAAAATTTATGAAGCTCTACATCGCTAACTGCTCACGTCAGCCGCACACGTTCAACTACAAACTCCCCGAAAAAACGCAGTCGTTCGGTGTGACAATTCCGTCCGGACGTCAGCATATGATCGAAAATCAGTCCGATATTATCGACCACATCATCCGACAGCATGAGCCTTACGGATTCCAGCGTTGTGACAAGGTGGACAAGAATTTTTCCGGTATCTGCTATTCCATCGATAAACCTGTGAGCGTCGGTCGCATTGAGGATTGCGCGGAGCAGAAAACGGAAAATCTGGAATCCCTGTCAGAAGAAATTCTCGCAGCCAGCGCCGTATCGCTGAATAACGCAGTGGATCAGGCAGTGATTCAGAGTGGCGAAAAACCTCAACCGGGTGGTATTGAAATGGAAATCACCGGGGAAGCGATTAACACTGAACAGGAAAATCCGCCCAGCACAAAGCGAAATATTAAGGTTAAAAAATAATGACCTTGCGTCCGTCACTGGAGGGATTTATTCGCTTTGTTCGTGACGACATGAAAGTACCGGTTCACGCTATTGCTGACGATGATCCGACGCTGGAATGTTGCTTTCAGTCTGCGATGGAGCTAATCCCTCATGAGCAGGGGCTGGAGTGTTTACCCATCATCTATGTGCGAACGGTTTATAACGCTGCCGCCTCATTTCTCCTGAATTTCGCTCCCGGCTCGTGGTTTGCCGACCTGAGAAAAAAACTCAACCTTGGGAAACTGGCTACCGGGCTTGTCAGTGCGGCTGCAGACCAGGGGACATCGGGTTCGATCACCATCAGCGATGCGCTGAGTAATCTGTCTTTGCTGGATTTGCAGATGTTACAGGATCCGTATGGACGACAGGTTGTTGCGGTGCTGATGCAGATGGGCACGGTATGGGGTTACACGCCATGAAACTTTGTTTTGGGGTTATCGACCAGCCGTATGACTACGGCGACGAACCGGGAAAAACCACGTTTGACGTAGCCTGTGACCTCGAGGAGCGATACGAAATTTTTACGCACTTCTGGGAAATGCATAAGGACGAGATTATCCAGGAGGCAGGTACTGAACTGGCGTACCAGTTGGTCAATCACTTCAAGTATAAGGCTCCGCTACCTGGCGAGCATTTTCTGGAAGGGACCGGGAAGATTTTCCATATTTTTCTTGAAACTGAAGAAATGGCCGGGATGACGATTAACGGAAACCCTGTGCCAACTCAGGCCGCGCTACTGGGCGTTAACTCCAGGCTTAAGGACAAATATACCGGAGAGCGGCGTCCGTCATTCATAGACGGCGGCCTGTTTAAGGGCAGCTTTATAGCGTGGATAGATAATAATGCCGAGTCTTGAGGAATTAGCCGAACAGCACAGTTCGCAGCTCTCGTCCGTTCTTAAATCCGCAGTTGAAACCATCTCGTCAGACCAGGAAATCACGTTCAGGCTCTATGTCCGGCAGGTTCTGCCGCTGGATGGCTTTGTCTATTGGGTTAATGCGGAAATCATCAGTTGCGATGAACTGTGTCGCCTGAATATTGAGTCACCAACTCGTCTGAAAATCAAAGGCAGCCTGCATCGTCAGGTTATTGCGATTCAGGACGAGTCTGTCTCGAAGGATGTGAACAACATTATTTTCACGCCTGTTCAGCAGGTTGATGATTTTAATGTGGAAAATCCCGATGCGATCTATCTCGGTGAGTACGGCGGCGTCCAGTTCGCTTTTTCTCGAATGGAGAGCCGCTATCAGCAGTCGGGTATTTTTCATTATCGCGGCATGGCGATTTTGCCAACCATGCGTTCCCAGATTATCGACTGCGAGGAGGATATCAGCGACGAGCAGATCATATCCAACAGCATCCCGATCTGGCTGCAAATGAAAGATGCCGCGACCGTGTATCCGTCTTACCTGGTACCGCAGAACCTTCGCCCTCCGTATATCGCGGTGGATGTTCGCAACAGTATTCCATTGCAGGTGGCTCCCGTTGTTTTCGGTGGTGAGCGATTCCAGCTCGTCCAGGATTCGGTTCGCCTGACGCTTTATGGATTCAGCAATAAAATGGCGCTGGATCTTGTCGACTCGGTGGTGAACAGGGCGCTGGAGGAGGAAAAGTTTGGTGTAACCAATATTCCGGTGGTTCAGGACGCAAAGTCGGGACAGGTTGAAATCAACGCTCTGGCGAAGAAAAAGATTGTCGATTTTGACGTGAATTACTACCAGAGCACCGCCCGGGAAATATCCCGGCAGTTGATTGAAAAAGTCATTTGTAAATATGAGGTTAAATAATGGGGTTTAATATCGTCACGGTGAATGTGTCCCAGACCATCTGGGCCATTCCCTCGAATTTGCAGCAGATGTCCGCTGTTCTCTCGTTTGGCTCCACGACTCATGAGCCGGGAAAGCCTGTATTACTCACCCGTAATCAGGATATTAACGATCTGGTAAGAAATCCGATTGCTGCGTTGTCGGCGGCTGCTGCAGGAAAATCTGCGGCAAACGTCACCGTTACGATGACGCTTCCGGAAGGGAGCAACATCCGACGCGAAAACAGTTCTGAGGTGAAAATTGTTGTTTCCGGGTGTTCGCCCGACGCGTGGAATGGCGAATATACTGCTACCGTCACGGATGAAAAAACACTGACCTGGACGATTGCTGATTCTCAGCTTTCCGGTTCGCCAGTGACACTGGGGCAGTTTTCCATTGTTGGCAGTGAAAATCTGGTGACGGCAGTAAACACGTTTTTTGCCCAGGGAAATTCAGTTGGGATTTACCTGCTGGAGCTGGGAGTACAGAAAGGTGGAGTCAGTAAGGAAATCGCTGCACTGAAAGCTTATATGGAAGATCCGCTCCTGCGTTTTTATGCGTATCTGGTGCCGCAGCCGTGGGATGGTGACGCAGAGTTTATCAGTCTGGCAAAACTCCACACCGCCAACGAAGCGATGCAGTATTTCTTCGTGCTGACGAAAACGCCGGACGACACGAATTACGTTTCGCCTTATGCCGGTATTAAGTCGGTTATTGCAACGGCGGATGATACGTACCCGGCGACAAACGCGGCAGCAGCCGTAATGTGGAACTATGTTTCCGCATCACCTTCAGAAATCAACAAGGTGCCGCCGATGGCATTTCGCTATCTACAGGCGGTAAACGCCCACACGGGCAAAAATTCAATTCTGGTCACGATGACGAAGCAGAATATTAACTACGTCGACACGGGGGCTGAGGGGGGAATTTCCAACACGATTCTGGTGAAAGGCGTTACCAGTGACGGTAACGATATGACGTACTGGTATTCCGTGGACTGGGTGCAGATTAATGTCGATATGCAGCTCGCCAACACGGTGATCAACGGCAGCAATAACTCAATTAACCCGCTTTACTACAACCAGGACGGGATCGACCGTCTACAGCAGGTCGCACAGGCGGTGTTCAATACGGGCGTATCTTACGGCCTGGTCAACGGTCAGCCTGTCGTCGATGCAGTGCCTTTCCGCCAGTATATCAACACTAATCCCAATGATTACGGTATCGGGCGTTATGCAGGCCTTTCGGCCTCCTATACGCCGATGCGCGGATTTGTCGAAATCATTTTTAACATCAATGTGACAATGCAGCTTTCGTGAGGGACTGAACCGTGCCTAATCCAATGATCCCCGTTGGCACCCTTAACCGGGTTCGCGCCAGCGTTAAATTCACCTCCCATTCTGAACTGAATGTGTCCGCCTCATTTCTGGCAAAAGAAGGCGTCGAATTGTCCTTTCAGGGCAATATCACGGAGTTTTTACCCGCTATGACGGGAGCCGTGCAGTCGCCGCAGCCATACATGATTTTACAGGCGCGTGTTCATCTGCTGCGTAGCCAGGCGCTGGGAAAACAATTCAAGGCGCAATGGGAAAAGAATGCCACGATCGGCGACGCAAAAGTGTATAGCGACAGCACGGTGTTCGGTGATTTCGATATCTATAACACGGCGATCACCAACGTGCAGGATATGACCTTCGCCGGGGGCGAGCCGGGTGTGGCCATCACCATTACTGGTACGTATTACATCAACTCTGAAATGTGGGATCTGGTATGAAAATCGCGCGAAATTTAAACCTGATTATTCCTGTCCGGACAGAAAAGGGTAATGGCTGGATCCATGCCACGCCGATCAGCAAAGAGGTGTTTAAAGAGCATTTCTTCATTCTGAGTAAAACTTTTTCTGCCATTTTTTCAGAAGGTCTTGGCGTCGTTGCGGGTCCGCGTATCGCTTTTTTGATGCTGGAGCGGATCTCGCGTGATTCTAATATCTGGGAAGGTGATAAAGGGGTCCGTAATACACTTGTTAATGAGGTCATTCGCCTGGCAAACCTTGTTTACCCAGTGGAGGGTAAAGGCTACGACACAATCCCTCTCGATATGGCGCTGGAGCGTGAAATCATTGATTTGGATGAAGTGGCGGGTGAGCTCATTTTTTTTACATGCGTCTCGTCGATAAATTCACCGGAGCAGGCGAAGGGGACTATGGATGTGGTCAATGGAGTATGGAGCACTCAATGCTCGTTATTGAATCTTACGGAATGGATCGCTTCATTGCCGACATTGAAATCAGCCGCCAGTTCTGGCGCGACGGCGAACACGTCATCAGCGACATCCTCGACTACTCAGCCGGAGCCGGATTCAGAGACATCTGTGCAGATTCCGGCCTAAATGTAAAAACAGCAGCTCAGTTTCGTGAGCTGCTCAAATTCAAAAATCCCGCAGGAGTATTGTGATGGCTGGTAACCAGATGCCAGTTCTGACGCTGGATGTTAATGAAGAACACCTCAGGCGGCTTGAGGCGATATTTGAAAAGTATCGCAACGGACTGATGATTGGCCCTGCCGGTACGCCGCTTAAAATACCTTCAAATACCGGTCCGGGAGGTGGCTCTTGGCAGACAACCACAGGCGGAGAAGCCAATCAGGCTCCCAGGAAACCATCTTCACCCGCGCCAGTTCTGGCTGCTTCCACTGATGGACGTTTAAGGGATGAAAAATGGCGCTTTGTTGGCAGCGGGAAAACACCTGATTCGCTGGTGAGCAACTATAAAGGTCGCGGCGAAACGATGTTTGATAAGTACCTCAGCGGGCTGGGGAAAAACGCCAAACAGACGCTGAAAACTTACAAGCAGATCAATTCTACGCTACGGACGACCACTTCGAGATTAAACAACCTGTTTAAAACCACCGTATCGTGGGGGACAAAACTTGCGGTTATGGGCGTTGCCGGGCCGTTTGGCTTTGGCATGATGGCTCGTAATGTTGTAGAGAAACAGAAAAATGCTGATGAATTGCAGGCAACTCCAGGAGAGTTAAAGGCGGCAGAAAGCACTTATTCGCCTTATTTTTCCGGTGTTGGTAATTTGCTCAATACACTGGCAGCCGCGCAAAATGACACTCAGCATCCTGCCTACAACGGGCTAATTGGATTAGGGATAAATCCTAAAAAAGGGGCAGCAGAAAATCTTCCTGTATTGTTAGAAAGAGTTGCTGCTCTTGCAAAGGAGTATGAGGGAACCGGACTTACTCAGAGCATGCTCAGAGGTCGTGGCCTTGGATGGGTAAATTTTGGTATTGCTAACCAGTTAGTCAAATATCAGGACAAAATACCTGAACTCAACAAAGAGTTTTTATCGCGAGCTTCTCAGAATGACTCGTTGCTCACCTCTGGACATACAAGCCAGTATCAGAATCTTACCAGCAACTTAGAAAATAACTGGGATCAACTTACCAGCGGATTTCAGGGGGCAATGTCGGGTAACTCTGTACAGCTAATTAGAATATCTAATGGTGTAAAGAATGCTGGTCTAAATTTCCTTAACGGTGAGAACTTTAAAAGAATTTTGACTGATGTTGAAACAGGTCTGGATAAACTTGGTAAGTATGTAAATGGCCCGGATTTTAATAACGACCTGAATAATTTTGCCGAAAATGTTGCAAAGGTTGTTAAGGCACTTAGCGGGTTTGTTGGTTTTGCGGTTGAACATCCCTGGCTTTTTGGGGCCGCAGTACTTGCTGGACCATCGAGAGTTGGTGCTGTGGCAGCCACAACGACCGGAGTTGCCGCCCGTGTTGTTGGTGGAAGTCTTCTTGGGGCTACAGCCGGAACAGTAGCTGGATTGGCTATTCCTACAAATGACACACCTACCACCAGTGAGGAAATGAAAGGGCTGGAGGGGCGTTTCAACTTTGATTATTTTAACGAAGTGCAGGAGTGGCAAAAAAACAATCCGGGTAAGGTCTGGCCTGGAGGATTGCAGGGATTTTCAAATCAAGTAAACAGGTCTGCATATTTATCCAGAGGGATCAGGAATAACAATCCCGGAAATCTTAATTTCGCAGGACAAAAAGGGGCTACCCTGGAATCGGGGCCAAATGCCCGTTTTGCCAGCTTCCCGACGATGCTGGAAGGCATTGCTGCCTTAGATCGGCAGGTAATGCTATACCTGAAACGCGGCAAAAATACGATTGATCAGATTATTGATATTTATGCCCCTTCATCTGATGGAAATAACACATCGTCCTATAAAAGCTATCTCTCTCAGTACACCGGATTAGGTGTTAAGGAGAAAATCGATGGTTCTAATTTTGAGATAATGAGAAAGCTAATTCAGGGCATTATTAACCATGAAAATGGGGACGCCGCTCGTGCAGTAAGTGGCGATGATGTGATGCGGGCGCTGGCAATGAACCGGGGAAACGTATATTCACCAAATAATACTTCTCAGGTAATCAGGCTCGACGTTCAACAAAAACCAGGTTCCGACATACTGGCACAACTCGCCGGAATGCAACAAATACCGGGGTAAACCATGTCACTTAATTACTTTGGACAAGCTTTCAAACTGGCGTTTGAAGTATCGCCCATTCTTTTAGTTGATGGCATAGCGTCGAAAATTCCCGGCGGGGTGATGCCGATTGCTGTTTTGACCGAAGGCCTAAGCATTGTGAACGGTCTGCTGCATGGCGAGATTCGTACACGCTCGATGGCGGCATTTACCCCGATGGCGGGGACAACGTTGGTTCAGCAGGATATTTGCAACCTGAATTTCTATAACCAGGTAACGGCAGCGAATGCGACCGTCAAGAAGCCTAACCGGGTAGTCATGCAGATGATCCGTCCGGCATCAACGGAGGACGGTGGCTACATCACTAAGGGGATGACATTCACGGCGCTGAAAATGGCGCTCGATATGCATAACCAGTATGGCGGTTGTTACACCGTAATGACGCCATCTTTCATCTACACGCGCTGTCTGATGCGGTCGTTTATCGATACATCCGGTTTCTCTGAGCAGAACAAGCAGGTTCAGCACACCTGGCAGATTGAGTTTGAGCAACCATTGTCGTCTGTCGAACAAACGGTAAAAACGCTGGCGAGCGTTCTGGATAAATTTGATAAAGGGATGCCGTCAGACGGGGCGCTATCGTGGTCAGGTATTAAGAACCAGGTCGTGCAGGAGTTTGGTTTTGGCTTATGACAACGTTAATTCCTTTCAAACCTGACGGGCGAGGACCATTTCAGTTCACGGCCAGAATCGGAGAATATGAAACATTCGCCCGCGTTCCGTTTAATCTGTATGCAAATCGTTACTACCTGGAACTGAAAGACAGTTCAGGCGACGTGATTGTATACATGCCTTTGATCGCGTCACCTGACAGTTACGACATCAATCTGGCGCTGCCTTGCTCACCGGGGAAACTTGTTTTTCGCAAAAGTACGAATCAGTTTGAGGTTTCGTAATGCGTTATTACCGACTGGAAATTATTAATCCTAAAACAGGCAAGCCGCCAGTGGATAGCAATGGAAAACCCATTGGACCTTTTGATACCAATGAAACACCAGGATGTGGGTTGCATGTTGAATTTGACTTTGAAGTAACCGGCCTGGATGTAGTCTGTTCGGGTACGATGCTGACGATCTATGGATTACCAATTGACATGCTGAAGCAAAGCGTAAGTTTGCAGGGTTGTCTGGTACGTATGAAAGCAGGCTTTGTTCAGGGGTTACCACTGGCAAATAAGGATCAACAGGGGGAGGTAATCTATGGTGAAATTTATCTGGCCTATGCCAACTGGATCGGCACGAACCAGACTTTAAACTTGGTAATAAATCCAAGCATACGCAAAACCGATGACGGTAAACCTTTTTCAATTGAGGGGCAGGGGGAAGCAGGGGAAAGGGTGGGCGATGTTTTAGTCCGCGCTTTGCAAAAAGCATATCCCAATAAACTTATTGATTGCACAGTCAGCGACAACCTGGTTTTGCCGGAACCGTGGAATGGAACCTACGAAGATATTGGTTCGCTGGCTATGGTCCTCCGTAGTGCTTCAATTGCAATGATGCGCGATGAGAAATACAGCGGAATTGCCATCAGTATTCTTTCCGACAGAATACGAATTTACGATAACGCGTCAGCAAAGTGGGGTGAGCCAAAAACAATTCATGCCCATGAACTGGTCGGGCAGCCGACATGGATAGCGCCGTTTACCGTCAGTTTCAAATGTCCTATGAGAGGCGATATCAGATGTGGTGATGTGGTTAAACTGCCGGAGGGGCTATATTCTGGCGCTGCGTCGATTGTGATGGCTAATACAACGGTACCCAGCGTTATCGCAAAAAATTCGACCACGTTTACCGGGAAATTTCTTGTGAAATCAGTCAGACACATTGGTTCGTATCTGACAGCCGATGGCGATGCCTGGGTGACGGTATTTGAGGCATATGCTGAGAACTGGGCGAGGGTGTAATGTCAAACGCTCAAAAATTACCGTTTCTCCGAACACTGTCGGAGATGATGACCAGTTCTGGTAACCAGCAAGCCGAGCTTAAAGGCCGCGAATTGCCCTGCCATGTTGTCGATATCTGCGGGCAAATAGTGACAGTTCAGTTTGATATGCTGCCGGAGGGGATCAACTTCCCGCAGATAACAATCCCTGTCGCCACATTCCCGTATATCCGTTACCCGATACAGCCGGGCGATCGAGGAGTAACAATTGCCGCTGATGTATCACTGCGCGGTGTGTCCGGATTGGGAACCGGTATGGCAACGCTTTCTTACTCGATGTCGCTCACTCCCCTGTTTTTCGTGCCACTGGCAAACAAGGAGTGGTCCGACGAAGATCCGCAAAAAATCGTTTTGTACGGTCCGGATGGCGCGATCCTCAAAACAGAGGACGGCAGTAGCTCGGTAATGGTGGCTCTGGAAGAAATCAGGCAAAAGTCGAAAGCTGTTTACCTCGAGGCCGAAGATATTTTCCTGAACGGGAAAATTCACCTCAACGGACCGATCGTCCAGGACAAAGCCCAGATGAAGGATACAACCGCTTCGCTGATTGGTCCTCTTAATGTCGAGATGGATGCAGTTATCAACGGCGTGAGCGTCAGCGGCCACAGCCACGATGTGACTGGTGTTCAAAGCGGCAGCAGCACGATTACGTCGAAGAAACCAAATCCTGGTTAATACCGGTTCATTTCACTTTAAATTCTAACCATAAAACGAAAACCCCGACTGTTGGCCCAGTCGGGGTTTTCTGTTTCTCACCTTGAATACGCAAGGGATGATTACGTATGTTTGGAGGTCTTCCGTGATTAATTTTAGCGGAGGAGACTGGATTGTGAAAGCCTTAAAATTAGTGGCAAAAAGCAATACCTTACGACGCATGTATTACACCGCTGCACTCGTAGCTTTAGCATTTGCCTTTTCACCAGTACTGACAGAGTTAGTTAAAGTGATGGGGGCACGATGAGAACATGGGGCCGCGTCACCGACGCGAACGGCAACAAAAAATGGGTTGCAGTAGAATCTGACGCCAACGGTGATTTCTCCTACGGCTGGCTGACGACGCTCATTCAGACGTTAAAGCTGGGATTGGGGGAGTCGCCGTTTTACGCGAATTACGGTATTCCTGCACAGCAGTGCATCGTGCAGCAGATTTACCCAGACTACTATGTGAACATGGTTCAGCAACAGTTTGCTGGGTATTTTGCATCACTGGCAATTTCAAAGGTAGATGGAGCAGATAACCCCACCTATAACATCGATGTTGTGTTTTTTAATGGGACCAGTTACCGGACGCAGGTGCCGGTATGAATCACAGTTTTATGATAAAACTTTTACCTTGGTTTGGAGTGCTGTAGAGAGATATTTTAGGGGGGCGAGTAATTTTCTAAGCTGGAGCATATTGACATATATTATTTCGGATTTGCAAAATACATATTGTTACCATGGAGGAGACAAGCATGGAAAATTTTGCAAATAAGTTAAAAATACACACAGAGCATGTTGCAAAAATGGGGGTGTTTTGTACAACTGAAGAAACGACAAAACAAGCACTCATTATGCCATTACTAGATATTCTTGGTTTTACTCCGTATGATCCAAGAAAAGTCAAAGCTGAGTATAGTGCTGACTTCCCCGGGGTTAAGGCTAATGAACGGGTTGATTACGCTTTATTTTGTCATGATGTTCCTGTGATGTTCATTGAGGCGAAATCGTTTTCAGAACAAATTGATAATCACTGCCCACAGCTATCAAGATATTTTAATTCAACACCGGAAGTTACTATATCAGCCATTACAAATGGTGTTGAATGGCGTTTTTTTACGGATTTGAAACAAAAAAACATAATGGATTCAACGCCGTTTTTAAAAATAAGAATGGATTCTCTAACTCACTCCGATATTACACAATTATTTCGTTTTCGTTATGATAAATTCAAACCAGAGGCTTTACGGACACTGGCTGAAGAAAGTGTTTATTTGAATTCATTTACTAAAACAATCAGTTCTAGTCTTCGTGAAGTTGATCTGGAGTTTGTTCGATATGTTGCTAGTCGTTCAAATATTGAGAGACAACTTAATCAGAGATTTCTTGAGTTCGTGACTCCATTAGTTAAACAGGCCGTTGAGCGCGCTGTTAGCGCAATGGTGGTTTCCGGGCTATCTACACAACCGGTAGAGCAAACTAAAGAAAATGATGCAACGGATACACAAGTTAATAACGCCATTGTTGATGAAGAAAACCCCAACATAATAACCACAGCCAAAGAATTGGAGCTATTTGAAAGGGTAAAACAAATCATACAAACAGAAGATAATATAGAATATAAAGATACTGAGTCATATTTTGGTGTACTATTGAATGGTAAAACTAATAGATGGCTGCTAAGATTTTATGATAAAAAATCTTCATTTATAACTTTACCTATTTCGCTTAGTGAAGTTCAGTTGAATGAAATAAGACGAGCTCGACTTGATACGGATGGTAAAAGGATACATATAACTAATCCGGAAGATATACTTCGCATATCCGGTTTGATTCTGGATTCATACGAGTATGTTAAAAATGATGATAATTTCCGCCGAGGGTCCAGAGTGAGCAGTTTAGAAGAGGTTGAATAAGTAAAAAAACCGCGAAAGCGGTTTTTTTAATGGAGTAAATATGTCAGAAATACCAATTACTATGACCAGTGCGGGGGCGCAGCCTACGCCACCCAATGATTTGCTTGCAAATCTTATCATCAGAGTTGCTGAAAAAGTACCTGGATATACAGCCAACCTTCCGGCGGGGCTTATTACTGACCTTGCCAGCACGGCAGTCGGGGCGCTGGCATTAATAGACCAGGCGCGGGTGGACCTTATTAACTCCGTAAGCCCATACGGCGCAAATATTCCGTTACTTATGCAACTCGGAAACATTTATGGAGCACAGAAGGGATTAAGTACAAATACGGCGGTATACGTGGTGTTTGAGGCGTTGCCGGGGTTTGGTATCCCTAAAGGATTTGTTGTCGGTAACGGCAACTACCAGTATGCAGTTTCCCGCGATACGGTGGTGCCGGAAAGCGGGCAGACTGAGCCAGTCTACTGTGTGGCCACAACGTCAGGCTCATGGGCTGTACCGGAAGGAACCGTAACGCAGGTCATTACATCGGTACCCAAAGATCAGCCTGTAAAATGCACGAACCTTACCGCAGGGATGCCAGGTCAGGAGGCGCAAACGTGGGCATCTTACCGCGCCGAAGTCATGGAGTCCGGCATGTTTGGTGTGCAGGGAACACCGGATTGCTTTAAAGCGATGCTCAAATCAGTAAGCGGTGTGCGAGAAAACCTGATTTCTTTCCGGCAGTCGTCGCTGGGGAAATGGGTTGCGGTTGTTGGTGGCGGTGATCCGTATGATGTGGCTTATGCTATTTACAAATCTGTACCGGATATTTCGAAACTGACCAACGATGTTAGCAATCCATCTGGTGCGGCAGTGGAAAAACGCACGGTTTCAATAACCGTTTCGCCAGATGTTTATCAGGTGCCGTTCGTTATCCCGTCATCACAAAACGTCATGGTGCTAATCACCTGGAACACTGTATCTGATGATTATGTTGATCCGGCGGGTATTGCTATGGCTGTGCAGCAAAACGTTGCTGATTACATCAATTCTATTGAAGTCGGACACCCGATAAATCTGCTGCGAATCCAGGATATTTTTACCAGTTCCGTCAGATTGTTGGTTGATGCGACGTTGATCTCAACAATCAGTGTGAGCATTGGCATTAATGGCCATATTGTTCCTCCGGCAAAAGACACAAGCCTGGTTTATGGCGATACCTATTCCTATTTTTCGACGGTGGCATCACAGGTTCAAGTTAACAAGTATGCAATATCTGACTGAAAAAATTCTCCCTGCTTATCCGTTTGTGCAGTACAGAGATGATCCGAATGTTGTTGCGTTCTTTGATGCATACAATGAAATTGCTCAGGAATACCTCGATTCACTCAACAATCTGGCATTGCCATGCTGGACATCGGAATCAATAACCGGGCAATTGCTGGACTGGATTGCTCTCGGGATTTATGGCGTTGAAAGGCCTTTACTACAGGTTTCCGAGGAGGCTATTGCACGCGGCGCATACGATACCATTGAATACAATACAATCCCTTATGCGGCAATGCGGAATTATGTTCCGGGGCAGGCATCGTATGTTCCGGATGATTATTTCAAGCGAATATTAACTTGGAATTTTTATAAGGCTGACGGTTCGCATTTCTGCATTGACTGGTTAAAGCGCCGTGTGGCACGGTTCATTCATGGGAAAAACGGAATAGACCCGCCGTTGCAGCACACTTTTGATGTGAGCATGACTGTATCGGACAGTGTTTTTTCTATTCAGATACCAGAATATGGTGATGGTATAGGCTATTTTCTGAAAGATGCCATTGACCAGAAATATGTAAAACTCCCTTTTATTTATTCCTATGCAACAACGGTGATTCAAAAATGATTCTTGGATTCGGAAATAACGTTGTTTCAGCACTGGCTGGTGATATTACGACGATTCAGACTGATATTCCGGTGATGCCGGGCACGGGAGCTAAATTTGCAAAATTGCTTTCTGCCGATTTTGAAAATAAATCGAACGGGCAACGCGTCTATGCAAAAATTACTCTTACCGATAATAAAGAGTCTGCATTTGAGATTTGTCACCTGGTATCGGTAAGCGGTGATGTGCTGAAAGTCATTCGTGGGCAGGAAGGAACAACCGCGAAAGGTTGGTCCCTTAATGACGTTGTGGCTAACTTTGCCACGCGTGGATCGGAAAACTATTTCGTACAGATAGCGCAGCTTCAGAGCGGTCATTATATTGCGGGTGTTGCTGGTGGCACTGCAAACACACTGACGCTGGAACTTCCCTCGACGTTTTTTGTTAATGAGGGTACAGATTGGACGCTACGAACCCCGATTATCGTTTTCCCCGTTCAGAACAATACCAACGCGGCGACACTTCAACTAACACTAGGCGGAAAGGTTCTTGGTACGTTCCCACTTTATAAGGGGAACAAGTCCGAGCTGGTGGCGAATGATATCATTAAGGGTATTCCTTTTATTTGCCTTCTTGATAGCGAGAAAAGCTATTTCAGCGTGATAAACCCCGGCAATATCTATTCAGATTTTGATCTGCGATATGTAAAAAAATCTGGTGATTTGATGACCGGGGAGCTGAAAATCCGTGGTGTTAATGCGCTGAGGATTTTCAACGAAGCATTTGGTCTGATTTTTCGTCGTTCGGAAGAGTGCCTGCACCTTATCCCTACCAGTGAAGGTCAGGGCGAGAATGGCGATATTGGCCCCCTGCGTCCGTTCACTATTAATCTGCGGACGGGCGAAATATCCATGTCGCATAAAGTGTCTGTTGGCGGTGGTTCTCAGGTCAATGGTGCACTGGGTATCGGCGTTCAGAACGCGCTGGGCGGAAACTCAATTGCTTTCGGGGATAACGATACAGGTATAAAACAAAACGGCGACGGCATTCTGGATGTTTATGCGAATGGACAGCATGTATTTCGTTTCCAGAATGGTGTGGCGATAGCGTTAAAAAATATTCAGGCCGGAAATGCTAAAAAATTCACGTTATCCAGCACCAACAACTCCACGAAAAACGCAACGTTTAATTTATGGGGTAATTCATCCCGACCTGTAGTTGCAGAGCTTGGTGATGATTCCGGCTGGCATTTTTACAGCCAGAGAAATACCGATGGCAGTATCACATTCGCTGTAAACGGAAAGATGACCCCATCAAACTATGGAAATTTCGATGCCCGTTATCAGCAGCGAAATGGCGGCGTGCAGGATGTGCGTTATGGTTCCGAAATGTATTACAACCCGGGAGGTAACCAGGTATCCTGGACATTTCGCTCACCTTCAGGCCACGGGTTATCCGGTATTAATGTGCAGGACACCGGAAGAAATTCGGCAGATAACATCGGCGGCGTGTATTACCGCCCTCTTCAGAAACTGATTAATGGCACCTGGTATAACGTGGCGAGTGTTTAACAATGTTGCATTTAAAAAATATTACTGCGGGTAATCCGAAAACCGCAGAACAATATCAGATGACAAAACAACATGGTATCACCTGGCTTTTTTCGGAAGACGACAAAAACTGGTATGAAGAGCTGAAAAATTTTGCCAGTGACACCATAAAAATGGTTTACACCGGAGACGGGCGCGTGGTGTGGGTCGGTAAGGATGTGACAGGCATTGAACCCCGTAACGCCAGTGTTATTGAAGTTCCTGATATTACCGCTAACCGCCGTATTACCATGCCTGGTTACTGGTTTTACCGCGACGATAAATTTGTCTTCGACTACAAACTTAAAGCGGAAGATGAGCGCGATGCCCTGTTACAACGGGTCAGCATCATGACCAGCGAATGGGAAAAAGACCTGCTGCTGGGATTAATCAGTGACGAAGACAGGGAGAAGCTGAAAGCGTACCGCATTTACGCGAAATCGCTGCAGGCGATGGATTTCAGCGCCATCGCTGATAAAACCTCATATAACGCCATTGAATGGCCCGTCTCTCCGGAAGCCTCTTCCTGATTTAATTTATCGCGAGAAAAACTATGTCTGTAGTGATATCAGGTGCGCTGATTGATGGCGCAGGCATCCCCATGTCCGGATGCCACATAATTCTGAAATCCCGGGTAAACACCTCAGAAGTGGTGATGCGCACAGTTGCTGATGTGGTAACGGGCGCTGACGGTGAATATTCATTTGAAGCACAGACCGGGAAATACTGCGTATATCTGAAACAGGACTGGCGCGACGAGTACTGTGTTGGTCATATCACGGTTTATCCAGAATCACCCCCCCGGTACACTGAATGATTTTCTGACAGCCATCGATGAAGGTGACCTGAAGCCGGATGTCGTCAAACGATTTGAGGAAATGGTGGCGCAGGCGCAGCAGAGCGCGGAAGCCGCAGCGGAAAGCGAGCGACAGGCCTGGCAACATGTCGCTGATGCGCAACAAATTAAGAGCGACTGCCAGACGCTGGCAGATAACGTACAGCAGAATGCAGAAGCCGTTGCCGAAGATAAACAGCGCGTTGCACAGCTGGCCTCAGAAGTTGAGCAGAACGCCGGGCAGGTACAGCAGGGTGTGCAGAGTGTTACAGATGCAGTAAAGCAGGCTCAACAGGCAGCAGATGACTCAGCATCCAGCGCAGAGGAATCAAAAAACAATGCGGATAACGCCGCCCTGAGCGAGCAGAATGCGAAAAATTGCGCTGATAATGCTGCCGGAAGTGCACAGCAGACCGCACAGGATGTGAAGGCAACCGCAGCGGCGCGTGATGATGCAGAGCGTTTTGCTGATGAAGCCAGAAATAATGCAGTTGCAACGGCTGCGGACAGGGAATCCACTGCGGAGGATGCGAAACAAACCGGTCAGAATGCCGCCGCGGCCGCCATGAGTGCTCAGGAGGCGAAAGACGCAGCAGGGCATGTGCAGGGATTCATTCATGACCACCTTTCAGTATCAGCCCGTTATTCGGTAACAGAGGCGAACCGTCAGCTACAGGCGTTGAGGATAAACAGCGGGCGCTACGAGGGGCTGTGGCGCTACCTGAATGCGAACGGTGGTATCAACTGGTATTTTCTGTTTCTTGCCGTGTATGAAAGTGAAGGAAAATGCTTTTCCCTCAGTGACCGTATGACAATTTGCGAAAAGGCGTTAAGACTGGGGCTTGTGGTTCCGTTTATGACCGGTTGCCGTTATGAAGCCGGGCAGCGCCTGACAATAAACGGCACGCTTTTTTTTGTTAATATCGCGGGCACCACCGGGGAAACGTTGCCTGATATCAGCTCTGTAGCCCCCGGAGATTTTGTCCGGACCGGCTCCGCTGTGCTGGAGTGCCTGAAAAGCCCCTCAAACCGAATTCCGGCTGCATGGCAGTATTTTTTTCTGGATGTGGCTCCGGATTTGTATACCCCTGTTGCGCCGGACTCCACGGACAGCTACCCGGCGCTCTGGTTCGCCTGCATTGCTGAATTTGCGGACAGTACCTGGTTACAGGAGTCAGCCGGAATCGGCGGGTCCAGCCGCTGGGAAATCATAAAACAGGTGGCAAAGTTCAATATCGTTGCTGAAATAAATCCGGTGGCAAGTCTGGTAAACGTATTCCAGCACAATCTTGCACCCGGTGACCGGGCTTATGCACAGTGTTTTTGTCAGGATAACGCAGAGGTTTATGCCGGTTTGCGTGCACTGAAAACACTGGCTGACCTTGCCGGAGATACCACTGCTGCAACTGAATATACCGCTGCCATGAAAACCATCAGGGCTGGCCTGCTTGCGTTGTTTGTACCTGAACAAAAACGGTTCCTGACGTATTACAACGAGACGGATTACCCGGCAGAGCCTGGTGAAGGGCGTTTTGTTGATAAGGACCGTTTTTCTGTGGCCCCGTGGCGCTTTGGGGTGCTGGAAACACAGGAAGAAGTGGAACGGTACGGCAGGCAGGTCCTGGACGCCATACAGAGTGCTTACCCGGACCTGTTCACGGCAAATTATGACGGCATTGATACGTTTGCCATGAGTGATTTTTTTGCTTTTGTGGCAAAGGTCACCACCTCTCAGACAGCAGCCACGGCTGCCATCAGACGCCTGCAAATCCGGGCGACATCTGCCGTCACGGTGGCCGACGTTGCCGCCGCCATATCCGTTACAGCCTGGGGAAAAATCCCACAGTTTCGTGCCTGTGATTTTATGCGCATCAACGGGCATTCCGTGCTCGGAGGGGGCGATATCACGCTGGGCGCGGCGGCCACAATGGAGCCACAGAGTGATATTCGCGACAGGACGGAAGGCAGGATGGCACTTCCCGATGCCTTCGGTTTTGGGCGTATATTCAATACAAACGAAACTGTCTGCTTTGACTCAGAAAATGATTTTCTGGTGTGGGTAAAACAGGTCACGCCGGGTGAATATTTTGTTGATGGTGGCAGTAAAATCATATCCGGAGGTGTGTTGTTTAACGGGGTGGTCAGCATCCGCTGGGTTGAGGCACGCAATAATCCACCGGAACCGCGATATACAGTAAAGGTCATTATTTTCTACGGTATTAATGGCGATATTTATTACAACCGTTACTGGACAACAGGTAATGGTTATCTGACTGGCTGGGAAAGGTTGAAGCTGGGGGAAACAGGGATTGCGGATACGCTACGTTCCATCGCCGGAAGAGCCAATAATTACGGTTATCCAGGAATTGGCGGGGTCGTGTTTGCCGCATACTGCATAAATGACATGGATGAAGACGGAAGAATTTTCAGGGGAAGCGGTGTGTCAGGCTCCAGACTTGCTGCCATTTCTGTTACAGCGCCGTACAGCCATAATGGCCTGAGCACCTCAACTCCGCAGATTGTAATTGCACCGCCTTCGGCGTATCCAATGGCAGGGACGTTTGTGGCACTGTCAGGGGAACCCACAACTAAAGTGAGTGCCGGTACTTCGATAACAGGTCTGTTTGTCCGTATTGCGTAGGTAGATGATGCAGATAAAACGAATTGAAAATGCGCGTTATCTTGAGAATGGCGCGATTGACTGCGAGGTGTTGTTTGATGGCATGGATGCCCCTGTTCCGTATACGGCAACTGCCACTGATGCAGCAGAGACAGGGCAGCGAGTCTGGCTGGAACTGCAAAGCGGGAGATGGGGTGAGATTACCCCGTTCGTCGTTACACCAGAACTGCTGGAGGCCGTAAAAGCAGCCAAACGTCAGGAAATAGAAGAATGGCGTACAGAACAGGAGGCGCAGCCGTTCACGTTCGAATGGAACGGTCATAGCTGGAACGGGGGACCGGATTCGATGGCCCGTCTTTACACGGTGGTGATGTCAGCAAAATCAGTCACGGCACGGAAAACCATGGTATGGTGCGATGCGGAAAATCGGCAGGTAAAGTTGTCAATGCAACAACTGGATGAGCTGCTTACTGCAATGGCGCAGGCGCAGGTCGATCGTAATGACGAGATTTATCAGCGCCAGCGAGGGATGAAAGAGGAGCTGAGCAGTCTGGAGGATTTGAAATCGGTTAGGGATTTCATGCTGGAATAATAGGAGCTGCGGCACGTCGTATGCAAGAACGTGCCGCAGCTGGCTGACGTACGTTCGATAGTGCGAAATTGAATGAAAGTCAGCCGGAAATAATCTTACATAATTGCTGTGAAATTATTCAACTTATAGGTTGTTTATTTCTGCCTGGATTGGTCTGAAATAGTCCCGAAAATATCTCTAAAAAACTCGAAAAAAAATGGTAACTAATTGAATGCATTAATATGCAATGGTACGTGTTTAGGATTAAAAGATGAACGCAATTTTGTTTAATGCATTGATTTTAATTGGTTTTATTGTTTGCTGGCGAAAACAGGAATCGTATTCGGTCTCTTTTTGTTTTTAAATCAATAGCTTACAGCACTGAATCCGAAATTTTTCCGAATTACTGTATTCTGGCCTTTTTGGTTATATCACATCCAAATTCAGTTTAACATTTCTTTTACAGCAAAGATTGAGCATCACGTACGTCTTATCATCACGCTTATCGAGATAGAGCTTTGTTGTGTTCTCTGAGGTGTGGCCCAGGAGTTTTTGGGTGAATTCCTCGCGAGCTGTCAGAACGTGAAATTCGGCGTCTTATGGCGACTGCAGAGGGCTTTATTGAGGGGGAAAAGAAAAGTATTAGTACGGGCCGCAAAAAGTGCGCTACGCTGGTATGAGTTGAATTTCTGACCTCAACGAAGAGCCCCAAATCATAGGGGCTTGTTTCTTGCCACTTTCAGAGGAAAGTTAATAAAACAGCGTGTTCGTTACGAAAAAACGCTATGCAATTTTTACTCTGTTCTATGCATTTTTTATTCAGTTTGTTTTGACCATATAGCCATCGAAAATAACCATCTCATGGTCGTTTCAACGTGGACGGGACCCGTCTTGTTATTGCAAGTTTAAAATGTCACCCGATTCCACAAAGTAGAAATGTCACTTACCGACTGTAACTAACTGATATTAAAATTGTCATACTGGTGTCGTGTTCGTGTCATGATGATGTCGTTGCCATAAACGGTCAGCACTGCAACAATAATCAAACCGTGATTATTTATTTCAGAGGGTATGCCATTATGGAAAGCAGAGTGAAACAACTAAGACTGGAAAGAGCCTGGTCTCAAGAAAGACTGGCTGAGTTATCATCGCTCAGCACAAGGACTATTCAGCGAATAGAAAATAATGAAGTGCCAAGTTTAGAAACACTTAGCGCATTAGCTTCCGTGTTTAATGTCAGTGTATCTGAACTTACTTCTGAGCCGCTGCCGGAAAGTATAGAGTTAGATAGTCGAATCGCAGAAGCTAAAAAACGAGTAAAAGATGAAGCTAAGTTATTAAAAAGTATAATAGTAGCTATCATTGTATGTGCAATAATGTATTTTCTTAATTATATATATGCGCCGCATAGTGATTGGCCTGTTTGGGTTATGGCTATTTGGGGCGGTATTTTGATAGTGAAAGTATTCAAACTATTTCTTTTAGATAAGTTGCTCTTTAAATGGCAAAAAAATAGATTAATGTCTCTTACCAGAAAAAATTAGCACTGGTTTATTGGAGTCTGCCTCCTGTTTGCTAATATTGTTGATAACAGACAGGCAGGGAGATTCTATTTGTGTAAACTAGCGCTAACTTCCTCTTTGTTCAAATAATGCAATGTCGCCATTTTGGTATACTGGGGTATCAGGAATAGAATTAGCGATGTTAGATTCAGACTGTCTTCTTCCGGTTAGAGCAACTAGCTGTAACGACTCGCAATAATTCCATTTTTCAGCTCGGATTAAATGCAAATGGGCTCGCAATCCATTTTGGCTGGCTCACAATAACTGCAAATGAAAAAACTTCTCATTTGTGTCTGGATGTCGGATTTCGTTCTCACTTAGCGTGAGTCCACGTCCGATTTCAGTTGCAGTTATTGTGAACCAAAATTTGCGCTGTCTGCGAGTCGTTACAAGATAGCCGCCGGGCTGGACACCATGACGGTACCAGGTAGCGTTACGTGCTTAGAAACCGAAATTTTTGAACATATCATTACTACTCATATCGTTAGCAGGCGCACGGTTCATCGACTCCATCTGCTTGATCAACCCCAGGCTGGCACCAACAGGCCCTCCGACGCTGAAACCGACGCTACTGGAGCGGGTTTTGCTGGTGCTACTGCTGTGGGTTTGGCTACGGGTGTTACAGTTGCTTTGGTGTGTCCGTGTGAGACCATTTTTGCTGAGCTGGCTATCTTCACTTTGGGTGCAGTTTCCCTGTGACTGGCTGTGACTGTCTCCTGTGGTGTGGTTGCGGCTATCCGTGTGCCACTCGCTATAGCCTCCCGCTGGCGCGATGATGCCGACCGATGTGCCGTGGGTGGCATAGGGTGGCATGGCCATGCCACTACAGCCACCGAGCAGCAACGCGGTGCCGACGATAAAAATGATCTTACCCAGAGCGGTGTTTTTCATTGTTCCTACCTATTTCTCGTTAGTTATTTCTATGCCCTGCCCTGGCAGGGCTCGTTATTATTCATTCTTCAATTGGGAGATCAAGTTATTTTAATTAAATTGGTATTATTCTTAATGGTGTTCCTTATGGAAAAGATTAATTTGCAATGCAAATAAAGTTATATCGAATTGTCCTTTCGGGGTCATGTATTCAATCCGGTGATTATCGTTTAGAATACCGATTCTTATCGCAGGATTTATGATGGCTAAAGTCGATATGAAGTACCCGTTTTGCGCGTAAACCACACCCGTTAAAAAACATGGCTCGGGGAGTCGTAAATGGTTGCTGATACGGATAATCGTGCGAGTCACGGTGCGTAACCAGCCAAAGACTCACCGGGTAGCGCCCGGCACTGCAATACTCACTCATTATTTAAATCAAAGGCTACTTCGGTAGCCTTTTCTTTTTCCACTCACCCGATACCCGGATAGTTAGTCTCCCGGACAGGGGAAGTTATGATAATGGACAAAATGACCACGGGAGTGTCATACGGCGTGTCTTTTGCCACAACGCTTTATTCCGTCCTCGACTCATTTACTCCTGATGAATGGGCGGCAATTGGAATTCTTAGTGGCGTTATTTTTGGTACGCTGACATTTCTAACGAATTTTTATTTTCAGTGGCGGCGGTTAAAGATTCAGGAGGGGGATGGTAGTTCTAAAGAATAAAGTAAAAGCCCTTCTGGCTGGTGGCGCGGGGGCAATAGTGATAGCGGCGGCGCTTCTTGACGATCTGGAAGGCAGGCGCCACGAACCCTATCGCGATGTGGCAGTCGTACTCACAGTCTGCGACGGGCATACGGGAAAAGACATCGTTCCAGGCAAGTACTACACCGATGCGGAATGTGATGCGCTACTGAATAAAGACCTTGCACTGGTCGCAGCCCGCATTGATCCACTGATTAAGGTCAGTATCCCCGAAAGCGAAAGGGCGGCGTTCTACTCCTTTGCATACAACGTTGGTACTGGTGCATTTGCCAAATTCTCCCTGCTGAAAAGAAAGTGAATCTTCAAGAAAGAAGGGATGCCCGAGAGCAACATTTCTCACCCTGGCTGATTGCGGCTATCTACAGGGCATAGAAGCACGGCATGAGGAGAAAAAAGGAGGAAAGCTGTACCAGAGAGCAATCCAGGTTGCTAATCTGATATTAGATTTACCTACAATCAGCAAAGCCGAGTTGGTGGACAAAACTTGCTACAAAGACAGGCAAGGATCTTATGACATTGTCATAGCACTTGCTCAAGGTAGATTACTTCAACATCCAGAGTAAGTTCCTGGCTTGTCTGGCACCTAAAGGCCCCGGATTTAGTGTGACTTTTTCTTATCCACTTCATCGCGCACTCACCACGTATTTCAACCCCGAGACCATTCACAAAAGCGACCGCTGAGAACGCCATCGCAGCATGGTGCGCTCGGGTGTGGCTGTTTTGGTGAGACAGTGATCTCTTTTTTGAAGGTAATCACCATGCAATATCCAATCGTAATTGTTAATGGCGTAACCGGGAGTACAGGGAGAAGACAGAGAGTAAATGGTGAACATCCGGCATGGATGCCGGGTGTGGTCAGGTGCGCCCTGTCAGTGTCGTCCGGCAAATGCGACTGGCATGGGTTAGTTTTATACCTACCCCACAGAAATGAACTGGTAACACGCCAGATCCCGCCAGAATGCAGTATTCAGTGCCTCGGCATAATGTCCGTCACAGGCACTTTTTTCGAACGCTAAAATGAAATATATAGATTTCGGTTTGTATGAGTACTTAATAATTAAAATGTTAGACGATTGTCATAAGTACTCATCATTACCAGAGGTTAATTTGTTTTATTATTATTATGAAGATAAAAGTGTTGGTGGTGATATTTTTTAATAATGGAAATAGGTCTGGCTTATTATTAGCTGTGAAAGTTTCATGTGCGGATAGTATAGTATGAATGGTTATTCTTGACATGAGAAGAGAGGAGTCTGTGCTAGTGACTCTTTGTTGAAGTAAGTTATGATAGTTTTGTTTAACTCTAATAGAGCACGGTAGATACACAATGAATAAATGCAAGCTTCGTTCTGTTTATAAAGGTGTGAGGTGTTAATATGAAAAAGATTTTTTCTGTCTGTGCTTTGTTAATTACAGCATGGCCTTTGAGTTCGTGGGCTGAATGGACAGGAGATAGTTCTATAAACTATTATTCTGATGAAGTTATCTCTGATTTTCATGTCGGTCAGTTTAACCACAGTGCATATTTTTGCATAAAAACAGTTAAAAAATCAGGAGAAGGGACACCGATTATAGCATGTGCACTTTCACATGATTCTAAATGGATACCTTCATTTAATATTATGTTAGAACAGGCAAGGAATTTTTATATTACAGGGCACTCTATAAGAGTGTATGTTCAACCAAATGTCTGGAGCAATAAATCCTTTATAGAAGCGTTATCATCCAATGCACTTGTTGGACTTTCTTCATGTAGTACATCTGAATGTTTCGGACCTGTGAAGCCGAAGATGTAAAGTGAGTTCCTGGCTATTAAGAATGCCATCATATACGAATTTAAACTGATATAATAGTTTATTCGTAATAGTAATTCCTGCTTTTAAATATTTTTGGCTAAGCTAAGAGGAAGTATTATGAAAAAAATCACCTCTGTTTGTGCGTTATTAAGCCTCATTTGTTCTTTCAACGCCAGCGCTGAGTGGACGGGAGATTACGAAAACATTGGTTATTTTTCACACGAAGTTATCAGTGAGTTCCATGTTGGCCAGATCGATGGGGGCGCTTATTTTTGCATAAAAGCGGTTAAAGCCGATGGTAGTCGTAGTACTCCTCTTATTGCATGCTCAGTATCAAATGAGAGTGTATGGGCTCCTTCTTTTAAAGTGCTCCTAGAACAAGCAAGGTATTTTTACGTCACCGAACAATCTGTAAGGATTTATTATGATCATAATGTCTGGACAAATCAACCCTTTGTAAATACATTTTCAACAAATGCCCTCGTGGGATTATCGTCATGCAGCGCAGCAACCGACTGCTTTGGCCCTGGTAAGCCTAAGAGTAAGAGTAAGAGGGATGTGGAACAATGAAAAAGTTAATATTACTGACCTTAATAATAGCCAGTTTTGATATCTATGCGATAGATTTTGTTTATCGTGTAGATCCAAATCCACCGGATGTTATTTTTCGTGATGGGTTCTCTCTACTTGGATATAATCGGGACCTACAGCAATTGATCAGTGGAAGATCGTGTGCTGGTGGAAGTAGTGACAGTCGTTATATTGTAACGACATCAGATATTAATAAAACATACGCTATAGCCAGAGCGTACTATTCTCATTCAAAATTCAAAGGTAATCTGTACAGATATAAAATTCGCGCAGACAATAATTTCTACAGTTTGACTCCATCCGTCAACTACCTGGAATCGCAAGGCGGTCACTTTAATGCTTATGAAAAAAGCATGATACGATTACAAAGTGAGTATGTTTCCACATTGTCTATTTTGCCGGAAAATATTCAAAAGGCTGTGGCGCTCGTTTATGATAGTTCAACAGGTCAGATAAAGGATGGTACAAGTACAATAAATACCGATTATGTAAGTATAAGCAGTGTGTCGAATCCAGGAGTGATACCTTTTCTCCCCGAGCCGCAGGCTAATACACAGCAACGGATTGATGCATTTGGCTCGTTAATAAGTTCATGCTTTTCAATTTATAGCGTGTGTCAGACACATAGAGGTCAAAAAACTGAAGTGTACAAAATGCCATTTTATGATGCAAGGCCAGTAATACAATTTATCATTTCAGGTAATTGAGGGTTAAAGTATGCTGCAAATTAAATTGAACAGACCACTGTCAGTAGTCTGTTCAATGCTGTTAATAGTTCCTGATTTCTGAACAGATTTATTATTAAAGATTAATGTTCATATGATAATGATGACACTATTCCTGCTGGTATTATAAAACATGGAAATCGGGTGATGTACTTTATTAATATTGAGAAGAGCTATCATGACTAAAGATGAAGTCTTTGCGTCTATCCTCGATAGAGAGGGCGGTTACGTTAATCATCCTGACGACAGAGGCGGTCCAACTAACTGGGGGATCACCCTGATGAGGGCGCGAGCTAATGGCTACATGGGCGATATGCGAAATCTTACTCGTGATCAAGCGTTAAAAATTCTTGAGGCTGATTACTGGTACGGTCCGCGGTTCGATCAAGTCGCCATGATATCTCACTCTGTCGCTGCTGAGCTTTGTGATACGGGTGTGAATATGGGGCCATTAATCCCGATTAAGTGGTTCCAGCGTTGGCTGAATGTCTTTAATAATCAACAAAGATTTTATCCGGATTTGATAGTGGATAGTCAGATTGGTTCGCGTACCCTATCGGCGTTGAGATTTTTCCTCTCTATCCGGGGAAGTGAAGGTGAAATGATACTTATTCTTGCGCTAAATTGTAGTCAGGGGCAACGCTATCTGGAACTGGCTGAACAGCGTCAGGCTAATGAATCATTTATTTACGGATGGATGAAAGAACGTGTTAAACTGTAGTTTTCATTAATCTGCAATATGGCTATTTGCGATGGATGCATCAATACGATTTGTGTCACTGTCGATGGAACAGTAAAGCCGTTAAGAATCATAATTGCTATTTTAAAGCATGGAGGCTTTCCATGCTTTTTTAATAACCCATCCACTTTGTTAATTTTGAAAGTCAGCCTGAGAAAGTTAATCAGACTGTGAAGTATGAGAGTCATAATATTTCCATCCAAACATCCTTACAGCAAGATACATTAATGTTCGTTTCCATTTTGGCACACCGAGTACTGTCATTCCATCCAGAAATATTAAATCGGATTCTTTTCTGTCGCGTAGTGAATAGTGGTACAGGTAGTCGTGAATGATTGCTGCTTTGGCATATTCTCCATCCGGTGGTAACAGTGACCAGAAAATACGCGGAACAGTGGCTAGATCGGTAATAAAACCGACTGGCACTTCAATTACATCATTTTTATCTTCACTGAGATAAAATCGGAATGGTTCGTAAACCCGCCATCTATAATGACCTAACATTTCCATTATTGCTGGAGTAGTAAAACAACTCATAATTTTACCTGTTATTAATCCCATGTACTGTATTATCAGGAATACATATCGCAAAACTCTATACTGGGGAGAATTGACTATTCCTGCTGTTTACTATCTGCTAATAGATATCATGCTTAATAATATGAAAAATACATCGTTTTTGTGGATGAGTCTCTTATCCACAATGCTGTGCTTCAAACGCCACAGGATAATGATCAGAAGCGAGTTGAGGATTACGTAATGCTTCAACCCTTTGTGAATAAGGTGCTCGATCGACAATGACCCCATAATCTAAAATATTACCGCCAATTTGCGTGGGTTCTGTAGGTGCAATTATGGTTACAAGTCGTTCCAGATGCTCAGTCATCAGGTCATTTTCAAGTCTGTCTGGGGCGCGATTAAAATCTCCGCCAAGCAACCAGGATAAATGCCGCATCTGAGGTGTTCTAAAAAAATTATAGGTAACCCTGACAATAGCTGCAGCATCCGGACCTCCACTAGCCAGTGCGTGCGTCGTCAGAAAAACATCATTACCCAGTCCGATGCCAATGATGGGGCGAGATGCGACAGTTGTCGGACGCAAGACATAAACATTATCCGCTCTTCGTCTGGTAACTATTGCCAGATTCACACGGCGTGCTCCAACATCAATAGGCGAGTAGTAAATATATCTTATATCCTGACGTCTGGTGGTTCCGAGATTCCAGGTGTACTCATCAATGGGAATACCCACTCCAAAAGGCTGAATATGTCGTCCGGTACGAACCGCTGAGGTGGGAATAGCACCGGCCTCCTGGACCATAAGGATATCCACACCGGCAGTACCACTTAAAAGCTGTCTGACATTGATATTCCATTTACTGTCTGTAGATGCTGAAGCTCCCTGAAGATTCCAGGTCATAACTCTGTAGTCGCTGATATTCGCGTAGGCAAAAGAAATATAGCTGCAGATAAGCATTATCAGAAGGTGAAAAAAATTCTTTTTCATCATCTACTCCCCTGTTGATTCGCTGAATTATTGACTGTTTGTTTAAATTGAATGAGATAAAAATGCGTAGATCTTGATGGTTTCATTAGTATTCTCCAGTATCATATTCGTTTTTAGAGATGTTATTTTTTACCAGGATGATGATTATATCCATAATATTATCCGTTCACAGTATTGCTGTTGATTGTATCCTGGCAATGTATGCTTCATGTTCCATACATTGCATAGGGTAGTATTCAAAGTACATCATGAAACGTAAATAAAACCGAAATAGATGTCTGATATAGAAGTGAATTTATATTTATTTAACGAAGTCAATTCTTTGTTACGGTGAGTAGAGTCAAACGATTATATGAATAATGTGCATGAAATTTAAACTTCATGCTGCTGAATTTTTCATAATTGTATCTTGATGATTTAGTTGCATAGAGAGAAGTGTCGTCCGTTCCGGTTATTCGGCCTGGATGTAGATTGGTGACGCTCAGTTTTCATTATCAGAAGACAGTGCTGATTAACGTGACGTGGGATTATCGTTCATTATGATAATGTCCATATGAGTATGTGAGTTTGATAGTGCTCTGGAGGAAGAAGCTGAATACCACAGCTCATACTATGTGGGGCGTGAGCGGTAGATTGATACTTGTTCTACTGAACAATCGCCAGTTACCGTGGCTGTTACTAGTACAATACGAAAGTACAAGAGAATCCGAAACCCGCTACTTATTTGTTACTTCAAACATTTCCTCCAGCATACGGTTTAGTTTTTCACGATCGCTTTTGCTGGCGTCGCTATTCAAGCCATTCGTCTACATGGGCTTAACCTTCACTTTAGCATCGGGAAATATCTGGTGCTGGGGGTTCCCCAGAGGAGGAGGGAGATGTATTTGATCGTGCGGATTTTGGGGCGGGAAAATGACAAACAAAACGGTCAGAAATACGTCCCAATTAAAACGTAAAGAATGATAACTAATTGAATCTATGAGAACGTAACATAACGTATTTTAGTCGTTAAAAATACTCAATTATTATGTAGTGGTCTGAATTTAAATGGGAATTTTAATGTTGACTTAATGTAGAAATCATATTTGGTCTCTTTTTATTTGTCTTTGAAATCGAAGGCGTGTTTGCCGTTACTCGACACATCCCTGTTCGGCTTTTTTCCTTATACCACGACAAAATTCTATTTAACATTTTTAAATTAAAAAAGCAGGGCATTAATAGATTATCTCAGTGGCCATTCTCGAACCCGACTCGGTTGCGGGAGCCGGGGATACGGCTATGCGCGGCCGAACAGATTGTCTGAGGCGTTGCGTGAATGGATTATTTGTCACTTCATGAGCCGCGCAATACTCCGTCTGGCGCCATCATCAGAATGAGTGTGGTGCGAAATCATTCTGCTGGTCAGGGAATACGGTTTCTGCCGGAGCCATAAAAACTGTTTTTTGCATATTCATACAGAACCGGGTGCCGTACAACAGTTCACGTAACCGATTTCTCATGCCTAATTTCACCAGTAACCGATACTTGTCTTGCCAGATTTGTCTTTCCCTTGCATTCAGCCGTCCACAGAGCGCTGACAGCCTTCCCCGGCCACGATAAACCTCCTCAAGCAGACGCTGCTGGGCCGGACTCACTCCACATGCCAGAATTTCCCTGTGCATCAGCAGTGACATGTAGGTCATCAGCCGCTTTGGGCTGTTGAATATCTGGGGGACTTCCAGAAAACCTGTCACCAGGGTCGGATATAACAGAAAATCGTCCAGCTTTTTCGTCACTTGACAACGCGTTCCGCCATACCATTGCTCTTCTTGTTTAACCCGTATAAGCATCTCCGTTAGTTCCTGCTGCTGAATTGCCGGGATATCCCCATATACCTTTAGTACCAACTGGTCACTAAAAAACAGTTCATCACTGATGACCAGGACCGGGTGATCCAGGATCGCTTGTTTCAGAGCGTAAAACAAAAAAAGATGTTCACGAGGGCGCAGACACAATACTAAGGTTGCTTCCGGTTTCCGGTGCAGTTGCTGTAACAGAACTGGCAGCGTGTACGTAATTACATACTCACACGTAGATAGTACTGACCTGACCAGATGCGCCACGGCGGTTGTTACCGGCCAGCAGTCACCATGCACGATGATCTGCCGAACCGGCATCCGGTTATGTCCTGTCATCTTCATCTTTCTCCTTTTTCAGGATTTTCCCCGCATTTCTGTTACTGCACAGCTGGTTCCACAACACATTCGCCATCGTTTTGTCGGCATTCCCGACCCTGCGCCGGGATACCGGTGGCGTTACGATCCGTTCACGGCGAGCTGGATTGGGATTGTTAAGAACACGAATAATATAAATCTCATAGCGTAGCGCTTTATTAGGCAGAGTCTGATGGCGGCAGACACAGACTACCCGCGAAGCTTTACTTCGCAGATAGGCAATCAGGTAACTGGCCCGTCTGGCAGTAATATGAAACGCCTCTGATATCTGGTTGCGTTGGACCCAGTCCTGCTGCTGTTGGCACCAGTGCGCGACGATGATATATAAGGGCTCGCTGGCATACTGGCGGACGCTCTCTGGAATAAAGCAGGCGTCATGGTTTGACTGACCGGGATAATGCATATCGTTACCGGGCGTCAGGTACCGCTTTTTTGCGTGTGTGTTATCAGGGCACATAAAAACCTCGTCATCATAATTAACGAAAAAAGAAAGGCCTGAGGTATCATTAAATATTATTAATATGTTTATTATTTTTATGACGGTGTTCAGCCGATGGATTATTATGCTCTCCACCGGAAATAATCAGTAATATTCCACCTTAACGAGAACCTGTGCGTTGTATTTTCCGGTTAATGCCGGTTCTCCTGTGGCGGACAGTTTGACGTTATATATTTTTTTAGCATTAAAATTTCCATTACTGAATTCACCTAGTTTATTGCCAGGTAGTGACTGGGCATCAGGTGAAATGATTTCACCAAACTTAACCGGGTGATTATCCGGGTCAGTTATTGTCAGTTTCAGGCCATTTTTTGTTAGTGTGCCTTGCTTATACAGAAGAATGGAATTCCCTGAAATATATCCTCCACCCTGCAGTGTAAAAGAGACCTTTAAAGGGAGGTCCAGATAATATGTCTGTGCCCCTGTCAGTTGAGGGGTATAGCCGCCAAGGAGATTTCCGAACTGCCCGCTGTTACAGTTTGGGTTTACATCTGCAGTGACAGTAAAGTTATCTCTCCGGGAAAAAGAACTGTCCACATCTGTTGTCATTACCGGTCCAAAGTTAATGTTATTTTTATCCAGTTGGAACCTCACAAAACATGTCGGGACATACTGTAATCTTATTGCCGGAGAAGTCAGGAATGGACCACTGCCATAATTATAATAAGGTTTCAGTCTGAAAGCAGACAGCGATGGTATCGCATAAAACCCGGGGCGGGTACTTTGTGATGGATTTCTTGACAGGGTTGCATTGATGGTCATCGTTCTCTCACCGGTACCGTCATTACCCTTATAAGAATCGCCGATCGCTACATATTCAGGGTATATCCCCCCCCCCCCCCCCGGGGCGGGAAAAGTCCAATGACCTACGGCCCCTCCGGAGCTATCAGTAATCGTCATTTTCAGTGTCAGCCCAAGTGATTTCAGTGAGCTAATTAAATTATGCGCATCGGCAAGAGAGACTATAGCCACTGTGTGATTGTTACTGTCCGGTACGCTACATTTATACTTAACGGTGACCGACGGGATGGGAGGAATGTCGACCATACTGGGCTGAATAGTGATAGAGGCCGGCAACTTTAGTTGTATATCTCCCTGGCTATTGTTCCAGTCCGTACATTGCGCTGTAGCCGGAACAGGCTCTGCCGCGCTGGCAAATCCCGGCAACATGACAGAACAGTGCAGCGCCAGACATAAAAACCACCGTCCGGACCGGAGCAGCCGGCATAACATATTCCTGCCGCCACGTCTCCTGTTTTCTCCGTACATCACCTTATTCATTGATACGCTCCTGATAAGTACATCTTCCTGACGTGCAGATGAAGCGGTTCATCCGCAGCCCGCCATAGTCATCCACATTGCCCACCATTATCTGGCCAGTTCCGGCAGGCAGGACGGCATTCACCGGCAGCGATGAAAACGGGGCCACCATCGTGCCTTCCTTAAAGCCCGCCAGTTTCTGTTTCGGACTTTGTCCCAGCCAGACAAGCGTGATGTAATACGGCGTCGGATTTTTCAGCGTCAGCGACCCGCCGGCGGACTGTACCAGCAGCCTCTTCTCCGGCGAGGCGTTCCCCTCCGCCGCCAGCGTGGCCGGGCGCAGGAACAGCTTCAACTGGCTCTGGGTGGCAAGCTGCAGGATATTTTTGTTTTTGTCCTCCGGCGCCGGTGGGATTTCCCTGACGTTAAAATAAAACAGGCTCTCCCGGTCTGCCGGCAGCGGGGCGGTGCCTGCATTCTCCACCCGCATTATCCTGACCCGGGATTTTTTTCCCGCATCGATGCGCTGCAGCGGCGGCAGCGCTATCAGTATATTTGTCGCTTTTCCCAGGCTGTCCTCCATCCATGACTGCGCCAGATAGGGGGCGTCGGGACTGTCGTTACTCAGCCCGACGGAGACGGCTTTTGCATCGCTGCTCATGATGATACGGGTGCGGTCAACATTGATGGCCGCCTGGCCAGTACCGGGCCCGACAAGGACAAGGACCAGGCCGGCAATGAGCATCGCTGTCTGTCTGTTGTTCACCTTTTCTCTCCGTAAGAATAATGTTGTACGTCTGCTGTGTTGCACGCCTGTCGCAGGCCGTCACCGGCAGGGAAGCAGCAGGGCTCCCCGGCTGAGATTCGCGTTCTCCGGCAGGGACAGCCGGCACTGCGGCCTGCCGCCCCATGTCACGACCAGAGCATTCCGCTCTGAAGCCTCAATGCCCGTCAGGTAGACCAGCCCGTTATCACCCGCCATCCCCGCCGTTTTACCGGTTTTCTCCGACACGACCTGCGCGCCGAATGGCGGACTTGTGCCGTCAGCCAGCCGGATATGCCCGAATATCTGTTCTCCCTGGCTGACGTCTATCTTCCTGTAACCGATGGCCCCTTCCGTCAGTACCTGGCTGATCACCGGGTCAGCCACATCCACGCCGTCCGGCAGCGCGGACACATCCACGGAGACGTCGCCCGGGCGATAGCTGCTGCCCGCGCTCACCACGGCCACCCCGAAGTGGTTGGTCACGCCGCTGTTGCCGTTAACCGGCACACCGGACACGTCTCCGGTATCAATCATCATCCGCGGCTCATTCCCGGCCATTGACTGGCTGAACGCAGCGCCATGTGCCGTGGCGGTCAGTGAGCCATACCAGTTCAGCCCCAGACTGCGGTACTGACCGGGCTGCAGGGTGGCATCCGCGCTGGCCTGGCCCCACGGCAGACGGCTCTGGATACTCCCGCTGAAGCTGTCACTGCTGTTGCTGTCATACCGGTTATGGCCGGCGCTGATATTCCATGAGGTATCCGGGTTATGGAAATCGCTGTAATTCACGGTCTGCAGCATACTGCCCTGGTTATCCTTCTGCAGGCTGTAACTCACCTGGCGACTGTCCCCCCAGGGGACACTGACCTGGAAATAAACCTGGTTTTGTGTCCGGTTGTACGCCGACTGGTTACGGGACAGTGACAGTGACAGGTTAATGCCGTGAACGGGGCCGATATCTGTCGACTTACTGAGCGACATTGTCCAGTTATTGTTTGAATCAGCATTCCAGTAGCTGAGACGGCTCAGGGAAAGCGAGGCATTCATGTTCAGGGCTGACAGATACTGATTCCAGCTTACGGAGTAGCTCTGCTTTTCATCCTGCAGATACTCCCCGTCATACACGGAACGCGCCAGATACTCCTGCAGGGACAGAAAATGCCGGTCAGAGAAACGGTATCCGACGAACGCCAGCGTGCTGCCGGTACTGTTAAACGTTTTGGTGTAGTTAACCCGGTAGCTGTAACCGGACTGGCTCTGCCCGTGCGGGAGCTGTGCATCCGAGCGGGTGACATCCACCGATACCGCGCCGAAGAGCCCCATGTTCTGCGCCGCACCCAGGGCGACGGACTGGTAATCGCCGGTGGAGGCAATCACGCCGCCGTACAGCGAGGTGTTATTAAATGCTCCCCAGGTGGCCTCGCCGAGCAGAAAGTCGGGACTGACCGTGCTGTTGTTATGCGTCCCGCCGTACAGCGGACGTCCGGCGGCCACCTTGTAGCGAACCTGCCCCTGACGGGCCATAAAAGGCACGCTGGCCGTGTTGACCTGCCAGGCCCGGACGCTGCCGTCGCTTTCGCGCACCGTCACGTCAAGATTGCCGCTGATGTTCTGGCTCAGGTCCGGCAGTACGAACGGTCCGGGAGACACCCGGGTCTGGTACAGCATGCGGCCGTTCTGGCTGACGGTCACCTGCGCGTTACTGTTCGCAATGCCGCTGATTTGCGGGGCATATCCCTGCAGGGAGGACGGCAGCATGCGCTCATCGCTGGCCAGGGTGAGTCCGGCAAAGCGGAAGGAGTCAAAAATGGCGGAGCTGAGATACGTCTGTCCCAGCGTCAGTTTCGAGCGCAGTGAGGGCAGCGCCCGGAACAGATACGTCTGCGGCAGGTAAAAATCAGACTGCACGCTGCCGTTTCCGCTGTCATAGCGGTTGTACTGGTAATCGCTGCGCAGGCGCCAGGCGCCGAGGTTAAACCCGGCGGTGCCGTACAGACTGTAACTGGTGGAGGTCTCACCCTGATGCGGCATGTACCGGTTGGCCATCAGGTTATAGTCCAGCAGGGCCGCCGTGACGCCCTCGCTCCAGCGGGCCGGGGGCACCCAGTCCGGGTCCTGGTATTCCATCCACGCCTGGGGCAGGGTGACGGACAGGGACTGGTTGTCCGGTGAATACTGTACCCTGCTGTCCGCTGTGCTCAGGTTAAGGCACTGACCGTCCGTCCCTTCGACCGGGACAAGCTGACGGCGGCTCTCCTCTTTCAGCCCGAGCATGTCTGTCAGTGCCGGGGTGATGCAGAAGCGTGAGCGCCCGTCGCCGGTCTCCACCACCCTGACGTTGTACTGGCTGCGGATGAGTCTGTCGTTCAGGTAAATATCAAGCAGGTAATCTCCCGGCGCAACGTAGCCATCCCGGCTGAAGGCGGATAAATCCACGCTGCTGTGGTCACTGTTTTTAAGAAAACCGGCGCTGAACTGTGTCGCCCCTGCAGGTAACGTCAGTATATTCAGGGTAATCAGCAGTGCCGGCCGGGTTATTTTCATGGTATGTGTCGCTGTCCGTGTTACCTGAATAAATTAAAATCCGTTGCTGCTGATATAAACCGCTCCGTGAAATATCAGCCCGCCACTGAAGAAAGAAAATAAACAGTTCCGGTGCCCGGACATGCCGGATAAATAAACAGCGAAACTGTTTATTACTGTCTGAAATAAATACCGGCCTGCGGACCGTATCAGAAATATTTCAGTTTATAGGTGACTGTGGCGCTGACAGCGCCCTGGGAGGCTGCTCCGCCAACGGTTATCATACGGGCAAAGAAATTCAGCTTATTGGTTGCCGAAGAGGTATCCAGTGTAATATCACCTGTTGTAGGTGTCGTCTTGCTCAGGTCCACAGGATTAACGCCATCACCTTTCAGGAGCTGAATAGCTACATTAGCGGCAGGGGAGTTTGCGGTATTTGCTATTTCTCCTTTAGTCAAATCGCCGCCCGGTGGGGGCATAACACCAGGGAATGTTACGGCCACTTTTGAATAGTTACCTGTCGTGCCATCTGTCGGTGGCGTGCCAGGGGCTGCCTCAAATGAACATCCGGTCAGACTTATGGTAACAGGAACCGAACTGGAGTACTTGTCTGCTGCTGATAGTGATTTCATACTGACCTGACCCAGGTCCACTTTGATGTTCTGGCTGTCCGGCACAATGCTGCACGGCGCATCAATGACTGAGCCACTGAAGGTCATTGTCCCTCCGCCAGCGTCAGTGGTGGCAATAGCACCAGCAGCAAAAGCCGAAGTGGCGCACATCATACCGGCAGCCGTCATGGCAAGTATTATTTTATTACGCATAGATAATATGTCCTTTGAGCAAATGAGAATTATTGAGCACAGGCTGAAAACAGGTCTGAAAATATTAATGAGAAGCGTTCAGGTGAAGCAGGTATTAATAATAGATGCCAGGAGACAACCAACATGTCTGAACCGATCTCAGGATGCTGCTATTTCAGCTAATGCCTGGATAGTTATAAGAAAAGTCTCATTTAAATTAAAATAATAAAAATAGATCGATACGATCGATGTTTATGATCGTGATTTAAGAATAATCATCAGGGAAACACTTTTTAAAAGAATTATTAGTATGGGGAATGCCTTGCCTGTAGATATTCACTGTGGTTATGAAATATTTTGTAATATTATAGATGAAATGTATCTTTTGTTTTGTGGGGGAACTAAATATCATGAATGATAATTTCAAAAATGCGTTCAAATAGTCGCAATTAACAGGATTAAATCCTGTTGTAGCGGCAAGTATCAGATCATTAACTCCAATTCGTTAAGTTTATGAATATTTATAAACTGTCCTGGTGTAAATTCGATAAAGATTAATCGGCAAAGCGACATATTTCTTTAATTGTGATGCCTGTCACGATATGCCGCTATTTTCCTCGCTGCACTCAACGCAGTATGAAACTACAACAGCTAACATTGTGTAGTTGTCAGGAGGTCAGAAGACTGGAACGTTACCCTTTGTTTATCCGACCTCTTTTTATCCATCCTGAATAATCGGGTACCTAAATGTGATGGCATTGGCAGGTATAAGGTCTGATGCTTTGTCGTCTGGTGAGGTTAATGCTCGCTATAATCGAATTTATCGATCGTTATGATCGATAAATTCGCTTTAAAGTTATAACCTGCTGTCTCTAATCTGTATCTGTCGTACGAACGTGAGCTTTTTCATAGAGGAAATTGCAGAATCCCGAACTGATGTTTCTCATCAGTAAGCGATATGTGGATTATCCCATGATGACACCGCTGTAGTGGAGTAGTGGAAATGCCCGATACTATAAAAAGAATGCAGTACATTTACCGTCTTCAGCAGAGTAAGTTAACCAGTCTTAGCTACCTGACCGATGGACTTGGCAGCGTTCGTGAAAATCTGGAGCACTTATGTTCAGCTCATCGGCTATTGGCCGGAGAGCTACAGGACAGCGCTAACCGGAGTAGGTTGGTTATCAGGCGTCTTGAGCACTGGAATGCTAAAGAAACAAAATATGCTGACTCTGAAAGGACTCCTCTGTCCCCAGTGAGAAGAAAATCGTTATTGCAGCAGTTGAGAGAATTTCATACCACTGCCTCTTCAGTTGCCGAAAGGATTCATACATTTTCGGTTGAGCAGCGTTATGCTGCTGAATTACTCGACTTGTCGGTTATCACAATAAAGCATTTCTTATGGCGCGAGCGAGTATTTATGGCGATTATTCTTGGCGGAGATGATAACGCGTCGCTGAAATTGATGAGCGCTGAAAGGTGTCATCTGGGCCTGTGGTATAATGGACGAGGTAAAAAAGCGTACTCACATTTACCGATATTCCGTTCGCTTGGGGAGATACATTCTCGCTATCATGAAATGATAAATAAAATAATTGATAAGGGGGTTGAGGGAACGGAGTTTAATCAATTGTCCAGCGACCTTGCACAACTAGAGGTACTCAGTCAGCAGCTTGTCGGCGGCATTGTCCGGATACAAAAACATATTGCGCTGTTACATAAACTGCAAACTGAACTGAGCGTATAATACGGGATACTTACAGCAGCCGGACAGACTGCCTGAAGCGTTACTTGAACATTCTTGTACGGGATTCAAGTGCGCCACAGGTTTCGGCATTATTTGTTTTTAGCTTGAGTGATCTCAGGCATGGATAGCGTACGTTTCCATTATTCATTACTTAAAACGTAGTGGGGGTCTTGAAGGTGGCGCGCTATCACCATACGCTGCATTAAACCGTTGGGTGGCTTCTGCAAGACGCGCCGTTTCTGCGTCAGCCATACAGCGTGCTGTAAGAGTAAAGTCTTCCAGATCAGGGATTGCCCCAGCTGAGTTTTTATTCGCTTTTACCTCAGCTAACCTTTCATCCAGCGTTGTAAAATCAATATTCTGGTCTTTTGTATAAAGTAATAACTCGTATTCCCGACAGAGATCGGTGAAAGTACCTTCAACTTCCATAACTTGTAACCCATTAGTTATCTGTGATTTTTTTTGTTCGTCGCCTGATTCTTGCGAGATACTAAATTCAATTTCTGACCCTCCGATTAACGTTACTTTTGCCCCTGTCATTTCCATGGATATAGCCTTGCTAAGTGCATTATGTATATTGAGAATATTATTCTCATATAAATTTTCATATTGTCCGGTGACCGGCGAAAAGTTAATGACTGGCGCAATTGTGCAGGCTCGCATCTGTAAAAAGAAGTCCAGCGGCTGATATTGACTGCTAATGTTATACAGACCAGGCGCATTATTAAACTCCTGACCTAGCTTCATACAGATATCGCTAAACGTTCCTGGGATTTCTTCTGTATGCTCACCATCTGATATCCTTACAGAGGATTCACTAACGTGCTCATGGTTAATTTGTTCTAATGTTAAAATTCTATTGTCCTGGAGTTTAATCTCGGCAACGTTATTCCCCGTCACTATAGCTACCGCAATCCCATTATGAATATTCTCGGCATTAGCGCAATAATCATTAATTTTATCACGAACGTTGCAATAATTTTCAATTAGTCGGATAATACCATATCCAATTCCCAGAGTGAGTGCTCCAACGATTCCTTTGGCGATTTTAGTGGCAAGTTTATTTTCATAATTTCCTGCAGCTTCATGCAGTTGTGTATTTGCGGTAAACGCCCTGGCATAGGTTTTCGCTGAATTGATGTGCATCGGTACTCCCCTATTTATATATATTAACTGATTACTGTAGTTATCAGTATAAAATTACGGATTGATTATGAGTGAAAGGGAGCCTGTAAACTTTCAAATAACGCTCAGAGAGTTTTTTAGCCGTTGAACCAATCATTTTCTTCAATAGGGGGCAGGGGCTGGGGTTTCGTCGCGCCACTCAAAAATGCACATAGTTTTTCACCCGCCGTCAATGGCTCAATGGGGGTTTTCCCGAGGGCGGTCCGGGTCATGACTATGGCAGGACCAATAAGCATGGACCACACTTCGCTCGCGTCTTGCTCAAGAGATGTGATGCTAAGAAACAAAGATTTATCTGAAGGAAAGCGGTGCCGGGTATTAAAAAGTTTCAACCAGGCGCGGGATTGCCAGTCGGCCTGTGTTGATCGTGTGCCGAAGCGGAATACTATTTTTAGTACGGAGATACCCACAATGCTTAGCCCCAGTATAAAGGGACTCCCGACGTTTACGATGACGCCGACCCCGAAAAGAACGAGAGCAAATGACAGCACGTTATCCACTCTCCGGGTAAAGGTGCTGTACAGCTTTTCCAGATAGTACCGGTAAAGAATTTGATAACTGATTTCATCCTTGCTCATACATCTCCAGATGGCTTTTCGATTACGCTCCGGTACGCACCCGAAGCCTGACAGATTCGGCAATTATGCCATACTTCCCGGAGGGTATTAATTAGACAGGGTATAAATAGCATGCAAATATTTTGAGTTTTTACTCAAAATCACTTTGAAAATCATTTTGCCTGATGTAAGCCATTCAGTTGTAGAGGGGACGTATCAAAAGTTGCCGCGCAGTCTGAACTGAACAGGCGCCATCGCAGCCAGACTCTCACCGTTGTTTCTAATTGACAACCTGTATTCGCAGCACGGCAGATGTCACGACTGACTCTATTAGTACCGCTGTCGGTTAAAGCGTCGTGATCACATTTTCTATATATAATAATTTGTTGTCTTTCGACCAGTATTGTCGAGTTTTTTGGTTTAACTCAACAATCCATTTAAAAACGCCTGCTGTTGCCAGATCATTACAGTACTTTTCATAGGAGTGTCCTCCAGAAAAATGTTTAGCGGAAGTGAATTTTATTAATTCTGCATTCGTTGTTGAACTGACTTTAATTAGCTTTCTATTGCTTTTAACCGAAATAAAGTGACCGGTATGGGTAATGATTTTAACATTACCGGTAGCAACAAAATAGATATAATAAGCAATATTATTGTGTTCCAGATCGATTAAAAATGCGTTGAAATTTGCATCCCTTCTGACGCGCTCGAAATAATTATTAAGTATAAGCTGTAATTCCATTTGTTAACCTATTGTAAGTTATAATGCTATATGTTGTGCTAGAGTATTGTTGCTTTAAAAAGAACCGTACAAAGATGTTACCAAAAAGCAATAATAATCGTCTGGTATCATATAATTTACGTTATGATTGGAATAGTGTTTCAATTGTTACTGATTATTTCTTGTTGAGTGTTTTTTGGACCGCTACTAGATTAGCCCATTCATATAAATTTGTAGTTCTTCCGATCGACATGAAAATCAAAATAAATAATTTATTAAAAAATCAGTAGGTTAGTTGTGTTTTTGATGATGTTTTCTGTGGCCGAAAGATATGGGGGGGTAACTTTATTGGTTCTGAAAAAGTGGATAATTCACCGACAGAAAAATCGGTGGGCAGTCTATGTATAAGGTAAAACCGTAACGGTATCAGCATGAATAATAATATTCATGAATGTCTCGTGTGATGCAGAAGATGAATTGGGGTTACGTTTTCCCTGTTCAGGCTTGTCCTGGTAAAAATGAGATTGGATAAAAGCTGATCACGTTTTGCCGAAAAAACACGCTAAGTGATAGAGTGCCAAAATTCACCAGGTAAATAAAATTTATAAAAATCAACATGTAAAGAGGATTGTGTCGGAAGTGGTTATTTTTTGAAAGCAAGGAACCTAAACAAGGTGTAGCTATGCATACATATTCAAAAGGAGAACTACCGTGACTAACATAACACTATCCCCCCAGCTTTGTAGAATTCATAAAAGTGACGTTGAACCAGTAAAAGAAAAAACAGCGGAGAAGAGCGCGTTTGCAAAAAGTATTACCGCTGTTAGAAATAGCTTTATCAGACTATCTACGAGTCTGTCAGAGCATTTTAGCTTGCACAAGCAAACAGAAACACCGACTGCCCATTTTCATCGTGGGAACGCTTCTGAGGGACGCTCAGTATTAACCAATAAAATTGTTAAAGATTTTATGCTGCAAAAACTCAATAGTCTGGATATCAAAGGGAATGCGAGTAAAGATCCGGCCTATGCTCGTCAGACATGCGAAGCCATATTATCATCGGTGTACAGTAATCATAAAGATCAATGTTGTAAATTACTCGTCAATAAAGGGGGCAGTATTACGCCCTTTCTGAAAGAGATAGGAGAGGCTGCGCAAAATGCGGGGCTACCTGGAGAGATAAAAAATGGAGTATTTACTCCAGCTGGGGCAGGGATGAATCCTTTTGTCGTTCCTCTCATCTCTTCAGCGAGCACTAAATATCCGCATATGTTTACAAATTATAATCAGCAGGTGTCTTTTAAAGCATATGCTGAGAAGATCATTATGAAAGAAGTTACGTCGCTGTTTAATGAGAGATCGATGCAGACGCCACAACAATTTCAGTTAACAGTGGAAAATATTGCGAATAAGTATCTTCAGAATGCCTCCTGAAGATAGCAAACATAGTGCTACTGTTAAGCATGTGAATTGATAGCAGATTTTCTTAAACTGTATACTCATTTTTATGGCGACGCTGTTAACAAAAGGTCGCCATCTTTATTTTAATATAAAAATCAAAAGGATATCCTTAAAACTTAAAATAATTGTTATTACTCTAAATACCTGCATAACCAGACAGCTTTTTTTGTAACACCAGGTGCTGTTAAGTCTATGATACCCGCACACGGATGATGTCTCGATAAGGATTAATGGTCTGTTAATTGTCAGGAGAGGTTATGCCGCCTTTAAAAAAAATTGTGCTGCTCCTTTTTTGGGGGCGATGCTAGCCACGGTAACGACACCTGCATTGGCGCTGGTTTGTCTTGAGGATCACCCCGCTAAAGAGTGCGCTATATCGTGTGTTGAGGTGATGTGGTTTATGTTTCCGATATGTTTTTAAGGAGGAAGAATATTGAATGTGAACAGGCGATATTGAGTAACTCGCTGCGCCAGGGGATAACGCTCCCTGGCGCAGTCAGTTATATTTTATTCCGCTGATAACAATGAATTTATTCTCTACTGTTGAAATACGCTATTTACAACAGAGGATATTTACTAAGCAAAACAACCTATACGCGCTATCCTTTTATATCCGTCCAAGATAATGAACGACAGGAAAAAAATGATGCGGCCTGAAGAAATTTATCAGCGAATAGAGGGGAAGGATTGGCGGCATATCTGGGTTGTCGGCGATATCCACGGCTGTTTTTCAATGTTAATGAAAAAGTTACGTGAGTGTCGATTTGATCCTCAACAAGACTTGTTAGTTTCTGTGGGCGATATTATTGATAGAGGGCCAGACAGCCTGCGCTGCCTGGCCTTACTGCGTGAGTCATGGATGAGGGCGGTTCGCGGCAATCATGAACAAATGGCGCTGGATGCGCGGTCTTCATCGCAGTCAACGCTGTGGTTTATGAATGGTGGCGACTGGTTTACCCGCCTGACGACTGAACACGCTGCGCAAGCTGAAATGCTTTTTACCCTTTGCCAGTGGCTGCCCTGGATACTGGAAGTTCGCTGCCGCCATAGCACGCATGTGATCGCCCATGCTGATTATCCGTCGTCAACCTATCAATGGCAAAAAAAGGTCGATTTACATCAGGTTCTCTGGAGCCGCAAACGGCTTATGAATAAACGTGGCGGGATCAGCGGCGCCGATCATTTTTGGTTTGGCCATACGCCGCTGTGTCGGCGTATGGATTTTGGCAACGTACACTATATTGATACGGGCGCAGTATTTGGCGGACAATTGACGTTAGCGCAGATGCAATAGCGGCATTTGGAGAGGTCAATGTCGGGGTTAAAAATCGCTATATTGCTGCGCAGGTCGCCAGAAGCCGTCGATAAAATCCTCCACCGGAAAACAGCCGCCGTGGCGAATACGTTGATCGTCCATCGAATAAAGACATTGCTGCTCGGTATCGTAGATGTCCACAACGATATCCTCGCATCCTCCATCCAGGTAACACACAAAAAGTACCAGCGCGAACATTCCATCCTCAATGTTAACTACTTTACACGATAGTGTAGGAGAGGTTAGCGCAAGGGGGAAATGAGAAAAGGAAGAATAAATAACCCGCCTGGCGACGGGTTCTTTTTGAGTCAGGCAAGACGCATGACCCAGGCATCAGATTTAGGATCGTAATGATTACGGAACAAAACGGAATGTTCCCCGTTAAGAAGGGCGGGAACGCTGGTTTCGGCGTCCCAGGCGTCAAGCTGCATACATAAATCCGGATCGGATTTACAGGGGATAGTTAACGTTCGCTCTCCCGGCGATTCGCCATGTAACTCGGCATCGTCGATTTCAAAAGCGCCAATGCGCACACTGGTTTTCATCATCGTGCTCTCCGTTAATACGCTAATTGTGGTACGACCAGTTTAGTCGTCCATTTTTCAGCGTAGTCAACGTGCGCAAAAGCGCCAGTCAAAAAGTGCGGTTTTTTTGTGCGCCCTTTAGCGGTTACCGGTAAAGAGTTTACCATCTCGTACCAGTTCACGCGGGTAGCTGTTCTTTATTCGTGAGCCGATACGTTTTGCCAGACCGAGCGGCTGATGCTGGAACGTCACCAGTATATCATCAGCGGCAGGGGGTGTTTGCGGATAAATATCCCGTCCGCGATACCACTCCTCTGCCTCTTGCGGGGAAAGTTCGAACGCGTGAGCATGATTCCGACTGGCAAGGGCTATCGTTGCCTCATGTTGCCAGCGATAGCCTTTATTATGACTTTCGGCCAGCTTAATGCCGAGCCGGGAAAAACGGACTTTTCCGATCAGGGGTTCAATCGCAGCCGGGAACAGCCAGACCTCTTTTTCACGCTGCCAAAGATGGAGATTTTCATCCCAGATCAGTCCGACGGCGTTGGCCACCTGGGTAACGTGTAATGCTTCGCGGCCTTTGAGGGGGGTAAAAGGAAACTTCCCCACTTTATACGTCGGCGCGGGCATGGCTGGAAGGGATGAAATTTTACGCAGACGTGCGACAAAGAACCCTTCGCAGTCGTAAATTTGTGGGAAAACGTGCAAGAAGCCTTCCGGCGTGAGGGCGCGGTCAGCCTCAGGAAACAGATCATCCAGCGGCAAAAATTCAACGGCATCGGCGTAGGTCTCTTTCAGCCAGAGGCAGACCGCTTCGTTTTCCTGGCGATTTAACGTGCAGGTGGAGTAGACCAGCGTGCCGCCGGGCCGTAAAGCATGAAAGGCACTGTCGAGCAGTTCCCGCTGTGTAGCAGCGATATCCAGATTGCTTTCTGGCGACCAGTTTTTTAGCGCATCAGGATCTTTACGTACTACGCCTTCGCCAGAGCAGGGCGCATCCAGCAGGATAGCGTCAAACATCTCCGGCAATGCGGCGCCAAATACGCGGCCATCGAAATGCGTCAGCACGGTATTGGCGATTCCACATCGGCTGATGTTAGCGTGCAGAACTTTGACGCGGCTGGCCGAAAATTCGTTGGCCAGAATGGCGCCGTGGTTCCCCATGCGGGCAGCGATTTGCGTGGTTTTGGAGCCTGGCGCCGCCGCCATATCCATGACCCGCTGCGGATGATTATTACCGGCGAACAGCGCCGCGACCGGTAGCATCGAGCTGGCCTCCTGAATGTAAAACAGGCCGCTTAAATGCTCAGCGGTACTGCCCAACGGCAAAGCTTCTTCATCATCGCGCTCGATCCAGAATCCTTCCTCACACCACGGGATTGGCGTGAGCGACCAGCCGTAGGGCGCGGTTAAGGCGAGGAAATCAGCCACGGATATTTTAAGTGTATTGATGCGTATACTGCGGCGCAACGGGCGTTGGCAGGCCGAAATAAACTCATCAAAAGAGAGCGTGGAAGGCATTGTTTCACGCATTTGCCTCAGAAAAGCGTCGGGAAAATAGACAGTGTGTTGAGCCACAGGTGTATCGCCGGCAAAAAAACAGGCGCGCAGTGTAGCATAAAACGCTCCGGCGCGAGTACGCCGGAGCCTGGTGTTTAACGTGGCAGGGCGGTGCCCCATTCACGCCACTCTTTCGGTTCGCTCTCTTGTAACAGGAAGTGCTTACCGGCCTGCGCTTTCGGCGCCAGCGGCGTACCTGGCGGAGTGGCGAAGGCGATACCACCGCGGATGAATTGATTAAATGTCCCTGTTTTCACCACGCCGCCTGTCAGACCAAAGTCGAGACTATAGCCGGAGGCGAGCCAGAACACGGAATTATTGCGCACCAGATGTTGGTAACGCTTACTGATGCGCAGGGTGATCATCACGCGATCGGAGAGCGACCCCAGGGACATTCCGGTGACGGTTCCCACTTCGATACCGCGGAACAGAACCGGTGTGCCGATATTAAGCGAGCCTGCTTCTGACGCCTCCACGACGATGCTTAATCCATCCAGGTAGCGCGAGTCGGTGATGGTCGCTTCCTGTAGCTCAAAGTCGCGCCGCGCCGCGCCGCGTCCTGGCTCAACGTTAATATAGGGCTGGAGAATCGTATCCAGATGCTCGACGCCCGCCGCAGAAATTTGTGGCGTAATAACGGAAAAACGCGTCCCGGCGCGGGCAAATGTCTGTACGTACTCCGGATAAAGTACGGCTTTTGCCTGCACTTCATTACGCGCGGTGATCAATTCCAGCGTCTGGATCTGACCGATATCGATACCGAGGTAACGAATTGGCATTCCCTCCGCCAGTTTTCCGGCGTCGAACGCGTGCAGCGTAATTTGTCCGCCTACTGCGCGGGCGGAAGTTTCTGAAGCATAAAGAATACGTTTATCGCCTTTGCGCCGACTGGCGCTGGCGCCGCTCAGGTTATCAAAACTAATGGCGCCTTTCAGCGCGCGAGAGAGTGGAGAGGCCTGCACCGTTAGGCCGCTACCGTTAAGTTGCACCTTCGCGCCGCCTTCCGCCCAGAACACACTATTGCTGGTCAACAGGTGGCGATACTCCGGCTTAATATGCAGGTCGATGTCAAAGGTATTGGCGCGTGGTCGGACAGTGATGACTTCGCCTACTTCAAATTTTCGATACAGCACGACGGAACCGGCCTGAACATCCGGCAATGTTTCGGCAGTCAGCGTCAGGGTGGTAGTGGGTAAGTCACTGAGGCTATTTTCCAGCGCTTTCTCCAGGTTAGCATAGAGCGGGTAGGTGGATTTCATCTTCCCGCCTGTACCTGGCAAAATGCGAATCCCGCCGTCAATCCACTCGCTGGCGCTGGCACCGAGAAACTCTACGCCGTCAAGGCCGACTTTGACATCCACCCGGCTGTTGACCACGAATTTACTGTCGCCCTGTACCAAATCCCGGTGCTGCGGTTCAATCGCGACGGTGAATGACACCCCTTTACTGGATAAGTTGCGCTCAATGATCTGGCCAATTTTTACGCCATGTAAAATTAACGGCTGTCCCGGTTCGATGCCGTAGCTTTCCGGGGCCGTCAGCGTCAGGATTAAGGCATTCGCCTCATGCAGTAAGGCTTCTTCACCCGGCACTACCATAAATTCACTGCGCGGTTCGCCGTCACCCGGCACCAGCTCGAAGGTTTTTCCGGTTAACAACGAACTGATATTCGCGTCGCTTAGCGACAGCCTGGGATTGCGTAACTCAATACGCGTATTTTCCCGCATCAGCGGAACAACGCTGGGATCGACGGTCATCTCTCCGGTAACTTTACCGCCAGGGTTGAGCGTCAGTTTAGAAAGCTCTCCCACCTCCAGTCCCTGGTACATTAGCGGCGTAGATTCCGCTTTCAGTCCGTCCCCGCTGGGTAGCTCAAGTTTAACTATTACCCCTCGTTGGCTATGGGCTAAATCTTTATATAAGCCGAACGTGTCATCCTGGGCGGCGGGTTTGGAATTGTCCGGCGAGTCAAACGCAATCGCGCCATTGACCAGGGCCGCGAGGCTTTCCAGTTTCACTTTCGCGCCGCTCAGGCTCAGATCGGCGTCAACGCCGGAGACATTCCAGAAACGGCTGCCTTTCTTCACCAGATCGGTAAACCGTCGTTCAATCAGAACGTCAATCGTGACGCCCTGTTTGTTAGGGTTAATCGAATAGTCATACACCCGTCCGACAGGGATTTTACGGAAATAGACCAGTGAACCGCTATTGAGCGAACCAAGATCCGGCGCATGGAGATGAATCATCAGATCGCCATTGCTAAGCCGGTATTTAGGCTGTGTATCCAGGGCGACGAAATGATCTCTGGGCTTACCTTTACCTGGCATCATACCGATGTAATTCCCGCCGACCAGCGCATCCAGGCCGGAAACGCCCGCCAGCGAGGCTTTGGGCGTCACCAACCAGAATTGCGTCTCTTCGCGCAACGCATCCTCCATATCTGATTTGATGCTAACGCGAACTTCAATTTTGCGCAGATCTTTGCTCAGGCTGACATCTTCCACGGTGCCGACTTCTACTCCCTGGTAACGAACGGGAGTACGACCCGGTACGATACCGTCCGCCGACATAAAATCGATAGTCACGCTATTGCCGCGATCCTGGTAGCTATCCCATACTAACCACCCTGCGATCATTAGCGCGATAAGCGGCAGCAGCCAGAAAGGTGAAATACGGCGTTTGGTTTTAATTTGCGCTTCAGTCTTCGAAGCGGGCGTTTCCTGGCTCATGTGCATCCCAAAGTAAGCGGCTATCCAGCCATTCCACTGCAAGAATAGTCAAAATTACCGCTGCGCCGAAATAAAACGCAGCCGGTCCCATTGTAAAAGCCAGAATCTGATCGCGATTAATCAGAGACATGGTTAACGAGATAACGAAAAGATCCAGCATCGACCAGCGGCCTATCCATGTCACCAGACGCAGCAACAAAATTCGTGTTCGCAGCCCCTGTTCGCATTTGAAATGGATACTCAGCAGTAACGTAAACATCACGATGACTTTGGTAAACGGCACCAAAATACTGGCGATAAAAACCACGGCGGCGACGGCGATATTGCTGCTGGCGAGCGACATAATACCCGACAGGATAGTATCTTCCTGACGCCCGCCATTAATATAAATCACTGAGATAGGCAGCAGATTTGCCGGCAGCAAAAAGACAATAGACGCCAGCAATGCCGCCCAACACTTTTGCACGCTCTGCTTTCTGCGTAACCGTAGCGGAATATGGCAACGCGGACAGCGCCCTTTAGCATCCGGATAGCCGCTAAAGTGGCAGCCAAGACAGACGCGTAATCTTTCGTCCGAACGTTGGGCAGGGCGCTGCGGATAAAATCGTTCCCATAGTTGCTCCACATTCAGATGAATCATAGTCAGAATGCTAAGAACCACCAACGAGACGAACGCTAAAAGCCCGATGCCCGGCTGCAGAAAGGCATAGTCCTGTACTTTGATAGAAGCAACGCCAATACCGACCAGATAGATATCCAGCATCACCCACTCTTTCAGTTTTTCCAGCATCAGCAGGACCGGGCGCAGATTCATGCCGAGGAGGCTGCCAAACCACAGGTAAGCGATTGAAAAAACCAGAATAAGCGGCGCGCCCACCACGCAAAAGAGCACCATTGCGGCGGTTAACGGATCGCCCTGCTGCGTCATTTGCCAGATGCCGTGCATAACATTGGCATCAATGCGTACGCCCAACAGGTAGATGTGGAGTAGCGGCTCGCTCCAGGCAAACGGCATCAGTAACAGCATGGTTACCGCCATCGCGGTCAGCCGCGTCAGCGACCAGTCGCGACCATCGCGAATTTTGGCCTGGCAACGAGGACAATAAGCGCTTTGATGAGCGCTCATCTCCGGTAAGCTGAACAGCATGTCGCATTCAGGGCAGCGCTGATAGTGGCTGCGCGGCAGCGCTTCGCTAATTGACCAGATCGTTAGCTTTTTTGTTGGCGTGACGTGTGAGGTGTTCAGAGCCATGTATCGTGAATCAAAGTGTTAGAATAATGTAATCTTAACTCATGACAGGAATAATCTTGAGCAAGAACGCATTTAATGCTTATTTTAATAGCCTGTGTTGAGGAGTAAGACCACGAAGTGATTATATAATGAGCAAAACAGAGCTATACGCGGCGTTAAACCGTGATTTTCAGTCGTTAATGGCAGGTGAAACCAGTTTTCTGGCCACGCTGGCGAATACCAGCGCGCTACTGTTCGAACGCCTTACTGAGGTGAACTGGGCAGGATTTTATCTCCTCGAAGGTGATACGCTGGTGTTGGGGCCGTTTCAGGGGAGAATCGCCTGTGTGCGGATTCCGGTTGGTCGCGGCGTGTGCGGCGCAGCGGTAGCGCAGAATAAGGTTCAGCGTATTGATGATGTTCATGCGTTTGACGGTCATATTGCCTGTGATGCCGCCAGCAACGCCGAAATTGTGCTGCCTGTCACGGTTGGCGAACGGATTATCGGCGTGCTGGATATAGATAGCACGGCGTTTGGCCGCTTTACCGAAGAAGATGAACATGGCCTGCGTACGCTGGTCGCACAGCTTGAAACCGTGCTTGCAACGACGGATTACAAAAAATTCTTTGCGAGCGTCGCAGGATAATCAACGGATAACGTAGCAATTACTGATGGCGTCATTATAATGACGCCTGTTCATGCCTGCGGCTTGTTGGCTACGTCCGTTGTAATCAGGAAATTTCATGGAAAATCAACCTAAGTTGAATAGCAGTAAAGAAGTTATCGCGTTTCTGGCCGAGCGTTTTCCTCACTGTTTTAGTGCGGAAGGCGAAGCTCGCCCGCTGAAAATTGGTATTTTTCAGGATCTGGTAGAGCGAGTTGGGGGCGAAATGAACCTCAGCAAAACGCAACTTCGTTCCGCTTTACGTCTTTATACTTCAAGCTGGCGTTACCTGTACGGCGTTAAGCCAGGCGCAACGCGCGTCGATCTTGATGGCAATCCGTGCGGCGAGCTGGAAGAACAGCATGTCGAACATGCTCGTAAGCAGCTTGAAGAAGCTAAAGCCCGGGTTCAGGCGCAGCGCGCAGAGCAGCAAGCGAAAAAACGCGAAGCTGCCGCGGCGGCAGGCGAAAAAGAAGACGCGCCGCGACGCGAGCGTAAACCTCGCCCGGTAGCGCGTCGTAAAGAAGGCGCTGAACGTAAGCCTCGCGCTGATAAACCGACGACGAAAGCGCCGCGTGCGCCTCGCGAAGAGAAGCACACGCCGGTTTCTGATATTTCAGTATTGACCGTAGGGCAGTCCCTCAAGGTGAAAGCGGGTAATAATGCGATGGATGCCACCGTATTAGAAATCACCAAAGATGGTGTCCGTGTACAGCTGAATTCGGGTATGTCTTTGATTGTACGCGCAGAACACCTGGTGTTCTGAAACGGAGGCCAGGCCTGGCATGAACACTTTTTTTAGGCTTACCGCGTTAGCTGGCCTGCTTGCATTAGCAGGTCAGTCCTTCGCCGTGGAAGATATTACGCGAGCCGATCAAATTCCCGTATTGAAGGAAGAGACGCAACATGCGACGGTGAGCGAGCGCGTAACGTCGCGTTTTACCCGCTCCCACTATCGCCAGTTCGATCTGGATCAGGCATTTTCGGCAAAGATTTTTGATCGCTATCTGAATCTTCTCGACTATAGCCATAACGTTTTGTTGGCGAGCGATGTCGAGCAGTTTGCGAAAAAGAAAACCGTGTTGGGCGATGAGCTGCGCACGGGTAAGCTGGATGTTTTTTACGATCTCTACAATCTGGCGCAAAAGCGCCGGTTTGAACGTTACCAGTACGCGCTAAAAGTGCTGGAACGGCCAATGGATTTCACCGGAAACGATACGTTTAACCTGGACCGCAGTAAAGCGCCCTGGCCGAAAGATGAGGCTGAGCTAAATGCGCTGTGGGATGGGAAAGTGAAATTCGATGAGCTTAGTCTGAAACTCACTGGCAAGAGCGACAAAGAAATTCGCGAAACCCTGACGCGTCGCTACAAATTTGCTATTCGCCGTCTGGCGCAGACTAACAGTGAAGATGTGTTCTCGCTGGCGATGACCGCTTTTGCGCGTGAAATCGACCCGCATACGAATTATCTTTCACCCCGCAATACCGAGCAGTTTAATACCGAAATGAGTCTGTCTCTGGAAGGTATCGGCGCGGTGCTGCAAATGGATGACGATTACACTGTCATTAACTCATTGGTTGCCGGCGGCCCGGCCGCGAAGAGCAAGTCGATTAGCGTCGGCGATCGTATCGTTGGCGTAGGACAGACCGGAAAACCGATGGTCGACGTGATCGGCTGGCGTCTTGACGATGTAGTGGCGCTGATCAAAGGGCCAAAAGGCAGTAAGGTCCGTCTGGAAATTCTGCCTGCTGGGAAAGGGACGAAAACCCGTATTGTTACGCTGACGCGTGAACGGATTCGTCTTGAAGATCGCGCGGTTAAAATGTCGGTGAAAACCGTTGGCAAAGAGAAAGTTGGCGTACTGGATATTCCTGGTTTCTATGTTGGCTTGACCGATGATGTCAAAATTCAGCTTCAGAAATTGGAAAAACAGAACGTTAACAGCATTGTTATCGATCTGCGTTCAAACGGTGGCGGGGCTCTGACGGAAGCCGTTTCGCTTTCCGGTCTGTTTATCCCTTCCGGTCCGATAGTGCAGGTACGCGACAATAACGGCAAGGTGCGTGAGGATAGCGACACCGACGGTGTGGTCTACTATAAAGGCCCGCTGGTGGTGCTGGTCGATCGCTTCAGCGCCTCGGCATCGGAAATCTTCGCCGCCGCGATGCAGGACTATGGTCGCGCGCTGATTGTCGGTGAGCCGACCTTCGGCAAAGGGACGGTACAGCAATATCGTTCGTTAAATCGAATTTACGATCAGATGCTTCGCCCGGAATGGCCTGCGTTGGGCTCGGTGCAGTACACCATTCAGAAGTTTTACCGTGTCAACGGCGGCAGTACGCAGCGCAAAGGGGTCACGCCGGATATCATCATGCCGACAGGCAATGAAGAAACGGAAACCGGAGAAAAATTTGAAGATAACGCCTTACCGTGGGATAGCATTGATGCGGCTAAGTACGCGAAATCGGGTGATTTAACTCCGTTTGGTCCGGAATTATTGAAAGAACACAACGCGCGTATCGCCAAAGATCCTGAGTTCCAGTACATCATGAAGGATATCGCACGTTTCAATGCCATGAAGGATAAACGTAACATTGTCTCCCTGAATTATGCGCAGCGTGAGAAAGAGAACAATGAAGAAGACGCTATGCGTCTGGCGCGTATCAATGATCGGTTTAAACGCGAGGGTAAACCGTTGCTGAAGAAACTGGACGATCTGCCGAAGGATTACCAGGAGCCAGACCCGTACCTTGATGAAACGGTGAAGATTGCTCTGGACCTGGCGCATCTTGAAAAAGAAAAACCAACAGAGCAGGCGGCAGCCAGTAAGTAACGCTAAACAGGCACAAGAAATTGTGCCTGTTTTTTTAACAAGCGCAGAAAGTCGTCAGTATAATGCTACAAAATGTAAAGTTGTGTTTTTCTCGTGACTTACAGCCTGATGATGCTTGAAAATAGTCATAAGACCCATACGATGTGGGTAATCGCATAGTGCGCTTTGTTAAATTGAGGTTAAAAGAAAATTATGATGCGAATCGCGCTCTTCCTGCTGACGAACCTGGCCGTGATGGTCGTTTTCGGGCTGGTTCTGAGCCTGACGGGGATACAGTCGAGCAGCGTACAAGGCTTGCTGATCATGGCGCTGCTGTTTGGTTTTGGCGGTTCTTTTATTTCATTGCTGATGTCCAAATGGATGGCGTTAAAATCCGTAGGAGGGGAAGTTATTGAACAGCCTCGCAATGAAAGAGAACGCTGGTTGATGAACACCGTAGCAACGCAAGCGCGCCAGGCCGGTATCGCCATGCCGCAGGTTGCTATCTACCATGCGCCGGACATTAACGCGTTTGCGACGGGCGCACGCCGTGACGCCTCATTGGTCGCTGTGAGTACCGGTCTGTTGCAAAACATGAGCCCTGACGAAGCAGAAGCCGTCATTGCCCATGAAATCAGCCATATTGCCAATGGCGATATGGTGACAATGACGTTGATTCAGGGGGTGGTAAACACCTTCGTTATCTTTATTTCGCGTATTATCGCGCAAATTGCTGCTGGCTTTCTGGGCGGCAACCGTGATGAGGGCGAAGGGAGTAACGGCAATCCGCTAATTTATTTCGCCGTTGCGATGGTGCTGGAACTGGTTTTCGGTATTCTGGCGAGTATTATTACCATGTGGTTCTCCCGTTATCGCGAGTTCCATGCCGATGCGGGATCGGCGAAGCTGGTTGGTCGCGAAAAAATGATTGCCGCGTTGCAGCGCCTGAAAACCAGCTATGAGCCGCAAGAGGCGACCAGCATGATGGCGTTTTGTATTAACGGTAAATCAAAATCGTTAAGTGAGCTGTTTATGACCCACCCGCCGTTAGATAAGCGTATCGAAGCGTTGCGCAGTGGGGAATACCTGAAGTAATCTGCGGCAAATGAAAAGAGAAAGCGCGTCGACAGACGCGCTTTTTTTATCGGGTTCGGTGACCGCCTGGACGGTCACTTCTGAGAAAAGGCATTTACACAGAATCCGGTACAAGCTCAAAACGCTTGAGTGCTGCAGCACGTTTTTCTGCCTGTGTCGGTTCTTTCATGTTTTGCATCCGCTTCAATTTTTCCTCATCTTCCTCATTTTTTAACGCCTTATAAGCATCCTTCTCTTTCTGTTCTTTTTCCTTCTCTTCCTCTATTTTCTTCTCTTCTTCCCTGGCCTTGTCTAAGGCCTTCTCATGCTTTTCAGCCCTTTCTTCTTCTATTTCACTTCGCTTCGCATCGACTGCATCATGAATTTCACTATTAGCTTTTATGACCGTAGTATCTGTTGAGTCCTTAGATTGCATTTTATCTGAAAATGTAACCGCATCAACCAGAGCGGCCTCATGCTTTATGATAGTGGCAAACTGCGATGTTTCAACAATAGCTTTAGCACTGTCTTCAATATGTTTTATAGCAGAATTAAAGCCATCTTTATATCGGCTTCGGATATCTTCAGGAAGCGATGTGAGCGTATTAGCGCTAATTATTTTGCTTTCCCAACGGGAGTGGGTTTCGTTATTTTCACTTTCCGATTTTAATTTTACAGTATTATGTACTTTATTCAAAAGATGTGTGTCATTCAAAATCTTATTCATGTGGACCTCTTCTTTACCAAGAGCAGGTTCATTCCATTGATAATGTGCTTTGGTCTCCACTGCATCGTTAGATACCATACTATTATTTTTAACTTCCCGTTCCCATTCAATATATTCCGCATTTAATTTTTGTATCGCGTCTCTAACTAACGCTTTTTCGTTGATAGATTTCTGGTTTATACCCTCAACATATCCATCAAAAGTAAAATTAGGCGTTTGGGCTTTATTCCTCTCCACTTCAAATTTTTTCTTAATCTCATCTTCAGTTATTGATTTATCATATTGAAAATATTGAAACGATTGTGGTTTAGACATCGGTAGAACATTCTCTTTCATTTTTTTATCATTAATCAGAGCTGGAGAGTAAGGTTTGTCTTGTAATTTTTTTACATCTTTTTTGTCAATGGCATACGTGGATGAAATAGCGTGATAACTTAATGCTCCATTGGTAGTAACTGCTTGAGCCACTCTGGACTCTCGCTCATGCTCTACAGGTTGTAAATAGTTAAGGTCAGGTTTAAGCTTTTCAGTAGTGAGAGGGTTCTCTACAAGAGAATTCGTTACTTTAACTCTTTCATTTCCAGTATCCACCGAAGCATTAACATTATTTTGTATGCCATTAGGTAGAGACATTGTGTTCAGAGAATTTGCATGCGATACAATTGTTGGAACACGAATTCCTCCGGTTTCTCCTGTAATTTTAGTTCGGTCACTATTTTCCAGGCTGTTTCTCGTACTATTCTTTAGCGTTTTACTGAATGATTGTTGCGCTCGTTCACTTTGTGCAGGAAAAATATTCTCGTCGGAAAATATCTTAATATCTCTTGTATGCGGATATTTATGATTAAGACGGAGACGTTTATTTTTGCTAATCCAGGCATTAGTCTGGCCTGTTTTATTTCGATACTGATCAATATACAATTCCTCCGTTGTATATTGACCATCTGCATTTATACCCGATACATCCTTACTCGCATCAATTAATTTGGATACTCTCGCACAATCCTCAACAGAAAGTTCGCTGTTGGGCATCATTGGCTCTTTGTGTTCAGAAGCATGATCACCGACGATAACATCCTGAATTAAAAGGTTGAATGCTGGACTGGATGAAATATAACTCGCATAACGAGGAACGACCATCCGTTCTTCTTGCTCATCCCACGTTTGCATAAAAGGAAGCAAATTCGCATGACTGGAAATTATCTGCCGAAGAACGGGAATATAATCCTGCTCTCTTTCCCTAAAAAACTGTTCCGCCAGTTCACTGGCAATTTTGTCAACGATCTCTTTAGATGGATTCTTAGCTTCGTTACGTAATTTGTCGGCCTGGTCAATGGCTTCGAAATTACCGGGGTAACGACTCAATATATCATTCGCTGCATCAAGGTACTGCTGAGAGATGATTGTTATTACCTCTTTTTTAACTTGTTGAATAATTGCAGATTTAACTATGCTGATAGCTTCTTGCTCAATCCTGTAGATGCGCTCAGGCTCAATAATACTGGTATGGAAGTATTTTTGTGCAAATCGTAATAAGCCCAGAGAGGTTATCTCTGTACTGTGTGGTTGTCTATTTTCAGGCTCCATACGAATAGACTTATTTATGCGGTGTGACGTCCTGAGCACTTTTTTCCTGAAGTCGAGACGTCTTTTTTTCTGTTCAGAATCGAACTCCATGGAGGTAGGCGTTAATTCACGATGATGCAACAGAGAGATGAATTTTTTATAATCACGCCGCTGTTTTTTACTGACAAGTTTTTTAAACACATCCATATTCAGCCATTTCTGACGAAGTTGAGATTTCATCTCCCCAACCACACGTTTGAATTCCTCGTAAGTATTGGTTTTACTTTTCGCAATGAAATCGATGGCGTAATCCAACAGAGAAACATAAGAACTGAAAAGCTGCTCGCCATCTTTGCTATCGATAATTCTTTTAATAAAAAACGAATTCTTATCAGCAAGAAAGTTGAAAATAGTCATGATGCCGTCACTACTTATTTTATTTTTGTTGGATGCAACTTGTAGTAGTCCAAGATATGTTGTCATCACGCCATAATTTTTTTTCTAACCTCAACATCTTCTGGATAATATCCTTCCTTAACATGACAGATAGTATTTTTTCTTGTATATCATTATTGTCCACATGGAAAATTCGTGTAGATAAATAAAGAAATTCGTAAAAATCAAGATCGCCATGTTTTGATTCGCTTTGCCCGGTAATTCTGGACATCAATACATCCAGATATGATAATTCATGATTATCAATACCAGATCTTTCCTCAATTAGCTTATCTATTACTTGTGGATTTATTTCAATATAATCAGAGAGCAACTTCGCGATCTGTTCTTCAGGTTTCAAATGGGCCAGAGTTTTTCCTGTCTTTTTGCGAAGTGCATCTGTTAATTCGCTATGTAACTTATCGGGTAATGCCGAGAGTAAAGCAGTAAAAAATGGTGCAGGCTTATAATCAGTATCTTTAGCATGCTGAGGAATATATCCTTCAGCAGTTTCAATGAGCTGTACTTTATCCTGATAATTTCCACCAACACTACGTACTACGTCATTATTACTAATGATAATATTACAATGCAAAATACGTCCAATCAATGATGGTGCATACTGGCGCATCTCTTCAGACCAAAAATCATTTAGCAAAAGATCTGTTCGTAACAAATTACGTTGAGTTGAGATAATATCATTACGGAGCCAATCGCTTTCTTTTACCAGTGTAGCAGAAGTATAAAACTGACTCAGTGCCAATTGCTCCTTTTCTTTCCTCGCTTGTAAACTTTGAGCCAACGTTTGAGGCGTTCGGATATTATTATGCTCAATACTCGCCAGAGGTTTTCTGACATCCCCATCAGCAAAAAGACGTGAAAACAAGGCCCCTAAAGATATGTATTGAGACGTTGTCACATCCGGAGCGACGTTTTTATGCTGTTCAATTTCATTACGAAGCCTGGTGGAATTGCTATATCGTAATATTTGGCTCCGTTCGGGTAAAAACTGTCGTGGTAGTTGTCTCTTATGGTCAGAAACAGGGCGTCTGAAGATGGTTTTATAAGCATTGTAACCATATGGATGGATAAGGCCTCGAATAGACTTTAACGACCCAATCATTTCATTACTATAGGTATTGGATAAAAGAATTTCTTTTATCTTATCAAGTGTCATATTTTCCGATTTATTCGTGGCATGGTACAATGCACTCCATATTGAGTGCATCCAGGGAGCAGAATTCCGCTGTAAAGCGATACGAATCACAGAAAATAGTTCATCCGGATTAACCAACGTATGAACAATTTTTTCTGCCATTTTCGGTTCCAGTAACGCGCTTCGACTCACGGTATCCAGAATACTCGCATAAAGCGCCATTGATTTATCATCCATTCCTGATAACGCTCCTGGCTTCATCAGTGGAGGCAGCAATAGTCTGATATAATAGTTAAATTTTTCCTTATCCTGACTATTTTCCGCATCAAGTAGGTACCCTACCACCTTAGACATCCGGGTTTCAGCATCAGGGATGAGCGCCAGTTCCCGAACTGTCTTTGACAGGGGGGACATATTTTCAACGGGCGTTAAGACACAGAACGCTATTCTGGCATATTTATCATTTAACCTGACACATTCCAGTCCAGCTTTGCTTGCTCTTAACTCTTCACGAGAGGGCAGAAGTTCAAGAGGCGGCAGATTTGCAGAAAATGAATCTTTGTGAACTGAAGAGGAAAATATTTTCTCATAGGCATTGACTTTTTTCTGCCTGAATGAAAAACCTATTTTGCCGACTGATGTATCGTGCCACAATCGGGATAGTAATATTTTTCTGATATTGTTTATACCCTCTACAGGATCCAATGCCTGAGCGGTATGCACCATGACACTCCACAACCGGGGTTTCCATTCATGCAAGGAATCATCACGATGATTGGTTGAGAAATGACCATCTATGAGAAGCGTAGTAACAATTGATGGCATTTTTTCATCTGAATGACGATGGAGCAATGCATCAAGACATTGTTGCAACGTCTCCGGCGTGAGATTGCCACTCGTCACAACCCGATCCAACATTTCGCAATAGCGATCCATCAGTGGAAAAGATTCGCGCGCCATCTTTTTTAACTCATAAGGATGGATATCAAAAAGTGAAGCGGCTAATAAATTGTACTCATCTCTCTTCCCCTCATGATCTAAATAAGACAACTCACTGTCTAGTTTCTCCAGTCTGGATTCCATCTGTCTTGTTATTTCATATCCGGTTACGCCAAAAGATTCCTGGTTCATTAAACGCAGTGATTGCTGCCGGTAATGACTTAAAATATCTTTTGCGTTTATCATTCCATCGACACGGGCAGGCAGCATGCCATCTCTTTCGGCTTCAGCAAGCACTGTCTCTGTCATAAGTTTACCGGCATAAGCAGCATGTAATGTCAATTTTTTGGCTTCAGGAAGACGTTTGGTTAAAGTTTTAACTTTTTGATCGTGTGCCGGTCGTTTTTTTAGCTGTACCTTATTTATCGATAATTTAATACCCTCATCATGTTCATATCCAACATTACGGGTGATAGTACCAGTATAATGAGTTGGTAAGTTCTGCTGAGCCTCATCCATTTGAGAATCATTAGCCGGGATGAACGAGCGTAAACCGGGGATTAAATGCCACAAAGATGGATCTCGAAGAATCTGATCGGCAATACGATGTCTTAAGTTCTGGATAGCTAAATCAATGAACGGCGTACCTGTTATCTTGATTTTCTGCTCTGCCGTTAATGCGTTATAAATTGCATGATAAAAACAATTTCCACCAGGAGGAATATCAATTATTTTGTTATCTGCAGTCAAAAGATCATAGTGGTCGCCATAATTAATAAGGTTTATTTCATGCCGGATAGACTGTTCTGTATTTTCTGGGTAACTAACGCAGTGATTATACTCACCTGACTCCAGTGATGGCGTAAATATATTAAGTTGTAAGCCTGTCTCCTGAAAATCTGGTAACTTCATCATCACATGGGGAATAAAATCACCTGCATCTGGAGTCCATGCGAGATTTTTCCTGATTTCCCTATCGATATAATTTCGTATTGACATTAAATCATCATTGGGTAGGATATTGTAATCTTCAACAATAAAAGCTGATTTATTATTTCCACGTATAGGCATCTGCCTGTCAATTGGTAAGTCTGATGTCTGAAGAGAATACTCATAAATGGAATCATCACGTGAAAAATAACTTCTTCGGCATGAACCAAGGATTATCCTTTTATATTGAGGGTTAGTAATCTGGATCACTCTTAAGAGTTCCTCCAGGGTTGTTACTTTATATTTTTCATCAAAAATACCTACTTTCGGTGCAATAGTCAGCATATCCATTTTATCAGGACAACTAATACGGTTTTCTAAAACAGAAAGTTGGCACAATGTCTGATCCACATCGTCGGAAGTAGAACTCAAAAGATAATTCACAACTTTCCCTGTTTCGTTTGTTCCCGCCGTTTTTTCATTATATTCTGAGTAAACAATACCGGGTCTCATAGCATCAGGCGCTGCCAGCCTGGAATAAATCTGGCAAGATTTACCGGTAGCGCCTAATGCTCTTTCTGTTATACCAACATGATTACCATCCTTCGATCCAGGTCCTTCTGTAAGGATAGTATCGTGTGGTGCTAAAAAATTCAGTTCTAAATTCTTAGGGATAGTTATTGTCTTAGTGAAACCTCGAGCAATAGCTTCTGGTTTCAGCATTGTGCCAGACTTCATATTCATGTATGTACCATGTACATCAACAAATAATATATCAGTTGGGCTGTTTTTAACACGAGTCAACAAAATACCTGTAGGTAACATTTCTGTTACGATATGACTAGCCAGATCCGGATGTAATTTAGTGAGTTCTGCAAACCGTTTTTGTTGATACCAGCGAACCCGTTTATTATACTCTTCTTTCCTTCTTATTTCTTCCGCATCAGGAACACGAGGGGGAGAGGGGCAAGGCGAAGAACAAGGCGAAGAGGAAGAAGAGGAAGAAGAGGAAGAAGAGGAAGAAGAGGAAGAAGAGGAAGTATATATGTCATCGTCATCGTCAGGTTTTATATCGCTGAGTTTTTCCGGCAAATTCTGTGCTGAGAATTCATATACAATAGTAGGGATATTAGCTTGTTGTGCCGATGTCCCCGGTACATCAACATCCATCATTTGTTCTGATGAAAGTTTTTCTCCCTCTGAATTATGTGTTAAATGCTCACATGGCAAATTACAGGGATGGTTAAAGCCATACTCTTTTTTTAAATTAGTTTCCAAATCACGTGTTGTAATGAAGTGAAAGCCAATGTTTTGGTTAAGATAATCCTGTAGGTTTCTAAGTTTCTGGTCATCTAATATATGAACATTCAGTCCCCCTTTTTGTAAAGGGAGAGAATGCATCCCTTTGTTTAATATTGCATCTATTGTAAGATTATTATTATGTAGAAATATAATTTCGCCATTTATAGTTTTATGCACATAGGCTGTGTGAAATATTTTACCACTTCTTAAATTCCTGAAATTTATTATTCCAGAGTCGACAATATGATCCTTGCTGATATGCATGAAGTAATTCCCTACAGTAATTCCCATAATTTTTTGATAGTTTTCAGAATAATTACCAGGAATAGATGAAAGGATATCTTCTGTTTCTTTGGATATCGTCCCGGCGACAACGCCAGCATTCACAGCCAGCCGGTAGCAGACTGGAATTGCAGGTCTTTCTTCTAACCTTACATTATCTATTTTTATTAATAATTGTTCTGTAGTAAGTGCTGTTATCGCGGAGGGGGCGCCATGCATTACATTTTGACTTTCAATACTATTGATAGCGGTTATTTGCGGCATGTATTCAAACCTTTTTATTGATATTTTCAATATTAATATTAGTGAGCTAAAGTCCGCAGGTGGCTGGCGGGCCCTCTGTACTGCTTAGCTTACTGAATGTCTTCTGACGGCTGATGCGGCACTTCCTTCAACCACTGATTAAGGTCGGCTTCGGTTTAAGTCCTTTAGTCAGTTCAGCAGCGAGCGCTTTGAGTTTATTTTCGTCCATAATTGCCTGTCTGCGTTGTTGGAATAAACATATCACTAACAGGTAATTACACAATTTTAATTCCCGTCTTATTTTAGATTAAGGGCGGCGATATTCACATCTCTTCCCTGCAATAATACGCTCCTGCCTTTTCAACTATTCCTGTGCTGGCTCGCCTCCTGTTCATTCGGGGCATACCACACTTCTTTCAGTGCCGTTTTCATCACATCGACTGTATTTAATGGCTGACTGGCTTCCAGTAACGCAGTGTTCATGTCCATATAGCTATTCACGCCGACAGGGTGGAGGTGTATCGCTGACGCTCAGGCAGCCAGTTGATTTTTTCGGTCATAATGCCGCAGGATGAGCAGCGTAAGCGGCGAACGGGTACATCCAGCGAGACCTTCTAACTGAGCAGGTACGTCGCAGGGAAGTATCGTGAATATGCGGAGCGACAATATGGGGTTAGGGAAGTCAGAGGCTGGAGGCGAATGAGCCGTGTATCGGGAGTAATTTTAGTGCAGGAAGAGACACTGAACCCTTTCCAGAAAGAGAAGTCAGGCTAGCATTCATAGTAACGGCAGTTTTGAAAGTTCAGGGGGTGTTCTGGCGAATACAAACCTAAACGTTCTGACTGCCGTTTTCTATTGGTTCACGCTAACCTGCGATGAACCTTTTTTATCCCTTGATCCGGGGGTGGGTGATCCGAAGTCCACTGACGATGGCGGCAAGGGTCGCCAGAAAGCCCGCCGCCAGCAGCGACACGTGGGTTCCGCTGTCACCAAACTGGTTCAACATCAGCGCTACCAGTGCGGCACCAGTACTTTGGCCTAACAGTCGCGCCGTGCCCAGCATCCCACTGGCGCCACCGCTGCGCTCACGCGGCGCGGAAGTAATAATGGTGTGATTATTCGGCGACTGGAACAGGCCAAACCCTGCGCCGCAAAGGATCATCGGCCAGATAATATTCACATCGGAGGGGGAGTCTGGCAACATGACCAGAGCAAACAATCCGGCTGCCATTATCACCATTCCCAGCGCCCCCAGCAAACCGGCATGAAGACGTTCTATCAGGTAACCGGCCAGCGGCGCCATCACCATCGTGGCCAGCGGCCAGGGCGTCAACAACAGGCCGGTTTCTACTTCGCTGCGGCCCAACACGGTTTGCAGGTAAAAAGGTAGCGAGACCATGGCCAACATTTGCGCACAGAACGAGCAAATTGACGTGCCGATCGAGAGTGAAAAAAGCGGAATGCGTAACAAGTCAATGGGTAACAAGGGGACGGTCAAAGAAAGCTGGCGGCGAACGAAGAAAAAACCAACCACGACCAGGACGAGCAGCTCTGCGCCAATCAACGCTAGCGACTGTCCCTGAGCAAAGCCGCTCAACGCAGTAATCAGCAGGCCGAATGTGAGCGCATTCATTACCGCGCTCGGTAAGTCAAAGCGAGGCTTAGCGTCATGGGCGATGTTTGCCGGTAAAAAGCGTATAGCCAGAATTAAGGCGATGATACCTAATGGGACATTAATCAGAAACAGCCATTTCCATGATGAGATGGACAGGATCGCCGCGGCGATTGTTGGACCAGCGGCGGAAGAGACAGCGACGATAAAAGAGTTAATTCCCATGCCTCGTCCCAGATGACGCTGGGGGTAGATAAGTCGAATCAGCGCCGTGTTTACACTCATTAGCGCCGCGCCGCCAAACCCCTGCGCAATGCGCGCCAGCGTGAGCATTTGCAGCGAGTCTGAAAGCGCGCAAAACAATGATGAAAGCAGAAATACCACTAAACCACATTTATAGATCCGGCGATAACCAAACATGTCGCCTAAAAAAGACAGGGAAAGTAGTGAGACGACAATCGCGATTTGGTACGCATTGACAATCCAGATAGAGCTGGCAGGGGAGGCGTGTAGATCAGTCGCAATAGTTGGCAGCGCGACATTAGCGATTGCGCCATCCAGAACCGCCATCGAAATACCGATAATAATCGTCAGGATAGCACCGTATCTCTGCGGGAGGGGCAGGCCGTCGGCCCGTGTTTTTTCCATAAGTATTTTGTAATAATGATAATTATGATCTGAATAATAATTTTAGCATCAATATTGAGGTGTTATGTCGCAGATTTGTAACGAAGTAAGCAAAGATGGATTGCGGGCGACCTGGCGTGAAATTATAATAAAAACTCGTTCTGAATTTTATAAAACACTCGTAATGAGGTGATAAATGGCAAACGCAGATCTGGATAAACAGCCTGATTCTGTATCTTCTGTGCTGAAGGTTTTCGGCATTCTGCAGGCGCTGGGTGAAGAGCGTGAAATAGGGATTACCGAGCTATCGCAGCGCGTCATGATGTCGAAAAGCACCGTTTATCGCTTTTTGCAAACCATGAAAACGCTGGGCTACGTGGCTCAGGAGGGGGAGTCTGAAAAATACTCTCTGACGTTAAAGCTGTTTGAACTGGGCGCGCGAGCCTTGCAAAATGTTGATTTGATCCGCAGTGCGGACATTCAGATGCGCGAACTGTCTCGTCTGACGAAAGAAACTATCCATCTTGGCGCGTTGGATGAAGACAGTATTGTCTATATCCATAAAATTGACTCTATGTACAATCTACGGATGTACTCACGCATTGGTCGTCGTAATCCGCTGTACAGTACGGCCATCGGTAAAGTGCTTCTGGCCTGGCGCGATCGCGATGAGGTTAAGCAGATTCTCGACGGCGTAGAGTATAAACAAAGCACCGGACGAACCATTACCAGTACTGAAGCGTTGCTGCCGCTGTTGGATAAAGTACGTGCGCAAGGCTACGGTGAAGATAATGAAGAACAGGAAGAAGGGTTACGTTGTATCGGCGTACCGGTATTCGACCGTTTTGGCGTGGTAATCGCAGGGTTAAGCATTTCGTTCCCGACGCTGCGCTTTTCAGAAGAGCGCCTACAGGAATATGTGGCTATGTTACACGCCGCCGCGCGTAAAATTTCTGAACAAATGGGTTACAACGATTATCCCTTCTAAGCAACGTTATTAGCATGACGTTAAAAAAAGCAGCCGCGAAAAATGTAGCTGCTTTTTTTATAACATCTGGTGAGATGGAATGGTCAAAGAGGATAATGACTGTCGGCTTATTTAACGGTTATTAAAACATTATTTAACGACGCTTATAAACAACAACTAATATAGGGTAATCATCCGTGATAGTTTCGCTGTGAAATTATTTATTATCGCTTAGCCATTATCCACGACAGTGGCGCTTTTTCTGAAAAGGGGACAGTCAGAAAAGCCAATGATGCCGCTATTGGTATGGACATATTGCGCCGTGGTGGTGCCACGTGCAGTCAGGTAATGGCACTGCAGGCCTAGCCCCGCAGCGTTCACTTTACTTCCCACCAGTACGCCATAGCCGCTCAGCAGCAGGCCTATCCACACCAGGGCAAACAATACAATTGCGCGAATGATCAAACGCATTACTACCTCTTTTCTTTTTTAGTTAGAATAAGAGTAGCGTGTACATTGATTGAAACAAGTGAATCATTCCTAAAAACATATAATGCCGCTACAGTTACTCCTGGTTTAGGTAACCCATGATAATTTAGCGACATAAGATGTAAGATCGGAGAGTGGAGTGAAAAAATTTCGATGGGTCGTTCTCGGCATCGTGGTGGTGGTATGCCTGTTGCTGTGGGCGCAGGTGTTTAATATCATGTGCGATCAGGATGTACAATTTTTCAGCGGTATTTGCGCCATCAATAAATTTATTCCCTGGTAAACGTTTTATACCAGAGATTTCCTTCCCGTGTAGCAGTGGTAGAATGACGTCTCTACATTGAGGTGGTGAAATGAACGATGTTTTAAACTCTGGTGCGTTTTCTCTTGCATCTTTAATAGTATCAATGGTGGTTCTGGTGGTCGGGCTGGCGATCTGGTTCTTTGTCAACCGGGCAAGTTCCCGCGCTAACGAGCAGATAGAATTGCTCGAAGCGTTATTGGATCAACAGAAGCGGCAAAACGCGTTGTTGCGCCGCCTTTGTGAAGCAAACGAACCAGAAAAAGACGCTGAACCCGCAATAGCGGCAAGCGAGCGGAAGGAGGATGAGGACATCATCCGTCTGGTTGCTGAACGATAACGCTTACCGGGGCGCAAGCAGCCAGATGCCATACGCCCCATTCCCCCTTCGGATTTGTCAGTGTTGCCGCTTGTAACTGACAATACAGTATCAACGCCTTAGATAATATATGGCTTTATATGAAACATAGTTTTATATCTATAACAAATGTGTATATGTCAATTTTGTGATATCGATCATTGTCTATTAAAAGCGAAACGTTTCTCTCTCTTTTTGTGGATTGTCATTGTTTGTTCATTATTTTAAGACATCCTGTAAAGGCGAGAAATTTCACAGGAAGCAGTGTCGAATACCTCTTTTCTTTTCTATTATTTTGATTAAAAGGTGTTTTTTAGCATTGTGATAATTTATGCATTAATCTGCATAAAAAGTGATATAAAAGATACAGCTTTTAAATGTGATTTGATGTACTGGAAGAAGCGAACTTATTGAGCTATGGTAAAAAAGTGGCAGTTCAGCAATGACGTTGTCAGGAAGTCCGCCAATTTGCAAGGATATATTTTCAGCAGTTTTGTTGCATAAACGTGCTGTCAATTTGTGAAGGTTCTCGTAATTTGTGCGACGGATCGAGACACGTTTAAAAATGGCTTGCCATAATTAACGTTGTATGTGATAACAGGCTTTGGGTTAAACGAGGTACAGTTCTGTTTATGTGTGGCATTTTCAGTAAAGAAGTCCTGAGTAAACACGTTGACGTTGAATACCGCTTCTCTGCCGAACCTTATATTAGTGCCTCAAGCAGTAATGTCTCAGTTTTATCTATGTTATGCCTGCGGGCAAAGAAAACACTCTAAGGAATTTTGCAAATGGCAAAGATTAAAGGTCAAGTTAAGTGGTTCAACGAGTCCAAAGGTTTTGGCTTCATTACTCCGGCTGATGGCAGCAAAGATGTGTTCGTACACTTCTCCGCTATCCAGGGCAATGGCTTCAAAACACTGGCTGAAGGCCAGAACGTTGAGTTCGAAATTCAGGACGGCCAGAAAGGTCCGGCTGCTGTTAACGTAACAGCTATCTGATCGACCCCACTGATTTGATGCGGTTTGTCGCGTCAGCCTCAGATATAAAGCCTCGCTAAAAGCGGGGCTTTTTAATTCAATATCCTTCAAAATGTGTCTGAATGCGCTCTCGTTAGCGATTTGTTGCAAAGGCGCGATATTATTAGCATTGTTTTTTCTGGTTTTTCCTGCCGTTTCCCGTTAAATCAATCACCTGAAAAATGATTCGGCTGGAGATCAGGTGAAAAAGAAAAGCGACGGCGATACCCGTAATTTTACGCCCATACGTTTTGCACTACTTTGCACTGCCATTCTGCTCAGTATGGCATTGCTGTTAGGGCGGGTGGCATGGTTGCAAATTGTTACGCCGTCGAAACTGGTGAAACAAGAAGATATGCGCTCGCTTCGTGAAGTGACGACGGCTTCTCCACGCGGCATGATCATCGACAGAGAAGGGCGCCCCTTAGCGGTGAGCGTTCCGGTTAATGCTGTCTGGGCCGATCCGAAAACTACCATAAGCAAAGGCGGAGTTGGCTACAATGAGCGCTGGCAGGCGCTGGCCAGCGCGCTACATCTGTCGCTCAGTACGCTTGCTGAACGGGTAAACAGCAACCCGGCAGGCCGTTTTATCTACCTGGCGCGCCAGGTTTCACCTCAGCAAGCCGAATGGATAGATAAACTGAATCTACCGGGCATTAACCTGCGGGAAGAGTCGCGCCGTTTTTACCCCGCCGGGCATGTAGCGGCCAATTTGATCGGCTTTACCAATATCGACGGGCAGGGAATAGAAGGTATTGAAAAGAGCTTTAACGCGCAACTGACGGGAAAACCGGGCTCCCGACTGGTGCGTAAAGATAAGTTTGGCCACGTTATAGAGAATATTACGGAAGTGAATCCGGTTCCTGCTCATGAACTTCAGCTTAGCATTGATGAACGTCTGCAAACGGTTACCGAAGATGCGCTGGATAACGCCGTCACCTGGAATAAAGCGGAATCCGGCGCTGCCGTATTGATTAACATCCCAACGGGTGAAATCCTCTCGATGGCGAGCTACCCGGATTTCAACCCCAACAACCGTGAAGGCGCGCAGTTGGATGATTTTCGTAACCGTGCCATCAGCGACACCTTCGAACCCGGTTCTACCGTGAAGCCATTGGTCATTATGACTGCATTACAGCAGGGCATCGTGCAACCGGACAGTGTTATCGATACCCATCCCTTTATTCTCGATGGACACCGTATCCGCGACGTCGGTTACTATCCTGAACTGACATTAACCGGCATTTTGCAAAAATCCAGTGATACCGGCGTTTCTCACCTTTCTCTGGCGATGCCGGTACAGAAATTAATGGATACTTATAAAAGCTTTGGTTTCGGCGTGCCTACCGGACTTGGTCTCACCGGAGAGAGCAGCGGGTTATTACCGAAACGCCGTTACTGGAGTGATTTGGATCGCGCTACCTTCGCCTTTGGCTATGGATTAATGGTGACGCCGCTGCAACTGGCGCACGTTTATGCCACGATTGGTAGCTTTGGTATTTATCGTCCGTTATCGATCACCAAAGTTGATCCGCCCGTGATTGGCACGCGGGTAATGTCGGAAGAACTGGTGCACGAGGTGGAACATATGATGGAGAGCGTCGCGTTGCCTGGCGGCGGCGGAACAAAAGCCGCAGTAAGAGACTACCGTATTGCGGTCAAAACCGGGACGGCGAAAAAAATTGGCGATGATGGTAAATACGTTGATAAGTATGTGGCATATACCGCAGGCGTAGCCCCGGCAAGCAATCCCAGATTTGCGCTGGTGGTGGTGATTAATAATCCGCAAAATGGGGCTTATTATGGCGGCGCGGTATCTGCGCCTGTATTCAGCCAGATCATGGGCGATGTATTGCGGCTGGAAAATGTTGAGCCAGACGGCATGCCAGCCGATTCAGATCACCTTCTGGTGATGCATGGCAGCCACGTTGCGGTTCCAGGCTCGTAAAGGATTTTCCCGGGGCGCAATTCGCGTTACACTTGCGCCCTTTAGCGCCCCCAGTCCGGAGTTGTCATGTCGTTTACCTGTCCGCTTTGCCATCAGCCGCTTACGCAGATTAATAACAGCTTTATGTGCCCACAGCGCCATCAGTTTGATGTGGCGAAAGAGGGCTATATCAATCTGCTGCCGGTACAGCATAAACGTTCACGCGATCCGGGCGACAGCGCCGAAATGATGCAGGCGAGGAGAGCGTTTCTTGATGCAGGCCATTATCAGCCGTTGCGCGATGCAGTGATTAACCTGTTGCGCGAGCGGCTGGATAAGTCGGCCACGGCGATTCTGGATATCGGCTGCGGCGAAGGGTATTACACCCATGCTTTTGCAGAGGCGTTGCCGGGAATCACCACGTTTGGACTGGACGTTGCTAAAACGGCGATCAAAGCGGCGGCGAAGCGCTATTCGCAGGTGAAGTTTTGTGTGGCGTCAAGCCATCGACTGCCCTTTGCCAATGCGTCAATGGATGCGGTGATCAGAATCTACGCCCCGTGTAAGGCGCAGGAATTGGCGCGTGTAGTGAAACCTGGTGGTTGGGTCGTTACCGCGACGCCGGGACCGCATCATCTGATGGAACTAAAAGGACTCATTTATGATGAGGTGCGTTTACATGCGCCGCATACCGAGCAGCTCGACGGATTCACATTGCAGCAGAGTACCCGCCTTGCTTATCACATGCAGCTCAACGCCGAAGCGGCTGTAGCACTGTTGCAAATGACGCCATTCGCCTGGCGAGCCAGACCGGAAGTGTGGGAACAACTGGCCGTCAGCGCCGGGCTTAGCTGCCAGACGGATTTCAACCTTCATCTCTGGCAGCGTGACAGTTAACCGTGAAAATGCGTCCAGAGGATCTGGACGCCAATCCCTATCAGTACGACCCCGCCGAGAATTTCAGCACGCTTACCCAGCATTGGGCCGATAAAGCGACCGATCATCATTCCGAGGGTGGACATGATAAGCGTGGCGCAACCGATAGCCAATGCGGTAGCGATGATGTTCACCTGCAAAAACGCCAGACCGACGCCAACCGCCATAGCATCGAGGCTTGTCGCGATAGCCGTCGTGACTAATAGCCAAAAGCTGTGGCGACGTAGCGGTGTTTCATCTTCATCACTACCGCCGCGGATACCTTCGATGATCATGCGTCCGCCCAGAAAGATCAGCAGAACAAAGGCTATCCAGTGGTTCCATTCCAGAACGAATTTACTCGCCAACATCCCCAACCCCCAGCCGATCAACGGGGTCAGCGTTTCAACCGCGCCAAAGATAAGGCCGGTACGCAACGCTTCTGAAAATTTGGGTTTATGGAGGGTGGCGCCTTTGCCAATCGATGCCGCGAAAGCATCCATCGACATGCCGAAAGCAAGAAGAACAGTAGCAGTAAAGTGCATGACAGCGTCCTGACCGGGGTATCCATTAAACACATCACCGCCCCCAGCAAACATGCATGTCGCCATCCTGTGACGAAATACACAGCAGTTGATGCGCCTATGGTCTCGCCTGACCAGCGGCGGCTGGTCCGTACGCGCCACGTTTTGCAACGAGTATGTTGACGCGTACATTTCCGGAGTCCGGAAATCGGCTACTCCCCAATTGACGGCGCAACATTAACATATTTTTAGAATATAAAACAACAGCGATAAAATATTATTTGCCTTTCAATTGAAAACGATTTTCATTTAGATTTATTCATCAATAAAACGTTAAATTAAATAACAATTGGTCAATAGAAAATATAGCCTTAGCTATATTATGATTCGAAATAAAATTCGAAAAACATAGTTGAGGCTATATCTTAACTTATTGAGTTGCAACAAGAAGCTTATATATTTTTTCCAGATCGTCGATATTGCGTACACGGATAAGCAAACGTCGTTGTTCTAAATGCATCACCAGTACGCCGTCCTCCGATAAATTCATCTCTTTAATACGGTTATATTCTATCCAGACATTGGCGAAGAAAAAGCCACGTTGTTTAAAGATGATCCGTGGCGTGCGGATCCAGAATATATAAAACCCCATTAATGCCAGCGCGCTTAGTAACCATGTGGTCATCTGCGCTCCGTGACTGGTCACGTTGTTATAGATAAGGATGGCGACCAGCCCAACAAAGATAACGCTGTCTACGCGACCACGGCGAAGCAGGGCTATAGAAAGCAGAGTGGGGCCATTGCGACGGGGCATGATGAACTGATCGTAGAGAGCATAAGCCAATAATGCGGCAATAAAGAGAATCAGCACCAGGTCCGTGATAGTCATTTATCCTCCAGAGAAATAAAAAAACGGGGCCGTTTGGCCCCGGTAGTGTACAACAGCCTTACTGGCCCAGCAGTCCGACGGAGTAGCCGGCGATGCCGATGATGAAGAAGCCCACGATAATCCACAGCGGGTTAACTTTCTTACGTAGCAGCCACATACAGGCAAAGGTCAACAGTAGTGGGACCAGACCCGGCATCAGCTGGTCGAGAATGGTTTGCACGGTGGTAACACGTGTCTGACCATCCTGACCGGTAATGGTGGAGACCACCAGCGGGATATTCACATGCGTCCACTTGTTAACCAGCGCCCCCATGACAAACAGGCCGAGAATTGACGCCCCCTCAGTCAGTTTTTGCAGGAAGCCGCCGCCCATATCTTTAACGATATCGACGCCCTTGCGGTAGCCATAAGCCACGCCATAATAACGGGTCGCCAGGCGCACCAGGTTAAACAGGATGAAAAACAGCAGCGGACCAAGCAGGCTGCCGCTCATGGCGATACCAGCACCCAGCGCCGCGAATACCGGACGGACGGTACCCCAGAAGATAGGGTCGCCGACGCCTGCCAACGGTCCCATCAGACCGACTTTGATACCGTTGATGGCACCATCGTCAATCTCCGCGCCGTTCGCACGCTTTTCTTCCATTGCCAGGGTCACGCCCAGTACCGGCGCCGCAACGTAAGGATGAGTGTTAAAGAACTCCAGATGACGCTTAATCGCCTGTTTACGCGCGTCATTATTCTCCGGATACAGGCGACGAATCGCCGGCACCATAGAGAAACAGAAGCCCAGCGCTTGCATACGTTCGAAGTTCCATGACCCCTGGAACAGGTTAGAACGAAGGAATACGCCGCGAATATCGCTCGGAGTGAGTTTTTTCTCGGTGGTAGTTTTAGTCATATCAACCATTTCGCTCACCTGTTAGTCCAGTTCGTTATCGAGATCGTTATTGCCAGCCGCCGCTGCAGGCGCGCCCGCTACACGGTTGTATTTCGGGCTCAGTTGGATGTAAAGAATAGCCATCACTGCGCCGATGACACCCAGTGCGACCAGGTTGAAATTTGTGAAAGCCGCGGTGACGAAACCGAGGTAGAAGAACGGCATCAGGTAGCCTGCGCGCATCATGTTGATAACCATCGCATAACCAACCACGACGATCATGCCGCCGGCGATGTTCAGACCGCCTGTGACAACTTCAGGAATCGCATTCAGCATCCCCTGTACTTCGCTGGTGCCTACGGAGATGGCAACGATAACCGCCGGGATAGCGATACGCATTGCCTGCAGGAACAGGGAGGAAACGTGTAGCCAGGAGAGCGCCGTCAGGTTGCCGTTTTCAGCCGCCTTGTCCGCCGCGTGCTGGAATGCCACGGTGATGGTACGTACGATAATGGTCAGTACCTGGCCTGCCGCCGCCAGCGGAATCGCCAGCGCGATACCGGCGCCAATGCTTTGGTGCCCGGCGATAACCAGAACGGTAGAGATGATGGACGCCAGTGCGGCATCAGGCGCAACGGCGGCACCGATGTTCATCCAGCCCAGAGCGATCATTTCCAGAGTACCGCCGATGATAATACCGGTTTTCATGTCCCCCAGAACGGCGCCGATTAAGGTACAGGCGATCAGCGGACGGTGGAACTGAAATTCATCAAGTACCGACTCCATACCCGCGATACATGCGACGATGAACACCAGCACAATCTGAAGAGTGGTAATCTCCATTGTACTTCTCCTATTGCTATCTTAAGTGTGAAAGCTAATTAAATGCCGGCGGTTATTTCGCCACTTTGGAAATTAAATCCATCATTTTCAGTTTCGGATCGGTGGAAACTTTACGCACCTCAAGCTCGATGCCGCGCTCGTTGAGCTTTTTAAAAGCTTCGATATCCTTTTCATCGACGGAAACGGCGTTGTTCACCTGCGTTTTACCTTGACGATAGGCCATACCGCCAATGTTCACGGAAGTGACTTTCACGCCGCCCTCAACGATGCGCTCGACGTCGGTAGGATTGGTAAAGAGAAGCATCACGCGTTCGCCGGCGTATTTCGGGTTATTGTAGACGCGAATCATCTTCGCAACGTCAACCACATGCGCTGTAACGCCCGGCGGCGCAACCTGCGTCAGCAGCGTTTTACGTACGGTATCCGCTGCGACTTCATCGCTCACGACAATAATACGACTGACATTGGTCTCTTTAGTCCAGCGGGTAGCGACCTGACCGTGAATGAGGCGGTCATCGATACGGGCAAGCCCGATAACCATATAATCATTCGGGCCCATCGGTTTTGCCGGCGCGGCAGCTTTTGGCGCGGCGGCGACTGGTGCTGGCGCGGCTTTTTCTACCGGTTTCGCTTTCAGCGCTTTTACGCCTTCGCGACCGGTTTCTACTGCCAGTGCGACCAGCTCGTCAAAGCTCGGATCGTCATCACGAGCCATAAACGTTTCGACCAGCATCGGGATGTTGACGCCGGCAATAACTTCATAGCGCTCTTTATCGACGACAATGCGGCTGGCAGCGTTAAACGGACTGCCTCCCCATGTATCGACGAGAAATAGCACGCCTTTACTGGTATCGAGTTTAGCCAACTGAGCGTTGTACTTTTCGATCAGCGTTTCGGCATTTTCGCCTGGAACGAAATCGATCCAGCCGACGTTTTCCTGTTCGCCTAACAGCATTTCGGCTGTTTTAAGTAACTGCTCTGCAGCCCAACCATGTGTGCCTATCACAATAGCAATGGTCACTTGCTACCTCCTTTATTATTGTCAACACATCAACTTGACAGATGTATTTTTGCATCGCCGTCCGCAATCGAATCGATTCAGATCCGGGTTACAACGAAAAACGCATGATTTTCGTGAATTATTTTAGATATCGAAAAAAATATTTTGTGTGATGGAGATCCGTAATTTTGTTTTCGATAATGAGAAATTTCGAAGTGTAAAATATCCTGGTTACATCTCTTTGCAAAGGAAGGTAAATCTTTGCCAAAAACCAGTTGTCTCTGTTATGTTTAGCTTCCGTTTAATTAGAATGGGGTATAGGGCAGCAGCCCGTTGTATGGATCGTCACCGACGTCATTTCACTTTTTGGCCGTTTTGCGCCTGTCAATCTGGCATATCTTGCCATAACCTTACTTTGTTTATTGCGTTACCGCCTGCATCCTTTGAGATGTTGTGGGCGCCGTTTAGTCATTCCTTAAGCAGGAGCTTGTCATGGAATTATTAATGGATCCCTCAATTTGGGTGGGTTTACTCACGCTCGTCGTCCTTGAAATTGTCCTGGGCATCGATAACCTGGTGTTTATCGCGATTCTGGCCGATAAATTGCCGCCAAAGCAGCGTGACAAAGCGCGTCTTATCGGGCTGTCGTTGGCGCTGATTATGCGTCTGGCGCTGCTGTCCATAATTTCGTGGCTGGTGACCTTAACAAAGCCGCTCTTTACCGTCTGGGATTTTACCTTCTCCGGTCGCGATTTAATTATGCTACTGGGCGGGATATTCCTGCTATTTAAAGCGACCACCGAGCTGCATGAGCGTCTGGAAAACCGCGAGCATGACGCCGGACACGGTAAAGGTTATGCGAGCTTCTGGGTCGTGGTCACGCAGATTGTCATCCTGGACGCGGTCTTCTCGCTGGACGCCGTGATTACGGCGGTAGGTATGGTGAACCATCTGCCGGTTATGATGGCGGCGGTGGTGATTGCGATGGCGGTGATGCTACTGGCGTCAAAACCGCTGACCCGTTTTGTCAACCAGCATCCGACGGTGGTGGTGCTCTGTCTGAGCTTCCTGCTGATGATCGGTTTGAGCCTGGTGGCGGAAGGGTTTGGTTTCCATATTCCGAAAGGCTACCTGTACGCGGCAATTGGTTTCTCGATCATTATCGAGGTGTTTAACCAGATTGCGCGCCGCAACTTTATTCGTCATCAGTCCACGTTGCCGCTGCGCGCGCGTACTGCGGACGCTATCCTGCGTCTGATGGGCGGTAAACGCCAGGCGAGTACGCAACATGAGACAGATAGCCCGGTCGCGATGTCGGTGTCGGAAGGCGCCTTCGCCGAAGAAGAGCGCTACATGATTAACGGTGTACTGACTCTGGCGTCGCGTTCCCTGCGCGGCATTATGACGCCGCGAGGCGAAATTAGTTGGGTGGATGCGAATCTCAGCGTAGCTGAAATCCGTCAGCAGTTGCTCTCTTCTCCGCATAGCCTGTTCCCGGTATGTCGGGGCGAGCTGGATGAAATTATCGGTATCGTTCGCGCGAAAGAGTTGCTAGTGGCGCTGGAAGAGGGCGCGGATGTGGCGGCTATCGCCGCGTCTTCTCCGGCGATAGTGGTGCCGGAAACGCTTGATCCTATCAATCTGTTAGGCGTTCTGCGTCGCGCGCGCGGTAGTTTCGTTATCGTCACTAACGAGTTCGGCGTGGTGCAGGGGCTGGTTACGCCGCTGGATGTGCTGGAAGCGATTGCCGGTGAGTTCCCGGATGCCGATGAAACGCCGGAAATCGTTGCCGATGCCGAGGGCTGGATAGTGAAGGGCGGCACCGATCTTCATGCGCTACAGCAGGCGCTGGAAGTTGACCATCTGGTGAACGAAGAGGGCGATATTGCGACGGTCGCGGGGTTAGTGATCGCCGCTAATGGCCATATTCCTCGTGTAGGCGATGTCATTGATGTTCCGCCGTTGCGGATCACCATTGTCGAGGCCAACGACTATCGTGTAGATCTGGTTCGGATTGTTAAAGAACAGCCTGTCCGTGACGAAGAGGAATAACGTCACACGCAGGAATCAAGTCTATAGATGCGGCATAGCGGGCATAACCTGTCCGTTATGCCGGGCGGGGGGCGGCGCGCTGCCCGCCAGCCACTGTGGAAATTCGCTAATTGGCATCGGCTTCGCATAGAGATAGCCCTGTAACATTTGTACGCCATGCTGGCGCAAATGTTGTGCCTGCGTCTGGTTTTCGACCCCTTCCGCAACCAGTTCAATATTCAGTCTTTGCCCCAGCGCGATGATAATATCGGTCACGGTTGAATTTACCGCATCGGTGCCGATGGCGGCGGTGAAGGATTTATCGATTTTCAAAATATCCGGACGCAGCTTTTCCAGCCAGGAGAGCGAGCTGTTTCCTGTGCCAAAATCATCGATGGCTAGCTTCACGCCTTTACGATGCAGCTCTCGCATCAGGCGGTAATCAACGTCAAGTAACGCGTCGCGTTCCGTGAGCTCCAGCACCAGTTGCTGAACAGGTTCCGCACTAAACCAGTACTGATTAAGATCCCTGAGAAGCACGCCGTGCCGGAAATGGCTTGCCGCAACATTGATGCCGATATGAAACTGGTGGCTTATGGGGAAGTAGTGCCGTTGCCGAATGGTTTCCGCAATCACATAGCGGGTAAGCGGCGCTATCAGGTTATGTTCCTCGGCGATAGGAATAAAAACATCCGGTGAGATCCAGCCCTGGCGCGGGTTGTTCCAGCGTAACAGGATCTCAACGCCGGTACACTGCTGCGTACGGGCATTGAGCAACGGCTGGCAAAATAGCTCAAACTCACGTTCGGCGAGGGCCAGATTAATCTCCCAGGAAAAACTCATTCTGCTGGCCGTCGCCAGCCAGGCGATATAACCGATCAACAGGCTAAGCAATACGGCCAGCGGTAACTGCGTCGGTAGATGCTTGAACGCCAGTTCGCCTGCCGACGGTCCGCTGACGCTGATAGTAAAAGGAAAGTGCTGCGATGAGAGCTGGTAACGCTCTTCATCTTTTTTTAATTCCGGGAGAGTATCGACCACGCCCCGACCATATAACAGGTGCCGTTTGCCGACCGTCAGGCTGGCGCTGGTAATCTGCGGCTGCTGCGGCTCAAGTAGCATGGTTGTCAGCAAGCCAATATTTACAATTTCCATCACGCCATCCTGGCCATCGGCGGAGGCGGGATACCACTGAATGAGAATCGGGCTTCCCTTGAGTAATGATTGATCCGTGGAAAGCAGCAGTAGATCGCTGGCTGCGGGAAGATCGGGCTGAAGCTGGCGCATGGGGACGTTACGGGCACCAAAAATACTTGAGCAGTAGAGTATTCCTTCTTTCACCAGCCCGATAGAACGGATGGTTTGCAGGCGGGCGGCTTGCTTACGCAACGGCAGATGCGCGGTCGCGCACGGAAGTTCAAGCAATGGTAGCAGCACGTTTCGTCCGACCTGGAGGGGATGCAAAACATTATCCAGCGCATCAACGGCATGATTCGCGAACGCGACCGTGCGATGATGATTTAAGTTCCGCTCCGAAATAAATCGGATGCTCAGCGTAAGAATGAGCGTGGTCAGTGCACAAATCGTGCAAACAATGAAACGATTACGGCGATAATGATTGATGATCCGTTGTGCTGTTTGCATGCGGGCCGCCCAATAAGCGTTGGCGACAAAAGCCAACCGCGACACAGCAAGTGTAGTGGGGAAACGTGGAGTCGACGAGGAAGAGATAAAAATTTCGCCCATCCGTAGCAGATGGGCGAAGGGGGGGGGAAACGGCGTTTAATCACACTGGACTTTAATGGCCAACCCGCCGCGTGACGTTTCGCGGTATTTTGCGTTCATGTCTTTTCCGGTTTCGTACATCGTTTCGATGACTTTATCCAACGAGACGCGCGGCGCGCTGGTTCGACGCATGGCCATACGCGCAGCGTTGATCGCTTTAACCGAAGCAATGGCGTTACGCTCGATACACGGCACCTGAACCTGACCGGCAACCGGGTCGCAGGTTAGCCCCAGGTTATGCTCCATGCCGATTTCAGCAGCAACGCAAACCTGTTCCGGGCTGGCGCCCAACAGTTCAGCAAGGCCTGCCGCCGCCATCGAACAGGCGACGCCGACTTCGCCCTGACAGCCGACTTCGGCGCCGGAAATAGACGCGTTCATCTTATACAGTGCGCCAATAGCGCCTGCCGCCAGGAAGTAGCGGGTGTAAATATCCGGACTGACAGACTCAATAAAATGGTCGTAGTATGCCAGCACCGCAGGAACGATGCCGCACGCGCCGTTGGTTGGCGCCGTCACGACGCGGCCGCCAGCGGCGTTCTCTTCGTTCACTGCCAGGGCAAACATGTTCACCCAGTCAATGACGTTCATCGGATCGCTGGAAAGTTTATCGCTGGAAACCAGCATACGACGCAACGCGGAGGCACGACGCGGTACGCGCAGCGGCCCCGGCAGAACGCCTTCGGTATTCATACCGCGATCAATACAGGCCTGCATGGTTTGCCAGACGTGACCGAAATACTCTTCAATCTCTTTCTTGCTGTGCAGCGCCAGTTCGTTTTGCATCACCATGCCGGAGAGTGAAAGGCCGGTGCTGTTGCAATACTCCAGCATTTCTTTCGCCGATTTAAATGGATAAGGCACAGTAACCTCATTCGTCGCTTCCTGACCGAAATGCGCTTCATCAACGATAAAGCCGCCGCCGATGGAATAGTACGTCTTGCTATAAATGACCGTGTCGTCATGCCAGGCGTGGATCTGCATCCCGTTTTCATGTAGCGGCAAATTGCCATTATGAAAACGCATTCCGTCATCTTTAGGGAAATCGACTTCCTGACGTCCCTGGGCCAGCAACAGACGCTCGCGCGTTTCGACGTCGCGAATAAAACCGGGGATACTATCAATATCCACGGTAGCGGGTTCATTACCCGCCAATCCCATAATAATGGCGATATCAGTATGATGACCTTTTCCCGTCAGCGACAGCGAGCCGTAGACATCGACAGCGACGCGGGTAACGTTATCCAATAATCCTTTTTCGACCAGGTCATCGACGAACTGTTTACCGGCCTTCATCGGGCCAACAGTGTGGGAAGAGGAGGGACCAATCCCTACCTTAAACATGTCGAATAGGCTAATCACGATAATACTCCTGACAGGGCAACCGGGGCTTCCGGTTACGATGTTATAACTGCGCATAGTGTAAGAGGGAACGCCGCTATCAGCTTAACTATTCACATGAATTAAACTAATGAATAACTGCGTTTTTACTAATATTGCGGCAGTAATCTCAAGTCGTGTCTTGCGCGCGTAAAGTTAAGTATATACACGTTATCCCTCAGGCTGCCTCTGTGGAGGCTGCGAGTGGGATGCGCTCGCTTGCCGCCTTGAAGCAACTTGAATGACTTTGTATATAGTCAGGGCTTCACGCCGATTTGCAGCGCCAGCTCACGAAGAATGTTTGCGGTCATGCCCCAGACGAAATAATGCTCATACCAGGAGAGCCATACGCGGTGCGAAGTACCGCGACGGTAAACATCGAGCGGATGATATCGACCCAGTTGCAACGCTTGCGCCAGCGGCATTTCAAACACCGCAGACACTTCGTCTTCACTTGCGTGCCAGGGAAGGTTGGGGGGAATAATGCCGACCACTGGTGTGACCTGAAAACCGGTCACGCTGTCTACCGGTGGTAAAACGCCAATCACTTCCACGGCTTGTGGCGGGATGGCGACTTCCTCCTGCGCTTCGCGAAGCGCTGCGGCGATAAGCGAAGCATCAGTACTGTCCACGGCCCCGCCGGGAAAGGCGACCTGTCCGGCGTGTTTGCGCAAATGAATAGCCCGCTGGGTCAACAGCAGCCCCGGCTGGGGGCGGCGAACCACAGGGATCAGTACGGCGGCCTGACGTTGATTTAACGTTTCATGAGTCATCTGCGGGCGCAAAAGCTGAAAGCGCGATAAGAAATGATCGAGCGTCAGACGGCTGGTATCCACGTATTAGTTCTCCAGTGGGTGCAGGATACGATTAACTTTATCAAAAGTTTCCTGATATTCCGCTTCTTCCTTGCTATCGGCCACGATACCGCCTCCGGCTGAGCAATAGAGTTGGCCCTGTGTCGCCGTGACGGTGCGGATGGTAATACTGGTATCCATGTTGCCGCAGAAACTCAGATAACCGATGCTACCGCACCAGGCGTTGCGTCGCTGCGGCTCCAGTTCGTCAATAATTTCCATCGCCCGCACTTTAGGCGCGCCGGTAATGGAGCCACCGGGGAAGGCGGCGCGCAGCAGGTCGGTGGCATGAAGCGAGTCCGGTAAACGGGCGGTAATGGTGCTGACCAGATGGTGAACGGCAGGAAATGGTTCGACGACGAACAGTTCCGGCACCTTCACCGAACCCGGCACGGCGACCCGGCCAATGTCGTTACGCATCAAATCGACGATCATCAAATTTTCGGCGCGATCTTTCATTGAGTTGGCCAGTTTCTGCGCTTGCTGATGATCCGCCTGCGGATCGTTAAGCCGTGGGAGCGTACCTTTGATCGGGCGCGTCTGGATATGACCGTTCTCCAGTTGGATAAAACGCTCGGGAGAAAGACTCAATATGGCGCCGTCATGCAGACGAAGAAAGGCGCTAAACGGAGCGCGATTTGCGCGGTTAAGGCGTTCGAAAGCCTGCCACTCATCACCTTCGTAGCTCGCCTGAAAACGTTGGGAAAGATTGACCTGATAACAGTCTCCGCTGTGCAACCAGGCCCGCACCTGACGAAATTTTTCGCCGTACTCGCAACGCGTCATATTGGACTGCCAGGCTGAGGTAAGCGTAAAGGGCGTTCGGGTCGGCGCGCGCTGGCTGGTGAGCCAGCGATATCGGGCGTCTGCATCGTGATAGCTTATCAGCGACACCACCTGTTTTTGGTGATCGACAATCAACGCCCAGTCGTAAATGCCAATTGCCATATCCGGTAAAGCGATATCGTGTGCGGCAGTATCGGGCAGAGTTTCGAAACGCCGCCCTAAATCGTAACCAAACAGACCCAGCGCGCCACCCTGAAAGGGTAAGTCAGGGTCAGGCTGAGGATGGAAAGGCAGCGCCTCTAGCTGTGTCTGCAAAACGTGTAACGGATCGTCGAGAGTGACGGTGGTCGTGCGCGCAGTACATACCGTGGTGTCCTGTGCGCGCGTGGTCAGCATGGTGACAGGATCGGCGACCAGAATATCAAAACGGTTATAGGGATGAATGGCATCACCGGAATGCAGCAGCATCGCCCAGGGCAAATGGTTTACGGGCGCAAAATAGTGTTCAGCGGCGTCCGGACGCCAGGGTAAGGTAATAACAGTGGGAGATAACGTCTTCATCATTCCTGACTCGTTACAACACTACTGGCTTACCGCCGGGTAGCGTGAAATAATTAGCGCTAACAATTTAGCAGGAGTTAATCATGTTTGCAGGTTTACCTTCACTCAGTCATGAACAACAGCAAAAAGCCGTAGAACGTATCCAGGAATTGATGTCACAAGGTATGAGCAGCGGAGAAGCAATTGCCCAGGTCGCGGGCGAACTTCGCGCCAACCATACCGGTGAACGGATAGTGGCGCGTTTTGAGGATGAAGACGAATAACCGGCTTATACCGCCGCGACAATCTTAATCTCAACTTTATATTTCGGGTTCATCAGCCCGGCCTGTACGGTACAGCGTACCGGCGCATGACCTGCGACGACCCACGCATCCCACGCCTTATTCATGGCGGCAAAATCCGCTTTATCGCTCAGAAAAATAGTGGCATCCAGAATACGTGACTTACTGGAGCCCTGTTTTTCCAGCACAGCATCAATCTGCGCCAGAGTATTCGCCGTTTGCTCAAAAGCATCGGCGTCCAGGTTTTCCGGCACGCCGGTATACCACAGCGTATTATTGTGGATCACTACGTCTGACCAACGATCTTCGGCATCAATACGCACGATAGACATTATTTATTCCTCATTTGCTTTCCACTTGAATGGCGCAAGACTGCCACAATGTGGCGCCGCCGTCACCTCTGTAACTGGCGTAAGCCTCTCCACCCTGACATAATCCCTGTGCAAATTAACAGGGGGCAGTGTGACGGACGATTTTGCAGCAGATGGCCAACTGGCTAAAGCGATAACCGGTTTTAAACCACGCGAACCACAGCGACAAATGGCGGTTGCCGTAACACAAGCGATTGAAAATGCGCAGCCTCTGGTCGTTGAAGCCGGCACCGGAACCGGGAAGACCTATGCTTACCTCGCTCCGGCGTTGCGCGCCGGGAAAAAAGTCATTATTTCGACCGGGTCGAAAGCGTTGCAGGATCAACTCTACAGCCGCGATCTGCCGACGGTAGCAAAAGCGTTGGCGTTTACCGGTAAGACGGCCCTGTTGAAAGGACGTTCAAACTACCTCTGCCTGGAGCGGCTGGAACAACAAGCGCTGGCGGGCGGCGATTTACCGGTACAAACGTTAAGCGACGTGATATTGCTGCGCTCCTGGTCAAATCAGACGCGGGATGGCGATATCAGCACCTGTGTCAGCGTGGCGGAGGATTCCCAGGCCTGGCCGCTGGTCACCAGTACCAACGACAACTGCCTTGGCAGCGATTGTCCGCTCTACAAAGAATGCTTTGTGGTGAAAGCGCGTAAAAAGGCGATGGACGCGGATGTGGTGATTGTAAACCACCACCTTTTTCTTGCGGATATGGTGGTTAAAGAGAGCGGATTTGGCGAACTCATCCCTCAGGCTGAAGTAATGATCTTCGATGAAGCCCACCAACTGCCTGACATCGCCAGCCAGTATTTCGGACAATCGCTCTCCAGCCGCCAGTTACTGGATTTAGCAAAAGACATCACCATTGCCTACCGGACGGAACTGAAAGACACTCAACAGTTGCAAAAATGCGCCGATCGCCTTGCCCAGAGCGCGCAGGATTTTCGTCTGCAACTGGGGGAGCCTGGCTACCGGGGGAATTTGCGTGAACTGTTAGCCGACCCACGTATCCAACGGGCATTTTTACTGCTGGATGATACGCTGGAGCTTTGTTACGACGTGGCGAAGCTGTCGCTCGGCCGTTCGGCGCTGCTGGATGCGGCTTTTGAACGCGCCACGCTATATCGTTCACGGCTGAAACGCTTAAAAGAGATCAATCAGCCGGGATACAGCTACTGGTATGAGTGCACCTCGCGGCACTTCACCCTGGCGCTGACGCCGCTCACCGTGGCGGACAAATTCAAAGAGGTGATGGAACAGAAGCCCGGTAGCTGGATTTTTACCTCAGCCACGTTGTCGGTAAATGATGATCTCCACCATTTTACCGCCCGTCTGGGAATTGAGCAGGCAGAATCCATGCTGCTGCCCAGCCCATTCGACTATACGCGCCAGGCGTTACTCTGCGTACCGCGTAACCTGCCGCAAACCAACCAGCCCGGCGCGGCGCGACAGTTGGCGGCCATGCTAAGGCCGATTATCGAAGCCAATAACGGGCGATGTTTTATGCTATGCACCTCGCACGCCATGATGCGCGATCTGGCGGAGCAGTTTCGCGCCACCATGACGCTGCCAGTATTGTTGCAAGGGGAAACCAGTAAAGGCCAACTGTTACAGCAATTTGTTAGCGCGGGCAACGCGCTGCTCGTCGCCACCAGCAGCTTCTGGGAAGGGGTGGACGTGCGCGGCGATACGTTATCTTTAGTGATTATCGACAAATTGCCGTTTACCTCCCCGGACGACCCGCTGTTAAAAGCGCGAATGGAAGACTGTCGTTTGCGCGGCGGCGATCCGTTTGACGAGGTTCAACAGCCCGATGCGGTGATTACGCTGAAGCAGGGGGTGGGGCGGCTGATTCGCGATGCGGACGATCGCGGGGTGTTAGTGATTTGTGATAACCGGCTGGTGATGCGGCCCTATGGTGCCACGTTTCTCGCCAGCCTGCCTCCTGCGCCGCGCACGCGTGATATCGCCCGTGCTGTTCGCTTTCTTGCGATTCCATCCGCCGAGTAATTTGTTACGGAGTATGGTAAGATGCGCGCTATTTTATTGATCTAAGCACGAAACCTCATGCGAATTCTGGCTATCGATACCGCCACAGAGGCCTGTTCTGTCGCCCTGTGGAACAACGGTACTATCAATGCTCACTTTGAGCTTTGTCCACGAGAACACACTCAACGTATCCTGCCCATGGTGCAGGAGATTCTGGCCGCCAGCGGTGCCTCGCTCAATGAGATAGATGCGCTGGCGTTTGGGCGCGGTCCGGGCAGCTTTACCGGCGTGCGTATCGGCATTGGAATTGCGCAAGGGCTGGCGTTAGGGGCAAATCTGCCAATGATCGGTGTTTCGACGCTTGCCACGATGGCGCAGGGCGCGTGGCGTAAAACCGGCGCGACCCGCGTACTCGCCGCGATTGACGCGCGAATGGGCGAGTTGTACTGGGCGGAATACCAGCGTGATGCGCAGGGCGTCTGGCAGGGCGAAGAGACGGAAGCGGTGCTGAAACCGGAACGGGTCGGCGAGCGGTTGAAACAGCTTTCCGGCGAGTGGGCGACGGTAGGAACGGGTTGGTCCGCATGGCCCGATCTGGCGAAGGAGTGTGGCCTGGCGCTTTACGATGGTGAGGTGTCGCTCCCGGCAGCGGAAGATATGTTGCCCATCGCCAGTCAAAAACTGGCGGCAGGAGAGACCGTTGTCGTGGAACATGCCGAGCCGGTTTATTTGCGTAACGAAGTGGCGTGGAAGAAACTTCCCGGCAAAGAATGACTCTCACTACTATTACCCCCCATACTTTATGCTGTGGGGTGGAATAGACGTCGAGAAAAAGGAGTCGCATCATGGCGGTTCAAAAACGGTTAATAAAAGGGGCGCTGGCGTGCGCTTTTGCGCTTATGCTGAGCGGTTGCGTGACTATCCCGGATGCCATTAAAGGTTCGAGTCCGACGCCGCAGCAGGATTTGGTACGGGTCATGAATGCGCCGCAGCTCTATATCGGGCAAGAGGCGCGTTTCGGCGGTAAAGTTGTGGCGGTACAAAATCAGCAGGGAAAAACCCGGCTTGAAATCGCTACCGTACCGCTCGACAGCGGCGCGCGTCCTGTTCTGGGCGAAGCCTCGCGCGGCAGAATTTTTGCAGATGTGAATGGTTTTCTGGACCCGGTGGACTTCCGTGGCCAGTTAGTTACCGTTGTCGGCCCGATAACCGGAACGGTTGACGGCAAAATCGGTAATACGCCGTATAAATTTATGCTGATGCAGGCTACCGGCTATAAACGCTGGCATCTTGTTCAGCAGGTCGTCATGCCTCCACAGCCGATCGATCCGTGGTTTTACGGCGGACGCGCCTGGCCTTATGGCTATGGTGGTTGGGGATGGTATAACCCTGGACCCGCAGAGGTTCAGACGATAGTAACAGAGTAACTCTTTGTTTTATCAATGAAAGAAACAGCGGCTGGGCCGCTGTTTCTGCATTCATAGAGACATAATAAAAATAAATAGTGACGCGCTTCGCAACCTTTCAGTTGCGTAATTAATAAACTGGTACGCTGAGTTAATATAATGTTAACGACTTGTTTATTAACTGGGGTTGTGATGACGACGAACACTCATTTTAGAGGTGATGCATTGAAGAAGGTTTGGCTTAACCGTTATCCCGCTGATGTTCCGGCGGAGATCAACCCTGACCGTTATCAATCCCTGGTTGAACTGTTTGAACATGCGGCGACGCGCTATGCCGATCAGCCTGCGTTCGTCAATATGGGGGAGGTAATGACCTTCCGCAAATTAGAAGAACGTAGTCGGGCATTTGCGGCTTATTTACAACAAGGGCTGGGACTCAAAAAAGGCGACCGTGTTGCGCTGATGATGCCAAACCTGTTGCAGTATCCCGTCGCGCTATTTGGTATTTTACGCGCCGGCATGATTGTGGTGAACGTTAACCCGCTTTACACGCCGCGCGAACTTGAGCATCAACTTAACGATAGCGGCGCGGCGGCCATTGTTATTGTTTCTAACTTTGCCCATACGCTGGAAAAAGTGGTCGAGAAAACGTCGGTACAGCACGTTATTCTGACGCGGATGGGCGACCAGCTTTCTACCGCTAAAGGTACGGTTGTTAACTTTGTCGTGAAATACATCAAGCGTCTGGTGCCGAAATACCACTTGCCAGACGCAATCTCGTTTCGCAGCGCGCTACAGCATGGCTACCGTATGCAGTACGTAAAACCGGAGGTTGTCGCCGAAGATCTGGCTTTCCTGCAATATACCGGCGGTACGACGGGCGTGGCGAAAGGCGCGATGCTGACTCATCGCAATATGCTGGCGAATCTGGAGCAGGTGAAAGCGACCTATGGGCCGTTGCTTCATCCGGGGAAAGAGCTGGTGGTGACCGCGCTGCCGCTGTATCACATTTTTGCCTTAACCATGAATTGTCTGCTCTTTATTGAGCTGGGCGGGCAAAACCTGCTGATTACCAATCCGCGTGATATCCCCGGCCTGGTCAAGGAGCTGGCGAAATATCCATTTACGGCGATGACCGGCGTTAACACGCTGTTCAACGCCTTGCTCAATAATAAAGAGTTTCAGCAGTTGGATTTTTCCTCGCTGCATTTGTCAGCCGGCGGCGGGATGCCGGTGCAAAACGCCGTTGCGGAACGTTGGGTTAAACTGACCGGGCAATACCTGCTGGAAGGCTACGGGCTGACCGAGTGCGCCCCGTTGGTGAGCGTCAACCCGCATGATATTGATTATCATAGCGGCAGTATCGGCCTGCCGGTACCGTCAACAGAAGCCAAACTGGTGGATGACGATGACAATGAAGTCGCGCCGGGTGAGGCCGGAGAGCTTTGCGTGAAAGGCCCGCAGGTTATGTTGGGATACTGGCAGCGTCCTGACGCGACGGATGAAATCATTAAAGATGGCTGGCTGCATACAGGCGATATTGCGGTTATGGATGAAGAAGGCTTTCTGCGGATTGTCGATCGCAAGAAAGATATGATTCTGGTTTCCGGTTTTAACGTTTATCCAAACGAAATTGAAGATGTGGTGATGCAGCATTCTGGCGTGCAGGAGGTTGCAGCGGTTGGCGTGCCTTCCGGCAGTAGCGGCGAAGCGGTGAAGATTTTTGTGGTTAAGAAAGATCCCGCATTGACTGACGATGCGCTGATTACCTTCTGCCGTCGCCATCTGACCGGATATAAAGTGCCCAAACAGGTGGAGTTTCGCGAGGAGTTGCCAAAATCTAACGTTGGGAAAATTTTACGACGAGAACTGCGTGACGAAGCCCGTGGCAAAGTAGACAATAAAGCCTGAGCGTTAAGTCAGCTAACGAGAGACGCCGGTTAAACCGGCGTTTTTTTTGGCGCGAACCAAAGAGAACACGATTTGAATTACCAAATGATTGAAACGGACGATGCGCTGGCGAGCCTGTGTGAGGCTGTCCGCGCATGTCCGGCTATTGCTTTAGATACTGAATTTGTCCGTACCCGTACCTATTACCCACAGTTAGGATTGATCCAGCTATTTGATGGGACAAATGTCGCCCTGATCGATCCGCTCGGCATCAGCGACTGGTCGCCGTTAAAAGCAGTGCTGCGCGATACGGGAATCACCAAATTTCTGCACGCGGGCAGCGAAGATCTGGAAGTATTTCTTAATGCGTTTGGTGAACTGCCGGCACCTCTGATTGATACGCAAATTCTGGCGGCGTTTTGCGGGCGTCCGCTGTCGTGGGGGTTTGCGTCGATGGTGGAAGAGTATACGGGCGTGGCGCTGGATAAAAGCGAGTCTCGTACCGACTGGTTAGCCCGGCCTTTAAGCGAACGTCAGTGTGAATACGCGGCGGCGGATGTCTGGTATCTGTTACCGATCGCTAAAAAGCTGATGATTGAAACTGAAGCCGCAGGATGGTTGCCTGCCGCGCTTAATGAGTGCCGATTGATGCAGCAGCGTCGTCAGGAGATTCAGGCGCCGGAAGAAGCATGGCGGGATATCACCAATGCCTGGCAACTGCGTACCCGCCAGTTAGCCTGTCTACAACTTTTAGCTGACTGGCGTCTGCGTAAGGCACGTGAGCGCGATATGGCGGTGAACTTCGTTGTGCGTGAGGAAAACCTGTGGGCGGTCGCGCGTTATATGCCGGGCAGTCTCGGTGAGCTGGATAGCCTGGGCCTTTCCGGCAGTGAGATTCGTTTTCACGGCAAAACGTTGATATCGCTGGTGGCGAAAGCGCAGGCGCTACCGGAAGAGGCATTGCCGGAACCGCTGTTGAATCTGATGGACATGCCGGGCTATCGCAAAGCGTTTAAGGCCATCAAAGTGCTGGTGGCGGAGGTAAGCGCGGCGCATCACGTCAGCGGCGAGCTACTGGCATCGCGTCGGCAGATTAATCAGTTGCTTAACTGGCACTGGAAATTAAAACCGCAAAATGGGCAACCGGAATTGATTTCCGGCTGGCGCGCCGAACTGATGGCGGAGAAGTTAACTCTTCTGTTGCAGGAGTATCCGCGTTAACGACGGTAATTGTCAGGAAAACGGCCAGTGAAATAAATGTCCGTATCCGGAGTAATGCAAAAAAATAAAAAAGGCAGATTCTTCTGCCTTTTTTAATCCAGGAATTTTCCCATAAAAGAGCTTATTTTGACTCTTCGGCTTCCGGCAGCGTTACGTTAAGTTCAAGGATGGAGATATCGCCATCTTTTTGCTCAAGCTGGACGGTAACCATTTCCGGATCGATTTGTACGTATTTACAAATGACCTCAAGAATATCTTTGCGTAACTGCGGTAAATAATGCGGTTCGGCATCGCTACGGCGACGTTCCGCGACAATGATTTGCAACCGCTCTTTTGCAATATTAGCGGTACTCTTTTTCCGCGAGAGAAAAAAATCCAGTAATGCCATAATTTATCCTCCGAACAGGCGTTTGAGGAAACCTTTCTTCTCTTCTTCAATGAAGCGGAAAGGACGTTCTTCTCCCAACAGACGATCTACGGTATCTGCATAGGCTTTACCCGCATCCGCAGTGGCGTCAAGAATCACCGGTTCGCCCTGGTTAGATGCGCGCAGTACGGATTGATCTTCCGGGATCACCCCGACGAGTTTAATACGCAGAATCTCCAGTACATCTTCCATGCTGAGCATGTCGCCTTTATTTACGCGGCCTGGATTGTAGCGCGTCAACAGGAGATGTTCTTTAATCGGCTCTTCGCCATTTTCTGCGCGACGAGATTTCGATGCCAGAATACCCAGAATACGGTCCGAGTCACGAACAGAAGAGACTTCCGGGTTGGTCGTGATGATCGCTTCATCGGCAAAATAGAGCGCCATCAGCGCCCCGGTTTCGATACCCGCCGGCGAGTCGCAAACGATGAACTCAAAGTCCATCGCTCTCAGTGAGTCCAATACTTTAGCGACGCCTTCGCGCGTCAGCGCGTCTTTATCCCGAGTCTGCGACGCCGGAAGAATGAAGAGATTTTCAGTACGCTTATCTTTGATCAGCGCCTGATTCAGTGTCGCATCGCCCTGAATGACGTTTACAAAATCGTAAACGACACGACGTTCGCACCCCATAATCAGATCGAGGTTACGCAGTCCGATATCAAAATCAATGACGACAGTTTTCTTTCCCTTCTGGGCCAAACCTGTAGCGATGGCCGCGCTGGAGGTGGTTTTGCCAACGCCCCCTTTACCCGAAGTAACAACAATAATGCGTGCCATAAAAATTCCTTGTTAAAAAGGGATCAATTCAACGGTTGAACTGTCAAAGCGTTGTCTGCTAAACGCAGGCGCGCCGCTTTGCCATAAAATTCTGCCGGGATTTTATCACTCAGCCAGTAAACACCTGCGATAGAGACCAGTTCTGCCGTCAGATGGGTACAAAAAATTTGCGCTTCCCGATCGCCGCTCGCCCCTGCCAGCGCGCGACCTCTCATCATGCCATAGACATGGATATTGCCGTCAGCGATAAGCTCTGCGCCAGCGCTGACGTGACTTGTAACAATCAGATCACATTGTGGAGCATAAATGCGCTGACCGGAACGAACCGGAACATCAATTAATCGCGTTTTTGTGATGGGATTAGCGTTTTGCGGCGGCTCGCTGGGCGTTGCCGGCTCAACGGGCGCCGGTCGAACCGCTTTCTCTTTACCTTCGGTCAGTAAAGGAAGACCCATCCGATCGATTTCTGCTTTCAGGCTGGCGTCTTTACAGCCGCTCACGCCGATAATGCGTAAGCCAGTTGAGGTCACGATCTTATGCAGTTCCGGCCAGTTTACCGGGCTTTCAAGACCGCTAACGTTAATAACGACAGGGGCGTGTTTTAAAAACGCAGGAGCCTGCGCTATTTTGTCTTCTAACGCCTGACGAATAACCTCTGGTTCCGCTTCATGCAAATGAACCACTGATAAGGTGAAGCTACTGCCTTTAAGCTCGATTGGCGTGTTTGACATCCTGGCCTTACTCAATTTGCTATTTATCATCTCCGATACGGAGTGATATTCCGAAGTCCAGAAGGCATGTTATAGTCAGTATTATATTGAGGCAAGTCACCATCCCGTTAATTCAGAGTAAAAGTATGTTTTGTGTGATCTATAGAAGTAGCAAGCGCGATCAAACCTATTTGTATGTCGAAAAAAAAGACGATTTTTCGCGGGTGCCTGAAGCGTTGATGAAAGGATTCGGTCAGCCGCAGTTAGCGATGATGCTGCCGCTTGATGGACGTAAAAAATTAGTCAATGCTGAGCTCGAAAAAGTAAAACAGGCGTTAAGCGAGCAGGGCTATTATTTACAATTGCCGCCGCCGCCGGAAGATTTGCTGAAACAACATCTTTCTTCGGTAGGACAAAATACGTCGCCCGCTGACCGTTAAACGGTATTCGGCGCCGCGCCTGAATTCCATCATGATCTTAGGGGAAAATATGTATCAACATCGTAACTGGCAAGGCGCCTTGCTTGATTACCCGGTAAGTAAAGTGGTCTGCGTGGGCAGTAATTACGCAAATCACATCAAGGAGATGGGCAGCGCGACGCCGGAAGAACCCATGCTTTTTATCAAGCCGGAAACCGCATTGTGTGATATTCGCCAGCCGCTGGCGATTCCGGCGGATATGGGCGCTGTTCATCATGAAGTTGAACTTGCTGTGCTGATTGGCGCAACGCTCCGCCAGGCGACCGAAGATCATGTACGTAAAGCGATAGCCGGTTATGGCGTGGCGCTTGATTTAACCCTGCGCGATATTCAAGGGAAAATGAAAAAGGCCGGACAGCCCTGGGAAAAAGCCAAAGGTTTTGATAACGCATGTCCGATTTCAGGCTTCATCCCTGTCGCGGCCTTCTGCGGCGATCCGCAAAATACGGTTATCGGACTTAACGTTAATGGCGAGGTTCGCCAGCAAGGGTCGACCGCGGATATGATTCATCCTATTGTGCCTCTTATCGCCTATATGAGCCGCTATTTTACGCTCAAAGCCGGGGACGTGGTGCTAACCGGCACGCCGGCAGGCGTGGGGCCATTATTAAGCGGCGATGAGCTGGACATTCGTTTTAATGGCGAAACGTTGTCTACCCGCGTTCTGTAAAATCTGCTTGCCGCCTTCAGCGGCGGTAAAACTTGCATCTGCAGGCCAGACTGGTTATAAGGTGCAGCTTTAGTGCAATGGCGGATACTTTAATGAGCGATACACCTTTCTGGCAACGTAAAACCCTGGATGAAATGACCGATGCCGAGTGGGAGTCGCTGTGCGATGGCTGCGGTCAATGCTGCCTGCATAAGCTGATGGATGAAGATACAGATGAAATCTACTTCACCAACGTGGCGTGCAGGCAATTAAATATCAAAACGTGCCAGTGCCGTCATTATGAGCGCCGTTTTGAATTTGAACCCGACTGTATCAAACTCACTCGCGAAAACTTGCCAGACTTTGAATGGTTGCCGATGACCTGCGCCTACCGTTTGTTAGCGGAAGGTAAGCCCTTGCCGGTGTGGCATCCGCTGCTTACTGGATCGAAAGCCGCTATGCATGGCGAGCGAATTTCTGTTCGTCATATCGCGGTTAAAGAATCTGAAGTGCGGGACTGGCAGGATCATATTTTAAACAAACCGTCGTGGGCAGAATAAGTCTTCGGCAAAACGGCTGATTGTTTACAATTCTTTAATTTATGCCGGGCGGCCCCTGAAAACAGGAATTGTGTGCAAATTCCGTCACCTGGCGTTATCACCACCTCTTAATCGTCTCCGATACTCCTTGCCGCTGCGCTCGCGCACGTATGGCGGCGACCCTATACTTTCAAAGCAGTATATCGCTGCCTATCCTGAGGAGTTACCCATGAATAACCAACCGTTGCGTGTTTCGAAGGATCAGCCCAGGAAGCCTGATAAGACACCCGAAGACGAAGGAAAAAATACAAAGAAAAATCAAAAGTAGTGATATAGGGTATCTTTAATAACTATGGTTCGTTGGAGGCTTTATGTCTGAACGTCCTGATTTAGTCGATCCATTACCAGAAGATGAACCGCTTCCTGGTGAAAATATTCCGGATACGCCAGAGGGAGACGATCCTCTCGACCCGGATACCCAAAATGAGGTTGAAGATCCTCGTAGATAGCGTCTTGTGCTATTAACCAACCGCCTGATGCAGTTGCCTGACTTTAGTGGGCAGCCTATACCAGGCGGTTTTTTTTGCGTCATCCAAAGCGAAACATCCTGATAACCCTCAGAAAGATAGCCTATAATTTTTTGTACGTTAAAATAGTAGCGCGTCCATGACGACACTGTCTTATTTGCGCTTAGCCGTTTGCGAGTTCAAAGGAGGAAATCAATGAACAGCGAAGAGTTGACACGTAAAGCAGAAGAAGAAATCGCGGCACTCATTACCAAAAAGGTCGCCGAACTACGGAAGAAAACCGGGCAAGAAGTTTCCGAAATAGAGTTTGCGCCGCGAGAAACGATGAAAGGGCTTGAAGGGTACAACGTTAAAATTAAACTACTCTAGCGTTTAATCCGCGTTATTAACAACCGGGCTACTGGGCGGAACGCTGCCCAGTGGTGATCGGTTTACCAATATCAGGCTTTTTTCTGTTGATACAGTTCTTCGCCCTGATGGTCTTCCTCCACCCAAAAATGAATGTTGAACCGCGCATCATCGCTCAGTTCTACCCGATGCCAGTATTGCGGCGGGCTGGTGGCGAATTGTCCGGCATTAATCACTACTTTCACTTCTGGTTCTGTCGCGGCTTCATTCGCAAAGCCATAGTAGGTCACGGTGCCTTCCATCACGCAAAGTTGTCCGAAAACGCCTGCCGCTGTGTTGTGATGAGAGAGTAATGCCGCCGGAACATTCTCTTTGGTGAAAAAGGGCGTGGAGCGTTTAACTTTCCAGCTTGCCGGGATGCGTAAGTGGAACATAAGACATCTCCCTGGTGTGTCGTTTAAAAGATATATTAAACACACACCTTTAAATGACTGGCAAACAACGCATCGGGCAAAAAAAACGCTCCCGAAGGAGCGTGTGTATCAACGACCGAACAGGTCGCGTTTTTTAGGCTTAAACGCCTGGGCTATGACGACGGCTATCGCCACCACAAGATAGGCGGCAAAGATCCCTAACAGCCATTGCGGCATCTCCAGCGTTAAAAACGACCACTGGCGCTCGGCGCAATCGCCGGATGCCACAAACACCTGCGGCAGCCATTTACCCAACGGCAACCAGTCTGGAAAGCGCGCCATAAAATCACAGGTCATGAACGGCGAGGGGTGCAACTGAATCATCGTATGTTCATACGCCAGTTGTAGACCCCGCCAGGCGCTGTAAATCCAGATAACCATTGCCACGTATCGCAGCGGCGTTTTCGGCGCTATTGCGCCGACCAGACCCGCGCCCATCACGCCAAACAGGGCGCAACGTTCGTAAATACATAGCACGCAAGGTTTAAGTAACATGACGTGCTGGAACCATAACGCCACCATTTCCAGCGCCAGGGCGGTTAACGCCATCAGTAACCAGGCGCCCCGACCCCGTGAGCACTGGTTTAAAAATCGCAACATAATAATTTCCCTGCAACATGCGTAGAGACCGCAGTGTAAACCAATTCAATTCGTGCGCCACTAGCGGGAAATGAAATAATGTGTAATTGGATAATTATCAGGCAAAAAGCGAAACCGGGCAGTGTATTGCCCGGTCAAACGTTACGAAAGCGTTGCTAACCATCCTGCCTGGGTCATCCATTCGGTGACCGGCGCAAGAGTGAATTCGACGCACAGTAGCCCTACCAGCGTCAGTACGATAGTGTACGGTAACGCCATCCAGACCATACGGCCATAGGAGAGACGGATTAACGGCGCCAGCGCGGAGGTCAGCAGAAATAAGAATGCCGCCTGACCATTTGGCGTCGCTACCGATGGCAGGTTAGTACCGGTATTGATGGCTACGGCTAACAGCTCAAACTGTTTTAAGCTGATGGCGCCGTTTTCCATTGCCGCCTTCGCTTCGTTGATATAAATGGTGCCAACAAAGACGTTATCCGAGATAGAGGACAACAGGCCGTTAAAGAGATAGAACAGCGTTAGCTGCGCGTGTTCAGAGGCTTGCAAAACGAACTGAATAATCGGCGCGAAAAGATGTTGATCGATAATAACCGCCACAATTGAGAAGAAAACGGTTAACAGCGCAGTGAACGGCAGCGACTCGGTAAACGCTTTGCCGATGGCGTGTTCATCGGTTACACCCGTTAACGCGGTGGTCAGAATAATTACCGACAGACCAATCAGTCCCACCTCCGCGAGATGGAGGGCGAGGGCGGTAACCAGCCAGACGCCAATAATCGCCTGGACTATTAGCTTAATTTTATCCTGGCGGGTGCGCTGCTTACGGCTTTGGTCGTCGAATTGCTGCAAGACGCCGCGGACTTTCTCCGGCAATGTTTCGCCATAGCCAAACCAGCGCATCTTCTCGACCAGCATACAGGTTAACAGCCCACATACCAGTACAGGGACGGTGACAGGCGACATCCGCAAAAAGAAGTCGCCGAAATGCCAGCCAGCCGCTTTAGAAATGATCAAGTTTTGCGGCTCCCCGACCATGGTCATGACGCCGCCCAGCGCCGTACCCACGCCCGCATGCATCATCAGGCTACGCAAGAAGCCGCGGAATTGTTCCAGCACCGTTTTGGAATGCTGCTCAATATGGCTGTCATCCAGCATATCGTTCTCTTCGCCGCGCGATGAGGCCACACGATGGTAAATCCCGTAAAAACCGACGGCGACGCTGATCACTACCGCGACGACGGTAAGTGCATCAAGGAAAGCCGACAAGAACGCGGCGGCGACGCAAAAAGCCAGCGACAGGACCATCTTCGAGCGGATACTGAGTAACAGACGGGTAAAAATAAACAGCAGTAACTGCTTCATAAAATAGATACCCGCCACCATAAACATCAGCAGCAGCAAGACTTCCAGGTTGGCGGCAACCTCTTCACGCACATGGGCGGCGCTGGTCATGCCGATGATGACGGCTTCAATGGCCAGTAACCCGCCGGGCAGCAGGGGGTAACACTTTAACGCCATCGCCAGGGTGAAGATAAACTCTGCCACCAACAGCCAACCGGCAACAAAGGAATCAGCGAAGAAAATGAATGGGTTGATAATTAAAAAGACCAGTAGTGCCAGTTTGTACCAGTCAGGCGACTGGCCTAAAAAGTTGCGCCACATGGCGCGACCCCAGGAGATCTCCATGAAAGTTTCCCTTACCTAAAAAATAAAATAGCGTTTTTATGTTTAAACACAGAGAGTAGCGAGCGCGGCGAATGCAAGCAAGTCCTTAACGATATTGGCAGGCGATATCAGAAATGGTGTCTTGATCCCCTTTTTCTTCATCGCGTCCGCTATCAGGTGCTACGCCCGTCTGGTATGATGAGTGTAACTATGTTTTGCTGTGTAATGGAAATCTCACTATGGTCATTAAGGCGCAGAGCCCGGCGGGTTTCGCGGAAGAGTATATTATTGAAAGTATCTGGAATAACCGCTTTCCTCCCGGCACGATCTTACCGGCAGAACGAGAACTCTCCGAACTGATCGGCGTGACGCGCACGACATTACGCGAGGTATTACAGCGGCTGGCGCGAGATGGCTGGCTGACCATTCAGCATGGCAAACCGACAAAGGTCAATAATTTTTGGGAAACGTCAGGGTTGAATATCCTTGAAACGCTGGCCCGTCTTGACCATGAAAGTGTTCCACAACTGATCGACAATTTGTTGTCGGTGCGTACCAATATTTCTACTATCTTTATTCGTACTGCGTTGCGTCAACACCCGGATAAGGCGCAGGAAGTGCTGGCCACTGCGCACGAAGTGGCCGATCATGCCGATGCATTCGCCGATCTGGACTATAACATCTTTCGTGGTCTGGCATTCGCCTCTGGCAATCCTATCTACGGCTTGATCCTGAACGGCATGAAAGGGTTATACACCCGCATTGGTCGCCACTATTTCGCCAATCCGGAAGCGCGCAGTCTGGCATTGGGCTTCTATCATAAATTATCGTTGTTATGCGAGCAGGGCGCGCACGACCAGGTGTATGAAACGGTGCGGCGTTACGGACATGACAGCGGCGAGATTTGGCATCGGATGCAGAAAAATCTGCCCGGCGATTTAGCGATTCAGGGACGATAATCCAGCGATGCCCGGTAGGCGCAAACGCTACCGGGCAGCATCACAATTACAGAGTGTTCATGCGCGGCGGGCGACGTTCAAGCAGTTCTACGCTGCCATCCTCATTTTGTTGCTCCAGCATTACATCAAAGCCCCATAACCGATGCACATGTTTCAGCACCTCTTTGCGGCCTTTATCCAGCGGCGCGCGGTTATGCGGGATATACCGTAACGTCAGCGATCTGTCGCCGCGTAAATCGACATTCCAGACCTGAATATTCGGCTCCAGGTTGCTCAGATTATACTGTGACGACAGTTTTGAGCGAATCTCCCGATAACCTTCTTCGTTATGAATGGCGGAGATCTCCAGATAATTATGCCTGTCATCATCAAGTACCGTGAAGAAACGGAAATCACGCATCACCTTTGGCGACAGGAACTGGCTGATAAAGCTTTCATCTTTAAAATCGCGCATGGCGAAGTGCAGCGTTTCCAGCCAGTCGGAACCGGCAATATCTGGAAACCAGTATTTATCTTCATCCGTGGGCGACTGACAAATACGCTTGATATCCTGGAACATGGCAAAGCCGAGCGCATAGGGGTTAATTCCGCTATACCAGGGGCTATTATAGGGCGGCTGGAATACTACATTGGTGTGGCTGTGTAAAAACTCCAGCATAAAGCGTTCCGTCACTTTGCCTTCATCATACAGATGATTCAGGATGGTGTAATGCCAGAAGGTCGCCCAGCCTTCGTTCATGACCTGCGTCTGTTTCTGCGGATAAAAATACTGGCTGACTTTACGCACAATGCGCAGAATTTCGCGTTGCCACGGCTCCAGCAACGGGGCGTTTTTCTCCATAAAATAGAGCAGGTTTTCCTGCGGTTCAGAGGGAAAACGGCGTGCTTCGGCGACAGTTTTCTCTTCCTCGCGTTTTGGCAGCGTGCGCCACAGCATATTCACCTGGCTTTGTAGATACTCTTCCCGGCTTTTTTGTCGCGCTTTCTCTTCCTGCAATGAGATTTTCTGCGGGCGCTTATAGCGATCGACGCCGTAATTCATCAGCGCGTGGCAGGAGTCGAGCAGTTTTTCTACTTCATCCACTCCGTAGCGTTCTTCACAGCGGGTAATGTAATTACGGGCGAAAATCAGGTAATCGACGATAGAGCTGGCATCCGTCCAGCTTCGGAATAGATAATTATTTTTAAAAAAGGAGTTGTGTCCGTAACAGGCGTGCGCCATTACCAGCGCCTGCATGGTGATGGTGTTCTCCTCCATCAGATAGGCAATACAGGGATTAGAGTTGATCACAATTTCATAAGCCAGTCCTTGTTGACCATGCTTATACAGGCGTTCAGTCTCAATGAACTTTTTGCCAAACGACCAGTGCGGATAGTTGATCGGCATTCCGACGCTGGAGTACGCGTCCATCATCTGTTCGGAAGTGATGACTTCAATTTGGTGCGGGTAAGTATCCAGTTTGTAGAGTTTCGCCACGCGGTCTATCTCTGCCAGATAGACATCCAGCAGATCAAATGTCCAGTCGGGTCCATCGCTCAAACGTGTGGTGTCCTTGTTCATCGAATCAATCGTAACCATTCGCGCACCCTCATTGTTGGCGACGCTCTCTGTATGGAGCGCCTCCTTTCAAGCATAGAACACCATGTTAAAAAACGACTTGATCGCGAAAATTTTTCTTTGCGATTTCCGCCACTCTGAACGGCAAAAAAGCGGGCATTGGCATCATTTTATGCTGTATAGAAATGAGGCGTAGCAGGAGATCCCAAACCAGTGGGATCGCTTGCCTTTAGGGTATATGTGAAGCACGTCACCATAAAAAAGTCATATGTTGAATAATATTTTCATCTGGGTTATCAAGATGTAATCAGAAGATTATTCTTTTACTATTAACGGAGTGGCTATGCGAGTTGTCATCCTGGGGAGTGGCGTAGTTGGCGTGACCAGCGCCTGGTATTTAAGTCAGGCGGGACATGATGTCACCGTCATCGATCGCGAATCCGGCCCGGCGCAAGAAACCAGCGCGGCGAATGCCGGACAAATTTCACCGGGATATGCGGCGCCGTGGGCGGCACCTGGCGTACCGCTGAAGGCGATAAAATGGATGTTCCAGCGCCATGCGCCGCTGGCGGTGCGTCTGGATGGCACCGCGTCTCAACTGAAGTGGATGTGGCAAATGCTGCGTAACTGCGATACCCGGCATTACATGGAAAATAAAGGCCGCATGGTGCGTCTGGCGGAATATAGCCGCGACTGTCTGAAAACGCTACGCGCCGCGACCGGTATCGAATATGAAGGCCGCCAGGGGGGAACGCTACAGCTCTTCCGCACCGCGCAACAGTATGAGAACGCCACCCGTGATATCGCGGTGCTGGAAGATGCTGGGGTGCCGTATCAGCTCCTGGAATCCAGCCGACTGGCGGAAGTTGAGCCCGCTCTGGCTGAGGTTGCGCATAAATTGACCGGCGGACTGCGCTTGCCGAATGATGAAACCGGGGACTGTCAGCTCTTTACCCAGCGTCTGGCGCACATGGCGGAGCAGGCAGGCGTAACCTTTCGCTTTAATACTCCCGTGGAAAAATTACTGTACGAAAATGAACAGATTTACGGCGTGAAATGCGCCGATGAGATCATTAAAGCAGATGCGTATGTCATGGCGTTTGGATCGTATTCGACGGCGATGCTTAAAGGTATTGTTGATATTCCGGTATATCCGCTGAAAGGCTATTCATTAACCATTCCAATCGTCGAGCCAGACGGCGCGCCAGTATCGACGATTCTTGATGAAACCTACAAAATCGCCATTACGCGTTTTGATAAGCGTATTCGCGTGGGGGGAATGGCGGAAATCGTGGGCTTTAATACCGACTTACTGCAACCGCGCCGCGAGACGCTGGAGATGGTTGTGCGCGATCTCTTTCCGCGCGGTGGCCATATTGAGCAGGCCACATTCTGGACCGGCCTGCGGCCCATGACGCCGGACGGCACGCCGGTAGTGGGACGCACCCGTTATAAAAATCTGTGGCTTAATACCGGACACGGCACGTTAGGCTGGACGATGGCCTGCGGTTCAGGCCAGTTGTTAAGCGATATCTTGTCGGGTCGTACGCCAGCGATACCCTACGACGATCTGAGCGTTGCGCGATACCGTTCCGATTTTACGCCCACCCGTCCGCAACGTTTGCATAGCGCGCATAACTGATAAAGGAAGTGAAATGACCCGCCCTATACAGGCCAACCTTGATTTACAGGTAATGAAACAAAATTTGGCTATTGTGCGCCGGGCGGCCCCAGAGGCGCGCGTCTGGTCGGTAGTGAAAGCCAACGCCTACGGCCACGGTATTGAACGCGTCTGGAGCGCGTTGAGCGCCACAGATGGTTTCGCTATGCTCAACCTTGAAGAGGCGATTACCCTACGTGAGCGCGGGTGGAAAGGGCCGATATTGATGCTGGAGGGTTTTTTCCATGCGCAAGACCTGGAGGCGTATGACACTTATCGGCTGACCACCTGCATCCACAGTAACTGGCAGTTGAAAGCGCTGCAAAATGCGCGGCTTAACGCGCCGCTGGATATCTATGTCAAAGTTAACAGCGGCATGAACCGACTCGGTTTTCAGCCTGAGCGGGCGCAGACCGTCTGGCAGCAATTGCGGGCAATGCGCAATGTCGGTGAAATGACAATGATGTCACATTTTGCCCAGGCCGATCATCCGGAAGGTATCGGGGAGGCGATGAGGCGTATTGCGCTGGCGACGGAAGGCCTTCAGTGTTCATACTCGTTATCAAATTCGGCAGCGACGCTGTGGCATCCCCAGGCGCATTATGACTGGGTCAGGCCAGGCATTATTTTGTACGGCGCGTCGCCGTCAGGACAGTGGCGGGATATTGCCGATACCGGACTAAAACCCGTGATGACGTTGAGTAGCGAAATTATTGGCGTGCAGACGCTGAGCGCGGGTGAAAGGGTAGGCTATGGCGGGGGGTATTCTGTGACTCAGGAACAACGCATTGGCATCGTAGCGGCGGGTTATGCCGATGGCTATCCACGCCATGCGCCGACCGGGACGCCTGTGCTGGTGGACGGTATCCGTACCAGAACAGTAGGCACCGTTTCAATGGATATGCTGGCGGTGGATTTGACGCCGTGTCCGCAGGCGGGGATCGGCACGCCGGTTGAATTATGGGGCAAAGAAATTAAGGTCGCTGCTGCGGCAGGCACTCTGGGCTATGAGCTACTGTGCGCCGTAGCGCTGCGCGTGCCTTTTGTGACAACGTAACGTTACTCAAACTAAGATATCGACCGGTTCACCTGGTGGGCCGGTCGACGTTTTCAGGCGACCTTATTCTGCTTCGTCTTCGGCGACGCGTACCCCAATCTTGCGTACCACGTTATCTTCTTTTTCAGCTACCGTCCAAATCATGCCGCCAAACTCCACCTGATCGCCGACGACCGGCGCGGCGCCCAGCAGTTGCTGTATGATTTCACCCAGGGTTTGTTGTTTATCCCGGTATTCCGTTCCTTCTTCCAGCCCGTAGATAAGCGCCACGTCGGCGAATTTCGCATTCGCTTCGAGGATAAAATCGCCAAAGAAACGCTGATCTAATGAAACTGGCGGCGACTGGCTAAACAATTTGCCCAGCGCTGGCAGATCGCGCTCCCGGCCAATCACGCATAGTACGTCGCCTTCCCGCAGGCGAGTACTGCCAGTGGGATGAAACAGTTCATTATTGCGAAATAGTGCGGCAATGCGGGTTTCGTTCGGCATATGCAGGTCGCGCAACGCCGCGCCGACGCACCATTTGTCCGCGCTCAACTGATAGATGAATTGCTCCCACGGATTATCAGGATGGATGTCAAGCCCCACGCGCGATACTGGCCAGCCAACCGGAGGCACGACCACTTTGGCTCTTTTCGCCGCCCATGACAGCGATGTTCCCTGCAGGAGCAGCGACACCAGTACCACAAAGAAAGCGACATTAAAGAACAGGCGAGCGTTTTCAAGCCCGGCCATCATCGGGAAAACGGCGAGAATAATCGGCACCGCGCCGCGCAGTCCGACCCAACTGATGAAAATGCGTTCCCGAAGATTGAAGCCGCGAAATGGCAGCAGGCCGGTAAACACCGACAGTGGGCGGGCGAAGAAAATCATCCAGATAGAGAGAATGAGCGCAGGGACGGCAATCGGCCATAGATCGGAAGGCGTCACCAGCAGCCCCAGTACCAGGAACATCGCGATCTGCGCCAGCCAGGCCAGTCCGTCAAAGTTTTGCAGAATGCCGTAACGGTTGCGAATCGGGCGGTTTCCTAACAGGAATCCGCACAGATAGACCGCGAGAATACCGCTGCCTTCAAGCGCGGTCGTCAAGGCAAAAATCAGAATACCGCCGCTGAGCGCCAACATCGGATACAGGCCGCTGGGCAGGGAAATTCGATTAATCATCTGTTGTAACAGATAACCCCCGCCCAGGCCAAAAACAATACCGAGACCGAACTGCTGGATAATATGGACGGCAAACATCCAGTCCAGACCGGTTTCATGTTTCTGGATCATCTCAATTAATGTAATGGTCAGAAAAACGGCCATCGGATCGTTACTACCCGACTCGATCTCCAGCGTAGAGCCTACACGTTCGTTTAGCCCTTTACCGCCAAGCAGAGAAAAGACCGCCGCAGCGTCAGTGGAACCGACTATTGCGCCAATGAGCAGACCTTCGATAAGATCCAGATGAAACAGCCAGGCGGCCATCATACCTGTTAGCCCCGACGTGATCAGCACGCCGAGCGTCGCCAGCGACAGCGCGGGGCCCAGCGCTACCCGGAAAGAGCTGGCCTGAGTGCGCATTCCGCCATCGAGTAAAATAATCGCCAGCGCCAGGTTACTGACCATATAAGCGAAAGGATAATTATCGAAAGGAATACCGCCGATGCCATCCACACCGGCTAACATCCCAATGGCGAGGAAGATGACCAGAATCGGGATACCTAGCCGCGATGAGAATGAACTTAACAGGATACTGCTGGTTACAAGGATGGAACCTAAAATAAATAGACTAATAATTGTTGCAGCATCCAACGTTTTCTATCTCCTGACTTACGCGACTTCGTATTATTTAACATTAACATAATAACGGCCGGGACAGCGTTTTACTTAGCCTGTCGGCGGTTTTTTTACAATTGCAGCGTAGGATGACCGGATAAAGTGAGTTGAGTACCCTGGCGCGTATTTTTAAGCGTAGCGTTTGCCCCGATAGGGAGCGTCACTGTACGCTGTTCATGCCCGAAGTCGAGACCGGTAATCAGCGGAACGGACAGACGGGAACGTAAAAACGCGTAGACGCTCTCCAGAGAATAGCCCGCGTCATACTCGTTGGGCGTCGCACCGCTAAAGCTGCCGAGAATGATGGCGCTCTGACGGTTTAAAATTCCGGCGTACTCCAGTTGCAAAAGCATACGCTCGACCCGGAAAGGATGCTCATTGACATCTTCCAGCACTAAAATTCCTTTATCGATAGTCGGCATCCAGGGCGTACCGATAAGGGAAATCAACATCGCCAGATTTCCGCCCCATAAGGTGCCTTGTACGTCGCACTGAGGGCCGTCGCCTTGCCACTCTACGGTAAATTGCGCCTTGCGTAGCGCCAGCCAGAAATGTTGCTCGGTGAACGTATTCAGCGTTTCGGCGCCAAAATTTGCCGCCAGCATAGGACCGCTAAAGGTGATGACATTGGCCTGCGCCAGGAGTCCAGCCTGAATCGCCGTAAAATCGCTATGACCGCAAATGAGTAAGGGGGCGCGCTGTTGCCGGGAGGCGATCGCTTGCCAGTCAATACGGTCCAGTAAGCGGCTGGCACCATAGCCACCGCGCACCGGCATGACAATCGTATCCGGCGTGGCCAGAGAGGCCAGCGAATTAACGTCGGCCAACCGTTCCGCGTCCGTACCGGCAAAACGCTGATAGCGGCGGCGAATCACCTCGTCATTCTCCACCTGATGACCTGCGTCGGTCAGGCGCTGAACGCCGCGTAACGCGGCCTGTTGGTTAATACAGTAGCCTGAGGGGGCGATTAAATGAAACAGAGACATGGCAATTCCTTGCTGACAATAGAATGCAAATGTATATCATGCCGCATATATTAGGCGATGTCCCTCGTTGTGCAGCGTTTCTGTATGACGCAATGAGGGCGGCAGCCTGAGTGCCTGGCCGGGGTGGTTTCGTCCCTGGCCGACAAGAGGTTAATGAGCGCGCCAGACCTGTGTGACAGGGCGATGGTCAGCGGACATTGCGCCTCAGCGACAAGTTCCGGCTATAAGGATAGATGACGTGAAATTAAGATGGTTTGCTTTTTTGGTAGTAATACTGGCTGGCTGTAGCTCAAAACAGGATTACAGGAATCCGCCGTGGAATGCCGAAGTGCCTGTAAAGCGTGCGATGCAGTGGATGCCCATCAGTGAAAAAGCCGGAGCGGCATGGGGGGTTGATCCGCATTTAATCACCGCGATTATCGCTATTGAATCCGGCGGCAACCCTAATGCGGTCAGTAAGTCCAATGCGATTGGCCTGATGCAGCTAAAGGCGTCGACCTCCGGGCGCGACGTTTACCGTCGTATGGGCTGGCGTGGCGAACCGACCACCGGCGAGCTGAAAAACCCTGAGCGTAACATCTCAATGGGCGCGGCGTATCTGAGCATTCTGGAAAATGGGCCGCTGGCCGGCATCAAAGATCCGCAGGTGATGCAATATGCGCTGGTCGTCTCTTATGCTAACGGTGCAGGCGCGTTATTGCGTACTTTTTCATCCGACAGGAAGAAGGCGATAGAAAAAATTAACGATCTGGATGCGGACGAGTTTTTTGAACATGTTGTTGATAATCATCCCGCGCCGCAGGCGCCGCGCTATATCTGGAAGCTTCAGCAGGCGCTGGACGCCATGTAGTTTAGCGTGAAGATTATTCTCGTACTTTATTCGCTCTTTCTCGGGCGTCGCGCTCAAGCGAAAAAATAATCCGCTGTAACTCCCGCTCCACCGCCGGGCTAACGTTAAGGAAACGAAAGCTCAGGCGGGGAGTGGTGATCGTTTCATTTTTCCCATCAATCACTTTACGTTCGCTGATGGCGATAAGCTGGGCGTCAACGTGAAAAATCCCCCATTGCCCCATGTTCAGTTCAACCTGCGAAAAGCGTGCGCCTTCCGTTAATCCGTCGGGGATGGCGGATTCCAGTAGCGCGCCCATGCCGCCAAGAGAAAGATCAAACAGGCGAAAACGTAACGTATGGGTGTCCGGTAGCGTGGTGACGCCGTAGTAAGGCGGATACAGCGGTGCGCCAATGCGAAAATACTCCCGGCGCTGGACAAACCACAGTGAGGACGGCAGGGGCGTGATAAAGGCCGGAAGCTGCTGATAGTGACCTGCGACGAGCTGCGGCAACGTGAACTCGACTTTTGCGCCCTGCGTTTCTGCGATAATGGCTACCTGCCCGGCGCGTAATACGGCGCTATTTTCATATTCCTGGCTGCCGTAATCCATGATGAGTTTTTCCGGGTCTACCGCCAAAATTTTACTGATGAATTGCCCCTTCGCCCATGAAATACGCAGTGGAACCTGATTTTTATTTAAATCCCGTAGCACGCCTAATATCGCTAATGGATTTTTTTTCAGGAACTGCTCATTGTAACCACTCACACGAAATAACCCCTGATACACAGACTATCGTTGGGTTATCGGCATCTGTTGAAAGAACTTAATAGCGATAAATAAATTTTTACGCTCACGAGATAAATCAATGTTCAGAAGTGCGGCGTCCGACTTTGCCTATACTTAAAACGTTTTTACTGGAAAGAGGATCTGCAAATGGGAATTATCGCCTGGATTATTTTTGGTTTGATTGCCGGCGTTATCGCCAAATTGCTTATGCCGGGGCGCGATGGCGGGGGATTTATCCTGACCTGTATTCTCGGTATCGTCGGGGCGGTCGTTGGCGGATGGCTGGCGACGATGTTTGGTATTGGCGGCAGTATCAGCGGCTTTGATCTGCACAGTTTCCTGGTCGCCGTGGTAGGCGCGATCGTGGTGCTGGTGATTTTCCGCCTCCTGCGACGCGGCTAACCGCTGCAGAACGTTTAAGCGTTGACCCGGTCAGTGCCGGGTCAACCTACTATAAACGCGCGTTACTGCGTCGCCGCGGACGACGTTTTTGTTGGCGTCGCGCTTAACGATGCCGGACGAGTAGACGGTACGCTATCACACGGTTTTTCCTGCGGACAAATCAGATCGAGCATTTTCAGCGTCACGCCGTTGGTCCAGCCAAAGCCGTCCTGAAGGGGATATTCGCCGCCGCCTCCGCCGGTTCCGGTACTGCTGACGTCATATTTATATTTTTCGACCAGTTTTTTCTCGCGATCGTAGGTATGCTGCACATTGGTTAAAAAGCGCCAGGTCACTTCCATTGCCACGTTATCCTGCCCATAATTTTGCAATCCTTCGGTGGCGACCCATTGTAACGGCGCCCAGCCGTTTGGCGCATCCCACTGCTGTCCGCTTTTCACCGAGGTGGTAGCCAGACCGCCAGGCTGTAGCAGATGTGCCTGGGCCGCTGCCGCCACTTTCGCGGCGCGCTCTTTCGCGGCGGCGTTTACATAGAGCGGGAACAGTGCGGCAGCGGTGAGTTGGTTACGGATTTTATTACTCTTCAGATCGTAGTCGGCATACCAGCCTTCTTTGTTATTCCACAGATGCATTTCAATGGCTTTTTGCCGCGCGTTGGCCAGCGCGTCATAGTGCGAGGCTTTGGCCTGATCGCCCGCCGCAGCGCTGGCGCGGGCGAGGGTTTTCTCCAGCTTATACAGCAGAGCGTTAAGATCGACAGGGACAATCGTGGTGGTTCGGATGGTACTGAGCTGCTGCGGATTATCCATCCAGCGGGAGCTGAAATCCCAGCCAGAGGCGGCGGCAGAGCGGAGGTCTCGATAGATCTCGGTTGCCGGGCGGTTGGGGTTGCTTTTGGCGGTAGCGATATCTTCAACCCAGGATTCAGGGCGGGGCGTATCCCGATCGTCCCAGTAGCGGTTGAGAACGCTGCCGTCCTCCAGTTTGACGACGCGTTGGTTTTGTTGCCCTGGCTGCAATGTCTCAACGCCTTCCATCCAGTAGGCGTACTCTTTTTGTAGCTGCGGCAGGTATTCTTTCAGCGCATCGTTACCTTCATGTTGCGCCAATAACTCAACCATAAACGCAAAGAAAGGCGGCTGCGAACGACTCAGGTAGTAGGTACGGTTGCCGTTAGGAATATGCCCCCAGGCGTCAATTTCGTAACCAAAGTTCGCCACCATATCCGCAACTTTATCCCAGTGCCCGCTTTCCGCCAGCCCCAGCATCGTAAAGTAGCTATCCCAGTAGTAAATTTCTCTGAATCGCCCACCCGGTACGACATAGGACTCAGGCAACGGCAAGAGCGAGTCCCACTTTTCGACGTTTTTAGTTGAACGGGTCAGCACCGGCCACAGGCCATCAATATGTTCACGCAATGACTGCCCGGCAGGCGGGACATATTTTTCACCCGCTTTCGGCAGGGTGAAGTTAACATCAACAAAATGACGCAAATCGAAGCCGGACAGGTTCCGCTGCATACGATAATCCGCAAGAATCATGAGCGGATCGCTATTAGGTATGGCGTCAGCAAAGGTTTTCTGATCGGGGAAGAGTTTTGCATTCTGGACATCATTAAAGAGCGGGCCAAGCAAAATATCCGGCGGCGGTGGAGTTTCGGTGTCGGAAGAAGAGTCTGCGGCCGTCGCCGAAAACGATGCAAATGTCAGCAGCGTCCCTGCCAGCGCCAGTTTTATGGCTTTTTCCAGCAGAACAGAACGGCGAATCTCGGGGGGTATCATCAAGTTATCTCCTTAGCGGTGAGCCAAAGCCAACGGCATTTACCATGACAAAACCTTAGCCTACGATGACCAGATACGCGTGATTGAACCGCTATTTTGCGAACAAACAGACATTTTATTCAGACAGAATTTATCGACGCGCGCGTGGAAAATGGGGTATACAGACAAAAAATCCACGCCGGGACGTGGATTTTAGCGCAATGACTTGTAGCCTTAACCCGGATAGATACCGCGATCTTTACGGGCCAACAGAATGCGCTCACAGGCGACAATATAGGCTGCGGTTCGCAGAGAGCAGGATTTCTCAGCCGCTTTCTCCCAGACATGGACGATCGCGTCGGTCATGATTTTGTCCATGCGCGCGTTGATCTCTTCTTCGCTCCAGAAGAAGCTGGCCATATCTTGTACCCATTCGAAGTAGCTGACGGTTACGCCGCCGGCGTTACAGACCACGTCAGGCACCACAAGGATACCACGGCTGGCCAGAACATCATCAGCATCCGGATAGGTCGGGCCGTTTGCCCCTTCCAGCACCAGCTTACAAGTCAGGGCTTCCGCGCGCTGACGGGTTATCTGACCTTCAAGCGCCGCCGGGATCAGGATATCCATCTCCAGACGCCAGAATGCATCGCTGGCGATAGTTTCTGCGCCCGGGAAACCGGCTATCTGTTTGTGTTCTATCTGCCATGCCGTGAGCGCCTTCATGTCAATACCGGTGGCGTTAAACAGGGTCGCGGTATGATCCTGAATCGCTACGACACGGGCGCCAGCGCCGGCAAACAGACGCGCAGCTTCGCTGCCGACGTTACCAAAACCCTGAACCGCAACGCGAGCGCCTTCAACGGCGATATTTGCCCGACGCGCGACTTCCAGGCCGCTGACGAAAACGCCGCGCCCCGTCGCTTTTTCACGGCCCAGCGAACCACCGAGATGGATAGGTTTACCGGTGACGACGCCAGTGACCGTAGTGCCGTGATTCATGGAATACGTATCCATCATCCAGGCCATCACTTTACCGTTGGTGCCGACATCCGGCGCAGGAATATCTTTCTGTGGCCCGATGATAATGCCGATCTCGCTGGTATAGCGGCGGGTCAAACGCTCCAGTTCACCTTCCGACAGCGAGAACGGATCGACGCGGATGCCGCCTTTGGCGCCGCCATACGGCAGGTTTAGCGCCGCACATTTGATGGTCATCCATGCTGACAGGGCCATCACTTCATTGAGATCAACGTCAGGATGGTAGCGAACACCGCCTTTACCCGGACCTCGGGAGAGGTTGTGCTGCACGCGATATCCTTCGAAATGACGAATAGTACCATCATCCATTTGCACCGGAATATCGACGATCAGAGCGCGTTTCGGGTGGCGCAGAGTATCCACCCAAGGGGATAACTCGCCCAGATAAGGGGCCACACGCTCGATTTGTTGCAGGTAGGTATTCCAGGCAGATGTGCTGCTATCTGAAGCGTAAGATAACTTATCCATGATAAACCTTAGTGATAAAAGTAATATGTTCTTTAATTGACCGTGGTACATAGTAGATCACACCATGTAGCGATAAATTTAACACTTTTTTAAACAATTGACTCAGATCAAAAACGGCAGGCGGTTGGATTTTCGCTATGATTTTGGGTGGGAAGTGGTTAATTATCCGGGATAAGAGGTGATATGTTGCTAACTATGCGATTAATTGCTTAAATATGCACAATGTGTTAAAGGCGGCTATTTGTCATAATTATGACGCACCTCTAAAAGTAAACGTTATGATAACGACATGTATCAATGTTATGTCGTCCTGTCGGCGGGGAAACGTCTTCGCCAGGCGCGTAAAAAGATAAAAATAACCGGAGTCAGACGACGCTGGCCCCGGTTTACCTCTTTATTGTTGACGCGATTCAAGCCATATCAGCGCCAGCGTCGACAGTGAGCACATCAGCAGAATGCCGACAAACCACAGTAAATACCACATCGCTCCCGCTCCCTAATAAAGTTCATGATCGTTGCGGCGGAGGGTCTCCAGGTTGATACGCCCCAACATTTTGTAATAGCTCCACAGCGTATAGAGCAGTACGATCGGCAGAAAAATCAGCACAATCACCAGCATGATTTCGAGCGTCATCTGGCTGGAGGTGCTGTCCCACACCGTCAGGCTGGAGAGAGGACTAACACTCGACGGCATCACAAAAGGAAATAGCGTTATTCCGGCGGTAAAGATGACGCAGGCCTGGGTCAGGGAAGCGAACAGAAATCCACGAATAGTCCGACCGCGAAGGCAGGCATAGAAGGCCAGAATCGGCAGTAGCATACCGAGCAACGGGATGATGAGCAGTAGCGGCGAGCGTATAAAGTGATTCATCCAGGCGCCAGGGAGTATCGCCACGCTTTTTAAGAGCGGATTGGAAGGACCGTTGGCATCTTGCGCGAGTAAGACAAAGCCATCAATGCCGGCCCACAGCCAGTACCCGGCCAGCAGGAAGCAGAGCACGACCAGCAGTGCGCTGTGGCGGGTGGCCGACAGCGCCCGTTGACAAATAACGCCCTCTGTTTTCAACTGTAACCAGACGCCTCCTTGCATCACCACCAATGACAGACTCAATAATCCACACAGTAGGGCAAAGGGCGAGAGTAACTGCCAGAAGGTGCCAAAATAGTCAACATGAAGCTGCGGCGTGAAGGCAAACGGCACGCCTAAAAACAGGTTGCCGAACGCGATACCGAATACGACTGGGGGAACCAGGCTGCCGATAACCAGACCGGTATCCCACAGTGCACGCCAGCGGGCATTGGCGATTTTACCCCGATAATCAAAGGCCAGCGGGCGAAAGAAGAGGGCACACAGCACCAGGATCATCGCCACATAAAAACCGGAAAACGCGGCGGCATAGACCCGTGGCCAGGCGGCGAATAATGCCCCGCCCGCGAGGATCAACCATACCTGGTTTCCTTCCCAGTGGGCACCCACGCTATTGATCAATACCCGGCGTTCGTCATCGTTGCGCGCTATCAGCGGGAGCAGGCAACCGACACCCATATCAAACCCGTCAGTTACCATAAATGCCACCAGGATGACGCCGATCAGCAGCCACCAAATGAACCGCAACGTTTCATAATCCAACATGATTGTCTCCTTTATCCCTGTTGTTGCGCTTGTTGTTGACGTTGCATGGCGCTCGGCCCAAGACGCGCGTACTTCTGCATCAGATAGACTTCCGCGATTAAAAACAGGGTGTAAAGTCCGAGGATAAGCCCCATTGAGAAGGCCAACTGGCCTGGCGTCAGCGTGGAGTGAGCGTACCAGGTCGGCAGAATGTCCTGAATCGCCCAGGGCTGACGGCCAAACTCCGTCATAAACCAACCGGCTTCAATGGCAATCCACGGTAACGGCAGGCTCCAGAGCGCCATACGCAATACCCAGCGATGCTGGTCGATACGCATTCGCAGAGTCTGTATCAACGCAATCAACATCACCACTAACAGCAGCGAACCGCAGCCGACCATAATACGGAAACTCCAGAACACTGGTGCCACTTGAGGAATAGCGCCACGCTGGGCCGCACGATACTGCTCCGGTGTTACATGGTTCATATCCGGGGCATATTTCGCCAGCAGAATGCCGTACCCCAGATCGCCCTCAACGGCGTGAAAAGCATTCAGTACCTGCGGTGAGCGATTGCCTTGCGCTATCTCCTGCATGAGTAGCCAGGCCTCCCGGCCACGCTTCAGGCGCGGCAGAGTGTCGTCCATCAGGTTTTTTAATCCCGGAACCGGCGTATCCAACGAATGGGTGGCCAGAATACCCAGCAGAGCAGGGATCTTCACGGCAAATGCATTACGCTCCTGTTCCTGCTGCGGCCAGGCAATCAGATGAAACGGCGCGGGCGCGGGTTCGGTTTGCCATTCGCCTTCCATCGCCGCCAGTTTCACCGGCTGAACCCGGGCGACCTCGTAGGCCGAACTGTCCCCCAGTTGCAGGGTTCCCAGAATGGCCAGGGTGCCGAATACTGAGCCGATAGCAAACGAGCGTAAGGCCACCTCACGCTCGCGACCACGTAGCAGATACCAGGCGCTGATGGACATAATAAACATGGCGCCGGTGACATAACCGGACATAACGGTATGGACAAATTTCACCTGGCTCACCGGGTTAAAGACCAGATCGCTGAAGCTGCTCATTTCCATCCGTAACGTATCGATGTTGAAGTGAGCGCCGGTAGGATGCTGCATCCAGCCATTGGCGTTCAGAATCCATAATGCTGAAATATTGGAGCCGAAGGCCACCAGCCAGGTGACCAGCAGGTGTTGGTATTTATTCAGCCGCTGCCAGCCGAAAAAGAACAGGCCGACAAAAGTAGATTCGAGAAAGAAGGCCAGTAACGCTTCCATCGCCAGCGGCGCGCCGAAAATATCGCCCACATAGTTGGAATAGAGCGACCAGTTAGTCCCGAACTGAAACTCCATGGTCAGGCCGGTAGCCACACCGAGAGCAAAATTGATCCCGAAGAGCTTGCCCCAGAAACGCGTCATATCGCGGTAGACGGTTTTCCCTGTGACCACATAGATCGTCTCCATGACGGCCAGCAAAAAAATCAGCCCAAGCGTAAGGGGAACAAATAAAAAGTGATACAGCGCGGTCAGTGCAAACTGCCAGCGCGATAAGTCAATGACATCCCACATGCTAACTCCTGTAGGCAGAAAGAGAGTAAAAAGCTAATCAGTACCGGACACCGGTTACGTTCCTGTTGAGAGCGTTAGCGCGTCTCCAGCCATCGGCAGACTTCATCCAGGCGCTGGCGCGAATCGGCCAGATCTTCCGGGGCCGCCAGTACCAGCTCCGGCAAAGGACAAATCTCATAGCTGTCGAGCAACAGCCCTTTAAGGGCGTCCAGACAGCGCACATGCCAGAGATGGCGCAATGCCGTGGCGTTGATTTGACTTTCGCCATACCCGGAGATGCGAATCTGGATGTTCCCGTGTCCGCATAAGCGCGCCAGAAAAAGACGATCGGCCTCGCTGAGCGGCAGTTGGGTCAAATTGATACTGTGGGGTTGCATCGCCGGATCGCGTACGTGCGCCAATAATTCATGGGCCAGCGGCAGTCCATTCATCAGACCGGCGACAGGCGGAGGCAGCAGAGTGTCGTCAGGCAGCGTATCGGCAGTAGCCACTTGCCACAATGTCAGGGGCGCGCTACCCGCTTCCAGACGATCCGTCAGCAGACGTCGGTTGTGCAGATGGCGTACCCGCCAAAGGCCGCAGAAGATGGTCTCCTGGATCTCGCTTTCACTCCCGTCCGGATGCTGAATGCGTACCGAGACTTCGCCTTCGCCCAATAGCGTATTGAGGAATGAGAGATCATCGGCATTCAGGGGAGATAACTCCCATCCCAGCACGTCACCGACTTCCGGGATGCGCCGGGCAAGCTGACCTCGTAGATCGGTCAACAATGCCATCACCGCCGGGCTGTGAGCGCAGTGCTCGAGCGCCGCCATACTTGGGTCGCCATTGACCTGACAGGTGAGCGGTAAGGGATTCATTGAGAAACTGGCGTCATCAGGCTGCGTACCCGGCCCCAGCAGATGAAAAAAGGCGTTGCTCATTGTGCCGCCTCCTGCGCTGCGGGAGTGTCAACTATCGAACGCATCAGAGTGAGCAGTTCAGCCCAGGGATGAATACCGCTGAGCGCGCCGCGTAGCTCGCCGTCTGTAAAAACCAACGTCGCCGGAAACTGACGTACATTAAAGCGATCGCCGATAGCTTCGCTTTGTTCAAGGTCGGCCACCGCCACCTGCCAGTCAAACTGCGGGAACTCGCGCAGGAGTTCGGCGATCATCACCGGGTTATCGCTGACTTCCGGCGTACGCCGCGGATCGCGACTTAACAGGATGACGCCATCTCCAACCTGTTTGATCCAGTCGTCTACCGTGGAAGCCTCTACCGGTTGCCATCCCCGGGTTAACAGGCGTTGCCATAGCGCAGAAAATGGGGTGTCATTCGCCACTTCTCTTACCCTCCAGACGTGTCTGATACTGACGTATGCGCACTCCTTCATAGTTTTCCATCGACAGGCATTCATAGTTCAGGCAGCGTGCGGCTTCGTTTGCCTGCGGTACGATCCCCCAGGCGGCCAGTTGTTCCAGGGCGGCCTGTTCCGCCGCCGGTAGCTGGGCGCGAGCTATTTCGGTCAGGCTACCGCCGTAGTCGTCCAGTAGCGCCGGTTGCAGGCCGACTAGCGCAATGTGACAGGGTAGATGGCCGCGGATGTCGGCTAGCGCCAGGACTTCGGAAAAACTGTTTTGATGCAGGCTCATTTTTTTGGCGCTGAGATACGCCGGGATTTTCTCGCCGGCATAGGTTCGCAGACTGCCCGGCGCCAAGCCGTAATCGATCGCGTCAAGGAGCAGGAGATGGCTGGCTTGCTCAACGTAACCCAACAGGTTTAGCCCTTGCGTACCGCCGTCAACAATGTCTACCTCTTCAGGCCAGTGATACCGGGCATACAAACGCTCCGCGACCCGGATACCGAATCCTTCATCGGCCCACAGCAGGTTTCCTAATCCCATCACCACTACGCGTTGCGCATTCATGAGGTCTCCTTGTCGTGCGGTTTGGGGAATTTGTGGCTGCGGTAGCCATTGATCATGGTGGAGATCACCGTATCGTCGGACATAATGTCTTCCCGGATAGCGAGGTAAACGTGCCCGACGATGAAGGCGGCAATCAGCCACATGCCCAGTCGGTGCCAACTGTGAATATCGATGGAGTTGCCGCCGGTCCAGTAGAAAAATTCAACCACATAGCGGAACGGCGCAAAGATGGCGTATTGGCTATGCTCGCCAAACAGAGCGAAACCGGTGAGGATCATAAATACCGACAACAGGAAATAGCCGAACATCGCGGCCTGCGCGACAGGGTTATGTCCGATGTCGCTCCCCGGTTTTTTCTCCAGAAATAGATACCAGCGAACCACGGAGAAAGCGCCTTGCCACCAACTGCGACGCCAGACCGGGACGATAAACAGCTCTCGCGAATAGCGGTTGCCGACACAGGCCCAATAAATTCGCCCCAGCAGTAACACGGTAAAGATCATCGCGGCGGCAAAGTGGATCAGCCGGATATAGCCCATGTAAAACAGATAGGTCGCCTCGCCACTCACCGACGGCAGAGGTCGGCCAATGAAGTAGCCTGTTACCATCAGTACCAACATGCAGGCCACCGTTAGCCAGTGCCACAGGCGTACCGGCGCTTCAAACACATAGTGGCTGACGACAGTATCACGCGCCTCCCCGACGCGTGGAGATTGCTTTCCAGTCATCGTTCTTTTCCTTAACGCTTAGCGTACCTGGACGGCAATCAGTTCGCTGCCGTCGTCGCCAAGCACGTGGGTTGAACAGGCGAGGCAGGGGTCGAAGCTGTGCAGCGTCCTCAGGATTTCTAACGGTTGGTCGGGAATCGCCATTTGCGTTCCCATCAATGCCGCTTCATAGGCACCGATCTGTTTTTTAGGATCGCGCGGGCTGGCGTTCCAGGTGGTGGGGACCACGCACTGATAGAGTTCGATCTTCTGATCGCGTATTGACGCCCAGTGTCCCAACGCTCCGCGAGGCGCTTCGGTAAAACCGATGCCGCGGCAGTGCTGCGGCCAACTGGCCGGTTCCCATTTCTCGGTATTGGCGGTGGCCAGGTCGCCGTTTTTCAGGTTGGTCATAAGCCTGTCGAAAAAATACTGCAGCTTACTGACGGCCCATTGCGCTTCATGCGCGCGGCATAAAATACGGCCAAGCGTAGACTGGATACCGGAGAGCGGCAGTTTAAGGGCGGACATCATGCGATCCACCGACTCTATGGTGGCGGCATCCCCTTTGTGATAGGCAATTAGCGTTCGGGCAAGCGGGCCGACTTCCATGGCATGGCCACGCCAGCGCGGTGCTTTAATCCAGGAGTAGCGTTCCTGCTCGTTGAGCTGCTGGATATGCGTATCGCTGCCTTTGACATCGCCAGGGTTGTACCAGGGATCGGTAATGCCGTCAAAAGGATGACGACCCAGTTGATCGTCCGGATAGCGGTACCAGGCGTGATCCACAAACTCCTGTATCTGTTGCGGATCGGCCAAATCTACCGGCATGACATTTTTAAAATCGCCATTGACCACTGCGCCGCCCGGCATTAACAGGCTTTGCTGGCTGAAGTCGTTGGCAATGTCCGGAAACGCGCCGTAGCTCAGAACGCATTTATCCGACAGTCCGATGCCAATTTGACTCCATGCTTTATTGAACTGGCCGATAGCCAGCGCGTCCGGAACCATCACGTTGTTAATGAAGTCGGCAGTGCGGGTGATGATCGACTGCACCAGGTTGAGGCGCTCCATATTGATAGCCCCGACCGCGCCGCTTTGATCGAGATTGATCGCGCATGGCATACCGCCGACGATCCAGTTAGGGTGGGGGTTCTTACCGCCAAATATGGTATGGATTTTGACGATCTCGCGCTGGAAGTCGAGGGCTTCAAGATAGTGGGCAAAGCCCATCAGGTTAGCCTCTGGCGACAGTTTGTACTGTGGATGTCCCCAGTAACCGTTACGGAATATCCCAAGCTGGCCGCCGTCGACAAATTTCTTCAACCGATTTTGTACGTCAAAGAAGTAGCCCGGCGATGACATCGGCCAGGCGGAAAGGCTTTGCGCCAACTGCGAGGTGGCGCGCGGATCGGCTTTCAGCGCATTCAGAACATCAATCCAGTCCATCCCGGCTAACTGATAAAAATGGACCAGATGATCGTGACACCACAACGTAGCCAGCATGATGTTACGTATAATATTGGCGTTATCCGGCACCTGGATACCGATCGCATCTTCGATAGCGTACACCGACGCCAAAGCATGTACCCCGGTACATACACCACAAATACGTTCAACAAACGCCCAGGCGTCACGTGGGTCACGGCCTTGCAGAATGATCTCCAGACCGCGGAACATCGTGCCGCAGGAAACGGCATTGGTGATGACATTTTGCTCATCAATGTTCACTTCGCAGCGCATATGTCCTTCGATGCGGGTAATCGGGTCCACGATCAGACGACGGCCGGCGTTGTTAACGGTATAACCCTGGGTTTGATACTGGTTACTCATGCCTGCTTATCCTCATTGTCCGGCTGTTGTTCGGCTTGCGCTAACTGTTGTTTGTGGCGTTTACGTTGGTTGAGCGCGCTGGCGACCGCGTGACCGCCAACGCCCGCAGCGACTACGCCCAGCGCGGTCAGACCCACCGTATCGGCGGTTGAGTGGGTACCCATCTGGGGAATATCCACCACGCGGCTATAAAACGAGCCGCGATCCCAGAAACCATTTTCTGAACATCCCAGACATCCGTGGCCGGACTGGATAGGAAAGGAGACGCCGCCATTCCAGCGTGTGGAGGAGCAGGCGTTATAGGTGGTTGGCCCTTTACAGCCCATCTTGTACAGACAGTATCCCTTGCGGGCGGCGTCATCATCCCAGCTCTCGACAAATTCACCGGCGTCAAAATGGGCGCGGCGGTAGCATTTATCGTGGATACGCTGACCGTAGAACATCAGTGGACGGCCCATGCGATCGAGTTCCGGCAGACGATCAAACGTCACTATATAGGTAATAATGGCGCTCATGACATCCGGGATTGGCGGACATCCAGGGACTTTCACGATCGGCTTGTCGGTAATCACTTTGTCGATAGGCGTTGCCTGGGTCGGATTGGGACGGGCGGCCTGGACGCAACCCCAGGAGGCGCAGTTTCCCCATGCGATAATAGCACTGGCGCCAGCGGCGGCTTTCTTTAGTTTTTCAATGAACGGGCGGCCGCCGCTGATACAGAACATCCCTTGCTCTCCTAACGGCGGATTGCCTTCCACCGCCAGAATGTATTTCCCGGCGTAGCGAGTGGTAATATCGTCAAAGACTTCTTCGGCTTGTGCTCCGGCGGCGGCCATCAGGGTGTCGTCATAATCGAGGGAAATCAGCGAGAGGATCACATCTTTGGCTAGCGGGTGCGAGGAACGGATAAAGGATTCGGTACAGCAGGTGCATTCCAGTCCATGAATCCAGACAACCGGAATCCGTGGTTTATTCTCCAGCGCCCAGGCAATCTTTGGCGTCATTCCGGCGCCCAGTCCCAGCGACGTGGCGGCAAGGCTACAGAATTTGAGAAAGCTGCGTCGGGTCACTCCCTTACGACGCATGGCTTGATAAAAGGTCTCCTCGTTATTCATAACGCGTATTTTTTCTCCTTTTTGCACCACGCTCCGCCAGGGGCATAAGGCGCTTTTGCGGGTCCGTCGACGTTCTGCCAGCAAGGTAAATCATCGTGTTACGCGCGAGCGCGAAAACAATCCCGATTCACTTTGCACTGGCGTATATCGCCAGAAATAATGTGAAAAAAGCGTATCTGATTGACCGGGATAAACAATGCAAAGAGTATGGGTATAGCTTATTGCGGTATATTTATGCCCATTATCGTTTTTTCGGCGAAAGGGCGGCGGTAGGGAAGGACGGTTGAGCTTATCCCGGGATGAGGTTTTCAGCGAGGAACCTCGGGTGGATTCAGCCAGGCCTCGCCATTTCAGGGATACGTAAGTTGATGCAAAAGGAGGGGGAGATCTGATGTAATCGTTAAAAGAAGCGTACTTCGTGATGATTTTTATATAAAATAGTGGTGCTGGTTTTAAAGGAATGCAAAAAATAGAATGTTTGAATGAGGAACCCCTATGAAAAACAACATCAGATTTGACTTGTCCGATTATTTGATTCATTTTTTTCGGGATGTTGATTTAGAGACCGGTAGCCATATTTATTTGCCTGAGCACTGTGGTTTTAATAATCAGCACCATTCACGTTTCATTGATGCTAAATATTTACTTAGATTATCTTTACGTAGTCATAAAATTTTCTCGTCCTGGTCATACCGAAATGGGCAACGAACCGTATATGGTGACTCCCCGGTTGTATGCTTTACAGATATGCCGATTGCAGCTTATTTAGAAACTGGGTTGCGCCGATTGGAACGAAATGAAAAAATCGGTTTATATGCAATCGTTTTACCTAAAGAGCAAATGTTTAATTATGGGGCAAGACCAGTAATATATGGATTGGATCAGCATAACAATGCTCGATGCTCGCAAGGCAGAAACGGGGAACGTATCCTCGATGAATCTGTTCTCCCTTTGATTGAACAATATAGATATGTTACTTATGTTCCAGGTAAGATTGACTGGTCACATGAACGCGAATGGCGATGGCCATATCGTGGAGATATTAAAAGTTTCCTTAATCATATTGAAGAGTATGGTATTCCGGAAGACATTGAAAGTACTCCAGGCTTTGATTTTAAATCAAGTAAAATAAAGGGCGTGGGAATAATAGTTCCATTAGCGGAAGATATCCCTACCGTAGCTCATGATATTTTAACCTTAATTGATCGAGGTGTAATTGGGAGGGACACCTTTAGATTTATTATCGCTATTGATAATTTACAGTCATGGTCTCAGATTTCAGAACCAGATAATTTACTTTCTTATATTAATGATAATACATTCGAATTCGAAGCTTTTTTTAATTTATCTGAATCCAAAGTGAAAAATTATGCTGATTCTATTTATAATTATGTAAATGAATTGTATTCGAAAAAGGATTTTTTAAATGATAGTTATGCAATGGAATTTGGAAATGCCTGGGTCTGGATTCATGATAACCAATGCCAGGTGGTACGGGCGTTACTGCAAACTGGAATGATCAAGGTGAATAAAGAAGGAAGGTACTTATTAGATGTTAATTTGGCTTCTGTTGATTGGCCATTAAGAAGAAAAGAAGCTTTCGCAAGTTATGTCGCTGGATGGCTCAAGCATCGTTTTGGTATCGAAGCGGGAAGGTATTCTGTTTGGGGAAAAGATGATTATGATGCTGTCCCAAGTTATGAGACGCCACTAAAGGACCAGTATCCTTTTTATAATCATACAATGAATGTCGACTGGTAATTAAGAAAAGAACTTACTTTTTTAGGTTTGCGTGAAATTTAATTATTTGATTTTTAATGTAAAATTAAAAAATAGACACTAATATAAAAGAGACTGTACTTAAAATTGTGTATCTGTACTAATTTTAGACCAGGATCAATATTTTATGACACTCGCTCAGTTGTGGCAGGAAGAATGGGATAACCGATCGCCAGTTAACCCTTCTCCCACACTCTCCACAGCCGAGCGTTGTACTTATTATCTGAATTCTTGAGAATGTTTAACGGTTACCATGTATATTTGATACCTACACGATAGCGTGTTTGTCGCTCACTGGTATAACGATTCTCTTTAATGTTTCCAATTTCAATAAAAGGGCGCCAGTTCTTATCAAGAGAATACATGAGCCTAATGTTATGCTGATAATCCCATTTGCGATTGTTATAAAGAGGTAACGCATTGGAATCCATTTCCCAAAAAATATCGAACTGATACAGAAAATCCCAGCGATCATACTTATAACCAATGAAACTATCAAACTCCTGAATTTTGGAATGATAGCTATTTCCATCGGCTCCGACCATACCATAATCCCATAATTTCCATTTATAACGGCCTTGCAAACGAAAACCATTGTCAAAGGTATAGTTTAGACGAACATAAGGAATATAAACTAAACCATCAGAGTTATAGTCCAAAGAAAGGCCTGCTAAGCCGACGGTATTCTTATTTAAGTTAGTGTAATAGAAGGCTGATAGCTCAGAGCCATTTAATTGCATCTCGTCATAAGGATTCTCATCTTTATTGTTGTAACGAGCATCAAACTCTAAGCCAATATTTTTCCCTGTGTCGAGGTAGACTTTAAAGCGGTCACCATGTTTTTTAACACCATCACGATAATCATGACGATATTCAATTGTTGTTTTATAATCATTTGCTAATGCCTGTTCTGCAAAAAAAAGACATGAGGAGGCCACGATAAATTTAATAAACGTATTCATCATTATCCTTTGATATATGAAATAAAATTTAATTATTAAATATAAGCGTTTACTGCCTTGGCTGAAACTTCGGTTGGGCGCCAAACATCACCTGAATGTTCCAACCATGGAATCAGCTCTTCTGTAATCAGTTTATTCACCAGGGGCATATTGTCTGATGCGATGTTTTTCATCTGATAGGGATCATTTTTATTATCATGTAAAATATAGGTAAGTGGTTTGCCTATTTTACGGTCAATAACCAGTGTATAACGGTCGGTTCGTACACCGCGTCTACCGTAAGATTGTCCGCCGTAAGGCATAAATGTATAGAATTGTGAGGTTGGACGTTTATCGCCACCATGTCCCATAAGAGTCTTTGAGAAATCAGTACCCTCAACGTTATCTGGAATGTGCTCACCCAAGCCCATCAATCCTAGTAATGTCGGATAAATATCGGGGGCAGAGAAAAGCAAATCATCCTGACAAGCGGGTAGTTTACCGGGCCAGCGGAACATCATTGGAATACGCATGGCCTCTTCATAATGCACATTTTTAGTGGGTTGACCATTCGAACCCATACAACACCCGTGATCGGAGAAGAAGACAACCAGCGTATCTTTATCCAGTTTCAGGCGCTCCAACTCAGCCAGAATACGTCCAAATTGTTCATCGACACCATTAATCATTGCCATATATTCTTTGAAATATTCAGGTCCATAGCCTTCCTGATACGTTTTGTCCCATACTACGTTAGGGCGTTTATTCAAAGTGCGGGATGTCTGATTTTTAAAGCGATCAAGATATTTTTGTGGTACTTGATCGTACGGCGAATGTGGCGGATTCATTGAAACGACCAGCGCAAAAGGTTCGTTGTTATTACGATATTTTCCCCCTTCATTGCGTAGATATTTGATGGCCATATCTGCTTCATGTTCTGGGCTCCATTGGTTTATTTTCAACGGCTTATCACGAGGCGTATCATTGCTCCAATAAATTGGGTTGAGGTGCAAGTCGTAAGTGCCATAGCTGTACCAGAAATCGAAACCGTGGCGTTTTTCTGGTGGTGTCCAGTCATTCCAGTAACGTCCTTCTATTGGGTTATTGTAGCCTGGCACGAAAGGTGCTTCTGGCGCATCAAGGTGCCATTTACCAATGTACCCCATGCTAAACCCTTGTTTCTTAAGAATGTCAGACCAGGTTATGGCTTCTTTTTTGAGCTCAATACCAAAATCTTTCCCTCCAAAATTACCGTTTGCGCCAGTATGACAGTTGCCTTGTAACCCATTGCGATATGGGTATTGGCCGGTCATTAACATACCGCGGAAAGGTGTACATAGCGGGTAGTTCGAAACCGCTTGCCTCAATACGACACTCTGACTCGCAAATCGATCAATAAAGGGTGTAATAGATTGATCCTGACCCATAAAGCCCAGCGACTGTGCCCGCATTTCATCAGGAAAGACGATTAACAAATTAGGCTTCTTGGTTATTTTTTTAGTTGTGGCAACTGTATCGGTAGTGTGTGTAACACTTAAACCGGCAGCTGCTGCTGTTGCGCCTAATGCGCTTGAAGCTGCGAGTCCTTTGAGCAAGTTTCTTCTTGTGACTGACATGTTCTTTACTCCAGATGGATATAGGTCGTTTGTCTTTCAGTTATTGTTTTCATTTCCTTACGATATTGTTTAATCGTAAGAAAACAAAATGAAAAGTCTGAGTTTGTGATCAAGGTGAAAGTTTTTGCCAAAAATGGTCAACGATTCACCATGCATTTTTTGGCTTCTTTTTGAGCATGAGTGTAGTTTTTTTTGTTAGTAAGTTTTTTATATGATTGATTTTCATTAACTATTTTTGTTTTGTCAAAGATTTTACCCTTTAATAGTTGCGTTCTTTTTTCAGCGTAAATAATGGTATTTTCATTTTTTGCTACATTATCCATTGGTGCTATTTGGAATTTCGTTAAAAATCATCTTGTTCCAGGTAACGAACTTTTGTGTTTTTGTTACCATAAATCTGCTCTTTATCAGTAAAAATATCACAATTAACTTATTGTTTATATTGATTTTTGTTGTGGTTGTGACGGAATTGCATCTTTGATCAGATATCGTGGTAGCCGTGCTATTGGAAAGTATGTTAGCTGGCTATATGATAGGGGCCTACGTGTAAGGTTTTGCAAACATATGGTCAAACTGACGAAACTTTGTGAAAGAGATCATAACTTTTGTTTTTTCTGTTTGAAAGTAAACGTAAGTATATTAATCTTAATTCGAGCCCAAACGAATGGTATTTGTTTGGTTTCGTAAGGAGACAGAAGTGAAGGCAGCAATCGAAAGGCGTATGGAAATCCTTGAGGTGATAACCCGGCAGGGGAAAGCTCGTGTCGAAAACTTAGCCGAAAGATTCAATGTCTCAAGTGTCACCATTCGTAGTGACCTGAGTTTTTTAGAAAAAAACGGATATATCGTCAGATCGCACGGTTCGGCTATCCCGAACGTCGGCGTAATTGCTGAACTTACTGTTAATGAAAAGAGTCGTCGTAATTCTGACGTAAAATCCCTGATTGGGCGGGCTGCTGCAAAATTGATTAACAATGGTGATACGGTCATTCTGGATTCGGGAACCACCACGCGTGAAATCGCTGCCAATTTAAAATCAGTAGAAAACGTGGTGGTCATGACAAATGGGCTGGATGTGGCTGTGGAGTTAGCGTCAGCGCCTGGAGTGGAGGTCCTCATTTCCGGTGGTGTGCTACGTAAGAGTGCGATGTCTTTCTCTGGTTCTCAAGCTGAAGCCAGCCTGAAAAACGTGCGTTTTGACAAGGTTTTTCTGGGGGTTGATGGCTTTGACTTGCGAGTGGGTATCACGACACATAATGAGCAGGAAGCCAGTCTTAACCGCTTAATGTGTGATATTTCGGAGCAAGTGATTGCGGTTGCTGACTCTACGAAGTTTGGGAAACGCAGTTGCCATATGATCCGTGAATTTGGTGATATTGATGTGTTGGTGACGGATTCTAATATCCCCGAAGAGTATGTGCAACGCTTGCGGGATATGCGAATCGAAGTCATTATCGCTGAAAAAGAGAAGTAACGCTTTACTCCATAGTGACATTATTAATGTTAATTGTGGAGTAAATTAATGCCTTCGTTAGAAAAGCTTGTTCAGTGCCACAGGGCTGGGGAACAAATTGGAATTTATTCTGTTTGTTCTGCCCATCCTCTTGTTATTGGGGCTACACTGGCGACAAATAGTCGATGAAGGTGACGTAATATTTACAATTCCGCTCGAAAAAGTTGAAACATCTGCCTGTTAGTGGGGTAACGTAATAAATTAAGCAACAATCAACTTACCGGGAGAAAAAAGTGGATTGCGGAAAACAATAATACTGCAAGTAACTATTTATGGCAGAAGCTATTAATTATAGTGAATACCCTCATTATTTACTGAGTATGGTATTCCCGTTTCTTATTGTTTAGTTTTTAAAATAATACACTGAATAACCAAATGCTGACGGAAAAGCTAACCGTATGGCACAAGCTATAACGCTTTATGTTTTAAAATAAAATACAGGAATATTTTTATGACTCAGCCAAATATCGTCTGGACTCGTATCGATGAGCGTTTACTTCACGGACAAATCCGCATTACCTGGGGAAAACATACAGAGGCTAATCTGATTCTGGTCGCTAATGATGATGCCGCCGAAGGCCCAAATGCTGCTTTCATGCAGGCGGGAATGAAAGCTTCTGCGGGCGGTGAATATGCCGTACGTTTCTTCAGTATTCAGAAAACCATTGACGTGATCCATAAAGCCTCCCCACAGCAGAAAGTATTCATTCTGTGTAATAACCCAACGGATGTTGCACGTCTGGTTGAAGGTGGTGTGCCAATTAAACATTGCAATGTGGGCAATATGCATTTCCATGAAGGTAAACGTCAAATAGCCAAAACGGTTTCTGTCGATGAAAAAGATCTCGATGCTTTCAGACGCATTCTCGCCTGCGGTGTAACTTGCACCGTGCAGAACACACCAGACCAGACTCCGGTCAATGTCATAGAACTAGCCGCCAGTGCATGAGTTCATGACGTATCGCATCACGACATACGGCAATAAAGGAAGAAATTATGCTGTTTGAAGCTACTTTAGTTGCAATCTGGGCCTTCTTGTGCGGTATCGACAAGTACGACGTAGCCCTGAATATTCACCGTCCTTTAATTACCGGCCCGGTTGTAGGCCTGATTATGGGCGATATGGAAGTGGGATTGATCGCTGGTGCTACTCTGGAGTTGGCCTGGCTAGGTCTGGTGCCTAATGCTGGCGCACAGCCACCTGATGTGACCATGGGGACGATTGCTGCTGTCGCTTTTGCGGTTATGACAGGGCAGTCACCGGAAGTTGCTATGGGCGTCGGTATGCCAATCGCTGTTCTGATGCAGATGATTGTTATCGGATTCTTTGCAATGACCGCCTTCACAATGGGGAAAGCAGATAGATGTGCTGAACAAGCTGATATGGCAGGGATCTCCCGCTTATTGGTGGGAACATTGATTACGCGTTCCATGCTCTATTTCATTATTGCCTTCGTGACGGTTTATTTCGGTGAGCATGCTGCTGCCTGGATTGATGAAAACACGCCAACGGTCTTGTTAGAAGGTCTGGGGATTGGGGCGAAGATGGTACCGGCAATAGGTTTTGCTATGTTGTTGAAAATCATGTGGTCGAAAGAAGTGGCAGGGGTGTTCTTTATCGGTTTCGTGATGACTACTTATCTGAAGCTGCCAATTATGGCCGTGGCAATTCTGGGCGCATCCATTGCCCTTCTGTACTACTTCTTTAGTGGAAAAAACAGCAATAACGATACCAAACAAGCAGAGGATTTCGAAGATGGCATCTGATATCACCGCAGACAAAGGCCGCGTAGCGGAAGCCAAAACAAGCAGCCTGATAGATAACGTTGATGCTTATCAGGATACCGAGGTTCGTAAAGTGATTTCCCGTAAGGACCTATGGAAGTGTGCGATCCGCGGGCTGTTTATGGAAGGTAACTTCAATTTTGAACGCATGCAGGGGGGCGGTTTTGCGTATTCGATTATCCCGGCATTACAAAAAATCCACGGTAATAACCGTGCGGACCTGGCGAAATCACTGAAGAACCATTTGCAGTTCTTCAATGCCAGTCCAAAACTGTTCACCTTCCTGCTGGGGACAGCGGTTGCTATGGAAGAGAACAAAGAAAAACCGTCGACAATTAACGTCATGAAAGTTGCGGGAATGGGGCCGACCGGTGGTATTGGTGATGCTATAGACCATATGACGCTGATGCCATTGACGTTGGCTCTGGGGGCATCGATTGCGATTGAAGGGTCGATCGCGGGACCATTTGTGTTCTTTATACTGTATCAAATTGTCCATTTTTTGGTCTATTTCGGTTTGATGTTTATGGGCTATCGCGCGGGCACAGCGGCGATGGTGAACATGAGTGATGCCACAGAGAAGTTGGCAAAAGCCGCCAACATCATGGGGATCTTTGTTATCGGAGCGTTATGCGCCACCTTTATCAGGCTACAGACCACTGCGGCAATCGATCTTGGTGGCAAGACAGTGGAGTTACAAACTGCCCTGTTTGACAAGATCATGCCGAATTTGCTCCCGCTGGCGTTAGTGTTCTTTATGTTCAAAATGGTGAAGGGAACAGGCTTTTGGGCAAAACCCCCGGTTCTCATTTTTTCGACACTGGCTGCGGGAGTTATCGGCCATCTGTTGGGCATTGTGTAATGAATTGATTCGTGTCGCCGTATCCGCCTGTGGGCAATCGCAGCATGCGGATATGGTGTAAGTAATATGCATTCAGGATTATTAGGGTAAGGACGTTGTAAATGATTGGGATTGTTGTCTCTGGCCATATTCATTTTGCTTCCGGTATGGAATCAGCGGTACGAGCAATAGCCGGTGAACAGCCGCAAATGGTTTTCGTCGATTTCGTGGAAAATCTGTCTACAGACATGCTGGAAGAAGAATTACGCAACGCTGCTGATCGGGTTGATAGTGGTGATGGCGTACTGTTTTTAACCGACATTCCCGGAGGGTCGCCGTGTAACCGTGCGCTAAATATCCTGATGAGTGGTCGCAATGCTGAGCTACTGGCTGGGGTTAATTTACCGATGATCGCTAACGCGGCTTTTGAGCGTGATGGCGTATCGTTAGCTGAACTGGTGGACATTCTGATGGATATTGGCGCTACCAGCGTACAGAACATGCGTACTGAACTGGCTGCCGCACTGGTTGTTGATAACAGTGATAATGAAAGTGGGCTCTGATGTGTTGTTGCATCTGCTGACGCCGCAAGGCGTTGATGCGGATGCCGCTGCTATTGATTATGTCACCGGTTACATGCGGGTTGTTAATGACAGCCCGGCCTGTGACACAAGGGAGAAAATTCACCATGAGTAACATGGTACAGCAGACTCGCGCTCAGCAGGCGAGTGAAACGATGAAGCGCGTATACCGTTATCAGGCAACGCATCAGACTCGTAGCGTGATCCGCCGGAGCGGTAAAGTCCGTTTTATCAAAGATACCGATTGGGAACGTGGCGTATTTTGGTCTTGTGTGGCGGCCGCCTGGCTGGCAACAAGTGATCAGGAATATCTGGATGGCGTGATAAATTATACGCTGCACACGGGGTTCCGTCCCGGGCCAAACTTACGTTTCGCTGACGATCTAATCTGTTGTCAGGCATATCTGGATGTTTGGCCGGTGATAGCTATCCCGGAAGCTTTGGAACCCACGATTAAGGCCATTTCTGCCATCGTCAACGAACCTAAACCCGGACGTGAAGACTGGTGGTGGTGCGATGCGTTATTTATGGCGCCCGCAACGTTTGCTGCATTAAGTAAATGTACACATGATCCTCGTTATCTGGCCTATATGGATCAGGCTTTCTGGGATGCCGTGGAGCATTTGCGCGATCCTGAAACGGGACTGTTTTATCGTGATCATCGTTATATTCCTGATGGTAACGGCAGTGAATTGCGTGAAGAAAATGGTCAAAAAGTATTCTGGAGCCGAGGTATTGGTTGGGTGTTAGCGGCTATCCCACGTTTACTGGCGCGCATGCCAGAAGATTATGCGGGTCGTCAGCGCTATCTTAATCTCTTTATTGATCTTGCAGATAAAGTGATCCGTTATCAGCATGAGGATGGTTTATGGCGTACCAGTTTGCTTGATCCCCATCGTTTTCCGGCGCCGGAAAGTAGCGCGACAGCATTGTTTTGTTATGGGCTGTGTTGGGGGGTGAATCAGGGGGTGCTGCCAGTTGAAATTTATCTGCCAGTCGTCGAAAAGGCCTGGGATGCTTTGCAGGGCTGTATTCACGATAATGGTATGATCGGTTGGGTTCAATTGCCGGCGTTCAACCCACGTGATGTAAAGTTTGAGCACAATATTGACTATGGCGCCGGGGCATATTTATTAGCGGCAACCGAAGTGATGCGCTTGAAGTAAGGTATAACGAGCCTGTCTCTGATGTGAATCGTGATGAGAGCAAAAGAGACAAAACCTGCGCGTATTTTACGGTCTGTAGTGAATAATGAAATCGAACAGGTGGAATCTGCATCGTACCGTTTATCTGCGGTCAGATAGGGACCGTTAGCGTGTGTTCTATTTCGTCTGGCTAATTTATCGTTCTTCGACGAAGCGTGTTTTAATGCTTACCTTTCGTTTATTTTTGTTTTGCTTTCGTTTTATTTCATTTTTGTGATTTTGCGCATTTCAGCGGTCGTTTTATTTAGGTAAATTAGCCGATATCGTTTCATTTTTTCGGAACTCGTTTTCAATGAATATGTCACCGACTCAACGAGCCTACTTTCACATGATGGCAAAACCTGTCAGCTATCGTTGCAACCTGCATTGTGAATACTGTTTTTATCTTGAAAAGGAGACGATGCTGAATGCGCGGAAAAGCCCGGAGCAGACAATGAGCGACAGTATGTTGCGCCGCTATATCCGTGATTACTTACGTTCTCATGCCGGCGATACGGTGGATTTTGCCTGGCAAGGGGGTGAACCTACGCTGGCTGGATTAGATTTTTATCGTAAGGCTGTGGCATACCAACAGCAATATGCTGAGGGGAAAACGGTTACCAATAGTTTTCAAACCAATGCAATTGCTATTAATCGTCAATGGGCAGACTTTTTTGCCGAAAATCGTTTTCTGATTGGTGTCTCTGTCGACGGAATAGCAGAGATACATGATAAATACCGTATTGCTGTTAATGGTCAGCCAACCTTTGAGCGTGTCAAAAAATCTATTGCGTTGCTACGTGAATACAACGTGGATTTTAATACACTAACAGTCGTGAACGATCAAAACTATGATAAAGGACGGGAGACTTACCAGGCGCTCAAAGCATTAGGTTCCACTTTTTTACAGTTTATTCCCATCGTAGAAGTTGATGCCCGTTGTTTGACTCCTGCAAAGGGTCATTACTCACCACCAGCAGATGCCGTGTTATCACCTTTTAGCGTTCCGGCAGATGGTTACGGGCATTTTATGAATGCGGTATTTGATGCCTGGGTGAAAGAAGATGTTGGTTCAATCTATATACGTGAGTTTGACAGTTTACTGGGCACCTGGATGGGATATCCGGCATCAACCTGTGTGCAAGCTACTACGTGCGGTCAGGCGCTGATCATTGAAACTAACGGCGATATTTACAGCTGCGATCACTATGTCTATCCGGCTTATTTGTTAGGTAATATTGCTAACACATCGCTGGTAAAATTGGCTACATCACGCCAGCAACAGCGTTTTGGGAATGCAAAACAGGAAAAATTGACCCAAATGTGTCAGCAGTGCGAGGTCAAAGCTCTGTGTCAGGGAGGATGTCCGAAACATCGTATCGTCCCACAAGCGGGAGAAAAGCATAAGCACAATTATCTGTGCGCTTCTTACAAGCATTTCTTCTATCACACCGCACCAGTCATGCAGGCCATGAGCAAGATTATTCAGAGTGGCGGCTGACATTATGCCGTTACTGAATAAATTTAATAGCCATTAAGGAGTGAATGACAATGAAGTTATCCGCAGGAAGAAAAACCCTGTTAGCTGGCCTGATTGCCACGGTGTGTTCCACTATAGCATCCAATGTATTGGCTGCACCGACATCCGTTGTCTCAGGTAATGAAAAACCTAATGTGCTGTTAGTCATCATGGATGATCTGGGCACTGGTCAATTAGATTTCACTTTGAATAATTTGGATAAAAAAGTACTAAGTCAGCGTTCGGTTCCCGTGCGATATCAGGGGGATTTGGACAAAATGATTGATGCGGCACAACGGGCGATGCCTAATGTGGCGCAACTGGCACAAAACGGGGTCAAAATGACCAATGCGTTTGTGGCTCATCCGGTGTGCGGACCATCACGTGCGGGAATTTATACTGGTCGTTATCCGACTAGTTTCGGTACTTACAGTAATGATGATGCTATTAAAGGGATTCCATTGGACATCAAATTGCTGCCAGCGCTGTTTCAAGAAAATGGATATGCTACGGCTAACATTGGTAAATGGCATAATTCACGCATTGACAAAAAGAATTATGTTGCTGATGACGTTAAAACCCGTGATTATCATGACAATATGATTTCTGTCAGCGAACCTGGTTATGAGCCCGAAAAGCGCGGTTTTGATTATTCTTATAGTTATTACGCGTCTGGCGCAGCGCTATGGAATTCCCCGGCTATTTGGCGCAATAGCCAGAATATTTCTGCACCAGGTTATCTGACGCATCATCTTACTGACGAAACACTAAAATTTATTGATCGGGCAGGTCAAAAGCCTTTCTTTATCAGTCTGGCATATAGCGTCCCTCATATCCCGTTAGAGCAAGCGTCTCCAGCCAAATATATGGAGAGATTTAATACAGGTAATGTGGAAGCAGATAAATATTTTGCGGCAATCAATGCTGCTGATGAAGGCATTGGCAAAATAATAAATTACTTGAAAGAAAAAAATGAACTGGAAAACACACTCATTTTTTTCATTTCTGATAACGGTGCTGTAAATGAATCTCCAATGCCAATGAATGGTATGGATCGCGGTTATAAAGGTCAGATGTATAATGGCGGGGTACATATTCCGTTTGTGGCATATTGGCCAAAAAAGATCCCTGCGGGTACACAAAGCGATACGTTGATCAGCGCATTAGACATTTTACCTACCGCATTACACGCGGCAGGGATTACTATTCCTGATGAAATGAATGTCGATGGTAAAGATATTATGCCGGTACTGGCGGGTAAAACGAAGACTTCTCCACATCAATATCTGTACTGGGCTGGACCGGGAGCGAAACATTACAGTGAAGAAAATCAACCTTTCTGGTACGGCTACTGGAAGTGGATAACTTATAATAATCCGTCAGCCCCTAAAAATCCCAATTTAGAAAAACTTTCAAAAGCCTCATGGGCAATCCGTGATCAAGAGTGGACTCTTTATTTTTACGATGATGGAACTAATACTCCGAAATTATTTAATGACAAGCAAGATCCAATGGAATCGAAGGATCTGGCTGCTCAATTTCCTGAACGCGTCAAAGTAATGAAAACTGCTTTTTATGAGTGGATCAAAGATAAGCCGAAACCTGTCGCATGGGGGCAAGATCGTTTCCATATATTAGAAGAATCAGCGAAAAAATAAACGACTAATCGTCAGAGGGAAGGACATCAAGTTCTAAACTCTGATGATTTTTATTTGCCCATTTTCAGGTAGTTGAGAAAAGCTATTCCTGGAGAGTGTATCTCGTGATGCATGAGACTCGAATAATGCTAAGTTAAAAAGCAGTCTTGTCATTAATATCTTTATAATATTTTTCAGGTATGTTGACCATGAGTGTGGAAATTAGTGCTAAACCCCGCCCGATAATTCCTTATGAACATCCCGATGCAGCGATGTATTGCCTGTTATTTAAACAACACATCATTCGGCAATGGTACAAAAAATGCCCCTATGACATTCACGACACGCGGTTACAGAAGCTGTTTCAGGATTCTCAGGTTTCGTTGCAATATCAGTGTGATTATTTAGTCCGTTATGTAGCAGAGGCTTTTGATCATTATGCTGTTTGGGGACATACCCATGCCTATTATCCGGGACGCCCCAGCCAGCAAAACGCGCGTACTGATGCCTTAGAAGGCGTGAGTCGGGTGTTACCTACGCTGGCAGTGTGGTTACGAAATCAACCTGCCGGAGAGGGGCGTATGGATGATCTGAAGGGGGGAACGTTGAATATTACGGCGATCATCACTGAGGCGTTCTTAGCGGGAACCGATCCCACGCATCCAGGTTACTGGGGAAAGCTTCATGATTATGATCAGCGTATTTGTGAAAGTGCCGATTTGGCTCTGGCATTATGGCTATGTCGTGAAACAGTTTGGGAGCGGTTAACCTCCGCTCAACAGCAGCAAATTACTTGCTGGTTTAATCAGGTTAATGGTTTACAAACGGTTGATAATAACTGGCACCTTTTTCCGTTAACCGTGCAATTTGTAATGCGTGCCTTGAATGGCTCTGGGGATGTTAGCGACGAAAAATATGAACGTATAAAAGAATTCCATGTAGGTGGCGGTTGGTTTCGGGATGGGGCGCATGGTAATTACGATTATTACAATGCCTGGGGATTTCACTATTCCTTATATTGGCTTGACCAAATCAATCCTGAATATGATCCACAATTTATTCGATCCTGTATGGCGGAGTTTGTTACGACTTATCGTTATTTGATGACGCCGCAGGGCATTCCTTTTTTTGGTCGCAGTGCCTGTTATCGCCTGGCTGTTTCTGCCCCATTACTGGCGGTAGCCAGTCATTCAAAAGATGCGTTACATATAGGGGAGGCGAAGCGTGCTCTGGAAACAACACTGCGTTATTTTATTGGCAATGGGGCGATGCGTTTTGGTGTTCCAACGCAGGGATTATTTGCAGATGACGAGCGATTGGTGGACAACTACAGTGGACCTGCCAGTAGTTTTTGGTCATTACGTGCCCTGAATATTGCTCTGTATTGTGCATCCGATATTAATTTATGGTCGTGTGAAAGTCGTCAATTACCTGTAGAACTCCAGGATTTTAGTTTCACTATTGAGCCTGTAAATCTGTTTGTGATGGGAACTTGCGAAACGAAAGAGGTGGTGGCTACGTTCCGTAGTGATTATACCCAGGAGCAATCCCCATTAACGCGTGGCCTTACCACGCCATCAAGGTCCGCACGTTTTAAAGAGTGGCTTACAGGGCGCGCTGAACGGCCTAAAAATAATTTATTGCGCAAAGGTGTGACAAGTTACAGTTCTAAAATGACGGCCTTTTTTTAGTGGTATTTATACTCGTCATATTTTGCATCATAGCGGACGGATACCGCGGGGCGGGGCTGGAGACGTCTTCAAGGTATGAATCGTGCCGGGAATAATACTACGCTGCTTGCCATATTCACTGGCGTACTCCGTTTAGCTGCATTTCTACGATGCCATCTGAGATACTATGAAAGATAAAATTCACGCAATTGCGTGGATTTTATCGCTTTTTACGACTCTTGTGAGATTCAACGAAACCTCATGAGACAGCAGATTTTATTCGACGCTGAGCCGTGATTTTTTAATTATCATATTGATATTTAATATTTATATTTTTTAATGTTATTTTTATACTCATGTTTGTACTCACTTTTGTTGATGCTGTTAACTGATGCTAGTTATCACAGCAACAGTCAATTCTTGTTCACCAGGATTGTGTGGTACTGTTTTTTCTCTATATTTAGATGCTCATCCCCGAACTGCTGCAGACACAGTTGGTCATTCGTCAGTCCACGTGACTCTATGGTAAGGAGGAGGACGGCATGAATACTCAGTTAATCATGCAGCTAAATATGCTGGCAGAAAACGATGAGGCGGGATATGTGGTACTGAATTTGGCGAGTGAGAAAGTATTAAATAGCGATGTGTTGATTAGCTAATTGATCGTACAATCTTTTTTTTCGATATGTACGCGTAATGCGTAAATAATGCTTCTTCTACGTGGAAGGGGAATGTCTACCAGTCTGACAGTACGACCATGCGTTGTACCTGAGCTCAGGGAAGGTCATGAAAGTCTCAGTTTCATTATTCGCATTTTTGTTTGCATCTGCAATTTTCCTTACGGGGTGTGGACCAACAATATCCGGTAAGCCTGCCGCACGTATTTCGGGTGATTTACCCTTGGTACAACAGCCAATCTGTTCCGCCGATGGGTCGGGGAAGCGTACGGCATTTTTTATGACGATCTCTGGCGGTGGTTCTCGTTCGGCAATCTTCGGGGCGCGAGTCTTATCGGAACTTAAGCATGTTGACGGCGAGGATCTCACTCATCATATCAATGTGATCTCTTCTGTTTCTGGAGGTTCACTGGCGGCGGCGCTGTATGGAATCTCGGAAGACGTGGGGCAGGGTGAGGTGTGGCGTCCGGTTTGGAATGATAATCTGATACGCGAACGCCTGGACGCTAACCTGAGGTTGAGTGCTGCTGCAAAGTTAGCCAATCCAATATTTCTCGGCAGCTATATTTTTGGTCACCAAACCCGGACGGATGCTCTGTTCGCCGTTCTGGATTCAGATGTCTTCAATGTGCCAGGAGAACGCCGTACGCTCACGTTGGGGGATATGAATCCCACGCGCCCTCAAATCATCATTAACTCAACAATCGCCACCCGGGATGATTCTGATGCATTTCGCCCCCGTCCATTCGGTAGCCTTTTTACTTTTACGGAGACGAATCTTGGCTCAATCGGTGTTGATTATCAAAGCATGCCTATTTCCCGGGCTGTCGCCGCCTCTGCAGCCTTCCCTGGAATGATGTCGCCGGTCGTATTAAATCGTTTTCAACGAGGCACTGATGAGACGGAAGCCGGCATACCAAAGTATGTTCATCTGATTGACGGTGGTGCTTCGGATAACCTGGGGTTGCTGGCGGTGAAAAGAGCGCTCATCGAAGATTCTCACCGGATACTAACACAATGCGATCAGGTGATTGTGTTAACAGTGGATGCCTTTGGTATTCAGGGTAACCATAGGGACGATACCCCGTATATGCGCTCACCGCTGGGGCTGGTTATTGATACTAATACGTTACTCACTGCTTTTGATTCACTCCTGGCTGTAAGCAGGACCCGGGCACTGGCGGAGTTCAGGTCGCGAATTTTTGTACCGCCCGCCGATAGCGAGCAGTGCCGTAAAGATGGGCTACCTGACAACATTTGTGCAGGTGGAGTTCGCGCGAACTGGGATGAAATAAACACACTGCTTAAGCAGAAGCTATTTTTTGTCCATCTTTCGTTTGATAGTGAGGAAATAGCCGGGCCGCCACCGCCCATCTATTTCTGTGAATCAATTGATAAAAACGGCCAGTCTTCAGGATGTGACTACCCACCTATTGATTGGACCACACATCACAATGAAGTAAAAGCGCTTCAAAGGCGGTTGAAACTGATTCCAACTACCTTCGGGCTGCCACAAGACGATGTCGCCGATATTACCGCTTTTACGAAACTTCTTTTTTGGCCAGCGAATAGGTGTTTGATGCATATGCGTGACATGCTTGTCAGAGGCGTTCAGCATACGGATGTCTTTTACAAGGACGCGACTAACTCATGTGATGAAACGACATCAGTCACTAAAACACAAATGTTGCGTCTAAGGGAATATAGTGACGTAATCGGTGACAGGATCTTTGACAACAGTAATCAAAAACGGAATGCGTCACGCTCCGAAAAACCTCTGACATCGGAACAACGAGAGGTGTTCTGGAATGAGACGTTATTTTATTATGGCTGGAACGGTCGTATGTACATGCAGTAAATGTTGAGTTCTCTTATACCGCTGCCTGTGCCACTGTCGCTGCAGGATGGTGTCTATGCTGCAGGCCTGTGAGCCGGAGGTCGTAAGCCCTGAATGTCGGGGCGATGACATTGCAACCCTGGCGGAGTTGTAAAGGAGGGGAGGGCTCTGCATCGGCAAGCTTTAGGTATAAAGTTTTTTTCCAAAGCGCGTTAGAAATTCTGTGTCATTCCCGTAATATACGTCAAAAAAGGAATGACACATGCATCATCCCTTCGATTTTGACAAAGCGCTTAGGGCTTTATAACCGATCAGATATTAACAGAAAAGAATGGTAACTTAACGCTAATAAACAATGAGTTAACTCAATGGTCGCAGAACTTGACTCTCATCTGGCTGCTGATGTGGGGTCAGTCCACATAGACGAAGAGGCAGGGGGGGAACCTGGGCGGAGCTGCCCTGGGCGGGATAAGCGCATCAGGGATGCCGTGACGGCATCCCTGTTTATTTAAAGGATCAGAAGAAATCAATTCGCGTATTGATACCGACGGTGCGCCCCATATTCACCTGCGCGACGGCGCTGCTGCCGTTCATGTAGCCATAGGTACGGTAACGACGGTCGAACAGGTTATCGACATAGATGGAAATGTTCATCCGTTCAGTCGCCTGCCAGCCCAGGCTGCTGTCCAGGGTGGCATAGGTGCCTTGCCGCAACTGGTTGTCGCCATCGAAATAATGCGGCCCGACCAGATTAACCGCCAGTCGGGGCATCAGTGCGCCATAGCGCGTATCAATCACGCCGTTCACACTGCTTCCCGCGCCATAACGTGGTACGAACGGCACCCGGTTGCCGTGATACAACTCACTGTCATTGGTGAATTCGGAACGGATCATGTTGCCATTGATATCCCATGACCAGCCTGGCGCAAACCGCCACTTCGCTTCAAGCTCAACGCCGGTGGCGTCGGCTTTACCCGCATTGCTTAATGTCTGCATCCCGACCGGGCCAGAGTAGAGCTGCATGTCTTTGGTGTGGGTATAAAACGTCGCGGCTTGCAGCGTGACGTCAGCAGTTTCGTAGCGAGTGCCAAGTTCATAGTTGATGGATTTCTCGGCGACGAACGGTTTGGCATCAAGACCCGCAGTAGGCACGATGTTGTACCCGGAAGGTTTATATCCCTGGGCTACACGGGTATACACTCTCCAGTCGTCGGTCAGCATATAGCCTGCGGATAGCTGTCCGAGCACCTGATTGTCATTGCTCTTACCCTGGTCGCCAAACGGATTGCCGCGCATGCTGCCGTGATATTGTGTACTGGATTTATCATGCGAGAAGCGCACGCCGCCGCCGATATCAAAACGATCGGTTAAATGCCAGGTCAGGTCACTGTATGCGGCCAGCGTTTCAGCGGTGGTATAGCCGGCGCTGGTCAGATAACGCATGGTAGGCATGTCGTAAGTTGCCTGCATTTGCTCGCGCGTGTTCTGGCGATAGAGGCCAAACACCATATCAACGGTACGCGCATCGCCCAGGGTTGCGGCGCGCAGCTCCTGGACATCCTGATTCCAGCGCTGAGGCATATTGACGATTAACGAACCGGAAGGGAAGGTGCGCGAATAATGCTGCTGCTGCCAGGCGCTGATCAGGTTGAAAACCCAGTCGTCGGTGGTGTATTTCCCACTCAGGGTCTGGCTGTCAGTGCAGCGCCGCATGTACGGGTCTGGTAAACCATCGCTGATCGACAGCTTACGGCCCTTAATATCATTCCATCCCACATAGGCGTCCTGGGTGGCACGGGTACATTCGCGTGAGGCGGCAAAGCCTATTTCCCAGGGCTGATCGTCCGGCGCCAGACGCAGTTTCACATTCCCTATGCTGGCGCGGGTGCCGCCTAAATCATCGCTTCCCGTCGCGGGGTTAATCATGTCGCCGTCATCAACCTGGCGTAATAGGGTGACGCTGCCGTACAGCAGGCCATCCTGAATGGGGCCGCTCAGGTTGAATTTACTTCGATAACTGTCGCGGCTGCTGACGCCGCCTTCAATATAGCCGCGCGGCGTGTTGTCCGGCTGCCGGGTGACGATGTTGATGATCCCGCCCTGAGCGCTTTTGCCATATAACGTTCCCTGTGGGCCACGCAGCAACTCCACGCTTTGCACATCGGTAAGCGCCTGGATGGTGTTGGTAGAAAGCTGAGGGACGCCATCGACATACAGGGTGACGGCGGGGTTATAGAAGTCCTGCGCCGAAGAGACGCCGCGTAGCGAGATTGTCGAAAAAAGCATGTTGCCGCTATTTTCAATATTGAGCCCAGGCAAGACTTTGGGGAGTTTGTCGCTGGCGGTAACGCCGGCGTCGCTTAACTCCGGCGCGCTGACAACGGTAGACGAGACATTGTTGGCTGATGCCGAGCGGGAAGATTGTTTACTGGCGGTAACCACCAGCGTGCTTTCGTCTTGCTGTGAAGTCTGGGCATTAGCAATGGCGGGGAGCAATAATCCCCCCAAGGCCAGAGGATAAAGCCGTGTCATTTTCATTGTTGTGAGTCCCTGTAAGACGGCGAAACGCCAAAAATACCGACAATGGTGAATTGAAAATGATAACTATTTCTAATAGTGGTGCTACCCGAAACGGATTTATTTCAACCTGTTTCGGGTCGGTTTGCGCTTATTGGGCGGAATGGCGATAACGGTCGATGGCGAGAGCCGTCAGGCGTTTTTTGTCTATCTTGCCGACGGCGGTGAGTGGCCAGTGGGCCAGAAACTCGATTTGGTCAGGAATTTTCCACGCGCTGAGCCCCATACGGGTCAGTTGTTGACGCAACTGCTGATAGTCAGTTGGCACCTGCTGCGCGATGATAAACGCGCAAATCCGCTCACCAAGCAGCGTGTCCGGCGCGGCGACTACCGCGCAATCTTGCACTTCCGCTAAACGCATCAGTGCCGACTCCACTTCAGCCGCGGCTATTTTTTCTCCGGCGCGGTTGATCTGCTCTTTTATGCGCCCCTCAACGTGCAGGTTCCCCGCCTCATCCAGCCTGACATTGTCGCCTGTGCGGTAAAACCCTTGCGCGGTAAAGGCCTGCGCGTTGTGGGCAGGGGCGCGGTAATAACCTGAAATGGTATAAGGGCCGCGCGTTAACAATTGCCCTGTTTCGCCCGGCGCGACGTCGTTCTCGTCTTGATCAACGATGCGGATTTCATCCAGAGGGGACAACGGGCGCCCCTGGCTGTGGAGAATAGTGGTATGCGGATCGTCCAGCCGGGTAAAGCAGAGCAGGCCTTCCGCCATACCGAAGACCTGTTGCAGGGTACAGTCAAAGGTGGCGATAACCTGCTCAGCAAGCGTCGGGTCGAGCCGGGCGCCGCCTGCCTGAATGACGCGCAGCGACGAGAGGTCGCTGTCTTCCCACTCCCTGGCCTGCACCCATAATTGCGCCAGCGCCGGAACCAGGGCGACGTGAGTCACGCCTTCCTGCGCGATTAACGGCATCACCTCATCACAGCTGGCGCTGTCGGTCAGCACCACTTTTCCGCCGCAGGCAAGCGTACCCAGAATGCCGGGGCAGGCCAGTGGAAAGTTATGCGCCACCGGGAGGACGGCGAGATATACGCTCTGTTGACTGATGCTGCACAGTTCAGCAGAAGCGCTGAAGTTATAGCTATAGTCGGCGTGTCGGCGAGGGATGAGTTTGGGCGTGCCGGTTGTGCCGCCAGAAAGTAGCAGCAACGCGGTGGCGGAAACATCAGGCTGCGGCCACGCCTGCTGCTCACCGTGAAGGGAGAAGAGCGGCGTAAAATCGTTGCTCACGGTCTCTCCAGCGACCAGAACATGACGCAAGCAGGCGTGTTTGTGCGCCATCTGTCGGGCCAGATCTGCGTGGTTTTCCCCGTGAATAACGTAAGCGACGGGTTGCGCCAGCTCAACCAGCGCGTCGATATCCAGCGCCCGTTGGGAGGGCATCGCCAGCACGGGGATAACGCCCAGTCTTAACAAGGCGAACAGCAGGGTAACAAACGCGTTGTCGTTGGGAAGCTGCACAATCACATGCTCCCCCGAACGCAAACCCAGTGATGACAGACCTGCGGCAAGTTCGTCGACCCGTGCATCAAGCGCGCTGTAGGTTAACGACCCCTTTGCATCAACGACGGCAATTCGCGAGGCATAACGGGCCGCCCAGTGGCGCAACTGTTCGGCAATGGGTAAGGGATACTGTTCAATCAGAGATTCAAAGGAAGAATTCATGCGTCACCTTTCTGAAGTGCTGGGCTGTTTTTGCAAAGCGGTCATTGCAGAAAATGCATGGGGAAAATGGCGGATAATCTGCGTAAAAAAGGACCGGGCTTGTTGAATGGGATAGAAATGATCGCCGTCAATCACCACCGGGCCTGTAACGTGGCTCAGCCACTGACGCCAGGCATCGACCTGCTGCCAGGAGGCTTCGCGATCGTGGCTACCGCACAATAACAGCGCAGGCGTGCGCAGCGGCGGACAGACGTCGGGCGAGTCGTAGTGATAGCTCTCGGTGGCGTCAAAATCAGCGCGCAGAAGAGGAAGAAACAGCGACATTAATTCCTGGTTTTCCCGCAGTTCAGGAGAACATCCGCCAATGTCTATCAGTTCAGCGATAAAGTCGGCATCATCGCGATGGCTGAGCTGGCGTTCAGAATGCAGATGCGGGGCATGGCACCCGGAAATAATCAGTCCTTGCGGCGCATGCCCCCGTTGCTCCAGAAGTCGGCAGGTTTCAAACGCCACCTGCGCCCCCATGCTGTGCCCGGCGAGTAAAAGCGGCGTGTCAGGCGATACGGATGCTTCCAGCTCGTTCGCCAGCAGTGCCGCCAGTTGTGTAATGCTTCTGAGCGGTTCCAGATGGCGAAGGCGATCGCGCCCCGGCCAGATCACCAGAGAAAGCGCGCAATCAGCCAGTTGCTCAGCTTGCCAGTGGCGAAACGCGCTACTGCTGCCGCCAGCGAAAGGGCACATGACCAGATGCGCAGTATTGCCGTTCCGGGCGGGCCACAGCGGGATGCACATTGCAGATTGCGTCACAGCGCCTCCTTATCATCATCGTTGTAGAAACCGGCTAACCGGTCGTGGTGCGGCGGCGTCAGGCGTCTGATCTCCGCATTGCCGGTCTGACGTAGAATCTGCTGCCATAAACGTGATAACGCGATCTGATGTACGCTTTGGCAGGCCGCTGGTGGATGTTCGCCCGCCAGATGGCTGCGCAACTGGTGTAGCAACCAGCTGACACCCTCCGGCCCGACGGTTTCGCAGCAGTCACGCCAGCTCAGGGGGGCCGCGCTGCGCGTCAGACCCGGCGGATCGCGCAGGATTTCCGGTCTGCGATAGAGACTGTGAGCGTTCTCCTGATGGTCTGCGACAAACAGGCTGGATGACCAGATGACGGGGCCGTAGCTCGCCTCCAGCGAAAGATGACCTTCCGGCCAGCCCAGCAGCAGGCGGTGCATGATAAGGCTATGCATATCTGGATCGTCAGGATCGAGATAGCGCTGAAGCAGCAGGCAGGCTTCTCCCTTCGGCCAGAAGAGTCTCAGACAGTGAAAATCGCTAAAGCTGCCAACCACGTCGCACTCCACGGCGACGGCATCAACGCCCAGAGCCAGCAACAACAAATCCAGCGTGGAGTAGAGCAACTGACGGCTGGTGGTGGCGTGGACTACCGGCGGCGTTTTAGCCAGGCAGTGACGCAGTTGCTGCGCATCGCGAAGCCATGTGCGTCCCGCGCGCGTATGCGGATAAAATGTGTTTACCCAATAGCAGCAACCCTGTTTCTGCGCCAGCGTTTGTAAGGAACTGATGTCATCCGGGTGGAGGGGATGCTCCTGAATGACGTGTACGCCGCGCGCCAGAAAGTGTCTGGCAAGCTGCGTACCGGTTCCTCCGGCGACGGTCGAACGCACGACAATACAGGCGATATCCGGCATTCTGGTTATCTGTTCCGGCGAGGTATACAGCGGAATGCCAAACGCATGGGCCAGCTCTCTTGAACGGGCGCTTCCTTGCGCCAGCAGGCCAACCAGTTCCAGCCCCTCCGGGGGCTGCATAAAGGCATTCAGGTACATTTCGCCAAATTTGGCGCCCACAATCAGTACGCGTTGTTTTGGGGAGGCGGACGACATCATAACGTGTTCTCCGGTTGCGTTGAGGTTGCGCAAAGCCAGCGCGTAATGTGTTGCGCACAAGCCTGAACGTGGGGGGCTTCCATCATGATTTGCCAGTGGCTGGCTTCAATCACATAGCCGTCGGCGTTGTTTATCCAGCCCTGCCACTCGGTTTCTGCTGGCGTCCAGCGCGCGGGTCTCCCGGCGGCATACACCATGAGACAGGGGACCGGAACGCTTTCGCCCGGCGTATGCTCAGTCAGTAAACGCAGCAGATGCGCGATGTTGTCGAGCCACGTTTCTGCCGCTTGCAGCGTCAGGTTTTGCGACACCATACCGGCCGTTTTAGCGAGACCGATAAAGTCAGCAAGCTGGCTGTCGGGCGTCTGCTGGTCGAAATGTTCGGGTAGCGCCAGAGGCGTTTGTTCTTCGGCTAACAGGCGCAGCAGGGCCGCCCGGTTGTCGCAACAGAAATCCTGTCGGCACACGGGATCGATTAACACCATGCGAACCTGCTCGCCTTTGGCGTACAGGCGCTGTGCGGCACCCGCCGCGAGAAACGCGCCATACGACCAACCCGCCAGCACATAAGGGCCGTGAGGCTGCTGGCGACGGATGCACCCGACATACTCATCGATCATCTGGTCAAGCGTGGCAAAGCGCAGCGGCGATTTTGCTTGCAGGCCGAAAACGCGCCTGTTCAGCGCGCTGGCGAGCGGTAGCCAGGCGCTGATATCGCCGTCCGAAGCGTGGAAGACAAACAGGGTTTCCTCGCCGTCGCCCTGACAAAGGGGAACCGGGTTGTCCTCTCCTGACGTAGCCGTCTGTAGATGGGCGCAGAAGTCGCTCAGCGTCGAATGGCTGAACAGATCCTGAAGGTTAGCCCTGGCAATCCCTCTCCGGTTTAGCTGCGCGACCATCCTTGTCGCCATCAGGCTGTCGCCGCCCAGTTCGAAAAAGTCGTGATGCCTTGCCACGGGGCGAGACAGCAGCGATTGCCAGAGTTCAGCCACCTGTTTTTCCAGCGCCGGATTCCCCCCGGCAACTGGCGTGGGTTTGGGTGGCTCAATCAGCGCATCAGACGGGGCATGCTGCGGCGTAAATAACGTTTCTCTTTGCCGGATCTGTAAAACGGGCAGACCGATGCCAAAGCGCTGCTGTAAATAGCGGCTCACGGCTTCTTTATTCGGGCGATTTACGCCAGGCGAACGCGCCAGCAGCAGATGCTGGCGCAGCGGCGACGATTCCTGCGTGGGCCACGCCAGCTCGTTTGCAAACCCGGCCTGAACGAGAACCTCCTGCCATGCGGAGCGGGTGAGCATCGGTTTCTCATCCCGGCGGCGGAAATCGCGGTATCCGCTTAATCCCTCAATAAAGCCCACGCTCGCCAGTTGGAATACGCTGTTTCGCTCCGTCGCTTCAACGATCAGCAAACGTCCGCCGGCTTTCAGCAACAGTTTTAATCTGCGCAACGTCTGGACGACATGGCTGGCGTCGTGGAGCACATTGACGGCAACGATCAGGTCGTAACCCGCCTCCGGGTGGGCGGTGAAATCCAGCGGCTGGTTGATGTCGAATAAGGCATAAGACACCCGCGATTCATCATGGAAACGGGCTCTGGCGTCATTGAGGAACTGTGCGGAGACGTCCGTGAAGTGGTACGACTGCCGCGTGTTCCGCGTGGCCTTCAGTACCGGCGCGGTAGTGGCTGCGGTTCCGGCGCCAACCTCCAGAATCCGTTCTGCGCCGCACAAGGCGGCAATCTGCGCGATATAGCGATTCAGACAGGCGCTGGCGGGGTTGTCGCGATACAGCGCGTCGGTCACGCGATGCTGCTCGTTGAACAGCAATTCCAGCGGTGAACACTGCCCGGAGAAGAGGGCGTCGTGCCGGGCGATGCAGGTTTCCAGATACTGCGCCAACGCCTGGCTCCATTGGCTTTGCGGGCACGCTTCCTGAGGCTCAGGAATCTCGCTGAGCGGAACGCGGCAGCGCCAGCTTTCACCCTCGCGGATTAACCACTCTCTTTCCGTCAGACACTGTAGCCACTGGCGCAGCAGACGCTGGTGAGATGCTTGCGCGGACAGCGCCTGTACTATTGCGCTAAAGCGATGGGCGATCTCCGGCGTGGTAAACAGGCTGTGACGATTTAGCGTAGCCGCGATCCCCTGTAGCGCACGCGCCTCCAGCCAGCGCCAGGTCGCCTCCAGTTCATCAAGCTGCACCTGCGCAGGCAACGGCAGCGCCAGTTGGGCGAGATCGTGCTCATCGGGCGTCGCCGCTGATGGCGACGGATCATCGGCCATCACGATATCCAGCGTCAACGCGCCTTGTTCGGCTATTTCCGCTCTGGTCTGCCGGATGCCGGGGTATTCGAGCGTCGCCTGCTCAATATCCCGCAGGTCGTAGTCTGTCTGTGCGTTCAGCGGCCAGCGTCGACGGGGAATGTGCCCGGCGATGCCGCTGGCGAGAGTCTTCAGGCTTTCAGGAGCGGCAATGACGGCTTGCAGGATGGCGCAATAGTCATTAAACATTGCCTCGGCAGCGCCGGGTTCCAGCACGTTGTCCATGCAGTACCAGCTAAACATCAACTCGCCGTCGCTCTCCATGACCTGATGATCCAGCCAGACCTGCGGCGTTTGCGTGAACACATAGCAGGGTTCGCCGAACAGATGGCTCATTGCCTGATCGATAGTCATGCCTTCCAGCGTCATCCCCAGCATACTGGTAAACACCACCGGCATCAGCGGTTGACGTTGTGACCCGCGCAGGCGGCCCAGCTCACGGATCACCTCAACACCGTTCATTTCACTGTGCGCCATGTTTTGCCAGAGGCGCTGTTGGGTCTGTTGCATCTGCTCTTGCAACGTCACCGGCGTTGAGAAGTTAAAATCAACCAGCGTGACGGAGGTAAAATCACCAATCAACTGGTTGATTTGCGGATGGATCGGCTGACGATTGAAGAAAGTCAGGTTCAGCGTAAATGCCGTGGTGCGGCTCCAGCGCTCAAGGGTGGCGGCAAACAGCGTGAGCAGTGCGGCAGACGGTGTGACGCCTTGCTGCTGCCAGCGCTGTTTCACGGCCTGCCATTCTTTCTTGCCGATCGTCGATTTGAAAGTGGTGAAGTGTGGCGTTTCCGGGGGTGTTTCAACCACCGGCAGCTCTGGCGCTAAGGGCAGTTGCGGCAGTTTTTCCTGCCAGTAATCCCAGGCATCGTGCCATGCCGATGTCTGTCGGCGCGCCTGTTCAGCCATCACATAATCACGGAAGGTGATATCGAGCGGCGCCAGTGTTTCGCCGCGCCAGACTTGCGCCAGATCGTCCATCATGACTTTAAAACTCTGCACATCAAACTGCAAAAGGTCGAGGTTCATGTGCAGGCGGTAATGGCAATCGTCGATTTCGCTGACCACCAGCTCAAAAAGAGGCCACTGGTCGGCAGGCAAAACGCGATAGCTCAGTTCATGCCGCCGTTTTTCCAGCGCTATACGCTGTTCTTCCGGGGAAAGCGCGCGCAGATCGTCGCGTGGGATGTGATACTCAGGCGTTGTCGCCAGGACTCGCTGCTGCCCGTCGGCATCAACCACCATACGCAACATATCGTGGCGAGCGATGAGCTGGTTCCATGCTTTCTCCAGTATAGCGAGATCAAACTCATCGTGGCGTTTATCCCACTCAAACAGGACGTGACAGGCGACGCCGCCATAGCCAATGAGGTGGGTTCGCCCCAGCCAGTAGGCGTGCTGAATGGGCGTCAAAGGGAAGGGCGCATAACGCTCGTCGGCGTCGTGCCGCAACACTTCCGGCTGCGAAGCGGCAGGCGTCGTCTCTGGCTTAGAACAGATAAGCTGCGTGAGTCCATGAGGAGACAGATCCTGCCACGCCCGTTCCGCATTGATGCGTACGCCCAGGTAGTGCTGAATATCGCTACTGAGTTCAAGGAAGAGCAGCGAGTCCATGCCGAGTTGTAACAGATCCTGGTTTGGGCGCAGTGATGCCGGATCGCTCAGCCTTAGCTGAACCGAAATCCGCTTTTTCAGCCATGCCATCACCGCCGTTTCATCGCTCAGGCTGCCGTTAAAGGCGTTGTCATCAGCAGGAGGAATGACAGGCGTGGCGGCTTTTTCTGTGGCGCTGATGTTAAACAGAGCCTGTTGTAACGGGGGCATTTTGTCGGTAAAAACGCGCATCGCCAGTCGCCACGGGGTGCCGCGCATCACCGCCTGTTCCAGGTGCCAGCAGCCTTCGGCATCGCTTAACGCGCCCATACCGCGGTTGGCGAGCGTCGCCAGCATTTCCGGCGTGGCCGCCCGACCGCTTTCTCCCCATGCGCCCCAGGCGACAGAGAGCGTTTTCGGCGCATCAAGGGTGGAAAACTGCTGGGCCAGCCCGTCCAGGTAGCCGCAGGCCAGCGCATGGGCGCTCTGACCCGGCGCGCCGAGGGTGGCGGCAGCGGAAGAGTAGAGAATAAGATAGCGTCCGTCGTGGTTGCGCAGGGTTTGCAACAGTTGGTTTGCCGCCTGCGCTTTTACCGCAAAAACGGCGGCCAGCTGGTGGTCATCAAGCTCCTGCAAGGGCGCGTCAGCCAATACGCCAGCGGCATGAATCGCTCCGGCAATGCCGCCGTTGGCCGCCAGATCGTCAAGAACCGTGGCCAGTTGCCCGGCATCGCCCACATCACAACGGCAGACGCGCGTTTGCCCGCCCTCCACATCGCGTAGCCATGACTCATCCACGCGCGGTGCCAGCAGGGCGATGCGTCGCGCCCCTTTTTCTCTGAGCCAGTTCACGGCAAGGCGGCCTAATCCACCAAACGCTCCGGTCACCAGATGCCAGCGGTTATCGCCGGTAAACACGTTTGCCGGTAATTCGGCGGCGCATCCCGTATTGGGCGCCAGTGAAGGGAGCCAGAGGGTGTTACCCCGCGCGGCAAGCCAGCGCTGTGATAGTGAGACTGCGCTCAACCCTTGATGTAGCGTTTCCCACGGGGTGTTTTCGGCGAGATCGATGGCGGCAATCAACCGTTCCGGCTGTTCGTTGGCCGCGACGCGAAGCAAGGCCCATAGCGCGTGATGGGACGCAGAGAGCGCTTCATTTTCCTCGACTCGCCACGCGCGGCGAGTGACCACAATCAATCCGGCTGCGCTGGCGGTGAGCGCTGCTATCACTTTCTCCGCTAAGGCCAGCGTATCCTCGCTCTCCTCAACAATCATCAGTCGCGAAGAGGCGTGCGGATCGTGAATGATGCCGTATTGCGCCAGCTCGTCGCGGCGCGCAAGCATACCGGCGCTGAAGTTGAAGGTAAGCGGATGGTCAACGCTGGCGATGTTGAGGGGCGTCCAGCGCCATTGATAATGCGTTTGCGGTGCAGGAAGAGGCGCGGCGGGCGATAGCGGCAGCCACTTACCATCAGGATGACGGGCTTCAACGCGCATCTGACCGCGGGAAAAGGCTTCGTTTTGCCAGCTTAAGCGAACCTCCCCCAGCCACTCCGGGGCGGCGACGAGGGGCGGTTCCACAGACAGATCGTCGCCATGACGCTGTGAGAGCAGACGCCAGGCCTCCTGCCAGCGGGCGTTAAACTGTTCAGGCTGACCTGCGCAATCAGACCAGTCGGCAAGATAGTCACCGTTATCCGTCAGCGCCTGCCCCAACACGGGTTCTGATGGTGCGGTGAATGTTACGGCACTAACCGCCTGACCGGGCAGCGTGGCGAGAATGATATGTTCGCTCATCCCGGCGGTCGGGCTGTCGTCCTGCGGTAGCCACGCCACTTTGCTGAATCCGGCGTGGCGGCACTGTTGCTGCCACTGAGCGGTGGTGAGGAATAGCTCACCTTCGCGGGCGTCGAGATCCTGTAGCGGAAGAACCAGCGGGCCGAAAACGAAATCAAACAGACGCATTGGCTGGGTGATTTCGCGCATCAGCAGACGCCCGCCCGGCTTGAGCAGGGGGCGCAGATTATCGAGCGTGCGGCCAATATGGCGGGTGGCGTGAATCACGTTCGCCGCCACAATGAGATCGTAAGACTGTGCCTGGAAACCCTGCGATTGCGCCTCTTTTTCGAGATCCAGCTCGCTATACTTCACAAAATCATAGTCGGCGAATTTCTGCTGGGCGCGGCGGGTGAACAGCGCCGAGATATCGGTGAAATGGTACTCCAGCGCCGGAACGCCGCTGAGTTCCGGCAGCAGCCACGCGGTGGTGCCGCCGGTTCCGCCGCCAACTTCAAGAATACGCAATGGCTGGCGGGGCTGACGCGTCTGGACAATGCCGCGTAATACCCCAGCGGCGATTTGGTTGAAATAGCGACCAAAGCTGAATTCCTGATACAACACCTCCACGCCGTCAGAGGCGCTTTGCGGGAAGATAATCGCCACCGGTTCTTCCGCGCCGCTCATCATTTCATATAACCGATCGCCGGCACGGGCGATGGTGTCGGGAATAGCCTGAAAACCTTCACAATAACCGGCAAGTTCCGTCAGCAGTGATTCCCGCTGTTGATGTTCAATGGGGCGGGCGCGAGCATATCGCCCGTCGGTGCAGCGGTAATCGCCGTCGACCACGCAGTTATTCAGCAGGCGCTGGAGTAGCTGCTGGTAGCGGGGCAGCAGACGTCCACGGCGCATGATGGTCATGGCGTCCACACCGTTTTCAATGGCATCGTCGGTACAGCGTTGTACCAGTTGATCGACGTAGATGGCGTGCAGTCGCGTGGCGCACTGTTTAAGCGCTTCCAGACGGGGGAGATCGAGCGCTGTCGCGGCGCGACTCGCCACCTCCAGCCCGGCAGACAGCGCTGCGTCGGCAGGCTCGCAGGCCGGGGAGACGCGCTCTTTCCAGTAACGCTCAGTATCAAACGGATAACATGGCGCAGCGATACGTTGTCCATCGCCCGCCAGTAGGTCGGCCCACGGTAGGGCGACGCCGGCAGCGTAAAGCTGGAGCAGGGCCTGATTGAGGACATCGCTCGCCTCTTTGTTACGCCGGGCGCTGGCTATCCAGTATGCGTTATCGCGGTATTCGCGCTGCCCGGAAGCAACCAACTGGGCATCGGGTCCCATCTCCAGAAAAACGCGGGCGCCGAGCTGATGCGCCATCTGGATACTCTGGATAAAACGCACCGGCTGACGCATGTGTCGGCGCCAGTAATCCGCCTGGTTGAGCGTTGACTCATCAATGACGTCGGCGGTGAGCGTGGAAATAATCGGTATTTGCCCCGGCTCTGCGTGCAGCCCCGCGCAGGCGGCCTGGAACCGATCGAGTATCGGTTCCAGTAAAGCGGAGTGCGCCGCGCCGGTTACGCTCAGGCGACGATAGTCAATGTCATGCTGCGAGAGCGTGGCGCAAAATATCGCGAGACGGGCTTCCGGCCCGGAAAATACCGTATGTTGCGTACCGTTGTTGGCGGCGAGATCCAGCTCAAACTGACGAGCCAGCGGCATCAGCGTGTCTTCGTCTGCAAATACCGCCACCATTGCGCCGCTTGCGCACTGCTGCATCAGTGCGCCGCGTCGACAAACCAGTGGCATGACCTGTTCAATCGTATAGTGTCCGCAGACGACGGCAGCGGCAAATTCACCGACGGAATGCCCAATGGCGAAATCTGGCTTCAGTCCTTCAGCGCGCCAGTGCGCCGCCATCGCGATTTCAAACGCGACAATCGCTGGCTGCGCCCAGGCCATATTGTCCAGCTGCGCCGAATCGGGGTTAAACATCGCTTCGCGCAGTGACGGCGTGAGCATTTCGCTACAGGCGGAAAAACAGCGATCCAGCGTGTCGGCAAACGCCGTTGAGTGCCGGTACATTGTCTGACCCATAGTGCGCCAGTGCGAGCCCTGGCCGGTAAACAGCCACACCTGCTTGCCGCTGGCACCGTGGCCGCTGTAAACCAGCGCCCCCGATTTCTCACCGGCCCAGGCGCTGAGCGCCGCAGCGGTTTCACGGTTTAATGGCGCTGCCAGGCGGAAGGGAAGATCGAGACGGCGCGCGTGCAGGGCCGTGAAGGCCAGAGAGCGGGCATCCGCATTATCCCTTAGCGCTCCGGCATAATCCGTCGCCAGCCGCCGCAACGCGCTGTCGCTGGCGGCGCTGAGCAGCAACGCGGTACTTTTTCTGCCGCCATCCGTGTTGGGGAGGCGCGCGTTGAGCGCGTCGGGCAGCGAGGCGACGATCATATGGCAGTTGGTGCCGCCAATACCAAAGGAGGAGACGCCCGCATAACGCATTTCGTCCTGCCACGCCTGCGCTGACACCGGTATGGTAAAGGGGCTCTCTTCAAGTTTCAGCGCCGGGTTGGGGGTGTGAAAATTCAGTAAGGGTGGAATTTGTCCGCGGCTGACTGCCAGAACGGTTTTTAGCAGTCCGGCAATGCCCGCCGCGGTATCCAGATGCCCCATATTACTTTTCACGGAACCGAGCGCACAGCGCTGATCCTGCGGGCGAGGCGCATAGACGTTGCGTAACGCTTCAATTTCAATCGCGTCGCCCAACGGTGTGCCGGTGCCGTGGGTTTCAATGTAACCTACCTGCCTGTCGTCGATGGCCGCCAGCATTAACGCCTCTTCGATGACCGCCTGTTGCCCTGCGACGGAAGGGGCGGTATAGCCGACCTTTCTGTTGCCGTCGTTGTTGACCGCGCTGGAGAGGATCACCGAGATAATCGGATCGCCTGACAGTAGCGCATCTCTCAGGCGACGTAACACCACGCAGCCGAGACCGTTACCGGCCCAGGTGCCCTCAGCCGAGGCGTCAAAGGGACGACAGTGACCATCAGGAGAGAAAATCATTCCGGGCTGGTAGCGATAGCCTGCCTGCTGGGGGAAAGAGAGCGCCACGCCGCCGGCAATCGCCATATCGGATTCGCCTGCGCGCAGGCTTTCACAGGCCAGATGTACGGCAACCAGCGAGCTGGAGCAGGCGGTCTGTACCGATAACGCCGGGCCGTGCAGGTTCAGTTTGTACGCGGCGCGGGTGGCAATATAGTCTTTATCATTGCCCATCAGAGATTGCAGACCCTTTACCTGCGCGACTTCTGTCACGTTCAATGCTTCGCGACCGGGGTAGGTACTCATCCGGGAAGAGGCGAAAACACCGGTCTTATGGGGGACGGCGCCGGGGGCATAACCGGCATGTTCCAGCGCATGCCAGACCGCCTGCAAAAACAGGCGCTGCTGCGGGTCCATCGACTCCGCTTCCTGTCGCGAATAGCCAAACAGGGTGGCGTCGAAGCAGTCGGCGTTGTCTAACACCGTACCGATATTGACATAATGAGGATCGTCAATGGTGGCGGCATCCAGACCGACGGCCAGAAGCTCTTCGCGCGTAAAGCGTCGGCTGCATTCACGACCTTCCAGCAGGTTTTGCCAGAACGTTTCGCCATCCGGCGATTCAGGAAAATGGCAGGCGTAGCCGATAACCGCGACAGGTTCGCAGTCCGGGTAGTGTTGAGCGATCGATGCATCAATGGAATCTGCTGTCGGCGCAGAAGAGAAGCGCAAGTTATCCATAATCGGTCTCGTTTCCTAAGATTCACAAAGTCAATGGAACGCCATGCGTTCGCGATGGCGTTTTGGGGAAAATCAGTTTGCTTCGCGCTATATCCGCCGCTGACGACGGCGAACAGGGCGAGGATGTTTTGTTTTTTCCACCGTGGCGACGCCGGCCAGATAATCGGCCAGGGCGGCAGGAGAAGGGTGGGTGAAGAGGTCAAGCAACGTCAGGGTGGAAAATTCGTGACGTTGTAACAAAACGTGTAGTTGCACCAGATTCAGTGACGTTGCGCCCGCCTCAAAGAAGTTTTCTGCGGGCGTGACAGACTCGCCAACCACCTCGCGGAAGGCGTCGCAAATCAGGCTGACGGTGCTCTCGTCCGCCGCAATGTGTGGCTGAGAGTGCTCAGGGCATACGCGCGGTGAGCGCTCTGCGCATTGCCCTGCGAATTTAACGGGAGGCACCAGCACGGCGAGCGGCAGTTGCCAGCCGCTTTCATCCTCGGCCATTCGGTTTAGCAATGCGCAATACTGTTCAAACTGGCGCTCCACCTGCCCGGCAGGAAACAGCGCGGCGACAAAATCCCAGTTAAAGCGCAGTTCGCCTTCGGATTCATAAACCTGGTGATCGAGCCAGACCTGCGGCGTCTGGGAGATGCCCCAGACCGGTTTGAGCAGATTACACCGGGCGAGGAAGTTATCCTGCTCAAAGCCCAGCGCGCTGGTAAAGACGACGGGCATCGGAATGGCTGGCACGTTTTGCCGTTGCGCCAGTTGACGCATCACGCGGATGGCCGACACATCGCGGTGGTTGAGGTTCTGGCTCAGCCGCTGCTGTAGTGACTGCGCGGTGTGCAGCCAGCTTTCGCCGGGATGCCAGCTCAGCAGCATCAGCGAGGTGAAATCGCCCAGAATCTGGTTGATTTGCGGGTGCAGCGGCCGCCTGTCGAAAAGCGTAAGGTTAAGCGTGAACTCAGGCTGCGCACTCCATGCAGAGAGAACCGTTGACCACACCGATAACAGTACGGCCGACGGGGTGAGATGGGCGTCAGCCGCCCGTTTTTTCAGACGATGCCAGCGCGTGCTGTCCAGCGCGCCGTTCAGGCGGGTGAAGCGCGGTGTTTCAACCTCCTGAGGCAAGCAGCGCAGCGGCAACGCAGGCGCCGGAGGAATATCATCAAGCTGCGCCTGCCACCATGCCAGAGAATCTGGATTGGGCGACTGTAGCGAGGGGTGTTGCAGATAATCCCTGAAGGTGACGGGCAGCGGCGGAGGCAACTGCTGCGGGTAGCGGTAGCCGTGCTCCAGCTCCGCCAGCAGGATCTGCATGCTCAGACCGTCAAGCAACAGGTTATCCAGACACAGCCACAGGCGGGCGGGCATCCCGTCCACGTATCCGACCTGGAGATCGAATACCGGCCACACTTCGGGGTTGAGTACCTGATGCGCCAGTTTTTCGCGCACCCGCAACGCCTCTTCAGGCGTATGGAGGGTGTGTGCGGTTATCACCCAGTGGGGCGTCTGTTCGAGCACCTGTTGCTGTCCATCACGTACGACGGCTCGAAGCATATCGTGGCGGGCGATTAATCGGTTCCAGACCGTCTCCAGCCGGGTGAGGTCCAGATCGGCAATTTCAAATTCAACAAAGAAATGTGAGCCGACGCCGCCCAGGGCAAAGCCCGGCTGACGCCCCACCAGGTAAGCCTGCTGCACGTCGGTAAGCGCAAAGGGCTGGTAGCGATCTTCAGGGGTGTGGACGAATGGTTGTTCGACCGGAACGTCGATTTTACGCAGCGTGGCGGCAAAATCCGCCAGCCGGGGATGATTAAACAGGTCGCTTAATTGCGCTTCATAACCTGCCTGATGAAGTTGTCCGGTCAGACGGGTCGCCAGCAGGCTATCGCCGCCTTGCTGGAAGAAGTCGGTTTCTCTGGTGACATTGCCAGTCGATAAGAGTTGCTGCCAGAGGGCGGCAACCTGTTTTTCAATGTCGCCCTGGGGTAAATCCGCTTCGGCCTGGTTTTCTGCTTCAGGAGTATGACGACGCTTCAGCGCCTGATAGTCAATCTTCCCGTTAGCCGTCAGCGGTAAGGCGTCGAGGAAGACGATCCGTTGCGGCACCATCCACCCCGGCAGGCGTCCGGCGAGGGCGGCCTGAAGTTGACGGGGATCGCGGCGCACCTGGCTATCGGGACATTGTACGAGGAAGCGTTGTAACCCCGCGACCTCATCGCCATGCTGACAGTTGAAGGCGGCTGCGCTAAATAACGCCGCCCAGTCGGCACTGTTATGCAGCAGGGCCTCCGGCTGTCCATCGGTTAACAGGAGCGTGCTGAGCAAGGCGGACGGCGTTAACTGGCGAAACTCCATCACGTAGAGCAGCGCGCCGGGAACGGCAAGCTGTTGTAATGTCGCAAGGAGCCCGGGATCTTCCGGCAGCAGACGATGCAGGGCGTTATTAAGCCAGATAATGTCCGCCGAGTGAGCGTGCGCCGCCAGCGTGTCTGCATTCCAGGGGGACAGACGGGCACCAGGCCAGGGGACGAGCCTCTGCCGGGCGCTCAGGAGCATCTCCTGGCTCTGCTCAAGCCCGACATACTCAACCTGTCCGGCGTTGAGCTGTACTAACAGCGATTCTGCGGCGCGGCCGGTGCGGGTTCCCACCTCAAGCAGGCGTACCGGGCGCTGTAAGCGCTGTGCAAGCTGTTGGCAAATTGTCGCCAGTTCCTGAATATATGGGGCGCTGGCCGGATGGTTGAAGGCCAGGCTTTCCGGCGACCACTGCACGTCGTTCAGTAACGACAGTTCGTCGCGGGTGCCGCGAAGAATTTGCGATAACGTTAAATCATGTCCGCTGAAATTCGGGTGCTCATCCTTGCGTTCTTCACCAGCGCAGACCTGATAACCTTCAGCAGCGGGCTTCAGTCGCCGTTGCGTCACCAGAAATGCTAACCAGCGTTCCACCACGGCCTGCCAGCGCGGCTGGATAGCGAGTGAGTTCATCAGGGGGAGAGGATCGGTGCCAGCGGTGTGACCCGGCTTCAGTTTTAACAGGCGATGCTGAAGGAAATCGGCTACCTGTTCTGCGGAGATCTCTGGCGAGATAGCACAACAGGGCAACGTTCCCGCAAGCGTGTGCCACGCCTGCGGCAGTGCCGGGTCCCGATGATCGGTAACGCAAAAAGCCTCGCCCTGAGGAACCACGTATGCCGCCAGCGTTTTTTCTTTTTCGCCGATCGCCAGAACGGTTGCTTGTTTCACCCCCGCCAACTGGCTGAGTGCGCTTTCGATTTCGCCCAGCTCGATGCGATATCCTCCGACTTTGACCTGCTTGTCGCGACGACCGAGGAACTCTATTGTGCCGTCTGGCCAGTAGCAGCCGAGATCGCCGGTGCGATACCAGCGCTCGTCCGGGTGCGTCAAAAATTGCTGCTCGCTGCGCAGGGGATCGTTGAAATAGCCTTCCGCGACCCCGATGCCGCCAATCCATAATTCGCCCGGCACCCAGTCAGGGCAGTCCCGGCCCCGTTCATCCACCACCCGGTAGCGTTGGTTGGTTAGCGGGAAACCGTAAGGGATGGAACGCCAGTGGGCGGGGACGTCGTGAATTTCGCAGGCGTTAGACCAGATAGACGCCTCGGTAGCGCCGCCCATCGCGATAAATTGTCCTTGTGGCCGGAAGGCCCGATAACGGGCGGGGAGGTCAAGCCCGATCCAGTCGCCGGAAAGCATCACTGCGCGCAGATTTTCCGGCGTGGCGTCGGCGAAACCTTCACACCAGGTCAGCAGCATATCGAACAGCGCCGGGACGCTGTTCCAGAGCGTGACCTGATGGCGCTGGATCAGCTCACACCATGCATGAGGATCGCGCCGTTGATTTTCCATCACCATCACCAGCGCGCCGCCCGCGCGCAGTACGCCAAAAATGTCGTAAACCGATAAATCAAAATGCAGGGCGGAGAGGGCCAGCACCCTGTCACCGGGGCCAACCTGATAGCGGGTATTGATATCGCAACAGGTGTTGAGCGCTCCCCGGTGAGAAATGACCACCCCTTTCGGCGTGCCGGTAGAGCCGGAGGTGTAGATAATGTAGGCCGGTTGCGTGGGGGCGCGTACCACCGGGTTGGCGATCGGCTCCGCCTCAATGGCCTGCTGCCAGGCAAGGACGGGAATATCGTCTGACCAGGCGCTGGCGTCGTGCTGGCAAATGAGCACCAGCCGGACGCTGGCGTCAGCGTAGATTTTCTCGCGCCGTGCGGCAGGCTGGTCCAGCGAAACCGGAACGTAAACCGCCCCGGCCAGCAGGGCGGCCAGAACCGCAACAAGTTGTCCTGCGCCTTTCGACATCGTGATAGCCACATTATCGCCGGGCTGAACCCCGCACTCGATTAACCTGCCCGCGCAACGGCGGGCATAGTCTGTCAGCTCATAATAATTCCACTGATAACGCATGTCCGTTACCGCCAGCGCCTGCGGCTGTTGCAGAGCGATACGGAAAATGCCTTCATGCAGCAAGCCTTCGGGAATGGGGGCACCGGTGGCGTTGACCTGTTCGCGTATCGCGCGCTGGCGGGCGGGCATCATATCTGCAAACGGCTTTTGCCAGGCGCTCTCGTCATCGCAGAGTTGGTTAATCAACTGGCAGTAGGCGTCGAACAACGTTTCGACTAACGCCGGAGGGAACAGCGCGTCGTTGCTGTCCCATTGCAGCCAGACCTCGCCGTGATGCTCGAACGCCAGATGATCTATCCAGACCTGCGGCGTTTGCGAGATGCCCCATTCCGGCTCGCCCAACGGCGATTCTGCGCGGCTGCTGTAGAGGGAACGTCCCAGATTGCTGGTAAATACCACCGGGGCACCGTGGGGGTAGCGCTGCTGGCGTCTGAGTTCACGGAGTAATTCGACGCCGGACCAGTGGCGATGCTCCCAGTCCTCCGTAAACGTGAGCTGGTTTTTACGCGCCAGGTTGCTGACGGTATCGCCATCGCAGGCGGTATCCAGCAGAAGAATATTGGTGAAATCGGCAAGCATCGCGCCAACTGCCGGGTGCAGCGGCTGGCGGTCGAATAAGGTGATGTTAAGCAGCAGACGCGTCAGGCCGCCCCAGCGAGCCAGCACGGCAGAAAAACAGGTCGCCAGCGCCATTGTCGGCGTCACGCCATACTCGCCGGCCCGGTTGCTAAAGGCGTGCCAGCATGTTGCCGGGACAATCATGCGGCGCCGGGTATTACGGACTTCGCGCAGTGTGGCGGGTTCGCAGGCCAGCGGCAAGACGGGTGCGGGGGGAAGCGTCGATGCTTTCGCCAGCCAGTAAGCGCGTGCGTTGTCTCTCAGTGGTTGATTGATCTTCTGCTGGTGCAGCAAATACGAACGGAAATCATAGCGGGTGTCGATAGCCGACAGCGATTCTCCGGCCAGCAGGGCGTTAAGCTCATCGAAGAAAAGCGTAAAGCTGGAGGCATCCATAATCAGCAGGTCAATATTGACATGGAGGCGGTGGCGATTGTCCGGCAAGAGCGTCAACTGAAAATCAAACGTTTCGCCGATTTCCACGCGTAAAAGACGGTGGCTCAGGCGCTGGCGCAGTACTTCCAGATAGGCCTGACGGCTTTCAGCGTCGTTATGGCGTAAATCATGAACGGTGACGCCGTTCCAGTAAGGTTGCGGTAGCCAGACCTGCTGCCCGTCGGGGCGAAAGGCGATATGCAGCATTGGGTGGCGTTGCAGCAAGGTCGTGATGGCCTGTTCCAGTTGCAACGCCGTTAGACAATGGCCTTCAAACTCCTGATACAGGTGGCAACCCACGCCGCCAAGCGTCTGCCCCGGCATGCGGCCCGTCAGGTAGGCGTGCTGTACCGGCGTCAATGGGAAGGGGGTACTTTCGGTCATATTCGGCCAGGATGATTCGTCGGGCAGCGTTTCTTCTTCCGCGTTCTCCGGCGACCGGCTGAGCATTAACTGGTTCCATGCCGCCAGCGTGGGGGCGGCATACAGCTCGCGAAGGGTAAGGCGGTAGCCATTTTTACGAAACCAGTGTAACCATCTCATCAACCTTATGGAATCCAGGCCGGCCTGGATCAGATTGCTCTCTTCATGTAACTGCTGCGGCGTTAAATTCAGTTCCTGTATAAGCCGCTCGCGTAATTGTTGGTAATCAGCCGCGTGGCGGTTGTCCGGTAACAGCGAATCCTGAGATGGTGCGCCAGAAATCATTCTTCCTCCTGATGGCACGTCTTACCGAAAAGCATTGTTAATATGAGAATAATAATTATTAACAATTGGACGCTACCCGAAACGGGTTTATTTATGCCCGTTTCGGGTTGGTAACAGGCGGAAAGAACAGAGGCCCGGATGGGGTATCCGGGCCTCTGTCTGGGAGGCGTTTATGGGGGCGCGACCCAGGTTACATCACGCGTTTAAAGGTCGAAGGGGTTACGCCAAACTGTTTCTGGAAGGCGGTAGAGAAATGGCTGGCGTTGGCATAGCCCAGATCGGCCGCCACCGTCATGACGGAGGTATTGCCGTTGGCCAGGCGTCTTCTGGCTTCCTGCATTCGTTCAGCCTGAAACAGGCCATAGACGCTGTTGTTGAACAGAACGCGGAAGCCTCGCTTAATTTTGAGAACGCTCAGACCGGACTCTCTGGCCAGCTCCGCGACGCCCGGCGCTTGCGTCAGATCAGCCAGCAGCAGATCCTTCGCCCGCAGCAGTTTCTGGCGTTCCATCGGGTTGAAGTGGCAGGAGAGGCAACTGGCGTCTTCGCGATGTTCATCCAGCACCAGACTGAGCATGACCAGACTTTGCCCCTGCAACCATAGCGTCGACGGCTTTTGTTCATGGCTGAAGCCGCCGTGCATGCGCATCAGCGCGTGACGCAAAGTCTGAGCCGTTAAGTGGGTTTCAGCATTACAACGCTGCTGCTGGCAACAGCATTGGGAGTCGATCTTATTCTTAATGACCGCGTTAATATCCGGCACCCACTGCGCGAGGGTTTCAGGACTGAAGGAAAGGGTAATGCTCTCGAATCGGCCACAACAGGAGGCGCTGCCGCGGCAGTCTGGTGTATGGGTAATGTAATGGCGATTGCGCGCAAGCTCCCAGTCGGTGTGGCGCCTGAGTCCCTGAATTGCAAAGCGTGATGTGCCTTCCAGGATGCACGAGAAGTTAATCCTGCCCAGATCGTCGTGTAGCTGCAACGTCTCAGGCCGCGCAAAATGGCCCCTCCAGAGCAAAATATCCATACCTTCCTGCAACGAACAGCGCAGCAGTTCACACTGAGCAGGAATATTGCCATCGTTTGCAGGTTTCCCAACCACCAACTGGTGAATAGAGATTTCAGATTGCGTTTGCGGTGACTCCGTCATGACCTGGTTATCTCCCTGTGGCTTAGACCAATGCGGGCATATACCCGTCATATTTCAAGTTGCATGTGCGTTGGCTACGGGTTACTCGGCCCATCCCTGGGCCTCGCCCGCCCTTACGGGCCGCCGCAAGCGGCGTTCAAATCTGTTCCAGACAGATTTGTCACTCACCCCAGTCACTTACTTCTGTAAGCTCCTGGGGCTTCCCTCGCTTGCCGCCTTCCTGCAACTCGAACTATTTAGGGTATAAATAGAACCGAATGGGGTAGAAGAGTTATTGATAATGCTTATTATTCACATTAATTCTCAGAACGCCACCCTGAATTGTCGTTTTTGGCGTCCGTAAAAATTCATCAGGAAATTCAGTCACTCCCATGTCATCTCAATCATCCAACACTGAATCGCTGTCCCGATTTCCTCTCTGGCAGGTGATTACACCGGTTCGCCGGAAGGTTATTTTAGCTATGGCGCTGGCGGGGCTGGCGGCATTAACCAGCCTGGGAGCGCTCCTTTTTCTGGCGTGGAGCCTGCGCGACCTTCGCGCGACGCCTGACGCTATTCCGGCCTGGCCGCTGGGCGGCGTGATCGGCTGCGTGGTCTTAACTTTTGTTCTGCGCTTGCAGGCGTTCAACACCTCTCATTACGCGGCTTTTCATCTGGAGAATATTCTGCGCAGCAGGTTAGCCCGTAAAGCATTGCAGCTTCCGCCTGGCGTGTTACAGCAAATGGGGAGTGGGTCAGTGGCGAAAGTGATGCTGGATGACGTGAAGTCACTGCATATCTTTGTGGCCGACAGCACGCCGCTCTATGCCCGCGCGATCATCATGCCGCTGGCGACAATCGTTATCTTGTTCTGGCTGGACTGGCGGCTGGCAATCGCGACGCTGGGGGTACTGGCGTTTGGCTCGGTTGTTCTCGTGCTCGCCCGCCAGCGTTCGGAAGATATGGCTCAGCGTTATCATAAGGCGCGCGAGCAGGTCAGTGCGGCGGTTATTGAGTTTGTGCAGGCCATGCCCGTGGTGAGAACGTTTGATAGCGGCAGCACCAGTTTTTTGCGCTATCAACGCGCCCTTGAAGAGTGGGGCGATGTGCTCAAAACCTGGTATCGCAAAGCCGGTTTTTCAGCGCGTTTTTCCTTCTCGATTCTGAATCCTCTCCCGACCCTGGTTGTCCTGATCTGGTCGGGGTACGGCCTGTTGCACTATGGCAGTCTCGATTTTACTGCGTGGGTGGCCGTTTTACTGTTGGGCAGCGGGATGGCCGAAGCCGTGATGCCAATGATGATGCTCAATAACCTGGTCGCGCAAACGCGTTTAAGCATTCAGCGTATTTATCAGGTACTCGCGATGCCGGAGTTATCGCTGCCGCTGTCCGACCAGCAGCCGAAAGAGGCGAACATTACCTTTGAGCAGGTGAGCTTTCATTATCCGCAAGCGCGTACTGGCGCCGCGTTGCAGGAGGTAAGCTTTCATGTGCCTGCCGGGCAAATTGTGGCGCTGGTCGGGCCAAGCGGCGCCGGAAAAAGCACCGTGGCGCGCTTGCTGCTGCGTTACGCCGATCCAGACAAAGGCCATATCCGTATTGGCGGCGTGGATCTGCGCGATATGCAGACGGACACCCTGATGAAGCAACTCTCGTTTGTGTTTCAGGACAACTTCCTTTTTGCCGGCACGATAGCCAATAACATTCGTCTGGGCGCGCCGGATACGCCGCTGGAGGCGGTAATAGCGGCGGCCAGAGTGGCGCAGGCCCATGATTTTATTAGCGTGTTGCCAGAAGGTTACAACACGAGAGTCGGGGAACGCGGGGTATTTCTCTCCGGTGGCCAGCGGCAGCGCATCACTATTGCCCGGGCGATTTTGCAGGATCGCCCCATCCTGGTGCTCGATGAGGCGACGGCGTTTGCTGACCCGGAAAACGAAGCGGCGCTTATCAAGGCGCTCGCGGCGGCCATGCGCGGCCGGACGGTCATCATGGTCGCGCATCGTCTTTCAATGGTGACTCAGGCCGATGTGATATTGCTGTTTTCCGACGGACAGCTCAGGGAAATGGGGAACCATACGCAACTGTTGGCGCAGGGCGGCCTGTATCAACGGCTCTGGCAACACTATCAGCAGGCGCAGCATTGGGTGCCGGGTGGAACACAGGAAGAGGTGGTGGAAAATGAAAGACAATAATCCTGCGGATAACCTGGCCTGGCGCGTCATCTGGCGCCAGCTTATCTCCAGCGTTGGCAGTCAGGCCAGGATGCTGAGGCGCAGTATGCTGGCGCTGTTGCTGGCAGCATTCATGCAGGGGATTGCCTTTGCCTGTCTTTATCCGATCATTGATGCGCTGTTACGGGGAGACGCGCCGCAACTCCTTAACTGGGCTGTGGCCTTCAGCGTTGCCACTATTGTGACGCTGGCGCTACGCTGGTATGGCCTGGGCTTTGAATACCGTGGTCATCTGGCGCAGGCCACCCATGAGTTGCGCCTGCGACTTGGCGAGCAATTACGCCGCGTGCCGCTGGAGAAGCTCCAGCGCGGCAGGGCGGGCGAGATGAATGCCTTGCTGCTGGGCAGCGTGGATGAAAACCTCAATTATGTTATTGCGATAGCCAATATTTTGCTGCTCACCATTATCACGCCGCTGACGGCGTCGCTGGCGACATTGTGGATAGACTGGCGGCTGGGGCTGGTGATGTTGCTGATCTTCCCTCTGCTGGTGCCGTTTTATTACTGGCGCCGCCCGGCGATGCGGCGACAAATGCAGACGCTGGGGGAAGCGCACCAGCGACTGAGTGGCGATATCGTTGAATTTGCTCAGGGGATGATGGTATTGCGCACCTGCGGCAGCGATGCCGATAAAAGCCGGGCGCTGTTGGCGCATTTCAATGCGCTGGAAAACTTGCAGACCCGCACTCACCGTCAGGGCGCTGGCGCGACGATGCTGATCGCCAGCGTCGTGGAGTTGGGCCTGCAGGTGGTGGTGTTATCCGGGATCGTCTGGGTGGTGACGGGCACTCTGAATCTCGCCTTTCTGATTGCCGCCGTTGCGATGATTATGCGCTTCGCAGAACCGATGGCGATGTTTATCAGCTACACCTCGGTTGTGGAACTGATCGCCAGCGCCCTGCAACGGATTGAGCAGTTTATGGCGATAGCACCGCTTCCCGTCGCAGCGCAAAACGAGATGCCGGAACGTTACGATATCCGCTTTGACAACGTCAGCTATCGCTACGAAGAAGGCGACGGTCACGCGCTTAATAATGTTTCTTTGACGTTCCCGGCAGCCAGTATGAGCGCGCTGGTGGGTGCCTCCGGCGCAGGCAAAACCACGGTCACTAAACTGTTAATGCGCTATGCCGATCCGCAGCAAGGGCAGATTTCTATTGGCGGCGTCGATATTCGCCGCCTGACGCCGGAACAGCTCAATAGCCTGATTTCTGTTGTTTTCCAGGATGTCTGGCTGTTTGATGACACGCTGCTGGCGAATATCCGTATCGCGCGCCCACAGGCGACGCGACAGGAGGTGGAAGAGGCCGCCCGCGCGGCGCAGTGCCTTGAGTTTATTTCCCGTCTTCCGCAAGGCTGGCTGACGCCATTGGGGGAGATGGGTGGCCAGCTATCGGGCGGCGAGCGCCAGCGGATTTCCATTGCCAGAGCGTTATTGAAAAACGCGCCGGTCGTCATTCTCGATGAACCGACCGCCGCGCTGGATATTGAAAGCGAGCTGGCAGTGCAAAAAGCGATCGATAACCTGGTTCACAACCGGACGGTGATTATCATCGCCCACCGTTTATCCACCATCGCCGGGGCCGGAAACATTCTGGTGATGGAGGAGGGACAGGTGGTTGAGCAGGGTACTCATGCGCAATTGCTCTCCCGTCATGGACGTTATCAGGCGCTGTGGCAGGCGCAAATGGCCGCGCGCGCGTGGCGCGACGAAGGGGTTTCCGCGTCTGGAGAGTGGGTGCATGAGTGATGTTCAGTCGAATGTTAAACCGCTGACGTTGACGACCGGGCGAGTGATTTTTGCTATTGCCGGCGTCTATGTGACGCAGAGCCTGGTATCGGCGCTGTCTATGCAGTCCTTACCCGCGTTGGTGCGCGTTGCTGGCGGTTCGCTGGCGCTTGCCGGTGCGACAACCCTGTTTATGCTGCCCTGGGCGCTGAAGTTTATTTGGGCGCCGTGGATCGAACGCTGGCGGCTTCCGCCCGGTAGCCCGGAACGCCGTTCCCGCATGTTAATCCTGCGTGGTCAGGTCGCGCTAGCGGCGATCCTGACGATTGCCGCAGCGATTGGTTGGTTTGGGCGAGAACGGGGATTTCCCGATACGCAAATCGTCGCGTTATTTGTTCTGTTTATGGTGGCAGGTACGGTCGCCTCCACCATCGATATCGCCAGCGACGGCTTTTGCGTCGATCAACTGACCCGTGCGGGTTACGGCTGGGGAAACAGCGTGCAGGTCGGCGGCAGCTATCTGGGAATGATGTGCGGCGGCGGGGTGTTCCTGATGCTGTCGGCAGCATCCGGCTGGCCTGTCGCCATGCTGATGATGGCGGTGCTGATTATGGCGCTGTCACTCCCGCTGTGGCGCATTACGGAGCCGACGCGAACAGAGACTATCCCGCATGTTCCGGCGTTAGGTTATGCGCTAAGGAGGAAACAGGCGCGCCTGGGCTTATTGCTGGTATTGATGCTGAATTCAGGCATGCGGTTTGTGCTGCCTCTTCTGGCACCGCTGTTGTTGGATCATGGGTTAAGCATGTCCGCGTTGGGCGCGCTGTTTAGCGGCGGCAATATTGCAGCGGGCATAGCAGGAACGCTGGCCGGTGGATTGCTGATGAAATACACCTCACCCGGCAGAGCGCTGTTGACGGCTTATGGCGTCCAGGGGATCGCGCTGCTGGCGGTGGTGATGACGCTCATGATGGCGCCGGGTCATCTGTTGCCGCCGATTCTCCAGTGTCTGGTCATTGTCCAGTCCATTTCGCTGGCCTGCGCGCTGGTCTGTCTTTACGCCACGCTGATGTCGCTTTCATCGCCTTTGCAGGCCGGTGTCGACTTCACCCTCTTTCAATGTACTGACGCGGCAATCGCCATTCTGGCAGGCGTTATCGGTGGCGTTGTTGCTCAACATTTTGGCTATGCGGCCTGCTTCCTGTTTGCCGGGGCATTCACGTTGTTGGCGGCGTGGGTTGCTTATATCCGGCTGCATTCGGCAAGAGAACTGATGACAAGCGCAATTGATTGATCCGGGAATAACACAGAGAGGTAAGGGATGAAAATCAGTGAATTTTTACACCTGGCGTTACCAGAGGAACAATGGCTGCCGACGATTTCTGGCGTTTTACGCCAGTTCGCAGAAGAAGAGTGTTATGTCTATGAGCGCCAACCCTGTTGGTATTTAGGCAAAGGGTGCCAGGCACGGTTGCACATTAATGCCGATGGAACGCAGGCGACATTTATTGATGATACCGGGGAGCAAAAATGGGCGGTGGATTCCATTGCCGACTGCGCGCGTCGTTTTATGGCGCATCCTCAGGTGAAAGGACGTCGGGTATATGGACAGGTTGGGTTCAACTTTGCGGCGCATGCGCGGGGGATTGCCTTTAACGCCGGGGAGTGGCCGCTACTGACGTTAACCGTTCCCCGTGAAGAACTTATTTTTGAAAAGGGAAATGTCACCGTTTATGCGGACTCCGCCGACGGGTGCCGACGTCTGTGCGAGTGGGTGAAAGAGGCCGGTACAACGACGCAGAACGCACCACTGGCGGTGGATACCGCTCTCAATGGTGAGGCGTATAAACAACAGGTTGCACGCGCCGTTGCGGAGCTCCGCCGTGGCGAGTATGTCAAAGTGATTGTCTCGCGCGCTATTCCCCTGCCATCGAGGATTGATATGCCCGCCACGCTGTTATACGGGCGGCAGGCAAACACGCCTACGCGTTCGTTTATGTTCCGTCAGGAAGGACGCGAAGCGCTGGGCTTTAGCCCGGAACTGGTGATGTCAGTGACGGGCAATAAAGTGGTTACTGAACCGCTTGCGGGCACCCGCGATCGCATGGGAAACCCGGAGCATAATAAGGCGAAAGAGGCAGAACTGCTGCACGACAGTAAAGAGGTGCTTGAGCATATCCTTTCTGTCAAAGAAGCTATCGTCGAACTGGAGGCCGTTTGCCAGCCGGGCAGCGTGGTGGTTGAAGATTTAATGTCGGTTCGCCAGCGCGGCAGCGTTCAGCATCTGGGGTCTGGCGTGAGCGGTCAGCTTGCGGAAAACAAGGATGCCTGGGATGCGTTTACCGTGCTGTTTCCGTCTATTACCGCCTCAGGCATCCCTAAAAATGCTGCTCTGAACGCGATTATGCAAATTGAGAAGACGCCGCGAGAGCTTTATTCCGGCGCAATCCTGCTGTTGGACGATACGCGCTTCGACGCGGCGCTAGTTCTGCGTTCCGTATTTCAGGACAGCCAGCGCTGCTGGATACAGGCGGGGGCGGGAATCATCGCGCAATCTACGCCGGAACGCGAACTGACGGAAACCCGGGAGAAATTAGCGAGCATTGCGCCCTATTTAATAGCGGCAGAGCAGGGGTAGTCGGGCGAGATTGTCCGCCCTGGCAGTCAGTGGCTGGTTATTTAATGTGAAGTACAGCGTTATAACAAAAATCCACGCTTTGGCGTGGATTTTATAGAGTTTTACCGTTGTTATGAGATTCAGTGAAACCTCATGAGACAACAAATTTTATTTAGACGTTGAACAGGAAGTTCATCACATCGCCATCTTTAACGATGTAATCTTTCCCTTCCGCTCGCATCTTACCGGCTTCTTTCGCGCCTTGTTCACCTTTGTAGGTAATGAAGTCGTCAAAGGCGATAGTTTGGGCGCGGATAAAACCTTTTTCAAAGTCGGTATGGATTTTACCGGCCGCCTGCGGCGCGGTTGCGCCAACCGGAATAGTCCATGCGCGGACTTCTTTCACGCCGGCGGTGAAGTAGGTCTGAAGGTTGAGCAGACGGTAACCTGCACGAATAACACGGTTCAGTCCTGGCTCTTCCAGTCCCAGTTCTGCCATGAACTCATCGCGCTCTTCATCATCCAGCTCAGCAATATCGGCCTCGACGGCGGCACACACCGGAACCACTACCGAGCCTTCTTTCGCGGCGATTTCACGAACCTGGTCCAGATACGGGTTGTTTTCAAAACCGTCTTCATTGACGTTAGCGATATACATTGTGGGCTTCAACGTCAGGAAGCTTAAATAGCGGATAGCCGCTTTATCTTCATCCGTCAGGTCCAGCGAGCGCAGCATCCCCGCTTCGGCCAGGTGCGGCAGGCATTTCTCCAGCGCAGCCAGTTCTGCTTTTGCGTCTTTATCGCCGCCTTTTGCTTTCTTTTGCACGCGATGGATGGCACGTTCGCACGTATCGAGGTCAGCCAACGCCAGTTCGGTATTGATAACATCAATATCTTCTGCCGGGTTTACTTTACCCGCCACGTGGATGATATTGTCGTTCTCAAAGCAGCGAACAACGTGACCGATAGCTTCGGTTTCACGGATGTTGGTCAGGAACTGATTGCCCAATCCTTCGCCTTTGGACGCGCCTTTTACCAGACCAGCGATATCCACGAACTCCATCGTGGTTGGTAGAATACGCTGCGGTTTAACAATCTCAGCCAACTGGTCCAGACGCGGATCGGGCATCGGTACGACACCGGTATTCGGTTCGATGGTGCAGAACGGAAAGTTTGCCGCTTCAATACCGGCTTTTGTCAGCGCGTTGAACAGGGTGGATTTCCCAACGTTGGGCAGACCGACGATACCGCATTTGAATCCCATGATTTAACTCACCTTAATATCTTAATAATCAACCTGTTATAGAAAACAGATTGCAGAAATGGAAATAACTTCGCCTATTATACACGGCGTGCGGCAAAAATGCCGCACATCACTGGTTATTGCGCCTTAAAGGTATGCAAACGGCTTGTTGCTTTGGCCAGACCTTCTTTGAACCACATTTCCGTACAGCGTGCCGCTTCGTCAATAGCCTCATCAATTAATTTTTGTTCAGAAACAGGGGGCTTACCCAGTACGAAACCAACAACTTTATTTTTATCGCCTGGATGACCGATTCCAACGCGTAATCGATGAAAGTTGGGATTATTGCCCAGCTTGCTGATGATGTCTTTCAGACCATTATGGCCGCCGTGGCCGCCGCCAAGTTTAAATTTCGCGACGCCCGGTGGGAGATCCAGCTCATCGTGAGCGACCAGGATTTCGTCCGGCTGAATACGGTAAAAACTGGCCATTGCGCCAACTGCTTTACCACTGAGGTTCATGAACGTGGTGGGTACCAGCAGGCGAACATCTTCCCCTTCCAGCATGATGCGTGAGGTATAGCCAAAGAATTTAGGCTCTTCACGCAACGGTGCACGCAGACGCTCCGCCAGTAAATCGACGTACCATGCGCCTGCATTGTGTCGCGTCGCGGCATATTCCGCACCGGGATTCGCCAGACCAACAATCAATTTAATTGCCACGTTTTTTTGTCCTGAGTAGATCCATAACTGGCGCGTAGTTTACTGTCTGTCTGCCCGCTTGACAAAATACAGCGACACTCTGAAGTAAATTAAATAATTGCCAGTGAAAATTATTAAAAAAGTAAACTGTTCAGTGTGTTATTTGTAAAGTTTTGTTAAATGAAACTTTACATTTGTGATCGCACCCGCACTTACAAACGGCAGTGTTGTCTATACTTTACACATAAAGTTTAGGGGGATTTCCTTAAAACAACCCAAAAGTTCCGGAGGTGACATATGAAACGCAAAAACGCTTCGTTATTCGGTAACGTGCTGATGGGGTTGGGGCTGGCAGTGATGGTTGTCGGCGTTGGTTACTCTATTTTAAACCAATTGCCGCAGTTTAATTTGCCGCAATTTTTTGCACATGGCGCTGTACTCAGCATTTTTGTCGGTGCGGTTCTTTGGCTGGCGGGTGCTCGCGTAGGGGGGCATGAGCAGGTGAGCGACAAATACTGGTGGGTACGTCACTATGACAAACGTTGCCGCCGTAACGACAATCGTCGTCATAGCTAACCGGTTCAGGCCCGGTAAGCGTTATCGCCACCGGGCATTGCCCATTAACTGCTCAAGTCTGCTAACGCCGCTGTCCTGTTCGGGAAGAAGGTCAGACGGCCTGGAATGGGTTTGATACCGGCGCGCGCCATTGTGCGCAGTGGTTGGAACTCCAGGTTACTGATACGCAATTCGCAACCCTCCGGCAGACGTTTCACAAAACGCTGAAAAGCATCCAGCCCGCCTGCATCCAGCACTGGCACTGCATCCCATTTCAAAACCACGATACGTTTACCGTTAATACGCGACTCAAGCTCGGTAAACAGCCCTTCCGCCGCGGCGAAAAAGAGCGGACCGATAACGCGCAGCACCAGCACATCATCAGGCACATCGACATTGACTGGCGCAAGTCGTGTCATACGCGCAATACGGCGCATAAATAGCAGGGAGGCAAGAACAATCCCCACGCTGATGGCGATGACCATATCAAACAGTACCGTTAATGACATGCACAGCAGCATAACGATGATGTCATCTTTCGGCGCATGGCGTAACAGATCCACCACTTTATGGGCTTCACTCATATTCCATGCCACCATCAGCAGTAGCGCCGCCATCGCGGAAAGCGGCAGCCAGGAGAGTAGCGGAGCCAAGACCAGTAGCGCCAGAATGACCAGGATGGCGTGAATCACCGCCGAGACGGGAGAGGTTGCGCCAGCGCGGACGTTGGCGGCAGAGCGGGCAATCGCGGCGGTGGCGGTGATGCCGCCAAAGAACGGCGCGACCATATTCCCCAGCCCCTGGCCGATAAGTTCGCTGTTCGCTTTATGTTTGGTGCCGGTCATGCCGTCCAGCACGACGGCGCAGAGCAATGATTCGATTGCCCCTAGCATTGCCATCGAGAAGGCCGCCGGCAACAGCGCGCGCAGTGAATCCCAGCTTAGCGTGAAATCGGAGCCAGGAAGATTCCACGGCAGCACCAGTTGCGGCAGGAGCTGCGGGATGCCGTTGCCCCGGGTGCCGTCAGCCAGAACGTAGTGGAACTGTGAACCGATAGTCGCCACATTGCCGCCCAGCAGATTAACGATCCCCATCACGGCGCAACCGGCCAGCAGCGCGGGAAGATGTCCCGGCAGACGAATGCCGAGACGCGGCCAGAAAATCAACGTTCCCAGCGTCACCACGCCAATGGCGGCATCGCCAATATTGACGGTGGGCAACGCCATAAACAGCGCGCCGACTTTCTGCAAATAGTGCTCAGGCACATGTGCCATCTGCAGACCAAGAAAATCTTTAATCTGCATGGTACCGATGGTAATACCAATCCCTGAGGTAAAACCCAACGTGACCGACACCGGGATATATTCAATCAATCGCCCCAGTCTCGCCAGGCCGAAAAGGATCAGGAAGAAGCCCGACATCAGCGTGGCGACCAGTAGACCCGCCAGACCAAACTGCTGCGACACCGGATACAAAATCACCACAAACGCGGCGGTAGGGCCGGAAACGCTAAAGCGCGAGCCGCCGGTTAGCGCGATCACGATCCCGGCGACAGCGGAGGTATAGAGGCCATATTGCGGCGCAACGCCACTGCCAATTGCCAGCGCCATCGCCAGCGGGATAGCAATAATCCCGACGGTGATCCCGGCTATCACATCGCGGGTGAACCGGGAGGCGGTATATTTTTCTTTCCAGCAAGCATCGATGAGAGCGCGGAAAGGCATCACATGTGAGGAAAATAATTTGTTCACAATAATGTTTCATCCATGAGCGCATCATCTGTCAACTAAATGGCAGGTGAAGGAGGCATAAGTCATACAAAAGGGTATTACAGACAAAAAAACCCGCCGCAGCGGGTTTTAGATCCGGGTTCGATCAATGCTCGAACATGGCGGAAATCGATTCTTCGTTGCTGATACGGCGAATCGCTTCGGCCAGCATACCTGACAGGGTCAAGGTACGCACGTTCGGCAGTGCTTTGATTTCGTCGGTCAGCGGAATGGTGTCGCAGACAACGACTTCGTCAATGACGGAGTTGCGCAGGTTGTTTGCCGCATTGCCTGAGAAGATCGGGTGCGTCGCGTAAGCAAACACGCGTTTAGCGCCACGTTCTTTCAATGCTTCTGCTGCTTTGCACAGAGTACCGCCGGTATCGATCATATCGTCAACCAGCACGCAGTCACGGCCAGCGACGTCGCCGATGATGTGCATCACCTGAGAAACGTTCGCACGCGGACGACGTTTATCAATGATAGCCATATCGGTATCGTTCAGCAGCTTAGCGATAGCGCGGGCACGAACCACGCCGCCGATATCCGGGGAAACCACGATCGGGTTATCCAGATTCAGTTGCAGCATATCTTCGAGCAGGATTGGGCTACCGAACACGTTATCAACCGGAACGTCAAAGAAGCCCTGGATCTGTTCAGCATGCAGGTCTACGGTGAGAACGCGGTCAACGCCGACGCTGGACAGGAAGTCAGCGACAACTTTTGCGGTAATCGGCACACGGGCGGAACGTACGCGACGGTCCTGACGTGCATAGCCAAAGTAGGGGATAACGGCGGTGATACGACCTGCGGAAGCACGACGCAGGGCATCAACCATAACGACCAATTCCATCAGGTTGTCGTTGGTTGGGGCACAAGTGGACTGGATGATGAAAATATCACCACCGCGTACATTTTCGTTGATTTGTACGCTGACTTCGCCGTCGCTAAAGCGACCTACGGCGGCGTCGCCGAGAGAAGTGTACAGGCGGTTGGCAATACGTTGTGCTAGTTCCGGGGTGGCGTTACCAGCAAAAAGCTTCATATCAGGCACGAGAAGAACCTCAGGCATGCGTCCATTGGTGGAAAAGATTTGCCGAAAACTGTGCGGGCCAGGCAAAATCCTATCCAGGCGGTGTATTAAAGAGCGCGATGCAACGTCTGGAACAAGGTGACGTTGTCACCGAAGCTCAGCTTGCCCGGCTTACTCATCTTCATTCACGTTTCATGTGCGCTGGCATCGATGCCTCACACCAGTCAAATACGGCGTATATGACTGGCGACTCGTCATTTCGCCATCTTCCTGAAACCCGAATGCTTTAAAGTAACTCTCGATGCAATGGGGAGAGGTTGACACCCTTCGCCACAAAAGCATTGAGCCATTCCGGGGCTTGCTCAAGCACCTGGCGAGCACAAGACTCTGTATCGAATTCAGCAAAGACACAGGCCCCTGTCCCAGTCAGGCGCGACGGCGCGTATTCTAACAGCCAGGAAAGCGCCGCATCAACCTCGCGAAAACGTTTTCTTGCGATAACCTCGCAATCATTGCCGAATTCACATTTTAGTAACGTATCTATTGACCTTTTTGGCGTATTACGCGGCAATTGAGGATCTTTAAAGATAACCGGCGTCGGAATGCTGACGCCAGGGTGCGCGACCAGATACCATTTTTCCGGTGGATTCACCGGCGTTAATATTTCGCCTACGCCTTCGGCAAAGGCGGCGTGGCCACGAACAAAGACCGGGACGTCGGCGCCGAGCGTCAGGCCGAGCGTCGCCAGTTCATCAATGGAAAGCCCGCATTGCCAAAGATGATTGAGCGCCACCAGAACGGTCGCGGCGTTAGACGAACCGCCGCCCAGACCGCCGCCCATCGGCAAACGCTTCTCAATGCTGATATCCGCACCGCTTCCGGCGGGCAGGCGTCCACTCTCCGAGGCGGTTTTCATCAACAGCCGTGCGGCGCGGACGATCAGGTTGTCTTCATGTTCAACGCCGTTAACCGGAGTTAATAAATGGATTTCGCCATCGTGACGCGGTTCGATGTGTAGTGTGTCGCCATAATCCAGAAACTGAAACAGCGTCTGCAGCGTGTGGTAGCCGTCCGCACGCTGTCCGGTGATATATAAAAACAGATTTAATTTTGCCGGAGAAGGCCAGTGGGTCATCATTTCACAATCCAGTTATCCATTTTCAGCTTAATGCGCTGACTGCCGTCTGAAAGCTCCATATTGGCAGGCATGGCAGGCTGCGTTTTGCTGTCATAGCCACCGTACACCACTTTCCAGTTTTTACCGTCCTGGCGGTAGTTCACTTCGCTCAGGCGATACTGATCGTCCAGTTTATAGTCGGTGGCATCGCCAGGCAGACCGAGAATCCACTGCCGCAGGCTGTTTAACGGAATCGGCATCCCGGTGAGTTTGCCGATCATCTCTTCGGCGTCATCGGCGGTATAGCGCTGACCTTTGTTATCCACCAACTGGACGTTCCCCGGCTGGGCGTTAAGCTCCAGCTCGGTGCTGCCCAGCGGGTTGGTGAGCAGCAGACGGTAACGATCCTGTCCGGTCTGTTGCCAGAAGAAACGCGCATAGACTTTCTGATCATCAGATATGTAAGCAAAGGCGCCGCGCGTCTGGTATTGATTCAGATGGCGCACCTCTTGCTGATGCTGGCGCCACTGAGGGGAATCCGGGCTCTTACCCGGGCCTTTATGCACAGGAAGCGTACAGGCGGTGAGAACCAGGCTTGCTAACGGCAGTAGACGAATCAGGCGAAAATCGGGCAGGGTCATAGTGATGACGAATCCTTGTGATACGGTGCAATAATTACCTGATGGCGTTACGCTTATCAGGCCTGAAAACTGAACCTGCAGGCTGTAAAAACGTTCGCGCCGCGATTCGGCAAATTTTTGCTATCGGTTACAGTTATAGCCTTTAATGCTAGCGCCGCCTGGTAACATCGTCTACTTTCAAGTTGTCTTAAATCATCAAATTAGCGAGCGCTGCCAATTACTCCAAAAGGGGGCTCTCTCTTTTATTGACCACGCGCATCCTGTATGATGCAAGCAGACTAACCATATCAACGCTGGTACTACTCCCGCAGACATGACCCTTTTAGCGCTCGGTATTAACCATAAAACGGCACCTGTATCGCTGCGAGAACGCGTAACGTTTTCGCCGGACACGCTTGATCAGGCGCTGGACAGCCTGCTTGCGCAGCCAATGGTGCAGGGCGGGGTCGTGCTGTCAACCTGTAACCGTACAGAGCTGTATCTGAGCGTGGAAGAGCAGGATAACCTGCAAGAAGCGCTGATCCGCTGGTTATGCGATTACCATAACCTGAACGAAGACGATCTGCGCAACAGTCTGTACTGGCATCAGGACAATGACGCCGTCAGCCACCTGATGCGCGTCGCCAGCGGTCTGGATTCACTGGTGCTGGGCGAACCGCAAATCCTCGGTCAGGTGAAAAAAGCGTTTGCGGATTCGCAAAAAGGCCACCTTAACGCCAGCGCGCTGGAGCGAATGTTCCAGAAGTCTTTTTCCGTCGCCAAGCGAGTGCGGACTGAAACTGATATCGGCGCCAGCGCCGTCTCCGTCGCGTTTGCCGCCTGTACGCTCGCCCGCCAAATCTTTGAATCGCTCTCGACGGTCACTGTACTGTTAGTTGGCGCGGGCGAAACTATTGAACTGGTGGCGCGTCACCTGCGCGAGCATAAAGTACAAAAGATGATTATCGCCAACCGAACCCGCGAGCGCGCGCAAGCCCTGGCGGATGAGGTAGGCGCCGAGGTTATCTCGCTCAGCGATATCGACGCCCGTTTGCAGGATGCCGATATTATCATCAGCTCGACCGCCAGTCCGCTGCCGATTATCGGCAAAGGCATGGTGGAGCGCGCATTAAAAAGCCGTCGTAACCAGCCGATGCTGCTGGTGGATATCGCCGTACCGCGCGACGTTGAGCCGGAAGTCGGCAAACTGGCGAATGCTTATCTTTATAGCGTCGATGATTTACAGAGCATCATTTCGCATAATCTGGCGCAGCGTCAGGCTGCGGCGGTAGAAGCGGAAACGATTGTTGAGCAGGAAGCCAGCGAGTTTATGGCCTGGCTACGTGCCCAGGGGGCCAGCGAGACCATTCGGGAATACCGTAGTCAGTCGGAGCAGATTCGTGACGAACTGACTACCAAAGCGCTGTCAGCCCTTCAACAGGGCGGCGATGCGCAAGCCATCTTGCAGGATCTGGCATGGAAACTGACCAACCGCCTGATTCATGCGCCAACGAAATCACTTCAACAGGCTGCCCGTGACGGGGATGACGAACGCCTGAATATTCTGCGCGACAGCCTCGGGCTGGAGTAGCAGTACACACCACACTTTTTTACAGGGTGAATTTACGCCTATGAAGCCTTCTATCGTTGCCAAACTGGAAGCCCTGCACGAACGCCATGAGGAAGTTCAGGCGTTGCTGGGCGATGCGGGAATTATCGCCGACCAGGACCGCTTTCGCGCATTGTCGCGTGAATATGCGCAATTAAGCGACGTTTCTCGCTGTTTTACGGACTGGCAACAGGTTCAGGACGATATCGAGACGGCTCAGATGATGCTCGACGATCCTGAAATGCGAGAAATGGCGCAGGAAGAACTGCGCGAAGCGAAAGAAAAAAGCGAACAACTGGAGCAACAGTTACAGGTACTGCTGCTGCCGAAAGATCCGGACGATGAACGAAACGCGTTCCTTGAGGTTCGCGCCGGCACCGGCGGCGATGAAGCCGCGCTGTTTGCCGGCGATCTGTTCCGCATGTACAGCCGTTATGCCGAAGCGCGCCGCTGGCGTGTGGAGATCATGAGCATGAGCGAAGGCGAGCATGGCGGTTATAAAGAGATCATCGCCAAAATCAGCGGCGACGGTGTGTATGGCCGACTGAAATTTGAGTCTGGCGGACACCGCGTACAGCGTGTTCCGGCGACCGAGTCGCAGGGGCGTATCCATACCTCCGCCTGTACCGTCGCCGTGATGCCGGAGCTACCGGAAGCCGAGCTGCCGGATATAAACCCGGCGGATCTGCGCATTGATACGTTTCGTTCTTCCGGCGCGGGCGGTCAGCACGTCAACACCACCGACTCCGCTATCCGTATTACCCACTTGCCGACCGGGATTGTCGTGGAATGCCAGGACGAGCGTTCGCAGCATAAAAACAAAGCGAAAGCGCTCTCGGTGCTCGGGGCGCGTATTCACGCCGCCGAAACGGCAAAACGCCAGCAGGCCGAAGCGTCAACGCGCCGCAACCTGCTCGGCAGCGGCGATCGCAGCGATCGTAACCGGACCTATAACTTCCCGCAGGGACGCGTGACCGATCATCGTATTAATCTGACGTTATATCGCCTTGATGAAACGATGGAAGGTAAGCTGGATATGCTGATTGAGCCGATTGTTCAGGAACACCAGGCAGATCTGTTAGCCGCGTTGTCCGAGCAGGAATAATGGATTTTCAGCACTGGCTGCGTGAGGCGGTAAACCAGCTCCGGGATAGCGACAGCCCGCGGCGTGACGCCGAGATCCTGCTTGAGTACGTTACGGGCAAGGGGCGGACGTATATCATGGCCTTTGGCGAAACGCCGCTTACCGATGTCCAGCAACAACAGCTCGCGGATCTGCTGCAGCGGCGTAAACAGGGCGAACCGATTGCGTACCTGACGGGCTTACGCGAATTCTGGTCGCTGTCGTTCTTCGTTTCTCCTGCCACGCTAATCCCGCGCCCGGATACCGAATGTCTGGTTGAACAGGCGCTGGCGCGATTGCCGGTAAAAAACTGTCGTATTCTGGATTTAGGCACTGGAACCGGCGCGATTGCGCTGGCGCTGGCCAGCGAGCGACCGGATTGCGAGGTGACTGCGGTCGATCGTATGCCTGATGCGGTCGCGCTGGCGGTACGTAACGCGAAACATTTGGCTATCCGGAATGTCCGTATACTGCAAAGTTGTTGGTTCAGCGCGCTATCGGGGCAGCAGTTCGATATGATTGTCAGTAATCCACCCTACATTGACGCGCAGGACCCGCATCTTAGCGAAGGCGATGTACGCTTTGAACCGCTCTCGGCGTTGGTGGCGGATGAAAACGGTATGGCGGATCTTACGCATATTATCGACCACGCCCGCCAGATGTTAACGCCCGGCGGCTGCCTGTTGCTGGAACACGGTTGGCAGCAAGGCGAAGCGGTAAGAGCGGTTTTCAGGCGGTCTGGTTACACGGATGTGGAAACGTGTCGTGATTATGGTGGTAATGAACGCGTGACCTGCGGACGTTTTACGCTATGACAATTGCGATGTTGCTCACGTTTCACCTTATCTGCGTTGCGCTCTCCGTCAGTTTGTTTGTCGCCCGTTACTGGTGGCGCTATTGCGGTCACGCGTTGGCCGCCGCGCGCTGGACGCGAATCGCGCCTCCCGTCATAGATACCCTGTTACTGCTTAGCGGCATCGGGTTAATCGTTAAAACGCACATCCTGCCATTCACGGAGTCGGGCTCATGGCTGACTGAAAAACTGTTTGGCGTTATCATCTACATCGTTTTGGGTTTTATTGCGCTTGATTATCGTCAGGCGCGCAGCCAGCAGGCGCGTTTCATCGCCTTCCCGCTGGCGCTGGTGGTGCTGTACATCATCATTAAACTCGCCACCACAAAAATACCGTTACTGGGGTAAGTCATGAGGTCGTTAGCTGATTTCGAATTTAACAATGCGCCGCTGTGTGATGGCATGATCCTGGCATCAGAGAGGATTCGCCTGGATTTTCCTACGCAGTTTGTCTACGACGAACTGGAACGTCTGGTCAGTCTGGCGCAGGAAGAAATTAGCCAGCTCCTGTCTCAGGATGAGCAACTGGAAAAATTGCTGGCACTTTTTTACGGCGAGTGGGGGTTCACGGACTCCCGCGGCGTCTACCGTCTTTCTGATGCTTTATGGCTCGATAAAGTCCTGAAAAACCGCCAGGGTAGCGCGGTATCGTTGGGCGCTATTTTATTATGGATAGCAAACCGTCTTGATTTGCCGTTGGTGCCCGTTATCTTCCCGACGCAGTTGATTTTGCGTATTGAATCGCTGGAAGGGGAAATGTGGCTGATTAACCCGTTCAACGGTGAAACGCTTGATGAACATACTCTGGAAGTCTGGTTAAAAGGCAATATTAGTCCGGTCGCCGAGTTGTTTAACGAAGATTTGGACGAGGCCGATAACGCTGAAGTGATCCGTAAGCTACTGGATACACTGAAATCCTCTCTGATGGAGGAACGGCAAATGGAGCTGGCGCTGCGCGTTAGCGAAGCGTTGTTGCAATTTAACCCGGAAGATCCTTACGAAATCCGTGACCGCGGGTTGATTTACGCGCAGCTTGAGTGTGAACACGTTGCGCTGACTGATTTAAGCTACTTCGTTGAGCAGTGTCCGGAAGACCCGATCAGCGAAATGATTCGTGCGCAGATCAACACCATTGCGCACAAGCAAATTGTTCTGCATTAATTAACCGACATTTTACCTATAAGTGTAAGGCGATCCTATGAAACAAAAAGTGGTTAACATTGGCGACATTAAGGTGGCAAATGACCTGCCGTTTGTGCTGTTTGGCGGTATGAACGTGCTGGAGTCACGCGATCTGGCAATGCGCATTTGTGAGCACTACGTGACCGTTACCCAGAAGCTGGGTATCCCTTACGTGTTCAAGGCCTCTTTTGATAAAGCCAACCGTTCCTCTATTCACTCTTACCGTGGGCCGGGTCTGGAAGAAGGGATGAAGATTTTCCAGGAACTCAAGCAGACATTTGGCGTAAAAGTGATCACTGACGTCCATGAGGCCAGCCAGGCGCAGCCTGTGGCTGATGTGGTTGACGTGATTCAGCTCCCGGCGTTTCTGGCGCGCCAGACCGACCTGGTGGAAGCGATGGCGAAAACCGGCGCTGTGATTAACGTGAAAAAGCCGCAGTTCGTAAGCCCAGGTCAGATGGGCAATATCGTGGATAAGTTCCATGAGGGCGGTAACGATAAGGTGATTCTGTGCGACCGCGGCGCGAACTTTGGTTATGACAACCTGGTTGTGGATATGCTGGGTTTTGGCGTGATGAAGAAAGTCTCCGGCAACAGTCCGGTAATTTTTGATGTTACCCATGCGCTGCAATGCCGCGATCCGTTTGGCGCCGCCTCGGGTGGTCGTCGTGGTCAGGTGACCGAGCTGGCGCGTGCCGGTATGGCTGTCGGTCTGGCGGGGCTGTTCCTGGAATCGCATCCGGACCCGGCTAACGCGAAGTGCGACGGTCCTTCCGCGCTGCCGCTGGCGAAACTGGAGCAGTTCCTGACCCAGATAAAAGCGATTGATGATTTGGTGAAAAGCTTCGACGAGCTGGATACCGAGAACTGATTGCGGTTTTTTGCTTGTGTAGGCCGGATAAGACGCTATCCGGCTTTTTATCTCAGGCAAAAATCGTCATCAGATAGGCGGCAAACAAAGCCAGATGCGCTGCGCCGTTTAGCACGTTGGTGCGTCCGGTAGAGAACGATATATGGCACAGCACTAACGAGGCCACCATCACTACCATTTCCGGCGCGCCTAAACCAAACACCAGATCATTACCTGTCGCCCAGGCGATAAGCGTGACGACCGGCACGGTTAATGAAATCGTCGCCAACACCGATCCGAAGAATAGATTCATTGCCCGCTGAACCTGATTATTCAGTACCGCCTTCAACGCGCCCAGTCCTTCCGGCGAGAGAATTAACAGCGCGACCAGGAAGCCGGTAAAGGCGACCGGGGCGTTCATGCTGGTCAGCAGCGCCTCCAGCGGGCTGGCATTCATTTTGGTAACGGCAATGACCGCAATTAAATGAATGAGTAACCAGACAGTATGCCAGCTGCTACTGTGCGCTGAGGGTTTACCGTGGTGTGGATTGCCATCATCGCCTTCATCTTCATGTTCATAGATAAATAAGCTCTGGTGCGTTTTGGTTTGAATCAACAAAAATACGCCGTACATCGCGGCGGAAATTAACGCGACCAATAATGCCTGACCGGTAGAGAAATTGGCTTGCGGCAATGCCATTGGAAAAACCAGCACAATAATCGCCAGCGGAAACAGCGCGATAAGATACTGCTTAATCCCGAATAAATTCATATATTGCGTTGCGAATTTACGCCCGCCCAACAACAACGAGAAACCGACCAGTCCGCCGGTGACAATCATAATAATAGAGTAGAGCGTATCGCGCATAAGCGTTGGCGCAGCATCGCCGGTGGCCATTAGCGCTGAAATTAAACTTACCTCAAGAATAACGACGGACAGGCTTAAAATAAGCGATCCGAAGGGTTCGCCGAGTCGGTGCGCTAATACATCCGCATGGCGGACCACGCTAAATGCACTGCTTAAAATACCAATAAGTGCAAGGATATTGATGCCAATAACCACTGGTAGTGACTGGCTGCTTCCCCAAAGGAACAGCACTACCAGCGCAAGAACCGGGAAAATAAGCGAAGTCTCCTTATGGCGGGTTTTCACCGCCTCACAGGCATGTGTCATTAGGGTCTCCCTTGTGCAGGTGTTAATATTTTTGGAAATAGTAAAGAAGGTAAAAATAGCAGAACTTTGTATTTTTTCAGTGGTTTTTTACGTAATTTTACGGCATAGACTATCTTTTTCTTTCAAAACCCTAAAAAAAAGCATCTTGTTTTAACCGTATTTAAATAACAAAAAGTTAATTTCCGTAAAAAGCAAAAATATCCCTCGACTGGCGTGATAACGCATTGTTTACCACACTTAATGTTTTCCCTGAAGACGGAGGCGCTGATGCCGTATAAAGCCAAAAGTGATTTACCCGATAATGTGCGGAATGTTCTCCCAGCCCATGCCCAGGAAATTTACAAAGAAGCGTTTAATAGCGCCTGGGAGCAATATAAAGATAAAGCCGATCGTCGTGATGACGCCAGCCGGGAAGAAACCGCACACAAAGTCGCCTGGGCGGCGGTTAAAAACGATTATGAAAAAGGCGAGGATGATAAATGGCATAAGAAAAAATAAATGCTGCATTACTCACGTGTTAGCCTGATTTTCTTACTGAAATTCCGCTACCCGCGCGGTGCTTAACACCAGACGGCTTGCAACCTGGCGGTGAATTGCCTATGGTCCAGCAGGTGGTTGCAAAATAAGCAGCAAAAGCGCCCGAAAGGCGTCAGAAAATGTCGTGCAGGAACGCGGGCAGTGGCGGAGATGTAAGGTGTTAACGCGTGATTTTTTAGTCAATGCCGATTGTAAAACGGCATTTGGCGCGATTGAAGAATCGTTGCACTGGTCGCGAACGTTAAAGCGTTGCCTGGCGTGAAGGAAGAGCAGGGGATAGCGAGTTTATCCTGACGCGGGAGGTTTTCCCGCGTACGGATTTAAAATGTCAGCACTTTGTCCGCAGCCAGCGTCCATTGCGCCAGCTCGACCAGCGTTCCGATTTCCACACCGTCAATCAGCGGCAGGGGGGTGATACCACGCCCATCCGCACAGGTTTTGCATAATTTTACCGGCACGTTTTGTGCGGTCAGAATTTCCAGCATTTGCTGAATATTATAGCCTTCGGCTGGTTTTTGACCGCGTAACCCTGCGGTTACGGCATCTGACATCAAAAACAGACGTAAATCGAGATGGCTTTCCTGCTCGCGCAGCGCAATGGCCAGACGCAGGCTATTAAATAATGATTCGCTGCCGTAGGCGGCGCCGTTAGCGATAATGACGATATTTTGCATGGGTAACCCTCCTCCTGGAGAAATTTTGTCGGCAATGGCGTTATGTTACCTCGGGAACCGAGTGCCGCCAAATGCGTGGATAAAATCCCGGGACGCCCTGCGGAAGAAATAAGGATATTCCTGGAAGCACGAGAAAAGGCTGCAAAACCTGTCTCGACACGTTATGGTTTACTCTGATGCCATTCCTCTCATTTTTTGTTGTAGAAGTTGCCGACACGTTGAGCCGTATTGTTTTTCGTTCATTCTCACTCTCCCTTCTCTTGCTGGCTGTCAGCGGTACGATCTGTGCGCAGGCGCAAGACCCTTTCGATCAAAACCGTCTGCCGGATTTAGGCATGACGCCGGAATCCCACGAAGGGGAAAAGCATTTTGCCGAGATGGCCAAAGCGTTTGGCGAAGCCAGCATGAAAAATAACGCTCTGGATACCGGTGAACAGGCGCGGCAATTTGCTTTCGGACAGGTGCGTGATGTGGTCAGCGAGCAGGTTAACCAGCAGCTTGAAAGCTGGCTGTCGGCCTGGGGCAGCGCCAGCGTTGATGTTAACGTCGATAACGAAGGTCATTTTAATGGCAGTCGCGGAAGCTGGTTTATCCCTTTACAGGATAAACAGCGTTATTTGACCTGGAGCCAGCTTGGTCTTACGCAACAGACTGACGGACTGGTAAGCAACATTGGCGTGGGGCAGCGCTGGGCGCAGGATGGCTGGTTTCTTGGCTATAACACCTTTTACGATAATCTGCTGGATGAAAACCTGCAGCGCGCCGGCTTTGGCGCGGAGGCGTGGGGAGAATATTTGCGTTTATCCGCCAACTATTATCAGCCTTTTGCCGACTGGCAGACGCATACAGCGACCTTAGAACAACGAATGGCGCGCGGGTATGATATCAACGCGCAAATGCGGCTGCCGTTTTACCAGCATATCAATACCAGCGTTAGCCTGGAGCAGTACTTTGGCGATAGCGTGGATCTGTTTGACTCCGGTACGGGGTATCACAATCCTGTCGCGTTAAAACTGGGTCTCAACTATACGCCAGTACCTTTGCTTACCGTGACCGCCCAGCACAAACAGGGCGAGAGCGGGGTCAGCCAGAATAACCTGGGACTGATGCTTAACTACCGCTTCGGCGTGTCGCTCAAAAAGCAGCTTGCCGCCAGTGAAGTGGCGCAAAGCCAGTCATTACGCGGTAGCCGCTATGATACGCCGCAACGTAACTCGCTGCCGACAATGGAGTATCGACAGCGTAAAACGTTAACGGTTTTTCTGGCGACGCCGCCCTGGGATCTTACGTCTGGCGAGACGGTGGCGTTAAAATTACAGGTGCGCAGCGTGCACGGCATTCGCCATTTGAACTGGCAGGGCGATACACAGGCATTAAGTTTGACGGCGGGAGCGGACACCGGCAGTACCGAGGGCTGGACAATCATTATGCCGGCCTGGGATCACCGCGAAGGCGCGGCAAATCGCTGGCGTTTATCGGTGGTTGTTGAAGATGAAAAAGGTCAGCGTGTCTCTTCCAATGAGATCACGCTCGCGCTGACTGAACCGTTTATCACGATGCCGGACGATAATCCGCATTGGCAACAGTTCCGGGAGCAATAATTAAAAGATGCGTTCCTGATGCACCCAGACGGCGGCTTCCACGCGCGACTTCAGCTTCATTTTTTTGAGCATATGTTTCACATGCACCTTGACCGTACTTTCGGTGATATCCAGACGCCGGGCAATCATCTTATTCGGCAATCCCTGCGCGATGAGCTTCAGAATATCGCGCTCACGCGGGGTGAGTTGCGTCACATCGCGATCGGTGGTGGCGCGGTTGGCCCGCAGGCTGGCCGCCAGTACCGGCGTTAACGCTTCACTTAATACCATTTCTCCGGCGGCGGCCTGTTGTAACGCTTTGAGCAAGTCCTCAGGCTCCATATCTTTCAACAGATAACCATCCGCGCCGCGCTTTAGCGCCGTGACGACATCTTCTTCATGGTTGGATACGCTGAAAACGACAATACGCCCTGACAGCGCTTTTTCGCGTAATTTATCCAGCGTTTCGAGACCATTCATTCCCGGCATATTCAAATCAAGGAGGATAAGGTCGGGATCGAGCGATTCCGCCAGGTCAATACCCTGCTCACCGTTGCTGGCTTCTCCGACCACGCTGATATCGGGCCCATACTCACAAGCTGCTTTACACCCGTCCGTAGCATCGGATGGTCGTCGATTAACAGGATGGTTGCCGATTCCTGATTATTCATGGGTATCTCCCTGGGTTTCTGTGAAGTTTGTTTCTGGAATAAAAGTAACAGTGATCTCTGTTCCGCCAGTCTCACGTCGACGTACCTGGCAATCGCCGCGCAGGCTTTGCGCCCGATCGCGCATGATGATCATGCCGTAGTGATTACTGCGTTCAGCGTTTTTCGGGACGCCGCAGCCATTATCCTGCACTTTTAGTTTGACCTGTTTGTCACATTGCGTCATGTCACCACCACATCGTCGGCATGAGAGTGTTTAAGGGCGTTGCTGAGGGCTTCCCTGGCAATTTGCAGCAGGTGTATCGCCTGGTGTGACGGCACCAGACGGGGGGGAAGCTGATAATCCAGTTTTACCGTAAAGCCAAACCGGGCGCTGAACTCCTGGCAGCTTGCCTCCAGCGCCGGACGTAGCCCGGGTTCCGTCAACTGTAACCGGAAAGTGGTTAACAGTTCGCGCAGTTGCGCCCAGGAGCAGTTCAGCTCGTTGCGAATTTGGCTGAGTAACTCACGGCTGCTTTCCGGTAACGCGTCGCCCTGCATTTGAAGGCAGCTTACCTGCATCTTCATACATGAGAGCGACTGGGCAATAGAATCATGCAGTTCGCGGGCAATGGTGGCACGCTCTTCCATGACAATCAACTGCTGCTGGCGCTCCTGATGCCTGTCGAGTGCCAGAGTCGCGGTAAGCTGTTCAACCAACGTATCCACCAGTTGCTGCTGATCGTGGTTGAGATGGCGTCCATAGGGCAGCGTCGCCAGCAAAATACCGTATTGGGTGTGAGAGTCGGTGAGCCGCCATTTTAAGGTTGTGCCGCCATTTATCATCGGCAGGGCGCTACGTGGGCAAAGATGGCAGCCTTTATCATCGCAACTGATGTCCGACTGACAGGTAAATTCCTGGTGATTATCTTCATCTTCCAGGTCATAGACTCGCAGTTCAATATCATGCAACTGGGTTAAATTTTGCAGGCCATTCAGTACCGGTGAAAGACGTTCACATAGCGGAGCCTGTGAATGCAGTCGGCGGTTGGCTTGCCACAAAAACGAGAGAATCAGATTTTTTTGTTCCAGACCGGCTGTTTTTTCCTGTACGCGCTGTTCCAGTACCGCATAGCTTTCGGCCAGTTCTTCAGACATATTATTAAGCGCTGAACCCAGCGCTGCCATTTCATTGCGTCCACTGATATTGGCACGTTGGGTAAAATCGCGCTGACTGACGGCGCGCGCCATCGATAACAACTGTTTCCACGGCTGCAAAAGGCGAACACGTAGCCAGATAATCGTAAATACCAGCAATAGCGCCATAAAGATCGCCATGACCCGGTGAACTAACACCACGCGTTCGATACGCAATTCAGTAGTATGGTCAAAGGACGTCACCAGGCGATCCAGGCCCGCTACAAAGCGCGTGACATCATCTGCGACCACGTACGCGTTTTGCGCGTGCTGTAGCCCTGGCGAAAGTTCGTTATGCCAGTAATCCTGCAACGCTTTAAGCTGCTCCTGCTGCCCGTCTCGCTCAGCGGCGCGGGTTAGTTCAGGGCTGAATGCTGTCTGTTCCATCTCATCCAGCAGCTTTTGATCTTTAGCATCCAGCGGGACGGCGGCCAGTAGTCGATAGCTTTGCATACGCAATGAACCCGCTTTGTTAATCGCATGAGCGCTACCCTGTACGCCCTGAACTAGCCAGCCGGAAACCGCCATCCCCGCCACGCCGATAGCGGTAGAGAGCATGACAATAAGCGCCAGTTGGTTGACCAGCGTAAGAGGAGAGAAACAACGTTTAAACATGTCACCTTCTTTCTTCGGGGTAGTGTCGCCGAAAAACTCTGGCAAACAAGAGGGGCGTCAATCGGCTGTGCCGCTATTCTCAACGATACAGCGGAGTATACCCATACCTATAACGAGTTACTCCTTAATTGCCGCCGTAGAGAGGTATCTACGACGGGAAGGGGTAGATAGACACAGTATGGTGAAAAACCACAGCTTTTTTGCCGATAAAGCCTACTCATTAAGGGTAATAACTATTTTTAGCCGTCCGTGACGACGACTTTTCCTTTGATTTATATCAACTTACCTTCGGCAGTAAACCCTAATGTGGCAGACATCAAATCAAGAATCAGAGGTGTCTATGAGTCACTCATCCGCCCCGGAAAGGGTAACTGGCGCTGTTATCACGGAATGGCGTCCGGAAGATCCGGCGTTCTGGCAGCAGCGCGGTCATCGTGTCGCCAGCCGTAATCTGTGGATTTCTGTCCCGTGTTTACTGCTGGCGTTTTGTGTCTGGATGCTATTCAGCGCAGTGGCGGTGAACCTGCCGAAAGTGGGATTTAATTTTACGACCGATCAGCTCTTTATGCTGACTGCGCTGCCATCTGTTTCCGGCGCGCTGCTACGTGTGCCTTACTCCTTTATGGTTCCGCTATTTGGCGGACGTCGCTGGACAGCGTTCAGTACCGGTATCCTCATTGTGCCTTGCGTATGGTTAGGCTTTGCCGTTCAGGATACCAGTACGCCATTTAGCACTTTCATCATTATTTCCTTGCTGTGCGGTTTTGCCGGCGCGAACTTTGCCTCCAGTATGGCGAACATCAGCTTTTTCTTTCCTAAACAAAAGCAGGGCGGTGCGCTGGGTCTGAACGGCGGTCTGGGTAATATGGGCGTGAGCGTGATGCAGTTGGTTGCGCCGCTGGTGGTTTCGCTCTCTATCTTTGCCGCCTTTGGCAGCCAGGGTGTAGAGCAGCCGGACGGTTCTCAGCTCTATCTGGCGAACGCGGCCTGGATTTGGGTGCCTTTCCTGGCCATTTTTACGCTGGCTGCGTGGTTCGGCATGAACGAACTGGCGACGTCTAAGGCCTCGCTAAAAGAGCAACTGCCGGTGCTCAAACGTGGTCATCTGTGGATCATGAGCCTGCTGTATCTGGCGACCTTCGGATCGTTTATCGGTTTCTCCGCTGGTTTCGCTATGCTGTCTAAAACGCAATTTCCGGATGTGCAGATCCTGCATTACGCGTTTTTCGGTCCGTTTATCGGCGCGCTGGCGCGTTCGGCAGGCGGCGCAATTTCTGACCGTCTGGGTGGGACTCGCGTCACGCTTATCAACTTTGTCCTGATGGCGATTTTCAGCGGTCTGCTGTTCCTGACATTACCTACTGGCGGCGTTGGCGGCAGCTTTATTGCATTCTACGGGGTGTTCCTGGCGCTGTTCCTGACGGCGGGACTGGGGAGTGGTTCTACCTTCCAGATGATCTCCGTTATCTTCCGTAAGCTGACGATGGATAGGGTAAAAGCGGAAGGCGGTTCGGAAGAAAGAGCCATGCGTGAAGCGGCGACCGATACGGCGGCGGCGCTGGGCTTTATTTCCGCGATTGGCGCGATTGGCGGCTTTTTTATTCCGAAAGCGTTTGGTTCATCTTTAGCATTAACCGGTTCGCCGGTCGGCGCGATGAAAGTCTTTCTAGTTTTCTATATCGCCTGCGTCGTTATTACCTGGGCGGTATATGGACGTCATTCTAAAAATAAAAAGTAACATTTGATTATCCTTTGCGCGGCGTTAGACCGCGCTTTTTTTCTGTCCGCATTTAGTTACAACATACTTGTCGCAAAAAAAAGCGGTGCGGCGTATCTGACCATGTGCATCTCTACCGTCCATCCAGGGGAATACCCCTTAATACCCACTTATGGAAAATTTAACATTCGTGTCGTGCGTAAATTTAATTTTATGTATTTAAATCAGTAAGATATATAAATAAAACTCCTCCTCCAAAAGGAGTATGCAGAAGGTTTGCGCGCCATTTGCATCCCTGTCCGCCTTGATCGTTATCAATTCTCACGCCCATTCAGCGCGTTACCTTCGCCCTTAGTTAAGCAATGTCGATTTATCAGAGAGCCGTAAGGTTCCACACAGGAGAAACCCGATGAGTAAATTCCTGGACCGGTTTCGCTACTTCAAGCAGAAGGGCGAAACCTTTGCCGATGGGCACGGCCAGCTTCTCGAAACAAACCGGGACTGGGAGGACGGATACCGCCAACGTTGGCAGCATGACAAAATTGTGCGCTCAACCCACGGGGTGAACTGCACCGGTTCTTGTAGCTGGAAAATTTATGTCAAAAATGGTCTGGTGACCTGGGAAACACAGCAAACCGATTACCCGCGTACCCGTCCTGATATGCCAAACCATGAACCTCGCGGCTGTCCGCGCGGCGCAAGCTATTCCTGGTATCTCTACAGCGCTAACCGACTGAAATATCCGCTGATGCGCAAACGTCTGATGAAGATGTGGCGCGAGGCGAAAAAACTGCATCGCGATCCGGTAGAGGCATGGGCCTCTATCATTGAAGATGCGGATAAAGCAAAAAGTTTCAAACAGGCGCGTGGTCGTGGTGGCTTTGTCCGCTCTTCATGGCAGGAGGTTAACGAACTGATCGCCGCTTCCAACGTGTACACCGTGAAAACCTACGGCCCTGACCGGGTGGCTGGCTTCTCACCCATCCCGGCGATGTCGATGGTCTCCTACGCTTCCGGCGCACGTTATCTTTCGCTGATTGGCGGTACCTGCCTGAGCTTCTACGACTGGTACTGCGACCTGCCGCCAGCCTCCCCGCAAACCTGGGGCGAGCAGACTGACGTGCCAGAATCCGCCGACTGGTACAACTCCAGCTATATTATCGCCTGGGGCTCTAACGTGCCGCAAACCCGTACACCGGACGCCCACTTCTTTACCGAAGTACGTTACAAAGGCACCAAAACCGTCGCGGTGACGCCGGACTATGCCGAAATCGCCAAACTGTGCGATTTGTGGCTGGCGCCGAAGCAGGGGACCGATGCGGCGATGGCGCTGGCGATGGGTCACGTCATGTTGCGCGAATTCCATCTGGACAACCCACGCCAGTATTTCACCGATTATGTCCGTCGCTATACCGACATGCCAATGCTGGTGATGCTTGAAGAACGTGATGGTTATTATGCCGCAGGCCGTATGCTGCGCGCTGCCGATCTCGTTGATTCGCTGGGGCAGGAAAATAACCCGGAATGGAAAACCGTCGCCATTAGTAGCAATGGCGAGATGGTGGTGCCGAACGGTTCCATCGGCTTCCGCTGGGGCGAAAAAGGCAAATGGAATCTCGAACAGCGCGACGGGACTACTGGCGCAGAAGCAGAATTGCAGCTTAGCTTGCTGGGCAGTCAGGATGAGATTGCTGACGTGGGCTTCCCGTATTTCGGCGGCGAGGGTTCAGAGTACTTTAATCATGTGGCGCTGGATAACGTACTGCTGCATAAACTGCCGGCTAAACGTCTGCAACTGGCCGATGGTTCTTCAGCGTTAGTCACCACCGTGTATGACCTGACTATGGCGAACTATGGTCTGGAACGCGGCCTGAACGATGAAAATTGTGCCGCCAGTTATGACGATACCAAAGCGTATACGCCAGCATGGGCCGAGCAGATCACCGGCGTGCCGCGGGCGCAGATTATCCGTATCGCACGGGAATTCGCTGATAACGCGGACAAAACGCACGGGCGTTCAATGATTATCGTTGGTGCCGGTCTGAACCACTGGTATCACCTCGATATGAACTATCGCGGGCTGATCAATATGTTGGTGTTCTGTGGTTGCGTTGGCCAGAGCGGTGGCGGTTGGGCGCACTACGTCGGCCAGGAAAAACTGCGTCCGCAGACCGGCTGGCAGCCGCTGGCGTTTGCCCTTGACTGGCAGCGTCCGGCGCGTCACATGAACAGCACCTCTTACTTCTATAACCACTCCAGCCAGTGGCGCTACGAGACGGTGACCGCCGAGGAATTACTGTCGCCGATGGCGGACAAATCCCGCTATAGCGGTCATCTGATTGACTTCAATGTGCGCGCCGAACGTATGGGTTGGTTGCCGTCGGCACCGCAGTTAGGCACCAACCCGCTGTACATTGCGCGAGAAGCGGAAAAAGCCGGCATGACGCCGGTGGATTATACCGTCAAATCACTGAAAGACGGTTCGATTCGCTTTGCCGCCGAGCAGCCGGAAAACGGCAAAAACCATCCGCGCAACCTGTTTATCTGGCGTTCTAATCTGCTTGGGTCTTCCGGTAAGGGCCACGAGTACATGCTGAAATACCTGCTGGGTACTGAGCATGGTATTCAGGGACTTGATCTGGGCAAACAGGGCGGCGTGAAGCCGGAAGAAGTGGAGTGGGTTGATAACGGCCTTGACGGCAAACTGGATCTGGTGGTGACTCTGGACTTCCGTCTCTCCAGTACTTGCCTGTATTCCGATATCGTACTGCCGACCGCCACCTGGTATGAAAAAGACGATATGAATACCTCGGATATGCATCCGTTTATTCATCCGCTGTCTGCTGCCGTAGATCCGGCCTGGGAATCGAAAAGCGACTGGGATATTTACAAAGGTATTGCGAAGAAATTCTCTGAAGTCTGTGTGGGTCATCTGGGTAAAGAGACTGACGTCGTGACGCTGCCGATCCAGCACGATTCTGCCGCTGAACTGGCGCAGCCGCTGGACGTGAAAGACTGGAAAAAAGGCGAATGCGATCTGATCCCAGGGAAAACCGCGCCGCACATCATGACCGTCGAGCGCGATTACCCGGCGACTTACGAACGTTTTACCTCTATCGGCCCGCTGATGGAGAAAATCGGCAACGGCGGGAAAGGGATTGCCTGGAACACTCAGAGCGAAATGGACCTGCTGCGCAAGCTCAATTACACCAAAGCGGATGGTCCGGCGAAAGGCCAGCCGATGCTCAACACGGCGATTGACGCGGCAGAGATGATCCTGACGTTAGCGCCGGAAACCAACGGTCAGGTGGCGGTGAAAGCCTGGGCGGCGCTGAGCGAGTTTACTGGTCGCGACCATACGCATCTGGCAACCAATAAAGAAGAAGAGAAAATCCGCTTCCGCGATATTCAGGCCCAGCCGCGCAAAATTATCTCCAGTCCGACCTGGTCTGGTCTGGAAGACGAGCACGTTTCCTATAACGCCGGTTATACCAACGTTCACGAGCTGATCCCGTGGCGTACGCTGTCTGGTCGCCAGCAGTTGTATCAGGATCACCAGTGGATGCGCGACTTCGGCGAAAGTTTGCTGGTGTATCGTCCACCGATCGACACCCGCTCGGTGAAAGCGGTGATGGGCCGTAAATCCAACGGCAACCCGGAGAAGGCGCTCAACTTCCTGACGCCGCACCAGAAATGGGGTATCCACTCGACCTACAGCGATAACCTGTTGATGCTGACCTTGTCGCGTGGCGGCCCGATAGTCTGGATGAGCGAAACCGACGCTAAAGATCTGGGTATTGAAGATAACGACTGGATTGAAGTGTTTAACAGCAACGGCGCATTGACCGCACGCGCAGTGGTCAGCCAGCGCGTACCGGCGGGCATGACCATGATGTACCACGCGCAAGAACGTATCGTAAACCTGCCGGGGTCGGAAATTACCCAGCAGCGCGGCGGCATTCATAACTCGGTGACGCGCATTACGCCGAAACCGACCCATATGATCGGCGGCTATGCGCAGTTAGCCTACGGTTTTAACTACTACGGCACCGTCGGTTCTAACCGCGATGAGTTTGTGGTGGTACGTAAGATGAAGAACATTAACTGGTTGGATGGCGAAGGCAATGACCAGGTACAGGAGAGCGTAAAATGAAAATTCGTTCACAAGTCGGCATGGTGCTGAATCTCGATAAGTGCATCGGCTGTCATACCTGTTCAGTCACCTGTAAAAACGTCTGGACCAGTCGCGAAGGTATGGAATATGCGTGGTTCAACAACGTAGAAAGTAAACCGGGCGTTGGTTTTCCAAATGACTGGGAAAACCAGGAAAAATGGAAAGGCGGCTGGATCCGCAAAATCAACGGCAAACTACAGCCGCGCATGGGCAACCGGGCGCTGCTGCTGGGTAAAATCTTCGCTAACCCACATTTGCCGGGCATCGACGACTACTACGAACCGTTTGATTACGACTACCAGAACCTGCATACCGCGCCGGAAAGCAAACATCAGCCGATCGCCCGTCCACGCTCGTTGATTACCGGCCAGCGGATGGACAAAATTACCAGTGGGCCAAACTGGGAAGAGATTCTGGGCGGCGAGTTTGAAAAACGCGCCAAAGATCAGAATTTCGAAAATATGCAGAAGGCGATGTACGGCCAGTTCGAAAATACCTTCATGATGTATCTGCCGCGCCTGTGCGAGCACTGCCTCAACCCGGCGTGCGTGGCGACCTGCCCGAGCGGTGCGATTTATAAGCGTGAAGAAGACGGCATCGTACTGATCGACCAGGACAAGTGCCGCGGCTGGCGGATGTGTATCACCGGTTGCCCGTACAAGAAGATCTACTTCAACTGGAAGAGCGGCAAGTCCGAGAAGTGCATTTTCTGCTATCCGCGTATCGAAGCCGGTCAGCCGACGGTTTGCTCGGAAACCTGCGTGGGGCGTATCCGCTACCTCGGCGTATTACTGTATGACGCGGATGCTATTGAAAGCGCCGCCAGTACGGAAAACGAAAAAGATCTGTACCAGCGTCAACTGGACGTGTTCCTCGACCCTAACGATCCGGCAGTGATTGAGCAGGCGCTGAAAGACGGCGTGCCGCAGAGTGTGATTGACGCCGCGCAGCAGTCGCCGGTGTACAAAATGGCGATGGACTGGAAACTGGCGCTGCCTCTGCATCCGGAATACCGCACGCTGCCGATGGTCTGGTACGTGCCGCCTCTGTCGCCGATTCAGTCAGCGGCTGACGCGGGTGAACTGGGCAGCAATGGCATTTTGCCGGACGTGGATAGCCTGCGTATTCCGGTGCAGTACCTGGCAAATCTGCTGACCGCAGGCGATACCCAGCCGGTACTGTTGGCACTGAAACGGATGCTGGCGATGCGCCACTACAAACGTGCGGAAACCGTGGACGGTAAAGTGGATACGCGTGCGCTGGAAGAGGTGGGTTTAAGCGAAGCCCAGGCACAGGAGATGTATCGTTACCTGGCGATTGCCAACTACGAAGATCGCTTCGTGGTGCCGAGCAGCCACCGCGGACTGGCGCGTGACGCGTTCCCGGAAAAAAGCGGTTGCGGCTTCACCTTCGGTGACGGTTGCCACGGGTCTGACAGCAAATTCAACCTGTTCAACAGTCGCCGCATTGACGCTGTTGATGTGACCAGCAAAACGGAGCCGCACGCATGATTGAACTCGTCATTGTTTCGCGTCTACTCGAATATCCGGATGCTGCCCTGTGGCAACATCAGCAGGAGCTGTTCGATGCGCTCGCCTCATCTGAACATCTGGATAAAGAAGATGTCCGGACGTTGGTCGTTTTTCTGCGCGATTTAACCGCGCAGGAGATACTGGATGCTCAGGCAAGCTATAGCGAGTTGTTCGATCGTGGTCGTGCAACCTCATTGCTGTTGTTTGAGCATGTACATGGTGAATCTCGCGATCGCGGTCAGGCGATGGTCGATTTGATGGCCCAGTATGAGCAGCACGGCTTACAACTCGACAGCCGCGAGTTACCGGACCATCTGCCATTGTATCTGGAGTATCTGGCGCAGTTACCAAAAAACGAAGCGCTCGGTGGTCTGCAGGATATCGCGCCTATTCTGGCGTTGCTCAGTGCCCGCTTGCAGCAGCGTGAAAGCCGGTATGCGGTATTGTTCGACCTGTTATTAAAGCTGGCCAATACGACGATCGACAGCAACAAAGTCGCCGAAAAAATTGCCGATGAAGTTCGTGATGATACCCCACAGGCGCTGGATGCGGTCTGGGAAGAAGAGCAGGTGAAATTCTTTGCCGATCGGGGCTGCAATGAGTCTGAAATTGCCGCCCATCAGCGTCGTTTTGCCGGTGCCGTGGCACCGCAATATCTAAATATCACCACCGGAGGACAGCACTAATGCACTTCCTGAATATGTTCTTCTTTGACATCTACCCGTACATTGCTGGATCGGTATTCCTGATCGGTAGCTGGTTACGTTACGACTACGGCCAGTACACCTGGCGGGCGGCTTCCAGCCAGATGCTGGATCGCAAGGGGATGAACCTGGCGTCAAACCTGTTCCACATTGGGATTCTGGGTATTTTCGCCGGTCACTTCCTGGGAATGTTAACGCCGCACTGGATGTATGAATCTTTTCTGCCGGTCGACGTGAAGCAGAAGATGGCGATGATTGCCGGCGGCGCTTGCGGCGTGCTGACGCTGGTTGGCGGTATTTTACTGCTCAAGCGTCGTCTGTTCAGCCCACGAGTTCGCGCCACCACTACCGGCGCAGATATTCTGATTCTCTCGCTGTTGGTGATTCAGTGCGCGCTGGGGCTATTAACCATTCCATTCTCAGCGCAGCATATGGACGGTAGCGAGATGATGAAACTGGTCGGCTGGGCGCAGTCCGTAGTGACATTCCACGGCGGGGCGTCTGAACATCTTGACGGCGTGGCATTTATCTTCCGTCTGCATCTGGTGCTGGGGATGACCTTATTCCTGCTGTTCCCGTTCTCGCGTCTGGTACATATCTGGAGCGTGCCGGTTGAGTACCTGACCCGTAAATATCAGCTTGTTCGCGCACGTCACTGATTCCCTTTAACAGGATACTAAACCCTACTTCGGTAGGGTTTTTTTACGCCTGGTTGCCGGATGGCGGTTACGCCTTATCCAGCCTACAGGGAAGCAGGGTTATAGTTTGATGGCGCGATCAGGCGTAGCCGCCATCGGCAATGAGTTCAGGCAATATAATCCAGGTGGGGGATGAAGAAATATGATGTCGTGTGCTTAACGGGGATAACATACGCGACGGAAGTGATGGTGGTGGGGGAAGGATTATTCGTCGCTCCGCTCCTCACCCTTCGGGTCGTTGCCTGCGGCAACGCTTTCTCGCTGCGCTCGAATCGAACCTTAGTCGAAGCTTCTTCCTTCCCCGTACGGAGAGATATGAGGCAGTGTGCTTAATGGGGATAATCTACGCGACGGAAGTGATGGTGGTGGGGGAGGGATTATTCGTCGCTCCGCTCCTCACCCTTCGGGTCGTTGCCTGCGGCAACGCTTTCTCGCTGCGCTCGAATCGAACCTTAGTCAAAGCTTCTCATCCTTCCCGTACGGAGAGATATGAGGCAGTGTGCTTAACGGGGATAATCTACGCGACGGAAGTGATGGTGGTGGGGGAAGGATTCGAACCTTCGAAGTCGATGACGGCAGATTTACAGTCTGCTCCCTTTGGCCGCTCGGGAACCCCACCACGGGGTAATGCTTAATACTGGCCGGCTTCCTTTTGGGAAGCGGGGCGCATCATATCAAATGACGCGCCGCTGTAAAGCATTCCTTTGCCTGAAATGAACTGTTTGCGTACTTTTCATCCGTAACGGATTAAAGCTAATCAATTCATATTACTGACGATTAAAGAATAATCGTCCGGTTGCCGTAAACAAAGACCCGCTGCGCCAGAACCTGATACAGCGCGCGGCTTAACACGTTTTTCTCAACGTCGCGCCCGGCACGCATCATATCTTCTGCGGTGTAGGTGTGATCCACGTGAATCACATCTTGCATAATGATCGGACCTTCATCCAGATTGTCATTCACATAGTGCGCGGTAGCGCCGATGATTTTCACGCCGCGCTCATAGGCCTGGTGATAAGGACGCGCGCCAATAAACGCAGGCAGAAATGAGTGGTGGATATTGATAATTTTGTTCGGGAAGCGCGCCACAAAATCTGGCGTTAAAACACGCATATACTTGGCCAGCACCACATAGTCTGGTTGATGGGCATCAATGGCGTCCGCCATCTTCCGGTCGTGCTCTTCACGCGTTAATCCCTCATGGCTGACCAGTTCGAAAGGGATCTCAAAACGCTCAACCAGTGAGCGTAACGTCTCATGGTTGCCAATGACCGCGGCGATTTCAACCTCCAGTCCGCCATAGTTGGCCTTCATCAGCAGATCGCCCAGACAATGGGCCTCTTTGGTTACCAGAATCACTACCCGACGGCGTCCGGCGGGATTGAGTTCACGAACAGATCCTTCGGGTAAGGCGCTATCCAGATCGGCCAGGAGAGTGGAATCATTGAAGATGCCTTCCAGCTCGGTCCGCATAAAAAAGCGTCCGGTACGATGGTCAACAAATTCATTGTTTTGCACGATATTAAGCTCATGCTTATAGCAAATGTTGGTAATCCGCGCGATAAGACCTTTTTGATCGGGACAAATAGTACGCAGAACTTTACGTTGTAGTGATTGCATTGCCGGAAAAATCCTGTTGAGAGTGTTTGCTGTATCGATACTGTCAGGCGTCACTGGCCGCAGCACTTTTTAAATTTTTTGCCTGAACCGCACGGGCAAGGATCATTTCGACCCAACTGCGGGCGGGTACCGTCAATATAATACCACTTACCGTTTTCTTTGATAAAACGGGAGCGTTCCATAATCGCCCCGGTTTTCCCTTGTTCGGAAAAACGCGCGATAAAACTAACATACCCTGTATTTTCTGCTTCTGACCAGGTATGTTCAAAAATAGTCAGGCCGAGCCACCTGGTATTGGCAAATCCGGCGATGATATCATCGCGAAACGCGGCCGCATTGCAGGTTGGATGCCAGCTCTTAATTAAGTAATCTGCGTCTTTCATCACAAAAGCGCAGTAACGAGAGCGCATGAGGTGTGACGGATCGGGTGCTACTCGTTCTCCGGACACAATACGACCACAACATAGGCTATACTCGTCAGCGCTACCACAGGGACAAGGCTGAGACACAATAATCTCCCTGAATATAAAAAACGGCGTTGAACGCCAGGGTGGCGTTATGTTAACTGAGCAGTGGCGATGTTGCTACGTCTTGAAGCCAGGGGAAATCGTTAAATACGATGAGAAAAATGAAAATAGGGCTGGCGCTGGGGTCTGGCGCGGCGAGAGGATGGTCTCATATTGGGGTCATCAAAGCCCTCAAGCAAACAGGCATTGATATTGATATCGTTGCAGGATGCTCAATAGGTTCACTGGTCGGTGCCGCGTATGCCTGTAATAAATTATCGGCGCTTGAACAGTGGGTATGCTCATTCCGCTACTGGGATGTTTTACGCCTGATGGATTTATCATGGGGCAGAGGAGGGTTGCTTCGCGGCGAACGCGTATTTAATCACTATCGGGATATTATGCCCGTTACGGATTTTGACCACTGTTCAAGACGTTTTGGCGCGGTCGCGACGAATCTTAGCACTGGACGAGAGTTATGGTTTACTGAGGGCGATCTACACCTTGCTGTACGTGCGTCGTGCAGTATGCCAGGGCTGATGTCTCCGGTTGAACATAACGGTTACTGGCTGGTGGATGGCGCGGTCGTCAATCCGGTTCCTGTTTCGTTAACCCGGGCGATGGGCGCTGATATCGTTATTGCGGTAGACCTGCAACATGATGCCCACCTCATGCAGCAAGATTTGCTCTCTGTAAATGTAGGGCATATAAATGAAGAGAGTGATGATTCGCTGCCCTGGCATAAGCGTTTAAAAGAACGTTTCAGTAGCCTGACTTCACGCCGTGGCGTGAGCTCGCCTGGGGCAATGGAAATCATGACAACGTCCATTCAGGTGTTGGAAAATCGTCTTAAACGTAACCGTATGGCTGGCGATCCGCCTGATATTCTTATTCAACCTTTCTGTCCGCAAATCTCTACGTTAGATTTTCATCGCGCCCATGCCGCTATTGCGGCGGGTCAATTAGCCGTAGAGAAAAAGATGGACGAACTTATACCCTTGGTGCGTACCGTCGTTTAATGTACCTTTTACGATCACTTAAGCAAATTCTGACAGGCGTGAGCGGCAATACCATGCCACTATTGATCAAAGCCAGTCAGGGGAGAGAACATGACGCAGCCATTGGTCGGAAAACAGATTCTTATTGTTGAAGACGAGCCTGTATTTCGCTCGCTTCTGGATTCGTGGTTTTCCTCTTTGGGAGCGACAACGGCATTGGCAGGCGACGGGGTAGATGCCCTGGAGTTGATGGGGAGTTTTACGCCCGATCTCATGATATGTGATATCGCCATGCCGAGAATGAACGGTCTCAAACTGGTAGAAAACTTACGTAATCGCGGAGACCAGACGCCTATTCTGGTTATTTCTGCAACAGAAAATATGGCCGATATCGCCAAAGCATTACGCCTTGGGGTTGAAGATGTCTTGCTGAAGCCGGTAAAAGATCTCAACCGCTTGCGGGAAACCGTATTCGCTTGCTTGTACCCCAATATGTTTAATTCGCGGGTTGAAGAGGAAGAACGTTTGTTTCGTGACTGGGATGCGATGGTGAGCAATCCGACTGCCGCAGCGCAATTATTGCAAGAGCTACAGCCCCCGGTACAGCAGGTGATTTCCCACTGCCGCATTAATTACCGGCAGCTTGTCTCTGCCGAGCAGCCTGGACTGGTGCTGGATATTGCGCCGCTTTCTGATAACGAACTGGCATTTTATTGCCTGGACGTCACCCGGGCGGGTGATAACGGCGTGTTAGCTGCATTGTTGCTGCGGGCGCTATTTAACGGTTTATTGCAGGATCAGCTTGGTCAACAAAAGCACCGTTTACCGGAGTTAGGTGCCCTATTAAAACAGGTAAATCATCTGCTCAGACAAGCTAATTTACCCGGTCAATTCCCGTTATTTGTCGGTTACTATCACAGTGGACTCAAAAATTTGATTCTCGTCTCCGCCGGATTGAATGCCACCTTAAATACGGGCGCTCATCAGGTTCAAATCAGCAATGGCGTGCCGTTAGGAACATTGGGCAATGCCTATCTTAACCAATTAAGCCAGCGTTGCGACTCATGGCAGTGTCAAATATGGGGCGCAGGAGGACGTCTGCGATTGATGTTGTCTGCGGAATGACCAAACGGGAGAACGGGAGAAAATTGCTTTACCGGCCTTTCCCGACGAGTGTTACTATCTGCGGCAGATTTATAAGTATTTGTCTTAATTATACCAATATAAGTCCTTTTTGGACCTGAGGCTTGTTCTGGTACTGATATACTGGAACACGATACAGATTAATGAACACGTTCAATACATGAACAGTCCAGGAGAATTTTAAATGGCTGCCCTTAATTCGAAAGTCAAAAAAGCCGTTATCCCGGTTGCGGGATTGGGAACCAGGATGCTGCCAGCGACCAAAGCTATCCCGAAAGAGATGCTGCCGCTGGTTGATAAGCCATTAATTCAGTACGTCGTGAACGAATGTATCGCTGCTGGCATTACTGAAATCGTGCTTGTTACGCACTCGTCTAAAAACTCCATTGAAAACCACTTTGATACCAGTTTTGAACTGGAAGCTATGCTGGAAAAACGCGTTAAGCGTCAGCTTCTGGAAGAAGTTCAGTCTATTTGCCCTCCGCATGTCACTATTATGCAGGTACGTCAGGGGCTGGCAAAAGGCCTGGGTCACGCCGTATTATGCGCACATCCCGTTGTCGGAAACGAACCTGTCGCCGTTATTCTGCCAGACGTTATTCTTGACGAATATGAGTCCGATCTGTCTCAGGATAACCTCGCTGAAATGATCCGCCGTTTCGACGAAACCGGAAATAGTCAAATTATGGTTGAGCCTGTAGAAGATGTGACTGCTTACGGTGTTGTCAATTGCAAAGGCGTTGAGCTGGCGCCGGGTGAAAGCGTGCCTATGGTTGGCGTAGTTGAAAAACCCAAAGCGGATGTCGCGCCGTCTAACCTTGCGATTGTCGGGCGTTATGTACTGAGTGCGGATATCTGGGCGTTATTAGCGAAAACCCCTCCGGGTGCCGGGGATGAAATTCAGTTGACCGATGCTATCGATATGCTGATCGAAAAAGAAACGGTTGAAGCTTACCACATGAAGGGTAAAAGCCATGACTGTGGTAATAAGTTGGGATATATGCAGGCATTCGTTGAATATGGCATCCGTCATAATTCATTGGGGGCTGAATTTAAAGCCTGGCTTGAAGAAGAAATGGGTATTAAGAAGTAACGTTACGTTATAAATTTTTTAACAGAAGCGCTGGAAAATCCGGCGCTTTTTTTATGTATGTTTGCGTCAGGGGAGAACGCAGACAAAAAAAATCCCGCCAGCGGCGGGATTTTAAGCAACCAGGGAGTAAATTATTCCTTGATCAGGAAGTCTTCCAGCTGCTTACCTTGTTCTTCCATTGCTTTTTTGATTACAGCCGGTGTACGACCCTGGCCAGTCCAGGTTTTAGTTTCACCGTTTTCGTCAACATAGCTATATTTAGCCGGACGAGCTGCGCGTTTAGCTTTGGTACCGGATTTAGCGGCAGCCATGCTATTCAGCAGTTCATTCGGGTCAATGCCATCGGCAATTAACATTTCACGGTACTGTTGCAGTTTACGAGTGCGCTCTTCCACTTCAGCAGCAGCAGCGCTTTCTTCTTCACGACGCTCGTTAACGACAACTTCTAATTTCTCCAGCATTTCTTCAAGCGTTTCCAGAGTGCATTCTCTTGCCTGCGCACGAAGAGTACGGATGTTGTTCAGAATTTTAAGTGCTTCGCTCATTGTAGTAATCTCAAACTTATATTGGGGTGGTTTGTTGAGCTAATAATAGAGCGATAAATTCAGTTGTGCAATAGCCAGGAATGTAAGGAATTCAAAATTACGCTTTATTAAGTACACGTCTTAATTATCTCAACTTAAATTTTCCTTGAAGCGACGCACAAAAAAGAGCTTATTGACAGGGGGGATACTCACCTCCGGTCACTAAAAATTTAGGATTCAGGTCACATTTTATCACGATGAAATACGATCTCATTGCAGAGATATCAACCCTTTGTATTAGCTTTCCTTACAAGAAACACCTATTACTTTGCACCAAGTATGAGTAACGGTAACAATAAGTGCAAGGTTTTCATATTGGTGAGGGATGTTAAGCATTGTTGATGAATTTTAACGGCATAATTTGTGAAGGAATGTGTATAGTGAACGATGTTTGCACAATTCTTAATACTCACCGGAGCGCGAGCCGCGCTGTCGCGTGGGTAAATTATGGTACAATCCCGCCAATCTTTATTTCACTCAGGTGAGGTCCTGCGACCAATGGCACAGCTATATTTCTACTATTCGGCAATGAATGCGGGTAAGTCGACTGCACTGCTGCAATCTTCATACAATTATCAGGAACGCGGGATGCGTACCGTCGTATATACGGCAGAAATCGACGATCGTTTCGGCGCAGGCAAAGTCAGCTCTCGTATCGGTTTGTCGTCGCCGGCAAAATTGTTTAACCAAAATACATCCTTGTTTGAAGAGATTCGTGCCGAGAACGCGCGACAGACAATACATTGCGTGTTAGTCGACGAAAGCCAGTTTTTGACTCGCCAGCAGGTTTATCAATTATCCGAGGTTGTCGATAAATTAGATATTCCGGTACTTTGCTATGGGCTACGAACAGACTTTCGTGGGGAGCTTTTTGTCGGCAGTCAATACTTACTGTCATGGTCAGATAAATTGGTGGAATTAAAAACCATCTGTTTCTGCGGTCGTAAAGCCAGTATGGTTCTGCGCCTCGATCAGGATGGCAGACCTTATAACGAAGGCGAACAGGTGGTTATTGGTGGGAATGAACGCTACGTTTCGGTTTGTCGTAAGCATTATAAGGACGCGCTGGAGGAGGGCTCACTGACGGCGATTCAGGAGCGCCATCGGTACATGTGATACCAGGACAGCGTTAGGCTAATAAAATGCCCTGTAGCGCTTTGGGCGTTATTATTCAGGCATACTGGTGGCAGGGGAGTGGCGTGAACACGTAGGTCTGATAAAGCGCAGCGCCATCAGGCATCTGATAAACAGGTAAAACAAAAAAACGGCCTCAATTGAGGCCGTTATAGTCATGCTAAAGCGGATAACGAATTAAGCGGATTTTTTCGCTTTCTTCTCTGCTTTCGGTGAGGCAACGACATCTTTCTTCGCTGTAACTTCACCTTCGGTGAAATCACGACCGTAGTAGGTGTCCAGCAGAATCTGTTTCAGTTCGGAGATCAGCGGATAACGCGGGTTCGCGCCGGTGCACTGGTCATCGAAGGCATCTTCAGACAGTTTGTCCACATTTGCCAGGAAATCAGCTTCCTGAACGCCTGCTTCACGAATGGATTTAGGAATGCCCAGTTCAGCTTTAATATTTTCCAGCCATGCCAGCAGTTTTTCAATCTTAGCGGCAGTACGGTCGCCCGGCGCGCTCAGACCCAGATGGTCAGCGATTTCCGCATAACGACGGCGTGCCTGCGGACGATCGTATTGGCTGAAAGCGGTCTGCTTAGTCGGGTTGTCATTCGCGTTGTAGCGGATAACATTACAAATCAGCAGCGCGTTCGCCAGACCGTGGGGAATGTGGAACTGAGAACCCAGCTTGTGCGCCATTGAGTGACATACACCCAGGAAGGCGTTCGCAAACGCGATACCGGCGATAGTGGCTGCACTGTGTACACGCTCACGAGCTACCGGGTTCTTAGAACCTTCATGGTAGGATGCCGGCAGGTTTTCTTTCAGCAGTTTCAGTGCTTGCAGAGCCTGACCGTCAGAGAATTCAGATGCCAGTACAGAAACGTAGGCTTCCAGGGCGTGAGTTACGGCATCCAGACCACCAAATGCGCACAGAGACTTCGGCATTTCCATGACCAGGTTGGCGTCGACAATCGCCATATCCGGGGTCAGCGCGTAGTCTGCCAACGGATATTTCTGACCGGTGGCGTCGTCGGTGACAACGGCGAACGGCGTCACTTCAGAACCAGTACCGGAGGTGGTGGTGACGGCGATCATTTTCGCTTTCACGCCCATTTTCGGGAACTTATAGATACGTTTACGGATGTCCATAAAGCGCAGCGCCAGCTCTTCGAAATGGGTTTCTGGATGTTCGTACATTACCCACATGATTTTCGCCGCGTCCATCGGGGAACCGCCGCCCAGCGCGATGATCACGTCTGGTTTGAAGGAGTTAGCCAGCTCAGCGCCTTTGCGAACAACAGAAAGGGTCGGGTCAGCTTCAACTTCGAAGAATACTTCGGTTTCAACGCCAGCCGCTTTCAGAACAGATGTGATCTGGTCAGCGTAGCCGTTGTTGAACAGGAAGCGGTCAGTCACGATGAGCGCACGTTTGTGGCCATCGGTAATCACTTCATCCAGCGCGATGGGCAGAGAGCCGCGGCGGAAGTAGATAGATTTCGGAAGTTTGTGCCACAACATGTTTTCAGCTCGCTTAGCAACGGTTTTCTTGTTGATCAGGTGTTTCGGACCAACGTTTTCAGAGATGGAGTTACCACCCCAGGAACCACAACCCAGAGTCAGGGAAGGTGCGAGTTTAAAGTTGTACAGGTCGCCGATACCACCCTGAGAAGCCGGGGTGTTAATCAGAATACGCGCGGTTTTCATCTTCTGACCGAAGTAGTTAACGCGATCCTGCTGGTTGTCCTGGTCGGTGTACAGGCAAGAGGTGTGACCGATACCGCCCATAGCGACCAGTTTTTCTGCTTTTTCTACCGCTTCTTCGAAATCTTTCGCACGGTACATCGCCAGAGTCGGAGACAGTTTTTCGTGTGCGAACGGTTCACTTTCGTCAACAACCGTGACTTCACCGATCAGAATCTTGGTGGTCTCTGGTACGGAGAAGCCTGCCAGTTCAGCGATTTTGTAGGCTGGCTGACCCACGATAGCGGCGTTCAGCGCGCCATTTTTCAGGATAACATTCTGAACCGCTTTCAGCTCTTGACCCTGCAGCATATAGCCGCCGTGGCTGGCGAAACGTTCGCGAACGGCGTCATAGACGGAGTCAACAACGACCACAGACTGTTCAGAAGCACAGATTACGCCGTTATCGAAGGTTTTGGACATCAGAACAGACGCAACAGCGCGTTTGATATCAGCGGTTTCATCAATAACAACCGGGGTATTGCCTGCGCCTACGCCGATAGCAGGTTTACCGGAGCTGTATGCTGCTTTAACCATACCCGGACCGCCAGTGGCGAGGATCAGGTTAATGTCCGGGTGGTGCATCAGCGCATTAGACAGTTCTACGGAAGGTTGATCGATCCAGCCAATCAGATCTTTTGGCGCACCGGCAGCGATAGCAGCTTGCAGAACAATGTCTGCCGCTTTGTTGGTCGCTTCTTTTGCACGCGGATGCGGGGAAAAAATGATGGCGTTACGGGTCTTCAGGCTAATCAGAGATTTGAAGATAGCGGTAGAGGTCGGGTTAGTGGTTGGAACGATACCGCAAATAATGCCGATAGGTTCTGCGATGGTGATGGTCCCGAAGGTGTCGTCTTCAGACAGCACGCCGCAGGTTTTTTCATCTTTATAGGCGTTGTAAATATATTCAGAAGCGAAGTGGTTTTTAATCACTTTATCTTCGATGATACCCATACCCGATTCGGCAACGGCCATTTTGGCCAGCGGAATTCGGGCATCAGCGGCTGCCAGAGCGGCGGCGCGGAAGATTTTGTCGACCTGTTCTTGAGTGAAACTGGCATATTCACGCTGGGCTTTTTTTACACGCTCTACGAGTGCGTTAAGTTCAGCGACATTAGTAACAGCCATAATGCTCTCCTGATAATGTTAAACTTTTTTAGTAAATCATCTGCGCGATACGTGAGTATAGACAGATCGACGATACTTTGTATAAATACCTGAAATTCAGGTGGTTACTTAACGTCCGTTTCGCTCTGATTTACTAAAAGAGCTTCTGCGTCAGTATCGTTTAACGCTAACGCATTACGTCCAGGTGGCGTTAGCAAGATTACTCACTTCTGAGTAGTGATTGTGTGATCTAAATCAAGTTTACGCAAAGCTGACACCTTTCAGCAGGCCATTTCAACGTTTTACGTTAAGTGTTAATAAAATGTTGTCATGAAGAGTGGGGGGATTAGCATAACTAGTACATATTAATAACAGCGAAGAATGGATGAAATTAGGTGTAGATAAGAGGTGAACTATGCGAATAAAAGGCGTATCTTCTGCGCGTTTTGATCATTAACGAACATTGACTTCATCCGGCTAACGCTTCGGAGCTAACCGTGATTCAAACGCTTTTTGATTTTCCTGTTTACTTTAAGTTTTTTATCGGGCTCTTTGCGCTGGTTAACCCGGTGGGGATTATTCCCGTTTTCATCAGCATGACCAGCTACCAGACGGCCACGGCGCGTAATAAAACTAACCTCACCGCGAATCTGTCGGTGGCGATTATCTTGTGGAGTTCCTTATTCCTCGGAGATGGCATCCTGCAGCTATTTGGCATTTCTATTGATTCGTTCAGAATTGCGGGCGGTATCCTGGTTGTCACCATTGCGATGTCGATGATCAGCGGTAAGCTGGGGGAAGATAAACAAAACAAGCAAGAAAAATCAGAGACGGCCATACGCGAGAGCATTGGCGTTGTGCCGTTAGCGCTACCGTTAATGGCGGGGCCTGGGGCGATTAGCTCCACTATCGTCTGGGGGACGCGTTATCACAGCATCGCGCATTTGCTTGGTTTTTCAGTTGCCATTGCGCTTTTTGCGCTTTGCTGCTGGGGCGTGTTCCGTATGGCGCCGTGGCTGGTCCGTTTGCTGGGGCAAACCGGTATCAACGTTATTACCCGAATCATGGGGTTGTTGTTAATGGCGCTCGGCATCGAATTTATTGTCACAGGAATAAAAGGCATTTTCCCCGGCTTGCTCAATTAAACTCCCTCATTGATTTACAGGCGGCGCCCTAAGGGGCTGCCTTGTGACATTCCCACGTAACACTTCTTACTTTGATACGCATTCAGCATTTAAATGATAAAGAATATTAATATAGCCTAATGCTATTTATTTTTATTAATCAAATCATTATGAACATTACTCAGTCCGTGAGAAGCGGTGCGTCTGTTATTTTATTCACATCATACTCTGGGGCTTGATGAAGGATTATTGAAATGTTATTAGTTGTTTCAGCGCCATCCTAGATTAATGTGCTAAATAATGAGCATTTGTTAAATTTGTGTGTTTTTTTGAGGCGAGCATATCACTACAGAGTGATAAAGAGAGGTTTTTCTACCAACTCATTGATTAAAAATAATAAATTAAAATTTTTTAACATTTTTTAGCCGTTTTTCGGGGCAGAGAATTTTCCATAAAAGAGAATTGGTTAACAAATTTGTAAAATGAATTGGCGGTTCAGAAACGCATTTGATACTTTCCGGCCAAACATTTTGCAGAAGATTTTACATTGTTGATAACTATTTTCATTTAGATGGTTGTCAGGAATAACGTGCGACGTGGGCAGGTACGTCGTATACCGAATCGACGAAAGGCGATCGAACGAATCGTCAGAATAAATAAAGTCGGTGATAGCAAAAGCAGTGACAGACCTGGCAGTACACCACCAGTGCTGTACAGGAACCCTGACGGGATTAAACAGGCTGGTAAAAACCAGTAATTATAATGAGTGGAGTACAAACACAATGTCTAACATCACGAAAAAAAGTTTGATTGCAGCGGGAATACTCACTGCGCTCATCGCCGCCAGCGCCGCGACTGCGGCAGACGTGCCCGCCGGCGTTCAGTTAGCCGACAAGCAAACGTTGGTACGTAATAATGGCTCGGAAGTGCAGTCTCTCGACCCGCATAAAATTGAAGGCGTGCCGGAATCGAACGTCAACCGTGACCTCTTCGAAGGCTTATTAATTAGCGATGTAGAGGGACATCCTTCACCGGGCGTTGCGGAAAAATGGGAAAATAAGGATTTTAAAGTCTGGACATTCCATCTGCGTAAAAATGCGAAATGGTCAGACGGTACGCCCGTCACCGCCCATGATTTTGTTTATAGCTGGCAACGCCTGGCCGATCCTAATACGGCATCGCCGTACGCCAGCTATCTGCAATACGGTCATATTGCTAATATTGATGATATTATCGCCGGTAAAAAACCCGCCACCGATCTGGGGGTAAAAGCGCTTGATGATCACACCTTTGAAGTGACCTTAAGTGAGCCGGTGCCTTATTTCTACAAATTGTTGGTTCACCCTTCAGTGTCTCCTGTACCAAAATCAGCGGTCGAAAAATTTGGGGATAAATGGACGCAACCAGCCAATATTGTCACCAACGGTGCCTATAAGTTAAAAAACTGGGTAGTGAACGAACGTATCGTACTGGAACGTAACCCGCAATACTGGGATAACGACAAAACTGTCATCAATCAGGTGACTTATTTGCCTATCTCTTCGGAAGTGACGGATGTGAACCGCTATCGCAGCGGCGAGATCGACATGACTTATAACAACATGCCGATCGAGTTATTCCAGAAACTGAAAAAAGAGATCCCGAATGAAGTCCGTGTAGACCCTTATTTGTGTACCTATTATTACGAAATTAATAACCAAAAAGCGCCGTTTAACGATGTCCGCGTGCGTACCGCGCTGAAACTGGCGTTAGATCGCGATATTATTGTTAATAAGGTTAAAAATCAGGGCGATTTACCCGCTTATAGCTACACGCCGCCGTATACCGATGGCGCGAAACTGGTAGAGCCTGAGTGGTTCAAATGGTCCCAGGAAAAACGTAACGAAGAAGCGAAGAAATTGTTGGCTGAAGCCGGCCTTACGGCAGATAAGCCCTTAACATTCGACCTGCTGTATAATACCTCCGATCTGCATAAAAAACTGGCGATTGCCGTGGCGTCTATCTGGAAGAAAAATCTGGGCGCCAATGTGAAGCTGGAGAATCAGGAATGGAAAACCTTCCTGGACACCCGGCATCAGGGCACGTTTGATGTTGCGAGAGCCGGGTGGTGCGCAGATTATAATGAACCGACCTCATTCCTCAACACCATGTTATCCGACAGTTCAAACAATACTGCGCATTACAAGAGCCCTGCGTTTGACAAGCTGATTGCCGACACGCTGAAGGTGACGGACGACGCGACGCGCAGTGAACTGTACGCTAAAGCGGAGCAGCAGTTAGATAAAGACTCCGCCATTGTGCCGGTGTATTACTACGTTAACGCGCGCCTGGTGAAACCCTGGGTGGGCGGGTATACCGGTAAAGACCCGCTGGATAATATCTATGTGAAAAATTTATATATTATCAAACATTAATGGCAAGACATGGGACAACAGTGGTTGTCCCATAGTGTCTTTTTTCATCGCACTATAACTTTCCCTGGCGGACCTGTTTGTCACGCCCGGGAAGTAAAGGCACACGCCAGAAGGTACGGGCAATGTTGAAATTTATTTTACGCCGCTGTCTGGAAGCGATTCCGACGCTATTTATTCTTATTACCATCTCTTTCTTTATGATGCGCCTCGCGCCGGGCAGTCCTTTTACCGGCGAGCGCGCATTGCCACCGGAAGTACTGGCCAATATTGAAGCAAAATATCATCTGAACGATCCCATCATGACGCAGTACTTCAGCTATTTGAAACAGTTGGCGCATGGCGATTTTGGACCCTCATTTAAATACAAAGATTACACGGTCAACGATCTGGTTGCCGCCAGTTTCCCCGTTTCGGCGAAACTTGGCGCCGCCGCTTTTTTGCTGGCGGTCATTATTGGCGTCAGCGCTGGCGTGATTGCCGCGCTAAAGCAAAATACGCGATGGGATTATACGGTCATGGGATTTGCCATGACCGGCGTCGTTATCCCCAGTTTTGTGGTGGCGCCGTTACTGGTGATGGTCTTTGCGATAACCTTGCAATGGCTGCCTGGCGGCGGCTGGAACGGCGGGGCGTTAAAATTTATGATCCTGCCTATGGTCGCGCTTTCACTGGCCTATATTGCCAGCATCGCTCGTATTACGCGCGGCTCAATGATTGAAGTTCTGCATTCGAACTTTATTCGTACCGCGCGGGCAAAAGGATTACCGATGCGCAGAATCATCTTCCGCCATGCGTTAAAACCTGCGCTGCTGCCGGTTTTATCCTATATGGGGCCAGCCTTTGTCGGCATTATTACCGGCTCAATGGTGATTGAAACTATTTATGGCTTACCGGGCATTGGGCAGCTTTTCGTTAATGGCGCGCTCAACCGCGATTACTCGCTGGTGTTAAGTTTGACCATTTTAGTCGGGGCGCTGACCATATTGTTTAACGCCATTGTCGATGTGCTCTATGCCGTTATCGACCCGAAAATTCGCTACTGATACTGGAGCTCGCGATGATGTTAAGTAAGAAAAACAGCGAGACGCTGGAAAATTTCAGTGAAAAGCTGGAGGTGGAAGGCCGTAGCCTTTGGCAGGATGCCCGCCGACGCTTTATGCATAACCGCGCGGCGGTGGCCAGTCTTATTGTCCTGTTCCTGATTGCCTTATTCGTGACAGTGGCGCCTATGCTGTCGCAATTTACCTATTTCGATACCGACTGGGGCATGATGTCCAGCGCGCCGGATATGGCGTCCGGCCACTATTTCGGCACTGACTCTTCCGGGCGCGATCTGCTGGTACGCGTTGCCATCGGCGGGCGTATCTCATTGATGGTCGGTATTGCCGCCGCGCTGGTGGCGGTCATTGTCGGAACGCTGTATGGCTCGCTGTCCGGGTATCTGGGCGGCAAAATTGATTCCGTGATGATGCGTCTGCTGGAGATCCTCAACTCGTTCCCGTTTATGTTCTTTGTTATTTTGCTGGTGACGTTCTTTGGACAGAACATTCTGTTGATTTTCGTCGCCATCGGCATGGTCTCCTGGCTTGATATGGCGCGTATCGTGCGTGGTCAAACCCTAAGTCTTAAACGTAAAGAGTTCATCGAAGCCGCGCAGGTTGGCGGTGTGTCGACCGCCAGCATTGTGATCCGCCATATTGTGCCTAACGTCCTGGGCGTAGTGGTAGTGTATGCGTCGTTGCTGGTACCCAGCATGATTCTGTTTGAGTCTTTCCTCAGTTTCCTGGGGCTTGGGACGCAGGAGCCGTTAAGTAGTTGGGGAGCGTTGTTGAGCGATGGCGCGAATTCAATGGAAGTCTCACCGTGGCTGCTGCTGTTTCCGGCTGGCTTTCTCGTGGTGACGTTATTCTGTTTTAACTTTATTGGCGATGGCCTGCGTGATGCCCTCGACCCGAAAGATCGTTAAGGAGTACAGCCATGAGCTTATCAGAAACTGCAAGCGTGACTCAGGCGCAGCAACCGGCGAATGTACTGCTGGAGGTAAAAGATCTTCGTGTCACGTTCACCACGCCTGATGGCGATGTAACGGCGGTCAACGATCTGAACTTTACGCTTCACGCCGGAGAAACGTTAGGCATTGTTGGCGAGTCTGGATCGGGGAAATCGCAAACTGCGTTCGCATTAATGGGATTGCTGGCGACTAATGGCCGAATCGGCGGTTCTGCGACCTTCAACGGACGTGAAATTCTTAATCTACCTGAACGCGAACTGAATACGTTGCGCGCGGAACAGATTTCGATGATTTTTCAGGACCCGATGACCTCGCTAAATCCTTATATGCGCGTTGGGGAGCAGTTAATGGAAGTCCTGATGCTGCATAAAGGGATGAGCAAAGCGGAAGCTTTTGAAGAGTCCGTCAGAATGTTGGATGCCGTAAAAATGCCGGAAGCGCGCAAACGGATGAAAATGTACCCGCACGAATTTTCCGGCGGAATGCGTCAACGTGTGATGATTGCGATGGCGCTGTTGTGCAGGCCGAAACTGCTTATTGCCGATGAGCCTACCACCGCGCTTGATGTTACCGTGCAGGCGCAGATTATGACCTTGCTTAATGAGCTAAAGCGCGAATTTAATACCGCCATTATCATGATTACCCATGATCTGGGCGTGGTCGCAGGCATTTGCGATAAGGTCCTGGTGATGTATGCCGGGCGTACAATGGAATACGGTAAGGCGCGCGATGTCTTTTATCAGCCCGTTCATCCGTATTCGATCGGCCTGCTTAATGCGGTGCCGCGTCTGGATGGCGAAGGGGAGGAAATGTTGACGATTCCGGGCAACCCTCCCAATTTATTGCGTTTGCCTAAAGGTTGTCCGTTCCAGCCGCGTTGTCCTCATGCGATGGAGATCTGCAATAATGCGCCGCCACTTGAAGCGTTCAGTCCTGGTCGGTTGCGCGCCTGTTTTAAACCGGTGGAGGAACTGCTATGAGTGCTGTGATTGAACAACGTAAAGTCCTCCTCGAAATCGCCGATCTGAAAGTACATTTCGATATCAAAGAAGGAAAGCAATGGTTCTGGCAACCGCCGAAAACCCTGAAAGCGGTGGATGGCGTTACGCTACGTCTGTATGAAGGCGAAACGCTGGGCGTGGTGGGCGAATCCGGCTGCGGTAAATCGACGTTTGCGCGTGCCATTATTGGTCTGGTGAAAGCGACAGACGGTAAAGTCGCCTGGCTGGGGAAAGATCTGCTGGGCATGAGAGCGGATGAGTGGCGCGCGGTGCGCAGCGATATCCAGATGATTTTCCAGGACCCGCTGGCGTCACTTAACCCGCGAATGACGATTGGCGAAATTATCGCTGAACCGCTGCGCACTTATCATCCTAAGCTTTCGCGCCAGGACGTGCGTGACCGCGTGAAAGCCATGATGCTGAAAGTGGGGCTCCTGCCGAATCTCATCAACCGTTATCCCCATGAGTTTTCCGGGGGGCAGTGCCAGCGCATCGGTATCGCCCGGGCGTTGATCCTGGAACCTAAGCTCATTATTTGCGATGAGCCGGTGTCGGCGCTGGACGTTTCTATTCAGGCGCAGGTGGTGAATTTGCTCCAGCAGTTACAGCGAGAGATGGGGCTGTCGTTGATTTTTATTGCGCACGATCTGGCGGTCGTAAAGCACATATCCGATCGTGTATTGGTGATGTATCTCGGTCATGCGGTAGAATTGGGCACCTATGATGAGGTGTACCATAATCCACTGCATCCTTATACCAAAGCGCTGATGTCGGCGGTACCGATTCCCGATCCCGATCTGGAGCGAAATAAGAAGATACAATTGCTGGAGGGCGAATTACCTTCGCCCATTAACCCGCCTTCTGGCTGCGTGTTCCGTACACGCTGTCCGCTAGCCGGACCAGAATGTGCGCAAACGCGACCGGTGCTGGAAGGGAGTTTTCGCCATGCCGTTTCCTGCCTTAAAGTAGACCCGTTATAATCGCAAGGGCTGACAATTCGTCAGCCCTTCTTTTAGGTGAGGTTACCGTGTCACTTTCTTTGTCGTCGGTTCGCCGTCGTCTTTATCATAATCTGTTCGATCTGACTACGCGCTCAGGCCGCCGTTTTGAAGGGGTATGCGCGCTGTTTGCGCTGCTTAGCGTACTGGTCATTTTTGTTGAATCCGGCGTAGGAACGGAATATCACCTGACATTTGATGAATGGCATATTTTTGTCTGGCTGGAGCTCTGTATTACCCTGATCTTTACCGGCGAATACTTGCTCAGACTGTTTAGCTGGCCCGCCCCGGCACAATACGTTTTTAGTTTCTGGGGATTTATTGATCTGGTGACGATTTTGCCGCTGTACGTCATGTGGCTGTGGCCGGAAATTAGCCTGAACTATATGTTTGCCTGGCGCGCTATGCGAGCGATTCGCGTGCTGCGCATTCTTAAACTCCTACGCTTTATGCCATCCCTGCGGGTATTCTGGAGCGCCATTATTAGCGCGCGTCATCAGCTTATTCTGTTCTATTCATTTATTGCGATCGTGATGATTATTTTCGGTGCCCTGATGTATCTTATTGAGGGACCGAAATATGGCTTCACGACGCTTAATGCCTCGGTGTATTGGGCGATAGTGACAGTCACAACCGTGGGGTATGGTGATATTACGCCGCATACGCCGCTGGGACGTATTGTCGCGTCGGTGCTTATTTTGATTGGTTATTCGGTGATTGCGATTCCTACAGGACTGATTACCACGCACATGAGCAGCGCGTTTCAGAAACGTCACTGGCAGCGAAAATGTCCGCAGTGCCAGCAAAGCCAGCATGAACATAGCGCGCAATATTGTAACCGATGCGGCAGTAAGCTACCGGATTAAGTACGCTTGCCGGAGGGCGCAATCAGACGCCATCCGGCCTGAACCGCTTATTCGCGCCAGAGAATATGGCACAGCTTGTGGTCCTTTTCCCGGCACAGCAGAACGCGGGCGAAAATGTCGTTAATTTCGCCGTCTTCGGTATCCGCCAGGCCAATAACCACCTCGGCAAAAAAGTCTGGATTCAGGTCAAAATCGACGTGCTCTTGCCAGTCTTCTGCCGGATCAAACAATTCCGCGCCGCCGCGCTCTTCGAATTGCAAATTGAACAGAATGATGTCAGCCGGATCAAGATTATCCGCTGCCAGCTCAAGAAAAATATCGTAAGCCTGCTCAAGCGTTTCGTCTTCAGTCAGGCGATTGTTCAGATCCATTTCCATAGTGACTACCTGTTTACTCATGTTGGTCACGTTTTACAGCAATGGACTAAAGAAGTAAAACAATCGCTCGGTAATCCGCTGCCATAGCGGACGTTTTACCCACAAACGCGCATCTAACAGGCGGGAGCGCGAAATATAATCGTCCTGCACCGCAGCCAGATCGGCGCCGAAACCCGTATCATCAATGACCAGCGTAATCTCGAAATTAAGCCACAGGCTACGCATGTCGAGATTCACGGTACCGACCAGGCTCAGTTCGCCATCGACCAGCACGCTTTTGGTATGCAACAGTCCGCCTTCGAACTGATAGATTTTCACGCCCGCCGCCAGTAACTCGCTGAAAAAGGCGCGACTGGCCCAGCCGACGAGCAGTGAATCATTTTTACGGGGCAGGATAATACTTACGTCCACGCCACGCTGCGCGGCGGTGCAAATGGCATGCAGCAGATCGTCGCTGGGGACGAAGTATGGCGTGGTCATAATTAAATATTCACGCGCGGCATAGGTGGCGGTTAATAATGCCTGGTGAATGAGATCTTCCGGAAAACCAGGACCGGAGGCAATGGTATGAATGGTATGCCCGCTGGCCTGCTCAAACGGCATAATATTCACATCCGGCGGGGGAGGCAGAATGCGTTTACCCGTCTCGATCTCCCAATCGCAGGAGTAAACTATCCCCATTACTGTCGCGACGGGGCCCTCCATCCGCGCCATCAAATCAACCCATTGCCCAACGCCGGCATCCTGTTTGAAAAAACGCGGGTCTACCATATTCATACTGCCGGTATAGGCGATGTAATTGTCAATCATCACCATTTTACGGTGCTGGCGAAGATCCATACGGCGTAAAAAGACGCGCATCAGATTCACCTTCAGCGCTTCTACGACTTCAATGCCAGCGTTACGCATCATGGCCGCCCAGGGGCTGCGGAAGAAAGCGACGCTACCCGCGGAATCCAGCATAAGCCGGCAGTGGATGCCGCGGCGGGCGGCGGCCATTAACGATTCAGCGACCTGATCCGCCATGCCGCCTGGTTGCCAGATGTAAAACACCATTTCGATATTATGCCGCGCCAGTTGGATATCGCGAATAAGCGCCTGCATGACATCATCGGAGTCGGTAAGCAATTGCAACTGGTTGCCTTTGACGCCCGCAATCCCCTGACGTCGTTCGCACAGCTTAAACAAGGACGATGCGACGCTACTGTTTTCTTGCGCGAAAATGTGTTTGCAGGCTTTGAGGTCATTGAGCCATTTGGCGGTAGACGGCCACATAGCGCGGGCACGCTCGGCGCGACGTTTACCTAAATGCAATTCGCCAACGGACAAATAGGCGATGATCCCGACCAGCGGAAGGATATAGATGATTAACAACCAAGCCATTGCGGAGGGAACTGCGCGCCGTTTCATTAGAATACGTAATGTGACGCCGGCAATGAGAACCCAGTATCCCAAAATGACCAGCCAACTCACCACGGTGTAGAAGGTTGTCATAACTTTAAAAATCCTTTAGAAAGCGTGTTGTTAAGAGTTTACGCGTCAGGATTCACATGGCAAATAAAAACACGGGAAAAGCGCTGGTCTGCATCCTGCGAGGGGGTATAATGGCGCTTCTGTTACAGTGAGAGTCGTAAACATGAAGCGTAGTAGAACGGAAGTGGGGCGCTGGCGAATGCTACGTCAGGCTGGCCGCCGTAAAGCGCGTTGGCTTGAAGGGCAATCACGCCGTAATATGCGTATCCATACCATCAGGAAATGTATCTTTAATCGTCAGCGTAATTCATTACTCTTTGCGATTCACGGTGTGTAAGCCAGAAAGGGCACCGTATGCGGTGCCCAACAGACCCTTCTTTTTAAAAAACCTTCTTATACGGTTTGACCGAAACCTGCGCATAGACGCCCGCTGCGACGTAGGGGTCCGCATCAGCCCAGGATTGCGCCGCTTCTAAAGATTCAAATTCAGCGATCACCGTTGACCCGGTAAATCCGGCTACCCCAGGATCGTTGCTGTCCACCGCGGGCATCGGTCCGGCAGTTAATAATCGCCCTTCATCATGCAGAAGTTGCAGGCGCGCCAGATGCGCTGGCCGTACCGAGAGGCGTTTTTCAAGCGAGTTGGCATTATCCTGAGCGTAAATGACATACAGCACGGGTAGAGCTCCTTAATCGGTAAAAGTCGCTGATTACGTTATTGGAAAGGGCATTTGACTGCAATGTAAAGATAACGACTTTGTTAAACATGCACATTTTGTGGTGTTTATGTACGATATCATCTTTTAAATGCCTCTATCGGCAATGCCTTATTGAATATGATTGCTATTTGCATTTAAAATTCAGCTCTGGTTTTTCAACTGAAACGATTATGACTTCAATGACCCTTGATTTACCTCGTCGCTTTCCCTGGCCGACGTTACTTTCCGTAGGCATTCATGGTGCTGTAGTGGCAGGTTTGCTCTATACCTCGGTACATCAGGTTATTGAATTGCCTGCGCCAGCGCAGCCTATCACGGTGACAATGGTTTCACCCGCCGACCTGGAGCCGCCCCAGGCGGTTCAGCCGCCGCCGGAGCCGGTGGTCGAACCAGAACCGGAGCCAGAGCCGATCCCTGAACCGCCTAAAGAAGCGCCCGTGGTGATTGAGAAACCCAAACCTAAGCCAAAACCCAAGCCGAAACCGAAGCCGGTGAAAAAGGTTGAAGAGCAGCCGAAGCGCGAAGTCAAACCGGCCACGCCGCGTCCAGCCTCACCCTTTGAAAATACCACGCCAGCGCGCTCAACAAGCAGCACCGCGTCGGCGACCAGCAAGCCTGCGGTGAGCGTGCCGGCCGGACCTCGCGCTCTGAGCCGTAACCAGCCGCAGTATCCGGCGCGGGCGCAGGCGTTACGCATTGAAGGACGGGTAAAGGTGAAGTTTGACGTGACCTCTGCCGGGCGAGTGGAGAATGTACAGATTCTGTCCGCACAGCCAGCCAATATGTTTGAGCGTGAAGTTAAGAATGCGATGCGCAAATGGCGCTATGAAGCAGGCAAGCCGGGTTCCGGGCTGGTGGTCAATATTATCTTCCGTCTGAACGGTACGGCGCAGATTGAGTAACTCTGGTGCCGCCAGCGGGAATATAACATCACCTGCTGGCGGTGTAAGTATGTTACCTGACGGGCATACTTAACCCTGAACCGGGAGCGGGCGGGGTTTACCGTCCGGATCGACGGCAACATAAATGAACAGCGCCTCGGTGGCCTTGTAGCGCTGTCCAATCGGTTCTGACGCCACTTTTTTCACCCAGACTTCAATATTGATGCTAATAGACGTCGTACCGCGTTTAACGCAGCGCGCGTAGCAGCATACGACATCGCCAACCGCGACGGGGCGCAGAAATGTCATTCCTTCCACGCGAACGGTGACAACCCGACCGTGCGCGATCTCTTTGGCCAGTATCGCGCCGCCAATATCCATTTGCGACATCAGCCAGCCGCCAAAAATATCGCCGTTCGCATTGGTATCGGCAGGCATGGCCAATGTACGTAAAACCAGCTCGCCCTTAGGGGTATTATCCATTATTGTCATTGTAAACCGACTATCAGAAAAAATTACAGCCGCGATGCTACTATGAATTTTGTGTGGAGAATAGTGGGAATAAAGGTACTGAAGGGAAAGCGCAGGGCGTAAAGGCGGAAAAAATATCGCCAGACGTTCTCAGTCTGGCGATAAGTAACGGGAGGATTATGATTTATCTTCCTGTGGCAGATGCCGGTAGATATAGACGCCGCTCAGCAGGGTAAAAATGAGCGTCAGCGCCGTGAGTCCGAAGACCTTAAAGTTGACCCAGATATTTTGCGGCAACCAGAAGGCGATATAAATGTTAGCCAGACCGCACACAATAAAAAACAGCGCCCATGCCAGGTTCAGCTTTGACCAGACCTGTTGCGGCAGTGCCAGTTCTTTACCTAACATACGTTGGATTAACGGTTTTTTCATCACCCACTGGCTTATTAACAGCGCGCCGGCGAACAGCGCATAAATAACTGTCACCTTCCATTTAATAAACTCATCGTTATGGAAAAAGAGCGTCAGACCGCCGAAGACGGCAACCAGAACAAAGGTAATCAGCGCCATCTTCTCTATTTTCCGATAGCGTACCCAGCTATAAATCAGCACGATTGCCGTCGCGACAATCAGTGCGGAGGTCGCCGCATAGATGTCATAAAGTTTATAAAACGCAAAAAAGACAACCAGCGGTAAAAAATCCAGAAACTGCTTCATTCTTCGATTCCATCATCAACGAGCGTCGAATGCGCCGCGTAACGGCGCATTGCGGATTATTGGCGAATCAACATATACAGGCGGAATAAGTAGATAAGCAATACTGCGGAAATCAGATTGCTCAACGTATTCGCCAGTACAGCGCCTACATTTGGGGTCAGTACAGCGAAGCTGGGCGCGAATAACAATAGCAATGTTTTAGCCAGTAACCAGCCTATCACCGCAGGCGCGACCAGTCTCATGTTAGCCCAGGCCAAACGCATACTATTGCGCATTGCGGCAAACACGCCCATTTTCTCTTCAACCAACATCACTGGCGCAAGCGCCAGCACAATGGCCATAATAATCCCCGGAACGACAATCAGCATTATACCGATTTGCACTAACAGGGTAGTGAGAAAAATGAGAATAAACAGTTTAGGTAATGCAGGGGCGCTGGCGCCGATAGCGCGCAGCGCGCTAACCCGATGTCCCGCTGAAACTAACTGAATCATCAGGATGATACCGCCAGCCAGAATAGCGTTGCCAATAAGCCCGGAAAACGTCGAGGCGGCAGACGCGCGCAACAGGATTTGCTGCTGCTCCGGCGTCATATTTTGTACCAACTCAAACAGGCCAGCGCTGCCTGCCAAATGTTCTCCTTCACTGAGTTGCGCGATTTGCGCATCGCTGGGCGAAAAGGCATGACCTAAGATCACCGTGATAAATGCGCACAGCAACGAAACCAGCAAGATAGTAATAAATTGATTTCGGAAAAAATTTCCGGCGTCACGGTAAACGGACTTCGCCGTGATAGACATGCACTCTCCTTGAGTTTTGCAGGTGTTAATTTGCGGGCAATTGTACCCTGGATAACTCTACAGTGGCAGTATCAGCAGTTGTATGGAAAAGCATATCTTTGTAAAGCGGCGGTAATCTGTATCGCGCGCGGGCGCGATTACACGCCTCATTCACTTCGCCTCCTTCGCCCGATCTCGAAAATTCACGACAGGTTGAAGGGCGGTTTTCATAAATAGCGCAACTGACGTTGTCGCCCGGTGTTCCAGGTAGTGCTTTACAGTGCGGCTGTTTATGGTTGATGCCGGCCATACAACGTAAAAAAGGGGGTAACAGGTTCGGTTAATGACGCCGGAACGCGTCCGCTGGCATCGTCGCCTTCAGCCCAGTAAAAAGAGACACGAAAACAGGCACAACAGGCACCGCATGTCATGCATGGGTTAAGAATGCTCATGATTCACCTGCAAAAAACTCACGTATCAATAGATTACAACGGAAATTAATCTGTCCCGCAGTGTTCGCGAATCTTAACGCCACGCGCCATTGCGGAACATTGATTACCTTAGCCAGCCTTTATCGCCAGGGCAACAGGAGCAGGCAAATATTTGCATAGCGTGAATATGTCAAAATTGATCTGAATTCCTATAACCAGGATTTTTAATGCAAGTTCTAAATTAATCTGGATCAATAAATGTTAAATTATAAGAACAAATGTGATCTGTGTTAGATCACTTATTACTTCATTGTGGGTATATTCATCACGCTTTTATAACCATAACGATGGAGCGGGTATGAAAAAATTCACAGTGGCGGCACTGGCATTAACAACTCTTCTCTCAGGCAGCGCGTACGCGCACGAAGCCGGAGAATTCTTTATGCGCGCAGGCCCGGCAACCGTCAGACCTACAGAAGGGGCGGGTGGTACGCTGGGGCATTTAAACGGGTTTGATGTGAGTAATAACACGCAACTCGGCCTGACATTCACTTACATGGCGACGGACAATATCGGGGTTGAATTGCTGGCGGCCACGCCGTTCCGCCATAAGGTGGGTACGGGCACGACGGGCGATATCGCCACGGTTCACCTGTTACCGCCAACGTTAATGGCGCAGTGGTACTTCGGCGATTCCAGCAGCAAAGTGCGTCCTTATGTCGGCGTAGGGGTGAACTACACCACCTTCTTCGATAACGACTTTAACGATAATGGTAAAAATGCCGGGCTGTCCGATCTGAGCTTTAAGGATTCCTGGGGCGCGGCAGGGCAAGTTGGGGTAGATTACCTGATTAACCGCGACTGGTTAATTGGCGCCTCTGTCTGGTACATGGATATTGATACTACCGCCAATTATAAAATGGGCGGCGTTCAGCATCATGACAGCGTGCGTCTGGACCCATGGGTATTTATGTTCTCGGCAGGCTATCGTTTCTAATCGCGCCATGTTGTGATGAAAAAAGACCCCGCCAGGCGGGGTCAAAAAGGACATGACACACGGATTTTACTTGTCGGAACTCACTTGTCTTCTTTCGGTTCGCCGCAGCCTAGTTCTGCGCCAGTGAGAGGATCAACGGTGGGGTCCGATTTCGTTCTTTCTGCCATCGCTTTGAGCAGCGCCAACTGCTCGCGCGGCAATTTCACTGTCGCCAGGCCATCGCCGCCATCAACAGCAGGCATCGGTTCTGCGACATAGTTGAAGTTCTCATCGCTATTCCAGCTACCTCGCGGATCGTCGCCTTGCGACATGTTGTAGTACACGTCGGTATACTGTTCTACCGGCGGTAATTTACCCGGCGGGAAGTTGTTACGAATCGAATACAGCGCCTTTTCAAAAGAGAGCTGGTGCGCGACTTCACGGGTCATTAAGAAGCTGAGCGTGTCTTTTACGCCAGGATCGTCGGTCAGATTAATCAGGCGTTCATAAATAATCTTCGCTCGCGCCTCTGCCGCGATGTTTGAGCGTAGATCGGCTGTGACTTCGCCGATAGTATCAATATAAGCCGCGGTCCACGGTACGCCGCCGGAGTTCGTCAACGCAGGGCCGCCGCCATACAGCAGAGAGGTGATATGGCTGTCATTACCATTCTGCGTCAGCGAGCGATACAGTTCCGCTTCGCTTTCGGTGCCTTCCGCCAGCTCGCCTTTAGCGCCTTTGTTAAGCATCCCTACCAGTGAGCCGATAATTTCCAGATGACTCAGTTCTTCGGTGGCGATGTCCATTAACATCTCTCTACGACCGGCATCATCATCGCTTAAACCTTGAGTGAAATAGCGACATGCAGCCGCCAGTTCGCCCTGCGGGCCGCCAAACTGTTCCAGCAGCAGGTTCGCTAATCCAGGATTAGGCTCGCTCACTCGCACTGTATATTGAAGTTGTTTTACGTGTCGAAACATATTGCCTCCTGCTTATTATTTATTTCTTGGCTTCAACGCCATCTGTTTCAGATCGCAGTAAAAATTGTTCCGTAGTCTGCGGAATATGTTTGATAAGCCAGTCAGCCATTTGCATTTCTTCTTTCAGAATGGCTTCAATCGTCGGAATTGAAGCGGTATCGCCCGCTTTTTTTGCCGCCGCCAGCAGGGAGGTATAACAAGCAATTTCGAACTGCTCGAAAACATAACCGCTAATTGAGCCTTTGACAATTTCGTCGGAAGGGAACATGCCACCGATAGATTGTCCCATTGCTGCCATTTTACTCATGGAGTCTTTCAACACCGAACGGGAAATGCCATTACGGTCCAACACTTCCTCGAGCATGGTAATTTGATGTTTGGTTTCACTAATATGTTGTTCAATTCTGGCTTTTATATCAGGATAATTTTCAATACGGCTGGCCATAGATTCAAGCATCGATTCTGCCTGTTTTTCCATGGCATGGGCGTCACGAAGCCAGTCATGATAATGTTCAGTATAATTCATTTTAAATTCCTCAATGCGTGATAATCTGCTCCGATAATAAAATCGGAATCATGCAAGCTGATAATTAAAAATATTATTTCGATTTGCGTTCAGCACTTTTATTAACATTGCTGACTGCTAAGTCGGTAAGTTTTAAATCAGTTTGTTTTTCCTCGTCGAGGGTTTCTTTGAGCAGTTTTAATGCCTTGCTATAGCCGAGCTGCTCGGCCAGGGTAGCTAACGTGCCGTAACTGGCGATTTCATAATGCTCGACTTTTTGCGCCGCGGCGATAAGCGCTGCATCGCGTACTTCGTTTTTCTCCGTACTTTCGATGACTTCATTGGCTTCTTCAATCAGCCCTTCCATAGCGACGCATTTCATTCTTTTCAGTTTAATGCCAGATTCAGATTCGACGATCTGATCAATACGTTCAATCTGACCTTGGGTTTCTTCAAGATGAGATTGAAAGGCCTGGCTTAATTTTTCATTGGACGTGGCTCTGGCAAGTTTAGAAAGAGCCTTGGTTAATTGTTTTTCTGCACTATAGGTGTCTGAAAGTAGATGGATAAAAAGGTCTTCAACGGTTTTGATATTCATAAATCTAATTCTCCTGGGCAAAATACTGCGAGCCAGAAGACTCGCAGATTTCTTGATAAAATCACGCGATATATTTACGTTACAGTAAATCAGGAATTATCGGATTTACGTCCGCCGTGACTATTCTGGCCACCTTTTTTACCGGCTTCAGAAGCTCGTTGCGGATCGTTTTTGAAATTCCCACCGCTATGTTGACCGCCTTTGCGGCCTGCTTCAGATGCTTTCTCACGATTTTCGGCGAAATTTCCTGAACCACCACGATGTTCGGCCATATTATTTCTCCTGTCTCGTTGATTACTGAAAAATTCGGTTTTTAACCGTGTCGACACCCTATTAAAATTAGTTGGTTAAGCCGATTAGTCAAATTGGCGGAATTAGTTGTGATTTACCACGTAAATAACGTATAAAAACAGGTTTAGTGATAATATATTCTATATTTTCTTTTAGAATAAGCGATTTAAAAGAAAATGCTTTGCATTGCTATTAATAACAAGAGTCACTATCTGCGGCAATAGAAACATTAACGTATCGTTTGCTGACATTTCTTTACATAAAGAAGGGGAAACTGACGTGAAAACGATAAATTTATCGGCGTGATTAGGAGTTTTCTTAGCAAAACTTCGCTTCAGACTTTCTGAAAGCCGGACAGGGAATATCACCAAAAAGATTGATGATGTACTTCTGAAGCATGGCTATGGCTCAGCACAACCAATAATTAAGCCGCCAGCGTTATGCTGACGGCTTTACTCGTTATACGCGACTGGCGGCTTTCATGGCTGAGACAAAGGACCTGAGTTCCGCCAACATCTGCTCTGAAGACGAGTGGTTTTTCTCGATAATGTTGACAATGGCTGAACCGGAGATTGCGCCAGCCGCCCCGGCACGAACGGCCGCAGACACCTGTTCCGGCGAGGAGATGCCGAAGCCCTGTAACGCAGGCGCGGCATGGTACTCTTTAAGCTTCTCAAGTAGATGATGCAACGGCAATGCGCCACGGTTTTCTGCGCCGGTGACGCCCGAGCGGGAAAGCAGGTAGGTATAACCGCGGCCGTAAGATGCGATCTGGCGCAGAAGATCATCATCCGCATTTGGCGGGCAGATGAAGATCGGCGCGATATTATGCCGTAATGCCGCCTGGCGGAAGGGTGCCGATTCTTCAACCGGGACGTCCGCGACCAGCACGGAATCTACGCCAACCTGTTCACAACGGGCATAAAACGCATCTATGCCGTTATTGAACACCAGGTTGGCGTACATTAGCAGGCCAATCGGAATGGTCGGGTGTTTTTCACGAATCAGCGCCAGCATTTCAAAACACTGAGCTGGCGTGACGCCAGCGGCAAAGGCGCGTAAGTTCGCATTCTGGATAGTGGGGCCATCGGCCAGCGGATCGGAGAAGGGAACCCCTAACTCCAGAGCATCGGCGCCAGCATCAATCAGCGTATCGATAATTTTCAGTGACTGTTCAATGCCAGGGTCGCCCAGGGTCACGAAGGGGACAAAGGCGCCTTCCCGGCGATCGTTGAGCTGTGCAAATAATTTTTCGTAGCGTTCCATCAGATTTCCCCTCGCGCTTTCAGGATATCGTGTACGGTAAAGATGTCTTTATCGCCGCGGCCAGAGAGATTGACCACCAGTAGTTGCTCTTTTTCCGGCTGCTCGCGCATCATTTTCAGAGCGTGCGCCAACGCGTGGGAGGATTCCAGCGCCGGGATAATTCCCTCATGGCGGCACAACGTTTTGAATGCTTCCAGCGCTTCATCATCGGTAATGGAGACATAATCCGCGCGTCCGATGCTGTTCAGGTGCGCATGTTGCGGCCCAACGGACGGGAAATCGAGCCCGGCGGAAATGGAATAGGACTCTTCAATTTGCCCGTCTGCTGTCTGCATCATCGGCGCTTTCATACCGAAATAGATGCCAACGCGACCATGTTTAAGCGGCGCGCCATGCTCGCCGGTTTCAATACCGTGGCCGCCCGGTTCAACGCCTATCAGCCCGACGCTGGTATCATTAATAAAATCCGCAAACATCCCGATAGCGTTTGACCCGCCGCCGACGCAAGCGATAACGGCGTCTGGCAGACGGCCCTCTTTGTCGAGGATTTGCGCTTTCGTCTCTTCGCCAATCATGCGTTGGAACTCGCGAACGATGGTGGGATAGGGATGCGGGCCTGCCGCCGTACCGAGCATATAGTGCGCGGTTTCGTAACTACCGGACCAGTCGCGCAACGCCTCGTTACAGGCATCTTTTAGCGTGGAGGAGCCGCTATGAACCGGGATTACCTCAGCGCCCATCAGACGCATACGGAAGACGTTCGGCGACTGGCGCTCAACGTCTTTAGCGCCCATATAAATACGGCATTTCAGACCCAGCAGGGCGCTGGCGAGCGCGGAGGCGACGCCGTGCTGACCGGCGCCGGTTTCAGCGATAATCTCGGTTTTACCCATCCGCTTAGCCAGCAGTGCCTGACCCAGTACCTGATTGGTTTTGTGCGCGCCGCCGTGCAGTAAATCTTCGCGCTTTAGATACAACGTGGTACGCGTACCGGCGGTAATGTTCTGACATTTCGTCAGTGCGGTGGGGCGCCCCGCGTAGTTTTTTAGCAGATCGGCGAATTGCGCCTGAAACTCAGGATCTTTTTGCGCGCTGACGAAGGCCTCTTCAAGCTGGTTCAGCGCAGGCATCAGGATCTGCGGCACGTACATGCCGCCGAATTCACCAAAGTAGGGATTGAGAAGTGTTGTCATGTTTTTTCCTTAATATGCGCGCAGTGTCTGAAAAACCGAGGCCAGAAGACGAGCATCTTTGATGCCCGGCTGTGACTCCACACCAGAATTAAAATCGAGACCGGCACAGCCGACTTGCGCCGCCTGGACGCAGTTATCGGCCGCCAGTCCGCCCGCCAGTAAAACATTATCCAGCGGTTGCCCCTGTAGTAGCGACCAGTCGAAGCGTTGTCCGCTGCCGCCTTGTCCATTGTCGAAAATGTATTTATCGACATGGTGATAATCGCGCGCGGGAAGGGTATCGCCGACGCTCAGCGCTTTCCAGATTTGCACATCGCGCGGCAACGCCTCGCGCAATGCGTTGATATACGCCTGGTCTTCGCTGCCATGTAGCTGTACGGCAGAAAGCGACAGGACGGCGGCTTTCTGGCAAACATCGGCGATATCAGCGTTCTGGAAAACGCCGACGTACTGCAATGGCGCAGCGGCGATCGTCTCCCGCGCCTGGTCGATATTGACGACACGAGGCGAGGCGGGAGCGAAAATCAGTCCGCCGTAGACGGCGCCAGCGTCATAGGCGGCTTTGGCGTCCTGGGCGCGGGTCAGGCCGCAGACTTTATTCTCGCCAAGCAGCACGCGACGGACGGCGGCGTTAAGATCGTCATGCGCCATTAACGCGGAACCAATTAAAAAACCGTTGGCGAAATGGCTCAGCTCGCGTACCTGACCGTAGGTGTTAATCCCGGACTCGCTGATGACAGTCACGCCGTGGCCCAGTCTTGGCGCCAGCTGGCGGGTGCGATTCAAATCAATCGACAGATCGCGCAGATCGCGATTGTTGATACCTACCACTTTTGCGCCTAATGCCATCGCGCGCTCCCGTTCTACGTCATTACTGACTTCCGTGAGTACGCCCATTTTCAGACTGTGCGCGACGGCGGAGAGTTGGCGATACTGCTCGTCATCCAGAACTGAGAGCATCAGTAAACAGGCATCGGCCTGATAGTAACGGGCAAGGTAGATCTGATAGGGATCGATAATAAAATCCTTACACAGAATCGGCTGCGGCGCGCTTTGGCTAACGACCGGCAGAAAATCGAAGCTCCCCTGGAAATATTTTTCATCGGTGAGAACCGAGATTGCCGAGGCGTAATGTTTATAAGTACTGGCAATACGCGCCGGATCGAAATCATCGCGAATCACACCTTTTGATGGAGATGCTTTCTTACACTCCAGAATAAAGGCGGTACGCGCGCCCTGGAGCGCATCATAAAAATGGCGTGTACTTGGCTGGATCTCATTTTGAAAACTGGCCAGCGGCTGTTGCTGTTTGCGGGCTTCTACCCAAATCGCCTTGTCTGCGACGATTTTCGCTAAAACGGTTTGCATTATTTACCCTCTTGCCGCCAGTGCGGTGACTCTGTCATATGCGGTGCCGTTGCGTAGAACATCAAGCACGGTTTGCGCATTGGCTTTGAGATCTTCCTGACCATGCAGACGCATCAGCATCGCCACGTTGGCGGCGACGGCAGCCTCATGCGCGGCGTCGCCTTTACCTTGTAATAACCGCGTCAGAATGTCACGGTTTTCTTCCGGCGTGCCGCCAGCCAACTGCTCCTGATGGTAAGGCGTCAGGCCAAAATCCTCCGCCGTAAGTTGATAGCTTTTAATTTCGCCGTCATGCAGCTCCGCGACAATCGTCGTCGCATGGAGCGAAACCTCATCCATGCCGCCGCTGTGTACCACTGCCGCGCGCTGATAGCCCAATACCCGTAAGGTTTCCGCAATCGGCAGCACCAGTTCCGGTCTGTAGACGCCAATCAACGCCAGCGGCGGATGCGCCGGGTTGATCAGCGGGCCGAGTACGTTGAACAGGGTTCGCGTTTTTAACTGTTGGCGAACCGGCATCGCGTGACGGAATCCGGTGTGATATTTCGGCGCGAACAGGAAACAGACGCCCAGTTCATCTAACGCCTGACGTGATTTATCGGCGTTCATATCCAGATTAATACCGAACGCCGCCAACAGATCGGATGATCCCGATTTGCTGGACACGCTGCGGTTGCCGTGTTTCGCCACTTTCATTCCGCAGGCCGCCGCGACAAAGGCGCTGGCGGTAGAGATATTGATACTGTTACTGCCGTCTCCGCCGGTACCGACGATATCCGCAAACAGATAATCCGGGCGCGGGAACGGGGCGGCATTTTCCAGCAGCGCAGTGGCGGCGCCGGCAATTTCATTGGGATGTTCGCCGCGAATTTTCATGCTCACCAGCGCGGCGGCGAGCTGTTCAGGTTTAAGTTCGCCGCGGACGACCGCCGAAAACAACTGATGGCTCTCTTGTTGCGTTAGAGTTTGCGCCTGATAGAGTTTCTCCAGAATCGGCTGCAGGGTGTTTGTTGGTTCCAGCTTTTGCTGCGCCCAGGCTAATGTCTGCTCCAGCAGACGCGCGCCCTGTGTTGTCAGGATGGACTCAGGATGGAATTGAAAACCGCAAACGCGATCCGCATCATGACGTACCGCCATCACCATGCCGTTGAAATGGGCGTTAATGGTCAGTCCGGCAGGAACATTACTGCCGACCAGTGAATGATAACGCGCGACCGGCAGCGGATTCGCCAGACCGGCGAACATCGCCTGACCGTCATGTTCAATGCTGGAGGCTTTGCCATGCAGGATTTCTCCCGCCTGACCGACATAACCGCCGTAAGCTTCGACAATGGCCTGATGCCCCAGGCAAATGCCGATGATCGGTAACTTGCCGCGTAGTCGGGTCAGCAGCTCCGGCATACAGCCTGCCTCGCTGGGGACGCCCGGGCCGGGGGAGAGCATTAGCACCGGATTTTTCATCGTCGCCAGGCGATCGATAAGCGTCTGCGCCGGAATATGATTACGGTAAATCACCACGTTATGACCGTTGGTCCGTAGCTGATCTGCCAGGTTCCAGGTAAACGAGTCGATGTTATCGAGCAGCAGAATATCAGCCATCAGAAGGTCTCCTGTGCATGATGCGCGGTGGCGATAGCACGCAATACGGCGCGCGCTTTATTACGGGTTTCATCGGCTTCAGACTGCCCAACAGAGTCCAGCACAATTCCGGCGCCCGCCTGCACGGTTGCGATACCGTTCTCCACCAGCGCGGAGCGGATAACAATACAGGTGTCCAGATCGCCGTGGGCGGTGAAGTACCCGACAGCGCCGCCATAGCTGCCGCGGCGCTGTCCTTCCGCATCGGCAATCAATTGCATGGCGCGTACTTTCGGCGCGCCGCTCAGGGTGCCCATGTTCATGCAGGCGCGATAGGCGTGCAGAGCGTCGAGATCGTGACGCAGTTCGCCCACCACCCGGGAAACCAGATGCATCACGTACGAGTAGCGGTCAACTTTTGTCAGATCGGCAACGTAGCGACTGCCCGGCGTACAGATGCGCGCCAGGTCATTGCGCGCCAGATCGACCAGCATCAGATGTTCGGAAAGCTCTTTATGGTCGGTACGCATGTCCAGCTCAATACGGCTGTCGAGATCTCTGTCCAGCGTACCATCGGCGCGACGACCGCGTGGACGGGTACCCGCGATGGGGTAAATCTCAATCTGACGGCTGGCGGCGTCATATTTCAGCGAACTTTCCGGCGACGCGCCGAAAAGCGTGAAATCATTATCCTGCATAAAGAACATATACGGGCTGGGGTTGCTCTTTTTCAGCACGTAGTAGGCAGCCAACGGCGACGGGCAGGGCAGCGAAAAGCGGCGCGACGGCACCACCTGAAATATCTCGCCCGCGCGGATGGCTTTTTGTAACTGGCGTACAACCGCGCCGAACGCGTCATCGCTCTGATTGCATTCGCAGCGCATGTCCGGCACCGGCGTCACCGGCAACGGCGGCGCAGGCTGGGTTAACTGTTGGCTAAGGTACGCCAGGCGGGCGTTCAGGCGCTGTTTTTCCCGGTCGCTGGCGGTGAACAGACTGGCCTGAATACGGGTGCTTTTTTTCTGATGATCTATCACCATCAGCGTTTCCGCTAAATAAAAGCAGTAGTCCGGGCAGTTATTGCCAGCCTCAAGGTGTGGAAGCGCTTCAAAGCCAGCCACCAGGTCGTAGGCAAACAAACCGCCGAAAAACATAGCTTCCCGCTCTTGTGTCGGTATGTTCACCACCCCCTGTATCAGGCGGAACGTATCAAATACCGACAGGGAGCATAAACGGGCGTCTTCATCTAATAATGGGCTGACGGGCGGAAAGCGCAGGACGCGACCGGCAGGCAGGGCTTCGTTCTCCACGCCAGCGGGCAGGGCGGTATCCAGTAGCGGCAATAACGAGGCGCCATTATCAGACAACGCCTGAATAGTGACGGTGTCACCTAATGCGGTAATGCGCAGCGCGCTATCCACCAGCAGCAGGCTTTTTAAATCGTCTTTACTGTCGATATCCGCGGACTCCAGCAGCAGCGTTGCCGGGCGGTCGCCGCAAACCTGGTGAAAAAGCGCCGTCGGGTTTTCCCGGTAGGCGGCATCACAGGTCAACAGTTCGAGCGTAGGTTTTTGTGTTTGCATGGTTGTTCTCATTAATTTTGTTCAAAAAAAAGCCCGCTTAACAGGCGGGCCGGGTATCTTTTGGCTTATTACATCTGTTCATACACCGCCCGCTATCAGGAAGTGCGCCACCAGCCGTGTAATGCAAATGTCGCTGCCATTTTTAGATACCTCTTCATGTGAACTTTCGTACTAGTTAACTGGTTCGGTGGAATAATGTCAACACCTATTTCAGTATATTTGCCGGAACCGTTATGATGTACACGACATACCTTTTATCTCTATGGGAGCCGCCTTGAGCGACACGAATTACGCAGTGATTTACGATCTGCACAGTCATACCACGGCGTCCGATGGACTGTTGACGCCAGAAACGTTAGTACACCGTGCGGTAGAGATGCGAGTCGGCACGCTGGCGATTACCGATCATGACACCACAGCCGCGATTCCTGCGGCAAGAGAAGAAATTTCACGTTCAGGGCTGGCTCTGAATCTTATTCCCGGCGTGGAGATTTCAACGGTCTGGGAAAATCATGAGATTCACATTGTGGGTCTGAATATTGATATTGCGCACCCGGCAATGTGCGATTTTTTGGCGCAGCAGACACAGCGGCGTCAGGCGCGCGGTCGGCTCATTGCGGAGCGTCTGGAAAAAGCCCATATTCCCGGCGCGTGGGAAGGGGCATTGAGATTGGCGAATGGCGGCGCAGTGACGCGCGGTCACTTCGCCCGCTTTCTGGTGGAGTACGGCAAAGCCGCGACAATGGCGGATGTTTTTAAAAAATATCTCGCGCGTGGGAAAACCGGTTACGTTCCGCCGCAGTGGTGTACAATAGAACAAGCTATTGATGTCATTCATCATTCTGGCGGTAAGGCGGTGTTGGCCCATCCGGGACGCTACGACCTTAGCGCTAAGTGGCTGAAAAGATTAGTGGCGCATTTTGCCGACCATCACGGCGACGCGATGGAAGTGGCGCAGTGCCAACAATCGCCCAATGAACGCACCCAACTGGCGACGCTTGCGCGTCAGCATCATTTATGGGCATCGCTTGGATCTGATTTCCATCAGTCCTGCCCGTGGATTGAATTGGGGCGTAAACTCTGGCTGCCCGCTGGCGTTGAAGGCGTATGGCAGACATGGGAACAGCCGCAAATATCACAGTGAGGGAAGTATGAGCCAGTTTTTTTATATCCATCCGGATAACCCACAGCAACGGCTGATTAATCAGGCCGTCGACATTGTGCGTAAAGGCGGTGTTATTGTTTATCCAACCGATTCCGGCTATGCCCTCGGTTGTAAAATTGAAGACAAAGGCGCAATGGAGCGCATTTGCCGTATTCGTCAGTTGCCCGATGGTCACAACTTTACATTGATGTGTCGGGATCTGTCCGAACTGTCGACTTATTCATTCGTGGATAACGTGGCGTTTCGCCTGATTAAGAACAATACGCCGGGTAACTACACCTTTATTCTGAAGGGGACAAAAGAGGTGCCGCGTCGTCTGTTACAGGAAAAACGTAAAACCATCGGCCTGCGCGTGCCGTCAAATCCGATTGCGCTGGCGCTGCTGGATACGCTGGGCGAACCGATGCTCTCGACGTCATTGATGCTTCCGGGCAGCGACTTTACCGAGTCGGACCCGGAAGAGATTAAAGATCGGCTGGAGAAGCAAGTGGATCTGATCATCCACGGTGGCTACCTCGGTCAGCAACCCACCACGGTAATCGATTTGACTAATGACTCCCCGATGGTGCTGCGCGAAGGCGTCGGCGACGTTACACCTTTCTTATAAGGGCGTAAGTCTGTATACTACGCGGCCTTAAAATGGCGCGGCAACGCGCCGTTCATTCTCCTGTTCGACGCCTGTGAAGGCGACACCTGAAGGAAGCTCTATGAGCGAAAAGTTACAAAAAGTGCTGGCGCGCGCCGGCCACGGCTCTCGTCGTGAAATCGAATCCATTATTGAAGCGGGACGTGTCAGCGTTGACGGTAAAATCGCCACGCTTGGCGATCGCGTTGAAGTCACTCCCGGTTTGAAAATCCGTATCGACGGTCACCTGATTTCGGTGAAAGAGTCGGCGGAACAAATTTGCCGCGTTCTGGCCTATTACAAACCAGAAGGTGAACTGTGTACCCGCAATGACCCTGAAGGGCGGCCAACCGTTTTTGATCGCTTACCGAAACTGCGCGGCGCGCGGTGGATTGCGGTAGGACGTCTGGATGTCAATACCTGCGGGCTACTGTTGTTTACCACCGACGGTGAACTGGCGAACCGCCTGATGCATCCTAGCCGTGAAGTTGAACGTGAATATGCCGTGCGCGTGTTCGGTCAGGTGGATGAATCGAAACTGCGTGATTTAAGCCGTGGCGTACAGTTGGAAGATGGTCCGGCGGCATTTAAGACCATTAAATTCAGCGGCGGCGAAGGCATTAACCAGTGGTATAACGTGACGCTGACGGAAGGGCGCAACCGCGAAGTTCGCCGACTGTGGGAAGCGGTAGGCGTTCAGGTCAGCCGTTTGATCCGCGTTCGTTACGGCGATATCCCGCTGCCGAAAGGCCTGCCGCGCGGTGGCTGGACTGAGCTCGACCTCGCGCAAACGAACTATCTGCGTGGTCTGGTAGAGCTCCCGCCGGAAACCTCGTCGAAGGTTGCCGTCGAAAAAGACCGTCGTCGTATGAAAGCGAACCAGATCCGTCGGGCGGTAAAACGCCACAGCCAGATAGCTGGCGGACGCCGCTCCGGTGGGCGTAATAACAACGGGTAATCTCTACCGTGGCTTATAGGCCGAGAATCATCAGACAAGAGGGTTTGTGCCGGATGGCGGCGCAAACGCCTTAATCCGGCCTACGGTTAATAATCAATTCCCATCTGGGCTTTTACGCCCGCGTCAAAAGCATGTTTAACCGGACGCAGTTCGCTGACGGTATCCGCAAGATCAAGAATATCCCGGTGACAGCCGCGACCTGTAATAATCACCGTCTGGTGACCAGGGCGCGCGTTTAGCGCGCTTATGACCTCTTCCTGCGGCAAATAGTCATACGCCACCATATAGGTCAGCTCATCCAGTACCACCATATCAAGCTGCGGATCGGCCAGCATCCGTTTCCCATGCTGCCAAACGGCCATACATGCTGTAGTGTCTGCCTCGCGATTTTGTGTCTCCCAGGTAAATCCCGTCGCCATTACCTGAAATTCGACACCGTGTGGTTCCAGTAGATTACGCTCGCCGTTGGGCCAGGTGCCCTTAATAAATTGCACCACGCCCACCTTTTTACCGTGCCCTACGGCGCGGGCGGCAGTCCCGAAAGCGGCCGTGGTTTTACCCTTACCATTGCCGGTAAACACGATAATAATACCGCGCTCTTCCTGTGCCTGGGCGACACGGGTATCAACTCGATCTTTTACCTTCTGCTGGCGCTGCTGATAGCGTTCATTACTCATTGGGCGATTCCTGGTTTACGGCCCGGCTGGGCGTCAAAGGTCATACCGGTCTTACGGCGACTGTCGTCGCCCATGAGCCACAGGTAAAGCGGCATAATATCGGCAGGCGTTTTTAATTTCTGTGGATCTTCCGTCGGAAAGGCGCTGGCGCGCATACTGGTGCGCGTGCCGCCCGGGTTAATGCAGTTAACGCGCAGAGAACGGTTTTGATATTCGTCCGCCAGCACCTGCATCATTCCTTCAGTGGCAAACTTCGAGGTGGCATAGGCACCCCAGTTGGCGCGCCCCTGACGACCAACGCTTGACGACGTAAAGACCAGCGAGCCGGCATCGGATTTCAGTAATAACGGTAACAGCGCCTGGGTGAGCATAAAGGTGGCGTTAACGTTTACCTGCATGACATCCTGCCAGACCTGCGGATCTTGTTCGCTCATTGGAGAGATTTCCCCCAGTAGCCCGGCATTATGCAGGACGCCATCCAGGCGGGGGTAGTGGGCGGCGATGCGGTCGGCTACTTGTCGGCACTCTTCAGCGGTGCAGGTCAGCAGATCGAGCGTAAGCCATTGTGGTTGAACATGTTGCGCGTCGGCAATGTGCTGCGCGACCCGACGCAATTTCTCTTCGTTGCGTCCCAGGAGAATCACCGTTGCGCCGTAACGCGCATACGTGAGCGCGGCTTCCCGCCCAATGCCGTCGCTGGCGCCAGTGATCAAAATAATGCGGTTTTGCAATAGATCTTGTTTCGGTTGGTAATGCATGGCTACTCCTCAACGGCGTGGTGAACCGTCCTGCCAGGTTGTCTTAGCTTCGCGTTAACTTTTCGGGTTTATGCCTGAAAGCGCCTCTTTTTTCAATCAGCCAGGGGCGATAACGCCGTAAAATGAACACCTTGTCATACTTTTTCTTCCTCAACAGGCATACGGATGAAGAGAGACTGACTTCGATGCCTGTTGTACACTGAGCGCAAGTCGCGTTATTTAATCAAGGTGGGAGTCGTGGAATTGTTGTCTGAATATGGCTTATTTTTGGCAAAAATCGTCACCGTTGTGGTGGCCATTGCGGTCATTGTGCTGCTGATCGTGAACGCTACGCAACGCAAACGTCAGCGCGGCGAGCTGCGCGTGACCAATTTGAGCGAGCAGTATCAGGAGATGAAGGATGACCTCGCTGCGGCATTGATGGATGGCCATCAACAAAAACTGTGGCATAAGGCGCAGAAAAAAAAGCATAAGCAGGAGGCGAAAGCCGCCAAAGCAAAAGCGAAGCTGGGGGACATTGCGACATCGGACAAACCGCGCGTATGGGTGATAGATTTCAAAGGCAGTATGGACGCTCACGAAGTTAATGCGTTGCGCGAAGAGGTCACGGCGGTGCTGGCAGTGGCGCAACCAGGCGATCGGGCGGTGGTGCGTCTGGAAAGTCCCGGCGGCGTTGTGCACGGCTATGGCCTGGCGGCATCGCAATTGCAGCGCCTGCGCGATAAAAATATTCCGCTGACCGTGACGGTGGATAAAGTCGCGGCAAGCGGAGGCTACATGATGGCCTGCGTGGCGGAGAAGATTGTCGCGGCGCCGTTCGCTATTGTGGGATCAATTGGTGTTGTCGCGCAAATCCCAAACTTTAACCGCTTTCTCAAAAGTAAAGACATTGATATTGAACTGCATACCGCAGGACAGTACAAACGTACCCTGACATTGTTAGGCGAGAATACGGAAGAAGGGCGGCAGAAGTTTCGTGAAGATCTCAACGAAACGCACCATCTGCTCAAAGATTTTGTGCAGCGGATGCGTCCGACTCTGGACATTGAACAGGTCGCCACGGGCGAACACTGGTACGGTCAGCAGGCGCTGGAGAAGGGGCTGGTTGATGAGATTAACACCAGCGATGAGATTATCCTCGGTCTGATGGAAGGGCGCGAGGTGCTAAATGTGCGCTATATGCAGCGTAAAAAACTGATCGATCGTGTTACCGGCAGCGCGGCGGAAAGCGCGGATCGGCTTCTGCTGCGCTGGTGGCAGCGTGGACAAAAGCCGTTGATGTAAACGGCTATTGCCGGATGGCATTCAGCGCCATCCGGCACGGATTAATCAATCAGGTGATACTTCTCAGACAGCACATGCGCCAGGTGTTTAAACATGTTAAACACCGCAGTGCTTTTAGGGGTTGGTAATCCTTGCTCGTCTAAAAAGTAATCGCCGCTGAAAACCAGCACGCCATTTCTCTGCGTCACGCCGGTGGCGACAATACCTGCCATCGTGTCTTCATGTTCCCGAATAATTTTGTTGGCTTCAAGCAACAGTGTTTCGCGATCGATAGGTTGCGTCTCTTTATGCATTTTTTACTCCTTAAACAAGGAGATTAGTCTACGCTGAGCACTTCTGATGGGTAAATATTCTTGTAGGAAATTGGTGGATTTGCCATGTTGCGTTCACTGGCAAGATTTGTTTTTGCATGCTAATAAAGTTGCGTATCGAATTTTATCAGGTACAGTGTGACGCTTTCGTCAATCTGGCAACAGAATTGCTTGACATTCGACCAAAATTCCGTCGTGCTATAGCGCGTGTGTGCAAAAAAGCCTGTTAACTCAGTCACCTGAGTATTACATTTCGTACACAAAGCCAGTACAAGGGGTTGATATCCGCAGACGCAGAGACCATATATCGTTGTCTCGTCGCCAGTGGAAGGTGAATCAACGTGCGACGCATTCCTGGAAGAATCAACTTAGGTAAAGGTGAATATGGGTAAAGCTCTTGTCATCGTTGAGTCCCCGGCAAAAGCCAAAACGATCAACAAGTATCTGGGTAATGACTACGTGGTGAAATCCAGCGTGGGTCATATCCGTGATTTGCCGACCAGTGGCTCAGCAGCTAAAAAGAGCGCCGACTCTACCTCCACCAAAACGGCTAAAAAGCCCAAAAAGGATGAACGTGGCGCTCTCGTCAACCGTATGGGGGTTGACCCGTGGCACAACTGGGATGCGCACTATGAAGTGCTGCCTGGTAAAGAGAAGGTCGTCTCTGAACTGAAACAGTTGGCGGAAAAAGCCGACCACATCTATCTCGCAACCGACCTTGACCGCGAAGGGGAAGCTATTGCATGGCACCTGCGGGAAGTGATCGGCGGCGATGACGCGCGCTACAGTCGCGTAGTCTTTAACGAAATAACCAAAAATGCCATTCGCCAGGCGTTCGAACAACCAGGCGAGCTGAACATTAACAGGGTTAACGCTCAGCAAGCGCGCCGCTTTATGGACCGCGTGGTAGGCTATATGGTCTCGCCATTGCTGTGGAAAAAGATCGCCCGTGGTTTGTCGGCAGGTCGCGTTCAGTCTGTCGCGGTCCGTCTGGTCGTTGAGCGCGAGCGCGAGATTAAAGCGTTTGTTCCGGAAGAGTTCTGGGAAATTGACGCCAATACATCGACGCCGTCTGGCGAGGCGCTACCGCTACAGGTGACGCATCAGAACGACAAGCCATTCCGTCCGGTAAATCGCGAGCAGACGCTTGCCGCCGTCAGCCTGCTGGAAAAAGCGCGCTATAGCGTACTGGAGCGTGAAGATAAACCGACCAGCAGCAAGCCTGGCGCGCCGTTTATCACCTCAACGCTACAACAGGCGGCCAGTACCCGGCTGGGCTTTGGCGTGAAGAAAACCATGATGATGGCGCAGCGTCTGTATGAGGCGGGCTACATCACCTATATGCGTACTGATTCCACCAACCTGAGTCAGGATGCGGTCAATATGGTGCGCGGCTACATCGGCGATAATTTCGGTAAGAAATACCTGCCGGATAACCCGAACCAGTACGCCAGTAAAGAGAATTCACAGGAAGCGCACGAAGCGATCCGTCCTTCCGACGTTGCTGTCATGGCGGAGTCGCTGAAAGACATGGAGACTGACGCGCAGAAGTTGTATCAACTGATTTGGCGTCAGTTTGTCGCCTGTCAGATGACGCCAGCGCAATATGACTCTACTACGCTTACCGTTGGTGCGGGCGAGTTCCGTCTGAAAGCGCGCGGGCGTATTTTGCGCTTTGACGGCTGGACAAAAGTGATGCCGGCGCTGCGTAAAGGCGATGAAGATCGCACATTGCCTGCCGTGAATAAGGGCGATGCGCTGACGCTACTTGAACTGACGCCTGCTCAGCACTTCACTAAACCGCCAGCCCGTTTTAGCGAGGCTTCGCTGGTTAAAGAGCTTGAAAAGCGTGGTATTGGTCGTCCGTCTACCTATGCGTCGATCATCTCGACTATTCAGGATCGCGGCTATGTTCGCGTTGAGAACCGTCGTTTCTATGCGGAAAAAATGGGTGAAATCGTCACCGATCGGCTGGAAGAAAACTTCCGCGAATTGATGAACTACGATTTTACCGCGCAGATGGAAGATAGCCTGGATCAGGTTGCGAATCACCAGGCCGAATGGAAAGCGGTGCTGGATAACTTCTTCAGCGATTTTACTCATCAGCTTGATAAAGCTGAGAAAGATCCGGAAGAAGGGGGGATGCGTCCTAACCAGATGGTACTGACCAGCATCGACTGTCCAACCTGTGGCCGTAAAATGGGAATTCGTACTGCCAGTACGGGGGTCTTCCTCGGTTGTTCAGGTTATGCGCTTTCGCCGAAAGAGCGCTGTAAAACGACCATTAATCTGGTGCCGGAAAATGAAGTTCTGAACGTGCTGGAGGGCGACGACGCCGAAACCAACGCCTTGCGCGCCAAGCGTCGCTGTCAGAAGTGCGGTACGGCGATGGACAGCTATCTGATCGATCCGAAGCGTAAGTTGCATGTGTGTGGTAATAACCCAACCTGTGACGGCTACGAGATTGAAGAAGGCGAGTTCCGCATCAAAGGGTATGACGGTCCGATCGTTGAGTGTGAGAAATGTGGCTCCGAAATGCACCTGAAAATGGGGCGTTTTGGTAAGTACATGGCCTGCACTAACGACGAGTGTAAAAATACCCGTAAGATCTTGCGTAATGGCGAAGTTGCGCCGCCGAAGGAAGATCCAGTCCCATTGCCGGAACTGCCGTGTGAAAAATCGGACGCGTACTTTGTGCTGCGCGACGGCGCGGCAGGGATATTCCTGGCGGCCAATACCTTCCCGAAATCACGCGAAACGCGCGCGCCGTTAGTCGAGGAGCTTTACCGGTTCCGCGATCGCCTGCCGGAAAAACTGCGTTATCTGGCGGATGCGCCGCAGCAGGACCCGGAAGGCAATAAAACCGTTGTTCGCTTTAGCCGCAAAACAAAACAGCAGTACGTTGCGGCGGAAAAAGAGGGGAAAGCGACAGGATGGTCAGCGTTCTTCGTCGACGGCAAGTGGGTTGAAGGCAAGAAATAACCCCTGTCTGTCACCACAATAGTAAACCGGGCCGCGTAAGCGGCCCTTTTTTATAGCACCCTTATTATTTTATCGCGCCTGCTATACAGTTCAGATATAAATGATATAGTGGTTATAGTTAACATCTTTTTTATTATTAAATCGTATTAGCAGCTCAATGAAGCCTGCGGATAAACGATGGTCTGATGGCGCTAATCTGGATGATGTATTATGAAATTGCAGCAGCTTCGCTACATTGTTGAAGTGGTTAATCATAACCTTAACGTCTCCTCTACCGCTGAGGGGCTGTATACTTCCCAGCCGGGGATCAGCAAGCAGGTTCGGATGCTGGAAGATGAGCTTGGCATTCAGATTTTCGCCCGCAGTGGTAAACATCTGACTCAGGTGACGCCCGCAGGCCAGGAGATTATCCGTATTGCGCGTGAGGTGCTCTCCAAAGTTGATGCCATTAAGTCGGTCGCAGGTGAGCACACCTGGCCGGATAAAGGCTCGCTCTATATTGCGACTACCCATACTCAGGCGCGTTACGCATTGCCAGGTGTGATTAAAGGCTTTATCGAGCGTTACCCGCGCGTTTCGCTGCATATGCATCAGGGGTCGCCAACGCAGATTGCGGAAGCGGTATCGAAAGGGAACGCCGATTTCGCGATTGCCACAGAAGCGCTGCATTTGTATGACGATCTGGTGATGTTGCCATGCTATCACTGGAACCGTTCGATAGTGGTGACGCCGGATCATCCATTGGCGGCAAAGCCTTCCGTAACGATTGAAGAGCTGGCGCAGTATCCGCTGGTGACGTATACCTTTGGCTTTACCGGACGCTCCGAACTGGATACCGCCTTTAATCGCGCCGGGTTAACGCCGCGGATCGTCTTTACCGCGACCGATGCGGATGTGATTAAAACATATGTCAGGTTGGGGCTGGGCGTTGGCGTCATTGCCAGCATGGCGGTAGATCCGCTTGCCGATCCCGATTTAGTGCGGGTTGACGCGCACGATATTTTTAGCCACAGCACCACGAAAATCGGTTTTCGCCGTAGTACTTTTTTACGCAGCTATATGTATGATTTTATTCAGCGTTTTGCGCCACATCTGACGCGTGACGTGGTGGATACGGCGGTGGCGTTGCGTTCTAATGAAGAAATTGAAGCGATGTTTCAGGATATAAAGCTGCCTGAAAAGTAATGGCACCGTCGGTTTGCGTTGTATTTGCATGCCAGCCAAAGACGTCTTTTGAAATATCCCTCGAAGTATTGCGGGTAATTCTCAGCAAAATAGTGCTGAATTACCCGCCCCGCAAATTTCTTTTTCCAAATAGTTATCTTGAGTCAAAAGATTGATTTATTCACTGGAAACGATTCGTAAATTGACTGGATTTTTGACTAAAGTTTATTTAGGATTTGTCTCATCTGATGATTAATTGTACCGATTGTTTGGTGCTAAAATGATAAGTGATACCGATAGCATGAGGTTAGTAATGCCTTCTGAAAACCAGGAACCGCACCGCGACCCTGAGCTCAAACGTAAAGCATGGCTGGCGGTTTTTGTGGGTTCTGCGTTGTTCTGGGTAGTGGTAGCGCTTGTTATCTGGCATTGGTGGGGCTAAGTGAGCAGTACATCGGAACACGAGCACGTCGTCGCGTCCCCGATTCAACCTCGTGACGATGATAAAACACCGAATACGACCGTTTTCCGGTCTGTTCCGCAAAACTGGACGCTCACGCCGCAGCAGCGGGCATTTATTGATGCTTTTGCTGACGATGAACCACAAAAATAATATCCGTCTTTTTATTGGCGTTACTGTTTTTATTAACGCTGTCTTATTACACCGCAGCAACCGTGTGCTGAGCGCCTCTCAGTATTGATTAAACACAGTTGGTGTCGCCTATGTTAACGTCAAATATAAAGTATTGGTCATGGACTGGCGCGTTTATGTTATCGCTACTGTTCTGGGCTGAGTTAATCTGGATTGCCGTCTAATCTCGCCGAAGCCCGATAATGCGTTATTTATCGGGCTTTTTCATGTTCGGTTCACGCCTGTTAGGTTTCTCCTCTTTTAGCAATTTGGGTTGTTATCAAAACGTTACATTTTGTTTGTGTTATCTTTAATACAACCCTGTGGAGAATCAGGGTAACGCAACCCTGTCATTTAAGGAGGAGCTATGTCGTCAACCCTACGAGAAGCCAGTAAGGATACATTGCAGGCCAAAGATAAAACGTATCATTACTACAGTCTGCCGCTGGCTGCCAAATCCCTGGGCGATATCGCCCGTTTGCCCAAATCACTTAAAGTGTTACTGGAAAACTTGTTGCGCTGGCAGGACGGCGAGTCTGTGACTGATGAGGATATTCAGGCGCTGGCTGGTTGGCTTAAAAATGCCCATGCCGATCGTGAAATCGCCTGGCGGCCCGCCCGTGTCCTGATGCAGGACTTTACCGGCGTGCCTGCCGTTGTCGACCTGGCGGCGATGCGTGAAGCCGTTAAACGCCTCGGCGGCGATACGGCGAAAGTGAACCCGTTATCGCCGGTCGATCTGGTTATCGACCATTCTGTGACGGTCGATCATTTCGGCGATGACGATGCGTTTGAAGAAAACGTGCGGCTGGAAATGGAACGTAACCATGAGCGTTATATGTTCCTGAAATGGGGACAGCAGGCGTTCAGCCGTTTCAGCGTTGTGCCGCCCGGAACCGGCATTTGCCATCAGGTTAACCTGGAATACCTGGGCAAAGCTGTCTGGAGCGAATTACAGGACGGGGAGTGGATTGCCTACCCGGACTCGCTGGTGGGGACCGACTCCCATACGACTATGATTAATGGTCTGGGCGTATTGGGGTGGGGCGTGGGCGGTATCGAAGCGGAAGCGGCGATGCTTGGTCAGCCCGTGTCGATGCTTATCCCGGATGTCGTCGGTTTTAAGTTAACCGGTAAACTCCGGGAGGGGATCACCGCCACTGACCTGGTGCTAACCGTCACGCAAATGCTGCGTAAGCATGGCGTAGTGGGTAAATTTGTTGAATTCTATGGCGATGGTCTGGATTCACTGCCGTTGGCGGACCGCGCGACCATCGCTAATATGTCGCCGGAATATGGCGCAACCTGTGGTTTCTTCCCAATTGACGCCATCACCCTGGAATATATGCGATTAAGCGGACGTAGCGACGATCTGGTCGAGCTGGTTGAAACCTACGCGAAGGCGCAGGGAATGTGGCGTAATCCCGGTGACGAACCGGTATTTACCAGTACGCTGGAACTGGATATGGGCGATGTCGAGGCCAGTCTGGCCGGGCCGAAACGCCCGCAGGATCGTGTGGCGTTAGGCGATGTGCCGAAAGCCTTTGCTGCCAGCGCTGAGCTGGAACTGAATACCGCGCAAAAAGATCGCCAGCCGGTTGACTATACGATGAACGGACAGCCATATCAGCTTCCGGATGGCGCTGTCGTCATTGCCGCAATCACCTCCTGTACGAACACCTCGAATCCCAGTGTGCTGATGGCGGCAGGATTACTGGCGAAAAAGGCAGTAACGCTGGGGTTGAAGCGTCAACCGTGGGTCAAGGCTTCTCTGGCGCCGGGTTCAAAAGTGGTGTCTGACTATCTGGCGCAGGCCAAACTTACGCCTTATCTGGATGAACTCGGTTTTAACCTGGTCGGTTACGGCTGTACGACCTGTATCGGTAACTCCGGCCCGTTGCCGGAGCCTATCGAGACCGCGATTAAAAAAGGCGATCTGACAGTAGGAGCCGTGCTTTCCGGTAACCGAAATTTTGAAGGGCGTATCCATCCGCTGGTGAAAACGAACTGGCTGGCGTCGCCGCCGCTGGTTGTAGCGTATGCGCTGGCCGGAAACATGAACATTAACCTCGCGACAGATCCGCTGGGGTACGATCGTAAAGGCGATCCGGTATACCTGAAGGATATCTGGCCTTCGGCGCAGGAAATTGCCCGTGCCGTTGAACTGGTGTCATCGGATATGTTCCGTAAAGAGTATGCGGAAGTGTTTGAGGGCACGGAGGAATGGAAATCGATTCAGGTTGAATCGTCCGATACCTACGGCTGGCAATCGGATTCAACCTATATTCGCCTGTCGCCTTTCTTTGATGAGATGCAGGCCCAGCCTGCGCCCGTCAAAGATATCCATGGCGCGCGTATCCTGGCGATGCTGGGGGATTCGGTGACGACCGATCATATTTCTCCGGCCGGCAGCATCAAGCCGGACAGTCCCGCCGGACGTTATCTGCAAAACCACGGCGTTGAGCGGAAGGATTTTAACTCCTATGGCTCACGGCGCGGCAACCATGAAGTGATGATGCGCGGCACGTTCGCCAATATTCGTATTCGCAACGAAATGCTGCCTGGCGTCGAAGGTGGGATGACGCGGCATTTGCCGGGTACGGAAGCGATGTCGATTTATGACGCTGCGATGCTTTACCAGCAGGAAAAAACGCCGCTGGCGGTGATTGCCGGGAAAGAGTATGGGTCGGGATCGAGCCGTGACTGGGCGGCAAAAGGTCCGCGGCTGTTAGGTATCCGCGTCGTGATCGCCGAGTCGTTCGAACGTATCCACCGCTCAAACCTGATTGGGATGGGGATTCTGCCGCTGGAGTTTCCACAGGGCGTAACGCGTAAAACGCTGGGACTGACCGGGGAAGAGGTGATTGATATCGCGGATCTGCAAAACCTGCGCCCTGGCGCGACCATTCCGGTGACGTTAACGAGACCGGACGGTAGTAAAGAAACGGTGCCATGCCGCTGTCGCATTGATACCGCAACCGAGCTTACTTACTACCAGAATGACGGCATATTGCACTATGTTATAAGAAATATGCTGAACTAAGGCCGTTTATCGGGCCTGCCGTGAACAGGCAGGCCCGCGCTTTAATAAACGGAGGTTTACTTACTTAGCAGGTGGCCCATTTTGGCGGCTTTAGTATCCAGATAATGCTCGTTATTAGGATTACGGCCCACAATGAGCGGAACGCGTTCAACGATATTAATTCCCGCTTCGGTCAGTATTTCGACTTTCTTCGGATTATTGGTCAGCAGGCGAACTTCATCCACGCCCAGTAATTTGAACATATCCGCGCACAGGGTGAAATCACGCTCATCGGCGGCAAAACCGAGCTGATGATTGGCCTCCACTGTGTCATAGCCTTGATCCTGTAACGCATACGCACGAATTTTATTAAGCAGGCCGATATTGCGGCCTTCCTGGCGGTGATAAATCAGAATACCGCGTCCTTCTTCCGCAATATGCGTCAGCGCGGCTTCCAGTTGAAAACCACAATCACAACGCAGACTAAAAAGCGCGTCCCCGGTAAGACATTCGGAATGAACGCGAGCCAGTACCGGCGTTTTACCTGAAATATCGCCAAAAACCAGCGCGGCATGGTCGTGTCCGGTTGCCAGTTCTTCAAATCCCACCATCAGAAAGTCACCCAATGGGGTTGGCAGTTTGGCTTCTGCCACACGTTTAAGCTGCATGTATTTCTCCAGATTATGCTGACGCCTGCGGTGTCGTCGCCTGTTGGCCTGTATCCCACTATTTTGCCATAAGGCGGCGGACATCACCTAATCACTACCACGTAATTGCTCAGGAATGGCACAAATTTGTCAATTTTCCAGTCCGGCGAGAATTTTCAGTTATGATTGTGATACTTACTTATAAAAGGAGCATCCATGCTTTCAATTGCGAGGCGCACTGCGGCAGGCGCCGCACTGTTGCTTATCATGCCGCTCGCCGTATGGGGATCAGGCTGGCAGTGGCAGCCAGGACATCAGATCTGGTGGCTAAAAACGCTATTCCGGATAACGGAAACCGTGACCCAACCCTGGGGCGTTATCACGCATGTAATTCTTTGTGGATGGTTCTTATGGTGCCTGCGATTTCGCCTGCGCGCCGCCATTATGCTGTTTGCGATCCTCGGCGGGGCGATTATCGTCGGGCAGGGCGTGAAGTCATGGGTAAAAGAACGCGTACAGGAGCCACGGCCATTTGTGGTCTGGCTTGAAAAAACGCACCATATTCCCGTCGATGAGTTCTACACTTTAAAGCGTACAGAGCGCGGATATTTAGTGAAAGAGCAGTTGGCCGGGCAACAGAACATCCCGGTTTTCCTGCGTCAGCACTGGCAAAAAGAGACGGGCTTTGCGTTTCCCTCCGGACACACCATGTTTGCAGCGAGCTGGGCGCTTTAGCCGTTGGTCTGTTATGGCCGCGCAGACGTACTTTCACCATCGCGTTTTTGTTAGTCTGGGCGACCGGTGTAATGGGCAGCCGTTTGCTTCTGGGAATGCACTGGCCACGAGATTTAGTGGTCGCCACGCTCATCTCCTGGTTATTAGTTACCCTGGCGACCTGGCTGGCGCAGCGAATTTGCGGGCCGCTTACGCCGCCTCGTGAAGAAGCGCAAGAAATTGCTGAACGGGAGCAGGAACGCTAACAACGGTTGATTTTCTGTCAATTGTCCTTAAATCATCTGATGGCGGGCGCTTTTCCATTTCGCGCGAGGCGTGAAAATGGTAATTTAGAAGGCTGGATGCGGTAAGTTGGATACGATTTATTCGCGCAAACCACATAACGGGAAGTAATGTGAAATATCTACTCATTTTCTTACTGGTATTGGCGATTTTTGTTATTTCAGTGACACTGGGCGCGCAGAATGATCAACAGGTGACGTTTAACTACCTGCTGGCGCAAGGGGAGTATCGTATCTCCACGTTACTTGCTGTGCTATTCGCCGCCGGTTTTGCGATTGGCTGGCTGATTTGCGGCCTGTTCTGGCTACGGGTCCGCGTTTCCCTTGCCCGCGCTGAACGCAAAATTAAACGACTGGAAAACAAGCTCTCGCCAGCAACCGACGTTGCGGTCACTGCCGATTCGTCGGTTGTAAAGGAATAATCATATATGTTGGAGTTGTTATTTCTGCTGTTGCCTGTAGCCGCTGCCTATGGGTGGTATATGGGTCGCAGAAGTGCGCAACAAACAAAACAGGATGAAGCTAACCGCCTGTCGCGCGATTATGTCGCAGGGGTTAACTTCCTGCTGAGTAACCAACAAGATAAAGCGGTGGATCTGTTCCTCGATATGCTTAAAGAGGATACCGGCACCGTTGAGGCTCATCTCACCCTCGGTAATTTGTTTCGCTCTCGCGGCGAAGTCGATCGCGCCATTCGTATTCATCAAACGTTAATGGAAAGCGCTTCATTGACCTATGAACAGCGTTTACTGGCCGTTCAGCAACTGGGGCGCGATTATATGGCCGCCGGTTTATATGACCGCGCGGAAGATATGTTTAACCAACTTACTGACGAAACGGAGTTTCGCGTAGGCGCGTTACAGCAGCTCTTGCAAATCTATCAGCTCACCAGCGACTGGCAAAAGGCGATCGAAGTAGCAGAACGGCTGGTGAAACTGGGCAAAGATAAACAGCGTATCGAAATCGCCCACTTTTACTGTGAGTTAGCTTTACAGCAGATGGGCAACGACGACATGGATCGCGCGATGGCGTTGCTGAAAAAAGGTGCCGCCGCAGATAAAAATAGCGCCCGGGTGTCTATCATGATGGGGCGCGTCTATATGGCGAGAGGGGATTACGCCAAAGCGGTCGAAAGCCTGCAACGTGTTATCGTCCAGGATAAAGAGCTGGTCAGCGAAACGCTGGAAATGTTGCAGACCTGCTATCAACAGCTCGGTAAAAATGCCGAGTGGGCGGAGTTCTTACGTCGCGCCGTTGAGGAGAATACCGGTGCTGGCGCTGAGTTAATGCTTGCCGATATTCTGGAAGCGCGCGAAGGTAGTGACGCAGCCCAAATCTATATCACTCGTCAGCTACAGCGACATCCCACCATGCGGGTATTCCATAAGCTGATGGATTACCATCTCAACGAGGCGGAAGAAGGGCGGGCGAAAGAAAGTTTGATGGTACTACGCGATATGGTTGGCGAGCAGGTGCGCAGTAAACCGCGATATCGTTGCCAGAAATGCGGTTTTACCGCCTATACCTTATACTGGCACTGTCCATCCTGCCGGGCATGGTCGACCATTAAACCTATTCGTGGACTTGATGGGCAGTAGCATATAAAAAAACCTTCACTTTAGTTACAACATACTTAATGAAATATTATAAGAAACGACGCTGACATCGGCGGCCAGGGTTTCGCAGGTTGTCAATCGAACCTGTTAATTTCCCTGCACCGCAGGTAGAATGCACGCCGTTTACCCAATTTGCGCCACTCCGGTGCCCATTATCAAGAAGGTCTGGTCATGACGTTTACTGCTTCATCTTCTTCCTACGCTATTACTGAATCGCCTGTCGTTGTGGCGTTGGATTACCATGAACGCGATAAAGCCCTGGCGTTTGTCGACAAAATCGATCCTTGCGATTGTCGCTTAAAAGTGGGCAAAGAGATGTTCACGCTGTTTGGTCCACAACTCGTTCGGGATCTCCAGCAACGTGGGTTTGATGTCTTTCTTGATCTAAAATTTCATGATATTCCCAACACAACGGCCCGGGCAGTCGCCGCTGCGGCGGATCTGGGCGTCTGGATGATAAACGTGCATGCGTCTGGCGGGGCGAGAATGATGGCTGCAGCGCGCGACGCGCTGGCACCATTCGGTAAAGATGCGCCACTGCTCATTGCAGTGACCGTGTTGACCAGTATGGAAACCAGCGATCTGTGCGATCTGGGCATGACGTTGTCACCGGCGGAGCATGCGGAGCGGCTGGCGCGTCTGACGCAGCAATGCGGGTTGGATGGCGTGGTCTGTTCTGCTCAGGAAGCTGTCAGATTTAAACAGGTCTTTGGCTCTGCATTTAAGCTGGTGACGCCGGGCATTCGGCCTGCAGGCAGCGAGGCGGGCGACCAGCGACGCATTATGACGCCCGAACAGGCATTATCCGCCGGCGTCGACTATATGGTGATTGGCCGTCCGGTCACGCAATCGGTTAATCCGGCGCAAACGCTGAAGGATATTAACGCGTCACTGAAACGGGAGGTATAATGAGCGATTCCAATAGTCGTCTGGTTTATTCAACGGAGACGGGGCGCATTGAAGAACCTAAAACGGTGCTGGTTCGTCCAAAAGGGGATGGTATCGTTCGCATTCAGCGTCAAACCAGTGGCCGCAAGGGTAAAGGCGTATGTTTGATTACCGGTATTGAGAGGGATGATGCGGAGTTAACCAAACTGGCGGCTGAACTGAAGAAAAAGTGCGGCTGCGGCGGGGCAGTAAAAGAAGGGATTATTGAAATTCAGGGCGATAAACGCGACCTGATAAAATCGTTGCTGGAAGCTAAAGGAATGAAAGTAAAATTAGCTGGCGGTTAATAAAAACGCCACGGTTGTAAATTACCGTGGCGTAAAAGTCAACTTTGTCTATTTTTGTAATCCAGACCTGAAAAGAATAATCGTATTATTTTGAACCGTTCAATATTTAAACGTCTGGATTATTTTCCGACCTGGTGACCAATAACGCCGCCGACCGCCGCGCCGCCCAGGGTGCCTAAGGTACTGCCGTCTGTTAACACTGCGCCGCCCAATGCCCCAGCACCTGCGCCAATAGCCGTGTTGCGATCGCGCTTGGACCAGTTTGAGCAGGCGCTCAGAGACATTGCTACGGTGATTGCCAGCACAGCAGCGGCCATTTTTTTGCTCGTCATAAACATAATACTTTCTCCTGAATTAACGATTCACGGAATTAAGCTCACTTTAACTATAGTTAAAATAAAACCTGTTAAGAGATTTTCCGTAAAACCTGATTGCGCAGGGATATATCACGCAGGTGATAGTCACTTCCTGTTATTTCGCTAGTATTAATTTTACGATGTTGCGCTCGTTACAACAGGTAAATAGTCTTAATTCGGGGGCGGAAAAGTCTTAGAGAGAGGATGATTTGCCATAGGGCAAATCATCGGGAAATATTTTAACTGGATGAGCCAATAACATTGACTAGCAGCCCGGCATGTTCTAACTGCATTTGATCGCTGGCGGAAATTCTGGAATCTGTAATGACACGATGGAAGCGAGAGAGCGGGCCCAGGGTATAGGGATGCACGCAGCCAAATTTGGAGCTATCGGTGAGGACAATCGCTTCTGAGCCTTTTTCCAGAACCGCGTTAACCACATCCGAGCGCATCATGTCGCGTCCAGTAAAGCCGGTATCAGCCTGCCAGCCATCAATACCGATAAACGCCTTGCTGAAATGCACTTGCTGGATAAACTGTCGCGTCAACGGCCCTACCATGCTTTCACTTTTTTTCTGATAGATTCCACCGAGGAGAATGACTTCGCAAGGGGTTTCTTTAAGCAGGTGTGCGATATAACTGCTCACGGTGATGATCGTAACATCTTTTTGTTCTGCCAGCGCTCGGGCCAATAGCGCATTGCTACTGCCATTTTCAATAAAAACGGATTCTCCTGGACTGACCAGCGAGGCGGCGAACTCCGCCAGTCGGCGTTTTAGTGTGTAATTAGTCATCATGCGAGTCTCTACGTCATCGCTCTCAAGCGAAACAGCAAAACCGTGCGCACGGCGTAAATAGCTCTGTTTTTCCAGGGTATTCAGATCCTGACGAATCGTGACTTCAGATACGCCGGTAATTTTCGCCAGTTCAGCAACGCTCATCTGGCCTTTATCAACCACCATTTGCAAAATTGATTGTTGTCGGGAGTTCATAGTATTAATTTTATACGTTAAAAGGAGTTACAGACATTCAGAGAACCGGGAAGGGCTAACGGCCACCCCGGAGCAAATAATCGCTATCAGATTTCCCAGGGTGACCCGGGAGCACGGGGTGGCGAGATACCGTCTTTAACCTGATCTAACAGCTCTGCTCTCAATATTTCAAGGTTATTGATGGCCGAATGGTAATCGCCAGCAACAAGGATATCCAGCACGGTATCAATGCGTTGGGCAATTCGTTGTGCTTCGATATCAGACATGTTTGTCATCCTTAATGTCAGAAAAGGTTTAAATTCATGATGCAGAAATTAATCTGAAAAGAGAAGGGAAAAATAGGGTTAGGCCTGTCTGCATAGGCTGTTCTCTCTATTATCGCCGTCATTAACGCATTTTTTTCGTCTGATAACGTTTGTACCAGCGTTCAAAAGAAACGGCGGGCATAGGTTTGGCGAATAAAAAGCCCTGTCGTTCATTGACGCCGTTTTTTGTCAGGAAGGCATCTTCTTTAGCATTTTCTACGCCTTCGGCAATCACTTGTAAATTTAGTGCCTGAGCCACCGCGACAATCGCCCGAACCAGAGATTGCGACAGCGGTTGCTTATGGATGTCTCTGACGAAAGCCTGATCCAGTTTAACGGCATCAATAGGGAATCGGGCGAGTTGGGAAAGCGAAGAATAACCGGTGCCGAAATCATCCAGATGAATCTGAGCGCCGAGCTGACTAAATTGCTGGATAACCGATAGCGCCAGCGTGTCGTTTTCAATCAGGCAGCTTTCTGTTAGCTCGACATCGATCGGACAATACTCAAAATTCAGATCGTACAAAACCTGCTTAAGCGAGGTAAAAAGCGTCTGGTCGGCCAGTTGTCGCGCCGAAAAGTTAACGGCTACGCGCAAATTAATCCCTTTATCGCGCCATTTCGCAATCTGGCGAACCACATCCAGAATCACCCAGCGGCCCAGCGGAACGATGAGTCCTGACTCTTCGGCGTATGAGATGAACTCCAGCGGCGGAATTAATCCGCGTTCCGGCGATTGCCAGCGTACCAGCGCTTCCAGGCTACGTACTTCGCCGCGCCAGGTAATTTTGGGTTGATAGTGAATAAGTAACTGGTCGTTTTCCAGCGCTTTTCGCAGGTTTGTGTCCAGCCAGTGGTAGTCAAATACGCGCTGATTCATTTCCGGCGAAAAAACGCAAAACTGACCGCGGCCGCCTTCTTTGGCGTTATACATTGCGGTGTCGGCATTACGAATGATACTTTCGCTATCCTGTCCGTGCTGGGGGGCCAACGAAATGCCAATGGCGCATCCCGTGTAAACTTCAATGAGTCCAATACGAAACGGTTGCCGCAGTCGGGTAAGGATTCGTGAGGCTACGGCTTCCAGCGCGCCCTGAGACGTATGGGCAGCGAGGACAATGAATTCATCCCCTCCCAGTCTGGCCAGCAATTGATCTTCCTCCAGACAACTCAACAGCGCCAGTGAAACGGCCTGTAAGAGCTGATCGCCAAACATATGCCCGTAGGCGTCATTAATTTTCTTGAAGTTATCCAGATCGAGATAAACGATACCCACCTGCGACTCGCCAGCCGCGGCAATAGCATTGTTAATAAATTCATGGATAGCATTGCGATTAGGCAGGCCGGTGACGGTATCTGTATTCGCCAGTATGCGTAAACGCTCCTGAGCCCGCCTTTCTTCGGTAATATCTGTGCCGGCGCAGATCAGGAAAATTTCGTTTTTACCGCTACCGCTATGGACGAATTTATTACGAAATAAGAACAGGCGTTGGCCTTTACGGGTCTTTATCCAGCGTTCGATTTCATAGGCATTGCCATTGCGAAAAAAAACCTCAATGTAGTGCCGGGAGGCGGCAGCCTCCCGGCGACTCATAAATAATTTAAAGACGCTTTGACCAATCACATCTTGCTCTTTTAAGCCCGTGTACTCTTCGCATAACCGATTAAATCGACAGATTTTTCCCTGGCTATCCAGTATCGCAATGACTGAGCTGGCTTCTGATACGATTTGCTCGGCAAAAGAGAGTTCCTGCGCCTGCGTTGGTACGACAGCGGGCGTATCAGGCCAGGTTGAAAGGCTGCCCGCCCATTCACGTTTATTAATCTTACGGCCTACCAGGTGCGCAGAGATAGCCTGTTTTTCTATTAACAACGTTATCAGCATGCTGGAGGTAATTGCCGTCATTTCCCGGATACGCCCGGCTTGCTCCGGCGATAACTCAACCGTTTTTTCTGCGTCCGTTTCACCTGCCGGAGATAGATGCAGCACGTTGCGATCATCTACCAGGCGCCAGTAAGTATGAAGGGGACTTAGCGCCGTTTGTTCCTGAATCTGTTTGATCATGCGTACCATCCCATTTAAGCGCCAGATGCCCGAAAAGAAAGGTTAGCCATGTTATACATAAGGTTAATTATGGCTGAACGTATTGTTTTATTTATATATTCATATGTAATCCAGATTCTGGAAAAAGCATAGTCGCCAGCTAAAAATAACAAGAAATGGGGCACCTGGATAAGATTAAACGCCGAGCGTGCCGGAGGGGATAAGAGGGAAAGAAAACGGCCTTTGCTGAAAAGGCAAAGGCCGTTGAGAACGCTATGCGTAGTTACGCTGCCGGTCGGGCAATAATGCTACGTGTTTCCATGCGAACCTCGGCAATAGTGACATCAATAACATCCGTCACTTTATAAACCGTCTCACCTTTAATCTGTACCGTACCGTTTTCCTGGCTGCACACCAGTTCATCGCGGACGGCGTGCAGGAACGGGGCAGGGATAAAGGCGACAGCGCCGTTATCGACCAGTCGCACACGCATACCACCGCGGCTGACGTCAATAATTTCTGCCGCGAAACGGGTATCCGTACCCGCCTTATCGTTAAGGAAGCGCGCATATAACCAGTCGCCGACATCGCGCTCCGCCATACGGTTCAGGCGGCGGCGTTCCGCCATTTGCTGGGTGATGTCTTCCTGTGGGCGCGCAATGGTCTCACCCTTGATGACCGCTTTCAGCAGACGATGGTTAATCATGTCGCCATACTTACGGATAGGAGAGGTCCAGGTGGCGTAAGCCTCAAGACCGAGACCGAAATGCGGCCCCGGTTCGGTGCTGATTTCCGCAAAAGACTGGAAGCGCCGAATGCGGCTGTCGAGGAAACCGGAGGACTGCGCATCCAGTTCGCGACGCAGTTTACAGAAGCCTTCCAGAGTCAGCACCTCTTCGGCATCGATATGTAGACCATGCGTTTTCAGCAGCGCCGCCAGAGCGTCGGCATTAGCGGGATCGAAGCCCGTATGTACGTTGTAAATACCAAAACCGAGCTTATCGCGCAGTACGCGCGCGGCGCAAAGGTTGGCGGCAATCATCGACTCTTCTACGATACGGTTAGCGATACGGCGCGGTTCCGCCACAATATCCAATACTTCGCCTTTTTCGCCAAGCACAAAGCGGTAATCCGGACGATCTTTAAAGACTAACGCATGATGATGACGCCACTCACCGCGGCTCAGACAAATACGGTGCAACAGGCGAATCTGCTGGGCAATGCCTTCGTTATCCGGCTGCCAGGTGCCGCTATTTTCCAGCCAGTCGGAGACATTGTCGTACGCCAGCTTGGCCTTCGACTCGATCGTGGCCGCAAAAAAGGCGATATCATCGTCAATGGCGCCGTCCGCGGCGATGATCATGCGACAGGCGAGCGCCGGGCGCACTTCGTTGGCGCGCAGCGAGCACAGATCGTCAGACAGCTCACGCGGCAGCATAGGAATATTGAAGCCCGGCAGGTAGTTGGTGAAGGCGCGAATTTTCGCTGCGTTATCCAGCTTACTACCTTCGGCAATCCAGGCGGTAGGATCGGCGATAGCCACCGTTAACTGAAGTCTGCCGTCCGCCAATTCCTCGGCATAAAGCGCATCATCCATATCCTCGGTGCTGGCGCTATCGATAGTAACGAAATTCAGCGCGGTCAGATCCTGACGCTCCAACCCTTCGTCAAGCATTTCCGTCGTTACGCCATTTGGCGCTTCTTTTTCCAGGTTGTGGCGGGCAAGCGTAACCCACCAGGGAACAAAGTGATCGTCGGCAAAGGTGATGTACTGCGTTAAATCGGCGTAAAACGAACGGTCACCTTTAAGCGGATGGCGGCGCATTTCGGCAACCGCCCAGTCACCTTCTTTGAACTCATGCTGAACGCCGCGCGCGGCGCGGCAGGGAATCGCGTCTTTCAGCAACGGATGATCCGGCACGATGGATAGACGGTCATTTTTACCCTGAACTTTTCCCACAAAACGCGTCAGGAACGGTTCGATCAGTTCTTCCGGCTCGGCAGACTCACGTTCTTTTTCTGTGTGGATGACCGCGACGATGCGATCGCCATGCATCACTTTTTTCATCTGCGGCGGAGGAATGAAATAGCTTTTTTGCGCGTCAACCTCGAGGAAGCCAAAGCCTTTTTCCGTGGCTTTTACGACCCCTTCAGCGCGCGGCGTCTGGGAATGCAGTTGCTGTTTAAGCTGCGCTAGCAGCGGGTTGTCCTGAAACATATTCGTCTATTTTCGTAGCCAAAAGAGCGGCTGACAGTTTTACGCGATTCTGCCTGGCGCAGCAAGCGCTCTTTCAGTAATGGATGGGTTAATGGGTTTCGCCCAACGCGATTTTTAAACGATTTAACCATCCGCACACGCTGCACCAGCCTAACATATTAATAACCTGTTCCGATGAGCCCCCCCTATTAAGTAGCGGGGAAAAATGCACGGCGCTAAAACGATCGGGCGCTCTGGTGAGCCATTGTATCGCCTGTGTCAGTGCGGGCTCAACTGAATGTTGTCGTTCCCAACGTGCGATATCGTCTTCTTCCAGGCGTAACGTAACTACTGCGCGGCGCCACGCGCCAGGTTGGGTCGCCTGTTCATTAAAGCAGGAGGCGCTGCCGTTGATACGTGATGTGAGGAGCGTAATAAGTGGAAGTAAAGAGGGGGGTGAAGCTGTGCGTATTGTGCTGGTCAGTATGCGTTCGAGTAACGCGAATGAAGACGGATCGCGCAGGAGTACCGGCGCCAGCATTTGGCATTGTGAAGGCGAATATTGTCGGCGAACTTTGGCGTGGGCAGCGGGATATTCTACCAGACTGGCGGCGGGCCGCCATGTCGCCTGGGGGTTTTGAAACGACACGGCTCCGGCAAAGCGCTGCATCTCCAGGCCGGGCAGCTCGCGTACGGGCAGACGGCAAAACGCCTGGAATACCGCCGATACCCGCGCCTGAAAACCGATAAACCCAATGATCTGATTGATGAGTACGGTATCCCAGGCGGTTAATCCCACCTCTGCAAGCTGTTCACGGGCACGCGTATTGATAACGGAGGGGGAACCGGCAAGCTGACGGGCATATTGCGTAATTTGCGCCAGCCGTTGATTGCTCTCTCTTGAAGCGTCAGGTCCAGGCAGCGGCGCCAGACGTGCGGCATAATGACGGCATAAACGCTGCACCCCAAAAACCTGAGCGGCGGTCAGCGCGGTGCTCATACGTTCATAGGCGCTAAACGTATGAAGCCGATCGTTGATAACTGTGGGAGGAAATAAGATATTCGCCAGTTGGCGAGCTGGATTTAACCATGACTCAAAGGGTACCAACGCTGTTTCAGATATCGCTAAATCGAGTAAAAAACGATCGTTAACATACGCGGCTTCCGGCATCAGCGGAAGCGTGGTTTGTGACGACATACTGGATTGTGTTTCATGATACCAGTGGCTTTTACCCGCTTTTCGGCATTGTTCCATAGGTTTTCCCGAGGATGAAATGGCCATCGATAATGATTCGGCGTCGGATCGTTTATGCTGGCTTATCCTGCCGTATGCGGGAAAGGGGTGAAAGATTGTTAGGTGATAACAAATATCAGAACGCTATATAGCGGGATGAGCGGTGTGTCGAGAAATGGGGCAGCACAGCCATGCCGCCCGCTAATAGACTTAATGCGCTTACTTCAGTTCCAGCTCATTCATTGCCGCAATGCTGAATCCGCCGTCAACATGAACGACTTCGCCAGAAATGCCTGCAGAGAGATCGGAGCACAGGAACGCTGCTGAGTTACCCACATCTTCAATGGTAACGGTGCGACGAATTGGCGTAACGGCTTCACAATGCGCCAGCATTTTACGGAAATCTTTAATGCCGGATGCTGCCAGCGTGCGGATTGGACCCGCAGAGATGGCGTTGACGCGAACGCCTTCCGGTCCCATTGCATTTGCCATGTAACGCACGTTGGCTTCCAGAGAGGCTTTCGCCAGACCCATGACGTTGTAGTTCGGGATGGCGCGTTCCGCCCCCAGATAAGACAAGGTCAACAACGCAGACCCCGGATTCAGCATGGCGCGGCAGGCTTTCGCCATGGCAACAAAGCTGTAAGAGCTAATATCGTGAGCGATTTTAAAGCCTTCGCGGGTAACCGCATTAACATAATCGCCGTCCAGTTGGTCGCCAGGCGCGAAACCGATTGAGTGTACGAAACCGTCAAATTTCGGCCAAACGTTACTCAGCTCCGCAAACATAGCGTCAATGCTGGCGTCTTCAGCGACGTCACACGGTAAAACGATGCTGGAACCCAGTTGGGCAGCAAACTCCTCCACGCGGCCTTTCAGTTTGTCGTTCTGGTAGGTGAACGCCAGTTCAGCTCCTTCGCGGTGCATCGCCTGCGCGATACCGTAGGCGATGGACAGTTTACTGGCCACGCCAGTGACCAGAATGCGCTTACCGGAAAGAAAACCCATAGCTTTAATCCTTATAGTCATTGCTTGTTTTTTGCTTTTAATATCAGTAAGTTAAAAGCAGTATTTCAAAATTATTCGAAATTAGCCTGAAATTATATCCCACTCCCGGCCCTGTGTGTCACGCTATTTTTCCGCCGCTATCACTGAAGCGAGCCCGGCAGGCGGTGTTCTGAAACAGCACGGTAAGTCACCAGAAGGAAAACGGCGTATTAAGAGCCTAATGTGATAGACGCTAAGGTGCAGTATACCAGCTAGTGTAAGGTTCGCCTCATCCAACCAGAGGCACCGGGACGGACAGTAAGTGTTACAGCGACGTGCCTTACACCAGACAAATAACGGTAATGTCGGAAGCCTGAATATTTATCTGTATTATCGTCCCACTTTAATACCCCATCTATGGATGATGTTATAATAGATTTGTAACTTTAATAATCGAGTTCTTAACCAAAATAATTTCTTTTTTTGATATTGAGTGATTGCTTCATTTGTTGGTAACAGTATGAATGCTGTATATGAGAATTTTTGAAAATCAGGTGATTACAGTAGTTACAAATATGGTTTTTATATGTTTGTATGTATATCATAATGATCTCTTAGAGGACGACATGTATGCAGTTTGTATTTCATATTGGAAATCATAGCTGTCATATATCGGAAAACCATCTAAGAGATATTGTTGATAATAAAAGAGAATACATTTTTTCAACATGTGAGCGATTTATAGATTTTTTCAGGAATATATTCACCAATCGCAGTTTAATTTCTGAGTATAAAGAAATATACAATCTTTTGTGCCAAAATAAAGAGCATCCCGATATTAAGGGACCTTTCTCGCCAAGACCATTTTCAACACGAGATGAAGACTGTACACGATGGCGACCCCTTCTCGGATATGTTAAACTTATTGATGCCTCCAGACCTGAAACAATAGATAAATACACTGTAGAAGTATTAGCACATCAAGAAAACATGTCACTGTTAAAATTATATTACGATGGGATATTAATTTCCGAGACAGAGTGTTCTGAGCGTTGTCTCGGTTTTTTAAAAGAAACGATGTTTAATTACAATACGGGTGAGATTACGCTTGCTGCTTTGGGTAATGATAGCCTGACGCTGAGCGAAGCAGGTGGGAATGGGCGCTATGACGCTTTTGAGCAACGTTTGATAGAGTACTTGTCAACGCTGCCTGGGGCGTCAGGCGATGATCGCGGCGCTATTGATCAGGTGGATTCCCAACAACCAGCGCCGATAGAGGTGTTTATTACCTCGCAAGAGTTTAAGAAAAAGATTTGCATATCTGATATTGAAAAAAATAAAATAGGTAGCGGAAGCTATGGGACAGTTTATTTATTAAATGGTAAATATGTTATTAAGGTTCCAATTAACGAACAGGGGGTAAAAATCGATTTTACCTCTCCAGAACATTGTAATTGTCATCCAGAGCGTGTTAGTAAGTATTTGAATATAGCCAATGACGATAAGAATTTTTCTCGGTCTGCCACCATGAATATTAATGGCAAAGATGTCATGGTTTTAGTTTCAAAATACATTCAGGGTCTGGAGTTCGATATTGAAGATGACGAGAACTATAATAGGGCTGAGGCACTTCTTGAATCCAGAGGTGTTTATATGCATGATATGAACGTTTTTGGTAATATTCTGGTTAAAGAAGGGGGGCTTTTCTTTGTAGATGGTGATCAGATCGTGCCTTCAAAAGAATTCCGGCATCAGCGGAGAGTTTCTCTTGCAACAGCGCAACTGGAAGAACAAATTAAGGCCCGTCACATGGTAAAATTAAAGCAGGCCGAGACCGAAGGAAATGCTGAAGATATTGAATATTATAGTTCACTTATTACGGATATTAATGAATTAATCGGAGAGAAAACGCGCCAGGAAGACGTTTTAAACTAGCCTCGCCTGAGGAGGGACTCTTGTTGCTAACGTATTAAAAGATGAATTAAAGAATAGCATTTAGTTCAGTTCTTTTCTGCGAGTCGCCGAGAGCTCATTCACGACAAATTTACCGATCAACTATTGCGTATTGCTATTCATTGAAGGGCCGTCTGAGGAGCCCGGACAGAGTGAAGCAGACATGCTACACGTTGGTATGGCAACGCAACGCTGCCATACCTGGCGAAATGCCTCGCTATTGCGCAATAACATTGACTCGCCTTAATTTCCCCATCTGCCAGACAAGAAGAATTCGGCCTGCCGAATTTTCTCATGCTTTCACATAAGCGCTGCTTGCGTAGTGTGTGAATCTATTTATAGCAATACAAGAACATTCTCAAAACATAAAATTTACATGTTATCATCAAGTTAACATATATTGTTTTTTTCGATCATTTTTTATATATTGATCGTTTTTATTGATTGATTTGCGTTAAAAGCGCATTATCAGGGAGTTAAGAGCAAGTGGAGTGGTCATATGCGCTATTTTTTCATTGCAGAACCGATAAGGGGAATGGAAGGGGATTTACTGGGCGTTGAAATTATCACTCGTTTTGCATCGTCGCTCTCTCGTCCGCTGCACCCTGAGTTTGTTATTTCGTCATGGGACAATACGCAGAAGCGTTATTTTCTGCTCGATCTACTGCGGACTATCGCTGGCAAACGTCGCTGGTTTCTACGCCACGGCTTGTTTTGTACCATCAATATCGATCGGGATATGGCGAAGCTTGTCCTTCAGGACAAAGACATTCGCGCGTTACTACACGCCATGCTATTTATGGGGCTGCAGGTCGCAGAACATTTTTCATGTCAAGATAACGCCTCAGTCGAACCCTGGATTAACATGCTTCATAAGCAACCTAACCCATTATGGCTGGGCGACCTGGGCGCAGGGAACGCGACCGCGGCACCATTAGTTTGCGGGTGTTTTAGCGGCGTAAAACTTGATCGTAGTTTTTTCGCCTCACAAATCGAAAAAACGACGTTTCCACTGCTTGTCAAACATATCCGGAGCTATTGTGACAAAATTGTTGTGGACGGTCTGGAAGACTCACGCTATTTTCCGACGTTAAAAACGGCAGGCGTTTGGGCAATCCAGGGCACGTTGTTTCCTTCCGTTGCGTTAGAAGAGGTTGAAACACTACTGTTGGGCAGTCGCGTGAACACCCTCAGAGAGTCGATCTGAGGGTATTGGTTTGGGTTAGCGATCCTTTCGCCATGCGTCAGCAGTCAGCGCCTCGCCGAAATGGCCCGAAATTAAACGACGGGTAAGCTCATGTAGCGGAGAGGCGAGCACATCTGCGGTGCTGCCGCGTTCAACCACTTCCCCCTGATGCATCACTAATACCTGATCGCTAATATGTTTCATCATGCCGATATGCTGCGTGACATAGATATAGGAGATGCCCTGTTTTTCCTGCAATTCCAGCATCAGATTGATGAGCTGCGAACGCATGGACATATCAAGAGAAGCTAGCGCTTCGTCCGCAATAATGACCTTAGGACGTAAAATCAGCGCGCGGGCCAGGCCCAGACGTTGTTTTTGCCCCGGCGCCAGCATATGCGGGTAATAGCTAACGTGATCGGGCAATAGCCCTACCATACGCATCGTCTCGACAATCTGTTTGCGCCGCTGTTCCGGCTCCAGATCGGTATTAAGGCGCAGTGGGAAGTCAAGAATCTGTGAGATGCGTTGACGTGGATTCAGTGAGGTTGAGGGGTCTTGAAAAATCATTCGAATACGTTGGCTTCGAAACGAGTAGTCGCCGTAATGCAGGGGATGATCGTCAATAAAAAGCTCGCCATTGGTGGGTTCAACCATGCCGGCCAGCATTTTCGCCAGTGTGGATTTGCCGGAACCGTTTTCGCCGATAATGGCCAGTGTCTGGCGCTCGCGAAGCGTAAAACTCAGTGGTTTTACTGCTTCGACGGTCTGGCGACGAAACCATCCTGTCCGGTAGCGAAAGGTTTTACTCAGGTTGCGGACTTCAAGCAGAGTTTCCACCATCTCACTCTCTCTCCATATTCAGCGGAAAATGACAGGCATAGAGATGATTTTTCGCGCCGGTCAAGCGTGGCGTGATAATGCATTCTCGTTGCGCGTAAGGGCAGCGCGGCCCCAGACGACAACCTATCGGTAACTGCTCCAGTAGCGGGATCGCACCCGGCAGCGTATTCAGACGGCTTTTATGCGGCATCGCGCTGCCAAAATCCGGAATCGCGCGGATAAGCGCCTGCGTATAAGGATGGTGTGGCGTCGTCACCAAATCTTTACTTAGCGCCGTTTCTACTGTCTGGCCACAGTATAAGACGTTGATTTTGTCAGCCCACTGACTCAGCATTTGCAGGTCGTGGCTAATCAACAGAATGGTGGTATTACTGTTTTGATTCAGTCGGGTCAGCAGGCGAAAAATTTGCGCCTGTGTCGTCGGTTCCATTGAGTTGGTTGGTTCATCAGCGATCAGTAGTCGCGGCTGATTCGCCAGCGCGATAGCGATCATGACTTTCTGACACTCGCCATCGGTCAGTTCATAGGGAAAACTGCGCATCGCATCTTTATGATCTTTAATCCCCACCCGGTGCAGTAATTCAATTGCGCGCCGTTTACGCCAGCCTAAACGCTGCCACCAGCGGCCTTTATAGGTCCAGGCGGGAATATTTTGCATTAACTGGCGACCGACGCGTTCAGAAGGATCAAGGCACGACTGCGGCTCCTGGAAGATCATCGACACGTTATGCCCGACCAGCTTACGCCGTTCACGAGAGGAGAGGCGCAGCAGATCGATATCATCAAAACGCATACGGTCGGCAGTGACTCGCCAGTTGTCTTTCGCGACGCCGCAAATAGCTTTAGCAATCAAGCTCTTCCCGGAACCCGATTCACCTACCAGGCCGCGAATTTCGCCTTCGCTTAATGTCATACTGACGCGATCGACCGCTTTTACCCAACCTTCGCTGGTTTTAAATTCAATGGTGAGATTGCGGATATCCAGTAACGGCATTATTCCACCCCCGCAATAATCGCACGACGAATCCCATCTCCGAGCAGGTTCACCAGTAAAACACTGAGCGTTATCGCCGCACCGGGTAGCATAACGGTCCACGGCGCGACATAGATTAGCTCCAGCGCATCCCCCAACATGGCGCCCCATTCGGGAGAGGGAAGCTGCGCGCCGAGATCTAAAAATCCCAGCGCGGCGATGTCCAGAATCGCCATCGATAGTGCCCGGGTAATTTCGGTGACCAGACCGGCGGTAATATTCGGTAAAATGGCGAACCACAGAATATTCAGTGTTGTCGCGCCATCCAGACGGGCGGCAATGACGTACTCTTTTTCCAGTTCGTCATGCACCATGCTGTAGACGGAACGTACCATTCGCGGCAACAGGGCCAGCCAGACGGCAAACATCGCGTGTGACAGATGTGGGCCGGCAAATGCCACGACGATAATCGCCAGCAAGAGCGAAGGGATGGAAAGCAGCGTGTCCAGAATATGGTTCAGTACGGCAGAGCGTAAACCGTGCGTCGCGCCTGCTACTACGCCGAGGACTAATCCACATAGCGTAGCCGCCAGCGTTACGATAAACGCGCCGCCGACCGTGGGCGCCGCGCCGCTTAACAGGCGGCTCAGCACATCGCGCCCCAGATCGTCAGTCCCCAGAAAAAAGGAGACTTCGCCATAGCGTGACCAGGAGGGCGGCAGTAGCTGATAGCCCAGAAATTGCTGATCAATGCCATAGGGCGCGATCCAACCGCCAAAAATACACAGCAACGCCAGACCGGCACACCCATACAGGCCCACCATCGCAGGCGCGTCGCTATAAAATGTGCGCCAGGCAGTGCGCAGGGTGCCTGGCGGGCGCTTTTCGCTGTATACGCTATCGTAAGGCATATTTACTCGTTTTATTTTTGTTTACCATGCTTTATGTCTTTTTAAATTTTCAAGCAGTATCAATTTGTTATCGACCGTTGGTGTTTTAATTTTGTGTATTTTGCATTAATTTGAAGGTTATCAATTTACGCAAAATGTGTACGCTGATGTGTATATCCTCTCAGGGAGTGTACACATTGCTTACCGATACAAAATTAAGAAAGGCTCTTGGCAAAAAAAGAGACCAAATCAAGGTCATCTCAGACGCTCATGGTCTAAATGTCAGGCTCTCTACATCCGGCAGTATAACATTCTTTTACCGATACAGATGGAACGGGAAAGCGGCTTAACTGACGATTGGCGATTATCCAACCATATCACTATCTCATGGCAGGGAACGCCGGCAGCAGTTTAGATCATGGTTAACTGAGGGACTCGATCCTCGTCGCCAGGTGGTACTGGAGAAGAAGAAAACAGAAGCGTTAACCGTAAAAGAAGCATATGACGACTGGGAGTAGTATTACGGCATCCCTGAAGGCTTGGTAAAAATCAAGGTTAATCGCCGGGATTTTGACAATCATATCAACCCCGTACTCGGGAATATGATTGTAGATCAGACAACCAAGGCTCACTGGCTTAGTCTTTTTGATGGAATGGGGAGAAGGGGCGTTACCGGGCAAATGCTTGGATCAATGCAGCGTACATTCCGCTTCTGTTCTAATAGAGGAGTAATTAATGTAAACCCTATTGAGAACCTGAGGCACTCAGGCGTGGGGCTTACTGCAGCAGTTAAAGATCGCAAATTGAGCGATGAGGAAAGTAAGGCGGTTTGGAATGCGCTGTCAGAAATGAAAGACCGGCAGCAATTGATAATGAGGTTCCTTATCCTTACTGGTTGCAGGAGTACGGAAATCAGAACGGCGAAGTGGGAGTGGTTTGATTTTCAGGATAAAACATGGACCCATTCCGGCCAGTGATTATAAAACTGGAAAATCAGTCAGAAGGGCCTTACCTGACGCTGTAGTTAAGATGATGGAGTCTATAAAAGGAACAGCAGTGTCAAAGCATGTTGTTACGCTGTCACGCCATAAGGGGCCAGAGGATGATAGACCACCACTTCAACCAAATGTTGCTCTCTTTTCTGCCCAGATTATAGCCAAAGCTGGCATGAAAACATGGTCGCTCCATGACCTTCGAAGATTCGCAATAATAAATTCATCGAGAAAATTGAGGATAAACTTGATGGAGACCACTACACTATCTGTAAAAATGGATGCGTAGTGATTATAGCTGTAAAGGTATGTCAGCGCTGATTATGTTTGTCTACGAAGGTGAAAATATAAGGTTGACCATGATAAAGTTGGATCTGGTCTGGGTCTGCATCCATTGTATTATCATTGATAACTAACCCGGGAAAATCATGTGGTTTGTTCAGCTCTTTCACCATGTCAGACATAACAGGATACTCTGTGAAATCAGCGCTTGCCTCGTATCCATCGCTAATCACATCCAGCCTTTCGAAAAAAGCCACCTCATTATCTTCATGCCGTGTTGCCGTTTGGCGAAGGGTATTAAGATCGCGCGTCCTAAGATGAGCTACACGATCCGGGGAAGCATACCCTGTGAATTCAGGGATTAACCATCCCAATTCTTGTGCTACACGACGTGCCAGAATTTCAGTGGGTCCTGGCTCAATATTACCATCTTCTAATGGATCGCCGGCTCCAGTAACATGATGAATGATCTCGTGAATCAGTCCTTCCTGCCATGACGGCATCTCGCACGAGTCACTGTCTGGCGCCACACTAAAACTGATATAGGCTTCCTCGTGTTCATCTTTTCTCGCCTCGCAAATAGGCAAAATTGGCTCTTGACCAACCTCGTATTCATACAATTCGCTATGCGTCAGTAAGTGAATAGAATCAACCCCGACGGGGGAATCTTCGTTGATCTCGTATTCGTTTCTGTATGTAATGCAGCCAAGTTGCACTTCCTTATTATGGATGCCATAGATGACGGCATCACGAAAGGTCTGTGATCGGCTTAAGGCATCAAGTACAGTGTTACCGATCATATCGGCCGTGTGCTGATCGATGAGCCTGCTACGACTGCTGTGGACAGCGTAAATGACACTTTGGTAGAGGTTGCTTAAATCTGCGGCGGAAAACGGTATTCGCTTACCTGTCTCCAAAACGTAATCCGCATAGGCATTCTTTGAAGGATGCGGAACAACGGCAGCAGAATATTCTTTCTGTGGAGCAAAGTTTAAACAAGGCGTAGGAGATGAAATTTTCATGTTAAGACTCTATATGGTTTTGTACATTTCAGGTTTGCCATCTTATTCGTAGTGTTGATATGGCGTAAAAAGAGCCATGGTTATTTCTACCATACCTTCGGTGTGAATATCACAACTTAGAAACTCGAGTCCGCTGCGACGGGTTTCCCAGCCTAAAATCTGATATGAAACAACATACTAGCTTTGGCAAAAAGTGCTATCCACTTCTTGAATATTCTTTCTAACAGAGATGCTGTATTTATATACAGTAATTAAATGTAGAGGGAATTATGAGAATTGAGCTTGTTATCAGCCGGACAAAACAGCTTGCGGAAGGTGCTGTTCCTGTACTTGAAAAAGAATTAATGATTTGTCTCCAGAATTTAACCATCCGTCGAGGCAGTCAGGATGGTCTGAGTATCGTCGGTGCTGCTGATGGCGATAAAAAACGTATACAGAGCATTCTGCAGGAAACGTGGGAAAGCGCTGACGACTGGTTTTATTAACATTGCGCTTAATACTGGCATGCATTTTTCAGAATACCGCAATTTGCGTATCCCTTTGATGCTGCCGACAATTTTTAACCGCGTCCGTGTGTCGCTCAGGAGGGGGGATCGGCCCACACGGACACGTAGTTACCGTGGACGCAAACGGTAATGCGGAAACCACAGTGAAGAATATCGCGTTTAATTATATTGTGAGGCTGGCATGACTGAAAACATAAAGACATATTTTTCATCACAGACTGACTGTCCGTATTCCAGAACGAAATATATCGGTTGTGGGGAGTACAGGACATATTGCGTAAAATCAGCTAATGCAGACAGCAGTAACAAGTATTGGGATGGCTCACACACTAATATACTGCATGTCGGTTCGCATGATCATACTGTATACCTGAATACAGAATATTTATCCGGAATAAAAAATGACGCTTAAAATGAGTGATACCATACAGATAATTAAAATTTATAATCTGCGTTCAGATACAAACGAATTTATTGGCGCAGGTGATGCATATATCCCGCCGCGCACTGGATTACCGGCAAATTGTCCTTATAGCCCCTCCTGATATTCCCGCCAGTCATATTGCGGTATTTGACGCTGAAACCAAAACGTGGAGTCTACATGAGGAGCACCGCGACGAAACGGTGGACACGCAAACCGGCAACCCGATTTATATTTCAGAACCCGGCCCGCTACCTGAAAACGTCACATCAGTTTCACTGTCAGCGCCAGTGATATAAGACGGTAATTCACCATTTGGATTGTCCGCTCCACCCAACATGTTGTTTCCTTAAGGTTCTCACACCAGAAAGGACATCAACATGCTGAGCAGAGAGGACTTTTACATGATAAAGCAAATGCGCCAGCAGGGCGCGTACATTGTCGATATTGCGACTCAGATTGGTTGCTCTGAACGGACGGTCAGACGCTACCTCAAATACCCTGAACCGCCAGCCAGAAAGACCCGCCACAAAATGGTTAAGCTGAAACCGTTTATGGATTACATCGACATGCGCCTGGCAGAGAATGTCTGGAATAGTGAGGTTATCTTCGCGGAGATTAAGGCAATGGGTTATACGGGCGGACGTTCCATGCTGCGTTACTACATCCAGCCCAAACGTAAAATGCGTCCGTCAAAAAGAACAGTTCGCTTCGAAACTCAGCCTGGATACCAGCTCCAGCACGACTGGGGCGAAGTTGAGGTGGAGGTTGCCGGGCAACGGTGCAAAGTTAACTTTGCGGTTAATACGCTGGGGTTCTCCCGCCGCTTCCATGTCTTCGCAGCACCAAAACAGGATGCTGAGCATACCTACGAATCACTGGTTCGCGCCTTCCGCTACTTCGGTGGTTGTGTGAAAACGGTGCTGGTTGATAACCAGAAGGCTGCGGTGCTGAAGAATAACAACGGGAAAGTCGTGTTCAACTCCGGATTCCTGTTGCTGGCCGACCACTATAACTTCCTGCCACGGGCATGCCGTCCACGCAGGGCCAGAACAAAAGGTAAGGTTGAGCGAATGGTGAAATACCTCAAGGAGAACTTCTTCGTCCGGTACCGCAGGTTCGACAGCTTCACTCATGTTAATCAACAACTGGAGCAATGGATAGCCGATGTGGCTGACAAACGGGAACTTCGCCAGTTCAAAGAAACGCCGGAACAGCGCTTCGCGCTGGAGCAGGAACATCTGCAGCCGTTACCGGATACGGACTTCGATACCAGTTACTTCGATATCCGCCATGTGTCCTGGGACAGCTATATCGAGGTTGGTGGTAATCGTTACAGCGTTCCCGAAGCGCTGTGTGGTCAGCCGGTATCGATACGAATATCGCTGGATGACGAGTTGCGGATCTACAGTAATGAGAAACTGGTGGCCTCACATCGCCTCTGTTCGGCATCGTCTGGCTGGCAGACAGTGCCGGAGCATCACGCCCCGCTCTGGCAGCAGGTCAGTCAGGTGGAACATCGACCACTGAGTGCCTATGAGGAGCTGTTGTGATGCATGAGCTGGAAGTCCTGCTGAGTCGCCTGAAAATGGAGCATCTGAGTTATCACGTTGAAAGCCTGCTGGAACAGGCAGCTAAAAAAGAGCTGAACTACCGGGAGTTCCTGTGCATGGCGCTACAGCAGGAATGGAACGGCAGGCATCAGCGCGGTATGGAGTCCAGGCTGAAGCAGGCTCGTCTGCCGTGGGTCAAAACGCTGGAGCAGTTCGACTTTACCTTCCAGCCGGGCATCGACCGTAAGGTTGTCCGGGAACTGGCTGGTCTGGCGTTCGTGGAGCGCAGCGAAAACGTGATCCTGCTGGGACCTCCTGGTGTCGGAAAAACTCATCTGGCCATAGCTCTTGGCGTGAAAGCGGTGGATGCGGGACATCGGGTACTGTTTATGCCACTGGACAGACTGATCGCGACACTGATGAAAGCGAAACAGGAAAACCGTCTGGAGCGTCAGCTGCAGCAACTGAGTTATGCCCGGGTGTTGATCCTGGATGAAATAGGCTATCTGCCGATGAACAGAGAGGAAGCCAGCCTGTTCTTCCGGCTACTGAACCGTCGATATGAAAAAGCGAGCATCATACTGACGTCAAACAAAGGGTTCGCAGACTGGGGAGAAATGTTCGGAGATCACGTGCTGGCAACAGCGATACTGGATCGGTTGCTACATCACTCAACCACGCTGAATATCAAAGGAGAGAGTTACCGGTTAAAAGAGAAACGTAAAGCTGGAGTGCTGACCAAAAACACAACGCCAATCAGTGATGATGAAATGGTGAAAAGCGGACAGCATCAGTAACGAAAGTATCTTAGCGGGCATGAAAATGGCAAATAACGGTCAAACATCGTGGCGTTGACAGTGTACAAGCCCGACGAGCAGGATGAATCCTCCTGGCTGACGCTGTACCAGCTTTACATGCACATCGCACCATTATCAGAATTTCCGAAACGCCCCCTTTACCGCGTCACGCAAAAAGGCCACGGGGTGCGAATGCGTAAACATTCCCGCCACGATGATAACCGTGAAATCGTGCCGGACGTGCTGGCAAATAAACACGGCAACGCCAGAACGCTGATGCAAGGTGAAACGCTGGCCGTGCTGCAACAAAAATCGTTTCTGCTGGATCAACGGCTGGAGCCGTTCGCCCTGGTGCAGCGTCTTCAGAACGGTAAACCCGCAGGCGATCTGTTCTGGGTCTCGATGCGCCCGGAATATCTTGAGCTGGACGGGGAATGTTACGTGTGTCTGCCTGACTGGATGCACAGCGCCCTGAATCACGGCGTGTTTGATGATGTGGTAGTGCCTCCTGTGCCGCTGAAAGTGACGGTGAAAGCAGGGGATGCGGTCGGGTTCCTCGGCGCTCAGGATCTGGCCGACGAAGATAACCATCCGCAGATTATCACCACGGACTATAAAGCCCATATCGAGTTGCTGAGTCTCGACGAGCATGTGACGGATGTGGTGGCAAACGTGAAGGGGATCAAAACGGGCAAACAGTTCATTAAGCTGAAGCTGAAACGACCGCTGTACCTGCGAAACGGGGAGGGCGAGGAAAGTACCTTTGAGCAGATGAGCGCCATTACCCGCGCTGATGCAGGGAAAATTATTCCGCGCGATGCCACATACCCGTTTACGGATAAAACCGGGGTCACATACTTTCAGATCCGCCCGCATACGTGGGTGCACCAGGACGATGTGGAACAGCTCAGCCAGCACGATTTAGCCGGGCTAAACTTTGACTGTATTAAAGCTGAACATACAACCGATTTTACCCGCACGCTGGATGAACGCTGGGTTATTGATGCCCTGAAAAGCATCAGCTCGCACTTTGACAGCGAAAAAGGACCCGCATCGGCACAGGCAAAAATGTTTTATGACAGCCTGATCCACAACGCTGAAAACAGAAGACCGCCCGACCCGTATCCCGATAAATCTCAGGACGAACTGCTGTTCGGCGCACTGCATACGAACCAGATGAACATCCCGGAATATGCGCGGCGGCTGATAGTGAAACACGACAGCGACTGGCACAGTACCCGCGAAGATACGCGCTGGTCATCGGTATTTAAGGCCAGGGATGAAAGTCCGGTTGTGCAGCTGGCTAACGGGGGATTTCTGGACGCCACGCGCTGGATGGATAAGGTTCCGCCGTTCGCCAGTCAGCGGTCAGTATGGCATTTTCATCCGCTTGAATTCCTGGAGGCGATTAACCCAAAAGGAAATTGTGCATGTGGCAGGGATATCACTTTAGATGAATTGTGTGATATTGCCCCAAAAGCCGATAAGGACATTTTGGCTCAGTATTTGCCAGCATTTAATGATGGTTTCCGCGAGTTTGGCATTATATCTTGTAGAGAAAAAGCTCATTTCCTGGCTCAATGTTGTCATGAAAGCGGCGGTTTAACACTTACTAAAGAAATTGGAGGAACAAGAGCCAGTTATGCTCCCTGGTATGGTCGAGGATTAATTCAATTAACATGGCAAGAAGTATATACAAAGTATGGTGCATATGTTGGTGAGGATTTTGAATCAGATGACGCCTCCAGAAATAAAATAGCACAATATCCACATTGTGTCCGGTCTGCCTTTTGGTTTTATTGCGTGAATAAAAATGTATCCAAACATGCTAAGAATGATGACTTTAACATGGTCACAGCACTTATTAATGGCGGGTTCAATGGATACAATGACAGGCTTAAATATTTTAATAGAGCTGTGAGCGTTTTTAAAGCTGAACATCTTAATATTCTTAAGAAAGAGGCTAACTTCTCTTTTGAAGATAGCGAAATATATAACTATCGCGTATATGCCTATAGTTGGGGGCGATACCACGATCCGTTAAGAAATGAAAGCGGTACCGATAAGGATAAGACGGAGGCGCTAAAAGCTTACAGAAGGGCGGTAACACTCTATGAACGGCGTGGAGACGCAGGGAAAGTGACTGATATAGAAAATAAAATCAACGCACTTGGTTAACCGGGAAGGGGGTACCCCCTTCTTTCATATAGTTATTTACATTAGGATGAATGATGAAAAAAGTGGTTTTGTTTTTAGCTATTGTATCTTTCTCTTCTGTGGCTGGAATTACTGACATCACAACAAAGCCAGTTGCATTAATAGCATTGAAAAAAAACAGTGCTCAATATGTTGATGTTTGTAAAGCGGCCGATGATTCCTGTAAAGAAGGGACTTCTATCTGGAAAGAAAAAAATGCGGATGGCATCTTTTATTTAACAACATCACATCTTCAGCTAACGAAGCTGAAAAAAGATGGTGATACATATTCTAAAATAGTTTCATGGGATTTTACTAAAGAAACTAAAAATGAGTATATTCCTGATGATGAACTTACCAAAAATGATGTATATATATATCCAGCTTTATATCCTTTAAGTAAAGTTAAAATGGCCGTTGCGTTAGTATCGAAATGGTCAACAAATTATTCCGGGGGGGGCGCGAGGAAGAATACGCAAATTTCATGATGATAAATGATGATGGTACATATCAACCAGCCTTTAAAAACATTCTATTTTCATCAAAAGAAATGATAAAAGCTTGCTTTACCGAGGATGATTATGCAAAACAATCACATTGTCACGATGAGAGTTGGAGCATCCTAAACCTTAAAATCAACGATGAGTCGAAGGATTATTACTCATGGAAATTCATAACAAAATCATATAGCTGGCCTGCATTTACAGACAAAGCATCAACTAAAGTAAGTATTAACGAGAGCGTTGCATATCCATTCCAATCACAGCCACAACATAACAAATAAGCACGCATCAAAAATGGAGAAAAATTATGATTTAGTGGTGTTAATTGCAATGTTTCTATGCGGCTCATCGTTTGCAAACGATGAGTATTTTTCATGCGATACAGCAAAGGGAATCATTAAATTAGATGTAAACAAGGATGAACTACAGTACACCTTAACGAAAGGCCGCAAAAGTGAATTTACCTATGAGTCAAAAGGTAATGATTTTTCAGGATTTAAATACAATCATTATTCGCGATTTCAAACCGATTACTTAAACGTGTCGTTTGTGAATGCCGGGTATAAATACACGATGTTCAGTAATTATGAAGATGAGAATGAAAGTCGTGGGGTTAGTGTTACGAATCTGAAAACCAAAAAAGAATCTGTTTACGATTGTAAGTCCGTTGGTATTGACCGCCTTAGTGATTTGTCGTCAAAACTAGCCTGTGATAAAGACTCTGCTCTTGGTTGTGAGTAGAATCTGAGTAAGGTTCAGATGTTCAATATGAAAGGGGCACGGCGGGGAAGTCTCTCACGCAGTGACCCTTCGCAGAAAATTATCGTCCGGTTCTGGCTCTTTTGCCAAAAATCTCCTCTGACTGCGACTGGAGCTGTTTAAGCGCTTCGAGCATGTCGTCGTTATTCAATGAACGCTGAGATTTTTTCCCTTCCTCTCTGGGCCGTCGCCGGGAAGGGCCATCACCAGAAGGAACGGACTTAGAGCGAGTGTTATCCCGTTTACTCTGCACCAGATTGATAAACTCCAGAGTACGACCAAGTCGTTTATTATCCACAATCTCGCCCTGATCGACTTCTGACAGCCGGTCATAGGTAGAGTAGGGAAGTGCTGCACCATTCAGGCGTAGCTCTTTACGACCATCAGGGTAGTGATACACGTCGATGTATTTACCAATAGCACGACGGCTCAGCTCGCTGTCTTCAATCAGGTACAGCATTTTATCATACTGTATCGTCAGCGATTTTGAGACTTTGCGATGTTCCCGTACCGTGAAAATAAGATCCAGATCTTCGTCATGTTCAACCGCACGATGCACGTCAAAGTCATGTCGGGGCGCTTTACCAAAACGACGGTTATAGTCAGCTATATAGGCTTCAGCAAAGGCATTTGCAGCCTCCATTGAGTTGATACTCTGTAACCGCAGCTCTTTGACCAGGCGATCCTGCAAAGTCAGATGCGCCCGCTCAACACGGCCTTTAGCTTCACTGGTTTCCGCGCAGATAGTCTGGATGTTCAGCTCGTGCATGGCCCGCCCAAACTGGGTATGTCCTTCGCCACCGGTGGCGTGCTTATTGTTCACGCGAAAAACACCGGCTTTATCACTGTACAGCGCCAGCGGCTTGCCATGCTTATCAATATAATAGCATGTGGCTTCGAAGTAAGAAAACGTGGACTCAGATTTGACGAACAAAAGCTCCATGATTTTACTGGTTGCGTCATCAACGTAGACCAGTGCGGTGCAGGCTGGTCCTCGGCCTTCAAACCAGTCATGATCGCAGCCATCGATTTGTATCAGTTCGCCCGTACACGGACGCCGGTAACGTGGCTGAGGGATCCTTGCGGCGCTGAGCTACAGGCGGACATTACTATTGAGCCTCTACAACGTTAGTGCGCATAATGTATATTATGTTAAATATGCTGGGTTTGTAGTTAAGTTCATGAGAACCTCTCTTTCAGGAACTTACCGGCGAATCAGTCGTTTGCTAAAGTTCAGTTGTGGCTTTACGATAACTTCATAACGCAACAATTATGGGGATATCGTTAAGTTCATGACATATTCCATCTTACATTTATCTAGGAACAACCAGAGAACTCATCTCATGGTTGATGACGTGACTACCCTGCCCGTCATGTTCGTCACAATTTATGGAATGAATGAGCTGAGCAAGAAGCATCTGGGGACACAGGAAAACATTCTGACTTGTCTCGAATCTGGTGTAACTACGAGATTTAGTTCTCACAATGAGGCTATGTGTAAATAGGTCGCTGTGGTGCTCAATTCTCGCAGCGGCCTATTCAACATAACGCGTGCTACCAAAAAAAGATGCGTGTCTGGAGCTGTTGTTACGGGAGCATCGCGTCGAAATACTTCATTTCCTCTTGGTAGTATCTTACTAGATTTCTGATTAATACTCGCTAGTTGGCTATTTTCTTCCTCAGAAAATGCGGCAACACTTGCCGCAGAATATGAAGTAAACAAAATATATTTAATTTTCATAAAATCTAACTCTCCTATTACTTTAAATACAGATGATTATATGTTTTATAATGATGTTTTTGATTATGTACATCCCCAAAACCCAGAATAGTTAAATTAAAGATAGTTTTGCGAAGGCGGTCTGTATAAGGCGCTTTACTCCATCGCCCTAAAAACTCTACCCGAAATCATAGCCCTAACCTTGATCCATTTCATAGCGGGTTTCTATTCTGTTACTGAAGGCAATCATCCCGTCTTTCGGCTTTATACCTTCGTCCACGGTCGCGATAAGACCACCACGCCTGCGCACGCAGGTTTTTAAATACTTGTCGCCACGATAAGGGGCGCGGTTTGCAGTTACCGGGATTCAGGATGATTTTAACAATGTTTATAAATTCAGACTGCGCCGCAGTTATTGCACTGATTTCTACGTAACGTGATAATCATTGGCTTTGATACCCTTTAAACGTACAAATATGAGCTTAACATGGCGACAATAAAGGATGTTGCATCCCTGGCCGGTGTATCAACCGCGACTGTATCACGCGTCATTAACCAGACTGCGTGGGTTGAACCCGTCACGCGCGAACGTGTAGAGAAAGCCATGCGCGATCTCAATTATCGCCGAAACGCCGCCGCTATCGCACTGGCGAAACGCAGCGGCGATATGCTCGGATTGTTAACCGGCAATCTGGCCGATCCTTTTTTTGCCCGCCTTGCTCGCGGCGTAGAAGATGTTTCTCGTAAACAGCAGTATCGCCTGATGGTATGTAGCGGCGGCCACGATGAAGACATGGAAAAAGCGGGACTGGATTTCCTGGTTAATCAAGGCTGTGAGGCTATCGTAGTACACGCCAGTCGATTAGCGGATAAAGAGCTGCTGCGCTACGCAGCCCACTTTCCGGCGCTGGTTGTTGTTAATCGTTATATCGCTGGTATGGCCAACCGCTGTATCTGGCTGGAAAATCGCAGCGCCGCCAGGGAAGCGACCCGGTATCTTTTAGCGAACGGGCATCGGCGCATTGCCTGTGTGACATCTGACTTGCCCATTATCGATCGTCAGGAACGTCTTGATGGTTATCGTCAGGCGCTGGAAGAATATGGTATTTCGCCAGATCCCTGCTGGGTGATTAGCGTTCCGTTTAACGAAGAAGGCGGCGAGCGGGCCGCACATCAGCTTATTAATAGCGGGCTTCCCCTTACGGCGTCGGTCACGTTTAACGATGTTATGGCCGCTGGCATTATGCGTATTCTTCATCAACGCGGCGTTCACCTTCCGCAACAGCTCTCTATTGTCGGCTTTGATGATGTGGTGCTGGCCCGGTATCTTTATCCGGCGTTAACAACAATGCATTATCCGGTCGAACAAATGGCGCGTTGTGCCGCGCAACTGGCGATACAGTTATACCAGGGCATTACGCCGCCGCCCAGCAGTAACCGTTTCAATGCTGAACTGGTGATCCGAGATTCTGTCGCGCCCTATTTTTCACGTTGAATGCGTCGTCAACGGTAAAAACTGTGATGACTATCAAATTAACCCTTCTCATGTAATCGGTTACATGGACGAAAGTAATGGATCACAGTAGTGAGAAGCGTATTCCCCTACCCTTGAGCTACCTTACTGACCGGAGCTCCATTATGAGTGCATCACAAAACAAGAAGAAAACGCTGTCATTGGGTTTAGCGCTAATCCCTGTCATTTCCATGTTGTTATTGTTGATAATCGGTTACGGCATCATGGGGCTACGTATCGAACCGCTCCTTCTGTGCTCTGCGGCAGTAGCGGCAGGCATTGCGTGGTGGCAAGGATACTGCTGGGAAGACATCATCAACTCAGTGGTGGATAAACTGGCTAAAGCAATGCCGGTTATCATGATCCTGATCTGCGTGGGCGGTTTGATTGGCACCTGGATGTTTAGCGGCACCATTCCCTACATGGTGTACTGGGGGCTAAAACTGATAAGCCCGGAATATATTTTGATTGCGGCCTTCTTTTTAACCAGCGTGGTCTCCGTTTGTACCGGTACATCGTGGGGGTCCGCCGGGACGGTTGGCGTTGCGTTAATGGGGGTTGCCGCCGGGCTGGACGTGTCGCTTGCGGCGGCGGCCGGCGCCGTCGTTTCTGGCGCTTATTTCGGCGACAAAATCTCACCGTTGTCCGACTCGACTAACTTTGCCGCCATTGTCGCAGACACCACCCTGTTTGAACATATTCAGCATTTACTTTGGACGACCCTGCCAAGTTTCCTGCTAGCCGCCGTGGTTTATCTTATCGCCGGACACAGTAATATGCTGGGCGAAGTGGCTACGCCGCAGCGGGTCACGGACATCATCCACTCGCTGGAGTCGCTATATCATTTTAATATTGTTCTTATTTTGCCACCGGTGATCGTACTGTGGGGCGCAATCCGCAAGAAGCCTGTCATCCCATTAATGTTAAGCGCCTGCGTACTTGCCTTGTTCCTCGGCGTCATCATGCAGGGACTGAGCATCAAACAGGGGCTGGACGCCTTCATTGATGGATTTGATATCGCCATGTTCCCACAAGGCGCTGAAGGTGTCGTGGCCGATGTTCCACGCCTGTTAAACCGGGGGGGAATGTTCTCGATGATGGGAACGATACTGTTGGTTTTCTGCGCTTTTTCGTTTGCCGGAGCGCTAACGTTAACCGGCGCGTTAACGATCATCATTAACCGGCTGTTGACCATTATTCATAGCGTTGGTCAGCTAATTGCCGCCACTATCGGCACCACAATTTTGGTCACCGGGGCGACCAGCGACGGTAAATTGGCATTGTTAGTTCCCGCCGAATTGTTTAAAGATGCCTATCGTCGCATGGGGCTGGATACTAAAAACCTTTCACGTACGATAGAAGATGCCGGTACCGTTATCGAACCTCTCCTGCCGTGGACCTCGGCTGGCGTCTACATGGCGACTACATTGGGCGTTAGCACGCTGGATCTTCTGCCCTGGGCTATCCAGTGCTATGCAGCGATCTTCTTCGCATTAATTTATGGTTTTAGCGGAATTGGTATCGCCAGAACCGCCCCCGCCTCAGAAAAGTCGCCGCAATCGTCAGTGACGGAATAATAAGGAAACAAGATGGATTTTAACCAGATTATCAATCGCAACAATACTGGTTCGGTAAAGTGGGATTTTATTGAGCGTCACTTTGGCGACGGCGCCGGCAAACTGCTACCGATGTGGGTTTCTGATTTCGATTTTGCCTGCCCGCCTGAGGTTCAGACGGCATTGCATCAGCGAATCGAGCACGGCGTATTTGGCTATAGCGAACGTGATGAGGCATACTTTAACGCCCTGCTTCACTGGTTTTTGTCACGCCACCAGCTCACGCTAAAACAGGAATGGGTATGCAGCGTGGAAGGCGTCGTACCAGGGTTGGCACTCTTAGTGCAAATGTTGACGCATCCAGGTGACGGCGTAGTGGTACAGGGGCCATACTATGGCTCCTTCGCCAAAATAATCACGTTTAATGGTAGAAAACTGCTGGAGAATCCCCTTAGCGAGTCGCCGGACGAAGGCTACCAGATGGATTTTTGCCAACTGGAAAGGCTGTTTCGCCATGAACGCCCTCCGCTGATGATTTTGTGTAATCCACATAATCCAACCGGGCGTTGCTGGTCGGCCAACGAACTGGAGCAACTGCTTTTATTATGTGAGACTTATGATGTCACCCTCATCTCGGATGAGATATGGGCCGATCTATTGTTGCCCGGAGAAACCTTTACCTCGGTACTGCATTTAGGGGAGCGTTGGCATAAACGGGTCATCTCCGCCACTGCGGCCAGCAAAACGTTTGGCTTATCGTCGCTGCGAATTTCTAACTTTCTCATTCCCGATCCTACGCTTCGCCAGCGATTCTTATCTCGTCTGGACGCTCATGGGCTGGACGTCTTTAATGCCCTCTCCGTTCAGGCGGCGACTACTGCATGGAATGAAAGCAGACAATGGCTGGATTCACTACTGGATTACCTGGCGGAAAATCGCCGCTGGTTTGTTGAACAGGCGGCAGAGCATCTTCCCTGGGCAAGAATTGTCCCGGCGCAGGGAACCTATTTATTATGGATGGATTGTAAAAAACTGGGACTGGATGACGAACAGCTAAAATGGGTGATGGCGGATGTCGCGGGTATCGCCCCTTCAATGGGCAGCGGCTTTGGCCCGGCGGGCAGCGGATTTATCCGTTTAAATCTGGGATGTCCCCGTACCTACCTTGAAATGGCAATAGACGGCCTGAAGCGAATCTCGGTGAAGTCAATCAAAGGAGCACCAACAGGCGGATGAAATTTTGGACGGTAAACGGAGAACGGTGTTATTTCTGCGACATGATATCGCCTGAGTGGCAGTAAAAAAACCGGCCATAAAGGCCGGTTGGGTCTGGAGCGCAGTTTCAGTATCAGGGGCGTCTGAATAACACGATGCTGCGCCCGGCCAGATCGAAATCTATCTCTTCGGTAATCCGCATTCCCTGCTGCGCGTCATCGTCAGTCGTCAGCTCAAGCACCCAGCCGCCCTCTCCCCACATCGGAATACGGAACGGTACGCTGCCTTCAAACGGATTGAAAAGCAGTAAGGCGTCATGCCAGATCCCCGCTTCCGGCTGGAGATCGGGACGACTAATGCATACGCCTATCGTCGATCCCTCATCCCATTGTTCGGATTGCTGCGGTCCTCCCCCGGCGTTAAACCAGCGGATCTCCAAACCGTCACGCCAGCTCTCCCGACGCAGCAACGGCTGCGTGGCGCGCAGTTGAATCAGATGACGGGTAAACTCCCGTAGCGCATTGGCGGTTTCCGGCAAATTATCCCAGTGGACCCACGATATTTCACTATCCTGACAGTAGCCATTGTTATTGCCCATCTGACTGCGACCAAACTCATCGCCCGCTAATAACATCGGCGTGCCGTGCGAGAAAAGCAAGGTGGTCAGGAAATTGCGTTTCTGTCGCTCGCGTATCGCATTGATGCCTTCATCGTCGGTTGGCCCTTCTGCGCCATAGTTACAGGAGCGGTTATCATTATGCCCGTCATTATTATCTTCGCCATTGGCTTCATTATGTTTGTCGTTATAAGACACCAGATCGTTCAGAGTGAAGCCATCATGGGCGGTGATAAAGTTTACGCTTGACCAGGGGCGACGGCCGCGCAAATCGTAGAGATCGCCGGAACCCAGCAGGCGTGCGGCAAAATCATTTGTGACGTTGTCACCTTTCCAGTATTCGCGTACCGTATCCCGGTATTTATCATTCCATTCGCCCCACCCCGGTGGAAAACCGCCAACCTGATAGCCGCCCGGTCCGATATCCCAGGGTTCGCCAATCAGTTTCAGTTTTGCCAGCACCGGGTCTTGCGTTACCGCATCAAAAAAGCCGCCTCTCTGATCAAAGCCTTCCGGCTCACGTCCAAGAATGGTGCCCAAATCAAAACGAAAACCGTCGACATGCATTGACTCCGTCCAATAGCGAAGGGAATCCATCACCATTTGCAGTACCCGCGGATGAGAGGTATTGACGGTATTACCTGTCCCTGTATCGTTAATGTAATAGCGATGCTGATCGGGCATAGTGCGATAGTAAGAAAAGTTATCGATACCTTTAAATGACAGCGTGGGGCCAAGCTCATTCCCTTCTGCCGTATGGTTATAGACCACGTCCAGTATCACTTCGACACCGGCATCATGGAAAGCGCGCACCATATCGCGGAATCCCTGAATACCTTTTGGACCATAGTAGCGCGTCGCCGGCGCAAAAAAGCCAAGCGAGTTGTATCCCCAGAAATTTTTCAGACCTTTATCGAGCAGATGCTGATCGTCCGGGAACCAGTGAACGGGTAAAAGCTCGACGGAGGTAATACCCAAGCTTTTAATGTAATCCACGCTGGCTTTATGCCCCATACCCTCAAACGTACCGCGTAGAGGCTCAGGGATCGCGGAATTAAGCTGGGTAAAGCCTTTTACATGCGTTTCATAAATAATGGCGTTCGACCACGGTATGGAAGGCCGTTGGCTGTCCTCCCAGTTAGCCTCAGCCGGATCAATCACCCGGCATTTAGGCGTAAATGGCGCGCTATCCTGGTCATCAAAGGTCAAATCTTTATCGTCATGGAGTAATTGATACGCGAAATGCGCATCGTTCCAGTGAATATCGCCCACCAGCTCACGGGCATAAGGGTCAATAAGCAGCTTATTGGGGTTAAAACGATGACCATTTTCCGGGTCATAAGGACCGTAAACGCGGTACCCATACAGCGTGCCGGGCTGCAAATTCGGGACATAGCCGTGCCATATTTCGTCGGTATATTCCGGTAACTCCAGACGAGCGATTTCATGTTCCCCGCTCGGATCGTAAAGACAAAGCTCGACGCGTTCCGCATGGGCGGAAAAAATAGCGAAATTCACGCCTTCGCCGTCATAATTCGCGCCAAGCGTATGGCTGTACCCTGATCTGATTTCAAAAGTCCTGTTTGTTGTCATTCTCTTTCTCCACCCACGGTAAAAGTTGTCCTGTAACGGCACATCAACACATAAACTCAGTCGCTCATTAAAACCAGTACGCCGCCCTGGTGTGAGGCCAACGACAGGTGTTCATCAAGCGTTAACCTCTCTTGGGTAAGCGCATTGCGATAACGACGCTGATTAAGTTGTCCGGGTATAATAATGTCGGCTCCTGCCCAAAAACCGACGTGTGATTGCGACAATAAGCCGTCACATTCGGCGAACACCAGCCGGGGCGCAACGACAATCAGCGCGTCATTATGATTGACTCTGGCGTAAGCGATGACCTTGTCGGCGCGCTGACCAACAGCCCGCAACGGCACATATTCGCCAAAACGGAATAGATCATGATTCTGCTGACGCAGACGCAGTAATGCGGCGGTGGCATACTGATTCACCTGTCCGTTCAGCCAGCTTTCTTCACGCGAGAAAACACTCGGCGCCAGTTGGTCTAACTGCTGCGCCAGCGTGGCGAAATCCGGTTCGCGGCGGTTGTCGGGATCGACAAGGCTAAAATTCAACGCCTCGCTCCCCTGATAGATATCAGGTACTCCCGGCGCGGTTAATTTGATAACGGTCTGCGTCAGGCTGTTAACCAGTCCTGCGCGGATGAAGGGTTGCAAGGAACGATAAAAGTCCTGCAAAAATGTCTGATTATCCGGCGCCAGTAAATAACGGGCGTAATCAAGCATTGCCGTTTCGTAAGCCTCATTACTGTCCACCCAATCGGTACGCAGCTTCGCTTCACGTAACGCTTTCTCCACAAAGGCTTCAAAGCGTGTTCTCAGCGCGTTTAAACCTGTTTCGTCCTGGGGGTTTAGCATCGGGGGCCAGACGCCGGTCAGCGCCTGATATAACATCCACGTATCCGCCGATTTTGGCGCAGTGCCATCATTCAAAAATTTGACATGGGTCTGGTTCATCTGCCGCCAGCGGGCAAGGCATTCGCTCCACTGCTCCGGCGCTTCGGTAAGCGTATACAGGCGTGCTCGCGCATCTTCGCCGCGCTTGGTATCGTGGGTCGAGGTACCGGATAACGCATCAGGCTGTCGCGCCTGTCGGGTTTTCATCTCATGGTGAAAGCGTTCGATGGAGAAATGATGCGCGACGGGCTCGGCACCGACTTCATTTAACGCCAGCCCCATGTTTTGACGAAAGAAAAGCGTATCCTCTACCGATTTCGCCATCAGCGGACCGGTGAGTTGTTGGAACCGAACGCGAAACTGTGTCGCCTCCTCCTGGCTGGAGGTGGGAACATCGCCGGTAAGAAGACGGCTCAGAAGTGTAAGCGCATCTGGCTGCGGAGGGTTTTCAAGCGTCTTTACCCGCTCCACAATACGGTGTAACAGGCAAATATCGGTCGGCGGTAGTCCTTCTGCCGTGCCGTAAGTGCGATATACGGGAAAGGCAATTAATAACTCGCGTAATGCCTGCCGAACGACGCTCTCTTCCTGTGCAATCTGTAGCTCTCTGGCAATCGACAGCGCAAGCACGAGCAGCCGGGTAAATTCCCCCTCGAAATTGCGATCGACCATCAGCAGTTTAGCCGCCCGTAATTCCGCCCGCATATCCACTGGCGTGCCTTTTACGGTCTCGTAAGCCTGGCGCAGATTGTTGATCTGCTCATCGTCAACCAGCACCTCCGCCAGCGAGGCGATAAATTCATAGCCTGTGGTGCCGGAAACCGGCCAGTCATCAGGAAGTTGCTCGCCTTTAGCGAGAATTTTTTCCACGGTGATATAGCACGTCGGCCCCACTGCCTGACGTAAACGCGCAAGATAGGCTTTCGGATCGGCAAGGCCGTCGATATGGTCGATACGTAAACCGTCGACCGCTCCCGTTCTGACCAGCTCCAGAATCAGCCGATGTGTATCGTCGAAGACGGTTTTATCTTCCACCCGCATTCCCACCAGCCCTGTTACCTCAAAGAAACGCCGATACGAGAGCGAGTGAGCGGCATCGCGCCAGGACATTAATTTCCACGGTTGGCGCTCATGCAAATCAGCAATGGCGGCCTTATCGGTAAGCGCCAGTACTTCAGCCTCACGCCCCTGCCACGTCGCCGGAGCAAGCGGGTAATAATTTTCATAATAGGCGAACGCGGGTTTACCCGTAGCGGGGTCGGGCTTGATCGTAATTTCTTCGTTTTCCAGTACGGCGTCAAACGTGTCACCTAAAAAAGGCAGCGTCAGTCGGCGCGACCAGTCAATATCGAAATGGCGCGCGTAACGACTCTCCTTGCCATATTCAAGCACGTCGCGCCACCAGGCGTTTTCCAGCGAGCTGGCCATGTGATTAGGCACAATATCAATGATCAATCCCAGACCTTGCGCTTTAAGCTCGGCCACCAGTCGTTCAAATCCTTCGCGCCCGCCAATAGAAGGCTCAATCTCATTCGTATTGGTAACATCATAACCATGCGTTGACGCTTTGGTGGCGGTAAAGATTGGTGAGGCATAAAGATGGCTGATACCCAGATTTTTAAGGTAAGGCACCAGCGCCGCAGCGCGATCGAAGGTCATGCCATTGCGAAACTGAAGGCGATACGTTGCAGTTGGGATCATGATGCGGACTCTCCCTGGGCTAAGCGGACAATAAGAGAATGTTGGGAAAGCGACCCGGTGGATTCATTAGGCCAGGCGAAGAGGGTCTTACCCGGTAAATCGGGCAGCAATACCGTCGTGGCGCTAATGTTCAGCGCCAGCGACAGCGTTCCTCCCGGAAAATGCCAACTGACGGCAATAAACCCGGGCGCGGTTTGCAATACGGTTCCTGAACTCTCACGGGCAGCGAACAAAAGCGGCACGATATGCTTCTGGCGCAAAAGCAGTAGCTCGCGGGTAAACGCCAGCCACGCTTTACCCTCTTCACTGTGCTGTTGCTTCCAGTTAAGTTTTGAGCGTTGAAAGGTCTCTGGTGCATTCGGGTCCGGAACATTCTCACCCGCATGATCGGCAAACTCTTTTGCGCGACCTTCGCGAACGGCGCGGGCTAAATCCCCATGGAAATCGGTAAAAAAAAGAAAAGGACGGCTCTCGCCATACTCTTCGCCCATGAAAAGTAGCGGAATATGCGGTGAAAGCAGCAACGTGGCGAGCAATACTTTTGTTCGTTCAGCGCCTGCCAGGGTTATCAGTCTGTCGCCCTGGGCGCGGTTACCAATCTGATCATGATTCTGAATAAAATCCACAAAGGCGACTGGGGGTTGTCCGGTACTTTTTACGCCGCGAGGTTCGCCGGTTTGTGGTGAAATTTCTCCCTGATAAGCGAATCCTTCGGCCAGCGCTCTTGCGAGGTGTTTTTCCGGAGCATCAGCAAAATCATTGTAGTAGGCATGGGTCTCTCCGGTCGCAAAAACGTGGACGGCATTATGAACATCGTCATTCCATTCGGCGGTAAACAACGGCGCATTACCACCCTGCTCACGGGGATGCAGGGAGATAATATTGCGGCTATCTTCGGTAGTAAGATGAATGGGCCTGTCGGTAATGTCTTCCCGAATACGTTGTGCGATTTCAACCAACACATGCTTTGCGCTACTGTCTTCGATCTGATCGATGGCGTCAAAGCGTAAGCCGTCGAGATGGTATTCTGTCAGCCAGTATAACGGTGCCTCGATGATATAGCGCCGCACGGCGTCGACATCATAGGCGATACCATTTCCCCACGGCGTCATGCGCTCTTTGTGGAAAAATGTCGGCGCCAATAGCGGTAAATAATTTCCCTCCGGGCCGAAATGGTTCAGCACAATATCCAGGATGACAGAAAGACCATACCCATGCGCGGCGTCAATAAACGCTTTGAAATCATCCGGCGTCCCATAGGCAGAATGCGGCGCGTAAAGCAGCACGCCGTCATATCCCCAGCCGCGCTCGCCGCCAAATTGCGCAACGGGCATCACTTCAATAACGGTGACGCCGAGTTCAGCGAGATAAGGCAGCTTTGCTATTGCGGCGCGGAAGGTGCCTTCCGGAGTGAACGTGCCTGTATGCATTTCGTACACCACGGCCTGCTCCCAACGACAGCCTTTCCACCCGGTGTTGCGCCACGTGTAGCTTCCTGGGTCAACTACATATGACGGACCGTTGACGTCAGTTTTTTGGGCGCGGGAAGCCGGATCGGGGACAATCATGCCATCGCTGAGTACAAAGTTATACTCCGTACCTGGCGCTACCCCGGATACCTCCAGCGTAAACCAGCCGTCACCGCTCGCCAGCATCTCATGATCTTTACCGGCAAGCCGGAGCATAACCTTTTGCTGGCCGGTGGCCCAAAGACGAAAGCGGACAACATCAGCGGCGATATATTCAGCCCCCCAGCTTTTGCAAAAAATTTTTGAACTCATCTGTCGCTCCGTTTAACTCATAACCTCTATAGCATCCGAAGAACAAGCATAGACTATGTGGCTACTCTTTAAGTGACACTGTCACCTAATGGTTGGTCTTTTTCGTATCCGCCTGTAGTAAACCGTGGAATTATTGTCGGGATTGCTCAGATTTGCCGAAATGCGCGGTATCGCCTCGCCCGTGTTCGCCAGAACCCTGAACACGTTGTAGCTGGATAATTTCCCCCTGCTCCCAGGCGTTAGCGCCCTTAATGACGGGGTGCGCTGGCAGATCCTGCCGCGCGTGCTTAATGGCCTGGGTATCAATCCCCAGACGGCGATCGCGATCGGCCAACAGTGCCGGATCAAGCTGCCCTTCGCCAGTAAAGCCCATCATCAGCGCAGGGATACCCATCGGCAGGGTTTTATCCCGGTCAGTATGCCAGGTGTGCCAGGTTTTACCGTAGGTATTAACAATCTTACTCATTAACGCCTTATCAGCGACCTGCGGTAAGCCAGGTGCCACCAGGCTGCCGGATTTCACCTCGTACTGGTGGCTGTGCCACAGTTTTTTCTCCTCGGGTGGAAGCGTTTTAAATAAACGTTCGCTGATAATGTACTCCACCCCCATCAGGCGCGCGTTTTTAGTATTGCCGTCGTAAATTACCGCCTGCATTACATCTTCATTCAGGACGGTAACGTAATGGTGGGCCTCCATCTGTCCGTTTTTATCACCGCTATAAAAATGGAACCCGTCAAGGTAGGTACTGATGGCATCGACAGGAGGTCGGGATTGAATAGCCGCCGCGCCTGTTTCCAGGGTACGTAATTTGGTAGAGGTTTTTTCACCCGGGACAGGCGTTTTAGGCGGCGTATTATTGGCGCCGCATCCGGTCAGAAAAGGAATGATAAAGAGTGCCAGCGGTAAGGTTTTCATTAGATCTCCATATTGAAAGGGCTCTAATGAAAATAGTGCAATACCGCGCAATTGGTAGAAGAAATGGAAGATGTTATTTGTGACAGCGTCACAAACGTCAAAACCCGACACACTTGCCGGGTTTTAATATCAGTTTACTCTTATTTTGCGAGCTCTTTTTTGATTTCGTCTTTTATTTTGCTTAATTCACTCTGTGGGTTTTTCTTACAAAGTTCAACGGCTAATGGCACCGCTGTCGTTTCGGTTTCCTGGAAATCAACGTAGTCCCCGCCTTTAAAATCTTCATCTTCATTCAGCACCCAGAAAGCGACTGGCGCCATAGTTTGTGGATTGAGGTCTACAAACTCCTGGCAGCTCATACCTTTAGGCGTAACATTTGTTTTAGTGGTATCTGTTGCCGCATTCACGCTAACACTGGTTACCAGCGCTGCCACGATAATACCTGCTGTAGCAAGGGAGAATTTATTCATTGTTGTTACTCCAGTAATTATATAAATAACCTCTACATCTGCGCGTTAACCCGTTAATGTAGAACGAAGAAATAATACCCCTCTACTCCCAGGAATAAAGACTACGACGCGTGATATGGCTATTATTGATATTTACGTTGACTGATTTTGATGTTTGATGAATAAAGCAACATGGCGAGCAGATCTTAGGACGAAAAAGTATACCACGACAACAGCAAATGACGTGGTATGCACTGCGTTGAGCTGATGAAAGGGAACTTCGCGCTGACATGCCGTCGCAACGGCGCAATCGCGCGCCAGCCAGACATAAACGGTGGGCAGAACAAACATCGTAAACAGAGTGCCTGTCAGCATCCCGGAAGCAATCACCAGCCCCAGGCCAAAACGGCTTGCGGCGTCTACGCCGCTGGCGAACAGTAGCAGGGCTAAACCAAACACTATTGCCCCGGTAGTCATCAGCATCGGGCGCAATCGGATCTACAATACAATTTCATAGCATTTACAGATAGTCGGACAATTTCAGGTTTCCGTAAGCATAAAAAACACCTTTCGTACACAAACGGTATACTTCCAGTAGATTTATTGTTATTTAGCACTATAACTGCAAGTAGTTGAATCCAAAAGATAATAATTCAGGTATTATTGGGAGGGGAATTTACATAATTAAGATAAATAAATGATTATCGGTGAAGTGAGCGACGTTTACGTTTTGTTGCAACCACGTCTTTATACTTTTTATGAGTGCTATTTTTTTTGGCTAATTAAAAAGGTAAAGTTAATGAAACTATCCGTAACATTGGCGTTTTTCGGTTACATGATGGTATCCAGTATGGCACAAGCTAGCGTTATCAATATGTGGCGTGAACCCAAACCTGTTGTGAAAGAGGGTAAATATTACAGTTTAATCGTGGATCGTGGCGAGTTGCAGAAAGCAGTAAAAAGCAGCAATAACAACTATCTCTTTTCCGAAAAAGGTGCAGGAGTGAAACAGCTGGTATTGATCGGCTCTCCGGTAGAGATTATCGAATTTATGTTGCAAAATAAAACTCGCGGCATTGAAAACCACATTAAAGATCTACCTGATATTTATATGGGAGTGACAAAATATAAGCCCAAACAACGTTTTACCGGCTTATTTCCGCTACAGGATATATTGACTCAAACTGTTGATCAGGTATCGAAATTTGTGCCCGGTTCCGATATCACCGATGCGGCGGGGATCCCCTCCGACCTAAAAGCATTACAGCAAGCCATTTTGGCTATGAAGCAAAAAGATAAAACCAGCAACAATATGCTGTACGTCAAATTTAGCTACTTGCCGGAAGATGGGATGGTGAAAGTAGGAAGCAAAACAGTTTCTTTTGGTCGTATTCTGGAGAAAATGCAGCAGAGTAATCGCGCCCTGCGTAGATAAGTAGGAAGCTGCCAGTATTTCCAGCTTCTGGAATGTTAACTTAAGTACAAAAGCTGTCTGGAGGTAATAGGTAAGAATAAGTTATAAAACAGGAGCTTAATTACAATTTATATATTTAAAGAGGCAAATGATTATGACTGAAATATTTGCAAATCAAACTGTAGAGGTAGTTAAAAGCGCGATCGAAACCGCAGATGGGGCATTAGATCTTTATAACAAGTACCTCGACCAGGTCATCCCCTGGAAGACCTTTGATGAAACCATAAAAGAGTTAAGCCGTTTTAAACATGAGTATTCACAGGCAGCTTCTGTTTTAGTCGGTGATATTAAAGTTTTGCTTATGGACAGCCAGGATAAGTATTTTGAAGCGACACAAACTGTTTATGAATGGTGTGGTGTCGCGACGCAATTACTCACAGCGTATATTTTACTATTTGATGAATATAATGAGAAGAAAGCATCAGCCCAGAAAGACATTCTCATTAGAATATTAGATGATGGCGTCAAGAAACTGAATGAAGCGCAAAAATCTCTCCTGGTAAGTTCACAAAGTTTCAACACCGCTTCCGGAAAACTGCTGGCATTAGATAGCCAGTTAACCAATGATTTCTCGGAAAAAAGCAGTTATTTCCAGTCACAGGTGGATAAAATTCGTAAGGAAGCTTATGCCGGTGCTGCAGCCGGCATAGTCGCCGGTCCGTTTGGATTAATTATTTCCTATTCTATTGCTGCTGGCGTGATTGAAGGGAAACTGATTCCAGAATTGAATAACAGGCTAAAAGCAGTGCAAAGTTTCTTTACTACCTTATCGGCTACAGTGAAACAAGCGAATAAAGATATCGATGCGGCAAAATTGAAATTAGCCACCGAAATAGCAGCAATTGGGGAGATAAAAACGGAAACCGAAACAACCAGATTCTACGTTGATTATGATGATTTAATGCTTTCTTTACTAAAAGGAGCTGCAAAGAAAATGATTAACACCTGTAATGAATACCAACAAAGACACGGTAAGAAGACGCTTCTCGAGGTTCCTGACGTCTGATACATTTTCATCCGCTCTGTGTACTCTTAACGCCCGATAGCGTGAAGAAAATGAGAGGGAGAAAAAGCGATATTCCACAGCCCGATAAACGAGAGTCGTTACCGGGCTGATGGAGTTATCAGGCGTTAAGCTGGTAGTTGAGGGTAATTTCGGCGTTCAGTACCTGCGAAACCGGGCATCCGGCTTTCGCTTTCTGGATAATTTGCTCAAACGTGGCGTCATCAATATCCGGTACGGCGACATTGCTTCGTAGCGCAATTTTGCTGATGGCGAAACCCGCCTCCACTTTGTCCAGCGATACGTTAGCGGTAGTGTCAATCGATGTCGGCGTAAACCCTGCCTCGCCCAGCATTAACGACAGCGCCATAGAGAAACAGGCCGCGTGCGCGGCACCAATTAACTCTTCCGGGTTGGTACCCTGCGCGCCTTCAAAACGTGTATTAAAGCCATACGGTTGTTGGTTAAGGGCGCCGCTTTCTGTTGATACTGTCCCCTTACCTCGTTTAATGTCGCCTTCCCAGTGTGCCTGACCTTTCTTATGGATTGTCATTTCTGCTCTCCTGTTGGCTCAAAAAGGAAAGTATAGACCATCCTGCTAATCTGAGTTGATCTGCTGATGGATGTTGTCAAGCACCCGCATTTCAGATATAGAAAATGACGTTATGCTTTTTGTTTATGTATATTATACCAACAGCTTCACTCTTCTTTAAAGAATATATTCCCTCTTTTACCCTTACTTGTTTTCCTCGAAGAATATTTCTTTTTGTATATTTTTATTCACATTAACGCCTGCCGCATCTCTTTGTAATCAAAGGTAAAAATATTAAAAGTGGCATTTTAAATATATATACAATAGCTGCTATTTGCATGAGGGTATGTAATTAAAAACTCACTTTAACAAGCGCATTATATTTCCTGTCGCGGTAAATAATTAACAGAACTGCCTTGCGTAAAAATAATTCCAGGTCTAATCTTAACCACAGTCGCAACAATATTTGCCATGCTGAATACGAATTAATTTTCTGCGAGCCGTACTAAATAAATACATCTTCACGGAGGCATTATATGTTTACTTATCACTCAGCAAATACCTCAGCAGCACAACCGGCCCTGGTCAACGCAATTGAACAAGGATTACGCGCGGAGTTAGGCGTTGTCACCGAAGATGATATTTTAATGGAGCTGACCAAATGGGTTGAGGCTTCCGACAATGACATTCTCAGTGACATCTATCAGCAGACCATCAACTATGTGGTGAGCGGGCAGCACCCGACTCTGTAAAACCTGCTATGCTGTAACGGCAACCTTAGGGGTTACGTTTCTTTCGCGTAAGCGAATTTGTCCTTAAAACTAGCAACAGGATTGAGGAGTTAACATGAAATCGAACCGTCAGGCTCGTCATATACTTGGGCTGGATTACAGAATATCCAACCAGCGTAAGGTTGTTACTGAAGGCGACACCAGCAGCGTGGTGAATAATCCAACCGGCAGAAAGCGCCGCGCCGATAGCCAAAAGTAATCGTACAGTCCTGAAATGACGTTAAACACCATTGCATCTGCAATGGTGTTTTTGTTTATAGGAATGACCTTAACGTCTCACAATGCTTTATACTCAGGGCCGACTCCCTGGTGGAAAGGCAATATATGATGATAAACGACGGTACCAGGGACAGTTATTCGAAAAAGAGTGAGTGACATGGAAACTACAACCAAGAAAGCGCGTTCCCTTTATATCCCTTACGCTGGCCCTGTATTGCTGGAATTTCCCCTGTTAAACAAAGGTAGTGCTTTTAGCGTAGAAGAGCGCCGCAACTTCAATTTGTTAGGACTGCTACCAGAGGTCGTCGAGTCGATTGAAGAACAGGCCGAGCGCGCCTGGCTCCAGTATCAGGGGTTTAAAACGGAAATCGATAAGCATATTTACCTGCGTAACATCCAGGATACCAACGAAACGCTCTTTTATCGACTGGTGCAGAACCATCTTGAAGAGATGATGCCGGTTATCTATACCCCAACAGTAGGTGCGGCCTGTGAGCGCTTCTCTGAGATTTATCGTCGGGCGCGCGGCGTATTTATCTCTTATCAGAATCGTCACAATATGGATGATATTTTGCAGAACGTGCCTAACCACAATATTAAAGTCATTGTGGTGACAGATGGCGAGCGGATTCTGGGGCTTGGCGATCAGGGCATCGGCGGGATGGGTATCCCTATCGGTAAGCTGTCATTATACACCGCCTGCGGCGGCATTAGTCCGGCTTATACCCTTCCCGTTGTGCTGGATGTCGGCACCAACAATCAGCAGTTACTCAACGATCCGCTTTATATGGGCTGGCGTCATCCGCGCATTATCGACGATGAGTATTATGCGTTTGTCGATGAGTTTATTCAGGCTGTTAAACAGCGCTGGCCAGATATCCTGCTTCAGTTTGAGGATTTCGCGCAGAAAAACGCAATGCCGCTACTGGCGCGCTATCGTGATGATATTTGCTCCTTTAACGATGATATTCAGGGCACCGCAGCCGTGACCGTCGGCACGTTGATCGCCGCCAGCCGCGCTGCCGGCAGTCAGCTTAGCGAGCAAAAAATCGTGTTTCTCGGCGCGGGTTCCGCCGGATGTGGAATTGCCGAACAGATCATCGCGCAGACTCAGCGTGAAGGTTTAAGCGAAGATGCCGCCCGGCAGAAAGTTTTTATGGTCGATCGCTTCGGCCTGTTGACGGACCGAATGCCTAATTTATTGCCGTTCCAGACAAAACTGGTGCAGAAATGCGACAATCTCCAGTACTGGGATACCGAGAATGACGTACTGTCGCTACTGGATGTGGTGCGTAACGTGAAGCCGGATATCCTGATCGGGGTTTCCGGCCAAACCGGGCTCTTTACTGAAGAGATCATCCGCGAGATGCATAAGCATTGCCCTCGCCCGATCGTCATGCCGCTCTCTAATCCCACCTCTCGTGTGGAGGCCACGCCACAGGACATTATCGCCTGGACGGAAGGCAACGCGCTGGTGGCAACCGGAAGCCCATTCTCGCCGGTCATCTGGAAAGATAAGGTTTATCCGATCGCACAATGTAATAACGCCTATATTTTCCCCGGCATTGGCCTGGGGGTAATCGCTTCCGGCGCGTCGCGCATTACCGACGAAATGTTGATGTCAGCCAGTGAGACGCTGGCGAAACATTCTCCGCTGGTGAATAACGGCGAAGGATTAGTGTTGCCAGCGCTTAAGGACATCCAGGTCGTGTCGCGCGCTATTGCTTTTGCCGTAGGCAAAATGGCGCAGCAACAAGGTGTAGCGGTGAAAACCTCTGCAGAAGCACTGCAACAGGCGATTGACGATAACTTCTGGAAAGCGGAATACCGCGACTACCGTCGTACTTCCATTTAATGCGCACCCGGCGGTGAATGCCGCCGGATATCACTTTCTTCCTTAGTTTTGGCGAGTCTGCCGACACGCCGCTTATCCGCGCTGAATTCCTTATCCTGCTTATTTGTCAAGCCACTAACATTAGCTACCTTTATGTATTGAACGGGGATTTATTAGGAAAATCCTGGCTAAACTATTACATTGTATTTCTACCACCTTGCATAACTCATCAGAAATATTAATCCTAAAGAGGTAATAGCGCCTTACCTGCTATGCAGTTCACTATTAATAAAAGGAGAAGGTTATGAAAGCTGCTGTTGTCACACAAGATCATCAGGTTGATGTTACTGAGAAAACGCTGCGTCCCCTTCGCCACGGTGAAGCTTTGCTGAAAATGGAGTGCTGCGGCGTATGCCATACCGATCTACACGTGAAAAACGGAGATTTCGGTGATAAAACCGGCGTTATTCTGGGACACGAAGGCATTGGCGTCGTGGAGGAAGTCGGTCCCGGCGTCACCTCCCTGAAACCCGGCGATCGCGCGAGTGTCGCGTGGTTTTTTGAAGGATGCGGACACTGTGAGTATTGCAATACGGGCAATGAAACCTTATGCCGCAACGTGAAAAATGCCGGTTACACGGTAGATGGCGGCATGGCCGAAGAGTGTATTGTCGTCGCGGATTATGCGGTGAAAGTACCGGAAGGTCTGGACTCTGCGGCGGCAAGTAGTATTACCTGCGCGGGTGTTACCACCTATAAAGCGGTGAAGATTTCTCATATTAAACCCGGCCAGTGGATTGCCCTCTACGGTCTGGGCGGTCTGGGTAATCTGGCATTGCAGTACGCGAAAAACGTCTTCAATGCGAAAGTGATCGCCATTGATGTCAATGATGGACAACTGAAACTGGCCGAGGAAATGGGCGCAGATCTGACCATTAATTCACGCACGGAAGATGCGGCTAAAATTGTACAGGAAAAAACCGGCGGCGCGCACGCAGCGGTGGTTACCGCGGTCGCTAAGGCGGCGTTTAATTCCGCGGTAGATGCCGTTCGCGCCGGAGGCCGCGTGGTGGCAGTCGGTCTGCCGCCAGAAGCCATGAACCTTGATATCCCTCGCCTGGTGCTGGATGGCATTCAGGTTGTCGGTTCGTTGGTGGGAACACGTCAGGATCTGACCGAAGCCTTCCAGTTCGCGGCGGAAGGAAAAGTCGTGCCAAAAGTCGCTTTACGTCCGCTTGAAGATATCAACGTTATTTTTAAAGAGATGGAACAGGGACAAATTCGTGGTCGTATGGTCATCGATTTCCGTCGTTAAACGATTTGCCAGTAGCGTCTGGCTGTCCTGAAGAGTGGTTAAATATGGCGTACCAGGCATCTGTAATCGCCAGTAGGCCTGATAAGCGCCCAGCGCCATCAGGCAGATGAAAACAAGGCGCTACCGGGATAGCGCCTTGTTTATCAGAGCGTGAAAGCATTATCGAATGCCTTCTTCGCTCTCTTTTTTCGCTTCCGCCTTCTCGATTTCACGATACCAGCGTGGATGATGTTTCTTCGCCCAGCGACGGCTGACCTTCCCTTCGATCATGCCTTTAATCGAGCCTTTCACCCAAAATGCCATATACATATGGATGAGGATCGCGTGCATTAAAATAATGCCCGCCGCCGCATGAATTAACAGGCTATAACGCACCACCTGCATTGGGAAATACTGCGCGAAATACGGACGCCAGATAATCACGCCAGTCACCAGCAGCACAAAAATCATGCTCATAATTGACCAGAACATCATCTTCTGTCCGGCATTGTATTTGCCGACATCCGCCACCTTATGCTCATTGCCTTTCAATACTTCGACAATATTTTTCAGCCACGGAATATCTTTTTTATCCGGGATGTTGTGGTGGACGAAACGCACGAACATAAACATCAGCGCGATGAAGATGGCAATACCGAAGAACGGGTGCAAAATACGTCCCATCTGCGGCGTGCCGAAGGTTTGCGTCAGCCATTGTAGCGTCGGGAAGAAAAACGAAATCCCCGATAGCGCCACCAGGAAGAAGCAGATCACCACCGTCCAGTGACAGGCGCGGTCGACAAATTTCGTGCGCACAATCATTTTCGACTTACTCATGATGATCCTCCTCATCGTCGTCCGTTTCTTTATTCGGGCCAATACCGATGTAGTGGTAAATCAGACCGGCGAAAGTGGCGATAAAGCCCGCTGCGGCCAGCGGTTTTAGCGCCCCTTTCCACAGATTGATTGAAGTATCGATCTGCGGATCTTTCGGCAAGCCGTGGTACAACTCCGGCTGATTGGCATGGTGCAGCACATACATCACGTGCGTACCGCCGACGCCCTGCGGGTTGTAGATACCGGCATGTTCAAAGCCGCGCGCTTTTAACTTCTCCACGCGTTGCTCGCCCAGTTCCAGCATCTCTTTTTTGGTGCCGAAGTGAATAGCTCCGGTCGGGCAGGTTTTGACGCAGGCCGGCTCCTGGCCCACGCTGACGCGATCGACGCAGAGCGTACATTTATAAACGCGGTTATCCTCTTTGTTGAGGCGCGGAATATTAAACGGACACCCGGCGATACAGTAACCACAGCCGATACAGTGTTCAGATTGAAAATCAACAATCCCGTTCGCGTACTGGATGATAGCCCCGGCAGATGGACAGGCTTTAAGGCAGCCCGGATCTTCACAGTGCATACAACCATCTTTACGAATCAGCCACTCCAGCTTGCCGTTCTGCTCGGTTTCGGTAAAGCGCATCACCGTCCAGGACTTGGCGCTGAGATCGGCAGGGTTATCGTACACCCCGACGCAATGGCCGACGTTATCACGAATGTCATTCCATTCAGAACAGGCCACCTGGCAGGCCTTACAGCCGACACAGGAGGAGACGTCGATCAGTTTCGCGACTTCGGCTTTGTAATCACGCGCCTGCGGAGGCGGCGTGATGGCGTTTGTTGCAGACCGTTTAATAATGTCCTGCGTTTCCATAGACATATGTTCGCCTCCCCTACGCCTTCTCGATGTTAACTAAAAACGCTTTATATTCCGGCGTTTGCGAGTTTGCATCACCGACATTTGGCGTCAGTGTATTGGCGATATAGCCTTTGCGCGCGACTCCCTCAAAGCCCCAGTGAATCGGGATACCCACCGTTTCAACCTGCTGACCGTTGACATGCAGCGTGCGAATTCGACGAGTTACCACCGCGACCGCGCGAATAAACCCGCGTTTACTGCTCACCTTCACATAGTCACCGTTAGCAATACCTTTCGCTGCCGCCAGCGTCTCACTGATTTCCACAAACTGTTCTGGCTGAGCGATAGCGTTAAGTAGCGCATGTTTGGTCCAGGTATGGAAATGCTCAGTGAGTCGGTAAGTCGTACCCACGTACGGAAACTGTTCCTTCTTACCCATGCGCAGCGCATCTTCTTCATACAGACGCGCAGCCGGGTTCGAGACCACATTCGGGTGCAGTGGGTTAGTGCCCAGCGGCGTTTCCATTGGCTCGTAGTGTTCCGGGAACGGTCCTTCCGCCATCTTATCAATAGCAAACAGACGTCCCAGCCCTTCCGGTTGCATGATAAACGGATTGGTCCCGCTACCCGGTGCCGCGTTGTTAAAGTCCGGAATATCGTTCCCCGTCCACTTCGCGCCGTTCCACTGGATCAGCATCCGTTTCGTATCCCACGGTTTGCCCTGCGGGTCCGCCGAGGCGCGGTTATACAATACGCGACGGTTTAGCGGCCACGCCCACGCCCAGCCCAGCGTATTGCCAAGTCCTGACGGGTCGGCGTTATCACGCCTGGACATCTGGTTACCCTGCTCCGTCCAGCTACCGGTATAAATCCAGCAGGAGGAGGATGTTGTACCGTCATCGCGCAGTAGGGCAAAGCTATCCAACAACTGGCCTTTCCTGGCAAGCAGAGTACCGTTGGCGTCATAGAGATCTTCCAGCGCATAGCCGTTGTTCTCTTTCGCCACTTCTTCCGAATGCGGTTCATCCGGCTGCTTGTAGTTCCAGCTCATCTTCAGTAGTGGTTCGGCGCCTTTACCACCTTCTGCGCGATACATTTCACGCAGACGATGGTAAATACCGGCCAGAATCTCGCCGTCGTTACGCGCTTCGCCCGGCGCATCCTGACCTTTCCAGTGCCACTGTAGCCAGCGACCAGAGTTAGCGATAGAGCCATCCTCTTCCGCAAAACAGGTAGACGGCAGACGGAAGACTTCGGTCTGAATCGTTGTCGGATCGACATCATTAGATTCGCCGTGGTTCTGCCAGAACGTTGAGGTTTCAGTCACCAGCGGATCGATAACAACCAGATACTTCAGTTTGCTTAAGCTTTGCACCACTTTGTTTTTGTCCGGGAAGGACGCTACGGGATTAAAGCCCTGACAGAAATAGCCGGTGACTTTCCCGCTATCCATCATGTTGAAATATTTGATCACGTCATAGGACTGATCCCACTTAGGCAGCCAGGCAAAGCCCCACTCATTCTCTTTCTGCGCCGCATCGCCATAGAAAGATTTCATCAGGCTGACGAAGAACTTAGGATAATTACCCCAGTAGTTGACCTGATCGGCCAGCGTCGCTTTAGGGGTATTCGCTGCCAGATAAGTTCGCAGATCGGTCTGTTTTTCCGACGGCAGCGTCAGATAACCAGGCAGGCTGGTGGAGAGCAACCCTAAATCCGTTAAGCCCTGAATATTAGAGTGGCCGCGCAAGGCGTTCACACCGCCGCCAGCCATCCCCATATTGCCGAGCAACAATTGGATCATCGCCATGGTACGGATGTTTTGCGCCCCGACGGTATGTTGCGTCCAGCCCAGCGCATACAGGAAAGTGGTAGTGCGATCCGGAACACTGGTAGAAGCCAACACCTCACACACTTTCAGGAAGTCCGCTTTCGGCGTACCGCAGATGTTTTCCACGACTTCCGGCGTATAGCGCGAAACGTGCTGTTTCAGCAGATTCCACACACAACGTGGGTGCGTCAACGTTTCATCACGTTTGGCATAGCCGTTTTCATCGAACTGGTAGTTCCAGGAGGATTTATCGTACTGACGCTTTTGGGCGTCATAGCCGCTGAAAAGGCCGTCATCAAAGGCAAAATCATCCCGCACCAGCAGGCTGGCGTTGGTGTAATGCTTAACGTATTCAGCGTTGATTTTGTTATTTTCGATCAGGTACAGCAAAACGCCGGACAGGAAGGTAATGTCCGTACCGGAACGTATTGGCGCATAGATATCCGCCACCGACGCCGTACGCGTAAAGCGTGGATCAACGACAATCAGTGTCGCATCGTTATTATTTTTCGCTTCCATCGCCCAGCGGAAACCCACCGGATGCGCTTCTGCGGCATTGCCGCCCATCACCATCACGACGTTAGCGTTTTTAATATCCACCCAGTGGTTGGTCATCGCACCGCGACCAAATGTTGGAGCAAGACTTGCTACCGTTGGTCCGTGTCAGACGCGCGCCTGGTTGTCTACCGCCAGCATGCCGAGAGAACGCACAAACTTCTGCGTCAGCATACCCGTTTCATTGCTGGCCGCTGAGGCGCACAGCATCCCGGTGGAGAGCCAGCGGTTAACCGTGATGCCCTGCTCATTCTTTTCAATAAAATTGGCATCACGGTCGGCTTTCATTAATTTGGCAATCCGCGTGAAAGCGTCATCCCAGCTAATGCGTTGCCACTTGTCGGACCCCGGCGCGCGGTATTCCGGATAGCGTAGACGATCTTCACTGTGAACATAGTCGAGCAAACCGGCCCCTTTCGGACACAGTGCGCCACGGCTTACCGGATGGTCCGGATCGCCTTCAATATGGTAAATCGCTTCTTTCGCGTTTTTTGCCCCATCGCCCAGGCTATACATTAATAGCCCACAACCTACGGAACAGTATGTGCAGGAGTTACGAATCTCTTTCGCGCGCAACAGCTTATAGTTTCGCGCCTGAGCCAGGGCCATTTTAGGTGTAAAACCCAGCGCGGCCACCGTTGTTCCCGCCATACCGCCCGCGCAGATTTTAAAAAATTGTCTGCGGCTGACGTCCATTGTTTTCCTCTTTTTTCCAGGGATGCACACATCCATCGAACTGCATCAAGACCTCAATCCAGGATGCGCGTATAACTTCGCGAGGAAACTAACAGTAAAATCGATAACTTTTTTGCGTCAAATCAATATTGAAACGGTTCCGCTACTAAATAGCCCTATTTTTAAAGCGCAATAACTCCAGGGAGGTACTAAAAAATGACGCGGCATGGTATCACCCTCGGGAAAAGTGCTATAAGTGGCAGCTTATTTAGCGCGGTATTCAGGACAGTAACAAAGCATGACATCACAAAAAGCAACGCTAATAGGGCTTGTCGCCATCGTTCTGTGGAGCACGATGGTTGGGTTAATTCGCGGCGTCAGCGAAGGTCTCGGGCCGGTAGGCGGCGCGGCCATGATCTATTCGTTAAGCGGCCTGCTGCTGATTTTTACTGTCGGATTACCTGATATCCGTCGTTTCCCGGGTCGATACCTCATCGCAGGCAGCGTATTGTTTGTCAGTTACGAAATATGCCTGGCGCTTTCTCTCGGTTATGCCGCCACTCGCCATCAGGCTATCGAAGTAGGCATGGTTAACTATTTATGGCCCAGCCTGACTATTCTGTTTGCCATTCTTTTTAATGGACAAAAAACTAACTGGCTTATTGTTCCAGGATTACTTATCGCACTTGCTGGCGTTTGCTGGGTTCTTGGAGGTGAGAATGGTCTTAATCCAGGAGAAATTGTCAGCAATGTCGCCAGCAGTCCGCTAAGTTATTTACTGGCATTTCTTGGTGCGTTTATATGGGCGACGTACTGCACAGTCACAAATAAATATGCGCGTGGTTTTAACGGTATCACCGTCTTTGTGTTACTCACCGCCGTGGCGCTGTGGTTCCACTATTTTCTTACGCCGCAACCTGCCATGATATTTAGCCTGCCAGTGATTGCTAAACTTTTTACCGCGGCATTAACGTTAGGATTTGCCTACGCGGCATGGAATGTGGGTATACTTCATGGCAATGTCACTATCATGGCCGTAGGGTCTTATTTTACGCCAGTCATGTCCTCTGCTCTGGCTGCGCTGTTACTCAGCTCACCGCTGTCATTCTCTTTCTGGCAAGGCGCAGTCATGGTATGCGTAGGCTCGCTACTTTGTTGGCTGGCAACGCGCCGGGGCTGATAGCGACAGGCGGGCCGATGTTGATATAAAATCGACCCGCTGCAACTTGACACCCTTCATAACACAACTACGCTTTTATCTATATTGCCTGTTTCATTTGACGGTTTTGCTATTTTTTAAGTGCTAACCTTGCGCCGTACCAGGATTGCGCTGGCAAAAAATACAAATTTTACAAAATGGTTAAACATGTTAATATAATGATATCGATATGATAAAATATATAGTTAGCGCTGATTAACAACGGTATTAGTGCATATAATAATCAGTTGTTACTACCAAAAATAGAACCATAAACAGACCAATAATCCCGCCCGAAAATATATTTTACAAGACAGTCCCTATTTAAATTAATTTTCTCAGATGTATTAAGGCGATCTGGATCACACAAATTAAAATAATTTGTAATCTTATGAAACTTATTATTGAACTTATACCACTCCGTCATTTAAAAATAGTCTGCCATTGACAAACGCCTCGTTTAACAATGGTTGAGGAAACTCGCTAAGAAAATTATAAGGACTATTAAAATGAAACTTAAGTTAGTGGCAGTGGCAGTGACTTCCCTGTTGGCAGCAGGCGTAGTAAACGCAGCCGAGGTATATAACAAAGACGGTAATAAACTGGATCTGTACGGTAAAGTTCATGCTCAGCATTATTTCTCTGATGATAATGCGAGTGATGGTGACAAAACTTACGCGCGTCTGGGCTTTAAAGGCGAAACGCAGATCAACGATCAGTTAACCGGTTTTGGTCAGTGGGAATATGAATTCAAAGGCAACCGTACTGAAAGCCAGGGCGCTGACAAAGACAAAACCCGTCTGGCGTTTGCTGGTCTGAAATTCGCTGACTACGGTTCTTTCGACTATGGTCGTAACTATGGCGTTGCTTACGACATCGGCGCATGGACCGACGTTCTGCCGGAATTCGGCGGCGACACCTGGACACAAACTGACGTCTTCATGACTGGCCGTACTACTGGTGTTGCAACCTACCGTAACACTGACTTCTTCGGCCTGGTTGAAGGTCTGAACTTCGCCGCGCAGTACCAGGGCAAAAATGACCGTGACGGCGCGTATGAAGCTAACGGCGACGGTTTTGGTCTCTCCGCAACGTATGAGTACGAAGGTTTTGGCGTAGGTGCGACCTATGCGAAGTCTGACCGTACTAACACCCAGGTTAAGGCTGCGAGCAACCTCAATGCCGCGGGTAAAAATGCTGAAGTCTGGGCAGCCGGTCTGAAATATGATGCGAACAACATCTATCTGGCGACCACTTACTCCGAAACGCTGAACATGACCACCTTCGGTGAAGATTTAGCTGGTGACGCGTTTATCGCGAACAAAACCCAGAACTTTGAAGCGGTTGCTCAGTATCAGTTCGACTTCGGTCTGCGTCCGTCCATCGCGTACCTGAAATCCAAAGGTAAAAACCTGGGTACTTACGGCGACCAGGATCTGGTTGAGTACATCGATGTCGGCGCAACCTACTACTTCAACAAAAACATGTCCACCTTCGTTGATTACAAAATCAACCTGCTGGACGACAGCGATTTCACCAAAGCGGCTAAAGTGTCTACCGACAACATCGTTGCTGTTGGTCTGAACTACCAGTTCTAATCCTGCATGATGTAATGAAGTCCAGGCCAGCCCATGATGGGCTGGCTTTTTCTCATGATGTTGAACCGGTCATAAGGAGTATGCCGTGCAAACGTTCACAGGACGTTGCCTTTGCGGGCGGAGCCATTTTACCGTTAACGTCGAAATACTCGATGTCTATGCCTGCCACTGCACGCTGTGTCAAAAATGGTCGGGCGGAATAGCCATGTATCTGGAAGCCTGCGGGCAACCACAGCTAGCCCCCCTTTCCCCGGAACCGCCATACTTTTCATCCTCTTCGCGCGGCGAACGCTACTTCTGTTCCGGCTGCGGGTGTCCGCTGTGGTTTCGGCTTACCGATACCGATCGCTATTTTATTCCCTGGACCTTACTGGAACTGAACGAAGTTGATCGTCGTCGGCTGATTCTGGCTGCGGAAATTTATACCGAAACCCAACCTGCCTTCTGGCGACTGACGGGGCAATACGCACGCCTCAGCGGTAAAGAAGTTGAGGAAATGGACTACCCCTGCCAGTTAGCGCATTAAGCACTTATCTCACCAGGCTTTATGTTATCGGCGTTGGGCCTTTGCCAGGCTGAACCACATCCCTACCGCCAGTAAAAGAAGCATACTTCCGGCGCTGCTTAACGCCACGCTATGCGACCAGATAAAGGCTTGTCTGGCGGCGTCCAGTATTGCCTGCCCCAGTGTCGGCGGCAGGTTATTCGCCAACTGCACCGCTTCCCCCATTGAAGATGACGCTCTGATAATCTCTTGCGCCTCAAGCCCGGCAGGCAGACGGATAGAGGCGGAGAAGCTACGGCTTAGTAGCAGACCGAAAATAGCGATGCCCAGTCCCGCGCCCAGTTCATAAGCCATCGTTTCTATAGCGCCGGCCGCCGCCGCTTTTTCTGCCGGCGCAGCGGCCATAATTGCCGATGTGGAAGCCAGTAATGCGCTGGCGGCGCTAAATCCCAGCAGCGCCATCAGCCCCCAGGCCTGCCATTGTTGGGTGCTGAAATCCGTCATCGCCAGGCCATAAAAACTCAGCGCGCTTAACGCCATTCCGCCCGTTGCGACCAGCCGTAGTCCCAGACGCGAGACCAGCACGCCCGCAATCGGCCCGCTGAATCCGCTGGCGACCATCACCGGCAGCATAAATACCCCGGCCTCATAGGGCGATAGCCCGTGGACAAACTGTAACTCTTGCGCCATCAGTAGCTCAAAGCCCACCAAAGTGATCATCGCGGTCATTGCCATCACGACGCCGCTCAGGATAATGCGATGGGTAAACAGTCGCATATCAATCATCGGACGCGATGTCGCAAGCTGTGTGCGGATAAAGAGTCCCAGTAGCAACGCGCCGATAAGTAAGGTCAGCGAGATTACCCCCAGCGATAAATGCCCTTTCAGCGCAGTTTTAGCGCTATAGACCAACAGCAAAATGGCAATAATCAGCATCACCGCATGGCCAAGATTGAGCGGTTGATCGCGACGGCCCGCCTGACGAGGAACATAGCGGGCGGTTAAGCCCATGACGACCAGCACAATCGGCACGTTGATCAGGAAAACCGATCCCCAGTAAAAATGCTCCAGTAATATGCCGCCGATGAGCGGCCCAAACGCCGCTCCGCCCGAACCTACCGCTGCCCAGACGCCCAGCGCCATGTTGCGATGCTTCTCTTCGGAAAAGGTGGCGCGTATCCCGGCCAGCGTCGCCGGTACAATCATTGCCGCGCCGATAGCCAGTAATACCCTGGTGGCAATAAGCCAACTGGCGGTATGCGAAAACGCCGCCGCCAATGACGCCAGGCCAAAGAGCGTTCCGCCCAGCATCAGCAGACGTTTAAAACCGATACGATCGCCAAGCGCGCCCATCGGTAGCACCATGCCTGCCATGACCAAAGAATAAATATCAATGATCCACAGTAGCTCGTTGCCGCTGGCGCCCAGCGTCATACTTAATGTCGGCGCGGCGACATGCAGGACCGTGGCATCAATGGCGACAGGAATATAGACCAGTACAATAATGACTAACGTTAACCACTGACGAAACATAAATCTCCCTTCAAAAAAATCAAATTTGGACGCCTGTCCAGTTTCAGGATCGTACGGTAAGTTGAACGAATGTCCAGCTTTTTGTTACACTGCGCGCATTGGCTAATGTGGGGAAAATATGAGTTACCTTAACCGGGATGAACGCCGCGAAGTGATCCTGCAAGCGGCGATGCGCGTGGCGCTGGCAGAGGGTTTTGCTGCCATGACGGTGCGACGGATCGCGTCAGAAGCCGATGTCGCCGCCGGACAAGTGCATCACCACTTCAGCTCGGCGGGCGAGCTTAAAGCGCTGGCCTTTGTCCATTTGATCCGTACCCTACTTGATGCCGGACAAGTTCCGCCGCCCGCCACCTGGCGTGAACGGCTTCATGCCATGCTGGGTAGCGAAGACGGCGGCTTTGAGCCTTACATTAAATTGTGGCGAGAGGCGCAAATTCTGGCTGACCGGGATCCGTATATCAGGGATGCTTATCTCCTTACGATGCAGATGTGGCATGAGGAAACGGTCACTATTATCAAGCAGGGCAAACAGGCAGGTGAATTTACCTTTACGTCTAACGCCACGGATATCGCCTGGCGGCTTATCGCACTGGTGTGCGGGCTGGACGGTATGTATGTGCTGGGTATTCCGGAGATGGCCGATCCCGCGTTTGAATATCATCTGGATCGTATGATTACGCTTGAACTCTTTGCGTAAACTTACAAAAAGTTTAATAAATTAACTTTTAATCTACAAGTGGTAACAATTAAGAAACACCATATCTCTTCTTCGCGCTGGCCTATTTTTTATCTATTCTTTCACTCAACATTCTAAAAAACTTCAATAAGTTCTCAAAAGAGCGCGTAACGCTCTGTCTCTTTTTTTGTGTTTTACTGCCTGAACACCATTCCGTTTTCGGCGCAATATCCGGATGGCAGCGAAATGATGAAGCTGGTGAGCTGGGCGCAAAGTATTGTTACCTTCCGTGGTGGGTCTTCGGAAATGCTGAGCGGTGTGGCGTTTGTTTTCCGCGTCCATCTGGTACCAGGAATGGCTATTTTTCTGCTCTTCCCGTTCACCCGTCTGGTCCATGTCTGGAGCGCGTCGTTTGAGTATTTCACCCGCCGCTACCCGATTGTTCGTACCCGCCGCTAATTCTCTTTGCCCGGAGGGCGCACGCTTACCGGGCAAAGAAAAACGCATGGGCGTCGTCATTCGGCAACGCACAGGCTATGATGACTCTTCAGCCAAAGGAGAACATCAATGAAACCGCAGATTTATCATGTTGACGCCTTCACCAGCGAACCCTTTCGCGGCAACTCTGCCGGCGTTGTCTTACATGCGGATACACTAAGCGACGCGCAGATGCAACTAATTGCCCGTGAACTTCGTCACTCGGAAACCGCCTTTTTGCTAAAAAGCGAAGAGAGCGATGTACGCATACGCTACTTTACACCGACAGTAGAAGTCCCCATCTGTGGTCATGCCACCGTGGCCGCGCATTATGTTCGGGCAACGGTACTGGGGTTGGGAAACACCACCGTCTGGCAAACCTCGTTAGCGGGTCGTCATCGCGTTGAAATTCATGCCGAATACAACGACTATCGCATCACGCTGGAGCAAGGTAAGCCTTCTTTTGAACTACCGTTTGTCGGAGAGATTCGGGCTGCCATCATCGCCGCGCTGAACCTTACTGAAGATGATATCGTGCCGGGAGCGCCGATTCAGGTGGCTTCAACCGGACATGCAAAAGTGATGATTCTGCTCAAACCAGACGTTGATATTAATGCCCTTTCTCCGGATCTGGCAGCCCTGATGGCAATTGGCCAGCAAATTGGCTGTAACGGCTTTTTTCCTTTCCAGATTCGTCCGGGAAAAAACGAAACCGATGGGCGGATGTTTTCCCCGGCGATGGGGATTGTGGAAGATCCGGTAACGGGAAATGCCAATGGTCCGATGGGAGCATGGCTCATCCATCATGGTCTGATGGCGCATGACGGTAAAACGCTGCAGATTAAAGGTCATCAGGGACGCGCTTTAGGCAGAGAGGGAACGGTTGATGTTACTATCACCATTCGCGATAACCAGCCGGAAAACGTCACCATCTCCGGCCAGGCGGTCATTCTGTTTCATGCCGAATGGGCCATTAATTTTTAATCTTTGTCAGGCCAGCTAACCCTCGGCGGCAAAAAATTATTTTCCTGCCTCCGGATGAGTATCAAATCCAGCCATTACCGCAGTCAGCTCCGCCTCGGTAAAACCGTGCTTTGCATCATTTACGCAGAGACCAAACTGCTGCTGAAGTAACTGATACAACGATGGCACATCCGGTAAATTAACCTGTTCAACGGCATGTCCCAGGTGGTAACGCGTGAAGTGGAAATTCGTTAATGTCAGCTTGCCGCTCTCAGGTAAATGGCGGCACATCAACAAATGATGGCGAAAATGGGATTGCGGCCAGTGAGCCGACCAGAAATTGCCCATCACATGATCGCTCTGCTGCTGTCTCCCCAGATCAAAACAGTACATCGACTGCCAGTGCTCATGGTGGCGGAATTGTAAAATCCATGTGCCCCCCTCCTGCAGCAGGCGGTATTCGCCATGCGGTGTCTGCTGGGCAATTTCCGCCTGCAGACGAAGCGGCGCGGTTAGCGTTTGGCCGCCAAAACCCACGTCAGCGATCCACTGCTCGCCCTCAACATCAACCAGCAGCAAACGGTGCGTGCGCGGCGGTAAGGTGGCAGGATTAGACAGAATTACCCGCCCCAATAAGCTTCGGACGTTAAAACCAATGTCGCGTAGTGCGCGTTCAAGCAGGCCATTCTGTTCAAAACAGTATCCACCGCGTCGGGCATGAAGCAGTTTCTCTTCTAATGCTGTCTCATCAAGCTGTATTTCACGAGGTAGTAGTACATCCAGATTTTCAAAAGGAATGGCGCAGTTGTGCGCTAAGTGAAGCGTTCTAAGCGTTTCAACCGTAGGAACGGTCAACGGCTGACAATTTAACCGCGTAAAATAAGCATGTAAAAAAGAGGTCATCTGAGGCTTCCATTAAGGTATTCCACGTTGAGTCCCCCATCTCAGCGCTGGGGACTCATGGCATTGCGGCGTACAAACGGCAATTAGGTTCTGCTAACACACCGCTAAAACAGCGCGACGAGATAGACTATTTCGACATCGTGTAACCGGGTTTTTTAATTAGCGTTTCCATCTGCGGGGCGATTTCGGTATCCCATACCGCCTGCCACTCTTCGGGCGGTACGTGGTTAAGCGCTACGCTAATGGAACTCTCTTTGCTTTGCAAATGGCGGATGATGACATCGGTAATGTCGGCGGCCAGCGCCAATTTTGCTTCGTCGGTCAGATCGCGGGGAAAACATTTGATATCAACGTGGGGCATAATGATGTTCCTGTGAACAATAGGACGTTAACATTACCTTACCCGTTGATGGGTGTATAGAAGGTAGGGGGAATTACAGCACACCCCGTAAAAGACGAGGCGTGCCAATGAGTTAACCTGGATCTAGACGAGACGAGTCTTCCTCCCTCAGCAGTGGAATCGTCGACATGATGGAACTGGCATCGTCAGCAGGTCTTACCCCTGTTGCAATAGCGCTTCTGGCAACGTCAATGATTCTCTCTTCCAGCGGTTTAAACGTCTCATTTGTTGAGTCAAGGGCAGTAAATATTCTCTCAAACTCCTCAGAAAACTGGACAAAATTGCCCTCAATGGTAATGTCCTCTTGGGTGGCCTCGTTTGTAAGTATTACCTTTATCTGCTCCGTTACCGGGTCCGGAAATTCTATAAACTCAAGAGGGTACTGTTCGCCTGCCTCTTCGCATACGGTCATTCTCACAGTGGTTTTACCTTCAGCCGCAGCCTGGCTTAATTGCCTATGTATGTTATACATACTTCTGACATATAAGTTCTCACCATAGAACTGCGGCTCCGGACCGTTTATAATTGGCGCTATTTTGAAGGCGTTCATTTCTGAAAATGCCGCCAGAGTCTTATAACTTTCGCTAAGAGCATATAATCCTGGCGCTGTTTCAAATTCCTGTTCCAGCTTTACGCAGATCTCTTTGAACGTACCGGGAACCTCATCCGTGTGGTTGTCGTCGGATATTCTTACTACCGACTCGCCATTGGGGCCGACAGAAATTTCTTCCAGTCGCAACTGGCCGCCGCTTTTAAGATTACATTCCACCGTCTTTTTTTGTAACGCAGACGCGGCCATGAGATTAGCGTGTATACCCTCTGCATTAGCACAGAACTCGGCAACTTTAGGTCGAACATTACAATAATGCTCAATCAAGCGAAAAATTCCATAGCCAATTCCCAGCGTGAATACGCCCACCATTCCCTTGGCGAATTTAGTCGCCAGCTTATTTTCATAGTTTCCCGCAGCCTGAGGAAGATTCGTTTCTGCTTTAAATGCCCGCGCGTAGGTTCCAGCTGATGTTAATGGCATCGTAATACTCCGTTGTCAGTTCATGTTTATGCCATAGTGACCTTTAGACGATGGTGGAAACTTTCAAATAATGCCCAGGTCGTGTGCAAGGTTTAACACGGGTTATTTAGGGCGCGACACGCCAGCCATAAGTTTATAATGTCGTCTCTGCTGGCTGAATCGTGACCGCTTTACACCACCTCTGACCACACAAATAGACTCGACATCCTCATTTTGTCCTTTTCGTATATTTTGCGTCATTTAACAATTGCAGGTAGGATGCACCGCCGGCGGTTTTAACAGAATAAGGGAAAAACCGTATTCGCCATTGCAGGTAATCGATTGGTTAGCACCCGTCGCGGCATAAGGGATTTTTCTGTCAGACAGGCCATAACAGGTAACGTAATGAAAACACAGACTACGCACGCCGCAGAGCAACATGCGGCGAAACGACGCTGGCTGAACGCCCATGAAGAGGGGTATCACAAAGCGATGGGAAATCGCCAGGTTCAGATGATTGCTATCGGCGGCGCGATTGGCACCGGATTATTTTTAGGCGCAGGCGCCCGATTGCAAATGGCCGGACCGGCACTGGCGCTGGTCTATCTGGTGTGCGGTATTTTTTCTTTTTTCATTTTACGCGCGCTGGGCGAACTGGTATTGCATCGCCCTTCCAGCGGGAGCTTCGTCTCCTACGCCCGTGAGTTTTTGGGTGAAAAAGCGGCCTACGTCGCAGGTTGGATGTACTTTATTAACTGGGCGATGACCGGGATCGTCGATATCACCGCCGTGGCGTTATATATGCACTACTGGGGCGCATTTGGCGACGTTCCGCAATGGGTGTTCGCGCTCGGCGCGTTAGCCATTGTCGGTACCATGAATATGATCGGCGTAAAATGGTTTGCCGAAATGGAGTTCTGGTTCGCGCTGATAAAAGTACTCGCGATTGTTATCTTCCTGGTGGTGGGCACGATTTTTCTCGGCACCGGTCAACCGCTTGATGGCAATGCCACCGGTTTCTACCTGATTACAGATAATGGCGGATTGTTCCCGCACGGCCTGTTGCCCGCGCTGGTACTGATTCAGGGCGTGGTGTTTGCCTTTGCTTCGATTGAGCTGGTCGGTACTGCCGCCGGCGAGTGCAAAGATCCACAGACGATGGTGCCGAAAGCCATCAATAGCGTGATCTGGCGTATCGGTCTGTTCTATGTGGGATCGGTCATACTGCTGGTTTTACTGCTGCCGTGGAACGCCTATCAGGCGGGACAAAGTCCGTTTGTCACCTTCTTTTCTAAACTTGGCGTACCTTATATTGGCAGCATTATGAATATCGTGGTGTTAACCGCCGCGCTTTCCAGCCTGAACTCCGGCCTTTACTGTACGGGGCGAATTTTACGCTCAATGTCGATGGGGGGGTCCGCACCGAAATTCATGGCGAAAATGAGCCGTCAGCATGTGCCCTATGCAGGTATTCTGGCGACTCTGGTAGTTTACGTGGTCGGCGTGTTCCTGAATTACCTCGTCCCCTCCCGCGTGTTCGAGATCGTTCTTAATTTTGCCTCGCTCGGCATTATCGCGTCGTGGGCGTTTATCATGGTGTGCCAGATGCGTTTACGCCAGGCGATAAAAGAAGGTAAAGCCGCAGACGTCAGTTTTAAACTGCCCGGCGCGCCTTTTACCTCCTGGCTAACGCTGCTGTTTTTGTTAAGCGTGCTGGTACTCATGGCGTTTGACTACCCGAATGGAACTTACACTATCGCCTCGTTGCCGCTGATCGCCATTCTGCTGGTCGCCGGCTGGTTTGGCGTGCGCCGTCGCGTGGCGGAGATCCATCGCACTGCGCCAGTGACTGCGGATTCGACAGTGAGTGTCGTATTGAAAGAAGAGGCCGCGACATAACATTACCCTTCCCCGGCAGCGCCAGACCTGCCGGGGTTAATGCTCGTTGCCACCAACACCGCATCGCGCCCAATGGTTAGTCAGCCTTAATCAACTGCGCCACATCATTGCTGTTAATTTCCCGCTGGTTACCCTCCTGATCGGTATAACGAGTCATTCCCGTCTCTTTATCTAATTGCGGCTTACCCTGAGTTACGATCGTTTGCCCATTCTTCGTCGTCATCACATAGTTGGTTGTGCAACCCGCAAGCATAAAAAACATCATGCCCAAACCTGAGCATATAAATAATTTTTTCATATTTCTCTCGTGAATATAATGAGTTAACTACAACAAAAGGCAGTGTAATTCTCACAGAATCATCAGGCTATCGGCGGGGTGTAACGAGGCGTATCGGTGCGTTTAAAGAGATGACTGGAGGGGTTCCGGTTCCCCCCCTCCATATCTATTTACAGAGCAATGCGGATAACATCATCCGGCTGCGTCGCTTCCTGTTCACGCGTCGATTTCTGCTTCACGCTGACGTAGAGCGTTTTACCGTCTGCCGATAGCGCCAGGCTATTCGGGTATGTCGGCGTATCGAACGTTTTAATAACTTTATAGGTCTTCGCATCGATCACACTGACCTGCCCTGCCTGACGATGCGTCACATAGGCCTCGTTACGCATCGGGTTAAACAGGACGGCCAAAGAGGCAGGCGCCGCTATCTTGGTCAGAATATTGCCATTACGGGTATCGACAACCAGGATTTCAGCCGCCTTCGAGTCGGTGATAAACGCGCGATGACCTGCGGTATCGAGACTCAGGTTAATAAAGAAGTGTTCTTTGCCGTCATCCAGCAACTTCTTGCGGCTGAGAATTTTATTGCTGGCGGTATCGATGGTGATGAATTCGCCATCCGCATTGGTGGTGTACAGGCGTTGCGCTTTACTGTCGATCGCCAGACCCGTACTCATTTTGCCGGTATTTTCAATCGCCGTTTTCAGTTTGATGGTTTCGCCATCCACAACCCAGATGGCGCTCTCTTTACCAACACCGCTAATGTAGACCGTGTTGGTAGACGCATCGGCAACCAGTTCACGGGGCTGTAACGGACGAACCTCTTCGGTACGTTTGCGTGCATCAAGTACCAGACGGCCTTTTATATCGCCAGTTTTGGCGTCAATCGCGGTAACAGCGCTGTTAATGGTATTGCCAAACCACAGTGTTTGGGTCGCGGTATTGATTGTGGCGCCGAACGGCTTGAGATCGTTATGAATCGCTTGCGTGATTTCCAGCGTCACCGGGTCGAGACGATAAACCACGCCGCCTTTATCCAGTTTACGGCTTTGCGATGTAGCCAGCCAGAGCGCGTTTTCTTGCTGACTCCAGGCCATCTCATAAGCGCCTTTGCCTACCGCTTTACGCAGCATGTCTTCCGCCGCCAGCGTGCTAAATGAGGAGGCGACGAGGAGCGAACCTAACAATAAAGAACCACGCAGACGCGGCGAAAAAAGATGACGTAAGTGCATGACGACTCCCTTTGATAAAAACTTATATAGCTGCTTCACACTACTTCACTGTACGGAATCTTCGTTCCGCACTTATTATAAGTTGAGAATAATAATCATTATTCATCAGAAAGTGGAGCTTTTCCTCGCCTGCGAGCGTTTTAGCCCTTAAATACCGCACATTTTCTTAACTTAATGTGCGATTAAAATTTCAAAACTTTACATATTGGCTACCCTTAATGTCACGTTTTCCGTTGATACGCTTACATTTACCCGGCATTTTCATGAAAATTATTTCCGTTAGACAGCGACTTTATCCCGCCCTCTTATTTCCCCTGACCTTTTCCCCGGTCCTTCAGGCCGCCAGCGCACCCAATGAACAAACCATGATAGTCACCGCAACGCCGCAAACCGTATCCGAACTGGATACACCCGCCGCCGTTAGCGTCATTGAGGGGGAAGATATGCGTCTGGCGAGGCCGCGCGTCAATTTATCTGAGTCTTTAACCAGCGTCCCGGGATTGCAGATGCAAAACCGGCAAAACTACGCGCAGGATCTGCAAATCTCTATCCGTGGATTTGGCTCGCGTTCCGCCTTTGGCGTGCGCGGCATTCGTCTGTATGTTGATGGCATCCCCGCCACCATGCCGGATGGACAAGGCCAGATTTCGAATATTGATATTAACAGCATACAAGACGTTGAAGTGTTACGCGGCCCCTTCTCAGCGTTATACGGCAATGCTTCCGGCGGCGTGATAAATGTAACCACTGAAACCGGGAGACAGCCGCCCACCCTTGAGGCCAGCAGCTACTACGGCAGTTATGGAAGCTGGCGCTATGGGCTAAAAGCCACGGGCGCGATGGGCGACGGCACACAGCCTGGCGACGTGGATTACACGGTATCGACTACCCGTTTCACCACCCACGGCTACCGCGATCATAGCGGCGCGCGAAAAAATCTGGCTAATGCCAAACTGGGCGTGCGCCTTGACGATGCCAGTAAACTCTCGCTGATTTTTAATAGTGTGGACATTAAGGCGGACGATCCCGGCGGACTCACCGAATCTGAATGGAAAGCCGATCCGCAACAGGCGCCGCGCGCTGAACAGTACAATACGCGTAAAACTATCAAACAAACTCAGGCTGGATTGCGTTATGAACGTCAGCTCAGCGCGCAGGATGATATCAGCGTGATGGCCTACGCCGGAGAGCGGGAAACCACGCAATACCAGTCTATTCCCCTGGTGGCACAGCTAAAACCGGCCCAGGCTGGCGGCGTGATTACACTGCAACGCCACTATCAGGGCATTGATTCCCGCTGGACCCATCGTGGAGAATTAGGTGTACCGGTCACCTTCACTGGCGGATTAAATTATGAAAACATGAGCGAAAACCGAAAGGGTTACAATAACTTCCGCCTCAACAACGGCACCCCTGAGTTTGGGCATAAAGGCGATTTACGGCGGGATGAGCGTAACCTGATGTGGAATGTCGATCCTTATCTGCAAACCCAGTGGCAGCTTACGCAAAAACTCTCGCTGGATGCTGGCGTGCGCTACAGTTCCGTGTGGTTCGATTCTAACGATCACTATATCGCGCCCGGCAATGGCGATGACAGCGGCGACGCCAGCTATCATCAATGGTTACCCGCCGGATCGCTAAAATATGCGTTAACCGATGCCTGGAATCTCTATCTTGCTGCCGGTCGCGGATTTGAAACCCCCACTATCAATGAGCTTTCTTATCGCGCTGACGGCCAAAGCGGGTTCAACTTTGACCTCAAACCGTCGACAAATGATACGGTGGAAGTCGGCAGTAAGACGCGGATTGGTAATGGCTTGTTGACCGCTGCGTTATTTTAAACCGATACCGATGATGAAATTGTCGTCGCCAGCAGTATGGGGGGACGCACTACCTACAAAAACGCGGGTAAAACTCGCCGCCAGGGCGCAGAACTCGCGTTGGACCAGCGCTTCGCCGGCGACTGGCGTGTGAAAGCATCGTGGACCTGGCTGGATGCGACCTATCGCAGTAACGTTTGTCAGGGGCAAAACTGTGATGGAAACAGGATGCCTGGCATCGCCCGTAATATGGGATTCGCCTCATTAGGCTTTATCCCGGATGAGGGTTGGTACGCCGGAACTGACGTTCGGTATATGGGCGATATCATGGTCGATGATGAAAATACCGCAAAAGCCCCTTCTTATACCGTTGTTGGACTGAATACAGGGTATAAATTTAATTACAGTCAGCTTACCGTCGATATTTTTGGGCGGGTAGATAATCTATTTGATAAAGAATATATCGGTTCGGTGATCGTTAATGAATCTAATGGCCGGTATTATGAGCCAGCGCCAGGGCGTAACTATGGCGTGGGGATTAATCTGGCATGGCGATTTGAATAAACATCCGGCAATAGCGGGGGAGCCCCCGCTATTGATAAGTCATAGTTACATGACGTACTGATTTTTAATCGTCGCTATGTTTTGTTGCAAAACGTCCTGTAAACAGTGGCGGCTGGCTTCTTTATCACCGGCCACTAATGCATTAAGCAATTTCCTGTACAGATTAACGCCATTTTGATAATCATCAAGTTTAAAATTATCATATAAAAAATGCAGACTTGGCCCCAGACATACCCATAATTGCTCGATCATGGCATATAGTGTTGGCATATCCGCGTAGTGATAGATCTCAAAGCGGAATGCGCGGTTGGCCAAAAGAATTTTCTCCATAGCCCCACTTTCCAGCGCCTGTTGAAATTCCTCTAATAACGCATTCAGAGTCTGCTCGCGATCTGGGGTAATCTTACCCGCAGCAGCTACCACCGTCATCTCCTCCAGGGCAGTACGAATCGTATTAATTTCCAGCAAACGTTCCAGCGAGATCTCCGGCACCATAAACGCCTGTGCTGGCGCCACGGCCAAAGCACTGGAAGAGACCAACCTTAACAGGGCCTCACGCACCGGCGTAATACTTACACCTAACTCTTGAGCGATATTTTTAGTGATAAGCCTTGCGCCTGGCTTTAATGCGCCAATAGACAATTGATGCTTTAACCCATTTTCAACCTGTGTGGTCAGGCTTATATGTTGTGTTTTTTCCGTACCCGGCATTTTCCTTCCTTCACCTCTTGGCAGAACAACATCGCAATTGAGTCCCAAAGAAGTTTCGGAACTTAATTGTAAAAAAGATAATCCAGACCTGAACGGCCAAATAAAAGTGATAATTTACTTGCGTGATATTCTCATCTTTTACAACAATACAGGTTTCTTTATGGCAACCGTTTTATCTCCGTCCTCCCCTCACGTATCGAGATTTTTGACCGATTCAGGCTGCTGAAGGAGATAAACTGCCTCACCGCGACCTGTATGATGAATATATAAGTAAAGCCGGAATTTTAAAATTTGCACATTTTTATGGCGACATAATGCCGCCATTTTTTCTTTACGTATCGTCCGCTAAGCGTATCACAACTTTGCCAAAGTTCTTCCCCGCCAGCAGCCCCATAAACGCTTCTGGCGCCTTCTCCAGCCCATCGGTAATCTGCTCCCGATAATGCATTTTTCCTTCTTTGATCCAACGTCCCATTTCTTGCTGAAACTCATGTATCCGGTGACCATAATCCTGGTTGATGATAAATCCTTGTAGGCGGATACGCTTTTTGAGTAACGTCGCCATCAGCAGAGGCAGTCTGTCTGGACCGTCCGGCAACGCTGTCGCATTGTAGCCGCTAACCAGACCGCAGAGTGGAATCCGCGCCGAAGTATTCAGTAGCGGTAAGACGGCGTCAAAGACTTTACCACCAACATTCTCATAATAGATATCGATTCCCTGCGGGCAGGCCTGCGCAAGCTGTTGCGGGAAATCATCAGCGTGATGATCAAGGCACAGATCAAACCCCAAAAGTTCCGTCGCATGACGGCATTTTTCCGCGCCGCCGGCAATACCCACGACCCGGCAGCCCTTCAGCTTGCCAATTTGCCCAACCGTTGCGCCTACGGGGCCGGTGGCGGCTGCGACAACCAGCGTTTCGCCCTCTTTCGGCTGACCGATATCCAGTAACCCCATATAGGCGGTAAACCCCGGCATTCCTAAAATTCCCAACGACCAGGAAGGATGTTGCGGATTATCACCCAGCTTTATCAGCCCATTGCCATCTGAAATGTCATAATCCTGCCAGCCATTGTAACTCAACACCCATTCATCTGGTCGGTAATCAGGATGGTTCGACGCGACAACGCGACTGACCGTACCGCCAACCATAACGCAGCCAGGTTCAACAGGCGGCGCATAAGAAGGTTCATCGCTCATGCGGCCGCGCATATAAGGGTCGAGCGATAAAAAAACGGTACGCAATAGTACCTGCCCTTCACCGGGCGTCGCGACGTCATCTTCTTCGAGGCGGAAGTTATCCATCTGCGGCGCGCCGTGGGGGCGCGAGGCCAAAACCCAACGACGATTTCGGTTGGTGTGTTGCTTCATTCTATTCTCCTCATGCCTGGCATAATCCATCAATAATAGTCGAACATTCGCTATCTGAGGGAGTTAAACACTCTCAGATATCAGGCGCCTTTCGCCGCTGTGCGCTTTTATGAACGACTGCCTCAGCCCCTCGCCCAACGTGAATTCTTGCGCTAATCCGTTGATTTATGCCGCCTTCAATAGTATTTCTAACACTATCGTGAACATTCCCTGGAGTTCCTATGACGATACGCTTTGCCGATAAAGCAGACTGCGCCGCGATTACCGAAATCTATAACCATGCGGTATTACATACTGCGGCCATCTGGAACGATCGGACGGTCGATACGGATAATCGCCTTGCCTGGTATGAGGCCCGTCAATTACCGGGCTATCCGGTGCTGGTAAGCGAAGAAAATGGCGTGGTGACTGGCTATGCATCATTTGGCGACTGGCGCAGTTTCGACGGTTTTCGCTATACCGTCGAGCACTCGGTTTATGTTCATCCGGCGCACCAGGGGAAAGGACTGGGGCGAAAACTGCTCAGCAGACTGATCGACGAAGCCCGACGCTGCGGCAAGCACGTGATGGTGGCCGGCATTGAGTCGCAGAATGCGGCCTCAATACGCCTGCATCATTCGCTGGGGTTTACCGTCACCGCGCAAATGCCGCAGGTCGGCGTAAAATTTGGCCGTTGGTTAGATCTCACGTTTATGCAGCTCCAGCTTGATGAACGCGCCGCGCCGGACGCCTGCGAATGAACCAGTCTCTGACGCTGATCTTTTTGATCGCCGCCGGCGTCGGGCTGGTGGTACAAAACAGTATTATGGTGCGTATTACGCAGACATCATCGACGATTCTGATCGCTATGCTGTTGAACTCGCTGGTAGGGATCGTTTTATTTGTTACGATATTGTGGTTTAAGCAAGGCGCTGCGGGCTTCGGCGAGCTACTCGCCAGCGTTCGCTGGTGGACATTGATCCCCGGTCTGCTGGGGTCATTTTTTGTATTTGCCAGCATTAGCGGGTATCAGAACGTCGGTGCCGCGACGACAATCGCAGTACTGGTCGCCAGCCAGTTAATCGGCGGACTGGCGCTGGATATCGCGCGTAGCCACGGCGTCACGTTACGCGCAATGGTCGGGCCAGCGTTTGGCGCACTGTTGCTGGTCATTGGCGCATGGCTGATTGCGAAACGCCAGTTTTAATAGGTTACAGGATCGTGCCGCCTTTGGTGAGCTGTTCGCGGCGCGCGTCCCGATCTTCTTTATATTGCCTGCCATGATGCGCGATAGCCGTGCGTAAACGCTGCTGCTGCGCATAACGATCTTCGCGACGTAATTCAGCGTCATCGCTCAGGGCAATCAGCAATTCATTCATATGGGCAATAACGCTCTCTGCGATGGCGGCATCCACGCGGGCGCTCACTTCCTCCAGGTGCGACATAAGCTCTCCTACTCTTTATTCTGTAACAGCATGATTCGCCTATTATACGCGTTATTGTCGCCCGATGCGGTAATTCGCCGCCGCCAGCCTGATTTAACTTACGTCAAGTGAAAACACGGGGCTTAATAGACCGAGAATTCGCTCCTTTTTGCCTTTCTTCCGCCGTTTGCTTGCGTATAGACCCCGTAAAGTAGATGCGTGAAGAAGTCTAAGGGATAACAACGTGGCAAAAACTCTCTTGCGCAGCGGCAATCTGGATGACTATCAGGCCGTGGGCGGCGGTGGTCAGGCCGTATTTGAATCAGCATTGCAAATTCGTGAAACGCTTCGTCTGCGTAAACAGCAGGCGATGGTTGACTGTCTGGCGATTCCGCAACTTAACGATAATGGCGATCGGGTTGACTGGTATTCGCCGATTGAAGGTCAGGCGATAGCGTGGAAAGCGGCTGACGAAGAGACACGTTTTCGGGCATTACGTTATTTAGCCAGCACTTTTGAAAGCGCGGCTGCTCTCAGTCGAAAAAGCCTGCAATCCGGTAAAACCGCGCTTCAGCTATTTGGGTCGCTACTTGAAAAAGCGACGCAATTTCCCGGCGAAAATCATGTTTTCCTGGTTAACGGCAAACCGGTTATCACCTTCTGGGGATTCGTTAATCTCAACGAAAATACACGCGATGATGTACTGGACTGCCTGCGGATAACCGAGGCGATCCCTGACATCCCTCTGGTCGAGCCGGAACCGGAACCTGAAGAAAAACCGCTTGTAGAGGCGGCATTTAGTCAGGCGGATGAACCTTTGTTAACGTCTATCATTGAGCCGCCGAAAATGCCGGAAGAACCTGTTGCGCCGCAAGTTATCGCCAGCGAACCGCAGCCGGCCACTTCCATTCCGGTCGCTGAGGCGAAAAGATCTCGCCGTCTACCGCTGTGGAGCTTACCTGTCGCTGCCGTGGTGATCGCCATCGTCGCCACGCCCTTTTTCTGGCAATCCTCATCCGTTGACGGTTCCTCTCCTGCTCGCGTCGCGCCTGTCGCTATCGCGAAAACTAACGTTACCCCATTGCCTGAATTAACCGCTCATTTGCCGCTGCATCGTGCTGATGTGACGCCCGCCCCCAAAGCGGCGCCGCTGCCGGAAGCGCCTGTTATCATTGCCGCTATCCCCAAAGACGCACTGGTGATGGACAATACGCAGATGAAGCTTGGAACCACGCGCTTTTTAAACGGTAACTGGCGGGTCAGTGTGGATGTCAAAGATCCGATTACCGGCAAGCCGCCCTCTCTGCGTTACCAGATCCAAAATAACAAAGGTATCGCGCGCGTAGTACATGGCGATAACGTGGTTTGTCGGGCGGAGATTTTCTCTGGTCTGCATCAAACGGGCGAGCTGATGATTAAAAGCCGCGGCAATGCGCGCTGCACCGACGGCTCACGTTATCCGATGCCGGAAATTACCTGTAAAGCGGGCGTCAATGACGTCGCAACCTGTACCGCCCGTTATGGCGACCACACGGCAATTCCGTTGACGTTTAAAAAGATAGGTACCTGATTTTATGTTGGTCAATCTGTGTGATTACAAACAGAGCGTCACGCTCATTGCAAACAGCGGCGTCCAGTTTCTTGATTTTGGCTTAACGCCGCAAGAGTCGGCCCACTACGGACGTTTTGTGCGCAAAACGGCAAACGGTCCGCTACTGCGCCTCGATTTTGATCTGACCAGCGGGCGCTACACATTGCCAGGACGTGCTGGCGGCCAACCTGAAGTCGTGAAACCGGAAAGTACTCAGACGCTGCACTATTCTCTGGACGTACTCGATGGGATCTGGCTTCCCCTACCATTTCTGCGTTTTAATCCGCCGCGTACCTTTATTGACGGGCCGGATAACTGGGCGCGCATTCAGGTACGTAAACTCAGCGAGCCAGATAGCGCCGGAAACACACACCGGATCACCCTCGCCTTCGACAGTCAACTGGCAAAAAATATGCCTCCGGCGTTGGCGCCTTGCGAAAACGATCTGCTCAATGGCACACGTTTTGCGCTCGCCTGGCGCGATGAAGAAGTTGCCGATTTTCTTGACCAGACATGGATTGACGGCTGGTTGCGCGAGTCGTTTCTTCAGTATGCCTCACAGGTAGAAAACCGTTCGGAACAGGCCATTCAACAAGCGCTGCGTAGCTTTGAGTATCAGGCGCACTGGTTGAATTTACTGACGCTGTTAGGCGAACAGCTTACGGTGCCGGAAGTGAAGTTTGTGACACATACGTTAAGCACGCCCGCAATCCCGGTCGATCTGATTCTGGATGTCGGCAATACGCATACCTGTGGCGTATTGATCGAGGATCATGGCGATGCGAATGACGGGTTACGCCAGACGGCAGAGCTTCAGGTGCGTTCGTTAAGCGAGCCGCAGTATCTGAACGATCCTTTATTTACCAGCCGGGTGGAATTCTCAGAAGCGCGCTTTGGCAAGCAACACTTTTCGGTCGAAAGCGGACGAGATGACGCCTTTGTCTGGCCTTCCATTGTGCGTGTGGGCGACGAGGCTCGCGCCCTTGCTATGCAGCGTGTGGGCACCGAAGGCAGCAGCGGCATCTCCAGCCCGCGCCGCTACCTGTGGGATGAAACCCCCGCCTTGCAAGACTGGCGTTTTAGCCAGATGCACGGTAAAACGCAGCGCGAACCGCTTGCCACCGCGTTTCCGCTGATGAATCTGATGAACGACGACGGACAGCCGCTATTCAGCCTGCCGCATGAAGAAAGACTACCGGTTTTTTCGCCGCAATACAGCCGTAGCACCTTGATGACGCATATGTTGTGCGAAATTCTGGCTCAGGCGCTGGGGCAAATTAACAGCGTCGCCACCCGGCTGCGACTCGGCTTTCCCGCCTCGCCGCGCCAGCTACGTACCCTAATTTTAACGCTGCCTTCCGCCATGCCGAAACAGGAGCGAGAAATTTTCCGCCAGAGAATGTTTGAAGCGCTGGCGCTGGTCTGGAAAGCCATGGGCTGGCATCCGCAGGATGAGGATTTCACCACGCCTAAGCAGCGTGAAAAAAGCGTGATTCCGGTACCAGAAATACAGATGGAATGGGACGAAGCAAGTTGTGGCCAACTGGTATGGCTTTATAACGAAGCTATTTCGCATTACGCCGGGCGTACCGAATCCTTTTTTAACGCGCTGGCCAGACCGGATCGCCAGCCTGAACCCGGCGTAGAACCCGGACGCGCGCTGCGCGTGGCATCGATTGATATCGGCGGCGGCACGACGGATATGGCGATCGTTCACTATCAGTTAGATGACGGCGTGGGGGCCAATGTAAAAATTACGCCTCATCTCCTGTTCCGCGAAGGTTTTAAAGTCGCCGGGGACGATCTGCTATTGGATATCATTCAGCGCTGCGTACTCCCTTCCCTGCAAACGGCATTGCAACGGGCAGGCGTTACGGATGCCGCCGCCCTGCTGGCGACCTTATTTGGCGATTCGGGACGAATTGATACTCAGGCCATTTTGCGCCAGCAAACGGCGCTGCAATTATTTATGCCGCTGGGCCACGCGGTACTTTCCGCCTGGGAGCAAAGCGACATTAACGATCCGTTTGCCGGTTTACATGCGACATTTGGCGACCTGCTGATCCGCCGTCCAACGAATAATGTGATGAACTATATCCAGCAGGCAATCGATCATGCCTTACCGTCTGGTTCGCCGGCATTTGATGTATTCAATGTGCCGTTGCAAATCCAGTTTAGCCAGCTTCAGGAGGCGCTGCTGGCCGGCCAGTTTACGCTAACAACGCCGCTTCATGCGGTCTGCGAAGCGATCTCCCACTACCACTGCGATATCTTGCTGGTGACGGGGAGACCGACCTGTTTACCTGGCGTGCAGGCGCTCATCCGGCACTTACAACCGGTGCCGGTTAATCGCATTGTCTGGATGGATAAGTATCAGGTACATGAATGGTATCCCTTCAGTCAACAAGGGCGTATTGGTAATCCAAAATCCACTGCCGCAGTGGGCGCGATGTTGTGTAGCCTGGCGCTGGATTTACGTCTGCCGCGTTTCAATTTTAAAGCCGCTGATATCGGCGCGTATTCGACCGTGCGTTATCTCGGCGTACTGGATAATACCGTCAATACGCTTCGCGATGAAAACATCTGGTATCACGAGATCGATCTGGATAAACCCGGCGCAACGCTGGACGCTCGCCTGCATTTTCCGCTACGCGGCAACGTGACGTTGGGTTTTCGTCAGTTGGCTAACAGCCGCTGGCCTGCGACCCCACTCTATTGTCTGAGCATTAATTCCGCCGAACTGGCGAAAACCATCGCTGGCGACGGCGTACTAAATGTCCGACTGAAATTACGCGGCAGTAGCAAAGATAGCGCCCCGGAATCGTTCACATTAAGTGATGCCTGGCTCCAGGACGGGACGCCGATCGCCGCCGATGCGCTGACATTAAAATTGAATACGCTGGCTGACCGCCGCCACAGCGGTAGCCACTACTGGATAGATAGCGGGAGTGTATACCTGAAATGACAAAACCGTTAAACGCCACCCAGGCTGTTATCGAGTGGGTTAACAACACGCGCCGTTACGCAACGCGACTGGATGACGAAGCCGACGCTCTGCTGGCGCAACTTACGCTCGCCGCAGCGGATGAGTCAGCGCTCAACGCCGCCTGCGCATCACATGGCTGCGTCGGTCTGTATGGGTATGCGCAATCCGCAAAAGCATATCTGTTAACGACGCTATGCGGTAACGAGAATGGCAAGCTGGAAATTACCACGCCGGACCGTAACTATGATTATTTCAGCCACATCAATCCGGGTCATGCGCCAGCGAATATGGCTATTCGCTTTACGCGCGACGTTTGTTCAAACGAGAGTGGCTGGCCGTTGCGCCTGCGCTTGATCAGTGAAGCCGAACTGGTGCAGCTTTTTATTGCCTGGACCAGCTCGTCCTCCGTTTGTCGCCAGGTAGAAAAATCCATTATCACCTCACGCCTGGAGAAATGGCAATCGCTTCGCCAACCTCAGCCCGTCCCCGGCGTTACCGCTGAAGAGGTAGCCGCCATCGCGCGTTTCTGGCGCTCTTGCCTCCCGTCCGCCAGACAACATATTGATGATGCGACATGGCAACACTTTGCCTCGCTCTTGCCTGCGGTGGATCTCACGACACGGGCGCACGCCTGGGCATTACTGTGGGGAGAACAGCCGGAGATCACCCAGCAATGGCTGGCGCTGGCGCATATGTTGCAACAAACAGGTCATGCGGAGGAACTGGCGGCGCCGCTCAGCCTGTTGGTCGATCATTTTGGCTTACCGGCGGAAAACTTCCTGACGCAAATGGCGCTAACCGCCAGCGATACGCAAAGCGATGTGGTGGTGCATCCGGTTAAGGAGGGCCGATTGCTCAATGCGGTCAGCCTTTCGCTTGATTCTCTGGCGCTGCTTACCCGCGAACTGGTGCTAACCGTTGAAAATAGCGTACTGGATAACGTTGATTTACTGGATATTCCGGTCGCGCCAGGCATTCATCCTCATCCGTTATGGCGGGCGAAATTAGGCTGGATGCTGGCCCATTACCGTCAGCAGGTACAGCCCGATGTTCTGGTGATCTGCAATGCTCTGGCATCCCGCTCACAAACGTCCACCACCGCCCGTCACTTACTGGAGTGGGTTAACGCCACTCAGCCGCAGCGTGAATCAGCGTTACCTGGCGTCGTCTGGGCAATTACTCCACAGGATGCCCGTTTTGCCACCCAGCAAAATCTGGATGAAGCCGTCCAGCAATTGATGGGTAAACCTGGCGTGCATTGGGGAACGTTGCAGGCACTGGATAAACACAGTATGCAGCGTTTGGTAGAATGGCTATCGCAGGCGACATCGGCACCACAGCGACAGGCGCGCTTACAGGCGTTACGCGAACAACTGAGAGACCGCGTGCGCGATCTGTTACCGGTGTTTGATGACGCGCGACTACCAGTTGAAACCGTGATCCGGCGTCTTCAGGCCCAGGCCGCCAGACATGGTGACCTGCTGGCCGGGCTGTTACCACCGATACAGAATTTCGACGCGTTGCTGCGCATCCGACAGTCGCGAGAAGAACAGGTCAGCGGTTTATTTAATGACGCGATCGATCTCTTTGCCGACGAACCAACGCGCGCTTCAGCGTCAGAAGGTCACGAAACGGGCTATCAGGCGCACAAAATGTGGATCAATCATCTGCGCCAGTGGGCCCGCTGCCAGGATAATGCGCAGCGTCTGGGACTGGAACCGCAGATGCTCAACGCCGTGGCGGATATTTTAATTACCGCCAGCTATCGTCTCGGCTTACCTCTGCAGTTACAGAAAACCATGCAGCGTGAGGAGGTGAGCGGTGCTCAGCTCCATGCCATCATCGGTAACTTCATCGCCTGGCTTGGATACACAAATATCGAGGAGGCCCAACGCCCGGCCAGCCGCGTTCAGAAAGGCGCAGCCATTTTCGCCGCAACGCAGCGTTCGACAATGTTGCGTTTAACAAAGCTTGACGAACAGCCCGTTCACGCCGCCAGCCGCTATGTCTATGACTGGCTTGTTGCGCTGTATACCCTGGCCAATGAGAACGCAGGATATCGGCATCCGCAGGACATTACCGACGTAGACAGAGAGCAATTAATTGCCCTGATAACCTGATCTGGCGGAAAAACCATGCCCGGTAACGTTTATCGGGCTTGAGGTCAGAAAAGCGAAAACAGCAATGCCACGGGGAAACTTATCGGCCATGTCGCGCCAACCAAAAAGGCGCTCAGGAAACGAATTCGTTTTTTGTCATGAGTCAAAAACCAGGTGATCAGAAATGATATTACCGCCATGACGGCGTAAAAAACTAACATCTTTTGATAGAGGGACATATCAGGCATCCGCGCCAGCCAGAGGAAAAAACGCGCGCAATATGCTCTTTTTTTTGACACACATCAAGGTTTATCCGCCTTAACAGCAAAATGTTCTCAATGCACTGCTCCGCTCACAGAATGTCCTGTTTAAGTATTATTGCGGATCTCGCCAACCCGTACTATACCCATATGGGTTATGATGAAAGGTGGCAAAAATGAATGTTTCCAGTAAAACCGTAGTGCTGATTAATGTCTTTGCTGCTGCAGGACTTTTGGGTCTGATCTCGTTGAGATTCGGCTGGTTTGCTTGATGTGTTCACCCTTTGAGTACTTGCTGCGCATGTTGGCGGGGAGGTTCCCCTCTCCGCCGACACCCGCCTATTTTTTCATGACTTTTCTGAAGAGTAAATGATCCTTAATGCTTAACCATGATGTGGCGGACAATCGTGTAGTCTTCCAGACCATACAATGACATATCTTTGCCGTATCCCGACTGTTTTTGCCCTCCATGCGGCATCTCGCTAACCAACATGAAATGGGTATTAACCCAGGTACAGCCGTACTGCAATCTGGCGCTAACCCGATGCGCCCGCCCAACGTCCTGAGTCCAGACGGAGGATGCCAGACCATAGCGAGAATCGTTGGCCCACCTCAGAACCTGATCTTCATCATCAAAGACGGTCATACTGACCACCGGGCCGAAGACCTCGCGTTGAACGATGGCATCCTCCTGTTTTGCGTCTGCCAGCAACGTCGGAGCGAAATAGTAACCTTTACCTTCCATTTGATTTCCGCCGGCAATTACGCGGATATGGCCGAGCGCCTTCGCCTCCTCGACAGCCGCTGTGACGCGCGTCAAATGCGCCAGCGAACTTAACGGCCCCAGCTCTGTTGATTCATCCTCCGGCGCGCCCATTTTCAGGCTGCTCACCGCATCTCCTAGCTTTTCGATCAGCGCATCATAGATACCGCGTTGTGCGTATATACGGCACGCCGCAGTACAATCTTGTCCGGCATTATAGAAACCGAAGGTCCGGATGCCCTGCGCCACCGCATCCAGATCGGCATCATCAAAAACAATCACCGGGGCTTTACCGCCGAGTTCCATATGCGTGCGTTTTATCGCTGACGCAGTATGACGCAGAATATGCTCCCCGGTCGCGATAGCGCCAGTTAAAGAGACCATGCGTACTTTTGCATGTCCGGTCAATACATCGCCAACAGTTTGCCCTCGTCCGAACAGGACATTGATCACCCCCGGCGGAAAGATATCCTTCGCCAGCGCGGCAAGTTTAAGCGCCGTCAGCGGCGTGATTTCAGAAGGCTTAATCACCACGCAGTTACCTGCCGCCAGCGCGGGCGCCAGCTTCCAGGCCGCCATCATGAGCGGATAATTCCACGGCGCGATAGAGGCAACTACACCAATCGGGTCCCGGCGGATCATCGACGTATGTCCCTCCAGATATTCGCCCGCCGCCAGCCCATTCAAACAACGGGCCGCGCCAGCAAAAAAGCGAAAGACATCTATGATTGCCGGAATTTCATCATTGATTACGCAGTGCAAAGGCTTACCACAGTTTTGCGATTCCAGCCTGGCGAGCACAAGAGCGTTTTGCTCGATGCTGTCCGCCAGTTTTAACAGACATTCCGCCCGTACTTTGGGCGTGGTCTGCCCCCATGCGGTAAACGCGCTATCGGCGGCCAGCACCGCGTCGTCAACCTGCGCGGGCGACGCTTCCGCAATCTCAAGTATTACCTCGCCTGTCGCCGGGTTATAAACGGACTGCCTTTCTCCCTCGCCGTCCACCAGTACGCCATTAATCAGTAATTGATATTGCATAGCATTTTCCCATATCGTCGTTAATCGATTTTCCGGCGAACAGGCCGCCGCTTTCCTAAAAATAGACGGCGCGCCAGATGCTCACCCGGCACGCTCGGGAAATTTAGCCAGGTTGTGAGCTGGCACGCATTCCACCTTACGGCAAGGTATTTAGCGCAGCATCTCGCGAATCAGACAGCCAAGCTGTTTTACGGCCTGTTCTTCTCGTTCTCCCCAGTGCCATGCGGTGTTAAAACGAAAGAAACGCGTCCAGGCACCGGACGTTGAAAACATTTTCCCCGGCGCGATACTGATATGGTGTTCAAGCGCTTTAGCGCTAAGTTCGCCGGCATCAAGCTGTTCAGGCAGCTCCAGCCAAAGAAAATAACCGCTATCGTTATGGTGAATTTTTACTTCCGCCGGGAGATGGCGCAAAAGGGTTTGCCAGGCTTGCTGTTTACGTTCGGCAAGCTGCCTTCGCAATCGGCGCAGATGCGCGTCATATCGACGTGTCGAGAGATAATCCACTAACGCCAATTGCATGGGGGAACTGGTGGATAATGTGCTCATTAACTGCAAACGCTGAATTTGTCTGGCATGGCTTCCTCCCGCCACCCAGCCAATGCGAAAACCGGGAACCAGACATTTGGAAAAAGACGAACAATGCAACACGCTATCGTCGCGATCCCATGCTTTGGCGGGCAGCGGTTTCTCACGGCCAAAGTAGAGTTCGCTATAGACATCATCTTCAATTAGCATCACGTTATAGTGCGTGAGTAACGCAACCAGCCGCGCTTTTTTCTCAGCGCTCAGCGTAAACCCTAACGGGTTCTGGCTGTTGGTCATTAACCAGCATGCTTTCACCGGATACTCCTGTAACGCCTGTTCCAGCGCCACAAGATCGATCCCTTCTTTGACATCGGTGGGTATCGACAACGCTTTCAGGCGCAATCGCTCCAGGGCCTGTAGCGCACCGTAGAAACAGGGATTCTCTACCACTACCCAGTCTCCCGGCGACGTCACTGCCTGTAAACTGAGGTTCAACGCTTCCAGCGCGCCGGCGGTAATGACAATCTCGTCAGGAGAAACGGTAATTCCCTGCTGTGCGTAACGGCGTGCTATCGCATAGCGCAATTCTGCATTACCCGGCGGCAAGTTTTCGATTACGCTCATTGCCGTCGCAGTTTTACTGACCTGTGCCAGAGAGCGATTCAGTTGCGGCAAGGGGAACAGGCGCGGATCGGGAAACGCTGAAGCAAAGGGTACGACTGAGGCATCGCGGCTGGCCTGGAGCATCTCAAAAATATAGGTATTGATATCTACTGCTTCATCCCGAATAACGTGCGCCGGAGTCGCGACTGACCGACAAACCGGATGCGGCGCGACATAATAACCGGATTGCGGACGGGCGATAATCCGTCCCTGACTTTCCAGCAACTGGTACGCATGACCGACAGTCATAAAACTCATACCGCTACTGGCGACCTGCTCCCTCAGAGAGGGCAGTCGATCGCCGGGTTGCCAAACGCCAGAAGCGATTTGTTCTCTAATTTGCTCCGCCAGACGTTGATATTTTTTCATTATTCGTTCTCATTGAGCGCTACTTGCAGGTGGCAACTGCAGTGTATATCAGTTATTAAAATTAACAACGATTTGCTAACTGTTATGGTGTTTTCCAACAGGCGTAATGATCAGATTTCGCAACAAAACGTCGTTTCAGGGTCTCTACTGAACGAGAAAATCAAACCAAGTCTCCGGGTATGGCTCATTAGTAAGAGAGAAATGCCACCATTCGGTATCCAGTGACGTAAAGCCGGCATCACGCATCAATGTTTGTAATAACAACCGATTTGCGCGTTGCTGAGCGGTAAGCATAATATTATCGGGGTGGGATAACGGACTAAAACAGTCAAAGCCGGTACCAAAATCGAGACTATTATCAGGCGAACGTTGCGCCGCTGGCGCAGTACAATTCACCAGTGGTCGGCCTGGATGGTATATCGGTATCTTACTGTCGAGTGGAACGATCGTTAGATCAAGCGTGCTTCCCCGACTGTGGCTGGATTTGGCGGCAATATAACCTTCCTCAAACAGGCGACTTTTCTCTACATGCGGATAAAATTCGTTTTTCATTTGGTTTTGAGAAGGATCTTTGGCCCAGGCGATAAAGTCGTTCACTGCAGTTTGCGGACGGTAGCAATCATATATTTTTAAGGTAAGTCCGAAGGGATATAGACGATCGGCGACCTGCTTTACCGCGTTCGCGGCTGGCCGTGTTAACAGGCAAACAGGCGCTTTATAACCTTTAATCGGGCGACCAATAAAGTTATGGGAAGTGAAGTATCGCGTACGTCGGGGGCGACCGTAGTAATATCGACAACATCTTTTGGTCGGTGGGAATCAATATGGCTTTCAGCTGGCATTGCCTGAAGAGACAACAGGCTGAACAGGAGGAAAGGAGATACGCATTTTACCATATACTACACCTCGCGGAAATCACAGGGGTGATTATGTATTTGAGCAGGGAAACATTAGCGGACAGCGCTTAAACAGATGGTTAAAATAAGCATCTTTTTCATTACGTAATAATATGAGTTCGTATCGGTAGTTACAGGATAAATGCATCAATACTTTTCCTGCATAATATTAACGGACTGATAAAATAGCCATAAAAAAGCGCCACGTTTTGCTGATGATTATCGCCAGTCGGCCAGAACGGTGTTTACGCCTGGCTCGACTGGCTACAATAACTAATTAAAGGCAAAAGCTATAGGCAAGTGGTATCCAGGTCTGCCCACTGCATACCTCCATACAGAAATCTGGTGGATGCCCTTGTTCTGTACAAATCCACGCCATCGCTGGTGTTGAAAAAACTGTAGCGAACAATATTAAAACAGATGCCAGAACGATAGATTTCACTCGTTTCATCGAGCCTCCAGCAAATTTAAAAGGTCATTTTCATTACCGGATACCATACTCCCGTATAAAGCATATAAGAAATACTCAGTTTTGATAAAAAGATCAGCACATCATTGATAGCGTGTTGATATTCATCACCACCATAAAATCCTTTTGCAATATTGTGTAGGAGTCTCACCTACGCGTTGATACGTTTAAGTTGTTATGAGCCATACCTTCTTGTTAGGCGATGAGCCTGTCTTATCCCTTTGTTTACAGTACATCCTAACATAAAAACAAAACCAGCTATAACACCGTAATGCCATGTACATAACTTAAGCGTATTCCATAATACAATCGAGACATGGTTTAACTTCTCGGTGGTTGCAATAGCCTGTATGAAAGCCGTAGGGTTGAAGAGCAAAACGCCCAGCAATAAGATTCCCAAAACAATAATCGCAACCAACTGAAAAAGCAGCCATCCGATCGCGAAACGGCACAATAGCAGCAATAAAAACCGCAAAGGATTATTTATCAAATCTGATTCCAGTACATACCAAAGTGGCGTTTTTCTATGCGTATAGTTGTCTGACTTCCTCATAATTAGACATCTCATCGGTTTTAATATTTATCATCAGTTAGCTGATTAAATACAGTCAGCTAATACTTACCATTAAAACTATCAAAATTCATAGCTAAATTATAAAGTTGTTTTTAAATTCATATCACCATCCCCTCCGGAATTGGCATGGCACCTGCATCCCTTACCTACATGATATCCTTGTTAATCTAATAATACATTCAGCATTATTTTTCGCAGGGCGATATACATATTGGTTTAGTAAAAGTTTACTTTTAGGAGAAATAGTATCGAGGAGAATTAATGTGTGTAGAAGTTATAAATAAATGTTTGGGGGGGCTGTAACAAACAATAACGCTGTTAATACTTGTCAGAAAAAACATATAAACCAAGCCGTTGAGTGGAATCCTGAAAATATCGATACGTTTCGCTATTCCTGGCATCAATGATGTACTCAATCCCACAGATAGATAGGATCTTTTATTTTGTAACCAACAAGTGATGAGTTATTCAATGACATTATGATATCATTTTTAATAAATTCAGAAATCTCAGCAATTTTTTCATCTGTATCTACCGCTCGAAAAGTTTCAACGCGATAACCAGCAACTGTTACATCAAATGTGTCATAGTCGGTAACATTCATTAAAATACGGATTTTTTCGGCTTTTGGATGATGAGGATCGTCATCTGTTATTGTGTATAAATCGAAATAAGTAATATTGTCTGGCCCTGTTACGATTTCTGCAGGACTACAACGCGCATTTCCATTCGTTATGTAAACGTAGGGATGTTTATCGCCAACAGCATCACACCAATTACCAGAAGACAATTTGAGTGACCTGACATATATCAATTAACTTTTTTGCCATATAACAGACTTTATTCAGGCATGCTTGCGTACATTCTGTTGCTAACTGCTGTTTCGCTTTGATGTCTTGATACGTAATCATAATGTCACTTCTCCTGTACAAGATGATAAAAAAACAGATAGCGTAAACGTTTATAATATATCATTGAAAACCTGTGCTTATCTTTAAGATTATTGTTAACAATAAATTTACTTGCAATAAAAACAATAAGTCGTGGAATTATTAGCAGTATATGGTGAAATTTCTGCCTGTGATGGATAAAAAAGTTAGAATAGCTGTGGGACATGAAAATGAATGATTCATTTCCTCATGGTAATGATAATCCTCTATGGATATGAGCACTTAAAGATACGAAATGACTCGATAAAATAGAGGGTTATCTGTTAATTAATTATCATGCTGCGTATTCACACTTTTCTGTAATGGTCATCAACGAATTTCAGCCGCGGCGCTGATTCGTCAGAAAAATAGTCCTCTATGATTTCACTCGGAGAAATAGCCCCCGTTAAGTTTACATCATCGACTATTTCGCAGGGGTCCGTTAACTGCTTAATCCAGTCATCAACGGATTTAAAGTCATCGTTTGGGTCAAGAGTATGAAATATGGTTTCAAACTCCTGACAAAGATCGCGCAGCCCCCCTTCAACAAATTTAGTAGCTTCTCTGTTTTTAACCAGTACACTATTTCGACTTAGCGCCTCTATAAATTCAACCTCTCCTACATCGTTCAGCCCCTCATGCAACGGAACTATCACATTTGTATTGCCTTCGGCAACGGCTTGACTCAGGCGCTGATGAATAATACGCATATTACTGGTATATATACTTTTGGGACGAACGTCGGACTCAGAAAAGTTAATAACAGGGGCTATTTTGCTGGCACTCATCTCTGACAATGAGGCAAGCGTTCTGTGATGCTCGCTAAGACCATAAAGCCCCGGCATCATTTCAAAGTCTTTTTCCAGTTTTGCACAAATATCATGGAAGGTACCGACAAATTCTTCCGTGTGTTCGCCATCGGATATTCTGACATGTCTTTCGTCGCTTGGCCAGGCGGTAAATTCTTCTAACGTTAAAAGACGACCATCATTAAGCCAGACTTCTACAGTTTTATCGACACTTTGTAAGGCGACCCGTATAGCAAGTGCGGCATAAATTTTCTCTGCATTAGCACAAAACTCAGCCACTTTAGGTCTAACGTTACGACAATCTTCAATTAATCGAAAAATTCCATAGCCAATTCCCAGCGTAAATACGCCCACAATTCCTTTTGCAAACTTTGTTGCCAATGTATTCTCATAATTTCCTGCGGCGTGATGAAGATTGCTTTCTGCTTTAAACGCTCGGGCATAAGTTCCAACTGATGTGATCGGCATATATATACTCCACTATTAATGAGCTTTCTTTACATATTAATAATAGCTGTACTTGTGTGTGTAAACTTTCAAATAATGCACCAAGCCTGGTTGTTAGTCTACTATGTAAAAAATAATCATGAGCAATTTTTGGCGGAGTTTTGGGGAAGACCATGACAGTAGAATGAGCTTCTCCCTGAAAACAGTATCAGTCTAAACTGAAGTATCCGGTCTTCCTTTCACCTCACAGAGAGGCGCATTGCCATGAAAAAGACTCGTTATACCGAAGAACAGATCGCGTTTGCACTGAAACAGGCCGAAACCGGCACCCGCGTCGGGGACGTCTGCAGAAAGACGGGCATTTCTGAGGCCACTTTTTATATCTATGGACTACCTCCGTTTTGCAAGCACTGGTTCTGGTCTTGGGTCATTGCTTATATCTATCCGGCATCAGAAAAACCTGTGTCCAAATGGGTAATCGGCACACAATCACCTCAACAACTGGACGGTCTTGAAAAATCAGGTTCCGATTGTACAGGTGCAACCTGTCACCATCTATCAGTACACTGCAACTTTTCTGGCAGAGTATTAACTTCCGGTAGCCTGATACTCTGTATCATTTTTAAGCATCGACCAGATTATTCTCACGCTCTTGTTTGCTACCGCTACGGTCGTTTTATTAAACCCTCGCGCATACTGTAATGACGCAATAGAGAGTTTTATCACGCCAGGAAAATTTACATTAAGCAGATAAAATTATACAAGGCTGTTTTATGTTCAGAATGGCCAGACAAGATCAATCCTGATCCCCCCAATAAAAATCAACTCCTGCTCCAGACGATCAATTCCCACGTAATACATCGTCAATCCCCCCAGAAAACACGTCAGTAGAAATAACCAGATATACCATTTCATCCTTGCCTCCATTCATGGTAACAGTTAACTGTTGCGTGGCCGGGAGCCTCCCGGTAAATCTTTGCCTGACCCGCCGTAACCCGCGATTGTATCGGATGTGCAGGAGGATTCACCGCAACGCTATTACCATAACATGGTAGTTTACCATGTTTACTATTTTAAGAATTATCTGCTCATCCCAGACAATAAAGACGTATAAATTGTGTGGTGTTATACAGATGCCATCAGTCAGTTTCGCTCTGGTTTCTTCTGGTGAACTGATTTATCTGTGTCGAGGTCCCTTTACCTTCAGTATTTACTGCCCGCTTATTTCTCTTGAGCGGGATTTTTTTATAAGCAGCAAGTGAAAACTCACAATACATTGCCAGTGGGAGAACAAAAATGCCTGGATATTATAAAATCAATCACAGTTGGGCTGACGGGAGACGGCATACCGATGACGATGTCCTCCTTGAAGCAGTGATTACCTCATATGCTGATATTAATATATCAGAAACACTGGCTCGATGGTTGAAGGACAAACCAAAAAGTACTACCGATATTGATTATAAAAATACCATCTGCTGGTACTGTGGTGGAGTATGGTTACATTACATTACGAACAAAAACACTCTGTTTTTATATATGCACTCAAGCGGTGAAGACGCTTTTGATTTACAGGTAAAATTATGATAAATCGTATATTTTTACCATTATTTCTGTTGCCGCTGGCGATAGCCTTTTCGGCATCAGCGATAGCTGCCAGTGATATAAAATCCCCACCGGATAATAAATACCCGCCCCATCCATTCGCCCCCTGGTGTGAAAACTGGCCACCAGATATAGGGAAACCACCGGAGTGGTATCAGATTTGTGGTTGCTAATTTTTTACAAAAGTCTGTTACAGCCACATCAATACTGATGGTGTATCTGATTATTATGTTTCATCAGTTCTTCCTGGGCTTAATATTACTTCAGGCTGGTGTATTTTATTGATGCCAGCCTGATTTTTCATAACTTGATATCACTTCTTACAGGAATCCCCGCCAGTCAGGACAAGATAGCTAGTTTATGAACCATTCGGGAATCAACGAACTCTGTATCTCACCTCTATAGCCAGTAACGTTTCTTTCAGCCTTATGTTGAGTAACCATTGAGACATCCAAATATAAAATCACGCAGGCAAGAACATTCATTATTTTTTAACATGGAGTGATTTATGAAAAGCTATTACTTACTCTTTTTCCTGCCATTACTTATAGTGAAACATTCAACTGCTAACACAGTAGAACCATTTCATGAACCTGAAGAGTCAGTGAACAGTCAGTTTTATTTACCTCCCCCTCCAGGAAATGATGATCCCGCTTTCCGATACGACAAAGATGCGTATTTCAGAGGTTATGCCATGAAGGACTCTCCCCGCTGGAAACAAGCGGCTATAGATGCAGATGTGAGCGTGGAGAATATAGCCAGAATATTTTCACCAGTCATTGGGGTTAAAATTAATAAACATGACACCCCGGAGACATGGAAAATGTTACAAAATCTTCTGACCATGGGTGGCTATTATGCCACTGCTTCGGCAAAAAAATATTACATGCGCACACGACCTTTTGTCTTATTTAAACACTCCACCTGTCGCCCCCAAGATGAGGATACTTTACGAAAAAATGGCTCTTACCCTTCCGGGCATACAGCTTATGGCACACTTTTAGCCTTAGTTCTATCACAGGCCAAACCAGAACGAGCCCAGGAACTTGCCAGACGGGGATGGGAATTCGGACAAAGCAGAGTGATATGTGGCGCTCACTGGCAAAGTGATGTTGATGCTGGCCGTTATGTGGGAGCCGTAGAATTTGCGAGATTGCAAACAATTCCGGCATTTCAGGAATCATTAGCAAAAGTTCGTCAGGAGCTGAATGATAAAAATAATTTATTGAGTAAAGATGAATAATCGGCAATTACTGAGTTAATGAACAGATTATTTTATTGTCTGGTCGTACTCCAGGAAATATTTAACAGTAATCAGATGCTGGTTCTCCAGCTTATAGCGTGGATACCAGCTATCCCAGGCCAAGGGTTGCCAGTCACCTTTTTCCTCAGATAACAGCGAGTACCAGTGAAATAACAACGCCCTTTTGGATAGTTTTCAGACAGTTAATTTATTATACAGCATAGCATATGACTTCGATGGAACTCTGCCCGGACTGTGCCCGCTATGCTCAATCACTAAAATCAAAAGAATATCAGGCCTAACTCACTATCAAAGAGATATCCACCCCGGCATCCAGGCCGGATTTTAACCATTTACTCTCTTGTCTTCTCCCGGTTAAACCTGTTCTTCATGTTCTGCTCAATTATCAGCACCCTGCCAGCCCTATCCTCCGTACTTCAAAATGCGTACACCCAAAGCGAAACATTCCGCAGACTGATGAATTACGCCTATGAAAAAGAACTACATGATGTGGAGCAGCGCTGGTTACTGGGGGCTGGTGAATCCTTTGAAACTACCGTGAGTCCGAAAGATTTCAACCTTTCAGAAGGCAGGAGAGTCATATGTCTTAATCTGGACGATACTGATGAGGATTCATATCCTGAGTATTATGAAAGTAACGAAGGTCCACAACCTTTTGACGCAAAACGTTCATTTATCCATGAAGTTGTCATGCGCTGACCTATCTTCAGGATAAAGAAGAAAATCATCCAAGGGGCCCTGTTGTCGAATATACCAACATTATTCTGAAAGAGATGGGGCATTCTTCACCTCCAGGAATGGCCTACATCTTCAATAAATAGACACATCCGGAAACGCCCCCCTAAAAAACCCGTTTAGTAGCGGACTTGTCTGTACGTACTTCAATATTTTAGCTGATGGTTGTGTAAATAGACCCATTTTAGTTTCAAGCATTTTTTGAGAACCAGGAAGAATTTCCCCTGGCCCAAATTCAGTACAGTATCAGCGAGATAAATTCCGGGACTCTTATCCATGCGGATAGCCGCGAGCCTGTCACGCTTAAAGCTCGATTATGCGGGATACTTACAGCAGGAATTTCAGGAATAACTACTCACGTTCATGGTTTTTATACTTTCCACTTTATAAATCTAAAAATCAAGTCATTACCCTCCCACAAACAAACCCAACCAAAACTCTGAATACAAAAATCACCCTATATCTTTTTTTGATATTCCTTACATAATGTAGCTTGACTCACACCGATCTATAAGGAATAAAAATGCCAATAACTAACACGTCTCCAGAAAATATATTAAAATATTTACATGCGGCCGGTACTGGTACGAAAGAAGCGATGAAAAATTCAACTTCACCACGCGGTATACTGGAATGGCTTGTCAATTTTTTTACCTGTGGTGGAGTAAGGAGAAGCAACGAAAGATGCTTTCAGGAGGTAGTGGAAAAGCTGACTTCAGCGTTATCACATGTAAATAAAGATGCTTTTTATAGAGGTACCAAAATATTTATGGAGGGTATCAACGGGTGTACTACATGCCTGTCATGTGTCACAGTCCCTGAATATGAAAATAAAGCCCCCATGGTCACTATAGAAGTGAGTAAAGATGGAAAAACGATAGCAAGTGAAGTTGATGGTGATACATTTTGGAATGTCTGTCAAATGTTAAAACTGATTCGTAAATATAATATACAACATGAGGATTCACTTTTAACCGAGGAAGGTAAGCTTAACCTACGTGGAGTATACCTGGCTTATAAAGATTTGCGGGATGAAAATTTTGAAAATATAGATGCATCCTCTACAGATTTCTATGGTTCAAATCTTTCTGGCGTAAATTTTTCTGGCGCAAATCTACACGACGCAACAATGGCTTACACAAGTCTAGTTAGCGCAAACATGGCAAACACAGACATGTCTGGTGCAAATCTGACTAATGCAGACATGACCAACGCTAACATATTCTGTGCAGACTTAACTGATGCTATTCTATGCAACGCAAAGCTAACTGGTGTTAATCTAAAGGATGCAAAGGCAGTTTCAGGAAAACGATTACCCGAAGCCGGCCTACCAGATGTTCAACATCGTCTTGACACCCAGGATAACACTAATGAAACGCCTCCCTCTCTTTTGCCAATTTCAGATTGGTTGTGATAGCCGTGACTTCTGGATCACGCCATATTAATAATAAATATCCCTTGTAAAGGATTTTATAGCAAGGAGTATTCAACTAAGAGAATACTCCTTGTTTTTTATTAAAAAAATTACCGACATCTTAATTTCATTATAAAAATAACATTTTCAGCATATTTTTACATTACTGATATAAGGTGAAACCTCCAGCCTTCGCGGGTCCGGATGTACATTATATCCGTGGCCCAACGCTCATTGGGTGCGTCCGGATTAAACTGCCGCTGGAGCCTGTTCGGCGTCACGATACTGGCTTCACTTGACCGCGATTAACAATCTGTTTGACTGCTTCAACTTTAAACTCTTCGGGATAACGCTTACCGCTCATGGGCTCCTCTCTTTAAGCCATCTTAAGGGACTGACCCCACGACAGTAGAAAAACTGTTATGAAAAAAGACAGCAATACGGGTATCCGAAACGGGCGTAATTGCTGGTAATGTCACTCCCAGGTTACGTATTGTCTGAAGGTGGCCTATGGCCTGCACAAGTGATGTGGCATTCACTTTAGTGTTTACCCTCGCCACTTCCGCCAAACGATATGATTCCAAATCCATTATCAATGGAACCTGAAGGTCAGCGATCATGCGGAGAAGCTCAGGTCCGTCAGCCCTGGCACCCGATGCTTTTTCCCGATAAATACCGGCAATATAAAAACCACTGGCGATGGTCGTTTTTTCGATGTCAGCTTGGCGGGCCAAATCCTGCTCTGATGTACGGCCCCTTTCATAGATGCGAGCAATTTTCATTTACGGTAGCCCAAATGATATAGTTAAGTTGGCTAACGTAAAAGAGGTAGCTAAAAATAACAATATGCGATGTATTTGGCTGATTAATTTTTGGCTATTTAAAATGGCTACTTAACGGTGTTTACTGTTCCGTTATTCCCCAAACCCCAATTCCCGAAAGAAGATCGTCCTAACTACACGATGGGGTTCTGGTCTTTTCGCATTATGGCGGGGCTGGGAATGTTAATGCTGTCTAATCATGTACCCGGCTACGTGTTCTCATACAACTTATCGCAATTATTGACAAACCGTTTTCGCTAATTTGAAGTGTTGAATAATAACTCAAATAAATTATTGGCATCATAACCCCACGACATAACTGGAAGGTGGCATGATGTTCACAAAAGCGTTATCAGTAGTTTTACTGACCTGTGCGCTGTTTTCAGGTCAGTTACTGGCGAAACAGCAAGGCCATGAGTTTGTATGGTTTGTGACGGGAGGACACCAGCTCAAACATGAAGCCGACAGCGATGAATTACGGGCGGCAGCGGAAGAATCAGCGGAAGGCTTGCGCGAGCACCACAACTGGCAGAAATCGCGCAAACCAGAGAGCTATTTCCGTTAATTAAACGCCCCTGCGCTTCGGCAGCGTTTTCATCAGCGCTTCAGGGCTCACTGAAGCGACAACGCTGCCGGGCTGGGGCATCTTCAAAATGTGGTTTTTAATTTTACCAATTACATGCATTTCGCAAGGGCGGCAGTCGAATTTTAGTGTCAGCACCTCATCGCCATGCACCAACTGCATCGGTGTGGCTTTCCAGCTCTTAATATTTCCTTTCGCCTGTTTTGGACAAAGGTTGAACGCAAAACGCAGGCAGTGCCTGGTGATCATGACCGGTATCTCGCCCTTCTCCTGATGCGCCTCATAGGCCGCATCGATCAATTGTACGCCGTAACGGTGATAAAATTCCCGTGCTTTGTGGTTGTAGACATTAGCGAGAAAACTGAGATGCGTTTGCGGATAAACGGGCGCAGGCTGCGCCACGGGTTTCCGGCGACCTCGTTGATAATGGGCCAGACGCGCTGCATCAAGCATATCAATCGCCTCCCGACGGAACTGATTGAGCTGGCTACCTGGCACGAATAACGCCGCCGGTAATGTCACCTGCATATCACGAGCGTAGTAGAGCGTTTGTCCCAGCTTCGCCAGTCCAACTTTTAGGTTATTTAACGATTTTTCAGGGTTATTGGCTTCCTCAAACAGCCCGTCAAGTGTATGCGTAATGCAGATGCCTTCTTCACTGGTCAGCGTCAGAATAAGCTGTTCCTGCCAGCCGCCCAGCATGATATCAACCGCCACACGACGCTCACTGGAGGTTTTTGTCAGCGCTTGCTGCCAGTGATGATCCAGATTACGATTCAACGGATGATGCGGACGGACTTTATGCAGATCGGCAGGCATATCATTTGGCCAAACGCGGTAGCGGTTATGACCGGTTTTTTCCACGGTATTGGCGCGGAAACCCACCACTACACGCTTAATCAACACGTTCAGACCATCGCCATTCGCCAACGGCTCCGTAGCCTCCACATCGAGATAGTCCTTCGCCACATTCAGGACCTCGCCTACCGGTAAGCCAATAAATTTTGGTGAATCAAATGCGCCAATATCGCCTTTACGCGCGTTAACAAAATAGTCGGTGCTGCCGCGATGGAAGGTTTTCTCCGTGGAAGGAACAAAAAAGTGCTCGGTCCGACCAGCCGACGCACGCGCCAGATCGCCACGTTGCTCAATAATCGCGTCCAGCATCTGACGATAATGCGCGGTGATGTTTTTGACATAACTCATGTCTTTGTAGCGCCCTTCAATCTTGAAGGAACGTACGCCTGCATCAATCAACGCGCCGAGGTTAGCCGTTTGATCGTTATCTTTCATCGATAGCAGATGCTTTTCGTAAGATACCACCCGCCCCTGATCGTCTTTTAACGTATACGGTAAGCGACAGGCTTGCGAGCAGTCTCCCCGATTGGCGCTGCGCCCGGTTTGCGCATGAGAGATATAACACTGTCCAGAATAAGCGACACACAGCGCGCCATGAATGAAGAATTCAATTGTGGCGTCAGTAGCCTGATGAATAGCCGCTATCTGAGTCAAATTAAGTTCGCGCGCCAGTACAATCTGTGAAAAACCGACATCGGCAAGAAACTTCGCTTTTTCCACGCTGCGAATATCACACTGTGTACTGGCGTGAAGCTCAATCGGCGGGATATCGAGTTCCAGAATTCCCATATCCTGCACAATCAGCGCATCCACGCCGGTGTCGTACAAATCGGTGATTAACCGTTGTGCGGGCTCCAGCTCATCATCATGCAGGATAGTGTTCAGCGTGACAAAAATCCTGGCACCGTAACGGTGGGCAAACGGGACCAGATCGGCGATATCGCGCAGACTGTTACTGGCATTATGACGCGCGCCAAAACCAGGTCCACCGATGTAGACGGCATCCGCGCCATGCAAAATCGCTTCGCGAGCAATTGCGGCGTCACGGGCCGGACTTAACAATTCGAGATAGTGAAGTTGTTGGCGCATACGGTCTTTCTTATCCAAGAGCAGCGAAATGGCGGCTATTGTAGTCAGAAGCGCAAACTAACGAAATAGTTTTCCTGCTTAATCGCGCGGGTAATGGATCAGCGAGTGAAAATGAACCGTCTGATCACTGCTGTTGCGATAGGTATGCGCCGTATCGCCGGCAAAACGCAAACCTTTACCGGCGTCTATTGTTTGCCATACCCCACCAGTACACATGTCCAGCCGTCCCTGAATCACCACCACATGTTCGATAACGCCGGCTTTATGCGGCGTTGATTCGCTGACCGCGCCAGGTGCCAGCAATAGGGAAAAATAGTCAAAACCGAGTTCAGGGTCCCACGGAAACAGTGGTGTGATGACCATCGCTTGTTGCTGGGGATCGAAGGTCGGAGGACATTCAGCCTGCGGAGACGAAATAAACATTGAGAATGGAACATTCAGGCCCGTCGCTATTTTCCACAGCGTTGCGACTGTCGGACTGGACTCATTACGCTCTATCTGCCCCAACATGGCTTTTGATACGCCGGAGATCTCCGCCAGACGCGATAAACTCCAGCCTCGTTGATGGCGTAACGTTCTTAACGTGGTCGCCAGATAATGTGTCAGGTTATCCATTTTTTCCCCCTGTAAGACCATAGCGTATCACTTGTGCGCTATAACGCACAATGCTACATTACTTGACCGTTATAACGCACAAGAGGCGATCATGCGTCTGTTATCACTGCCGTTACCTACTGTATTATCTGGTCTGGTCGCCGTTCTGGTCGGCTATGCAAGTTCTGCGGCCATTATCTGGCAGGCGGCGCTTGCTGCTGGTGCAACTCCCGCAGAGATCGCCGGCTGGATGACCGCCCTCGGTATAGCGATGGGCATAAGCACACTGGCGCTAACCTTGTGGTATCGTGCGCCGGTTTTAACTGCCTGGTCTACGCCTGGCGCCGCTCTGTTGGTGACAGGGCTTCAGGGATTATCGTTGCCAGACGCCGTGGGCATATTCATTGTCGCCAATGCCCTGATTGTGCTGTGCGGCGTCACGGGATTGTTTGCGCGTTTGATGCGGATAATCCCCCATTCTCTTGCCGCCGCAATGCTGGCGGGAATACTGCTACGCTTCGGCCTGCAGGCGTTCGGGACGCTCAACGGAGAGTTTGTAATGTGCGGCGGTATGTTATTGGCGTGGCTACTCCTTAAGGTATTCGCGCCACGCTATGCCGTTATTGCCGCCATGGTAACGGGAATAACGGTGGCGCTCATGCAGGGTAAGATGGCGATGAGCGGTATCCATTTCGCAACTGTGTGGCCCGTCTTCATTCCCCCCCACTTTTCATTCGCTCAAAGCCTGAGCGTCGCGGTACCGCTCTTCCTGGTGACGATGGCATCGCAAAACGCCCCCGGCGTCGCCACAATGAAGGCGTCTGGCTATCAGCTTCCTGTCTCTCCGTTAATGATTTTTACCGGGTTGCTGGCGCTGCTGCTTTCGCCATTTGGCGTTTATTCTATCTGTATTGCCGCCATTACCGCCGCCATTTGTCAAAGCCCGGACGCGCACCCCGATCCAACGCGTCGCTGGTTAGCGGCCGCCGCCGCAGGAATTTTTTATCTACTTGCCGGGTGGTTTGGCAGTTCGATAACCGATCTGATGGTCGCCCTGCCGGTTAGCTGGGTGCAAATGCTTGCTGGTCTGGCACTGTTAAGTACAATTAGCGGTAGTCTGTATCAGGCGCTTACTCACGAAAGCGAGCGTGACGCGGCAGTTATCGCATTTCTCGTCACCGCAAGCGGGCTAACGCTGATGGGCATCGGATCGGCATTCTGGGGGTTGATCGCTGGCGGGATAGGCTACGCAGTATTAACGAGAACGCGCCGCCCATCGTTGTCTGGCTGATGGCGATCGTTAACCTGACGGGGTTTGCGCCATCTTGCGATGGCGCCGCAGAATTATTTTTTGTTAATGTCAAACATAGAGGTATCCGTCGCCATATCATCCACGACCTGTTTCAACGTCTCAAACGCCATTGGCGTACTGGAATTACTCAGGTCTTTACCTTCGCCCTGGCGCACTACCTTGACGACCGGCTTGTTGGTAGCGGCATCTATCAGCTCACCCTCAAAATAGAGATGGGTATCCATTGTCCGGTGGCCCGTCGCCATTTGCGTGCCCGCCACAATCAGCGCCACGGGGATCACCTCATAGAATTGCAGCCCTTCTTTGCTGGTATCCACGCCCGTAATTGCCCCGCGGAAAATCAAACTGCGCGGCCCTGGCGTCGTGACCAGCGGTTTACGCTGTTCAATCGCTGATTTTACTTTAGTGTTGGTATAAGCCAGCAGTTTATCAAGAACTTGCTGTCCGACCTGGGTCGTAGGTTTGGGGACGGGATAATACGTTATTGGATTGTAAACAATACTGTCATAGTTAGAGTCATTGAAATGTGGATCTACCCAGCGCAACACCGGTTTTCCCGTGGCGGAGGTAGTTTCCTGCAGGTCCGAATAATTTTTTAAGAATCCAGAATACTTATCCGGCTGTGTGACTTTGGACGCACAGCCGGATAACGCCAGCAAGCCAGTAAGCACTGCAACTTTAAATAAAGTATGAGTACGCATGAAACGATCCCTTTAGTCTTCGCAATGATGCAAAGGAAATAATAGCAAAACGAAATCATTCTGGATGCACTAAAAATGGTAACGACAGCACAATTTGAACGCGGCGCCCGACAAAAAAATGCCGAACGCAGCGAGACTTACAGAACTTGCATCGCTCAGGCCGTTTTTCTCGCCAGCATCGTAGCAAAGCGCAGTTTGATACGGTTGCCGTTTTCGTCCGTGCGGTGAAGCTCGCCGACATCTTCGTTGTATTTCAGCATGTCCCATCCTTCGTAATAACGGCGTAATTCGCCTTCTTTAAAAGCGAACGGGAATCCCACCGTACAGGGGAAATCCGGCGTATCCATTGCCGCGACGATCAAATTATATCCGCCGGGTTTTGTGCAGCATTGCATATTGGCGATTAAACCGGGAATGGTTTGCGTCTCAAGAAACATCATAACCACTGTCGAGAGAATAAAATCGTACTCGCCGTCAAAGGTCAATGTATTCAGATCGACGATTTCGGTTTGCAGATTATCCAGCCCTTCTGCCGCTTTAATACGCTCAAGATTAGCCATACTGGCCGGATTTTTATCCCACGCGGTAACGTCATAACCGTTCGCGGCCAAATACAGACTATTGCGGCCATTACCACATCCCAAATCCAGCGTTCGACCCGGTGCGATAACCTTTGCCGCCGCCAGCACATCCGAATGCGTGCGGGTTAAACCGTATTTCTCAGTAAAGTAATTTTCGTCACGAATGGTCATTTTTTTCCTCCGTTTTCAACAGTGCAGCGCGCTCAGTGCGAATAAGCAACTTCCCCTGCACCAGCAATAGAAATGTACGGACCAGCAGTAAAGCGATAATAGCGTTAGTGAAAATAAACAGCGGGACGGCCAGAATATGGAAAAGCCCTGATTCACTACCGTGACCAAGATGTAACCCCGTGGTCGCCAGCGCAGAAACGCCGAACGAAAAACTCCAGAAGGAAGCATTAAACGGTTGAGATAAATACCAGGGCATTAATCGCAGCATAAATAAAAGCTGTAACAGACCGTAGCCGAATAGCATTTTCGCCAACGTGTCGCCCTCACCGCCATTGACGCTCAGCCAGGCGCTACAGGCAACCAGCGCGGGCGCCAGTTGGATACCCAGTGAAGTACGCAGCACCGCCGGTAACTCGCCGCAGCTACGCAGTCGCTGCAAAATAACCGGTTCCAGACTTAACCACGAAAAGACGCCTGCGCCTAAAAACACCAGTCCGGCATCATTGTAGCCGAGTGACCCACAGGCCATAGCGCTGATGAAATTATTCGCTACCGTTGGCAGATAAAGCCCTGGGGTCGTCGCTTCTTCCGGATGCGCTCCACGCCAAAGTCCCGCCGTCTGCCAGGCGGCGTACGCCAGTTGTATGACTGCCCCCACGCTGAATAGCGCAACGGCCAATGGTCGATACCAGGGAACGAAGCCGATCGCGACCAGCATTGTGGTCGCGGGAAACAGGCTGACAAAACTGCTCATTACCGGATGTCGCACTTCAGCCAACACACTATGGGGAAAGCGCACCAGACGGCTAAGAAACGCCAGGGTCAATAGTCCCCAAATAATCATCGCCAGGATCACCATGATGTCACCGGGCCAGTGGCTTATTGCCCATATCTGGCTGGCGTAACGCCAGGCGAATCCCATACCGATAGTGCCAAGGACGATCCCAAAATAGCCCGCAGGCAGATTGAGCACGCGATCGCTCTGCTTGTGATTACGCATTTTGTTTAATTTATAAAGTATATTTGAAATGCATTTTATGGAATTTCTGGTTGTTTCGCCAGTACCTTTGCTACGGTTATCTTAATCGTTCACACGGAATTTCCCTATGACAAAATATCGACTGAGTGAAGAACCCCGTGCTTTTACTTATCAGGTAGACGGTGAGAAGAAAAGCGTCTTATTACGACAACTTATTGCCGTAACGGATTTTAACGATGTTAAAGCCGGAACCTCCGGTGGCTGGGTTGATGCCGATAATGTGCTGTCACAACAGGGGGATTGCTGGATTTATGATCAAAATGCGATGGCCTTTGCTGGCACGGAAATTACGGGTAACGCGCGTATCACGCAGCCGTGCACGCTCTACAATAATGTGCGAATAGGCGATAATGTCTGGATTGATCGCGCTGATATCAGCGATGGCGCGCGCATAAGTGACAACGTCACAATTCAGTCATCTACCGTGCGCGGAGCGTGTGCGATTTATGGCGATGCCCGCGTGTTAAACCAGTCAGAAATTCTCGCCATTCAGGGACTAACGCGTGAACATACGCAGATTTTACAAATTTACGATCGCGCCACCCTGAGCCATTCGCGGATTGTTCATCAGGTACAGCTTTATGGCGACGCCACTATCACATACGCTTTTATTGAACACCGGGCGGAGGTCTTTGATTTCGCGTCCATTGAAGGCAACAAAGACAATAATGTCTGGATCTGTGACTGCGCCAAAGTCTATGGCCATGCGCGGGTTATCGCCGGCACAGAGGAAGATGCGATCCCTACCCTTCGCTACAGCTCGCAGGTAGCGGAACATGCGTTAATCGAAGGCAACTGTGTGTTAAAACATCATGTGCTGGTAGGCGGACATGCTGAGGTACGCGGAGGCCCGATTTTACTGGACGACCGCGTGCTGATTGAAGGCCACGCCTGTATACAGGGCGAAATCCTGATTGAGCACCAGGTAGAGATTAGCGGACGGGCGGCGGTGATAGCGTTTGACGGCAATACTATCCACCTGCGCGGCCCAAAAGTGATCAATGGCGAGGATCGTATTACTCGTACCCCCTTAGTCGGTTCCCTTTAAACCGTATCAATAATGCGGGCATACATATTAACGTCGTGATAATCGCCGTTAAGAAACTCCGCCTGTTTCATACAGCCTTCCAGCGTAAAATGGTTGCGCCGTGCGACCGCATTACTGGCCTGATTATCAACCCGGCATTTAATGACAAAGCGCCGAATATCGCCGCGTCGGACATAATGTGCCATCAGCGCCTGTAATGATTGCGACATTACCCCTTGTCCCTGGAGGGACTCATCCAGCCAGTAACCGATATACGCGGCTTTGTTTATCGGCTCGATGACATTAAATGAGAGTACGCCCGCCATCTCATTCTGGCAGAAAATAAGATACATTTTGGCGTAACCACGCTGGTGCAACAGTATATTACCCTGCACATGCTTACGCGTTTCATCCTGCGACGTGACATATTGCGGCCAGTCGAGCGACTGTTGTAGCCACGCTTTATTTTTGAGTACCAGTTGGTGCAGCGCCGGAACATGACTTTCATCTGCCGCTCGCAGTTCCAGCGTCGTGCTAACAGGAATAATTTCCACCATCGCGTTGCCCTTCTTCGTTGTTGGTCGTGATCACATAAATAGCCTGGTTACCGATAACCCGCAGGTGATATGAGCGCTTTTATTGTATCGCCATCACATTATTTTTTATTGCTCATATTTAGCGCGTTTTCGCGTGACACATTTCACACTTATCCAACCATTCTCCGCCTATAAAACGCTCAACAACTGATTGTTTTATCACCACGGAGACGCCAATGACCTTTTCTGTGCAGGAAACGCTTTTTTCTTTACTGCGGCTAAACGGGATTTCAGGACATGAAAGCAGTATTGCAAACGTTATGCAGCATGCGTTTGAACAGCAGGCCAAAGACGTCTGGCGGGATCGCCTGGGCAATGTCGTCGCCCGTTATGGCAGCGACAAATCCGACGCTCTTCGCCTGATGATTTTTGCGCATATGGATGAAGTGGGTTTTATGGTACGCAAAATCGAACCCTCCGGTTTTTTACGTTTTGAACGCGTGGGCGGCCCGGCGCAAATTACCATGCCCGGTTCGGTCGTGACGCTTGCCGGACGTTCAGGCGATATCATGGGCTGCATCGGTATTAAAGCGTATCACTTCGCGAAGGGTGACGAGCGCACCCAGCCGCCCGTGCTCGATAAACTCTGGATTGATATCGGCGCGAAAGATAAAGCGGATGCCGAACGAATGGGTATTCAGGTGGGTACGCCGGTAACCCTGTATAACCCTCCGCACTGTCTGGGCAACGATCTGGTATGCAGTAAGGCGCTGGACGACAGGCTGGGGTGTACGGCGCTACTGGGCGTCGCCGAGGCCCTCGCCTCCACACCGCTCGATATCGCGGTGTTCCTGGTCGCTTCGGTACAGGAAGAGTTTAATATTCGCGGTATTGTTCCCGTTTTACGACGCGTGCGCCCCGACCTGGCGATTGGTATTGATATCACCCCATCCTGCGACACGCCTGACCTGCAGGATTACTCAGATGTGCGGGTCAACCACGGCGTCGGCATCACCTGTCTGAACTATCACGGACGCGGTACGCTGGCGGGACTGATTACGCCGCCGCGTTTGCTGCGGATGCTGGAGACCACCGCACACGAAAATAATATTCCCGTACAGCGAGAAGTCGCGCCAGGCGTCATCACCGAAACAGGCTACATTCAGGTTGAACTGGACGGCATTCCCTGCGCCAGCCTTTCTATTCCCTGCCGCTATACCCACTCGCCAGCCGAAGTCGCCAGCCTGCGCGACCTGGCTGATTGTATTCATTTACTGACTGCGCTGGCCAAAATGTCGCCAGAACAGTTTCCCATTGAGCCTGAAACAGGCGCTACACAAGAGGCACGACCATGATGAAAAAGATCCTTGTGGCATGTGGTACCGGCATGTCGACATCAACCATGATTGCACAAAAACTGCAGGACTTTCTCGCGGAGCAAGGCATTGCGGCAACCACGGCGCAATGTTGTCTGAATGAGATCCCGTTGAACTGTAACGGTATGGATCTCATCGTAACGTCCATGCGTACGCACAGTGACTATGGCATCCCGACGCTCAATGGCGCCGCCCTGCTGACAGGCATCAACGACGACGCATTAAAACAAGAAATCAAGGCGCTGTTAACACAATAAAGGGGGCATTATGTTTGATTACATCCTGTCTCTCGGCGGCACCGTATTTGTGCCCATCATTATGATTATCATCGGCTTAATCTTTCGTATTCCCTGGCTGCAGGCGGTGAAAGCTGGGGTGACGGTCGGCATCGGTTTTGTCGGTATGGGGCTGGTGATTGTCATGGCGATCGACAGTCTCAGTCCGCCGATAAAAGTGATGATTGAGCGTTTTGGCCTGACGCTGCATGTCTTTGACGTCGGCGCCGGACCCGCATCCGGCGTCGGCTATGCGACGGCCATCGGCGCGATGATCATTCCCGTTATCTTTCTGCTCAACGTCGGTATGCTGGTGACTCGCCTGACCAAAACCATGAACGTTGATATTTATAACTACTGGCACTACGCCATTACCGGAACGGTCGTCCAGTTGATGACCGGCAGTCTGATTTATGGCGTACTGGGCGCGATTTGCCATGCCGCCTTGTCGTTGAAAATGGCCGACTGGACGGCGAAACGGGTACAGAACATTGTCGGTCTGGAAGGGATCTCAATCCCGCAGGGGTATGGCTCCAGCTCCGTGCCGTTATTCGTATTGCTGGATGCGATATACGAAAAAATCCCGCTTATGAAAGGACGCAATATTGACGCTCAGGAGATCCAAAAACGGTATGGGATGGTCGGCGACCCGGTGATCATTGGCGTTGTTCTCGGGCTGATCTTCGGACTTGCCGCAGGTGAAGGCTTTAAAGGGTGCGCAACCTTAATGATTACCGTGGCGGCGATTATGGTACTGTTTCCGCGCATGATTCGCCTTATCGTTGAGGGATTAATGCCCATTTCCGACGGCGCACGTAAGTTTTTCCAGAAACACTTTAAAGGACGCGAAGTCTTTATCGGTCTGGATACCGCAGTGACGTTAGGCCACCCGACCACTATCGCGGTCGGACTGCTGTTAATTCCCATCATGTTAATTCTGGCAAGCATTCTGCCGGGCAATAAAGTCCTGCCGCTGGCTGATTTACCGGTCGCGCCGTTTTTTATCTGCATGGCCACGGTTATTCATCGCGGCGATCTGATTCGTACTTTGCTCAGCGGCATCATTGTCATGATTACCGTTTTGCTGATCGCCACCCAGTTCGCGCCGTACTTTACCGATATGGCGCTCAAAGGCGGCTTTAGTTTCGCCGCTGAAAACGCGCAAATTACCGCGCTGTCGGTAGGGAATATGTTTGGCTGGTCAATATCTGAACTGATGTCGCTGGGCATTATTGGCGTGGTTATTGTGGTCGGCATCGTCGCCAGCATCGTACTTATCTTACGTAAACGTGAACTACCGGAATAAGGAGCAACCCAGAATGAGTTGGCTAAAAGAGGTAATAGGAACGGAAAAAGCCGTTATCGCCATGTGCCATTTACGGGCACTACCGGGCGATCCCGGGTTCGATACAAAGAAAGGCATGAACTGGGTGATTGACCGCGCCCATGACGATTTAATGGCGCTACAAAACGGCGGTGTGGATGCGGTGATGTTCTCCAACGAATTTAGTCTGCCTTATTTAACGAAAGTCAGACCGGAAACGACCACCGCGATGGCAAGAATCATCGGTCAGTTAATGAGTGAAATTCGCGTACCGTTTGGGGTAAACGTGTTGTGGGACCCTGTGGCCTCTTTTGATTTGGCGATGGCGACCAACGCAAAATTTATCCGCGAAATTTTCACTGGCGCTTACGCCAGCGATTTTGGCGTCTGGGATACTAATGTCGGCGAAACCATTCGTCATCAGCATCGCATCGGCGCAGGCCATGTGAAAACGCTGTTTAACATCGTTCCGGAAGCGGCGGTGTATCTGGGAAACCGGGATGTCTGTTCAATTGCGAAATCGACCGTATTTAATAATAACCCCGATGCCCTGTGCGTCTCGGGCCTGACGGCGGGCGCTCGCACGGATAGCGCCATACTCAAGCGGGTAAAAGAGACCGTCCCCGACATGGTAGTGCTGGCGAATACCGGGGTGTGTCTGGAAAACGTCGAGGAGCAGCTCAGCATTGCCGACGGATGCGTAACGGCAACCACGTTTAAAAAAGACGGCGTCTTCGCCAACTTTGTCGACCAGGCGCGCGTGGCGAAGTTTATGGAGAAAGTACGCCATATCCGACAATAAAATGGGGATAAGCAAAATGCTTATCCCCTGCAGAGAGCGATAACCCTTCTGCCGATCTCCGTCGCCTTCGCCAAAAGACACGCCGGGGATCGGTTTCAGAGTAACCCGAACCAGCAAGGAGTCAACGATCGATGATTAATGATGTTAAGTGGGTTCAGGCGCAACGCCATGCCAACGACTGGCGACACGCGCTGGATATCGCCGTGCGTCCGCTGATTACCTTCGGCGCGGCGGCCCCCTGCTACCTGGACGGTATTATTGAGAACACCCTTAAATGGGGGCCATATTATCTTATCGCGCCGGGGATTGCACTGCCCCATGCCAGACCGGAACAAGGCGCCAACCATAATCAAATGAGCGTCACTACGCTATCAACGCCGGTCGCTTTCGGCAATGCGGATTGCGATCCCATCTGGCTGTTGCTTTGCGCCAGCGCCACGGACGCTGAAGCACATATTCGCACCATTCAACGCATCAGCCAGTGGCTCGACTCGCCGGGAAGTGTCGCGTTGCTGCAAGATGCGCCAAATGATGCAGCGCTTTTCGCGCAATTAACCGCATTGCGCTGATGGAGGTTCCGATGATCCTGCACCCTTCGCTGGCCTCCGCCGATCCGCTGCGCTATGCCGAGGCGTTGACCGCTTTACACGATGCGCCCCTCGGCTCGCTGCATCTGGATATCGAAGATACCAGTTTCATCAACAATATTACCTTCGGTATGAAAACCATTCAGGCAGTCGCACAATACACTCGCCATCCGCTCTCATTTCACCTGATGGTCTCATCACCGCAACGCTGGCTACCCTGGCTTGCAGCTATCCGCCCCGGCTGGATTTTCATTCATGCCGAAAGCGTGCAAAACCCCTCGGAGATTCTGGCGGATATTCGCGCTATCGGGGCGAAAGCAGGACTGGCGCTTAACCCGGCAACGCCGCTATTGCCCTATCGTTATCTGGCATTGCAACTGGATGCGCTGATGATCATGACCAGCGAACCCGACGGGCGCGGGCAACAATTTATCGCCACGATGTGTGAAAAAGTTAGCCAGAGCAGAGAGCATTTCCCTGCTGCGGAATGCTGGGCGGACGGCGGAATTACGCTTCGCGCCGCACGGCTACTTGCCGCCGCAGGTGCACAGCATCTGGTGATTGGCCGGGCGTTGTTCACGACGGCGAATCAAAACGTGACGTTGTCACAATTCACCGCGCTATAAAGGAGTCATATGTTGATGAGCCAACAGCGCCCCGACCGTATCAAACAGATGTTGCATTATCTTTGGCAACACCGGCACCTCTCAACACAGCAAGCTATTGAGCTTTTTGGCTATGCTGAGGCAACCGTGCGCCGGGATTTTCACTATATTGCCAGCCGTTATCCCGGTATGGTTCGCGGCCATGGTTGTATTGACTTCGACGACAGTACGGAAGATAAAGAATATGTTTTCGACGTTAAGCGAACGTTACAAAGCGAGGCGAAACGCGAAATCGCCGCCCTCGCCCGCACGTTCATCAAGGATGGAGACTGCTTTTTTCTCGACTCCGGCTCCACCTGTCTGGAACTGGCAAAATGTCTGGTCGACGCCAAAGTAAAAGTCATTTGCAATGACATCAAAATCGCTAATGAGCTAGGTGGCTTCCCACACGTAGAGAGCTACATTATTGGCGGGCTGATTCGCCCCGGTTACTTTTCGGTTGGCGAGAGTATGGCGCTGGAGATGATTAACGCCTTTGCCGTTGAACGCGCTTTTATCTCCTGCGATGCGCTGTCGTTAGAAACGGGCATCACCAACGCTACCATGTTTGAAGTGGGCGTAAAAACGCGCATTATTCAGCGCTCACGCGAGGTCATATTGATGGCCGATCACTCAAAGTTTGACACTGTGGAACCCCATGCGGTTGCGACGCTGTCCTGTATTACCACCATTCTTAGCGACAGTGCGCTCCCGTCTGCTATCGCCCGACGTTATCAGCAAGCGGGATGCCGTCTCATCATGTCAGACCTCTCATCAGGAGCGCGTTAATGGACATCAGGCAAATGAACAAAACCCATCTGGAGCACTGGCGCGGATTGCGAAAACAGCTCTGGCCTGGTCACCCGGATGACGCCCATCTGGCGGATGGCGAAGAAATCCTGCAAGCCGATCATCTGGCGTCATTTATTGCGATGGCAGACGGGGTGGCGATTGGCTTTGCGGATGCCTCAATCCGCCACGATTATGTCAATGGCTGTGACAGTTCGCCCGTGGCTTTCCTTGAAGGTATCTTTGTTCTCCCCTCATTCCGTCAACGCGGCGTAGCGAAACAATTGATTGCAGCGGTGCAACGATGGGGAACGAATAAAGGGTGTCGGGAAATGGCCTCTGATACCACGCCGGAAAATACAATTTCCCAGAAAGTTCACCAGGCGTTAGGATTTGAGGAAACAGAGCGCGTCATTTTCTACCGGAAGCGTTGTTGAGGAAAATCACACAGGAAAAGGTCGGGTATAGTACCCGACCTTTATATTACTGGGGCAGCTCTTTTTCAGTTAACAAGCGTGTCGTTTTCACTTGTTCAATATTCCTGGCACCACCCAACATCATGTTAATTGTCAGCTCTTTGTTTAGCTGTTCAATCACCGATGCCACACCCTGAGCGCCGCCAAGATTAAGACCGTATAATACAGGCCGGCCAACCGCCACAATATCCGCCCCGCTGGCTAACGCTTTGAATACGTGCGAACCACGGCGTACTCCACTGTCAAAAATAACAGGCACTCGCTTGTTGACGACTTTTGCAATCGCAGGAAGCATATCGAATGAGGATGGCCCGCTGTCTAATTGACGCCCACCATGATTAGAAACCCATATTCCTGCGGCCCCGGACTGGATAGCAATTTCAGCATCCTCCGGCGACTGAATGCCTTTTACAATAACCGGAAGACCGGAAACACGATGTACATAGGCAATATCCTCCGGCGTAAAGGCTTGTTTAGCCTGCGCGTAAATTTCACTTATCCCTGCCCCTTTGCCGGTTTTTGAACCATCGTCATTTTTTCTGGCGAACATTTCGAGGTTTGCAAAACCCAGCGGGAACTGGAAGTTATTTTTAATATCTTCTTCCCGATAACCACCGACAGGCGAATCTACGGTCAGAATAATTGCTTTAGCGCCATGTTTTACCGCTTGTGCAAGAATAAATTCGTTAAATTGATTATTCTTACTCATATAAAGCTGGAAGAAGAACGGGTTTTTCCCGGAAACGTTAGCCACCTCTTCGATGGTCTTGTTACCATAGGTGCTCAACGAGAAAATCGAACCGACCTGCGCCATGCCTTTCGCCGTCGCCAACTCTCCGGAGGCGTGGGCCAGACCCTGCGCCGCCATCGGTGCCTGGATTATAGGCGTTTTAAGCGGAATACCCAGTAGCTGCGTTGATAAATCGATCTCTTTTAACTCAATGCCCTGTAATACGCGCGGCATAATATATTTTTTGTCAAAGCTTTCGGTGTTGCTGCGAAGGTTATTCTCATCTTCGGCTCCACCGCGAATATAACCAAATGCCCCTTTCTCCATTCTGGCCTGAACGCGCGCTTCCAGTGAGGCGACGTTCGTCATTTTTATTGCTTTTTCGTCCGTGCTGGCTTTGTACTCTTCAGCATAAGCCAGGCCTGATGTTGCCAACATTGCCAGCGAGGCCACTACCCGAATGAGGTGATGAGTTTTCATCATAATCCCCTTTATTGCTTAACCGCTTCTGCCTGGATTTTTATATCGACAACTTTCGTCATCCCCATATCGACCAGATAATCTACACCCCACTGGGTGCGATCTATTTGCGTGACAAAATCACCACCGCAAACCTGCGCCTTGAATATCGGGCTCATATAACAGCCAAACTTCGTGGTGGTTAAGGTGACGGGCTTAGTTACCCCCTTCATTGTTAACAAACCGTCAATAGAAACCGGTTTATTATCTGCAAAATGCCATTTTGTCGATTCAAATACCATTACTGGATATTTTTCCGCATCCAGAATATCGCTACTGCGGATATGTTTATCAAACGCATCCACCCCGGTATTTAAGGCGCTCACAGGAATCGTCACGCGCATCTCTGCGACTTGCTTTTCCGGCTGATATTTCAGTTCGCCGCTAATGGCATAAAATCCGCCGTGATTGGTTGAGGTCTGAAAATGATCGATATTAAATACCGCATTGGTATGCGTATTATCAAATTTATATACATCTGCATGAGCAGCACTTAATAAACCCAGAGACAGGACAGCACCAAGAAGACTCTTTTTCATTATATTCACTTTATATCTTAAATAAGGTGAAGCTATCTTAATGTTCCCTGTCCGCAGGATCGAGAGGGATAAACAGGAAGGACTGTTGCAAAAATAGAACGATGGAAAGGCATGTCACAAAAACAGCGGATCACGAGTGAGTTTATGTCAGAGCTATATCCAGAACCTGTACCGCCTTTGTGGCGGTACAGAAGGCAAACTGACTAACGCATGATACGATCGTCGACATAACGACGCTTATCCGGCGCGGGCGGGAAATACTGATACAGCCAGGTTTCGCTTATAGCCTCCCCCTGGCAACGCAGGAACATACGCATATCCACTGGTGCCGTAGAATCCGAGGTCGGATACCAGTCAAACTGGATACGATAACCGTCGAAAGGCTCAACGTAGAGGATCTCAATCTGCTTCGCCTCACCGCTGGAGAGCGTAATCACCGGCTCAATGCCTTTTGGCGCGGCCGCTTTCAGATCGCCGCCGACAAAATCAATAGCAAAACGGCGCGCCCATTTATCCGGGTAATGTTCGCCCGGCGCCCAGCCTTCGGGAAAACCGCCCATCCCTGTACGGGTCGCCATAACCCGCGCAAGCGGCGATTGCACCGGCGGCTGCGCGCTCCAGTACAAACGATAATTGAACGCCAGCGTATCCCCGGCTTTGATCGCTTTTTCCGGCTGCCAGAAACAGACCACATTATCCAGAGTTTCGCCAGTAGTTGGGATCTCCATCAGGCTAACCGCGCCTTTCCCCCACTTACTGCGCGGCTCCACCCACAGGCTCGGACGTTTGTTGTACCATCCCATGACATCCTGATAATGCGAGAAATCGCGATCGAGTTGCAGCAAGCCGAACCCTTTCGGGTTGTCGTCCATATATGCATTGAACTGCAATTTCTGCGGATTATTCAGTGGGCGGCAAATCCACTCGCCGTTACCCCGCCACATCGCCAGCCGATCGGAATCGTGAATTTGCGGATGAATGGTGTCGCATACCCGGCGTTCATTATTCCCGCAACTAAACATACTGGTCATCGGCGCAATGCCGAGTTGCTTAATGTCTTTACGGACGTAGAGATGGTTTTCTACGTCCATGATCACCTGCGACTTTTCACAATGGATGACAAACTTATACGCGCCCGTCACACTGGCACTATCCAGCAGAGCGTAAACAGTAAACGTGGTATCACCCGGCTTCGCGGTGTCAAACCAGAATGCGGTGAAGTCGGGGAACTCTTCCTGACCGTCAGTATAGGTATCTATCGCCAGCCCGCGAGCCGACAGGCCATACTGATAAGTATCATCTACCGCCCGGAAATAACTGGCGCCCAGAAAGGAGACAATATCGCGCCGCGCCAGTTCCGGCGCTTTAAAGACACGGAAACCGGCGAAACCGAGATCGCTCTGCCCTTCCAGTTGCGTCGTGTCAACGCCGGCATCGTTGTATTTAAACAGTTCCGGGCGAAAATGAATCTCACGAGCAAGATGAGTTGTCGTATCAACGGAAAACATGCGCACGCGACGACGAAACCCCATCCCTACGTGGAAAAACTGAATATCGAGCTGCCGATTGGCAACATTGTTCCAGAGCGAATGTGCCGCGTCATACTGGATACTGTTATAGGCCTGCGGCGTCAGATTGGCGAGCGTATCCGGCAACGGTCTCGGCGCACCATCCCAGGGTTTCTTCGCTAACGCCTGGGCCATTGTTTGCAGACCAGCAAAATCAAAACGGACAGTTTTACCATCCGCAATATCGGATTCCGCGGCAAACGCCGCCTGAGAAAAGAGTGAAGCAATACCGCTGGAACCGCACACGGCGGCCATTGCCATTGAACCTTTAATAAATCGTCTACGATTCATACCTGAAAATGAGTCCTTCTGGTCTTGTGAATGGTCCCGCGCTGGTTTTTTTCAGCAGCAAGAGCGTGCCCGTTTCTGACCGCTCACTCTAGACAAAATTCATTAATAATCCAATTGTTGGTCGCCTGGAAACTGCGCAAAAGCGTAAATATTTTATGTCGATAAGAACCGACCGAATCGGATGTAAACCTCACGCGGCATTCTTCAGGTTATGAAAAGTTTACTCCAGACTAACATGATGTTTCATGACACGCTTAAACAGCGCCAGACGCGCACGCATAAAGCGGTTTTCCACTTTAAAACCGGCAAGCTTGTTCAGTCCAATCCGCAACAAACGATCTCGCCCCCGAATGCTGGCGGGCCAGCGAACCGGGCCGTGCAGCACATCACGCGTGCGGCTGGCATGACGAGCGAAATTCACCCAGTAATCCGCCACCTGCGAGGCAAAGGCCAGGTCATTCTCATTCACATAATGGCATGTGGGCTCAGCCCGCGTTAACGTATCGAACACATACGGTATTTCATTGCCATGACAGGCGCCATTAGCATAGGTGTTATGCTCCGCTTCGGCGACATAATCAAACCAGTAACGCCAGCACGGTTCGCCGATCCGCTGCTGCGCTTGCATGACGACATAACCCAACGTGGTAAATACCATATCCCGACAGACCTGCCGCCCTAGCGCTTCGTCGCCTTTCACACCAGGATAAAGCAGCCGGATTACCCCCAGTCCAACACGCCGCTCACGGCGCATTTTTTGAATTTGACCGGCAATATCAACGCCAAAAACCGCCAATACGCTGGCTTCATCGCTGTTCGAGCCGATCATCACCGGTATCGGATGCTGTTTAGCCGCAAAGAAGGTTTCCAGCATCGGCTGCGGCAATACGACGTCGCCGGAAATCGGCGTCGGAGCAATTTTAAAGGGCGCGTCCAGCGGCCAAAACGTCTCTGCTGGTAAAGCGCGTAGCTGTTCAGCTGTGGCATTGGCTAAGCCAACATGTTCCGCCAGCGCAACACCCTTTTTAAGCGCCACCTCGCGGGGCGTATCCGGCAGCGTATAACCACTCTGAATAATCGCTTTATGAAAAAGCCCCTTAGCCAACGGCGAAGCCATCAACGACAGCACGCTGCGGGCGCCAGCGGACTCGCCAAATAGCGTCACATTCTGCGTATCGCCGCCAAACGCGGCAATATTGTCCTGCACCCAACGCAGCGCGGCGATTTGATCGAGTAAAGCGAAATTATGAATACACTCCGCCTCTTCGCCTTCCAGCGCCGGATGCGCGAAAAAGCCCAGATGGCCAAGCCGATAATTGACCGTCACCACGATCGCGCCGCGCTTCGCCAGCGCATGACCGTCATAGGGCGGCAGACTACCCGCGCCAATGGTGTAACCGCCGCCGTGTAGCCAGACCATGACCGGCAACAGTTTATGACGTACGGCGGGAGCCCAGACATTCAGATAGAGACAATCTTCAGAAAAATTTCCCGGATCGCCGCCGCCAAGTTCGCGACACCAGGTAATGTCCTGCCAACTGGCGCAGGAGAAACAATCCGCCTGGCGCACATCCTGCCAGGACGTAACAGGCTGCGGCGCACGCCAGCGTAGCTCCCCTATTGGCGGCGCGGCATAGGGTATACCGCGCCAGATATGGATTTCTTCCTGTACGACGCCCACGATTTTACCGTGACGCGTTTGCACCAACGGGATGGAGGGATTCAACATAACGCCTTCCTTTTTACAGCATCCTCACAGCCTGTGAAGCTTACCGTTTTTAAAGCAGACCGCAACGGCGTTTACTGCGTTCTTCCGCTTCCTGATATAACGAAAACTCATCCAGTACCGAACATCCCAGCGCCTGTTCAAAGGCATCCTGGCTGGCATTACCGTGGCTTCTGGCCTGCGTTTCATTTCCCAGATTCGACTGGAAAATGCCGGCAGCGCTGACCGGGAGAAAATCTTCATAGGTAATCGGCTGCGCGATCACCCAACCACGCTCGATATGCGGCTGCGGATCGTCACCAGGATGAATCGCCTGACGATGCGCCTCACCGGAAGGCGTTAAGCGATAGCGGAACCAGGCAAGCCCCTGCTGACGGAGCAGAAATTCGCTATCCGGAAAGGCGTTAAAGACCTCCTGTAAATGGAGTTGATGCGTGAAGTTATCCTTACCCGTTTCTGCCTTTTGCAACAATTCGTCATATAACCGACGACCTTTTGGCGTCAGAGCGACGCCGCGTTGCTCAATTTCGCCGAAGCGCGCCGTGTGTGTACCCTGTTTTTCACCAACGAAGAGCACCTGCTCTTCCAGTGCTTTGAAACTGGTTTGCCGCAACAGAATGGGCACTTCGCGGCGAGGCGGACCTTCGATAAGAATTTTAGGCGTAATGCCGCACTCCGGCATCATTGCCTGTACCCGGTCGATATCCAGAGTACGTGGCGTCAGATGGTTAATGTGACATCCTGGAAAACAGACCACGTCGGCAATTAACCGATGTTCACGATGCAGGGCGCGGTACGTTTCTTCATCAACAGTAGCCTGACGATGCCAGCGAAAAGTCTCCAGCGTTTCACGGACGAATTCTTCGGCCTGGGCAGTACTGAAACCGCCCTGCTCGTCGTACTCATCCAGCAATTGTCGGCAGCGCGACGTAAAAATATCCCGCTGCGATAAGATTTCCGCCGCCCGCTGGCGTAATGCCGCATCTTCAATGAGTTCCAGGCGTAATAGCGAAGTGAACACGCGGAAGGGATTACGCGAAAGCGAAGCGTCGTCAATGGGACGAAATGCCGTGGAGTGCACCGGCACGCCCGCCTGAGAGAGATCGTAATAGCTCACCGGGTACATCCCCATGATAGCGAATATCCGACGCAAGGTAGAAAGTTCTTCTGCGGTGCCAACACGAATAGCGCCATGTCGTTCCACGTTCAACCGCGCCAGTTCATCGGCATTAGCCAACTGCTCATGCAATTTGGGATTATTTTCCAGCACCGCCAGATTCACGTCAGCGACAAGTTCCAGTAACGTACCGTACTGCGGAACTTCCTGCTGGTACATTGCCGACATTGCCTGCGAAAAGTGTTCCCGAATCTCATCTGCCGTGATGGTGTTCGCCATAATGTCATGCCTCCAGTGAATGTTACCTGGAGTGTAGAAAACCTCATCCATTCCGGGGAGAAGAATTTACAAACTGTGATCCCGCCTGAATTCATTGTGTGGAACGGATTGACACACGCTGGCGTATCCCCGATCAGAGCGCGGCTTAGCACGCTTAACGGCAGTTGAATCATCAGCAAAATAAAACAGTTGTAACTTTAAATGGTAAAATGTTAATAATATTTTGCTATCAAGTTATCAAAAACAAACAACTTTACTTGTCACCCGCATGGCTCTGTTTTTAACATCGCTTATGGAAAAAAATGGTCTGTTTAGTCAGCGCATTCGGTTGCGCCACCTTCATACGTTTGTCGCCGTTGCGCAACAGGGAACTCTGGGGCGCGCGGCTGAAACCCTTAACCTGAGCCAGCCAGCCCTTTCTAAGACGCTGAACGAACTGGAGCAACTCACCGGAACCCGTCTGTTTGAACGCGGGCGACTGGGCGCGCAATTAACGGTTCCTGGCGAACAATTTTTAACCCATGCGGTAAAAGTATTAGATGCGTTGAATACTGCCGGGCAGGCGCTGAATCGCAAAGAGGATGCCAGCGCCGATGTGGTGCGTATTGGCGCGCTCCCCACCGCTGCGCTGGGTATTCTCCCGGCGGTAATTGGGCGGTTCCATCAACAGCAAAAATCGACCTCGTTACAGGTCGCCACCATGAACAATACGATGTTGCTTGCTGGTCTCAAGTCAGGCGAGATCGATCTGGGTATTGGCCGCATGTCAGACCCGGAATTAATGAGCGGCTTAAATTACGAACTGCTGTTTTTAGAATCGCTTAAATTAGTGGTACGCCCCGGCCATCCCCTGTTACAGGAGACGATCACGCTCAGCCGGGTTATGGAATGGCCGGTAGTCGTCTCGCCAAAAGGCACGGTGCCGCGCCAGAATGCGGAAGCCCTGTTGCAAAGCCAGGGATGTAAAATGCCTGCAGGGTGTATCGAAACGCTATCCGCATCGTTATCACGACAACTGACCGTAGATTACGATTACGTCTGGTTCGTCCCCTCTGGCGCGGTTAAAGAAGATCTTCGCCAGGCGACGCTGGTCTCATTACCCGTGCCGACCCAGAGCGCAGGCGAGCCCATAGGTATTCTTACACGAGTTGATATCCCGCTTTCAACCGGGGCGCAAACGCTGATTGCGGCGATCCGTAAATCGATGCCGCTGTGATGGCGGCCGCCGGATAATAAACGCGCCCGCGGCTAAAATAGCCCGATGGCGCGACGCTTATTAAAGGAAGGATGAACGCATTGTCGCGCCAGTATCCTGTAAACGAAACGCATCAACGGCTTGCGTCAAGCGGGCGGCCTGTTCTTCAAGCGAAGCCGCCGCCGCTGACGCCTCTTCTACCAGCGACGCGTTTTGCTGCGTGACCTTGTCCATCTCAGAAATCGCCTGACTGACCTGGACAATGCCGCGACTTTGTTCATCAGAAGCTGCAGCGATATCAAGCATGATATCAGTGACGCGTTTTACGGCATCCACAATCTCATTCATGGTGCTCCCCGCAGCGACAACCTCTTCAGAACCTAGTTCAATCAGACTAACCGATTCGCCGATCAAGCCTTCAATCTCTTTTGCCGCCTGCGCGCTGCGACTGGCGAGGGTACGAACTTCACTGGCGACCACCGCAAACCCGCGTCCTTGTTCTCCGGCACGCGCGGCCTCGACCGCCGCGTTCAGCGCCAGAATGTTAGTCTGGAAGGCGATACTGTTAATGACGGCGGTAATTTCCGAGATTTTTTTCGAGCTGGTGGAGATATTTCCCATCGTTTGCACGACCCCGGAAACCATCTGGCCTCCACGACTGGCTTTACCGGAGGCGTCTTCCGCCAGTTTGCTGGCGTGATGCGCATTATCCGCATTCTGTTTAACGGTTGCCGTCAACTGTTCCATACTGGCCGCGGTCTGTTCAATGGCGGCAGCCTGCTGTTCAGTGCGAGAAGATAAATCCGTGTTACCGGCGGTAATTTCGCTGGTGCCGCGATAAATTTCCTCCGCCCCCTGACGCACCGTCCCTACCGTTTGCTGCAACGCATGCTGCATCTGCTGAAGATGACAACTCAGGCGACCAATTTCACTGCGTCCTGCGGGCTCGTCGGCCATGGTCAGATCGCCCGCCGCAATGCGTTCGATACGTGACGCGGCCTGCTGTAACGGCCGTATTACCGTACGACGCAGCACCCTAAAGGTCATTAACGTCAATACCAGCGCCAACGTAAACGCGCCAATCATAAACATCATACCAAGCCGGCTACGTTGGTAAGCCTGCTCGCTAAGCAGCCTCGCCCGCTCGGTGCGCAGTTCAATAGCTTTCAACAGGACATGGTTATATGCCGCATCCAGTTGTTTTGCCTGCTCGTTTTCATGATTAATGATCGCTTCGAACATGCCATTTTTGGCAAATTTCAGCATCGGTTGTAGACCATTGATATAGGCGTTGTAGCGGGTGTTTAACTCATTATCCAACGCTTCATCGGCTGGTGTTTTCACCGCTCTGGACATATAAGCGTTAAAACCGTCCTGAGACTGCGCGATCCGAGTTTCCGCGGCGGCAATATTGGCTTTCATTTCATCCATTTCGGCAATCCGGCTCGCCGCGCCAGCGTGGATCATATTGATACGTGCGGTACGTAAGTGGTTAGCGCTGTTGGATAATCCCATCCGTACCTGAATCTCGTCCGTTACATCACGCTGATCGCGATCGGCCTGTAACAGAAAATAGCCAGCCAGCCCGGCACTCAAAGCAAAAAGAAGAAGGATGCCACCGAGAATGGAGGAAAACAGCGGAACCAGCCGAATGTGATGCAGGAAGCCCAGTTTATGCGAGGCTTGCATCGAGAATGTGTTGCCCATGACCGTTGACTCTCTTGTAGGTTTAATGCGTAAAAACACGCCCGTTAGATAGTCATCGGCACTTCATGACGTTTGCTTATCGCGAAAAGCATCGCCTTCGTCACATTTTCACAACATTCATTCCAGAAAATTCAGATAAGCGCCAGCGGATTTTCCGCTGGCGGATGAATCAGTTATCACCAAAGTGGATAACGGTACGGATAGATTTGCCCTGATGCATCAGTTCAAAGGCATTGTTAATCTGCTCCAGCGGCAGACGGTGAGTAATAAAAGGATCTAAACGGATTTTACCGTTCATCGCATCTTCTACCATCCCTGGCAGCTGCGTGCGCCCTTTCACGCCGCCAAAGGCGGAGCCACGCCAGACGCGACCTGTCACTAGCTGGAAGGGACGGGTTTTAATTTCCTGTCCTGCGCCCGCTACGCCAATAATAATGCTTTCCCCCCAGCCTTTATGACAACATTCCAGCGCTGCTCGCATCACGTTAACGTTGCCGATACATTCAAAACTAAAGTCCACGCCGCCATCAGTAAGTTCAACAATAACGTCCTGGATCGGTTTATCATGATCATTCGGGTTAATAAAGTCTGTCGCCCCCATTTCGCCCGCCAGCGTAAATTTGTCCGGATTCGTATCAACAGCTAAAATACGCCCTGCTTTAGCCTGAACCGCGCCCTGAATGACCGCCAGCCCAATACCGCCTAAACCAAAAACGGCAACGGTATCGCCGGCTTTCACTTTAGCGGTGTTATGTACGGCGCCAATACCGGTCGTCACGCCGCAGCCCAGCAGACACACTTTATCCAGCGGCGCCTGCGGGTTCACTTTCGCCAGAGAAATTTCCGCGCAAACGGTATATTCGCTGAACGTACTGGTTCCCATATAGTGATAAACCGGTTCGCCGTTATAAGAAAAACGGGTGGTGCCATCCGGCATTAGTCCTTTTCCCTGAGTGGCGCGTACGGCCTGGCAAAGGTTGGTTTTACCGGATTTACAGAACTTACACTCGCCGCATTCCGCCGTATACAGTGGAATAACATGGTCGCCAGGTTTCAGACTGGTTACCCCCTCGCCGACCCCGACTACCACGCCGCCGCCTTCGTGACCCAGGACTGCCGGGAATACGCCTTCCGGATCATCGCCAGAAAGGGTAAATGCATCGGTATGGCAAACGCCTGTATGGGTGATTTTGACCAGAACTTCACCTTTTTTCGGCGGCGCAACGTCAATCTCGACAATTTTTAGTGGCTGACCGGGACCAAAAGCAACTGCTGCACGTGATTTCATATGTCTCTTCCTGTTACGGTGAGGGAAATTGTTATTTTAGATAAGCGCGAAGGAGATGGCCGATTTCCGCCATCCGAACAGCGCGCTGATCTGGCGTGGTTTCCCCGCTGACCAGCTCATCTTTCAGGTGGATTTCAACCATTTCACTCATCAGGCCATTAGACGCGCCGCGCACGGCGGCAATCTGTTGCAAAATCGCCAGACAAGGCTCGCCGGACTCAAGCGCCCGCTCCAGCGCTTCGACCTGCCCGCGAATACGACGAACACGGGTAAGAATACGTTTTTTATCTTCAGGTGAATGCGGCATACGCCCTCCGTATACTATAGGGGAGTATACTATCAATTTTTTTATGTAATTGTAAAATAAAAGATAATATAAAAATCAATATGTTATAACTTATTGACAAATATCTTAAAAATCAGTTCACCTTCAGCGCAATCCAGCACGCGAGGAACTTTTTCAGGCCGCAGAAAATAAACGCCAAAGTTTCTTTTTAATGATGTGATGCCCGGCTGGCGTACACAGTTAATAATGAATCACTTTTTCCAGCAAAAGCTCATGGCTGAGTTTTTCGGCTACCGCCTCTTCATAAGGCTCGCCCAGGGTGGTGTTTATAAAGGTTTTCACACCATTTGGATCTTTCAGCGCATCCAGCCAGTCATAAACAATCTGTATCCAGGTGGTAAAGGGACTGTAAGCCGTCCAGATATGAAAGGTAATGGATCGTGGCGGCGGAACCTCCTCACCGGACGCGCTGAAATAAGTCAGTCCATCACGTGTCCACATGCCTGTGTTATCGCAAATCCAGCGTCCCGCTTTCTGATCAAGTTCCGACTGACGGATCACGCATCCATTATGTTCACAAAGGTAATACACCGTCTCCGGCTTGCTTTTCTCCCATTTCAGACCGAACGGCGTACTGCATCACCGAATTTAAGGTACCGTTCTTCGCCACAGTGCGGACACGGTACATGAAAACGCATAAAATGCGCCGATTCATTTGCCCCCTTTTCAATCTGGCATGACCCTTTGACTTTTGGTGTGGAGCCCCGAATGGATTTAGGCCAGACAGAACCTTCAATACGTTTATCCCCTAGCAGCGTCGGCGAACCTTCTTTCTCGACATCCGGCTCAAAAGATGACAATTCGTCATAGCAGACCACATCCACCGATTTTTCACGGTAGTTTTTGGCTACTGCACCGCCGAGGCACCAGAACAAGCGGCAAACCCTAGCTTTGCCAGGCTGTGACAGTTCTGGCGTCACAACCAAAAATTTCAGCCAGTTTTTTTGTTCACGTTCATGGAAAAGTCCCCCGGAAACAGGAAAGTATCTGCTGGATAACGTTTTTAGCTAAAAACGTTATCCAGCAGATACTTTTTTTCTAAAAAAACCTTTAAAAACAACCAATAAACGATAAGAAGAACGGATCTGATTTTTCCCTGAAAAATTTCATAAGGAGTGAAATCCTGCGACGCTGCCGCCCCGTAATGTTCCGGACTGCCGGAAAGGACCCGTAAAGGTTGATGTCCTTCCACGGATTAGCCCCTGCTGTAATGCTTACTTACGTAACCGTTCCAGCAAATCTTTCTCAAATATCCCGGTGCTTTTACTCTCAACCGGCTTCACCTTATCGTTACCGTCGGCAGTGCCTGTCACCATTACCGAAACATTACTGCCTTCACCGGAACTCCAGACCTGCGCGACGATACGGTAATGCTCCTGGATATTTTGTGTCTGCGGTAATAGTGAACAGTCCAGATACAACGAACTCAGCTCCGGGTCATCCCCAATACCGGCGATAATCCCTGTGGTATGGTCGTTAACACTGGCTGTGATGGCCTTCTCCCTGAAATACAGCTCCACGGCATTCAGCAACTCATCCGGTTTACGATTACCGATGAATGAGGTTGATATCTGTTCGCTCATCCCTGGCTGCTGCCCGGTCTGGCTGCCCTCCCGTTTTAACCGGACCATACACAGTAATGCAGCCGCCAAGACAAAGTGCGGCAGTGGTGGCTAATATACGGCGCATAGTCATTACCGATAATAAAGCGTTGTACAACCGGCGAGGGACACACATACCAGGGCCAGTACGAATAATTTTGCCTTCATTAATTTTCCTTGTTATCAGGTTTCAGTTCTGTCCGCTCACTTTGTCCGGGGCTCGTTGACAGATGTAAAAAAGCCAGTGGTCAGACTGGCCAATATTTTGTTATGTTATATCATTTATAATCTGGAAATTATTTAACTGGTTATAAACTCCAGAAAAAACTAAATAAGATTTCATGGCGTGCTTTTAATGACGATGCTGAACATGTTTGTCTTCCGCCCGGAGATGCAGGTGTCCATCTCCGGGTCTTTTATTTCAGACACTGCGTCCGAATGTACTCCTGCAAATACTTCAGTTTTTCCTGGTCGCTGATGATCCCGGCGCGGATATCGAGAACATTCCGTCCAGAATCTGGAGAGAGTTCGACGGTGGCAGCATTGCCCACGCGGCTGGCGCTGGTGGTTGCGGTCCAGGTGGGCACTGTACAGCGCCGGCCACCAGCAGCAAGGCGGCGCTGCAAATCAGTATTCCTGGTCTGTGCATCAGCTAATTCCTTCGTGTATTTTGCATCGAGGGCGGCAACGTCACGCTGGCGCTTCGTCATGTCGGTAATTGTCGCGTTCGCCAGCGCCGCGACCACAATCAACAATGAGGCTATTACGCCCGTGGTTATGCGGTTCATTTCTGCCCCCACGTACACACTTCGCGCTCAATCTCGCGACGCGTTACCAGTCCTTTCCACTGTCTGCCACCTGCATACGTCCAGCGTTTAAGCTCGTTGCAGGCTCCGGCATGGTCGCCAGCGTTGAGTTTTTTCAGTAGGGTTGACCTGGCTAACGCGCCAGTGCCAACGTTGTACGCAAAGGAGTAGAGCGCGGCTCTTTCTCTGTTCGGGATACTGGCCTTAATCAGTGGATCAATGCGGGCTGCGACCAGTGCAAGGTCTTTATTCAGCAGTGCATCACACTCCGCATCGGTGTAGTGCTTGCCAGGTACGTATGTCCATCACATACAGTAAGTACGCCAGCCACATCCCGATAGGGTTCGTGGCGCCTGCCTTCCAGACCGTCATTACCGCCCAAAAGCGCCGCCGCTATCACTATTACACTCGCGCCACCAGCCAGAAGGGCTTTAACTTTCGTCCTTAGCGCCATCGTCTCCCTCCGGTTCTTCTGCGGTGAGTACCAGCGATTTCAGCGAACTATCCGGCCTGCTGGCAAGCTGTCTCAGTATCTGATTACGCTTCTCTATCGCTGCCACCTGGCTTTCTGCGCCTGCGCGGATTGCTGTTTGTAGTGGCGATTAACCAGAAACGTTCCGATGCCGAGGATGATGCCAATCAACGCGCCGTAGTCATTCAGCGTCCATTGAGCAAAAAGGCTACTAATAAACGCCCACAGGTAGGCCAGCCACGTAGTGTGCTTTTCGATATTCAAAATGGATGTCCTGTGAATAGAAAAAGAAAAGGCTACGCCCTGGCGCAGCCTGTTGACCTGTCTATCCTGAAATGGTTATGTTTTTACCGTCGTTCATCTTTCCATGTATGAACGTATATCCCATGGTGAATGCTTATATTGAATGATTTTACTCGGTTCTCTGACCGGGCTTTTTTTTGGAGATCTGCTATATGAACTTCTGGGAAAAAGCCCTCACCGCCATCCTTATCACTTACATTGTGTTCGAAGTCTCTTTACTGCGTAATCCTGTCTGGCTGTTCGCATAAATAAGAAAAGGCTACCGAAGTAGCCTTTAAGTACGAGTCTGATTTCTGCTGGGTGTTGCGGTGCCAGGCGCCTCCCTGTGAGTCGTTAGTTGGTTTAACCGTGACTCGCACTCCCCTGATAATCAACTATCCTGAAACCACTTCCGCCCATGCGCATAGCTGGATTCGCCGCAACGAGAAAAAAACCTACAATAAGCAGGAGGTCGATGGCAAGTTTAAAGGACAGATTTTTTCCTGATAAATATCAGAATTTATCTTATATTATCAGCCTGTTCACCATGCAACGTATGACTTTTCCTTTCGAGCAAGTCAGCTATATTGCCTGTCGTAACCCTTTTGCCATTCTCAAGTAACTGGATAACCGTATCGCCAATTTCTTCGGCCATGAAATGATTTCGCACGACTCTCAAATCATTGCCCTTTGTATGGTTATTGGTATTAACGTTGTACATCAGACAAAGAATTGAAGCTAAACAAAAGATACAGACTGGTGTACTGGTTCCGTCTGTAGGTATCACAGGTCTCATAAAGGCACTCGCTTAAACCGTCTCTTCCGGTCGCTGATTCTGCCACAATGCGGACATCTGTCAGAAGGAGATGCCATTGCCATATCGCAGTGGCACCAGATAAGGGCTTTCTTTGGTGCTTTGGCTGTGATTCTGTTTGGTCTCACGATCGCAACGGAAAGGACACTCAGCGCTGGCAGGCGATGACCACTGTGCGCATTTGGTGATCCGGTTCTGCTTCCAGCCTTCGCTTTTGTGTTGTTCGCAATAGCCTGACTGATCAGTGGTGGTATTGCGGCAATCTAGAACACGGCTGGCTTTTGGTGTTTGTTGTGGCATTGAAAGCTTCTCAATGATAGTGCAAGTACGAGGCGTGACATTTCTTTTTTGGCAGGCCCCCCCATAACAGTGGTAATAAAAAGGCCACAATCAGTGGCCTTTTTAACTTCACCTCAAGATTAGAATGCGTATTTTATACCCAACGTGGCCTGGGAATCAGAAAAGCTGTTGCTACCTACTTGCTGGGATACATTCACCCAAACATTGGTGTTTTCTGAAAGCTGTCCATTAACACCCACTTTCGCCTCAAATGCATTTCTGGCGCCAGACTGACTTACTGTCTCATTATTCATTTTGACGCTAAAGTCTTTGGTGTTATGAATGTAATTTACCTCTACATACGGCTCAAAAGTACGGCCACTATTATCATCTATTTTATTATGTCCGTTAGTATAAGCTCTTACACCTAGTCGTGACATGATATTGCCGCTTCCGTTGAATGAAACGTTAGTGCCGTTTTTTTCATTGAGGTTCCTGGTTCTGACATCCATCAGTGCAAGTTGCGCCACTGGTTGAAGCCAATAGGAAGTACGGCCACTTTCACCAACCTTGTAAGCATAACCTCCTTCAATAGACCCAGTAAAACCTTTTGAGGAATATGATTCTTCAGAAATCTGCTCCCCTTTTACTGAGTTATCAAACCAACTATATTGGCCCCAAACATCTACATAAGTCCATGATTTATCATCGTAGCCTTTAATCCAGGTGGCATATAAACCAGCACTGTATCCATTAACAGATGCCTTTGAGGAATAATCAGTAATTGACGAATGAGTACGGCTATGGTTATTACCATACCCACCCATAATACCAATACGAATTGACTCATCGTCACGACCTGCCCATTTAAATAAGTCTCCACCTAGCTGCAGAACATAACGGTTGCTTTGTGTCTTCAACTGTCCGGTGCTGTCATTGAAGCGATTATGCCCCCCCTCTTGTCGCATCCATAGGCTAGAGAACTTATAAGTACCAGATATCGGATCAAAATACTTTACTTCCCCACTTCTGTCCTGAAAATCATTCAGGAACATAGTATTGGAAAAATAATTATTGGCTACATAGCTACCAGCTTCCGGACGCAGAATATTGAAACTGGGTTTCGGTACAGGAGTTGGCTCCGGTGTAGGTGTAGGTGTGGGTTCCGGCGTAGGGACTGGATCCGGTCCCGGTGTCGGTTGTTTTTGACTGGTTAAGTACCAATGATTTTCATTAGCCCCTTCACCTCTAACCAGACTATAATCGTATGCACCAGCGACTATACGCCCAGCCTGTTTAAATGATCCATTAACATTTCCGTCAATGGAAATAATATCAATCCCGTTTAGTGTTTCAGCCCCAATCCCACCAATGTTATTCACTGCCACATTAGTGGTTCCGTCATAATTCCCTTTGATTAACAGTTTATCTATGACTGTATTATCATCAGCCAGAGCACCATTAAAAACCAACGCCCCATTATTACTGGTGTAATTACCAGAAACAGTCACCAACTTACCGTAAGTATTTTGATCTGATAAGGTAATAGTGCCGTCATTAACCAGATTATTATTAAATTTAAAATCATTTGCTGTTAGTAATGCCAGTTGGCCACTTGAAGCAATAGTTACAGAACTATCACCCAAAGCGTTATCATTTAAAACATTAAGAATACTTCCCGCACCAACATTAACCTTGCCTGACATCTTCTTATTATCACCTGTCAGGTTAGTTGTACCGTTAATAAATGTTAAATCACCCATCCCTGAGATTGGTGTTGAAAAATCATAATTATCAGAAGTGTGATTAAACCTTATCTCCCCCGTTCCCGATTTGAATACAATTTCTGATGCGTTTACATACCCTGGTGCTTCTGGCGCTGACTCATCAAGACCGCCAATTGTAATGGTTGCATTTTGCCCTGCTCTTTCGGCCAGTTCAATTTCATTTCTGACATTAACCTCACCACCATTTGAGACAACCAGTGAGGCATTACCAATATATCCCAGGTAAGCGTCGCTGACATTTAAACGGCTATCGGCACCATCAATTTTAATATATGAACTTTTATAATCATCAGCAGATGACATAAAAAAAGTATTTGCAATAACCTCAGAACCACCACTAACCAGCATCGTTGAGTTTGTGTTGGCATTAAGAACTAATGTATTTGTATTCAGCTTGGAATTACCAGAAACAATAATATGAGAGTTATCTAACTGGCTTACCACTTGAGAACCCGCAGTCAATATAGCCTTGTTATCAATTTTAAGCTGAGAGTTACGAACATACAACATCTCTTCAACATTCAGAGCGCTGCCATTACCTTCGACAGTTAAATTACTGCTTTCGATACTTACGTTGCCTGTACCTGTTAAATACGACGAATCTGCAGGATCACTATTGACAGAGACAGTGGCACCATTAGTGATATTCAGAGATGATGGTTTGGGAGTTCCACCAAAAGCGCTAATAATTTCTTATTCACAACGAATTCCTAACGAGTTAAAACGCACACAATATAGTCCATTAGGATTTTACTTAAAATCATTCCGTTATGAAACCGGAAAAACCGAGATGAAAGTTAGCCAGATAAATATAACCACAGAAAATAATAGCCGAAAAACAATCAACAACTCATTTTTAGTGATATACCACTTCATTGTTCAGATATATTTACTGACTCTTACAAAGCCATAATTGTGCTCACAGGTTATTCTGGTACGATAATTTTCGACTGATACGGGGTCTGTGATTCCTCCATTCTTCGGATACCAGCCTTATCCCGGTTACAGGTCGCCAGCGCGGAAAGCAGACTCACATTCAAATCAAATACTGCAAATTTAGCTTTTAGCTTAATTGATTGCGTGCTGAGTGAATTCTGTTTGACAAAATCATACTGCTGATAGAGTGTTAATGATAAGTAATAAAATGGATATATAACTCACCATGCCGACAGGAATTAAGTCAATATTTATCAATGACATGATATCAACCTACGGATTACCCCATCCCCATGACAGCAAGGTATTTCCAGACCTTCCTGAACACAAAGATAATCCTTCGCAATTACGCCTCCAACATGATGGTCTTGCTACTGATGATAAAGCCAGACTGGAACCAATACGCCTTGTTGAATATATGGTCTCAGGACCAGGGGGAATGGATCCCGAAGTTGAAATTGATGATGATACCTATGATGAATGCCGTGAGGTGCTATCACGCATACTTGAAGATGCATACACTCAAAGCGGGACATTCCGCAGACTGATGAATTATGCCTACGATCAAGAATTGCATGATGTAGAACAACGTTGGTTACTGGGAGCCGGAGAAAACTTTGGAACTACCGTAACTGATGAGGACCTGGAGAGTTCAGAAGGCAGAAAAGTGATTGCCCTCAACCTGGATGATACAGACGATGATTCAATACCAGAGTGCTATGAAAGTAATGATGGCCCACAACCATTTGATACAACACGCTCATTTATTCATGAAGTAGTACACGCGTTGACTCATCTTCAGGACAAAGAAGATAACAATCCAAGAGGCCCGGTAGTCGAGTATACCAATATCATTTTAAAAGAGATCGGTCACACATCACCACCAAGAATCTCCTACGAATTTAGTAATTGACACTCATCAAAAAATGCAAAATCCCACGATGCTACAACACAGTAACCAGTTCAGGTCAGCAGTCCATAGATACTGGCCCCGTCAGGACACCACCAGCCAGCCCAGTACCAGAAATCGGATCTGACATCTAACCCCCTCTTAATTGCTTTGACTCCTCTCAAGAATGAGGGGAATAAAAAAGGCCGCCATTTGGCAGTCTGATTAACCTATTAATATTGTTTTACTTTCTTAATTTGTATTAGTCGCGACTTGCTCTGATACATGGCCTTGAAAGGTTGAGAGTTACCGGTTTTGATATGGGTGTCGAATCCTTATACAAAACACGAGGTAACTCTCATGCTTCATACTAACAATCCCGTCATCAAACACAAAGCCGGTTTGCTCAATCTGGCTGAAGAACTCAGCAATGTATCGAAAGCCTGTAAAATCATGGGCGTTTCACGTGATACATTTTATCGTTACCGCGAACTGGCCGACGAAGGCGGCGTGGAAGCGCTGATAAATCGCAGCGCTCCTGACCTTAAGAACCGCACCGATGCAGCCACTGAGCGGGCTGTGGTTGATTATGCCGTCGCATTCCCGGCTCACGGCCAGCACCGGACCAGCAACGCGCTGCGCAAACAGGGCGTTTTTATCTCCGGCAGTGGTGTTCGTTCCGTCTGGTTACGCCATAACCTTGAGAACTTCAAAAAACGCCTGAAAGCGCTGGAAGAAAAAGTGGCCCGTGATGATATTGAACTGACTGACAGCCAGATCGCAGCGCTGGAGCGTAAAGCCAGTGATGACGAGGCCTGTGGTGAAATTGAAACCGCTCATCCGGGTTATCTGGGGTCACAGGACACGTTCTACGTTGGCAATCTAAAAGGTGTCGGGCGTAGTTATCAGCAAACATTCGTTGATACGTACTCCCGGAATCAGCTCATGCCCTCCCCCGGACAATCCGTTTATTAAAGTCTAACTTTTACCAACGCAATTTCATAAGAGAGCCCATCTTCTGGCCTAAAGATAATAAATCTGTTATTATTTTTAGTAAACGACTTCGACAAAACAAAACTATCATGATATCTGGCCAATACGTAGTACCAGCCGCCATCATATAATATCATTTCGTATTCTTTCTTTAATTGCGGCTTATAAAGCCCAACAAAAAAAGAAAACATCCAAAAGTATATAATAAACCCCACCATAATTATGGTAAAACAATATCTTCGCACCCAACTTAGTTGAGTAAAACAAATTACTGGTAGCAGTTTACTGTAAAACCGCATACCCACCGATAAGCATAGGGCCACCAGTAAAACGATAAAAAAAAGCTCCCACAAAAATGACTTTCTTAAGATAGAGAACTAAATAACAATTGGAATAAAGAACAAAACCGCAGCTAAAAAAAGACGTAAAAAGCTAAGATCATTAATGTGTGCTTTTCGCTTTACTACAAAAAACAATAAAATACCAATCCCCCATGCCACTATAAATATAGCCATCGGGCTAATAGCGTGGAATAAACTTCGAGCAATGTTGTCGGGACCAACGCCTACATACCACCATGGGAAACCATAGTATGCGGAGACTCCCCACCCATAAAAATAGGCGCTTCCCCATCCCAAACCACCTAAATAGGCCAAAAGCATCGAAGAGTTTTTAATGATCGAATCATCACTCATTATAGTTAACCCACTTTAAAATATTGACTATAAAAATAGAGTTTAAAAATCACCTAAAAACAACAAGTTAGCAATAACAGGCGAATGCTAAGCCTATAAACGGCTCGCCATTCCTGAGTATCAAGCCAGCTCGTGCTCACGCCAGAGCACTAAAATCAAAAATGCATACTTTTTTAAGTATTTTCCTTAACCAGGCTCACACTCAATAATGATAGCAATCAGATAATATGCACCTGACATTAACATCAGGTTGTTGATGATATATTTACTTTCATAAAAAATAATACGCACTGAATATATTTTTCTTTATTAACTGTAACCATCTGCCAGACCAACTCAATTAGTAAGAAAGCAATAAGCGTCGAGCTAAGATCTTGTAAAATTTATGGCTACATAGAGCTCTCAGCAATTCAATATACAGTATTCACCTGATTACTTTTTTTACTCATATTTGCTAACTAATGTTTTTGCTAAAGTATTTTATCTAATCTTAGTATAGAATAAGGAGGACACAATGCCATTCAGTGTTGGACAGGGTTATTTCAAATCTTCTATCAGCGCTGAAAAATTTGGCGCTATAAAAGAGAGTTCACGCCTTCCGGAAATGAATTTGTGGGAAAAAATAAAAGCATATTTCTTCTCCACATACCATGCAGAGGCACTCGAATGTATCTTTCAACTTTACCACTATCAGGAGCTTAATTTAACAGCGGTACAGGTTCGCGGAGCATACATCAAGCTCCGTGAATTAGCCTCTCAGGGATGTAAGGAACAGTTTATTATAGAATCACAGGAGCATGCCGATGAATTGATTATTAAGGATGATAACGGTATGATTCTTTTATCTATTGAGGTTGAATGTCATCCGGAAGCCTTTGGTCTTGCCAAAGAAATCAATAAATTATACCCGAAGGAAAAAAATATTTCTTTGGGCGATATTACCAGATTTGTGATTTTTGGGGACAGTTTATCTGACTCGATGGGGCGTATGTTTAAAAAAACACATCATATCTTACCTTCCTATGGTCAATACTATGGAGGAAGGTTCACTAATGGATTTACCTGGCCTGAGTTTTTATCATCCCCTCTATTTTTAAGTAAGGAGATGATTAATTTTGCCGAAGGAGGAAGTACATCGGCAAGCTATTCATGCTTTAATTGCATAGGCGACTTTGTATCAAATACGGACAGGCAAGTTGCATCTTACTCCCCTTCCCACCAGGACCTGGTCATATTTCTATTGGGCCCCAACGACTATATGACACTACACAAAGATAATGTAGCAGAGATTGTTGAGCAACAAATTGATGATATTGAAAAAGTAATTTCCGGCGGAGTTAATAATGTTCTGGTTATGGGAATTCCAAATTTGTCTGCGACACCTTATGGCAAACATTCTGATGACAAAAGAAAACTTAAGGATGATAGTATCGCTCACAATGCCCTGCTAAAAAATTATGTTGAAGAATTAAAAGAAAAATATCCACAGCATAAGATATGTTATTTTGAGACCACCGATGCATTTAAGCAGATAACCGATGTGGCTAATGGTATTGGTTATGATACGGAAAATCCTTTTACTCACCATGGCTATGTGCATATTCCTGGAACTAAAGATCCCCGACTAGATATATGTCCGCAATACGTTTTTAATGACTATGTCCATCCAACCCAGGAGGTTCATCATTGTTTTGCCATAATGCTAGAAAGTTTTATAGTTAATCATTATTCTAACGAATAAAATAAATATTTCATCTGCTACTGTATGCCATGCGTGAAACGTTGTTCAATGTCATAACACCAGTAGCACGAGAATAGGATGTTATCTTTGCTGGCGATTGGTCACATAATAGCCTGTGTTCAGTAAGACAAAAATGGATAGAGTTGATAAATCGCCGCTATAACTGAAATACTCACTATCACACTGACGATGAAATATGTTTTGAATGGCTGCTTTTGCGTTTTATGACGGAAAAGTTGTTGGCCAACAATAGCACCAAGCCACCCACCGATAACTCCAAAAACCAGCAAAGTGGATTCCGGCACTCTGCGCCAGGCCTTACGTGCCGCCATTTTGTCCATACCGTAGATCATCAGCGTCATCACGTTGGCGAGCAGAAACCACATCACGATGGGATGCGATGTAAAAATGCTTCCGACCACGGCGGAGATCAGGAGTAAATAACAAAAGCGGTTGAGATACATATCATTGGTCATGGCAATTATTAGGGGTATCGAAACCCATTATACGCAATACATATGCTATGTAGAATTTTCTTTTCACTCAGACCATGAGTCATTGAGGGTTCATTTTAATTACCATGATAATAATAAGACGATTAATGGATTGTGAAGGCGATTAAAATGGTTGAAACCAGCAAAAATGTTACTGTCTTAACCGTTGGCAAGATAACTTAATGAAAAAGCATCTATATTGCCATTTATATCCTGGAGGGAGTTTCAACTCTGGATTTATTAATCGCATGTATGTTTACATAAGATATACAATGTTAATTTAAGAATTTTATACCCACAACAGTATATATTCAGAAGTTTCTGAATGAAAATTATTATCGATTAAAACAAATTAACGTTTTGATAATCATAACAACATAGACTGGTATCTTACTTTGGTTTCGCTTGCTGATATGATAAATAACTTATACTCTTACAGATATAGATAGCGGGCAAATCAATCCAGCTCAAAAAATGTATTTGACAGGCAAAGATAAGTCTTTATATTGGCCGAGGATAGAGTGATAAGATGATAATTAGAGACATTAAAGATACCGTCACTAAAGTACTTATCGGCTTATCATGTAAATATGTATACGTAAATGGAGCATAAACTATGTCCAGTGTGCTAATGTCGATGGTATCTTTATCACAGATTTTCTGTGTTCATATCCAATTGATATATCATAGTATATTTACCTCTTCCTCTTTGATTATTACCATCATTCCTCCTGATTAAATTAGTTATCATCAGTTTAGTCATAAGCAATGAAATACATAACGTTGTGTACTTTACGCCTACAAATGTCAGGCTCGCTCCCTAATACTTAATTTATAATACGTATTACCTTACTACAGGAGAATAGATAGCATGTTATACAAAAAATTCATCTTATCAATGATAGTGTTGGGAATAATGTCATCTTCAGCTTTTGCTGATAGCGTCGTTGAAGGGAAAACACTCAACGTCGCAGTATCACCGGCTTCTCCCCCCATGTTATTTAAAAACGCTGATGGCAAATTACAGGGGATAGATCTGGAGCTTTTTTCGTCTTACTGTCAGTCACGGCATTGTAAGCTAAACATCACCGAATATGCCTGGGATGGAATGCTTGGCGCAGTAGCAAGTGGTCAGGCAGATGTAGCATTTTCGGGAATTTCAATCACTGATAAACGAAAGAAAGTTATTGATTTTTCTGATCCTTATTACATCAACTCTTTTTATCTGGTCAGTATGGCCAATCATAAAATAACCCTCAATAACTTGCATGAATTAAATAAGTATTCTATTGGATACCCTCGCGGAATGGCTTACTCCGACATTATCAAAAACGATCTGGAGCCCAAAGGATACTACTCGTTAAGTAAAGTAAAATTGTATCCAACATATAATGAGACGGTGGCTGATTTAAAAAATGGTAATCTTGATCTGGCATTCATAGAGGAGCCGGTTTATTTTACCCTCAAAAACAAGCAAAAGATGCCGATAGAAAGTCGTTATGTTTTCAAGAATGTTGATCAACTTGGCATTGCCTTTAAGAAAGGTTCTCCAGTACGCGATGATTTTAACTTATGGCTTAAAGAACAGGGGCCACAAAAAATATCTGGCATTGTCGACAAATGGATGAAATAGTAAGCTATGTCATCAAGTAACATATTGACTACCTTTTATTTCTTACTGGAAGGAATTGGTAATACGCTGCTTGGTAACATTCACATGTTTTTTCTCAGCGTTTTTTACCGGGCTTACAGTCGCCGTATTACGGCGACTATCCCCCCTCCCATTACAGAAGATACTCGACATACTGGTGTTTACTGTTCGGGGAATTCCTATACTTATTGCTGTTTTTCTTGTTTATTTTGGATTGCCATCGATTGGTATATATGTTTCGCCCCTGTTGGCTATGAATCTCAGCGTCGGCTTAATCAGCGGGAGTTACCTTGCAGAGGTGTTTAGAGGGGCCCTTAAATTAGTTGAGCCATTTGAAATTACGGCAGCGAAAGTAGCCGGATTGAGTCGGTTACAGATTATAATAAACATTGAACTACCACAGATGCTGCGCTTTTCCGTACCTGGCATTATCAATGAATTTTCTTCTGTATTAAAAGCGACGCCCTTTGCTTATACCGTGGGTATTTCTGAGATAACGAAGCAGGCAATGTCTTTGACAGCCATCACTCTGAACGGGTTACAGATATATACTCTTGCTGCGCTCTTATATTTCATTATTTATAAAATTTTTGTTCTTCTGGCTGGATTCTTTGCGAAAAAGTATCGCATTAGTTGAAGCAAAAAAAAATAGAGGTGATATACATGGCTTTAATAGAACTAAAAAAAATAAGCAAAGAGTACTCAGGAAAAAAGGTTCTTGATACGGTTAGCCTGAAAATTGAACCTGGAGAAATGAAAGTTATTATGGGGCCATCCGGATGTGGAAAAACCACGCTTTTACGCTGTCTGGTTCGACTGGAAAACCCTGATTATGGTAATATTTACTTTCACGGAAGGAATGTTTATGACAAAGAATTTAATATTCTTGAGTTCAGAAAAAAAGTCGGTTGTGTCTTCCAGAACTACGCTTTATATCGTCATCTTAATGTCATAGATAATATTACCCTTGCCCTATGCAAAGTGTTTGATATGCCCGGACAGCTAGCCCGGGAGAAAGCCTTACATGAGCTACAAAAACTTGACATGGCCTCACATAGCGCGAAATATCCTTCGCAGTTATCAGGCGGACAACAACAGCGTGTGGCCCTGGTCCGCACAATGGTCACCGACCCCGAACTCATTATTTTCGATGAGCCGACGTCTGCACTTGATCCGCTCATGACTCGTGAGGTCGGGATGTTGATCAAACAACTTCATGACAATGGCGTCACGATATTATGCGTCACCCATGATATTCGTCTCGCCAGGTTATTAAGCAATGACGTAACGTTTCTTAATCATGGTAAAATTCGGGCTGAAGGCGCTTTTTCCGATCTTGCCTCACGAGAAACAGATCCGGATATTCACTGTTTTTTTAGCGAGGCACAACTATGATCGCTGGCTGGTCTCTCTTCTTTAATGACCTGGCTGAACAGCTTCCACTTGTTGTGGACGGTATTAAAGAAACCTGTAAACTTGCTCTGATCGTTTCCATCACTGGATTTTTGTGGGGAATTATCATTTTTTTTCTGAGCCTTAGCCATCGACCAGCGGTAAAAGCCATAACTCTGATGTACATGGATTTCTTTATCGGTACGCCACTCATTCTTATTTTGTTTGTTATCTATTATGGTTTACCTCAATTTGGCATTCACCTGTCCTCTTTTACCGTAGCAGTAACAGGGTTTACCCTAAATGTCGGCGCATATAATGCCGCGTATATGACAACTGCCTATAACGCATTGAATAAATATGAAACTGAGGCGGCAATCGTTCAGGGTTTTAACAAACGGCAGGTCTTTTTGTGGATTATACTGCCTCAGGTACTGCTGTCTTCCATTCCAGCCTTAACTAATCAGGTGATTAATAATCTTAAAGACAGCACCATCGTTTTTCTTATCCAATATACAGAATTTTTCGCGCGAATTCAGGAAGTTGCTGCAACTAACTTTAAATTCTTCCATGCTTACCTTTTTGCTGCCGTAGTGTATCTTACAGGCGTTACCTTTATTGTCAGTTTAACCCGATTTTTGGAACGTAGATTGCTTCGCCATTACGCTCAGGATTACTGAGTTGAACAGTGTTATTCTGATTAATTCATCTCTGACTATTAGCAAAGTTATTTTTATTTATTGTTGGTTAAGGTTTTACCCTACATTATTGCGTTAGGTATCTATCCTGGTCTGAGTCTTACTCCATTGAGGATATTCATGGCGCTACCACAACTATCAATATGGGAGCCCGGTAATGGGTTAAGAAAAATAAAGTATAAATATCATGTTCGTCTCATTGTCATGTTCTCCGTCATTATACGGTTGTTGTTTTTAACTGACCGCTACCTTTGGTGTGACGAAGCGTCCAGCGTGCTTATTAGTCGCCATAATGTAGATAGCCTGCTCTTCCATGCCGCTTTTGACGTGCATCCTCCGCTTTATTATCTGTTACTACATGACTGGATGATATTATTGGGTGACAGCATTACAGCGGTACGCTCTCTCAGTCTACTTTTTGGGATTCTGACAGTTGCGTTGGTTATCGCACTTACACGCTGGCTGGCGAATGAACGTACAGCGTTATTGGCGGGATGGTTCGTGGCCTTGATGCCGATGGCAGTACATTACAGTCAGGAAACGCGCATGTACGCGTTATTAGGAATGCTAACGCTCGCTGCCGCGTTAGCATTGATGATGTGGGTAAAAACACCCGTAAATAATCGCTATCTTGTAGCGTATGCTTTGCTCATGACATTCAGCTTTTATACCCATTATTTCACCATATTTGTACTTATTGCCCACTGGATCGCAGTAACAATATTATCCTGCCAGAGCCATAAAACGACCTGCTACCTTAAACTTCCTGGCTGGTGGTTTGCTAACCTGGCGATTGCTGTAGTTTATCTCCCCTGGTTGCCCGTATTGTTTAATTTATTGACTCATATGGCGCAGTTGAGAGCCGGTAATGATATCGGTTGGATTGCACCCATAACATGGCGTGATCTGCCTGCTATGTACTGGCATTTTTTTACCGGAAACAACGGACAGGATTTTCCGGCGATCATTCTGTGGCTGGCGGCGGGAAGTTTTATCGGTACTGTGGGGCGAATATCTTTATGCAACGGAGAAAATGAAAGATATCGGCTGATATTATTTTGTAATTTGGTCATCCCTGTGACGCTGGTATTTCTCATTTCCTGGTGGATGCCATTATTTATCGATCGTTATTTCTTCTTCTCATCGCTAAGCATTCCTCCCCTGCTCGCGGCATTGCTCACCCGCGTAAAAAAAGCGTTTTGTGGATTCTGTTTTCTCGTATTTACTTTATTATTCGGTTATGGTTTATATCATAATAATCCTACGCGTAAAGATGAGTTTAAGCCACTGGTAAACTATATCAACACCCGCTACCAACCTAATGATGCCGTGATAGTCAGTAAAATGTTCGATTATTTAAGCTATGTGTATTATAACAGACGAGATTATCGTACGTTTCTTTATACACCGCCTAACGCAGATGGAACATCAGGCAGACCAAACGCCTATGGATTTGGCTCTCTGTTCTATGCGCAAGCCGATCAAACATATATTGATAATCTAACAACGCTTTCAAAACGTCACCATCGTGTCTGGTTGATAAGCGGCGGCAACTTCTGCCGGGATTACCCCTTGCCGCCAGAATGGAAAAATATCGCAAGCTTCAGAAGTGGTAGATTTCAGGTACAATTATTTGTAATACCGGGTCAACAAGCGCGTTAAATTCGATGATTATTGTTTTCTATCCAGTGCGGTGATATACAGTACAGTCACTGCCAGGCCGCCAAACAGTAAACTCCAGGCAAACGCGTCAAAAACCTCAATCATATCTCCTCCGGGTAGGAAATATTTAACTGCCTTATTAACTCAGGATAGGTATGTCTATCTTATCATAACGTTTAAAATATCAACACATGTGCAATAATCGTTTTATATGTGCGAATAAATACTTTCCTCCTGTATTTAATTGGATTGTCGCTGTCGCAAGGATTAATATGTGAATGATAGCGATTATTAATTATCGGTTTATAATAATATGACTCATCGATATCCCTCATCAGCAATCATTATCCTCGACCTTCTTTAAAATCAGATAACAGCTTAATTCACGATCTCGATTTCATGCTGAGTATTAAATTACTCACCCATCTGATTAATGCTTGCCTAACGATTACTTCGTTGCTTTAATCCCACCGCGAAATTATTTAGTGAGAGAACAATGAAGCATACACAACAATCAGGCGCAAAAGTCTATAACCCCTTCACGCTTAGCTTATATGACTGGTGGGTACTAAATATCTCAAACAAATATGCCTGGAAGTGTCCTACTGATACGCGACTACTTCCTTTCTTCCTGCATCACATGGGCGAGACTCACCTGGATATTGGCGTAGGCACAGGTTATTACCTGAAACATGCGCCTGCGACTCATGCCATTTCGCTGATGGATTTAAATCCGGATAGCCTGAAAATAGCCGCCAGCCGGGTGGGTAATACGAAAATCCGCGCCACGCTACAACATGATGTTTTCGACACGTTCCCGGCGGACTGGCACGGACGCTTCGATTCTGTTTCTATGTACTATCTTCTGCACTGCTTACCCGGTGAGATGACAACAAAAGCGAAAGCAATTAAAAATGCCGGTATGGCGCTTAAACCCGGCGGCACGCTTTTTGGTGCCACGATTCTGGGCAAAGAGGTTCCTCACAATGCTTTTGGCAAGAAATTGATGGCTGTTTATAACAAGAAAGGAATATTCAGTAATACCAATGACTCAGCCGATACGTTACGCAGCGTGTTGGTCGAACATTTCGCTAAGGTGACATTGGAGCAACATGGCGCCGTCGCGCTATTTTCCGCCACCACGCCACGTTCATCGTAAGAGTAGGCACTCCCGCCCGGTCGGACAGCGCGATCTTGTGGGTTTAACCCATTGATTAAACATTGGATCACGGGATAGTAATTGTTTATTTTATTTGTCATACAAATAAGTATAATACCCGCTTCCGATGTAGACCCGTTCTCCTTCGCCTGCGTCACGGGTCTCGGTTAGACGCAGGCGTTTTCTGTACTGAATACGCCATCCCCACTGATACATGCCCTGCTCGCCTAAAGCGGCAATTAATCGAAATACCAGACCCGGCGACAAACGCCATAAAAGGGAAGGTTCAGGAACGCTTACGCGGCATCATCCGTAACAACGTATTGTCTTTCCAGAAATAGTGATGTATCAGAGCAGCAACGGCATGAAGTCCAATAACAAAATAGCCCAGATTCGCCAGCGTGACGTGCCAGGATTTCAGCATATCCACACGTTCGAAGTTAGCTTCGGCGGCATGGGGCATGACAATACCAAATGCGACCCAGGGATTGCCGCGGTTATACATCATCACCAGACCAATAACAGGCAGCGCTATAAATAGCAGGTAAATCACCAGATGCCCCAAATGCGCCATTCCGGTCATCATCGGTGTTGGACGGGGAATAATGGGCGGCGTGGGATATTTCAGCCGAATAAACAAGCGCGCCACCATTAAAAGCAAAATAGTGATACCACATGAAACGTGCGTCATATTAAACCAGGGTCGGTAACTACGCGGCGCAAAACCGCGTAGCTCCATCGCGGCATAAGCCACAATAACCAGAAAAAAGACTAACCAGTGAATGCCAATTTGCAGGCCGGAATACTTATTGCCCATAACGCGTCCTGAATGAAAACCGTAAAGCGACAACATAACCAGCTTTTATAAATAATTCATCAAATTTATGAGGTGGTGGTGTCGCACTTGCCCGTTCCCCCTCACAAACGGGCGATTTTTAGCACAACGCTCGCTGATCTAACGCACTGCGCAGTGTAGTATCTGCCTGCAATACCTGCCACGCGGTTTCAACATCGCGTGGGATATCTACGTGAATAATAAAATCTTTACCGCGCGGTCCATATCCCGTTTCATCGTCGCGCAAACGTGGCAATTCGCCCGCAATCAGAGACAGATAACGCTCTACCGTCCAGACGCCCTCTTCAGCATCGGTAAATCCTGTACCGCCATTAAAATGGCGCAGTACCGGAACAAAACCAGGAAAACTCAGCCAGCGCGGCGCATCGGTGTCGTCGTTTGTCACGCGCCGGAAGGTCGCAATAGTGCGCCGCTGCATGGTGGGGTCTTGCACAACGATAGCCGTGTTAATGTTTTCTTTCGCCTGACGGAGCAATGCGCAGGAGAAACGCGCATTTTCGCCGCAATTAGTCGACTGATCTTCCAGCCAAATTCTCTCAGCCGGAATATGCCAGAACTGGTTCGCAATATCAGCGAGGATAGCGGCTTCGGCGCGTCCGGTTGTACAAATAGTGTGGTAGCGCGGATGCCGGGCGATCGCGGCGTACAAAAACGGCGTTGAATGACCAATGCCGCCGCTAATCAGTAAAGGAACACCCTGCGCTTTGGCGATGCGACAAGCCGCGTCGATAGTGGGGATCACCGCATTGCCCGCCAGGACGACGCAATCTGACGAATAAGGTTGTTCGCCGGAAAAATCATTTTGCGCCAGCCACTGTCCGACGGTATTCACCGCCAGCAATGTTGCCCCGGAGAGTACCGGAAATGGCTTTGTATTCATTATTCCTCCTTTTTGTTCCTGACAGGCTAGCGAACTCGTACCGGATCTCTTTGAAAGACGTCGTCGCCTGGCTTTTTAGGCCGTAATTTGATCCATGGCCTGTAAAATACGCTTATCGGAAATAGGATAAGGCGTACCGAGCTGTTGGGCGAAGTAACTGACGCGCAGCTCTTCAATCATCCAACGGATTTGTTTGACATCATCATCCTCGCGACGCGCTGGAGGCAGTTTGTTTATCCATTGTTGCCACGCCTGCTGGACGCTTTCGACTTTCAGCATTTGCGCCCGATCGCGGTGCGGATCGATCGCCAGTTTCTCCAGTCGCTTTTCAATTGCCTGCAGATAACGCAGCGTATCGCCGAGACGTGTAAAGCCGTTGCCAGTCACAAAACCACGGTATACCAGACCGCTCATCTGCGCCTTGATATCGGAAAGCCCCAACGCCATGCTCATATCCACTCGCCCTTTCAGACGCTTATTGATATTGAATACGGTCGTCAGGATCTGCTCAACCTGCTTCGCGATATCCACCACAGTATCATTCAGCTCGGCACGCACCTTTTCATGTAGTGCGGTGAAACCTGCTTCGCTCCACACCGGCCCGCCGTTGGCATCTATCAGTTTATCTACCCCACAGGCGATACAGTCATCAATCAACTCCAGTACTTTGCCGTACGGGTTAAAGTACAGCCCCAGTTTGGCTTTATTCGGCAATTTCTCATGCAGGTACTTAATCGGTGAGGGAATATTGAGCAACAGCAGACGGCGTAAACCGCCCCACATCGCCTGTTGTTGTTCCAGCGGATTATCGAACAATTTGATAGCGACACTGTCACGCTCATCCACTAACGCTGGCCACGCCTTCACTTTATAATTACCGCGTTTCTGTTCGTAGCTTTCCGGCAGCACGCCGAAACTCCAGATATGCAGCCCGCTCTGCTCGATGCCGTCATCCGCCACCGCTGAGAGCGTCTCCTGCACTTTACCTTTCAGCGCATTTTTAAGTTCGGCGAGCGAACGCCCTTCCTGCAGTTTCTTGTTTTTGTCATTCACGACGCGAAACGTGATTTTCAGATGGTCGGGCACCTGATCCCAATGCCAGTCTTCCCGGTCGACCGTGACGCCAGTCATCCGGCGCAGTTCTCGCTCCAGCGCATCCAGCAGCGGTAGCTCCAGCGGCGTTACGCGACCTAAAAACGCTTCAGCATAGTTTGGCGCCGGAACAAAGTTACGACGTACCGGTTTTGGCAGCGATTTAATCAACGCGATAACTAATTCACGGCGTAATCCTGGGATCTGCCATTCAAAACCGCTCTCGTCAACCTGGTTAAGTAGCGGCAACGGAATATGGACGGTCACGCCGTCAGCATCCGCGCCCGGTTCAAACTGATAGCTCAAACGCAGCTTGAGATTGCCCTGATGCCAGAAGTTCGGGTAATCCAGTTTGCTGATTTTTTCCGCGCCTTCTTTAATCAGCATACTTTTTTCAAAGTTGAGCAGGTCCGGCGTCTCGCGGCTGATTTTTTTCCACCAACTATCAAAGTGGCGGGCGGAAATAACGTCATGGCTAATACGCTGGTCATAAAAATCAAACAGGGTATCGTCATCCACCAGGATATCGCGGCGGCGCGATTTGTGCTCAAGTTCCTCGACTTCCGCACGCAGTTTTAGATTTTCACGGAAGAAGGCATGGCGGGTTTGCCAGTCCCCCTCCACCAGCGCATGGCGGATAAACAACTCGCGACACAACGCTGGGTCAATCTGGCTGTAATTCACTTTGCGCGCGGCGACAATCGGCAGACCGTAGACAGTGACCTTTTCCGTCGCCATCACCGCGCCTTGCGCCCGCTCCCAGTGCGGTTCGCTATATGAGCGCTTAATCAGGTGCTGGGCTACCGGCTCTACCCATTCTGACTCAATGCGGGCAGCGATGCGCCCCCACAAACGGCTGGTCTCCACCAGTTCTGCGACCATCGTCCATTTCGGCGGTTTTTTGAATAAACCGGAGCCGGGGAAAATAGAAAATCGGGCGTTACGCGCGCCGGTGTACTCTTGCTTATCGGCATCTTTCATCCCGATATGCGACAACAGCCCCGTTAACAACGCGACGTGAATTTCCCGATACTCTGCTGGTTGGCTGTTTACCGGAATCCCCAGTTCTTTTACCACCTGACGCAGTTGGGTATAGATATCCTGCCACTCACGCACGCGTAAATAGTTTAGATAGTCGGTGCGACACAGACGGCGGAATTGATTCGACGACAGTGCCTTTTGTTGCTCGCCGAGGTAATTCCACAGATTGACAAACGCCAGGAAATCGGACTCTTTATCATGGAAGCGCCGGTGTTTCTCATCGGAAACCTGCTGCTTATCCGCAGGACGTTCGCGCGGGTCCTGAATAGAGAGCGCGGAAGTGATGATCATCGCTTCGCGCACACAGCCATGTTTTTGCGCTTCCAGAACCATACGCGCCAGTCGCGGGTCGACCGGCAACTGGGATAATTGTCGGCCCAGCGGCGTCAGTTTATACACCGTCTGCTGTTCGTCGGCAGTAATCGCCCCCAACTCTTCCAACAAACGCACGCCATCCTGAATATTGCGCTTATCCGGCGCTTCGACAAACGGGAAGGCGGCAATATCACCCAGCCCCAGGGCGGTCATCTGCAAAATGACTGACGCCAGGTTAGTACGCAGAATCTCCGGGTCGGTAAATTCCGGGCGTGACAGAAAGTCATCTTCCGAATACAAACGAATGCAGATCCCTTCCGATACGCGCCCACACCGCCCTTTACGCTGGTTGGCGGAAGCCTGTGAGATCGGTTCAATCGGCAGGCGCTGCACTTTAGTGCGGTAGCTGTAGCGGCTGATACGCGCAGTGCCAGGATCGATCACGTATTTGATACCCGGCACCGTCAGCGAGGTTTCCGCCACGTTAGTCGCCAGCACGATACGGCGTCCGCTGTGCGACTGGAAAACGCGGTTCTGTTCGCTGTTCGACAAGCGTGCGTACAGCGGTAACACTTCGGTATGCCGTAAGTTCAGCTTGTTCAGGGCGTCGGCGGTATCGCGAATTTCCCGTTCTCCACTCATAAAAATCAGGATATCGCCGGGACTTTCACGCCCCAGTTCATCAACGGCGTCGAAAATCGCCTGTAACTGATCGCGTTCAGTGTCGTCGGCTTCTTCAACGATGGGGCGATAACGGACTTCTACGGGATATGTTCGGCCAGAGACTTCGATAATCGGCGCGTTATTAAAGTGGCGCGAGAAGCGTTCCGGGTCGATGGTCGCAGAGGTAATAATCACTTTCAGATCGGGACGACGCGGCAGAAGCTCTTTCAGATAGCCGAGCAAGAAGTCAATATTCAGACTACGTTCGTGCGCTTCATCAATAATGATGGTGTCATACTGCATCAATAGCCTGTCCTGCTGGATTTCCGCCAGCAGGATACCGTCCGTCATCAGTTTGACCATGGTATTGCTACTCACATGATCGCTGAAACGCACTTTATAGCCGATGCAGCCGCCCGGCTCCGTTTGCAGCTCTTCGGCAATACGGTTAGCGACGGTGCGCGCCGCCAGGCGGCGCGGCTGAGTATGACCAATAAGTCCTTTAATTCCGCGCCCCAGTTCCATACAAATTTTCGGCAACTGAGTGGTTTTACCGGAACCGGTTTCTCCTGCGACGATCACCACCTGATGGTCGCGGACAGCTTCCAGAATGTCCTGTTTCTTCTGGCTGACAGGCAGATTTTGCGGATAAGTAATTGAGGGCCGGGCCGCTTCGCGCAGGACGACTTGCGCCGCAGCCTGTTCAATTTCTTTCGCCATCGCCTGGTAAATGGCCTGTTGCGCATCAGGATTTTTCACTTTCTTCACGCCATGCAGGCGGCGCGCAAAGCGCTGTCGGTCGCGCAGCATCAGTGAATTCAGCCGCTGCTGTAACGCCTGAAGCGTCAACGTAGATTGTTCTGTCATAAGGATCTTGGGCAGCATTCTGCCTGTTTAAAATCGTTTTAAATGATAGGTATAGAGTACCACATTGGGGCTTGTTGTGCGTTGTTCAATAATTTCGAACAAAGGGTTCGATATATTGCGCTATCCCTGCGACATATTTGTGAATAAAGTGTCAACAAGCAACGGGGCGCGCCCCTTCAAACACATAAAAGGAAACACCCATGAGCAAGGTATTAGTTCTTAAATCCAGTATTCTGGCAGGGTACTCTCAGTCAGGTCAGTTGACTGACTATTTTATTGAACAATGGCGCGAAAAACACGTCGCAGATGAAATTACTGTCCGCGATCTGGCGGCCAATCCTGTTCCGGTGCTGGATGGCGAGCTGGTGGGCGCGATGCGTCCGGGCGATGCGCCTTTAACGCCACGTCAACAGGACGCCCTGGCACTGTCCGATGAACTCATTGCTGAACTGAAAGCCCACGACGTCATCGTTATTGCGGCACCGATGTACAATTTCAATATCCCGACGCAGCTTAAAAACTACTTTGATCTGATTGCCCGCGCCGGTATCACCTTCCGCTATACTGAAAAAGGCCCGGAAGGTCTGGTAACCGGCAAACGCGCGGTGGTTCTCTCCAGCCGCGGCGGTATCCATAAAGACACCCCGACGGATTTGATTGCGCCTTACCTGAAAGTGTTCCTTGGTTTTATCGGTATCACCGACGTGAATTTTGTCTTTGCCGAAGGCATCGCCTACGGGCCGGAAGTGGCGGCTAAAGCCCAGTCCGATGCGAAAGCCGCGATTGACAGCGTGGTGGCCGCCTAAACATTTTCACCTCCCGTTTCGACGGGAGGTGACGTCTTCGGTTCGTAGCGCAAATATCCTATCACGCCCTTACTGTCGCCATCGCTGGGATGTGTTACCCCATCATTGACGTCAACACAGGCGAAATCAAAAGGCGACACATTTTCAATACATGCCACATTGACCCCATATTGATCGGGATTGGATCGGCGCTGATGAAAAGTATATATTCCGCATACCGAACAGAAAAAATGCACCGCCTTGCCCGTATTGAATCGATATTCGGTAAGCTTATCCTGCCCCTTTACCACCTTAATGCCCGATAGCGGCGCAGAAACCGTCACCGCCCCGCGCATCCGGCAAAACGAACAGTTACAACGCCTGGCAGTATGAAAGCCATCGCTAAGCTGAACGGTAAACACGACGCTGCCACAGTGGCAGGCAGCAGATAAGTTTTCAGATGTCATACCCGGTTACTCCCGCGAATAGTGATACCCGACAACAGTATAGAAAGAGCGTTTCTGGTTTAGCTAATCTAAGTACGCCCTCCGTATGTCTGTTTTGAAGCTCAACTGAGATTGTCCATAAATTGCTTTTTTCGGGATATGAATGCGAGACACTCCATCAGAGATGACGCCGCACGGCTATCCTAATTCCGGCGCAAACGACTAAGTTCAGAGATTATCAATATAAAAATGCATTATGCGGTGAAAAAGGTGTCAGACAGCGGTTATTTACGCATCCATTTACCATTAATTCCCTGTACATATTCTCCCGGCCTGGCGCGCTCAACCAGTTTTTGCCCGGCCATCTTCGCCACCTCGTCCACGGGAAGATGATTGCTATCCGCTAACTGCTGATAACTGGCGCGACGGGCGAGATTAATCTCAAGCACCAGTTTCTGGGTTTCGGCATCATTCTTTAAGGCCACCAGATAACCATTCAGCGTTTCCCCTACCCGGCCCTGCGTGCGCGCCTCCTCCAGGGTTAAGGCCCACACAGAAGGTGTGAACAAACTCAACATCAGCCCCCATAGCATTAAATACTTTTTCATTATGGCCTCAGAATAGATCGCTGCGTGATTTCAGGAGTTCTTCAACATCTTTATCGACTTTGATATGTATTTCATGCTCGATCTTTACATTCATATTGATGGTAATCGGCTGCTCAGGCGCGGCGACTTCAATACGTGGCGTGCAGCCCACCACTATAAATGACGCAAGCGCTGACAGCATGGCAATGCTCATTTTCATTATTTATCCTCACAGTCCTTGTCTTTCCGGCAAGGCGGTTGCGGCAACGCTGTATTTTGTTCAAGCCATGCCTGTAAATTGTCGCCAAAACGCAAACTGCGCCACAGCGTAATCACATTTTCTTCATGGGTATAGTTCAAGTTAACGATCGCGGTTTTACCATCTACCCAGCTTTTGCCGGTAATGGCCGCCTGCATCGTTAATACGCCCAGGTTATCCACGTTAATTTTCGTCCACGAATGCGTAATCTCCATATAACGTAGCCAGTTAATAGCCGAGCCTGCCGTAACATTATCCTTCACCACCGCATCCGCGGTATCTTTATCGATACGCAACGTCATTGGCCCAGGATTGGTAAGCCAGCCATCTTTGATTATCCATTTTTCATTGTTCAGCCACAGCGGCAGCGCGCCGCTGATCGGACCAGACATGGCGAATTGCTTTGGATTTATGGCGCTAATCAATTCGCTGGATGAGATATTTTGTACCCGTAAAAGCGCCGGATCGTGCTGCGGCATCCGCAACTGTTTCATAATGATTTTACCACCCAGCACATCTACGCTGACATCGCTTAGCAGTAATGGATTCGACTCGCTCCAGGGATAACCGCCCTGTAAATCGGCGGTGATATTTTTCGCCGTAACCTGGTTAACTATCTCGGCAATACGCAGCGAGACGGGGCCACGCGTCCCCAATTGCCAGGCGCCCTTGTGAAAGCGAAATGGCAGAATGAAATCGACGCCGTTGATTTTATTATCCGGCATCCAGGCGCTGCCGCCTTTTAACACCCCGTGTCCACCCGCTTCAAACCCCTGCCCCTGTGCGGCGGAAAAAGCGACCTGCGCATACAGTGAGCCTTCGCGCAGCGTCATTTTCCAGTCCGGTGGGAGCAACGGCTGAAAAACGATAAGCGACTGCTTCGGCCACCAAGCCTGTCCGCGAAGGCGTTCACCATCCCAACGCCCATTCAGCCGTACCGGCCCTATCGCCCCCGCCCGAAGGTCTCCTTTAAACTGGAACAGGGTCGGCTCGCGACCTTCGATGCTAAAATTAACGGTAGAAGGCGGCAGCACGCTCCCGCTGGTAAATACGGTTTTCCCCGCCTCCAGTGACAGCGCGCCCTGTAGCGACGGCGTTGCGGCATCGCGAACCCAGACAATGGGTTTATCCAGCGCCAGTCTTGGCGATGTGACGGTCATCGCGCCATATTGCAACTGATCAAAGCCGGTAGACAGGCTGGTCAGCCTGATGGTGTTATCACGCCATTCCCCCTGTCCGGCGATATCCCAACGGGCGCGCATTGGCGTAAAGCTTCCTTGCCCCCAATAGCGCCACCGCCAGCGACCAGCATCGGGGAGAAAATCATTCGCCTGGCCATCAAGATGAAGAACGAAATCGCCCATTTCATTTTCGTGCGCTCGTAAAATAGCCTGTAACCGGCCATCAACGCCGTGCTGCGTCACCTTGACGCCCGCCAGCGGCCAACGAATTTCATCAATATCTAACGCGTCAATCACCCGTCCGCGCGAGCGCAGCAATGCGCCTGGCGCAAAGGTGAGCTGCGGGTCCGCCAGACTGCCGCGGAGCATGGCTGGCAACACGGCATAAAAGATTAAATCCTTCTGTTTAGCCTCGCCGATAAGCTGTAAAGGCATCGCACTGCTATCCATGCTGAGTTTCCCCGGCCCGATGGTCAGTACAGCGTTCGCTTTACCGGAATCGCCCTGGGTCAGAATATTCAGGCGACCGCTGATCCGCGCATTACCCGGCCCTGCCTGCCAGTTATCGATATTAAAAGCCAGACGCCCGCTCAGGGGGAATCCCTGGTATGGCCAGTTCCAGCGGCCATCGCTGATGGTAAGCTGCTGACGCGTCAACGCCCAGGGGAGATCGAGAATCGGGTCAGGATTGCCTCGCGCCATCACGATGAGCTGTCCGGCGTTATCACGCCACTCCAGTTCCGCATCCACCAGCGACGGTTTCTGCGGCAAACGCAACGTCACCGCCGCATGACCGCTGACCGGCAGGCCATCCGGTACCAGCGGCAACGTAAACTCACCCGCCAGGCTAACGGGAGGTTGGTTCGCCAGTGCGGCGATCTCCAGTTCGCTCACCGTCAACGCCTGACCGCGTAGCTGCCCTTGAAATTTTACTTTTTCGCCCTGATAACGTATCTGCTGAATGACCGGCGTCATGGCGATCGCCAGCTTGCCCTGCCATTCCGGCCAGGGTGCGAGAATGACATTATCAATGTTGATCCAGGTATTGGGCAGCATTGACTGCCACTGCGCCAGCGTACGCGGCGCGGCGGGAGATGCTTCCGAGGCTGGTAGTTTCGCCAGGCACGCGGCATCCAGTTCAAGGCTTTTGATGTTCAGCAACCAACGGCTGGGATGCGTCAGTTCCGCCTGGGTAACATGGGCTAACGGACAATCATTGACCAGATAGCGAAGATCGGGAATCACTACCCCATGACGCGTCAGGCGCGGACTTTCTTCCAGGGCGATACGAGTGCCGACGGGTAGCCAAATTCCCGCCAGGGTGGGAACCCACAGCCCCAGGGTCATCAGCAGCGTTAGCGGCACAAGAATCAGCAGTAACAGTAGCGCAAGGGCGGCTTTATATTTACCCTTCATGGGCCAATAATTTCCTGATTTAACGAAGAATTAAGTCGGCTATCTCTTTATTTTGGCATGATTGCCCGTACATAGCCTAATAGTTCATGTTGAAAACGAGTGATGCGTTATGCGCGTTGCAGGGCCACCCTCCTGCTATTTGAGGTATCCTGGAGAAGGATAGCCTAAAATTATTCATTATATGTATTGCTATCAATTATTTTTGATTTTTTGTAAAATAATTTTAATCGTATTTGTGTGATTCTAACATCACTGGAGAAGGTCATATGAAACTTGCCGTCTATAGTACCAAACAGTATGACAAGAAATACCTACAACAGGTGAACGAAGCATTCGGTTTTGAACTGGAGTTTTTTGATTTTCTGCTGACGGAGAAAACGGCGAAAACCGCCAATGGATGCGAAGCGGTTTGTATCTTTGTTAATGACGACGGGAGCCGCCCGGTACTGGAAGAGCTGAAAAAACACGGCGTGAAATACATCGCGCTGCGTTGCGCCGGATTTAATAATGTCGACCTGGATGCCGCTAAAGAGCTCGGTTTGCAGGTGGTGCGCGTGCCGGCTTATTCTCCGGAAGCCGTCGCCGAACATGCGGTTGGCATGATGATGACATTGAACCGTCGTATTCACCGCGCTTATCAACGCACCCGCGACGCTAACTTTTCCCTTGAGGGACTCACCGGATTTACCATGCACGGTAAAACCGCTGGCGTCATTGGTACCGGTAAAATCGGCGTCGCCGCGCTGCGTATCCTGAAAGGCTTCGGAATGCGTCTACTGGCGTTTGATCCCTACCCCAGCGCCGCCGCGCTTGACCTCGGCGTAGAGTATGTGGATCTGCAAACGTTGTTTGCCGAATCGGACGTTATTTCCCTGCACTGCCCGCTCACGCCGGAAAACTACCATTTGCTGAACCATGCGGCATTCGATCAAATGAAAAATGGCGTTATGGTCATTAATACCAGTCGTGGCGCGCTGATTGATTCCCAGGCGGCTATCGAAGCTCTGAAGAATCAGAAAATCGGCTCGCTGGGGATGGATGTGTATGAAAACGAACGCGACCTGTTCTTTGAAGATAAGTCAAACGATGTTATCCAGGATGATGTTTTCCGCCGTCTGTCGGCCTGCCATAACGTACTGTTTACGGGGCACCAGGCATTCCTGACCGCAGAAGCGCTGATCAGCATCTCTGAAACCACGTTACAAAACTTAAGCCAGCTTGAGAAGGGCGAAGCCTGCCCGAACGCGCTGTTCTAATCCTGTCGCTCCCCTACGCTCAGGGGAGCATTTTCGGATAACCCCTGAAGATCTATCCGGTCATATCATTACTATAGTCAGTGTTAACTATCAGATTACAGAGAGTATCAATGAAGAAAATCGTCACGCTGGTCGCCCTGAGTATCATAATGACGGGGTGTGTGAGCAGTGGAAAAGTGTCCGTCAAACGCGAACAACTGGAGCACCACCGATTTGTTCTGGAAAGCGTAAACGGTAAAACGGTCACCGGCCCGGAGCTCAGCTTTGGCGAGGACATGACGGTATCCGGCAAAATGTGCAATCAATTCACCGGCGAAGGAAAATTGTCGGACGGCGAATTAAAAGTGAAAAATTTAGCGATGACCCGAATGATGTGCGCCGATCCGCAGCTTAATGCGCTGGACGGCACCATCAGCGAGGTCTTCAGCAAAGGCGCGCAGGTCGATTTAACCGCAAACCAATTAACGCTGGCGACGGCAGAAACAACGCTAATGTATAAACTGGCGGATTTAGCGCATTAAGCCATTAAGTGAAAAGTTATACGCGCCAGGCGAAACGCCGCGCTTAATAACTCCCACAGCTTCCAGCGGCAAGCGACTGTTCGCTACAACGTTTGCCGTTGGGAAGCGCGCACATACCAATCACTGAACCATCAAGCTGCCGGGCCGCTGAAAGCGAGCCGCCAATCATCGCGCAATTCGCCTCTCCGGCGCTGGACATCGCCGCTTTCATCCCTGGCGAAACATGTGCCGCAGTTGCCTGCTGAACAGGTTCGCTACTGCAAGCCGATAATAATAACGCGGCACATCCCACCCAAAACGCTGCGCGCATTTCTCTCCCCTCTGTTTATTTATCCCAACGACACCGCCCTAAATAATAGGCAGCAGAAACTGACGCGTCGAGAGGCAAAGCACGCATTTATGCGCTTCATTAACATTTATTGGCAATTTTTTTGCGCCTTTTCGGCAAGAAACCGCCATTCTCCTCCCGCCAGGGACACAAAAGCGAAAATGGGGCTTGAAGGGCTTTGCTAAAATAAAAGGATAACTACAGGATGCGCTCACGATTAGGCGTGTCCCTCTTTTTTGCGCAATGTAAGGGTGTCATATGCAAACAATTGACGGTAATGGCGCGGTAGCGTCGGTGGCGTTCCGTACCAGCGAAGTTATCGCCATTTACCCGATTACGCCCAGTTCGACAATGGCTGAACAAGCAGATGCCTGGGCCGGTAATGGGCTTAAAAATGTCTGGGGCGATACGCCGCGTGTGGTAGAGATGCAGTCGGAAGGCGGCGCGATCGCCGCCGTTCACGGCGCGTTACAAACCGGTTCGCTCTCTACGTCATTTACATCATCGCAGGGACTGCTGCTGATGATTCCAACGCTGTATAAACTGGCCGGGCAGCTCACGCCGTTTGTACTGCACGTTGCCGCGCGCACCGTCGCCACACACGCGCTCTCTATTTTTGGCGACCATTCTGATGTGATGGCGGTTCGCCAGACAGGCTGCGCGATGTTATGCGCCGCCAGTGTTCAGGAAGCGCAGGACTTTGCGCTGATCGCACACAGGGCTACGCTGAAAAGCCGCGTTCCGTTTATTCATTTCTTTGATGGTTTCCGTACATCGCATGAAATCAACAAAATTATACCGCTAACGGATGAAACTATTCTGAACCTGATGCCGCAGGCGGAGATTGACGCCCACCGCGCCCGTGCTCTGAATCCGGAACATCCGGTGATTCGAGGAACATCAGCGAATCCGGACACGTACTTCCAGTCTCGTGAAGCGACCAATCCGTGGTACAACGCCGTTTATGATCACGTAGAACAGGCGATGAAGGCATTTGGCGATGCTACGGGGCGCCAGTACCAGCCATTTGAATATTATGGCCATCCCCTGGCTGAACGCGTCATCATTGTGATGGGGTCCGCCCTCGGCACCTGCGAAGAGGTCGTGGATGCGTTACTTGTCCGCGGAGAAAAGGTCGGCGTCCTGAAAGTCCGTCTGTTCCGCCCCTTCTCGGCCAAACATTTGTTACAGGCATTGCCGGAAACCGTTCGCGCTATCGCCGTGCTGGATCGCACCAAAGAACCTGGCGCGCAGGCCGAGCCACTTTATCTGGACGTGATGACCGCATTGGCGGAGGCATTTAATAACGGCGAGCGCGAAACGTTACCGCGCACCATTGGCGGACGTTATGGGCTATCGTCCAAAGAGTTCGGCCCGGCGTGCGTACTGGCGGTCTTTAATGAACTCAGCCGCGCGAAACCTAAGCCACGGTTTACGGTGGGTATTTATGACGACGTCACTAACCTCTCGCTGCCATTACCGGAAAATACCCTGCCCGGTAGCGCTAAACTGGAAGCGTTATTTTACGGTCTGGGAAGCGACGGCAGCGTATCGGCCACGAAAAATAATATTAAAATTATCGGTAATTCTACGCCGTGGTATGCGCAAGGTTATTTCGTTTATGACTCTAAAAAAGCTGGCGGGCTCACGGTATCGCACCTGCGCGTCAGCGAAAAACCAATTCGTTCCGCTTACTTAATTGCCCAAGCGGATTTTGTCGGCTGCCATCAATTACAATTTATCGATAAATACCAGATGGCGGAGCGTCTGAAGCCAGGCGGTATCTTCCTGCTTAACACGCCGTACGGCGCCGACGAGGTCTGGTCGCGTCTGCCGCAAGAAGTTCAGGCGGTGTTGAATCAGAAAAAGGCGCGTTTTTACGTGGTTAACGCGGCGAAAATCGCCCGCGAATGCGGACTTGGCGCACGCATCAATACCGTCATGCAGATGGCTTTCTTCCACCTGACGCATATTCTTCCTGGCAATAACGCTCTGGTTGAGTTGCAGGGCGCGATTGCCAAAAGCTATAGCAGCAAAGGTCAGGATCTGGTTGAGCGTAACTGGCAGGCGTTGGCTCTGGCACAAGCGTCGCTGGCGGAAGTGCCGTTGCAGGCGGTCAATTCCCACAGCGCACATCGCCCGCCGGTCGTCTCCGACGCCGCGCCGGATTTCGTAAAAACCGTTACCGCCGCCATGTTGGCGGGTCTTGGCGACGCACTGCCTGTTTCCGCCCTGCCGCCGGACGGAACATGGCCGATGGGCACCACCCGCTGGGAAAAACGCAATATCGCCGAAGAGATTCCTGTCTGGAAAGAGGAACTGTGTACACAATGTAATCACTGCGTCGCCGCCTGCCCTCACTCGGCGATTCGTGCGAAAGTCGTTTCCCCTCAGGCGATGGAGAACGCGCCGGCCAGCCTGCATTCGCTGGACGTGAAGTCCCGCGATATGCGCGGCCAGAAATATGTGCTGCAGGTCGCGCCAGAAGACTGTACTGGCTGTAATTTATGCGTAGAGGTCTGCCCGGCTAAAGATCGGCAAAATCCACAGATCAAGGCGATTAACATGATGTCGCGCCTTGAGCATGTGGAAGAAGAAAAAGTGAATTATGACTTCTTCCTCGACTTACCAGAAATCGATCGCAGCAAACTGGAACGGATTGATATCCGCACGTCGCAGCTCATTACGCCGCTGTTTGAATATTCCGGCGCCTGTTCCGGCTGCGGTGAAACGCCGTATATTAAACTGCTGACTCAGTTATATGGCGACAGAATGTTAATCGCTAACGCCACGGGATGTTCCTCTATTTACGGCGGTAACTTACCCTCCACGCCTTATACCACCGATGCCAACGGACGCGGCCCGGCGTGGGCGAACTCGTTATTTGAAGATAACGCGGAATTTGGTCTTGGTTTCCGTCTGAGCGTGGATCAGCATCGGGCGCGCGTTATGCGTTTACTGGCGCAATTCGCCGATCGCATTCCCGCGGAATTAAACGAGGCGCTGCATACGGAAGCGACGCCTGATATTCGGCGTGAACAGGTCGCCGCATTGCGCCAACATCTGAAATCGGTTGCAGGCGCAGATGAACTGTTAAAGGATGCTGATGCGCTGGTGGAAAAATCAATCTGGCTGATTGGCGGCGATGGTTGGGCATACGACATCGGCTTTGGCGGTTTGGATCATGTGTTAAGCCTGACGGAAAACGTCAATATCCTGGTTCTGGATACGCAGTGTTATTCCAATACTGGTGGCCAGGCGTCGAAGGCGACGCCGCTTGGCGCCGTCACTAAGTTTGGCGAACATGGCAAGCGTAAAGCCCGTAAAGATCTTGGCGTCAGCATGATGATGTATGGTCATGTTTATGTCGCACAAATTTCGCTGGGCGCGCAATTAAACCAGACGGTGAAAGCCATCCAGGAGGCTGAAGCCTGGCCAGGCCCGTCGCTGATCATTGCCTACAGCCCCTGTGAGGAGCATGGCTACGATCTGGCGCTGAGCCACGATCAGATGCGCCAGTTAACGGCTACCGGTTTCTGGCCGTTATACCGCTTCGATCCCCGCCGTGCGGATGAAGGCAAGCCGCCGCTGGCACTGGATTCCCGACCACCGTCAGATGCACTGGCGGAAACGTTGCTGAATGAACAGCGTTTCCGTCGCCTGAATGCGCAACAGCCTGAAGTGGCTGAACAATTATGGCAAGATGCCGCGATGGATCTGCAAAAACGCTATGACTTTCTTGCGTTGCTGGCAGGAAAAGCGGAAAAACCCGGCGCAGATTAAAAAACATTCTAAGGATTAACCTGGACACAAAAAAAGCCCGAACATCCGTTCGGGCTTGTCAATTTATACGCTGGAAAGCAAAGGTTAACGCAATGGCCCAACGACAAAATGAATATGTGACAATAAAGGCATATAACAGACGTAGAATATCGTAACCGAATGATATTGTATAATTTTTATTTCATATAATACGCCTGAAAGCATTCGTATGAATTATATTTATTTCACTGCGAATTATTTCATTAATTATTCAATTAAACGGTAACATCTCTTTTTAGGTATGTCCCGGCAAGGCGGAAATAGAGTCTTAGCGTCAACCCGCTGATTATTTACAGGGAATACTCTTTATATTACGCCATCATCCCTTGTTGATAGCCCCCTCAGACCACCGTGGAGCAGCACCTAAAATGTGACGTATGTCATTGTACATAAAGTGCCATTAGGGAGTAGAATTTCAGAGGATACTTAAACAGGAGGTTTTATGAACAGAACGATTCTTGTACCCATCGATATTTCAGATTCAGAATTAACTCAACGCGTAATTGCGCATGTCGAAGCAGAAGCAAAGATTGACGACGCTAAGGTGCACTTTTTGACTGTAATCCCGTCTTTGCCTTATTACGCTTCACTGGGGCTCGCTTATTCCGCGGAGCTCCCCGCAATGGACGATCTGAAAGCCGAAGCCAAATCTCAACTGGAAGCGATTATCAAGAAATTTAACCTTCCCGCTGACCGCGTACAGGCTCACGTTGCTGAAGGCTCTCCTAAAGATAAAATTCTGGAAATGGCGAAAAAATTACCGGCCGATATGGTGATTATCGCCTCGCATCGCCCGGATATTACCACCTATTTGCTGGGCTCCAACGCCGCAGCCGTTGTGCGTCATGCGGAGTGCTCCGTACTGGTTGTACGCTAAAAGTCCGAGCCCGCATAATAGAGTGCGGGCTCAAATCAACCATCATCATCGCCTAGTGACTTACGCTTTTTGAAAACAGATTGATCACAATTACGCCGCAGATGATAAGCAACATACCAACGATTGCCGGCATATCCAGTTTTTGGCCCAGAAATAACCATCCCATCAATCCAATAAGTACAATCCCTACCCCAGACCAGATGGCATAAATGATACCAGCAGGGATGGTTCGCATTGGGATGGTGAGACACCAAAACGCAATACAATATCCGATAATGGTAACGAGGCTCGGTACAAGACGTGTAAAACTATCCGATAATTTTAATGAGATCGTAGCGATAACTTCTACCACGATGGCGATAAAAAGAAAGATTACAGCTTCTTTAGTCATACATTTCTTCTTCGTTTCGGTATTTTTAGGCGATGATGATATTTTAAGTAATCCTGGTGACCATTTTTTCCCTCTTGTTCGCTATTTTGCCCCATATTTGCCACCGGGAAAAGTCTTCAACTTGCTTCATCTATGCTCTGCAAATTAGCGGTCGAAAAACATCAAATAGTGACCAGACACTCCTTTTTTGTTGAGCCCGACCGGGCCGTATCGAAGTAGTCCTGATGGTCATAATTTAAAAGAAAATAATAATAAACAATGGTAGAACACTAAAACCAGCTAAGCATCAGCAGGAGGTCCTATGCGGGGGATTGGAGCAGTCATTCATTTTCGTTCACCAACACCTGGCAGCACATCAGTCCCCGATTTCAGCGGGATGTGGAGCAGTATCAGGGACTGGTTCGCCCTGTCTGCTCAGGATGAAGCTGCACAGTGCTTTCGCGCTTTTTATCAGCCGGATGAAGGAATGTCCCCACCGGACAGGCTGAAGCACTTTTTAAGACTGAAGGCGCTGGCATCTCCGGGACGGCAGGCTAACTTCACCGCAGAGCGAATACTCGGTACCGGTGAAACCATCTGCATGATTGCCTCCGGTAAAAATAGCGACTTTCCCTCCGTCACACTTCACCTGAGCGACCAGGAATGGCATTCGACACAACACCAGAAAGAGGCTGTTGACAGCCCACGGTCCTCAGTCAGTGATGACAACCAGGCAGCTACCGTAACAGGGACAGGAGGGAGCGTCGAAGCACGCCCAAAAGGTTCCCCTATTACAAATCTGCAAATTCAGACATGGCGGGACCTGCCACAGGAAGCGAAACGCGAGGCAGGCGGCTGGAAAGTATGGGCGCAGTCACAGGGGATAAACATCGGCAGTGCCGGTGCCTGCCTGACAAACACTGGACTAAGGCCAAAGGGGGCAATACGACTACAGCCGCCCGGGGAGAGAGGTTCTTCCATTACTAACGCACAGATTCAGGTGTGGCGGGATCTGCCACAGGAAGCGAAACGCGAGGCAGGCGGCTGGATAAGGTGGGCACAGTCACAGGGGATAAACATCGGTAGTGCCGGTGTCTGCCTGACAAACACTGGACTGACGCCCAAGGGGGCAATACGGCTACAACCGCCCGGGGAGAGAGGTACCCCTATTATAAATATGCAGATTCGAGCGTGGCAGGACCTGCCACAGGAAGCGAAACGCGAGGCAGGCGGCTGGATAAGGTGGGCACAGGCACAGGGGATAAACATCGACAGTGCCAGTGCCTGCCTGACAAACACTGGACTGACGCCCCGGGGGGCAATACGACTACAACCGCCCGGGGAAAGAGGTACCCCTATTACAAATCAGCAGATTCGAGCGTGGAAGGACCTGCCACTGGAGGCGAAACGCGAGACAGGCGGCTGGATAAGGTGGGCACAGGCACAGGGGATAACCATCGGAAGTGCAGGAATCTTTCTGACCAACCGCGGGCTGACCCCCTTTGGTACAGAGCGCCTGAAACCGCCCGGGGAAAGAGGTACCCCTATTACAAATCAGCAGATTCGAGCGTGGCAGGACCTGCCACTGGAGGCGAAACGCGAGGCAGGCGGGTGGATGACGTGGGCGCAGGCACAGGGCATAGACATTAATAGTGCGAGTGCCTATCTGACAAAGACAGGACTGAAGCCCCAGGTGGTGGTACGGCTACAACCTCCCAGGGAGAGGGGCTCCCCCATTACAGAGGCGCAACTTCTGGCATGGTTGAACATGTCACCGGAGGAACGCCGGACATCAGGTGGATGGGCCACATGGGCGCAGGCCCGGGGGATATCTTATATAAGCGCAAGAAAGTATCTGGCACCGACAGACAGTGAGATGCCATCCAGAGGCACATCACGTCCGTCGCCGCCCTCAACCGTCACGAGTGACAGCCCACAGGCATCAACATCCGCAGCAACAACCACAGGCGATGAGATAGCCATCAGCATGACTGCGCCCCCGGAGCACATCGGGGAAAAACGGTCGCTTCCCTCGACCAAAGAGGATATCTCAGCCCCGCCGGCAAAACAGATCAAGGAAGAGGAAGATGACGTTACCTGGCGAACACACCAGATAAACAATAACTTACCCATTCTGCGGCACTGGCGTGACCCGGCGATATCGGTGATGACCCAGGCGGAAGGCAGGATTGAAACCTTACAGGTTACACGGTGGGGGCCTCTTTTTAACCTGTTATCCCGGCAGACCAAAGCCAGAATTAATCAGGATATTCGCTGGTTTCTGCAAAATGAAGGAAAGCATGATGCGCGAATGAATGCCATGATGTCCGTCGCTATTCCCCTTGATGACAGCGACGGTTACAGGGGGCGCACAGTCTACGCGCGAACCGATCTGGCGGCGTTTACCGTACTGGGCCCCTACTCCGGCCGCCTGCTGGACAGTGAAAAGGTACGGTGTGAATACGAAAAAGAATATGGGAAGGAAGCCGGTAATTATTATTTTGCCACGCGAAGCCAGGAGCGCCTGGTGTCCGCCTGGCCGGAAGGAAATATCCTCAGCCTGATTAACAGTCCGGCATTTACCCACCGGACAGCGGAGACAGAAGCAAGACAGAACGTCAGCGCGGTGCTTGTCGGGAAGAATATTCACTTTTACGTCACCACACGCGACATCAGCGCCGGGGAAGAACTGTGGTTTGATTACGGACCAGACTACCGGCATTTTGAGTCAGGTGAAGCACTACGCTCCGCGCAGGTTAAGGAGGAACCACCTTCACCGGAAGAGGGATAGAAATACATCATCCTGACCTGTAGCCATTCTGTACAAGCTGTTTTTCAACAGACATATACCCGGAAGTGCTGTCTGCCCTTCCGGTCACCATTTATGATGTCCATCCTGGTTCTGAGGCTCTGCTTACTTAGAAGCGTTTGCCTGTCCGATATTTTCTGCATGACCATACGTCCGGTCAATGATACCAACAGGTTCCACTGGTGCAGTATGTGGCATAACCCAACCGCTTTCACTTGTACTGCCTCGCGTAAGATATTTCACTTTTGTCTTAACGATAATAAGATGATGCTCCCTGCTAAATCTATCTGCAACACTAAGATCTGTTGTAAATTCAGGTACCACTCTTCCACTCCGAACCTGCTCCCTGGCGGTTTCTACAGAGACAGGCAATATATTTGGATCGGGCCCCTCCACACCTCCTGCTGTTTTAAACTTAACAATATTTTCAGCCTGCGGGCCAGTTGTCCCCCTGCATAATACAACTTCAATCTCACCTGCTGCAGTATCCCCACTCTGGAGTTTTTTATAGACACTTTGCACATTTTCTTCTGATGTAGGATATAATTCTTCTGACAGGGAAGGCAGCATGTCCTCCAGTAGTGGTGAATCATCGGAAATATCCAGAAGATCCTCATCATAACCAATATCTCCTTCTCTCAACTCCGAATAAGGTTTATCAACATGCCGTATAGGCCCTCCCCCTTTCAGTCCTGATACCTGATAAAATTTACCGTCAGAACTTCTGTAAAAGGTAATACCCGCATTTTTCCCGGTATCAGAAAAGGTTCCCTGATAAATTTCTGATGCAGGGTCTTTAGTCAAAACTATTTCTCTGTCATTATATCTTATTGTATTCGGATTTTCCGCGGACGACGGTAGAAATGATTTTTGCTTTCTGTAAAAGCCTTCTCCTGACTGTTTATAATAACCATGCGTTTCTTTATCAAACCCTGTAGCGCGATAGAGTCCATCACTTCCCTCTGGATTTAACTCAAGAATTTTCCGATTGCTCTTTTGATAAATAAAATCAATATCTTCTATTGACTCTATAACTTTATAATTACTACCTTTTTGAATCGGCGCTTTTATTACACCAGTCTCTATCTTACTTTCAACAAAGCGGAGACCAGTATATTTTGCATTCGACGCCCTTTCTGTAAACTTCGCTTCTGCAACAGGAGCAGCCTCCATACCAATACGTATAACATCCTGAATGTATCCACATACATCAGCAGAGTTTTCCACAATAGCCCGATTGAGAATACTGCTGGTACCAGCTAGCGCATTAAAACCAGGGACAAAACTCATTACAATATTCCAGATAGTTCCTAAAAAATGAAGCCCTGATCTTGATGCTGGACTTAGTGAGGAAACTGTTCGATGATGAGCGGTATCATCAACATCAAAACTCAATTCAATTAATCCCCATAGCCCCTCCTGAATGACTTTATTAAAACCATACACGAAAGCTTGTCCGCCATCCATGGATGAGACTTTCCTTTTGAATGCTTCGAGAGACTGAACCTGTTTTTCATGTTGATCTTCTGCTGTCAGCCAACTCGATTGTACAATATCGCTAATCTCATGAATAAGCCCAACAACTGTATCTCGCAACATTTTATTTATATTCATTAACCCTAATAGATCACAGTCTTGCATATGATCTTTGACATGTGTCTCTGCTCTATAATATTTTTCCGCCCAATTTAGTTGTGTATCGATAGCGGCCTTCATTAAAAGCTCTAAAAATCCGTTCCCTCTGGGAAACAAAGACTTAATATATCTGGAAAATTCATTATTAACCACAATTTTTCTTGATAGGGCATTTATTTTTTTATCATTAACTGGACCAGTTATCTTTGTACACAAATGAATAATATTACGCATGATGCTAAAATTATATTTTATGCCATCAGGACTAAGCAATATTTTATCACCACCATTCCTGGATAAATGATGTATTACTAATTGAACTCGCTTAAAAAGATCTTTCATCTTTTTAGTGTTAAATGTGGACATCCTTTTTTCTTTTCTGTAAAAATTCACAATATTTAATGCTGTAAAAATAGCCTCCTTGCCATAGAAAGTATCAAAGTTTGAACTCGAAACCTCTGGAAATTTTTGATTTAGTACTTTCGTATAATGGCTTTCATTTGCCAGGACAGATGCAATTTGTCTGGTTGCTAAAATTCTGGAACTAATATATAAAGGATGAACCAGCATATCACGAGCGATTAACCCATATATTTTATATTGATGTTCAATATGTTCTTTTACAAAATACTCAAAAGAAACCTTGCTTCCATTATTAAGAAGTATTTCAATCTCATTCAAATGAATTATAAGGCCCTTGAACATATATTCAGCAGCAAGTCTTCTTCCACCATGCGTCCACTGCCCTGTTTGAGAAAATACAAGTAATTCATGATAGCCTCTTTTGTAATCATTCATCAACTGCTCATCTCCAAGTTTTTTGAGCATTTCGAGAAGTGGCAATCCTGCAGCAAATGAAGAATGTTTGACTATTTCATCTATCATCTTACCTAACGGATGAGGCTCCATATTTGGGGCGGAATGATCCTCCGGGAGAGCCCTTGCATATCTCAGTTGTTCTTTATTGGATGGAAAATTATTCTTGTCTTCTGAATTATCATTTTTTAGCCCATTACCGTCTGCTATTGTTAATCTGGATGATAGTAATAAACCCGTTACTGCGATATTTTTTATATTTCTCTCCATCTTATGAACGGTGACTGGCTGAAAATTATTACTCCTTTCAAAATAGGATAAAATTTCTTTTTGTATTTCCTTTCCCTCAAATATGATTTGCTCAGTACTTTTAGGTAGAGTAGTTACGCTGTCAATATTAAATAACTCATGCCCATCGCTCACCGCTGCCTGAGAAAAACACAACGATGCATGTGCCATAGCCGTAGAATCAATTTCCTTATAAATAACATTAGAATATATATTTGTAACATCATGATCCACTTTCAAATCATCGTATAAAATATGCTTCAAAAATAAATCTAACAATACTTTTTCTGATGATATATTATTATCACAGTCGTTAGATTCAGGATCGATAGGAAAACCTTTCTTATTAAACGGCAACGATAAATACACACGACTCCCTTCAGCATTTTCATAACTATAATTTGGGGATACTATTACTTCACACTTACTGGTATCAATATCGTTATTTATACTATAATCGACTCTATAATTAACCAACCGACGAAATGTTGGACTATTCAAATAATAAAAATCTAAAGTTGATTTAATATCTTCACATATAATTTCAGACGTTGACTCAAAAAAGAACTCATAAATATTTAAGCTATATTCTTTTTCATCTCGGGCCATTTCATCCAGATGAATATACTCTTCGGGTAGATTAGATATTTGTTCATGAAAAACAGTATCCTTATGCGCTCCATCCAAAGCTGAAAGGTACTGTATGGTGTCCCAAGTTCTGATACCTTTTGTATTTAACTTCTGCTGTACCGTTCTGGAAGATACATGTTCTAATGTTACGGGCATTATTCCCTCCTGTAAAAATTGCGGATGATATAATAAGAACAAACGCCAGGTATCAGATCTAACTAGAAGTACGTTAATACACAGAGTGTTGATTGGTTTTTAAATAAAAATATCATTATGTTTATGCAATCGTACTTTAACCAACATACAGTCAACAAAAATACAACCCACTGAGTTATCTATTAGATAAACCGCCTGATTTGTTATATACATCACAAATATAAGAGAAAACAGCCATAGATTATATAGTTAACTATTAAATTACATTCAATGAAAGTAATTTAGTTATCCATTGAAAAATGTCCACACAATTAAATTAACTATCAGATTAGTCCAGTTATAAGAAAAGATGACTATCTCTACTTTAACACATTCATTTACATCACCATACTCATCAAGCGGTACTGACCCTGGCCCAAAATCAGTGTAGTGATACATCAGAGATCTTCGTCTTTCTGAAGACTTTGGATAAACCCCGTCGGAGTCATGTCATTTAATGATGAATGCGATCTCTCATGATTATATTCTCTGCGCCACTGGTCGAGAAACGTTATTTAACAGGCGAACTCCATTTTGCCTTACAGAAATCGCATTACCCGGTGAACAGGCTGGGCACCAGATGGAACGCCGCTGTAAAACGTGCTGGCATTCATCGCTGTAATCCGTACCATACGCAAATACTTTGCCTGCCGGCCATCATTTATTATGCCCATTTTTGTTCCTGAGAAAGTAAATAATGCAAGATAATCAGCAAGTTACAAAGAAAGAACAGTACAACCTGAACAAGTTGCAAAAGCGTCTGCGCCGTAACGTTGGCGAAGCGATTGCCGATTTCAATATGATTGAAGAAGGCGATCGCATTATGGTTTGCCTTTCTGGCGGTAAAGATAGCTATACAATGCTGGAAATTTTACGTAATTTGCAGCAAAGCGCCCCGATCAATTTTTCACTGGTCGCCGTCAACCTTGATCAAAAACAACCGGGCTTCCCGGAGCATATCCTGCCAGCCTATCTTGAGCAGTTGGGCGTAGAATATAAAATAGTTGAAGAAAACACTTACGGTATTGTTAAAGAGAAGATTCCGGAAGGAAAAACCACCTGCTCGCTGTGCTCGCGTTTGCGTCGCGGTATCCTGTATCGTACCGCGACTGAACTGGGCGCGACCAAAATCGCCCTGGGCCACCATCGCGACGATATTCTGCAAACCCTGTTTCTGAATATGTTCTATGGCGGAAAAATGAAAGGGATGCCGCCAAAGCTGATGAGCGATGACGGCAAACATATCGTGATCCGCCCGCTGGCTTACTGCCGCGAGAAAGATATTGTCCGTTTTGCTGAGGCCAAAGCCTTCCCTATCATTCCTTGTAATCTGTGCGGTTCGCAACCCAACCTGCAACGCCAGGTGATTGCCGACATGCTGCGCGACTGGGATAAACGCTATCCTGGACGGATCGAGACGATGTTTAGCGCCATGCAGAATGTCGTGCCGTCTCACCTTTGTGACACTAATCTGTTCGATTTCAAAGGCATCGCTCACGGTTCCGAGGTAGTCGACGGCGGCGATTTAGCGTTCGATCGTGAAGAGATTCCATTGCAGCCCGCTGGCTGGCAGCCGGAAGAAGATGACACTTCCTTAGACGCGTTGCGGCTTGATGTTATCGAAGTGAAATAATTTGCAGGCGTCTCAGCACTCCGCTGAGACGCCATGCTATCGATCATTTTAATAGTCGTACCCGGCATGACTTGCCTTTGATCTTCCCGTTTTGCAACTGCTTCCAGGCTTTTTGCGCTACCGCTTGACGTACGGCGACGTAAACGTGCATTGGATGCACGTTAATTTTGCCGATATCCGCCCCGTCTAATCCAATATCGCCAGTCAGCGCACCCAAAATATCTCCCGGACGCATTTTCGCTTTTTTACCGCCGTCAATACATAGGGTCGCCATCTCTGCGACCAGAGGAAGCAACGGCTGCTGGGCGGGCGCATTCAGCCAGTTCAGCTTGAGTTGCAACATTTCTGAAAGAATATTCGCCCGCTGCGCCTCTTCCGGCGCGCAGAAACTGATCGCCAGACCGCTGCTTCCTGCGCGCGCCGTACGGCCAATACGATGAACATGAACCTCGGGGTCCCAGGCCAGTTCATAGTTAACTACCAGTTCGAGCGATTTAATGTCTAACCCTCGCGCAGCAACGTCGGTGGCAACCAGAATGCGCGCGCTGCTATTCGAAAAACGTACCAACGTCTGGTCGCGGTCGCGTTGTTCCAGATCGCCGTGGAGCGCCAATGCGCTTTGCCCTGCCGCATTAAGCGCATCACAAACGGCCTGACAATCTTTTTTGGTATTGCAAAACACCACACAGGAGGCTGGCTGATGTTGGCTAAGCAACGTTTGCAGCAGCGAAATTTTTTCATGCGTAGACGTTTCGAAGAATTGTTGTTCGATAGCCGGTAGCGCATCTACCGTATCGATTTCAATACACATTGGCTGTTGCTGTACACGACTGCTAATCGCCGCGATAGCCTCAGGCCAGGTCGCCGAAAACAACAACGTCTGGCGCGCCGCGGGCGCAAAGCGGATCACCTCATCAATGGCATCACTGAATCCCATGTCCAGCATTCGGTCCGCTTCATCCATTACCAGGATATGCAGGGCATCCAGCGATACGGTTCCTTTTTGTAAATGATCCAGCAGGCGCCCCGGTGTCGCGACAATGATATGCGGCGCGTGCTGAAGAGAGTCGCGCTGCACGCTAAAAGGTTGTCCGCCGCATAAGGTCAGAATTTTGGTATTTGGCAGAAAACGGGCCAGACGACGCAGCTCTCCGGCAACCTGGTCCGCAAGCTCCCGCGTCGGGCACAGCACCAACGCCTGCGTCTGAAACAGGCTGACGTCAATTCGATGCAAGAGTCCAAGACCAAAGGTCGCCGTTTTACCGCTACCGGTCTTTGCCTGCACACGCACATCATTACCCGCCAGAATGACCGGTAATGCCGCAGCCTGAACAGGCGTCATCTCAAGATAGCCCAGCTCATTAAGGTTATTGAGCTGGGCGGCGGGCAGAACATTCAGGGTTGAAAAAGCGGTCACAATTTACTCTCGCGGTAACGACTTATAGTCAGCAGGCGCGTATCCTCGCAGATCCGGGCGTTTGATGCGACATTTTAATCGGTTCTTCGTCGGGCGGCGGATCGGGCATTGGTTGAGGACGAGGAAGCGGTTCGGGAATGGGAACAGGATCGGTGGGAATCGGGTCCGACAAGGACGAGTGCTGATACAATAAGGTCAAAAGATAGCTCATATTACCCTCCGGAATGTCAATCAGACTCTTAAAGGGTAGACGCTGATATCCTGCAGGCAAAAAAAAGCCGACTAATCTAAGCCGGCGTCGTACGAATCAATTGTGCTATGCAGTAATTCAAAAAAGGAAGTAAGACAATATGGAGCGCAACGCCCATCGCTTGACGTTGCATTCACCTGCGAGAGAGATATTGCCCCGAATAGGTAGATGGTTTATTGACTTCGCTCAAATTTCTCGGCCTTTTTTCATCCAGAACGGTCTGAAAAGCGCTGATGTTACAACCATTTACTGCGATGCAACCATAAAGTAACACCACCGATCAGGACAACTAACAGAATACAAAACAGCGAAAAGCCGAACCGCCACCCGCCGCCGGGAATACCGCCCAGGTTGACGCCAAATAACCCCGTTAAGAAAGTGCTGGGCAGAAAAACCATCGCCATAAGCGACATGGTATAAGTTCTGCGCGCCAGAGACTCCTGCATCACCTGGGCAATTTCATCCGCCATGATCCCAGTACGCGCGATACAAGCGTCAATTTCATCCAGCCCTCTTCCCAGCCTGTCGGCGATATCCTGCATTCTGCGCCGGTGATCGTCGCTCATCCACGGCAAACGTTCGCTCGCAAGCCGGGCGTAAACGTCGCGCTGCGGCGCCATATAGCGCCGCATGACAATCAATTGCTTACGTAATAACGCCAGGAAGCCACGCGGCGGGATCTGCTGGTCAAGAAGGTTATCTTCCAGGTCGATAATTTTATCGTGCAGTTGTTCAATAAATTCACTGGCATGATCGGTTAACGCATCGCATACATCGACTAACCAGCCACCGCAATCTGCTGGCCCGGCGCCTTCCTGCAAATCACTGACCACATCGTCCAGCGCCAGAACCTTTCGCTGACGGGTAGACACAATGAGCCGCTCATCCATATATAAACGCATTGCCACCAATTGATCCGGGCGTTCATCAGTACTGCCATTAATACAACGCAGCGTAATGAGCGTCCCTTCCCCCATACGGCTTACGCGCGGACGCGAACTTTCACCTGCCAGCGCATCACGCACGTTATTGGGGAGCAAAGGCGTTGAAGCCAACCAGCGGGCGCTGTCCGGGTGGGTATAATTAAGATGTAGCCAACAGGGATGCTGGCTATCGATCACATCATTATCTTCGAGCGGTTTTACTCCACCACGACCATCCAATAGCCATGCGAAAACGGCATCCGGCACGTTCACATCCGATCCCTTAATGGCTTCCACAGCGCCTCCACGTTACGACTCTCATGCCGTTAGTCTAGCTTTCGAGAAAGGTTAAGCAATCTCTCATTTTCTCATTGCGCAAAAAGAATGACGGGAACGTGCGAAAAAAGCACCTTAGCAACAGGCGCTTACCAAAAATGTATTACCAGGACTGACCGCGACTGGTGATGGTAGAGAGAGACGAAGCATGAGGGCGCGACAGCGCGTGTTCGCTGTAACCCGGCTGACCCAAGCGAAATTTGTTGGTTTTAGTCTGTAACTCGATCACCTGCGCCTTCAAAACATCCGAGGAAGCAGATAACGCTTCAACCATTAAAACATTGCTATGGGTTGCGCTTTCCAGATCACTCAACGCCAGAGTTATCTGGTTTATGCCTTTTTCCTGCTCCCGTGTGGTGGTGGAAATTTCACTCATCAGCAAGTTTAATTGCCCGGAGCCGCCGACAATCTCCTCCATATTTTTTTCAGCTTCCTGCACAATAGCAGCCCCCTGCCGAACATTGTCATGCGTAACGTCGATAAGCGCTTTGATACTTTTTGCCGCCTCGGCGCTACGATGCGCCAGATTACGCACTTCCCCGGCCACCACGGAAAAACCTTTTCCATGATCGCCCGCCCGCGCAGCCTCTACCGCCGCGTTAAGCGCCAGAATATTGGTCTGAAATGCGATACCGTCAATCAACGAAATAATCTCCGTCATCTGCGACGCACAGTCGGTAATAGAACGCATATTTTCTGCAACCCGCACCATTAATTCGCCGCCTTTACGGGCGCATTGAGTTGCACAATCCGCCTGAATGCTCGCCATTCGGGTATTATCCGCATTGTTTTTGGTGCTCACCGCCATTTCATCCATACTGGCGGCAGTTTGAATTAACGAGGCCGACTGCTGTTCCGTCTTTACGGATAGCGCCATACTGCGCGCCGCCAGTTGCTCAGAAAGCGTCATTGCCGTTTGTGAAGAGGATCTGATTTCGTTCACCAGCGCGGAAATATTATCTGACAGGCTATTAATACCGGGAATCAGCCGCCCGGCGCAATTATTGCCAAATTCGGATATATGAATAGACAAGTTTCCTGCCGTGACCTCTTCAATACTTTTCTTAACGGTATTAATAGGTACAACCAGATACCAGGTTATATACCACCAAAGCAGTAATATTGAGGCAAGATAGATGATATTAAACGTAATTAAAATACGAAGATCATTCAAAAAAGTTATTTGTAAAGCATCCACCAATAGAAACGTACATACCATAAATAGAATAATACATGTCCTGACGCTAATATTTCTTAACATTTTTGATAGCCTACAACCAGGATAAGAGACAGGTTTTATTTTTATAGCATTTCAGATATGTATTGCCATTCGTTTCTTTCACATTCTCCATATTCAACACCAGACCATCGCCATTTTGCTTAGTGCGACAGATAAAATCACACACCTTCGCTATACCAGGATATTCATCCATCCTCATTAACAAGTGATGCCGTTATCACCATTTTCTGCTTAACAGTTAAGCTGGATAAGAGTACGTTTTAATAGATGCTTAAATAAGCGAATTAATGTTTTCCGTGCTATTACCGCGGACAGTCTGGTTATAACCCGTTCTCTTGCAGAATCTTAAGCGTTTGGATGAGGCGTTATATCAGGCATGAAACCGGGTTTGCGCGAACCTGCGCTGGCGGTCCTGTCCGCCAGCGGCAACGATTTACCGACTGCGCTTCGCATGACGCTCCCAGTTATCCTGTTTAGCCTGCACCGTTTTACGTAGCGCAACATAACATGCCCCGCCGCCCCCATGGTGCGGCAGCGCCGAACAATAAGCCTGTACATCCTCAAACTCTGTCAACCAGCGAGCCACATAGCTCCGGATGATATTGGCATGCGACTTCGCCTCTCGCCCTTTACCATGAATGATCAGGACATTACGTAAACCTTCCTTCTGCGCCTCCAGGATAAAACGAAACAGCAGTTTGCGGCACGTTCCGACAGGCTGGCGTAGCAAATTGAGGCTGGCCTGCTGAGGGTATTTCCCACTGCGTAATTTGTCGATGACACCTTGCTGCAATCCTTCCCGACGAAATTCCAGCGGTTCATTCAGCGGCAGAATATCCAGAAATCCCGTCGTCAGGAAATTATCAAGCTGAAGCGTGTCGATACGCTGGGGCGTTTTAAGATTACGTGTTGGCTGCCAGTGTACATCAGTATGGCGTTTCAGCGGCTGGACATCCTCCATGGCGTCAAGAAACAGCGCTTTATCGTCAAGGTTCATGATTCATCCTCCAGCGTTTTGCGACAGCCGCTATCATAACCGCGCCCTGTTATACCGACAACGGTTTACAGTTATTTCCAATAACAGCGACAATGTAATGAAATAAACCGCCTCGCCCCAGTGTATTTTAACGCTAATAAAGTCATATTTTAACTCCAGTTAACTCCGTGAGTTTGAGATAAGATTTATTGTAATCAATCACTCATAGTAATAGCGAACGCTTTAAAAATTAGTTATAAATATGTTACACGCCAACCGAAAAATAGCGTGTCTATAGTTAAGGAAAGCGCACGATATCTCCTCTCGGGCCTGGACGATGTCGCCAGGCTCCATTTTTCTCCGCCAACGATATTACTGTCGCTAAATGTGTTATCCCTGACTATCTTTTAAGGAGTATGGTTGCGGGTATTCCCGGCATGATATCTTGTCTCTTACGTTAGACTAAGACGATGTGAGAGAACGGATGCTAAGATTACTTGAAGAGAAGATAGCCACGCCATTAGGTCCGTTATGGGTGGTTTGCGATGAGCAGTTTCGACTGCGGGCCGTTGAGTGGGAACAGTACCGCGATCGTATGGAGCAACTGCTTGACATACACTACCGTCACGAAGGCCATGAACGCATTTCTGCGACTAACCCCGGTGGGCTCAGCGATAAACTTGCAGATTATTTTGCAGGCAATCTCGCCGTAATTGATACCCTGGAGACCGCCACGGGGGGCACGCCTTTTCAACGAGAAGTATGGCAGGCTTTGCGCACTATCCCCTGCGGGCAGGTGATGCACTATGGTCAACTGGCGGAGCAACTGGGACGTCCGGGCGCCGCACGCGCAGTCGGTGCTGCAAATGGCGCGAACCCAATCAGTATTGTCGTTCCATGTCATCGCGTCATCGGGCGTAACGGCACTATGACCGGATACGCTGGCGGCGTAGAGCGAAAAGAGTGGCTATTACGCCATGAAGGCTATCTTTTATTATGAATATACAGGCAAAAAGTGCCTTATCGATCACACTTTCATGTAAAGCAACCACAAATAAGTTACGTATTTTCAAATAGATACAAACATTCATTAAACTTATACTTGAATTATTCCTTCTCCGGGATAGCTCAGACTTACGCGCTCACCAAAAAGATGTTAAAATTGACAAATATCAATTACGGCTTGAGCAGACCTATGATCCCGGAAAAGCGAATTATACGGCGCATTCAGTCTGGCGGTTGTGCTATCCATTGCCAGGATTGCAGTATCAGCCAGCTTTGCATCCCGTTCACACTTAACGAGCATGAGCTTGATCAGCTTGATAATATCATCGAGCGCAAAAAGCCCATTCAGAAAGGGCAAACTCTGTTTAAAGCAGGTGATGAACTGAAATCGCTCTATGCTATCCGCTCCGGAACGATTAAAAGCTACACCATTACCGAGCAAGGCGATGAACAGATTACTGGATTCCATTTAGCAGGTGACCTGGTGGGTTTTGACGCCATTGGCAGCGGTCATCATCCGAGCTTTGCGCAAGCGCTGGAAACCTCTATGGTATGTGAAATCCCCTTTGAGACGCTGGATGACCTGTCCGGAAAAATGCCTAACCTGCGTCAGCAAATGATGCGCCTGATGAGCGGTGAAATTAAAGGCGATCAGGATATGATCCTGTTATTGTCGAAGAAAAACGCCGAAGAACGTCTGGCCGCGTTTATTTACAACCTGTCCCGTCGCTTTGCGCAGCGTGGTTTTTCACCGCGTGAATTCCGCCTGACGATGACCCGTGGCGATATCGGCAACTACCTTGGCTTAACGGTCGAAACCATTAGCCGTCTGCTGGGCCGTTTCCAGAAAAGCGGTATGCTGGCGGTGAAAGGTAAGTATATTACTATTGAAAACAGCGATGCGCTGGCGGCCCTGGCCGGTCATACACGCAACGTCGCTTAAATATCAGCTAAACCATTGATGTCATCTTCTGCCATATCGTTAAATTTTTCTGATTTATTGATCTGGCAGAAGCGCTTCCCTCTGTTTCATTCACCATATTTGAGTTACTCTTTAGTTACAAACTGCGATGACAGTTGTAAGGAGACCCTGTATGGCTATGTATCAAAATATGCTGGTGGTCATCGATCCCAACCAGGACGATCAACCCGCATTACGGCGAGCAGTTTATTTGCATCAACGGATTGGCGGCAAAATTAAAGCTTTTCTGCCTATTTATGATTTCTCGTATGAGATGACCACCCTGCTTTCTCCTGACGAACGTACCGCAATGCGTCAGGGTGTAATAAGCCAACGCACAGCCTGGATACGTGAGCAGGCGAAATATTATCTTGAAGCCGGTGTCCCCATTGAAATTAAAGTGGTCTGGCACAATCGTCCCTTTGAGGCCATCATCCAGGAGGTTATCGCCAGCAGTCACGATCTGGTGTTGAAAATGGCGCATCAGCACGATCGACTGGAAGCGGTCATTTTCACCCCTACCGACTGGCATTTACTGCGCAAATGCCCAAGCCCCGTGTGGATGGTCAAAGATCAGCCGTGGCCAGAAGGTGGTAAAGCACTGGTCGCCGTGAACCTGGCAAGCGAAGAGCCCTATCACAATGCTCTCAACGAAAAGCTGGTAAAAGAGACCTTACAGTTGGCAGAGCAGGTTAATCATACCGAAGTGCACCTGGTCGGCGCCTACCCCGTTACGCCAATCAATATCGCCATTGAGCTGCCGGAATTTGATCCCAGCGTGTATAACGACGCCATCAGAGGCCAGCATTTACTGGCGATGAAAGCGCTGCGCCAGAAATTCAGCATCGATGAGAAAGTTACACATGTGGAAAAAGGCTTGCCGGAAGAAGTTATCCCGGATCTTGCCGAACATCTCCAGGCGGGAATCGTTGTGCTTGGTACTGTTGGACGTACCGGACTCTCGGCCGCGTTTCTGGGAAACACGGCAGAACAGGTCATTGACCATCTGCGCTGCGACCTGCTAGTCATTAAGCCTGATGAGTATCAGACGCCGGTTGAACTGGACGATGAGGACGATTAATCCCTCTTCCGCCCTGCCGGATGGCGCTGCCATCCGGCCAATACCTCATTAATTTTACTCATCTCCGCCGAGGAAATAGATCCCCAAAGGAATAGCCAGCAGAATAGTGAACACCAGACTGTAAACGAAAATCATTGCCGACTGGATGGCATACATGGAACTTGTCCACTCGGACAGCGGAATATGGTATTGCTCAATCACACCGCCGATAGTCGCGCGCGTTACCACCGAGGCCGCAACGATAAACACGACCAGCAGGCATAACAGAAATTTTTTCCCCTTCGCTGATTTCAGCTTCATCATGATCATAGTATCGTCCTTTACAGATGACTTTGTTACCTGATGGCAACAATACCATGACAATCACGCGATGTCTGCCCCATAAAACGTGACATTGTATTTACATAAAAAGTAAACCGCTGAAATTAAAGCTGATAGCACTACTTCTTCTTTTTACTTATCGATGATCTGCGCGTTTATCCTGGGTAAAATACCTGTTAATCAGGCCATTCTGAGCTGTTATCGTAGGAAGGAGCGGAAAACAATAATGTTCACTGAATTTTTTCTCAAAAACGCGTTTAATCTGGCGATACTTTTCAGTTGCGGCATGGCGTTACTGGTCGTGAGATTTTGGCTGAGCCGTAATGTACAGTGGAAGAAAGGATTCACGTTCCATGCTGCGCAGTTTTTTATTTACGCGATTATAATTGGAACCATTGGGAGCATCCTGAATAATGCTATTGAAGATTATAATTTGCGGTTTATCTCTTCCGGGATCATTGATTTTATCTGCACTTCGCTCATTGCGCTTATTCTGACGATAAAACTGTTCCTGATTATTAACCAGTTTGAAAAAGCACAGGTCAATAAAGGTAGAGATGTCACCAGTACCCGTATCCTGGCGCGGGTCATAAAAATTACCATTATTGTCGCGATTGTCTTACTGTATGGCGAACATTTTGGCATGAGTCTGTCCGGTCTGCTGACCTTTGGCGGTATCGGCGGTATCGCTGTTGGTATGGCGGGCAAAGATGTCCTGAGCAATTTTTTCTCCGGTATTATGCTCTATTTCGATCGCCCCTTCAGTATCGGAGACTGGATTCGCTCTCCTGACAGAAATATCGAAGGTACAGTCGCCGAAATCGGCTGGCGAATTACCCGAATTAACACATTCGACCACCGCCCACTGTATGTTCCGAACTCCGTCTTTTCATCCATTAGTGTTGAAAACCCGGGACGAATGACCAACCGTCGAATTAAAACAGTTATTGGATTACGTTACGAAGATGCCGACAAAATTGGCCTCATCGTGGATGCCATCAGAAACATGCTGCAGGCGCACAGTGATATCGATCAGAAACAGACGCTGTTGGTCTATTTTAATGAATTCGCCGACTCTTCGCTGAATATTATGGTGTATTGCTTTACCAAAACGACAGTATGGCAGGAATGGCTTGCCGTACAGCAGGATGTTTACCTGAAAATTATTGCGATTGTCCAGGAAAACGGCGCTGACTTCGCCTTCCCAAGCCAGACGTTATATATCGATGACCCAGAGGCCGCGCCTGCGATAAAATAAAAGATAGTCGGCGCCCGATAACGCTTATCGGGCGCCGAGGCTTCCCTGTCCTGGTGACGGGTTGTTAGCGCCTTCCTCACGGTGATCAACGGCTCTTTTCATTCACTGTCATGGTAAATTCAAGCACCTCCTTAGTGTCGTTAAAGTAGGCATGAGGCATATCGGTTCTGGCTACAGCGGAGCAGCCCTCCCGAATAATAAAGCGTCTATCGTCGACCGTTAACGTCAGTGTTCCCTGATTAACAAACAGTAATTCACAGGTGTCGGCCGGATGTCCTGCCGATTCAAACTGTTCACCAGGATGCATTATCCATTGCCAGAGTTCCAGCATATCCGGCCCGCTGGTTCCCGCTATCAGCTTCGCGCTGCCGCCTTTCTCGCCGCGCCACAATACCGGAATAGCATCCCGGTCGATAAGATGTACTATCGGCTCGCTGGCGACGTTGACAAAATCCGCCACGGACACCCCCATTGCAGCCGCGATCTTACACAACAGAGCAATGCTCGGATTGGCTTTACAGCCTTCAATTTCCACCAGCATTCCTTTACTGACGCAGGAACGCCGCGCAAGCTCATCCAGCGACATCTTTTTTTGGCTACGAAATTGTTTGATACGTTGGGAAACAGCTTCGTTTATTGTGCTGACGTCGGCGCCTGCCGCAGTCGATAAGTTGACTTTTTTGGTCATTGGTCGATATCATAGAATAAAATAGTCATTACAGGATTATGCGATGTCTTCTATGTTACCGTCAATCAGCCCGGAACTGGCCCTTATCGCTCCCGGCTTTCGTGCATTAAGTATTAATGTTATTGCCGCTCCGGTTCGCGATGCGCAGGTTGGAGAAATCGCGTTAAAAGAGGCCTGCCAGACCGTACTTAACGGCCAGCCTGCGTGGGGACAGGCGCATATAGACGCCTGGAATGCGGTGTTTAAAGCATTCGGCGCAAAACCAAAGCGCACCCCCTGCTCGGCAGAAGCGCTACGAAAACGCGTGTTGAAGGATGGAACAATGGCGGCGCTGGACCCGGTAGTTGATCTTTATAACGCTGTGAGCCTGCGCTATGCCGTCCCGGTAGGCGGCGAAAATAGCGCGGCTTATTGTGGATCGCCACGACTGGTTTTCGCTGACGGTAGTGAAACATTTGATACCCTGAAAGAAGGACAACCCGTCACCGAGTCGCCAGAACCGGGCGAAGTTATCTGGCGCGATGACAGAGGCGTCACCTGTCGGCGCTGGAACTGGCGTCAGGGAGTACGTACCCGACTAAGCGCTTCAGATAAAACGATGTGGTTTATCCTTGAAAGCTTGCCGGAAATGCCAGTTGATGAATTGTACGCGGCAGGAAACATGCTGACTGACGGCCTTGAAAAAATGATGCCGGGTTTACGTTTTGAATCCACGTTGATGGGTGTTTGATTGATATGCGTAACAGGAGAAATACTATGTCGCTGTTTCTGACGAGTTTTATTTTCGAAAAAAAAGAGTACGACGAAGAGTTTTATCAACTGGATGGCTGGATTGAGCGCTATACGCAGTCTATTGATGGCTATATTGGTATGGAAAGCTATACCGATGCCGCCAGCGGAAGAGTGATTAACAATTACTACTGGCAGACCCGCGAATCGATGGAGCTCTTGATAAACAATTTACAGCACCAGCAAGCCAAATCTCAAAGTCATAAGTGGCTTTCCGGCTACCAGACGATTATTGCAGAAATTCAGGGGAGCCATAACGTTAACCTGCCCCATCCGCTGGCGTCATTTTCAGTTCCTTATGGCGTTATGCAATAGTATGAGTTTACGCCTTCGTAGTACAGGAAGGCGCATATAAAAGTCTACTCCCCGGAGCTGCCGATAATCCGGCTCACCGTGCAGGAGCTATGTTCATACAAACTATTAGCAGGCAGGAATATGAGTGATATCTCGCGGTACGATGACACGCGTAACCATATTATTTTCATCGCACTCAATCAACGCTCTGGCAAAAATACTGAGCTCATTAATTTTCAGTCCTGAATTATCCAAAAACTGGCGGCAAGCGTAGTCAGAGACAAAGACTATGCCTGGATGAATATCATGATCGCGAATAAAACGGGCCTGGGCAAATGGCGTATCCATACTCAACACATACACCGCCCGATTTGAGTGACTGCCCGCTGATTTAAGGTGGTCACTATACTCTTTTACCTGCCATTCACAAACTGGCGTATCCAGTGATGGGACGACAATAATCAGTTTTTTTATACCCGGGATACAGTAATCCGGCAATAAATCATGACTCACCAGTCCCTTTGTGCAGGGTAATGGTTCACCTTCAGCCAGTATACCGGGTTTGAGCGTCAGTTGCGTTTTGCCAAAGGTCACAGAGTGCTCCTGACCCAATGAGATATAATCTTGTGTTGTTGCTGGTGTCATAAAAATTTCTCCTTTTAACGTTTGTATTATTTTAGCCATAATAATTATTTAGCAATCTGCTAAAGAACCAGGCGAACATCCATAATAAGATAAGTGAGATAAAAGCCAACCCACTATTCATTGCTATTTTCACTCTACTTTTTTATTATCCCGGAGATAGTAAATTTGTCTTTAATCAATTCCCAAAAATATCTATATGTTAATCTCAACTCTCCATTTGAACCTCCATTATAAGTTACCGTCTGAATATACTCTCCGGGATTACCCCCGGTTTTGATATCGCACCGACTATTCCAATTTCCTGTTGGAATATGCCCACACTGGAGATTGAGATTAGTTATGGGATTATTATTTATATCTTTAACAATAATTTTCACATCAGCACTCTCTCCTGGCATCAGTAAATATTTATCTGCACTAATGACAGATAAATCTGAACTCAATTTAACTATACGTTTTGTTTAAATAGAATGGAGTTCAGAAACCATCGGCACAGGCGTATATCCGGGTGCTGAGACCATATCTGTTTCGTTATAATGCTCAATTCTTATCTTCGAACCTACATTATCTTCACTGATAACAATTGCATATTTACATGGTTTTTCACGTAGAAGCTCATGCTGTGAATCATCTTTCTCAACGCGATAATACGTACATACTGTGGTGGCCGTTTCATTAGCTTGATATTTTTAAGTATCAGGATCACGGACTCTCCCAACCATTCTTGATTTTAAAAGCATGCCTGGTATAGGTATATATGATTCAACATACCCATAATACCCATTCAATTCCAACCCATAATCACTCAGCGGCGAGCCAGGTCTGTGCCCAACGCTCGGCGCCGTAGGAGGAGAAAGCATCCCGACGGTTGCCGCGGACGTTGTCGACGAATCCGCCGAGACGCTTATCGGCATAGCCGCCAGAAGTAAGCTATAAATAATAAGATTATGTTTCGACATGCGCACTGTTGATCCTTTTTAAAACATTAATTCGCATCAGAGGTTGCGGTATTACCCTTAGCATTTTCCTGATCAGAAATAATTCTGACGCGGATATATTTATTCTGTAGCGATTCTCCGTTAAGGCTATAAGGAAGAAGCCAGGTGGCCTTTGTCGCCCCCGGTACAGATTTCCAGGATTTCATTTCATCCGAGATTTCCCACTGATAATTGAACGCATCGGTACAGTCCATATTGTTTATACAAAGCGTTCTGGCTCGCATTTCTGTTCCGACGACTGGCGCAGTAACGCTTCCGGTGGCTTCATCAGTTGCCGTCAGCGAAAGTTGTGGGAGGATAAGGTCGCTGCCCAGGCTCCCCTGAAGCTGAAGTCCAGCGATAAGCTCCGCATCACCCGACCACTCAACCTTCTCGATCGGGTAACGGCTATCTACCGTCGCCATTAATGTAACCAGCGTCCCGGACAAGCCTGACACCGGCATTGCCGTAATGCGGATTTTACTGGCCTGCTCCCGATACGCCATGACGATATCGTAATTGCGATCGACAAAGGCACGCCGATTTGTCGTGTTTGACGGCGCCCCAACGTTGCGGTAATCAAGCTGTTCAGGTAACGGCGTACCAAAGGAATAGTTGACTCTCAGACCGCCCTCTGCCTGCGATCCGCCGTTACCGGCGTCCCGATATCCTGCTCTGACTTCAAGCAAAGGGACAGGATTCCAGACCAAAGCCGCACCTGCGGCGCGGGGATTCCGGCTTAACGTACCGTTACCCAACAGATCAACTTTATCCCCGTAATACTGTTCATATGTCAACTCGCCGCTGAACCAGGGAAAATCGGGGAACATGCCTTTTGTTCGCAGATCAAAACCATACGCCGGACGCTCATCATGGAATTCATGCGTTGCTGACGTTTTCCAGCCGGTAAGAGGGAAATAATAGTTGCCGGAAAAGGCCAGACTGTCTTTATAGACTTCCCCGCCAACGCCGCCACGTAAATGGGAAATTACGATAAACGTTGTGCAGCCTGGCCCCATCGATACCGACATTAATCCGGAAGATGGCCCAATGAAAGAGCTGATGTACAGTTTCATGGCGATCAAACGACACGGGAAACCTGAAGAAGTGGCAGGAATGGTGGCATGGCTGGCCGGCCCGGAAGCCTCTTTCGTCACCGGCGCAATGCACACCATCGATGGTGCCTTCGGTGCCTGACGACCAGGCGAATATCACACGGTTGCCGTCTATTCCCCGGTAACCGGTATTATGAATGGCTAATGCGAGAAAACATCAGCAAGCGCCGCGATCAGTCATGGATTTTAACGCCAAGACAACCGCGAACAAATTCAGGATTAAAATGCTTCACCGCTTCGCCAACATAGCCTAAATCAAGAGCGTTGATTTGAGCCATTTCGTTATCCGTCAGAGAGAAATCCCAGATGGCAAAGTTCTCTTCAATACGTTCCTGTCGAGTGGATTTAGGAATGACCGTGACACCACGTTGCACGTTCCAACGCAGGACAACCTGGGCGACGGTCTTTTGATGAGCATCGGCAATCCTTCGGAGCATTTCATTTTCATACGGTGTATGTCTCCCGCCGCCTAACGGTGCCCAGGCTTCAGGCTGAACGTTATAGTGCTTCATGGTTTCCAGCGCGGCAGGTTGTGCAAAGTATGGATGCAATTCGACCTGGTTTACCATTGGCGTAATTCTGACGGTTTCGCAGAAGTTTGCTAACACATGAGCATAGAAATTGGATACGCCAATGGCTCTCAGTTTACCCGCCTCCCAGGCATCTTCCAGTGCACGCCACGCGCTGAAATAGTCGCGCATTGCCTGATGCAGTAAATAGAGATCAAAATATTCTAACCCTGATTTTTTTAGCGACGCTTCAATACCTGCTTTGGCCATATCGTAGTTAGCCATATCTTGCACCCACAGTTTAGAAGTAATAAATAACTCCTCACGGGTACACAGACCTGTCGCGATGGCTTCACGAACAGCGTCACCAACGGCATCTTCATTGCCGTATACCGCGGCGGTATCGATAAGGCGATAACCGGTGCGAATAGCACTTAACACTGACTGCTTACATTCTTCTTTGTCGGTTACCTTAAAAACGCCAAAACCAACCATAGGCATTTTGAGGTTGTTACTTAGTTCTGAATATTCCACGGTAAAACACCCTTTCGTCGTAAAGACGCCATTACAGGAGCAAAATACAGGTACAATGAGTATATTAAATCCGATTATATTTATGCAAAAAGTTCATTAATAACAGTTGTACAAATTTTTTATTGCATCAAAACGCTTAACCAGCAGTGAAGGACAAGGTCGTTGGCTAGCCTACTTCTGGAAGCTGGGAAAGTGCAACGACAGGCAAACCTGTTGCTGTTCTGAAGGAGAAACTGGCGCTGTAAGCCGCGCCAGCTTTGGGTTTAGCTGTGGTCACCTTACATCATCAGGTAGCCGGTACCGATCAGTGTTTCACGATATATATTGTACGGCTATAAGCCACATCTTCCGGGTTAGTAATGGGGTATCCCTTTACCCACGGTTTAATTAACCGTCCATTGGTATACTGATAAATAGGCGCTATAGGCGCCTGTTCCGTCAGGATTTTCTCCGCTGCATTATAATCCGCGTTACGCGCTTCGGCAGTATTTTCCATCGTCGCCTGCATCAGGATTTTGTCATAAGCCGGATTAGCAAAGCGTGAAATATTCCCCGTATGTGTGGACGTTAATAAGGACAAGAAAGTCGACGGTTCGTTGTAGTCGCCAACCCAGGAGGCGCGAATAACATCAAAATTACCGGTATTCCGGCTGTCGATATACGTTTTCCATTCCTGGTTTTGCAATTTCACGTCCACCCCCAGATTTTTCTTCCACATTGACGCCACCGCAATAGCGATTTTCTGATGGTTTTCTGACGTATTGTAAAGCAGAGTTAATTTAAGCGGTTTCTGCGATCCGTAGCCTGCTGCACGAAGTAATGTTTTAGCCTGGGCGTTAAGTTCTTCCTGACTCATTTGCTCAAACGGCGAAAGGTCTGGCGTAAATCCTGCCGTGACATCCGGCGTAAAATGCCAGGCCGGTTTTTCACCGGTACCTAAGACTTTTTCCGCCATCAAACGGCGATCGATGGTCATACTTAGCGCCAGACGAACACGGGAATCCGCCGTCGGCCCTTTCTGCGTATTAAACGCATAATAATAAGTCCCTAATTGCGGCGGCGTATAAACTTGCCCGGGAATATCTTTCAATAATTTCTGGTACATATTTTTAGGGAAAGATTCCGTGATATCAATATCGCCGGCAAGGTAACGTTTGGTCGCAGCCGATTCCTGGTTAATGGGTAAAAATGTCACTTTTTGCAGTACCGTTTTCGCGTTATCCCAGTAATACGTATTAGGTATGACCACCAGTTTTTCATTTACCACGCGCTCTTTAAGCACATACGCGCCATTGCCGATCAGTTTCCCCGGCTTTGTCCAGTCTTTGCCGCTTTCGACATTCGCTTTTTGGACCGGATAAAAGGCAAAATTGGCGGTCAGACTGGCAAACCAGGGTAACGGTTTATCAAGCTGAATACGCAGAGTGTGCGCGTCTACAGCACTGACGCCAAGCTGGTCAGGCGTGGCTTTACCATCGATAATGGCTTGCGCATTGGTGATACCAGCCAGAGCGGCAAACCAGGCGAAGGGGGAAAGCGTTTTGGGATCAACCAGGCGTTGCCAGCTATAGACAAAATCCTGGGCGGTCACTGGCGTTCCATCAGCCCATTGCGCGTTATCCCGCAACGTAAACGTCCAGATACGATTATCATTGCTCTTCCATTGGCTGGCGACGCCAGGGATAATCTCACCCTTTTCGTTCTGGTTAACCAGCCCTTCAAACAGATCGCGGATCACCTGAATTTCAGGCAGCCCAACGGCTTTCGCTGGATCTAATGAGGCTGGCTCATCTTTGATATGACGCACCAGTTCTTGTTTCTCTGCCAGTACCATTCCGTCGGGAACATCCGCAGCATATGCCAGGGAAAAGCTGCTAACCAACAGCGCACAACAGGTTACTGAAACAGAATGCCTCATAGAAGTTCCTCAAAGAAGAAAGTATTTTTACTAATACAGTGAAATATAAGGATTTATCTCATCCAGTGTTTACACAGCGACCCCACTTCGGGTTAATCACTATACCATCAAAAAAGCTCCGCAGATCTTTATACCGCTGGGCTATATTTTTTTGACTTCGCTCATTCCTGTTGGACAGAACCTCTCATGACCGCTATCTTTCACAACCGAATGACTGACGAATACTGAGTGCTCCCCCGTCACTGTTTTCTATTTAACTAGATGGTAAGAACGTCATAAACTCCACGTCTCGTCATCTCATGGAGTCCTGGCATAGCAGAGCGCGCAAGGCTGAAAAAACGAAATAGGGTCTTTATTAGCAGAAGTTTTCAAACTCTTCGTCTTTCTGGCCTTTGGTGAACCTTCTATCAGTGTCGAAGATACTCAAGCATATTTTACATGTGACGACCAGACGCATTCATTCTTCCACACATCACTCTATCGCGGTGTGTAAGATTTTATAGTAGTTAGCTCGCTAATATGTGATCTAAGTCAACGTCTAAACCTTGCTGCATATGACATAAAGAAAATGGCTTTAAGTGTGAAAGCGAGAGTCCGCAGCAATATAATAATGACTCAGGCAATTAACGTTATGCTGGGACTTCGCAAGGAGTCCCTTTTTTTCTTGCTTACTTAAAGCTGTTCATCGTCTATATAATGTGGTGACATCTGTCATGGATGTAGCGGGAGTTTTATCGTCTGCAACTCCCCTTCTACTTGTTGAACAATTACTTTCGAAGGGGAATCACACAAGTAGTTTTCACTTATAAAAACTATATATTGATGGGAGCCATGGAGGATGCAGTGACTGGTGGATTGAGCATCCAAAGATTTTTTTCAGGGACTACTTGTTGTGGATTCTGGATATCAGCGACACAACGACCGAATAGAAAATGATCGGTATTATCCTGATCAATAATACACGTTTTCGAATGCACAGACTGAATTTGCACCGCACCTGTGGTAGATGGTATTAACACAAATAACGATTCTCGATTTTTTAAATCACATGTCCCTTTGGTTAAAGCGACACCGTTTATAGCATTAAGGCACTGTCTGGTAATTGGGTCATGAAATTGAATCCACCCCCCAGGGGTAGTTGCCAATACTTCTATTGGTGTTTCCTGTTGTATCAGTTCCCAGCCACTTTGTTCCCGCCCCTGTTGATCAAGAATATTAGTTATCATAAAGCCACTTTGTATATTACGAATACTAAACAACGATCCATTTTCAGCACCCGATATGTCTTCTCCAGGATTCAGAGAAACTAATCTCTCATTATTAACCGATGAGCCACAACCAGTCAGGATACTTGTAAAGAAAAATAGCATTATTATATTTTTTTTCATCTTGGTTCTCCAGGAGGTGGTAAGAAAATACCAACCGGGTAATGATCTGATGATATCTGAGTCGCTCTTTCCCCGAATAATAATCCGGCCCTCAGCACTGGCGGAATAAATGCAATCGCATTGCCTACAACAGCATAGTCCAGTATCCCTCCGCTGCGCTGCGTAGGATCTGAAGGTGCTAATACGACAGTATTATTTCTTACAGGAGTTTCGATCGCCATTCTGAGGTTATCTGGATTACGATTGAAATCGCCCGCAATCATCCAGTTTGTAGCCTGCATATCCGGCCTTGGGCTATTACGGAAAAACTCAAAAACACTATTTACAACCGCTGGAGCATCTACTCCCCTATTTGCCAGGGCGTGAATAGTGAAAAACGCATCTGAACCTATTCTTATTCCCATTATAGGACGCGATGCTGTCGAAGGAGGGGGAAGAACGATAACCTCATCTGCACGACGATGGCTTACGATAGCAAGATTAACGCGTCCAGCAAAAACATCAAGCTGTGAGAAATAGATAAAAACTTGTTGGGGACGACTGTTACTTCCTAAATTCCATGTAAGTTCACGAACCGGAATACCGGGTGAATTAATAATTCTTCCAGTATCAACCGCACTTGCTGGTGGACGTCCAGCCTCCTGAACCATTAAAATATCAACAGCTCCAGCCCCACTAATAAGTTGCCGTACATTCACATTCCATTTATTTTCGCTTCTTGTAGAAGACCCCTGTAAATTCCATGTGGCAACTTTATAATCAGTTAATGCAGCGTGCGCTGGAAAGGTAAGAAGACAGACGAAGAAAAGTAGTATATTTTTCAATTTTGCAACCTCATTTTTAATAAATTACAGGCTGAATTTGAGTGGCTGATATATTATTTGAATCTGAATCATTTATTGTTAAACCATCAACAAGTGGGGGTGGCGGAGGGGCTGGCCTAATTTCTGGCTTAGAAATAGCTGCAAGAGCAGACCGCAGAGGTTCACTAATAGACCACTGCAACTCAATATTTTTCTCCCCAGGTTTTGGACATTCTGCCTGTAATATTTCAAAAGCATATGGGGAGCTTGCTGTTCTGTCTAAAAATCTTGCCCGAATACAACGATTGAGATCTACTGACTTAATAAAGACATTGCCATTGAGTGTCGGAATTAAGTGAAAATCGAACACAGCAGAGCGTGGATCGCAAGTGGTGTGTATAAATCCACCGTCACCGCTTATTCCAACTCCCCATGTCATGCATGTTCCGGTTCCCTGATTGACGAAGCGCACTGTTCCCGGAGTCTTTCCCGGTATTATTTTCCAGTTACGTAATTCACCAAAACTGTTTGAATCCCAGGGCGTGTAACCCCATAACCATGAGTTTCTATGGCGTCCCCATACTGTCAGTACGGCCCCGCTCATACTCATGATAGATACACTAGGATTATCTTTTGGTACTGGAAGAGGTGCGTTAGAGGAAGTTGTTTGTTTATTGACGCCTCCCGGGCCAGGTATTGCCAATCCTGGCTCCTGCGGGTCAGGAGGGACAGGGCCATTACCGCCAGGTGCTGGAAAAATTTTATAAAACTCATTACCACTAACCAAAGGAGGAGAAGATGAACATCCCGTCAGAGTTGTAATAATGATTAGCCAACTACTTTTTTTCATTGCTTATCCTTATTATTAAATGGAGTTTTTTTAAACATTAATTATCTTATAGTTAATATTTAATTCGGCATTTAACATTTTATAAGTAGAATTAAACTTGTCAATTATAAAATAAGATTTAAATATGTTTATATCAGACCAGACATCTGAACAAATCTATCATTCATATATAATAACTATTGTTAATTTTTTATGTCACTGAAATCATATATAAAAATGCAATAACGTTAGTTCACTCAGCAAACCATAATAAATGATGTTTACTACGGCCAGTCTGTATCCGGCAGAAAGTTGATATAGCGCCCTATGAGATAGTAAATAGAAACCATTTGATAATCGGCGAGTTTTACACAACACTACGACGATTACCCCAATAGTTTCAGCTTCGGGAAACGCGTATGACTATCACCCGCCCCCGTGCCGAGCGCGGCGCATTTCCGCCAGGCACTGAACATTACGGACATTCAGGACTTGGCGCGCCGCTAATCTGGTTTCCGGCGCCCGCCGCCGATCGCGAAAGCGGCCTGATACTGGCTGGCACCCACGGGGATGAAACGTCCTCCGTGGTTACGCTTTCCTGTGCGTTACGAACCTTAAATCCATCGCTTCGCCGTCATCATGTCGTACTTGCCGTTAACCCTGATGGCTGCCAACTGGGGTTAAGAGCAAATGCGAATGGCATTGATTTAAACCGTAACTTTCCCGCCGCCAACTGGAAAGCGGGTGAAACAGTTTACCGCTGGAATAGCAGCACGGAAGAACGTGATGTCGTGCTGTTAACCGGCAACCATCCCGGCTCAGAACCGGAAACCCAGGCGCTTTGTCAGTTAATTCATCGACTTCAACCCGCCTGGGTCGTCTCTTTTCACGATCCGTTATCCTGCATTGAAGATCCTCGTCGCAGCGAGCTAGGCGAGTGGCTGGCTCATGCTTTTGCGTTACCGCTGGTGACCAGCGTAGGCTATGAAACGCCTGGTTCATTTGGCAGCTGGTGCGCCGACCTCAACCTACACTGTATTACCGCCGAGTTTCCTCCTATTTCCGCCGATGAAGCCAGCGAAAAATACCTGCCGGCCATGTCAAATCTGCTGCGCTGGCATCCTAAAGATAGAGTTGACCCGTCGTAAAGCGCAGCGCGGGCTCAACGTCGACCGCCAGCCATGTTGGGCCATCAAGATCGGCGAAACTCACCTGCGGCATAAGCGGCAGCGTGGCGCTAATCGCCCTTGATGTACAGAGCATACAGCCCAGCATCAGGCCGAATCCTTGTTCCCGCGCTTCTGTTGCCAGCGCCAGCGCCTCGGTCAGGCCGCCGGTTTTATCCAGCTTGATGTTGATCATATCGTAGCGCCCCGTCAGGGCTTTCAGACTACTGCGGGTATGGCAGCTTTCATCCGCACAGATGGGCAACGGATGAATAAAATTCTCCAGAGCGGCGTCATCCTGTGCGGGCAGCGGTTGTTCCAGCATCGCGACGTTCAGATCCGCCAGTAACTGACAACGCGCCGCCAGCCCCTCCGGACGCCACGATTCATTGGCGTCCACAATGAGCGTCGCCTCCGGCGCCGCCGCGCGGATCGCCACCATACGCTCGCTAATCAGACGCGCATCCAGTTTAATTTTCAGCAGCGTCGCCCCTTTTTCCCATAATGCCGCCGCACTGGCCGCCATCTGTTCCGGCGTGCCTATCACTACCGTTTGCGCGGTGGTAAAAACAGGGTCCAGCGTCACACCGAGCAACTCGGCAAGGCTTTGGTGCCGCTGGCGAGCCTGCAAATCCCATAAGGCGCTATCCACCGCGTTGCGTGCTGCGCCTGCCGGTAACAGTTTCTGCAATGCTTCGCGGGTTAGCCCATTTTCCAACTGAGGCACAATACTCATGATTTGCGCCATAACCGAGGCATCGCTTTCGCCATAGCGTGGATAAGGCGTACATTCCCCGACACCTTTTACGCCCTCGTCTTCGAGTTCGACAACAACAACGTGCGCTTCGCTTCGGCTACCACGCGCAATAACGAAAGGCGTATGTAACGGCCAGGTTTCCTCGTATACCTTAACAGCTCTCATCTCTTCCTCTCAGATAGCGCCGGACGCGGCTTGCCACAAATAGTATTTGCCGTGTTAACGAATAATGACTTAAACTGGTTTTCGACGTTAACTATAAGTAAACAGGAACATAATTATGTCACAGACTGTACATTTCCAGGGTAACCCGGTCACTGTTGCCAACGTTATTCCGCAGGCTGGTAGCAAAGCACAGGCTTTCACTCTTGTCGCAAAAGATCTGTCTGACGTCTCACTCAGCCAGTATGCGGGCAAACGCAAAGTGCTTAATATTTTTCCAAGCATCGATACTGGCGTATGCGCAGCATCAGTCCGTAAGTTTAACCAACTGGCCACAGAAGTGGAGAATACCGTCGTATTGTGCGTTTCTGCTGACCTGCCTTTTGCACAGTCGCGTTTTTGCGGCGCGGAAGGTCTGAGCAACGTAATTACGCTTTCCACTCTGCGTAATACCGAGTTTCTGAAAAATTACGGCGTCGAAATCACTGACGGTCCGCTGAAAGGGCTGGCGGCGCGCGCGGTTATCGTGATTGACGAAAACGACAGTGTTATTTTCAGCCAACTGGTAGATGAAATCACCCACGAGCCGGATTATGTCGCCGCGCTGAACGTCCTGAAGGCATAGTCCGATGGCGCTACGCTTGTCAGTGCTACAGGCGGTGCTCTTTTGTCACAAGAAGGCCTCCATTCGGAGGCTTTCTTTTCTCTACTCTTCACCTTTCTTCTGGCTCAAACCATACTCACGCAGCTTATTGGCGATGGCTGTGTGCGATACCCCCAACCGTTTCGCCAGCTTACGCGTACTCGGATAGCTACGATAAAGCTGGGTCAGAACAGAACGTTCAAAACGACTGGTAATATCATCCAGCGAGCCTTCCATCGCATCCTCGCCGACGGCCACCGTCGCGGCGTCGTAATCAGGCAGCAGAATATCCTGCGGCCGTAGCTCATATCCTTCCAGTTGCGTCAGCGCCCGATAAATCGCGTTTTTAAGCTGGCGTACGTTGCCCGGCCAGCCGTAACGAGTGAGTACCGTACTCAGATCGACAGACAGTTTCGGTCGCGGAACGCCCTGTTCGTCGGCAAAACGCGCCACGAACAGTTCCGTCAACGGCATAATATCCTGCGGACAATCGCGCAACGGCGGCAAATTAAGCGTCAGAACGTTAAGTCGATAATAGAGATCTTCGCGAAACAGTCCTTTTTGCACCAGCTCCACCAGATTTTTCTGCGTGGCGCAGATAACGCGGACATCAACATGAATTTCGTGATCTTCGCCGACGCGACGGAACGTACCATCGTTGAGAAAACGTAGCAGCTTCGCCTGCATACGCGGCGACATTTCGCCAATTTCATCCAACAGCACCGAACCGCCATTCGCCTGTTCAAAGAAGCCTTTTTTACCTTCCGGCGCATGACCGAATAGTTCGCTTTCTACGGCATCTTCCGGGATTGAAGCGCAGTTCAGCGCCAGATACGGTTTTGCTGAACGAGGGCTTGCCTGATGACAGGCATGGGCGAAAAGATCTTTGCCGGTTCCCGTATCGCCGGTAATCAGCAGCGGCGCGCTGAGCATCGCCAGTTTGCGCGCCTGCTCAACGACGTGTTTCATCTTTGCGCTCACAGCAATAATCTGACTAAACGCGCTCAGATCCTGCACGGACAAATTCTGTAGCTGCCGCCCCATACGAATCGTGGATCGCAGCATCACTACCGCCCCGGTCAACACGTATTCGTCATTTTCGTTTTGTAAATGTACCGGCGTAATCTCCATCAAGAAGTTTTGCCCGTTGATCACCACATGTTCGTTATGGGAACTTTGCGGGTTACCTTCCAGCCAACGCTGAAAATTGAAGCCGTTGATTAATTGCGCGGCGGTATGATGTCGCATTCGCTCCTGACTCTGAGCAAAGAGCTGACAACTCGCCGGGTTCGCCATCTCCACTTTACTTTTCATATCCAATGAGAGCACCGGCTCTGGCAACGCCTCAAGCAACGCGCTCAGGGCCAGATGTTCACGTTCGGACGGCATCCAGGGAACGGTACGGACATCCGTTACGCCGGAAATACGGCGGATTTCAGCCATCAGGCGGCTAAAGTCGGTGAATTCCAGCTCAGCAAAATTAAGATAAATTCGCCCAATGGGATCAATCTCGATTCCGCGTAAATCAATGCTACGTAACACCAGTAAATCGAGTAATTCGCGGGTCAGACCAAGTCGGTCTTCACAAAAGACTTCCAGACGCATGAGAACCTTCACCTGAATAATGAACCATTGAATAGATGATAAGCCACTATTCGGCTGGCAGGAAGGATTCTGTCAACAAATATTGACAGCATGACGGAGAAATGGGCGCTGCGGCGTAAAGCCAGGCAGTCAGCGCCCTGTGAAGGACTATTTTTCAGGCGACGGCTTACTCTTCTGTAGCGTCTCTTTTAGCTGACCGATAAGCTGACGGCGAAAATCGCCGAGGCGTGGTTTATCGTTGTCGATCCACGGCAATGGCCGACATAACTCCATCGCTTTTATTCCCAACCGAGCCGTAAGCAGCCCTGCGCCAATCCCCTGCGCCGCGCGCGTGGAAAGGCGTGCCGCCAGATCCTGAGACATCCAGTCCATACCGACTTCACGCACCAGCTCACTGGCTCCCGCAAACGCGATATTCAGCAACACCAGGCGGAACAGACGAAGACGGCTGTAATAACCAAGTTCAATGCCATACAGCGTTGCGATGCGGTTAATCAGACGTAAGTTACGCCAGGCAATAAACGCCATATCCACCAGCGCTAACGGGCTGACGGCGATCATCAGAGTCGACTCTGCAGCAAAACGGCTAATCTCACGCCGCGCCTGCGCGTCTAGCACCGGCTGCACCAGATGCGCATACAGACCGACGATTTCCCTGTCGTTTTGCGTTTCGTGAATAGCGGCATACCAACGTTGTAATGCCGGGTGTGATTGATCAATCCCCGCCTGCTGCGCCAGTTTTTCGCAAAACGCTCGACCTTTCCCGACGCTATGGCTATGTAACAGTTCACGCGCCTCATCCCGCTCATGCGCCCGTTGGCGCAATCGCCATAATCGTCGCCACTCTGTGACTACCGATCCGACGCCAGCGCCAATGATCAGCGCGCCTGCGGCACAGCCGCCTAAAGCGACCCAATCCTGGGTTTGCCAGGCATTCATTGTCCACTGTACGCCTTGCCCTACCACGCTCGCGCCAAACAGCGCCAGCCCTCCCATCACCATTTTACGCCACAGGCTACGTTTGGGGCGCAGCGCGGCATCGACCACCGCTTCTGCCGCGTCTTCATTTTCCGGGCGCTCATCGATAGCCGCAGGCGCAAATGTGCGCGACTCCGCTTCGCTGAAAGTTTGCTGCGCTTTGAAGGCCGACGTAGGTGCCTCCTTCAGCGGTTCTGCAAAATCAATACGCGGTTTTAACGGTTCGCTCATCGCAGCTTATCTCCTATTAAAAACTCCAGCGCAGCGTCCAGACGAATGTGCGGTAATGGTTTATCAACATCCATCACCTGCGGGCGAAATGCTTCGAACTGAAAACCCTGACTATCCCAAAATGCTTGACCCGGCAAGCGGGAAGGTACTTCGCCGGGGTACACCGTTAACGGCGTGCCGTCACTCAAACGGTTTCCACGTAAAGCCGGGATTTTTTCACCGTTGACCTCAATTACGCCGCTGGTGGTTGCCTGCACTGAAGCCAGCCCCAGGCAATCCATACTAATGCCTTCAAACGCGGCATTTTGCCAGGCGTCCTGAATGAGCTGCTGGAGTAAAGCTACCATATTGGCATGTTGATCAAGGGTAACATGGTCGGCTTTCGTCGCGGCAAACAGCAATTTATCAATTACCGGTGAGAATAATCGGCGAAACAGCGTCCGCTGGCCATAGTGAAAACTTTGCATCAACTGCGTCAAGGCGAGACGCATATCATTAAACGCCTGCGGACCGCTATTGAGCGGTTGCAGACAGTCCACCAGCACAATCTGGCGATCAAAGCGTAGAAAATGATTTTTGTAGAATCCTTTGACCACTTTTTCACAATAGTAGTTAAATCGTTCGCGCAGCATTCCGGCGTTGGTTTGTTTATCCGCCTGCGCCAGTTTTGACTCGCCGAAAGCGTCCACATCCGGCCACGGGAAAAACTGCAACGCCGGCGCGCCCGCCATATCGCCCGGCAAAACAAATCGTCCAGGTTGAATAAAATGCAATCCCTGCGATTTACACTGATGCAAATAGTCCGTCCAGGCGACGGCAATCTCCGCCAGCCGGTTTTCATCGGCGGGCGCCAGCGGATCGAGTCCTTCGCAAAGCAGCCGCCATTTCGCGGCCCACTCAGCCCGTTGCCCTTGCAACAAACCGTTCATCTGACGGGACCAGCTTAAATAATCCTGAGCCAGCATGGGCAGATCGAGTAACCATTCACCAGGATAATCCACGATCTCCAGATACAATGTTGAGGTATCTTTAAAATGGCGCAGCAGAGAGTCGTTTGAGCGATAGCGCAACGCCAGCCGAATCTCACTGACGCCGCGCGTCGGTGTGGGCCAGGCGGGAGGATTGCCATAAAGCTGGAGTACCCCCTCGTCGTAGGTAAAACGGGGAATACCAAAATCACGTTGAGGCACGCGCTTTACGCCAAGCAGACGTTCTTCGCGTACCGCGCTGAACAATGGCAAGCGAGCCCCCGCGTGAACATTAAGCAACTGGTTAACCATCGCCGTGATAAACGCCGTTTTACCGCTGCGGCTCAACCCGGTTACGGCAAGACGCAAATGCCTGTCTACCCCACGGTTGACCAGCGCGTTGAGTTCAGTTTTAAGTCGCTTCATTGCCATCCTGTTGAGCCTGAAGAGAAGAAAATTATAATGTATGCTTATAGAAATGGGGGCAGGTTGTTGATTATCAACCGCCTGTGTTGTCATCCGCGAGTGAACTCCATAAGATGTTCACTATTCGCTCTTGGATGGAGTTTTCAGGAATATGTCCCCCACTATTTATGATATCGCGCGTGTTGCGGGAGTTTCAAAGTCGACGGTGTCGCGCGTTCTCAATAAGCAGACGAATATCTCACCGGAAGCGCGCGAAAAAGTCCTGCGCGCCATTGATGAATTACAATATCAGCCAAATAAGCTTGCCCGGGCACTGACAACGTCCGGTTTTGACGCCATTATGGTTATTTCCACCCGTTCAGCAAAAACCACGGCGGGGAACCCTTTTTTCTCAGAAGTGTTACATGCGATTACCGCCAAAGCAGAAGAGGAAGGGTTTGACGTGATATTACAAACTTCACGTAGTACTGAGGATGATCTGCAAAAGTGTGAAAGTAAAATCAAACAAAAATTGATTAAAGGCATCATTATGCTTAGCTCGCCCGCAGACGAAACCTTTTTTGCACAACTGGATAAGTATGATGTCCCGGTTGTTGTTATTGGTAAGGTTGAGGGTCAATATAATCATGTTTATTCGGTTGATACGGATAATTTTCGCGACAGCATTGCGTTAACAAACGCCTTAATTAATAACGGTCATCACCGTATTGCCTGCCTCCATGCGCCGCTCGATTTCCACGTTTCTATCGATCGGGTTAATGGTTATAAAACCAGTATTACCGCACATAACCTCGTTCTGCATGAAAAATGGATTATTGACGGTGGTTATACGCATGAAAGCGCGCTGTTAGCCGCCAGAGAATTATTAAGTCAACAACCGTTGCCGGATGCCGTATTTGCTACCGACAGTCTGAAACTCATGAGCTTATATCGCGTGGCCGCCGAAAAAAATATCGCTATTCCTCAGCAACTGGCCATTGTTGGTTACAGTAATGAGATGCTTTCCTTCATGTTGACGCCACCGCCGGGCGGGATTGACGTGCCAACGCAGGCATTAGGTGAAGAAAGCTGCCGCTTACTATTTAATCTGATTGCCGGAAAAAAAACAGTCACAAATATTACCGTCAAGACACGCATTTCGTTAACAGGATCGTTGGCTTAAAGACTGGGGCATCAATCTGCCCCAGTTCAATTAAAAGGCGTAGTTAATACCTATCCCGGCATAGTGGAATTTATCGCTCTCACCTTCGTCATGGTCCTCACATTCAAAGGCATATTCCAGCGTCATTGACAGGCCGTTCTGGAAGTCATATGCATATAATAATCCCAGTCGGTTGAAGTCATGGCCTTCACGCTCAGGATCATCCTGCCAGTCCCAGTTAGTCCAGCGATCAAGCCCAATACGAGTATAGGGCGTCAATGTCGTATTGCCTAAGGAGATCGGCAAGTAAGCGCGGATTTCCTGAGTAGAGAATTCGCCGTTATTACGCGACTTATCTATATTAAAACCACGCTCAAGATAATAGTTAGTTACCATCGAGAACATATCATTGATCTTGTACGTAAAACCTGTTTCGCTCTCTACACGGCTGTCGGAATAACCCGTTATCGATAACTCATTGACAAACTGATACATAGCGAGCCAACCACCAAAACGTAAGTCGTCGCTGAGTTTAATATCCCAGTCTGGTTGTACTTTCCAGCGCTGCATATTCGCGGTATCTTTCCCGGGCTCATCTACATAGTGATAGCCATAATTACGAAAACCACCGGTCAAGCCAAAATTAACGTCGTCGCTTTCCAGTAATTGATAGCGAATTTCCAGCTCCGGACGATCAAACCAGGTACCACGTTTACCTGCACTATAATCGACCGGACCTTCCTGGTAATACGCCAGCGAAATTTTCCATGGTCCATTTGCTGCATTAAAATAGATGGAAGGTTCGCCCAGTCCATCCATATCTTCCGCCTGACCTTCGACGTTTTCTATTTCGTACATGGCACCAATATTAAAATGCCAGTCATTTTTTTCGGCAGCTTGTGCGCAAGCCATTCCTGCGCACATAACTAGCGCAGTAGAGGACAGTAAGGTTTTCATTTTTATCCCTTGTTAAAATATAAATAAAAATGACACTAAAGTTGGAGAAGCGAACTCCCCCAGAGATGTTTTATCGTTAAATGGCGACTTCAGTTTCTGCATCAAAGAAATGGCATTTCGCCATATCAAAATGGATGGTGATATTATCTCCTGCATAATAGTCATTCATTGCTCCGGCACGGACCACCAACTCGTGCCCCCCAACTATGGTGTACAACATAAATTCCGCTCCGGTAAGTTCCGCAACGCTAATTTTCGCAGTGGCGTTATTATCGCTACTGGTTTGCGGATGAATATCTTCCGGACGAATTCCCATCACCACGGCTTTATGTTCATATTCCTTCGCTTTTAATATCTGTAATTGTTCTTCAGCAATGGTTAATTTAAGCGTTTCGGTAACAAACTTATTACCGTCAATCGCGCCACGAATAAAATTCATCGCTGGGGAACCAATGAATCCGGCCACAAACATATTCGCCGGATGGTTATAGACGACTTTTGGAGCGCCAACTTGCTGAACAATACCGTCTTTCATAATGACAATACGCGTCGCCATCGTCATGGCTTCGGTTTGATCATGCGTGACATAAATCATGGTAGTATTTAGTTTTTGGTGCAGCTTGCTAATTTCCGCACGCATCTGAACGCGCAATTTAGCATCCAGGTTAGAGAGCGGTTCGTCCATCAGAAATACACCTGCTTCCCGAACTATCGCCCGGCCCAGCGCCACCCGCTGGCGCTGACCGCCGGATAAGGCGCCAGGTTTACGTTTCAGATAATCCCGCAGCCCCAGAATCTGCGCCGCCCAATTGACGCGTTCAGCAATAATCGATGGCGCGATCTTCTGCATTTTCAACCCAAAAGCCATGTTGTCGTAGACGTTCATATGCGGATATAGCGCATAGTTCTGAAAAACCATCGCAATATTGCGCGCCTTCGCCGGGACGTCATTCATCCGCTGGCCGTCAATCAGTAAATCACCTGCGCTAATTTCCTCCAGACCGGCAATCATCCGCAGCGTGGTGGATTTACCGCAGCCGGACGGACCGACAAAGACAATGAATTCTTTATCAGCAATTTCCAGGTTAAAATCTTTAACCACTTGAACCTGGTTATCATATATTTTTTGAATATGTTGCAGTGAAAGTTGTGCCATGTTGATTCCTTTATGCATTTAGCCAGAAAGCCGATAAACACGACCACGTCAGATATTCCGTCGAAGGGAGAAGCAATCCCGCTCCCGTGAGTGATTCGCCAATACCTACGGATCGCATTCCACACGCGTTAATCGCCGTTATCCCCGCTTGTGCGTCTTCAATACCGATACATTTTTCCGGTACGACGCCTAACCCTTTACAGGCGGTAATAAAAATCTCCGGATCTGGTTTTGAACGTGTAATTTGCGACGCATCGGCGCAAAAATCAAAAAGGTCTTCAATATCAAGCGCCTGTAAAATAGCGGGCGCATTAAGCGATATCGAGGCGAGCGCTGTCGGGATCTGCAACCCGGCCAGAGTATTGAGTAATTCCCGAATCCCTGGCAAAACGGAATGGGGCGTCAACTGGCGTAACGAATTGACATAAATTGCGTTTTTACGCGATGCCCAGTGCAGGCATTCACTCTCACTCAATGTCCCCTCTCTTCCGCCATGCCGTAAAATACGCCGCAATGACGCCATCCGGCTAATGCCCTTTAAACTGTCATTGAAGACTTCATCAATAGCTATGCCCATTTCATCGGCAATCTGTTTCCACGCCATAAAATGAAGATGCGCGGTATCAGTAATGACACCGTCTAAATCAAAAATGATGGCCTGAGGTTTCATTCACCCTCCATGGTAGCGGTCCCAATTACAGGTAAAATAACGTTGCGTCGGGAGAAACATTGCTCACCGTCAATCGTCGTCGGCTGGCCGCAGATCCACATCTCGACAGCGCGCGTGCTGCTAACCTGAATGCTTTCCGCGCTTATCGTGATAAAGAGTTCAACGCCTTGCCACTGTAGCGGAAAGGATAATTCGGACCACACTTCAGGCAACGTCGGCTCCAGATGCAATTCTCCCTGGCGGACGCTAAGACCAGCAAACCCTTGTATCGCCCCCAACCAAATGGCCCCCGTTGCGGCGGCATGAATGCCATCGTCACAGCTATGCGGGTCATCGCCGAGATCGATACGCGCCCCATCACGCCAGAATTGATACGCCATTACGGGGTCGCCACAGCGGGCCGCCACGATGCCATGAATCGCTTTACTTAAAGAGGAGTCATGGATAGTACGCGGCTCATAAAAACGAAGATTTGCCAGACATGTCTGCGACGTAAACAGCGTCGGCAGCATATAAGCCAGCATCACCACATCCGCCTGTTTAAGAATTTGCATCTCATTGACTTCTGCGCGGGAGTAATCCAGCAAAATGGTTTGTTTACCCGCCTTCGCTTTATATTGCGCTAAATCGATAACCGGCTTACTGAGGAACGTATCATCCTGTGGCAATACGCCATCTGGTTGAATCTCTGGTAGCCAGAGACGTTGTAAAAAATGTTCGGCGCGGTAAATAAAAGCCTCGTCCGCGCACTTCTGTGAACGGGCGAACTCCAGTGACTGTTCCACATTGTAGCGCGCCATATAATTGGTAAAGGCATTGTTATTGACGTGCTCGGTATATTCATCGGGGCCAATAACGTTATGAATTTCCAGACGACCATTCACCTCTATCGCGCGACTCATCCAGAATTTAGCCGTTTCCATTAACAGCGCCATTCCCTCACGGGACATAAAGTTGATATCGCGGGTGGCGTGCCAGTAATGAATGACCGCCCAGGCGATATCGGCGACGAGGTGATGTTCCGCCAACGCAGAGGCGACTTTTTGCCGTAACCCGGTACGGATATTGATTGCCGCGAATTCCGGCGTTTCTTCCTCTCCGCTGCGCGCGCTTTCCCACGGGAACAAAGCGCCCTGCCAGCCATTGCGCCTCGCCTTCTCGCGTGCGCCAGGCAAATTATGCCAGCGGTAGCGCAGCAGCCGCCTGGCGGTTTCTGGTGAGGTAAGCAGATGGAATGGCAGCAGGAACACCTCGGTATCCCAGAAAACGTGACCTTTATAACCTTCCCCGGTAAGCCCCTTCGCAGCAATACTGCTCCGCTCATCGTGCTCCGGCGTCATGATGCGTAAATGATAAAGCGCGAGATCAAGCATCTGTTGATCGTCACATGCTGTACTGACAACCTTCACACGGTGACATCGCCACCATGAATGCCAGTTCGCCGTTGTCTCTGCCAACAACGCGTCATAGCCCTGCCCGACACAGTTTTCCAGCAGCCGTAGAGACTGACGCCCCCAGCTTTCGAGCGAATTTCGCCTTTCGGAGCTCCAGTTAACCCACGTCAGTTTTTCCAGCACAAGCCGCTCGCCGGCTTTTACCTGCGCGTTGTTATGCTGCATCAGACGGCGATCTTTTGCCGTGAAACAACGCTGCACGCCACCTTTTACGCAGCAGTATGAGGAAATGGCAATATCGTTGCGTCCATCCTGAGTGGTGTAGATCCCCTGCAGATAATGCTGGCCAAAAACCCTGATCTGCGCCTCGTCCAGATGTTGACGACCATGATTAGTCATCGTGGCGTCAATACCGGTGGAAAGGGCGATACTGGCATCAGCGTCCAATGGCGTAATAGTCATCTCCATCGCCAATAACGATAACTTCTCAGCGGAAACGAAACGTCGGCTATCAATCGCAAAGCGCATCCCATTCGGCGCCCGCCAAATCAAGGATCGACGCAACTCACCGCTGGCAAAGTCGATTTCCCGACGCCAGCGCTCGATCGTTCCGCTCAAAAGCGAAAAAATTTCGCCATTCAATGTGATGTCGACGCCAATCACATCGGGGATATTGACCAGTTCATTTATCTCGCCGCTCCCAGCCCGATGATAGAGACCCGCCAGAAACATACCGCGAGTTTGTACCGTATACGCTTCTTCATGGCAGGCGCGAACACCTATATACCCATTGCCTGAAGCCATGAGCGTGGCATATTTATTCAGACGATGCGGGCAAAACCCCGGATCGGTTAATATTGCAGGCTTTATCATAATTCCACGCACGTTCCTGTTTCAGCGGCGTGATACAACGCTGCCACCAGTTGTTGAATGACGAATCCCTGTTCCGCATCCGCAATCATGACGAGCCTGCCCTGCACATGATTAACGAAGGCTTCCATGCTGCGAAGATGGCGATTGTCGTCCGCAGTATCTCGCCTGAACAGGACATTTAATTCGCCATTCAGGTCGTTATATATCTGTGCCGGAAAGAGCGTTGCCCCGGCTATATCGCCGCAAAAGTTCACATTCATCACGGATTGCTCCGGAATATTCAGAGCAAAGGCGGTTTCGAGACGTAAGATGCCCCCGTTGTGGAATTCAATCGTGCCGAACAGTGAATCCTCAACGGTATAAGTCGCGGGGTCCCACTCGCCAAATTGGCCGCAGTGCTTACGCGTACCAATTTTCTGATAACTGTGCGCGCAAACGCGTTTTACTGCCGGAAACCCCAGTACATACATCGCCGCATCCAGCATATGAATACCGATGTCGATCAACGGCCCGCCGCCCTGCAATGCCTTGTTAGTAAATACGCCCCACCCTGGAACGCCGCAGCGACGCAATGCCCGGACGTTGGTAACATAAATCTCGCCGAGCGTGCCGGACATTACCTGCTCACGCAGCAGTTGGGTATCCAACGCAAAGCGATGGTGAAAATCATATGCCAAAACTTTCTGCACCCGCCGCGCCGTATTGCACATCTCCAGCGCTTCTTCCGGCGTCATCGCCGGCGGCTTTTCACACATCACATGACAACCCGCCTTTAACGCCATCATGGTGTGTTCATAATGAAAACGATTTGGCGAACAAATGCTGACGATATCCGGTTGAACATCGTGCAACATTTTTTCCGGATCGTCCCAGACTGAACCGCTACCGTATTTATCTGCCAGCGCTTGCGCCTGAGACAGGCGGCTGTCACAGACAGCCACCAGTTCCAGATCGTCGCGGGTGCAGTAGTACGAAGCATGAACTTTGTCCGCTACCTGGCCTGCGCCGATAATGGCGACCCGCAGCGGAGAGCTTGTCATTGCACTTTTCACGGAGATCCTCTTAGCACGCGCGCAGCCAGGCCAATGACTTACGGTACGCTTCCGGCAGATTTTCCGCCCTGACGCGCCCTTCATACACGACATAACCCTGATAATTGTCCTGACGCAGTTGTTCAAACAGCGCGCTAAAATTCAACGTGCCGGTGCCCGGCTGATAACGATGGTTATCCGCAATATGAACATGCCCTAACAGATCGCGATTATCATGCAACGCTTTCGCCATATCATCTTCTTCGATGTTCATGTGGTAGAAATCGCCAATGATCTGCACATGCTGCAAGTCGTTTTCGACGATATAGCGGCGCGCGTCGGCCAGGGTGTTAATCATATGATCCTGATAACGGTTGAGCGGTTCCAGATACACGTTAGTGCCAGTACGTTCAGCAACTTTATCGAGGTAACGCAGCGAATCGCTTACCGCTTTACGGTCGCCCTCCAGACTGCGTGGCGAGGTCATTGGCGGCAGGCGGAAGGTAAACATTCCCCATGCGGCTGGAACGATAATGCCCTGACCGCCCACATCCGCCAGCGCTTCCAGAATGCGCTCAATCTGCTTCAGGCCGTTCAGGCGGCGCTCTTCAATGAAATCGCCAATCCAGCCATCGTAGCCGCCACAGGCCGTTGTCACCGGCAGCCCTGTTTCTTTAATGGCCGCTTTGACTTCGTCGAGATTATTGACCAGCAATTTGCCGTCTATCTCAAAACCATCAAATCCCATCTGTTTGATATAACGAAATTTCTCCAGGATATTTTCCGGAAAGAAAGCCTGATTTTGTGTGCCAATTTTCATCTTCGACATTCCCTTGAGTTAAAACGTTACGCCCATCTTGATGCTCTTTTCCGGATGCCTGTCGACATACTCCATATAGCTTTCCGGGCTGGAGGCAAATGTCACGACCGGGTCAATGATTTCTTCGCAGTCGAGATAACCGTTCATCAGCAGTTCCCAGCAGGTCTCTTCAATACGCTTACGATTCCAGCGCGGATAGTCCGGATTCGGCTCGCTACAGGCGCGAGCGAAAACAATTTTGGCGTTATTAAAATGTGCTTCGCGTCCCAGGTTGAACCCTGCCGCAAACGGTTTAGCGAAAGCCACGTAAGAGATGGTGCCGCCGTAGGCCAGACCACGAAGGGCTGATTGCAACGCATCCGCATATCCGCTGGTTTCGATGATCACGTCTGCGCCCTGCTTAGCGGTCAGTTTTTTGATCTCCATGCCGACATCGGTTCCGCCAGGGTTGAGGCAGAAATCAGCGCCATGACGGCGTGCGATATCACAGCGATGCGCAATAGGATCCACACCAATCACCACAGATGCGCCGGCTTTTTTCGCCAGTTGTACCGCGATTTGTCCAATAGCGCCTAAACCGACAATGACGACAAAATCGCCCACGCGTACGTTGGCATCCCTAACTCCGCTCATGGCGAACTGGGCCGGGTCATAGCAGACCGCGTTTTTCCACGAGCCGCCTTCCGGCATCTTGCGCAGTTTGTAGTTATTCACCGCGTTAATAATGACCGTCTCAGACAACGGGCCATAACCACATACCCGATCGCCAACGGCGTACTCGGTTACATCGCTCCCGCATTCAATAATGTCGCCTACCACCATGTTACCGAGCTGGAACTTACCGAATTCGATGCCGCGCGGCGCGCCTTCCGGTCTCGGCATAAACATCTGCCACTCAGGGTTGAAGTCTTCATCAATAAACGGGCTGGCGGCGCGGAAATCGACCACCTCGGTTCCATGCTTCGGCGCTCCGTACAGTACGCGAATTTTTACTTCATTCGCTAAAATGGTACGATCTTCATACTCCACCAACGCCGCCACGCGCGGTTGTGTGGCGATTAACTTTTTCATCTATAACTCCTTGTTTAAAATGGCCGCTTCAGCCCTTCACGCCGCCAGCGGTCAAACCACTCTTAATAAAACGTTCGGAAAGCGCGTACATCACCACCACTGGTAATGCTGTCACCAACGACGCCGCCATCATGCGGCCCCAGATATAGTCAGGCGTACTGAACAGCGTGTTCAGACCCACCGGCAACGTGAAGTTGCTGGCGCTGGAGAGAAAAATTGACGCAAAAAGATAGTCGTTCCAGGCCACCATGAAGCAATAGACAAAGACCGATACCAACCCTGACATTGCCAGCGGCACGGTGATGCGAAAGATAATTTGCAGGCGATTCAGCCCATCCATCATCGCCGCTTCTTCGATCTCATCCGGGATGGTGTCGAAGTAGCTTTTCAACATGAACACCGCTGTGGGTAAGGTCTGAGTGACCATGGTGATAATGAGCGCCATTTCGGTATCGTAGATGCCAAGCGCGGTGATAATTTTGAACAGCGGCACCACCAGCAAAATGCCGGAAAACATATACACGGTATAAAAGCTGGCGTTGATGGTCATCCGCCCTTTAAAGCGTAAGCGGGACAATGCATACGCCCCGAGCGTACCTAAAAATACCGCGACAACCGACGACACGACCGAGACCACCATACTGTTGCGGAAGTAGTCGACGAACGGAAAAATCAGCGGGTTAAAAATGTCGACATAGTGTTCCAGCGTCCAGTGCTGCGGGAAAAGCGTCGGATGTAATGAAATGGCTTCTTTTGCGTTCTTAAACGACGTCATCAGCATCACAAAAAAAGGAAAAAGCGTGATGATAAGAAAAACGATCAATCCGCAATAAAAACCGATCTGCCCAGCTTTACGTTTATTTGTTGCCATTGAGATTCACCCGTTTTCTGGTCAGCAAGATGACAGCAAAAATGATGATGAAGAGTACGACGGAGATCGCAGCCGCTTTTCCTAAGTCATTAAATGCAAATGCTGTTTTGTAAAGATATACGCCGAGAATATCGACCTTCGTGGTCAGCAGATAAACATCGGCGAACATATAGAACATCCAGATGGTACGCAGGGTTACAACGGTCGCTAATACCGGCATGATGGCGGGCAGCGTGACGATGCAAAAGCGTTGCCAGGCATTCGCGCCATCCATTTCCGCGGCTTCATAGAGCGATTTATCAATGGTCTGCAAAATCGCCAGAAATGAAATAAAGGCATACGGGAAATAACGCCAGATCGCGAACAACACCACTAATACGAAGCTGCTGCCTGGATTGTCAAACCACAGCGGCGCGCGCTCGTAGAGGTGCAGCAGATCTACGCCAAGATAGTTCACGATGCCGTAGCCGTTGTTGAACATGTATTTCCAGGCAAAAACCAACGAGATTGACGGCGTTACGTAGGAAAGAATCACCAGTGAGCGCGCCGTTTTACGCAGACGGAACTCTCGGTTGAAGAACATCGCCACGCCCAGCCCCAGCGCCGTACTGCCTGCCACCACCAGCGCGGTGTACCAGACTGTCATCCATAACGAATGCCAGAAGCCAGGATCGGAAAGGATGCTGATATAGTTGCTTAACCCGACAAAAGTAGACGCAATCTGCGGATTTAGCGGCAAACGCAAGAAACTGATTTCGATATTCGATATCATCGGCCATGCGACTAACCCGCCCAGCAGTAACAAACTGGGCGCCAGTAGTAACATCGCGAATGGCATATCGGAACGAGCGGAAAAAAACCTATTCATAACAGCTTTCTACGTCCGTGTTAGCGTTGTTCAACAAGGGCATCCAGTTTTTGCTGGCTTTCCTTGATAGTCGAAGACAAACTGGCCTTACCCACCGTCACGTTATGCACCATTGAGCTCACCACGCCCGAACCGGTGACATCGCCCATACGAGTAAAGTTCTTATCTCCTACTGCGCCGAATACCTGGATATTAGGTAGCTCGGCAATCAACTGGTAAGGTAGGTCGCCCAGCGCTTTGATCACCGCGTTTTCCTTCCAGGTTGCCGTATTTACTACGGCTTTATTCACTGGTAATGCTGCCCCCGGCGACATCATCACCCAATCGGCGATGTTGTCCGCCTGCTCCATAAAGGCGACAAATTTTTCTGCTGCCTCCGTCTCCTCTTTTTTCTGCCCCGTGGTAATCGTCAGCGATGTCAACATGCCGTACACCGCGGACGTTTTTTCAGTGGGAACAACAAAGCCCACATTCTGCGGATCGCCCTCTTTAATGACCGCCGGGAGAATATAAGTGGAGTAAATCGCCATCGGCGCCGTACCATTCATAAAAGCATCTTTAACTTCCATAATGTCGTTCGAGCCCGGCATAGTGTTGTCCGCCAGGGAACGGTAATACTCCAGCGCCTGGGACATTTCCGGCGTATCGAGAGTAATCTTACCTTCGGCGTTAAAGACGTTGGCCTGGTTGGATAAGGCGAACTGCGAGAAGGACTGTTCTGTCAATACACTTTCCGCCGTCGGCAACGCAATACCGTATTTCTTATGCGCGGGATCGTTTAATTTCTGCGCAACATTCAATAACTGCTGCCAGTTTTTCGGCTCTCCCAGCCCGGCTTTCGCCAGCACATCTTTGCGATACCAGATACCGCCAATCCAGGCGCTGACCGGAACACCGGTCCATGCGGCACCATCTTCAGTGCGCACAATGCGCAGCACGCCGTCATAGAAAGTATTTTTCCCCAGATGCTGAATAACACTTGCCACGGCGTTACGATCGATCAGTTGCTCTTTATCCATCACTTTGGCGTAATCGTGACTGGTCTCAATAACCTCCGGCAGCGAGCCGCTTCGCGCCAGCGTGATGACTTTGGTGTTATAGGCATCTTCTTCAACAGGAACTTGTTTTACAGTAATATCCGGGTTTTCCTTTTCGAAGCGGGCAATAAGTTCACTAATAACGGCCTGACGCTCTTGCTCCACCGAAGAGTGCATAAACTCAATAGAGACATTCGATTTTTTCTCGTCATTGCATCCTGAAATCAGGGCGCAGGAAACCAGTGCTGATAACAGCACAATTTTAGTTTTGAGCATAAAATGTTCCTTGTTATTTTTTAATCCACAGAACCTGCCAGGGGTGTAGCGTTAATACCTCGCCAGTGAGATTCGTTTCGCTAATTAAATCAGTACCGTAAAACTTTTTACTATTAACAGTATTTATGTTATCGCTGACATTAAACAAAGCGACAACAGACTCTCCTGTTTTTGCCACTCGCTCTATTTGCATAACACAAGGTGATAAATTTTTAATGGAAAATTCGCTTTCCGGATGAAACGCTTTATTGTTACGACGAATGGCAATAAGTCTGGATAAGGCATGATAGACGCGGTGTCTTAACGTAGTCTCATCCTTTAATTCGGTTTCAATTTCCGCGCGCTGATATTTCTTTCTATTAATCGCCCGGTTATACCCCAGTTTTTCCACGCCGTCATAATCATTACGGGAACCCAGAATACTTTGTATATATATTGCCGGCACGCCTGGAAAAGAGAGTAAAATAGCATGGGCCAGAATAAACCTGGCGAGGCGTTGATCGTCAGTACTGTCACGATCGCTAAGCGCATCCATATACGTCACGTTTATTTCATAAGGGCTGCGGCTACCATCCGGGTTATTTTTCCAGTTAACTAGCGCGCCTTCTTGCTGTAAGTCCTCTACCAGCTTCAGGATCTCATCTTCCGGCAGAAGACCGCGCAATGGATTAAGCCCGATGCCGTCATGAGACGCCAGGAAATTGAACCAGGTGGTATTTTCCGAAGGTAGCGTCAGGGATTGAGCCCATGAGCACAGCGCCTGGACATCCTGACCGTGGATAGCATGAAGCACCAGCGGCGGCAGGGAAAATTGATAGACCATATGCGCTTCATCCTCGCCGTTCCCCAGGTACGCAATATTGTCTTTATGCGGCACATTGGTCTCGGTGATAATGACCGTGCCCGGCGCGACGGCCTCAGTAATGGCGCGAAATAGCTTAATCAGCAGATGCGTTTGCGGAAGATGAATACAGGAGGTTCCGGGCGATTTCCACATAAACCCTACCGCGTCCAGACGAATATAATCTGCGCCCTTCTCTAAATAAGTCAGCAGTACGTCGACCATCGCCAGCAATACTTCCGGGCAACGATAATTGAGATCAATCTGGTCATCGCTAAAGGTAGTCCATAGATGATGAACAGAATTGTCTTGCAGGGTAAATGGTGTAAGCAGCGGTAAGGCGCGTGGTCGGGTTACCGCGCTAAGATCGGTTAATGGTGCTACGGCAATAAAAAAGTTTTCAAAGCCTGGTGTTTGTCGCAAATAATGGTTAAACCATTCACTTTTGGCCGACATATGATTGCAAACAAAGTCAAACATAAGTTGACTGGTCTGGCTAAGCGCCCTGATATCCTCCCACTCGCCCGTTTCAGGCGCGACCTGATGATAATCTACGACTGAAAAACCGTCATCCGAAGACCACGGATAAAAAGGTAATAAATGGAGATGAGAAAAAATGGTCGCCAGCCATTGTCGATGAAATTGATTAAGCGTTGGCAACGGTTTGGATGTGTCGCTGTGAAATTGATCGGCGTAAGTAATGAGCACCACGTCCCTTTCATCCCAGTGCGCTTTACGCTGCTTTGAAATTAATAACCGTGCTTTTTCGATACGTGAATTCAGAACCTCGTAATGCCGTGGCGTAAATGTTTTTCCATAGACTTCTGACAGGTATTTCTCGATTTTTTGGTTCACTTTCATTTCTCATGGTAGCGGTCCCATAAAACAAAAGACTACGCCGCGAAAAATAAGCTGTCAATCTGGATGATGCGACGAAAAGTCGCTATAAAAGACTTTTGGCAGCCCAAAAATCATATTTGTGAGCTGCCGCAAATTAAGGAGGGATTTGTGATCTAACTGTTACAGCTAATATCTATTCTGGTAATCAGGTACGATTTCCCCTGTAGCGTTTTGCTATTTTAGCGGCCGCACGATTCAATAACGGCTCCAGTGCAAACGCCAGCAACATTTTCAGCGGACGACGGGCAACGGATTTTACCGCCCATCCCGCCACGCCGGCAGGCCCGTAGCGTAGCGCGGTCAACAGAACCAGCTTACCTGCTATTTTGAAGCCGGGCTTCACCTTCTGCCCGGCGCGTTGCCAGCGAGTATTCATCTTCACCCTCCCGATATATGCCTTACAGTTGACGGAAACGACTACGCAATGTGAACGTATCTGACGTTACGTAGCGTTCCATTTCTCGCAAGCGCTTTTCGCCTGCGGCAAGCTCTCTGTCTACGGTATCCAGCAGTTCGCCGCTGGTCGGCGGCGATTCGCCTGCGGCCAGATTATCCGGCATAGGGTCCAGTACAAAAGAAAGGACGATATAGGCCACTACGGTAAAAAAGGCCAGACCAAAGAAAATCGACAACACGACCAGAATACGCACCAGTTTTACCGGTACATCAAGATAGTCGGCGATCCCGGCGCAAACGCCCCGCACCATGCCCTTTTGCGGAATACGCCATAGTTTTTTATTCAGATTGATTCCACCCATTAGCGCTCTCTCCAGTTCGGATGCTCTGCATCAAGAATGTCTTCCAGCGCCTGAATGCGCTCGCGCATACGTTGCGCGTCGTCTGTCAGTTGCAGTAAGCGTTGCTGCTCGCTTTGCGGCAGTTCTCCCCGACCGGCGCGGTTGCTGTAATGCAGCCACAGCCAAATCGGTAACACAAACAACACAAAAATGGTTAACGGGATGGCCAGAAATAGCGCGCTCATGCGTTCTCCTTACACCTAAAGCTGATGAGCGGCGGCGCGTACCGGCGCCGCCATTGTCGTTATTGATTATCTTGCTTCATTTTGGCTTTTAACTGCGCCAACTGCTCGCTGATTTCATCATCGGCTTTCAGGTTGGCAAACTGTTGGTCCAGCGATTGCTGCTTACCAAAATGATGACTTTCCGCTTCCGCTTCCATTTGATCGATACGGCGTTCAAAGGATTCAAACCGCGCCATCGCTTCATCCAGTTTGCCGCTGTCAAGCTGACGACGGACATCGCGGGAAGAACTTGCCGCCTGATGACGCAGCATCAGCGCCTGCTGGCGAGCGCGTGTTTCGCTGAGTTTGTTTTCCAGCTCGCCAATCTCTTTCTTCATGCGCGCCAGCGTGTCATCCACCAGCGTGACTTCCTGTTCAAGCGTAGCAATTAAGTCGGTCAGCTTCTGTTTTTCAATCAATGCGGCACGCGCCAGATCGTCTTTATCTTTGCGCAGAGCCAGTTCCGCTTTTTCCTGCCACTCGGTCTGCTGAGCCGTAGCCTGTTCGATACGACGGGATAACTGTTTCTTTTCCGCTAACGCACGCGCGGAGTTCGAGCGAACCTCAACCAGCGTATCTTCCATCTCCTGAATCATCAGGCGCACCAGCTTCTGCGGATCTTCCGCTTTTTCCAGCAACGCGTTGATATTGGCATTCACGATGTCGGCAAAACGAGAAAAAATACCCATAATTCAATCCTCACATAATGTTCTGATAACGGGCGATGCCCTGCTACGTGATTAATACAATTTGCGTGCCAACTTTTTATGTTATTGATAATAAAGAAATTGTATTGTTTTACCTCGTCAGTAAAAAAGGATAAAGTGGTGAGAAACACTAACATGTGGCGATTTTCATCATGGTTGAATTTAAAGATAACCTGCTCGGCGAGGCAAACCGTTTTCTTGAGGTCCTGGAACAAGTTTCCCGGCTTGCGCCGCTGGATAAGCCAGTTCTGATTATTGGCGAACGCGGTACGGGTAAGGAACTTATCGCCAATCGCCTGCATTATCTCTCTTCACGCTGGCAGGGACCGCTTATCTCGCTTAATTGCGCGGCGCTTAACGAAAACCTGCTGGACTCCGAACTGTTTGGCCATGAAGCGGGCGCTTTTACCGGGGCGCAAAAACGCCATCCCGGTCGCTTTGAACGCGCCGATGGCGGCACGCTGTTTCTGGATGAACTGGCGACAGCGCCGATGCTGGTACAGGAAAAGCTGCTGCGGGTGATTGAATATGGCGAGCTAGAGCGTGTCGGCGGCAGCCAGCCGTTACAGGTTAATGTGCGATTAGTATGCGCCACCAATGCCGATTTACCCGCCATGGTGAAGGAAGGGACATTTCGTGCCGATCTGCTAGACAGGCTGGCTTTTGATGTTGTACAACTGCCGCCGCTGCGCGAACGCCAAAGCGATATCATGCTGATGGCCGAGCATTTTGCTATTCAGATGTGTCGTGAGCTACGTCTGCCCTTATTTCCCGGTTTTACCGATCGGGCAAAAGAAACGTTGTTGCATTACGCCTGGCCGGGTAATGTCCGCGAGCTGAAAAACGTAGTTGAACGTTCAGTGTATCGCCACGGCAGCAGTGAACATCCTTTGGATGAAATTGTTATCGATCCTTTTCAACGCCATCCCGACGAACCGCCCGCGCCCGCCCAGCCAACGGCATCCGCCACGCCCGCCCTGCCGCTCAAGTTGCGTGAGTTTCAACTACAACAGGAAAAAGCGCTGCTGCAATGTAGCTTACAGCAGGCGAAATTTAACCAGAAACGAGCCGCCGATTTACTGGGACTCACCTACCACCAATTTCGCGCCTTGCTTAAAAAGCATCAGCTTTAGCTATTTCTCCTGCTAATTGACGACATTTACGCCAGTTATCCACCGACATTTTTACGTGGCGGGCCGAAGTGCGATACACTTTGCAAATTGAACTTCAAAAACTTAACTATTATGCGCCTGGTTTTATCGTCTCTGATCGTGATCGCGGGTCTACTGAGTAGTCAGGCTACGGCTGCGACTGCGCCCGAACAAACTGCGAGTGCAGATATTCGCGATAGCGGCTTTGTGTATTGTGTCAGCGGGCAGGTCAACACCTTTAATCCGCAAAAAGCGAGCAGCGGCCTCATCGTCGATACCCTTGCCGCCCAGTTATATGACCGCCTGTTGGATGTCGATCCCTATACGTATCGTTTAGTACCAGAGCTGGCAGAAAGCTGGGAAGTGCTGGATAACGGGGCAACGTACCGTTTTCACCTGCGCCGCGACGTCTCCTTTCAAAAAACCGCCTGGTTTACGCCGACCCGAAAACTCAATGCTGATGATGTCGTCTTTACCTTTCAGCGGATTTTCGATCGTCAGCATCCGTGGCATAACATCAACGGCAGTAGCTTCCCCTACTTTGATAGCCTACAGTTCGCCGACAATGTAAAAAGCGTGCGCAAGCTGGACAATAACACCGTTGAGTTTCGCCTGGCGCAGCCAGACGCTTCCTTTTTATGGCATCTGGCCACGCACTACGCTTCCGTCATGTCCGCTGAGTACGCCGCGCAGCTTAGCCGTAAAGATCGTCAGGAACTGCTTGATCGCCAACCGGTCGGCACCGGGCCTTTCCAGCTTTCGGAATACCGTGCCGGGCAGTTTATTCGTCTACAGCGCCACGACGGGTTTTGGCGCGGCAAACCGCTGATGCCGCAAGTGGTGGTGGATTTAGGCTCCGGCGGTACCGGGCGTTTATCGAAATTACTGACCGGCGAATGCGATGTTCTGGCCTGGCCCGCCGCCAGCCAACTGACCATTTTACGCGACGATCCGCGTTTGCGCCTGACGTTGCGCCCGGGGATGAATATCGCCTATCTGGCCTTTAACACCGATAAGCCGCCGTTGAATAATCCTGCAGTGCGCCATGCGCTGGCATTATCGATCAATAACCAGCGCCTGATGCAGTCGATTTATTACGGCACAGCAGAAACAGCAGCCTCTATTTTACCGCGAGCCTCATGGGCTTACGATAACGATGCCAAAATTACGGAGTACAATCCGGAAAAATCGCGCGAACAGCTAAAAGCGCTGGGCATTGAGAATCTTACGCTGCATCTCTGGGTGCCGACCAGCTCTCAGGCCTGGAACCCAAGTCCGCTAAAAACGGCGGAGCTTATTCAGGCGGATATGGCGCAGGTTGGCGTAAAAGTGGTCATCGTGCCGGTTGAAGGTCGTTTTCAGGAGGCGCGCCTGATGGATATGAATCACGATCTGACCTTATCCGGCTGGGCCACGGACAGCAACGATCCGGATAGCTTTTTCAGACCGTTGTTAAGCTGTGCGGCCATCAATTCGCAAACCAATTTCGCCCACTGGTGTAACCCTGAATTTGACAGCGTCCTGCGTAAGGCACTGTCGTCGCAGCAGTTGGCTTCGCGCATAGAAGCGTATGACGAAGCGCAGAATATCCTGGCGAAAGAGCTGCCGATACTACCGCTGGCGTCATCACTACGCTTACAGGCTTACCGCTACGATATTAAAGGACTGGTGTTAAGCCCGTTCGGTAATGCGTCTTTTGCCGGCGTCTCCCGCGAAAAACACGAAGAGGTGAAAAAACCATGATTATCTTCACCCTGCGTCGGTTATTGCTCTTGCTGGTGACACTATTCTTCCTGACCTTTATCGGCTTTAGCCTGAGCTATTTTACGCCGCACGCGCCGCTACAGGGCGCATCATTATGGAATGCCTGGGTTTTCTGGTTCAACGGTCTGCTGCACTGGGACTTTGGCGTGTCCAGCATTAACGGCCAACTGATCTCCGAACAGCTTAAAGAGGTGTTTCCCGCCACGATGGAACTGTGCATTCTCGCCTTTGGCTTTGCGCTGATGGTTGGCATTCCGGTCGGGATGCTGGCTGGCGTGACGCGTAGCAAATGGCCGGATCGTTTTATCAGCGCGCTGGCGCTATTAGGCTTCTCAATTCCGGTTTTCTGGCTGGCGCTTCTGCTCACACTGTTCTTTTCGCTCACGCTGGGGTGGCTGCCGGTATCCGGGCGATTTGACCTGCTTTATGAAGTTAAACCGGTTACCGGTTTCGCCATTATTGATGCCTGGATTTCAGATTCGCCGTGGCGCGATGAAATGGTGATGAGCGCCATACGACATATGATTTTACCGGTGCTCACGCTTTCCGTCGCGCCGACCACAGAAGTGATCCGCCTGATGCGAATCAGCACTATCGAGGTCTACGATCAGAACTACGTTAAAGCGGCGGCCACGCGCGGCTTGTCGCGCTTTACGATTTTACGCCGTCACGTGTTGCATAATGCGCTGCCGCCGGTCATTCCCCGTCTTGGCCTGCAGTTTTCAACCATGTTGACGCTGGCGATGATTACCGAAATGGTCTTTAGCTGGCCTGGGCTGGGAAGATGGTTAATTCACGCCATTCGTCAGCAGGACTATGCCGCTATTTCCGCCGGCGTGATGGTCATTGGGTCGCTGGTTATTGTGGTCAATGTGATTTCCGATATTTTGGGTGCTATGGCTAACCCTCTGAAACATAAGGAATGGTATGCCTTGCGATAGCAGCTACAGAAATAATAAAAAACAATATTAAATCAATATGTTATGATTTCATTTTTGTGGAAAATTTGTTTTGTAGCACACAAATATATACACATTGTTTCCTACTTTCTCCGGCAGTCCATGTTTCGATGATGATTGCCGGAGATTTACCTTCTCTATCAGAGTCTCCGGGTTACACTTCGTGATGCCTGCAGAAAATGTGAAAAATCAGGAAGCAGATTTAATTAAACCTGTCATTTAACCTGAAGTAGGTCTTCATAGCGGGTGCGAGGCGAAAGCATCTCTCGCTTCATAGCCCACTGTTGCGGTATCCCCTGCCCGGCGAAGTACAGCGTTCCCTTCCAGGATGGCCCAGCACTCCCATCAGCTTCTCGCTACCGGCGCGCGGCGCGTTATCATCGAAAAGGTTGAGTTGCGCTACGCCCTGGCTGAAGAAGTCACCCAGCAGGTTTTCCCTATCATGGTGGCCATCTTATTCTACTACCTTTTAAAGGTTCAGCTTTTTACCCCATTCACAACATGTTTATAGTGACTATCGTGGTTGTCCAGGCACATTTGTTGAGTGAGGTTATAATGCCTTTTTATGTAGGTTCAAGCTGTTTTCCTGCTTGCATAAGCAAGCAAAAAATTACTGATATACTCAATTCGGATATTCCCCTTAAGATGAGCTTATGGGATAGGATTAAAGAGTTTTTCTTTACCACTCATCAGGCTGAAGCACAGGATTGCCTTTACCGGATCTGCCATCCATCTGCTGGAACGACGCCAGATGATGTGAGGAAACTGTTTGAACGTCTTAAGGAATTAGCCCACCCGGGCTATGCGGATAATATTCAGAGTCATCGGTATGGAGGGAAGAGTTTCTGTATCATGGACAAAAATGGCGATGAACTTCTGTCGGTAAGTTTTGCAGATGATTATACTGTTACAACAGGAACCAGGGGGGCATTCTTTGCTGACGGTACTACGCGCATTTATCCTTTACATCCTTAGTTTCCTTTTCAGTGAGGGGGACTGTAAATAACTGGCGAAAAATCCACATTCAGCCTGCCGTAATGAAACATCACTACCACTTTGAACTGTTCCCTGTATACCCTTTTCTTATCAAAGTAATTATTCAGGCCACCGCCAACATATCGCACCGGCCTGAGCTGTCAAAATAATTCAATTCATAGATGATTGTCAGGTTTTTGCGGCCAGTCAGGATTTGAAGAGCACATGAACTCACTCTCATATGAATTAATTTATATAGAAATTAAAATATAGCATTGCTTATCATTTTTATTTAAAGTAAATATTTTTTTAAATGGTTTTTATTTACTCGCCAGATTGTAATGAATAACGTTTAATATCTGTAATAAAGGATGCGGTAACAATAAGGATAATGATTCGCTACTTAACAGGTGATATTATGAAATACGTTAAGAATATATTTTTAATCCTGGTCTTTGCATTGTCGGCTACGGCTTTTTCGACATCTGCGATGGCTGCCAGTGAGACTAAAGCCCCTCCAAAATCGGATGATCTCCCGCAACCTAATCTTCCCGAAATGCCTAAGTGGTGTAAGAAACTGTTAGAAAGTGGAGGATTGTTACCACCTGACTTTTATAAGCTATGCTGGGGACGTTAACTGAGAATTAGTATGTTAGATGCAACTATACTTTATGGTATATGGTTGCGATAACCTTATCAACCAGTAAAATGATTATTCAGACCACCACAATATATCGAGGTGGTCTGAGTTGTCAAAAAAAGTGCAATTTATAAATTACTGTTAGGCTTTTGCGGCCAGTCAGGATTTGAGATATCCACCCGGTTTACCAGTACCCTGTATTTTTTCCATTCGTCAAGCCGCGCTTTCTCATCATCTGTTGCGATTCCAAGATCAACTGCATCCTGCAATGGCGCGATTTTCCCCGATGCCATTTGCAAAAGACGGCTTTTGGTCCCTTCAACTTCAAGAAGTCTGGCCGCTGTTTCCGCAGCTTCATCCTTTACCCACGCCTTACCATCCCATTTCTGGTATTCACCGTCTGGTGATGTCAACGCCACGATGTTTGACCGTTATTTGCCATTTTCATGCCCGCTAAGATACTTTCGTTACTGATGCTGTCCGCTTTTCACCATTTCATCATCACTGATTGGCGTTGTGTTTTTGGTCAGCACTCCAGCTTTACGTTTCTCTTTTAACCGGTAACTCTCTCCTTTGATATTCAGCGTGGTTGAGTGATGTAGCAACCGATCCAGTATCGCTGTTGCCAGCACGTGATCTCCGAACATTTCTCCCCAGTCTGCGAACCCTTTGTTTGACGTCAGTATGATGCTCGCTTTTTCATATCGACGGTTCAGTAGCCGGAAGAACAGGCTGGCTTCCTCTCTGTTCATCGGCAGATAGCCTATTTCATCCAGGATCAACACCCGGGCATAACTCAGTTGCTGCAGCTGACGCTCCAGACGGTTTTCCTGTTTCGCTTTCATCAGTGTCGCGATCAGTCTGTCCAGTGGCATAAACAGTACCCGATGTCCCGCATCCACCGCTTTCACGCCAAGAGCTATGGCCAGATGAGTTTTTCCGACACCAGGAGGTCCCAGCAGGATCACGTTTTCGCTGCGCTCCACGAACGCCAGACCAGCCAGTTCCCGGACAACCTTACGGTCGATGCCCGGCTGGAAGGTAAAGTCGAACTGCTCCAGCGTTTTGACCCACGGCAGACGAGCCTGCTTCAGCCTGGACTCCATACCGCGCTGATGCCTGCCGTTCCATTCCTGCTGTAGCGCCATGCACAGGAACTCCCGGTAGTTCAGCTCTTTTTTAGCTGCCTGTTCCAGCAGGCTTTCAACGTGATAACTCAGATGCTCCATTTTCAGGCGACTCAGCAGGACTTCCAGCTCATGCATCACAACAGCTCCTCATAGGCACTCAGTGGTCGATGTTCCACCTGACTGACCTGCTGCCAGAGCGGGGCGTGATGCTCCGGCACTGTCTGCCAGCCAGACGATGCCGAACAGAGGCGATGTGAGGCCACCAGTTTCTCATTACTGTAGATCCGCAACTCGTCATCCAGCGATATTCGTATCGATACCGGCTGACCACACAGCGCTTCGGGAACGCTGTAACGATTACCACCAACCTCGATATAGCTGTCCCAGGACACATGGCGGATATCGAAGTAACTGGTATCGAAGTCCGTATCCGGTAACGGCTGCAGATGTTCCTGCTCCAGCGCGAAGCGCTGTTCCGGCGTTTCTTTGAACTGGCGAAGTTCCCGTTTGTCAGCCACATCGGCTATCCATTGCTCCAGTTGTTGATTAACATGAGTGAAGCTGTCGAACCTGCGGTACCGGACGAAGAAGTTCTCCTTGAGGTATTTCACCATTCGCTCAACCTTACCTTTTGTTCTGGCCCTGCGTGGACGGCATGCCCGTGGCAGGAAGTTATAGTGGTCGGCCAGCAACAGGAATCCGGAGTTGAACACGACTTTCCCGTTGTTATTCTTCAGCACCGCAGCCTTCTGGTTATCAACCAGCACCGTTTTCACACAACCACCGAAGTAGCGGAAGGCGCGAACCAGTGATTCGTAGGTATGCTCAGCATCCTGTTTTGGTGCTGCGAAGACATGGAAGCGGCGGGAGAACCCCAGCGTATTAACCGCAAAGTTAACTTTGCACCGTTGCCCGGCAACCTCCACCTCAACTTCGCCCCAGTCGTGCTGGAGCTGGTATCCAGGCTGAGTTTCGAAGCGAACTGTTCTTTTTGACGGACGCATTTTACGTTTGGGCTGGATGTAGTAACGCAGCATGGAACGTCCGCCCGTATAACCCATTGCCTTAATCTCCGCGAAGATAACCTCACTATTCCAGACATTCTCTGCCAGGCGCATGTCGATGTAATCCATAAACGGTTTCAGCTTAACCATTTTGTGGCGGGTCTTTCTGGCTGGCGGTTCAGGGTATTTGAGGTAGCGTCTGACCGTCCGTTCAGAGCAACCAATCTGAGTCGCAATATCGACAATGTACGCGCCCTGCTGGCGCATTTGCTTTATCATGTAAAAGTCCTCTCTGCTCAGCATGTTGATGTCCTTTCTGGTGTGAGAACCTTAAGGAAACAACATGTTGGGTGGAGCGGACAATCCAAATGGTGAATTACCGTCTTATATCACTGGCGCTGACAAGGCATCGTTGCTTTTACAAAACGAGCGGAGGGCGCGAAAGTTAAAGGCATAAAAAAGATCTCAAGAAGATCCTTTTGTTTCATCAGGCAGCCCCCTGTAAGTCTGAGGAATCCCCAGAAAAAAAGACAGGCATAGAGTTTTGTGATCTACTGATTGCGCTAACAAATTCAATGAGATCACCTCTATGCCTGCCCGAACATTTTATCGCTGTCGACTGGAGCGGTTACCCGTCCCAGGAATATCACATCCTTCGTGCCAGTCTTATCTGTGATGGGCGTTCAATCCCTCTGCTTAGTCGGCTTGTATCTTCAGCAAAGCAAAATAATTTGCTGATACAAAAAGCATTTCTCGATGAACTTCACCGGCGCGTAAATCCCAAAGCAAAAGTCATACTTATTACAGATGCGGGGTTTCAGAGTGCATGGTTTCGGCACATAAAATCACTGGGGTGGGACTTTATTGGCCGCATAAGGGGAACGGTTCAATTCTGTCTGCTGCATGATGACGAAAGATGGCTGAAAATAACGGATGTTCGGGGTAAAGCAAGCCCGGAATATCCGGGAGCAGGATGGCTTGTCCGGGCGGAATATGCCCGGTGTTCAGGCCATTTTTATCTTCATAAAAGGGAAACCAGAGGACGTAAAAACCAGCGTTCCAGAGGGCGATTATCCAGCCCAACGACAGAAAAGGAAAAACAGGCCTCAGCGAAAGAGCCCTGGCTGATATTTACCAGCACAGAAGAGTTTAAGCCGCGAGAAATCATGAAGTTATATAGCAGAAGAATGCAAATAGAGCAGAATTCCCGTGATGAGAAAAGTGAACGCTTCGGATTCGGCCTGCGGGCCAGTTACAGTCGTTCTGCCGGGCGGCTGTCAGTCCTGAGCCTTCTGGCGACACTGAGCACAATCGTGCTGTGGCTTATAGGATATCATGCTGAAAACACAGAATTACATCTGAGATACCAGGCCAACAGCATTAAATCACGGCGTGTTATCTCATATCTGACATTAGCGGAGAATGTCCTGCGACACTCTCCGCTAATTTTGAAGCGAACAGCATTAGACGTCGTTCTTCATCATCTCGCCAGAACCTACCGAAGTATGGTGCTGGTTTATTAGCACTGGTTTTGTGGGGATCTCTCAGCCTGTAAGTGGTTAAATATCAATCAACGGAACACCCTTGCTTATCCTCAACCACTTTAGAAAATTGGTTATTTTTCAAAATATAATAGGTCGTCTGACACGGATTAGTTATCGGGATACCATTTTCATCGTGCTCTATTTTTTGAGGGATCGCCTGGCCGGTTAATATCATCAAATAGCTACTTTTCCGAGTATCTATCCTGAAATCTTCACCAACAGGAGTACCGTTATCAGCAACTTGCTGATAAACATTGGTTCCAGCAACAGCAGGAAGCTGCACAACAACCGTCCCTGATAGCTTATCTATAACCCAGCCACACACGCCACCTTGATGATCGAGACATTCATTTCCAGTGCTCTTATCATCAGTATATATACGATAATGCCCAGCGAAATTTACTGGTTTTTTTAATTCACTGTTTGTTATTTTCTTCCAGTAACTGGAGTATTTCTCCTGCTCACTAGAAAGATCTAACCTGGTGGTAAATGGGCCTTTGTTTATATCAGCCGGATAATCTTTAAATTCAGGCATACCTTTAACATGCAACTCCGCTGCATGAACAAAGGGGATCATCAGACAGGCTATTCCACTAAGTAAATAGGGAAAAATTCTGTTAGTTAGCGCCACTTTTCGACGCCCTCAATATATTAATCATTTGATTAGGTGTCAGATGTGCATGATTAAGACCATCACCAGAGTAATAAGAACCTCCTTCTACCTGTGCAATCCGCCCTTTACTAATAGTATTCCCCTTGCGAACTCCAGCAGATGCAAACTCTTTAGCCCAGTCATATATTGCATCTTCAACACTACCATTGCCTTCCAAATAGGCAATAATCGCAGGCCGTTTAACCTTAATTATGTACTCCTCAAAAATCTGATCCTGGGCTGCCTCATCATACAAGGAATTAACGTCAAGCTTGAGCCATTTCACCGCATCTATTAACGTTCCCGGTATGATCTGAAAACGACCAGTGGCAAACATAATATTCGTATGCATTTGATTTTGCATGACTTGCTTAATGGTCATAGATAGTAGCATAAATCCCCCCAGTACCACGGCACGCTGAGGTAATCCCGGTTAATCCGGTAGGCCACCACCTCACCGTCCGCCATGCTGCGCACGGCCTGCTCCCCCGGAAACGGTACCGGGAAATCCACCGCCTCATTCATCGCCTGACCGCTGAGCGCACACCACGGCGTGGTGGTGTCACTGATGTGAATGCCGCCGTGCCACATGCCATTGCGGCCGATAAGCCAGTGCCCGGCGGCCTCGCCCTCCAGATGCGCCAGCATCTCCTCCAGGTTACTGAACTCCCCGCCCCGGTTATTTTTCGGCACCGGCCAGCGAATGACCGGGAGCTGCGGGCCGTTTTCCGGATTCGACATAGAAAATCCTTTTAGTTTGTCTGGTTAAGTATCGGTCCATCATACACCGCAGGCATTTTACCGCCGTTTCCGGAGGGACAAACAAATCCAGGCGCCGTTGACCCCGGATGACTCGCAGGATTTCTCAGCCGACGCGCTCACGGCTTTTATCACTGAACGAATCAGGCGGACAGATGTTCGCATCCTTTCAATTCCCTGGGTATCGAAGTACCAGATGAATGCGCGTATAGCGGAACATTACCGCGTAGGTAAAGTATTTTTGGCCGGTGATGCCGCTCATGTGCATCCGCCAACGGGTGGGCAAGGGTTAAATACCAGTATCCAGGATGCCTATAACCTGGGATGGAAAATGGCAGCCTCGCTGCGGGGCGCAGGAGAAGAACTTCTCGATAGCTATGAACAGGAACGTCGCCCGGTAGCCGAATCGCTGCTCCACCTTTCTACCCGATTGCTTGAATCTCAAAAACAGGGCGGCATCAAACGAGAACGCGATGTCCAACAACTTGATATCCATTATACCAACTCCCCCTTAGCCCACACGTTACCCGGACGTCAGCATGGGTTACAAGCGGGAGAAAGAGCTCCGGATGCTCCTCTTTTGGGAGCAGGCGGCCAATCATTACGGTTATTTCAGTTACTACAAGGTCCGGACTGGAATCTGTTGGCCTACGAAACCCGCGGAAAGGTAATCGACGCGCGGCAAGGTCTGCGTATTCATCATATTGGCGAGCAGGACGAGCTCATCGATACCATGGGGCACTTGCGGGAGTCCTATCATCTGGCGCCGGGTGAATGCGTGCTGATCCGACCCGATGGCTATGTCGGTGCATTCTTTCACAGCAACCAGATCAACGATATTGAAAATTATCTCTCTCGTTTTGCCATAGGGATTAAAGATGAATACCACTATCTGTGAGAACACTGACAGTGAAACTATCAAGCCGCTTAACAAGCGGCGGATTTTTCCAGTTTTCCTGATTGTCGGCCTTTACGCCGCCAGTACAGCGGCTGTGATGTCAGTACTGCCTTTTTATATCCGCGAGATGGGCGGTTCGCCGCTTATCATTGGAATCATCATGGCCACTGAAGCTTTTAGCCAATTTTGTGCGGCTCCCCTGATTGGCCACCTTTCCGATCGCGTTGGCCGCAAGCCAATACTGATTGTCACGCTGGCTATTGCGGCGATGAGTTTACTATTACTTGCCAGCGCGCAATGCATCCTGTTTATCCTGCTCGCCCGTACGCTTTTTGGCATTAGCGCCGGGAATTTGTCAGCCGCCGCAGCCTATATTGCCGATCATACGCACGTCAGAAATCGGCGTCAGGCAATCGGCATCCTCGCAGGCTGCATTGGCTTAGGCGGTATTGTCGGCGCGGGAGTTTCAGGATGGCTATCGGGTATCAGTCTGAGCGCGCCAATCTACGCCACCTTTATACTCGTCCTTGCGTCTGCCCTGGTCGCGTTTTGGGGGCTAAAAGACCATTCCACGACATCACTTACCACAGATAAAATAGCGGCGTGCTCTGCCCGCGTTATTTTAAAGATGCCTGTCCTTCGCGTATTAATCATCGTAATGCTTTGTCATTTCTTCGCCTATGGCATGTACTCTTCACAATTACCTGTTTTTCTTTCTGATACCTTCATCTGGAATGGGCTTCCCTTTGGGCCAAAAGCGTTAAGCTACCTTTTAATGGCAGACGGAGTCATTAATATTTTCGTTCAGCTATTTCTGTTAGGTTGGGTGAGTCAATATTTTTCGGAGCGAAAGCTAATTATTCTAATCTTCACCCTTCTTTGTGCTGGATTTCTCACTGCGGGTATCGCCACGACCGTGCCAGTGCTTATTTTTGCTATCGTTTGCATTAGCATCGCCGATGCGCTGGCCAAACCCACTTATCTTGCCGCCTTGTCCGTCCATGTCTCGCCTGCCCGACAAGGTGTCGTCATCGGAACGGCGCAGGCATTAATCGCAATTGCTGATTTTATATCCCCCGTACTGGGTGGATTTATCCTGGGATATGCCCTGTATAGTGTCTGGATCGGTACGACTATCGCTATCGCCATTATTGGTCTGGCGACAGCAATGACTTATCTTTCAAAAAGTTCACCGCTAATAGTGAATCCAGAAACAGAATGAGGTGGCAACGTCACAAATAGCGTCACTCTCTTCTGCAATTATTTATCAAAAGCATTGTACTTATATTGAATGTTTAAGAGGTATTTATGGAAATTACGCTGGTTGACATTTGTCTTTGTAAAGCGCGGGGAAAGCATGAAAAAAAGATATCTCGTTGTTATAGCAGTGCTTTTTATTTCTACAAATGTTTTTACACTACTTCATAACAACATATTATTTTGCCGAAATAGCCCGGAGTGTGATTTGTCTCATGTGCTCCCCGACTACCGTGATCAGATTTCAGGTACACCACTGAAATATACCTTAATTAGTACAGTTCAATTAGCACAAGTGGTGCTCAGACACTATGAGTTATTATCGCAGCACTGGTCGCCAGATGACATGGTAACCCCTGCGCAATGGCGACATAACGTTGATATTTATATCCCTGAAACGGCAAAAGAACGCCATGCCCTGGTGGTTGTAAACAATGGAATTAATTACGAAAAAGGCGTGCAAATCCCTAGCAAAGCCGTTGATTTTACTCAGGAAACACTGGCAAACATTGCCCGTGATACAAATACTATTGTAATATCAGTTAGTGATATACCTAATCAATATTTAACCTTTCAGGGTGACAAAAAACCTCTGAAAGAGGATGAGAGTGTTTCCCGGAGTTGGGCATTATTTATGGAAGCGCCGGAGCAACGTAAGTTAATGCCTTTAAATATTCCTATGGTCGCAGCCCTGTCGCAAGCGATAAGATTAGCAAAAAAGGAATTAACGCAATGGAATATACATTCTTTTATCATTACTGGCATTTCAAAACGTGGATGGACCGCCTGGTTGTCAGCTATTGCCGATCCTGATGTTGAAGCAATTGTTCCCTTCGCTATTGATCTACTTGATATTGATGCTTCGCTTGAGCACATTTATCAATCATACGGCGGGAACTGGCCAATTACATTCTATCCCTACTATCAGCAAGGCATAGATGAAAAAATAAAATCTCCCCCATTTAGCCAGTTAAGACAAATAATAGATCCTTTAAGATATCTCAACACTATTTATCAGCCCCGCCTTGCAATACCGAAATATATTATTAATGCAAGCGGCGATGATTTTTTCGTACCAGATAACACTCGCTTTTATTATAGTAAACTCCCTGGAGTAAAATCATTACGTATAGTGCCCAATATGAGCCACTATTCAATTAAACAGATTACTGAAGAAAGCCTCGTTCCATTTATTAACAGATTTCAAAGTAAAAAAACATTACCACAGTTGATCGGCCTTATTCATCATCATCTTCTTACGATCTATTTCTCAGAAGAGCCGATAAAAATCGTTCGCTGGACAGCCAATAATTCAAATGCACGTGATTTTCGTTATGCCTGTGGTATCCGCTACCAGCCATTTACGATAGATATTCCTATCAATAATAGAATCACTATTACGCTAAATGAGCCTGAAACTGGTTGGGAAGCTACCTATATCGAAGCAACCTTTGATGATGGTTATGTCGCAACGACCCAGGTTTATATTACGCCCGATGATAAATATCCACAGACAGCGCCGCCATCAGCCAACGCCGCATGTCAAACGTTGCCGGGGCGTGGATTAGGGGAAAACGATCGCCTCGATTAAATCTTCAAATAATTAATTGATTTTAAAGAATTTAATCCCTCACGCTTACGATGGATAGAAATCCTATGTGATAAATTTTCGTTACATTGATCACGTTCTAATCACAAGAGAGGTGATTTGAAAATAACCTTAAAATATTGTGGTCAGGCCGCTAGACCACAATAAGAGGATAAATCATGAAAAGAAAAACAATGGGATGGCTTATCGTTTTTCTTCTTTTTATAGTTTACATGCTTAACTATATGGATCGTTCAGCATTGTCGATAACCGCCCCCTTGATTGAAAAGGAGTTAGGATTTAACGCCGCGGAGATGGGGATGATCTTCAGCGCATTTTTTATCGGATACGCCCTGTTTAATTTTATTGGTGGCTGGGCCAGCGACAAAATTGGGCCAAAAACGGTTTTCCTTATCGCAGCGTTACTATGGTCTGTTTTTTGTGGGTTAACCGGTCTGGTCACCGGATTGTGGACAATGCTTATCGTGCGCGTTCTTTTCGGTATGGCTGAAGGACCGGTCAGCGCTGCCGGAAATAAAATCATCAATAACTGGATTTCCCGAAAGGAGTCTGCCACGGCGATCGGAATTTTTAGCGCTGGTTCCCCGCTCGGCGGCGCGGTGTCCGGGCCGATAGTGGGACTGCTGGCGTTATCATTAGGCTGGCGTCCCGCATTTGGCATTATTTTCTTATTTGGCCTGGTATGGGTACTACTGTGGTACTTTATCGTTAGCGACAAGCCAACAATGAGTAAACGCCTGGCGCCGGAAGAACGCATTGATTTTGAAAATCATGAGGACATTATTTTATCTGATGATGGTCGGGCTACGCCTTCGCTCGGCTATTACATGAAACAACCAATGGTATGGGCGACAACGCTGGCTTTTTTCAGCTATAACTATATTCTTTTTTTCTTCCTGACCTGGTTCCCAAGTTATTTGAACCATTCATTACATCTGGATATTAAAGAAATTAGTATTGCCACGGTAATTCCCTGGGTTATCGGCGCCATTGGTATGGTGCTCGGCGGCGTCTGTTCTGATGTAATTTATCGGATTACCGGTAATGCTCTGCTCTCACGTCGACTTATTCTGGGCGTATGTCTGGCAGGTGCGGCGGTATGTGTTGCGGTTTCCGGTACCGTTAGCACTATTGGTAGCGCAATTACGCTCATGTCAGTTTCACTCTTCCTGCTCTATTTAACTGGCCCAATTTATTGGGCAGTTATTCAGGATGTTGTTCATAAAGATAAGGTAGGGAGCGTCGGCGGAGCCATGCATGGTCTGGCTAATATATCCGGCATTATCGGTCCGCTTGTCACAGGTTTTATTGTTCAATTTAGCGGTAAATATGACTATGCGTTCTATCTGGCTGGTGCTATCGCTATCGTTTCAAGCCTGTTGGTCTTCGTATTTGTAAAAAGTAAAGGATTCAAAGCCAATGAAAGTCAAAGCTGTGTTCATCAATAAGCCCGGTGAAGTTGAAACCCTCTGGGTGGATTATCCACATAAGAAAGAGAATGAAGTATTAATTAAAGTTGATGCTGCAGGAATTTGCGGATCGGATATTGGGGCTTTTCGTGGAACGAACCCACTTGTTACTTACCCAAGAATTATCGGGCATGAAGTGACCGGAATTGTTCTTCAGGAAGGCGCAGGAATGCCGGACAATATTAAAAAAGGCGACCGCGTGATTGTTGACCCTTATATTTATTGTGGTCACTGCTACCCTTGCTCTGTTGGCAGAACTAACTGTTGTGAAAATTTAAAAGTCATTGGCGTGCATATCGATGGCGCAATGCAGGAGGTGGTTACTCATCCCGCACATTTAATTCATAAAATACCAGATAATGTGCCTTCTGAAATGGCGCCGCTGGCAGAACCGCTCACTATCGCTCTGCATGCGCTGCATCGGGCAAACGTTAAGGCCGGGGAATATGTTGCTATCATCGGCGCGGGAGCAATTGGTCTTATGGCGGCATTAAGCGCGCGTCATTACAAGGCAACGCCTATTCTGATCGATATTGTGGAAGAACGGTTACGCTATGCGCAAAAGCTTGGCGTTCCCTATGTGCTGAACGCCACTGACGGTCAGGTTATCGACGCTATTAAAGACATCACACACGGCACCATGGCGCAGGTCGTTATAGAAGCCTCCGGCGCAAATAGCGCTATTCGAAATACGCTTGATTTAGCATCGTTTGCTGGTCGCATTTCTTTCACTGGATGGCCAAAGCAGGAAACGTCGCTGCCGACGAACCTGATCACCTATAAAGAACTGGATTTACGCGGTTCCCGCACCAGTGCCGGTGAATTTGACGAGGCATTACGCATGCTATCCGCGCTGGAGATTAATCCGCAAGATGTTGTCAGTAAAGTCGTCAATCTTGATGAGATCCCTGATGCAGTTAAAGAACTTGATCGCTATCCGGAGCGCTACTTAAAGATTAATGCTGTTTTCCATTAATTTTACAGCGAGTTCTACCGCATGGTATGGTCGCCATGCGGTACTATTCACCGACAAATTTAGCCGCCAACAATCTCTCTCACATAGCGTAAATGTTCCAGAGATTCCTGATAGGCGCTGTCAACATCAGACTGGCGCATCGCTTCCACTATCGCTTTATGTTGTTTGTTGAGATTAAGTAAAACATTTCTGTCTCCAGACCGCTCATCAAGCCCGGCATAAGGGATATTAATCCGCTGTTCCCATAACATACGGGACATATCGAACAAGACCCGGTTACGGCTGGCTTCAGAGATCGCCAGATGAAACTCTTTATCCAGCGAGTAAAAGCCGTGGACGTTATTATCGTTAATGGCTTGCTCCATACGATGATAAATCATCTCTATTTGGCTGATGACGTCATCGTTATCGTTTTGCGCTGCTAAGCGCGCGCAATGGCTATCAACCAACTCGCGAGTAGAGAGGATCTCTTCGATGGTATAGTCGCTGGAAGAGTGTTTTTTATCTGAAACGATAACTCCATTCCCAGACTGGATCACGATCCATCCGGAGATCTCCAGTACAATCAGGGCTTCTCGCAAGGAAGCGCGGCTAACGCCAAGCTGTTTTGCCAGTTCGCGTTCTGGCGGTAAAAAACTTCCCGGTGGAAAAATATTATCATTGATCAGCTTAATGATGAGGTTGGCTATCTTCTGATAGAGCCTCTCCTGCCTGACCTCAGGTATAACCATGCGCCCTCCAATCCATATCCAGGGGATTTTGAATGGATTTAGCATACCACCCCGGCGCTGATGATCGTGATAATTAATTACCTCGCACGGCAAAGAGAAGCAACCATCGGTAGTCTCGTATTCCCTTCGCTGAGACTACCGAGGAACCTTACCAGGACGAACGATTTATCCTTTAACGTTGATTTTCTCGAACACGGGCGCAGTCGCATTCTTAAACTGAGAAAGAGACCAGGTTTTATAGTTGATATCATTGTATCCGCGCACCATCATATCGCCGTGCGTTAAGTCAGATAGCGTCGTCCAGACCGTATATTCTGAGACCGGTTTGCGGGTGGCGTTGCCTTCCCCTTCACTCCCCATATAATCAACCGTAATATTTTTCGGACGATCGAAACGGCTCATAATATGCGCAAGGGTATTCATTGCATCGTGGGCGGATGTCGCCTGCGGCGCATATGTGGTGTAATAAACGCCGCGTATAAAGCGGGAAACCGAAGTATCGGATGACGGCAAGTCTGCAATAGCGATCCCGCTGTCAGGTTGCATAACTTTTATCCCGCCCAATGTGCCTGAAGAGCGGTCCACATTGGTTAACTGCGTATAATTATTCAGATTTGTAAGATGCCAGGGAAATGCAGGACCATTTGTCATTACGCGAGTGGGATTGTCATAGACATGAAATTCGCCATTTTCCACTTCAACGACAATGCTTCCCCCTTTCTTGTCATAAAACGCATAATGAAATGGCGATTTCAGATCGCCAAACCGATGCAGTTCCGGTGACCAGAATTTGCCCTCTTTTATCGCCTGTTTTACCTCGCCGACGGTAGCAAAACGGGCCAGCACCCATTCTCCCAGTGAGGTGACAGGAATTGCCTGTTTATATTCACTCGTGGGCAATGGCGGCAATTGCGCATCCATGATCATGTTTTCACTAAATGACAATCCCGCGCTGTTCATGCCTTCAAGTATGTCCCTGCTATCACCATCAGTGATGGTGGACGTAATGGCCAGTATTGGATACTTCGCCTGATAACTTACTCCCTGGCTGCCATCCGGCGTTTTTTTAACAAACTGCGTTCCCGCTGGATAATATGTTAACCATGATGGTAAATCCTGCATATATTCCAGCGTGCGTCCATGAAAAATATCGCCTTGTTTATCCTGAATGGCAAGGGTTGTGCAGGCCTGTGAAGCCAGGGCGTATGAAAACAGCGCCGGAGCGATAAATAACATTGCTTTACTTTTTTTCATCATGCTCTCCTTGTTTGTAAAATAGATTGGATGAATATATTAAATTAAACCTATCAATGGTTATTCGGTACGTAATTTATTGTGATCTTATTTTACAAAAAATAAATTTAACTGACGGATTGAGGAAGAGTTAAACACAGCGAACTGGCTCGAAAACGGGTTATCCATGCGACTATATTTAAATATTTCCATCGCGTTATAAATAAAAAACGAGGTTTTTTATTGACATTAAGATATACCATCACAACGTTATATCTACTCTACATCGGCAATAACATTAAATTAATTTATGTTTTTGAGGCATGGTAGTAGCACACATGTAATCAGTTGTTACGAATTAGAAACATAATTGCTACTAAATCAAGTTGAGAAAGACAAGATATGCAACATATTATGCCCACACTAACTATAGTGGTTTGGGATAAACGTTATGCAAACACAAGATACATTCTATCAAGTTATGCGTAGACACGGCGTGACAAGGCGTAGCTTCCTCAAGTTTTGCAGCCTTACCGCAACGTCTTTAGGCCTGAGTAGTTCGATGATTCCTCAGATAGCTTACGCCCTGGAGAATAAACCCCGTACGCCAGTGATATGGCTGCATGGTCTTGAATGTACCTGTTGTACCGAGTCTTTCATTCGCTCTGCGCACCCACTGGCAAAAGATGCCATTCTGTCGCTCATTTCCCTGGATTATGACGACACCATTATGGCCGCCGCGGGGCAACAGGCCGAGCAGGCGTTGGCGGATGTGATGCGTGAATACAAAGGAAATTATATCGTTGCCGTGGAAGGTAACGCGCCGCTGAATGAAGATGGGATGTTTTGCATACTGGCGGGCGAGCCGTTCCTGGAAAAGTTAAAACGCGTCAGCGCGGATGCTAAAGCTATTATCGCCTGGGGGTCCTGCGCGTCATGGGGCTGCGTGCAGGCAGCCCGTCCAAACCCAACTAAAGCTACGCCGGTTCACAAATTAATTACCGATAAACCCATTATTAAAGTGCCTGGCTGCCCGCCTATACCTGAAGTGATGTCCGCCGTTATCACCTATATGCTGGCATTTGATCGTATCCCTCCCCTTGATCGTCTTGGACGACCCAAAATGTTTTATGGTCAGCGGATTCATGACAAATGCTATCGACGCGCGCATTTCGATGCCGGTCAGTTTGTGGAAGCGTGGGATGACGAAGGCGCCAGAAAAGGGTATTGCCTGTACAAGATGGGCTGTAAAGGCCCAACTACCTATAACGCCTGTTCAACCGTTCGCTGGAATGATGGCGTTTCTTTTCCTATCCAGTCGGGTCATGGATGCCTCGGATGTTCGGAAGATGGATTCTGGGATTATGGATCGTTTTACAGCCGGGCAACGGGCATTCCGCAAACCGGTATTGAGGCTACCGCCGATAAAATCGGTCTGGGCGTTGCCGGCGTCGCGGGCGCTGCCGCCATCGCTCACGCCACGGTCAGCGCCATAAAACACGCCCGTAATAAAAACAACACGTCATCAGAAAACGCTCCGGAAGAGAAAAAATAATTATGTCATATCCTTATCAGACTCAAGGTTTTACGCTGGACAATAGCGGACGACGAATTGTGGTCGATCCGGTTACTCGCATCGAAGGACATATGCGCTGCGAAGTGAATATCGACAGTAATAATATCATTACTAATGCCGTGTCGACCGGCACCATGTGGCGCGGCCTTGAGGTTATCCTGAAAGGCCGCGATCCGCGAGACGCCTGGGCATTCGTTGAACGCATTTGCGGCGTCTGCACCGGTACACACGCTCTGACCTCAATCCGTGCCGTAGAAAATGCGCTGGGAATCGCGATTCCAGACAACGCAAACTGTATCCGTAATATGATGCAGGCTACGCTACACGTTCACGATCACCTGGTGCATTTTTATCATCTGCACGCGCTGGACTGGGTCGATGTGGTTGCCGCCCTGAAAGCCGACCCGCATCAGACCTCCGCCATCGCGCAAAGCCTTTCCGCATGGCCGCTGTCCTCGCCGGGATATTTCCGCGATTTACAAAATCGTCTGAAACGGTTTATCGAGTCCGGTCAACTTGGCCCTTTCCGTAACGGCTACTGGGGACATCCGGCTATGAAACTTCCACCGGAAGCCAATTTGCTGGCGGTCGCCCACTATCTTGAAGCGCTCGATTTTCAAAAAGAGATCGTAAAAATTCACACCGTTTTCGGTGGTAAAAACCCGCATCCTAACTGGCTGGTGGGCGGCGTTCCTTGCGCTATCAACCTTGATGAAACGGGCGCGGTCGGCGCAGTGAATATGGAACGTCTGAATCTTGTCAGTTCCATCATCAAAAAAGCTCGCCAGTTCTGCGAACAGGTCTATCTTCCGGACGTCTTGCTGATTGCCAGTTATTACAAAGACTGGGCAAAAATCGGCGGCGGGTTATCGAGCATGAATCTGCTGGCTTATGGCGAGTTTCCGGATAACCCTAACGATTATTCCGCCAGTAATCTCCTGCTTCCGCGTGGGGCTATCATTAATGGTCGTTTCGACGAAATTCATCCTGTCGATTTAACCGCCCCCGATGAAATTCAGGAGTTTGTCACTCACTCCTGGTATACCTATGGTAACGGCAATAATGATAAGGGCCTACATCCGTGGGATGGTCTGACCGAACCGCAACTGGTCATGGGCGAACACTATAAAGGCACAAAAACCTTTATCGAACAAGTGGATGAGTCCGCTAAATATTCATGGATAAAATCGCCGCGCTGGAAGGGACATGCTATGGAGGTAGGTCCGCTGGCGCGTTATCTGATTGGATATCATCAAAATAAACCGGAATTTAAAGAACCCGTAGATCAACTGCTTAGTGTATTAAAGCTGCCTAAAGAGGCGCTCTTTTCTACATTAGGGCGTACTGCCGCGCGTGCGCTGGAATCCGTATGGGCAGGCAATACACTGCAATATTTCTTCGATCGCCTGATGCGTAACCTCAAGTCCGGCGATACGGCGACGGCAAACGTCACGCTCTGGGAACCCGATACCTGGCCTACATCTGCAAAAGGCGTTGGTTTCAGCGAGGCTCCGCGCGGCGCGCTGGGCCACTGGATAAAAATTGAAAATCAGAAAATCGACAGCTATCAGTGTGTGGTACCGACGACCTGGAATGCCGGACCACGTGACGATAAAGGTCAAATTGGCGCGTACGAAGCGGCGTTAATGGGAACTAAACTCGCCGTTCCCGATCAACCATTGGAGATTTTACGTACTCTGCACAGCTTCGATCCCTGCCTGGCCTGCTCCACCCATGTTATTGATAATCATGGAGGGGAGCTGGTCAGGGTTCAGGTACGATGACGACGATTCGGAGGTCTCAATGCATCTCAAAGAAATAACCAGCCAGGGGTACTATATCTATGAAGCGCCGGTACGTTTATGGCACTGGATCACGGCGTTATCCATTGTCGTTCTGGCTGTTACAGGATATTTCATTGGCCGCCCCCTGCCATCGATTCAAGGTGAAGCGACCTTTATGTTTTGGATGGGCTGGATACGACTGATCCATTTTACCACGGCGTATATTTTTACTGTCGCTCTGCTGTTTCGTATTTACTGGGCATGTGTCGGCAATGAGTACGCCAGAGAGATGTTTCTGGTTCCGTTCTGGCGCCGTGCCTGGCGCAAAGGCGTTATCAGCGAAATCCGCTGGTATTTTTTCCTCGAAAAAGAGGCCCATCGTTACTATGGACATAATCCGGTGGCGGGACTGGCGGTAATGTTCTATTTCTGGATGTCCGTACTGATGGTGTGTAGCGGCTTTGCGCTCTATGGCGAAGGGCTTGGAACGGACAGTTGGGCGTATCAATGGTTTGGCTGGATGATTCGCTTGACTGGCAACGATAGCCTCGCGCTGCATTTCTGGCACCGGCTGGGCATGTGGTTCATTATTGCATTCGTCATTGCGCATGTTTATACCGCTATCCGCGAAGACATTATGAGCCGACAAAGCGTGATTTCCGTCATGATAAGCGGCTGGCGCTGGTTCAGGTGATAACAATGGCAGAAGTAACAATCTTAGGGCTTGGCAACCTGCTTTGGGCAGATGAAGGGTTCGGCGTCAGAGCGGCGGAAAAGCTGTTTGAACAGTATGCCGATAACGAGAAAGTTGACGTTGTTGATGGCGGTACGCAGGGGCTGGCGCTGCTTCCCTGGCTACAACAGACCGAAAAACTGTTAATCATGGATGCTATCGATTTTGGTATGGCGCCAGGTTCGCTGGCGATGTTTCGTGATGAACAGGTTCCCGCCTATCTGACGGCGAAAAAACTCAGTTTACATCAGACCAGTTTTTCTGAAGTGCTGGCATTGCTGCAATTAACCGGCTGCCCATTAGCGGAGATTGTTCTGATCGGCGTGCAGCCGGAATGTCTGGATGACTATGGCGGAAGTCTCACGCCGCAGGTAAAGGCGCAACTGATGCCCACGGTCTATCTCGCACAGCAAGTGCTGGCGCAATGGGGTATCACCGCCTCTTCAGCGGCCTTGACCACTGAAAGACTCAATCATTATAGCCTGTGTATGGAACGCTACGAAGATGAACGGCCAGATGCGCAAAGCGCTTGCCGGGTCGGTGATATTCGGGTGCTACAAAGAGAGAAATCATAATGTGTATTGGCGCTCCTGTGCAGGTTATTTCACCAGGTCAGTGGTTCGCCAAATGCCGCGACCGACACGGCGATCTTATCGACGTTGATATTCGGCTTGTAGCTCCCCCATTAGCTGGCGCATGGCTGCTGACATTTGGCGGCGCAGCACGACGGGAAATGGACGAAGCGGAAGCCATTGAGGTACTGGCAGCGCTGGACTCGCTGGAACAGGCCATGCGCACGCAAAGCGATCCGCTGGCCGGTTTTGCCGATTTATTATCTCGCACGCCTGAATTACCGGAGCATTTGAAAAAATGACTATCTCACCCCAAAAACCTGTTTGTCCTCTGGCGAACAAAGGCTTTCTGATTACCGATGCGCAAACGCTCCCGTCGTTGATTAATGCGCATCCGACTCTTCTGGTTTTGCTGCAAAGCGACCCAAACAAACACCCGGAAGTCGCCGACAGTTGGGTTATTATCCCGGAGATCCTCAAGCAATTTCCGGCGACGTCTTATACCGCGGCATTTGCGGATAGCGAACAGAGTGAACTGATCGCCCGGGAGTATCGCATTCTGAAATATCCGGCACTGCTTTTCTTTCGCCAGCACCGTTTTGTCGGCAGTCTGGCGGGATTATATAGCTGGCAAGAATACTCTCAGCGGGTGGCCGCATTGCTGACCACACCGGGCTATCGTCAGGATATTCCCGTTATCACGCAATAGAATGAAAGGTAACACACGTGAATCATTCCAGAACTATTCCAGTCGTTAATATTGCCGGACCAGGCTCGCAGCCAGAAGAGGAAGACTTTAACTTTCTTCCTATCCCCGCCGGCATTAATCTCCCGCTGACGCCGGTTTTACCGGAACAGGCGCTGCCCGCTGAGCTTCATGTAGCCAGACACGTCCTGACTACGCTTATTGGCGATATGGATACCCCAGTGGCAAGACTCTCATTTCCCCTGATCTATAAGCTGAATGCTTCTGAGCAACAGAATAGCGGTTTGTTGGATCAATTGCTCGGCGAAGGTGAAATATCCGCCCGGGTGCTGTTACCCGATGGAAAAGAACAGCGTATTCAGGAGACGGTTTTTACGGGCGTCTGGCGTATACGTGAATTTAACGCTGACCAGCAACGGGTTGCCGATGAAATTATCATTGGCCCGATCCCTGAGAGCATCTGGCGGACGCATCCGCAACCGCCGATTACGCCAGAATTGCCGCCGCAACCGACGGGATTGATGAATGGAGCCTTTATCGCGCATGAAATAGCCGAACGCGTAAAACAGCCGGTAAAAGAACCGCATATCATTAACTTAACGCTATTACCAGTAAACGATGCCGATCGCGAGTATCTGGATCATTTTTTAGGCGAAGGCTGTAGCGCTATTTTTTCACGCGGATATGGTAAATGCCGGATTGTAAGCACACATTTTCCCGGCGTATGGCGGGTCAATTATTTCAATGATATGAATACGTTACTGCAAGATATGATTGAGATAGCGGATATTCCTGATATCGCCGTCGCAGGTATAGACGATATTGAAGATGCCTGCGCGGGGCTGAAAAATACGCTGGAATGGTTGAAAGAATACCCTGTTACAGAAAATGAGCCAGTGGTGCGCATGGAGTGCAAAGTATGTTGGTGGGTTTACGATCCTGAACTGGGCGATGATGTCTGGCAAATCCCACCTGGCGTGCCCTTCAACCAATTACCTGATTACTGGTGCTGTCCGGTTTGCGAAACCAGTAAATCCGGGTTTATGGTGATCGATGAAGGTAATAATTCGTGCAAAGATTGACCGTCTATTCTCACCCGCTACGGATTATCTGGCAGGAGCCGCCGATCGGTCGTTTGTTACAGGGCGCAACGCCGGTATACGCGAAAACGCTTATTTCACGTTTGTTTACGTTGTGCGCTCAGGCGCACAGCGCGGCGGCGGCTTTACTGCTGTTTCCTGAAGAGGAGCCAGATATGCAGGCCGCACAACAAGAGCTGGCGCGAGAAACGCTCCGGCGCGCGTTGACCGACTGGCTCCCCCTATTTAGCCACCGACAGGCAACCGTTGAAGAATGGGCGTTGTTACGTCGCGGAGACTTATCCCCGCTGGCGAGCACAATCTTTTTCGACGATGATCCTCATATCTGGCTTGCCGCTGGCGTACAGGGCTGGGAAGCATGGTTTTTGCAAGAGCGTTCTGAAGCCGCCCGCTGGCTGGCGGCATTACAGAATATTATTACACCTACACTACCGATGGCGTCGTCCCCGGACCATACGTTAATAACCCATGCTCCCCTGGATGTCTCGCCTCTGGCTATCGAATATCCGCTGCTGTCAGCCTGTTGCCTTAGCGGAAAACCGATTGCGCTACGTCTGCTGGCCCGCTGCATTACGCTCGCCCGAAGTTTGAGCGCCCTTCCCACCCTGCGCTGGAATCGTTTTGATGATGGCGAGTGGAAAATAGCGGTAGTGGAAACCGCGCGAGGATGGTTAGTTCATCAGGCCAGACTGACGACGTCAGGCAATATTCTTGATTACCGTATTATTTCGCCTACCACTCGTCACGCCCAATCTGACGGAGTCATTGCTCGCGAACTGTCTGCTATTCCTGTCTCATTGTGGTCGCGACAATTACAGGTTATTGATCCTTGTGTCGCCGTAAATATTGTTGAATAAAGGACCTGGCCCATGCATGAATTAGCCCTGGCGCAAAATATTATCGAATTGCTGGAGGAACAGGCAGTAAATCACCAGTTCAGCAAGGTAAAGCAAGTCTGGCTGGAGATTGGCGTCATGGCCTGTGTTGAAGTGCCGGCGCTGCATTTTGGCCTGGGTATCGCCGCTCGTCATACTCTTGCGGAGAATGCGCGTTTCCACATTACTATCGCACCGGCGCAAGGTTGGTGTCTGTCCTGTAATCAACCCTTCACCTCGCAAACATCTACACTCTGTTGTCCCTTTTGTCATTCAGGTAAGGTGCAGATAGATGACAGTAGCAGAATGCGTATTCGGGAAATCGAAGTCGAATAGCCAATAAAAAAGGACGCCAGAAGCGTCCTGAAATAATAAAAGAATAAATTAACAATAATAAAGGTTAAGCAGTGACACAGTTTTGGGGAAAGGAGGATATCCCTAAACTGTCTTAATCAGCAAGTTTTATCAGAACTCGTAGACTAAGCCGAGCGCCACGGTGTTGTCTGTATTAGGATTCGATGGGTTGCCATCTTTTAGCAGATTGATTTTATAGTCAACATACGCGGACATATTTTTATTGAAGTAGTAATAGGAACCCACATCAATATATTTCACAAGGTCGAACGATCCGAGACCATTAACATCGTTGGCTCTGGATTGCAGGAACGCCAGTGATGGGCGTAAGCCATTATCAAATTGATATTGCCCTACCATTTCCCAGTTATCTGTTTTATGTGCAAAACCGCCCAATGTATCGCCCATATAGGTCATATCATAAGTACGGGTATAGTTTGCCGCCAGATAAATATTATTGGCATCATACTTCACACCACCAGTCCAGGCTTCAGCGCGGTCGCCATTATCGTATTTATCTTGCGTAATCTGATCAAGCGTGCGTTTGGAACTGGTATAGGCTGCCCCCAGGCTCACCCCCATGCCCAGATCATATGTCGCTGATGCCCCGAAACCATCGCCATTCTGGTACGCGATACTTTTTCTGGCATTATTGCTTAAAGGATCGCCTTCTTTCGACAGGCCGTCATTTTTACCCTGATACTGCAACGCAATATTCAGACCATCAACCAGACCAAAGAAATCATTATTGCGATAAGTCAGAACGCCATTCGCGCGTCCGGTCATAAAATTATCGGAAGCTTCATACGAATCATTACCAAATTCAGGCAGTACGTCAGTCCATGAACCAATGTCGTATAACACGCCATAGTTACGACCATAATCAACAGACCCCATATCGGCAAATGCCAAACCAGCAAAACCGAGACGCGTCCAGCTTTGCGGGGAACCGCTGGAGTCACCATCTTCCGGACGATTGGCGTTGACCTGATACTCCCACTGTCCAAAACCGGTTAGCTGATCGGTAATTTGGGTCTCACCTTTAATACCCATACGGATATAAGATTGATCACCATCCGTACTATGATTACTGGAAAAATAATGCAGGCCGTCGACCTTGCCATACAAATCCAGTTTGTTGCCATCCTTGTTATAGATTTCTGCTGCGTTGGCGGCTCCAGCCATCATTACGGCTGCGGCTACCGCAGATAACACCACTACTTTTTTCATTTTATATGCCTTATTTGTCTTATTTTTGGACTTTCCGCAAAACCTGCTCGCGGAACTGTCCAGGACAATATCACTAACAATTACCGTGCGTTAAGTTTCAAAGTGTAATATTAGCTTGCTATTCATTAGTGATAGTAAAATGCAAGTTAAGCATCACTACATTAATCGGTGCACTATTTTCTGCTGTAATAACAATGGGTTTGCCAGTAGAGAGCGGGCTTAACGTCCGGGATGGCGAGGCCAGAATGGCGCTGAGCAATCTGCTGACGTTGGTTAAGGTGGAGTCACTATCAGGAGAATTCCACCCTTAGTTTTCTATATAATTTGTTACGTTTACATTTATTTTTAAATTAGCGTTATAAAAAATACCGTACTACTGAAATAGCACTTCATCGCTTTGTATATTTTTACCATAGTTAATTATCACATAGCGCAAACGGTCATTTGTGTATCACTATTCATAAGATGAACTGTTTACCGGCGGTAATAAACACAAAAACAAATCAAGGGACAGCAACAATACTGAAACTCTAAATTTTCATATTTTGAGTCATGCCGTTACAAACAAATACGATATTCTTAATTGCGTCATTCCCTTTTCGGGGTAATTCTGTAGAAGAATATTTTTTATTGTTCGTGAGCAATGTCCCCTTTAGCACAAATGTGAACGTAACAGGAAAAATAAAGCGACTTAAAAACAGACTTTATGGGCTAAATATTATGCAAAAAACGTCACTATTTTTCCCAGCCGCCGCGATAACGTTAACTCTAATGGCGTCATCGGCATCGGCGGCAACGCCAACCGCCGCGCAAAATGAAGCTACGTCGGCCGTTAAACAACAAATTACAGAAGGCATTAACCGTTATCTTTATTCAATAGATAAGGCAGATCCAACGTTGGGTAAGCAGCTTTTTTATGTTTCACCGGAAACCAGTTTTATTCATCCACGCGGCCACGAACGCGGATGGCCCCAGATCGCTGAAAATTTTTATGGTACCACTATGGGTAAAACGTTCAGCAAACGCACGTTAAAACTGGACGCTCCCCCTACTATTCATGTGTATGGCAATGCCGCCGTTGCAGAATTCGACTGGCATTTTACCGCGGTACGCCGTGATAATGGACAAACTCAACATACGACAGGCCGCGAAAGCCAGGTGTGGGCGAAGATACCAAACATAGGATGGCGAATCGTTCATATCCACTACTCTGGTCCGGCCAAAACCGGCGTTGGAGAAGGCTATTAAGCTTTGCTCTTCAGGTTATGGCGCAGATGAACATTCTGCGCCAGTTAAGACGAGCTCAGGTCAGTTGATAGCGCTTATCCGGTATCCGTTTTGCCGGAATATCCCTTTCATCATTCATTTGCAGTAAATCGATTTCTATCGCATTGCATATCGCATCCAGCGGTAAATCATTATTTTCAGTACCGAACGGATCTTCCAGCTCTTCCGCTAACGCATCCAGCGCGATAAACGTATAAGAAATAAGCACCGAAATAAAGGGCGTCATATAGTGCAGATCAACCACCAGTGCAAATGGCAACATAATGCAGAAAAGATAAACCGTACGATGCAAAATTAACGTATAGGCAAAAGGCACCGGTGTGTTGGCGATGCGCTCACAGCCGGCCAACACTGACGACATATCATTTAATCGGTTGTTGAGACTATGAAATAAGATATCGGAAAGTTTTCCGCTGCGGCGACGAATTGCCAGCCACTCTCCCATCAGCAATAAGATACGGTTAGCGGGCGAATGGGAAGCGACAACTTTCTGTAACGCGTCCTGGTCAAGATAGTTCCCCAGAACTTGCGTTTGAGGCTGTCGACGCAATGTCATACGCAAACAGTGGGCAAAAGCGATTTGTAAACGAACAAAACCCTCCATACCACGTTCATCAGGCAAGGTTGTTTTCACCTCTCGCAGTATTGAGCGTGAAGCGATCATCAACTGCCCCCACAAATGTCGGGCTTCGACATAACGCGCATAGCAGGCATTATTGCGAAAACCCAAAAAAATGGCGATAGCAACCCCCAGTATGCTAAACGGCGCAAGGGTAAATTTAATACCCAGCATTGTGTACCAGGGCAGCATGATAATAACGGCGATAGAAAGAAGAAAATTAAGTAGCAGCCGTGAAAAGATTTTAGATAGCACGGAACCATGCCAGACAAATATCAGGCGAATCCAGTGCTGTTGTGGTCTAACGATCATGATTATCTTCAGCAGGTGAAAAGCTCTGTCATTAAACGTGATCCAGATCAAGGTTGCAAGCTTCTGTGATACAGGGATTCTCTGCCCTGTTGAGCATTTATTTGCACGGTGCTGACAGGTATTGAAAAAAACAAATAGTATGTATGTTGTAACTAAAAATACTCTTCAGCGCATGAGAAATATGACGGTCAACGGCTTCTATCTGTGGAATATCGCGGTCAATAGGCCCGGCGTCCGCCGGGGCTTTCTGCTTAACAAAGCGGTTTCACTGCGTTACGCATGCCATTTTCGAGGATAGTATCCAGATAGGTTGTAACCTGCTCAACCAAACCAGTGATACACGTCAAATCCTGCCCCCAATGCCCTTTTTCAGCCAGCACGGATTTCACTAACGCCGCGGTGTCGATCGTCTGGTCGCGATGTTGACGCCATAACTGCGCGTAACGTTCGATCCAGAATGCATCATCCTGAATGGGATAGGATTCGCCAGACCGCTCGCCGCGATAAAAAGCAAGTAATGCCGCTAAGGCAAATGTCAGACGCGCAGGTAACTGCCCATTGGCCTGCTGCCCTTCCAGTAACTGCGGCAAAATGCGGGTACGGAATTTCGTCATACCATTCAGGGCGATAGATAATAGTTGATGCTTAATATAAGGATTGCGGAAACGGCCAGTCACTGCGCTGGCGAACGATTCCAGCGCTTCACGAGGCAAATCCAGAACTGGAATAATTTCCTCATAAATTGCTTTTTCGACAAAGGCGCAAATTCCGGCATCGTTCATCGCGTCGCCAACGGTATCAAGGCCAGCCAGATACGCCACCGGAACCAGCGCCGTATGTGCGCCGTTAAGAATTGCCACTTTACGCGCTTTATACGGTTTAATATCGTCAACAATCAGTACGTTTAACGGGTACTTATCCAGACGTAGCTCCTGAGCCAGCGACTGAGGTCCTTGAATCACAAACAGGTAAAAGTGTTCTGCCGTATCCAGAAACGCATCGTGATACCCCAGTTCCGCTTCCAGTCGCGTGGCTTCATCACGCGGATAACCGGTAACAATACGATCCACCAGCGTAGAGCAGAAGACGTTAGCCTGATCCAACCACTGCAAAAATGCAGCCGGTAATGCCCACTCTTCGGCATAACGCACAATTAATTCACGCAGCGCCTCGCCGTTGTAATCAATCAACTCGCAGGGAATGATAATCCAGCCTTTATCCGCCGCCCCGCTAAAATGGTGGTAACGTTCATAAAGCAGTCGGGTTAGCTTAGCCGGATAACTCACCGCTGGCGCATCATCAAATTTATCGCCCGCATGGTAGCTGATGCCCGCTTCGGTCGTATTTGAGAAAACAAAACGGATATCCGGATTATGCGCCAGTTTGAGAAACGCCTCATACTCACCGTAAACGCTAATTTCACGATTAACAGCACGAATAAGCCGCGCGTCACTAACGGCCTCCCCTTTATCATTCAGACCACGAATAATTGTTGTATAAAGGCCATCCTGCGTATTTAAGGAAGGGGGAAAATCGCTTTCTATAGGGCGCACAATAACCACGCCGGCATCAAGATCGGTATGTTCATTAAGCAGCTCGACCTGCCAGTCCACAAAAGCGCGTAGAAAGTTTCCTTCGCCAAACTGAATGATGCGTTCAGAATGCCGCGCACCGGGGAAATCACGACGGTTTAACGTTTTCACAACGGGTTCCCTTTTAAATTAGTCATACAAGATGATTTATTGGTCCAACAGGTTAGCAAACTTTACGACTCTGAACCCCTGTTTTGATCAAGACGTCGTGACTATTTTTGCCCGATTGGTATATCCAGTGAAATGGCGCCGCTCCGACGTCGATAAGAAAACGGCTTCATAGGAGATATGCCCACGTATAGCCCGCAGGACGAAGAGAAAAAAGAAAGGATAAACCGGGAGAGTATTAAGGTAATTCAATCATGAAGCGTCGACGGCAACAAACGTCTCCTACCGCTGATTCATTTGTATAACCAGCCAGTAATGGATAACGCTGACAATATACTGTTGCTGCGCTTCGCTCAGTGCTTCGCCCTGGGGAATGTGATGCCACTTTGCCAGACATCCACGACAGCAGGTCGCCGTCGCGTGTTGCGCGATAAACACCGGGTGTCCCCGCATCGGCGTTTGCTTACCATCATTCGCCGGGTGAGCTGATGCCAGTCGTTGGGCGATAAAATCGGCGGCGTGTTTATCAATCACCTCCGCGCCTTTATCCCAGCAATATTGTCTTTCTTTTACCCTGAGACGAAAACGCGAACGAAATGTCGATCGCGCCAGGCGGGCAAAAAGCGGTTCAAGCGCATTCATCAGTATACCGAGCGTCCTAATGTTTGTGTTAATTGTTCAAGCGCGGCAATACCCGCCAGAGAGTTTCCCGCAGGGTCCAGCTCCGGACTCCAGACGGCAATCGCCATTTCATGCGGCACAATGGCGACAATACCGCCACCCACGCCGGACTTAGCGGGCAATCCTACACGCCAGGCAAACTCTCCGGCGTTCTGATACATACCACTGGTCGCCATCAGCGCGTTAATCTGCCGGGCCTGCATAGGTGTAACTACCGGCTCGTCGAGATGAAATGCCTCGCCCTGATTTGCCAGAAAGACAAACGTCCTCGCCAGTTCCATGCAGCTCATTTTCAACGCGCAGTAGTGGAAGTAATTTTGCAACACGGTAGGCACATCATGATGAAAATTACCGAACGATTTCATCAGCCAGGCAATAGCGGCGTTACGGGCGGAATGCTCAAATTCAGAGCGAGCGACCGTAGTGTCATACGTAATATCCGATACGCCGCAAAGCGCGCGCACAACTTCCAGCATCCGCTGACGCGGCGCGCTAAGCCGTCCTTGCAACATGTCGCATACCACCAGCGCGCCCGCATTAATAAATGGATTACGCGGGATACCTTGTTCCATCTCTAACTGAACCAGCGAATTGAACGGCGAGCCGGAAGGATCTTTTCCGACGCGCTGCCAGATCTCCTCTTCTGGATAATGACGCATCGCCACCACCAGACTGAGCACTTTCGAAATAGACTGAATAGAGAAGCGTTCGTGCGCATCGCCCGCCTGATAATGCTGCCCGTCCACGGTACAAATCGCTATTCCCAGCTTTGAACCCTCGACGGACGCTAATGCCGGAATATAGTCAGCGACTTTGCCCTGGCCAATAAGGGGGCGAACGCGCTGTAAAATCGTCTCTAAAATTGCATTATCCATGGCCCTGGCCACAACATGCTCCTTGCTCGCAGGTCTGAAAAGGCCTGCGAGTATAGCAGAGGGCACGACGCGACGTCAGGACGATTAGACACGGTTCTTCCAAACGGTCTGCACATTGCAAAATTCGTGTAAACCAAAGTGCGAAAGCTCGCGACCGAAGCCGCTTTTCTTCACCCCGCCGAATGCCACACGCGCATCGCTGGCGCTGTACCCATTAATGAATACCCCACCGCACTCAAGACGCACCGCCATCTCCGCGGCCAGCGTATCGTTGGCGGTAAAGATCGTCGCCGACAGGCCAAACTCACTGTCATTCGCCAGCGCGAGGGCGTGCGCCGCATCTTTTGCAACGGTAATGGCGGCAACAGGCCCAAAAAGCTCCTGACGAAATGCAGTCATGTCAGGCGTGACATCAGCCAGAACGGTCGCAGCATAATAGTTGCCTTCCCCGGCGATTTTCTCGCCGCCCAACAGTAGCCGTGCGCCTTCGGCGACAGAAGCCTGCACCTGTTGATGGAGTTCATCACGCAGATCAAAGCGCGCCATCGGTCCCAGGTCATTCTCTTCAACCAGAGGATCACCTATCTTTAATGCCGCGGCAGCCGCCACAAATCGCTCGGTAAACGCCTGTGCAATGCCCTCTTCGACAATAAAACGTTTGGCGGCGGCGCAGACTTGTCCGGTGTTTTGATAGCGTCCTGCAACCGCAGCGTTTACCGCCAGCTCAAGATCGGCATCATTAAGCACAATAAACGGATCCGCCCCACCCAGTTCCAGTACGCATTTTTTCAGCGCCGCCCCAGCCTGAGCGCCAATCGCCGCGCCGGCGCGCACGCTGCCTGTCACCGTCACCGCCGCGATTCGCGGATCGTTAATCATCTGACTCACGCCCTCATTATTAGCGTTCACCCATCCATAGACGCCAGCGGGAGTACCGGCTTCCGTCAAGATTCGGTCTATCATCTGCGCGCAACCAGTGACATTGGGTGCATGTTTTAACAAGTAGCTATTCCCCGCCAGCAGTATCGGCACTGCCCCGCGTAACACCTGCCATAAAGGAAAATTCCACGGCATTATCGCCAGAATGACGCCCAGCGGACGGTATTCAATCACCGCCTGCTGATTTTCTACCAGTGTAGGCTCAGGATTCAGCATTGCCGGACCATGTTCCGCATACCAGTCGCATAACGCGGCGGATTTCATCACTTCCGCACGCGCCTGTTTTATGGGTTTACCCATTTCACGCGTAATACATTGCGCCATCTCTTCTGCATGAGCGCGAAGCGCCTGACCAATATCGCGTAATGTTTGCGCCCGTTGCGCTACCGACGTCATTTTCCACTTTTTGCAACCATTCGCCGCCAGATTCAGCGCATATTCAATCTCTTGCGCGTTAGCCCAGGGCCTTGTCGCCAGCGTCTGCCCGGTCGCAGGATTCATGGATAGCGCCTGTGTTGCAGTCATCATGGTCATGTTCCTTTCTCTCGTTATCAGGGAAGTCATACCATCATGACGCCCTTTACCCTTTCCGAGAAATGAATAATATTAACCAGAACATTCACGAATTGAGAAAACCATGGACCTGACGCAACTGGAAATGTTTAACGCTGTCGCTCTAACGGGTAGCATTACGCAGGCGGCGGCAAAAGTGCACCGCGTTCCGTCTAACCTGACCACGCGTATCCGCCAGCTTGAAGCCGACCTTGGCGTCTCTCTGTTTATTCGCGAAAACCAGCGTCTCAGGCTGTCGCCAGCCGGACATAACTTTTTACGTTACAGCCAGCAGATCCTGGCGCTGGTCGATGAAGCCCGCATGGTGGTCGCCGGAAAGGAACCGCAAGGACTGTTTTCACTCGGCGCGTTAGAAAGTACTGCCGCCGTACGTATCCCCGCGCTGCTGGCGGGCTATAACCAGCGTTACCCTAAAATTCAGTTCGCGTTAACGACAGGTCCTTCCGGCGCCATGCTGGATGGCGTGCTCGAAGGAAAGCTGAACGCCGCCTTTATTGATGGCCCGCTAATGCATCCGGGGCTGGAAGGTATGCCGGTTTACCAGGAAGAGATGATGATCGTCGCGCCGCACGGCCATCCCGTCGTTTCGCGCGCAAGCGAGGTGAATGGTTGTAACATATATGCTTTTCGCGCCAACTGTTCTTACCGGCGGCATTTCGAAAGCTGGTTTCATGCCGATGGCGCGACCCCCGGTACGATTCACGAAATGGAGTCATATCATGGAATGTTGGCGTGCGTAATCGCCGGCGCAGGTATTGCGCTGATGCCAGCAAGTATGCTCAACAGTATGCCAGGACATCATCAAGTGGAAGCCTGGCCGTTGGCGGAGAAGTGGCGCTGGCTTACCACCTGGCTAATTTGGCGGCGCGGGGCGATGACGCGCCAGCTTGAGGCCTTTATAGAGCTACTTAACGCCCAACTGGCGAGCGTCGACTGAAGACGAAACGGCCTGCGAAGTAAATGAGACGCAGGTCACAAAATGATTGTCTTTTCGCCAGTAAACGTTTTAAGATCGCGGCCTCACCTTCTCGCAACTAACCCGAAATATTTTTATGACTATCAATCCAGTTTCCCGCAAGGTCGCGTGGCTACGGGTAGTTACGCTTGCTATCGCCGCTTTTATTTTCAATACCACGGAATTTGTGCCGGTTGGTTTGCTGTCAGACATTGCCGAAAGCTTTCATATGCAAACCGCGCAGGTCGGCATCATGCTAACCATTTACGCCTGGGTAGTTGCCGTCATGTCGCTACCTTTTATGCTTCTTACCAGTCAAATGGAGCGCCGTAAGCTACTCATTTGTCTGTTTGTTCTGTTTATTGCCAGCCATGTGCTCTCCTTCCTGGCGTGGAGCTTTACCGTGCTGGTCATTAGCCGTATCGGCATCGCTTTCGCCCACGCTATTTTCTGGTCGATAACCGCGTCTTTGGCGATCCGCCTGGCCCCTGCCGGGAAACGCGCGCAGGCATTAAGTCTGATAGCGACCGGAACCGCGTTGGCCATGGTGCTTGGGCTGCCGATAGGTCGCGTTGTTGGTCAGTATTTTGGCTGGCGCACCACCTTTTTTGCCATCGGCATGGGCGCATTAATTACGCTGCTATGTCTGATTAAGCTTCTACCGAAATTGCCGAGCGAACATTCCGGCTCACTAAAAAGTTTACCTTTGCTATTCCGACGCCCGGCGCTGATGAGCCTCTATGTACTGACCGTCGTTGTGGTGACTGCGCATTACACGGCTTATAGCTATATTGAACCGTTCGTTCAGAATGTCGCCGGGCTCAGTGCGAATTTTGCTACCGTCCTGTTACTGATCCTGGGCGGCGCCGGAATCATCGGCAGCCTCGTGTTTGGTAAACTGGGTAATCGCCATGCCTCGTCGCTCGTCAGTATCGCTATTGCCCTGCTGGTTGTCTGTCTGCTTCTGTTGCTGCCTGCGGCGGATAGCGAAGCGCATCTGGCCATACTGAGCATTTTCTGGGGAATCGCGATTATGGTGATAGGGCTCGGTATGCAGGTGAAAGTACTGGCGCTGGCCCCGGACGCGACCGATGTCGCAATGGCGCTATTTTCAGGCATCTTTAATATCGGTATTGGCGCTGGCGCGCTGGTAGGAAATCAGGTGAGTTTGCACTGGTCAATGTCGGCCATCGGCTATATTGGCGCCATACCCGCCTGTGCCGCGCTGGTATGGGCTGTGCTCATATTCCGTAAATGGCCAGTGATGCTGGAAGAACAATCGCATTAAGACATTCGTCTGCCGGGAACGCCTTTCCGGCAGACAAAAATGCGCCTTAGTGGTACGTTTTAATAATTTCTACCACGCCGTTGATAATAAATTGTACGCCCATACACACCAGCAGGAATCCCATTAAGCGGGAAATCGCTTCAATCCCCCCTTTACCCACCAGCCGCATGATAGCGCCGGAACTGCGTAAACATCCCCACAGGATCACCGCCACGGCAAGAAAAATAATCGGCGGCGCGACCGTAATGACCCAGTCGGGAAACTCGCCGCCATGACGCACTGTGGAAGCGGAACTGATGATCATTGCAATAGTCCCCGGTCCTGCGGTGCTTGGCATAGCCAGTGGAACAAACGCAATATTGGCCGTCGGTTCGTCCGCCAGCTCCTCCGATTTGCTTTTCGCTTCCGGCGACTCATGCGCCTTCTGCTGCGGGAAAAGCATTCTGAAGCCGATAAACGCTACGATTAACCCACCGGCGATCCGTAGCCCTGGAATCGAAATACCGAAGGTGTTCATGACTAACTGCCCGGCATAGTACGCCACCATCATAATGGCGAAGACATAAACCGAAGCCATGTATGACTGTCGGTTGCGTTCCGCACTATTCATATTGCCCGCAAGGCCAAGAAACAGCGCCACGGTGGTTAGCGGATTGGCTAAAGGGAGCAGTACGACCAGTCCCAATCCAATCGCTTTAAACAAATCCATCATAATACTATCTCTTACCCATCAGCGTTTCATGAACCGGAAGTATAAAGTGAAACTGCCCCGGCGCGCCATTTTGCCAGTGCGTAAGTCAATATCCTCCGTAACCTATAACCTGTAATTATCAATTAGTTACAGGTTATCACAACACATTACCTTGTACGCCTTTTAGCAAATCGTGGCATCGGTTAATTCATTCAGTTGACTTATACTTGCCTGAGAAATAGTATCTGACGAAATTAATTACTTGCCGGGGCAACCATTTTGAAAAGCACCAGTGATCTGTTCAATGAAATCATTCCGCTGGGTCGCTTGATCTACATGGTAAATCAGAAAAAAGATCGCCTGTTAAATGACTACTTATCCCCGCTGGATATCACCGCATCACAGTTTAAAGTGCTTTGCTCGATACGCTGCGCGGGATGTGTTACCCCGGTTGAACTTAAAAAAGTGCTGTCTGTCGATCTCGGCGCATTGACGCGGATGCTCGACCGCCTGCTGTGCAAAGGCTGGATCGAAAGACTGCCGAATCCTAATGACAAACGCGGCGTACTGGTGAAGCTAACGCCGGACGGCGCGGCAATTTGTGAGCAATGTCATCAACGACCAGGGCAAGACCTGCATCAGGAATTAACAAAAAACTTAACGGCGGACGAAGTGGCAACGCTTGAGTATTTGCTCAAGAAAATTCTGCCGTAGACAAAAAAGAGGTATGACGATGTCCAGACGCAACACTGACGCTATTACTATTCATAGCATTTTGGACTGGATCGAGGATAACCTGGAATCGCCGCTCTCACTGGAAAAAGTGTCTGAGCGTTCAGGGTACTCCAAATGGCACCTGCAACGGATGTTTAAAAAAGAGACCGGTCATTCATTAGGTCAATACATCCGCAGCCGTAAAATGACGGAAATTGCGCAAAAATTAAAAGAGAGCAACGAGCCCATCCTCTATCTGGCGGAACGCTATGGCTTTGAGTCACAGCAAACATTGACCAGGACGTTCAAAAACTATTTTGACGTGCCGCCACACAAATACCGGATTACCAATATGCATGGCGAATCACGGTATATGCTGCCGCTGAACCATGGCAACTGCTAGTTTGTTTATGCGCCACGCGAAGGGCACCATGAAAATACTGTTTCCCGTCCTGCCGGGTCTGTTACTTATCGCCTCCGGATATGGCATCGCAGAACAAACACTGTTACCTGTGGCACAAAATAGCTGTGATGTGATGCTTCTGCCCTCCGTGGGCGTTCCGCCAAATGACCTTCACCCCGTGAGCGTGAACAGCGATAAGTCAGATGAATTAGGCGTGCCCTATTATAACGACCAACGCCTTTAACCTATTTGCCCCGTTTAACGGGGCATTTTTTGAGTACCTTCTGGCTATGACGAGTCCGCCGTTATCGCTTCGCGGCGTGGTCTGAAGCCAGTGAGATTAGCATTTATCTTCAATCTTATAATAAAGACCTGCCAGATTATTGACCTGAAATTTCTTGTAGATACTGCGCCGATAGTGGCAAATCGTCTTTTCGCTTAGATCAAGATGCCGCGATATCTCTTTGTTTTTTTTGCCTGTCATAATAAAAGGCAGTACGTTCACCTCTTTTTTCGATAGATTCACCTGTTTTTCAAGGCAATAAAGATTGCTGTTTTTAGTAATCACTCTATTATGTTTAGCCTCTCCATAATTCGCGAGGAATCCGCTAATTTTCTTCAGCGCATCCTTACAATCCACGCTAAAATCGGATAACGCATTAATAAGAATGTTATCAATAGTACTCTCATAGCAAGTATCTCGCGTAATGAGAATAATATAGCTATCAGGGTGATGGGTTTTAAATTCAAACAGCGAGCTTAGCAAATGTATATCTGCCTGACCATAATCAACAATAATCGCTTTCACCCTTTGCAGGGTTTGCTTATTTACACATCCAATGTGCTTAGCATAGACGACCTCAGTAAATGAACAGTACTCCCTCCGGATATCATCAACGATATAACCAAATCCTTTTTTAAAGTATTCACATGTGGTGATGACAATAATCACTATTCCTTACCTTTATCATGGTTTATTTCATAATTCTGACGCATAAATTAAATTCAGAGCAATTCAGAAAAACGCTGCAATGATAAGAAAGTTCTTATCACATTTGTCTCATTTTGTGCGAAAGCGCACAATTTAGAATTTAATTAAAAATATATCCCTATAATAACAAGTCATTAGCCAGTGAATAAGACTTTTCTTAACTCGCAATATGATGCCAATACCTCATCCCCTGACGCACGCAGTACGGCGCACACGAAATCCAAACACATTGATATAGAGTCCAGCCATAATCAGTACTGCGCCTGCAAGTTGCATTGCGGTCAACGTTTCTCCGAGTAATACCGCGGCGCTCGCCAGCCCGACTACCGGCACCAGCAATGATAACGGCGCCACGCGCCAGGTCTCATAGCGTCCCAGTAACGCGCCCCAGATGCCGTAGCCAAGGATAGTGGCGACAAAAGCCAGGTAAAGCAGCGACAATATCGTCGTCATATCAATGGTAATAAGGCTTTGCGTAATGTGATCCGCCCCTTCCAGTAGCAGCGACGACAGCAGGAACGGCAGGATCGGGATCAGCGCGCTCCAGACCACCAGCGACATCACCGCCGGACGCGGGCTATGTTGCATAATTTTTTTATTAAAAATATTGCCGCAGGCCCAGCTAAATGCCGCCGCCAGAGTCAGCATAAATCCCGACATCGCTATATGCTGTCCGTTCAGACTGGCTTCAATCAATACCAGTACGCCAATAATCGCCAGGGTAATCCCCGCCAACTGCTTACGTTGGAACCGCTCGCCAAAAACAAACGCCCCCAATGCCATGGTAAAAAAGGCCTGCGCCTGTAATACCAACGACGCCAGTCCTGCGGGCATACCAAACTTAATCGCGCAAAAGAGAAAGGCGAACTGCCCAAAGCTTATCGTCAGCCCATAGCCCAGCAACAGCGCAAGCGGGACTTTAGGCCGGGCAACAAAGAAAATTGCCGGAAACGCCACCAATAAAAACCGTAATCCTGCCAGCAATAATGGCGGCATATGGTGCAGACCTACTTTGATGACAACAAAATTTAGCCCCCATGCGACAACCACCAGTAACGCCAAAAACCCGTCTTTTCGCGACATCATCGGCCTCTGTTATTATTAAAATTTTGTAAAGAGGTAAGTTATCGAAAATCAGTGCACCATAACAGAACTTTTCTTTTTACCGCGAGCAGGGCATTGAACAACACACGGTGGGCAAAATCCTGCGCTATGGTATGTTAAGGCTGTACTGTAGCGCATAAACATCATGCTTTTGCGGGCACGGAGATTAAAACGCCCCGAAACGTAACCTCCATTTCAGGCAGGAAAAATGAATTCAGGATTGAGACGTTCAACGCTGGCTTTACTCGCCTCATCGCTGTTATTGACGATTGGACGCGGCGCCACACTCCCCTTTATGACCATCTATCTTAACCGCCAGTACGGTTTGGGCGTGGATCTGATTGGTTACGCGTTGACCAGCGCGTTAACAATCGGCGTCGTCTTTAGTCTTGGATTTGGGATTCTGGCGGATAAGTTTGATAAAAAGCGCTACATGCTACTTGCGATCATCGCCTTCGCCTGCGGATTTATCGTCATCCCAATGGTGCATAATGTCGTACTGGTTGTCCTGCTTTTTGCGCTCATTAACTGTGCCTATTCGGTTTTTTCTACCGTCCTGAAAGCCTGGTTCGCCGATAACCTCACCGCCACGACAAAAACGCGGATTTTTTCGCTCAACTATACCGTACTCAATATCGGCTGGACGATTGGCCCACCGCTCGGCACGCTGCTGGTCATGCAAAGCATCAATTTACCCTTCTGGCTTGCCGCCATCTGTTCCGCATTCCCGCTGGTTTTTATTCAGGTATGGGTTACACGATCGGTTGCCGCCAGCGAGGGAAAAAACGCCGCAATCTGGTCTCCCTCCGTTCTGCTGCGCGACAAAGCATTATTGTGGTTTACGTTTTCGGCATTTCTGGCCTCCTTTGTAGGAGGCGCATTTGCGTCCTGTATTTCACAGTACGTTATGGTCGTTGCCGATAGTGGTTTCGCGGAAAAAGTGGTAGCCGTCGTCCTGCCGGTTAATGCGGTTATTGTGGTCAGTTTGCAATACGCCGTGGGCCGCCGACTTACCGCCGTCAATATTCGACCGATGATGACGACAGGCACCGTATTTTTTATCGCCGGGCTCATCGGATTTATTTTTTCAGGCGACAATCTGCTTTTTTGGGGGCTTTCAGCGGCGATATTCACGATTGGCGAAATTATTTATGCCCCTGGCGAATATATGTTGATTGACAACATTGCACCTGCCGGCATGAAAGCCAGCTATTTTTCAGCGCAATCGCTGGGCTGGCTGGGTGCGGCAGTAAACCCGCTGGCCAGCGGCGTGATCCTGACGACGCTTCCCGCCTGGTCGCTTTTCGTTGTCCTGATCATCGCGATTGTATTCGCCTGGGCGCTGATGTTAAAAGGAATGCGGATTACCCCTACGCAACAGGCTATCGCCTGTTAATTATCTGCAACCGATGATGTGCGCAGTTTCTGGCGCACCTGGTTACCCCTATATATTGCAGGCTAATTATCTGCTATTAATGCAGTAATTCAGGAATATTCCTGGGCGCTGACGAAAATATTCTAATACTTTACCCTTCCAGTAAAATAAATAAGTAATTCAGACTTTGTTTAAGTATAAATTAGTACTATAGTCACTACGAGGTTTTTTTAGAAAAGAGGATGCACGCAAAAATAAGGAGAAACGAGATGTTAGGCAGTATCAACCTTTTTATCGTTGTATTAGGAATTATTTTATTTTCCGGATTTCTGGCCGCCTGGTTCAGTCACAAATGGGATGATTAATGAACGGAGATAATCCCTCACAGAGCCGGCCCCTTGCTGCATCGCTGCACAAGGGGCCGATTTTGTCTGGATTTCGGGCAAAAAAAAACCGCCGGTTCACCAGCGGTAAATGCTTGCATGGATAGATTTGTGTTTTGTTTATACGCTACCGGGCAAATTCTTGCGAGGATAACGGATCGCTAATGACTGTAGCACCGTCAATATCAATGAAGGTTAAACAATACGTAACCAGGCCTGAATAAAACATTATGAAACCTTTTGTCCCCCCTGGCGCATTTTACAAGGCCCATCGTATCAGGCCAGCCGCGTCCCCTGCATAACTGACCTGGAGATTGCCGGTTAGCGCGCGTTACTTTTGCAGCCGGTTCACGCGAACAAGCGATTCCTTCGCTTTCTTGTCCAGACTACCGTTTATGTTGATCATTTGATCCGGCTGAACTTCCCGCCCATCAAATACAGCGGAAGGGATTATCACGTTAATCTCGCCGGATTTATCGCGGAACACATAGCGATCATCGCCTTTATGATCAATAAGGTTGCCGCGCAGCGAAACGGTCGCGCCATCATGCAGGGTTTTTGCCTGTTCGATGGTCATTTTTTCTGCATCGTCCGTACCGCGATAACCATCCTCAATAGCATGAGGCGGCGGCGGCGCCACGTCTTTTTTTAATCCCCCTTGATCATCCGCTAGCGCATAAGGCATTATCAGAAAACTTAAAAATGCAGCCACCTGTAGTTTCATGCTCTCTCCTTAATAACGTCCATTTGACGTATTAAGTCTGGTCGCTATTTTTAATTTTTACAAACATGAATTTACCAGCAGAATATTAAGTAACAAAATCAACCCACCCGGGTTAATACACAACAAATATCAACGCGGGTTAACGCTAAAACGCAACGGCGAAATATAGAGTTGGCCACATAGCTGGGGTAGTATACTTCAATGTCTGGATGACAATTCAGAATAATCGGCTTTATTTTTTGAAGATAATGATTTTACGCATACTCAATGACATTTATCACCGTAGAAAAGTAAGCATGTTATGGAGAGGCTGGTTTGCTGGTGACTGGATAAAATGATCACTCGCTGACAATGTCACAAAGTAAATATGCCATACTTGAGAAGAACGAACAGGTTTCTTTTGTCTCTGTAACGGAAAAATAAACGATGAGATTAGATCAGCACGATATTGCCCCCCTTGATGAAGCCGAATCCGTCGATAGCCTGACAAAAAAACTCGGTGATTTACTGGTTAACCAAAAACTCCGTCTGACCACTGCAGAATCCTGCACCGGCGGGAAACTGGCTTCAGCATTGTGCGCAGCGGAAGATACGCCCTCTTTTTACGGTGTAGGTTATGTCACTTTTACTGATGAAGCCAAAGCAAAAATCTTACGCGTACAACGCCGCAGTCTTGCCGAACATACCGCCGTCAGCGAAGCGGTCGTCATTGAAATGGCTCAGGGAGCTAAAGATCAGGCTGAGGTCGATATCAGTATGGCGATCAGTGGCTATGGCGGTCCGGAAGGCGGCGAAGATGGCACTCCGGCGGGAACCGTTTGGTTTGCCTGGAACATTAACAACATAACCTTTACAAGCCGACAACATTTTAGCGGAGATTGTCAGGAAGTATTAGAAAAATGTGTACGATTTGCCCTCGCTGAATTGCTCTTTCTGTTAACAAAGAAAGCATAAAGAATAATTGCACCTGACCGGCCAGAATAACTCACGGTCAGAATAAATAAAAAAATGCGAGCCTTAGGCCCGCATTGTCTACGCAATATTTCAGAATATATTTACAAGATATCAGGAGTAAAATTAATTGTCGGATTTACGTCCGCCACTGTGGCTATTCTGCCCACCTTTTTTACCCGCTTCAGATGCACGCTGTGGATCGTTTTTAAAGTTCCCACCACTATGCTGGCCGCCTTTACGACCTGCTTCTGAGGCTTTCTCTTTATCTTCTGCAAAGTTACCGGAACCGCCGCGATGTTCTGCCATAATATAATCCTCATGATGATGTTGCGTTTTAAATATGATATGTCTTCTCATATCATGTGATACAGTTCTAAATTTAGTCGCCCTGCGCGCAGTGTCAAATTCATTTCTGCATTATTTACATAATACCACCGCTTGCCGGAAAATATATTTTTAAAAATGTTAATAGCGAAGCGGTAATAAATCTTTGGCAATCAATCCACCACGGAAAAATAAGTAGAAAAATCCGAATGCACGTCCTCTTTATATTCAGACAATTTGCCCCCATAAATTTAATTGGCTGTCGTCAGGAGTGCAGGATTCATTTTCAGGCGGTTGTTCGACAATGCCGAACAACCGTATCAGCTTAGTGATCAAGTCCGCGATATTGCAACATGGGATCAATATGCGGCTCATGTCCACGCCAGGCTGAATAAAGCGTTTCTAAATCAGTACTATTCCCCCGGGAAAGGATGTCATCACGAAAACGCTGCCCGTTTTCACGCGTCAGGCCGCCCTGCTCTACAAACCATTGATAACCGTCATCCGCTAACATTTGCGTCCACAGATAGGCGTAGTATCCCGCTGCGTATCCGCCGCCGAAGATATGGGCAAAGTAACTGCTGCGATAGCGGGGCGGCACTGCCGGTAAATCAAGATGCTCAGCGGTCAGCGCCTGCTGCTCGAAATCAGCGACAGACTGCTCCGCTACGCTCTCCTCCAGCATATGCCAGTGCATATCCAGCAATGCGGCGCCGAGCAATTCAGTCATATCGTAACCTTTATTAAATAAACTCGCCTTGCGCATTCTTTCCTGTAAATCAGCAGGCATTTTTTCACCGCTGTCGACATGACGCGCATAACGTTCGAATACACGCGGATGACTCGCCCAATGCTCATTAATCTGGGAGGGAAACTCGACAAAGTCACGGGGCGTGTTAGTCCCTGAAAGCGTGGCATAACGCTGCACGGCAAACAAACCGTGTAACGTATGACCAAACTCATGGAAGAGCGTAATAACGTCGTCCCAAAGCAGTAATGCAGGCTGCCCATCGACAGGTTTCTGATAGTTACATACATTGTATATAACAGGCCGGGTTTCGTTGAGGGGGGATTGCTCTACAAAATTCCCCATCCACGCGCCGCCACTTTTCGAGTCCCGCGCGAAGAAGTCGCCATAAAATAACGCCATACCGACGCCATCGGAATCGAAAATCTCCCACACCCGAACATCAGGATGGTACACCGGAATGTCAAAACGCTCGACGAAGGTGATGCCGAATAGCTGGTTGGCGGTCCAGAAAACCCCCTCTTGCAACACCGTATTTAAGGCAAAATAGGGCTTCAGTTGCGCTTCATCCAACGCATATTTTTCCCGCCGCACCTGTTCGGCATAGAACATCCAGTCCCAGGCCTGAACGGTGTAACCGCCCTGCTCATCATCAATGACGTGCTGAATTTCCGCCTGTTCATTGAACACACGCTGACGCGCTGGCGGCACAATACCACGCATAAAGTTCAGCGCGGCTTGCGGAGTTTTCGCCATCTGATCGGCGATTTTCCATGCGGCATAATTGGGGAACCCCAGCAGTGTAGCCTGACAGCGACGAATCTCTACCAGACGCTGAACGATCGCGCGGGTGTCGTGGGCATCCCCTTTTTCCGCCCGAGTCCATGACGCTGTGAATAAATTTTCGCGGGTCTGGCGATCGCGCAGCGCAGCAAGCGCAGGCTGTTGCGTCGTATTAAGGAGCGGAATGAACCAGCGATTCTCGAGGCCTTTTTCACGCGCCGCATCGGCAGCGACGGCAATATCTTCCGGGCTTAATCCTTCCAGGCAATACGCATCATCTACCGCCAGCCCGCCCGCTTTACTTGCCGCCAGCAGGCGCTGATTAAACTGGCTCATTAAGGTCGCGGATTCGGTATTCAATACTTTCAGTCGCGCTTTATCCTCTTCGGCAAGCTGCGCGCCTGCCAACACAAAACGCTGGTGGATAACGTCGACCAGCCGTAGCGATTCATCATCCAGCCCCAGTGAATGACGCTGCTGCCAGACGGCATCCACGCGAGCGAATAACGCGCTATTCAGATAAATATCGTTGGAGAGCGCCGCCAGTTCGGCAGAAAACGCCTCATCTAACCGCTGGAGTTCATCGTTAGTGTGCGCGGCGGTCATCGCGAAAAAAACGCTGGTGACGCGTGACAGTAACGCCCCGCTTTGCTCCAGCGCCAGAAGCGTATTCGTAAAGTCAGGGGCCGCCGGATGATTGACGATGGCCGCGATTTCCACGCGTTTTTGTCGCACGCCCTCATCAAAAGCAGGACGATAATGGCAATCTTTGATCCGATCAAAACGCGGCGCCTGATAGGGCAACATACTCTGGTCTAAAAAAGGATTCGTCGACATTCTTCACTCCTGAAAATAGGTTGATCATAAGAGTAAGCTTCCCCTATGCTGACCGCAATCGTGTTAACCAGGATTACCCTTTCATAAACGCCGCGTGCTATGGTAATACAACACAAAAAGCGTTGAGGAACAGTGTGATGATCGTTTTAGTAACTGGAGCAACCGCAGGGTTTGGCGAGTGCATTGCACGCCGTTTTGTTGAAAATGGACATAAAGTCATTGCCACGGGACGTCGTCATGAACGCCTGCAAGCGCTAAAAGATGAGCTTGGCGATAACGTATTGACCGCCCAACTGGACGTGCGCAACCGCGCGGCCATTGAAGAGATGATGGCCTCTCTGCCCGCGCAGTGGCGCGATATTGATGTGCTGGTCAATAACGCCGGCCTGGCGTTGGGTCTTGAACCGGCGCATAAGGCCAGCGTGGAAGACTGGGAAACTATGATCGATACCAATAATAAAGGCTTAATTTATATGACCCGCGCCGTGCTGCCGGGAATGGTCGAGCGTAACCGCGGTCATATCATTAACATCGGTTCGACCGCCGGTAGTTGGCCTTATGCCGGTGGCAACGTCTATGGCGCGACGAAAGCCTTTGTGCGTCAGTTTAGCCTGAATTTGCGCACGGACTTACACGGTACGGCGGTTCGCGTGACCGACATTGAACCGGGTCTGGTTGGCGGTACCGAGTTTTCCAGCGTGCGTTTCAAAGGCGACGATGAAAAAGCGGGTAAAACCTACGAAAATACCACCGCCCTCACGCCGGAAGATATTACCGAAGCGGTATGGTGGGTGGCCACACTCCCCGCGCATGTGAATATTAATACCGTTGAAATGATGCCCGTTACCCAATCCTTCGCAGGACTCAGCGTCCACCGTAGCTAAGGGGTTATACCCGGTCTACAGGCCGGGTAATCCATGGCAAACGTATCTGCAACCAGAAACATGATCGGTATGGACCACAACGGAAAAGTGATAGAGTATCCGGGTCAACCGCCTAAAAAAGTAAGAATGAATGACCGTTGAAACGCAGCTTACCCCTACACAGCCTGTCAACCAGCAAATTTACCGTATTCTTCGACGTGATATCGTGCATTGTCTGATCCCGCCTGGCACGCCGCTATCAGAAAAAGAGGTCTCAACCCGTTTTAACGTTTCGCGTCAGCCGGTACGCGAGGCTTTTATAAAGCTGGCGGAGAATGGGTTGATTCAGATCCGCCCTCAGCGCGGTAGTTATGTGAATAAGATTTCGCTTTCTCAGGTACAGAATGGCTGCTTTGTACGGCAAGCTATCGAATGCGCGGTGGTCCGCCGTGCGGCGTCGATGATCACCGACAACCAGTGCTATCAACTGGCGCAAAACCTGCACCTGCAACACATTGCCATCGAGCACAAACAGATTGATGATTTTTTCCAGCTTGATGACGATTTCCACCAAAAGCTGGCGCAGATCGCCGATTGCCAGTTAGCGTGGGATACCATTGAAAATATCAAAGCCACGATTGACCGGGTTCGCTATATGAGTCTGGATCATGTTTCTCCGCCGGAGATGTTGTTGCGCCAGCACCATGATATTTTCTCCGCGCTGGAAAAACGCGACGGCAATGCGGTTGAGAGCGCAATGACTCTGCATTTGCAGGAAATTAGCGAATCCGTCCAGCTTATCCGTCAGGAAAACAGCGCCTGGTTTAGCGAAGACTAACCCCCCTTTAACTTCGGGGTGAGACTCCTTCTCCGCTCTCTCACCCTGCACATTCCTGCTTAAAAAGCCGTGAGCTTGATCAAAAACAAAAAAAATCCGCAACGATAAGCGTATTTATATGTCGCCCGTCATGTGGGGAAACCCACGGGCTTTGGCAGTAAGTTTGAAAGGAGAAAACACCATGATGACATACGATCGTAACCGTAACGCAATCACTACCGGTAGCCGGGTCATGATAAGCGGCACGGGCCATACCGGGATTATCAAAGCCATTGAGAGCGAAGGTCTGGATGCTGGACAAATTCGCCGCGGCAAAACGGTGATTGTCGAAGGCTGTGAAGGTAAATTCGCGCCAGTCGAACTGATTCGTCTTGGCATGAACTGATACCACTGGCCGCTAAGATCCGCCCCGGCTTTCCCGGTAGCATAATGCTACCGGGTACCTGTTGCGCTATTTCAACCGTTCGGCATATTTCGCCACGCTCGCTTTCGCTCCATATGTCAGTAACCTGTCATAGGCTTCTTGCACTTTTTGCGTAAACCGCGCCGCCTGCGGTAAATCGTTGCCGAAAATTTCTGCCATTCCCAGCAGCGCCTCAACACGACTTGCGCCTTCTTCACTGTTTGCCACGGCACGCTGAATAACCGGCAATAGCGGATCGCTGACGTCGATCGCCTTGCCCTGCTCATCCACGCCGCCAACGTAACGCATCCACCCCGCCACGCCCAGCGCCAGCAAATCAAAATCGCTATGATTAGCAAGATGCCAGCGAACGGAGTCCAGCATACGCTGCGGAAGTTTCTGGCTGCCATCCATCGCTATCTGCCAGGTACGATGACGCAGCGCCGGATTACGGTAACGCGCAATCAACTGATCGGCATAACGCTGTAAATCTACCCCCTGGACTTTCAGCGTTGGCACCTGCTCGCGTAACATTAACGCCTGCGCGGTCAAACGATAGTTATCGTCAGCCATACAATCATTAATATGCAGATAGCCGGCAAGATACCCCAGATAAGCCAGGAAAGAATGACTGCCGTTAAGCATTCGCAGTTTCATCTCTTCAAACGGAATCACGTCGGCGACCAGCGTCGCGCCCGCACTCTCCCATCGCGGACGACCGGCCACAAACGTATCTTCTATCACCCACTGACGAAACGGTTCGCAGGCAACGCCCGCCGGATCGCGCACACCGGTCAAATGCGCCATTTTATCCAGCGTCTCCGGCGTGACCGCAGGGACAATCCGGTCAACCATCGTTGACGGAAATGTCACATTTTGCTCGATCCATATCGCCAGTTCCTCATCCACCGCCCTGGCGTAAGCCGTCACCACATGACGCGTCACTTGCCCGTTTTCCGGCATGTTATCGCAGGACATCACGGTAAATGCCGGTAAGCCTGCAGCTTTACGACGCGCTAACGCTTCGACAATAATACCCGGCGCCGTTACCGGTTGATGCGGATTTCGCAGGTCGGCGGCAATCATGGGATGCTCCAGCAGAAGCTGGCCCGTGGCTGGCGAATGACAATACCCTTTCTCGGTAATGGTCAAAGACACAATCGCTATCTGCGGTTCACACATCGCCGCCAGCACACGTTCCAGGCCATCAACCTGTACATGCAACGCCGCTTTGACGACGCCCACCACACGCGCCGTCCAGGCATCAGCCGACATCTCCGCCACGGTATAGAGGTTATCCTGCTGCTTTAGATCGGCAATCTGCTGTTCGCCGCCAATAAGGTTAACCTCATAATAGCCCCAGTCGCTATGATGCTCCGCGGCCAGAATATCTGTATAAACGCCCTGATGCGCGCGATGAAACGCACCAAAACCGAGATGGACAATGCGCGGCACCAATGTGCTGCGATCGTAGGTCGGGAGAGTTGCCTTAGCGGTTAATAGTTTATTCTGCATCTTTTGACTCACTGTAGAGAATGGTGATTGCCATACCTGATTAACGAGTTCAACACGAAAGATTCTGATTTGCATTAATATATGCAAAATTGGTGTGACATTATTTTCAGGCTGTGTAACAGCATAAACAAAAGTCGGCGACCGTTGTTTATGCCGTCACGTCAGGTTGTTAGTTCACTTGTGCCGGTCGATAAAGCCTGGATTCCGCTTTTTGCGGTTCATTCCACAGATTTTCATAAGCGTAACCGGTCAGGTCTTCCACCACACGGCGCGTCTCCGGGGTGACGTCCTGTTTTGAACCGTGCGCTTTCAGACGATCGACCTCGTCGACAAAAACCTTGTGAGTACGCTTGTTGAGGTGAAATGTTACCGCCTGCCACAGTGCAATCAGCAGCAGCCCAGCAGTACCAACAAACAGCAGGATTGCGATGGTGTTTACGGCGCTCTCCGGCTGGATCTGGCTCCCCTTCACAAATCCGCCTTCCTGCAACATAACGCCCACGATAAAGGTTGCAATCGCCACCGTCGTTTTGCGTGAGAAAGTCATCACCGCCGCGAACAGCCCTTCACGACGCTGGCGGGTGATCATTTCATCAATGTCCGGAATGAACGGGAACACATTCCACGGCGTGAACTCCAGAACACAACGCCCCACCTGGTACAGCGCAGCCAGTACCAGCAGAATGGTGACGTTATTGTCGGTCGGGAAGTGGTAAACCATAAACAATCCGGCCAGACACAATATCATCAGGGTATAAGCAAATACATACAGACGCGACGGACCAAATTTAATGATCGCGACACCGGCTAACAGCGTGACCGGCAGGCCGACAATGCTCATCGACAGCAGGGTTCCTGAAAGCGAAGACGGCACGTTCAGGCAGTAAACACAAAAGAAAACGAAAACGGTGTTATAAACATCTTTCGCGGTAAAGGAGAACAGATAAATCGCCAGATGTTTACGGAACGCGCGCACCTTCAGAGTGGAGTAGTACTCTTTAAACAGTTTCCCGGTCGCCACAACCTTCGCCATAAAGGACGTGGGTTGACGAGTGTTTTCCAGCTCGACGAGCATCTCCGGCGTCAGTTCGCGCTCCCAAGTCACCTTCCAGGAAATAAACACGCAGAACATAAACAGCACTGCAAAGACGACGCCATTAATAAAGTACGCATGCGGATCGTGTTCACCAAAATAGCTGATTAACAGGCCCGGAATAAAGGTCGCCAGGAAAGTCCCGGATGCCGACAGGAACATACGACAGGTTGATAATTTAGTACGAGAGTTAAAGTCCTTAGTCATTTCTGACGGCAGCGTTTCCCATGGAATGAGCACCATCGCGGCAATCACTTCGAAAGCCAGATAGACAGCCAGATAGAACCAGAAGCTCATGCCTGTGACCCACAGCAGGATATACACCAGCATCAGCGGCGCACCGGCTAATAAGAAGAAGCGGCGGCGACCAAAGCGTTTGCCCAACGGGTTTTTATAGAAATGGTCAGTAAAGCTGCCCATAAACAGGCTGACGACCGCATCCACAATACGGGCGATGGCGACAATGGATGCTGCTTCGACTGGTGACAAACCGACGAAGGTGGTGTAAAAGAATAAAAGCCAGGCACCAATGACGGTAAACGCGCCGCCCCCCATGATATCTGTTAAGCCATAGCCAATACTGACCGGAATGGTTATTTTTTTATTAGTACGAGACATGTTCTACCCTCATTTAAGGAAGGACGTTAGAATCTGAAATAATTAACTGCATTATCGTGACATATATTTTTAACCATCCGTGTCAAGATCCGCTTATTATCAGGGATTTCACCACGCTCAACCCAGCCACCAATCAAATTACAAAGGATGCGGCGGAAATAATCATGACGCGGATAAGAAACCAGGCTGCGTGAATCCGTCAGCATACCGACGAAGTGCATTAATAACCCCTGATCGGCCAGACTATTTAACTGCTTTTCCATACCACGGCGAGTATCGTTAAACCACCAACCGGAACCAAACTGCATAGGCGACTTCACGCCGTCCTCGCCGGACTGGAAATTAGCAATTGTCGTGGCGACAATGTCGTTATAACTACCATTCAGGTTATAGAGGATGGTTTTAGGCAACCCGTTGCTCTGCAGCATCGCATCCAGCAAACGGTTAAGGCCCGCCGCCAGATTGTTCTGGTCGGTGATGGAATCAAAGCCGGTATTGATTCCCAACTGTTCACACATTTTTCTGTTATTGTTGCGGAGCGCGCCGAAGTGAATTTGCATTGCCCAGCCGCGTTTTTTGTACTCCCGCCCCAGCATGACAAACATGGCGCTGTTAAGCTGTGCCGTCTCGCCGTCGGTGAGCTCGCCACCGCGCCGCTTCTGAGCAAACAGCGATGCAACAGTCAGCGCATCGGCAGGTTGATACTCAACGGCTACCGGGCCGTGGTCGGAGATACGGCAGCCTACTTCGTGGAAGAAATCAATACGTTCGGCCATCGCGGCGGTAAAGTCGGCGTAGGTATGAATATCACGCCCCGTCACCTGCGCCAGCCTATCAATAAAGGTAGCAAGCACCTGTCCTTCGGCAAAAATATCGTCAGGGCGAAAGGTCGGCAGCACCCGTGTGGTAAAGGTCGGGCCCTGTTGCAGCAGGCGATGATATTCCAGCGTATCCAGCGGCGCATCGGTAGTACAAATGACTTCAACGTTGGAGCGCGTAATCAGGCTACGGGGTTTAAAATCTTCTCCACCAATAAGCTGATTACAATGATTCATTATCTCTTGCCAGTTATCACTGTCCAGCATTTCGTTACAGGAGAAATATTTATTTAATTCTAAATGTGTCCAGTGATAAAGCGGATTACCAAATGCCGCTTCAACCGTTTCAGCATAAGCTTTAAATTTCTCTTCTGGCGTAGCGTCTCCGGTAATATAGCGCTCGGCAATACCGTTCGCGCGCATAGCGCGCCATTTATAGTGATCGCCCGCTAGCCATAATTGGGTGATATTATCGAATTTTTTATTTTCGTAAATTTCTTTTGCGTCAAGATGACAGTGATAGTCGATGATCGGTAATTTTGCGGCAACTTCTTTATATAACCGAACACCGACTTCACTATCGATCATGAAACGATCGGTAATGAAGTCCATATTATTTCTCTCGTTAATATAAAATTTATTTCAGGTCGATGATATAATTACCAGCTCCATAACGTGCCGTCTTCCAGGCGGGCCACCGGCAAACAGGCTGGATCGTAGGGATATTTCCCCGCCAGTTTTTCATCGAACTCAATACCCAACCCTGGCTTGTCGCCCGGATGCATATAGCCCCCTTCGAACGTCCAGTTATGCGGGAAGACCTCCAGCATCGGCTCGGAGTAGCCCATAAACTCCTGCACGCCGAAGTTGGGCACCCACAAATCAAAATGTAATGCAGCGGCCATGCAAACCGGCGACAGATCGGACGGCCCGTGCGAACCGGTACGCACCTGATAGAGCGAGGCGAAATCGGCGATACGGCGCATCCCGGTAATGCCACCGGCATGGGTAATCGTGGTGCGGATATAGTCAATTAATTGCTCTTCAATGAGCTGTTTGCAATCCCAGATACTGTTAAAGACTTCGCCTACGGCAATCGGCGTGACCGTATGCTGGCGGATCAGGCGGAAGCACGCCTGGTTTTCAGCCGGCGTCGGATCTTCCATCCAGAACAAACGATAGTCTTCAATACGTTTGCCAAAGCGGGCAGCCTCAATGGGTGTCAGCCGATGGTGCATATCGTGCAGAAGATGTTCATTAAAACCAAACGTATTACGCACGGCGTCAAACAGCTTTGGCGTAAAATCGAGATACTTTTCCGTTGACCACAGTTGCTCTTCCGGCCATTGCCCTTTTGTCGCAGGCTCATAAGCCAGCCCCTTGCTTTTCGCCATACCGTAGGTAGTTTTCATCCCCGGAACGCCGCACTGCACGCGGATAGCTTTAAATCCCAGCTCTTTATGACGCGCATAATCTTCCAGCACATCATCGATGGTGTGGCCTGTAGTATGGCAATACACCATAACGCCTTCACGAGAGGCGCCGCCAAGCAACTGGTACAGCGGCATATTGGCGGCTTTGGCTTTAATATCCCATAGCGCCATGTCCACGGCGGAGATGGCTGACATGGTGACAGGCCCGCGACGCCAGTACGCGCCTTTGTAGAAGAATTGCCAGATATCTTCGATGCGGTGAGCATCCCGTCCAATCAGTTGCGGGCACAGGTGATCGGTAAGGTACGAGGCCACCGAGAGCTCGCGTCCGTTCAGGGTGGCATCCCCCAGACCGGTGATCCCGTCTTCTGTGGTTATCTTTAAAGTGACGAAGTTACGTCCAGGACACGTAACAAAGACTTCAGCCCCTACAATCTTCATTTTTATTCCTTACATCGCATTATGGGATGCAGAAAATTTACCCAACCAAGCTACTACCATACAAGTATGTTTATCAAAAAAGCGATACCAGATCACAAAATGTTCTGGTCGCACGGCAACGTTAAGTACGTCCCCATCCGACGACGATAATCAGCATGCCGCACAGCGCGATCAGCGCGCCGCACCAGTCATAAACCGTGAGCCGGACGCCATCGACAACGCGTAGCCAAAGGAGCGCAGTACAGACATATACCCCACCGTAAGCCGCATAAACCCGCCCACTCGCAGCCGGATGCAAGGTCAAAAGCCAGACAAATAACGCGAGTGATGCCGCGGCGGGCAGAAGCCACCACACGCTGGCGCCGCGCTTAATCCATAGCCAGGGAAGAAAACACCCTATGATTTCACAGAGCGCGGTGACAAAGAAAAGCAGCGTCGTCTTTAGCATGAGATTCATTTGATTACGAAAAGATAAGTGATAATACGACAGAATATCGCTACACGGTTATCCCGTCATTCTTGTGTATATGCCAGGCATAAGGATTGGTGTAGAATTTAAAGGTGTTTTACCGCTTTTTTCCCCTCTTATGAAAGGATATTGTGATGAACAATACGCTGAGCAAACGCCTGTGCCTGACGGCAATGCTTACGCTGGCTGCCGTTGTGTATACCACTTCCGCATTCGCTGAAACCAGTAAACTGGTGATTGAATCGGGAGATAGCGCACAAAGTCGTCAGGAAGCGGCGATGGAAAAGGAACAATGGAACGACACTCGCAGTCTGCGTCAGAAAGTGAATACCCGCGCAGAAAAAGAGTGGGACAAAGCCGATGCCGCCTTTGATAGCCGCGATAAATGCGAGCAGAGCGCCAACATCAACGCCTATTGGGAACCCAATACTCTGCGGTGTCTGGATCGTCGTACAGGTCGCGTTATTACGCCCTGATGCAGGATAACGAAAAAGAAGTGTAAGGATACAGTATGACAAGCGACTACAACGTTAGACTGCGCCCGCTTGAGCGGGAAGATTTACGATTTGTCCACCAGCTTGATAACAATGCCAGCGTCATGCGGTACTGGTTTGAAGAGCCGTATGAGGCTTTTGTCGAACTGTCGGATCTCTATGACAAACACATCCACGATCAAAGCGAGCGGCGCTTTGTCGTCGAATGCGACGGCAAAAACGCCGGGCTGGTGGAATTGGTTGAAATTAACCATGTGCATCGTCGGGCTGAATTTCAGATTATTATTTCGCCGGAGTACCAGGGGAAAGGTCTGGCGTCACGCGCGGCCAAACTGGCGATGGATTACGGATTTACCGTACTCAATCTCTATAAATTGTATTTGATCGTCGATAAAGAGAATGAAAAGGCTATTCACATCTACCGTAAACTCGGGTTTAGAGTAGAGGGTGAGCTGATACATGAGTTCTTTATTAACGGCGAATACCGTAACACCATCCGCATGTGTATCTTCCAGCAGCAGTATCTGGATGAACATAAAACGTCCGGTACTACGCTCCTGAAACCCACCGCGCAATAAACGCGGCGCGGTAGTCACGGAGAGTCGCACAACACCCAGTTTAATAGTAATCGATACGGTTTTTAATTGTGTGATGGTGGGACACTGTCGGCTTAACGCTCTCATCGACGATAACAAGCCGGCAGTCAACGGGATTAGCGTTGGCATCATATTCGCTGCTCTGTCTGACGTTGCCGGCCTGCCGATCATCCACCCAGCTTACTGCCGTATAATCCAGCTTTTTACGGGGGGCCGCGGAGGGTTTTGCCGTCACAGATAGCGTTTTATATGAGACAAAAGCACTCGGTGAGACAGAAAAACTGTCTCACCGGGTTGCCTGCTTTGGGTTTACCTTAATAAGGCATAAAGTCGTTATGATTAATGCATGTTTCGCCGTTTATCAAGAAGTTCAGCGTGTCGGGGAGTTGCAACCATTCCTTTCCCTCTATCAACAAAATCCTGGGACCAGTGTTCAGGAAGAGGGGTGTTTGTAGATTTATAAAAATTAAACAGTTCCTTACTATTGTCAAAAACAGTCCATTCGCCCTGATGTACCATTGCCACAGGGAATGGCCCCGGACGAGCTACCACTCCCAGATAACCATTATCCTTTACAACTTTATCGTGCTCATGTTCCCACATATAGGGAACAAAGTTTACCTGAGGACCATGGCGAATAACGTTCATCGCTGTATACTCAAAGGGTCTGGAAGGATCGACTTTCGCAATACCTTTATTAATTAAATCCTTTACTCCTCTTTCCTCATTACTTTCCGCCATGGGGACATGCCCTTTCCCATGAGAGAATTTAATAATATCGTGCATGTCATAATCACCGGTATAGGGCGTGATGATTTTAAATTTTATCCATGCATTAACAAGTTCATTAGCAAAAGTATTTTCCAGGCTGACTGGATAAGCCAAATCCTCACCACCCAGTCTGTTGTGTGCATAAATTCCCCGTACGCCAGATGCATCCCACTGACCTACTCGGCCAACGAAACCGCTACGTTTTGCCTGACCAAGAATAGATTCAGCGTTATCACTATAGATAGCCTTTAGTGAACCAGGTTTAATAGTCTTCTCAAGAATATTATGGCCTTTTGCTGCCGCACCTTCACCGAGTGCTGAAATAGTATAAATGCCCGCCTCCCTTACGCTCATTGAAAGATTTTCCTCTAAAGAAATTCGTTCAAAGACAGGCATATGCAAAGGGTGAACAAATGCTTCGCCCACTAATTTTCGGGCTTCCCGACCAGTACTGATCAACCCATTGCTGTCAATCAACGTGACGGGATTATTCCGTACCATCCTGAACAGGTTCAGCCCGTCCGCCGTCCCCGCCGGGTCTGCGCCCAGCCAGCGTCCCGCCCACGGCTGGTAATAACGGTATCCGTAGTAATACAGCCCCGTCGCGTCACGCTCCTTGCCCGAGTAACGCACGGTTTTGTAATCCGCCCCGGTCTGGCTGCGCGCCGTCAGAACGGCCGTACCGCCGTACGGATAATACTCTTCCATGCTGATGATATTCCCGTCGCCGTCCAGCTCCAGACCGCTGCTCCCGGTCAGGTTGTCATAGCTGTATCTGGTCTGGTCGCCGGTGAGTTCCGCCGGCCTGCCTGCTGTCCAGTGCAGTACCCGCACCTGCGCACATCCTGCCTCGCCCACCGTGATTACCTCCAGACTCTCCGTTTCCTTACCGCCGCTGACTGTGGTCCGCAGCTCCAGCCCGGGCAGGTACAGCGTACGCTGCGTCTGCGTGCTGCTGCCGGTGTTCTGCACACTCACCTTCAGGCATCGCTGGCTGCCACCGTCATACCGGTAGCTCTCCCGGTCATCCGTACTGCCGTCACGCACCACCGGCGTCACCTTCAGCAGCTCGTTGCGCGGCGTCCAGACCAGGTTCTGCCCCGGCTGGAGCTGCTTCTGTTGTCCCCCCGCAGTGAACAGCGCATCCACCCCTGACGGATTTTCCGTCAGCGTGCTCAGCACGCCCCGGTTGCTGCGGTCGCTCACCGTGATGTCCGTGGTGTAATTGTTGCCCGTGGCCGGGGCGCTGTGGCTTATCTGCGTCAGATTTCCGGCGCTGTCGTAGGTATAGGTACGGGTGTAGTTTGTGTATGCGGAACTGTCTGCGGGAAGGGGAATGGTGGCTGAGGGGAGATTACAGCCCTGCCGACCGGCGTTTGCCATTTCGCGCCCGGTGGCGCTGACCAGCCGGTACAGGCTGTCACAGGTATACCTGTTCTCCGGCACCACTTTCTGGTTGCGCCAGAAGCGGGTCTCTTCCGCGTCGTTGCTGATTTTCAGCACGTTGCCCACCGGGTCGTACTCGTAGCGCAGGTCCTGCAGTACCTTTGCGCCTGCGGCGTGGCCGGCCGGACGTTCCGTTTTAATCCCGACCAGGCGCTGCGTCTGTGGCTCGTATTCGTACGTGGTCACCACGCCGTTGCCGTGCTCCCCGCGCAGCTTCTGCCCGGCGGCGGAATACGTCAGGGACTTCACGATAACCTGTTCCGTACCATCCTTCAGCGTCAGCCATCTGCCCGGGAGCAGGCCTGCCACATCGTATGCCACCCGCTGCCTGTTACCCTGTGCATCCGTCGTGGTCAGCACCGCCCCGGTGGCGTCAGTGGTGGTCAGGGTGGTGACCCCCCCGTCACCGGGCAGCGTGTTCCGGACGGAGGCATCCGTACCCTGCCAGTCGGCCACGATATCGGGGTTGTCCGCATCCTTCAGCAGACGGCGGGTGACGGAGAGCGGTACGCCGGTCAGGGCCACGCTGTCAGTCTGCATCAGGCCTGCGGTGTCGTAATGGCTGACACACTGGCCCGCCAGATTCAGCGCCTTCTCCTCAGGAGAGTTGCCGGCCCAGACGAAGCGCTCCGTGATACGCGCGGCTTCGCCGGAGACCTGCTCCGTAATGCCCACCGGGCGGCCCGGCAGGGAGACACCTTCATACTGCCAGGTGCGGGTCATTGCCTGACTGGCGTCTTCCGTGCCGTCGTCAGCAGTGCCGATATTACTGACGGTCATAAACGGCCGGCCTGCGGCGTCGTTCAGCGCCACAGTGATGCCGTTATCCACCCCGTGCGTGCGCAGGACGTTGCCGGCCAGGTCCGTGAGGAAACTGAAGTTTACCAGCCCGGCCTCATTCAGGCGCGGGTCGGCGCTCTGCGTCAGAAAGCCGCGGGCGTCGTACTGATGGCGGGTGATGCGCTCACTGGTCACATGCGGGGAGTCGGGGTGGCGGTAATACGCGTTGTCGCGCACGGTCAGTCCGCGGTTGTCGAGGACCGTGACCGTCGGGGTGTTACTGAACAACGAAGTGCTCATGGTATTCTCCTGTTTAGGTTATGTTGCCAGTCAGACTGACTGGGCTGGGAATCATAACGCAATCAAGAGAATTATTCTCCAGCTCGTGTAACTCAAGCGTATCAAAACAGCCGTCCTGTGAAAGCGTACCGGTGACCTGCTTCGCCACCTCGCCGTTCTCATTCATCAACGTCTGGCTGAAATCCTTTACCGGACCACGTTGGATCAAAATCAAATTCATTCGAAAAACGGGCCATTTCCGGCGTATAAGACCCAGAGGATTTCGGGTTATCTCAACCTGCTGGCATCATGAACAATAACGTCAGTAAAATGGGTTTCTTCACGCGTGTCACCAGGATGAAACGATATTTATCAATCATATTAGTAAATACAGTTATTTACACGAAAAATGCTAAGCTTAGAACATCGTCATTAATCACAGGAGTTCATGATGAAAATCGCAACTGCAATAGCCGCTCTGGCGTTAATTAGCGCCCCCTCGCTGGTGATGGCGGCACCGGGATCGTGCGAGAGAGTAAAAAGTGATATTGAACAACGTATCATCAATAACGGCGTACCGGCGGATAATTTTACGCTCACTATTGTTCCTAACGACCAGGCCGATCAGCCGGATTCACAGGTGGTGGGTCATTGCGCGAACGACACGCATAAAATCCTTTATACCCGCACCAACAGCGGCAATGCGCCAGCCAATACCCCACCCGCTCAGGACGGTTCATCCGCCGAACCGCAATAAAATCCTCCTACCCTCCGGGTCCGGAGGGTAATGCTCTTTGACATGGATTAATAACCCTTACTCCCAAAGGGGTAAACTCATTATATAATTAGCATGATAATAATTTCGCTATAGATATCAATATATAGCGAAACGATAATGGAGTGAGTGATGCCCGGAGAAAAGCAACAAACAGGCGTTAGCCGCAGGACGTTAGTGAAATCAGCGGCGCTTGGCTCACTGGCGCTGGCTGCCGGAGGCGTATCTTTGCCGTTTGGGATGCGTACCGCGGCCGCAGCAGTACAGCAAGCAGTGCGCGATGAAAAAGATAAAATCGTCTGGGGCGCCTGTTCTGTCAACTGCGGCAGTCGCTGCGCCTTGCGTCTGCACGTAAAAGATAATGAAGTCTGGTGGGTTGAAACTGATAACACTGGCGACGATGTTTACGGCAATCATCAGGTTCGCGCCTGTCTGCGGGGCCGTTCAATCCGTCGGCGTATTAATCATCCGGATCGCCTTAACTATCCCATGAAACGCGTTGGTCGCCGTGGCGAAGGTAAATTTGAACGCATTAGCTGGCAGGAAGCGTTGGACACCATTAGCGCCAGGTTGAAAAAAACGGTGGAGACCTATGGCAATGAAGCTGTCTATATCCACTATTCATCCGGCATCGTAGGCGGCAACATAACCCGCTCGTCACCTGCCGCCTCGCCGGTGAAGCGTTTAATGAACTGCTACGGCGGTTCGTTGAATCAATACGGCTCATACAGTACCGCGCAAATTTCTTGCGCCATGCCCTACACCTATGGCTCCAACGACGGCAACAGCACGTCTGATATCGAAAACAGTAAACTGGTGGTCATGTTCGGCAATAATCCCGCTGAAACTCGCATGAGCGGCGGCGGTATTACCTGGTTTCTGGAGCAAGCGCGTGAACGCTCAAATGCGCGCATGATCGTGATAGATCCGCGCTATACCGATACCGCCGCCGGACGTGAAGACGAGTGGATACCGATTCGCCCTGGTACCGACGCCGCGCTGGTGGCGGGAATTGCCTGGGTGTTGATTAACGAAAATCTCGTCGACCAGCCTTTTCTCGACAACTATTGTATCGGCTACGATGAAAAGACCCTTCCGGCTGACGCGCCTCCAAATGGCCATTATAAGGCTTATATTTTGGGCCATGGTGAGGACGGCATCGCCAAAACGCCGCAGTGGGCATCACATATTACCGGCATCCCCGCCGATCGGATTATCAAACTGGCGCGCGAGATAGGCAGCGTTAAGCCGGCCTACATCTGTCAGGGTTGGGGGCCGCAGCGTCAGGCGAACGGCGAACAAACCGCTCGCGCTATCGCCATGTTGCCGATTCTAACCGGCAACGTCGGTATTCATGGCGGTAATAGCGGCGCACGCGAATCCACTTACACCATTACTATTGAACGTCTGCCTGTCCTGGACAACCCCGTTAAAACCGCCATCTCCTGCTTTAGCTGGACAGACGCCATTGCGCGTGGCCCGGAAATGACCGCCCTGCGCGACGGCGTACGCGGCAAAGATAAGCTGGATGTCCCGATCAAATTTCTATGGAACTACGCTGGCAACACCCTGACTAATCAGCATTCGGATATTAATAAAACCCATGAAATTCTTCAGGATGAAGCGAAATGCGAAATGATTGTGGTCATCGACAACTTTATGACCTCTTCCGCGAAGTACGCCGATATTCTGCTGCCGGATCTAATGACCGTCGAACAGGAAGATATCATCCCCAATGATTACGCCGGTAATATGGGATATCTGATTTTTATCCAACCGGCGACGACGCCTAAGTTCGAGCGCAAGCCCATCTACTGGGTACTCAGCGAAATCGCCAGACGTCTCGGCGACGATGTGTATCAGCGCTTTACCGAAGACCGTACACAGGCGCAGTGGCTGCAATATCTGTACGCCAAAATGCAGGCAAGAGACCCGGCATTACCCGCTTATGACGAGCTGAAAAAAATGGGCATCTATAAACGCAAAGATCCCAACGGCCATTTTGTCGCCTATAAAAAATTTCGTGAAGATCCGCAGGCCAATCCGTTAAAAACACCGTCCGGTAAAATCGAAATCTACTCCAGCAAACTCGCTCACATCGCCAGTACCTGGGAGCTGGCGGAAGGTGATGTGATAAGCCCTCTGCCGATTTATACCCCCACCTTTGAAGGATGGGACGATCCAAAACGGAGCACCTTCCCGCTACAGCTGTTTGGCTTTCACTATAAATCCCGTACCCATTCAAGCTACGGCAATATTGATGTTTTGCAGGCCGCCTGTCGCCAGGAAGTGTGGATAAATCCGCTTGATGCGCAAAAACGCGGCATCGCGAATGGCGATAGGGTTCGCGTCTTTAACGATCGTGGAGAGGTACGTCTATCCGCCAAAGTCACGCCACGTATTCTGCCGGGCGTCAGCGCGATGGGCCAGGGCGCATGGCATAATGCGGATATGACTGGCGATAAAATTGACCACGGCGCCTGCATCAATACGCTCACGACGCAGCGTCCTTCCCCCCTGGCAAAAGGGAATCCTCAACATACAAATCTGGTGGAAATCGAAAAAATCTAAGCCGCCTGCTCCGGGGCGTTTTTGCGCTCCCGGAGCTCCCCGTTTTGCGAACACAACAACATTTAAAACTCTTTTTTTGGATGAGCATAGTGAGCTGTTATGAAAATCACCACCCCTGAGGCATTAATGGCGGCCAGTATCAGCCGACGAAGCCTGGTGAAAACCTCCGCCATCAGTAGCCTTGCGCTTGCCAGTAGCGCTTTCACCCTTCCGTTCTCCCGCATCGCCCACGCCGCAGCAGGCCTCGCATCCGGCAACGTTGCAGAAAAAGCGGTCTGGAGTTCATGTACCGTTAACTGCGGCAGCCGCTGCCTGCTGCGCCTGCACGTAAAAGATGACACCGTATATTGGGTTGAGTCGGATACCACGGGCAACGATGAATATGGCAACCATCAGGTACGCGCCTGCCTGCGCGGTCGTTCTATTCGTCGCCGGATGAATCATCCCGATCGCCTGAAATATCCGATGAAACGCGTTGGTAAACGTGGAGAAGGCAAATTCGAACGTATCAGTTGGGATGAAGCGTTGGATACCATCGGCGATAACCTGAAACGTATCCTCAAGGACTACGGCAACGAAGCGATACATGTGCTTTACGGTACCGGTGTGGACGGCGGCAATATTACCAATTCTAACGTACCGTATCGCCTGATGAACGCCTGCGGCGGCTATCTCAGCCGTTACGGTAGCTACAGCACCGCCCAAATCAGCGCGGCCATGAGCTATATGTTCGGTGGCAATGACGGCAACAGTCCGGATGATATCGCCAATACAAAACTGGTGGTGATGTTTGGCAATAACCCCGCTGAAACACGTATGAGCGGCGGCGGCGTGACATACTATGTCGAACAGGCGCGCGAGCGCTCCAGCGCCCGGATGATCGTGATCGACCCGCGTTATAACGACACTGCCGCCGGTCGCGAAGACGAGTGGCTGCCGATTCGCCCTGGTACCGATGGCGCGCTGGCGGCGGCAATCGGCTGGGTGCTGATTACCGAAGATCTTATTGATAAACCGTTTCTGGATAAATACTGCATCGGCTACGACGAAACCACTCTGCCCGCCTCAGCCCCGCGTAACGCACACTATAAAGCCTATATTTTGGGTCAGGGCGAAGACGGTATCGCGAAAACGCCGCAATGGGCCGCGCAGATTACCAGTATTCCGGCGGAAAAAATCATTCAACTGGCGCGGGAAATCGGCTCGGCGAAACCGGCTTATATTTGCCAAGACTGGGGACCTCAACGCCACTCTAACGGCGAACAGACCGCACGCGCAATCGCCATGTTGTCTGTACTCACCGGTAACGTCGGCATAAATGGCGGTAATTCCGGCGTGCGCGAAGGCACCTGGGATCTGGGCGTCGAATGGTTTTCTATGCTGGAGAACCCGGTAAAAACCCAGATTTCGGTCTTTACCTGGACCGACGCTATCGATCATGGCGCGGAAATGACCGCCACACGCGACGGCGTGCGCGGAAAAGACAAGCTCGACGTGCCGATTAAATTTTTATGGTGCTACGCCAGTAATACGCTGATCAACCAGCACGGCGATATCGCCCACACCCACGAGGTGCTTCAGGACGACAGTAAATGTGAAATGATCGTCGGCATTGAGCACTTTATGACCGCATCGGCAAAATATTGCGACATTCTGCTGCCTGATTTAATGCCGACCGAGCAGGAAGATCTGATTTCCCACGAATCCGCAGGCAATATGGGATATGTCATTCTTGGTCAGCCCGCCACCTCGCCGAAATTTGAAAGAAAGCCCATTTACTGGACGCTCAGTGAAGTGGCTAAACGGCTTGGTCCGGACGTATACCAGACCTTCACAGAAGGCCGCACGCAGCATGAGTGGGTCAAATACCTGCACGCAAAAACCAAAGCGCGTAATCCGGAAATGCCGGATTACGAAGAGATGAAACAGACAGGGATTTTCAAGAAAAAATGCCCGGAGGAGCACTACGTCGCTTTCCGCTCATTCCGCGAAGACCCTGCCGCAAATCCACTGAAAACGCCGTCCGGTAAAATCGAAATCTATTCCGAGCGGCTGGCAACCCTCGCCGACACGTGGGAGCTGAAGAAAGATGAGATTATCCATCCTTTACCCGCCTATACGCCAGGCTTTGACGGTTGGGACGATCCGCTTCGTCAGCGCTACCCGCTACAGCTAACCGGCTTCCACTATAAAGCGCGTACCCACTCCAGCTACGGCAATATCGACGTCCTGCAACAGGCATGTCCGCAGGAGATCTGGATCAACCCGATTGATGCGCAAGTGCGCGGCATTCAGCACGGCGACACCGTGCGGGTCTTTAACCAGAACGGACAGATGCTCATTCCGGCAAAAGTCACGCCGCGCATATTGCCTGGCGTCACCGCTATCGGCCAGGGCGCCTGGTTAAATGCCGACATGTTTGGCGACAAAATCGATCGCAGCGGCTCCATTAACATTCTGACCTCGCACCGACCTTCCCCGTTGGCGAAAGGCAATCCGTCGCACAGTAATCTTGTTCAGGTTGAAAAGGCGTAAGGAGTAACCGATGACAACCCAGTATGGATTTTTTATTGATTCCAGCCGTTGCACCGGTTGCAAAACCTGCGAACTGGCCTGCAAGGACTACAAAGATTTGACGCCGGATGTCAGCTTCCGCCGCATTTATGAGTATGCGGGCGGCGACTGGCAGGAGGATAACGGCGTCTGGCACCAGAACGTCTTTGCCTATTATCTCTCCATTTCGTGCAACCACTGCGAAGACCCGGCCTGTACCAAAGTCTGCCCGAGCGGCGCGATGCACAAGCGCGATGACGGTTTTGTGGTGGTGAACGAAGAGGTCTGTATCGGCTGCCGCTACTGCCACATGGCCTGCCCGTACGGCGCGCCGCAGTACAACACGGCCAAAGGTCATATGACCAAGTGCGACGGCTGTTATGACCGGGTGGCGGAAGGCAAGAAACCGATTTGCGTGGAATCCTGCCCGCTGCAGGCGCTGGATTTCGGCCCGATAGACGAACTGCGTAAAAAACACGGTGAGCTGGCCGCCGTCGCGCCGCTGCCGCGCGTGCATTTCACGAAGCCGAATATTGTGATTAAACCCAACGCCAACAGCCGCCCGACCGGAGACACCATCGGTTATCTGGCCAATCCGAAGGAGGTATAAGATGGGAAGTGGATGGCATGAATGGCCGCTGGTCCTGTTTACGGTGCTGGGTCAATGTGTGGCCGGGGCGCTGATCGTGAGTGGGTATGGCTGGTTAACCACCAAAGACGATGTGGCAAAACAACGTATCGTGCGTAGTATGTTTTTTCTGTGGCTGGTGATGGGACTGGGGTTCCTCGCGTCGATTATGCATCTTGGCTCGCCGATGCGCGCGTTTAACTCGCTTAACCGCGTAGGCGCTTCCGCACTGAGTAATGAAATCGCCGCAGGATCGGTGTTCTTTGCCGTAGGCGGCATCTGGTGGCTGGTGGCGGTACTCGGTAAAATGCCCCCGGCTCTGGGTAAAGTGTGGCTGCTGGTCAGTATGGCGCTCGGCGTTGCATTCATCTGGGCAATGACGCTCGTTTATCAGATAGATACCGTGCCGACCTGGTATAATGGCTACACCACGCTGGCCTTTTTCCTCACGGCATTCCTGTGTGGCCCTGTGTTTGCGGCGCTACTGCTACGCATCGCGCGCGTCCCATTTTGCAGCGTGACGTTTGCCAGTATTAGCGGCCTGGCGTTGGTGGTGTGCGTGACGGTCATCGTCCTACAGGGACTGTCCCTCTCAACCCTTCACAGTTCCGTGCAACAGGCCAGCCATCTCGTACCGGATTACGGTATGCTACAGGTCTGGCGCATTGTCTTGCTTGCTGCCGGATTAGGCTGCTGGCTATGTCCGCTAATCCGTCGCCGCGAACCGCATACTGTTGGTTTGCTGCTCGGTGTCGTGCTGATGCTGGCGGGCGAAATTATTGGCCGCGGACTTTTTTATGGCCTGCATATGACCGTAGGTATGGCCGTCGCAGGTTAATTTATGCGTGCGGGGCGACCCGCACCTTTCGGGATTGTTTGAATGACCACTTTTTTACAACGTGATGATTTTGCAGTAACGGCGCGTGTTCTTGGCGCGTTGTTTTATTATTCGCCGGAAAGCCACGAAACCGCTCCTCTGGTTCAGGCGCTATTAACCGACGACTGGCAGGCGCAGTGGCCGCTTGATGCCGATACGCTTGCGCCTGTGGCGGCTATGTTTAAGACCCACAGCGAAGAGTCGTTGCCACAAGCCTGGCAGCGCCTGTTTATCGGCCCTTACGCTCTGCCGTCTCCGCCGTGGGGTTCCGTCTGGCTGGATCGTGAGAGCGTATTATTTGGCGATTCTACGTTGGCGCTACGTCAGTGGATGCGCGAAAACGGGATTCAGTTTGAAATGCAGCAAAACGAGCCAGAAGATCATTTTGGGTCGCTGTTGTTGCTGGCGGCCTGGCTTGCCGAGAATGGCCGTCATCATGAATGTGAACAACTCCTGGCCTGGCATCTGTTTCCGTGGTCGTCCCGCTTTTTGGACGTATTTATCGATCATGCCGGGCATCCGTTTTATCAGGCGTTGGGGCAACTGGCGCGTTTGACTCTGGCGCAATGGCAAGCTCAACTCATTATTCCCATCGCCGTAAAACCGTTATTCCGTTAATCCCCACAAAAGGCAGGATTTTACCTGCCTTTTCGCCCATTGCGGCCTATTTTCACCTACAATAAGTGACAACGTCACATAGCCATTCTATTTTTAAGATAATTCTTTATCGTGAATGGTCACGCTAAGCCGCGTAAGGGCAAAACACAATTGTTAATAGATGTTTAACAGTGTTAAAAATCACGCCTCGCTGGAATCCTTCCCAACCTGTTGCTATAGCTCAAAGCACCCTGCCGGAACATGGCATAACAACACGCGACGTCTTTACGTCGCCATAACACATGCAAACAGGGAGACACACCGCAATGCACACCTTCACCCTAAAACGCGTACTTGGGTTCACTATCGTCATTTTGCTGTTACTGGCGCTGTTTATCTGGGGAATCGGTCTGGAGACGCTGAAAGCGCGTCAGGTCGATCTGCTGTATCTGGGGCAACGACATTTGATGCTGGTCTTTACGTCCATGTTTTTTGCTTTATTGGTCGGCATCCCGAGCGGGATTTTACTCAGCCGTCCTGCGGCAAAAGGATTTGCTGAATATGTCATGCAAATTTTTAATGTCGGCAATACGTTGCCGCCACTGGCCGTCCTGGCCTTAGCGATGGTGATTATCGGGATCGGCGATACCCCCGCCATTGTCGCGCTATTTTTGGCTTCACTTCTGCCTATCGTCCGCAATACCTATGCGGGTCTCTGCTCCGTTCCCGCCTCACTGATTGAAGCGGCGAACGGGATTGGGATGACAAAATGGCAGCGGCTTCGCCAGGTAGAGCTACCCAATGCGTGGCCGGTAATGCTGTCCGGTATTCGCATCGCGACCGCCATCAATGTCGGCACCGCGCCGCTGGCCTTTCTGATCGGTGCCAGCAGCTATGGCGAGCTGATTTTCCCGGGGATTTATCTCAACGATTTTCCTACGTTGATTCTGGGCGCAACGGCCACGGCGTTATTCGCGCTGGTTCTTGACACCCTGCTTGCCTGGCTTGGGCGACGTCTTAGCCCTCATACCGCCTGAACGCATAAATAACAATAAGGAGCGTTAAATGAGATTCAAAAAACACCTGCTGGGATGGCTTGCCGCAACGCTGTTGTTCAGTAGCCAGACGCAGGCCGCGCCGCTGGTTCTCGCCACTAAAAGCTTTACCGAGCAGCATATTCTCTCGGCCATGACCGTGCAGTATTTGCAGAAAAAAGGCTTTCAGGTTCAGCCGCAGACCAATATCGCCGCGGTAATTTCACGTAATGCGATGGTGAATAAACAGATTGATATCACCTGGGAATACACCGGTACATCGCTGATTATTTTCAACCGTATCGATAAGCGCATGAACCCACAACAAACCTACGACACGGTAAAACATCTGGATGCGAAGCTGGGTCTGGTATGGCTCAAACCGGCTGACATGAATAATACTTACGCGTTCGCGATGCAGCGCAAACGCGCCGAGGCGGAAAATATCACCACCATCTCGCAAATGGTGGCAAAAATCGAACAGGTCCGACAGAACGATCCTGACCACAACTGGATGCTCGGTCTCGATCTGGAATTTGCCGGGCGCAGCGACGGGATGAAGCCCCTTCAGCAAGCCTATCAGATGCAGCTCGATCGCCCGCAAATACGACAGATGGACCCGGGGCTGGTCTATAACGCCGTCCGGGATGGTCTGGTTGACGCCGGGCTGGTCTATACCACCGACGGACGGGTTAAAGGATTTGATCTGAAAGTGCTGGAAGATGATAAAGGCTTCTTCCCAAGTTACGCTGTCACGCCGGTGGTGCGTAAAGAAGTGCTGGAAGCCAATCCTGGCCTTGATGATGCCTTAAACACCCTTTCTGGCCTGCTCAATAATGATGTGATATCGACCTTAAACGCCCAGGTCGATATCGATCATCGCACGCCGCAACAGGTAGCCCATCAATTTTTGCAGGACAAAGGTCTACTGTAAGGAGCGCCTATGGATACGATACATTATATGCTGGATAACGCCGGCTACCTCGCCAGCCTTACCTTTCAGCATCTCTGGCTAGTCGCGTTGGCCGTCGGTCTGGCGATTATCATCGGCGTACCGTTAGGCGTTTTGATTGTACGCCACAAATGGCTGGCAACGCCGGTATTGGGCGCCGCCACGCTACTTCTTACTATTCCGTCTATCGCGCTGTTTGGGTTAATGATTCCGCTCTTTTCGCTGATCGGACATGGTATTGGCGTTCTGCCCGCCGTAACGGCCGTTTTTCTCTACTCTTTACTGCCGATTGTCCGTAATACCCATACTGCGCTTGATAGTCTGCCGCCCGGTCTGCGTGAAGCGGGACGCGGCATTGGTATGACTTTCTGGCAACGGCTGCGCTGGGTCGAAATTCCAATGGCCCTACCGGTTATTTTCGGCGGTATCCGCACCGCGGTAGTGATGAATATTGGCGTGATGGCGATTGCCGCGGTTATCGGCGCCGGCGGTCTGGGGCTGCTACTGTTAAACGGCATTAGCGGCAGCGATATTCGCATGTTAATTGCCGGCGCGCTGATGATCTGTCTACTGGCGATTGTGCTTGACTGGCTGTTGCATCGTCTGCAAGTCGTACTGACACCTAAGGGGATACGATAATGATAAAACTGGAAAATCTCACCAAACAATTTGTACAGAAAAAGGGTCAGCCGCTAAAAGCCGTCGACAACGTCAACCTGAACGTACCGGAAGGCGAAATGTGCGTATTGCTCGGCCCCTCCGGCTGCGGCAAAACCACCACGTTAAAGATGATCAACCGGCTGATCGCGCCCAGCAGCGGTAATATTCTTATTAACGGCGAGAATACCAACGATATGGATACGGTAACGCTACGCCGCAATATTGGGTATGTTATCCAACAGATCGGCCTGTTTCCTAATATGACGATTGAAGAAAATATTACCGTTGTGCCGCGCATGTTGGGATGGGACAAAGCGCGATGCAAGCAACGCGCCGAAGAGTTGATGGACATGGTGGCGCTGGATGCCAGAAAATTTCTGCATCGCTATCCAAAGGAAATGTCCGGGGGACAGCAACAGCGTATTGGCGTGATCCGCGCTCTGGCCGCCGATCCGCCGGTACTGCTGATGGATGAGCCCTTCGGCGCTGTGGACCCAATTAACCGCGAAGTGATCCAGAACCAGTTTCTTGATATGCAGCGTAAGCTAAAAAAGACGGTGATGCTGGTCAGCCATGATATCGACGAAGCGCTAAAGCTCGGCGACCGTATCGCCGTGTTCCGTCAGGGGCGAATTGTACAGTGCGCCAGTCCTGATGAACTGCTGGCCAAACCGGCTAACGAATTTGTCGGGTCGTTTGTCGGCCAGGACAGAACGTTAAAGCGTCTGCTACTGGTCTCCGCGGGCGATGTTACCGACCAACAGCCAACCATTACCGCGCGGACTTCCACGCCGTTAAGCGAGGCGTTCGGCATTATGGATGATCACGATATTCGCGCGATTACCGTCATTGACAACGACGGTAAGCCACTGGGATTTGTGAAGCGCCGGGAAGCGCGGAACGCCAGCGGAACCTGCGCCGATATCACCCATCCTTTCCGTATTACGGGCAAAGCGGAAGATAACCTGCGTATTGTGCTGTCCAGATTGTACGAAAGTAATACTAGCTGGATGCCGATCGTTGATGAAGACGGACGCTATAACGGTGAAATCTCTCAGGATTACATCGCCGATTATCTCAGCTCAGGCCGCACGCGTCGGGCGCTAAATATTCACGAAAGCAGCTAACGCCGCCGCCGGATGGTGTCTCGCTATCCGGCAATATCATTATTGTACGCAATATTATATCGCACATAGTGCTTTTGCGTCTGACGCCATTTCCCCGCAGAATAGGCTATCCTGAAACTCCCTGTTTACCCGCTCATGCATCGTTTACACGCTTACCCGGATCTGCGCGCGATGTTTCGTCGCCTGCTGATCGCTATGCTCATCGGTATTCTCGCGGCGCTGGCTGTCGCCGCCTTCCGTCATGCGATGCAATTGCTGGAGTGGATTTTCCTGAGTAATGACACTGGCAGTCTGGTGAATGCGGCTGAGGGGCTTTCGCCCTGGCGACGGCTGATTACGCCTGCGCTTGGCGGCCTGGCCGCTGGTCTGTTGCTGTGGGGGTGGCAAAAAATGAACCAACAGCGTCCCCATGCGCCCACTGACTATATGGAAGCATTGCAAACCGACGGGCAATTTGACGTTGGCGCCAGTCTGGTGAAATCGCTGGCCTCGCTGCTGGTCGTGGTCAGCGGCAGCGCAATTGGTCGCGAAGGCGCAATGATCCTCCTCGCCGCGCTGGCGGCATCCGGCTTTGCCCGACGCTTCACGCCGCGCGAGGAATGGAAATTATGGATCGCCAGCGGCGCCGCTGCGGGCATGGCGGGCGCTTACCATGCGCCGCTGGCGGGCAGCCTGTTTATCGCAGAAATCCTGTTCGGTACCTTAATGCTGGCTTCCCTCGGCCCGGTTGTCGTTTCCGCCGTCGTCGCCCTGCTAACCACCCATGTATTAAGCGGTAGCGATTCACTACTCTATACCGTACATCTGAACGTTGATCTCCACGCGCGGGAGTACGTCATGATAGTCAGTACCGGCCTGGTCGCCGGTCTGTGCGGCCCGTTGCTGATGTGGCTGATGACGGCCAGCCATAATAGCTTTTTACGCTTAAAACTGTCGCCGCCCTGGCAGCTGGCGTTGGGCGGACTTATTGTCGGAATACTGTCGTTACTGACGCCCACGGTATGGGGAAACGGCTATAGCGTCGTACAATCATTTCTGCTCTCCCCGCCGCTATTCTCTCTGATTGGCGGAATTTTTGCGTGCAAAATTCTGGCTGTGCTCGCCAGCAGCGGCTCTGGCGCGCCGGGCGGCGTCTTTACGCCAACATTATTTGTCGGATTATCAATTGGAATGTTTTTAGGGCGGATATGGGGATTCTGGCTGCCAGGCTCGAATGAAATAGTGATTTTATTGGGACTGGCGGGTATGGCGACGCTACTGGCGGCGACAACCCATGCGCCGATTATGTCTACCCTGATGATTTGTGAAATGACCGGCGAGTATCAGTTGCTCCCCGGTCTGCTGATTGCCTGCGTAGTCGCGTCAGTACTCTCGCGAACGTTACGCCATGATTCTATCTACCGCCAGCACGCTGCCGAGCATTGACAAACGAATATACTGCCCCAGTTCACGCTGCTCAGCGCGCGGCAGGTATGGCAACTCGCCAATCAGCGGCGCTGGCAGTTTTTTTCCAAGTACATCAATAATTTCAGCATAATGCGCCAGGCCAGGATTAATGCGATTCGCCACCCAGCCAATTAATGGCAGTCCATCGTTAGCGACAGCTTGCGCAGTCAGTAGCGCGTGATTAATGCACCCCTCCTGAATCCCTACCACCATCAATACCGGTAATTGTTCCTGTACCACCCATTCGGACAACGGACGTAAATCATTCATCAGACTACGCCAGCCGCCAGTGCCCTCCACAACAACGTGATCCACTTTATCGCTCAGGCTTGCCAGCCCGTTGGACAGCAAGGTGTAATTAATAGGACAGCTATGCGCTACGCTGCTTTCCTCTTCGCTTAACGCGATCGGATTAATCGCCTCATACGGCAATTCCAGAGAAGAGACGCTTTGCAATACCAAAGCGTCTTTGTTGCGCATCCCTTCCGGGGTCTCTTTGCTCCCTTTGGCGACAGGTTTATATCCTGCCACGCTCTTACCACTCGACGCTAACGCTTGTAGTAATGCGCGGGAAACCACCGTCTTCCCAACAGAAGTGTCTGTACCTGTAATAAAGAAACGCTTCAGCATCACTAACTCCACCGTTATGCTTCGAAAATATAAGTCAGGAAAATAATACAGTGGAGAAAGTCTAAGGTATGGCAAGGGCAATCAGCTTGAGTTAGCGCAAATTTTTGTACAACAGTTAAAAAATGTTAACCCTGTAATAGACGAATCAACAAAGAGCCGTTATACATCGCATCTTTTACCAACGCCGCCCCCGCCATCGTGCCCTGGTTGGTAAACTGCGTGCTTTCCACTACCGTGTTCTTACTGTAGGCGGGCAGCGCCTGCTGACGAATACTGTCGGCAATCGCCGGAAAAAGGATATCGGCCGCTTTACTTAGCGGCGAACCAATAAGAATTTTTTGCGGATTAAATAAATTCACCATAATAGCCAGAATGCGTCCAACATGCGCGCCAACGCCGCTAATGATATCTTTTGCTAATAGATCTCCCTGTATCGCTGCCTGACACAGTGAATCTACCGTTAACGGCTGGCCGTGTAGCATTGAACTCATAGACTGATTAAGCCGAAGCTGCGTAAGCTCCAGTACGCTATCGACGCTGGCTATGGTCTCCAGACAGCCATGATTACCGCAATAACAGCGCTTACCATAAGGATCGACCTGGGTATGCCCAATCTCCACCAGGCTGCTACTGCCCGCATGAAGCAAATGGCCGTCGGTGATAACACCCGCCCCCACATTATGATCAATCACCACCTGGATAACGTCGCGCGCACCGCGTGAGGCGCCAAAAAGCGCCTCCGCCATCGTCCAGGCGCTGATATCATGCTGAATGTAAACCGGTACGCCGGTATGACGCTCCAAAGCATCACCTAAAGGCATTTCTTTGACATCCTCATAAAACGGCATCCGATGCACAATGCCGTTTTCGGTATCGATAATGCCCGGCAACGTAATCGCAATAGAGGTCAGACGCTCCAGTTTTTGCTGATGGCGGGTAAAAAACCGATCAACGTGCGTGATAATTCGCTCAAGCAACGGCGTAGCTTCGGTTAACGGCAGCTCCAGACACTCTTCTACCACCAGCTTGCTACTAAGATCGCGCAGCGCAAGGAAAATTTCGCCACGGCTAATACGAATAGATAAATAGTGCCAGGCTTCAGTTTCCACTACCAGCCCGACGGCGGGACGGCCACGACTGCCCACCTCTTTAATTTCAAGTTCCTGAACCAAATGCGCTTCCAGCATTTCGCGGACAATTTTCGTAATACTGGCAGGCGCCAACTGCGCCAGACGAGACAGGTCAATTCGCGATACCGGTCCGAGCTGATCAATCAGGCGATACACTGCGCCAGCATTGGTCTGCTTAATTTGATCGATATGCCCAGGCTGACTATCAGCAACCACCGCTCACTCCCTTTATTTTCGCGCTCCGAAATAATCTGTGTGCTATGGTGAAACACTTCAATACTCGCCGTCAACTTTTTGCTTAGCCGTGTGATTAACTGCACATTTTCACCCTTTTTAAGTAAAATTAATCCTGCCGGGCAGCCATTAATAGCAGTTGGCAAAACCGCTGTACGGCATGACTCTGTTCATGATGCTTTGGCCATACCAGCCACATTTCAGATACGGCGTCTTCTTCCGCCAGAGGGACCCAGCGCATCTCACTCATCTGCACGCGCTTAAAGGATGCCGGCAGAATCGAGACGCCCAGTCCCGCCGCCACCAGACCGATAATGGTCATTGCCTCGCCAACCTCCTGCGTGATGGTCGGCGTCAGGTTATAACGCCGCATCAGGCCGAGAATATCGTCGTAAAGGCCCGTCCCGACATGCGGATCGAAAAAGACGAAAGGCTCTTTCGCCAGCTCTGTCAGACTGACGACCGGCTTTTGCGCCAGCCGATGCTCGCGCGGGATCATTGCCATAAGCGGCTCATGCAAAATCACCTCGCGATTAAGCGTGTCGGGCAGCGGCGTATTACGTAGCAAGCCAATATCAAGTACGCCTTCGTTGAGCGGCGCGATTTGCTCACGCGTATTCATTTCACGCGTTTGCATATGCACCCCCGGGTAGGACTGGCGGAACAGCGAAAAGGTATTCGATACCGCCCGAATAAAAGGCGCTGAAGACGTAAAGCCAATACGGATTTCTCCCGCTTCTCCCTGATGCAACCGCTCGGCGCGAGCGGCGGCGTCGTTTACCAGACTCAGGATCTGTCGGCTATCCGCCAGAAACTGTCGCCCGGCGGCCGTTAAGGCTACGCTGCGGTTGGTCCGCGCCAGTAATCGCGCGCCGACCTGCTGCTCCAGAATTTGTATCTGCTGACTCAGCGGCGGCTGCGAGATATTGAGGCGCGCGGCGGCGCGACCAAAATGCAGCTCTTCTGCTACCGCCACAAAGTAACGTAAATGACGTAATTCGATATTCATATTTTTAACGTCTTATTTGAGACAATTAATATATTAGACAGAATATTTTGCTTTTTCTATGCTTTATCTGTCGGTTATACCCGTCTCCTGTTTACGGAGATGTAAAGCAAGGATTTAACGTGAGTCGTACAACTATTCTCGATGACGCCACGGCGAGCGATATCGATGAACAACGCCCTTCTCAGCCGGTTCAATTTATTAAACGCGGTACAGCGCCTTTTATGCGCGTCACGCTGGCCCTTTTTTCCGCGGGTCTGGCGACTTTCGCGCTTCTTTACTGTGTTCAGCCTATATTACCGGTACTTTCCCAGGAGTTTGGCGTCTCCCCCGCCAGCAGTAGCGTGTCACTTTCTATTTCTACCGCCATGCTGGCCATCGGCTTACTTTTTACCGGCCCGCTTTCTGATGCGATAGGCCGTAAACCGGTGATGGTCACCGCCTTGTTATTAGCCTCCTGCTGCACATTGTTATCAACCATGATGACCAGTTGGCATGGTATTCTGATTATGCGCGCGCTGATCGGTCTATCGTTAAGCGGCGTCGCCGCCGTGGGAATGACCTACCTGAGCGAAGAAATCCATCCCAGCTTTGTCGCCTTCTCCATGGGGCTCTATATTAGCGGTAATTCCATCGGCGGGATGAGTGGGCGTTTATTAAGCGGCGTCATGACCGACTTTTTTAACTGGCGAATCGCGCTGGCGACCATCGGATGTTTTGCGCTGGCGTCTGCGCTGATGTTCTGGAAGATTTTACCCGCCTCGCAACATTTCCGTCCCACGTCGTTACGACCTAAAACGTTATTTATTAATTTCCGTCTCCACTGGCGCGATCGGGGACTACCACTGCTGTTTGCCGAAGGCTTTTTACTGATGGGGGCGTTCGTGACCCTGTTTAACTACATTGGTTATCGCCCGATGCTCTCCCCCTGGGAATTAAGCCAGGCCGTGGTCGGACTGTTATCAGTAGCCTATCTCACCGGCACATGGAGCTCACCGAAAGCTGGCGCAATGACCTCGCGCTATGGCCGGGGACCGGTCATGTTGTTCTCTACCGCGATAATGCTGTGCGGGCTTTTACTGACGCTTTTTACCTCGCTTTGGCTGATTTTTGCCGGAATGCTGCTTTTTTCCGCCGGCTTTTTCGCCGCGCACTCCGTGGCCAGCAGTTGGATTGGCCCGCGTGCGCGTCGGGCGAAGGGACAGGCCTCGTCACTTTATCTTTTCAGCTATTATCTGGGTTCCAGTATCGCCGGGACGCTAGGCGGCGTATTCTGGCATAGTTACGGCTGGAACGGCGTAGGCGGTTTTATCGCGCTAATGCTGGTGCTGGCCATCCTGGTCGGGACGCGGTTACATCATCGTCTTCACGCCTGAAAGAAAGTCACCCGGCGATAGCAACGTACGCTATCGCCGGGCTGGTTTTCACTCCACGACTCACTGTTCACCATAGACCTGTCAGGCTTGATACGCCCATCACTTCTCTGATTGCATCCAGCGCCAGAAGCGTAAATACCACCCAGATTATTGGATTCATATATGGTGTGCTTTTTATTCTGGAGGGCAGATATTACCGTCTCTGAGACTAAAAAAGGGAACGGCAACAAAAAACTACCCATTATGGTGGGCTTACGCCGCGTTATCGCTGTCATTGTACATATCGTTACATGCCGATACCAATCACTCACGGAAGCCCTTTGATAACAGCGATATAGTTATTTCACCGGCCCCGCAGTGGGGTTGAATGAAAAACCAAATCGAGGGTATCAAAATGAAAAAAGTATTAGCTCTGGTTGTTGCCGCTGCAATGGGTCTCTCTTCCGCAGCATTCGCGGCTGAGACTGCGACGCCTGCGAAAACCGCAGCGTCAGCCAAAACAACCCAGCCCACCCAGCACCACAAAAAACAGCATAAAAATACGCATAAGAAACCCGTTGAGCAAAAAGCGCAGGCGGCTAAAAAGCACCAGAAAAAAGATGGCAAAAAAGCCCCAGCCAAATCTACATCAAAAACAACTTCGCAGCCGGCTGCGTAAGTCGTCATAACATGCTGTGGCGCGCCCCCGCGCCCGTTTTTACGGCGCTAGATCATTCTGGTTTAGCGCCGCCGTTTGGGAGGGCAAAAAAGTGTCTCGCTACCGCTTTGAGCTCATTCTTATCGCGCTTATTTTATGCGCCGTTATTGCCACGCATTTCTATCTTTCCTGAGTGTAGTTATCTGATTTTACTCCCACTTTCTTACCGTCACGTCTATAGTAATACTGAGGGTTTGTTGTTAATAATCATAATTACCCACCAGAGTGTGATATGCATAAAACCATTGCTGTATTACTGGGCATAGTGTGTTTTTTACCGGTCATGGCGGATGCCAACGAGTCTGATACCAACGCCACGGATGCCAGCGACGTCAAAACGCTTTTTTTTAACCATGACGATCGGGTGCCCGTCGCCGATCCCACCCAATCGCCGTGGGATGCCATCGGGCAACTAGAGACCGCCAGCGGCAATTTGTGTACGGCAACGCTTATCTCCCCACATATCGCCCTAACAGCAGGCCACTGCCTGCTAACGCCGCCAAAAGGAAAACCGGACAAAGCGGTTGCGCTGCGTTTTGTGGCGCAAAAAGGAATATGGCGCTATGAAATCCACGGCATTGAAGGCCGCGTTGAACCGTCGCTGGGCCGGCGCCTGAAAGCGGATGGCGATGGCTGGATTGTGCCGCCTGCCGCGGCAAGCTGGGATTTTGGTCTGGTAATATTACGCTACCCACCTTCCGGTATCACGCCAGTGCCTTTATTTACCGGCGATAAAGCGGCGCTCACTGCGGCGTTGAAAGCCGCAGACCGAAAAGTCACGCAGTCCGGTTATCCGGAGGATCATCTGAATGCGCTCTATTCCCATCAGGATTGCATCGTGACCGGCTGGGCGCAGAATGCCGTACTCTCACACCAGTGCGACACGTTACCTGGCGACAGCGGCTCGCCGCTATTATTGCACACGGATAGCGGATGGCAGCTCATTGGCGTACAAAGCTCCGCCCCTGCGGCTAAAGATCGCTGGCGCGCCGATAACCGCGCTATATCCGTCACCGGCTTTCGCGATAAGCTGAAAGCGCTGGCGCAGGATTAATATTGTGAGTCGCGGGAATCGCTGCCTAACCGGCAGCGCGTGTATCAGGCAAGTTTTATCATAATCATCCCGGCGAGCAGCAATATCACGCCAACCCAGCCTTTGGGATTTAAGCGCTGGCCGAAGAGCACCCAGCCAGCCGCCAGCGTGGCGGCGATACCAAAACCGCCCCATAACGCATACGCCACCGACAGATCTATCCCTTTTACCGCCTGGGAAAGCGCACTGAAGGCGGCCAGAACAGCGGCAAGCGATAAGATGCCATAGCATTTACGGCGAAAACCGTCCGAAAATTTCAACAATACGTTAGCCGCGATTTCCAGCATTATTGCCAGCCCAAGCCAGGCGCCGTGTACCCATTCAAATTGTTGCACGGGTCGCCTCCTTCACCGGTTTACCGGGTTTACGTGTCCCTGATTTGATCAATACGATGCCGGCGACCAGCGTCAGCAAGCCAGCAATCTTCATGGTTGATAATGCTTCATCAAATAACAGCACGCTAAAAACGGTAATAAATAAAATGCCGATCCCTTCCCATAAGGCATACGCCACACCCAGGGCAATCCTTTTTACCGCAAAAGAAAGAAATATATATGACAGCGTGATCATCACCAGCATTAAAATAAAACCCGCATTACCATTACCCACGCTGGCCCATTTCATTGAGAGCGTGCCGGTAATTTCAGTCGCGATAGCCAGAGCTAATAAAATCCAGTAAAACATGACACTTCTCCTGCATGAGAATATACTCTTTCGAGTCTGCTGCACGCAGCAAACTAAAAAATAAAATCAGTTAGCACAGCGCGTTGCGCCAGCTCAGGCAGAAGTTAGAGACTAAAGCGCGTTACGCCAGTGCTGCTCGCCGATCAGCAGGAAAAAGGAGGTAGAGTGAAGATGCGTTTGAGTGGAGAAAAAAGCGCTGAACATATTGTCCATAATATTACAATTATCCGCAGTGTTGCTTCTCGTCATCGCGGATGATAATTGTCCTCGGTAGTTGAACACGCCTGATTTGTATCATAAGCCAGGAATTAACTCAAAATCTTTTCACTTCTTTACCTGAAGTGTTTGATTTTAACCAGAACAGGTCGACCGGCATCACATTATTATTCGTGTCGGCATCAGAAAACAGGGAATGATATGACAAAACCGATCATCACGCTCAATGGTCTAAAAATCGTCATTATGCTGGGAATGCTGGTGGTTATTCTGAGCGGTATCCGCTTCGCCGCAGATATCATTGTTCCCTTTATTTTGGCGTTATTTATTGCAGTAGTTCTCAATCCTGTTGTGCAACGGATGACCCGATGTCGAATTCCGCGCGTTATCGCCGTGTCATTGCTTATTGTGATTATTGTTATGTTAATGGTACTGCTGCTGGCCTATTTGGGCACATCATTAAATGAACTGGCCCGTACCCTGCCGCAATATCGCTCCTCATTGGTCATACCATTGCAACGTATTGAACCGTGGTTACAGCGGGCAGGCATTGGCGTGTCGGTTGATGAGCTGGCGAAATATATCGATCCAAACGCCGCCATGACTCTGGTAACGAACCTGCTCACCCAATTGTCCAATGCCATGTCGTCTATCTTTTTATTGTTATTGACCGTGGTATTTATGCTGCTGGAGGTTCCACAACTGCCTGAGAAACTGCAGCAGATGATGAGCCGCCCGGTGGAAGGCATGGCGGCGATTCAACGCGCGCTTGATAGCGTTTCCCATTATCTGGTGCTAAAAACAGCGATCAGTATCGTGACAGGGCTGGTCGCATGGGGAATGCTGGCCGCGCTGGATGTCCGCTTCGCCTTTGTCTGGGGGCTACTGGCCTTCGCGCTGAACTATATTCCTAATATTGGATCGGTGCTCGCTGCCCTGCCGCCCATTATTCAGGTGCTGGTGTTTAACGGGTTTTATGATGCGCTGCTGGTGCTGGCGGGCTATCTGCTGATTAATCTGGTCTTCGGCAATATCCTTGAACCACGCATTATGGGACGTGGTTTAGGACTTTCGACCTTAGTTGTATTTTTGTCGTTAATTTTCTGGGGCTGGCTATTAGGTCCGGTGGGCATGTTGCTCTCCGTTCCGTTAACCATCATTGTCAAAATCGCCCTGGAACAGACCACTGGCGGGCAGAGTATCGCCGTTCTGCTTAGCGATTTAAACAAAAGATAAAATGCAATATATACACAAAATCATTCAAGATGCATCGCGGCGGCAAGGGAAGAAATCCCCGGGAGCATAGATAACTATGTGACCGGGGTTTCTGAGCGCAGCCAACAAAGAGGCAGCTTAAAGGATGAAGTGTATAAAAACGGCCTCCAAAGAGGCCGCCGCACATTGAAAAGATTAAAGCGCTTTCAGAATCGCATCCACGCTAGCTTTGGCATCGCCAAACAGCATTTGCGTATTCTCTTTAAAGAACAGCGGGTTCTGTACACCAGCATAACCGGTATTCATTGAACGCTTAAAGACCACGACATTCTGCGCTTTCCACACCTCGAGAACCGGCATACCGGCAATCGGGCTGCGGGGATCGTCTTGCGCCGCCGGGTTCACCGTATCGTTCGCGCCAATCACCAGCACGGTATCGGTATCCGCGAAATCATCATTGATTTCGTCCATTTCCAGCACGATGTCATAAGGTACTTTCGCCTCCGCCAACAGCACGTTCATATGCCCCGGCAGGCGACCCGCCACCGGATGAATGCCGAAACGCACGTTGATACCGCGCGCACGCAGTTTTTCGGTGATTTCCGCCACCGGATACTGCGCCTGCGCCACCGCCATCCCGTACCCCGGCGTAATAATGACGGAGTGGGAGTTTTTCAGCATCTCAGCGGTCTCTTCCGCCGTGATTTCGCGATGTTCGCCAGCTTCCTGATCGTCGCCCGTTGAGGAGCCGTCAGTACCGAACCCACCAGCAATAACGCTGATGAAAGAGCGGTTCATCGCTTTACACATAATGTAAGACAGGATCGCACCTGATGAACCGACCAGCGCACCGGTCACAATCAGCAGATCGTTGCTCAGCATAAAACCAGCCGCCGCGGCAGCCCAACCGGAATAGGAGTTCAGCATTGAAACAACCACCGGCATGTCCGCCCCGCCGATAGAGGCGACCAGATGCCAACCAAACGCCAGCGCGATAATGGTCATCAGCAGCAGCGCCAGAACCTGTAGACCCACGCTTTCGGTGCGGACAAAAACCAGCAGCAACAGGAAAGAAACAACCAACGCCGCCAGGTTCATTTTGTGACGGTTAGGCAACATCAACGGCTTAGAAGAGATTTTGCCGCGCAGTTTACCAAACGCCACGATCGATCCGGTGAAAGTGACTGCGCCAATAAAGATACCGAGGAAGACTTCGGTCAGATGGATATTCACCAGCACCGGCGCCAGACTGGCGTCATGGTACAGATAGCTGTTAAAGCCAACCAGTACCGCCGCCAGGCCCACGAAACTGTGCAGGATCGCGACCAGCTCCGGCATCTCGGTCATCTCAACTTTTTTCGCCATGCGGATGCCAATCGCGCCGCCAATAATCATGGCGACCAGAATCCATGCCACGTTGCCGGTATCCGGCCCGAAAATGGTCGCCAGCAACGCGATCGCCATCCCGGCAATACCGAAGTTATTTCCCTGGCGGGACGTTTCATGCTTTGAAAGCCCGGCAAGACTGAAAATAAACAGGATCGCGGCAACAATGTATGCAGCTATAACTAATCCTCCAGACATGTGTTACCCCTTAGTTTTTCCGGAACATTTTCAGCATACGCTGAGTCACGGTGAAGCCACCGAAAATATTAATGCTGGCGATAAGCACCGCGATAAAGCTCAGGAAGCTGACCCAGCCGCCCTGACCAATTTGCAATAATGCCCCGACAACAATAATCCCTGAAATCGCGTTGGTCACCGACATTAATGGTGTATGAAGCGCATGAGACACGTTCCACACCACGTAATAACCAACCACGCAGGCGAGCGCAAATACGGTAAAATGGCCGAGGAACTCTTTTGGCGCGACATCGGCCAGCCAGCCAAAAAGAATGATCGCCAGCGCCATTAACGCATACTTCCGCCAGGGTGAAGCGGGCTTTTCCGGCTCTTTTGGCGCAGGGACTGCTTTAGGCGCGGCCTGTGGCTGCGCGGAAACCTGGATTGGCGGCGCAGGCCAGGTAATGTCGCCGTCGCGAATCACCGTCACGCCACGGATCACGACATCGTCAAAATCCACGTCAATATTGCCGTCTTTCTCTTTGCACAGCAGCTTCAGCAGGTTAACCAGGTTGGTGCCATAAAGTTGGGATGACTGCGTCGGCAAACGCCCCGGTAGATCGGTGTAGCCAATCACTTTCACGCCATTGTCCGTCGTCACAACCTGATTGGCGACGGTATATTCGCAGTTACCGCCATTCTGCGCGGCCAGGTCGACAATCACGCTGCCGGCCTTCATAGAATCGACCATATCGCGGGTAATCAGCTTCGGCGCAGGTTTGCCCGGAATCAATGCGGTGGTAACAATGATGTCGACCTCTTTGGCCTGGGCGGCAAAGAGCGCCATTTCCGCTTTGATAAACGCCTCGGACATCACTTTGGCGTAACCATCGCCGCTACCGGCTTCCTCTTTAAAATCCAGTTCGAGGAACTCTGCCCCCATACTCTGGACCTGCTCTTTGACTTCAGGACGAGTGTCAAACGCGCGGACAATCGCCCCCAGGCTGTTTGCTGCGCCGATAGCCGCAAGACCCGCAACCCCGGCGCCGATAACCATCACCTTCGCAGGCGGCACTTTCCCGGCGGCGGTGATTTGCCCGGTAAAGAAGCGCCCAAATTCATGCGCGGCTTCTACAATGGCGCGATAACCCGCGATATTCGCCATTGAGCTTAACGCGTCGAGCGACTGTGCGCGGGAAATGCGCGGCACGGAGTCCATTGCCATCACCGTGACCTTACGTTCGGCGAGTTTCTCCATTAACCCAGAATTTTGCGCGGGCCAGATAAAACTGACCAGCGTAGTCCCGGGGTTAAGTAAAGCGATTTCATCTTCTTCAGGCGCATTAACCTTGAGAATAATTTCCGACTGCCAGACGGCATTGCCGTCTACAATATCCGCGCCAGCCTGCGCAAACGCTTTGTCGTCAAAACTTGCCAGTTGACCCGCCCCGCTTTCGATAGCGACGCTAAAACCCAGCTTCAGTAGCTGCTCTACCGTTTTCGGCGTCGCAGCGACACGGGTTTCATTGGGTAACCGCTCTTTTGGTATGCCAATTCGCATAAATGTTCCCTTCCATCGGTATTTTTGATGATGGTTTGTCAGTAAGCGCGGGAAGCGTACGCCTGCCCGCGTTTGAGGTAAATGTTACCCCAGCAGAATAAAACCGTTACAAACTCTCTATAACCTACTGAAAATAACGCCTGTGATCTAGCGCCAAAAAACAGAATTTTTTATCAAATTTGCAAAATATGAACGATTCAGCCGCTAAACAGCCATAATGCCTTGAAAACGGCCTGCGAGGGCTGATAATTCGCTCAAATTTGACAACAAAACATAATTAAACCCCGGGCGCGATCAAGGAATTAACATTAAATTAACTTATTAAATTCATGTGCTTCATCAGCTTAGCCACCCAGCCGCCGTTTTTTTCGACATAGGGATAAATGTTATCATCGAAGATACGGTACATGACACGATGCGTGAAAAATCCCGCAGACATCCATACGGTTTAAATGCAATAATCAGCCACGTTTCTAGTCAATAACAATACCAGTACCTGGTTTGCGCAAGGCGAAGGATTATTTTTATGAAGCTTAAGAACACTCTCCTGGCGTCGGCACTGCTTTCTGCGGCTGCTTTTTCTGTCCATGCAGCAACAGAACTGACGCCGGAGCAAGCGGCTGCACTAAAACCTTATGACCGCATCGTTATTACCGGTCGTTTTAATGCTATTGGCGATGCGGTCTCCGCCGTGTCCCGCCGCGCGGATAAAGAAGGTGCAGCCTCCTTCTATGTTGTCGACACCTCGGAGTTCGGCAATAGTGGTAACTGGCGTGTTGTGGCGGATGTGTATAAAACCGACGCGCCGAAAGCTGACGCGCCCAAAAATCGTGTCATTAATGGCATCGTGGAATTACCAAAAGACCAGGCCGTGCAACTGGAACCATACGATACCGTCACCGTTCAGGGCTTCTACCGTAGCCAGCCGGAAGTCAACGATGCCATTACGAAAGCAGCGAAACAGAAAGACGCATACGCTTTCTATATTGTTCGTCAGGTGGATGCGAACCAGGGCGGGAACCAGCGCATCACTGCGTTTATCTATAAACAAGATGCGAAAAAACGCATCGTCCAGAGCCCGGACGCTATTCCGGCAGATTCTGAAGCCGGTCGCGCCGCGCTGGCTCAGGGCGGCGAAGCTGCGAAGAAAGTCGAAATTCCAGGCGTCGCCACGTCAGCCTCGCCGAGCGCCGAAGTAGGCCGTTTCTTTGAAACGCAATCCACCAAAGGCGGACGTTACACTGTCACACTTCCGGATGGCACAAAAGTTGAGGAGCTGAATAAAGCGACCGCCGCGATGATGGTGCCTTTCGACAGCGTTAAGTTCACCGGCAACTACGGCAATATGACAGAAATCTCCTACCAGGTCGCCAAACGCGCGGCGAAGAAAGGCGCGAAGTATTATCATATTACGCGTCAGTGGCAGGAGCGCGGCAACAACATCACCATCAGCGCCGACCTCTATAAATAAGACGCGCGTCGCCATCAGGTTTTCTCGCCGGATGGCGGCATAACTGCCTTATCCGGCCTACACGATCGTTCAACGGTAGGCCTGATAAGCCACCATCAGGCATTTTCTCGCGGGATTCCAACTCCGTCAAATATCGCGATGAATCTCACTTTTCGCTTTTTTAGCGATAAATCTTATCCAGGCCGTTGCATGCGGTCCCTTCTCTCCGTAAAATCCCGCGCCTTAGTGGCTTTCACCATTTTTATGCGTTTTGCCATAATAATTATTCTTCCAATTTCATTTTTATAGCTGGATACCGATGGAAAAAAAACTGGGACTGAGCGCGCTGACCGCGCTGGTTTTAAGCTCAATGCTTGGCGCAGGTGTTTTCAGTCTGCCCCAGAATATGGCCGCCGTTGCCAGTCCGGCTGCGCTGTTAATTGGCTGGGCCATTACCGGCGTAGGGATACTTCTACTGGCATTCGCCATGTTAATCCTTACGCGTATTCGTTCCGAACTTGACGGCGGTATCTTTACTTACGCCCGCGAAGGCTTCGGCGAACTCATTGGCTTCTGTTCTGCCTGGGGCTATTGGCTGTGTGCGGTCATCGCCAACGTATCGTATTTAGTTATTGTCTTTTCAGCGCTGAGTTTCTTTACCGATACGCCTGCGCTGCGTCTGTTTGGCGACGGTAATACCTGGCAGGCTATTGTCGGCGCTTCAGCCCTGCTCTGGATTGTCCATTTCCTTATCCTGCGCGGCGTACAAACGGCAGCCAGCATCAATCTGGTCGCGACTCTGGCGAAACTGTTGCCGCTCGGCGCGTTTATTGTGCTGGCTATCATGTTGTTCAAACTTGATACCTTCACACTGGACTTTACCGGTGTTGAACTCGGTATCCCTGTATGGGAACAAGTCAAGAACACCATGCTCATTACGCTGTGGGTATTTATTGGCGTTGAAGGTGCCGTCGTCGTCTCGGCCCGAGCGAAAAATAAACGCGATGTAGGCCGCGCCACGCTACTGGCGGTCCTCGCGGCGCTGGGAATATATCTCCTGGTCACGCTACTTTCTCTTGGCGTCCTCGCCCGTCCGGAACTGGCGGAGATGCGCAACCCGTCGATGGCCGGTCTGATGGTGAAAATGATGGGGCCGTGGGGCGAAATTATTATTGCGGCGGGACTGATTGTGTCTGTCTGCGGGGCTTATCTAAGCTGGACTATCATGGCGGCGGAAGTGCCGTTTCTGGCAGCAGCCTATAAGTCCTTCCCGGGAATCTTCGCGCGACAAAATGCGCAAGGCGCGCCTTCTGCGTCGCTATGGCTCACCAATATCTGTGTGCAAATCTGTCTGGTGCTAATCTGGCTTACCGGTTCGGACTACAATACGCTATTGACGATTGCGTCAGAAATGATTCTGGTGCCCTACTTTCTGGTCGGCGCATTTCTGCTGAAGATTGCAACACGTCCCCTACATCGTGCGGTAGGTATCGGAGCCTGTATTTATGGCTTATGGTTGTTATACGCGTCGGGCCCCATGCACCTGTTGCTCTCGGTCGTACTGTATGCGCCTGGATTACTGGTTTTCCTGTATGCGCGTCGGACGCACAAGCATGACAACGTATTAAATCGTCAGGAAGTCGTGCTGATTGGTTTATTGCTGATCGCGGCGGTTCCGGCTACGTGGATGCTGGTGGGATAAATGCTTCCCCATCGTAATACATACGGATATTACGATGGGAAAACCACTGTCTTTGCCAATATTAATGCCATTTAATCCAGCAAAAAATCAGCAGCCACGCGCTTAGCCCCCAGCAGACCACCGCACCACCAAGCGCGACAGGCAGGCGCATCACGCCGCTGAAATACCATAGCGTTGCAAGATAAATAAAATAAGGAATGATCGACCACATACTAAAGACGATGGTGGTACGCATCGCGTCGATGCCCCGCTCGCTGGCAACGATATAGTGCGCGATAAGCGCAAACGTTGGAAACAGAGGGATTAATCCGGCGATATAATAATTTTTCGTTTTTGACAGCAGACCAATCAATACGACAACCAGCGCCCCCAGGGCAGCTTTAATCACGAGTCCCATTACCTTGCCTTAACACGTTAATAACAACAGCGTGTAGCATAACGGAACCGCTCTCGTTTAGAAAAGATTTATGGAAGGGAAAACAGAGGCGGTGTATGTTGGCGTTTTCTATTCTCCATTTATAATATGAACCGCATTGTATTTGTTGAAGACGACGCTGAAGTAGGTTCTCTCATTGCCGCTTATCTGGCGAAACATGATATTGATGTCATTGTTGAGCCGCGTGGTGACCAAGCGGAGGATCTTATCCTCACCACTCAGCCCGATCTGGTTTTACTGGATATTATGCTTCCAGGTAAAGATGGCATGACGATATGCCGCGATTTACGCCACCGCTGGCAAGGCCCGATTGTCTTGCTCACCTCGCTGGATAGTGATATGAATCATATACTGGCGCTGGAGATGGGTGCCTGTGACTATATCCTCAAAACTACGCCTCCGGCCGTTTTACTGGCGCGCCTGCGCTTGCACCTGCGGCAAAACGAACAGGCGCAACAGACAAAAAGTCTACAAGAGCGCGCGCTTACACCGCATAAAGCGCTGCGTTTTGGCGCGTTAACCATCGATCCCCTTAACCGGGCGGTCCAGCTCAATGGCGAGCTCATATCGCTTTCTACCGCCGATTTTGAGTTGCTCTGGGAGCTGGCGACACACGCCGGACAAATTATGGATCGCGACGCGTTGCTAAAAACGCTACGCGGTGTCAATTACGATGGTCTGGATCGCAGCGTGGATGTGGCGATTTCTCGCCTGCGTAAGCAACTGCTGGATAGCGCTGCTGAACCCTATCGTATAAAGACCATTCGCAATAAAGGCTATCTTTTTGCCCCTCACGCCTGGGACGAGACGACAACGGAGTAAATTAGCCGTCAGGTTTTACCCGCCTTTCTCAAGTTATAGTGGCGATGCACGCCGCCACTACTCAAAAAAACACCGTATATATGAATGCGCTTTTTATTGGTCGAAACAGACTCTTTATTAGCATTTTCTCAGCCCTGCGCTTCAGCATTACGTCGTTTTTGCCCCCAGATTTAAATAAAAAAACTCAAAGCCGACTCACAAATTTGATAATAGAATGGCTGCCTTTCAATATATTGCCGTTTTTTCCCGCAAAATGTGAAACCAAAAAAATCATATATATGAATATATTGTCACTAATGTATTCATATAAAATATATTCATTTCCAACAGTAACTTTCGTATTAATTAATAACATATAAAAAAAGTTAGCGTTTGCTGAAATAATATTATTCGGATTAGGATGCCTTTGATTCAACGAATCTGTAGAAGTTCAATCTTTTGCAAAAAAGTTAAGTTTTTAAGGATAAAAAAATGAAAAGAAAAGTATTGGCACTTGTCATCCCGGCTCTGCTGGCTGCTGGCGCGGTACACGCCGCTGAAGTTTATAACAAAGACGGCAATAAACTGGACCTTTATGGTAAAGTAGACGGCCTGCACTATTTCTCTGATGACTCTTCTAAAGATGGCGACCAGACCTATGTTCGTTTCGGTTTCAAAGGCGAAACGCAGATTAACGATCAGCTGACCGGTTACGGCCAGTGGGAATATAACGTACAGACGAACACTTCCGAAGGCGATGGCGCTAATTCCTGGACTCGCCTGGCATTCGCTGGCCTGAAATTCGGTGACTACGGTTCATTCGACTACGGTCGTAACTACGGCGTCCTGTACGACGTAGAAGGCTGGACCGATATGCTGCCAGAGTTCGGCGGCGACTCCTATACTTACGCCGACAACTATATGACCGGCCGTGCTAACGGTGTGGCAACCTATCGCAATGCTGATTTCTTCGGTCTGGTAGACGGTCTGAACTTCGCGTTGCAATATCAGGGTAAAAATGAAAGCCAGAGTGCTGACGATGTAAATATCGGTACCAATAACCGTAATGATGGTGACGACATTCGTTACGATAATGGGGATGGCTTCGGTATTTCCACTACCTATGATATTGGCATGGGTTTCAGCGCAGGCGCTGCATATACCACGTCCGATCGTACTAATGAGCAAGTCAATGCCGGCGGTACTATTGCAGGCGGCGACAAAGCTGACGCGTGGACAGCAGGTTTGAAATATGATGCCAACAACATCTATTTAGCCACTATGTATTCCGAAACCCGTAATATGACGCCTTATGGTAAAACGGATGCAGGTTACGCTGGCAGCGTAGCAAACAAAACGCAAAACTTCGAAGTTACAGCCCAATATCAATTTGACTTCGGTCTGCGTCCGGCAGTTTCCTTCCTGATGTCTAAAGGTAAGGACCTGACCTATAACAACGTTAATGGCGATGATAAAGACCTGGTTAAATATGCTGACGTAGGTGCTACCTACTATTTCAACAAAAACTTCTCCACCTATGTTGATTATAAAATCAACCTGCTGGATGACGACGATCAATTCTATAAAGATGCTGGTATCAGCACTGATGATATCGTCGCGCTGGGTATGGTTTACCAGTTCTAATTTTTATTAATTATTCTCAAGCCCGCTATTTTGGCGGGCTTTTCTATTTTTGTCACTACTGTTCTAAAAACAGAACGCACCGTTCCCCGGGCACGAATTGAACAATTTTTGTTCACCCCATATCTTTTGCTCATCGCCCGAAAAAAGGAACATGCTAATGCTCAGTCTCGTCCCATCTCTGATTTCCAGAACCGCTCTCCTTTTTCTGCTCACGGCCACAGGCGCAGCCGCCGCCGCCCGCCCCGCAGCCGATATTATTTTGCATAACGGTAATATCATTACTCTGAATGATGCCCAGCCGCAGGCCAGCGCGCTGGCGATTTCCGGCTCGCGGATTGTGGCGATTGGCGATGATACGGCGACAGATGAATGGCGCGGCAACCATACCCGTACCATCGATCTACAGGGTAAAACCGTGATACCCGGTCTGACAGATACCCACATCCATGCCATTCGCGGCGGACAAACCTGGACATTCGAAACCTACTGGTACGACAGCCCTTCGCTTAAAGACGCGCTGGATAAATTACGCGCGGACGCTAACCGTCGTCCCCACGATCAATGGGTAGCCGTAGTGGGATCGTGGATACCAGCGCAATTTGCAGAAAACCGGGCACCGACGGTAGCCGAACTTAACCACGCTCTTCCCGAACACCCGGTTTATATCCAGTATCTTTACGACTATGCATTGGTGAATCAGCGCGGTATAGACGTACTTGGCCTTAACGCCGCCCCTCCTCCTGATTTAGCGGGAATCCGCGTAGAGCGCGACGCAAAAGGTAGCGCCACAGGGAAATTATTTGGCGATATCGCCGCATTTAACCAGCTTTTTGCCAGCATAAGTAGTGATGCCGATCATGAGGGCGGTCTGCGGCAATTTTTCGCTGATATGAACGCGCGCGGCGTGACCGGCATCATCGACCCCTCTGCCGGACCTGCCGCCGCTTATGAGCCATTATTTGCAATGCGAAACCAGGGGGATTTACCGCTGCGCGTGGGGTATCGCATTCCGGTACAGCCGGAAGCGAAAGGTCATGAAGCGCAGTGGTTCAGCAACCTCATGGCCTTTCGCCCGCCGCGCGCCGATGATGGGCAACTGGCTTTTCTTGGTCTGGGGGAAAGCCTGGTGGCCGGAATGAATGACGGCGTGCGGATGGCCCCAGGATTTTCTTCCTCAGAGCAGGACAAAACCGCACTTCGCCAGGTCGCGATGTTTGCGGCAAAACGGGGAATACCGCTTGAGATCCACGCTTATACCGACGACAGCGCCGACACGATATTGACGATTTTTGAGCAGGTAGCGCAGCAGTACGATCTGCGCCCTCTCCGCTGGTCTATTGCGCATCTGAATACCGGCTCGCCACAGACACTTGAACGAATGCGTAAGCTGGGCCAGGCATACACTGTGCAAATGGGGCCTTACTTTGAGGGGCTTGCCATCCGCGACGCCAACCCACCCTACGCGACAGACAATTCGCCGCCGGTTCGACTGGCGCTGGATAAAGGGCTTGTCGTGGCTGGCGGCACCGATTCGACGCGTATTGGCATTGCCGGCGTCTGGCACGCTATTGAATATCATATCACGGGCATAGCATCAGGCGGTTCCGTGCGTAAACCCGCCAGCGAACGGCTCACGCGTCTGGAAGCGCTAACGTTATATACACGCCATGCCGCCTGGCTCACCTTTGCCGAACAAAACCGAGGGCAGCTTAGCATCGGCAAACAGGCCGATCTGGCGGTACTCAATCAGCCATTTATGACGATGCCGGAAGACAGAATTGATACCATCCGCGCTCTTTTGACGCTTGTCGATGGACGCATTGTTCACGAAAGTCCGGACCTTAACACCGGACAATGAGGTTGTCAGTTGACGCAAAGCCTGCTTTTATAACCCACCAGCGGCACTGACGGGAAATCTTTTCCGCCAGCGCCGCGATAGAGTTAATGTATTGATATCCGGTGGGTGTTGATGAAAAAGCTGTTTGTGCAGTTTTACCTTTTGCTGTTCGTCTGTTTTCTGGTCATGACATTATTGGTCGGGCTGGTGTACAAATTCACCGCCGAACGCGCGGGCAGACAATCGCTTGACGATCTGATGAAAAGTTCGCTTTATCTAATGCGCAGCGAACTGCGGGAAATTCCGCCGCGTGAATGGGGGAAAACGCTGAAAGAGATGGACCTGAACCTCTCTTTCGATTTACGCGTTGAACCGTTAAATCACTATAAGCTTGATGCCGCTACCACTCAGCGACTGCGTGAAGGCGATATTGTCGCGCTTGACGAGCAATACACCTTTATTCAGCGTATCCCGCGCAGCCATTACGTCCTGGCAGTCGGCCCTGTTCCCTATCTCTATTTCCTGCATCAAATGCGACTGCTGGATATCGCCTTAATGGCACTCATCGCGTTTTCTCTCGCCTTTCCTGTGTTTATCTGGATGCGCCCGCACTGGCAAGAGATGCTCAGGCTCGAATCCGCCGCGCAGCGCTTTGGCGAGGGTCATTTGACTGAACGCCTGCATTTCGATAATGGCTCCAGTTTCGAACGTCTCGGCGTAGCGTTCAACCAGATGGCGGATAATATTAATGCCCTGATCGCCAGTAAAAAACAGTTGATTGACGGTATCGCCCACGAGCTTCGCACACCGCTGGTACGTTTACGCTATCGGCTTGAAATGAGTGAAAATCTGACACAGCCGGAATCACAGGCGCTCAATCGCGATATTGGTCAACTGGAAGCGCTGATTGAAGAGTTGCTCACCTATGCGCGCCTTGACCGACCACAAAATGAACTGATGCTGACCGAACCCGATCTCCCCGCCTAGTTGAGCGCGCATTTGCAGGATGTGCAGAGCGTGAACCCGGAACGCGCCGTAAACCTTCTTACCTGTGTAACCGGCGATTATGGCGCGCTTGATATGCGGTTAATGGCGCGAGTACTGGATAACCTGCTGAATAATGCGCTGCGCTACAGTCGTACCACCGTTCAGGTCAGTCTGTTACTCGACGGTAGTCAGGCAACGCTGATAGTCGAAGATGATGGCCCCGGCATTGAGGCGGATGCGCGAGAGCGCGTATTTGAACCTTTTGTCAGACTCGACCCCAGTAGAGACCGTGCGACAGGCGGCTGCGGGCTTGGGCTCGCCATCGTACACTCTATCGCGCTGGCGATGGGCGGTAGCGTCGCCTGTGACGATAGCGAACTGGGTGGCGCAAAATTTAGCTTTCGCTGGCCGGTCTGGCACGCGATTCCCGGTATGACCACTGCCTGACTTTTTTGCACGCTGGTTGAGCTGCGGAAATTGTGCTATACAGATAGTATGTTGTAACTAAAGTGAATGATACAATGTCCCGCTACGATCTCGTTGAACGCCTGAATGGCACTTTTCGCCAGATAGAACAACACCTGGCGGTGCTGACAGATAATCTACAACAGCATTCGCTACTTATCGCCCGTGTCTTTTCACTGCCTCAGGTGACCAAAGAGGCGGAACATGCGCCGCTGGACACTATCGAGGTGACGCAACATCTGGGGAAAGAGGCCGAAACGCTGGCGCTACGTCACTATCGTCATTTGTTTATTCAACAGCAGTCCGAAAACCGCAGCAGTAAAGCCGCCGTCCGCCTGCCTGGCGTCTTATGCTATCAAGTGGATAATGCAACGCAGTCAGATCTGGAAAATCAGGTACAACGCATTAACCAGTTGAAAACCACCTTCGAGCAGATGGTTACGGTAGAGTCCGGCCTTCCCTCGGCGGCGCGTTTTGAGTGGGTGCATCGGCATCTACCCGGCTTAATTACGCTGAACGCTTACCGCACGCTGACGCTTATCAATAACCCCACCACCATACGTTTCGGTTGGGCAAATAAACATATTATTAAAAACTTAAGCCGGGATGAGGTTCTGAGCCAGTTGAAAAAAAGCCTCGCGTCGCCGCGCAGCGTCCCGCCGTGGACGCGCGAACAATGGCAATTCAAGCTGGAACGGGAATATCAGGATATCGCCGCCTTACCGCAGCAGGCCCGACTCAAGATTAAGCGCCCGGTTAAAGTACAGCCGATCGCCCGCATCTGGTATAAAGGCCAGCAGAAACAGGTGCAACACGCCTGCCCCACGCCGATTATCGCGTTAATCAACACGGACAATGGCGCTGGCGCGCCGGATATTGGCGGGCTGGAAAACTATGACGCAGATAATATTCAGCACCGTTTTAAACCACAGGCGCAGCCGCTGCGACTGATTATCCCGCGACTGCACCTGTATGTGGCGGATTAACGTCCCGGCGTCATACTGCCAACCATCAACTCCGGACGTACCCAGGCGTCGAACTCCGCGTCGCTAAGGTACCCTAATGCCAAGGCTGAGGCTTTGAGCGTCAGCCCTTCTTTATGCGCCTTCTTCGCAATCTCCGCCGCTTTATCGTAACCAATGTGCGTATTGAGTGCAGTGACCAGCATCAGCGACTCATTCAGCAACTGCGTAATACGCTCGCGGTTTGGCGCGATTCCTGACGCACAGTGTTTATTGAAACTCTCCATGCCATCGGCCAGCAGGCGCACCGTTTGCAGAAAATTATGAATAACCATCGGACGATACACGTTGAGCTCAAAGTTGCCTGATGCGCCCCCCATATTGATGGCCACATCGTTACCCATCACCTGGCAGCATAACATCGTTACCGCTTCACACTGGGTCGGGTTCACTTTACCAGGCATGATAGAGCTCCCTGGCTCATTCTCCGGGATAGCAATCTCGCCAATGCCGCAGCGCGGGCCGGACGCCAGCCAGCGAACATCGTTGGCGATTTTCATGAGCGAGGTCGCCAGTCCTTTTAATGCGCCATGCGCCTGTACCAACGCGTCACAGGTTGCCAGCGCTTCGAATTTATTGGGGGCGGTAACAAACGGCGCAGCGGTAATTGTCGCCAGTTCCTCGGCGACGCGCCGGGCATATTCCGGGTGGGTATTGAGCCCTGTCCCCACTGCGGTTCCGCCGAGCGCCAGTTCCGCGACATGCGGTAAACTGTGCTCAATGTGCCTGAGGTTATGTTCCAGCATAGCTACCCAACCGGAAATCTCCTGGCCTAAAGTGAGCGGCGTCGCATCCTGCAGGTGAGTACGGCCAATTTTGACAATATCGGCGAAAGCGTGGGATTTATCGCGAAGCGTATCCGTTAATGCGGATAATTGCGGGATGAGGTGTTCGCGTAACGCCAGCAACGCCGCTACGTGCATCGCGGTTGGGAAAACATCGTTTGAGCTTTGACTCTTATTGACGTCATCATTGGGATGCACCTTGCGTTCCATACCGCGAACGCCACCCAAAATTTCACTGGCGCGGTTCGCTAACACTTCATTCATATTCATGTTGCTTTGCGTACCGGACCCGGTCTGCCAGATCGCCAGCGGAAACTCATCAGCGTGTTTTCCCGCCAGCACTTCATCAGCCGCCTGGATAATCGCGCTGGCTTTTTCCGCCGCCAGCAACCCTAAATCCTGGTTGACCTTCGCAGCGGCGCGCTTGGTCAACGCCAGCGCGTGGATGAGCGAGACGGGCATTTTCTCCGTGGAAATCCGAAAATGTTCCAGCGAACGTTGAGTCTGCGCCCCCCACAGTTTATCTGCCGGGACTTCAATCGCGCCCATTGAATCTTTCTCGCGGCGTACCGTTACCATTACCTGCTCCTTACTCAAGTTGATGAGGTCATGTGTCAACATTGCCCACATGTTTGCGGTCTTATGAGTATTAACGATAACAACACAACGGTGTAGACCGGATAAAGCGCTTGCGCCGCCCTCCGGCAAAATAGCGAATAATGTTACCGCCCCGCAGGGCGGCAATGTTACTTAACGCAGCGTGCGCACTGCGATGTCTGAATCTGCTGGAAGAAATCGTTGCCTTTATCATCCACCAGAATAAAGGCCGGAAAATCCTCCACTTCGATTTTCCAGATAGCCTCCATGCCCAGTTCAGGATATTCCACACACTCCAGGCGCTTGATACTGCCCTGCGCCAGGACGGCTGCCGGGCCACCGATACTGCCCAGGTAGAAGCCGCCATGTTTCTTACAGGCATCGGTTACCTGCTGGCTACGGTTGCCTTTCGCGAGCATGATCATACTGCCGCCCTGCGACTGGAGCTGATCAACATAGGAGTCCATCCGCCCTGCAGTAGTCGGCCCAAGCGACCCGGAGGCGTAACCTTCCGGCGTTTTTGCCGGCCCCGCATAATAGATAGGATGATCTTTGATGTACTGCGGCAAACCTTCGCCTCTGTCCATCCGCTCTTTCAGTTTAGCGTGCGCGATGTCGCGGCCCACAATAATCGTGCCGTTCAGCGACAGGCGCGTTGATACCGGATACTGCGACAGTTGTTGCAGTATCTCGCTCATGGGACGGTTAAGATCAACGCGCACCGCCTCGCCCTCTCCCGCCTGGCGCAGCGCCTCTGGAATATATTTACCGGGATTGCGCTCCAGCTTCTCGATCCAGATCCCTTCCCGGTTGATCTTCGCTTTAATATTTCGATCCGCGGAGCAGGACACGCCCATACCTACCGGACACGATGCCCCGTGACGCGGCAATCGGATAACACGAATATCGTGAGCGAAATACTTGCCGCCGAACTGCGCGCCTAAGCCAAGATTTTGCGCCTCAAGCAACAATTCTTTTTCCAGCTCAATATCGCGGAATGCCTGCCCGTGTTCATTTCCTTCGATCGGTAGCGCATCATAGTATTTTGCCGAGGCCAGCTTAACGGTTTTCAGATTCGCTTCCGCCGAGGTGCCGCCAATGACAAACGCAATGTGATACGGCGGACAGGCGGCAGTGCCCAGCGTACGCATCTTATCGACGAGATAATTTTTGAGCTTACCCGGCGTCAAAAGCGCTTTTGTTTCCTGATAGAGGTAGGTTTTATTCGCCGATCCGCCGCCTTTAGCGATACAGAGGAATTTATATTCATCGCCATCGACGCTGTAGAGATCGATCTGCGCCGGCAGGTTGGTACCGGTATTGACCTCTTTGTACATATCCAGCGCCGCGTTTTGCGAATAGCGCAGGTTGTCTTCGATATAGGTGTTATACACGCCACGAGCCAGCGCCGCTTCATCACCTCCGCCAGTCCAGACGCGTTGGCCTTTTTTGCCGACAATAATGGCCGTACCGGTATCCTGGCAGGTGGGCAACACGCCCTTAGCCGCGATATCGGAGTTTCGCAGGAATTGCAGCGCGACATATTTGTCGTTTTCACTGGCCTGCGGATCGCGCAGAATATCCGCCACCTGCTGCTGATGCGCCGGACGTAGCATAAAAGACGCATCATGGAAGGCCTGACGCGCCAACAATGTTAACGCTTCCGGCGCGACTTTCAGGATCTCTTGTCCTTCAAATTCAGCGACAGAAACATGTTCGCTGGTCAACAAATAATACTCGGTAGCGTCCTTTTTGAGGGGAAAAGGGTCTTGATAAAAGAAGGGTTTGTTTGACATTGTGCTCTCACTTACCGCTCGGTATGGTTATTCTCTGGGCAGGTGTTCCATTGCCCGACTAAAAGCGAGTTACACTATCCTACACAATTTTTTAACAAAAACTGAGACAAGTACGACTTTTTACGCCCGGAGGTTACTTCATGCGGGTTTCTTGGTTTAATACCTCCCATTGATTTCCACATTGAAACAGGGCTTGATAATGCAAAAACTCATTAACTCAGTGCAAAACTATGCCTGGGGAAGTAAAACTGCGTTAACGGAACTTTATGGCATAGCAAATCCGCAGCAGCAGCCACAGGCTGAACTCTGGATGGGCGCGCATCCCAAAAGCAGCTCGCGAATCACCACCGCCCACGGCGAAACCGTCTCCCTGCGTGACGTCATCGAAAATAAGAAAACCGCCCTGCTGGGCGAAGCGGTCGCCAACCGTTTCGGCGAACTGCCGTTTCTGTTTAAAGTACTGTGCGCCGCGCAGCCGCTCTCTATTCAGGTGCACCCGAATAAGCGCAACTCCGAAATAGGTTTCGCTAAAGAAAATGCGGCGGGTATACCAATGGACGCCGCAGAGCGGAACTATAAAGATCCTAACCATAAACCAGAGCTGGTTTTTGCCCTGACACCTTTCCTTGCGATGAATGCGTTCCGCGAATTTTCTGACATTGTCTCTTTACTGCAACCTATCGCTGGCGCGCATTCCGCTATCGCCCACTTTTTGCAGGCGCCGAACGCTGAACGTCTGAGCCAGCTTTTCGCCAGCCTGTTGAATATGCAAGGCGAAGAAAAATCCCGCGCGTTAGCCGTACTCAAAGCGGCACTTAACAGCCAGCAAGGCGAACCGTGGCAAACGATCCGCGTGATTTCAGAGTATTATCCTGACGACAGCGGGCTTTTCTCTCCTTTGTTGCTGAATGTGGTCAAACTGAATCCCGGCGAGGCGATGTTCCTGTTTGCCGAAACACCTCATGCTTATTTGCAGGGCGTTGCGCTGGAAGTCATGGCGAACTCCGATAACGTTCTGCGCGCCGGCCTTACGCCAAAATATATCGACATCCCTGAGCTGGTCGCGAACGTGAAGTTCGAACCTAAACCTGCCAGCGAGTTGCTGACTGCCCCGGTGAAAAGCGGCGCGGAGCTGGACTTCCCAATTCCGGTTGACGACTTTGCCTTTTCACTGCACGACCTGGCGCTTCAGGAGACGAGCATCGGCCAACACAGCGCCGCGATTCTGTTCTGCGTTGAGGGTGAGGCGGTGTTACGGAAAGATGAACAGCGTCTGGTACTGAAGCCGGGTGAATCTGCCTTTATCGGCGCGGATGAGTCTCCGGTTAACGCCAGCGGCACGGGCCGTTTAGCGCGTGTTTATAACAAGCTGTAGCAACATACTGAATTTTTTAACAACTCTTGCTAAGCTTATAAGAGACGTAAAACTCCTCCAGGCGGTTTAATCCGCCTGGTTTCATTTTTATGGACAATTGATATGAAAAAAACACTGGTAGCTGCAGGTGTAGTGATTGCACTTGGCATCGTCTGGACAGGCGGCGCCTGGTATACGGGGAAAAAGCTGGAGAACCATCTTTCAGAAATGGTGACTCAGGCCAATGAACAGCTCAAGCGTACTGCGCCGGAGGCCGGTGTTGAATTAAGTTATCAAAACTACCAGCGCGGCGTGTTCAGTAGCCATCTGCAACTGGTCATCAAACCGGTTGCCGGCGCAGACAATACCTGGTTGAAACCCGGGCAAAGCATTGTGCTGGACGAATCTGTTTCACATGGCCCCTTCCCGCTCGCCCAGCTCAAAACGCTCAATCTGATCCCTTCTATGGCATCGGTAAAAACCACGCTGGTGAATAACGATGCGGCAAAACCCCTCTTTGATATCGCGAAAGGCGACGCGCCCTTTGTCATCAATACCCGCATTGGTTATGGCGGCGATACCCGCTCCGATATCTCTCTCAAGCCGTTAAACTACGAGAATGCCGGTGAAAAGGTCGCCTTTAGCGGCGGGGAGTTCCAGCTTAACGCCGATAAAGACGGTAATGTGGTTTCGCTGTCAGGCGAAGCGCAGAGCGGTCTGGTCGATGCCGTTAACGAATACAATCAAAAGGTGCAACTCACCTTTAATAATTTGAAAACAGACGGTACCAGTAAACTGGCAAGCTTTGACGAGCGTGTAGGCGACCAAAAGTTAACGCTGGATAAGCTGTCCATCGCCATTGAAGGTAAAGAGATGGCGGTGCTGGAAGGGATGGAAATTGCCGGCAAGTCCGATCTGGTCAATGACGGAAAAACCATTAATAGCCAGTTGGATTACTCGCTTAACAGCCTGAAAGTACAGAATCAGGATTTGGGCAGCGGTAAATTAACGCTGAAAGTCGGTCAAATCGACGGCGAAGCCTGGCACCAGTTTAGCCAGCAATATCATGCGCAAACGCAGGCGTTGCTGAATCAGCCGGATGTGGCGCAGAATCCTGAGCTTTATCAGCAAAAAGTCACCGAAGCGTTCTTTAGCGCCCTCCCCGTGCTGTTAAAAGGCGATCCGGTGCTGACCCTGGCGCCGCTTAGCTGGAAAAACGCCAAAGGGGAAACCACGCTGAATCTGTCGCTGTTCCTGAAAGATCCGGCAACCACAACGGCACAACCGCAAACGTTGGCGCAGGAAGTCGACCGCTCCGTGAAATCGCTGGATGCGAAACTGGCAATTCCGATGGACATGGCGGTCGAGTTTATGACGCAGATAGCAAAACTGGAAGGCTATCAGCAGGATGATGCGGAAAAACTGGCAAAACAACAGGTGCAGGGGCTGTCTGCAATGGGTCAGATGTTCAGACTGACAACGCTGAAGGATAATACCATCGCCTCCAGCTTGCAGTACGCCAATGGCCAGATCATGCTCAACGGACAAAAAATGCCGTTGGAAGACTTTGTCGGCCTGTTTGGGATGCCGGCGCTTTCCGTACCGGACGTTCCGGCGTTGCCGCAACAATAATCGCCTTGCCGGGTGCAGCGACGCTGCACCCGGTCTACGCCGAACAACGCTCAGCCTCTACTTTTGCGTCACCAGGCGAGCGGCTATCGTTTGACTCCGCAAATGGTGCTCGTCGTGAGCAATACGCTGCAACATTCGTTCGGCCAGGGTATAGCCTATTTCTCGCGCCGGCGTACTGGCCCAGATAATCGGCAGGTCGTCGAGGGCATTCTCCGCAACATCAGCAAACGCCGCCAGCGACACCTGCTGCTCAAAATAACGATCGACACCGCTCTCGCCACTCTGTCGTCCTGCTCTCAGTAGCCCAAACCACGCCCCCATCGCAATGGTTTCGTTGTAACAAACGACAGCGCTAATGGTCGGATTGTATCGCAACAGCGCGGTAATACTTTCTGCAGCCTGTTTCTGACTGGAAGTGCATTCCACGACCCACTCGCTGTGAAACGGTAGACCGTATTTTAACAACGTCGCGCAATAGCCGCCCACGCGCTCCGCGCGGGTTAAAGATGCGCTTTGCCCTCCCAGCCAGGCGATGCGCTGATGGCCCTGACGAATAAGGTATTCCGTCAGGAGCTGCGCTGCCTGCATGTTATCAGGCCGAACGATATCCGCATCATCAAGATAGCTGGCGCGTGACGCAAACACGACGGGAATCCCTTGTGCGTCGGCCTGGGCTCTCAGCGCTTCGCTACTGCCCGCCACACCGGCGATCACCACGCCATCCACCCCCTGATTGAGCAACATGGTAAAACGTTGGTTTAGCTGTTCGCCATCTTTACCCCCGTGCAGGAGAAAAACCATACGGCCTTGTGCTTCCAGTGCTTCCGTTAATCCTGCGGTCAATTCGGCATAAAACGGTGCCGATAAATCGCGAACGATCAAACCGATAACGCCGCTTTGCCCGCCACGCAGCGCGGACGCCTGGCGGTTACGCACAAAGCCCAGTTGTTCAATTGCCGCGTTCACACGCTCGCCGGTCGCGGACGATATTCGCCCCTTGCCGCTCAGCACTAAGGAAACGGTGCTCACCGACACGCCGGCCGCCAGCGCAACATCGTGGATAGTGATTTTTTTGGCGATAGCCATGGCAACAAATCGCTCCGGAGTCTGACAGATAAAACGTTTTACCTATCTGTTATCTTTATACGCGTTATTATCGGTCAGTAATGTGATTAATGCCGCACTAAAATCTGGTAAAACGTTTTATCTTCTCGCCATCATAACCTGACACCGGTCTTTATTAACAAGGAGTCGTTAGATGACGACGAAAACCACACCAAGAATAACGCTATGGGAATTTTTCCAGCAATTGGGCAAAACGTTTATGTTGCCCGTCGCCTTGCTCTCGTTCTGCGGCATTATGCTCGGTATCGGCAGCTCGCTCAGTAGCCACGACGTTATTACCCTGCTCCCTGTGCTGGGTAATCCATTGCTACAGGCTATCTTCACCTGGATGAGTAAAGTAGGTTCTTTTGCCTTTAGCTTCCTGCCGGTGATGTTTTGTATCGCGATTCCGCTCGGTCTGGCGCGAGAAAACAAAGGCGTCGCCGCGTTTGCCGGGTTCGTCGGTTACGCGGTAATGAACCTTGCGGTCAACTTCTGGCTCACGGCAAAAGGCATTCTGCCGACCACCGATGCGGCGGTGCTGAAAGCCAATAACGTACAAAATATTCTGGGCATCCCCTCGATCGATACCGGCATCCTCGGCGCCGTTATCGCTGGTATTATTGTCTGGATGCTGCATGAACGGTTTCACACCATTCGTTTGCCGGATGCGCTGGCCTTTTTCGGCGGTACGCGTTTTGTACCTATCGTTTCCGCCGTCGTGATGGGGCTTGTCGGCCTGGTTATCCCGCTCGTATGGCCAGTTTTTGCGATGGGAATTAGTGGACTGGGTCATATCATCAATAGCGCCGGCGACTTTGGCCCGATGATTTTCGGCACCGGCGAGCGCCTGCTGTTGCCTTTTGGTCTGCACCATATTCTGGTAGCGCTGATTCGCTTCACCGAGGCGGGCGGTACGCAAGAAGTGTGCGGGCATACCGTTAGCGGCGCGTTGACTATTTTCCAGGCTCAGCTCAGTTGCCCAACGACGCACGGCTTCTCTGAAAGCGCCACTCGCTTCTTATCGCAAGGCAAAATGCCGGCGTTTCTCGGTGGTTTGCCGGGCGCCGCGTTGGCAATGTACCACTGCGCCCGTCCAGAAAACCGCCCTAAAATTAAAGGATTATTGATTTCCGGTTTAATCGCCTGCGTTGTCGGCGGTACAACGGAGCCTCTGGAGTTCCTGTTTCTGTTCGTGGCGCCGGTACTGTATGTTATTCATGCTCTGCTGACCGGGCTGGGCTTTACCATCATGGCGATTCTCGGCGTCACTATCGGCAATACAGATGGCAATATTATTGACTTTGTGGTGTTCGGCATCCTGCATGGTCTGTCAACAAAATGGTATCTGGTGCCGGTAGTGGCAGCGATGTGGTTTGCGGTTTACTACGTCATTTTCCGCTTCGCCATTACACGCTTTAACCTCAAAACACCGGGGCGCGAGGCGGAGATCGCCACCAGCATTGAAAAAGCGATCGCTGGCGCGCCAGGAAAATCCGGCTACAACGTGCCTGCTATCCTGGCGGCATTAGGCGGCACAGAAAACATCGTGAGTCTGGACAACTGCATCACCCGCCTACGTCTGTCAGTGAAAGATATGTCGCTTGTGGATGTCCAGGCATTGAAGGACAATCGCGCGATAGGCGTCGTACAGCTCAATCAGCATAATTTGCAGGTCGTTATCGGCCCGCAGGTTCAGTCTGTAAAAGATGAAATGGTTGGTTTGATGCATACCGTTCAGGCATAAGGAAGAGATATGTTCGATTTTTCACAGGAAGTTGACCGTCGCGGTACATGGTGTACGCAGTGGGATTATGTCGCCGATCGTTTTGGCGAAGCCGATCTGCTCCCCTTTACTATTTCGGATATGGACTTTGCCACCGCGCCATGTATCCTGGAGGCCCTAAACCAGCGCCTTTCCCACGGAGTACTAGGCTATAGCCGCTGGAAAAATGAGGCGTTTTTAGGGGCGATTTCCCACTGGTTTGCGACACGTCATCAGACCACGATTGATACACGCGCCCTTGTATACGGCCCTTCCGTTATCTATATGGCGTCCGAGCTTATCCGCCAGTGGTCCGACGAAGGCGACGGCGTGGTAGTTCATACTCCCGCTTATGATGCTTTTTATAAAGCGATTGAAGGCAACCATCGCATCGTCACTCCCGTCCCGCTGGAGAAAGAAGGCAACGCCTGGCATTGCGATATGGCAAAACTGGAGACGGCGCTGGCGCGTCCGGAAAGCAAAATCCTGCTGCTGTGCAGTCCGCAGAATCCCACCGGTAAAGTGTGGACGCGTGACGAGCTGGAAACGATGTCAGCGCTGTGCGAGCGCCATGGCGTACGGGTGATTTCCGATGAAATTCACATGGATATGGTATGGGGAAACCAGCCGCATATTCCCTGGAGCAATGTCGCGCGCGGAGACTGGGCGCTGCTCTCCTCCGGTTCGAAAAGCTTCAACATCCCGGCATTAACCGGCGCTTATGGAATCATTGAAAATAGCGCAAGCCGTGAACGCTACCTGGCCGCCTTAAAAGGTCGTGACGGCCTCTCCTCGCCAGCGGTGCTCTCGCTCACGGCGCATATTGCCGCATATCAGCACGGCGCGCCGTGGCTGGATGCGTTACGCGTCTATCTGGCGGCTAATATGCGCTATATCGAGCAGGCGCTGAATGACGCCTTTCCGACGTTGAACTGGCAAGCGCCGCCATCGACCTATCTGGCCTGGATTGATCTCCGTCCGCTCGGCATTGACAATCAAAAATTACAGAACGCGCTCATTCACCGGGAGAAAGTCGCCATTATGCCCGGCGATACCTATGGCGCAGAAGGCCGGGGATTTGTACGTCTGAATGCCGGATGCCCTCGCCTGAAACTTGAAAAAGGCGTCAACGGATTAATTAATGCTATCCGCACCGTTCGCTGATACCGTCTACAAGCGGGGGGTTGACCCTTTATCCTAAGATGCGATGACAGCAACTCCCCCTGTGAGCTGACCGGGGCGCGATAAAGAAAATGGTACAAAATTTCTCCCGCGCCCTCGCGAAGTTGCAACGTAATGGCTCCGTTTTTCCAAAATCTCCAGAGGATTACCAATCTGTAGTATAATGGTGCGCACTTTTATTAAAAATTGAGTGCGCCCATGATTGATATTACGCTTCCTTTGACTGACATCCACCGCCACCTTGATGGCAACATTCGCGCCCAAACAATTCTGGATCTTGGTCGCCAGTTCAACATCGCCCTTCCCGCCCAAACGCTGGAAACGCTGATTCCGCATGTTCAGGTCACCTCAACCGAACCCGATTTAGTAAGCTTTCTCTCTAAGCTCGATTGGGGGGTAAAAGTCCTGGCATCGCTTGACGCCTGCCGTCGCGTGGCCTTTGAAAATATTGAAGATGCCGCACGTAACGGCCTGCATTACGTCGAGCTTCGCTTTTCGCCCGGTTATATGGCGATGGCGCATCAGTTACCGATTGCAGGCGTGGTTGAAGCCGTTATCGACGGCGTACGCGACGGCTGTAACACGTTTGGCGTCGAGGCGCGACTCATTGGCATTATGAGCCGTACCTTCGGCGAGGCGGCATGTTTACAGGAGCTTGATGCGCTGCTGGCGCACAGAGAGAAGATCATCGCGTTGGATTTAGCCGGTGATGAGCTGGGCTTTCCCGGCAGTCTGTTTTTGTCGCACTTTAACCGGGCGCGCGATGCGGGCTGGCATATTACCGTTCACGCTGGCGAAGCCGCAGGACCGGAAAGTATCTGGCAGGCAATTCGCGAACTGGGGGCCGAACGTATCGGACATGGCGTAAAAGCCGTTGAAGATCGCGCGTTAATGGATTTTCTTGCGCAGCAACGTATCGGTATTGAATCCTGTCTGACCTCGAATATTCAGACCAGTACCGTCGCATCGCTGGCAGACCATCCGCTCAAAATCTTCCTTGAGCATGGCGTTCTCGCTAGTCTTAATACGGACGATCCGGCTGTTCAGGGCGTAGATATTATCCATGAATATCACGTTGCCGCGCCCGCGGCAGGCTTGAGCCGCGAACAGATTCGCCAGGCACAGATTAACGGTCTGGAAATGGCGTTCCTGAGCGATGGCGAAAAACGTGCGCTGCGCGAAAAAGTGGCCGCGGCATAAGATTGCTTTATTGACGCTAACGCCCTCTCTCCGCCTGCGGTTTAATGCTATCCCAGGCGGAGAAATGCTAAATCTCAGGCAAGACACAGCGTCGCGCGATGTTTTGCCGATTCCATGCCTAGTTCAATTAACTCCATAATTTGAATCGCCTGACTTGCCGGCACGGGATTTTCACCATTACCGTTTAACGCATCGCGGATGGCGGCATAATATGCCGGATAGTTACCCGGCAACGTAAGCCAGTTCTCTTCTTTGCGTGTCTCTCCCTCAACCAGGGTCAATACGCCGTCACGCATATCATATCCCCAGTCTTCCTGCGGTAAACGCTCGCCGTTTTTTAGCCGTTCTTCCTGGGGATCAAGGCCATATTTTACATAGCTGCCGCGCGAACCATGAACGATGTATCGCGCTGACTCCGCTGCGGCAAGCATCGTACCGTGCAAAATCACGCGGCGCTGAGGATAAGATAAAATCGCGTGGAAATAGTCCGTAGATTGCGCGCCCGGACGCAGTTGCGCTAAATCCACCGTCATGCTGACCGGCAGACCAAAAAGTTGAATGGCCTGATCCAACAAGTGCGGCGCCAGATCGTACCAGATACCACTTCCCGGCCCGCCTTGCTCGCGCCAGCGGTCGCGCACCTGAGGACGGAAACGATCAAAGTGGGATTCAAACAAAGACACCTCGCCGAGCACGCCATCCGCCAACAAGGCTTTCAGCGTCAAAAAATCGCTGTCCCAGCGGCGGTTATGGAAGACTGAAAGTACCCGGCCGGTGCTCCGCGCAAGCGCATCCAACTCTCGTGCCTGTGACAGTGTCACGGTAAAGGGCTTATCAACCACCACATGCTTACCGGCTTCCAGCGCGGCTTTCGCCAGCGGGAAATGGGTATCGTTGGGCGTCGGGATCACAATCAGGTCGATATGCGGATCGCTAAATAAATGTCGGGGCTCAGAGACCACGGACACCGCCGGCCAGTCTGCTTTCACTTTCGTTTCATCGCTGCTGGATACCGCCGCAAGTTCTAACCCTGGCGTTCCCATAATTAAGGGCGCATGAAAGGTTTTACTGGCGTAACCATAACCTATTAACCCAACGCGGATTTTGTCATTCATCTCACTGCCTCCGGTTTTAGATATCGCTATTCCACACCATCGTACCATTAGCCGCAATAGCGTCCTGACCAACAACGTAGCATCTGATGATTAACTTGTTACAGAACAGAGTTTGAAATCGTTCCCATCCCTCTTGCCGACCGTTCGCCAGGAAAGTAACATTTACTCTCTGTGTTTATGGATAGATCAAAGCAAATGTCGTCAATAATGAATCGTCTAATTGAATTAACAGGGTGGATAGTTCTCGTTATCTCGGTCATTCTTTTAGGTATTGCCAATCATATTGACAATTACTAACCGCCAGAACCCGTTGCTTCCGTTCAGAAGAAGTAAGCATCAGATAACGCAAAGGCGTTTTCGCACGGCACGGTGAACGGTGTCGTAAGGCGTGCCGGGAAAAGTCAAAAATCGGCCAAAAAAACGAAATATGTTCTATCCTGGTCTGACGTTTATTGCCTGTTGTAGGAAAGCGCGTTAACCTTTCGCCCCAGGCGCCATTTGGCGCCTGACTCTTTACCGGTAAGAATATTCCCGTTTTACCTGCACCCCTGACCTCTCACTGGTGCGATTTTGTTTATTTTTTATCAGTGACTACTCCGTTGGCATTATATTTAATATGGATCAACTTTATATGACTGTTCAGGATTATCTATTAAAATTCCGCAAAATTAGTTCGCTCGAAAGTCTGGAAAAACTGTTCGACCACCTTAACTATACCCTTACTGATGACAGGGATATTGTTAATATGTATCGCGCTGCGGATCACCGCCGTGCCGAACTGGTCTCCGGAGGACGCTTGTTTGATGTAGGTCAGGTCCCGCAATCCGTCTGGCGCTATGTGCAATAAAGAAAGTAGCGTTTGACATTAAAAACCTTATAATATTTGCCCCAAAATGAGCGGCATAACCGTTAACGCGCGTAACCCCGGAGAAGATATGACCACAACACCGCCACAACGAATCGGAGGCTGGCTTCTTGGCCCGTTAGCCTGGCTGTTAGTCGCGTTGTTGAGCGCCTCGCTGGCGTTATTACTCTACGTTATGGCGCTTGCCACACCGCAAACGTTCAAGACGCTTAGCGGACAGGAAACCGGTAATTTACTGCTATGGGGCATTTCATTTATTACCGCTATCGCTATGTGGTACTATACCCTGTGGTTGACGATTGCATTCTTCAAGCGCAGACGCTGCGTGCCGAAGCATTACATTATCTGGCTGCTGGTGTCGGTTTTACTGGCGGTTAAAGCATTTGCCTTTTCGCCCGTATCAGATGCCTTTGCCGTGCGCCAGCTACTCTTTCCACTGTTGGCGACGGCGCTCATTGTACCTTATCTCAAACGTTCAGCGCGCGTCAAAACAACGTTTGTTAATCCGTAATAACCCTACAGTTAACCTGTTGTCGCCTGTGGTAGTTTGACAGATAATAGGCGGCTTTTTTATTTCAGGCCGAAACATGACTGATTACCTGCTGCTCTTTGTCGGAACTGTACTGGTCAATAACTTTGTACTGGTCAAGTTTCTGGGCCTTTGTCCCTTTATGGGCGTATCCAAAAAGTTGGAAACCGCCATGGGGATGGGCCTCGCGACGACCTTTGTCATGACGCTGGCGTCGATATGCGCCTGGCTTATCGACACCTGGATACTTATTCCGCTGGATCTGATTTATCTGCGGACGCTGGCCTTTATCCTCGTCATTGCCGTGGTCGTGCAATTTACCGAAATGGTTGTACGAAAAACCAGCCCGGCATTATACCGCTTGTTAGGCATCTTCTTACCACTGATTACCACTAACTGTGCGGTTCTGGGCGTAGCGTTACTGAATATTAATCTCGGTCATCACTTTCTTCAGTCGGCGCTGTACGGATTTTCCGCCGCCGTCGGTTTTTCATTGGTAATGGTTCTGTTCGCCGCCATCCGCGAACGCCTTGCCGTGGCGGATGTGCCGGCGCCTTTTCGTGGTAACGCGATAGCGTTGATTACCGCAGGATTAATGTCTTTGGCCTTTATGGGCTTTAGTGGTTTGGTGAAGTTGTAATGAATACTGTCTGGATTGCCGTTGGCGCCCTGACCTTTCTGGGCCTGGTGTTCGGCGCCATTCTGGGTTATGCCTCTCGCCGATTCGCGGTTGAAGATGACCCGGTAGTTGAAAAAATCGATGCAATTTTGCCACAGAGCCAGTGTGGTCAGTGCGGCTATCCCGGTTGCCGTCCCTACGCCGAAGCCGTGGGTCTCCAGGGTGAGAAAATCAATCGTTGCGCGCCCGGCGGCGAGGGCGTCATGCTGAAAATTGCAGAGCTGCTAAACGTAGAGCCGCAGCCATGCGATGGTGAAGAACAGCAGGCCGCGCCGGTACGTATGCTGGCAATTATTGATGAAAATAACTGCATTGGTTGCACAAAATGCATTCAGGCCTGCCCGGTTGACGCTATCGTTGGCGCAACGCGCGCCATGCACACGGTCATGAGCGATCTCTGTACCGGCTGTAATCTGTGTGTCGCTCCGTGTCCGACGCACTGCATCGAATTACGTCCGGTGAATGAGACGCCCGACAGTTGGAAATGGGATTTGAACACCATTCCCGTTCGCATCATTCCCGTGGAACAACATGCTTAAACTATTTTCTGCTTTCAAAAAAGATAAAATCTGGGATTTCGACGGCGGTATTCATCCTCCCGAAATGAAGGCCCAGTCAAACGGCACGCCGCTGCGCCAGGTGCCTTTAGCACCGCGCTTCGTTATCCCCTTAAAACAGCACATTGGCGCTGAGGGCGAGCTGTGCGTTAGCGTCGGCGATCGCGTGCTGCGCGGCCAGGCGCTCACCCGTGGACGTGGGAGAATGCTGCCGGTACACGCGCCCACCTCCGGGACGGTTATCGCTATTGCGCCCCACTCGACGGCGCATCCTTCGGCGCTGGCGGAGTTAAGCGTCATCATTGATGCCGACGGCGAGGACCGCTGGATTGAGCGCGAGGGCTGGTCTGATTACCGTGCCCACAGCCGTGAAGCGCTCATTGAACGCATTCATCAGTATGGCGTTGCCGGGCTTGGTGGCGCAGGGTTTCCCACCGGCGTTAAATTGCAGGGCGGCGGCGATAAAATCACCACGCTTATTATTAATGCCGCAGAGTGCGAACCTTACATTACGGCGGACGATCGTCTGATGCAGGACTGCGCCGCGCAGATTGTGGAAGGTATCCGCATCCTGGCGCATATTCTGCAACCGCGTGAGGTATTAATCGGCATTGAAGATAACAAACCGCAGGCTATTTCCATGCTGCGCGCCGTACTGGCTGACGCCCACGATATTTCGTTACGCGTTATCCCAACCAAATACCCTTCCGGCGGTGCAAAACAGCTCACTCAGATACTGACGGGAAAACAGGTTCCCCACGGCGGGCGCTCCTCTGATATTGGCGTGCTGATGCAAAACGTCGGTACGGCTTATGCCATTAAACGCGCCGTGGTTGACGGCGAACCGATCACAGAACGCGTCGTCACCTTAACGGGTGAAGCGGTAAGCCGTCCGGGTAACGTCTGGGCGCGGCTCGGCACTCCCGTTCGTCATTTGCTTAACGATGCCGGTTTCTGCCCTTCCGCCGACCAAATGGTCATCATGGGCGGTCCGTTAATGGGATTCACCCTTCCCTGGCTTGACGTACCGGTTGTAAAAATCACCAACTGCCTGCTGGCGCCATCCGTGACTGAAATGGGAACGCCTCAGGAAGAGAAAAGCTGTATTCGTTGCAGCGCTTGCGCTGACGCTTGCCCTGCCGACCTTTTACCGCAGCAGCTTTATTGGTTCAGCAAAGGGCAGCAGCATGACAAGGCTACCACTCACCATATTGCCGATTGTATAGAATGCGGTGCCTGCGCCTGGGTCTGCCCCAGTAATATTCCGCTCGTCCAATATTTCCGTCAGGAAAAAGCGGAGATTAATGCAATAAGGCTTGAAGAAAAACGCGCCGCCGAAGCAAAAGCGCGTTTTGAGGCTCGTCAGGCAAGACTGGAGCGCGAAAAAGCCGCCCGCCTTGCACGCCACAAGAGTGCGGTCGTACAACCTGCGGCAAAAGATCAGGATGCCATTGCCGCTGCGCTGGCACGGGTAAAAGAGAAACAGGCGCAGGCCACGCAGCCGGTGATTATTCAGGCTGGTAGTCTGCCGGACAATAGCGCCGCGATCGCGGCCCGTGAAGCACGTAAAGCGCAAGCACGCGCTAAACAAGCCGGTCATACGATGGCTGACAGCGCGATATCTGGCGACGATCCGCGCAAAGCCGCAGTGGAGGCAGCTATCGCCCGCGCCAAAGCCCGTAAGCAGGAACAGCAGGCCGTAAAACCTGTCGAACAGGTCGACCCGCGCAAAGCCGCGGTGGAGGCAGCTATCGCCCGTGCCAAAGCCCGCAAGCAGGAACAGCAGGCCGTAAGTGAACCTGTCGAACCGGTCGATCCGCGCAAAGCCGCGGTGGAGGCAGCTATCGCCCGTGCCAAAGCCCGCAAGCAGGAACAGCAGGCCGTAAGCATTCCTGTCGAACCGGTCGACCCGCGCAAAGCCGCGGTTGCTGCGGCGATCGCCCGCGTCCAGGCAAAAAAAGCATCACAGCAGCAGGTTGTTAACGAGGACTAAATGGTATTCAGAATCGCAAGCTCGCCTTATACCCATAACCAGCGCCAGACATCGCGAATCATGTTGCTGGTGTTAATCGCCGCTCTGCCGGGGATTGCCGCGCAGACGTGGTTTTTTGGTTGGGGAACGCTTTTCCAGATCGTTCTGGCTGCCATCACGGCGCTCGTCGCAGAAGCCATTGTCCTTAGGCTGCGCAAACAATCGGTCGCCAGTCACCTGCAGGATTATTCCGCGTTATTGACGGGGCTTTTGCTGGCGGTCAGTATCCCTCCGCTCGCGCCCTGGTGGATGGTCGTGCTGGGAACGGGATTCGCCATTATTATCGCCAAACAGTTATATGGCGGGCTGGGACAAAACCCCTTTAATCCGGCAATGATCGGTTACGTGGTGCTATTAATCTCCTTTCCGGTGCAAATGACAAGCTGGTTGCCGCCTTATGAAATAGCCGCAACAACGCCCGATATGCTGGACACGTTGCGGATGATTTTTACCGGGCATACCGCCAGCGGCGGCGATATGACGCTGCTACGTATAGGAATTGACGGTATCAGCCAGGCGACGCCGCTGGATACGTTTAAAACGTCCTTGCGCGCCGGGCATTCCGTTGAGCAAATTATGCAGTACCCGATATACAGCGGCATGCTGGCCGGCGTAGGCTGGCAGTGGGTTAACCTCGCCTGGCTTGTCGGCGGCGTATTCCTGCTGTGGCAAAAAGCTATCCGCTGGCATATCCCGGTCAGTTTTCTGCTCACGCTGGCGCTATGCGCCGCGTTAGGTTGGCTTTTCTCGCCCGCTACGCTGGCCTCGCCACAGTTGCATCTTCTGTCAGGCGCCACCATGCTGGGCGCGTTTTTTATCTTAACGGATCCGGTTACCGCCTCCACGACCAACCGTGGTCGTTTAATTTTCGGCGCGCTGGCTGGGGTATTAGTGTGGCTGATTCGTAGCTTCGGCGGTTATCCGGACGGCGTTGCTTTTGCTGTCCTGTTGGCGAATATCACGGTTCCTCTGATCGACTACTACACGCGCCCCCGCGTCTATGGACATCGCAAAGGATAAACCATGCTGAAAACGATTCGTAAACACGGTATTACGCTGGCGCTTTTTGCCGCAGGCTCTACGGGATTGACCGCGGTGATTAATCAGATGACCAAATCAACCATTCACGAACAAGCGCTGCAACAACAGCATGCCTTGTTCGATCAGGTATTGCCGCCAGATCGTTACAATAATAATCTGCAAGAGAGTTGTTATCTGGTTGATGCGCCCACTCTCGGCAAAGGCATACACCGTGTTTTTATCGCTCGCAAGGATGATAAACCCGTAGCGGCCATCATTGAGGCCACCGCGCCAGATGGCTATTCCGGCGCTATCCAGCTTATCGTCGGCGCAGATTTCAATGGTACCATCCTGGGGACGCGCGTGACGGAACATCATGAGACGCCAGGATTGGGTGATAAAATTGAGCGCCGTTTGTCTGACTGGATTACCCACTTTAGCGGTAAAACCATCAGCGGTGAAAATGATACGCACTGGGCGGTGAAAAAAGATGGCGGTGATTTTGATCAATTTACCGGGGCGACAATAACGCCGCGCGCCGTGGTGAATGCAGTTAAACGCGCCGGGCTGTACGCCGAATCACTGCCCGCTCAGCTCCCCCATTTAACCGCCTGTGGAGAATAACCATGAGCGAAATAAAAGATATTGTTGTTCAGGGGTTATGGAAAAATAACTCCGCTCTGGTGCAGCTACTTGGCCTGTGCCCATTACTGGCGGTGACGTCTACGGCAACCAATGCTCTGGGGCTGGGTCTGGCCACGACGCTGGTATTAACGCTGACCAACCTGACGGTTTCCGCACTACGTCGCTGGACGCCGGCAGAAATCCGTATCCCGATTTACGTTATGATCATTGCCTCGGTGGTAAGCGCCGTACAGATGCTGATCAATGCCTATGCATTCGGTTTGTATCAGTCTTTAGGGATTTTTATTCCGCTGATTGTAACGAACTGCATTGTTGTCGGTCGCGCCGAAGCGTTTGCCGCGAAAAAAGGACCGTGGCTTTCCGCGTTGGACGGTTTTTCCATCGGCATGGGCGCGACAGGCGCGATGTTCGTGCTGGGCTCGCTGCGCGAGATCCTCGGGAATGGCACGCTTTTCGATGGCGCGGATAGCCTGCTGGGAGGCTGGGCAAAAGTATTACGGGTCGAGATATTTCACACCGACTCGCCTTTCCTGCTGGCGATGCTACCGCCAGGCGCGTTTATCGGCCTGGGACTCATGCTGGCGGTAAAATATCTTATTGATGAAAAAATGAAGAAACGCCGCGCCGAAACCGCGCCTTCCGCTGTTCCGGCAGGTGAAACAGGGAAAGTCTGATGAACAAAGCAAAAAGGCTGGAAATTCTGACGCGCCTGCGCGACAACAATCCGCACCCCACAACAGAACTCAATTTCACGTCGCCGTTTGAGTTGCTGATTGCCGTGTTGCTTTCCGCCCAGGCAACTGACGTCAGCGTGAACAAGGCTACCGCCAAACTTTACCCGGTTGCCAATACGCCAGCCGCGATGCTGGAACTGGGCGTAGAGGGCGTGAAATCCTATATCAAAACCATCGGCTTATTTAACAGTAAAGCGGAAAACGTGATTAAGACCTGCCGTATTTTACTGGACAAGCATAATGGCGAAGTGCCGGAGGATCGGGCGGCGCTGGAAGCGCTTCCCGGCGTGGGACGTAAAACGGCTAACGTGGTGCTGAATACCGCCTTCGGCTGGCCAACCATCGCTGTTGATACGCATATATTTCGTGTATGTAACCGAACGCAGTTCGCGCCGGGTAAAAATGTCGAGCAGGTAGAAGAGAAGCTACTGAAAGTGGTGCCGAATGAGTTCAAAGTGGACTGTCATCACTGGTTAATTTTGCATGGACGCTATACCTGTATCGCCCGAAAACCCCGCTGCGGCTCCTGCCTCATTGAAGATCTTTGCGAATACAAAGAAAAAGTCGATATTTGATATTGTCGGAGTGCGTCCGTCACGCCAGCGCACTCCCACCTTCTGCCTGGATCTATTTTAGCCATTAATCATTCCAGTCTCTGTCCTTTTTCTGATGTAATGTGCTTTCGTTTTCCCCCCACGTCAGGTTAATCATTTTTTAATCGCAAAAATTTCTATCTATCCGTGATCAGGATCACTTTGATAACTTCATGTGAAATTTAGTGACATCTAAGGTTACATTTACAACCGGATAGACTGACGCCCCGTTTTCACTACAAAACATTACTCTGCCATTTTTTCAGATAATGGCCTATATCACTGCCTTTTACCTTAAATAGCAGAAGATATCGCCTTTCACCCAAAATTATGGCCTTTTCGCAGTGTAATAATCTGCCATTCTTCAAATGAAAAAATTTAACTCTGGATAACATTTCTGACGCCGGACGATTCAACCAGAGGAGTTATATGTAACAGATTATTACAAAGGTCTTGTCTGGAGAGGAAAGATAGTGAACATTACCTGCCGTTTCCCCTCCAATATAACAATCGGACGGATGAGTCTGACTCATCACGCGCCAGACAATCCCTGTTAATACGGGGCGTAAAAAAGAGGTAAAAGTGTCTACTGCAAACAATAAACCAACTGAAAGCGTCAGTTTGAACGCTTTCAAACAACCGAAGGCGTTCTATCTCATCTTCTCGATAGAGTTATGGGAGCGTTTTGGTTATTACGGCCTGCAAGGCATTATGGCCGTCTACCTGGTAAAACAACTGGGTATGTCAGAAGCGGATTCCATCACCCTTTTCTCTTCCTTCAGTGCACTGGTGTACGGCCTGGTCGCGATTGGCGGTTGGTTAGGTGATAAAGTTCTGGGTACCAAACGCGTTATTATGCTGGGTGCCGTAGTGCTGGCTATCGGTTATGCGCTGGTCGCATGGTCTGGCCATGACGCTGGCGTCGTCTATATGGGCATGGCGGCTATCGCTGTGGGTAACGGTCTGTTTAAAGCTAACCCGTCTTCCCTGTTGTCTACCTGTTATGCGAAGGACGATCCGCGTCTCGACGGCGCTTTTACGATGTATTATATGTCCGTCAACATCGGCTCCTTCTTCTCTATGCTCGCGACGCCGTGGCTGGCGGCGCGTTATGGCTGGAGCACCGCGTTTGCGCTTAGCGTCGTCGGTATGCTGATAACCGTCGTTAACTTTGCTTTCTGCCAGCGCTGGGTGAAAAGCTACGGTTCCAAACCCGACTTTGAACCGATCAACTTCCGTAACCTGCTGCTGACGATCGTGGGCATTGTCGTGCTGATTGCGGTTGCCACCTGGCTGCTGCACAACCAGGATATCGCGCGTATGGTGCTGGGCGTAATCGCTCTTGGCATCGTCATTATCTTCGGTAAAGAAGCGTTTTCCATGCACGGCGCGGCTCGCCGTAAAATGATCGTCGCCTTTATTTTGATGCTGCAGGCGATTATCTTCTTTGTACTGTATAGCCAAATGCCGACGTCGCTGAACTTCTTTGCCATTCGTAACGTCGAGCACTCTATTCTCGGTATCGCTTTCGAACCGGAACAGTATCAGGCTCTGAACCCGTTCTGGATCATTATCGGCAGCCCGATTCTGGCCGCTATCTATAACAGGATGGGCGATACGCTGCCGATGCCGATGAAATTCGCCATTGGTATGGTGCTGTGTTCCGGCGCATTCCTGATTCTGCCGCTGGGCGCCAAATTTGCGAACGATGCTGGCATCGTATCCGTAAACTGGCTGATCGTGAGCTATGGTCTGCAAAGTATCGGTGAGCTAATGATCTCCGGTCTGGGACTGGCGATGGTCGCACAGTTGGTTCCGCAGCGTCTTATGGGCTTCATCATGGGTAGTTGGTTCCTGACAACGGCAGGCGCTAACATCATCGGCGGTTATGTCGCCAACCTGATGGCCGTGCCGAGTGACGTGACTGACCCACTGATGTCCCTGGAAGTCTATGGTCGCGTATTTATGCAGATTGGCGTAGCAACCGCAGTTATCGCCGTCCTGATGCTGCTAACAGCGCCTAAGCTGAACCGTATGACCCAGGACGATGATACCGCTGAGAAAGGCTCTAAAGCCGCTACAGTTTAATTTTCCGGGAAACAACATTCAGGCCGCTAACTGTGCGTTAGCGGCTTTTTTTTTTGCCCGTCCCCGCACTACCATACTTTAAACCTCAGCAAAAAGGAGTTACCGATGAAACTGTTCTACAAACCGGGTGCCTGCTCTCTTGCTTCCCACATTATCCTGCGCGAAATTGGCAAAGACTTTACGCTTGATGGCGTCGATCTCGCAAAAAAACGCCTGGAAAACGGTGATGATTACCTGGCAATAAACCCTAAAGGACAGGTTCCGGCTCTGCTTCTGGATGACGGCACGCTGTTGACTGAAGGCGTCGCCATTATGCAGTACCTCGCCGACAGCGTCCCCGACCGACAGCTTCTGGCGCCTGTAAGTAGCCTTACTCGCTATCATACGCTGGAATGGCTCAACTATATTGCAACGGAACTGCATAAAGGTTTTACCCCGCTATTCCGCCCTGACACGCCGGAAATGCTTAAACCCGCCGTTCGCGCCGATCTGGAAAAGAAATTTCAGTATGTTGATGAGTCGCTTTCAGACGACCAGTGGATTTGCGGCCAGCGTTTTACCATCGCAGACGCTTATCTGTTTACCGTATTGCGTTGGGCATATGGCGTAAAACTGAATATGGACGCGTTAACGCATATTGAAAGTTATATGCAGCGTGTCGCGGAAAGACCGACCGTTGCGGCAGCGCTTAAAGCGGAAGGACTGAATTAATGTCATGTTGCCGGATAGCTCGCAGTACCGCCATCCGGCATCTTTTCAGCAGCAATAATTACAGCCGCGTTGCGCTGAAGTAATGTTCAGGATTAGCGATCCGATCCTGGGCCGCCACGACCTGCAGTTCGTACTCCTGCATCGTTTTGGTGGCGATCATAATCTCATATACTGCCGCCGTAACGTGCTCCAGCGCCTGCTGCAACGTCGCGCCCTGCAAAAGTTTGACCAGCAATAAACCACTGGTGACATCGCCAACGCCAACCGGCTGACGTGAGCCGAAATCCACCAGCGGACGGCTAATATGCCAGGCTTCCTGCGCTGTCACCAACAGCATTTCAAAGCGTTCTGAACTGTAACCGGCACGGGCGAGATGTTTTACCAGTACAATCTCTGGCCCCTGAGCAATCAGTTCACGCGCCGCCTGCACGGCGTCATTCACATTATTAACGCTATGTTTGCTGAGAATTTCCAGTTCAATCAGGTTAGGCGCGATAATATCGCTGGCGGGTAGCGCATAACGCACATGGAACTCTGCTACGCCGGGCGCCACGATACAGCCCTTTTCCGGATGCCCCATCACAGGATCGCAGAAATATTTTGCCTGCGGATTTGCCGCTTTAACCTGGCGCACAATACCGAGAATGTGTTCTCCCTGCTCGGCAGATCCCAGGTAACCGCTAAGTACGGCGTCGCAGTGCGCTAACTGGCCAATGTCCGCAATCCCCTGGACAATCTCAGTCAGATGGCTGGGCGGCATGACACAGCCGGTCCATTTACCATATTGCGTATGGTTAGAAAACTGAACGGTATTCAGCGGCCAAACATTCGCGCCAAGACGACGCATGGGAAATTCGGCAGCGCTGTTGCCCGCATGTCCGAAAACAACATGGGACTGGATAGCGAGGATATTCTTCATTTTTTTACCTGAACATCAAAAATAAGGGAGTGATTTCTCACTCCCTGTTACTTAATGCCTTATTTCCAGCAAATCAGACAATAGTTCTTTTTGCCGCGACGCAATAAGGTATAGCGGCCAAACAGACGGTCCTCATCGTTAAAGATGTATTCAGGATCGGATTGTTTTTCACTATTGATAGTGACTGCGTTGGAGGCGATAGTCTTACGCGCCTGACCACGCGACGGCTGGAGTTCGGCGTCTACCAGCGCCTGCATCAGATCGGTGCCTTTTTCCAGTTCGATCATCGGCACGCCGTCCTGAGCGAGTTGCTCAAAATCCGCTTCGCTCAGTTCGCCCAGGTTGCCGTTAAAGAGGCTTTCAGTAATACGTTTTGCCGCAACCAGCCCCTCTTCGCCGTGAACCAGACGCGTCACCTGCTCGGCCAGCACATACTGAGCGCGCGGCGCTTTACCGCTGTTTTTATCTTCTTCTTCCAGGGCATTGATCTCTTCAATGTCCATAAAAGTGAAGAATTTCAGGAAACGATAAACATCGGCATCCGCGGTATTAATCCAGAACTGGTAGAATTTGTACGGACTGGTTTTCTTCGGGTCCAGCCAGACAGCGCCGCCTTCGGTTTTACCAAATTTCGTGCCGTCAGCTTTGGTGATCAGCGGAACGGTCAAACCAAATACCTGATTCTGGTGCAGACGACGGGTCAGGTCGATACCGGAAGTGATGTTCCCCCACTGGTCAGAACCGCCAATCTGTAAGGCAACGCCGTGCAGTTTATTCAGACAAGCGAAGTCGTACCCCTGTAGCAGGTTATAAGAGAACTCCGTGAAAGAGATACCCTGATCGTCACGGTTCAGACGCTGCTTCACCGCTTCTTTGTTGATCATCTGATTAACGGAAAAATGTTTACCGATATCGCGCAGGAAAGTCAGCACATTCATGCTGCCGAACCAGTCATAGTTATTGGCCGCGATGGCGGAGTTTTCGCCGCAATCAAAGTCCAGGAATGGGGCAACCTGTTTACGAATTTTCGCCACCCACTCCTGAACGGTCTCTTCAGTGTTCAGTTTACGCTCGGCGGCTTTAAAGCTCGGGTCGCCAATCAGACCGGTCGCTCCGCCTACCAGCGCAACAGGTTGATGCCCTGCCTGCTGGAAGCGTTTCAGGCATAACAATGGAACCAGATGCCCCAAATGCAAGCTGTCAGCGGTAGGATCGAAGCCGCAATAGAGCGCGATCGGGCCTTGCGCCAGTCGCTCTGCCAACGCGTCTTCGTCCGTCACCTGGGCTACCAGCCCCCGCTCTTGCAATTGTTTAATCAAGTTACTGCTTGCCATCAAAATCTCCATGTATAAAACGACTGCACCTTTGCCGGTACACGACTTTTCGCCAGACGCGAAAGAGACATAGCATAAAACGGCGGATTCATCCGCACCAGTGCTTAAAACAAGAATTTTGCATCTTTAGGGCGCAAGACGGTCGATTTTCCACGCGCCGTCGTCGCGTTGGTATAAAAAGCGATCGTGCAGACGATGTTCGCCGCCCTGCCAGAACTCCATCTGTTCGATACTCACGCGAAAACCGCCCCAGAAGCTGGGCAACGGAACTTCGCCCTGTTGAAACTTCTGCTTGAGCTCCAGGAATTTGCTTTCAAGGATACCGCGCGCGGAAATGCGGCTGGATTGTTTAGAGACCCATGCGCCGATCTGGCTATCACGCGGACGGCTGTGGAAATACCTCACCACCTCAAGTGTGGAGAGACGCTCGGCTTTGCCTGTCACCATCACCTGGCGTTCAAGCATATGCCAGGGAAATAACAGACTGATACGCGGATTGTGCTCAATTTGATGCGCCTTGCGGCTTCCCAGGTTGGTATAAAAGACCAGGCCTTTTTCGTCATAATGCTTGAGCAACACAATACGCTGGTACGGTTGCCCCTTGTCATCTACGGTCGCTACAACCATTGCCGTCGGATCGGCCAGTCGGGCGTCGCACGCCTGCCCAAGCCAGCGCTCAAACAAGATTAACGGTTCAGCGGGTAAATCGCGGCGACGCAAGCCGCCTTTCGTGTATTCACGGCGCAGATGCGCGATCTGCTGCAATTGGTCGTTATCAGACATGGCGTTGATCAGAAATAATCAGTGGGTGGCGCTATTGTGCGCCCCCATAATGAAAATCTCAACGCTTCGGATTTTGTAACTGACAGTTATTTAGCACAATTCTGTCTCGTTTATAGACTGTGGCGCGCTCACCTTGCGACCAGAAAACATAAATCCCGTCGGTATAACGCGCGCCCGAGGCCGAGATTCCTTGTTTCAGGGCCAGCAGCTTATTGTCATAAACAAAACTGACTTCTTCACGCGGGTTATTGACTTTAACGGTAAGCGGCTTCTCATCACACTGGTATTCCAGTGTATCCGTTTGCATACGTTCAACAAATTGTTGATAAACGCTACAGCCGGTCAGAAGCACAGGTAAACACATTATTACTATCTTTTTCATAGGCATATCCCGAAAGCTCTCCTGCTTCTGGAGGGGCAAACGCCCCTTCCTGACCTTCCTAGTTTACCGATATATCGTCCGGGAAAAATTCAGTTAACTCTGAGTTCTTGGGTTAGCAGGGTAAACAGCGCCTAAAACACTGGCTTCTGTAGCGCCCGTCACGGAAGGTAAATTTCCCGGCAGGCCCGCGAGGGTTCGCCATGCAAGCCATGCAAAGGCCAACGCCTCCATATCATCGCCACTGATCCCCGCCTTATCGGTGGTCGAAACCTCGATACCCGGCAACAGCGCTGCCAGACGAGCCATCACTAACGGATTCCGGCTTCCGCCGCCACAGACCATCAGCCTCTCGCAGCCGCCGTTGAGCAGCACCTGTTGGGCGATGGAGACCGCCGTCAGCTCAGCCAGCGTGGCCTGTACATCGCGCGCGCCTGCGCCGGGGAAAGCCATAAGGTGACGCTCTAACCAGCCATAGTTGAAGTACTCACGTCCTGTACTTTTGGGCGCCGACGCAGCAAAGTACGGATCGCTCAACATCTTTTGCAGCAATGGAAGAATAACCTGACCTTCTTTCGCCCATGCCGCGTCTTTGTCGTAGGGCTGCGCGCATTGCCGCCAAATCCACGCATCCATCAACATATTGCCCGGCCCCGTATCGTATCCGCGCACCGCCTGCCCGGGGAAAAGCAGAGATAAATTGGCGATACCGCCGATATTCAGGACCATCCGTTTTTCCGTCGGATGTCCCAACAGCGCGTGATGAAAAGCGGGCACCAGCGGCGCGCCTTGTCCGCCCAGCGCAATATCCCGCCGCCGAAAATCGCCGACCACCGTAATCCCCGTATGGGCGACGATATGATTATTATCGCCAATTTGCAGAGTATGCGGGGCATCTCCGCTCGGTTCATGCCAGACCGTTTGCCCATGACAACCAATGGCGACGATATCCCGCGGCTGCAAACGTTGTTGCGCTAACAGCGCATTAACCGCCTGTGCAAAAAGCCGGCCTAACTGGGTATCAAGCTGACCGAGTTGCGAGAGCGTAAGCGGCTGCCCCTGACAAATATCAAGAATGCCTTTTTTCAGATGAACGGGAATAGGCCAGGTGAGACTTGCCTGTTGCGCAACCATTGTTTCATCAATTGCCGCCAGTACGACATCAACGCCATCAAGGCTGGTTCCGGACATAACGCCAATAAAACGGCCCGATTTCATACCTCTTCCTTTTAAGCTGGGTTAAGCCTTAACACTCGGCATAACGTATTTTGACATGCTATGCCTGCGTCACGTTTTTTGCCGTGCCGTCCACGGATATCAATAACCTATCTTTTCTTGCTTCCCACTTCGTTTAAGGTTAGTTAATGAACTTCTGATTATGATTTTTACATTCTTTCAGCAGAAGATATGACCTTAACTGCATAAATGCCATATAATTTAGCTATAGGGATGCTGAAATAGCGTTTCGTGAAGAACAGGAGATTGGTAAATGATTAAACGTGTACTGGCCGTTTCACTGATGGGGTTATCCTTAGCTGGATGTGTTAACAATGATAGCCTTTCGGGCGATGTGTATACCGCATCCGAGGCTAAACAAGTTCAGAATGTAACGTACGGTACTATCGTTAACGTTCGTCCGGTTCAAATTCAGGGCGGTGATGATTCTAACGTGATTGGCGCTATCGGCGGCGCGGTGTTGGGCGGATTCCTCGGCAACACTATCGGCGGCGGTACTGGTCGTTCACTGGCGACCGCGGCAGGCGCGGTGGCTGGCGGCGTAGCGGGCCAGGGCGTCCAGGGCGCAATGAATAAAACCCAGGGTGTGGAACTGGAAATTCGTAAAGACGATGGCAACACCATTATGGTTGTGCAGAAACAAGGAAATACGCGTTTCGCGGCAGGTCAGCGTGTCGTGCTGGCCAGCAACGGCAGCCAGGTTACTGTCTCTCCACGCTAAAACAGGCTTTACGTGTGGTCACATGACCACACGTATGCCCCTGCGCCTCAATCGTGAGAGTGCAATTCCATAATGTTGTGTTCAAGTTTGGCGATAAGTTTAATCAGAAGCTCAATCTCCTCTGAAGAAATCCCGTCCAAAATTTCACCGCGCGTTTTATGAATGACCGCTTCCATCTCGGTGATCAGCGGCTCCGCTTTCTCAGTCAGTTTAATGCGCTTAGCGCGACGATCGCTGGCGCAGGTTTGCCGCGAAATTAGCCCCTTATCTTCAAGTTGATCCAACGTGCGTACCAGCGATGGCTGCTCAATGCCTATCGCTTTAGCCAATTGAATCTGCGACTGGTCAGGCGGCAATTGATGAATATTGTGCAGCGTGACCCAATGTGTCTGCGTCAATTCCAGAGGCTTGAGGCGATGGTCAATCAGAGCACGCCAAATGCGCACCAACCGTGCCAGATCAGAACCTAGTGGCGATTCCAATTCCATCTCCTTATAATTAGCTTGCTAAGTTATTATACTGATTTTAGAATAGTGTGCAGTATTTGCATTCTCAAAACAAATGTATTGCTAAATTTGCTTACCAATAGACATTTTTTCAGACATAGTGCGCAATCGGCACCTATAGCTTCGGTTTTGGCTAAAACTAAAGCATCGTCGTCTGACGCAAAGGAACATTGCTTGTGAAGTGTATACTCAACGCCACAGGATTGCCCTTACAAGATCTCATGTTGGGAGCATCTGTTTACTTTCCACCGTTCTTTAAAGCCTTCGCGCTTGGATTCGTTATCTGGTTGTTTATTCACCGACTCCTGCGTGAATGGATATACTCTGGTGAAATCTGGCATCCCCTGTTAATGGATCTCTCCCTCTTTACGCTTTGCGTGTGTCTGGGCCTCGTTTTACTGATCGCGTGGTAAATATGTCATTAAAAACAATAAAATATTTTTCTACTCTCATTGTCGCCGTCATCGCCGTTCTGGCCGCGTGGTGGTTATGGAATTACTATATGCAGTCGCCGTGGACGCGCGATGGTAAAATCCGCGCGGAACAGGTCAGCGTAACGCCGCAGGTCTCTGGCAGCATTACCCAACTCAATGTCAAAGATAATCAGTTCGTCAACGCGGGGGACGTTCTTTTTGTCATTGATAAAACGCCCTTCCATATTGCGGAACTTAACGCGCAGGCGCAGTTGGCCAAAGCGCACTCCGATCTGGCAAAAGCGAATAATGAAGCCGAGCGACGTCGACATTTATCGCGTAACTACATTTCTGCTGAAGATCTGGATAGCGCCAATCTGAATGTTAAAGCGATGCAAGCCAGCGTAGATGTCGCACTGGCAACGTTAAAACAGGCGCAGTGGCAGCTTAGCCAGACAGAAGTAAAAGCGCCGGTATCCGGCTGGGTGGCCAACCTTTCCACGCGTACCGGTGATTATGCCAGTACCGGTAAGCCGCTTTTCGCATTGGTAGATAGCCATTCATTTTATGTAATGGGATATTTCGAAGAAACCAAACTACGCCATATTCACGAAGGGGAGCCAGCATTAATAACGCTGTATAGTGGCAATATTAAGTTACAGGGTCACGTTGGCAGTATCGGGCGCGCTATTTACGACCAAAGCGTGGAGAGCGATTCCGGTTTAGTACCAGATATCAAACCCAACGTGCCGTGGGTACGTCTGGCGCAACGCGTTCCGGTGCGTATCGAATTTGACGCTTTGCCGCAGGATATCACGCTGGTCTCCGGCACTACCTGTAGCGTGGCGATTGGACACCGGTAATGAAACTCTCCCTGCCGGCACTGCGAAATACGCCCTGGGTTAAAGCAACCTCCGGCCAGTGGCGTTACGCGTTGCGTAATACTATTGCCATGTGTCTCGCGCTGACATTCGCTTATTATCTCAATCTGGATGAGCCCTACTGGGCGATGACTTCGGCCGCAGTGGTGAGCTTTCCGACCGTAGGCGGCGTAATCAGTAAAAGTCTGGGGCGTATTGCCGGGAGTTTACTCGGCGCGACCGCTGCGTTGATTATTGCCGGCCATACGCTAAATGAACCCTGGTTGTTCTTGTTTAGCATGGCCGCCTGGATCGGTTTTTGTACCTGGGCCTGCGCGCATTTTACCAATAATGCCGCTTATGCTTTCCAGTTGTCCGGCTACACGGCGGCGATCATCGCGTTCCCGATGGTCAATATTGTAGAAATCACGCAGTTGTGGGATATCGCCCAGGCGCGCGTATGTGAAGTTATCGTCGGCATCCTCTGCGGCGGCATGATGATGATGATTCTGCCCAGCACGTCGGATGGCACCGCCCTGCTCACCGCGTTGAAAAACATGCATGCGCGCTTGCTGGAACATGCCAGTCTACTTTGGCAGCCGGATACCACCGACGCCATCCGCTCAGCGCATGAGGGCGTCATTGGGCAAATCCTGACCATGAACCTGTTGCGTATTCAGGCTTTCTGGAGTCATTACCGTTTTCGCCGCCAGAATGCGTTGCTCAATTCATTGTTACATCAGCAATTACGGCTAACCAGCGTGATCTCCAGTCTGCGTAGAATGCTTTTAAACTGGCCGACGCCGCCGGAAAACAGCCGCGAAGTCATTGAACAACTCTTAGCTGCGCTGGCGAAACCGCGCGCGGACAGCTACACCGTGGCGCGGATTATTGCGCCGCTACGCCCGCAGGATGAACAGGATTATCGTCGCCTCGCGTTCTGGCAGCGATTACGCTATTTTTGCCAGTTATACCTGCGCAGCAGCCGCCAGTTATATCTAATCGAAAACGGTGCGCCGGTGGATAAAATCAACATCCGCCGCACTCCTGGCCTTGCGCGGCATACGGATAACGCAGAGGCCATCTGGAGCGGTGTGCGTACCTTTTGTACGCTCACGGTTATTGGCGCCTGGAGTATTGGCGCACAATGGGAATCAGGGTCCGGCGCATTAACACTGGCGGCGATCAGTTGCGTCCTCTACTCCATCGTCGCCACGCCGTTTAAGTCGCTCTCCTTATTGATGCGAACTTTAGTGCTGCTGTCCTTATTCAGTTTCGTGGTGAAATTTGGCCTGATGGTGCAAATCACCGATCTGTGGCAATTCTTACTTTTCCTTTTTCCGCTGTTCGTCACGATGCAACTGCTTAAACTGCAGATGCCTAAGCTGGCGGGACTGTGGGGGCAGCTTATTGTCTTTATGGGCTCGTTCATCGCCGTGACCAATCCGCCAGTGTACGATTTCGCCGACTTCCTTAACGATAATACCGCTAAGATCGTCGGCGTCGCGATTTCCTGGCTGGCGTTTGCGATTTTGCGTCCCGGTTCCGATGCCGTAAAAAGTCGCCGCCATATCCGCGCGCTACGCCGGGATTTCGTCGATCAGCTTAGCCGCCACCCTTCCCATAGCGAAAGCGAGTTTGAATCGCTAACCTATCATCACGTCAGTCAGCTCAGTAACAGCCAGGATGCGCTGGCGCGCCGGTGGTTATTACGTTGGGGAGTGGTATTGCTGAACTGCTCGCATGTGGTGTGGCAGCTACGCGCCTGGGAGTCGCGTTCCGATCCGCTTTCCCGGGTGCGGGATATTTGTATCTCCCTGCTGCGCGATGTGATGAGCGAGCGCGGCGTGCAACAACGTCCGCTTGCCGCCACGCTACAGGAATTACAGCGTATCTGTGACACGCTCGCGCATCATCATCAACCCGCAGCGCATGAGCTGGCGGCGATTATCTGGCGTTTACACTGTTCGCTGTCACAGCTGGAGCAGGCGTCAGCGCAGGGAACGCTGTCTCCGGGTTATTTAATGACGCCGCAGGCGTAACGCGTCCCGCCGCCGCCAAGCGGTTTCGGTTGATCGGACATATTATCGCCGCCCACATGGATCATTAGCGCTTTATCTTTCACTTCATCAAGAGACTTCAGACGCGGCGCAGTAACCGGTTCGGTAGCGATACCATCATTATTAACGACTAACACCGGGAGATCGCCCAGATGTCCCTGGCCCTCCGGTCCTTCATGCTTGCCGGTATTTTGTGGGTCCAGATGACCACCAGCGGCTTCTGCCGCAACCGCTTTGCCATCTTTAATCGCGGGCTGGCAGCTACCTTTGGCATGAATGTGAAAACCATGCTCGCCAGGCGGTAACGCTTTAAGGTGCGGGGTAAATTTTAAGCCGCCTTCGGTTTCATCGATGACCACGGTGCCGATAGACTGTCCTACGCCTTGCGCCGTCACCAGATTCATCTCTACTTTCTCGCTTGCGGCCTGCGCACCCGCACAGGCCAGCAGCGTCACCATTGCTAAACTTAATCGCTTCATAAAACCTCCGTTACAAGTGGTAGCCTGTTAAGTGTAAACCACTGGCGGAAACATGAACGGAAAGTCAACGAGTTGGCGATTACGGCACGTCATAGCCCAATGCCGCCTTGCGGATTCGGAACCACTGTTGACGCGACAATGACAGCGTTTCCGCTTCTACCGCAGCGCGTACGCGTTCGATTTTACCCGAGCCAATAATCGGCAGCGGCTGCGACGGCAAACGTAAAATCCAGGCATAGACCACCTGTTCAATAGAACTGGCGTTGAGTTCTTGCGCGATAACGGAAAGCTCCTGTCGTAATGGCTGATAAGTCTCATCATTAAACAGCCGACCGCCGCCAAGACATGACCAGGCCATCGGACGAATACGCAGTTGCTGTAATTGATCTAATGTGCCGTCCAGCAACAAAGGCTGGTGAACTGGCGAGATCTCCACCTGGTTGGTCGCCAGGGTAAAAGGCAGGCGCGATTGCAGCAACGTAAATTGCGCTGGCGTAAAATTAGAGACGCCAAAATGGCGTACTTTGCCGCTTTGGTGCAGATGTTGAAACGCCTCGGCCACGTCATCCGCATCCATTAACGGATCGGGACGGTGGATTAGCAACATATCCAGATAATCTGTCGCCAGATTTTTTAATGATTGTTCTGCGCTCAGAATAATATGGTGGCGATCGGTAATATAATGACCGAGTTTATTTTCCGCTCTGGCGGTGGTCGCAATACCGCATTTGGTAACGATTTGCAGTCTTTCCCGCAAATACGGCGCCAACGTTAACGCCTCACCAAACGCTGCTTCGCACTGATAACCACCATAAATATCCGCATGGTCAACGGTAGTGACGCCCAAATCCAGATGTTCTTCGATAAAACTCACTAACTGACGCGCGGACATATTCCAGTCCATCAAACGCCAGTAACCCATAACAAAACGCGAAAACTCCGGGCCTTGTGGAGCGATGGTGACACGCTGAACCATAACAGATTCCTCATAGAGAATAATGAGGTTGAGTATACGCAATTCCGCGTTTAAAAGAGTGAGGGTTGTTGAGGATCTTCCGCTGGGAGGGGCTTGTTTGCGCGTATTTTACGCAAGAAACGCTGGCGACAAAGCCGCAGTACATTTTGTTTCTCGGCATCGCTCATTTTTTGCCAGTTAAACCGTTCGTCGCGACTGCGCATACATCCCCGACAAAAGCCACGCTCATCAGACTGGCAGATACCGCGACATGGGCTTGCTACAGGAAAAAACTCCAACTGCTCGGCCACATCCCCTCCTCAACGTTTGACGCTTATGACTATTGAAGACGCTAACTGGCATTATGGCAACTCTGCTTGCTGTAGACCGACTGGTCTACTATACTGCCTGTCATGAATAAGCAAACCGAATACGATACTCGCGAACATCTGCTGGCCACCGGTGAGCAACTATGTATGCAACGGGGTTTTACCGGCATGGGTCTTAGCGAGTTACTCAAAACCGCTCAGGTGCCTAAAGGATCGTTTTATCACTACTTTCGCTCGAAAGAAGCCTTCGGCGTCGCCATGCTGGAGCGACATTACGCCTGCTATCATCAGCGTCTTACGGCGCACTTTACCTCCGGTCCCGGTAATCATCGCGATCGTCTTCTCACCTGGTATCAGGAAACGTTGAATCAGTTTTGCCAGCAAGGCACCATCAGCGGCTGCCTGACGGTGAAACTGTCAGCGGAAGTCTGCGATCTGTCGGAGGATATGCGCTCTACTATGGATAAAGGGGCGCAGGAGATCATTGCACTGCTCGCGCGCGCGCTGGAAAACGGTCGCAATAGCCACTGTTTACATTTCACCGGCCAGCCGTTGCCACAGGCGCAGGTGCTTTACGCCCTGTGGTTGGGCGCCAATTTACAGGCCAAAATATCCCGTAGCGCCGCGCCGCTGGAAAATGCGTTGGCGCATGTTAAGACCATCATTACAACGCCTGAGCAGTAACAGGCGTTTTCATTTCCTTTATTACAAGACGACCGGTCTACTTATACCAGGAGCCACTATGTCATCAGCAAAACTGTTTACCCCCCTCAAGGTGGGCGCCATCACGGCGACAAACCGGGTATTTATGGCGCCTTTGACGCGTTTGCGGAGTATTGAACCGGGCGATATTCCTACGCCGTTAATGGCGGAATATTACCGTCAACGCGCCAGCGCCGGATTGATCATCAGCGAAGCCACGCAAATCTCCGCACAGGCGAAAGGTTACGCCGGCGCGCCGGGATTACACCGCGATGAGCAGATCGCTGCCTGGAAAAAAATCACTCAGGGAATGCATGCTCAGGGCGGTCATATTGCGGTACAACTGTGGCATACAGGCCGTATTTCACACGCCAGCCTGCAACCAGGCGGACAAGCGCCTGTCGCGCCATCCGCTATCAATGCGGGAACCCGCACCTCTTTGCGTGATGAAAACGGTCAGGCAATCCGCGTAGAAACTTCCACACCGCGCGCGCTGGATACTCACGAGATCCAGAGGATCGTCAACGACTTCCGCCAGGCTATCGCCAATGCCCGAGAAGCAGGCTTCGATCTGGTGGAGCTGCACTCCGCGCACGGTTATCTGCTACATCAGTTCCTCTCACCTTCTTCTAATCACCGTACCGATCAGTACGGCGGCAGCGTAGAGAATCGCGCCCGTCTGGTGCTGGAAGTGGTTGATGCCGGCATTGAGGAATGGGGCGCGGATCGTATCGGCATCCGCCTTTCTCCTGTCGGCACTTTCCAGAATGTCGATAACGGCCCAAATGAAGAAGCCGATGCCCTCTATCTTATTGAAGCGTTAGGCAAACGCGGCATTGCTTATCTGCATATGTCTGAACCAGACTGGGCGGGCGGCACGCCTTATAGCGAAGCATTCCGTAAAAAAATCCGCGCGTGTTTCCCCGGTCCCATCATCGGCGCTGGCGCCTATACGCCAGAAAAAGCGGAAACGCTGATCGAAAAAGGGCTGATTGACGCCGTGGCGTTTGGTCGCGATTACATCGCTAACCCGGATCTGGTGGCGCGTCTGCAACGTAACGCGAAACTCAATCCACAGCGTCCCGAAAGTTTTTATGGCGGCGGCGCGGAAGGCTACACTGACTACCCTACTCTGTAATTCCATTGATAGCGGCCTCACATCGCCGCTATACTTTGAATATCTTGACTATTTTAAGGACAACGAAAATGCGTTTATTGCATACTATGCTGCGCGTCGGCGACTTGCAGCGTTCCATCGCTTTTTACACTAACGTTCTGGGCATGAAACTGCTGCGTACCAGTGAGAATCCGGAATACAAATACTCGCTGGCCTTTGTGGGATATGGTCCGGAAACGGAAGAAGCGGTCATCGAACTTACCTATAACTGGGGCGTTGAGAGCTACGACATGGGCAATGCGTATGGGCACATCGCGCTGAGCGTTGACAATGCCGCTGAAGCCTGTGAACGTATTCGTCAGAACGGCGGCAACGTGACCCGTGAAGCAGGGCCGGTGAAAGGCGGTTCAACCATCATCGCCTTCGTTGAAGATCCGGATGGCTATAAAATCGAATTGATTGAAGCTAAAGACGCAGGCCGCGGTCTGGGTAACTGATTCCCCGTCGGGCGCAGGTCACTGTGCCCGTTGTTTTACTGCATCCCGGCGTAAAATTTGCCATAATGCGCGCTGCATTTTTTCGTATTAAGAGACTCAGATGTCCGATAACGCTCAACTTTCCGGTCTGTGCGACCGTTTTCGTGGTTTTTATCCTGTCGTCATCGACGTTGAAACTGCAGGGTTTAACGCTAAAACCGATGCGCTGCTCGAAATCGCCGCCATCACGCTGAAAATGGATGAACAAGGCTGGCTGATGCCGGACATGACGCTGCATTTCCATGTGGAGCCGTTCGCTGGAGCCAACTTACAGCCGGAAGCGCTCGCGTTTAACGGTATCGATCCCTCTAACCCACTACGCGGCGCGGTGAGTGAATATGAGGCGCTACATGCTATTTTCAAAATGGTGCGTAAAGGTATCAAAGAAAGTGGCTGTAGCCGCGCCATTATGGTCGCGCATAACGCCACTTTTGATCACAGTTTTATGATGGCCGCCGCAGAGCGCGCCTCGCTGAAACGTAACCCGTTTCATCCGTTCGTCACCTTTGATACCGCGGCATTGAGCGGACTGGCGCTGGGACAAACGGTGTTGTCAAAAGCGTGCCTGGCGGCGGGTATGGAGTTTGACGGCGAAAAGGCCCACTCTGCTTTGTATGATACCGAGCGGACAGCGGTGCTGTTTTGTGAAATCGTCAATCGCTGGAAGCGCCTGGGCGGCTGGCCGTTACCCTTGCCGACAGACAAATAACGTGGCTAACGACGCCGCTTTTGCTCACTATGACGGCAAAAAAGCGACCTTTACAGGTCGCTTTCCCCTTTCACAGATTATTCTGCGTCCGGCTCCTGAGTTTTATATTTTGCGGCAGTTTCTTTAATAAGCTGCTGCAACTCACCACGCTGATACATTTCAATCACAATATCACACCCGCCGACCAGCTCGCCATCCACCCACAGTTGTGGGAATGTCGGCCAGTTGGCGTATTTCGGTAATTCTGCGCGAATATCCGGGTTTTGCAGGATATCAACATAGGCAAAACGTTCCCCACAGGCGGAAAGCGCCTGAACGGCCTGCGCAGAGAAACCACAGCTTGGCAGTTTTGGTGAACCTTTCATATACAGGAGAATCGGGTTTTCAGCGATCTGGCGCTGGATTTTTTCGATAGTGGTGCTCATTGTCTCGCTTCCTTAACTTCTTTTACGACCGAAGCCTGTCATTGTAACGGGTCAGGCTGGCAACGGAAAATAACATTTTCATCATGCCTTATTATTTTACCGTCTGCGGGAATAAGTTGCATACAAAATATCTTTTAAGCGGGTTGCCACGCAGTGATTCGTAGATAACGCGTTCGTGTTTAGCATTAATTGCTATTTTTTTTACATCTGTTAACGAAACACAGCTTCAGAAACCAAAAGCAATTACCAATCTGTGCTTTTGTAGATTAGAATTATCAGGTTTTGTAAATCATACGCAGGCATGATCGCCTGCCTTTAACAGAGGATTGCTCAGTGGCGCGGATAAACAAAATCTCGATCACGCTCTGTGCTTTACTTTTTACTACTCTCCCTTTTACGCCAATGGCCCATGCTTCCAGGCAAGCCAAAGCGACGCCTGCTGTTTCTCATGTCACTAAAACGGCAGATAAAAAGAAAAGCACAACGCCCAAACAGATCAGTAAGACCAACAAAAAAAACGTAAAAACAACCTCAAAAACCAGCCGTTCTTCTTCCGCTTCTACGCCAAAACGTACCATCGCTTCCACGAAATCTCGTCATACGACACATCGCCGTAACAGAACCGCGCCCACGTCAATCGCCGCCCTCGACGTGACGGAAAAATGCACGACGCGTAAAGGCCGTAAGCCGCACTGCGTGAAGGGGAAAGGAACATTGCCGCTCTCTATTGCCGATGCGCATCGGACTAAAGTACAAAAAGCGACGAAAACCGCGATGTCCAAGCTCATGAATCAGATTGGTAAGCCGTATCACTGGGGAGGCGCGTCGCCGCGCACCGGTTTTGATTGCAGCGGTCTGGTTTATTATGCCTATAAAGATTTAGTGAAGATCCGTATCCCCCGAACGGCGAATGAGATGTATCACCTGCGTGACGCGGCGCCCATTGAGCGCAGCGAGTTGAAAAACGGCGATCTGGTGTTCTTCCGTACGCAGGGGCGCGGCACCGCCGATCACGTTGGCGTCTATGTCGGCAACGGTAAGTTTATCCAGTCTCCGCGCAGCGGTCAGGAAATTAAGATCACCTCGCTGAACGAAGAATACTGGCAGCGCCATTATGTCGGCGCCCGCCGGGTGATGACCCCTAAAACAATTCGCTAATATTTTATCCTGTCGTTTAACGACAGGATAACTTCTTCTTTTGCGCCCCCGCTCAATTTGCTACCCTATCCTTACGCGCACCAGGGTTATTGTGCGTGCGCAATATTAATAATAAGGAGAGAAGCAATGTCGTTCGAATTACCTGCATTACCGTATGCCAAAGATGCTCTGGCGCCGCATATTTCTGCTGAGACGCTGGAATATCACTATGGCAAACATCATCAGACTTACGTGACCAATCTTAATAATTTGATCAAAGGCACGGCGTTTGAAGGCAAATCGCTGGAAGAGATCGTGCGTGCTTCCGAAGGCGGCATCTTTAATAACGCCGCTCAGGTGTGGAACCATACGTTCTACTGGAACTGCCTGGCACCAAATGCTGGCGGCGAACCGACCGGGAAACTGGCTGATGCTATCGCGGCATCTTTTGGCAGCTTCGCGGAATTTAAAACGCAGTTCACAGATGCCGCTATCAAAAACTTTGGTTCCGGCTGGACATGGCTGGTAAAAGGCGCTGATGGCAAACTGGCTATCGTCTCTACCTCAAATGCCGGTACGCCGCTGACCACAGATGCGACGCCGCTGCTGACGGTTGATGTGTGGGAACACGCGTATTACATCGACTACCGCAACGCCCGTCCAAACTATCTGGAGCATTTTTGGGCGCTGGTTAACTGGGAATTTGTCGCGAAAAATCTCGCCGCATAAGTCTGAGCACGCAGAAGGTACGCCTTCTGCGTTTTAGAGAGGGATAGAATAGAGGAAACGCCCTCCCTCAGAAGAGAGGGAATCAGTGCAGAGCGGCCGTTAATCCACCTGCGACAATCAAGCCCAGAACAATAAGCGTAGTGATCAACGAAAATTTCAGGTCGGTACTCATCAAGTTTTCTCCTTTTTATTCCCACACAAAAAGTGATATAGCGCATTTTTGCACATTCCCGCACAAAAATCTCTCATGTTTTATATTGATAACTGTTTTTAACGCTTCCCCTTTTCCTCAAGATCAGACAAAATTCCAGGCTTACTGAATTAGCGTAACGGCCATTGACCCCTTCCTGACGTTCCGTGTCGTTTTTCCGGCATGCCGCAACCCTGACGTTGCGATTAGGGTGTGTGTAGGCAAACGTTTACCTGGCGTTTCTCAGGAGCTTAGCGAGGGTCTGGAGTGAAATGTAATGGCAACAATTAAAGATGTAGCGAAACGAGCAAACGTTTCCACTACAACTGTATCACACGTAATCAACAAAACGCGTTTTGTCGCTGAAGAAACGCGTAACGCGGTCTGGGCAGCGATTAAAGAGCTGCACTACTCTCCCAGCGCCGTCGCGCGTAGCCTGAAGGTCAACCATACCAAATCGATAGGCTTACTGGCGACCAGCAGCGAAGCGGCCTATTTTGCAGAAATTATCGAGGCGGTTGAAAAAAACTGCTTTCAGAAAGGCTATACGCTGATTTTGGGCAACGCCTGGAATAACCTGGAAAAACAGCGCGCCTACCTGTCCATGATGGCGCAAAAGCGCGTGGATGGCCTGCTGGTGATGTGTTCTGAGTACCCGGAACCTCTGCTTTCCATGCTGGAAGAGTATCGCCATATTCCGATGGTGGTGATGGACTGGGGTGAAGCGAAGGCCGATTTTACCGATACGGTGATTGATAACGCCTTTGCAGGCGGCTATATGGCGGGTCGTTATCTGGTTGAGCGCGGTCACCGGGATATCGGCGTTATTCCCGGTCCGCTGGAGCGCAACACCGGCGCGGGTCGGCTGGCAGGCTTCATGAAGGCAATGGAGGAGGCGCTGATCAACGTGCCAGACAACTGGATTGTTCAGGGCGACTTCGAGCCGGAGTCCGGTTACCACGCGATGCAGCAAATCTTATCGCAGTCACATCGCCCTACCGCCGTTTTCTGCGGCGGCGATATTATGGCGATGGGCGCGCTTTGCGCGGCAGACGAAATGGGGCTTCGCGTACCGCAGGACGTTTCGGTGATCGGTTATGACAATGTGCGTAACGCCCGCTTCTTTACCCCGGCGCTGACGACGATTCACCAGCCCAAAGACTCTTTAGGCGAAACCGCATTTAATATGCTATTGGATCGCATCGTCAATAAGCGCGAAGAGTCACAGTCTATTGAAGTTCATCCACGCCTGGTTGAGCGTCGCTCGGTCGCTGACGGCCCGTTCCGCGACTATCGACGTTAATCCCCGCTGTCGGGAGCCTCTTCAGGCTCCCGCAACCACTCCCGATTCAACGTTTCGCTATCGCCCAAATAATCCAGCAGCCATGCCAGCGCGGGCGAGGCCTCGTTTTGCTGCCACGTCAGGCAACAGGCCGCATCGGGAAACGGATTCTCTAACGTCAGCGCCACCCATTTTCCGCTGTCTATCCACTGTCGGGCAAAGTGCGTCGGCACCATTCCCACGCATAATCCTGCTGACAGGCAGGTTGCCGATGACTCCCAGTCCGGTACTACAACCCTTTTTTGGTTATCCAGCAACCAGGTAATCCGTTTCGGTAAGGTTCGCGAGGTATCTTCTCTGACCAGCGACGGCCAGTTGCGCAGGGTATCATCGCTTAACGGTCCCGGCATCGCCGCCAGCGGGTGATCGCTTGCCACTACGCAACTCCAGCTCAGGGTACCCATATCCCGAAAAGCATAACGTCCCCCTACCGGAATCGCCTGCGTCGCCCCAATAGCCAGTTCGACTCGCCCGTCGGAGAGCGCGTCCCAGACGCCGTTAAACACCTCCTGAAAAACCAGCAGTTCCACATCGTCAAAATGGCGATAGAAATCGACGATCATCTGCCGGGTACGTTCTGGTCTGACGATATTATCCACCGCAATAGCCAACTGCCCGCGCCAGCCATTAGCAATTTGCTGACACTGTTGACGAGTGATCTGCATTTTTTTGATAACAGAACGCCCTTCTTTTAAAAACCAGACGCCAGCAGGCGTAAGTTCAACATCACGGTGACGTCGTACAAAAAGCGGTACGGCCAGCCACTCCTCTAACTGACGAACGGTGTAACTGACTGCCGAAGGCACACGGTGCAGTTCCTGCGCCGCCGCGCTAAAACTGCCATTGCGCGCCACGGCGTCAACCACTTCAAGCGAGTATTCCGACCACATAATTTGCCTACAAAAATTTTGAATTCACTGGACAAATATTAACGTTTCACAACCGTAATTTCACTCCCTACACTCTGCGACAATGTCTGTCTGATAAGAAAGAGAAACAAATATGCAACCTGGAAAAGGTTTTTTAGTCTGGTTAGCCGGTCTTAGCGTGCTGGGGTTTCTGGCTACGGACATGTACCTGCCCGCGTTTGCCGCCATACAGGCGGATTTACAAACGCCTGCTGCCGCTGTCAGCGCCAGCCTCAGCCTGTTTTTAGCTGGCTTTGCCGTCGCACAACTACTCTGGGGACCGCTATCGGATCGTTATGGCCGTAAACCGATTTTACTGCTGGGGTTATCCATCTTTGCGCTCGGAAGTCTGGGGATGCTGTGGGTAGAAAGCGCGGCAGCACTGCTGACGCTACGCTTTGTGCAGGCCGTCGGCGTTTGTGCGGCAACGGTAATCTGGCAAGCGCTGGTGACCGATTATTATCCTTCGCAAAAAATTAATCGTATCTTCGCCACTATCATGCCACTGGTAGGATTATCCCCGGCGCTTGCGCCCTTACTGGGAAGCTGGATACTGACGCATTTCTCATGGCAGGCGATTTTCGCCACGCTGTTTGCGATTACGTTGTTGCTGATGTTGCCAGCGCTGCGCTTAAAACCATCGGTAAAAGCACATGCCGAGGGACAGGATAAACTCACTTTTGCGACGTTGCTACGCTCTAAAACCTATCGCGGTAATGTACTGATTTATGCCGCCTGTTCCGCCAGCTTTTTTGCGTGGTTAACGGGTTCCCCGTTCATTCTCAGCGCGATGGGTTACAGCCCGGCAGTGATTGGCCTGAGCTATGTTCCTCAAACCATCGCTTTTCTGATTGGCGGATATGGCTGCCGCGCGGCGCTACAAAAATGGCAGGGTTACCAATTGCTTCCGTGGCTGTTAGGGCTGTATGCGCTGAGCGTTATCGCCACCTGGGGAACGGGCTTCCTGAATAATGCCTCACTGGTGGAGATCCTGATTCCGTTCTGCGTAATGGCGATTGCTAATGGCGCAATCTACCCTATCGTCGTCGCGCAAGCGTTACGCCCTTTCCCTCAAGCCACGGGGCGTGCTGCGGCGCTGCAAAATACGCTGCAACTGGGGTTATGTTTCCTGGCAAGCCTGGTGGTTTCATGGCTCATCAGCACGCCGCTGCTGACCACCACCAGCGTAATGCTCTTTACCGTTGTTCTGGCGGCGTTAGGCTACAAAATGCAGTCTCATGCAGCGTGCAATGAGGCCGGATTTGCGCATGCCGATGTCGCCCACGAGAAGTCTCACTAGAGGTTTGTTAACCCCGGTTAATTAGCACGCTAACAATTTTCGGTTGAATCATCAAAAATTGCGGCCTATACTGATTCCCGGTTGTTTATATTACGATAATTATTAGGCATTAACGGGAACCGGAGCGTTCCCGATTCACCACGGATGGCCTTTTCGGCAAGGGTTCCTCCCTTCCTCTGTTCTACGTCGGATAACTGGCTCACGGAATTGTCCGTGGGATTTCTCACAAAGCCAAAAAAGCGTCTACGCTGTTTTAAGGTTCTGATCACCGTCCAGTGATGGAGAAGCTATGAGTTCATCGTGTATAGAAGAAGTCAGCGTACCGGATGATAACTGGTACCGAATCGCCAACGAATTGTTAAGTCGTGCGGATATTACAATTAATGGTTCCGCCCCGTCTGATATTCGTGTTAAGAATCCCGATTTTTTTAAACGCGTCCTGCAGGAAGGCTCGTTGGGATTAGGTGAGAGTTACATGGATGGCTGGTGGGAATGCGAGCGTCTGGATATTTTCTTCAGCAAAGTCTTACGTGCCGGTCTTGAAAATCAACTCCCCCACCATGTTAAAGATACGCTCCGCATCCTCGGCGCGCGTCTGATTAATCTACAAAGTAAAAAACGCGCCTGGATTGTCGGCAAGGAACATTACGATCTTGGTAATGACCTTTTTTCCCGTATGCTCGATCCCTATATGCAATATTCTTGCGCCTACTGGAAAGATGCCGATACGCTTGAAGCTGCACAGCAAGCCAAGCTGAAATTAATTTGCGAAAAGCTACAGCTACAGCCAGGGATGCGTGTGCTGGATATCGGCTGCGGCTGGGGCGGCCTGTCGCAATATATGGCGACCCATTATGGCGTTAGCGTGGTGGGCGTAACAATCTCCGCTGAACAGCAAAAAATGGCGCAGACGCGTTGTGAGGGTCTGGATGTTTCCATTCTCCTGCAAGATTATCGTGACCTTAACGATCAGTTTGACCGAATCGTCTCCGTCGGCATGTTCGAACATGTCGGGCCGAAAAACTACAACACCTATTTTGAGGTTGTCGACAGGAATTTAAAACCGGATGGTCTTTTCCTGCTCCATACTATTGGTTCTAAAAAAACCGATCATAATGTCGATCCGTGGATCAATAAGTATATTTTCCCCAACGGTTGCTTGCCGTCTGTTCGTCAAATCGCCGAGGCCAGCGAATCACACTTTGTAATGGAAGACTGGCATAACTTTGGCGCCGACTACGACACGACTCTGATGGCGTGGCATGAGCGCTTTATCAATGCCTGGCCGGAAATTGCGGGCAATTATAACGAGCGCTTCAAACGTATGTTCAGTTATTATCTCAACGCCTGCGCCGGTGCGTTTCGCGCACGTGATATCCAGCTTTGGCAGGTCGTATTTACGCGCGGCGTTGAAAACGGTCTGCGCGTTCCTCGCTAATCACCGCCCCCCGCATTTCATGCGGGGGTTTTTATTTTCCGTTAGCCAATGTTGGCCTGATTTCTGACCGCATTTTCTCGTGCAGCCAGTACGCGTTCTACGGTATCGACAATCGCCTGCGTTTGCGGATCGATCTCGATATTCACACGTTCACCCAGTTTTTTTCTGCCAAGCGTAGTACGCTCCAGCGTCTCCGGAATCAGATGCACGCAGAAGCGCGTTGGCGTTACCTCGCCGACGGTCAAACTAATACCGTCGACGCCGATAAAACCTTTGTACAGGATATACTTCATCAGTGACGCATCCTGCACCTTAAACCATACCTGATGGTTATTTTCGGATGTCAGGATTTTCGCGATCTCCGCCGTCGTAATAATATGCCCCGACATCAGATGTCCGCCGATTTCGTCGCTGAATTTAGCGGCGCGCTCTATGTTGACCTCGTCACCCACCTTCAACGCGCCCAGATTGGTGATGCGCAGAGTTTCTTTCATCAGATCAAAACTTATCTGATTGCCGTTTATTTCAGTCACGGTCAAACAGCATCCATTATGCGCCACGGATGCCCCCGTCTCCAGCCCCTCCAGCATGTAGTCCGGTAACGTCACCACATGGGTGCGAAAGTTGGGTTTTTCATCAATCGATACCAGTTTCGCGGTACCTTGTACGATCCCCGTAAACATATCTTCAACTCCTGAAATAAATAAAAGCAGAACTGCTCAGCACAATAGCAGGTGGAAAAACAGCTTGCCAGCAATGCCCCGTCAACAACTGTTTTTTCACTGGAGAAATAGTAATACCCCGCTACAATAGACTGAAATTTCCCCTGCTATTTCTTTTGGCTGCCACTACGGCGGCTTTTTAGTCTTTCATATAACAACAAAATAAAAGGTGAATACGTGCAGAAGTATACCAGTGAAGCGCGTCAGTTATTAGCGTTAGCTATACCGGTGATCCTTGCGCAAGTGGCTCAGACCGCAATGGGATTCGTCGATACCGTCATGGCAGGAGGCTATAGCGCTACGGACATGGCGGCCGTCGCTATCGGCACCTCTATCTGGCTTCCCGCCATTCTGTTTGGACACGGCTTACTGCTGGCCTTGACGCCTGTGATTGCACAGCTCAATGGCTCCGGCCGTCGTGAGCGTATCGCGCATCAGGTTCGACAAGGATTCTGGCTGGCGGGCTTTGTCTCTGTGCTGGTGATGATCGTCCTGTGGAACGCCGGATACATTATCCGCTCCATGCATAATATTGATCCGGCGCTGGCCGATAAAGCCGTGGGCTATCTTCGCGCGCTACTGTGGGGCGCGCCGGGATACCTTTTCTTTCAGGTAGCGCGAAACCAATGCGAAGGTCTGGCCAAAACCAAACCGGGTATGGTGATGGGATTTCTGGGCCTGCTGGTCAATATTCCGGTGAACTATATATTCATCTATGGGCATTTTGGTATGCCGGAACTCGGCGGCATCGGCTGCGGCGTTGCCACTGCGGCAGTCTATTGGGTGATGTTTATCGCCATGCTTTCTTACATTAAACACGCGCGTTCAATGCGTGATATTCGTAATGAAAAAGGCTTTGGCAAACCCGATAGCGTCGTCATGAAACGCCTGATTCAACTGGGGCTGCCGATTGCGCTGGCGCTGTTCTTTGAAGTCACGTTGTTTGCGGTTGTCGCGCTGCTGGTTTCGCCGTTAGGTATTGTGGATGTCGCAGGTCATCAGATTGCGCTTAACTTTAGCTCGCTGATGTTCGTACTGCCGATGTCGCTGGCTGCGGCGGTAACGATTCGAGTGGGCTATCGTCTGGGCCAGGGCTCGACATTGGGTGCGCAAACCGCAGCACGCACCGGTTTAGGCGTCGGCGTTTGTATGGCTGTGGTTACTGCGATCTTTACCGTCACTCTGCGTAAGCATATTGCTTTGCTCTACAATGACAACCCCGAGGTCGTGGCGCTTGCCGCGCAATTAATGCTGCTCGCTGCGGTTTACCAGATTTCCGACTCTATTCAGGTTATCGGCAGCGGTATTCTGCGCGGTTATAAAGATACGCGTTCCATCTTTTTTATCACTTTTACCGCCTACTGGGTGTTAGGCTTACCCAGCGGTTATATCCTTGCGTTAACGGATCTGGTGGTTGATCGCATGGGACCGGCAGGGTTCTGGATGGGGTTCATCATCGGCCTGACCTCGGCGGCGGTGTTAATGATGCTACGGATGCGCTATCTACAACGTCAGCCGTCCTCCATTATTTTGCAGCGCGCTGCGCGATAATACGGCAATAGCCGTCGCATGGCGGCTATTTTCTCGACATGTTGCATATTTCCACCGCAATCAGGTGATTTCAGGAAGAAAATTGCGATTTCCCTCTTGCCTCATTGCGGTTGTGACGCTAATATTCGTCCCCGTTGTCACCTACAACGTTGCGTTCATAGCTCAGTTGGTTAGAGCACCACCTTGACATGGTGGGGGTCGTTGGTTCGAGTCCAATTGAACGCACCATCATTTTAATGCGTCTGTAGCTCAGTTGGTTAGAGCACCACCTTGACATGGTGGGGGTCGATGGTTCGAGTCCATTCAGACGCACCAATACATTATCTTTCGCGATTGTTTGATTTTATAAGGCGCTATCTGGTGTTTATTCCAGGTTAAAAAATATTATATTCAGTATCTCACCTTTATCGCCAAACAAATCAATTATCTGTTCTACACTCTATTGCCTATCTTAATATTCGCAGTGGTTTGAAGAGGTATACCGAAGGCATTTATTATGTTTCAGTAGAATGCGCATAATCTATCTTCATCACCATACGTAACAAAGCTGCAACGGGTTCAAATAAAGTTTCAGGAATTTTATCTCCACGTTCCACTTCAAAAAATAATGAGCGGGCCAGATCAACATTTTCAACAACAGGAATGCAGTTGCGTTCTGCGATGTTAACAATATAGTTAGCTTGAGTATCACTACCTTTTTCCAGAACGCGTGGTATTGGCATATCGGTGGGATGATAGCCAAGACAAACTGCAATATGCGTTGGATTACGAACTACCGCAACAGATTGTTTAACAGATTGAGCTAAACTACCACTTTGTATTTCACTCTGCATTTCCCGACGCCGTGTTTTCATTTGAGGGTCGCCCTCCAGATCTTTATGCTCCTGTTTTACATCATCTTTACTCATTTTTAGATCTTTTCTAATCTTATAATATTGGAAAGAATAGTCCAGTATGCCAACGACTATATAAAAAGCCATCACCCCTACCCATAACCATTTTATTAAACACGAAACCACAGGCAGGGTACAGGCTAACCCACAGTACGGTAGCGCCCGAAAAGTACTGGCATAATAATAAAAGAAAAAGACAACGATAAGAGATAATATGATAACTTTCAAGCTGGATTTACATAATTCCACTACGCTATGTAAAGAGAATATCTGCTTAAAGTTACTTACAGGATTTATATGATCGCTTTTAAAACCAATGGCTTTACTGGCAATCACCAACCCCACCTGAAGAAACACGCTACCAATAGTGGCAATTATTATCCCTGCTCCCAGAAACAGAATTGCAGAAGTCAATGAATCCACTAAAGAATAACTCAATTGCGTTAATGCATAAGCAAATGGTTTATTTATTAATTGTAATGTAAAAGTCACTGATTCAATAAACCTCAAGATAATATATTCAGTAAAGAAATTAAAATATAAAAAAAGCGCAATAAGCTGGAACAATGACGTTAGCTCAATGCTTTTGACTACCTGCCCTTCCTTACGGCCGTCACGTAATTTCTTTTCTGTGGGTTGCTCTGTTTTTTCGCTCATACTGCTGGAAACCAATTTTTCAGATAAATATAAAATTTATCGCTCTCAATCAAATAGTGATGAAGAGCATAAGGGAATGATATCAAGAGCATTAGTAGAACCAATATACTTTTGAGCGGCATTGAGAAGAAAAACACATTCAATTGTTGCGCTGAGCGGTTTAAAAGACCTAACGCCAGGTCAGCTAATACCATACATATTATGGCAGGAAGAGAGAAGCTGATACATAGTTGATAAAGTGTTCTCCACTCTATCTGTATATATTTAAGGAATTCGCGGCCGAATAATAAATCATGCCCCGGAGGTAAATATTGGTAGGATTCATACAAAATGTTTAATATAAATTCCATACCACCACTTATAAAAAAAATCACACACAGAAACTGACTGAAAAGCAAGCCAAAGAGTGAGGTTTCAGCTTCCATTGTGGAGTTGAATATTGTACCCATTGTCGCCCCCCGTAAAGTATCAAGCAGAAACCCAGCCATATCAACTGCCCAAAAGGGTACCGCTGCACAAAATCCAATCAAAAAGCCAATAATTACCTCTCCTGTAATTAACCCCAACCAACTGTAGTCTTTACCAACATGTATAAAAATATGTTGTTGATAAATAATCGGCAATACGGGAAAGGTAAGAGATATAAGAACGCCATTACGTAAAAGCGCGGTCCCCAAACTACCAGTTTTTAGTAGTGGAAGTAATAAAGAAAGGCCTAATGGTCTAATAAAAGCCACAGCCAATACAATAAGCCATTCATTGAGCTGGTGCGTCATTCAACCATGCTCTCCAATTCGTAGCATTATTTGACGAGTATAATTTAGCAGAATGCCGCTAAGCCATGGATAGCTGACCATTAAGGTTATTGCAATTGCCAATAATTTAATCATGAATTGTAGCGTTTGGTCCTGTATTTGAGTCAGGGCCTGAACAAGGCTTACGATGACACCAACTAGCGATGCCACTAACACCACGGGCATAGAAGTAAAAAGAACGATCCATAAAAGTTGTATTACAAATTGCGTCAGCTCAGAATCGTTCATGAAAAGCTCTGTACTAATTGCGCCAGTGTCAGATCCCAGCCACCAGCCAGTAAAAATATCAGCAGCTTAAACGGTAATGAAATGGTCATAGGCGATACCATCATCATTCCCATAGCCAGCAATATATTTGAAATAAGTAGATCAATAGCCAGAAAAGGAAGATAAATAAGTAATCCAATCCGAAATGCCTGCGTTAATTGACTCACAGTAAATGCCGGAATTAATATCAGCAAAGAATCAGGATTTATTTTTCTTTGTATGTCTTCAGGCCAGGTTCATTTTATCAAATTCCGAAAATAATTTGCTTCCTTTTCTTCAGAGTTTTTTTGCAAAAATTGTCGATAAGGCGCTAATGCTTTGCTGTCCCATTCAGACATCCAGAATGGAGCGCCAGCGACCTGAACGGGATGCCAGCGCTCTTTTACAGCTAATAGCGTCGGTCCCATAATGAATAAGGAAAGTACAAGCGCAAGGCCATAAAGTGCAATATTGGGGGGGACTTGTTGAATACCCAGAGCATTTCGTAAAATAGAAAATACCACCGCCAGTTTAAGAAAAGAGGTTCCCATTACGATAGCGAGAGGCAGTATTGAAAGCAGAAACAATATACCAATCAGTTGCAAAGGCGAATCGGGTAAGGACATATATTAATCTCATGACACGACCGGAAATTAATTATACCGTTTGCATATTGTTTTTTTATCAGGTTTATACTGTATTTTGGGATAGATACCAACGTGTAATACGCACCATGAATTCATTCCCACAGGCAATCAACTCACCTTGTCCAATAACACGATCATTTACCCTTATCGTCACTTCTGGTGCAAAGCATCCCCCTACAGGCAAAACGTCCCCCGTTTTAAGTTTTCGTAATTGTCCGATTTCTACACTCGCACGACCGATCTCAAAGAGCACACTTTGCGGTATCTGCTCGAGTTCGATAGAAGACTCTCCATCACTCTTTAACAATGGACTCCCTTGCGCAAGCAGCGTTTCGATATCTTGTACTAATTCATCAAATTTCATCATATTATCCGCTGTCAGCAAAACCCTGGCATATATACCCCCAGGTAATTGAATAACAAAAAAACCGAGCCTGATATCACCAAAGCAATGAATCCGAATGCCCATTCCGATTTCGATAGACTCAAGTTCAGTTAACGTAAGCTGGCACCAACCCAAATATACGGCAACCACTATGGGAGGAGCTGGATAAATCTGTTGACGGTCAGCAGAAAATTCTCCGACTATATTTCGCAAAAACGCAGTTGGCCACTTAAAAATAATGCCATGAAACTCATGTTCCTCAACTATCCATTTGATATGCAACGTTAGCTGATGTGGTACATTACTGCAAGATGTCGGAGGCTCGTTCTGGCAGAGGGTCGCATCACTGGCTTGTAATAATGGCGCCAGCCCCCATTCAGCTATTCCATATAGCAATTCAGGATCGATAGCTGATCGATTAGCTGTGCCAATTAACTCTTCACACCAGCGCTGCCAGCATTGTTCTGCAATCCATACCCTACCCAGCTCATTATTATAATTTATGGTAAATAACGTCCCTTCCTGTACCGGATATTGTTGCATACTCAATGTCAGCGCACCAATGGTAGCACCTTCCGTTGGGAGTATATCCATCCACGGACGCTCTTCATTCGCTATTCTTAACATAGAATATCTCCAGGCAGATTACATACCCCATATTCAGCAACTGAGATTCCAGCCACTGCTTTAGCATTTTCATCGAACGATAAATCTCATGATGAGGAACATTAATTTTAAGTTGAATTTGCTCTCCTGATTCACATACTTCACATTCTACACCGTCAAGATAACCGCCAATAACGCGAAAGCGTTGCGTGAAAACTACATTCTTATTCAACAAGGTAAGGTTATTCTCACTAACGGGTAACGCCTGGTAAATGAGTTGCTCAAAGTCCGTACGTCCCGCTTCCGCCTCGTTATCATCCTGATAAGATTTACGTGGCACCCCAAGACTTCCTTCAACTTTGGTAATACGCATCGTTTAATACCATAGTGATTTTTTCTTTTTTTTTCATAAGCGCATTGAAATTCTCCTGTAATTTGCTTCTCTGGGAGACAAGCAGTTGATATTGATTCTCTAACTGCTGCCGCTGGGTCAAAAAGCTCTGTGCCTGAGTGAATAGCCCGGCCATTTGTTGTTTCTTATCCAACAGTAAATGACAAGATAACGTTCCTTGCCAGTCCATTAACTCTTTCAACCTGGCATTCACGGCTAAAGTACGCGTCTGGCAAATCTGTTGTTCAGAAATAAGCGCCTGTTGTTGCAGATCAAGTACGGCAAGTTTGCCGCGTAATTGCTTTTCACGTCGCGCTATTATTCCCAGCAAGGTTTCCAGGATCACTCGGTGAGTATTTGTTGTAATTTTTCTATTAGTAACTCGGGTCCGCATACTTCATCCTTATTTTGTCGCAAAAATGTGCAAATATTCGGATACGTATCAATGGCTTTATCAGCCGCAATATCAACCCCTCGCTGGTATTCCCCAATGCGTATTAACAGCTCAACTTCCTGGTAGAGCGCCAGGTGTCGCCGCAGCGTTATCGCCAATTGACGATGCCCATGACTGGTAACGACTGGAAAAACGCGACTTAACGTTGCCAACACGTCAATTGCAGGATAATGCCCCATTTCTGCAAGCCGCCGGGATAGCACAATATGTCCATCAAGCAGTGAACGGACTTCATCCGCCAGCGGCTCATTCATATCATCGCCTTCAACCAGTACCGTATAAAACGCGGTAATACTACCTTTTTCTCCCATTCCTGTACGTTCTAAAAGTCGTGGCAATGTACTAAAGACGCCAGGTGGATATGCTCCAGAAACAGCGGTCTCCCCGGCGGCCAGAGCGATTTCCCTTGCGCCCCTGGCATAACGCGTCAGTGAGTCGGCAAGCAAGACGACTCGCTTTCCATCATCGCGAAAAAACTCCGCTATCGTGGTAGCCACAAACAGCGCTCTCACCCGCTCTAAGGCTGGTCTGTCAGAGGTTGCGACAACAATAACACAACGTTTTCGGGTCTCTTCATCCAGTGTAAAATCAATGAATTCGCGGACTTCTCGTCCACGTTCACCAATTAAAACCAGAACATTAATATCTGCACCAGGGGCATTACACAACATCGCCAGAAGCGTACTTTTACCCACGCCTGGAGCAGAAAAAATTCCCACTCGTTGCCCTTCGCCACAGGTCGCAACGCTATCTATAGCGCGAATCCCCGTCATTAATGGTTGAGTGATAGGCCGTCGAACCATCGCGGGAGGAGGCATTGCATCATAGTCTTTCCAACAAACTTCTGGCAGTTCGCGGCCATCAAGGGGACGACCAAGACCATCAATGACTCGCCCTAATAACGCTTCTCCCACAGGAACCTGATGACGTCGCCTTAAGGCCATCACTTGCTGCCCACAGTGCAGTCCGGTAGTACTCGTAAAAGGAGATAGCAATGCTTTGCTGCCGTTAATCCCCACGACTTCAGCAAGTTCTCCGCCTGGCTTTATACAGCACAGTTCTCCCATAAATACCCCAGGCAACCACGCATTTAACAACGTTGCGCTAATATCCTGAATTCGGCCCCATCGCCGATAACCATCGGGGGGAGGATATTTCAGCCTCAGTCGTTGCATCAATTCATTCTTCATTGTCCGCCAACTCCTCTTCGCTAAGGTCAATACTTTCTACCACTTGTACAAAGCTCTCCTCTCCTAATTCCTGCCAAGACAAAATCGGTACGTCGAACAAGGTGGCTTCTGTAATTTTTCGCAAGAAACGTCGGGTGTCGACAGAGGTGACAATGAGCAATTGGGCTGAATGCTTGAGCGCTTGCTCGATCAGTTGCAGAATCTGCGACTTATGACGAGACGACAGCGCAGTATAGGTCCCCATTGCCGTCTGGCGAATGGATTCACGCACGAGATTCTCAATACCCTCGCCGATCCGCAAAATCGGCAACGGTTTTCCTTCCGGATTAAGACGACGTAGAATATGACGACGAAGCGCGATACGGACATATTCTGTCAACATCAGGACATCTTTTTCACGTGGCGCCCAGTCAATTAACGTGCCGAAAATAAGGCGTAAATCTCTAATAGAAACCCGTTCTGATACAAGCCGCTGCAAAGTTTCAGCGATTTTGTTGATGGGTAACTGACGCTGAAGCTCTTTTACCAGTTCAGAGTAGTTTTTTTCCATTGCATTCATCAGATAACGCGTTTCCTGAACACCAATAAACTCTCCCATATAACGAAGTAATGCACATTTTAGTAGGGCAGTGATACGTTGGCTGCCCGCGAAAACGTCCAGCCCAAAACCTTGCGCCTTATGGCCCATGTCTTTTGAAAGCCAACAGATCTGCCCCATTCCGTTCGGTAACGTCTGGCTGTTACCCACCACGCTAGCGTCCGCGCCCATCAATAAATAATCCGCCTGGGCGGGAATAGATAAACTAAATACGGGTTCCTGATATAGCAGTACCGTCAATTTTTCGGTGGGCTCAGGCAAAACTTCAATATTAACTTCAGGAAGAGGGACCCCGGTGTCCTCAAATAATAACCATCTCATGGCATCAATATCACGTATCAGGTCAGCAGAATGTAACATCGGTGTAAGACGTAAGATTAGGGGACATGCACCGGGAGCCATACTATCTTTTTCCGGCGCCTCTACTCCACTTACGGAGACCACCGTTTTTTTGCGGCGAATGAGGATAATTGGCAACGTCAACAAAGCTGAAAAAAAAGCGAGAATGATAAAAGGGAAGCCTGGAATAAAAGCGAGGAGCATCAAAACAACAGCGGTTAATATGAGTGACTGAGGTTGTCTGGCAATCTGAGAACTCAACTCTGTCGCCAAATTTTGGCGTTTCTCGCCAGGAACACGGGTAACAATAATCCCCGCGCTAAGTGAAATAAGCAGGGATGGAATTTGCCCACATAAACCGTCCCCGATTGAAAGTACGCTATAAGTGTGAACAGCATCACTCATCGACATATCATATTGTACGATAGCGATTATGATACCACCGATAATATTCACCAGTACGACAATAATACCGGCAATCGTATCACCTTTAACAAATTTCATCGCACCATCCATCGCGCCGAGAAAGCGGCTTTCCTGCTGGACGTGCTGTCTTAATTTACGGGCGTGGTCTGCATCAATGACTCCGGCACGCAGATCGCCATCAATACTCATTTGTTTGCCTGGCATACCATCAAGTGAGAAACGTGCGCTGACCTCCGCTACCCTCTCGATACCTTTTGTAATGACAATAAACTGTACGATAGTAATGATAGTAAATACGACCAACCCAACGGTGAGATTTCCCCCTACGACAAACCTACCGAAAGCGTCTACGATATTACCGGCGTTGTGTTGCAACAATACCAACCGTGACGTGCTAATTGTGAGTGACAAACGATATAACGTGGTAATAAGTAATAAAGACGGAAATACAGATAAATCGAGTGGGTCGCTAATATAAATGGCGATTAATAGCAGGATCACTGAAAACATAAGGTTGATAGTAATCAGGATATCGACCATCCAGGTCGGTAAAGGTAACAACATCATCACAATAGCGATTAATAACACCGTCGCCAGAACCATATCCTGCCGACCCGCACATACTTTGAGCCACTGTTGCGCCCTGATTCCCTCACCTAAACGTGAACGCATTGCGACTCCAGGAATTTTATTTGTCGATGATGTAATCGTAACCAGAGCTCGGCAGAGCTAGAGGGAGGAGGAGAACAACTAATCGCAAGCCCATCGCGCAACAAAAATAATCGTTGAGGAATGCCCATAAACCCCGCAGGTTTCCAGTTAGTCAACGCTTTAAACAGCAGGTCTTCGTCTAAGAAGGTCTGCTGGAGTATCTGACATAAGTGAACACGACCATTCTGATAGTTTAGATAGGTTTCATATTGTCCTTGCCGCCAGAACATATTTGGTGATAAAGGCCGTTCAGTTAACCCTGATAATCGAATAAAAAGCTGAATATTACGTTCAGTAATGAGATCCCAATCCATTCTGTCGCCTCAATGATGAGCCACAAAACAAATTTACCGAAATGTTGAAAACCTGGTATCAGAATAAAACCTGATTTACCTTTAATTCACGAAGAGTTTCGAGGATTTGTTCACGTTGATCTTCATCGTTAAAACAATTATCTGGTATCAGCATAAACTGCGCATCAAGTTGTTGGAGTAACCGATTAAACATCCGCGATGAAGGAACTACAGCGGTAAGTCTGTCAAGCAACCAATCACTGAAAAGCCAACGCTCACAAATGATATCAAGTAGCAACGGCAGTAATGTATTAGGCGGCAACTGGCAAATCCATTCCTCACGTTGGCACTCTTTTTCAAGGCCAAGGAATAACAGCAAACGACGCAAACGTACTAATGCTGCAGCCAAACGACTTTGCTGCGAGGATTCGATACATATGCTAAGTTCAAATGCTATTGCTCTTAGCAAAATACGGACCCGCTCACAACGATCCGGCCAGTCAGCCACGCGTCTAAACCACTGCGATAAGGGCATTTCATCGTTGTCTATCGACTGTTGCATAAAACGTTTCAGAGAGGCCAGCGTAGCAGTATCCACTTCGCCAAGTTCCATTAAACTAAAAACGGCAAGTTCCCATCCCTCCTCCGCTGTGAGCGTATCCAGTTGCGATTGCAAATCTCGTTTTTTCTTTTTTGACAACCCGCCAGCAGTAAGCGCCATTGCAAGAGAGATAATTTGATGCGCATTCTGCAAATTAGGATCGCCATTTTCTTCGGTAAGCGGACGCAATGTTACGCCATTATCCTCCTGTATTTGTTTTATTAAACGCAGCAACGCCTGCTGTCTGCGCTCCAGTTTCTCAGCATCAATAAATTTATATTTTTCCCGGAGTTTACCACTCAGCGCCATCCCTATTTCTTCCATCGTCTCATAGAGCGCAGTCCCCGTCGTTTCCTGTAATTCCTGAAGAGCCAACATTGAAGGCGAGGTAACCTCTTGTTCCTCTATAAGCTGACCAGGGGTAAACTCTGTAGGAGGCGTTATTTTTATTTCATTAACTTTAATATTCATCACTACCTCTATTATCTTCACCGTTACGTAGCCATTTCAGTAACGCATTGAAATGGCGAGAGAGTGAAAATTCAACTGAATATCGAGTTGAGGAAAGCTCAGCCTGATCGGTAGAGAAACCAGGCTCGATAATCAGCGTAAACCGTTTTCCAAAAGTTTCACGCATCAATGCCTCTTTTTCAGGGTGAATACGCAAATAAAGCCCCCCCTCTTCCGCCATAGCCGTGGCCTGGCGTGCCAGACGATGACACATAACACTGTCTACCGACTGTTGGTCGAACCAGGCCATCAGAATCTGTTCTATACTATTTTTAATATGATGCTCAGCTTGATCGACCAATAAAAGAAATTGACTTTCATCTTCTTGTAGATGTTTTACATATTGTTCTAACCACTCCACCTCCATTTTTTCCAGCGTATCTTTACGCAACCGCGATATTTCCTGCTGTAGCTCCATTTTTTGTTCACGCTGGTAACGATAGGCGTCCCGGATGATTTTTTCAGCCTTCCGGTAAGCAGCATTCACTACAGCTTGTGAAACTTTATTGGCCTGTTGCTCTTGCGCGAATAAAGTTAATTGTAAAGTTACCCAGTGTGATTCAATAATATTTTGAGCCGGCAGTTTATGGTTAATTTCCATTAACGGGAGTGAAGTGAAACTCATAGTAAATGCTCCATAAAGATAATCTCGGTAAGAGAAGTCTTCGGCCAAAGTATACGCAGTGGGGGGGGTAATAACACTAATAACGCATGTAAAACCACATCGTCATACGCTTCCCGATTAAGAATGGCGGTACCGATTTGCAACGCTGTTTGTTGCATCGCTTGCGGAGAAAGTAATTTGCCATCTCTTTGCCCCAACCAACCATATAGTTGCCAGATCTCATCCTCGCTAAACCACTGTAGAAGCAATTGCCGATACTCTGGCAGCATAAAATAGTCACTGCACCTGAGTTTGAATAACCCCAGTCCAAATGCAAATGCAGATATACGCGGCGCAAGACGAACCTGACGTTTTTGCCTGTCATTCAACCGGGCTGGAATAACAGAACTTCTCCTTAGTCTATACAATGATCTATTAAGCAGGCGATCCAACTCTGGTCGATCGCCATAACGCCAGCAACTGGAAGGATGAAAGCCCAGTTTACACAGCCATTCCGGTACAGCATAGCGAGCAGGCTGCCAGAAATAACGATAAAGTTGCAAAACCTCCGGGTCAGGTCGGCTCAGAAACGGCGTCTCAGGAAAAAATAGCCGATCAGGATGCCGCCCCCCAATAGCAGTCCTGTCATCGATAACATCAACTGATAAGGGTATTGGATCAACCACTTCACCACCTTTCCTTTATTGGCATTGATAACGTCCATAATCCAGAACGCTTGTCTCGCTGGTACGTCAGGTACCATCCTGAATTCAGCAGGTTGCATCAAGATACTGATCTTACTGTATTGCAACCCAGGGATTGACATCTCGATTAAATCTTTGATTTTTACCCGGAAGGCCTCCATATTGACCTGAGGTGAATATTTTATAAATACGGCGACAGAGCTCGGAGAAGAATGACTTCCCTCATCATAATCCGGTAGTGCAATGGTAACTTCTGCATTAATCACTCCCTCCATCTGACTCAGCATTCCTTCAATTCTTTGCTCTTTTAAAAAATTAATCTTCTGCTGTTCTTCCTGGGGTGATACCACTAACTGATTAGCTGGAAACATCTTATCTGCCGTCGTAAACTGGTGATGCGGGTAGCCATGAAGTCTAAGTAGCTCAACCGCATTAATAAATTGCGACTGCTCGACATGTAAGGTAATGCCATCCTCCTCCTGCTTTTTTTCCGCATTGATGCGATGCTGCATTAGTAATGCCAGCATCTGATTCGCCTCATCTTCCGGTAATGAACGATAAAGATCCACATCACATGCCGTAAGAAGGAACGCCAAAGCAATAAGAAATACTATACGATGAACCTTCATGTCATACTTACCAGCTTATTAAGCGCTTGTGATGCTGAGCCTGATATCCTGGCAAGAAAATCTACACCCACGGTCAATTCCATATAATCCATTTGCCTGGTCAGCATAACAGGAGGTAGTAAGACATTGGCGTTATTGACTGACACATCATCTGTCATTAATTGTTTAAAAAGATTAATTTGCTCCTGACCTGCCTCCGTAGAGGACATTACAGAAGATTGAGTGTTTACAGGCATTCCTCTGCTGATATCAGAAATATTCAATTTTTAAACTCCTCATTTGGCGCAGGAAATAACAAACGTAACGCCATAGCCTCTGGTAAATCAATACCCGCTAAAATTTCCCCGGCTTTTAGCGGTTCATTTAATCCCGCCAGCAATAATGCCAGGCATACCAACTGTAATTTTTTATCCGGAACAATAACAGATAGCGCTGGCAACATCGCATGTACCTGGGAAACAAGACTATGGTTAACGCCAGCAAACATAATTTCCAGTAGCAACCGTCGAACATCGTCGCTAATAATTTCAGATTTTAGCAATAATTCCACTAAGCATGTCCTTGATCATTTTGATCATTGAACTTTCGTAATTAATAAATGTAGAGTACTGCTGCAAGGCAAATTGCACTTTAATCATTGATTCTGGGTTGAGCAAATCATTGCCATTCATTTTGTCATTAATGGCCTGTCCCGCCTGGCGCGCCATGTGGGAGAGCATATCCACTAATTGTGCAATATCCATAATACTTTTCCTTAAAATAAATACATCGTAAGGATACTGGCAACATATCAAAATTTAGAAATAGATGAGCATCAGGTATATACCTGAAAATGGTCACTCCGGCGCACTTTGTTCTGGCATCACCTGAGCCAGCAAACGATATAATGGGCTACTGACCTGCATACCGGTCATTGCCATCCCATCCATACCAAAGCGAGTAAAACTCATTAGTCCGTAGGTAATATCATTAATACGCTCTAATAAATGAGACTGTAGTCCCAAAGTGCTACTCCAGTATGAATGCGTCATCACCGTCGCGGTTAAGGCTAATCTACCTCCCAGAGAGACAGCTTTAGCAATGGCCATACTTTTTCGTTGATTGACAAAGCAATTAGCAATATAAAAAACGGCGTTTCCTATACTATCGTGAGCCACAGGCAAGTGATGTTTATGGTGATAGATAAGACAGGCGACATCCGCAATGGCAATAGCAAGGCCAACTCCCGCCAGGGCCAGGAGTGGTGCGCCTCCACCGCTTAGCACTGTTAACGCTATTCCGGCGGAACAACATAAAACCTGTCCGCCCAAAATGACCATTTGCCAACTAAAAATTTCTTTTGGAAAAACCGCTATCATTCGTTTAGCAAGCCCGGTCAATAATCGTTCTTTTCCTTGTTGAGGATCTATTCTACCGATTTCTACATCCCTGGTGGTTTCCGGATGCGGCAATGAGGGACATGGAGATGAATCCGTAGGCGCGTAAACAGGAAGTTGCCCTCCCACCTGAGCATTTGGGCTAACAGGTTTCATGGTTCTCCGACTCCACAATATTGATTACCCATACTTTCCATTGATGCAGGTAGAGTAACTGATTTACAGGACTCTATAATTTTTTCCGCCAATAACACACTGGGATCGGCAGGAAACTCATCAAAAGTATTTTCCTGATCGGCACTTGGGGTTCGGGCAAGGTAATAATCCAGTACCGCACCTATCGCTGTCAGACTAGCGGAGGTAATGACAGTCCCCATCTCCAAAGAGGCCGCGATATTTTCAGCGGCAGGCAGTGGAAATAGTAAGGGTATAACCAGGGAAGAAATAGCGATTCCTGAACGTATTAATAAAGAAAGACAGTTGGCAAGAGTGTTAGCGCAGGTAAGGTTTGCTCCACATTTTAACGCCAGCTTACTGACCACAAGAGCAACGCTATCACTGGAAGTTTGTAACGGCTCCTTTTGCTGACATATCAATTGATAATTATGATACGCACAGCAAGCATCCCCGGTGGCAATCACTAGCGCAGCACCCGCAAGAATAACAATGGGTAACCCTGCCCCGCCAGAAATTACCGCTGCAGCGACCGATAATCCGAACACGACTGTCGCACCCAGCGCACGAATAGTGTATTGAATAAAATGCATAGCATAATCCCTCTGTTGCTTTACCTGTTCAGGCGTAAGCAACACAGATGTTATGGGGGCATCAGGGACTGGAATTTCAGGGGGAGTAAACGATGTCCCCTCCGCTTGCATATCGGAAGGAATACTATTATTCCCGGCTATATTGCTTGCCGCTGGTGGAATATGAACCTCCATATTTCGCCCTGTTATTTAAGCAATAAGAGTGTCAAACATTGTTTGAGCATTCTGGCGAATCTCACTCCATGAGGCATCCGCATAACTCATCTTGATTGCAGTTTGGAAAGCCTCCCTCGCCAGCCCTGATTCCCCCATCATTTTGAGACAGACGCCTGTTTGGTAAACCGGTTCTGGATGACTGACATCCAGCATCAATGCATGGCCATAGAAATTGATGGCCGTTGAGTATTCTTTAAGCATCATCCAGGCGCCAGCTAATGCAATATGGGCACGCCAACTCCATGGCTGGGCCATCACCAGCCAGCTAAAATCGATTACGGCGCGCGAATAATCCCCCTCCTGCCATGAGGCATAACCTCTGGCATAGACGGTTTCTGGATCAACAGATAAGAGCTGTTCCAGAATTTCTTCCGGTACTTTGTTTTTCTGATTTTCACTCATCATCATACCTATTGATTGCTATTTTTCCCTTAATAGAGGTTTACGCCAGGGATGTCATTTAAAAACGCCGCTGGGTAAGATGCTCGGCGGATAAAATTGTCCAGCTATCGCCATCCAGCAGGCTAAAGGTCGCTCCCATTACTGTCAGGATGCGCAATAATTTCCTGCGTAACAATGATTGTTTTTCATCCAGAACATCGGTGATTATTAACATCTTTAAACATGTTAACTGCGGGTGATGAACAAATATCCCGCGTAAAAGCCCCAGTAAGTGAAACAATTGCTGTGGTCGGGGCTGCCCGGACGTCAGGCGCCTTAACTCACAAATAATCATTTCCTCTGCCTCAATACGATATACCACCAGGTAAGGCGATAATATAAACTGCTGCCCAAGCAATATAGAGGTTTCCCCTAAATATGCAGGCTCAGTTAACACCTGATGCCGGCGCAACCATTGCTCTATTTCTTGCACTATTTTTACCTCGTTAATGCCCGGAGCATTTGAGCAAGAATATCGACCATTGACGTCCCCCTACCCATGATTTGCTGCATGATTTCAACCGCTTTATCCATAATATCCATCAAGCTTTTGTTATAAGAGTTGGCCCCATTTTGTTGCAGGTCGGCAATCGCTTTATCTTGATCGCTTTGACGTTGCGCTACACCAGCCCCCAGGCCCATGACGCCCCCAGCAGTGTGTCCCATGGCTTGACCTAATATAAGGCCGGTTTCCCCGCCTGCAGCCCCGAGTCCTATCGTCAGCACTCCTGACAACATTGCGCTACCCGCAGTAATCATTGATGCTGTAAACGTTTGATCAATCGTTTTCATTTGCGTCTGTAAGACATTGACCTGCAGTTCCCAAGTCAACCTCTGCCTTGTCTCGTTATAGGTACGCATAATATCGCGCAGCTTTTTGGCAAGCTCTATTAGCTTCGTCCAAATTACATCAAATAACAGAAGCAATGATTCAGTATCCACTCTCTCCCCGGATTGAGATTGAGCCGAAGAAGGCGCTAACAAGGAAGACAACATTGGTGATGCTGGTGCTACGTTACTCGCTTCCATATTTTTATCCTCGGATTAAGCGCGCCAGCCAGCCATTTTCGACTGAACGCTACCATAATTATCAATGGTATCTAATGCATCTTTAAGCGCTATGCCGCTACCTTTATAAAGCGCCTGTAAGCGTTTTTGTTCCATCTTTTTTTGGCCTTCCGTTTGTTCTATTATGAAATCCAGAAACCATTGCTGAGCCATTAATTGCTCTATTTTTTTTTCGAGCTTCGCTTTTTCTACTTTAATCACGCCTGTATTTATCTGATTACCTCCCTCGGTTACACATCTGATAGCCTGTAAGCCTTTAAATGAACAATCCCTCAGTAATGCATTCATAATTTTTTTAAACATATTGAAGAGGACCTTATTACGAAAACTTTTTGACAGAAAGTTTTCCCCTTCTTGCGCACATTTTTCCATGGCTTCTTTTGCCGCTTCTTTCGCCATGGCTTTCACCCCTGCTTTGGTAAAGCTTTTTCCTGCGCTTCGCGTCATATTTTGTTCTACGTCATGAGAAAACTCGGCAGACTCCTGTGCCATCTCATCCGTCATCACCATTTCACGTTCCAGCGGCTCAAATTGTTGGGAAAATTTTTCGCTCACCGCGTCGCCAAACTCTTCAGCCAACGCCTCCATTTCTGCTTCGCCTGCACCTACCATACGCTCAGCGATTTCTTCGCCGAAACCGGAGTCAAGCACTTTTGCAGCGGCGCCAGCCAAGCCTCTCGTCGCCATAAAAGCACGGCCAATCTGGAAAACATCCAGTGCCAGCGCGACAGTTTCACAGCCAAACTGAATTTTACTTGTAACGTCAATAATCGCCTGACAGGTATCGTGGTCAGCACCGAACATCATTGCTGTTTCGGCTCCGGCTTTAATCATTCCTGCACAACCTGCGGCCATATAGGCTACACCGCTAGCCATTTCTGCAGGATTACCGGACAGAAAACCTTCCACCACTTTTAAGGCGCCAAGCACGGTTTCAAATATGCCGGTAATCCAGTCAAAAATAGCGCCAAAAATGCCCGCTTTACGTGCTTTATCCTCCTGCTCTATCGCTTTCTGGATCTGCTCCTGATACTCCTTCACCTGCTTATCACGTACTGTATTTTGCACCTCAGTTGCTCGATCAAGCTGTTGGCATAACGATTGAGCGCTACTACCGAAGACGCTAATTATTAATGTCGTCATCATCATTGATAAAACCGTGGGATTCATCTGCATAAAGTCAGGCAATGATGATGGGCTATTATGATCTCCGGGGACGGCATTAAGCAGTTGCTTCAACGCGTTGTTTGCCTCTGGAAGGCTAATTTTCCCTGCTGCCTCACACGCTACTCTGGCATTGTCACAAGTAAAATCTACACGCGGCTGGCGTTTTCCCAGCGATCCCGAGGAAACACAACTGACATTGCTTAAATGATGATGTAATAAGGCGTTTACTCCCGCGGCGCTATCGCCATTACTGTGGATTCGATTCATTCTTAGCTCCTGTCAGAAAGTTGCTGTAACATCTTTTCTGCACGCAGTCGGAGGATTTGATGTTCACTGGCCTCGCCGCAAATACGCACCACGGCCCTTAACGCTTTCCTTGCATAACGAACGTTATCACACGCGAGATAGCATTCCGCTGCGGCCCAGGGCGCCTGCGGCGCATCCAGCTTAATCTGTGCCGCGCGTCCATAGGCGTATATCGCTTCTCCCCAGAGTTTTTGAGCCTGGCAGCATTCCCCTAACCGAAACCAGTAGTCAAATGACCAGGCATCATATATCGTCAGCAATTGAAAAAGTCGCGCTGCGCCGGCGAACTCGTTTACATCCATAAGCTGCATGGCATAGCGATACAGAGTATTAAGCGGCTGTGTCACATCCTCATCTAACAACATACGCAGCGAGCCGCCACGCCGGAAAAATCGTATCGTGTCATAGGCTTGCTGTAAGGTCGGCTCTTTTTTCATGAATACGTTTTCTGCGCTATCATACTGGAAATCTCCCCCCACTTACTGATAAGCCCCGTCAGTTGGGTAAGGACAGCATTAAGCTGCTGAGACATTTTTTGAATTGTTAACTGTCCCTGACTCATAAGATCGGTATTCCGGTTGGCGTCATTATCCAGAGCCGCTTTGACTGCCTGCAGGCCGCCTTTATCCAGTTTCCCCTTAACACCATATTTAGCTATATATTGATCAATGGTCATACCATTAACGAGAATACCATGGTCACGCATGTATTTAATTACATCCTCAGGCACCTCCTCTGTGGTTTTGGCATCTCCTTTGGCTGCTTCAGCAATAACCGCATCCATTTCATTTGACTTTTCCTGGGTATTTCTGGCACGTTCAGCGTTCTTCTGGATCTGTATAAACTTATCGTTTGCGATAGCCTGAATAACCATAAGGAGAATAAGTAAAACACCATACCCTTCGGCAAAAGGATTTTGCTGGGATAAGTCATCCTGACTCCCGGTATCTGTATTGCTGACGCCAAAATCATTATTAAATACAATAGGGTTATGATTTCCCCAAAAGACATTTCCTGAAGACATTGGGCTTTACCTTTTTGTTTTGCCTGGCGGTATCTCCACCAGGGATTGAGTATTAAGTTGTTGCAGCCGTGCTTCAAGTTGTTTAAACAAAGTTACTATTTTCTTTAAGTCTCTCTCGGCCTCCTGGTTAACCCCGGTAACGCCTTGTGGAAATAACTTATCAAGGATAGGATCTGTCTCACTGTTTTTTTTGGGATACTGCGCCCTTTCAGAAAGCTGTTGACTCACCTTAGCCCTGATTTGATTAAATTTTTTAAGGTAGTGATTTAGCTGCATGAAACTTTGCTCTAAATCGCGATATTCACTAAAAGCAGCCTTTTTCTTTATCATCATTATCCTCCTATATAACGATAGAGAAATTAACGTGCTAACTAAGCGTTTTTTCGCTTCCTCCCACAAGCGCACAGTTATGGTAACGATAATAAATGGTGTTGATGATATTTTCAGCCTGATCGATTGCTTCAATCAATAAGGTGTTTTGCTGATATTGCTGCGGGTCCTGTATCTTACTGTTGTTCTCTTCTAATTCCCGCCGGGCAGCCCTTAATTGTAAAATTATTCCTTTGGCCTCTTCACGCGAATGAAGCAGCAAGTCTTCTAACTGAGTCAGAGTTGTCATATTTCACTCACTTAAAATCTAATGGATAGTTAATCAAAGTATCATCATTTTTAATCGTTACCACATCGGCACTCAGATGGACAATTTCTCCCCCATCGGGTAACAGCGCCCCTACGCGTAAACGCTCCTTATTGGTTAGTAATAAATAATCACCATGACGGCTCTGCACAAAGCCAGCTACTGGTGCGGGCAGATATTTTCCTCCATCATGAGAAGGCGCAATATCCTGATAGATTAAAGAAAGAGCAGGGTCCTTTTTCTTTAATGCTGCCAGCATTTCTTGCAGAATACGTTGATGAGATTCATCCAGTACGCCACTGATAACAAAAGAGCACCGTATTGGCGTAACATTAACAAGGCCCACTAAACCGTTCTCTATTATCGCAGCAATAATATCATTCCCCTGAGATTGATGAGAATAACTAATCTTCCAGTGCAACAGCCCGGGGATATCTGCAAGTAACGGTTGAACCTTACGCCATCGCTGATCCATCCGTATATCATCATGAATTAACACACTACCAGGCCCTTCGCTGGATACTTCAGCATGGGGGTAATCCATTTTTATCAAAATATCCTGCACTTCTCGTATCAATAAGTCATCACAGATTACACTATCCCGGTACATAACCCCCCATGATTCGAGCGTCGCTCTCACCTTTTGCATCTGTTCGTTTGACGAGCAATAACCTGACAATTGCAGGCTTCCATCTTCTTTCCATTGTGCCCGGACATAATGAATGTTGCTTTTATCTAATAAAAGCTTAACCCGCAAAGGTAAATCATTTACCGTTTCAGGCTGACCACCAATACTTGACAAGGCCCCCATTCCACCGATGAAAATCAAGAATACGCCAGCCAACCACCAATGCCGTAATCTGGAAATCGGTATTTGGTAACTGGCAAGATCACAATCCGATTTACCAAACGCCATAGCAATCCCCGCAACCTGCAAAACCCCACTGGACGGTAGCGGCTTATTTTGATTGAATCTGCGTCCATTAACTCTAACCCTGGCTTTCCCTGCATCAACAAACAAACTCTCTTCCTGTTCTCTCAGTACAATCTTTCCATTTATAGTAAGCGGAATACAAATATCACACCCCTTCTCCCCCAGTGACAGGCGTCCTTCATTCAGCCATACTTCCCGGCCTTGTAAAAGGCGATCTAAAAAACGTATTTTCCAGGAACTCGTCGGATTAGCCATGAGATATGCCATTATTTACTACTGAAGCTTTAATTAAAAAAAGCCTGATTACACTATGTACTTGAGTCGTATCATTGCGAAACAAATGCCCTAAGACAGGAATATCGCCTAATAAAGGAATTTTATTTTGCGAACGGATTTGCTTACCTTGTTTAAATCCTCCCAGCAATAGACTTTGTCCGGCCAATAATGTGGCTTGCGAAGCAATTTCAGAATTTTGCACCTCGGGTAGCGGATTTGTTTCGCTTTGTGTATCACTTTGTTGACCATCCTGAATATTGAGATTCAGCATTATTTTTTGCATGCCATTATCGTTTAATAACCGAGGCGTAACGCGCAGCAAAGAACCCGTCGTGATGGATTCAAGCTTAGCCACTTTTTCCCCCTGTAGTTTAGTATAGAAAGTAATATTCTTATCCAGTACAGCCTGGATATTATTTAAAGTAACGACAGATGGTTGGGAAAGTACATAAGCCTGAGAACTTTTTTCCAGTGCATTCAAACGCACCATAAAGTTTGAAGTATCGCTGATTACCGTTGAAAAACCGCTAGTACCACCGTCATTCAGACCCGAATTGAAAGCAATCTTCTTCCCACCCAGCGACACTGCCGTCCCCCAGTCGATTCCTAACTGGTTAATATCTCCAGCATTAACATCAATAATTTTCACAGAAATCTCTATCATTTGTTGGCGTTGATCTAATTCTGTGATGAGTTTCCGATACCCCGCCATATTGGCCGCATAATCACGAACGATCACTGCATTTTGTCGTGGATCGGCAGCAAACATAGGTAATGCCTGTGTCGCGGGTGAACCATCACTCGGAGATGCCGCCGGTACGCCAGATTTACTCATCTCACGTAATACACTCACAACGCCAGGGACCACGACAGCTTGATCTCGATATTGGTATTGAGTATCCATCGCAGTAGCATACTTAAGTGTGTATATATTCACACTTACCGCACTATCTTTTCGTTTGACTAACGCATTATCCAGTACTGAAGCTAATTGAGTAATGCGAGTCAGACAACTGGGAACACCGCTCACCTCCACTGCGCTAGTACCGGCAATTTCTTTAACCACGCATCCCGGTGATGAAAGGACATTCTGGCTACGTAAGTAATGAATGAACCGTCCAGTAGGTAAGATATTGAAAGTGATAACCTGATGTTTTAATAATGATGTGGGATATACATATAGCATATTGCCATCAAACCAGGTAAGTAGATCATATTGTGTTGCCAGGTTATTCAGAATATCCACTGGCGGTTCTGGAGAAATCTTCCCACTAAATGTGGCTGTTATTGATGGACTAATAGTAATAGCTGTATCATAGTTCTCTGAAAGAAGATGTAAAACCTCTGCTAATGGCATTTGTCTGGCATAGAGGGTAAAGTCATTACCTTTCCATGATAGCTCATCACTCTTTGCCGTACTGAGTATAAATAGTAACATTAAGATTAAGCTTCTATTTGCTATCATTTTATAGCCCACCCGAATAAAGTTTATGACGATTGCGTATTACATTTTTTAAAACACAAGTTAAAGCCAAATGTTTTTCTATCTCGATAGCAATAAGCTCAGCGTCACTACTTGTGGTATAATAACCGTTTAACCATCCTCCATCCGTTGTGAGCTGTATAGCATAATCATGGATGTCTGGGTGTGCTGCAAGCAGTAGTGTCACATAGGCAAGACAAGGCTTAGGTAAGCTTTCCAGGTCATTTAAGAACAAAGAAATAGAAAACGCTTCTGAGAAGAGTTCTCCCCTGGCAGGATGTCCATCAATAGTCATTATCCAGAATCGACTATTACCTTCAGTCTTAATATCCCGGATCAATGGAATGCCTTTTAAAACAGCCAGCATGAACCCCTCCTCATACATAAAAAAGAGTTTCTATCAAATTCGCTCACAACCACATCCGTAAAAAGCCTGATTCACATTTATTTCAACGATACTCTTCTTATACAATATCAGGATATTGTCTACATATACATTGTTCGGCGCACTCCTATCACTCAGATTTCCCTATAGATTCACAATTATATTTTTGCCACTGACACGACTTATTACAATTAGAAAAATTATTTATCAAATAAACTGTTACGATGTTTTTGCGTTACCTCGTATTAGAAAGTAATTGTAGTCATCGAGTGGATTATATATGAAGAAATTTATCTACCTAATGTAACACACTCGATTAATCTTCTATTGAAACTATATGTACTGCGATAGTGATCAAGTGCCAAAGATTTTGCAACTGGCAACTTAAGGAAAGCATTATGAATTTGCTGAATCTCAAGAATACGCTGCAAACATCTTTAGTAACCAAGTTAACCTTTTTATTTTCATTAACAATAATAATTATTTGGATGCTATCTGTATTTTCAGCGGCTTATATATCAATGGTTCAGAAACGACAGCATATAATAGACGATTTATCCATTATCTCCAGAATGAATATTGTACTAATCAATCAACGTTTTGAAGAAGCTGAGCGTGACGCCAAAAAATTAATGTATCAATGCTTATTAGCTACTATTAATCGCCATAGCGATACCTTCCCTGGGCTTAGTCGACACCTGTCTGTCGATTCCCCAAATTGCACACCGACGCTAAACCGGGATAAGCATCGTGTCTTTCTTCCATCCTATAATATCGATAAAAGAAGTTATCATTACGATAGCTTTATTCTTAACCATAAAAATGAAATCCCATTATTACCGGCTGATAACTCTCCAGGATACTCTACTCTACAGCTTATGAGACTAATACGTTTTCCTTTATACCCAACCCATGCAGACTTCTACTGGAGTAAGCCAGAATACATAAACGGCATAGGATGGAGTGTTTCCGTTGCGTTTTCCGCTCAGCAGGGAGTATTTTTTGGGATGACTATTGAGCTTCATGATCTCATGTCTAATAGCCATCCACAATTAGATGATAGTATTCAAGTATGGATAGATCAGAATAACCACTTATTACCGTTTTCATACACATCTCAAAAAATACGTACACTGTTAGAACATGTAACGCTGCATGACGGATGGCAACAGATTCCCGGTTTTCTAATATTACGCACGCCCCTGCATGGCCCCAGATGGAGCCAGGTTATTCTATACCCATACGATAATTTATTTAGCCGCATCTTAAAAACTATCCTTCAACAAATCCCCTTTACGTTAACAGAGTTGGTGTTGATGACGTCGGCTTTTTGTTGGTTACTTCATCGCTCACTGGCCAAACCGTTATGGCATTTTGTCGATGTCATCAATAAAACTGCAACTGAGCCGCTAAGCACACGTTTGCCAGAAGAAAGACAGGATGAATTAGGCAGTATTGCCTGCGCTTTTAACCAACTACTTGATACCCTACAAGTACAATACGACAATCTGGAAAGCAAAATCGTAGAACGCACCCAGGCTCTAAATAAGGCAAAAAAACAAGCCGAACAAGCAAGCAAACGTAAAAGTATTCATCTTACGGTAATAAGTCATGAGTTACGTACCCCAATGAATGGCGTACTCGGTGCGATTGAATTATTACAAACCACCCCTTTAAACATAAAACAGCAAGGATTAGCAGATACAGCCAGGTACTGTACATTGTCTTTGCTAACTATTATTAATAATCTGCTGGATTTTTCACGCATCGAGTCTGGTCATTTCACATTGCATATGGAAGAAACGGCGTTACTACCGTTACTGGACCAGACAATGCAAACAATCCAGGGACCAGCGCAAAGCAAGAAGTTATCATTACGTACCTTTGTCGGCCAACACGTCCCGCTTTATTTCCATACCGATGGTATCCGTTTACGTCAAATTCTGGTTAATTTACTCGGAAACGCAGTGAAATTTACCGAAACCGGAGGGATACGTCTAACGGTTAAGCGTCATGCGGAACAATTAATATTTCTGGTTAGCGATAGTGGTAAAGGGATTAAAATGCAACAGCAATCTCAAATCTTTACTGTTTTTTATCAAGCGGACACAAATTCGCAAGGTACGGGTATTGGACTAACTATTGCTTCAAGCCTGGCTAAACTGATGGGCGGTAAACTAAAACTAAAGAGTATTCCCGGAGTTGGAACCTGTGTATCGCTAGTATTATCCTTACAAAAATACCAGCCGCCGCAACCAATAAAAGGGACATTGCCAGCCCCTATCAGCCTACATCGTCAACTTGCTTGCTGGGGGATACGCGGTGAACTACCCCACCAGCAAAATGCGCTTTTCAATGCAGAACTTCTGTATTTTCCTGGAAAACTCTACAATCTGGCACAACAGTTAATATTGTGTATACCGAATACACCAAACATAAATATTTTGGTACAACCCTGGCAGTTGCAAATTCTTCTGGTTGATGATGCCGATATTAATCGGGATATCATCGGCAAAATGCTTGTCAGTCTGGGCCAAAATGTCACCATTGCAGCCAGTAGTAACGAGGCTCTGGCTTTATCGCAACAGCAGCGATTCGATTTAGTACTGATGGATATTAGAATGCCAGAAATAGATGGCATTGAGTGTGTACAATTATGGCATGATAACCCGGCTAATTTAGATCCTTATTGCATGATTGTGGCGCTATCAGCTAGCGTAGCGTCAGAAGATATTAGTCGTTGTAAAAAAAATGGGATACATCATTACATTACAAAACCTGTGACCCTGGCTACCCTGGCTCGCTATATCAGTCTCGCTGCAGAATACCAGCTTTTACGAAATATCGAATTGCAGGAGCAAGATCCGAACCGCTGTTCAGCGCTACTGGCGACAGATGATATAGTCATTAATAGCAAGGTTTTCCAGTCACTGGATCTCTTGTTAGCTGATATTGAGAATGCTGTGTCTACTGGAAAAAAAATCGATCAGTTACTTCACACATTAAAAGGCTGTTTAGGTCAAGCAGGGCAGACTGAATTGGCATCCTATGTAGCAGACATTGAGAATCGCGTAAATATGGGGAAAATCATCACTATAGAGGAACTAACCGACTTACGTCAGAAAGTACGTATGATCTTCAAAAACTAAACCATCACTTAATGTTTATCTTAATTTTCGCGGAGGCAGCAAAATGAAAGAGTATAAAATCTTATTAGTGGACGATCATGAAATCATCGTTAACGGTATTATAAATGCCTTATTACCCTGGCCTCATTTTAAAATTGTAGAACATGTTAAAAATGGTCTTGAGGTTTATAATGCTTGTTGTGCATATGAGCCTGACATACTTATCCTTGATCTTAGCTTACCGGGAATCAATGGTCTGGATATCATTCCCCAATTACACCAGCGTTGGCCAGCAATGAATATTCTGGTTTACACTGCATATCAACAAGAGCATATGACCATTAAAACGTTGGCCGCAGGTGCTAATGGTTATGTTTTAAAAAGCAGTAGCCAGCAGGTTCTGTTAGCGGCGTTACAAACGGTAGCAGTAAACAAGCGTTACCTTGATCCGACGTTGAATCGGGAAGCTATCCTGGCTGAATTAAACGCTGACACCACCAGTCATCAACTACTCACTTTACGCGAGCGACAGGTTCTGAAACTTATTGACGAGGGGTATACCAATCAAGGGATCAGCGAAAAGTTACATATCAGTATAAAAACCGTCGAAACGCATCGAATGAATATGATGAGAAAGCTACAAGTTCATAAAGTGACAGAATTACTTAACTGCGCCCGAAGAATGAATTTAATAGAGAATTAGCCAGGGGTATCCTATGGTATTGAGCATTTTGTCATATTTTGATGAGCCTTACGCCATTCAGTATTGCTCATCATCTACAGAAGCCATGCGGATGCCCTACTATGCCACACAATTTATCACTACCTTAATCTCCGGTTAGTCGTGATATAGTAAAATCCCTTTATTTAATGGGCTTCATCATGTCGTATTCTATCGGCGAATTTGCCAGACTATGCGGTATCAATGCCACTACGCTCAGGGCATGGCAGCGACGCTATGGTTTGTTGAAACCGCAGCGTACTGACGGCGGACATCGCTTGTACAGCGATGACGATGTTCGACAAGCGCTTAGTATCCTCGACTGGATGAGAAAAGGCGTGCCGATAAGCCAGGTCAAACCTTTGCTGTCGCGTCCAATCATTCGCCTGGGCGATAACTGGATAACGATTCAGGAAACGATGCTTCAACATCTCCACGAAGGGCGAATTGACGCGCTACGGCAGTTGATTTATGACTGCGGCCGCGAATATCCCCGAGCGGAACTGGTGACCTACTTATTACGTCCGTTGCGCAGCAAAGTGTCAGCGCATCTTCCCGCCGTGATGACGCTGCGCGAAGTACTGGATGGCATCATTATTTCTTACACCTCTTTTTGTCTTGAAGGCGATAGAAAAGCGCCAGGCTACAATGCATTTATTAGCGGCTGGCATCTCTCAGATCAGTGCGAAATCTGGCTGGAAGCGTTGACACGTACCGGACAAGGGTTGCGGATCGATGTTCTTCCTTCCCCACCAGCCGTACTGGCGCCCGAACTTTTCGCCCAGAGAAAATGGTTTCTGGTGACTACCGGAAAGCTCACTGCCGGGCAGAAAAAGCAGCTTGCCCAATGGCGCAACGTTGTCGTTTCGCTTGAGGTTATCACGCTATAAGCCCTTAAATGCACTTTCCACCTTCATTCTATCTCATTGATATTCCAATACATAAAAAATAATCCTCACGAAAACTTAGACAAAAAAACAAAATTGTGTAAGTTTTAAATCAATGCAAGATAACATCTTGCGCCATTCGGCGTCAGTCGTCGTGCTTTCAATGAGGGGGAAATCATGAATAATAAACCCGTAGTCGGCATTAGCGGATGTCTGACTGGCGCCGCGGTACGCTTTGATGGCGGACATAAACGTATGGATTTCCTCATGAACTCTCTGGCGCCGTGGGTGACCTACAAACCGATCTGTCCGGAGGTTGCGATCGGCCTGCCCGTTCCTCGCCCTGCGCTGCGTCTTATCCAGATGACCTGCGGCGACATTCGGATGCGCTATAGTCATGTCCCGCACGATGACGTCACCGATCGGATGAACGCCTTTGCCGATCGGTTTTTACCAACGATGGGCGAACTGACGGGATTTATTGTGTGTGCAAAATCGCCCAGTTGCGGAATGGAGCGCGTTCGCCTGTATGATGAAAAGGGTAATCGGGGCCGCAAAACTGGTACCGGACTGTTTACCGCCGCAATAATGGCCAAATATCCCTGGCTGCCGGTAGAAGAAGATGGTCGTCTGCACGATCCGGTATTACGCGAAAATTTCATCGCACGCATCTTCGCGCTACATGAATTAAATGCGCTACGCGCGCAGGGCCTGAGTCGTCACAATTTGCTCGCATTTCATAGCCGATACAAACTACAGCTTCTCGCGCACCACCAGGCTGGCTACCGCGAAATTGGCCCTTTTGTTGCGCATCTGCATGAGTGGGACGATCTGGATGCCTTCTTTGTCTGCTACCGGGAAAAACTAATGGCTATCTTGCGCCATCCCGCTTCACGTAAAAATCACACCAATGTGCTGATGCATATCCAGGGCTATTTTCACCGCGCGCTGAACAGCAGGCAACGCGTGGAATTGCGCGAGGTGATTCTCGGCTATCGCGCGGGCCAGCTACCGATCCTCGCGCCGTTAACGCTACTGAAGCACTACCTGGCGGAACATCCGGATGACTATCTGCGCACGCAGAATTATTTTGAGCCGTACCCTGGTACGTTAGGGTTGCGTTTAGCCATCACCTGATAACCCTACGCATCGCTAACGGCGGGCAAATAGCCCGCCGTGATGACAATATCGCGAATGCTCAAAGGCGATACTACTATCATTTCGTTATTGCCAACAGGCCGTTTCCACCATGATACTGGCTATGACCCCGCCAGAGCGTTAATCACCGCTTCCATAGCCTGTTTTTCTAACGCGCTACGTTGGATACGTTGATTCGCCAGCGCGGTTCGTAACATACCCGCAATAACTATATGCTTCGGCTCCTGCCCCAGATCGCGCATTTCCAGCACGACTTTGCCCACCACTCTGCACATCTCGCGGTACAGTTCGTCATCTTTTGTCGGTTTTGCCATACGTTTTACTCGTCGCCAGCTCAAACCAACAGAATATAACAGTCTTCGCTATTAAACAAAATTTGATGCAAATCAAAGAAATGACGCAGTTTATTATTCATGAATCATACGTTGTTCGTATTCTGGTCTCTGGCGAGGCCAGTTTTTCGAAACGCCTAATCAGTTCCGCCAGGCTACCGGCCTGCATTTTTTCCATTACTCTGGCGCGGTGCACCTCTACGGTACGCACCGCGATATTCATCGCTTCCGCAATTTCACGGTTCATAAATCCTTTTGCCACCAGGCTGGCCAGTTCACGCTCTTTCGGCGTCAATTGCTGGTAACAAAGCATAATCTCACGACGCACCACCGCTGCCGATGAAACCGTCAGCGCACGCTCCAACGCCGCCTGTAGCGGTTTTACCGATACCGGTTTTTGCAGAAAATCGACTGCGCCGCGTTTCATCTGCTCCACGGCCATCGGTACATCGCCATGTCCAGTAAGAAAAACAACCGCCAGGGTACTTCCGCACTGGCGCAACGCATCATGAACGCCCTGCCCATCCAGGACCGGCATTCGCATATCCAGTAATACTACACCGGTCTGATAGAGACTGGCCTGCGCCAAAAAATCCGCCCCCTGCCTCCAGCATTTTACGTCATATCCCAGACTTTCCAGTAAAAACGCGCACGCGTTAGTAACCGCCGTATCATCATCCAATAGATGAATTATCGCCATCCCTGCCTCCATTTTCATGTAAGAAATGTATCGTGACTACCGTTCCCGCCAGGCCGTCCGGTGCGGTCTGGTTCCTGATGCTGATATCGCCACGACCATACCGCACCAGCCGCTGGCAAATCGCCAGCCCTAAGCCCATCCCCTCTTTGCGAGTGGTCATAAACGGCTGAAAAGCCTGACGTAATAGCGCCTGATCGATTCCCCCGGCGTTATCCTGTAAAACAATGCTGACGCCATTTTCAGTGCGTTCAGCCACGACCCATAAATGGGTGGCGCCTGCCTGAGCCGCATTAAGAATGATATTCGCCAGCACCTGTTCCAGCAGCACTGACGGCAGCGTTACGCGCAGCGCGGCGCTAACCTCGGTACGCAGAGTCACTGACGGAAACTGCTGCGCCATACGCAACAGTTGCCAGACGTGATCAATCGCCTCGCGAATGGCTATCACCTTCCACTCTTCGGTCAGCACCGGGTTGCCCTGCGCCTGGCTGACCCAGTGACGCAGGTTACGCAAAGTGTCCGCACCGCGTTGCGCCTGCTGGTCAATTTGTTCCAGCGCCGGCAGCAAGGGATGCTGTTCATCTGCAACGCGCAACCGAATCAGGCACCCCTGGGCGTAATGTCGAATCGCGGAAAGCGGTTGATTAAGTTCATGGGCAAATCCGGAGGTCATTTCACCTAACACGCTCATTTGCCGGGCGGTCTCCAGCGCCCGCTCATGCTGATGGAGTACCACGCTATTACGTTCCAGTTGTTTTCCGCGTCGACGCACCAGCAGCATGACCCAAATATAATTGAGCGTGAGCAACAGAAATGCCAGCGTCATGCCGCCAACCATCAACTGATGTTGAATTAACCAACTTTTGACATCCAGCCACAGTCGACGCTGCTGAGGGTGCTGACGAACATCACGCAGCAACGCTTCCACCTGACTGGTTGACGCAGGCGCGCCCCAGTGAAATGACGCGGCGGCGGGCGAGTTGAATAGCGCCCGCGTTACGCGATCCGCCAGCGCATCACTTACCGCGGGTAGCGCCGCGAACGACCAGTCAGGATATAACGGCGTACTGGTTAAACAAGGAAGGGTCGTCGGTCGGGAAAGCAGCGCGATAAAATCCTTTTTATTAATCAATCCTTCCTGATCCATATTTTCTAATAGGCACACCGGCACAATTGCCACCTGCACCGCTTTTTCGCGCAGCATATAGACTAAGGCATCGCCAGGAAACCCGGTAAAACGGAGATGGAAATCGCGCTCCGGGCGTAAGCCCACGTCGCTGAGCGCTTTATAGCCTAATAAATAACCGCCAAATGCCTGAGCATCAATCGCGCCGACTGTCTTACCGATCAGATCGTGCGCCGTGGTGATCCCGCTATCGCGCCGGGTAAGGATCACGCTACCAATGACATTGCCAATCGTTTTCCCATCGCGCGTAGAGCGCAGGGAAGCCAACCAGCGGAGCGGCGCATGGCTGTTCAGTTGGACAAATTGCGCCGGGTTGGTTATCACAAACTGTACGGTTCCCCGGTTAACGGCCTCCTGCATTTGATGCAGATCCAGCGGCTGGATGTGAAAGGTTTCGCCGGGAAGCTGTTGATTTAATGTTTTTGCCAACGGCTGCCAGTGGCTGCGCGTAGACGCCTCGCCGCGCATGGCCAAAATACCGATGTTCCACGTCCCTGCCCATGCGCCATGACAAATTAGCCCTACTGCCGCCAACACCGCCAGGCGACTTACGGTTTTACCTCTCACCCCAATATCCCTGTCAATTATGTTGTTTTAGATCAACAACAAGCCGGGTATGTGGTTAACCACAATAGAGCTCTCCCCGTCTCGATTTTTACACTGTAAATCATCGACATTCTTTATTCATTACACATGAACCAACATCGTGACAAATGTTTCATTGTTGGCAATGTGGACGGGAGTCAATATGGACAGCAGTAAACGGCAATTTCTCCAGCAACTTGGCGTCCTGACCGCTGGCGCCTCACTGGTTCCGCTGGCTGAAGCGAAATTTCCTTTTTCGCCGGAGCGACATGAAGGCTCTCCCCAACACCGCTACGCCATGCTTATCGACCTGCGACGCTGTATCGGCTGCCAGTCCTGTACCGTAAGTTGCACTATTGAAAATCAAACGCCGCAGGGCGCGTTTCGTACGACAGTGAACCAATACCAGGTCCAGCGTGAAGGCAGCCAGGAGGTCACGAATGTGCTATTACCACGTCTGTGCAACCATTGCGATAACCCTCCCTGTGTGCCGGTCTGCCCGGTACAAGCCACCTTTCAGCGGGAAGACGGCATTGTGGTGGTGGATAACAAACGCTGCGTCGGCTGCGCCTACTGTGTACAAGCGTGTCCTTACGACGCCCGATTTATCAATCATGAAACGCAAACTGCCGATAAATGCACGTTTTGCGTCCATCGTCTGGAAGCCGGGCTGCTACCCGCTTGCGTAGAGTCCTGCGTCGGCGGCGCGCGTATTATTGGCGATATCAAAGATCCCCATAGCCGCATCGCCACCATGCTTCATCAACATCGCGACGCTATCAAGGTATTAAAGCCGGAAAACGGCACGTCGCCCCATGTTTTCTACCTGGGTCTGGACGACGCCTTTGTCACCCCCTTAATGGGCCGTGCGCAGCCCGCGCTTTGGCAGGAGGTTTGAATGACGCATTCACTCATCATTGAAGAAGTGCTGGCTCACCCGCAGGACATTAGCTGGCTACCGTGGGCAGTACAATATTTCTTTTTTATTGGCATTGCCGCCTGCGCCGCACTGTTTGCCTGTTATCTTCACTGGCGGAAAAAAGACGCCGCGACAGAAGAAAATCGGGCATTACTGATTGCCATTACCTGTGCGATTACCGCACCGCTGGCGCTGACGGCGGATCTGCACCAGACCGCGCGCGTCTGGCATTTCTATGCCTGGCCGACCCCCTGGTCGTGGATGCCCTGGGGAGCATTATTCCTGCCGCTGTTTACCGGATTTCTCGCCCTGTGGTTCCTGGCGCAGCAGATGAAACGATTATTGAATAAAAGTTACAACGTCACTAAATGGTTGGCGTTAGCCAGCGCGCTTTGCGCGGTGGGTCTGCTGATTTATACCGGCCGCGAAGTCTCCGTTGTGCTGGCGCGCCCGATCTGGTTTAGCTACGCCTTCCCCGTGGCGATGTTTCTTAGCGCCTTACAGGCATTCTTCGCCCTGATGATTGTCGCCGCCCGACGCGACTCGGTAAGGCTGCCAAAAATACTGTGGGGACAAATCTGGACGCTGGCGGCGCTGGGGCTGCTTGTGGCCATGTGGGTCAGCGGCGATACCCTTTCCGGCACGGCAATCCGTCAGTGGATTACCGTCGCCCTGTCAGCCAAATATTACGCTGTCGGCTGGATAGCGCTGTGGGTATTAACACTGCTGTTCTGTAGCCTGGCGCTACGTCATCCCTTATCGCAGCTAAGACGCGTCCTGCTGGTTCTGAGTGCACTGGCGTTATGTTGGCTGATGCGCTGGACATTGTTGATTCAGGTACAAACCGTACCCAAGTTCAACGCGCAATTTAACCCTTACTCGTTACCAGGCGGAACGGATGGCTGGCTGGCTATTCTCGGCACCTTCGGCCTGTGGATCGCGCTACTGATTATTATTCGTGAAACGCTGAACGGACTCACCAGGAGATTACAACATGGCTAATTTAACCCGTCGTCAGTGGCTAAAAGTCGGTCTCGCCGTCGGTGGGATGGTCACTTTTGGTTTGAGCTACCGTGATGTGGCGAAACGCGCAATTGATGGCCTGTTAAACGGGACGTCCGGCAAGGTAACGCGCGACCGCATCTTTGGCAATGCGTTAATTCCGGAGGCGCAGGCGCAAACGCACTGGCAGCAAAACCCACAACAAACCATCGCCATGACGCAATGCTTCGGCTGTTGGACACAGTGCGGTATCCGCGCCCGGGTTGATGCAGATGGCAAAGTGATTCGCATCGCCGGCAATCCATATCACCCCTTGTCGCAGGAACACCCGATTGATCCGTCCGTCCCTTTTAGCAAAGCCATGGAGCAACTGGCGGGAGAAAGCGGTCTTGACGCCCGCTCAACCGCCTGCGCGCGCGGCGCCACGCTGCTGGAAAGCCTGTACAGTCCGCTACGACTGCTTGAACCAATGAAACGCGTGGGTAAACGCGGCGAAGGGAAATGGCAGCGCATCAGCTTTGAGCAGCTTATTGAAGAAGTTGTGGAAGGCGGCGATCTGTTTGGCGAAGGTCATGTGGACGGACTGCGCGCTATTCATGCGCCGGATACGCCAATCGACGCAAAGCACCCCAGTTTCGGGCCAAAAACCAATCAGTTATTGGTCACGAATACCAGCGACGAAGGCCGCGATGCGTTTCTGCGTCGTTTTGCGCTAAATAGCTTCGGCAGCAAAAATTTCGGCGCGCATGGCGCCTACTGTGGACTGGCTTACCGGGCTGGCTCCGGGGCGCTGATGGGTGATCTGGATAAAAACCCGCATGTCAAACCCGACTGGGAAAACGTAGAGTTTGCGCTCTTTATGGGCACCTCCCCGGCACAGTCCGGCAATCCATTTAAACGCCAGGCGCGCCAGTTGGCGAGCGCCCGGCTGCGTGAGAATTTTCAATACGTCGTGGTCGCCCCCGCGCTACCGTTATCAACGGTGCAGGCCGATCCTCGCGGTCGCTGGCAACCGGTCCTGCCCGGCAGCGATTCGGCGCTGGCAATGGGGATGATCCGCTGGATCATGGATAATCAACGTTATAATGCTGATTATCTGGCGATTCCCGGCGTACAGGCGATGCAGCAGGCCGGAGAGCAAAGTTGGACCAACGCCACGCACCTGGTCATTGCGGATGAACTTCCGACGCTTGCCGGACAACACCTGACGCTGCGGCATCTTACGCCCGATGGCGAAGAGACCCCCGTCGTGCTTAATACCGACGGCGAGTTGGTCGCTGCGTCCACCTGTCAACAGGCGCGGCTTTTCGTGACGCAGTACGTTACGCTCGCTGATGGCCAACGGGTCACGGTGAAGAGCGGGTTGCAACGCCTGAAAGAGGCGGCAGAAAAACTCTCGCTGGCGCAATACAGCGAACAGTGCGGCGTGCCGGAAGCGCAAATTATCGCGCTGGCGGAAACCTTTACCGGTCACGGACGTAAAGCCGCGGTCATCAGTCACGGCGGCATGATGGCCGGCAATGGGTTTTATAACGCCTGGTCGGTCATGATGCTTAACGCGCTGATCGGCAACCTCAGCCTATCCGGCGGCGTCTTTGTCGGCGGTGGCAAATTCAACGGCGTAAGCGACGGCCCCCGCTACAACATGAACAGTTTTGCCGGAAAAGTGAAACCGTCCGGGTTAAGTATTGCCCGTAGCAAAACCGCTTATGAAACATCGGAAGAGTACCGCGACAAAATTACCGCCGGGCAATCCCCTTATCCAGCCAAAGCGCCATGGTATCCCTTTGTGGCAGGCCAGCTTACCGAACTGTTGACCTCTGCGCTCGAAGGCTATCCTTATCCGCTTAAGGCCTGGATTTCCAATATGAGTAACCCGTTTTACGGTGTTCCCGGTCTACGCGCCGTCGCGGAAGAAAAACTAAAAGACCCTCGTCGACTGCCGCTCTTTATCGCGATTGACGCCTTTATGAATGAAACGACGGCGCTGGCGGACTACATTGTGCCGGATACGCATAATTTTGAGAGCTGGGGCTTTACGGCGCCCTGGGGCGGCGTAGCCAGTAAAGCCACTACCGCCCGCTGGCCGGTTGTCGCCCCCGCCACCCGCCGAACGGCGGACGGGCAACCTGTCTCAATGGAAGCATTTTGTATTGCGGTAGCAAAACGGCTCCGTCTGCCCGGCTTCGGCGACCGGGCGATAACCGATTCGCAGGGCAACGCTTTTCCACTGAACCGGGCGGAAGACTTCTATCTGCGCGTAGCCGCTAATATCGCCTTTATGGGCAAGACGCCAGTTGCGCCGGCAAATCAGGAAGATATTACGCTTACCGGCGTCACCCGCATTCTGCCAGCGATTCAGCACACGCTTAAACCTGATGAGGTCAGTCGCGTAGCGTTTATCTACTCCCGTGGTGGCCGGTTTGCGCCAGAGGGTAGCGGCTATACGGATCAACAATTGGGTAACGCCTGGGAAAAACCCTTACAGGTCTGGAATGCGGATGTCGCCGCCCATCGTCACGCCATCACCGGGGAGCGCTTCAGCGGTTGCCCGGTCTGGTATCCGGCGCGTTTGTCGGATGGACGAGCGATTGACGACCAGTTTCCCGTTGGGCAGTGGCCGCTGAAACTGATTTCATTTAAATCCAATACCATGTCCAGCTCAACAGCCGTCATCCCGCGCTTACACCATGTGAAGCCAGCAAACCTGGTGGCGCTGAATCCACAAGACGGCGAGCGTTATGGACTGCAACATGGCGATCGGGTACGGATCATTACGCCGGGCGGTCAGGTCGTGGCGCAAATCAGTTTGTTAAATGGCGTGATGCCTGGCGTCATCGCCATCGAACACGGATATGGCCACCGCGAGATGGGCGCAGCGCAGCACTCTCTGGACGGCGCGCCCATGCCGTATGATCCGCAAATCAGGGCAGGCATAAACCTTAACGATCTGGGTTTTGCCGATCCGACAAGAACCGTCAACAATACGTGGCTCGACTGGGTTTCCGGCGCAGCGGTACGTCAGGGGCTGCCGGCAAAAATCGAGCGTATATAACCCCGGGGCCGGAGAGCGACATCGTTTATTTCATCGACTGATAAGCGAACGCTGTCCGGCTTCGTATACTCACTGAATCGTGCAAGCCCAACTATTTTAAGTTCATGCCGTCATATTACATAGAAAATATATGACAACACTCATAAAACTATTTCCCCCTTCTGTAAGCAATTAATATTTAACACATTGCCTGCGCTTCTGGTTATTTACACTTATTTGGGGTTACTTCCGGTTCAGCGCATAATCTGTGATTGAATTCACCGCATGACAACATTGCCATAAATACAATTCAACTCACTACCCGGAGGCAATATGTTTAAAGAAGAAAGACGTCATGCCATCATTAATTTACTGATAAAAGATAATAGTGTTAGCGTCAGTAAACTTTCAGGCCTTTATAAGGTCAGCCAGGAGACTATTCGTTCCGATCTGCGCTTTTTTCAGAAATCCGGTATGCTTCAGCGTTGCTATGGCGGAGGGATTTTAAACCATGACGCGCTTAGTAAGCTTATCACTGAAAATAAGATTGATATCTCCAGCACTATCGCCACGCCAATCCATCAGGATGCAAAACTGCGCCGGGAAAGCACAAAAAAGCAGGCAAGGTATGTGTCTTAGGTTCATTTAATATTGATGTCTCAGCAACCGTGCCGTGGTTTCCGCAAAGCGGAGAATCCATTCTGGCCAGTCATTTTGGATTCTATCCTGGCAGTAAAGGAGCCAACCAGGCGTTGGCGGCAAACAATGCCGGTGCTGCGGCACATTTTATTTTTAAAGTGGGCAAGGATCAGTTCAGCGCATTTGCGATGAATCATATTATTCAATCAGGCATCGCCTCATACAGCGCATATCAAACAGATAAAGCGCCAACCGGCAGCGCATTGATCTATGTCTCCTCCGTTGATGGCGATAATATTATCGCCATCTATCCTGGCGCCAATATGATGCTCACCACGCAAGAGATTAACGAACAATACCGTTATATCGCCGAGTCTGACGTTATGTTAATGCAGCTCGAAACAAACATTGAAGCACTGACTGAGTTTATTCGGTTGGGAAAACAAGAAAATAAAACAATTATCCTGAATCCTGCCCCCTATACAAAACAGGTGACGCATTTATTATCTGATATTGACATCATCACGCCGAATGAAACTGAAGCCTCTTTTTTATCCGGCGTAACCATTACTGATATTAATGATGGGAAAAAAGCCGGAAATATTATTCTGCAATCCGGGGTGAAAAAAGTCATCATTACCCTTGGCGCCCGTGGTTCTCTGCTCTGTGAGCACGCCCGCACGTTGTATATTCCTGCGTGGAGCGCCGTGGTAAAAGATGCCGCTGGGGCCGGCGACGCTTTTAATGGCGCTTTAGCCGCCGCGCTGGCGCGACAAGCAGACCTGGTCGCTGCCATTCAATATGCCTCCGCTTTCGCTTCTCTGGCGGTGGAACAAGTCGGTGCGTCGAGTATGCCTCAGCACTTGCAGGTTTTACATCGAATGCGTACCCAATCTAATAAAGTAATTAACATTAATTAACAGGTGACATAATGAAAATTTTATTTATTGGCGAGTCATGGCACATTCATATGATTCACTCTAAAGGTTTTGATAGCTTTACATCGAGCAAATATGAAGAAGGCGCAGACTATTTATTATCCTGCTTACGCCAGGGTAATATCGATGTGGACTATATGCCTGCCCATATTGTGCAAACTCGTTTTCCACAAACCGCCGAAGCGTTAGCCTGCTATGATGCGATCGTCATCAGTGATATTGGTAGCAATACCTTCCTGTTACAAAACAGAACGTTTTATACTATGAATATTATTCCTGATGCGTTACAACTTATCGCAGATTATGTTGCTGAGGGCGGTGGCCTGTTGATGATCGGCGGGTATTTATCCTTTACCGGAATAGAAGCGAAAGCCAATTATAAAAATACAATTCTGGCGGAGGTGTTGCCGGTTGATATGCTGGACGTAGATGACCGCGTAGAATTACCGCAAGGATGTAAAGCAGTAAATACAGCGGTAGAACACGTTATTACCCAGCCGTTTAGCGAATGGCCGCCGCTGTTAGGCTATAACAAGCTTATCGCCAAAGAAAAAAGTCATACCCTTGCTGAAATTAATGGCGATCCGCTGTTAGTTATGGGCACCTATAATAAAGGGAAAGTATGTTGCTTTGCCAGTGATTGTTCGCCGCACTGGGGAAGCCCACAATTTCTGCAATGGGAACACTACGCCACATTCTGGTGTAATGTTCTACTCGCGATAAAAAAATAATATTACCCAGGCGAACATGGATTTCGCCTTCCCTGCCACACACTGAGTAGTTAAAAATATGAATAATACTTATCTCTATGGCGAAATGTTTTCTGAAAGCATATTGACGAGCTATCGAATTTATGGCGACAGAAAATCATTACTCACGCCGCTAATTATCCTTCATGGCGGCCCTTCTGGCGGCTTTGATTATTTATTAAATTATCGTCATCTGGCTGATGACGGGCGCATGGTAATATTTTACGATCAATATGGTTGCGGTCGTTCAACACATTTTCCTCATGCCGATGCGTCTTTCTGGACTATTGCGCGTTACCTCCGTCAATTAACCCAATTAATTGATCACCTGGGTATTGGGCACGGGTATTCTATACTGGGACATTCCTGGGGCGGAATGCTTGCCGCAGAGCACGCCTGCTTACAGCCTGCCGGGCTTCGCGGGGCGATACTGGCCAGTTCACCGGCCAGTATCGCCCTGTGGCAACAGGAAGCCATGCGGCTCTTTAACGCCCTGGCGCCGATGTCCGATGACAATATCAAAGACGTCATTATGCCCGCCGTCATTTATCAAAACCCACCAGAACAGCTCGTCGCTTACTATGCCAGACACGTTTATACCCTCGCGGAAGAAACCGTTCATGTTCAGATCTCTAATGCGCAGTTCGCCGCCGACCCTACGGGTTATCACATTTTATGGGGAACCAATGAACTGGCGGTAAATGGCAAGCTTGCCAACTGGGATATTACGCCCCATTTGCGCCAGATACGTTGCCCTGTTCTGGTGCTACGCGGCGAAAACGATCAGGCAACCGAGCGCGTCGTCTCTCCGCTTCTCTCTCACATTTCAGACTGCCGCGCGGTCACTATTCCCCACAGCAGCCATAACCCGCATGAAGAAAATATCGCGCCCTGCCTCGCAGCGGTAAGCGCGTTTTTACGCGACCTGGCATAAAAAGCCATTAAGGTATTTATCATGAAAAAAGTCAAAAAATTGTCTCTCACTGATTTAGTGCTTTATGGTCTGGTGTTTATGGTGCCTATCGCGCCAGTCTCTCTTTATGGCGTCGTTTATAATCTTTCGCACGGTATGGTTGCACTGGTTTATATTATTGGCGCTATTGCGATGTTTTTTACTGCATACAGCTACTCTACCTTATCGCAGCATATTTCATCGTCGGGTTCGGCCTATGCGTATGCCGGCGTATGCATTAATCCCGCCGCAGGGTTTCTTACCGGATGGATATTATTGCTGGATTATCTTTTGTTCCCTACACTCGTGGCAGTGCTGGGCGGCGTCGCGGTCCACGCTATTTTACCGCAAATCCCGGTCTGGGTCTGGCCGTTGATTTATGTGGCTATCGGCACCGGAATCAACTATCTCGGTATACAGCAAACGGCGAAATTCGATAAGTTACTGGTCGTTATTCAACTCAGTATTCTGGCGATTTTCGTTCTACTGATTGTACGTCTGATGATGCTGGACAGTAGTCAGATAACGCTTTCCTTCCGGCCTTTTTTCGATTCACAGTGGTTCACCCCCGGACTAATCGCGACGGCGATTTCGGTAGCTGCGCTGAATTTTCTCGGCTTTGACGCTATCAGTACATTAAGTGAAGAAAGCGAAGGCGGGGGGCGCGCCGTCAGTAAAGCAACGCTGTTAGCGTTAGTTTTAGCGACGGTACTGTTTATTATCGTTGTGGCGTTTGCGGCTTTCGCCACCGGTAACGTCGACCGCTTCGCGGAAGGTAATGCGACGAATGAAGCATTTTTCACCATTGCCGGCAACGTTGGCGGTATCTGGCTTAAAGTGGCGTTTTCCATCATCGTGGCGTTTGTGTGCGCCGTCGGCAACATTATTACTGCGCAAACGGCGGTGTCCAGAGTGCTATTTTCAATGGGGCGCGACCGAATGTTGCCCGCCTTCCTCGCTCACATCCATACCACGCGTAAAACGCCGGATTATGCCATTCTGTTTACCGGCGGCGTCACCCTGCTGCTCAGCTACCTGTTTTCCGGCAAGATTGAATCTATCTCCACGCTGGTGAACTTTGGCGCACTTTTCGCTTTTTTTGTCGTAAACCTGTGTGTGTTTATTCTGTTTAATTTCCGGATGAAAGCCCAGCGGCGCATTTTTGCCCATGTTATTTCGCCAATCATGGGGATGATCGTCATCGGCTACGTCTGTTTAAACATGAACATTCACGCTTTGATACTCGGAATTAGCTGGGCGGCGATCGGGATAGCGATTCTGTGCTATCGAAAAGCGCACAACCAAAACATCGCCATCGACCTGGAAGGCAAAAAGTTGCTTGATTGACATCATACGCAACAATACTCCCTGTTGCGCAACGCCGCCCATGTTCGGGCGGCGTCATCGCCAGATACATTGTAAACATTGTAATAACAAACCGTTGTGGATCTGCACAGATGTCCTGTGAAACAGGGTTTTCATTTTCCTTTTATGTAAATTTCAGCGTATAATGCGCGCCAATTGTCTCTTGAATGGTTTCAGCGCATTGGACTGTAAAACTCAACGACTAAAACTATCCCCTTTCCGTTGGGCTGAAACGCGAGCACACATTCCTCTGCACGCTCTTTCGATGTCACCTATCCTTAGAGCGAGGCATCATCACTTTAGCAACACAGGCTTAGCTTCCGGGCCGTGCGCGCCTGAAGCCAGATTTTCATATCCTCCTCAACTTAAAGACTAAGACTGTCATGAAAAAGACGAAAATTGTTTGTACTATCGGTCCGAAAACCGAATCCGAAGAGATGTTAACCAAAATGCTGGACGCGGGCATGAACGTGATGCGTCTGAACTTCTCTCATGGCGATTATGCAGAACACGGTCAGCGTATCCAGAACTTGCGCAACGTGATGAGCAAGACCGGTAAAAAAGCCGCTATTCTGCTTGATACTAAAGGACCAGAAATCCGCACCATTAAACTGGAGGGCGGCAACGACGTTTCTCTGAAAGCGGGTCAGACCTTTACTTTTACCACCGACAAATCCGTGATCGGTAATAATGAAATCGTTGCCGTCACCTATGAAGGCTTCACCTCCGATCTGTCAGTTGGCAACACCGTACTGGTTGACGATGGTCTGATCGGTATGGAAGTAACCGCCATCGAAGGCAATAAAGTGATTTGTAAGGTGCTGAACAACGGCGATCTGGGCGAAAACAAAGGCGTTAACCTGCCGGGCGTTTCTATCGCTCTGCCCGCACTGGCTGAAAAAGACAAACAGGACCTGATCTTTGGTTGCGAACAGGGCGTTGACTTTGTTGCGGCTTCCTTTATCCGTAAACGTTCTGATGTTGTCGAAATTCGCGAGCATCTGAAAACCCACGGCGGCGAAAACATCCAGATTATCTCCAAGATCGAAAACCAGGAAGGCCTGAACAACTTCGATGAAATTCTCGAAGCTTCCGACGGCATCATGGTTGCGCGTGGCGACCTGGGTGTAGAAATCCCGGTTGAAGAAGTGATCTTCGCGCAGAAGATGATGATCGAAAAATGTATCCGCGCACGTAAAGTCGTGATCACGGCGACTCAGATGCTGGATTCCATGATCAAAAATCCGCGTCCGACCCGCGCGGAAGCAGGCGACGTTGCGAACGCCATCCTCGACGGTACGGATGCAGTTATGCTGTCCGGCGAATCTGCAAAAGGAAAATACCCGCTGGAAGCCGTTTCTATCATGGCGACCATCTGCGAACGTACCGACCGCGTCATGAGCAGCCGTCTGGATTACAACAACGACAGCCGTAAACTGCGCATTACGGAAGCGGTATGCCGCGGCGCGGTAGAAACCGCCGAGAAACTGGAAGCGCCGCTGATCGTGGTAGCGACCCAGGGCGGTAAATCCGCTCGCGCCGTGCGTAAATACTTCCCGGACGCCACCATCCTGGCGTTGACTACCAATGAAGTGACCGCCCGTCAGTTAGTGCTGAGCAAAGGCGTGGTGTCGCAGCTGGTGAAAGAAATTAATTCTACTGATGATTTCTACCGTCTGGGCAAAGATGTCGCCCTGCAAAGCGGCCTCGCCCAGAAAGGCGACGTTGTAGTGATGGTCTCCGGCGCGCTGGTTCCAAGCGGCACCACTAACACCGCCTCTGTTCACGTACTGTAATAATTGTTATGTGAATTAAGTTGTTTAAAAAAGCGCCCTCGCGGCGCTTTTTTTATTTAATCGATAGCTGCTATTAATAAAAAATCAAATCGGATTTTACTATCTAATTGCAGATTATCTAAGAAGAATCCGATGGAAGCCCCCTGTTTTATTTCGGTTTTTAGGGACTTTCATGCTTTTCGATGCTTCTTTGAGCGAACGATCAAAAATAAGTGCATTCCCATCAAAAAAATATTCTCAACCTAAAAAAGTTTGTGTAATACTTGTAACGCTACATGGAGATTAACTCAATCTAGAGGGTATTAATAATGAATCGTACTAAACTGGTACTGGGCGCGGTAATCCTGGGTTCTACTCTGCTGGCTGGTTGCTCCAGCAACGCTAAAATCGATCAGCTGTCTTCTGACGTTCAGACTCTGAACGCTAAAGTTGACCAGCTGAGCAACGACGTGAACGCAATGCGTTCCGACGTTCAGGCTGCTAAAGACGACGCAGCTCGCGCTAACCAGCGTCTGGACAACCAGGCTACTAAATACCGTAAGTAATAGTACCTGCGTAATAAAAATGGCGCACATTGTGCGCCATTTTTTTGTCCGTCTGTTTGCCGCGAAAGCTACTGCGTCGCGCGCGTTTGCCCCTCTTCCCCGACAAAACCGTTCTGAGCGGATTCGACTGCTGTCGTATTTGCCACCGACGTCTGCCTGGCGCTCACGCTGACAGGATACCCGGCTCGCCGGTATAGCGCCTTATCGACCAGGCGACTATCCACCCCTTCCGCGTTTCTGAACGAGGTAAACTCCGTAGGCAGCGCGTAAGGCATCGTCTGCACGTTTTGCTCTTCTTCCGGTGATAGCGGCCTGTGCACCTCTACATAACGAATGCCATTCGGCTCGACAGAGAATTTCACCGGCTGGTTAATCACTTTTACCGGCGTCCCCGTTCTGACCTGCGCAAATAACGCTTTAATGTCAGGCGCATTCATGCGAATGCAACCGGAGCTCACGCGCAGGCCAACGCTATCCGGCGCGCTGGTGCCATGAATAAGATATTCTCCATTACCGTGCGCCAGACGCAGCGCATAGCGTCCCTGCGGGTTATTTGGCCCGGCAGGGATCACCGGCGGTAGCGTGATCCCCCGCTCAAGCGAACGTTGGCGTATGCCCGCCGTCGGCGTCCACGTCGGGTTGGGGATCTTTTGCCCTATCCGGGTGTCCATGACGGGAGTCTCCAGTCCCTGCAAACCGATGCCGATGGGATACACCTGAACGCGATTTTCTCCCGGCGGGTAATAATACAACCGTAGCTCCGCGAGGTTGACGATAACGCCTTCCCTGGGCGCATCCGGCAATAGCATCTGCGAGGGAATGGTAATTAACGTACCAGGCTTAGGCACCGGCGCAATCGTATTGTTCGCTTCAAGAATGAGCATCGCCGCCGTATCAAAACGCCGGGCGATAGCCTGCAGGTTTTTATCACCTTCCTGTACGGTATAGGTTTGATTCTGACCAATAAGACGGCTGCCTTCGGGCGGCAATGGATAATCAACCGCCCAGGCCGCCTGTAACGCGCTATACGCGCTGATAAATGTAAGAGTAATGAAAGACGCACGTTTCATACCAAACCTCCTGTATTCCTGGTGATGTCCCCTGCGACGACTGATAGCGCTTCGCTTATCAGAACAACAAAATACACGCTCTGTCCACTCTGGATAAAGCGACGTCGCCGTCCGGCAAAGGATTTGACATCAGGTAGAACGCTGTCTGTATAGTTTAGCTAAGAGTGGCGGCCTTAGCGCGAATTGCGCGAATCATTGCTTCCAGCCCCTGAGAACGGGAAGGCGTGAGGTGCTGCGCAAGCGCCATTTTTTCAAACCATGGCCGTACATCAAAATGCACAATATCCTGCGCCGTCATTTGGTGGTACAAAATAAACACCACCGCCATAAGGCCTTTAACGATCGCCGCGTCGCTGTCGCCCTGCAATTCGATAATGCCGCCAGCGTTTCGCCGCATCACGATCCACACCTGGCTCTGACAGCCCTGAATCGTATTTTGCGGATTACGATCCTGCGTATTTAATTCCGCCAGGCGCTGCCCCAACTCAATAATATATAAATATTTCTCTTCCCAATTAGCGCAACGCATAAAGTTACGCAGCAATTTTTCTTTATCCGGTAGCGCAGCCATAAAACCTCACTGTTATCCTAATAAACGGTGGATACGCGTTAATCCTGCCACCAGTCGGTCCACTTCTTCATGGGTGTTATACATCGCCAGCGAAGCCCGGCACATTGCCGGCACGCCATACCAGGCCATGAGCGGCATCGCGCAGTGATGCCCCGTTCGTACCGCGATACCGTAATTATCAAGGAAGCTGCCAACGTCATAAGCATGGTGTTTACCCAGGTTAAAAGCGACGACGCCCAACCGCTGCGCCGGACCATATAGCGTAATATCAGGCACCTGCGCCAGTTGCTCCAGCGCATAGTGCATCAGTATCTGCTCATAATCGCCAATCTTATCCAGGCCCAGCGACGTCACATAGTCAATTGCCGCGCCGAGACCGATGATACCGCCAGTATTCGGCGTTCCCGCTTCAAAACGCCAGGGCGCCTGCGCCCATGTCGTTCCCTGCGTCAGGCTAACAGTCGCGATCATCGACCCGCCCCCTTCCCACGGCGGCATCTCTTGCAGCAACGCCTCTTTAACATACAGAATACCGATGCCGGTCGGCCCGTAGAGTTTATGGCCGGAAAAAACGTAAAAATCGCAGTCCAACGCCTGGACGTCAACAGCATGATGCATCACAGCCTGTGCGCCATCCACCAGCACTTTCGCCCCATGCTGGCGCGCCAGCGCAATCATGTCCGGCAGCGGGTTTTCCGTCCCCAGCACGTTGGAAACATGGGTAATGGCCAACAGCCGGGTTCGGTCATCGAACAGCGTTGCTAAAATCTCCAGCCGTAGCGTACCGTCAGGATTCAATGGGATCACGCGCAGTTCAGCGCCTTTGCGCTCGCACAGCATCTGCCAGGGAACGATGTTAGCGTGATGCTCCATCTCGCTGATAATAATGTTATCCCCGGCGCGAATATTTTCCGTTCCCCAACTGTTGGCGACAAGGTTAATGCCCTCCGTCGTACCGCGCACGAAAACCAGTTCTTCTGCGGAGCGGGCGTTAATAAACCGCGACGCCTGCTTACGCACATTCTCCATGCTTTCGGTCGCCTGCGCGCTTAACGTATGGATACCACGATGTACCGCAGCGTAGCCGTGACGGTAGAAGGCAGATTCAGCGTCAATCACCTGATTGGGTTTTTGGGCGCTGGCTGCGCTGTCCAGGTAAGCCAGCGGCAGGCCGTTAATTTCACGTTGCAATATGGGAAAATCCGCCCGTACCTTTTCAACAGAAAATGTCATGCTAAGCCTCCGGGCAGTCGCTGGCCAATTCGCGCCAGTACCTGCTGTTTAAGGGCGCTATCATGGATAGCTTCCGTTAACTCTGCGGCAAACGCGTAAAGAATCATGTGCCGCGCCTCCTGCTGCCTGATGCCGCGTGATTGCAGATAAAACATCTGCTCATCGTCAATACGCCCGATCGTCGCGCCGTGGCTGCACTTCACGTCATCGGCATAGATCTCTAATTGCGGTTTGGTATCGACTTCGGCCAGTTTCCCTAATAGCAGGTTATTATTGGTCATCTGACCATCGGTTTTAATGGCGTGTTGTGCCACGTTGATCAGACCATTAAAGACCGCGCGTCCTTTGTCGCTGACGATGGTCTTGTGCAACTGGCGGCTGTTACAGTAGCCTTTGTTATGTTCCAGCCATGTCCGCGTATCGCAGACTTCATTTTTTACCGGCATCGCCAGGCTATTAAGTCGAAGCGTCGCGTTTTCGCCATTCAGTTGTGTGCTGGTGTGGTGACGTAGTACTGCGGCGCCCAGCAGAAAACTGTGGCTAAACGCCGAGGCGTCTGTCGCCAGCAGAAGATCGTTATGCGCAAAGTGATAGCTGGACGCATTTTCAAACGCCAGTTTGATATGGCGCAGTTGCGCATTCCCTGCAACTTTCATCGTCAGACGCGCGCCGGTAAAATGTTTTGCCTCTGTAAGGCTGACATAATGCTCAATAACCGTCGCCTCCGCGCCCTCCGCCAGCGCCAGATGGTGGCGATAATGCGCAGTGTTTAGCTCGTCGCCAGCCACGCCCTGGGTGATATGCATTAACAGTAGCGGTCTGGTCGGACGCTGATTTTGCCGTACCTGTATATACGTAACACATTGCGCCAGGCTTTCCGTCAGATGCAGAAAAACCTCGGGCTGTACCGGCGCGGCAAGCGTCTGGCGCTCATCCATGACGCTAACGTCAAATCCGCTGTTTTGCGTGCTATCACTGAGCTCTGGCATAAACCGCCCGTCGACAAACACCAGCCGCACGGCATCGATTTGCAACGCCAACGCATCACGCTGTACGGCGCTGATAGTCGCAAACTGCTGGATAAACTGGCTATGAGTTAAGCCCTCCAGCGGTGTGTATTTCCAGTCTTCATGTTTACGCGTTGGCAATCCCAGACGCAACATCTGTTGTAAATGTTGTCTTGCCTGCTCAGTTCGACTTTCTCCTTTCTCTTCAAAGAGATGCTGCCATTGTTGTAGCGCTTTACTGCTGTTCGGTAAGCCAGCCATAACCCTGCTCCTCCAGTTGTTTGACCAGAGTAAAATCGCCGGATCGGACAATTCGCCCCTGATAGAGGACATGGACGTAATCGGGCTTGATGTAGTCCAGTATGCGCTGATAGTGGGTCACGATAATAAAAGCGCGTTTATCGTCGCGTAGCGCGTTGACGCCTTCCGCCACAATTTTCAACGCATCGATGTCCAGTCCGGAGTCAGACTCATCAAGGATGCACAGTTCCGGCTCCAGCACCGCCATTTGCAAAATATCATTGCGCTTTTTCTCCCCGCCGGAAAAACCGACGTTTACCGAACGGGTCAGTAAATCTTCCGGCATTTTCAGCAATGCGATCTTTTCTTCCATCAGATCCTGAAAATCAAAGCGATCCAACGACGCCTGCCCTCGGTAGACGCGCACGGCATTCAGCGCGGTTTGCAGGAAAAACTGGTTACTGACGCCGGGGATTTCTACCGGGTACTGGAAGGCCATAAAAATCCCTTCGCCCGCCCGTTCTTCCGGCGACAGTTCAAGCAGATCTTTACCTTTGAACGTAACCGAGCCGCCAGTGACCTCATAATCTTCACGTCCCGCCAGAGTAGCGGAGAGCGTGCTTTTTCCGGAACCGTTCGGCCCCATAATGGCGTGAACTTCGCCGGGGCGAATCTCCAGATTCAGGCCACGCAAAATTGCTTTTTCTTCCACACTGACCTGTAACTCTTTGATGCTTAACATGGGTTTTCCTTAATCATTAACCGACGCTGTGCTCAAGACTAATCGCCAGCAGTTTTTGCGCTTCAACGGCAAACTCCAGCGGCAGTTCCGAGAAAACGTCTTTACAGAAACCGTTGACGATCATCGAAATAGCGTCTTCTTCGCTGATGCCGCGTTGCAGGCAATAGAAAAGCTGATCTTCACCGATGCGTGATGTTGTCGCCTCGTGCTCTAGCTGCGCGCTGTTATTACGGCATTCAACATACGGGAACGTATGCGCGCCGCAGTCCGCGCCAATCAACATGGAGTCGCATTGTGTGAAATTTCGGGCGTTGGTCGCCGTCGGCATAATTTTTACCAGCCCACGGTAGCTGTTCTGGCTGTGCCCGGCGGAAATGCCTTTTGAGATAATGGTCGAGCGCGTGTTTTTACCGATATGGATCATTTTGGTGCCGGTGTCAGCCTGCTGATGTCCGCTGGTCAGCGCCACGGAATAGAACTCGCCGATAGAATTATCACCGCGCAGAATACAGCTCGGGTATTTCCAGGTAATCGCCGAACCGGTTTCCGACTGAGTCCAGGACATCTTGCTGTTTTCCCCTTCGCACAACGCACGCTTGGTCACAAAGTTCAGAATGCCGCCCGTGTTGTTGTCGCCCGGGAACCAGTTTTGTACGGTGGAGTATTTTACTTCAGCGTCTTTATGGATGATGACTTCCACTACCGCGGCGTGGAGTTGATAACTGTCGCGTACGGGCGCGGAGCATCCTTCGATATAACTCACATAGCTGCCTTCATCTGCCACCAGAATCGTGCGCTCAAACTGACCGGTTTTCTCGGCGTTAATGCGAAAATAAGTGGATAGCTCCATTGGGCAACGCACGCCTTTGGGAACATAGATAAACGTCCCATCGGAAGCGACCGCCGCATTCAGCGCGGCAAAAAAGTTATCGTTCCCCGGAACGACGGTGCCAAGATATTTCCTGACCAGGTCAGGGTGATCGTGTATCGCTTCACCAAAAGAACAGAAAATAATGCCCTGCTCCGCCAGTTTTTCACGGTATGTGGTCGCCACGGAGACAGAGTCAAAAATCGCATCTACGGCGACCTCTTTCCCTTCGCGAACGGGAACGCCAAGCTGCTCGAAGGCGTCTTCAACCTCTTTACTCAGAAAAGTATTCGCGCCTGTTTGCTGTACGGCTCCCGGCTGGGAAACGCAGCTATCGTCGCAGTTTCCGCATGATGGCGCAGAGTAATAGCTGTAGTCCTGATAGTTCAGTTTATCGTAGTGCGCCTTCAGCCAGTGCGGTTCATCCATTTCCAGCCAGGCTCTATAGGCATTGAGACGAAATTCCAGCATCCACTCAGGTTCGTTACGCTTTGCGGAAATCGCACGCACCACCTCTTCGCTGATGCCTTTTGCCAGTTCATCAGTGGGTAATTGCGTGAAAAATCCTTCTTTGTAATTAAGGCGTCCGCCTGTCCAGATGCCGACCTCTTCCGTTGCTTCAGTATTACGAGACATAGTACCGCCTATACCCCAAAACTTTCGCCGCAGCCGCATTCATTCTGGGCTTTGGGGTTATGAAATTTAAATAACTGGTTCAGCCCTTCCTGTACGTAATCCACTTCTGTTCCGTCAATAAAAGGCATCGCCTGTAACGGCGCGAAGAGCTTTGCACCTTCGACTTCAAAAACCAGATCGTCTTTATCCGGTTCCCGAACGGTATCCAGAACATAGCCGAATCCGGCACATCCCGTCTGTTTTACGCTTAACCGCACGCCCAACATGCCCGGCTGCTTTGCCGCCAGTTCACGTATGTGCGTCGCCGCCGCTGGCGTTAACGTCAGCCCTTGCCAGGGGAAGTCCTCCGGGTTAAACGTTCCTGAATGCAATTCCATAGGGTTACCTCGCGTTCTTAATCACCAGGATATAACAGCATGTTAGTGATAATGATTATCACTTCAACCCCTTAACCACAGGGGCTTTCCGACAAACGGTCAGATTGAGCGCCTTTTATTAAGCATAGACCCTGTCCGCCAGGCCATAAGACAGACAAAAATTCATTTAATATGTTGATATTTAATGAGTTAAAAGATATTGACCGTTCTGACAGGTCAAAAACGAAAAGATGTATAGAAAATGACTATTTAATTAATAGGCTGTCGACGTTGTTGGGCTGCGAGGTCAGAACCCCATTTTTTGTATGGATACCTGGCGTTCCACTCTTTATAATCCGCAACGGTTCTATAACTCAGTTTGGGCTATAGGTTTATGTTAACTCTTTCCGGCATTTCAGGTGCTGAATGAGGCAAGAGGCTTAAAATATGGTTGTCACGCTCGCGTATATCGCACTTTTTTTGGTTTTCTCGTGGGTCATCTTCAGAATTAATCAAAAAAGCGACTCCCTGTCGAAAAGCGTTTTTATCGCTATCTTTTTAGGGGCTGTTATTGGTTTATCCCTGCATTTTATTTCAGCAAATCACACTAAAACTATTATCGAATGGTACAGCATCGTCGGCAATGGTTACGTCAACCTGTTAAAACTGGTCGCTATACCGCTAATTTTTATTTCTATTATTTCTGCCATCAATAAACTGGAAAATAGCGCCGGCATCGGAAAAATGTCGCTGACGATCGTCGGGTGCATGTTATGCCTGGTGATGATTGCCGGTTTTATCGGATTACTGACCGCTCATATACTGGGACTTGACGCCAGCGCTTTTGTGCACATGCCGTCAACATTGACCACCGAAGAAGTCAACAAAACTGCCGCCGTGTCGATTCCCCAGTTGATAACATCGCTGATCCCGACGAATATTTTTCTTGATCTTACGGGGGCCAGAAGTGTTTCCGTTATCGGAATCGTTATCTTCACGCTAATAGCGGGGATCGCCCTGTTAAAAGTCAAAAAAGAGGCGCCGCAAGAAGGTCAGAAATTAAGCGCAGGCATTAACGCTATTCAGATCTGGGTGATGAAGATGGTACGTATCGTTATTGCATTAACGCCCTATGGCGTCATGGCATTAATGACTACCGTATTTTCATCATACCGCCTTGAACAATTCGCCAGCTTACTTGGTTTTATCGGCGCCTGTTATATTGCGATTTTAATGATGTTTATCGTGCACGCCATTTTGCTGGTCCTCAGCGGTAATAATCCAGCACGTTATTTCAGAATGGTCTGGCCTGTCTTAACCTTTGCGTTTGTTTCCCGCAGCAGCGCAGCCTCTATTCCGCTGGCCATTTCCGCTCAGGAAAAATTTGGCGTACAAAGCACCATTGCCAATATTTCCGCTTCGTTTGGCTCCAGTATGGGACAAAATGGCTGTGCCGGGATTTATCCGGCTATTATGGTGGCGATGATTGCGCCCACCATCGGCATTGATCCGCTCTCGCTGCATTTTCTGGTCGCGATGTTGCCCGCTATTGCGCTGGGGTCCATTGGCGTAGCCGGCGTCGGCGGCGGCGGTACGTTCGCGGCGCTGATTGTCCTGTCGACGTTGAATTTTCCCGTTGCGCTGGTCGGTATTTTTATTGCCATCGAACCTATCGTTGATATGGCCCGCACGGCACTGAACGTTAACGGATCGATGATGTCAGGTGTGCTGGCTAACCGTATTTTGAACAATAACACGGCTGACGACATGCCAGCGGTTATTGATAGACCTTAGTTTTTTGCGCGCCCGGGAAAAGAAAAACCCTTAAGTCTGTTCAATACAGGCTTAAGGGTTCCGGCCCCATCCGGCGCTTATCTCCGGCACTCTTAATGGCTTAGCTCTTGAAGGGGCATAAGAATAATCTCATAAAGAGAGCACGCCTTTTTAGCACAAATGGCGATCTGTGTTTTTTTAAACAAAATCAAGGGGATTGCATATTACCAGATGAAATTGTCTGGTGAGATTGCCTGGCAACATAGCCGGATGGCGGCGAACGCCTTATCCGGCCTACACAGACTTTATTAATGCACGCCCAACCGCCAGGCGAAATAGATCTCTTCTTTCAGTTCGGTTGCAGAGAGGGTGAGGAGATCGGCAAACTCTAACTCCAGCTGTTTTAAACGTTTCAGATACTGCGCGGGAGAAAGTTCGGTTTTATCACGGCGTAAGAATTCAATCGCCAGTTGGGTTGGGTCTAAATCAGTAGACATATCATCCTCGCTTATGTGTAAACGTGCACAGTATATCACCTTTTTCTGCGCACATTTTGACCAAAAGCAATATGCATCACACTTTTACGGTGACAACGTCACACAATCGCTGTAGTAAGACGCGAAGAACAGCACAGACGTCCCTGTTCATCAAAGATGTCTATCTGCCAGACCTGATGGCGAGCCCCGATATGCAACGCTTTACAGACGCCCCGCACGCGCCCCTGACGTGTCGACCGTACATGGTTGGCATTCACCTCCAGACCCACCACCTTTTGCTCCCCCTGCGTACACAGATAGCCTGCGACCGAACCGATACTTTCCGCCAGTACCACAGACGCTCCGCCATGCAGCAAGCCGAACGGTTGTTTGGTGCGATGATCGACGGGCATTGTCGCTTCCAGCGTATCATCCCCAATATGCTCAAAGTGGATATCAAGCAGGCCAACCATATTCCCTTCCCCCATCGCATTTAGCGCATCGAGGGTCACTTCTCGTTTCCAGATCATCCCATAATCTCCAGTAATGCCTGCAACGGGTGACGCACGCCCGTACCTTCAATGCGTTTGACCTGGCTTCGGCAGGAATAACCGGTTGCCAGGCAACGGTTTCGCGGTAGACGTTGCATCGCCTGATGCCAGGATAGCTCATAAATTCCCAGCGAATTTTGATGATTGGTTACTTCATGTCCATAAGTACCCGCCATACCGCAACAGCCTACGCTGACATTTTCCATCTTCGCGCCAAAATGGGCGAAGATGGCGGCCCACTGCGCAGGCGCGCCGGGTAAAGCCGTGACTTCCGTACAATGGCCAAAAAAGTACCACGGTTCGCCGCTCACCTTGACGGACAGTCTTGTATTTATTTCCTGCGCCAACCATTCATTCACCAGCAACACATGAAAATCGCCGCGCTGTTCGCCCAGCGCCAGTTTGTATTCGTCGCGATAACATAGCACCAGCGCCGGTTCGACGCCCACCATCGGCATCCCCAACGCGGCGATCCGATTAAGAAATTCAGAGGTTTTTTTCGCCGTTTTCGCAAAGCGATTAAGAAAACCTTTAATATGCTGCGCCTTACCATTCGGCGAGAACGGCAACAATACCGGTCTCCTGCCCAGTTTTTCCGCCAGGCGGATAAAATCCGCCACGACCCGAGCATCGTAGTAGCTGGTAAACGGGTCCTGAACCACCAGTACCGTTTTCGCTTTTTGCTCAGCGCTCATGCGCTCCAGTTGTTCAAGCGTCATATTGGCGGACGGATGGCCCACCAGTTGCTGTTGCAACGAAGGGGCGGAAAGCAGCGGTAAGTCCACCATACCGATATGTTTTTTCGCCAGATTACGAACCATCGGTTGGTTAATAAAAAAGTTAAAGGTCTTTGGCGCACGCGCCATCAGCGGCGCATAGGTCTCGACCGTCGCCACCAGATGATCGCGTACCGGACGCAGATAACGCGTATGGTAAAGCTGTAAGAAACGTGAACGAAACTCCGGAACATCGATTTTAATCGGACACTGGGTCGAGCAGGCTTTACACGCCAGACAGCCGGACATGGCCTCTTTAACTTCATGGGAAAAGTCATACTCGCCTTTGCGTCTGTGCCAACTATTCCGGGTACGGGCAATCAGCGTGCGCAAGCTGGCGCGTTTTTCCGGCAGATCCTTTTCCAGCTTCAACGGATCGACGCCGCGATCGGCCAATAGACGGAGCCATTCCCGCACCAGCGTCGCCCGCCCTTTCGGCGAGTGGATTCGGTTAAGGCTAATTTTCATCGACGGGCACATCGGGCTTTTCGCATCGAAATTAAAACACAGGCCGTTACCATTACACTCCATAGCGCCGCGCCAGGTCTGCCGTACCGCCAGCGGGATTTGACGATCCCAGGTGCCGCGTTTTACCGCATCCACCTTCATCATCGGCGCCTCTATCCCCTGCGGCGGACAAATTTTACCCGGGTTAAGTCGATTGTGCGGATCAAAAGCCGCTTTTATTTTGCGCAGCTCGCCATACAGGACTTCCCCGAAAAAGGCCGGGCTGTATTCCGCACGGAAGCCTTTTCCATGCTCGCCCCACAACAGCCCGCCGTATCTGGCGGTCAGCGCGACGACCTCATCGGAGATCTGTTTCATCAACAGTTCCTGCTGCGGATCGCACATATCCAGCGCCGGACGCACATGCAGCACCCCGGCATCCACGTGACCGAACATGCCGTAACTTAATCCATGACCATCCAGCAGGGCGCGAAATTCGGCGATGTAATCGGCCAGATGTTCAGGCGGCACGCAGGTATCTTCCGCAAAAGGAATCGGTTTAGCAGCACCTTTCGCATTACCCAGCAGCCCTACCGCTTTTTTACGCATCGCGTAAATACGCTCAATACCCGTCAAATCGGTACAAAGTTGCCAGCCGATCACACCCGCTTCCGCACGCGCCATCAGGCCATCCAGCCGGTGGCACAGCGCCTCGATCTGTCCGTCAATAAGCGCTTCATCGTCACCCGCGAATTCCACGATATTCAGGCCAAGCATCTCTTTATCCGGCACATCGGTAATCAATTCGCTAACGGAGTGCCAGACAATATCTTCCCGCGCGAGGTTAAGGACTTTAGAATCGACCGTCTCGACGGATAAGGCGCGCGCGTCAACCATAAAAGGGGCATTACGCAGCGCGGAATCAAAGGAGTCGTATTTTACATTCACCAGACGGCGGACTTTGGGTATCGGGGTAATATCCAGCCGGGCTTCAGTAATAAACGCCAGCGTCCCTTCCGACCCTGTTAAGATGCGGGTGAGATCGAAGCGGGTCATGTCATCGTTAAAGACGTGGCGTAAATCGTAGCCTGTCAGGAAGCGATTGAGCTTTGGAAAGCTATCGAGGATAAGTTGACGATTTTCCAGGCAGGACTGATAGACGGTCTGATAGATGCGGCCTGGCGTCGTCGTGTTTTCACCCAGCGTCTGGGCAAGCTCTACGGGCATCGATTGCGTGTCAAGGATATCGCCCCCCAACAATACGGCCCGTATGCCTAAGACGTGATCTGACGTTTTTCCATAGACCAGCGAGCCCTGACCGGAAGCATCGGTATTAATCATACCGCCCAGCGTTGCGCGATTACTGGTGGAAAGCTCCGGCGCAAAAAAATAGCCATACGGCTTTAGCGCCTGATTAAGCTGATCTTTTATAACTCCCGCCTCTACCCGCACCCATCCCTCTTCAGGATTAATTTCAATAATGCGGTTCATATAGCGGGACATATCAACAATAATGCCCTGGTTTAGCGCCTGGCCATTAGTGCCAGTACCGCCGCCTCGCGGGGTAAATATCAGCGACGTAAAGCGCGGCTCCGCCGCCAGACGGGCAAGAAGCGCGACATCCGCCGTAGAACGAGGAAACACAACAGCATCGGGAAGAAGCTGGTAGATACTGTTATCGGTCGACATTGTCAGACGGTCGGCATAGCTGGTTGCCGTATCGCCCGTAAACCCTTGCTGCTCCAGCGCCTGCAAAAAATTGAGCACCAGCTGAACGACGCCGGGTGCCTGAGAAATTTGTGGAATCATTATACTGACCCTTTCCTGCGGTCTATGTTGTGAACGGTGGCGCCCAACCCGGCGAGCGCGAGCGGTCTACGCACAGGAAGGGATGCTTAATCGTTTGCGTGTTGCGTTATTTGTTGTATCACATTTTTTTCCTGTGCGCCCAACAGAATTACATGCAGAATCGGCCTGTTAAAAACCGCTGAAATTGCTCATCATTATAGGGTGTGGTTTGCATGTTCACGTCGCGCCAACGTTCTGGCGCAAAGACAAAGGTGAAAAGTATTTATGGTAAATGTTCGTCAGCCCAGGGATATTGCGCAAGTGCTGCTATCGGTGCTGTTTTTAGCCATCATGATTGTGGCCTGTTTGTGGATAGTACAGCCTTTTATTTTAGGGTTTGCATGGGCAGGTACGATTGTTATCGCGACCTGGCCCGTTTTGCTGAAATTACAAAAAATATTGTGGGGCCGCCGCTCGCTTGCCGTACTGGTCATGACGTTGCTGTTAGTGCTGCTCTTCGTTATTCCCGTCGCCTTGCTGGTTAACAGCATTGTCGATGGTAGCGGCCCGCTCATCCATGCAGTGACTGGCGGCGATATGACGCTACCCGATCTTGCATGGTTAAATAATATTCCGTTGGTTGGCGCCAAACTGTATGCCGGATGGCATAGTCTGCTGGATATGGGCGGTAGCGCTATTATGGCGAAAGTGCGTCCTTATATCGGCACAACCACGACCTGGTTTGTCGGTCAGGCGGCGCATATAGGACGCTTTATGATGCACTGCGCCCTGATGCTGTTGTTTAGCGCCCTGCTTTACTGGCGCGGCGAACAAGTGGCGATGGGAATACGCCATTTTGCCTGTCGTCTCGCGGCTAAACGCGGCGATGCGGCGGTTCTGCTGGCTGCCCAGGCGATCCGTGCCGTGGCGCTTGGCGTGGTTGTCACCGCGCTGGTACAGGCAGTACTTGGCGGCGTCGGGCTGGCGATTTCCGGCGTGCCTTACGCTACCCTGTTGACGGTAGTGATGATCCTTTCGTGTCTGGTTCAATTAGGGCCGTTGCCGGTACTGATTCCAGCCATTATCTGGCTTTACTGGACAGGCGACACCACCTGGGGCACCGTACTGCTGGTATGGAGCGCCGTCGTCGGCACTCTGGATAACGTGATTCGCCCGGTACTCATCCGCATGGGCGCCGATTTACCGCTGCTTCTGATCCTTTCCGGAGTGATCGGCGGCCTGATTGCATTCGGCATGATTGGTCTGTTTATTGGACCGGTGCTTCTGGCCGTGACCTGGCGTTTGTTCTCCGCGTGGGTAAATGAAATTCCGGTGCCAACGAATGAACCAGAGGAGATCCTTGAAGAGCTGGATGAAATCGAGGAAGCCAACAAACAGTCATAATCCAGTCGGGCGGCATCGCCGCCCGATGCTTTAGCGACGTTTATCAATTCAACGCACTCCCCATTTTGATTCGCCTGTCTGCTCCCCACCACATCTCATTTCTGTCTCAAATTCGTTACAGTTTTTAAACTATTGAGACGAATCTGATCGACGCAAAAAGTGCTCATGCCTACTATTAGCACACGGTTATAAATCAACGCATTGATTTATAAGCATGGAAATCCCCTGAGTGAAACAACGAATTGCTGTGTGTAGTCTTTGCCCGTCTCCCACGATGGGCTTTTTTTTTACTTCAAGCGGCCAGCCTCACCGTTCATAATGGCGAGAAGAAAAAAAACCGACAGGACACGCATGAAAACCGTCACCGTAAAAAATCTTATCATTGGCGAAGGGATGCCCAAAATTATCGTGTCGTTGATGGGGAGAGACATCAACAGCGTGAAAGCGGAAGCGCTGGCCTACCGCGAAGCCACATTCGATATTCTGGAGTGGCGCGTGGATCACTTTATGGATATCGCATCGACTCAATCCGTTCTTACCGCTGCGCGTGCTATCCGCGATGCGATGCCTGACATTCCGTTACTGTTTACTTTCCGCAGCGCCAAAGAAGGCGGCGAGCAGACGATAACCACTCAGCATTATCTCGCGCTTAATCGTGCCGCAATCGACAGCGGCCTGGTCGATATGATCGATCTTGAGCTATTTACCGGTGATGCTGACGTTAAAGCCACTGTCGATTATGCCCACGCGCATAATGTTTATGTCGTGATGTCTAACCACGATTTTCACCAGACGCCGTCCGCAGAGGAAATGGTTCGGCGGCTACGTAAAATGCAAGCGCTCGGCGCGGATATTCCCAAGATTGCCGTTATGCCGCAAAGCAAGCATGATGTATTAACGTTACTCACTGCCACGCTGGAGATGCAGCAACGCTACGCCGACCGTCCGGTAATTACTATGTCGATGGCGAAAGAGGGTGTCATTTCACGTCTGGCAGGGGAAGTGTTTGGCTCTGCCGCCACGTTTGGCGCGGTGAAGCAGGCTTCGGCGCCGGGGCAAATCGCCGTTAATGATCTACGCAGCGTATTAATGATTCTGCACAACGCCTGACCCGGCATAATGCCGGCGTCGAGCGGCATACGCCCTATCCGGCCTACACAACATGTTTCTTGTGCAGGCCGGATAAGCATAGCGTTATCTGGCCGCGGTTTACTTCTTCAGTTCCGCCAGACTCAGCCAAGTCTGAACCACGGTATCCGGGTTCAGCGACAGGCTGTCGATCCCCTCTTCCATCAGCCAGGCTGCAAAGTCTTCATGGTCAGACGGCCCCTGACCGCAAATTCCAACATATTTGCCCTGTTTTTTTGCCGCGCGAATCGCCATCGACAGCAGCGCTTTCACCGCGTCATTACGCTCGTCAAACAGTTCGGAAACCACGCCGGAATCGCGATCCAACCCCAGCGCCAGTTGTGTCATGTCGTTAGAACCAATCGAGAATCCATCAAAATATTCGAGGAACTGTTCAGCCAGCAAGGCATTGGACGGAATCTCGCACATCATGATGATCTTCAACCCATTCTCGCCGCGTTTGAGCCCCTGACGCGCCAGCTCTTCGACGACCGCTTTCGCCTGGTCGACCGTCCGCACGAACGGGATCATGATTTCGACGTTGGTAAGGCCCATATCGTTGCGCACGCGTTTCACCGCTTCACATTCCAGCGCAAAACAATCGCGGAAACTTTCTGCGACGTAACGACCCGCGCCGCGGAAGCCCAGCATCGGGTTTTCTTCATGCGGCTCATAGCGTTCGCCGCCGACCAGGTTGGCGTATTCGTTGGACTTAAAGTCAGACAGGCGAACGATGACGCGTTTCGGGTAGAAGGCCGCGCCTAACGTCGCGATCCCTTCCGTCAGTCGACCAACGTAAAATTCACGCGGCGAGTCAAACCCCTTCATCATCTCACGAATGTCGTTTTGCAGCGCGGCATCCTGGTCGTCAAACTCCAGCAGCGCGCGCGGGTGAACGCCAATCATACGGTTAATGATGAATTCCAGTCGCGCCAGACCTACACCTTCATTCGGCAGGCAGGCAAAGTCAAATGCCCTGTCCGGGTTGCCAACGTTCATCATTACCTTCAGCGGTAGCTCTGGCATGGTATCTACGCTGGAGCTTTTTACGCTGAAATCCAACATGTCAGCATAAACATAACCGGTATCACCTTCCGCGCAGGAGACGGTCACTTTTTCGCCATCTTTCATGCGTTCGGTGGCGTCGCCACAGCCGACTACCGCCGGAATGCCCAATTCGCGGGCGATAATCGCCGCGTGACAGGTTCGCCCGCCACGGTTAGTGACAATCGCCGCCGCTTTTTTCATGATCGGTTCCCAGTCCGGGTCGGTCATGTCGGTGACAAGGACATCACCAGGCTCAATACGGTTCATTTCGCCGATATCATGAATAACTTTCACCGTACCCGCGCCGATACGATGACCAATGGCGCGACCTTCGGCAATGATTTTCCCCTGCGCATGTAGCGTATAACGCTCCATCACCTGGCCGCGAGAGCGCACGGTTTCCGGACGTGCCTGCACAATAAAGAGCTTACCGGTATGACCGTCTTTCGCCCATTCGATATCCATCGGACGACCATAGTGCTGCTCAATCTGCACCGCCTGTTTCGCCAGTTCCTGCACTTCTCCGTTGGTGAGCGAGAAAATGTCGCGCTGTTCCTGCGGCACATCTTCAATCTTCACTTGCTTGCCGTGTTCCTGAGTGGCGGCGTAAACCATGCGGATTTTTTTCGACCCCATGGTGCGCCGCACGATGGCCGGACGGCCTGCCGCCAGGGTTGGCTTATGCACATAAAATTCATCCGGGTTAACCGCGCCCTGCACCACCATTTCACCCAAACCCCATGCCGAGGTGATAAAGACCACCTGGTCAAAGCCGGATTCGGTATCGATAGAGAACATCACCCCTGACGAGGCGAGATCGGAGCGAACCATTCGCTGCACGCCAGCGGAAAGCGCTACGCCGCGATGATCATATCCCTGGTGAACGCGATAAGAGATGGCACGATCGTTAAACAGAGAAGCAAATACGTGTTTCACTGCTACCAGTACCGCATCGAAGCCCTGAACGTTAAGAAACGTTTCTTGCTGACCCGCAAACGAAGCATCTGGCATATCTTCCGCCGTAGCGGAGGAGCGTACGGCAAAAGAGGCATTTTCATCATCCGACGAAAGTTGCGCATAGGCATCGCGGATGGCGTTTTCCAGCGTCGGCTGGAAAGGAGTGTCGATAATCCACTGGCGGATCTGCGCGCCCGCTTTCGCCAACTGGGAGACATCATCAATATCCGTCTTATCCAGCAGTTCATAAATGCGCTGGTTTACGCCGCTTTGATCCAAAAACTGGTTAAACGCATCAGCAGTGGTTGCAAAACCATTCGGTACGGATACGCCCATGCCGGAAAGGTTAGTAATCATTTCACCCAGGGAGGCATTTTTGCCCCCAACTCTGTCTACATCATTCATGCCGAGTTGGTTATACCAAAGCACCAGCGGTGACGAGCCATTGTTGGACATCGAACAATCCTTTTGTGATAAATGAACGAGTTTAAGAAACACATAATTGCGTATTTATCCTGGCATACTTAAACCCGCGAAAAAAACGGTGAATCGTTCAAGCAAATTTATTTTTTCATTTTTTCAGATTGTTTACGTATTTGCGCAAACCCACGCATGGCGCGGCATTCCCTTAATAACCCTCGGTATAAACTGCGTTTCCAGGAAATGAAACGCACTTTTCATTAATTATAAAAAGCATATGTCATTTTATAAAATAAGCGACAAATTATACGTTTCCCGTTACTTTTAATTTATGCTTTCAGATAATTATGTTTACTCTTCAGGATGAACAGAATGGATAATGTTGTTGATCGCCATGTTTTCTATATTTCTGATGGTACCGCCATCACCGCCGAGGTTCTGGGTCACGCGGTTATGTCGCAGTTTCCGGTGACGATCAGCAGCATCACGCTGCCATTCGTGGAAAACGAAAGTCGCGCCCGCGCCGTCAAAGACCAAATTGACGCCATTTATCAACAAACCGGCGTTCGCCCGCTGGTGTTTTACTCGATTGTTTTACCTGAAATTCGCGCCATCATCTTACAGAGCGAAGGGTTCTGCCAGGATATCGTCCAGGCGCTGGTGGCGCCGCTTCAGCAGGAGATGAAACTGGACCCGACGCCGATCGCTCATCGTACTCATGGGCTTAATCCGGGTAATCTGAACAAGTATGACGCCCGTATTGCCGCTATCGATTATACCCTGGCGCATGATGATGGCATTTCGTTGCGCAACCTCGATCAAGCCCAGGTGATTTTACTTGGCGTTTCGCGCTGTGGAAAAACGCCCACCAGCCTCTATCTGGCGATGCAATTTGGTATTCGCGCGGCTAACTACCCTTTTATCGCCGATGACATGGATAATCTGACGCTGCCGACATCGTTAAAACCTTTGCAACATAAACTGTTCGGACTGACGATTAACCCTGAACGCCTGGCGGCTATTCGCGAAGAACGCCGTGAAAACAGTCGCTACGCCTCGTTGCGTCAGTGCCGCATGGAAGTGGCGGAAGTCGAAGCGCTGTATCGCAAAAATCAGATCCCCTGCCTGAACAGTACCAATTATTCCGTTGAAGAGATAGCCACCAAAATTCTCGACATTATGGGGCTTAATCGCAGAATGTACTAATAAACTAGTTCAATGGATTGTTTTTTGTTATCATGCCGTTCTGCCTACGGGGTGTGACACGCCTCGCACTTGAAATCAGCAGGGATTGGTTTATCGTGATGCCCATCACTTCCCGGTAGTCCTGCCGTTGAAGCAACAAATTTCTGAGACTTGTAATGAACAGAACCGACGAACTCCGTACTGCGCGTATCGACAGCCTGGTGACACCGACCGAACTCGCGCAGCGGTATCCTGTATCTACCTCCGTCGCCAGTCACGTCACCGACTCCCGACGCCGGATAGAAAAAATTTTAAATGGTGAAGATCCACGGCTACTGGTCATTATTGGCCCCTGTTCGATTCACGATCTGAATGCTGCCATGGAATACGCAACGCAGCTCCAGGCGCAACGCCAAAAGCATCAGGCACGTCTGGAGATCGTAATGCGCACCTATTTTGAAAAACCGCGCACCGTAGTGGGATGGAAAGGCCTGATTTCCGATCCCGACTTGAATGGAAGTTACCGCGTCAATCATGGGCTTGAACTGGCGCGTCGCTTGCTATTGCAGGTGAACGAACTGGGAGTACCGACCGCCACAGAATTTCTTGATATGGTCACCGGGCAGTTTATTGCCGATCTGATCAGTTGGGGAGCGATTGGCGCGCGTACCACCGAAAGCCAGATCCATCGGGAAATGGCCTCTGCGCTCTCTTGCCCGGTCGGCTTTAAAAATGGTACGGATGGCAACACTCGCATTGCCGTTGACGCCATTCGCGCCTCCCGCGCCAGCCATATGTTTCTCTCGCCGGATAAAGACGGACAGATGACTATCTACCAGACGAGTGGAAATCCGTATGGGCACATCATCATGCGCGGCGGTAAAAAACCGAACTACCACGCTGAAGATATTGCCGCCGCCTGCGATACGTTGCATGAATTTGATCTGCCGGAACATCTGGTCGTCGACTTCAGCCACGGCAACTGTCAAAAACAGCATCGCCGCCAGTTGGACGTATGTGATGATATTTGCCAGCAGATTCGTAATGGTTCCACGGGGATTGCCGGGATTATGGCAGAGAGTTTTTTGCGGGAAGGCACGCAAAAAATTATCAGCGGCCAACCATTAGTGTATGGTCAGTCCATTACCGATCCCTGCCTGAACTGGGAAGATACGGAAGTTCTGTTGGAAAAGCTCGCCGCTGCGGTAGACAGCCGCTTTTAATACCCCGCCCATCCTGCCGGGATGGGCATTTCTTCGACGCTTTGCCTGCCCTTTTCTCTACGCGCGTACGCTTCCCTCACAGAATTAGCACTTGCTGTTACCGCATTAATTATTGATAATAATAATCATTGTGAGTTTGATTATTGATAAACATCATGCCGCGTATGGATAACACCGAATTGCCCCACCCTAAGGAAATAGCCAATGAAACGCTTCTCCCTGCCGCTGAACGGCGCGTCAACAGTCAGGCGCTATTAGGTCCGGACGGCAAAGTCATTATCGATCACAACGGTCAGGAGTATCTGTTGCGCAAAACTCAGGCCGGCAAGCTACTGTTAACCAAATAACGCTCCCGCCAGCAGACTATTCTGCTGGCGTCAGGCTAACTTGAACAACTGACCTCCAGCCGCTTTCCCCACTCCGGCGGTCGGCTGGCATAGTCATCATCTCGATCGGTAAAAGGCTGTCGTAAAACTTCATGCAACCGATGCAGTTCCGCCATGTCTCCCTGTTCAGCCGCATCTATCGCGCGTTGCGCCAGCCAGTTGCGCAATACTACCGCGGGATTCACGCTTTGCATCTGCTGTTGACGCAGCGCGTCATCCACCGCCTCTGTGCGCAATCGCGCCCGGTAGCGGTCGAACCAGGCATCGAACGCCGCGCGATCGATAAACGTATCCCGCAACGGCGATGAGGCGCTCTGTTGCTCCGTATGGCTTAACATCCGAAATGTACGGGTATAATCACTCCCTTCGCGCGCCATCAGGCTAAACAATTCATTCAGTAAAACGTTATCGTCTTTTTGCCCGGTAAAGAAGCCCAGCTTCTGTCGCATTCGCTGCCCGTAGTGCGTTAACAACGCATCCTGGTAGCGATCCAGCGCTCTGTTTAAAGCGTCGATCTCAATAAAAGGGGTTAACGTCTGCGCCAGACGTTGTAAATTCCACAGCGCCACCGCCGGTTGATTATCGAAGCGGTAACGTCCCTGATGATCGGAATGGTTACCAATGAAGCCAGGATCGTAGTCGTCGAGAAAACCAAAGGGACCATAGTCGATAGTCAGCCCCAGAATCGACATGTTATCCGTATTCATAACGCCGTGCGCAAAACCGACGGTTTGCCACTCGGCGATGAGTCTTCCGGTACGCGCCGCCACCTCTTCAAACCACAAATCATACTTTTCCGGCGCATCCTGCCATTGCGGCCAGTAATGACGAAGAGCGAAATCGGCCAGTTGCTGAACTTTTTCCGGCTCACGGCGGTAGTAGAAATGTTCGAAATGACCAAAACGCATATGACTTTGCGCCAATCGCATTAACATCGCGCCCGCTTCCTGCGTCTCTCGCTGAACAGGCGTATCGCTGGTTACGATAGATAACGCGCGTGTAGTGGGGATACCCAGATAATGCATGGCTTCGCTGGCAAGGCTTTCTCGTATGGTTGAACGCAGGACGGCACGTCCATCCCCCATTCGCGAATAGGGTGTTAATCCGGCGCCTTTCAGATGCCAGTCGAGGGCCGAGCCATCCGCCAGGAGCTGTTCGCCCAGCAAAATACCGCGTCCATCACCGAGTTGCCCGGCCCAGACGCCGAACTGATGCCCGCTATATACCTGCGCGACAGGCGACATGCCGGGCAATAAGATTTCACCGCCCCAAACGCCAGCGCCGTTTGTAACGTCAAATAGCGAAGCGGGAATGGCTAACTGCTGCGCCAGTTTGTCATTATACCAAATCAGACGCGCATTTTTTAACGGTGTGGGTAAAAGCGCGGTATACGTTGCTGGCAGTTCATCGCGCCAACGGGCAGTAAAAGACAGGGTCATAGGGCCTCCTGTCTCCAGTGTAGACTGGTTGATCACCGGTTAAACACCGGCAAACAGAAAGGTTATCACTGAACGAGTTTAATTAGCTGGCTTACCGGCACCGGAGGCCATAGTCCTCCCTGAAATGCGCTAAATCCCAATGGCGCAGCGCGTGCAAACATCGCCTCATTATCAATGCCGGCAATCATCAGAGATTCGCAGCTAGAGGAGATCTGTGCAACTATAGCGTGCATGAACGGTTCGAATGAGATCATTTCAGCACGCTGCTGAATAAAATTTTTATCCAACATGACTCGCTTGAAAAGCCCATCGAAAATAGCTTTAGTTGACGCTTCTCCTGCCCCAAAATTTGCCAGCATTAATGGGAAATGCATTGCCAGATTGGCTAACGTTTCATTCTCTTTACCCTGGTTTAATCCAGGATAATTCTCATTTATAGCCAATTCAAGAAACGGAAAACGCGCCGCCCTGGAAAAAAGTTCGCTATCTAATAATAATAAGCCACTAATTGCGGGGGGTAAATTAAGCCATGCAATAAGTTTATGCTGAATAAAAAAGTGTTGGCACGTTTCTAACAGTGCAAGTTTTTCAACAAACAGACAGTATTGTTCCTCCACCGAAAGGCGTGGCACTACCAACTCAGTCGGCATCCGCACAGCACCGTCTTCAGTAGCAAACGTCGCAATAATTTCTAAGCCAGCAAGCCGAGCGTTTTTATCCATTGCAGGAAGGAAAAAGAGTTCGGAATGGTAAAGCTCATCAAGTGAAGCAATCATTACGCCAGTCCCATAGTTAGGGCGTTATTCGCCATCCAGTCACTACGGACGGAAACAGACGTAACTTCAGATACTAATTGAAGCGTCATCATTTTTCTTTTTACCGGTAAACCGGTTCCTTTTTTAACTTACTCTGATTATAAACCAATATCCAACGTTGTACTTTTAACAGGGCGTGAACATGCCCATTTTTAATAGAAGTATGTTTGTAAATGCTACGGTTATATCATTATATAGGATGACAGCAGACGTCATAAGTTCAACCAGCGATATGCTAAAAATAGACCATAAAAATTATGTCGTCTGCGAGATTAAATTCGTCGTGCCTGCCAGAAGCTTTTCCGCCAGTACACATTATCCAGCGATGAACGCATCACGCCACGGCTGGTAGAGGCATGAATAAACTCATTATTTGTATCGTAAATACCAACGTGTAAACCACTTTCGCCTGAACCGGTTTTAAAGAAAACCAAATCTCCGGGAAGCAATTCATCTTTATCGATTCTGGTGCCAATTTTTGATTGTTCACGCGTATCGCGCGGCAACTGCAAATCAAACTTGTCGCGCATAGTGACGACCACAAAACCGGAACAGTCCACGCCTCTGCGACTCATACCACCATAGCGATATGGCGTGCCGCGCCAGGACTGCAACTGATCGTTAAGACCTGCAATGACGGTAATCGAGTCTGATAACCTGGCATTTGGTGCCGGTGCCTGATGAGTACTGCATCCTGCCAGGAATAATGCTGTGATAACAAGAAGCCAAAAACGCATGCCGCAACAATCCTCTGTTTTTATTCTGGTATTAATTTAGCGTCGAAATTACCTGCTTTTCAAGAAACGATTTCACTTAAGTGGCCGATATGAGTATTTGATGCCCCTCGACGTCGAGTCGTCGAAAACACATTCCGTAAGCTTGCGCCAGATAAGAGGGGGTGAGCACCTCCTCCCGGCGGCCGCAGGCAATGAGTTTACCGCGCTTTAGTAACCAGGCTTTATGCGCATGGCGCAGCGTGTGGTTCAGATCATGACTGCTCATTACAATCGCGATTCCAGCCTGACACAATTGATGCAATACCCGGTCCAGAGCGTTTTGTTGCGCAACATCAAGGCTATTCATCGGCTCATCAAGTAACAATAACTGGCCGACCGGATTAGCGTCGGGATGAATTTGTAGTACGACAGCAGCAAGGCGAACACGCTGCCACTCGCCGCCGGAAAGCTGATTGACGCTTCGCCCCAGTTTGTCGCCCAATCCAAGCATATCGGCCACCTCGTTAAGCTGCCCGGTTCGCATTTTGTCAGGTTGATGCAATGTCAGGTAATGCCAGACTGGCATGGCGAACGGCGGATTTTGCTGTTGCGCAAGATAAGCACGGTGTTGGGCAAGCTTTGCCGCCGCCCATGTATCCAGCAACGCTCCGCCAAATCTAATACTCCCCTCACCGGAGGTTAACCCCGCCATACGCGCCAGCAGAGTACTTTTCCCGGCACCGTTCGGCCCAACAAGGTGAAGAATCTCTCCTGCGCTTACTTCGCCGGAAAGCGGCCCCAGGCGGGTGCTCTCGGCGACATCCTTTAATTGCATCAATTGAGACATTATTTTGCCAACGCGATTTTTATACTTTCCATCACAATGGGATCTTCAGGCGTCATATCCGGTGAGAAACGCTGTACCACCTGACCATCCCGGCCTACCAAAAATTTTTCAAAATTCCACAGAATATCATCCGGATAGAGTGGCGTACGCCCTTTGCTCACCATCCGTTCGTAAAAACCACTCTTCTCCGGCGCAACGGCCGTTGGCGCAGCGGCTATCAGTTTTTGATACAGAGGATGGCGTGTTTCGCCATTCACATCGATTTTGCTGAACATCGGGAATGTTACGCCCCAGGTGCTGGCGCAGTAGGTTTTAATCTCTTCTTCGCTGCCTGGCTCCTGCCCCATAAACTGGTTGCAGGGGAAGCCCAACACAACAAACCCCTGATCTGCCCACGCTTTCTGGATATTTTCCAACTGTTCATATTGTGGCGTCAAACCGCATCTGGAGGCGACATTCACAATGAGCAGCACTTTTCCGGCGTATTTTTCAAGCGTAGTGGCCTCTCCATCAATCGTCGTAACGTGAGTATTAAGAAGCGAGTTTTGCATGGTGTCTCCCTGATGTCGGTAAAATAGTGGGTTTCATCGTTAGCCTTTAATCATAGACTGCGAATGATGAAAACAGTTGTTTACCAATGCGCTAACGCGCGGATTTGAGCAACAGCCAGATAAACACCGGCGCGCCCAACGTGGCGGTGACAACTCCGATAGGCAGTTCAGCCGACGCCAGCGCCAGCCGGGCGACCACATCAGCTAATAGCAGGGCGATAGCCCCGGCCAGCGCACAGCCGGGAAGTAAAACCCGATGATCGGTTAAACCGCATAAACGCAGGATATGCGGAATAACCAGGCCAATAAATCCAATCGCCCCCGCCATCGCCACGCTAACGCCCACCATCCAGCCGGTAGCGACGACCAACAAATTGCGCCAGAACCACAGCGGCAGGCCGAGCTGACGGGCCGAGGTTTCCCCTAGCACCAGCATATTCATCGGTTGCGACTGGCAACATATCCAGATCAGCACCGGGATGAGCGCAATCATCAGCCAGCTCTGCTGCCAGTCAACGCCGCCAAATCCTCCCATCATCCAGTACATTAATTGCCGCAGATCGAAAGAGGTGGAAAAATAGATAGCCCATGTCATCAGAGCGCTACAGATAATGCCCAGCGCGACGCCCGCCAACAGCAAGCGGCTGGTAGAGAGATGGCGGCGCGCAAAACGCAGCAGAATTAACGTAATAGTGAGCGCGCCGGCTATGGCGCACAGCCCCAGCGACCATCCTGGCAGTTGCCCCTGCCCCAACAAGACGGCGGCAATAAGCCCAACACCAGCCCCATTCGAAACGCCGAGCAGGCCCGGTTCGGCAAGCGGGTTTTCAAACAGCGCCTGCATCACGGCGCCAGATAGCGCCAGCGCAGCGCCAACCAGTAGTACCGCAAGCGTACGGGGAAGACGAATTTGCCAGACAAACAGTTCTCCCCGGGCGCTTAACCAGTCACCTGGAGCAATCCACTGTTCGCCTGCGCATAAGCTCAGCAGTGTAGCCAGTAGCACCAGCAGTGACAGGCTCAGAAGCCAGCGAAGGTTTCGTCGCTGTTGTTGGCGGGCAAAAGTCAGCATGTTATCCATTTAGCTGAAAAGAGGTAGCGTGATTTTACGGTGGGTATTCCCTACTTGAAAGAAAAAAGGCCGTAATGCTGCCATATTAGTCCCGGTAAAATCAATAATTTACATTTAAAACAACCACTTACTTAAACAACAAACCACACATAAACACGGATTGTACTATAGAAGCGGTCACTTTGTGGATCAATGCGAAACATATTTTGCTATCAGAAAAGCAACAACAGTGGTCACAATGACGGAACCTACAGGAATAATAATCGCACTCCATTTCCATTTTGTATTGTCATCAACTCTATCGAACCGCCTGTTCACGTCCTCCGCAATCCGCTCGCAGCGCTTGTCCATTTGTGGACTGACCCTACTACAGTCAGTATCCAGCTTTCAGGAGAAAATTCACAGCATAAAAATCTTCAGTAAATTTCAATCCTGCAAATCGTGGCAGGTAACAATAATGCCTCGATATTATTAAACATCTCTTTTTATATGTTATTTAAGCATTATTTAGTTAATCCAGATGATAATACCAATTAGCTCATAATCGTAATAGTTTGTTTGATCATTGAAGTTTTCAAATGCTTTGCTCGCTCAATCAAGACAAGGTTTCATGATGGCAACTCAAAATTTTGTAAGATGATTAACCATGTGTTTTAACGCGTTCACTCAGGAGGTATAAAATGACAACAACACTTAATAACAATATAAAAGAATATTTCATAAAAAATAATTGTACATATGAATTGCAACCCGACGTTACTTTTCCAGTAACAATTCCTGCAAACCAGGACATTCTTATCAAGGTTGCCGGCAATGACACTACCCTTGTTGACGAAGAGCGGTGGAGTTCTCACGAAAAAACTTTACTCCCCTCGCTTATAACAAGTATAGGAAATAATGCAAAAGTTAAAATAGAAATAACACAATGTTCAAATGTCATCATTAACAAAAGATTATCGTTAGGTTCCTCCATTAATCAAAATGGAAGCAAGTCACAAGCTGCCCTTATTGATTCAGTCATTACTGGAACCATAGGACGTAATGTAACTTTAAAAATATTAATTGTAGACTCGGCCAATATCATACTCAATGCGCAAGATAGCAGCTTAATTATTAATGACGCCGAGCTAATTAAAGAAATAATTAATATAGATGATGGGGACAACCCTCTTGATAATTTTAAACTAGATGTAGAATTAATAAATTGCGCTAACATTCATTGTCCAGAAGATAATAAGGAGTGTGGAGTTGTTTCTATAAATGATGGTCAGTTAATAGACGAAATACTTGATTGTGGGGAAATAAAAAACAAGAGTAATATAAATATCAAAATAAAAGACAGTGCAAACGCACATGTCAACTCTATAAATATAGTTGAAGGAGAGTTAGTGGATGAGTTAATAGATTGTTTATCCATTGCAGATAGCTCTGTTGAAATCAAAATATCATCATCTGTATCAACATCTGCAAATACAATTTCTATTACAGAAGGGGAGTTGCTCGATGAAACAATGGACGTTAAAAACCATATCAGAAACAGTAAAATTGATGCAACAATCACCAATTCCGCAAATGCTTTCTACTCGGCGACAATGACTATTACAGGAGGGGAATTAATAGATGAGATAATAGACACTAATGAGATAACAAATTCAAAAATTGAAATAAAATTAACCACTAGTGGCTGTGCATCATACATTGGAAATAACGCAGGTCACACTTTTACCTTAACAAATGGTGAGTTGATCGATGAGATTATCGACTGTTCCAATAATATTAGTGATAATAACCCTATATCAATCACTGTAGAAAACAGCGCCAATCTAATAACACAAAACTCTTCAAACCACGTTCCAGTCTTGAATATAACTAATAGTCAACTATTGGATGAGTTAGTCGACTGCCCAAATATCAACAATAACTCTATAACTGTTGAAATATCATCTTCAGGAAACATTGCATTAGCGAATTCAATTTTAAATTCTTCTAATATGAATTTAATAGAACGTATAATTGATACAGAAAACACTACGAAATGACTAAGGAGATTGAAATGGCTATTAGCATCGGAAACACTGTAACTACGAATGTTTGTAAGAGTTTTAATTTACTCTGCATTTTTTCTGTCCCGTTAGGAGAACTAATAAATACAAATAATTTATTTGATAGTAATTTTTTAAAAAACAACAATATCTACCCCACAATTTCTTCCTCAGGTGAACCCCCCATTTCAGATGATTTTATCCAAGCCAAACCATGCTTCCCGCTATCGACCTAAGCAGACGGAGAAACCACGTAAAAACAATAAATTAGCAATAAGAAGTAATATGATAAATATCAGAAAGGAAGCCATTGACAATGAAAATAATAATTCAAATAATACTTCCACCAACTTTTATTTTTTCGTTCGTCAATGGTTCCTCTTTATGAATACACAGGATCGGTTCACTGATCCGCTCGCCGCAAGCCCAGATTAGCGAACCACGCAGCGGTGAGTCTGCCAGGGCGAGGAAGCGGAATTACTGATGACCTGAACATTTACGCGCCGCAACCTGAATAAAAGCGTTTGCCGCGCGCAGGTGACGGGGGAACAGCCTACGCAACGGCGGCTGGAAGGCAACCCGTCGAAAACATAGCTAAATCGCCGTGTGAGCGCCTTTGTGTACGACGAACTGGCTCGCATTCGATTGCTAAGGCGTGCACCTGTCTGCGTGATGCTGAGGCGTTATTTTTAAAGAGAGATTAAGTGAAGGCGTGGCCGCTAACGTGCTGAGATCCGGCAGGTTAATAAGCAGAAAGCAGGCAGGGATAGTGAAAAAAATTGATGCTGTATAGTGTGGCAGGTCATGGTCAGCGATAACCTACCAGAGGTATCAGGCGCTGTTCTGTTCCAGTAGTGCGTAAGGGTTAAACCGTACCACCTCTTCGCCAGGCCAGTCATTGATATATTTGAGGGCTTCCATTGCCGGATTAAGTTCATTGATAGCGAAGACGCGCACTGCTTTTTCAATGTCGCCAAACATCCCTTCTCGCCCGGCATAGCACCCAGCAATTGCGGCGGTACGCGATGAAAGGTCGGCACATCATCACGCGAAGACGCTTTGATATTCATAAACTCATCTTTGGCGGTGATTTGCTGGAATGGCAGGATCTACACCCCGTCTTTGCCCCCGCCAGTGATCGGGATCAGCAGGTTTTTAAACGCGCCGCCACCCCGCGATTCCGTTAACGTTTTTTTCAGCGCTTCCATGCTCTCGCGGTTAACGGCGGCTGTTCCGATGTGGCTAATGCAGCCCGCGTGTGAGCCGTTGTCATAGTAGTATTTGCGAAACTGATCCGCAGAACGTGAGAGACTGGCCGACAGCAACGCCCCGATATATTCAAGCATTCCGTAGATCTCCTGACTGATATCGGGATTAATGATGTGGCAGACCTCCCCGCACCGGAAGGCATAAACATCCCTACCGGATTCAGTGTACCAAGTCGCGGGTGCCTTCGATGCTGGTCGGAGGTCCACTGGAAAGGCCCCGGAAACATTACTGTTAACCGAGGCCCTAACCGTCTACCCTAAGCAAGTGATAGGTTAGTGCCTCTCCGAAAAACGAGCAAGCGCCATGCTGCAAAAACCGTTACTGGTCATCACAATTTTTGTGGTGATAGTCCTCACATTCTCCATGCTGCATGGATCGTTATGTGAAGTGCGTATGAAGTTTTGGGGAGCGGAGTTTGCGGCGTTCTTACAATGTAAGCAGTAAGGAAACCGCGACGGGGGTGCAATCCCTCGTCATTCGGTTGTTTAAGGTGACAATCATAAGGCACCCTTTCTCTACCGGGTATGTACGAAGTCAAAAAGTCGAAGCCCACGACGTCAAACCGTGGGCTTTTTTTGTATTCTGAATTTAAAAACGTGGTCACCTTGAGGATTATTCAAGCAAAAAAAATTAAGAATCAATAAGTTACATGAATAAAAAAGGCCGCAATGCGGCCTTTTTAGTTATACGCGTCATCTTTCAGGCTGACAGATACGCTGTCATCCCGCTGATCTACTTTCGGAATGGCAGCGTATCTGCCGCAATGCACCCTGATGGATGTTATGCCTGGATCTGATTACTCTTCTTTGGGCGAAGCGTTTTCGACCCGGCTCTTTAACTTCTGTCCGGGTCTGAAGGTCACCACGCGCCGTGCTGTAATAGGAATATCTTCACCCGTTTTCGGGTTACGCCCCGGACGTTGATTTTTATCACGCAGATCGAAGTTACCAAAACCAGAGAGTTTCACCTGCTCACCGTTTTCCAGAGCACGACGGATCTCTTCGAAAAACAGTTCAACCAGTTCTTTGGCATCCCGCTTGCTAAGCCCAAGCTTATCAAACAGATATTCTGACATTTCAGCTTTTGTAAGCGCCATAGGTTCAATCCCTCAATGATGCCTGGAATCGCTCTTTTAATGCCTCTACACATTTGGCGACGGTAGCGGCAATCTCCTCTTCTTCGAGTGTACGGTTGGTATCCTGAAGGATCAGGCTGATAGCGAGGCTCTTATAACCCTCCGCAACACCCTTACCGCGGTACACGTCAAACAAGTTTACGCCAACTACCTGATTTACGCCAACTTTCTTACATTCGGATAAAATATCCGCTGCGGGAACGTTTTCTGCAACAACAACCGCTATATCGCGACGGTTAGCCGGGAAGCGTGAAATCTCCCGCGCCTGAGGCACGATACGGTCTGCCAGCTTATTCCATTCCAGTTCAAACACCAGCGTACGACCATTCAGATCCAGTTTACGTTCCAGTTCAGGGTGAACAACCCCAATAAAACCAATACGTTCATCTTTCAGATAAATCGCCGCAGACTGTCCCGGATGCAGCGCCGGATTCATCTCCGCCTTGAACTGGATCTCACCCAGTTTGCCGGTTAAATCCAATACAGCCTCCAGATCGCCTTTCAAATCATAGAAATCAACGGTCTCTTTTGCCAGGTTCCAGTGCTCATCATAGCGGTTGCCACAAATCACGCCAGCCAGCATCAGATCCTGCCGAATACCCAGATTGGCTTGTGTATCCGGAACGAAACGTAAACCGGTTTCGAAAATACGCACGCGATTCTGCTGACGGTTCTGGTTATAAACCACCGTCGCCAGCAATCCACTCCACAGCGACAGACGCATCGCCGACATCTCAACGGAGATAGGGTTTGGCAACAGCAGCGCTTCTGCACCTGGGTGGATGAGCTGTTGTACTTTAGGATCGACAAAGCTATAGGTAATCACTTCCTGATAGCCTTTGTCGTTCAGCATCGTTTTAACCCGCTTCAACGACAGAGAGGCTTCACGGTGCGTACCCATGATTAAACCCGCCTGGATTGGCTCGTCCGGAATATTGTTATAGCCGTAGACGCGGGCGACCTCTTCCACCAGATCTTCTTCAATCTCCATATCGAAACGCCAGCTCGGCGCCACGGCTTTCCACTCGTCCTGACCTTCGGTCACTTCACAGTCCAAACGACGCAGAATATCACTGACCTGCTCATCCGCAATATGATGTCCGATCAGGCGATCCAGTTTACTGCGACGCAGCGTAATGGTGGCGCGTTTCGGCAACGTTGCTTCGTTGCTCACATCAATTATCGGACCCGCATCACCGCCGCAGATATCAAGGAGCAGACGAGTGGCGCGCTCTATCGCTTTATATTGCAGCGCCGGGTCCACCCCGCGCTCGTAGCGATGAGACGCATCGGTATGCAGACCGTGGCGGCGAGCGCGACCGGTGATAAACAGCGGATTAAAGTACGCGCACTCCAGCAGCACATTTTGCGTTTCGCCGTTCACGCCGGAATGTTCGCCGCCAAAAATACCGGCTATCCCCAGCGCCTTATGGTGATCGGCGATCACCAGCGTATCCGCATTTAACGTCGCTTCGCTACCGTCCAGCAGGACGACGGTTTCACCCTCTTTTGCCATCCGCACGACAATACCGCCATCAATGCGATCTTTATCGAAAGCATGCATTGGCTGACCCAGTTCGAGTAGCACATAGTTAGTGACGTCAACCACCGCATCGATGGAGCGAATACCGCAGCGACGCAGTTTCTCTTTCATCCACAGCGGCGTCGGCGCGTTAACATTGATGCCTTTTACCACCCGGCCAAGATAGCGTGGACACGCATCAGCGGCCTCTACCGTAATCGGCAGCGTATCGCTGATGGTTGCCGTAACCGGCGCCATTTCCGGCTCCTGGAGCGGCGCTTTGTTCAGTACAGCCACATCGCGCGCGACGCCGATGATGCCTAAGCAATCCGCACGGTTCGGCGTGACGCTAATTTCGATGGTATTGTCGTCAAGCTTCAGGTATTCACGAATATCGGTACCTGGCGGCGCATCCGCCGGCAGTTCGATAATGCCGCTGTGATCGTCGGAAATCCCCAGTTCGGAGAAGGAGCACAGCATCCCTTCAGACGGTTCGCCGCGCAGTTTCGCCGCTTTAATTTTGAAATCGCCCGGCAAGATGGCGCCAATGGTGGCCACCGCTACTTTCAGCCCCTGACGACAGTTTGGCGCGCCGCAGACGATATCCAACAGGCGTTCGCCGCCGACGTTGACTTTCGTTACACGCAATTTGTCAGCGTTCGGGTGCTGGGCGCACTCAACCACTTCCCCAACCACAACGCCATTGAAGCTTCCCGCGACCGGCTCAACGCCGTCTACTTCCAGGCCAGCCATCGTAATCTGGTTGGCCAGCGCATCGCTATCAATTGCCGGGTTAACCCACTCGCGTAACCACAGTTCGCTGAATTTCATTGTTTTATCCTGCCTTTATTTAAACTGTTTGAGGAAACGCAGATCGTTTTCGAAGAATGAACGCAGGTCGGTGACGCCGTAACGCAACATAGTCAGGCGCTCCATCCCCATACCAAAAGCGAAGCCGGAATAGATTTCCGGATCGATACCGACATTACGCAGCACATTCGGATGCACCATCCCGCACCCCAGCACTTCCAGCCATTTGCCGTTTTTACCCATCACATCCACTTCTGCAGAAGGTTCGGTAAACGGAAAATAAGAGGGGCGGAAGCGAATCTGCAGATCTTCCTCAAAGAAATTACGCAGGAAGTCGTGCAGCGTACCTTTGAGGTTGGTGAAGCTGATGTTGGTATCAACAATCAGGCCTTCCATCTGATGGAACATCGGAGTATGCGTCTGGTCGTAGTCATTACGGTATACGCGGCCCGGCGCAATAATACGGATCGGCGGTTGCTGCGCTTTCATCGTCCGGATCTGGACGCCGGATGTCTGGGTCCGCAGCAGACGGGTCGCGTCAAACCAGAAAGTATCATGATCGGCGCGGGCCGGATGATGACCCGGAATGTTTAACGCATCGAAGTTATGGTAGTCATCTTCGATTTCCGGGCCCGTCGCCACGGTAAAACCAAGCTCGCCGAAGAAGCTTTCAATACGGTCAATGGTACGCGTGACCGGATGCAGACCGCCGTTCTCAATACGGCGCCCCGGCAGGGAGATATCGATGGTTTCAGCGGCCAGACGGGCATTAAGCGCTGCGCTTTCCAGCTCGGCTTTACGCGCGTTAAGAGCCTGTTGTACCTGCTCTTTCGCTGCGTTAATGACTGCCCCGGCTGCCGGACGTTCTTCCGGCGGCAGATCGCGTAGGGTCGTCATCTGAAGGGTTAAATGCCCTTTTTTGCCCAAATATTCGACGCGTACATTGTCTAACGCGGCAACATCTGACGCCTGGTTAATGGCGGCCGCTGCATTGGCAACCAGCTCTGCGAGATGTGACATGGTTTTCCTCATTGTGTCGGTGAAGACACCGGTTCATTGGACGTAATCTCTCAATTTCAGGTACAAAAAAAGCCTCCATCAGGAGGCTTTTTTTGCGCTGTTTTTCGTTTCGTTTTTCACGCGCTAGCCTCCTGAGATCAGGTGCTAAAGTAAAAAAAGAAACGGAAAATAGCAGCGTTCATGCTTGCGTTACCTTATGTGGTAAGACCGGATATCCTTTATTGAAAAGGGTTACAGGTCAATTGTCAACTCACTGAACAGTAAATAAAAGAGAGGGAGCCAGGCTCCCTCTTTTCACTGGCTTATGCCAGAGCTGCTTTTGCTTTTTCAACCAGCGCGGTGAACGCGACTTTGTCGAATACGGCGATATCAGCCAGGATCTTACGGTCGATTTCAACAGAGGCTTTTTTCAGGCCGTTGATGAATTTGCTGTAAGAAATACCGTTCTGACGTGCTGCTGCGTTGATACGCGCAATCCACAGTTGACGGAACTGACGCTTACGTTGACGACGGTCACGGTAAGCATACTGACCAGCTTTGATAACTGCCTGGAAGGCAACGCGGTATACGCGAGAACGCGCACCGTAGTAGCCTTTGGCTTGTTTCAAAATTTTCTTGTGACGTGCGCGTGCAATTACACCACGTTTTACGCGAGCCATATGTGCTCTCCTGTATCTATTCTAATTAAAAAGTTAAAAACGTTAACGGCTTATGCGTACGGCAGGCACGCGATAACCAGGCCCAGATCGCCTTTAGAAACCATGGCTTTCGGACGCAGGTGACGTTTACGTTTAGTCGCTTTTTTGGTCAGAATGTGACGCAGGTTAGCGTGCTTGTGCTTAAAACCACCTTTACCGGTTTTTTTGAAGCGCTTAGCAGCACCGCGTACGGTCTTAATTTTTGGCATTTTAATAACTTCCACTTCGCATTGTTAATAAACGAAACATAGGCGAACAAAACCTGTGAAGCCCGAAGGCTTCACAGAATTGTTACTTGAAGGCCTTACTGTTTCTTCTTAGGAGCAAGCACCATGATCATCTGGCGGCCTTCGATCTTCGTCGGGAAGGATTCGACCACTGCCAGTTCTTGCAAATCGTCTTTCACGCGATTAAGCACTTCCATACCGATTTGCTGGTGGGCCATCTCACGACCGCGGAAACGCAGCGTGATTTTGGCCTTATCGCCCTCTTCGAGAAAGCGAATCAGGCTGCGGAGTTTTACCTGATAGTCGCCTTCATCTGTCCCAGGACGGAATTTAATTTCCTTCACCTGGATAACTTTTTGCTTTTTCTTCTGTTCCTTAGAAGACTTACTCTTTTCATAGAGGAATTTGCCGTAATCCATTATACGACAAACCGGCGGCTCGGCGTTAGGGCTGATTTCGACTAAGTCTACTCCGGCTTCTTCAGCTTTTTCCAGAGCTTCTCTCAGACTCACAATACCAAGCTGCTCGCCTTCCAGACCTGTTAAGCGAACTTCTTGCGCGCGAATTTCGCTATTAATACGATTCGGACGCGCCGTTTGAACTCGTTTTCCGCCTTTAATACTTTATTCCTCCAGTTGTTGAAGACTGCGGCTGCGAATCTCTTGTTGCAGCTTCTCAATCACGTCATTTACGTCCAGACTGCCCAGGTCTTTACCGCGGCGGGTGCGAACGGCAACTTTGCCTGCTTCCACCTCTTTATCACCACAGACCAACATATAAGGGACACGACGTAAAGTGTGCTCGCGGATTTTAAAGCCAATCTTCTCATTTCTCAAGTCTGCTTTTACACGAATGCCTGCATTTTGTAGTTTCTGCGTCAATTCGTTAACATATTCAGACTGCGAATCGGTAATATTCATCACCACTACCTGAACCGGCGCAAGCCAGGTCGGGAAGAAACCAGCGAACTCTTCGGTCAGGATACCGATGAAGCGTTCCATCGACCCAAGAATCGCACGGTGAATCATTACCGGCACCTTACGCTCGTTGTCTTCGCCTACATAGGAAGCGCTCAGACGAGACGGTAAGGAGAAGTCCAGCTGTACTGTACCGCACTGCCATGCACGATCGAGGCAGTCATATAGGGTAAATTCAATTTTCGGACCGTAGAATGCACCTTCACCCAGTTGATACTCAAACGGGATATTATTTTCTTCCAGCGCAACCGCCAGATCCGCCTCAGCACGATCCCACATCTCATCGCTGCCAATACGTTTATCAGGACGAGTGGAAAGCTTGACGACGATCTTCTCGAAGCCAAAAGTACTGTACATATCGTAGACCATACGAATACAAGCGTTAACTTCATCGCGGATCTGCTCTTCTGTACAGAAGATATGCGCATCATCCTGCGTAAAGCCGCGCACGCGCATCAGACCATGCAGAGCGCCTGATGGCTCGTTACGGTGGCAGCTACCGAATTCCGCCATACGCAGCGGCAAATCACGATAGGATTTCAGACCCTGGTTAAAGATCTGAACATGGCCCGGGCAGTTCATCGGCTTGATGCAATATTCGCGGTTTTCTGAAGACGTGGTGAACATCGCATCTTTATAGTTGTCCCAGTGCCCGGTTTTTTCCCACAACACACGGTCCATCATGAACGGGCCTTTAACTTCCTGATACTGGTACTCTTTGAGTTTAGAACGAACAAAGACCTCCAGCTCGCGGAAGATAGTCCAGCCGTCGTTATGCCAGAACACCATGCCCGGCGCTTCTTCCTGCATATGATACAGGTCGAGCTGCTTACCAATTTTACGGTGGTCGCGTTTTGCGGCCTCTTCCAGGCGCTGCAGATAGGCGTTCAGGGCTTTTTTATCTGCCCATGCCGTACCGTAAATACGTTGCAACATCTTATTATTGCTGTCGCCACGCCAGTATGCGCCGGCGGTTTTCATCAGTTTAAAGTGATGGCAGAAACGCATATTCGGCACGTGCGGACCACGACACATGTCGACATATTCTTCATGATGGTACAAGCCAGGCTTATCATCATGGGCGATATTTTCATCAAGAATAGCCACTTTGTAAGTCTCGCCGCGCTTCACGAAGGTTTCGCGCGCGTCGTGCCAGCTCACCTTTTTCTTGATAACGTCGTAATTTTTCTCGGCGAGCTCATGCATCCGCTTTTCGAGCGCTTCGACATCTTCCTGGGTTAGCGTGCGGTCAAGATCAACGTCATAGTAAAAACCGTTGTCAACAACCGGGCCGATCGCCATTTTCGTGTGCGGCCAGAGTTGCTTGATGGCATGACCTAACAGATGCGCGCAAGAGTGACGAATGATCTCAAGACCCTCTTCATCTTTTGCGGTGATGATGGAAAGCGTCGCATCATTTTCAATCAAATCGGAAGCATCAACCAGCTCGCCGTTCACACGGCCCGCAATGGTGGCTTTCGCCAGGCCAGGACCAATGTCCAGCGCAACATCCATCGGGCTTACAGGGCGGTCATAATGGCGTTGGCTGCCATCAGGAAGAGTAATAACAGGCATGTTATATCCTTATTTGCAGTGGTGACCCATACGCAAGATCACATACAAAGAGAAAATTAATTTATTGACAGTGAGTTGTGTATCCATCTAACCAACAATTGCTAAATTGGCGCACAACCTTCGGCACAGACGAAAATCGATATTTTCGTCCGGCATGACGATGGTAACATTAATAAAAGGGAGATTGCATCACTCTGTATCAAATCAAGGTCTTTGACAGGATTTCCCCGTTATCTTTCTACGTTCCGCATAGCGCTTCTCATCGACAACCTAACTTCTGCGCCAGGTTCCCCTTTGTTGTTTTCACCTCGCTGGCTACCGCTTCAGGCAAGGCAGACCACAACGTCAGCACTGGCTTCGTTTTACGTTCGATAGTGTCCACGGTAACCTGATAGTCGCAAAAACTTGCTGAACGGGGCGTATTCTGATCCATGATAAACGCGGCATAATTTCCTTCACTTTTTGACGGCGCCGTTCCGGTAAATAGAACCTTCCAGTACCCGCTGGGAATTTCTACCGTAGCATCTTCTGGCAATGTAGCGATATGCCGTTCAAAAAGAGGACCGGTCACCACATGTACTACGGATATATCACCCTGTTTGGCAAGTTCGCGCACCCGGTTTTCCAGTGAAGCCCATGCCCCCTGGTTCAGGGCGGATTTCTGCGGCGTAATATTCGATAAATAATTTAACGACGGCCAGTCAGATACGCCGCCCAATCCCGCCAACGGCGCCTGATGTCCCCTATCGACTTTTAATAGTGCATGGGCATTTTTATAGGCGGAAGGTGCCAACGTATCCGAGGGCGATAAATCGGGATCTTGCGCCCAGTTTCGCGGGCGACCGCTTGCCTGGCTGGTTTTTGTCACGCTATAGGCAACCCAGTTGGCAAATTTCGTGGCGCTATTATTATTGAGCGTATACGCATAGCGGTAGATTGTTTGTTGACTTCCTCCTTGAGGGCAACCAACGCTACAGTTATCAGGTTGCTGAGCGAGTATTTTACGATGGGGTAACTCGGGTGCCGATGTTGTATCCTGGGGGTGATACGATGTTGCACATGCGCTTAATAAAATTACGGGCAGTAATTTTAATAGGTTAATGGTTTTATACACTCTGCATTCCTTAATAATAACCACCCTAATAAGTAAGGAGGTAAGAATTTGGTTATATTAACCTACCAGTCGTTAAGTGACCTCATCATTAAGGACAACTCTACCACAGCAAAAATTAATAACAGGTAAACATTAAAATCATAAAAGAAAATGAGCTTAAAAGAATACAACATGATATTCATGTTGATACCGAAGGGCATCATATTATATGCATAATCGTGAAACCAACCGTTGTTCGCACTCAGATAGTGAATGAGAAAATGGGTATTCAATAACATCTGGCGCAGATTTTTTAACACCATTTTTCAACATTAAGACAACGTATCCTCTCAATGACTCGCTGCTGGCAGGAGTTTAGTTATATTAGCGGTTTAATAAGCACTGCGCATCATGCCGCTGTGCTTATTGCTTTGTGAAAATAAGATTATTCACTTTCATATTCAGGGGTAAAAAGTGAACAAATACAGCTATTGCGCAACGATGCTTGCCGCCATACTCAGTACGACCACAATGGCTAATGCCAGTAGCCTTGCTATTTCAGTGGCGAATGATGATGCAGGTATATTTCAACCATCCTTAAATGCCCTTTATGGGCGCCAGGCTGCAGACCGGGGTGATTATACCGTCGGGCTATTTTTAGGTTACAGCCACGATCTCACAGACGCCAGTCAGCTCTCTTTTCATATCGCCCAAGATATTTATTCTCCGTCAGGCGCTAACAAGAGAAAACCCGAAGCCGTCAAAGGCGACCGTGCCTTCAGCGCATTTCTTCATACCGGACTGGAGTGGAATTCATTAGCCACGAATTGGCTACGTTATCGTTTTGGTACCGATATCGGTGTTATTGGTCCTGACGCAGGCGGTCAGGAAGTTCAGAATCGAGCGCACCGAATAATAGGCGCAGAAAAATATCCCGCCTGGCAGGATCAAATTGAAAACCGTTATGGTTATACGGCAAAAGGAATGGTGTCCCTTACACCAAGTATTGATATTCTTGGCGTCAATGTGGGCCTCTATCCAGAGATATCTGCTGTCGGCGGCAATCTCTTCCAGTATTTGGGTTACGGCGCAACCGTTGCGCTGGGAAATGATAAGACCTTCAACTCTGATAATGGGTTTGGGTTACTGTCCCGCCGAGGGTTAATGCATAGTCAAAAAGAGGGATTGATATATAAGGTATTTGCTGGCGTTGAGCGCAGGGAAGTTGATAAAAACTACACGTTACAGGGGAAAACGCTGCAAACAAAAATGGAAACGGTGGACATTAATAAAACCGTGGATGAATATCGCGTCGGTGCTACCATCGGCTATTCTCCCGTCGCATTCTCTCTTTCTTTAAACAAAGTCACGTCGGAATTTCGCACCGGAGACGACTATTCTTATATAAACGGCGACATCACCTTCTTCTTCTGAGACGTCGCTACGGAATAACCGGGTTACACAACGTAACCCGGAGCAAGATTACATCTTATAGCCCAGCGTTACCGTAGTGCGACGATCGGTATGTTCAGGCGCTGATTCAGGCGGCTGCGAGTTCCACGTCAAATTATACCCCACCTTTAAGCCAAAATGTTCGTTAATGGCGACATTGAGGGCCGTTTCCGAATTTAGTGTGGTGTCTTCTGCGCCAAATACTGACACCCCCTGCGTAAACTTAGCATTGTCAGTTAACTGCCAGGCATAGCTGCCGGAAGCATAACCCAGCGGCTGCGTTTCAGTGGTATCGTCCGTATGTTCGTCATAGCGAACCCCCGGACCGAATTCAAAACGAAAGCTGTGCACTGGACCATTAAGGAACTGCCGCCCGTAACCGGCGGTCAGTACGTCGCGCTGACGATAACCGTTGAAACGGTCTGTCAGCCAACTGGCCTGGCCAAAGGCATAATCATAATCCGTCATATTAAAACGGTTACGCGCGCCTACCGCATATTTTTCTGAAGAGCGTTCATCATTAGAGGAGGTATTGCTGGCATTGCCCCATAATGACCAGGCGGTACGTTGTCCGTACCAGGTCATCGCTGTGTCAGCCGTTAAGGAAGAACTTTTGGTATTGCCTGACTGGGCAAGGTAACCCGCATTCAGATTACCTTCAAAAGGTTTCTTCGCGGTAGAGGGATCATCCATGACAGTAAAAACGGAATCATCGGCGGCAGCATACAGAGACGCGAACACGCCACCCGCCAGCATAACTGCAGCGGGTACTGTCTTCAAAAGCTTCATTTATAAAGAGTCCGTACAACTAAAAAAGAGACCACGACGGTCCCGGAAACTTTCATAGGGATCAATGACAAACGCCCCTGGAAAGGTAACGAATTATAAGAAGCCCCGAATAACATAGCAATCAATTACTATTTCATTTTTTGAATAAGAACCCTCCCAAAGCATTAATTTATTTATATATCTTTATACCGTACTTTTTTAAATAAAGATTCGGAAAATCATATCGTTAATTCCTTCACTTTCCGGGGATTAAGTGCCAGACTGAAATCAGCCTAACAGGAGGTAACGATGGTACGTATCTATACGTTGACGCTTGCGCCCTCTCTCGATAGCGCAACAATCACGCCGCAAATTTATCCCGAAGGTAAACTGCGGTGCTCCGCGCCGGTATTCGAACCCGGCGGCGGCGGTATTAATGTCGCCCGCGCCATTGCGCATCTTGGCGGCACCGCGACCGCGATTTTTCCGGCCGGTGGCGCTACCGGCGAACATCTGGTCGCACTACTGGCTGACGAAAATGTCCCCGTTGTTACCGTCGATGCGAAAGACTGGACGCGTCAGAACCTGCACGTCCACGTCGAGTCCAGCGGCGAGCAATATCGTTTTGTTATGCCCGGCGCCACGCTGGACGATGACGAATTTCGTCAGCTTGAAGAACAGGTGCTGGAAATTGAATCCGGGGCAATCCTGGTTATCAGCGGCAGCCTTCCGCCCGGCGTTAAGGTCGAGAAACTCACACAACTGATTTCCGCCGCGCAAAAGCAAGGTATTCGCTGCATTATTGATAGCTCTGGCGACGCGCTCACTGCCGCGCTGGCGCTTGGCGATATCGAACTGGTGAAACCTAACCTGAAAGAATTGAGCGCGTTGGTCAATCGTGATCTGACGCAGCCTGATGATGTGCGTAAAGCGGCCAGGGAATTAGTGCAAAGCGGCAAAGCGCGCCGGGTAGTTGTTTCTCTGGGGCCGCAAGGGGCGCTGGGTGTAGACAGCAAGAATTGCATCCAGGTTGTTCCTCCCCCGGTGAAAAGTCAAAGTACCGTCGGCGCAGGTGATAGTATGGTGGGTGCTATGACGTTAAAACTGGCGCAAGACGCGTCGCTGGAAGAGATGGTGCGCTTTGGCGTGGCGGCAGGCAGCGCCGCTACGCTCAATCAGGGTACGCGTCTGTGTTCTCGTGACGATACCCAAAAAATATACGCCTATCTTTCCGCGCAATAATCGCCTCCCCCTCGCCGAGGGGGAAATCGGAAAATCGGTTGACGGGCGGCGTATCCGCCTCTGTTAAAAACACATTTACTTCCAACGAGGTGAACGATGGCCAGTGGCGATATTACCCGTTATGTGATTACCGTAACCTTCCATGAAGATTCCCTGACCGAGATTAACGAACTCAATAACCATCTGACGCGAAGCGGTTTTTTGCTGACGTTAACGGACGGTGCAGGAAATGTGCATGAACTCGGCACCAATACGTTCGGCTTTATTAGCACTCAGAGCGCTGATGAAATCAAAGCGCTTGTCGCCGGACTGGCGAAAAGCGCGTTAGATAAGGATGTCGACATTACCATAGCGACCTGGGAGGAGTGGAGTAAAAACGCACAATAAGTGCCATTCCCGCCGCGGCACGTCCGCGATGTGCGTTAGTTCGTATTTTTTAACCGCATTTTTGCGCTAACCTTATGATCTGGCAGACAACGTGGGGAGAGACATTATGTGGCAAGCTATCAGTCGTCTTTTAAGCGAGCAAGTCGGTGAAGGCGAAATCGAACTGCGTAATGAACTGCCTGGCGGAGAAGTTCATGCCGCATGGCATTTACGTTATGCAGGCCATGATTTTTTCGTGAAGTGCGATGAACGAGAAATGCTTCGCGGTTTTACCGCTGAAGCCGATCAGCTGGAGCTACTCTCCCGCAGTAAAACCGTTGTTGTGCCTAAGGTATGGGCGGTAGGTTCGGATCGGGATTACAGCTTTTTAGTCATGGACTATCTCCCGCCCCGCCCGCTGGACGCTCATAATGCGTTTATTCTTGGGCAACAGCTGGCGCGCCTGCACCAATGGAGCGATCAACCACAATTCGGTCTCGATTTTGACAACGCGCTCTCTACCACGCCGCAGCCGAATACCTGGCAACGCCGTTGGTCGACTTTTTTCGCCGAACAGCGCATTGGCTGGCAGCTTGAACTCGCCGCGGAAAAAGGCATTACCTTTGGTAATATTGACGCCATTGTTGAACATGTTCAGCAACGTCTGGCGTCGCATCAACCACAGCCTTCTCTTTTGCATGGCGATCTATGGTCAGCGAACTGCGCGCTTGGCCCTGACGGGCCCTATATCTTTGATCCAGCCTGCTATTGGGGCGACAGAGAATGTGATCTGGCGATGCTGCCGCTGCATACCGATCAGCCACCGCAGATTTATGACGGCTATCAGTCCGTTTCGCCGTTACCGCTGGATTTTCTCGACAGGCAGCCGATTTACCAGCTCTACACCCTGCTTAATCGGGCAAGGCTGTTTGGCGGTCAACAACTGGTCATTGCGCAAAAAGCGATGGATCGGTTGCTTGCGGTATAGGTACGGATCTATGCCGGATACGCTTCGCATACCACACGCTATCCGGCATTTTTCAGATTACATGAAACCTAATAAAGAAAAGAAAAAGTAGCCGAGCACGATAATAATGACTGGCAAAATATAGAGCGGGAAAAACTGTAAAAAGATGGTATGGTGCGGCACCACGATACGTGACTCTATCTGCTCACGCGTTAACCCTTCCGCGCCTTTTGCTTTTTCCAGAATCAACTGATCTTCCACGCCTTCACGTAAAAAACGCGACTGGCGGCTCATTCTGGCGCCGGAATCCTGCATCGCCAGCCCGACAAAAATCAGAATAAAAATGAGCCAGAAACCGATATTCAGGCTTCCCTGAAAATTCGGCGTCGGCGAGTTGTACCAAAAAACATTCAGAAACGGCGTATTCACGCGCATCATGTCTATCATTACGTGGGTAAAATCCAGCATTACCGCATTTATCCCCTCCTGCTTTTCACTGTGCGCATACATAAATTTAAGGACTGAGATGAGCGTGGAAAGCAGTGCCGGAATAAAAATAACCCACCCTACAACTCTTTTTAGGATTGCAATGCGTCCAGCTTGTTGATACGTCATGAGTTCCCCTTGATAAAGACGCGTCGTTTTGGCCTAAGTCTACCTGTTGATTCCCATTTTCGCCTGATCTTTAAGGGCGATATACTAAGAACATAGTCATAATGAACGCTTAATCCGTTATTTTTTAATCTCAACAGGAGAGGTTGTGATGTCAACCCCGCGTCAAATTCTTGCGGCAATTTTCGATATGGATGGACTACTGATCGATTCCGAACCGCTCTGGGATCGCGCTGAACTGGATGTGATAGCAAGTTTAGGCGTAGATATTACTCGACGCCATGAGCTGCCCGACACGCTTGGGCTACGCATTGATATGGTTGTGGACCTCTGGTTTGCGCAGCAACCGTGGAACGGCCCCGATCGCCAGGAAGTGACAAACCGTGTTATTGCCCGCGCGATTACGCTTATCGAAGAGACACGCCCTCTTTTGCCGGGCGTGCGTGAGGCCGTGGCGCTGTGCAAAGCGCAGGGGCTATTAGTAGGGCTGGCCTCGGCATCGCCGCTACATATGCTGGAAAAAGTGCTCACCATGTTTGAACTACGCGACAGTTTTGACGCGCTGGCTTCTGCGGAAAAATTGCCCTACAGCAAACCGCACCCGCAGGTCTATCTGGATTGTGCGGCCAAATTAGGCGTTGATCCATTAACCTGCGTGGCGCTGGAGGATTCGGTGAATGGTTTAATCGCGGCTAAGGCGGCACGAATGCGCGCCATTGTAGTGCCAGCAGAAGAAAACCAGCATGATCCGCGCTTTGCGCTGGCGAATGTCAAACTTAACTCGCTGACGGGGCTGACGGCGGCGCATCTACTCGGTTAAGATGTTTCCGAAACGAAGTCAACCGTCGATTAGCCGCTGAGCCAAGTGGCAAGCGGCTTTGACAGAGACAAAGAGTTACAACGTCACCACTTCCGCCTACTGTATAAAAACCCTATACTGTATGAATTGACAGTTTGGTGGGTTTTATCATGACGGCGGAAGGACATCTTCTTTTTTCTATAGCCAGCGCGGTTTTCGCCAAGAATGCCGAGTTAACGCCTGTCCTTGCGCAGGGCGACTGGTGGCATATTATTCCTTCGGCTATTTTGACCTGCCTGCTGCCGGATATCGACCACCCCAAATCTTTTCTGGGTCAGCGCCTGAAATGGGTATCGAAACCGATCGCCCGAGCATTCGGTCACCGGGGGTTTACCCATAGCCTGCTGGCGGTCTTTGCCCTACTGGCGACCTTTTATCTCAAGGTACCGGATACGTGGATTATCCCGGCGGATGCGCTGCAAGGCATGGTACTCGGCTATTTAAGCCATATCGTCGCGGATATGCTCACGCCCGCGGGCGTTCCCTTACTGTGGCCGTGCCGCTGGCGTTTCCGCCTGCCTATTCTGGCGCCGCGCAAAGGCAATCAACTGGAGCGATTTTTATGTATGGCGTTGTTTGCCTGGGCAGTGTGGATGCCGCAGTCGATTCCGGAAAACAGCGCCATACGCTGGTCTTCGCAGATGATCACTATCCTGCAAATGCAGTTCAATCGTTTTATAAATCACCAGATTGATTAGTAAAACAACGTAAAAGTCATTTTTGGCATAAACCATTCCATTTGAATATAAGAGCCAGCTCACAGTTCTGCTAATCTTGCGCCAACAGAATCGCTAAAACAGATCGCTTCATAATAAAAAAATCAGGAGAACGGGGATGAATTTTCCATTAATCGCGAACATTGCGGTGTTCGTCATTCTGCTGTTTGTACTGGCGCAGGCCCGTCATAAACAGTGGAGTCTGGCTAAAAAAGTACTTGTCGGCCTTGTGATGGGCGTGATCTTTGGTCTGGCCCTGCACACCATTTATGGCGCTGACAGTCAGGTGTTAAAAGACTCAATTCAGTGGTTCAATATTGTCGGCAACGGTTATGTGCAATTGCTGCAAATGATTGTGATGCCGCTGGTATTCGCCTCTATTTTAAGCGCCGTGGCACGACTGCATAATGCCTCTCAATTGGGGAAAATCAGTTTTCTGACTATCGGCACGCTGCTATTTACTACCCTTATCGCGGCGCTGGTGGGCGTGCTGGTAACCAATCTGTTCGGACTGACGGCGGAAGGTCTGGTTCAGGGCGGCGCGGAAACCGCGCGTCTGAATGCCATTGAGACGAGTTATGTCGGCAAAGTGGCCGATCTCAGCGTGCCGCAACTGGTGCTCTCTTTTGTGCCGAAAAACCCGTTTGCGGATCTGACTGGCGCAAACCCTACGTCTATTATCAGCGTGGTGATTTTCGCCGCGTTTCTGGGCGTTGCCGCGCTCAAACTGCTGAAAGATGATGCGCCAAAAGGCGAGCGCGTGCTTGTTGCTATCGATACCCTGCAAAGCTGGGTGATGAAGCTGGTGCGTCTGGTGATGCAACTTACGCCTTACGGCGTACTGGCGCTGATGACTAAAGTGGTTGCCGGCTCTAACCTGCAGGACATCATTAAGCTTGGAAGCTTCGTGGTAGCGTCATATCTTGGTCTGGCGATAATGTTTGTGGTTCACGGCATACTATTGGGCGTGAACGGGATTAGCCCGCTGAAATATTTCCGCAAGGTATGGCCGGTGCTGACATTTGCCTTTACCAGCCGCTCCAGCGCCGCCTCCATTCCCCTAAATGTCGAAGCGCAAACCCGCCGCCTGGGCGTGCCGGAGTCCATCGCCAGCTTTGCTGCCTCTTTTGGCGCAACCATCGGTCAAAACGGTTGCGCCGGTCTTTATCCTGCGATGCTGGCGGTAATGGTTGCGCCGACGGTCGGCATCAACCCCTTAGACCCCGTATGGATAGCCACGCTGGTGGGTATCGTTACCGTAAGTTCGGCGGGTGTTGCCGGCGTTGGCGGCGGCGCGACCTTCGCCGCGCTGATTGTGCTGCCTGCCATGGGCTTACCGGTCACGCTGGTCGCGCTGTTAATCTCCGTCGAACCGTTGATTGATATGGGCCGTACCGCACTGAACGTGAGCGGCTCAATGACCGCTGGTACGCTGACCAGCCAGTGGTTGAAGCAGACCGATAAAACCATCCTCGATAGCGAAGAAGACGCCGAACTGGCGCATCGATAATACATTATCGGCAGTTCACATCGTTTGAGACACGACGCTCAACAACTCAAAATGTCTGTCACTAAAAACGCCGGTCTCCAGTACCGGCGTTTTTGTTTTTTCTTAGTCAGCGATTTCGTTTTCCTGGCGAACCTGATTCGCCCAACGCTGCGCCGATTCTGGCACACTAAAGGCGGGCGACCGTTGAAATGACTCCCCCATCAGAACAAAGGCAACATACTTACCGCGCAGTATCCAGACGTCGCGAAACGTATCCATTTTTATCGCATGTTCCGGCGGCGCGGGTTCAACACGCGGAATATAGCTAATAATCGGGCGATTTTGCTGGCGAAGAGGTTTCATCATTAATGCTTCACTAAAAGAGGCTAAGGCTAAAAATCAGAAAAACACTATTTTAGCCGATCTTCGCCCCCGACGTCCTGCCCCACGCGTGCGATTTCCCCGTTGCGCCTTTTTCTGCCGTTCCGCTCTCCCCCGGCATAATTGCTGAAATGTTCTATAGTTAGAGTGATTTTGACTACTACCACGCCCATTTCAGTGATGAAAGCAGGAGACGAGTTCAATGTCGCATAATGAGAAATCCTCCCATCAGTCCCCCGTGCATGATACCCGTGAATCACAGCCTGGTCTGGATTCCCTGGCGCCATCAGACGGTTCACATCGCCCCACGCCAGAACCGACGACGCCGGGCGCACAACCAACGGCCCCCGGCAGCTTAAAAGCGCCCGAGACCGCGAATGATAAGCTCACCGCCCTCGACGCCTTTCGTAAAGGCAGCGAAAATTATGCGCTAACCACCAATCAGGGCGTGCGCATCGCCGACGATCAAAATTCTCTTCGCGCCGGCAGCCGTGGCCCTACGCTGCTGGAAGATTTTATCCTGCGCGAGAAAATTACCCATTTTGACCATGAGCGTATCCCGGAGAGGATCGTTCACGCCCGCGGCTCTGCAGCACACGGCTATTTTCAGCCATATAAAGACCTGAGCGACATCACGAAAGCCGCGTTTCTGTGCGATCCACAGAAAATTACCCCGGTCTTTGTTCGCTTTTCGACAGTACAGGGCGGTGCAGGGTCTGCTGATACCGTACGTGATATCCGCGGTTTTGCGACCAAATTTTATACCGAAGAGGGAATTTTCGATCTCGTCGGCAATAACACTCCGATCTTTTTTATCCAGGATGCGCATAAGTTTCCGGATTTTGTGCACGCCGTTAAGCCCGAACCACATTGGGCTATTCCGCAAGGGCAGAGCGCGCATGACACCTTCTGGGACTATGTTTCCTTACAGCCTGAGACGCTGCACAACGTCATGTGGGCAATGTCGGATCGCGGCATTCCACGCAGTTATCGAACGATGGAAGGGTTCGGCATTCACACCTTCCGCCTGATCAATGCGCAAGGGAAAGCGACCTTTGTCCGTTTCCACTGGAAACCGTTGGCAGGTAAAGCCTCGCTGGTGTGGGATGAGTCACAAAAACTGACCGGTCGAGATCCGGATTTTCACCGCCGGGATCTGTGGGAGGCCATCGAAGCGGGCGATTTCCCGGAATACGAGCTGGGCCTACAACTTATTGCAGAAGAGGATGAATTTAAATTCGATTTTGATCTGCTCGATCCGACCAAACTGATCCCGGAAGAGTTGGTGCCAGTACAACGCGTCGGCAAAATGGTGTTAAACCGTAATCCGGATAACTTTTTCGCTGAAAACGAACAGGCGGCATTTCATCCGGGACATATCGTTCCCGGCATTGATTTTACCAACGACCCGCTGTTACAGGGGCGTCTGTTCTCTTATACCGACACGCAAATCAGCCGCCTGGGCGGGCCAAACTTCCACGAAATTCCGATTAACCGCCCCACCTGCCCCTACCATAACTTCCAGCGTGACGGTATGCACCGGATGGATATCGACACCAATCCGGCGAACTATGAACCGAACTCCATTAATGACAACTGGCCGCGCGAAACGCCACCGGCGCCAAAACGCGGCGGCTTCGAATCATACCAGGAACGCGTGGATGGAAATAAAATCCGCGAGCGCAGCCCCTCTTTCGGTGAATATTACGCGCACCCACGCCTGTTCTGGCTCAGTCAGACGCCGATAGAGCAGCAGCATATTATTGACGCGTTCAGCTTTGAACTGGGTAAAGTCGCCCGCGCGTATATTCGGGAGCGGGTGGTCGATCAGTTAGCGCATATTGATGTCACGCTGGCTCAGGGCGTCGCGCATAATCTCGGTTTTGAGCTCACCCATGAGCAAACGCAAATTGCCCCGCCTCCTGATGTCAACGGTCTGAAAAAAGATCCGGCGCTCAGCCTGTATGCGGTGCCAGACGGCGATGTTAAAGGCCGCGTGGTCGCTATTCTGCTGAACGACAAGGTTAACGCCGCCGATCTGCTTACCATTTTGCAGGCCTTAAAAGCCAAAGGCGTCCACGCAAAACTGCTCTATTCACGGATGGGTGAAGTAACGGCTGATGACGGTTCAACCTTAACCATTGCAGCAACCTTTGCCGGCGCGCCGTCGCTAACGGTCGATGCGGTAATAGTACCGTGCGGCAATATTGCCGATATCGAGAGTTGCGGCGATGCCCGATACTACCTTCTGGAAGCCTACAAACATCTGAAGCCCATCGCACTGGCAGGCGATGCCCGACGGTTTAAGGCGCTATTAGACATTGATAATCAGGGAGAAGAAGGACTTATTGAGGCAGATAACGTTGACCACCACTTTATGGACACCCTGCTAACGCTGATGGCGGCACACCGTGTCTGGTCGCGTGCCGGGAAAATTAACGCGATTCCTGCATAAACGGCAAAAAATGCGGCGCATTCTTGCGCCGCAAACTCAGGAGCTAAATATCAAGAAAACTGCCAGGACGATATCCACGTTCCGCAATCGCTACCTTGAGTGACGCAGACGTCAATACATCCAGTTCAGTTAAGCGGGGGTAACAATAGGCACTCTGGCGAATAATGTTGTCAACAAACGCCGGATGACACATCACCTCCAAAGAGGTTTCTCCTCGGTGCGCCGAAGCATCCAGAATGCGTAAAAAGCATGCTTCGGCGATCTCCTCGCCGTAAAACTCACTACTAAATCCTTGAGTACTGCGCAAATCCGACGGCAGATCGTCTGCGTTCAACACCGTCTGGCGGTCGATACGCAACGCAATCCCGCGCTGCGCCGCAAAGCGGGCGACGATGGGGAAAATTTGCGGGAACATATGCACGTGATGGTGGCTGTCGAGATGCGTTGGCTCGCGGCCAAATACTTCGATGAAACGCTGATACTGACACGCCAGTTCATGCGCAATTTCATCCAGCGGAAGCGTATCCTCCTCCGCCATTTGCCAGATCCATTTCCCCAACAGGCCATCTCGCGTCAGGCCCGGCATCTCTGAAACCGGTTTGCCTAACGTCAAAACAAAATGCATTCCCACCCCCAGCGCGGGTAGCTCGCGGCTAAGCTGCGCCGCATGGTCAATAGCCTCGCCATTGACCAGCGCAGTCGTGGAGGTCACAACGCCGTTGCGATATGCTTCAACAATGCCGTAATTTTGCCCTTTACTCAGGCCAAAATCATCTGCATTCACAATCAACACGCGTTCCATAGCCTACCTCTGTCAGAGTTGCTTATCTTTAAGCGCTTCGATGCAAGCAGCAAAATTAGGCAACCATTTTTCATGCGCCAGAATGAGCTCACGCGCCAGGACTTCTGCGTCGCGGTCGGAATGCACCAGCGGACTCAGGTTAAGCGCCAGCAGCACATCATTGAAGTTTCCGCTCAGCGCCGCATTACTGGCTGCGATCTCAAACCCTTTAATGGTATGGATAAGCCCCAGCACTTTTTCGTCAAAACGGGTGATACGCGGGTGCGGCGCCGCGCCATTGCGTCCCAGAATGCAGGTCATTTCCACCGCCCAGTCCGCCGGGATATTCTCTACATGCCCATGATGTGGAATATTAACGTAATGCTCCGTCTGCTTGTCATTATAAATAGCGTTAATGACTTCACAAGCAGCATCGGAATAATAAGCGCCGCCGCGCTGCTCAAGCTCTTTCGGTTTCACGTTTAGCTCAGGATTTTTGTACAAATCGAAGAGTTGTTTCTCCACTTTTTGCACTACCTGAGCGCGCGCACCACCTTTGTAGTATTCGCCCATTTCAATAGCCAACATCTCTTTTTGCTTGAAGTAATACAGCAAATAAGAGCACGGCAGCATGTTCAGCGAGCGAATCAATCCTTCACTAAACGGCAGATCAAAGATATTTTTTACGGTTGACGCTTTCAACTGACCGGACGCCACGCCATCCAGTAATTCTGCGAACCGTGAGGTGCCATTTACCAGCACATCTTTAATAAAGACCATATGGTTTAAACCAAACAGGTCAATGGAAAGATCGTCATTCTCATTCAGCGCCAGCACGTCATGAATAAACATTTTCATGCCGACAGGAATATTACATACGCCGATGAATTTTTTAAAGTTGGTATGGCGATAAACCGCTTCCGTCACCATCCCCGCCGGATTAGTAAAGTTAATGACCCACGCATTCGGACATAACTCTTCAACATCTTTAATGATGCCAAAAATAACCGGAATGGTACGCAGCCCTTTAAATAAACCGCCAGCGCCGTTGGTTTCCTGCCCCAGATAGCCGTGGCTAAGCGGGATACGCTCGTCCAGCTCACGGGCTTTAAGTTGACCAACGCGTAGCTGGGTAGTGACAAAATTAGCGTCTTTCAGCGCTTCCCGGCGATCCAGCGTTTTATACAGTTTTAGCGGAACGCCTGCTTTATCAATCATTCGCTGGCAGAGGTCATAAATAATGTCCAGCTTCTCTTTCCCATCTTCAACGTCAACCAGCCATAATTCAGTGACAGGTAATTCATGGTAGCGTTTAATAAAGCCTTCAAGTAATTCAGGGGTGTAGCTGCTCCCGCCACCAATAGTGACGACTTTTAATTTCTGGCTCATAATATCTCCCTTCAGTGCATGGCACTGATATGTATTACGCTATGCCCGCTCATAAGAAATAGCGTGACGTTCCTCGCGCTATTGGGGCAAGCGTGAAATGTGGTTAATCGAGCAATGCAAACCGTTATTCATTAATTTCCGTCAATCGTTTCCGATAACTATTCGGCGTGAATGAGGTCATTTTCTTAAACGTTTTAATAAACAGGCTTGGACTACTATACCCAGCCTCATAAGCAATATCCGTAACCGAATAGTTGGTCATTTCCAACTGTTTCTTGGCAAAGTTAATGCGAATCTCATTAATGATCTGCATCGGCGTTTTGCTGTAATAACGTCGGGTGGCGCGCGTCAGATACTCCTGGGATTTTGCCGACAGGCGTACCATATTTTCCAGCGCATTTTCGCCAAACTGCGTTTTATCATGCATTATCTCAACGGTTGTTTTCAGCCATTGTGGAATATCATCATAAACCTGCTCTTCGCGGTAATGGCGTAAGCGGTTTATAATATAAAATGTCACCACTTCGATAAATTCGTCGAGCCCATTGCCGCGAAAATTCAGCGATGCAATCACCGTTTCAATATAGGTTAGGAAGGTACTATTCACCCTATATACCTGCGATGCCACAAAACAAAACGGCAGTAACGGAAGATAATGCTGTTCAAAAAAACGTTTACTAATTCCTACGTTCAGGATACGCGTTGCGCCAAACTCATAGAAACTTTGGTGATTCGATCCCACCGGGATAAAAACAAAATCTCCACGTTCCAGCAGCACACGCTTTCCGTTGATTTCCTGGTAATAGCGTCCGGTTAATACCAGGGTAAATTCATAGTAGTCGTGCTGATGCAGCCCGGTGACGCTTTCCGTCTTGTTATAGATAAACACATGGAAATTTTTGCCATTGAAGAGCTGCTGCTCATAAACCGTTTTGATTTCCGTCGCGTTAACCTGTAACTGCATCATCCGCCCCCTGTTATTTCAGTTTCTCATGGAGCTCAATCAACTCGGCAATCAGTTCACGAGCCAGCATTGATGTCATCAAATGATCCTGAGCGTGAACCAGGACCAGACTGACTTTCATTTTACCTTCGCCCTGATCGCCTTCAATGAGTTTTGTCTGCACAAGATGCGCTTCATTGAGCGCCATACGCGACTGGTCCATCATCGCTTTCGCCGCCTCAAAATCGCCTTCTTTCGCTTTTCTGAGCGCGCCATATGCGAGGCTGCGCGCCTGGCCAGAATTGATGATAAGCCCCATAACGACTTCTTCGAGTTCCTCAGCCGCTGTCTGGCTATCTACAACATTTTCAAGATCAAACATAGTCTTTCCTCTGATTTAGCCCGGCATGGCATCCCATGCCGGCGCGGAGTTTAGAATTTCAGTGCGTTAGCGATATCTTCTTCGCTTTCTTCCTGCTCGATGGCGTTCTGCGCTTTGTTGGCAACCACCACGAAGGGGAGATAAATCAGGGTTGCGATCGCCAGGTTAAATAGCGCGACCAGTAATGCGGCGACGCTGCCGTTGGTGTTAAAGAACGCCCCCAGCCCGGTTGGCATGGTCCACGGCGCAATATTGGTAATCGGCGGAATAATACCCAAATAGTAAGCCATCAGCGTAATCGCCGCCAGAATCGGCTGTACCAGAATAAAGGGGATAAACATCACCGGGTTCATAATAATCGGCAGGCCAAACAGGATGGGTTCGTTAATCTGGAAGATACCCGACGGCAGCGCCAGTTTTGCCACCTGGCGATAGTCCGCGCGACGAGATGCGAGGAAGATAGCGATGATCAGACCCAGCGTTGCGCCGCTACCACCGAGGAAGATATAAGAATCCAGCATCGGCTTCGCCCACACATGGAACGTTTTACCCGCTTCCAACGCCGCATCGACGGAGCCAAACTGCTGGTAAATAGAGATGTTTTCCAGCGCCCAGGGTGTCATGATGCCGCTGTCCAGCGCGGTCAGCGCCAGCGAACCATGAATACCAAAGAACCACAGCAGCGGTACAAAAATGACATATGCCCACCCTACCACGCTACCCAGCGATGCCAGCGGCGTAGAGATAGTGTCCATAATAATCTGATGGAAGTTAGAACCGTAATTAGCCAGCGCCCAGGAAATAATCCCCATAATAGAGAGAATAATAAAGCCGGGAATTAATGCTGAGAATGAACGAGACACCGAAGCCGGTACGCTGTCCGGTAGTTTAATCACCCAGTTGCGCCGGACAACAAACGTAAACATCTCCGCGACCACCAGACCAATAATAATACCGGAGATAATATTCGCGCCGCCCAGCCAGTTAGCGCCTACGGCATAGGCCTCGCCTACGCTATACGGCGTTACGGTCATAAATGCCGCCACGGAGAGCAACCCGGCGGCCAGTGCGTCAACCTTACGCTCTTCCGCCAGCGCCATGCCGATAAAAAATGGCGCCATGAGCGACATAATGCCCAATGTGCCGTTATAGACGTTCCCGCCGATGCCTTTCAACCCATTCAGCGTTTCAATGGTTGAGGCATCAAGCCGAATGCCCATGGAATAAAAAAACGACCCCTCCCCAAAGCTCAGGAAAACGTTATTAATTAATACAAACATCGCCCCCGCAAGGGTTAATGGCATTAAACGAATAAAGCCGTTCTTGATTGCATTAACGTGTGGCTGCTTTCCTATTTTTACAGCAAAAGGAAGGAGTACCTTTTCAAGTGAAGCAATGACGTTACTCATAGAAAAATACCCTTAAATACCGCAATAAAATATTGCGGTTAGTGTATGAAATAACTCTTTGACGGGAAAAATTAAAAAATAATTAATTCGCGGCGGCTTTTTTAATTGCCGCTACCGCAGCTTTAAGCACGCCTAAACCATCTACCTTGCCGTACAACATTGAATCAATGACTTCTACCGGTTTACCGGGTAATAAACGCTGAATTTCGGGGAGCATATAAGCAATTTGCGGGCCTAATAACACAACATCCGCTGCCGGGCCTTTTTCACCGGCCAGGGTTTCAGGGAATGCTTCAATAATAACCGGCACTTCATATTTTTCAGCCTGGGCGCGCATTTTCGATACCAGTAATGACGTTGACATGCCCGCAGAACAAAACAGATAAATGTGTTTCTTTTCCATAAAAACCTTCCTCATGTGCGATTATCTGTCAACCAGATACTCCGCAAGCCTCAACCTGCATCCATACTCTGGGCGACTTGCGTAACCGGATTTACTTTTTTAGGTGGCTGAAATGAGTATACGGGATCGGACCGCCGGATGGTATTTCCTTGACCCACTAAATTGTCTCTCATTGACCTGGCGTTATGACCCCCCTCACATTTCGGGCAAATAATTCGCGATAATAAATAAGGTTATTGCCGACACAAAAAAACCGGCTCGTTGGCCGGTTTCCTTGAATGTTCAGGCAATGTACAGTTGTTACTGCTTCGGCGCCTGTGGGTCAGTATCGTACTCCGCACAGGTCTGATAGCCGGAGTTAATCACGTGCCCAGTATCATCCAGCGCAACAAAGTAGGTTTCCGCTTTACCATCACGTTGACCCAGGATGTAGGTCTGACAGGTACCGCGCGCATGAATCATGCTCACTTCAGATGACGGTTTGCCCGCAATCTGCGCAACCTGCGCCCTGCTCATGCCTTTTTTAACGTCTTTAACGACAGGCTCAACAAATTGGTCTTTTGTACGATCATACGCCGTACAGCCTGCCAGCATAGTCATTACCGCCGCTGCGCTTAAAATTCCTGCTACGTTCTTGTTCATTTTCCGTCCTCTTGTTTATCAGCGTGTTATGTAAGCCTGGAATACATCAGAACATTTTTCAAGCCGCGGCTCGCCACAAAAAGTCTTTCGGAAAATTCTCTACGCAGATACATGTTGGTTTAAACACCGCTTAGCCCGTCAAACCTTGTCGTTTCAGCGGCAAAGAGTTAGCTTTAACAGAGTAATGATTCATTTTTTAATGTCGAAGGGGGTTAAATGACTCTGCAGCAAGAGATAATCCAGGCGCTTGGCGCGAAACCGCATATCAACCCTGAAGAAGAAATTCGCCGCAGCGTGGATTTTCTTAAAGCGTACCTGAAAACCTATCCCTTTTTGAAATCGCTGGTGTTAGGCATCAGCGGCGGGCAGGATTCGACGCTGGCCGGTAAACTCAGCCAGATGGCTATCGCCGAATTGCGGGAAGAGACCGGCGATAACGCGCTGCAGTTTATCGCCGTTCGTCTGCCTTATGGCGTACAGGCCGATGAGCAGGATTGCCAGGACGCCATTGCTTTTATTCAGCCGGACAGAGTACTCACCGTCAATATTAAAGGCGCCGTCCTCGCCAGCGAGCAGGCGCTGCGCGAAGCGGGAATTGAGCTGAGCGATTTTGTTCGCGGCAATGAAAAAGCCCGTGAGCGAATGAAAGCGCAATATAGCATCGCCGGTATGACTCACGGCGTCGTGGTGGGCACCGACCATGCGGCGGAAGCGGTAACCGGGTTCTTCACCAAATATGGCGATGGCGGTACCGATATTAACCCACTTCATCGCCTTAACAAACGCCAGGGCAAACAGCTTCTCGCAGCGCTGGGCTGTCCTGAGCATCTGTATAAAAAAGTCCCCACCGCCGATTTGGAAGATGACCGCCCCTCACTGCCTGATGAAGCCGCGCTGGGCGTAACGTATGACAATATTGACGATTATCTGGAAGGTAAAACGCTGGACTCCGCCATCGCTAAAACTATCGAAGGCTGGTATGTAAAAACTGAACATAAGCGCCGTTTACCGATTACGGTATTCGACGACTTCTGGAAAAAGTAAGCGTACTTCTACTGTTGTGCCGGATATCGCTCGTCTATCCGGCCTCCTCTCTTCCCAGCCTCTTTTTTAATCACACATCCGCTGTTATACTGGATGAATAACCAGTTAACGGAGAGCACTGTGGTACGGCGTCAATCAGCCCCCCGTCTTGAGTTTGAAGCGGCGGCCATTTACGAATATCCAGAACATTTACGTCCTTTCCTCAGCGAGTTGCCAGCCTTACCAGGCGTCTATATATTTCATAGCGAAAGCGATACGCTGCCACTTTATATCGGTAAAAGCGTGAATATTCGCAGCCGGGTACTTTCACATCTGCGAACGCCTGACGAGGCCGCTATGCTGCGACAGTCGCGGCGGATAAGTTGGATCTGCACCGCTGGGGAAATGGGCGCTTTGCTGCTGGAGGCACGGCTGATCAAAGAGCAACAGCCGCTGTTTAACAAGCGGTTACGTCGTAATCGCCAGCTTTGCTCTCTACAGTTGAGCGAACAAAAGATTGAGGTCGTTTCCGCCCGCAGCGTCGATTTTTCCCATGAGCCAAACCTGTTTGGCCTCTTCGCCAACCGTCGGGCGGCGCTGCAAAGATTACAGAACCTCGCCGATGAACAAAAATTGTGTTACGGCCTGCTGGGGCTTGAACCGGTAAGCCGTGGGCGCGCCTGTTTTCGTTTCGCTCTGAAGCGCTGCGCTGGCGCGTGTTGCGGACAAGAAAGCCCGCAGACGCATTTTCTTCGTCTGCAGGCATCACTGGAACGGTTACGTGTGGTTTGCTGGCCCTGGAAAGGCGCTATCGCGTTAAAAGAGAGTCGCCCACAAATGACCCAGTTCCACATTATCAACAACTGGTTATGGCTGGGGGCGGTACCCTCGCTGGATGAGGCCGCCACACTAGTGCGCGCACCTGCGGGCTTTGATCAGGACGGCTATAAAATTCTCTGTAAGCCATTAATGTCAGGTCAATATGAGATCATTGAACTGAACACCGGCTATCGCCTGTCATAAAGAAAACCGCCGATCCTGTCCACCTCAACGACTGTGTTGTCGACAAGACCGGCGGTCTTAAATTATGCGGAAAGTTATTCTGCCGCAGCAGGCATTTTACCTTCTTGCGCTGGGCGTTCTGTCAGACGCTTCTCAAAATTATCGTTATATTGCTTTTTCTGCTCCGGCGTCAGAACGTTATAAATTTTATTCTGGGTTTCCATATGCGCCAGCATATTAGCCTTGCGCTGCGCTTCCATTTTCGTAATTTGCGCTTCGGCTTTGGCTTTATCGAAGGTATCGCTGGCAATAATATCATGCATGGCGCGACGCTCTTCCAGCGGTGGACGTTTCATTTGCTCGCGCTGCGCTTTCATAATGTCGCGAATTTGTTGCTTCTGCGCGTCCGTCAGGTTCAGGTTTTTAAACATCATATCGTGATGTGGGCCAAACTTACCTTTATGCTGCATCATTGGCTTCGCATCCGCTGGCGCGGCGGTGGTAGTCTCAGCGGCATGAGCCAGATTCGCAGCACCCATCGCCAGGGTAGAGGCAACAAACAGAGCAGTCAGTTTACGCATATTTCCATCCTTCCTTTCAGTTATTTTTACGGCATATTTAAAACAGCGCCGTGTTGTCGTGATTAACTTTAACCGTCTTAGCGTCAATTAGTCATAACAACGGTAAAACAATGAAAGTATAAAAAACACCTTTTCGCCAATTGTGAAGAAAAAAAGAATAAATTGCGCAGAGTTGAAAGAGAAATATACAACAGCATGATATAGCAGAAATTATGCAGAACTATAACGCAGCAACGCTTATTAATAAAGCAATTCTCCAGGAATAATCCGTAATAGCATGAAACTGTGTCCCAAATCATCCCTGTAACCCTAACGTGAGCTTACAGGGACATTTATCAGGGAAGCCTTTCCAGCATTAATCCGGCCCGCAATCCGCAGGCGACGGAGGGGTTAGGAAAGAGAACATATTCAACGTCATGCGTCACCGTCACGCGCTTATCCCCCTCCTCGGCCAGCAACGTTCCCTTTGTAAAGGCAGTAAAATTCAGCGTTTGCGCATCCATATAAAGCGCGAAATTGTCGCTGTGACGCGTGATTTGCGACACCACCCGATAGCGTAGCGGCGGCGAAGACGAGGTTGACGTTTCGAGACCGCTCAGCAGCGCCGACAACGCCTGCGAGGTTACGCTGAACTGCGTCAGATCGTTTTGCCCAAACGGCAGCGCCTTCCCCAACTCCAGCGTACAGGAAAGCGCGCCGAAATGTTCAGAGCTAAAGTGCGTAAATGTACCGCCGGGCGTCTGATGAAATACCAACGCCTCCAGCCCTGCCGCGCCCAGCCACGCCAGAAAATCCGCCTCCCACGGGCGGTCGCGCTGCGGCAGTACACCAAAACGCAAATGATGCGAGCCACGAATGGCGGTATGCAGATCCAGATGCCAGCGTACCCGCGCCTGGCCATATGAAAAGAAGGTCTCCAGACTTAGCTCTAGCTCACGCGCTCGCCGCGTTTCATCGCTTTCGGCAAAGGACTGCCAGCGCCCGCCGAACATACGGTTCATATCACTGTGGCAATAGCGTGTTCCCGCGGCCAGCGCCTGCGGATTGCCGAGTACCACCAGCACTCGCCACGTTAAAGTCAAGCTGCCGGCACACAGTGCCGACAGCAGCTTATCCAGCATCTCTACCGGCGCGGTTTCATTGCCGTGTATACCCGCAGAAAGAATTAACGCGCGGTCGACCGGCGCATCGGGCGTGAGTTCAAGCAGACCATGGCCTAACCAGCGCCAGCGAAAACCCGCGCCCTGCCCCTGCGTCACCCGTGGCGTCGTTCCGCTTAGCGTCAACGCCAGAAAGTTATCCATCAGCCGCCCCCGTTTGCTGGAAAGGATAAACCGACCCCAAATCCAGCAGTCGCGTTAACACATCCAGCGCCTCCCGGCCTTCTCGCAGTAATAACGGATCGGCAAGATCGGCGCAGGTCAGGCGATCGCGATAATAACGATCCGCCCACGCGTTGAGGGCCGTAAACAGGGCGTCATTCATCATTACCGCTGGATTCACCGCCCGTCGTTCTTCTTCTGTTAACACCACGCGTAATCGCAGACAGGCCGGACCACCGCCGTTGGCCATACTTTCTCGTAAATCAAATACCTGCATCGCGCTGATGGGGTTATCCTCCGCCACCAGCTTATTCAGATAGCGCCAGACGCCGACATGGTCCTGACATTCCTGCGGCAACACCAGCAGCATTGAGCCGTCGTCACGACTTAGCAACTGACTATTAAACAGGTAGGTCGCCACAGCATCTGATACAGAAACCTCGCCGGCGGGTACCTCTATCGCCATAAAACCGTCAACGCGCGTACGCAACTGATTAATGAGCATTTCCTGTCGGGCAAACGCCGTTTCGTGACAAAACAATACCTGTCGATTCGAGACGGCGATGACATCATTATGGAATACGCCTCGATCGATGACCTCCGGGTTTTGCTGAGCGAAGATAACCTGTTGCGGATTCACCTGATTAAGACGCGCCACGGCCTCGCTGGCTTCGCGGGTCTGGCGTGCCGGGTAACGAGCGGGTCGCATTTCATTCTCTTCTTCGCGCCCATAGACAAAAAGCTGCACGCCTGCCGAACCATATTCGCCGCCAAGACGGTTATGATTCGCCGCGCCTTCATCTCCCAATAATGCGACCTGCGGTAACGCGCTATGCACTGAAAACTGGCTTTCATCGCGAAATATGGCGCGTAGCAGTGCTTCGGTAACTGGTGCCTCAATAGAGCGATGAAATTTATTGTTTAAATTCGCCACCGTCAGGTGAACTTTCCCGTCCAGCGCGTCTGCCGATGGGCAAACCGTCGCCGCATTCGCAACCCACATTGACGACGCTGAACTCACGCTGGAAAGCCAGCGTGGTGCCTGACGCGCAACCTTATCCAGAATCTGCTCATCGCTACCCGTGAAGCCGAGCTGACGCAACGCCGGAATAAAAGGCCGCTCATGCGGCGGGATCACGGCCTGGGGAAAACCGGCATCCGCCAGGGCTTTCATCTTTAGCAGCCCCTGCTTTACCGCCAGACGCGGGTTCGACACCTGAAAACGGTGGCGGGTCGATGCCTCATTGCCGAAGGATAGCCCAGCATAATGGTGCGTAAGCCCCACCAGTCCGTCAAAATTAACCTCATACGCCGTCATACCGCCTCCCTGCGAGAAAAGTCGAGGCCGGGGCTTAATGTCGCAGGCAACGTCAGTTCGGGAGATTCCAGACTGGCCATCGGCCAGGCGCAATAATCGGCGGCATACCAGGCGCTGGGCCGATGGTTGCCAGACGCGCCGACACCGCCAAACGGCGCAGTACTCGCCGCCCCGGTGAGCGGTTTATTCCAGTTAACGATCCCTGCCCGCGCCTCCAGCAAGAGCTGTTCGAACTGCGCGCGATCCGTCGACACCAGCCCACACGACAGACCAAAACGGGTATTATTCGCCAGACGAATCGCCTCATCGAAATGATCATAACGCCAGACGCTCAGCAGCGGACCAAACACCTCTTCATCCGGCACATCCGCGACGCCCGTCAGTTCAATGATACCAGGCGTCAGCAGGGAGGTTCCCTCTTTGACCTTCCGCGGCGCCAGTAGCGTGCGTCCGCCTAATGCCTCTCGTTGACGCCAGGCCTCCATCACATGCTGTGCCGCCTGCACTGAAATCAGTCCGCCGATAAACGGCTGCGGATCGTCGTCCCATCTGCCGGGCTGCAGGCGTCCGGCGACGTCAACCAGCCACGCCAGAAATGCATCTCCCTGCGCACCCTGTTTTACCAGAAGGCGTCGCGCGCAGGTACAGCGCTGTCCGGCGGTAATAAACGCCGATTGCAGCGTCAGATGTACCGCCGCATCCATATTTGCCGCATCCTCAATAATGAGCGGGTTGTTTCCGCCCATTTCAAGGGCCAGGATTTTTTCCGGCTGGCCGGATAGCTGGCGATGAAGCTGATATCCGGTACTGGCGCTGCCGGTAAACAGCAGTCCGTCGAGATCGTCGAGCGAACTTAGCGCTTGTCCGGTCTCCCGGCCGCCCTGCACCAGATTAAGAACCCCTGTCGGTAGCCCCGCCCGTTCCCAGAGTTTTATTACCGTTTCCCCGGTCCATGGCGTTAACTCGCTAGGCTTGAAGATCAGCGTATTGCCTGCCAGCAACGCGGGCACAATATGACCATTCGGTAAATGGCCGGGAAAGTTATAAGGCCCGAATACCGCCAGCACACCGTGAGGACGATGGCGCAACGTCGCGGCGCCATCGGCAAGTTCGTTTTTTTGTTCGCCTGTTCTGGCATGGTAAGCCTTAATCGAGATGGCAATCTTATTGATCATCGCCGTAACTTCCGTCGCCGCCTCCCAGCGCGGTTTACCGGTTTCACGGGCGATGACTGCCGTGAGATCGGTTTTATGGGCCTCCAGCAGGACGGCAAATTTCTCTACGATAGCCTGTCGCGCTGCAAAAGGCTGTCTGGCCCAGCGAGGAAACGCCGCGCGCGCTGCCTGGCAGGCCTCGGTGACCTGCGCCGCAGCCGCGTCATTCCCCTGCCAAAGTATCTCCGCGCTCACCGGATTAGTTTTGCTGCGGCGTTCGCCCTGACCGGTTATCCAGTCGCCGTTTATCCATAGCGTCATACGGTTTTCTCCTCTGCGCAAAGACGTACCAGCCGAACGTGGTCGCCCGCGCGACATTTCAGCGCATCCAACTGCGCGGCGGTAAATACAAGTCGTGAAGTCTGCGGATCGGCGCGCACCAGTGCGGCCCGAAAGTGGTGATAGTTTTCATTGGCAACCAGACATGCCGGATAGTCGCCAGGCGCGGGTTGCCCTTCCACGACTTCCACCAGTCGGCTTTTACGAATGGCCCGTACGCGGTCAATATCACACTCCAGCGTCGGCCCGCCGTCGAAGATGTCGATATAGTGGCGATAGCGAAAGCCTTCCTTTTCCAGCACCGCGCGGGCTGGTGCTGTTTGCGGGTGGACTTCGCCAATCACGGCCTGAGCCTCTTCAGATAAGAAATGGGTATAAATAGGATGTTTGGGCATCAGCTCGGCGATAAACGCTTTTTGCCCGGTACCGCATAAAAAGTCCGCCCGGCTGAAATCCATAGAAAAAAAACGTTTGCCGAGACTTTGCCAGAAGGGAGAATAACCGTGCTCGTCAATGACGCCGCGCATTTCCGCCACGACTTTCTCATTGAATTTATCGCGAAACGCGGCCATAAACATAAAGCGCGATTTTGACAACAAGTAGCCGTTACCCTCTTTACGCCATTCGGGATCGAGAAACAGCGTGCAAAGTTCACTGCTGCCGGTGTGATCATTACTCAGGAATAATGTTGGCAACGCGTTATATACATTCAGCTCTTTGGAGGCATGAACCAACGTACCGACACGATAGTTATACCAGGGGTCGTTAAGGCCGACCGCGACCTCAATGGCGCAGATCCCGCCAACCTCTCCCGTTTCACTGTCCTCGAGAACGAATACATACCCTTGCTCGCTTTTTGGCTGCTCGCCGGACCAGGTTTTTAGCGCGCGTTCAATGCGGGCCGCCAGCGTCGCTTCATTTGCCGGTAGCGAGGTTAAGCCGCCGCCCGTTTTGCCTGCAAGCTGCATCAGCGCGGCGATATCCGCATGTTCGACAGGACGAATCACCCGCATGATGCGCCTCCCGTCTGAAGGCGTTCGCACGCCAGGGCAAAACGATCAAGCCCGGTGGCTATCTCTTCGTCGCTCACATTTAACGCTGGCGCAAAACGCACCACGTCGCCGCCGGCGATAAGCACCATGACGCCTGCTTTTGCCGCTTCCTGGGCGATGAGTTTGGCTTTTCCGGCAAACTCCGCCTGTAATGCACAGCCAAGCAGTAGTCCCAGCCCGCGAATTTCACTGAACATGCCAAAACGTTCATTAATGGTATTTAACCGTTCAATAAACACATCGTGGCGCTGCCTGACGCCGTTTTGCATCTCCGGCGTATTGATGATATCCAGCACTTTTCCGGCGACTGCCGTCGCCAGCGGATTACCGCCATAGGTGGTGCCATGCGTACCTGGCGTCATGACGCTGGCATAGTCTTGCGTGGTCAGCATCGCGCCGATCGGGAAGCCGCCGCCCAGCGCTTTAGCGGTCGTCAGGATATCGGGCGTAACGCCATAATGGATATACGCATACAGTTCGCCGGTACGTCCAACGCCCGTCTGCACTTCATCAAAAATCAGTAACGCCTGATGCCGGTCGCACAATTCACGTAGCCCCTGCAAAAAAGCTTTCGTGGCGGGGATCACGCCGCCCTCGCCCTGCATAGGCTCTACGATCACGGCGCAGGTATTGTCATCGATGAGCGCACTGGCGGAGTTCAGATCGTTATAGGCGGCGTGACGAATATCCGGCGGCAGTGGCGCAAAGTCCTGTGAATAGGTGGGTTGGCCGCCAGCGCTGACGGTAAAGAGCGTGCGTCCGTGGAACGCGTTTTTAAAGGCCACAATGCCGCTTTTATGATTGCCGACACGATCGCGGGCGTATTTGCGCGCCAGTTTTAACGCTGCTTCATTCGCTTCAGCGCCTGAATTACAAAAGAAAACGCGTTCGGCGAAGGTAGCGTCGATAAGTTTTTTCGCCAGTCGCAGCGCCGGTTCATTGGTGTAACCGTTCCCGGTATGCCAGAAGCGGCTCGCCTGTTCATTTAACGCCTCGCGCAGCGCCGGATGCGCATGTCCCAATGCGTTGACCGCGATTCCGCCAGCAAAATCAATATACTCTTTCCCCTGCTGATCCCACAGACGTGAGCCTTCTCCGCGTACGGGAATAAAAGGCGCAGGAACATACACCGGCACCATCCATTCCTCAAAGTTTTCACGCGTAACTGACAGAGACATAGCGACCCCTTTCGGTAAAAATAAAGTTATTTATATGTTAAATAATATGAGTGTTTGCGCTGTAAATGTAGATTGCAGCGTTCGTGCCAGCCAGCGTTAAAATTGCATAAACGGAAGTGATGGACGGTAAATCAATGGTTTACAGCGTAACGATATTCACTTTTACTGCATGAAAAGTGAATATTCCCGCATAGTCGCTGACTAAAAAGAGGAAAAAGCGAAATATTATTCAGTTGCCAAATATAATTCTGGAATTGTGATCTTATACGAAATTTACTGGAAATTACCGCCCCGTTCTGGCGCATCTGCATTCAAACAGCGCCATTTTTGCTCTATAGAAAACACCATACGCTTCCATTGGCCGAATCTGACGATGAGTGGCAGTCACCCGGCAAAATTTCTGCTACCATCCCAACACGATTCACCTTGCAAAGTGGCAGTGACTATGAAATTTGTCTCTTTTAATATCAACGGCCTGCGCGCCCGTCCCCATCAGCTTGAAGCGATTGTCGAAAAACACCAGCCCGATGTGATCGGTCTACAGGAGACAAAAGTCCACGACGAAATGTTCCCGCTCGAAGAGGTTGCGAAGCTGGGCTATAACGTTTTCTATCATGGACAAAAGGGCCATTACGGCGTCGCGCTGCTAACAAAAGCCACGCCAATTTCCGTCAGACGCGGTTTCCCGGATGATGGCGAAGAGGCGCAACGCCGCATTATCATGGCGGAAATCCCCTCGCCGCTGGGTAATATCACCGTCATTAACGGCTATTTCCCGCAGGGGGAAAGCCGGGATCATCCGCTGAAGTTCCCCGCGAAAGCGCAGTTTTACCAGAACTTGCAAAACTATCTTGAAACGGAACTCAAATGCGATAATCCGGTATTAATTATGGGCGACATGAATATCAGCCCGACCGATCTGGATATTGGCATCGGCGAAGAGAACCGCAAACGCTGGCTGCGTACCGGTAAATGCTCCTTCCTGCCGGAGGAGCGTGAATGGATGTCGCGGTTACTGAAGTGGGGATTAGTGGACACGTTCCGTCAGGCGAATCCAGAAACGACGGATAAATTTTCGTGGTTTGATTACCGCTCAAAAGGTTTCGTGGATAATCGCGGACTGCGCATCGATCTCTTGCTGGCAAGCGCTCCGCTGGCGGAACGTTGCTCAGAAACCGGTATTGACTATGACATTCGCAGTATGGAAAAACCCTCCGACCATGCGCCGGTCTGGGCGACGTTTCGTGTTTGATTCCGCTATCTGATTAACCGTAAGACCGGGATAGCGCGACGCTTCCCGGCAGGAATAACGACCTTAACGAAAATGATAAAAAAACTCGATGTTGTTGCTGCCATCATTGAACGCGACGGCAAAATTCTGCTGGCCCAGCGCCCAAGTCATGCGGATCAAGCCGGCTTATGGGAGTTTGCCGGGGGTAAAGTCGAACCCGGCGAAACCCAGCCGCAGGCGCTTATCCGCGAGCTACGCGAAGAGTTAGGAATTGACGCCACGCCCGGCGTCTATATCGCCAGCCATCAACGCGACGTGTCTGGCCGACGGATTCATTTGCACGCCTGGCATGTGCCTGCGTTTAACGGTCTGATTTGTGCGCTGGAACATCAGGCATTCGCCTGGTGTACGCCGGAGGAAGCGTTGGAGTACCCGCTCGCCCCGGCGGATATTCCGCTATTGCAGGCGTTTATAGCTTTACGCGACGCCAGACTAACGGATTTGTGCTGATGGTTTTTTCGTCACGCTGGCACTGGAGCACTACCCCTTCCACTTTTATTACCGCGCCTTCGGAGTAATTCTGATCCTGGTAAACGCAGCACTGAATGCAGGGCTGGGACGACTGACCGTGCGTGCTGAAAACTTCCGGCGGGACATTCACCTGGATATCAGGACGACTGTTCTGGTTTGCCAGCGCGACCATTGGCATTACCGACATCACGGCGATCACAAGGCTTCGGCGCATAGGATTTCCTTATTTTTCTGGGCATATTCTCAGTATAACGGTAAGCCGCCGCGAAAACTTTAATCCTCTTTCGTCATCGCTTTTAGTTATGACCCTCGCCCCGTTATGAATTTACTTAGCGGCGTTATTTTTTTCTTGCTTACCGTCACATTGCTGATGGTATAGTCGAAAACTGCAAACGCTTATTCTGATAACACGCAAATACAACCACATTAATATATAAGAGGTTTTTATATCTATGGATCAGACATGTTCTCTGGAATCGTTCCTCAACCATGTACAAAAGCGCGACCCGCATCAAACCGAGTTCGCGCAAGCCGTCCGTGAAGTCATGACCACCCTGTGGCCGTTTCTTGAACAAAACCCCCGTTACCGCCACATGTCTTTACTGGAACGTTTGGTTGAACCAGAGCGCGTGATCCAGTTTCGCGTGGTGTGGCTGGACGACAAAAACCAGGTGCAGGTGAATCGCGCCTGGCGCGTGCAGTTCAACTCTGCTATCGGCCCCTATAAAGGCGGTATGCGCTTCCATCCTTCGGTAAATCTTTCCATCCTTAAGTTCCTCGGCTTTGAACAAACCTTTAAAAATGCCCTCACCACGTTGCCGATGGGCGGCGGTAAGGGCGGCAGCGATTTCGATCCGAAAGGGAAAAGCGAAGGCGAAGTGATGCGTTTCTGCCAGGCGCTGATGACTGAACTGTATCGCCATTTAGGGCCGGATACCGACGTGCCTGCCGGTGATATCGGCGTGGGCGGGCGCGAAGTGGGCTTTATGGCGGGAATGATGCGCAAGCTTTCCAATAACAGCGCCTGCGTTTTCACCGGCAAAGGGCTTTCCTTCGGCGGCAGTCTGATTCGCCCGGAGGCGACGGGCTATGGACTGGTCTACTTCACCGAAGCGATGCTTAAACGTCATGGTCTCGGTTTTGAAGGGATGCGCGTCGCCGTGTCCGGCTCCGGCAACGTAGCGCAATATGCCATTGAGAAAGCGATGGCCTTTGGCGCGCGCGTGGTTACCGCGTCGGATTCGAGCGGGACGGTGGTCGATGAAAGTGGCTTCACGCAAGAGAAGCTGGCGCGTCTGTGTGAAATTAAAGCCAGCCGTGACGGTCGCGTCGCTGACTACGCCCGTGAGTTTGGTTTAACCTATCTGGAAGGCCAGCAGCCCTGGAACGTACCGGTGGATATCGCCCTGCCATGCGCGACGCAGAATGAACTGGACGTTGACGCCGCGCGCGTACTGATTGCCAATGGCGTAAAAGCCGTGGCGGAAGGGGCAAATATGCCGACCACGATTGAAGCGACCGATCTGTTCCTTGAGGCGGGCGTACTGTTTGCGCCGGGTAAAGCCGCCAACGCGGGCGGCGTGGCGACATCGGGGCTGGAAATGGCGCAAAACGCCGCGCGGTTGAGCTGGAAAGCCGAGAAAGTGGACGCCCGTCTGCATCACATTATGCTGGATATCCACCACGCCTGTGTGGAGTACGGCGGCGACAATAAGCATACCAACTACGTTCAGGGCGCCAACATCGCCGGTTTCGTGAAAGTCGCCGACGCCATGCTGGCGCAGGGCGTCATTTAATCCCGTCGTCAGGCCAGATGGCTTTGCGCTTATTCGGCCTGACGACCTGTCTCCTCAGCAGGCGGGCTTTTTTTGCCCGCTCGCTTGCGCGGCGCGCTCTTTTTCTTTTCTCCGCCGCCTGGCGCTACAATCCCTCTGAAGCGCTTCACCGGCGTGCGCTTAGCCTGATCGATCAGCTGATACAACGTGCCGACCAACGGTTGCATAAAATCCTGGTAACGGCACTGCTTTTCGCTGATTTGCGTCAGAACAGATTCCCAGTGCGCGGTCATATCCGGACGGGCCACCATTTCCGGCAGCGAATGTATTAACGCTTTTCCAGCATCGGTAGAATGAATGTAGCGCCCTTTTTTAGTCAGAAAGCTACGCTTGAACAGCAGCTCGATAATCCCGGCGCGCGTGGCTTCCGTCCCCAGCCCATCGGTCGCACGCAGGATCTTTTTCAGATCTTTATCCTGCACGAAGCGGGCAATTCCGGTCATCGCGGAAAGCAATGTCGCATCAGTGAAATGACGCGGGGGCTGGGTTTGGCGTTCGACCACTTCCCCCTTTTCACACAGCAACTCATCACCTTTCGCGACAACCGGCAGCGGCGTACCGTCGTTCTCCTCGTCGCGCTCTTTACTGCCCAGTAACGTCCGCCAACCGGCCTCCGCCAGAAAACGCGCTTTGGCGACAAATTTCCCTTTGGCGATTTCCAGTTCAATAACGCATTTACGAAACACCGCGTCCGGGCAGAACTGCATCAGATACTGACGCGCAATCAGGGTATAAACTTTCGCTTCATTTTCCGTCAGATGGACAGAAGAACTGCGCGCCGTCGGAATAATCGCGTGGTGCGCATCCACTTTTTTGTCATCCCAGCAGCGATTGCGCGTATCAGGATTAACCACAGGCTGCGGCAGTAAATCCGGGGCGTGGACGCTAATCGCGTTCATTACCGCGTGCCGTCCGGCAAAGTGTTCTTCCGGCAGATAACGGCAGTCGGAACGCGGATAGGTAATCAGCTTGTGGGTTTCATATAGCTTCTGACAAATATCAAGCACGTTTTGCGCGCTCAGGCCAAAGCGTTTGGCGGCTTCAATCTGCAGCGTCGAGAGCGAAAACGGCAGCGGCGCGGATTCTGATTCCCGTTTATCATTATAACTGGTTACCAGAGCGGGCTGACCGTTGATCCGGTTCACCACATGCTCCGCCAGCGGACGATGAAGCAAACGCCCCTCTTCATCCTGATAAGGTTCGCACGCCTCGCTCGGCTGCCAGATAGCGGTAAAACGCTCGTCGGCAGGCGTAACGATGTGCGCCTTCACTTCAAAGAAGTCTTTGGCGACGAAGTTCTCAATCTCTTCATCTCGCCGCACCACCAGCCCCAGTACCGGCGTCTGCACGCGTCCCACGGATAACACGCCCTGATAGCCCGCATTACGGCCCAGGATCGTGTAAGCGCGGGTCATATTAATGCCATACAGCCAGTCCGCTCGCGCTCGCGCCAGCGCGGAGACGCACAGCGGCACGAAGTCGCTGTTCGCCCGTAGCCTGTCGATAGCACGCTCGACCGCCTGCGGGTTAAGGTCGTTTATCAGACAACGCTGCACCCGCTGGCGCTTTTCGGCAGAAAGCTGGAGATAATCCAGCACTTCATCAACCAGAAGCTGCCCTTCACGATCCGGGTCGCCGGCGTGAATAATTTCACCGGCTTGATGCAAAAAGCGCTTAATCACGTTGAGTTGTTTGGTGACGGAAGGTCGAGGCTGAAGCTGCCATTTTTCCGGCACGATAGGCAGGTCAGCCAGATTCCAGCGCGCATAACGGCTGTCATACGCATCGGGCTGCGCCTGTTCCAGCAAATGACCAATACACCAGGTGACGACCTGCCCGTTTCCGCATTCAATAAAACCATCGCCTTTACGGTGCGGCTTTGGCAGCACATCCGCAATGGCGCGCCCCAGACTCGGTTTTTCGGCAATAAACAACCGCATCAGGTTAACGAATCTCAACCATAGCACGACCGCCGCGGGCGTCGACCAGCTCGCCAATCGCGGTCAGATCGATACCAAATTCCGCCGCGGTGGCTTTAACGTCGTCTTCGGCGTCCGGCGTTACCGCCAGCAGCAAACCGCCTGACGTTTGCGGATCGCACAGCAGGCTACGAACTTCACGCGGCATGTCGCCCATCAGATGACCATAGCTGGCGAAGTTGCGCTCTGTGCCGCCTGGTACGGCACCCAGAGCAATATACTCTTCCACGCCCGGCAGTTTAGGGATGTCCTGATAGCAAAGCAGCGCCTGCACGCCTGCGCCCTGGCACATCTCGCTCAGGTGCCCCAGCAGACCAAAACCGGTAACGTCAGTCATGGCTTTTACGCCGTCGATATTGGCAAACGCCGCGCCAGCAACGTTCATCCGACACATGACTTCCGTCGCCAGCCCCTGATGTTCAGGTTTAAGCAGCGATTTTTTCTCGGCGGTGGTCAACACGCCAATCCCCAACGGTTTGGTCAGAAAGAGTTTGCATCCAGCCTGCGCGGTACTGTTTTTCTTCACCCGTTCGGTCGGCACCACGCCAGTGACCGCGAGACCAAAGATCGGCTCCGGGGCATCAATAGAGTGTCCACCCGCCAGCGCAATACCGGCCTGACGGCAGGCAAAACGCCCCCCCTCGGTCACTTCACGCGCAATATCGGGCGACAGGGTATTAATCGGCCAGCCAAGGATCGCGATCGCCATAATCGGTTTACCGCCCATCGCAAAAATATCGCTGATGGCATTTGTTGCCGCAATGCGGCCAAAATCAAACGGATTATCGACTATCGGCATAAAGAAGTCGGTGGTGCTGATAATACTGGTGCCATTACCCAGATCGTAAACCGCCGCATCATCGCGGGTTTCATTACCCACCAGCAGATTCGGGTCGACGAACTTCGCCTGCTCGCTATGCAGGATAGTCTCCAGCACTTTAGGGGAAATTTTACAACCGCAACCAGCGCCGTGGCTGTATTGCGTTAAACGAATGGCTTGCTCGCTCATGGACATCTCCTGTCATTGCATTCGCGCTATGGTAGCGCTCATTCCCTGATGTGGTAAGTATCACTGTCTGAATTACCGCGCCTTTGCTCAGAATCCAGACAGTTTTATCCCTCAGCGTCAGAAATAACGCACAAACGGCGTGGGGTCGGGGGTACTGATCGTCGTTGACGCTTTGAGCTGCGGCGTGCCGAGATAGAGAAAACCAACAATTTTATCCTGAGGGCGGCACTCAAAGGCTTCCCGCACGATAGCGCTCTCAGTTAACGCGCCGCTACGCCAGATACCATTAAACCCTTGCGCAATCGCCGCCATTTGCATTGCCATCACCGCGCATCCGGCGGACATCTCCTGTTCCCACACGGGAACCTTATGGTTTTCTTCGCATCTCGCCACCACGGTAATGATCAGCGGCGCGCGAAACGGCGCATTACGCGCTTTTTCGATCGCTTTCTCATCCTCCCCGGCAGCGGCAGCGCCTTGTTCAAGCACGGCGCTGAAACGGTCGCGCCCCTCTCCTTCAATCACAAAAAAACGCCACGGCTGTAGAGACTTATGATCGGGAACACGCATTCCTGCCCGCAGAATGTTCTGTAATTGCTCTCCGACAGGCGCCGGTTCTGCGAGACGAGAGGCGCTACGACGGTTGATCAGCAGTTCTAGTGCATCCATTTGATTAACTCCAGCAATGATATTTATTCACAAAATTAACACGGGAGCGGATTTTGTTACAGCACAGGCAGTGATTCCTGCTGACAACTGCCTGATGGGTCATTACGATAGCCACATCTTAATGCTTTATCCTCATCGAGGTATAAGCGTTGTTACTCAGATAGGGAGAATACATGCGAACCCTGTGGCGATTTATTGCCGGATTTTTTAAATGGACGTGGCGATTGTTGAATTTCGTCCGTGAAATGGTACTCAACCTGTTCTTTATTTTTCTGGTCCTGGTGGGCGTTGGGATCTGGATGCAGATCGGTAACGGCAGCAACAGCGAGCAAACGGCGCGCGGCGCTCTGCTGCTGGATATTTCCGGCGTCATTGTGGATAAACCGTCCACCAATCATCGTCTGGGCGCGCTGGGTCGCCAGTTATTTGGCGCCAGCTCCGACCGTCTACAGGAAAACTCCCTGTTTGACATCGTCAACGCTATTCGTCAGGCGAAAGATGACCGTAACATCACTGGTATCGTTCTGGATCTGAAAAACTTCACCGGCGCCGATCAGCCGTCAATGCGCTATATCGGTAAAGCGCTGCGCGAATTCCGCGACAGCGGCAAACCGGTTTTTGCCGTGGGTGAAAACTACAGCCAGGGTCAGTATTACCTCGCCAGTTTCGCCAATAAAATTTGGCTTTCCCCACAGGGTCAGGTAGATCTTCACGGCTTCGCTACGAATGGCCTGTACTACAAAACGCTGTTGGATAAACTGAAAGTTTCTACCCACGTTTTCCGGGTCGGCACCTATAAATCCGCCGTCGAGCCGTTTATCCGCGACGATATGTCGCCCGCCGCCCGCGAGGCCGACAGCCGCTGGATAGGCGAACTGTGGCAGAACTACCTGCATACCGTTTCCGCCAATCGCCAGATTTCGCCGCAACAGCTCTTCCCCGGCGCGCAGGCTATTATCGACGGGTTAACCAGCGTGGGCGGCGACACCGCCAAATATGCGCTCGACCATAAACTGGTGGATGCCCTCACCTCCAGCGCAGACATTGAAAAAGCGCTGACGAAGCAGTTTGGCTGGAGCAAAACCGAAAATAACTATCGGGCGATCAGCTATTACGATTATTCGCTGAAAACGCCTGCGGGTAACGGCGGTACTATTGCAGTTATTTTCGCCAATGGCGCAATTATGGATGGCGAAGAAACGCCAGGGAATGTCGGCGGCGACACTACAGCATCGCAGATCCGCGACGCACGCCTTGATCCTAAAGTGAAAGCAATTGTGCTGCGCGTCAATAGCCTAGGCGGTAGCGTCAACGCCTCCGAAGTTATCCGCGCCGAACTGGCGGCGGCAAAAGCGGCTGGCAAACCGGTGGTGGTCTCAATGGGCGGCATGGCGGCCTCCGGCGGTTACTGGATCTCTACGCCGGCAAACTATATCGTGGCCAGCCCCAGCACGCTGACGGGTTCAATTGGCATCTTCGGCGTCATCAATACGGTAGAAAACAGCCTGTCGTCGATTGGCGTACACAGCGACGGCGTCTCCACCTCGCCGCTGGCGGAGATTTCGATGACCAAAGCGCTGTCGCCGGAAGTGCAGCAGATGATGCAACTCAGTATTGAGTACGGCTACAAACGCTTTATCACGCTGGTGGCAGAAGCGCGTAAGCGTACGCCGGAACAGATTGATCAAATCGCTCAGGGCCATGTCTGGACAGGAGAGGACGCGAAAGCCAATGGTCTGGTGGACAGTCTCGGCGACTTTGACGATGCCGTCGCCAAAGCGGCAGATCTGGCGAAACTAAAACAGTGGCATCTTGATTATTATCAGGACGAACCAACGGTCCTTGATATGGTAATGGACAGTATGACCGGATCTGTACGCGCCATGCTGCCGGAGGCTATTCAGGCGATACTCCCGGTGCCGCTCGTTTCCGCCGCCAACACGGTGAAGGCCGAGGGGGATAAACTGGCGGCATTTAACGATCCGCAAAACCGTTATGCGTTCTGTTTGACTTGCGCGAACGTTCGCTAATGCTTCATCAATAGCCATGCCGGATGGCGGTTACTTATAGCTGCCATCCGATAATCATTAATACGTCCTTTGCGACACAACTAAACATTATCATGCAAAAGAAATCAATTTACGTTGCCTATACCGGCGGTACTATCGGTATGCAGCGCTCAGATCAGGGGTATATCCCGGTGTCCGGGCACCTTCAACGTCAGTTGGCGCTGATGCCGGAATTCCACCGCCCGGAGATGCCGGATTTTACCATCCATGAATATGCCCCGCTGATGGATTCATCAGATATGACGCCGGAAGACTGGCAGCATATCGCTGAAGATATCAAAGCGCACTACGATGAGTATGACGGTTTTGTTATTCTGCACGGCACCGACACGATGGCGTTTACCGCATCGGCGCTGTCTTTCATGCTGGAAAATCTGGGCAAACCGGTTATTGTGACAGGGTCACAAATTCCGCTGGCTGAGCTGCGCTCCGACGGGCAAATTAATTTGCTGAATGCGCTTTATGTCGCCGCCAACTACCCTATTAATGAAGTAACGCTGTTTTTTAATAATCGTCTGTTCCGCGGCAATCGCACGACCAAAGCACATGCGGATGGTTTCGACGCTTTTGCCTCTCCTAATCTGCCGCCCTTGCTGGAAGCGGGAATTCACATTCGCCGTTTAAATACGCCTCCCGCGCCCCACGGCTCTGGTGAATTAATCGTTCATCCTATTACGCCGCAGCCGATAGGCGTAGTGACTATTTATCCGGGGATTTCCGCCGAGGTAGTACGTAACTTTCTGCGTCAGCCGGTAAAAGCGCTGATTCTGCGCTCTTATGGCGTAGGCAACGCGCCACAAAATAAAGCGTTTTTACAGGAGCTGAAAGAGGCCAGTTCGCGCGGCATCGTGGTCGTTAACCTGACGCAATGCATGTCAGGGCGAGTCAATATGGGCGGGTACGCTACCGGTAATGCGCTGGCGCACGCTGGCGTGATTGGCGGTGCCGATATGACCGTCGAAGCCACCTTAACCAAACTGCATTATTTGTTAAGCCAGGGTCTGGACACTCAGGCGATTCGTAGCGCGATGGCGCAAAACTTGCGTGGTGAATTGACGTCGGATGATTAAAAATCCCGACGACAAGGAGGATATAATGACAAACCGGGCCTTATTACTGGTCGACTTGCAAAATGACTTTTGCGCCGGCGGCGCGCTGGCTGTGCCGGAAGGCGACAGCACTATCGATATCGCCAACTCTCTTATTGACTGGTGCCAGCCCCGCCAGATTCCGGTGCTCGCTAGTCAGGACTGGCATCCCGCGAAGCATGGCAGCTTCGCCAGCCAGCATCAGGCGGAACCCTATAGTCAGGGAGAGCTGGACGGTCTGCCGCAAACGCTCTGGCCGGATCACTGCGTTCAACATACCGACGGCGCGGCGTTACATCCCCTGCTTAGCCAACATGCGCTCGACGCCACCATTTATAAGGGTGAAAACCCGCTGATTGACAGCTACAGCGCGTTTTTTGACAACGAACATCGGCAGAAAACTACCCTTGATACCTGGCTTCATGAGCGTGACGTTACCGAGCTTATCGTGATGGGGCTGGCGACCGATTACTGCGTAAAATTTACGGTGCTGGATGCATTACAGTTGGGCTATGCCGTTAACGTGATCACCGATGGCTGTCGCGGCGTGAATATTCACCCGCAGGATAGCGCGCACGCGTTTATGGAGATGGCAGCGGCAGGCGCGACGCTGTATACGCTGGCAGACTGGAAAGAGACGCAGGGACCGGATACGTCGCGTTAGCATCGCTGCCAGACAAAGCTCAACGCAGGCAGGAGAGCGTTTCTAACGAAACTCTTCTCGTTTCAATGCCAAAACAAAACGCAACATCATATACAGCACAACTCATCGGCAATGAAAGAGCCGGATGGCGGCTACGCCCTCTCCGGCCTACCAATTACTGCATTTTCAATGTCGTAATCGGCTTTGACGTAATACCGAAATCCGCTTTGAGCTGCTGCTTACTTTTCATCACCATCTGACCATGAGTATCGATCGTCATATGTTGCGCTTCGGTATTGTGCCGCGCCTGCCATAGCATCACCAATTGCAGGCTGTTTTCTTTCTGTTCCGGCGTTAACGCCACACCGTCCGGCCATTTACCCAACTCAACAGCGGTGGATAAACGTTGATACACTTCCGGCGTCATGCTGTTAATGATCTCATCAAGATTCATGATGTATCCGCTCCTGTGGAATAATTTGCTGAATCGTTTTTTCAGCCTTTCAACTGATCGCCGTTTTTTTCGTCAGAAAAGGCGAGCGAGGCCGAGTTAACGCAATAGCGTTCACCGGTCGGCTGCGGACCATCCGGGAAAACGTGTCCGAGATGCGCATCGCAGTTTCCGCAACGAATTTCGACACGCTGCATTCCATGAGAAAAATCGTCTATGTAACGAATCGCCTCTTCGCTGACAGGCTCGTAAAAGCTGGGCCAGCCGCAGCCTGAATCGTATTTGGTGTGGGAGTGAAAAAGCGGCGTATCACAGACCAGGCAGTGATAAACCCCATCGCGTTTATTATGCAGTAGGCGTCCAGTAAATGGCGGTTCTGTGCCACGATCCTGCGTCACATAGAATTGCATTTCGGACAATTTTTTCTTGAGTTCTTCTGCTGAAGATTGGTTAGCCATTTGCTCACATCTCACTTTAAACGTGCTCACATTGCCTGACCGATTCTAACAAAACATTAACACCTCAGTACCAACTTTTGTTCTAAACTTGATCATTGCGAAATGGCGGCTTACGAATCGTGACTGATGTCACATTATTATCTCGGTTGCCCTTTAAAATTCGGGGCGGCGCCCCCATGTGGTTTCCAGCCGAAAGGAAGAGTGAGGCGAATCAGCCGCGCAAAGGTTGTGCAGAGGATTGATTTGTCGCAATGATTGACACGATTCCGCTTGACGCTGCGTAAGGTTTTTGTAATTTTACAGGCAACCTTTTATTCACTAACAAATAGCTGGTGGAATATATGACTATCAAAGTAGGTATCAACGGTTTTGGCCGTATCGGTCGCATTGTTTTCCGTGCTGCTCAGAAACGTTCTGACATCGAGATCGTTGCAATCAACGACCTGTTAGACGCAGAGTACATGGCATACATGCTGAAATATGACTCCACTCACGGCCGTTTCGACGGTACTGTTGAAGTGAAAGACGGTCATCTGATCGTTAACGGTAAAAAAATCCGTGTTACCGCTGAACGCGATCCGGCTAACCTGAAATGGGACGAAGTTGGTGTTGACGTAGTGGCTGAAGCTACCGGTATCTTCCTGACTGACGAAACCGCGCGTAAACACATCACCGCTGGCGCGAAAAAAGTGGTTCTGACTGGTCCGTCTAAAGACAACACCCCAATGTTTGTTAAAGGCGCTAACTTTGACAAATACGAAGGCCAGGACATCGTTTCCAACGCTTCCTGCACCACCAACTGCCTGGCGCCGCTGGCTAAAGTTATCAACGACAACTTCGGCATCATCGAAGGTCTGATGACCACTGTTCACGCGACTACCGCAACCCAGAAAACCGTTGACGGCCCGTCTCACAAAGACTGGCGCGGTGGCCGTGGCGCATCTCAGAACATCATCCCGTCCTCTACCGGCGCTGCTAAAGCGGTAGGTAAAGTACTGCCGGAACTGAATGGCAAACTGACTGGTATGGCGTTCCGCGTTCCGACTCCGAACGTATCCGTTGTTGACCTGACCGTTCGTCTGGAAAAAGCTGCTACCTACGAGCAGATCAAAGCTGCTGTTAAAGCTGCTGCCGAAGGCGAAATGAAAGGCGTTCTGGGTTACACCGAAGACGACGTTGTATCTACCGATTTCAACGGCGAAGTATGCACTTCCGTGTTCGATGCTAAAGCAGGCATCGCGCTGAACGACAACTTCGTGAAACTGGTCTCCTGGTACGATAACGAAACCGGTTACTCCAACAAAGTACTGGACCTGATTGCTCACATCTCCAAATAAGTTGAGATGAAACAGTCATTGGTAAGAGCGACTCAGGTCGCTCTTTTTTTTTCCTGAAAATATACCCGTCATACTTCAAGTTACAGGTGTGTTGGCTACGCTCTTTCACCCGAATCACTGACGGAAGTCAAGCTCATCGGGATGAATCAGGGATATCCATGTCCCTGGCCGAAGGTAACCTCCGGTTGCTCAAATTCGTTCCTGACGAATTTGTCGTTCACTTGCCGCGTTACCCGGTCTGCGACCTCGCCCCTTCGGGGCCAGCGCAAGCACTGGTCAAGGCACAAGCGCCTTGTCCTGCAACTCGAATTATTTAGGGTAAAGAGGATTGCGTAATGATTAATAAAATTTTTGCTCTTCCGGCTATCGAACAGTTTACCCCTGTCCTTTCCCGCCGCCAGCTTGATGACCTTGATCTGATCGTCGTTGACCACCCGCAGGTTAAAGCCTCTTTTGCATTACAGGGCGCGCACCTTCTCTCCTGGAAACCCGTCGGTGAGGAAGAGGTATTGTGGCTCAGTAATAATACGCCTTTCAAAACCAGCGTGGCGCTACGCGGCGGCGTACCGATCTGCTGGCCCTGGTTTGGACCTGCGGCTCAACAAGGTCTGCCGTCACACGGCTTTGCGCGTAATCTGCCGTGGGCGCTAAAAGCGCATAATGAAGATGATAACGGCGTAATGTTGACATTTGAGCTGCAAAGCAGTGAGGCCACCCGAAAATACTGGCCGCACGATTTCACGCTGCTGGCACGTTTTAAAGTAGGCAAAACCTGTGAAATTGAACTGGAAGCGCATGGCGAGTTTGCAACCACATCCGCTCTCCACAGCTATTTTAACGTTGGCGACATCGCCAGCGTTCAGGTCAGCGGACTCGGCGACCGGTTTATTGATAAAGTTAACGACGCCAAAGAAGGAGTCCTGACCGACGGCGTGCAAACCTTTCCGGACCGTACCGATCGCGTTTACCTCAATCCTGAAGCATGTAGCGTGATCCACGATGCGACATTAAACCGCACGATTGATGTGGTTCACCATCATCATCTTAACGTCGTAGGCTGGAACCCTGGCCCGGCGTTGTCCGTCAGCATGGGCGACATGCCGGATGACGGCTATAAAACATTTGTGTGCGTTGAAACGGCTTACGCTACTGCGCCGCAACAAGCCACAGAAGAAAAGCCATCTCGTCTGGCGCAGACTATCTGCGTCGCTAAACGCTAAAAGTGAATTGATACCAGCGTTTCTGTAGGCCCTGGAAGGTGCCAGCCGCCATCAGGCATTACTTGCCGAATGGCGGTGCTTACGCATTTTATTCGGCGTCACACCATATCCAACGCGGTTTTCCCTTTTGGCGCAGGCCAGGCGTTGTCCAGTAAGGCAAGTTCGTTTGCTGACAAGGCGATCTCGAGCGCCGCCGCATTTTGCTTCACGTGTTCTGTACTGCCGGCTTTCGGGATCGCCACCACGCCCGGATTCGCAATCACCCACGCCAGTAAGATTTGCGCCGCCGTAGCGTTATGTGCGCACGCAATTTCATTCACCACCGGATGATTCAGTAAACCGCTACGTAATCGGCCGGCCTGCGCAAGCGGACTATAGGCCATTACTGGCATCCGCTGTTGTTGACACCACGGCAATAAATCATACTCAATACCGCGTGACGCCAGATGATAGAGTACCTGATTTGTCGCACATTGCTGTCCCCCCGGGATGCGCCACAGCGCCTGCATTTCGTCATAATCAAGATTAGAGCCCCCCCAACGGCGAATTTTCCCCTGCGCTATTAGCCGCTCCATACCCTCAACGATCTCTTCGAATGAAAAGCTTCCGGCCCAGTGCAACAGATAGAGATCGAGATAATCTGTTTTCAGACGACGCAGGCTTCCCTCACAGGCGGCAACTATCTTCTGGCCACCAGCGTTCCACGGGTACACTTTTGACACCAGAAATGCCTCATCACGTCGCCCCACCAGCGCCTCGCCCACGACCTTTTCTGCCCCGCCGTCGGCATACATTTCAGCCGTATCAATAAGGCGTAACCCCAAATCCAGCCCCGCGCGCAGCGCCGAAACCTCGCGCTGACGATGATCTGCGCGCTCGCCCATATACCATGTTCCCTGTCCTATAGCAGGAAGCGTCTCCTGCCCGCAAAACGTTACGTTTTTCACTGTCTTCATTTCCTTTTCAATGTCACTCGACGGTAAAACAATACAGGACGCTTATACCCCAGGTAATGTTCGGCATCATACCGCGTAGGGGGCGATTTTCTTGTCACTGACGAATGTCATCCGCAATCATGTCGACGATGCGGGTAATATGCGCGGCGGGTCGATGATTCAATAATAATTGACGCATCACATTCATATAGGGCGTCACATGTTGAAAGAACTCCAGATATCCTTTACAGAGATAATTTTGTCGTTCGCCGCCGTCCATACAAATTCGGTGTTTCGGACAGCCGCCGTAACAGGCAAAGCGCCATGTACAGTTCTGGCAGCGTGAGGAAAGGTTTGCTTTAGCCGCGCCAAACTGCTGCTGAAAAGGAGAGGCCGCCATTTCTTCTAAAGAGTGTTGCCGTAGACTGCCCAGTTTATAGGCGGGAAAAACAAAATGGTCGCAGCTAAACACGTCGCCATTCTGCTCCACCAGCAAACTTTGTCCGCAGGTCGGCTGCATCGTACAAAGCGTGGCGGGCTCCCCCATCCAGACGCCAAGTAAGTTGTCAAAAAGCTGTACAAATATGCGTCCGACATCGTGACGTATCCATTGATCAAAAACATCGCACATAAATGCGCCCCACCCTTCAGGCGTGACGGAAAAGGGCATCAGCGAAGGCGAATCATCATTGCCAGATAACGTCAAAGAACGCTGCGCTTTTTGCGCGAGCGGCTCAACAATGGGAATAAATTGCAGGTGCTTACTTTCCAGTTCCTGCGTCAAAAAATGATAAATAGCGTTGCCATGACGGCATGACGCATCATTCACGACAGTGAGTGTGTTGAACTCGACATCATTTGCCTGCAGAAGGCGGATAGCATTAACGACTCGGGAAAAAGACGCCCGCCCTGACGGCGTTTTCCGGTAATGATCATGAACGACTTGCGGCCCATCAATCGATATACCGATCAGGAACTGGTGCTGCGCAAAGAAAGCAGCCCACTCTTCATTGATTAATACGCCATTGGTTTGCAGACTGTTGTAGATAGTTTTGCCGTTGGCATAGCGTTGCTGCAAGCGCACCACTTTTTGGTAAAAAGAGAGGCCGCATAGCGTCGGCTCTCCCCCCTGCCAGCAAAACGAGACTTCTGAGGATGGCGTATCATCAATTACCCGGCGGATATACGTCTCCAGCACATCATCAGACATGACGCGCTGCCCCCGGGGTTTATCAAGATAGAAACAATATTTGCAGGATAAGTTACACAGACTGCCGCCAGGCTTGGCTACTGTGTTGAATACTATGCTCATTCGTCTTACTCGCGGTGAAGAATGGGTATAGCATAAACGGGACGTTATAGGGAGATAGTCACCAGCATTGCAACAATTACTACACTAATTGTTAGCGCAATTGTAATCACCTGGATTTTTCATATAAACGACTCGTTTTTTAAACGGATGTAACAAAGCGTGAACCACGTAAGCCTGTACCATACCCGGTTAACAGCGCATTGATATACGCCACAATATTCGCGTATCAGTCAGCACAAAGCCTGCATAACGCAGGCTTTGTAGCGGTTTTCCGACAAATTCAATCAATCAGAATCTATAGGTTACGCCAGTAGAAAGGATACCGGTCCAGGATTTATCCACCATCGGGCTATCGGTAATTTCATCCGACAGACGGGTGTAGCGCGCAGTACCGTATACGCTCCAGTTACCCGCGAAATTATAGTTAGCGCTAAGCTCAAGATACGGGTTCCAGCTATCATTTGGGTTATAGCCGCGCAGGCCGCTACGCGAAGACTCTTTACGTGATACGCCGTAATAATAGTCGTTCTGGTTCTCGCTATTCCATTCTACCCCGATACCTGGCGTTAAGGTCAGCCCGCCATTGGTATACCGATACAGCCAGGCCAGATCCCAGACGATACCGTTACTGTTATCCAACGTATCCCCTGCCAGAGAGGTACGCAGGAAACCATATTGGGTGTGATGCGCGTAAGAGACGCCCGCCATCATAGTACTTTTACGCCTGTCCAGACGACGCAACTGATGGTCGTCGCTGTCGCCCGGCTTGAAGTACATCGGGGACCAGTACGCCATGATTGACAACTTATCGGTATTGTCATTCCACAGGTAATAACCGCCGCCCAGACCGCGGAACCAGAAATTTTCGCTTTCATAAGCGATGACCGGTATCGGGTAAACATCACTATCGTAATCTTTATAAGGGTGTTCAACCACACCAACGCCTGCGCCCAGCGTCAGGTTGCTTTCAGCGTGCGCGACGCTGGCGGACGTTGCGATAAGCATGCCAAGAGCCAGAAGTTTAAGTTTGGTCACAATCCATAATTCCTTATTCAAATGTTCTGCGGCAAAAGTGTAACCGCCAATACTTATAAGCCCAACTATTTTACACAATGTAACCGTTTAATATCACCATCACAGATTATTTTCAGATGATCGGCTGATGATCGTTATGTGACCGGAAACGCTTTTTCTGACATTAACCAGGCTTTTCCACCCGATGAGTTATTGATATGTCATCGAAATCTACTGGCGCGTACAGGCAAGTTTTGCAAATGCCATCTACGCTTAATGTTAAGAAGGTGTATCACCGGGCACGTTGATCTCCTGACCAATAAAATGGCATGAGAGTTGCTTTTCCTTAGCAGAGACGGCGTTCAGTCTACCTCTTCCGGGAGCCTCTACTATTCATATGAACGGCTCTTAACATGTGCGAAAAAACGAAAGGATGGCATATCATGAATATATTCGATCACTATCGCCAGCGCTACGAAGCTGCCAAGGACGAAGAGTTCACACTGCAGGATTTTCTTACCATTTGCCGGCAAGATCGCAGTGCTTATGCCAACGCGGCAGAGCGGCTATTAATGGCTATTGGCGAGCCTAATATGGTCGACACTGCCCAGGAACCCCGACTTTCTCGACTCTTCTCCAACCGGGTGATTGCTCGCTATCCTGCGTTTGAAGAGTTTTACGGCATGGAAGACGCGATTGAACAGATTGTCTCTTATCTGAAACATGCGGCGCAAGGGCTGGAAGAGAAGAAGCAAATTCTCTATTTGCTGGGGCCTGTGGGGGGTGGCAAATCATCGCTCGCTGAACGGCTGAAATCGCTAATGCAGCGCGTCCCAATTTATGTTTTAAGCGCCAACGGCGAACGTAGTCCGGTCAACGATCATCCGTTATGTCTGTTTAATCCACAGGAAGACGCGCAGATTCTGGAAAAAGAGTACGGTATTCCGCGCCGCTATCTCGGTACGATTATGTCCCCGTGGGCGGCCAAACGGCTGCATGAGTTTGGCGGCGATATTACTAAATTCCGCGTGGTGAAAGTCTGGCCCTCTATTCTGGAACAGATTGCCATCGCCAAAACGGAACCCGGCGATGAAAACAATCAGGATATTTCGGCGCTGGTCGGCAAGGTGGATATTCGTAAACTCGAACACCACGCCCAGAACGATCCGGATGCATATGGTTACTCCGGCGCGCTGTGCCGCGCTAACCAAGGGATCATGGAGTTCGTCGAGATGTTTAAAGCGCCTATCAAGGTGCTGCACCCATTGCTGACCGCAACCCAGGAAGGTAACTACAACGGCACGGAAGGTATTTCCGCCCTGCCCTTTAATGGCATCATACTTGCCCACTCAAACGAATCTGAATGGGTGACTTTCCGTAACAATAAAAATAATGAAGCCTTCCTCGACCGTGTCTATATCGTGAAGGTGCCTTATTGCCTGCGAATCTCCGAAGAGATCAAAATCTACGAGAAATTACTTAATCATAGCGAGCTGACTCATGCGCCCTGCGCGCCGGGCACGTTGGAAACACTTTCGCGTTTCTCGATTCTTTCTCGCCTGAAAGAGCCGGAAAATTCCAGCATCTACTCGAAAATGCGCGTTTATGACGGTGAAAGCCTGAAAGATACCGACCCAAAAGCCAAATCGTACCAGGAGTATCGCGACTACGCGGGCGTGGACGAAGGGATGAACGGTCTCTCCACCCGATTCGCGTTTAAGATCCTCTCCCGCGTGTTCAACTTTGACCATGCGGAAGTGGCGGCCAACCCGGTACATCTGTTCTACGTTCTGGAGCAACAAATTGAGCGTGAGCAGTTCCCGCAGGAGCAAGCTGAGCGTTACCTGGAGTTCCTGAAAGGCTACCTGATCCCGAAATACGCCGAATTTATCGGCAAGGAGATCCAGACGGCCTATCTCGAATCTTACTCTGAGTACGGACAGAACATTTTTGATCGTTACGTGACTTATGCGGATTTCTGGATTCAGGATCAGGAGTATCGCGACCCGGATACCGGTCAACTGTTCGATCGCGAGTCGCTAAACGCCGAGCTGGAAAAAATTGAAAAACCAGCGGGTATCAGTAACCCGAAAGATTTCCGTAATGAGATAGTAAACTTTGTTCTGCGCGCCAGAGCCAACAATAGCGGCCGTAATCCAAACTGGACCAGTTACGAGAAGCTGCGCACGGTGATTGAGAAAAAAATGTTCTCTAATACCGAAGAGTTGTTGCCAGTCATTTCCTTTAACGCCAAAACATCAACTGACGAGCAGAAAAAGCACGACGACTTTGTCGATAGGATGATGGAGAAAGGGTATACCCGTAAGCAGGTTCGTTTGCTGTGCGAGTGGTACCTGCGCGTGCGTAAATCGTCATGATGTTAATGCCCGGTGGCGCTTTCGCTTACCGGGCCTACAAAGTAATGTTCTGTAGACTGGCTAAGCGTTAGCGCTATCCGGCACTGACAGAATAGGCGCATAGTTGGCAGTACGGGGGGCATATGACCTGGTTCATAGACCGACGTCTTAACGGCAAAAATAAAAGCACGGTGAATCGCCAGCGCTTTTTGCGCCGTTATAAAGCACAAATTAAGCAGTCGATCTCCGAAGCGATTAACAAACGCTCAGTGACCGATGTCGACAGCGGAGAATCCGTCTCTATTCCAACCGATGATATTAGCGAACCGATGTTTCATCAGGGGCGCGGCGGTCTGCGCCATCGCGTTCATCCGGGTAACGATCACTTTATCCAGAATGATCGCATTGAGCGTCCGCAAAGCGGTGGCGGCGGCGGTTCCGGGAGTGGTCAGGGTCAGGCCAGCCAGGACGGCGAAGGCCAGGATGAGTTTGTTTTTCAGATTTCAAAAGATGAGTATCTGGATCTGCTCTTTGAAGATTTAGCGCTGCCTAATCTGAAAAAAAACCAGCATCGACAGCTTAACGAGTATAAAACTCACCGCGCTGGTTTCACCTCAAACGGCGTGCCGGCCAATATCAGCGTAGTTCGTTCGCTACAAAACTCTTTGGCGCGCCGCACCGCGATGACGGCCGGAAAACGCCGCGAACTGCACGCACTGGAAGCGGAACTGGAGACCATCAGCAACAGCGAACCAGCGCAACTGCTTGAAGAGGAACGATTACGCCGGGAGATTGCCGAACTGCGGGCTAAAATCGAGCGAGTACCGTTTATCGACACCTTTGATTTACGCTATAAAAATTATGAAAAACGGCCTGAGCCCTCCAGCCAGGCGGTAATGTTCTGTCTGATGGACGTCTCAGGTTCGATGGATCAGGCAACCAAAGATATGGCCAAGCGTTTTTACATTCTGCTCTATCTGTTTTTAAGCCGAACGTATAAGAACGTAGAAGTGGTTTATATCCGCCACCATACCCAGGCGAAGGAAGTGGACGAACATGAGTTCTTTTATTCGCAAGAGACCGGGGGGACGATTGTCTCCAGCGCGCTTAAACTCATGGATGAAGTGGTTAAAGAGCGCTACGACCCCGGACAGTGGAATATCTATGCGGCGCAAGCGTCAGACGGTGATAACTGGGCCGACGACTCACCGCTGTGCCATGAGATTCTGGCGAAAAAACTGCTGCCGGTAGTGCGCTATTACAGCTATATCGAGATTACCCGCCGCGCCCACCAGACCTTATGGCGAGAGTATGAACATCTGCAGGCGACGTTCGATAACTTCGCCATGCAGCATATTCGCGATCAGGAAGATATTTATCCGGTATTCCGCGAATTGTTTCAGAAACAGAGCGCCAATCAAAGTGCATAACCATAAATCAGCCCGTAATGCGTCACGGGCTGATTTATTACAAACTCAACGTTCACATTATTCGGCTGAAATAATTTTCCGTAAATAGCCTGGATGAAGATGCTCTGCCATATTGGGGAAATTAATCCCTTAACGCAATGCTATCACGCTAATATCACTAACACCAAGGCCATTCCCAGCCAAAAGGTAGCTCAGGCTCCTCTTCACCCTGACCAAGTATAGTACCCCTTCTGAATATGAGCAGCGGGCATGTGTTCAGGAGGTTGCGCATCTGTCATTACCGATACTGAAAAACCTGCCGCTATTAATATAAAAAACCGATAAAAAACATTTGCTTGAGCCGTTTCATCGTGCCTCCTGCGGAAGTACATTATTATCCTTACCACGTCACATTCCTTTTCACCGTAATAATAGTGGCTATTTTATTTTCGTTAGTGTTAAAGCGATGCCGTTAATTAACAACTTACTTTTTGCGATAATAGTCACGACTGAAAACATCAACGCCGCGTATTATTGGATTTATTAAATCGAGAATGATTTTTATTCCAGAACATCAACACGTTTTATTTTTAAACAGTCTATTAGAGGAATTCTCATCACTATGGTAAACTAACGCATCCGACTTTCAGGGCTGTAGTTCATCATGAATTTGCATCATAAAGCGCTCAGGCACTTTATCTCGGCAAGCGTCATCGTTTTGACATCGTCCTTCCTGATTTACGAACTTATTGCCAGCGACAGGGCAATGAATGCCTATATGCGTTATATCATGGAGAGAGCCGATTCGTCGTTTCTGTACGATAAGTACCAGAATCAAAGTATCGCCGCACATTTGATGCGAACCTTTGAAGCGCCGGGAGAGCCTGTCACCGCAGAAAAACGCCACGCGTTCTGCGCCGCCTTTGAAACCATTAACGGTACGCACGGCGTCAACCTGACTCGGCATAATTATCCAGCGCTGCATGGCACTCTGCAAACCGCCGCCACACGGTGTACCGATAATCTTGATGACGTCTTTTTGCTGCCTGCGTTTGATCAGGCGGTAAGCATCAACCGTGCGCAGGACGACCACAGTCACGGATTGGGCACACTGGAGCTTAAATTCCGCTATTATGTTGATTTAAATAAACATTATGTCTATTTCTATGATTTAATCAACTCGCGGCGCTTCGCCATGCATCGTTGGACTTTTTTACAAAAAGGTACAATGGGTATTAACAGAAAAGATATAGATAAACTTTTTACAGGCCGCACGGTTATTTCAAGTATTTACATGGATGATATTACCCAGGAAAACGTCATGAGCTTTTTAACGCCTGTCTATCTGGCGGGGACATTAAAAGGTATCGTGATGGTGGACGTTAACCAGGATAATTTAAAAAATATTTTTTATACCCAGGACCGTCCGCTGGTTTGGCGTTATCTTAACGTTACCTTAAAAGATCTGGACTCCGGAAAAGAGATCATTATTAACCAAAGCAAAAATAATCTGTTTCAATATGTGAATTATAACCATGATATCCCTGGCGGACTGCGCGTTTCTTTGTCCCTTGATTTAACCTATTTCCTTGTCTCGTCCTGGAAAGCTCTGGCCTTTTACTTACTGGCAACGGCACTCCTGCTTAATATGGTACGGATGCACTTTCGGCTTTATCGCAACGTCACGCGCGAAAATATTAGCGATGCTATGACCGGGCTTTACAACCGTAAAATATTAACACCGGTACTGGAACAGCGACTACAACGACTGGTCAATGCCGGTACGCCAGTGACATTTGTCGCCATTGATTGCGATAAGTTAAAACTGATCAACGATACCCAGGGACACCAGGAAGGCGACCGGATCATTACCCTATTGGCAAAAGCGATTAAAACATCGATTCGTAAAAGCGATTACACTATTCGCCTCGGCGGCGATGAGTTCTGTATTATTCTTGTCGATTACGCGGCGGATTTGGCTATCCATCTGCCAGAGCGTATTATTCGTAACCTGCAAATTATCGCACCGGATAAGACAGTCCATTTTTCCGCCGGGATTTATAATATGCAGCCCAATGACACGATTAATGATGCCTACCAGGCTTCCGATGCGCAGCTCTATCTGAACAAACAACAAAAACAGCATCGTTCATAATAGTGTTTCGCAGTAAATTTTCATATTGCACCAGGAGTGAGAAATGACCGAAATGACTGAAGTCGCGAAGGGCGTCGCTACGCACCAGCGTTTAGTGGCCTTATTAACGCAGGAGAACGCGCGCTATCGCGTGGTTAGCCATGATGCGGTAGGAAAATGCGAGGCAGTTTCTGAAATACGTGGTACCGCGCTGGGCCAGGGCGCAAAAGCGCTGGTCTGTAAAGTCAAAGGCAACGGCGTCAACCAGCATGTTCTTGCTATTTTAGCGGCCGATCAGCAAGCAGACCTCTCTCAGCTTGCTTCGCATCTGGGCGGCTTACGCGCCTCCCTTGCCAGCCCGGCGGAAGTCGATACGCTGACCGGCTGCGTTTTTGGCGCAATCCCGCCTTTCAGTTTTCACCCAAACCTGAAACTGGTCGCCGATCCGCTCCTGTTTGAGCGTTTCGATGAAATTGCCTTTAATGCCGGTCTGCTGGAAAAATCAGTCATTATGAATACACAGGACTATCTGCGCATCGCCCGACCGGAACTGGCAATCTTCCGCCGCTCGCAGTCATCGCCAACGGCTTAGCCCCCTCCCCGTTCAAGGAGCAAGACAGACACAACGATAATGATAAAAATGGCGAAAAACGACGCCGTAATCATCAGCGCTTCAAGAAACGGTGGATCGTACATAATTGTATCCTCCGGAAGACAACAATGACGGTTCACCTGTTATCAGTACGCTGCGTTGATGGCAATTTAATGACAAACGCCGTTTTTCGCATAGAGATTATCTTTCAGGCAGTTGCCTGAAAACCGTATCAATCGTTAAAAACGCCTGTGCGCTTTCCCGTTTGGGCGTAAAGTCGTCGGGCTTACTTTTTGGCAAGGAAACCATAATGTTTGATGTCACTCTGCTGATCCTGCTCGGACTGGCAGCTCTGGGATTTATCAGCCACAACACTACTGTCGCCGTCTCAATTCTGGTGCTGATTATTGTCCGCGTAACCCCGTTGAATACCTTTTTTCCCTGGATTGAAAAACAGGGACTCACCGTCGGGATTATCATTCTGACCATCGGTGTGATGGCCCCCATCGCCAGCGGAACCCTGCCGCCCTCCACATTGATCCACTCTTTTGTAAACTGGAAATCGCTGGTCGCGATTGCCGTCGGCGTTTTCGTCTCCTGGCTGGGCGGTCGCGGCGTTACGCTGATGGGAAACCAACCGCAGCTCGTCGCCGGGCTGCTGGTCGGTACGGTTCTTGGCGTTGCGCTGTTTCGCGGCGTGCCGGTCGGCCCACTGATTGCGGCGGGGCTGGTCTCTTTAATTGTGGGAAAGCAGTAACTCGCCCGTCAGATACTGGCCTGGAGTTTGTCCCAGGCCTTTTTTAAACATCGTAATGAATGCCGTGGTGGAATCATAACCCAGCATGTGCGCCGTCTGCTGTACATTACGTCCCGCTATCAGCGCTTGTAGCGCCAGAATTAATTGCAACTGATGACGCCAGCGACGAAAGCTTAGCCCCGTCTCTTTGACGACCAGCCGGGCAAGGTTACGCTCGCTCATCGCGAATACGCTGGCCCACTGCCCTAACGTATTCCATCGCGCAGGCTCCTGCGCCATTGTCTCCACCATTTGGCGAATTTTCGGATGCGCCGATACCGGTAATTGCAATTGTTCCTGCGGCTGCTGCGGCAGTTCATCAAACAACACCCGAATAAGGCGCTGCGTTGGCATTTGCGTTCTTTCGAGATCGGTTCTACGCGCCAGCGACAAAATCAACTCCCGGCATAAAGGCGAAATTTTTAACGTACAGCAACGCTCCGGCATGACGACCGCCGCAGGTTCAATAAATAAAAAGCACAGCTCCGCTCCTGCGGTCACATGATTACTGTGCGGCAGCGAGCCGGGGAGCCAGACAGCATACTGTGGGGGAACCATCCACATTGCATTTTCCACCTCGCAGGTAATCGCGCCGTGCAGAGCGAGGATCAACTGTCCCTTCCGATGTTGATGGCGAGGACTAAACAGTTCATCGTCCCTGGCGCGAATACAAAAGGCCACTGCGGCGTCGTGGTGAAGGTCGGGATCGTAACCGTCCAGTCTCAGGCCAATCATTATATTGTCCGATTTTAGCGATAAATTGTCATTTTAGCTTGATTCATCACAACAGTAAAAACTGTAAGGTATCGTCTCGCCTGACGAAATGAGAAAATGATGACGACTGCCCTTTCACCACGCGGCAAACAGGGCGCTTTCCTGATTGCCGGTATTTTGATGATAGCCACTACGCTGCGCGTAACATTTACCGGCGCTGCGCCGTTGCTGGAGACAATCCGTGCGGACTATGGTCTTTCCACCGCCCAGACAGGCCTGCTAACAACCTTGCCGCTCCTGGCGTTTGCGCTGGTTTCGCCGCTGGCGGCCGGTATTGCCCGTCGGCTTGGGATGGAACGCAGTCTGTTCGCTGCAATGCTGCTAATTTGCGCGGGTATTGCCCTCCGCTCCCTCCCCTCCGCCGCGCTGTTGTTTGCCGGAACCGCGATTATTGGTTGCGGGATCGCGCTGGGTAATGTGCTGCTACCAGGCTTGATTAAGCGCGATTTTTCACAACATGTCGCCAGACTGACGGGCGCGTATTCATTAACGATGGGCGCTGCCGCCGCGTTGGGGTCCGCGCTGGTGGTTCCGCTGGCATTACACGGTTTTGGCTGGCGCGGCGCACTGTTAATGCTGATGCTGTTTCCGCTATTGGCGTTTCTTATCTGGTTGCCGCAGTGGCGCACTACCCGCTCAGCTAACCTGAGTAGTTCCCGGGCATTACATGAACGCGGTATCTGGCGTTCACCTTTAGCCTGGCAAGTTACGCTGTTTCTGGGACTTAACTCACTGATCTATTATGTGATTATCGGCTGGTTACCGACAATACTTATCAGCCACGGTTATAGCGAAGCGCAGGCAGGATCGCTACATGGCCTGCTGCAACTGGCGACCGCCGCGCCTGGGTTAGCCATTCCGCTTATTTTGCATCGCTTTAACGATCAACGCTGGATTGCCGCGCTGGTCTCACTATTGTGCGCGGCTGGCGCGGCGGGACTTTGGTTTGTGCCGGGCCAGGCGGTCATCTGGACGCTGCTGTTCGGCTTCGGTTCAGGCGCGACGATGATCCTCGGCCTGACGTTTATCGGTCTGCGCGCCAGTTCGGCGCATCAGGCGGCGGCGCTTTCCGGCATGGCGCAGTCGGTCGGGTATTTACTGGCGGCATGTGGGCCACCAGTCATGGGAAAACTTCATGATGCCAGCGGTAGCTGGTATCTGCCACTATCAGGCGTGACGGTTCTGGCTATCGTCATGGCGATTTTCGGCCTCTACGCCGGGCGCGATCGGGAGATAGCGTCATAAATAAACCTGATGCCAACCCCTGGATGCCTGATGGTCAGGCCTGATCCATTAAAATTATTACCGCTATCCGGCAAAATGCGTCCCTTAAACGCCGGTCAGCGTGGTATATATTTAGCGGCAAAAGTACCGTAAGCGGCACTATCACAGGAGGGAAAAATGCTAATCCAGTGTAAGCGCGTCTATTTCCCGGCGGAAAAAGACGATGGTTATCGGGTGTTGGTTGACAGACTATGGCCGCGAGGCATTAAAAAAGCGGCGCTGGTCTATGATGAATGGAATAAGGCCATTACGCCGTCCACTGAATTGCGCAAAGCCTTTCATAGCGAAGTGATTGATTTTAACCACTTCGCGCAGCAATACCGGGCAGAACTCGCGCAACAACGACAAGAAGGCAAACGGCTGGCGGATATTGCCCGACACCAACCGCTGACGTTGCTATACGCCGCCAAAGATACTCGCCAGAACCATGCCATTGTGCTGGCGGAGTGGCTACGAGAACTGTGATTGTCGGACCGCCGACAGGCCTGGTTGTCTGTCCGGGGACAACGGCATCAAATGTTCTGCGCGTACCCAGGCCAGGCCGTGCTGACCATCGGCGGAGGCTACGTCGCCCGTCACTAGCCACAGCGCCCGAGGCGCTTCTTTCGGCAGTATGGTGACGTGCCCATTTAGCGGATTAATGAATTCATCGCCGGGTTGACACAGGCAAAATAGCTCAACCGACTTACCAATATTCCGCCGTCCGGCGGGCGTTTTAGCGCCAATAACTATTGCCAGAGCGCCCGGCTTTAACTGAAACATATTTTCTTGCGCCGCATGAAACTCATTATCAGATTATTCTTAATCATATCGCGTCGGACCGCAGGTTGTCACTTTTTCGTATCAGGGTGATCTCTGCGCCACAACGTCCACTCATCAATGATCTCGCCATTGGGCAATTTGCAATCGGAACGCACGCCTTGCGGGGTCTGCACCGGCATCAGCGTACCGCCTTGTTGCTCGCAGTAGACGGCTGCCGGATTAGGCATTCCGATACGCGGCGGCCTTGAGACATCGGGTTGCGACGATGAACAAGCGCTCAGCAGCAATACGCCTGGCAACGCAAGCCACGTAAATTTCATAACGGCTCCTTAAAGAGATATTTTGTCCAAGATAACCTGACGGGTACGCTATTTCCATACTTTCTGTCAGCGCTTTAGCGGGTATTTATCCCAGGTTAAGTAAGTCACAGCCCCCTCCTGTCACAAAGCAACCGACCTTTTGTCGCTGAGGGAACCCTGCTATTCTGGCCCCCCCTGAACAGTGAAGGTAATAGCATGAGAGTGGGTATCCTGTTCCCTGTCGTCATTTTCATTACGGCAATACTATTTTTGGCATGGTTTTTTATTGGCGGTTACGCCGCGCCGGGTGCATAACAATGAGGAAAACAACGATGGTGTTGATGGGCATCGCGCTAATTGCGGTGCTGGGTACAGAACTGGGCTGGTGGTAAATCCATTTTAAATAATAAAGGCTACCTGTCGTAGCCTTTATTATCTCTGGAGGTTTTGCGTTTAACTTTTGATTTTTCTGTAGATTAACAGCACGACAATCGCGCCGATCACCGCGACTGCAAAGCTGCCGAAGTTGAAACCATCCACTTTGCCGAAGCCAAAGAGCGTACTGATCCACCCTCCGACTACCGCACCAACGATCCCCAGAATGATCGTCATAAAGAATCCGCCGCCATCTTTACCTGGCATGATCCACTTAGCCAAAATACCCGCAATAAGTCCAAAAATAATCCATGAAAGAATGCCCATTTTTTCCTCACTTATGTCTTAACGTTAGCGGTTTATTTGCCGTTAAAAAGAATAGCACATCGTCAGGAAAATGAAGTTTGTGATGACTATCACCTTTTAGCGTCGTAAATAAAGACACATAAACATCAGGGTTGCATCCTTTAATGATAACGATTATCTTTATCAATACCGAGTGGTTGAGTTTATAACCCACCTGTTCGGTACGACATTGCTCACATTGCTTCCAGTATTGTTTGCCCGCCTCGCCGAGCGCGGGCTTTTTTTTTGCTAACCGCTATGTATCCCATGTTGAATCCATGGTCTTTGTCAGCCGATCTATTTTGCGTGGTACGAGGCCATCTCCAGCGCAGTATATTCATCCTGCTTGTCCTGCTGCATAAACCCAACGGTCACCATAAACAAACCGATCATAAATGGCACTTCGTACAATTCTTCAATTAAATCGGTGTAATGGGCGTTATGTAGGAATACTGGCGACAACAATCGATGATGCTCAACAGTGTCGGAAATCAGGTATGAACACGCCGTCACGGCAAACAGCCACAACGGCAGAGGAACGTCCCGCAACAGACGAACAATCTCTTTACGTAACCCGGCAGAAAACAGGACTGGCAATACCAACGCAGCAATTAATAGCACTGAAATCGTTCTGAACAGTATACGCGGCTCGTCAGGGAAATAGTCACGCCCCCAACTGGTGCTTCTACCCAGCAGTACCACCCACCAGACAACAGCCCATAGCCAAAACTGCTTTGCCCCTTCGGGACGGGAAAATGGTCGTATATACCAGGCGGTAAAGAGTGCCCCAAACAGCAACCATAACGCTTGTCCGTTTTCAATCCATCTGACCACCACGCCATTAAGCAAAGGCAATTGCCAGTCCGCCGTAAACGGAATAACCACAGCGGCAAGCGCAAGAATAAGTGCTGACGAAGTTAATCGGGTATCGAGTTTCATGATCATAAGACTCTTCTGGTTTTTAATACCCAATCATAAATTTTATGAATACGCTCTCATTAGCAAACAATGCGATATTCTTAATGTTTTCTTAATGTTTCTTTTCAACCGATGTCTGGTGTAAATAAACAGCGCTTCCCGATAAGCAAAAACCGCATCACACTGGCCACGTGCGATGCGGTTTTTGTTTTAAAAAATCACTTTATGTCAATGATATATTTCGCTATTCTTACCAACCGCAAACGTCGTGTTCGTTTTCGGTATCGTAAGAGCGCACGGTATTGACCAAATTCTTTACAATGTCTGCAGCAACTTCAGGCACCAGCAATGTCATTGGCGCTTCCGTTTCATAGTCCACGGAGACGCCGTTGCTATTATTCGTGACCGTGACGGTATAAGTGGCTTTTCCCATCATTATTCTCTCCCGGTATGAACGACTTTTCGTGAGTTTGCCCCTTCCATCAGCACTTCCGGCGCGACAAAAAAGTCGATGTTAAAATAGGTGTCGTCTGTCATGACCTCAATATTGTGCCACTTTTCCGGAGGAAAAACGCCAAACTCGCCGGCATTGATTACCATGATTTCTTCCGGCTCAGAGCAGTATTCATCAGCGTATCCGAGATATTTGACCGCCCCCTGCATCACCGAGAGGCGAGGATAAACGCCGGGTCGCGTTCCCTTATCAAGGTGGCGTTCGAAAATTCCGGCAGGCGCCGTCTCTTTGTTCCAGAATGGCGTGGAACGGGTATGGATATGGTTTTGTGGAATTTGCAGCATTTTCCTCCCTCTTCCCGCAGGTCACTCAACGATAGTCTCATCGCTGTCGTAAGAAGGTTACGCCCAAAAAACAGCATCTTAAATACCATTTATTGGTTACTCTTTTGCTGTTTTCCACGCGATAAAACGGAAAGGAGAGCAATGACCCGCCGTTGTCAGCGGGTCGATGGGGTTAAGACTGAAGCGTTGCCAGCCGGGCGGCGAACCCGACAAAAAGAAGACCAATCAAGGAATTGCCCACTTTTGCCAGTTTCTTTTTGGTACCAATATAGTGGGTTACAAAAGCGCCAGAAAGAATTAAAAAACTCAGATAGCAGAAACTGACGATTTCAAGGGTGATCGCCAAAATAAAAAATGACGCCCCGGTATGCGGCGCATTGACATCAATAAATTGCACAAAAAAGGAGACATAAAAAAGTATGGCTTTAGGATTAGTCAGGCTAAGAATTAACGCACGTTTAAAAATAGCGCCAAAAGGAACCACCGTTTCCGCTGCCGCACGCCCTTTCGAGGTCAGAGTGGCGTAAAGAATTTTTGCGCCAAGGTAAAGCAGATAAAACGCGCCGAGATAACGAACAATGTTAAACAGAACCGGCGTTGTTTTGATCAGCGTCGCCACGCCCGCATACGCCAGAAACATTAATACCGCATCGCCGATAAATACGCCGCATGCGGCAAGATATCCTCCTTTAACCCCGCGTCCCACGCTATTTTTAAGCACAAAAAGCGTATTCGGCCCGGGTACCAGAACGATAAAAATCGCCCCGACCAGGTACGTCCAATAATTCAGAACTCCATACTCCGCGAACACATTAACCTCTTCCTGAAAAGATTTACGCTTAACTGCGAAACAATATGCTAACGAATGCACCGGAAGATGGGAAGCGAAACCACGCCTCTCCAGGCCGCTATTCCGCCACGCTTATATCCAAATCACCAAAATAACGTTCTTTTATCGCTAACCAGACGCCGTTACGCTTAATTTGCTCCAGTCCCTGATTGATTAATCGTTGTGTCGCCTCATCCTCTTTACGGATACCGTAAGCCGAACCAATGCTGAATAAATGCGTATCCGTCACTGCTGAACCTTTTACTTCAAACGCCTCGCCTTGCACAGTGTGTAAAAACCCAAATTTCAGCGCAATGGCCGGACACAACGCGCCATCCAGGCGTCCGGCCACTAAGTCCAGATAAATCGACGCCATATCAGGATAGCTTTTTATCACTACCCCGGCAGGCAGCCACCAGGTATTGGCCCACGTTTCCTGAATACTTCCTTGCTCCACCGCGATATTTTTGCCCTGTAACCGCGTAACCTGCGGCAGTAAATTCACCGCTTTTCTGGCAACCAGTACCGTGGGGTCATGGTATACATAGCGGCTAAAAGCAATTGACGCCCTTCTTTTTGGCGTAACGCCAAGCGGCATGATGAAATCGACTTTTCGCGCCAGCAGTTCCGGGATCTGCGCATCAAAGCTGTTCACGACATAATGACATTTTGCATTTATGGCCTGACACAGCGCGTTTGTTATATCAATCACAAATCCCGTCGGATTGCCATGTTGATCTCTGACCTGGAGCGGAGGATTGGTTAAATCCACCCCAACACGCAGAAGTTTTGGTTCCGCGTGTCCTGCGGTTGCCAGCATGAATAAGCCTGACATGATCAGTACACTCGCTTTTCGGGGCATTACCACTTCTCGTTATGTGGGATTAACGCGCGCGTCGCACCAGAGACAATGCTGCCAACATATCACTGATATCGCTCTCATTCAGATTCGGCGCATTAAACTGCGCTCTCAGCCACACCATATCCTCGTGGCTGAAAGCGCCGACCATCAAGCGCTGGCTGATAATGATCAACAGTTGATTATCAATTTGTCGAATTCGTTGCCGGGAGGTCGACAATGTTTGTATCGGAAAGGAGGGTTCCGACCCGCTTTGCCACTGCGCTAAATAGCGGTACTGTATCGCTTTACTGGCATCCATTAGCGAACGAATAAAAGGGGCTATCGAATGCGGGTCCAGCCCGTTATTTTTCGCTTCTTCTTCAGCCTCGGCAAAAACATTTTGTTCACGCGCGAAATCCTCTATCGGTAGATGGTGTTTCATTTTATAAGCAGCCACTTCTTTCATTAATAACATGCGTTCATTGAGCGCCGTAGAGAGCGCGCCGAGCGATACCGACGTTACCGCATCAGCAAAAGTGGAACTACACATCAATAAAGAACAAAGAAAAATGGCGATATAGCGAATCATTAATCAATCTCCTTTTACGGAGACCTGACAGTAATTTACCTATATTAAGATAACATTAAGTAATTATTACATATAGGTGTTAATGATTGTTCGTTTAAATTTGGGTTACAAAAAGAACAAGCCGTTGATTCTGCTAAATCTTTACCTGCATTTAACGTGCATAAAATATACAACAAATCACATATGTGTGATGCAAGTCACATTTTTATGATTTTTTATTACAGTTTTATGATATAGGTCTAACTTTAATAGGTCACTAATTTCTCTCCCCCCGCTCAGGGAGATCGGCTTCAATTTACATCGAATATGGTGAAATATGACTACCATTACACTAGTCAATGAACAAAATAGTACTGGCAACCCTTTTTCTGCACATATGTTATGTGAACAGCGAGCTATTCAGGAAATTACTTACGAACTATTGCAATCACAGCAGCATGTCTCAAATAAGGATATTATCGCAAAACTTATTGAAAAACTGGAAACAGAAAAAGACGTAGTCCAGCTTGATATTTACCGTAACGCCTTAGAAGCCGTTTTGTTTCAGACACCTGACGACATCTAATATAAACAAGGGAGAGTTTACTCCTCCCTTGTTCGTTAATAATATGGATGCTTCAACGTGCTGCGCCTGATTTTACGTAACCGTTTGAATAAGTTTGTGGCGCGACATGCTGCATTTTATCTGGCATGTCGTGCTGCTGGTATACGGCTGACAATAATGTTAAGCCCGGGCCGTTTTTTATCTGAAGACTAAATTTACCCGATTCTTTTAAAGACTGAATAAGGTTTTCCTGAGCGGGTGTTAATGTCTCATCATGCCACAGAACAATATGCTCGAAAGCGGTTGATAAAAGATCGGGCATCGGCGCCTGCCAGGGGATGACTTCAACCCGCATACCTTCACTACAATATTTAATCGTTTCCAGCCATAGCTCAATAGGATCGTTTAGCGAAAACGCGGCAATCAGCATTGTGCCCGCCGGCGCCTTCCGTACGCTACTTAGCTGGAAGGTGGCGTATTCAATAATCGCTGTATCCAGTAATGCCTTTTCAAATCGACGCGCATCATCATCGCCAACTGACAGCCACAGCCGTAAAGGACGCAGTATTGACTCAATCACGATGACCGGCGGGATTTCCCGACCATAACGCCAGAGTAATTTTCGCAGTTTGGCAGGTTCGAATTTTCTACACTGCGCTAAAATCTCCTCCTGGTAGAATAACCATCCAGAGCGGCAATGCGTCTCTTCACCATAGAGGGCGGGCTTGATCTCTTTTAATGAGAAACCTTTGCTTAATGCGTCGATAATATGCTGTATTCTGATAACATCTTCTATGCAATAAAAACGATTGCCAGCTTCATCCTTGACGGGCTCAAGCAGACCATAGCGTTCCCAGGATCTGATATTCGCTGTTGTGACGCCACACTGCGCAGCCATTGCGCTAATACTAAAAGTAGCCATGTCTGTCTGGCCTCATGATGATGTAAGAAAGCATAGTGAACCTAAACGTCATCAGAAGCAAATCATTATTAAGCAATAGCCTTACTATTTACATGAGAAATTAGATTACTGACATTACTTATTGTAATCCAGTGCGTAAAGGCTTTAGATACCGATAGTATTTGATAGTCCAGGACCGTTCTACAACCTAATTTAGCTAAAACATGGTAGCGTACTGAGTAAATAGTTTTTAAATGCACATTTAGCTCACGGCTTATTTGTCGGATATCCATTCCTTTGACTAACATCGCCAGAACATTTTTTTCATTCGCCGTTAATCGGACTTTCTCTGGTCTGGGAAAAAATTGACCAGAACTTGCCTGAATCAGTAATTCGCGCCACTCGGAAATTGATGCATCTATTTTTATTCGATAAATAGTATGGTGTTCATCAATAAAGTTATATTCATTATGGGTAACAATCCCGATGAGCACCGTTTTAAATGCGCTTGTAATATATTGCTGTACGGTGTAGTAATCGTCGATATCAAAGATAATATAATTTACGTTGCCAACTATTATTGCGGCGTCCTTAAATATGGATTCCAGACCATAATTAAGAAACAGGTTTTCGCTCAATAGTCTTGTATCTGTCTTTAAAACAGATGATGCGGAACCAGTCATAACCACCTCAACAAAACGAGAGCCATGTGGGAATGTCCATTCCATGGCTCACATAAGATCATCTGCTTTATTCAGCGATGATAACTTATTAAGTAGTAGTTGAGGAACGCCGTTTGCGCAACCCGGCAGACGTCCTGGGGCATCTTATGTGAACTGCGTGGGGATGTGCGCTTTCGCAAAATCCACAAAGCGTACGACCGCAGGCAGCAAAATACGCCAGTCCTTTTTCTCCAGACCTAAATATTCACGCTGCGCCGCACGCAACGTAGCGGCATAATCTTCTGGCAACTGAGGTAACAGCCAGTCGGCAGCAGCATTCTTAGAGGTAAATCTCCCGGTAGAAAGGGTGTACCAGATGCGCGCCAGGGTTAAAAGGATATGGTACTCGTCTCCCTGCACATCTGCCGCAGATTGCCAAAGGTCGAGGGGATAACGCAAGGCCTTCACCAACTGCGCCGCGGGAGCCGGCGTGAACAGCCGTTCTGCGTGTTCCCCCTTTAGCGGTATACTGGCTTCCAGAATCTGGGTTATCAGTAGCACAATATCCCAGTCCTGCTGCGCTGGCTCATAAATCCCCTGACAAATGTCCTCTCTTAGCCATTCGCCAAATTGCATTTCCCGGGACGGTGGAAAACGCCAGGGAACCAGTTGCGAATAGAGCACGACAGTGACCTCCAGAGCGCGTTTTTCTGCCGACAGCCCCGACGGCGATGAAAGCGCCAGCAATTCACGCATCAGCGTTGCGCGTTGGACCTCCGTCAGCGGCTGGCATATTGTCACCAGCAGATCAATATCGCTGTTTGGCTTCAGACCGCCCGCGACAGCGGAACCATATAAATGAATAGCACGCAACGTGTCGCCTGTTACACGAGTAATCAGGCGACACGCCGCATCCGTCTGGCATTGAATAGAGGGCGGTATGGACAGGATCATCGTTACTCCGGATTGCAGATATCTTTTTATTTTGGTTGCCAGAAATATGGCATAACGGCAGAAAAAAAGCTCGCTATTCATGGCGAGCTTTTAACGTTGCAATCAGGCTTAATGATGCAGCATTTCGTCAACTACCTCATTCGCCTTTAACTGATAAGGATAATAGGTAGGCCAGTTTTCCATTTCTTGCAACAATGCCTGCTGTGAAGTATTTCCCATAAAGATATGGAAGTGACCAGATTTGCGCGGCGCAATAATATGATCGCTAAACTGAACATATTTAGGCGCTTTGCTGTTCGCATCTTTACATTCGAACAGATAGCGCACACCTTTTTTACCCGAGACGTAAGTCAGAATTTTATAGCCAGCATAATCATATTTACAGGACGCAACGTTATTGTCGCGATGAAATTCTATAACGCCATTTTCAATGCCGATAGTTTCAACATTCGTCGCGTATCCTTTGCGATAATATGCTTTAATATCCTCAAACGTTTTTCCCGGGTCTTTCTTCGCCTTTTGTCTGAATACAGGCTCCAGTTCGCCGCTGACCAGATAGGGATAGACGGATTGCCACATACCATCCCAGTCTGTGAGTGCGCGATCGCGTACATTAGCGTCATCAAACACACCCGCTGCCGCTTTTTGCTCAACCTCCGTCATCGGCGCGCCATGCCCATGATGGCCATGCGCGAAGGCAGGACTATTCACAAACAGCATTCCCAGAACTATTGTCAGTTTTTTTAAATGAATCACCAAAACGTTACCCTCATCTTTCTTAGAAAGATGTTTGTTATATTATAACATTGCTTTTATTTCAACACAAACTAAGCGACCACCGCGCAGGTGGCCTTTTTGACGTCAACTGGTCCGCCATCGAGGAATTGAACCCCGAACCTTAGAGGTAGAAGCTCTATGCTCTATCCGGTTGAGCTAATGGCGGGAGAAAAATTACGCGGCCATTTTAAGGCAGGCGTCTGCGCACTGGCTGCACGCCCGCGCACAGTTCTGGCAATGATCGTGGTCGTGCCTTGCACACTCTTCGGCGCAGGCTTTGCAGATATCTGCGCAAAGGCGGCATACTTTCTGTGAATACTCGCTTTCCAGCGCCATAAATTGCGCCGCCAGGCGACAAATGGCCGCACATTGCATATCTAACTGAATGCAATGCTTCATCATTTCGACGTTATCTTCACGCAGACAAGAAGAAGCGCAGATATCACACGCTGCGGCGCATTCATAACACTGTTCAATACACCCACGATGCTCTTGTTGCATAAGTCACTCCTTATTTTATTAAGAGGAGTAGATAAGTCTGCACAGAAACGCAGGGATAGCCAAACGGCTAACCCTCTTTTTCATACTTTTTGAACAAAATCGCTGAATAAAACAGCAATAATAAAGCTGGAAATCGGCCTCCGTGATGTGACGTCTATACTGTAATGTTCATCTGCTTTTCATCGGAGGTAAAATGGAGTATCTGGCACGACTAAATATCGTTACGATGCTGATGTCGACGACATTCTGGATCAACCTGGCGGTCGTTTTTTTCGTCACCCTCATCACATACTGGCTTATCAACTGGCTACTCAATGTGGTCTATAAAACGCTACAACGCCCGGATAAAAAGGATGATGCTCATGGGCGGCTGCGCTCCATTATTTTCGAGATGTTGAAAAAGACCAGTAAAATGCTGATCTTTTTTGCCGCATTTCTCTTTAGCCTGCGTTTTGTCGCCCTGCCCGACCGGTTATTCTCTACCCTTTCACACGCCTGGTTTTTAGTGGTTGCGATTCAAATGGCGATTTGGCTTGATCAGGGCGTACAGTCATGGATGCGTCATCTACTGTATGCCCCAGGCTCCAATAAAAACCCGGTGACGCTGGTCATTCTTGGTATGATTTTGCGCGTGCTCGTCTGGTCTATGATGCTGCTCTCCATCCTGGCGAACGTCGGCGTGGATATTACCGCGCTGGTCGCAAGCCTTGGCGTTGGCGGTATTGCTATTGCCCTGGCGGTGCAGACCGTTCTGAGCGATGTCTTCGCTTCGCTGTCGATTGGTTTCGACAAACCCTTCGAAATCGGCGATTTCGTCGTCTTTAATGATGTAGCCGGTACGATTGAACATATCGGTCTGAAAACCACTCGCATCCGAAGCCTCAGCGGCGAACAGATCGTTTGTGCGAACGCGCAGTTGTTGCAGCAAACCATACACAACTATAAACGGATGCAAACGCGTCGTATCGTATTTACTTTTGGCGTCGCCACTGCGACACCACCGGAAAAGTTACGCCTCATCGGTGATATGGTGAAAAAGATTATTACCGATGTTGGCGAAACACAATTCGACCGCGCCCATTTGTTGGCCTTTGATCAGGATCGGCTGACCTATGAGGTGGTGCATATCGTCAATACCGCGGATTACAATAAATACATGGATATTCAGCAAGAGATAAATATCCGTATTATTGAAAAATTAATTGAGAATGACATCGAACTGGCGCTGCCAAGTCTGGTCGTCAGAGCCCCCGTACAGGTTGAAGAGACCACGGACTACAGTAATACAGCTGATACAAAAGACGCAGATAAACGCGTCATCCAGTAAAAATTATGCCAACAATACCGGGAACCAATGGGTTCCCGGTGCCTTAACGGCGACTCTGCTATGCGGGGAAACGACTTGCTACTATTCCACCCGTAAATGGCGAGTACAGACCTGATCAAGCAGCGCGGACTGATGACTAATCACCAACATCCCTAATGAACGGCTGCGGCACACCTCAAGCACGTATGCCCATATTGCTTTTTGAATAGACGGATCGAGTTGCGCCGTCATTTCGTCAGCAATCAGAAAACGCGTACGCGGGTCAAGCGCGCGCAATATCGCAATACGCGCCAACTCCCCGCCTGAGAGCTGCATTGGCCGACGCGTCAGCCACTCGGGTTGCACGCACAGACGCTTCAACGTTTCCGGGTCGGGGCGCCAGGCATCACGTACAGCGTCTCCGGCGCTTCGCCAGGGATTAAACGTTAGTTCAGGATGCTGGGGGACAAGCTGCACCGGACAATACTGATGCAGGGGTAACGGGCTGCCGTCCAGCAGAATGTCGCCTGCCGTCGGCTTCTGCCATCCGGCCAGGACGCGCCCCAACGTCGTTTTCCCCGTTCCGCTTGGCGCATGAATTCCTACCCGTTCACCGGCAGAAATCGCAAACGTCAGGTTCTGCCATAAGACTTTCCCGCCCTGACGAATAACGAGGTCGCGGCAGCTCAGCATTCTACGTTCTCTCCGGTCTGCATAAATAACGAGTTGATTTCAGGCAATGCTTGCCATTGCCGTTTTAACGGCTCACTCATCTCTTCCGGCTGTAATCGTTCGCGGCGAATATTGTCCGTAATATGGCCCTGATGCAGCGCCACAATGCGATCGGCATACCGCGCCGCCAGCAGCAGGTCATGAGTCACCCACAGCACGCCGCATCCCCGCTTGCAGAGACCTCGCAAGTGCTCAAGCAACTGGTTTGCCAGTGCCGTATCAAGCCAGGCGGTGATCTCATCCGCGAGGATATAACGTGCCTGGCTGAGCGAGGCATGGCAGGCCAGAATACGTTTAGCCATCCCGCCGGAGAGCTGGCGGGGAAAGCGTTCCAGGACCGTCGGTTCAAGATCGCTTTGCTGTAATAGCTGTACCATCTGTGCCTCATCCCAGGTGCGTCCGGTCAGATGACATGCTCTGCTCAAATGTTTTTTGATATTCAGCATGGGATTAAGCGCCTGTACTCCCTGCGGCACGTAGCTAAAAGTATTCCCTCTAAGCTGCCTGATGGTATGTCTGTCCAGTTGGTTGCCATCAAGCATAATCTCACCACGAAAGCGTAAGTTTTCCGGCAACAGATCGAGCAGGCATTGCAGCAGCAGACTTTTGCCCTCCCCGCTGCCGCCAACCAATGCCACCATTTCGCCGGGCGCGATATCAAAAGAGACATTCTGTAACAACGCTGACCAGCGTCTCGCGCCATACCAGCGATAACGCGCGCTCTCCAGCGTGACCTGTCGTAAGCTCAGCATACGTCACTCCTTAGCCACAACCGCTGAACGGCGCGCGCAAACTGGTCGAAGAGCATCACCAACGTGAATAACATTAGCCCCGGAAACAGCACCAGCCACCAGTTACCATGGCTAATAAACCGTAGCGCATCCGCCAGCAACAGCCCCAGTGAAGGTTCATGCGGCGCCAGTCCAAACCCCAGAAAACTTAACGCCGCGCTGTGCAATACCGCATGAGGAAACATCAATAACGTCCCCGTCAGCCATTGCGGCAACAGCGCCGGAAGATAGTGGTATCGCCAGCAATAAAGGTGTCCATGCCCCAGACGATACGTCAATGTCAGGTAGTCACTCTGCGCTACCCGCTCCGCGTCGGCGCGCAGAATCAGCGCCAGACGGGGCCAGTGCGTTAACGCCACGGCCGCAATGACGCCGCTTTTACCACCGCCAAGCGTAAAACAGATAAGGATCAGCAAAAGTAAATGCGGCATGGCGAGCATGGCATCCGTTATCAGCCGCATCAGGAGATCCAGTCGGGTATGAATACGCGCCGCTGCCGCCATCACTAGCGCGATAACGCCGCTGCACAGCGCGGCGCCAATGCCAATTTGTAAACTGGTGAAGGCGCCCTGAAAGCAACGAAGCCATACATCGCGCCCCAGATTATCGGTGCCAAACCAGTGCTGGATATCAGGCGACAGATGCCGGGCAAGCAAATTAACCTCTGGCGGCTGGCTCAATGTGGCATAACCGTATCCGGCAATAAACAGCAGGCAGGCGACGGAGAGAATCAAACGCAGCAACGTCGGGGCAGGATTATAGAGCATCGGGACGCTCCAGCGATCGATTAAGTACCACCACAAGCCAGGCTGAAATCGTATTTCCGGCAAACACTAATAGCGTACTGAATAGGACGATCCCCATGAGCAGCGGAACATCGCCGCGCAGGCCGGCATCGATAGTGGCCTGCCCCAGCCCCGGATACGCAAAGACTTTTTCCGCCAGTAATGCCCCTCCCAGCAGCTCGCCCAGAGAAGCAAACTGTAAACAGATCGCTGGGGTGATCGCATGACGTAACACCTGATGGCGTAATAGCGACCATCCTTTATCTCCCTGAGCACGCGCAAAACGAATAAATTCGCTCTTCATCACACTGGCTATTTTTTCCCGCGTATGCAACGCGATTTGCCCCATGCCCAACAGACTCAACGCACATACCGGCAGCACAAGATGGCGTAAACGTTCCGATAACAGAGCTGTTACTGCATTATTTCCGGGTTCCCAGGCGCAACAGACAGGCAATACCGGCCAGCGGACGGCAAATAGCGCCAGCAACAGCATTGCTATCCAGAAGGTGGGCAACGATGATAATAAATAGCTGATACGGCAAATCATCTTATCCGGCCAGCGGTGGAGAAAACGTCCGGCCAGAAAACCCAGTGCCACGCCCAGGACACCAGACAATAGCCAGGCGCCTGCCAGCAGCGCGAATGACGTCGCAAAACGTTCCCGGATCACGCTGGCGACAGGCGCATTGAACAGCATGGAATAGCCCATGTCGCCCTGGAGCAGACGCCAAAACCAGTGACCGAAACGCTGCCACAGCGGCTGGTCAAGTCCCCAACGCGCCGCTATTCGCGCATATTGTTCTGGCGGCACATGGAGCAGATCGTTGCCGATATAAGCGCGAATAGGATCAACGGGCGAAAAGCTGAGCAGAATGAAGGTGCCGGCAGCCACCAGCACCAACAGGATAATCAGCCGCAAAAAATGACTGAAGAACAATTTCATTACCGGCAGGTCCAGGTCCAGTCATCAAGATTGTTTAACACCGACCAACTACCGTGGATTTCTGGCGCGCCTTTCCCCAGATCAATACAGGGGTTTGCCAGATAGGTATGCTGAATATTAAGTAGCCATGCCCATGCCGCATCGCCCTGGACGCCCGCGCCCTGCTTCCCGTCCCACTCAACCTGCTGCCAGAAAGGAATCGCCTTTTGCCAGTCAGGCGCATCTATAGCCTGTTTCAGATGTGCTTCTACCGCAGGGTTGCTGTAATAGCCTGGGTTATAATATTCCACCCCAGCGGCTTTCCCGCTGTAGTGATGGAAAAGTTCCATCGGGTCCAGACTTCCCCAGCCAAACAGAGTAGGGTTAGCGTGCATATGGCGCTCTACAGTTTCCCAGCTTCCTGATTGCAACGAGACGACAATGCCTAAAGGCTGCAACATGGCGCGCACCGCCTCGGCCAGATCCCGCCGGGTACTGTCGCCACTGGCATACCATAAGGTCAGACGCGCTTCTTTACCTGCTTTTTCACGCACGCCCGCACTGTTTATCTTCCAGCCAGCCTCATCCAGGATGGCGCGCGCTTTTGCAATATCGCCGTCGCTGAATACCACCGAAGGATTTTGCCACGGCAATCCCTGTACCGCGCTATAGGCGGGTATCGCATGGCCTTCCATCACCTGTTCCGCCAGTTGCTTACGATTAATGGCATAGTTAATTGCGCGCCTGATAGCGACATCAGCAGTCACATCGTTACCGACAGGATAGCCGTTAGCATCCTTTTTACCGGCTGGAACCATCGGGAAGACAATGCCTCGGTTTTCAACGCTATCGCGTACCCAGAGTTTAAGATTATCCTGCTGCGGGGCCACCGCCATAGAAGGGGCAATGCGCACCAGCCCCAACTGTCCGCTACGCGCAGCGGCATAGGCATTATCTTCATCCAGGAAGACAAAAACCAGCCGGTTAAAATCATTCTTTTTACCTGCATACCAGGGGTTGGCTTCAACAATCAGTTGCTGACCAGGCTGGAAACTAACCAGTCGGTACGGGCCGGCGCCTATCGGTTCGCGGGCGAACGTTTTTTCATCATAACGGCTGGCAGGAACAATCCCTAACGACCCTAATACATTCACAAAGGTGCTCTGCGGATGGCTCAGCGTCATCTCAATTCGGCGCGCATCCAGCGCTCGCGCATGACTAAAGTTGCCCATGTCAATTTTACCGCCGCTCTTCGCCGCTTTGTTATATGTAAATACGACATCTTCGGCAGTTAATGGCGAGCCATCGGAGAATTTCAGATCGGGTTTTAAGGTCAGTATCCAGGTTTTACCATCGGGGCTGGTATCCACTTTTTCCGTCAGTAAATTACCCCAACTCATATCGGCGTTTTGCTTGAGCAACGGCGCATGAAGCAATAAGTAACTGCCGTGGCTCCAGCCCAGCATAGGATCAAATCCTTCCGTTGGCTCAGGGCCAATGGCCAGCTTTAAGGTATGGCCATCTGCCGTGTCCGACGCAGCGAAAAGCGGCGAGGTGAATGCCAGAGCCATCGCGCACGTTATGAGCGCCAGTTTGCCTTTAATCATCAGTTTACCCCAGATTATGCGTTGTTTTTGTTCCTCCCGGCGAAGCGTAAACATCGGGAGGCCTCCTGAGGACGGCATTATGGCGAGCTTTTATGATGAAAAAAATGATGCAGAACAGAAAGTATGATGATCTCCTAAAAACATCATACGCAAAATGTTGATACCCACAGGGTATCAATGCAGGAAGCGTCAACGTGGATGAAAGGTCGCTTTTGGCAGGTATAAAACGAAAGAAAAATAGCGCCAGCAACACCGGGTTAATTAACGCTATCTTATTTCATCAATATTCCGTACTAAGCCTTCTCATCCTGTGCTGTACATTTTATCATCATCATTAGTCAGTACTGAAGCGTAAGAACCTATCGTAATTAGCGCCTCCTGGCTTTAAACCTAAACCATTATTAAACGAGCCGGGCATTAATGAAACTTACCATCAGAATGCCGGTCATATGGCAACTCAATGAAATGACATGCTATGGAGTCCAGCCGAAAATGTTAATGCCGACAAGGCTCATAATGATTCTTTTAGCCGTACTATTCTCATTGCTAACAGGATGTGCAAGTTATAAAAACTCTGCGTGGGGAATATATCCGGCCTCTACAGATATTTGTCCATCAGGTACGACATCAACAGGAGGATGCAAAGAGTAATATCGCATATTTAATATACATTATCTTTTAAATGGCTGTCCGGACGATTTCGGACGGTAGGCTTTCTATTAATTTATAATGGACTATTTCCATGAAAAATAAAAAACACATTTTTTCAATTATCTTTATTAGTTCTCTTTTAACTGGTTGTGCTACAGGACCATCACCGACAGGGATTGGATTATATACGGATGTTAAAGGGCCTATTACGGCCACCAGTCTCCCGGCGACCAAAACCGGTAAAGCGTGTGCGCAAACGGTATTGGGTATTGTGAATACCGGGGATGCATCTATTGATTCAGCGAAAAAATCGGGGGATATTTCTTTAGTTTCGAGTGTTGATTATGAAACTACAGGCTCATATCCGTTTTATGGTAAAACCTGTGTTGTCGTAAGAGGACAATAACAACAGTAAGCCGGCGATGCCGCCGGCTTTTTATCCCATTTTACGTGCCGCTATCTATGCCCGTTCCTCGCGATTAAGAGCCCCGTTTTAAGGTTCTGTTAAGATTTTACGCATACCCTACAAGCGGTTGTTAATAAAGGATAATAATAATGGCACATTTCTCAAGACTGCAAATAACGCTCCACTGGTTAACATTGTTCCTGATAGGTATCGCTTATGCCGCCATCGAGTTACGGGGGTGGGCGCCAAAAGGCTCCAGCGTTTACCTGTTTATGAAAGACATGCACTATGATATGGGCGCTCTGGTCTGGGCGCTGATGTTTTTACGGTTATATCTTAAACACAAATACCCAACCCCGGTCATTACGCCTCCCCCTCCTCGCTGGCAGCATGTGGCCGCCCAATTAATGCATATCGCGCTTTATCTCACTTTTCTCGCTTTACCGCTGCTGGGCGTCGCGATGATGACGTTAGGCGGAAAAAACTGGAGCTTTTTTGGTTTTACTGTACCGGTATTTTTGACGCCAGATAGCACGCTAAAATCGGATATAAAGCGCATTCATGAAATGCTGGCCAATATCGGTTATTTCCTGATTGCAATGCATGCAGCAGCGGCATTGTTTCACCATTACATACAAAAAGACGATACATTTTCAAGAATGTTGCCCGGTAAATCGTAATTATTCGGCCATCTCGGCGTGACAGACCACGCCTGGCAAGGCGTTATTATTCCGGCGCTATCGGTCTCGACTTATAGCGCCTTACACAGTTTGTAATCGACAATATACGATATTTTTCCGGTTCCACGTGTAGGTGATATGTATGACTCCCCCCTCGCTAATAATAGCGGGATAAGAATACTCACCACGGTCACTTTCCAGGTCCAGTAACGGTAGCCATGATGTGCCATTATCATGGGAGGCAATAAGTGAAAGCGGATAACGCTTTCCCCAGTTGCCACTGACAGGATTTAAAGCAAGAATCAGCGTACCGTCCTGCATACTAACCAGATCGATACCACTATTATTATTCGGTAAAGATGTGGCGCGGGCAATAGACCAGCTAACGCCATAATCGATTGAATCACTGCGAAAAATTGCCCCACGTGTACTTCGTAACAACATATGAATATGCCCCGGAGAAGATTCCCACAGCGTAGGCTGAATAACGCCATCCCAGCGCAGGAGGTTTTCCAGACAACACTCCCACAGCATGCCCTTTTTTACACCATCCCACAACGCTACGTTTTTCCCGGAAATAGCGCCATAGGGTTCCAACGGCACAAAAGAGATATTCCAATGTTTTCCTTCGTCACAGGAGCGATCCACAAATGCTTCCCAACGTTCAGCATTTTCAATCGACCCTGGCGCAATCCAGGCGCCATTTGATGCCAGCAGGAGTTTATTTTTTACGGGACCTCGCGGCAGAATATCACCGTTGACCAACTCAGCTGGCGTACTCCAGGTAAATCCTCGATCGCTGGAGGTGATAAACCAGGTTTTCCACACGTGTACGTCGCTGCCTACTTTATAAAATAACCACAATTTATCCGACGGGTAAAATAACACCGGATTCCAGTGTGCTTCCCCCTCGCGTGCCGCCACTCGCTGCGGTTTTGTCCAGATATTATGTTCATAGCGAGATAACCAGATGGCTGTATCTTTGCTTCCTTCGCACAGCCCCGCGAACCATGCGGCCACGAGCGTACCGCACGGTAAGCGCGCAAGCGTAGAGGCATGGCACTGGAAAGGCTCGGTTTCGCTTTCAGGTATAATGACCTGCCGATTAACGAGCTCTAATTTCATATCTGCCTCTGATAAATGATGTAGAAAGACATCAGCTTTTTTCACGTATGACAGCAGTCATAGCAGAAATAGCATCAACAAAATTAAAACGATGCATCGTTATACGAAGTTACGTTCAGACACCGCACCATAACAGGCAGGATATAGAGAATGGACAAAAATTGGACTGACCTCGCGGATAATTCCAACCTACCGCCGTCCAATGGCGACGAGGTCAGTGGCACGGGATAATATAGAGGTCAGGGTTATAATATTTAGCGATCTGTGCCTACAAGCAAGGCGAAACCCTTTTTGCTACAGACAATGAAGACCCGTCTAAACGGGCCTTCATTAACGCGATTATGATTTGTGTTCAATCGCCTTTGGTTTGCTTTCTATGGCAATTTTTTTCGGTTTCTCGCTTTCAGGAATCTCCTGGTAAATCTCTACCAACAAGAGCCCCTGCTCCAGTTTCGCATTATTCACCTTAGCATGTTCAGGCAAAGAAAAACTCAACTGGAAATCCGACTTACGAATACCACGATAAATCCAGTGTGTCTGATCCTCTACAGTATCTTCAGTGTGTTTACCCGTAATATTCAGGTTGCTGCCAACCGTTTCAATTTCAAGCTCTTCCTCCTTCCAGCCAGGAACGCTCACGATAAGTAGATAGTTATTCGCATCGCGCTTTTTCAGATCGTAAGCTGGCGTCGCAGCGACTGGCGTATCTCCTGTTAATTGACTGAAAAGTCTATCAATACGGTTGAAACGGTCCGAGAAAAGAGAATCAGCAAACCCGGGAAGTGCTGACAAGGTACTGAGTGCCATCATTAACCTCCTGAATCACTATTCAAAAGTTCAACATCACGGCAAGCATTGCTTGTCCACTGACTACATAAGGACGGATAAACCATTTTCAAGCCTATAAAAGCATCTTTTTAGTTATGAATTTAAGCGGTTAACGAAAAATGCCCCTCCGTTCATCGTAATTTCTGACATCTTTTCATCTTTACAATTTTTTCACCATCGACACAATTGATAATGATTATCATTTGTATTGGTGTATGGAGGTTGGTTATGGCAGTGACCAACGCCCTTCTCCATTATCAGACCCAGCGCCGCCTTCGGGCGGCCTTTTGGGAGGAAATATGGTCGCCAAAAATAAAATTCACGGTCGGCGCATGTGTCAACCTCTACAACGGTTACACAAACATTGTTTTTTTCAGCAACTGGCGGTAAACCCAACCGGAACAAAATATGTTTCAGTCACTTCTGAAACAAAAACCTGGCTTATACATCTTGTGACTTCAGTGGATACGCGATAACTACTGTTCACGTGATACTAAGACTTTAATGAAATGGTATTCATGCATCTACCATTTGCGCCCGGCAACTCTTGGGCGCAACACCTGAAGATATGCTACCCGTTACCAACCGACAGGAGATTTAGTTATCGTCTCCGGCGTAAAAAACTTCGATATCTTTGTTAAACCATTTATCAATATTGTGCCACATCAGACAACCTGTCAGAAAACTTGCGATCAAAATCCCTCCTATAAGCCACTTTTTCACATATACTCCTGAATAATCCCTGTTGATTCCATTACCTGATCGATAATAAAAAGACCACCATTTGAAGAAATAGTTTCACTGATAGATTCTGTATGAAGCAAGATAGTGAACAGCACTGCTTTCTTCGGTTTCTATGCCATAGTATTGAGCAGCGGCGAAGATCGTTTTCCATCGTGTCATAATGATTTGCAGCCTATAGTTTATGATTTTAAGATTTATCTGCTCATCGCATATGTCAATGACGGATAAATTATAACTCGCTTTTCTGGCGCTACTTTTCGCCAGTAAACAGGAATACTACAGCATTAATGATATTGATGCTGTCTTATCTCCCGCTCTTCAGGGAATTAACTACAACAATATGAACAAAGGATACTAATGATGAAACGTAAATTGATCCCATTTACCCTCTTTCTTGCGGCGCTTAGCGTCAGTACCGCATCTATGGCAGCTTCGCAGGAAATTTCTAAATCTATATACACCTGTAATGATAACCAGGTGATGGAGGTGATTTACATCAACACCGAGGCTGGAAATGCCTATGCGATTATCAATCAGGTAAACGAGATGATCCCGATGCGGATAATGAAAATGGCCTCAGGAGCAAACTATGAAGCTATGGACAAAAATTATACATATAAGCTTTATACAAAAGGCAAAACGGCTGAACTGGTAGAAGGTGATGATAAACCTGTTCTCAGCAACTGTTCCTTAGCTAACTAATCTTTAGAAATGCCTGAAGTCTTGTTATCAGGCATTTCCTCTTCAACCTTTCCTGGACAGAATACGTGAATCACTACGGTGTTATCATGGCTAATTAATAGCCATTTTTAAAGAAAAGTTCGAACTATCTGAATTGTCGTTGTTTAGCGTCTAAATGTTTTGCTTTATTAGGTGGCATAGGTAGAATTCGCAGCGGCTGGTAACCATTCATATTCGCACTATCGAACGATCACCAGCCAACCGCGCCAGGGTCTTGCATACGCTCTGGCGCGGTTAAACCTTCAGACCGCGAACGGAACCATTTATTTCTGCTATTGATCATACCTTTCAAGCTAACCAGTATTATTCTGACCTGCCTGATGTAAAAAAGCCCACCCTACTGAACCGTAGAGGGTAAATTTTGTTTTATAAAAATAGCGGTGCCGGGTGCCTCCCGGTGAACCATACCACAGTCAATATGGTTCGCGAGGAACATTAACTATTTCGACTGGACGCCCCGCCGCAAAGGGGGATTCACCGCATAAGAAAAATCTACAACTCACCGGGAATAAAAGACAATAACATTTTTGTGCATTTTTTATAAATGACTATCTTGTCACGTAATAAATGAAATTATTCTGTAACAGAGTTGCAAGACATAACTTATTCAAAACTGAAGTGGTCAGTGGGAATCGAACCCACATCATCAGCCAGACACTGAGGTAATAACATTATACGACAACCACATTGGACCGCCACCGAGGTCTCGAACCTCGCACCATCAACTTAGGAGGTTGATGCTCTATCCAGCTGAGCTAGTGGCGGCTGGAGACTCCTGCCAGGAGCAAAAATGGTACTCTATTGGATATAAAATACATCCCTTGCTACTTTTCAGAAGTCTGTCAACGGCGGGTACAATATGCGAAGGGGATCACAAAATCTTGATGACATTGTGATTAATTCAGAGAAAATTTTTCAGGGTGAATCTTGTTAGATCTGTCGTTATTTACACCAGGCCTTCATGCTTACCACATACCTGAACTACCTTGATTCCTTGCAACAATCACCTACCTGCGCTCATGCTGTGGAATGTTATGTTCAGAGCGATATCACGAAACGAGAAGAGACAAGAAGATACTTGTTTACAGTAAAAAATCCTCTTTATTTTATTAACTGGCTGTGCGGAAGGCGAACCTTCCGCATAGATCATGCTTTTCAGAAACGGTATCCAACCCCAACGTTGAAGCCGTTTATTTTTGTAGAGGAAATATTGCTTCCTTCATACCCAACATCGATAACAATATTCTCCAGCGGATTCATCTGTACACCCGCGCCCCACGCAAAGCCCGTTTTCCTTGAGGATATTTTGGCAGAGTCCGTGTCACCACCCTGAGTGGAATGCTCTTTTAACGTCGCCTTCATTGTACCGACACCTGCCAGCGCGTATAACGAGAAATTGTCGGTCAATCGATAAGCCGGCCCAACCATTAAAGAGCCGTACTTCACCTCAAACTTGTCATGGTAATGAATGCCTTCGGGCTCAATAGAGCCGGAAGCCTGGCTATCTCCATATAAATAACTTAGCGAAGTAATGAAACTTACCGGAGAGTCATCCTCATAGCGGTATTTCATATTTACCCCACGGATATTTTTGAAATCCTGAACTTTACTTTGTGCATATCCCACGGAAAACGCGTTAGTATCGGCCTGTGCAACATTTACAACCAAAACGCTTGTAGTAATAACTAAAGTGGAAAAAATAAGCTTTTTCATAACAACTCCTTAATACTACTTCTTATTTACGGTGCGTTTAAACACCCGCAGTACCGATCCGACATTCAGTTATCGCCACTATGCCGAACCGACAAAACCAGGAATAATTCACCGCTATCGCTCCCGATGCGTTTACTTCTTAAAAGACATTTTTACTAACGAGAACCCGTACCGTCTATTAAGGAAACCCGTTCTCCAAGGTCATCTTTTTTTTATAGATTTACATTCTAATCTTTCTCACACACACTAATTTAAGAGGTCCCATGAAACGTCTGGCCATTACAGAAAAACCAACCACTAACATAACCCATTGATATGCAAACATAAACACCCACACCACTCGCATACCGAAATATCTGACGCCGACCAGCTAAAAACATGTCCAGTAAGCAAACTCTCCATATAACCATAACATATTGCATTGTGCTTCACAGTCCTCACTTGACTCTCCAGACGAAATACAGTTATATGCCATCGCTGGCGCTGCGACCATATTCACTTGCCAGAAAAAACTTCACGATACGCTTCATTGCCTCTCCGATGTAATTTTTAATATATCTATCAATTACAACATTTCTTGTCATAAGAATAGAATCAACACCACAATTCCAACATAAATATCGCCCGTGTTGAGAGAGAGTTTACATTCTATAAAAATAATAACGGATGCAAATATTGATTGTTCAATAAAATATTCCACCCCTACAATAAAGCACATTAATATTAAAAACGATTAACTCTTCGTTTAATAAAAGATGGTAGTTATGTTCCATAATACAGTATATAAAATACATAAGTCATTGCATATAACAGGAGGTGTTATGAAACATCATGCTTTTATGCTTTGGTCATTGATTATTTTTTCATTGCCTGTTTTGGCCCATTCATACCGTTCCGTCAGTTTACAACAGGCATCATGGGAAATTTTTATCTACGATTTTGGTAGTAAGACCCCGCAACCACCTGCAAATACCGATAAAAAGCAAACCAGGAAAATCAGTTCACCGTCCTGCTCTACTACAAAACCCATGATGCCCACGCCAATTAACGGATCTAAAAAAGAGAATACTTTCTCCAGAAAGTAATGCCATTATTTGCGATGGTGTCAATAGACTACTTTTAGCCGTCCAGAAATCTTTATTGCTATTAAATATAGCTGGTATTATTTTTCCTGACGTGTATAGTGCGCCTCGTTATCCCCTTTAAGGAATTTGTTTGTCTCGTAAAATGACAGGAATTGTCAAAACTTTTGATTGTAAGAGCGGTAAAGGTCTCATCACCCCCTCCGATGGCCGTAAAGATGTTCAGGTCCACATTTCAGCATGTAACCAACACGAAGCAGAAGCGCTTATCCCAGGTATACGCGTTGAGTTCTGTCGTATTAATGGCCTCCGTGGACCTACTGCCGCCAACGTTTATCTTTCATAATTCATAATTCTGCATTTTTTCAGAAAAAGTGAATAAGGTCGTTATGGCCCGGGCGTTCGGCTGTTTATTTAAGGTGTCTGGCTGATAGTGCTAATCGTTCATATTATACGTTAGAAATTAATGAACTACCTTTACTTTTGCCTGATCATAAGCACATACATATAGCTCCGTAGTCTGGAATGAAATTTTGCTTAAAAATACCGCAGGATATCGTCATTGACAAAAATCTAAAGGGTTTATTTTATCAGTGATATCCCACCCCCTCTTTTATCGCATATCGGATGTCAGCAAATCCTCTCGCGTTGTTTAACGCAGAGAAATGTACAACCGTTTTCCGCTGTGATAACATTTAATATTACAACAGTATCCAATGCTATATACCTATCGTCGTCTGAGTTGCTTCCTGGTTGACTGCGTGCAATTAACCGAATTATTTATGTAAGTCTATCAGAATTCTCTCTATTGCCACCTCGACACCAGGTGATATCCAGTGGGTATAAACCACTTAATATAGTTATAACACTATTTATTTTTAGGGTAATAATTGAATGGCATTACTTTCAGGAAAAACCACTCTGGTTCTCTGCCTCTCCTCTATTTTATGTGGGTGTACGACTAACGGCTTACCCGCCCCTTATAGTATTAATTTATCGTTCCCGGTCATTACACAAAACCAGATTAATTCCGGCGGTTATTACATAAATGATGCGGAACAGATTCGGACAACAGATGGTTTGTGCCTTGATGCTGGCTCAGAGCAACAGAATCATTTGACGCTGCAGGAGTGTAAACATGTGCAATCTCAGCTTTTCTCATTTCACCGCGACAAAATCACGCATGGTGAGAAATGCCTGGATGCTGCGGGACAGGGTACGAAAGAAGGCACGCCAGTCATTCTTTATTCATGCACGGGTAATGATAACCAGCGCTGGTTCACAGATGATAACAACATTAAGGGGAAACAGAGCCGAAAATGCCTGGGCACGAATAGCATTATTGTCAGAAAAGGCGACCCGGTTGTATTGGCCGATTGCGATTTCAGCCGCGCCCTGGAATTTACCATCAGGTAGCAGGTACCTACAGGATACCTCCGTGAAAACAGAGCGGCTAACGTCATAGCACAGCAACAGGTTGGCAGCTTTCACTTTTATGTTCTGTTAATTTAATTTGATGTCCGCACCGTTAACCACCATCAGGATGACAAAACGGTGGCCAGACCTTGACACTGGTTATATACCCAGTTTAAATACTGTTTATCTAACCAGTAAAAAGGAAATGGCGATGTTCGTCGAACTCGTTTATGACAAGCGAAACGTTGAAGGCCTGCCGGGGGCACGAGAAATTATCCTTAATGAACTCACAAAGCGCGTACACCGGCTCTTTCCCGCGGCACAAGTGAAAGTTAAACCAATGCAGGCAAACGCATTAAACAGTGACTGTACAAAAACCGAGAAAGAACGGCTGAACCGTATGCTGGAAGAGATGTTTGAAGAGGCCGATATGTGGCTGGTTGCAGAATAACTATTTTTCGCCCCCTGCGAAAGTACAGTATGTCCGGGAAAAAACAGCGCCCTAAGGCGCTGTTTGTGAGGATATAACGCAAACGCCGCCACTCAGAACATATAGCGGAAGTTAGCGTTTATGGCATGATCAACATTATATTTGCCAAATGCCGACTGCTCCAGTTCCAGACCAAAACGGACATTGTCCTTCACCTGCGCATTCAACCCCACGTTGTACAGCATTCTGCTGTCCTTTTTACCGGTAAAACGTTTCTCTCCGGATGCATCGCGTAGCGCCGTCTCGCCATTGGCCACCAGGTCAAACTGATAATCCACGCCAGTACGGGCCGTAACGCTCCAGTCCTTTCCACTGAACGTTTTCCCCAGAGCCACGCCTGTACGCCCTATCAGCGGATTATAGGTCTTGCTACGCATCGACACATCCATGCCGTTATCATTCCATTTCAGCGTCGTTCCGGACACGGTTCCGTATACCAGTTCCGCCTGTGGCTCAATGTACAAACTTTCTGTCAGGTGGTAGCGATATCCGCCCTCCAGACCGGCATACCATGAGTGTGTACCGTAATTCCGTTTGCCCAGACCAGCAAATCCGGCATTATAGTCATTATCATGGTGGATATACTTACCGATAACGTCCATATATATCCCCGAATCAAACATCACAGATGCGTACAACCCACCGCCGAGCGAATGCGTGTCGCCGCTATAGGCCCGACCGCTGGCGCTGCTATCGGTATAACTCATCAGGACACCGGTGAATAAGTCAGCCTCTGACAATCGGTGTTTTTTATCAAACCCCGTTTGCAAATGGGTGTAGCGATCAGAATATCCGGCGTCACCGGTTCCGGCGCCGTTCATGATACGTACCCACATCCCATCCTCGCCCTGAGTATCACGCAGATCCCCCATACGCTTATTCAGATTATTCACTTCGGTCATGAAGTTTTTATATCCCATGCCCATAAAGCTGTTGGCCGACGTGGCTGACCCTTTGTCCGGCGCGGATTTAAACCCGTCCAGTACCCACTGTATTTTGCCATCCTGCTCTGTTGTGTGCAGGGTCGGCGTCACCAGACTAAAACCGGTCACCCGCTCTGCGGCCTTAAACATCGCTGGATTTGTCCCCGCCGGGGCGCTGACCAGTGGAATATTCAGGGATTCTTGCCCGGACGGTTTTTTCAGGAAGTTCACAAACAGGGTGTTGTCCCGACCCTCTGCTTTCTGGTTCACTACAATCTTGTCACTGTCCTTCAGGTCCGTTCTGAGTGCAAAAGCAGACTGGCTGGCCTGTAATGTGTCGGTAGTCAGAGTGTGAAATCCGCGCCCGGTAAAGCCGGCCAGCGACCGGGTCATACTCAGTGCCCCTATACGAGAATCACCAGGCATCTGCCACTGCGTATCCGTCATCGCCATTCGCCCTTGCGGGGCGCTGACATTACCCGAATAAACATTACGAAAGCCATTGAACAGACTGTACATCATCTGCTCTTCCAGGGGCAGATTATCCGCCAGGGCGACATTTTCACTACTGCCAATGGTAATACCTGCATCACCCTCTGCCCGGATATCGCCGGTAACAAAGGTGTAAGGAGAGAACTGTAGTTCACTCGCGGCGCCCAACTGATAACCCGCGCCATAATTGGTGGAATAAAACGCCGGACTCATCTGTCCGGATTGGCTACCTGCAGGCGCGCCTGCCAGACTCAGCGTAGCGGCTGGTCCGACAATAACGTCTGAATCACTCCACCACCCCCCGGTGGCGGTCAATCGAGCCCCCTCCTGAAGAGTCAGTGACGTGTTGCCGAACCGGCTGTAATCATCCAGCTTCGCATGACGCGAGGAAACGGTGACGACGCTATCCTGACTTTGGATACTGCCAGTGAAAATTTCACGTACGTCCAGAGTTGACTGCTTGCTAAGCGTCACTTTCCCGACATAGCGGCTCATGTCCGCCTCCTGTCCGGCAACCGAGGTTCCCTTTTGTGGCGTCACTTTTGTGCCATTCCCGTCATTCAGGTCGATATACAAATTTGGCGTACCCAACGTCACGGACGAATGAACAGCCTCAATATCCCCATTCAGCGACGCGTTTCTGGCCAGGCCGAAATCGGTATTGTTCAGCAACAGCGTTTTCAGACGAAATGTCCGGTTCTCCCAGTCAGGCTGATCAAAAGACGTGGGTTGATTTCTGACAGAATCATCACCAAGGGATTTTAGTTTATCAGTCAACCATTTACCGTTATAAGCATGGATAACTGGATGGCCCTGGAACGTCAGTTGACCACCAGATTGCATCAACTTGCCATCTGGCGTATCTATATTGCCGTCAAAAATAAGGCCGCCGTTACTGTGAGAGGTATCAATATTAAGATGAATATTGCCAGTGATATTACCGTGATAAATTCGATCATCGACAGGACGCCGTGATTTTACCCGCTCAACGGCCTGCGTCTCATTGTGTCCAACATACTCCCAACTGTCGTTGTCTGACTGATTGACAGGATAATATCCATATCCTTTTTTCTTCTGGATAAAATAATCCACTGTATGGGCGTAAGGGTTATTATATTTATACAATAACCCGGCAGCACCGCCGGAAGATTTATTTTTATCCCAGTCATTAATAGTCACCGTCATGTCCGTGAGGGGCTTAATTGAAACTGTGGCAAAGGTATCGCTGGTATTAATGATGTCCGCACCATTATCCGCGGCGTTAACTTTATGAAAAGTGACGTCATTGCCATTGACATCAAGCCGGCCTCCCCTGAAGCCCCAGCTAATGTTATCAGGATTCACCTGTCGGCTGTCGGTAAGAACCACCGTGGGTCGGCCACTGGCGATATTCACCGAACTGAAGGCCTGAACATTTCCGTCCTCATCCGGACGCTGAGCCAGAATAACTGTACCATCCCCAACCTTCAATCCGCCCGGGTTAATACCAGTACCATTGACCTTTAGCACGCCCTCGCCGACCTTATGCAAGTTGTCGCCCTGAACCCCGTTCACCTGCCAGTTCACCTCTGCATCCCGGGTAATATCCAGACCTGCGCCCTTCCAGGTGGAACCGTTCGTGGTGAATACCGTATAATTATGGTTAAAGGACAGCGCCCCCGCGCCCTGGTTAACCGTGTCTTCCAGTACAATCTGACCGTCAACACCATTGAATACCAGATTTTTACCCGCATTCAGGTTGGCGCCTTTCTGGCCATGCATCTGATAGACAGTCTCTTGCTGGGTAAGCGTTCCTGTACCATCTGTCGAGTCAAACGCCCAGCGCAAGGGGCCTTGTCCGGCCATAAAAGTTACTGGCGCATCGGTATCGTCCTGAATGGCCTGATTTACAAAATTCGCATCAACCACTGCCCAGTTAGTGCCGCCGCCGCCGCCGGAACTATCCACCCCGACAATGACCCACTTTTGTAAAACAGAATCATAGGCGAATAAAGGTGAACCACTATCACCACTGCGTGGGTGTGTTCCCATCGGCCCCTGCGCCAGGCTATACAACTGGTTATTGGTATTGGTACTGATCATCTTGCCCTGATCATAAGACCCCAGTGAGCCCGCCGTTCCGCCGGTCAGATAACTGTATGCGCCGGAAATTGAGGTGATATGGCCATTTGTATCTCTAATTTCCTGGGTTCCGGACCCTACCCGGTAAAATGCGGGATAACGATTTTTATCACTATAAGCGCCAGACACCATCCCCGACTGTGTCATCAAAGAAGGCTCGACTTCTGTGACTAATTTATTTAAACGTGGGGCATGAAAATCTCGTCCAGGCTGATTATTCCTGTCAACAAGACGATACCCATTCTCGCCATCACCAAAACTGACACTCTGATAGCCGCCATTATGTTTTACGCTCACGATATACTGTGGCGAAACAAGTGTGGCAACCGCTGACTGATGATTGGCACTGCTGAAATCGGGCATTGGAACATTATTCAAATAGCCAATAACCGCGCCTGTTTTGCTGTAAATAGGGATATTCATACTGCCTGGCGTAAATTGCCCTTTATTCTCCGCAAAATCTCTTATTGTCTGGTAGGGGATATCATACCTGACGACTGAGGCCAGCGATGTAATTGAATATCCTAAAAAAAGGGTGTTAATAATAACTGATGGAATAAATTTTTTTATCAGACCTGTGCGAGAAGATTTTTTTACATGAGTTGCCAGTTCTGAAACAGGCACAAGAGCACCTTGTCTGACACTATACTTCAGAGCGTATATTTTATTCATGGATAATCCCTGTATATTTTATTATACAATACGAGTTGGATGTCAGTCCTGACATTAGAAAACGTACCAGCTATAAAAATGATTGGCAATAGAATACCATAAATGAAAAATATTTTTTTACATTCGTAAGTTTTTACTTTCGAAAATATATCACACACTACCAAAAATGGTAGTAAATAGAGTTTGCATTAAAGCACTCGATTTACCACATCGCCACAGACAAAAAAATCTCATAAAATAAAATCACCGAAATACTGTTTCATCAAAAAACACATACCTGGAAGATAATATAGTTCTGGTTTTCCGATCCCAGTACATATTTCATAAATCGCCACAGTACCAGCCCCAATAACGACCTGATGCTCTTCGTTTTTGGCAAGCCACTCGGCCAGGACACGCGAGTGCCGATGGACATAATGTAAAAGAAGAGAATAATAAACGGTGGCAGACTTCCTCAGCAGGAGGCGCTATGCGAAGTATCGGGGCCGCCATTCATTTGCGCTCACCGGCAAGTAATAGCGTCTCCCCGACTTCAGCCGAATGAAGAAACGTCGCCGTCGGACAGGCTGAAGTACTTTTTGAGGCTGAAAACACTGGCATCTCCGGGACAGCAGGATAACCTCACCGCAGACGAATGCCCGGAACCGGTGAAACCATCTGCACGATTGCCTCCGGTAAAAGCAGCACCCCTTCCCCTGTCACACTTTCATTGAGCGACCAGGAATAGTATTCGACACAACCTCCGGAAAGTGCTGGCGTGACCCGACGAGTTTGATTACGGGCCAGATTATCGGTATTTTGAGTCAAGTGAAGTGCTACGCTCAGTGCAGGTTAAGGAACCTTCTACTTTATTCACCCCCACCCCAGAATAAGAGTAAAAGAGATATTTCCTTGCCATAGCGATATAATGACTCCGTTGATAAAGAATTTACTTCTCATTATAAGCAATGGCCCACATTAGTTTATCAAGCAGCAATTTCTCATACAACGCACACCAATAGCACAAATATATAAAAACGTTGTTCTGAATAAATTTTATGGCTTGTATATTTGATAGCGCTAACCTTTAGCCATCACATAATATTACTTTTAAATATTTTCAATCAATTTCTAGAAACTATTCTTAGCGTTACTAAAACTTATCATCTTGTTGCAATATAATTTACATATAAATATAGAAAACATTAAAGCCATCCGGTATTTTCATCTATTTTTTCACAAAAAAAAGCATTTATCACAATATATAACCCCATGCTTACACATTAATAACAATAAATCAACCACTTATAAATCCTTGATATCTGGTTAGATAGGTTTACGTTGTATTTTTCATTATTGTTCATGAGGTATTCGGTATGTCTGCAAAAACAATTGTGATCACTGGAGCACTTTCTGGTATTGGCGAGGAATGTAGCTACCAGTTTGCATATGAAAAATATAACCTTATTTTTTCAGGACTAGATATTAAACAAGGTGAGGCATTGCAAACAAAACTGCGGAAAGTCCACCCTCAGTGCCATTTTATCATGGCGGATGTAACTGACGAAAAGCAGGTTATAAATCTGATAAAGTTCACCATAAAAATATATGGAAGAGTTGATGTAGTGATCAACAGCGCAGGAACAGAAGGCCATCCCTCAACGCACGAAAACACCACTGTTGATGATTTTCATCATGTATTTAATACTAATGTACTTGGAACTCAGCTTGTAATGAAACATGCCTTACCCATTATGTGTAAACAGTGCTTTGGTAGTCTGATAAATATCTCCTCACGAGCCGGGCAAGCAGGTGTTTCCGGAGGGGGTATTTATGCTGCCAGTAAACATGCTGTTAACGGACTAACCCGCTCTGCGGCATTAGAGGTTGCAGCTAAAGGCGTTAGAGTAAATGCTATTGCACCGGGCCCTGTAGATACAGATTTATTCGATCGCTTTGTTGGGCGCGACAAGGTGAAAAAGGCAGCCTTTCTCAACAGGATGCCTTCCGGAGAAATCATAACTACAAAAGAAATTGCTGGTATAGCGTTATTTTTGGCTTCTGATACTGCCCGCTCTATCATAGGTCAGATAATTACTGTAGATGGCGGCTATTCAGTTGGAATATAAAAAACTTCCGCTTCTCACTAAGGATTAAAAATTAGTTTTTATACAACCTGCACATCTGATCATTTTTAGTTTAAAATTCGCATAACCCATGAAGTATACAGATTACAACTCAGTACTATAAAACGATTCAGATAAAACAAAGCCAAAACAAAACGCATTCCGATGAAATTATATATCAAGGCATCCATATCATCAGGGATACATCTATCCTTATCATCACCTTCAAAAGTCCTTAATTCTCCTGACGATGGGAATAAGTTACTCACTTAATGCTCCGAAACGACGGCAAGGCTCTGGATCACTACGACATATTGTTATAGTATAACAAAGCTTCATGCTAATCCTGATGGAGAAACTGACATATGAAAAGCAAGCGCATCGGTAAAGCCGTTTTTCTTTTAGCTCTCCTAACCTCAACGTGTTTTGCTGCTGGTAAGAACGTAAATGTCGAGTTCAATAAAGGACATTATAGTGCCCAATACTCAGGAATAATAAAGGGATACGATTACGATACCTATAAGTTTCAGGCCAAAAAAGGACAACAGCTCCATGTCAGTATTTCGAATGAAGGCGCAGATACTTACCTGTTCGGGCCCGGGATAAGCGACTCAGTTGATCTTTCCAGATACTCACCAGCACTTAGTGATAGCGGACAGTACACGCTCCCCGCATCCGGTCACTATGAACTGAGAATACTTCAAACGCGCAATGATGCCCGTAAAAACAAAGCTAAAAAATACAGGGTCAGTATTCAGATAAAGTAGACATGAATCCAGCGGCGTCACTCCCGTCATAACCTGGCTCCGACCGGGTATACCGATGACAATTGTGCAAAATTAAGCGGAGAAGATCATCAAATGAAAATCAGAAAAATATTCGCCATATCATTGGCTGCCTCATCGTTTAGTTGCCTGGCGTTCAAAGCGCCGCCCAACGTGACATCCACGACTCCTGATAAAGTTAACGCTCTCGAAAGTAAGATTCTGGGCAGCTTTTACAGTCAGCATGGCACTCTACCGCAGGTAACTATCCTTGGGACGTGTGACGCCTCCCCCGTTCCTGGTTGCTCATGCCCATTCTGCACAATGCTCCGTAGCCATATACGATAATGAGCTATGTGCCTGAACTGACATTCCCGGTAATACAGGAATACCCAGCCCCTTGAGCCGGGCCCCTCGTATGCTGGCCTCAATCAAATGATAAAAATTATCATTTCCAATCATAAAAGAATTGTATATAATCCCCTTCCGTTACAAACGGACAGACTAAAAATGACTCGATTGACATTATTACCATGGAGGTAATTTATGATTAAGACTGTATCCGCTTTTGCGCTGGTACTTCTCCTCTCAGGTTGCGCTCAACAAACATTTAAAATGAGTTCTGAACCCGTTGCCTCACCCAAAAAGGTTATCACCCATCATTTCTTTATTTCAGGACTGGGGCAGAAAAAAACCGTTGATGCCGCTGCAATCTGCGGTGGCGCAGATAAAGTGATGCGTACGGAAACCCAGCAAACCTTTGTGAACGGCCTATTAGGTTTTGTCACTCTTGGAATTTACACGCCCCTTGAAGCCCGAGTGTATTGTTCAAATTAACCTTGTAGCCCGTGCTGGCGGGCTACTGAAGAAAAAACAAAAGCCATAAGTTAAAACAAAGGAATTAATTGAATGAAATATATTATTCTAATTTCTGTGCTTTTATTATCCGCGTGTTCCGGCCCTCGAGGAGTGACATGGGGAGTCACGCCAGCAAACTCTGATATATGTCCGTCAGGAAAATCATCCTCAGGAGAGTGCCGTTAGACACTCATTGCACACACTCGAACGCTACTAAGAAGTTCGATTTCCGCCTCGCTCATCATGTATATACGAGCCGACGAAGGAATAATGCACCATGGCAAAAGACACGCCGTATGACATCCCATGGTCATTTTGTCCATTGTTATACCTGACACATAATAGTCCATCAGCAAATCAACCCCCAATATTAAACAAAAGGTAAACAAAGCAGTGAGCCATTATTGACTAATTGATCTGGATAAAAAGAATATCTACCTGATAATTAACTATGACGAATGGAGTCATCTTTATGCGTTTAAAACTTCTGGGAATCGCTCTCACCGCCCCTGTGGCATTCAACTCTTTAGCCTCAACCGAATTCAATTTCCTTACCCCTGAAAAGGTAAGCACGGATATCAGTTTAGGAACGCTAAGTGGAAAAACAAAAGAACGCGTTTACGACCCAGCAGAAGGCGGGCGGAAAGTTAGCCAACTTGACTGGAAATACAATAACGCTGCAATTATTAAAGGTGCAATCAACTGGGATCTGATGCCATGGTTATCTGTCGGCGCTGCCGGATGGAGTACAATCGACAGCCGTGGAGCCAATATGGTTGATAAGGACTGGCAGGATGCCAATCACGCCGGAACATGGACAGATGAAAGTAGACATCCTAATACACGTCTTAATTACGCCAATGAATTCGATCTGAATGTTAAAGGCTGGTTTTTAAATGAGCCAGACTATCGACTTGGTCTTATGGCTGGCTACCAGGAAAGCCGTTACAGCTTCAATGCCACCGGGGGTACCTATATTTACAGCGAGAATGGCGGTTTCCGGAATGAAACTGGGGCATTCTCTGATGGAGAAAGAGGGATAGGCTATAAACAACAATTTAAAATGCCTTATATCGGTCTTACGGGTAACTACCGTTACGATAACTTTGAGTTTAGCGGCGCATTTAAATACAGCGGTTGGGTAAAGGCATCTGATAACGATGAGCACTATGCCAGGGCGCTCACTTTCCGTAGTAAAGTTAAAAACCAGAACTACTACTCTATTGCAGCAAACGCGGGTTACTATGTTACTCCTAACGCGAAAGTGTATGTTGAAGGAACATGGAATCGCATCACCAACAAAAAAGGGGATACTACGGTTTATGACCGCAGCGATAATACCTCTGAACACAGTAAAAACACCGCAGGTATTGAAAATTATAACTTTATGACCACTGTCGGTCTTAAATATACCTTCTAAACACGTTCGTCGGGCCACTCAGCCCGACGGCTTAAACGATTGATTATTCATTACGAATAAATCTACTTTTAAATCATTAGCGTCTGCGAATATCAAATAGCGACCTGAGGCTCCCCTTTTTGGCATAACCGACCAGGCTGGAGTACATGAGATCTGATGGTCATAATCTAAAAGCAAAAAATAATGAGCGATGGTAGCGTCCCCTTGTTAACCTTAAAACCAGATAAGCACCACCAGGAGGCGCTATGCGGGGTATCGGGGCCGTCACTCATCTTTCCTCACCGACAGGTAGCAGCGCCCCTTGCCCTGACTTCAGCGGGATGTGGAATAGCATCAGGGACTGGTTCTCACTGCCCGTTCAGGATGAGGCCGCACTGTGCTTTCACGTTTTTTATCAGCCGGATGAAGGAACGTCGCTGCCGGACAGGCTGAAGCACTTTTTAAGACTGAAGGCGCTGGCGTCTCCGGGACGGCAGGATAACTTCACCGCAGAGCGAATACTCGGTACCGGTGAAACCATCTGCATGATAGCCTCCGGTAAAAGCAGCGACCTTCCCTCCGTCACACTTCACCTGAGCGACCAGGAATGGCACACGGCGCAGCCTCAGGAAGCAGTAGCCCCGTTAGCAGAGGCAACAGAAAGCCCCGGAAGAGGCCCAACAGGCCCCCCCATTACACGTACGCAGATACAGACATGGCTGGACCTGCCGCAGGAGGCAAAAAGCGACGCTGGCGGCTGGAGAAAATGGGCCCAGGCGCAGGGGGTTACTCTCGGAAGTGCCGCACTCTATCTGACCAACACTGGGCTGACCCCCTATGGCAGGGAGCGATTACACCCTCCCAAAGAGAGAGGCCGCCCTATCACTGTCGGCCAGATCCAGACGTGGCGTGACCTCTCTGAGGAGGCGCGCAGTGCGGCGGGCGGCTGGGTAACATGGGCACAAGCCCAGGGGATCTCTATCACCAGCGCCAGAAAACATCTGACAAACATGGGACTGACATTCTATGGCATGGAACGGCTACAGCATCCTAAGGAGAGGGGGGCCCCCATCACTAAGGCGCAACTCCTGACGTGGTTTAACATGTCACAGGAAGAGCACAACAAAGCAGGCGGCTGGATAACATGGGCACAGACGCAGGGAATAGCAACCAGCAGCGCCAGGAGCTGTCTGACAAACACAGGGCTGACTACCCGCGGCATGGAACGACTGCAACTTCCCGAAAAGAGAGGGCTCCCCATCACGGACCGCCAAATTCAGGCATGGAAGGACCTGCCGCAGGAGAAGAAGCACGAGGCAGGCGGCTGGACTAAATGGGCACAGGCGCAGGAAATCTCTATCACCAGCGCCAAAAAATATCTAACAAATACCGGGCTGACCCCTCGTGGCATGGAGCTGTTACGGTCCTCCGGAGATAAAGTCGCTCCCATCACTGAGTCGCAGCTCCTGACGTGGCTTAACATGTCAGCGCAAGAACACAGCGAGGCAGGCGGCTGGATAACGTGGGCGCAGGCGCAGGGGATAACAACCAGCAGTGCCAGAAAATATCTGACAAACACCGGACTGACCCCCCGCGGCATGGAACGATTGCAGCACGCCGAAGAAAGGGGCCGCGCCATTACGGACAGACAAATTCAGGCATGGCGAGACCTACCGCAGGAGACAAAACTTGAGTCAGGTGGCTGGAAAGCATGGGCGCAGACACAGGGGATACCTCTCAGCAGTGCCGGAAACTTTCTGACAAACACCGGACTGACTCCCTTTGGTATAGTTCGTCTGCTGCCGCCCGAGGAAAGGGGGACTCCTATTACAAATGCACAAATTCAGGCCTGGCGGGATCTGCCGCAGGAAGCGAAAAAGGAGGCTGGCGGCCGAATAAAGTGGGCTCAGACGCAGGGGATAGCTATCAGAAGTGCCGAAAACTTTCTGACCAACACCGGACTGACTCTTTTTGGTATAGAGCGCCTGCTACCGCCAGAAAAAAGAGGAACGCCTATTACAAATGCACAGATTCTGGCGTGGCAGGAGCTGTCGCAGGAAGCAAAAAACGAGGCAGGCGGTTGCATAAAGTGGGCACAGGCTCAGGGGATAACCATCAGTAGTGCCTGCAGCTATCTGACAAACACAGGACTGACCCACCATGGCAGGAAACGGCTGCAGCCACCCGAAGAGAGGGGCTCGACCATCAGCCAGGCGCAACTCCTGGAGTGGTTTAATATGTCACAGGAAGAGCGCACAAAGACAGGCGGCTGGAGAAGATGGGCGGAGGCACGGGGAATAACCTTCAGAAGTGCCGAAACCTTTCTGACCAACAGCGGGCTGACCCTCTTTGGTATAGAGCGACTGAAACCGCCCGGAGAAAGAGGCGCTCCTATTACAAATGCACAGATTCGGACATGGCGGGACATGTCGCAGGAGGCGAAACGCGAGGCGGGAGGCTGGATAAAGTGGGCGCTGGCTCAGGGGATAGCCATCGGCAGCGCCAGTGGTTATCTGACAAACACAGGACTGAAGTATAATGGCATATTGCGACTGCAGCAGTCGCTGTCTGCTACCGTCACGAGTGACAGTCAACAAACATCGATGTCCGCAGGCGCAAGCGATGAGATAACCGCCAGCGTGGGTATCCTCCCGGAGCGCAGCGGGGAAAAACGGTCGCTTCCCTCGACCAAAGAGGATATCTCAGCCCCGCCGGCAAAACAGATCAAGAAAGAGGAAGACGCCGTGACCTGGCGAACACACCAGATAAACAATAACCTGCCCATTCTGCAGCACTGGCGTGACCCGACGATATCGGTGATGGCGCAGGCGGAAGGCAAGATTGAAACCTTGCAGGTTACACGGTGGGGGCCTCTTTTTAACCCATTACCCCGGCAGATAAAAGCCAGAATTAATCAGGATATTCGCTGGTTTCTGCAAAATGAAGGAAGTCATGATGCGCGAATGAATGCCATGATGTCCGTCGCTATTCCCCTTGATGACAGCGACGGTTACAGAGGGCGTACAGTCTACGCGCGAACCGATCTGGCGGCGTTTACCGTACTGGGCCCCTACTCCGGCCGCCTGCTGGACAGTGAAAAGGTACGGTGTGAATACGAAAAAGAATATGGGAAGGAAGCCGGTAATTATTATTTTGCCACGCGAAGCCAGGAACGCATTGTATCCGGCTTCCCGCAGGGAAATCTCCTCAGCCTGCTTAACAGTCCGGTATTTACCCATCGGATGTCAACGCCACGATGTTTGACCGTTATTTGCCATTTTCATGCCCGCTAAGATACTTTCGTTACTGATGCTGTCCGCTTTTCACCATTTCATCATCACTGATTGGCGTTGTGTTTTTGGTCAGCACTCCAGCTTTACGTTTCTCTTTTAACCGGTAACTCTCTCCTTTGATATTCAGCGTGGTTGAGTGATGTAGCAACCGATCCAGTATCGCTGTTGCCAGCACGTGATCTCCGAACATTTCTCCCCAGTCTGCGAACCCTTTGTTTGACGTCAGTATGATGCTCGCTTTTTCATATCGACGGTTCAGTAGCCGGAAGAACAGGCTGGCTTCCTCTCTGTTCATCGGCAGATAGCCTATTTCATCCAGGATCAACACCCGGGCATAACTCAGTTGCTGCAGCTGACGCTCCAGACGGTTTTCCTGTTTCGCTTTCATCAGTGTCGCGATCAGTCTGTCCAGTGGCATAAACAGTACCCGATGTCCCGCATCCACCGCTTTCACGCCAAGAGCTATGGCCAGATGAGTTTTTCCGACACCAGGAGGTCCCAGCAGGATCACGTTTTCGCTGCGCTCCACGAACGCCAGACCAGCCAGTTCCCGGACAACCTTACGGTCGATGCCCGGCTGGAAGGTAAAGTCGAACTGCTCCAGCGTTTTGACCCACGGCAGACGAGCCTGCTTCAGCCTGGACTCCATACCGCGCTGATGCCTGCCGTTCCATTCCTGCTGTAGCGCCATGCACAGGAACTCCCGGTAGTTCAGCTCTTTTTTAGCTGCCTGTTCCAGCAGGCTTTCAACGTGATAACTCAGATGCTCCATTTTCAGGCGACTCAGCAGGACTTCCAGCTCATGCATCACAACAGCTCCTCATAGGCACTCAGTGGTCGATGTTCCACCTGACTGACCTGCTGCCAGAGCGGGGCGTGATGCTCCGGCACTGTCTGCCAGCCAGACGATGCCGAACAGAGGCGATGTGAGGCCACCAGTTTCTCATTACTGTAGATCCGCAACTCGTCATCCAGCGATATTCGTATCGATACCGGCTGACCACACAGCGCTTCGGGAACGCTGTAACGATTACCACCAACCTCGATATAGCTGTCCCAGGACACATGGCGGATATCGAAGTAACTGGTATCGAAGTCCGTATCCGGTAACGGCTGCAGATGTTCCTGCTCCAGCGCGAAGCGCTGTTCCGGCGTTTCTTTGAACTGGCGAAGTTCCCGTTTGTCAGCCACATCGGCTATCCATTGCTCCAGTTGTTGATTAACATGAGTGAAGCTGTCGAACCTGCGGTACCGGACGAAGAAGTTCTCCTTGAGGTATTTCACCATTCGCTCAACCTTACCTTTTGTTCTGGCCCTGCGTGGACGGCATGCCCGTGGCAGGAAGTTATAGTGGTCGGCCAGCAACAGGAATCCGGAGTTGAACACGACTTTCCCGTTGTTATTCTTCAGCACCGCAGCCTTCTGGTTATCAACCAGCACCGTTTTCACACAACCACCGAAGTAGCGGAAGGCGCGAACCAGTGATTCGTAGGTATGCTCAGCATCCTGTTTTGGTGCTGCGAAGACATGGAAGCGGCGGGAGAACCCCAGCGTATTAACCGCAAAGTTAACTTTGCACCGTTGCCCGGCAACCTCCACCTCAACTTCGCCCCAGTCGTGCTGGAGCTGGTATCCAGGCTGAGTTTCGAAGCGAACTGTTCTTTTTGACGGACGCATTTTACGTTTGGGCTGGATGTAGTAACGCAGCATGGAACGTCCGCCCGTATAACCCATTGCCTTAATCTCCGCGAAGATAACCTCACTATTCCAGACATTCTCTGCCAGGCGCATGTCGATGTAATCCATAAACGGTTTCAGCTTAACCATTTTGTGGCGGGTCTTTCTGGCTGGCGGTTCAGGGTATTTGAGGTAGCGTCTGACCGTCCGTTCAGAGCAACCAATCTGAGTCGCAATATCGACAATGTACGCGCCCTGCTGGCGCATTTGCTTTATCATGTAAAAGTCCTCTCTGCTCAGCATGTTGATGTCCTTTCTGGTGTGAGAACCTTAAGGAAACAACATGTTGGGTGGAGCGGACAATCCAAATGGTGAATTACCGTCTTATATCACTGGCGCTGACACGGACGGCGGAAGCAGAAGTAAGACAGAACGTCAGCGCGGTGCTTGTCGGGAAGAATATCAACTTTTTCCTCACCACACGCGACGTCCACGCCGGGGATGAACTGTGGTTTGATTACGGGCCGGACTACCAGCATTTTGAGCCAGGTGAAACGCTACGCCCAACGCAGGTAAAGGAGGAGCCGCCTTCTTCGGAAGGAGAATAAAATATCCTTTTGCCACTCTTTGATTATCAAAACCCGGTGTTTGGTTTTGGGGAAGAGTATGCGGCACGCTGCAAGTGATTTTAAATGCCGTGTGTTATCTAGGGTTATTAGACACATTGTTGGCTTTTTTACGCCTGTTTTCTGTACGGGGAAAATGTGGGGAGTTATCCAGGAAAAAACCGCTACCCCGTTATTAACTACAATACATAAATTCAGCAATCACATCGCCGTACTAATGATCCAGAAAAAGGTCTTTTTTTGAGAGACAAAGGCCGTAAGTATAAGACATAGTATGTTTTTTATACTTAATGCAGACGAAATTATGTTTAACATAAACAACTTACGTTCTACTATCAGAACTGGGCTCCCCCTCCCCTCCAGCACAGAAACGCCGTCGCCGGAGGAAAGTTAGCACGTTTTTTTCTGAGGAAAACCAGACGGAAGCGTGGAATTGCCTGATGGAACTTTGTCCCCCTCAAGCAATAGTACCAGAAAATATCAGCAGTACGTTTAACCGCCTGAGAGAATTGGCTTTTCCGGCGCTGATGGACAACATTCAGAGCCACACAGAGGGATTAAATCAGGTTTGTATCCTGGATACAGACAGCCGAGAAGCGTTAGTACTCATCATTGAACCTAACCATTATACCATTACATGGGACGGGGTCACGATGATGTATAGCTATGATATCGCTCATCCACAGGCGGGTAGCGCTATTTCCGACACGGTGCTGTTGTCCTCGTTGGATAAGTGAAACTATCTGGTCCGAATGGCTGAAGACAAACAGTTTCGGGAATGGTTTACACTATGGGAACCATGGCATAAAGTCATTGAGCGGATAGCACCAGAAATCTGTACTGAAATTAGCACTGAGAAAAACCGAATTGTGGAGACAGGGGAATTCATCGCCCGCGTCAGCGATGAACTGAGGTTACCAGACAGAAGTGATGATATCGCGGTCGATGCAACGGCTGGCGTAAAAGTGATGAGGGAGCTCAACCTGCGCCTGTTCAACTCCGCGACTGAACGCGTGCTGGCTAAAACAGACCAGGAACATCTTTTGAAGCCACAATGGGCATAGTGAGTTCTCAGCCAGGTAAGAAGACCATAAAAAACGGGAGCCCACCGGCTCCCGTTCTTGTTTAACCCAGGTTCTGAATTACATGTTTTTGATGATTGCGTCGCCAGACTCACTACATTTCAGCAGCTTAGCGCCTTCCAACAGGCGTTTAAAAACATGTCGCGAAGCAACTATGTCCGCCACTACTACGTGGATTATGGGAATTAAAACAAAAAATACCGCCATTACCTTTTGCTACGCTCCGGCAAATCACAGTAATGATGGGGTTAGAATTTAGCTCTTTATGGTGGCTTATCATGGGTTTTTCCACATAGTAATTTACGGAAGTTCAACTTTCTAAGGTGATATTCAGGAGTATCTTCTGTAGGATTATATTTGGCGTAATAATTATTCATCTTCTTCCGTTGATAGAATTATTTCTTCTCTCCAGATCCGCAAAGGTGCTGAGCTGAAAATAACTTAAATTGAACGCTCTATATAAAAATGCAGGAGGGAGGGATAACCTACTCAAGCTGATTAGTCAGGTCATGATGCTGATGATCGCTAAATGTGAATGACTCAATTATACGGGATATTTACAATTTATTATGAAACAAATTTATTTTCCACTTTCGCATGAATAAAATACGCCAAAATCAGCACAAAGGGCAATGGCATAAAAACAACCAGAGATCTAGGGAGAATATTTAAATTTATCATCATTCCAATTATAAAATACCCAGCATACGAGTGACACAGATAAAGCGGATAACTGATATCACCTAAGAGTTTCAGACTTTTATTATATGATATTTTATCATTGATAGCATATAAAAATGCAAATACCACAATCGCTAAACCAAACCAACTAAATGTAGTTACTGTTGATATATAAAATGCAGGTCCTGCAAGATGCATCGTTATATATACAAACATATAAAACTGAAGTATAACTGCAAACACTAACCTTTTAATATCGATCCGCCCTCTCGCATAAAGAGAAAATGTCGTCCCAACCAACATAAAAGTGGTTAAATAAATAGCTTTTATTAAAAATCCGACATTTATAACCTTCAAGAAAACTGAAACTTTATCAATATGATGAGATAACCAGACTACTGATACGCTTAAAATAAGTGATAACAAAAGCACATCACTCAATGATATCTTTTCTTTCCTTCTAAAGAGGAAGGATATCCTGAAAAAAAATAACGTAGATAAATAAAATAATACTTCAATCGCAAGAGTCCAGGCTACTGGATCCATTGATATAGTATCTTTAACATACTGAGAAAGGCCCATACTAAAAATACTTAATATTTTGTCTAAACCGTAGTGATAGTCTTTCCCTGAATAATGAAAAATGCAGAACCCCAAGAATACAAAAAACAAATTAATGATACAAACAATAAAATATGTTGGGTATAGCCTAAAGAATCTTTTTTTAAGGAAAGTCGTTACAGTATACTTTTCAATTGAAATTGGAATTAAAAAACCACTAATTAAAAAGAATGTAGCGACACCAAAAATTGAAAGGAAGCCAGGAAACTCGACAGGAATAAAATCAAGTATAATTCTTGGAAAGCTTAAATTTTTCGCCTTAGGTATATTTAGTACAGATGAAATAAAGTCATTAGAAATAAAGAATGATGCTGTGTAATGTGAAAATAGCACACACAATGCGGCTCCTCCCCTCAAATAGTGAGCGAACAGAAACTTGTTATTCATAATTAATAAAATAATTCCCCATAAAAGTAATAGCGACAGCATTAAAATCCTATTCTAATAGGATTTTGGCCCAGATGATTTATGCATAGCATATAAGATATTAGCATTCGCAATTTCAGTATTTCTCCTTGATACCGAAGTTACAAATAATAGTTTTTATACTCAGCGATAATGGCTGGCGCTGGAGCAATTCCCGGCCCCTCAGATGCAGAAGACTGGTGCACAAACTGTATTCATTGAAGGCGGTAAAATTATCAACAAAAAGAAACCCAGTATAATTATTAAATACATTATTATCTGAATTTATTTAGGATGAAATTAACAGGTATCTTAACAATCACTCGGCATAGGCGATAAGCTAAAGACACTATATGTTTAATTTTCAAAACATCGAGATGATGATTTATAATATGTACCTCCCATCTGGTATCAGTCGCATCCAGTAAGCGATTTTTAATCGTTGCATTTATTCCGAAAGAGTGTTCTTGCGAGGAACAAAGAAAAACTGGCTGAATCAATTCAATTAATTTATTGTGATACTTCATGCGTCCATGATATTCAGAGCGCATCATCGTAATATGAAGCTTATCGAATAATTCTGCAATTCTCTGATAATTATCACGAGTTACAATTGCGCCAGCCATTTCCAAAACACCAAAATTCCCTTTAAATGTTTTATAGTATTTATCAAGATACCCTTCGTCTATGTTTTTCACAGCATCCAAAACATTGATAATATCATAACCATACTTTTCATTATTCAAGAAAATAAAAGCAAGATATGTCTGTATTTCAAATAGATTTTCTCCACAATTCAATTTCGCTTTTTTTACCAATGAAAAGATCCCGTCAAATGAATGAAACATATCATTCAGGATACTTTTGTCATAAACCCATACAAAGTGTTCTAAAAAATACTCATTAGGTTCAGTATCAAGCAATCGTGCTGTATTTTCTACAACTCCAGTCAGAAAAGGAGATGTAACTTTACGCTCAGATAAACGTGAATATGCCAGAAAAGGATTTGCAATAAAAGTCTCAATAATGTCAGAAACTCTTCCCGGCCTAATCATCATACTTTCTGAGTCTATAACTATAGAATACTGTTCTGGTATATGTGCAACAGTAAGAAGTTTTTTCAAAGTCTGATAAGAAAATTTACCATAATCATTTAATAACTCGATCGATGTTAAATCAATTCCATTCTTTTTTAGTAATGTATCAAATGAAAATATTGTAATATTGAGATTACTATACTTTGATGTTATATCATATAACTGATCTACGTTTTTTTCTTCTGTCGTGAAATATATATTTATCTCTTTATCTAAAAGATATACATCGAGACTTCTCAAATACTTTTCAATAAAAAAAAGATGTCCGTCAAATGTTGGTGTAATCAAAGCATACATGTGGAACCTTTTACTCCCTTTAGTTTTGATTTAAAATAGTTTTAGCAACGCGCTTCAAATAACGGATAAAAAGAGACCTAACAGGCAGATTTACTTGCTTAGTATTGCTATGTATATCAAGGCTGTCCTTCTGAGGTGGGAATGCCAAGAGTAATTCATTACTTACTTTTACAGTAGTAGAACGTAAAATTTCATATACAATATCTATTGTATTTACGGGAATTTTATTAGAAAGAGATAGATGATAATATAGTACTGTTTCCGGGTGACATACTGGCACACCAATTTTATTATAGAATGATAAATTCTCATACAGAGTTAATAATTTAATAATATTATCAAAGCTTGAGTATATAAATTGATCAGAAAAGACCACTGTATTCCATGGTATCAACTCACCTCGCTCAACATTCTTATAATAGCAAGCAAAGTATGGTTTAGGCTTTTCCCCAAACAAAAAGTTTCCGCCATGAGTCGGAACTGATATTTTTTTCTATCACATACAGAGAGATCGACTATATCGTAAAAAATTAGATCGGGACGAGTAATTAAAACTGATTCGTATTCGATATTGTTTTTTTCACAATAGCGATTAAGCATTTTTACTGAATTACTCATGTTCCAGTAAAGTGAATAAAATCTTTCAATAGGTAGAACCGGGCTAAATATATTTTTTGACTCTTCCATAAAGAAATTACGGTTATACTTATTGATGCTAAACTCAACAAGGAAATCCTCGTAAATACTTCTTAACAAACTTTCTGTTATTAAACCACCTTCTGAATCCCATTTTACAGCATTTTTATTTTTTTCATTGTTTACATTTTCCATATTAATGATATTCGATGTACCTTCATTTTCATAGCAAAAAATAAACAAATCAGCATTATTAACCATAAGTATATTCTTAATTAAATGTGGCGCAGTATCCTTAAATGTCCTCATGTAACCATATAATATAACTGCTGTTTTTTTCTTTATCGGATCCATTAACTAATCCCACCCTATTCCAAGTATTATAAAAATGCCGCACGCAAAGATATTTTTATTTTAACCTCAGCGATTCAGACTATAACTTGATTATTTCACAATGTTCACTTATATTGTTTTACAAATTACCCATGGAGTATAGCATGAATAAAATCAGTATAGTTATCGCTGGGCCAGCATATAGAGAATTTGATATTTATTACTCTATCAAGTTACTTCGAACTCATTTCCCCGAATCAGAGATTATTCTTAGCTCAAATGACCATTTACTATTAACACATGCTAACCGATTAGGCGTTTTTGATAAAATTGTTACTGTTGAAAATTCTGGGGAATTACCAAGCCTAAAATTTGAATCAGTGTCTGATAGAGGTCAACCTATTGTTTGCAATAACATAAACAAGCAAATAAAGACATCTCTCCACGGAATACTTGAAGCAAGCCATGATCTTGTATTAAAAATAAGAACCGATCAGATTTTGATGCAGAATCATATCATATCACTATGGAATTTAATAAAAGATATTCCTAACGATAATAAAAAAACAAAAGGTCGAATAATTACATCCAGCATTTTCTCAATAAACCCAAGATTTAGTGAGCGGATGCCTTATCATATAAGTGATATGCTTCAGTTCGGGTTTAAAGAAGACCTAATTCGGTACTATTCAGCGCCAGAATATCCTTTCGATTATTCTGTATGGTATGAAACTCACATATATGCTTCTCACAGCAATCGTAACGAAAATATTTTTCGTTCCAGGTATGCAGTAGAACAGTGGCTTACAATGAATTATATTTTTGGTGTTAATACGCCCTTTCCAATTAAATACCACAATGATATATCGCATAAAATCATCAAAGATTTTGAATATATCTTTCCTGATTTTTTTATTATCGCCCATCCAAAAGATATTTCACTTCGCGCATCTAAATTCAATTCAGCAATGAATTATGTCAATAATCAGTGCTATTCGACTTATGACTCATTGATGTTTTTGAAAGAAAAATACAAATTAAGCGAGCACATTCTAAGTAATTATAAAGCCATGGGGTTGAATAAAAAAATATATAAGCACTTAAATGCAATTCTTAATTCATATTTAATACATATAGTTATACGTCATTTACCAGTCAGTATACGGAAGTTTTTAAAGCGAATTTTACGTTGAGATCCATCTGGTCAATAAGCGTAAAAAATATATTACCGAAGTATAGAGTATAATTTTTTTACTATAAGTACGGGCATAAGTCTTATGATGAAATGCCCTAAGATATAGAGTACATTCTTGAGGAATCGTTCACGTCTGATTAAAATAAAACGGACTCTTTCATAAAACTCAGAGCATGCTTTTGTCAATCCTACTCGGCGCTTTAATGTTGACTCTGTGATTCTATAATCAAGCAGCACCATTTTAAGATTATGGAATCGATATCCTTGTAGGCATAATAAAAGCCAAAAAGATAAATCCTCTGATAGAACTGTATTTACAGGATACCTTAATCCTTTTTTAAAAATTGAAATATTAAACATAACAGTTGGGTGAATAAATGGAGTCATCCTGATTATATTTTTTTTAATATCATGATCACATTCATATTTATATATTATTTTATTATAAATACCAAATTCTCTACACCCGCCACCTAAAACATCAATATTTTTATTAGAATCCAAAAAATATTTTTGCAATTCAATTCTATTCAGCTTCGATACATCGTCAGAGTCCATCCTGGCAATGTATTCAAGATTAGGGTATGTTACTAATGCAAAATCTATTAGAGTGTTCATTGCCGAAGCCAGCCCTTCATTTTTTTCTCTTTTTAAGATAATAATTCTACGATCTGATTTCCCTAGTAAATTTATCAAATTTGAGATGTTGGTGCTAACAAATCCATCTATAAGTATCAACATCGCTAACTCACGATAAGACTGATTAAGAATACTTTTAATAGACAGGTACAATGGCAACTCTTTATCATTCTGATAAACCGAAAGCAAGACTGCAACTTTCGCTACAGTCTTATCAGCGATAGCGAAATCCACGCTAACCTCTATCATCCAAATTTTCTTGAGTTCACATAAAAGGTGTAAGCATCATCCACTGCCCCCACAAAGGCAATCTCACCTGCATTCAAAACAACACCCTTGTTACAAAAAGATCTCACATCATTTTCTGAATGAGATGACAATACCAATATGCCAACTGACTCAATTAACTCTTGTATTCTTTTTCTGGCTTTATCCATAAAATTAGCGTCCCCAGCACCAATTACCTCATCTAATAGAAGGATATCTGGTTTGACTGCTGTTGAAATTGCGAAAGCTAGCCGCACGGTCATACCTGATGAGTAAGTTCTGACTGGAAGATCTATAAAATCTGCTAACTCTGTAAAATCTATTATTTCTTCGCTAATAGTATTAATATATTTTTTGGGAAGCCCTAATAACATTCCTCGGGAGTAGATATTCTCTCTCCCTGAAGACTCGGGATTCATTCCTAAATTCATATCAAGCAAACTAGCAATACTGCCTTGGCTGCTAGCTTTTCCTGATGTGGGCTCATAAATCCCTGCCATAGTCTTTAACAAAGTAGACTTTCCAGCTCCATTATGCCCAATTAAAGCCAGACGATCTCCGTGCTTCAACTCGATATTTATGTCCTTCAGTGCATTAACGCTGATAGACTTAGCATTTGAAGAAATTTTCCCACCCGTTGTCAAACGAACAAAGTTAGCTTTCAGTGAGCGTGATTTTACATCAAAGATGGGATAACTCACTGAAACATTTTTGAGATTCAGATAAGCAGTCATTATTACACCCAGTACGAAATATTTTTTCTAGATTTAGCGAAGATTAAAAATCCAGCACATATATTGATAATTGAAAAAACTGTTATATAGACAATACTAGGATGCATAAAAGCAGTTGGAAAATCTACGGGCAGCAGAGGAGAACGGATGAAATCAATGAAATGGAAAAGCGGATTCCACTCAAGTAAAAATGCTTTTGAATGCATCGATTCCGTTGGAATCCACATAATTGGCGTAACCAGAAAACCTATTTGTAATACAGACATGACTATCTGGCGTAAATCCATGAAGCGAGTACAGAGACATGCCAATGTCAGTGATAAGAAGAACAGATTTATAGTTAAAATACTGAAACCAAATAAAGCCTTACTAATAGCATAAAAAGTACAAGTGCTATCAGAAAAAATCAGACAAACAACAAGAATCAACGCGTTATGTAAGAAAAAATATACATTTCTTATAATCGATTGGTAGATAAAAACACTTCTTTCTATTCTTATTTGCTTTATAAAGCTTGCACAAGCGATGAAAGAATCCGCTGATTCAATTACGGTCTGATTTATATAGCTCCATATTAAAAAACCTAGTGACAGATATAGAAGGTAATGTTTTATATCCTGGCTGAACAATGTCGAAAATACTATTGAAATAGATACTACATAGATGGCCGTACTAGCTGTTATCCAAAATGGTCCAAGCACACTGCGACGATAACGAATAATAATCTCTTGCCAGGCCATATAATTCCAGAACTGAATTTTTTCAGTCCCCCATAAATATCTAATAGAGCCAATTTAAACATTCGTTGCACCTAAAAAATCAATATATTCGGTTGGTGTCCCCATAAAGATATGATCATCGTGCTTAACTAACTTATACCGTACACGCATTCCTTTAGCGATCATAAAATTAAACATAGGTGCAATATAAAGTTCACGTGGATCACTCCGAATCAGCTCAATGTAAGCGTTAATAAATATTTCTTTATCTTTAAACCCGTACATACCATTTGAGCATAGATCAGATATTCGCTCTTTTTCAGTTGTACGCTCTACCAAAGTGGTATTACTTTTAGGCAGCGCAAAAGACCAGTGCTCTCCTTCCCCTTTAAACACTTCCAGGTAAGCATCATTCTCTTCAGTTGCAAACTCAAAATGTTTCTTATGGGTATCTATATTAAAGATAACGATAGGTTCATTATTAGGCACCTTATCCAAGGCCAGGAAAACCGTTTCTGCCTGACCGCGGGTTTCAGCAGTCAGAACAACGACTTCGTAGTCTTTAATTCCCATATGTTGCAGTTCAGCTTTAACAAACAGTGGTGTATCGTACACATCACGGCAGATAAAAATAAATTTTTCTGACTGATAGTACTGTTCAAAAGTTTTGACTGCCCACTCAAATAAGGTTTTATCGTGTGCTTTTAATTCATATTTGGGTTTAGTGTACCCTGCTTTAAAAAAACGGCTGCTGAGCCCAGCCATTGGGATAATAATCACTTAGTTAATTCCTTGTATAAATTAATCGCTGTTGCAACAAATGCCTGTTGTCTATTTGGGTGGTCATAATGCAAAGGCAGCATAGATAAAAATAGCGTTGCGGTTAAAGCCAAAATTTCCGTATAAGAAAAACTGGACGTTTCAAATTGTTTCTTAATTAGCTTAGTTAAATCTATGCTACTTTCCGGAAGCTCCAGAATCAACGTTTCACCGTCGTCCTGTATATGGAAGCGATCAGAAACAATATAGTCATATTTACCAATCGCGGAATGCAGAATTTTAGCCAGATCGTAGCGAATATCGCCATAAATGCTTAAATTGCCGTCAAAGTCGATACCGCGCGGGTCAATGACTTTGATATCATTTTTCTTGAAGTCATAAAGGATATTACTGAAGCAGAAATCCCCATGGACAAAGGATGAACGGGATTCAGGATTGATGGCTTTATGAATTTCTGCCAAAATCTCTTTCAGCATAAAATGGTTCCCTTCGGCATCCTTAACAACGTTGCCAAAACGGGGATTAGCCGCAATAAACTCATCCAGGCGAGTTTCATTTTTACTGATAAGAGATTTATAAAAATCTACTGAAGGCCCTGGGTTACGAATTTCATAGCTGCGCTCAATAAAATGGAAGCACGAATTAATTATTTGTCCCCAGATAGCCTGCGGATGATTGCCATAAACAAATAACTCAGTCAGTGTTGGGCTATAAAGATACTCCAGCTTGTAACAATAGCCGTTATCTTCTTCACCATGACTAATCAACATTGCTGCATAATATGCCATCTCTTCCGGCACATTACTGAACCAGTTCGCTTCCGCATGTAATTTCTTTTTTTTCTGTGAGCGTTTCTTTACAAAATATTTGTTAATTATAAGTTCGTTAAATGCCCGCTCAGTGGTCACTATTGTTTTAGAGTCATAGAAGGTGTTCAAGTGACCAAAATCCAGCCAATCGCTCCTGTGCTCTTGTACAAACTGGTTTGTTTCATTGTACTTAAAAAGGCTTTTCGTAAAGTCAAAATTGGTACTGATGAGGCTACGAATCAATAACTGCGGGTTGCCGATGCTGAGCACACCACAGAAAACGGCATCGCTGCTTTCGAAACCATCGTTTATCTTCATCCAGACATAGTTAAAATCTGAGCGAGCAGTATAGATCACATTTTTACCCATATTCTGCAAATTTACTGGGTTTCTTAATAATGTATCTCCGTAATAAATAATAACGCCATCATCGTCTTCCGCCGTACAGGCTGATGCCAGGCAAAACGCAATGGACTGACCAAGAGAAAAATTTTCATCAATCTGAATAATATTGATATTAGCTTCCGTCAGCGCCTGTTTATCCCAAGAGCCAATTGGGAAGTTTTTGGGTAGTGTCATGCAGATTTTTTCATCAGGATTTTCATTACGGATATTTTTAATTTGATAACTGTATAACCGCTTATTCCCAACAGGCAGAAAAGTAGGCGGAATTTCACCAAATTCAGCACGTAAATCTTGGTCGACATACTGTGCAGACAAAATTATAATCATTTTTCTTTCCTTAAAATCTCAACAATCTCATCATAGGAATAATTAATAAATTCACTGGGACGGATTGCTTTATCATCCACATAGAAGCCTTCATGACCACACCAAGGTTTACCCACATAAATTTCGTCGTAAGGAATGCTATTCACTTCAAGCCACTTAATAAGTATTGGCAGGGTGTTTTTATTAATCAACCCGATATTATTATTATAGGAATTCATATTACGGCTAGTATTCAATACAATCATGAAACCTTGTTCTTTATATTCTTTTAATTTAACAACAAGGTCTTTATTTACCAACGCATCTTCATAACCTCCAGGTCCTTTTCCCTTAGTTAAGGTCATATCAATATCAATAATAATTTTTTTCATAGCTGATAGTTCTTAATTAGTTCTGTAAAAAATATGCTTTGCTATTGTGCGTAGCATAATCATGGGGACCCCAGCGAAGCAGCGTAATTTAATATAGAGGTAAATTTGCTGCTTAAGCATATCTATAAGGCTTATACAATTTGAAAATGCTCTAGCCTTTTTATTAAGCTTATAAAAAGGCTGCTTAATAAACTTTGCTTTTGCCCCATCGTTAATTAAATGATAGATCATCAACTGATCACTGACATAAGAATGCTGGCTATCAAAAAAGATAGAACCTGCCATTGTCCGGCTAAAGATAATTTTTTGCAATGGAGCCAGCATGGGCTTACCAAAAAGAAAGTTTTTCTTTAGCACATATGTAAATGATTTACTAGCCAACTGCTTCGCGGAAGCATTCTCTTTAACGTTTCCCCAGTTATCGATGTAATAATCGTTAATATATATATCATTCCGACATGTTATATTTGGAAATTTATCAAGATTAATTTCATCACCAAAAAAATAGTATGAAAAAGTATCGAATTTTATATTTCCTTTGGCATATTGGATAATATAGCCCCAGTGATGAGTTCTGTTATAGCTTTGCTCAGGATTAATAACATAAATATTGTGATTTGAGTGAAAGAATGCCAGGCATTGCTTATAACTATCCACGTCCTGTATACTGACTAAAAAACCAAATTGCTGTGTTTTATAGCGCGACAACTCTTTTATTTTATTCAATAAATCATAATTCACTTCTTTTAAAGGCACTAAAAAAATATGTTTGTAATAATCAGGCATGTGATTTTCCGGCTGGGGCACAGCCCTCGCCGGCACCGTACTCTAAATCTGATTAATTGTATGAGAATTAATAAGCAATGAAAATATATTTCCGAGTGGTGTTGTTTTAAGCTTATTCACGTAAGATTTATTTACGTATGTTACTCATATAACTCCATTCAGTTTCATTATCAGTATGAAAAATATGAGGACCATAAACGTGCACCATGATACCCGTTTGCTCATCGCGGGCATCATAAGCGTTACCACCGATGTGTGAACGTTGATCAATAATATTGACTATATATCCCTGCTCAGCTAACTGGCGTGCAATTACTGCGCCTGAAAGACCAGCACCTACAATTAATATCTTATTACGCTTCATTATTTTTATCACTCTGTTCGCAGACACAGATAATGTTAAACAGTTTATCCAGAACCATTTTCAGTAATATCAGCAGGGTAAAATGAAATTTACTCAACGCATCCAGATAATTCCACGCTACCGCCACAGCGCGTAAGCCTTCGCACTGGTTACAAATTCATTAACGACACACGTTCCGCTGTATTTCCAGACAACGATGAATGCCATATTTCTTTGGCGTAAAATAAATTACTCAGAACGTAACAGAATGATTCTGAATACTGCGGGGCATAACCTGAACGCGCTGTCAGCGTAAATCCGATGCGTTACCTGCCCCGGCTTTTACCAAAGCAATCGGTTGATTGATGTCCGGATTGACATCCGGCATCCTTATTCTTACCGCATCAGGTAGCGGTACTCCTGCCGGTATATCCCAGCGTTGTTTCAGCGTTTGCTCCGCGAGCCAGACCTGCCTCACGCCGGTCCCCAGCATACGGGCCGTCATTTCCGGGCTACAGCCTGATAACAGTAATCCCAGCACCCGCCGCCCCTGTTTTGGCAGACGCTCTGACAGTAACCGGACCAGAGTGCGGCTGTTTATTTCCATCACCAGTTCCGGCACGCTCAACACGTTCTTCATCTCCTCCACGTAAGGCGATGTCTGTACTGATGACCACATGGCCAGCTCAGCCATTCTGGCCAGAACCCTTACCGGCATGGCGCATTTAATCAGCCTCAGATGGCGGAAGTAACCTTCCACACTGACGTCAACCGGTAAAAACGCGTTACTGCTGCAAAAAACCACTGTCCGCGGATAACGCTGAAAAACCTGTTGCCACAGTAAAAGCTGGGTTGATGGTCGTCCGGCGGATATCACCATCGCGCCTGGCCACCGGCGCAACCGATCCAGCAGCCCTTCTGGTGTCCTGAGACGAACGCTGTCTTCCACGCAAAGACCGCCGGTATCCGGAAACTGCGCAGGATTTTCTCCTGACTGACAAAACATAATCAGCCGGAGAGGCGGCAGTACCCTGGTTAACGTCTGCATATCAGTACGTCAGGACCTGGTACAGGCCGAACAGCGCTGCGACAGTGAATACCGTCAGCAGGATCAAAAATATTTTTGCTCCCGTGCTGTACCGGTACTTACCGGTGCGCCCCCGTCTGGTGGACATTCCTGCATATTCTTACGTCATCAGATTGTTCTCCTCAGGCTATTGCCAGCCCGGCAATGCGCAGCAACAGCAACAGCTTCGAATTGTGGAAACAAAATGTCCGCACCCTTTCGTGGGCCGGGAGCCATTCCATATCTGTATAAAAAATGACGTCTGGCCCCAGCCTGAACACAGCACTCTGACATCCTGCCCGGATTTGCTTTTCGGCTGCACAGGCCGTCAGCATCCCTGGCAATAAATTCCTCTGCCGCAGGGTAATTGCACCCTGAGCGGAGTACGAAAAGACCAGTGAAAAACATAGCAATCAGTTGATTTATATATTTATTCTGTAAGTCAGTTCGTCCCTGAACAGACCTCTCTTTGATTTAACAATATGAGTCAGAACGTACGGTCATACCCGGCGTTTTTTTCGCCATATTCCATGAAAGCGCCCGGCGTTACTTGCGGTGTATCTTACGGTGTGCTGGATATTCCTGTGTCCCAGATAGTCCTGTATGAGTCGTGTATCAATCCCTTTGTCAGCAAGGGCGTAGCCGCAGGCATGTCGCAGCATATGAGGATGTGGCGCTATCGTTAATTCGGCCAGCCGCCCTGCCTCACGGAGTATGTAAAAAAATTGTTGCCTGCTGAGCGGATGCCGCCGCAGCGACAGGAACAGCCAGTCTCCGTCAGCTCCTTTCTCAAGATACTTCCTGGCCCTGAGCCAGCTTTTCAGTACGTTATACTCATCAGGAAGGAGGGGGTGACACGTTGAAAAGCCATTTTTGAGGCGCCGGATATAAAGCTGTCTCCCTGCAAGATCAATATCTGATAAGCGCAGCCCCAGCAACTCACTGGCCCGGAAGCCATGAATAAACGCCATCAGGATTAAGCAGCGGTTTCTTTCCGGGAAGGGCATTCTGTCAGTCGCTGACAGCAGTTTTTCGATCTCTTCTTGCGTAAGATATTTTCTTTTCACTAATCATCCTCATCATAATCAAGTAAGAAATAATTTAAAAAGTTACTGATCTGATGAGCTTAATTTTTTATTGAAAAACCTCTATGAGGAAACATCTTAAAATCCAGTTAGTTATTATCATGACATCAGTGTTTTGACTACATAGATTATTGTGTTCTCCGTAACTTGGGTGGATTGTAACTATCCGGCATAATCAATCTGCCAACGAAGGAGAACGCTATGCGTAAAGCTCGTTTTACTGAGCAGTAAATTATCGCTGTGCTTAAGTCGGTTGAAGCCGGACGGACTGCTAAGGATGGTCTGTCACAAGACCTGTATCTCTGAAGCCACCTTGTACAACTGGAAGTCTAAATAGTGAGAAGTTGAAGGAAGATTTTCCGAAGCAACAAAAAACGGGAACGTTAAGTCCCCGTTTTTGTTTTTAACAATTATCGATATTACATATTCGCGATAATCGCGTCGCCAAACTCTGAACATTTCAGCAGCTTAGCGCCTTCCATCAGGCGTTCAAAGTCATAGGTCACGGTCTTCGCGGCAATCGCGCCTTCCATACCTTTAACGATTAGATCCGCCGCTTCGAACCACTGCATGTGACGCAGCATCATCTCCGCAGACAGAATAATGGAGCCTGGGTTGACTTTATCCTGGCCCGCATATTTCGGCGCAGTCCCGTGAGTCGCTTCAAACAGCGCACACTCATCACCGATGTTCGCCCCCGGTGCAATACCGATACCGCCAACCTGAGCCGCCAGAGCATCGGAAATATAGTCACCGTTCAGGTTCATACAGGCGATAACGTCGTATTCCGCCGGACGCAACAGGATTTGTTGCAGGAACGCATCGGCGATAACATCTTTAACTACGATCTCTTTACCCGTATTCGGATTCTTAATTTTCAGCCACGGACCGCCGTCGATAAGCTCACCGCCAAACTCGTCGCGCGCCAACTGGTAGCCCCAGTCTTTAAACGCGCCTTCGGTGAACTTCATGATATTGCCCTTATGCACCAGCGTGACGGAATCGCGATCGTTGGTAATCGCGTATTCAATCGCCGCGCGAACCAGACGTTTGGTGCCTTCTTCAGAACACGGTTTGATACCGATACCGCAGTGTTCCGGGAAGCGAATTTTCTTCACGCCCATCTCTTCGCGCAGGAACTTGATTACTTTCTCGGCGTCTGCAGAGTCAGCTTTCCATTCAATTCCGGCGTAAATATCTTCAGAGTTTTCACGGAAGATGACCATATCAGTCAGTTCCGGATGTTTCACCGGGCTTGGTGTGCCCTGATAGTAACGAACGGGACGCAGACAAACGTACAGGTCAAGCTCCTGACGCAGCGCCACATTGAGAGAGCGAATGCCGCCGCCAACTGGCGTGGTCAACGGACCTTTAATCGCTACACGGTAATCACGAATTAAATCAAGGGTTTCAGCGGGAAGCCAGACATCCTGGCCATAAACCTGTGTGGATTTTTCTCCGGTGTAAATTTCCATCCAGGAAATTTTACGCTCGCCTTTATAGGCTTTCTCGACGGCGGCATCGACCACTTTAAGCATGGCTGGAGTGACATCAACACCGATACCATCGCCTTCAATAAACGGGATAATCGGATTCTCAGGAACGTTGAGTTTGCCGTTTTGCAGGGTGATCTTTTTACCTTCCGCCGGAACAACTACTTTGCTTTCCATTCACCTCTCCTTCGAGCGCTTCTGGTTTGCTCGTCTGTCATCGCGCTGCATGTGCAATGGCGTCCTGCTGCACGACTGCGTTAGAGCAATTTTTTGTTAATGTTTTGTAATGAGCATGTCAATACTACCCTATTGTTTGCCGCCATGAAAGATACTCGTTATTGCGCTATAATGCGGCAATTAATAAGTTCTGAAAATACCATGCAAAAAACTTCTTTTAGAAATCACTACGTTAAGCGATTCAGCTCACGACAGGCATCTAAACCACGGAAAGAAAACCAGCCAAAACGCGTGGTTTTGTTCAATAAACCTTACGATGTGTTGCCACAATTTACGGATGAAGCAGGCCGCCGCACGTTAAAAGATTTTATTCCTGTGCAAGGCGTTTATGCCGCAGGCCGCCTGGACCGCGACAGCGAAGGACTTTTGGTGCTGACTAATGACGGCGCGCTACAGGCGCGTCTTACGCAACCGGGCAAACGTACCGGCAAGATTTACTATGTTCAGGTAGAAGGCATCCCGGATCACGAAGCGCTGCAGGCGCTTCGTACTGGCGTCACGCTCAACGATGGCCCTACCCTGCCCGCCGGTATTGAGATTGTCGCGGAACCGGACTGGCTGTGGCCACGCACCCCGCCGATTCGCGAACGCAAAAATATCCCTACCGCCTGGTTAAAAGTCACTTTATATGAAGGTCGTAACCGCCAGGTAAGGCGTATGACAGCGCATGTTGGTCATCCAACTTTGCGCCTGATACGTTATGCGATGGGAAACTATACGCTGGATAATCTTGCCAACGGTGAATGGCGGGATGCGACAGAATAAGGAAAAAACATGTTTAAACCACACGTGACCGTCGCCTGTATAGTACATGCCGAAGATAAATTTTTGGTGGTGGAAGAAACCATCAACGGTAAATCGTTATGGAATCAACCTGCCGGACATCTGGAAGCAGATGAAACGCTGGCGCAGGCCGCCGCGCGTGAACTGTGGGAAGAGACAGGCATTACGGCGCAACCACAGTGTTTTATCCGTATGCACCAGTGGATTGCGCCGGATAAGACCCCGTTCCTGCGCTTTTTATTTGCTATCAAGCTTGATCATATTTGCGCGACCGAACCCCATGACAATGATATCGATTGCTGCCGCTGGGTGAGTGCCGACGAAATTCTGAACGCGCCTAATTTACGATCTCCGCTGGTGGCTGAAAGCATTCGCAGTTATCAAACGGGACAACATTACCCCTTATCCATGGTGGGCGAATTTAACTGGCCATTTACAGAGGGTGTCAAGTAAAGGGCTGCGTGGTAGAATACGCCGCCTTGAAGTTCAATGTCGCGAGTATTCCAATGTCAGAAAGCCCAAAAAAAGTGATCGTCGGCATGTCCGGCGGTGTCGATTCCTCCGTTTCCGCCTGGCTGTTGCAACAACAGGGTTATCAGGTAGAAGGCCTGTTCATGAAGAACTGGGAAGAGGACGACGGTGAGGAATACTGTACCGCAGCAGACGATCTGGCTGACGCGCAGGCCGTCTGCGACAAGCTCGGCATTGAACTGCATACCGTCAATTTTGCCGCAGAATATTGGGATAATGTCTTTGAACTGTTCCTTGAAGAATACAAAGCAGGCCGTACGCCGAACCCGGATATTCTGTGTAATAAAGAGATCAAATTTAAAGCCTTCCTTGAATTCGCCGCAGAAGATTTAGGCGCCGACTATATCGCCACCGGCCACTACGTCCGTCGCGCGGATGTAAACGGCAAAAGCCGCCTGCTGCGCGGGCTCGACGGCAACAAAGATCAGAGCTACTTCCTCTATACGCTTGGTCATGAGCAGATTGCGCAAAGTCTGTTCCCGGTTGGCAAGCTGGAAAAACCGCAGGTGCGTAAAATCGCCGAAGATCTGGGGCTGGTAACCGCAAAGAAAAAAGATTCTACCGGTATCTGCTTTATCGGCGAGCGCAAATTCCGCGACTTTTTAGGGCGCTATCTGCCTGCGCAGCCGGGGAAAATCATTACCGTTGACGGCGATGAAATCGGCGAGCATCAGGGTCTGATGTATCATACGCTCGGTCAGCGTAAAGGGCTGGGAATTGGCGGCACCAAAGACGGTAGCGAAGACCCCTGGTATGTGGTGGATAAAGACGTTGAAAACAATGTGTTGATTGTCGCCCAGGGGCATGAACACCCTCGCCTGATGTCAGTAGGCCTCATCGCCCAGCAACTACATTGGGTTGATCGTGAACCGTTCACCGGCACCCTGCGCTGTACGGTAAAAACCCGCTACCGCCAGACCGATATTCCGTGCACGATTAACGCGCTGGATGACGATCGTATTGAGGTCATCTTTGACGAGCCGGTTGCCGCCGTTACGCCGGGCCAGTCCGCTGTCTTTTACAGCGGCGAAGTCTGCCTGGGCGGCGGTATTATCGAGCAGCGACTGCCGCTGACGGTCTGATTATTCAATACACAACATCATTCAAGTCGCCTCAAAGCGGCTTAAAAGATGAAGTGTATTTTATTTGATACAAGGAAGCAGTGATTGTGGCAAAGAATTATTATGACATCACCCTCGCGCTGTCTGGCATTTGCCAGTCGGCACGCCTGGTACAACAACTGGCGCACCAGGGGCACTGTGATGCCGACGCGTTGCACGTTTCACTCAACAGTGTCATTGATATGAATCCCAGCTCTACTCTGGGCGTGTTCGGCGGCAGTGAAGCTAACCTGCGTCTTGGTCTGGAAACGCTGCTCGGCGTGCTGAATGCCAGCAACCGACAAGGACTTAACGCCGAACTGACTCGTTATACACTTAGCCTGATGGTGCTGGAGCGCAAGCTGTCATCCGCCAAAGGCGCGTTGAATACGTTAGGCGATCGCATTAACGGCCTTCAGCGCCAGCTTGACCATTTTGATTTACAGTCAGACACGCTAATGAGCGCCATGGCGGGTATCTACGTGGATGTGATTAGCCCGTTGGGCCCGCGCATTCAGGTGACGGGCTCCCCGGCCGTACTGCAAAGCCCGCAGGTTCAGGCCAAAGTCCGCGCCTCGCTACTGGCAGGTATCCGCGCAGCCGTGCTCTGGCATCAGGTAGGCGGTGGTCGCCTACAGCTTATGTTTTCTCGTCATCGCCTGACGACTCAGGCAAAACAAATTCTTGCTCATTTAACCCCGGAGTTATGATCTATGGAATTATCCTCACTGACCGCCGTTTCCCCTGTCGATGGACGCTACGGCGATAAAGTCAGCGCGCTGCGCGGGATTTTTAGCGAATACGGTTTGCTGAAATTCCGTGTACAAGTCGAAGTACGTTGGCTGCAGAAATTAGCCGCGCACGCAGCGATCAAGGAAGTTCCTGCTTTTGCTGCCGACGCAAACGGTTACCTGGATACTCTCGTTGCAAACTTCAATGAAGAAGATGCTGCGCGCATTAAAACCATTGAGCGCACCACTAATCACGATGTGAAAGCGGTTGAGTATTTTCTGAAAGAAAAAGTCGCCGCGATCCCGGCGCTACATGCCGTTTCCGAGTTTATCCACTTTGCCTGCACCTCTGAGGACATTAACAACCTGTCACACGCGTTAATGCTCAAAACCGCGCGCGATGAAGTGATCCTGCCCTACTGGCGTCAGGTGATTAACGCGGTGAAAGATCTCGCCACGCAGTATCGCGACATTCCTCTGCTCTCCCGCACCCACGGCCAGCCAGCAACGCCTTCCACCCTGGGTAAAGAGATGGCGAACGTGGCATATCGTATGGAGCGTCAGTTTCGCCAGCTAAACCAGGTGGAGATCCTCGGTAAAATTAACGGCGCCGTAGGTAACTATAACGCGCATATCGCCGCCTATCCGGAAGTTGACTGGCATCAGTTCAGCGAAGAATTCGTCACCTCGCTGGGCATCCAGTGGAACCCCTATACCACCCAGATTGAACCGCATGATTATATTGCGGAACTGTTTGACTGTATCGCGCGCTTTAACACCATTCTGATCGACTTCGATCGCGATGTCTGGGGCTATATTGCGTTAAACCATTTCAAACAGAAAACCATCGCCGGGGAGATCGGTTCTTCCACCATGCCGCATAAGGTTAACCCCATTGACTTTGAAAACTCAGAAGGCAACCTGGGTCTGTCTAATGCGGTGTTACACCATCTGGCAAACAAACTGCCGGTTTCCCGTTGGCAGCGCGATCTGACCGACTCAACCGTCCTGCGTAACCTGGGCGTCGGCATCGGCTATGCGCTTATCGCTTATCAGTCTACCCTGAAGGGCGTCAGCAAGCTGGAAGTGAACCGCGATCGTCTGCTTGACGAACTGGATCACAACTGGGAAGTATTAGCCGAACCGATCCAGACCGTCATGCGCCGCTATGGTATTGAAAAACCCTATGAAAAACTGAAAGAATTGACCCGAGGCAAGCGTGTCGATGCCGAAGGAATGAAACAGTTTATTGATAGTCTGGCCCTGCCGGAAGCTGAAAAAACGCGCCTTAAAGCCATGACGCCGGCAAATTATATCGGTCGCGCCGTGACTCTGGTCGACGAACTTAAATAATGCGTGCCTCACCCTCTTTTCTTCAGAAAGAGGGTGACTATTTGTCTGGTTTATTAACTGTTTATCCCCAAAGCACCATAATCAACGCTAGACTGTTCTTATTGTTAACACAAGGGAGAAGAGATGATGCGCGTACTGGTTGTAGAGGATAATGCATTATTACGCCACCACCTGAAGGTTCAGCTCCAGGATTCAGGTCACCAGGTCGATGCCGCAGAAGATGCCAGGGAAGCAGATTACTACCTTAATGAGCACCTTCCGGATATCGCTATTGTCGATTTAGGTCTGCCGGATGAAGACGGTCTTTCCTTAATACGCCGCTGGCGCAGCAGTGATGTTTCACTGCCAGTGCTGGTGTTAACCGCGCGCGAAGGCTGGCAGGATAAAGTTGAGGTTCTCAGCTCCGGGGCCGATGATTACGTGACGAAGCCGTTCCACATCGAAGAGGTAATGGCGCGTATGCAAGCGTTAATGCGCCGTAATAGCGGCCTGGCCTCCCAGGTGATCAACATCCCGCCTTTCCAGGTGGATCTCTCACGTCGGGAATTATCCGTCAATGAAGAGGTCATCAAACTCACGGCGTTCGAATACACCATTATGGAAACGCTTATCCGTAACAACGGTAAAGTGGTCAGCAAAGATTCGCTGATGCTTCAACTGTATCCGGATGCGGAACTGCGGGAAAGCCATACCATTGATGTCCTGATGGGGCGTCTGCGAAAAAAAATACAGACCCAGTATCCGCACGATGTCATTACCACCGTACGCGGACAAGGATATCTTTTTGAATTGCGCTAATGAATAAATTTGCTCGCCATTTTCTGCCGCTGTCGCTACGGGTTCGTTTTTTGCTGGCGACAGCCGGCGTCGTGCTGGTGCTTTCTCTGGCGTATGGCATGGTTGCGCTGGTCGGCTATAGTGTGAGTTTTGATAAAACCACATTTCGTCTGCTGCGCGGCGAAAGCAATCTGTTTTATACCCTCGCTAAATGGGAAAATAATAAAATCAGCGTTGAGCTGCCTGAACATCTGGACATGCAAAGCCCAACCATGACGCTGATTTACGATGAAACGGGCAAATTATTATGGACGCAGCGCAACATTCCCTGGCTGATTAAAAGTGTTCAACCGGAATGGTTAAAAACGAACGGCTTCCATGAAATTGAAACTAACGTAGACGCCACCAGCACGCTGTTGAGCGAAGACCATTCCGCGCAGGAAAAACTAAAAGAAGTACGTGCAGATGACAATGATGCGGAAATGACCCACTCAGTAGCGGTGAATATTTATCCTGCTACGGCGCGGATGCCGCAGTTAACGATTGTGGTGGTCGATACCATTCCGATAGAGCTAAAACGCTCATATATGGTGTGGAGCTGGTTCGTGTACGTGCTGGCCGCCAATTTATTATTAGTCATTCCTTTACTGTGGATCGCCGCCTGGTGGAGCTTACGCCCTATCGAGGCGCTGGCGCGGGAAGTTCGTGAGCTTGAAGATCATCACCGCGAAATGCTCAATCCGGAGACGACGCGTGAGCTGACCAGCCTGGTGCGTAACCTTAATCAACTGCTAAAAAGTGAGCGTGAACGTTACAACAAATACCGCACGACCCTGACCGACCTGACGCATAGTTTAAAAACGCCGCTCGCGGTTTTGCAGAGTACGTTACGCTCTTTACGCAACGAGAAGATGAGCGTCAGCAAAGCCGAACCGGTGATGCTGGAACAGATCAGCCGGATTTCTCAGCAGATTGGCTATTATTTGCATCGCGCCAGTATGCGCGGTAGCGGTGTTTTGTTAAGCCGCGAACTACATCCCGTCGCGCCGCTGTTAGATAACCTGATCTCCGCGCTAAATAAAGTTTATCAGCGTAAAGGCGTGAATATCAGTATGGATATTTCACCGGAGATCAGTTTTGTCGGCGAGCAAAACGATTTTGTCGAAGTGATGGGCAACGTCCTGGACAACGCTTGTAAATATTGTCTGGAGTTTGTCGAGATTTCGGCTCGCCAGACCGACGATCATTTGCATATTTTCGTCGAAGATGACGGCCCAGGCATTCCCCACAGTAAACGTTCCCTGGTGTTTGATCGCGGTCAGCGCGCCGATACCCTACGACCAGGACAAGGCGTGGGGCTGGCTGTCGCTCGCGAGATTACGGAACAATACGCCGGGCAGATCATCGCCAGCGACAGTCTGCTCGGCGGCGCCCGCATGGAGGTCGTTTTTGGCCGACAGCATCCCACACAGAAAGAGGAATAAACATTTCTGTGCGTTCTTCCACGCATCTCGTTAAGCATCCGTTATAATCGGTGTCAGATACCAGCCTGCGGATACTTAACATGGAATACCAATTAACTCTTAACTGGCCCGACTTTCTTGAACGCCACTGGCAAAAACGTCCGGTGGTCTTAAAACGTGGGTTTACCAACTTTATCGATCCGCTCTCGCCGGATGAGCTGGCGGGGCTGGCGATGGAAAGCGAAATCGACAGTCGTCTCGTTAGCCATCAGGATGGCAAATGGCAGGTCAGCCACGGCCCTTTCGAAAGCTACGATCATCTGGGTGAGAGCAACTGGTCGCTGCTGGTGCAGGCGGTAAACCACTGGCACGAACCAACCGCCGCGTTGATGCGCCCGTTCCGCGCGCTGCCGGACTGGCGTATCGACGATCTGATGATCTCCTTTTCCGTTCCCGGCGGCGGCGTAGGCCCGCACCTGGATCAGTATGATGTGTTTATTATCCAGGGAACCGGTCGCCGTCGCTGGCGCGTGGGCGAAAAGCTGCAAATGCGTCAGCACTGCCCGCATCCCGACCTACTGCAGGTCGATCCGTTCGACGCCATTATTGACGAAGAACTGGAACCGGGCGACATTCTGTATATTCCGCCTGGATTCCCGCATGAAGGTTATGCCCTGGAAAACGCCATGAACTATTCGGTCGGTTTTCGCGCGCCCAATAGCCGTGAGTTGATCAGCGGTTTTGCCGATTACGTCCTGCAACGGGAGCTGGGCAACACATACTACAGCGACCCGAATATGCCGTCTCGCGAACATCCGGCGGATATCCTGCCGCAGGAGATGGATAAACTGCGCAATATGATGCTCGATTTGATCAATCAACCCGCGCATTTCCAGCAGTGGCTTGGCGAGTTTATCTCCCAGTCACGCCATGAACTGGATATCGCGCCGCCGGAGCCGCCGTATCAGCCTGATGAAATTTACGATGCCTTAAAGCAAGGCGAGGCATTGGTACGTCTCGGCGGGCTTCGCGTATTGCGTATCGGCGATGATGTCTATGCGAATGGCGAAAAAATAGACTCCCCGCACCGCCCCGCTCTGGAGGCGCTCGCCAGCCATATGGTACTGTCCGCCGACAACTTCGGCGCTGCGCTGGAAGACCCGTCTTTTCTCGCGATGCTGGCGGCGCTGGTGAACAGCGGATACTGGTTCTTCGAAGGATAAATTAACTGTAGCGCCGGATGGTGCTTCGCTTATCAGGCCTACAGGGTCAGCGATCCTGTAGGCCTGATAAGACGCGTTAGCGGCGTCATCTGACTTTGCGCCATCCGGCACTCAATCATCCGGCCGCAACATTACGGCTGCTTCGCCGTCAGCTCCGCAATACGTACAATCACCTGTACCGCTTTTTCCATCCCTTCCAGCGTCACAAACTCATGTTTACCATGATAGTTATATCCGCCAGTAAAGAGATTAGGACACGGCAGGCCCATAAACGAAAGCTGCGCCCCATCGGTACCGCCGCGAATCGGTTTCATCTCCGGCGTAATATGACAGTCGCGCATGGCCTGCTGGGCGATATCGAGAATATGCGGATACTCAACCACTTTGTCGCGCATATTGTAATAACTGTCTTCAATCACCAGTTCGATGTAGCAGTCCGGATGCAGCCCCTTACCGACTTTTTTGGCAATCTCCATCATTTTGCGTTTGCGCGCTTCAAATTGCTTACGGTCGAAATCGCGAATAATGTAATGCATGTCGGCCCGGTCAACGGTGCCCTTCATGCTGGCCAGATGATAAAACCCTTCGTAGCCTTCGGTGGTTTCAGGCGCTTCATCCGTCGGCACTTCCGCGTGAATCCTCGCCGCCAGCGACAGCGCATTGACCATTACGCCTTTCGCCGTACCGGGATGCACGTTATTGCCGACAATTTTGATATTCACCGAGGCGGCATTGAAGTTTTCAAACTCCAGCTCTCCCACGCCACCACCGTCGACCGTATAGGCCCACTGCGCGCCAAAGGCCTCAACGTCAAAGTGCTTCGCGCCTTTCCCTACCTCTTCGTCAGGCGTAAACGCCACTTTAATTTCGCCGTGGGGAATATTATTCCCTTTCAGCACCGCCAGCGCGGTCATGATCTCCGCAACACCGGCTTTATCGTCCGCACCCAGCAATGTCTTACCATCGGTAGTAATCAGCGTCTGTCCCAGCAATTGATGCAGTACCGGGAACATCACGGGTGACAACACCTCATCACCAATCCCTAATGCAATATCGCCGCCGCGGTAATTCTCGACAATCTGCGGGTTAACGTTTTTACCGCTGAAATCCGGAGAGGTATCCACATGGGAGATAAAACCAATGGCGGGAATATCACCCTCAACATTGGCCGGGAGCGTCGCCATCAACGTCCCTTTTTCGCTTAATGTAATGTTAACCAGCCCCATCTCTTCGAGCTGTTGTTTGAGCAAACGTAGTAACTTCCACTGTCCCTCAGTGCTGGGAACCTGCCGAACACCCGACTTTGATTGGGTATCCAGCGATACGTAGTGTAAAAAACGCTCAAGTAGTTTATCCATGCAGTCACCCTCACTTTTCGTGACAACATTATTCATAAGCAAGAAAAGACAAATATTGCGTCAGGTCACTTTTATCCCTGCAAACAAGAATATTTCACTTTGACACGCTTTCTGACTATAAAGCTAAGTCAGTAATTCGCAACAAGGATTGGCGATTACAGTGGTTTGCCGTAGAATGACCGCCCTCATTAAGAGTGATTAAGGTGGTTAACCACAAACCCCGCAGCGGTCAGCCATCCGTTGCGTCTACATGGGACAGAGTAAGAAATTGAATAAACAACCGCGTTCGCTTTCACCGCTGGTGCTTTTGTCGGGAATTAGCAAAAGTTTCGATGGCAAAGAGGTCATTTCGCAACTGGATCTGACCATTAACAACGGCGAATTCCTCACGCTGCTTGGCCCTTCCGGCTGTGGTAAAACAACCGTTCTTCGCCTGATTGCCGGTCTGGAAACCGTTGATGCCGGGCATATTATGTTGGATAACCAGGATATTACCCACGTTCCCGCCGAAAATCGTTATGTGAATACCGTATTTCAAAGCTACGCTTTATTTCCGCATATGACGGTGTTTGAAAATGTCGCGTTTGGCTTACGAATGCAAAAAACACCCGCTGCCGAGATAGCGCCTCGCGTAACCGACGCGCTGCGTATGGTGCAGCTTGAAGAATTTGCACAACGTAAGCCGCACCAGCTTTCCGGCGGACAGCAGCAGCGTGTGGCTATCGCCCGCGCGGTAGTGAATAAGCCTCGTCTGTTATTACTGGATGAGTCGCTCTCCGCGCTGGACTATAAATTGCGCAAACAAATGCAAAACGAGCTTAAAGCATTACAGCGTAAACTCGGTATCACGTTTGTTTTTGTCACTCACGATCAGGAAGAAGCGCTAACCATGTCCGATCGTATCGTGGTAATGCGTAATGGCGTTATTGAGCAAGACGGCACGCCGCGTGAAATCTATGAAGAGCCTAAAAATCTGTTTGTCGCTGGTTTCATCGGTGAAATTAACCGCTTTGACGCTACCGTCATTGAACGGCTTGATGAGCAGCGCGTCCGCGCCAATGTCGAAGGTCGGGAGTGCAATATTTACGTCAATTTCGCTGTCGAACCAGGTCAAAAGCTGAATGTACTGCTGCGACCCGAAGATCTACGCGTCGATGAGATCAACGATGATAACCACATCGAAGGGCTTATCGGCTACGTACGCGAGCGCAATTACAAAGGTATGACGCTGGAGTCGGTGGTTGAACTGGAAAATGGCAAAATGGTGATGGTCAGCGAATTCTTCAACGAAGACGATCCTGACTTCGACCATTCACTTGACCAAAAAATGGCCATTAATTGGGTAGAAAGCTGGGAGGTCGTACTGGCTGATGAAGAACACAAGTAAATTCCAGAATGTAGTGATTGTCACTATCGTCGGTTGGCTTGTGTTGTTTGTCTTTCTGCCCAACCTGATGATCATTGGCACCAGCTTTCTGACCCGTGACGACGCCAGGTTCGTCAAGATGGTCTTTACGCTGGATAACTATGCGCGCCTGCTCGATCCGCTCTATTTTGAAGTGCTTCTGCACTCTCTGAATATGGCGCTGATCGCCACCCTCTCCTGCCTGGTGCTGGGCTATCCTTTTGCCTGGTTTCTGGCGAAGCTACCGGAAAAGATACGCCCGTTATTGCTGTTTTTGCTGATCGTTCCTTTCTGGACCAACTCGCTGATCCGCATCTATGGGCTGAAAATTTTTCTGAGCACTAAAGGCTATCTCAATGAATTCCTGTTGTGGCTGGGTGTGATTGATACGCCGATTCGCATCATGTTCACCCCGAGCGCAGTTATTATCGGCCTGGTTTACATTTTACTGCCGTTTATGGTCATGCCGCTCTACTCCAGCATTGAGAAGCTCGATAAACCGCTACTGGAGGCCGCACGCGATCTCGGTGCCAGTAAAATACAAACGTTCATCCGCATCATTATTCCATTGACCATGCCAGGCATTGTCGCCGGTTGCCTGCTGGTGATGCTGCCGGCAATGGGACTGTTTTACGTCTCCGATTTGATGGGTGGCGCGAAAAACCTGCTGATTGGCAACGTGATTAAGGTGCAGTTCCTGAATATCCGCGACTGGCCGTTTGGTGCGGCCACCAGCATTACGCTGACCATCGTGATGGGACTGATGCTGCTGATTTACTGGCGGGCTTCCCGCTTGTTGAATAAGAAGGTGGAACTTGAATGATCGGTCGACTGCTGCGTGGCGGTTTCATGACTGCCATCTACGCGTATCTGTATATTCCCATCATTATTCTGATTGTGAACTCCTTCAACAGTTCGCGGTTCGGCATTAACTGGCAGGGCTTTACCACTAAATGGTACGAACTGCTGGTCAATAACGACAGTCTGTTGCAGGCCGCTCAACATTCGCTGACGATGGCGATTTTCTCAGCAACCTTCGCCACGCTAATCGGCTCGCTGACAGCGGTGGCGCTTTATCGCTACCGCTTTCGCGGGAAGCCATTCGTCAGCGGGATGCTGTTTGTGGTGATGATGTCGCCGGATATCGTGATGGCGATCTCCTTGCTGGTGCTGTTTATGTTACTCGGCATTCAACTGGGCTTTTGGTCGTTGCTATTCTCGCATATTACCTTTTGCCTGCCGTTTGTGGTCGTCACGGTCTATTCGCGCCTGAAAGGCTTTGATGTCAGAATGCTGGAGGCCGCAAAAGACCTGGGGGCCAGTGAGGTAACGATTTTACGTAAAATCATTCTGCCGCTGGCGATGCCAGCGGTGGCGGCGGGCTGGTTGCTGAGCTTTACGTTGTCGATGGACGATGTGGTGGTCTCGTCGTTTGTCACCGGGCCGGGCTATGAAATTTTACCCTTAAAGATTTATTCCATGGTAAAAGTCGGCGTTTCACCAGAAGTGAACGCGCTGGCGACCGTGTTATTGGTGCTGTCTCTGGTAATGGTCATTGCCAGCCAGCTTATTGCTCGTGATAAAACCAAGGGCCGGTAAGGCCCGTAATTCAGGGGACGTTAAATGAAAAAATGGTCACGCCACCTGCTCGCGGCGGGCGCCCTGGCGCTGGGTATGAGTGCCGCTCATGCCGATGACAACAACACACTCTATTTCTATAACTGGACTGAGTATGTACCGCCTGGACTGCTGGAACAGTTCACGAAGGAGACAGGCATTAAGGTTATTTATTCAACCTACGAATCGAATGAAACCATGTATGCCAAACTCAAAACCTATAAAGATGGCGCGTATGACCTGGTTGTTCCTTCTACATACTATGTCGACAAAATGCGCAAAGAAGGCATGATCCAGAAGATCGATAAGTCGAAATTAACCAATTTCCACAACCTCGATCCGGAAATGCTCAACAAACCGTTTGACCCCAATAACGATTATTCTGTTCCGTATATCTGGGGCGCAACGGCGATTGGCGTGAACAGCGATGCTATCGATCCAAAAACCATTACCAGCTGGGCTGACTTATGGAAACCGGAATATAAAAATAGCCTACTTTTAACCGACGATGCGCGAGAAGTATTCCAGATGGCGCTGCGCAAGCTGGGGTATTCCGGTAACACCACCGATCCGAAAGAGATCAAAGCAGCATATGAAGAGTTAAAAAAACTGATGCCAAACGTAGCGGCCTTCAACTCCGATAATCCGGCGAATCCGTATATGGAAGGGGAAGTCAACCTGGGGATGGTGTGGAACGGCTCGGCCTTCGTTGCTCGTCAGGCTGGCACGCCGCTGGAGGTCGTCTGGCCGAAGGAAGGCGGCATTTTCTGGATGGATAGCCTGGCTATTCCGGCGAACGCGAAAAATAAAGAGGGCGCGCTGAAGCTAATCAACTTCCTGCTGCGTCCTGACGTTGCGAAAGAGGTGGCGGAAACCATCGGCTACCCTACCCCAAACCTGGCGGCGCGTAAGCTGTTAAGCCCGGAGGTCGCCAATGATAAGTCGCTCTATCCGGATGCGCAAACCATCAGCAAAGGCGAGTGGCAAAACGATGTCGGCGACGCCAGCGCAATTTATGAAGAGTATTATCAGAAGCTAAAAGCCGGACGCTAATTCAGCCAAAGCGCCTATCTGGCCTACAGATGAACGTAACATGAATGTAGGCCGGATAAGCGCAGCGCCATCCGGCAAATAGAACTACAGACCTTTCAAGAGCTTATCAACAAATTCCGGCACGACCTGGCTTGCCGGGCCGTAGTGCTTCTCTTCAAACTCGCTACCGACCTGACTTGGCTCAAGATTCAGTTCCACCGTATGCGCGCCGTGCAGTTTTGCTTCATGCACAAAACCCGCAGCCGGATAGACATGACCGGATGTACCGATGGCGATAAAAATATCCGCCATCGACAGCGCCATATATATTTCATCCATGCCAAGCGGCATCTCGCCAAACCACACCACGTGCGGGCGTAGCGGCGCCGGGAACTGGCAGCAGTGACATTTATCTTCCGGCATCACATCACCGTTCCATTCCAGAATCTGGCCACTCTGCGAACAGCGCACCTTCAACAGCTCGCCATGCATATGAATGATGTTGCGATTACCCGCGCGCTCATGCAAATTGTCGATATTTTGCGTCACCAGCAAGAAGCGATCGCCAAGCGTCTCTTCAAGCCTCGCTAACGCCAGATGCGCCGCATTAGGTTGAATTTCCGACTGTTGAAGCTGCTGACGGCGGGCATTATAAAACGTCTGCACCAGCGCCGGATTGCGGGCGAATCCTTCCGGCGTCGCCACATCTTCAACCCGATGCTCTTCCCAAAGACCATCCGCCGCGCGAAACGTACGAATACCAGACTCTGCAGAAATTCCTGCACCTGTAAGGACTAATACTCTTGGGTTTTCCATCATTTCCGGCACCACTCTGTCTCTGAAAAAGATCCGCTGACGCAGACGTTCACGCAACAGACGTTTATTTTTACGAAAGCGGCTTAATCGATGAAACCGACGCGACTGCATAACAACCTCTTTTTTAATTAGTCGGTAAGATGTAAAAAAGCAGCGCCACGCATCCCACCGGCATCCCCATGCCGCGCACGCTCAATACGCGGAACGCGGGCAACAGGGAGGAGATGGCGCGGCAGTCTTTCCGCCAGTTGCGTTGTTATTGCCGTAAAGTTCGATAGTCCGCCTCCGATCACCAACAGGCAGGGATCGACAATCGTCAGTATATTCCCCAGACAAACCGCCAGTAAATCCAGATAGCGCTCAACATGCGCGTGCGCCTGTTCATCGCCCTGCTCCCACAAGGCGATAATCTCCGGTGCCTGTAGCGATTGATGATAATAATGCTGATATAGCCACGCAAAGCCACGCCCGGACAGATAATTCTCAATGCAACCCATCTGACCGCATCCGCAGCGGCGGAGAGGAAAATCAAATCCCATCAACGTTAGCGCGTCCACCGGCAAACGCATATGACCAAACTCGCCGGTGATATAGCTCTGACCGGTAATCGGCTTCCCATTTAGCACCAGACCGCCGCCGACGCCAGTGCCGAGGATAAGGCCCATAACCAAAGGGTATTGCGTGAATTCATCATCCCAGGCTTCGGATAAGGCAAAACAGTTAGCGTCATTGTCCAGACGCACATCGCGATCCAGACGGGCGCTGAGATCGGCGCGCAGTGGCTTACCGCTGGCCGCCGGAACATTCGCGGCGTACAGCGTGCCGTCTTCGGTTTCCGGCATACCGGGTATGCCAATCCCTACCGACCCTTTTACGCTAAATCGCTGGTCGGCTTCCGCGACCAGTTCGCACACGGCGTCTAAAAAGGCGCTATAGCCGGTATGGGGCGTGGGAACCCGTTTTTCCCACAGCAGCCGCCGCGTCGAATCAAATACGCCTAACGCAATCTTTGTCCCGCCAATATCAAACCCGTAATACATCACCGCTCCTTGTTTTTATATCCCGCGATTACTGGCCGCTCAATACTCGCGCAGGGTCAATGTTGCTCGCCCGCCGCGCCGGATACCAGCTCGCCAGTAAGCTTAACAACAACGCCGTGACCAGTACGTAAACAACGTCCAGCCAATGCAATTCGGATGGCAGGAAGTCGATAAAATAGATATCGCCGGACAAAAACTGATGCCCGATCGCCTTTTCAATCCCATTAATAATGGCAGTAAGCTGAAGCGAAACGACAACGCCGATCGCCACGCCAATCAAGCTGCCTAACAAGCCCGCCAGTAGTCCGTACCAAACGAAAATGGCACGAATTAAACCATCTTTCGCCCCCAGTGTTCTTAATACCGCAATGTCGCCGCTTTTGTCTTTTACCGCCATCACTAAGGTGGAAACGATATTAAAACAGGCCACGCCGATCACCAGAATCATCGCCAGATACATAATGGCGCGAATCATCTGGATATCACGATACATATAGCCGTAAGTGCCGATCCAGCTCTTAATGTAGACATAGCTGTTAGTCACCTCACCCGCGTCACGCACGAGTTTATTGGCGTTAAACACGTCATGGACCTTAAGCGCGATACCGGAAACGCTGGACCCCATATCCAGATACTGCTGCGCATCCTCAAGCGGGATCATGGCGAAGCTGTGATCGAGCTGGCCGCTCAGTTGCAGAATCCCGGTGACATGCAAACGCACGCGTTTGGGCTGGAGCAGCTTATGGTCGGCATTCGCATTGGGGATCATGATGGACACCCAGTCGCCCTGTTTCACTTTCAGCGCATCGGCGACACCTTTGCCAATAATGACCTGCTGCTCGCCCGCTTTGAAATGATCCCAGGCGTGATTTTGCACAAATGACGGTAGCGCGCTAAGCTGTTGCTCTTGCTTAGGGTCGACGCCTTTAACCTGAATGGCGCGCAAATTCGCCCCGCTCTCTACCAGGCCGGTAAAGTTGATATACGGCGCGGCGGCGGCAATGCCCGGCACCTTCTGCACTTTTGCCAGAGCTTCACGCCAGTTGGTCCACGGCTGATTGACGGCTTCAATCTCCCCGTGCGGCACCACCGCCAGAATACGATTATTCAGCTCGCGTTCGAAACCGTTCATCGCGCTTAAACCGACAATCAATACCGCTACGCCCAGCGCGATACCGATGGTAGAAATGACGGAAATGAGCGAAACCATACCGCCGCGCCGCCGTCCACGGCTAAAACGCAACCCAATTAACAATGATAAAGGCGACGCCATTACTCAGCCCCCATCAGGCTCAGTTCCGCCGTCAGGCGACCATCGCGCATCTCAAGCTGGCGGCTCATACGTTTCGCCAGTTGCAAGTCGTGAGTCACCACCAGAAATGCGGTTCCCTGCAGACGATTTAACTCGCCCAGAAGCTCAAAAATACTGTCGGCATTACGCGCATCCAGATTACCGGTCGGCTCATCCGCCAGCACCAGACGCGGGTTATTCACCAATGCGCGCGCTATCGCGACACGCTGGCGCTCACCGCCGGAAAGTTCCGAAGGCCGATGGGTTGCGCGATGTTCCAGCCCTACGGCGTGCAGCATTTCTCGCGCCCGCGCGTCAATCTCCGCCGGTTTCTTTTTGCCAATCAATAATGGCATCGCCACGTTTTCCAGCGCCGTAAAATCCGGCAGGAGATGGTGAAACTGATAGATAAACCCCAGTTTCTGGTTACGTAGTTCCGCTTTTGCCGCAGAAGAGAGTTTGCTCATCGGCTGGCCGCTAAAAATCACATCGCCGGAGGTGGGCGTATCCAGCCCGCCTAACAGATGCAGCAACGTACTTTTACCCGAACCGGAACTGCCGACGATCGCCATCATTTCACCTTCGCCGATACTGAAGCTGACATCGTGCAACACGTCTGTTTGTACGGTGCCTTCCTGATAGCGTTTGCACAGGTTGTCGCATTGCAACAGGATCTTATTCATAACGTAAAGCCTCAGCGGGTTGAGTGGCGGCAGCGCGCCAGGAAGGATAAAGCGTAGAAAGCAGCGCGATGGCCATTGCCACCAGCGCGATAACGATCACCTGTAACGGCTCTATCGCCACGGGCAACGCGGCGCCGTCCAGAAACGCGCCGATGACTGGCATCAGGTTATTCAGTTGGCTGGCAAGCAATGCGCCCAGCGCGGCGCCCAACAGCGCGCCGATAATACCGGCGCTGGCGCCCTGCACCATAAAGACCATCATAATTTGTCGGGGCGTCAGCCCTTGAGTTTGTAAAATCGCCACTTCGCCCTGCTTCTCCATGACCATCAGGCCCAACGAAGTAATAATGTTAAAAGCCGCGACCGCTACAATCAGACTCAGCAGCAATCCCATCATGTTCTTTTCCATGCGCACAGCCTGGAACAACTCGCCTTTGCGTTCGCGCCAGTCCTGCCACTTCGTGCCTTGCGGCAGCGTCTGCTGACTAAGGGTATCGACTTTCAGCGGTTCATCCAGCCATAGACGCCAGCCGGTAATATTGCCTGCCGGGTAGCGCATTAAACGCGACGCGTCCTGAATATTGACCAGCATTTCATAACCATCGACCTCGCTATTGGCGGCAAACGTGCCAATCACCGTAAACAGACGCTGGCTGGGCAGGCGTCCCATTGGCGTAAACTGACTGGCAGATGGCACCATTAGCCGAATCTGATCGCCGCGGTTGACCCCTAACTGTCCGGCGAGCTGCTCGCCGAGGATGACATTATACTTACCCGGCTGTAGTTCGCTTTGCTTCACATTGACCAGATACGGCGTTAACGGATCTTTTTGCGCCGGATCGATACCCAACATCACGCCAACCGCAACGCTACGTGCGCTTTGCAGTACAACATCGCCCGTTGTCAGCGGCGCAATACGGTTAACGCCTTGCAGATTCACGGCTTTTTCCGGCATCTGATTCGGGTTAAGAGAGCCATGTTCAGCAGAGAGGATGGCCTGAGGCATCAGACCAAGAATGTTATTTTGCAGTTCGCGCTCAAAACCGTTCATCACCGACAATACCGTGACCAGCGCCATCACCCCCAGGGTAATGCCGATAGTGGAAAGCCAGGAAACGAAGCGACCGAAGCGATCTGCTGCACGCCCGCGCATGTAACGCAGGCCGATGAATAGAGCGACAGGTTGATACATGTAATCCGTCTGGTTGCTGTTAGCAAAGTCCCGAGTATATAAGCGAAAGCGGAATGCGTAAATGTCTGAACCGTAAGAGTTCGTCAGCGTTATTCTGAAAAATGCCGATAAATCAAGTCACTTATGCGTTCATACTTCACCTGTCCGGCGTGTTATCCGGCGGATTCAATTTGCTAATAGGCAACGATCGCGGATAATAAAGAACATTGCTTATCAGTCATATGCCCCTGAATACCTGAGCCCTTCATGCTGTTCCGGCGCGCAGCCAACCATGAAGCAGCCTGAAGGATGACGCGTAGAGTGCGGCGTAAAACAAAAAGAGATACTGACAACCGTTATGCCTGAAAAACAACGTTACACGCTGCCGACAAAAGCGGGCGATCAGCGCCAGTTGGGCGAGCTTACCGGCGCCGCCTGCGCCACGCTGGTGGCGGAGATAGTCGAACGACATGCCGGCCCGGTGGTACTCATAGCGCCTGACATGCAAAATGCTCTGCGACTGCATGATGAAATCCGCCAGTTTACCGATCAGATGGTCATGAACCTGGCGGACTGGGAAACGCTACCGTATGACAGTTTCTCCCCGCATCAGGAAATTATCTCTTCTCGTCTGTCCACGCTCTACCAGTTGCCATCGATGCAGCGCGGCGTCTTGATTGTACCGGTAAACACCCTGATGCAGCGTGTTTGCCCACATAGCTATCTGCATGGTCATGCGCTGGTGATGAAAAAAGGCCAGCGGCTGTCCCGCGACGCTCTGCGCGCACAGCTCGACAGCGCCGGTTATCGGCATGTCGATCAGGTTATGGAGCATGGCGAATACGCGACGCGCGGCGCGCTGTTGGATCTCTTCCCGATGGGCAGCGAACAGCCTTATCGCCTCGACTTTTTTGATGATGAAATCGACAGCCTGCGTCTGTTTGACGCGGATACCCAGCGTACGCTGGAGGAAGTCGAGGCCATTAATTTGCTGCCCGCGCACGAATTTCCTACCGACAAAACCGCTATTGAGCTTTTCCGTAGCCAGTGGCGCGATACCTTTGAGGTAAAACGCGACGCCGAGCACATCTATCAGCAGGTCAGCAAAGGCACCCTGCCCGCCGGGATCGAATACTGGCAACCGCTCTTTTTCAGCGAACCGCTGCCGCCATTATTTAGCTACTTCCCCGCCAACACTCTGGTGGTGAATACCGGCTCGCTGGAAACCAGCGCCGAACGCTTTCAGGCCGATACGCTGGCGCGTTTTGAAAATCGCGGCGTCGATCCTATGCGCCCGCTTTTGCCGCCGGAAGCCCTTTGGCTACGAGTGGATGAGCTCTTTTCCGAGCTTAAACGCTGGCCTCGCCTCCAGCTTAAGACCGACCATCTGCCGGAAAAAGCCGCCAATACCAATCTCGGTTTCCAGAAATTACCAGATTTGGCTATCCAGGCGCAGCAAAAATCGCCGCTGGACGCGCTACGTAAATTCCTCGAATCTTTCAACGGCCCGGTGATTTTCTCGGTGGAAAGCGAAGGACGTCGCGAAGCGCTGGGGGAGCTCCTTGCTCGCATAAAAATCGCGCCGAAGCGGATTTTACACCTGGACGAGGCGCAGGATGCGGGACGCTATCTGATGATTGGCGCCGCGGAACATGGCTTTATCGACACCCAACGCAATCTGGCGTTGATTTGTGAAAGCGATCTCTTGGGTGAACGGGTCGCGCGTCGCCGCCAGGATTCCCGCCGCACGATCAACCCGGATACGTTGATTCGTAACCTGGCGGAGCTTCACGTCGGCCAACCGGTAGTGCATCTGGAGCACGGCGTCGGGCGTTATGCCGGCATGACCACTCTGGAGGCTGGCGGCATCAAGGGCGAATATCTGATGCTCACTTACGCCAATGACGCCAAACTGTACGTACCGGTCTCCTCATTACACCTGATTAGCCGCTATGCCGGCGGCGCGGAAGAAAGTGCGCCGCTGCATAAACTGGGCGGCGATGCCTGGTCGCGCGCCCGGCAAAAAGCGGCGGAAAAAGTGCGCGATGTGGCGGCGGAACTGTTGGATATTTATGCGCAACGGGCGGCAAAAGAGGGTTTTGCCTTTAAGCATGATCGTGAGCAGTACCAGTTATTCTGCGACAGCTTCCCGTTTGAAACGACGCCCGATCAGGCACAGGCGATTAACGCCGTATTGAGCGATATGTGCCAACCGCTGGCGATGGACAGGCTGGTGTGCGGCGACGTCGGCTTCGGCAAAACCGAAGTGGCGATGCGCGCCGCGTTCCTGGCGGTGGAAAACCACAAACAGGTGGCGGTACTGGTGCCGACTACGCTACTGGCGCAGCAACACTATGACAACTTCCGCGACCGTTTCGCCAACTGGCCGGTACGTATTGAGATGCTGTCCCGCTTTCGCAGCGCCAAAGAGCAGACGCAAATCCTGGCGGAAGCCGCCGAGGGTAAGATCGATATTCTGATCGGTACTCATAAACTGCTACAAAGCGATGTGAAGCTGCGCGACCTCGGCCTGCTGATTGTCGATGAAGAGCACCGTTTCGGCGTGCGCCACAAAGAGCGAATTAAGGCGATGCGCGCCGATGTCGATATTCTGACGCTCACGGCGACGCCGATCCCGCGGACGCTGAATATGGCGATGAGCGGTATGCGCGATCTTTCTATTATCGCCACCCCCCCTGCACGCCGTCTGGCGGTAAAAACCTTTGTCCGCGAATACGATAGCCTGGTGGTAAGGGAAGCGATTCTGCGTGAAGTTCTGCGCGGCGGTCAGGTTTACTATTTGTACAATGATGTCGAAAATATTCAGAAAGCCGCAGAGCGGCTGGCGGAACTGGTGCCGGAAGCGCGAATCGCCATTGGCCACGGGCAGATGCGCGAACGTGAACTGGAACGGGTCATGAACGATTTCCACCATCAACGTTTTAACGTGCTGGTGTGTACTACGATTATCGAAACGGGAATCGACATCCCCACCGCTAACACGATCATCATTGAACGCGCGGATCATTTCGGCCTCGCGCAGTTGCACCAGTTACGCGGCCGCGTAGGGCGCTCGCACCACCAGGCCTACGCCTGGCTGCTGACGCCGCACCCTAAAGCAATGACCACCGATGCGCAAAAACGGCTGGAGGCGATTGCGTCGCTGGAGGATTTAGGCGCCGGGTTTGCGCTGGCGACCCACGATCTGGAGATCCGCGGCGCGGGCGAACTGCTTGGCGAAGAGCAAAGCGGCTCAATGGAAACCATTGGCTTCTCACTCTACATGGAACTGCTGGAAAACGCCGTCGATGCGCTGAAAGCAGGCCGCGAACCGTCGCTGGAAGATCTCACCAGCCAGCAAACGGAAGTCGAGCTGCGAATGCCGTCGTTACTGCCGGATGATTTTATTCCGGATGTTAATACCCGGCTGTCATTCTATAAACGCATTGCCAGCGCTAAGAACGAAAACGAGCTGGAAGAGATCAAAGTGGAATTGATCGATCGCTTCGGCCTGCTGCCCGATCCGGCGCGTAATCTGCTGGATATCGCTCGCCTGCGCCAACAGGCGCAAAAGCTCGGCATCCGAAAACTGGAGGGTAACGAGAAAGGCGGAACGATTGAGTTCGCCGAGAAAAACCACGTTGACCCCACCTGGCTTATCGGGTTGTTGCAAAAACAGCCGCAGCATTTCCGTCTGGATGGCCCGACGCGCCTCAAGTTTATTCAGGATTTAAGCGAACGTAAAACGCGTATAGACTGGGTACGCCAGTTTATGCAGCAACTGGAAGAAAACGCTATTGCATAAGCGTCAGGCCGGGCGTCATTACCCTGCGTCCGGCCTAATCTTTACAAATTCTTTGCACTTCCCTGCAGTTCCAGACACAGCCAGCCGCCATAATTCTTATTTCCTCTTTTATAAAAATAACCACATAATAATCATGGGCTTATTATAATGTTCGAAAATACGCGACTCTCTCGCTGGTGGGCGTTGCTTGCGCTTACCGCGACCATCATGCTTGCTCTTCCCGCGCAGGCGAATACGTGGCCTCTTCCGCCTCCCGGCAGTCGACTGGTAGGGGAAAATAAATTCCATGTCGTCGAAGACGACGGCGGCTCGCTGGAGGCGATCGCCAAAAAATATAACGTGGGCTTTTTAGCCCTGTTACAGGCCAACCCCGGCATTGATCCTTACGTGCCACGCGCAGGCAGCGTGCTGACGATTCCGCTGCAAACGCTGCTACCGGACGCGCCACGTGAAGGTATCGTCATTAACCTCGCGGAATTACGGCTTTATTATTATCAACCGGGGAAAAATACGGTCACGGTCTACCCTATCGGGATTGGTCAACTGGGCGGCGATACCCTGACGCCAACGATGGTGACAACCATTTCGGATAAACGCGCCAATCCAACCTGGACGCCGACCGCCAATATTCGCGCCCGCTATAAAGCGCAAGGCATCGATCTCCCCGCCGTGGTGCCTGCCGGTCCCGATAACCCGATGGGGCATCACGCGATTCGTTTAGCGGCCTACGGCGGCGTCTATCTGTTACATGGCACTAATGCCGATTTTGGCATTGGTATGCGCGTCAGTTCCGGCTGTATCCGCCTGCGCGACGGTGATATAGAGACGTTGTTCCGTCAGGTCACGCCGGGAACCAAAGTGAATATTATCAATACGCCGATTAAAGCCTCGGTGGAGCCAGGCGGCGTGCGACTGGTGGAGGTTCATCAGCCGCTGTCTAAAAATATAGGCGACGATCCGCAGGTGCTGCCGATTGTGCTGAATGGCCCTATACAGACGTTTAAGGACGCGCCGCAGACCGACGCCGCGGTGATGGAACATGTTATGGAAGTGCGTTCCGGAATGCCGGTGGATGTAACCCGTCACCCGGAGACAAAACCGCAGTCGCTGTAAGCGTTACGGTATTTATAGGCCGGATAAGTAAAGCACCATCAGGCTGGTTTACGCCGGATAGCGGCATAACCGCCTTATCCGACCGACAAAAAAGCCTCGCGATACATCGCGAGGCTTTTTCTTTTTATTGTGGCAATCGCAGTGACATTAATGAGGGTTAATGCTTACTTGTAGATTACCGCCGTACCGTGAAGGGTATTCGGACCGGTGACAGAGGTAATACGAAAAGACTTCGCGCCCATCTCCTCCGCTTTCTGCGCCAGCTGATCTTCCAGCGATCCCAGATTTGTGCCGCCATTCGCAGAAATGGTACCAAACTTCTGTTGACCGTCTGGTGTTGCCTGGACTTCAACGGCGGCGAAACTGGCGAATGAGAGCGAACCAAGTACCACAGCAGCGATGAGGGTTTTTACGTTTTTCATAGTTATGACCTTTAGCAGATGAATGAGTGTCGCAAGCATTAACTTAACGATCGATAAATTAATCATAGATGTGATCTGCATCACGCGTCAATCTCTTTTTATAATGATCGTTATATAATTTATAAAGATGTTATTTTTCATGTGAATAGAATTGATGTATTTTTCTAATGAACACGCTGGAGCCAGAAGTCGTTTGTTTTTATAATAGAGATCCCCCCTTTAAACAGGTACAACGGCATCATGACAACGGATACCACGAGTTGCGCGAAGAAAAGCCGTGGCCGACCAAAAGTGTTCGACAGGGAAGCCGCGCTTGATAAGGCCATGACCCTCTTCTGGCAACACGGCTATGAAGCAACTTCGCTTGCCGATCTCGTAGAGGCTACCGGGGCGAAAGCGCCTACTCTCTATGCGGAATTCACTAACAAAGAAGGATTATTTCGCGCTGTCCTGGATCGCTACATCACTCGCTTTGCCTCAAAGCACGAAGCCCAGCTCTTTTGCGAAGAGAAAAGCGTGGAATGCGCGCTGGAAGATTATTTCACAGAAATTGCTGCCTGTTTTACCAGCACAGACACGCCGGCTGGCTGTTTTATGATTAATACGTCCGCCACCCTGGCCGCCTCCTCGCACAATATCGCCCGTACAGTAAAATCACGCCACGCCATGCAAGAGCAGACGCTCATTCAGTTTCTGCGTCAGCGCCAGGAGCGCGGTGAAATTCCGGCGTACTGTAACCCGCAGGCGCTCGCAGAATATATAAACTGTATTTTACAGGGAATGTCGATTAGCGCCCGTGAAGGAGCCACCTTCGAACAACTGATGCAAATCACGCGCACGACTCTGCGCATCTGGCCTGAATTGCTCAAACCCTGAACGACGCAGTTTCGGATAAAAAAAGCCCCTCAGCCTGAGCGAATGAGGGGCTAACTTGCAGAGTACAGCTTTTTTATGCTTTGTTATTCAGAACCAGTTGGCCATTGCCGTCGAGGGGAATTTGCGTTCCGGGGTCTTTATCCATGCGGATTTTGCCCTGCTGATCGCCAATTTTGTACGTCACGTCGTAGCCAAGCATCTTTTCAGATTTGTCATACACCGTCTTACAGCGTTGCTGCGTGGTAGTGTAAGTATCACTTTCCTGCATTGATCCCTGGATTTGGTTGCCAGCATAACCGCCGCCCAGCGCCCCGACGACCGTCGCCACATCTTTACCACGACCGCCGCCAAATTGATGTCCAATCACGCCGCCTGCTACTGCGCCAAGCACTGAGCCGGCGATACGGTTTTCGTCCTGGACCGGTCTGCGATGCGTGACGGTGACATTACGGCACTCCTGACGCGGCGTTTTTACCGTCTCTTTAATCGGTTTAGCCGATATCACCTGCGCATATTGCGGACCACGATCAAATACGTTGAGACTGGCTACTGCCGCCACGCCCAGCGCAGCCGCTACGCCAATCCCTATACCCGCCAACATTGATTTATTCACGGGAGTTCCTCCTTCGTTGCTATTGGTAACAATTTTGCAACCAGTATGCGAACAAAGCCAATCGGAATGAGGATGAAAAGTGTGGGATGAGACGGTAAATCTGAAGGATTCGGACAACTCCGAAGAAAGATACGGAGAAGCGCTCACCGGTGCGAACAACCGGTGAGCCGCAGAGAAATTAGTGCAGTTTCAGGCGCGGACGAATGACGCGGTTAATACTTCCCACCAGCATCATCAGGCCGGTTTTAAAGTATCCATGCAATGCTATCTGGTGCATACGGTATAACGAGATATACACGAAGCGGGCGATACGTCCTTCAATCATCATTGAACCGCGGGTCAGGTTCCCCATCAGACTACCAACGGTAGAGAAGTTGGACAGCGAGACCAACGATCCATGATCTTTATACTGATAGGATTTCAGCGGCTTGCCATTCATCTGCGCCAGAATGTTATTCATCGCGCAGGTAGCCATCTGATGCGCCGCCTGAGCGCGAGGCGGTACAAAGCCTCCCTCCGGACGTGCGCAGGAAGCACAGTCGCCAATCGCATAAATATCAGGATCGCGCGTGGTTTGCAGCGTCGGTTCCACCACCAGTTGGTTAATGCGGTTAGTTTCCAGACCGCCAATCTCTTTCATAAAATCTGGCGCTTTGATACCCGCCGCCCACACCATCAGATCGGCCTGAATATACTCGCCTTCTTTAGTATGCAGACCGCCTTCGTCGGCGCTGGTGACCATAGTTTGAGTCAGCACGCGAACGCCCAGTTTGGTCAGTTCATTATGCGCAGCGCTGGAGATACGCGGCGGCAACGCAGGCAGAATACGCTCGCCAGCCTCAACCAACGTCACGTTCAGCGCGTCGTTGGTCAGCCCCTTATAACCATAGCTATGTAGCTGTTTTACCGCATTATGCAGTTCAGCCGACAGCTCAACCCCCGTCGCACCGCCGCCAACGATGGCGATATTGACCTTACCGTTCGCTCCCAGATTAGCCGAATATTTGAGGAACAGGTTCAGCATCTCCTGGTGAAAACGGCGCGCCTGATGCGGGTTATCGAGGAAGATACAGTGCTCTTTCACGCCCGGCGTGTTGAAATCATTAGAGGTACTGCCCAGCGCCATCACCAGCGTGTCATACGCGATTTTGCGCTCCGGCACCAGCAGTTCGCCCTTTTCATCACGCAACTCGGCAATGGTGATGGTTTTTGCTTGCCGATCAATATCCATCACCGACCCCAGTTGGAACTGGAAACCATGATTACGCGCATGAGCCAGATAGCTCAGCGCATCCACGCCTTCGTCCAGAGAGCCAGTCGCCACTTCGTGCAGCAGTGGTTTCCACAGGTGGCTGTGATTTCTGTCTACCAGCGTGATTTTCGCTTTTTTCTTGCGCCCCAGTTTATGGCCTAACTGCGTCGCCATTTCCAGCCCGCCAGCGCCGCCACCGACAATCACGATCCTTTTTAATGGTGTAGTCAACGTGACCCCCTTAAATTTATTAACCAATTGTTAATTAAAAGTTATTGCCTTAGCCTTTAATTAACAACAAGTTACGTTATTGGACATTGGCTTCTAATATGAGAATAGCATGAACGGTGCATTGGTCATACCAAAATTGATGTGCATCAAGTTTTCATGCTGAAAAGATAGACAACCTGCGAGAATTGAGCATAAAAAAACCAGCCATAAGGCTGGTTATCCCGTTATCGATAATGCCGGATGGCGTTACCCCAGCGTTTTAAACGCTTTGATACGTTGCAAATGCGGCGAAATATTTTTAAATTTGTGAGTCTGTTCCTCATCCCACACAATTTCATAATACTGGTGAAGCGCTTGCGATGATCGTTGGCTGTCCAGCGCTTCGTCATGGCGCGAGAGGATCACCAGACAACGATCGCGATTTTTTTCGCGAAAGTTAGTCACGCACTTTGTGGCGATGTCCGCATATTCTTCCGGGCGATCGATTTTCCCCTCCATGTTTTCATAGGGGAAAAGGTTCGGGTTAAAGACCACCTGACGGATATCGCACAAAAAGCCAATCCGCTCCGCCCAGTAACCGCCCAGCCCCACGCCACAGATTAAAGGGCGATCGTCCACATTCAACTGCAACATTTTGTCCACTTCTTTCAGCAGATGCTGCATATCGTGCTTAGGATGCCGCGTACTGTAGCTTACCAGCCGGACATCCGGGTCGATAAACTGTAATTGCAACACTTTCTCATGGTTGCCCGGACTATTTGAATCAAAACCGTGTAAATAAATAATCATCTGGCACCCTCACGAAAACCCGAGTTAATGACCTGCTTTTTCTTCCTGCCAGCGTTCATGTAACTGGTTGAGCTGGGCGCTGGCTGTTTTCCAGCGCGCTGAGTCCATGAGCTCCCGGCGTGAAAATGAACCTTTATGATACAAACGTGTAACACGTTCTGCTTTGATCGGCGACAGATTATCCAGCACGCTGACTGCGCCTTTACGATTATTGCAGACCAGAATCATATCGCAACCCGCATCCAGCGACGCCTGAGCGCGCTCAGCATAGCTGCCCATAATCGCCGCGCCCTCCATAGACAGATCGTCGGAGAAAATGACGCCGTCAAAGCCCAACTCCTGACGCAGCACCGTTTTCAGCCAGTGCGGCGAACCGCTTGCCGGACGCGGATCGACAGCGCGGTAGATCACGTGGGCAGGCATAATCGCATCCAGCTTATTCTCGCTAATCAGCGTGCGGAACACCGACATATCTTTGCCGCGAATATCCGTTTCAGAACGTGGATCGCACGGCGTCTCTTTGTGGGAGTCCGCCGTGACCGCGCCGTGACCGGGGAAATGTTTACCGGTCGTTTTCATCCCGGCATCATGCATGCCGTCAATAAAGCGCGTCGCCATTGCCAACGCTTTTGCGGGATCGGCATGATAGGAGCGCTCGCCAATCGCCGCGCTGATATGCCCGACGTCCAGCACTGGCGCAAAACTGATATCAATATCCATCGCGATCATTTCGCTGGCCATCAACCACCCCGCCTCCTGCGCCAGTCGTCCCCCCTCTTCCAGCCCATGTAGCGCAAAAAAAGATTGCGCCGCAGGCAGGCGGGTAAATTCTTCGCGGAAACGCTGTACGCGACCGCCTTCCTGATCGACGGCCACCACCAGATGGTTACGCGATGCCGCCCGAATCTGGCGCACTAATTCGCGCAACTGTTCCGGGTCATGGTAATTACGCGTGAACAGAATAAGCCCACCAACCCGCGGATGCGCCAGTATCTCACGCTCTTCCGCATCCAGCTCAAATCCTTCGACATCCAACATTACTGGGCCCACACTGCTCTCCTCATCCTTTCATACGTAGCTGGCGCCAGGTTTCATCGGCCAGCCTGATAAATTGTTGCTCGCCGGTTTGCCGCCAGCGGTATTCGAACCATCCTGCTTTCAGCATAATAACCCAGGGTTGCCATAACCGTATCTGCCGCCATAGCTGCCGCGCGTCGATTCGCGCGCGCGCGGCATAAGCGTTTGCCAGTTGTCGGTGCTGCCGTTCATCCTCAACCCATACCGCCGCCAGCTCCAGCGCAATATCGCCGTCGCCGGCATACTCCCAGTCAATCAGTCTCAGTCCGGCGGGCGTTAATACTATATTGTCGCCATGGACATCCATATGCACAGGCGCAAGCCGCAGCGGGCGGGGTTCACCGTTTTTTTGCAACTGTTTGAGCCGCCGCAACCAAAACGGTGTACGCCTCGCCGGATCGCAACACACCCAGTACTGCGCCAGCAGTGGCGATAGCGCGATACGCCAGCCAAAACGCGGCTGTTGATGCAAATGATACAGTAAGGCCGCCAGCTCGTCGGCATCCGGCAGAGCGGAATTTACCGCGCCATGCAGATATTCTACCGCCATCCAGCCTGACGTATAAAAAAGCGCTCGCGGCGCAAGACTGACCGGCAACCGGGATAAGGCTCGGTAATGACGTAAAAAATAGGCTTGTGGAGCGTCAGGATCGTGATGACGGCGCAAGACGATACGATGCGTATCGTGGGCAATAATACAGCTCCCGCCGCTTAGCCCCTGCGATACGGCGGCGACGGGACGATACAGTGGAAAATAGCGCGACAGGATCTCGTCGCGCGTTAAGGAATTATTGTTGTTGGACCGCACCTTTACCTGACCAGATTATCTCGCCAGTTTGCACCAGCATTAACTGCATCTGTAATGCAGGCGCGTTAACATTACCGGATGCGCTGGAGTAGAGCACATATTGCGCCCCGACATTGCGCGCGATACCGATCGCTTTACTGCGTGTTCCCAGACTATCCTGCGGAGACAACCCTAACTGCTGTTTTGCCATCGAGAGTTGCTGTACGGAGACCAGCGTAAATTTACCATTGTTAGCCAGCGCATGACGTAATGTTTCGGTTGCCTCGTTCGCATTTAACGACCCATTCGTTCGGTTATTCACGCTGTCGACAAGCAATACGCTTCCGGCCGTCACGCCATCAGCCTGCAACATTTTGCTGACCAGCGGTTGCATCGCGCCGTTCCAGTCATAGTGGCGCACCTTAGGCGCTGGCTGGCCCGTTTGATCTTCATGTTCGATCGGCCCCGGTTGCTGGGGAATCGTCGGTACAGACGGCACAACAGGAGGCTGCGGCGGCTGTGCAGGTTGTTCTGGCGCTGGTTTGACCTCTTCAACTGGCGCAGGCTCGCGTTGCGCCATACACCCGGAGAGAAATATCGCCAGCGCTGCGATTGCGGCGTAGCGATGCATTTTTGTCATCAAAGTTCACTCCTCACAAATAAAGATAAAGCCTGACCTTATGCGCCCCCAGATAATTGGCGCTGCCAAATAGCGTTACCGACGAACGCGCGGGTATGGTTACGCTACGCGGCGCCTCCAGCGGATGCATCTCCAGCCCCCGTGCGTCATACCAGTAGAACCGATAATGAACGGTAATGGGCTCTTGCCTTTCGTTATAGACGCGTGAAGAGGCTGATGGGTGGATATCAGACGCCGTCAGTTCAGGCTGCTCGGCGGTGACGCCCGCCGCCAGAACCGTGGACTCCATCACCAGCGACTGCGCGTCGCTTACCGGAATTTCAGGGTGTGACCGGCAGCCGGTAAGCAGCAGCAAGCCCAGAGAAACCGCGATGCATCCTTTGATCATACTTACAAGCCTTTATGCGCTAGCATCGGACCAAGCGGGCGACCGCCCAGCAGATGCATATGGATATGATAGACCTCCTGGCCCCCATGACGGTTGGTATTCATGATTAAACGATACCCATCTTCGGCAATGCCTTCCTGTTCGGCGATTTTCGCCGCCACGGTGATCATCCGACCTAACGCCTGTTCATGTTCCGCCGTCGCGTCATTGACGGTTGGGATCAGGATATTAGGAATAATCAGAATATGCGTAGGCGCCTGCGGTGAAATATCGCGAAATGCGGTGACCAGATCGTCCTGATAAACGATATCCGAAGGGATTTCACGACGAATAATTTTGCTGAATATAGTTTCTTCTGCCACGACGTTTTCCTTTTTCATAATAGCCCTTGCGGCGCACATGCTACGCCGAGCCATACTGCGAGTATAGAGTATGAGCGAGTTACCGACGCTCTTTCAACTTTAACCCACGATTTATTAAGCGAAAAATGCCTACATGCCGGACTTGCCGCCATATCCCCCTGCCATGACGCCTTCGTACGCTTAAAAAATATTTTCAGATTCACGGTTTATACTGTTTTACACACTTAATACAAATGCGTATATTTCTCATTTGCATTTTTATGCGCATTAATTGACAAAGAATGAAAAGGTTCAACGTTTTACGTCCTGAACTTACTCCAATAACAAGCAAGGATTTTCAGATGTCTTTCACTCAATACCGCCGGGATAAACACATTCAGTCTACCGCCGCACCATCGTTGTTAGCCATGGGTATTGCGATGGCGTTTATGCCTGCCGCCTTCGCGGCTGAGGATACTGTTATTGTCGAGGGCGCGACGACCATTGACGCCGTAAACCGCGAAGAACAGGATTACAGCGTGAAAACGACCGCAGCGGGCACCAAAATGCCGATGACACAACGCGATATTCCACAGTCGGTCAGTATTGTCAGCCAGCAACGTATGGAAGACCAGCAGTTGCAGACCCTGGGCGAGGTAATGACCAATACGCTGGGGATCAGCGGAAGCCAGGCCGACTCCGATCGCATCAGCTATTACTCCCGCGGGTTTGAAATTGATAACTATATGGTTGACGGTATTCCAACGTATTTTGAGTCCCGCTGGAATCTTGGCGATGCGCTAACGGATACCGCGCTGTATGAGCGCGTGGAGGTGGTTCGCGGAGCGAATGGGCTGATGACCGGAACCGGTAATCCCTCCGCTTCGATCAATATGATCCGTAAACATGCCACCAGTCGGGAATTCAAAGGTAACATCTCAACAGAATACGGTAGCTGGAATAAGCAGCGTTACGTCATGGATTTGCAAAGTCCGCTCACCCCAGACGGCAACGTCCGTGGGCGCATCATGGCGGGTTATCAGAATAATGATTCCTGGCTGGACCGCTATAACAGTGAGAAAACGTTCTTTTCCGGAATTGTCGATGCCGATCTGGGGGCAACCACTGGCCTTTCAGCCGGTTATGAATATCAAAAAATTGATGTCAACAGTCCAACCTGGGGCGGTCTGCCGCGCTGGAACACCGATGGCAGCAAAAACAGCTATGACCGCGCGCGCAGTACCGCCCCGGACTGGGCTTATAATAACAAAGAGATTAATAAATTCTTCGTCACGCTTAAGCAGCGTTTTGCCGAAAGCTGGCAGGCGACCCTGAATGCGACCCATACCAAGGTCAAGTTCGACAGTAAAATGATGTATATTGATGCCTTAGTGGATAAAGAGACAGGCGCTCTGGCGAGTCCTTACGGCGCAAGCTACCCCGTGGTCGGCGGTACTGGCTGGAACAGCGGCAAGCGCAAAGTAGATGCCATAGATCTCTTTGCCGATGGCGCTTATGAGCTGTTTGACCGTCAGCACAACATGATGTTTGGCGGGAGTTATAGTAAGCAAAATAACCGCTATTTCAGCGCCTGGGCGAACGTCTTCCCGGACGACATTGGCAACTTCAGCACCTTTAATGGTAATTTCCCGCAAACCAACTGGGCGCCACAAAATCTGGCGCAGGACGATACCACGCATATGAAATCGCTGTATGCCGCCACGCGCATTTCACTGACCGACCCGCTGCATCTGATTCTTGGCGCTCGCTATACCAACTGGCGTGTTGATACTCTGACCTACAGCATGGAGAAAAACCATACCACGCCGTATGCCGGGCTGATTTATGATATCAACGACAACTGGTCCGCTTATGCCAGTTATACCTCTATCTTTCAGCCGCAGAATAAACGCGACAAAGCGGGCCAATATCTGGCTCCGATTACCGGTAACAACTATGAAGCGGGACTGAAATCCGACTGGATGAACAGTCGTCTCACCACTACGTTGTCTGTGTTCCGCATTAAGCAGGATAATGTCGCTCAGGCGACCACTATTCCCATTCCTGGCAGTAACGGGGAGTTCGCCTGGAAACCTACTGACGGAACGGTGAGCAAAGGCGTCGAATTTGAAGTGAACGGCGCAATCACCGATAACTGGCAGATGACTTTTGGGGCCACCCGTTATATAGCCGAGGACAACGAAGGTAACACCGTGAACCCTAATTTGCCGCGCACCAGCGTGAAGTTATTCACCCGCTATCGTCTGCCGGTGATGCCGGAACTGACCGTCGGCGGCGGCGTGAACTGGCAGAATCGGGTTTACAAAGAGACCACTACTCCGTATGGCACTTTCCGCGCCGAACAGGGCAGCTATGCGCTGATCGATCTGTTTACCCGCTATCAGGTGACGAAAAATTTCTCCGTACAGGGAAACATTAACAACCTGTTCGATAAAACCTACGACACCAATATTGATGGTTCCATTGTTTACGGCGCGCCGCGTAACGTGAGCCTCACCGCCAATTATCAGTTCTGACAGACTGCCGGATGGCGACATAAATGCCTTATCCGGTCTCCCCCTGTAGGCCTGATAAACGCAGCGCCATCAGGCAATGTAAAACGCCATTAAAAAAGGCAGCCGAATGGCTGCCTTAGTTCTCCCCAACATCATTACTGCTTAGCTGTTACGGATGTACTCATCCATTTCCGTTTTCAGGTTATCGGATTTCGTACCGAAAATAGCCTGAACGCCGGAACCTGCGACCACAACGCCCGCCGCGCCCAGTTTCTTCAGGCCAGCCTGATCCACTTTCGCTACATCGGCCACGCTCACGCGCAGACGCGTGATACAGGCATCCAGGTTGGTAATGTTCTCTTTACCGCCAAACGCCGCCACCAGAGCTGGTGCCATTTCGCTGGTCGCGCCCGCTTTTGCATCATCAGTGGAGTCTTCACGACCCGGCGTTTTCAGATCCAACGCTTTAATCAGCACGCGGAACACGGTGTAGTACACAATCGCATAACCGGCACCAACAATCGGGAACAGCCACAATTTGCTGCTGTTGCCGGACAGCACGATAAAGTCGATCAGACCATGGGAGAATGAGGTACCGTCACGCATCCCCAGCAGAATACAGATCGGGAATGCCAGACCTGCCAGAATCGCGTGAATAATGTACAGGATCGGCGCCACGAACATGAAGGAGAACTCGATAGGCTCGGTGATACCGGTCAAAAACGAGGTCAGCGCGGCGGAAATCATGATACCGCCCACTTTCGCGCGGTTTTCCGGTTTAGCAGAGTGCCAGATGGCAATGGCCGCCGCCGGCAGACCGTACATTTTGAACAGGAAACCGCCGGATAGCATACCCGCCGTCGGGTCACCCGCCATATAGCGCGGAATGTCGCCGTGGAATACCTGACCCGCTGCGTTAGTGTACTCACCGATCTGCATCTGGAAAGGAACGTTCCAGATATGGTGCAGACCAAACGGCACCAGACAGCGCTCGATGAAACCGTAAATACCAAACGCCACAACCGGATTCTGGTAAGCCGCCCACTGCGAGAACGCCTGGATAGCTGTACCGATTGGCGGCCATACGAAAGACAGCACTACACCGGTAAAAATAGCGGCCAGACCCGAAATGATCGGCACGAAGCGCTTACCCGCAAAGAAGCCCAGATACTCAGGCAGTTTGATACGGTAGAAGCGGTTAAACATATACGCTGCGATCGCACCTGAGATAATACCGCCAAGCACACCCGTATCAGCAAGGTGCTTTGCGGCGATCTCTTCAGCAGGTAAATGCAGAACCAGCGGCGCAACCACAGCCATGGTTTTCACCATGATGCCATACGCCACTACCGCAGCCAGAGCCGAAACGCCGTCGTTGTTGGTGAAGCCTAATGCCACGCCGATAGCAAAAATCAGCGGCATATTGGCAAAAACAGATCCGCCCGCTTCCGCCATAACGTGCGATACAACGGCTGGCAGCCAGCTGAAGTTAGCGGAACCGACACCCAGCAGGATACCTGCGATAGGGAGTACGGATACCGGCAGCATCAGCGATTTACCGACCTTTTGCAGGTTAGCAAATGCATTCTTAAACATAATTGAGAGTGCTCCTGAGTATTTGTGCTTTTCTACGTTCTCACGCATTGGCGAGGGGGGAGAACCCCGCCGTGGACAGGACATCTAAGTGCCCTTTTATTTATTACACAGAGTAAAATAAATACGTCTGATTTTGTTTGACGGCTATCACGTTTCAGCGCCAGATAGCCTAAAAAGTATCACATTCTGACAAAATAGGTTTCTGAATGTTTCTATAAGCTCGTTCACCGCCCATTTTGTGGCGGTGAACTTTACGCGTATTGCTTATTAATTACGAGCTTTAAAAAAACTCGTTTAACGGATAGATGACAGGCGAGACGCGTCGATATGGAACAAGCGAGCAAAGTTATCGGTGGTGATCTGCGCCAGTTCTTCAACGGCAACCCCTTTCAATACCGCCATATATTCTGCGACGTCGCGTACCATCGCAGGCTGGTTCTCTTTACCGCGATGCGGCACCGGAGCCAGATAAGGAGAATCGGTCTCTACTAATAAACGATCCAGCGGCACATAACGCGCCGCATCACGCAGTTGTTCGGCATTACGGAACGTTACGATGCCGGAAAAAGAGATATAAAATCCCAGATCCAGCAATTTGCCGGCCGTTTCTCTGTCTTCTGTAAAACAGTGTAGTACGCCGCCGCAATCCGTCACCTTTTCTTCGCGCAGGATAGCCAGCGTATCGGCACGCGCGTCGCGAGTATGCACAATCACCGGTTTTTTCAATTCACGACCAATCTGGATATGATGAATAAAAGACGCCTGCTGGCGTACTTTGGTCTCAGGCGTGTAAAAGTAATCAAGCCCGGTCTCACCCATCGCCACCACATCGTCTTCTGCGGCAAGGAGGCGCAGCGCTTCTACGTCATACGCTTCATCCTGATTTAACGGATGCACGCCGCAGGAAAAAACCACGTTATCGCGCTTGCCCACCAGCTCGCGCATATGGCGATACCCCGGCAGCGTCGTCGCCACCGCTAAACAGAACTTCACATCGCGCGCGGCGGCTTTCGCCAGCACATCGTCCACGTCCTTATGCAAAGATTGATAATCCAGGCCATCAAGATGGCAGTGTGAGTCGACTAAAAACATGATGTCTCTCTCAAAGATGAGGAACAGGCAACAGGGCGCCTGGTTGCAGGTAATGCTCGATGCGGAGAATGAGATCGGTTAATACCAGTTCGCGGTTTAATCCGGTCACATGAAGTAATTGTTCACGACAATGGCAAACATCGTTCAGGATTGCCTGAATACGCGCCGGGGATAGCAGCCCCGCCAGCGCGGCAACAACCGCGTCCGTATCAACATTGGCCAGATACGACGCGCCGTGCTGACGTTTAAGCGCGTCTACCAGCAGCGTAGCCAGCCAGTGCAGGCGCGCCGGGGCTTGCTCATGATTGAGCGCCGTTAATAACGCATACCAGTCGCCCGTATGCAAACTGTCCATTAACGCCTGACACAGCGCCTCACGCTGCGCCCAGCGTTCAGACTGCAACAGCGCCAGCGCGGCGCCGGGCGACCCCGCGCTCAGGCGCAACGCCGCGAGTAATGCTTCTTGTGACGATGTCACTTCTCGTGACAACCATGACATCGCATAAGATTCGGACGGCGGCGCCAGATGATGCAGCCGACAGCGGCTACGTAATGTCGCCAACAGACGAGCCGGCTCCGGGCTGGCAAGGAAAAACCAGGTTTGCTCCGGCGGCTCTTCCAGCGTTTTTAGCAACGCATTGGCGGCGGCGTCGGTTAATAACGCCGCATCCGCAATCCACACCACCTTCGCGCCGCCCAGACGGGAGTGCTCGTACAATTTCTCGCTAACCTCGCGTACCGCATCTACGCCGAGGCTGCTTTTTCCTTTATCCGGCGTCAGCGTGTAATAGTCCGGATGCGTGCCAGCCTGCATAAGCTGACAGCCACGGCAATGCCCACAGCTTTTGTGGCCCTCAGGCTGCTGGCATAACAGATAACGGCTCAGCGCATAACTCAGCGCCTCGTCTCCCATGCCAGCTAAGGCTTGAATCAGTAGCGCATGGTGCCCACGCCCCGCCTGGTAACTTTCTACCAGTTTTTCATAGGCGGGCCGTAACCATGGATACCATTTCATGCCGCTTGCTCCTGCACCCACTTCGTCACCGTGGCGCGAATGTCGCGCATGACGGCATCCAGCGGCTGGGTCGCGTCAATCGTGCGGATACGCGAGTCTTGCGCCGCCAGTTCCAGATAGCGCACGCGGGTCCGTTTAAAAAAATCAAAAGATTCCTGCTCAATGCGATCCAAATCGCCGCGCGCTCTGGCGCGTTTTAGCCCGACTTCCGGCGTGACATCCAGATACAGCGTCAGGTCAGGACGAAAATCGCCCAGCACGGCATCGCGTAGCGTCGCCAGCATGGTTTGATCGATGCCGCGCCCTCCTCCCTGATACGCCTGGGTCGAAAGATCGTGGCGATCGCCGATCACCCATACGCCTTGCGCCAGCGCGGGTTTAATTACCGTTTCGACGAGCTGTACGCGAGCAGCGTAAAACATCAGCACTTCCGCTTTATCGGTAATCACTTCGTCACCTACCGATCGGATATCCAGCACCAGACTTCTTAGTTTTTCGGCAAGCTGCGTACCGCCCGGTTCGCGGGTAAAAATCATATTGCGAATACCCAGTTGCTCAAGGGTCTCCACCACCACGTCGCGCGCAGTGGTTTTTCCGGCGCCTTCCAGGCCCTCGATGACGATATAATTACTGCCCATTTTTTTCCTTAAGCACTTTCAGGTACTCCTGCACTGACCGATTATGGCTGGCAAGATTGGTGTTAAACGTGTGGCCGCCTTTACCGTCGGCGACAAAATAGAGATACGGCGTTTTCGCCGGATGTGCCGCCGCTTGCAATGACGCTTCGCTGGGCGATGCAATCGGTCCTGGCGGCAGCCCGGTTATGGTATACGTGTTATAAGTCGTCGGCTTTTCCAGATCCGCACGCGACAATTTACCATTATAACTCGCCCCCATCCCGTAAATCACGGTGGGATCGGTCTGAAGGCGCATACCGATTCTCAGGCGATTAATAAAAACCGATGCCACCTGATCGCGTTCTCCCGGGACAGCCGTCTCTTTTTCAATAATTGAGGCCATTGTCACCAGTTGGTTCTGATCTTTATAAGGCAGCCCCTCGGCCCGGCCTTTCCAGACAGTATCGACAGCCTTCACCATCTTTTGGTGCGCTCGCTTGAGAATAGCGACATCGCTGGTGTTGGCGGTGTACATCCAGGTATCGGGCCAGAACCATCCCTCCACCCATTCCGGGTGCGCAAGCTTTAATGCCTGAGCGACGGTGGCGTAATCATCATCCGGCAACGTATGGCGGATATACGGCGCTTCTCGTAACTGTTTGAGGTAGTCGCTAAGACGCATCCCTTCCACAAACCGCAACGGGAATTGCGCCTCTTTTCCGCTCTCCAGCAGCTCAAGCATCTCCCGTACGGTCATACCCGGCGTAAAACGGTAGGTTCCCGCTTTAAAGTGCGATAACTCAGGCTCAACACGCAGCAGCCACTGCAATACCCGAGGGCGATTAATGATTTTTTCATCATAAAGCTGGTCGCCAAGCGCCAGCCGTCCCGTTCCCGCCTTGAGCGTAAAGATAGTCTCGTCTTTAATAAGTAACGTGCTGTTCGCCAGATGGCGAACCTTCCACATCCCCACGCCTGCGGCAATACCCAGCACAACCAACAGCAGAAGGAAAACGCCTGACAATTTTTTCATAACTAATTCGGATGCTCACAAAATGGGGCTAAAAATTGAAACAGTGTTCGCGAAGAATACGACGCGCCGTCATAGGCGCGTATGGGAATAATCGGCATTAGCGCGTTGCAGATGATGACCTCATCCGCCTGCCTGACCGCCTCCTCTCTCGCCTGTACTTCGAGGATCTGGAAAGGGGACTGCGTCAGTTTGCGCAAACAAAATTGCCGCATAATACCGTTCACCCCTGCCTGATCCAGACGCGGCGTAGAAACAATGTCGCCTGTACGCCAGAACAAATTAGCCGCACAGCATTCCGTAACCCATCCCTCGCTGTCAAGAACCAGCGCCTCATCGGCGTCCGTCCGCTCAAGATGAGAGCGAATTAACACCTGTTCCAGGCGGTTCAGATGTTTTAATCCGGCAAGATAGGGGTTACGCCCAAGGGGGACAGGGCTAAGCGTAAGAGCAATGCCTTGCTTGCGCCACTGAGAATAATAAGCGGGATAAGCAGAAACGGAGAGGATCCGGGTAGCTGCCTGACAATTCATGGCGCTGTATCCCCTGCCACCGCTACCACGACTAATGATCACTTTCAACACGCCTGAATCATGCCCTACGGCCAACATCGTCATTTCTTGCCGCAGGGTCGCCCAATGGCTAAAAGAGATTCGTAATTTTTCACAGGCAACCTGCAAACGTTGGAGATGCGCTTCCAGATGACAAATGTTGCCGTCAACAATACGTGCGGTCGTAAAGCTGCCGTCGCCGAACTGCGTCGCCCGGTCGCTTACAGCAAGCTTATCCTGCTCATGGCCATTAATTAAAAACATAGTGGCTCCTTATCCGTAGCCTGCTAGTGTGGCAGGATGAATAACACAGAACAAGGGGTGACATGCCTAATAAAAAAGGCCCGCTAAGCGGACCTTTTCAGTAATGTCTGCCTCTGGCATTACTTAGATCTTTTTAAAGATCAAGGAACCGTTAGTACCGCCAAAGCCAAAGGAGTTACACAGAGCGTACTCCAGTTTTCTTACCTGTCGCGCTTCGTGCGGCACGAAGTCCAAATCGCAACCTTCATCCGGGTTATCCAGGTTAATGGTCGGCGGAATGGCCCGATCGCGCAGCGCCAGAACAGAGAAAATAGACTCTACTGCGCCTGCGGCGCCCAACAGATGGCCGGTCATCGATTTGGTCGAACTCACCATCACTCGGCTTGCGGCATCGCCAAAGACCGACTTAACCGCCTGCGCCTCGGCTTTGTCGCCCGCTGGCGTCGACGTGCCGTGCGCGTTGACGTAGCCAATCTGAGCAGGCTCAATAGCAGCATCACGTAACGCGTTAACCATCGCCAGCGCAGCGCCTGCGCCATCTTCCGGCGGCGACGTCATATGGTAAGCATCGCTGCTCATACCAAAGCCGACGATTTCGGCATAGATTTTCGCACCACGCGCTTTTGCATGTTCGTACTCTTCAAGCACCAACATACCGGCACCGTCGCCCAGTACAAAACCATCGCGCTCTTTATCCCACGGGCGGCTGGCCGCCTGTGGATTATCGTTGCGGGTAGACAGTGCGCGCGCCGCGCCAAAACCGCCTACACCCAGCGGCGTACTGGCTTTTTCAGCGCCACCCGCCACCATCGCGTCCGCATCGCCATAGGCGATGATACGCGCGGCATGACCAATGTTATGCACGCCTGAAGTACAGGCAGTTGCAATAGAGATGCTTGGCCCACGCAGGCCATACATGATAGTCAGATGGCCTGCTACCATGTTAACAATCGTCGACGGGACGAAGAACGGGCTGATCTTACGCGGTCCGCCTTTTACCAGCGAACTGTGGTTTTCTTCAATCAGACCGAGACCACCGATGCCGGAGCCGATAGCGGCGCCAATACGGCTTGCGTTCTCTTCCGTCACTTCAAGGCCAGAATCCTGCATGGCCTGAACGCCAGCGACAATTCCATATTGAATGAAGGCATCCATCTTGCGCTGTTCTTTACGCGAGATAATGTCATCACAGTTAAAATCCTTTACTAAGCCAGCAAATTTCGTTGCATAGGCGCTAGTATCGAAATGGTCGATCAGGCTGATGCCACTCTGACCGGCAAGGAGAGCTTTCCAGGTAGACTCTACGGTATTGCCGACAGGAGACAACATGCCCAGTCCGGTCACAACTACACGACGCTTAGACACGGTTGTCCTCCAGGGAGGGAAAATGATTCTAGTGGGACAAAAAGATAAAACTCAGGCGGTCGAACGACCGCCTGGAGATGTTCACTTACGCCTGGTGGCCGTTGATGTAATCAATGGCAGCCTGAACGGTGGTGATTTTCTCAGCTTCTTCGTCCGGAATCTCAGTATCAAACTCTTCTTCCAGAGCCATTACCAGCTCAACGGTGTCAAGAGAATCTGCGCCCAGGTCTTCAACGAAAGAAGCATTGTTGGTAACTTCTTCCTGCTTAACGCCCAGCTGTTCGCCGATAATTTTCTTAACGCGTTCTTCGATAGTGCTCATACTCTTAAATTTCCTATCAAAACTCGCTTTCGCGATGGTTTTCGTAGTGTATAAAATGTTGAAAAATTTGCAACTAAATCCCGGCAGGTCTTACCACGATTTTACGTTATTTTGCGGCCATTCACCCTAATAACGCAAATATTTTTCTACACGTCTTTTTTCAGGCTGACTCATCGTTGGCTGCGTCCTCTTACTCCGGTCACATAGTAATCTATGCTCCCGGGCTTCTCGGTCTTGCCGCCTTGATTCAACCAGAATAATTTTGTGTATCCCGTGATTAAACCATATACATTCCGCCGTTGACGTGCAGAGTTTCACCAGTGATGTAACTCGCTTCATCAGAGGCTAAAAATGCAACCGCACTGGCGATTTCCTGAGCGCCGCCGAGGCGACCCGCAGGCACCTGCGCCAGGATACCCGCACGCTGATCGTCAGACAGCGCACGCGTCATGTCCGTTTCAATAAAACCCGGAGCCACAACATTGACAGTAATACCACGGGACGCAACTTCGCGCGCCAGTGATTTACTGAAACCGATCAGACCCGCTTTCGCCGCAGCGTAGTTTGCCTGACCTGCATTTCCCATGGTACCAACCACAGAACCAATAGTGATAATGCGACCACAACGCTTTTTCATCATAGCGCGCATTACCGCTTTTGACAGACGGAAAACGGATGATAAATTGGTTTCGATAATATCGTTCCACTCATCATCTTTCATTCGCATCAACAGATTATCACGAGTGATACCGGCATTATTAACCAGGATATCCACTTCACCAAATTCTGCGCGAATATTTTCCAGAACAGATTCAATAGATGCAGGATCGGTCACATTCAACATCAAACCTTTCCCGTTGGCACCTAAATAGTCGCTAATGTTCTTCGCACCATTTTCACTGGTTGCAGTCCCGATAACTTTCGCGCCGCGGGCAACGAGAGTCTCTGCAATTGCGCGGCCTATGCCACGACTTGCACCAGTCACCAGCGCAATCTTTCCTTCAAAGCTCATGGTTTTCCTCTTTTATTGCGTAAGTGCCGCAGACAGCGCCGCCGGCTCGTTCAGCGCCGACGCTGTCAGGGTGTCGACAATACGTTTCGTCAGACCAGTGAGGACTTTACCTGGACCCACTTCATAAAGATGTTCAACGCCCTGCGCCGCGATAACTTCCACGCTCTTCGTCCACTGTACCGGATTGTACAACTGGCGAACCAGCGCATCGCGGATAGCGGCAGCATCGGTTTCACATTTCACGTCAACGTTGTTCACTACCGACACCGTTGGCGCGCTAAAGGTAATTTTGGCTAATTCAACCGCCAGTTTCTCTGCCGCTGGTTTCATCAGAGCGCAGTGCGACGGCACGCTCACCGGCAGCGGCAGCGCGCGTTTCGCGCCAGCGGCTTTACAAGCTATGCCCGCACGTTCTACCGCCTCTTTATGCCCGGCGATAACCACCTGCCCCGGCGAGTTAAAGTTAACCGGAGAAACAACCTGGCCTTCGGCAGCTTCTTCACAGGCTTTAGCAATAGAAGCATCATCCAGACCGATGATCGCAGACATGCCGCCGGTGCCTTCCGGAACCGCTTCCTGCATGAATTTACCACGCATTTCCACCAGCCGAACGGCATCAGCAAAATTGATGACGCCAGCACAAACCAGCGCGGAATATTCGCCCAGGCTGTGCCCTGCCATTAACGCAGGCATTTTACCGCCCTGCTGCTGCCAAACGCGCCAAAGCGCGACGGAAGCGGTCAATAACGCTGGTTGCGTCTGCCAGGTTTTATTCAGTTCTTCCGCCGGACCTTGCTGGGTGAGCGCCCACAGATCATATCCCAGAGCCGCAGAAGCTTCAGCAAACGTTTCTTCTACGATAGGGTAATTTGCCGCCATTTCGGCCAACATCCCTACGCTCTGAGAACCCTGACCGGGGAACACAAATGCAAATTGTGTCATGTTTAAATCCTTATACTAAAAACGAATCAGCGCGGAGCCCCAGGTGAATCCCCCCCCGAAGGCTTCAAGCAATACCAGTTGGCCAGCTTTAATTCGCCCGTCACGCACGGCTTCATCCAGTGCGCACGGGACAGAAGCCGCGGAGGTATTACCGTGTCTGTCCAGCGTGACGACAACATTGTCCATCGACATGCCGAGTTTTTTCGCTGTCGCGCTAATGATACGCAGGTTAGCCTGATGCGGCACCAGCCAATCGAGTTCTGAACGATCCAGGTTATTGGCCGCCAGCGTCTCATCGACAATATGCGCCAGCTCAGTGACAGCCACTTTAAAGACTTCATTGCCCGCCATCGTCAGGTAAATCGGGTTATTCGGATTTACGCGATCGGCATTCGGCAGGGTCAGTAATTCACCGTAACGGCCATCGGCATGAAGATGGGTGGAGATGATACCCGGTTCTTCAGAAGCGCTCAGTACGGCCGCGCCTGCGCCATCGCCGAAAATAATGATCGTACCACGATCGCCAGGATCGCAGGTGCGGGCTAATACATCGGAACCGACCACCAGCGCGTGTTTAACCGCGCCGGATTTAACGTACTGGTCGGCAATGCTTAACGCGTAGGTGAAACCTGCGCACGCTGCCGCGACATCAAACGCCGGGCAACCTTTAATACCGAGCATACTTTGAATCTGACATGCCGCGCTTGGAAATGCATGCGTTGCTGATGTGGTAGCCACCACAATCAAGCCAATTTGGTCTTTATCGATCCCCGCCATCTCAAGCGCGCGATTCGCAGCGGTAAAGCCCATCGTCGCGACAGTTTCATTTGGCGCGGCGATATGGCGTTCACGAATACCTGTACGAGTGACAATCCACTCGTCAGAGGTCTCAACCATTTTTTCCAGATCGGCGTTAGTCCGCACTTGTTCGGGCAGATAGCTGCCAGTACCAATAATCTTCGTATACATGTACGCTCAGTCACTTTTCGGTTATATACCGTTACCTGTAAACGTCTGGCACGCTGGCGGCGCCGGGAACACAGCGTTATTATCTGTGCGCCCGCAGGTTTACGCCTTTGCCATCGTCCAGCGGTTCAAATCCGGCTGGGTATACAGATTCCAGGCGAGCGGCAATTCGCTGAGGAACTTGTCGCTGCACCGCCTGCACTGCCTGTTCAATCGCGACTGCAAATGCTCGCTGATTGGCTGCACCATGACTTTTTATCACCGTGCCACGCAATCCTAACAGACAGGCGCCATTATACTGGTCGGGGTTGAGGTGACTGAATCGCCTCGTCAGGCTTTTTTGTAACCAACGTTTTAATAACAGCAGCCACCACGACCGTTTTTTCCCCTCGCCCTGTGATTTCAGCAGTGAAAGGAACATTCTGACAACACCTTCCATCGTTTTAAGTGTGACATTGCCTGTAAAGCCGTCACACACCAGTACATCGGTTTTTCCCGTCAGTAATTCATTCGCCTCAAGGTAGCCGATGTAGTTGATGGTTGGGACTGTTTTTAGCATTAAAGAGGCTTCGCGAATACTGTCGAGGCCTTTGGTTTCTTCTTCCCCGATATTGAGTAGCGCCACGCGGGGATTTTTGATCCCGACGACCTCTTCCGCCAAAACGGCGCCCATCACGGCAAACTGCACCAGCATGGTACTGTCGCAATCGACGTTGGCACCCAAATCAAGCACTACCGTTTTGCCCTTTTGCTGATGCGGTAATACCGTCACCAACGCCGGACGCTCAATCCCCTCAAGAGGCTTGAGCAATAATTTCGCCAGCCCCATCAGCGCCCCGGTATTACCGGCGCTAACGCAAGCTTCGGCTCGGCCTTCTTTCACAAGCTCCAGGGCCACACGCATGGATGTCCCGCGACTGGCGCGGATCGCCTGCGAAGGCCGGGCATCACTGGCAATAACTGACTGTGCAGGGATAATCTGCAGACGCGAACGTTGTTCAAAGTCAGCTTTGGCAAGTAATGGCGTGATAATATCGGGATTCCCGACTAAAAGAAGAGTGAGCTGCGAATTAGCGTTCAGTGCCTGCAATGCTGCAGGCACCGTCACGGAAGGGCCAAAATCGCCCCCCATGACATCTAACGCCAGGGTTAGACGTGTCAAGGTATCGTCGCTGCCTGGTTCGGTGTTTCTCCGCTTACGCGGAGAAATCCTCACTAAGCTTTATCACGCTTGTACTCTTCGGCTTTTACACCACAGGCGCACCTGTGATGCAAAAGGCATTGAGTAACGCGCGATTACTTAGCGATGACCTTACGGCCGCGGTAGTAACCGTCGGCAGTGATGTGGTGACGCAGGTGTTTTTCACCAGAAGTTTTGTCTACAGACAGGCTGGTGACTGCGGTCAGAGCGTCATGGGAACGACGCATGCCACGTTTGGAACGAGTTGGTTTATTCTGTTGTACGGCCATGGACCTTACTCCTCAATTACGGTTTATCCCTGCGTCCGCGGGGAAGACCTATTACTTACGCTTTAAGCTGGCTAATACGGCAAATGGGTTTGGCTTTTGCGCTTCATCAGGCAGTTCGCCAAAGACCATGTCCGCCTCGGACACTTCACAGTGTTCAGAATCATGCACCGGAACTACTGGCAAGGCGAGGATGATTTCATCTTCAACCATTGCAAGCAGATCGATTTCGCCGAATTCGTTTACCTCAATCGGCTCATACGATTCCGGCAGTGCTTCAGCCTGCTCGTCGGAACGAACAGGGCTAAAACAATACGTTGTGTGAACCTGATGGGTAAACGGTTTCCCGCAACGCTGGCATTCGAGCGACACCGTAACTACCGCATCGCCGGTTAAAACGGCGAGACGCTGGTTATCGATAGCGAACGACATGGAGCATTCCACATCACTGTCCACACTGACTACGGATTCGACGACGCGCTCAACCTGATCGGGGGTATAGATACCCTGGTAATCAAGGCGTTTTTGAGCGGTACGAACCGGATCAAGAGTCAGGGGTAATTTTACCTTTTGCATAGGGCGCGCATATTAACTTCGTAACGTCATATAGTCAAAGAAAAAGGCAGCCTGCGGTTGCCTTTTGCCAATAATTCGCACACATTGCGGGTTATAGACTTATTTTCGCTCAAGACGAGTCAGTATGACAGGCTTGAAGACCGAAGAGCATAGTTTAAGATGGCTCTCATCATTACGCTATATCTGAGGGAAAAAATATGCCCCGCCTCATCCTTGCGTCTACCTCTCCCTGGCGTCGCGCGCTGCTGGAAAAACTGACTATTCCTTTCGAATGCGCCGCGCCGGACGTTGATGAAACCCCTATGCCGGGCGAAGCGCCGCGTCAGTTGGTGTTACGTCTGGCACAGGCTAAAGCGCAATCGCTCGCCGCGCGTTTCCCGAATCATTTGATTATTGGCTCCGATCAAATTTGCGTTCTGGACGGTGAAATTACCGGCAAACCGCTGACGGAAGAAAAAGCGCGTCAGCAATTAGCCAAAGCCAGCGGAAATATTGTGACGTTTTATACCGGACTGGCATTGTATAACTCCGCCTCCGGACACTTACAAACCGAAGTGGAGCCTTTTGACGTTCATTTTCGCCATTTAAGCGAAGTGGAAATAGACGACTATGTCCGCAAAGAGCATCCGCTGCACTGCGCGGGAAGTTTTAAAAGCGAAGGTTTAGGCATTGCATTATTTGAACGTTTAGAGGGCCGCGATCCGAATACGCTGATCGGATTGCCGCTTATTGCCCTGTGCCAGATGCTCAGACGGGAAGAGATGAACCCGCTTAACGCATAGTCGGAGAAGTTTGTAGCACTGTAGGCCTGATAAAGACACGCAAGCGTCACCATCAGGCACTTTCTTACCGGATAACGCTGTAAGCAGCTTATCCGGTCTACAAACGCGTCAGGCAGGCTTACGTAATACCTGTAAACACCGTTTAAGCTGGTCATCCATTGGCGCTTCAATGCGCAATACGTCGCCTGTCCCCGGATGGGTGAATTTCAGCGCGGCGGCATGAAGAAATAGACGCGATAATCCCGTACCCGCCAGTTGCTTATCAAATTCCCGATCGCCGTAGCGATCGTCGAACGCAATAGGATGACCGGCATATTGGGTATGCACGCGAATCTGATGCGTACGGCCCGTTACCGGGCTACAGCGCACCAGCGTGGCGAACGCATAGCGCTCTTCCACCTTAAAGCGGGTTTCTGACGGTTTGCCTTCCTGGCTCACGCGAACAATGCGCTCACCGCTTTGCAGAATGTTCTTTAATAACGGCGCCTGCACGCTTTTGACGTGCGATTGCCACTGACCGCGCACCAGCGCCAGATAATCTTTTTGCATTCCCTTCTCGCGCAGTTGCTCATGCAGCGAACGCAGCGCGGAGCGTTTTTTCGCCACCAACAGCACGCCGGAGGTATCGCGGTCGAGACGATGCACCAGTTCCAGGAATCGCGCTTCCGGACGCAACGCCCGTAACCCTTCGATGACGCCGAAACTTAACCCGCTCCCGCCGTGTACGGCGGTGCCGGAAGGCTTATTCAGCACCAGAATATGGTCGTCTTCATACAAAATGACGTCAGCCAACGCCGCCACTTTTTGTAAATGCGGCGACACGGCCTCTTCTTCGCGTTCAGCAACGCGAACCGGCGGAATGCGGACTTCATCGCCCGCTTCCAGCTTGTATTCCGGTTTGATGCGTTTTTTGTTCACCCGCACCTCGCCTTTACGCAAGATGCGATAAATCATACTTTTTGGTACCCCTTTCAGTTGGGTGCGCAAAAAGTTGTCAATGCGTTGCCCCGCTTCGTCAGCGGCGATGGCAACAATTTTTACGGATGGCGTTTCTGTTTTCATGGGGGGCGATTCTAAATAGCCTGCGAGATTCGCGCCACACATTTTTCTATGCTTATATTAACGTCTACGCCAGCGGATGAACATTTTTCACTGCGGTTTTGCTGGTTATTAAAGCGATCGGCTCGCGCTGGTGAAAAAACTGTGAGTAAGCGGGTGATAAATGGTAAAAGTCATCTTGCTATAACAAGGTTAGCAGTGGAATAATGATGCGGTTTCCGCACCGAAACTTGTTAAAACAAAAAGTTTAGCGGAATAACCCATTTTGTCTGACCGATCATCAACGCAGCAATGGCGTAAGACGTATTGATTTTTCAGACAGTTAGCGGGCTGCGGGTTGCAGTCCTTACCGGTAGATAGGATCTTCTCTGGAGAGTAATGCCCAGGCTGCTTCCCTGATAATTGCGCTGTGTTTCCGTATGAAATACAGGCAACCGACACTCTGCGCCTCTTTGAGCTGACGATAACCGTGAGGTTGGCGACGCGAAATAGTCACGAGGCCATCGGTTCATGCCCGGTAAGGCGTCACCATGCCCGCAGCTTAGTCGTCAACGTAAGAATAATGAGTAAGTTACGATGAAAAGAATGTTAATCAACGCGACTCAGCAGGAAGAGTTGCGCGTCGCCCTTGTAGATGGGCAGCGTCTGTACGATCTGGATATAGAAAGCCCCGGACACGAGCAGAAAAAAGCAAACATCTATAAAGGCAAAATTACCCGTATTGAACCGAGCCTGGAAGCGGCTTTTGTTGATTACGGCGCAGAACGTCACGGTTTCCTCCCGTTAAAAGAAATTGCCCGCGAATATTTCCCCGCTAACTACAGCGCTCATGGTCGCCCGAACATCAAAGATGTGTTACGTGAAGGCCTGGAAGTCATTGTTCAAATCGATAAAGAAGAACGCGGCAACAAAGGCGCGGCGTTAACCACCTTTATCAGTCTGGCGGGCAGCTACCTGGTTTTGATGCCGAATAACCCGCGCGCGGGTGGTATTTCCCGCCGCATTGAAGGTGACGATCGTACCGAGTTAAAAGAAGCGCTGGCCAGCCTGGAGCTCCCTGAAGGAATGGGGCTTATTGTGCGTACCGCGGGCGTGGGTAAATCCGCAGAAGCGTTGCAGTGGGATTTAAGCTTCCGCCTGAAACACTGGGAAGCCATTCAGAAAGCCGCTGAAAGTCGTCCTGCGCCGTTCCTGATCCATCAGGAAAGCAACGTCATCGTACGCGCGTTTCGCGATTATCTGCGTCAGGATATCGGTGAAATCCTGATCGACAACCCAAAAGTGATGGAAATGGCGCGTCAGCATATCGCCGCGTTGGGCCGCCCGGATTTTACCAGCAAAATTAAGCTGTACACCGGTGAAATCCCGTTGTTCAGCCATTACCAGATCGAATCGCAGATCGAATCGGCATTCCAGCGTGAAGTGCGCCTGCCGTCCGGTGGCTCCATCGTCATTGACAGCACCGAAGCGTTAACCGCCATCGATATCAACTCCGCTCGCGCAACTCGCGGCGGCGATATCGAAGAAACCGCGTTCAACACCAACCTCGAAGCGGCCGACGAGATTGCCCGCCAACTGCGTCTGCGCGACCTGGGCGGCCTGATCGTTATCGACTTTATCGATATGACGCCGGTACGTCACCAGCGCGCGGTAGAAAACCGCCTGCGTGAAGCGGTGCGTCAGGACCGGGCGCGTATTCAGATTAGTCATATTTCCCGCTTCGGCCTGCTGGAGATGTCTCGTCAGCGCCTGAGTCCGTCGCTGGGCGAATCCAGCCATCACGTGTGTCCGCGCTGTAGTGGTACCGGCACCGTGCGCGATAACGAATCTCTGTCGCTGTCTATTCTGCGCCTGATTGAAGAAGAAGCGCTGAAAGAGAATACGCAGGAAGTCCATGCCATTGTTCCGGTGCCGATCGCCTCTTATCTGCTTAACGAAAAGCGGACGGCAGTTAACGCTATTGAGACGCGTCAGGATGGCGTCCGCTGTGTCATCGTCCCGAACGATCAGATGGAAACGCCGCACTATTCCGTGCTGCGCGTACGCAAAGGGGAAGAAACGCCGACCCTGAGCTACATGCTGCCGAAACTGCACGAAGAAGCGATGGCGCTGCCTTCTGAAGAAGAGTACGCCGAGCGTAAACGCCCGGAACAGCCTGCGCTGGCGACGTTCGCTATGCCAGATGTGCCTCCGGCGCCGACGCCTGCCGAACCGGCGGTTAGCGTCGCCACGGCGAAAAAGGACAATGTTACCGCCGCGCAGCCTGCACAGCCGGGTCTGTTTAGCCGTTTCCTTAACGCACTGAAACAACTGTTCAGCGGTGATGAAGAGACGAAAACCGTCGAAAAAGCCGCGCCGAAAGCGGAAGAAAAACCGGAACGTCAGCAGGATCGTCGCAAGCCTCGGCAGAACAACCGTCGCGATCGCAACGAACGCCGTGACACCCGTGATAACCGTGCCGAGCGTGATGGCAGCGAGATCCGCGACGATAATCGTCGTAACCGTCGCCAGGCACAGCAGCAAAATGCAGAAGCGCGCGATACCCGCCAGCAGGAAACGGCGGAAAAAGCGAAAACCGGCGATGAGCAGCAACAGACGCCGCGTCGCGAACGCAACCGCCGCCGCAATGATGACAAGCGCCAGGCGCAGCAGGAAGTAAAAGCGCTTAACCGCGAAGAGCAGCCTGTCCAGGAGACCGAACAGGAAGAGCGCGTTCAGCAGGTTCAGCCGCGCCGTAAGCAGCGTCAGCTTAATCAGAAAGTCCGCTTTACTAACAGTGCGGCGGTTGAAACGGTTGACACGCCAGTCGTCGTCGACGAACCGCGCCCGGTTGAAAACGTTGAACAGCCCGTTTCAGCGCCGCGTACCGAACTGGCGAAAGTCGATTTACCGGTCGTTGCCGATATCGCAACGGAGCAGGACGATAGTGTAGAACCTCGCGATAATACTGGCATGCCGCGTCGCTCCCGCCGTTCTCCGCGCCACCTGCGCGTAAGCGGTCAGCGTCGTCGTCGCTATCGTGACGAACGCTATCCGACACAATCGCCGATGCCGTTAACCGTCGCCTGCGCGTCGCCGGAAATGGCATCCGGTAAAGTCTGGGTCCGCTACCCGATTGTTCGTCCTCAGGAAACGCAGGTTGAAGAGCAGCGTGAAGTGGAACTGGCGCTGCCACAAGCTGTCGTCCCTGAACAGCAGGTTATCGCTGCGACCGTGGCGTTCGAACCAGAAACGTCGGTACAGGCAGTAGAAAATGTTGCCGTTGAGCCGCAGATCGTCGCCGAACCACAGGCACCAGAAGCCGTCGATATCGAGACAACGCATCCGGAAGTGATTGCCGCGTCGGTTGATGAGCAGCCGCAACTGATTGCCGAAAGCGATACGCCGGTGGCGCAAGAGGTTATTGCTGACGCCGAACCAGCAGCAGAAACCGCCGACACGTCCATTACGGTTGCTGAAAACGTGGCTGAGGTTGTCGTTGTCGAGCCAGAAGAAGAGACAAAAGCGGAAGCGGCTGTTGTGGAGCACACGGCAGAAGAAACCGTTATCGCACCGACCCAGGTAGAGAAAAAGACGCAGGATGTTGTCTGCGTTGACGATCATAACCACGCCAGCGCGCCAATGACGCGTGCGCCAGCGCCGGAATATGTGCCGGAAGCCCCGCACCATAGCGACTGGCATCGCCCTTCCTTCCACTTTGAAGGTAAAGGCGCCGCAGGCGGACACAGCGCCACGCGTCACGCCAGCGCTCCGGCGACACGTCCACAGCCGGTAGAATGAGGTAACCGCTGATACAAAGCCGACCACCAGGTCGGCTTTTTTATGCCCCTTGCAGGGCAGTGCATCAGGGCAACGCATCCCCCCATGGCGTCTTTTAGTCACTCAAGGCGCTTACGAAATCGGACTGGATAATAAACCGTACGGATGGCGTCGCTACGGGCGCGACAGTATAACGACTAAAAAAATGCCCGCGCCGGGGTGGATGGCGCGGGCAGACAAAACATATCCAGTTTCGTGATATGTTTCAAAAAGAGATGTTACCGGTTCAACTGGAAAAGCGACATTCCCTGCATATCGGTAAACGTTTTATAGGAGGCCTGTAATGCCGCCTGTTGCATCACGTAGGAGGAGATGGCCGAGTTCCAGTCCACATCCACCAGATTGCTCATCTGCAGCTTCTGCCCCAGCGCACGGTCACTTCCCAGGGCATCCAGCGTACTGAGTTCGCTCAGTTGCGTCCCCAGTTCCGCACGAACGGTCAGGACATTATTAAGCGAGTTTTTTAAGCCGCGATTCGTTTTATCAATGGCGGCGGCAGCCTTTTCTTTTTCCACATCATTGCCTTTCACCGGCGTTTTGAGCGCTGCAATCGCCGTATCAAGCATGACAAACAAATTCTTTTCAGAGTCCGTGCCATCAGGTTCCGGCACTGCATTGCTGGTAAGGCTATTAAAAATTTGCGCTCCCGTATGGCCAATCACCATCGTGCGTGCGGAATCCACCTGCTGGGTAACACTTTTCTCACCGCCATGGTAATTCCCCGTCGCCTGATCGAAAGGCGCCGCTTCCGTTTTATACCCGGCGAAGATATAGCGACCATTACCGTCAGTACTGTTTGCCAGGTTCATCAACTGATCGCGGATACCCTGTAAATCCGTCGCCAGCGAAGCGCGGTCATCGTCGCTTAACGTGCCGTTTCCGGCATAGACAATTTTTTCCTGTGCGGTTTGAATCGCCGTCGTCACCTGACTGAGTACGCTTTCTTCCAGCGAAACTTTTTGGGTGGCAAAAGTACGCGCCAGGGCGTACTGGCTATTCTGTGCCTGCGCCTGGGAGAGCACCACCGCCTGCGACGCGGCGATCGGATCGTCAGATGGATTGATAACGCGCTTACCGCTAGACATCTGCTCGCCCAACTTCATCCATTCGGACTGAGAGTTAGTGATGCCGCTCATATTTTGCTCATACATCATCTGGGTACTGATACGCATGTCATCCTTCTCCCTTAGCGAATGTTCAGTAACGCATCAAACAGCGCGTTCGCGGTCTGCAATACTTGCGCATTCGCCAGATAATACTGCTGATAACGCTGCAAATTGCCATACTCTTCGTCTAGATTAACGCCGGAAACCGACTGTTGCTGCTTATAAAGCTGTTTAACCACATTCGCCTGCGTGGTGCTGCTGGTTTTCAGCGTTGACGTTTTGTTACCCACATCGCTGACCAGCGTGGCGTAGGCATCGTTAAAGGTTTTGTTGCCGCCCACTACCTTGCTGTTTTGTAAGTCCAACAACGCCTGGCCATTGCGGTTATCGCTATCGCCGGTATCCACATCAGGATCGAGTTTTGACTCGGCAGCCATCGCAATCTCGGCTTCATTCGTCACTTTAACTTTCATGTCGACGATAGCATTACTGACCGGCTTCAGAAGGAAACTGTCGTTCTTCTGCGCGCCGGTGCCCACCGTCACTTTCAGACCGTCAATCTCCAGTTTTCCGTCAACATCTTTTGTCGCCGTGAAGGTGGTGTTATCCGCCAGGCGAGTAACCTTCCAGTCTGTACCGTCAAAAACAATCTGATAATCCGTCGCCTGAACCTTCGTGCTATCGACCACCTCAGCGGTTAACGATACCGTTTTATCCGCATTATTACTGTTGCTATACACCACCGGCGAGCCAATGCCAAAGAAGTCTTTCCCTTTATTGCCGTCAGCGTCATAACCTTTGGTATGCTGCACGTTGAATGCATCGGCAAATGCCAGCGCCAACTGGCCCAGTGTATTACGAGTCTGATCCAGATCCTGAGAGCGGAACGTCAGTAGCCCGCCGAGCGAGCCGGTATTCAGCAACTTTTCTGGAATTTCGATGTTACCTGCGGCCTCATCGACATAAGCGACAGTCGTTCGTGTCGGGTCGGCGCTGGAGGGTACTGCCGCCAACTGACGCGCCGTCGAACCCTGCACCAGCGTATAGCCATTGGCCATCGTCAGGTTATAGGTGCCGCCGTCCTGTACGCTCACCTCGACGCCAACAATCTTGTTAAGCTCGCTGACTAACTGGTCACGCTGATCGAGCAGGTCGTTCGGCGATGCGCCCGCGCCTACGCCCGTCAAACGGGAGATTTGATCGTTCAGGTTAGCTATCTGCTTAGCATAATTATTGATTTGCGCCACACTGGAACTAATCGCGATATTGACCTGTTTATCCTGATCGCGCAGATACTGATCGGTGGTTTTGAACTGGTTTACCAGCCCTTCCGCTTTACCAATCAACGCCTGACGCGCCGCAGGATCTTCCGCGTTACTGACTAACGTTTGCAGACTGGTAAAAAAGCTCTGCAACGAGCCAGACAGTGAGCTGGATTTATCGGCCAGCAAGTTGTCGATTTTCGACATTTGTGCATAGCGCGTGCTCAATCCACTACTCTGGTTTTGCGCGCCGCGTAGCTGATTGGTGATAAACGCATCATATTCACGCTGTACGCCGGAAACGTAAACGCCATTACCTATCCAGCCGCCAGACCCTAACGTACTGTTTGCCTGCGCCAGAATAGTTGTCTGCCGGGTATAACCCGCAACGTTATAATTGTTGATGTTATTACTGACCGTACTTAACGCGGCCTGCGCGGCGTTAAGCCCGCTCATGGCGTGATTAATCAAGCTGGACATGATGGTTCCTTTTAATCCTTCAATACTCGTTGTTATCGGCAGCTACTGTGTGGACTTGAGCAATTTAAAAGAGATTATCGAGATTCGCGCTGTAGGTTTTGCTGACCTTTTCGCTCATCGCTTTTAACTGCTGAATCATGCTGGTTAATTTACGCGCGTAATTCGGGTCGGTAGCGTATCCGGCGTTTTGCAAGGCCACGGCACCCTGCTCCGCCGTGGCGGCGGTGGTCACAGCGGCGTAGCGTGGATTACGTGTTAACAGCGCGACATAATCCGATAACGCCTCCAGATACGAGCTATAAACGCGGAATTTCGCTTTCACTTTTTTCGCTTCGCCGTTTTCGTATTCGGTGGTGGTGATTTCCGTCACCGGTCCTTTCCAACTGGCGGTAGCTTTCACGCCAAACACGTTATAACTGGGTTCGCCGTCCTCCCGCAGGATTTGCCGCTGCCCCCAGCCGGACTCCAGCGCCGCCTGCGCCAGAATCAGATGATGCGGCACCCCGCTTTGTTCGCTGGCCAGCCGCGCCGGGAGCGAAAGCCGGGCCAGAAAGTCTTTACTGTCACCGGAGAGCGGTTCGTCGCTGCTGTCCGGCGTTTTCGGCATCGCCTTGCGCACCAGTTGGGTCAGTGCCTGATTTTGATAGCTGTTTACCGTTTCCAGTGAGAATTTAAGCGGTACTTGCGGGGCGTCATCCGCAGGCATCGTTTGCCCGCTGGTCATCTGTTTAACCATCATATCCGCCAGCCCCAGTCCCTTGCCGGCGGTCATCTGCTGGGCGATCTGCTGGTCATACATGCTGGTATACAGACGCGTCTGATCGCTGCTGAATAAGCCATCTTTGGGTAAAGCCTCGCGCATACTTTTCAGCATCATCTGAACAAACATCCCTTCCACCTGACGGGCCACCGGACGGATATTCGCCGCCGGGTCCTGGCCCGCTTTCGCTTTGAGTTCGTTCAGAGATTGCGCATCCCAGGCCGCGCTGGCCAACAATTTACCGTCACCAATCATTAGATAATTTCCAATTTGGCGCGTAGACAGCCCGCGCTCTGCATGGACTGCAAAATCGACATCAGATCTATCGGCGTCGCACCAAGCGCATTTAGCGCGCGCACTACGTTGTTCAAATTGGCGCTGGAACGAATGCTTTGTAACGATCCGCCGCTCTGGCGCAAATCTATTTGAGTCTGTGGCGTCACCACGGTCTGGCCGCCACCAAATGGCGTATTAGGCTGGTTAACGTTGAGCTGGCGGTTGACCGTCACTGACAAATTGCCCTGCGCCACGGCGCAGCTATCCAGCGTGACTTCCCGATTCATGACCACCGAACCAGTACGCGAGTTGATCACGACTTTTGCATCCTGCGGCGTCACGTTAACTTCCATATTTTGAATGTCCGCCAGAAAACGCACCTGCGAGCTATTGCCGCTGGGTACGCGTACCTGTACCGTTCGCGCATCAAGCGCAGTGGCGCTGCCGTAACCGCGGGCGCGATTGATAGCGTCGGTAATTTGCTGCGCCATCGTAAAATCTTCGTCGTTCAATTGCAGATTAATGGTGTTGCCAGCGCCGAACTGACTCGGCAGCTCGCGTTCGATAATCGCGCCGTTAGTGATGCGCCCGCCGTTAAGCTGGTTAACCTGCACGCTACTGCCGCCTGCGGAAGCGCCCGCACCGCCGACCAGAATATTCCCCTGCGCCAGGGCATACACCTGGCTGTCCACTCCTTTTAATGGCGTCATTAATAATGTCCCGCCGCGCAGACTTTTAGCGTTCCCCATTGAGGAAACAACGACATCAATCGTTTGTCCCTGTCGCGCAAAAGGCGGATACGACGCCGTCACCATCACCGCCGCCACGTTTTTTAACTGCATGTTGGTGCCGGTAGGGACCGTAATCCCCAGTTGTGACAACATGTTATTGAGCGTCTGGGTGGTAAATGGCGTCTGAGTCGTCTGGTCGCCCGTACCGTCCAGCCCGACCACCAGCCCGTAGCCGATCAGCGAGTTTTCCCGCACGCCCTGGACACTGGTCAGATCCCGGATACGCTCGGCGTGCGCCAGAGTGGTAACCAGTGCCAGAACGATTCCTGCAAGAGCTTTAAACACATACACCTCGCTTACATCGGCGACAAATTAAGGAAGAAACGTTGCAGCCAGCCCATATTTTGCGCTTCGTTAATATAGCCGTTACCGACATATTCAATCCGCGCATCCGCTACCTGTGTCGAGGGTACGGAGTTGCTGCCGCTGATGGTGCGTGGATTTACCACGCCGGAGAAGCGGATGAATTCCGTTCCCTGATTAATCGCGATCTGTTTTTCACCCACGACGTGTAAATTGCCATTAACCAGAACCTGATCGACGGTCACGGTCAGCGTGCCGCTAAAGGTATTGCTGGCATTCGCGCCGCCTTTACCGTTAAAAGAGTTGCCGCCTGAGGCCTCCATATCTGCGCGGGAATTACCGAATAATCCCTGCAGATAACGCGGTACCGTATCAAAACCAAAGCTGGTTTTGCCGTCGCGGCTGGCATTTGCCGACGAACTTTTACTGGCGCTGACGTTTTCCTGTAACACAATCGTGAGCGTATCGCCGATATTACGCGGTCGACGATCTTCAAAAAGCGGCTGATAGCCATAATTAATCGGCTGCGCAGACTGAAATATAGAGCCATTCGCCACTGGCACCGGGCCCGGAATCGGCTGCGCCGTGGTCGCCCCCTGCACGAGCGGCCTGGAGGGTATCCAGGCGCATCCTGTCAGCGTCGCGACCACCAGGGCCATTAATGGGTAAGCGTGAAGCGCGTATTTTTGCATTACCTTCATCTTCAAAATCAGGGAGCCGGTGGCGTCTTCACCCCACCGGCGACCCCTTAGAGTTGCGTCAGTTTCTGCAGCATCTGATCGGTCGTCGATACTGCTTTACTGTTAATTTCATAGGCGCGTTGAACCTGAATCATGTTCACCAGCTCTTCCGCCACGTTAACGTTCGACGTTTCGACATACCCTTGATACAACAGCCCCGCGCCGTTGAGCCCCGGCGTACTTTCGTTCGGCGCGCCGGACGATTGCGTTTCGATATAGAGATTCTCGCCGATGCTTTCCAGCCCGGTGTCGTTCATAAAGGTAGTCAGATTAAGCTGCCCGACCTGAACCGGCGCGGCCTGCCCCTGCTGGGTCACGCTTACCACGCCGTCGCGGCCAATCGTGATGCTTAACGCGTTGGCCGGAATGGTAATTGCCGGCTGCACCTGAAAACCGCCCGCCGTCACCAGTTGGCCGTTCTGGTCCACCTGGAAGGAACCATCGCGAGTATAGGCTGACGTACCGTCCGGCAGCATGACCTGGAAAAAGCCCTGCCCTTTAATCGCCACATCTTTACTGTTGTTGGTCTGCGACAGGTTACCCTGGCTGTGCAGACGCTCCGTGGCGACCGGACGCACGCCGGTACCGATTTGCAGCCCGGAAGGCAGCGTCGTCTGCTCGGACGACTGCGCGCCCGGCTGGCGGATGGTCTGGTACAACAGATCTTCGAATACCGCGCGCTGACGCTTAAAACCATTGGTACTGACGTTTGCCAGGTTATTGGCAATCACATCCATATTGGTTTGCTGCGCGTCCAGGCCGGTTTTGGCGATCCATAATGAACTGATCATAAAATGTCCTGTATTAACTCATCGACAGCAGTTGGTTAGCTCGCCCTTCGTTTTCATCAACGCTGGTGATAACCTTCATCTGCATTTCAAAACGACGTGCGTTGGCGATCATGTCGGTCATGGCTTCAACTGGCTTAACGTTACTGCCCTCCAGTACGCCCGACATAATGCGAATAGATGGATCGGCGGCCAGTACCGCCCCGCGTTCGGCCTGTGCGTCGGCGGTAAGGCGGAATAAACCATCATCGCTCCGCTGTACCTCATTGCCCTCCGCTTTGACCAGCTTCAGTCGCCCAACGGGCGCCACCGTGTTCGGCGGGTCGCCGGGGTTGAGCGCGGAGATCGTGCCGTCTGCCGCAATGGTGATTTCCGACCCTTCAGGAACGGTAATCGGGCCGCCTTCTCCGATAACCGGATGTCCCTGAATGGTTAACTGTCCAGTCGGGCCCACCTGGATATTCCCGTTACGGGTATATCCTTCAGCACCGTCCGCCGCTTGCACTACCAGCCAGCCGTCCTGCTGTAGTGCGACATCCAGCGGGCGGGAGGTGTAGTCCAACTGGCCTGGGGTCATATCCGCCCCCGGTGTCGACGCCATAACCAATGTGCGCGTCGCTAAAGAGAGGCCATCAACGGGCACCGCGCGTAGCGCATTGAGCTGCGCGCGAAAACCCGGCGTTGAGGCGTTAGCCAGGTTGCTGGCCGTTACCGCCTGCTGGTTAAGCGTCTGACTGGCCGCCCCCATGGCGGTATAAATTGCGTGATCCATTAAGCTATCCCGTCAGGCGCTTAGCGCAGGTTAACCAGAGTATTGAGGATCTGGTCCTGGGTTTTAATGGTCTGCGCATTCGACTGGTAGTTACGCTGCGCGACGATCATATTCACCAGCTCTTTACTCAAATCCACGTTAGAGGCTTCCAGCGCGCCATTCGTCAGCTTACCGAAGTTGCCGGAACCGGCGGTTCCCAACAGCGCTACCCCGGAAGCCTGCGTCGCCGCCCAGACGTTATCGCCCTGGGATGCCAGACCTTCGTTGTTGGCGAAGTTAGCCAGCACAATCTGCCCCAGCACCTGTTCCTGCTCGTTGGAGTAGTTCCCTACCACGGTGCCGTCGTTGTTAATCTGGTAGCTCACCAGATCGCCAGGCTTATAGCCGTTCTGATTAGTGGCGACGATGTTGTTAGCCCCGGTGTTCTGCTGCATGGAGTTAAGGAAGCTGAGGGAGAATGTGGCCGCCGTCGCGCCATTAATCGTACCGGTAGTGATGTTAACCGTACCGCCGGATTGCAGGATCCCGTTTTCATTAAACACCAGCGTTGTAGAAGCCGCCGTTGGCACGGCGGCTGTCGGATCGCTGCTGTCATGGGTGTACACAGCCCATTCATTATTTTTAGTAGAGCTTTTAACAAAATAGACGTTCATGTCATGGGCATTACCCTGGCTGTCATAAACGGTGACGGTCCCTTTTTTGTTATACGAATCCGCATCACTCACGCTAAAGGGCGTTTTAGACGGTACAGGGTCCGTTGAGTTCAGGTTGATCTGCATTGACGCGGTGGTGGTCGATTTCGCCGCCATCAGCGTGTTCGGAATGGTGATCGGCGCAGGATTCGCCCCCTGCTGAATAGTCGGCGGCGTACCGGTGGCCGGATAGCCGGTCAACTGCATCCCCTGCATATTGACCAGATTACGGTTCTCGTCCAGTTTGAACTGGCCGTTGCGGCTATAGAAAACGGAACCATTGCTGTCCACCAGGCGGAAAAAACCGTTCTGGCTAATCGCGACGTCCAGCCCGCGACCGGTGTTCGTTGTCGTACCGTCGGTAAAATCCTGGGTAATCCCCGCTACTTTTACGCCCAGCCCCACTTTTGAACCAGCGAACATATCGGCAAACGATGCCGTACCGGATTTAAAGCCATAGGTGGCGGAGTTGGCGATGTTATTACCGATAACATCAAGGTTGGTGGCCGCGGCGTTCAGGCCGCTAACCGCTTGAGAAAAAGACATGACTGACTCCTGATAAGTGTAAGGGCTTAGATTATTTGCCGAACTTCGTCGAGTGTGGTGGTGCCGTAGGTACCGAGATCCAACAGGTTGCCGTTGCTGCCCTTCGTCACGCCCTGCACCAGAGCGAATTGCAGCGGTTGCGCTACCAGTTGTGTCCCGCCATTACTGGCGGTAATCGCAATGTTGTAAGAACCATTCGGTACCGCTGTTCCGTCCGTTTGCTTACCATCCCAGGTAAAGGTATGTACCCCGGCTTTCAGCTCGCCGATCTCCAGCGTACGTACCACCCGACCATCTTTATCGGTAATGGTTGCCGTCACTTTGTCCGCGGGTTGTTGCAATTCCACGCCAAACGGCGTTGTGGACGTAACGGCCCCTTCTTCCGCGCCTTTACCCGCCAGAATTGTGGTGCCAGGCACCATAACGCCATGTCCAATCAGCGTGGTCGCCTGTAGCGACTGACTATTGTCGATTTGCCCGGAAATAGCCCCCAGCGTCGTATTCAGTTTTTCAATGCCGCTCACGGTACTGATTTGCGCCAACTGTGTAGTTAACTCATTATTTTGTAAGGGGTTAGTCGGGTCCTGATTCTTCAATTGCGCGACCAGCAAGGTCAAGAAACTGCTTTGCAGATCGGCAGCATTGCTTCCAGTCATCGAACCGCTGCCGGTCGTCGTTTTGACGCCCGTGTTGGTCGGATCATTCATATTTACGGCAATAGACATACGCGCCTCCTTTACTGGCCTAATGTCAGCGTTTTAAGCATCATGCTTTTTACGGTATTCAGGACTTCGACGTTTGCCTGATAGCTGCGCGAGGCTGACATCGTATTGACCATTTCGCCGACCACATCGACGTTGGGCATTTTGACGTAACCGTTAGCGTCCGCCAGCGGGTTGCCTGGCTCATAGACCAGCTTTTCCGGTGCCTGGCTTTCAATCACGCTGGCGACCTTTACCCCGCCAGTGGCCTGACCCGGCGAGGCGTCCACCTGAAAAACCACCTGTTTGGCGCGATAAGGCTGACCGTCTGGTCCGGTGACGCTATCCGCATTCGCCAGGTTACTGGCCGCAACGTTCAACCGCTTGGACTGTGCGGTAAGCGCCGATCCGGCGATATCAAAAATGTTTAACAGCGCCACGAATTAGTTTCCTCCCTGTAGCACATTCATCATGCCCTTGAGTTGGCTACCCAGAACGGTAAGCCCCATCTGATATTTGAGACTGTTATCCGCAAACTGCGTACGTTCCCTGTCCATATCCACGGTGTTGCCATCCAGAGAAGGTTGATCGGGGACGCGGTAAAGCAGATCCACTGCGGGAGAAGAGACCGCCTGGGCGGGAATATGGTGAGAGGAAGTCAACGTCAACGAGACGCCGCCGGTTTCTTCCCGTCCGCGCACCATCACTTTTTTTAACTCACTGGCAAAATCAATATCGCGCGCCTGGTACCCCGGCGTATCGGCATTGGCGATATTCGCCGCTAATATTTCCTGACGTTGCGCGCGCAGATTTAGCGCTTCCTGCTGAAATCGTAAGGCGGCATCGAGCCTGTCGAGCATATCTCCTCCGCAAATGACAAAATTCAGCCGACAGCTTAAATCTCTTCACGCGCGCGTTATCGCCGGAATAAACGCAAAATGCGTCGCTATTTATTGCGTTGATGCTTGCTTCACACGGGTAGAATCCTGTCATTACATCAACCAGGGGGAGGTAACTATGCAAACGGTAAAACGAGGATTCGCCGTGGCGGCTTTGCTATTCAGCCCCCTGGCAATGGCGCAGGACATCAACGCCCAGTTGACAACGTGGTTTTCCCAGCGTCTGGCTGGCTTCAGCGATGAGGTCGTTGTAACGCTCCGTTCACCGCCTACTCTGCCGCCGAGCTGTGAACAGCCAACCTTCAGCATGACAGGCAACGCGAAGCTATGGGGTAACGTCAACGTGGTGGCGCGCTGCGCCAATGAAAAACGTTATTTGCAGGTGAGTGTGCAGGCGACCGGCAATTATGTCGCCGTTGCCGCGCCCGTCGCGCGCGGCGGAAAATTGACGTCGACCAACGTCACGTTAAAACGTGGCAGGCTGGATCAGTTACCGCCGCGGACGGTACTGGATATCCATCAGATTCAGGATGCCGTCAGTTTGCGTGATCTCGCTCCCGGGCAGCCAGTGCAGCTTACGATGATACGTCAGGCCTGGCGCGTCAAAGCGGGTCAACGAGTACAGGTCATCGCCAATGGCGAGGGTTTTAGCGTCAATGCGGAAGGTCAGGCAATGAATAATGCCGCCGTCGCGCAGAATGCGCGCGTGCGCATGACATCGGGTCAAATCGTGAGTGGAACCGTCGATTCTGATGGGAATATTCTTATTAACCTATAATTGTATAAAGATTTTGTCGCGGCTGCCGATGAGATATTCAACCATGATGGTAGCTGGCCGCTACAACGTAACCCTCGATGAGGATAAATAAATGAGCATTGACCGTACCTCACCTTTGAAACCCGTTAGCACTGTCCAGACGCGAGATACCAGCGACACGCCGGTACAAAAAACGCGTCAGGAAAAAACGTCTACCGCGACGAGCGCCAGCGTAAAGTTAAGCGACGCGCAAGCGAAGCTCATGCAGCCAGGCACCAGCGATATTAATATGGAACGCGTCGAAGCATTAAAAACGGCTATCCGTAACGGCGAGTTAAAAATGGATACGGGAAAAATAGCAGACTCGCTCATTCGCGAGGCACAGAGCTACTTACAGAGTAAATAAGCGTATGACTCGTTTGTCAGAAATACTTGACCAGATGACCGCCGTCCTGAATGACCTGAAGACGGTGATGGATGCAGAACAACAACAGCTTTCCGTAGGCCAGATTAACGGCAGCCAGCTACAGCGTATTACAGAAGAAAAAAGCTCGTTGCTGGCGACGCTGGATTATCTGGAACAACAGCGCCGTCTGGAGCAGAATGCGCAGCGTAGCGCAAACGATGACATTGCGGAGCGCTGGCAGGCGATTACCGAAAAAACGCAGCATCTGCGCGACCTCAACCAGCACAACGGCTGGCTGCTGGAAGGGCAAATAGAGCGTAATCAACAGGCGCTGGAGGTACTGAAACCGCACCAGGAGCCTACCCTATACGGGGCTAACGGCCAGACTTCCGTCTCTCACCGCGGCGGTAAAAAAATTTCTATCTAATCATTGCCGGATGGCGACGTTGCGCCTTTCCGGCCTGAATGCTTTGTAGGCCTGATTAGCGCAGCGCTATCAGGCACTGAATTTACGCTGTCCGGCGTACAAACTCTTTCACTTTAAAGCCCAGCACGGCAAGCGCAGCGAAATAGGCCGCAATACCCGCGATCACTACCGCCATCAAACGCAGCAAACGCCATAACATAGACCCTTGCGACCACTCCGGCATAATATGCAACACGCCGAACAGCACGGCGGCCATCACCAGTACGGAAATGATCAGACGCGTCAGAAACCACATCCAACCCGGTTGTGGCGTAAAGATATTCTGTTTGCGCAGTTGCCAATATAACAGAGACGCATTGAGACATGCCGCCAGCCCAATAGAGAGCGATAGCCCGGCGTGTTTCAGCGGTCCAATAAACGCCAGGTTCATTAACTGGGTCATAATTAACGTCACTATGGCGATTTTCACCGGCGTTTTAATATCCTGGCGAGAATAGAAGCCCGGAGCCAGCACTTTTACGACGATCAAGCCAATCAGTCCCACCGAATAGGCGATTAACGCCCGCTGCGTCATCGCCGCATCAAAGGCGGTGAATTTACCGTACTGAAATAGCGAGACCGTCAGCGGCTTCGCCAGAATGCCTAACGCTACCGCGCTCGGCAACGCCAGTAAAAAACACAGACGCAGCCCCCAGTCCATCAGGCGACAGTACTCATCATGATTGCCGCTGGCAAAGCTTTTCGACAATGACGGCAACAGGATGGTCCCCAACGCCACGCCCAACACGCCGGACGGGAACTCCATCAACCGATCGGCGTAGTACATCCATGAGACCGAGCCGGAGGCCAGAAACGAGGCGAAAATCGTATTGATGATAAGGGAGATCTGACTGACAGAAACGCCCAAGATCGCTGGTCCCATCTGTTTGACCACCCGCATCGCCCCGGTATCGCGAAAGTTAATGCGCGGCAACACCAGCATACCGATCTTTCTCAAATACGGAAGTTGATACACCAGTTGCAGCACGCCGCCGACGGTGACTGCCCAGGCTAACGCCAGCACCGGCGGATTAAAGTATGGCGCGGCGAATAACGCAAAACCGATCATGCTGATATTAAGAAATGTCGGCGCAAAAGCGGGAATAGAGAAGCGATTCCAGGTGTTGAGAATGGCGCCAACCAGCGAAGCCAGCGAGATCAGCAGAATATAGGGAAACGTAATCCGCAGCAGTTGCGTCGTCAGCGCGAATTTATCAGCAGTATCGGCAAAACCCGGCGCGGTTACCATAATGACCCACGGGGCGGCCAGCATACCGGCCACCGTCACGACGGCTAACGCCAGCGTCAACAGGCCGGAAACGTAAGCGACAAAGATCCGCGTCGCCTCTTCACCCTGCTTGCTCTTATATTCCGCCAGGATCGGCACAAAAGCCTGAGAAAAAGCGCCTTCGGCAAAGATTCGGCGTAGTAGATTGGGAAGTTTAAACGCCACAAAAAAGGCGTCGGTCGCCATTCCTGCGCCAAAAATTCTGGCGACAATCGCATCACGGGCAAAACCCAAAACGCGTGAAAACATAGTCATCGAGCTGACGGCAGCCAGCGATTTCAATAAATTCATTTCTTTTGTATTCCAGACCCTGGCGTAAAACTCCTGTATGGCTGATCCATCGACCGGATAACGCATTTCTGCCGTATCCGGCTGTATCACCGCGCCTGACGGCGACGTTAAAATGTCTTATCAGGCCTACAGACTCCCCACGGTTTGCCATTATTCACTGTGAAAAGAGGTATTATGTAGAGTGGGCATATATACCCGTCATACTTCGAGGTGCATGTGCGTTGGCTTTCCTGCAACTCGAATTATTTAGGGTATAGTACCTGGATTACGATGAATTACTACCGCCAGATGTTACAGAGGATTATTCGCTGATGGCGTCCCGCCACAGCGCCTCCACGACGCGCTGGGCCAGAATCGCCTGATCCCCAGCCGTTTCCGGAACCGTCTGATTTTGCACGCAATCAATGAAATGCCGTGCGCATCCGACAAAACCACGCTGTTCAAGCGTCGTTTGCCAGCCCGGAATGGGTTTGATGAGAATACCTTGCCCGCGCTCTTCGCGCCATTCACGCATATCCGTCACGTCATACAGCCCGCCGTCGGTGACGGCCAGGACCGATTCACGCTGACTTCCGGCGCGCCGGTGCATACTGGTGGTAATTTGTAGTTTGTCGGCTGAAAAATGATGTTCCGCATAGCGCATTTCGCCGGACTCGCTGGTGAGTAACGTGCCGCTGGCCAGGCGCGCCTCACCGCCCGCCAGCCACAGAGCGGTATCCACGACATGCAGATAGTCATCGAGCAAAGTAAAACGTAAGTCGTGCGGCCCGACGCTATCGGTACGATGTTTATCCATACGCAGTGACGCCGCGGCACCGAGGCACGTTTTCAGCTCGCGGTACAGCGGCGCAAAACGGCGGTTAAAGCCAACCATCAGCGTCAATTTTTTTTGCGCCGCCAGCGCCACCAGCCGCTCGGCATCACGTAAATTTTCCGCCAGTGGTTTATCCACGCAGACATGGACGCCGACGTTGAGAAGTTCGCTGACCACGGCATAATGGCTTGCGGTGCTGGAGTGGACGAAGACCGCATCACAGCCGGACGCTAAATTCGCCAGCGAATCCACATATGGTATGCGCCAGCTTTCGCAGATACGTAAGGCTTTATCCCGCGAGGGAGACCAGGCGCCCTGTAACGTCCATCCGGCGGTGTGGGTTAATACCGGCAGCCAGGCCTTCTGCGCAATACCGCCTAATCCGACAATGCCAATCCGTAATGTTCTCACATTACTCTCCCAGGTGAGCTAACAAAGAATCCAGCCGCTGCTTTAACTCCGCCACTTCGCTTTCCAGCGCTTCGACGCGCGACTGAAGATCGCCCGACGTGCTTTCCGGCGCAGGCGTCTGGAGAGACAGTTCATCGACGTCGCCGCAAAAAAGGTGCATATAGCGGCTTTCACGCTTACCCGGTTCACGCGCCAGACGGATGACATACGGGCCATCCTCACGGCTGGCAAGCCGCTCCAGCGTGGATTCAACTTCCGCCATGTCGCTGAATTCATGCATCCGCGACGCCCGGCTGCGCAACTCGCCGGGCGTTTGCGCACCGCGCAGCAGCAGCGTGGTGACAAGCGCCACTTCCGCCGCGCTAAGTTTCAGGTCGCCAAACTCGGAATTACAGAAACGCTGTTCATATTTTGTGACGCGATTGCCAAACCCGCTGACCGTACGTAAGAAATGGCGTTTTACCAGGTTATCGAGCTGTTCCTGTACCGCCTGTTCCGTCAGGTTCATCACCGGTTCACGGTTAGTTTTCTGGTTGCAGGCCGTCACCACGCCGTTAACGGAGAGCGGATACTGTTCCGGCGTTGTTACCTGCTTTTCCAGCAGACAGCCAATCACTCGCGCTTCAGTGGCGGTTAATTCATATTTCATCGTTTTCTCCCTTTCGCTTTCACTCGCCCGGTAAGCCGCTCAACGTCCTGGCGTCCATTCCGGCGTCGTTAATGCCGTCAGTACATGATCGCGCCATTGTCCATCAATCAACAGGTAATCTTTCGCATAACCTTCTTTCTCAAAACCAAGCCGCGCAAGCAGCGCGCCGCTACGTTTGTTGTGCGGCATATAGTTCGCCATGATACGGTGGATATGCTGAGTGCGCTGCATATAGCGAATCGCAGCGGTTAAGGCTTCAAACATCAGCCCCTGCCCCTGCCACTTCTGCGCAATGGAATAGCCCAGATAGCAGGCATGAAAAGAACCGCGCACCACATTGGAAAAATTCGCCACGCCGATAATTTCTTTTTCTTCCGGATCAAGCAGCGCGAAATAGAAGGCGGAGCCCTGTTTGTGAAATTCACCGATCATTCCCAGACGCGCCTGCCACCCTGAAGGATAACAATGACTTTCATCTCGGACCGGCTCCCACGGTTTTAAAAAATGACGATTTTCCGCGTAATAATCGGCCAGACGCCAGGCATCACGCTCATGCACTAAACGCACCACCAGACGGTCGGTGGTTAAGCGCACTTTTGGCACGTTACTGCGATAGCCAAACATTCTATACTTACTCCTTCCTGTAACGTCTTCAGCACGCCAGTAACCTTACTATACCTGCGCAACCAGGCTCTGTGAAAAGCGCAAATCGTCATTTTTTGAATTGCTGCCACATTTTGATGAAAACTCTCGATTAAAAAGGACTTTTGATAAAAAAATATTGTCCCGCTAACGGTAGGAAAAAACAAAACGCAGCCGCAGAATAGTAGACGCTCATCTTTTGTTTCCCGGGAGGGGAAATGTCGCGCGTCTCGCAGGCGAGGAACCTGGGTAAATATTTTCTTCTCATCGATAACATGTTAGTAGTGCTGGGTTTTTTCGTTGTCTTCCCGCTCATCTCCATTCGCTTTGTCGATCAAATGGGGTGGGCTGCGGTGATGGTAGGGATCGCGCTCGGCCTGCGCCAGTTTATTCAACAAGAACTGGGCATTTTTGGCGGCGCCATTGCCGATCGCTTTGGCGCGAAACCGATGATTGTCACCGGTATGCTGATGCGCGCCGCAGGCTTTGCCACCATGGGCATCGCGCATGAGCCCTGGCTCTTATGGTTTTCCTGCATTCTTTCCGGTCTCGGTGGTACGCTTTTCGACCCGCCGCGCTCAGCGTTGGTGGTCAAATTAATCCGCCCGGAGCAACGGGGCCGCTTCTTCTCTCTGTTGATGATGCAGGACAGCGCGGGCGCGGTGATTGGCGCGCTGCTGGGAAGCTGGTTGCTACAATACGATTTTCGCCTGGTCTGCGCGACGGGCGCTATTTTGTTCATATTATGCGCCATTTTCAACGCATGGTTGCTTCCGGCCTGGAAGCTATCAACGGTCAGGACGCCGGTGCGAGAAGGAATGCGCCGCGTCATGAGCGATAAACGGTTTGTCACCTACGTGCTGACGCTGGCGGGCTATTACATGCTGGCGGTACAAGTCATGTTAATGCTGCCGATTATGGTAAACGATATCGCCGGTTCGCCTGCTGCCGTGAAATGGATGTACGCTATCGAGGCATGTCTCTCGCTGACGTTGCTCTACCCGATTGCTCGCTGGAGCGAAAAGCGTTTTCGGCTGGAGCATCGGCTGATGGCCGGTTTGTTCGTCATGTCGCTGAGCATGATCCCCATCGGGATGGTAGGCAATTTACAGCAGCTTTTTACGCTTATTTGCGTTTTCTACATCGGCTCGGTTATCGCCGAACCGGCGCGCGAAACGCTCAGCGCGTCGCTAGCAGACGCACGGGCGCGGGGAAGCTATATGGGCTTTAGTCGTCTGGGATTAGCCATTGGCGGCGCGATTGGTTATATCGGCGGCGGCTGGTTGTTTGATGTGGGTAAAGCGCTTGCGCAGCCTGAACTACCGTGAATGATGCTCGGTATTATCGGCTTTATCACCTTTTTAGCTTTAGGCTGGCAATTTAGTCATAAGCGCACGCCGCGCCGTATGCTGGAACCCGGCGCCTGATTTGATACCTGCCGTTATCTCCTCCATACTGGTCAGGAACCGACAGTCAAATGGAGGAGAAACGTGAAGCTTTATATTTACGATCATTGCCCTTTCTGCGCTAAAGCCCGCATGATTTTCGGCCTGAAGAACATCCCCGTTGAACTTAACGTGTTACAAAATGACGACGAGGCGACGCCCACCCGGATGATTGGTCAAAAGATGGTGCCCATCCTGCAAAAAGATGATAGCCGCTATCTTCCTGAAAGTATGGATATTGTACATTATATCGACAACTCCGACGGTAAACCGCTGTTGACCGGGAAACGCAATCCTGCCATTGAAGAGTGGTTGCGCAAAGTTAACGGTTACGTTAATCAGTTACTGCTACCGCGATTTGCAAAATCCGCTTTCGATGAATTTTCTACCCCTGCGGCGCGCCAGTATTTTATCCGCAAAAAAGAAGCCTCATCCGGCAGTTTTGACAACCATCTAGCCCACTCTGCCGGACTGATTAAAAAGATCGGCGATGATTTACGCTCGCTGGATAAACTTATCGTACAGCCTAACGCCGTTAACGGCGAATTATCAGAAGATGATATTCATCTGTTTCCGCTTCTGCGTAATCTGACGCTGGTCGCCGGTATCCACTGGCCGACGAAAGTCGCGGACTATCGCGATAATATGGCGAAGCAGACGCAAATTAATTTACTCTCCTCAATGGCTATCTAACGCCCGCCAGGCGGCACCCCTCTCTTGCCGCCTTTTTCAGCTTTTTCTACTGGCGTCATGTCCGCTGGCGCGACATGCTGCTTTATGTCAGGATTAGGGCACAGGCAACATGTTGAGGAACGCCATGAAAAAGTTTTTTTTTGCCGCTGCGCTCGTAGTTAGCGAGCCTGTTAGTGGGTTGTAATCAACTTACGCAATACACCATTAGTGAACAAGAAATTAATCAAGCGCTTGAAAAACGGAATAATTTCTCAAAAGATATTGGTCTGCCCGGCATTGCCGACGCGCATATCGTACTGACTAATCTTGCCAGCCAGATTGGTCGGGAAGAGCCTAATAAAGTCACCCTCACTGGCGATGCCAGGCTGGATATGAATTCCCTCTTCGGCAGTCAAAAAGCGACGATGAAGCTCAAGCTAAAAGCTCTGCCGGTCTTTAATAAAGAAAAAGGCGCCATCTATCTTCAGGAGATGGAAGTAGTAGACGCCACCGTGACGCCGGAGAAGATGCAATCTGTGCTACAAACGCTCCTGCCCTATTTAAATCAGTCTTTACGTAACTACTTTAACCAGCAGCCCGCTTACGTGTTGCGTGAGGACAGTAGTAAAGGCGAAGCGTTAGCGAAGAAATTCGCGAAAGGTATTGAAGTTAAACCTGGTGAAATCGTTATTCCTTTCACCAATTGATATCGGAGGGCGCGCTCGCGCCCTTTTTTTTACGTGCAAACGAAAACGTTTCCGCTTATCCTTTGTTTCCGGCAAAAAGACTATTCATCAGCCGGAGCTTATTAATGACTGCACCATCCCAGGTTTTAAAGATCCGCCGCCCGGACGACTGGCACATTCACCTTCGCGATGGCGACATGTTAAAAACGGTCGTACCCTATACCAGCGAAATTTATGGCCGCGCTATCGTGATGCCAAACCTGGCGTCCCCCGTTACGACTGTTGATGCGGCGATCGCCTACCGCCAGCGTATTCTCGATGCGGTGCCCGCCGGGCATGATTTCACGCCGTTAATGACCTGCTATTTAACGGATTCGCTCGATGCCGATGAACTGGAGCGTGGTTTCCATGAAGGCGTGTTTACTGCGGCTAAGCTTTACCCGGCCAATGCCACCACTAACTCCAGTCATGGCGTAACGTCAATCGACGCTATCATGCCGGTACTGGAGCGGATGGAAAAACTTGGAATGCCATTGCTGGTCCACGGTGAGGTGACCCATGCGGATGTTGATATCTTCGATCGCGAAGCGCGTTTTATCGACACCGTAATGGAACCGCTACGCCAGCGTCTGACCGCGCTTAAAGTGGTCTTTGAACATATCACGACCAAAGATGCCGCGCAGTATATACGTGACGGCAACGACTACCTGGCGGCGACCATTACGCCCCAACATTTAATGTTTAACCGTAATCATATGCTGGTCGGCGGCATTCGTCCTCACTTGTACTGTCTACCGATTCTGAAACGCAATATTCACCAGCAGGCGTTACGCGAACTGGTCGCCAGTGGTTTTACGCGCGCCTTCCTGGGGACGGATTCAGCACCGCATTCGCGTCATCGTAAAGAGACCAGTTGCGGATGCGCCGGTTGTTTCAACGCCCCCTCCGCCCTTGGCAGTTATGCCGCCGTGTTTGAGGAAATGAACGCGCTGGCGCACTTTGAGGCCTTCTGTTCACTGAATGGCCCGCAATTCTATGGTCTGCCGGTGAATGAGGGCTGGGTGGAACTGGTACGCGATGAACAACAGATACCGGTAAATATCGCGCTGGCTGATGATACGCTGGTGCCTTTTCTGGCGGGTGAAACAGTACGCTGGTCAGTAAAAAAATAAAAAATGCGCTTACCTGTTGCTATATATTGCATTTAACTGTATATATATCCAGTATATTCAGCAGGGGGTCATTATGCGTATTGAAGTCACTATAGCCAAAACGTCACCTCTGCCTGCCGGTGCGATTGATGCGCTGGCGGGCGAACTCTCCCGCCGTATTAGCCATCATTTTCCTGAAAATTTGGGTAACGTCACCGTGCGTTACGCTACCGCTAACAACCTGTCCGTTATTGGCGCATCAAAAGAGGATAAAGAACGCATTAGCGAGATTCTCCAGGAGACCTGGGAGAGCGCTGATGACTGGTTCATCAATGAATAAAAAATGATATGCAGTGATGTAAGTTTTGCCGGGTCGCCCCGGCTTTTTTATTTGCGCAACTGATGAATATTTCGCCTGACCCTCAAAATAATTGCACAACATCCTAAAAAAATATGAATAAACTGTCGCTTTATTGTTCATATAATTCTTAAAAAGAGAAATTTATCCTCCCGTCTCTTTAAAAACACAGTGAATAGCCTTATTAATTGGTATACTGAAGTTGCTTCAGAAGAAAAACACGCATTGAACCTCGAGAACCGTTGTCTTATAACACGTACCAGGGGGGCATGATGGAAAAGAATAATGAAGTCATTCAGACCCATCCGCTTGTTGGATGGGATATCAGCACCGTCGATAGCTATGATGCGCTGATGCTGCGTTTACACTACCAGACCCCAAATCGTCCGGAACCGGAAGGGACTGAAGTTGGTCAAACGCTCTGGTTAACGACAGATGTAGCCAGGCAATTTATTTCGATATTAGAAGCCGGCATCGCCAAAATAGAATCAGGCGATTACCAGGAAAATGAGTATCGTCGCCATTAGCGTGACGCGCTCCCCTCTCTCAGGCACCGTAAGGTGCCTCACTTATTTCCGGCTTGTATATCTCAGCGCAGTTATTTACCCTGAAATCATCGCGATAGCAGAGAGAAGCTGATGAAATACGACCTTATTATTATCGGCAGCGGTTCGGTTGGCGCCGCCGCTGGTTATTACGCCACCCGCGCCGGGCTAAAGGTCCTGATGACCGATGCGTATATGCCGCCTCATCAACAGGGCAGCCATCACGGCGATACCCGTCTTATCCGCCACGCTTATGGTGAAGGCGAAAAATATGTCCCACTGGTGCTTCGCGCCCAGGCGCTTTGGGATGAACTCTCCGCGCACAATGAAGAGTCTGTTTTCGTCCGCTCCGGCGTCGTTAACCTCGGCCCGGCCGATTCCGCTTTCTTAGCCAACGTCGCGCGAAGCGCGCAACAGTGGCAATTGAACGTCGAGCGCCTGGACGCGACGGCCCTAATGACGCGCTGGCCGGAAATTCGCGTACCCGATAATTATATCGGGCTGTTTGAAGCTGACTCCGGTTTCCTGCGCAGCGAATTAGCCATTACCACATGGCTTCGTCTGGCCCGAGAGGCAGGCTGCGCACAGCTATTCAACTGCCCGGTAAGCCATATTCACCATGATGATAACGGTGTGACGATAGAGACGAGTGAAGGCCGCTACCACGCCAGTAAAGCGCTGATTAGCGCGGGCACCTGGGTAAAAGCGCTGGTGCCGGAACTGCCCGTTCAGCCCGTACGCAAAGTCTTTGCCTGGTTTCAGGCCGATGGACGTTACAGTGCTAAAAACTGCTTTCCGGCCTTTACCGGCGAAATGCCCAACGGCGATCAATATTACGGTTTCCCGGCGGAGAATGATGAGTTAAAAATCGGCAAACACAATGGCGGACAGCTAATACAGACTCAGGAAGAGCGCAAGCCCTTTGCCGCCGTTGCCAGCGATGGCGCAGAAGCATTTCCTTTCCTGCGTAACGTACTGCCGGGGATCGGCGGTTGTTTATATGGGGCGGCATGTACCTATGATAATTCGCCGGACGAGGATTTTATTATCGATACGCTGCCTGGCCATGAGAATACGCTTGTCATCACTGGACTCAGCGGACATGGTTTTAAATTCGCCCCGGTGTTAGGAGAAATCGCCGCGGATTTTGCGTTGGAAAAAACGCCCTCCTTTGATCTGACGCCGTTCCGGCTTTCCCGTTTTAGCCAATAATTTGTCGGCCTCATAAAGGGGCCGTTTATTAAGGTAAGCTATGCGTCGTCTATTTCATTTTCTGATGAATAATATTCGCGAGCATTTCATGCTTTACGTTATTCTTTGGTCGCTGCTGGCGGTTATGGATATCGTTTATCTCTTTTTCTTCTGATTTCTTATCATTGACGTTAACTGACATTTCATGAAAGTTCCTCACTTTTTATTTCATGACGTTGAAGCACAACAATGATGCCAGTTCCTCCCGTAGTGCGGTTATCGGGGTGAAATATCTCGAAACTTCTGAAGCTGAATCGCAAACAACATCAAAATTATTGAAATAAAAATAAATATCATTCAGATTCTTATTTATCAGTTGCATTCAGCGCTTTTCCACGCCATTTTCATTCTCTCGTGAAATATTCATTGGTGTGTTTATGCAATTTAAAAATACTCCACAGCGCTATGGCATGGTTTCCGCCGCGCTCCACTGGCTGACCGCCCTGGTGGTCTATGGCATGTTTGCGTTAGGTTTATGGATGGTCACGCTCAGTTATTACGACGGCTGGTATCACCAGGCGCCGGAATTACATAAAAGTATTGGCATGTTACTGATGATGGCGCTGATCGTGCGTATTATCTGGCGGCTTTATTCTCCACCGCCCGTTGCGTTGGCCAGCTATTCCCGTTTAACGCGCGCTGGTGCCGCTGCTGGTCATCTCCTCCTGTATCTCCTGCTCTTTGCGATCGTCATTAGCGGCTACCTGATTTCCACCGCCGACGGTAAACCGATTAGCGTCTTTGGCTGGTTTGAGATTCCGGCAACGCTTACGGACGCGGGAGCGCAGGCTGACATCGCCGGAACGCTGCATCTGTGGTTTGCGTGGTCGCTGGTCATTATCTCGCTCTCGCATGGGGTAATGGCGCTAAAACACCATTTCATCGATAAAGACGACACTCTGAAACGTATGACAGGAATGTCGTCATCTGACTATGGAGCTCAAAAATGAAAAAAAAACTGCTGGGATTCACCCTCGCATCCTTGTTATTCACGACCGGTTCCGCCGTGGCGGCGGAGTATAAAATTGATAAAGAAGGCCAACATGCGTTCGTAAATTTCCGTATCCAGCATCTGGGCTACAGTTGGCTATACGGCACCTTTAAAGATTTCGACGGCACGTTCACTTTTGATGAAAAAAATCCGTCGGCAGACAAAGTGAACGTGACTATTAACACCAATAGCGTCGACACTAACCATGCCGAACGAGACAAACACCTGCGCAGTGCGGAATTTCTTAATGTTGCGAAATTCCCGCAGGCAACCTTCACCTCTACCAGTGTGAAAAAAGAGGGCGATGAACTGGATATTACCGGCAATCTGACGCTCAATGGCGTAACAAAACCGGTGACGCTGGAAGCGAAACTGATGGGCCAGGGCGACGATCCGTGGGGCGGTAAGCGCGCGGGCTTTGAGGCCGAAGGAAAAATTAAGCTGAAGGATTTCAATATGACTACCGATCTCGGCCCGGCGTCGCAAGAGGTGGAGCTTATCATCTCAGTAGAAGGCGTTCAGCAGAAGTAACGCCTGGCGAAATGCCGGATTGCGGCCTTTACGCCGCTATCCGGCAAAATATTACTCTGCCGGATCGGGAATGCTCAGTTTGCTATTAAGCCGACCACGCGATTTATTAAAAATTTTGTTGCCGTTCTCGCGACCCGCGCGACGTCGGCGCTGTTCCTCCTCCGGCAAGGTCAACTCTTCACAGCATTGTTCGCTACAGCAGCCGTTAAATTTACTGGCGCACTGCGGACACTGGATAAACATCAGATGGCAACCGTCGTTTTTGCAGTTGGTATGGCTATCGCAGGGCGCGCCGCACTGATGGCAATGCGCGATAACCTCATCCGAGATTCGTTCGCCCATTCGCTCATCAAACACAAAGTTTTTGCCGATAAAGCGAACGGGAAGCCCCTGCTCGCGCGCGCGACGGGCGTACTCAATGATGCCGCCCTCAATATGCCAGACTTTATTAAAACCGTTGTGTTTCATCCAGGCGCTGGCTTTCTCACAACGAATACCGCCGGTACAGTACATCACTATCTTTTTATCAGCATGTTCCCGCAGCATTTCAACCGCTTTTGGCAACTGTTCGCGAAACGTATCCGCCGGGATTTCCAGAGCATTTTCGAAATGGCCGACTTCATATTCATAGTGGTTGCGCATATCAATAAAGACCGCGTCAGGATCGTCCAGCATCGCATTAACATCTGCCGCCTTCAGATAATCGCCGACATTACTGGCGTCAAAACTCGGATCGTCAATACCGTCAGCGACGATACGGTCGCGGACTTTCATACGCAGCACCCAAAATGACTTTCCGTCATCCTCCAGCGCGATATTTAAACGCAGCCCGTCCAGCGCGGGATCGAACGCATAAAGCTGTTGACGAAACGTCTCTACCTTACTTTGCGGCACGCTGATTTGCGCATTGATGCCTTCATGCGCCAGGTAAACACGGCCAAAAACGCCCAACGCCGTAAACACCTGATACAACGCGTCCCGCGTCTGTTGCGGTGAGGCGATAGTAAAATATTTATAAAAAGAAATTGTCGTACGTGGCTCGCTTTCCGCCAGCATTTTGGCTTTCAGCTCGTCATTAGAAATGCGGTTGTGTAACACTGGCATGGTGTACGTATCCTGCAATCAGCAAAAAATAAAGTGGGCAGGCATGATAAAGCAAGCCTCGCCAATTTACATCCACACATTTTGCGCTACATTTCTTGCTCCACACTAAACAATTAACAACAATTGTCGATTTAATCGCCACTCTCCTGCTCCATATTTTTGCTCAACGCAAAAAGATGCGAGAATACGGGGAATTGTTCGTTGAAAGACAGGATAGAAATGACGAAGTTGCCTAAGTTCTCCGTGGCTTTACTGCACCCACGTTATTGGTTAACCTGGTTGGGTATAGGCGCGCTTTGGTTGGTCGTGCAACTCCCCTACCCGGTCATCTATAAATTGGGTTGCACATTGGGTCACCTGGCTCGACGCGTAATGAAGCGCCGCGCGAAAATCGCCTATCGCAACCTTGAATTATGCTTTCCGGAAATGAGCGCGCAGGAACGCCACACCATGGTGGTCAAAAACTTTGAATCCGTCGGCATGGGCGTGATGGAAACCGGCATGGCCTGGTTCTGGCCCGATCGGCGAGTGACCCGCTGGATGGAAGCGAGTGGTCTGGAGTATATCCGTGAAGTTAAGGCGCAGGGGCTCGGGTTCATTCTGGTAGGAATACATTTCCTTACCCTTGAGTTTGGCGCCCGCATGTTTGGTATGCATAATCCGGGTATCGGGGTTTATCGGCCAAATGATAATCCGTTGCTCGACTGGTTGCAGACCTGGGGGCGCTTACGCTCCAATAAATCGATGTTGGATCGCAAAGATCTGAAAGGCATGGTTAAGGCATTGAAAAGCGGTGAATTAATCTGGTATGCACCGGATCACGATTATGGCCCACGCGCCAGCGTATTTGTGCCGTTATTCGCCGTCGATCAGGCCGCCACGACCTCCGGTACCTGGATGCTCGCGCGCATGTCTAAAGCCTGTATTATCCCCTTCGTGCCTCGCCGTAAACCTGATGGGAAAGGCTACGAACTGATCATTCTTCCTGTGGAATATTCGCCTCCGCTGGAAAGCGCAGAAGCAACTGCCGCGTGGATGAATAAGATTGTTGAGCAGTGCATTATGATGGCGCCAGAGCAGTATATGTGGCTGCATCGCCGCTTTAAAACCCGCCCTGAAGGCGTACCGTCACGCTATTGACAGGATTGCAGCCGTCAGGCTGCAATCTTTCCCCTCTTTTAGCTTTAAAAGCTCCCCACATTGCGAGGCTGGTAAGGTCGGCGCATAATTAGTACGCTCATAATTAAATTGATGATAGCGCAAACCGCGCATCATACTGTGGAACGCTATGTCACCCTCTGATGTCCCCATAAACTGGAAACGCAATCTAACCGTTACCTGGCTGGGCTGTTTTTTAACCGGCGCGGCATTCAGTCTGGTCATGCCTTTTCTTCCTCTCTACGTTGAGCAACTCGGCGTAACAGGCCATAGCGCGCTGAACATGTGGTCCGGGCTGGTCTTTAGTATTACGTTCCTCTTTTCAGCTATCGCGTCCCCTTTTTGGGGCGGTCTGGCGGATCGTAAAGGGCGTAAGATCATGCTGTTGCGTTCCGCTCTCGGCATGGCCATTGTGATGCTGTTAATGGGCATGGCGCAAAATATCTGGCAGTTTCTGATCCTCCGCGCGTTATTAGGCCTGCTGGGCGGATTTATTCCCAACGCCAATGCGCTGATCGCCACTCAAGTGCCGCGCCACAAAAGCGGCTGGGCGTTAGGGACGCTCTCTACTGGCGGCGTCAGCGGCGCTCTGCTTGGCCCACTTGCGGGTGGTCTGCTCGCCGACCATTACGGCCTTCGCCCGGTCTTTTTTATTACCGCCAGCGTTTTGTTTATCTGTTTTCTGCTCACCTTCTTTTTTATTCGCGAGAATTTCCAGCCGGTGAGCAAAAAAGAGATGCTTCACGTTCGGGAAGTGGTCGCCTCGCTAAAAAATCCCCGCCTGGTGTTAAGCCTGTTTGTTACCACGTTGATTATTCAGGTGGCGACCGGCTCTATAGCGCCCATCCTGACGCTCTATGTGCGTGAACTCGCGGGAAATGTCAGTAATATTGCGTTCATTAGCGGGATGATAGCTTCCGTTCCCGGCGTAGCGGCACTACTTAGCGCTCCTCGCCTCGGTAAGCTCGGCGACAGAATTGGCCCGGAAAAAATCCTTATCGTCGCACTGATTATTTCCGTACTGCTGCTGATTCCAATGTCTTTTGTGCAAACGCCGTGGCAGCTCGCGCTATTGCGGTTTCTGCTTGGCGCGGCAGATGGCGCGTTACTGCCAGCCGTACAAACCCTGCTGGTTTACAACTCTACCAACCAAATAGCCGGGCGCATATTCAGTTACAACCAATCTTTCCGCGATATCGGCAACGTCACCGGCCCTTTAATGGGCGCCGCAATTTCCGCGAGCTATGGCTTCCGCGCCGTATTCTGCGTCACGGCAGGCGTCGTGTTGTTCAATGCTATCTATTCATGGAATAGCTTACAACGGCGCAGACTGGCAACAGAATGATTTTTGCGCTTTCATACTTGCAATATCGCAGAATCAGCTATTCTTTCCCTAAATACCTCATCAAATCAAAGGGAGATACTGATGACCATGTATGCCACGCTGGAAGAAGCTATCGATGCAGCCCGGGAAGAATTTCTGGCTGACCATCCAGGCCTCGAACAAGATGAAGCGAATGTGCAGCAGTTCAACGTTCAGAAATATGTACTGCAGGATGGGGACATCATGTGGCAGGTCGAATTTTTCGCCGATGAAGGTGAAGATGGAGAATGTCTGCCTATGCTGAGTGGTGAAGCCGCGCAAAGCGTGTTTGACGGTGATTATGATGAGATAGAAATCCGTCAGGAATGGCAGGAAGAGAATACATTGCATGAATGGGATGAAGGGGAATTTCAGCTTGAACCCCCGCTTGATACTGAGGAAGGCCATACCGCGGCGGACGAATGGGATGAGCGTTAATTACTCATAAGGCCCGTGGTGGATATCGAGCGGCAGTAGCAGTGTATCGAAGATCAGTGAAAAAGGCAGATCGACGATAGTGATATAGCGCCATGCGGAATCACGCATATCCCACTGCACGCCTGGATAATACTGGTTGCCGTGTCCCTGTCCGGGGATCGTTCTGCTGATAATGCTGCCGCAGCCGCTCAGCGCAATCACCATTATGCTCACCGCGAATATACGCACCTGATACCTCATTTCAGTATAAAAATACCGGCATCACGCCGGTATTTTTCACATTATCCCAGGCCTGATAAGCGTTGCGCCATCAGACCTGAAAACCTTATCCCGCTGACGATGTTCGTCCCTGCAACGCCTGCGGATTCAGGACGAGAGACTGATAATGGTTTACCCAGGAAGAGTATCTCTCCGGCGCATTCCAGACCCGATAGTGTAAACGCGCCATCGTCACCGGATCGCTGAGCAAAACCAGACGCCGATCGCGGTTCAGTTTCTCCGGCGTTTCGTTTAGCGCCTGCTCCACATGACGATCGCGGGCTATTTCCAGCACCTTACTGGCGCGGTGACGCGCGGTGGCCATCGCGGTCGCCAGCGCATTAAGCGACGGGTTAAATACCGCATGCATAAAGCCATCGTCCAGAATACGGCGGCGATTCATCTCCAGATATTTATCGGTATCGACCAACACCTGAGGCGGCGAATACTCTTCCGGGATCAGGAACAGCTTCCAGCGTTTGGTACGCAATCCTACCGTTGAACGACTGGAGATCACCGAAACAAATGGCGACAGAATCAGCGAAAAGACAATCGGCGCCAGCCAGAACAGAAAGCGTAAATCCAGCCACGCCATACCCACAGCCCAGACTAGCCCCAGCAGCAGTTGAGAGCCGTGGCGCATAAAGGCCTCTCCCCACGGCGTAGAATCATCGTCGCGTTGCGGTGAGTTCCAGACCACTTCCCAGCCGAGAAACGCGCTGACCACAAATACTGTATGAAACAGCATACGCACCGGCGCCAGCAACACGGAGAACAGCACTTCCAGCAACAGCGACAGCGTAACGCGCCAGAAACCGCCATACTCTTTGGTGCCTTTACACCAGATCAGCATAATACTGAGCAGCTTCGGCAGGAACAGCAGCACCATCGTGGACGCAAACAGCGCGATTGCCAGTTCTGGACGCCACTGCGGCCAGACCGGAAAAAGCTGGCGCGGCTGAAGGAAATATTGCGGCTCCGTTAACGCATGAACGACTTGCAGAGCGGTAGAAAGCGCGAGGAACATAAACCACAACGGCGCAGACAGATATGACATCACCCCCGTCAGGAACACGGCGCGATGCACCGGGTGCATTCCTTTCACCAGGAACAAACGAAAGTTCATCAGGTTGCCGTGACACCAGCGGCGGTCGCGTTTAAGCTCATCCAGCAGGTTTGGCGGCAGCTCTTCATAGGAGCCGGGCAGATCGTAAGCGATCCAGACGCCCCACCCTGCCCGACGCATCAGCGCCGCCTCCACAAAGTCGTGGGAAAGAATCGATCCGGCGAACGAACCTTCTCCCGGCAGCGGCGCCAAAGCGCAGTGCTCAATAAACGGCTTCACGCGGATAATGGCATTGTGCCCCCAGTAGTGCGACTCCCCCAACTGCCAGAAGTGCAGCCCGGCGGTAAACAGCGGCCCATAGACACGGGTCGCGAACTGCTGACAGCGGGCATACAGAGTGTCCATCCCCGACGCTTTCGGCGAGGACTGGATAATCCCGGCGTTTGGATTCGCTTCCATCAGGCGCACCAGACCGCTCAGACACTCGCCGCTCATCACCGAGTCCGCATCCAGCACCACCATATAGCTGTACTGATTGCCCCAGCGGCGGCAAAAATCGTCAATATTGCCGCTCTTACGTTTCATGCGGCGGCGGCGGCGGCGATAAAAAATTTGCCCTTCGCCCTGCACTTCCGCGATAAGCTCCATCCAGGCCTTTTGCTCCGCCACGCAGATATCCGGGTTATAACTGTCGCTGAGAATATAGACGTCAAAATGTGCGGCGTTGCCCGTGGCTTTAACGGACTCCCAGGTCGCGCGCAGACCGGCGAAAACGCGGCTAACGTCTTCATTGCAGATAGGCATGATCAGCGCCGTCCGGTGTTCCGGATTGAGGGGCTCATCGCCTACCGTAGACGCGGAGATGCTGTACTTATCGCGCCCGATAAGCAGTTGCAGAAAGCCCATCAGCGCCGTCCAGAATCCGGCTGACACCCAGCAGAACAGCACAGCAAACAGAATCAGGATACCGGTTTGCAGCACGTAGGGCAGGAGCTGCATAAAAGAGACCCAAATATCCTGCCCCACCATATCCATAGGATTGATTAGCGCCCATCCCTGATAAGGCAGAATGGTCTTCATATACCAGGTCGCGACGACCGTTTGCGCCAGAGTCAGAATTAACAGAATATAGCGGCGTATGGTGCCGACGGTACGCCATTTTTGCTCGCTCGCCTGCTCTTCTTTTGTCAGACGAGAAACATAGCGCGGCGTTACATCCCGCCCACGCAGGCGATCCCAGAAACGGCCAACCGGGTTGGTTCGCCAGGGATCGGGAAACATCGAAGAGCGCGTCGCTTTTGGCATGGCCTGCAACTGATCGCGCCCTTCATCATCTTTAATTAGCTGCCCCTGCGCCAATGAATCCGGCCAGGCGTGTTCAAGGCGGGCTTTTACGGAACCCTGCGGTGAATCGTCTTCTCGCGAGTAAGTCCGATGCTCGGCATCCAGCGCCTGATGCACGGCGCGGATGTCAGTTTTCGGCAATGCCGCTTTCTCACGTTCGGAAAGCAACAGTGCGTCAATATACTCAGTTGTTTTATTCATTGGCAGGTAACTGGTAGCTCCAGGTTTCACTTAGCGTCTGATCGGCATTCACCAATGCGGCACGCATTTCCGTGGTTTTCTTCGCGTCTTTGACTTTCACGCGCAGCATTAAACGCCAGCCTTTGGTGACCGGGTTATAGCGTACATTACTGTCAACGATTTCGCCGTTATCGCCAATGCTGGTTTGCGCAGCGACAGGCGTATCTGGCGGCAGTTTTTTCATGTCGGCGCCAACAAAATCCACCACGAAGGCAATAGTGCCGTCGGGCTGGCGAATCAGATTCGACTGTTTAACGTCACCCGTTGAGCGGCGTGTTTGCAGCACCCAGGCATTATCCGGCGCATGAAGTTTATCTTCATCACGGCTGAAGGTCAGAGTGTATTTGAAGTTCATCTCTTTACCCGGTTCCGGCAGTTGATCCGGAGTCCAGTAAGCGACGATGTTATCGTTGGTTTCATCATTGGTCGGAATTTCAACCAGCTCAACCTTACCTTTGCCCCAGTCGCCTTTCGGGGTAATCCAGGCGCTTGGACGCAGATCGTAGCGATCGTCTAAATCTTCAAAGCGCGAGAACTCGCGGCCACGCTGCAACAGGCCGAATCCCTGAGGGTTCTCCATCGCATAGCTGCTCACGGCAAGGTGTTTTGGATTGTTTAGCGGACGCCAAATCCACTCGCCATTACCCGCATGAATGGATAAGCCGTTCGAGTCATGCAGTTCCGGACGATAGTTGGTCGTCGGCGACGGCTGGTTCGGCCCAAACAGGAACATACTGGTTAATGGCGCAACACCCAGCTTGCCCACTTTGTCACGCAGATAGACTTTTGACTGCACGTCCACCACGGTATCGCGGCCAGGAATGATCACAAAACGGTAGGCGCCGGTCGCACGCGGAGAATCCAGTAATGCATAGACGGTCAAACGCTTATCGGTTGGTTTTGGACGCTCAATCCAGAACTCGCGAAAGCGGGGAAATTCTTCACCAGACGGCAAGGCGGTATCAATCGCCAGGCCGCGCGCAGATAGGCCGTACACCTGACCTGCGCCAATAACACGGAAATAACTGGCGCCAAGCATACTGACGATTTCGTCGTTCTTATCTTTACTGTTGATGGGGTACAAGACTTTGAACCCGGCGAAGCCTAAATCTTTTACCGTATCTTTATCGTGCTGGACATTGCCGAAATTGAAGTAATCCGGGCTGTATTTGATTCTTTTGACCGTCGTCGCCGTCACTTCGTTGATCTTGACCGGCGTATCGAAGTACATCCCCTGATGGTAAAATTCGAGCTTAAATGGGGTCTTTAAGTTGTTCCAGTAGGCTTTGTCGCTGTTAAACTGGATCTGCTGATAATCCGCATATTTCATGTCGCGGAAAACGGAGGGCAAGTTGCTTTTAGGCGCCTCATAGCCTTTCCCGGCTAAAGTTTGAGCTTGTTTTGCTACGTCATCAATACTGAACGCCCAGCTTGATGATGCGTAGAGCGTTAACATAACAGCTGCGCCCAACCAACGCATTTTCATCATTTGTCGTTTATGTTTCATAATAAGTAAGCACTTCCCCCTTTGTGTGCTTATATCGATCCGATCCATTTTAATGGATAATCAGGCATTACGACAACTGAATCCAGGCTTTGTTCAGCACGCTGGCTCATGGATTAAGCACCTCTCGCGCCTGTTTTCACTTTGCGTGCTTATCCTGGAGACAGGTTGTCGGAGTTGGTGTAGGGTTGCCACCGAATGTAACCATAATTCGCCTTATGGATAAGGTGAACAATCTGAGAATACGTGACCTTATATGAGCTCTGTACCCGCGCCGCGTGAATATTTTCTTGACTCTATCCGCGCATGGTTGATGTTGTTAGGGATTCCCTTTCATATCTCGTTGATCTATTCCACTCACAGTTGGCATGTCAATAGCGCCTCGCCATCCTGGTGGCTAACCCTGTTTAACGATTTTATCCACTCTTTTCGTATGCAGGTGTTTTTTGTTATTTCCGGTTATTTTTCGTACATGCTATTTTTACGTTACCCGTTAAAACGTTGGTGGAAAGTACGGGTAGAGCGTGTGGGTATTCCCATGCTTACCGCGATCCCTTTGCTTACCTTGCCGCAATTTATCATGTTGCAATTTGTCAAAGGAAAAACAGAGAACTGGCATATGCTCTCTGCTTATGAAAAATATAATACGCTAGCGTGGGAGCTCATTTCACATCTGTGGTTTTTACTGGTACTGGTGATATTAACGACAGTCAGTATCGGAATTTTTACCTGGTTCCAAAAAAGGCAGAAAACAAGCAAGCCTCGTCCCGCCGCCATTTCACTGGCCAAACTTTCGCTTATTTTTTTCCTGCTGGGAGTGGGTTACGCCGCCATCAGGCGCACTATTTTCATCGTGTATCCGGCTATCCTCAGTGACGGCATGTTCAATTTTATTGTGATGCAAACGCTATTTTATGTGCCCTTCTTTATTCTCGGCGCGTTGGCCTTCATTCACCCCGAGCTGAAAGCGCGCTTCACCACGCCATCACGCGGATGCTCTTTAGGCGCTGCTACTGCTTTTATCGCTTATTTACTGAATCAACGTTATGGGAGCGGCGACGCCTGGATGTACGAAACCGAATCCGTGATTACGATGGTAATGGGGCTGTGGATGGTGAACGTGGTATTTTCACTGGGACATCGCTTGTTAAACTTCCAGTCCGCGCGTGTAACCTATTTCGTGAACGCTTCACTGTTTATCTATCTGGTGCATCATCCCTTAACGCTTTTCTTTGGCGCGTATATTACGCCGCATATCTCTTCCAACCTGATAGGGTTCTTGTGCGGGCTGATATTTGTCATTGGTATTGCGTTAATTCTGTACGAAATTCATTTACGCATCCCGCTTCTGAAATTTCTCTTTTCAGGTAAACCGCCTGTAAGACGAGAAAGCCACGCTACGATCGGGTAGTTTTCCGCACGCCGGCTCAAAGCAGCCATTCAACAGGTAAAATTGCCGCCAACCGTACCAAAACCCGCTGCCAGAAACGTGTAGCGGGTTCTTTCTTTAACACCTTTTCCTCTTCTTGCTGACGATCGATCCAGTTAATTCTTCCCCAGCGATCCAGCCGGAGTTGCCAGGCCGCATCACGTTGGCTCTGCGTAAAACGCTTATGGATGAGCGTCGCCAGCGTTTCACTTTCAATTACAAAACCCATTTCGGTATTTAAAAGCGTTGAACGGGGATCAAAATTAAGCGACCCGATAAACACCTTACTACCATCAATGCTGAACGTTTTAGCATGTAAGCTGGACCCTGAGTTCCCGGTGAGTCCGCGATCATGTACGACGGTTTCATGCTCGCGGGTCGGTTTCAGTTCGTAGAGCTCCACGCCATAGCGCAGTAACTTCTTTCGCCAGCGCGCGTACCCCGCGTGAACAACCGCCACATCGTTTGCCGCCAGGGAGTTAGTCAAGATGGCGATCTTCACGCCTTTCCTGACCAGATTAAGCAACTGCGCTACGCCTGCGCGCGTAGGGACAAAGTAAGCGGAAATAATGTCGATACGCTCCGTCGGCGAGCCCATCACGTCAAATAATCGCTGTGGAAGAAGTGAATGGCGCTGCGCTTTCCCCTCGCCTTTAGAAGGGTCGTCGCTCAGCAACCGGGTTTTTGCCCAAATCAGCGGCAACGTTCCACGATCCAAATCCGCCATAAACTGACTGGTTTCCAGCTTATGCAGATAGCGGCGGGTGATTTCATCATTATACCAGGACTCGGGAAGTTCGATACGCTGCGTCAGTTCCTGCTCAGAAAGGGATAGCACTTGCTGTAATGTCGATACTGAACTACAACGCCAGTAACGTTCAAAATCATTGGCGACATCGTTGACCACGGGGCCAATTGCCATCACGTCCAGATCGGAAAATAGCGGCTCCTCGCCAGCGCCGAAATAGGCATCGCCGATGTTGCGCCCACCGACCAGCGTCACTACGCCGTCGGCAGTGTAACTTTTATTGTGCATTCGCCGATTAAGCCGCGCAAAATCCGTCAAATATCCCAGCGCGCGTAGTGTACGAAAAGAGAAAGGATTAAACAGACGAACTTCGATGTTGGGATGGCTATCCAGCAACCGTAACGTATCATCAAGACCGGGCGTATTGTTATCATCCAGCAACAGACGAACATGAACGCCGCGTTTCGCCGCCGACAACAGTACCGAAAAGAGCAGCCGCCCGGACATATCGTCTTCCCAAATATAGTACTGCACATCCAGCGTCCGCGCCGCCATTTCGGTCAGGCGGTAGCGGGCGGCAAACGCATCCAGACTGTTATCCAGAGCGAGAATGCCGCACTTTCCAGGATGGCGCGCACATAGCGGTTCAACGGCACGCTCCAGGCGTGTTTTATCAGGCAGGGTCGTCGCCTTGCTGAGTAAGTAATCTTGCGTAAAGCCGGGCAGTTTCTTCATCATAACAGACAAAGTATACCTGTTCAGGCAGAGCGTAACGGGTAATAAAATCTGAAACCGTCCTGACGGCGATTTCAGCAGCCTGGGCGCGAGGATAGCCATAAACGCCGGTGCTAATTGCCGGAAAAGCGATAGAACGATAGCGATTCGCCTCGGCAAGCAGCAAACAATTCCGGTATGCCTCTTCGAGTAACTCAGCCTCCTGGTGTTCGCCGCCTCGCCAGACGGGCCCCACCGTATGAATAACTGCCTTTACAGAAAGCTTGCCGGCAGGCGTGATAACCGCATGTCCTGTCGGACATTCGCCCTGTTGCTGGCGGATTTGTTTACAGGCGTCCAGCAATGCAGGTCCCGCCGCGCGATGAATAGCGCCGTCTACGCCGCCGCCTCCCATTAATGACGGGTTAGCGGCGTTGACAATCGCATCGACACTAAGTTGAGTGATATCACCCTGTATGACCTGAAGACGTGATGTCATAGTCCCCCCTTTGTCTCACCTTATCTGCAAAGTGTACAGCAGGGCTTTCAACAGAGTCGCTCTTTTTATACCTATGACGCAGCCGTTAACGGTATTCAATATTCATAACCGCCAGACTTTTTTGCGCATTGAGGTAATGAAGCCGCACCGTCGCAATAGACTGAATATCCCGCGGCAAAGCAGGCGCCTGCCGAAGGTCAATCCTGTGTACTTGCTTTTTACCTTCGCGTAGGCAGGTTAAATCAATATTTTCGGCGTGAGTATAAACATCGCACGATGGCTCAACAATAGCGCCGTGAAAATGGATAACGCCCCCCTGTACCGTTTGTTGCCCCATCGCAGAATGAGTAAAAAAAGCGCAAATGCACAGGCTTACACCCGGGATATTTTTCTTTATTACGGACATGTTAACTCCTCAATGATTAGTCATCCTCGAGGGTTCGGCGTTACTCTTTAGCGCCATGCCGAGACGATGAAACGCTTTTATCGTCTTTTTATACCCAGGCCAGCCCATCTATTTCCGCTACCATCAAAAAACTACTGTGCAGAAGGCGGCCATTGTTGTGATAAATGCAGCGATTGTCCGTCTGAAACAGTAACAATAATTTTAACCGAGTCCTCTGAAGAGATATTTACACTAAGTCGAGACAACTCAATCGGTTGATTAGCAGGTAAAGATAGCGTCTGTTTTTGCTGTGTATGGCTTTGTCCCCCAGCCCCGTCACGCACAGAGAGAATTTGCACCTGACAGACGCAGGGTTCGTTTAATGTTACCAGGGGGATTACCGTGTAAATATCACCTTGCTGGGTCGTGGTAAAAGTAATCTGATTTGAAAGTGTGGCAAGAAGCAATAAGGTATGCATAATTTCCTCCCCAAAAAAAACAGGGCTTACGCCCTGTTTTTTATTAGCTCTGACGCTAAATTAATACTGGTTAGCCGTAGCGTTGTTGCCAAAACCAACCTGACGCACCATTACGCTGGAATCAGATGCGGTCTGATTAACCAGCGCAGCGTTATTACCGCCGTATTGACCAACAGTAATATCGGAGTTTTTAGCGTTCCACTGATCGATGGTGGCATTGTTTCTGAAACCATTCTGAGTCAGTTCAATGGTACTATTATCTGCACCCTGGCCCACATCGGCACCGTTACCATAACCGCTCTGGGTAATGGTCGTTTCAGATTTACGGGCATCGCTTTGCAGAGCAAGCGCAGCGTTAGCAGAACCGTACTGATAGATGCTCAACGTTGAATCCGGGCCGGAACTATTGCCGCCGCCGTTATGATTACCGCCGCCGCCCCATTGTGGAACGACGCCTGCCAGAGCACTGCCAGAAACTACGATTGCTGCGAATGCTGCCACTTTTAAAAGTTTCATGGTAAAACCCCCATCGGATTGATTTTAAAAGTCGTAACGGTATTAGCGTTGGGTGACGCGAATAGCCATATGCGACTGTTTCTGTACTACAACTGCTGTTTTCTGCGTACCGTGTTGAGTAATATTGGCTTTATTTCCAGAACCTTTCTGGATAATGGCCGCACTATTACCGTAAGCGCTTTGCGATATACTGGCATCGTTGGCATTGCCTGTCTGTTCAATATATGCAAAGTTATAATTCCCTGCCTGGTCGACTCTCGCCCGGTTATTCCCTCCTTCTTGTGAAATAACGGACAATAGTTTTGAACCTTCCTGGCGTACCCTGGCACTATTATCCGTGCCGACTTGACCAATAATGGCTGCCTGATTAAATGAAGACTTACTTAATTCATTTACCACAAAATTATATTCTGAGCGAGCCAGATCATAATTAGTCGCGGTTGCAATCCCAGGCGCACCCAGTATTGTCAACATCATAAATAACAATTTGTTTTTCATGCTGTCACCCTGGACCTGGTCGTACATAGCAAAATTTATCTATAGCCTTACAGATTGTTAACGACATGCATTTCTTGTTAGCGCGTCGTTACGATGAAGAGTATGTCCGTGGAAACATTTTTAATAACTCACCCACGAGTGGTATTTTTTTATTTAAGCTCATACCAAAGTGCTAATAAGATGATAATTACATGATTATTTATAATTAATTTTTGGCCGCAGAAGATAGTGTATCGCGAAACAAAAACATGAAGTGTTGTTATATGTTACGCCGCCCTGAAGGTGCTCTTATGCTTCCCCGGGAGGGCAATTCGTACAAGACGTGACACACTTCGTTTTTTTTGCCTTTGTGTTGTCCAGGTTAATGCAGCATCTCGAATTTTAAGAAAAAATAAAATCAAGACGTGATGAATAATAATAAAAATCATTTTAAATCAATATATTAATATAATTTGTATGATTTTTCAAATCTATGCAATAACAGCAAAATGTACAACTTTACTATCAAATCTAAACTTCAAAAAAACCCAAAAACAATATTTTAATATATATTTTTACATTCTGTTACAAGTTTAACACTTGCTTTAAGATTTGTAATGGCTAGATTGAAAACAGTTAAAAGTATTTTCTCAAATATTTTTCTCTTTCTGGACGATGGGCTATTTCAACCCACAGCAGTGCAACATCTGTCAGTACTTCTGGTGCCTTTATTTTATGGGGGCAACTGTCAGATGTGCGATTAAAAAAGTGGAGTTTCATCATGTTTAATGAAGTCCATAGTAGTCATGGTCATACACTATTGTTGATCACAAAGCCATCCCTGCAAGCTACGGCATTATTGCAACATTTAAAACAATCGCTGGCCTTAGCCGGAAAACTGCATAATATTCAACGTTCTCTGGAAGATATTTCTGCTGGTTGTATTGTTTTAATGGATATGATGGAAGCGGATAAGAAGCTTATCCACTATTGGCAGGATAATTTAAGTCGGAAAAACAATAATATAAAAACATTATTGTTAAATACCCCTGACGATTACCCCTACCGTGAAATTGAAAACTGGCCTCATATTAACGGCGTGGTTTACGCCGCCGAAGACCAGGAACACGTGGTCAGCGGATTACAGGGAATTCTGCGAGGCGAGTGCTATTTTTCACAAAAATTAGCCAGTTACCTGATTACACACTCAGGGAATTACCGCTACAACAGTACCGAGTCAGCATTACTGACCCATCGTGAAAAAGAGATCCTCAATAAGTTACGTATTGGCGCATCTAATAATGAAATCGCCAGGTCGCTATTTATCAGCGAGAATACGGTTAAGACACATCTTTATAATCTTTTCAAAAAGATAGCTGTCAAGAATCGTACCCAGGCAGTTTCATGGGCAAACGATAATCTCAGGCGGTAAGGCCATGAAACGCTATCTGAGCTGGATGGTAGCAGCAGAGTTACTGTTCGCTACCGGAAACCTGTATGCCAATGAAGTTGAGGTCGAGGTTCCCGGATTATTAACCGACCATACCGTCTCTTCGATAGGACATGATTTCTATCGTGCATTCAGCGACAAATGGGAAAGCGAGTACACCGGTAATCTGACCATTAATGAAAGACCCAGTGCGCGTTGGGGAAGCTGGATCACCATAACGGTAAATCAGAGCGTTATTTTCCAGACCTTTTTATTTCCAATGAAAAGAGACTTCGAGAAAACCGTAGTCTTCGCATTAGCGCAAACAGAGGAAGCATTAAATCGCCGACAAATAGATCAAACGCTATTAAGTACGAGTGATTTAGCGCGTGATGAATTCTAAAACATGATTTTTATCCGGAGGCTGTCATGCGTATTAAACATGCAGTAGTGCTGCTCATGCTTTTTTCGCCATTAACCTGGGCCGGAAATATGACGTTCCAGTTCCGTAATCCTAACTTTGGCGGTAATCCCAATAACGGCTCCTTTTTATTGAATAGCGCCCAGGCGCAAAATTCATATAAAGACCCCAATTATGATGACGATTTTGGTATCGAAACCCCCTCAGCGTTGGATAACTTTACGCAGGCTATTCAATCACAAATTCTGGGCGGCTTGTTGACCAATATTAATACCGGGAAACCAGGACGTATGGTGACCAACGATTTTATTATCGATATCGCTAATCGCGACGGACAGCTCCAGCTCAACGTCACGGACAGAAAAACGGGAAGAACCTCGACTATCGAAGTGTCAGGTTTACAAACTCAGTCAACCGATTTTTAAGCTACAGTCACTAAAGGATATAAATCATGCCGCGCTTACTTATTTTGGTTGCCGTTTTATTGTTGAGTGGATGCTTAACTGCCCCGCCTAAACAAGCTGCGAAACCGACATTAATGCCCCGCGCACAAAGTTACAAAGATTTGACGCACTTGCCTGTACCCACCGGTAAGATCTTTGTTTCGGTATATAACATTCAGGATGAAACGGGCCAATTTAAACCTTACCCGGCAAGTAACTTTTCCACGGCTGTGCCGCAGAGCGCAACTGCTATGTTGGTTACCGCGCTGAAAGATTCGCGCTGGTTTATCCCACTGGAACGACAGGGCTTACAGAATCTTTTGAATGAACGAAAAATCATTCGCGCAGCCCAGGAAAACGGTACCGTGGCGATGAATAACCGTATCCCGCTTCAGTCGCTGACGGCGGCAAATATTATGGTGGAGGGTTCTATTATTGGTTATGAAAGCAACGTCAAATCCGGCGGGGCCGGCGCAAGATATTTCGGTATTGGCGCTGATACGCAATATCAGTTGGATCAGATTGCTGTCAATCTGCGCGTGGTTAACGTCAGCACGGGCGAAATCCTTTCTTCGGTGAATACCAGTAAAACCATCCTTTCCTATGAAGTACAGGCTGGCGTGTTCCGCTTTATTGATTACCAGCGCTTACTGGAAGGCGAAATCGGCTACACCTCGAACGAACCGGTGATGCTGTGTCTAATGTCAGCCATTGAAACCGGCGTTATCTTCCTCATTAACGATGGTATCGATCGCGGACTGTGGGATTTGCAGAATAAAGCGGACAGGCAAAATGATATTCTGGTAAAATACCGTGAGCTGTCAGTGCCACCAGAATCCTGATGAATACGAAAAAGCGTGGGGAAGAACCCCATGCTTTTTTATTTTGTGACCGCCGTATGCGCTGAATGTTGCTCGCGACGTGATGCCAGCCATAGCCCACTATTTTTCATGGCATAGCCAAAGATTAGCCCCAGCGCCAGCGACGGTAACACCAACCGCCAGTCACCCTGTCCTGCAAATGTCGCACAGGCGCCGATAAATGTTCCCGGTACAAAAGAAAGCAATAGCTGCTTTGCCTGGATACACATCAGGAATGCCACGCCCCCCGTCAACACGTAACTGACAATTTCCAGATGCGGCGCCAGCGCGCTGCCGTGAATAATGACCAGCGCCCACACCATACCGCTTAACAGAGTACAGGCGGAAATCAACAATCCCTTAAAGCCGCCCTGCGGACAGGCGAAATAAGCCGTACAGCCTAAAAAACCGGCCCAGCTTAGCAACCCCAGGGAGACGGCCACCCATCCCCATATTCCAGAAAGGATGCCCGTCGTGATAGCAATAGAAAGAAGTATGTTCATGGTGCGCATCATAGCAGAAAAGCGCCCAATTAATGAGATCGCGCACACATTTTATGCAATTTAATAAAACGAGTTACAGTTTAAAGTGATTAACATCACATTACTCTTCATCTTCTTCCTGAAGTTCATCCCACATGACCCCTATCGCATCACGCGTTAGTGGCGCCAGGGTGCGCCAGAATGGCGTAACGGCATGAGCTTCAACTTTACCAAGGAAGGTATTGCACCAGGGAAGCAAATAATCGGCAAATAAGGTTTCCAGCGCTTCACTTTCATCTTCGGCAGACTGTTCTTCCAGCCAGGAGGCAGCGAGCAATAAAGTGCCAATGTGATCGGCAGGCGTATCGCCCAGCGGCATCCCTCGCGACGTTAAAAAAGCGCGCACCTCAGACTCTTCCGCGCCTTCGATCCACGCGCTGCGGTATGGCGGTACCGCGCACTCTTCCCCGACAAATAACGCGTTGTAATCGGTGGAAATCTGCGTGATATCACAGCTTTTCTGTAAACGCGCCAGCATGTCATCCTGCTCCAGCGGCCAGTTTGCCGCCAGCTTACCTTCACGGATTAACGTAAACAGCGGAACCAGTAAAGGATCTTGCGGTTGGCGGTAATACAACGATCCCAGCACACGGCACAGGATTGAAAACTCATTCATTGATATCTTCCCGTAAATAACGATTAAAGTTCGGCAAATTCCGGTACAGGCGCCATACCGCGTGATTCGAGAAAGGCCAGTAAGCGCTGCGGCGAGACGTTCAGGATTCGATCTTCCGGGAAGTTCACCGCATCCAGAATTTTCCGGCACTCGGTGAAATCGCCAAGCGTAAAGGCCGTATGGGAATCAGAGCCTAACGCTACCCAGCCTCCCGCATCGCGTACGGCGGCAGCGACCGCACGGCAATTATCTTCGCTTCCTTTACGCGAATGCAGAAAAGAAGAGTTGTTGATTTCCAGCGCTACATGGTGTTTCGCCGCCGCCTGCGCGATGGCATTAACATCCACGGGATACTTTGGATTTCCGGGGTGGCTAATAATATGCACCTTGCCGTTGGCGATGGTTGCGATCATTGCCTGGGTATTGGTTTCTTTATCATGCGGCGCAAAAACGGGCTCATGAAAGCCTGCGATAATCAGATCCAGCGAGTCGAACATCTTTCCGGAACAATCAATTTCACCGTTAATATTCTTGATATTCGCCTCAATACCACGCAGTATCCCCACGCCGTCAACCAGACGCGGCCAGATGCGCATGTTAATAAAATGCCAGTGATGCGGCGCATCTTCCATGTCCGGACCATGATCGGTAATCGCAAAAAGTTTAATACCTTTGCGTTTGGCTTCCGCGATATAATCGCTCAGCGTACTGTAGGCATGAGTGCTGGCGACGGTATGCATGTGCAGATCAACGGGATACATTGCTCTCTCCTGTAGTCATTTCCGACAAGGATAGCAGGTATCGCCAGCGTTTTTTAGCGAAACCCGGCCCACGCCGGGTTGATGTCAGTATCCTCTCGCCCGGTCCACTTGCCCCGTCACCAACTCCCCCTTCGCCAGCTGGGTAATGGTGCGGGCAATATAATCGATGGCTTCTGCCGGACGGGTTACTGCCGCAATATGCGGCGTCATGGCGACTCGCGGATGGTGCCATAATGGGCTTTCCTGCGGTAACGGTTCCTGGCTAAAGACATCCAACATCGCGCCTTTTAGCTTGCCGCTATCAAGCGCGGCAAGCAAATCCGTCTCCTGAACATGAACACCGCGCGCGAGATTCAGCACGTAAGCGCCATCCGGCAATTGATCCAACAATTCGCTATTGATAATTCCCACCGTTTGGGCCGTATTCGGCAGCAGGTTAATCAGCACCCGAGTCTGGTTCAGGAAAGCGCGCAGTTCTTCACGCCCAGCATAACTTTCCACGCCAGGCCAGGATTTGCGGCTACGACTCCAGCAACGTAACGGGAACCCCCACACCTGTAGACTTTCTGCCACTTTTGAGCCCAGTACCCCTGCGCCCATGATACCGACGCTAAATTCCTCGCGGGTATATTCCGGCAACGGTTTCCATATCGCCTGATTTTTCAGCGACTGATAATCATCGAAACGACGGAACCAGTGTAATACCTGGCTGACGGCATATTCCTGCATTTGCAGGCCCATACCGGTATCTTCCAGGCGGAATAGAGGAATGGAGGCATCCAGCATTTCCGGATGCGCATTTAATTTACTCAGAATTGAATCCACCCCCGCGCCCAGCGCAAAGACGGCTTTTAACCGTCTTCCGGCCAGCATTTCAACCGGGGGCTGCCATACAAGCGCATAGTCTGCGGGGTTGTTATCACCGGCCTTCCATTCACGAACGCGCGCATGAGGGAGGACCTTCTCCAGCGCATTCACCCACCAGGCGGCGTTAAATGTCGGGTGATAAAAAATTATCTCCATGTTATCTCCTGAGCAGTATTGTGCGGAATGTGATTGCGCCTGTTGTCAGCGTTTTCAACGGGATGTGCAGCATAGCAAATTTCCCGGCGCGGGCAAAAAAAGCAGTTTTCGCTTATTAAAGCCACAGATTGGTGGAAGTTTGTATAAACGCGTTTTTTTTAAAAAAAGTTGATTGACGTAGAAAGGATATTTCCCTACATTAGCGCCCGTTCCAGTAATGCTGGAGCGACAATTTGGTGAGGTGTCCGAGTGGCTGAAGGAGCACGCCTGGAAAGTGTGTATACGGCAACGTATCGGGGGTTCGAATCCCCCCCTCACCGCCATCTTAAAGAAAGAGCTCGTACGAAAGTACGGGCTTTTTTTCTCATTAAGTCACCTTATCGGGGGGATGAGAACACCCGACCGGGGTTCGACAACTGGCGCAGCCAGTTGGACAGACGACGAGCCTGCGAGGAGACTGCCCGCAGGGCGAGCGCAGCGAGTCAATCCCCCCCTCACCGCCATCTTAAAGAAAGAGCTCGTACGAAAGTACGGGCTTTTTTTTCACCTAAAGCCACCCTAGAGGCTGAGGAATCCCCAGAAAAAAAGACAGGCATAGAGTTTTGTGATCTACTGATTGCGCTAACAAATTCAATGAGATCACCTCTATGCCTGCCCGAACATTATGCCAGAAATTTTTCCGTGGCGCTCTGAGCCCGTTTCATCAATATCGTCAGAATGCTCTTCTTGATGCTACCGTGGCTTTGACCCGTGGTGCATCACTTACTCTGACAAGCATCGGTCGCTACCTTCCTGGTTCAGCACAAGTCAAAAACAGGATAAAACGCGTTGACCGCCTGTCAGGTAATACCTCTTTGCATGAGGATATCCCGTTGATATTCCGTAATATTACATCACTCCTTACTCGCCAGTTTTCCTGGTGTGTTATCGCTGTCGACTGGAGCGGTTACCCGTCCAGGAATATCACATCCTTCGTGCCAGTCTTATCTGTGATGGGCGTTCAATCCCTCTGCTTAGTCGGCTTGTACCTTCAGCAAAGCAAAATAATTCGCTGATACAAAAAGAATTTCTCGATGAACTTCACCGGTGCGTAAATCCCAAAGCAAAAGTCATACTTATTACAGATGCGGGGTTTCAGAGTGCATGGTTTCGGCACATAAAATCACTGGGGTGGGACTTTATTGGCCGCATAAGGGGAACGGTTCAATTCTGTCTGCTGCATGATGGCGAAAGATGGCTGAAAATAACGGATGTTCGGGGTAAAGCAAGCCCGGAATATCCGGGAGCAGGATGGCTTGCCCGGGCGGAATATGCCCGGTGTTCAGGCCATTTTTATCTTCATAAAAGGGAAACCAGAGGACGTAAAAACCAGCGTTCCAGAGGGCGATTATCCAGCCCAACGACAGAAAAAGAAAAACGGACAGACATTCCGCCAGATCGCCATGAACTGGCATGCCGATCACCGCCGCTGGTCTGAACACTATGCGACGAACATCCGGCGCAGGCTGGAAATGTATGTATTCCCGGATATCGGGGACAAATACATCGATCAAATCGTCACAGAGGATCTGCTGTTTACCCTGCGCAAAGTGGAGAACAAAGGCTTTCTGGAGATCACCGCGCGGCTGAAAAATTACGTCACCGGGATCATGCGTTATGCGGTGAAAAAGCAGCTAATCAAATCAAACCCCGCTCTGGATCTGGACGGTGAATTTACGCCGCCGGAAACACAGCATTACCCGGCCCTGCCGCTTGAGAAACTACCAGAATTATTATCCCGGACGGATAACTACTCCGGCAGGCTGCTGACACGGTATGCGCTTAAGCTGTCGCTGCTGTTCTTTGTGCGCTCCAGCGAACTGCGCTTTGCCCGCTGGAGTGAGATCGACTGGCAGCAGAAGCTCTGGATAATCCCGGTAGAACGGGAGCAGATCGAAAACGTGCGCTTATCTCATCGTGGTACAAAGATGAAAACGCAGCACATTGTTCCATTGTCTGAGCAGGCGATGGCGATCCTGAAACAAACTGAAGCGCTCTCCGGGCATCTGGCGTTTATTTTCCCCGGCGAATACGACCAGGACAAGTGCATGAGCGACAACACCATCAACAAAGCATTGCGCGTGATGGGCTACGACACCAGAAAAGAGATCTGCGGTCACGGCTTCCGGGCGATGGCGTGCAGTGCGCTGAGTGAGTCGGGACGGTGGAGCAAAGAAGCGATTGAAAAGCAAATGAGTCACCAGGAAAGAAACAGCGTCCGTGCCGCCTATATTCATAAGGCAAAATATCTGGAGGAGCGGATCGCTATGATGCAGTGGTGGGCGGATTATCTGGATGCAAGCATGGATCTGTATGTGTCACCTTACCAGTATGCAGGCAACCTTAAGGAGGCCTCGTAACATGCCCCCCAAAGTCTGGTCGTTCTTTGCCCCGTTCAGGGGCAAAGAAACCATTCACGATCGGCTCACGAATTGCCCGGGATTCAGTTCCGGCACGGCACGGAATCCTGTCGTTTTTTTAAAGTTCATATTATGAACAAAATTATTCATTGAATCAGAAGGATCAATGGCATCCATATTCAGACGATCCAGTACCTGCCTGGTTACAGCCACACTAAGAATAGGTAACTCTTCCGGATAGCCCGTTGCAGTATTCAGCAATTCATCCACAGCAGTTACAATCACCATGTCATCAGGGAGCAGGTTAAGTAACTCGCGGGCCACCCGCAAAACACAACTACAGATATAATCCTGAAGTAATTCATTCCGTTTACCGACCGGCATTTTCTTTACAGACAGTTTCCCGCTTTTCAGTAATGATTTAATTTCAGTGGGGATGACATGTCCACCATGAACATGCAACGTCACCAGCAACACCCCGGATATCTCATCAATACAGAAGTGGATCGATGACCCCAATTCACTGAGTTCATCAAACGGAGCGAAAAACTCAATAGCATTTATTCTGGCCCGAGGCTCGCCATCCAGAATGCCAGTGGCAATTCCGGTCTGCTGTTCATGATCTGCAGAATCCTGCTGCCACTGCTGATAGAGTGAATCAAAGTTATCCTGGTCGTCCTTTTTCGCGACGTCAACGGCTTCATTCAGTTTCTGTTTTTTCTTCCTGTCGATCTTCAGCAATCGGGACAAAAAACCGGGGCGGTAGTTTTGCACAGCCTGTCTGGCCTGCGCTTCTTTGCTACCGAAAAAAACAGGCTGCACAGGGGCATCAGCCCGGGCTATTGACAGCCAGTCAACAGGATCTCCGCATCCTTTATGCACCGACTGCAATACATCAATATAATTATTCCAGACGTCAACTTCATATTCAGCCTGCTCCAGTTCGGCCATCCGGGCATACGCTTTTTGCTGCTTTTACAGTTCGCGTCTGCGCTTTTCTGCATCACGTTCAATTCGCCGGGAAGTCGCCTGTAATGAACGAATGGTGCCTTTCCATCCCATATAATAATCCACTCCTTTAACCAGCAATATATCCGGGAGCAACGCTCTCGTTGTGTACTGAACCAAATTGAATGACGACGCGGAATCCTCCCCCTCCTGACTTTTCCAGGTATCTTCCAGCGCACGGCGGAAAACGTGGTATTCTCAAATCACGAACCACACATTCATTATGTCCTGGTCATATAACTTCCATCCGTATTTCATGATTTTCTTTATTTATCATCAGACGTTTTCAGCATCAGTGAATTCCCCTCCAGTGACACGGTACGCGCCTTATCAGGATCGAGGTCATCCCGTGTCAGCACCAGTCGCCAGTCGTTCTTACGCGCATCCGGTGAGCGGAACTGTGCCACCAGCGCCACATATTGCGCTTTCTCATCCAGCAGCATATCCAGCGAGACGGTATTACCTGGACGCACCCACACATCCTTTTCGGCCACCAGGTCAGCGCCCAGTACGGTGTTAGCATCAGACTGCAGTGCCGCATAATCGGCCTTATCAAACGCCTGACGATCTTTCAACTGGTAGACCCACACATCCGTTGCCAGCGGCATCCCGTCTTCATCGGGATTGAGTGCTGCACGGGCCTTCAGATCGAGACGCAGGGTTTTCACCGTCTTGTAAAAGATGGCCGTTACCACCGATTTCGTGCCGTCGCTGACGCTCTGGGTCAGCCCGCAGCCGGACAGGAGAAAAGCCAGCGGCAGCAGCGCGGCCAGCAGTCGGTATTGTTTCGTCATATCACTCTTCAACGTCTGTCACCTCGCGGTGTTGTGGATTTTTCTGCAGTCCTTCGTAATAGCCCAGGCTGACGGTGAGACGGTCCGGCATCGCCGGGTCCGGTGTCATATCGTCAGGGTCGTGCCCCAGCAGGCAGGAGTACCCCATGTATACCGAATCGTCAGAATATTGGCAGGTCAGCCGTGGCCGGGGCAGTAACCGGCGCGGGAACGTCAGGGAAATATGCGCATCGTAGCGCCAGCCCAGATAGACCCGCAGCAGGGCCAGTAAATCGTTATACAGCGTAAAATCCGGGGGGAACCAGCCCTGCAAATCCGCTTTGCTTTCGGTATACAGCCGTATATCAATGGTACCGTTGACATCGGTGGCAACACCGCCCAGCACGAGATGGTCCCCCAGGCAAAATCCTCCGGCGGTACTCAGCGTCAGTTCCGGAACTTCCACCCGCCGCTTATGGTGCGGCAACACCGTGGCCGTCGTATCCGGCGTGACCATTTTCACCACCTGAGCCACCCCTTCGGCAGTCCGCCCCGGCACCTGCAGAGCGGGCAGCATGCCGAGAAAGCGCGACAGCGGAGTGTCCAGGTGTTCAGCGGTGCCGGGAATACCAAGCCCCGCCAGTCCCAGCAGGCACTGTGAAATGGCATCGGTGCCGCCATCCTCAAACGAAGCCGGGTAACTGTGCTTACGCCAGATACGGTAATACTGGGTTATCAGCCGGTGGTTGAAGATATCGAGAAAGTGCTCCACCGTCTCATGACCCTCACGCCGTTGCGTGATGTCATCAATATACTGGGTCGGCAGCGGCGACGTGATGCCGTAGAGCCCCATAAAGGTGGTTCTGACCGTGGGCGGCGAATCCGGATTATCATCCGGATTAATCTCAATGCCCTTAAACTCACCTGCCGGAAAGCCCATTCCGGCATACGGACGCAGACGCACCGGGTCATCGCCGATGCGCCTGCTGCTGCCGAGTGGTGGATACTCAGGATGCGTCTTTTCCAGCCACTGCAGAAAGCGGTAAAAATGGGTGTACGGCAGGCGTTCGCCGAACGCGTCATTTAGCGTCGTAAAGCTGACTGATGGTTCTCTTTCCATCGCAGGCAGTGTCCTGTCGGTTGCAGTATCAGGGTGAGGCGGTTAAACAGGTGCATATCGGCGTACTGCGCGAAGAAGCGGTTGAGCAGGCTGCCGAACAGCCAGACATCGCCCTCACCGGTAAACATCGTGGTGTCGAGGGTCACTTCAATGTCCACGCCCCGCTGTAAGCCGCGTTTCCAGTATTCCAGCCGGTGGTGTTCAACCCTGAGAATGCCATTCAGACGGCGACGGTTAACATCGCTGTCCGCCCAGTTATAGAGCGCCAGGGTATTACGCAGTACCTCTGCATTGTTCATCATCCACAGAAAGCTGCTGCCCAGGTGGCTCAGCAACTTCCAGTGAAAACGATTCTCACTGGGCGGATAGCAGGGTATGGAGGGGCGACAGAGGTTACGCACGCGCACCGGGGTCTGCTGTGTGCCGCAGAGTTGTTCCAGCAACACGCTCTGCAGGGTTTTACGCGGCAGACACCCATTGGTGCCGGTAAGGCTCAGCGCCAGAGGGTCATCCGGCTGCAGGCGCTCCCGTTCAAACGCTTCGCCACCGAGGATTAACCACGTTTCCGTACGCCCGGAGGGGCCACGCTGCACGCGGGTATGAAAGTAGCGGGCCGGTCGCTCACGCCGGTACATCCCGCCCTGCTGTTCAAAGAGACGAAACGATGTGTAACGCAGCGCATCCTCTTCAAACGAGGCCGCCACGGATTCAACCGCAAAGATTTCGGTATGCGGGTCATCATCGCGCAGCGGCTGCAGGCGATAGTCGGTCTGTTCTGCATTAATCGCCAGCGGACGCGCATCGAGGCGAAACAGGTTCACCACCGGCACGCAGTGCAGGCGCAGGTTCTCTTCGCTGACCGTGAAATCGTGCGGCCAGTGCTGCGTGAAACGTAACTCCAGCTCAAACCAGGGCAGCGTTTCAGGCCAGGCAACCTGCTCCAGCCCTTCCAGCGAGACGAACATAAACTTCTCGCGGAAGGTAAAGTATTCCAGCAGATGCTGATAGCTGCTGTACCCGCTCTTTTCCACCTCCCACAGATGCGCATCATCATCAAAGGCGCTGGCGCGAAAGCGCAGCGGTAAGGGCTGGCGGTCCATATTGCCCGGCAAACGAAGGTAGGCCTGGGCCACCCGGCGGGTCAGAAACAGATGCAGCAGTGAGGCCAGCGGCGCATCGCCGTTCAGGTATACCGGCAGCGCGGAGAGGTCGAGCCGCCGCCAGTCCGCCGTGTTACCGCAGGAAAAACGCAAACGCAGGGCGCTGGCACCCTCCGGCTCCGCAAAGACACTCGCCGTCTCAAGGGCGAGCGGCTGCAGGGTCAGCGGTCGCGTGGTGCGGTAACGACAGCGAATCCGGTTGTCGCCCACCGGCGCGGAAATCACTTCGGTGTGCTGATGCACCGTGTCGCTGTGCTTGAGTCCGTCCGGCTCAGGGGCAATTTCCACCACGCACATCGACGGCAGCGGGCGCAGATAGTGCGGCCACAGCAGGCTGATAACACCTTCGGTCAGTTCGGGGTAGTCATCATCGAGTTTCTGCCGAACACGCCCCATCAGGAAGGCAAAGCCCTGGAACAGGCGGGTCACAGACTCATCCATCGCACCGTTCATCGTCAGTCCCATCTGCCGGGCCTCTTCCGGATGCAGCTCAGCAAACTCCCGCGCCGCATCACGCAGGTAGCGCATTTCGGTGTCGAAGTAGCGGAGGGTCAGGTCGTCCATTAACTGTCTCCGTCTGGTATCTTTGCTTTTTCAGTACAGAACTTGATGATCATCCCGACGATACAGACCAGGAGAACGAAGGGACAAAAAGAGAGCAGACAATCAAGAATCCCGCCCCAAAAACCTCTGTAAAACGTACGGGTATCAGTAAAAAAGAGGACGCCGCTAAGTACCAGGAAAATAGCACCGGCAGCACGGGGACACATCAGGGCCGATGCCAGCATCATCAGGATAACAGGCAGCATCAGTAGCGCCTGCACGCCAGTTACGACCATATCTTTAAAGCTGGTGAAATGGTGAGAAAAGTGCATTGAGAAACCCTGCAGGATAAGTACTTAATAAGTCACAGATAGCGCATTCGTTGCCGAAGCCGCTCAGCGTTAAATCGTTCATTACAGTCCGTCTCCGCCACCGTTATCTGACGGCACATCAGGGACGCTATCCGTATCAAGGAACACCTGCTGCGGCAGTCTGAACCCTTTCAGCTTCAGCAGCGCCAGCGGGCCTTCACCTGCATCTGTACGCATCATAATGTTCAGCGGACTGCCGTCTTTCACCTTCCAGCTCAGAATAAAGGTGCTGTTGTCGGTGGCCTGGACCTGCGCCCTGTCCAGCAGGCGGATAAAGCCCCAGCTTCCGGGGTAGTCGGCGTAGATACGCTCTCCGGCGCTGACGCTGGTCCAGGTTAACGTGGTATGCGGTTTCCACTGGCTGTCCGGCCAGACGAACGGCTGCCAGTTCTCCACCTGGTTGTGGTAGTCCAGCTTTTGCTGGTCGAGATAGAGGTCGGTCTGCATCACGTCACGGGCCGGTTTGCCCATCAGCGCAAAATGTACGCTGGCGTCACCGCCGGTAAACGCCACATCCGCCAGTTCGCTGAGCTGGTTCAGGGCATTCAGGAAGTCCGGGTTAAAGTGCAGCCCCTGTGCGGCAATCGCATCCGGCACCCAGTGACGACCTTCCCTGCGCAGCACGCCGCCCAGGCTGGTTTTCACAAACTGCGTGATGCGCCCGGTGTCGTTACGCAGGTATTGCGACAACAGCGGCAGCGATGCTTCGCTCTGTTTATCCGGCGAAAACGGCCAGCGGTCATTGAAGTCCTGCTGCCAGTCGTTGACGATGGCCTGCTGCCATTGATTATTAATGCTCTCTGCAGTGGGCGACAGCACCTGCTGCCAGGCCTGCTCCATCGGTTGCACGAACACCGCCTGACCAAAGCCACTCCATTCCTGACCGAGACTGGCAGCCACCAGACTGCCGTAGTCACGGGTATCGGTGATATCCACCGATTTCCCCTGGAACACCGTCTGCGCCAGCGCCTGCATCATCGCCTGCGGGTCGGCGGCACCGGTGACCTGCTGGAGCTTAAGACGCACGCGGGTAACGCGGGTGAGGAAGGTCTGCAGACTCAGGCTGTTATCACCACTGCCCTTCGTGTCCATCAGCCCCAGCACAGGACCAAAGGCTGCATCGAGAGGACCGTGCGCTCCGGCTTTCTGGTCGATGGCTTTCGCGTCATCGGTACTGAGCAGATTTTTCGCTGATTTCACCAGCGAGTCGGTCAGAGCTTCCTGCTGTTGTCCGGCGCGCCCCTGGGTGTTGAGTGTGTTCATCAGCGCCACCAGCGGCGACTGGCGGACATCCGCCATCAGGGTGAGCTGGTCAATGGCATCCGAGAGCGTGGAGGCTTTCTGCCAGCGGATGCTGTTGAGGAAATCCAGCCAGGCGCTGGCATAATCAGTGAAGTAGCGTTCCGTCAGCCGGGCTTTCAGCGCTTCCGGAGAAATATCCTGCATCACCGGGTGCCGGTTATCGCTCAGCACCCAGTCAATCTCGTCCCGGCGTTCGCTGACCACTTTATCAATCGCCGGTTGAACCGCATCATCCCACGCCTGGCGGGTGAACATCCCCGGCACCACGTCATCGGTGGTGAACAATCGCGAGGCATCCGTGTCGCCGGTCATATCGGTGAGACGCATATCGGCGTAGTTACGGGAGACCTGCACCAGCATTTTCTGGTAGAGCGCCGATTCAGCATTACGCTGACCAATCAGGCGCAACAGGGCGCTGCGGGTGGTGGCGACCAGTTGCGGGTCTGAGGCAATTTTCCAGGCCGGGTGTGACGGCAGATTCTGCGCCAGAAAGGCCAGTTGTCGGGGCCCCTCGTACTGCCAGACACCGGGTGCCACGCCATCACGGCGTGGCCAGAGGGCCATCACCGTTGAGGTGAAGAAATTCGCGTCCATCTTCTCCGGACGGTTTAACATCAGCCAGGCTTTCAGCCAGTTATACGCATCCCGGCTCAGTTTTGCCCGCGGGTCGCTGTCAGCAGGTAGCGCATTCCAGGCGGTCAGCGCGTCACGCAACCTGGCGGCGGAGGCATCACGCAACAGCGGCAACGCGCTGCGGGCATACTCCGGCCACAGGCGGGCCAGCAGGTCATCATTCTGGCTCTGGCCAAAGCGGCTGTACCACGGCACGCCGTGCTGACTCCGGTACTGAAGGCGCGCCATCTCCCGCTGCAGCTCACCCAGTGCAGCCAGTCGTTTATCCGCGTTCTGGTGTTCATCACGGGCTGTTACTGCCAGTTGCTGTGCGTCGGTAATCTCCTGACGGTTGGTGTTCCAGGAAAAGAGTACGCCCGCGCAGGTCAGACCGAGGGCCACCAGCACCGCCTGATACAGCGTGCGCTCCCACGCCATTCCGGCACGCTGGATTCTGAGCGAGGGCAAATCGTTCAGAATGGCGTTCCAGCTGTTATCCGGCAGCCAGCGCTGCCTGTCGGTTCCGTCCTTCGGGTAAACCGCCGGGCTGAACATCACCCCGCGCAGCGGCACCGCATAGGGGCCGGTGAGCAGCGACACCGCCAGCGCATGAAAACGCTCCGCCATCCCGTTACGCAACTGCCAGCCCAGACGCAACAGGAAATCATGCGTATGGCTGCCCAGCCCCTGCTGCACGCCAGGCTCTATCAACGTGTCCGGTAGCGATTTCAGGGTCTCCACCAGCTCCGGCGGCGTGGTGTGCGGGGCCAGCAGGCAACCCACCGGCTGAGTCTCGCGGCCCTCCTGTGGCCACGCGCTCTTCTGCACTTCCCACAGATACAGCGGCACGCGCCAGCCCAGTTTTTTATAGCGTTCGTTAAGCTGGCGAACAATCAGGTCGCCCTGCATCGCCTGACGCAGTTCGCCGTCATAGACCAGCACTATCGCGCTGACCGCACAGCGTTTAAGTTTACGCAGCACCGCGATACGGGCGCTGTCGGCTCCCGGGAGCAGACTGCCGCCCCATACGGCGACAACGTTGTTGGCTTCCAGCCATCCGGCTTCCGTCAGGCCCGGTACAGCAAGGTCTGTCTGGTTCGGTGAACCGCAAATCACCACAAACCGCACTTTACTGCGCCAGGTCAGCCCGTAGTGATGCTTAAGGTAGTCACGCATCTCCGTGATATACGCCGGGGTGGAGACTTTTTCCCGCGCTGTTTTAGCCTGCCTGTCATCGTCTGATTTGGGCTCCCGCTGCTGATACAACCGGTAGCCAGCCATTACGGCCGTCAACAACGCCTGAACACCCAGCCAGACCAGGCCCATCTGTGCAGGAGAGAGTCCGTAATGTTTGCCCAGCAGCCATACCACTCCGGCTGACAGCACTCCCGATACCAGCGTAAACAGGGTTGCCCCCGATGGTCGCCAGACCTGTCCCTTAAGCGACATATTCACCTCCACTGCTGACACTCATCAAAAACGCCTCGCTTCCCTTAGCCAGTGCCAGCACCTGCGTTTCACGGGTATGTTCTGCCATCTGTATTGCCTGCGTGACCGCAAACCATGTTTCACCGTCTTTCATCTCGCCCAGCCAGTGAGGCAGATACTGCTGAACCGGTGATGCGGGTGGAATGACCGTCGCTTCCCCCTGCTCGGCTACAGCCTTATGCTGATGGCTCAGGGCGACCATCAGACGACTGATATGTGGCTGAGTGACCGCATCAGACCACACGCCTTTCATCGTATTGCTGACACACTGATATTGCAGAAACTGCCGGAGATCACCGTCAGGTAAGGTATTATCGGTGGGGAACACACGGTGCAGCGTGGCACAGGGCCGCAGCCCGGTACGGATATCCGGATGAGATAACAACCAGGCCACCGCCCCCTGAGTGCCTTCACTGCCAGGCGTCCAGTTATGACGGATAATGAGCCAGCCCGTACGCACCGCATCTTTCTGTTGCCAGAGTGTCATCTGGCGGCTGAAAGGCTCAGGCTTCATTTCCGAAAGCTGGATCGCCGACAGTGGCAGTGACAGCGCCGCCCACACCGACCGGAAACATTGCCAGTCGTCCTCAGACGCGCTTTCCGGCAGGCAGACCGTCAGCGACTGATTGCGGATGAAAATCTGTAGCGCCACGCGCAGCGGAGCCAGCAATTCGGTAAACAAATACGTGGCCCCCGGACATTCAGGCAGACGTAGCGGAGCCAACGTACTTACCGGCTCACCACTGTCCTGCGGTGTCCGCACCTGTTCAGGGAAAAGAGTACTGACGCCTGACACCACCATGCCTTCTTGAGCCCACCTCTGCCACTGCGCTTCCAGCATGGCGTTGTACTGCGTGGTGCCATCAGCGTGCTCCAGGAGTACGCCATAACGGTACATCCACCAGCCCGCAATCCCGGCAAACAGCAGTATCAGCACCACCACACCGGCAAAGGCGTAAACCAGCGCCCGCGAGTCATGCAGCCAGAAATAAATACCGCATCCGGCCATCACCACGGCTGAACAACTTAACATCAGCGACCGCCACCAGCCTGACCACGACGGCGCGGCAGGCCAGTGAACCGCATCCGGCGCGGGGATTTTCCATGCCATCAGATTCAGCTCCCCAGAATACCGCCGGTGGCGCTGGCGATCACCGTGCAGCCGCACTGGCACTGCGCACCATCAAAAGCAGCCTGTTCACTGTCTGACTGCCATTCCGGTGATGTCCCCACAATGCGATTAACGCCATGCCCTTCAATCGGGCAGGACACCAGATCGTTGAGTAATGCGGCTTTGATACCGTCGATAATCATGGTGGAAGAGGCGGAGATCACTTCCCCGCCGCTGCTAAGTTTGTCGTGCAGACGAATAATGCCCTTGCTCATAGAAAATTCCTATCAATAGTAAAAAAAACCATCCAGGTATGAAGTACGAGAGGGCATTTCACGGCCATCTGAAGTCAATAAATCAGGGGGCAGCACTTTAATTTGCTCTTTGGTGATTTTTTCCAAATCAACCCGCTTTGGCTCATTAAAACCAAGTACAGTAAAAATGGCCTCGGCCAGAAGCGTCGTCGGTTTAGGCCTTTTTCGTTGCTTGCGTACACCACGGAAACAGGCATATGCCGTGATGGAATAGGAAATTACGACGAGCTTCAAAAAATCCTCAAGAGAAAGTGACTTAGAGGCAAAAAAAACAAAAAGGAGCAAAACAGTAAAAAAGCCGCCAATCAAAAAAATTCCTGATCGATACTCATAAAAAACATCGATTTCTCGCCCATGGCGACAATATGGCGTCATAGTGATAGTTCGAAGTTCGGGGAGAGCTATTGCGTATACGACATAGTGTTCTTCTCTACCCATCACAGCCATTTCCACGAAATCACCAACCTTTACATTGGTTTTCCCCAGCCAGCCACTGAATGAAACGCCATTGATCTTCCCACGTACAAAATCACTTGCATCACTCATTCGAACCTGACTTTGGCCTGTTACCGCTGCTCCTGCAGTATTGCCTGTCATCGCCACTAACAATCCCCCTACCTGGTTGCGAGATTCCTGATGAGCAAAGGCTTCTGGGTCATATTCACGATCAGTAAAATAACCGATGACTTTCTGCACGCTAAACTCTTCCAACATTCCACTGACTTTGAACAAAGGCTGTCGAGGTGGTAGCTCTGGCGGTGGTGGTTCTGTTGCCAGGATTGCGTCCAACTGAGTTATCTCAGCAGACGCTTGCTCGTTCTCCCGTTCAAGCTTTAGAGGATCACATTCGTCAGGATGCTCAACCGCCCATTTGTTGTTAACTTCAATGATTGTTTCGCAATGGCTTTTCTTTCGCCTGATTTCATCAAACGCAATAAACTCTCCCGAAAATTTCCTGTCCTTTGTCATAACACAGCCCCCAGTGCTTTTTGATATTCTTCCTGCTGGTTGTCATACTCCTTGTCACGAGGCTTTTTGGGGCCCAGTTGCCAGGTACTCTTCAGTTTGTCATCAGGCTCCAGTCCGAATACGCCCTCCCGACACCATTTCTGTAAATCGTTACCAAAGTAGTAAGTGATGAGTTGTTCGATCAGGAACAGAGCTATCATCACCTCCCAACTCGCCAACCAAGAAATTGCTTCAGCCGCAGCCCACTTTGCAGCCACATCCGCAATTTCTTTCCTCACAATCCCACTATCGGCCAGAAGTTTCATAAGACCTTCGCTGGATTTAACTAATAGCCCCACATCATTGGCACTCTTCATAAAGTACAATCCGACATAAGACCATCGAGTATGCTCAGCAAAGCCCTCTGCATATAAATCTTCAGCATCCAGAACCAGATTGATCACCGCAGCGGTCGTCCCTGCACCGGTCCCCACAAACTTCACGCTTGTGGTTCCGGCCCCATTCTGAATACCGTGTTTAACCGCCGGTTCAATAATCTCTGTGGTTGTGCTAAGAGTCCCAAGGAACGCAGACGCTATCTGCGCATGACTTTTCGAATCCCCTTTGCTCTCCTGCAGCTGATTTTTGAATTCCAGCCCGTTGAAGAACAGCGCCAGCAATTTGATTCGGGCCCCTTTCAGGGCGCTTTCGCCTTCAGCACCCTGGGCAAATTTGTCAAAATCACTTTGATAGCGAGTGCTAAGTTTCCGCCGTTCAGCCGCGCCCGAATACTTCATATCCTCCAGGAGCTGACTTCTGAACGTATCACCGTCCTGTAACTGCCCGAGTGACAGTTGCACCGCATTATCAAATGACACACCGGATACCACCTGGAACAGTGTTTTCGTCAGCAACCCGTTTAACCCGTCCAGAAACTTACCGGCGCGGCTGATGTTAAAGAAGCGATCGCCAAATGTGCTCAGGCGACGGTCACAGTACAGCATCATCCGCGAGAACGATGAAGACGGCGTGGCGGGTCGCTCCAGTGCTTCATTGGCACCGGCATATGCTTCATTCAGCTTGCCTGCCAGCGGGGCCACCGCCGCCAGGAAGGATGCTTCGTCCGCTTTCTCTGTTTTGCCGTGGCTCTTTGCCAGGCTTTCCAGATAGGCGGTCATATCGGCTATCACATCGGGGTTATTGAGCAGCAGCGAGCGCCAGACCAGGTTACTTTCGGATTTCGCAGAATACTGGTTTATCAGGCTGTCCAGCCACTGTGCGCCGGTATCGGTCAGGTTCAGCGAGGCCAGCGCATAATCCACAATTTCGCGGTAGCTCAGGTTATCCTCCACACTCGTGGAGTAAAAATCCTGGCTACAGGTAATAAACGGCGCAGACTTAAGCCAGTCGATACGCAAACCGTGCAGGGCTTCCATCCGGGTGGCTATCACCTTACAAAACTGCTCATAACAGGTATTGAAGGCATTTATCTTGTCGTGATTCAGCTCCGCATCGTACTTCGCCCAACTGGTCGCCAACGCCTCATCACCCGCCTGTTCTGATGACAGTTGCGCCCGTTGCAACAGATCATTCAGTGCCGACTGACGCTGCGTGTCAGCGCCCGGCACCATCGCGATGACACCACCAGAAACCTTATCCATGCCGTAATTTGCAGTACTGCTGAAGGCATCCAGTGTGTGCTTTTCTGCCAGCGCTTTTTCCATCTGCTGGATTTGGTTGCGGGCACCAGCCAGTGACTGCACACTCATAAACTCAATCGACAGCTCGTCCAGCCAGCCCGCATGCAGGGCGGCCATATCATCACTGAATCCCGCCAGCTCATGAGCAATACCCGCCGCATCATCCAGCGCCACCACCAGTTGGGTAATGGGTTTGTCGTAGCGGTTAACCCCGGCCCCCTGTTTCTGCATCGCGTCTATTGTCCGCTGCGCCTGCTCACAGCGGCGGCGGCTCCACGACGTCAGGGTGCCCTGAGCCCGCACTTCGCCTTCATCAAAATAAAACCACGGTGATGCGCTGTCCGTGCGGCTGATACGCCGTACCGGCGGGTTATACGGCAGCGTCAGTACGGGGCAGGCAGGGCCCGGCGTCATGTAGTCAGCTATTTCATTGAGCACCTCAACGCTTGCCTGGGCGACACGCTGTTCGTTAGCAGGCGTGGTCCACTGCCAGTATTCCACGCACTGCATCCGTTTCTTACGGGCGTTCGCATCAGAGCCGTAGCGCTCCAGCGTACCGGTCCGCCATTTGGCCGATGTGAATGCAATCCAGCAGTTGCCCTTCAGGGCAGCAGGACTGAGGATGAGCATCTCCAGATTGGTTGGGTTGTGGTACGGCATGGTGCAGTCAGATTTTTTCTGCGACCGTGCATACGCAGCGGAGGGCTGTTTCCACAGGCTGCCGTCTTCCGCTACCGACCAGCCTTCCCACTGACGGTTACTTTCGTAATACACATACACAAAGCCCTGACGCAGGGCGCGCAGCAGGTAGTCATAGCCGTCGCCGGTGGGGAACGGCGTGTCCGGCTTCGCCCAGGCCGGAACGCTGGCCGACAGCCCGGCAGGCACCACGGCATAACGTACCGGCAATATCGCCGGGCCGGATATCTGGCAGTGTGAGCAGGGTTTCGGCCCCAGGGGAGAGGTTGTCATACAGGGCTCCTTGCGTCAGATGCGGACGCGTTCGTCTCTTCGGTGTTCAGGTCGTGGCAGAGCTGCTGCCAGTCCCGGTCAGACAGTGCGCCAGTGCAGATGGCGTAATCCGTGTCCGGCTCCCGCTCGCGTGGTGAAAGCAAAATCTTCATCCGGGGATGCATATCCAGTTCAGGATGTAACCGCAGGCAGTCGAGCGCCAGCGCCTGCTGGTCGGTATCGTTGTCAAAACCGTGCAGCTGCTGCGCGCGTTTCAGCGCCCTGCGAATAATCGTGACTGCAGTGGCTTCATCGTGACGGGGCTTGTTGATATGTGCCTGCCGATAGTGTTCCAGGACACGGACGATTTTACCGGTCTGACTGATGTGAATTTCATCCTCCGGGTTCACCATCAGGGAGAACGTCATATACGGGTATGGCGACGGAGAATGGTCGTGGCTGACGAGCCTGCCATCACCGTCCGGGTAATGCCAGCCGGAAAGCACGCCCAGCCAGCGTTCATGCTGCACATCATCCAGTTGCGGCCACAGGATGCCGTGTATCGCCGGGTCGTAATACCGCAGCAGTATCTGTTGTCCAGAAATCAGCCGCTGAATGGCCGTGTAACCGAGTTGTTTTGCCATGACAGCGGTTTCGTAAGGGCTGGTCAGCCAGCCGCAAACTGCCCGACCGCCACCATTGCACAGGCGGTCAGGATGTTGATCTTCCAGGGCATGACGGATGCTGCTCTCCAGCAGGGCGTGATGGGTAGCCTGCGTCAGGTCGAGTGGTATCAGCCAGGGATGGCGGTCCATGCTCAGGTTGCGGTGCGGCAGCGTGACCGGCACCGGGCGCTGGTCCATCAGTGCGCAAATAAACGGGTGCATCATATCTTCCGGCAATGCCTCCCGGTCGATAAGCAGGTATACATATTCCTGACGCTCAGTGATGGCGGCCTGCACCTGAGTCAGCAAAACGTCCGCCTGTTGCGTGACGGCCTGCGGACTGAAATCGTACATGATAGTCACAGGGTCGTCCTCACAGTGGCTCAGCCGCATCTTTAGGCGCCTTCATTGTTGAACAGCCCTCCGGCAGGCTGATACTGCCCTGCATCGATGCCGCCCCCAGCTTCTCCAGCGTTCCGGCCTTCACCGTGACGTTACCGGAGCCGCCCAGGGTGATACTCCCGCCTTTCATCTGTATCCATGCGCCACCGCACTCCAGCAGCAGTTCGGTTTGTGCCGAGACCGTGACCTTGCCGCTCTGACTGCTTATCTGTATATCCTTCATCGCGAACATATCCAGTGCATCACTCTGCGCCTGAATCTCCACCTTTCCGGCGGCAGCAAACAGTTTGATGCCGAGCTGTTTCGCAAACAGACTGAGGGTCTCGCTCACGGCGATACACAGCTTTTTGCCGATGCTGATATCCGCATCCTGGCCGGTGGTGGCAATCAGGTTCTGACCGGCGGCAAGCTGGATGCTGGACGGGGTGACCTGTGCGATACCCGACGGGGCCGAGAGCAGCAGCGCCTGTTGTTGCAGGTTCTTCAGCGTGCTGTTGAGCAGGTCGGTCTGTTTCTGCACGTCGGCCAGTTCCGCTTTTGCCATTTCGGCTGCGGCTCTGAGACTGCTGGCTTCCTGAATCGCCGCTTCCAGCTCGCTGACCGCTGCCTGCATATCAAGCATCGGACCGTCAGCCTGTTGCTGGCCGTCGGCGGTGATGAAAATGCCTTTCGCGGCGCGGAACACACCGTGACCGTCAGTGCGCAGTTCAGCCCCTTCACCACGCAGCGCCCTGGCATCAGAATCCTGGACGTTAAATCCCAAGTTTAATTGTGTCTTACCGGAATGCGGCGTGGAGAGGTGGATATTCTCTTTTCCGCGCTCATCCTGCAGGCGCATTTCATTGGCTGCAGGCGTGAGAAGGATGTTGCGTGTGTAATTTTCGATGGTGACGTGGTCGGGATGACGCGAGTCATGCAGCGACCAGGCAATAAATGGCTTGTCCGGGTGACCGCCGTCAAACATCACCGCCACTTCGGTGCCCTGTATCAGCGGCAGGTGCAGACCGAAATTGTCACCGGCATAATCGCGGGCACGGCGCAGCCACGGGCTTTCGCCGCCCTGCGGCCACGAATCTTTATCGAAGTCAAAACGCACCCGGTAGCGGCCCATTTTGTCGATATGGCTGTAGATATCACTGGCCTGTGAACTGGTGATACGCGCCGTCAGCGGGACGGTGATGCGGGCACGGGGCTGTTCCGGCGGGCAGAAACTGACCGCATCCCGCCAGGCAATCCCTTCGGCTTTCAGCTTATAGTGCGAGTCACGACTGGCTGAGGATTCGATGGCGGTCACCAGCATCCCGTTTGCAAAAGCCTGTGAGGTGTCGCCTTCGGCTTTCAGTATCTGACCGGGCGCAATCAGCGTTGAATTACTTTCGAGGCTCAGCCGGTGCTGGCGGTTCAACTGACGTTCGTGACGCAGGCGGGCGTAGAAATAGCCGCTTTCGGTGTTATTGCTGTCCGGGCGGTTGTACTGGTCGCCTTCGCTCAGGAAACCATCGGTATAGTGGTAATCGTTGCCGTAAGTGGTTTTGTCATCGTCGTGGGTCAGGTCCGCATCCGCGTTCATGATGGCGTCAGCGGTACGGTAGTTATAGTCATGCATACTGACTGAACGTTCCGCCACCTGGTGATGCGCCTGTAAATTCCACACCGACTCCGCACGGTTGTCGTGCATCCCCGCCGGGTTCACCGCCGGGACGCTCACGTCATACTGCCAGCCCTTTCCTGAATCCCCGAACAGCACCACTTCATGCCCGGTTTCACTGTCCTGGGTGAAGTTAAACCAGATACCGACTTCACTGAGCAGTCGGGCGATAAACTCCGCATCGGAGAGCATGAACTGGGTGATAATCTCCCTCGACGGCCAGGTATTACTCAGGCGGAACTCAAACAACCAGCCCGGCCAGTTGTGGTTCTTCCGCAGGATTTTTTCCACCACCTCCGGGACCGACATATTCTGGTAAATGGCGCTGCGGCGGCTGTTATCCAGCAGGGAGAGGCGCGGCTCAAACGTCAGGCGGTAGGTGGCTTCATCCGCCGAAACGGAAAGACGAGAGAAACGGGTGATGACGCCGTACACGGTGCGCCGGACTTCCGGCGCAATGGTCCGGCGAAACGCCGCCTCCGGCAGGGTCTGCATAATGAAGGTGACGTTCTTCATCAGCATCACCGACGGGTCGATATCCTTATCAGCACTGGTCAGCACCACGTCATAACGGTAGCGGGTGCTTAAACCTTCGCGTCCCTGAAATGACTCCACGTCCAGCGGCGCGGTGCAGCCTTTCACCTTCAGGTGATAACGGTTCAGGGTCAGGGCATCCAGAACGGGAGAGACAGTGGTCATCGTGGCTCCTTCATCTTTCATCCGGAGCAGGCTCACCTGTGCCGGAAAGCGTGAAATCTCAGCCCGGCAGGGCCATCTGTAATACGTGGTGCAGGGAAACCTGCAGTCCGGCACTCAGAGCGCTGGTCACCAGCAGCGCCAGAACGATATGCGCCAGACGGGAGTGAAGCAGCGTGCCGCGCACCGTCGGGCGGCGCTCCACCACCAGCGGCGCAGATAAGGGCTGTCCACCGGCAGGCACCAGCGCATTAAGGGATTCCAGTGCATATTCGCGCTTATACCGGCCGTCAGGCATTTTGTCCCGGAGCCGTTCACTCCAGCGCTGACTGAACCCCATGCCGAATAAACGCTGGTACAAAACCAGCAGGCGTGGGTCCGGTGCGGCCTGATGCAACAGCTCCCGCACGCGCTCAAACATCACCTCGCCAGCCCGCATCTGCATGACAAAACGGGCCTGCAGCGGATTATGCAGCCAGACGGAGTTCTCCAGCGAGGAGGCAGTGTTGAGTACAGCATCATCCATCATGGCGCACTGTGCATAAATGACATGATTAATAAAATCATCGTGTTCTTTTGCTGCTTTCAGCTTTTCCTGCACGGTTTCCACCAGCATGACTGCATAGTGATACAATGCTTCATCGCGAGCCTGCGCAGGCTGATGATAAATATCCATCACAAACAAATAAGTATCCTGCAGCAGGGAGTCAATATAAACACTGGCATTGTCGCAGCCGGGAAAATGAGATGACGCAGACGATACAGAGAAGTCCAAAATAAGACACCCCACTTACAGTAATGACATTTTTATAAAGACTATCCCTCTGTGATTACAAATCAATCCGGCAAACTGTAATAATTCATTGCCATCCATAAAATAATATCGCCACCCCCGTAAAATCTGGCACAGAGGTAGTATCCATGAGATTCTTTTTGTTTTAGTTCGTAATTAGTTTTCCTGAAAAGTAATTCACAAAACAAATGAAATTAGCATCACCCATAAATATGGGTGCCTATCATTGATATATTCAGAAAGTCAACCAGCTAAAATATCCAATTAAGGACAATGATGATCATAATATCCAATATCATAGATGGCGTTATTTTTTGACAGGTTCAGTTTGTTTTCTGGATGAAGCAAATAAACACCCCGGATACAATCCTGTCAGCATTCAGGAAAAAGGCCGTTAAAAGGCTAAGGGTAAAGGTAAGAGCGCATAAGGGTGGCTACGCAGACCCGATACCCAGAATGCTGATGAGCCGCTGATCAATACGCTGTGTGCGGTGAGTCGGGCGATGAAGTCACTGCTGCTGGATATCGCCCGTATCCGGGGCGGTGAATGGGTACAGTGAAAGGAGGAAATCATGAACCTGAAACCTGTTGAACCCGATGCCCGTGAACTGGTGGACCGTGCCCGTATTCTGACGGGGTGATGCTGGAAAATCCTGATGAGGCCGGGCCAAACTATGTTCTGTTGCTCATTCTGGCCGAACAACTCCATCGTCTGCACGATATCTTCGAAGCGGCTGAATACCGCCGGATGCGGGAAGACAAGCTCTCTCTGTTATTTCACTGTGGCCTCCTGAGCTCTGAGAGACCCCTCTGAAATCACAAAAAACAATCACCTTTTCACGTCCATCGACCGGATGTAAGCTCCGGATTGCACAATGCTGTCGTTGCCAGCGCCCATGCTTCACGGCCTGAAAGAAGCGCCTGAGGAACTCAGGATGGCAGCCCCTACCGGTGAATACCTCCGCAAACACCGGCTCGCAGGTCACTGCGACAGAGGTCAAACTTCACAAACAACATGTCTTTTCGCTGCGCCAGCACTCTGGTCAGCATTCAACGACATCTGAAATTTCCGGGTAAATCCCTGTCCGGCTGAGGATCTGCCCCCTTTACCCTACGGGCTGTGGCCTGCATTGCCGCCAGGCTTTGCTGCCGCGTGACCGTAAAACTGCGCCAGAATCCGCGATCTTTCGCGCCCGGCCCTCAACCGGTGCGTCACTTTGCGTCGCGCAAAGTGACAAAGTGACGCACAACCACCACACCGCGTTATGCCCCTGATTTCAGGAGCCCGGCGCTCATTCCCGAATCTGACACGCCTTTTTGGGGCCGCTGTCAGCAAAAAAGAGGAGAAAAAGATCGATACCGAGGGGGGCATGATGCCCCGGAGAAGTCCTGCGCTGGCAGGCAGTCCGTACCGTGTACTGGCTGAAACTCCCTGTACCTCAACAAGCTGCCACTCCGGCGTGAAGGCATCGTTCTGGCGCAGCCAAAAAGCATACGCCGGAGACTGTTTGTGTTTTCAAAATCATGGGGGAAAGGGTACGGGCAGGTTAGGCAGTGAAATGAAGGCGCTGGCAAAGCACTGTGGCGGCAGCCTAAAACAGTAAACGATCGCCTCTATATGTAACACTTCCGCTGCCGGCATCAGGCTGCCTGTATCAACAATTTTCACAAAGTATTTTAAGCGTCTGAAGTTCATCCTGTCCCCTGCCTTTAATCTCTACGACGTAACGTCTTAGAATGCTTTGCAAAATGCCTGCCAGTTTTTCACGCCTCATCAGACGCAGGTACACAGCCATCACCATAAGGTCACAGCATTTGACCCGTAAAATTACAAACAAAGCTGCACCACGCCGGGGCACAAAGTATGGATTAGATCAAAACTTCAACGCTTTGTTGTTTTTGTCAGCAAACAAACGCGTAATCTTATTTCCCCCTTTGACAAGCCGATCGCACATCGTTACTATGCGCCTCGTTCACACGATTCCTCTGTAGTTCAGTCGGTAGAACGGCGGACTGTTAATCCGTATGTCACTGGTTCGAGTCCAGTCAGAGGAGCCAGATTTTAGTATTAAGACGCCTCAGTGAGTCTTAATGCGTTATAAAAACAAGCAGTTAGATTGACCCGGTTGTCCTGAAAAGGATTGCCGGGTTTTTTGATATCTGTAGTTTTCGGGGGATTCATCGGGGGCCTCTCGGTTCGTTGAACGAATGGAGCCCCCCCGCTATGGCACTCACTGATACCGCTATCCGCAAGCCCAGCCCCACAGACACCCCCTTCAAACTCGGCGGCAGTGCCGGACTGTACCTGCTGATCAAACCCAACGGCTCAAAACTCTGGTATATGAAGTACCGCATTGACGGGAAAGAGAAGAAGCTGGCCTTTGGTCCTTACCCGGATGTTTCCCTGCTTACGGCATGCCAGTTCCGCAATGCGGCACGCAGTAAAATGCGTGCGGGGGTCGATCCCTCCGTTGACAAAAAAATCGCGCAACAGAAAAAGAAAAACGGACAGACATTCCGCCAGATCGCCATAAACTGGCATGCCGATCACCGGCGCTGGATCTGGATCTGGACGGTGAATTTACGCCGCCGGAAACACAGCATTACCCGGCCCTGCCGCTTGAGAAACTACCAGAATTATTATCCCGGACGGATAACTACTCCGGCAGGCTGCTGACACGCTATGCCCTTAAATTGTCGCTGCTGTTCTTTGTGCGCTCCAGCGAACTGCGCTTTGCCCGCTGGAGTGAGATCGACTGGCAGCAGAAGCTCTGGATAATCCCGGAAGAACGGGAGCAGATCGAAAACGTGTGCTTCTCTCACCGTGGCACAAAGATGAAAACACAGCACATCGTCCCGCTGTCCGATCAGGTAATGGCGATCCTGAAACAAACTGAAGCGCTCTCCGGGCATCTGGCGTTTATTTTCCCCGGCGAATACGACCAGGACAAGTGCATGAGCGACAACACCATCAACAAAGCATTGCGCGTGATGGGCTACGACACCAGAAAAGAGATCTGCGGTCACGGCTTCCGGGCGATGGCGTGCAGTGCGCTGAGTGAGTCGGGACGGTGGAGCAAAGAAGCGATTGAAAAGCAAATGAGCCATCAGGAAAGGAACAGCGTGCGTGCCGCCTATATTCATAAGGCAAAATATCTGGAGGAGCGGATCGCTATGATGCAGTGGTGGGCGGATTATCTTGATAAAAATACTGAGCGATATGTGTCTCCTTATCAGTTTGCGGGACACCAGAGGCAAGCGTCATAGAACGGCCTTCCCCTTTTAACCAAGAAAATTTATTGGATAGTTATACAGGCAACACTATCCCGAAATAATAATCCATACTGAATAAATATTTCGTGAATTCCGGTTGAATGTTAACTGTACTGTCACCGTTAATATTCTCGTATTTTTGGCCTCTTCCTTGAGGCTTTGTATTTATTGTTGAGGAGCGTTAGGATCATCACCGTAATCAACTTCACATGGAGAGCCTTTATCTAATGCAGTGAATTTATTATCCTTAAAGGTGTACATCATATATTTGCATTGCAAATTTCTGAGATCAGATTGGGGAGCGGTATTTCCATTCATCCACAATACAATACTATTAGGATAAAAGCCAGGTTCAAACTCTTCAGGTGAAGGCGTACCATTATCATGATAAGGGCGATAATGGGTATTTTCATTAAACTCTGGTAATTCAGAAACGATCTCTCCTGAAGTCTTATCAATCACCCAGCCACAGACCCAGCGATTGTCGCCACACTCTTTCGGGAGTTCACCGTTCCAGCTCAGGTAAAGGCGATAATGTCCGGCAAAATTAACAGGCTTGGCAAGCTCCCGCTGCATTGTCTGCTTCCATTTGTTGGTATAGCTCTGCTGCTCTGCCGATAACGCAATATTCTTTGCAAATGGCCCGGTGCTCACCGCAACAGGGTAATCAGAAAACTGTGGATTATCCTTACCGGCAAAGGCTTCGCAGGTAAAAGTCAGCAATGCAAAGCCCAGTAAAATGTTATTGTGCTTCATTTTTGGAATCCTTCAATTTTTGAATCAGATCATCTGGCATAATAAATACCTTATTTAGCTTGTCACCATTGTAATAACCGATGCCGTCAGCAGACGCGTAACGTTTTTTATGAATACGATGATGGTTTTTGTCTACAACAAATGACCTATCTGGATTTTTCTCGTATTCATGCGGATCGGGGCTGATGGGTTTTCCTTGCTTCACGCCAACTGATGCAAATTCCAACGCACAAGCATAAGCGGCATCGTCCACGCTGCCGTTACCTTCCAGATAGGCGATAATCGCTGGGCGTTTAACTTTGATTATGTATTCTTCAAAAATCCTGTCCTGTATGGCCTCATCATACGGTGCATTAACATCCAGATTAAGGTTTCTGACCGCTTCTTTTAATGGATCGGTTGTTACCTGGTAGCGCCCTGTTGCAAACATATCAAATTGCGCCTGTGCATCCATTACCTGCTGAAGTGTCATCGAGGTCAGATTAGTTTTACTGTGCACCTCTGTGTGGGTCGGATGCGGGTGCGGGTATGTCCGGTTATAAATGGTGTAATCATTCCGGGATTCAGCATCGCAAATTAAATCCGCAAACGGACTGTGCGCCCAGCCGCGTTTTTTCGACGTGCTGATGGCATCCAGAAACACCAGCGGGTGCATATGCCATGGCGTTCGCGACATGTCCGGTACCTGATCCATCCAGCGAGTGGCGTTCAGAAAACGGATACCATAGCTGTACCATTCCGGCGCTTCCTTTTTGAGCAATGTGGTGAAGAAAGCCTGCCAGACGGGGTCATCTGACGTACAGTACCAGTCACCCGGATGTTTCACACACAGGTGTTGCAGGTGATCAATGTAATCCGGGTTCTGTACTGCCCGGCGGTACTCCTGGGCCGAATAGCGTGTCTCACCGCTGTCGATTTTATCCAGCAGCCGCTGGTAGTTGTGTTTCACCTGCGCATGACTGGTACGCGGGTCTTTTGAGGAAGCGTTAAACAGCATCTGAAAAATATGCCACACCAGTCCCGCAGGCTGGTTTTTGCCGTCGAGGTGGTCAAAGCTACGCGGGCTGGCTTCAACGGTTTCAAAACCCCGCTCCGCCAGGTCATAGCGTGACAGCAGCTTCAGGTCGGATTCTGCAAGATAGCCCCGCGATGCGCCAGCCTGCCAGTAAGTCACCTGATTGTCTTCTGTGTGCTGGCTGCCATTCAGGGAAAAAATACCGTCCTGATGGGTAGTCAACTGGCTTTGATATATCGCATTTACGCTGTTCTTCATATAGAGCGGTATACCCGCCGGGTATTTGCCAAACGCGGGTTTATCCCGCTCCACATGTTCAGAATTACTCAGAAAGCGCGGCAAGTCATCAGTGGTAACGCACTCAATATGCACCTGATAGCGCCCGTTATAACCGCCATCCTTCGGTGCCTGATAATACCCCAGATGCCCGATAGCATCCCCGGACCGTATCGGGTACGGCGTCGGGCAGACCACGGTATCAAACTGCATCGTCTCTTTTGCCGGAGGTAGCAGATTACTCCACCATGCCGGGCGCTCCGGCCCGTTATGGTCCGGCAACAGATTGCCGTTATCGCACACCCCCCAGAGCAGGTCCGCGGCGTTCAGGTTCATTTTATCGGTGATACCTTCCACCAGTGACACGTGCGCATACCGTCGCCCGCGAGCGGTCATCTGTGCTGCCGGGTCTGATTTATTCCAGTTCACGCGGGTACCGGGCTTCAGTGTGGTGGCGGTCCATTGCAGGGTATCGTCAACATACGCTTTCAGGTGCTGACCGTCAGCCACTTTGTACGCCGTGCTTTCTTCGGGATACGCCGACCACGGGGCCAGGTGCATATACAGCGTGTAAAACGTCAGGGAGCTGGCAGCGGTTTGTCCCGGCTGGATATGATGCCTGACCAGCACGAAGGACGAGGAATAAAACAAATCGCCCGACTCCCACGGCAGAGTAAGGTAGTCCCGGTTAATACGGTAAGCGACAACCTCACCGTCTGCCATACAGCGTATGGCCTGCTCGCCTTTCCCGGGCACAGGGTACTCCATCACCTCCTGTGGTGCTTTCCCACTCAGGGCGCACCACGGCGTGGTGGCATCGGTGATATGAATCCCGCCATGCCACATCCCGTTACTGCCAATGAGCCAGTGTCCGGTAGGCTCTCCCTGAAGATGAGCCAGAATGTCGTCAATGTTGCTGAACGCGTGCCCCCGGTTATTTTTGGGGACCGGAAAGACCCGGATAAAGGGACGTGGTGGTGTACTGACGGCAGCACCGGTAGTACTGGCTGAGGTGTTTCCCATGAATCTCTGTTCCCTGACACCATGATAAAAGTGCGTTTATTTTCCGCGCAATAGCCTGTATTCAGTACAATTTTTCATTTCAGGATGTTACCGGCATATCTGATACGCCGGACTGACATAGGGCTCCTTCATCCCTGTACGGCATCGCCGCAGCACGAAGAATCAAAAAGGGAAAAGGCCTGGGTAATGGCGCATAAAGGTAACGACCCTGCCCGAAAAGGCTACAGGACTAAAAACAAAAAGGCAGGGCTGATGCAGAAAAGAGCGTTCAGAACGCTTCCCCCAAATCGATTCTATACCCCCTCCAGCCAGCAGCTCTGCCAGCCATGCTATGGTCCGGATGTTTCCGCACCTGCCTGAGGTGGCGTATGTATTCTGATACATACGCCACCTCAGGCAGGCTTCTCTTTGGATGAACCCCGGCTATGTGCCGGATGTCGCTTTTCTGTCGCGCCGCAATGGACTACAACACCCGCGCAGTCCCGAAGGGGCTGCCGGGTGTAGGAACCCGTCGAAACTAACAGGCAATAATGGTTTACCGTTATCGCCCTGAACTGCCGTTGATGTGCGCAGTATATATCTGTGCACGACGTTCAATGGTGGCTCAGGCAGGGCAGCCTTCGGGCTGGCCGGTGTCCTGTTAGGCCGGTTTCTCACCCCTGTTCTGGGCCATCACCATGAGCGTGAGAACTCCGATGATGGCCTGTTACCCCTGACAGGAGAACACCATCATGATGGTTATTCCGCTCTCTGAACTCAGAAAAAAGCTCGATCGCCACGGTTATATTCCCCAGTCCTGTGAAGATAACGACGAACTGATCCAGCTTCTGGATATCCGGGGCCCCACTCCGGCAGGCGTCCTGCACCACGACAACATCCTTCACTGGCTCAGCGAATCCGATCTCTGGAACGAACGTTTTCCCTCTCGCCCTCTGTCCCGCGCCGATCAATATCCACTCCGTCTTGCCCTGGAAATCCACAGCACCCTGGCCCTTGCAGAGTCCCGCACTGTCACGGCCCTGGCCGACTGTAACCATTACCCCCCCGGAAAACTTCACCATCTGCGCCAGTTGCTGGCATCGGTACTTTACGATTTTGCCCTGCGCCTGACGACGTTCCGCTTTGACAGTGCCAACCCACAGCTTCCCGGCGGACTGTTTCCGGTTATCAACGATCTGCGTCAGCTTGCGGATGACATCTTTAGCGATCATAACCAAAAACGGCCCGTAGAGCGTGTGGAGATGGACAGGCTGGCGACAATATTCGCCCGGATACACATCCGGTTTGATGAATGGTGCGCAGACCCGATACCCAGAATGCTGATAAACCGCTGATCAATACGCTGTGTGCGGTGAGTCGGGCGATGAAGTCACTGCTGCTGGATATCGCCCGTATCCGGGGCGGTGAATGGGTACAGTGAAAGGAGAAAATCATGAACCTGAAACCTGTTGAACCCGATGCCCGTGAACTGGTGGAGCGTGCCCGTATTCTGACGGGGTGATGCTGGAAAATCCTGATGAGATTGGGCCGAATTTTGTCCTTTTGCTTATCCTCGCCGAGCAGCTCCAGCGCCTGCGTGATATTTTCGAAGCGGCTGAAGTCCGGCGCATGCAGGAAGACAAGCTCCCTCTGTAATTCCACCGTGGCCTCCTGGTTTTTCGGGAAGCCACATAAGATCCATAAAAAATATTAGAGTCAAGGGGAAACTCTTTTCACGTCCATCGACCGGATGTAAGCTCCGGATTGCACAATGCTGTCGTTGGCAGCGCCCATGCTTCACGGCCTGAAAGAAGCGCCTGAGGAACTCAGGATGGCAGCCCCTACCGGTGAATACCTCCGCAAACACCGACTCGCAGGTCACTGCGACAGAGGTCATACTTTACCGACAATACGTCCTTTCGCTGCGCCAGCTCACTGGTCAGCATTCAACGACATCTGAAATTTCCGGGTAAATCCCTGTCCGGCTGAGGATCTGCCCCCTTTACCCTACGGGCTGTGGCCTGCATTGCCGCCAGGCTTTGCTGCCGCTTGACCGTCAATCTGCGCCAGAATCCGCGATCTTTCGCGCCCGGCCCTCAACCGGTGCGTCACTTTGCGTCGCGCAAAGTGACAAAGTGACGCACAACCACCACACCGCGCTATACCCCTGATTTCAGGAGCCCGGCGCTCATTCCCGAATCTGACACGCCTTTTTGGGGCCGCTGTCAGCAAAAAAGAGGAGAAAAAGATCGATACCGAGGGGGGCATGATGCCCCGGAGAATTCCTGCTCTGGCAGGCAGTCCGTACCGAGTACTGGCTGAAACTCCCTGTACCTCAACAAGCTGCCACTCCGGCGTGAAGGCATCGTTCTGGCTCAGCCAAAAAGCATACGCTGGAGACCGTTTATGTTCCCAAAATCGGGGGAGAAGTGTATGGGCAAGTTAGGTGGTGAAATGAAGGCGCTGGCAAAGCACTGTGGCGGCAGCCTAAAACAGTAAACGATCGCCTCTATACCGTGCAATGTTTTGATCACTTGGGCAAATTTGATAGTCGGCTAAGAGCGCAGGGTGTATGAAGAAATCTGAGTTACCCGGTAGATTCGCTCACCGGCACGCTGAGTTTATGTGGTTACTTGAGCGATTACTCCCTGACTTTAAAACCATTACCAACTTCAGAAAAATAACGGTAAAGGTATCAGGAACACCTGCTGAACCTGTATTGATCTGGATCGGCGAATGTAAATGTTTACAAATAGGGTGATCGCTATCGATGGCAGTAAGATCAAGGTGGTAAACAGCAAACAGAACGACTGGACTGATCATACTATTGTGGTTGAGTACCCACATGAATATGGCCATATAATCACGAATGAGGGATTGCCCGCTATTGCACTAACAAGTAAACCGCGCATTTTCACGCGCGATAGCCAGGAAAGCCTGTACCGCACCGCTATTCTCGATCTTTCTGCTGATCAGCATCAGATTAGCCGACAGTTCCGGAGCATCCAGCGGACGGTACACCAGCCCCGGTATAGAAATATTCAGCAGCGGCTCCGGCACCAGCGCCAGCCCTTGCCCTGCCGCCGCCAGGGTGAGAACGCTCAGGGTGCTGGAGGTACGATGCGCAGTCTGGGGCGCGCGGCCCAGTATTCGGGTGAGCGCCGTGTAAAGCGGCTCATCCGCGCTGTGGGTATCGTAAAAAATGATAGGCTCATCCGCCAGCATATCCACCGTCAGATATGGCTGTTTGGCCAGCGGATGATCGTCGGCGATAGCCACCAGACGGTTCCAGACACCGACCGTTTCAGACAACAGTCCCGGGACGTGGAGGAGACTGTGATCCGGCGTATAACCAATATCGAGCTGCCCGGAGAGGATCGCATCCGCCTGCAACAGCGGCGCCACTTCACGCGCCACCAGCTCAGCATCAGGGTAGGCTTTGCGAAACGCCCGCATATCTTTTGTCAGTTTACCGCTGAACACGGCGTTTCCGGCAAAACCGACACGGACCCGGCCGCTTTCGCCGCGTATTGAGCGCTGCACCGCCAGCCGGGCGTTTTCAGCCTGATCCATCGTACGCTGCGCCTCTACCTGCAACAGCCGCCCGGCTTCGGTCAACACGACTTTCCGGCTGGTGCGCATAAACAGCGGGCCGCCCAGTTCCTCTTCCAGCGCTTTGATTTGCATACTGAGTGCAGGCGGTACAATATTTAACCGCTCGGCGGCGCGACCAAAATGGCCCTCCTCCGCGACGGCGAGAAAATAGCGCAGGTGACGTAGTTCCATATACAACTCCCATCATTCATTTAAACTGAATAATTGGTCAGTTTCATCTACTGGATTTTATCTTTAATCGCGACCAAACTGAAGTCCCTCCTAAATTATGAGCTGACACGCTATGCATACTTATCTGGAAGATCGTCAACAAATTACCGACCTGCTTACGGGATGGATCTACCGCGATCTGGGCGAGTGGGAGCAACTCCGCAATCTGTTCCACCCGGATGGCACGATTGAGATCACCTGGTTTGAAGGTCTGGCCAGCGATTTTGTCGACGGTTCAATGCGCATGGGGGCATCGGACGCACGTACCAAACATCTGATCGGCACGCCGGTCGTCACCTTCAATGCTGACGCCACTAAGGCAATTGTCGAAACTAACGCGATGATCATCGCTGAAAACGTGAGGCTTAATATCGGCTGCACCACCCACAACCGTTTTTACGACATGGCGGAAAAACGCAACGGCGTCTGGAAACTGTTCCACCGTCAGAGTATTTACGATATGGGCGGCTTCACCTTCCCGCTCGGTATCGTCGATATCGATCAAGAAACAGTGGCGAAGTATCCGCGCGAATACGCCGCACTGGCTTATCTGCTGGATAAAAGCGGCTTCCCGGTCAACCGCGTCTTCGCAACCCGAGGCAGCGACCTTGAAAAACACATGAAGGAAGCGGGCGAGCGCTGGCTTGCAGCCTGATGCTTCAGTTGAGCGATGCCGCTAACCGATCGTTTTGCCAGTGAATAACGTCATATTTTGCTGTAATCAGGAAGATAAAGAGAAAATACCCTCGGCCACCCACGGCAACGCCGAAAAACTATTTTACCTAAGCGAAGGACGCGGATGAAAACCAGATATTTACACCAAAAACTAATGGCTCTATTACTCGCGACGTCGCTGCTGCCCGCCGTTGCGTCGGCAAGCCAGACGCTCACCTACAGCGATCATGAGCCACTGGGAGGCATGCGTACCCGTTTTATTAACGACGTATTTTTCCCGGCGATTGAAAAAGAGTCGCAGGGTCGCCTGAAGATCGACGCTCACTGGGGCGGAGAGCTTAACACCAGCTATGAGGCGTTAAGCAAAGTCAGCAAGGGCGATGTTGATATGGCAACCGTTGTGCCGGAGTACAACGCCGACCAGCTACCGCTGCATCAAATCTTCAAAAGCTTTCCTGTCGGCCCAACCGGTGCGCAACAGGTTGCATTCTTCCGTCACGTATACGCTGACGTTCCTGCCTTCCCGGCAGAGCTGAAGAAAAATAATGTGGTGAGCGTTTTTCTGGAAACTGGCTATCCACTGGCCTTTTTCAGCAGCAAAACGATGCCAGATCTGGGCAAGATTAAGGGGGGGACATGGCGCTCCGCCAGCTTCTGGCACCGGGATTTTCTGCAAAACGCTGGCGCAACGCCGGTAACCATGCCCTGGGGCGAACCTACCTATAACGCGCTGAAAACCGGCGCGATTGATGGCATGATGCTGAACGTCGACAGCGGTTACGATCTGAAAGCGTATCAGTACGCGCCCAACGTGCTGATTTCCAAAGAGCTGTGGCTGGGACATCTCTATATTCTGGCGATGAACGAAAAAACCTGGGACAAGCTATCCCCGGAAGACCAGGCAGCCATCCAGCGCGCAGCGCAAACTGCGTATCAGTCCTTAGGCTCAGAGATGGACCACAGCTTTAACACCCAGATAGACGATTTGCGTAACGTCGGTGCCTCGGTGCGTATCCTGAAACCGCAAGAAGTTGCACAATGGCAAACCACTACCCACTACCAGGCCGCGCAGGCTAAGTGGGTAAAAGAACAGGAAGCGAAAGGCGTTAACGATGCAGGAACGGTGATGAAGCAGGTTAACGCCATCATGGATAGCGCGATGCAGCAGAAGGCGCGCTAAAACGAATAAACCGCCTGCGCAGTGAAAATCGCTGAGCAGGCGGTCGAGGAAGTATTCAGAATCCCAGGAGTGAGGTCATGATAAAAAACTGTCCCGATTGCTGTTGCTCACCTTCCTTATCACTTCCAGATACGTGCTGACGGCAACCTCCCCTGAGCTCAAACAACCGCAGGCACCAGTTAACGCCATCACACCAGTTAATGTCTCTCCAGGGGATATCGCCAGCGTGGTTAAAGCGTGGGATTCACGTACTGCCAGCCTGACGAAAGCACCCGGTTTTATCAGCACCACCCTGTATCAGTCGGTCCTGCCCAATCATCCCTGGCCGTTGATCGAAGTCGCGCAATGGCAATCGTATACTACCTGGACAAAGGCCCATGACAATGCGGATTGCAACCACCTGACCGAACGCTATCCCCCGCCACTGGCCACACCGGAAGTGCTGAACCAGAGCTGGTCTGTCGATTTTATGAATGATGATTTGGTCTGTGGCCGTCGTTTCGCACGTTCAATGTTGTTGATGACTTTAACCGCGAGGCGTTGTCGATTGAAATCGATCTGAATCTGCCAGCCCCACGAGTGGTCCGGGTGCTCGACAGGATCGCGGCAAACCGCGGCTATCCGGCCATGCTTCGCATGGATAATGGACCGGAATTTATCTCGCTGGCACTGGCTGAATGGGCAGAGAAACATGCAGTAAAAGTGGAGTTTATCCGGCCGGGTAAGCCAACGCAGAACGCTTTCATTGAGCGTTTTAACCGGACATACCGTACAGAAATACTCGATTTTTATCTGTTCAGAACACTGAATGAAGTGCGGGAAATCACAGAGAAATGGTTATCAGAATATAACTGTGAACGCCCGCATGAATCGCTGAACAATATGACGCCGGAGGAATACCGACAACACCATTATCCGGCCGGGATCTCAAAAAATGCATGGAACTAAAACGGGTCTATTTACACAGAAGTTCAGAATCACCAACTGGCACACCTATAACAACGCTCTAATCAACCGTGGTTCCATGACTTTCTGGCTGGATGACGAGGCGATTAAGTCGTGGTATGACACATCCCCGCCTTCAGCACGCGGAAGACCTCAGCGCTATTCTGACCTTGCCATCACTACCGTTCTGGTGATTAAACGCGTATTCCGGCTGCCCCTGCGGGCCGCACAGGGCTTCATTGATTCCATTTTCACCTTGATGGGCGTTCCGCTACGCTGTCTGGATTACACCTGTGTCAGCAGGCGGGCAAAGTCGGTCAATGTCAGTTTTAAAACAGTCACCCGGGGTGAAATCACGCATCTGGTGATTGATTCCACCGGGCTGAAGCTCTTCGGTGAAGGCGAATGGAAAGTCAAAAAACATGGCAAAGAACGCCGCCGTATCTGGCGAAAGTTGCATCTGGCCGTTGACAGCAAAACACATGAAATCATCTGCGCAGACCTGTCACTTAACAACGTTACAGACTTAGAGGGTTTCCCCGGGTTAATCCGGCAGACCCACCGGAAAATCAGGTCGGTCGCTGCCGATGGCGCTTACGATACCTGGTTATGTCACGATGAACTGCGCCGTAAGAAAATCCGCACCCTCATACCTCCCCGTAAGGGAGCGGGTTACTGGCCTGGTGAGTATGAGGACCGCAATCGCGGCGTTGCTAATCAGCGGCTGAGCGGAAGCAATGCAAGGTGGAAATGGACAACGGAATATAACCGTCGCTCTATAGCGGAAACAGCCATGTATCGGGTAAAACAGCTGTTCGGAGGTTCACTGACACTGCGTGACTACGATGGTCAGGTTGCAGAAGCTCTGGCCATGGTACGCGCGCTGAACAAAATGACGAAGGCAGGTATGCCAGAAAGCGTGCGTATTGCCTGAAAATCCAGCCAGCTACAGGGACGTTCGCACAGAATCTTATTTATTCAACAAAGCCGAAGGATGTCACAAAACCGGATGCACTGCGCTGCATTCGCCCAGTGCTTTATGGATTGCTGCCATCTTTTCATCTTTATGCGAGTCACGGATACGCAGGGTGGCGCAGCCCTGCGCCATACAAGCCCCGCAGACGGAAACCAGCGCCACACGGTTCAGGTCCATAATCTCAGTGCGGCTCTGGATGTGTAATATCCGATCAACAAAATGTGTTTCCAGGCTATCACTGTACAAGCATTTATGCTCTGTTGATGAGATGGTGTACCAGACTTGTCAGCAGTTGTTCCTTATCCGTGACCCCATAGGGGGCATAATATTGAACTGCCCCCAGGGTGGTGAACGTAACTGCTTTTGGCGTATTGGAAATGAAAATGCCGCAGGACTCCAGCCAACCTGGGGCACGTTGCATAGTTTCTGCTGCCAGATCACTACCGTCCTGTTTGAAGATCAAATACATTTTTATCAGGCCATTCCCCAGATTCCTGAGCACTGGTGTAGTACTGATGTGTTGATTAGCCAGCAACTCCTGGCACACCGTCTGTACCCGTTCTGTCTGTTCTCGCCAGTCATGTTGTCGGCTATCCACAGTCACAGCCAGGGTAGGTAAATGCCAGTCAACCTGTTGGTATTTGTCATCAATCAACACCTGCGAGTTTTGATAGAACAGGGGCAAAGGGACATCGCCAGGAATAAATTGTAAGTGCGGCGTATTTTTATCGCTGCTGGTTTCAAAGGGGTTTTGTACCAAAATATCCCCTTCTTTGCTGAACTGGGTTAAATACTCGACCATTGGGGTGAAATATTGCGTTTTATTCAAAAAGTTGTCGCCAGCACGCAGTGCTGTTTCTTTGGCAAATACATCATCGTTGTACCTTTTTAGCTCAATGATCGGGGTTTGATTGAAATACAGCGCGCTATCATCTCGCGTTTTACATAATAAAAGATTATTTCTTTGTTTTTCTTGCTCTGCACGGTACGTGGTGAAATCAGGAGTGATAACTCTTTGTCCAGCAAAGTAAGGTTTGGTAGGCTCCTGCTCTATAAGAGGGTGCGTCATTTTCTCAATGCTACTTTTACTATCACCCGGCAGGGCATCCATTTTGATAAATTCCCCGACAGGTCTGTCCTGGGTTAGATTTGCTGTACGGACTTCATTATTTTCCTGCTGGAGCGGAAAAAATTGGCCAATAATGCTTCGATAATTATGAATAATCATATTGGTTATTTACTCGTTTGTAGAGAAAGGGGCCATCATGGCCCCGGGGAAACAGGTTCAGTCTGCCAGTTGATCGTTTAACAGACGATGGGTAATAAAGTGCTGTAGTAGTGGTTGCTGTTGATCTTTCATACGGGCAAGATGAGTGCTATCGACGTTGGCCCCCAGGTTATGCAAAGTGGCGGCTGCCTGGTCCAGATCGTCTACCATGTAGTAGGTGAACAGTGAGAGTACCTGATGGGTTTCTGGGTGGGTTGCGCGTGTCGGGAACTGACTGGCATACTCTCTGGCCAATTCTGCCCGGCTTTCATATAACGCTATCAGTTTAGGGTCTGCCTTTAACGCTTTGAGAGAATGGACTCCCTTCTGGTAAAAGTCCTGAATATCATGAGTGATATCAATCAATTTATCCATGGAGAGAAGGTTGTTGGGGCTGTGACTCATTTTGACGTGTTGTAAATCTCGTTCCAGCGGTTCCCTGAATTGTTCGTTAGTGCGTTCCCGCAATTGGGTTCTGGCAGGAAATGCCTTATTTTCGGAGCAATCGGGCTTCAATTCGGCATTCTGATCGTAGTTCATTAGCATGGGAACGATAGTGAGCACGTCCTCAGTTAAATCTGCAGAGGAAAGCTCCAGTTTCGGGAGCTTATCCAGAACTTCGGGTAGGTTATCGTAAGTGCTTATCTGTTTATTGAATAATTCCTCGTCGGTGATTTGTAGCCCCTGTTCACTGAATTTTGCCACAGTTATTTTTTCTAGTGGTTTAAGTGCGTTGCCCGTCAGGCTTTGCCTTATTTGCGCGTTAAGAGTTTCTTTTTGTTCTTTTAATGCTTCGAGAAATTGTTGAGGCTCGGCATCACGGAATTCACCCAATACGAAACGTTGTAATGACGTGAGATGCAGGGCTTGTTCAAGTTCCTGTGGAGTAAGGAAAGGTTGGCACCGGTCAACACCATGGAAGGTCATCAATTCGGCATCGCGTGATTCCGTTTCGTTTTTGCCGCTTGCAGAACGGTGATGTACAATTATCTCGGTGCGAATACCTGTTTCAATCGGCGTTGTGTTGTCGGGGTTACGAATAACCACATAGCTGGCTCCCGGTATATGACTGAATTCTTTTTGCAGGTCGTCCATCGTCGGGAATTTTGTTGCCGCTTCGCTTTGCGTAAAACGGATGGTTTTTTCGGTATCATAGGGGAACGCAGCCAGGCACTGTTCGTTGTTGGCCTGCTCGGTACCTGCGGTACGTGTGGTAATCAGTTTAAACTCGGCAGCATAATTACTGTTGTCAAAGTGATACATCCACTCCCGGTATTTACCGTCGTCTTTAGTGGCTGGGTTGTTCATAAAACGAAAGTTGGAAACTGCAGGGGTATCGCCTAGCTGAAAAGCCGCTTTGAACAGTTGTAATGGCGTCAATTTGGCGTTTATACAACGTGGGTCGGTAATGTGTGATTTAATATTTTGGGTGGAAAAATCAAGTTTGGCATAATCATCTTTTTTTACGGCATGGCTTGCCATTTCTTCATCATAGAATTGTTTGAAATTGGAATAGGCTCCCTTATCGACCTCGCAGGCGGAAACACCATAGGTTCCCCACTCATTTAACAGACTACTGAACGGTTCTTTCAGATCGTCGTCAACGAGCGAGAGGAGAGCCTAGCGCAGTTGTGCCGTTTTGTCGGATTCTGATAACTGTTTGTATTGGCTCTTTTCAACCCCACCTAAATCGGTGATGGCCTTGAATCGGCCAGGCGATGAGGAACTAGAGCTATACGGGCTAAGAATAGTATTGATCATACTAGGGTTTTTCATTATCTCAATGGCATCGCAGTGTGTAACCTTATCTATAGATTTGATCCCCATTGCCTTTTTTAGTGTAGATAAATCCACCTGATTTAGTTTCATAGTATTGTTTGTAACAATCGAAAACTGGTAAACGATCCCTTTGTTTTTATCAATCACAAAACGCTCATCGCCATGGTCAGTCTTTGCCTCGACAACAGCGAGGGGATAATGGGTTTGTGTCAGATGGGTATTACTAATATTAGGCATGCATATTCCCTTGATGATTTAGTGGTGAGAGTGTTCATAATTCCGTGTCATGTTAAAAATTTTACAGCGTCATCACATTATTCAGTCTCCCTTCAAAATAAATAGCTAACTGCGACAATGTCAAAAGAACTACACCAGGTTCGTTTTTCCTTAAGGAACATCAATGGCATAGTTAGGGCTGCGTCAACAGTGTTGTGATCGCATGCGAAATTCTCATAATATAATAATCCAGATGAGATTTTTATTTACTATGTGTCCGTCTGCTTGTTACAAGAACAGATATTTCAAAAGGAGCAATGTAGTATGCAATATCCTGCATCAATTTCAATATGTAGGTCGAGGCAATAATAGACTACGGCAGATCAATAAAATCATATTCCATTAGATCATAAATGCAATAAATGCAATAAATGCAATAAATGCAATAAATGCAATAAATGCAATAAATACAATAAATGTAATATGATAAATATCATGCCAAAAATAGCATTTGTGCTTAATAAATATACCAATGTATATAATGCATATCCTTGAATGTTTTCAGTGCATAGATGAGGTTAAGTCCCAGAAAACGATATGGCTATGGTGTTTCTCATAAAATTTATGTGCTTTTTCATTTAAATAAGTGATTCGAATATTGTTACATTTTTGCCAGCACATGCTTACCTCCTGGGAATGGGCTGAGGGTTTCCATAAAATGCCGGACTTTTTTCAGCAACTGCCTGATCTTACCCAGCGATAGTGGACACACGACAGGAGCGTCAATGCGGTGGCCGAATCGTTCTCCAGTTCGCTGAAAAAAGAGCGCATCAGGAAACGCATATATAAAACCCGGGATCTGGTCCCTGTAGTGGCACAGTAAATTTGGCCACCTGATTAAAGGTGATATTCTCACCTCAACACAAAACAGGTGACTTAATGAACAAGAAAACTAAGCGTACTTTCACCCCCGAGTTCAGGCTGGAATGTGCACAGCTGATTGTTGATAAGGGCTACTCATATAGACAAGCCAGTGAAGCGATGAATGTCGGTTCTACCACGCTTGAGAGCTGGGTACGCCAGCTCAGGCGAGAGCGCCAGGGGATTACGCCCTCTGCCACACCTATTACTCCAGACCAGAAACGTATCCGCGAGCTGGAAAAGCAGGTTCGCCGCCTGGAGGAACAGAATACGATATTAAAAAAGGCTACCGCGCTCTTGATGTCCGACTCACTGAACGGTTCACGATAGTTGCCAGACTGAGTGACAGCCACACGGTTGTCAGCCTGTGTTCTGCTCTGGGAATACACCGCAGTGTAACGATAACCACAACAGCTCTATCGGATTCAGCCACGGGGAAGACACTGGCAGGAACAGCAACCGGAACTTCGTGTTCTTTTCCAACCAGCGTTCCACTTTGCGGCTTTTATGAATGACGTAGTTATCAAGTACCAGCGTAATGGTTTTCGCTCATCGGTATGTGCGCCGTAATGCTTCTAACAGGCTGATAAATAAATCAGAACTCTTACCACTGCCACTGACATAGTGGATTTTCCCGGTACCCGAATGTAGTGCGCCTGCCAGATAATGCTTCTGGTTCTGCCCCGGCGTGGCGATACGTTTCTGTTGCCCTTTGGGCATCCAGTCCGCGCCAATTTTAGGGTTCAGGTCGATATCGACTTCATCCTGATAAAACACGGGATGTTCTGCCGGAGCCTCATTCAGCGCCTGTCCGATGGCAAGCTGTTTTTCTTCATACAGCGGGTCCCGGATTTTCAGCGTTGGCGAGGCTCTGCGCCAGACAATGCCCGCACGTTTCAGGTATCGGTGCAGAGTGGGGCTATGCAGTGTCAGGTTAAAAATCTGGTTGATGATGCGGGACAACAACTCTGTACTCCAGCGTGAGCGCAACCAGCCAAAATCCTTTGGGGAGCGCTGAACCAGCAGCGGAAGCACCTGAAGAATATCGGTAACCGGCCATTGTGGAGCACGTCCCGGCCTGAGGCTTTTTAAGCCTTCAGCGCCATGTAAAGTAAACCAGTTTATCCATCTGCCGACAGATGAGCGGGCAGCACAGAGTATTCTGGCGACATCGGTAACGGTCATTCCCTGATGCTGCATCAGCATAGCAATGAGTCGTCTGGCATGATTTTTATCGCGGGTCTGCTGTGCTTCTTTGCGCATCAGTCGTCGTTCTTCCTCAGGAATTGGTGCTATGATCGGCATCGCTCAGTCCGGTTGGTGGTTTGGGATATTTGGCGATTGATCAGATCGCACAATCCGGGCTGAGTTCCTTTTAAGTGATCTACTATTTTGCGAAGTTATTTAGTCGCTGACGACTAATGAGGTTGAACTCACTCACCAGCTTTATGCCAGCCAGCGGCCAAACTTTAAGCCCTTCGAGATGATCATTGCGTCAACATTACATACGTCACATACGTCACATACGTCACATACGTCTGCAGAACTAAATCGCCACGCCTTTACCAAACACATCTGCCTCCATAATGGACTCAATTATGAGCATAGTCATCCCACATAACGAGAACTATCTGTTCGATGATGATTTCGATTCTATTACCGTCAAAATGACTGTTCTAAAAGACCATATATTTATTGCTTTTCAACTCTGCAAAAGAATTAGCCTTTTCATAAACTTCCCCTTACCACTGCTATGCCACCATAGTTTTTATTTGGTGGTCATTCTGGTGGTCTTGACAAACAGCAAATTCAAGTTTAGCCAGTTACTAACAAAAGCGATCCCAGTCAGAGAGCCAGATTTTAGTATTAAGACATCTCAGTGAGTCTTAATGCCTTATAAAAACAACCAGTTAGATTAACCCGGCTGTCATGAAAAGGATTGTCGTGTTTTTTCACATCTGTAGTTTTGGCGTCCGAGCGCTTCACGGTTCGTTAAATAAATAGCCTTTCACTATGGCACTCACTGACACTGCTATCCGCTCAGGCTATTACGACTTTAAAGCAGGTTAAATGCTTTTCTGGCGATGGCATCCAGCGCTCTGAGTAAGTCAGGATGCTGACGCGAAGAGCCCATTAAAAATGAACATGAGCCGTCAGAAAAAATCATATTATTGCAGTCTATATTTATAATTAACAGCCGGATAAATAGACATATTATTTACGCATTAATTCTACAGAAAAATTCTCCTTTTTAACTGATATAGCATTAAGATTAAAAGCCTGCAAAATCTTAGCGGTAGATTTTCCATTTGGCGTATTATTAAAAAAAGCCGACATTAACTTCTAGCCCTTTAACCAGGCAGTGTTCGCTAATGTATCCTCATTAATGACATTTTCTCTGATCAAAGTTGATGCATCTGTCCTACCCATCCCCCTGAGACTGCTGCCAGTAAATACTGATATTGTGCTATGTGACTGGCAAAATAAGGTAAAGTTCCCCCATCCATGGGTTGGTATTTAAAGTTTCGCTACTCCCGCTCCAGACAGACGTTCCCCCGTAGGGGTTGTATTCCTCCACACTAATGATGCAGCCATCCTCATCCACCTTCAGCCCACAGTTTCCCGTCAGGTTATCGTAGCTGTAACGCAGCCCATCATTATTAAGCCCCTCCGGTTTTCCACTCTCCCAGTGCAATAACCGCACGTTACCCGCTACCACTGTCTGCAGGCTTTCTCCACTGCTTTTCGTTCGCAGCTCCAGCCCCGGCAGGTATACCACCCGTTGCGTCTGTGTCCCGCTCCCTGTCCGCCGCCGACTTCCCTTCACCACTCGCTGGCTTCTCGCATCGTAACGATAGTATTCCCAATCGTCCTGCGTTCCCTCACGTTCCACTGGCGTCACCTGCAACAACTCCCCACGCGCTGTCCATGCCAGTGTCTGGCCTGGCTGAAGCTGAAGTTGCTCCCCCCCCGGGCCAAACTGCATTTCCACCTCTGCTGGCGTCGCCGCCAGAGAACGCAATACGGCCCGGTTACTGCAGTCGCTGACGGTGATATATGTCGTGTAACCGTTGCTACTCCCCGGCGCGCTGTGTCGTATCCGACTCAGGTTGTTGTCGCTGTCGTCGGTATAGGTGCGTAGATAACGGGTACAGGAGATACTGTCGGCGGGGAAGAAGGAACGGTTCTGTTGGCCTATATTAACCTTTTCCCGCCCGCTGGCGCTAATCAACTGGTAGAGGCTGTCATAACCGTATTGGTTCTCCGGCTCCACTTGCTGGTTGCGCCAGAACCGGGTTTCTTCTGCGTCATTGCGAACACATTTCACGTTGCCTACCGGGACATATTCATAACGCAGGTCCTGAAGCACTCCTGTCCCCTGCGGATGCCCTGCCGGACGTTCTGTTTTTATCCTTTTCAGCCGCTGCGTCTGTGGCTCATATTCCCGGCTTACCCCCCCATTACCGTGCTCCTCCTGCAATACCTGTCCAGCGGCGCTTCGGGTAGTCGACCTGACAATGACCTGGCATCTGCCAATACATCTATCTTTGGACAGTTCCTTTTCATTCTATTAGTGATATTAAAGCGTGAAAATGAATTACGACATCATTCGCAGCTATGACATTTCCTTGAAATAATTCATCTACTCGGCAAAACAAAATCTTTCATCTATAATGTTGATCAATTCATATCTACATCTCACTCACTTATTTTAACCACGGATGCAAAGAAAAGTTTTTGCAAAGGTTATTTTTATAATATCAGTCTTGGTGACATCCAACTTAATTATCGCAGAATCACCTGCTTACCCATCATTGGATCTACTAACATTTAATTAATCTACGCCATAATATCGGCTAATTTTATTTTTAGTCGCACGATTTTGTTCAAAAAAAATCGCATTAGATATTCCTGTCATTTTTAACGATAACTTTTTAATGTTTTTTTTCATTTTTATGACGATATTATCGTCTTATCCAATAATCGAAGAGATTTACAGATCCCCCAAGGAGTGTGGTCCAACAAGCCTGTGTTTAAGAAGACTTTAAATTGCTGACAAGCCCAAAGTCATTTTGCCGGATGGCGGAATAAAATGCCTTATCCGGCCTACAACAAGCAATACAGATACTCCAGCCCAGAACAGCCAGCAATGTGGTCGGATATTTAAAGGCCTGACATGCCCGCGCTGATGTTAACCGGCATTCCGGAACGGCGTTCCAGCACCTCATTAACCCGCGAAGTATCAACGTCATCCCCTTTGATAAACGTGCTCAGCACTGGCGTAACGGGCAATGGAACTTTTTTGTCTGATTCAAATTCAGCACGGTTGCGCGAAAGCGGTTCGTGTACCTCCAGCCAACGACTGCCATCCGGCTCTACCGAGAATTTAACAGGCTTATCGATAATCTGAACGCGGGTTCCGACAGGAACATTGTCGAATAAATATTTAATGTCGTCATTGCGTAAACGGATACAGCCCTGACTGACACGAAGGCCAATACCAAAGTTAGCGTTGGTGCCATGAATGGCGTATAACCTACCGATGTATATCGCGTACAGACCCATAGGGTTATCCGGCCCCGCTGGCACCATCGCGGGCAGCGTTTTTCCCTCTTTAGCATATTCCCGACGCGTATTAGCCGTTGGCACCCAAACCGGACCATCTTGTTTGCGTTCAACCGCAGTTATCCAGTTGCGCGGCGTTTCACGGCCAGCCTGACCAATACCAATGGGCAATACGTCTACCGTATTCGTACCTTCGGGATAATAATAAAGGCGCATCTCGGCGACGTTTACCACAATACCTTCACGAACGGTGTCAGGCAGAATCAACTGCTGCGGCACTACCAGTGTGGAACCAGACTGAGGTAAAAACACATCCACGCCGGGATTAGCTTCAAGCATATTACTCAGCCCCTGACCGTAGCGGGCGGCAAATGCCTCTAAGGGCTGAGTATTGTTCTGCGGTACGGCGATCGTGACAGGACGTCCTACCAGACGACTGCCTTCGGGCGGCAATGGATAGCTTATAGCCAGCGCGAAATGGCTTACCAACAAAACGAAAAGCGGAAAAAAAGGTGTGATACGACGCATTATATCCCTTCCTCTGTCGCGGCAGGCGTGCGTTAAGTATAGCTTTTTTCTCACATTGCTGATGTTGTGCTCCGGGGTTATGTTGCGTTTGCGTTTTCCTCCGGCAGGACAATATTACTGGCCGCCAACTCTCCCATGTTGTGGAACATCGCGCACGCGGCCTCCACGATAGGCATCGCCAGCGCTGCGCCGCTCCCTTCACCTAACCGCATTGCCATATGTAAATAGGGCTCCATCGCCAGATGCGCGAGCGCGATGCGGGCGCCCTTTTCCGCCGAAAAGTGCGACGGGATCAGGTAAGGTCTGACCGCAGGCGCAATCTGACAGGCCGCCAGCGCTGCCGAGTAGGAAAGAAAACCGTCCAGCAATACGGGTAAGCCACACCTTGCCGCGCCAAGCATCACGCCGGTCATCCCGACCAGATCAAAACCACCTACCTTCGACAATACATCAATGCCATCACGCGGATCGGGCTGATTAATCGCAATCGCCCGCCGCACGACCTCCACTTTATGATCTATACGGGAAGGCGGAAGATTCGCGCCAATCCCCACCACCTCTTTTGCATCATTTCCTGTAAAAACGCTGACCATCGCGGCGGCTGGCGTAGTGTTCGCCATTCCCAGCTCCCCCACACCAAATAAGGTCACGCCGCGTTGCGCCAGGTCGCAAGTGTAGCGGGAAACCGCCAGCAAAAGCTCCTCAGCCTGAGAGCGACTCATCGCCGGGCCAACGGCGATATTTCCGCAGCCGCGCGCGACGCGCATATTAACTACGCCAGGAATAGGTTCGGCATCAATACCGACATCAATGACATGCACCTTCGCACCGGCCTGAGCGGCAAGCACGCATACGCCGGTTGTTCCCCGCGTCATATTCGCCGCCTGAATCGCCGTCACGATTTTGGGCGAAACCGCCACGCCTTCATCCCAGACGCCATGGTCGGCGCACATCACCAGCATCGCCTTTTCGCCTACCTGCGGCGCACCGTGAAGACCCGGCATTCCTGCGAGCTGAACAGCTAAGGCTTCCAGTCTCCCCAGGCTGCCCGGCGGTTTGAGCAGGCCGTCAATATGTTGCTGCGCCCGCGTCATCGCGTCGGCATCCGGCGCGGGAATGTCACGGAGTAAAGCGTGTAGTGTCTGCATAAGATGTCTCGTCCGTAATAATCGGCTCATAACAGAGCCAGCAGAAAGATCAGTTCGCCAAGTTCGATCGCCGCGCCCAGCGTATCGCCGGTTTGCCCGCCAAGCGTACGTTTAAGCAACTGGCCGAGGATGAAAATCGCCGTGAGTGTGACCACCATTGCGGCCAGTCCCTGCATACCGGGCAGCAATACCGTGGCGACGATTACCGCCAATCCCAGCGTAACGCAGGTTTGCCGTCCGCTGACTTTACCGATAAATACGTTGCCAAGCCCCTCTTCACGGGCGTAACGATGATGGTACATCAATAAAACGGCGCTGCCGCGTCCAGCCGTACAAGCCGCTGCCAGCGCCGCCAACATTGGCGCTCCGCGTAACGCCAGTTCGCTGATGACCAGAATTTTTGCCAGTAGCACAAAAATAAGCGCCAGCCCTCCGTGGGTTCCCAGACGGCTATCGCGCATAATCTCCAGCATCCGCTCACGACGGCGCGCGGAAAAAATGCCATCGCAGGTATCGGCCAGACCATCCAGATGAAAACCGCCGGTCAGCAGCGCCAACGCCAGAATACAGAACAACGCCGCCAACGGAATACCGCACCAGGGTTGCAGGAGGATAAAAACCAGGCCGCTGAGCCCCCCCAGAATCAACCCGACAAAGGGAAACATCACAATCCCGCGCGAATACTGCTCGAAGTCCAGTCCCTGCGACCAACGCGACGGCACGGGCAAGCGGCTAATAAAAGCGAGCATGGCCCAAAACAGCTTACTCATTTAATTTTGACTCCAATACCTGAGACTACCAGCCAGACCTCATCCGCCGCTGCCGCCAGTCGTTGGTTTACCCGACCGGCAATATCACGAAAATGGCGCGCCAGACGGTTTTCCGGGACGATCCCCATTCCCACCTCATTTGTAACCAGTACCACTTTCGCCGGGCAGCGCTGGCAGGCTGCAATTAAAATCCGAATTTCATCTTCAATGGCACGCTCCATCGCCGCGTAATCCCACTGTTCGGGATCGTTTTCTCCTCCCAGCGCAAACAGCAGATTCGTCACCATCGTGGTCATACACTCCAGCAAAATCGCGTCGTCAGGGGCAAGATCCGCGGTAATCAACGTATCAAGATGCCGCCAGCATTCTGCGGTCCGCCAGTGTGCCGGCCTGCCATCTTTATGATGCTGAATTCTCGCCGCCATCTCGTCATCAAGAATGTGCGAGGTGGCGATATACAGTACCTGCGGCGCATCGCCAATTAAGGTTTCAGCATGGCGGCTTTTTCCGCTACGCGCCCCGCCCGTCACCAGAATCATCATACTGGCTCCTGGTGCTGTTGCATGATGGTATAAATTTTATCAATATCAATATGTTGCCGCATCGCCTCCGCCAGCAGATCAAATTGCCGCGCTTTATGCTCCGCATAACAAAAAGCCGTTTCCCGCGGCGCAAGTCCTTTTCGCGCCCGTAAGCCATTGACCACCGCACGGGTAAACGCATCGCTGTCAAACAGGCCGTGAAGGTAAGTGCCGAACGCCAGTCCGTCGGCAGTAACCGCGCCATCCGCCATAGGGCATCCATTTTTCTGTAACGTCATGGCCGTACAGCATCCTTCCTGCAGCACCGTTTCCCCCATATGGATTTCATAACCGCGTACCGGTAGCCCCGCCGCGGCAGCCAGCCAGCCGGGCAGTTCGCCTGACATTGTCGCGTTAACCTGCGTCGTGGTTTTATCCTGTGCAAAGCGAGTGATCGTATTAAGCAGCCCCAGGCCCGGCTGCGTACCCAGCCCCGACTCCACCTCATCCACAATGGTGTCGCCCAGCATCTGGTAGCCGCCGCAAATTCCCATCACCGGCACGCCCTGTCGATGTGTCTGCAATACCGCATCCGCCATCCCGCTTTCGCGCAGCCAGGCGAGGTCGCTCAGCGTATTCTTACTGCCCGGCAGGATCACCAGATCAACGTCAGTCAACGCTTCCGGGCGACGGACATAGCGTATGCGCACATCCGGCTGGGCTGCCAGGGGGTTAAAATCCGTAAAGTTAGAAATATGTGGCAGTTGCACGATGGCAATGGTGATATCACGAGGGTCGTTACCGCGATATTTATCGTTTTGCAGCGCGACGCCATCTTCATCTTCCAGATCCACATCCAGCCACGGCATCACTCCCAGGACCGGGACGCCGGTAAGCGATTCGATTTGTTCGATACCGGAATAGAGCAGCGCCACGTCGCCGCGGAATTTGTTGATAATGACGCCCTTTACTCTGTCACGCTCCTGTTTATGCAGCAGTGCCAGCGTGCCATAAATAGCGGCGAATACGCCGCCCCGGTCGATATCCGCCACCAGAATAACCGGACACTGGGCCATTTCCGCCATTCCCATATTGACGATATCACGATCGCGCAGATTGATTTCCGCCGGGCTTCCGGCGCCTTCCAGCACAATAACGTCATATTCCTGCGCCAGGCTGTTATAGACCGCAAGAATTTGCTCACGCAAATGCGGTTTATAGTCATGGTAACTGACCGCATCCATATTGGTCGCCACTTTCCCCATCAGCACGACCTGCGCCTGGCGATCGCTGGTCGGTTTGAGCAGCACCGGATTCATACGCACATCTGGCGTGATCCCCGCGGCTTCCGCCTGAAAAATCTGCGCCCGCCCCATCTCTTTACCATCCGGCGTAATACCAGAATTAAGCGCCATATTTTGCGATTTAAACGGCGCGGTACGCAGACCATCCTGATAAAAAATGCGGCATAAACCCGCCGCCAGCACACTTTTGCCAACATCGGATGCCGTCCCCTGCAACATAACTGCCTGCGTCATGACGCCTCCCTGAATGCGCACTTTTGCATTCGATGAAAAAACTCCGTTTCTGTTTTACACAGCGGCAGTCCCAGTTGAGTATGAAGTTTGACCAGCCAGGGCTGGGTTAGCCCCGCTTGTTCCATCGCTTCCGTACACGCGAAAACCTCGTCAGGCGCGCCATACGTCAGGACCTGGCCCTGGCGTAGCACGTATACGGCATCGCTAATTTCATAAATAAGATCGATATCATGGCTGGAGATAATGACATGATTTCCCTGCGCCACAATCCGCCTGATGATAGCGATCATCTGGGCGCGCCCCGCGGGATCGAGACCGGCAGTGGGTTCATCCAGCAATAGATAGCGTGCCTGTAGCACCAGCGCTCCGGCGATAGCCACACGTTTTTTTTGCCCATGACTCAAACACTGAATGGGCTGATGGCGAAAATGTTGAGCATCAACCAGCGTTAGCGCCTCGTCGACGCGGCGCGTGATTTCCGCCTCCGGCACGCCCAAATTACGTAAACTAAACGCAATGTCGCTATCGATATCAGTATAAAAAATCTGCTGCTCGGGGTCCTGAAAAACCGTCGCAACGTGCTGGCGCAGCGCCAGTAGTCCGCGTTTACTGTAATCCAGCGGTTTTCCCTGCCACAACACGGCGCCCTTTTGCGGGCGCAACAGGCCGTTCAGGTTCATAAAAAGCGTAGACTTCCCACAACCGTTCGCGCCCACCAAACCGGTAACAGGCGAGAGCGAAAAATCCAGATTTAACCCTTTAAGTACCGGCTCATCCTGATAACGGAACCACAGGTCTGAAGTGGCAAGCATAATAGTCCTTACAGGTGAAAATCACCCTGATACAGTTTGATATCCAGCGTGGTGGTCATTTGCTGATAACGCATTAACACCCGCGTAAACAGGAGTCCAGCCAGCATCGCCAGAGATCGATAGCCGTTAGGCAGACTGCAATAACCAAAACGCAGCGTTTGCGCGCGACGGATTGCCACCGCCTCATCCAGAAGAATAAAGATAAAGCGCCACATTAACAGGATTTGCTCGGTAAGCAGGCGTGGAACATGCGCGCGTTTAAGCAGACTAATTAACTGCGGAAACGGTAGATTCATCACCAGCCACAGAGTCGCGGCCAGCGCCGTCAGGCTACGCCAGAACGTTGCATTCGCCGTGACCACGCCCGCACGGGTAATCCCGATCCAGTACGGCCCGACAGATACGCCAGCCAGCAGCATTTGCGGCTCGCGGCTGATGCTGAAGATAATCGTTATCACGCCGACCAACAAAAATCCCAAAGGTATCGCCATCCATCGACACCAACGCCAGAGGGATATCCGCAATAGCCAACAGCTCAATCCGGCAATGATCAGCAGCTCAATGCCCTGCCCCACAGGCGGCAGAACAAACGCCAGTATCATCATCGCCAGCCACAGCAAAAACTTGCGCTGCGGCGCAACGTGTACCCAGCGGCTTTGATAGCTGAGTCGGTCAAGCCCGGTCATCACGGCGTTGTTTACCTTTGCAGTAACCCAGAATATAGAAAATCACCGCCGCGCCGAGAGAGCCCTGAAGGGTAAACAGCAGGCTTTCAATTTCACCGCTGGCAGGCTCATACAGCGGCTGAAACCAGGGTTTATACTGCGGCGCAATAGTCTGAATCTGGCTTTCCGCTTCTCCGTCTGAACCGCCATATTCACCGCCATGGTTAATAAAAAACGGCAGAATCACCAGCGCCACCACCATCGCTAACAACATCAACGTTTTTTTCATTTTAATGTCCTTGTACGGTAATCAATTGCCGTTTGGTTAACTGGTCATAAATCATGACGGTTAATAAACCTTCGGCAATGGCGACAGGAATCTGTGTGAGGCAGAAAATCCCCATAAACTTCACAACAGACCCTGTCGCTCCGGCATGGGGATCGGGAAACGCAACGCCAAGCTGGACTGAAGTCACAAAATAGGTTGCCAAATCCGCCAGCATCGCGCACAGAAAAACGGCGACATCGCGGCGCAGTCCGGCGCGGCAGGCCATCTTCCACACCAGATAACCGACAACCGGACCAATCACCGCCATCGACATTCCGTTTGCGCCAAGCGTCGTCAGACCGCCGTGCGCCAGCAACAGCGCCTGAAACAGCAGCACAACCGCGCCGAGAATCGCCACCACCCCGGGCCCGAACAAGATAACCGCCAGACCAACGCCGGTCGGATGTGAACAACTCCCCGTTACCGACGGAATTTTGAGCGCGGACAGGACAAAAATAAACGCGCCGCACAGCGCCAACAGTACCTTCTGATGATTATCCTCCTGCACAATACGCCGTAAGCGCACCAGCCCATACCACAAGCAGGGTAAAAACAGTAACCACCAGGCCAGCGCCCACACTGGCGGTAAAAAGCCCTCCATGATATGCATCGCAAACGCCTGTTGCGGGACAACCATCAGCAATAGTGCTGCAGCCAGTCCACTGAAAGACAACTGTCTAAGCTGCTGTTCAAGTTTCATTCTGCATACTCCCACTGTTTGTTGACCAGAATGGTCGAAAAATAGGGCAACGGTCGATCATCGTTGACCTCGTGGAGATGACGCCAGCACTGCTCGCCGGGCAGCGTGGCCTCGGACATCATTAAGGCGCACTCCAGCAGGCCAGCCTGCGCCAGCAACGCTTTAATACGGGCGAACCGGCCATACACTTTCATCAACACCAGGCTATCATGCTGTTGTAGCGCCTGGGCTATTTCCGCTTCCGGCGCGGTACAAGAAATAACCGCCAGCGATTGCTGCTCTATGGCGAGCGGCATTTTCGCCCGGGCGGCTATCGCGGCGAAGGAGGTGACGCCGGGGACAATCTCCAGCCACGCCGGGCAACCGATACGCTGGAGTAAAAAAATCCAGGTACTGAATAGCATCGCATCGCCAAGGGTAATAAAACCGACCTGTTTACCAGCCCCTACCTCTGCGGTAAGCGCGGCGGCAACCTCGTTCCAGACCGCTTCTTTCTCGGCGCTGTCAGTACTCATAGGGAAATGGCAACAACGTACTTCCGTCTGCTCGCCGAGATAGTCGCGCACAATCGACAGCGCCAGACTATCGCCGCCCTTACGACCAGCGGGCGCATACAGAATGTCCAGCGCGCCAAGAATCCGCGCTGCGCGAACGGTAATCAGATCGGGCGCGCCAGGCCCGGTACTTAATGCGTATAATTTACCGTTCATGCCGCCTCCTCTACCGCCATGTTCAGCGCCTGACGCAAATGCGCGACAAACATCGCCCGGATAGCCGGGTTTTCTCCCAGCCCGCTCAGCCACGGCGTCGCCGGAATGCCCGCCGCGTTAAAGCGCATTTTCCATGAGTCGCCGTCGTCTGAAGCCATATCATTAATGGCGTGATCGCCCGCCACCAGCATTAGTGGCATCAAATGTACGCCGGTGACACCTTCGTCACGCAGGCTGTCGATCAGGATATCGACCTCTGGATAACTTTCTACGGCGCCGACGCGCGCCGGGAAGCGCTGCGCGGTCATCATATGATCGAGGCAGGCATAAGCTGCGAATGCATGATGGCTGGCGCCGTGGCCCATAAAAACGACTTTCTCCGTGTGTCTGAGCGATGGCATCTGTTGTAGCAACGCCTGCATTAGCTGCACATAATCGTTATGGCTGCTCAGCAGCGGCACGCCCAGAGTCAGGCGAGTAAATAACGGACGCAAGGTTTGTACTTCACGGGCAATTTTTTCATATTCGTCGCCGTTAATAATGTGCAACGACTGAATCGCCACGTCCTGATATCCCTGTGCAGCAAGCTTTTGCAAAGCCTGGAATGGCGTATCGATGTCGATACCGTCACGCTGGCGAAGCTTGCGAATGATCATTCCGGAAGTGAAGGCGCGAAACAGGTCGCGATCGGGACAGGACGCCGCCAGATCACGCTCGCACGCCACAATGTTTTTTTCACAGGTGTCGTGATAGCTGGTGCCAAAACTGACCACCAGAAGCGCTTTTTTCATTTTTACTCCTTAGCTGCGGCCAGCCAGCGCGATAAACGCTGCGCAAAGGCGGCCTGGCTTTCCAGTAATTCATCACCCGTCACGAGCGGCGTCGGGCGCGCAATAACGATGCAGGGAATGCCCGCATCCAGACAGGGCCGGACTTTTTCCTGATATCCCCCCTCCGCGCCGGACGCTTTGGTAATGACCACGTCGGCCCGGCATTGGTGGTAAAACGCGGCGTTGAAATCAGCGCTGAACGGCCCGCACAGTGCGAAAATCTCTCCAACGCCGAACCCCAGTTCGCTGCAGCGTTGAATCACCTCCGCCACGGGCAGTACGCGCGCCAGCAACGTTTTTTCCGCCAGTCCGGCACGCCAGACGGCCAAATCTTTACTGCCGGTCGTCAGTAAAACGCGCGGACCAAAACGCCTCGCTATCTCGCAGGCATCGGCAATACTGCGCGCCGTATAGAGAAGCGGATGCGTCAGATTGCTAAGCTGATCCGGACGCTGATAACGACTTAACAACACGCCCGCCGTTTCACAGGCGCGAAGGAGGTTATGGCTGACCATTTCCGCATAGGGATGCGATGCGTCTATTACCCAGCGAGTGCGGTTTTCTTTTAGCCAGGCGACCATCTGCCCGTACTCCAGACGACCGCAGCGCACCTGTCCTTTAATATCGCCAGCCAGCGCTTTTCCGGCTGGCGTCGCCACGGATAAGGTGTATGCGACTTTCGCCGCATCCAGTTGTCGGCATAACGCGCGCGCATCGCTGGTACCGCCCACCACCAGCACCTCCCCCTCTTTCACAGCGTGTAACCTCGCGGCGTGATCATCAGCCCATCCTGAACATAGGTCGTTTTATTACCGACAATGACCAGACTGGTCATATCTACCGGTTCAAAATCCATATCGCCGAGCGTAGTCAGCCATTTTTCCTCTTTCTTACGTCCAGCGGATTTCACCACGCCAACCGGCGTTTGCGCACTTTTACTGGCGGCAAGCAGTTCAAACGCGCGCGCCAGATGCCCTTCGCGCCCGCGGCTACGCGGGTTGTAAAAACAGATAACAAAGTCTGCTTCTCCGGCAGCGACAATACGTTTTTCAATAACCGGCCACGGCGTGAGCAAATCACTCAGGCTGATATGGCAGAAGTCATGCATCAGCGGCGCGCCCAGTAAAGAGGCGGCGGCGATGCTGGCGGTCATGCCAGGAATGAGCCGCACCTCAACGTCCAGTTTCTGTTTGCCGACCAGTTCCAACACCAGACCCGCCATGCCGTAAATCCCCGCATCGCCGCTGCTGATTAGCGCTACGTTATGCCCGGCCTGCGCCAGTTCAATAGCCGCCTGGCAGCGTTCAATCTCCTTACACATGCCGGTCTTGATCACCTGTTTGTCGCCGGTGAATGCTTTAACCAGATGGGTATAGGTTTTGTAGCCCACGACGATTTCCGCCGCCTGAAGCGCGTCGATAGCCTCCATCGTCATCATTGCCTGCGAACCGGGGCCAATACCAATTACGCTCAACATCAGTGTGCAACTCCTAAAGTAATAGTGACGCCCTGTTCTCGCAGGGTCTCGCCTAACAATTGTCCCTGGCTTAATAACCACGCTGCCGGGCCGGATACGCTGCTAACGCCCACCGTTTTTCTGACGAAGCCAGAACCAGGAAAATGGTGTTCGAATTCGCGCAACGCTTCGGCGGTAAAGGTTTTAAAAGGCACGCGGCAGCAGGAGGCGAGCTGAATAAGCCCCGGCTCCCCTTTTTTGAGCGTGACGCTGCCAATCGCTTTTAACGCCAGCGGATCGAGTTTTTGCGCTTCAAGCTGGCGCGCCAGTAATGTCGCTAACAGGGGAAATGGCGTATCGCGGCGACAGCCAATTCCCGCCACCACGCGCTGGGGCACCAGTTTCCAGTGCAGTACGGGAAGCTCAGGGAGGTCATTACGCAAAGAGACGCAGATCAGCACATCCAGTTCAGGCAACCGCTGCAAATCATCAACAGGGATAAAACCGCGAATATCGCACTGGCCGATGTCTTCCGTCAGTTCGGCATCCCACCATAACCCCACACGTTGATGACTAACCAACATCTGGTTAACGGTTTTTACCGCCGTTCGAAGATCAGTCATGCGGGCATTAAGCTGGAAAGCTAAGGTGTCCAACGCGGACATCTCATTGATATCCGTTGCCGTGGTAATCACCGGATCGGCGCCTAACATTCCTGCCAGGTAGCGCGTCAAGGCATTGGCCCCGCCCGCATGACCGGAAAGCAGGCTAATGACATGCTGACCACGTTCATCAATGACGACCACCGCCGGATCGCTGAACTTGTCGTTCACTAACGGCGCCAGGACACGAACGGCAATGCCGGTCGCGCCGATAAAAATGAGCGCGGTATAGGTGGTAAAAGCCTGCCGCGCGGTATTAGCGAATCCGCCGTCGAAGGGAATAAATCCCTCTTCCCGCAGTTTTTCACTGGTAAAGCAGGTTAACGGCAGCATCGCGGCAAGTCTCTTTGCCAGCGCCACACCGCCGGGCGTCAGGCAAAACAACGCAATGGATTCAGGCTTTACGGTATTCATGGCTAAAGTCCGCTGCATAGAGTCTTGAGTAGTGATACTCCTTACCCAGAAAATTCCCGACCAGGATCAGCGCCGTCTTACGGATGCCAGCATCACGTACTTTGTCGCTAATATCCGCTAACGTGCCGCGAACGGTCTGGCTTTCCGGCCAGGTAGCCTTATAGATGACCGCGACAGGCGTAGTTGCCGGATAACCGCCGACAATGAGACGTTCCGCCACCCGGTGAATACGCTGAACGGAGAGATAAATCGCCATCGACGTCTGGTGACTGGCGAAAGCCTCCAGTTGTTCGCGCGCCGGTACTGGCGTACGCCCTTCCAGACGGGTAATAATGAGACTCTGCGATACCTCCGGTACGGTATATTCCACGCCCAGCTCCGCCGCAGCGCCGAGAAACGCGCTGACGCCAGGCACTACCTGCCAGTCAATACCGCGGCGGGTTAACGCTTCGCCTTGCTCACGTACGGAGCCATACAGCGAGACATCGCCCGTTTGCAAACGCACCACCGTTTTTCCCGCTTTCACGCCCGCGACCATCAGCTCGATAATCTGCTCAAGATGCAGTTCGGCGCTGTCGTAGCGTTCTGCCTGCGCGGGGCAGTAATCCAGCAGTTCGGTATTGATCAGCGAACCGGCATAGATAACTACCTGCGCCTGTTGCAGCAGACGGTATCCTTTAAGCGTGATCAGCTCGCGATCGCCCGGCCCGGCGCCGACGAACCACACACAGCGTGGATCAAATGTCTCAGACATGGTTTTCTTCCTTCTGACAGGCGATAACAAAAACAGGATTGTTCGGTTTGAAATAGTGTCCCGCCCCCAGCGGCGTTAACGATGAGAGCTGAAGCTGTACACAGTCCATTCGGCATGCACCGATGCGCGCAAGATGCGCCAGAGCGCCATGGAGGTTTTCCTGCAAGATAAAGGTCATTACCAGGCGGCCACCGGGATGCAGATGGCGCATCGCCCAGTCAATCAGCGCCGTCAGATGCCCGCCGCTGCCGCCCATAAACACCGCATCGGCTTTCCTGGTTATGGTCATTGGCGCTTCGCCGGGGAGAATATCGATATTGCCACAGGCAAAGCGCTGACGATTCTCATCAAGCAACCGTAACGCGGCGGGATTGCGCTCAATAGCCGTCACCTGCAACGAAGGAAATTGCAGCGCCGCTTCAATTGAGACGCTTCCCGTTCCCGCCCCGACGTCAAGCAGGTGACTGGCGCGGTGGAGCTCAAGTTTCGACAGTGCCAGCGCCCGTACTGCCTCTTTGGTCATCGGTACGTTCTCGCCGCGCAGAAAAAGCTCATCTTTCATCAAGGATCACCACTGTACTCATTTCATAGTCGGCGTTCACCGCACTGACAGGTAGCCAGTGGATTCGCTCATTTTCCATCGCCAGATTTTCACCAATCACCATTAAGCGATGCCCTTTACCGCGCGCGACCAGTTCCCGCGCGATTTCCCGCGGGCCGCAGCGGGCGTCCGTGACCATCGCCACTTTGCGATGGCTCGCCAGTTGCTCGAAGCTGACGCAACGACCGTGACTACTGGTCAACCACATGTCATTCATATCAATTCCAGCCTGCGCGCACAGATACTGTACGGCGCTGATCCCTGGGATAATGCGAACATGCTCAATACCAAAATGGGCCACCATGCGCGTACCGATGCCATAAAACAGCGGATCGCCGGAGGCCAGCACCACGATCCGTTTATCCCGACGGGCGGCAATCCAGGACAACAACGCGCCAATATCCGCGCCCAGCGTAAATCGTTCGCCGCCAAACGTCGGAAACTGCGCCAAATGGCGTTTACCGCCTGCCAGCGCATCGGCATGGTCTATCGCTTCCAGCGCCGCAGGCGTCATCAAATGCCGTCCGGCGGGCCCCATTCCCACGACCGTTAGCATTGCAGCTCCTTAGCAATCTCGTCGACGGGACGATTACTACCGAGAATATGGTTATCAAAAGAAAACAGGATGGCGTCGCAGACAGGCAGCGTTTTGGTAAAACGCAGCATCTGTATGACTCGCAAACAAATACGCCTGGCAAGATGGTTGTAGATATGCCCGAAGCCATATGCTTCAATGTGCTCCATTGCCGCTTCGGTGGTATCGCAATCGCCGACCAGAGTGAGTAACTCCAGCGGCGCGCCCAGTAGAGCTAAATGCGCGACCAGCGTTTCCATCCGCGCATCGGCAATATGGCTATGGGTATGGAAGATCCCGGCAGCGATTTTGATCAATTTTCCAGGATGACCCACCAGCACTATCTGGCGAAATCCCAGCCGTACCGCCTCTTCAATCATGTAGCCGACAAAATTGCTCATGGTGACGACCGCCTGTGTGTCGACGCCCATTTGTTCGCGAACAAACCGTTCGCCGTGATTGCCCGGCACGAGTATCACCCGCGTTAATCCTGACGCCCGTTTGATCTCCAGCTCCAGCGATAGCGAGCGTTTCCAGCTTTCTTCCGACATCGGCGTCACAATGCCAGTAGTGCCAATAATGGAAATGCCGCCAAGAATGCCAAGCCGCGAGTTATACGTTTTTTGCGCCCGCGCTTCGCCTTCCGGGGCAAAAATCTCCACATCGGCCCCACGCGCCGGGCCTATCGCTTCGCGCATCGCAGACTCAATGGTATGGCGCGGCGTACGATTGATAGCGGCGCTCCCGAGCGGCAGTCCGACCCCTTTACGCGTTACCGTACCAATACCTTCGCCGCCAGTGAGCGTAATCTCACCGCTGTCGTTGAGCGTAACGCGGGCAAAAATCAACATCCCGTGCGTGGCATCCACGTCATCGCCGCCATCTTTACGAATTGCGGCTATCGCCTGCTGGCCTTCAATGTGCGGCGACTCCACGTTCAGGCATAGCGTGACGCCCGACGGCGTGACGATGGAGACCTGATGAATTAGATGTTGACGCAATATCATCAGCGCGGCGACTTTTGCCGCCGCCGTCGCGCAGGAACCGGTGGTATATCCTTTACGTAACGCTTTACCGTGATGCCAGACCGGCGCGTCAAAAGAAAGCTCGCTCATCAAGCCTCCCGGAGGTGATAAAGCAGCGCATTGACGATAGCGGCGGCTACGTTACTGCCGCCTTTACGCCCTAACGCGGCAATCGCCGGGAAATGGCTATGGGTGAGCGCCTCTTTGGACTCCGCAGCGCCAACAAAGCCTACCGGTACACCCACCACGCCGCTCACCGTCACGTTATGCTCAAGCAAACGGAACAGGGCCGTCGGCGCATTGCCGAAAACAAAGATTTTGTTTTTCTCCTCCTCGTCGATAGCAATATCAACAGCAGCCATTGAACGGGTAATCCCCTGCGTTTTTGCGGCGCGTATCACGCGCGGATCGCTGATATAACAACGACACTCGCCGCCAAACGTCGCCAGCAATCTTTTATTAATGCCGGACAGCGCCATCGTGGTATCGGTATAAATAATGCACGGATGGCGTAGCGCATCACAAAGCTGCTCCAGCGCATCAGCAGAGAACCACAAAATGTCCAGCCAGTCGAAATCGGCGGTGGTATGGATAACCCGCTTGATAATGGCCTCATGGAGCGGACTGGCGAAACGGTAATCGGGATGCGCTTCGCGAATAATGTCGCTAATAATGGTGAAACTATTGGCCTCAATGGTTTGGGGCTGCTGGATATAATGCATACTGTCGTCCTCAGGCCACGCCAGATAACCAGCACCGTGCCGCAATAAACAGCGCCAGCGCCAGGGTTGAAGCGACCCACATCAATCGAATCGTTCGGGAAATATCGTCTACGGAAATATCGCGCTGCGCGTCGCCGATCCAGGGTTTGTCCACACGCTCGCCAAAGTAGCTATTTGGGCCACCTAGCTGGATACCTAAGGCGCCGGCCACACAGGCTTCCGACCAGGCGCAATTTGGGCTACTGTGGTTATAACGGTCACGCCAGCCAATACGCAGCGCATGCCAACCACTCAGGCGACAAAGTCCTGCCGCAATGCCCAGCAACAGCCAGCTCAGTCGGGCGGGAAGATAGTTCGCTACGTCGTCCATACGGGCGCTAACCATACCAATCGCCCGATACTTTTCATGTTTGTAGCCCACCATTGAATCCAGGGTATTGACGGCTTTGTAGGCCATAGCCAGCGGCACGCCGCCGAGAAAGAGGAAAAAGAGCGGCGCGATAATGCCGTCAACGGTGTTCTCTGCAACCGTTTCCACCACGGCGCGATTGATCTGCTCTGGCTGAAGTTGCGACGTATCGCGCCCGACGATCCAGGAGAGTTTTATTCGGCTTTCCGCAAGGTCGTCCTCCCGTAACGGTCGTTCAACCTCCTGCGCGGCGCGGGCCAGAGAGCGTCCGGCCAGCGTGGTAAAGATCATCCAGACTTCGACGCTCCAGCCAAACCAGGGATGAATCCGCTGCGCCAGCGCCAGTACGCCCCACGCCATGCCCCAGGTCGCCCCGACAACCACAATCCACATTACGCCACCGCCAATCCGCAGCGCTTTGTCGCTGTGACAATAGCGACGCACAATTCGCTGCACAAACGTGATTAAACGACCTATCCAGCGTACCGGATGAGGCCAGTGTTGAGGGTCGCCGATGATAAAATCCAGCACCCAGGCGATACACCAGGCAAGGATCGTCATGATACGCGCCTCGCCGCCGCCAGCCAGTGCTGCAACATTTCCGGACGCTGGGCGAAATGGACATGCAGGTAGCTGGCAAACGTGTTGCCTGTCTGCCAGCCGCCAGTCCATTCCTGTAACACGCGGTCATCGCGAACCTTACGACAGGCCATAACGGCGGGTGTTTCGGGGATAAAATCTGAGTAGTGAAATTCATGACCGCGCACTATCTCGCCAGGCGCCGCCAATAGCGTTGGCTGCATAGCCCGCGCTTCACAGTAACCAAAGCGGGTAAGTCGCTTACCCATTTTGCTGTGGCCGGGGATAATATCCGCCATCTGATGAATTTCTCCGCCGCTATCCTCCAGAGTGCTCCCCAGATACATCAGACCGCCACACTCCGCATAAATCGCCGCGCCGCGCTGATGCGCAGCCCGCAAATGTTTTAACATCATCGTATTTGCCGCCAGATCCGCGGCGTATAATTCAGGATATCCACCGCCCAGCCAGATCATCTGACAGTCAGGCAATATGCGGTCATGCAGTGGGCTAAAACGCACAATGTTAACGCCGGCACGTTCCAGCAAATCGATGTTGTCGGGGTAATAAAAGTTAAAGGCTTCATCATCCGCCAGAGCAAGCGTCAGCCCTGCCCCCGCCGTTTTACCTGGGCGTTCAGGCCACGTTCCCGCCGGAAGCGCTGATAACAGACTCAGCGAGAGTAGCGCATCCACATCCACTGTTTGTTCCAGCGTAGCGACAAAATCATGCCATGATTGCTGATTGACGAGGGATTCTCTGGCGGTAATCAACCCCAGGTGGCGTTCAGGTAATGCGACGCCGTCGCAAGGAGGGACATACCCCAGTACCGGCAGTGAGCAATAATGTTCAATGGCATTTTTGAGGAGCTGATAGTGGGCGTCGCTAGTGACGCGATTCACAATCACGCCCGCGAGGTTGAGGGTCGGGTCGAAGTGCTGAAATCCCATAACGGTAGCCGCAAGCGACGTTGAAACAGCCTTGCCGTCCACCAGTAGTATGACCGGGCAGTCAAGCTGTTTTGCCATTGCGGCTGTACTGCAATAATTGGGGTCGACGCCATAGCCGTCATACAGCCCCATGACCCCCTCAATGACAGCGACATCCGCCCGCTGCATTTGTTCGCAAAATAAGGCGTTGAGAACAGGAGGAGGAAGCATGAAACTGTCAAGATTACGGGACACCACGCCACAGATAGCGGTATGCCAGCCGGTATCAAGGTAATCTGGCCCAACTTTAAACGGCTGTACGCGCAGCGCGCGTTTTTGCAGCAGCCTCAGCAAACCAAGCGTCACCGTGGTTTTGCCACAACCGCTTCCTGTGCCTGCAAGAATAAATGCGTGATGCCTTGCCGCCATTACCCTGATCCTGTTCAGGGTGGTAGGGGTATACAGGTACGCGCATGTTCAGTCTTTCGACTGTACGCGTCTTCGCAACCCACTTCCCACCGAAGTTGTTGGTTATCACCGACAGGCAGGTCTTCTGGCTTAGCGTCCTCCTCGCCCGTCCTTCCCAATCTTGCGATCAGTGGTCTTTACGGGGTCGTCAGCATCACAGCAGCGGGGGCTGCGGGGGATTTTCACCCCCTTCCCTACCACAAATGTGGCAAACCTGTTGGTTTACGTTATGGCTGTACGGCACACCCATAACGGCAATTAATAATGTGCTACATTTTACATTTCTGTGAGCAATAGCCTGAGCGGTTGCTCATCTGACGTTAATCTACTCATCCTTACCGGTATATTGACGATAGAACGTGTCGACAAAGCGTAATAAAACTTATCTTTCCTAACACTGTACTTCATCACAAAAATAAAAACTGGTGCAGTTTATGCCCTAAATTTTATTATTTTGTTGCGCTATGACAATTTATTGTTACACCAGATAAATTTTCTTTCTGAAATGATTAAGATACAAAACACTATCAAAAATCGGCAATAGCAAAATATTGCTACTTATATCGATGGAGGGTGAGAACTCTCATTTATCTGCTGGCGGTAAACCTGCGGTGTAACCTGATAGGTCTGGCGGAAGACTTTGCAAAAATAGCTGGTTTGCGAAAAGCCTAAATTACGTGCAATACTGGCAATACTCCAGTCACTATGGCAAAGCAATTCTCTGGCGCTAACCATCCTTTGGCGATTCACCCACGCATTAAATCCGATCCCCTGATATTTCTTGAATAGCTTACTGAAATAATAGGGGCTGAGATAGACATGTGAAGCGACATCCTCCAGACGAAGATCGTCGGACAAATGCGCATCAATATAGCGAAGCGCTTTTTTCATTTTACTGTCATGCGGGCTGGGGCCACGAGCGGTTTTGTTTGTTTCCGATTTCTGCGGATTGTCTTTGATAACCACAAAATTGAGTTGTTTTTTCAGGCAATTCTCAACGATCAGTTTAAGCAGATCGGCGGAAGCGATAACTCGTGAATAGTCCATCTCTGGCACATTCCGAAATTCATTCAACAGCTCAGGGTCAGCCTGCCAGCGATCGTCGACATTAAGAATGTCTACCAGTTCCACGTCATTACTTAATCGAACCTGTCCGCATAAAACAAAGCCAACTAAATGCCCTGCAATTACCAGCGGAATAGAAAAATCCGTTAGCCCGGCATGACAACGATAAATACAGGGTTGATCGGACTTCGATGCCTCCAGTCCCCCGCAGCGATCGCTCATACGACAACGTGTACTATGCTGGGGATGTTGCCGCATCAACTGACAAAACGGCGTGAAATTGAATAGCTCAGATATTTCATCACCATGAATATTGACAACCACAACCGCCAGACCGGTGGCTTGTGCAAAATCCTGTGCGATTTTATTAATGAGTTCTGAGTTCAGAGCGCTCGCAGAAATCATGATAAAACCCCTCAGTTAATTTATTGTTATAAACAAAACACATTATTTACATTCACTTTTTATTACCATTATCCTGGCCCTGATAAAAAGTACAATGACAATACCAAAAGTCTCCCATTGCAGGGAGACGTTTTGATCAGTTCGTGAAAGCAGATCACGAAATTATCTCACCTGTTTTTACGATACATCATTGCTGTGAATCTGGTTCGCATTTTCTTCCGGTTTACAGCGATTACAAGGTAAATTCTTACCAATAAAATAGCGATATATGGCCGCTCCGGCACAGGCGCCGATAACAGGCGCGACAATTGGCACGATAAAGTAAGGGATCTCTCGCCCACCGCTCATCGCCATGTTCCCCCACCCCGCTAACCATGTGAACAGTTTGGGGCCGAAATCACGCGCCGGATTCATTGCAAAACCGGTAAGAGGCCCGGTAGACGCGCCGATAACGGCAACCAGTATCCCAATAAGCAAAGGCGCAAGCGGCCCTTTAGGAACGCCATTGCCATCATCCGTCAATGCCATGATCATGCCCATCAGAATCGACGTAATTACCACTTCCACTAACGCCGCCTGCCATACATTTAGCGCTGCGGCCGGATAGGTACTGAAAATGCTGGCTAATTGCAAACTTTCGACGCTACCGCGCACCATATGATGCGCAGTCTCAAATTCAATAAAAAGGCTACTATAAAGCGCATACGCCAGCAGAGCGCCACCAAAAGCGCCGGCAACCTGGGCAATAATATAAGGCAATACTTTCTGCCTGGGAAAGCAGGCAAACAGCCACAGCGCGATTGTCACCGCAGGATTAAGATGTCCGCCGGAGATCCCGGCCGTAAGGTAAACGGCCAGTGAAATCCCAAGCCCCCAAATAATGCAAATCTCCCATAATCCGAGGCTGGCGCCTGCGACTTTGAGCGCGCTCAAACAACCGATACCAAAAAACAAAAAGAGTCCGGTGCCTAAAAATTCCGCACCACATTGCGCTTTTAGAGAATCATTCATGTGACACCTTCTGAGCAAAGTTCGTGTCCTGACCAGCGCAAGTTTCGGCTGGCGGTAGAGTACAGCTAACCTCACTATAAAAAGTGCCGCCTGTAAATTGTTGGCAACCTGCGGACCTGTCTCCCGGAAAAATCGTGTTGCGATAGCAAAATTTTGCTTTCCCTATATTTTTATCAGCCCGTCATACGGGAAATATGAGCTATAAAATACGCCTGTGAGAATAATAAAATATTGCGCAAGCCAACTTATCAAGTTCGAATAAGCATCACATTTTGCGTCTTTCGCCATATCAAATAAAAATACTTCCGTCACTAACAAAAATGTAAAAATGAAATAATAAAAGCAAAATAATCATATAAATAATAATATATTAAACATTAATTATCAATGAGTTATAAAAACAAAAAGCAATTTAATCATATTGCTCCCCCATTATTTTATGATACTCAACAGCAAGTCAGCCATTCTTTTTCCTCGCATCTTCTTATAGTCATCACTATCGGGAAAACCCAGGCGAGGTCTTTATGCAACAAGAAGCGTTAGGAATGGTAGAAACCAAAGGCTTAACTGCCGCCATAGAGGCCGCAGACGCAATGGTGAAATCAGCCAATGTGATGTTGGTCGGCTACGAAAAAATTGGCTCAGGGCTGGTAACGGTTATCGTTCGCGGCGACGTCGGCGCGGTAAAAGCGGCTACCGACGCTGGCGCGGCAGCCGCGCGAAATGTAGGAGACGTAAAAGCCGTACACGTTATCCCACGCCCACATACCGATGTAGAAAAAATCTTACCAAAAGGAATTAACCCATGAGTAGCAATGAACTGGTGGAACAGATCATGGCGCAAGTGATTGCCCGTGTGGCGACGCCGGAAAAAACGGTTAGTTCTGATACCCCCCATCCCAAACGAGAGACGGCTATGGCAGAAAAAAGCTGCAGTTTAACGGAATTCGTCGGTACCGCGATTGGCGACACCATCGGTCTGGTGATCGCCAATGTAGACAGCGCCTTGTTAGAGGCGATGAAACTCGAAAAACGCTACCGCTCCATCGGTATTCTTGGCGCCCGTACTGGCGCAGGCCCCCATATTATGGCCGCGGATGAAGCGGTCAAAGCGACTAACACTGAGGTGGTCAGTATTGAGCTACCCCGCGATACCAAAGGCGGCGCGGGTCACGGATCGCTGATCATTTTAGGCGGAAACGACGTTTCCGACGTAAAACGCGGGATCGAAGTCGCACTGAAAGAGCTCGACCGTACCTTCGGCGATGTTTACGCCAATGAAGCTGGACACATCGAGCTGCAATATACCGCACGCGCCAGCTATGCGCTTGAAAAAGCCTTTGGCGCGCCAGTTGGACGCGCCTGCGGCGTAATTGTCGGCGCCCCTGCTTCCGTCGGCGTACTGATGGCTGATACCGCGTTGAAATCCGCCAACGTTGACGTCGTAGCGTATAGCTCTCCGGCACACGGCACCAGCTTTAGCAACGAAGCGATTCTGGTCATTTCCGGCGATTCCGGCGCAGTACGTCAGGCCGTGATCTCCGCTCGTGAAATTGGCAAAACCGTCCTTGCGACCCTCGGTGACGAACCGAAAAACGATCGCCCGTCCTATATCTGATATCCGTGAGGCTGATTCATGAGATCGAAAAGATTTGAAGCGCTGGCGAAACGCCCTGTAAACCAGGACGGTTTCGTTAAGGAGTGGATCGAAGAAGGCTTCATTGCAATGGAAAGCCCGAACGACCCAAAACCGTCTATCAAAATCGTTAACGGCGCCGTCACGGAGTTAGACGGTAAACCGGTGAGTGATTTTGACCTGATTGACCACTTTATTGCCCGTTACGGCATCAATCTGGCGCGAGCGGAAGAAGTTATGGCGATGGACTCCGTAAAACTCGCCAATATGCTGTGTGACCCTAATGTGAAACGCAGCGACATTGTTCCACTCACTACCGCCATGACGCCGGCAAAAATTGTCGAAGTCGTCTCGCAGATGAATGTGGTTGAGATGATGATGGCGATGCAAAAAATGCGCGCTCGTCGTACACCTTCTCAGCAGGCGCACGTCACCAACGTCAAAGATAATCCGGTACAGATAGCTGCGGATGCCGCCGAAGGCGCATGGCGTGGATTTGATGAACAGGAGACAACGGTAGCAGTAGCGCGTTATGCGCCGTTCAACGCTATTGCCCTTCTTGTTGGCTCACAGGTGGGCCGCCCCGGCGTACTGACCCAGTGTTCGCTGGAAGAAGCTACCGAACTCAAACTCGGGATGCTGGGCCATACCTGCTACGCCGAAACAATTTCCGTTTACGGTACGGAACCGGTCTTTACCGATGGCGATGATACGCCGTGGTCGAAAGGCTTTTTGGCCTCTTCTTACGCCTCTCGTGGCCTGAAAATGCGCTTTACCTCCGGCTCCGGCTCAGAAGTGCAGATGGGCTATGCCGAAGGCAAATCCATGCTTTATCTGGAAGCGCGCTGCATTTACATCACCAAAGCGGCTGGCGTTCAGGGGCTGCAAAACGGATCGGTCAGCTGTATTGGCGTACCGTCCGCGGTACCGTCAGGCATCCGCGCCGTATTGGCGGAAAACTTAATCTGCTCGTCGTTAGATCTGGAATGCGCCTCCAGCAACGATCAGACCTTCACGCACTCGGATATGCGCCGTACTGCGCGCCTGCTGATGCAGTTTCTGCCGGGGACCGACTTTATTTCCTCCGGCTATTCCGCGGTACCGAACTACGACAACATGTTCGCCGGCTCTAATGAAGATGCCGAAGACTTTGACGATTACAACGTCATTCAACGCGACCTGAAAGTCGACGGCGGTCTGCGCCCGGTTCGCGAAGAAGACGTTATCGCTATCCGCAATAAAGCTGCCCGCGCGCTACAGGCCGTCTTTGCCGGTATGGGGTTGCCGCCGATCACCGATGAAGAGGTTGAGGCCGCAACTTACGCTCACGGTTCGAAAGATATGCCTGAACGCAACATCGTTGAAGATATTAAGTTCGCGCAGGACATCATCAACAAAAACCGTAACGGTCTGGAAGTGGTGAAAGCGCTTGCCAAAGGCGGCTTCCCGGATGTCGCTCAGGACATGCTCAACATTCAGAAAGCCAAGCTGACCGGAGACTACCTGCATACTTCCGCCATTATCGTCGGCAGTGGACAAGTGCTCTCGGCGGTGAACGACGTTAATGATTATGCCGGACCGGCAACAGGTTATCGCCTGCAAGGCGAACGCTGGGAAGAGATTAAAAATATCCCTGGCGCACTCGATCCCAACGAACTTGGCTAAGGGGTGAAAAATGGAAATTAATGAAAAACTGCTGCGTCAGATAATCGAAGACGTACTGTCAGAAATGCAAACCAGCGACACGCCGGTTTCGTTTCACGCCCCTTCAGCAACCGCCGCTGCACAAACCACTGCACCTGGCGGAGAATGTTTTTTGACGGAAATTGGCGAAGCGAAACAGGGAACGCAGCAGGATGAAGTCGTCATTGCCGTTGGACCAGCGTTTGGCCTGTCACAGACCGTCAATATTGTCGGATTACCGCATAAAAGCATTCTGCGTGAAGTCATTGCCGGGATTGAAGAAGAAGGTATCAAAGCGCGTGTCATTCGCTGTTTTAAATCTTCCGATGTCGCCTTTGTAGCCGTTGAAGGCAACCGACTGAGCGGGTCTGGTATTTCTATCGGCATTCAGTCAAAGGGTACAACCGTTATTCATCAGCAAGGCCTGCCGCCGCTTTCTAACCTGGAGCTGTTTCCACAGGCACCGCTTCTGACGCTGGAGACCTATCGCCAGATTGGTAAGAACGCCGCGCGCTACGCAAAACGCGAATCACCACAGCCAGTCCCAACGCTGAACGATCAAATGGCTCGTCCGAAGTACCAGGCAAAATCGGCCATTTTGCACATTAAAGAAACGAAATACGTTGTGACGGGTAAAAACCCGCAAGAACTGCGCGTGGCGCTTTAAAAAAGGATACCTCCATGAATACCGAAGCAATTGAATCTATGGTTCGGGACGTGTTAAGCCGCATGAATAGCCTGCAGGGGCAAACCTCTGTGTCGGCCGCCGCGGGAACGTCAACGCACACGGCGAAAGTCAGCGATTATCCGCTGGCAAATAAACATCCAGAATGGGTAAAAACCGCCACCAATAAAACGCTGGATGATTTCACGCTGGAAAACGTACTGAGCGACAACGTCACCGCCCAGGATATGCGAATTACGCCAGAAACACTGCGTATTCAGGCGGCTATCGCTAAAGATGCCGGACGCGATCGCCTCGCGATGAACTTCGAACGCGCGGCAGAGTTAACCGCCGTACCCGACGATCGCATTCTGGAAATCTACAACGCCCTGCGTCCCTATCGCTCCACAAAAGAAGAGCTGATGGCCATCGCGGACGATCTGGAATCACGCTATCAGGCAAAGATATGCGCTACTTTCGTTCGTGAAGCCGCCACGCTGTATGTCGAACGCAAAAAACTCAAAGGCGACGATTAAGCGCGGGAGCGGATATGCAATATATAGCTGGCATAGATATCGGTAACTCCTCAACGGAAGTCGCACTGGCAGCGTTGAGTGATTCAGGCGAGCTGATAATAAAAAGCAGCTCTCTGGCAGAAACCACCGGAATCAAAGGCACATTGCGGAATGTGTTCGGCATTCAGGAGGCGCTTGCGCTTGCCGCAAAAAACGCAGGCATCAATATCAGCGATATTTCGCTTATTCGCATCAATGAAGCTACCCCAGTTATCGGCGATGTGGCGATGGAGACCATAACGGAAACCATCATCACCGAATCAACGATGATCGGTCATAACCCCAAGACCCCCGGCGGCGTGGGTTTGGGCGTTGGCGTAACGATTACGCCGCAAGAACTGCTCACCTGCCCGGCAGATAAACCTTACATTCTGGTAGTCTCTTCCGCCTTTGACTTTGCTGACGTCGCGACCATGATCAATGCCGCTGCGCGCGCCGGTTATCAGCTAACCGGCGTTATCTTACAGCAGGATGATGGCGTGCTGGTCAGCAACCGGCTGGAAAAACCGCTGCCTATCGTGGACGAAGTTCGTTATATCGACCGAATTCCACTGGGAATGCTGGCGGCAATAGAAGTTGCCGTTCCAGGAAAAGTGATCGAAACGCTGTCCAATCCTTACGGCATTGCTACCGTCTTTAATCTTAATTCGGAAGAGACCAAAAATATTGTGCCGATGGCACGCGCGCTAATTGGCAACCGCTCGGCGGTGGTGGTGAAAACACCCTCAGGGGATGTAAAAGCCCGCGCGATCCCCGCTGGCAATATTGAGCTGCTTTCACAGGGACGCACTCAGCGCGTTGACATCGCCGCCGGTGCCGATGCCATTATGAAAGCTGTGAGCAACTGCCCTCGTCTTGATAACGTCACGGGTGAAACTGGCACCAACATCGGCGGAATGCTGGAACATGTCCGTCAAACCATGGCGGAACTGACCAATAAACCCAGCGCTGAAATCTTTATCCAGGATTTATTGGCTGTTGATACCTCCGTTCCGGTGAACGTGACGGGCGGACTGGCCGGAGAGTTTTCCCTGGAGCAGGCAGTAGGCATAGCCTCAATGGTGAAATCGGACCGTCTCCAGATGGCCATGATTGCACGTGAGATTGAGCAAAAACTCAGCATTAACGTCCAGGTCGGCGGCGCAGAAGCGGAAGCCGCTATTTTGGGCGCACTAACCACGCCCGGCACAACGCGCCCACTGGCTATTCTGGATTTAGGCGCAGGCTCAACAGATGCTTCCATCATTAATCCCAAAGGTGAAATTATCGCCACGCATCTCGCTGGTGCGGGCGATATGGTCACGATGATTATTGCGCGTGAGCTGGGACTTAATGATCGCTACCTTGCGGAAGAGATCAAAAAATACCCGTTAGCAAAAGTGGAAAGTCTTTTTCACCTTCGCCATGAGGATGGCAGCGTTCAGTTCTTCCCCGCTCCGCTTCCTCCTGAAGTATTCGCTCGTGTCTGCGTCGTCAAACCAGGTGAACTGGTGCCGCTTCCGGGAGATATAGCGCTGGAAAAAGTGCGCGCTATTCGCCGCAGCGCAAAAGAGCGCGTATTTGTCACCAACGCATTGCGGGCGCTACGCCAGGTCAGCCCAACGGGCAATATCCGCGACATTCCGTTTGTTGTCCTGGTCGGTGGTTCGGCGCTTGATTTCGAAGTACCGCAGCTCGTTACTGACGCGCTGGCGCATTATCGTCTGGTGGCCGGACGCGGCAATATTCGTGGGACAGAAGGCCCAAGAAACGCTGTCGCCACAGGGCTGATTCTCTCCTGGCATAAGGCATTTGCTCATGGAAAGTAATCACAATTTACCCGCTATCGTTATCACCACTCTGGGATGCCATATATCCGACTGGCAACACGTATTGCTGGGTATTGAGGAAGAAGGCATACCCTGGGTTGTGCAGGAACAAGAGGCTGGCGAGGTGATCTATCAGGCATGGCTTGCCGCCAGCCGCTCCCCCTTGCTCGTCGGCATCGCTTGCGATCGGGAAAAACTGATAGTGCATTACAAAAATCTTCCCCCATCAGCGCCGCTTTTTACGCTGACGTATCACCAAAACAACCGCGCTCAGCGATGCACCGGCAATAACGCTGCGCGACTGGTTAAAGGCATTCCTTTCAGGGAATGTGACTCATCATCGACAGGAGAAAAGCAGTATGAATAACGCACTAGGACTGGTTGAAACAAAGGGGCTGGTCGGCGCCATTGAAGCCGCTGATGCCATGGTGAAATCTGCCAATGTGCAACTGGTTGGCTATGAAAAAATTGGCTCCGGTCTCGTCACCGTTATGGTTCGCGGCGATGTCGGCGCGGTGAAAGCAGCCGTTGATGCGGGCAGCGTCGCGGCAAGTGCGGTAGGCGAAGTGAAATCCTGCCATGTTATTCCGCGTCCGCATAGCGACGTTGAGGCTATTTTACCTAAATCCGCCTGACTGGCAGCAAATAAGGAGCACAGCGTGAAGCAATCACTGGGATTACTTGAAGTTAGTGGTCTGGCATTAGCCATCAGTTGCGCGGATGTCATGGCGAAAGCCGCTTCCATCACGCTGGTGGGCCTCGAAAAAACTCACGGCTCAGGCTGGACGGTGATCAAAATCACCGGTGATGTGGCCTCCGTTCAGGCGGCCATCATCACCGGCGCAAGTTTTGCCGACCAACGGCATGGTCTGATTGCTCATAAAGTGATCGCCAGGCCAGGAGACGGTATTTTAGCCGTTATCCCCGAATCCGCTCCCGCCATTGCGCAGGCAACGCCGATTAAGGAACCTCAACTGCCAGATTTATCGCCTCTTATTAGCTGCAATTTATGCCTGGACCCTGCCTGCAAGCGCCAAAAGGGCGAACCCCGCACGCAATGTCTGCATTCAGGAAAACGAGGCGACGCGTAATGGATAAAACGCTTCTTGAATCCACGGTTCATAAAGTGCTGGATGAGCTGCGCAATCGCCCCATTCCGCTCGGCGTTTCAAATCGGCATATCCATCTCTGCGCCGCAGATTACGCGCGACTTTTCCCCGAACAGGCCATCCGCGAAAAAAAAGCGCTACTGCAACCGGGACAATACGCGGCGGAACAGACCGTCACGCTGGCTGGCCCTAAAGGTCAGTTAAAAAAGGTTCGACTGCTGGGCCCGCTGCGAAGCATAAGCCAGGTTGAAATATCCCGGACCGACGCCAGGACATTAGGTATCACCGCGCCGCTACGTATGTCTGGTGATTTGCAAGGAACCCCGGGCATTCGTCTGATAAGCCCGTTCGCTGAACTGGAGTTAGCGTCCGGGGTCATCGTCGCTCAACGCCACATTCATATGTCCCCGCTTGATGCGCTGATCTTCCGCGTGGCGCATGGCGATACCGTTTCTGTCGCCATTGAAGGCAGCGAACGCAGGCTTATTTTCGACAATGTCGCAATTCGCGTCTCGCCGGATATGCGTCTGGAGATGCATATCGACACGGATGAAGCTAATGCCGCCGGCGCCGACGATCCTCATACTTTCGCTTCTTTGGTAGCCCGACGATGAACGAAGACAAAGTACAACGCATTGCTGAAGAGGTCGTCTTTCGTCTGCAGCGACGGGCGCAAAGCAATATTGCGCTTAGCACAGCCCAGCTCCGGGACGCCGATTCACGCACGCTGTTTTCCCGGTATGGCAATCTGCGCATTTTGCTGGCGGATCTGCCTTTGCTCAGGGGAATTGCCGAACAAAACGACAACGATATTGCCGCCATAAAGCTCCACTACGCACTTGCGCTGGGGGTCAATGTACAAATATCGCTATGCCGTTCTTTGTTGACGTCCTTACCGGTGAAAAAGCTGGCGCGTCTGCCGTTGAGCTTCTGTGATGAAAATGGTCAGTCCATCATTCTGCACTCAGGTCAGCTCCTGAGTTATGCCGATGTTGCCCGACTAAGGCGCCAGATTCTGGTACTTCGTCGCCGATGCATCGTTACCGCACTGGCCCACGAAGCGGCCAGCGTCCGAAACATTCAACTGATTAGGCAGGAGTAAATCATGCATCTGGCTCGCGTCACAGGCGCAGTGGTCTCCACGCAAAAATCCCCCTCTCTGGTCGGGAAAAAGCTCTTACTGGTACGCAGAGTCAGTGCTGACGGACACCTTCCGCAACAGCCAGCGAATGGCGACGAAGTTGCCGTTGACTCCGTAGGCGCTGGCGTTGGCGAACTGGTTCTGCTTAGTAGCGGCTCCAGCGCCAGGCATGTTTTTTCCGGTCCTAACGAAGCCATCGATCTCGCAGTTGTCGGTATTGTCGACACGCTTTCACGTTGAGGTGAACTATGACGATTTACACCCGAACTGGCGATGCAGGTACTACGGCTTTATTTAGCGGACAACGCGTCAGTAAAACGCATCCACGCGTCGAAGCGTATGGCACGCTGGATGAGCTCAATGCCGCGTTAAGCTTATGCGTGTGCGCCACACACCATCCACAGCATCGTCGCTTTCTCGAATCCGTCCAGCAGCAAATATTCTGGTTTAGCGCCGAACTGGCCAGTGAAAGTGAGCAACCTAACCCAGGCCAGCGTTATATCAGCACCGAAGAAATTGCCGTACTGGAAGCGACGATAGACGCGGCAATGTCACGCGTTGCCGTTGTACACAGTTTTATTTTACCGGGTCGCTGCGAAGCGGCGAGCCGCCTGCACTTCGCACGAACGCTTACGCGTCGAGCCGAAAGACGCCTGGTGGAGTTGAGCGCAGATATCGCCGTCAGACAGGTGCTCATGCGTTACATCAACCGTCTGTCCGACTGTCTGTACGCACTGGCGCGCGCAGAAGATCATGACGCTCGCCAGCGCCACATTATTAACGAAGTGACCAGGCGTTATCTCGCCTCAACTTATCCCTCAACCATTAAGGAATCTTCTATGTCCCTTTCGTTTCAGGAGCTCCATCAGCTAATTCGCTCCGCCGTGGCGCGGGCAGAAGAGCTTCATGTTCCGGTTGTTATCAGCATTGTCGATGGTAACGGCACGCCAACCGTGACCTGGCGGATGCCCGACGCGTTGCTGGTCAGCAGCGAACTGGCGCCCAAAAAAGCCTGGACCGCCGTGGCCATGAAATCCGCCACCCATGAACTCGCCTCCGCCGTCCAGCCTGGCGCTGCGCTTTATGGTCTGGACACCCATATGCAGGGGAAAATCGTCACCTTTGGTGGCGGATTTGCATTGTGGCGTAACGGCGCACTGATTGGCGGTCTGGGTATCAGCGGCGGAAGCGTTGAACAGGACATGGATATTGCACAAGCCGCCATTGCGGCGATTGACGTGAGAACATATCAATGAATACATCTGAACTTGAGATGCTGATCCGCAATATTTTAAGCGAACAGCTAACGCCGGAAAAAACGCAAACTAAAGGAAACGGTATTTTTCAGACTGTTGATGAGGCGATTCGCGCCGCGCATCAGGCTTTCTTACGCTACCAACAATGCCCGCTAAAAACGCGTAGCGCCATTATTCACGCTATTCGCGCGGAGTTGGCGCCGCATCTGGCTTCGCTGGCGGAAGAAAGCGCAGCCGAAACGGGAATGGGCAATAAAGAAGATAAACTCCTCAAAAACAAAGCCGCGCTGGATAACACACCGGGTATTGAAGATCTCACCACAACGGCGCTCACCGGCGACGGCGGGATGGTGCTGTTTGAATATTCGCCGTTTGGCGTTATCGGCTCCGTTGCGCCCAGCACTAACCCGACAGAAACGATTATTAATAACAGTATCAGTATGCTGGCGGCGGGAAACAGCGTTTATTTTAGCCCTCATCCCGGCGCAAAATCGGTGTCGCTCAAGCTGATCGGGATGATCGAAGAGATCGCTTTTCGCTGCTGCGGCATACGTAATCTGCTCGTCACCGTGGCAGAACCTACCTTTGAAGCGACACAGCAGATGATGTCGCATCCTGATATCGCCGTGCTGGCGATTACGGGCGGCCCGGGTATTGTCGCGATGGGCATGAAAAGCGGCAAAAAAGTGATTGGCGCTGGTGCAGGGAATCCGCCCTGCATCGTCGATGAAACCGCCGATCTGGTTAAAGCGGCGGAGGATATCATTAACGGCGCTGCCTTTGATTACAATCTGCCCTGTATTGCCGAGAAAAGCCTGATTGTTGTCGAGAGCGTTGCAGAACGCCTGATTCAGCAGATGCAAGCGTTTGGCGCGCTGCTTCTCAGCCCGTCGGACACCGATAAATTACGTACCGTCTGTCTACAGGATGGTCATGCGAATAAAAAACTGGTGGGTAAGAGCCCGGCGACGCTACTGGAAGCATCAGGCATCGCAACACCGGCAAAAACGCCTCGCCTGCTCATCGCGGTGGTGAATGCCGAAGATCCGTGGGTCACGTGTGAACAACTGATGCCCATGCTGCCCATTGTGAAAGTCAGCGATTTTGATAGCGCGCTGGCGTTGGCGCTAAAAGTCGAAGCGGGCCTTCACCATACCGCGATTATGCACTCAGAAAACGTGTCACGTCTGAATCTGGCGGCGCGTACCTTACAGACCTCCATATTCGTTAAAAATGGCCCGTCTTATGCGGGTATCGGCGTCGGCGGAGAAGGTTTTACCACCTTCACTATCGCCACGCCGACCGGAGAAGGTACGACGTCAGCACGCACATTCGCCCGTTCGCGGCGTTGCGTACTCACTAACGGCTTTTCTATCCGCTAACGAGGTTGTAATGAATACCTTTTCACTACAAACCAGGCTGTATAGCGGTCAGGGCAGTCTGAAGGCGCTTAAGCGTTTTACGAATAAACATATCTGGATTATCTGTGATGCTTTTCTGGCGCGATCGCCGCTGCTTGATACGCTGCGTAATGCCTTGCCAGCAAATAATCGTCTCAGCATTTTTAGCGACATTACGCCGGATCCTACTATCGGTACGGTCGTACAGGGTATTACGCAAATGCAGTCCCTGAATCCTGATGTTGTGATTGGTTTCGGCGGCGGTTCCGCGCTGGATGCCGCAAAAGCTATCGTCTGGTTCAGCCGAGAATTTGGCATCGAAATTGAAACCTGCGTGGCTATCCCTACCACCAGCGGAACGGGATCTGAAGTCACGTGCGCCTGTGTTATTAGCGATCCTGATAAAGGAATTAAATATCCATTATTTAATAACTCGCTTTATCCTGATATGGCTATTCTCGATCCGATGCTGGTAGTCAGCGTACCCGCCACTATTACGGCGAATACGGGTATGGATGTGTTGACCCACGCGCTGGAGGCCTATGTTTCGCTACGCGCCAACGACTTCACTGATGCCCTGGCGGAAAAAGCGACGCAAATCGTCTTTCAGTATCTTCCCGTAGCGGTCAATAAAGGCGACTGTCTGGCGACGCGCGGCAAAATGCACAATGCGTCAACGTTGGCCGGTATGGCGTTCAGCCAGGCCGGACTTGGTTTAAACCATGCCATCGCCCACCAGTTAGGCGGACAGTTTCATCTGCCGCACGGGCTTGCCAACGCTCTATTGCTTACCTCCGTTATCCGCTTTAATGCACACGACTCACGCGCGGCGAAGCGATACGCCAGGCTCGCCAAAGCCTGCCGTTTATGCCCGGAAAGCGCTAACGAAACGACTTGCCTCAATGCGTTAACACAGCGCGTTGAACAGCTCAAAAAGCAGTGCGCCATCCCAACGCTTGCTGAAGCGCTGAAAGATAAAAAACAAGCTTATACGCCGCGTATCCCTGCTATGGCGGAAGCGGCGCTGGCGGATATCACGCTGCAAACCAATCCGCGTACTGCCGATGCCATCGCTATTAGCGAGCTACTGGAGGCGATGTTATGAATACTGCTTCAACCGTCAACCTCGCCGATTACGACGCGCAAACTATCCGCGATCGCGTGCGCGCCGCTGGCGTGACGGGCGCTGGCGGCGCAGGATTTCCTACTCACGTAAAATTACAGGCGCAGGTCGACACATTTTTGGTTAACGCCGCCGAATGCGAACCTATGCTCAAAGTCGATCAGCAACTGATGGCCTTACAAGCTTCACGGCTGATTCGTGGCGTGCAGTACGCCATGAGAGCAACCGGCGCGCGTGAGGGCATCATTGCGCTTAAAGAAAAATATCAGACGGCAATCAAAGCGTTGACGCCGTTACTGACGCCAGCCATCCGATTGCATATGCTGCCGGATGTCTACCCTGCCGGTGATGAAGTATTAACGATATGGCTGGCAACAGGTCGTCGCGTCCCGCCAGCCGCGCTGCCTGTCAGCGTTGGCGTGGTGGTGAACAATGTGCAGACGGTACTGAATATCGCCAGAGCAGTTGAACAGCAGTATCCGGTTACTCGCCGAACGCTAACGGTCAATGGCGCAGTCGCAAGGCCGCTGACATTAACGGTTCCGCTGGGAATGCCGTTACGCGACGTGCTGGCGCTTGCGGGTGGCGCAACGGTGGACAATCCCGGGTTTATTAATGGCGGTCCGATGATGGGAAATCTGCTCCCTTCTCTGGATGCGCCCGTCACCAGGACGACCGGCGGCCTGCTGGTCTTGCCAAAAACGCATCCTTTGATCGCGCGTCGGATGCAAGACGATCGCACAATTCTCGCGATCGCCAGAACGGTTTGCGAGCAATGTCGGTTATGTACGGAGCTCTGCCCAAGACACTTAATCGGTCATGAGCTATCGCCGCATCTGCTGGTGCGCGCCGTTAATTATCACCAGGCCGCGACGCCCCAGCTCTTACTCAGCGCACTGACCTGCTCGGAATGTAACGTTTGTGAAAGCGTCGCCTGCCCGGTGGGCATCTCCCCGGTTCGCATCAATCGGATGCTTAAGCGCGAACTCAGGGCGCAGCATCAGCGCTACGAAGGACCGCTCCACCCGGCGGATGAGATGGCGAAGTACCGTCTGATTCCCATCAAACGGCTGATCGCCAAACTGGGTTTAAACGACTGGTATCACGACGCGCCATTCAACCCGTTCGAACCGCAGCCTGACAGGGTCATATTACTGCTGCGCCAGCATATCGGCGCCAGCGCGATCCCCTGCGTACAAAAAGGCGATCGCGTAGTGAGAGGACAATGTATCGCTGACATCCCGCAAGACGCATTAGGCGCGCCCATTCACGCCAGTATTGATGGCATCGTTCACGAAATCACCGATGAGGCCATCACGGTCGTAAGAGGTTAATTATGTCTCAGGCAATAGGTATTTTAGAACTCACCAGCATCGCCAAAGGAATGGAAGCTGGCGATGCGATGCTAAAAAGCGCCAATGTGTCGCTCCTGGTGAGCAAAACAATCTGTCCGGGTAAGTTTTTATTGATGCTGGGCGGCGATGTCGGCGCAGTGCAACAGGCAATAGCCGCGGGCGTCTCTCTGGCAGGTGAGATGCTCGTCGACAGCCTGGTGCTGGCGAACATCCATGCCAGCGTCTTACCCGCCATTAGCGGGTTAAACGCCGTGGAGCAGCGTCAGGCGATTGGTATTGTTGAAACCTGGAGCGTGGCTGCCTGTATCAGCGCCGCCGATCGGGCGGTAAAAGCCTCCAGTGTGACATTGGTACGCGTCCACATGGCCTTCGGCATTGGCGGGAAGTGCTATATGGTCGTGGCGGGTGATATCTCTGATGTTAATAACGCCGTGACGGTAGCCAGCGAAAGCGCCGGGGAGAAAGGACTATTGGTTTACCGTTCTGTGATCCCACGTCCGCATGAGGCTATGTGGCGACAGATGGTGGAGGGATAATGGAAATACACACCACGACCGAACGTATGATTCAGGAGTACGTCCCCGGTAAACAAGTGACGCTGGCGCATCTGATCGCCAATCCCGGTAAGGATTTATTTAAAAAACTGGGCCTGCCGGATGCGGTTGCCGCCATCGGCATTTTAACGATTACGCCCAGCGAAGCGTCTATCATTGCCTGCGATATCGCTACAAAATCAGGCGCCGTCGAGATCGGTTTTCTGGATCGTTTCACGGGCGCAGTGGTGCTGACCGGCGATGTTTCAGCCGTTGAGTATGCGCTTAAACAAGTCACGCGCACTCTGAGCGAAATGATGCGTTTCACCTCATGCCCCGTTACGCGGACGTAATGCCATGAAACGCATCATGCTCATTGGCCCTTCGCAGTGCGGTAAAACCTCATTAACGCAGTGCTGGCGTGGAGAAACGCTCCATTATCAAAAAACGCAGACGATTATCTGGTCCCCCGCCGCCATCGACACGCCAGGGGAATATCTGGAAAACCGCTGTCTCTACAGCGCCCTGCTGACCAGCGCCTGCGACGCGGAGGTTATCGCACTGGTACTTAACGCTGACGCCGCGTGGTCGCCTTTTTCACCGGGGTTTACCGCACCGATGAATCGCCCCACTATCGGGATCGTCACCAAATCTGATTTAGCCAGTCCACCGCAGATTTCCTGTGTCCGCACCTGGCTGGAACAGGCTGGCGCGCAACAGGTTTTTATCACCAGCTCGGTAACAAAATCCGGATTTGATGAAATGGCTGCTTTTTTGAATGCTAAGGAATCTTTATGACGCACAACATAATGGCAATTAACGCGGGCAGCTCATCGCTGAAATTTCAGTTACTGGCGATGCCGCAGGGCGACATGCGCTGCCAGGGGTTGATTGAGCGTATTGGAATGGCGGATGCGCAGGTGACAATTAAGACGCTCAGCCAAAAATGGCAGGAAACCGTCCCCGTTGCCGATCATCGCGATGCGGTAACGCTGCTGCTGGAAAAGCTGCTGGGTTATCAAATCATTAACAGTCTGCGGGACATTGACGGGGTGGGCCATCGTGTGGCGCACGGCGGTGAGTTTTTTAAAAACTCGACGCTGGTCACGGATGAAACGTTAGCGCAAATCGAACGTCTTGCTGAACTGGCTCCGCTTCACAACCCGGTAAACGCATTGGGTATTCACGTTTTTCGTCAACTGTTGCCTGATGCCCCTTCCGTAGCCGTGTTTGATACGGCATTTCACCAGACGCTGGATGAACCCGCCTATATTTACCCGCTTCCCTGGCGTTATTACGCCGAACTGGGGATTCGCCGTTATGGCTTTCATGGCACCAGCCATAAGTATGTCAGCGGCGTTCTGGCTGAAAAGCTGGGCGTACCACTCAGCGCATTACGGGTGATTTGTTGTCATCTTGGAAACGGTAGTAGCGTCTGCGCCATCAAAAACGGGCGTTCGGTCAATACGTCGATGGGCTTTACGCCGCAGTCAGGCGTGATGATGGGCACCCGTAGCGGAGATATTGATCCCTCTATTCTGCCGTGGATAGCCCTGCGCGAAAGCAAAACGCCGCAACAGTTGAATCAGTTATTAAATAATGAGTCAGGCTTGCTGGGCGTTTCTGGCGTGTCGTCTGATTACCGCGATGTCGAACAGGCAGCCAATACCGGTAACCGGCAGGCTAAACTCGCTCTCACCCTGTTTGCCGAACGCATTCGCGCCACCATTGGCAGTTATATCATGCAAATGGGTGGACTGGATGCGCTGGTATTCACTGGGGGCATTGGTGAGAACTCAGCGCGCGCCAGATCGGCGGTTTGCCATAATTTGCAATTTTTAGGCTTAGCCGTTGATGAAGAGAAAAATCAGTATAATGCGACATTTATCCAGACGGAGAACGCCCTAGTGAAAGTCGCCGTCATCAACACCAACGAAGAGTTAATGATCGCACAAGACGTTATGCGCATTGCGCTACCGGCCACGGAAGGGCTTTGTGTATCAGCCTGAGAGCGTTATACGACGAATTGCGGCAAGTCATGGTAATAGCGCCTTTACCATGACACTATGCGCGCACCCTATTCGTACCTGAAAGGTGATAACGTGGCTGTTGCGCAATGCCCCGCCTCATGCGGGGAACTTATCCAGGGATGGATTCTGGACAGTGAGAAACTGGTCTCCTGCCCGGTTGACTGGTACAGCACCGTAGCAGTCACGGCTGCGCCGCCGTTGGTAAACGAGCGCCCATTGTCGCGGGCGATGGTGGAGCGCGTTCTGGCGCACTGGCAGTATCCTGCGCACTGGAGTCACGAGATTCGCGTCGACGTGCGTTCGTCAATTCCCATTGCCAAAGGCATGGCCAGCAGCACCGCAGATATCGCCGCTACGGCGGTGGCAACGGCGCATCATCTTGGCCATTCGCTGGATGAAGCTACCCTTGCTCGGCTTTGTGTCTCAATCGAACCTACCGATAGCACTGTTTTTCATCAGTTAACGCTGTTTGATCATAATAATGCGGCCACGCAAATCGCCTGCGAGCCACCGCCGCCTCTTGATTTGCTGATGCTGGAAAGCCCGGTCACGCTGCGCACGCAAGATTATCACCGTCTCCCTCGCCAGCAGAAATTACTAGCAAGTTCAGCAACCTTGCAGCAGGCCTGGAGTCTGGTGCAGGAAGCCTGTATAACGCAAAATCCGCTCCGACTGGGTGAGGCGGCTACGCTTAGCGCTATCGCCAGCCAGACTCTGCTACCTAAGCCGGGATTTACCGCCCTGCTGTCGCTGGTCGAAGAGTGCGATTTATACGGATTGAATGTGGCGCATAGCGGTAGCGTGGTGGGTTTGATGCTGGACCGGAAACGTCATGACATTGCGCGCCTGAAAAGTAAGCTGGCAGAGAAAAAACTTACCCGGCACTGGCCAAAACAACATTTACTCAAGATGGTAACTGGCGGGGTTAAACTGCAGTGAGAGCCCGATATAAGCTCCCACTGCCGTAGCGCATTATTCGGCTTTTACATCGGCGTGTTTCATTTCGCCCATCGCTTTCAGCTTCTTGGAAATGTCGCGACGCTCTTTGGAGATTTCGGCATTTTTGATGATGTAGTCATCAACGCGATCTTCATAGTCGCTTTTCATACTGGCGATGATGCCCTGAATCGCCTCAACGCTCATACCTGGCTTGATGTAGTCGCTCAGGTTGTCCAGCAGCAGCACACGCTTCTGGTTGTCACGGATCTTCTTCTCAATGTCCTGAATTTCACGCTGCAGTTTATTTTTGCGACGGAACAGACGAACAAACTCCAGCACGTCCTGGAAAGAAGGCTTGGTTGTTTCCATTTTTACACCCCTGATAATGTGAGATTCGGATTCGTTAAGCAACTGCTAGTGGATAAACATTACGTTTATCCCCGTCATACTTCAAGCCGCCAGAGGAAACACCGTTACGTCGCCGCCTGGGGAAACCTGAACGTTCGGGGATAAAATCGTTGCCAGTAACACTCATTTTATCCTTATATTAGTATCATACTCTTAATCTTTGCTGAATCGAAGCAGCAACGAATTCATTCGCCCCATCTGCTTTTTATTTGCGCAAAGCCCGGCAGATCAAATGCGAAAGCAGTTCCAACTGTCGGGCCGTTTCCATACTTAGCCAAACATAGCCGTGGATGGGGGTTTCAGCCACCGCGTCGCCCTGCTGCTCGTTCATTAGCTGCCGCAACTCGGCAGCAATATCATTCAGTTTACCAGTGTTTGCCAGTACCGGTTGCGGGTTGCCTTCATACAACGCGTGGGCGATCGTTAACAAGGTTTGCTGCGTCATCTGCTGGGTTTCACGCAATGTGTGCGCGTTAAGCATCACAAAATGACTGGCGCGCGTCGCCCAGTGGGCATTGATTTGTAATTCCAGCATACAAACCAGATTACGGTTGATGGTCTGAATAGCCTCGAAAATAGATTTTTGTATCCGGGTTTCTTTACTGGCGGGCGTTATCAGCCCACGCATTTTGACGACATCGTTCAGCAACTGTTGCAAATGTTTATCCAACCGGGGGCGCTCCAGCAAATTCGGCGACAGCGCCGCCTGATACACCCGATTATACGCCGTGACGCAATGCGCCAGTTGGATGCGCCAGTGCAAAAAGGCGCGCTGGGGCCAGATGCCGGTAAACAACATCGCCAGTAGCGACCCCAAAATCACATCCCCGCCACGCCATAATGCCGTATCCATATCGCCAGCGGGAGCGCCGACAACAACCGCAAGCGTTATACCTATCAATAGCGCCTGATACGGTTTTTTCCCTAAGGCCAGCCACCCGCATAAAAACATCGCTACCGCACACCACACCAGCATCAGCGGTAAGGAAAAGAGTTCCAGGCGTAGCGCCACCAGCCCCAACGCAGCGCCCAGAATCGTACCGCCTATGCGCTCAAAAGCGCGAGGCACTACATTTCCCCAGAACGAGATGGGCCCCATAATCACCACTAAAGTAATAAGCGGCCATGTGCCTTCGGGAATAGAAAACAGACGAACCAACAGAAAGGTAAGAATGAACGCCAGAGCAATACGTATACCATGCACGATGCGATAATGACGGTACAACCGTATTTCAAAGGGGCTTAATGACTTATCGGCACGCACTCTTACACTCCTTACGGGAATGGCAAAAAATGCATTGTACCTGCTTTATAGCAAAAATAGCGCACAGGCGGACGGAACAAATTATCCGTCCGCTATTTTCAGGTTGAAAACAAATCGATCACTTCCGCCGTACCGGAATATACATTTCAATATCCCAGTACCCGTCTTCGGCGCCGTTATTCAGATAGGTTTCAAAACAGGGCGCAGCGGCTATCTGATAAGCGTTGTCCTGTAGCAACGCGTCAAAAAACTGATACCACGGCGTCGCAAAGTCGTCATTTTCGACACGTGCGACAGCCGTTGCGTATTCGCCGCCTTCGATTTCAGTCACGATCGCGCCTTCGCTATTGTCCGGCAGGACAAAATTTTCCGCTACGGAAACAACGGTATCGCAGCGGAGTTTTTCCGCAGGCACTTCATCCGGATTATCGTAGTAAACGGCTATCCATTCGATCGGGACGATTTGATTTCCGTCTACCCACATCATCAGTTGTTCAAAACCCTGCTTTATGGTTTGTTCCCATGGGCCGACCATATGGAAACCGGCTATCTTACGTTTTTGTTCCTGCCTGATTTCGTAATCCATGCTGCCTCCACCATTACACTGTATTTATATACAGTGTAATTTTTAACTTTCAACGCCACAAGGATAACGTGATTATTATGTGAGCAGACTCGCACTCCTCCCTTTGCAAGCAGGAGTTTGAGGCGCATGGCGTGTGACAACGGCTTACGCTTTATGCTGAAAATAGTCGCTCAGACGAGAGAACATACCGCCTTTGCCCACCGATTCCAGAGTGACCAGCGGCCACTGGGCGACCAGTTTATCTCGATCGTAGAGCTCTATTTCACCTACCTGTTGATGAGCGGCGATTGGCGCCTCCAGCTCTTTTCTATCCAGCACATATTTTGCTTTGATATGCGGAATTTCCGCTTTAGGCAGTGCCATCCAGAAGTCCTGTTCCGTACCCAGCACAATCTTTTCTTTGTCTCCGTACCAGATCCGCTCGCTGCCCACTTTTTTGCCGCTGTGCAAAATCTGCACCGTTGCAAAGTTTTGCTGGCCCCACTGCAACAGTTTTCGCGCCTGTTCCTCACGGCCTTTCGAACTTTTCGCCCCCATCACGACGGCGATGAGTCGACGCTGTCCGTCCACCGCCGATGCGATAAGATTAAATCCCGCCCCCGATGTGTGTCCGGTTTTAAGCCCATCGATATGCATTGTCTTATCCCACAACAAGCCGTTGCGGTTCTGCTGCGTGATGCCGTTCCAGGTCAGGCTCTTCTCGCTGTACATGTGATAAAATTCAGGTTCGCCGTGAATAATCGCCCGGGAGAGTACGGCCAGGTCATATGCGGAACTATGTTGCCCCGGCGCATCCAGTCCGTGGACGGTTTCAAAATGGGTATCCTGTAAGTTAAGTTTTTTCACATAGCTGTTCATCATCGCCACAAACTGTGGCTGCCCGCCCGCGATATAATCCGCCAGTGCCACACAGGCATCGTTACCGGAATCCACAATTAAGCCACGGCTTAAATCACGTACCGACACGCGATCCCCTTCTTTTAAAAACATCAACGAGGAGCCGACAAAAACCGGATTATCCTTCGCCCAGGCGTCGCGCCCAACGGTGACGATATCGTCAGGACTGATACGATGACTATCGATGGCGCGATCGACGACGTAGCCCGTCATTAGCTTGGTGAGGCTGGCGGGATTGCGTTGCTGGTGTTCATTACCGGCGGTAAGAACCTGTCCCGTAGTGTAGTCCATCAACACCCAGGCGCCTGCATCAATGGCTGGCGGTTGGGGAGCAAAACTTACGGTATCAGCCGCAAGCGCAGGAGAAAGGTGCATCGCAAATAAAGAAGCGGCAATAAACAAACGGCGTTTCAACAGCATGTCCTCAGGATTGTCTCTATTTGCCGTTCTTTTTACGGAAGTTCGGTTAAACAAACATGGATAAATTGCAAGAAAATGTGACACAAGGCACATTTTCTTGCTTAATTTATTTTATGAATACGGTCAGACGGCGGGCTTATCCCCACGCGGCGCGGTACGATGACGGTGATAGCCGTCAACCATACTACGGAAGATTTGTCCCGGCGTGTCGCCTAGTGTACACAGATAGAGATGTGCGCAAATAAACAGTAAGCCGATGATAGCAAGCGCCATATGCAGCACCAGCATCACTGGGCCCAGACCCGCAACCTGCGGATAGAGACACAATAGACCTGTGATGATTAATAGCGGCACCAGCGCGTACATAATCGCCAGATATGCCAGTTGTTGCAGTGGATTAAACTTATTCTGCTCTGTTGCGGCAAACGGATGCGCCTCCCCTTTCATGATGCCAAAAAGGTAAAAACGCGTCTGACGTATGCAGCGCGTCACCAGTCCGGAAAAATTTACCCGATAGTGACGCCCGTTACCTGTGGTGAGGTTGATCAGCACAAACCCAACCCAGAAGGCCAGTAAGGCAAAACCACACCAGGTATGCACCTGTACCATTAGCGCTACAGGGCCGAGAGAAAAATGACCAAATAAACCGCTTAACAGTAACAAAACGAACAGTAACGCATTTCCCCAATGCCAACGGCGAATCGCTAGCGAGTAGAGATAGTCACGATGCTCTTCGCCGCCCGCCGTTTTTGGCGCCAGCATCCGGCGCAATAACGCATGGATAATCAGCCCGACAAGCATGAGCAGCACCACGACGCCTGCGTAAATTAACCACAGCGGCCAATAATCCGGTGCATAGTGTAGTTCCGCTCCCCAGATAGTATTCATGCTTTACCCTCCTGATGGACTTCTTTACGACGGTACAGACTGACTGCGCCGCTACGCGCCTCCTGCTGGCGGTAGACCTCTTTCTGACCGACCCAGCGCTGGATCTCGCTCTCATCCAGTCTGCCGAATTTCAGCGCGTCCGTTGGGCAAACGGATACGCACCCCGGAGACTGGCCAGCCGCCAGCCGCGTATCGGCACAGAAGTTACACTTGTCGGCGACGCCGGTTTGCGGATTCAGATAGCGCACATTGAAAGGACACGCGGCAACACAATAATCGCAGCCAATACAGCGCGATTTATCAACCTGCACGATCCCGTTTTCATCACGATATGACGCTCCGGTAGGACAAACGCTGACACACGGCGCATTGTCACAGTGCTGGCAGGAGACACGGACAAATTGAAAATGGGTTAGTGCGTCGGATGCCTGTTCAGGGGCGCGAATTTGTACCTGTACGCGGCTAAATCCCTCAGGTACGTCATTAAGCACTTTGCAGGCAACGGTACACGCCTGGCAGCCGATACAACGTTTTTCATCATGCAGCATGACGTACTGATTCGTTAAATGATTCATGGTTCCCTCCTCCCTCATGCCCGGCTCAGCGTCACGCCTGCGGTATGCACTACCGTACCGGATACCGGGCTCGTCACGTGCGGCAGTAAATTGCCGCAGTGGATGCCGTGTGTCGTCGCCGCCGTTTTGGCCCCAGCTTTAGCGCCAAATCCCATATAGACAAAAAGCGTGTCCGGGCGGATTCCGGGCGTCACCAGCGCCTTACCTTTCTCTTTACCCGTGGCATTTTCCAGCCAGATCTCATCGCCGGTCTTAATGCCTTTTTCTTGCGCCGTTTGCGGATGGACCCAGACCGCGTTATCCCACATTAGCTCGCTGAGTAAAGGTACGTACTGCGTCGCGCCATTGGTATGCACGGCCACCTTGCCCTGAATGAAGTAAAGCTCATTCTCTTTTTTAAGCGCAAAGTCACGAACGCGCGGAACGCCGTAGCCTGGGAGCAATTCCTCCAGGGTTGCGGAATAAAGTTCGATTTTGCCGGAGGGCGATTTGAAGCGAAGCTGTTCGCCATAGGTGTTGTCACTGTCCGTCGCGATAGCGCCGGGGTAACGCGCCGTAAACTGGCGAACGGATTCAGGTTCGCGTAATAGCAGCGGAACGCCCCATTCGAGATACCCTGTCTGTCGCAGTTCCTTCGCTAAGGCATGGTCGCCGTTCAACTGATAGAGTTGGCGCGTCTGCATATCCTGCCAGGGATAGTACTGCCCTAATCCTAACTGCTCGCCAAGTTCTTTCCAGATTTGCCAACTCGGACGCGCCTCGCCAATCGGATCTACGACCTGTTGGCGCAGAGCGTAAGCCGGGTGCAGCCCCGACATATCCGATATCTCTTCGTCCCGTTCGAGATAAGTGCATTCCGGCAGCAGATAGTCGGCATACGCCGCGCTCTCACTCAAATAGACATCGCAGCTAACCACCAGATCCAGTTGCTCAGCGGTTTTTACCAGGTCCGGACAACAGGTGACGGTCTGGAAAGGATTATGCCGCGACATAATCCACGCCTTTATCGGGTAAGGCTTCCGGGTTAACGCCGCGTCAATAATGCTTTGCACCACGCCGCCGCCAGCGGCGATATATTTAAACTGCGGTGCGACCATGTCGATTCGTTGCGCCGTCGGTTTCGGCATATTTTTAATGTTGAGTTTCGCCAGCGTGGGCGCGACCTTTTCCCCCGCCAGTTTGTTGTAAACCGACGCGCCTTTTTTCTGATATAGCCCGCCTTCGCGCTCAATATTACCGAGCAGTACATTAAGCGTAAAAATCATACGCCGCATATCGATCTCTTCCTGCGAGAACGTCGCGCGATGGCCAGGACTGACAATAGCATGAGGCGCGCAGGCGGCCAGTTCACGCGTCACCCGGACAATGACGTCGGCAGGGACATCGGCCTGTGCGGCAGCCCATTCCGGCGTCGCCTCTTTTACCGCCTGTGCTAACTGTTCAAATCCGCTGGTATAACGCTCAACAAAAGACGCATCGTAGAGCTGTTCGTCAATCATGACGTGGCACATCGCCAGCAGAACCGCTAAATCACCGCCGGGACGAATAGCGTGCCACTCATCCGCCTTGCTGGAAAATATCGACAGACGCGGATCGAAGCTGACCATTTTGGCGCCCTTCTCCTGCGCGGTCATTAATTCATGGGTATCCGCAACTTCAATGCCTTCATACAAATTGTGACCAAACGAAACCAGATAGCGCGTGTTAGCGATATCCATCGCCAGATCGCCGCCCATCATCACTTTTGCTGCGATGGCTTTCCCGGCAGGGCATGTTGAGGCATGAGTAAAGGTATTAGGCGAACCAAAGGCAGTAGCCAGATGGAAAAGATGGCTGGAGAGCGAGCCCGATTTGGAAGAGAAAACCACGCTCTCGGGGCCATGCTGCGCTTTGATGGCATTCATTTTCGTCGCGATTTCCTGGTAAGCCTGTTGCCAGCTAATCACCTGCCATTCACCGCCGCCGCGCGGTCCGGTGCGTTTCATGGGTTTCACAATCCGTTGCGGGTCATTGACCAGGCTGACGCCGCTTCCGCCCCTGGCGCATACGCGCGTCCCCTGCTGCGGCGCAGAAGGATTGCCCTGAATAAAAACGGTCTTGTTATTGACTACCTGCGCCTGAATAGGGCAACGAAAAGAACACATTTCGCACAAACTTGGCGTTAGCGTGGTTTTACCGTTAATACCGGCAATCGGATTGCGCGCCAGCGCCCCGGGCGGAAAAGCGCCCAGCGCGCAGGCAGAGCAGCCGATGCCTACCCCCTGCAAAAAAGAACGACGACTAATGCTCATATAACCTCCTGTTATTAGATATAGCTGAAGATTATATTTAATTTGTATTATGAAATTTCGGCTTTACTCACAATTTGAAACAGTTGTTAAAATGAACATATGAATACATAAAACCTTTTGTTTTATAAAGATTTTATATTTTCTGAACACGCACATTGAATGTAATTAAATAATCACAAGAATTATCAAACAACCTACTGTTAATTATAAGAATGATACAACTCCAATAACACGTAATAACATTTTAAAAAAGACGATTAATTCCAGTAATTCTCCCGTGGCGTTTTTACTGACGACATTCTTCATACACTCCCGCAATCTTCACATGCCGTGCTGATTAGCATGGCGATTTTTGGTACTCTTACTACAGCGCTAAAATTGATACCGGATATCATCACCCCATGACTGACGATAAGCAGCAACCTACCTTTTTATTTCACGATTACGAAACCTTCGGTACGCATCCGGCCCTCGACAGACCTGCGCAATTCGCTGCGCTCCGTACGGATAATGACTTCAACGTTATTGGCGAGCCGGAGGTGTTTTACTGCAAACCCGCCGATGATTATCTGCCGCAGCCCGGCGCGGTGCTGATTACCGGCATCACACCGCAGGAAGCGCGTGAGAAAGGAGAGAACGAAGCCGCTTTCGCCAGACGCATTCATGCGCTGTTTACCGTTCCTAAAACCTGCGTTGTAGGCTACAACAATGTGCGTTTTGACGATGAAGTCACACGCAATATTTTTTATCGCAACTTTTACGATCCCTACGCCTGGAGCTGGCAGCATGATAATTCACGTTGGGATCTATTGGATGTCATGCGCGCCTGTTATGCGCTGCGCCCGGAGGGAATTAACTGGCCGGAAAACGACGACGGCCTGCCCAGCTTTCGTCTGGAACATTTAACCCAGGCGAACGGTATCGAACACAGCAACGCTCACGATGCGATGGCGGATGTCTACGCCACTATTGCGATGGCGCAACGGGTGAAAACACGCCAGCCGCGGCTGTTTGATTATCTTTATAGCCACCGCAGTAAACATAAACTGGCGGCGCTGATTGACGTTCCGCAAATGAAGCCGCTGGTGCATGTCTCCGGCATGTTTGGCGCGTGGCGCGGTAATACAAGCTGGGTTGCGCCGCTGGCGTGGCATCCTGAAAACCGTAACGCGGTGATCATGGTCGATTTAGCAGGCGATATTTCCCCTCTTCTTGAGCTGGACAGCGATACCCTTCGCGAGCGGCTTTATACGACCAAAGCCGATCTTGGCGATCACGCCGCAGTGCCGGTAAAGCTGGTGCATATCAATAAATGTCCGGTACTGGCACAGGCGAATACCTTGCGCCCGGAGGATGCCGACCGGCTGGGAATTCATCGCCAGCACTGCCTGGATAACCTGAAAGTGCTGCGTGAAAACCCGCAGGTCCGCGACAAAGTGGTGGCTATTTTCGCCGAAGCCGAACCTTTTGCCGCCTCGGATAATGTTGATGCCCAGCTCTATGATGGTTTTTTCAGCGATGCCGATCGCGCAGCCATGAAAATCGTACTCGAAACCGAACCACGTAACCTGCCCGCGCTGGATATTACCTTTGTCGATAAGCGCATTGAGAAGCTACTGTTTAATTACCGCGCGCGCAATTTTCCCGGTACGCTGGATGACGCAGAGCAGCAGCGCTGGCTGGCGCATCGCCGTCAGGTGCTGACGCCGGAGTTTTTACAACAGTATGCCAACGAATTGCAGATGCTTTCTCAGCAGTATGCGGAAGATAAAACGAAGCTGGGGTTACTGAAATCACTGTGGCAGTATGCAACTGAGATTGTGTAATTGACCAATGCCTGATGGCGCTGCGCTTATCAGGCCTACAGGGCCAGCGTTTACGCCACCATCCGGCAAACGTGCTGGATGACAGAGAAAAAACCGGAGGCAGTGCCTCCGGTTTTGCTATTGTCGATAATACGCGCGATTACGCGACGTCTTCGTACTGTGGAACCGGGTTGCGGAAGCTTTTGGTTACGCACGCCAGATAAATCAGCCCGATACCCGCCCAGATCAGGCCCAGTACCATTGAGCTCTCTTCCAGGTTAACCCACAACGCGCCAACCGTCAGCGCGCCGCACATCGGCAAGAACAGATACTGGAAGTGATCTTTCAATGTTTTATTACGCTTCTCACGGATCCAGAACTGCGAAATTACGGACAGGTTAACGAAGGTAAACGCGACCAACGCGCCAAAGTTAATCAGCGCTGTCGCCATCACCAGGTCAAAATTAATCGCCAGCAGCGCGATCGCCCCGACCAGAATGATGTTCATCGCTGGCGTACGCCATTTCGGGTGAACATAACCGAAGAAGCTTTTCGGGAATACGCCGTCACGTCCCATCACGTACATCAGGCGCGCTACGCCTGCGTGCGCCGCCATACCGGAAGCCAGTACGGTGATAGTAGAGAAGATCAGCGCCCCCACCTGGAAGGTTTTACCCGCCACGTACAGCATGATTTCCGGCTGAGACGCATCCGGATCTTTAAAGCGAGAGATATCCGGGAAGTACAATTGCAGGAAATAGGTCGCAAAAATGAAGATCAGGCCGCCAATCAGTGCGGTCAGGAAAATCGCACGCGGGATCACGCGTTCAGCATCTTTGGTCTCTTCCGATAGGTTACTGATGCCGTCAAAGCCGGTAAAGGAGAAGCACAGGATCGTCGCTCCCGTAATCATCGGAATAACGTGCGCATCGCCGGACCAGAACGGACGGGTGCTCGTCAGCGTACCGGCGCCTTCGCCTTCAAATACGCCATAAACCACCATGCCCAGAATGACCGCAATCAGCACCACCTGTAGCACCACAATCACGGTGTTGAAGTTAGCGACCGATTTGAGGCTGCGCAGGTTAAAGGCCGTCATAAAGGCCACCAGCGCCACGACAAACACCCATGACGGAATGGAGGGCACCAGCGCTTCAAAATAAATTTTCGCCAACAGAATGTTGATCATCGGCGCGAACAGATAATCGAGCAGAGAAGACCACCCCACCATAAAGCCAACGGTCGGGCTGATAGATTTCTGGGCATAGGTGTACGCCGAACCCGCGGAAGGGTAGCGACGTACCAGTTTCCCGTAGCTCAACGCCGTAAACAGAATCGCGATTAACGCGAATGCATACGCCGTCGGTACGTGACCGTCAGTGAGGCCTGAAACGATACCAAATGTATCAAACAGCGTCATCGGCTGCATATAGGCAAGACCCATCATTACAACCGGAACTAACGTAAGCGTTTTACGTAATTCCACGCGAGAGGTGTTTGGAGTAACGTTATGCGACATGGTCATTCTCCTTTACGGCGAATGCCGTCGCGTAAGCAAAAAATTGCCCCATTTTCTGGATTCCTCAGCGACAACAACTGTCGATTTTTAAGTAAGTATCTATCCGGTACGAAGCCCGGCCTCTTGGTATTGAATGATGTGTTTGAAGCAAAAAAATAACCGACGCGTATTAAAACGTCGGTTAGTGTCATTTTTTGCAAGCGGCGTATTCTGCCCTAAACTGAAGTGAAATGACAAGAGAATGAGAGCGCGTTCAAAAAATTATTTTTCATAAGCGATTGATTTTTAAACTGGCGATTTTGCATACACCCCAGCAATAGCATTATTTGCTAAAATCTCATCCCGCCACCAGCCGCTGGCCAGCCCGGCGGTCTGTTCATTCCAGCCAATCCACACCGGTTCATAGACAATTTGCGCCACAACTTTCTTCTCTATAAGCGCGCCGCTTTCCAAAAATCGCTGCGCCAGATAACGCGGTAAATAGCCGCATCCCAGGCCGCTAATTTGCAGCTCCAGCTTGGTTTTAAAATCAAACACTGTAATCGCTTCCTGAGCGTCGAGCAGTTCAGACCCTATTGATCGGGATGAATGGGCGCTATCGCCAACCACAATCGCACGAAAGCGTTTGATCGTCTGGCGGCTAAGCGGTTCCTCTTCATGAACCAGAGGATGATGAGGGGCGACAGCAAACACCAGTTCAAGATCGCCCAGTCTTGCAAAGCCAAAGCCGGTGTCAGGCGGCGGCGCGCGCATGGCGCCAACGATGATATCCGCCCTTCCCTGCGTCAGCGTCTCCCATGAGCCGCCGAGAACGCCATTAACAAATTTAAGGCGCGTCACGCTGTGGCGTTGATAAAAAGCCTCGATAAGCGGGGCCAGAAGAGAAAAGGGAAAGGTATCATCCACACCGATGACCAGTTCGTTCTCCCAGCCTTCATGCAGTTTAATCGCCTGCTTTTCCAGCTCGCGAACGGTGTGCAGCACTTCACGGCCTTTTTCCAGTAGCATTTTACCGGTTCGCGTAAATCGCGCGCGATATCCGCTACGGTCGAGCAGTTGGATATTAAGATCGTTTTCCAGCTTATGAACGGTATAACTGAGGGCGGACGGCGTTTTAAATAATTTTGCCGACGCCGCCGCGAAGCTGCCCTCTTTTTCTAACGCATCAAGAATAATCAGAACGTCCAGCAGTGGTTTCATACTCGTCCCCTTGCACTATATGGCGGCCACCTGCTGGACAGCGACTCATTCCATCGGCATCACCAGCGGATCGGGATATTGATATTCAAATCCAAGCTCATTACAAATCCGGCTACCGTCGATAATCTTCCCTTTGCCGTTGTCCGGCGCGTCACGAAAATGCGGCGGTTCCATTCCCAGCAAGCGCGCCATTTGCGGATAGAACACGTTGCGGGCCGGATGCGCCGGCGCACATATATTATAGATGTGCCCCCCTTTCGGCGCCTGTAGCAAGAGGGTAATGGCGCCAACCACGTCTTCAAGATGCACCAGATTGACCCCGTGTTGACCATCCGGCGCGGTTTTTCCGGCAAAGAAACGTCCAGGATGGCGTCCCGGGCCGACCAACCCCGCCAGCCGCAGAATATCCACTGACGTGCCAGGCAGATTGTGCAGCCAGTCTTCCAGTTCCTTCAGCGTACGCCCACTGGCCGTGACCGGATTACGCGGCGTAGTCTCTTTCACTACGCCTTGCGCATCGCCGTAAACAGACGTCGAACTGGTAAAAATAATACGCGGGATACGATAAGCCAGCGCGCTGTCGACCAGCTCCTGCATCGCCTGCAGATAAAACTCATCTCCCGGACCGCTACGGCGCGCGGGCAGTGTTATCACCAGCGCATCGACGTCCAACAGAGCGTCAAGATCGTCTGCTTCACAGACCAGCTCCGGCTCCAGACGCAGCGGATAGCTTTCAATTCCACTCATACGGGCCGCTTCCACCCCGTCAAGGGTGGTTTTGCTGCCGGTAACCTGCCAGCCTCTCGCTGCCAGCGACATTGCCAGCGGCATGCCTAACCAACCTAAACCGACAATTGCGACCTTTTTCATCCATTTTCTCCTGACTTTAACGCCTTATACATAAGGCTACGCCAGCCCGCCGTGACTGACAATTCATACTATAAATGCGAAATGAAAAAAGCGCTTGCTTTAAGGCGTAAAAGTGGTTTAGGTTAAAAGGTATCAAATGAATAAGCATTCATCGGAATTTTTATGACACGCGTTCAATTTAAACACCACCATCACCACCATCATCCTGACTAGTCTTTCAGGCGATGTGTGCTGGAAGACATTCAGATCTTCCAGTGGTGCATGAACGCATGAGAAAGCCCCCGGAAGATCATCTTCCGGGGGCTTTTTTTTGGCGCGCGATACAGACCGGTTCAGACAGGATAAAGAGGAACACAGAATGTTAGACAACACCCGCTTACGCATAGCTATTCAGAAATCAGGCCGTTTAAGCGATGATTCACGGGAATTGCTGGCCCGCTGCGGCATAAAAATTAATTTACACACTCAGCGTCTGATTGCGATGGCGGAAAACATGCCGATTGATATCCTGCGCGTGCGTGATGATGACATTCCGGGTCTGGTGATGGATGGCGTGGTCGATCTCGGCATTATCGGCGAAAACGTGCTGGAAGAAGAACTACTCAACCGCCGCGCGCAGGGCGAAGATCCGCGCTATTTTACCCTGCGCCGTCTTGACTTCGGCGGCTGCCGTTTATCGCTGGCGACGCCGGTTGACGAAGCCTGGGACGGCCCGGCGGCGCTGGACGGTAAACGTATCGCTACCTCTTATCCGCACCTCCTCAAACGTTACCTCGATCAGAAAGGCGTCTCTTTTAAATCGTGTCTGTTAAATGGCTCTGTCGAAGTCGCGCCGCGCGCGGGGCTGGCCGACGCTATCTGCGATTTGGTCTCTACCGGCGCGACGCTTGAAGCTAACGGCCTGCGTGAAGTCGAAGTTATCTACCGCTCTAAAGCCTGTCTGATTCAGCGCGACGGTGAAATGGCACAGAGCAAACAACAGCTGATCGATAAATTGCTGACCCGTATTCAGGGCGTGATTCAGGCGCGCGAATCGAAATACATCATGATGCACGCGCCAAGCGAACGCCTGGAAGAGGTTATCGCCCTGCTGCCAGGCGCCGAAAGGCCAACGATTCTGCCGCTGGCGGGCGAGCAACAGCGCGTGGCGATGCATATGGTCAGCAGCGAAACTCTGTTCTGGGAAACCATGGAGAAACTGAAAGCGCTTGGCGCCAGCTCGATTCTGGTACTGCCGATCGAGAAGATGATGGAGTGATCTAAAGCCTGATGGCGCTACGCTTATCAGACCTACGTAATGCGTTGATATTTTGGGTTCTGTATACCGGATAAGGCGGAACCCTGTGATGGAGTTAAGACCATGAGCTTCAATACCCTGATTGACTGGAATAGTTGTAGCCCTGAACAGCAGCGTGCGTTGCTGACGCGTCCGGCGATTTCCGCCTCTGACAGTATTACCCGGACGGTCAGCGATATTCTGGATAATGTAAAAACGCGCGGTGACGACGCCCTGCGTGAATACAGCGCTAAATTTGATAACACCGAAGTGACAGCGCTACGCGTCACCACTGAAGAGATCGCCGCCGCCGGCGCGCGTCTGAGCGACGAATTAAAACAGGCGATGGCCGCCGCCGTCAAAAATATTGAAACGTTCCATTCCGCGCAGACGCTACCGCCAGTAGATGTGGAAACCCAGCCAGGCGTGCGTTGCCAGCAGGTTACCCGTCCCGTCGCGTCTGTTGGTCTGTATATTCCCGGCGGCTCGGCTCCGCTCTTCTCAACGGTGCTGATGCTGGCAACGCCGGCGCGCATTGCGGGATGTCAGAACGTGGTTCTGTGCTCGCCGCCGCCCATCGCTGATGAAATCCTCTATGCGGCACAGCTATGTGGCGTGCAGGAAATCTTTAACGTCGGCGGCGCGCAGGCGATTGCCGCTCTGGCCTTCGGCAGCGAATCCGTACCGAAAGTGGATAAAATTTTTGGCCCCGGCAATGCTTTTGTAACTGAAGCCAAGCGTCAGGTTAGTCAGCGTCTCGACGGCGCGGCTATTGATATGCCAGCCGGGCCGTCTGAAGTGCTGGTCATCGCCGACAGTGGCGCAACGCCGGACTTCGTCGCTTCTGACTTGCTCTCGCAGGCAGAACACGGCCCGGATTCCCAGGTGATCCTGCTGACGCCAGATGCTGACATCGCCCGCAAGGTAGCGGAGGCGGTGGAACGTCAACTGGCTGAACTGCCGCGCGCAGAGACCGCCCGTCAGGCCCTGAGCGCCAGTCGTCTGATTGTGACCAAAGATTTAGCGCAGTGCGTCGCCATCTCTAATCAGTATGGACCGGAACACTTAATCATCCAGACGCGCAATGCGCGCGATTTAGTGGATGCGATAACCAGCGCAGGCTCGGTATTTCTCGGCGACTGGTCGCCGGAATCCGCCGGTGATTACGCTTCCGGAACCAACCATGTTTTACCAACCTATGGCTATACTGCTACCTGTTCCAGTCTTGGGTTAGCGGACTTCCAGAAACGAATGACCGTGCAGGAACTGTCGAAAGCGGGCTTTTCCGCTCTGGCATCAACCATTGAAACATTGGCGGCGGCAGAACGCCTGACCGCCCATAAAAATGCCGTTACCCTGCGCGTAAACGCCCTCAAGGAGCAAGCATGAGCACTGAAAACACTCTCAGAGTCGCTGACTTAGCCCGTGAAAATGTCCGCAACCTTGTACCGTATCAGTCCGCCCGCCGTCTGGGCGGTAACGGCGATGTCTGGCTGAACGCGAATGAATTCCCGACAGCGGTGGAATTTCAGCTCACCCAACAAACGCTTAACCGCTACCCGGAATGCCAGCCAAAGGCCGTGATTGAAAACTACGCGCAATATGCTGGCGTAAAGCCGGAGCAAGTGCTGGTCAGCCGCGGCGCGGATGAAGGGATCGAACTGGTGATCCGCGCCTTCTGCGAACCGGGGAAAGACGCCATTCTCTACTGCCCGCCCACTTACGGTATGTACAGCGTCAGCGCGGAAACCATTGGCGTAGAGCGCCGGACGGTTTCCGCGCTTGAAAACTGGCAGTTGGATCTACAGGGGATTTCTGACAACCTTGACGGCGCAAAAGTGGTGTTCGTTTGTAGCCCCAATAACCCCACCGGGCAACTTATCAACCCGCAGGATCTGCGCACGCTGCTGGAGTTGACACGTGGTAAAGCGATAGTCGTCGCCGACGAAGCTTATATTGAGTTTTGCCCGCAGGCCACGCTGGCAGGCTGGCTGGTTGAATATCCTCATCTGGTTATCCTGCGCACATTGTCGAAAGCTTTTGCGCTGGCGGGTCTACGCTGCGGCTTTACGCTGGCCAATGAAGAGGTGATCAACCTGCTGTTAAAAGTAATCGCCCCTTATCCGCTTTCTACGCCAGTGGCGGATATCGCCGCCCAGGCGCTGAGTCCGCAGGGAATAAACGCAATGCGCGAGCGCGTGGCGCAGACAGTGCAGGAGCGTCAGTATCTGGTGAATGCTCTGCAACAGACCGCCTGCGTAGAACACGTCTTTGACTCAGAAACCAACTATATTCTGGCGCGGTTTACCGCCTCCAGCAGCGTATTTAAATCATTATGGGATCAGGGCATTATCTTACGCGATCAGAATAAACAACCTTCTTTAAGCGGCTGCCTGCGGATTACGGTCGGCACCCGCCAGGAAAACCAGCGCGTCATTGACGCCTTACGTGCGGAGCCAGTATGAGTCAGAAGTATCTTTTCATCGACCGGGACGGAACCTTGATTTCCGAACCGCCGAGCGATTTTCAGGTAGACCACTTTGATAAACTGGCCTTTGAGCCAGAGGTAATTCCCGTATTGCTGAAGCTGCAAAAAGCCGGTTTTAAGCTGGTGATGATCACTAACCAGGATGGACTTGGCACGCAAAGCTTCCCGCAGGCGGATTTCGACGGACCGCACAACCTGATGATGCAGATTTTCACCTCTCAGGGCGTACGCTTTGATGACGTGCTTATCTGCCCTCACCTGCCCGCAGACGATTGCGACTGCCGCAAGCCCAAAGTGAAGCTGGTGGAGCGCTATCTTGCGGAACAAGCGATGGATAGCGCCAACAGCTATGTGATTGGCGATCGTACGACTGATATCCAGCTCGCTGAGAACATGGGCATTACTGGTTTACGCTATCACCGTGAAACTCTGAACTGGACGATGATTGGCGAACAGCTAACGAAACGCGATCGTTATGCGCATGTGGTCCGCAACACCAAAGAGACACAAATTGATGTCAGCGTCTGGCTGGATCGCGAAGGCAACAGCAAGATTAATACCGGCGTCGGCTTCTTTGACCATATGCTCGATCAAATCGCCACCCACGGCGGCTTTCGCATGGAGATTACCGTTAAGGGCGATCTCTATATCGACGATCATCACACGGTAGAAGATACCGGACTGGCGCTCGGCGAGGCGTTAAAACTGGCGCTCGGCGACAAACGTGGTATCTGCCGTTTTGGCTTTGTACTGCCGATGGATGAATGCCTGGCACGCTGCGCGCTGGATATTTCCGGTCGTCCACATCTGGAATATAAAGCTGAATTTACCTACCAGCGTGTGGGCGATTTGAGTACAGAGATGATTGAACACTTTTTCCGCTCGCTCTCTTACACGATGGGCATCACTCTGCATCTCAAGACTAAGGGTAAGAACGATCACCACCGCGTTGAAAGTTTGTTTAAAGCCTTTGGTCGTACACTACGTCAGGCTATTCGCGTGGAGGGCGATACATTGCCGTCCTCGAAAGGAGTGCTGTGATGAACGTCGTCATCCTTGACACCGGCTGCGCCAATTTAAGCTCGGTAAAATCCGCCGTGGCACGCCACGGTTACCCCCCAGTGGTCAGCCGCGAACCGGAAGTGGTGCTACGTGCTGACAAACTCTTGCTACCGGGCGTCGGCACGGCGCAAGCCGCTATGGATCAACTACGCGAACGTGAACTCATCGACTTAATTAAAGCGTGTACTCAGCCAGTACTGGGTATCTGCCTGGGTATGCAACTGCTGGGGCGTCGCAGCGAAGAGACGCGCGGCGTGGATCTGCTGAACATCATCGAACAAGATGTGCCGAAAATGACCGATTTTGGCCTGCCGCTGCCGCACATGGGCTGGAATCGCGTGTATCCGCAGGCGGGCAATCGGCTGTTTCAGGGCATTGAAGATGGCACCTATTTTTACTTTGTTCACAGCTATGCGATGCCGGTCAATCCGTGGACTATCGCCCAGTGTAATTACGGCGAGCCGTTCACCGCCGCAGTACAGAAAGACAATTTCTTCGGCGTACAGTTCCACCCGGAACGTTCGGGCGCGGCGGGCGCGCAGTTGCTGAAAAACTTCCTGGAGATGTAATGATTATTCCGGCATTAGATTTAATCGACGGCGTCGTGGTGCGTCTCCATCAGGGCGACTATGCCCGGCAGCGGGATTACGGTAACAATCCCCTGCCCCGTTTGCAGGATTACGCCGCCCAGGGCGCCGAGGTACTGCATCTGGTCGATCTCACCGGTGCTAAAGATCCGGCTAAACGACAGATATCGCTGATCAAAACGCTGGTCACGGGTGTAAATATTCCCGTACAGGTCGGCGGCGGCGTGCGTACCGAAGAAGACGTTGCGGCATTATTGAAGGCTGGCGTTGCCCGTGTGGTCGTGGGTTCAACGGCAGTAAAATCCCCTGATGTGGTGAAAGGCTGGTTTGAACGTTTCGGCGCGCAGGCGCTGGTACTGGCGCTGGACGTTCGCATAGACGAACACGGCAACAAGCAGGTAGCGGTTAGCGGCTGGCAGGAAAATTCCGGCGTCTCGCTGGAGCAACTGGTGGAAACTTATCTCCCCGTCGGCCTGAAACATGTGCTGTGTACCGATATTTCGCGCGACGGCACGCTGGCAGGCTCTAATGTTTCGCTGTACGAAGAAGTATGCGCCAGATATCCGCAGATCGCCTTTCAATCCTCCGGCGGTATTGGCGATATCGATGATATTGCCGCCCTGCGCAGCACCGGCGTACGCGGCGTGATTGTCGGACGCGCGCTGCTGGAAGGGAAATTTACCGTTAAGGAGGCCATCCAATGCTGGCAAAACGTATAATTCCGTGTCTGGACGTTCGTGATGGTCAGGTGGTAAAAGGTGTACAGTTTCGCAACCATGAGATCATTGGCGATATCGTTCCGCTGGCCAAACGCTATGCCGACGAAGGCGCGGACGAACTGGTGTTCTATGATATTACCGCCTCCAGCGATGGCCGCGTAGTGGATAAAAGCTGGGTGGCGCGTGTCGCCGAGGTGATCGACATTCCGTTTTGCGTAGCGGGCGGTATTCGGTCAATTGACGACGCCGCTAAAATTCTCTCTTTCGGAGCGGATAAGATCTCTGTCAACTCCCCGGCGTTGGCTGACCCAACGCTGATTACCCGTCTGGCTGAGCGCTTTGGCGTACAGTGCATTGTCGTTGGAATTGATACCTGGTTTGACGACGCCACGGGGAAATATCATGTTAACCAGTATACTGGCGATGAGAACCGTACCCGCGTGACGCAGTGGGAGACGCTGGACTGGGTGCAAGAGGTACAACAGCGTGGCGCAGGAGAAATTGTCCTGAATATGATGAACCAGGATGGCGTGCGTAACGGTTACGATCTGACGCAGTTGAAAAAAGTCCGTGGCGTTTGCCGCGTGCCGCTGATCGCCTCCGGCGGCGCGGGCACGATGGAACACTTTCTTGAGGCGTTCCGTGATGCCGATGTCGACGGCGCGCTTGCCGCCTCCGTTTTTCACAAGCAAATCATCAATATTGGCGAATTAAAAGCGTACCTGGCAGGCCAGGGCGTGGAGATCAGGATATGTTAACAGAGCAACAACGCCGCGACCTGGACTGGGGAAAAACCAATGGCCTGATGCCAGCCATCGTGCAACATGCGGTATCCGGCGAAGTATTAATGCTGGGTTATATGAACCCACAAGCGCTGGACAAGACCATTGAGTCCGGCCACGTCACTTTCTTCTCACGCACGAAACAGCGTTTATGGACCAAAGGCGAAACCTCGGGCCATGTGTTGAATGTCGTCAGCATTGCGCCGGATTGCGACAACGACACACTGCTGGTGTTGGCAACCCCTGTCGGGCCGACCTGCCACAAAGGTACCAGTAGCTGCTTTGGCGACGCCAGCCATCAGTGGTTATTCCTGTATCAACTGGAACAACTGCTGGCAGAGCGCAAAACCGCCGATCCAGCCAGTTCTTACACGGCGAAACTGTACGCCAGCGGTACCAAGCGTATTGCGCAAAAGGTTGGCGAAGAAGGTGTAGAAACCGCGCTGGCGGCAACCGTTAACGATCGCTTTGAGCTGACCAATGAAGCGTCTGATTTGATGTACCATCTGCTGGTGCTGTTGCAGGATCAAGATCTCAACCTCACCACCGTGATTGACAACCTCCGTAAGCGCCATCAATAAGCGTAAAAAAACCGGGCAACGCCCGGTTTTTTGCTGAAGAATATTGCGTTCCGCAGAATGGATAAGGCGCTTGTGCCGCCATCCGGCAAAGACGCCTATAAGGCTTTTGGCTTATAGCTACGTAGCGCATTGCGTCCCAGCACAATCCCGGCGCCGATCATCCCGCCCAGCAGCACAGCCAGCACGAGGGTAATGGCCTTTTTCGGGCTATCACGACGAACCGGTAACGTCGGCTTCATCACATAACGATAGACGTGCACCGTATCGGCAGTCACTTTTAGATTTTTAATATCCAGCAGTGTCTGCTTCGTCTGGTAATAGGCCGGAGAAAAGACCAGTGGACGCGTCGCTTCGTTCTGTATCATCGATTTTAGCGCATCGCTCCCCAGCAGGAACATAGTGTCCTGGGTGACATCCTGGGTTTGTTGAATCTGCGGCTGCGTGATTTTGGCCTCATCCGCATAGCGCAACGCTTCTTCGATTTGCTTTATGCGCAGATCTTTTTGATCCTGCGCCACAACTTCCTGTGTCTCAAGGGACTCCTGCAACGTTTTGGTTTGTAGCGTAATGTTATCTTCCAGGTCAACTTCCAGTTCCTTAGCGACCTCTTCATCCACCTGTTGGATATATTCCGCCAGTCGACGCTGCGCCCCTTCAGCGGTAGTACTCACATAAGTAACCGAGAGCGGCAGCGCTTGCCCTTTTACCGACTGTTCAATGGTGAGCTTTTCCGGTTCTTTCTGATTATCCAGCGCTTCCGCCAATGCGGAAAACGCAGCGCTAAAGCGGCTAATAAAACCGGACTGGACTTCAGAAATTTTAGGCGCATTTCCACCATACAAGACATTTAACGCATTGGTATAGGTGGCAACCTGCGCGGCATCGGGTTGAGTAATAATCGCCGTAGATGTCCATTTTTCTTTGGCTATCATCAGATAGCCTACAGCCAGTAAAATGGCGATAATAACAGCTACAATAATGGTCATCTTCCCACGCCATAACTGTAGCAATAAATCAATCAAATCAATCTGTTCCGGATCGTTCCCACGCCCGGAAGACGTATTACTATCCACTGTCATAGATACCCTAACTAAAAAAGGATGAAGCTGGGAATAGTTTAGTCGTAAAGCAAATATATGCTATAGGATTAATGATAAAAACAGACATTTTTTTCCATTTATTTGGTCAATAAATCATCGGGATTCATCAAGCCCCGAAGTTTTATTAGTCGCTACCGAAAAGATCGCGGGTATACACTTTTTCAGCGACATCCGAAAGCTCTGCAGCCATCCTGTTAGAAATAATAACGTCCGCCTGTTGTTTAAAGCAGTGCAAATCACGCTCAAGGCGAGAGTTGAAGAAAGTATCTTCTTGCATTACCGGTTCATAGATAATGACCTCTACGCCTTTCGCTTTAATGCGCTTCATAATCCCCTGAATCGATGAGGCGCGGAAGTTATCGGAGCCACTCTTCATGATCAGGCGATAAATTCCCACCACCTTAGGCTTTCTGGCGAGGATAGCGTCGGCAATAAAATCTTTACGTGTACGATTTGCTTCAACGATAGCGGAAATAATATTATTAGGCACCGACTTATAGTTAGCCAGCAACTGTTTGGTATCTTTTGGCAAACAATATCCGCCATAACCAAAAGAGGGATTATTATAATGGTTGCCAATACGCGGATCGAGGCACACCCCTTCAATAATTTGTCGGGTATTTAATCCTAACGTTTCAGCATAACTGTCTAATTCATTAAAATAAGCGACTCGCATGGCGAGGTAAGTATTGGCGAAAAGTTTAATGGCTTCCGCTTCAGTGGAGTCCGTAAACAGCGTCGGAATCTCCTGTTTAATAGCGCCTTCCTGGAGTAATGCGGCAAATTCTCTGGCGCGCTCAGACTGTTCCCCAATCACGATACGGGAGGGATAAAGGTTATCGTAAAGGGCTTTACCTTCACGTAAAAATTCCGGAGAGAAAATGATATTTTCTGTCGCAAACTTCTGACGCATTGCCGCCGTAAAGCCAACCGGCACCGTAGACTTAATAACCATAACGGCTGCGGGGTTGATGCTTATCACATCCTGAATGACCGATTCCACACTGGACGTATTAAAATAGTTGGTTTTGGGATCGTAATCCGTAGGCGTAGCAATGATGACGTAATCTGCATTCTGGTATGCATCAAACTTATCCAGCGTTGCCCTGAATCTGATGTTATCTTCCTTTAAAAATTGCTGAATTTCTTTATCAACAATCGGAGATATCCGATCATTTAACAGTTCAACACGGGAAGGAACAATGTCTAACGCCATCACATCATGATGTTGTGCAATAAGCAAACCATTAGACAAGCCAACATAACCCGTCCCGGATATCGTGATTTTCATTATTCGCTCTCAGAATTAACTTAATTATGAATCATGATGTATTTCGCATCCTGATAAGATAGTAAAGTTTTAACGCCTGAGTAAATAAACTGCAACGCAGACGAAAACAATTCAGATTATCTTCATTACGATAAACACAGATTATTAAGTTAATATTAAGCAAACACGATAAATCAATAAGAATAGAGATAAAAAAAAGCCCGGTATTTAACCGGGCTTAAACATCCTTGCAGAAATTATTCCAACCATTCGGTATGGAAAATGCCTTCTTTATCAGTACGCTTATAGGTGTGCGCACCAAAGTAGTCACGCTGCGCCTGAATCAGGTTAGCTGGCAGTACTGCGGCGCGATAGCTGTCATAGTAGGCCACCGCTGCAGAGAATGTCGGCACCGGAATGCCGTTCTGCACCGCGTAAGCCACGACATCGCGCAGCGCCTGCTGGTACTCGTCAGCAATTTTCTTGAAGTAAGGCGCTAACAGCAGATTGGCAATACCGGCGTTTTCTGCGTAAGCATCGGTGATCTTTTGCAGGAATTGAGCGCGAATGATACAGCCCGCACGGAAAATTTTAGCGATCTCGCCGTAGTTGAGATCCCAGTGATATTCATCAGACGCGGCGCGTAGCTGCGAGAAGCCCTGCGCATAGGAGACGATCTTGCCAAGATACAGCGCGCGACGCACTTTCTCGATAAATTCCGCTTTGTCACCCGCCGGCTGCGCTTTCGGCCCAGAGAGCACTTTAGATGCGGCAACACGTTGCGCTTTCAGCGAAGAGATGTAACGCGCAAAGACGGATTCGGTAATCAGCGACAGCGGTTCGCCAAGATCCAGCGCGCTCTGGCTGGTCCATTTACCGGTCCCTTTGTTGGCAGCTTCATCCAGAATGACATCCACCAGGTAGTTTCCGTCTTCATCTTTTTTAGTGAAGATGTCTTTAGTGATGTCGATCAGATAACTGCTCAGCTCGCCGTTATTCCACTCAGTAAAGGTGCTCGCCAGCTCTTCATTGCTGAGGTTCAGGCCTCCTTTCAGCAACGAATACGCTTCGGCAATAAGCTGCATATCGCCATATTCAATACCATTGTGGACCATCTTGACGTAGTGACCAGCACCATCCGCACCGATATAGGTCACGCACGGTTCGCTATCTTCTGCCACGGCAGCAATCTTCGTCAGGATCGGCGCCACCAGTTCATAGGCGTCTTTCTGACCGCCAGGCATAATGGATGGCCCTTTCAGCGCGCCCTCTTCGCCACCGGAAACACCGGTACCGATAAAGTTAAAACCTTCCGCAGACAGCTCACGATTGCGACGGATCGTGTCCTGGAAGAAAGTGTTGCCGCCGTCAATAATGATATCGCCTTTTTCCAGATACGGTTTCAGCGAATCGATGGCTGCGTCAGTACCTGCGCCTGCTTTCACCATTAACAGGATACGACGAGGCGTTTCAAGGGATTCAACAAACTCTTTCACCGTGTAATAAGGCACCAGCTTTTTGCCGGGATTCTCGGCAATCACTTCTTCGGTCTTTTCACGGGAGCGGTTGAAAACGGAGACGGTATAACCACGGCTTTCGATGTTGAGCGCGAGGTTGCGCCCCATCACTGCCATACCGACGACGCCGATCTGTTGCTTGGACATTACATACTCCTGTCAGGTGTGGTCACCGCGCGACGAGGGCGCAGCTTGAAATGTGGCTTAGATGTTAACTCAGAATTGGCCTCGGTAGATAGCGGAAGATTGCGTTTCAAACCGGCATTAAATAAACGCTTTAGCAAAAGATGGGTCAAAAGGTCCCTCTTTCACTTCCAACATAAGTGCCCGTTGAGACATGCATAAAACGCTATGTATGTCCCCTGGAGAAAACTCCACTACACTTATTCCGCTATCGTCTCCGACAACAAATTGCTTAATGACCTTTCCATCTTTTCCATGCAAGCAGACCTGAAGCTGCCCTGCCATGACGATAAACATTTCCCACTGATGAGGTAGTTCATGGTAGTGAGGTTCTACATAGCTCCCCTTGACCAAAGCAATAAGCAGTCGTTGTACCCTCTCCTGATGAGAACGATGCAACAAAAGGTGAGCACGCAGGCGATCTGATTGCGCTGCCTGTTTATATAATGACTCGAGCTGGTCATTATCAATTAATCGCATTACATGCCTCCAGCCTCATTTCTATCGTCTGTGCAGCAGATTCAACAGAGAACTGTTCTTTCAATAATGTATTCGAGCCCATCCCAAGCTTACGTCGTACATTAATATCTTGAAGCAATAACAGTGCGGAATGATAAAGCTTATCATCTTCACCATTAATATGTATTAGCCCTGCATTATTTTGATTAACGATATCAAGCAAATCATTTCCGGCATTCACGCTACCTAATATAGGTAGCGACTGAACCATGTAGCCTAATAACTTACCAGGGAAATTGTGGGAAGAGTGTCTGGCGGAAAGTGAAAACAGGCCTATATCCATTTCCGACAGAATTAGCTTAAATTCATCCTGATCCACAGAGGCCAAATACGTAAAATTCGATAGCCCCCACTCAGAAGCTAAAGAGTTGATTAATTCGACTTCGTCCCCCTGACCAATAAACAGAAAATGAGCTTGCGGATGTTCTGCCATACTTCGCGTAAGACGCATCAGATTCGCCATATCCTGGGCATGACCTATATTTCCGCCATAGAAGAAAATAACTTTATCTTCAAGGCCAAGACGCTTACGCAATGGCACATAATCCCGGGACAATACCGTCGGCGTAAGTGATGCCCAGTTACGTAGAACCTCGCAAGGATAACCTCTGTGAGTTATCCGAAAAATATCAAGATTCTTTTCAGACATGAGCCCAATACGGTTTGCCTGACGATAGGATGATCTTTCGAAGAAACGAAAATAAAGCTCAATTGGGGAACCCGCTTTCAGCATTCCTGCATCAATCACCCATTGAGGGAACATGTCCCTCAAAATGAGATAAGCCGGGCATTGGCAACGGGTTTTAATTTTCTTAACCAGATGCCCCCAAAATATGGAAGGTGAATAATAAACCACGCCATCAAAAGTTTCTTCTTTTATCTGGTTTTTGATAGCATTCCATGCTCGATACGACAAAAGCGTCTCATTGATGGCTCTCTGAATTTTGCTCACATCCTTGAGGGACCCGCTTTTGAAGCGCCACGTTTTAACCCCCTGAAACGAGTCAAACAAAATCTTTTCTTGCAGACTACTATCAGGATAAATCACCGTAACATCATGCCCACGCTGAATAAATTCTTGGGCCAGTTCATGAAACATTTTTGCGCCAACACGGGTACTATCTGGTAGGTAATCATCTATGATTAGAGCAAGTTTCATCAATATTCTTTCCAGACAACTCTCTTGACGTAATCTATATAAGAGTGAACGATTCTAACAACTTTATCCGATACATTCGGCATACTGTAGTCACTGACTTGTCGTAAAAGACGGGTCGCTCCACGAGGCTGCGTTGCCAGAATCTCCAAAGCCTGAAGTACACGTTCGCATTCTAGCCCCACCATCATGACAGATGCTTCCTCAAAGCCCTCTGGGCGCTCATGAGCTTCCCGAATGTTTACCGCTGGAAAATTCATGATGGATGATTCTTCTGTGATCGTACCGCTGTCTGACAATACAGCACGAGAATTCTTCTGCAAGTGGTTGTAATCGTGGAAACCCAACGGCTTCAGTAGATTAATATTTGGGTGGAATTCAATCCCTTGCTCATTAATACGATTACGCGTCCGCGGATGTGTAGAAACGATAACCGGAAGATTATATTTTTCAGCAATAGTGTTTAGAATCTTTGCAAGCTTGACGAGTTGCTTCGGAGAATCGACATTTTCTTCTCGATGCGCACTCACAACAAAAAATTCACCGGCACGTAGATTCAAGCGAGAGAGAACATCTGAACCATCGATTTGGGGCATGTAGTAAGAAAGTACCTCAAACATAGGACTACCGGTTTTAATGATCCGGTCCGCTGCGATCCCTTCAGCCAATAGATATTCACGTGCAATATCGCTATAGGTCATATTGATGTCGGCAGTATGGTCGACAATGCGTCGGTTAGTTTCCTCAGGTACGCGCTGATCGAAGCAACGGTTCCCAGCTTCCATATGGAAAATAGGCACCTTACGACGCTTGGCAGGGATAGCTGAAATACAGGAATTTGTATCGCCCAGCACCAACATTGCTTCAGGCTTTTCGGATTCTAATACCTCATCAACTTTAATGATAACCTGGCCAATGGTCGCAGCTGCATTTTTCCCTGCGGCGTTTAAAAAATAATCTGGCTTGCGGACACCAAGGTCGTTAAAGAATACTTCATTTAATTCATAATCGTAGTTTTGACCAGTATGAACAAGTATATGCTCGCAATGCTCATCAAGTTTAGCCAAAACGCGTGATAACCGAATAATTTCCGGACGAGTCCCAACCACAGACATAATTTTTAATTTTTTCATTATAGAGCTCTCGCAATAGTATCAGGCTCATCACGATTGAAAATTTCGTTTGCCCAGAGCATAACTACCAATTCATCATTGCCAATATTCGTGATATCATGTGTCCAACCAGGAACTGTTTCAACAATTTTAAATTCATCGAATGAAACGTTTAGTTCATAACGCTCACCGGTAATAACGTGCTCAAATTTGAATCTGGCCTGCCCACGAATGACGAGAAACTTTTCATTTTTAGTGTGGTGATAATGCCCACCTCGCGTGATCCCTGGATGTGCTGTGAAAAAGGAAAACTGCCCCGATGACGGTGTTTTTAACATTTCACAAAAGATACCACGGCTATCACCATTGAATGGCACTGTATAAGTAAACTTGTCGGTAGGCAAATAGCTTAACCACGTCGAATACAATGCACGAGTGAATCCAGTGCCAACAGCTTCAGTGATAAGAGTAGAACGACTTTCTTTGAAGCGATAAATTAACTCTGCTACCTCCCCAACTGTTGTTGAATAAATCGGAGCAACGTCTTTATATCCGCTATCAACCGTTCCTGTAAGAAGCTTTAACGCATGAGTACAAACGTCATCGATGTAAACCAAGCTTACCGATGCTGCTGGGTCATTGATGGTAATGTCAACATCATTGGCAATGTTATGACAAAAAGTAGCTACGAACGAGTTATAGTTTGGTTTGCACCATTTTCCGAAAACATTTGGATACCGGTAGATAAAATATGCAGCTCCACTTTTTGCCGCATAACGTTCAATCTGTTTTTCAGCTGCTGCTTTACTCTGACCATATGCATTATCTAGCCCTGCCTGGATAGAGGAACTAATCATAATAGGAGTTTTTTTCTGATTCACTAACAGAAAATCAACAATCTGTTGAGTCAGATTTCTGTTACCTTCAATAAACTCTTCAATATTTTTAGGTCGATTGATACCAGCGAGATGATAAATAAAATCGGCTTCTTGCAGGCCTATTTCAAGCTCAATAGTACTTGAATCACGATCAATCTTAATAAGGTCAACATCCCCCTTTTCCTGAAGACGCAAGCACAAGTTACGTCCAATAAAACCATCAGCACCAGTAATCAGGATTTTCATATCAGGCTTCCAGATCGTAATTTTCACCTGCACACAGTGCGCGAATAAACGGTAATTTAAGAAGCAGAGTTTTCATTCCTTCTACATCCAGTCGCTGTGTATTATGGGAGTTATAATCTTCAACAACCGAGATACGACTATCACCCTGTTCTACATATTTCCCGTAATTAAGATCACGCAGATCTGGTGGAACACGGTAATAATCCCCCATATCAATAGCTGCAATCATCTCTTCGCGACTAAGTAAAGCTTCATATAACTTCTCGCCATGGCGAGTACCGATAACATTAACTGGATGACGCTCAACGTTCAAGAGTTCTTTCAGTGCAATTGCTAATGTATCAATCGTAGCAGCAGGGGCCTTCTGTACGAAGATATCACCATTATTACCATGTTCAAATGCATAAAGTACAAGATCAACTGCATCTTCAAGAGTCATCATAAAGCGAGTCATGTTTGGATCGGTAATTGTCAGTGGCCTACCCGCTTTTATGAGATCAACAAATAAAGGAATCACCGAACCACGAGAAGCCATCACGTTGCCATAGCGTGTACCACAGATCACCGTTTTATTACTATTTACGTTACGTGATTTTGCGACCATCACTTTCTCCATCATTGCCTTTGAAATTCCCATGGCATTGATAGGATAAACTGCTTTGTCAGTACTTAAGCAAACAACTCGTTTTACTTCATTAGCGATAGCAGCTTCGAGTACGTTCTCTGTGCCGAGCACATTAGTTTTAACAGCTTCCATTGGATGGAATTCACATGATGGCACCTGCTTAAGCGCCGCTGCATGGTATATAAAATCAACACCACGAGTTGCATTCAAAATGCTACGATAATCTCTGACATCACCGATATAAAACTTTAACTTCTGATTATTATATTTTTTCCGCATATCATCTTGTTTCTTTTCATCGCGAGAGAAAATGCGGATTTCTTTTATATCTGTAGAAAGAAAGCGATTCAATACAGCATTACCAAAAGACCCTGTTCCACCCGTAATCAGCAGTGTTTTATCTTTAAACATCATAAATCCTTTCTATCAAATCTGTTTTTGCATGGACGGTAAATAGATCTGGTCCTTCTGCTCCGCTGTTGGGTAATTGATCAATACAGCACGATATTTACCCTTAAAAACAAATAGGCTGCCAGCAGCCGCACCCACAAGGCCACAGTGAGTAATCAGTTCACTGAGATGCTCGTGCGTGCCTGCACCACCTAAAAAAGTCGTAGGGACATGTAGAGCAGACTTCACTCTCTTCGCGAACTCAAGATCATACCCTTTCATAACACCATCGTTATCAACCGAGTTAATAACTATTTCTCCGGCACCAGCTTTTTCCAGTTCTATAGCAACCCCCAACGGATCTTGCTTATGGCTTCGGATATTATTGATGCTGGTAAGCTCATACCCCTTAGAAAAAAGGCCCTTTTTCTTTCGAACATCCAGTACAACAACAACACTCTGGCGACCAATTGCCTGAGCAAGTTCGGTAATTAATTGAGGATTATCAATTGCCACCGAACTCAATGAAACTTTCTCAACACCTAGCGAAATAATCCGATCGGCTTGCTCGACCGTTTTGATCCCGCCACCATAACACAAAGGCATGCGGCACTCCGCTGCAAGTTTCTTAATCAACGCATAGTCGGGCTCACGCGATGCAGCACTGGCATCAATATCCAGTACCATCAGCTCATCAGCCTCCTTTTCATTAAATATTTTTACTGCATTGATCGGATCGCCTACATACTTTGGCGAACCAAAGCCGACAGTTTTGACCAACCCTCCATTATGGATCAATAAGCAGGGAATAATGCGAGGTCTAAGCATGATTACCAATCTCAGAAAAATTCCTTAACAACGTCAAACCTGTGGAGTGACTCTTTTCAGGATGACACTGGATACCAAAAATGTTCTTTCTCCCAACAATGCAGTCAAATTCAAATCCGTATTCAGCCGTCGCGATAACATCATTTTTATCCGCGCAGTCAAAATAGTATGAGTGTAAAAAATAGAACTTCGGCTCAGCGATGAAATTGCTTGTCAAGACAGAGTCTGTACACGGTTTCACATCGTTCCAGCCCATATGCGGCATTGGAAGTTTCTGGCTCTGCGGGTTAGACGTGAAACTGCGGACTTGACCAGGGATCCAGTTGAGTCCAGCCATTCTTCCCTCCTCACTACCGCTGGCAAGCATTTGCATGCCAACACAGATACCGATAATAGGAATCTTATCAGCGAGTACTAATTGTTCGACACGATCACGTAAACCAGACTGATTAAACTGTGTCATCGCATTATCAAACGCACCAACACCAGGCAGAATCAGATGGGTTGCCCCCTGTAAGGCCTCTGGAGTCGAAACAGCTTCAGCATGAATCCCTAGCAGTTTAAAAATATTAAGAAAAGCCTGAATATTGCCTACACCATAATTAATAAGCTTGATCACCGGAAGAACCTCTTTTCCATACCTAATTTACGCAAAATGTTGGCACCAAGACCAATGAGCCAGCGTTTATTTTTATAATTGCGGTAGGTTTTCTTCGGCTGTTCAAATAGCTGCTGTAACTCTTTAACGGTGATGCCTAATTTATGAGCAACATATTCAAATTCCTGTTCCAGAAAATGTTCACTCATCTCTGGGTGTGCCAATCGTTCAAGTGCAGCCTCACGGGTCATCTGTCCGGTCAATATAAGGCTTGAGAAATGGGCACGCCGCTTATGAAACCCAAAACGTCGTGGAAGCCAGTAGTCTTCGTAAAAACGTGTAAAACGCGACTCATGGTGTTTATGCTGGAAACGTTGCCAGCCAAATTTTTGCTCAAGCTCATTTTCTGCATCCTCCTTATTGAAAGGTACCAGATTGAGCGGATGGTGTACCTTCATACCTAGTATTTTTTGGTAGTATAGTTTGTAAACCATAATATCAATTAACGGAAAAGTTTCTAACTCTCTCGTGCCAAACCGGTTATGAATGTCATTAAACAGTAACTTATCAATACCTAAATAGCCGCCCCACTCTTCTGGTTCTCGACAACATTCGGTAGAAAAATTTGATCCAGTGATGACATGTTTGACTTTATGTTCATGGGCAAATTTATAAAGTGCGGAAAAGAAAGCCGCATCCTGCACCAAATCCTGATCAGGGATACCCGCTTTCAAGAATGAAAGCTGCAGATCTTTCATCTCCTCCCAGTTAACCACTTCTGTATAAAGTTCAAGTTCTAATCCTTCAATTAGTTTTTCAATATTACTCACAGCCTGATCAGTATTCCAACCCGCATCAACATGAAATAACAATGGTCGCAAGCCCATTTTTTCTTTTGCAACATAAGCGGCATAAGAACTATCAAGTCCACCAGAGAGACCAATAATGCAGTCAAAATCTTTATTTTCACCATCTTTCTTAATCGTATCAGTAAGAACTTTCAGGGCTACATCATCTACTTTCCAATTAGGTTTAATATTATATTCATAATTATGGCAATAATCACAGCGACCATCAGAATCGAAATGTATATGTGGATCTGACGAGTCCATTACACAGTGCTTACAAATTTTATATTCAGTAGTAGTCATGACGCCTCAGAGACTCTCTAATTTTACAAATAAAATAAACATAGTCGGAAGAGTTAACTTCCATACACTCATGGATGAAAGTTTTTACCCCGATTTCTTCATACATTAATGCTAACGTAGAATGGTATGAGATAACACATGTGACATTTGGAAAAACATGTACATCATTAATAAAATGCCAGCCAATAGCGGTTGCCTTAGCCGATGATGGTGCTTTAGGATGTGGCTTATAGTAAATTTCAAAATTTTCCGCGGATAAAGAATTATAAATGGCAATATGTAGTTTTTCATATAGAGGGTGTCCAATAAATAAAATATCCCCCTTAATATTAACTGAAACACTAAAACTAGGCTTAATATAGTTAATACAGATAAGTTTATTCTCAGGTGCTATTATATGTTTAAGTAGTAAATCTGCTTCAATATCATCATAAGCAACTAATTCCTTAACTGTTGTAAGTTTATTTGTTACATAACAATGTTGATTACTTTTAACTGTAATCCCTTTAATTGAGCCATGCTGTACAAAACGATAATTAATATTTTTCTTTTTACAAAACTCATTTGCCATTACAGCCCATCTATCAAAGTGTGCGGTACATGTCAGCGTAACAATGTTTAATTTTTCTAAAGCTAAACTAGTGAGTAAACAATCTGGCATAGCATATATCTGTAACTTACTTTTAATTGCATATCTGTAGAGTACATAAATACACACAAATAAATTGAATAAAATATCTTTAAAGGAAACAACTGACTCAACATCTATATATATATCCTGCTCCGAAAAAGAACTTGCACGTTCTTTTTTATACTTCGGCGGGATCAACCATATAAGTGGTGTATTTTCTTTTGTCGACTCTTTAATATATCCAATTGTATTACTCTCTAAGAAAATAACAGCATTTATTTTTCCAAATACATCATTTGAAAAGCCATCACCGAATATTTTATTAAAAAGGTACACCATATGCTTTGCCAGAATATACAAAACACCGACGCCTAAGAACCATACTATCACCAGAATGTAATAACCTAATAGAAAAGTTATCTTTCTTTTTTCCCAGTAGACAATCCATCGTGAAACTTTAGGTATTTTAGGAAAAAACTTTGATCCTCTGTATTCAACTGGCGTGAGGTACATATCAATATCTGATTCATTGCGAATGCATTTTAGACACAAATCTATATATCTCTTCAACACCCTCATTATACTCACATCCGTTTCGATGGAAATTTATACTTCCTGAAAAGGAAGAACATCACTGCAATATAGGGATACATATAAAAATCAGTATGGTTATAAATGCTACCCCGCAAATGTGAAATCATAAATAATGTCATTAGCATTGCCGCAAACCATGCACCCAAATGTTGTTTACTATGAGCTGCTGAATATATCCTTGCAATAAAAAAGAAAAAAGACATTAATATAGGAATTCCAAGATAAAAATAAAAATTAAGATACATGTCAGTTTCAACAGGAAACTGTATTGTTGCTCTTATTTTCCATGCGTCAGGATCGTAGATCGAAGTTAGCCACTGACTCATATCGTAAAATATGATACCGCCATCATTTCCGAAAGGAGTAAGCAATTTATTAAAAGGCATAAAAAATGTTTTATTTAATCCAGGAGATAATTCCTTCAAAGACAGCGCTAAGTTATCAAGCGTGTCAAAGTAATTTAGAGTGTAGGGAACTAGATCATGCCATGTCATCCAAGATATATTGCGAAAATAAAGCCCAAGAAACAGGATCCCGAGAAGAGCTATCCCTAAGATCAAAGTTCCCCTACTATAGAAACGTAATTCCTTTAACCATGGAAGTAACGACATAATTAATAAAAGCGAAATTTGAAACTTACTTCCATGCACAGGGGATGTCAGCAACAACCATAATATAAATAAGCACAAGATCTTTTTTTGACGGGTAACGAAAGCATGGTAGCCACAGAGTGCAGCTAATGCTAATGATGAAAAATGACTACCAACAACATATACCCCTGAACCGCTGCGATTCAGAAAAGCATCACCGGGCGAATGAATCCATTTATCAATTCCGCCAGAATTTGCCACAATCAATATAACAAATAAGGTTGATATTAAAAATAAGAGTAACAGTGTTTTTTTGGATGGTATCCGAACATTTTTACTGCTAATTGTAGAATCTGAAAAATGTCTAAAATCTTTTTTATCATAAAGAAATATTACGCCAATACCAAAAGTAACCGAAAGCAAAATAAAAGAATATGAATAAGATAACTCGTTGTTAATACCCACATAACGCTGAGCAAAAAGTGGAGCTAATAAGAACCATAAGCCATAGTAAACATAAAGGATCGTGAGTGGTGATATTACATATTTAGGGGGATAAAAAATAAACAATACAATATAAAAAATATAAAAAAATATAGAAGTTGGTGCGCCAATGGCATAAGCTGTTGCAATAGAAATAATACCTAATATAACAATGACTATTAAAATAGCAAACCGATAAATCACACATCCCCCTAAATAGCATTTAATATAATAAATAGTCACTGATAATTAAGTTTTCATATCCAAAACCTAACATACGCTTACTCTGCGCAAAGTATTTTTCTTTTGCTAAACAGCATAATACTTTTCCATAGAAGTAAAACAGAAAAGCTTAATATCATGCCTACCATTACCATATATAGCTCCTCTAACATTATCGATATGATTATCGCTCCTATAAAAACTATTAATGACACAACCTGACTTTTAATAATAACCGTATCCTCTCGTAATGCATATAACCCAAGATGAGGGATAAGGCTTAGACAATATATAAGCGTCGAAAATATCAAAAATATAAATAGAGAATAACTTCTATCATAAATTTGGTTATTAAGCCAATGAAGCACAATTAACCCTGACAGCCAACAACAGATACAAAGAAATATACTCATCAAAAAAGTTTTAAGTAAAAATCTTTTAAACGTAATCCAAAATTCTTCATGTTTCTTTTCAGCGGCTAGTTTGCTTAGTTCAGGAAAAGCGAAAGAAATAACAATTGTATCTAAAAATGATTGAACTGCCGATGCCATACTGGCAAAAAATACATAAGCCCCCAACACATCCAAACCACCTATATCTTTAATAGCAAAACGATCAAAGGTAAAGATTCCTCGTATTGCCAGTGCTGCCATTAGCATTGGTAACGACAGCTTCAACCCCTTCTTAATCCATTGCCAGTTGATTCCTTGCCCTTTATATTTATGAGTAAACTGAAAAATATAAATACCGCCGATTATACATGCTGCACCTGAAGCCACCAACCATACAATCAAAACAGTATATACATTTCGCAGCGATGGCATCATAAGCATAATGGCAACGACAACCCAACACCATATCCCCTGACGTAGGAACAGAATAATACTTGCTAATAAGTAATTCCGCCCAGTAATTAACACCCTATTAATTTCCTGCGATACATATTCGACTATAAGCAACGCAATAAACCAAAACTCAGTCCCCACAGGCAAAATACCTAAATAATAGAGGAAATATAGTAAAGGAAGAAACATGATATATACTGAAATGGTCAGTACGATTTGATTTTTCAGCATCCATCCCCATTGCTCTCGCGGATAGGCAATCATTTCACGAGTACTGTAAGTATAAAATTCGAATCCAACAATAAATATCGCATAACCTATTGCAGCACTCAGTAATCCATATAGGCCAACATCTCCCCCAGGAATCAACTTTGCGAGCATAATTACTAGTGCAAATTTGCTGAATAGAGTAGCTGCTCGCAATATGACGGAGAAACAATGAATAAATTTCTTATTTTTCATAAAGAAAAAATATGCCAAATAATTACTTATAAAGAAAAACCGTCATCAACGACTATATTTTGTCCTGTAACATACTTTGCATTATCTGAAAGCAAAAATATAATTGAACCTATAATATCTGATACGGGCAACATTCCCATACCATTAGTATGATGCTTATAAGCCTCGCAAAATACTTCCGGTTGATTATCGAAAATCCCACCTGGACTAACCGCATTAATACGGAAACGGCTATCGTTAACGTAAGCAACAACATACTTATTTAAATGAAGAAGTGCTGATTTGATAGCCGCATATTCTACAGGCATAGTCATCAACGTGTTTTTGTAGATCTCAAACTTCGGCGCAATGACTCCATATATAGATGAGATATTAACAACTGATAGTGGTATCTGATGCTTTCTGAACCAGTTTGCACATTGTTGCGTAAATAGAAATGAACTTCCTAAATGCAAGGCAAGGTTGTCATTAAAGCTTGACATTGTTACATCAAAAAAATGTGCACCATATTTCTTATTTCTGGGATAAGTTGCATTTACCGCGCCATCGATGTGATCCAGACTAGCGAAAAAATTCTTTACTGCGAATTCATTTGTCACATCAAGAGATCGACAGTCAAGCGAACTGTGCCGATAATTAACACCTATACCTTCAAGTTTTGATTTGGCTTGCTCTAGTTTCGAATCAATAGCGATTACCATAGCATTTTGTGCAAGGCATTCCTGCACCAGATGAGAGCCAAGCAGTCCGCCAGCACCCATAATCAATATTTTTTTATTATTTAACATATTACATAGCTATTAGTGAGAATGAAGTAAGATTTCGGCCATATAAAAATCGTAGATATCATCTATATCGACAGCCCGCTCTTTGGGAATAACTATTGATGTTACTTTTCCTGAAAACAGGCCATAATGTTCATTAATAAATTGCGGGGAAGCAACATAGACGACCGTCGTGATATCAAAAATCTCTGGGGCATCCTGTCGACGAACGACATCCCCTGAAGGCTTGATGACAAGTTCAGCTAAACCTGCGTTATTTATTTTGACCATATTAAAATAGGGGCTTCGACTTGAGGGCGTTACTGAAATGCAAATATCAGCCATCATCTCATTCCGCTTGTAAATCGCATCCTCGACATCTTTAACCGCCCGTAGCGGACTGGTAGCAGGAAGGCTAACAAAATTATCAAAATCCCCGTAGCGCTCATTCACCCACTTAATAGCATGTCGCCATGCTAACCATTCCGGACTGCCATCACCTGCAAGCTCTTCAGGCCTGTCAATAACGATAGCACCAGCGTCAAGGGCAGCCTGCTTAATATTTTTATCGTCGGTAGAGACAAACACTTCAGCAATTAATGAGCACATTTTTGCTGTTTCAATTGAGTAATGCAATAGAGGTTTACCTGACAAAATCATAATATTCTTACCCGGTAACCCTTTAGATCCCCCTCGGGCAAAGATGAAAGCAAAATTTTTCATATTAACCAGCAACGTTTTTAATTTTCTCGATTAGTTCAATTGTGGCAACCGCATCATTTACAAGAATACATTGGTGTGGCCGCCCCACTATGAACTGAATAAAATCTCTAAGCATATCCAAATACATCTCATTTTTATCGTAAGCAACATCGCTATAAAGCGTCTCGGTCCCTTCCTCTGTATGTAGTAATACTTGATTGAGTATCAAATCCCACTCAATCCGCCCCTTTGTTCCAATAAAATTGCAATGTCGATATGCTTTACGTTGTAAAAAGTCCAAATGAAGATGGATCACAGCCTGTTGGTTTGTCATCGCAACAACATCAACAAGGTCCTCAACTTCAATGTTCAACGTACCAGAGTTACGGATAATTGCATTATGTATGCGCAACTCTCCCAACATCCACCTTGTATAGTCGAACTCATGACTAAGCTCCAGCAATGCCCCACCACCAAGAAACTTACTTACAGAGACACTGTCTCTATAATCCTTTGTAGCCCGCCAATCTGGTAAATACTGGCCAATACAAATATTGGCATTTAATAATTGACCAGCAAGACCTTTTGCCAAGGCTTGCTGGGTCATGCGGGCAGAAGGCATATAGCGCAGACAATAACCAACAGCAACAGGGGTTTTGTACTTTCTGCTGGCCTCGATCAAACGTTGAGCATCCTCAACTGAAGCAACAATCGGCTTTTCGATTAAGACAGGTATGTTTGCTGCAATAAAAGGGATCGCATGTTCAGCATGCTTAGTTGCTGGCGAAGCAATAATAGCCATATCAACAAGCCCGGTCAGTTGCTCAATCGAACTAGCTATCCTATCACAATCGCTAACAGGATATGTTACGTTTCTTCCTGAAGCCGAAATGGCATATATTAATGCCTGTGGAAATAATAACTTCAGATTTCGGCGATGTCGGGCGGCAATACTTCCTAATCCGATAACAGCAATATTCTTCATGACTATTATAACCCCAGTGAAAAAATATCCGCCTGAGCACGCTTAAAATCATCCATACGCCCAATATCCAGCCAGTATTCATGTATTGGAAACATTAAAACATTGCTATTTTTTTGTATATATTGTTCGAGTAGAGTTGGCATATCGATATGTTGGTTCTTGCCAACACTCTTGAAAATAGCTGGAGAAATGACGTAGATTCCAGCATTAACAAAGAAATGATGAACCGGCTTCTCTTCCATAGATATAATTCTACTACCGTTGCCTTTAATCACACCATACGGGATCTGGTAATCATATTCACGTACACATAATGTAGCATCAGCCTGGCTTTCGTTATGGAATTTCAACAAACACTCAAAATCGACATTTGTAAGAATATCACCATTCATCATAATCAGTGGCAGGTCAGCAGATAACGATTCAGGGAGCAACCCCAAAGCTCCACCTGTGCCCAAAGGTTTATCTTCATGGACATAGTGAATTTGAGCATTGAATGCTTCACCATCACCAAAATAATCACGGATAACTTCTGGCATGTAATGTGTTGAAATATAAAGATTACTGAAGCCAGCTTTAACAAAACTGCGAATAAGTGTTTCCAATATCGGCTTATCACCAATTTTTAACATAGGTTTTGGACAATTGTCGGTTAATGGTCGTAGTCTCGTCCCAAAACCACCTGCCATAATAAAAACGGGATTATCGTATCTTTTATTTTCATTAATAAATTGAAGCGTCTTTAGGCCTATAACCCTTCCATCTTTCACAACAGGAACCGCAGTGATCCCGGTCTCAGACATAATTCTGCTCAATTCTTGGGCGGACATTTCACCGCTAGCTACAACTGGCGATGGATTCATCACCTGTGGAACAAACGCCTGGAGATCAAGGTTGTTTAACAAGCCTCTACGGATATCACCATCAGTGATTACGCCAAGTAACTTCTGTTCTTTATCCACAACTAAAACAATTTTCAGCGCCTCATGGTTAATGACCTCCAGCGCTTCACGTATCGTACTGTCTGGTCCAATAAGCACATTCTGCCATTGATGCGTCATCTTCCACCTTTCATCTGTAACTATTTAATTATAGTTTTCACTGGATAGCATTTTTCCCCTGCCCCCAACGAATTCACCAGGACAGCACCTGCAGCAACAAAAGCGCTCTTATCAAGGTGTATACCAGGAATAATTGTAGCTCCTGCGCCAATAAAGACATTATCTCTGGTTAGAACATCACCACACAAAGTTGCTCCAGGTGCGATGAAGTTGTATGAGCCAATACGACAATCATGTTCAATAACGGCCGCTGTGTTTATAATTGAATGAGAACCGATAATTACGCCTGGCTGAATAATTGCTCGCGTCAGAATCTGTGCTCCGTTATGAATAACGGCAAAATCTGACACAGTCGCATCTTCGGAAATGACAGTCGCGAAACGATATCCTTTGCTGAGGAAATATTCACTGACCTTACGGCGCAGCGAAGATCCCGGAACTACGCCGATGGCATTGACTAATTCAACGTCCTCCGTTGCAAAACGTACAATTTCTTCATCGTCACAAAGGTGAGGGAGATCAGCTATACTCGCTCGCCCTGATATGTCGTCCGGACTGATAATCGCCAGAATATCTCGATGCTGCTTCTTAAGAATGGCTACTAGTACACTGGCGTGCCCCCCGCCACCAATAATAATAAGCGGCTTACTCAAGAATTAAATCTCCAGCTGCATAGCTTTTACTGGATGTTTTACCTAGCAAATTCCAATATTGATAAGGTGACATTCCTTTCCCCGGACGTTTTATTGTTAGATTAATATTATTGAATGCCTCACCTTTAGCAATCGCTTTTGCAGCAACCAGACTTTTACGCGCAATAACTTTATTTTTCACCTCTGATACTGTTGGTGACTTGATGCTGCCTCCTAATGCCATATCAACCTGTCGCACAGCACGTATCATCGCATTCAGTTCATCGGGTTCTAGCGAGGCTTTATGGTCCGGACCGTCCATATTCTTATCAAGCGTAAAGTGTTTTTCAATCACTACCGCGCCGCGGGCAACTGCAGCAACAGGAATAATAATACCTTCACTATGATCAGAATAACCTACGGGTAAACCGAACGCAGAACGTAGTGTATCCATCACTCGAAGATTAATTTCATTAATAGGCGCGGGATATTCAGTTGTACAATGCAGAATAATCACTTTTTCTTTTAATGCTTGTTGGCCTGCGTTTGAGGCATAAGCCTCCTCAAAGGCTTCACGACCGGGTACAGCGTCATCCGCCGCAGTATAGCCAAAGGCAATAACACCAAGTGCGGCTTCAATTTCGGCCAATGTTGCCATACCTGTTGATATAATCATATCGCAGCCAGTTCTGGCATGTTCAAGTACTAATGGCGCATTTGTCAACTCACCGGAAGGTAACTTTAAACGCTTAATACCCAGATCATTAACCAGAAAATTAAGGCTCTCTGAATCAAATGCGGTAGACAAGAATTCGATCCCGAGCTCTTCACAATATTTTACCAGTCCGTGGTGAGTTTCCCATGAGAGCTCTAGCCTACTAAGCATTGCTAACTGTGATTCTTGTTTTTTGGTATTTACCTGTTGGTATTTTGCCTGCTCTGCATCAGCAGTCACTAAATTCTTCGCCTTGAAAGTCTGAAATTTAACAATATCAGCGCCAGCTTTGTACGCTGCTTCAACCAGCTTAAACGCCAATTTTTCATCGCCGTTATGGTTAACCCCTGCTTCAGCAATAATCAGTGTCATATCAAGTCACTCAATATCGTAAAATGTTTTTACAGGAACAAACTCAAGGGACTTAATCATCTTAATGATTCGTGCACTCGCGTCGCCCTGACCGTATGGGTTGTAAACAACTTCCCCCACAGATTTGTACTCACGAGCAAAGGCCTTCTGAATAGTAGTCACTATTGCCTTACTCTGTGCTGGACAATTAAGCACACTTTTTGCAGCCAATCTTCCTTTCTGCCGTTCTCCAATATTGACCGTCGGAACGTCAAAAGCCGGGGCCTCAATAATGCCGCTGGATGAATTACCAATAACAGCTGCGGCATGCTTAATGGCACTTAAATACCGAACCTGTCCTAGAGAGGGGATGGCCAGAACCCTAGAGGCTCGCTGCCTAGCATAGTTTTCTAACATAGGAATAATCTTCCGCCCACCATCGTCCGCATTGGGCCAAGTGAGAATGACCTGATACTTAGGGAACGAATCCAAGGCATCAAGCAACGCCTGGAAACTGGCTTCAGGCGGCTCATTTCCCAAAGTCACCGGATGGTAGGTCACGACAACATATGGTTTTCGAAGGGGAAAATTAAGTGACGATGCCAATTCAGAAATTGTCATAAAAGTGCCACGTCTTATGTAATCGAGCCCAATAGCCCCAACATTTTCTACCCTACACGGCGCTTCACCGAGTTGAATTACTCGCAGGCGATACTCTTCAGTTGAAGTACAATGGAGGTAACTAAGTTTAGTGATAGCATGACGAATCGCATCATCATAGGCCCCTTCGGTAATTTCTCCTCCATGTAAATGCAATATAGGAATACGAAGGATCATCGCTGTTTGTGCAGCGGCCAACGCTTCGAAACGATCGCCTAAAAGCACTAACACATCAGGTTTAAGTCGCGATAACGCATCTGCAAACCCAAGAATACCCAATCCTATACTTTTTGCAGTACCTACAGGAGTATCGGATGACAGCAGAATTTCTATTTTTTCATCAATAACGAAACCATCATCGGCAATCTGCTGCCAAGTAAGACCGAACTCAGGGGAGAGATGCATACCACTAACAAGTAGTTGCAATTTAAGCTCACTATCGCTTTGTATATCTTTCAACAACCAATACAGCAAACCATATTCTGCTCTCGTACCGGTAAAGACAGCGACCTTTTTTATAACTTGCGGTCTCATGACAAAAAAGCACTCGGAGAACTTGGCAAATTAACCAGTCGGCTTTCAATATATTCCGAATGATGTAAATCATCCCGCATTGCTCCACTAAACATTGGCAAGCGGTGCATAAGTTTCCAGATAGGCCTGGCCATAACTTTAGCTGCATTCATATGTGACAGCAGTTCCTGTCTGGCTTCAGGATTTTCACAAATAACAGCATTTAACCAGTAGTTAGATTTACCGTAAGCGGGCTCCTTAACAAACTGGAACTCCGATCCGGCAAAAAATGTTTCGTAACGCATAGCGAGACGGCGTTTTTGTTCAAGGAACAACTCAAGGCGCTCGATCTGTGCGCAACCTAACGCCGCATTTAAATTCGGCATACGATAATTGAAGCCAGGCTCATCATGATAAAACTCATAAGGATGAGGAATTTTCGCTGTAGTCGTGACATGTTTCGCACGAACACCCGCCTCAGGAGTTTTACATAGCACCATGCCACCGCCACCAGTAGTGATAATTTTATTACCATTGAAGCTCAGCGCGCCGTATTCGCCAAGCGTACCTGTATGCTGGTTTTTATACCAAGAACCAAGGCTTTCAGCAGCATCCTCAATCAGCGCAATCTGCCATTTTTGAGAAACGGCGATTATTTCATCCAATTCTACCGGATGACCAAAAGTATGCATCGGGACAATTGCGCGGATTGGTTGACGCGTAACTTTATGTACACACCCACCTTCAATAGGGTCTGCATATTCCGTCAACCAAGCATCTAGTGCCACTGGACATAAACCTAAACTGACAGGAGAAATATCTACAAAAACAGGCTCCGCGCCTAAATGAAACAGTGCATTACAAGTTGCTACAAAGGTTAGCGCCTGAGTAATTACCAGATCATTGCGCTTTACACCTGCGAGATATAATGCAGCACTTAGCGCTGCGGTTCCATTTACTGTCGCTACGGCCTGCGGAGAACCAGTAAATTTTTCTACTTTACGTTCAAAGTCGCCAACAAACTTACCTACACTTGAAACGAACGTACTTTCGATAGTATCAAGAATATAGGCTTTTTCATTTCCATCAAAAACTGGCGCATGAAGTGGAATAAATTCATGAGTGTTATATATGCTGCGGACAAAATCTACAATTGAATCCATTTTCATACCGACATGCCTTTATCACATTTTGCTGTCCAGATACTTCCCGGTTTCTTTGTGACAAAAATCAGGAATCATCTCAAAGAATAATTTAACAATATCATTTTTAGTCCACTCAAGCGCAGTCGTCATGCGAATAATCTCTTGCTCAAAGTGAGCCAGTAGTGACTCATCATAATCAAGTTCATTTTGTATAATACCTAAATTATCAAAGCGATCCATATCGAGAATTTCTGTCGAAGTATAAAATTCCTCGAAATCTTTTTCACCGGTCGTGTCACTGGATGTAAACAGACAAGGCCATTGTCCCCGTGCAGGAAGCGTTTTTGCCAGTTCGCGGGCTTCATCTTCAGTTTGGCATAAATATGACTGATAACCATGCTGTCTGAGGTAGCGTTCAGCAATATCAGCAAAGCTTATTAAATGCAAGCTTTCACTAAGTTTAGGGAAGAATATGTCACGATTCTCACCGAATATGCAGGACATCAGACAAAGCTCACCCGACTCCTGAGGAGTAACGAAATAACGCTTGATATCATTAGGCGCAACAAGAGGTTGCTGTTTATTCAGACGTTGTTCGAAACCATGCAGTAAGGAGCCATCAGAAAAAGCAACATTAGCAAAGCGAGCCGTAGAAATGTTTATTTTTTCACTATTTCTCATTAAAAACATTTCCATTATGCGTTTTGATGCTCCCATCATATTTACTGGGTTAGCTGCTTTATCAGTCGAAACACAAAAATACTTTTTTGTACCCAACGCGAACGATTGCTCAATAGTTTTATTAGTATTAAGGATATTAACTTCAATCATTCGCATCAACGTAAAGGGATCTTTTTCACTGCGTACATGTTTCAATGCAGATAAATTAAGCACATAATCATACTGTCCATCAGCTTTAATAAAGGCATCGTATTCTAATGAGCCAATATCAAGTGCGAACGTCTGAAAATCACCCAAAATATAACCAAACTGGCTGCGAATATCTCGCACTAGCTCGACCATGTTATTTTCGCTAATATCTACAACATGTAATTTCTTGGGATTACGTTTAAAAATTTCTTTAGTGACGGCTTGGCCAATTGATCCAGCCCCCCCTAATACTAAAAAAGATGATTCAGAAACGATGTCGGTCAATTTATTTTCATGTTTGGCAAGATCTCCAGTAAACAATGCCTTGTTGCGACCAATGAGAGATAAAATATTGTTCATGTCATGACTCTTCATTTAATTACGTGCAGATCTGAATCAATTGAGGCGAAGCTATAATAGCATTAGTGAAAATACTTGTGGATGCGACCAAGCACGCTACCGCCCCTGGCTTAAAAGCTACCAGTGCACTATACGTTCATATTCATTGAGTACTCTCTAAAAAGGACTCAAATCTGGTTGTTAATTGTCTTACCAAATGATATCAGAAACAAGAAAAACATTACGTTTTGGCGACTTTTAATCTCTTGTTTTTTAAGAAAAACTACAAGATATAGCAGCAGTGAACTCCATAATCGCTCTCTTTGTAACGTTCAAAGATGATCACTGCCGTCTTTTGATAATTATCAAACTATAGATAATGGCTTATTTATCAAGCATCTGCTCTATGCTTTTACGGAACTTCGCCCCTTCTTTCAGGTTACGCAGCCCGTATTTCACAAATGCCTGCATGTAGCCCATTTTTTTACCGCAGTCATAGCTGTCGCCCGTCATTAGCATCGCGTCAACCGACTGTTTTTTCGCCAGTTCAGCAATGGCATCCGTGAGCTGGATACGGCCCCAGGCGCCCGGTTCGGTTCTTTCCAGTTCCGCCCAGATGTCGGCTGAAAGCACATAACGGCCTACCGCCATCAAATCGGAGTCCAGCGTCTGCGGCTGATCCGGTTTTTCGATAAATTCCACAATCCGGCTGACTTTGCCTTCATTATCCAGAGGTTCTTTCGTCTGGATAACAGAATACTCCGATAAATCACCTTTCATGCGCTTCGCCAGCACCTGACTGCGGCCCGTTTCATTGAAACGCGCCACCATCGCCGCAAGGTTATAGCGTAGCGGATCGGCAGTAGCATCATCAATAATAATATCCGGGAGTACCACAATGAAAGGGTTATCGCCCACTACCGGACGCGCGCACAGAATAGAGTGCCCCAGCCCTAACGGCTGCGCCTGGCGAACGTTCATGATAGTCACGCCCGGTGGGCAGATAGATTGTACTTCCGCCAGAAGCTGGCGCTTAACGCGCTGCTCAAGAAGTGATTCAAGTTCATAAGAGGTGTCGAAGTGGTTCTCAACGGCGTTTTTAGACGCGTGAGTCACCAGCACGATTTCTTTGATCCCTGCAGCCACAATCTCATCGACAATGTACTGAATCATCGGTTTGTCGACGATCGGTAGCATCTCTTTTGGGATTGCCTTGGTGGCAGGCAACATGTGCATACCCAACCCCGCTACCGGTATAACTGCTTTCAAATTCATCATTGTTTCATCCACCTGTAAAATGGTTGCTGAATTATAGCTCTTTAGTTTGTTTTCGCCAGCATGAATTACTCTGCTGCCAGGATAATGATGGCACGCCCTGCATTACGTCTTAGTCGGCACCATAACATTAAGTATGAACAACTTTTTCCCAGGAATTTTCGTAAAAATAGCGGCGTTTACCATCCCCGCTTCGGCAGCGGAAAATTCACTGCTTCAACATTCACGGTTTGGTGATTAATCCTGTCGATGTCCACGGAACTCTGCCCGTTTTCATTGATGGCATGAACATTAGCGAGGGAAAGCAGCGTGTCCTGGCGGGCCATAAATTGCCCGCGGACATCTTTACGCAAATCGAAGTGTATTTTTAACGCCGGGCCAATCGCTGAGGTTTGCATCACGTTGATATTACGCAGAAACAGGTGCTGCGGTTGATTATGCAGTTCCAGCGTAGCACGCGTCATCCGTACGTTGGTGATGGCGACAAAAGAGGGGGAATTACCGGAGGAGATTTGAATGCCGCGTAATTTATAAGCAACCTGACGATTATCCAACCGAATGGTGTTTAATTTAAAGTTTTGCGGAATTGACAGGTATTTTCCTTTAACGACGCCATAGCCGATGAGCATCCCGGCACTATTCGTCATATCAATATTATCAATAATGAAATTATCACAGCCATAAATTGCGATCGTTGCGTTATCGATCCCCGCATTTTTACTGAAATCGGGCGTGATATTTTTGGCTTTTACGTTGCGAATGACAAAATGTTTGCCATTTTCTACGTGCACCAGTTGTCGGCAATCAGATCCGGTAATATTGGCCACCACAAAGTTTTTTACCGCCTGGTCTTCAGGATAACTATTGTCATAGGTGCTGCCCGCCAGTCCGATGCCGATCCCCCAGTTGATTTTGCCATTGGTACAATCAATGCGTTCGATGATGTGATCGGAAATCAGGATGTTGCGGTCGTTAATCGCGACATTCCACTCAATGGCGTCTCCCTGTAAATCGCTAAAACGGCTATGCGTAATCCGCGCTCCGTCCATTTGGTTATGAAATCCCTGGCGAAGAATGGCGTAGTTGGCGTGGGTAACGGTGATGTCATCGATAATCAGATTACGCATCACCTGCGGTTCCTTACCGCCAATGAAAATTTGCGCGACGGGACCAAAGCCGCTCATCGTCACGCCTTTAATCACACAGTCCGACCCGCGAATATCCAGCGTCACATTGTGCAGACTGCCGCCCTGCTCTCCCACCACCTGACACCCGTCCTGCAAAATAAACCGTCCCCGGCCATTCCCACGCACAGCGCCCTGTACCCGCAGCGTTTTTCCCGCCGGAATCGTTATCGCCGCATTGATATTTTCACACACCCATCCTGGCGGCACGACCACGGTCTGTCCGTCGGCGAAGGCCTGTTTGAACGAGGCGATACCATCCACCGCCGGATAATCCTTAATATCGACGGTCTGGCGAGGTTCACGCGCCTGTACCGGCAAGGCGCGCAGAAAAGGAATAACAGCAAGCGCGGAACCTGCCGTCAGGAGGGTACGTCGGGAGAATTTATTCGCGGGCATACAACCTCGTTTACATCGTTTGTAGCAGGCTGGCTAACTGGCGATTAATCACCTGCTGGTTAAAATCTTGCGCCACTTTTTCACGGGCGCGCGTGATCACCGGCTCCAGCGTGTCGTGGTCAATCCGGCTGAACTCAGCGAGCCGGGCCGCCAACGCCTGCGCATCGTTTTCCGGCACCAGCCAGCCGGATTTTCCGGCCTCCACCAGTTCCGGAATACCGCTATGCACGGTAGACACCACGGGGATCCCCACCGCCATCGCCTCCATCAGCGCCACCGGAATACCTTCCATATCGCCATCCGTACCGGTAATCGACGGCAGCAAAAAAACGTCGGCGTCAACCAGCATCGCCTTCACTTCATGGCTCGGTTTAAAACCTGGCATCTCAATGACATCCTCTAACTGATACTGCTCGATGAGCGTACGCAGCCGACGTTCCCACGGGCCAATGCCCAGAATGCGGTAGCGAAACGCCACGCCCTGCGCTTTCAGTTGCCGACAGGCTTCAATCGCCACATGCAGGCCTTTTTTCTCGGTCAGGCGCGCGACGGAAATCATCTCCAGCGGTATCCCTGGCGCTTTCACCGGACGATGGGTAAAACGCGTCATGTCGACGCCCATGCGCGAAACGGCAATCTTCTCCGGCGGGCAGCCCATACTTTTCAGGCGACCGGCCCACAGATCGCTGATGGGCAGCATCAGATCGCCACGACGAAACAACTGCTGATACTCCGGCGTGTAATGGCTGAGCACCTCGCGACTGGAAATATCAATCCCGTGGAAAATAGTCGCGATTTTGCCGCGAAGTACGCCCAGTTCGCGTAATTTGGCCGCCGTCACGCCCGCCGGACCAAAGTGAGCGATGAACACATCTGCCACAAGAGGCTGCCCCACCTGCGCGCAAATCGCGGAAAGGATCAAATTGCGTGATTCATCGCCATAGCGGGTAAAATTGAGCGCTTTCCAGGTGGCCGCCCGATGCAGCCCCGGCAGCGTTTTACATACCCGGTAGCACAGTTTCGCCAGCCGTCCCTGGGGCTCATCCTGTAACCAGCGGGTTTTCGCCGCCAGACCATACTTCTCCCAGGCGGCGTGAGTATGTTGGGTATCGCCTTTTTGTAACGCGACAATCTTCACCTCATGCCCCATATCAATAAACGCAGTAATCTGATTCAGCACAAAGGTTTCCGATGAGAGTGGAAATTTCAGCAGAAAAAAGCTGACTTTCATTGCTCCTCCCGAATTCTGTCGAGAACGGATTTGATCATCGTGAACCCTTTCGCCCGCTCCTCGGTGACGGCGTTAGCCACTTTTGCCTTTAGCGCAGGCAATTGATTGAGCGTATCGGCCACTACGCTTTGTAATGAACCGTTCAGCAAGTGACGGATATCGATAGCCAATTCCGCCAGGCCTAGCTGCTGCATAATGCCGGCGGATTTATGTTCATAATTAATGGCGATAGCGGGCGTGCCAAAATTCATGGAGATAATGGCGGAATGCAGGCGCGTCCCGATGGTAAGTACGCAGGATGCGAGGACCTTTCCGATTTCCACGTCATTGAGTTCGTCCATCGCGATATGGAAATGCTCTGAGCCGTTCACATACTTCGCCATCCGCAACGCAACCATCCGGTCATCGCGGTTATAGCGATCGATACTGGTGCAGGTCGACAGCACCAGTACCTGATAACCGTCCACAATCAGGCGATTCACGACCTGGGCAAATGCCTGCTCATAGGCCTGCTGAGTGGTTCCCAGGCGTTTATCAAACGGTTCCAGATCGCGCAACGTAATCGCGACGGTTTTGCGGCGCGCGGTGACGTCCAGCCAGTGCTGCACGGCATAACTGGCGACAAACTCGTCGTGACGGCGTTCGACTAACCAGGCGGTATCCACCCCCTGCTCCACTTTTCGGGTATCGATCTGCGCGGCGGTCATCAAATCGCGGCTGACGGTTTCACGCAGGATCAGCGCACTGGTGCGCCCAAAAACATAATTGGCGAGCTGGTTAAAGTCGGGGTTCTGGAAAGGGCCGACGCTATGCCCCACCATATAAATTGGTTTGTTCGCCATAAACGCGCACAGCGGATATTCAAAGTGAGTCAAACCGTATAAGTCGACATAGTTTGAACCGCCCACCTGAATGACGGCGTCATACTGCGCAATAAATTGCGCGAATTCGGCAAATTCCGGCGCGATAGCAAAATTACGCAGCGATCCTTCCTGGGCGACTTTAGACAATAAAATTTTGTGCTGAAAACGACGGCGTAATACTTTTTTCACCCGACCATTAAGTCCAGCCGCCGCCTGCTGTTTCTGGCTTAATTGATACAGCGGGTCGGCAATAATCGGACGCCCCTGCAACCAGGCGGAACTCACCGGGAAACGGCTCATCACATCCATCTCCGCCTCTGGCGCCTGTTGACGGATGGCATCAAGCAAACCGCGCATAATGGCGCTATCACCACGGTTGCCGCATGTGTGGTTGCCTAAAACTAATAATTTCATAAATAGCCTCTTATATCCCCGTCATCCGACACGTAATAACTTTTTCATTTTTGCACTGCCAAAAAGCTGTTTTTTAATTTCCATCACCAGCGCATTGCGTGAAAAAATAATCATTAAAATAAAACTCAAAATACCGATCATAACCTGTAGCGCGAATACCCCTGACAGCGGTAAATAACCGTCGACCAGCTTTCCTGCGCCGTAGCTGGTAATAAATGTTGGCAAGGAGAGATAAAACGGCAGCCACAGGCTGAGAATATACTGACGATAGCTGGAACCGAGTACCGGCTTAATCATCACGAAGTAGCTCAGAATGGTGTTGATGATTTGCACCACCAGGAACCCCAGCGTCACGCCAATCGCCCCCGCCAGATGGCCGCCAATAAAAATCGCCGGGATAAACAGAAACGTTTTAAAAACGTTGAACTTAAAGCTGATATCCACGCGCGCTTTCGCCATCAGCAGCGAACCAATCGGGTTGCCAACCGAGCGCAGCAGCCCCACCACGCACAGCAGTTGCAGGATCGGGATAATGCTGCGCCACTTCTCGCCAAACACCAGCGGCACAAAATTATTGGCGACCACCATCAGGCCCAGCAGCGCGGGAAAATTGATAATTCCCACCACGGAAAGCAGCTTGTAGAAGTTGACGCGCAGCTTTTCGGTATCGTCCTGAATTTTGGCGAATGCCGGAAACAGCACGCGGGTAATGATCGGGTTAAGCTTCATCGGCGGCACAACCGCCACGTTGTACGCGAGGTTATATCCCCCGGCAACGCCTGCGCCGAGAATTCGTGCCAGCACCAGCGTCGATAAATTCGTGTTGATGTAATTGACGATACTGTCCGCCGTCAGCCACGCGCCAAAACGCAGGTTCGTGGACACCGATACCAGCGAAAAATGCAGCCCCGGACGGTAAATCTTGCGGCCAAAGTAACCGAACAGCAGCGTTCGCACCGCGCTGTTCACCAGATAGCCGAGAATCGCGGTTAACGCCAGCGGCCAGTAATGGGCGCTAATCACCGTAAAGGTGAATCCCGCCAGCACGGAGGTCGTTTCGATCATGCCGATCTTATTGAACTCCAGCTCTTTTTGCATCAGCGCGCGGAACTGCTGCCCGTGGGGGATCACGATAAACGCCAGCGACAACGTTTTGATTAACGGCGCAAGATCCGGGTTATGCAAAACATGGGCAATCGCATCACTCAGCCAAAAAACCACCGCAAATACCACAATCCCAAGCCCAACGTTTAGCCAGTAGAGCGTGGTCAGCTCCAGATGCCCAATCGTTTTACGCTGGATAATCGAGTTCGCGATACCAAAGTCTGAGATCGTGTCGGCCAGCGCGATAATCACCAGCGAGACGGTCAACAGGCCAAACTGGTGGTTATCAATGATCCGCGCCAGCACCGTCATCTGAATCACCCCCAGACCGATAATCACTATCGTGGCGATAGCCGACCATTTCGCGCCGCTGATCGTTTTTTGTCGTAAGTTCATTCTTTTCTCCAGAACCTGTTCACAAGGCGTCATTGGCGCAGCCTGATTGAGCACTGCCCAGGTGCAATATGGCAAGTAAAATAGCCTGATGGGTCAGGTTCTTAATACGCTGCTTTATTCACAAACCCTTTGAAAATAGTCAGAAACACGATTTTGATATCGAACCAGATACTCCATTCGCGGATGTATTCCAGGTCGAATTCCACGCGTTTTTCCATTTTCTCCAGCGTATCGGTCTCACCGCGCCAGCCATTAATTTGCGCCCAGCCGGTGATGCCCGGCTTCATCTTGTGACGCAACATGTAACCTTCAATCAACTGACGATACTGTTCGTTATGCGCCACCGCGTGAGGGCGTGGACCGACGATGGACATCCCGCCAGTTAATACGTTGATAAACTGCGGCAATTCATCCAGCGAGGTACGACGCAAAAAGTTACCTACCCGGGTGACGCGCGGATCGTTTTGCGTCGCCTGGGTAACGACCTTATCGTTCTCCATCACCTTCATTGAGCGGAACTTCCAGACCTTGATCGGCTTGCCGTCCATCCCGTAGCGCGTCTGACGGAAAATCACCGGTCCGGGCGAGCTCAGTTTGACCGCCAGCGCAATGCAGCACAGTACCGGTGAAATGAGCAGCAGAATCAGCGACGCCAGCACGATATCCTCTGCCCGTTTAAGCAGACGGTTAATCCCTGACAGCGGCGTGTCATACAGCGGAACGACCGGAACGCCGCTCATCTCCTCCACGCGCGAGTGAAGAATAGTAAAGGTGAACACATCGGGAATAAGGATCACCGAGCAGGTGGTGTCGGCCAGCTCGCGCACCAGTTTTTTCACCATGGCGCCGTCGCTCATCGACATAGCGATATAAACATTGTGAATCTGCGAACCTTTCGCATCGTCAATTAACTGCTCGAAGTTTCCAGCCCAATCAGCAGAGACGCCACCCGGTTTGGGATCGTGATAGACGCCCACCACCTCAAAGCCCAGCCACGGCTCATTACGGAAGCTATCCAGCAGCGCCTGACCCGCAGGCAAATCTCCGGCGACGGCGACCCGGCGAGTGTTATAACCACGATTGCGTAGCCAACCCGCGCCGAAACGGATAAATGAACGGCATAACACTAAGCCCAGACTGGACAGCGCATACCAGGCCAGCCAGGTGACGAGGCGGTTGTCGAAGTCGTTATTAAACGCCAGCAGACCGGCGCTGAAGATCAGGCTCAGCGTCCAGTTTTGCAGTAACAGCGTTAACTCTGTCGATATTTTGACGCCGCGCCAGGAGCGATAAAAATCGGTCATCCCGCCCAGCATTTGAAAAACAACCAGCGTAATCAGCGCCACCAACAGGTGCATGTACAGGAATGGCAGTCCACTGACTTCACAGATGAACCACAGCCCGCCAAACATAATGGTGATATCTGAAAAGCGTTGCACCATAGAGATTAACGATGCATTGGTTTTGGCTCGTTCACGCTTTTTTAGATTTGTCATCGTTGTTCCTGTGATTGGCCCCTTACCCGCAGGCAGTAAGGGGAGATCTGACGTTACTGATTCAGCAGCGCCAGCAGAGTCCGTGTTCGCGCTTCCATCAGCGGTATATCGCCGCGTGATTCCACATTCAGGCGCACCACCGGTTCGGTGTTCGACGAGCGCAGGTTGAAACGCCAGTCGGCAAACGACATACTGATGCCGTCAGTACGATCCACCGCCTGCGCCTCATCCGCAAAATGCCGCTCCACCCGGGCAATCGCCGCCGCCGGCTCCGCCAGCCTGCTGTTGATTTCCCCGCTCGCCGGGAACGTCGCCATCCGGTCCGCCACCAGCCCGCCCAGCGACTGTCCTTTCAGGCACACCAGCTCCGCCACCAGCAGCCACGGGATCATCCCGCTGTCGCAGTAAGCAAAATCGCGGAAATAGTGATGCGCGCTCATCTCGCCGCCGTACACCGCATCCTCAAGACGCATCCGCTCCTTGATAAAGGCGTGCCCGGTTTTCGACATCACCGGCGTCCCGCCCGCCGCCGTCACCACCGCCTCGGTGTTCCAGGTCAGGCGCGGGTCGTGAATAATCTTCGCCCCCGGGTGTTTTTCCAGAAACGCTTCCGCCAGCAGGCCGACGATGTAGTACCCCTCAATGAACTGCCCTTTCTCATCAAACAGGAAGCAGCGGTCGAAGTCGCCGTCAAAGGCGATGCCCATGTCCGCCCCGTGTTCAATAACGGCGTTTCGGGTGTCGTCGCGACACTCCGGCAGCAACGGGTTGGGAATGCCGTTCGGGAAGGTGCCGTCCGGGGTGTTGTGGATTTTGATGAACTCCACCAGCGCGCCCAGCGCCTTCAGGCGGGCTTCGATGGCGTCGATGACCGGCCCCGCCGCGCCGTTACCGGAATTCACCACCAGCTTCAGCGGGGTGAGATTTTTAACACTGATGTAGCCGAGCAGGTGGTCGATGTAGTCGTCGCGCAGGGTGATTTGTCTGTAGCTGCCGCGCGCGGCGTCGTTGACCGGCGGGAAGTCGTTAGCTTCCGCCAGGCGCTGAACGTCGCGCAGACCGGTGTCACCGCTTATCGGGCGCGCGCCCTCGCGCACCAGCTTCATGCCGTTGTAGTCCATCGGGTTATGGCTGGCGGTCACTTCAATACCGCCGTCCACGCCAAGGTGGAAGGTGGCGAAGTAAATCTCTTCGGTGCCGGACATCCCGATATCCAGCACGTCGACGCCCGCATCCTGTAGCCCTTTCGCCAGCGCCAGCTTCAGGGATTCGCTGGTCAGACGCACGTCGCCGCCCAGCACGATGGTTTGCGGTTTTAAATATTCGCCGTAGGCGCGGCCAATCCGCCACGCGATATCTTCATTGAGCTCTTCGCCCAGCCTGCCGCGAATGTCGTAGGCCTTGAAACAGGTTAATTTTGTCATGTTCTTACCCTTCTTCAGGCAACAGTTAACCCTGGCCGTAAATGGCCAAAATCGTTATTGTTGTTCATTGCCGGACGGCGCGTTACGCTTACCGGGCATAATTTAAGGCGTCAGACCCGCCCGTAACGGTCCTCGAACCGCACCACGTCGTCCTCTTCGAGATACGAACCAGAACGCACTTCAATTAAATCGAGCGGTATTTTTCCCGGATTTTCCAGGCAGTGGGTCGCCCCCAGCGGAATATAGATGGACTCGTTTTCACCGAGCAGCTTAACCTCGCCGTTGATGGTGACTCTGGCGGTACCCGCCACCACCACCCAGTGCTCGGCGCGGTGATGGTGCATCTGCACCGACAGTCCTTCCCCCGGCTTGACGGTAATACGCTTCACCTGATAGCGCTCGCCCGCGTCGATGGAGTCGTATTTGCCCCACGGACGGTAAACCTCGCGGTGCATGTGGTGCTCATGGCGTCCGTCGGCCTTGATCTTCTCCACCACCTTTTTTACGTCCTGCACCGCGTGGCGATCGGCAATCAGCACCGCGTCTTTGGTCTGCACCACCACCAGATCCTTCACGCCGACGGTGGTCACCAGGCCGGATTCGGCGTAAACGTAGCTGTTTTCCGTTTTATGGCTGATGACGTCGCCGTGATGGACGTTTCCCTCCGGGGTGTGTGCGCTGATTTCCCACAGCGAGGACCACGAGCCGACATCGCTCCAGCCCGCGTCCATCGGCATCACCACCGCGTCCGCCGTCCGCTCCATCACCGCATAGTCAATGGACTCTTGCGGACAGGCGAGGAAGGCCTCTTCATCCACGCGAATGAAGTCAAGATCCGGATCGACGCCGCGCATCGCCTGTTCACAGGCGGCCAGAATATCGGGGCGGAACTTTTTCAGCTCTTCCAGATAGCGTCCGGCGCGGAACAGAAACATGCCGCTGTTCCAGTAGTAATCGCCGCTGGCGACGTAGGCCTGGGCGGTTTCCAGCCCCGGCTTCTCAACGAACTGCGCCACCTCAAAAGCCACCGCATCCGTCGCGCCCGGCACGACATCGCCGCGCCGGATATAACCATAGCCGGTTTCCGGCAGATCCGGCACGATACCGAAGGTTACCAGTTTGCCCGCGTCGGCATAGGGCATGGCGCTGCGCACCGCGTCGCGGAAGGCCCCTTCATTGGCGATCGCATGATCCGCCGCCAGTACCAGCATCAGCGGATCGCAGTCCGTATGCTGGCGCGTCGCCGCCAGCGCCGCCAGCGCAATCGCCGGCGCGGTATTGCGCCCGGCGGGCTCAAGAATAATGTTCTCCGTCAGCTTATTGAGCTGGCGGAGCTGTTCGGCGACGATAAAACGGTGCTGTTCGTTGCAGATAACCACCGGGCTTTCGCACTCCACGCCGTTCAGACGGCAAATGGTGGTTTGCAGCATGGTGAGATCGCCTTTCAGGCACAGAAACTGTTTTGGGTAAAGCACGCGAGAGAGCGGCCACAATCGGCTACCGGAGCCTCCGGCCATCACAACCGGGTAAAGTTTTGTCTGACGCATTATCATCCCCGAATATCTGCAATAAATTGGCTTAGCACATTCTCTTTATTGAGCGTGCGTTCGGCGTATTCACGTGCCGTCGTGTTGTTTTTCGGCATGGCGAGCACCTGGCTAATCCCGTCGACCAGCGCGTCGGCCGATTCCGGTTCCACGCAAACGGCGATGCCCGGATAGCGCGCGCAAAGTTGTCCTAATTCGGTGTGCGGCTCAGCGGTAATCACCGCGTTGCCGCCGACCGCCAGAATGTTCGTCAGCTTGGAGGGCAGTACCGCGTCCGCCGCGCCGCGCTTTTGCACCACCAGATGACAATCGCCCATTTTCAGCAACGCGGGCAAGGCGTCGTAAGGCTGAAGCGGGAGGAATTTAATATTTGCCAGGCCGCGTTCGCGGGCCATGTTCTCCAGCCGCGCCTTGCCGCCCCCCTGGCCGACAATCGCAAAAATCAGTGGTCGATCGCGTAATCGCTCTGCGGCGTCAATCACCTTTTCCAGTCCTTGCTTTTCGCCGATATTGCCGGAATAGAGCACGATTTTGTTGCCCTCTGGCAAACCAAGCTGCTGACGCAAAGCCGTCACGTCAGCGTCATTAACGTCCTGAAAGCGCGCCACTTCCGACCAGTTCGGGAAAAAGAGGATTTTTTCCGCCGCGACGCCCTTCTCCCGCGCTTTATTCATCATGGAGCGAGAGATGGTCGAGACGTTATCAACGTTACGCAGCGCGCTGCGTTCAAAGGCCGCCGCTAACCGCGCTACGCTGCCGCGCTTGCCTTTTCCCGCCATCCCTAAGCCGAGCATGGCGTCCACTTCGTAATCCTGAATATGCAGTACGGTACGCGCGCCGGAGAGTTTCGCCAGCAGGCGCATTCCCGGCGTACAAAAGAGCGTCGGTACAACGCCGATAATCCGATCCGGCTTCCAGCGACGCTGCGCCATCAGCGGGAAAAAACTGCTCAATGCAAAGCTCCCCAGATGAAGCAACCGTTTTAAGGTGGAGGGCTGTTTCGGCACATACAACGGGCAGCGCCAGACGGTAGCCTCGCCCTCTTCCCGGCAATAGCGCCAGGCGGAATAGCGCTCGCCAACCTTCCACTGCGGGTAGTACGGCGGCGCAGTGATTACCCGCACTTCATGGCCTTCCCGCGCCATCCACGCCACCATTTCGCCGGTATATTTGCCGATACCGGTCAGTTCCGGCGAATAGTTAATGCCATAGACCAGGATCTTCACAGGCCCACCGCCGGCGCGTCAGGAAGGAAGTAAGCCCGACTGTTATCATGAACATTGTCGCCTGCCAGAAGCTGTTCCGGCGTCAGCCAGCGGTAACCGCCATGCTGGTCGTCAGGCAGGTGTAAATCGCTCTCCGCCATGCGCAGACGAAAGCCGAGCACGATGTAGTGAGTTGAAAAATCCTCTCCGGAAAAGTTGTCGTCATAGAAGTGTTGCCACACGCCATAAAACGTCCCTGCCGCCAGCGGCAGACGCACGCCCAGTTCCGCCTGCGTCAGACGTTCGAAGGCAGCCTCCAGCGTTTCGTCTTTGCACACCCGTCCCCCCGGCACAAACCAGTAGCCCTGCGCCGGACGGTTGAGACGCTGGCCCAGCAGGATTTTCCCCTGGTCGTTTTCCACGATGAAATCGAGGGCAATAAGGGGCGTGGTACGCACCACAGCGGCAAAATCTTCCTTGCGTAAAAACATTGTCACCCCCGGAACCGCTGCTGATTCTCAAGGAACCACTGGTAAGTACCGGCAAGCCCTGCCTCCAGTGAAATTTCGTGATACCAGCCAAGCTGGTGCAGGCGCGTGACGTCGAGCAATTTACGCGGCGTGCCGTCCGGCTTCGCGGCGTCGAACACCACCCGGCCCTGGTAACCCACCACCTTTGCGATGGTCTGCGCCAGCTCGCGGATAGTGCAGTCCACACCGGTGCCGACGTTAATGTGTGACAGCATCGGGTCGGTGTTCTCCTGCCACACTTCGCGCGCCAGCTCCATCACGTGAATGCTGGCCGCCGCCATATCATCAACGTGCAGAAATTCGCGCATCGGCGTCCCGCTGCCCCACACCACCACCTCCGGCGCGTGGCTCTGCGTGGCCTCATGAAAGCGGCGCAGCAGCGCCGGGATCACATGTGAATTGTCCGGATGGAAATTGTCATGCGGGCCGTACAGGTTAGTCGGCATCACCGAACGGTAGTCGCGACCGTACTGCCGGTTGTAGGACTCGCACAGTTTAATCCCGGCAATCTTGGCGATAGCGTACGGCTCGTTGGTCGGCTCCAGCGTCCCCTGCAGCAGCTCGCTTTCCGCCATCGGCTGCCTCGCCAGTTTCGGATAGATACAGGACGAACCGAGAAACAGCAGTTTGTTCACGTTGTTCAGGTGCGCGGCGTGAATAATGTTGCTCTCTATCATCATGTTTTCATAAATAAAATCCGCCGGATACGTGTTGTTGGCGATAATGCCGCCCACTTTCGCCGCCGCCAGATAAACCTGGTCGATATCCGCCCCGGCAAAGAACGCCTGTACCGCGCGCCCGTCGAGCAGATCCAGCTCATCGCGGGTGCGCAACACCAGCTCCACGTCGCCGCGCTGCGCAAGCTGCCGTACAATGGCGGAGCCCACCATCCCGCGATGGCCAGCCACAAAAATTCGTTGCTTGTTCATTCTCAGGACTCCAGCGCGATGGCCACCTCGTAACCGTGAGATTTCAGCAGTGAGTGTTTTTTCGCGGCCTCCAGATCGTTCGCCACCATCTCGGAGACCATCTCCGACAGGGTGATTTCCGGTTTCCAGCCCAGTTTCTCATGCGCTTTGGACGGGTCGCCCAGCAGGGTTTCCACTTCCGCCGGACGGAAATAGCGCGGATCAACGGCCACAATCACATCGCCCGGTTTCACGCCCGGCGCATCGTGTCCGGACACGGATACCACGATCCCTTTCTCATCAATGCCTTCGCCTTCAAAGCGCAGTTTTATCCCCAGTTGCGCTGCCGCCAGCTCCACAAACTGGCGTACGGAATACTGCACGCCGGTGGCAATCACGAAATCTTCCGGCTGCTCCTGCTGTAACATCATCCACTGCATCCGCACGTAATCTTTCGCATGGCCCCAGTCGCGCAGCGAGTCCATGTTGCCGAGATACAGACAGGACTCCAGTCCCTGGGCGATATTGGCGATGGCGCGGGTGATCTTACGGGTGACGAAGGTTTCGCCGCGACGCGGAGATTCGTGGTTAAACAGAATGCCGTTACAGGCGTAAATACCGTAGGATTCACGGTAGTTGACAGTGATCCAGTAGGCGTACAGTTTCGCCACCGCATAGGGGGAACGCGGGTAGAACGGCGTGGTCTCTTTCTGCGGTATCTCCTGCACCAGACCGTACAGTTCAGAGGTGGAAGCCTGGTAGAAACGCGTTTTCTTTTCAAGACCGAGGAAGCGGATCGCCTCCAGCAGGCGCAGCGTGCCCATCGCATCCACATCGGCGGTATATTCCGGCGACTCAAACGACACCGCCACGTGGCTCATCGCGCCCAGGTTGTAGACCTCATCCGGCTGTACTTCCTGTAAAATGCGGGTCAGGTTGGAGGCGTCGGTCAGGTCGCCATAATGCAGATGAAATTTCGGGTTGCTGCTGTGCGGGTCCTGATAAATATGGTCCACGCGCTCGGTATTAAACGATGACGCGCGGCGCTTGATACCATGCACCTCATAGCCTTTTTCCAGCAGAAATTCTGCCAGGTAAGACCCATCCTGTCCGGTTACGCCAGTAATGAGTGCGACTTTTGACATTTTCATTTCCTCAAATAGTCCCGTTAGGGAGTAACTTTCTGAACGCGCTGGCGCGTTACCACTGCGGGATTGCCCCGACAAATCGCATTTGCCGGTAATGATTTAAATACGCTGCTACGCGCGCCGACGACGGTGCCATGACCTATCGTCACGCCGGGCGCGACAAAAACATCGGTCGCCAGCCAACATTTTTCGCCAATAACAATCGGCGCGGCGTTAATATCGAAATGGGCGCTGGTATAATCATGGCTACCGGTACACAAATAACCTTTTTGTGAAATGACCGCATGCGCGCCAATATTAATTTCACCCAACGTATATAACACAGCGTCGTCGCCTACCCAGGCATAATCGCCGACGGTTAATTTCCACGGATAGGTAATTTTTACTGACGGTCGAATAACCACTTTTTTTCCGATTTTGGCGCCAAACAGACGCAGTAAAAAGGCTCGCCAGCAATAGAATATTTGCGGCGACCCTGCGAATAATGTCGCCTGTACCACCCACCATAATTGTACTTTTAGCGCATTAGCGCCGCGGAACTCCTTCGGCACCGTAAAGCCGCTAAGATCCTGCATAATAACTCCTGGTGATTAGACTTTGTTATACCGCGCTTTTGTTTTACCCGTCGTTTTCAGACGTAATAAATAGGATAATTGCGCCCAAAAGCCTGGCACACGTAATATTTTTCGCTGTACGTTTTTTGCATCCTGACATAATTCCAGATTATTCGAGGTTGACACGCCGCCCATCGAAAATTCAGACACCAGTCCGTTAATTCGCCGGAAAGGATAACCTGTTTTATAGAGACGGGCCGCCAGCGCATAATCTGAAGAGACATTATATTGCAGATCATAGGGATGCTTTTTTAACCCTGCCGTCGGGAAAAATATCGCCTGATGGCTGGCTGGCAAACTATGGTAGATATAACACCCGGGTTTAGCCTTCCGGCGTATTTTATGTCCGCCGCCAAAATCCAGCAGCGCGTCGCCAATATACATCGCCTCGCCCGTTTGCCGCACCAGTTGGCGGACAAACAGCGCAACATCATCATGAAACGTATCACCGGAATTAAGAAACAGGGTATAGCGCCCCTGCGCCAGCGCTATGCCTTTGTTCATAGCATCATAAATACCGCGATCTTTTTCACTGACAAAACGCAGGTTAAACTCACCGTGACGTTTTTGCAGAAATTCGCGCGTGCCGTCCTCCGAACCGCCATCCACTACGATCCATTCAAATGACAGACCCGGATCGCGCGCCAGATTGCGCAGCGAGCGCCAGGTTTTTACCACCCCTTCGTAATTGCGAAAGGCGACGGTAACGACGCTTAAAAACATACAACCACCCCGTTATGAAATTTTTAACGCCTTGCGCAAAATGAACGGACAGACGATTAAAAAAGCATATTCCGGGCTAAATATTGAACCGGTAAAAAACAGCGACACCGGCATAAAAAGATAGAGCTGCACCCGAAAATTGCGATTATCGCCAAACGCATTTAGCGCCATTTTTAAAACTTTCCCCATATACCACAGCGTCATCAGCACTGCGAACCAGGAAAAATAAATAATCAGCAGATACAATCCATTGTCTATGGTTTTCCCGACATCCGCACCGTTAAAGATTCCGAATGATGCAACATATTCATAAAGTGAGCCAAATCTGACTACACCATCAATATGGGTCAAGGAATATCCGACCATGACTAATGGTCCCACAATACGATAATAAGAAGATGAGCCTTCCGTCCCTAAATCACCAAGTCGTGTCGCAATATAAGGAAATGCAATAATTACCCCAACCAAAAACAGGGTTAATGAGACCAGCGCCAGTGGAAGTTTTTTCTTTATCGCATCCTTATTCAAATATTGGAACGCCCACTCCAGAAGGTAAAACAGGATAAAAGTCATGCCCCCTGAAAATGATCCTGATAATATTATTCCTGCCAGAATCATAGCATCGCTTTTCGGTGTTTTGATACCAAACTGTTTGATGCTCAGCCAAATTGAGATTAGTGCCAAAGCAAAAAATGCCGGTTCAAAATAAAGTGCAGTAGTACGCTTACCGCCAAATTTTATGAAGTTCAGTACATAGCTATTACTGTAAATAAGATATTTCGAAATTCCTTCCATAATACTGCTGCCGCCGGTGAGGATAATTTGCGCCATCTCAACCGCGGCGAGCGTTACTACGACACCCACTACCAGATAAAAAAAACGCAAAACCTTTCGGTGGTTATGCGCGGAAATGGTTTTGAAGCGAATACTCCAGACCATCCCGATAATGATCACAATATAGACAAACAGCATTGTGGACGTGACATATTTACCGGCATTCAGCGACTGGCCGAACAGGAAGTTAAATGCCGTAAGCCCCGCGCCGATGCCTAAGGCGATCATCAATTTTTTTACGCTGATGCGTTCCACAAATAACAGCAGCAACAGCGGTAAAAAAGTGACGATGGTAATGGGAAAGCTTTCCCCCAGTTGGGCGATTTTGACGTTGACCAGTAAGTAGATTAGCGGCAGCAGCAGGTAGCTACAGATTCTGATAGAACGAGACATATTCCTCCAGCATCTGTTGACCGCTGTACGCGGCACGGCTACGCACGCGAAAGGCGTCCAGCGTTGCGCCAAATACCGCCTGAGCAATCTCCGGCTTACGCCGCTGCGCCAGGCGTAGTACATCTGTAGCGGCAAAGGTTTGACCGCCGGATTTCGCCAGCACCTCCTGCGCCGCCTCGCTGTGGGTAGCGATCACCGGTACGCCGATCGAGAGTGCTTCACACAAGATCAGCGGATAGTTATCGACCCGCGAGCTAAAGACCAGCGCATCCATCTCATTGAGCGCACTCATTAATTTACGCTTATCGGTTTCAAAACCGTGATTAACGACGTTCTTCCCGGTAAAAGGCGAAAATTTACCGAAGGTGTGCAGTTCAATTTTTTCGCCCAGCGCCATCATGTCATGTACCAGTCGCTGGTCGGTTTTACCGTCGTAACGTAAGTCATGTGCCACAATGGCGATCCGCGGTTTGTCAGAGAGCGGCGGCGCAGGCGAGAGTTCCGCGAGAATCGCCTCGGTCGCCAGATCGATACCGTTGTTAATAATCCGGCAGCGCCCCGCGCCATAAACGCTGTTAAAGGCCTCGGCCACGTGCTGGCTCGGCGAAATAAACCGGCAGTCCAGCCGCAGCATGTCACGAAAGCGCTGACGTTTTCCGTCAACAAGCTGGTGCGCCCGATCCACCTTGACCGGCGGATAATTGCTTAGGGTCGGGCATTTTTGGCAGCCGCTTTTCCAGCCCTCGCAACCGTCGGTGAAGGCGCAACGCCCGGTGACGCTCCAGTGATCGTGCAGCGTCCAGACCAGCGTGACGTCCGGTTTTTGCATTTTGACTTTTTCGCAAAACGTCACGATATCCGCCAGGTTTAGCCAGTAACTGTGGAGAACATGAAAATGCAGCACCAGCGGGCCGGATGTCTGGATAACCGTGCGGTAAAGATTATCGAGATTGCCAAACAAGTCGCGATTCACGAAACGAAACAACGCAATATTAGCGATTGCCGTGCCGCGCGGCGTCTGTTTTATCACCTGCGGATAGCGGTGGTGACTGACGCTTTTTTTTCCGCCTTTGCCATAACCATAGACAAAATGCGACGTCAGTCCTTTTTGCAACGCCCGCAGATGAAGATCCAACGCCACTCCCGCTGCGCCGCCTTCCGCCAGCCGTACATTAAATTGCAGAATATTCATGTATTGACCTTCACCCGTGCTTTTTCTCCCACCACCAGCGCATGGTCCGGAATACTGTCAAGCACCACGCTGCCAGCGCCAATCGTGACGTGATTACCGATAGTAATATCGCCAAGCAGGATGACATTCGCCCCCAGCTCGACGCTGTGGCCAATTACCGGACAAGCCAGGCTGTCCGCGCCGCGATTGCCGATGGTGACGCCGTGGCGAATGGTAAAATCGTCGCCTGCGACGACATGTTTGTTGATCACTACCGCGTAACCATGATGGATAGTGAACCGCCGACCAATGGTCGCCGCGGCCTGGATTTCATACCCGAACAGGCACTCCGTGATCACGCGATACAGCACCAGCACCGGCGCGGCCCACAGATTATTCAGCACATTCTTTTTGCGCCAGACGGAACAAAAATGAGCGATACGATAGGCCAGCACCATGCAACAGGGTCGTAAGCTCCAGCTATTCGCGCGTAAGTCTTCCAGCATCGTTATCGCCCCCGCAGCCCGGCCGCCAGACGTTTGCTATTACGCACGGAGAGCAACGTCAGCAACGTGCGCCAGGTCATTCGCTTATTGCGAATTTGATACAGCGTAAAAAGCTGGTATTTTTTGCTGGCGCGATCGAATTTATCTTTGTGCTTACGATAAAAATGGAAATAGCCGGAGAATTTTTTCGGCGAAGAGGTAATCTGCATCTCGCCGTGGTTGATATGTAAAATTTGCGTCGCCTCTTCGACTTTCCACGGTTCGCCATACTCCACCACCATGCGCAGAAAAATGTCGTAATCCTGCGCCGCCTTGAGTTCGGTATCGAACAAACACGCTTTGAAACGCCAGGCCCAGGTAAAAACCTGATTACCAATAATATTGCGCTTGTAGAACAAGCGGCGTGAATAAGGGGATTTCGGATACAGCGGCAGACTGGCAGGCTGAGAGTAGACCTCGCCCTCGCACACATAGTCGTTGGCATACAAAAAGGCGTGCGTAGTCAACTGATGCTTATGGGCCAGAAACACGCTCAGACGGTTTGGCGTCCATTCATCGTCATCATCAATACCGGTAATGTAGTGGCCTTGCGCCTGCATAATGGCCTGGTTGCGTACCGCGCAGGCACCGGTATTCCTGGCGTTATGGGTATAACGGACGCGCGAGTCGTTCAGCTCCTCAACAAATTGTTGTAGCTGCTGATAAGACGAGGAGCAATCATCCACGATGATCATCTCCCAGTGGCGGTAGTCCTGACGTAGTACTGATTTAATCGCCCGGATAGCCAACTGCTGCCTGTTCCAGGTTGGCATATAAATTGAGATCAGCGGATTGTCTGTTGTCATGCTTGTTCCCCAGATAGTTTTGCCGCATGGCGCTGTGCTTATCCGGCCTACAGTCGCAGGCCGCGCCATCCGGCACGCCTTATTTTTTATTTGGAATCTGACTGGTATTCATACTCGTAATAGCCATAATCCTGGTAGCCCGTCGCCCGGCGGAAAATGGAGTTGAGGATCACGCCTTTAACCTGAATGCCATTCTGTTCAAAACGGCTCAGACTGGTTTCCACCTCTTTTAAGGTGTTGACGGCATAACGCGCCACCATCAGCGTCGTCCCGACGTGACGACCCACAATCGCGGCGTCCGTCACAGCCAGAATCGGCGGCGTGTCGATTAATACCAGGTCGTAGTGGCTGCTTGCCCAGGCGATCAGCTCGCCGAAGCGCTCGCTCATCAGCAATTCCGATGGATTAGGCGGTACCTGGCCGCGCGGAATAAGATCAAAATTAGCGATCGCCGTGGGTTTCGCGCAGGAGGCTATCTCGCCTTTGCCCGCCAGAATGTCAGATAAGCCGTCCACGTTATTGGTGCCGAGCAGTTCATGGGTATAGCCCTTGCGCATATCGCAGTCGATCAGTAATACCCGTTTATGCGTCTGGCTGATGACTGCCGCCAGGTTGGCGCAAACAAAGGTTTTACCGATAGAGGGGCTGACGCCTGTGAGCATTAGTACATTATTTTGCGCCTGCATCATGGCGAAATGCAGGCTGGTGCGCAGGCTGCGAATCGCCTCAATCGCCAGATCGGTCGGATTGCCCACCGCCAGCAGTTGGCTCTGCTTGTAACGCTTAATCCCTTTAATGGTTTTGACGCTATCGCGCGCTTTTTGCCATTCCGACAGCGGAATACTGGCATAGACGCTGATCCCATGCTCCTCCAGCGCCTGCGGGCTTTCGATACCACGATTAAACAGCGAGCGCAGCAGCACGCCGACAATCGATAACATTAATCCCAGAATAATGCTGCCGAGAATAATCAACGCCTTTTTCGGCTTCAGCACACCCGGCTGGGTAATCGCCGGGTCAACGATGCGCACGTCGCCAACGGTGCTGGCTTCGGTGATTTTCAGCTCCTGCTGTTTATTAAGCAGTTGCATATAGACCTGCTGGCCAGACTCCACATCGCGGGTCAAACGCACAATCTCCTGCTGGGTTTTCGGCATCGCCGTCACCCGCCCGTTCAGTTTGGCTTTTTCATCTTCCAGCGCTTTACGTTTTTCCAGCAGGGTGCGGTAAGCCGGATGCGCTTTGGTAAAGAGCTTGGAAATTTCCGCCTCTTTAAACGTCAACTCATTCAACTGGGCGTCGATATTAACCATCGAATCGAGCACCGCCTTCGCTTCCAGCGGCAAATCCACCGAGTCTTTATCCTGGCGGAAAGCGTTTAGCTTGTTTTCCGCCACATCCAGACGGCTGCGGACTTCCGGCAACTGTTTTGCCAGAAACGCCAGGCTCTTCCCCGCCTCTTCAGATTTCCGCGCAATATCCTGTTGCAGATAGTTACGGGTAATGCTGTTGAGAATTTCACGAATTTGGTCGCGATCCTCTCCCGTGAACGTCAAACTCAAAACCCCGGTGTCTTTGCCGGTTTCCGTCACGGTGAGGTTATTTTGCAGATTATTAATCATGCCGAGCGTTGAGAATTTACTCACCGTAAATTCCGTATCAGGTCGGGCGTCAATCGCCTCTACCCGCATCGTCACGCCGTCTTTATTGAGAGTCTGGCCCACAACGCCCTGCGCGCTAAATCCGCCGTCGCTGACCAACTGATAACGTTTGTCGCCCAGCACCTTAAGGGTGAAAATCTGTCCCCTCATCGTCTCTGGCCGGGTGAATGTTGTGACTTTCACCATTTCATTCTGACGCCCCATCAGCCGTTCCCACCCGGCGCCGAACAGCGGAAAGGTGTTCTTGGCTACGGCAATATCCAGATCCAGATCGTCAACCGTCTTTCCCAACACCAGACGCGATCGGATTAACTGAATTTCCGCATCGGAAGCCGGCGGCTTATTCGCTAATGCGCTGTTGATATCCTGTACCAACGAATTACCGGTGTTTTGTTCAATCTGCACCAGCGCATCGGCGCTATAAATGGGTGTGGCGAAGAGCGTATAAGTCATCGCGCACAGCGCAAATATGGCCGTCGTTCCCAATACCCACCAACGCGCTTCAACCACCGTTCCGACCAGACGCCCGATATCGATTTCATCGCTACCCGTTGCCGCCGCAGATTGTTTTACTTTTTCTGTCATGGTTTTCCCTGCTCTGCATTCAGTACCTGCGCCCACTGGCGGGCAGACCTTTCCAGTAATGTGTACACCGCCTCAAACGCATCGCGGCTTTTGCGATACGGGTCCGGTATTTCACGCTCGCTGTCCCAGTGACCAAACAGCATTACCTTGCCGCGCATTTCCGGCGCAATGTCGCACAGGGCGGCGATGTGACGTTTCTCCATCGTCAGAATCAGGTCATATTCCCGGCACAGACGCGCGGAAATTTGCCTTGCGCAGTGTTTTTCCAAAGACAGATCGTGGGCGCTTGCCACGCTCGCCGCCGCAGGATCGGCCCCTTTGCCGACCAGCGCGCCTAACCCGGCGGATGCAACCGTCAGCGAGGGATGAAAGCGCTTTAGCAAACGTTCAGCCGTCGGGGAACGGCAAACATTCCCCACACAGACCACTAAGATTTTGTTAAACATAACGATTACCAAGAATGAATGTCGCTGGCCGTATCCGTCATATAACGGACACCGCTAATGGTCGGCAGCAACTGATTGATCAGACGGTTCCAGCGAGCAACCGGCGCGGTCGTGACGTATACCACATCGTAAGGCTGAAGTCGGAATTCCGTCGCCATCACCAATGAAGTGGCGTCAGACATATCAAGCTGGTAGATATTGGCGATCTTGCCGCCACGCCCACCCTCGCCTTTCAACGGACGAATCACAAAGATGCCGCTGGCGTTGGAGGTGGTCAGATCGATGCCTTCCGCATTGCCTAATGCTTCGGTGAGCGTCATGCCGCTGAAGTCCATTTTGAGGGTGCTCTGTTTTTTCACTTCGCCCATCACAAAGACTTTCAGATCGTCATTGCGCGGCACATACAGGATGTCGCCAGGGTAGAGCAAGCGGTTCTGGCTAAGATCGCCATTTTGCATTAGCGCCTGTAGCGAAATGCGCTGTTCTTTGCCGTTATGCGTCAATACTACGTTGCGCCAGTCCGCCATATCGGTCAGGCCGCCCGCAGCGTTAATCGCATCCAGGACGGTTAACGGTACGTTAGTAATGGCCTGCTGGCCGGATTTATTCACCTGGCCGGAGATATACGCTTTTTGCGAACGGAAAGCGGCAATATTGACATCCACCTGCGGGTCCGCGATGTACTTCGCTAAACGCCCGGTAATATCGCTGCGAATCTCTGACAAAGTTTTACCGACGACGCTAACCTTGCCGATGTAGGGATAAAACATGGTGCCGTCCGGCTGTACCCAGTTGCCGGTATCGCTTGAGCTACGGTACTGGCCTGCTGGCGTGGTCAATTCAGGGTGATCCCAGACGGTGACATTCAGCACATCGCCAGGCCCAACGCGATACTGATAACTGGCGATCTCCTGGTCCAGCGACATATTCGGTTGCGCGACATTGGGCCGCGGGCGTAATTGCTCAACCAGCCGTGGCGTCAGCGGATACACATTGACCATCCGGTCGAGATCAAAATCAGCGTCTTGCTGTTTGATCACATCTTTCCCCATCGTAGACATATTGCTGCCCGGAAGTACTGTGCAGCCACTTATCAAGCTGAGTGACGCCAATAATGGCATCAATTTCATTTTGGATTTCATCATTGATTATTTATCACTTTGGCAGAGTAATTATCCTGTGCAATTTAAATAGCGGCTTCGTCCGTGCACATTTACCTTGCAGTTAATGGAAGCGAAAATTAACTGGCATCATTCTGAAAAAAAATCAATTCATCCGCAGGCTATTGACAGAATAACAAAGGCTTATATTCAGGCTTTCAGGCACGCTACCGCCCCTGGCTTCTTAGCTACCAATGCACTGATTATTTTAAATTTTTGCACTTCCCTCCGATTTCATCCTCATTCAGATAAAAATCTTCAGCGAAATAAAGGTTACGTATTAATAGTTTTCTTGATGTCGTGACAGGATATTTAAGAGCGCTACCTTAATCCTGCAAGAATTGTTGCAGCTAACCTAATGACAGGCAAGGTAACAAACCGCCATTCTATATTTTTAAGATTAATATTAAATGAATTAACAGATAATTTTAGGATTTTATTGATATTGACAATATTTATTTACCTCACCCTACCTGCGATATTTCCTAAATATATTTTTAATATTATTTAGTTTCTGACAGAAACATTACGGCTATTTTAAAGTTATTTTATAGCCCCATAACAAAGAGAAATTGCTCTGCGGCATTGCATTTTCCCGCCGTATTATCCATGATCGAATTGTGACAATTGTCATATTACAGAAGGTATTGCTCTTACTATGGAATGGATTGCCGATCCGTCAATCTGGGCCGGACTAGTAACGTTAATCGTTATCGAACTTGTTCTCGGCATTGATAACCTGGTCTTTATTGCCATCCTCGCTGAAAAACTACCGCCGGGGCAGCGCGACCGCGCGCGCATTACCGGCCTGATACTGGCGATGATCATGCGCCTGCTGCTGCTGGCGTCAATCTCGTGGCTGGTCACCTTGACTAAGCCGCTCTTTAGCGTACAGGCGTTAAGCTTCAGCGCCCGCGATCTGATTATGCTGTTCGGCGGCTTCTTCCTGCTCTTTAAAGCCACCATGGAGCTCAACGAACGGCTGGAAGGGAAAGATAGTGCTAACCCTACCCAGCGTAAGGGGGCGAAATTCTGGGCGGTGGTCGCGCAAATCGTGGTGCTGGACGCTATCTTTTCTCTCGACTCCGTGATTACCGCCGTGGGGATGGTCGATCACCTGGCTGTCATGATGGCGGCAGTGATAATCGCCATTAGCCTGATGCTGCTCGCCAGCAAGTCACTGACCCGGTTTGTGAACAACCATCCGACCATTGTGATTTTGTGTCTTAGCTTCCTGCTGATGATCGGCTTTAGTCTGGTGGCGGAAGGGTTTGGCTTCCATATTCCGAAAGGGTATCTGTACGCCGCTATCGGCTTCTCGGTGATGATCGAGGCGCTCAACCAATTGGCTATTTTTAACCGCCGCCGTTTTCTTTCCGCTAACCATACGCTGCGCCAGCGCACAGCGGAAGCCGTGATGCGTCTGATTAGCGGTAAAAAAGAGGATGCCGAACTGGATGCGGAAACCGCCGCGATGCTGGCAGACCATGACGACAGCCAGATTTTTAATCCGCAGGAGCGCAGGATGATTGAGCGGGTGCTGAATCTCAACCAGCGCACCGTGAGTAGCATCATGACATCACGTCACGATATCGAGCATATCGATCTCAACGCGCCGGAAGCGGAAATCCGCGCTCTGCTGGAAAAGAACCAGCATACGCGTCTGGTCGTGACCGGTGAAAATGACCAGGAAGATTTACTCGGCGTCGTCCACGTCATCGATCTGTTGCAACAATCGCTGCGCGGCGAACCGCTCAACCTGCGGGCTCTGATTCGCCAACCGCTGGTTTTCCCGGAAGTATTGCCTCTGCTGCCTGCGCTGGAGCAGTTCCGTAACGCCAGAACCCATTTTGCCTTTGTCGTAGATGAGTTTGGCTCGGTTGAAGGCATTGTGACATTAAGCGATGTCATGGAGACTATCGCCGGTAATTTGCCGAATGAAGCCGAGGAAATTGACGCCCGCCACGATATTCAGAAGAACCCGGATGGTTCCTGGACGGCAAACGGCCATATGCCGCTGGAGGATTTGGTGCAGTACGTGCCGCTACCGCTGGATGAAAAACGGGAATATCATACGATTGCCGGGTTATTAATGGAATATTTGCAGCGCATACCGAAAACCGGTGAAGAGGTTCAGGTGGGCAATTATTTGCTGAAAACATTGCAGGTAGAAAGCCATCGTGTGCAGAAAGTGCAGTTAATTCCGCTGCATAACGATGAGCCAGAATACGAGGTGTAACGCCTGTTCACCTGTCCCGGCCTACTTGCCAGGTAGGCCGGAAGCGCGTTAGCGTCGACATCCGGCACTCCCCTTTGGCCAAAAACTACAGCTTATCCAGCAGCTTCTTCACATCTTTACCGTTGCGGGTATCTTTATTGCGATCCGCCCAGTCGCTGAGCCGACGCTTCGCTTCATCCTGCAAATGCTTACGTAATAACTGATCAACTTGCAGGGTGTAGTTCAGTTCCTGCCACTTGCCATAGACGCGCAACGGCACCGGCGTCTCTTTCAGGAAGGTGATCAGGTTGCTATCGCCGTTCCAGCCGCCCAGCACACGCAGATTAAATTGCGTATCGCAGCTCTGCTTAACCAGGTCCAGAGTTCCACTGCCGGTTAACGCCAGCATAGAAGATTGCCCGGACATATCGTCGAGCCTCAGCGTGCCCTTGTTGAGCATCAGATTGGTCGTGAAGCGGTCCAGTCGGGTCGCGTTGTCCATATTTTCCTGCGACTGCTGCGCGTCGCCGCCGCTTCGCTCTACGGCCTGCTGCACCAGTTGCTGGAAATTCATTCCTTCGAGTCGCGTATTGCTCATATCAACATGCGCTTTTCCCTTCCAGTTGTGGCGAAATGCCTCCGCGTCAATATCTGCCCCGGAGAAATCGCCAACCAGCGACATTTTACCGGTCAGGCTAATCGGATAATTAAAGGCTTTCAGGATAGTTCCAATCTCAACATGGTTGAGGCGAGGATGGAATATGATGCGCGGACTGGCGGTGCGGGCATCCAGCGTGCCGGGCAGCGACATCTGTCCGTCGGCCAGCTTCCCCTGTAACTCGGTGATATCCAGCAATCCGGCCTGATTAGACATCTTCGTCGAAACCTGGGTAAAGTCCATTCCCCGCCAGCGAACTGAATCCGCCTGCAAAGAAATCACCGCCGTAAAGCTTTGCAACCCCTGATAAGGCGGCGCATCAACACGCGATGCGATAACTGGCCTGGTCAGGGGGAGCGTATTTTGCCCCTGCGACGTCGCGCCGTTCGTCTGTGCCACGGTGTTATGATGCGGCAACAGGTTATCCAGATTAAGTCTGCCGGACTGGAGGTCAATTTGCCATTCCGGCCGCTCCGCCAGCGTCACCTGAACGTGCCCGGTCAGAGAACTGTCATTCGCCGTTAAATTTAAGTGATTAAATGAAAGGCGTTTTTGCGCCTCCTGCCACTGCGCCTGAAATTGTCCTTGCCCCTCAATCCCCTGCGCCGGTAGATCCGCGCCCTGCAATTGCCAGCGCAGTTGTTCAATACCGGCGGTTAAATTATGCGGATAATCGGAAGCATCCACCGTTCCGCTGAACGATAACGCAAGATCCCGCTGATCGCGATTCACGCGTCCCGAAAAATCAAACGTGCCGCGATGTTCGGCATCTTGTTCCATATTCAGATGAATATCGCGCACCGTGACCTGTTCATCATTTTCATGCTGAAAAACCAGCACGCTGTCGGCAACACGCAGGCTACGAATATCAAACGACCAGCCGCGATCTTCCGCTACGTCCGGCAATGTATTGTCTTTCGGCGCGACTGGCGCATCATCACTGCGTACCGCTTCCGTTTGCGGCGTCAGTTGTATCACCCCGCCTTTCAGCATAACCTGCTTAACATGAAGCTGATGGCTCAATAGCGGCCATAAAGCGACGTCCAGGCGCATATTGTCAGCCCGCACCAGCGGTTCGCTGGCACCTTGCGCCGTCAGCGTCATTCGCCCGGAAAGGATGCTGAGCTGCGGCCATACGTGCCAGCGCAACGGCCCGTCCAGTTGCAACTGATACCCACTACGCGCGGCAACCTGCTGCACCATGTAGGCGCGGAAATCATTCGGATTGACCAACAATACCAACGCAGAAAACCCGGCCACCAGCACGACCAGGAGAATCATCAGCGTCGTCAGAAATCGTCTCATGCTACCCTCAATGGACCGGCAGTATTGCGCCGAATAGCTCAGTCTTTATCAATCCGGCTGGCAACGGCGCCCTGCTGATCGCGATATTTGGCATCCTGACGGCGGTTATAAGGCCGCGCCGCCGGGCCGGACAGTGGCTCAAAGCTCAACGCGCCGATGAGCATACCCGGACGCAATGCCAGCGGCAGTTTCCCGGAGTTGTAAAACTCAAGCACAATGCAGCCCGACCAGCCTGGATCGATACGGTGCGCCGTCACATGCACCATCAGCCCCAGACGCGCCAGCGAGGAACGACCATCCAGCCAGCCCACTAAATCCGGCGGCAGGGTAACAGACTCATAGGTTACGGCCAGCGCCAATTCGCCCGGATGCAGATAAAATGCCTCGCCGTCCGGCAAAACGATTTCATCGCTCATCACGCGATCCAGCGCCGCGCTCACTTCATCTTTCGGCCCGCTCAGATCGATAAACGCCGCCGTATGACCACGGAAGGTTCGAAATTTATTGCCAAGACGTACATCGACCGTCGCGCCGTTAATGCGCTCTACGGGAGGTCGCGGGGTGATAGACAAACGGCCTTCATCCAGCCAGGCTTCAATATCTCGGTCGCATAAACGCATGGCACTTTCTCCTTTCGCGCATCAAGCCCTTAAATCAAGCACATCAAGGGCTAACCAGGTTATCACTGAACGGTACACAATTCGCCAGATTTATTCAAAGAACTGGCTGATTTTCGCTTTCAGAATATCAATAGCGATGCGGTTTTTACCGCCGCGCGGCACGATAATATCCGCATATTGTTTGGAAGGCTCAATAAATTGCAGGAACATCGGACGCACCGTTTTCTGATATTGTGCCATCACCGAATCCATTGAGCGACCACGCTCGTTCACATCGCGTTTGATACGGCGCATCAAACAGATATCCAGCGGCGTATCGACAAAAATAGAGAAGTTCATCTCTTCACGCAAACGCGCGTCGGTCAGTAACAGAATACCTTCAAGAATAATCACTTTCTTCGGTTCTACGCGAACCGTTTCCTGCATACGGGTATGCTCAACATAACTGTATACCGGTAATTCAATCGCCGAACCGCGCTTGAGCGCCTGGAGATGCTGAAATAGCAGGCTGTGATCCATCGCATTCGGATGGTCATAGTTGGTTTTTACGCGTTCTTCCATCGACAGATGGCTTTGATCTTTGTAATAACTGTCTTCGGGAATAACGCCAATATGTTCGTCACCCACTTGTTCACGCAATTCGCGGTAAAGGGTACTGGCAATAAGACTTTTGCCGGAAGCCGATGCGCCAGCGATACCGATAATGACGCACTGATGAGACTGATCAGTCATAAATTTAGCGACCTGATTAACCTGGATGTAAGGAAGGGGGGCGCCGAAACGCCAAACGCGGCAATTATAGGGATTTCAGCGGCGCGATACCAGTCCGGCGCTATACCACGGTTAATTTGTTGGCGGTGCATTCGACGTTGCGACGTAAAAGCGTTCAGTTTTAACGCGGACAGCGGATTTATCGACCCGTCTGGAGGAGGAATACGCCGGGAACCACAATTTATATCCAGCCAGCGTATAAATCATTACGCGTTTATACTAGCATAATCACAGAGTAAACTGACGCGTCCGGTATTCCGCGACGTTACCGGCGATTCGGATAGAGTGGTAATGAGTAAACCATCCCAACATGTTTTCGTTACCGTCCCCCACCCGCTGCTGCGTCTGGTCAGTTTAGGCTTGGTCGCGTTTGTCTTTACGCTCTTTTCGCTCGCGTTATCGCGTTTCGGCGCCCAACTCGCGCCGCTGTGGTTCCCCACCTCCATTATGATGGTAGCGTTTTACCGCCATGCGGGCCGTCTGTGGCCAGGGATCGCCGTCGCCTGCTCGCTCGGCAGCATCGGCGCCTCACTGACTTTATTTCCTGCCGCCTCGCTTAACTTTAGCTGGACGGCAATAAATATTATCGAGGCGGCCACTGGCGCGATACTGCTGCGAAAACTGCTCCCCCGGTATAACCCCTTACAAAATTTGAATGACTGGTTCCGTCTGGCTATCGGCAGCGCCGTGATTCCGCCGCTACTCGGCGGCCTGTTATTTTGGCTGATAGCGCCGGAAGCGGTCGCCTCGAAAGCGTTTCTGATTTGGGTATTATCGGAAGCCATCGGCGCGCTGGCGCTGGTGCCGTTAGGTTTACTGTTTAAACCACACTATCTGTTGCGTCATCGCGACCCGCATCTGTTGCTGGAAACGCTATTGACGCTGGTCATTACGCTGGCGCTAAGCTGGCTCGCTATGCGCTATATCCCGTGGCCTTTTACGTGCGTTATCGTCCTGCTGATGTGGAGTGCGGTGCGCCTGCCGCGAATGGAGGCGTTTTTAATTTTTTTAGCTACCGTTATCGTGGTCTCGCTCATGCTGGCCAATGATCCCACGCTGCTCGCCACGCCGAAAACCGACGTGATGGTCAATATGCCGTGGCTGCCTTTTTTAATGATCCTGCTGCCCGCTAATATGATGACGATGGTGATGTACGCGTTTCGCACGGAGCGCAAACATATCACCGAGAGCGAATCCCGCTTTCGCAACGCGATGGAGTATTCCGCCATTGGCATGGCGCTGGTCGGTACGGAGGGCCAGTGGCTACAGGTCAATAAATCCCTGAGCCATTTTCTTGGCTATAGCCAGGATGAATTACGCGCGATGACATTTCAGCAACTGACCTGGCCGGAAGACTTGAATAACGACCTTGAACAGCTAAACATGCTGGTGCGCGGCGACATCAACAGCTATTCCATGGAAAAACGTTACTACACCCGCAACGGCGATGTCGTCTGGGCGCTGCTGGCCGTCTCGCTGGTTCGTCATAAAGACAATCAACCTCTCTATTTTATTGCTCAGATTGAAGATATTAACGATCTCAAGCAAAGCGAGCAGGAAAACCAGCGGTTGATGGAGCGCATTACGCAAGCGAACGAAGCGCTGTTTCAGGAAAAAGAACGGTTGCACATTACTCTTGACTCTATCGGAGAAGCGGTGGTGTGTATCGATGTCGCTATGAATATCACCTTTATGAACCCGATCGCCGAAAAGATGAGCGGCTGGCGGCAAGAGGATGCTTTAGGCGCGCCATTATTAACGGTTCTGCGCATTACGTCAGGTGATAAAGGGCCGTTGCTGGAGGATATTTATCGCGCCGACAGGTCACGATCGGACATGGAACAGGAGGTAGTGCTCCATTGTCATAACGGCGGCAGCTACGATATTCATTACAATATCACGCCGCTCAGCACGCTTGACGGCGATAAGATTGGTTCGGTTCTGGTTATCCAGGATGTCACCGAATCACGAAAAATGTTACGCCAGCTCAGCTACAGCGCAACCCATGACGCCCTCACCCATCTCGCCAACCGCGCCAGTTTTGAAAAACGGCTTCAACAACGCCTGCAAACAATACAGGAATCGCCTCAACATCATGCGTTGGTGTTTATCGATCTGGACCGTTTTAAAGCGGTTAACGACAGCGCGGGCCATGCCGCCGGCGACGCCTTGTTGCGCGAGCTCGCGTCGCTGATGCTCAGTATGCTTCGCTCCGGCGATCTCTTAGCCCGTCTGGGCGGTGACGAGTTTGGGCTGTTTCTGCCGGATAGTAATAGTGACAGCGCGCGCTTTATCGCGACGCGGCTTATCAACGCCATTAATGAGTATCATTTTATGTGGGAAGGACGCCTGCATCGGATCGGCGCCAGCGCCGGGATCACAATGATAAATGAACATAACTGCCAGCTTACAGAGGTCATGTCTCAGGCAGATATTGCCTGCTACGCCGCGAAAAATAGCGGCCGCGGCCGTCTGACCGTGTACGAACCGCAGCACGCATTATCCCCCTCAACGGGAAAGATGCCGCTGGAAGAACAGTGGCATATGATTAAAAATAACCACCTGCTGATGCTTGCCAGAAACGTCGTACCGCCGCGTACGCCGGAGGCCACCAGCTTTTGGCTGGTCTCACTCAGGCTGTGGACCAGCGAAGGGGATGTTCTGGAAGAACGTGCATTCCGGGCAGGATTAGTCGACTCCGCGCTGCATCATGCGCTCGACCGACGGGTATTCCATGAGTTTTTCCATCATGCGGCGACCGCCGTCGCCAGCAAAGGATTAAGCGTCGCGCTGCCGCTGTCCGCCGCGGGATTATGCAGCGCTACCCTTATTGATGAACTGCTGGAACAACTGGAACATAGCCCGCTGCCGCCACAGTTGTTACACCTGATTATTCCGGCTGACATTATCGTTAAGCAGGCACAGACCGCCATTGCGACTCTGCAAAAACTGCGGTTACGCGGCTGCCAGGTTATTCTCAGCCATGTCGGGCGCGATTTACATCTGTTTAATTTACTGCCCCCGGATATCGCCGATTATTTACTGCTGGATAGCGACCTTATCGCCAACGTTCATGAGAGTTTAATGGATGAAATGCTGGCCTCGATTATTCAGGGACACGCCCAGCGTCTGGACATCAAAACGCTCGCCGGACCGGTACAAAACCCACAGGTGCTGGATACGCTCTCCCGTATTGGCGTGGATCTGATTTATGGCGACACCATCGCCGAAGCGCAACCGCTGGATTTGTTACTGAATACCAGCTATTTCGCTATCCATTGACGGTTGCCAGCCGTGGGTATACCAGATATGCAGTAGCGCGTAGGAACGCCACGGTTTCCAGCGCTCCGCGTAGCGGCGGATTTGCGCGGGTGTCATCCCGACGAAGCGCTGCTTAATTAAGTAATCATCGGGCAAAAAGATATCTTTTGCCTGCCAGCCGCGCAGGGCGAAATAGTTCGCCGTCCAGCGGCCAATTCCCGGAAACGTTTGTAAATTTTTAACACTCTGCTCAATGTCCGGCGGCGCGGTGAGCGCCAGTTTTCCCGCAAGCGTCGCCTGCGCCAGATGAATCAGCGCTTCGGCGCGCCGGAGCGGCATCCCCAGAGCTTTCAGCGCCAGCGGATCGGCCAACGCCAGCGTTACCGGAGCGGGAAAACAGACATAATCGGGCGCATCCGGCAACGCCTCGCCATAGCGGCGCGCCACTTTCGCCGTCAACCTTGCCGCCATCGCGACGCTCACCAGTTGCCCCAGTATCGCCCGCACGCCTTGTTCAAACGTATCAACTGATCCCGGTAAACGCAGCCCCGGTCTGGCCTCGCCCAGTGGCCCCAGCACGGCGGCAACCTGCGCAGGCTGACAGTCAAGATCAAACAGACGCGAAACCTTCGCCAGACACGCTGGCGCAACGGGAAGTAATCCGGCGCTCACGCTAACCTGCACAGTGTGGGTGGACAGATTGGGCCTCACGCTGACCAGCCCGCGATGCTCGCCCACAACCAGGCTGCGCGCATAAAAGCCCTCGCCTACCGTTTCCACGCCGTCCACCGCACGCGCGGCAAGAAACCCCAACATCCACGACCAGTCGTAAGGCGGCTGCCAGCTCAGGGTAAACATGCTTTTCTCCTTTATTTGACCTTTCAGCATAAACGCTAATCGCACGTAACGCCTTGCTTTCATATTCCAGTTGTCGCCGCGACGACATTTCGCTAAAGTCACGCCCCTTCTTCACTGGCATGGGGATTTTAAGGTGTTTATAGGATTTGACTACGGTACGGCAAACTGCTCGGTCGCTATTATGCGCGACGGACGTCCACAGTTGCTGACAATGGAAAATAACAGCACATTGCTGCCGTCTATGCTGTGCGCGCCGACGCGCGAAGCGGTGAGCGAGTGGCTGTACCGCCATCATGATGTGCCGACAACGGACGAAGAAACCCAGGCGCTGCTACGCCGCGCGATACGCTACAACCGCGAGGAAGATATTGAAGTTCGCGCGCAAAGCGTACAGTTTGGTCTGGCGTCGCTGGCGCACTATATTGACGATCCTCAGGAGGTTTGGTTCGTCAAATCGCCGAAATCCTTTTTAGGCGCCAGCGGCCTGAAGCCGCAGCAGGTTGCGCTGTTTGAAGATTTGGTCTGCGCCATGATGGTACATATTCGTAATACGGCGCACAGCCAGTTACCGGAGGCCATTACCCAGGCGGTGATCGGTCGCCCGATTAACTTTCAGGGACTGGGCGGCGATGACGCAAACCGCCAGGCGCAGGGTATTCTGGAGCGGGCGGCAAAACGCGCCGGTTTTCAGGAGGTGGTATTCCAGTACGAACCGGTCGCGGCGGGCCTGGACTACGAGGCTACGCTGCGGGAAGAGAAGCGTGTGCTGGTCGTGGATATTGGCGGCGGCACCACCGACTGTTCTATGCTGCTGATGGGGCCGCAGTGGCGTCAGCGCGCCGATCGTGAAAACAGCCTGTTGGGGCACAGCGGTTGCCGCGTGGGCGGAAACGATCTGGATATCGCGCTGGCCTTTAAAAATCTGATGCCTTTGCTGGGCATGGGCGGCGAAACCGAAAAAGGCATCGCCCTGCCGGTGCTGCCGTGGTGGAACGCCGTCGCGATTAACGACGTCCCGGCGCAAAGCGATTTTTACAGTAGCGCGAATGGTCGTCTGTTGAACGATTTGGTTCGCAACGCGCGTGAAGCAGACAAGGTCGCGTTGCTGCTCAAGGTCTGGCGTCAGCGGCTTAGCTACCGCCTGGTACGCTGCGCGGAAGAGAGCAAGATTGCCCTTTCCGGACAAACGGATGTTACGGCGAGGCTGCCATTTATCAGTGACGACCTGGCGGTCGCTATCAGCCAGCAAGGACTGGAAGCGGCGCTGGATCAACCGCTGGCGCGTATTCTGGAACAGGTGCAACTGGCGCTGGACAGCGCGCAGGAAAAACCGGATGTCATCTATCTGACCGGCGGCAGCGCCCGTTCACCATTGATTAAAAAAGCGCTTTCCGAACAGCTACCGGGCATACCCGTCGCTGGCGGCGATGATTTCGGCTCCGTCACCGCAGGACTGGCACGCTGGGCGGAGGTTGTTTTCCGCTAAGCGCCTCGCAAGCTCAGCGCTGATGGATTGACATTATTCTTGATGTGGCTTAACGTCAGGAATGAGGGTAAGGGAGGATTCCTCCTCCCCCTGGTGTCTTAGTAAGCTGGTAGGCTAATCACTAAGAGTATCACCAGTATGATGACTAACTTCATCATAACCCTTTCCTTATTTTGGCCCCTTCCTCGGGAGGGGCTTTCCCGTTTCAGCGTCCTGCTGAAATCGGTGGCTTACCTTCCTTGCCGTGCCGCCACTTTACCGCACTCCGGCGCGTTAACGATTTTCACCGCTGAGAGTTGCGTAGCGCCTCGCAAAGCGGGCCGCCATTCAGAATAATCCCGGCCGTGTTCCATAATTCCTCCATTTTTCTCCCTTCCCTGCTGACTACAATAGAGGGAGCAACATTCCGCAAAACGTTTCAGGATGAGAAACTTATACCGATGAAAGGCAGTAATACTTTCCGCTGGGCAATAGCGATTGGGGTTGTAGTGGCCGCCGCCGCGTTCTGGTTCTGGCATAGCCGTAGCGAAAGCCCGACCGCCGCGCCGGGCATCGCCGCGCAAGCGCCGCATACCGCCGCCGCAGGTCGCCGCGGTATGCGCGACGGCCCTCTGGCGCCGGTACAGGCCGCGACCGCGACCACGCAGGCCGTACCGCGCTATCTGAGCGGGCTGGGTACCGTGACCGCCGCGAATACCGTTACGGTGCGTAGCCGCGTGGACGGTCAACTCATCGCCCTGCACTTTCAGGAAGGTCAGCAGGTCGACGCAGGCGATCTGCTGGCGCAAATCGATCCCAGCCAGTTTAAGGTCGCCCTGGCGCAGGCGCAGGGACAGTTGGCGAAAGATAACGCTACGCTGGCAAATGCGCGTCGGGATCTGGCGCGCTATCAGCAACTGGCAAAAACCAATCTGGTTTCCCGCCAGGAACTGGATGCGCAACAGGCGCTGGTCAACGAAACCCAGGGGACAATTAAAGCGGATGAAGCCAATGTCGCCAGCGCACAGTTACAGCTCGACTGGAGTCGTATCACTGCCCCGGTCTCGGGGCGCGTGGGTCTGAAACAGGTGGATGTCGGCAACCAGATTTCCAGCAGCGATACCGCGGGTATTGTCGTCATTACGCAAACGCACCCGATTGATCTCATTTTTACTCTGCCGGAAAGCGATATCGCGACCGTGGTTCAGGCGCAAAAAGCGGGGAAAACTCTGGCCGTAGAAGCCTGGGATCGGACTAACTCGCACAAATTGAGCGAAGGCGTATTGCTCAGTCTGGACAACCAGATTGATCCCACGACGGGAACGATCAAAATTAAAGCGCGCTTTACGAATCAGGACGATACGCTGTTCCCTAATCAATTTGTGAACGCCCGGATGCTGGTCGATACCGAACAAAATGCCGTTGTGGTGCCTGCCGCGGCGGTGCAGATGGGCAATGAGGGCCACTTTGTGTGGGTGCTGAACAACGAAAATAACGTCAGCAAGAAGCGGGTAAAAGTCGGTACTCAGGATAACCGAAACGTGGTAATCAGCGCAGGATTGTCGGCAGGCGATCGCGTCGTTACCGATGGTATTGATCGGCTGACGGAAGGTGCAAAAGTCGAGGTTGTTGAGCCGCAAACCACCATGGCGGATGAAAAATCACCTTCCCGCCATGAGGGGCAAAAAGGAGCGCGCGCCTGATGCAGGTATTACCTCCGGGCAGTACGGGCGGCCCGTCGCGCCTGTTTATTCTGCGCCCCGTCGCCACCACGCTGCTGATGGCGGCGATTTTACTCGCCGGGATTATCGGCTATCGCTTCCTGCCCGTCGCCGCTTTGCCGGAGGTCGACTACCCCACTATTCAGGTTGTTACGCTCTACCCTGGTGCCAGTCCGGATGTGATGACCTCCGCCGTTACCGCGCCGCTTGAGCGCCAGTTCGGCCAGATGTCAGGACTTAAGCAGATGTCGTCGCAAAGCTCCGGCGGTGCATCGGTGGTGACGCTACAGTTTCAGTTGACGCTGCCGCTGGACGTTGCCGAGCAGGAAGTACAGGCGGCGATTAACGCAGCCACCAATTTATTGCCTTCCGACCTGCCGAATCCGCCGATTTACAGCAAAGTCAATCCGGCGGACCCGCCGATTATGACGCTTGCCGTCACCTCAAACGCGATGCCGATGACACAGGTAGAGGACATGGTAGAAACCCGCGTGGCGCAGAAGATCTCGCAGGTCTCCGGCGTCGGGCTGGTGACGCTTGCCGGCGGGCAGCGCCCTGCGGTACGCGTAAAACTGAATGCTCAGGCTATCGCCGCGCTCGGTCTGACCAGCGAAACTATCCGTACCGCAATTACCGGCGCCAACGTCAACTCGGCGAAAGGCAGTCTGGATGGCCCCAAACGGGCGGTGACGCTTTCTGCTAACGATCAGATGCAGTCTGCCGACGAATACCACAGGCTTATCATCGCGTATCAAAACGGCGCGCCGGTACGACTGGGCGACGTCGCTACCGTCGAACAGGGGGCGGAAAATAGCTGGCTCGGCGCATGGGCGAATCAAGCGCCAGCTATCGTGATGAATGTTCAACGCCAGCCCGGCGCCAATATCATTGCGACAGCGGACAGCATTCGCCAGATGCTGCCCCAGCTTACCGAAAGCCTGCCAAAATCGGTGAAGGTCACGGTCCTGTCCGATCGCACCACCAATATTCGCGCTTCCGTGCGCGATACCCAGTTTGAACTGATGCTGGCGATCGCGTTGGTCGTCATGATTATCTATCTGTTTTTACGCAATATTCCTGCCACAATTATTCCCGGCGTCGCCGTACCGCTGTCGCTTATCGGCACCTTTGCGGTGATGGTATTTTTGGATTTTTCCATTAATAACCTGACGCTGATGGCGCTCACTATCGCCACGGGTTTCGTGGTGGATGATGCGATCGTGGTGATCGAGAACATCTCACGCTACATCGAAAAAGGAGAAAAACCGCTGGCGGCGGCGCTCAAAGGCGCGGGTGAAATCGGCTTTACCATTATTTCCCTCACCTTTTCACTGATTGCGGTACTGATCCCGTTGCTCTTTATGGGCGATATTGTTGGTCGACTGTTCCGCGAATTTGCAGTGACGTTGGCGGTAGCGATTTTGATCTCCGCCGTCGTCTCTTTGACGCTAACGCCCATGATGTGCGCGCGTATGCTCAGCCAGCAATCTCTGCGTAAACAAAATCGCTTTTCCCGCGCCTGCGAGCGGGTGTTTGAACGCGTGATCGCCAGCTACGGACGCGGATTAGCGAAAGTGCTCAACCATCCATGGCTCACATTGAGCGTGGCATTCGCTACGCTCCTGCTCAGCGTTATGCTGTGGATAGTCATCCCGAAAGGGTTCTTTCCGGTACAGGATAACGGCATTATCCAGGGGACTCTGCAGGCGCCGCAATCGTCATCGTATGCCAGTATGGCGCAACGTCAGCGCCAGGTGGCCGAGCGGATATTACAGGACCCGGCGGTGCAAAGCCTGACGACTTTTGTTGGCGTAGACGGCGCTAATCCCACGCTGAATAGCGCGCGCCTGCAAATTAACCTCAAGCCGCTGGATGCGCGTGATGACCGCGTACAACAGGTAATTTCCCGGCTGCAAACCGCCGTGGCGACGATTCCCGGCGTGGCGCTGTATCTCCAGCCGACGCAGGATTTAACCATCGACACGCAGGTCAGCCGCACCCAGTATCAGTTTACCCTGCAGGCCACTACGCTCGATGCGCTCAGCCACTGGGTGCCAAAACTGCTGAACGCGTTACAGTCGTCGCCACAGCTCTCTGAGGTAAGCAGTGACTGGCAAGATCGGGGATTAGCGGCCTGGGTGAATGTCGACCGCGACAGCGCCAGCCGTCTGGGTATCAGCATGGCGGATGTGGATAACGCGCTCTACAACGCGTTCGGACAACGCCTGATTTCAACGATTTATACCCAGGCGAACCAGTACCGCGTCGTGCTGGAACATAATACCGCCAGCACGCCGGGACTGGCGGCGCTGGAGACGATTCGCCTGACGAGTCGCGACGGCGGCACCGTACCGCTCAGCGCGATTGCCAGCATTGAGCAGCGCTTCGCCCCGCTCTCCCTCAATCATTTAGATCAGTTCCCGGTCACGACGTTTTCGTTTAACGTGCCGGAGGGCTATTCGCTCGGCGATGCGGTGCAGGCGATTCTCGATACGGAAAAAACGCTCGCCCTGCCAGCGGATATTACAACGCAGTTTCAGGGCAGTACGCTCGCCTTCCAGGCGGCGCTGGGCAGCACCGTCTGGCTTATTGTCGCCGCCGTGGTGGCGATGTATATCGTGCTCGGCGTGCTGTATGAGAGTTTTATCCATCCGATCACGATTCTTTCAACGCTGCCTACGGCGGGCGTCGGCGCGCTGCTGGCGTTAATAATCGCCGGCAGCGAGCTCGATATTATCGCCATTATCGGCATTATTTTGCTGATCGGCATCGTGAAGAAAAACGCCATCATGATGATTGACTTCGCCCTCGCCGCCGAACGCGAACAGGGGATGAGTCCGCGCGACGCTATCTTCCAGGCCTGTCTACTGCGTTTTCGACCGATTCTGATGACCACGCTGGCGGCGCTGCTCGGGGCATTGCCATTAATGTTGAGTACCGGCGTGGGCGCGGAGTTGCGTCGCCCGCTGGGGATCGGCATGGTGGGCGGCTTACTGGTCAGCCAGGTATTAACCCTGTTTACCACGCCGGTAATCTATCTGCTGTTCGACCGCCTGTCGCTGTACGTGAAAAGCCGCTTCCCGCGTCATAAAGAGGAGGCGTAGATGCGCTTTTTCGCCCTTTTCATCTACCGCCCGGTCGCCACCATTTTGATTGCCGCCGCCATTACGCTGTGCGGTATTCTGGGCTTTCGACTGCTGCCGGTCGCCCCGCTGCCGCAGGTCGATTTCCCGGTGATTATGGTTAGCGCCTCGCTGCCGGGTGCCTCGCCGGAAACCATGGCGTCGTCGGTGGCGACACCGTTGGAGCGTTCTTTGGGACGCATTGCTGGTGTCAATGAAATGACCTCCAGCAGCTCGCTCGGCAGTACGCGCATTATTCTCGAATTTAATTTTGACCGTGATATTAACGGCGCGGCGCGCGACGTGCAGGCCGCCATCAACGCCGCGCAAAGCGTGTTGCCAGGTGGAATGCCCAGCCGCCCGACTTATCGCAAGGCCAACCCGTCCGACGCGCCAATTATGATTTTAACGCTCACCTCGGAGAGCTGGTCACAGGGCGAACTGTATGATTTCGCCTCTACCCAACTGGCGCAAACCATCGCGCAAATTGACGGCGTCGGCGATGTTGACGTCGGCGGCAGCTCCCTGCCTGCGGTACGCGTAGGCTTAAACCCGCAGGCGCTCTTTAACCAGGGCGTCTCGCTGGATGAGGTCCGCGAAGCGATCAACAGCGCCAACGTACGCCGACCGCAAGGCGCAATTGAAGATAGCGTCCACCGCTGGCAAATACAGACCAACGACGAACTGAAAACCGCCGCTGAATACCAGCCGCTGATTATTCACTATAACAACGGCGCGGCGGTACGCCTGGGCGATGTCGCCAGCGTCACCGACTCGGTACAGGATGTCCGTAACGCCGGGATGACGAACGCTAAGCCCGCTATTTTATTGATGATTCGCAAGCTGCCGGAGGCCAACATTATTCAGACGGTAGACGGCATCCGGGCAAAACTACCGGAACTGCGGGCAATGATCCCCGCCGCTATCGATTTACAAATCGCCCAGGATCGTTCGCCGACGATTCGCGCGTCGCTGCAAGAGGTAGAAGAAACGCTGGCTATCTCTGTCGCGCTGGTGATCCTGGTAGTGTTTTTATTCCTGCGTTCCGGGCGCGCCACGCTAATCCCCGCCGTCGCCGTTCCCGTTTCGCTCATCGGCACCTTCGCCGCCATGTATCTGTGCGGCTTCAGCCTCAACAATCTGTCGCTGATGGCGCTGACTATCGCGACCGGATTTGTCGTTGATGATGCCATTGTGGTGCTGGAAAATATCGCCCGCCATCTGGAGGCGGGAATGAAACCTTTGCAGGCGGCATTACAGGGTACGCGGGAAGTCGGGTTTACGGTTATCTCCATGAGTCTGTCGCTGGTGGCGGTATTTCTGCCGCTGCTGTTAATGGGTGGCCTGCCGGGGCGGTTATTACGGGAATTCGCCGTCACCCTCTCGGTGGCGATTGGCATTTCACTGGTGGTCTCGCTCACGCTGACGCCGATGATGTGCGGCTGGATGCTTAAATCAAGCAAACCGCGCACCCAGCCGCGTAAACGGGGCGTTGGCCGTCTGCTGGTCGCCTTGCAACAAGGTTACGGCACCTCGTTAAAATGGGTGCTCAACCATACGCGTCTGGTCGGCGGGGTTTTTCTTGGCACCATTGCGCTGAACATCTGGCTTTATATCGCCATTCCTAAAACATTCTTTCCGGAGCAGGACACCGGCGTGCTGATGGGCGGTATTCAGGCTGACCAGAGCATCTCTTTCCAGGCCATGCGCGGCAAGCTGCAGGATTTTATGAAAATTATTCGCGACGATCCGGCGGTGAATAATGTCACCGGTTTTACCGGCGGATCGCGGGTGAATAGCGGCATGATGTTTATTACGCTGAAGCCGCGCGGCGAACGCAAAGAGACGGCGCAGCAAATCATTGACCGACTGCGGGCCAAACTGGCAAAAGAACCCGGCGCCAGGCTGTTTCTGATGGCGGTACAGGATATTCGCGTCGGCGGGCGTCAGGCTAACGCCAGTTATCAATATACGTTGCTGTCTGACTCCCTGACGGCGCTGCGCGAATGGGAGCCGAAAATACGCAAAGCGCTCTCGGCCCTGTCGCAACTGGCGGACGTTAACTCCGACCAGCAGGATAACGGCGCGGAGATGAACCTTATCTACGACCGCGACACCATGTCACGGCTGGGCATTGATGTTCAGGCCGCAAACAGTCTGTTAAATAATGCTTTCGGCCAGCGGCAAATTTCCACCATTTATCAGCCGATGAACCAGTATAAAGTGGTGATGGAAGTCGATCCGCGCTATAGCCAGGATATCAGCGCGCTGGAGAAAATGTTTGTTATCAACCGTGACGGAAAAGCGATCCCCCTCTCTTATTTCGCCCAATGGCGGCCCGCCAATGCGCCGCTGTCGGTGAACCATCAGGGGCTTTCCGCGGCGTCCACGATTGCCTTTAACCTGCCGACCGGCACATCGTTATCGCAGGCGACGGAAGCCATTAATCGCACCATGACGCAGCTTGGCGTCCCCCCGACGGTACGCGGCAGTTTTTCCGGAACGGCGCAAGTCTTCCAGCAGACCATGAATTCACAGCTTATTTTGATAGTGGCGGCGATCGCTACCGTCTACATTGTGCTGGGGATACTGTACGAAAGCTACGTCCATCCGCTGACCATTCTCTCTACTCTGCCATCGGCGGGCGTTGGGGCGCTTCTGGCGCTGGAACTCTTCAATGCCCCTTTCAGCCTAATCGCCCTGATAGGGATCATGCTATTAATTGGCATTGTGAAGAAAAACGCCATTATGATGGTCGATTTTGCGCTTGAAGCGCAACGACGCGGCGGCCTGACGCCAGAACAAGCCATTTTCCAGGCCTGCTTGTTACGCTTCCGTCCAATAATGATGACCACGCTGGCGGCGCTGTTCGGCGCACTGCCATTGGTGTTATCTGGCGGAGACGGTTCGGAATTACGGCAGCCGCTGGGGATAACCATTGTCGGCGGTTTGGTCATGAGTCAGCTCCTGACGCTCTATACCACGCCAGTGGTGTACCTCTTTTTCGATCGTCTGCGGCTGCGTTTTTCGCGTAAAAATAGCAAACCGGTAGTAGAGATATGACAGAACTTCCTGACAACACCCGCTGGCAACTCTGGATTGTGGCATTCGGCTTTTTTATGCAGTCGCTGGATACCACCATCGTCAACACTGCGCTGCCCTCCATGGCGAAAAGCCTGGGGGAAAGCCCGCTGCATATGCACATGGTAGTGGTGTCATATGTTCTCACCGTCGCCGTGATGCTCCCCGCCAGCGGCTGGCTGGCAGATAAAATCGGCGTGCGTAATATTTTCTTTGCCGCTATCGTGCTGTTCACTCTGGGTTCGCTGTTTTGCGCCCTCTCCGGCACGCTTAATCAACTGGTATTAGCGCGGGTTTTACAAGGCGTAGGCGGCGCGATGATGGTGCCGGTCGGACGCCTGACGGTCATGAAAATCGTGCCGCGTGCGCAATATATGGCGGCGATGACCTTCGTCACCCTGCCAGGCCAGGTAGGGCCGTTACTCGGCCCCGCGCTGGGCGGGGTGCTGGTGGAATATGCTTCATGGCACTGGATCTTTCTGATCAATATCCCGGTAGGAATTGTCGGCGCTATCGCGACCTTTATGCTGATGCCGAACTACACCATAGAAACCCGGCGCTTTGACCTGTCGGGGTTCCTGCTGCTAGCCATCGGCATGGCGGTACTGACGCTGGCGCTGGACGGTAGTAAAAACATGGGGATCACGTCCTGGACATTAGCCGGACTTGCTGCGGGCGGCGCGGCAGCAATTCTGCTCTATCTCCTTCATGCTAAAAAAAACTCAGGCGCGTTATTCAGCCTGCGATTGTTCCGTACGCCCACGTTTTCACTGGGGTTGCTGGGCAGTTTTGCCGGGCGTATCGGCAGCGGTATGCTGCCGTTTATTACGCCGGTCTTTTTGCAGATTGGTCTCGGTTTTTCACCGTTTCATGCCGGCTTGATGATGATCCCCATGGTGCTGGGCAGCATGGGAATGAAGCGGATTGTGGTGCAGATAGTTAACCGTTTTGGCTATCGTCGGGTTCTGGTGGCGACCACGCTCGGACTGGCATTGGTTAGCCTGTTGTTTATGTCGGTCGCGCTGCTCGGCTGGTATTATCTCCTGCCGCTGGTACTGCTTTTGCAGGGAATGGTGAACTCGGCGCGTTTTTCTTCCATGAATACCCTAACGCTAAAAGACCTTCCCGATACGCTGGCCAGCAGCGGCAATAGCTTATTATCGATGATTATGCAGCTCTCGATGAGTATCGGCGTCACTATTGCCGGAATGCTGCTGGGTATGTTTGGTCAACAGCATATTGGTATAGACAGTAGCGCCACACATCACGTCTTTATGTACACCTGGCTATGTATGGCGGTTATTATCGCGCTACCGGCGATAATTTTTGCCCGCGTACCGAACGATACACAGCAAAACATGGTCATTTCACGGCGTAAAAGGAGCCTGTAATGAAAGTCTGGCGGCCCGGGATCACCGGCAAGCTGTTTCTGGCGATTTTCGCCACCTGCATCGTGCTGCTGATCAGTATGCATTGGGCCGTACGCGTCAGTTTTGAACGCGGATTTATTGACTATATCAAACACGGTAACGAGCAGCGGCTACAAATGCTGGGCGATGCGCTGGGCGACCAGTACCAGCAACACGGCAACTGGCGTTTTTTACGCAACAACGATCGCTTCGTTTTCCAGATTCTGCGTTCATTTGAGCATGACAACGACCGGGATAAACCCGGCCCCGGTATGCCGCCGCACGGTTGGCGCACCCAGTTCTGGGTCGTCGATCAAAATGGCCGTGTGCTGGTCGGCCCACGCGGTCCGGTGCCGCATGACGGTACTCGCCGGCCCATTCTGGTCAATGGCGCCGAAGTCGGCGCGGTTATCGCCTCTCCTGTCGAGCGGCTGACGCGCAATACGGATATTAATTTTGATAAGCAGCAGCGGCGCGCCAGTTGGATGATCGTGGCGTTATCAACGTTGCTGGCCGCGCTGGCGACGTTTTTGCTGGCGCGCGGCCTGCTCGCTCCGGTCAAACGGTTGGTCGAGGGTACGCACAGACTGGCGGCGGGAGATTTTACCACTCGCGTGACCCCAACCAGCGCCGATGAGCTGGGAAAACTGGCGCAGGACTTTAACCAGCTTGCCAGCACGCTGGAAAAAAACCAACAGATGCGCCGCGACTTTATGGCGGATATTTCCCACGAACTGCGCACGCCGCTGGCGGTATTGCGTGGCGAACTGGAAGCCATTCAGGATGGTGTTCGCCAGTTCACGCCGGAATCCGTTACCTCGCTACAGGCGGAAGTCGGTACGCTTACCAAACTGGTTGACGATCTGCATCAGCTTTCGTTGTCTGACGAGGGAGCGCTGGCTTACCAAAAAACTACCGTCGATCTTGTTCCCCTGTTGGAAGTCGCTGGCGGCGCGTTCAGAGAGCGTTTTACCAGCCGAGGGCTAACGCTACATTACGCATTGCCAGATAGCATGACCATCTTCGGCGACCCGGATCGCCTGATGCAACTGTTTAATAATCTGCTGGAAAACAGTCTGCGCTACACCGACAGCGGCGGCGGCCTGCATATTTCGGCCGAACAACGCGACAAATCATTATTCCTGACCTTTGCCGATTCTGCACCGGGCGTCAGCGATGAACAGTTACAAAAACTTTTTGAACGTTTTTACCGCACAGAAGTTTCCCGTAACCGCGCCAGCGGCGGTTCTGGACTGGGGCTGGCGATATGCGTCAATATTGTACACGCGCATAACGGTCATCTTCACGCCGCTCATTCGCCTTTTGGCGGGGTTAGCATTACAGTAGAGTTACCGCTGGATCGCGATTTACAGAGAGAAGTATGACTGAGTTACCCATTGATGAAAACACGCCGCGCATTTTGATTGTTGAAGATGAACCCAAGCTGGGACAGTTGCTTATCGACTACTTACGCGCGGCGAGTTACGCCCCCACGCTCATCAATCACGGCGACAAGGTACTGCCGTATGTGCGTCAAACGCCGCCGGATCTGATCCTGCTGGATCTGATGCTGCCGGGTACCGATGGTCTGACGTTATGCCGGGAGATTCGCCGTTTTTCCGACATCCCCATTGTGATGGTCACGGCCAAAATCGAAGAGATCGATCGGCTGCTTGGGCTGGAAATCGGCGCCGATGATTATATCTGTAAGCCTTATAGCCCGCGCGAAGTCGTGGCCCGCGTAAAAACGATTTTGCGCCGCTGTAAACCGCAGCGCGAACTCCAGCAGCAGGATGCCGAAAGCCCGTTAATGATTGATGAAAGCCGCTTTCAGGCCTCCTGGTGTGGTAAAGCGCTGGATTTAACCCCCGCTGAATTCCGTCTGCTAAAAACCTTATCGCTTGAACCGGGTAAAGTTTTTTCCCGCGAGCAGTTGTTAAATCACCTCTACGACGACTACCGTGTGGTGACCGATCGCACTATCGACAGTCACATTAAAAACCTGCGCCGCAAACTGGAATCGCTGGATGCCGAACAGTCATTTATACGTGCGGTCTACGGGGTGGGATATCGCTGGGAAGCAGACGCGTGCAGGATTATCTGATGGCGTTTCGCTTATCACGCCCACCATCCGGCGTTATCCTTTACCTCCCCGCGCCACAGCGCTACAATGCCCGCCCTTAAAGTGAGGACTCTCCTCCAGCCGCCTCATCAGGTGAGGCGGATCTGACCTGTCATCAGAACGAGAAAATGATGTTTAAACCAGAACTCCTTTCGCCGGCGGGAACGCTGAAAAACATGCGTTACGCTTTCGCTTACGGCGCCGATGCCGTCTATGCGGGCCAACCGCGCTACTCTTTACGCGTGCGTAATAACGAATTCAATCACGAAAATTTGCAGCTTGGCATCAACGAAGCCCACGCGCTCGGAAAAAAATTCTACGTGGTGGTGAACATCGCCCCGCATAACGCCAAGCTCAAAACCTTTATCCGTGACCTGAAACCCGTCGTCGAGATGGGCCCGGATGCGCTGATCATGTCCGATCCCGGGTTGATTATGCTGGTACGCGAGCACTTCCCGGCAATGCCGATTCATCTGTCGGTACAGGCTAACGCCGTAAACTGGGCGACGGTAAAATTCTGGCAGCAGATGGGGCTGACCCGTGTGATTCTCTCCCGCGAGCTGTCGCTGGAAGAGATTGAGGAAATTCGCCAACAGGTGCCGGATATGGAAATAGAAATTTTCGTCCACGGCGCGCTATGCATGGCCTACTCCGGCCGCTGCCTGCTTTCCGGCTACATCAACAAACGCGATCCGAACCAGGGCACCTGCACCAATGCCTGCCGTTGGGAATATAACGTGCAGGAAGGAAAAGAAGACGTTGTCGGCAACATCGTGCATAAGCACGAACCGATTCCGGTACAGAACGTTGAGCCGACGCTCGGTATCGGCGCGCCGACGGATAAAGTGTTTATGATAGAAGAAGCCCAAAGACCGGGCGAATACATGACCGCGTTCGAAGACGAGCATGGCACCTATATCATGAACTCAAAAGATTTGCGCGCTATCGCCCACGTGGAGCGCCTGACGAAAATGGGCGTCCACTCGCTGAAAATCGAAGGCCGCACCAAATCCTTTTATTACTGCGCCCGTACCGCGCAGGTCTACCGTAAGGCCATCGACGATGCCGCCGCCGGTAAACCCTTCGACCCCACGCTGCTGGAAACGCTGGAAGGTCTGGCCCATCGCGGCTATACCGAAGGTTTCCTGCGTCGCCATACGCACGACGATTACCAGAACTACGAGTACGGGTACTCCGTTTCCGAACGCCAGCAATTTGTCGGCGAGTTCACCGGCGAGCGTAAAGGCCAACTGGCGGCCGTGGCGGTGAAGAATAAATTCTCCGTCGGCGATAGTCTGGAGCTGATGACGCCACAGGGAAATATCAATTTCACCCTGGAACAGATGGAGAATGCCAAAGGCGACGCTATGCCGGTGGCGCCTGGCGACGGCTATACCGTCTGGATGCCTGTCCCGCAGGATGTCAGGGTGGATTACGCACTATTGATGCGTAATTTCTCAGGCGAATCAACGCGTAACCCCCATGCTAAGTAGTTAATTGCGGTTATTTTTTCATGGCGGGAAGATTCTTAGAAATTGATCACATACCGCTTCGCTCAATACGGGTATTATTCAACGCGCTGAAAAACATAACCCATAAATGCTAGCTGTACCAGGAACCACCTCCTTGGCCTGCGTAATCTCCCTTACGCAGGCTTATTTTTTTCGTGTAATCCATAAAAAAAGCGGCACTTCCCACCACATCTAAATATTGACCACATTAACAAAAGCGCAAATGGGCACTTAGTTTAGCGTGACCTCCCTATTCATTGCCGACCCGCAAGTCATAACCCTCCCCGTATCCGGTCAGACTCAGGACTTAGCATTGTGACGTTAACGTTTAAAATCAGTGAATTAAATCAAGAACTGCTTTGTGAGAACTTACACAAAAAGTTTCCAGGTTGTTAAATTAAGGTTAAAAACTGATAATTTAAGCGTGTAAAGTTATGGCACGTTTTAATGCCGCTTTTACAAGGATTAAAATAATGTTTTCCCGGATTAGAGGTTTGATTTCATGTCAAAGTAATACTCAAACCATCACACCTACGCTCAGTCCACCTTCATCAGGCCATGTAAGTTTTGCTGGGTTTGATTATCCTCTATTACCACTAGATCACCAAACCCCCTTCCCACCGTCACGTATAATCGGTATCCAGAGTTATTCCTTTATCCTGTAAAATGTGATGCAGATTCTCCATTGATCTAATAACTACCTCAATTTCACACTCAAGTTTATCTACAGTACTTTCATTGAGTGAAAGATTGAGAGCCAGTAATAATGATTGTGAGTTATTCTCATAACACAAATGTGGTCCATTATTCTCTGCGAACCACAAATTAGCATTGAGAAACTCAAAAGCAAGATTATTATTATCCGGAAGCCTTCCGCAAAAACCGTATATCATTATATACTCGCTATTAGTACTTGACAGTAAGATACGGTAACAGTTATCTATAAGAAATGAGCATAACCTGTTTTCGTCAAAGACAATTGAATCTACATTTAATTTTAGTGAAAATTTTCTTAATAAGTGATCGGCTCTTGAATACATAACAACCTCATACTCTAAAAATTTCCATATAAGTCATAAGGCTCTGACCTGAGCACTTAAAACCATCGAATCATCTCCTGAATTCATCCTTTCTCTATGACTTGCTGTGTTTACACATTTATGGCCCGGCCGGTCGGGTTCTAACGGCATTTTCGCTAAGGTATAGTCCGGAGCATATTCCCATTAGACCAATACACCCCATGCCAAACGATGCGCCTAAAACCGTCAGGGCGGTAGTATATGTAGCACCGCTACTGACACTGGCGACAGCCCCTGAGCATACCCCACTGAAAATACCTGTAAACAATGCCGAGGTTCCCAGGCACATTAAACATCTGGGTTTATTGCCGTAAGCGTGAAATTCAACGATTTCAGCTACTGGTTTTTCTTCATTACACCGTTCAGAAGGATGGAACAATGGCGTTTGCGCATTCACCGCTGGATTAACATTCATATAATTCCCCTTTCATTCTCTCTCTAAGTAGAAAACACTACATGTCAGTATGATTTCACTTATTGTATTTGTGAGAAAAGTGAAGCTCACAGCCCCTTTTTGGGTAAAAGTACGACAATAAGATACCTCTCTAAGCCATCATCTATATACGCTTTGTTTTATGGATAGCATAGTGAGCGTCTAATAGTGTGTCCTGGTTCTGCCAAAGCAGTCTAAGGAATATTTCGATTTTATGCTATTAAAAAGTATTTTTGGTAATAAATATCAGGTTATTATCTGATATTGTGGTGTTTGAATATTAATACTGATAACTGACGTATGGTCGTCTTGTTAATCCTCCGTTTCGTTATCAAAGGCGCTATATCGGAAAGCGTCTGACTGCCCCTTGTGGTTTTCTTGCACTACCACAAGCGATACTCAATGCGCATAACGGCATCTCTCTTGTCGCCATTTGCCTTAAACCATGCTTCGCTTACCGCTGCGTATACCAGGCAGAAAAACGGTAAAGCAATAAGTGCGCAACATTTCAATTTTCATCCTGTTCTGACCTCGCTTTCTCATTTCTGCTATACACTTTCTGGAGGTTGTTGTTCAACATATTAAGGCATAACGGATGGCTAACTTTCCCGCCAGCTTACTGATCCTCAATGGCAAAAGCGCTGATAATCAGCCGCTACGTGAGGCCATTACTCTACTTCGCGACGAAGGCATACAGATTCACGTTCGGGTAACCTGGGAAAAAGGCGACGCGCAGCGTTACGTTGATGAAGCCCGTAGGCTGGGCGTTGAAACGGTAATTGCTGGCGGCGGCGACGGCACCATTAATGAAGTATCTACCGCGCTCATCCAGATCCGCGACAGCGTAGTCCCCGCACTGGGCCTTTTGCCGCTCGGCACCGCCAACGATTTTGCCACCAGCGCCGGTATTCCTGAAGCGCTGGACAAAGCGCTGAAACTGGCGATTGCCGGAAACGCGATGGAAATTGATATGGCCCGGGTCAATGATAAAACCTGTTTTATCAATATGGCGACGGGCGGTTTTGGCACCCGCATCACCACCGAAACGCCAGAAAAACTCAAGGCCGCGTTGGGCGGCGTCTCCTATCTTATCCACGGTCTGATGAGAATGGATACGCTGAAACCTGACCGCTGCGAAATACGTGGCGAAAACTTTCACTGGCAGGGAGATGCGCTGGTGATCGGCATCGGCAACGGTCGTCAGGCCGGCGGCGGGCAGCAATTATGTCCCACCGCGCTGATTAACGACGGGCTGTTACAGCTACGGATTTTTACCGGCGAAGAGCTGCTGCCGACGCTATTTTCCACACTCACGCAGTCAGATGACAATCCGAATATTATTGACGGTACCTCGGCGTGGTTTGATATTCATGCGCCGCATGAAATCACGTTTAATCTGGATGGCGAACCACTCAGCGGACAAGAATTTCATATTGAGGTCCTGACAGGCGCATTACGCTGTCGGCTACCGCCGGACTGCCCGTTGCTGCGTTAATAATACCTACCGCTGGCCGGATGCGCTAACATCCGGCTTTTCTTCGTTGGACTCAGGCGATGGTGACTTTGCTATCCAGATAGACATCCTGTACGGCATTAATCAACTTCACGCCATCAGCCATCGATTTCTTAAAGGCTTTACGTCCCAGAATTAACCCCATCCCCCCGGCTCGTTTGTTGATCACAGCGGTACGAACCGCGTCGCCGAGATCAGTGTCGCCGCCGTCCGCACCGCCGGAGTTGATAAGCCCGGCGCGTCCCATATAGCAGTTCGCCAACTGATAACGTACCAAATCAATCGGGTTATCGCTGGTCAGTTTGCTGTACACGCGGTCATCGGTATAGCCGAAGTTTACCGCTTTATAACCGCCGTTATTCTCGGCCATTTTCTGTTTCACAATATCCGCGCCAATCGTGGCGGCCAGATGGTTGGCCTGACCCGTCAGGTCAGCGGATACATGGTAATCAACGCCGTCTTTTTTAAAGGAAGAATTACGCAGGTAAGCCCACAATACGGTCACCATGCCCAACTCATGCGCACGCTCAAAAGCAGCGGAGATCTCTTCAATCTGGCGACGAGACTGTTCCGAACCGAAATAGATCGTCGCGCCTACCGCCACGGCGCCCATATTGAACGCCTGCTCAACGCTGGCGTACAGGGTCTGATCATACTCCGTCGGATAGCTCAATGTTTCGTTGTGATTCAATTTGACCAAAAACGGAATACGGTGCGCATAGCGCCGTGAAACCGAGGCCAGTACGCCGTAGGTAGAGGCCACGCAGTTACAGCCGGCCTCAATAGCCAATTCAACAATGTTTTTTGGGTCAAAGTAGCGCGGGTTGGCCGCAAAAGAGGCACCGGCTGAGTGTTCCACCCCCTGATCGACGGGCAGTATCGAAAGGTATCCTGTTCCCGCCAGGCGTCCAGTATTATAGAGCGTCTGCATATTACGCAGAACGGCAGGTGGACGATTATTGTCAATCATCACCCGGTCAACGTAATCCTTGCCGGGAAGATAAAGCTGATCGGAAGGAATGGTCATACAACGATGCTGTAAAAGGCTGTCGGCGTCTTTGCCAAGCAACTGCGCAATATCAGTCATAGCTATGCTCCCGTAAGTTCCGATAGGGTATCGGAAGGTGAATAGTCCTGCCCCGCAGATTGCGGGTCGCAATAAGCCTGGTACTGACCGATCATTTTTGCCAACTTTAGCGCATTTTTTCGGCGCTATCTGCTGGCTCGATTCACGTACGAAAAAGTGTTAGATCGGTCAAAATTAATGCTCAATGGTATTCAAAAGGTATTATTAGATGGTATTGTCGTGGCGTACCTTACCTGTCATGAAGGATTCAAAAATGAAAACGACTTTTAAACTGTCATTCATGATGTTCGTGGAGTGGTTTATCTGGGGTGCCTGGTTCGTCCCCCTGTGGCTATGGCTAAATAAAAGCGGGTTTTCCGCCGGTGAAATAGGCTGGTCTTATGCCTGTACCGCCATTGCGGCGATCCTGTCGCCGATTCTGGTCGGCTCCGTTACCGATCGTTTTTTCTCGGCGCAAAAAGTGCTGGCGGTACTGATGTTCGCGGGCGCCGTACTGATGTACTTCGCGGCGCAGCAAACCACCTTTGCCGGATTCTTTCCGCTGCTGCTGGCCTATTCATTAACCTATATGCCGACCATCGCGCTGACAAACAGCATTGCCTTCGCTAACGTACCGGACGTTGAACGCGATTTTCCACGCATTCGCGTTATGGGTACCATTGGGTGGATAGCCTCCGGCCTCGCCTGTGGATTCCTGCCGCAAATGTTAGGCTATAACGATATTTCCCCCACCAACATTCCACTGCTAATCACCGCCGCAAGTTCAGCGTTGCTGGGCGTATTTGCGTTCTGTCTGCCAGACACGCCGCCAAAAAGCACCGGCAAGATGGATATTAAAGTGATGCTGGGACTGGATGCGCTGGTCCTGCTACGCGATAAAAACTTTCTCGTTTTCTTCATCTGCTCCTTCCTGTTTGCGATGCCGCTGGCCTTCTACTACATCTTCGCTAACGGCTATCTGACGGAGGTGGGAATGAAAAACGCCACCGGCTGGATGACGCTCGGCCAGTTCTCTGAAATCTTCTTTATGCTGGCGCTGCCCTTTTTCACCAAGCGCTTTGGTATTAAAAAGGTATTGTTGCTTGGTCTTGTTACCGCCGCGATCCGCTACGGCTTTTTTGTCTATGGCGGCGCGGAGACATATTTCACTTACGTCCTGCTGTTCCTCGGTATTTTGCTGCACGGCGTAAGTTACGATTTCTACTATGTCACCGCCTACATTTATGTCGATAAAAAAACGCCGGTTCATATGCGTACCGCTGCGCAAGGGCTTATCACCCTCTGCTGTCAGGGATTCGGCAGCCTGCTGGGTTATCGTCTCGGCGGTGTGATGATGGAAAAAATGTTTGCTTATCCGCAACCGGTTAACGGTCTGACATTCAACTGGGCGGGCATGTGGACGTTTGGCGCAGTAATGATTGCCGTCATCGCGCTACTGTTTATGATTTTCTTTCGCGAATCGGACAAAGAGATCACTGCTATTGACGCTCGCGATATTGCGTTGACACAAGGGGAAGTAAAATGAAAGCAGAACGTATTCTCGGTGCTCTTTACGGGCAAGCGTTAGGGGATGCGATGGGAATGCCCTCCGAGCTGTGGCCGAGAACGCGCGTCAAAGCGCATTTCGGCTGGATTGACCACTTTCTGCCCGGCCCAGAAGAGAATAATGCCGCCTGCTATTTTAACCGCGCGGAGTTTACGGACGATACCGCAATGGCGCTCTGCCTGGCCGACGCGCTGCTCGAATGCGAAGGCAACATTGATCCCGAGATTATTGGGCGTAACATCCTCGCCTGGGCGGAACGCTTTGATGCGTTCAATAAAAATGTACTCGGCCCGACGTCAAAAATTGCGCTGAACGCGATTCGCGACGGCAAACCCATCGCGGCGCTGGAAAACAACGGCGTGACTAACGGCGCGGCCATGCGCGTTTCGCCGTTGGGTTGCCTGTTGCCGCCAACCAACCTGACAGCCTTTATGGCAGAAGTGGCGTTAGCCTCCAGCCCGACGCATAAATCCGATCTGGCGGTGGCTGGTGCCGTGGTCATCGCCTGGGCCGTCTCGCGAGCGGTTAACGGCGACACGTGGCAAAGTATTGCCGACTCGCTCCCCGCCGTCGCCCATCAGGCGCAGACAGCGCGTATTACCACGTTTAGCGCCTCGCTATCGGCACGTCTGGAACTGGCGCTAAAAATTGTCCGCCGCGCCGACGGCGTCGAATCAGCCAGCGAACAGCTATATCAGATCATCGGCGCGGGAACCAGCACCATTGAATCGGTTCCCTGCGCTATCGCCATGGTAGAGTTGGCGAATACCGATCCTAACCGCTGTGCCGTGCTATGCGCTAACCTCGGCGGCGACACCGACACTATCGGCGCGATGGCGACGGCCATTTGCGGCGCGTTACACGGGGTAAGTGCCATTAACCCCCAGTTAAAGCAAACGCTGGACGAGGTTAATAAGCTGGATTTTGCGCGCTATGCCGTTGCGCTGGCGAGTTATCGTCAACGGCGGGAGGCATTATGAACGGCGCACGGTTGCTGACATTATTACCTACCCTGCACACCCGGCGTCCGCTCACCGTTATCGGCGCGGCAGTGATCGATATCATTGCCGACGCCTGGACATTGCCGCGTCGCGGAGGCGATATTGAACTGCAACAACAGAGCGTCAATGTCGGCGGCTGTGCGCTGAATATTGCCGTGGCGTTGAAACGACTGGGGATTGACGCCAGCAATGCGCTGCCACTGGGCCAGGGCGTGTGGGCGGAGAGGATTCGCCGCCGTCTGGCAAAAGAGGGATTATCCAGCGTGATTGACGCGGTTGAAGGGGATAACGGCTGGTGTCTGGCGTTAGTCGAACCGGATGGCGAACGCACGTTTATGTCTTTTAGCGGCGTGGAAAATCAGTGGAATGCGGACTGGCTGTCGCAGCTCAGGACACCGCGGGGCAGTCTTGTCTACCTGTCCGGCTATCAACTGGCCTCGTCCTGTGGCGAACAACTGATCCAGTGGCTGGAAACCGTCGACGATGTAACGCCTTTTATCGATTTTGGCCCACGAATCGGTGATATTACAGACGATACAATGGCGCGCATTATGGCCTGCCGGCCCATCGTCTCCCTCAATCGCCAGGAGGCAATCATCGCCGCGGAACGCGTCGGGTTCGCGACCGGTACACGCCCTTTCGGCGAGGCATGGGTAAAACGCTTTTCCGCGCCGCTGGTAGTGCGCCACGATAAAGACGGAGCGTGGTATTTTAGCGCGCAATCTTCCGGCTTTGTGCCAGCGTTTCCGGCTACCGTGGTGGATACCATCGGCGCGGGCGACAGCCATGCTGGCGGCGTACTGGCAGGACTGGCGTCAGGCTGGTCGCTCGCGGATGCCGTACTGCTGGGAAATGCGGTGGCAAGCTGGGTGGTCAGGCATCGCGGCGGCGACTGCGCGCCCACGCGCGAGGCGCTACTCCTCGCACACAAAAACGTATAGGTCGCTACGACAATAACTGATGCTGTATTCAATAGGCCGCTGCTGCTGATCGAACGCCACCTGCTTAATCACCAGCACCGGCACTTTACCATCCATTTGAATATGCGACTGAAACTCATCATCCGGCATCCGGGCGCTGACGCGAGATCGGGTACGCTGAGGGTAAATGTGCTGGCGACGAAAATAGTCATACAGAGAAATGCCAATCGCGTCGACATCATGAATCAGATGCGCGGGCACCCAGGACTCTTCAATCGATACCGCGTCCTCATCAACATAACGAATACGTTTGAGTAAAAAGACGTCGCTGCCTGTGGGGATCGCCAGATGCTGAGCGACCTCATCCGGACAACTTACCACGCGTTTGTTAACCCATAGCGTATCCGGTTTTTTACCGCGCAAGACAACCTGCTGAGAAAATCCCCGCGCCTCTTTCAGGGAATACTCAAAGATATTATTGATTTGCGTACCGTAGCCGCGGGCGCGCGTGACGACCCCCTCTTCTTCCAGCGCCTGCATCGCTTTCCGTACCGTGATACGCGAAACGCCGGTAAGCTGGCTGAGATCGCGTTCGCCAGGCAAAATATTACCGTGCTCAAGAATACCGCTGCGAACGGCATCCTTTACCGTCTGGGCGAATTTCATGTATAGCGGCGTATTATCCGCCGCTGAAATTCGTTCATTCAGTTGCGCGATGAGCCGGGTATGCGCTTGTTCCATTTATCTTTTCCTGACGACGGGTCTGTAGGCAGTATACTACCACCACGCGTGGAAATGATGTACCGGACCAATGCCCTTCCCCACTTCCAGCGTATCCGCCTGAGCCAGCGCCGCCGAAAGCCATGCCTTCGCCTCGTTTACCGTCTCTCCCCAACTGCAATGCCGGGGCCGTAACGCCGCCAGCGCCGCCGACAGCGTACAGCCCGTCCCATGCGTATTTTTGGTACTCACACGCGGCGCGCTAAAACGCTGCTCGCCCTCACGGGTAAAGAGCCAGTCCGGGCTTTGCGCATCCTCTAAATGCCCGCCTTTCATCAATACCGCCTCACACCCCATCGCCAGTAATGCCCGCCCCTGCGCCAGCATCTCCTGTTCCGTACGCGCATGGGGTGCATTCAGCAACGCTGCGGCTTCCGGCAAATTAGGCGTAATCAGCGATACCTGCGGCAACAGCCGGACGCGTAATGTTTCTACCGCGGAGGGCGAGAGCAGCGGATCGCCGCTTTTCGCCAGCATCACCGTATCCAGCACCACATTACGTACATGATGACGCTGTAGTCGTTCCGCCACGACCTCGACAATATCGGTTTCCGCCAGCATCCCGATTTTCGTGGTATCAATGCGCACATCGCTGAACACGGAATCAAGTTGAGCGGCGACAAAGTCCGGATCTATCCGGTACACCGACTGTACGCCACAGGTATTTTGCGCCACCAGCGCGGTAATGACCGAACAGCCATATGCGCCCAGCGCGGAAAAGGTCTTGAGATCCGCCTGGATACCGGCCCCGCCGCTGGGATCGGTGCCAGCAATCGTCAGCGCGTTAATTCTCTTCATTGGCGCGCCTCCACATCCAGATGATATAGCGCATCAAGAAAAGCCGGGATGAAGCTGCCCGGTCCCTCGCTACGCACTGCCGCGGCCTGGCCTGCCAGTTTCATCCAGCAGCAGGCCGACGCGACATTGTCCAGCGCGGCGCCCGGTAACGCGCAACTGGCGGCAACGACCGCCGACAACGCGCAGCCGGTGCCTACAATGCGAGTCATTAACGGATCGCCGCCGGGAATGCTCAGCGTGCGCTGACCGTTAGTGACGTAATCTACCTCGCCGGTGACCACAACAATGCAGTCTATCTGACGCGCCAGCGCCTGCGCCGCAGGCAGTGCGGCCAACGCCGCTTCGGTGGTATCTACGCCGCGTCCGCCCAGCGCCATGCCGGCTAACGCCAGGATTTCCGAGGCATTGCCGCGTATTGCCGCCGGGCGCAGGGACAAGAGCTCCAGGCAAAATCGCCGACGGAATTCCAGCGCGCCCACCGCGACAGGGTCGAGCGTCCACGGCGTTTTGGCATCATAAGCGCTTTCTACCGCCGCACGCATCGCGTCAGCACGTGAGGCGGTTAATGTTCCGACATTAACCAGCAAGGCGTTGGCGATGGCGGCAAACGGTCTGGCCTCGGCAGGATCAATCACCATAGCGGGTGACGCGCCCAGCGCCAGCAGCGTATTGGCGGTAAACGTTTGTACGACGTCATTCGTCATACAGTGCGTAAGCGGGGAGAGCACGCGAAAGTGTTTTAACGTATGTGCCGCAAGCGTACGGCAGTGCAGGTCAGGCTGCATGGTTCAGCTCCTGCCCGCGTGAAGAAGGGACACGAGCAGTGTCAGACTTCCCTACGCTGGCATTATCCAGATCAGGTGGTACGGGTATTTCTCAGCCTTCATAAAGAAGGGCACCCCGAGTCGTGAAGCCCCGCCGTGTTAAGCGGGGTTTCGCTATTAAGCATACTGTCTGCGCCAGGCAATGTAAATTTACAGCCAGTGGCGGATGATAATTTCAGTGTTATCAGATAGTTCTCAAAACCTATTCGGTTCTGGCAAACTTGCTGCCGGATATGTTGCTGCACGACGCTTTCGTTTACACTTTTTACGAAAAGGGGCGTGAGATAACAAAATAGCGCTTGTCAGATGCACCACCAGCAGAAATGATACACACGACGTTAACTGACCCGCATATGTGGAGGGTAAAAGTATGAAAAGTAAGTTGCTGCCTTGCGCGCTGTTGCTTGCAACCAGTTTTGCATGGGCCGCCCCCGCGACAACGGGCATTGATCAATATGAGTTAAAGAGTTTTATTGCCGACTTCACACACTTCAAGCCCGGTGATACCGTTCCGCAGATGTACCGCACCGATGAGTACAATATTAAACAGTGGAAATTACGTAATCTGCCCGCGCCGGATGCCGGTACCCACTGGACCTATATGGGCGGCGCGTATGTGCTGATTAACGATGCCGATGGAAAAATCATCAAAGCCTATGACGGCGAGATTTTTTATCATCGGTAAAAAAAGCACGTACTTTCTTGACGAAAGTACGTGAAACAGGGGAAATCATCATTACGCTAATTAGTCATAGGATACGGCAAATATAACTTTGCTTTGGACTTCGCCAGGCTGTAGTGCTTCCCCTGTTATACGCACGTATCTCGCGGTAATGGGGAAAGTATACTGATCATTGATTGTCGCCATTTTCGTTAACCTGCTCATCAGAGCATCACCCCGTTTTAACGGCGTGGCGGCGGTGCCGTTATAAATCTGGAAACCAACGCCTTGGGCGCCATTGATTATCGTGTTTTTCAGTATCGTTCCGTTGTCGTTCCAGTCGCCGCGCGCCACGTTAAAACTGACCGGGTTGGTGGTAACATTATAAACCCCGTCGCAATTGAGTACCAGATTTGTCGATCCCGTTTTACTGTTATTGCCGGACAAAATCTCACTTAACGTCGTATCCGGCATTTTTATTTCATATGTAGGCTGTGAAAAACGACAGGTGGTGGGCTTGTGTTTGACGGTAAACGTCAAATATTGGGAGTAGGCATTATCATTGCTAAACAACCGCAGGGCAGAACACACTATCCACGCCAAAATATTTGAGTTACATGAATTATTAGATAAAAAATTAACCGCAGGCTTAGATAAGCTGAACGAATTACCGTATACTTTCTCGCCATTATCTGAACTATATGACATTGCGGCTACGTACGATGCTTTAAGGGTCATTTGTTTATTATTCAGAGTATCATCTACCGAATAATTTTTAACTGAGGCAATTCTATCACTGCCTGTATTAACAGGAAAATCTGAACTTTCAAGTGTCAGTTTGATAAAAATTGACTGACTACTGGCACTATCTTTTATTTCAACGATATAGTCTTGTAAACTTGTCGCATAGTACATTTTATCGCCTGTCGTATTGCAGTCAAATGATCCTTGTAAATTGGGATTAAAATTTACCGTTGTTGATCCCGTTGTTAAATCCAATGTAATAGGTTGCGTTGCGCTCGTAGTTCCTTTCGGCGTACATTTTGCTTGTCCCAACAGCGGGATTAATAGTAAAAACAAAAACCCATATTTTTTCATAAACGCATCCCTTATCGGCAAATATAGACTTTATTCTCATTAATCACCTTCTCAAAGGTGATGGTACAGAACTGCCTCTGCTGTTTATTCACCGCGACACGTACCGACGCGGGAATATCATTGGTGCGAATAAATAACCGACTACCCTGACCTACGAGGCCGACGTTATTACCCGCGTTATCTTCTACCTCATAGCCGAACGATAAAGGAGAACCATCCGGACGCCGGGCGAGGAAGTACCAGGGTTTACGTCGATCGGTCTCAAATTCCGCCAGTACCACCGCGCCACGATAAGGCACTGCACCCTTGCGGTTGCCCAATAACGCAACATCGCTATCACTGTTGGAAAGATCCAGCATCAGCATATTTTCGCGATACGGCGTTAAGCTGTCATAAATAGCGTAGCCTTTGCTGTCCGTGGTTAAGTACCGATGGCCCTGCACCGCTGCACCCTGCAGTCCCGGCGCGTTAACAATGGCAAAAGTATCCGACAACCGGGGAGCCAGCGCCACGCCGTCGGACCACGCCACGATACCGCCCTGAATATTGCCGCTGGCCTGCTGGTATTTATTCGACTGGCTGTAACTGCCGCCCACCGTCGCTATCGGCGCACGCCAGACCAGACTGCCGCCCGCTGTTGTCTCACTACCCTGTCGCTGGTGGCTCAGATTAGCGCCATAGCTAAACTGATCGCGGTTCCCCGCCACGCCGCTTAAACTGGTGTTATTCGATTGATAACCGTCATCATCGAACGTTGTTGAGTTAGAAACGAACAGATCGCGCCGCGGGGTAGAAATACCGTCGCCCCATGAGAACGGAATCGAGATATACAGGTTAAAACGCTTATCCTCATGGTGATCCTCATCATATGTCTGGCTAACGGATAAGGTATAGCTAATACGTTGCCAGGAGTTTGAATAACTTAATTGATAATCTTTACCGGTTCCGCTGCGTCCCCAATAATCGCGCCACAGGCCGCTGACCGCCAGAAATCCCCAGTTGGCAGGTAATGCCTGATTGATATTAAGTGAAAAACTGTTCTTCCGACCAAAATCGTTCTGATAATAGTCGGCAATGTCATACACATCATTTTCATCGCGCTGGTAATTATTTTTATTATTCGCCCATACGTGATCGTTAAAGGTTCGATAATCCCGTGACGAATAACGCCAGGCTGCCAAAGCAAACTGCGTTCCGGTCTGCGCAACATATTTATTCCACTCTACCTGAAAACTCTGCCCATCAAAAACATCACCATTATCCTGTTCGCTATGCGAGCGCGTGGCGTCTACCGATACCGCGCCAATCAGCGTATTCCAGCCAGTACCGAGTACAAATGCAGAGTAATTATCCGACAACATTGTCCCGCCATATATCGTCAGCAAATTATTCAGACCGTACTGGTAGCTACCTTGTATAAAATCAGACTGATTACTCGCGCCTTCGATATGACTACGTCCCGCAGCAAAATCATATTTCGACACGCCCGCTTGCAACATATTCGGTACCGATGAATAAGGTACCAGATAATGTGATACTGAACCGTCAGCTTCTTTTACGCTAACATCCAAATCCGCGCCGCCGCCAGCAAGCTGCAAATCATCAATAGCGAATGGACCGGGAGGGACCTCTTTCTGATAAATAATAAAACCATTTTGTTCAATAGATACCAGCGCGTTGCTCTGAGCAATCCCACGCACTACCGGCGTAAAGCTCTGTTTCGAGTTTGGTAGCATTTGCATATCGCGCCAGATACGCACGCCGCGAAAACGCACGGCGTCAAAGATGTCCGACCCGGTATACATATCTCCGGCGCGCAGCGTGCCGAGAATCTGCGGAATGCCGCGTTCCAAATACAGGGTGTTACTTTTCCACTGGCCGCTACCCTCGTTGCTTTTTGTATAGTTGGCATTGGAATGCAGTTGCCAACTCAGCAGGTTTAATCCGCTATTCAGGCTCACATAGCTGCTTTTATCATCGCCGCCATGTTTATAGTTACTGTAATACTGGCTGGCATAATAAGAGGTATAAAAAGCGTTAATCCCACGATCCCAGGTTTCAGGCGGCATATAACCTGGCTCATATTCATTCACATATGCCTGCGGTACGCGTAAATTCAGCATAAACTGCCCGATATCATAGTCAATGCTGCCGCCCTGTACCGCCGCACGCAGCGGTACGCAATCCACATTTTTATCTGCTTTAATATTGTCGGTACGAATACCAATTTGCTGTAACTGCGCCCAGGTTAAGCATGTCGCGTCCGGATCGGCTTTAATATTGATTTCGTAATGACCGCGCCACTGATTATTCAGATAAACATCCATTTCATACATGCCGGGCATGGGCTTATCGCCATCAATCTGATAACGGGAAATCTTTTCGCCATTTAATCCACCAATCATAAAGTGGGTATCAAACGTTTCTTCTTCCGCCCATACGGATGAAGTTACCAACACTGACAATATGGCCAGCGTAATGGAGTTTATCTTTGACATAATCAGTCCTTGAGCTATTTTCCAGTTTTTATTTTTTCACTCAAATAGTTACCATGATCATCAATAAGGGTGACTTTATAATAATTAACAACAGTGGCGGTAGTAACCGTTTTATCCGACCAGGGTGCCAGTAATAGTGTTTCTTTATTAATTTTTGAATTACCTGTTACGTCAGGAATAGTTATCCAGTTGGCTGAATTGTTTTTGATAGTAATACTACCGCTGGTATACCTGATATGCAGATACGAAAAACTATTTTTACCTACACCAGTGATACCTTGTGGGCGATAAATAAATTTAATGCGATTCTGCATAGCGAATTTAATGATGTTCTGACTTTCAGACTCCGCTGGGTTAGGCGGAATATCCAGGACGTTAAGAAAAAACAGGCTTTCACGATCTTTCGGCAGGCTATTCGCCAACTGTTTAATTTTCAACTGTTGACCGGACCCACCACCAACCCTCGCAACCGGCGGCGTTATGACGAAAGGCACCTGAATTTTTTCCGGCGGTAGGCTGGTGTCGCCGTCATCTATCCACGACTGCACCAGCGAACTGCGGCTGCCTTCATTCATTAATTGTACAGTAATCTCTTTTTTCTGCGCCGGATAAATAATACGAGTGCCATAAATATAGATACCTCCCCACGCGGGCATGACCGAACCGGCCAGCAATAATGCGACTAGTTTTTTCATTATAATTATCCTTGTTATCGAAAAAAATTGGCGGCCGTAGCCGCCGATAAGCGAGAGATTAATCAGTAACAACGGTCATGGTCAGCGAGGAGGCGACATCGCCAGCGGTAACAGTGGTGCCTTGTTTTGCATAACGCGCGCTAAAATTCAATGTATATTTATTATCTGCTGTCTTTGTTAACTCAATGCCATCATCAGGATTAACCCGCTGAGTAAAGCCCTCACCATAGTAGACTACAAAACCAGCGCCGTTAGCCGATGCCGTATTACGGGTAATAAAGTTACGCGTACTATCAAATTGTGAGCTGGAAAAAGTAATACGTGGTGCTTTATCCCCGGTACATTCAACCGTCAGCGGCGCGGTGGTTTTATTTGAATATCCTTCATAAACATCACCAGCATTTAGTCCATTTAAGCGATCAACACCAATCTGGTTCATACCAATAGTGGCGGTAGTCTCCCCGGTAAATTTACAGGTAGTTCCCACAACCTTACCGGTAATAATTAATTCACCCTGGTCAGAATCAGCAGCGAAAACCCCAGCGCTCATAAATATAGCAGACAATACAGAAGCAGCAATAAGTAAACGTTTCATAATCTCTTCCTTAATGAAGTAATTTCTATTTGTTAAGAGTTATTAACCCTTGCGAAGAAAATTCTCATAGATGGGAAGTTACCGCAATGTAAACGCGATGTTTTATTGATTTAAAGCAATTTACAGATTGTAATATAATCGCAACAAATAATTATTGCTTATCATTATTTTGTAAACTTATTAATTTCCGAAATTTACTGCTCTTAAATATAAATAATATAAATAAAAAAACCCACATCATTGATATTAATGATGTGGGCAAGCAGTATTAATATAGATTAGTCGTAACGACTAACAATAATCTGGCGGTCGTTATCACCGGGCACTGTGTATAGCTGCGTCGTCACACCTCTCACCGGTGTGGCGGCGGGTGGTTGCAGTGTTGAAACGTGGATGGTGTTGCCGCAACGCTGCTGCAACTGCGCGTTAACCACTTCCGTGCTGCACGTCGGCGCGGTCACTTTTCCACTGATGGTTAATGCTGCGGTATCGGAAGCAAAAACAGGGACGCTTATTCCATAAGCCGAGACTATAATTCCCATCAGCAAATATTTTTTCATAGTGAGTAATTGTTCCTCTGATGAACGTCATACAATATGCAGGCCGTCCTGATAAGCAGTATGGACGTATCGGCACCTTAAAACCAATTGAAAAAATAAATCAGTAGGATAGATATGATCAATTCAAATAATGTTTTTGTCGATTATTTCAGATAAACGCCTGCCTGTTTTAGCAGGAATTAACAATACGAGCGCTATTATTTATTTAATGCATTCACCGCATCAATATATATTAATGCAGTGAATGTCATATTCTCTTTGGAATACGTTAGAGTGCTTACACCGCGCGGAAGGCGATTTCACCCGGAATCACTTCCCCCTGCCAGTAAAGCTGCGCCGCGACGCGATCGGCCAGTTCGCGATAGAGCGCGGTAAACTCGCTCTCCGGACGGCTAACCACCGTCGGCGTACCGCGATCGAGATCTTCGCGCAGACTGATATGCAGCGGCATCTGTCCCAGAAGCTGAGTGTGGTATTTCTCCGCCAACTTCTGCGCGCCGCCCGTGCCGAAGATCGGTTCGTGATGGCCGCAGTTGCTACAAATATGCATACTCATATTTTCCACAATGCCGAGCACTGGCACTTCCACCTTCTCGAACATCACGATACCTTTTTTGGCGTCGATCAGCGCGATATCCTGTGGCGTAGTGACCACGACCGCGCCGGTAACAGGAATGTTCTGCGCCAGCGTTAACTGAATATCCCCGGTTCCCGGCGGCATATCCAGTACCAGATAATCCAGATCCGGCCACAGCGTCTCCTGCAACATCTGCATCAGCGCCTTACTGGCCATTGGGCCGCGCCATACCATCGCGTTATCGTCAGTCACCAGATAGCCGATCGAGTTGGTCGCCAGGCCGTGAGACATAATCGGTGCCATATGCGTACCGTCTGGCGATGTCGGGCGCTGATCTTCTGCGCCAAGCATGGTTGGGATCGACGGACCGTAAATATCGGCATCAAGAATCCCGACCTTTGCGCCTTCAACCGCTAACGCCAGCGCCAGGTTTACCGCCGTAGACGATTTACCCACCCCGCCTTTACCGGAACTCACGGCAATGATGTTTTTCACGCCATTAATGCCAGGCTGATTTTTGACGCGTTTCAGCGTCGCAATGTTATACGACAATTTCCAGTCGATCGCTTTTGCGCCTGTAATACGTAACAGATCGGCGCTGCATTGCTCTTTTAATACCTCAAACGCGCTGTTCCAGACGAACGGCATGACCAGCTCAACGTGCAGCGTATCGTCCATCCAGGCGACGTGGTGCAACGCCTTAAGCGTGGTGAGGTTATGCTTCAGGGTTGGGTGCTGAAAATTCGCCAGCGTCCCGGCGACCATCGCTCGCAGAGTATCTGGTGATTTGGCCTGGGATTGTTCGTTCATCCCGACTCCTTTTGTAGTTCTGAAAAGTACGATTGTAACTTTGTAGTTTACTCCAGCGGTAACAATTATTCATTTACGGATAAATGCCCTTATCGCTTGGCGCAGTAATTACCATTTTGGTACTATCAAAGCCCTTTTTTACAACAGAAGAAGTAATACCTACTATGACTCAAGTCGCGAAGAAAATTCTGGTAACGTGCGCGCTGCCGTACGCCAACGGCTCTATCCACCTCGGCCATATGCTGGAGCACATCCAGGCTGATGTCTGGGTCCGTTACCAGCGAATGCGCGGCCACGAGGTTAACTTCATCTGTGCCGATGACGCTCACGGCACGCCGATCATGCTGAAAGCGCAGCAGCTTGGTATTACGCCGGAGCAAATGATCGGTGAAATGCGCCAGGAGCACCAGACCGATTTTGCCGGTTTTAATATCAGCTATGACAACTATCACTCAACGCACAGCGATGAGAACCGCGAGCTGTCCGAGCTGATTTATGGTCGCCTGAAAGAGAACGGTTTTATTAAGAACCGTACCATCTCTCAACTCTACGATCCGGAAAAAGGCATGTTCCTGCCGGACCGCTTTGTGAAAGGCACCTGCCCGAAATGTAAATCTGCGGACCAGTACGGCGATAACTGCGAAGTGTGCGGCGCAACTTACAGCCCGACTGAACTTATCGAGCCGAAATCGGTGGTGTCCGGCGCAACGCCGGTAATGCGTGACTCCGAGCACTTTTTCTTTGACCTGCCGTCATTCAGCGAAATGCTACAGGCGTGGACCCGCAGCGGCGCGCTACAGGAGCAGGTGGCGAATAAAATGCAGGAGTGGTTTGAGTCCGGCCTGCAGCAGTGGGACATTTCCCGCGACGCGCCGTATTTTGGTTTCGAAATCCCGAACGCGCCGGGCAAATATTTCTACGTCTGGCTGGACGCGCCGATTGGCTACATGGGCTCCTTCAAAAATCTGTGCGATAAGCGCGGCGACATGAACAGCTTTGAAGAGTACTGGAAAAAAGACTCCAGTGCCGAGCTATACCACTTCATCGGCAAAGACATCGTCTATTTCCACAGCCTGTTCTGGCCTGCCATGCTGGAAGGCAGCAACTTCCGTAAGCCGACCAACCTGTTCGTTCACGGCTACGTCACGGTGAACGGCGCGAAGATGTCCAAATCGCGTGGCACCTTTATTAAGGCCTGCACCTGGCTGAAACACTTTGACGCCGACAGCCTGCGCTATTACTACACCGCGAAGCTCTCGTCGCGCATTGATGATATCGATCTGAACCTGGAAGACTTTGTCCAGCGCGTCAATGCCGATATCGTCAATAAAGTAGTCAACCTGGCCTCGCGTAACGCCGGTTTTATCAATAAGCGTTTCGACGGCGTGCTGGCGGCTGAACTGGCCGATCCGCAATTGTATAAAACCTTTACTGACGCCGCTGCGGTGATTGGCGAAGCATGGGAAAGCCGTGAATTCGGCAAAGCTATCCGTGAGATTATGGCGCTGGCCGACGTCGCTAACCGTTATGTTGACGAGCAAGCGCCGTGGGTGGTTGCTAAACAGGAAGGCCGCGACGCTGACCTGCAGGCCATTTGTTCCATGGGCATCAACCTGTTCCGCGTGCTGATGACGTATCTGAAACCAGTGCTGCCGACGCTTTCTGAACGCGTTGAGGCTTTCCTCAACTGCGAACTGAGCTGGGAGGGTATTCAACAGCCGTTGCTGGGCCATAAAATCAACGCCTTCAAGGCGCTGTATAACCGCATCGACATGAAGCAGGTCGAAGCGCTGGTCGACGCCTCAAAAGAAGAAGTGAAAGCGGCGGTAGCGCCGGTGACCGGCCCGCTGGCAGACTCCCCGATTCAGGAAACCATCACCTTTGACGATTTTGCGAAAGTCGATCTGCGCGTGGCGCTGATTGAAAACGCCGAGTTTGTGGAAGGCTCCGACAAATTGCTGCGTCTGACGCTGGATCTGGGTGGCGAGAAGCGTAACGTCTTCTCCGGTATTCGTTCCGCCTACCCGGACCCGCAGGCGCTGATCGGTCGCCAGACGGTAATGGTCGCCAACCTCGCGCCGCGCAAAATGCGCTTTGGCGTCTCCGAGGGAATGGTGATGGCGGCAGGCCCTGGCGGGAAAGATATCTTCCTGTTAAGCCCTGATGACGGCGCAAAGCCTGGCCAGCAGGTGAAATAAGCAACAAGCCGGGGCATGCCCCGGCTTTTTTATCAGCTTAGTCCGGCCTGGCATCCACTATCGCCCCACCCGCCGCGTTTTAACTTTTTCCTTCATAAGCAATAGCGCTAAGACTCCCTATCCGGACTGCTAAATTGCGCAGGAAAACGTCTCTGTGGATATGGAAAAAGTGAACTTTAAGGCGTTACAGGGAATTTCAGGGACGATGGCGTCCGGCGATGCCAGTAAGGGTATCGGCATGAAACCGCCCCAGACGCTGCTGGAAGCCGCTGGTTTTAAAGAAGCGAAATAACCGACAAGGCGTGCTGACAACGTACATCGTGTCGGCATTGTATTGCCTGATAGCGCTGCGCTGATCAGGCCTACATTCAGAAACAGCATTTGTAGGCCGGATAAAACACCGACATCGCATCACTTCAGACAGAAAAGACAATCCAACTCAGGCTTTCGCCGCGTGTTCACGGGCCGCCAGACCACGCAGGAAATAACGCAGAAACTGATCGCCGCATTCGCGGAAGTTCTTATGGTCCGGCGCGCGCATCATAGCGGTGATCTCTGGCATCGAGACGCGGAACAACTGACCGGTAAGTATCGCCAGGATATCATCCGTTTTTAGCGAAAAGGCAATACGCAGCTTTTTCAGCACCATATTGTTGTTGATACGGCGTTCCGGCGTCAACGCAGGCGCCGCCTCATCTTTGCCGCGTTTTTCATAAATGAGGCCATTGAGAAATGAGGACAACACGATATCCGGGCAACGCTGAAAACCCTCTTCCTCTTCTTTGCGCAACCAGACCGTAATCTGCTCCGGCGTAGCATCAACGTTACCCAGCGCCAGGATACGCGCCAGATCGGTATTATTAGCTTTTAAAATGTAGCGTACGCTACGCAGAATATCGTTACTCAGCATGAGGCCTTCGGTCGTTTCTATGGCAAAACGATATTCTAACAGTCTTTTACAGGCCAATCGCCTCTTTTAAACTTTTTAGATAGCGACGGCTTACCGGAACCGTCAGGCCGTTGCGTAAAATCAGCTCTGCCTGCCCATTATCCTCCAGCCGAATTTCCTGCAAATGGGCCATATTTACCAGAAACTGACGATGACAACGCAGTAGCGGCGTCCGGCTTTCCAGCGTGCGCAGCGTCAGCTCGGTAAACCCCTCTTTCCCTTCACTGCTGGTAACATAAACGCCGCTCATACGGCTACTGACAAAGGCAACATCATCCATTTGCAATAAATAGATCCGACTGTGTCCGGTACAGGGAATGAATTTAAGCGCCTGCTGGTTTTCCGGCAACAACGAAACATCCTGTTTACTGCGTTCCTGACGCAGACGATGTAGCGTTTTCTCCAGCCGTTTCTCTTCTATCGGCTTGAGCAGATAATCAAAAGCGTGTTCTTCAAAGGCTTTGATGGCGTATTCATCAAATGCGGTCAAAAAAACAATATACGGGCGATGTTCCGGATCAAGCATGCCGACCATCTCCAGTCCACTGATACGCGGCATCTGAATATCCAGAAACAGCACATCAGGTCGCAACTTATGTACCGCACCAATCGCTTCTACCGCGTTCGCACACTCCCCCACAATCTCAATGTCATCCTGCCCCTGAAGCAGAATCCGCAGATTTTCCCGCGCTAACGGCTCATCATCCACAATCAGCACTTTAATCATGCGTCCTCCTCCAGTGGAAGTCGTAATGTAATTCGGGTAAGGCAGTCCGGCTCGCAGGCCACGCTAATGCCATAATCATCGCCAAAGTGTTCGCGCAGACGTTTATCCACCAGACTCATCCCCAGCCCGCAACTGCTGGCGGAAGGCTGATACAGCCCCGCATTATCTTCAATATCTAACATCAAATGCTGCCCTTCGCGCCGGGCGCGAATAGCAACATTGCCAGTATCAAGCAGTTGCGACGTGCCATGTTTAATAGCGTTCTCAACAATCGGCTGTAACGTAAACGCAGGCAATTTCTGACGTGAAAGCGTCGGTGGCACATCAAGCTGAACCTGCAAACGCGACTGAAAACGCGCTTTTTCAATTTGCAGATAAGCGTTCACGTGTTCAATTTCATCAGCCAGCGTGACGATTTCCGACGGGCGTTTTAAATTTTTGCGAAAAAAGGTCGAAAGGTACTGCACCAGTTGGCTGGCCTGTTCGCTGTCGCGGCGAATCACCGCTTTAATGGTATTCAGCGCGTTAAACAGAAAATGCGGATTCACCTGCGCGTGCAACAGCTTGATCTCTGACTGCGTCAGCAGCGCCTTCTGCCGTTCATACTGCCCGGCCAGGATCTGCGCGGATAAAAGCTGCGCAATACCCTCCCCCAGAGTGCGGTTAATTGAGCTGAACAGTCGGTTTTTCGCTTCGTACAATTTAATGGTGCCCATTACTCGCTGATTTTCGCCACGCAGCGGGATCACCAGCGTCGAACCGAGTTTACACTGCGGGTGTAGCGAACAGCGATACGGCACTTCGTTGCCATCAGCATAAACCACCTCTCCGGTTTCAATCGCTTTCAGCGTATAACCTGATGAAATGGGTTTTCCCGGTAGATGGTGATCGTCGCCAATACCAGTAAAAGCCAGCAGTTTTTCGCGATCGGTGATGGCGACGGCGCCGATATCCAGCTCCTGATATAACACCTGCGCCACCTTCATACTGTTCACTTCGTTAAATCCCTGACGCAGAATCCCCTCTGTTGACGCGGCGACCTTCAGCGCGGTAGCAGAAAATGCCGAGGTATATTTTTCAAACATGGCGCGCTTATCGAGCAAAATACGCATGAACAGCGCGGCGCCGACGGTATTCGTCACCATCATCGGCGCGGCAATATTACTGACCAGATGCAGGGCATCGTCAAACGGCCGGGCTATCAGTAAAATGATCAGCATCTGCACCAGTTCGGCAACACACGTAATCGCTCCCGCCGTCAGCGGGCTAAACACTTTGTCCGGGCGTCCGCGACGTATGAGAACGCTGTGTACCAATCCGCCCAGCAGCCCTTCGACGATGGTGGAAATCATACAGCTCAGCGCCGTCATACCGCCCATAGAATACCGATGTAACCCACCGGTCAGACCGACCAGCCCACCGACGATCGGCCCGCCCAGCAGGCCGCCCATCACCGCGCCTATCGCGCGGGTATTGGCAATCGAATCTTCGATATGCAGCCCAAAATAAGTGCCCATAATGCAGAAGATAGAAAACGTGACGTAACACAGAAGTTTGTGCGGCAGACGAACCGTGACCTGCATAAGCGGGATAAACAGGCGCGTTTTGCTCATTAGCCACGCAATGACCAAAAACACGCACATCTGCTGAAGCAGCAGCAACACCAGATTAAACTCGTACATACCCGCAAACCACACTTCAATTAAAAGCGCGTAACATACATTGAGTACGATTAACTTTCTTTGAACTGTTGCATAAAAATATGAATTCGTGAGTACGATCACTTAAACGCCCCGCCGCGACCTGCTACCTGCCGTTTTAGTGCATAAAAAACAGGCAATACTTCCTGGTTCGTAAAAGAGCGTCTAAAGTTAAACCGGGACCGCGCGAGCAAGGGTGAAACGATGGCGCTTTACACAATTGGTGAAGTGGCTTTGCTTTGTGATATCAATCCTGTCACGTTGCGCGCGTGGCAGAGACGTTATGGACTTTTAAAACCACAGCGAACGGATGGCGGTCACCGCCTGTTTAACGATGCCGATATCGACAGAATCCGCGAAATCAAGCGCTGGATAGATAACGGCGTTCAGGTCAGCAAAGTCAAAGTGCTGCTCAGTAGCGACAGTAGCGAGCAACCTAACGGCTGGCGCGAACAGCAGGAGATCCTGCTGCACTACCTGCAAAGCAGTAATCTGCACAGTTTACGGTTATGGGTCAAAGAACGCGGTCAGGATTATCCAGCCCAAACATTGACCACTAACCTGTTCGTCCCGCTGCGGCGACGACTACAGTGCCAACAACCCGCCCTTCAGGCGCTGCTCGGCATTCTTGACGGTATCCTGATCAACTATATTGCGCTTTGCCTGGCGTCTGCGCGTAAGAAACAGGGAAAAGATGCGCTGGTGATCGGCTGGAATATCCATGACACCACTCGTCTGTGGCTGGAAGGTTGGGTCGCCAGCCAACAGGGATGGCGTATCGACGTGCTGGCGCACTCGCTTAGCCAGCTCCGCCCGGAACTGTTTGACGGCAAGACGCTACTGGTATGGTGCGGAGAAAACCAGACGCTGGCGCAACAGCAGCAGCTCTCGGCATGGCGCGCCCAGGGACGCGACATTCATTCCCTTGGCGCTTAAACAGCAGCTAACAAATTTGCTTTAATGTATACTCCTTTTATTAACATAAGGAGTACATAATGCGCATGGCGAAAATCGGGGTGATCGCACTTTTCCTGCTAATGGCTATCGGCGGTATCGGCGGCGTGATGCTGGCAGGTTACAGCTTTATTTTGCGTGCCGGGTAAGCGCGCTCGTCAGCCTTTCAAACAGGCGATCGATAATGATCGCCGCCAGCGCCACCAGCACCGCCCCCTGGATAACATAGGCCGTATTAAATCCGCTAAGCCCGATAATGATCGGCGTGCCTAACGTACTGACCCCCACCGTTGAAGCGATGGTCGCCGTACCAATATTGATGATCACCGAGGTTCGGATGCCCGCCAGAATCACCGGCGCGGCCAGCGGCAGCTCAACCTGATATAACTGTTGGCGACGGCTCATTCCCATACCGCTGGCAACGCTCATCACGCTGGCAGGCACCGCGCCCAGTCCTGCCAGGGTCGCCTGCAGGATGGGCAACACCCCATACAGGATCAAGGCAATAATTGCCGGTTGCTGACCAAAACCCATGACGGGTACCGCGATCGCCAGCACCGCGACCGGCGGAAAGGTCTGGCCGACGGCGGCGATAGTCTCCACCAGGGGACGAAACTCTTTCCCACTTTCTCGCGTGACCGCAATCCCTGCGCCGACACCCGCCACGATGGCAAACAGACTTGAGATGCCCACCAACCAGAAATGGGCGAGCGCGAGGGCGGCAAAACTCTCCTGTTGGTAGACCGGGCGCGGCAAATCGGGAAACAGCGCGCCGAAGAGCGGCTGGCTATAAGGCAATCCAAACAGCAGAAGCAAGAACAGAACAATAAGCCAGAGAAGCGGATCACACAGTCGTTTCACGGGGGGACGTCTCCGAAAGCAGATCGCGGAAATGGAGCGTACCGCAGGGCTCGCCCTGCTGATTCACCACCGGCAGGACGTCGCACCGACGGGCGACAAACATCGATAGCGCATCGCGTAGCGTCATCTCTTCCACCAGCCCGTCGCCGCTGAGCTGTTCATGCCGGCGTACATAATCGCCTACGCTACGTAACGAAAGCAGTCTTACGCCCAGCTCGCTGCGGCCAAAAAACGCCTGCACGAAATCATTTTCCGGCGAGGTCAGCATAGAAAGCGGCGATCCCTGTTGGATAACGTTGCCGCCGTCCATCAGCACCAGATGGTCGGCGAGGCGTAACGCCTCGTCGATATCGTGCGTCACCAGTACGATGGTGCGTCCCAGCAGTCGATGGATACGAGTCATTTCCTGCTGTAATGCGCCGCGCGTCACCGGATCAAGCGCGCCGAAAGGTTCGTCCATCAGCAACACCTGCGGATCGGCAGCCAACGCGCGCGCGACGCCGACCCGCTGCTGTTGCCCGCCGGAAAGCTGATGCGGATAGCGATCGCGCAGCGCGCTTTCCAGACCTAATAATGCCATCAGTTCGTCAATACGATCGTTAATCCGCGCACGCGACCACTTTTGTAGTTGCGGCACGGTGGCGATATTTTGCGCCACCGTCCAGTGGGGAAAAAGGCCGATAGACTGAATGGCATAGCCCATGCGACGGCGCAGCTCAAGCACCGGCAGGCTGCGGATCTCTTCTCCGGCAAAACGGATCGTTCCGCTATCATGCTCTACCAGTCGGTTAATCATCTTCAGCGTGGTCGATTTCCCCGAACCGGAGGTACCAATCAACACCGAAAAGCTGCCTTCGCTAAAGTGCAAATTGAGGTCGCTGACTGCCTGTTGATCGCCGAAGGTTTTACTGACATGGTTAAATTCAATCATCGGTTGCTCCCTTCAGAAACGCGATCCCTAAATCAAACAGCGCGTCGATCACTACCGCCAGCGCAATCACCGGAATGACGCCCAACAAGACTAAATCAATGGCGCTGCTCAATAGCCCCTGAAACACCAGCGCGCCGAAGCCTCCCGCGCCAATCAGCGCGGCGACGACGGCCATTCCCACTGTCTGTACCATTACAACCCGCAGGCTACGTAAAAAGACCGGCAGCGCCAGCGGCAGTTGCACATGCCTGAAGCGCTGACCGCTGCTCATCCCCATCGCTCTTGCGCTCTCCAGCGCATCGCGCGGCACCTGGTTGAGCCCGGCGACCACACCGCGCACCAGCGGCAATAACGCATAGAGCACCAGCGCTATCAGCGCAGGCGTCATGCCGGTTCCCGCGACGCCGAATGTGGCAAGCCACGGAAACTGTTTCACCAGTCCGGCCAACGGCGCAATCAGCAGGCCAAACAGCGCAACGGAAGGAATGGTCTGGATCACATTCAGTACGGTAAACACCGGCCCCTGGCGCGAGGCGGAAAAATAACACCAGACGCCCAACGGCAGCCCGATCGCCAGCGCCGGCAGCACCGTGCCCGCCAGTAACATCAAATGTTGCACCAGCGCGGCATCGAAAACATCCTGGCGATTGGTATACTCTTTCAGAAGCGAGAGGTTGTCGAACGTGCCTGAAAACAGCAGCGCCAGCGGTACAATGACAATTTGCGCGTGCAGCAACCAGCGCCACAGCGGCCCAACGGTAATACGGCGGATCGCATCGCTACAGGCCAGCAGCGTCAGACCGAGGCCGAGCCACAATCCGCTTCCCAGACTGGTGCGCGCCAGCGGACTGCCCTCCTGCGCCAACTGCGTCGCCGCCCTGCCGACGCCCCACAGCATGATAATGAAGAGCGTCTGCGCCACTATCAGCGTCAGTACGCTGCCGCGTTTACCGGGAACAAAGCACAGCGTAAACAGCGCGCATCCCGCGCCGGTCAGCATCCAGATGGTCGCCGGCCAGATCTCCCATAACTGGCGTCCCTCGCCGCTCACCAGACGATTCGGGGCGTAATTAATGAAAGGCAGCGCGACAGCAAGCAGGGTCAGAACAACCAACAGCAACAGCACACGATTAACCGTGATTTTGGCAACGTCACTCACAGATTACTTCACCCACCCTTTTTGTCGGAGGTAATCTGCGGCGACTTTTTTCGCATCCAGTCCTTCTACGGCGATTTTGGCGTTCAACTGTTGCAGCGTTTTCTCATCAAGGCTGGCGAAAACGGGTTGCAGCCAGTCGGCTATCTGCGGATAGGCCTGCAATACCGATTCACGCACTACCGGCGCGGGCGCATAGATAGGCTGGACGCCTTTCGGGTCGCTCAGGGTTTGCAGACCCAGCGCGGCGACCGGGCCGTCGGTACCATACGCCATCGCGGCGTTAACGCCGGATGTTTGTTGCGCGGCGGCTTTGATCGTTACCGCCGTATCGCCGCCCGCCAGCGACAATAGCTGGTTCTGATTCAAGGTAAAATCATAGGCTTTTTCAAATGCCGGTAGCGCATCCGCCCGTTCGATAAATTCCGCAGACGCCGCCAGTTTAAAAGTGCCGCCCTCTTTCAGATAACGGCTGAGATCGGCAAGCGAGGAGAGTTTATTTTTTTCAGCGATGTCCTGGCGTACCGCTATGGTCCAGGTGTTGTTTGCCGGCGCAGGCGTCAACCAGACCAGCTTATTCTGCTCCGCATCCTGTTTTTTGACTTTCTCAAAGCCTTGCTTTGCATTCTTCCATGCCGGATCGTTTTCATCTTTAAAAAAGAACGCCCCGTTACCGGTGTATTCCGGATAGATATCCAGCTCTCCGGCGGTAATTGCGCCACGAACGACTGGCGTCGTCCCGAGCTGAATTTTATTGACCGTTTTAACGCCGTGGCCTTCCAGTACCTGCAAAATCATGTTGCCGAGCAGCGCGCCTTCGGTATCAATCTTTGACCCGACCGTCACGGGCGATGCCGCCTGTAGAGGTAAACTCACCGTCGCCAGCAACGCCAGCGAACTTACCCATAGCTTTGTGATCGTCATGATGCTTTCCTCATCCTTTTACGGCCTTTTTCAGAGACTTGAGAAAAAAGCATAGCTGAAAAGTCTGCGTTTAACCTGGGATTTTCCGGCAGGTTAAGTGACGTGGCTGGCAATAAAAGGGTGGCCAGGAAAAGACATTGCCAAACAGGACGCTGATATCGCGCCCTGTTGACGGCAGGCTTACAGTAGTTCGAACGTTCCCTGTTTAACGCGAGCGGAATCCACACCGATAAAGACGTTGAACTTGCCGGGTTCCGCGTCATATTTCATCTGCTGATTCCAGAACTTCAACGCGTCGATATCAATCGGGAAACTCACGGTTTTACTTTCGCCAGGCTTGAGGGTGATTTTTTCAAAGCCTTTTAACTGTTTCACCGGGCGGCTCATCGACGCCGTGACATCCTGTAAATACATCTGGATGACCGTTGCCCCTTCGCGTTTACCGGTATTCGTGACCTCTACGCTGGCCGTGACGTTGCCGTCGCGTTTCATTGTCGGCGCGGAGAGCGTAACGTCAGACACCGTAAATGTGGTGTAGCTCAGACCGTAACCAAACGGATAGAGCGGGCCATTCGCTTCGTCAAAATACCGTGAGGTATATTTGTTTGGCTTTTCAGGATTATACGGGCGTCCCGTATTGAGATGGCTGTAATAGACCGGAATTTGTCCCACCGAACGCGGGAAGGACATCGGCAGTTTGCCTGACGGGTTGTAATCGCCAAACAGCACATCGGCAATGGCGTTGCCGCCTTCCGTCCCAGCAAACCAGGTCTCCAGAATCGCATCGGCCTGTTGATCTTCTTTTACCAGCGCCAGCGGTCTGCCGTTCATTAATACCAGTACCAGCGGCTTACCGGTGGCTTTCAGAGCGGTGATTAAGTCGCGCTGACTCTGTGGAATGGTGATATCGGTACGGCTGGAGGCTTCATGCGCCATCCCCTGCGACTCGCCTACTACCGCGACCACTACATCGGCCTGTTTCGCCGCCTGCACCGCCTCATCAATCATCGCCTGCGGTGAGCGCGGATCGATTTTCACCGCCTCTTCATACAGGTTTAAGAAATCGACGATGCCTTTATCATTAGTGATATTAGCCCCTTTGGCATAGAGGATCTTCGCCCCATCGCCGACGGCATTCTGAATACCCGCCAGCACCGTCACCGACTGATCCGCGACGCCAGCAGCAGACCAGCTTCCCATTACATCACGTTGGCTGTCGGCCAGCGGCCCAACAACGGCAATGGTGCCCGATTTTTTCAGCGGCAGCGTTTCCAGCCGGTTTTTCAGCAGCACCACACTTTCCCGCGCCACCTCCCGCGCCTCTTTACGATGCAGGCGGCTTTCGGCATTGGTGTCCGCTGGGTCGCTATCTTTCGGCCCCAGATGACTGTACGGGTCGTTAAACAATCCCATGTCATATTTTACGTTGAGCACATGGCGCGTCGCGTCGTCCAGTTCCGCCATCGTCACTTTGCCCGACTTAATCAGTCCCGGCAGATATTTGCTGTAATACTCATCAGCCATGCTCATATCCACCCCTGACTTCAGCGCCACGCGCACTGCGTCTTCCGGGTCGGCCGCCGTACCGTGTTTAATCAGTTCCTTAATAGCGCCGTGGTCGGAAACGGTAATTCCCTTAAAGCCCCACTCATTGCGCAGGACATCTTTCAATAGCCAGGAATCTGACGTCGCAGGCGTGCCGTTCAGCGAGTTCAGCGCCACCATCACTGCGCCGCTCCCTGCATCCAGCCCCGCTTTGTACGGCGGCATGTAGTCATTAAACAGACGCTGGGAACTCATATCCACGGTGTTGTATTCTTTACCGCCTTCAACGGCGCCATAGGCGGCAAAATGTTTCACGCTGGTCATCACCGAGTAGCGGTCCGCCGGGCTTTTGCCCTGCATCGCTTTCACCATGGTTTCGCCCATGATGGAGGTTAACCAGGTGTCTTCACCAAAGCCTTCGGAGGCGCGCCCCCAACGCGGATCGCGGGAGACATCCACCATCGGCGCCCAGGTCATATTCAGGCCGTCGTCCGCCGCTTCATACGCCGATACGCGTCCTACGGTTCTTACCGCATCCAGATTAAAAGAAGAAGCCAGACCGAGGCTTATCGGAAAGACGGTTCGCTGACCGTGTACCACGTCATAGGCAAAAAAGAGAGGGATTTTCAGGCGGCTCAACGCCATCACCTGATCCTGCATTTGACGGATATCCTGACGGGTGACGGTATTGAAAATCGCCCCGACCTGCCCCTCTTTGATCATCTCGCGAATCGCTTCTTTCGGGTTATCAGGGCCGACGCTAATCAGACGTAACTGACCAATTTTTTCATCGACAGTCATTTTCTTGAGTAAATCGGTGACGAACGCGTCGCGCGCTTCGGGCGTCAGCGGGTGATTGCCAAACAGGTTTTCCGCCAATGCTGGCTGCATCGCCAGACTCACAGCAACACCTACTGAACATAACCATTTCATGTTGAGTCTCTCTTTATCTTTATCCCGACGAGGCGGTAAAAACAGAATAAAAACCGCAGTTTGCCATAAGCCTAAACGCGAGAGGAGAAGAAAGCGAAGGTTATTCTCTTAATTTTCGCACAGCCGGATACGCAACCACCGGCAAATGGTATCAAGGCGGCAAATGAATGCCGCCAACACAGAGACAATTTGAATGAGAAAGCGTATTGTCATACAAAGCGCTATGCTTAACGCTGATATTTTGTCCCACCACAAGGAGTGGAGAATGTCTTCTATGACAATGACTGATAATAAAACGTTCCTGAATGAGCTGGCCCGCCTGGTCGGCCATTCTCACCTGCTGACAGACCCCGCAAAAACCGCCCGCTATCGCAAGGGATTCCGTTCCGGTCAGGGCAATGCGCTGGCCGTTGTTTTCCCTGGTTCATTACTGGAACTGTGGCGTGTGCTCAACGCCTGCGTTAACGCTGACAAAATTATTCTGATGCAGGCCGCCAACACGGGTCTGACGGAAGGCTCCACGCCGAACGGCAATGACTACGATCGCGATATTGTGATTATCAGCACTCAGCGGCTGGATAAGCTGCACTTACTGGATAGCGGCCAACAGGTTCTGGCCTGGCCCGGTACGACGCTCTATTCGCTGGAAAAAGCGCTTAAACCGCTGGGCCGCGAACCGCACTCGGTGATTGGTTCGTCGTGTATCGGCGCGTCGGTCATCGGCGGCATCTGTAATAACTCCGGCGGCTCGCTGGTGCAGCGCGGCCCAGCCTATACCGAGATGTCGCTCTTTGCCCGTATTGACGAGCAAGGCAAACTGCAACTGGTCAATCATCTGGGTATCGATCTTGGGCATACGCCGGAGCAGATCCTGAGCAAGCTGGATGACGAACGGATTAAAGATGAGGATGTGCGCCACGATGGTCGTCATGCGCACGATCACGACTACGTGACGCGGGTACGAGATATCAACGCCGATACGCCCGCCCGCTATAACGCCGACCCGGACCGTTTGTTTGAATCTTCCGGCTGCGCCGGAAAACTGGCGGTTTTTGCCGTTCGCCTTGATACCTTTGCAGCGGAAAAAAATCAGCAGGTTTTTTATATCGGCACCAATCAGCCCGCGGTACTGACTGAAATTCGTCGGCATATTCTGGCGAACTTCAACAATCTGCCGGTAGCGGGAGAATATATGCATCGCGATATCTACGATATTGCGGAGCAGTACGGTAAAGATACCTTTCTGATGATCGATAAACTCGGCACCGACAAGATGCCGTTCTTTTTCACGCTAAAAGGCCGAACCGATGCGATGCTGGAAAAAGTAAAATTTTTCCGTCCGCATTTCACCGACCGCGCGATGCAGAAATTCGGCCATCTGTTTCCCAGCCATCTGCCGCCGCGGATGAAAAAATGGCGCGATAAATATGAGCATCATCTGCTGTTAAAAATGGCGGGAGACGGCGTCGCAGAAGCGCAACGCTGGCTGAATGAATTTTTTAAATCCGCGGAGGGCGATTTCTTCGCCTGTACGCCGGAAGAAGGCAACAAAGCCTTCCTGCACCGCTTCGCCGCGGCTGGCGCGGCGATTCGTTATCAGGCCGTACACGCCGATGAAGTGGAAGATATCCTGGCGCTGGATATCGCCTTGCGCCGCAACGATACCGACTGGTTCGAGCATCTGCCGCCGGAAATCGACAGCCAACTGGTACATAAACTCTATTACGGCCACTTTATGTGCCACGTTTTTCATCAGGACTATATCGTGAAGAAAGGCGTCGACGTCCATGCACTGAAAGCGCAAATGCTGAAGCTGCTGCAAGCGCGCGGGGCGCAATACCCGGCGGAGCACAACGTTGGACATCTGTATAAAGCGCCGGAAACGCTGACGCGTTTTTATCGGCAAAATGACCCGACCAACAGTATGAACCCCGGTATCGGCAAAACGAGTAAGCGGAAATTCTGGCAGGAAAATACGCCCGACGAGACGCATTAATACTGAGCGGTTTACCGTGAATGCCCGGCGTCTGCCGGGCCTACGGCGACTTAATCGTTCTGTGCGGTTTGCGCCCCGGCATTGGCGCTGGCTGCTGCCATTTGCGCGGCTTTTTGCTTTTTATAGCTCAGCGCGGCAGCCGGAACGGGCATGACTTTACCGGTTTCAATCCATGTACGCAGGCGACTGGCGTCCGCAAAGTGGGTATATTTGCCGAACGCATCCATGACCACCAGCGCGACCGGTTTGTTATTGATCACGGTACGCATCACCAGGCAATGCCCCGCCGCATTGGTAAAGCCGGTTTTCGTTAACTGGATATTCCAGTTATCACGGTAGACCAAATGGTTGGTATTGCGAAACGGCAGCGTATACGCCGGATGCGAGAATGTCGCCATGTCTTCGCGCGTGGTGCTTAGCTGCCCAATCAGCGGGTATTGCTTCGTGGCAATCAGCAGTTTTGTTAAATCCCGCGCGGTCGAGACGTTATGAATCGACAACCCCGTCGGCTCAACGAAGCGGGTATGCGTCATGCCCAACGCTTTCGCCTTCGCATTCATCGCTTTAATAAACGCGTTATAACCGCCAGGATAATAGTGCGCCAGGCTTGCCGCCGCACGGTTTTCGGATGACATCAACGCCAGCAGCAACATATTTTTGCGGCTAATTTCGCTGTTCAGGCGCACGCGGGAGTAAACCCCTTTCATCTCCGGCGTCTGGCTGATATCGACCTTCAGTATTTCATCCAACGGCAATCGCGCGTCGTAACGCACACCGCCTGAGCTGAGATTTTACTCAAGCTAGCAGTGGCATCATAGCGGCACGCCAGCGTTGCCGCTACAGAAGAATCGTCAGCAAATGCTGCATTGCTGGCTTTTACGCCAGCCCTTTTTCGTATCAGAACAGGCGGTAGCCGTATCCCCACAGGATCACGGTGATTGCCAGTAGCACCTCCAGGACCAGTACGCCGATAGCGAGCGTCGAACTGGAGAAGCTTAATCCTTCCTCCTTATTAATGTTGAGGAAGGTCGGGATACCCAGATACAGCAAATAGCCGGTGTAAAAGAGCGCTACGGCGCCGACCAGAGCGCATAGCCATACCAGCGGATAGAGCGCTACCAGCCCGCTTAAAAAAAGCGGCGTCGCGACATAGCCGGCAAAAACCATACAGCGCGCAAGCGATGGCCGTTGCGGATAGTTTCGCGCCATCCACCAGATGACGCGTCCCATCACCGCGACACCCGCCAGCATCACGCCGTAGAACAAGACCGCCAGCGCAAGACCGGTAAACAGCGAGAGTTGTAACACATTACCGTCGCCAAAATTCCAGCCGATTTGCGTCGTGCCGATAAAGGCGCAGACGACGGGAATCGCCGCCATCAGCAAAACATGGTGCGTATAGTGATGCGAAACGGTTTCGTTTTCTCTTTTGATCACCTTCATTTCCCGATCGGGATGTGAAAAAAGTCCCCATACATGGTTCATACTGCCCCCTTCTGATGACTCAGATGTCAGTATGTTCAAGTATAATTCAGTTTCTGGTTATTTTATGAACAATAAAGAAATAGTCTCCGGCAAAACGTCGGCTTTGCCGCGCACACCTCTTGCCAGGGTGTATGCTTAATGCCGGAGGTGGTTTACGCATGGATATCAACACGCTTATTACGCATTATGGCTATGCGGCGCTGGTTATCGGCAGTATGGCCGAAGGTGAAACCGTTACCCTGTTGGGAGGCGTCGCGGCGCATCAGGGGCTGCTCAAGTTTCCGCTGGTGGTGGTGGCTGTCGCGCTGGGAGGGATGATGGGCGATCAGCTACTTTACCTGTTGGGACGATGCTATGGCGGGAAGATCCTGCGTCGTTTCCCCCGTTATCATACTAAGATTGGTCACGCGCAGAAAATGATCCAACGCCATCCGTATCTGTTTGTGATCGGCACGCGTTTTATGTATGGATTTCGGGTGGTTGGCCCGCTGCTGATTGGCGCCAGCCGCCTGCCGCCTAAAATTTTTCTGCCGCTGAATATTGTAGGCGCGCTGGTCTGGGCGCTGCTGTTTACCACGCTGGGATATCTTGGCGGCGAGGTGATCGCGCCATGGCTGCACGACCTCGATCAGCATCTCAGACACGGGGTCTGGCTGATTCTGGCCGTCGTACTGGTAGTGGGCGTGCGCTGGTGGCTGAAAAGACGCGGCAAAGCAGAGGCCCGTTAAACCGATGGTATCCGGATGGCATAACGCCGCCATCCGGCCCCCGGCGTTTATTTTGCGTTGAATTGCGGATTCGCCAGCATAAACCCGCCGTCGACAATCAGCGACTGACCGGTGGTATAGCTTGCGCCTTCCGAACACAGCCAGGCGACGAGGCTGGCTATTTCATGCGTAGAGCCCGGTCGGGCGATAGGGATCGAAGGTTCCGATCCCGGCTCGATGTCGCTGTCATCCATATCGTTCATCGGCGTGGCGATAGCGCCTGGCGCGACGGCGTTGACCAAAATATGATGCTCAATCAGTTCCAGCGCCATGGATTTAGTCAATCCGCCCAGCGCATGTTTCGCCGCGGTATAGGCGCTGGCTTCCGGAAGCGGCGTATGCTCATGGACGGAGGTGATGTTGATAATGCGCCCTCCCTCTCCTTGTTTAATCATATGCCGGGCGGCGATCTGCGCACAGAGAAACGCGCCGTCGACATCCACGGTAAAAATTTGCCGCCACTGCGTAAACGGCATATCAATAAACGCGGATTTGGTCATCGCCCCGGCATTATTGACCAGCACATCAACGCGCCCCAGACGCTGGATAAGATGCTCAATGGCCTGCGCGCCCTCGGGCAACTGGCTCAGGTCAAGATGAATGGTCTCTGCCCGCACGCCAAATTGCGCCGCTTTTTTCGCCGTCTCCTGCGCGCCGCGTTGATCGGAATGCCAGGTGATACCAATATCAAAACCGTTTTGCGCTAATAACAACGCACACGTTTTGCCAATTCCCGAATCTGATGCCGTTACAATTGCAACTTTGGTCATATTCCTCTCCGGATGAATCATACACAGCCTAAGTATAGGAACCCTGTCTGAATCATCCGGAAAAATCAGGAATGATAACCGCCGCCCAGCGCGCTGGTAAGCTGAATGGAAGCGTCCAGCCACTGGCCCTGCAACAACAAGCCGTTACACTGCTCGCGCAGTGCCGGGATTTTGGCCTCGCTCACGCGGGAACCCGCGATAACGCCGGCATTAAAGCGCGCTTGCGCCAGACCGACCACACGCTGCGCATCATGCTCAATCTGCTGCTGATGCTGATTTTTCTGCGCCAGCGTTTCCACCTGACTGGCGGTGCGCGCCACATCATTAACCGCATCTACCACCGCTTTGTTGTAGTTGGCGATAGAAAGGTTACTTTGCGCTTTGGTCATATCGAGGTTGGCATTCAGCCTGCCGCTGTCGAAAATCGGCAGCGTCAGCCCGCCGGTAATGCCATATTGCTGTGCGGAATGGCGGAACAGATCGCTCAGATGTAACGCATCCTGTTGTAAAAAAGCCATCAGATTGATATCGGGATAAAACGCTGCCTTCGCCGCGTTAATGCTGCTTAACGAGGATTCAATATACCAGTGCGCAGCCTGCAAATCCGCTCGACGCGCCAGCAGCGAATAGCCCAACTGCGACGGTAGCTGGCTTTCAACGGCGGGGAGACTCATCTGACGCAGTTTTAGGGCCGCCGATTGCGTATTGGTTAACGCGCTGAGCCGCGCCTCAATGACCTTCATTTTACCGTTGACGTCATTCAACTGCTGCTGGGTTTTACTGGCGTCGATATCGGTTTCAACCCCCTCGACGGAAGAGGTAATCCCGTGTTGATACAACTCCCGGTTTACCGCCACCACGTTTTGCTGCTCATGCTCGATTTGCGTCAGCATATTTTTCAACGCCGCCTGCGTTTGCCACTCCCAGTAGAGTCGCGCCACACCGCTTGCCAGCAGTTGCCGGGTCTGTTCCTGCTCCGCTTCGCGCGCTTTGACCGCCCCGATCCGCGCGGTAACTTCAGCGCGGTTTTTCCCCCATAAATCCAGATCCCAGCCCGCCGTCAGACCGAATGTGCCGTTGGTATACCACGGCCCGGTCGTTCCCGCGGCGGGATCGGTAATCGCGAATGGCCCCATCAGCCCTTCCGCGGACATTCGCTGGCGCTCAATGTCGGCAGAAAAGTCGAGTTGCGGACCGTCCTGCGCCTCAACCGCTTTGGCCTGCGCTTCCGCCAGTTGAATACGCTGTTCAGCCACCTGCATATCCGGCGAATGCTGTATGGCATTATCAATCAGCGCGTCAAGCTGCGCGTCGTGATACGCCTTCCACCACTGGCTATCCGGCCAACCATTTTTCAACGCCGCCGGCAGGCTGGAATCAACATGAGAAGAGGGCGTTTGCTGGGTCAGCGACTGACGGGTATCATGCATGGGGGCGCAGCCCGCCAGCAAAATAAAAAGCGGCAAGCTCGCTGTCGCGGCAAGGAAAGGATTACGATTCATGGAGGTGTTCTGATAAAAAAAGGTACGCAGAGAGTACGTCTTACGGCGATCTATTTTTTAGTTACGCGTGGCAATACATCATCAGACAATAAAAGATATATTTCGAAATTTATATGATTAGCAAATAATTTCATCTGATACATTTTTTGATATGATATTTCAATGCAAAGTCCCACTAACCCGTTAATAAATGAACGATTTTACTGCAATACGCGCCAGCAGCCTTCATGAGTTAAACGTCGCCGCGCCCAACGAGGCAGCAGATGGCTTAATACTTTCCTATACTTTGTTTGTATTTACCAATAAAGGGACAAACAATGAAAATTCTTCTATGGGCAATCTTAATTATTTTTCTGATTGGGCTGTTGGTGGTAACGGGCGTATTTAAGATGATTTTCTGATGCCTGCGCCGGGGAGCGATAATGTCTGCCCGGCACACTTTCTGGACGCTGTAAAGATTAGATTTTAATAGCCTGAATCGCCCGCGCAATCTCGGACGAACGGTTTAACGCCCGAATCGACTGAAAGAGTTCCGTCGCCTCGATATATTCCTTACGTAGATATCCCAGCCACTGTTTAATACGCGCGACATGATACAGACCGGTATCGCCCTGCTTTTCCAGTCGGGTATATTTTTGTAATAACGCAACCACTTCCGGCCACGGCATACGCGGTTCGTTATACTTCACCACCCGGCTCAGGTTAGGAATATTTAACGCCCCGCGGCCAATCATCACCGCATCACAGCTGCTGGTCGCCATACATGCCTGCGCGCTCTGCCAGTCCCAAATTTCGCCATTAGCGATAACCGGAATAGTCAGACGCTGGCGTATTTCGCCGATCGCCTGCCAGTCGATATGCTCGGCGCGGTAGCCCTGCGCTTTGGTACGGCCATGCACCACCAGTTCACTGGCGCCGGCCTGCTGCACCGCATCGGCGATTTCAAATTTTCTATCGCCGCTATCCCAACCGAGGCGCACCTTTACCGTCACCGGCAGATGCGACGGCACCGCGGCCCGCATCGCTTTCGCGCCCTGATAGATGAGCTCGGGATCTTTGAGCAATGTCGCGCCGCCGCCGCTGCCGTTCACCACTTTTGACGGACAGCCGCAGTTCAGGTCCACGCCATACGATCCCAACGCCGCCGCCCGCGCGGCGTTTTCCGCCAGCCACTGCGGATGCTGGCCCAGAAGCTGAATACGCACCGGCGTGCCGGAGGGCGTGCGGCTGGCGTGAAGCAACTCCGGGCAGATGCGATGAAACACTTTTACCGGCAGAAGCTGATCCACCACGCGCACAAATTCGGTGATGCAGAGATCGTAATCATTCACTTCGGTCAGCAGCTCGCGCACTAACGCGTCGAGCACGCCTTCCATCGGCGCCAGTAAAACCCGCATATCGGTATCCACAGCAAAAAAAGAGGCGCTATCATAACGCCTCTCTGCGATGAGCAAAACTTTTTGCCGGATGGCGGCGCAAACGCCACGCTACGTCACGTAAAAGTGCTCAGCGCGGCTCAAGACAGTTATCTTCTTTCCAGCCGTACAGCCATTCGATACCGCGATAAAACGCCTCCTGCGATTTCCCTTTCCACAACAGATTACGCACCTGACGCTGCACCCCGGCGGCGTGATAGAGACGCCCCATCTCTCGGGTAGACCAGACGATACGCGCCGTGCGGGGAATACGCACCGACTCATACAGCGCAAATGCCTGCTGCGCGTCGCCATCGCAGCGTTCCAGCGCTTTGCCCAGCGTGACGGCGTCTTCCAGCGCCATACAGGCGCCCTGGGCCATATATTGCGCCACCGGATGCGCGGCGTCGCCCACCAGGGTAATACGCTCGGTTCCCCATTTCGCGACCGGCTCACGATCGGCGGTCGACCAGCGGCGCCAGGAGGTCGGCTTATCCAGCATCTGACGCCGGCGGGGATGAATACCGGCAAAATAAGAGAGCACCTCTTCTTTACTGCCGTCTTTCACGCCCCACTCTTCTTGCTGGCGGCTGTGGAATGTCACCACCAGATTGTACTGTTGACCTCCGCGCAGCGGATAATGGACCAGGTGACAATGCGGGCCTGCCCACAGTACTGGCGCGTTAATACGTAAATCTTCCGGCATATCGTTGCAATCAATCACCGCCCGATAGACTACATGCCCCGTTACGCGCGGCGCGTCGCCGAGTAAACTTTGCCGCACTACCGATTTAACACCGTCGCAGCCCACGAGAATATCCGCCGTCCAGCTATTGCCCTGCTCATCAAACACCGTAACATCATCCGGCGTCTGGCGGATATCGACAATATGGGTCGAGGTACGATACTCCACACCAGGGTGCGTCAGCGCCGCTTCCCATACCGTTGCATGAATATCTACCCGGTGAATTACCGCATACGGCCCGCCAAAATGGTCGCGGAACGCCTGTCCGGTTTCAATGCGTACCACTTCTTCGGCATTCACGGCATCCATCATAGTAATGTGATCGGTAAACACCGCACGCTGGCGGGCAACATCGCCCACACCGAGACTATCCAGTGCCGAAAAAGCGTTCGGCCCAAGCTGAATACCCGCGCCAATCTCGCCAATTTCGTGCGCTTTTTCCAGCAGCATGACTTTTATTCCCTGGCGCGCCAGCGACAGCGCGGTCGCCGCGCCACCGATTCCGCCACCTACAATAATTGCGCTTGTCACGTTAGTCATGATCATTCTCCTTTTCAGGCCGGGATTTTATCTTGTTGATTTTCCGGCGCGGCGGCAATAAACGCCGGTAGCTGCACGCAGGCGTCATAAACGGCTTTGCAGCGCGAATAGGCTGACAAATCACAGCCCATCCTGAGCGCATTCGCCCACTGAGGAATCAGGCAGCAGTCCGCAAGACCCGGCGCGTCGCCCACGCAGAATGTTCCGGGCTGACTTTTACGCAATAGCTGCTCCACCGCGCTTAACCCTTGCTGTATCCAGTGGGCATACCAGCGTTTTTTCTGCTCTTCGCTAACCTTCATCTCATCGGCCAGGTAGCGCAACACGCGCAAGTTATTAATCGGATGAATATCGCAGGCGATGGTGTAGACAATTTCCAGCGCGTGGCTGCGCGCCGGATCGCTCGTCGGCAGCAGCGGCGTTTGCGGAAAATGTCGGTCCAGCCAGTCGACGATGGCCAGCGATTGCCCCAACGATTCGCCGTCATCAGTGACCAGCGTCGGCACCAGGCCTACCGGGTTCATCCGTCGGTAGGCCAGCGCATTCTGCTGACCGATACGAATATTGACGCCCACCGTCTGGTAATCGATCCCCTTTAACGCCAGCGCAATACGTACGCGATAAGACGCCAAACTATTAAAGAAACTGTACAGCTTCATCGTTCACCTCAAACAATTTTCACAACAATGGGCGTCAGACCTTTCACGTTCCCGGTGATGACATCCCCTTTCACCACCGCGCCCCCCCCCTCTGGCGTACCGGTGAAAATCAAATCGCCTGGCTGCAATTCAAAGAAGCCGGATAAATAGCTGATGGTTTCATTCACCGACCAAATCAGATGGCGAATATCGCTGCGCTGATGGTCCTCGCCGTTAACCTGTAGCCAAATAGGGGCATTATCCACATTATGCGTTTCAGCGGCTTTGTGTAATGGCGCAACAGGCGCGGAGAGATCGAACGCTTTACCAATTTCCCACGGGCGTCCCATCTGGCGCATTTCCATCTGACGATCGCGACGCGTCATGTCCAGACCGGTGGCGTATCCCCAGACATATTCATGGGCTTTTTCCAGCGGAATATCGCTCCCCTTTTTACCAATCGCCACCACCAGCTCAATTTCATAATGGTAGTTATCGGTCTGCGCCGGATACGGCAGTTCCAGGGTGTTTCCCGCCGCTACCGGGACGACAGCGTCCGCCGGTTTACAAAAGAAGAACGGCGGTTCGCGATCGGGATCAAAGCCCATTTCGCGGGCATAGGCGGCATAGTTGCGACCCACGCAGTAAACGCGACGTACCGGAAACTGCTCATCACTGCCCGCTACCGGTACAGTCACCGGCGCCTGCGGCTGGAATACATATTTGGTCATGTTCTCTCTCCCTAATTAATAACGTGCTTCACGGAACAGCCCCAGGGCTTCCTGAGCCGGCTTGTCCGAAAAGCTGAATAACACCGTGTCTTCGCTGCTGCGAAACGACACCTCATGCCAGGTTGGCGCCACAAAAATGTCTTTTGCGGAAAAATGAAAGGTTTCGTTGCCGATAGTGACTTGCCCTGCCCCTTCAACGACGTGGTAGATAGTGCTGTCGGTGCTCCGCGCCACATGCGAGGCAAAGCCTTTTGGCAACAGTTGCAAGAACGCGCCCATCGACGGCATCGGATAACCGCCGGTAACGGGATTAACGTAACGTAGCTTGTAACCTTCCCACTCATCAGGATCGCCCATACGGATCAGATCGTGCAGCGCCTCGCGACTGCGGTCGTAGCGGTAGTTGAAAATCGGCGACGAGTTCCCGCGCTGGTGGCGCAGCGGCAGCATATTCGCCGCATAGCACGGCAGATAATCGCCCTCTTTTCGCGTCACCGGCTGCTGATCTTCGGGATAGTCTTCCGCAAAACCACAGCCCAAAAGGTTGACTAACGGCAGATCCAGACCATCCAGCCATATCACCGGATCTGACCCCGGATTACCATGATCGTGCCAGCGCCACTGCGGCGTCAGGATAAAATCGCCGCTATGCGATGCCGACCCTGCATCTGAATATTGAAGAGAAAGTAATGACGCCGCTGCTGCACGATCTGCTTGTCGGCCAGGTGGATGTGGTGGTAGGCCGTGTAGGCGGACGCGCCCTGCAACTGCCGCTTAATTATCAGGTACTTTATACCGAGCCGGTCTGCTTTGTGGCGCGTCCGCACCATCCGCTGGTCGCGCGAGCACAGATCGCCTGGAGCGCACTGGCGCACTGGCGCACTGGCGGTGGATAGTCTGGCCAACCGGCACCCCTATTCGCATCAGTATTGATAACGCCCTCGTCGATAACGGCGTAATGCTCCCGGAAAACACCATTGAATCGGCGTCAATGAACGTCAGCACCAATTTGCTGCAAAGCAGCGATATGATCTCTATTCTTTCTTTACGGCTGGCGCAACGCTATGCCAGCCAGGGGCAACTGGCGATTTTAAACTTGCCAAAAATTGAGCAAAAAGGCAGCGTAGGGATGTTCTGGCGTAAGAATGAGACGCCCTCTTTGGCCCTGAGTCGCTTTTTATATTTTTTAGCCCAGGTTTAACGCCGCCGACCAGGAGTATTGCCCAATGTTCCTGCTGTCTATACCCACTATGCTAAGAATTCATGATGTGATCGGTAGCACGTTTTAACGTTTAATTGTATGATGAATCTATCTCATCAAGGGCTTTAAACATGAGTAAGTCACTGAATATTATCTGGCAATATATACGCGCTTTTGTATTGATTTATGCCTGTCTGTACGCAGGCATTTTCCTTGCATCGCTGCTTCCTATCACTATTCCCGGCAGCATTATCGGGATGTTAATTCTGTTTGTTTTGCTGGCGCTGCAAATTCTGCCGGCAAAATGGGTTAACCCCGGCTGTTATGTGCTAATTCGTTATATGGCGCTGCTGTTTGTGCCGATTGGCGTCGGGGTCATGCAATATTTTGATTTACTGCGCGCGCAATTCGGCCCGGTGGTGGTCTCTTGCGCTATCAGTACGCTGGTCGTTTTTGTGGTCGTGAGCTGGAGCTCACACCTGATACACGGTGAACGTAAAGTGGTTGGGCAGAAAGGATCGAAAAAATGATGGCATATATCTGGTGGTCGTTACCGCTGACGCTGGCGGTATTTTTCGCCGCTCGCAGACTGGCGGCGCATTTTAAAATGCCGTTGCTGAACCCGTTGCTGGTGGCAATGGTAGTTATTATTCCTTTTCTGTTGCTGACCGGTATTCCCTACGATCACTACTTCAAAGGCAGCGAAGTACTTAATGATCTGCTGCAACCGGCGGTGGTAGCGCTGGCCTATCCCCTTTATGAACAGTTGCACCAGATTCGCGCGCGCTGGAAATCCATTATTAGTATCTGTTTTCTCGGTAGCATGGTAGCGATGATTACCGGGACATCCGTCGCGTTGCTGATGGGTGCAACGCCTGAAATCGCGGCATCGGTGCTACCTAAATCCGTTACTACACCTATCGCGATGGCGGTGGGTGGCAGCATCGGCGGCATCCCCGCGATCAGCGCGGTATGCGTGATTTTTGTCGGTATTCTGGGCGCGGTATTTGGTCACACGCTGTTAAACGCGATGCACATCCGTACTAAAGCCGCGCGCGGGCTGGCGATGGGTACCGCCTCGCATGCGCTTGGTACCGCGCGCTGCGCCGAGCTGGATTACCAGGAAGGCGCGTTTAGCTCCCTGGCGCTGGTAATCTGCGGCATTATTACCTCGCTGGCAGCACCGTTTTTGTTTCCGCTCATTCTGGCGGTAATGCGCTAACGACGGGACAAAAGACTGGGTTAAAATTTGCGATGCGTCGCGCATTTTTCATTTAAGTTTCACAAGTTGCATAAGCAATGAGATTTAGATCACATATTCAGACATAACAGGCCCGTAAACTACGGTTCCATTACATTGTTATGAGGCAACGCCATGCATCCACGTTTTCAAACTGCTTTTGCCCAGCTTGCGGATAATTTGCAATCAGCGCTGGCCCCTATCCTGGCGGACCACCATTTTCCCGCCATGCTGACCGCAGAGCAGGTCTCGACGCTTAAAAATGCGACGGGGCTGGACGAAGACGCGCTGGCTTTCGCACTGTTACCTTTGGCGGCGGCCTGCGCCCGTACCGATTTGTCCCATTTTAACGTCGGCGCGATTGCGCGCGGCGTCAGCGGCAACTGGTATTTCGGCGCGAATATGGAGTTCCTGGGTGCCACCATGCAACAAACTGTGCATGCTGAACAAAGCGCGATTAGCCACGCCTGGCTACGCGGCGAAAAAGGGCTCGCCGCCGTCACCGTTAACTACACGCCTTGCGGCCACTGTCGCCAGTTTATGAACGAGCTAAACAGCGGTCTGGATCTGCGCATTCATCTGCCGGGCCGCGCGCCGCATACGCTACGCGATTATCTGCCTGACGCTTTCGGGCCAAAAGATCTGGAGATCAAAACGCTGCTGATGGACGAGCAGGATCATGGCTTTGCGTTAACGGGCGATACGCTAACGCAAGCGGCGATTACGGCAGCCAATAAGAGCCATATGCCTTATAGCCACTCACCGAGCGGCGTGGCGCTGGAATGTAAAGATGGCCGTATTTTCACCGGCAGCTATGCGGAAAACGCTGCCTTTAACCCTACGCTTCCCCCGCTGCAAGGCGCGCTAAACCTGCTGAGTCTCAATGGCTACGACTATGCAGATATTCAGCGTGCGATTCTGGCGGAAAAAGGCGACGCGGCATTAATTCAATGGGATGCCACCGCCGCAACGCTGAAAGCATTAGGTTGCCATAAAATTGACCGCGTGCTTCTCGGCTAAGTTAACGTGCCGGATAGCGGCGCGCTGGCGTCTTATCCGGCCTGACTCTTCCCTCCTCCTACCACCAGACCCAGGGAAAATCATGCTGAAAATCTCCGCAATCAGACGGCGGTTTCTTGCGCTACGTCTTCGGGTACAGTAGCCTGATTGCACTTTCATCCTGGTATCGAGTTTCCTGCATGTTAAAGCGCGTGTTTTACAGCCTGTTGGTCCTGGTAGGCTTGCTGCTGTTGACGGTGCTTGGCCTCGATCGGTGGATGAGCTGGAAAACCGCGCCCTATATCTACGACGAATTGCAGGATCTCCCCTACCGCCAGGTTGGCGTGGTGCTGGGGACGGCCAAATACTATCGTAAGGGTGTGATTAATCAGTACTATCGTTACCGTATTCAGGGCGCGTTAAACGCTTACAACAGCGGCAAAGTCAATTATCTGCTGCTCAGCGGCGACAACGCCCTGCAAAGCTACAACGAACCGATGACCATGCGTAAAGACCTTATCGCGGCGGGCGTCGATCCTGCGGACATCGTGCTTGATTACGCTGGCTTCCGTACGCTTGATTCCATTGTGCGTACCCGCAAGGTTTTTGATACTAACGACTTTATTATCATCACTCAGCGCTTCCACTGCGAACGTGCTTTGTTTATTGCGCTGCATATGGGCATTCAGGCGCAGTGTTACGCGGTACCTTCACCCAAAAATATGCTGACAGTACGCCTGCGCGAATTTGGCGCCCGCTTTAGTGCGCTGGCGGATCTCTATATTTTTAAACGCGAACCACGTTTTTTAGGCCCGCTGGTTCCTATCCCCACGCAGCATCAGGTGCCGGACGACGCCCAGGGGTATCCGGCAGTTACACCGGAACAATTGCTTGAACTGGAAAAGAAAAAAGGGAAATGATCATGGATGTACAGACGATATTTGTCGCATTAGCCTTTCTGCTACTCCCGCTTTTTTGCTTCCGTGAGGCCTGGAAAGGCTGGCGAACCGGCGCGGTAGATAAAATTGTCAAAAATACGCGAGAACCGGTTTATGTCTATCGCCATGCCGATCCCGTACAATATTGGTCTTATCTTTTTCTTTATACCGGATGCGGTTTTTTATTTACTGGAATGATTATTTATCTTCTTTTTTATCGTTAATCTATTTATTATCCCTTTAAAATTGAGAATGGTTATTATTATGATATAAGGAACAAATGCTGTTTTGCATTCTGGTTTCATTTTTTTGTGAATTCTTTCACAGAATACCCTTCTTTCAATGCTTAGGCTGGCGGTAGATTTTAGATCATTAAAACGCGTTATTTGCGTTTCGCCTTAATTTATTCAAGCATTAAGGAAGATTATATGCCGCAACAAAATTATCTGGATGAACTCACGCCTGGTTTTACGCCATTACTGGCAATAAAAGAGGCTTCACGTTGTTTATTATGTCACGATGCGCCCTGTAGTCAGGCTTGCCCGGCGCAAACCGATCCAGGGAAATTTATTCGTTCTATTTACTTTCGCAATTTTAAAGGCGCAGCGGAAACTATCCGGGAAAATAACGCGCTTGGCGCTGTCTGCGCCAGAGTCTGTCCGACGGAAAAATTATGCCAGCGCGGATGTACACGTTCCGGAATAGATAAACCTATTGATATTGCACGCCTGCAACGTTTTATTACCGATTTTGAACAGCAGACTGCCATGCAGATTTATCAGCCCGGGAGTAAAACACGCGGGAAAGTCGCGATTATTGGCGCGGGTCCGGCAGGTTTGCAGGCAAGCGTGACGCTCACGCATTTAGGCTATGACGTCACCATTTACGAAAAACAGCCGCAGCCCGGCGGATGGCTGCGTCACGGCATCCCGGCATTTCGTCTGCCGCAAAGCGTTCTCGATCAGGAAATTGCCCGCATTGTAGAAATGGGCGTCAATATTAAATGTAATTGTGAGGTGGGCGAGTCGCTATCGCTTGCGCAACTCAAAGCCGAATATCGCGCCGTGCTGATGACCGTCGGGATGTCCTGTGGTTCTGATTTACCGTTATTTGAGCAAGCCAATCACGTAGAGATTGCCGTTGATTTTTTACAGCGCGCCCGTCAGGCCGACGGCGATATTAGCGTTCCGCGTAGCGCATTAATTATTGGCGGCGGCGACGTAGCGATGGATGTCGCCAGTACGTTAAAAATTCTCGGCTGTCCTTCCGTCACCTGCGTGGCGCGGGAAGAATTAGCCCAATTTCCCGCCAGCGAAAAAGAATTTACCAGCACGCAGGCATTAGGCGTATCGATTATTGATGGTTTTACGCCTGTCGCCGTCAGCGGAAATAAAGTGACCTTCCACCATGTACGCCATTCAGGAGAACTGACGCTGGAAGCGGAACGTATTATTCTGGCCGTGGGGCAGCACGCGCGACTGGATACCTTTGCGGAGATAAAAGCGCAGCATAATATTATCGACACTCACGATTATCAAACCGCCGCCCCGGCGCTCTTTGCCGCTGGCGATATTATTAAGGGCGATAAGACCGTCGTTTATGCGGTAAAAACCGGAAAAGAAGCCGCTCAGGCTATTCATCATTATTTAGAGGAGGCCTGCTCATGTTAACAAAAGATTTGTCTGTTACCTTTTGCGGCGTTAAGTTTCCCAATCCGTTTTGTCTCTCTTCTTCTCCGGTAGGCAACTGTTATGAGATGTGCGCCAAAGCCTATGATACCGGCTGGGGCGGGATCGTTTTTAAAACCATTGGTTTTTTTATTGCTAACGAAGTCTCTCCACGTTTTGATCACCTGACCAAAGAAGATACCGGTTTTATTGGTTTCAAAAACATGGAACAAATCGCTGAGCATCCGCTGGAAGAGAATCTGGCCGCCATTCGACGGCTAAAACAGGATTACCCGGATAAGGTGCTGATTGCTTCCATCATGGGGGAAAATGAGCAGCAGTGGCAGGAACTGGCGCGTCTGGTTGAAGAAGCCGGCGCGGATATGATTGAGTGTAACTTCTCTTGTCCGCAGATGACCTCGCACGCCATGGGAAGCGATGTAGGACAAAGTCCCGAACTGGTTGAAAAATACTGCCGCGCCGTAAAACGCGGTTCATCTTTGCCAATGCTGGCGAAAATGACGCCGAATATTGGCGATATGTGCGAAGTCGCGCTGGCCGCCAAACGCGGCGGAGCCGACGGTATCGCCACCATCAACACCGTGAAATCCATTACTAACATTGACCTGAACCGCAAAATCGGGATGCCGGTGGTTAACGGTAAATCCAGCATCTCCGGTTATTCAGGGAAAGCGGTGAAACCCATTGCGCTGCGTTTTATCCAGCAGTTGCGGATGCACCCTGAACTGCGCGATTTCCCGATTAGCGGTATCGGCGGCATTGAGACCTGGGAGGACGCTGCCGAATTTCTGCTGCTGGGCGCGGCGACCCTACAGGTAACGACAGGCATTATGCAATACGGTTACCGCATTGTAGAAGATATGGCGAGCGGCCTCAGCCATTATCTGGCCGATCAGGGGTTTGCCTCATTACAGGAGATGATCGGGCTGGCGAATAGCAATATTATCCCGGCGGAAGACCTGGATCGCAGCTATATCGTCTATCCGCAGATTAATCAGGAGAAATGCGTCGGCTGCGGACGTTGCTATATCTCTTGCTATGACGGCGGTCATCAGGCGATGGAGTGGGATGAACACAGCCGCACGCCGCATTGTAATACGGAAAAATGCGTCGGTTGTCTGCTGTGCGGTCATGTCTGCCCGGTCGCCTGTATTGATTTAGGCGAGGTCAAATTTAAAAAAGGCGAAAAAGAACACGCGTTAACTCTGTAGCTCATGGTGTGAAGCCCGGCGCGAAGCCTCGCTGCGCCGGGTAAGCAAAGCAATACGCCTGGATAACTACTTCTTACGCGCGTATTTCAGCGAGTCCAACGCCACGGCGAAAATGATAATGCCGCCTTTGATAATGTACTGCCAGTACGGGTTTACCCCGATATAGGTCAGGCCATAGTTGATGACGGTAAAGATAATGACGCCGGTTACCACGCCGAAGACCGTACCCACCCCGCCGCTAAACGATACGCCGCCGACGACGCACGCGGCAATCGCATCCAGCTCATACATAAAGCCGAGGTTGTTAGTGGCAGAACCAATACGCCCAGCTTCCAGTAAGCCGCCGAAGGCATAAAACACACCGGAGAGCGCATAAATCATCAGCAGGTTCAGCGCCACGTTTACCCCGGAAACTTTCGCCGCCTCCGGGTTGCCGCCAATAGCAAAAATGTTTTTACCAAAGCGGGTCTTATTCCACAGGACCCAGACAAACGCTACCGCAATCAGGGCGTAAAAAGTGATATATGAGAGCCGGAAGCTACCCATCGCCACAAAGCCCTGCGCAAAGGTGGAAAAACCGCTGTCAAAGCCGGAAATGGGCGAAGCGCCAACAAAGTCATAGTAAAGGGAGTTGATCCCGTAAACGATAATCATCGTGCCAAGCGTGGTAATAAACGGTGTCACATTCAGGTAAGCAATAATGATGCCGTTCACAAGGCCAATCACCGCACCAATCGCGCAGACAATCAGGATGACCACAGCAATCGGCATGGTCGCCATTTCCGGAAACACTTTATTAGCGTTTTCCATCGATTGCAGTAATGTTGCCGCCACCACCGCCGCCAGCCCTACCTGACGCCCCGCCGACAGGTCTGTCCCCTGGGTGACGATTAATCCCGCCACGCCCAGCGCGATAATGATACGTACCGAAGATTGCGTCAGAATATTACTTAAATTCAGCAAACTTAAAAAAGTCGGGTCCTGGAAAATAATAATCGCCAGCAACACTAAAAGAACGACGTAAATTCCGCCCTCTTTCAGCCAGGTAAGAAAGCTTTTCTTATTTAACGCACTCATAAGGAGCCCCTGATCTTAAAGGTGCAAAGAAGCAAGACGCAAAATTTCGTTTTGCGTTGTTGTTTTAGTATCGACAATGCCGGAAACGAGACCATTGCTCATCACCAGGATACGATCGGTAATGCCTAATAGCTCCGGCATTTCAGAAGAGATAATGATGATTCCCTTGCCTTTTTTCGCCAGCTCAGCCATAAGCTGATAAATTTCAAATTTTGCGCCGACATCAATACCACGAGTCGGTTCGTCGAGCATTAATATTTCCGGCTGCGTTAATAGCCAGCGACCAATGATCACCTTTTGCTGATTACCGCCGGAAAGCGAACCAATTTGCGTACGATGCCCCGGCGTTTTTACCCGCATGGAATCAATGACCCATTGGGTATCGCTTTTCATGCGGGAATTATCCAGTAACCCCACTTTATTTTTATAATTACGGATATTCGAAATTAACGAGTTAAATCCGATATCCAGATAGGCGTAAATCCCGGTGGAACGACGCTCTTCCGTCACCAGCGCAAAACCGTGGTTAATCGCTTCGTTCGCAGTGTGATTGTTAATTTTCTTGCCATGTAAAGTGATTGTCCCGGACGACTTCTCACGAATGCCGAACAGCGTTTCGACGATATCGGTACGCTTTGCCCCAACCAGACCGGCAATGCCCAGAATTTCGCCCTTATGCAAATCAAAGGAGACATCACGAATGGAAGGCTGGCGCAGCGAGGTCAGGTTACGCACCTCCAGAATCACGTCGCCCGGCTTATTTTCTTTATCCGGAAAACGCTGGTTCAGGGAACGTCCGACCATCATCGCAATGATCTTATCCATATCCAGCCCTTCCAGCGGCTGGGTGGCAATCCACTGACCGTCGCGCAGGATGGTAATTTCATCGCACAATTGGAAAATTTCTTCCATTTTATGCGAGATATAAACAATACCGCAGCCGCGTTCTTTCAGCTTGCGAATAATGGTGAACAGATGATTAACCTCTTTCTCAGTTAACGATGAGGTCGGTTCATCCATAATAACGATCTTAGCGTTATAGGAAAACGCCTTCGCAATTTCGATCATCTGCATTTGCGAAACGGATAACGTTCCCACGCGCGCGCGCGGGTCAATATCGATATCCAGTTCATCAAATATCGCTTTGGTATCCTGGTACATTTTATCCTGGTCGACAAACATACCTTTGGTAGGATAACGCCCCAGCCACATGTTATCCATGACCGAACGTTGCAATACCAGGTTTAACTCCTGGTGTACCATAGAAATCCCATTCTCCAGCGCTTCTTTCGCGGAATGGAAATCCACTTCTTTTCCCTGAAATACAATGCTGCCGGAATCTTTTTGGTAAATACCAAAAAGACATTTTAATAATGTTGATTTGCCTGCGCCGTTTTCGCCCATTAATGCATGAATAGAGTGCGGACGAACGTTTAAGTTGACATTATCAAGCGCTTTCACGCCGGGAAATGATTTGTTAATGCCACGCATTTCCAACAAATATTCACCCGACGACGGAGAAATCGTGCTGACCATAATGATACCCTGTCGGCCTTTTTAATTATGACTATCCGTGCCGGATGTCAGAAGAAATACTTTATCCGGTCTACGGCGCGTCACCCTTCCACAGTTTCAGGGCGCAACGAAATTGCGCCCACAGACGGGAAACTTATTTCTGGGTAAATTCGCTCAGATTGTCTTTGTCCACGCCAACATAAGGCACGCGCACAATTTTGTTCTCAATCTTCCAGTTGGTGCCGTCAGCCGCGCTCTTGCCTTCTGCGAGGTTTTTCGCCAGATCGAATGTCGCTTTCGCCTGATTGTTGGCGTCATTCAGTACCGTACCGGCCATCGCGCCCGATTTCACCAGCGCCAGAGCTTCCGGTAACGCATCGACGCCAAAGACCGGAATCGACGATTTATTATGCGCTTTCAGCGCCTCTACCGCGCCCATCGCCATCGCATCGTTATTAGCGATAACCACTTCAATCTTGTTAGCGTTCGGGCCAGACAGCCAGGCATCCATCTTATCTTTTGCCTGCGCGGTATCCCACATGGCGGTGTCTAACGCCAGTTGCTCGGTCTGAATACCTTTATCATTTAACTCTTTCACCACATACGTCGTACGGGCTTCCGCATCCGGATGCCCCGGCTCGCCTTTCAGCAGGACATACTGAATTTTACCGTCTTTATTCAGATCCCAACCCTGATTAGCCTGCCAGTGTTTGGCAATCAAGTCGCCCTGAATCACACCGGATTCTTTAGAGTCAGTCCCGACATAATACGCCTTGTCATAGCTGTCCAGCGCTTTGCGGGAAGGCTCTTTGTTAAAGAACACCACCGGCACATTTTGCCCGCGCGCTTTTTCAATCACCGTACCAGCGGCAGCCGGGTCTACCAGGTTAATCGCCAGCGCTTTAACCCCTTTCGCCAACAAAACGTCAATTTGATCATTCTGTTTGGACTGATCGTTTTGCGAGTCATTCATCAGTAACTGAACATCCGGCGCGGATTTGCCATCTTTTTCAATAGCCTTACGCACGACGGACATAAAGTTATCGTCATATTTATAAATCGTCACGCCAATACGAGTATCAGCCGCGTGCGCGTGCGCACCGAATAACAGACTTGCCATCACGGCAGAAAGGGTCAATACCTTCTTATTCATGGTAGCTCCGGTTTTATTATGTAGGGTATAGCGTAAAAAAATGCCCGGCTGCTCAGCATGTTAACGTCGTGTTACTGAACGCCGAAGCGTATTTATTCAACTCTTTATTTTGTGGCCGGTAGTCGCGGGATAGGGTGATAACGGTTTTTATAAGCGAAATACCCCTGCAAAACTGATTACCAACTGTTACATATCAGTTACAGTGCGACAAACGTTGTCATCATAGCTATCGCAATGTTAATAAACTGTGAATTTACTCACAGATTGAAAACGGTTATATGCGGTGCGTAATCAGTTAGTGATCAGCACCGCATTCTGTCGCAACGCCACCGAATGGCGCCGCACCAGCGTCGGCATGAAGCAATGCGTCGCCGTAATATCCAGCGTGCCTGCGGCGCCCTGTAACGCCAGTTCGGTCGCGATTTTCGCCATAGAAGCAATAGGATAGCGCACGGTAGTCAACTGAGGATCGGTATAACGAGCGATAGGGATATCATCGAAACCGATGATAGACAGATGCAAGGGAATGGCGATGCCATTATCTTTTAACGCCGTCAGCGCGCCCGCGGCCATGTTATCGTTATAAGCAAATACCGCCGTCAGTTGCAGATTGCGTCCCAACAACTCAACCATTGCCGACTCGCCGCCCTGCATATCCGGGGTGCCGATGCCAATCCAGCTCTCCGACGCAGAAATCCCCTGTTCTTGCAGCGCGTTTAACCACCCTTCTCTGCGCATCGCGTCATCTTCAATACGGTGGCTGGAGGCAAGGTAGCCGATGCGCTGATGTCCATTATTCAGCAACATGCGGGTCGCCATTCTGGCGCCGCTCACATTGTCAAGACAGACACAACGATGCGCATAACCCGGCACGATACGGTTAATCAGCACCATGCCGGGGATCTGATCCATAAAGTCGCCCAGCTCGCGATCGGTTAAGGCTTTTGAGTGAACAATCAATGCGTTACAACGCTGGCGGATCAAGACTTCAATAGCATGTCGCTCTTTTTCCGCCTCATGATAACTGTTGCCAATGAGAACATATTTCTGGTGCTGCTGCGCGACCAGATCCACGGCTTTCACCAGCGCGCCGAAAAAGGCATCGGAAACATCCATGACCACGACGCCGATGGTGTCGCTCACCTGCGTGGCCAGCGCTTGCGCATTCGCATTTGGCCGATATCCCAATAGCGTGACAGCCTGCATGACGGCGTCACGGGTGTCGGGACTGACCAACGCGCTGTTATTCAGTACGCGAGAAACGGTCGCTACAGACACGCCAGCCTGGCGCGCTACATCACGAATGGTGATCATATTCACTGCCCTGTTTGAGTTCAAAAATACTCACAAATGCCCCGTTAGCAGGCGGCTATTTTGTCAGCACCCTGCACAGGACTGCGTGAGAAACATCACAGGGATGGAAACGGTTACAACCATTTTGTTAATGAATGTGATCCAGATCGTTATCTGGATGATCCTGACGCGCGCAACGTGAGTTGGCGCCATAACCACTCGACCGGTCCCTGTCGCCAGAAACGTAGCCAGATGACGGAAAAGAGAAGGTTTATTGCCCATACCGGAACGACAAAGAACAAGAGTTCCAGCCGATTGAATTTCATAAATAAGCCAAACTGATAAAACAGCGTGGTACAGATGATCGTCTGCAGCAGATAATTGGTCAGCGCCATTCGCCCCACGCAGGCAATGGCAAGCGTCAGTCTGCATCGGCTAAGCTGCGGCCAGAAGCCAAACATCAGCGCGGCATAGCCCAGCGTTTGCAACGGCGCGCTCAGTTCGCGCGGCGCCTGCAATAAGAAGGCGCACCAGCGGTACGCCCAATCCAGCCGCCATTGTAAAATGACCGCAGGAAGGTTGATCATTAGCCCTAACGCCACCAGCAGCCCCCCGGTACGGCGATAGTGCCGCAGACTGTACTGACCTTTCAGCCAGCCGCTACGCATTAGCGCGGCGCCCAGCAGCATCATACCCGCCAGTTGCCAGCCATACTGCGCGCCGAGCGCCAGTAAATTATTCGACAACATCTCCGCCCGGTTGCTGATAGCCTCCATGCCGCCGTTCAGCTTCCAGTATTTTTCATACAATATTGCGGAAGCATCCGGCGTCCAGGCGCGACTGGTTTCGCTACTCGATACTACGCCCAGCAGCAGCAGCACGCCAATCCCGACCAGATAAAGGAGTACGCCGGTATTAAACAGGCTTTTTACCGAAGGCGCGTCACGTACCAGCCGCCAGCAGATTAACCCGACCAGACCGTAGGCCAGCAGAATATCGCCGTCCCAAAAGAATAACGCATGGATAAAACCTAACAGTACCAATAGCGTTAAGCGCGACTGAATCCACTGTGTACCACGCGGAAGCAGCATTTGTAACCCCGCGCCAAACAACAACGCGAATAGCGTAAGAAACTTAGCCTGCGCCACAATATCGAGAATCGCCCAGGACCAGGCGTCTTCGGCAATAATCGAGCCGTACCAGGCAGGGTTAAGATAAGCCGCCTTTGGCAATCCAAAGGCGCTGATGTTAAGAAGCAGGATACCGAGGATGGCGACGCCACGTACAAAATCCAGCGTGACATTACGCTCCATCGTCTCCGCCTTAATCAGTGATGATGGCGAACGGCGCGCAGGAACTCCTGGCGCGTATTCTGGCTGGACTTAAATAATCCGCCCAGCGAAGTCGTCGTTGTGGCGCTGGTTGCGTCACGAATACCGCGCGCTTTCACGCAGTAATGCACCGCATCAATCGATACCGCTACATTATTGGTGCCGAGCAAGGTTTGCAGCGCCGTCAGAATTTGCTGGGTTAAACGTTCCTGAACCTGCGGACGTTGGGCGAAGAATTGCACGATACGGTTAATTTTAGACAGGCCGATCACAGAATCTTTGGGGATATACGCGACGGTCGCTTTGCCGTCAATGGTTACAAAGTGATGTTCACAGGTGCTGGTCAGCGTGATATCGCGGACGGTGACCATTTCATCTACCTTCATTTTATTTTCAATGAGGGTAATTTTCGGGAAATTGGCATAGTCGAGACCGGCGAAAATCTCATCAACGTACATCTTAGCGATACGATGCGGCGTTTCCATCAGACTGTCATCGCTCAAATCGAGATTTAGCAACAGCATAATCTCAGTCATATGCCCTGCAATAAGGCTTTTTCGCGTTTCATTATCTAATTCATCCATAGGCGGGCGCAACGGCGTTTCCAGCCCCCGGGCAACTAGCGCTTCATGAACCAGGGCCGCTTCTTTACTGAGTGATGGCATTAATCGTGTTCTCCTGCAGGTGTGGCGCCTTTGCCCTGCGTGGGGCAAAGTTTGTCAATATTGTGACAACGTGATTATTGTGCGTGAGGTAGCGCACATAATCCAGTATTCACGCCCATAATTGTTGAAATTGTCGCTGCCTTTCATGACATCTTTTCCGGCGCGAGAATGATGGCAGGGCAAAGGGCATATTTGTTAACGCAACGTTATTTAAATGATGAAGCATGTTTATGTATTACGGAAGTGAAAGTTACTCACAACGCGGTGAATAATCTGTATTATGAAGAATCTGCATACCTTATCAGGTTCACTATAAAAGGAGCCCCGCATGGAAATGCTCGAAGAGCACCGATGTTTTGGCGGCTGGCAGCAGCGCTGGCGTCATCATGCCGCCACGCTAAACTGCGCCATGACATTCAGTATTTTTCTTCCGCCGACTCAGGATAATGAACCGCCTCCGGTGCTGTACTGGTTGTCCGGGTTAACCTGCAATGATGAGAATTTCGCCACCAAAGCAGGCGCGCAGCGTATCGCAGCAGAACTGGGCATCGTATTGGTGATGCCGGATACCAGTCCACGCGGCGAACAGATCGCCAACGATAGCGGATACGATTTAGGCCACGGCGCCGGGTTTTATCTCAATGCCACGCAGCCGCCCTGGGCCAGCCATTATCGCATGTATGATTACCTGCGCGATGAGCTTCCGGCGCTTATCCAGACCCAGTTTAACGTCAGCGACCGTTGCGCCATCAGCGGGCACTCGATGGGCGGTCATGGCGCGTTGATCATGGCGCTGAAAAATCCGGGCAAATACTCCAGCGTCTCTGCATTTGCGCCTATCGTCAACCCCAGCCGCGTGCCGTGGGGAATCAAAGCGTTTACCGCCTATCTCGGCGAAGATGAATCAGCCTGGATTCAGTGGGATAGCTGTGAATTAATGCTGACCAGCCAGCCGCAGGACGCCATTCCTGTGCTCATCGATCAGGGCGACAGCGATCAATTCCTTGCCGACCAGCTTCAGCCCGCCGTGCTGGCGGAAGCCGCGCGACAAACCGCCTGGCCGATGACGCTACGAATTCAGCCCGGCTACGATCATAGCTATTATTTTATTGCGTCCTTTATCGAAGACCATCTGCGCTTTCATGCCCGGTATTTGCGAGGCGAGCGTGAGGCGTCACCAACATAATGAATTTTCCAGCGCCGCGCTGTAATTCACCTCCTCCGACTGCGGCGCGGAAGATTTATTATTTAAATCCGCGGCCTGCTGGCGTACCTGAAGGCGGCCGCTGCCCTCTCCGCCTTCATAACTTTCGTGAAAATTACGCAGCTCGGATTCAAACAGCACCGCATCAAGATTATGCAACTTATCCAGAGCCCGCAGGAGAGAAATTAACGTATCAAGATTCAGCCCTCCCCCTTTCTCGATACGCTTGATGGTAGCGATGCCAACTTGCGCGCAATCGGCAAGCTGCTGCTGGGTCATCGAAAGAGACAGACGCGTCTCCTTTAAGCGGGCGCACAACGACAGGATAATCTCATCGTTATTCATCGTATTGTATTTCACTCTGTTACCCTCTCTTGCGCGGCTGAATTTTCCCCAGCGAACCATGATACGTTTCACGGTATTTAGCGCTCATGTCTTTACCGGTCTCGTACATCGCAGCAATGATCTCATCGAGCGAAATACAGGGTTCGCTTACGCGGCTCATCGCCATCGTCGCCGCGTTTATCGCTTTCACGGCAGAGATGGCATTTCTCTCTATGCAGGGAATTTGTACCTGCCCACCCAGCGGATCGCAGGTCAATCCCAGATGATGTTCCATGGCAATTTCAGCGGCACTCAGCGTTTGCTCCACGGATGCGCCCATCAGTTCAGCCAGGCCCGCCGCCGCCATTGAGCACGCCACGCCGATTTCCCCCTGACAGCCGACTTCAGATCCCAGAATAGAGGCGTTTTGTTTAAACAACATCGCGATAGCGGCGGCGGTCAGGAAAAAACGGGTCAGCGCACCGAGATCCAGCGGCGTGACAAATTTATCATACCAGCAGAGCGCCGCCGGAATGATGCCGCATGCGCCATTAGTTGGCGCGGTAACAATCTGTCCGCCGCTGGCATTTTCTTCGCTTACCGCAATCGCGAAGGCATTGACCCAGTTCAGAGCGGTTAAAAAATCACTGGCGGAACGGTTGGCCTGTAACGTTTTATGTAACGCGCAGGCGCGCCGCGGCACCTGATATGGGCCGGGTAACACCCCCTCAGTATGTAACCCGCGATAAACCGCCTGCTGCATCACGTCCCATATCTGCGCCAGATAATTTTGCAACGTCTGTGGCGAGTGGCGGCACAGCTCATTTTTCATCATCAGCGCCGCCACAGACAGGCCATTACGCCGACACAGCGCCAGCAACTGGGCGGCATGACTAAATTCAAAGGGCGACACTGTACGCAAAGGAAGCGATGGCGTCAGCGGCTCGCCATGTTTGCGAACCTGCCCGGCGCCTATCGAAAACCAGGTCTCTTCATACACCGTGAAATAATCATCCCTGGCGCGAAACGTCATGGCATAAGGATGCCCTGGGTGCGCCTGATGATTGGCGATAATCTTTACTTTTATCGTAGTTTCGCCCGCGTCGGAGAGCGGGAGTTCGATTTTATTTTCATTTTCCGCACGCTTAATCACCGACATATGCGAACGGAGATCGACATTCTCCGGCTGATAGCCCAACAGCCCAAGATAAAGGGCGGTATCCACATTGTGACACTTGCGGCTTAGCGATAAAGCGCCATACAGCTCGATTTCAATTTCCCGAATTAGCGGCAACGTCTCTTGTTCTCTGAGCAATGAAATAAAGAGCCAGGCGGCGCGCATCGGCCCTACGGTACGTGAGCTGGATGGACCTATTACTATTTTGAATATATCAAGGCAACTCTCCATCGTTATATCAATCCTTTCAGTCTCATTCGCGTTCAGTAATAAATACCATCCTCGCACAGTTGGCATATCAAAAGTGATACCTTTTGTGTCTGAAGTTTACCGGGTATCAAAAACAATGCTTTTTTAGCGTTTTCCTGGCAGTGATATCTGTGATAGCACAAGATTCCACGTCCAAAAAGAGTCATTATAATACCCGTAAATTAAGGGAGTTATCGTATGAGTGTTATTTATTTTATTACCACACAGGATATCGATACGTTTCAGAAAAAATTACAGGAAACGTTATTTAATGCCGTTACCATGCCGTTCCCACTATTATTTGATAAACGTTATGCCGCGCTTATCGATACCGACTATCTAAAATTCACGCTGCCAGCGGAATGTCTTACACCTGAATTTTATCGCTATTTACGCGAGCTCTCATTACAGTGGCAGTTTGATTTTTTTATTAAGCCGCAGCCACTGCCTGTTAACGGTATTATCGCGTTTGATATGGACTCCACGTTTATTGCGGAAGAAGGCGTGGATGAGATTGCCCGCGCGCTTGGCATATCGACGCAAATCGCCGCCATTACCCAACAGGCAATGGAGGGCAAACTTGATTTTAACGCCAGTTTTACCCGACGTATCGGAATGTTGAAAGGCACGCCGAAAGCGGTGCTGAACGCCGTATGCGATCGCATGACCCTTTCGCCAGGCCTGTTAACTATTCTGCCAGTCATTAAAGCCAAAGGATTTAAAACCGCGATTATCTCCGGCGGGCTGGATATTTTCACCCAGCGTCTAAAAACGCGATATCAACTGGATTATGCCTTTTCGAATACGGTTGAAATACGCGATAACGTTCTGACAGATAACATTACTTTACCGATTATGAACGCGGCAAACAAAAAAAAGACGCTGGCTGATCTGGCTGACCAGTTAAATATTGCCACGGAGAATATTGTTGCCTGTGGCGATGGTGCCAACGATCTGCCGATGTTACAGCATGCAGGCACCGGTATTGCCTGGAAAGCAAAACCGGTTGTACGGGAAAAAATCCATCATCAGATTAATTATCACGGTTTCGAATTGCTTCTTTTTTTTATTGAAGATGAATTATAACGCGACGCGCCTCGCCGGAAGGGAATTTTAAAATGAGTATAAAAACATGTATTTTCAGCCAGCCCGATAAGCCGATTGTTAAAGAGAAAAAAGAGATAGACCAGACCTATAAAAAATTTCGTCTTGAGATTATCGCCTCGGTCTTTATCTCTTATGCCGTCTTTTATCTCACCCGTAAAAACTTCTCCGCCGCAATGCCGGCCATGCTGACGGAAACATCGCTGACCGCAGAAGACTTCGCCATTATGTCTTCTATCTTCTACATTCTTTATGGCGCGATGAAGTTTGTCGGCGGGATGCTGGTCGATAAAATTAACCCGAAAGCCATGACCGGCCCGGTGCTGATTGGCGTGGGGATTGTGAATATTCTGTTTGGCTTTTCCGATAGCGTGGCGGCATTCTACGTGCTGTACAGTCTCAACGCGATATTACAGGGCACCAGCTTTCCGCCGATGGCGAAAATTATGGCCTCGTGGTTTTCGAAAAACGAACGGGGACGCTGGTGGGCTATCGTTGAAGCGGCGCACAATATCGGCGGCAGCCTCGCGCCGCTACTGACCAGTTTTGCTATCGCTTTTAGCGGTAGCTGGAAAATGGGGTTTTATGTTCCCGGCGCCATTTCGCTGCTGATGGGGATAGTGGCGCTATTTACTATTAAAGACCGTCCCGGTACGTTAGGTTTGCCCAACGTGGGGCAGTGGCGTAACGACACGACGGAACTGGCCCAGGTCAAGGCCAGCCCGGTCAACCTGAGCTTCTGGCAAATTTTTGTGAAATATATCCTGACCAATCCACTGGTATGGATCATTATTATCGGCGATATGTCGGTTTATATTGCGCGCACAATCCTTAACGACTGGCCGCAGATTTACTATTCGCAGGTTCACGGCTGGAGTCTGATAAAAGCGAACTCGATTATTTCCTGGTTTGAGGCGGGCGGACTGGCGGGCGGGTTGCTGGCAGGCTACTTGTCTGACTTTATGTTCAAAAGTAACCGCTGGATGACCGGATTAATCTTCGCGTTAGCGCTGTGCATATGCATCGTGCTGGTGCCGCTGGTTCAGGACACCTCTTACACCCTCACCGCGATTCTGTTCACCATCATGGGCTTCGCCTTATACGGACCGCATATGCTTTTTGCCGTCGGCTGTCTGGATGTGACCCATAAGGATGCGGCGGGATCGATTACCGGTTTTCGGGGATTGTTCAGCTATGTCGGCGCGGCAATGGCCGGTGTGCCAGTAATTATGGTGAAAAATAGCTGGGCGTGGTCGGGCGTTTATATTTATGCGTTGATCGCCATTCTGCTAACGACTCTGTCGCTGGCGCTACTCTCCAGGCTGCATCGTTTGTAACATTCTGGCGACAGCGGCAAAACGCGGCTGTCGCCAGTCTCTGTCAGAACCGGTAATCCACCGCCATAAAGTAACGACGTCCGTCTTCGGTATAACCGTAGTCGTCGCGTTTGAGCTCTTTATCGCCCACGTTCAGAACGCCCGCACGCAGTTTAACGTTTTTCGTCGCCTGCCATGCCGCGCCGGTATCCCAGACCACATACCCGCCAGGCGTCTTCGCCGTTGCGCTGTCGGCCCGCTTACGCCCGGTATAATTCCCCGATACGTAGAACGACCAGTCTTCAAGCTGCGTCGGTTTCCAGTCCAGCGTACCGTTCGCGGTGTGGAACGGCAGATCGGAAAGCGGCTTGTTCCCGCCATTGCTAATGTCGCGTCCGTCGTTATAGGTGTAATTCAACGACAGTTTCCACGCCTCGTTAAACGGAACTTTCAGCTCGGTTTCCACGCCCTGAATACGCGCTTTATTCACGTTGTAATAACGGAAGACCGGAACGCGCTGTCCCCGACTGTTGGTTTCGAAACCGACAAAGTTGGAATAGCCGGGCGCGGCGTTAACATTAGGGGTACGGCTAATGCTGATGCGATCGTCCACATCGTTACGGAACGTAGTAATGCTCGCTTCTACGCCATCCAGTATGCCCTCTTCGCCACGGTAATAGAGGCCAAGCTCCCAGCTTTCACTGGTTTCAGGTTTCAGATCCGGGCTACCGACAATGCGACATCCGCCACGGCAGGAATTGGTTGCCCAGTCCGGGCTTAATTGCAATAGCGACGGCGCCTTAAAGGCTGTGGCCCATCCACCTTTCACCGTCAGGGTATCCGTTGCGTTATAGACCAGATAAGCACGTGGGCTCCAGTGATCGCCATAGGTTTCATGGTCATCCATACGGATGCCCGTGGTCAGCGCCAGCGGTTCGAAGATCCGCCACTCATCTTCAAGGAACAGAGCGTACTGGCTGGCGGAGGTTTTAGTACTGGAACCACCGGTCAGGTTCACCGCATCGCTCAGTTTATCGTGACGCCATTCGCCGCCGAAGGTGACGAACTGGTTGACAGGCGCTAACGGCAGAACGTATTTCCCGTCAATAGAATTGCTTTCTGACGTGATGGGGCTACTGTTACCGGGGTTTTTGTTCTCCACTTTTTCGCCGTAGAACTTGAGCTCGCTATTGCCGAGATCCCAACGTCCGTTATGGCTCAACGCGTAGTTTTGCCGCTCCAGACGGTTTTTATCCAGCGAGTCGGAGTCCCGGTCCTGGCGGTCAAAACCGTAGCCTGCGGTAACGTCATGATTTTCGTTCGGCGTCCAGGCAAACTCGACGTTTCCATCCCGGCTGGTAAATCCTTCAATGCGCGGCGTTTCACCCGTAGCGGTGGTGGCGGAACGCTGCTGCTCGTCTTTGCCGCGTTTCGCCAGGCTGCCATAGGCTTTCATCCCCAGCACGCCGTCGATCAGCGGGCCGCTGGTAAAGAACTGACCGTTATAAGTGTCGCCACGGTCGCGATGTTCCTGAAGAGTGGAATCAACCGTGACGCTGCCGTGCCATTTCTGACCAATTTTTTTGGTGATAATGTTGACCACGCCACCCAGCGCATCGGAGCCATACAGCGAGGACATGGGCCCACGCACCACCTCAATGCGTTCGATAGCGTCAACCGGTATCCAGTTCAGATCAAAATCATTATGGCGGAAGACCGCGTTACGGGAGTTGACGCGCTTACCGTCGATCAGGATCAGCGTATAGCTGCTATCCAGACCACGAATACTCACGCCTTTACGGTTATCCCCTTCGCTGGTGAGCTGCACGCCCGGTACCTCTTTCAGGACATCTTTCAGGTTTTGCACGGGCCTGCGCTGTAAATCTTGCTGGGTAATGACGCTGATACTTGCCGGTGCGTCTTTCAGATTTTGTTCGATGGCGGACGCGGTAACGACCATGGTTTCACCATCATCTGTTGCTGCGGCAACCGGCCAGGCCAACGTTACTGCGGACACACAAATCCCTACCCGAACGAAAGGGTTCAACCTAAACATTCCATTTCTCCATGAGATAAATACGACAAAAAAATCGGTTATCGCTCACAACGCATTACGTTTCGCCTGCGATAACGGTTATCACGGCGAACTCTTTTTATGCAGGCGAGTCGGGCTGATTAGCGATGGCCGCCCCCGAATCTCTATCCTTCTGATTTTGAGCGTAACGATAAAGCAAACGATAATAATTATCAATTTAATTGTTAATAATTATGTCGCCAGAAGCCAATTGTGGAGAAAAAAACAAAAAACCCTCTCGAATGAGAGGGTTAGAAGGGGCAGTTCAGGCGGTCAGTACCGGATGTCGGCATAAAACCTTATCCAGCCTACGGCGAGAATACTGCGTTACTTTTTAACGCGTTCCGGGAAGTGCATTTCGCTATAGCGCACAAAATGCGTGCCTTTTATCAGCTTGTAGCCGAACCAGATAATCAGGAACAGAGGAATACCGATATAGGTCGCCGCGACGCCGCCCCAGTCGATGGTATCTTTCAGAAACGCTTCATAGTTCTGCCCTAACGTAATAATCAGGCACAGTACGAAGGCGAAGATCGGCCCCAGCGGGAAGAACCCGGAACGGTATGGCAAATCATTCACATCATACCCTTGCATCACGTAACCGCGACGGAAGCGATAATGGCTAATGGCGATCCCCAGCCAGGCGATGAAGCCCGTCATACCGGAGGTGTTCAACAGCCACAGATAGACCGTCTGGTTGCCGAACATTGAGGTCAAAAAGCAAAGACCGGCAATCACGGTGGTGGCATAAAGCGCATTGCGCGGTACGCCGCCGCGGGACAATTTAGCAAAAATACGCGGAGCCTTACCGTCACAGGCCAGGGTGTAGAGCATACGGGTAGAGGCATACATCCCGGAGTTGCCCGCAGACAGTACCGCCGTCAGGATAACCGCATTCATTATCGCCGCCGCAGACAACAAGCCCGCATGCTGGAACACTAAGGTAAACGGACTGACGCTAATGTCTTTGACGTCGTTCCGCAGCAGGTTCGGATCGGTATAAGGAATGATCAGGCTGATAATCAAAATCGCGAAGACATAAAACAGCAGGATACGCCAGAAGACCTGACGCACCGCGCGCGGAATATTCTTCTCCGGATTTTCGGATTCCCCGGCGGCAATACCAATAAGCTCGGTTCCCTGGAAAGAGAAGCCCACGATCATCGCAACGCCAATCATTGCCGCAAAACCGCCAGCGAAAGGCGCATCGCCCGTCGTCCAGTTGCTCCAGCCGACCGGCTCGACACCTTTAAAGATGCCGATAATCATCGCTACGCCAACGATGATGAAGATAATAACGGTCGCCACTTTAATTAACGAGAACCAGTACTCCGCCTCGCCAAAACCGCGCACGGAAATGTAGTTCAGCAAGAAAATGACGCAGAGGAATAGCGCGCTCCAGATCCAGCCCGGCGTATCAGGGAACCACCAGCCCATCACCAGCTGTGCGGCGACCAGATCAACAGCGATAGTCACTGCCCAGTTGTACCAGTAGTTCCAACCCAGCGCGAAACCAAAGCCTTCTTCCACATAGTTCTGACCATACGTCGCAAACGAGCCAGATACTGGCATATAGGCCGCCAGCTCACCAAGACTGGTCATCAGGAAATAGACCATCAAACCAATCAGAATATAAGAAAACAGCGCGCCGCCTGGCCCCGCCTGAGAAATTGTCGCACCAGATGCAACGAAAAGACCTGTCCCGATGGAGCCGCCAATGGCAATCATCGTCAGGTGACGCGCCTTTAATTCGCGACGTAGCGCGGGCGCTTCTGTGGTTTTAGTTTTGGAACCCATGTGAAAATGCTACCCATCCAAAAAATGAGGCGCGATTGTAACAGACGAAATGCTATCCTTCCGGCACAAATGCGCGGTTATAAGAGACCTTCATGACCGGCCACGGATTATAAGTAAAGCAGAGAATAACGTATACGTAAGCGGATACTAAAAATGGCGATGCCGCCCGGGTAGCCCTCCTCTTCACCCTTATTCACAGTAACTCAAAAAACGCTGCAACGCGTTAGAAAGATGTTTCTGCCGATGATGAACACGCCACAACGTGCGCACCAGGCGCGGTAACGGCACCGCGACTTCGCTCAGGGTTCCCGCCTGGAGTTGTTCAGCAATCACCCGGCGCGATAAACAGCTTATCCCCAGTCCATGACGCACCGCATGTTTGATCGCTTCTGAATTCCCCAACTCCATCGCCATATGAAAACGCGGCAAATGCGACAACAGCAAATAATCGACAATTTCCCGCGTACCGGAACCGCGCTCGCGTAAAATCCATGGGGATGCCGCAAGCTGTTCCAGCGTCACCGGCCCCTGCGTCAGCGGCGAGGACGGCGCGGCAAAGACCACCAGCTCATCTTCCAGCCATGGCTCAGAGATAATCTCTGTACTGTGACACGGTCCTTCAATCAGGCCGATATCGACCCGAAAATCCAGCACCGCGTTAATCACGTCCTGGCTGTTTCCCACGCTGAGTTCCAGCGGCAAGGCCGGATAATGCTGGCGATAGCGGGCAATCATGGCGGGTAAAATGTAATTGCCGATGGTGCTACTGGCATAAACCCGTATCGCGCCGTTATCTTCACGAAATAGCTGCTCAATTTCTACCGCTTGCTCCAGCAACGCCAGCGCGCGCGGATATAACAAGCGCCCATGTTCGTTGACCACCAGCCGTTTACCCACCCGGTCAAACAACTGTACGCCGAGCTGACCTTCCAGATCGGTGAGCGCGGCGCTAACGGCGGACTGCGATAATGACAGCATGACCGACGCCTGGGTTGTTGAACCGCTTTTCAGTACTTCAGCAAACACTTCAAGTTGTCGTAGCGTAATATGCATAGTCGTATCCCACCGATAGCGTTTCACTTACCACTTATAAAGATTGATTATAAATATATAATCAATTTTATTTTTAAACCAGATCACCGTAACCTTATTGTCCATATACAGGAGAAGGTTATGACAGAAATCACCTTGCAGAAGCATCGTCGTACAGTGTGGCATTTTATACCGGGGCTCGCTCTGAGCGCCGTCATTACAGGAGTCGCCCTGTGGGGCGGCGCTATCCCTGCCGTCGCAGGCGCCGGGTTCAGCGCCCTGACCCTGGCAATCCTGCTGGGTATGGTTATCGGGAATACCGTCTATCCACAAATATGGAAACAATGCGACGGCGGCGTGCTGTTTGCAAAACAACATTTGCTGCGTTTAGGGATTATCCTTTACGGTTTTCGACTTACCTTTTCACAAATCGCCGACGTGGGCATTAGCGGTATTGTGATTGACGTATTAACGCTTTCCAGCACGTTCATGCTGGCCTGCTTCTTAGGCCAAAAAGTCTTTGGTCTGGACAGGCACACCAGTTGGCTGATTGGCGCCGGTAGCAGTATCTGCGGCGCAGCGGCGGTACTGGCGACAGAGCCGGTGGTAAAAGCGGAAGCCAGTAAGGTTACTGTAGCCGTAGCGACTGTCGTTATCTTCGGCACAATCGCCATTTTCCTTTACCCGGCGATGTATCTGCTGCTGGCACACTGGTTCAGCCCGGAAACTTACGGCATCTATATCGGCTCAACCATGCATGAAGTCGCGCAAGTGGTCGCTGCGGGTCACGCTGTTAGCCCGGATGCGGAAAATGCGGCGGTTATCGCTAAGATGCTGCGTGTTATGATGCTGGCGCCGTTCCTGATCATTCTGGCGGCGCGCGTTAAACAGCTTTCACCGGCGGCCGGCGCGGAAAAAAGCAAAATTACTATTCCGTGGTTTGCTATTTTCTTCATCGTAGTGGCGATCTTCAACTCTTTCCACCTGCTGCCGAAAGCCGTGGTGGATATGCTGGTGACGCTGGACACGATACTGTTGGCGATGGCAATGGCGGCATTGGGTCTGACCACTCACGTTAGCGCCTTGAAAAAAGCAGGGGCGAAACCGCTGCTGATGGCGCTGGCATTATTCGCCTGGCTGATTATTGGCGGCGGAGCTATTAACGTCCTAATCCATAGCCTTATCGCATAAACTATTACGTTTCACGCCTGTTAACCCGTTATCATAGCGTTCGCAATGAACCGTATAGCGGGTTTAACAGGAGTCTTTTATGAAATACATCGGAGCACACGTCAGCGCTGCTGGCGGTCTGGCTAACGCCCCTGCCCGCGCGGCTGAAATTGGCGCAACGGCCTTTGCGCTTTTCACGAAAAACCAGCGTCAGTGGCGTGCCGCCCCCCTTATTCCCCAAGTCATTGATGACTTTAAAATCGCCTGTGAAAAGTATCATTTCTCAGCGGCGCAAATTCTTCCCCACGATAGTTACCTGATTAATCTGGGCCATCCGGTCAGTGAAGCGCTGGAAAAATCGCGCGATGCTTTCCTCGATGAAATGCAGCGCTGTGAACAACTCGGCTTAACCCTGCTTAATTTTCATCCCGGTAGCCATCTGATGCAGATTGCACAGGAGGATTGCCTGGCGCGGATCGCTGAATCTATCAATATCGCCCTCGCGCAGACCGAGGGCGTCACGGCGGTCATCGAAAATACAGCCGGTCAGGGCAGTAATCTGGGATTTGAGTTTGAACAGCTAGCCGCCATCATCGACGGCGTAGAAGATAAGTCGCGCGTCGGCGTCTGTATCGATACCTGTCATGCCTTTGCCGCCGGATACGATCTGCGTACGCCAGAGGCGTGCGAAAAAACGTTTGCCGAATTCGGGCAAATTGTCGGATTTCGGTATTTGCGCGGGATGCACCTTAACGACGCCAAAAGCGCCTTCGGTAGCCGCGTTGACCGCCATCACAGTCTGGGTGAAGGCAATATCGGCCACGATGCGTTTCGTTGGATTATGCAGGATGCACGTTTTGACGGTATTCCGCTGATACTGGAGACCATCAATCCTGATATCTGGGCGGAAGAGATTGCGTGGTTAAAAGCCCAGCAAATTGCCGAAGCGATGGTCTGACGCTCCATGTTCTTCAGGCAATAAAAAAGGCAGAGCGCGCTCTGCCTTTTTTAGCGTGTATCTCTTATGCCGCTTTTGCCGCGACTTCCGTCTCCGGACGTTTTATGACGGCATAAGCCAGCCCTGCTACCAGCGTACCGGCTACAATCGCCAGCAGGTATCCCAATACCGGCGTAATTGCGCCTGGGATAAGCAGAACAAACAGACCGCCATGCGGCGCCATCAATTTTGCGCCTACCGCCATAGAAATAGCCCCGGTCAACGCGCCGCCAACGATACAGCACGGTAGTACACGCATCGGATCGCGTGCGGCAAACGGAATAGCGCCTTCAGTGATAAAGCACAGCCCCAGTACCAACGCCGCTTTACCGCCCTCCTGCTGCGCTTTGTCGAACTTACGACGCGCCACCATCGTCGCCAGACCCAGCGCTAACGGCGGTACCATACCTGCGGCCATGATCGCCGCCATCGGCGCGTAAGTTTGCGTACTCAGCAGACCAACGCCAAACGCATACGCCGCTTTGTTCACCGGGCCGCCCATGTCGGTACACATCATCCCGCCGAGAATCGCGCCCAACAGCACCGCGTTTGCGGTCCCCATGGTTTGCAGCCAGTGGGTCAGCCCTTCCAGAATCCCGGCAACCGGTTTACCGATCAGGTAAATCATCGCCAGCCCCACCACCAGACTGGAAATTAACGGAATGATCAGGATCGGCTTCAGCGCTTCCATACTTTGCGGAAGTTTCAGTTTGGTACTGATAAGCTTCGCCATATACCCGGCAAGGAAGCCGGCAATGATCCCGCCGATAAAACCGGAACCGGTACTAACCGCCAGCATACCGCCAATCAGACCCGGCGTAAGGCCTGGACGATCCGCGATGGAGAAAGCGATATAACCCGCCAGTACCGGCACCATCAGCGCAAATGCCGAACCGCCGCCAATCTGCATCAGCGCCGCCGCCAGCGTGCCCGGCTCCTTAAAGGCTTCAATACCAAAGGCAAAGGAAAGCGCGATACACAGCCCCCCGGCAACCACCATAGGCAGCATGTAAGAAACGCCCGTCAACAGATGCCGATACGCGCCAGCGCTCTCTTTCTTCCCTTCGGTCGCCGCTTGCGATGCCTTACCCGCCGGTTGATACGGCGTCGCTTCCGCTACGGCTTTATCCAGCTCCTGCGCCGTCTTTTTCAGCGCCAGGCCGGTCGATGTGCGGTACATCGGGAGACCGGCAAACTTCGCCAGATCCACTTCGATATCCGCCGCCACAATCACTAAATCCGCTTCCGCCACCTCTTCCGGGGTGATGGCATTGCCGGCCCCCACGGAGCCGCGTGTCTCGACTTTTACCCACCAGCCGCGTTTTTTCGCTTCTGTTTCAATGGCTTCAGCCGCCATAAAAGTATGGGCGACGCCGGTCGGGCAGGCCGTTACCGCTACCACGCGTTTCGGACCGCCGCTCGCCGCAGGAGCAGCCGCAGCAGGGGCGTTGTAAGGGGTCGCATGGCTTTTGGCTTCACTCAGAAACAATTCCGGATGCGCGACGGCGCGACCAATATCCCCCAGCCAAACCTTTTTGCCGTTCAGAGCATTGTCGTTCGGCAGAGATTCGCCCAGCACGATCGCCAGCTCAGCATCATTCGGATTGTCGATAATTTCCAGATTTGCTTTATGCGCCGCCGCTCCAAGCAGGGTTTTCGCCATGTAAGCGCGAGCCTGGCCGAGATTAGCGTCAATTATCAGCAGCGTTTTCATTATGCCTCTCCTGCTGTCAGTTAAACGGTTGTAAGTCGACGCGCGCCATCATTGCGGCCAACTGAGGACGATCGGTAATACCTACATTGCTCTGGCTGACCGCCAGCGCGGCAACCGCCGTCGCCAGACGCAGCGTATGTTCGCTGGACTCGCGCATCAGCAGGCCGTAAATCAATCCGCCAACCATGGAATCGCCCGCGCCGACGGTACTTACCACGTCAACCGCCGGTGGTTTAGCGATCCATTCTCCCGAGGCGTTAACCCACAGCGCCCCTTCCGCTCCCAGCGAAATCACCACATGGGCGATCCCCTGTTCGCGTAACGCGTGCGCCGCATCAATCACATCTTTCATTTCCGGGAGCTTACGACCCGCCCAAATTTCCAGTTCGCGGCGATTCGGTTTCACCAGCCACGGCGCAGCTTTAAGACCAGCGACTAAGGCTTCACGGCTACTATCAAAGATAATGCATGGACACTGGCTGCGCAGACGCGTCATCCAGTCGGTGAACGCTTCCGGACTCACGCCAGCCGGTAAGCTACCGCTGACGCAGACCATATCGAACTGACCCAGCCAGCTCAGGGAGTCGTTAACAAAGCGTTCCCAGTCTGCAGGGGTCACGTCAAAGCCGGAAAAGTTGAAGTCGGTCACTTCGCCATCTTTTTCCGTCAGCTTCACGTTGATGCGGGTCCGTCCCTGAACCACCTGAAAGCGGTTAGCGATACCCAGTTCGCTGAACAATTGCTGAAAACCGTCCTGGTTATCTTTACCGAGGAAACCACCGACGGTGACGTCGATGCCTAAGTCTTTCAGCACCCTGGCAACGTTGATGCCTTTGCCCGCCGCGTGCAGGCCCGTGGTTTTCACCAGGTTCACTTCGCCGCGTTCAATTTCAGGACAAAACCCGACCAGATCATAAGCCGGATTAAGGGTGATGGTGGCGACACGTCTGCTCATTATGCACCCTCCCCGAGACCGGCGGCGATCGCATCGCCAATCGCTTTCAGCGCCTGTTCAGCATCTTCACCCTGCGCGGTAAAGCGCAGACGATGGCCTTTCTTCACGCCTAACGCCACCACTTTCATCAGACTACGTCCGTTTGCCGGCTTGCCGGTTCCATCAAGGTTTGTCACGGTAATTTCACTGTTAAATTGTTTAATCGTATTCACCAGCATGGTGCCCGGACGGGCATGGAGGCCATGCTCATTACGCACTACAAATTCCGCGCTCAGTACATCGTCAGTCAGCGCATCATCACTGGTCAGCAACGCCAGCAGCGTCGCGGCGTCCGCGTTCAGCAGACGATCGGCTTTATTGTCCAGCAACAGGTCGCCGAGGCGTTTTAACACGGCAATCGGCTGCTCGTCGTTCATCGCGACAGTGACTAATAAGGCCGCTTTTTCACCCTCTACGTCAAACGCCTGTGTCGCACGGCTTACTGCAACAGCGCTGCGCAAATTGCCTTCCGCGCTATCGTTCAGCCAGATGCCTTGTCCCAGATTCATCGGACTATCGTTAATCGTTTTTGCGACGAACGCGGCATCAACCGCTCCCGCCTCTTTCAAACGCGCCGCATTTAGCGCCTGCAATGTGACCAGCGAGCTGGCGATGACATCCAGCATCATCGTCTCGTTATCAAGTTTTAATTGTTCACTTTGCTTCTCGCCCATCAGCAATGCGCGCAGCTCTTCCGCCGTTGTCGCGGATTTCAACTGTTCAGCCACGGAGTCATCGCTCAACACATGCGTCAACTGACGCAGCAGGCCGAGGTGTTCGTCCGAACTGGCGGCAATACCAATCGCCACGTAGGCGACCTGACCTTCTCCCCAGGTAACGCCCTGCGGGAATTGAAAAACCTGCACGCCGGTTTTCAGCACCTGATCGCGCGTATCTGTTGTGCCATGGGGAATCGCAATACCATTGCCAAGAAAGGTCGAGGTTTGCTGTTCGCGCGCCAGCATACCGTCAACGTAGCCGCTCGCCACATTCCCCGCCTGCGCTAACGCGGCGGCGATTTGCCGAATAGCCTCTTCTTTATTTCCGGCCTGCTCGCCCGGATGAATGTCCTGAACCGATAACTGGAACATGTGTCTCCTCTCCTGCTGAATTGAAACGATTCAGCCAATATGAGAAAAAAGGCGCCAATCTGGCTTATCAAAAAAACAAGATAGCGCTGAAACGTTTCAATAAGTCTGGATCTTTCTGCTTCAGCACGCAAGAAAAGTTGCCGGGTTTATGGTGATTTTTTGAGGTATAGCACATTTTTTCCCCAATAAACGCTCAAGAGCTGACGCAAAAAAGGCTTCAGCACTTTTCTTTCAGCTACCGTCAGCACGTACTGGTAACAAATTGAAATGCTATTTTGATTTTTCGTGTCGATTTTGATTCAGACACCTGTTTATTTTCTGACGGGCAGCGTAAACTCCGCCTCTCTTCACATCACTGATAAAGAAACATGCACAACAGTCCCGCCGCCGCTGCGCCTAAATCGTTCGACCTGACGTCTACCGCCTTTTTGATCGTGGCTTTTCTCACCGGTATTGCCGGTGCGTTACAGACGCCGACGCTCAGTATTTTTCTGACGGATGAGGTTCACGCCCGCCCCGGTATGGTGGGATTCTTTTTTACTGGCAGCGCGGTTATCGGCATTATCGTGAGCCAGTTTCTGGCGGGTCGCTCAGATAAAAAAGGCGATCGCAAAAAACTGATCGTTTTCTGTTGTGTGCTGGGCATGTTGGCCTGCGTGCTGTTTGCCTGGAACCGTAACTACTTTATTTTGCTGTTCATCGGGGTCTTTCTCAGTAGCTTCGGCTCTACCGCCAACCCGCAGATGTTTGCGCTGGCCCGTGAACATGCCGATCGTACCGGTCGTGAAGCGGTGATGTTCAGCTCAATCCTCCGCGCCCAGGTCTCATTGGCCTGGGTCATTGGGCCACCGCTGGCCTATGCGCTGGCGATGGGTTTTAGCTTTACGGTGATGTATTTGAGCGCGGCGGTAGCTTTTATCGTCTGCGGCGTCATGGTGTGGCTGTTTTTACCGTCAATGCGCAAAGATGCGCCGCTGGCAACCGACGTGCTGGAAGCGCCGCGTCGTAATCGCCGCGATACGCTGTTGCTGTTTGTCATCTGTACGCTAATGTGGGGGACTAACAGCCTGTATATCATTAACATGCCGCTGTTTATCATCAATGAGCTGCATCTTCCGGAAAAACTTGCAGGCGTGATGATGGGTACCGCAGCCGGACTGGAGATTCCCACAATGCTGATTGCAGGTTACTTCGCCAAACGGTTGGGGAAACGCCTGTTAATGCGCATCGCCGTTGTCGCCGGACTGTGCTTTTATGCGGGTATGTTGCTGGCGCACGCGCCGGCGACGTTGCTCGGCTTGCAGTTGTTGAACGCGATTTACATTGGCATTCTCGGCGGAATTGGGATGCTCTATTTTCAGGATCTGATGCCGGGTCAGGCGGGTTCTGCTACCACTCTGTATACCAATACCATACGCGTCGGCTGGATCATTGCCGGTTCGCTGGCAGGAATAGCGGCAGAAATCTGGAATTACCATGCGGTCTTCTGGTTTGCGTTAGTGATGATTGTCGCCACAATGTTCTGCCTGGCGCGTATTAAAGATGTTTAACTCGCAAGCCTAATACTTTTGCTATTCGACGCATTTCAGCGCAGGGTTTATCTCTGCGCGATGTTCCCTACGCTGTCCTTCACTGTCTTTTTCTCAACACGATATTCTGTTAGCGCCCTTTTACATAAAAGAGTAGCTATTGAAAAAATGAAGCCCATCAGCCCGCAAAGGGCCAACACTAGGCGCATCTTATATTGTGGCGTAATAGCAACATCTATCACTTCAATGTTGGCATTATTTTTAACTGCCTCCGACAGCAATGATAGTTTTGCATATGTTTCCGTTTGTAACATATTTTTATGCAAACTATAGCGTTTAATATCACCATCATCGATATACCATGCCGCCATTTTATCAACGCTATTTCTCAGTGTGGAAATAATATTATTGATGCTTTCCTCTCTCCCCTGCGCCTTAAAAAGGATAAGTTGATTTTTCGCCTCGAAGCTTATTTTGTTTTTATACTCCGCAGGCAAAAAGCGGCTAAACCGATTAAGAATAACCGTTACTTTACATTGAATATCATTGATATAGCCGCATAACGCATAGGTAGCAGGCGTATCCAGATTGGGTTTAATTTTAATACTCACAACCCTGGTATCGTGTTGCAAGTTCACAAAAACATAACCAATGGCAACAAAAATAAGGGTAGTCATTACAATACTTAACCATTTTCTTATAAGAAAAAAAGAAACATCGACTAAATCAATTTCACTATTTTCACCCTGCATTTCACATCCCTTTTAAAACGCTAATTGTCAGCCAGGACACTAAAATAACAAAAAGCAACACCAGAGTAAAAATAAACGCCCTGGCTGCGAACGTATATTTCTTCATAAGATAAAACCCGTCCATAAGAATGTGAGTATTTTAAAAGAAAATAACAATACATTCACACTGGTTATATCGATCGGTGAAACCACCAATGATAGGTATAAACTATCGAATTTTCAATATTGATCGTTGTGAATAATTAAAATAGATCGAAACCCCTTGTTTTAATAGTCAAAGGCTATCATATAAATAAAATTGATCGTTTTTGCTTTGTGTGGCAGCTTATTCAGTACACGTTCAGGCGCCGACGACCATGAGCGGCAGTATTTACCGCTTCAGAAGCCACGAAATAAGGGAAGCATGTATTACGCCATTTAACGGTAAAAGGAGGTAATTTGATGTTCAGCTTTTGCAGACTATTTCAGGATATAACGCAAACCCCTACGCGTTTACCAAAAGCGGTTTATCTCATGGTAAGGTTTGCTGTTCGAGTTCCAGCAAATAAATCATTGCCTCTTCCCGGGTCGTTAAACACATATCTCTTGCCGGTTGTAGGCCTGAACACACTTTTGGGCGTAAAGGTGAGCCAAAGATAAGGCACAAGTTATCTTCCGAAAGCTGCACGCATCGAGTATTCATCGGCTTGCCATTCGGCATTCCGGGTATCGGCGACGAAATTGAAGGCGCAATACAGCAAGCGCCACAACCGCTACGACAATCCATGCTCGATCCCTCTATTTATAACCAAATGAAAGATAACAGAATTTGCCCAAAGCAAAATCCAGACTTAAAATGTGGACGTCATCATGAGCAGGTCTGCTCTCAGACATTCCGGAAACAGAAGGGACAACACAGCGCATCCACCATCCGGGCGACATGCCATCGCGTATTCTCGTTGAACGCGGAGCTGAAGCGGGCGAACAGTATCACCTTTTTTGCCCCAGCAAAAGTGACAATTCCACTTGCCTGAACGGCCCGGCGCGAGTAGTTTGACGCGATATTTTAGATAATCTCTACAACAGGATCTCCTCGATGCCAAGAGCGAACGAAATCAAAAAGGGTATGGTACTGAACTACAACGGCAAGTTGCTGATTGTGAAAGATATCGATATTCAGTCGCCTACCGCCCGTGGCGCCGCCACACTGTATAAAATGCGTTTTTCCGATGTCCGCACCGGTCTGAAAGTGGAAGAACGTTTCAAAGGCGACGATATCGTTGATACCGTCACCCTGAGCCGTCGCGGCGTTGACTTTTCTTATGTCGATGGCAACGAATATGTGTTCATGGATAAAGAAGACTATACGCCGTATACCTTCACCAAAGATCAGATTGAAGAAGAGTTGCTGTTTATGCCTGAAGGCGGAATGCCGGATATGCAGGTTCTGACCTGGGACGGCCAACTGCTGGCGCTGGAGCTTCCGCAGACCGTGGATCTGGAAATCGTCGAAACCGCGCCGGGTATTAAAGGGGCGTCAGCCAGCGCACGTAACAAACCCGCTACCCTGAGCACCGGTCTGGTGATTCAGGTTCCCGAATACCTGAGCGCAGGTGAGAAAATCCGTATTCATATCGAAGAGCGCCGTTATATGGGACGCGCGGATTAAGTTTCGCGTTTTTCGGCTGCGCCCCAGGGCGCAGCCTGCCCCTTTTCTTTAGTGGTTTCGACAGTCAACGTCATCCATTAACAGTGATTGCAGATACTGCGCATCCTCGCGCATAAAATGCACCATCATCACTACGGCGAGAACATAAAATCCCCTGGCGTCCCGTTGCTGGCAGCTCGCCATAAAAAGCGGCGCCCAACACAGAATATGGTGTTGCAAAAAATAGTATTGCGTCGCCACTGGCGCTTCCCTGCTGACCTGTTCCGCCATTAACGCCAACTGAATCGCAATATGATCGGAGGCTTCATTTTCTCGTGGCGCCAGTTCTTGTTCCACCAGTAGCGCATTCATCTGCCGCCGCTCTTGCGCTGGCGTAGTATGAGGATAATGTCCGGCATACGGCGAGACGCCCACTGGCGGCGCCAACAAAAACAGCGAGGCGAAGTCTGCCGCCAATTCTTGCGCCCGCGCTGCGCGCTGCAAAACGCGCGTCAGGCTACGTTCAAATCCTTTGATGTCGGAAGCCAGGCCAGGAATGGCGGAGAGCGAAGCAATCCAGACTCGGCTCTCCTGACTGCCAAGCGCGGCCAACTGCGCCTCACTCAGCTCCTGAAACAGCAGTTGCGAAAACCACTGATATATCGCCGCGCGCCGTGAGGTAAGAGGACTATGCCGCATTTTCGCCCTCCTCTTTTACCGTATCCGGACCGCCGAATCCCGTCACGTCAGGCGCCTGCGGCTGATAGCGTTCCACCTCCACCAAAACCGTGTGGGCAGATGGCCCCTGCGCCAGTTGCGACGTGGCGACGTCCGCGCTCAGAACATTGGGATCGCCGTAAGTACACAGCGTTCCCGCCTTGCCGCCTTTCTGCGGAGAATACCAGGCACCCTCGTGAATACGAATGACGCCGGGGACATAATCGGCGCTAATCACCACGCCCGCCAGCACCTGGCCGCGGTCATTAAAAACGCGCGCGATATCGCCGGCTTTCAGCCCGCGCGCCCGGGCATCCTGCTCACACATATAAAGCGGCTCCCGCCCTGCGACGGCGTACGTTTTGCGAAACGCGTCGCTGGAACAAAGTTGAGAATGAAGCCGTTTATCCGGATGGCAGGATTGCAGATGTAGCGGATATTTTGTTTTCGCTTTGCTGTGGCTGCGTTCGAACGGCTCCATCCAGACGGGATGCCCGGGACAATCCGCATAGCCAAATCCGGCTATCGTCTTACTGAAAATTTCGATTAATCCCGAAGGCGTTCCGAGCGGGTTCAGGTCAGGCTGCTCGCGAAACTCGCTATGGCGCACCCACGGCTGCCCCGCCGGATATTCAATGTAGCCTTCGCCCTGCCAGAAGCTGTCGAAATCCGGCAGAGTAACGCCCAGCGCCGCCCCGGTTTTCACCCCTTCATCATAAATAGCATTAATCCACTGCATTTCATCGCGATTTTCGCGGTACGCCGCCTCGCGATCGAAGCGTTTGCACAACCCGGCGAAAATATCAAAATCATGCCGCGCCTCGAATTGCGGTTTGACCACCTGATGCAACGCCATCAGACCTTTATTCGAATGCGTGCCGAACTGTTCAATATCATTACGTTCAAAGCGCGTAGTGACAGGCAATACGATGTCGGCGAAACGGCAGGAGGCGGTCCACTGATGGTCCAGCACCACCACCGTTTCCAGCTTCTCCCAGGCCTCAATCATACGGTTGCGATCCTGCTGCGCATGAAACGGATTCGCCGCGCTATAAATCGCCATTTTGATATCCGGGTAGGTTAATGTCTCTCCGTTAAAGGCGATTTTTTTACCCGGCGTCAGCAGACAATCGACAATTCGCGAAGTGGGAATATGTTCTGACGCGCCGCGAAAATCCGGCTTATATTTTGCCGCTGGCGGATTAGCAATACTGCCAAGCCCGGACAGCACCGGCCCCGCGGAAGTCACGGTCCCGCCGCCGTTATAGTGCCAGCCAAATCCAACGCCGCCGCCGGGCAGACCGATTTGTCCGACCATACTGGCAAGCACCACCAGCATCCACGGATACTGTTCGCCGTGATGCATCCGCTGTACGCACCAGCCGCCCATAAACTGCGTACGCCCACTGACCAATATGCGGGCGAAATCCCGGATGTTTTCCGCGCTCAGGCCGCAAATTTCCGCCGCCCACTGCGCATCTTTCGGTTGCTTATCCGTCGTTCCCAATAAATAAGGCAGGAACTGCTCAAAACCGACGGTGTAATCATTAATAAAATTCACATCGTAACGTTTCTCGACATACAGGGTGTGCGCTACCCCCAGCATCAGGGCGACATCCGTTTGCGGACGCAGCGGTAACTGTTCACAATTAAGATAGTTTTGCGTCTTGCTTCGCACCGGATCGACGCTAATCACGCGTATTTTTCCTTGCGCCACCGCCTCTTTTATCTGCGCCCAGTAGCCGAACGCATCGTGATCGGGCACCAGAAATTCGATCTGCAAATTTTTGATCGGATCACAGCCCCACAGCACAATAGTCTGGCTATGTTCAATCACCAGCGGCAGCGAGGTTTGTTGCTCATAAACTTCCAGTGAGCCAATGACATGCGGCAGAATCACCTGCGCTGCGGCCGCAGAATAGTCGCCAACAGTGGTCACATAGCTCCCATGTAGCCCCAGCCCTCTATCCATCGCTCCGCCAGCCTTATGATATTTCCCCACCATTTGCCAGTCGGCAAGGCCGGTAAACACGCCGGAAGATCCGTAGGTTTTTTGTACCCGCTCCAGCTCCTCATAAAAAAGATCTAACGCCCGATCCCAACTTACACGCACAAAACGATTATCGCCCCGCTGGCGACGATCGGATTTTTCACGCTGACGCAGCCAGTCAAGCCGGACCATCGGATAGCGAACGCGTGAAGGGTTATACACCACCTCGCGAACGGCGTTGAGCATATCGCAGGGATATTTATCCTGTTTGAATGGCCGGGTCGCAACCCACTCGCCATTCATCACTTTTGCTTCAAAAGCACCAAAATGCGAGCCGGACTGAATCCAGTGTTCAGGATTTTCACCGGCAGCCCACGCTTTTTTGATCAGCGGGGACGGCGCAAGCGCGCTGGCGGCGCCCACCGCCAGCATAGCGGTCAGAAAACGTCGACGCGACGCGTTAATCTCTTGGCTATCCATAACTTCTCCTCATTTTTTCTCGGATGTGGTCACATCGCTGGCATGGGTCTGGAGGTATTTCAGCAACGTGCGCTCTTCCACCGGGTTAAGCCGGTAATAGGTGGACATGGCTTTCAATCCGGCTATCCAGCCGTTGGCGGTATAACGGGTCGGCGGCGGCGTGCTATGGCAGGCGCTACAGGTGGATTGCAGCATTTGATCGGCATACTGCCAAAGCGGATCGACGTTATTGATAAATCCCGTTGCGGGACTCCAGGCGGTGACGCTCACCTGCTGCCACTGCTGATGAGATTCAGGATCGATCTGCGTTTGCAGCACTTTGACGTTGTCCATCAGCGTGGCATCCAGTACGGCGGAAAACACGCGCTTGCCCCTGAATTGGGTGATCACTCGCCCGCGGCCTTTACTTTCCCGCCAGCCGGTCACTTCCACCAGAAAGTTACCTTTCTCTCTTTTCAGTACTTTCACCGGCGTTGCCGGGAAAAGCAGAGCTTTCCCGACTGGCGCTCCGGGCGCGGCGGTAAGCGCGTTTTCACTTAGCGTGTACAGCGTGTCGGTATCCGCCTGGGCTTCACCCTGGCGTAGCAATTGTTGATAACGCTCGCGAAAACCGCTGCTCATATCCGGTTTGTGGTGCGCTATTCCTTTGTGACAATCGATACAATTGCTGTTTTTCGCCGCGGCAGCGGACATTTGCGCCGCGGCGTTAGCGGATTGCTTCGCGTGATCCATTGCCTCATAGCGATGACAGGATTTGCAGGTCGCCGAATTGTTGGCGCTCATCCGTTGCCATTCGCGCTGCGCCAGCTCCGCGCGTTTCCCGGCAAATTTTTCAGGCGTATCGATCGAAGGGGAGATAAAGGTGTGGTAAAGATCGTTTAACGCTTCGGTTTTACGCACCAGTGTCGGCACAATGCCGGGGGGAATATGGCAATCTTTGCACTCAGCGCGCACGCCAGAGGCGTTACGAAAATGCGTACTGCTGCGATATTCCTCGCCGACGGTGCGCATTGCATGGCACGATAAACAAAACTCCGTCGTACTGGTGTAATGCACCCCCTGCCAGGTTCCCGCAATAACAAGCACCATCGCCGCCGCGCCGCCAAATCCCCACCATAGCGCGCTCTTTTTTATCCACGACATATCTGCCTCCATTATTTTAATACCGGCACGCTAAGCGATATTAAAAAACGAAAATAGAGACACCCGTGGTGAATGATAGGAACACGCTTCACACTATGAGGCGCATCAAAATAACCGGCTTGCGTAATTCGTAATATACCGTTAGCGCAATAATGAGGAATCTCTTATGCTGTCATTATCTCTGAACAGGGAAAGCACCACGCCGCTGCAATTACAAATATTTCAATATTATTTTCAGGCCATTCAGCACGGCGATTTACTTTGCGGCGATAAGCTTCCCTCCATTCGCGAACTGGCGCTGCGGTTAAATGTGGCGAAAATAACGGTGGTGATGGCTTATGAAAAATTAACGGCGGCAGGGTATATCAAAAGCCGACGAGGAATTGGCTATGAAGTTATCTTTACCGCCCCGTTACGCAGCATCCAGCCTGCTATGCTTTCTGTGACGGGCTCCCCTCCGCCTACCCCAGGGCCGCCAGGCGTAGCCAGCGACGTGTATAGCGAGCAAGGGCGGGAGATCTATTGCCGTATAGGCATTCCCGATCCTAACGCGTTTCCCTGGTCAAGCTGGCGCAAGTGGAATAATGTGCCGGCACTGCAAAAAGAACAATTAATGACCAGATATCATTCACCAAGTGGATTATTTTCACTCCGTGAACAAGTGGTTCGCTATCTTAATTTGTCCAGAGGTATTAATACCTCGCCGGACAATATCATTATTACCAATGGTATTCAGGAAGGACTCTCCCTTCTCAGCCAAATATTTATTCTACACCAGGCGCAGCAGCGGCAAGAAAAATGTCATATTGTGACGGAATCCCCTTGTTATTCCGGCGCCTGGCATCTTTTTAATTATTACGGCGCCGCCGTTACGCCTGTCGCAGTCGATCGACAAGGCATTTGTACCGATAAATTACCTGAATGTAACACCCAACTTTGTTACGTCACGCCAGCGCATCAGTATCCGCTGGGCTATACGCTTTCGTTGGCGCGGCGAGAGGCCTTGTTAAGCTGGGCGCTGCGCGTCGGCACTTATATTATTGAAGACGATTATGATGCGGTCTTCACATACAGCGATAATCCCTTGCCTGCGCTGAAAGCGATGGATTATCACGATCGGGTCATTTATACCGGCACCTTTTCTAAAACGCTGGGGCCAGGGGTGCGTCTTGGCTACCTCATCTGCCCGGACGCGCTGCTTCCCGCCCTGCAAAATATGAAAGCGCTGAGCAATAATGGCAGTCAGTGGCTGCTACAACAGTTTTTAGCGGAGCTGATGCAAAACCAGGTTTTTTATACTCACATCAGTAAACTGGCCTGCCAGTATGCCGCCCGCCAGGCGCTATTACGTACGGGCCTGACAACGCTTTTTAGCGAAGGGGAAATTGGCGGCGCATCCGCAGGGCTGCATCTGTCGTTGCGCATCCCGTGGCCCGCGGCGGTCGTCGCGCAGCTACGCCAGCGCTGTCTGCGCGCTGGTATTTGCTTCGATACGTTGATGGAGATAGAAAACGGCTCCGAAATCGCCTGGCGAAAAGAGAATCACGAAACAGTGATGCTTTTTGGCTTTGGCGGTCTGCCAATACAGCAAATCCGCAGGGTACTGGCTGTCCTGCAACAGGAAAGAGAAGCGTTAAAAAGTTAACATTTTCTGCTCTTAAGAGGGGAGAAGTACGACTTTGTCAACTCGCCTCTTCTCTTTTTCACATTTCTTCGCCAGGATTATTGAAAGTTGTTATGTTGTATCAATACTCTGGAGCTAACGTGACCAAAACCAATCTTATTACTGGATTTCTCGGTAGCGGAAAAACAACCTCTATCCTTCATTTATTAGCCCATAAAGATCCGGCTGAAAAGTGGGCCGTCCTGGTCAATGAATTTGGCGAAGTGGGTATTGACGGCGCGCTACTTGCCGACAGCGGCGCACTGCTAAAAGAGATCCCCGGCGGCTGCATGTGCTGCGTCAACGGGTTGCCTATGCAGGTGGGGCTCAACACGCTGCTGCGCCAGGGCAACCCTGACCGGTTGCTGATTGAACCGACCGGTCTGGGACACCCAAAACAGATTCTGGATTTATTGACTGCGCCGGTTTATGAGCCGTGGATTGATTTACGCGCCACGCTCTGCATCCTGGACCCTCGCCTGCTACTGGACCAACAGAGCGTCGCCAATGAAAATTTCCGCGATCAGCTCGCCTCAGCCGATATTATCATCGCCAATAAAACCGACCGAGCCACGGCGCAGAGCGATGCCGCCCTGCAACAGTGGTGGCAACAGTACGGCGGCGATCGTCAACTGATTCATGCCGAACATGGACAGATAGACGGTAAGCTTCTGGATTTACCGCGACAAAATCTGGCGAAACTGCCGGCCAGCGCCGCGCATTCTCACACTCATGCCAGTAAAAAAGGACTCGCCGCGCTAAATCTACCCGCACAGCAGCGCTGGCGACGCAGCCTCAATAGCGGACAGGGTCATCAGGCCTGCGGCTGGATTTTCGATGCCGATACCGTGTTTGACACCATTGGCCTACTCGAATGGGCGCGTCTGGCGCCGGTGGGCCGGGTGAAAGGCGTTATGCGCATACAAGAGGGGCTGGTACGCATCAATCGCCAGGGCGATGACCTGCACATCGAAACACAGAGCGTTGCGCCGCCGGACAGCCGGGTTGAACTTATCTCAAACACAGAAACCGACTGGAATACGTTACAGACGGCCTTGTTGAAGCTTCGTTTAGCGACGCACGCGTAAGGTTGCCACCGTTTAAAACTATGGCGAAATGACGATGAAAACCCGCTATCCCTTGATAATTCTACTTAATGTCGCCGGTCTGGCGCTGTTTTTGTCATGGTATCTTCCCGTCAATCACGGTTTCTGGTTCCCCATTGATTCTGGCATATTCCACTTCTTTAACCAGAAACTGGTGGAAAGCCACGCGTTCCTCTGGTGGGTCGCCATTACCAATAAGCGAGCGTTTGACGGCTGTTCGCTGCTGGCGATGGGGGGGCTGATGCTCAGTTTCTGGCTGAAAGAAAGCGCGTCGGGTCGGCGGCGCATTGTGATAATCGGGTTGGTCATGCTGTTAACAGCGGTGCTGCTTAACCAGCTCGGTCAGGCGTTGATCCCCGTCAAGCGTGCCAGCCCAACGCTCTCTTTTGAGCATATTTATCGCGTCAGCGAGTTGCTGCACATCCCGACAAAAGACGCGTCAAAAGATAGTTTCCCGGGCGATCACGGTATGATGCTGCTGATATTTTCCGCCTTTATGCTGCGTTATTTCGGCAAAATGGCGGGGATTATCGCCCTTATTATATTTGTGGTTTTCGCGTTTCCGCGCGTTATGATTGGCGCTCACTGGTTCACCGATATTGCGGTCGGTTCGCTCACGGTTATTTTGATTGGCCTCCCCTGGTGGCTGATGACCCCGCTCAGCGACCGGGCGATAGCGCTTTTTGAGAACTATCTTCCGGGCGGAAATAAACAAATTTTAAACAAATAGCCCGTGTAATTAACATTACCTTCAGCGATACTTTTGCATCGTTGAAGGTAATTTATGATGATCCCCCCCGCCTATCATCTTTTGGTCATATTATTCCTCTGCAAAATGAACAGATTGCCCACTTTTTAAACGATTTGCACTTAATTTGACCAGTCCTGATGGCTCACTTTTCGTATCATAAATTCTTATAAAAAATCACGCGAAATCGCTCGCAATGACAGCAACGATCGGGTAATCTCAAATTCGTTTTGCCTCGCCAGATAATTATTCTCATTGCGAATAAATTTGTGCGTTCCGCCACAGATTTGTGCTCAAAGAATTGTCTCAAGCTGTGCAGGTAATTAGTCTCATCACGTTTGGCATTTTTATAACGATATTTATCGTTAAGGACTTCAAGGGAAAACAAACAACATGGTCAAATCTCAACCGATTTTGAGATATATCTTGCGCGGGATTCCCGCGATTGCAGTTGCGGTTCTGCTTTCTGCTTGTAGCACGACCACCAATACCGCAAAGAATATGCATTCTGAGACGCATGCTGTGGGCAATAGCGATAGCTCTTCACTGCAAGCCTCTCAGGATGAATTTGAAAGCATGGTGCGTAACCTCGACGTTAAGTCGCGGATTATGGATCAGTATGCTGACTGGAAAGGCGTGCGTTATCGCCTGGGCGGCAGCACTAAGAAAGGCGTCGACTGTTCCAGCTTTGTACAACGCACCTTCCGGGAACAGTTTGGTTTAGAGCTTCCGCGCTCAACCTATGAACAGCAGGAAATGGGCAAAGCAGTGTCACGCAACAACCTGCGTACGGGCGATCTGGTTCTGTTCCGCGCCGGCTCCACTGGTCGTCATGTCGGTATTTATATCGGCAATAACCAGTTTGTCCATGCGTCTACCAGTAGCGGCGTCATTATCTCCAGTATGAACGAACCGTACTGGAAAAAACGTTACAACGAAGCGCGTCGAGTTCTGAGCCGCAGTTAATCTTCGTCAGGCAGCACTTCCCTTGGCTTACCTGATGAGACGATATCAAAAGCACTGCTTCGGCAGTGCTTTTGCTTATTATCCCTTCTGAATCCGTTTTGCAGAATAGCGTATTCGGCCTGGCAGAATACACCGCCAGGCGACGATATACCGGATGGCGACGCGTGGCGTCTTATCCGGTCTACAACACACGAACATAGGCCTGATAAGCATAGCGCCATCAGGCATTCAGGTCGTATCACCCAGCCACTACTGTGGCAATACGCTTTCCTGCGCATCACAGAAAAGCATGACTATACGGGGTAATCCAGGCTATAGTCTTATAAATCAACCAGTTTAACCGGCATCCGCCCTTTCAGGTCACACCAGGAATTATGCTTACACGCGACTCCTCTTCCGGTCGGAAAATCCTGCTTACCTGTATCATTACGGGGATGGCGGCAGCATTACTTATTGGTAGCCTGCAATTTTTCCTGTCGTGGCATAAACGGGATGTTAAATACAATACGCTCCTTTCTGATGTACAACATTATCTTGTCAGCTATTTCGCCGACCTGAAAGCCACCACCGATATTCTTCAGCCGTTGACGATCAACACCTGTCAGCAGGTTGGCGCAGAACTCACCTCAAGAGCCGCTTTTAGCCTCAATGTGCGCGCCTTCTTATTGATTAAAGATAAAAAAGTCTTCTGTTCTTCCGCCACTGGCGTCATGAATATGCCGCTTCAGCAACTGGTACCGGAGATAGATATCCGTAAAAACGTTGATATGGCGATTCTGCCCGGCACGCCAATGATGCCCAACAAACCGGCAATGGTGATTTGGTATCGAAATCCATTATTAAATGACAGCGGCGTATTCACATCGCTGAATATTAACCTGACGCCCTACTTACTCTATACCACGCGCCAGGACGATTTTAACGGCATCGCTCTGATTGTCGGCAATACCGTGCTGTCGACCTTTTCTTCGCGTCTGCTGACCGTCGCGGAGCTGCCAGGCACGCCATCACGACAGGCAACCATCAGCGGCCTGCCGCTTAAAATACAGCTTTATGCCGATAGCTGGACCTACAATGATTTGTGGTATGCGTTGATGCTGGGCTGTATTAGCGGCATCGTGGCGGGGTTTATCTGTTACTTTATCTATGCCCTCCGGACGCGACCAGGCAAAGAGATTTTAACGGCAATCAAACACGAGCAGTTTTATGTGGTTTATCAGCCCGTCGTCGATACTCGTACGCTGAGCGTCACCGGGCTTGAAGTCTTACTACGCTGGCGTCACCCTACGGCAGGAGAGATTCCGCCGGATGCCTTTATCCACTATGCCGAAGCGCAGCAACTTATCGTACGGTTAACGCAGCATCTGTTCGAGCTGATCGCCCGCGACGCTCCCACGCTACAGAAGGTGATGCCCGTCGGCGCCAAATTTGGCATTAACATCGCGCCGGAACATCTGCACAGCGACAGTTTTAAAGAGGATATGCACCGGCTCAGGGACGCCCTGCCCGCGCGCCATTTTCATATTGTGCTGGAAATCACTGAACGCGATATGCTTCAGCAGCATGAAGCGGCCAAGCTGTTCGAATGGCTGCATTCCGCCGGGTTTGAAATCGCCGTGGATGATTTCGGTACAGGCCATAGCGCCCTGATCTATCTGGAGCGATTTACGTTAGATTATCTGAAAATTGATCGCGGCTTTATCCAGGCGATCGGCACGGAAACCGTCACGTCGCCGGTTCTGGATACCGTGCTGACGCTCTCCAGGCGCCTGAATATGCTGACGGTGGCCGAGGGCGTTGAAACGCCGGAGCAGGCCCGTTGGCTACGCGATCATGGTGTTAATTATTTGCAGGGGTACTGGATTAGCCGTCCTTTACCCCTTAAAGATTTCGTGCTGTGGATGTCGGCGCCTTCTGTGCCTGAATGGTAGTCCCCTTATGGTTTTAACGGATTCACATCAGACGCGACGTCACTTATTATTCAGCGAGACGCCTGTTGGCTTGCAACAGACGATACGATAAGGAAACCGCCTTCAGATGATTGCGCGCGTAATGCTTCTGCTTGTCGCCCTGGTTAGCGCTGGTGCCCAGGCCCAAGCCCAGGCGATCAAAGAAAGCTACGCTTTTGCCGTACTCGGCGAACCTAAGTATGCTTTTAACTTTGATCACTTTGATTATGTGAATCCTGCTGCGCCGAAAGGCGGTCAAATGACGCTTTCCGCTATTGGCACGTTCGATAATTTCAACCGCTACTCGCTGCGCGGCAATCCCGGCGTACGTACCGAAGCCCTTTACGATACGCTTTTTACCACCTCGGATGATGAACCCGGAAGCTATTATCCACTGATTGCCGACCATGCCCGCTATGCCGCCGACTATTCCTGGGTGGAAATTACGATTAATCCCCGCGCCCGTTTTCACGATGGTACGCCCATTACCGCCCGCGATGTGGTCTTTACTTTTCATAAGTTTATGACCGAAGGTGTACCGCAGTTTCGTCTGGTCTATAAAGGCACTACCGTGAAGGCGATTGCGCCTTTAACCGTGCGAATTGAGCTGGCGAAGCCTGGTAAAGAAGACATGCTTAGCCTGTTTTCATTACCGATCATGCCCGAAAAATTCTGGAAAAATCACAAACTCAGCGATCCGCTTTCAACGCCTCCCTTAGCCAGCGGGCCATACCGGATTACTCAGTGGAAAATGGGCCAGTACATTGTCTATTCACGCGTCAAAAACTACTGGGCGGCTAATCTGCCGGTCAATCGTGGACGTTTTAACCTCGACACTATCCGCTACGATTACTACCTTGATGACAATGTCGCTTTCGAAGCGTTTAAAGCGGGCGCATTTGATCTACGGCTGGAAAACGATGCTAAAAACTGGGCGACGCGCTATATCGGTAAAAATTTCGATAATCATTACATCATTAAAGAAGAGCAGAAAAACGAGTCGGCGCAGGACACTCGCTGGCTGGCCTTTAACATTCAGCGCCCGGTATTTAAAGACCGACGGGTACGTGAAGCCGTCACCCTGGCCTTCGATTTTGAGTGGATGAATAAAGCGCTGTTCTATAATGCCTGGAGCCGAACCAACAGTTACTTCCAGAATACCGAATACGCCGCCAGAAATTACCCTGACGCCGACGAACTGGTATTACTCGCGCCGATGAAAAAAGATCTTCCTCCTGAAGTCTTCACTCAGATCTATCAGCCGCCGGTCTCTAACGGCGACGGCTACGATCGCGAAAATCTTCTTAAAGCTGACGCCTTGTTGACGCAGGCCGGATGGGTGATCAACGGACAGCAACGGGTCAATAGCGTCACCGGTAAGCCTCTGACGTTTGAACTTCTCCTTCCTGCCAGCAGTAATAGCCAGTGGGTTCTGCCCTTCCAGCATAATCTTCAGCGTCTGGGCATTACGATGACTATCCGTCAGGTTGATAATTCTCAACTCACCAATCGGATGCGTAGCCGCGACTATGACATGATGCCGAGGCTATGGCGGGCGATGCCCTGGCCCAGTTCCGATCTACAAATCTCATGGGCGTCGGAGTACATTAACTCCAGTTATAACGCTCCCGGCGTACAAAGCCCGGTGGTTGATAAACTGATCGCGCAAATTATCGCAGCGCAGGGTGATAAAGCGAAACTGGTGCCGCTGGGACGGGCGCTGGATCGCGTGCTGACCTGGAACTATTACATGCTGCCGATGTGGTATATGGCGCAAGACAGGCTCGCCTGGTGGGATAAATTCTCCCATCCGGCGATTCGCCCGGTATATACCATCGGGTTAGATACCTGGTGGTATGATGTCAACAAAGCCGCCAAACTACCGGCAGCCAGGAGGTAGCGAGAACGAATGGGCGCCTATCTTATCCGCCGTCTGTTACTGGTGATCCCCACGCTATGGGCCATTATTACCATTAACTTTTTTATCGTGCAGATCGCTCCCGGCGGCCCTGTCGACCAGGCGATTGCCGCAATTGAGTTTGGTCAGGGCGGCGCGTTGCCCGGCGCCAGCGGCGAAGGCGTTCGCGCCAGTCATGCGCAAACCGGCGTCGGCAATATCAGCGACAGCCATTATCGCGGCGGCCGAGGGCTCGATCCGGAGGTGATCGCGGAGATCACCCATCGCTACGGCTTCGACAAACCGCTGCATGAGCGTTATTTCAAGATGCTACGGGACTATCTCTCTTTTGACTTCGGCGACAGTCTGTTTCGCAGCGCATCCGTACTGACGCTGATCAAAGATAGTCTTCCCGTCTCTATTACCTTAGGTTTATGGAGTACGCTGATTATTTATCTGGTGTCTATCCCGCTGGGGATTCGCAAAGCCGTCCATAACGGCAGCCGCTTTGATGTGTGGAGCAGCGCGTTTATCATTATCGGTTATGCGATCCCTGCCTTTCTGTTCGCTATTTTATTAATCGTCTTTTTTGCCGGCGGCAGCTACTACGATATCTTTCCGCTGCGTGGCCTGGTCTCCGCCAACTTTGACACGTTACCGTGGTACCAGAAAATCACCGATTATTTGTGGCATATTACGCTACCGGTGTTGGCGACCGTCATTGGCGGTTTTGCCGCCCTGACGATGCTGACGAAAAATTCGTTTCTCGACGAGGTACGTAAACAGTATGTCGTTACCGCTCGTGCTAAAGGCGTTAGTGAAAAAAACATTCTCTGGAAACACGTATTTCGTAACGCCATGCTGTTGGTCATCGCCGGTTTTCCCGCCACCTTTATCAGTATGTTTTTTACCGGATCGCTGCTGATTGAAGTCATGTTCTCGCTCAACGGCCTGGGACTGCTGGGTTACGAAGCCACCGTTTCGCGCGACTATCCGGTGATGTTCGGTACGCTTTATATCTTTACCCTGATTGGCTTATTACTGAATATCCTGAGCGATATCAGCTATACGCTGGTCGATCCACGCATTGATTTTGAGGGACGATAATGCCGCGATTAAGCCCGGTCAATCAGGCGCGCTGGGCGCGTTTCCGCCATAATCGCCGGGGCTACTGGTCGCTATGGATTTTTTTGGTCGTATTCAGCCTGAGCTTATGCGCGGAACTGATTGCTAACGATAAACCATTGCTGGTGCGCTATGAAGGCCAGTGGTATTTTCCGCTGGTGAAAAATTACAGCGAGCGCGATTTCGGCGGCCCGCTGGCGACAACAGCGGATTATCAAGACCCCTGGCTACAACGGCAGCTTGAGAATAGGGGCTGGGTGTTGTGGGCGCCCGTACGTTTTGGCGCCAATACCATTAACTTTGCCACTACACAACCTTTCCCCTCCCCGCCTTCGGCGAAAAACTGGCTGGGCACCGATGCGAATGGCGGCGACGTTTTCGCCCGCATCCTGTACGGCACCCGCATTTCTATTTTATTCGGCCTGATGTTAACGATTTGCTCCAGCGTCATGGGCGTACTGGCGGGCGCGTTACAGGGCTATTATGGCGGCAAAGTCGATTTATGGGGACAACGTCTCATTGAAGTCTGGTCGGGGATGCCGACCCTGTTTCTGATCATTTTACTTTCCAGCGTGGTGCAGCCTAACTTCTGGTGGCTGCTGGCTATAACCGTGCTGTTTGGCTGGATGAGTCTGGTGGGCGTCGTGCGCGCCGAGTTTTTACGGACCCGCAATTTTGACTATATCCGCGCCGCGCAGGCGCTTGGCGTCAGCGATCGTGACATTATCCTGCGTCATATGTTGCCTAATGCGATGGTCGCTACCCTGACATTTTTACCGTTCATTTTATGTAGTTCCATCACTACTCTGACGTCGCTGGATTTTCTGGGATTCGGTCTGCCGCTTGGCTCTCCTTCTCTCGGCGAACTTCTCTTACAGGGGAAAAACAACTTACAGGCACCCTGGCTGGGGATCGCCGCCTTTCTGTCTGTCGCCATTCTGTTATCGCTGCTGATTTTTATTGGCGAAGCGGTACGCGACGCCTTTGATCCTGCCAGGGCGGTATAAGATGACATCTCCATTGCTTGCAATTGAAAATTTATCGGTAGGTTTCCGTCAGCAACAGAACGTGCGTCCTGTCGTTAACGCCATCTCGTTACAGGTGAACGCCGGGGAAACGCTGGCGCTGGTCGGCGAGTCCGGGTCAGGAAAAAGCGTGACGGCGCTTTCCATTCTGCGTCTTTTGCCTACCCCTCCCGTCGTCTACCTCTCCGGCGATATTCGTTTTCACGGCGAATCATTGCTTCATGCCAGCGAGCAGACGCTACGCGGCGTGCGCGGCAATAGAATCGCCATGATTTTTCAGGAACCGATGGTTTCACTTAACCCGCTTCATACGCTGGAAAAACAGCTCTATGAAGTACTGTCGCTCCATCGGGGAATGCGTCGGGAGGCGGCAAGGGCTGAGATTATCAATTGTCTCGATCGGGTCGGCATCCGCCAGGCGACTCAGCGTCTGCGCGATTATCCTCATCAGCTTTCCGGCGGCGAGCGCCAGCGCGTCATGATCGCCATGGCGCTGTTAACACGGCCGGAATTACTTATCGCCGATGAGCCGACCACCGCCCTCGACGTCTCCGTACAGGCGCAGATTTTACACCTGCTGCGGGAACTCCAGCGCGAGCTCAATATGGGATTGCTGTTTATCACCCATAATCTCAGCATTGTAAAAAAACTGGCGGATTCGGTGGCGGTAATGCAATACGGCAATTGCGTAGAGTACCAACGCGCCGACACGCTGTTATCCGCGCCGACTCATCCGTACACGCAAAAACTACTCAACAGCGAACCCGCAGGCGATCCGGTCCCTCTCCCCGCCGGGCAGGCGCCATTGCTGGAAGTGGACAGGCTGCGTGTCGCCTTCCCGATCCGCAAAGGCATTCTGAAGCGCGTCGTGGATCATAATGTGGTGGTTAACAATATCAGTTTCACCCTGCATCCAGGCGAAACGCTGGGTCTGGTCGGCGAGTCAGGGTCGGGGAAAAGTACCACCGGTCTGGCGCTGTTACGGCTTATCCACTCCGAAGGCCGCATCGTATTTGACGGTCAATCGCTGGATACGTTAAACCGCCGCCAGCTTTTACCTGTTCGCCACCGTATCCAGGTCGTATTTCAGGACCCGAATTCATCGCTAAACCCGCGTTTAAACGTCTTGCAAATTATCGAAGAAGGCTTGCGCGTCCACCAGCCCACGCTTTCAGGCGCGCAGCGCGAACAGCAGGTGGAAGCGGTCATGATGGAAGTCGGCCTGGACCCGGAAACGCGGCATCGTTATCCCGCTGAGTTTTCCGGCGGCCAGCGTCAACGTATCGCCGTCGCCAGGGCGCTGATTTTAAAACCGTCGCTTATCATTCTGGATGAACCGACCTCATCGCTGGATAAAACCGTTCAGGCGCAGATTCTTGCTCTCCTGAAATCGCTACAGCAAAAGCATCGTCTGGCCTATATCTTCATTAGCCACGATCTGCAGGTAGTCCGCGCGCTGTGTCATCAGGTTATCGTGCTGCGGCAGGGGGAAGTCGTTGAACAGGGGCAATGCGAGCGCGTGTTTACCGCACCGCAACAGGCGTATACGCGTCAGCTACTCGCGTTAAGCTGACGCTTAAAAAGGATTATGGTTAGAAAAAGGTTCCGCTATCGCCACGCCGAAATTTTTCAACCGGCAGGTGGCGGCGAACTCATCCTGACGATTAACGAACAGGCATGGTTCCCCTTCGCACTCCAGCACGGAGCAAGGGACTTCAATATCGCTTAGCGCCTGGCTGAGCTTATGCATCACCGACCACGCGCTATCGCCTGCCGGACTCAACAGTTTAAGCGCCACCAGACTATTCTCGGTGCTCTGCCCGTTTTGCGGAATCGGTTCAACCTTTGACCCCGCGAAACCCGCCGACCAGCGATAGTTTTGCGGCAGGCGATGAACAATTGAGAGCTGTAATGTATTCACTTTCTTTCCCCGGAAGCACAATTACTTCACAATTTATTTACATCAATATTAACACATCATTGACAATCCGTCCTTAAACAGATTGCTAACGCCCGTATCTCCGTCAGTGGCTCTACAGCAAGCGGGTGTTAAAATATTTTTACCGGCGCGGAGATAACGGCGGGCTATATGTACCCGTTTCTGCGATCTAACTCAACCTTTTTAACTACAATGATGTGACTTTTTACATAAATGGATTTTACATAAAATAAACATAAAGAAGGGAAATGATGAATTGGTAATTGATATACATCAACTACGGAAGCCGTTTGGCTTTGCCATCGTGTAGCTGATAGCGTCCCTCAACGCTTCCTGCGCGTTCTTCGCCAGTCATTTGAGGGACACACCACGCCGGTCACCGTTTTTTGGGACGGCTGGCGTAGAGATAAAACAGAATGGAACAGGCGGCGCAAAGCGCAATCGACCAGATCATCGGCCACGCGCTGGTAAAGGTAGCCAGTGACAGCAACGCGCCGACGATGGCGCCAATACCAAAACGGAAGGTGCCCGCCAACGAAGATGCCGTTCCGGCCATATGCGGAAACTCATCCAAAATGACCGCCATCGCATTGGACGAAACCATCGACACACAGCCGACAAACGCCGCAACGCCGACCACCAGCGCCCAGAATCCAATGCCCATCAGCGCGCTGAAAACCATCCACGCCGCCATCGCAAACTGAATCCATAGCCCGGCCCGAAACATGTTTAACGCCCCTACTCGTCTGACAAAACGGCTGTTGATAATCGTCATCACAAACAGGAATACGATGTTCAATGCGAAGTAGTAGCCGAAATCCTGCGGCGGAACATGATTAATTTCGATATAGACAAATGGCCCTGCGCTCAAAAAAGAGAACATACCGGCAAAACTAAACCCGCTCGCCAGCATATAACTCAGTACGCGTTTGTGGCGAAACAATGCAGCAAAGTTACCTATTGTGGTACGAATATGAAAAGGCTGACGCCGCTCAACGGGAAGCGTCTCTTTAATCAGAGCAAAGATCATGACTGACGCCAGAATCGCCGCGATGGCCAGTATCCAGAAGATATAGTGCCAGCTTAACCATACCAACACCCAGCCGCCGACAATGGGCGCCATTAACGGCGCTATCGTGGTGACCAGCATGACAAACGACATCATGCGCGAAAACTCTTCCTTTGGATAAATATCCCGCATCAGCGCATTGATGACGACGCTTGCCGCCGCTGCCGCCAAACCGTGAAAGAAACGCATCACGATCAGTTGATCGATAGTCTGCGCCAACGCACAGGCGACCGCCGCTGCGGCAAACACCAGCGTCCCGCCCAGGATGACTGGCTTACGCCCGAGGCTATCCGCCATCGGACCATAGATAAGCTGACCCAGCGCAAACCCCAGAATATAGGTGCTGAGCGTCATCTGCGCGCTACCGGCAGGCACGCCGAATTGTGCAGAAATCACCGGCAGCGCTGGAAGATACATATCAATCGACAGCGGCATTAACATGGCCAAAAGGCCAAGGATAAAGACAATGGCAAAGGAAGAGTGCTGCCGGGTAGTCACATCGAGCTCCTGAATTTAACGAGATAGTTAGCCGACGCTGGCGATTTCTTCTTCAGTCAACGGGCGATACTCGCCGGGAGCCAGATTCTCATCCAGCGTAATGGCGCCAATCCGTTCGCGGTGCAGTTCCACAACGTGATTGCCTACCGCGGCAAACATGCGCTTCACCTGATGATAACGGCCTTCGCTGATGGTCAGACGGACCTGCACAGGCGTTACCACCTCCAGCGTAGCGGGTTTAGTAAGATCTTTTTCATTATGCAACTGCACACCTTTAGCAAATTGCGCCGCCGTATCGTCTGCCACCGGAGTCTCCAGGGTCACCAGATAGGTTTTTTCACAATGATGGCGCGGCGACGTAATGCGGTGCGACCACTGACCGTCATCTGTCATTAACACCAGACCGGTAGTATCGATATCCAGACGTCCTGCGGCATGCAGCTTATACGCCACCGGCTCATCCAGGAAATACAGCACCGTTGGATGATCGGGATCGTCGGTTGAACAAACGTATCCCTGCGGCTTGTTAAGCATAAAATAGCGTGGCCCGTGTTGCTGCGCTAAGGGATTACCGTCATACGCAACCGCATGTTCCGGGAGCAGTTTGAAGGCCGCATTTTTAATGATGTCGCCATCGACGGTAACGCGGTTACCACGAATTTCACGCCCGGCAATAGCGCGGCTGACGCCAAGCTGCTGAGCGATAAATTTATCAAGTCGCATGTATGTGATTTAGCCTGTAAGAATACGGAAATCGGGCATTCTACCCGAAAAAAGGAAATTGCTATCCGCTCAGTATAGCGGGCTAACTATATCCCTCAAGGGAAATGATTCATGGCATACTATTCCCGGAACCGTTTAATGTAGTGAGACCATGATTTTTACACTCCGCCCCTACCAGCAAGAAGCCGTAGACGCCACGCTCAGCCACTTTCGCCGCCACCGTACCCCTGCCGTGATTGTTCTGCCGACCGGCGCAGGTAAAAGCCTGGTGATCGCCGAACTGGCTCGCGTCGCCCGCGGACGGGTACTGGTGTTGGCGCATGTGAAGGAGCTGGTCGCGCAGAACCACGCCAAATATTGCGCTCTGGGGCTGGAAGCGGATATTTTCGCCGCCGGCCTCAAACGTAAAGAAAGTCAAGGTAAGGTCGTGTTCGGCAGCGTACAGTCGGTGGCGCGTAATCTTGACGCCTTCCAGGAGGAGTTTTCGCTGTTGATTGTCGATGAATGCCACCGCATCGGCGACGCTGAAGATAGTCAGTATCAGCAAATCCTCACTCACCTGAGTAAAGTTAATCCTCACTTACGTCTGCTTGGGCTAACCGCCACGCCTTTCCGCCTCGGAAAAGGCTGGATTTATCAATTTCATTATCACGGTATGGTGCGCGGCAACGAGAACGCTCTGTTTCGCGACTGTATTTATGAACTGCCGCTGCGCTATATGATTAAACACGGCTATCTGACGCCGCCGGAGCGTCTTGATATGCCAGTCGTACAATATGATTTCAGCCGCCTGCAGGCCCAAAGCAATGGGCTGTTCAGCGAAGCCGACCTGAACCGCGAGCTGAAAAAGCAGCAACGGATTACGCCGCACATCATCAGCCAGATTATGGAATTTGCGCAGACGCGCAAAGGCGTGATGATTTTCGCCGCCACGGTCGAACATGCGAAAGAGATTGTCGGCCTGCTTGCGGCGGACGACGCGGCGTTGATTACCGGCGATACGCCAGGGCCCGAGCGCGACGCGCTGATTGATGATTTCAAGGCGCAGCGTTTTCGCTATCTGGTTAACGTCTCGGTGCTGACCACCGGCTTTGACGCCCCGCACGTTGATCTCATCGCGATTCTGCGCCCCACCGAGTCAGTTAGTCTTTACCAACAAATTGTCGGGCGTGGTCTGCGCCTTGCGCCGGGAAAGACCGATTGCCTGATTCTTGATTACGCTGGTAACCCGCACGACCTGTATGCTCCGGAGGTCGGCAGCCCGAAAGGAAAAAGCGATAACGTCCCTGTCCAGGTATTTTGCCCGGCCTGCGGCTTTGCCAACACCTTCTGGGGGAAAACCACTACCGACGGTACGCTGATTGAACACTTTGGCCGTCGCTGCCAGGGCTGGTTTGACGATGACGACGGCCATCGCGAGCAGTGCGATTTTCGCTTCCGCTTCAAAAACTGCCCGCAGTGCAATGCCGAAAACGATATTGCCGCCCGACGCTGCCGGGAATGTGACGCCATTCTGGTCGATCCGGACGATATGTTAAAAGCGGCGCTCAGGCTCAAGGATGCGTTAGTCCTGCGCTGTAGCGGAATGACAATGCAGCATGGGCAGGATGAGAAAGGCGAATGGCTGAAAATCACTTACTATGACGAGGACGGCGCGGATGTCAGTGAGCGCTTCCGCTTGCACACGACCGCCCAGCGTACCGCTTTCGAACAGCTATTTATTCGCCCGCATACCCGCACGCCCGGCGTTCCTTTACGCTGGATCACGGCGGCGGATATTGTCGCGCAGCAGGCGTTGTTGCGGCATCCCGATTTTGTGGTCGCACGGATGAAAGGCCAGTACTGGCAGGTGCGTGAAAAAGTGTTCGACTATGAAGGCCGCTTCCGCCTGGCGCACGAATTACGTGGTTAATCGCACTTTTCATTGATGTAACGGCGATTTGAGTATAGAATCTCGCCCGCTTTTGCATACGCAAAGCAGATCACTTACCTGTTGCTGGGTCGCCTGTAGCAGGAATTATTAAAGAGAGATTTAAATGTTTACTATCAACGCAGAAGTACGTAAAGAGCAGGGTAAGGGTGCGAGCCGCCGCCTGCGCGCCGCTAACAAGTTCCCGGCAATCATCTACGGCGGTTCTGAAGCCCCGATTGCTATCGAACTGGACCACGACCAGGTGATGAACATGCAAGCTAAAGCTGAATTCTACAGCGAAGTTCTGACCCTCGTTGTTGACGGTAAAGAAGTAAAAGTTAAAGCTCAGGCTGTACAGCGTCACGCTTACAAACCAAAGCTGCAGCACATCGACTTCGTTCGCGCGTAATTGTCGACACGTTGCAAGAACCCCGCTCCGGCGGGGTTTTTTTATGGCGTTTTTGGTTTTTGTAGGCCGGATAGACGCCGCCATCCGGCATTGCCTGATGGCGCTACACTTAGGTTACTTTCCGCCCGACGTGCGCCGCTGCAACTGATCGCGCAAATTCGGCGGCGTCCCTTTGATAGTCAGCGTATCGGTTGCCGGGTCCCAGAAAATCCGCTCGCCCAGTAGCATCGCATCAAAGTTAATGGTTAACCCGCCGCCGCTGCCGGCATATTTCGTTAGCTGGCGCAGCGTACTCCGATCCGCCGGAAAACTCTCTTCCAGCTCATAGCCTTTTTCAGCGGTAAATTCGCTGAAACTTACCTCACTGACGCCGGAAAGCTCCTTCGACAGCGATTCCAGCTCAATCTCTTCCCCGGCTTGTAACTGTTCGTTACAGTAGCTGTAAACCTGTTGACGCACGTTCTGACGTTCTGCTTTATCCAACTGCGCTTCTGCGGTGAAATCATCTACCGCCTGCAACAGGCCTCGATTCTGCGCTTTGGCATTCAGCCCTTCACTGGCGCCGAGGAAATCCATAAAAAAGTCAGCGACCTTGCGCCCTACCCGACCTTTGAGAAACGTCAGATAGCGGGTCGATTGCGGATTAGTTTCCCACTCGGTAAGATCGATACGCGCCACGATATCCGCATGGTTGATATCAAGATAATGCGTCGGGTTAATGTCCAGATTTTCATTTACCCGCATACTGCTCAGGTTGTTCAGTACCGTAACCAGCAGATACTCCACCGCCAGGTAACGATAATGGCAGAACAGCACAATGCCGCCGTCCGCAAAGGGATACTTCGCCAGTTCGTCCCGCAGGCGTCCGGTCGCCGCCCGGCTAAAGGCAAGAAAATCTTCTTCCCCCTGACGTTGCAACCGCAGCGCTTGCGCCAGTTCACTCTCTTCGCTAAACAGGCCATACGCCTTATTCTTGGCGCTATAGACCCGATGCAGTTCAGCCACCATCTCGACAACGGTGGTTGTCGGCTCCAGCAATGAATCGCGCAAGACCAGCTCAAGATTTTGCTCATCGCGCTTGATAAGCTGGTGCAGGGCAATCTGGTTGATATCCAGACTCATGATAAACTCTCCTTTAAGACCGGGCGGTATTCAACCACCGCCTGCCGGAAGACGCAAGCCGATCGCCCTGTCATTTCAGGCGTTATCCGTAACGCGAATGATTTAGGGGATAAAAATGCAGAAAAAAAACTGTTGCTACGGTAATATGTTGCCCTTTCATGAACAAACAGATTTTGATTTATGCCACAACTCTCCCGCTATAGTGATGAACATGTTGAACAATTACTGAGCGAACTGCTCAGCGTACTGGAAAAACATAAGGCGCCGACCGATCTTTCCCTGATGGTGCTGGGAAATATGGTCACCAACCTTATCAATACCAGCGTTGCACCAGCTCAACGCCAGGCGATTGCGAACTCTTTTGCCCGCGCATTGCAGTCTTCGATTAGCGAAGACAAAGCGCACTAAAAAGCCGACTCCGGAGAAACAAGCGACAGGTATGGTAACTCATCGTCAGCGCTACCGTGAAAAAGTCTCCCAGATGGTTAGCTGGGGGCACTGGTTCGCTCTGTTCAATATACTGTTGGCTACGCTGCTCGGCAGCCGTTACCTGTTTGTCGCCGACTGGCCGACAACGCTTGCAGGTCGTATATACTCTTACCTGAGCATTGTCGGGCACTTTAGCTTTCTGGTGTTCGCCGCCTATTTGCTTATTCTTTTTCCGCTCACGTTTATCGTGATGTCCCAGCGGCTGATGCGGTTTTTATCGGCTATTCTGGCGACGGCGGGTATGACGTTATTGCTTATCGACAGCGAGGTCTTTACCCGTTTTCACCTGCATCTTAATCCCATTGTCTGGGAGCTGGTCATCAACCCTGACCAGAACGAAATGGCGCGCGACTGGCAGCTTATGTTTATTAGCGTGCCGGTTATCTTATTGATTGAGATGTTATTTGCGACATGGAGTTGGCAAAAGCTGCGCAGCCTCACGCGCCGCCGCCATTTCGCAAGGCCGCTTGCGGCATTCTTTTTCGTCTCCTTTATCGCATCGCACCTTATCTACATCTGGGCAGACGCTAATTTTTATCGGCCGATTACCATGCAGCGGGCAAACCTGCCGCTCTCTTATCCGATGACGGCGCGACGTTTTCTTGAAAAACACGGTCTGCTGGATGCGCAGGAGTATCAGCGCCGTCTGGTAGAGCAAGGCAATCCGGAAGCGGTCTCCGTACAGTACCCGCTCAGCGATTTGCACTATCGCGACATGGGCACCGGTCAGAATGTGCTGCTCATTACTGTAGACGGCCTGAACTATTCTCGCTTTGAGAAACAGATGCCGGAGCTGGCTAAATTCGCTGAACAAAACATCGACTTCACCCGTCACATGAGTTCAGGGAATACCACTGACAACGGTATTTTCGGCCTATTTTATGGTGTATCGCCGGGCTACATGGATGGCGTGTTATCCACCAGAACGCCTGCGGCGCTCATTACCGCGTTGAATCAGCAAGGCTACCAACTGGGACTGTTTTCCTCGGATGGCTTCACCAGCCCGCTTTACCGGCAGGCATTACTGTCCGATTTTTCGATGCCGGCAGCGCAGACGCAGTCTGATGCGCAGACGGCCAGCCAGTGGATAGACTGGCTTGGGCGCTATGCACAGGAAGATAACCGCTGGTTCTCATGGGTATCATTTAACGGTACTAACATTGATGACAGCAATCAGAAGAATTTTGTTAAACGCTACGCCAGCGCCGCCAGCGACGTGGATGCGCAAATCAATCGGGTTCTGAACGCACTGCGTGAGGCCGGTAAACTCGACAATACCGTCGTGATCATTACCGCTGGTCGCGGCATACCGCTAACGCCGGAAGAAAACCGCTTCGCCTGGTCGCGAGGACATCTGCAAGTGCCGCTGGTGATCCACTGGCCGGGGACGCCTGCGCAGCATATTAATGTGCTTACCGACCATACCGATGTGATGACTACGTTGATGCAACGCCTGTTACACGTCAGTACGCCAGCGAACGAATATTCACAGGGCCAGGACATCTTTACCGTTCCACGTCGCCATAACTGGGTAACGGCGGCAGACGGTAGTACACTGGCAATTACGACGCCGCAAATGACCCTGGTGCTCAATAATAACGGTAATTATCAGACATATGACTTACACGGCGAAAAGATCAAAGATCAGAAGCCGCAGCTCAGTCTGCTGCTGCAAGTGCTGACAGATGAGAAACGTTTTATCGCTAACTGATTAATTATAAATCAGTTAGCACCGCCTCCCCTTGCATTCGCGATGGAAAGCGGTAGTATTAGCACCCACAAGTCGGCACGTAGCGCAGCCTGGTAGCGCACCGTCATGGGGTGTCGGGGGTCGGAGGTTCAAATCCTCTCGTGCCGACCAAAATCCCTTAGAAAAACCAACCACTTAAGGTTGGTTTTTTTATGTCTGTTTTTTGTACGGGGAAGATTTCGGGAGCTATCGGGGAAAAACCCCCGAGGCCATTCATCTATTACAGGGCATCAATTCAGCAGATTACATCACCTGACTCCCGTCAAACTCCCCTGATCTTGCATCGCTAATGACACACTGATCATGCCAAATACCGACGGAGCACGACGATACCCGTCTTCATCCGCTGGTAGCCGCTCTTTTTTTGACTCCAAATTGCCTGGTGAAGCCGCGGATAGCTTCTGTACTGCTTAATACGTAACCGGCTGATAAATTCCTATGCCACGCTGTAACCCGGGCTGTCGTAAATGTAAAAAATCAGGGAGCAGATTTAATTAAACCTGTCACTTAGCCTGAAGCAGGTCTTCTCCGATCATGATGGTTGCCGGCATCCACGTTACAAACTGCCCCGAAAAATATTCCTGACCTACCCCCTATTGACGATACCCTGCGCCCACCAGACCCGGTGACATCCCCGGTTCATAGATCACCGGGGGCAGTAATCATGCCGGATCTGGCGGACTAATACCCCATTATAAGGGGTTAGAATAAGGCAATGCGGGTAACAGGGTTACCTACGGGTAAAGGACAGTGTCGCGGCAGTCATCGTTTCGTCGCAACGGGAAATATCGCTGTAAGCCGATTTCTGCTTTGTTAACAACAGCCATTCTCCGGCAGGCAGTTGATTTACGGTGATAATCCCTGTTGCATCACTTTTTAATATCATTTGCGAGGCATGCTCATGATGTTCAACTGTGTTTCTGTGAGAACGGTGATCGTGGTGATGCTGAGAAACATACTCCGCAGAGTTGATCTCCACTTCCGCATTCTCCAGGGGGACGTTTTTATACATTATCCTGAATTTTGCAGGATGCTCGCTGGCTTTCAGCGGATTCGTCACAGGAATGATCTCCAGCTCCTGGCCTGTCGGTTGGGCTATGACAGCCATATCAGCCGGACCTCCGGTGCCTGTGATGGTCCGGGCATATTTTGTGGCAAATTCACAGTAGGTCACATCCGGCCGCTGCTTTTTATCGGCAGCCCTCCAGCCTGCTGAGGTACGGGACCAGAACGTCGGTTTCATACTGGCGGTAATAATATAGCTTTCTGGTACCGGGATATTTTCAGCCCGATAGATATAGGCCTCCCGTGTGGGCTGCAGTGTGATGATCTGTTTTCCATCCGTCAGTCGGGGAAGGGAGAAGTAATGTTTTCTGCCAGGCAGCGTTCCCCTGTCTGGAAAATGGTGACCGTAACCAATCACTGCCACAACCTCCCTCTGTTCAGAATGAGACGTCACCCAGACATCGTGCGCCCGCACGCTGAAAGCCATAAGGGAGAGAAGAAACGTGGCTGAAACGGGTAGTGTTTTCATTTGATGTTATTCCTTTTACCATTGGTAACTCAGAAAGAAATTCAGTGAACGCCCGGGAGACGGTAGCCCCTGTACGCTATAAGCCTGCTGATTAAAAGCGTTATCCAGCACCAGAGACGCTGTCATCCCCGCTTTAGTGTCAGGAAGATGATAATCAAGCGAGAATGCATGCAGGGCATATCCGGGCTGTGTTTCTGCATCTGCTTTTACGTGACGGGCGGGAGCAACAAAGGTACTGCGCCATCCCGCCGCGAGTCCCTGACCGGGAAGGGGGAATGCCAGAGTGCTGACAACCGTGTCCGGGTTCAGCGTTCCCAGCCACTCCCGGCTGGCATCATCCATCCCTTCCGTTCGGTTATATGACAAATCCCAGTTAAACCACCGGGTGGCGTAAGCCGCCTGAACGTCCCAGCCCCAGATTCTGGCGCGCGGAACGTTATAGGAGTAGGTTCGTTTTCCCGGCATATCGACTCGTGTGGCAATGTAATTTCTGGCATGCGTACTGAAATAGCTGCCTTTCAGCCGAAGCTCATCATCTTCCGCAAACAATGAAACAAAACGCAGTCCGGCCCCTATTTCCTGAGAAGTATTGGTCTCCGGTTTCAAATCGGGATTTGGAACCCAGTAATTAGGCCGGCCGCGGGCATAAAAATGCAGGCCATCCCGGTACATTTCCTCCATTGTCGGTGCCCTGAATGCGGAAGAAACGGACCCATATATGGTGAGCCATTCAGTTGGACTGAGGGTCAGTGCCATTCTGGGCGATAATTCCCCGGCCGTCAGTTCCCCGTACTGGGGATTGATACTCTGGTAATGATCGTAACGGATACCCGCCACCAGTGAGACAGGAAAATTCCGCAGAGTGATTTCATCCTGCAACAGGCCGGAATAAAAATTAATTTTGCCCTCCGGATAACGCGTTTCGGCTCCGGAAGGCGTGTGGCGCTGCTGGTAATACTCGACTCCCCAGGAGAAATGATGGGCTGTTGTCTGTGTCTGAATCTCACTACGGTTAAGGACCTTCATGCCGTAGGTTACGCTCTGGCGGTTCTGACTTTCCCGGCCATCAGGCCTGGCCTTAATCCGGACGTCTGAGGTATACAGACGGGTTTCCAGATCCAGCCAGCTCTGATCGGCAGGATGCAGGTTATAGTTCAACTGCGCATCGCGTTGTATGATATGCCGTAAATACGCCGCCGGATTGCCGTTGCCCGGGCGACTCAGTGTGGGGTTACCGGGTTCTTCTGATGTATTATCATAGAGTCGGATACTGCCGCCTAAAGACTGAGCATGATCGAACTGATAGAGGCCCTTTGCGAGCAGAGCCCCAGGCTTCTCGTCATCAGGGGCGGTTCCGCCGTCACTTTGTCGAATATTTCCCCGCTGGCGTTTAATTACGGACAGGAGCCCGTCAAAGTTGTCGGTACGACCGAAGGCGGAAATACCGCCTCCCAGACTGCGATCGCCCGTTGCTCCGGAGGAAAAAATGCGCCAGCCCGCATGCCGGCCATTTTCCAGTAAATCTGCGGCACTGACGGTCTGGTAGCTGATGACCCCACCAAGGCCTCCGCTGCCATAGAGACTGGACATTGGTCCCCTGACGACTTCCGCTTTTTTGATTAATGCCGGCTCCAGGAAAGTGGCGCTGCTTTTATCCATCCCACTGTCCTGTCTGACACCGTCCACCATAACAAGCACACCGCTTTTGTCATAACCCCGCAGGTTAAATGTTTGTCCGTTGGTTCTGCCGACCCCCACGGGGGTGATACCGGCAATGCCCCGAAGAAAGTCGCCGGCGGTAAAGGCTGTCCGGGTATAAGCCGCATGATTATCAATCACGTTGACGACAGAAGGTGCCTCAAAAGCTGAGATTTCGGTCCCGGTTGCGGTAATGGTCATAGTGTCCTCTGCGGGAGAGGACGCATGGCTGAAGGCGGGCATACAAAGCACAAAAATGGGATAACAGTGAATGGTTGGTAATTTCATCATGGTGTAAGAATTGTAAAAAAAGAAATGTTATAACATAACATTTTACAAAAAACACCATTTGGATATGAAGTTAACGGTTTCCCCCGTGCCACCTCCCCAGGCTGTTATCCGTAATATATTATCGTATATTACGTAATAACCTGTTTCTGACCCCCGGCTGAATCTGGGCAGCCGATGAGTATCATCCACCTTCGCTGTTTTCAGGTACAGGCTACAGTGGACCTGCGGAGGAAATGCATTCAGAACAGCATTAAATCCGGTAAATTCAATATATTTAATCTGAGTATCACCACCGGTATGTCACAGTTAAATTGTTTATCCTGCCCTGCAGTCGCATTTCCTGTATTTTTTGTATAGATCAGAATATTTCCCATAATGGTATAAGCGGACCGCAGTGTGATTTTGGTTGTCCTATATGTCGAGCCTGTCCTCACTGCCGATAGGTATAGATCGACAGCCACCGTCTATGGGAATTAACTGAACTGTCGGACGCAACTGTAACCACTTTATTATGAACTCAAATTATGGCTTTTATAAATTTTCTGTATCGTATCGATAGCCCTACATCATAAATAGTGGTCAACCGCTGGTTCGATTCTTTAATAAATTGATGGAATAATTAATCATCATTTAATTACCGTGCTAACCTTTTGAAGAGAATTACCTCAAAAGACGGTTCTGTGCTATTCGTCACATAAACAGCAATAGCGGTAATAATATGTTTGACCAGACATCTACTTAATCGCAAAATACTGTACATATATCCACTACTGGGTATATGTACATATAAATTCATTAAGGAAGGAAAGAGTATGACTGTAGAAAAATCCGTGGTTTTTAAAGCTGAAGGTGAGCATTTTACTGATCAGAAAGGCAACACTATTGTCGGTAGCGGCTCTGGGGGAACAACCAAATATTTTCGAATTCCAGCAATGTGTACAACCTCAAAAGGTACCATTGTTGTATTTGCTGATGCGCGCCATAACACTGCCAGCGATCAGTCCTTTATTGACACAGCAGTGGCCCGTAGCATAGATGGTGGGAAAACATGGAGTAAAAAAATTGCGATTTATAATGACCGTGTCAACAGTAAACTTTCCCGCGTCATGGATCCCACGTGCATCGTGGCGAATATTCAGGGAAGCGAAACAATCTTCGTCATGGTCGGCAAATGGAATAATAATGATAAAACATGGGGCGCATACAGAGATAAAGCTCCAGATACTGACTGGGATTTGGTTTTATATAAATCAACTGATGATGGCGTTACCTTTTCAAAGGTGGAAACGAACATCCATGATATAGTAACTAAAAATGGAACGATATCTGCAATGCTTGGCGGTGTTGGATCTGGTATTCAGCTAAATGACGGTAAACTGGTTTTCCCGGTACAAATGGTTCGTACTAAAAATATCACCACAGTTCTAAATACATCATTCATATACTCCACTGATGGCATAACATGGTCATTGCCATCAGGATACTGTGAGGGTTTTGGTTCAGAAAATAACATCATAGAATTTAATGCTTCTTTGGTTAATAACATCAGAAACTCTGGCCTCCGCCGTTCTTTTGAAACAAAAGATTTTGGAAAAACATGGGCTGAATTTCCTCCGATGGACAAGAAGGTTGACAACAGGAATCATGGAGTACAAGGTTCAACAATTACTATTCCATCAGGCAATAAACTTGTCGCGGCTCACTCATCCGCGCAGAACAAGAATAATGACTATACCAGAAGTGATATCTCTCTCTACGTTCACAATTTATACTCCGGGGAAGTAAAGTTAATTGATGATTTTTATCCGAAAGTCGGTAATGCCAGTGGGGCGGGTTACTCTTGTCTTTCATATCGTAAAAATACAGATAAAGAAACACTGTATGTTGTCTATGAAGCCAATGGAAGTATTGAGTTCCAGGACCTCAGCCGTCATTTACCCGTAATAAAATTATACAATTAAACATCAAAAAATAGCCATTGCTGCTATATGTTATATATAGCAGCAGTTTCTGCTACATAGTTATATTTTTATCGCTGAGCTGGTTTTTCCGGCAAGTCAGCATTTGAGGCATCAACCCGATTTACCACCCTATATTTTTCCATTCGTCGAGCTGCGCTTTCTCATCATCTGTTGCAATTCCAGGATCAACGGCATCCGGTAATGGTGCGGCTTTCAGCCATTTAAAAACGGCGCCATGGGGTGTCGGAGGTTCTAATTCTCTTGTGCCGACCAATCAATCATCTGTACCAGTCTACAGTCATGCAGACTGTAGACTGGTACAGAACCCCCTTAAAAAGTTGTGCTCTTGCATCCATGGTTTAAATGTCTGTGCTGTGACCGATCGGTCAGCCGACCAAAAACCAACCAGCCACAAACTTACTTTTCCCTAATAAATTCAATTAATTATTGGGATAACTGTAATGCAAAAGCCACGAGCACTCACCACTATCGGGATAAAAAATACCCGCTGAATCATTAAAGTAATGGATTATGCCCTTACCCGCTCTGCAAACGCAAAACGCTGCGTGAATGACTACTGGATTTACTGATTGGTCAGCTTTATGAACATGGTTGCAGTGAACTCAAATCCCGCCTCAACCCCTCCGTTAATTATCTTCCGGGTAGTCTGTCCTCAAATGCTTTACTGGTGATCCGCAGAATAAACCAGGAAGACATCCTTGCCCGCCAGCGGTGAAGAAGAGCTCCCGCCTTAACGATAAACTGCTCGCCCCCCCTCTACAAGTTGCTCAACAGCTAAGCAGAGGGTTCACCAGTATCAGCGAAAGCAGCTTCATTGAGCTTCAGCGTGTTGCAGCCTGGATGGAAGCTGGTGCTGCAGCAATATGTGAAGCTATTAATAGCAGGCGTGACGGTGTAGTCGGAGTATGCGAATCGTCTCAAAATGCTGAAACGGCAAATGTGCGGGTGAGCCCGATTCGAGCCAATGAGACGACGGGTGATGAGTTCTCTGGCGTGAAGGGCGCTATTCCTATTGAATATAATGCATTTATTTCTTCTGTATAAAAATAAATCAGCCAGAAAACACCTCAATATTCATAATAATAACCTATTGAAACAATACAATTGATAGCCACACACTATTATTTATTAAAGCAACGTCAATACTTATCGCTTTTTGCACTAAAAACGGCAAAAAAAAATTTTTTCGATAAAAATTTCAAATTAGAATTTCCTGTAAATAAAGACTAGAATTATTACTAATTATTACTAATTATTGCCGAGTAAATAGATATGGGTATTTTCATTTCAAAAAAGTTAAAATATTTTATAATGGCTATGGAAAAGCGTTCTTTTGCCAGTGCTTCTGAAGCATTGTGTATCACACGCTCACCATTAAGCAAAGCAATCACTGAAATTGAAGAGCATCTAGACGGCAAATTATTTATCAGAAAACATAACGATTTAATACCCACACCTCTGGCAATAGAATATTATAAAAAATGCAAACCGATATACGAAGATTTATTAAAGCTGGAGCAAAACAAAACGGTAAAATCATATAAGATAATTTTCGACAGTTATTTTCCTTTGAGTTTTGTAAATTTCTTACGCGATTTTATTGAGGCGCCAGGTATTGAATTCCGCGTTGAACACACAATTATTACACCTGAGAACCTATTCTCTCTTAAAAATGAAAACAAAATATTTATAACTTTCAATGATATAATTGACATTCCGGATGAAAATAAATCCTTATTGACAACCGGAGGCTTGCTCATGATATCACCATTTATCCCATCAAATAATAACGTATTCGTATGCAAAGATATTTATATTAATTTCCTGAAAAATATATTTTCAAAAATTTTAAGAGATTCTTTACGTGACATTAACTTTGTTGAACACACTTACGATCTTTCCTCTTTGATCTACAAAGTAAAAAATGGCGACGGCCATGCATTGCTCACCAACAAATTAGCACAGTACTATAACCTCAATGGAATAAAAAAAACGCCAATAAAAGAATATAACAGTCGCTTAGTCATTTATCATGATGCGTCTGTTCTGGATAGCAAACCTTTGTTAAAATTGAAACAAATACTTAATGATTTTATTTAGTAAAAAACCGCCTTTTTAGAAGGCGGTTTTAGTACCAATACACAAGTACTAACCCAAAAAGTCAAATCGAAAGTTTTGCTAACTCTATTAGGGCTAATCTAAAAACCCTCCCCTATTTTCACTCCTGATATCCATAGCATCGCTCTTCACGTCTATAGACAGGCATCTTCTCTATAAGATCGCGTTAGTTCACTTTTCTTATCTGATGACAAAACTGCACTTATTGAGTCATTTATTGAAAAAAAAACCACCCAAAATATTTATAATACTTATTGTAGTGTGATTAAGAAAAACATAATTCATTGTCTCTATCAAAAGTAGAGACATATCAACTATACAAGTAATGCCATTACATATACTGCGTAAAAGGCATTATCTGTAACAATAAAGGATAGTAAAATGAGTATGACAGCCACTTTATCTCTCAAAAAGTTAGAGGAGCATTTTGGAATACAGGACCAATTATCCAACCGCGGATATTATTCTATATTTGATATCCTGAAGCTATCAAAAAGTGAATTTACTCGCCAGTATCAAGGCCTTTTTGGTGCTAAAGCCAGTAAAATCTACGATACCGCTTCCGGTTACGCAACGCAGATTATGCTGTTGTTTCGCAAAAATAACCTTGCTCAGGCGGTGCAGACGTCGGTGTATTCCACTCAGTTGCAGGATAACGATTCTGTAGTGCCCACAAAGGGCGGCCCGACGTGGCAAACCCTATTTGCTGATGACTGGCGTGAATATTGTCAGAATAGCGCACCGGAAGCCAATGACTCTCCGGTTTCTTATCTCTCCTGGCTGTATAATCAGGCCACGAATTTTGAATCACAGATGGGGGTCGATAATATTATCCCGCTGGCTGTCCGCCGCCCTGACTTAGCAGAGCTTATGCTGGATAATGACGCGATTAATCAGGTTGTGCCCTCTTTGCAATTGGTTAATAAAGTACTTGAGCAGTCCGTCACTCCATACGTTAATAACATCGTCCCGAATACCAGCGTTAGCGAAACGCTAGCTGCCACCCGTTATTCAACGCTTCTACCTTATCATTACCCACATCAGCAGACGTTGCTTTCTCTGAAAGCCAGTGACGAATCTCTACAGAATACAATTAAAAAAACCGATACCGCCTGGCCTTATTTTGTGAAGCAGAACCTGCGTGCAGGGAAAGCGGAAACAGCATGGCAACTGGGCAGTGATCTGGCGCCTGAGCAGCAGAACATTCTTATTGAAAATTTTGCTGATCCTACAACCGAATTAACTAATTTCTACTATCAAAGTCTTGGGTTAAATTCCAGTAATTTTGAACCTTTCGTAAATAGTGATGTTTTATGCCAGCAACTCGGCATTACCAAAGAGGAGATGGAAAACTTAATCGCCTCAACCTGCAACGAGTCTAAAGTCTCTATTTCAGATAATTACCAACCTGCTTATCAGGCATCCGGTTCTGATTTGTATGGTGCCAGTTATATTAATAGTTATCTTAACGACCCTGCATTGTTGCAGGACAGAAGTGTGGTAAAAGATGAAGGCACTAATCCGACGCCGATGTATATCAGCTCACAAGGAGTTAGTTTTGTAGCTGGCAAGTTTGGTTCAGCGTTAAAAATTGATGCGACAAAAAATGCTGAAGTCTATTTCAAATCAAATATTGCTACTGATGGTTCCCAACTTATTCCTTTTACATTATCGTTCTGGTGTAATATCCCAGCGAATATAAAGTCAAACAGTTTGGTGGTGACCAATAAAACGGATCATTATGTTTCAACTGCAAAAGGAATTACCGTTAAGGCATCTCCTGGCGAGAATGGTAATTGTAGTCTGGAATTAAGTGCGTCAGATGGCGAAAACGACCCGCTGGCCGTGTCACGTGTATTCCCTGCTGATACCTGGATTTTCGTGTGTATTGAATACTCACTCAACACGAATCTTTACTTGATAACTAATGTTAATGGTTCTGGTTCTACACACTACGACACCATACAAATAGACTCCCCAGAAAGCATCGCATTAGAAGAGGAGTATTGGGGATTTAATGGAAATTATGGCAACAAATACTATAAAGATCATAGTAGTTGCCGTTCAGTCCTTTTATATGACGATATTGCAGTCTGGAATAATAGTCTAAGCGATAGTGAGATAAATACTTATCTTTCAAAAGGTACCACAGCGCTAGCGTTAAATGATCCAATTCAGTATTATTCCTGTGATGCTGCTGACGTTTCTATCACAAAAGAAACATCGTCAAAAATAGAAGTTTCCCAATCGCAAAATGAATATTATCCAGAACTACTATCCGATAGATATGGTGGATATTATAAACTCTGCGCAACGAAAAATAACCACATCCGCCTGAATGATACTATTTGTAATCAGTTCGATGGTAATCAGGATTTTTCATTCGGTTTTTGGTTTAAATACTCCGAACGTCCAACAGACAGAACCCCGGTAGCCATGAATATATATCCACAAAATAGTGAACATGGGTTTTCCATTGAACTTTATTCAAGCGGCAGTCTTCACGTCATTGCACAAAATGATCACAACTACAAAAACCTTGATACCGCTGCATTAATTACAGACACATGGTATTACGTTGCTCTCGTATGGTGCACATCGACTATGGTTGCCACCCTATATTTGGTGGAAGAGGGTTCAAGTGATATCAACGTTTATGAAACCAATGCGGTTAACGCGGGTTCATTTACTAAAAACGGTGAATTCTGCTGGACACTCAACGAAAGTGGAAATGTTAACCGAACATGGTACACCACGGACAATGATTCTTCAGTAGCACTCTGTTTTTCTGAGCCTGCATTCTGGTCTGGCCTCATCAACCAAAATGATGTCGCGCTTATTGCCTCATTACAGAGTTCATTGAATGACAAGGATTCGGGACTCAGTTTATATCCAGCGTGTTATTTCGACTTCAATACTTGCCCGACACTCATGCATCTGAGCGATGTACGTATGCAGCGCATCAATCGCATGGTCCGTTTACAACGCTGGCTTGGCCTCTCCTTTGAAGAGGTAGATTTATTAATCAACGCCTGTATTCGCGGTCAGGGTAGCCAGAATAGCGATAACTCCCTTAACGCACAAACGCTGCGCATGTTGGGCGTTTACCGCCACTGGCAGCAAGCGTATCAGGTCACCGCTTTCCAGTTTGCCGCTATCCTGTATCAAATTACGCCTTATGCGATCTCTCCTGCTGTTCCTTTTCTGGACCAGGTATTTAATACCGCCTCCGCTTTTGATGAACCGTTCAAAATTACCGATCGGGCGTTTAACTATACCGCGCTGACCGGCGAGGATGGCCAGATTGTCAAACACATTTGCGCTGGCCTTGGCATCACGCGTACTCAGTTTCAGGTACTGGCAAAGCAGGTAAGCACTGCGCAAAACTGCGGCGCAAATACGCTAATCTGCTCATTAGATGTTATCACTGCGCTCTACCGTCTGGTGATGACGCCTCGCTGGTTGGGCCTTAGCTTTGAGGATGGCGTAGCATTATTAATGCTGGTAGAAGAAGGCAAAGCGCTGGCACGTCTTGCAAATATTCCGGTGTATACGACAGTAGAGAATAGCACCAGCGATCTGCTGGATACCCTGATGGCGCTGTCTGACGCCGCGCAGTGGCTTGCTGATAATAACCTGACGGCGACCGGCGTGCTGTCGATGTTACAAGCCGGAAATCATATTCTGCCCGCAACTACAGCAGAAATAAATTTTATCGCCGGGATTAATCAACAATTACCTTCCACCCTGTTAAATGAAAATTGTTTTTCCTCTCTTCCGCGAGATATCATTTCGGAATCGGTTTACTGTCCAAATGGTATGAATATAGGTAGCTTATATAATAATACCAGTTATGAACTTAACTCAACGGATAAACAATATGCTTGTCTGAGTGATAAAGCTAATGACATACTGAATCCAGGTTCAAACATATCAAGCACACTGGGCATGTGGTGCTATATTAAAAATGGTGCAAGTCAGGGAGCCCCTCTTATTGCCTCGGCTACCATAGAAAGCAATGGTAATGCAGAAACAGGGATTGCCATTACGCTTGGTGATAGCTACAAATTCAATATATCAATGAAAGATGCAAACGGAGAATCAGCAGATATTTCTTCGGACACAGCTAAATGGAATAAAAACGACACTTGGTTCTATTTAACCCTCAGGATGCCTGGCAATGGAATGCTGTGTCTGGATGTTTATTCAGATGATGGTAAAACCATGACCAGTTCAACCTTAGATTACAACAAAATAGGAAACTGTAATGTTGAGGGGAATCGCTGGACAATAAATGAAGATGGATCGCAAAAATTCTATTCAACACACTCAAGCAAAAAAAGCTATATTTTTATTAGCGACGTTACCGTATGGCAAAAAAATATATCAAATGAGGAATTTGAGAGTATCATACAATCATGTCGCCCCGCCAACGAAACAGTTCCAGGAGGAATTCCTTTTATTAAAAGCACCTGGATGGACTCGCTAAATAATCTTATTGATCATAGTGGTCTTGTCTTACCCATTGCAACTGACTATCAGACGATTAGCACTATAGTGCATAACGATCTCTGCTATGGTACCAGCGAATCGCAGCTGAATGAAGTCTCAAATATTATCTATCAGGCAAAACTCGCTCAACAGAATATTGCCGATAGTGCGCTGGCGAAAGCGTTTAATATTGATCACTCATATCCATCATACCTGCTCGCCTGGGCCGCATCCTCTGAATACGATCTGCTCAGCCAGAGCCTGGCGCTAAATGGTATCACGACGCCAGATACAATCCCGGATGAGTATCAACAATATCTGTATCAGATTGCCCGCCGCGCAGGGTTATGTAATACCTTTAACCTGACGCCAGCCATGCTTTCGACGCTGCTGGCCCACCCAGCCTGGTTCGGCGTAGCCGATACTACAATTGATTTTAACTTGTTGTATCTGTTCAGCCGCTATAGCGACTGGATGAAACTGGCCGATAAAGAAGACGCCATGCTGGCTTACCTGCGCCGGGTAAACGGCACGCCATCGCCTACCCCAGAACAGGCCGCCTCCTGTCTGGCGTTGCTAATCGACTGGGAAAGCGATGAAGTCTTACAGGCCGCCGCGCACGCCGACCCAGCCACAGGGATCGCCACAACACTAGCGCACATTGACGTTGTGATGCGCCTGAAAACGTTGTGTACCCATACCGGTACATCCGTTGAAACCATGCTGAATACCGGCGACCTGACCACCACCTCCACTTATCAGGAGTGGCAATCTGTCGGAGAGTCATTAGCCGCCGCGCAAAGTAATCACTAATTATCCAACCCTTTTTGCGGAGCCATCCGCAAAAAGATTTATTAATACCGTCACGGGCGGCGGGACTTTCGTCGCCCTAAAAAAGGAATTATTATGTCAACAACCATTAGCAGTGAATTAAATCAGGGCTACCGTAGTGCCTTACTCGCGTATTATATTGGGCAATATGCACCTAATAGCGGTGACACCACTTTAAGCAATATGATTAAAACATCAGACGATGTTTATGAATATTTGCTAATTGACCCACTGGTCACCAATGATGTGGAGACCTCTCGTGTAGCACAAGCGATGTCCAGTATTCAGCAATATATCAATAGTATTGCGTTGAATATGGAACCGGGCTACAACACGCAAAACCTGGACACGAATCAACTTCAACGATGGAATAAAGGTGCTGATCAATATTCTTTGTGGGGAGGGTATGTTGAACTGGATACGTACCCAGAAAACTATGTTGATCCGAGCTTACGACAAAACCAGACATCTTGCTTTAAAGATCTGGTAACTGAATTGAACCAAAATACCGTCAGTAACAACATGGCCCAGCAAGCAGTAATGAATTATTTAAATAAATTCGAACAAGTGGCCAACCTCACTATTGTTAGTGGCTATACAGACAATGAAGATCAGACTAATGGCATCTATTATTTCTTAGGGAAAACCAACACCTCCCCTGTGCAATATTACTGGCGATCTTTTGATATGCGCCTGGATGTTGATAACGTCGTGGCCTCTAACGCCTGGTCTGAATGGTATCCTGTTAACATTCCTTTAAATGATGACGTTATTCAAACCATTCCTCGTCTGGTTTATTTCAACAACCGCTTGTATCTGTTTTGGTTCGAAAAATCTGACAGTAACGGTTCTAATGAAAGCAGTATGATTACTGCCTATTCTTCATGGTGTGATTATAACCAAAATTGGTCAACACCTTACGCTATGTTATCTATTGATAACGACACCACTAACGCCAGTCACGATACGTATTGTGATTCATTGTTCACAACACAACATCTTTGTACCGCATGTGGTTATAATAAAAACGACAATAACTTAACCATTTCATTATATGATGGCGCTGGTGTCAAACCCACTGATACCGTCTCAACAAAAGGATATTCTGATTTCTCTATTAAAATTGATTACTGGTTTAATTTAACAAAAGAAAAATCTGCCAGCACCGATGACACTGCCACGTTGTTGGCTGAATATCTTTTCCACTTCATTGGCAATGAAAATTGCCCAGAAAACCAAAAAAAAATACAGTCCGTTTATTCACTGGGGTTATTTGATATATATGAATTCAGTTCAACGACGAACACCGATGGGAATAATTTTATTAACTGTGATTTTACCCTGCCAGTTTTGAGCAAAGAAAATTTTTCTGTAAATTACCAGGCAGATGGCACATTCACATTAAACGGCAATATTCCGCAAAATGTAACCACAGGCATTTTTTATAAAAATACAGCAACAAGCGTATACTCTTCGACCGAAAGTGATGTGGGTAGTTTTAGTATGGACATAGCAATTCCATCTAATTCATTAAATACTTGCATAATAAAAAGCATGACTCTGGTAACAAATAAAGATGAGGACGAAATTGGCGGCATAGATCTTGCTCCTTACCCGTCATCTAGTACAGATTATGAAAAATTGTTATTTTCTAAAGGCTATACCTATAATGAAAAAGGTTATACTTTCTCTTCAGAATGGGTAAACCCACAAGCCTTATGGTTTAACTATAAAAATGGCATTACTATTTATTTTACTGATACAAATGGTTACCAGGAAAATTCAGGTTTAATTTCTGAATTTGACAGTATCGATAAGAATAATATCTCACCGTGGAGTTTCACCGTTCGCGATAGCACAGCCTCTGGTTGTTGGCAATCATCTACTGCCAATACGCCTTTCACGCTAACAAAAGATTCATTTACCGCAAATAACTCATCATGGTCTTTTGGTATTAATGATTTCACCAAAGATGAAATAGATGCTGATCATATCATCAGATATATCGCATTTGGTTACACAGACGCCTCAGGTCACGGTCTTTATAATGAGTATAAAGTTACATTACAAACGACAACCAACCTGCCTGAAACGCCGGTTATCTCTTCTCGTGAAGATAGCAACCTGGGTACGGCTGTATTCCTGCAATTTACCGGAAATTTCAGTACTGGCACCCCTATTTCTCCCGTTCGTCTGAACACCTTGTTTGCTAAAGAGTTAATCAATAAAGCCAACGTCAGCATTGATGATCTGCTCGCCTGGGACACCCAGCTAACGCTGGAACCCGCAATGGTCAGCGGCGCCAGTCCGACGCCAATGGATTTTTATGGCGCGAATGGCCTCTATTTCTGGGAACTGTTCTTCTATATGCCGTGGCTGGTCGCCAGCCGCCTGAGCCAGGAAGGCAACTACGCCGACGCGCAAAAATGGTTTAACTACATTTTCGACCCTTCCGCCTGCGGCCGCGTAAGTTCAAATGCCGATTACCCGGAGCCGGATTACTGGAGCGTGCGCCCGCTGGTTGAAACTAACTCGCAGGAGAGTCTTGCGGCGTTGGTTCAGCACCCAGACGATCCGGATATTATCGCCAAAGCCGACCCTGCGCATTATCAGAAAGCGATCGTCATGGCGTATCTGGCAAACTTGATTGCGGCTGGTGATGCTGATTACCGTCTTTTAACCAACGATGGACTTGCCCAGGCCAAACTGCGCTATATGCAGGTTAAAACGCTGCTTGGTCCTCGCCCGGATACCTCAACGCTACAACAATGGCAGCCTGATACGCTGGAAAATATTGCCAGCCAGCGCAATACCGACCTCACCGCGCTGGAAGATAGCGCCAGCATCTCGCTGCATGCCTTCTCAGGAAGTAGTACGGTTGCACAGGAAGTTGCCATTAACGACGCGTTCTCGCTGCCGTTAAATGCGCAGTTGCTGAACTATTGGGACGTTATCGACTCGCGGCTTTACAACCTTCGCCACAATCTGTCTATTACCGGTCAGCCGATTACTATTCCGCTGTACGCCACACCGGTTAACCCGGCATTGCTGGTGCAGATGAATGCCACCGGAGGTTCATTGTCAGGCCAAGCTTCTACGCTCAGTATGACCATCCCGCCTTACCGTTTCGCCTCCATGCTACAACACGCCCGCGGCGCGGTCAGCACCTTAAGCCAGATGGGACAAACCCTGCTCAGTTACTATGAGCGTAAGGAATCCACCGGATTACAGGAGTTGCAGCAGCGGCAGGCGCTGGATCTCTCTTCCTTTACCATCAGTCTGCAAAAACAGGCGATTGACGCGCTTCAAGCCGATCAAAAAGCGCTGGAGGCCAGCAAAGATATCGCCCAGCAGCGCTATGACTACTATTACGACCTGTACACCACTGGCATCTCCACCAGCGAGCAGGAAGTGATGAATATGCAATCTTCCACCAGCGCGCTATTTACGTCCGCAGAACCCTTCCTGACGACCGGCGCGGCGTTAAATATGGCGCCGAACATCTTCGGCCTCGCCGATGGCGGGGCCGTCTGGGGTGCCGCGCTCACCGCCAGCGACATGGTATTACAGTTAAGCGCTAACAGTGTGCAGGCCGCGGCGCAGCGCATCCAGGTATCGGAAGAGTATCGCCGCCGCAGCGACGAATGGAAACAGCAATACCAGCAGGCGGATGCCGAGATGACCAGCATTGACAGACAACTGGATGCGCTTGCGATACGCCAGCAGGCGGCCCAGACCTCGCTGCAACAGGCACAGACCGAACAGGCAAACCTGCAGGCCACAATGCAGTACATCTCCAGCCGATTCACGCAATCATCGCTATATAGCTGGCTTATCGGCCAACTGGCGGCGCTTTACTACCAGGCATATGACGCGGTGTTGTCGCTGTGCCTGAGCGCCGAAGCGTGCTGGCAGTATGAAATGGGTGATTTAACCAGCCGTTTCATTCAAACCAACGCCTGGAACGACAGTTATCACGGTCTACTGTCGGGCGAAACACTGGAGCTAAACCTGCAACAGATGGAATCCGCCTGGCTGTCACGTAACCAACGCCGGCTGGAACTCACCAAAACCGTGTCGCTGAAAACCCTGCTTGGCGATTCTGACTTCGCCAATCTGATCGCGGCCGGAACGGTAAACTTTAGCCTTGATGAGAAGCTGTTTGACAACGATTATCCCGGCCACTACCTGCGCCAGATTAAGTTTGTCACGCTCTCCCTGCCGACGTTGCTTGGCCCATGGCAGGATGTTCGCGCCACGCTCACGCAAACCAGCAGCAGCACGCTTCTGAAAGCGGATATTAATGGTGTGAATTATCTCAACGACACCACCACCGGCAATGCTGCGAACGTGGTCACAAACCTACGCGCCAGTCAGCAGATTGCCGTCTCTTCCGGCATGAACGACAGCGGACTGTTTGAACTCAGTTTTGGCGACGAACGCTACCTGCCATTTGAAGGTACCGGCGCAGTATCCAGTTGGCAGTTGAGTTTCCCTCGACCGAAAAGCAGTGAGCAGAAGGCCATTCTCGATAACCTGAGCGACGTCATTGTGCAGGTGCATTACACCGCCGTCTCTGGTGACAGTGACTTCGCGAGCACCGTTGAAAAAACTCTGTAATTTCCCTTGAAAAGTCACCGGCCAGACCTGGCCGGTGACTGGAGCAAAAAAATGTTAAACGAAAATGCATCTTCATCCACGGCCTCACTTATGGTAACCCCCCCTTCCTTACCAAAAGGAGGCGGCACCTTAAGCGGTATGGGAGAGGCGCTCGGTCAGGCAGGTCCTGACGGCATGGCGTCAATGACATTACCTCTTCCCGTAAGCGCGGGTCGCGGTTTTACACCTTCATTGTCACTGACTTACAGCAGCTCTGCGGGAAATAGTATTTTTGGTATTGGCTGGGCGTGCGCTACGCTGCGCATTAGTCGACGAACCAGTCATGGCGTACCGCAGTATAACGACAACGACGAATTTCTTGGCCCTGATGGCGAAGTGCTGGTCAAAACCATTAGTACAAGTAAGACCCCTAACCCCACCACCTGCCAACAATATGGCAGTACGAAACTATCTCAAACCTGGACGGTTACCCGTTATCAGCCACGTACAGAAGGCGCGTTTCATCGTCTGGAGCGCTGGCAAGGTAAGGCCCCAGAGGATGATTTTTGGTTACTGCATGAAAGCGCGGGTAATGTGCATATGCTGGGTAAAACCGCATCAGCTCGTATCAGCGACCCGCATAATACCGCACATATTGCTGAGTGGCTGGTAGAAGAGTCGGTCAATCCCGTAGGGGATCATATTTATTATTGCTGGCAAGCGGAAAATGACAGCAATATCAACCAGGTAGACAAAAATAATCAGCGAGATTGCTCCACACAACGCTATCTCGCCAACGTACAATATGGCTGTCAAACGCCCGCTGCTGATTTGTATCTCTGGAAAAGTGATAAACCTGACGCAAAATGGCTGTTCACGCTTATCTTCGACTATGGCGAACGGTCACTCGATCCCGGCTCGGCCCCTGCTTTCTCAACGACGACAAGTTGGCCTGCTCGTCAGGACGCGTTTTCCCGCTACGAGTATGGGTTTGAGATTCGTACACATCGTCTGTGTCATCAGGTATTAATGTTTCATCATTTCCCTGATGAACTAAAACAAGATAATGCCCTGGTTTCACGCTTATTACTGGAATATAACGAAACGCCGGTGCTCAGCCAACTGTCATCGGCACAAACGCTTGCCTATGACGCTGACAGCTCGGTACTCTCATGCCCGCCATTAGAGCTTTGTTATTCACAACCTGATATATCTGATACCCAGTGGCAAGAGATGTCATCGCTTGCCGGCCTCGATTCCCCGCCTTATCAGTTGGTGGACCTCTATGGTGAAGGCGTACCGGGCATACTGTGGCTTAATGGCAAAGACTGGCGTTATCGCGCGCCTTGCCGGGGCAAAACGGGTACAGACGAGGTTGTCTATGCCGACTGGGTTAACCTGCCGCAAATCCCGGCCTTGCAAAACACAGCCGCCCGCCTGATAGATATCGACGGCAACGGCCGGCTCGACTGGGTAGTCGCAACACCAGGCATGGCAGGTTTCTTTACTCAACAATCAGATAAAAGCTGGAGCCGTTTTACCCCGTTCAGCGCCCTACCTGAAGAGTTTTTTCATCCACAAGCTCAGTTTACAGAGTTAATGGGGTCCGGACTTATCGATCTGGCGATGATCGGGCCAAAAAGTGTGCGTCTGTATGCTAATGAGGGCAGCGCGTTCAGCGCAGGACTGAATATTAATCAGGATGAAAATATTGAACTGCCAGGCCCTGGGCGGGATGCCCGCGAATTGGTGCTTTTTACCGATATTCTGGGGTCAGGGCAATCACACTTATGCCGCATCCGTTATAACAGCGTTACCTGCTGGCCTAATCTCGGCGGCGGTCGTTTCGGCTCGCCTGTCCAGTTGTCCCTGCCATCGCCGTTAGACAGTGAAGAACAGTTTAATCCTGAAAATTTGTTGTTGGCTGATACCGATGGTTCCGGCGCGCCTGATTTAATCTATGTGCAGCATAACCAGGTGACGGTTTGGTTGAATCAGGGCGGTAATGGTTTCGTTTGCGGTCCAGTATTGCTTTTCCTGACGGCGTCGTTTATGACCGTCTTTGCCAGCTTACTGTGGCGGATATTCAGGGCAATGGCATGGCTGAACTGGTTCTTACTGTTCCCTGGCCAACCCCTGCGCACTGGCATTTTGCTTTTTGTGCACAAAAACCCTGGCTCCTGGCGGGCACGAATAACAATATCGGCGCCAACACCACGCTCTTTTATCGCAGTTCAGCGCAAGAATGGCTGGATGAAAAACAGCAAAACCCACAGGCGACGCCGGCATTACCTTTCGCTATGCATCTGCTGGTTAAAACAACCACAGAGGATGAAGTTACCGGCAACCAGCTTAGCCAGAGCATCCGTTATCGTAAGGGGGTTTATGATGGCAAAGAGCGTGAATTCCGTGGTTTTGGTTATGTCGAAACTGAAGATACCAATGATGATGCGCTCCCGGTTGGCGACGATACCCCTGTCGCCGCAACGCTCCTGATAAAGTCCTGGTTTCATTGTGGCCGTGAAGAGGATGAAAACACACTATTTGGCACGCCCTGGCGCGGTGATACAGAAGAGATCGCGCTTAATGCCACGCTTCTGACAACCTGGCAGTCAGGAGAGGATCAAGTGTTGAACAACGCCGATGAAGCCACGCGCTGGTGGATGTTCCGTGCATTAAATGGAACAGAGCTGCGCAGCGAAACCTATGGACTGGATAACAGTAGCGTCGCCACTTCTCCTTATACCACCACACAACAGCGAATGCAGGTTCGTCTGGTTCAGGATGGCGCGATGCCCGTTGTATTGCCCGTCGCACTGGAGCAAATAACGCATCATTATGAACGTCTGGTTGGCGACCCACAGGTTTCACAACAGGTGACGCTTCAGGCTGACGACTATGGTTGCGTTACCCGGCAAGTTAGCGTTGCGTACCCCCGTCGCGCTTATCATGCCCTTCAACCCTACCCGGCCAACTTGCCTGATGATGCCTGGGAAAATACCTATGATGACCAACAGCAAAAACTGCGGCTGGTAGAGAGCCTGGCATCTTTTATTCACCTGGAAAATTCACAAACCTGGCGATTGGGGCTTCCCTCTCAACAACGGGTAAATCAACTGCAATTCGATTCTGTTCCCGCTAGCGGTATCAGTTACGAAACGCTTCGGGCAGATAACGGCCTGTTAAGTGCCGGACAAACTCGCTATCTGGCCCAACAAAACGAAATTATCTACACGTCGACGCCCCCTGATTTGCCGGCGCTGGTACACTATCAACGCACGGCGGTACTGGATGAAACAGCGCTTAAAGCCTATGACGGGATAACTATCCCTGCTGAATACAGTTTCGATAAGCTAGGTTATGTTAAGACACCGGCACTCTTTTCCTTTACAACCGAAGCCGACCTTTGGGCAGTTGAGCACAGCTTTACGCTCTATAACGATGCCAGCCAGTTCTCAACGGTTGCAAGCCAGCAATCTACTGGACTCGTCGGGGCTATAACCTGTCAGTACGACTCGTATTATCTGGTGCCAATTAGCCAACAAGATGTGCTGGATAACACCGTTAAAATGGAATACGACTATCGTTTCCTGAGCCCATGGCGCATCACTGATATCAATAATAATTATCAGGAGTGTCAACTGGATGCGCTCGGCCGTCTGCTGGCAACCAGTGTATATGGAACAGAAAACGGTGGTCAGGCGGTAGGGTTTGCAAAAATCGCAGACTATCCGGTCTCGTCTTCGCTTACCGTTGAGCAAGCCATTGCGATGGCGACAACGGCGGGGTATCTCCAGCAACTGGCCGCCATCAACGTCACTGATATGTTCAGTTGGATGGGGTGCATTTCCGCTGACCAGGCAAACAGTGTCACTGCTGATGGCTGGTCGACTCTGCTGCAGAACCGCTTTATTACCTTTACCGGGCATATTCGTTCATCAGGTCATCTTTGGGCGCGTAAAAATCCACAACATCCTCTGGCAAATTTACTGGCTGAGGCAACCCGTAATCCCATCCACAATGTGACCCTGACCGCAGATAACTATCCTGCAACGCTTGATCCAGATGACTCAACGACACCCTTGCAACAAACCCGTATTTCGCTGAGCTACAGCGATGGTTTTGGCCGGGCATTGCAGCAATGTGTCCTCTTTCCGGATGGGAAAGCCTGGCACAGAGAAAGCGATGGGGAAATCAGTACAACAGAGATTGATGCCAGCCCTCGCTGGGCCGTTTCCGGACGCACTGAGTATGACAATAAAGGCCAGCCGGTTCGCAACTATCAACCCTTTTTCCTTGATGACTGGCACTACGTTGTCGATACCGCTATGCGTACGAATGGCTATAGCGACACGCATTATTACGATGCAACGGGCCGCAATATTCGCACGGTTACGGCTAAAGGCTATCTGCGCCGCAATACCTACTATGCCTGGTTTACGGTCGCAGAAGATGAAAACGACACGGTGGGCCTGGAGAATATTCCCGTATGACTTTAGCAATCGCCACGCCGGTGATTGCCGTCTGCGATAACCTCGGTATCACCATTCGTACTCTTAACTGGAACCGCGAGGATAAAGACAGTCCGCGCCGGCTTCTGGTTAACCACACCCGGCTGGATACGGCCAGCCGGGCCACCGTACAGCGCGATCCTCGCCGTTTCGCCGCCTGGCAACAGGACGATACGGCGTTGCCGAACCTGTACTGTATGGCATCGTTGACAAGTCAGACGCTGAAACGCGCCAGTACTGACAGCGGCTGGCAGGTAACACGCTTTGATGCCGCCAGCCGCCTTGTGTGGTCCATTGATGGTCGGGACGCCGTACACGCTCAGGTTTACGATACGCTGGGCCGCCCGCAGAGCGGTAGCGAACAGCTAAAAGGCGAGGCATTGCGGGTAAGCTGGCGTCACGCCTACACGGATACCTGTTCTGCAGATGCTAACGCGCAGAAAAACAACCTGCGCGGATTATGCGTACAGCGCTGGGATGATAGCGGTCTGCAAACTGTCGAATCGATGGCGCTGAGCGGAGCAATTCTCTGCCAGACGCAGCAGTTCCTCTTATCTGCGCAAGCGCAGCCTGACTGGCCGGAGGATGATGCCGACAGACAGGCGCTACTGGAGGATAAGATTTATGTTTCGACAATATCTGCCGATGCGCGCGGTATTAGCCTGAACCAGACCGATGCAATGGGGAATCAGCAGAGCTGGCGTTATGACGTCAGTTCCCATGTAAAAAGCCAGTATGCGACACTTTCAGAGGGTAAAAAACAGACACTGCTTGAGGACATTATGTGGAATGCCGCAAGCCAGGTTCTGGTGGAAACCACGGGTAACGGCGTGACCACAACCTACAGCTATGAGCCCGAAACACAGCGTCTCTCGGCGATGAGTGCACTACGCGCCGACAGCGCTCTGCTTCAGGATCTGGTCTACGGCTACGACAATACTGGTAATTTAATTTCAATTACTGATAACACCATTGCGACCCACTACTTTCAGAATCAGCAAACCGACGGATTAAGGGAGTTCACTTATGACGCACTCTACCAATTGCTGGAGGCAACCGGGCGCGAGAATGCCGGTAATACCGCCGTCCCGTATGCTGCTCTCCCCGCCTCTATCCCAATAGACAGCAATCAAACCATCGGTTATACCCGCTCCTTTCGCTATGATGACAGCGGTAATCTGCTCTCCCTCTCTCACCAGGGCGCCGCAAGCTTTACCCGTACAATGGTGATAAGTGATATGTCCAACCGCAGCAGGTTGCAAAACGACACCGGAACGCTGACGCCGGATGACGTTGATGCTGCGTTCGACCCTGATGGCAACCTCCTCAATCTGCAGGTGTCTGCCACTGCCTCTGACCCACTCATCTGGGACGCCAGTAACCATCTACAAACGGTCAACCTACTTGATCGTAACGGCGACATCCAGCAGAGCGATCGGGAGATTTACCAGTACAGCGCCGGGATACGCATGCGCAAACAGACACGCCGCCTGACAAAAGCCGAAGATAACCGGTGGACTGTTGATGAGGTGCGTTACCTGCCCGGTCTGGAACTGCGACGTCACTGGCAGGAGACGGTCAGCGGCGACACCATTACGCCGCAGGCGGTTACTGAAGAACTGCATGTGATAACCACCCAGGCGGGGCGCGCCGGTGTCCGACTGCTGCACTGGAAAACAGGTAAACCTGACAGCATTGATAATGACCAGGCACGCTGGCAGTTGAGCGACAATATTTATGCGCTGGAGCTGGATGCGCAGGGGCAAACTATCAGCCGCGAAGAGTACTACCCCTTCGGCGGTACTGCGGTGTGGGCGACACGCAGTGAGGTGGAGGCCGATTATAACGTGATTCGCTATTCCGGCAAAGAGCGTGACGGCACCGGATTGTATTACTACGGCTACCGCTATTACGCTCCCTGGCTGTGCCGTTGGACGGCAGCCGATCCGGGCCAGGAAATTGACGGGCTGAATCTGTACCGCATGGTGAGAAATAATCCGATCACGTTGACGGACGTTGACGGATTAATGCCTAAATTAGCGTTGACGAAGGAGGAAATCGCAGAATTTGAGCATTTATATGAAAGCGCGCTGAAAAGTGGAAAATATGAAAAAAATTCCCCTGCCATGAAACGCTTCGTTCTCACCAACCATTCACGCGCCAGTACATATTCCTTAAAAAGCGAAACCATTATAAATGTTCTTTTTCACATCATGTATGAACAGTCAAAATATGTCCTTCCACCTGCATCCTCACAGAAAGCCATGAGTGCAAGTAAAGAAGCAAAAGCTAAAGCAGCTCAGGCGGCTGCCGACAATGGGAAAAAAGCAATACTCTATGTTTGGGCTGCACAATCCCCCTTGATACAAAACGCCTCTCCCACAGATAAATTGAACGCAGACAAAATTGTTAGACATATAAGAAAACTAAACAGAGATCCAAATGCAACCAGAGATCGGTATGACATTTTCGAGCAAAACGCACATAAAGGTGTGGCGAACGGCATATATGAACTTGATGGTAAGACTGGCGCAGAACTTGCCGACCTTCTTGATGACTATATTAAGAATCACGCCACATTAATAAAGAAAAAACTCTATCGGGGAACAACGGCATTGCCATCCGTTAGGCCTGGTCAATTCACCGCGACATCGGAAAATCGGGATATTGCTGGATTGTTCGGGCCACATATCGAAACCTTTAGTGGCGGATATGCAGTACGGGTACCCAATATTTATTGCAACAGAGATGAAAAAGAATATTTATTCAGTCGGATCGCCCCGCCCAAACTGGCTCACTCTACTAATCCTCGCCAGAGAGCATTAGATCCTGGCGCTGGGTGTAGTAAAGCCGCCTGAGTCTTCATGTCTTGTCTCATTCCCATTACGGGAATGAGGCTTTTTAAATAATGTTCGGCATTAACCACAATGCGTTGCATTCTGTATTTCCCACTGAAGTGACTATCAATTCAATATTTTTAACTTTTACTCGCCTGATATTCATCATTCTCCATCTATGCCATACAGCGTGCTGTTATTGCACCAGTTACCTCCTTATTTAGCATCATTTCCAATGTTTATCTGGCTACGCTGACAGGATGCGTAATTAACAAGCGTAATACTACTGAGGAGTGAAAATAATGTGCACTGTAACAGTTGCTGCAGGCACTCCGGTTATCAGCGTTAATGATAATCGGGGATTTACCGTACGTATACTAAACTGGAACCGTGAAAAAGCGTCCGTTCCACGGCGTCTTTTGGTTGACCACAGCTACCATGCTGATGAGAGCCCGGTGGAAGAAAAACGTGATCCCAGGCTATTTTCAGCATGGCTAAATGACCGGAGTGTGGTGGCAAATTTGCGCAGTATGTCATCTCTTGCCGGGCAGGTAATCAAAAGGGAGAGTACCGACAGCGGATGGTTGGTCACGCTTTTTGATGCCGCGGCTCGCCTGGTGTGGTTCACTGATGGTCGGGGCACCACGCAAGAGCAAACCTACGATGAACTGGGCCGACCGGTACAGACAAAGGAGCAGCAAAAAGGCGGGGAAAAACGCGTCAGCCGGATAACTGAATATGGCGATAAAGGTCTGGAGGGCGATAATCTGAAAGGGCTACCTGTACGGCAGTATGATGACAGCGGCCTGCAAATCATCGATTCTGTCGCGTTGAGCGGAGCAACCTTACAAATATCGCAGCAATTCCTGGCGTCAGGTGACATCGCGCCAAACTGGCCCGCAGACGACACTAGCAGAAAACGTCTTCTGGATTCGGAAATCTATGTGACTTCACTACAAGCAGATGCTTCCGCAAATACGCTAAACAGAACCGACGCCATGGGGCACCAACAAAGCTGGCGCTATGATGTCAGCGGAAAAGTAACAAGTCAGGCCATAAAACTGGCTGGTGAAACTAAACAGACGTTACTTGAACATATCAGTTGGAGTGCGGCGAGTCAGGTTTTAGAAGAGAAAACAAGCAACGGCGTAACCACGGCATACGGCTATGAGCCTGAAACACAATGGCTATCGACACTGGCAGCACAGCGCGCTGATAACACAGTACTTCAGTCACTGGTATATGGTTACGACAATACAGGAAATGTCACCTCGATTACGGATAACCTGGTAGCAACACGCTACTACCAAAATCAGGTCACGGACGGGCAGAAAGAATTCAGCTATGACGCCCTCTACCAGTTGCTGGAAGCCACGGGGCGGGAAAACGCCGGGAACAAAATAATACCCTACAGCAGTTTACCTGCCGCACTGACGCCTATCCCCACGGACAACAGTCAGTATGTAAACTACACCCGCACCTGGATCTGGGATGACAGCGGCAACTTGCAGTCACTGGCTCACACAGGGGCCGGAAACTATACGCGAACGATGGTAACAGAGACGACATCAAACCGTAGTGTACAAATGAACGACGGTGGAGCGCAGGATTCAGATGAGGTAAGCCAGTGGTTCGATAACAATGGCAACCTGAAGCAGTTACAGATTTCGGCCTCTTCATCCAGTAATAACATGCTCTGGGACGGCAGCAATAACCTGCAGACGGTAGTGCTACTGTGCCGCGACGCCACGGATATGACGCAGAATGATCGGGAAATTTACCAGTATAGCGGCAGCAGGCGCGTGCGTAAGCAGACCCGCACCCTGACGAATGCCAGCCAGCAGCTTTGGAGCGTAGATGAAGTACGCTACCTGCCGGGTCTTGAGCTACGGCAAAGCTGGCAGGAGTCAGTAGAGGATAACAACGTTATTTCAGTAAACACATCGCAAGAACTTCATGCCGTAACCGGTCAAATAGGCCGTGCCGGCATACGGATATTGCACTGGGAATCAGGTAAACCGGATGGCATTGATAACAATCAGCTACGCTGGAGCCTTTGCGACAATATCGGCTCAGCATCGCTGGAACTGGATGCTGATGGCCAGCAAATTAGCCGGGAAGAGTACTATCCTTTCGGCGGTACCGCGGTGTGGGCGGCACGCAGCGAACTGGAAGCCAGCTATAAAGTGATTCGCTACTCTGGTAAAGAACGTGACGGCACCGGATTGTATTACTACGGCTACCGCTATTACGCCCCCTGGCTATGTCGCTGGACAGCCGCCGACCCGGGGCGGGAGATCGACGGCCTGAATTTATACCGGATGGTGAGAAATAATCCACTGACACTTGCGGATGCCGAAGGCCTCGCTCCGACAGCATCAGGTAGCGCTGAGACGCCCAAACTCTAAGCAATTTAAGGAAGTCAACGGAGTCTATAAAAAAATGGCAACGGGTAAACTCTGGCAGAGGAAACCCAATGGTCCGGCAGTAAGTATACCTGGCTCAACTTATGAGGTACGTGCCATCAGCGCCAGGAACATCGAAAATCTGAAAAAAAGGTTGGGGAAAGCAAGCCAGGAACAACTAGATTTTTTTCAAAGGCTTAAGCAGCTTGAATTCCAGATGGTGCATCACACCAATGCCTGGATAACCAATCCTGAAACATTAGAAACGACTTTTTTAAGCCGCGATGAGTTAATAAAAAGAAAGATGGTGTTTGATAAAACCCATACCACCAAAGCTGATGTTGTTCAACTTGCTAATACCGGGTTCGCTTTCTTTGCCCTTTCGGTTAAAGGGATTAAACTGCAAAAGAACAGTAGTCGCTTTGGCAGCAACGCGCATGTGACATCGATAGACAAGGCGAAACAGAAAAGTCCCTATATGGCTGAAGCGCATATGATTCTTAACGATACATTAAAATTCCAGGAGAGAAAAGTATCAGATAGATTAGTTACCCTACTGGGTGGGGATGATATAGCGCGTAAAGATGCGATAGCGTTTAGTAAGCAGGTTGTCGCAGAAAATGCCGTAGATACGCTTTTTCATATTGATGATCTTCATATGGGCCTTTCGTTATCTATTCTCTGGAGTATTAAAACAGCGCCCATTTCGGAAAGATCCAGGAAAATTTTATTGGGTGTTAAGGGCGAAGCACAGTTTGAACAATTAATTACTACCTTATTCAGGCCCCAGATACTGGTTCCTGTGGAATTGACGGTTTAATATTACAGTATACCTACTGTATTAATTGTCTATATAAAAACATACGGCCAATTTTGAACATTTCAGGTTGGCCGCTCATAACATCATACAAAAAATAAGAAACACGTTCACCATCACCCAATAAATAGTGGATAAATCGCTAAACGAGATCGGCTGTAAAATGGAGTGATTCAGAATGCAATGCTTTCGCCTGACTATGCTGGGCCGTCTTTATCGTCGTGATCACCGCCGCGCTAATTACCTGAATTTGCGCGTTTCCCTAAGTATCCGAAGGGGATTGAGCTACAGATAATTTGCCCACGCATTATCTGCCGTCCAGTCAATTACTGCCTCCCGCGATGCTTTACCATATTGATCGACGACATATGTCGTTAAGGTAATCGGAGCATTACCGCTTGCGATAGCGCTCGTTGTCAACGCCACGATGTTTGACCGTTATTTGCCATTTTCATGCCCGCTAAGATACTTTCGTTACTGATGCTGTCCGCTTTTCACCATTTCATCATCACTGATTGGCGTTGTGTTTTTGGTCAGCACTCCAGCTTTACGTTTCTCTTTTAACCGGTAACTCTCTCCTTTGATATTCAGCGTGGTTGAGTGATGTAGCAACCGATCCAGTATCGCTGTTGCCAGCACGTGATCTCCGAACATTTCTCCCCAGTCTGCGAACCCTTTGTTTGACGTCAGTATGATGCTCGCTTTTTCATATCGACGGTTCAGTAGCCGGAAGAACAGGCTGGCTTCCTCTCTGTTCATCGGCAGATAGCCTATTTCATCCAGGATCAACACCCGGGCATAACTCAGTTGCTGCAGCTGACGCTCCAGACGGTTTTCCTGTTTCGCTTTCATCAGTGTCGCGATCAGTCTGTCCAGTGGCATAAACAGTACCCGATGTCCCGCATCCACCGCTTTCACGCCAAGAGCTATGGCCAGATGAGTTTTTCCGACACCAGGAGGTCCCAGCAGGATCACGTTTTCGCTGCGCTCCACGAACGCCAGACCAGCCAGTTCCCGGACAACCTTACGGTCGATGCCCGGCTGGAAGGTAAAGTCGAACTGCTCCAGCGTTTTGACCCACGGCAGACGAGCCTGCTTCAGCCTGGACTCCATACCGCGCTGATGCCTGCCGTTCCATTCCTGCTGTAGCGCCATGCACAGGAACTCCCGGTAGTTCAGCTCTTTTTTAGCTGCCTGTTCCAGCAGGCTTTCAACGTGATAACTCAGATGCTCCATTTTCAGGCGACTCAGCAGGACTTCCAGCTCATGCATCACAACAGCTCCTCATAGGCACTCAGTGGTCGATGTTCCACCTGACTGACCTGCTGCCAGAGCGGGGCGTGATGCTCCGGCACTGTCTGCCAGCCAGACGATGCCGAACAGAGGCGATGTGAGGCCACCAGTTTCTCATTACTGTAGATCCGCAACTCGTCATCCAGCGATATTCGTATCGATACCGGCTGACCACACAGCGCTTCGGGAACGCTGTAACGATTACCACCAACCTCGATATAGCTGTCCCAGGACACATGGCGGATATCGAAGTAACTGGTATCGAAGTCCGTATCCGGTAACGGCTGCAGATGTTCCTGCTCCAGCGCGAAGCGCTGTTCCGGCGTTTCTTTGAACTGGCGAAGTTCCCGTTTGTCAGCCACATCGGCTATCCATTGCTCCAGTTGTTGATTAACATGAGTGAAGCTGTCGAACCTGCGGTACCGGACGAAGAAGTTCTCCTTGAGGTATTTCACCATTCGCTCAACCTTACCTTTTGTTCTGGCCCTGCGTGGACGGCATGCCCGTGGCAGGAAGTTATAGTGGTCGGCCAGCAACAGGAATCCGGAGTTGAACACGACTTTCCCGTTGTTATTCTTCAGCACCGCAGCCTTCTGGTTATCAACCAGCACCGTTTTCACACAACCACCGAAGTAGCGGAAGGCGCGAACCAGTGATTCGTAGGTATGCTCAGCATCCTGTTTTGGTGCTGCGAAGACATGGAAGCGGCGGGAGAACCCCAGCGTATTAACCGCAAAGTTAACTTTGCACCGTTGCCCGGCAACCTCCACCTCAACTTCGCCCCAGTCGTGCTGGAGCTGGTATCCAGGCTGAGTTTCGAAGCGAACTGTTCTTTTTGACGGACGCATTTTACGTTTGGGCTGGATGTAGTAACGCAGCATGGAACGTCCGCCCGTATAACCCATTGCCTTAATCTCCGCGAAGATAACCTCACTATTCCAGACATTCTCTGCCAGGCGCATGTCGATGTAATCCATAAACGGTTTCAGCTTAACCATTTTGTGGCGGGTCTTTCTGGCTGGCGGTTCAGGGTATTTGAGGTAGCGTCTGACCGTCCGTTCAGAGCAACCAATCTGAGTCGCAATATCGACAATGTACGCGCCCTGCTGGCGCATTTGCTTTATCATGTAAAAGTCCTCTCTGCTCAGCATGTTGATGTCCTTTCTGGTGTGAGAACCTTAAGGAAACAACATGTTGGGTGGAGCGGACAATCCAAATGGTGAATTACCGTCTTATATCACTGGCGCTGACATCGTGGCTGACGCATCCAGCCTGGTGAGAAGCGATGCCGTCCAGTGTATAGTTATTGACGCCGCTGCGCTGCCAGGCTGGCAGCGCTATCACAAATTGCTCGGGGCTACTGGTCGTGATTTTAACGCCGTGGTTGAAGAAGGTACCACCGTGCCATTCAATATGATCCAGGCCATATTTGGTTTTCACTTTTGCCATTATTGCCTGTTTTGTCTGCTTGCCCTTTGCCAGTGCAAGAGGTAATGAAAGTGAAATCAGATCCTGTTTACGGCGCTCAGGGGCAATATTAGTTATATATGATTACTCTTGTCCGCTTGTAAATCAACTATCCGTTTTCCTAAAAAAACGAGTACACGAATAGAAAGCGTAGAGGCAACAACAGCCCCAACGGACGAAGGGATTATTAACATCACAGAGAAGTGTTTATCAATTAAATGCGTTAATGCTAACGCAACCAAATCAGCGCATATAATACCTATAATTACTGATACAACAAAAAGGATAATGCGGACAGATAGTATATACTCCGACGCCGACACTACAAATACTGTACTTCCAGCAATTGCCCCAAGAATAATCCATACTGTATCTTGCCCAAGTAACTGGAGCATTGATTCCTCCTTACCTTCTTAAGTTAATATCCTTATGAGCTTACATAAATTATAAAAACCGTATTATCCTGAAAGGATCTATTGGTTAATAACAAAATTATATACCGGTGCCCATTGTCCTGTTTCGATTACTGTAGCATGTCTTTCAGCCCGTTCCGGTGTCTGTTTTGCCCAAATACTCCTTCTCATTTCATCTGCTGCGTTATTCCAATCCTGCCCAGTTATCGCCACGAGCATATTATTAAAACCAGCAAGACCATTCACCCCCATCTGATATGCCATTGATATCAGGATATCTGCACGTACTGAATTGCTGTATAACAAAGCCCGATTGATCTTCTCATTCCGTTGCATGCTCCTGTAAACCCTATCAATATTTTCCTGAAGCCAGGCCTCGATGACATTATCTGTTAAACAAAATGTATAGTTTTTCAGACTAGCACCTTGTGGACCAAGCTTAAATCCAACGCCAACAGTAGGATAACCGAGACTATCAATATAAGGTTTATGACTAACTCCCTCTTCCATTTTTAGCAATGAGAAAATTTCGCTATTTTTATACATTTATCTAACCTTACATTATTTTAGATAACCTTTTTATAGTTTACTGTGTCGCTATTATTTTATAGCGATAGACATTAAACCGATTGAATCGATTATACCAGGATATAAAATTACACAATCCACTGGTTATAGTCGTGATTGTTTTTAATTCAATCTCGCGATAACAAGTTTAATAAAATATTAAATTTGTTTTTACAAAAATATTTCCCAAGCTATTACATTGTGTAACATCATTTAAAAATACTTATCAAGTATAAATTATTCGGTGCCATTACCTTTTACTACTCTCCGTGAATGCAATAATGATAGCTTGTTAAATATAGTGTTTTTATCATTTTTTACGCAAATCTGCTCAAATCTAAAAACAATGATTAGGTAGTGAATTCCGCCTGTACCTACTACAATCAATTGCATGAAAATAACTAATCATTTGAAATTAATAATATTTAAAAATAATGCCGTATGATTTAACTTAACAGAAGTCCTTTTGCCGGATGGCGGCGCAAGCGCCTGCTCCTCGGACAAGCAGGTATTCATGTCATTTATCCCTTTACAGGTTTTACTACTAACCCATGCACTAATTAGGGTAAAATTTACGCTCTTGGCAATGTGGTGAATCTGGACGATTTCCGCGCTGAAAACAATAATCATTCTAATAAAACTCAGGAGATACAGCATGCCTGAAGTAACACCTTTTCAGGTGCTTATTGTGGACGACCATCCACTTATGCGGCGAGGTATTCGTCAATTACTGGAACTGGACCCGGCTTTTCATGTCGTTGCCGAAGCGGGCGATGGGGCAAGCGCGATCGATCTGGCGAATCGCATTGAGCCCGATCTGATCCTACTGGATCTGAATATGAAAGGTCTGAGCGGGTTAGATACCCTGAACGCGCTACGCCGGGATGGCGTGACGGCGCAAATTATTATTCTTACCGTCTCGGATTCCGCCAGCGATATCTACGCGCTGATCGACGCCGGCGCCGACGGCTATCTACTCAAAGATAGCGATCCGGAGGTACTGCTGGAGGCCATTCGCAAAGGCGCTAACGGCGGTAAAGTCTTTAGCGATCGGGTTAGCGAATATCTGCGTGAGCGCGAACGGTTTGGCGTGCAGGAAGATCCCTTTAGTATTCTGACCGAACGAGAGTTAGATGTCCTGCATGAGCTGGCGCAGGGGCTTTCTAACAAACAGATTGCGTCAGTGCTGAATATTTCTGAGCAGACGGTTAAGGTGCACATTCGTAATCTGCTTCGCAAGCTTAACGTGCGCTCGCGCGTCGCGGCGACCATTCTGTTTTTACAAACGCGCGGAATGCAGTAACAAAGTATGCCCGATGGCCTGGCACCACCGGGCCGTCAGGGCATTATTTCTCCTGCGCCAGCGCCTGGTGGATACTGCGCTCAATCACCGCCCGCCGGGCGTCGCCAGCCGGCAGTAACTTCAGCATCATCTCCCAGGCCGCCACCGCCTCGCCAGAGCGCCCCTGCTCAAAGGCGCTGAACGCATACAGGCTTAACACCCGGATATCCGTGTGGTCGCGGCTCACCAGCCGGCGCAGCAGCTCCCCGCCGCGACGGTTATCCTCCGGGTCGGACGAGCGCGTCAGCGCCTCCGCGTAGCCCAGCGCCGCCCCGCGGTTTTCCGGGTCCAGACGGTAAGCATTCGCATACGCCCCTGTGGCGGTACCGGCGTCGCCCAGCGCCATGCCGGCCCGGCCGAGCATCATCCAGCCTTCGGCGTTGCCGGGGTCGCGCTGCAGGCGCGTGCGCAGCCCCAGCGCCAGCCGCGCCATCTCTTCCTCATTCAGCGGCTGCGCCGCCGGGTCCAGCGCCCTGTCCAGCAGCCCGGGCGCCTGCGCCGTCGCCTGCTGCCAGGCCCTCACCTGCGGATAACTGCCGGTCAGGGCGTAGCCGCCGGCGCTGACCGCCAGCGCGATGACGGCCCCCGGCACGTAAACGCCCCACCCGGCGCGCGCGCCGGGAGCCGGGGGGTCCGCCGGCAGCGGCTCCCGGCGCAGGCGCACCCGCCGGCGCGTGCGGGCGATGATTATCCAGCCGCCCGCCACGATGGCGGCCAGCGGCAGCACCCACAGCAGCACCGTCAGCGGGGTCAGCGGCGGGTCGTAGGTGACGAAGTTGCCGTAGCGCGCCACCATGTAATCGATGATTTCCTGCCTGCTCTTCCCCTCCTGCATCAGGTCATACACCTTCCGGCGCATGTCGGTGGCTATCATCGCGTTCGAGTCCGCAATGCTGTTGTTCTGGCATTTCGGGCAGCGCAGCTGCTCCGTGAGCTGGCGGAACTGCTGCTCCTGCGCCTCGTTTCTGAACGGCATCACGTCGGTGGTCGCCCGCGCCGGCGCGGCCATCATCAGCACCAGCATCAGCATGCCCGGTAAAAATCTCATTGCGCCGCCTCCCGGCTGTATTTATCCCACAGCGGTTTCATTTCACTTTCCCACACCCGGGCGTTCAAATCGCCCGCATGGCGGTAGCGGATAATCCCGTTGCCGTCGATGAGGAAGGTTTCCGGCGCGCCGTACACGCCCAGGTCCAGCCCCAGCATCCCGTCGCTGTCCGATAAACTCAGCGCATACGGGTTGCCCAGTGTGTTTAACCAGGCCACCGCCTTCGCCCGGTCGTCCTTATAGTTCAGTCCCACCACCCGGATACCCTGCGCGGCAAGCCGGTTCAGGTACTGATGCTCGGCGCGGCAGGTCGGGCACCAGGTGGCCCAGACGTTAAGCAGCACCGGTTTCCCCTGCGTCAGCGCCCCGGCCCCGTAATACTGCCCCGGCCGGTCCAGCGACTCCAGGCGGAACGCCGGCACCGGCTTCCCGGTCAGCGCCGACTCGAGGGCCGTCGGGTCATCGCCCTGCGCATTGCGCGCCAGTTGCCACAGCAGCGCCGCGGCAATCAGCAGAAAAATCAGTAACGGTAATAACAGTACGTTGCGTTTCATACGGCCTCCGGCGACGGGCGGCGCGGGCGGCGGTAGCGCGGGTCCGCCAGACTCAGCAGTCCGCCCAGCGCCATCAGCAGCCCCCCGGCCCATATCCAGCGGACAAACGGCTTGTAGTACAGACGCACGGCCCACGCGCCGTTGTCCAGCTCCTCCCCGAGCGCGGCGTACAGGTCGCGGGTCAGCCCGCCGTCAATCGCCGCCTCGGTCATCACCATCCGGCTGGTGTTGTAGAGCCGTTTCTCCGCGTGCAGCACCGCCTCCGGCGCCCCGTTGCGCGTCACCCCGATGATGGCCACCCCGCCGCGGTAGTTGGGTCCGGTGATGTCCCTCACCTCCCGGAAGGTGAAGCGGTAGTCGTGAATGGTCACGCTGTCACCCGCCCGCATCCGCACGTCACGCTCCACGCTGTAATTCTGGCTGAAGGCGATGCCGGTAATCGTCACCGCCAGCCCGAGGTGCGCCGCCACCATCCCCTGGTAGCTGAGGGAAATCCTGGCGCCGCGGGACACGCGCTGTACGGCTTCGGCCACCGCCAGCACCCCAATCCAGCAGGCCATCGCCATCCCGGCCACCGTCATGGCGGCGATGCGGTCCTGAAACAGCCACGGCAGCAGTACCGACAGTGCCAGGGTGGAGACCAGGGCGGTGAGCAGCAGCGTTCTGATTTTACGCGGCCGGTCCCGGCCCCAGCGCACCAGCGGCCCCACCCCCAGCAGCAGGGCAAAGGGGACCATCAGCCCGCTGAACATGGTGTTAAAGAACGGCTCCCCCACCGAAATACTGCCCAGCCCCAGCTGCTTGTGCACCAGCGGCAGCAGCGTGCCCAGCAGCACCACCAGCATGGCGGCCATCAGCAGGACGTTGTTGCCGAGCAGCAGCGACTCGCGCGACCACAGCGCATTGTTCACCCGCGAACGCACCCTGTGCCCGCGCACGGCGAACAGCAGCAGCGAACCGCCGGTGACCAGCACCATAAAGGCGAGGATAAACATTCCGCGCGCCGGGTCGGAGGCGAAGGCATGCACCGACACCAGCACCCCGGAGCGCACCAGGAAGGTGCCCAGCAGGCACAGCGAGAAGGCGCAGATGGACAGCAGCAGCGTCCACGCCTTAAAGCCGGCGCGCTGTTCGGTGACCGCCAGCGAGTGCAGCAGGGCGGTGCCCGCCAGCCACGGCATAAAGGAGGCGTTCTCCACCGGGTCCCAGAACCACCAGCCGCCCCAGCCCAGCTCGTAGTAGGCCCACGCGGAGCCGAGCACGATACCCAGCGTCAGGAACACCCACGCCGCCAGCGTCCACGGGCGGGCAAAACGGGCGAACGCGCTGTCCAGACGCCCGCCCAGCAGCGCGGCGATGGCGAAGGCGAAGGCCACCGAGAAGCCGACATAGCCCATGTACAGCAACGGCGGGTGGAAAATCAGTCCGGGGTCCTGCAGCAGCGGGTTCAGGTCGCGCCCCTCCACCGGGAAGGCCGGCAGCGTGCGGGCGAACGGATTCGAGGTGAACAGGATGAACACCAGAAAACCGGCGCTGACCATCCCCATCACCGCCAGCACCCGGGCCACGATATCCGCCGGCACCGGCCGGCTGAACACCGCCACCGCCAGGGTCCAGCCGCTCATCAGCAGCACCCACAGCAGCAGCGAGCCCTCGTGCGCCCCCCAGGTGGCGGCCACCCGGTACCACACCGGCAGCTGCGTGTTCGAGTTGCCGGCGACATAGGCCACGGTGAAGTCGTTGACCACAAAGGCGTGCACCAGCACGAAAAACGCACCCGCCACGCAGATAAACAGCAGCCAGGCGAACACCCCGGCCGACGCCATCATCCGCGCGTCGCCGCGCGCCGCGCCCCACAGCGGGTAAACGGACAGCAGCAGCGCCACGCCGAGCGCCAGGCACAGCAGCGCGTTGCCGTATTCAGGCATCATGATGAGGTGTCCTTATCGATACTTTGCGGACGACGGTGGTTTTCCTGCATCGCCTTTTCCACTTCCGGCGGGGTGTAGTTCTCGTCATGTTTGGCCAGCACCTCCTGCGCCAGGACGTGGTTGCGCGTATCCAGCTCCCCCTGGACCACCACACCCTGCCCCTCGCGGAACAGGTCCGGCAGTATCCCCTCATAGCTCACCGCCACCGAACCTTCAGCGTCGTAGAGGCTGAAGTTCACCTTCAGCGAGTCCGGGTCGCGCCTGACGCTGCCGGGCATCACCATCCCGCCGACGCGCAGGCGCTGGCCCACTTCCGGCAGCTGCTGCGTCTCGCGCTTGCCGTAGAGAATTTCGCCGGGGGTATAGAACAGGTCGATATTCGCGCGCAGCGCGTACAGGACCAGAGCGGTGGTCAGCGCCAGACCCGTCAGCACCGCGCAGGCCACCCATAACCGGTTTCTGCGTCGCTGGTTCACGCGGCCTCCTGTTGTGCCTGTGCGGCACGCATCCGCGCCTCGCGCGCCCGCTGCTGCGCCACGCCGCGCAGAATGGCCCGGCGCTGCAGCACCGTGTGCAGCGCCAGCGCCGCCAGCGGCACCACGGTCATCGCCACCGCCAGCCAGACAAAAAAGGCGTACCCGCCCATGGCGAAAAAATCGCTCCACGATGAAAATGCCGTTCTCACCGGCGCCCCCTTTTCAGTATCAGTTCGCCCACCCACGGGCGGCGTTTTTCCATGAGTAAAATCAGGTTGCGCATCCGCATCAGCGAAAGCGTCATAAAGAGCAGCAGGTAGCCGGTGATGGCCCAGCGCAGCGGCGAGCGCATCGCCGGGTCGATACTCTGCTGCATCCGCGTCGAGCCCTGGTGCAGGGTGTTCCACCACTCGACGGAATAGTGGATAACCGGCAGGTTCACCACGCCGACCAGCACCAGAATGCCCGCCGCGCGCCCGGCCATTCTGCGGTCGTCAAAGGCGTGCCACAGGGCGATGACCCCGGCGTAGAGAAACAGCAGCACCAGCTCCGAGGTCAGGCGCGCGTCCCACACCCACCAGGTGCCCCACATCGGTTTACCCCACGCCGAGCCGGTGACCAGCGCGATGAAGGTGTACACCGCCCCCACCGGCGCCATCGCCGCGACGGCAAGGCTGGCCATTTTCATCTGCCAGACCAGCCCGGTAAACGCCGCCACCGCCATCGCCGCATAGATACCCATCGACCAGATGGCCGCCGGGACATGCAGATACATAATGCGGTAGCTCTCCCCCTGCTGGTAGTCCGCCGGGGCGAAACCAAAGCCCCGGACCCAGCCCGTGGCCAGCGCGATGATACCGGCCACCGCCAGCCACGGCACGAGCCTGCCGCAAATCTGATACAGCCGGGGCGGCACTGCCAGCTGATGAAGGGTTTTCCACATAGTCGTCACCTGACCTCCTGAAACCAGTAAAATGTCCGTGGTGCCGGACGGCGGCCGGCGCCTTATCCGGCCTGCAAATGCGCTACTGCACGCTGATACGCAGCGCCGCCGCGGTGGCGAACGGGCTTAACGTCGCGCTGCCCGCCAGCAGCGCTCCCAGAACCGCCAGATAGCCGTCAACGGGTAAATGCATCGACGCCGCGTCCATCGCCGCGGTGGCAAAAATCAGCACCGGGATGGCCAGCGGCAGCACCAGTATGCCCAGCAGGACGCCGCCGCGCCGCAGCCCGGCCGTCAGCCCGACGCCCGGCGCGGCGAGAAACCCCAGCGCCGGCGTGCCCAGCAGCAGCGTCAGCGCCATGATTTTCCAGCCGTACACGTCCATCCCCAGCAGCAGCGCCACCAGCGGGGAGAGAATAATCAGCGGCAGGCCGGTCACCGTCCAGTGGGCCAGCACCTTCGCCAGCACCACCGCCGGCAGCGGCACCGGCAGCAGCATCAGCTGCTCAAGGCTGCCGTCGTGCACATCGTCGCGAAACAACCGCTCCAGCGCCAGCAGCGAGGCCAGCAGCGCCGCCACCTGGATGATGCCCGGCGCGATACGCGCCAGCAGCTGCGGCTGCGGCCCGATGCTTAACGGAAACAGGGTGATGACCATCAGGAAGAACCACAGCGGGCTGGCGATGTCCGCGCAGTGGCGAAACGCGACGCGCAGCTCAAGACAGAAGACACGCCACATCACAGCCCTGCCCCCCCGCCGGTCAGCGCAAGGCGGCGGATGGTGTCCGCGGCCCCCGGCAGCGGCTGGTGGGTGGTGAGAATGACCATCCCGCCCTGCGCCGTGTGCTCCGCCATCCGCCGGGTGAGGCGCGCCACGCCGTTAACGTCAATGGCGGTGAACGGTTCGTCGAGCACCCACAGCGCGGCGCGGGTCAGCCACAGGCGGGCCAGCGCCACCCGGCGCTGCTGCCCGGCCGAGAGCTGAGCGACCGGCACGTCCTCAAATCCCGCCAGCCCGGCCTGCGCCAGCGCCTCCGGGAGGCGCGCGCCGTCGCCGGGGTGGAAGAAATGCAGGTTCTCCCGCGCCGTCAGGCGGGTTTTTATCCCCGGCTGGTGCCCGAGCCACAGCAGGCTCTGATGGAAGCTGTCGCGCACGTGGCGCAGGGGTTTACCCTGCCAGTACACCTCCCCGCCGTCCGGGCGCGCCAGCCCGGTCAGCAGGCGCAGCAGGGTGGTTTTTCCCGCGCCGTTGCCGCCGGTGACCTGCACCCACTCCCCGGCATCCACGGTGAACGACAGCCCGCGAAACAGCGTCCTCTCGTCCCGCTCGCAGTGCAGTTCTCTGGCTTCAAGCATTCCCACTCATCAACGTCCTGTCAGAAACCTGGTTTAACATCACGCATATCCGGCAGTTTATGCGCGATCCCTTTGTGACAATCGATACAAGTCTGCCCGTCTTTTACCGCCTGATCGTGCATTTTCGCCGCGACGCCTTTTTGCGCGGTCAGATCCATAAAGTCGAAATTGTGGCAGTTACGGCATTCCTGCGAGTTGTTGTCTTTCATACGCCGCCACTCATTTTGCGCCATCGTCAGGCGATGAGCTTCAAATTTCTGCGGTGTATCTATCAGTCCAAATACCTTCGCGTACAGTTCCTTACTGGCTTTGATCTTACGGATCATCTTCGGCCCCCACTCATGCGGCACATGGCAGTCAGGACAGGTAGCGCGAACGCCACTACGGTTGTTGTAGTGGACGGTTTCCATATATTCCTCATACACCGTGTTGCGCATTTCATGGCAGCTAATACAAAACTCTTCGGTGTTGGCCTTTTCCATCCCGGTATTGAAGCCGCCCCAGAAGATGATGCCGCCGATAAAACCGATTAACAGCAGCGTCCCCAGCGCCAGACGGCTGGGACTGCGCCACCACCGCCAGACGCGCTTTATCCAGCCGGGTTTACGGTTAGAATTTTCCATAATGACCTCTTATTTCCCGTAACCTTGCGAGGGGGTAAAGGTATTGTCGATAATCGGCGCGGTATCAGACTGCGGTACGTGGCACTGCAGGCAGAAATAACGACGCGGCGCGACGTTGCCCGACACTTTACCGTCGCTGTCCATAAAGTGCGTCGGGCTAATACGCGGCGCGCCCGTCGTACGATAACTTTCCACGCCGTGGCATTGCAGACAGCGGTTGGTATTGGTAGTCACCTGGTAGCCCTCGACGCTGTGCGGGATCATCGGCGGCTGGTTGACGTAATTTAGCGGCATACGCTCCTGCTCTTTCGGCATACGAATCGCCCCTTCCTGCGTCCCGGATACTTCCGGCGACTGGCTCAGATCCACTCCGTTTGCCGCCCAAACCGCACCACTTACCACCAGGGCAAGCGTGGCCATCCATTGACACAGCGCTTTCATCAGGTCATGGCTTTTCATTATTTCGCTCCCGAACTCCATCGCGTATACACTTCATCCTTCAAGCTGCCTCTTTGTTGGCTGCGTTCATTCACCCCAGTCACGTACTACTCGTACGCTCTTGGGACGCATTCACTTGCCGCCTCGACGCATCCTAAATGATTTTGTGTATAGTTATTGTAAAAACATCCTCAGAACAGACATCCACGCAGCGGCCACAGGTCATGCAGTCGCGGTGAGTTACCTGCGCCGGGCTTTGCTCATCCAGCACCGGCGCACGCAGCACATGCGGTTCCGGGCAAACATGAAAACAATCCATACAGCGATTACATTTCTCACGTTTTTTGGCCGTCACGGTCACTACGCCTTTACTGCCCAGCACGCCATACAGCGCGCCCATCGGGCAAATATGACCGCACCAACCGTGCTCAACGACTAATAAATCAAATAAAAACAAAGCAATAATAAGCAACGCGCCGCTACTAAATCCCATAACCAGACTACGGCCTAACAGCGACACGGGATTAATCCATTCCCACAGCAGCGTGCCGGTCAACGCAGAACCGATTAACACCACCACCAGAAGGACGTACCGTATATGGCGTGGAATCGTCGCCGACTGATTCAGGTCAAATTTCCTGCGCATCCAGTTAGCCAAATCGGTAACGGGGTTTAGCGGGCAAACCCAACTGCAAAATACTCGCTTTCCCGCCAGCGCATACAGCACAGTGATAATCACTGCCCCCGTCAGCGCCACGGTAGCGGGAAGATGTCCACTGGCGAGACTTTCCAGGGTAATCAGCGGATCGGTCAACGGGAGGGTATCGAACAGCAAGCTACTGCTGTAGTTGCCATGCAGAACCCAAAAACCCAGCCACGGGCCGCTGAGAAACATCCCCAGCACCATAAACTGGCTTATACGACGTAACACCAGCCAACGGTGGCTACGCCACCAGCCTTTTTTCGCCTGCGCTTCTCGCCCGGCGTCGCGTTTACGATTTGCCATCTTTCCCCTCCAGCCAGCCGAAGCGGTAATGGTGTCCTAACTCCCCTTTCGCCAATGACAACGGCAACACTTTTATCGCTGGTTGCTCCAGTACGCAGACTTTTTCGCATTTACCACAGCCGGTACAGGCGTCGCTGTGTACGGTGGGCAGAAAGCGCGCATGTTTGCCGGTGCGCATGTTGCGATCCAGCTCCAGCGTGATGGCCTCATCGATTTTCGGGCATTCGCGGTAACAAACGTCGCAGCGCAGCCCCTGAAAGTTGAGGCAGTTTTCCTGATCCAGCAACACCGCCAGCCCCATGCGCGAGTCATCAATGGAGGCGATATCTTTATTCAGCGCCCCGCTGGGGCAGACTTTGGCGCACGGAATGTCTTCACACATTTCGCAGGGGATGTCGCGAGCGACGAAATAGGGCGTACCTGCCGATAACCCGGAGGCCAGCGTCGCCAGTTTTAGCGTGTCGTATGGACACGCCTGAACGCACTGCCCGCAGCGCACACAGGCGCTGGCGAAGACATTTTCATTCAGCGCGCCTGGCGGACGCAGCCGCACGCCCGTTGCGCGCGCGGTTTGCTGTTGCAAGCCCAGCGCCACGCCAACTGCCGCCAGCCCGCCCGCAGTGCGCACAACATCACGCAGAAAGCGGCGGCGGCCATTTTGGGGTTTCGCTGTACGGGACATAACGCGTTACACCTTCGCCAGTTTAACGGCGCACTTCTTGAAGTCCGTCTCTTTAGAGAGCGGGTCCGTCGCATCCAGCGTCAGGTTGTTCACTAGCTGAGCGGCATCGAAGAACGGCATATACACCAGTCCCTGCGGCGGACGGTTACGTCCACGCGTTTCGACAATCGAAATCACTTCGCCGCGGCGGGACGACACTTTAACCTTATCGCCACGACGCAGATCGCGCGCTTTCGCATCCAGCGGGTGGATAAAGACCACCGCTTCCGGGAAGGCACGATGCAATTCAGGCACGCGGCGCGTCATACTGCCGGTATGCCAGTGTTCCAGCACGCGACCGGTGGAAAGCCACAGATCGTACTCGTTGTCCGGCGACTCCGCCGCGGGTTCAAATGGCAGCGCGAAGATCACCGCTTTGCCATCCGGTTTACCGTAGAATTTGTACCCTTCGCCCGCGTTTACATACGGATCGTTGCCTTCGCTGTAACGCCATTGCGTCTCTTTGCCTTCGACGACCGGCCAGCGCAGACCACGCGCATTGTGGTAATCGTCGAACGGCGCCAGATCGTGACCGTGGCCGCGTCCAAACCAGGCGTATTCTTCAAACAGCCCTTTTTGCAGATAGAAGCCCACTTCTCGGGATTCGTCGTTTAACTGATCCTCTTTCAGCTCGCTCAGCGGGAATTTACTGACCGCTGGCGTGGCGAACAGAACGTCATACAGCGTTTTACCGCGCAGCTCCGGCTTCTGGGCCAACAACGCCTCCGGCCAGACCTCCTCAGTTTTAAAACGACGGGAGAACTGCACCAGTTGCCAGAGGTCGGATTTGGCTTCGCCCGGCGCTTTAATTTGCTGACGCCAGAACTGCGTACGACGTTCGGCGTTGCCATAAGCGCCTTCTTTCTCAACCCACATGGCGGTCGGCAGGATCAGATCCGCAGACAGCGCGCTCACCGTCGGGTAAGGATCGGAGACAATGATAAAGTTACGCGGATCGCGCCAGCCCGGCATCCGATCTTCATTGATGTTCGGCCCGGCCTGCATATTGTTATTACACATTACCCAGTAGACGTTCAGCTTGCCGTCTTTCAGCGCGCGATCCTGCGCCACCGCGTGTAAACCCACTTTTGCCGGAATAGTGCCAGTGGGGATCTGCCAGTGTTTTTCGCAGATATCGCGGTGTTTTTCGTTCGTCACGACCATGTCTGCTGGCAGACGGTGTGAGAAGGTTCCCACTTCACGTGCCGTACCGCAGGCGGAAGGCTGGCCGGTCAGCGAGAAGGGACCGCAGCCAGGCTGGGAGATTTTTCCGGTCAGCAGATGCAGGTTGTAGACGAGGTTATTCGCCCACACGCCGCGAGTATGCTGGTTAAAACCCATCGTCCAGTAAGAGATCACTCTCTTATTCGGATCGGCGTAGAGCTGCGCCAACTGTTCCAGTTGATCTTTCGGCACGCCGGTCATTTCAGCCGTCTTGTCCAAAGTATATTCCGCCACGAAGGCTTTATACTCGTCGAAGCTCATCGGCTCGGAAGCGTCGGAGCCCGGATTCTTCGCCGCTTTTTCCAGCGGGTGCGTCGGGCGTAAGCCGTAGCCGATATCCGTCGCCCCTTTACGCAGATTCACATGCTTTGTGAAGAAATCCTGATTTACCGCGTTGTTCTGAATAATGTAATTAGCGATATAGTTAAGGATCACCAGATCGCTTTGCGGGGTAAAGACAATACCGTTGTCCGCCAGTTCAAAGCTACGGTGCTGGAAGGTGGAGAGGACGGCGACCTTCACGTTCGGGTCGGACAAACGGCGGTTAGTGATGCGCGACCATAAAATCGGGTGCATCTCCGCCATGTTGGAACCCCACAGCACAAACGCATCGGCCTGCTCAATATCGTCGTAGCAGCCCATCGGTTCATCCATACCAAAGGTGCGCATAAAGCCCACCACCGCCGAGGCCATGCAGTGACGCGCATTCGGGTCGATGTTGTTAGAGCGGAAACCAGCCTTGAACAGCTTCGCGGCGGCATAGCCTTCCCAGATGGTCCATTGACCAGAGCCAAACATGCCGATCGCTTCTGGTCCTTTCTCTTTCAGGGAGGTTTTAAACTTCTCTTCCATCACATCGAAGGCGTGTTCCCAGCTCACGGGCGTAAACTCGCCGTCTTTGTGATAGTTGCCGTCTTTCATGCGCAGCATCGGCTGCGTCAGACGATCTTTACCGTACATGATCTTGGGCAGGAAGTAGCCTTTAATGCAGTTCAGACCACGGTTGACCGGCGCGTCGGGATCGCCCTGGCAGGCGACCACACGGCCCTGCTGCGTTCCCACCAACACACCGCAACCCGTTCCGCAAAAACGGCACGGCGCTTTATCCCATTTGATGGCTTCCTGCTGCCCGACAACGGCGCGGGCGACGCCCGGCACGCTCAGACCGGCAGCCGCCGCAGCGGCCGCAACGGCGTTAGCTTTCATAAAGCTACGACGACTGAGTTTCATGGTGTTTCCTCACCTTGCTCATCCTGCTGGTGATAAACCAGCGACACCGCCAGTACGCCCTCAACATTACGTACTGACTCAATTGTTTGCATCAGCGCTTCGCTCTGATCTGCTTCCACCACCACGATCAGTTGCCCACTTTCAACATCGCTTAACGCGACTTCGCAACCCGGCAACGTCTTCAACTGTGCGCCAATGGCGGCGATATTCTGACTTTTGGCCTGCACGACCAGACTACAGACCTGCCAGTTAGTGTGCATGGGGGTTCTCCGCTTTGATGGCTGACACGGGACAGATAGCCACACACGCCCCGCATCCGTTACAGGCCTGCGGGTCAAGCTGCGGCTGGTAAATGCCGGATAATGTGGGACGAAAAGTAATGGCCATAGGTTCACAACTGTCCTGGCAACGATGGCATTCAACCGATTGCCTGGCGAGGCAGTTTTCTGTGAGCGTAAAAATCAGATCCCAGGCCCTGGTGTGGCGCGGAAGAAAAAGAGATTCGGTACAGGCTTGCGCGCAGGCATAACAAAAGCTGCACTCGCCCTGTTTGAAATTTACGCTCGGATATCCCCCCGCCCCTCGCTGCAGGATGTCGGTCTCACACGCCTGGATGCAGGCGTCGCAACGCAGACAATGTGCGAGAAAATAGGTCGTTTCTCTGGCCCACGGCGGAAGAATCCCATTGCTGGCGTTGCGCCAACTGCCGGTCAACATGCTTCGACGGGATAAATCAGCCATGATATCGCCCTTCCATAACGACACGCTTCCATAGGGGTGAATAACAATAAAAACCGTACAATTTATGAGTGGTTATTTTTGTAAATAAGATATTTCAGAATGTGTAAGAGATGCATACCCCGATAGAGGTAAATGCTGTTGCCGGATCAAAAGAGTGTTGGGTAAGGGCCAGTGAACGTGCTTTTTCTCTCATTTCAATGAGTTATATAGATACTTATATAACGAAAATCACAAACAGCCAATAATATCACTTATATTGATACTATCAGAATATTCCACTGGATAAAGAGACCCTATTTTATTAATAATCTTTAAAGTATGAGTAAATACAGATTAATAGATAATATGAATGTGTTAGTCTGTCGCCCGTGCATACAGAAAACAGCAGAAAGGAAATACTGTGAACAATAAAATGAAGATGTTTGTCCCTGCCGTCGTCTTCGCCGCCCTCGCCAGCGCTTCTGCCTGGGCTGCCAATGGCGATACCGCCCAGCCGCTGGAGAAAATCGCCCCCTATCCGCAGGCGGAAAAAGGAATGAAGCGGCAAGTGATTACCCTTCCCCCACAGCAGGATGAATCTACCCTCAAAGTAGAACTGTTGATTGGTCAAACACTGAATGTGGATTGTAACCAGCATCGACTCGGCGGCAAGCTGGAAACAAAAACGCTGGAAGGCTGGGGCTATGACTATTATGTCTTTGATAACGTCACTTCTCCGGTATCGACCATGATGGCCTGCCCTGAAGGTAAGAAAGAGCAAAAATTCGTCACCGCCTGGCTGGGTGAAGATGGGATGCTGCGCTACAACAGCAAGCTGCCGATCGTGGTATATACCCCGGCGAATGTGGACGTGAAATACCGCCTCTGGAAAGCGGACGCTAACGTACAGAACGCCGTAGCGCGATAATGTTATGCTGCCCGGTCACGCTTACCGGGCATCTGAACGCTCCGGCTCACGTAGCGCTGCGGGGTTCTTTTTAAAACACTTCTGGAAACCCGCTCGCCCGCCGCAGAAAAATAACTTAATGCCTGATGGCGACGCGCAGCGCCATCAGGCAGTTCATCCGGCGTCATAGTCGCATTACGCGGTACGCGCTACCGCATCACGCGAGGCGGCGTCACGTTCTTCGCCGGTGAGTTCTGTTAGCTGTCCGTTACGCATTTCAAGCAGACGATCGGCGTGAATAAAATAGTGATCATCATGGCTGATGGCGAAAATGGTTTTCCCCATTCCCTGCATTAACGGCAGCAGTACCTGATAAAACTCCCGGCGGAAATGCGGGTCCTGATCGGCGGCCCACTCATCCAGCAAAATAATATCGCGCTCTTCCGCCAGCGCCAGTAGTAGCGCAATGCGTTTTTTTTGCCCTTTCGACAGGTTAAGATTCAAAATGCGCCCGTCGTTTAGTTCCAGCTTGTGCGTCATTTTCAGGTGCTCAAGCCACTTATCGACCAGCGCGGGATTCGCGGGTTTCCCCTGCGGCCCCAACAGGCGGTCGAATAACCAGACATCGGTGAACACCGCAGAAAACAGTTTGCGATAATCTTCCGGTTGCCCGGCGGCAATAGGTTGACCATCAAGTAAAATCGTTCCCGATTGCGGCTGATACAAACCGGTCAATAGCATGGCCAGTGTCGATTTCCCGCTACCGTTGCCGCCAATTAAAAACAGCAATTCGCCGCGGTGAATCGTCAGGTTGATGGGCCCCACGGAAAACGCGTTATCCTGATAGTGAAAAACCACGTTGCGCAGCTCCAGCGTCTTCCAGTCCGGAAAGGCTTTCGGCTGCGGAAAATCAGGCTTATACGGGGCGAGCGCGAATTTATTCAGTTTATTAAACGCCACCTGGGCGGTCAGTAGCGTTGGCAACGCCCCCACCGCAGACAGTAGCGGCGTGCGCAGGAACAGCAACGTCAGTGAATAGGTCGCCGCGACGTTGGTATCCGCCCAGCCGAGACTATTCGCCATCCAGAAGACCAGGCCTATCGCCCCCAGCATCATGATATTCGACCAGTTGACGGCGCTCAGGTGAAAAGTATCGGCACGGATAATGTGATGACGGTACTCTTTGGCGTCCGGGGTATAGCATTGCTGAAAAATCTGCTCTGCGCGCTCGCGGTTTAGCGTCAGCTCCTTGCGTCCTTCCAGCACTGTCTGATAGTCGTTGTACAGCTTATCTTCGGTCTCGCGCAGGGTCGCCATATGCTGGTAAACCCGCGCCACCAGCACGAATCCGCCCCAGATAGTGACAGCCATCCAGATAACCGTAACCAGCAGCATTTTTGTCGACAGCATCGCCAGATACGCCGCCGAACCGACGGTGAGGATAATGCCCTGCACCAGCTCAGGCAGACGCACAAAGGCGATAGTAATATTGCGAATATCGCTGGTCAGACCGGCCAGTAAAGAGGCGCTGCCCAGTTGTTCAATACGTTCAACGTGCGTATCCAGAATACGCTTGATAAATTCGCTGCGCAGGCGGTAAACGAAATGGTGTCCCAGAGTGGTTAGCGCCAGTTGGGAACCTAATGTGACGATCATTAGCAACAGGAGCAGACCGAGAAATTCCGGCAGCACCATGACTGTGGTATCCACCGTTTCAATCAGGCGCTGATTGATAAACGCGATCAGGCCAATGCCCAGCGCCGCGCTGGCGAGGCTCAGCGCCATCACGCTAATAAATGGCCAGCGGTACTGCCGCCAGACAAGAATAAGAAGTTCCATGCATACAACCCGGACCGATAATAACAGCCCGCAGTTTAACTAACTCCACCTGCACAGCAATAATAATTCTTATTTTTATTCTTTTTCAGCCGCCTGACGGAAGGTGAGATTGTAACGAAATTCACCTGTCATGGGATGAAAGCCCGCTTTAAGCGGCTGGATACCATGATAAAACAGCCGGGACTCGCCGCCCCAGACTACGATATCGCCATGCTCCAGTAAGATCCGCTGGAGCGGATCGCTGCGACGCAGGCCGCCAAACTGAAAAACGGCCGGTACCCCCAACGAAACTGAGACGATAGGCGCGCGCAGATCCGGCTCGTCTTTATCCTGATGTAAAGACAGCTTTGCGCCGGGCGCGTAGCGATTGATCAGGCAGGCGTCCGGCTGGAAGCTCTCATACCCCGCTGCGATCGCCGCCTGACGACATACGCTGGCAAACGATAACGGCAGCGCAGGCCAGGGTTTATCGGTCAACGGATCGCGCACAGAATAACAATAACCGTGATGATCGGTGGTCCACCCTAACCCGCCGCAGTTGGTCATCGCCACCGACATGGTGTAGCCGCCCGGCGTCACCATCTGACGAAACGGAGACTGACTGGCGACAAACCCGATATCGTCTAACAGCGACTGCGCCGCGCGAAAAGCAAAACGGCGCAACACCACCGCGCCAGGTGCCAGCGGCTCTTGCCAGGGCACTTCATCAGTAAATAGATCCAGCATCGCTACTCCTCTTTTTGCGCTTCTCGCTTTAATAGCTGCGCTTTTCGACGCACACCCCAGCGATAACCGGAGAGCGCGCCATCGCGGCGCACGACCCGATGACACGGGATCACCATCGCCAGTTTATTCGCGCCGCACGCGCTGGCGACCGCGCGCACTGCCGTGGGTTTGCCGATAGTCGCGGCAAGCTGTTGATAGCTCACCGTTTCACCGCAGGGAATCGCGCGTAACGCTTGCCAGACCTGCTGTTGAAACGCGGTTCCCTGGATATCCAGCGGCAACGAGAGCAGCACATCGCGTGTGTTGATAGCCGCGACAACCTGCCGCACCCGTTGCTGAAAAGGCGCGTCGGCAGGTTCGTGGCGGGCCGCCGGGAAAAGGGTGTGTAATTCAGCCAGTAGCGCATCATCGCTATCACCGGGGAGAATCGCGCAAATCCCCCGCTCGCTCTCCGCCACCAGACACCGTCCGTAAACCCAGTCCGTCAGTGCATAGCGAACGGAGACATTATCGCCACCTTTGCGAAACTGTTTTGCCGTCATGCCCAGCGTTTGGTCGGCATGACGGTAGTAGCTACTGCTATCCGGGAAGCCGGCGCGGTAAATAGCCGCCGTGACCTGCTCTCCTTTCGCCAACGCCTCACGCAGCCGACGGGCGCGCCACGCCTGCTGCCACTCTTTCGGCGTCATTCCGGTACTCGCTTTAAACAGACGGTGCAGATGAAACGGACTCATCGCCACCGTCTGCGCCAGGGATTCCAGAGTCACCGACGCCTCCTGCTCAAGTAAACGGCAGGCGCAGGCAATCTTATCCAACCGCCGTTGCTGCGCGCGCGCGTTATCCGGCTGACAGCGCTTACAGGGACGAAAACCGGCGTCCAGCGCCTGCTGCGCGTTGGCAAAAAAGCGAACATTTTTGCGTAACGCCCGTTTCGAGCGGCAAGAGGGACGGCAAAAAACGCCCGTGGTTCGCACCGCAAAAACGAAACGCCCATCCGCGCTGGCATCGCGCGCCAGCACCCGTTGCCAGCATTCATCATCGGTGAGTAACGCTTTTTTCATCATAGACTCCTTCATTAAGCATAGTGCTTGCTTACATGCAGTGTGTCCGTAAATCCGCCCACAAAAACCCGCAATCTTGCGTTTTAATTCTTATCGCTCACCAGAAACGTTTTGAACTGCGGCGACATCCAGGTTGTAAAGCCTTCGCCCTCTTTCATGATCATAAAGACCGCCAGTCCTTCCCGCCGCACGACCTCTTTCGCCTTTTTCGTACCGAGCACCATCAGGCCGGTGTCCCAGCCGTCTGCTTCCAGCGCCGTTGGCGCGATGACCGTGACCGATACCAGGTTATGTTCAATGGGGCGTCCCGTTTGCGGATCGATAACGTGTGATACGCGCTTGCCATCCAGCTCATAATAGTTGCGGTAGCTGCCGGAGGTACTGATACCATGCCCGTTGATATCCACAATCGCTTGTACCGCGTTTTCCCGGTCGGTCGGTTTCTGAATCGCGACACGCCACGGCTGCCCCTGCGCATTCATCCCGCGACTGCTTAATGCGCCGCCCACCGAGACCAGATAACGCGCGATGCCCTCCTGCTCCATCAGACGCGCCAGATGATCCGCCGCATAGCCCTCCCCGACCGTTGAGAGATCAACATAAAGATCCGGCAGATCTTTTTGCAAAAACTGATGTCCGGCCCTGTCGATAACCTGCAAATGCTGCAGGCCTGTTTTCGCTTTTGCCGCATCGATTTGCGCTTGTGTTGGGATATGCAGCGGCTGCCGATCCGGCCCAAATCCCCACAGATTGACCAACGGGCCCACGGTGATATCCATCGCGCCATCCGTCTTCGCGCCAATACGCAGCGCCGAGGTCACGATATCCGCCATGGCTTCATTGACCGGCCAGGGCGCAAGACTGCGTGAATGGTTAAAACGCATCAGCGCGGAGTCTTTTTTGTAAGTAGAGAGCAACTGATCGTCAGCATCAAGCTGAGTCTGGATTTTCGTCTGTAACTCTGCGGCGCGTTTCGCATCGATGCCAACCACGCTCACCCGCCAGACGGTGCCCATCGTTTTACCTTCCAGCACCTGAGCGGCAGGTGACGTTGTCGTCGTTTGGGGAGCCTCGTCGCAACCCATGAATAAAAAAGTGGTCGCCAGAAGCACGGCCCGGCAAAATTTCATTTTCATCGCTGATTATCCTCATTCGAATGGACGCAAGCGTATATCAAAACGTCGTATTTGTACGCCGGAATAAGGTATGAAAAAAGGGCCCGCAGGCCCTTTAGCAACATCTTTTTGCTGATTAGAACTGGTAAACCAGACCCAGCGCTACGATGTCGTCGGTGTTGATGCCCGCATCGCGGGTAAAGTCGTTTTTATCCAGCAGGTTGATTTTGTAATCAACATAGGTGGACATGTTTTTGTTGAAGTAGTAAGTCGCGCCGACATCAACGTATTTTACGATGTCCTGGTCGCCATAGCTGGCGCCGTAACCGTTGCTGATGTCCTTACCTTTAGACTGCAGGTAAGCTACGGACGGACGCAGACCAAAGTCGAACTGGTACTGAGCTACGACTTCAAAGTTCTGCGCTTTGTTGGCAAAACCGTAAGAGGTAGACGGGCTGCTGCCGTTAGAGGTACCAAAACGGGTCGCGTTATAGGTCTGAGAATACTGCGCCGCCAGATAGACGTTGTTCGCATCGTATTTCAGGCCGCCGGTGTAGACCGTAGCGCGATCGCCGTTACCATACAGGCGAGCGTTAGCGGTGTTGTTCTGATCGGCAGTACGTTTAGACGTGGTGATAGCGCCACCAACAGAGAAACCTTCGCCGATTGCATAAGTCAACGATCCGCCGTAACCGTCGCCGTTCTGGTTCAGCAGGCTGCGACCGCTGGTATTTTCACCGCTCACGCTGCCGTTTTTGCCCTGATACTGCAACGCGAAGTCCAGGCCATCCACCAGGCCGAAGAAGTCGGTGTTACGGTAGGTCGCGTAGCCGTTACCGCGCTGCTGCATAAAGTTGTCAGCACCGTAGGTGTCGCCACCGAATTCCGGCAGAACGTCGGTCCAGGAGGTCACGTCATAGGTTACGCCGTAGTTACGACCATAATCGAAAGAGCCTGCGTCAGCGAATTTCAGACCCGCAAACGCCACACGCGTCCAGGAGTCGTTGCTGCCTTCAGTCTGGTTGCCCTGAATCTGATATTCCCACTGGCCATAGCCGGTCAGCTGATCGTTAACCTGCGTTTCGCCTTTGAAGCCGATACGCATGTAGGTCTGATCACCGTCGCTGCCTTTGTCGTCAGAGAAATAGTGCAGGCCATCTACTTTGCCAAACAGATCTAATTTGTTGCCGTCTTTATTATAAATTTCAGCCGCATTCGCTGCGCCCGCCACCAGCAGAGCCGGTACCAGGAGGGACAGTACTTTAACTTTCATGTTATTAACCCTCTGTTATATGCCTTTATTGCTTTTTTATGCCACTGCTTACTGGTTAACCCCCATTAACCAGTCGGCAAGTCCATTCTCCGCAAAAATACAGAATAATCCAACACGAATATGATACTAAAACTTTTAAGATGTTACAGTTATCCACATACATGTTTCAAAATATGAATTTTACGGAACTTTTTTAAAGCAAAAATCAAGTTAAAATAAGCACAAATAGATAAAATATATTTGCAAGTCTTTTAAAATCAACAGGTTAAATTCATAAAATTCATAGCACTGAATGATAAAACAGAATCTTCATTCGCAACTAAAATAGTGACCGCTATCATCATTAACTTTATTTATTACCGTCATTCATTTCTGAATGTCTGTTTACCCCTATTTCAACCGGATGCTTCGCATTCGGTTTTTTTTACGCTTTTTTACACAAAATCGACTGTTCTATGCTACCCGCCTAAAACTATCACGGTTATTCACTACTATCTTCCCTTCAAGCTGTTATCCATTATCAAATAATTTCTTGATATTTAGTGCTAAATAATTATAAGCCATCTTTATATTTGTACCGCCCCGAGAATATTGTACGCTTTTCCCGCTACACCGACAGAGCGCGTGTTAAGTTGTCCGGCATGACGTAAGAGTCTGGAAATTCATTCATTACCCTTTATACTGCCCTTTCACCTTCAGCGTTGCTTTTACAGGTCGTAAACATAAATGAGTCAGTCTGACACAACGGTCTCTACCCGATTCTCCCTTCTACCGGGAAGCATTACCCGTTTCTTCTTATTGCTGATCATTGTGCTACTGGTAACGATGGGCGTTATGGTACAGAGCGCCGTCAACGCCTGGTTAAAAGACAAAAGCTATCAAATTGTCGATATTACCCACGCTATTCATAAACGCGTAGATACCTGGCGGTATGTCACCTGGCAAATTTATGACAACATCGCCGCGACCACTACGCCATCGACAGGTGAAGGGCTTCAGGAAACGCGTCTGAAGCAGGATGTGTACTATCTTGAAAAGCCGCGGCGTAAAACTGAAGCGCTGATTTTCGGCTCCCATGACAGCGCCACGCTGGAAATGACGCAGCGTATGTCAACCTATCTTGATACGCTGTGGGGCGCGGAAAATGTACCGTGGTCAATGTATTACCTCAACGGACAGGATAACAGCCTGATTCTTATCTCCACCCTACCGTTGAAAGATCTCTCTTCCGGCTTTAAAGAGTCCACTATTGGCAATATCGTCGATTCCCGTCGGGCAGAGATGTTGCAGCAGGCGAATGCGCTGGATGAGCGCGAAAGTTTCTCCTCATTACGAAAACTGGCCTGGCAAAACGGTCACTATTTTACGCTGCGCACGACCTTCAATCAGCCGGGACATCTGGCGACCGTGGTGGCGTTTGATCTGCCCATTAATGATTTAATTCCGCCGGGAATGCCGCTGGACAGTTTTCGAATCGAGCCTGACGCAACCCAGGCAACGGGACGAAACAGTGAAAAGGAAGCGCCTGATAGCGTCAGTATTAGCTTTAACGGTTCAAAAATTGAGATCTCCTCAGCACTGAACTCTACCGGAATGCGCCTGATCTGGCAGGTGCCATTCGGTACGCTTTTGCTTGATACGCTGCAAAATATTCTGCTGCCTTTACTGCTGAACATCGGGCTGCTGGCGTTAGCGTTATTTGGCTACGCCACGTTTCGCCATCAGCCGGGACGGACGACGGAATCAACATCCGGCAGCGCGGCGAATAACGAGCTTCGCGTCTTACGCGCCATTAATGAAGAGATCGTTTCTCTGCTGCCGCTGGGTTTGCTGGTCTACGATCAGGAAGGAAACCGCACCGTGATCAGCAATAAAATCGCCGATCATCTATTGCCGCATCTCAACCTGCAAAATATTACCAGCATGGCGGAGCAGCATCAGGGCGTGATTCAGGCGACGATTAACAACGAACTGTATGAGATCCGTCTGTTTCGTAGCCAGGTCGCTCCCCGCACGCAGATCTTTATTATTCGCGATCAGGACCGGGAAGTACTGGTGAATAAGAAGCTTAAACAGGCGCAACGTCTGTATGAGAAGAATCAGCAGGGGCGCGCCGCCTTTATGCAAAATATCAGCAACACGCTTAAAGAGCCCGTACGCCAACTGGCGGTTAACGCCGCAGCGGCCACCACGCCGGAAAGCCTGAAACTGGTGGATCAAGCGGATGTTTTGGTACGTATGATCGATGAAATCCAACTGGCGAATATGCTGGAAAATGACGCATGGAAAAGCGAAGCAACGCTGTTCTCCCTTCAGGATCTTATTGACGAAGTCGTGCCGGAAGTGCTGCCCGCCATAAAGCGTAAAGGGCTGCAACTGCTGATTAATAACCACCTTAGCGGTACCGATGAGCGCTGGGGCGATCGCGATGCCCTGCGCCGGATTTTGCTATTGTTGATTCAGTACGCCGTTACAACGACCGCTATGGGTAAGATTACGCTTGAAGTTGAGCAGGATGAATCTATCACGGAGCGTCTGACTTTCCGCATTCTGGATACGGGCGAAGGCGTAACGTTAAACGAGATTGATAATCTGCATTTCCCGTATATGAATGAAACTCAGGGCGATCGTTACGGCAAAGCGAATCCGCTCACGTTCTGGCTATGCAATCAACTGGCACGCAAACTGGGCGGTCATCTCAACATTAAAGCGCGAGAAACGCTAGGCACGCGCTATACCGTTCATGTCAAAATGCTTCCTCACGATCAGCATACTCAGGTCGAAGAGCGCCTGCTGGACGACGTCAGCGTGATGGTCGATGTGACATCCAACGAGGTCCGCGCGATTGTGCTGCGTCAGTTAGAAAACTGGGGCGCCACCTGCATCACGCCGGATGAACGGCAGATAAGTCAAGAATATGATCTCTTTTTAACGGATAATCCGTCTAATCTTACTGCCTCCGGCTTGCTTTTAAGCGATGATGAGTCAGGCGTGCGGAAAATTGGCCCGGGCCAGTTGCGCGTCAACTTTAATATGAGCAATGCTATGCAGGAAGCTGTACTACAACTTATCGAAGAGCAACTGGCGCAGGAAGAGATTCCCGCCTCCCCGCTCGGCGGAGATGAAAATGCCGAGCTTCATGCCAGCGGTTATTATGCGCTATTTGTAGACACAGTACCGGATGATGTTAAGAGGTTGTATACTGAGGCGGCAACCAGCGATTTCGCTGCGCTGGCCCAAACGGCCCACCGCCTGAAAGGGGTGTTTGCCATGCTTAATCTGGTACCCGGCAAGCAGTTATGTGAAACGCTGGAACATCTGATTCGTGAGAAAGATGCTCCAGGTATAGAAAAATATATCAGCGACATTGACGCCTACGTCAAAAGCTTGCTGTAGCAAGGTAGCCCAATACATGAACAATATGAACGTAATTATTGCCGATGACCACCCGATTGTACTGTTCGGTATTCGCAAATCACTTGAACAAATCGAGTGGGTGAATGTTGTCGGCGAATTTGAAGATTCCACAGCATTGATCAATAACTTGCCGAAATTAGATGCGCATGTATTGATCACGGACCTCTCCATGCCGGGAGATAAATACGGCGATGGGATCACCTTGATCAAGTACATCAAGCGTCATTTTCCGAGCCTGTCTATTATCGTTCTGACCATGAACAACAATCCGGCGATTCTGAGCGCCGTGTTGGATCTCGATATTGAAGGGATTGTACTCAAACAGGGTGCGCCGACCGATCTGCCTAAGGCGCTGGCCGCGCTGCAAAAAGGCAAAAAATTCACCCCGGAAAGCGTTTCTCGTCTGCTGGAGAAAATCAGCGCTGGCGGTTACGGGGATAAACGCCTGTCGCCAAAAGAGAGCGAAGTATTACGCCTGTTCGCCGAGGGTTTCCTGGTCACCGAAATCGCCAAGAAGCTCAACCGCAGTATTAAGACCATCAGCAGCCAGAAGAAATCGGCGATGATGAAACTGGGCGTAGAGAATGATATCGCGCTGCTCAACTATCTCTCTTCCGTCACTCTGAGTCCGACAGACAAAGAATAAATCGCTTTCAGGTTACTATGCCTGATGGCGCTGTGCTTATCAGGCCTACCAATTGATGCATCTTTTGTAGGCCGGATCAGGCAACGCCGCCATCCGGCATTTTTTATACCCGCGTTTTACGTACCCGCTCGGCATATACCGCCAGCGTCTGTTTCAACACATCCAGCGTCACAGGCTTCGACAAACAGCTATCCATACCGGACTCCAGGCAACGTTGTTTCTCTTCCGCCAGCGCGTTCGCCGTCACGCCGACTACCGGCAGCGTCAGCCCAAGCTGACGGATACGCTGCGTCAGGCGGTAGCCGTCCATGTTCGGCATGTTCACATCGCTCAGAACAATATCGATAGAATTTTTACTCAGCACATTCAGGGCGTCCACGCCATCATTGGCTGTCTTACACTGATACCCCAGTGATCCCAGTTGATCGGCCAGCAAACGGCGATTGATCGGATGATCGTCAACGACCAGAATCATCATGTCGTCATTTGAATCTGCGGTTTTATCCGCCGTCGGCAATGCGCTGGAAAGCGCTTCACTATCCAGCTCAATACTATAGATACGCGCCAACAGCGCGGGCAACTCATGCACCGACGCTACACTATGCACCCACTCGCCCGGCGCTCTTTCCAACGGAATCCCGATATGACGGCGGCAAAAGACGACCGCCGCCCTCCCCTGCCAGGTATGCTCCAGCGCATCATCGACAATCAAAATATCGTCCGCGGCGGGTTCTTGTCCTTCATAACGCTGCGTATGAACGCCGCTACGCGCCAGACTGGTCTCAATAAACTGGCACAAAGAAGTATTGCGCACCGCCAGCCAACAGCAGGTTCCGGCGAGTCCTTCCACGCCCTTTTTCACAGGGTATTGCGCGCCATAAAGCGGGATGCGCAGCGTAAACTGGCTTCCCATGCCAGGCTCCGAATCAACGGAAATATCGCCGTCCATCATGCTGATCAATTTTTCGCAAATCGCCAGCCCCAGACCGGTCCCCTGAAAGTTACGTTGTACGCCGGTTCCCACCTGGAAGAAGGGATCGAACAGGCGAACCACCTCTTTCGCCGGAATACCGACGCCAGTATCCCTCACGCGAATGCTGAGATAATCGCCGTCACAGCGCACATGCAGCACGATGCAGCCAATATCGGTAAACTTAATGGCGTTGCTCAACAGGTTTGAAATGACCTGCTGTAAACGCATCGGGTCGCCGTTCAGCGATACCGGTACGTCAGGCTCAATAAAACAATACAGGCCGAGCTGCTTACGCACCACCAGCGGCAAATAATTGGCAGTGATATGGTTCATCACCTCTCGCGGTGAAAATTCGCGTGGCTCAATCTTTAGCTGTTCCGACTCGATTTTCGAGAAGTCGAGAATGTCGCTGATAATTTTCAACAACAGGCTGGAGGAGTTATTCATCGCCGTGACCAGACGATCCACGCCTTTTGGCAGCTCTTTGGTTTGCAGCAGATCGAGATTACCGATAATGCCGTACAGCGGCGTGCGCAATTCATGGCTGACGGTCGCAAGGAACATGGATTTAGACTGGCTTGCCTGCTCCGCCGCCTGCGCCATCTCCTGCAGCGACTCTTCCATTTTGACGCGCGTACTCACATCTACCAACACGCAAATCGCGACGTTTTCATTGCGATAGCGGGAATGTACGAAGCTAATTTGCAAATTGGTATTATTGCTGGTCAATACATCAACGAAGTTGACCTGCTGGCCGCAAATGATTTGCGTCAGGCGCTGTCTGTCTTCATGCGTGAGCATGTTCAGGTAGGTGTGCGCCAGTTCGTTACTCAGAATATTGACACCATCAATAGTGCGCAGAATACAGATCCCCACCGGCGCGGAGGCGACGATTTTACGGTTGAACTGTTCATGCTCTTCCAGACGCTGAGCATCGCTCTCCGCCGGAATAAAAATGCGCCGCTCATACATCCGCGCAAGCGTAAACAGCCCTGCGCCCACCAGCACGTTCAGCAGGATAGCGTTCAGGATAAGAATACGAATACGCTCCAGGACTAAATCTACCGGCACAGAATAGACAATACTCAGCGAGGATGGCGGCAGGCTTTTTTTAAGAACCAGTTCGTGAAAACCCGGCGTATAACCAAACCAGGAACGCTCCTGCATCCAGCGCGGTTCCGCTTTAATATTGCCATCAGGACCGGTCAATGAAATCAGCGAATGGCCGTTCTCATCAATAATGGTGACGCCCATCGGCAAACTGCCCGGCGTGAAAAAATTTTCCATGCGGATGGACTGCTCGACGCCCAGCAGCGCCTGCAGACGGTTGGCCAGATACACCGGCGTCAGCGCATAAAAATAGCCCACGCCCTGACGCGAGCCCTGGCTTATCCAGAAAAGGTTATTCCCACTTTCTTCCTGCGGCGCGTTGCGGTATTTCATAATCCGCTCATGCAGCGCTTTTAACGCATCATCGCGCTCCACGGGCATTTCACGCAGGCCGAAATTCGCCATGCAGAGATTATCGCTGCCAATCAGGAAAACGCGGTTAAGATCATACGCCGCAGAAAAGTTGTCGCGCCAGTAACGCATAAACCAGGCCAGTGACTCCAGCGAACCGCGCCAGGCGGAACCCATTGCCGCACAGTCAGAGTCGGCGAATAGCGGTTCAAAATCCGGCACCACCATTTTGTCATCACGCGCACGCGACGACATGACGCCGTTTTCCGCCGTTAAACGGTTCTCGGCGATATATTTGAGCTCTTTCATCACGTCCGACGTGCGCTGGATAAAACGCTGCGCCTGATCGGAGCTAAGGTTGAACTCCTGACGAATTTCAGACTCCCGCTGGTGCAGGGCATTGACGATGTAAAACACCGAAACAAAGGCGATTAAGAGCCAAATGAGTAACGCCAACGCTCTGAATAAGTAGCGCGAGACTTTCAGTGTGGTTCGAAAGGAAGCAAGGTATTTCAAAGGGGCGAAGCTCCGCCTCAGGATGTAAATAGAGTGTGACTAAGGTAGCGGTAAATGACGTAGCCCGCAACGGCAAAGAAAAAGGGCCGGATATCCGGCCCTCGCACAGCAATAATATTACTCGTCAGCGTCATCCGCAACGTCGTCATCGCTTTCCGCTTCCGGGGCGATATCCTCATCCCCTTCCGCCACGCTGCCGTCGATAGCGTCGAGTTCTTCGTCATCTACCGGTTCAGCAACGCGTTGCAGACCCACCACGTTTTCATCTTCCGCCGTGCGGATAAGGATAACGCCCTGGGTATTACGTCCCACTACGCTGATCTCGGACACACGGGTACGCACCAGAGTACCGGCATCCGTGATCATCATGATCTGGTCGCAATCGTCTACCTGTACCGCGCCGACAACGGAACCGTTGCGCTCAGTCACTTTGATAGAGATAACGCCCTGCGTCGCACGAGACTTGGTCGGGTACTCGTCCGCTGCGGTACGCTTCCCGTAGCCGTTTTGCGTTACGGTCAGAATAGCGCCTTCGCCGCGTGGGATGATCAGCGAGACCACTTTATCGTCTCCCGCCAGCTTAATACCGCGCACACCGGTCGCAGTACGCCCCATCGCACGGACGGCGTCTTCTTTGAAGCGCACCACTTTACCCGCGGCCGAGAACAGCATGACTTCGTCAGAACCAGAAGTCAGGTCAACGCCAATCAGTTCGTCGCCGTCGTTGAGGTTCACCGCGATAATACCGGCGGAACGCGGACGGCTGAATTCGGTCAGCGCCGTTTTCTTCACGGTACCGCTGGCGGTCGCCATAAAGACGTTCACGCCTTCTTCGTACTCACGAACCGGCAGAATCGCGGTGATACGTTCGTTGGCTTCCAGCGGCAGCAGGTTGACAATCGGACGACCGCGCGCGCCACGGCTGGCTTCCGGCAACTGATAGACCTTCATCCAGTACAGACGGCCCCGGCTGGAGAAGCAGAGGATGGTGTCATGGGTGTTGGCCACCAGCAAACGATCGATAAAGTCTTCTTCTTTAATACGCGCGGCAGATTTACCTTTCCCGCCGCGACGTTGCGCTTCGTAATCCGTCAGCGGTTGATATTTGACGTAACCCTGGTGAGACAGCGTCACGACAACATCTTCCTGGCTAATCAGATCTTCGATATTAATATCGGCGCTATTGGCGGTGATTTCGGTACGGCGCTCATCGCCGAACTGCTCGCGAATTAACTCCATCTCTTCGCGGATCACTTCCATCAGGCGATCGGCACTGCCCAGAATGTGCAGCAGTTCAGCAATCTGCTCCAGCAACTCTTTGTATTCGTCGAGCAGTTTCTCATGCTCCAGGCCGGTCAGTTTCTGCAAACGCAGATCCAGAATCGCCTGCGCCTGCTGTTCAGTCAGGTAGTACTGACCGTCACGCACGCCAAATTCTGGCTCCAGCCATTCCGGACGCGCCGCGTCATCACCGGCGCGTTCCAGCATCGCAGCGACGTTGCCCAGATCCCACGGACGCGAGATCAGCGCCGCTTTCGCTTCCGCCGGCGTTGGCGCGCGACGGATCATCTCAATGATCGGGTCGATGTTCGCCAGCGCAATCGCCAGAGCTTCAAGGATATGCGCACGGTCACGGGCTTTACGCAGTTCAAAAATAGTACGACGCGTCACCACTTCACGGCGGTGGCGCACGAACGCTGAAATGATATCTTTCAGGTTCATGATCTTCGGCTGGCCGTGATGCAGCGCCACCATGTTAATACCGAAGGAAACCTGTAGCTGGGTCTGGGAGTAGAGATTGTTAAGCACCACCTCGCCCACCGCATCGCGTTTCACTTCAATCACGATGCGCATCCCGTCTTTGTCGGATTCGTCACGCAGCGCGCTGATGCCTTCCACGCGTTTATCTTTCACCAGCTCGGCGATTTTCTCGATCAGGCGCGCTTTGTTCACCTGATAGGGAATTTCGTGCACGATGATGGTTTCACGGCCCGTTTTCGCGTCAGCTTCAACTTCCGCACGGGCGCGGATGTACACTTTACCGCGACCGGTGCGGTAGGCCTCTTCGATACCGCGACGACCGTTGATAATGGCCGCCGTCGGGAAATCTGGCCCCGGAATATGTTCCATCAGCCCTTCAATGCTGATGTCTTCGTTGTCGATATATGCCAGGCAGCCGTTAATCACTTCCGTCAGGTTGTGCGGCGGGATATTCGTCGCCATACCTACTGCGATACCGGACGAACCGTTGACCAGCAGATTCGGAATTTTGGTCGGCATGACGTCCGGAATTTTTTCCGTGCCGTCATAGTTATCCACGAAATCCACCGTCTCTTTTTCGAGATCGGCCATCAGTTCGTGGGCGATTTTCGCCAGACGGATCTCCGTATAACGCATTGCCGCCGCGGAGTCGCCGTCAATAGAACCGAAGTTACCCTGACCATCCACCAGCATGTAACGCAGCGAGAATGGCTGCGCCATACGAACGATGGTGTCATACACTGCGGAATCGCCGTGGGGATGGTATTTACCGATTACGTCACCAACGACACGGGCAGATTTTTTATAGGCTTTGTTCCAGTCATTGCCCAATACGTTCATGGCGTAAAGTACGCGACGGTGTACCGGCTTCAGGCCATCTCGGACATCCGGCAGCGCACGGCCAACAATGACCGACATCGCATAATCCAGATAGGAGCTCTTCAGCTCTTCCTCAATGTTGACCGGTGTAATTTCTCTCGCAAGGTCGCTCATCTAACCGCTATCCCTCTACTGTATCCCGGATTCAAAGGTCGCAAATTATAACACAACCGCGTTGATTGAGGTAAACCAATACCGTTTATTCGCCGGGAATGCCTGATATACTTATTCGTCTTGCTAAATAAGGAGTAGAAGCCCCTATGAATGCCGAAAAAGCGCCGGAACGCCATAACGTTGACCATGAAGAAATTGCCAAATTTGAAGCAGTCGCGTCACGCTGGTGGGATCTGGAAGGCGAATTTAAGCCGCTGCACCGTATTAACCCGCTGCGTCTGGGCTACATTGCCGAACGTTCCGGCGGCCTGTTCGGTAAAAAGGTGCTCGATGTCGGCTGCGGCGGCGGTATTCTGGCGGAGAGCATGGCGCGCGAAGGCGCTACCGTTACCGGGCTGGATATGGGCTTTGAGCCTTTGCAGGTCGCCAAACTGCATGCGCTGGAAAGCGGTATCAAGGTAGAGTACGTGCAGGAGACGGTTGAGGAGCATGCGGCAAAACACGCTCAGCAGTACGACGTCGTCACCTGCATGGAAATGCTGGAGCACGTTCCCGATCCGCAATCGGTCGTCCACGCCTGCGCCCAACTGGTTAAACCCGGCGGCGAGGTGTTTTTCTCAACGTTGAACCGCAACGGAAAATCCTGGCTGATGGCGGTCGTCGGCGCTGAGTATATTCTGCGCATGGTGCCAAAAGGCACCCACGACGTGAAGAAATTCATTAAGCCCGCTGAACTGTTAGGCTGGGTAGATGAGACCGTCCTGAAGGAGCAACATATCACCGGGCTGCACTACAACCCGATTACCAATACTTTTAAACTCGGCCCCGGGGTAGACGTTAACTACATGTTGCATACCCGCGCCAAAAAAGCGTGACGTCAAAGAATTTTCTTATGAAGGTTGCGTCAGATCATCGGGCGCAATCTTTCTCTTCGATGAAGAAATCAGCACTCGATCAAATTTTGATTTTTTTTTATGAATTGTTGACATCCTCTCCAGGCCTTATCAGACGCGCATTTAGCGATTCTTACTCTTTTGCAACCGCAATTTAACGCCAAAATCAACTCTTGTACTCAAAAGAATCCCTACTAGAATACTCACCATATAGCGTTTCATTTATCGATCACCCCCTATATATAGTATTTATCCACAGAGTTAGTCACAATGTGGCGTTGTGGATAAGCGGGGGATACTATTTCTTTCACGGACAGGTAAACAGGTAGAAAACCACATGAATCAGAGTCTGCTGGTGACAAAGCGTGACGGCCGTACTGAGCGCATCAATCTCGACAAAATTCATCGCGTTCTTGATTGGGCGGCAGAAGGACTGAACAACGTATCGGTTTCTCAGGTCGAGCTACGCTCGCATATTCAGTTTTATGATGGGATTAAGACCTCCGATATCCATGAAACTATTATTAAGGCCGCCGCAGATCTGATCTCTCGCGATGCGCCGGATTATCAATATCTGGCCGCGCGCCTGGCGATTTTCCACCTGCGTAAGAAAGCCTTCGGCCAGTTTGAGCCGCCCGCGCTTTACCACCATGTGGTAAAAATGGTTGAGCTTGGCAAATACGACAATCATCTGCTGGAAGACTACACGGAAGAAGAGTTCAAGCAGATGGATTCGTTTATCGTTCACGATCGCGATATGACCTTCTCCTATGCTGCCGTTAAGCAACTGGAAGGTAAATATCTGGTGCAGAACCGCGTGACCGGCGAAATCTATGAAAGCGCTCAGTTCCTTTATATCCTGGTGGCCGCTTGCCTGTTCTCGAACTATCCGCGTGAAACGCGTCTTGACTATGTAAAACGTTTTTATGATGCGGTCTCTACGTTCAAAATCTCGCTGCCGACGCCCATCATGTCCGGCGTGCGTACCCCGACCCGTCAGTTTAGCTCTTGCGTACTGATCGAGTGCGGCGACAGTCTGGATTCCATCAACGCCACCTCCAGCGCCATTGTGAAATATGTTTCCCAGCGTGCCGGTATCGGTATCAACGCGGGCCGCATCCGTGCGCTGGGTAGCCCGATTCGCGGCGGCGAAGCCTTCCACACCGGCTGCATCCCGTTCTACAAACACTTCCAGACGGCGGTGAAATCCTGCTCGCAGGGCGGCGTGCGCGGCGGTGCGGCAACGCTCTTCTACCCGATGTGGCATCTGGAAGTTGAAAGCCTGCTGGTGCTGAAAAACAACCGCGGCGTGGAAGGCAACCGCGTACGTCACATGGATTACGGCGTACAGATCAACAAACTGATGTACACCCGTCTGCTGAAAGGCGGCGACATTACGCTGTTCAGTCCCTCCGACGTGCCTGGGCTATACGATGCGTTCTTCGCCGACCAGGAGGAGTTCGAACGCCTGTACGTGAAATATGAAAACGACGACAGCATCCGCAAACAGCGTGTGAAAGCGGTCGAACTGTTCTCGCTGATGATGCAGGAACGCGCCTCTACCGGCCGTATCTATATCCAGAACGTTGACCACTGCAATACTCACAGTCCGTTCGATCCGGTTGTCGCCCCGGTACGCCAGTCTAACCTGTGTCTGGAGATTGCCCTGCCGACTAAACCGCTACACGATGTCAACGATGAAAACGGCGAAATTGCATTGTGTACGCTGTCTGCATTCAACCTGGGTGCCATTAAAACCCTGGACGAGCTGGAAGAACTGGCTATTCTGGCAGTACGCGCTTTGGATGCGCTACTCGATTATCAGGATTACCCGATTCCGGCCGCCAAACGCGGCGCAATGGGCCGCCGTACGCTGGGCATTGGCGTGATTAACTTCGCCTACTGGCTGGCGAAAAACGGTAAACGTTATTCCGACGGTAGCGCCAATAATCTGACGCATAAAACCTTCGAAGCGATTCAGTACTATCTGCTTAAAGCGTCCAACGAACTGGCGAAAGAGCAAGGCGCCTGCCCGTGGTTCAACGAAACCACCTATGCAAAAGGCATTCTGCCGATCGACACCTATAAAAAAGATCTGGATGCGATCGTCAACGAATCGCTGCACTACGACTGGGAACAGTTGCGTGAATCGATCAAAACCCACGGTCTGCGTAACTCCACGCTATCGGCGCTAATGCCGTCGGAAACGTCGTCCCAGATCTCCAACGCCACCAACGGTATCGAACCACCGCGTGGCTACGTCAGCATCAAGGCCTCGAAAGACGGTATTTTGCGTCAGGTCGTGCCGGATTATGAGCATCTGAAAGACGCTTACGAACTGTTGTGGGAGATGCCGAACAACGACGGTTATCTGCAACTTGTCGGTATTATGCAGAAGTTTATCGACCAGTCGATTTCCGCCAATACCAACTACGATCCGTCGCGTTTCCCGTCAGGAAAAGTGCCGATGCAGCAACTGCTGAAAGATTTGCTCACCGCATATAAGTTTGGCGTGAAAACTCTGTACTATCAAAATACCCGCGACGGCGCGGAAGATGCGCAGGACGATCTGGCGCCTTCTATTCAGGACGATGGCTGCGAAAGCGGCGCTTGTAAGATCTGATGAATAGTGCCGGGTAGCGCGATGCTTACCCGGCCTACGATTGTACGGTTTGTAGGCCGGATAAGGCGCTTGCGCCGCCATCCGGTGCTCATCCCATAAAGGATTCACTTCAATGGCATACACCACTTTTTCACAGACGAAAAACGATCAGCTCAAAGAACCCATGTTCTTTGGCCAGCCGGTCAACGTTGCACGCTATGACCAGCAGAAATATGACATCTTCGAAAAACTGATCGAAAAACAGCTCTCTTTCTTCTGGCGTCCGGAGGAAGTCGACGTCTCCCGCGACCGTATCGACTATCAGGCGTTGCCGGAGCACGAAAAACATATCTTCATCAGCAACCTCAAATACCAGACGCTGCTGGATTCCATTCAGGGACGTAGCCCGAACGTAGCCCTGCTGCCGCTCATTTCTATCCCGGAGCTGGAGACGTGGGTAGAAACCTGGGCGTTTTCCGAGACGATTCACTCGCGCTCTTACACCCATATTATTCGTAATATCGTCAACGATCCGGCGGTTGTTTTTGACGATATCGTGACTAATGAGCAAATTCAGAAGCGCGCCGAAGGTATCTCTGCCTACTATGACGAACTTATCGAGATGACCAGTTACTGGCATCTGCTGGGCGAAGGCAGGCACACGGTGAACGGCAAAACCATTACCGTGAGCCTGCGTGAACTCAAGAAGAAGCTCTACCTGTGCCTGATGAGCGTCAATGCGCTGGAAGCCATCCGCTTCTACGTCAGCTTCGCCTGCTCTTTCGCATTTGCCGAGCGTGAACTGATGGAAGGCAACGCCAAAATTATCCGTCTGATCGCCCGTGACGAAGCTCTACATCTGACCGGCACGCAACACATGCTGAACCTGCTGCGTAGCGGCGTGGACGATCCGGAGATGGCGGAAATCGCCGAAGAGTGTAAACAGGAATGTTATGACCTGTTCGTACAGGCGGCGCAGCAGGAAAAAGAGTGGGCGGACTATCTGTTCCGCGACGGTTCGATGATCGGCCTGAATAAAGATATTTTGTGTCAATACGTTGAATATATTACTAACATTCGTATGCAGGCGGTGGGACTGGATCTGCCGTTCCAGACCCGCTCTAACCCAATCCCGTGGATCAATACCTGGTTGGTGTCCGATAACGTTCAGGTCGCGCCACAGGAAGTGGAAGTTAGCTCTTATCTGGTCGGACAAATCGATTCGGAAGTCGATACCGACGATCTGAGCAATTTCCAGCTCTGATGGGACGCGTCACGCTGCGCATCACTGGCACACAACTGCTGTGCCAGGATGAACACCCTTCTCTGCTGGCCGCGCTGGAATCGCATAACGTTGAGGTAGAGTATCAGTGCCGCGAAGGATATTGCGGCTCCTGTCGTACCCGACTGGTTGCCGGTCAGGTTGACTGGATTACGGAACCTTTAGCGTTTATCCAGCCGGGAGAAATTCTGCCCTGCTGCTGCAGGGCAAAAGGCGATATCGAAATCGAGATGTAACTCAGTGCAACTCGCTGGTGGAAACCAAAGGCATCGCGCCACGTTTTTTCATCTGCACGGCATACAGTGCGCCAGCGAGTATCACCAGCACCGCGCCAGCAACATAAATCATACGATAGCCAACCGGCTCAACCATCATTCCCATAATAAAGGCGCCAATCGCCATTCCGGCGTCCATCGCGTTAAAGAACAGTGAATTCGCTACACCGATTTTATGCGGTTCAACCGAGCTGATAATTTGCGTCTGGAAAACCGGCGTAACCGAACCGTAGCCGATACCGATTAAACCGCCGGAAATCATCATTATGATGCTGCCATTGGTGTAGCCCAGCGCCAGCAGGCCGATGGTAAAGACCAACAGGCATGGGTAAACAACATATTTCGGACCTTTTTTATCGCAAATATTCCCGGTGAAGGTACGGCATATCATCAGGAAAATAGCGTAGCACAGCAGGAAATTACTGGCCGCCGCCATTAAATCCAGCTCACGAGCGTACAGCGCCAGGAAAGCCGACACGCCCGCATAGGAGAAGGTCATGAAAAAGGTGACCAGCGCAAAAGGCAAGGCGGCGCGGTCAAACATCGCGGTAAAACCCAGATTCGGCCTGGAACCATCGGCATGATGGATTACCGGAGGGACCGTCACAATCAGGGAAAGCACAATCCCTAATACCGCTACAGCGGTACAGAGCCAGAATGCGGCGGTGAACGCGTTCCAGCGAGCCATATTCAAACCGATCCACGGTCCTACGACCATCGCCAGGCCCATTGCTAAAGAGAAAAAGCTGATGCCCTCTCCACGTCGGGAGGCCGGAATCAACCGCGCTGAAATAGTTCCTTTTACCGTGGTAATAACACCAAACGTAATCCCATGAAGTACGCGGATAAAGAGCAGCGACTCGATGGAATGGCAAACCGGATACAGCGCGGTAATCACCAAAAAAGCCAGAGAAGAGAGCATCAGAATCTTTTTATTCGAATATTTTCCCACCCACTGTCCGGCAAACGGCCGAATAACAATTGCCGCAGCCAGGAAACATGTCACTAATAATCCGGCCTTATCCGCAGAAGCATGCAGGCGGTCAGAAATATATATCGGTAATAGCGTCAGCAGTACGTAAAAAACAAAAAAGACAATAAAGCTGACCAGGGTTATCGCCCAAAAATCCTTCGTCCATAATTTTTCTTTCATTCTTAACGACCCGTTCAGATGGCGCACGCAGGCAACGCTCAGCTCAACTGAACACCTATCAGGTGCGTCAAAATGTGATGTATTCGATAGAATGTCAGTATAAACAAGCGCACTCTATTAGAGAAATTAATCGTTTTAATTATATTAATTAGGTTTTACTAATGACATTAACCCAAATCCACGCCCTGCTTGCCGTGCTGGAGTACGGCGGATTTACCGAGGCCAGCAAGCGGCTATACATGACGCAATCCGCCGTCAGCCAGGCTATCTCCGCGCTTGAGGAGGAACTCGGCGTTGGCATATTGATTCGTGATCGTCGCAAAGAGATTGAGCTTACCGCCGCCGGTAGCCGCATCGTCAGGCATTTACGCGCGATCCAGCGCGACGTCAACGCGGTAAAAGAGATTGCCGAACAAGAAAAAAAGAACCCGGCCCGTACGCTACGGATTGGCTGTTTTCCCAGCGCCTGCGCCTGTATTTTACCTGGCGTAATTCGCTATTTTGAAAGCCATCATCCAAATGTAAAAATTATCCCCTATGAAGAGAACAGTACGGCTATTATTGATTCGCTGCAGGACGGAAGTATTGATGCCGGTTTCGTTCCTTTTCCGGTCAACGGTATGTATTGTGTCCCCATTTACCGGGATAAATTCACCGTAGTAGTGCCTGAAAATCATCCCCTGTCGACTAACAGTACAGTAACGGTCGAAGAACTGATGGACGAACCACTAATTGTCAGTAAAGGTCGTTATGAGTTAAGCATTATGGCATTGTTTAAAGAAAAGGGTATTGAGCCGATATTTAAATATGAATTTAACCATCCCGATACTGCGCTGAGTTTTATTCGACAGGGATTAGGCATCGCCTTATTGCCAGAGTTAACCTTAAAAGCCACGGCAGGAAAATTATGTTCCGTGGCGCTGGAACCCACCTTTTATCGACAAATTTCCCTGTTAGCAAAAGAACCGCCGGTAGAAGGAAGTCCGCTATTTTTATTGCAAAAATGTATGGAAACACTGACCGATGAGGGCTTGCTATAAAACAACACCGCCTGATGGCATTGCGTTTACCAGACCTACGCTGGCGAACGTTGCGCCAGGCCGGATGAGGCGTTTATGCCCTCATCCGGCGCTTCACTTCTACTATGGCATACCTTTAATCATTTTTTTGCAGGAACATGACCGCCTTATCCGGGAAGTCGGTGAACAGCCCGTCGACCCCCGCCTTGTTATACAGGATATCGTACAACTGATTGACATCTGTGGCATAGTCTGGCAATTGATCGGCACGCACAGTGTAAGGATGAACTACCATCTTATTCTGATGCGCGTCTTGCACCATTCCAGTCAGCTTGATGTTCCCTTTCGTCGAGCCTTCCGCAACCAACATATGGTAATCCGGACCAATACCGTCCGCATATTCCGCCACCTGCTTCATGGCGCCCGGCTTAAACATCCAGTCGTAGTTGTAATTCACCCAACGACCATCCGGCTGTTTCTGCTGTGTTTCATTCCAGTCGGTATACGCAATAAGCTGAACCAGATTGAGATCCATCCCCATTTTGGGTTCCAGTTCATTCTTAATACGTTTCAGCTCAGCGACATCAAAACACTGCAAATAGACATTATCCTGCTTGCCGGTATAACCATACTTCTTCAGCACTTCCAGCGTTTTCGCGGCAATATCTTTCCCTTCCTGATGATGGAACCACGGTGCTTTAATTTCCGGATAAATACCAATATTTTTACCGGTAGAGTGATTTAATCCCTGAACGAATTCAATTTCCTCTTCAAAGGTATGAATGCGGAAATCAGATTTTCCCATCGGGAAACGCCCCGGATAAGTTTGTACTTTTTTGCCGTTTTCAATATCAAACCCTTCGGTAAACTTCAGGGATTTAATTTCGTCCAGGGTAAAATCGATAGCGTAATAACGCCCATCTTTACGCGCCCGGTCCGGAAAACGGTCAGCGACGTCAGTCACCCGATCAAGGTAGTGGTCATGGAGGACGACCAGATGGTCGTCCTTTGTCATCACCAAATCCTGTTCCAGGTAATCTGCCCCTTGCGCATACGCCATCGCTTTCGCCGGTAGCGTATGCTCCGGCAGATAACCGCTGGCGCCACGGTGGGCAATGACGACTTTTTCAGCCGCCACGGCACCGCTTCCGATTGCCATTCCTGCCAACATCAGTGCCACGCTAAGGTTTTTCAGTGTGGTTTTCATGTTTATTAGCCTCCGTTGCGTTTTAACTGCAGCTCATCATGATGGCGTTTTTCGCCAATCATCACGACCACCAGCAGGATTACCGCCAGAATGCTGCCGCCAATCATCACCATAAAGCCGCCATCCCAACCGAAGAAGTCAACGGTATAACCCACAATGGCGCTTGCGGCGACAGAACCGCCCAGATAACCAAACAGACCGGTAAAGCCCGCCGCCGTACCCGCCGCTTTTTTCGGCGCCAGTTCCAGCGCATGAAGACCAATCAGCATCACCGGACCGTAAATCAGGAAGCCGATAACAATCATACAAATCATATCAACGGTTGGGTTGCCAGCCGGGTTCATCCAGTAAACGATGGTCGCAATAGTGACCAGGGTCATAAAGAATACGCCCGTCGCGCCACGGTTGCCGCGGAATACTTTGTCTGACATCCAGCCGCACAGCAGGGTGCCTGGAATACCGGCATATTCATAGAGGAAATATGCCCAGGAGGATTTATCCAGAGCGAAATGCTTCACTTCTTTCAGGTACGTTGGCGACCAGTCGAGGATACCGTAGCGCAGCAGGTAGACAAACACGTTGGCGATAGCGATATACCACAGTAATTTGTTCGGCAATACGTACTGCATGAAGATTTGCTTCGCGGTGAGCTCTTCTTCCGCTTTTTCGTTGTAGTCGTCAGGATAGTCGTTTTTATACTCTTCGATAGGCGGCAGACCGCAAGATTGCGGCGTATCGCGCATCATTGCGAAAGCGAACAACGCCACCACAATCGCGCCAAAGGCTGGCATATAGAGCGCCGCTTTCCAGTCGTTAAACCACGCCATCCCCAGCAGGAACAGCAGTGGTGGGATACCGCCGCCGACGTTATGCGCGCAGTTCCAGACTGACACAATGCCGCCGCGCTCTTTCTGCGACCACCAGTGAACCATCGTTCGACCGCACGGCGGCCACCCCATCCCCTGGAACCAGCCGCAAAGGAACAACAGCACAAACATCACGGCGATGCTGGACGTCGCCCACGGCACAAAACCCATAAACAGCATGACTGCTGCGGCCAGAATCAACCCTGCCGGCAGGAAAACGCGCGGATTCGAGCGATCGGACACCGACCCCATTATAAATTTCGAAAAACCATAAGCGATGGAAATCCCGGATAGCGCAAAGCCCAGATCGCCGCGCGAAAAACCCTGCTCTACCAGATAGGGCATCGCGAGGGCAAAGTTCTTGCGCACCAGATAATACGCGGCATAGCCAAAGAATATCCCCAGGAAAATCTGCCAGCGTAACCGGCGATAGGTCGGATCAATCTCCGCCGCTGGCAAGCGCGCTTTATGCGGCGCTGGTTTAAAAATACTCAACATATTGTAGCCTCCGTGGCCCGTATTTTATTTAGAGATAAACACCGCAGTTCGTTCAAACGACCCCGCTGTTCCCAGTGTGGCCGCGATGTTAAGTAAAGATCTGTCTCATGAATGTGAATTACAGCACATATTGTTACAGATTTATGAATAATGTTCAGAAAAGCGCACGAAATCACGTTTCATTTTCGAATAATGAGCGATTATGCGCGAAATCAAACATTCCATATGATTTGTATGGCTAAATGATAAAAAACGAACTGTGAGGAAAAACAATGAAAACTCGTGACTCGCAAGCAAGTGACGTGATTATCATTGGCGGTGGAGCAACAGGCGCAGGGATCGCCCGCGACTGCGCGCTGCGCGGTTTACGTGTCATCCTGGTGGAGCGGCATGATATTGCGACCGGCGCGACCGGGCGTAACCACGGGCTGCTGCACAGCGGCGCTCGTTATGCCGTTACTGACGCGGAATCCGCGCGCGAGTGCATTAGTGAAAACCAGATCTTAAAACGGATCGCCCGCCATTGCGTCGAACCGACGGATGGTCTGTTTATTACGTTACCGGAAGATGATCTTGCGTTTCAGGCCACCTTTATTCACGCCTGTGAAGCGGCAGGCATTCGCGCTGAAGCCATCGATCCGCAGCAGGCGCGCATCATTGAGCCCTCCGTTAATCCTGCGCTCATCGGCGCGGTAAAAGTGCCGGATGGCACCGTGGACCCTTTCCGCCTTACCGCCGCCAATATGCTGGATGCCAGAGAACATGGCGCAATCGTCTTAACAGCGCATGAAGTAACCGGGCTCATTCGTGAAGGCGCAACGGTCTGCGGTGTTCATGTGCGCAGCCATCTCACTGGCGAAACCCAGACGCTTCATGCGCCGGTGGTGGTCAATGCGGCAGGTATCTGGGGACAACGGATCGCCGAATACGCCGACCTGAGTATCCGCATGTTTCCGGCAAAAGGGTCGCTGTTGATCATGGACCATCGGATCAACCAGCATGTGATTAACCGCTGCCGGAAACCATCGGATGCCGACATTCTGGTACCTGGCGATACGATTTCACTGATCGGCACCACCTCTACCCATATTGATTACAATGAGATAGACAGCAACCGCGTTACCGCAGATGAAGTAGATATCCTGCTGCGTGAAGGGGAAAAACTGGCCCCTGTCATGGCGAAGACGCGTATTCTGCGCGCGTATTCTGGCGTCCGCCCGCTGGTGGCCAGTGATGACGATCCCAGCGGTCGTAACGTCAGCCGCGGTATTGTGCTGTTCGACCACGCCGAGCGCGACGGGCTTGAAGGCTTCATTACCATTACCGGCGGGAAGCTAATGACTTACCGCCTGATGGCGGAATGGGCCACCGACGCCGTGTGCCGCAAGTTGGGCAATACACGCCCCTGCATCACGGCGGATACGCCGTTGCCTGGCTCAAAAGAGTCTACGGAACATACGCTGAAACGCATTATCTCGCTTCCCGCGCCGCTACGCGGATCGGCGGTTTATCGGCATGGCGATCGCACGCCGGGATGGCTGAGTGAAGGCCGCCAACACCGTAGCCTGGTCTGTGAATGCGAGGCCGTCACGGCCGGTGAAGTGCAGTATGCCGTCGAAAACTTAACCGTGAATAGCCTGCTGGATCTGCGTCGTCGCACCCGCGTAGGCATGGGCACTTGCCAGGGCGAACTGTGCGCCTGCCGCGCAGCCGGGCTGCTGCAGCGTTTTAATGTGACGACCGCGGCGCAATCTATTACGCAACTCTCTGAGTTTCTGAATGAACGCTGGAAGGGCGTACAACCTGTCGCCTGGGGAGACGCACTGCGCGAAAGCGAATTCACGCGCTGGGTTTATCAGGGATTATGCGGTCTGGAGAAGGAGCACCAGGATGAAATTTGATACGGTTATTATGGGCGGCGGTCTCGCCGGTTTGCTATGCGGACTGCAACTCCAGCAGCATGGATTACGTTGCGCCATTGTCACTCGCGGACAAAGCGCGCTGCATTTTTCCTCTGGCTCGTTGGATCTGCTCAGCGCCCTGCCCGACGGCCAACCGGTGACCGAGATTACCGCCGGGCTTGATGCGCTGCGCCGCCAGGCGCCTGAACATCCTTATTCGCGTTTGGGCGCGCAAAAAGTCCTTACGCTGGCGCAACAGGCGCAAACGCTACTTAACGCCAGCGGCGCGCAGTTATACGGTGACGTACAACAGGCGCACCAGCGTGTAACACCGCTTGGCACATTGCGTTCAACCTGGCTTAGCTCGCCTGAAGTGCCGGTCTGGCCGTTATCCGCACAGCGAATTTGCGTCGTCGGCGTTAGTGGATTACTGGATTTCCAGGCGCACCTTGCGGCAGCGTCGCTGCGCCAACGCGATCTCAACGTCGAAACCGCAGAAATCGACCTTCCGGAACTGGACGTACTGCGTGATAACCCGACGGAATTTCGCGCGGTCAATATCGCGCGTCTGCTTGATAACGAAGAAAAATGGCCACTGCTTTACGACGCGCTATCACCGATAGCGACAAACTGCGACATGATCATCATGCCCGCCTGTTTCGGGCTGGCGAACGATAGGCTGTGGCGCTGGCTTAACGAACGCCTGCCCTGCGCGCTCACGCTGTTGCCGACGCTGCCGCCATCGGTGCTCGGTATACGTCTGCACAATCAGCTCCAGCGCCAGTTTGCTCGTCAGGGCGGCATCTGGATGCCAGGCGATGAAGTGAAGAAAGTCACCTGCCGTCACGGTATCGTGAGCGAAATATGGACACGCAACCATGCCGATATCCCACTGCGTCCGCGTTTTGCCGTACTTGCCAGCGGTAGCTTCTTTAGTAGCGGCCTGGTTGCTGAGCGTAACGAGATCCGCGAACCTATTTTAGGACTCGACGTACAACAAACGGCCTCCCGCGCCGAATGGTATCAACAACATTTCTTCGACCCACAGCCCTGGCAGCAGTTTGGCGTCGTGACGGATGACGCTTTCCGCCCCTCCCTTGCGGGTAACACGGTAGAAAATCTGTATGCAATAGGTTCTGTGCTGGCGGGGTTCGACCCTATAGCCCAGGGATGCGGCGGCGGCGTCTGCGCAGTCAGCGCCCTCCACGCCGCGCACCATATCGCCGAGCGTGCAGGAGAACAGCAATGAGCGACACACGTTTTGAAAGTTGTATTAAATGTACGGTGTGCACCACCGCGTGCCCGGTCAGCCGCGTTAATCCTGGCTACCCTGGTCCTAAACAGGCCGGACCGGATGGCGAGCGTCTGCGTCTGAAAGACGGTACACTGTATGATGAGGCGCTGAAATATTGCATTAACTGCAAACGTTGTGAGGTCGCCTGTCCGTCGGACGTGAAGATCGGCGATATCATCCAGCGCGCCCGCGCGAAATACGATACAACGCGCCCGTCATTGCGTAACTTTATTCTCAGCCATACCGATCTCATGGGCAGCGTTTCAACGCCGTTCGCGCCGGTGGTCAATACCGCCACCGCATTAAAGCCGGTGCGCCAGTTGCTTGATTATGCGCTAAAAATCGATCATCGCCGCACCTTACCAAAATACTCTTTCGGCACCTTCCGCCGCTGGTATCGTAGCGTGGCGGCGCAACAGGCCACATACAAAGATCAGGTCGCCTTTTTTCACGGCTGTTTTGTGAATTACAACCATCCGCAACTTGGAAAAGATCTGATTAAAGTGCTGAACGCAATGGGCACCGGCGTACAACTACTGAGTAAAGAGAAGTGCTGCGGCGTGCCGCTGATCGCTAACGGTTTTACGGATAAAGCTCGCAAACAGGCTATCAGCAATGTGGAATCGCTACGCGAGGCGATTGCCGTCAAAGGTATTCCGGTCATCGCCACGTCATCGACCTGTACGTTTGCGTTGCGCGATGAATATCCTGAAGTGCTGGACGTGGACAACGCCGGGCTACGCGAACATATCGAGCTGGCCACCCGCTGGCTATGGCGCAAACTGGATGCCGGGAAAACGCTGCCGCTTAACCCTTTGCCGCTGAAAGTGGTCTACCATACGCCGTGTCATATGGAAAAAATGGGCTGGACGCTTTACACGCTTGAACTGTTGCGTCAAATTCCGGGGCTTGAATTGACAGTACTTGATTCACAGTGCTGCGGCATTGCCGGTACGTACGGATTTAAAAAGGAAAACTATCCGACATCGCAATCCATCGGCGCACCGCTGTTCCGCCAGATTGAAGAGAGCGGCGCCGACCTTGTTGTCACCGATTGTGAAACCTGTAAGTGGCAGATTGAGATGTCTACAAGCAAACGCTGCGAACATCCCATTACGCTACTGGCAAAAGCGTTGGGTTAAAGCATTCCCGGGTGCGGCCTACGCTTATCAGCCCTGTAAAGACCACAGGCGCCGATAAGCGTAAGCTGCGTCCCGCTCTTTTGCGTATGCCCTTCCGCAAAATTGTATCTGTTGCAGTATGGCGTATTTATTTCTCATCGTTTTTCGCAAAGAAGAAATTCTGCGCATGCAACCGGCGTTTTAGGTGCGTACCGTCATGCTAACTTATGCTGCAGGTGACGGATTACCATGGCCAAATCGACCACTTCAACGCCCCATGATGCGATTTTTAAAAAAATGATGTCTTATCCTGAGGTAGCACGGGATTTTCTTGATAGCCACCTTCCAGCCCCATTACGCGCAATTTGCGATTTAACCACGCTTAATCTGGAGTCAACCTCCTTTATTGAAGACGACCTTCGCGCCTATTATTCCGATATAGTGTGGTCGCTGAAAACCAATAAAGGTGAAGGATATATTTATTGTGTTATAGAGCATCAGAGCACGGCAGTACAGCATATGGCATTCCGGCTGATGCGTTATGCCACTGCCGCAATGCAATATCACCTTGATGCCGGAAATAAAACATTGCCTTTAGTCATCCCGATACTCTTTTATCATGGCGAACAAAGTCCTTATCCATTTTCGCTTAACTGGCTGGATGAATTTGACTCTCCACAGCTCGCGCGGCAACTTTATTCGCAAACCTTTCCTCTGGTGGATATTACGGTAACGCCAGACGATGAAATCATGCAACACCGACGCGTCGCGTTGCTGGAACTGATGCAAAAACATATCCGCGATCGTGACTGGATGAGTATGGTTGACAAACTCACCTCACTTTTAATTGCCGATATCGCTAATGACAGCCAGTTGCAAACGCTGTTTAATTACCTGGTACAATACGGCGATACTTCCCGGGCAAGCGATTTTATCCGTGAAGTTGCTAAACGTTCCCCCCATCACAAGGAGAGATTGATGACGATTGCAGAGAGGCTGCGGCAGGAGGGCCACCACAATGGGCTACAGGAAGGATTGCAGCAAGGACTACAGCAAGGTCGACAACAAGGAACGCGAGAAGAAGCGCTGCGTATCGCGCGCATGATGCAGGAAAAAGGTATCGATCGCGATGCGATTTTGGCCATTACCGGGCTTTCCGTCGAGGAAGCGGCTAACAACCATTGATAAATAATGTCGACATACAGGCCGGATAAGGCTTATCCGGCCTGCGATTTCGTTTTTATCGCCGACAGGCGATAAAGTCGTTATGCCGTCAATGATTCAACCACGTCTATCCAGCCATGCTCGCTGGTAATGTCCTCGCCATTAAGCCAGCGGCGCAGCATATTGAGCGCCATCATCGCACAGACTTCCTGACATATTGCCAGACTATAACGGTTAGCGCCAAAACGCACGCGTAAGGCATAGGTGCCATCCGGCGTCGCCAGCGCGAAATTAAGATGTTCGTTTTCCAGTCCCGACACGGCCAGCGCCAGACCGGCATAATGATTGCTGCGCCGTTCTGTCGTCCAGTGCGCCGTTTGCGCCAGCGTCTCTTCCTGCGAAGGAACAACTTCGCTGGCAAGAACAGGTGCCCCGGCACGGCAAAGCTGTAGCGCCAGTAAGCCGCCGGTGTATTGCTCACTCAATGTCAGGCTAAGCTGCCTTTCCTGCAGACGGCGGGCTATTTGCGCCGGCAGGTTTTCCGTACCTTCAAAAATCAGGCTCTGCCCGGCAACCCGCTTAACCTCGGGCCACAACGCCAGCATCGCCTCCCGCTGCGTAGCCGGGCCGGTCAACTTCAGTTCAATGATCGGCATTGATGAGCGATACCCCATCGTTACGCCGGACGGCAACGACAGTGAATCGAGGCGCTGCGCCAGGTCGCTTTCTGAACGTCCAAAAGTCGTTAACCGCAGACAAAGCGGCGGCTCTGGCAGCGAAAAACGTGCGCGTAACCGCGGTAAGATTTCCTGCTCCACCATAACCTTAAATTCCGATGGTACGCCGGGGGAGAAAAACATCAGGCAGCGGTTGAGCTGTAGCGCAAATCCACAGGCAGTGCCGACCGGATTATTAATAAACTCCGCGCTGGCAGGCAGTTCCGCCTGTTTACGGTTGCTCGGCACCATCACGCGACCACGCTGCTGAAAGTAGCGTTCCATTTCGGCCAGCCACGCTTCGTGCATTACCAATTCTTCGCCTTTTGCCGTTGCCGCGGCGAGCGCGCTTAAATCATCGCTGGTCGGCCCTAACCCGCCATTAACAATCAAAACATCAGCATGTTGACTGCGTTCACGCAAGATAGCGACCAGACTGTCCAGATTATCGCCCACCGTATTTCGCCGTGATAACGGAACGCCCTGATGAAAGAAAAAATCAGCCAGCCAGGCGGCATTGGTGTCAACGATTTGTCCGTGCAACACCTCATCCCCGGTGGATAGCATTTCCACATTTAGCATCGTGTTCTCCTGCTCTTATGATGAAAACACTATAACGCAAAGCTGGACAGGATATGGAAAGAAGAATGATGGGAAAAGGAGGAATATGGCGCGACGATTGCCGCGCCGTTAGCATCAGAAGCTGGCGTTGACGCCAATGTAAGGGCCATCAGCAATCGCGTTATCACGATTGCCATCTTTACCCGCCAGGTTCAGGTAACGATAACCGGCTTCAATGCTCAGCGGGCGCATAATGGTGAAGCGCGCGCCTGCGTTCGCTTCTTCATAACTGTCGATACCGCTGGACAGCGAATCCGGTGAGTAATAATACTCGCCGAACAGACGGAGGCTGTCGCCGATTTTCCATTGTAACCCACCGCCGACAGCCGCCGCATAGCCTTCATCGCTGTCTTTCGGATTGGTATAAATACCTTTACCGCCGACAGTCGCCAGCAGCGGTCCAACCGGAATGTTCAGCCCCAGACCAACGCCCGCGGCGTCGCCATCATCATCATTGTGCATCCAGTTGCCGCTTAGTGTCAGTCCCGTTGATTCCGTACCGAAACCCACGCCAATGTTGGTGTAATCTTCACCCGCCTGGCCGCTAATACTTATGGCCTGCGCCGATGCAGAAACGAACAGCATTCCGGCAAAACCTAACAATATGCTTTTTTTCATTTTTACCCTTTCCAGCAAGCACATAAAGAAAAACTCCCTAAAACGGCAGAATTGTACTGCCAGACGCTGAGGAATCAATGCACTAAAAAACCATTCCAAAAACATATTGTAACGAAATACTACTTTCGCCGTGGCGCATCACTGCGCCAACACATGGCGAGGCCTGCAACAACAAGATTAACAAAAAACGCAGTCTGCGTTATCGCTTCCATTTTTCGCAAAGAATTTCGCAGAATGATTTGTTAAGCTAATGACTTATCTGTTTAAGGAAGCGACTTATGCGTCAACGAACTATAGTTTGCCCATTGATTCAAAATGATGGCTGTTACCTGCTGTGCAAAATGGCCGACAACCGCGGCGTCTTTCCCGGTCAGTGGGCGTTGTCGGGCGGCGGGGTCGAGCCAGGCGAACGTATTGAAGAGGCGCTGCGTCGGGAAATTCGGGAGGAACTCGGCGAGCAACTGATTCTGAGCGATATTACGCCGTGGACCTTCCGCGACGATATCCGCGTTAAAACGTATGCTGATGGCAGACAGGAAGAGATTTATATGATTTATCTCATCTTCGACTGTGTTTCCGCCAATCGCGATATATGTATTAACGACGAGTTTCAGGACTACGCCTGGGTCAAGCCAGAAGAACTTGCGCTGTATGATTTGAATGTAGCAACACGCCACACGTTAACATTGAAAGGGTTATTATAATGACGACAGCCCCCCAGGCTGTCTTTACGTTTTTACCCCCCCAGCTAACCGGGAACAAATTCGCCATCTAAAAAAAGTTTTCCGTTTTCCGCATGCATGACGAGAGCATTGAGATAGTCCGGTTCAAACTTTACGCCGCGCTTATTTTCTGCAATATATGTCAAACAATGATTATGGGTAAAAATAACTATATTTTTATTCTGCGACTTTTTCAGTAACGTCTTGATTGAAGCATAAATACCACTGCCGCAATCCATCATTTTTTTATCCACTGTAAGCGGCCTGCCCGCGGAAAACCAGGTTGCCGACTGGATGGTACGTACCGTATTACTGGAATAGAGATTGTAATTTTGTATATCGGCACTAAAGGCTTTACCCAGCGATCTGGCATCCTGCGCGCCGTTAACCGTAATCCCCGTACTGTCTGACAAGCAGGTGTTATCGGAGCGATCGCACCGCTCGGCATGGCGAAATAACACCACTACCGGATGCTGCTTCGCTAGCGCCGCCAGCGTTTTACCGTTAATCTGCGGCAGACCGTTACCACTCCAGGCATGTTGCGAGGTCAACCCGGCGATAATAACCAACGCCCCCGCCACGATCGCGAAATAGCGTTTGTTTTTAATAAAGCGTAGGGTAAATGCCAACACATTAACCTCTCAGGCAGACAGAGCAGCTAACTTAATAGCCATAAGATTAAAATAAAATTCCATGACGGAAGACGCAGGCCAGAAACATAAAAACAGCTTCCAGGCGCGTATAAAATGCCTTAAACTTTCGGCAAAAGCAAAGCATACCCCCATTAAAAATTATATTTTTACTTCACCTTAATTTCTTAATGTTAATTTAATCTTCATCCAGTAGGGTTCAGCTAAATGCGTTAAAAAATAAGCCCTTTTCTATTCCCCGAATATTTGAAAAGCGGCTTTCAATGGCTGAAGGAAAAATAATGTCGGACTTTTTGCCGTTCTCCCGCCCGGCGATGGGCGCGGAAGAACTCGCTGCCGTTAAGACCGTACTGGACTCAGGTTGGATAACAACCGGCCCAAAAAATCACGAACTGGAAGCGGAATTTTGTCGGCTAACAGGCAATCAATATGCCGTTGCCGTCAGTTCAGCCACCGCCGGTATGCACATCGTTTTGATGGCGCTGGGCCTTGGCAAAGGCGACGACGTCATTACACCGTCAATGACGTGGGTTTCTACGCTAAATATGATCGTTTTACTCGGCGCGAAACCCGTCATGATCGATGTTGATCGCGATACGCTGATGGTCACGCCTGAACATATCGAAGCCGCCATTACGCCACGAACCAAAGCCATTATCCCCGTCCATTACGCCGGCGCGCCTGCCGATCTGGACGCTATTTACGCTCTTGGCGAGCGTTATGGCATTCCGGTGATTGAAGACGCGGCGCACGCGACAGGAACCAGATACAAAGGTCGCCACATTGGCGCCCGGGGAACCGCGATTTTCTCCTTCCACGCCATTAAAAATATTACCTGCGCTGAAGGCGGTATCGTCGTCACGGATAACCCGCAATTGGCGGATAAACTACGCAGTCTCAAGTTTCACGGGCTTGGCGTTGATGCCTGGGATCGACAGAGCGGAGGACGCGCACCGCAGGCGGAAGTCCTGGCGCCGGGCTACAAATATAATCTGCCCGACCTCAACGCCGCTATCGCGCTTGCTCAGTTACAGAAACTGGATGCGCTTAACGCTCGTCGCGCCGCCATCGCAGCGCAGTACCACCAGGCAATGGCAGACCTGCCTTTTCAGCCTCTGAGCCTTCCTCCGTGGGAACATATCCACGCCTGGCATTTATTCATTATCCGGATCGATGAAGCCCGCTGCGGCATTACCCGGGATGCTCTGATGGCATCGCTGAAAACGAAAGGCATCGGCACAGGGCTGCATTTCCGCGCCGCGCATACGCAAAAATACTATCGCGAGCGTTTCCCAACACTCACGCTGCCTGACACCGAGTGGAACAGCGAGCGGATCTGCTCACTGCCGCTCTTCCCCGACATGACCGAGAGTGACCTTGATCGGGTCATTAGCGCCCTTCATCAGATAGCAGGACAATAAACATGTTTGACGCCGCACCGATAAAAAAAGTCTCGGTGGTTATTCCTGTCTATAACGAACAGGAAAGCCTGCCGGAACTGATAAGACGCACCACCGCCGCCTGCGAGAGTCTGGGCAAAGCGTGGGAGATTTTATTGATAGATGATGGTAGCAGCGATAGCTCGGCTGAGCTGATGGTTAAGGCGTCCCAGGAGGCCGGTAGCCATATCATCTCTATTTTACTCAACCGTAACTACGGTCAACATGCAGCGATTATGGCGGGATTTAGTCATGTAAGCGGCGATCTTATCATTACGCTGGATGCCGATCTGCAAAATCCGCCGGAAGAGATCCCGCGCCTGGTGGCAAAAGCCGATGAAGGGTTCGATGTGGTAGGTACAGTGCGCCAAAACCGACAGGACACCCTGTTTCGCAAATCGGCGTCAAAAATCATTAATCTGCTGATCCAGCGCACGACGGGCAAAGCGATGGGCGATTACGGCTGTATGTTACGCGCCTATCGCCGCCCTATTATCGATACCATGTTGCGCTGCCATGAACGCAGCACCTTTATTCCTATTCTGGCCAACATTTTCGCTCGTCGGGCTACTGAGATCCCGGTTCATCACGCTGAACGTGAATTTGGCGACTCTAAATACAGTTTTATGCGTCTCATTAACCTGATGTATGACCTGGTGACCTGCCTGACGACGACGCCGCTGCGCCTGTTAAGCCTGCTGGGAAGCGTTATCGCCATCGGCGGGTTTAGCCTGTCGGTGTTGCTCATTGTACTTCGCCTGGCGCTGGGGCCGCAGTGGGCGGCGGAAGGCGTATTTATGCTCTTTGCCGTCCTGTTTACCTTTATCGGCGCGCAATTCATCGGTATGGGGCTGCTGGGCGAATATATTGGTCGTATTTATAACGATGTCCGCGCCCGCCCCCGCTATTTTGTTCAACAGGTTATCTATCCGGAAAGCACGCCGTTTACTGAGGAAAGTCACCAATGAAAGCCGTTATTTTTGCCTATCACGATATGGGATGTCAGGGCGTGCAGGCCGTACTGGATGCCGGGTATGAGATTGCCGCGATTTTCACTCATGCCGACAATCCTGCGGAAAACACCTTTTTTGGCTCCGTCTCCCGGCTGGCGGCAGGATTAGGGATTCCTGTTTATGCGCCGGATAACGTAAATCATCCTATCTGGGTCGACCGTATCGCTGAACTTGCGCCGGATATTATTTTTTCGTTCTATTACCGCAACCTGTTAAGCGAAGAAATTCTGCAACTCGCCCCGACTGGCGCGTTCAATCTGCACGGTTCTCTATTGCCTGAATATCGGGGCTGCGCGCCGCTAAACTGGGTTCTGGTTAACGGTGAAAGCGAAACGGGCGTAACGCTGCATCGTATGGTCAAACGTGCCGACGCCGGAGAGATTGTCGCCAGTCAACGCGTCGCTATTGCGCAGGACGATGTTGCGATTACCCTGCATCATAAGCTATGCCAGGCCGCGCGCCAGTTGCTTGGTAGCATCCTGCCCACCATGAAATGTGGCGATATACCTTCTGTTCCCCAGCGTGAGTCTGACGCTACGTATTATGGTCGCCGCAGGCCGGAAGATGGTCTTATCGACTGGCACAAACCGGTTTCCACGGTGCATAACCTGGTGCGGGCAGTAGCCGCCCCCTGGCCCGGCGCGTTCAGCTATAGCGGCTCGCAAAAATTTACCATCTGGTCTTCCCGAATTTGTCCGGATGCGCAGGGCGCGCTTCCCGGCTCGGTGATTTCAGTCTCTCCGCTGCGGGTTGCCTGCGCCGATGGCGCGCTGGAGATTATTACCGGCCAGGTCGGAGACGGCATTACCGTGCAGGGCTCGCAGCTTGCACAGACGCTTGGTCTGGTGGCAGGCGCACGTTTGAACCGCCCATCAGCGGCTAGCGGTAAACGTCGCATTCGCGTTCTCATCCTCGGCGTCAACGGTTTTATCGGCAATCATTTGACCGAACGGTTACTGAATGAAGAGAATTACGACGTCTACGGTATGGATATTGGTAGCAACGCCATTAGCCGATTCCTGCTCCACCCACGCTTTCATTTCGTGGAGGGTGATATCAGCATCCACTCAGAATGGATTGAATATCATGTCAAAAAATGCGATGTAATACTGCCGCTGGTAGCGATTGCTACCCCGATTGAATATACCCGTAACCCACTGCGCGTTTTTGAACTCGATTTTGAAGAGAACCTACGGATTATCCGTTACTGCGTGAAATACCGTAAACGCGTGGTTTTCCCGTCTACCTCTGAAGTGTACGGCATGTGTACGGACGCCTCTTTTGACGAGGACAAATCGAATCTGATCGTCGGGCCGGTGAATAAGCCTCGCTGGATTTACTCCGTTTCCAAACAACTTCTCGACCGGGTGATTTGGGCTTATGGCGAAAAAGAGGGGCTGCGCTTCACGCTTTTCCGTCCCTTTAACTGGATGGGGCCGCGGCTGGATAGCCTGAACGCGGCGCGTATCGGCAGTTCACGCGCTATTACTCAGTTGATCCTGAATCTGGTGGAGGGGTCGCCGATCAAACTCATCGACGGTGGCCAGCAGAAGCGCTGTTTTACCGATATTCGCGACGGGATCGAAGCATTATTCCGCATTATTGTGAATGATGGCGATCGGTGCGATGGAAAAATCATTAATATCGGTAATCCTGACAACGAAGCCAGTATTCAGGAACTGGCAACGCTGTTGCTCGACAGTTTTGATAAACATCCGCTGCGCTGCCATTTCCCACCGTTTGCCGGTTTCCAGATCGTCGAAAGTGGCAGTTACTACGGCAAGGGTTATCAGGACGTCGCACACCGGAAACCCAGTATCAACAATGCCAAACGCTGTCTGGATTGGGAACCCTCTATTGCGATGCGGGATACGGTTGAAGAAACGCTGGACTTCTTCCTGCGCAGCGTAGATATCGCGGAACGCGCATCATGACAAAAGTCGGTTTACGCATTGACGTTGATACCTTGCGGGGAACGCGGGAAGGCGTCCCCCGGCTGCTGGCGACATTGCATCGCCACGGCGTTCAGGCCAGCTTTTTCTTCAGCGTCGGGCCGGACAATATGGGTCGTCATCTTTGGCGTCTGATAAGGCCGCGATTTTTATGGAAAATGCTACGTTCAAACGCCGCCTCGCTCTACGGTTGGGATATCCTGCTGGCCGGTACCGCCTGGCCGGGAAAAAATATCGGCAACGCCAATGCCGGGATTATTCGTGAAGCGGCAACATACCATGAGACGGGACTACATGCCTGGGATCACCATGCGTGGCAGACTCACAGCGGCCACTGGAGTATCCGCCAGCTTGAAGAAGATATCGCGCGCGGCATGACGGCGCTTGAAACCATTATCGGCAAACCTGTCACCTGCTCAGCCGCAGCCGGCTGGCGAGCGGATGGGCGCGTTGTTCGCGCGAAGGAGCCGTTCAACCTGCGGTATAACAGCGATTGCCGTGGAACCACCTTATTCCGTCCGCTACTGATGCCGGGCCAGACAGGGACGCCGCAAATCCCCGTCACCTTACCCACGTGGGATGAGGTTATCGGCCCCACTGTTCAGGCGCAGTCGTTCAATACCTGGATAATCTCCCGCATGTTGCAGGACAAAGGCACGCCGGTATACACCATCCATGCGGAAGTCGAAGGCATTGTCCATCAACCGCTGTTTGAAGATCTGCTCGTTCGCGCACGCGACGCGGGGATCACCTTTTGTCCTCTGGGCGAACTGCTGCCGACATCGCCTGAGACTCTGCCACTGGGACAAATTGTACGTGCACACATTCCAGGCCGTGAAGGCTGGCTGGGGTGTCAGCAGACGGTGAGCGGCTTATGATGAAATCGATACGCTATTATCTGGCCTTCGCCGCGTTTATCGTCCTTTACTATATTATCCCTATCAACAGCCGCCTGCTCTGGCAGCCGGATGAAACGCGCTATGCCGAAATAAGTCGGGAGATGCTGGCGTCTGGCGACTGGATCGTGCCGCATTTTCTGGGATTACGTTATTTTGAAAAACCGATAGCCGGTTACTGGATAAACAGTCTGGGTCAGTGGCTTTTTGGCGCCACCAATTTTGGCGTGCGGGCTGGCGCTATTTTAACGACATTGCTGGCCGCGGCGCTGGTGGCGTGGCTGACGTTCCGCTTATGGCGGGATAAACGTACCGCGTTGCTCGCCGCCGTTATCTTTCTATCACTCTTTGCCGTTTACAGCATCGGGACGTATGCGGTGCTCGATCCGATGATCGCGCTTTGGCTTACGGCCGGTATGTGCTGTTTCTGGCAGGGGATGCAGGCCACGACCCGAACGGGCAAGATTGGGATGTTTTTGTTACTGGGCGTAACCTGCGGACTGGGGGTGCTAACCAAAGGCTTCCTCGCCCTGGCCGTACCCGTGGTGAGCGTGTTGCCATGGGTCATTGTCCAGAAACGCTGGAAAGACTTTTTGCTTTACGGCTGGCTGGCGGTATTGAGCTGCCTTGTGGTTGTCCTTCCCTGGGCGCTTGCCATTGCCCGACGCGAAGCCGATTTCTGGCATTACTTTTTCTGGGTGGAGCATATCCAGCGGTTTGCTATGAGCGATGCCCAGCATAAATCCCCTTTCTGGTACTACCTGCCGGTACTAGTCGCGGGAAGTTTACCGTGGCTGGGGTTACTGCCTGGCGCGCTTAAACTGGGCTGGCGCGAGCGAAACGGCGCATTCTATTTGCTCGGATGGACGATCATGCCGTTTCTCTTATTCAGTATTGCGAAAGGGAAACTGCCCACCTATATTCTTTCCTGTTTCGCACCGATAGCAATACTAATGGCGCGCTTCGTCCTGCATAACGTGAAAGAAGGCGTCGCCGCGCTACGTGTCAACGGCGGGATCAACCTGGTATTTGGGTTAATCGGGATCGTCGCAACGTTTGTCGTCTCCTCATGGGGACCGCTGAAATCGCCGATCTGGACGCATATCGAAACGTATAAAGTTTTTTGCGTCTGGGGCTTCTTTACTGTTTGGGCGTTTGTGGGCTGGTATAGCCTCTGTCATAGCCAAAAATACATATTACCCGCGTTTTGTCCGCTGGGGCTGGCACTGTTGTTCGGCTTCTCCATTCCCGACAGGGTCATGGAGTCCAAACAGCCGCAGTTTTTTGTCGAAATGACCCGGGCGCCTTTGACATCAAGCCGCTATATTCTGGCCGACAGCGTCGGCGTCGCCGCCGGGCTGGCCTGGAGTCTGAAACGAGACGATATTATGCTCTACGGGAACGCGGGCGAACTCAGGTATGGTCTTAGCTATCCTGATGTACAGGATAAATTCGTTAAAGCCGACGATTTTAACGCCTGGCTCAACCAACATCGTCAGGAGGGCATTATTACGCTGGTACTTTCAATAGCCAAAGATGAAGACATCAGCACTCTTGCCATTCCCCCTGCGGACAATATTGATTATCAGGGGCGTCTGGTGTTAATTCAGTATCGGCCTAAATGATCGGCGTCGTTCTGGTGCTTGCCAGTCTGCTCAGCGTTGGCGGTCAGCTCTGTCAGAAGCAAGCGACACGGCCATTGACGGCGGGCGGACGCCGCCGCCACCTGATGCTGTGGCTGGGCCTGGCGCTGATATGCATGGGCGCAGCGATGGTGTTGTGGCTGCTGGTGCTACAAACCCTGCCGGTAGGGATTGCTTACCCAATGTTAAGCCTGAATTTTGTCTGGGTCACGCTGGCGGCATGGAAAATCTGGCATGAGCAGGTTCCGCTCCGCCACTGGTTTGGCGTCGCATTGATTATCAGCGGCATTATCATTCTGGGGAGCGCGGCATAATGGGCGTAATGTGGGGACTGATAAGCGTCGTGATTGCCTCCCTCGCCCAGTTGAGTTTGGGGTTCGCCATGATGCGGCTACCATCGATAGCGCATCCACTGGCGTTTATTGCCGGGCTGGGCGCATTTAATGCCGCGACCCTGGCGCTATTCGCCGGTTTAGCGGGGTATCTGGTTTCCGTCTTCTGCTGGCATAAAACCTTACACACGCTCGCGCTAAGCAAATCCTATGCGCTGCTGAGTCTCAGCTATGTGCTTGTTTGGGTAGCCTCAATGCTGTTACCCGGTCTGCAAGGGGCTTTCAGCCTAAAAGCGATGCTCGGCGTATTGTGCATTATGGCGGGGGTAATGCTGATTTTTCTGCCCGCCAGATCATGAGGGCTTGCGCGTCAATCGCTGCCATTCGTCGCAAGAATAACATCGAGCATCAATGATTTTTAGAGTCTGGTGTTTTTCCCGATTGATACAATACTGCGCATCTTTTAAAGGCGACAGGATATCGCCGGGACTCAGTAATATCATGGAATTCGCCTCGGCGATCATTTTTAGCGAACCGCCACTATCGCACAGCACCAGAACATGGCGAGCCCTCTTTTTGACATAATGCGATTTCTTAACCAACCATTCCATAGCGCCCCCGTTTCACGCTGATTATTCATAACACGCTACACATCAACGGGTAAACAAAACGGCAATAGCGATAGAATGGTTGTATATTAACCTAACATTAATTTTTACAGATCTCACACACCCACTGCTGGAGCGCACGGCGAGATATTTTAATCCCTCCGTTTTTCAGTTCTGCCGGCAACGTCAGCCAGCGAACCGGCTGCTGAAAACGCGCCAGCTTATCGCGAACCCATTCAGCGAGGTTCACTTCTCCAGCCTGCGATGCATACTCCACGACCGCAACGGGACGGTGACCAAACTCTTTATCCTCTACCGGCACGACGAAGGCTTGTTGCACCAGCGGATGCGCGTTAATAACGCGTTCGACTTCCTCCGGCTGAATGCCTTCGCCGCCGCTAAAGAACAGGTTATCCAACCGCCCGGCGATGGTTAACCTGCCGTGGTTCAGCTCGCCGCGATCGCGCGTGGCAAACCAGCCCTCGTCATTAACCAACGGGATCAGTTTGCCATCACGCCAGTAGCCTTCCGCCATGCAGGCGGCGCGCAGCCAGACTTCATTATCGACGATTCTGACCTCTCTGCCGGGAAGCGGCGCGCCAACGTCATCCGAACCATCAGCCTCCCTGGCGCATACCGTAGAAGCGAACTCTGTAAGCCCATACCCGCACCAGCAACGAATCCCTTGTTTGCTGGCCTGGTCGGTGAGTTCAACCGGAATCACCGCACCGCCGAGCAAAACGGCTTTCAGCGTCACCGCCGCCTGATTCGCCAGCAGCCGCCACAGTTGCGTCGGCACCAGCGAAGCATGGGTACACCCCGCCAGCATCTGCTCCAGCGGTTGCTTATCACGTACCGTCATTCGCGCCCCGGCGAAGAGCCAACGCCACATAATACCCTGCCCGGATACGTGAAACAGCGGCAGCGATAGCAGCCAGTCATCCTGGGGGCCAAACGGCATTAGCGAAAGCACGCCCTGCGCGCTGGCAAGATGTGCCTGACTCGTATGTACGGCAGCTTTTGGCAATCCTGTGGAACCCGATGTCAGCGTCATGGAAACCAGGCGCTGCGGTTGCCAGGCCACGGCATACGCCGCGGTACTTTTCCGCATCTGCAGCGCGGTTAACCCGGAAAATGCGTTTTCGCCTTCCAACGTCAGCGCAAAACGCAGCGTTAAATCCGGTACCAGCGCCTCCAGCAATGTCTGGGGCAACTGCGGGTTGACGGGCAGAACCCGCGCGCCACACTGCATCAGCGCAAGCCATGCCAACAGAGTGCGCGGCTGATTCCCGGCGCGCAGCAGGACACCGTCGCCCTCCCGTACGCCCTGCGCGGCAAACCCGCCCGCCAGCGCATCAATACGCTCACAGAGCGCACGCCAGCTTAACACCTCATCGTTCAGGCGCAGAGCGGGTGCCTGAGCGCGAACCTGACGCCAGTGGCGCCACGGCCAGTCCGTTAATGTCATAACAGTCGTTCCAGCTCATCACGCTTCAGACAAGGCAACGCGCTACCGGGCCAGAGGCGAATCTGTTGCGCCTGCATCAGATGCAAAGTATCCAGTCCGGGCAGCGTTCCCGGCGTCAGCCAGGCGGCAATCCGCGCCAGTTGCGTCAGGCCGAGGCTGGACTCGATCGAAGAGCTGATGACCGCCGTCAGTCCCAACGCATGGGCGGCAGCGACTTGCTCACGCACTTTATCAAGCGATCCGGTCAGCATAGGTTTAATCACCACGGCGCTGACGCCCGCCTGGGCCTCGAAAACAAAATCCGGCTCACGCAGGCTTTCATCCCAGGCAATCGCGATGCCGGTTTCACGGGCAAAAGCTCGGGAATCATCCCGCGTCTTACACGGCTCTTCGAGAAAGGCGATACGAGCGCGGTAGTCCGGATTAACATACTTTGCGAACTGTTGGGCTTTTAGCGGCGTCCAGGCGCGATTCGCATCCAGACGCAGATGCAGATCCGGGATCGCCTCCAGCAGCAAATTAACCACCATGCCGTCACGTACTACTTCATAGAGACCCACTTTGACCTTGGCGATTTTCTCGCCGGGCATATCGGCAAGCCGTAGCACCAAATCGTCAGGATCGCCAGTACATAACGGCGCAGCGCGATAGTCCGCCGCCTCCGGCAATACGCCAGTCAGTTCCGCCAGCGCGCAGCTTGCGCCAAACGCGACCGAAGGCATCTCCGGTAATACCTCGCGCCCCTGAAGCCAGTCGTTCACCCATGCCAGTAGCGCAGTTTGCGCCTCTTCCCACGTTTCCTGACTGAACCCCGGAAGCGGGGAGATTTCTCCCCACCCCTCACGCTCGCCATCACGCAGACAAACATACAGCCCGTCGCGAGTTTTTAACCGCCTGTCGCGCAAAACCACCCCCGCGTCCATGGGGATCTGCCAGCGGTATATCTGCGCGCTACGCATTATGGGTTCCGTTTGAATTTGCTGAAGTCAGGCTGACGCTTCTGGTTAAAGGCGTTACGGCCTTCCTGCCCTTCTTCCGTCATGTAGAACAGCATGGTGGCGTTGCCCGCCAGCTCCTGCAGACCGGCCTGACCGTCACAATCGGCATTCAGCGCCGCTTTCAGGCAACGCAGCGCCATCGGACTGTTTTGCAACATTTCACGACACCAGCGCACGGTCTCTTTTTCCAGATCCGCCAGGGGAACGACGGTGTTAACCAGCCCCATATCCAGCGCCTGTTTCGCGTCGTACTGACGACACAGAAACCAGATTTCACGCGCTTTCTTCTGACCAACGATACGCGCCATATACGAAGCACCCCAGCCGCCGTCAAAGGAGCCGACTTTCGGGCCGGTCTGGCCAAAGATGGCGTTTTCCGCCGCGATAGTCAGGTCGCACATCATGTGCAGCACGTGACCACCGCCGATGGAATAACCCGCGACCATCGCGACAACCGGTTTTGGACAGGTTCGAATCTGGCGCTGGAAGTCCAGCACGTTCAGGTGATGCACGCCGGAGTCATCCTGGTATCCGCCGTAATCGCCGCGCACCTTCTGGTCGCCGCCCGCGCAAAACGCTTTATCGCCTTCGCCGGTCAGAATAATCACGCCCACGTTGTCGTCGTAACGGGCATCCGCCAGCGCCTGAATCATCTCTTTGACGGTCAACGGACGAAATGCATTGCGCACCTGCGGACGATTAATAGTGATTTTTGCAATACCGTCGGTGGATTTTTCATAACGAATGTCGGTGTAACCCTCCGAGCAGTCGTGCCATTCTACCGGTGCGTAAAGCATTGTTTCATCAGGATAGATCATAGTGTGTCCTTTAGTCAGAGACGCAGAATCTGAGCCAGACTGTCTACCACGCCAGCGGGGTTTTCCCGATGTGCGTTGTGTCCGGCGTTACGAATGACATGGCATGTCGCCGCCACTTCCTGCGCCAGGGCGCGGAATTTGCTGTCGCGTTCGCCACATAAATAATAAAACGGAAATGCCAGCGCGTTGAGCGCCTCGCGTAAATCCGGCTGGACGGCAAGCGATGTCGCCTCCAGCATCGCAGCCAGCGTTTCGCCGTTATTCTGGCTACGCAGCGCCGTTAGCGCCTGTCTTTGCTGCGCCGTCAGCGAGGCGAACACCGGCTGCTGATACCAGTCGTGAAAAACCTCAGTCAATGGTTCATGACGAAAACGCTCTGCCCAGCGCCCGTCGGACAATCGTCTTTCAGCGCGCGCCTGTTCATTTTGCAGCCCCGGATGACCGCCTTCAACCACCAGGCCGCACAGGCCTGGTATTCCCTGGCAGGCTGCCATCATCGCCACCCGGCCGCCAAGGGAGTATCCCACCAACCAAAACTTTAGTATGTTGTAACTAATTAACGTAGCGCGCAGTAATCTGATGACATCGGCAAAGCCGCCGACCGGAATAGCCGCAGATCCGCCATGTCCCGGTAAGTCAATATAAAGCCGCGAACAGCCGTGAAACTGTTCACCAACCGGCTGCCATTCGCGGCAATCGCCAGAAAAACCGTGCAGGAAAACCAGCGAGGGCGCCCCAGGCTGTCCGGGCATGTGCTGCGCGTGCAACATCATAGATGGCTTACCTGAGCCAAAAGTTGCTGCAGCGTCTGCGCGCCATCCGTATCGTTTACCACCAGCTCAATCACCGTTGTCGCCGGGGTTCGCCACGCGCCAGCCAGCGCAGACTCCAGTTCTTCCCAGTTTTCCGGGCGATGATAGCGCAGGTTAAACATGGCGGCCGCATGGTCAAAATGGACGTTTTGCGGCATCAGATAAAAGCGCTCACGCTTACTTTGCGGCGTCGGCAGCAGGGAAAAGATCTGCCCGCCGTTATTGTTGACCACAATCAACACAAACGGCGCGGATACCTGACGTAGTAACGCCAGCGCGTTAAGATCGTACAGCGCGGATAAATCGCCGACGATAGCAAGCGTCGATTTGGCGCTGGCGCGCTGCACGCCCGCCGCCGTGGAAAGCAGGCCGTCAATGCCGCTCGCCCCGCGATTGCTGTATACCGGATAGCCAGCCGGCAACTGCGACAGCGCGTCGATCAGACGTACCACCAGACTATTGCCCACGAACAATTGCCCCTGCTCCGGCAGATAGTCGCGGATACGGTGCGCCAGCTGCGCTTCGCCAAAGGTGTCTCGCTGCGCGACCACCCGTTGCCACGCCAGTTCCGCCAGACGCGGGATCTCTACACACCACGGTTTACGTTTTTCCGCCGGATGCATCTCCAGCCAGTCGGCGATTTTCGCTACCAGTCTGCGTCCACGATGGTGCGCCGGGTCCAGACGACCTTCAATATTATCGATTACCCAGTACTCTTCCGGCTCGCAGGTTGCCTGCCATTGCAGTAAGCGTTTTCCGGTAAGGCTACTGCCAAGCTGGACGACAATCTGCGCCTGCTGCAGTTCGGTCACCGCTTTGGCGTTGCCGAGCCACAGGTCGGCGCACGGCAGCGGCTGCCCGGTTTGCGACAATACGTCGCCAATTAATGGCCATCCCAGAGTTTGCGCCCACTGCGCCACTTTTTTGCCTTCTTCCGCGCTCATACGCCCGGCGACAACGACGCCGCGTTTTTGTCGCCAGAAGAACCAGTCGCGCTGTTTGTCGCTTGCCAGTCGACGCGCTTCGCGCAGCCAGGGTTTTTCATCCTGCCACCAGTCGCCGAGACGCTGCTGCCAGACCAGACCGGTGTCATTCATATCGCCATACAGCGGTTCGGCAAAAGGACAGTTAATGTGCAGCGCGCCCGCATGAAGCATGGCGAGCGCATTGTCGATGGTCGACACCAGCCAGCGCGCCGGAATATCCTGCGTGGGACGCGGCAACGACAGAGTTTGGGAGGGGTGCGAGGCAAACATCCCCGCCTGACGGATCGCCTGGTTGGCGCCGCAGTCAATCAGCTCCGGCGGGCGATCGGCGGTAAGTAAAATGAGCTTCTCGCCCGTCAGACCCGCCTCAATCAGCGCCGGATAGAGGTTCGCCACGGCGGTACCTGAAGTGACAATAACGGCAACCGGCTGTTGGCTGACTTTCGCCAGCCCTAACGCCAGATGACCAAGCCCACGCTCATCAAAGTGCGTATGGTGAATAAAAGCAGGATTCTCTGCCGCCGCCAACGTGAGCGGCGTGGAACGGGAACCAGGGGCGATACAAACATGCCTGACGCCATGACGGGTTAAGGCTTCCAGGATGACCGCCGCCCAGCGCCGGTTAAATGCACTTACTGACATGAGTTTGTCCGGTATCAATCATTGGGACTAAGTATAAAGAGCTGCAAAAATGGATTATTGATATGGGTCGGGAATATGTGACTCATTACGCATCCATCTGCAATAAGGTACGTAACCCGGCAGCTTTATTATCTATTTCCTGCCATTCCTGTTCCGGATCGGAGCCGCGGACGATTCCCGCGCCGGCATACAATCGCACCACATTGGCCGTCACTTTGGCTGAACGTAACGTCACGCAAAACTCACTTTGCCGCGTGGAGAGATAGCCTGCCGACCCGGCATACCATTCACGTTCGAACGGCTCATGTTGTTCTATAAAACAACGCGCGGGTTCACGAGGGATCCCGGCGACCGCTGCGGTAGGCTGTAACTGATGCAGGCAGAGCGTGTCGTCCGCCTGATTAAGCGCCGTCCAGATACAGCGGCGCAAATGCTGAACCTTGCGCAGTCTGAGCACCTGCGGCGGCAGCACATCCAGCGAGTGGGTGCAGTTTTGCAGTCGCTGGCAGATGTCTTCGACAACCAGCATATTTTCTCGCTGGTTTTTATCGTCTTTCATTAACCATTCGCCAAGCTGCCAGGCTTTATGGTTATCCGGATGGTTCGCCACCGTCCCGGCCAGCGCTTCGGTACGCAGCGCCGTTTCACGCCGCCGCCAGAGCCGCTCCGGCGATGATCCCAGAAAGGCGGTATCGGCGGAAAAGGCCATAAAAAAGTGGTAGCAGTTGAGATTTAAACGACGACTGGACGCCATCATCGCGGCGGCATTGACCGGACGGGAGAACTGTAAGTCGGTGGCCCGCGCCAGCACAACTTTATCAAACGCCTCTTGCGCAATGGTGTGGGTGGCCTGCTGAATCAGCTTCACCCAACCGTCTTTGTCCGGCCAGTGTTGTTCGCTCGTGAGCGAAAGGCGCAGCGCCGGAACAGGCTTAATACCGACCAGAGAAGCGAGAAACGCTTTCGCCAGGCGCGCATCATCACGTAGCGAAACGTCACTGTGCAGATGTAAGCGTAAGGTCGCCGTACCCCCGCTACGTCGCCACTCCAGCCTCGGCAGCAATAAGTAGCCCTCTTTCGGCTCGAACGCATTCAGCCCCCAAATACGCAGGTCAGGCTGCGCGTGCTGACGTAAAAACCGTTGCGCCAGATCGAGCGATGAAAAGACGGTGATTGCCCCGAGAACGGCAGCTTCTTCGTCGCCATTACGCTGTTGCCAGTAGAATTGCGGGAAGGATGACTGGCTGGCCAGCCAGCTCAATGCATCGAAGGCATCGTTTAAAGGGAAAGGCGCATCGAAAACGCAAAGCCCTGGCGTCGCCGGTATCTCTTGCGATAGCTGACGCGTCAGATTTTCCAGCGCAGTAGTAATAGAATGCACGCGGACCCTCCCTGTTAAAAACCCCACATTATACGGGGTACTGCCCTAAAAAAGCAGTACCTCATTTAGGGAGGGTTGCAATTCTGTTCAGTAGGGGGATTTAGCGCCGCGCCAGCAGCAGTCCAAGTACCAGTCCTACCGCCGCGCCTACGCCAATACCCTGCCAGGGTTTTTCATGAACGTAGTCATCCGCTTTATAAACGGCCTGCTTTGCCCGGTAATAATAGCTATCCGACGCATGGCTTACGCGGTTTTTCACCTCTTCCAGCGCTTGTTCCGCGCGGGCTTTCAGCTCAATGTATTTTTGATCGGCGGGATCGCCTGAGGAACGTAAAATCTCTTCCAGCGTTTCGCTGAGCAAAGTCAGATCATCATCAACACGTGATTCACCAAATTGATATGACATTCTCATTCTCCGTTGTGTTAACACCTGCTCCTAACTATAGTCAACGGTTTCGGTTTATGCCTGATGAACCTCCCGCGCCATTCCCCGGTGCGGAATGCCATCTTCGTCATAAACATCGGTGACGGGAATAAAACCAAACCGCGCATAAAAAGGTTGCAGATGCGCCTGCGCTCCCAGATATAGCGGCTTATCCGGCCAGTACCGCCCACAGGACTCCAGCGTTTTCGTCATTAATTGCTGGCCCAGTTTCGCCCCTCGCCAGGCGTCGCTGACGATCACCCGGCCAATGACAACCGGGTCTGATTCGTTATCGCTTTTCAGAATCCTCGCATACGCCACCAGCTCATCCTGATGCCAGCCCAGAATATGACGATTGTCGCCGACTAAATCATCGCCATCCACATCCAGGTAAGGACAGCGCTGTTCTACCACAAAGACCGCGCAGCGCAATTTGAGTAACGCGTAAAGTTGAGGAACGGTAAGTTCGCTATGGTGAAGATCCTGCCAGTGAATCATGATGCGCTCCTGTGTTGTGGTAATCTTGGGTTAAACGATAACCAAACGTGTATGGACAAGATGGAATTCATTTTTTTAGGTACGTCCGCAGGCGTTCCCACGCGCTCACGCAATGTAACGGCAATTTTATTACATCTGCAACATCCAACGCAGCCGGGAGTATGGCTTTTTGATTGCGGCGAAGGGACACAGCATCAAATGCTTAATACCGCCTTTCATCCCGGTAAGCTTGAGCGCATTTTTATCAGCCATCTTCACGGAGATCATCTGTTTGGCCTGCCGGGTCTGCTATGCAGCCGGTCGATGGCGGGTAATCCCCATCCGCTCACCGTATACGGACCTCAGGGCGTGCGTGAGTTTATTGCAACCACGCTGCGCCTTAGCGGTTCATGGACCGATTTTCCGTTGCAAATTGAAGAAATTAGCGCAGGCGATATTCTTGACGACGGCCTGCGTAAAGTGACCGCGTTCAGGCTGGAGCATCCCCTGGAGTGCTACGGATATCGCGTTGTTGAACATGACAAGCCCGGCGCGCTGAATGCCAGGGCGTTAAAAGCCGCAGGCGTTACGCCCGGCCCGCTGTTTCAGGCGTTGAAGGCAGGAAAAACCGTCACGCTTGCCGATGGAAGGCAGATCAATGGCGCCGATTACCTTGCTCCCGCCGTGGCCGGGAAATCAGTGGCGATTTTCGGCGATACCGCGCCCTGCGAGGCCGCCCTCGCGTTGGCGCAGGGTGTGGATGTGATGGTACATGAAACCACGCTGGATGCGTCAATGGAGGAGAAAGCCAACGCTCGCGGACACAGCTCCACACGTCAAACCGCGACGCTGGCGCGGGAAGCCGCCGTCGGTCGACTGATCATGACCCACATTAGCTCACGCTATGACGATAAAGGCTGTCAGCGATTACTGGCGGAATGCCGCGCTATTTTCCCGGCGACGGAACTGGCTTACGATTTTTCTGTTTTCCCGGTTTAGCGCTCCATTTTTTGTCCTCATTGCCGATAACACTAAAAAAGGCAGGCTTTCATAATGAGGTTAGGATGGACAATTTCCAGAAAGATATTGATGACAGGGCGAATTTAACCCTGTCCAACCGTTTTGAACTGCTGTTATTCCGTCTTGGTACATCGCTGCATGAACAGAAGTCAGAGCTGTTCGGCATCAATGTATTTAAGCTGCGCGAAATCGTACCGATGCCCGCCTTTACGCGCCCGGCAGGCATGAAAGCGCCACTGTTGGGTATGGTCAATATTCGGGATCAGGTGATTCCGGTAATTGATTTGCCTGCGGTAGCGGGCTGCAAGCCGGAAACCGGACTGAATATTTTGCTGATCACCGAATATGCGCGCAGCGTACAGGCATTTGCCGTCGAGTCGGTGGAAAATATTATGCGTCTTGACTGGAAGCAGGTGCATACCGCCGAGAAAGCCGTCAACGGACGTTATATCACCAGCATCGCCTGTCTGGACGAAGACAAAGAGACCAATAATCTGGCGCTGGTGCTTGATGTCGAACAGATCCTTTATGATATTGTGCCCTCCAGCCACGATCTTCGCGCTACTAATCTGAAAACCAATAAATTTACTATTACCCCAGGCGCGGTAGCCATTGTGGCGGAAGACTCCAAAGTCGCCCGCGCGATGCTGGAAAAAGGGCTGAATGCGATGGAAATTCCGCATCAAATGCATGTGACTGGCAAGGATGCATGGGAGAAAATCCAGCAACTGGCGCAGGAAGCGGAAACCGAAGGTAAGCCCATTAGCGAAAAAATCGCGCTGGTCCTGACAGATCTTGAGATGCCGGAGATGGATGGCTTTACGTTAACACGTAAAATTAAAACCGATGAACGGCTGAAAAAGATCCCGGTCGTTATTCACTCTTCCCTTTCCGGCAGCGCCAACGAAGATCATGTACGTAAGGTGAAGGCCGACGGCTACGTCGCAAAGTTTGAAATCAATGAACTCTCTTCAGTGATACAGGAAGTGATGGAACGCGCGGCGCAAAACATCAGCGGCCCGCTGGTGAGCCGACAGTTGCTAAGTTAAATTCCGGTCGCTAAGGCCTTACATGCCGGATGGCGGCGCAAGCGCCTTATCCGACCTACAGTCCATAGTCATTTCAAAGCATTACATCAGATAATAAAAAACCCGCTTCGTGAAGCGGGTTTTTCGTTTTTACTTATTGCTTACATCAACGGCGTCGCTAACTGCACAAGGCTAATCAACGGCTGCGGCCAGACGCCCAGTACCAGCACCAGCAACGCGGAGATCAGCACCACGATACCGCCTGCGCTGTATTGCCAGTTTGTCGGCGCGTCGCGCCCCGGTTGCTGCGGCGCGTGCAGGTAAAGACTCACGGCAACGCGCAGGTAGTAGTACAAACCAATCGCGGAACCGACCACCACCGCGGCGACCAGCCACCACAGGCTGGCCTGAACGCCAACCGCCAGCACGTAGAATTTGCCGATAAAGCCCAACGTCATCGGGATACCTGCCAACGACAGCATCATCACCGTCATCACCGCAGCAAGAACCGGACGATGCCAGAACAGACCACGATAAGAGTACAGGGAATCGGCATCCGGGCCACGGAACGGGCTGGACATCAGGCTGACCACGCCAAACGCACCGAGGCTGCTGAACAGATAACCGGCCAGATAAACGCCTACCGCTTCCATCGACATTTCGCCGCTCTGCAGGGCAATCAGCGCCACCAGCAGATAACCGAGGTGAGAGATAGAAGAGTAACCGAGCAGACGTTTGATGTTGGTCTGGCTCAGCGCCATCAGGTTACCGAAGATGATAGAGGCAAAGGCGATAATGCCCAGCACCACACGTACCGCTTCGCTGTCGCCTACCGGCGCATACAGGAACAGACGCATCACCACGCCGAAGATAGCAATTTTGCTCGCTGTCGCCAGGAAGGTGGAAACCGGCGCAGGCGCGCCCTGGTAAACGTCTGGCGTCCACAGGTGGAACGGCACCAGAGAGAGTTTAAAGCCCAGACCGACAATCATCAGGCCAAAGCCCGCCAGCAGCAACGGCTCGTGCAGCATACCATCACCAAGGCTCTTACCGAGCGCTTCGAAAGACAAGTTGCCGGACTGCGCATAGACCAACGCCATCCCGAACAGCAGGAAAGACGAGGCGGCAGCGGAGAGGATGGTGTATTTGATACTGGCTTCCAGCGAGCGTTTCTGGCGGAAAGCATAACCAATCAGGCCAAACAGAGGCAGCGAGATCAGTTCAATACCGAGGAACAGCGCCGCCAGGTGGTTGGCGTTTGCCAGCAGAATTCCCCCCAGGCTGGCGATTAACACCAGCAGGTAGAACTCTTCCTGGTTATCGTTATAGCCTTCAAGCCACGGGTAGGCAAAGGTGCAGGTAGCGAGGCTCGCCAGCAGAACCAGCCCGGTGTAGAGCATCGCAAAGCCGTCAACGCGCATCAGCGGCGTGACGTCCATTGCCCCGGCCTGACCGACAAACCAAAGCGAAACCAGCGCAGCGTTAAGCCCAATGACCGACAGCGTGGCATTGAGGAAATGATTGCGTCGCCACGCAATGGAGAGCATCACAACCACCACCGTCAAGCCGACGATCAGCAGCGGTAGCAGCGCAATCAGGTGTTGTGGAGTTATTGTCATGGCGATTTACGGCCTTGTAGTAGTAACGGAATTAACAAACCACTGCTGGATGTTGCTCATCGCAGAATGCGAGGTATCCAGAATCGGCTGCGGATAGAAGCCAAGCAGTACCAGAAGCACCACCAGCAACAGAATGATAAACAGCTCGCGCAGCGACATCCCTGGCAGTTCCTGGCTGGCAATTTGGCTCTTCGCTTTACCAAAGTAAGCGCGATGCAGCATCGCCAGCGAGTATACAGAAGCGAATACCAGCCCAAAGGTGGAGATAACGGTAATCACCGGCACCACCTGGTAGCTGCCGAACAGAATCATAAATTCGCCGACAAAATTACCGGTGCCCGGCATCCCGAGCGTCGCCACCGCAAAGAACATTGACAGCGCAGGCAACCATTTCATTTTGCCCCACAGGCCGCCCATCATACGCATGTCACGCGTATGCAGACGTTCGTACAACTGGCCACACAGAATAAACAGACCCGCCGCGGACAGACCGTGCGCAATCATCTGAATCACCGCGCCCTGGTACGCTAGTTGACTGCCGGTGTAGATAGCGATCAGCACGAAGCCCATGTGGGAAACGGAGGTATAAGCGATCAGGCGCTTGATGTCGTACTGGGTAAAGGCCATCCACGCGCCGTAGAAGATGCCGATGACGCCCAACCACATGGCGATGGGCGCAAACTCCGCCGACGCGTTCGGGAACAATGGCAGGGAGAAACGCAGCAGACCGTAAGCGGCAGTTTTCAGCAAGATACCGGCCAGGTCGACGGAACCGGCGGTCGGCGCCTGGGAGTGCGCATCCGGCAGCCAGCCATGCAGCGGAACCACCGGCATTTTCACCGCAAAAGCGATGAAGAAGCCCAGCATCAGCAGGTATTCCACGCCATGAGACATCGGCGTATTCAAGAGTTCTTCGTAATTGAAGGTCCAGACGCCGGTCGCGTTGTAATGCACAAAGACCAGCGCCAGGATGGCAATCAGCATCACCAGACCACTCGCCTGGGTGTAGATGAAGAACTTGGTGGCCGCCGTGATACGCGTTTTACCGTCAGAAGCTTTGTGGCCCCACAGCGCGATCAGGAAGTACATCGGCACCAGCATCATTTCCCAGAAGAAGAAGAACAGGAACATGTCGATGGCCAGGAACACGCCGATAACGCCGCCCAGAATCCACATCAGGTTCAGGTGGAAAAAGCCCTGATATTTTTCGATTTCTCGCCAGGAGCAAAGTACCGCCAGAACGCCGAGCAGGCCGGTCAGCACCACCATTAGCAGCGACAGTCCGTCGAGCGCCAGATGGATAGAGATGCCAAAACGCGGGATCCACGGCAGGACAAATTCAGATTGCCACTGTGGAATACCGGCAGATTGCGTCAGTGAATAGCCGCCCTGCAACCACAGTTGCAGGCCGAGCGCCAGCGTCAGTCCCATAGTAATCAGCGCGATCCAGCGCGGCACCTTCACGCCAAAGCGTTCGGTCTGCCAGCACAGAAAGCCGCCGATAAAGGGGATTAGTATCAACCAGGGTAATAACATAGCTAAGTATGTCCCTTATATTTACTCCTGCTCAGGCTATCTCACTTGCCAGCCCGAATCCTGCCAGTGCTCGCACAAAACGCATCGCGTTTTGAACGTCCGTAAGGACGGCCCCGTAGGGGTGAGCTTCGCGAATCATCCTCACGTACTTCAGTACGCTCCGGTTGCTGTGCGCTGGCGGTATCCGGTCTGACTTCGCCGATGATGCCTGTACTTCAGGAACAGATTTTCAACGAATTCTAAAAATTATTTTTGGGTTTGTAGGCCGGATAAGCACTGCGCCATCCGGCAGTCGTTCATCCAGCCAACAAACTCAACGTAGTACCATCAGCAGCGCCAGCACCACAACCGCGCCGATGCTCATGGATGCCACATACCAGCGCAAATAACCGTTCTCGCTCAGTACCAGGCCTTTGCCTGCAAAACGGGAAAGGATAGCCGGAATGTTCATCAACGCATTAAGCGGGTCGCGCTTCAGCAGCCAGGCGATACCGAGGAATGGCTTGACGAATACTTTGTCGTACAGCCAGTCAAAACCCCAGGCGTTATACCACCAGGTACCCAGCAGACGGCCCGGCGCGCTGTTGGCGATCGACGTCACAAGCGTGCGTTTGCCCAGCCACAGCCATGCGGCAATCAGGATGCCCGCAATCGCCACCACGCCAGAGGTAATCTCCAGGCTCAACACACGACCATGCGCCAGTTCAGTTGTCTGCGGTAGCACCCCCTGCAATGGCGGCACAATCAGCGCGCCAATGAAGGTGGACAGGATCATCAGGACAATCAGCGGCAGATGGTGGGTAATCCCCTTCCCTGCATGAGCATGAATTTGTTCTTTACCGTGGAATACGATGAAAATCATCCGGAAGGTGTACAAGGAGGTCATGAACGCGCCGACCAAACCTGCCACCATCAGATTGATATGACCGTTCGCCATGGCGCCGGCCAGGATCTCATCCTTACTGAAGAAGCCCGCAGTGACCAGCGGCAGCGCCGACAGCGCCGCGCCGCCCACCAGGAAGCAGGCATACACCAGCGGAATGGACTTACGCAGACCGCCCATCTTAAAGATGTTCTGTTCGTGATGGCAGGCCAGAATCACCGAGCCGGACGCCAGGAACAGTAGCGCTTTAAAGAAGGCGTGAGTCATCAAATGGAAAATCGCCGCATCCCACGCCTGCACGCCCAGCGCCAGGAACATGTAGCCAATCTGACTCATGGTGGAATAGGCCAGCACGCGTTTGATGTCGGTCTGCACCAGCGCGGCGAAACCCGCCATTACCAGCGTAATCGCCCCGATAATGCCCACCAGATGCAGAATTTCCGGGGTCATCAGGAACAGGCCATGAGTACGGGCGATCAGGTAAACGCCCGCAGTCACCATGGTTGCGGCGTGGATCAATGCGGAGACCGGCGTCGGACCAGCCATCGCGTCGGCAAGCCAGGTCTGCAACGGTAGCTGCGCAGACTTACCGACCGCGCCGCCCAGCAGCATCAGCGTCGCCCACATCAGCATGTTGTTGCCGTCAGCAAAGTGCGCTGGCGCCAGCTCCACCATTTCGCGGAAGTTTAGCGTGCCCAGTTCGTTGTACAGAATGAACAGCGCAAAGGCGAGGAAGACGTCGCCCACACGAGTGACGACAAACGCTTTCATCGCCGCCGCGCCGTTCTTCGGATCGCTGTAGTAGAAGCCGATCAACAGATAGGAACACAGGCCCACGCCTTCCCAGCCGAGGTACATCAAAAGCAGGTTATCGGACAGCACCAGAACGACCATGCTGGCGATAAACAGGTTGGTATAAGCGAAGAAGCGGGAGTAGCCCTCTTCCCCGCGCATGTACCAGGAGGCGAACATATGGATCAAGAAGCCGACACCGGTGACCACAGAGAGCATGGTCAGCGACAGACCATCCAGCACCAGGTTAAAACCGATGTTGAAGTTACCGACCGACATCCACGTCCACAGCGGCTGGCTGAACGTCTGTTTACCGTTGGCAAAGAAATCCATCCCGACAAACGCCGTCACCAGCGCCGCCAGACCAACGGAGCCCACGCCGATGGTCGCGGAGAGATTTTCCGACCAGCGTCCGCGAGAGAACGCCAGCAGTACAAAGCCAATCAATGGCAGAATAATGGTTAAGGCAAGCATGTTCATCCACGCATCTCACTTACTGAATCGATGTTCAGGTTCTGGCGACGGCGATGGAGTTGCAGCAACAGCGCAAGTCCAATACTCGCTTCCGCAGCCGCAAGGCTGATGGCGAGAATGTACATCACCTGACCATCGGTCTGGCCCCAGTAGCTCCCGGCGACCACAAAGGCCAGCGCGGAGGCGTTAATCATGATTTCCAGCCCGATCAGCATAAACAGCAGATTGCGGCGGATAACCAGACCGGTTAAACCCAGGACGAATAAAATCGCAGCGAGGATCAGTCCATGTGTTAAAGGGATCATGCGCGCTCCTCCGTTTTTCTTTTCGCACGGTCATCGGCGCGATTACTCAGCACTTCGCCCGCACGCTCTTCACGACCGACGTGGAACGCCACCACCAGGCCTGCCAGCAGCAGCATAGACGCCAGTTCGACCGCCAGAACATAGGGCCCGAACAGCGTAATGCCTACCGCTTTCGCGCTAATCGGCGTGCCGTCGATACCCTGGTCGTTAACGCCCAGAATGGCGTACACAATGACCGCCAGCATGATGGCCGACAAAATCGCCGGACCAATCCACACCTGCGGCTTCAACCACTGGCGTTCCTGTTCGATTTCGCTGCCGCCGAGGTTGAGCATCATCACCACGAAAACAAACAGCACCATGATGGCGCCTGCGTAGACGATAATTTCCAGTGCACCGGCAAAGTAAGCGCCCAGCGAAAAGAACACCCCGGAAATCGCCAGTAGCGATATCACCAGATACAACAGCGCGTGTACCGGATTGGTATGGGTGATCACTCGCAGGGTCGCGAGGATGGCTATCAGGCCACAGATATAAAAAGCGAATTCCATTGCCCTCTCCTTACGGTAACAGGCTCTTGACGTCGATAGGCTTGGCTTCGTTCTCTGCTTCGCCTTTATCTTTGCCGTCGATTGCCATACCCGCCATCCGGTAGAAGTTATATTCCGGGTATTTGCCCGGACCGGAAATCAGCAGATCCTCTTTTTCGTACACCAGATCCTGACGTTTGTATTCGCCCAGTTCGAAGTCCGGGGTCAACTGGATCGCCGTGGTCGGGCACGCTTCTTCGCACAGGCCGCAGAAGATGCAGCGTGAGAAGTTTATGCGGAAAAATTCCGGATACCAGCGGCCATCTTTGGTCTCCGCTTTTTGCAGAGAGATACAGCCTACCGGACAGGCTACCGCACACAGGTTACAGGCAACGCAGCGCTCTTCACCGTCCGGGTCGCGCGTGAGCACGATACGGCCACGGTAACGGGGCGGTAAATAGACCGGCTCTTCCGGATACATCTGCGTTTCGCGTTTCGCGAACGCATGCAGGCCGATCATCCAGATACTGCGTACCTGAGTGCCGAAACCTACTAATAATTCTTTTAAGGTCATGGTCTTTGTGTCCCTTATTGCGCCTGCCACAGAATGACAGCCGCCGTTACCAGCAAGTTGATGAGCGTCAGCGGCAAGCAGACTTTCCAGCCGAAGGACATTACCTGGTCATAACGCGGACGCGGTAACGACGCACGAATCAAAATGAACATCATCATAAAGAACGCGGTTTTCAGCGCGAACCAGACGAATGGCGGTAAGAACGGGCCATGCCAGCCACCGAAGAACAACGTTACCATCAGCGCGGAAACGGTGACGATGCCGATGTACTCCCCCACGAAGAACAGACCGAATTTCATACCGGAATATTCGATGTGGTAACCGTCCGCCAGTTCCTGCTCGGCTTCCGGCTGGTCAAACGGGTGACGGTGACAGACCGCTACGCCCGCGATGGCAAAAGTAACAAACCCAAAGAATTGCGGAATCACGTTCCACAGATGCGCCTGGTTATTGACGATGTCGGTCATATTAAATGAACCGGCCTGCGCCACCACGCCCATCAGGGAAAGACCAAGGAACACTTCGTAGCTCACCGTCTGGGCAGACGCGCGCATCGCGCCCAGCAGCGAGTATTTGTTGTTACTCGACCAACCGGCGAATAGCACCGCGTACACCGCCAGACCCGCCATCATCAGGAAAAACAGAATCCCGATGTTTAAATCGGCCACCACCCAGTTGGGGCTAACCGGCACAATGGCGAAGGAGAGCAGCAGCGAAGTAAACGCGATCATCGGCGCCAGGGTAAAGATGACGCGATCCGAGAATTTCGGCACCCAGTCTTCTTTAAAGAACATCTTGATCATGTCCGCGACTAACTGGAGCGAGCCGCCCCAGCCAACGCGGTTTGGTCCATAACGGTTCTGGAACAGACCCAGCAGACGACGTTCGCCAAAGCTCATGAAGGCCCCGCAGGTGACGACCACCAGCAGAATCACCACCGCTTTGAGAATGCTCAGCAGGATCTCAATCAGATCCGGTGTAATCCAACTCATTGTTGCGCCTCCCGCAGATCCTCAAGACGCGCGCCAGCCAGAACCGGCGCGATGCCAGGCATACCCATCGGCAGCCCTACCTGCCCTGCCGCTAACCCTTCAGAGATTTCAACCGGCAGCGTCACCGTATTGCCATCGTAGCTAAAGGAGACGCACGTCCCGGCATTAACCCCCAACTTCGCGGCATCCGCCGGGTTAAGTTTGATATACGGCTGCGGCATACGGCTCTGGAAGACCGGAGAACGCTGAGACAATTCGTCGCTGCCAAACAGGTGGTAGTACGGCGCAATACGCCACTGACCGTCCTGCGCCTGGAAGCTTGCCGGAACGGTAGTGAAATAATCCAGACCGCCCTCAGTCGCTTCAATCAAACGCACGCCCGGATCGCCGTGACGCAGTTTGCCGCCCACTTCATCCTGGAATTTGTTCCACGCCTGCGGGGAGTTCCAGCCCGGCGCCCAGGCGAACGGAATTTCAGATCGCGGAGCAGTCGGTTGGTTATTCCCTTCCATGGAGAAGGCAAACATGGTGTCTTTATCCTGCGGCTGACGTGGTTCGTGCACGCTGATATTGGCACGCATCGCCGTACGACCGCTGTAACGATGCGGTTCGCGCGCCAGCTTCTGCCCACGAATGCGGAAGGTCGCATCCGGCGCGGCGTCTTTAATGCCGGCAAATTGCGGCATGGCGGCAATGACCGCATCGATCACGTGGTCAAGCTGCGTCCAGTCCACTTCGCGGTTTTCGACGGTGCTGTGCAGCGAATGCAGCCAGCGCCAGCTTTCCAGCATAATCGTCTTGTTATCGTAGTAGGCCGGATCATAAACCTGGAAGAAGCGCTGCGCGCGGCCTTCGTTGTTGATAACCGTACCATCGCTTTCAGCAAAGCTCGCCGCGGAAAGCACCAGATGAGCGTTTTCCATAATCGCCGTGCGCTGATGGTCAACCACCATCACCAGCGGCGCTTTGGAGAGCGCAGCGTTCACGCGGGCGGCGGAAGCATGACGATGGAGATCGTTTTCCAGCACCACCACCGCGTCCGCCCTGCCGGTTTCCAGCTCGGTCAGCGCATCGTCAAGCGAACCGCCGCCCATCATGCCCAGGCCCATACTGTTCACGGAACGGGCAATCATAGTTATACCGACGTCGGCGCCACGGCCTTTCAGCGCTTTCGCCACGTTGGCGGCCGCCTGAATCACCTCACTGCTACCGGCGTTAGTGCCGGAGATAATCAGCGGTTTTTTCGCGCCGGCCAACGCCTGAACAATGACATCAATTTTGTTTTGCAGATCGCTGTCGATGCCGTCAACCGCAGGCGCGGTATTGTCCAGCGCATGGGCAATCGCAAACCCCAGGCGCGCCTGATTTTCAACCGGCGCGCGATAGGTCCAGGCGGCGATATCGTCCAGACGGGTGCTGTCGACGTTGCTGACAAACAGCGGATGCTTTGCACGCTGGCCAATGTTAAGGATGGCCGCAATCTGCCAGTCGGCCACTTTCTGCGCCGCCGCCATTTCACGCGCTTTACCTTTCACCGCCTGGCGTACCGCCAGCGCAACGCGCGCGCCGGTCTGAGTGACATCTTCACCCAATACCAGTACCGCGTCATAAGATTCGATCTCACGCAACGCCGGGGTGTAAATTCCGCCTTCTCGCAGCACTTTCAGCGCCAGTTGCAGACGTTCCTGCTCGCCCTGGGCGATACCGGTGTAGAAATTCTCAGCGCCGACCAGCTCGCGTAGCGCAAAGTTACTCTCAATGCTGGCGCGTGGCGAACCGATACCGATCACTTTCTTCGACTGGCGCAGGATATCCGCCGCGCCCTGCATCGCCTGCTCGGCGTTGAGAGTAATAAAGTCATCGCCGCGGCGCTGAACTGGCTGACGCGGACGGTCTTTCAGGTTCACATAGCCATAGCCGAAACGACCGCGGTCACAGAGAAAGTAGTGGTTAACGGTGCCGTTGTAACGGTTTTCGATGCGGCGCAATTCGCCATAGCGCTCGCCCGGGCTGATGTTACAACCGATGGAACACTGCTGGCAGATGCTTGGCGCAAACTGCATGTCCCATTTACGGTTGTAACGCTCGGAGTGCGTTTTATCGGTGAAGACGCCGGTCGGGCAAATTTCTACCAGGTTACCGGAGAATTCGCTTTCCAGCACGCCGTCTTCCGGACGCCCGAAGTAGACGTTGTCGTGCGCGCCATAGACGCCCAAATCGGTGCCGTCGGCATAATCTTTGTAGTAACGCACGCAACGGTAGCAGGCGATGCAGCGGTTCATTTCGTGAGAGATGAACGGCCCCAGATCCTGGTTGCGATGGGTACGTTTGGTGAAACGGTAGCGGCGGAAGCTGTGACCCGTCATCACAGTCATATCCTGAAGGTGGCAGTTACCACCCTCTTCACAGACCGGACAGTCGTGCGGGTGGTTGGTCATCAGCCACTCCACCACGCTTTCACGGAACTGTTTCGCTTCTTCGTCGTCAATAGAGATAAAAGTACCGTCGGTGGCTGGCGTCATACAGGACATCACCAGGCGACCACGCGTATCTTCCGCGTTTTGGTATTGCTTCACCGCACACTGGCGGCAAGCACCGACGCTTCCCAGCGCCGGGTGCCAGCAAAAATACGGAATATCAAGGCCGAGGGACAGACATGCCTGTAGCAGGTTGTCCGCGCCGTTGACCTCGTATTCTTTGCCGTCTACATGAATCGTAGCCATTAGCATGCTTCCAAATTAAAAATCGTTAACTCACCAGCGCTCTTTGAGCAGGTTCGGCTGAATACCATTGATTAAATGGGTATTGCTGAACGGCTGCTTGATGCCAGCTTCGAATTCTTCGCGGAAATACTTAATTGCGCTTTGCAGTGGCTCAACCGCGCCCGGCGCATGTGCGCAAAAGGTTTTACCCGGTCCGAGGAAACGACACAGTTGCTCAAGTGTCTCGATATCCCCCGGCTGGCCTTCGCCGCGCTCCAGCGCGCGCAGAATTTTCACGCTCCACGGCAGCCCGTCGCGGCATGGCGTACACCAGCCGCAAGATTCGCGGGCAAAGAACTCTTCCAGGTTACGCACCAGCGATACCATGCCGATTTCGTGGTCTACCGCCATCGCCAGCGCGGTCCCCAGACGGCTCCCCGCTTTACCGATGCTTTCGAATTCCATCGGCAGGTCAAGATGCGCCTCGGTCAGGAAGTCGGTTCCCGCCCCGCCCGGTTGCCAGGCTTTGAATTTCAGGCCATCGCGCATACCGCCCGCGTAATCTTCGAGGATCTCGCGCGCGGTAGTGCCGAACGGTAATTCCCAGAGGCCCGGATTCTTCACGCGGCCCGAGAAGCCCATCAGCTTGGTACCCGCATCTTTGCTTTTCGAGATGTTCTGGTACCACTCCACGCCGTTGGCGAGGATTGCCGGGACGTTGCACAACGTTTCGACGTTGTTCACACAGGTCGGCTTGCCCCATACGCCGGAGGTCGCCGGGAAGGGCGGCTTGGAGCGCGGGTTCGCGCGGCGGCCTTCGAGGGAGTTGATAAGCGCAGTTTCTTCACCGCAGATGTAACGCCCTGCCCCGGTGTGGACAAACAGTTCGAAGTCGAACCCGGTGCCCATGATATTTTTGCCAAGCAGCCCGGCCTCGGTTGCTTCAGCAATCGCACGGCGCAGATGTACAGCCGCTTCGATATATTCGCCGCGCAGGAAGATGTAACCGCGATACGCTTTCAGTGCGAACGCGGAGATCAGCATCCCCTCCACCAGCAGGTGCGGCAGTTGTTCCATCAGCAGACGGTCTTTATAAGTGCCCGGCTCCATTTCATCAGCGTTACACAGCAGGTAACGGATGTTCATGGATTCGTCTTTCGGCATCAGACTCCACTTGAGACCGGTGGAAAAGCCCGCGCCGCCGCGTCCTTTCAGACCAGCGTCTTTTACCTGGCTGACGATTTCATCCGGAGACAGGCCGGTCAACGCTTTACGCGCGCCTTCGTAGCCGTTTTTGCTACGATATTCGTCCAGCCAGACCGGCTGTTTGTCATCGCGCAAACGCCAGGTCAGCGGATGGGTTTCGGGAGTACGGATAACGTTTTTCATTTATACCGCTCCAGTAGTTCAGGAATGGCTTCCGGAGTCAGATGGCTGTGAGTATCCTCATCAATCATCATGTTCGGCCCTTTATCGCAATTCCCCAGGCAGCAGGTCGGCAGCAGCGTAAAGCGACCATCAAAGGTCGTCTGCCCCGGTTTGATGTTGAGATTTTTTTCCAGCGCGGCCTGAATCCCTTGATAGCCGGTGATATGGCACACCACGCTGTCGCAGTAGCGAATCACATGGCGACCGACCGGCTGACGGAAGATCTGGCTGTAGAATGTGGCGACGCCTTCGACGTCGCTCGCCGGAATACCCAGCACATCGGCAATAGCGTAGATCGCGCCGTCCGGCACCCAGCCACGCTGCTTCTGAACGATTTTCAGCGCTTCAATGGACGCCGCACGCGGGTCTTCGTAGTGGTGCTTCTCGTGCTCTATCGCTTCACGCTCTGCCGCACTCAGCTCAAAAGCCTCGGTTTGTGGTTGTTGATTCTCGTGCATAATTAGCGGTCCACATCTGACATAACAAAATCGATACTACCCAGATAGACAATCAGGTCGGAGACCAGGCTACCGCGGATCGCCGAGGGAATCTGCTGCAGGTGCGCAAAGCTCGGCGTGCGCACGCGGGTACGGTAGCTCATAGTGCTGCCGTCGCTGGTCAGGTAGTAACTGTTAATCCCTTTAGTCGCTTCCACCATCTGGAAGGACTCCTGCGCCGGCATCACCGGGCCCCAGGAGACCTGCAGGAAGTGGGTGATCAGGGTTTCGATATGTTGCAGCGTGCGCTCTTTCGGCGGCGGCGTGGTCAGCGGGTGATCCGCTTTGAACGGGCCTTCCGGCATGTTATCAAGGCACTGCTGAAGAATGCGCAGACTCTGGCGCAGCTCTTCCACTTTCAGCATCACGCGGGTATAGCAGTCGGAAACGCCGCCGCCCACCGGCACTTCAAAGTCAAAGTTTTCATAACCAGAGTATGGACGCCATTTACGTACGTCGAAGTCGATCCCGGTCGCGCGCAGCCCTGCGCCGGTGGTGCCCCACTCCAGCGCCTCTTTCGCGCCGTAAGCGGCAACGCCCTGCGAACGCCCTTTCAGAATGGTGTTACGCAGCGCGGCTTTCTCGTAAGAATCCAGACGCTTCGGCATCCACTCAAGGAACTCTCGCAGCAGGCGATCCCAACCGCGCGGCAAGTCGTGCGCGACGCCGCCGATACGGAACCAGGCCGGGTGCATACGGAAACCGGTGATCGCCTCCACCAGGTCATAAATCTTCTGCCGGTCGGTAAACGCAAAGAAGACTGGCGTCATCGCGCCGACGTCCTGAATAAAGGTCGAGATGTACAGTAGATGACTGTTAATGCGGAACAGCTCGGAGAGCATCACGCGGATGACGTTAACGCGATCCGGGACGGTGATCCCTGCCAGTTTTTCCACCGCCAGCACGTACGGCATTTCATTGACGCAGCCGCCAAGGTATTCGATACGGTCGGTATAGGGAATGTAGCTATGCCAGGACTGGCGCTCGCCCATTTTTTCGGCGCCGCGATGGTGATAGCCGATATCCGGCACGCAGTCGACGATTTCTTCGCCGTCAAGTTGCAGGATAATACGGAACGCACCGTGTGCAGACGGGTGGTTCGGGCCGAGGTTGAGGAACATAAAGTCCTCGTTGTCAGTCCCGCGCTTCATCCCCCAGTCTTCCGGCTTAAAGGTCAGCGCTTCCATCTCCAGATCCTGCTTGGCTTTGGTCAGCTCAAACGGGTCGAATTCGGTCGCGCGCGCCGGATAATCTTTACGCAGCGGATGGCCTTCCCAGGTTTGCGGCATCATGATGCGCGTCAGATGCGGGTGACCTTCGATATCAATACCAAACATCTCCCAGGTCTCACGCTCATACCAGTTGGCGTTAGGGAAAAGTTTGGTGAAGGTCGGCACGCGCAGGTCGTTTTCAGACAACGCCACCTTGAGCATGATATCGCGATTACGCTCAATAGAAATCAGGTGGTAGAAAACGGAAAAATCCTCGGCGGGTAACCCGTCACGGTGCGTACGCAGGCGTTCATCCATGCCGTGTAAGTCAAACAGCATGACGTAAGGTTTCGGCAGTTTCTTTAAGAAATCGCCAACCTCCAGTAATTGTTCACGCTTGACCCAAACAACGGGGACACCGGTGCGGGTCGCCTGAACGGTAAAGGCATCCGGCCCAAAACGGTTGCGCAGTTCGCCGATAACCGGATCATCAAGATGATCGCGGGTACTCCATGCAGCGTCTTGCGCGGTTAAGTCGGTCATATTGTTCACCATTGCAAATGGTCCGTGGTGGTCGGCAGTGCTTCGCGCTATTAAAATAGTGGTTAGCGAAGTGAAGTGCTGCTGCCGACAGGCGCAAATTAAATCTCGTCCGGGGTACGCAGGTTCGTGACGGCAATACGCTCGCCGCGTTTACGTTCGCGTTCTGGCTGCATATTGGCGCGATATACGCCCTGATCGCCTACCACCCATGAGAGCGGACGGCGCTCTTTGCCAATCGATTCTTGCAGCAGCATCAACGCCTGCATATATGCTTCCGGACGCGGCGGACAGCCTGGGATATATACATCCACCGGGATAAATTTATCAACGCCCTGCACTACCGAATAAATATCGTACATGCCGCCGGAGTTAGCGCAGGCACCCATAGAAATTACCCATTTAGGCTCCAGCATTTGGTCATACAGACGCTGAATAACCGGGGCCATTTTGGTAAAGCAGGTACCGGCCACCACCATCAGGTCAGCCTGACGTGGCGACGCACGCAACACTTCCGCACCGAAACGGGCAACGTCATGTACTGCGGTAAAAGAAGTCACCATCTCTACATAGCAGCAAGAAAGGCCGAAGTTGTAGGGCCAAATTGAGTTTTTACGGCCCCAGTTAACCATGTCATGCAGCTTGCCCATAAACACGTTTTTGTTAACTTCCTGCTCCAGGGGGTCAGTTACGATCTCCTGTTTTTGCAGGGGGTAACGGTCATTCTCACCGTTAGGATCTATGCGGGTGAGCGTATAATCCATCTTAATGCCTCGCGGTTAGCGTTGACGATTAGCGATACTGTTCGTTTCCGGGTTCATACGCTCGCGGCGTGAACGCGCGGGCGTCCAGTCCAACGCGCCAATACGCGCCAGATAAACCAGACCAGCCAGTAACACAAAAATAAAAATTGCAGCTTCCACAAAGCCAACCCAGCCGCTTTCGCGGATAGAAGTTGACCATGCGAACAGATACAGCGCTTCAACGTCGAAGATAACGAAGAACATGGCTACCAGGTAAAACTTGGCAGACAGGCGTAAGCGGGCGGTGCCGACCGAGTCGATACCTGATTCAAACGGAATGTTTTTGTGCCTCGCGCGTGCGCGACCGCCTAAAAACCAACCGCCTACCAGCATCAGGCAGCACAGGCCAATGGCAACGATAAGAAAGATAGCGAATGCCCAGTGATGAGCGATGACTTCAGTGGATGTTGACATACTCATTGCTTACTCATCAAAAGTAGCGCCAGTTTCACTGCTCTTTACGGCAGATGGACGCCACATCGATTCATGGGGAGGAATAAAAAAAACCCTACAATTACTGTAGAAAATGGTAAAAACAGCTAATTGATGTGGTTTTTTACTCCTTTCTATAACCTTTTGTCAACTTTAACAAAAGTTCCTTCACATTAGTTTACATCAATTCATTGTCATTAACATTAAATGCCACCCTGGAGAAAATGCCTACCCGACCACGGGGATTTTATGTTGTTGAATCGTGTCCGTTGTGAAGATAAAGAGATAACACCCACCTATTTTGACAGGAATTTGTGAAGATGCCTCCCCCTAAATGGGAGTATTTTCTTGATCTGTGACACGCTTTTGTTAATTCACCCCGTAAAACAGCAACAATTTCTCTAGTTTTTTAACATACAAATTCATAAAATGGCTGTTCCGGTTATTATTTACCCACAGTAAACAGCGAATCGCTACTGGCTGATTTACCGTGTCTTTTACAATTTGTGCTATTAAGATAGTACAGATAGACGCAAAAAAAGAGCCACTGGGCGTTTTTTCATCGCCAGCGGCTCTTTTTTACATTTACGGCTTAGCGCAATTTCCCTGCGATCTATTCAAAACCGCCCTCAACCATCAGCGAATCATCTCCGCCTTCTGCAGAAAACTGATTATAATGCCACGGGTTTTGATAGCTTTCCATCGCATGGAAAATCACCATCGCCAGCTCATTCTGACTATCAGGATCGCGGCACAATAGATATTCCGTATCCGGCAAAGGCGGTAATCCGTCTGCGGCGCCCAACACGCGTAGGTCGGGACTCATCATCTCGACAGGTCGAGCCGTTACGCCAAGACCGGCTTTAACGGCCGCACGTACCGCCGGTAATGTCGACGCCACGTAGGCCAGCCGCCAGGAAATACCCGCTGCATTTAACGTCTCCAGCACCATATCGCGGAATGGGCTGGGATCGTCCAGCAGCACTAATGGTATAGGTTCTCCCCTTTGCAAAACATATTCAGCCGCACAATACCAATGGGTAGGCGATGTCCGCAGATTGAGACAGTCCAGCGAGTGAGGTTGGTTAGTCGTCACCACCAAATCCACTTCCTGCGATTTAACCATGTCCACCATATAGGCGTTGCGTTTTACCCGTACATCAAGTGCGAGCTTCGGATAAACCGAGCTAATTCGGCTAAGCAAAAAAGGCAGGATAGTGTCAGCTGATTCATCAGAAGCGCCGATTGTTAACACCCCCTGAAGATTACTAAACATTAATGATGAACACGCTTCATCATTAAAACGCAGGATTTTTCTGGCGTACCCCAGAAGCTGGATACCGTGTTCGGTCAAAAGTTTGTTACGACCATGGCGGGCGAACAATTCCTTTCCCACGAGTTGCTCAAGACGCTGCATTTGCTGACTGACCGCAGACTGAGTACGACATACCGCAGCAGCCGCCGCGGCGAAGGTGTTCAGATCGGCAACAGCCACGAACGTTCTCAGCAGATCGAGATCGAGGTTAATTATCGGACGATTTGCATTTATCATAATTTTTCACTTACTGGCGGGTCATATCGGGCTGACCTGGTTAATGCTGTGCATTCAGAAACAAGCAATTCCATTTGTAATGTGCATCCTTCGCAGTACCACCTGGTTACCCAGGTAAATGTTAGAATGTAATTGAAAATACGACCAAAACACTTCTCTTACTTGCCGATATAATACCGAATGCAACCTATCGGGATATATCGAAGAGAATGTGTCATACCTTTAGGCGTCTACAGATTTCTGCTAATGATGGACGTGTAAATTTTGTAACAGCGTCAAATAGTTTACTGACATGCAATGATACAAAAACAATATATTGAACAATAGGTTATGTATAAACTCGCGTCATAAAAATTAGCAGACAACGCAGACTACGCCCCCGTTTCGGATCATTATCTTAACCTAAAACCGCTATATTTATAAGTATTATTACGAATAATCTTAATCTGGGATATGTTATACTAATCGGACCAGCAAGATATTATTACGGCTTTAGTAAATGCTTTTTAAATATTAAATAATAATTAATTAAGATTTCCACCATTCATTAATTATACTTAACAATAGTTTCACACCGCCTAGCGCCGGAAAGGTCTAACCTTCTCATTTCACCGTTAATGCTCAGTATTTCCGAAATAGCCGACGCTACACTAATGATGAATGCTTATCTCTCATAAAACAGACAACTTTCAGCAAAATAAAACACCACACCACAAGCAATAAAGCAGAATAAAAAAACTACATGTATGAATAAAAACAGAAAATAAACCTGTAAAAATGATTTTGTAGAGTTTTAAACAACGAGAAAGCGCGTTAAAAATAAACAAAATCTTCTTCTGCCAACTCTTCAAAACTCACCGTCGTGGGAGTACATTGTTTCGTGCTGACTTCCACGGCAGGGAGTGGCAATAACAGCTAAAAGGTCAAGATTCATGTCCCCCATTGAAAAATCCAGCAAACTCGAAAATGTCTGTTATGACATTCGTGGTCCCGTTCTGAAAGAAGCGAAACGCCTTGAAGAAGAAGGTAATAAAGTTCTTAAACTGAATATCGGCAACCCTGCCCCCTTCGGATTCGAAGCGCCGGACGAAATTCTGGTCGATGTCATTCGTAATTTGCCGACGGCGCAAGGATATTGCGACTCGAAAGGGCTTTATTCCGCCCGTAAAGCGATTATGCAGCATTATCAGGCCCGTGGAATGCGCGATGTGACCGTGGAAGATATCTATATCGGTAACGGCGTTTCCGAACTGATCGTTCAGGCGATGCAGGCGTTGCTTAACAGTGGCGATGAAATGCTGGTTCCCGCGCCCGACTATCCATTATGGACGGCGGCAGTATCGCTTTCCAGCGGCAAGGCGGTACATTATCTTTGCGATGAATCTTCCGACTGGTTCCCGGATCTTGACGATATCCGCGCCAAAATCACCCCACGTACGCGCGGCATTGTCATTATTAATCCAAACAACCCTACTGGCGCCGTCTATTCTAAAGAATTGTTGATGGAAATTGTCACCATTGCGCGCGAGCATAATCTCATCATCTTCGCCGATGAAATTTATGACAAGATTCTCTATGACGATGCCGAACATCACTCTATCGCCGCACTGGCGCCTGACCTGCTAACTATCACCTTTAACGGTCTGTCTAAAACCTATCGCGTCGCCGGATTCCGTCAGGGCTGGATGGTATTGAACGGGCCGAAAAAACATGCGAAGGGCTATATTGAAGGGCTGGAGATGTTAGCCTCAATGCGGTTGTGTGCCAACGTCCCGGCGCAACACGCCATTCAGACCGCGCTCGGCGGCTATCAAAGCATTAGCGAATTTATCCTGCCGGGCGGTCGTCTGTATGAACAACGTAACCGCGCCTGGGAGTTGATTAACGATATCCCCGGCGTTTCCTGCGTGAAACCGCGCGGCGCGTTGTACATGTTCCCCAGGATCGACGCTAAACGTTTTAATATTCACGACGACCAGAAGATGGTGCTGGACTTCCTGCTACAGGAAAAGGTGCTGCTGGTGCAAGGGACCGCCTTTAACTGGCCGTGGCCGGATCACTTCCGTATTGTGACGCTACCACGTGAAGATGACCTGGAGATGGCCATCAACCGCTTTGGGCGCTTCCTCTCAGGCTACCATCAATAATCTTAAATTCAGGCTACTTTGGTAGCCTGAATTGCATCTTCATCTCCCTCCCCGCACAATGAAGTCTGCCGCAGTGAAAACATAAGGTAATCTATGAAGCAGAGCCATTTTTTCGCCCATCTCTCCCGCATGAAGTTGATTAACCGCTGGCCGCTGATGCGTAACGTGCGTACGGAAAACGTCTCCGAACATAGCCTGCAGGTGGCGATGGTCGCCCATGCGTTGGCGGCGATAAAAAACCGTAAATTTGGCGGTCAGCTCAATGCTGAACGTATCGCGCTTCTGGCGATGTATCACGATGCCTCAGAAGTACTGACCGGCGATCTGCCAACGCCGGTAAAATATTTTAATTCCCAGATAGCCCAGGAATATAAAGCGATCGAAAAAATCGCCCAGCAAAAGCTGGTTGATATGGCACCGGATGAATTACGCGATATTTTCGCACCGCTTATTGATGAGAATACCTGGAGCGAAGAAGAACAGGCAATCGTGAAACAGGCCGATGCGCTTTGCGCCTACCTGAAATGTCTGGAAGAGTTATCGGCGGGGAATAATGAGTTTTTGCTGGCGAAAACGCGGCTGGAAAAAACGCTGGAATTACGTCGCAGCCAGGAGATGGACTATTTTATGGCGGTGTTCGTGCCAAGTTTCCATCTTTCTCTTGACGAGATAAGCCAGGATTCACCGCTTTAGTTGCCGGATGGCGGCTGTGCCTTATCCGGCCTGGCGCAACGTTCGCCAGCGTAGGCCTGATAAGCGTAGCGCCATCAGGCATTTTCCAGCCTATGGTTAAAACGGGAATAACATCGGAATCATCACAATACAGACCGCCATCACAATAAGCGTGAACGGCACGCCAAGCTTCACAAAATCGCTAAAGCTATAGTTTCCCGGCCCCAGAACCAGCGTATTGACCGGCGATGAAACCGGCGTCATAAAGGCGGCGGATGCCGCCATCGCCACCGCCATCGCAAACGGATAGGGCGATACGCCCATTGACTTCGCCGCCGCCAGCGCAATCGGCGCCATCAGCACCGCCGTTGCCGTGTTAGAAATAAACAACCCTATGGCGGCACACAGCACGAACAGGCATCCCAGCATCATATACGGCCCATAGCCGCCGCCGATATCCATTAACCCTTTCACCACCAGAGAGACGCCGCCGGTTTTTTGCAACGCCAGCGCAAACGGCATCATACCCACAATCAAAATAATACTCGGCCAGTGGATCGCTTTATAGGCGCTTTCAGCATCAATACAGCGAAATTTCCCCATCAGCAGGCAGGCGATAATCGCCGCGATCGGGTTGGGAATTTCATCGGTTAACATCAGCGCCACCATAAGTACCAGGCAGAAAATGGCGTGCGGCGCCTGGCTGTGCGCTGGAGAGGCTTCGCTGACCTCGACCGGCATATTCAGCACCACAAAGTCGCGACCTTTTTGCCCAAGCTGGCTGATTAACTTCCAGTTCCCCACAACCAGAATGATATCGCCCATCAATAACGGCTCATCGGCCAGCGATCCTTCCAGCGCGACGCCGTCGCGTTTCAGGCCGACCACATTCAGCCCGTAACGTGTACGGAAGGCGATTTCCCGCACCGACTTGCCTATCAGTTCAGACTCCGGAATAAGCGAAATTTCCGCCATCCCGACATCTAACGCCTGATCGGAAAAATATTCTCCACGCAATACCATCGGTTCCAGCAGTTGTTCGGCGCAAAACTCTCTGAGGTCAACCTCCGCCGCCGACATATCAATCAGCAGAACGTCGCGAGCACGAAACTCCGATACGCCGTTCACATTGACGATAACCCGCCGAAAGCGCCGCCAGCGTTCAACGCCGATAACATTGGCGCCGTAACGTTCGCGCAGTTTAAGGTCGTCCAGCCGCTGTCCCACCATCGGCGAACCGGGGCGAATCGCCAGACGGCGAGCGCGTCCCGTCAGGCGGTAATCACGGATAAGATCGCGGAAAGTGCGCCGCTTACCGGCCTGTTGTCCGGGCGTATCGCCTTTTAGCATGAAGCGCATCACCAGCATATAAACAATGCCGAGCGCCAGCACCACTACCCCCAGCGGCGTCACGCTAAAAAAGCTGAACCCGTGCAGGCCTTCACGCAGCAGTTCACTGTTAACCACCAGGTTCGGCGGCGTCGCCACCAGCGTCATCATTCCGCTGATAAGCCCGGCAAAGCTAAGCGGCATCATCAGGCGCGAAGGCGAGGTCTGCATATGCATAGAAACGCTAAGAACAACGGGGATAAAAATCGCCACCACGCCGGTTGAACTCATGAAAGCGCCAAGCCCGGCGACAGTGATCATCAGTAAAACCAGCATCTTGATTTCACTGCTGCCCGCCATTTTAACCAGCCAGGTACCGACCACCGTAGCAACGCCGGTACGCACAAGACCGTCGCCAATAATAAATAAGGCGGCGATAAGAATGACATTCGGATCGCTGAAGCCGGAAAAGGCTTCCGGAAGGGTCAAGGTACCACTAAGGACAAAAGCAACAATGACGAATAAAGCCACCGCATCCATACGTACTTTGCCCGTCGCAAACAGCACAACGGCAACCGCCAGTAAAGAGAGAACCCAAATCAATTCACCGTTCACAACATATCCTTGTCAGATGAGAAGATAATGCGATTCTGCCATAAATATGCCCCGCCAGGGCGGGGCGATATCATGATCAGGTCTTTCTTAACACCACCACATCACCGTTTGGTTGTTTAGCGACCGACAATTGCGTCAGGCTATCCAACACAAAATCAACATCCGCCAGACGCGGCGTGTCGGCCGGCGCATTGACCGCAATGACATGGCAGCCCGCAGCCAGCCCGGACAGCACGCCAGCCGGGGCATCTTCCACTACGGCGCACTCCTGAGGGGCCAGGCCAAGCAGTTGTGCGCCGAGCAAATACGCATCCGGCTCCGGTTTGCCGCGTTTGACTCGTTCGGCGGTGACAAACACCTCTGGCGCGGGAAGGCCCGCGACCTGATGGCGCGCACGCGCGACCGGCATTGAACCGGAGGTAACGATAGCCCACGGAATGCCCGCTTTATTCAGGTGATTAAGTAAATCGGCTGCCCCCGGCAACGCGGTGATCCCTGCGGTTTCAGTGGCTTCTATTTGCTCCAGGCGCGTAAACTCAGCGGCAATTTCCGCCTCCGATTTACCCGCCATAAAATGCCGCAACGAGGTCATCGCCTGTTTGCCATGAATAAAGCCCAGCACCTCATCATGAGCAAGGTTAAAGCGATCGGCCCAGTTACACCACGCGCGTTCAACGGCAGGTAATGAGTCAACCAACGTTCCATCCAGATCAAACAGAAAGCCTTTACACTGCACGCGAACCTCCTCAGGCATTAATGATTTGATTGATTTCATTCGCGCTCAGGTGGTACTGACGCGGACAGGCGTGCCAGACATTCAACATCCGCTGGTATTTTTCCCACATCGGCGTCTGGGCATTAAAGCCGTGCGTCCCGGCGTCAAAGTGAGTGTAGCGCCCTTCTATATTCACCATAAAACGGACATAGCCGAGGTAGCGCGCTTCCGTCGCGGCGTCAAACCCCAGGAAGGTGACGCGACGTTCGTCGATGGCTTGCGTATCTTTGAGGTTGGTCCAGGAGACGTGCAGCGCATGGTACATCTCCATAATATCGATGATGGTACGACAGGTCTCTTCCGTTAGCTCGCCAAACTCGCGATCCAGCTCGCGCATCTGCAGGCCGTAGCCGCGTTCAATAATTGTTTGTAAGCGACGGTAACGCTCGGCGTTGGTGGGATCGAGCATCGTCATCATTTTGTACTGGTTAGACAAAATCAGACGTTGCGCGTTGGTCATTTCCATTTTGAACTCCTGTATCACGCTATGGCGATGAAAAAAAGAAGGCATTGGTATGCCTTCTTTTATATGCGTAATCCGGGGTCAATTACAAATCATCCAGGAAAGTTTTATCCAGTTGTTTGAAGGCGCGCTTAAGCGTGTCAGCTAATGCCTGGTAATCCGGCTTTCCTTCTACCGGCGCCAGCGCTTGTCCGGCTTCCTGCAATTTGCCGCGAACTTCGTAAAACCAGTTGAGGATTGAAGGCGGCAATGGCGTCACGGAACGTTTCCCTAACCACCATAATCCCTGCATGGGCAAGCTCAGGGCGAACAGGGCGGTCGCCACGGCCGGACCTAACTGACCGCCCAGCGCTATCTGCCAGCATAACGTAAAGACCGCGACAGGCGGCATAAATCGTATGGCATAGCGAGTCATACGAATTACGCGGTTTTCGACGAAAACGGGTGCCAGCCGCTTTTCCATCGGCCACGTCTTCGCGTAGTGCTGCCCCCGGCGGAATAAGCTAAAAAAATTTACGGAGCGATTATCCGGTGTCGACATGGCCTACCTCAACTTCACATATAAAATTTAAAAAATTTGTGCAAAACAGCAACTGCGAGGGACAACGTTCAAAACATTTTGTCTTCGATACCCACTATCAGGTATCCTGTGTCGGCCTGTCAAAGGCCGGTAGTTTAAAAGCATTGAGTCGTCAATATTATACATAGTATGCCATTGGCTGAAAAATACGCAAAATGGCATAGACTCAAAGGTATTTCTTCCATCATGCCCAAAAAAACTCCTGCGCATGATGTTAATCATAAATGTCAGGGCTATCATGCGCTACGCTCTATGGCTCACTGACGTTTTTTTAGCCACGTATCATAAATAGGTACTTCCATGTCGAGTAAGTTAGTACTGGTTCTGAACTGCGGTAGTTCTTCACTGAAATTTGCAATTATTGATGCAGTTAACGGTGATGAATACCTTTCTGGTTTAGCCGAATGTTTCCATCTGCCAGAGGCACGCATCAAATGGAAAATGGACGGCAGTAAACAAGAAGCGGCTTTAGGTGCAGGCGCCGCTCACAGTGAAGCGCTAAACTTTATCGTTAACACTATTCTGGCACAAAAACCAGAACTGTCTGCGCAGTTAACTGCAATTGGTCACCGTATCGTACACGGCGGCGAGAAGTATACCCGCTCCGTCGTCATTGATGAGTCCGTCATTCAGGGCATCAAAGATTCCGCCTCTTTCGCACCGCTGCATAACCCGGCTCACCTGATTGGTATCGCCGAAGCGCTGAAATCTTTCCCGCAGCTGAAAGATAAAAACGTTGCAGTATTCGACACTGCCTTCCATCAGACCATGCCAGAAGAGTCTTACCTGTATGCCCTGCCGTACAGCCTGTATAAAGAACACGGCGTTCGTCGCTATGGCGCACACGGCACCAGCCACTTCTATGTGACTCAGGAAGCGGCAAAAATGCTGAACAAGCCGGTAGAAGAACTGAACATTATCACCTGCCACCTGGGCAACGGCGGTTCTGTTTCCGCTATCCGTAACGGTAAATGCGTGGATACCTCTATGGGTCTGACCCCGCTGGAAGGCCTGGTCATGGGTACCCGTTCCGGCGATATCGACCCTGCGATTATCTTCCACCTGCACGACACTCTGGGCATGAGCGTGGATCAGATCAACAAAATGCTGACCAAAGAGTCCGGTCTGCTGGGTCTGACTGAAGTGACCAGCGACTGCCGTTATGTTGAAGACAACTACGCCACCAAAGAAGACGCAAAACGTGCGATGGACGTTTACTGCCACCGCCTGGCGAAATACATCGGTTCTTACACCGCTCTGATGGACGGCCGTCTGGATGCAGTCGTGTTCACCGGCGGTATCGGTGAAAACGCCGCGATGGTGCGTGAACTGTCTCTGGGTAAACTGGGCGTGCTGGGCTTTGAAGTCGACCACGAACGTAACCTGGCAGCCCGCTTCGGCAAATCTGGTTTCATCAACAAAGAAGGCACTCGCCCTGCGGTGGTGATCCCAACCAACGAAGAACTGGTCATCGCGCAAGACGCGAGCCGTCTGACTGCCTGATTTTACACCGCCAGCCTAGCTGGCGGTGCTGTTTTGTATCCCGCCTGAGCCTGGCGGTAACGAAAGAGGATAAACCGTGTCCCGTATTATTATGCTGATCCCTACCGGAACCAGCGTCGGCCTGACCAGCGTCAGCCTCGGCGTCATCCGTGCTATGGAACGCAAAGGCGTTCGTCTGAGCGTCTTTAAGCCTATCGCCCAGCCTCGCGCTGGCGGCGATGCGCCTGACCAGACCACCACTATCGTTCGCGCGAACTCTACCCTGCCCGCGGCTGAACCGCTGAAGATGAGCCACGTTGAATCTCTGCTCTCCAGCAACCAGAAAGACGTGCTGATGGAAGAGATCATCGCAAACTACCACGCGAATACCAAAGACGCGGAAGTGGTGCTGGTTGAAGGTCTGGTTCCGACCCGTAAACATCAGTTCGCTCAGTCTCTGAACTATGAAATTGCGAAAACGCTGAATGCGGAAATCGTTTTTGTCATGTCTCAGGGTACCGACACGCCAGAACAGCTGAACGAGCGTATCGAACTGACGCGCAGCAGCTTCGGCGGCGCGAAAAACACCAACATCACCGGCGTTATCGTCAACAAACTGAATGCGCCGGTTGATGAACAAGGTCGTACTCGCCCGGATCTGTCGGAGATCTTTGACGACTCTTCCAAAGCCCAGGTGATCAAAATCGATCCTGCTAAACTGCAGGAATCCAGCCCGCTGCCGGTTCTGGGCGCGGTGCCGTGGAGCTTCGATCTGATTGCGACCCGCGCTATCGATATGGCGCGTCACCTGAACGCAACCATCATTAACGAAGGCGATATCAAAACCCGCCGCGTTAAATCCGTCACGTTCTGCGCGCGTAGTATTCCGCATATGCTGGAACATTTCCGCGCAGGGTCGTTGTTAGTGACCTCCGCTGACCGTCCGGACGTCCTGGTCGCTGCTTGCCTGGCCGCGATGAACGGCGTAGAAATCGGCGCCCTGCTGCTGACCGGCGGCTATGAAATGGACGCGCGCATTTCTAAACTGTGCGAACGCGCATTCGCCACTGGCCTGCCGGTCTTTATGGTGAACACCAACACCTGGCAGACCTCGCTGAGCCTGCAAAGCTTCAATCTGGAAGTCCCGGTTGATGACCACGAACGCATCGAGAAAGTTCAGGAATATGTCGCGAACTACGTTAACGCTGACTGGATCGAGTCGCTGACCGCCACTTCCGAACGTAGCCGTCGTCTCTCTCCGCCAGCGTTCCGCTACCAACTGACTGAGCTGGCGCGTAAAGCCGGTAAACGCGTAGTGCTGCCGGAAGGCGACGAACCGCGTACCGTCAAAGCGGCGGCAATCTGCGCTGAACGCGGCATCGCCACTTGCGTACTGCTTGGCAACCCGGATGAAATCAACCGCGTCGCGGCATCCCAGGGCGTTGAGCTGGGCGCAGGCATTGAAATCGTCGATCCGGAAGTGGTGCGTGAAAGCTATGTCGCCCGCCTGGTTGAGCTGCGTAAGAGCAAAGGCATGACCGAACCGGTTGCCCGTGAGCAGCTCGAAGACAACGTGGTGCTCGGCACGCTGATGCTGGAGCAGGACGAAGTCGACGGTCTGGTTTCCGGCGCGGTTCATACCACCGCCAACACCATCCGTCCGCCGCTGCAGCTTATTAAAACGGCGCCGGGCAGTTCTCTGGTCTCTTCTGTGTTCTTCATGTTGCTGCCGGAACAGGTTTACGTTTACGGCGACTGCGCAATCAACCCAGACCCGACTGCTGAACAACTGGCAGAAATCGCGATTCAGTCTGCGGATTCCGCTATTGCCTTCGGTATCGAACCGCGTGTCGCGATGCTCTCCTACTCCACCGGCACCTCTGGCGCGGGCAGCGACGTAGAGAAAGTACGCGAAGCGACGCGTCTGGCGCAGGAAAAACGTCCTGACCTGATGATCGACGGTCCGTTGCAGTACGACGCCGCGGTTATGGCTGACGTAGCGAAATCCAAAGCGCCGAACTCGCCGGTTGCTGGTCGCGCTACCGTGTTCATCTTCCCGGATCTGAACACCGGTAATACCACCTACAAAGCGGTACAGCGTTCTGCCGACCTGATCTCCATCGGGCCGATGTTGCAGGGTATGCGCAAGCCGGTGAACGACCTGTCCCGTGGCGCGCTGGTTGACGATATCGTCTACACCATCGCCCTGACGGCGATCCAGGCTTCTCAACAGCAGCAGTAACAGTAAAAGCCAATGCCGGATGGTGGCGTGAACGCCTTGTCCGGCCTACAGATGAGATACCGTTGTAGGCCGGATAAGACGCGTTAGCATCGCCATTCGGCATTCTGCTATTTACCATGCAAACCCGGAATTTTTTGCTTAACTGCGCTGCATCAATGAATAACTATTCCCTTCTTCTCATACTTAGCCTCTTTGCTTTGCAACAGGGATAGTCCGTCATGTCTGTCGTTACAGAATCAAAACCAGCCAGAAAATGGGCGATGCCCGATACGCTGGTCATCATCTTTTTTGTCGCCATTTTAACCAGTATCGCCACTTGGGTCGTGCCCGTTGGGATGTTTGATAGCCAGGAAGTGCAGTATCAGGTCGATGGTCAGACAAAAACCCGCAAAGTCGTCGATCCGCACTCTTTTCGCATTGTGACCAATGAGGCCGGGGAAGCGCAGTATCATCGCGTACAATTTTTCACCACTGGCGATGAGAGACCGGGGCTGATGAATTTTCCGTTTGAAGGGTTAACATCCGGATCGAAATTTGGCACTGCCGTCGGCATCATTATGTTTATGTTGGTGATTGGCGGCGCATTCGGCATCGTGATGCGTACCGGCACCGTGGATAACGGCATTCTGGCGCTGATTCGCCACACGCGGGGCAACGAAGTCCTGTTTATTCCGGTGCTATTTGTCCTCTTTTCATTAGGGGGCGCCGTATTTGGCATGGGCGAAGAAGCGGTCGCCTTTGCGATTATCATTGCCCCGCTGATGGTCAGGCTGGGCTATGACAGCATTACCACTGTCCTGGTGACCTATATCGCCACCCAAATTGGCTTTGCCAGTTCGTGGATGAATCCCTTCTGCGTGGTCGTCGCCCAGGGGATTGCCGGCGTACCGGTACTTTCCGGCTCCGGGCTGCGTATTGTGGTCTGGGTTGTCGCCACGCTGATTGGGCTGGTTTTTACCCTGGTCTACGCCTCACGCGTGAAAAAGAATCCGCAGCTTTCCCGCGTCCACGAATCCGATCGCTATTTCCGCGAACAGCAGGATGAAGTCGTCCAGCGCCCTTTCACCTTCGGTGACTGGCTGGTACTGCTGGTCCTGACCGGCGTAATGATTTGGGTCGTCTGGGGCGTGATTGTCCACGCCTGGTTTATTCCGGAAATCGCCAGCCAGTTTTTCACCATGGGCGTGGTGATCGGCCTCATCGGCGTTATCTTCCGCCTCAACGGCATGACGGTCAACGTAATGGCGTCCTCATTCACCGAAGGGGCGAGAATGATGATCGCGCCCGCGTTACTGGTGGGTTTTGCCAAAGGCATTCTGCTGCTGGTCGGCAATGGCGAAGCCGGGGAACCCAGCGTGCTTAATACGCTGCTTAATAGTATCGCGCATGGCATCAGCGGGCTTAATAATGCTATCGCCGCCTGGTTTATGCTGCTCTTCCAGGCGGTATTTAATTTCTTTGTGACGTCCGGTTCGGGTCAGGCGGCGTTAACCATGCCATTGCTGGCGCCGCTCGGCGATCTGGTCGGCGTTAACCGTCAGGTGACTGTCCTGGCCTTCCAGTTTGGTGATGGCTTCAGCCATATTATCTATCCGACATCGGCCTCGCTGATGGCCACGCTGGGCGTGTGCCGGGTCGATTTTCGCAACTGGCTTAAAGTGGGGGCGTCGCTGCTGGGACTGCTGTTTATTATGTCCAGTGTAGTCGTCATTGGCGCGCAGATGATGGGATATCATTGATCCAAAATACCGGATGAGCATCAGCGTCATCCGGCAATATCTCCATGATTAAAGCATTGATTTCGCTGCTTCTACAATCGCGGCGGCGGTGAGTCCGTACTCTTTTTGTAAGAAATCCTGCGTTCCTACCTGCCCATAACGCTCTTTGACGCCAACACGGCGCATCGGCACCGGGCAATTTTCCACCAGTACTTCCGCCACCGCTGACCCTAGTCCATTATGGATGCTGTGGTTTTCACAAGTGACGATACGCCGCGTTTTTTCCGCGTAGTTTTTCACCAACATGCGATCGATAGGCTTTAAGGTGAACATATCAATGACCGCAGCGCTCACGCCTTCCTGCTCCAGTTGGCGCGCCGCCTCCAGCGCCTCAGCCACCATAATGCCGTTAGCGATAAGCGTAATATCATCGCCTTCGCGCAGTACGTTGCCCTTGCCAATGGTAAAGGTAGAGCCTGGCGCATAGATACTCGGCGCCTGCTTACGGATGGTACGCAGCCAGTAAAAACCGTCCAGGTCCATTAGCTGGCGTAAAATATCCGCGAACATCACCGCATCCGTCACCTCCAGTACTACGGAGTGCGCCAGCCCGCGAACAATCCCCATATCTTCAAAAGACATATGGGTGCCACCGTTATGGCACGCCGTCACTCCGGCATCGGAGGCGATCACTTTGACGTTGTTACGCTGATAATCCAGCGCCATAAAGAGCTGGTCAAAACAGCGACGGCTGGCAAAAGCGGTAAAGGTATGCACAAACGGTTTGCGACCGGTCAGCGCCAGTCCCGCCGCCGTGCCAATCACATTCGCCTCCATAATACCGCAGTTAATGACATGCTGCGGGTAGTCACGCGCCACGCTGTCCATCGCCATCGAGCTCATTAAATCAGCCTCAAGCGCAATAATTGGGCTTCCGGCCTCAATCTGCCTGGCGACAAAACCGGCGTAAACTTTGCGCATTTCGATATCGTCTTTAAGCCCTGCGGGCGCAAGCTTAATCATGCGTGACCTCCAGTTGATGAATGGCCTCATTGAGCGTCTGCTTCATGTCATCCGTCAGGCGTAAATGGTGAGAATTCGTTAACTGCTCCAGGCATGGCACCCCCTGCCCTTTAATGCTGTCAAGGATCACTACCCGTGGTTGGGCATCGGCGGGCGGCACTGGCTGAACGACCGCCAGTAGCCCGGCGATATCATCGCCTTTGACGGTGACGACATCGAAACCAAACGCGCGGAATTTCCCTTCCAGATCGAACGGATTGATAATCTCCTCCAGCTCGCCATCAAGCTGCTGTTTGTTCCAGTCAATGAAAACGGTCAGATTATTCAGGCGGTGGTGGGCAATAAACTGAAACGCCTCCCAGCACTGCCCTTCATTCAACTCCCCATCGCCGACAATGCAAAATACCCGGTTGGGTCGCCGCGCCAGTTTATGCGACAGCGCCATACCGCCCGCAATAGAGATACCCTGTCCCAGTGAGCCGGTCGTGGCGTCCACGCCGCGCGTTTTTAGCCGATCCGGATGGCTGGGCAGACGGGTGCCGTTCTGGTTAAGCGTATTCAGCTCTTCGCGCGGGAAATAGCCTTTAATCGCCAGGGTACTGTACAAGGCGGGGCCCGCATGGCCTTTCGACAGCACGAAGTAATCACGCTCCGGCCAGTCCGGGTCGGCAGGGTCGATTTTCATCACCGCGCCGTACAGAACCGCCAGAGTTTCTACTACCGACATGCTGCCGCCATAGTGACCAAAGCCAAGATGGGTTAAGGATTTGAGCGTGGCGACGCGAATCTCGCGCGCCAGTTGGGTGATTTCGGTTACGTTCATTCTTTCGCTCCGCTATTTTCCTGCACTTCGGCATTCGCTTTTTTGTTTTTGGCCAACACGTTGTACGCCACCAGTAGCGCAAATAGCGCCACCACCAGCCCCGTGATAGCCATCGGCGACAGATAACGCGCCAGGTTGCCCAGCAAAATACCGATTGCGCCAAAGTCAGCATCCGAGAACGTGGTATTGGCGAAGCCGATCGCGCCGAGAACCGGCAGTAACAGCACTGGCAGGAAAGTGATTAATAACCCATTAGCAAATGCGCCGATCATCGCGCCACGACGACCGCCGGTGGCATTGCCAAAGACGCCTGCGGTCGCGCCGGTAAAGAAGTGCGGCACTACGCCAGGCAGGATCAGCACAAGCTTCATCTGTCCGAGCAGGAAAAGTCCCACCAGTCCACCGAGGAAGCTGAACAGGAAGCCAATCAGCACCGCGTTAGGGGCATAGGGATACACCACCGGACAGTCCAACGCCGGTCGTGCGTTTGGCACCAGTTTTTCTGAAAAACCGGTAAAGGCCGGAACAATTTCCGCCAGAATCAGACGAACGCCTTGTAGAATGATGAACACGCCGGCGGCGAAGGTGATCGCCATGATGATGGCGTACACCAGATAGTTTTGCCCACCGCTAAACGTCGCTTCGACATAGTCACGCCCTGCGCTGACTGCCATGATCAGATAGATAATCATCATGGTCAGCGAAATTGAGATAGAACTGTCGCGCAAAAAACTGAGGTTTTTCGGCAGGTTCATCTCTTCCGTGGAGCGGGAGCCTTTACCACACAGGCTGCCAATCCAGCCGGAAAGCACATATCCCAGGGTACCAAAGTGACCAAACGCAATGTCATCGGTGCCGGTAATCCGCCTCATATAGCGCTGGGCCAACGCCGGGAAGAAGGCCATCACCAGTCCCAGGATCAGCGATCCGGTGAATACCAGCCCTACGCCCTCGAAACCCGCCACGGTCAGGATTACGCCAATCATACAGGCCATGTAAAAGGTGTGATGCCCGGTCAAAAAGATATATTTAAGACGCGTAAAGCGCGCCACGACAATATTGGCCACCATACCAAATGCCATAATTAACGCCGTGGACGCGCCATATTTCTCCAGCGCGATTGAGACTATCGCTTCATTATTAGGAATTATGCCCTGAATATTAAAAGCGTGTTCAAACATACCACCCAGCGGGTTTAATGAACCCACCAGTACGGTTGCGCCGCCGCCAAGCACAATAAAACCTAAAATAGTTTTAATCGTGCCTTTTACCACATCGGAAAACGCTTTTTTTTGCGCCACCAGACCAATAAGAGCAATTAACCCTACAAGCACCGATGGCACTTTTAAAATATCAACAACAAAATTCAGCGTTTCAAGGATAAACATATCCACCTCGCCAGCAAAAATTATTGTTTAGCGAACCATGCGCGCAGTTGCGTTTCCAGTTCGTTGATGTCGATGATGTTATTGATCACCACCAGTTGGCTTTCCGGTACGCTGGCGCTGGCCGCGATATCTTTGGCCATTACAAAAAGATCGGCGGCCCCGGGCGTGGCCGATGAGAGATCGGAGTGTTCCACCTCGGCGTCAATATTGAGTTTCTTTAATACTTTTTTAATGTTCATTTCTACCATAAAACTACTACCCAGGCCGGAACCGCAAATTGCCATGATTTTCATTATTGTCACCTTTTAAAAGTAGAGTCGGTCTGCATCACGCACGGGCGCAATGTTATTTACAGCAAAAGAAATGTAATAAAATCAGAAACGATCAATAATCTTTTTAATGTCCTCCAGGTTTTTTGCCTGATGTAATTTTTCCATATCTACATCACTGGAAAATAATTCCGCCAGCGCCGATATCATTTCGATATGACTGTGCTTATCAGGCGCCGCCAGCATAATAATGATGTCAACCGGATCGAACTCGTCTGCGCCAAATGAAACGCCGCGCTGTAGTTTCAGTAACGATAAACCTAACCCTTTCGCCCCCTCTTCCGGCCTCGCATGCGGCATCGCTAACCCCGGCGCTAATACATAATACGGCCCAAGCTTTTGGTGCTGCTGAACAATCGCCGTAATGTATTCCGGTGCGATAACGCCTGCGTCCAGCAGGGGTTTGCCGCAAATTTCCAGCGCCTGCGGCCACGCTTCCACGCTCTCCTGAAGCGTGATGGTTGCGTCAGATAACCAAGTTCCCAGCATGTTATTCGCCCCCACGGTGTATCAAATTATGAACAAACTTTATTCAAGCCATTCGATATTAGCTGCGATCGTTATCACAAAGATAGCGCTACCAGAGACTATTACTCAGAATTGTGATAGCGCTATCAAATTAAAATCATCGTGTGAAATCACAGCAAAAAAAAGGATTTAAGGCGTATACTGCCAGTCATGCGAAGCAAAGAACGACAATAAAAAAGCATCTCAACATGTTGTAATGACGCAGGAATTTGTATGTCGATACCCCGTAAACGGCGTAGTACTGGTAAAGTGACTATCGCCGATGTAGCCCAACTTGCCGGTGTAGGCACGATGACCGTATCACGAGCCTTACGTACGCCGGAACAGGTCTCTGATAAACTCCGGGAAAAAATCGAAGCGGCAGTGCATGAGCTGGGCTATATGCCTAATCTCGCCGCCAGCGCACTGGCGTCTGCCTCCTCGCACACCATCGCGATGGTCGTACCGAACCTTGCGGAAGCGGGGTGTTCTGAAATGTTTGCCGGGCTGCAACAGATTTTACAGCCCGCAGGCTACCAGATTATGCTGGCGGAATCGCAGCATCGCGTAGAGCAAGAGGAGAAGCTGCTCGAAACGCTGCTGGCTTCCAACATTGCTGCGGCGATTCTGCTTAGCGTCGAACATAGCGATACCGTGCGCCAGTGGCTGAAAAATGCCTCTATCCCGGTGATGGAGATGGGCGCGATTCGCAGCGATCCTATTGATATGAATATCGGCATTGATAACGTTGCGGCAATGTATGAGCTGACGGAAATGCTGATTCAGCGCGGTTATCAGAATATCGGACTGCTGTGCGCCAATCAGGAGCAGTGGATTTTTCAGCAACATCTGCATGGCTGGTACAAAGCGATGCTGCGCCACCATATGTCGCCCAACCGGGTAATTAATGCCGCCTTGCCGCCCAATTTTTCTACCGGCGCATCGCAACTGCCGGAGTTTTTACTGGCGTGGCCGGAGCTGGACGCGCTGGTATGCGTATCGGATGAGCTGGCCTGCGGCGCGTTATACGAGTGCCAACGACGGCGTATCAAAGTTCCGGACGATTTAGCGGTTGTCGGGTTTGGCGATAGCGATGTCAGCCGGGTCTGCCAGCCGCCGTTAACAACAATGGCCGTACCGCATCGTAAGATTGGCAGCGAAGCCGGGCGGGCGCTACTGGAAAGGTTAAATCAGGGAAACTGGAGCGATCGAAAATCCATCGCCTCCAGTTTATGTATGCGGGAAAGCTGCTAAGATGCTTATTCCGTCTCTTCCGGTTTCTCCTGAAGCGCGGCTTCGTTTTTGGCGTTGCGGGTCATCCACAGCGCCAGCGCTTTCAGCGAGTCCGGCGTAAATTCATCACAGCGCGCGGTGATCTCCTCCGGGGTCAGCCAACAAACTTCGCTGACTTCATCTTCCTGAAGCGCGAAAGGCCCGTGGGAAACGCAGCTAAACAGCGCGCCCCAGACCCGACAATGTTGGTCTTCAAAGTAAAACAGACCGTGTTCGGCAAACGGCACGCCTGCAATACCCAACTCTTCTTCCGCTTCGCGGCGGGCAGATTCCAGTAGCTGCTCATCAGCCTGGACCACGCCGCCTGCGGTAGCATCTAACATACCGGGCAAAAAATCTTTTGTTTCGGTACGACGCTGCACCAGAATTTTACCCATACCATCGTGAACGACGATATACGTCGCACGATGCCGTAAGCGTTGCGCACGCATCTGTTCCCGGCTGGACTGTGCAATGACTTCATTATCTTCATTCACAATATCCACCCATTCCGTACTTGCCAAACGACGCTGTTCCACCATCAGGAAACCTTCTTATTTCTGGCGCTCTTACGGCGCATTTACGTTTGTGAGGTAAATTACGAGTTAATTGCGACCTGCGCAATGATACTTTGATCATTGAGTGCGATTACGCTCAACACATTATCATCCAGAATGCCGTAGCTTGCCGCATACCCGCCTTTCGGGATGCTCACCGACCCAGGATTAAAGTGATACAGCCCTTCCTGCTGTTGCGCCACCGGCAGATGCGTATGACCATAAACCAACACATCGCCAGCATGCAGAGCGGGCAGATTCGTCGGCCCGAAGAGATGCCCATGCGTTAAAAATAGCCTCCTCTCTTGCGTCAATATTTGCTGCCACGGCGCAGTTATCGGGAAATGCAGTAGCATCTGATCCACTTCGCTATCGCAGTTGCCACGCACGGCAATAATCTGCGTCGCCACCGCATTCAGGCGTTCGGCAACCTCGGCGGGCGCATAGCCTTCAGGCAGCGCATTTCGCGGGCCGTGGTTAAGGACGTCGCCCAATATCACCAGCCAACGCGCGCCGCTTTGCGCGAACCGCTCAAGCACGCGTTCCGTGGCGGGTAAAGAACCATGAATGTCCGATGCGAACATCAGTTTCATCGCTCACTCCTCGTTGTGAAAAACGGCGTTATGATACTGGAATATGAACAGATTTTCAGCCTGAACGCTTCGAGGAAAGCGCAATAAAACGCTGTACGGAAGCACGTTGCCACTGGAACGTCGCATACGCCGCCAGCGACGCCGGCACGTCATCGCCATGCAGCGCCAGACGATTGATCATCAATGCCAGATCGGTATCGGCAATGCACCATTCGCCAAATAAATTTTGCGTTCCCTGCCCCAATAGCGCTTCAGCCGTCGCAAACAGTTTTGCCGCGCTGGCTTTTCCAGCCTCGCTTAGCGGCGCTTTTTTCGCCCCGGCAAACACCACGTCGGTAGGCCGTTCTTCGCGAAGCGGCAGTAAATCGCTGCGTAGCCACGCCTGAATCTGTCGCGCGCGGGCGCGTTTTTGTAAATCGTGCGGGTAGATACGCTCCCACTGCGGCGGCGCGAAACGCTCCTCCAGGTATTCCGCAATAGCGGACGACTCGCTGAGCTCAAAATCGTCTGTCTCAAGCACTGGTACGCGCTGCGTCAGCGCATATCCCCGCCAGCCAGGTTGCAGATGTTCTCCCTTGCCCAGATCGCGGGTTTTCAGCGTAAAGGAAAGCCCTTTTTCTTGTAACGCCACCCAGGCGGACAATACGTAGGGAGAGAAAAAGTTCGCATCCGACCACAGCACAATAACAGGCTTACTCATAATGTCCTCTTGAGGGCGTATTAGATTTCTCCCCAAAATATAGCGTCTTTCGCCTGCTGTCACCTGATGAAAACTCACACACGTCAGGAGGCTTTCTATACTTAATTCAGCCCAGACTATTTACGCACATGCAGGAGCCAAAATGATTGACCTTTACTACGCCCCCACGCCCAACGGGCATAAAATAACGCTGTTTCTGGAAGAGGCGGAGCTGGCGTATCGTTTGCTAAAAGTGGATATCAGCAAGGGCAATCAGTTTCGCCCCGATTTTTTGGCTATCTCTCCCAATAATAAAATTCCTGCCATCGTCGATCACGCCCCGACAGACGGCGGTCAACCGCTTAGTCTTTTTGAATCCGGTGAAATTCTTCTCTACCTGGCGGAAAAAAGCGGCAAACTGCTTAGCGGGGAGCTGCGTGAACGCCATACCACGCTGCAATGGTTGTTCTGGCAGGTCGGCGGGTTGGGGCCAATGCTGGGCCAAAACCATCACTTTAACCACTTTGCGCCGCAGGCAATCCCCTATGCGATTGAACGCTATCAGGTTGAAACGCAACGCTTATACAACGTTCTGAATAAACGCCTGGAAGCCTCCCCATGGTTGGGCGGTGACCACTACAGTATTGCGGATATCGCCAGTTGGCCGTGGGTTAACGCGCATCAGCGTCAGCGAATCGATCTTGATACATACCCGGCGGTGTATAACTGGTTTGAACGCATTCGCACGCGTCCTGCGACAGCGCGCGCTATGTTACAAGCGCAACTGCACTGTAACAGTACGAAAGAGTAACGCGGCACTATTCTCATGTATGATGTGGAGGTTGATAAACGGAACAAGCCTGCAATGGCACAGCCTGACGCCATTATTCGTATTAAAAACCTGACATTAGGGAAGAGGTAATCCTCCCTACTCTGGAGGTCATATGCAGATTCTGATTACCGGCGGTACGGGCCTGATTGGGCGTCACCTTATTCCTCGGCTATTAACACTGGGGCATCAGGTGACGGTCGTTACGCGCAATCCCGATAACGCGCGTCAGATTCTTGATTCCAGAGTGACATTATGGAAAGGGCTGGCGGAACGTGAGCACCTCAATGAGATTGATGCCATCATCAATCTGGCGGGCGAACCGATTGCCGACAAGCGCTGGACGTCGCAACAAAAAGAACGGTTGTGCCAAAGCCGCTGGGCTATCACGCAAAAGTTGGTGGATTTAATTCATGCCAGCGCAACGCCGCCCGCGGTGTTGATATCCGGCTCCGCCACGGGCTATTACGGCGATCTGGGCGACGTTGTCGTCACTGAAGACGAACCGCCGCACAATGAATTTACGCATAAACTTTGCGCCCTCTGGGAACAGATTGCCTGTCGCGCGCAGAACGACCAGACCCGCGTCTGCCTGCTGCGTACCGGCGTCGTCCTGGCGCCGCAAGGCGGGATTCTGGGGAAAATGGTTCCGCCGTTCCGCCTCGGTCTCGGCGGTCCGGTGGGTAATGGTCGGCAATACCTGGCCTGGATTCACATTGACGATATGGTCAACGGCATCCTGTGGCTGCTGGATAACGATCTTCGCGGTCCCTTCAATATGGTCTCGCCGTATCCCGTCCATAATGAGCAGTTTGCTCATGCGCTGGGTCGCGCGCTGCGCCGCCCGGCGATTATTCGCATTCCGGCGACGGCAATTCGCTTATTGATGGGAGAGTCGTCAGTGCTGGTACTGGGCGGACAGCGGGCGCTGCCAAAACGGCTTGAAGCCGCCGGATTCGCATTTCGCTGGTATGATTTAGAAGAGGCGCTGGCGGATGTGATTCGCTAGTTCCCAAAGCGCCTTATCCTACCCGGTAAGCGACGCGCCGCCGGGTTTCTTTTATTTCAGCGAGCCTTTCAGGAACTGCTGTAAACGCGGGCTTTGCGGATTGCCGAACACCTGCTCCGGATCGCCCTCTTCTTCAATTTTCCCCTGATGCAGAAAAATAACGTGCGAAGAGACATGGCGGGCGAAGCCCATTTCATGCGTGACCACCACCATCGTTTTGCCTTCTTCCGCCAGTTGTTGCATGATGCGCAACACTTCGCCGACCAGTTCAGGATCGAGCGCCGAAGTAGGTTCATCGAACAGTAAAACGTCAGGTTCCATCGCCAGCGCGCGCGCAATAGAAACGCGCTGCTGTTGGCCGCCGGAAAGATGGACAGGATATTTTCCCTGAGCGCGCTCATCAATCCCCACCTTCGCCAGATATTTCAGCGCCCGCTCGCGCGCGTCGTGCTTGCTTAATCCCAGTACCTGAATCGGCGCTTCCATCACATTTTCCAGCACCGTCATGTGGCTCCAGAGGTTAAAGTGCTGAAACACCATCGTCAGGCGGGTACGCAACAAGCGTAGCTGATTTTTATCCGCCACTTTGAGCTGTCCGTCTTTGTCACGCACCAGATTAATGTTCTGACCGTTCACGATAATCGCGCCTTCGCTCGGTTTTTCGAGGAAGTTAATGCAGCGCAAAAAAGTGCTTTTACCGGAGCCGGACGAGCCGATGATGCTAATCACATCTCCGGCGCTGGCCTGCAGCGATACCCCTTTCAGCACTTCATGACCGCCGTAGCGTTTGTGCAAATCGATAACGTTTAATTTATTTTCTGACATCATGTTACTCGAATTATTTAGAGGACACGTGCTGCAACCAGCGTCTTTCCGCCCAGCGGAACAGGCTTATCAGGACATACGAAATGAGTAAATACAACACGGCGGCAATGCCAAACGCGGTAAACGGCTGGTAAGTCGCTGAGTTAATATCGCGGGCGATTTTCAACAAATCCGGCACCGTCGCGGTAAACGCCAGCGCCGTAGAGTGCAGCATTAAAATCACTTCGTTGCTATAGGCAGGCAAGGCGATACGTAATGCCGACGGCAAAATAATGCAGCGATACATTTTAAATGACGAGAAGCCATAGGCCCGTGCCGCTTCAATTTCACCGTGCGGCACCGAGCGAATCGCCCCGGCGAAAATCTCCGTGGTGTACGCGCAGGTATTCAGTGTCAGCGCCAGTACGGTACAGTTCAGTCCGCTGCGAAAAAACGCATTAAGAAGGTCAGTGCCTTTAACTATCTCCAGCGTATACATCCCCGAATAGAACACCAGTAGCTGTACGTACAGCGGCGTGCCGCGAAAAATATACGTAAACAGCCAGATGGGAAAACGGATGAATTTATTACTGGAAACGCGGCCCACCGCCAGAATCACCGCCAGAAAACCGCCCATCACCACCGATGAAATTAACAACCACAGCGTAATCGCCACACCGGTAAAACGATAGCCATCCGTCCACAGCAGGGATTTCCAGTACTCCTGAATAATCTCAATCACAGATCGGCCCTCTTCACGCCCACGGAATAGCGACGCTCAAGTAAGAGCAGCACACCATTGGAGACGGTGGTAAATACCAGGTAGATAAGTCCACAGACCACGGCGAAATAGAAAGGCTCCCAGGTACTTTTACCGGCAAGCTGCGTGGCTTTGACGACATCTTCCAGGCCCAGCAGCGACACCAGCGCCGTCGCTTTGAGTATCACCTGCCAGTTATTGCCGATCCCCGGCAGGGCGTAACGCATCATCGCCGGGAACATAATCCGCCGGAAGGTTTTCCCGTGGGTAAAACCAAAGGCCGTCGCCGCTTCGATATGGCCTTTCGGCACCGCCATAAATGCGCCGCGAAAGGTTTCGGTAAAATAGGCGCCGTAGATAAAACCGAGGGTGATAATACCGGCTACCATCGGATCAATATCTATCTGGTCGATACCCAGCGAATCGGTCACCACATTAAGCGCGATTTGCAATCCGTAAAATATCAGCAGCATTAATACCAGATCCGGCACCCCGCGAATCAGGGTGGTGTACCCTTCAAAAATAAGCCCCGTTACCCGGTTTTGCGAAAGCTTCGCCCCCGCGCCGACGAGACCGATAAGCACGGCCAGCACCACGGAACTGAGCGCCAGTTCCAGCGTGACGATCGCGCCTTGTAAAATTACGCCTGAAAACCCGTACAACATGCAGCCTGTCCTGTTGTGTGTGGTGAAGTAAGAAGCCTCTTTTGCATTTTTGCCTCACATCACGCCGGATGGCGGCTGTGCTTGTCAGGCCTACGACGCTCCCCGTAGGCCTGACAAGCACAGCGCCATCAGGCAATGCAGACGATCAACATTCTCTGGGCTTTATCTGCACCGACGGTGATTAACCGCCATAAACATCAAAATCAAAGTACTTTTTCGCCAGCTTTTCGTAAGTACCGTCAGCACGCATTTCAGCAAACGCGTTGTTCAGCGCTTCACGCAGCTCGTTATCCTCTTTGCGCAGCCCCATACCGGTTCCTACGCCGAACAACTTCTCATCTTTCACCGATGGACCGCCGAATTTGTAGTCTTTTCCGACGGGCTGTTTAAGGAAACCTTCGCTGGCGGCGACCTCGTCCTGGAACGCCGCATCAATACGACCAGCCGTCAAATCGGAATAAATGTTGTCCTGCCCCTGATAAGAGACGATCTCAATCCCTTTCGGCGCCCAGTGCTCGTTGCCGAAGGTCTCCTGCGTTGTCCCCTGTAGCACGCCGACGCGCTTGCCTTTCAGCGACGCGATGGTCGGCTGGATATCCGAGCTCTTCGCCACCACCAAACGGGAATCGGCGGCGTAAAGCTTGTCGGTAAACGCGATCTCCTGCTGGCGCTTTTCAGTGATGGACAGCGAGGACATGATGGCATCAATTTTCTTCGCTTTTAAAGATGGAATCAGCGCATCCAGCGGGTTTTCCACGAACGTACACTGTGTGTTGATACGTTTGCACAGTTCTTTGGCCAGATCGATATCAAAGCCGACCAATTCACCCTGTGCATTTTTGGATTCAAACGGCGCGTAAGTCGGATCGGTACCGATACGAATCTTTTGTGGAATAGCGGCAAATGCTGCGGTAGCGCTGGAAAATGCCAGAACCAGAGAAAGGGATAACGCCAGTTTTTTCATAACTATCCTCAACAGACTGTCTTTATAGGAGATCTTTACAGATCCGATGCGGCTATCGTGCCATTAATCAGGCCGACAAGGCAAAGCATTCTACCTTGTCAGCCGGTTTATTTTGCATAAAAATCGATTAAGTATGCATTTATGCGCCTGTTCCGCAACGGCTTATGCACCAAAATGGTGCAAGGCATCTATTTTGCACCGTGATAGTTCCCCAACGCGGTGCGTTATCCCTTCTCTCAATCGCCGTAGACATTAAAATCGAAGTACTTTTTGGCCATTTTGTCGTAAGTTCCGTCCTGGCGCAGTTCCGCGAGCGCTTTATCAAACGCAGCTTTTAGCTCGGTATCGTCTTTGCGCAGCCCAACCCCCGTCCCGTCACCAAAATATTTTTTATCCTTCACGGAAGGGCCGGCAAACGCATATTCTTTACCCGCTGCCTGCTTCAGAAATCCTTCGCTGGCGGCGACTTCATCCTGCAATGCCGCATCCAGACGACCCGCGGTCAAATCGGAATAGATAAGATCCTGGTTGGCATAAGCCACCACATCCACGCCTTTAGTTCGCCAGTTATCATTGGCGTAAGCCTCTTGCGTGGACCCTTGCAGCACGCCGACATGCTTGCCTTTCAGTGCTTCCAGCGTCGGCTGAATGGGGGAACCTTTTGCCGCAATCAGGCGTGAATCCGCCGCGTAAAGTTTGTCGGAAAACGCGATTTCTTGCTGACGTTTATCGGTGATAGAGAGCGATGAAATAATGGCATCGATTTTTTTCGCTTTTAGTGAGGGAATAAGCGCATCAAAATCGCTGGCAACCCAGATACATTTCACCTGCATACGCTTGCACATTTCATTACCGAGATCGATATCAAAGCCAATAAAGTCGCCTTTAGCATCTTTCGATGAGAAAGGCGCGTAGGTGGTATCCGTTCCAATACGAACCGTTTGCGGGAGCGCGGCGTAGCTGGCCGCCGCCGCGCCCAGACCTATCAGCAAAGACAAAGCGAGAACGGTCTTCTTCATACATACCCCTCAAGTGGCGTCATTTTCTTATGTTTTACGTGGTGTTGTGTGTTTGCAGACTTTTTCATGCAGGTCTTATGCCATTTTCACGTCAGCAAAACGATTTGACGTTAAATTTGTTAATAAAACGTTGCAATATTGTCCTGGTGTTGAAGATAGCAGGTATGGCGGTTGAACCGCAGCGTTTCGGCGGCTTTTAACGAATTAAATGTTGAGGATATGATCGCGGTTACAAAATTGCCCTGAAACAGGGCAACAGGGACAATAATGCACGCTAAACAGACAACGCTATGCGCCCTGCCAGCGAACAAAAAGATCGTGCGGAAGGGGGATGTCAAACTGATCCAGAACTCGGTTAACCGTTTGATTTATAACATCATCTAACGTCTGTGGAAGATGATAAAAAGCCGGAACTGGCGGCATAATCACCGCGCCTATCTCAGCGGCCTGGGTCATTAAACGCAAATGCCCGATATGCAGCGGTGTTTCGCGCACGCATAACACCAGAGGTCGCCGCTCTTTCAATATCACATCCGCCGCGCGGGTAAGCAGTCCGTCAGTATAACTGTGGACAATCCCCGACAGCGTTTTAATCGAACAGGGCAAGATAACCATTCCCGCCGTCGGGTAAGAGCCCGAGGAAATACTGGCGGCAATGTCGCGCGCATCGTGCGTCACATCGGCCAGCGCCTGCACCTCGCGCAGCGAAAAATGGGTCTCCAGCGCCAGCGTTTGCCGGGCCGCCTGGCTCATCACCAGATGCGTTTCCACGCTATCGACATCGCGCAAAATTTGTAATAAGCGCACGCCATAAATCGCTCCGCTGGCGCCGCTAATTCCTACAATGAGTCGTTTCATGTTCTCTTACCGTTTACGAGCGCCGTTCATCCCACTGTGTTACGTAATCGGTTCAAAGTGGGTTTGAAGAGATACCATGACAAAAGAATCCCTATCATAAAAGCCAGCTCAACCAACATTATCACTACCCCCTGCTCACTAAACCAGGTGCCGACCATAATGGCAAAATTGGTGATAATGACAAATCGGGCCGTCCAGGGGAAAAGCGGCGATCGATAGCGTAGCAAATCGCTGGCGTACGTTCCATTACGCACCGATTGCCGGAAGCGATACTGGCACCATCCGATGGTTATCCATGCAAGGCAACCCACCTGCCCGGTACTGGCGATCAGATATAAATAAAATTGCTGCGCGGGAATATAGCGGGTCAGCAACGACACCAACGCCAGCAAAGCCGTGATTAAAATAGCATACACCGGCACGCCGCCGCCGTTCGTTTTACCAAAGCAGGCTGGCGCAAAGCGATCGCCCGCCATAGACCATAACATACGCGAACTGGCGTAAATGGCCGAGTTGGCGGCAGAAACCGCGGCGGAAAAGATCACCAGCGTCATCAGCGTATCCGCCCCCGGAATGCCCGCGTGGGAGAATACCCATACAAAGGGACTTTGTCCATTTGGCGTCAGTTCATGCGGATAGACCAGCGCCAGCACCGCAATCGCCAGGCCGTAAAACAAAATGATTCTGAGACCAATCCCCAGGATCACTTTCGGTAAAATAATGTGCGGCGATTCGGTCTCCCCTGCCGCATTTCCTACCAGTTCCACCCCCTGGAAGGAGTAAATCACGATCGTCATACAGACCACAATTTGCTCCCAACCGTGGGGAAACCACATTCCGTCTGTTTTTAACGTCGGGTGCCAGTCGCTATGGCCCATTAGCGAGTAGATCATGACCCCGCCCGCGCAGATAAACAGCACGATCGCGAAGACCTTAATGGCCGAAAGCCAGTATTCGCATTCGCCAAAACTTTTTGCGGAGGTGAGATTGATGGCCGTCAGGATGAGCAGAATCGCCAGGCAGAACATATATACCGGAACCGCGGGGAAAAACTGGTGAGCAATAAACCCTGCGGCAGTGAGGTCGGCCGCAAGGGAAAATACCCAGCTAAACCAGTAAAGCCAGCCAATGGTATAGCTCCAGCCAGGTGACGGCATAAACATCAGCGCGTAATGTTGAAATGAGCCAGAGTGAGGAAAGGCGCATGATAATTCGCCAAGACACATCATCGTCGCCAGCATAATGGTTCCGGCAAACAGATAGGCCAGTAAGGTTCCCGCCGGCCCGACACTGCTTAACGGTTCGGCAATGCCGATAAATAAGCCGGTGCCAATCGTGCCGCCCAACGACATCATCAGCAGATGCCGCTTTTTCAGGTTACGCCGCAGACCGCCTTCAGGCTCTGCTGGCGGTGATTGTTGCAGGGTATCCATCGTTACTCCCTGTCTTTCGTGAGGTCAAAGATGCCGCCGCGACATAGCCGCGGCGGTTATGCGTTAACGCGTAAACCTCCAGGCGACGCCTTTGGTCTGGCAGGCCATTAACAGGCCCGTATAATCCAGCTCAAAGCGAACCACATCGCCTACTTTTAGCGACTGACGACAATCTTCAATATCCACCAGCGTATGATCGCTGGTTTGTCCTAAGATAGTGATAGCGTCGTCGCATGGCACACAGTTATCCGACGGCACATCCTGACGACCAAACGCCAGCAATGCGCGTCGGCGTATGCCACGATCGACAAAGGTTTTACTTTGCAAAAAGGCATCGACGCCCAGCTCCCCGACCGGGACGGTCGGTTTACGGTTCAGTTCGATGATTTCCGCTTCCAGGATATACATATCGGAACAGGCTTTATCGACCGGTTTTGCGGAGTGGTGAAATTCATTCAGGTATTTCATGTCCACATATTCAATACCGAATTCATGCAGTCCGCCGATGCGCAGATGATTCAGCCCCTGCGGCCAGATACCTTTATCCAGCAGGTGATAGCTGGTGCAGTTTCCCGCAGAAAGCCGCCGGACAGGAATACCGCTGTCGGCTTCCAGCCGGGCGGCCAGCGCCAGAAAATCCTCGCCATTTTTTACCGTTGGCAACACGGTGCCGTAACAATTAAAGTTGGTGCCCAGTCCATATAATTCCAGACCGGGCAGACCAGTAATCAGAGTCACGGTCTCAAGAATGCGTTGATATTCACCAAACCAGATACCCTCGCGTAAATCGCCCATATCCACCATCAGTAATACCTGATGCGTTTTCCCCTGGCGTTGGGCTTCTTGCGATAATGCCCGTAATACCACCGGCTCGCTATTTAAACTAATATCCGCGTAGCGCACCACATCTTCGATTTCACTCAGACACGGGCTGCGTAACAGGCAGGTCGTACATCCTGTCTCGCGTATTTTTTTCAAATTATAGGTTCGTGATTCAGCAATAACGGTAATTCCGCCGTTGAACACCGCCTGCGCGGTTTCCACGCAGCCGTCAAAAACTTTATTGACAGCCATCACGTCAATACCGCTGCTTGCCAGCAGAGCTTTTTCCGTGCGGGCGTTTTCTTCCAGCTTGCGTAGATTTATTTCCAGAACTGGCATATACATTTTATTTTCCTCCCGCCATGCTTAAACGGGCATTACGTTTCTGCGCCCGATGGTAAATGTACTCCGCGACGACAACCGCCAGCACGGCTCCGCCAATAATTTTCCCGGCGTACTGGAAATATCCGCCCATATCAATTTGAGAAGGTGGAATAAATAACAGCGCAACGGCAAAGGCGATAGAAAGAAAGCCCAGCGCGGGTAAAATAGCCGGTAAAACCTTGCCCGGAATTTTAAAACTTCTTGGCGTATCCGGCTGAGTCTTACGTAAACGCCAGAACGCCGGGAACATCACCAGATAAGGAATAAAATAGGTGATGGTCGTTAGCGCCGTTAACATCCAGTAAGCCGCCGCAACGCTTGGCGAAATAAAAGTCGAAAAACACAGGACCGTGACAATAATCGCCTGTACAGTCAAGGCAAAGGCGGGAGTTTTCCACACCGGATGTAATTTGCCGATTCGGTCCCCCAGCAGATTATCTTCACGCGAGGCTTCCTGGAGCATATAAATCGGCCCCACCAGCCAGGAGTTAATCTGCCCGAGAGCGCCAAAAAACATACAGATGGCCATAACAGGAATTAACCACGGCATATGCAGCGTGTCCGCAGCAGCATGCATAGCCTGCATGACGCCTGCCACGATGTCGGTTTTCCCGGCGGGTAAAAGCGTATTTAGCGCCCATGTGCCGACCATATAGATCCCAACGATAACGGCGGCGGAGACGGCCATCGCTCGCGGAAAATCACGCTGTGGATTACGGGTACGCCCGGCAATCATCGGGGCGACCTCCAGTCCGGCAAACGCAAACATCATGCTGGATAAGAAAACGATCGTATCCCAGTGTCCGAGATCCGGAATCCAGTTTTTCGCTGTAGCGTAGTCTGTCTGCATCTGGTGTCCGGTACATAGCCATACCACCGCCAGCAAAATGAGGATGGCGGAGGGAATAAATACGCCGCACCAGGCGCTGATGCTATTAATAATTTTTGTCCATTCCATCCCGCGGATATTCATCAGCGTTAATAGCCAGAAAATCACCGCGGAACCAATACCGATAAACGCTTTATTTTCCGCCAGGCCGCCGCCGATCATATAGCCCAGCGCGGTAAAGCCGAATTGCAACATTAATGGGAAAAACAGTACGCAGGAAAAGAGAAAACAAACCACTACAATCCATGCAATACGTTTACCAAATGCCTCTTTAATCCAGACAAATATCCCGCCATCTTTCGGCCAGCCGGTTGACAGCTCGCCGCATACCATCGCTAAAGGAAAAAACAAACAGAATGCGGCTATCACCCATAACAACATGGCCGATGCCCCGTAAGGCGCCACGTTAGGGATTTGCCGCAAACTCAGAATAGCGATGACATTCATAAAGACAATGTCTTTGATGCCAAGTAAGCCAGAATTCGTGTTACTCATGGCCATCTCCTGTTATGCATTCAGGCATCACTGCCCTCTTCTTATCATCTGACGACGGGCTTCAGCATGAAACTGAAGCCCAAAACAGTATTAATAAATGTCGTACTTGACCATATCTTCGTAACTGTCTTCCCGACGAATCAGACGCGTCTCACCATTTTTATCGATCATCACCACGCCCGTGCGCGGACGGTTGTTATAAACAGTTTGACTTTCAATGGTGTATGCCCCGGCGTCAAGAAACGCGACAATATCGCCAACATGAGTCTCCTTCGGCAGTAAAAACTCTTCGCCTTTCACTCCCATGTGGAAATAATCTCCGCCATCACACAGCGGCCCGGCTAATTTTATCCAGGCGTCGTGCGCTGCCGTCATGCGAGAGGCGTTATAGACATAAAAGAACCAGTCAAAATGCTGGCTGTCAGAGAGTACGCTGTAACCAGCGTCGACAAATTTCCATTCAACGTGGCATTCCACATTGCCGTTAAGATCGTAATTTGTTTTACGTTTTTCGCAGGAGACTTCCGTCAGTAAAACCGCCGCCGACCCGGTCACTTTACGTCCCGGTTCAATACATATTTCCACATCGGTACGCCATTTATGCACTTCGCGAATGACCGCATCGGCAAAATCCTGAGCGGTAATACCGGCATACATATTATCTTTTAACGGGTCGCCATTCTCGTCGTCATATTTATAGGGAACCGGAATTCCGCCGCCCACGTTGATCAAATCAAATTTAATACCGAGCACTTCTTCCAGGCGACGGGATTCATCCACCAGCACTTTGGTCGCTTTTGCGAAAGGCTCTGACTCCGGCACCTGATCGCCCACATGCATATGCAAACCGCGTAAATGTACATAAGGCATTGCCAGAATGCGGCGGCAGGTTTCTTCCGCCTGTTCCAGGTCGAGACCCGACTTCGCATGGAAAGCGGTAACCAATTCCGCATGCGTCGCCGAGGGAACATTCGGCTCTACGCGGACGCAAACATTGGCGACTTTCTTCAGCTTGCGAGAGATGGCATCAATATGTTCCAGCTCATACAGGCTATCAACATTAATAAGATACAGATCGTTAGCGATGGCATATTCCAGATCGGCAGGCTTTTTCACCACGCCGTTGAAGACGATCTGATCGCCGCGAAAGCCTATCTCCAGACACTTGCGAACCTCATATTGTGAGTTTGCCTCCGCGCAAATTCCGGCGTCACGAATGGCTTTCAACACCCCCATGACCGAGCAGGTTTTTGACGCAAAGAAGGTTTTGGTATTTTTATGCGCCGCAAATGCCTGCTGGATTTCATGAATGTTACGAATAATCTCCGGCTCAGAAAACACATAAAATGGCGTGGGATACTGGCGCGCCAGAGCGTCCAGATCGACCCCTTCAAAACACAAATGACCGTCTTTGTGCTGGAAACGGCGATCGCCGTTGATTACCTGCTCACGTAGCTGGTTGTAATTCTGCATAATCGAGTCAGTCATAACGCCCTCTGCTTAATGTTTATGGTAAAAATCCGCGTGCTTTACAGGGATAAAGCAAAGGGCATGCCACTATTTTTTATCAAAATAATCAAATGGTTATAAAAAGAAGTTTTTCCTCATTTTCGTCATTGAGTTTGCTATTCATCACAACGACGAAAATTCGTCACTTTTATAATGGCAACATGAGAAATAGATATGAGGAATGCGTGTATGGCATCCACCAATCAGGAACTGGCCTCGGCGCTCAGGATGTTTTCCCGCTTTTTCGATTTGATTCATCAGCCATTGGCCGTTATTAATGAGCGTGGTGAATACGTTTACTACAATCAGGAAAGCGCGGATCTGGACGGCTACAGCATTGAACGGGCAATGGGAAAACATATGCTGGATGTCTATCCGGGCATGAAAGAGACCCAAAGTACGATGCTTTCATCGTTAAAAAAAGGCGTGGAATACATTGGTCATTATCAAATTTATTACAATGCGCGAGGCCAGGCCGTTGACTATCAGCACACCACCGCGCCGCTCTATGCAAGCGATGGCGGCATGGTCGGCGTTATCGAAATCGGCAGGAATATGTCCGGCGTCAGGCGACTCCAGGAGCAGGTGGTAGAACTGAACCAACTGCTGTATGCCGATCACCATGAGAAGCACCACGCCATTATTACCGAAAACCCGGAAATGCTCAGTCATATCGCCAAAGCCAAACGGCTGGCCGCCAGTAATATTCCGGTGACGATTGTCGGGGAGACGGGAACGGGTAAGGAGCTATTTTCCCGCCTGATACATCAATGCAGCAAGCGGGCGAATAAACCGTTCATCGCCCTGAACTGCGGCGCTCTACCGCCTACGCTTATAGAAAGTACGCTTTTTGGCACCGTGCGCGGCGCCTATACCGGCGCGGAAAATAGCCAGGGTTATCTGGAACTGGCAAACGGGGGAACGCTCTTTCTGGATGAGCTGAACGCCATGCCGATAGAGATGCAAAGTAAGTTGCTACGATTCTTACAGGATAAAACCTTCTGGCGGCTCGGCGGACAACAACAACTCCACTCTGACGTCAGGATCGTTGCCGCCATGAACGAAGCGCCCGTCAAATTGATTCAACAAGAACGCCTGCGGGCAGATCTTTTTTATCGGTTGAGCGTCGGAATGTTGACGCTACCGCCGTTGCGCGCCCGCCCGGAAGATATTCCCTTACTGGCGAATTATTTCATTGATAAATACCGTAATGACGTACCGCAAGATATTCACGGATTAAGCGAGACGGCGCGTAATGACCTGCTCAACCACGCCTGGCCGGGTAATGTCAGGATGCTGGAAAATGCGATTGTACGCAGCATGATCATGCAGGAAAAAGACGGGCTGCTTAAGCACATCATTTTTGAGCAGGATGAGTTAAATTTAGGTGTAGCGGAAGCCGCTACGGGAAATCCCCTTCCCCCGTTGCCCGATCCGCAGTATGAGGGGTCGCTGGAGGTGCGGGTTGCCAACTACGAAAGGCATTTAATAGAAACCGCGCTGGATACGCATCAGGGAAACATTGCCGCCGCGGCCCGCAGTCTTAACGTATCCCGCACCACGTTACAGTACAAAGTACAAAAATACGGTATCCGCTTCGGCGTAGTACGTAATTGAAATGGCCAGCGGCATCGCGCCGCTGGCAAAGCCATTAGCCTTCGTTATGCATTTCCAGGTTTTCCATTTCGTTCTGGAACAGCACCGCTTTGGCGTCGTCATTACGTAATGAATCCAGGAAGTCGAGGTATTGCTGGTCTACGTCTTTGGTGACATATACCCCGTTAAATACCGAACATTCAAACTGCTGGATATCCGGATTTTCCGCGCGTACGGCTTCGATCAGATCGTTCAGATCCTGGAAGATAAGCCCGTCTGCGCCGATGATCTGACGAATCTCATCCACCTCGCGGCCATGCGCGATCAGCTCATTGGCCGTCGGCATATCAATGCCATAAACGTTGGGGAAACGAATTTCCGGCGCGGCAGACGCCAGGTACACCTTCTTCGCGCCTGCTTCCCGGGCCATTTCGATGATCTGCTCTGATGTGGTGCCACGCACGATGGAATCATCCACCAGCAGGACGTTCTTATCGCGGAATTCCGCGCGATTAGCATTGAGCTTACGGCGCACGGATTTACGGCGTAGCTGTTGGCCCGGCATGATAAAGGTACGTCCCACGTAACGATTTTTGACAAATCCCTGGCGGTACGGCTTGCCGAGAATACGGGCAATTTCCAGGGCGATATCGCAGGAGGTTTCCGGGATAGGGATCACGACGTCGATGTCCAGATCTTCCCATTCACGAGCGATTTTTTCGCCAAGTTTGGTGCCCATATTCACACGAGCGCTGTAGACGGAGATCTTGTCGATAAAGGAGTCCGGGCGAGCAAAATAAACGTACTCAAACAGACAGGGGTTACTGACCGGGTTATCCGCGCACTGGCGCGTGAACAGTTGCCCCTTTTCGGTAATATAGATAGCTTCGCCCGGCGCGACATCGCGCAGGAATTCAAAGCCCAGCGTATCCAGCGCCACGCTTTCAGAAGCGACCATATACTCCGTACGACCATCGCCAACGTCACGCTTGCCCAGCACTAACGGGCGAATGCCGTGCGGATCGCGAAAAGCCACCATGCCGTGGCCGATAATCATCACCACGCAGGCATAGGCGCCGCGGATTTGACGGTTAGTCGCGGCAATCGCGGCAAAAATATTGTCGGCTTCCAGCGGATAGTGACGGAAGTTGTCGAGCTCGCTGGCGAAAATATTGAGCAGGATTTCGGAATCGGAGGTGGTGTTGATATGACGGCGCTTTTCTTCAAACAGCTTTTTACGTAGCTCGTGCGCATTAGTCAGATTGCCATTATGGGCCAACGTGATGCCATACGGCGAGTTGACGTAAAAAGGTTGCGCTTCGGAAGCGCTGGAGCTGCCTGCGGTAGGGTAACGCACATGGCCGATCCCCATGTTGCCCTGCAAACGCTGCATGTGGCGAGCTTCAAAAATATCGTTCACCAGCCCGTTTGCCTTACGCAAGCGGAAGCAGTTATTCGCATCAATGGTGATGATGCCGGCAGCATCCTGACCACGATGCTGGAGCACTGTTAACGCGTCATAAATCGACTGGTTGACCGGCATAACACCGGCGATACCGACAATACCGCACATACGTCATTTTCCTCGTTAAGCCACATCTCAGAACCTATTACGTCCTGGGCAAGAAACTCGACGAGCTTTGCAGATAGTCAAAGAACCATCTGATGATGAAGCTGAACTGCGGGATGAGCTGCGATTTGCTCCAGTCTTCGCTTTTCGACAAGCCGGTAAAGGTATCGAGGAAGAACAGAATGGCGGCGACAATCAGCGCGCCTCGCAATGCGCCGAAACAGATCCCCAACACCCGGTCAGTCCCCGACAGGCCGGTCTTTTCTACTAGCTGACCTATCACAAAATTCACGATAGCGCCGACGATAAGCGTCGCGATAAACAGTACCGCGATAGCAATCCCATTACGAACCAGTTCGTCTTCAAAGCCCGTAAACCAGACAGACAGGTAAGTGTAGTAGTGACTGGCGACAAAGAAAGCACAACCCCACGTCACCAGCGATAACGCTTCACGAACAAAGCCGCGGATCAGGCTAACCAGACAGGAAAAAGCAATCACCGCGATAATGGCGTAATCAATCCAGACCATAGATGTCCCACGATTTTACGCCCTGTCGTCCTGTTCGGGGCGCATTCTAACAGAAAAAGAAAACGTTTGCGTAGGGATTTCCTTCCCGCGCGTAAATAAAAATGGCGCTGAAAAAATATTCAACGCCATCACACTTTTTATCTCTTCGGGCACGACCAGAAGAGCCGCCATCGGCCTGATAAGCGCAGGGCATCAGGTTCATTCCTTCTGCCGGATGACGGCGTAAACGCCTTATCCGGCCTACAGAACTTCAGGCATTACCGGATGAATCATCGTAGGCCTTAACGCTGCACGCCATCAGGCAAAACGCGGCTTAGTTCGGGCTATACCCCATCACCACGCCGCTTAACCCGGAAATCTGCTTGAGCTCGCCAAGCGATCCTTTCATCTTATCTTTCGATGCATCCGGCCCGACGAGAATACGGGTTATTTTACCCTGTACCGGCGTTGAGGGGGAAGTATAAACCCGGAACCCGGCGGAACGAAGCTTGCCGACTATCTCGTTGACTTTATCCGCATTTTTCAGCGCGCCCAACTGTACGACATAGGCTTTGCCGGTCGGCGCAGGTTTATCGTCGGCGGCCGGTTTCGGCGCGGGCGTCGGCGTGGAAGCGGCGACAACCGGCTGTTGCGGTTTAGGCTTCGGCTTTTCAACCGACTTCGGTTTAGGCGTCTCCACCGGTATCGGATCAAGCTCGACATTGTTAGACGCCATGCGCGACGGGTCCAGCGACGGCGCTGCCGCATCTCCCGCCCGCACCTCTTCAGCCGCCCCTTCCGGCGGCTGTGTCGGCAGCGCCTGCGTTGCGGCAGGCATCATATCCGGCTCATCACGGTCGCCAGGCTTCGGTACCAGTGGAATCGCAGCAAATTCATCCTGATAATGCTTTTTCTGTCCGTCCAGCAGACCGGGAAGCACAATAACCCCCAGCGCGACTAACACAATCGTGCCGACTAAACGATTCTGAAACTTACTCGCCACCGATTCTCCCCGCGTCTATCACTTGCATAACATGTGCGACGGTGTGGAATGATCCGCACACCAGCACGGTATCTTCTGGCTGCGCCGCGTCGATGGCGGCCTGCCATGCCTGCGCGACGCTATCATAGACATTCCCTTTCCCCAGATGTTCCAGAAGTTGTTCCGCCGTCGCGCCGCGCGGCCCCTCTAACGGAGCACAATACCAGTCGTCAACCACGCTTTTCAACCAGGCTAACGTTCCGGCGATATCTTTATCATGCAGCATACCAATCACCGCAAGCACACGCCCGCGTTTCGGCAACGTTTTCAGACGACCCGTCAGGTATTCCGCCGCGTGGGGATTATGGGCGACATCAAAGATAACGCGTGGCGACTCACTCACAATTTGAAAACGTCCCGGCAAGGTAGCCTGTGCAATACCGTCGCGAATCGCCTGTTCGTCAATGTTCAACCCGCTGGCGCGCAGCGCGGCCAGAGCGGTGGCGGCATTCGGCTGGGGAACCTGCGGCAACGGCAATCCGGCAAGCGTGCCGTCGCCATCGGTAAACGCCCAGTGGGTCGCTGTCGCCTCATAACACCAGTCAACGCCGCGACGCCGCAGCAGCGCGTCGGTCTCCTGCGCAACATCCGCGATGGTTGCCGGCATTTCCGGTTCGCCGACAATAGCGGGTTTTTCCGCACGAAAAATCCCGGCCTTCTCGCGGCCGATACTTTCGCGATCCGGCCCCAGCCAGTCAGTGTGGTCAAGCGCGATGCTGGTAATTACCGCCACATCGGCATCCACAATGTTCGTGGCGTCCAGGCGCCCGCCCAGCCCCACCTCCAGGATCACCACGTCAAGGTTAGCCTGTTTAAACAGCCACAATGCCGACAACGTACCATATTCAAAATAGGTCAATGAAATATCGCCGCGCGCCGCTTCTATTTCCGCAAAGGACGCGGTATGCGCGGATTCCGCTAATTCTTTCCCCTGCACGCGCACGCGCTCGGTGTAACGTACCAGATGAGGCGAACTATAGACGCCCACACGATATCCCGCCGCTATTAACACTGACTCCAGCGTTCGACAGGTCGTACCTTTGCCGTTGGTTCCCGCAACGGTAAAAACGAATGGCGCAGGTTTGAGGATGTCCAGACGCGCTGCCACCTGGCTTACGCGTTCAAGGCCTAAATCGATACTCTTGCTGTGCAGGTTTTCCAGATAAGAAAGCCACGAGGCCAGGGGCGACGCAGCTTGAGGTATAGATTTGTTTTTCATTGATTCCGCTGCTTCTTTACGGTGAAAAGCAAAAGGGCAGAGCCTGCGGCCCTGCCCTTTTCAGTTATCAGGCCTCAGACTCCTGATCCGGCGCCGGAGGCACCACCACGCCTTCACGCGGGGCGTCCGGGTTCGGCGCAGGCAGATTCATCAGCTTCGCCAGAATGCTCGCCAGCTTCAGGCGCATTTCCGGACGGCGGACGATCATATCGATCGCGCCTTTTTCGATCAGGAACTCACTGCGCTGGAATCCCGGCGGGAGCTTTTCACGGACGGTTTGTTCGATAACACGCGGGCCGGCGAAGCCAATGAGGGCTTTTGGCTCGGCGATGTTGAGATCGCCCAGCATTGCAAAACTGGCGGAAACGCCGCCCATTGTCGGATCGGTCAACACTGAGATGTAGGGCAGACCACGTTCCTGCATTTTAGCCAGCGCCGCCGAGGTTTTCGCCATCTGCATCAGAGACATCAGCGCTTCTTGCATACGCGCGCCGCCGGAAGCAGAGAAACACACTAACGGACAGTTGTCTTCCAGCGCCTGTTCAACAGCGCGAACGAAGCGTGCGCCAACGACAGACCCCATTGATCCGCCCATGAACGCGAATTCAAACGCGGCGGCGACAATCGGCATACCGTGAAGCGTCCCTTTCATGACCACCAGCGCGTCTTTCTCGCCGGTTTCTTTCTGCGCGGACGCCAGTCTGTCTTTATATTTTTTGGAATCGCGGAACTTGAGCACGTCTTTAGGCTCCAGCTCGCTACCCAACTCCACAAGGGAACCTTCATCTAACAGGCTATGCAGGCGATTGCGCGCCGACATGCGCATATGATGGTCACACTTAGGACAGACCTCAAGATTACGTTCCAGCTCAGCGCGGTATAAAACCTGACCGCAGCTATCACACTTGGTCCACACCCCTTCAGGAATGCTTGCCTTGCGGGTGGGAGTAATGTTGCTTTTAATTCGTTCAATCCAGCTCATTGGTGACCTTTCTGCCTGAACCTTAGTCAGCTTTATTATAAGGGGCGCATAATGCCATTTTTGCCCCCAACAGACCATGAATGTTGCACATTAAAACATAACAGCCCGAAACTTTGGATAAAAAAGTGGTCGAACCGCTGAGTTACTTTCTATTTTGCGGCACGCGACGCAGCGCGCTTATGCCGAACAATCTCAATGACGCCTGGTAATATCGAAACCACGATAATCCCGACAATCAGCAGCTTAAGGTTATCCTGAATCAACGGTATCGTACCGAAGAAATAACCAGCGTAGGTAAAGAGCAGCACCCACAGCAGCGCGCCGATGACGTTATAGGCGGCAAAATGCCGATAGGACATGTGCCCCATCCCTGCCACAAACGGCGCAAAGGTTCTGACGATCGGCACAAAGCGAGCGAGAATGATCGTTTTACCGCCGTGTTTTTCATAAAACTGATGGGTTTTATCCAGGTAGCTGCGGCGGAAAATTTTTGAATTCGGATTACTGAACAGTTTTTCGCCGAACAGTCGACCAATGGTGTAATTCACCGCATCGCCAACAATCGCGGCGATCAGCATTAACGCCACCATGATATGCACATTGAGATCGTTGGTTTCCAGCGAAGCCAGCGCCCCGGCGACAAACAGCAGCGAGTCGCCCGGCAGGAACGGCGTGACGACCAGGCCGGTTTCACAGAACAAAATCAAAAACAAAATGGCGTACACCCAGACGCCGTACTCCGCGACCAGTTCCGCCAGATGCACATCGATGTGCAGGATAAAATCAATAATAAAGTAGATCAGGTCCATATTTGCCTTTGCCTTTCTACCCAACACGTTTCGGGTATGCGATTCGGATTAGTCCGCCAGAAATAGCGGGCCCATTGGCGGTTTTGGAAGGTCAAACCGGTCAGGGTAATCCACCGCAACCAAATATAGCCCTTCCGCCTTCGCCGTTGCCGCCGCCAGCGTTCTGTCCTTCGCTGCTAACAGCTCTGCGATCCAGCTCTCCGGCTGGTTGTGAGCGCCTACTTCCAGCAGGCTGCCGACAATATTCCTGACCATATGATGGACAAAGGCATTCGCTTTGATATCGACCACCACATAAGGGCCGTGGCGGGTAACGTTAATGTGCATCACATTACGCCACGGCGTACGCGACTGGCACTGCACCGCGCGAAACGAGGTAAAATCATTTTCGCCAAGCAGACACTGCGCCGCGCGATGCATCCGCGCTGCATCCAGCGGCTCATAGTAATGCGTCACGCCTTTTGCTAACACCGCAGGACGCAGTCGATGATTGTAGATGATATAGCGATAACGGCGAGCCGTAGCGCTAAAACGCGCGTGAAAATCATCCGGAACAGTTTTCACCCAGCGCACGGCAATGTCACCAGGCAAATTCGCATTTACCCCCAGCGTCCACGCCGCATCTTTGCGCAATGCAGTCGTTTCGAAATGGACAACCTGCCCGGTGCCGTGAACGCCGGCATCGGTACGCCCGGCGCAGAACACGTTAATAGGTTCATTCGCCACCTGCGAGAGCGCTTTTTCCAGCTTTTCCTGCACGCTGCGCACTTCATTCTGACGCTGCCAGCCATAATACTTACTGCCATCGTACTCAATGCCCAGCGCAATTTTATAGACCGGCGATGATTGCTGTCCGGACATCAGTACAGATACTCCTGCACCAGCTTCTCCGCAATTTTAACGGCCATCAGCGCGCCGCCGAAACGCACGTTGTCCGCCACTGACCAGAACTGAATTTGTTCCGGCATACCGTAATCATTATGTACACAGCCAACAGAAAGCTGTGGATTGCCGGAAGCGTCGCCCACCTGCGTCGGGTAATCCGTTTCTTCTGACAGTACGATATCTTCGCCGCGGGAAAATGCCTCGCGCGCCTCTTCCGCCGCCAGCGGACGAAGCGCTTCAAAGCTCACCATCTGCGCATGGCCATAGAACACCGGTGACTGCACGACACTGGCGGAGATCATCACGCCATCATCCTGCAAAATTTTACGCACTTCATCGACGATACGACGTTCCTGGCGCACGCTTCCTTCACGATCCGGCAGCAGCGGCAACATATTGAACGCCAACTGGCGACCAAAGAAATCATCCTCATCAATCGGCATGCCGTTAAGCAGCTTCGCACTCTGTCCGGCCAGCGCATCGACCGCTTTTTTCCCCTGCGCGGACGCTGATAACATACTGGTGACGGCGATGCGCGACAGTCCCCCCTGATCGATTAACGGCTTGAGCGCCGCCAGCAGTTGGCTGGTCAGGCTATCGGCGACCGCAATCACGTTACGGTTACGGTAATCTGCCAGTACATGCGGGTTTACTTCCGGCACGACCAGCGGCACATCAGGCTCAAGCGCGAACAGACCGCTTGAATCTATGACCAGGCAACCTGCGTTGGTCGCGTCGTCTACCCAGGCAGCCGATGCCTCTGCGCCAGCAACGAAAAACGCCAACTGCGCCTGCGTCCAGTCAAAGTCCGCCGCATCCTGAACAATGACCGACTTGCCACCAAAACGGAGGTGCTCGCCCGCGCTTTCATGACGCGCCAACGCATAAATTTCACCGACCGGGAACTGGCGTTCAGCCAGTGTTTCAAGCAGGGCTTCGCCTACGGCGCCCGTCGCGCCCAGAACGGCAATATTCCAGCCTTCAGACATGGTGGTTTACTCCAGAAAAGCGTAAGCTCCCCGCTCAGGCAGGGAGCGATAAAAAAGAGATTAACGAGCCGGGTGATGGACCGCGTTAAAACCAAGCTTTTGCAATAAAGCGGCGGCGCTGGCGTCATCACACATGACATACAACGACGACCATTCGCGGCGCTCAAGGTAGTTTTTACGCAGCTTATCGAACTCGCCCGGTATTCCGGCGACCTTACGCAGCGGCGCATCATCGCGGCGCACATCATACACCAAATGCGCCAGTCTTTTCAGCGTCGGTTGATCCAGCGGACCGTGAAGCGTAATACGCCCAAACTCAGGCGCAGGCAGTAATGTCTCCAGCGCGACATGCTGCTCGCGACCGATAAATGCGCTGTACGCCTCAAAGACCTGGGTGGTGCCGCGCGCTTTGCCTTCCAGCGTATAGCCGGCTATATGCGACGTGCCGATATCCACGGCTTCCAGTAGCGCGACGTTAAGATCCGGTTCACCTTCCCACACATCAAGCACCACACTGAGCGGCTGCCCGACATTGAGTCTTGCCAGTAGCGCGGCGTTATCCACCACCGGGCCGCGGCAGGCGTTAATGAGAATAGCGCCGGGTTTCAGTCGGCGGATCAACGCCTCATCGGCCAGATGCAGCGTTTTGTACGGACCGTCTTTATAGAGTGGCGTATGGAAAGTCAGGACATCCGCTTCCCGCACCACCTCATCCAGCGTACGAAAATCCCCCTCGTCCCCGCGTGCGGCGCGTGGCGGATCGCACAGCAACGTGCGGATACCCAACGCTTCAAGCCTTGTCTGTAGCCGGCTTCCGACGTTACCCACGCCGACAATCCCTACTGTGCGATCGCGTAATGAAAAGCCGTCACGTTCGGCCAGCATCAACAGCGCTGAAAACACATACTCCACCACCGCGATAGCATTACAGCCGGGCGCGGCTGTAAAACCGATGCCCGCCTGCTTCAGCCATGCCTCATCTACATGATCGGTGCCTGCCGTAGCAGTACCGACGAAGTTAATCGACGTACCACTCAGCAGCGATTCATTCACTTTCGTGACCGAACGCACCATTAACGCATCGGCATGGTTTAATTCTTCAACGGGGATCGGGCGACCCGGCACCGCGTTTACCTCACCCAGGCGGCTAAATAATTCGCGGGCGTAAGGCATATTTTCATCAACGAGAATTTTCACGACTGTCGTACCTGTTTGAGAACGAGAGTTAACCGGACAAGTGTGCCATAATCTGGCCGCCAGGAATATATTGCTCAGATTTATGGTTAAAGGATAATTAATTATGCATCCCATCTCCGGTGCCCCCGCTCAGCCTCCAGGCGAAGGGCAGAGTCCTCTTTCCGCTGCGGGCGAGCAGCCGCTTTCCATGCAACAGCGTACGGTGCTGGAAAGGCTGATAACGCGCCTGATTTCACTGACCCAGCAGCAAAGCGCGGAGGTATGGGCCGGAATGAAACACGATCTGGGGATAAAAAATGACGCGCCGCTACTGTCGCGCCACTTCCCCGCCGCTGAACAGAATCTCACCCAGCGTCTGGGCGTAGCGCAGCAAAATCACGCCAATCGTCAGGTGCTTTCACAGCTAACGGAGCTGCTTGGCGTCGGGAATAATCGTCAGGCCGTCAGCGATTTTATCCGTCAGCAATACGGCCAAACCGCGCTTAGCCAGCTTACGCCCGATCAACTCAAAAACGTGCTGACGCTCCTGCAACAGGGGCAGCTTTCCATTCCGCAGCCGCAGCAACCTCCGGCAACGGATCGGCCATTATTGCCTGCTGAACATAATACGTTGAATCAGTTGGTGACGAAGCTGGCGGCCGCGACCGGCGAGTCAAGTAAACTTATCTGGCAATCGATGCTGGAACTCTCCGGCGTGAAAAGCGGCGAACTCATTCCGGCAAAGCAGTTTACCCATCTGGCGACGTGGCTACAGGCGCGGCAAACGCTGTCGCTACAACACGCGCCTACGCTGCATACGCTTCAGGCAGCGTTAAAACAACCGCTGGAGCCGGACGAGCTCACGGCGATCAAAGAGTATGCGCAGCACACTTATCAAATTCAGCCGCAAACGGTGCTGACAACCGCCCAGGTGCAGGATTTACTTAACCATATTTTCCTGCGTCGCGTAGAGCGGGAGGCTGATGAGCTGGAACCGCTCTCCATTCAACCCATCTACCGCCCGTTCGCGCCGATGATTGAAACCGTGAAAAATCTGTCAGCGCGACCAGGCCTGTTGTTTATTGCGCTGTTGATTGTACTGGCGCTTTTCTGGCTGGTTTCTTAGCCGCGCCGGAACGATAAAATCGTCACCAGAATACCAACCACCGCGGAGATCGCTCCCGCCAGGAATACGGAAGGATAGCCGCATGACGTGGCCAGCACGCCCGCCAGCGGGCCGGTAACGCCATAGGAGATATCCTGAAACGCGGCGTAGCCGCCGAGCGCCGTACCGCGAACCTGGGAAGGTACGCGTTTCACGACCTCCACGCCCAGCGCCGGGAAAATCAATGAGTACCCAGCCCCGGTGAGCGCCGCGCCTACCAGCGCTATCCAGGCCGTCGGCGCCAGCCACAAGAGCAGCAGTCCTGCCGTCTCAACCAGTAAAGAGACAAGCGCCACGTTAACGCCGCCAAAGCGGTCCGGCATCCAACCGAACAGTACACGCATCAGTACAAACGCACCGCCAAAAGCGGTTAACGTAAACCCTGCCATCGCCCAACCGTTACTGGCGAAGTAAAGTGAAATAAAAGTGCCGATAACGGCAAACCCTACCCCCTGTAGCGCCAGGCCAAGCCCCGGTTTCCAGATAAGCCCGACGACGCTCCACAGCGACGGGCGCTCACCCGCATGAGCAGGCACTTTGCGCACCGTGCCGTTAAACGCCCACGCCAGCAGCGGCAACGCCATGCTCGCCCCCGCCAGAGCGGCAAAACCGAAATGGCTATGAATCAATAATCCCAGCGGCGCACCGGCCGCCAGCGCGCCGTAAATCGCCATTCCATTCCATGACATCACCTTCCCGGAGCGTGCCGGTCCCACCAGCCCCATCCCCCAGGTTAATGTGCCAGTCAGTAACTGACTTTCGCCGAAACCGAGAATTAAGCGCCCGACAATAAGCAGCGCGAATTTTACCGGCTCGGAAACCGGCAACAGCGCAGCCAGCAGCCATGCGGCGCCCGCCAGTCCACAGGCGAGCATCCCCTGTAGCGCCGATCGTTTAGCGCCATATTGATCCGCCAGCCGTCCGGCATAGCCGCGCGTCAATACCGTCGCCAAAAACTGAATGCCCACGGCGATACCAACCATCGTATTGCTATAGCCCAGTTCGTGATGGACAAAAAGCGGAATGACCGGTAACGGCAGGCCGACCGTCATATAGGTCAGAAAAACCGCAAAGGCGATGCGAAACAGCGAAAAATTCGCAGACGGGGTCGTTGTTTTTTGGCTTACTGCTGTCATGCATTACTCCAGAATGCAGAGTAAGGCGGGGAAATGCCACGCCCCCTCTACCTGAGCGTCAGGATTAAGGTGCGTTGGATAACGTTAAACGCTTACGCATTATCAGAAGGATAATGTAGAGCGTGAAGTCTGCCTGTGAGACGCGAAACTTGTCAACCTTGAAATTGCAGCCAGGGTATCAACGTGGCGGCGTATCATCAAACAGAAAGGGAAAGACGGCTTTCATCCCTTTCACCCTAAACCGTCCGGTCACCTGCTTGCGCTGTTCTGGCGTCAGTAACCTGAACATCATCTCCCAGATATCTTTAGGCTCCGCCTCCTGTAAGGAAATGGGCTCTGGCGTCGGTTCCTCTCCGCTGTCGTCCAGATAACGATGAACATAGAGAGGGAGAACAGAGATATGGAACTCCTCGGCCTTTGATTTAACACGCTTACGCCTGACGCCCTCTTTCCCTTCGCTGTACTTATACAAACGTTCGCGAACCGCAGGCTCGCTTCCCGGGAATCCCGGTAAGCCAAGACATTCCTTAACCGTGAACCATTCCTTTGCCATCGGTTTCTTTCCTTTCCCCTGATAAAATAAAAATATTTCTTCTTTTGCGCGAAATTTCGCTTTCTTTCTGGCACTATTCTTAGGGTGAAAAAGAAAGTAACTTTCTTTTTCACACGCTAATTTTCATCTTAAAAATATCGGCGCCGATAACACATCTTCTTAGGATTACAGAATGGAACCAAAAAGCCAAGACTGGCATCGTGCAGATATTAAAAGCGCACTGGAAAAAAGAGGTATTACGCTCAGAGATCTTTCCCGTCAGGCCGGTTTATCACCTGATTCACTGCGCAATGTCTTTACCCGCTCATGGCCGAGAGCCGAACGAATTATTGCGGACGCGCTTGGCGTCACGCCGCAGGAGATCTGGCCGTCGCGCTATGGCGATATGCCGATAAAAAATAATGCTGATACCGCAGAATGATATTTAATGTTGAATGAATTGGTCTTGATTTATCAATCTCACTAATTAATAAATATTTAAATTTATTATATTGAAAATAGTAATAGCACTATCTGTCATGCTTCCCAAATCAAATACTGTTAAAGCATTACGTAATTGCTATTACGTATTTTATTAACAGGAATCATTATGAGCTGGGATAAAAGGATGGCGGTTAATTATGCCAAAGCGCATGCAGGCTCTCATTCTCAAGGTCGGTGTGCGGAATTTACCCGAAAGGCAATTCAGGCAGGCGGTATCACGCTGGGGCATACCTATCATGCGAAAGATTATGGCCCAATGTTAAGAAGCGCCGGATTTACCACTATTGGTACCTATGAAACGCCGCGCGAGGGTGATGTCATCATTATTCAACCTTACGCTGGCGGAAACCCGAGCGGTCACATGGCGATATACGATGGTGCAGAGTGGTATTCGGATTTTAAACAACGCGATATGTGGGCCGGCCCGGGCTACCGGGCAGCCAGGCCCTCATATACCATCTACAGGAAGAATTAATGAAAACGTTCTCCCTTGTTGCGCTAATTCTCTTGCTTTGCAGTTGCTCTACGCCTCATCGCGACAGCAAGCAGACCGTGAAGCAGTTCTACACCTCATGGATGACGACATTTACGAACGATCTGGATACCGGTGACGACTCGAACGCCTTAATGCAACACTACGTTGCTAAAGAAGTTATTCATCGCCTGGCGCTGATTCAGTCTCTTTATGAGCAGGAGATTGTGGAGGCAGATTATTTTATGTATGCGCAGGACTATGCGCCTGAGTGGATTCCACAGTTACGGGTTGGGCAGCCGCACCCTTTCCTCGGCGGCGAAAAAGTGGATGTTCAGTTGGGTACAGAGTCAACCCCCATCCATCTGGAAGTTTATACCCGTTGGGAGGAGGGACGCTGGAAAATTTACCGCGTTCGGGATGCAGACAATGGCTATGAGCAACCGATTTATGACGCAGGCGTCATTACCCGGGCAGAAGCCTGGTCAGCAAAAATCGCGCCGGCATATAAGAAGCATTAAAAAAGGGAACCGACAGGCTCCCTCGTAGATTAATCAGGTACTTACGCCGCCATCCGGCGATATACAAGCGTTATGCTTTCAGTTTACGCATGACCAGTGTGGCGTTAGTACCGCCGAAACCGAAGCTGTTAGACATGACGGTGGTCAGCTTACGCTCGGTCATTTCGGTCACAATATTCAAACCCGCGGCCTGTTCGTCCATCTCTTCAATGTTGATACTCGGCGCGATAAAACCGTGCTCCAGCATCAGCAGTGAGTAGATAGCTTCTTGCACGCCCGCCGCGCCCAGCGAGTGACCGGTCATCGCTTTAGTCGCGGAGATGGCCGGGCTCTTATTACCAAACACTTCGCGAATAGCGCCCAGTTCTTTCACATCGCCTACCGGCGTGGACGTACCGTGGGAGTTCAGGTAATCGATCGGCGTGTTAACGCCATGCATTGCCATTTGCATACAGCGAACCGCGCCTTCGCCTGACGGGGCAACCATATCGGCGCCATCAGAGGTCGCGCCATAGCCGACGATTTCCGCATAGATATGCGCACCGCGCGCCAGAGCGTGTTCCAGCTCTTCAACAACGACCATACCGCCGCCGCCCGCGATGACAAACCCATCACGGTGCGCGTCATAGGTACGGGACGCTTTTTCAGGCGTATCGTTATATTTGGTGGACAGTGCGCCCATCGCGTCGAACTCACAGGCCATTTCCCAGCATAGCTCTTCGCCGCCGCCAGCAAAAACGATGTCCTGCTTGCCCAGTTGGATCTGCTCAACCGCATTGCCGATACAGTGTGCGGAGGTCGCACAAGCGGAGCTAATGGAGTAGTTCACGCCATAAATTTTAAACGGCGTAGCGAGGCAGGCGGAAACGCCGGATGCCATTGCTTTCGTAACCACATAAGGTCCTACCGCTTTCAGACCACGCTGGCTACGCATGGCGTCCGCGCCAAAGACCTGAAATTTCGGGGAGCCGCCGCCGGAGCCTGCAATCAGGCCGACACGCGGGTTATTCTGATAGACTTCCGGCGCCAGACCGGCGTCGGCCACTGCCTGCTCCATAGACAGATAAGCATAGATGGAGGCGTCGCTCATGAAGCGCACGACTTTGCGGTCAATGAGGCCAGTGGTATCCAGTTTTACGTTGCCCCATACCTGGCTACGCATGCCGGCGTCCTTCAGCTCCTGAGAGAAAGTGATCCCTGAACGTCCTTCACGCAGAGATGCCAGGACTTCCTGCTGGTTATTACCGATGCTGGAAACGATGCCCAGGCCAGTAATCACTGCACGTTTCATTCAATACCTCTGTAATTCGCACTATTTTTAAGTTTCGATTGGCACAATAGCGTACACTTGTACGCCGAACAAGTCCGATCAGCCATTTAGTACGGAAATTTGCGCCGTCAGGCACACATCGTTAAGATCGCGACACCGCCCGTCAGACGAGTAACTTACGTGAAACAATACGCCATACAACCCGCCACACTCGAATTTAACGCTGAGGGTACACCTGTTTCCCGAGATTTTGATGATGTCTATTTTTCTAATGACAATGGACTCGAAGAGACACGCTACGTTTTTCTTGGCGGCAATCGTTTTGCGGAGCGATTTCCCGTACATTCACATCCATTATTTATAGTCGCGGAAAGCGGTTTTGGCACCGGACTCAACTTCCTGACGCTGTGGCAGGCGTTTGACGGCTTTCGTTCTGATCATCCGCAGGCGACGCTGCAAAGGTTACATTTCATCAGCTTTGAGAAATTCCCGTTAACGCGCGACGATCTGGCGCTGGCGCACCAACACTGGCCGGAGCTCGCGCCCTGGGCAGAGCAGCTTCAGGCGCAATGGCCGCTGCCGCTCGCGGGATGCCACCGCCTATTGCTGGATCGGGGCCGGGTGACGCTGGATTTGTGGTTTGGCGATATTAATGAATTGACCGACCAACTGGACGCCACGCTAAATCAAACAGTAGACGCCTGGTTCCTCGACGGTTTTGCTCCGGCGAAAAATCCGGATATGTGGACGCCAAACCTGTTTAACGCGATGGCGCGGCTGGCGCGGCCCGGCGCAACGCTGGCGACATTTACCTCGGCAGGTTTCGTCCGTCGGGGATTACAGGAAGCCGGTTTTACCATGCAAAAACGCAAAGGCTTCGGACGTAAACGCGAGATGCTTTGCGGAGTGATGGAACAACACCTCATGCCAACCCTTTCCGCTCCCTGGTTTTACCGCAGCGGAAGCGAAAAACGTGAAACGGCGATCATTGGCGGCGGCATCGCCAGTGCGCTGTTATCACTGGCGTTACTGCGTCGCGGCTGGCAGGTTACACTCTATTGCGCGGACGACCAACCCGCCCAGGGCGCTTCCGGTAATCGACAGGGCGCGCTTTATCCGCTCCTTAGTAAACATGACGCCGCCATTAATCGCTTTTTCCCGACCGCATTCACCTTTGCGCGTCGCCTGTATGACGCCCTGCCCACCTCTTTTGATCATGACTGGTGCGGCGTGACGCAGCTCGGATGGAATGAGAAAAGCCAGCAAAAAATTGCCCAGATGCTGTCCCTGGCGCTCCCCGCCGGACTGGCCTCGGCGCTTAATGCCGAAGAGGCGGAACAGGCGGTTGGCGTCACGACACGCTGCGGGGGAATTACCTATCCGGCAGGCGGCTGGCTGTGCCCGGAACAATTAACCCGCGCAGTCATCGCACTGGCGACCGAACAGGGTTTACAAACGCGCTTTCGCCATACGCTCACGTCGCTCGTTGCGCAGGAGTCGCACTGGCAACTGCGCTTTACGTCAGGTGAAACCGCCAGCCATGAGACCGTCGTCCTGGCGAACGGTCATCAGATTAACCGTTTTGATCAGACCCAGCCGCTGCCGGTTTATGCCGTCGGGGGGCAGGTCAGTCATATTCCCACTACCCCCGCCCTCTCCGCGTTGCGTCAGGTGTTATGTTACGACGGCTATCTGACGCCGCAGAACCCGCATAATCGGCAGCACTGTATTGGCGCCAGCTATCGCCGGGGCGACGAAAGCACCGTCTGGCGCAAAGAAGATCAGCGTCAGAACCGACAGCGTCTGCTTGACTGTTTTCCAAATGCGGACTGGGCCACAGAGGTTGACGTCAGCGGCAACAGCGCTCGTTGTGGCGTGCGTTGCGCCACCCGCGACCATCTGCCTATGGTGGGCAATGTCCCGGATTACCACGCTACGCTGACGCGCTATGCCGATCTAGCCGATAATAAAACGTCGGCGGCGCCTGCGCCTGTATATCCGGGGTTATTTATGCTCGGGGCGCTGGGATCGCGCGGTTTGTGCTCAGCGCCATTATGCGCAGAAATTCTGGCGGCGCAGATGAGTAACGAACCTATTCCACTGGATTCCAGTACACTGGCAGCGTTAAATCCGAATCGGTTATGGGTGAGAAAGTTATTGAAGGGAAAAGCGGTGAAGTAATGGGACAATAGCGGAAGGCGGCGAGCGTCGCCTTCCGGCCCACGGCGTTATTGTTTTGCCTTGTCGAACAAATTGTCCCACATCGCTTTGACTAACGCCTGATCGCGCGGCGACAGTTCGCCGGCGCCGATCGCTTTTTCCAGACTTTGGCTAACGTTGGCATAGACCGCCTCGACAGAGTGGTCATCACCGCTCTCCAGCTCGGCAATGGCTAACGTCAGGTGGCCACGCAGGTATCCACTGGCAAAAAGCTCATCGTCGCTGGCGTGCTCTACCATATCGTCAATTAATGCCAGAATGCGTGATTCAAACTCCGCGATCATCTTCTTTCCTCATTGTAAACGTGGCGCTGGCTTTAGTTGAGCGCTTCCGGCCACGGGAACTGTTCCGCCTTAAGTTCGGGCGTGTGATAATAATTCTGTAGCGCTTTGATAAAGCGGGCCGGACGTTCAGGAATGCCCTGCTCCAGATACGCTATTACTTGCGCATGAACCCGGCGCTGAAACGCCACGCGATCCGGCTCAATGTCGCCTTCCAGATTGTCGCAACTGACGTTAAAGGGATACCCCGCGGCCACGCAAAACAACCAGTCGAAAGCCTGTGGCTTTACCTCAACGTCTTCAAATTGACTTTGGGTCTGCGCGTCGCGTCCATCCGGGCAGTACCAGTAACCAAAGTCGACCAGTTCGCGGCGCGCCTTACCGGCGATGCACCAGTGTGAAATCTCATGCAGCGCGCTAGCGTAAAACCCATGCGCAAAGACGATGCGGTGGTACGGTACCTGCGCGTCAGCAGGAAGATAGATCGGCTCGTCGTCGCCTTTAATCAGACGGGTATTAAACTCTTCGGCAAAGCAGCCGTTAAAAATCTCAATTAACTGTTCGTAATGATGCGTACTGTTCATTAATTCATCCCCAACCAGTGGAGGATCTCCTGTCCGTGGCTATCATAAAGTAACTTGGCGCTCATCACCGCCGAGACAATAACGATCATCGGTCTGATAAGTTTTTGGCCTTTACTCAACACCAGACGCGACCCCATTCGCGCCCCTAAAAACTGACCAACCAGCATCACAAAGCCCGTCGCCCAGATCACTTTGCCGCCGATGATAAATAACAGCAGGCCGCCAACGTTGGAGGTAGCGTTAAGCACTTTGGCATGCGCTGTGGATTTCGCCAGGTTGTAGCCACATAAGGTGACAAACGCCAGAGCGTAAAACGACCCGGCGGCAGGCCCGAAAAAGCCATCGTAAAACCCGACGCATCCCCCGGCTATCAACGCGAACGGTAATCCATACAGGCGGCGCTGGCGATCTTCCTCGCCCAGCTTCGGCATCAATAAAAAATAGAGGCCGATGAAAATCACCAGGATGGGCAAGATCTGGCGCAAAATATCCGCCTGTACGTGCTGCACCAGCAGCGCGCCGCTCATAGAGCCAATGAACGTCATCAGAATATTGAGCTTTTGCTCGGCCAGGTTTACCACTTTACGGCGAATAAAATAGAGCGAAGATGAGAGGGAGCCGCCGCACGCCTGTAATTTATTGGTCGCCAGCGCGTTTGCCGGCGACATCCCGGCGGCCATCAGCGCAGGAATAGTGAGCAGCCCTCCGCCCCCGGCAATAGAGTCGATAAATCCCGCCAGTACGGCGACAAAAAACAGCACCACCAGCAGCAGCGGGGAGACCATAAACAGATCATAAAAATTGTCCATCAGAGTACATGCTCATCCAGTAGCGCCTGGCAGGAAGGCGGCAACGGCGGCGGTGTCTTCTTCTCAGGCTTTGTGGTGCCAGGTTTTGGCGGTTCGAACCAGCTTTGCAGTTCAGCGCCGCATCCATCGCCCGGCGGGGGTAACGGTTGATCTTCGCACTCCAGGCTGTCGGCAGGGCAGCGTAAACGCACGTGCATATGCGCGCGATGCTGGAACCAGGGGCGCACTTTACGTAGCCAGTCACGATCGCTTCCGGCATCGAGACAAAGCTGTTGTTTAATAGCCGGATTGACGAAAATACGGGTGACGTCATTGTCTTGTGCCGCCAATTTGATCAGACTGGCGATATCCGACGACCAGCGCGACGGCACGACATGTTTACCGTCGCGGGACACCAGATCCAACGCCTGCGGGCGCAATAGCTGCGCCTGGCTCCAGCGCGTTTTCGGCAACTGCAAGAAAATATCCACATCAAGCCCGGTCTGATGACTGGCGTGTCCGCCGTTAAAGCGGCCCCCGGCAGGCATCCCCATGTCGCCTATCAGGACGGTTCCAAGCCCCCGATGATGCGCCTGATGACTCAACCGCTGGATAAACATGACCAGATCCGGGTGGCCGAAATAACGGCGCTGATCGGTGCGCATCACCTGATAATTGTCGGACTGTACCGGCAATGTGTCGGCACCGATGATGCATCCGTTGGCAAAACTACCAACAGACTGCGCGGAGCCGGGGACAGGATGGGTTATTTTCTGCCACGGCGTCGCTGCCAGGCTGGCGCTACTGACAAACCATGCCAGCAACGCAATCGCGGTTTTTTTCATTTCTTACCAGCGTGGAATCTCTGACTTTACGTCCGCATTCTGTGCCCGATGACGTAGCAGGTGATCCATCAGCACGATCGCCAGCATGGCTTCTGCGATCGGCACTGCACGAATCCCCACACACGGATCGTGACGTCCTTTGGTGATCATCTCGACTTCTTCACCCATCCGGTTAATCGTACGTCCCGGCACGGTAATACTGGACGTAGGTTTCAGCGCCATATGCGCCACAATGTGTTGCCCGCTACTGATACCACCGAGGATGCCGCCCGCGTGGTTGCTCTGAAAACCCTGTGCCGTGATTTCATCGCGATTCTGACTGCCGCGCAGCGCCACCACGTTAAATCCTTCGCCGATCTCCACACCTTTCACCGCATTGATGCTCATCAGCGCATGGGCGATGTCCGCGTCCAGTCGGTCAAATACTGGTTCGCCAAGACCTGCCGGCACGCCGCTTGCCATCACCGTCACTTTCGCGCCGATGGAGTCACCCTCTTTTTTCAGCGCGCGCATCAGTTCGTCCAGCGCATCAAGTTTGTCCGCATCGGGGCAAAAGAACGGATTAAGTTCAACCTGACGCCAGTCTTTAATCTCCAGCGGAATGTCGCCCATCTGGGTCAGGCAGCCACGGATTTCGATACCGAACTTTTTCGCCAGGTATTTCTTGGCGATCGCCCCTGCCGCTACGCGCATCGCGGTTTCACGCGCGGAAGAACGTCCACCGCCACGGTAATCGCGCAGGCCGTATTTCTGCTCATAGGTGTAATCCGCGTGTCCCGGACGAAAAACATCCTTAATCGCGCTGTAATCCTGCGAGCGCTGATCGGTATTTTCAATCAGCAGGCCAATGCTGGTGCCGGTCGTCACGCCGTCAAACACGCCGGAGAGAATTTTTACCTGGTCCGGTTCGCGGCGCTGAGTAGTATAGCGCGAGGTACCGGGGCGGCGTCTGTCGAGATCGTGCTGCAGATCGGCCTCCGTCAACGGGATGCCAGGCGGCACGCCATCGACGATACACCCAAGCGCCAGCCCATGCGATTCGCCGAAAGTGGTTACGCGAAAGAGTTGTCCAATTGTGTTTCCTGCCATCACGCCTCCGTTATCGTTGTTGTCATTTGCGTGTTTTAATCTTTATAAATGCTGAAATGTTCACGGGCCGCGAGCAACTGCGCTTTGGTCAACATAAAGACGCCATCGCCGCCGTTGTCAAACTCCAGCCAGGTGAACGGCACATCCGGGTATTGCTCCATCAGATGTACCATGCTGTTTCCGACTTCACAAATCAGAACGCCGTCATCGGACAGATAATCCGGCGCGTTCCCCAGGATACGGCGGGTCAATTTGAGGCCGTCAGTGCCGGACGCCAGCCCCAACTCAGGTTCGTGGCGATATTCGTTCGGCAGATCGGACATATCTTCCGCATCGACATAGGGCGGGTTAGTGACAATCAGATCGTACTGAACTTTCGGCAGATCGCGGAACAGATCGGAACGGATTGGCGTCACGTGATGGATAAGACCGTGTTCTTCAATGTTATGCTCGGCGACAGCCAGCGCATCCGGCGAAATATCGACCGCATCAACCTCCGCTTCCGGGAAAGCGTAAGCACAGGCGATGGCGATACAGCCGCTACCGGTACACATATCCAGAATATATTTCGGCTGTTGGCTAATAAGGCCGGCAAAGTGGTTATTAATCAGCTCGCCAATGGGCGAACGCGGCACCAGCACGCGCTCATCGACATAAAATTCGTGGCCGCAGAACCAGGCTTTATTGGTCAGATAGGCTACCGGGATACGCTCGTTAACGCGACGAATCACCCGCTCGACAATGCGGTGTTTTTCGCTGGACGTCAGCCGCGCGGTCCGCATATCTTCCGGAATATCCAGCGGCAGATAAAGAGACGGCAACACCAGTTGCACCGCTTCATCCCACGGGTTATCGGTGCCGTGTCCATACCAGATATTCGCCGCGCTAAAACGGCTTACCGCCCAGCGCAACATGTCCTGAATAGTATGCAGTTCACTCACTGCTTCATCGACGAAAATTTTATCCACGTATTCCTCCAGGGCATGCTCGCATTAAATTCGGCGGCTAGTTTGCCACGAAGACAGGGATAAATCAGCATTGACGCGGCGGGAGAATACGAAAAATCCGTTTTGACCGTTCGGATATACTCCGGGTCGGGTAAACTAAGGCAAAAGATCAGACGAGGCCCACGAATGAAAAAGAAAGCATCGCTCAGCGAGGAGGACCAGGCGCTGTTCCGTCAGCTGATGGTCGGCACCCGACAGATTAAACAGGATACTATCGTCCATCGGCCACTACGCAAAAAAATCACGGAAGTCCCTACCCGAAGGTTAATTCAGGAACAGGCGGACGCCAGCCACTATTTTTCTGATGAGTTCCAGCCGCTGCTCAATACGGAAGGGCCGGTAAAGTATGTCCGTGAAGATGTCAGCCATTTCGAGCTAAAAAAAATGCGCCGCGGCGACTATTCGCCGGAACTGTTTCTGGATTTACACGGTTTAACGCAGCTTCAGGCCAAGCAGGAACTGGGGGCGCTGATTGCCGCCTGCCGCCGGGAACATATTTTTTGCGCCTGCGTCATGCATGGACACGGTAAACATATTCTGAAACAGCAAACGCCATTATGGCTGGCGCAGCATCCGCATGTAATGGCCTTTCATCAGGCGCCGAAAGAGTACGGCGGCGACGCCGCGGTGCTGGTGTTGATTGAAGTGGAAGAGTGGCAACCGCCCGAATTACCCTGATGCGAAATTGCTGGATGGCGGCGCAAGCGCCTTATCCAGCCTACGAACAGTCAGCGCTGTCGTAGGCCTGAGAAGCGAAGCGCCATCAGGCAGCAAAGATTAAATCGCTTTCGCCATTTTCAGATTGCAGGGACTCATTTGCCAGTTGAATGTCCCCTTGCCGCTTTCATCAAGCGTAACGTTGGCAATTGCGGACGTCGTGAACATCGGCGGCGTTTCGCCAGGACAAAGCTCAGATACCAGGTATCCGACCAGAGGTAAGTGAGAGATCACCAGCACCGATCCGATCTCTTCATTGGCCAGCGCCTGAAGGTAGGCGCTGACCAGACCGACATCGCCGCAGGGCGTTAGCTCCGGCAGGACATCCACCTGAGCCGGCAGATTCATACAATCGCCGACCACATCTAACGTTTGTTCGGCCCGAAGAAACGGACTCACCAGAACACGTTCGATATCCACTTTTTGACCTTTCAGCCAGTTCGCCATCAGGCGAGACTCGTCACACCCACAAGAGGTCAAGGGACGAACCGAATCACTGGCGGCATCGAGGGCTGCGTCGCCGTGACGCATGATAAAAACTTGCATATTGCACCGCTTTTGTTAACCAGTTTCACCAGCACGCTTACCACATGCCCCTATTGGCTGTGGCAAAAATGCGGTGGCCGGCATTGTGCCTTATCCATTCACCGAATGAAACGCTGTTTTTTACCTCAATGGCGTAAGTATAGTCAATCCTTGATTATTATTTCGCCAACAAGGAGGCATTCAGTGCGGATTCATATTCTCTTTGACCTCAATTTCCCTGGTCAGTTTCCCCATTCGTCCAGAAATACTCTCTGCGCTCCGCCATGCGCACTAATTGTTCACAAGGCGCGTAACGAGGACCGTAAAGTGCGGCCAGGCGCTGTAATGTCGCCACCATTTCACCCGGCCCGAGAGCATCCATATAGCGGAACGGGCCGCCGAGAAACGGCGGAAAACCGATACCAAACACGGCGCCAATATCGCCATCGCGCGCGCTGCGAATCACTTTTTCGTCGAAACAGCGCGCCGCTTCGTTAAGCATTAACATGACACAGCGCTCTGCCACCTGCTGCGCAGACAGTCGACTCTGCCCTTGCACGCCAATAAGCTTATAAATAGCAGGGTCAACCTGTTTTTTGCTTTTACGCCCTTTTTCGCCATAAAGATAGAAACCGCGACCATTTTTTCTACCTTTGCGATCGTCATTCAAAATTGAAGCAACAACATTTGCAGGCGCGCTAAAACGTTCTCCATACGCCGCCTCAAGCACAGGGATAATTTTAGTACCCGTGTCGATTCCTACCTCATCCAAAAGTTGGATTGGTCCCACCGGAAAACCAAATTTTACCAGGGCAGCATCAATATGTTCGACGCGTTCGCCTTCAGTCAGCATCCGAATCGCCTCATTAATATACGGCGCGAGAATTCGGTTAACATAAAACCCGGCTTTATCGCTGACGACTATCGGGGTTTTACCCTGTTTTTTCGCCAATTTAACGGTCGTAGCGATGGTCTGCGTGGAAGTAGACGCATGAGGAATAACCTCAACCAGCGGCATTTTTTCGACCGGGCTAAAAAAGTGCAATCCAATCACCTGTTCCGGTCTGGCCGCATTCGCCGCAATATCGCCAATCGGCAGGGAAGAAGTATTGGACGCGAAAATGGTGTGGGCGGCGCAATTTTGCTCCACTTCCGCCACCATCTGTTGTTTTAACGACAGATCTTCAAACACCGCTTCAATTACCAGATCACGATGACTGAAACCAAGGTAATCAGTCGAACCTGATATCAACGCCAACTGTTTATCGCGTTCGCTGGCTTTGATATGGCGGCGGCGTACTTTTGTTTCAAGCTGGTTCCAACTGTACTTCAGAGCATGATTGATTCCCTGAGTATTTATATCCTTAATTCGTACTGGCAAGCCGCCTTTACAGGCCGTAGCCCAGGCGATACCGCCGCCCATTAACCCGCCGCCTAAGATGCCCACGCTGTTCAGCGGGCCGGGCGGCGCATCGCTACCGGGATCTTTTTTCACCTCGGTACTGGCAAAGAAAATAGCACGCAGCGCCTGCGATTGAGGCGTCATCGCCAGCTCGCCGAAAGCGCGCGCTTCCGCGTCATAGCCGCTACTGCTGCCCTGCGCCAGTCCGGTTTCAATCACATCAATGATCCGCTCCGTCGCCGGATAATTACCCTGCGTTTTTTGCGCCGTCTTTTTACGCACCAGGCGAAATAACAGCGCGCGTCCCAGCGGCCCTGCCAGGATACGTTCACGGATCGGTAATGTCCGCTGCGCCAGGCGTTCTTTTTTAGCCAGCTCGACAGCCGCCTCCAGTAAAATAGTTTGCGGCACCACATCATCAACCAGCCCGGCTTTAAGCGCCTGTCTGGCGCGAAGCTGTTTACCTGTCAGGATCATATCCAGCGCGGTACTGATCCCCACCAGCCGCGGAAGACGCTGCGTTCCGCCCGATCCCGGTAAAAGCCCTAACTGTACCTCCGGCAGTCCGAGAACGGTTTTAACGTCATCGGTACAGATACGCCGATGGCAGGCCAGCGCCATTTCAAGACCGCCGCCCAGGCAGGCGCCATGAATGGCGGCGATGACCGGAACAGGCAGCGCCTGGATCTCCGCCATCAGTTGCTGCCCCTGACGCGCCAACGTTTCCGCTTCCTGCGCGTTTTGGCAGTGGCCTATCATGTTGATATCAGCGCCAGCAATAAAGTTATCTGCTTTGGCTGAGATAAAAACAACGCCCTGCAACGCTTTATTTTCCCGGATCTGCTTCAGGATGGCGCGTACCTGCGCGGCAAACTCCGCTTTCAGGGTGTTCACCTTTTCACCAGGGACATCAATAGCGACAACCGCGACATTATCCAGACGCACGTTAAGCATAAAAGCTGATGTGGTAGCCATTATTCCGCCTCCAGAACCATAGCCGCGCCAAGGCCGCCAGCCGCGCAGGCCGTGACCAGGCCAAAACCTCCGCCCCGACGCCGTAATTCATGCAACGTTTGGGTTATCATCCGCGCGCCCGTTGCGGCAAAAGGATGCCCGTAGGCGATTGAGCCGCCGAGCACGTTGAATTTATCGTCATCCACCTCCCCTGTCGCCTGCGCACGACCAAGCACCTCACGGGCAAATCGTTCGCTGCCCAGCAGTTGTAAATTCGCCAGAGTCTGAGCGGCAAACGCTTCATGCATGTCAAAAAGTGTCAGATCGGCCATCGTCAACCCGGCCCGCTCCAGCGCCAGCGGCGTTGACCAGGCCGGCCCCAATAGCATGTCCTGCCAGACATCAATGGCGGTAAACGCGTAGCTGCGCAGATAACCAAGCGGGTGCAGCCCCAGCTCTTTAGCGCGGGATTCGGTCATCAGGATAACGGCGGCAGCGCCGTCGGTCAGCGGCGTACTATTGGCGGCGGTCACGGAGCCATGTTTTCTGTCAAAAGCGGGACGCAGTCTGGCGTAGTCTGCCAGCGTGGAGGTGCCGCGAATGTTGTTGTCTTCTGCAAAGGGGTTTTTATACGGCGGCACATAGGTCGTCATCACTTCTTCCGCCAGTTTACCCTCAGCCCATGCCTGCGCGGCGCGCTGATGTGAACGATGCGCCAGCGCGTCCTGCTGTTCACGCGTAATACCATACGTTTTCGCCATCTGTTCGGCGGTATCGCCCATGCGCAGACCGGTGGAATACTCAGCAACAGCGGGAGGAACGGGCAGCAGGTCGCGTAAGCGCAGACGAGAAAAAAGCGTCAGCCGTTGGCGGGTCGTCCGGGCTTTATTGACATCAACCAGTACCCGCGCCAGGGCTTTACTCACGCCTATTGGCAGTACCGACGACGAATCTGCGCCGCCCGCAATACCCGCGCGTATCGTGCCGGCCATCAGGCTTTCCGCCACATTCGCTACCGCCTGAAAACTGGTGGCGCAGGCGCGGCTTACGCTATAGGCATCGGTATGAACATTCATCCCCGTACCCAGCACAATTTCGCGCGCAATGTTGGGCGCTTCCGGCATTTGTACTACCTGACCAAAAACCAGTTGCTCAATGGCATCGGCAGGGATTTCACTGCGGGCCAGCAGCTCGCCTACCACCATCTTGCCGAGATCAACAGCGGGAATACCATGAAATGCAGTGGCCTGACGAGCAAAGGGGGTTCGCAACCCACTGACAATAGCAATGCGATCGCCCTGACGGGTGACCAACGGTAAAGCCTGACGCATAATACTCCCCTGTAAAAAAATAAATTAGTGGTCTGACCTGATCACAGTCTTAACCAATTTTTTACATTTAGCCAAGCAGAGAGAAAAGAAAGTGGGAGCTATGGCACAGTGAAGGGAAGTGATAAAAAAAGAAAACGCCTCCGCCAGATGATGACGGAGGCGTCGTTAATGAACGGATTAACGCAGGCCGAGCTGGAAGATAAGCGTTTCTGCTTCACAAGCGAAAACAAAATCAATATCCAGCCGAACGCCGTCAGATTCCTCGGTAAAGGTTGGCGTAATTTGGCAAGGCTCAGACTCCACGCTACGCGCTTTTTCGGTTAACGCTGCCAGCGTCTCTTCAGCCTCTGCGCGGGTAGCGAATACGCGGCTGTATGACGCGGTGCAATCGGAGTTATCCATGATGGTTCCAACGTCCATACAGCAGCAAACCGGGGTTTCATCAGCACTGCATTTACTCATTGTAGATTTCCTCTGTATTTGCACCCAGGGTGCCAGATAAACGATGGGGATATTTTACGCTCCCGGCATTCGCCTCTCCAGTCGTTAATGGAGGGAAACGCGTTAAGTGACCGAAATCACACTTAAAAATGATCTAAAACAAAAATCGCGCGATCGGGTGACCGTTAAGCCCGCCGATTTTGCCAACCAGATCTCGTTTCTAAGATCACAATTGAAAAAACTTATAAACATACTTGCAACATTCTAGCTGGTCAGACCTATACTCTCGCCACTGGTCTGATTTCTAAGTCGTACCGCAGACCCTACACTTCGCGCTCCTGTTACAGCATGTAACATAGTTTGTATAAAAATAATCAATGAGGTTATGGTCATGAGCCAGAAAACCCTGTTTACAAAGTCTGCTATCGCAGTCGCAGTGGCAATCATCTCCACCCAGGCCTGGTCTGCAGGCTTTCAGTTAAACGAATTTTCTTCCTCTGGCCTTGGCCGGGCCTATTCGGGAGAAGGCGCAATCGCAGATGATGCGGGTAACGTTAGCCGCAATCCGGCGTTAATTACCATGTTTGACCGCCCAACATTTTCAGCGGGCGCGGTTTATATTGATCCCGATGTTAATATTAGCGGGACGTCACCATCTCGTCGGACGTTAGATGCAGATAACATCGCGCCGACGGCTTGGGTGCCAAATGTCCATTTTGTCGCCCCGATTAACGATCAGTTTGGCTGGGGGGCTTCTATTACCTCTAACTATGGTCTGGCGACAGAGTTTAACGATACATATGCCGGCGGCTCGGTTGGCGGTACGACAGATCTTCAAACCATGAACCTGAATTTAAGCGGCGCTTATCGCTTAAATGAGGCCTGGAGCTTCGGTCTCGGTTTTGATGCGGTATACGCGCGCGCGAAAATCGAACGTTATGCAGGCGATTTAGGCCAGTTGGTCGCGGCGCAGAATCCGGCGCTGGCGCCGGTCGCAAGTCAGATTACCAGCGACACCAAGATTGCCCACCTGAACGGTAATCAGTGGGGCTTTGGCTGGAATGCCGGTATCCTTTATGAACTGGATAAAAATAACCGCTACGCTCTGACCTACCGCTCGGAAGTCAAAATTGACTTTAAAGGCAACTACAGCAGAGATCTTCCCATTGGTATTAACCGATATAACCTGCCCATCCCAACGGCAACCGGCGGCGCGACGCAGTCAGGCTACCTGACGCTCAATCTACCGGAAATGTGGGAAGTCTCCGGTTATAACCGCGTGGCGCCGCAATGGGCGATTCACTACAGCCTCGCCTATACCAGCTGGAGTCAGTTCCAGGAACTGAAGGCCAAGTCAACCAGCGGCCAGACGTTATTCGAGAAGCATGAAGGCTTCAAGGATGCTTACCGTATCGCTTTGGGCACCACCTATTACTACGACGACAACTGGACGTTCCGTACCGGTATCGCCTTCGATGACAGCCCGGTACCAGCGCAAAACCGTTCTATCTCTATTCCGGACCAGGACCGTTTCTGGCTGAGCGCCGGTACGACTTACGCCTTTAATAAAGATGCGTCTGTCGACGTTGGCGTCTCTTATATGCATGGTCAGAGTGTGAAAATTAATGAAGGCCCTTATCAGTTTGAATCTGAAGGGAAAGCCTGGCTATTCGGTACTAACTTTAACTACGCGTTCTAATCTCTTCCTGAAACGGATCAAAAAGGTGAGCATTGCGCTCACCTTTTTATTTGCAGCCGTTTATTCCGAGTCGATCTCTTTGAGTTCGTCCTGAATCGCCTGCGCGTTCGGGTTTTCCTGCGGCTTGAGTTTCCCGCCATTGGCGATAAAGTCATGACGCTGGAAGTACGCCTCGCGCACCATAATATAAGGATCGGAAGACTGGCGCAGCAAACCATCGGAATCCAGCAACTGCGCGCGGGTTTCTATCCCTTCGATAGTCCATTTTCCTATGGACATTGGCCAGGTCAACCACGAGAGCACCGGATACAAGGTATCCGCCATATCCCCGCCATCTTCACGCAGCGTAAAGCTACCGTAGAACGGAAGTTGCACATAAGGCCCATACCCCACGCCATAATGGCCCAGCGTACTGCCAAAACGATGCGGTTCAACGCGCTGCAGTTTAGGATTCGCCATTCCCGCGACGTCAATAAAGCCGCCCATCCCTAATAAGGTGTTCAGGAAGAAACGGGTGAAATGCACCATACCCTGATAAGGATCGCCCTGCAGGAAATAGTTCACCATGATCGCCGGTTCTTCGAGGTTGCCGGTGAAATTACTTAAACCGTTACGCGCAGGCTGTGGAACATAATCACGCCAGGCAACCGCGACCGGCCGAACAACATACGGGTCCAGCACATTAAAGTTGAAGTTGTACATGGTGCGGTTAAACCCTTCAAATGGGTCTGAACGCCCCTGCTGTTCTGTACCGGAACTCGCACACCCGATCAGCAGTGTGGTTCCCAGCGCCAGCGCCGACAGGCGAAGCTTCATAGATGTCTCCCTGTGAATTATGGCTATCGCTGATTGCCATCCATGACGGAACGCTACCGTATCCGCCTGTTTAGGTGTGAGCGATTTTAACAGCACGTCAAACGATGTCTATATGCGCGATCTCATTGCTCTGAGCATAGCCTGGTAACGTCAACAACGTGACGGTCCCATTCTAACGAAACAGATAAAAACGGGCGTGATCATTTTTATTTTTTCGGAGAATGTCCCGGCTTGGGTAAATGAAAAACCGCTACGCTTTATTAATACGTGTTAATCATCAGGGATCATCATGGATAGCCTTAACGACGATAAAATTAACCAGCACAGCAGTGATTTGGAAGTTGAAAGCGAAGAAAAACAAAGCGGTAAAGAGATTGAAGTGGATGAAGATCGTCTTCCTTCCCGCGCCATGGCGATTCATGAACATATTCGCCAGGATGGTGAAAAAGAGATGGAACGAGATGCGATGGCTTTGCTGTGGTCAGCCATTGCCGCAGGACTTTCTATGGGGGCATCACTACTGGCGAAAGGAATTTTCCACGTGCAGCTTGAAGGCGTTCCCGGCGGTTTTTTACTGGAAAATCTCGGCTACACTTTTGGTTTTATCATTGTCATCATGGCCCGCCAGCAATTATTCACTGAAAATACCGTTACCGCCGTATTGCCGGTAATGCAAAATCCCACCCTGAGTAACGTTGGCCTGCTGATGCGCTTATGGGGCGTAGTCTTATTGGGCAACCTTATAGGCACCGGGGTTGCGGCGTGGGCTTTTGAATATATGCCTATATTTGATGAAGAGACCCGCGACGCCTTTGTCAAAATTGGAATGGAGGTCATGAAAAATAGCCCAACGGAGATGTTTGCCAACGCAATTATCTCTGGCTGGATCATCGCCACAATGGTATGGATGTTTCCTGCTGCAGGCGGGGCAAAGATTGTGGTCATTATTTTGATGACCTGGCTTATCGCGCTGGGCGATACCACCCATATTGTCGTCGGTTCCGTTGAAATTTTGTATTTAGTTTTCAACGGCACGCTGCCCTGGAGCGACTTTCTCTGGCCCTTCGCCCTCCCCACACTTGCCGGAAATATCTGCGGTGGCACCTTTATTTTCGCATTGATGAGCCACGCGCAGATTCGCAACGATATGAGCAATAAGCGTAAGGAAGAAGCGAGGCTGCGCGGTGAACGCCTGGAGCGGGAGCGGAAAAAAGCGGAAAAATAGCGCTGAGTGGCGACGGTTTAACCAGTCAGGCGGCGCTACACTTACTCCGGCGAATAAAAAACGCTATACTGGCGCCGCGTTGTCCCCTTAGTTAAATGGATATAACGAGCCCCTCCTAAGGGCTAGTTGCAGGTTCGATTCCTGCAGGGGACACCACTTTTCAGTTCTTCCTCGTTCGTTACAGTTCTCAAATCCCCTTTATAATCACTACTTATGCCAAAAATAAGTTCTTAGGCGTTCGTAGCGGATCGTTGACTGCCGCGCATTAATGCGGGCATATTGTGGGCACATGTTAAAATGACCACGGATTTATGCCCACATGCTCACAGTAAAGCAAATTGACGCGGCAAAACCTGCAGAAAAATCATATCGCCTTGCTGATTCTGGAGGCCTGTTCCTGTTCGTACCTCCATCAGGCAAAAAGGTGTGGCGAATGCGTTACCGTTTCGACGGCAAGGAAAAGACACTGGTCATCGGACCATACCCGCAAATCTCGCTTACCGAAGCCAGGGCAAAACAATCTGACGCGAAAATGAAGCTGCTTTCTGGCGTGGACCCATCAGAGCAGAAGCAGGTTATAAAGAAGAAGGAAAAGGAAGCAGTAGCTCATTCGTTCGGTGATGTCTTCAGGGAATGGCATGCCCACAAATCGAAAGTATGGTCGAAAGGATATGCTGACGAAATGATGAACATGTTCACTGACGATATATTGCCGCTCATCGGGCATCTGAGAATGGAAGAGGTGGAGCCTATGATGCTACTGAAGGTGATCTGGCTATTTGAGGACAGAGGGGCGATGGAACGTGCTGATAAGGCTCGGCGCAGGTGTGGCGAGGTTTTCAGCTACGCAATAGTAACCGGAAGAGCTAAATATAATCCGGCTCCAGACCTTGTTGGGGCAATGAAGGGTTACAGAAAAAACAACTACCCTTTCCTCCCTATGCATCGCATTCACGAATTCCAGAGGGCGCTGAATGGGTATGGAGGCTGGGTTATAGGTAAGATTGCTGCTCAGGTTCTTCACTATACAGCAATGCGAACGGTGGAGTTACGTTCGTTGGTATGGTCAGGAATTGACTTTGAAAACAGCCTGATCACCGTTGACCCTGAAGTCATGAAAGGAAGAAAACTGCATGTCGTTCCAATGTCAGAGCAGGTTACAGCGCTTTTCAAATTCCTGCAACAAATCACCGGACAGTACGAACTTTGCTTCCCGGGAAGGAATGACAGGAAGAAGCCAATCAGCGAAAACGCCGTCCTTGGTGTAATCCGCAGCATAGGATATGAAGGACAGACCAGCGGCCACGGTTTCAGGCACCAATTCAGCACGGTACTCAACGAGAAGCACTGGAACAGCGACGCGATAGAAATGCAGTTGGCACACGTAAGCGGCGGGACACGATCAGTTTACAACCATGCTGCATATCTGGCTACCCGCAGAGAAATGATGCAATTTTGGGCAGACTGGCTTGATGAGAAGGTATCATAGGAACGCAACGCAAAGCCTTACAAACCGATGCAAAGGTTTGTGTGTCCCTCTTCGTTCTCACATCACAGTTCCATTAAGCACCCTGGATCTCATGATGCTGGAGGGAAGCAAGTTGGAGAGATAATTGCCACCTGTGCCGTGCCGGAAGAAAAGCAAATGATGGAGAGAACGATGCCCGCATGAAATATGTTGCTGACGGATGTAGAATGAAATTTTTGTATAACATGGAGCCACTTGTCGTAAATGATAGAAACTCGATTATATGATTCACTAGAATTAATCAATATCCACTTTCATTCTCAGTACCTTATGAACAGAAAAAAGACTGCATATCTTATTTAAGGAATGTAAGTATGAATTTGGAACATCTGGCCATTATTTGGATCTGTGAATTGGATAAAACCAGACAAATTACTACTTGGAGCTGATGATGATGTTCTTACTATGGTTAATTCCCCTAATTTATTAACTCCGAACTTTTTGGTGTTTGAGTTATCAAAAACTGAAAATGAGTTATATGAAGATAAATCTTCCGCCATCACGGAAGCGCCTATAGTTACGGTATTACCATTGGATATGAATGCAATCACATCTACTGCTGATAGTGTAGATGACCTGAGCGTGTTATTTTTTGCGGTAACACCACCTGAATCCATGACAGTAAGTGTTGTTGTAGCGACTTGCGTCGTAACATTAAGGTCATATACGCACCACTCGGCGTGACCGGTTCTCCCACTGACGGATGGGCTATAATGAATCCCCCCTATTGTATACAGTGAATCGACAGCCAATTTTATTCCGGATATTTTTATGCGTGAGTACTTAGAGCCAGCAGACTCCAAAACTTCCCTTTTTGAGTCATGTGGATTGTACATAAAAGGGTCTTTAATCTGGATTACCGTCGCCTCAATGTCTAAACCCCAATCCCTTATAACAACGATATCCTGCTGACAATCTTTAAGAATAGCTCTAACTTTTACACCATGGTTTAATCCATTTGTCGGTATCTCTTTGGTGTTCTCGCTAGAGCCGATTGCAACGCCTCTGTAACAGTTCTCAGCATAAATATCTACCTCTATGCCAGAATTTGGATTATTTATCAGTGAATCTCCTACTATCGACATCTCAAAGCCATATGGGCAGTTGTGCGCTCTCCGACAATTAATTTTTATATTTTGATAAGGGAGTACCGCTGAAGGCCCGTTCTGTATAGTTACAGCTTTTCCACCATCTAGTCCTGAACTTGTCACGGTGAAAGGTAATGAATCAGCCTCAACCTCAATGAATATATTTTTCCCTCCGTTGGTTATTGATACGCCATTTGTTCCGGAGGAATCACCTCTAGTGAGCGTACCCTTAAGAACTGGGAATCCGATAATATTTAAATCGGAAACACAGTTCATCTGGAATATATCAGCACCATCAGGAGATTTTGTTGAAAAAACTACATTACCAATGCAGCGAATGCTGGCCCCCTTGTACGATTTGAAATTATTCAGGTCGCTACCGCGCCACGGCATATTTCTGGATCCAGTAATCGCATAGATTCCGTCATAGAAAATACAATCCACGCCTTCCTCAAACATAATGGCCTCGATAGCCGCCATCTCGTCGTAACAGTCCCCTTCTTTTGGAAGACCAAACATTTTTGCTTCTAGAGTTTTATACTTACGAATCCATCTTCCAGTTGCAACACCAGATACCGCAAATACTGTTCCGCCATTGTCATTTTTAGTTGATGTAGCATCCCAATAAACGACGCTCTCGCCAAGACCATCACCCACCCGGTACGCTTCCAGAATAACAGCATCACCATCTTTACCATGAATAGTACGCAGAGTATCAATATCAGGAACTCGACCAATGAATTTAAATCCATCATTCCCGCTCAGTCTCTTCTCAAATTGGTCTGGATCATACTTCAGTACATTCGGGAAATAGAACTGTTGCACCCCACACCTATCATACACAGCCATGCTGTGTCCCTGCACAGTCACGAACTTTGCAATCTGTCCGTTGTATACCGGATAGCCTGCAGAATTGATAACAATTGGCTGTGCCACCTGAACATGAGTACCATCTTCTCGTTCCAGATATACAGGGATCTGGTTTTCTTGGTTTACCGGGTCAGTGTCAATCTTACCAATATAGATTTTGCCATTAGCATTTGCTTTAAAAGAACGCGCTAAAGTAAATAACTGGCTTGGTTGTGATACAACAATATTTGGCGTGATGTTAGTCATGTATTATTTCCTTAGTAATCAAATCATTGCTTAAATGTTAAATTCAGGATAATACCCAAATTTTAAACCGTCATTAAATAACTGGATAAATACTGGAAGCTATATAGATACATATGGACAGATTCTTCACTTAATTAACTTCTGTATATTTTTGGTATAAAAAACCCAGCCTGAGCTGGGTCGTTGCGTTGGTTATCTGTCAGTAGCGATGTAATGAAGGTGGAAGCTCTTTATTCTTAAGTCTCATCCATGCGGAAATATTTGTCGGTCCGTCAGGCTCATTAATATCAACATCTCGCGTGTGATTGATTAAAACATCTCTCGCCATTCCGATAACATACGAGAACTCATGACCGTAGTCGTAGCACTTTCCTGAATAGTTAGATTGAATCTGTTTCATTGCAGGATACAGTTCGCGGAATAATGCCTGTGAGCGGTTGGCATAATCCCATAACCATACAAGGCTGTTTGCTTCTTTTGCAGAAAGCTCGTTGGTTTTCTTCTCCCGCTTACCGATGAACTCACCTTCAAGCTCATCGCTGCAGCGTGGCTACGACAATATATAGTTACATACCTAAATGGTACGATTGTTGATTTGTACAGTAGGTTTTACGATGCCATTCCACCCCACTGGTGAAGCATCAAGGATGTACCGTCCGTAAGTTCGACCCAGCGCCTAACAATGCGCTAGGCATCCGCGCTCACGCTATCAAGACGTTTTTCAGCAGTCGGAATACAGAAATGTTAGCGGAATACCTTTCAGGGTTAGGATTCGTCAGGCAGAACCTTATAACGGCTCGTGATGTGCTTAATGCTGAGGGTAAAAAGAAATATGAGGCATACATAAAAAACGCCGTAGAAATGCTACCAGCGCGATTTTACGGGCTTAAGCCTTACTACCTGAATATCCTTACCAATCTGATGGCTACCCCCTTCAGGAGAAGCGTAGAGAAGGACGGGAGAGAGATTTCTGATTCTCTTTGCCTGATTGCTGGCTTTATTGAAAAATACAGATACCGCGGCACTGACGAGCGCTACAGAGAATACGCACAGACAATCATCGCGGGTATAGATACAGAACGATTACCACCGATGATCGCCGGGCTTATCATTCAGGAGATAACGGCACTGGTAGATACCGCTTGCGCTACCAATGTGATGACCTTCGCTAACTCAGGAATAACCCACGAAGAATACTGGCGGTTTACAGACCCGGACGACTACGCCGAAGCCTATCCTTATAGCGAGATACCGGAACATGCTTCGCCCCTTGAGGCTCTTGATATTTATCCGTTGCATGAGGGGATAGCACAGCAAAGCCTGTGGTACGGGCTTGATGATTATGTTGATGATTTCATTGTGTCGATAGCTGGTGGCCTTATCTATACGCAATATCCCTCTATGTATCCCACCCACACAAACAACTAACAAATATCTATAATAGTCATGATGTTACCTTACTTCATCATTCCTGCAGGGGACGCCATTGATGTCCAGGGGATTTTCTTATTGCTGCATAACGTTTCGAGCAGTTCTCCTCTCATGTTACTTTTATTGCCCCATGTAATGTCACCGGACATGCCATATATTCAGCAAAAAGTCGTCATCGGCCTGTTTTGACCGATGACCTCCCGATGTGGTCTAGAAGCGGTACTGCAGCCCCGCGGTAACCGTATAGTTATTATTAGCGATACCTGCGGCATCGCCACCAAAATACGCCGTATCACCGCTAGTTTTATCTATGATTTGTGTACCGCCCTTGCCTACTTCATATTTACTATAAGCGAACTCGGCAAAGATTTTTGCATTACTGGTAATATAATATCCGGCGTTTATAGAGGCACCATAATATCGTGAATTCTCCGTTTTTTCACGGAAAGTAAGTTTGCGCATGTAGTGTTCATCATTATCATGCGCATGTACCCAGTCGCTGTATTTAAACAGTACATTACACTCGAATTCATTAATACGATAATTACCCGCCAGCCCGATATAGGGCATTTCGAAACGCTGGCTATAACCTATTCCGCGCTCGCCACGAGGAAAGTTACCAATATATCGACCATTATCATAAATATAAGACCCGCCTCTTGCCGTCCAGCTAAAACGGGTTTCCTGATAGCCCGCTGTTACACCCGCCTTATAGTTATCGCCCTGCAATAACCAACCTTTCGCGTTCAAATCGTATTCATTGGCATGGTTGACGCTGGTGTCCGGATGAATTGAACGATCGGTCCAGCCTGACTGCTCGCTGCTCATCCAGTCATGGTCAACCATATGACCTGACCCCGATGCCAAAGACGTCCAGCCGCGGGCGTCCAGCGTCATGAACGAATAGGGTTCCCATGATAAATCCCCCTGTAGAATGGCGACATTTTTTATTTTCCAGTCCAGTTGACTTAGCTTCCGCCCGGTGTCGGTATCATAAACCAGCTCCCTGGATTTACCATTTAACACTCCCGCGGAAAGGGATGTCGTGACGCTATCAGGAGAGAAGTCCGGAATAAATAAAGTAGACTCCGCATAAGCCGACTCAGAAAATATGGCGATCATCATTACTGCAATAACATGTTTTTTCATTTCTCTTGTCCTCATATTCAGATGTAATCTGGAGAGGTGATGAAGTTTTCATCTTGTCAAATCGTTGGACAAGAGTACATTTGTTACGCCAGAGAACTTGACGCATTTTTACCTTATATTGAAGTTAAGAAATAGAATTCGATGCTCAGATGAATAATAAGGAATCTATAATAACGATGGGATGACTTAGCAGTACGGTGATGCAGCGTTATCTGGCTAACGACATCGCTGCTGATGTTGCCAGTCAGATTAAACGCAACTGTGTTGTCAGAATTTATAATGTTCTTTACTTAGACCATATTTTTTCATGCGCAGATAAAGTTTTTTACGGGGAATTTGCAGGTATTCAGCTACTTCATTAATTCGTCCCTGATGAATATTTAACGCTTCGGTAATAATTTGTCGCTCATACTCTTCAACGCGCCGGTCAAGCGGGGTCGGCTCCTGAAGAAGCAACTTCGGATTGATCGTTTCCGCCAGTGGCAGCACGCCGACAGCAAAAAGCTCCGCCGCATTGGCCAGTTCGCGCACATTGCTTGACCAGGCGCGTCGCATTATTCCTTTCAGTAATTCCCCCGCCATTTCCGGCACTGGATGATTGAGTCGCAGACAGGCTTTTCGAAGATAATGGCGAAATAACGGCTCGATATCATCCGGTCGCTGAGAAAGAGACTGGCAGGCGATTTGGGTCATGGCGAAACAGTAATAAAGCTCGGCCGCAATCTGGTTAGCTGCCGCCTGCTCCACCAACGAAGCGCTGCCAACGCCCACCAGACGAAAAGGCCGATGTTCCAGGCTTTGTAAACGCGCCAGATGGTGCTGCTGTTCTCGCGTCAGATATTCAGGATGACTCAACACCAGCGTACCTCCTTGCGCCTGGTCAATGAATGTCTCCAACTGCGCGGCATTCTCCGGCGTGAGTTCATAGCGCACAAACGGACCTTCCGCGTTACGCCCCAGTTGATGGAGATAACGGGCGCCAGTCATACGTCCAGTACCATGCTCACCGTAAAACCATACGGCAATGTCTGTTTCCGCCAACTGTTGTAACCGTTGTCGAAACTGATTCATCCACTCGCTGCGCCCAATCAGTTCAACCTGTAACGTCTGCTGGCAATATTGCCGCCGTGCAATGACTGACCGACGCTGGCGTAGCGCGTCTTCAATTAATATCAACAGCTTGCCCGGATCGACGGGTTTTTGCAGAAAATCCCAGGCGCCCTTTTTCACCGCATCAACCGCCATCGGTACATCGCCATGCCCGGTAATCAATAAGATTGGCAGTTGATCGTCATCCTGATGAAACAGCGTCATAAGATCGATACCGGAACAACCCGGCATACACACATCGCTCAAAACGATCCCCTCCCAATCTGCTTTTACCCACTCTTTGGCCTCGAAAGGATGGGTAAAGCCACGCACGCGGTAGCCTGCCTGTTCAAGCATTTGGGTATAGGCGTCAAGCACATCAACGTCATCATCAATCAGCAAAATAGAACATTCATCATTCAACATCATCGACATCCGTTACTGAGAATTGCAGCACCACGCAAGCGTTACGCGTCAGCGTCGACGCCAGACGCAGGTCGCCCTTCATTTGCGCCATCAGCGACACGCTAATCGACAGTCCAATACCCAACCCGACATCTTTACTGGTGGTAAATGGCTTGAGTAAAGAGGGCAACAGCGCCACAGGCCAGCCTGGGCCATTATCTGCAATATAAACCTCCAGCGCATCTTCCTGCGTTTGCCACGTCACCGCGATCGCCGCATCATGCGGACAGGCATCAAGCGCATTCGCCAGCACATTCACCAGAACCTGCTGAATACGCACCTCATCGCCGCTAACCCATACGGTACCTGTTGGCAGCGAAAGCGCTCCCTGCCGGGACTGGTGGCGCATGGCTAATAACTCCCATGCCGCCGCAAAGGTTTGGCGCAGCTCAACCGGATACAACGGCGTCTCCAGCTCCGCCCGGCGGCTAAACTGCCGCAACGAACGGATAATGGCGTCAATCCGGTTAATTAGCCCTTCCGCTTTGGTGAGCGTATTTCTCGCCTGTCCGCTCTGACCTTGTTCAATCGCGCGTCCCGCCGTAAATAAATACATTGAAAGCGCATTCAGCGGCTGGTTAATTTCATGCGCCAGCGTGGTCATGGTCTGGCCGACTACCGCCAGTTTCGCCGTCTGAATCAATTCATCCTGCATGGCGCGTAGGTCGGCTTCTATCTCTTTGCGCTCGGCGACCTCTTGTTCAAGCTGCCTGCGTTGCGCATTGAGCTGGCCCAGCGTATGGCGTAGCAGACGAGCTATCCGCCCTAACTCATCGCGCCCGTAAACCGGGATAGTCGAGTCGATTCTCCCCAGCCCTATCTGTACCACAGCCTGGTTAAGCGCGGTAAAACGCTTTACCAGCCGGGAACGGATAAAATAGTGGTTCAGTCCCCAGGCCAGTAGCAACGCCAGGAGCGTCGCTACTAAAATAAGCCCGCCGCTAACGCGGACAATCTGCTCCAGGCGTTGATTGAACGTCTGCATTTGCTGGTGACTACTGCCCAACTGCGCCTCAAGCAGCGTGCGAAAGCGCCCTAGCGTAGCCTCTCTGGCGCGGCTGGCGTCCAGTAATGCTTTTTGCGCCGCAACATAATCGCGCATGGTATCGGGCATCTTATTTTTTACCATCCCGATTTCCAATAGTTCGTCGATGGTTTGCCGCAGCGTGATCGTACTGGGCCAGTCATCCAGCGCGCGAATATTCTCATCCGCCGTTTTTTTTAGATTTTCCAGATAGCGAATATGGGTCTCCACCAGCACCCCGTCATTATTGCCGGACTTGAGCTCATTCAATCTGTCGCGTAGGTCATCAACAATCTGATTTTCAATTCGCGCCAGGGTATATACCTGCTGCTGCTCGTTCTGCACCTCGCGCGAACGTTGCAAGTACTGCGCTGCGTCGCCCTGATTCGCTTCAATTTGATCGAGCAGCGTCCCTTGCTGCCAGGTAAAATCCTGCACCAGCGAATTTAGCTCCGTGGTGAAATCATCATGGAGCCAGTCAATGCGAGCGGAAAGCTCACTGACTTTCTCCCGCACCAAAAACATGTTGTAGAGAGCGTTGTCCAGCTCCGCCAGCAAGGTCCGGCTATCCTGTAAAATGACGGCCAGTTGCCGACGCTCAGCGGGCTGAAGCCCCTGACTGAGACGGTCAATCTTGTCCAGATGCTGAATAATCTGAGTACGCAACTGCAAACGTACCGTCGTGTTCGGCGCCAACAAAAATTCATTGAGTTGATCCACGGCCAGATTCAGGTTCCCCTCAATTAAAAACGCGGAATGGATGCGAGGAAAATATTCATCAAGCGAATAACGAACCTGCGAACTTTGCTCATGCCAGGAGTAAAGGCTGACCATACTGACAATCAGCGTTAGTAATGCGCCAATTAAAAACGCGCCCCGTAAACTGTTGCTGATACTGAGCTGACGAAGCCGTTGGAACAATCCCCCCTTCATTTCAGCTCTTCCAGTTTGTGAATCGCCAGCCGCTGATTGTTCAGAAACCAGATCTGCCATTCCATCATCTGTTGTTCGGCAAAGCTTTTATTATCGAACTGCGCCAGCCAGATTTCATCTTCACTGCTTGCCGCATCTACCGGGATGCTGGTCAATAAGGCTCTGATTTCAGGTAAGGGGCGTTTAAGCCGCGTTTCTGCGCTGTGCAACGCTCGCCATGCATCTTTAAGCTGCGCAAGACGAAAACTGATCGCTGTATCAAACATGCGTTGTACCAGTTGCTGACGCTTCAGGATCAGACGGTAGTTCAGCGGCGGTTGGGCCATCAAACGCTGTTGTTGCGCGGCGCGAGGATTCTCGGCGCTAAGCGGTGTGACTGGATACTTACCGGTATTCGCGTCAGCCAGTATCCTTTGCCCTTTTGGGCTTAATAAGTAATGAATAAAAGCACGCGCTTCGTCTGCGTGACGGCTGTTTTTCAGCACCGCGACGTAAGTGGGCGACACCGCAGAATGCGGGAAATAGGTAAAAGCGAGATTAGGGTCGTTGAGTAGCAAATTAGCATAGTTATCAATGACCGGCCCGGCAACGCCAAGCCCGCTTTTGATTTTATCCGCTACGCCGAAACTGCGGGAGGAAATCGTGACCAGATTGCCCGAGATTGCCAGCAGCGTCGCCCATCCTACCGTCCAACCTTTTTGCTGCAACAGCGACTCTACCATCAAATGATTTGTGTCTGAGCGCGACGGACTGCTCATTAATAGAGCGCCCTGGTAACTGGGCAGGCTCATATCCTGCCAGTCAGCAGGCGGCGGAAGATGGCGCGCAGCGAGCGCTGAACGGTTGAGCAATAGTCCAAAACCGGACACCGCTACCGCCACTGAAGTTGAGCGGATAGAACGCGGCACCAGCTTCTGGCTGGCGGCAGGAGCGCTATCAAATAGCGCCAGCTTTTGGTGCTCCTGAAGGTGTTGCAACAGCATGGGGGATGACGTCAGGATCAGATCGACATTTTCCGCATTCGCCGTATCAAGTAATTGTTCTAAAGAACCGCTGGTGCGGTTGAGCGTACGAATCATGACGGAACCCGGCTCCGTCTGCCAACGCTGGATAATCCAGGCGGTCGCGCTGGGTGAAAAGGTCGTTGCCATCACCAGCTCGCGGCTGTGCGCCTGGCAAGAACCGAACATCGCCGCCAGCCACAGCGTAAAACCACCCACTCTGGCGAAACGACCACAGCATGAGAAAAGTCGATTTGTGATCCCGTTCATAAATATCGATATCACATAAAGAAAACATTGAGACAAAACTTACCCTTTTATTTCTGTTGGCATTCAGAACAGCGTTATTTGAATAATAACGGGGCCGTTACCCGAAAACATCAATAAAGCGTATCAGATAACTGGCAGCAAATTTGTTAATATCCGCACATGATAACGATAAAGCGGTTATGCCGATAATTAAAGTATCACCTCACTCTTTAAGATGGGTCAAAAATAACCTTTAAATTCACTCAATTGAGTCAATTTTGACACATTTTCTCGACTTGAATTTTATTGTCATTCCTTTCACTCTACCGACAAAACCTCCTGATGTTCATCTCACTATAAAATACAGGTGACTCCATGTTAACAATATTAAAAACAGGACAATCGGCGCATAAAGTCCCACCGGAAAAAGTCCAGGCTACGTATGGTCGATATCGTATGCAGGCATTGTTAAGCGTATTTCTGGGATATCTTGCTTACTATATAGTCAGAAACAATTTCACATTATCGACGCCTTATTTAAAAGAGCAACTGGATCTTAGCGCTACGCAAATTGGCCTGCTAAGTAGCTGTATGCTTATTGCTTACGGAATCAGTAAAGGCGTGATGAGCAGTCTGGCGGATAAAGCCAGCCCGAAAGTCTTCATGGCGTGCGGTCTGGTACTCTGCGCGATTGTTAACGTCGGACTGGGGTTCAGTAGCGCATTCTGGATATTTGCCGCTCTGGTGGTCTTCAATGGCCTTTTTCAGGGCATGGGCGTCGGCCCCTCTTTTATTACCATTGCAAACTGGTTCCCTCGTCGGGAGCGCGGACGCGTAGGCGCCTTCTGGAATATCTCGCATAACGTTGGCGGCGGGATCGTCGCGCCTATCGTCGGTGCGGCTTTTGCGATATTGGGCAACGAACACTGGCAAAGCGCCAGTTATATCGTTCCGGCCTGCGTCGCCGTCGTTTTTGCCTTAATTGTTCTGGTATTGGGAAAAGGTTCGCCGCGCGAAGAAGGTCTTCCCTCACTGGAACAGATGATGCCGGAAGAAAAAGTCGTACTGAAAACGAAGAATACGACGAAAGCGCCGGAAAATATGAGCGCATGGCAAATCTTCTGTACTTATGTGCTGCGCAATAAAAATGCCTGGTATATTTCGCTAGTGGATGTCTTCGTCTATATGGTGCGGTTTGGCATGATTAGCTGGCTGCCTATCTATCTGTTAACGGTAAAACATTTTTCGAAAGAACAGATGAGCGTCGCGTTTCTCTTTTTCGAGTGGGCGGCGATTCCCTCCACGCTACTGGCGGGTTGGCTGTCAGATAAACTGTTTAAAGGCCGCAGAATGCCATTAGCCATGATTTGCATGGCGCTGATTTTTGTCTGTCTGATCGGATACTGGAAAAGTGAATCTTTGCTGATGGTAACGATTTTCGCCGCCATTGTAGGTTGCCTGATTTACGTCCCGCAGTTCCTCGCGTCCGTACAGACGATGGAGATAGTCCCCAGCTTTGCCGTAGGTTCCGCCGTCGGATTACGTGGGTTCATGAGCTATATTTTCGGCGCCTCGTTGGGCACCAGCCTGTTTGGCGTGATGGTGGACAGGCTTGGCTGGTACGGCGGATTTTACCTTCTGATGGGCGGTATCGTATGCTGCATTCTATTCTGTTATCTTTCCCATCGCGGTGCGCTGGAACTGGAACGGCAGCGCCAGAATGCGTTACATAATCAGGACTCGCTGCAGCTTGCGGACGCACAATAAACGATTAGCCTTCCCGGGGAAAGAGGCGCCGACGTTATCGGCGCTATCTATTCACTGACACTATGTATGCTAACGCTTGCCGTATCCCACCATAAAGCGAATGATTAACCCACATGCCGGTGCGAGAAAGAGCAATAGTCCGCTAACGATTTCATCGCCATCTTGCAGCCATACATTGAGTAAATAAATCAGTGCGGCAAGGATAACCATTCCAGTAAAAGAAGAAACCGCAGAAAAAGCCCCCATCACCTGACCAATATAGCAACTCACGGCAAGTATACTTATAGCAAGAAATGTCCATAAATAGATCATCTATAATACCTCCTGTCTGTGGCAAGGCTTCCCTATAGCCTTACGGTCCCTATCATTCCTCCTAAGATAAACCTTATTAGCAAGTCATTTCCATAACATTTATCTCACATTTTATTTTTCTAATTATTTTCAATAACCTTCGTCCGAAATAAAATTAGTACTTTAAAAACAAATAATTAAAAATGGTTATCCGCTTTTTTTTGTTACCGGAGAAATATTTACGCTTCTTGATAAAGAATTGCTGGGCGACAGCAAATATCTGATGGTACATTAACCAGCCTGGCGTTCATGCCCTCGTGGTTTAGTACTGACTTAGTTTTACACTCCTTACGGGAACCATTGTCGTACATGATGGCCTAACTATACACAAAATCATTCAAGTTGCGGCAAGCGAACCCATCCCGATGAGCTTACTCAAGTAAGTGATTCAGGTGGGCGACAAATCTATCGGAACAGATTTGAACGTCACACAGCGACGGCCCTTAAAGGCGAGTCTCATGGATGAGACGAGTGACTCAGCAGCCAACACAGTGGCAGCTTGAAAGATGACGTGTATTTCAGAGTGTACCGCTGTGGATAATGACTCTTCTGCGATACATTGTTTTCGTATCTACAGAAGGTATTTTATGTTTCCTCAAAGCAAATTTTCACGCGCGTTTTTGCGTCCGCGCTACTGGCTGACGTGGTTTGGCCTCGCTGTCCTCTGGTTACTGGTGCAACTTCCCTACCCGGTTTTGCGTTTTCTGGGCACCCGCACCGGTAAGCTGGCGCGCCCCTTCCTGAAGCGGCGTGAGTCGATCGCCCAGAAAAATATTGAACTCTGTTTTCCGACACTCTCCCGGGAAGAAAGGGAAAAACTGATCGCCGAGAATTTCCACTCGCTTGGCATGGCGTTGCTTGAAACGGGCATGGCCTGGTTCTGGCCTGACAGCCGGGTTCGAAAATGGTTTGACGTGGACGGGCTGGACAACCTTACCCGCGCGCAGGCGCAAAATCGCGGCGTAATGGTCGTTGGCGTGCATTTTATGTCGCTGGAGTTGGGAGGTCGGGTGATGGGTCTCTGTCAACCGATGATGGCCACCTATCGTCCGCATAACAATCCGCTCATGGAGTGGGTGCAGACGCGCGGTCGTATGCGCTCAAATAAAGCGATGATCGGCAGAAACAACCTGCGCGGCATTGTGGGCGCGCTGAAAAAAGGAGAAGCCGTTTGGTTTGCTCCCGACCAGGACTACGGCCCTAAAGGTAGCTCCTTTGCGCCATTCTTCGCAGTTGAAAACGTCGCCACCACCAACGGCACCTATGTACTGTCAAGGTTGTCTGGCGCCGCCATGTTGACCGTTACAATGGTGAGAAAAACCGATAACTCGGGTTATCGTCTGTATATTACCCCTGAAATGGAAGGTTACCCGGCAGATGAAAACCAGGCCGCTGCCTATATGAATAAAATTATTGAGAAAGAGATCATGCGCGCCCCGGAGCAATATCTCTGGATTCATCGCCGTTTCAAGACTCGCCCGCGAGGAGAAGCGTCACTCTATATCTGAAAAAGGCCGCAAGGCCTTTTATTTTGTCATTTCGCATTGCCATAATATTCATGCCGTAAATTATTCATTCCTGCTTTTAGCGATAAGCCTCCTGTTTACAGGAGGTTTTTTAATGTGTCGGCAGCTTCGCTCAATAGCGATTTATCACTGTCAGAAATCAAACTGTCGCCGATTCACGACACCTGTAAGTTACTAAAAGTAAATAAGAAAATGCCTCTTGTCTCACCTCATTTTTAGGCGTACATTAGCGCCGTCTGGAGCGATGGCGCGCAGAATTCTGAGGTGATGCAGGCAGTCGAAACACGAATAATTCTCAATTTCGTATTGTCCGGTGTCAACTCTCTATAATCAGGTAAGTGTAAGTTCATTTAGGCGTACGACAGGTACGCGGAGAGATGAAACGTGAAATATTTCTTTATGGGCATTTCATTTATGGTCATCGTTTGGGCCGGTACTTTCGCCCTGATGATTTAAAAGTACAATGCAGAGAAAAACAGGAGCCATGAGGCTCCTGTTTGCGTTTCTACTCCGTACGCGCTTCAACAGGCTTCGGATGTACCGACAGCACACTATCGGCGCGGAACATCGCTTTAATCCCTCTGACGGCCTGGCGAATACGATCGCGATTCTCTATTAATGCGAAGCGTACATGGGTGTCGCCATAATCACCAAAGCCTATCCCTGGAGAAACGCAAACCTTCGCCTCATTCAGCAGCTTCTTGGCAAATTCAAGCGACCCCATCGCCGCATATTGCTCCGGGATTTTCGCCCAGACGTACATTGAGGCTTTCGGCATTTCAACCATCCAGCCCGCTTCATGCAGTCCCTTCACCAGCACATCGCGACGACGTTTATACTGCTCGGCGATATCGCGCACGCACTGCTGATCGCCTTCCAGAGCGGCGATAGCCGCTACCTGAAGCGGGGTAAAGGTACCATAATCGTGATAACTTTTTATGCGCGCCAGCGCGCTGACCAGGGTTTTATTGCCCACCATAAACCCAATACGCCAGCCCGCCATATTATAGCTTTTCGACAGAGTGAAAAATTCGACCGCCACGTCGCGCGCGCCGGGCACCTGCATAATCGATGGCGCTTTCCAGCCGTCGTATACGATATCGGCATACGCCAGATCGTGCACTACCAGCACATCATAACGTTTGGCCAGAGCAACTACTTTTTCAAAAAATTCCAGTTCGACGCACTGGGCCGTAGGGTTAGACGGAAAACCCAAAATCATCATTTTCGGTTTCGGATAACTTTCGCGGATAGCGCGCTCCAGCTCGTTGAAGAAATCCACTCCCTCTACCAACGGAACCGAACGCACCTGCGCCCCGGCGATAACGGCGCCATAAATATGAATCGGATAACTGGGGTTCGGCACCAGTACCGTATCGCCATGATCCAGCGTCGCCAGCATTAAATGCGCCAGTCCCTCTTTGGAACCAATGGTCACAATCGCTTCAGTTTCCGGATCGATATCGACATCATAACGTTCCTGATACCAGTGAGAAATCGCGCGGCGTAAACGCGGTATGCCGCGAGACGTTGAATAACCGTGCGTATCCGGACGCTGCGCGACGGTGCAAAGTTTTTCGACAATATGGGGAGGGGTTGCGCCATCAGGATTGCCCATACTGAAATCAATAATATCTTCGCCGCGCCGACGCGCAGCCATTTTGAGTTCAGCGGTGATGTTAAAAACATAGGGCGGAAGGCGATCGATACGCGTAAAGCGACGTTCAGGGCGGAAGTCAGCCATAATATCCTCAGATTAACGTTAGCGCCCGGACCGTCCGAGCGACGCGGCCACGATGGTGGCTCCTTTAGAAAATAGCCTGAAAATTTTCTTCCTGTCGAGAGGGTAATGAAAATATTTTTTAGCGGCGCAAAAGAGGAACAACAATAAAAATTCATCTTTTTAGCTTGTCAGTTATAGCACTCAACAAACCATTTTATTAACAAACTGATATCACAGGAGTTACCTAATGCGATGTAGCCGACGAGAATTTCCCGTTAATAAACCTTATTTTCAATAATCCCCTTTTGATTTTATGGTTTTTCCTCTTTAATCACATCTCTTATTAACAATAATGTTATTCAATCATGCCGTATTGCAGCGTTTTTCAGGTACATTTACCGGAAAATAGGGAGCATTTCCGGCAATCTGACGCGGTGAAACCGTAAATAAGGCAGCGAACCGGGTACGTACAGTAAAATAAATCCCTGTTTTCGCCTCGATGATCGCCATGACGTTATGACTCAACGCGCTGGTGTTTGCTCTTTCGCTCAGCAAGCGTAAAGTGAAATAATTCAGACAGTTGAAGTATTCATGTACAGGAACGGCAATGAAAAAAACAGACTTACCGGCAGACCAACAGTTTTTTGCCGATCTGTTTAGCGGTCTGGTACTTAACCCACACCGATTAGGACGCGTATGGTTTGCCAGCCAACCACCCTCCTTGCCCTCCGGCAGCTTATGTATCGACCTGCCCCGACTGGATATCGTGCTGCGCGGAGAATATGGCAATCAACTGGAAAAAACGCAGCGTTGGCTGACGGAAGGCGAAATGTTGTTTATTCCTGCCCGTGCTGCGAACCTGGCGGTTAGCGACAAACCGGTAATGCTGCTTAGTCTGGTATTCGCGCCCTCCTGGCTGGGTTTATCGTTTTATGAAAATCGTACAGCATCGCTTTTACGTCCGACGCGCCGTATCGAATTGCCGCACCTGCAACGCGGCGAAGGCGAGGCGATGCTGACCGCGCTTACCCATTTAAGCCGTTCGCCTCAGGAGCAAAATATTATTCAGCCGCTGGTGCTCAGCCTCCTGCATTTGTGCCGGAACGTGGTGAACACGCGCCCCGATATCTGCCGTCCACGCACTGAGTTTCTCTATCACAGTATCTGTAATTGGGTACAGGATAACTACGCCCAGCCGTTAAACAGAGAAAGCGTTGCACAGTTCTTTAATATCACCGCCAACCACCTGTCCAGGCTATTTACTCAACATGGCACAATGAGTTTTGTGGAGTATGTTCGCTGGGTGCGAATGGCGAAAGCGCGTATTATGTTGCAGAAATACCACTTGCCGATTAACGAAGTCGCGCTGCGCTGCGGGTATCAGGATAGCGATTATTTTTGCCGTCTGTTCCGACGTCAGTTTGGCCTGACGCCAGGGGATTACAGCGCGCGGTTTCAGTAACAAACCGCTCGCCCGATGGCGAGCGTAAACGCCTTATCCGGCCTACCATCACCCGCGGCGTAGGCCTGATAAGCGCAGCGCCATCAGGCGGTTACCCCATGCCCATGCTAAAACGTTAACTCCGCCTCCAGCAACGCCAGAATACTGTCGGCATCATTGGCGGCAAACAGCGACTGACGGAAGTTTTTATTCACCAGCTTACGGGCGAGCTGTGAAAAAACCTTCACATGATTTATCCCTTCATCCGCCCCAAGCGTCAGCATAATCACCAACTCTACGTCACCCATCTCCGACTGCCAGTCTACGGGCTGTGCGAGACGCGCAATACTGATCGACGAGTGGCGAATCCATTGCGATTTGGTATGGGGGATCGCCACGCCAAAACCGACGGCGGTGGTTACAATCTCTTCACGCTGCCAGACATCCTCTTCCAGTTCAAACGGATGTTCGGTACGCCCGTTAACGCCAAGATTACCGCACAGAAACTGGATAACCTGTTCCTTATTACTGAGCGGCTCGCCGACAAAGATATTTTCCAGCGCCAACAGCGGACGCACCTCTTTTTCCGGCGCGAACTGATTCAGTAGCGCTTCTATCTCCTGGGCGCTGCGGCACTCGCAAGCCTGACTTGCCAGCGCCTGACACGCCAGGCTGTCCAGATGACGTAGCTGACTTTTCACCGCCGGGATACGTGGACTGCTCATACTTAGCTCATCCAGCCCCAGTCCCAAAAGTAGTGGTAAATAGCGGCTTTCTCCGCCCAGTTCGCCGCAAATGCCGACCCATTTACCTCGCTCATGGGCAACATGGATAATCTGCCGCAGCATGCGTAAAAACGATGGCGTAATGGGGTTATACAGCGGCGAGACGCGCGGATTATTACGATCGACCGCGTACAGATATTGCGTCATATCGTTCGAACCGATGCTAAAGAAATCCACCTCATCGCAGAAATGATCGATGATGTAACAGACCGATGGCACCTCAACCATAATCCCCAACGGAATATCCTGCGCGTGACGTAGCCTTTCCCCTTTCAGCTCCGCAATCGCCTTTTTCAGCTCACTTTTTACCCATAAAATCTGGTCAAGACTATGCACCATCGGAATCATCAACTGCGCATGACCGAAAACAGCGGCCCGCAAAATTGCGCGAAGCTGGGTGCGAAAAAGTCCGGCAAACTCAGGGTAGATGCGCACCGCACGGTAGCCAAGAAAAGGGTTCTCTTCCTGCGGAATATTGAGGTAGCGGATATTTTTATCGCCGCCAATATCCATGGTGCGGAAAATCACAGGCTTTTCGTCCGCCGCCAGCAAAACCTGTTGGTAGGCTTCAAACTGCTCCTGCTCATCCGGTGCGCTGTCGCGATCCATAAACAGCATTTCGGTACGAAACAGGCCAATGCCTTCCGCGCCGTTGGAAAACGCGCCTGGGGCCTCCAGCGCGGTGCCAATATTCGCCGCAATATCGATACGCTGGTTGTCCTGTGTACAGGCAAGCAACGCCGCATCGCACGCCTGCCGCTGTTGCCGTTTATCTGCCAGCTTCTGCGCCACGGCATAATAGCCGCGCACCGAGGTATCCGGACTAATCGCCAGTACGCCGCACTGCGCGTCCAGCACCGCAGGCCGGGTCGCATAACGACCAATGGCCTCGGCAGAGAGCCCGCTAAGCACCGGGATCGCGGAGGCGCGCGCCAGAATCAAAGTATGTGACGTCCGCCCGGTCTTTTCCAGGATCATGCCGGACAGATACTGTAAATCGAGGCTTAAAAACTGGCTGGGCGTTAAGTCTTCCGCCACCAGAATGGTAGGACGCGTTAGCACCAGCGCATTACGCGGCTGTTTTTCAGGCCAGGTAATGTGCAACAACCGCTCGGTGATATCGCGAATATCGCTCACCCGCTCGCGCAGATAATCGCTTGCCGAGGCCGAAAGCTGGCTACAAACCTGCTCCATATTAGCAATAATCGCCGCTCCCAGCGCCAGATGGCGTTCAACCATTAAGCGGCGAATGTTACCCACAAACTCATCATCCTGAATCAGCGACAGATGAGCGCTTAAAATGGTCTTACTCTCGCCGTCACGCTCGCGAAGCTGTTGATTAAGCTGTTCCGCCAGCGTCGCCAGGCTATTTTCAAGACGGGTAAGATCTTCAGCGCTCGCAGGAATAGTACGGTAGCCCTCCAGATTATCGCTCTGCCACGGCGTCAGAATCCCCTCGCCCACGCCGCTTGCCAGCACATCGCCGTACAGCAAATCCGGGTTCAGGCGAAGCAGAGATCGCGGCAGCGGATGCGTCGCCAGTTCAGCAGGCCCCGGCTGAACGCTATCGCTGTCGATAAAATGGTGCGCAAGCCAGGCCTCCAGCGATCGCTTAGCCTGTTCTTCGTCACGCCCGCTAATATTCAGAACGCAGCTATCATTGAACAGCGTACTGGTGCCAATAAGCGCCAGCGAACTTTTCGCATCCGCCCGCGTATTCTGGCGATGATTAATAAAAGTGATGTCACTTTGCCACTGGCTGCACTGTTCTTTCAGCTCCCACGCGGGACGCGCATGAATACCGTTAGGTAGCGGGCAGAGAAATTCAATCGTTAACATAACTACTCCTTTAGCGCGAAATCAGCACCTGAAATCCATCAGGTGAGCCACAGTATCGCGCGTAAAACCGGTAATCAGCGCCGACAGCAACTGCTGCGTTTGCAGAATGTCGCGACAGTCGGCAATCGAGGCGGCGCAATGTCCGTGGCGGGTTGCCGGACCAAGCACCACCGTCGGGATGCCCGTTCCGCTAAGATGCACCGCCCCGCCGTCCGTTCCGCCGTTGCTGAACATATCCAACTGTAGCGGTATTCCCGCTTGCGCTGCGATGCTCTCAATCCAGGCAGTTAGTTTTGACGGCGCAATCAGCGATTTATCGCTCAGCACCAGCATCGGTCCCTTACCGATTTGCCGATGATTTGCCGCGCCATAATCAAAATTTTTCGCCCAACAGGCGGTATCCAGTACGATGGCTAAATCCGGCGCAACGACGCGGGCCGCCGTTTGACCTCCGCGTAATCCCACCTCTTCGCTGGAGCTGGCCGCCAGCCAGATTTCCGTCGGTAATTCCACATCGTGCCATTCACGCAGCAACGCTATCAACAGATAGCAACCGAGCCGATCATCAAAGGCTTTACCCATCACCCGCTGATGCGGCAACACCTGAAACGCACTATCAAAGGTCACACGATCGCCGGGACGAATCCCCGCCTGTATCACCTCGTCATAAGAACGCGCGCCAATATCGACCCGCAGTCCGCTCACCTCATTACCGCTGCGCTCGCCATCAAGCAGGCCGGGAATTTTGCATTCCTCCCGCGTGGTGATGCGGACCGGCTGGAGCTGACGCGCCGCCATCCGCACATTGCCCACCGGCAACACATCAATCGCCCCCTCGCCGGAGATACTGCGCACCATAAATCCCACTTCATCCATGTGCGCGCAGATCATGACTTTCGGGCCATCCGAGGCATTAAGCCGGATCAGTACCGATCCCAAGCCATCGAAGCGCACCTCTTTATGCAGGCGATCCGCTTCGTCGAGTAAGATCTGGCGAACCTCCTGTTCTGACGCGGCGATCGCATCCGCCTCGCACAGCGCTTTCAGTAGCGATAAATCCATCATGCGGCTCCTGTCAGTAATACGGTTTTCGGCATGGCATAGAGCACTTCCGCGCCTTCCGGCGTGACCAGTACAACATCTTCGATGCGTACCCCGCCCTGCTCCGGCAGATAAATGCCCGGCTCCACGGTCAGTAACATTCCCGGTGCGAGTACTGTGTGGTCATCAGGCGAAAAGCGTGGATCTTCATGTACCTCAATGCCGATAGAATGGCCGGTGTTATGGACGAAAAACTCGCCATATCCCGCCCGGTCGATAACGTCGCGCGCGGCGGCATCCACCGTCAGACAGCGCGCGCCAGGACGAATAGCCGCAATGGCGGCAAGCTGCGCCTCAAGGACAATGTGATAGACGGGAAACAGCGGATGCTCCTGCGGCGCGCCCGCGCCGGGCACCAGAAAAGTTCGGGTCATATCGGAACAATATCCCTGATACAGCGCGCCGAAATCGAGAGTTATCCATTCCCCCGCCGCCACGATTTTATCGCTGGCTTTACCGTGCGGCAGCGCGCCGCGCCAGCCGCTGGCAATAATCGTATCGAAGGAGGCTTTCTCCGCGCCGCGCTGGCGCATAAACCACTCCAGTTCAGCGGCGATTTCCCGCTCGCTCTGGCCTGGCGCGATAAAGCGGCGAATGTGTTCCGCCCCCGCATCAGCAATGCGACACGCTTCACGAATACGGTCGATTTCCATCGCCGTTTTAATACGCCGCAGCACGTCAATGGAGACGCTGATCATGGTTGCCCGCAGTTCCGTCTGCCAGCGACGCGCCGTCTGCCAACTGACCTGCGCGCCTTCAAAGCCGACCGTTTGCAGATTTTCCGCAGCGATAATCTGATTCACCAGTGACGTCAGCGTCTGTTGCCCGCCGAGCAGATGTATGCAATATCCGTTTGCACGCGCTTTCACATCGGCGTAATAACGGGCATCAACCAAAATATGCGCATGTTGGCGGCTGATCAGGACAAATCCTGAGCTGCTGGAAATGCCCAGATACGGCTGCTTGTTCGGGCGTGAGGAGATCAGTACCGCATCTAATTGGCGCTCGGTGAGCCATTGGCGAAGCGATGTCAGTCGCGTCATGTTATCGGTCCTTATTTCACAGGCTTTCAATCAGCAATTTACCCCGGCGGTACATCATATGGCGCAAGAAGACCACCATCAGCGCCGTAATGACCGCGCCCAGTAAAATGCCCGCGATATAGACGCCGAGATGGCTTACCAGCGGCCACGCCCAGATTGCCGACTCAGGGAACCATTGCACCGCGCCCAGCCAGACGGCGAACGTCGAACCCACGATGGCGCCGACCATGTAAGATGGGATGGCGGTGATCGGGCTTTCCAGCGCAAATGGAATCGCCCCTTCGCTGATCCCCATAAATGCCAGGAACATCGCCGTTTTACCCTGCGGATAAAGCTGCGCGCTGAACAGACGTTTACCGGTCAGACGACGGTCGAGCAGTGTCGCCAGCCCCAGACCAATCGGCGGGATGACAATCGCGATGGAACGCGCCGTCACCGGCAACACATGGTCAGTGGTAAAACTGAAGGCAACAAATCCTGCGGCTTTGTTAATAGGGCCGCCGAGGTCGATGGCAGTCGCGGCGGCGATTCCCATCGCGTACATTAATGCCCCCTTTTCACCCGCTGCGGTGAGTAACGTGCGAATTCCGCCATTGATCCAGCCGCCAAAGGGCGTAATCACGTAGTACATCGCCAGCATCACAAAAATGGCGGAGAGAATCGGCAGCAAAAAGGTGGTCTTAAAGGCCAGCAGAAAGTCAGGCAACTGGATTTTTTGGTTCATCCACTTCACCAGATATCCCGCGACGATAGAAATAATCAGCGCACCGATAAAGGTTGACGGGACTGGCGCGGCAGTCACCCAATGCAGGCTGGCCGGATCAAAATTCAGCACCTGCGTTGGCTGAGTGGACATCAAACCGCCGATAAAACCGGCCGGAAACGCCAGTTTGCCGCCGATAGAGTTCGCAACAAAAGCGGCGAACATGGGGATGGCGAAACCAAACAACACGCCGCCGAAAGATTGCGATAGCCAGGCAAACTTCAATAAGGAGAGGTTAAAACCAGCGAATTTACCGCTGTTCAACGCGTCCAGGATGCCGGTATCGGCGGGAATTTCCAGCCAGCTATAGGCAATCAACTGCGAGAAAGCGAGGATCACCCCGCCCATAATTAACGTCGGCACCATACGCGAAATACCGGACATGATGTGCTGCGGTAACTCGCCCCAAAAACTGTTGCGGGAGGCCTCGGTTTTTTTAATTGTCGCTGCCGCACCGGATGCGCCGGGCACAACAGTCGCACTGCGTTTTTTAATGGCCATATCAGTATCCCTATCGAGCATTACCGTTGATCGGCGGCAATCATCGCTTCAATTTCTTTGATAATGCCCGCGGCATTTTTAATGGCATCCTGAAGCGTTATCTCGTATACGTCGCGAGATTCAAAACGCTCGTTATCTTCCGGCGTTATTGCTACGGAATGGATAATTAACGTCGCTTCGGCAATGTCCTGCGCCGTGAGACGGTTTTGAATACCATCAGCGCCCTGGGTTTCGATTTTGACTTCGTATCCCGCTTCTACCGCGGCCTCTTCCAGCGCCTGCGCCGCCATAAAGGTGTGAGCCAGCCCCATCGGACACGCGCAAACGGCAATCAGTTTTTTAGTCATAACGTTTTCCTCGTAATAGTTAACGAGTGAAATTATGACGGTGAGAAGCCTACGATTGTTACCAGATGAATAATGCTTTTACTGGATAAATAATTCCGCTAAGCAGAAATGTGACGCGTGTCGGCATGGCATGTAACAGGCGAAAAAAAACCGCGTGAGAAACGCGGTTTGAGACTGATAATAGAATTCTTAATTACTTGATGGCGCTGCGCTTATCAGGCCTACAGATGACACGCTTTTGTAGGCCAGATAAGGCGGTTACGCCGCCATCCGGCGAGACCCATCAGGCTTATAGAATATGGCCTAGTGTCTGACGCAGATGCGCGCCGGAGCCTAACAAGCCGGGATTATCATGGACAATCAGATAGACCGGAATACCGTGTACATAATCTTTAAAGCGGCCTTTATCTTCAAAACCACCACGGAAGCCAGACGCTTTAAAAAACTCCAGGAAACGCGGGACAATGCCGCCAGCGATATAAACGCCGCCAAATGTCCCCATGGTTAACGCCAGATCGCCGCCAAATCGTCCCATAATGACGCAAAAGAGCGACAACGCGCGGCGACAATCGATACAACTATCCGCCAGGGCGCGCGCGGTAATATCTTTCGGGCGCAAATTTTCCGGCAGACGGTTATCGGACTTAACAATCGCCCGGTAAAGATTCACCAGCCCCGGGCCAGACAACACGCGCTCGGCGGAAACGTGACCAATTTCGGCGCGCAGTATTTCCAGAATCATGGCTTCTTCTTCGCTGTTAGGCGCAAAATCGACATGCCCGCCTTCGCCCGGAAGGCTAATCCAGCGCTTATCCACATGTACCAGATGCGCCACGCCCAGCCCGGTTCCCGCGCCATACACCGCAATGGGTTTGCCGTCTATCGGTTCGCCGCCGCCGAACTGAATTAAATGCTCTTTTTTCAGCATCGGGATCGCCATCGACACGGCGGTGAAATCGTTGATGATTTCCAGATGGCTAAAGCCGAGATTTTTTTTCATTTCCGCAATAGAAAAAGCCCAGGTATGGTTTGTCATCGCCACCCAGTCGCCGGTAATCGGACAGGCTATGGCGATACAACCATCTTCCACGCTGACGCTATGCTCATCGAGGTAAACGCGCACCACAACCTCAAGGCTGGGATAGTCCAGACCGGAATACGTTTTGGCCTGCGAGATTTCTCCACTGGCGATATCACACAGGGCAAGACGCGCATTCGTGCCGCCTACATCTCCTACTAAAGCATACTTTGTCATTCTTCTACTGCTCCGCTAAAGTCAAAATAAGTCTTTGTCACACTGTAAATTCATGGGGGCATAACAACAACGGCCATCAGGCTGACTGCCTATAAATATAGATCTTCATCACAGAATTACTTTCTTGTTTCAGCACCAATTGCAGCAATGCCGTCGGGCAGGCTGTGCAAAATAGGTATACGACCCCGTGTAAGGAAGAGATTATGTTCCACCCGCGTGCCCGAACGATGCTGCTGCTGTCGCTCCCTGCACTGATTATTGGCGTAGCGTCAAGCCTGGTTTTAATCGCCGCGATGAAAGTCGCGTCAGTTTTTCAGCAATTTCTTTGGCAACGGCTGCCCGCCAGCATCGGAATCGCTTATGATTCGCCGTTCTGGATAGTGGGTATGCTCACGCTAACCGGGATCGTGGTGGGTTTGATTATCCGTTATAGTCCAGGACACGCTGGCCCCGATCCGGCCATTGAGCCGTTAATCAGTATGCCGATCTCGCCATCTGCGCTGCCCGGATTGCTTCTCGCCTTAATCATCGGCCTTGCCGGTGGCGTAAGCCTGGGGCCGGAGCATCCGATAATGACAATAAATATCGCGCTGGCGGTGGCTTTCGGCTCCCGCCTGTTCCCACGCATCGCGGCGTTAGACTGGACGATTCTGGCCTCGGCCGGTACCATCGGCGCGCTGTTCGGCACGCCCGTCGCCGCGGCGCTGATTTTTTCGCAAACGCTTAGCGGCTCTAACGATGTTCCCATGTGGGATCGCCTGTTTGCGCCGTTAATGGCGGCAGCGGCGGGGTCACTCACTACCAGCCTGTTCTTTCATCCGCATTTTTCGTTACCCATCGCCCATTACACGCAGATGCGACTGATGGACATTGCCAGCGGAGCGATCGTCGCGGCGATCGCCATTGCCGCAGGGATGGTCGCCGTCTGGTGCCTTCCGCGTCTGCATGAGTTACTGCACCGGCTGAAAAATCCGGTCCTGATTCTCGGTATTGGCGGTTTTATACTGGGTATCCTGGGCGTCATTGGCGGGCCGCTTACCCTGTTTAAAGGACTGGACGAAATGCAACAAATGGCGTTTAGCCAGACGCTGGGCGCGGGAGATTATTTTACCTTAGCCATTGTCAAACTCGCCGCGCTGGTCATCGCGGCGGCGAGCGGTTTTCGCGGCGGGCGCATTTTTCCGGCCGTGTTTATCGGCGCGGCGCTAGGACTCATGCTCCATGCCCATGTTGAGACCGTGCCCGCGGCGATTACCGTCTCCTGTGCGATTCTTGGCTTAGTGCTGGTGGTGACGCGCGACGGCTGGCTCAGTCTGTTTATGGCTGCTGTCGTCGTACCAGATACCAATCTACTGCCGCTGCTCTGCATTGTGATGCTCCCCGCCTGGCTATTGCTGGCGGGAAAACCGTTGCTGGCCGCCAACCGTCACGAACCCTAATCCGGCGCAGCGGGGGCCATTATCCCCCGTTGCGGGCTTCCAGCGCCCGGGTCACGGTACGCAGTAATTCCGGCAGATCGGCTTTTGGCAACATCACTTCAATAAATGACAAACGTTGTGGGCGCACCAGCCGTTCGAGGACCTCTGCCAGTTGAATAGCCTGCGTCACCCGCCAGCACTCCGCCTGTTGCGCCGCGTTTAGCGCCTGTGGTATCTGCGTCCAGTTCCAGCTCGCGATGTCATTATACCGCTGGGCCGCGCCGTGAATGGCGCGCTCTACGGTATAGCCGTCATTGTTGAGCAGCAGGATAAGTGGCGTCTGCCCGTCGCGTAACATCGAGCCCATCTCCTGAATCGTGAGCTGCGCCGCGCCATCGCCGATAATCAGAATCACCCGCCGATCGGGGCAGGCGGTTTGTGCGCCAAACGCGGCGGGCAAGGAATAGCCGATAGATCCCCACAGCGGCTGTACCACAACTTCCGCACCATCCGGAAGCGACAGCGCGGCAGCGCCAAAGGCAGCGGTGCCCTGGTCAACAAGGAGAATATCGCCAGGTTTGAGATACTGCTGTAAGGTTTGCCAGAAGTTTTCCTGGGTCAGTTCTCCCTTATCAATCCGCACAGGCTGTCCGGCGGAACGCGGCGTCGGCGGTGCAAAAGCGCATTCAAGGCACAGTTCGCGCAGCGTAGACACCGCCTGCGCCATCGGGAGGTTGAACCAGGTTTCGCCGATGCGCGACGCGTAAGGCTGAATCTCCAGCGTGCGTTCCGCCGGCAATTGTTGGGTAAATCCGGCAGTAAGGGTATCGACAAAACGGGTGCCGACGCAGATAACCCTGTCGGCGTCCTCTATGGCCTGACGCACCTCTTTGCTGCTGGCGCCAGCGCTGTAGGTGCCAACGAAGTTCGGGTGCTGTTCATCAAAAAGCCCTTTCCCCATCAGTAGTGTCGCATGGGCGATGGGCGTTTCCGCCATCCAGCGCTGCAACAGAGGCCGTAAACCAAAGCGCCCGGCAAGAAAGTCGGCCAATAGCGCAATGCGCCGACTGTTCATCAGGCACTGACGGGCGTGGTAACGAAATGCCGTCTCCACGCCACTTTGCGTTTCATGCGCGGGCAACGTCAGCGCCTCCGTAGGCGGGATGGCCGTTTTTTTCGCCACGTCGGCGGGCAACATGATGTATCCAGGCCTGCGTGCGGCAAGCATTTCACCCAATACGCGGTCAATCTCGAAACAGGCATTCTGCTCATCCAATATTGCGCTGGCGGCAGATATCGCCTGACTCATGCGATAAAAATGACGAAAATCGCCGTCACCGAGGGTGTGGTGCATCAATTCGCCACGCTGCTGCGCAGCGCTACAGGGCGCGCCGACAATATGCAAGACCGGTACATATTCCGCGTAACTGCCCGCGATACCGTTAATAGCGCTAAGTTCTCCCACGCCAAAGGTGGTGAGTAGCGCACCAGCGCCCGACATGCGCGCATAACCGTCCGCAGCATAAGCGGCGTTCAGCTCATTGGCGCATCCCACCCAACGCAGGGTCGGGTGGTCAATCACATGGTCAAGAAACTGCAAGTTATAATCGCCCGGTACGCCAAAAAGATGGCCAATGCCGCATCCTGCCAGTCTGTCCAGCAAATAGTCGGCCACGGTATAGGGGTTTTGCATGACAGCGTTCCTTTTGACGTTAACATTATGTTGAGTATTAAGGAACGCTGATGGCTGTCCAGCACGACGGGTATGAAAGTCTGGAAAACAATGTTTACAGTAGCGAACAGTAAAATCCGAATACCTCCTGGCGAGTGTAACCGTATACACTATTTATTCACGTCACAGGGGGAAAGGTCATGGTTTATCAGCCCGATGAGAATCGTTATCACACAATGGAATATCGTCGCTGCGGACGCAGTGGCGTCAAACTTCCCGCCATTTCGCTGGGGTTATGGCACAACTTCGGCGATGCGACACGGGTAGAAAACAGCCGGGCGCTGCTGCAACGTGCGTTCGATCTGGGCATTACCCATTTTGATCTCGCCAATAATTATGGCCCGCCGCCGGGCTCCGCAGAATGTAATTTTGGCCGCATTCTGCAGGAAGATTTTTTACCGTGGCGCGATGAATTGGTCATCTCCACCAAAGCGGGCTACACCATGTGGGATGGCCCTTATGGTGACTGGGGCTCACGGAAGTATCTTATCGCCAGCCTCGATCAAAGCCTGAAACGTATGGGGCTGGAGTATGTCGATATCTTTTATCACCATCGCCCCGATCCCGAAACGCCGCTTAAAGAGACGATGAAAGCGTTGGATCACCTTGTCCGCCAGGGCAAAGCGTTGTACGTGGGGATCTCTAACTATCCTGCCGATCTGGCGAGACAAGCTATCGATATTCTCGAGGATCTCGGCACGCCTTGCCTGATTCATCAACCTAAATATTCGCTTTTTGAGCGTTGGGTGGAGGACGGATTACTGGCGCTGTTACAGGAAAAGGGCGTCGGCAGTATTGCGTTCTCGCCGCTGGCGGGCGGACAGCTCACTGACCGTTATCTGAATGGCATTCCGGAAGATTCCCGCGCGGCGAGCGGAAGCCGTTTCCTTAAACCAGAACAGATTACCGCCGACAAGCTGGAAAAAGTTCGCCAGTTGAATGAACTGGCTGCGCGACGGGGCCAAAAATTGTCTCAGATGGCGCTCGCCTGGGTACTGCGTAACGATAACGTTACCTCGGTGCTGATTGGCGCCAGCAAACCGTCACAAATCGAAGATGCCGTAGGAATGCTGGCAAATCGCCGTTTTTCAGCAACGGAATGTGCAGAAATTGACGCTATCCTGAACACGCGACTTTAGCAAAAAATGCTCTCCTTCATGATTTAAGAGTTAAGGCGATGAAACAAAGCTTTACTGCTTCGTAATATTGCATTAACAGGCCGGCTACGGCTCGATCGTGAAGGAGAGAAAGTATGTTCAGGTCACTGATTCTGGCGGCAGCCTTGTTGGCTTTTACACCGCTTGCCGCGAATGCGGGCGAAATCACCCTGTTGCCCTCAATAAAATTACAAATTGGCGATCGCGATGATTACGGTAACTACTGGGACGGCGGTCGCTGGCGCGACCGGGATTACTGGCACAACCATTATGAATGGCGTAAAAATCGCTGGTGGCGCCATGACAACGGCTATCATCGCGGCTGGGATAAGCGTAAAGCGTATGAACGCGGTTATCGGGAAGGCTGGCGCGATCGCGACGATCATCGCGGGCGAGGCCGGGGTCACAAGCATCACCACTAAGCCTCCTGCTGAATGACAGCCCGATGACGCCAACGCATCGGGCCTGCTATCTTTTGATCTCCTATGACAAGCCCATCACCGTTCCAACCAGCAACCAGATATTCAGGGCGACGACCAGCACGACAATCATCCAGCCAATCTGTTTTACCCGCCGCGTATTCACCAGCTCGCCCATTAGCGTGGGGTTACTGGTGAAAATCAGTAGCGGCACCAGCGCCAGCGCAATACCAAAACTCAGCAGCACCTGGCTCATCACCAGAATTCGGGTAGGGTCAAGCCCCATCAAAATCACAATAAATGAGGGCAGCATGGTAATAAAACGCCGTACCCACAGCGGAATGTGAAAACGGACAAACCCTTGCATCACCACCTGCCCCGCCAGAGTTCCTACCACGGTGGAAGAAAGCCCTGCCGCTACCAGACTAAGACCAAACACCGTTGCCGCCACATGGCTAAGCAACGGTTCCAGCGTCAGGTATGCCTGATCGAGATCGGCGATGCCGGTGTGCCCGCTAAAATGAAACGCCGCAGCGGCGGTTGCCATCATTGCCAGATTGACAAAACCGGCAATCGTCATGGCTATAGCAACATCCCATTTCGTTGCTGAATATCGCTGTTGCCGCGTTCCGCCATGCAGATGCTGCGTTAATGAAGAGTGCAAATAAATCACGTGCGGCATAATCGTCGCGCCAAGCACGCCGGCGGCTAAGAATACGGCTTCCGAATTCGGTAGCGCCGGGATAACCATTTCTTTGCCGAGCTGCGCCATATCAGGCTGAGAGAAAAACAGCTCCACTATGTAAGCGGCGGCGACAAAAAGCAGTAAACCGCCGATGACTTTTTCAAGCGGTTTTTGACCGCGGCGCTGTAACATTAAAATCAGAAACGTCGCGATACCCGTCAATACCGCGCCCTGTAATAAAGAGACGCCCAGGATCAGCTTAAAACCAATTGCCGCGCCGATAAACTCAGCTAAATCGGTGGCCATCGCGATGATTTCCGCCTGCACCCAGTAAAACCAGACCACCGGGCGCGGATAATGGTCGCGAATTTGCTCCGCCAGATTCTTGCCCGTGGCAATCCCGAGCTTTGCCGAGAGGATTTGAATCAGCATTGCCATCAGGTTCGCCCAAACCACCACCCAGAGTAGCTGATAGCCAAAGCTGGCGCCAGCCTGAATATTGGTCGCGAAGTTACCGGGATCGATATAACCAATCGCGGCAATGAACGCAGGTCCCATTAATGCGAGCCTTAGCTTGCGCGCCGCCCGTCCGCTGCTATTCTCTACGCGATTGTCAGTCATCTTTTGCCTCAAAAACATAGCCTTTGCTATGTTTCATGCTATGTTTATTGATAATGATTATCAAGTGCATTTCAATGGGTACGGGTGATTACTTTGATAGTGTGAAACGATAGACCGATACGATGACGACCTGTATCAGAACACTTTGGCTTAACATTACAAGATTAGCACACTGATATAACTTTTCATTTTCATATTCAGCACAGTAAAAGTGTATTACAGATCACTAATTTTGAATCTCGTCACAGGTCCTTATTATAGTGTGTGTTGGATCTCGTTTTCTTTACGGCTGTTGCATAGAATGTGCACGAAAATTAAACCTGCCTCATATTTGGAGCAAATATGGACCGCGTCCTTCATTTTGTCCTGGCGCTTGCCGTTGTTGCGGTACTCGCACTGCTGGTTAGCAGCGACCGTAAAAAGATTCGCATTCGTTACGTCATTCAGTTACTCGTTATCGAAGTGTTACTGGCCTGGTTCTTCCTGAACTCTGATGTTGGCCTTGGCTTCGTAAAAGGTTTCTCCGAGATGTTTGAAAAACTGCTCGGATTTGCCAACGAAGGGACAAACTTCGTCTTCGGCAGTATGAACGATCAAGGTTTGGCGTTTTTCTTCCTGAAAGTATTGTGCCCGATCGTCTTTATTTCCGCGTTGATCGGTATTCTCCAGCATATCCGCGTTCTGCCAGTGGTCATCCGCGCTATTGGTTTCCTGTTGTCCAAAGTAAACGGTATGGGCAAACTGGAGTCTTTTAACGCCGTCAGCTCGCTGATCCTGGGCCAGTCCGAGAACTTTATCGCTTATAAAGATATCCTCAGCAAAATGTCCCGTAACCGCATGTACACCATGGCGGCGACCGCAATGTCTACCGTTTCCATGTCTATTGTGGGCGCGTACATGACGATGCTGGACCCTAAATATGTGGTCGCTGCGCTGGTTCTGAACATGTTCAGCACCTTTATCGTTCTGTCGCTGATCAACCCGTACCGCGTGGATGCCAGCGAAGAAAATATTCAGATGTCGAACCTGCATGAAGGCCAAAGTTTCTTCGAAATGCTGGGCGAGTACATTCTGGCAGGTTTTAAAGTGGCGATTATCGTCGCAGCGATGCTGATCGGCTTTATCGCGCTGATCGCGGCGCTGAACGCGCTGTTCGCAACGGTTACCGGTTGGTTCGGCTATAGCATCTCCTTCCAGGGCATTCTGGGCTACATCTTCTACCCGGTCGCGTGGGTGATGGGCGTACCTTCCAGTGAAGCGCTGCAGGTAGGAAGTATCATGGCGACCAAACTGGTTTCCAACGAATTCGTGGCGATGATGGATCTGCAAAAAATCGCCTCCACCCTCTCTCCGCGCGCTGAAGGCATTATCTCTGTCTTCCTGGTATCCTTCGCGAACTTCTCTTCCATCGGTATTATCGCGGGCGCGATTAAAGGCCTGAACGAAGAGCAAGGCAACGTGGTTTCCCGTTTTGGTCTGAAACTGGTTTACGGTTCTACGCTGGTGAGCGTACTGTCCGCCTCTATCGCGGCGCTGGTACTGTAAGCTTTAGCTTTTTAATTCAGAAACCGGGGAGCTATCCCCGGTTTTTTTATGCCGCTTATTTGCCTAACGGGCGCGGGCGGCCAATCAGATATCCCTGCAAACTGTGTACACCAAGCCGCAATAGCAGATCGCGCTGCGCAGGCGTTTCAACAAACTCAGCCACGACGCTCAACGATTTCGCTTTCGCTAAATCAGTAATTGATTTCACGATCATCGCATCCAGGGAGTCCGTCAGAATATCTTTTACGAAACAACCGTCGATTTTAATGATGTCCGCCTTGAGGCGTTTTAGCCGTTCATAGTTTGCATAACCGGTGCCGAAATCATCAATTGCGATTTTTAGGCCAAACTTACGCAGTTGGTTGATATTGTGCATACTGATTTCGGAATGAGAGAAGGCCTGTTCTTCAGTAATTTCGATGATGACCGAAGCAGGCGGGACGCCATAGCGTTTAAAGCACTGAATAATGCGCGGCGCCGTCTCTTTTTGCAGCAGCGTCAGCGGCATCAGATTAACTGAGAAACGCGCTCCCTGCTCCGCCGACGGATGCGTGGACAGCCATTGCAGAAGCGCTTCCATCACCTGCATATCAAACCGCACGCTCAGGTTAAACTGGGCGATAAGCGGAATAAACTGATTCGGCATCATGATACCGTCGTCGCATCTGAGCCGCGTCAGAATCTCGTCATACCCTTTTCCCTGCGCGTCGCGGATAGGCTGAGCATACAAAACAAGCGCGCCGCGCTCCAGCGCCTGACGGATTTTCTGCAACCGCAGCACCCGTTCCGTCGTCTGACCGGAAGCGGCTTCAATACTATGGGTCAGTGCAAGCACCCGACGATGCGAACAGGATTGCTCCGCCAGCCAGCTTAGCTGTCCTAACAACGGTTGTAAGGTTTCCTGGCGACCATCGAATGTTCCCCACGATGCGCCGTATTCCATTTCCAGGCCGGTATTGTTCCAGTAAATTTTGCGATTATTAAGCACATTGAGCATATATTGCAGGCGGGCTTCAGTTTCCGGTCCCGTCAGTACCAGCAATAACTCACTGCCCGGCAGATGGAAAATTTTCTCCTTTTCCAGCAGCAGCGGCTGCAACGCGCGAAACACCTCGCGTTCGCAATGAACGCGCATCAGCATACCGTAATGGCGGCTCAGAAATTCCAGGTTTTCCATGCGTAAATAACACACGCTTTGCCCGGCATCCTGTAAAAGAAACTGCTCCAGCGCACGCAGGTTCGGCAGTTGCGTCAACGGATCGGTCAATGCCTGCGAGTGCCATTGTCGATTCAACCATTCGCTGCGCTGGTTAATCCGCTCCATGTATAACAAACAAATACTAAAAGAAATGAGAACCGAAAGAATAAATGCCAGCGAATATTCTGATCCTACGCCCTGCAGAAAATTGCGGTTGTAGCTAAGCAGGAATAGCGCAGTGATAGCCCAGCTAAAATTCAATAGCGCATAACTGATTTTCCCCACGCCGAGGGTAAATCCAATGAACAGGACTGGCACCAGATAGCCAGCAATATACTTTGTCTCGAAAGGCGTACACAGCACCGCTAATAGCGTCGCCAGAGTTGCAAACCAGAGAAGCGTAAACAAGCGTTTTTCTTTGGCGAGATAAGGAGCGACATCCCTCCGCCAGAAAATACGAATATAGTGCGGACTGACTATCATCCGCAGCGGATAATAGAAAAAGAGGGTAAAAATAAGCGCGGCAGAAATCAGACTCAATAAATCGACAATCGAGAAAATAGCGGTGCCGATGCCAAAGAAGGTAGATATGGTCACCGGGAAAGCCAGGTAGTGCCCCGCCAGATACATACTGATTTTTATGCCGAGCGGCGTCATTAGCCCTAACCAGAAAATGCGTAGCCAGATGCCTTTGTGGGGTATTCCGTAGCGCCAGCGTGCGCCCAACTGCCAGCGTACGATAGCGCAAAACAGCAACACGGGAAACGTTTGGCAAAATAGCAGCACCAGCGCCTGTGGCAGAGGTAAATGAAAATTCCATTCATTGGTCAACATCATTCCGCCTACTATCGGCGCGACGCCGCGGCGGCCAAATAAGAACAGAACGGCAAACATGACGCAGAGCGGTAGCCAGGCCAGAAAAATATAGTTGGAATCAATTATGGCGCGGGGAGAAATGAGACGGGATACCAGAATAGCCGGAACGGTCAGGCAGAGAGCCAGTAAAAATATTTTTATATTTTTTAGTACATTATACTTATCCGGCATTGGTTTAATGCTCACATCATTATATAAGGCGCATGAATAATAAGTATATTCGTATCGTGAAGCAATCTAACAAAAGCTCATATTGACAGCAAAAGCAGTGGCAAACAAACGCACGTGAAGAACAGATCAGGCACCATAAATTCTGTGACAAAAAACAAAAACCCCCGCTTTGCAGCGAGGGTTTGAATGTTGGTGGAGCTAAGCGGGATCGAACCGCTGACCTCTTGCATGCCATGCAAGCGCTCTCCCAGCTGAGCTATAGCCCCACTACGTAAAGCTTGTCGAGTTGACGGGCGGCATCATATGAATTCCCTTCGCATGTGTCAACGGCAAAATGAACTTGCCGAATTCAATCGCTGAAAAAGCATTCAAATAAAAGACATTGCGGCACAACTCGCATTCAGTAGTTAAACGCGTCACGGTTTCGACTAAAATGGTGCTATAAAATGAACCACTAATTAACCCCACGACTATTCAGGGAATCGTTATGTTCAAGGAACGGATGACGCCAGAAGAACTCGCTAATCTCACCGGTTACAGCCGACAAACCATCAATAAATGGGTACGGAAAGAAGGCTGGGCGACATCGCCCAAACCCGGCGTCCAGGGCGGTAAAGCCCGTCTGGTTCATGTAAACGAACAGGTTCGTGAATATATCCGCAGCGCTGAGCGTTCGGTTGACCACCACGCAGACACATTCACGCCTGCCAGCGACGCATCGCTTGAAGCGCTGCTCATGACGCTCGCTAAAGAGATGACCTCATCCGAGCAGAAACAGTTTACCTCTCTCCTCGTTCGCGAAGGGATTACCGGTTTGTTACAACGCTTAGGGATACGCGATAGCAAATAATATGAAAAGATTACGCAGTAAAATGACCACTGAAGAGCTGGCTGAATGCCTCGGCGTGGCCAGACAAACCGTCAATCGCTGGATCAGAGAACAAAACTGGAAAACCGAAAAATTTCCCGGCGTCAAAGGCGGACGCGCAAGACTCATCCATATTGATGCCAGCGTGCGGGAATTTATTCTCAATATTCCGGCTTTTCGCAAACTGCCTGCGTTTTATCAGGCGGAAGAGGCTTTCGCAGAATATGCGAACGCGGCGCACAGTCACGCTTATCGACAAATTATTGATGCAGTTGAAAATATGTCTGCTCAGGAACAGGAAAAACTGGCGCTGTTTTTATCGCGGGAAGGTATTCGCGGATTTCTGACGCGTTTAGGTATCAATGAGGCGGACTAACAAATAAAAAACGGCAGGCGTCTTCCCTGCCGTTCATTCTGTTTCAGCTCGCGTTACTGCTGGCTTTCACGCTCGGCGATAAAGCCCAGCGCTTTGTTGATACGCTCAATGCTGCGGGTTTTGCCAATCGCGTGTACGGTAACATCCAGCGCAGGAGACTGCCCGGCGCCGGTCACGGCCACACGCAGCGGCATCCCCACTTTACCCATCCCCACTTCCAGCTCATCCGCCGTGGCCTGAATCGCGTGGTGGATGTTTTCTGCTGACCAGTCCGTAATCGCCGACAGCTTGTCGCGTACCACTTCCAGCGGCTGACGCGCCACCGGGCGAAGGTGTTTTTTCGCCGCATCGGCGTCAAACTCGCTGAAGTCTTCATAGAAATAGCGGCAGCTCTGCGCCATTTCTTTCAGAGTTTTGCAGCGTTCTCCCAACAACTTCACCAATTCAGCAAGCTGCGGGCCGTTACGGGTATCGATATTTTCCTGCTCGATATGCCATTGCAAATGCGTCGCCACATATTCCGGCGCCAGCGTATTGATGTAGTGGTGGTTCAGCCATAGCAGTTTATCAGTGTTGAATGCACTAGCCGATTTACTGACTGCATTCAGGGAGAACAGTTTGATCATCTCTTCACGGGTGAAGATCTCCTGATCGCCGCTGGACCAGCCCAGACGCACCAGGTAGTTCAGTAGCGCCTCCGGCAGGTAGCCATCGTCGCGATACTGCATGACGCTAACCGCACCATGACGTTTAGACAGTTTTTTACCGTCGTCGCCGTTAATCATCGACACGTGCGCGTACATCGGCACCGGCGCGTTTAACGCTTTCAGGATGTTGATCTGGCGCGGAGTATTGTTGATATGGTCTTCGCCACGAATCACATGGGTAATTTCCATATCCCAGTCGTCAACCACCACACAGAAGTTGTAGGTCGGCGAACCGTCGGTACGGCGAATGATCAAATCGTCCAGCTCCTGATTGCTGAATTCGATCGGCCCACGGATCTGGTCATCAAAAATAACGGAACCGTCCTGCGGGTTGGCAAAGCGCACCACGCATGGCTCATCGTCGGCATGATGCTCGTGGCTATGACGGCAATGCCCGTCATAACGCGGCTTCTCGCCTTTCGCCATCTGATCTTCACGAAGCTGATCCAGACGCTCTTTGGAGCAGTAGCATTTATAGGCCGTTCCCGCCTCCAGCATCTCGTCAATAACCGCGTTATAGCGATCAAAACGTTTGGTCTGGAAATACGGGCCTTCGTCCCATTCCAGGTTCAGCCAGTTCATACCATCCATGATGGCTTCGATGGCTTCCGGCGTGGAACGCTCAAGATCGGTGTCTTCAATACGCAGCACAAACTCACCGCCGTGGTGACGTGCGAAAAGCCAGGAATAAAGAGCAGTACGCGCGCCGCCGACATGCAGATAACCTGTCGGGCTAGGCGCGAAGCGAGTTTTGATTTTCATGAAATGGCCTTACGTTTATAAAGATGCCGACAACCGGCAAATCCTGGAAAGATGAATAGCCTTGTATTCTATCACTGTGGCTTGATTCCTCAATGTTGATCCGGTCAGAACGCTGCGCTTTACTATTTCCGTATAGAAATCATGCAGCGTGGGGTGATTCACGATCGTTTTGTTTAATTTTACGACGAACAAACAAAAACTTTAGAAAATGCGTTGACTCATTTTCAACTCTCCCTATAATGCGACTCCACACAGCGGGGGTGATTAGCTCAGCTGGGAGAGCACCTCCCTTACAAGGAGGGGGTCGGCGGTTCGATCCCGTCATCACCCACCAACTACTTTATGTAGTCTCCGCCGTGTAGATAAGAAATTGAGAAATGGGTGATTAGCTCAGCTGGGAGAGCACCTCCCTTACAAGGAGGGGGTCGGCGGTTCGATCCCGTCATCACCCACCACTTTCTCGCCAGCTAAATTTCTTATTGTGAAGTACCGAAGTGGGTGATTAGCTCAGCCGGGAGAGCACCTCCCTTACAAGGAGGGGGTCGGCGGTTCGATCCCGTCATCACCCACCACTTCGGGTCGTTAGCTCAGTTGGTAGAGCAGTTGACTTTTAATCAATTGGTCGCAGGTTCGAATCCTGCACGACCCACCAATGTAAAAAGGCGCCCTAAAGGCGCTTTTTTGCTATCTGCGATATAACCTGCGCCAGGCGTTACGTTTATCGGGCCTACGCGGCGAATGTAGGCCGGGTAAGGCGAAGCCGCCACCCGGCATAAATACCGCAGCAACGCTACCGGCTCGCTTACCGTCTATATCTGATACAGCGGATCTTTCGCCCTCGCTGCGGTTAATTCGCTGGCCTGGGTGCGTACTACATCCCATAATGCCTGCGCCGCCGTGGAGAGCGACCGGTTTTTTCGCCGCGCCAGCATGAGCTGTCTTTCAACTACGGGCGTCAGCCGTTTAACCAGCAAGTGGCTATCCTGCGGGAGCGGTAACGCCAGCGCAGGCAGTACGCTGATGCCGATTCCCGCTTCCACCATTGGAAAGAGCGTGGCGGGATGGCCAATCTCCTGCACGATATCCGCCTCAATAGCAAAATGGGCAAGCGCCGCATCAATCAGCGGTCGGCTACCGGAAGCATAATCCTGTAAGACCAGCGGCGCCTGTTTAAGATCCTGCCAGCTCACCCATTCCTGATGCGCCAGCGGATGATCCTGGCGACACAATAGTAAAAAAGGCTCTGATAAGATAGCTTCACACTGTAAATCCACCGCTGCGCCGGGATCGATAACGATCCCAAAATCCACTTCCCCCTGACGAATGCTCTCCAGCACCCACTGCTGCGGACGATCGTGCAGTACAAAATCAATAGCGGGATAAAGTGAATTACTTTGGGCAATACATTGCGGAATAAGATGCGCAGAAATGGTCTGGCTGGCAGCAACGCGCACGGTGCCAGTTAATTGTGTCCCTACTCTGCCTGCATCGCGCAGTATACTGTTCAGTTCATCAAGCACCCGCTCCAGACGCGTCGCCAGTTGTTGCCCCGCCTCGGTCAGCACCACCTCACGCGTAGTGCGATCCAGCAGTCTGGCGCCGATTTGCCGCTCCAGCTCTTTTACGCTATGACTGACTGCAGACTGGCTTAGTCCAATCATATCCCCTGCCCGACTAAAACTTTTTGCCTGGGCGACGGTAATAAAAATACGCAGTTGACGCAGTGAATAATTCATCGACTAAATTCATATATAGATGCAATAAATCAATTTTATTTCTCAAAGCGAAAAACGCAAAATGGCTGCACCGACTTTCAGGAGTTTTTATGAAACTTTTTCGTATCCTTGACCCTTTCACGCTGACGCTTATCACCGTGGTACTACTGGCCTCTTTTTTCCCGGCGGAAGGCAGCTTTGTGCCTGTCGTTGAAGGCATCACGACAGCGGCCATCGCTCTGCTGTTTTTTATGCATGGCGCGAAGCTTTCGCGTGAAGCGATCATCGCTGGCGGCAGCCACTGGCGGTTGCATCTGTGGGTCATGTGCAGCACTTTTGTGCTCTTTCCTGTCCTCGGCGTACTGTTTGCCTGGTGGGCGCCTGTCAATGTCGACCCTATGCTCTACAGCGGTTTTCTATATCTGTGTATTTTGCCCGCCACCGTGCAGTCTGCGATTGCGTTTACTTCACTCGCGGGCGGTAACGTCGCGGCTGCGGTGTGCTCAGCGTCTGCGTCCAGCCTGCTGGGCATTTTCCTGTCGCCGCTGCTGGTCGGTCTGGTAATGAATATTCATGGCGCGCAGGGCAGTCTGGAAGAGGTGGGCAAAATTATGCTGCAACTGCTACTGCCTTTCGTGCTGGGACACCTGTCTCGCCCGTGGATTGGCAACTGGGTCGCGCGCAACAAAAAGTGGATCGCGAAGACAGACCAGACCTCTATTTTGCTGGTGGTCTACTCAGCGTTCAGCGAAGCGGTGGTCAACGGCATTTGGCACAAAGTCGGCTGGGGATCGCTGCTGTTTATCGTCGTGGTTAGCCTCGTACTGCTGGCGATCGTCATAGCCATTAACGTCTTTGTCGCCCGTAAATGCGGCTTCAACAAAGCCGACGAAATCACTATCGTCTTCTGCGGTTCGAAAAAGAGCCTGGCCAACGGGATTCCGATGGCCAATATTCTGTTTCCGACGTCAGTGCTGGGTATGATGGTATTACCGCTGATGATCTTCCACCAGATCCAACTGATGGTTTGCGCAGGGCTGGCGCGGCGCTACAAACGCCAGACCGAGAAGTTACAGGCGCAGCAGGAAAGCCACGCCGCGAAAGCTTAAAGCGGGCGTTTCAGGGGCTGCACCAGTTGCGTCAGCCCCTCGGTTTTAATCAGCAGCGTGATTTGCATCAGCTCCCCCAGCTTACCCGCCGGAAATTGATCTTTACGGGCAAACCACAGCAAATACTCTTCCGGAAGGTCGATCAATCGACGCCCCTGATATTTGCCGAACGGCATCAGCGTATTAGCGATGGCGATCAACTGCTCTTTCTCCATATCAGATACCCAGCAAACGAAGCATTTCCGCTTCATCAATGACATTGATGCCCAGTTCCTGCGCTTTGGCAAGTTTGGAACCCGCCGCTTCACCCGCAATCACCAGATCGGTTTTCTTCGATACGCTGCCTGCCACTTTCGCGCCCAGCTCCACTAAACGCGCTTTAGCGTCATCGCGGGACATCTGGCTCAGGCTACCGGTTAGTACCACGGTTTTACCGGCAAACGGGCTGTCGATCTCTTGCGCATTAATGACAACCGGCGCGGGCCAGTGAACCCCTTCCGCCAGTAGCTGTCCGATCACGTCACGATTGCTCTCTTCGGCAAAAAAGTTAAAGACGTGCGTAGCGACCACAATCCCCACGTCAGGCACTTTTTGCAACTCGTCAGTGGAGGCGGCCTGCAGTGCCTCCAGCGTACCGAAATAAGCCGCCAGCCCCGCCGCCGTCGCTTCACCGACTTCACGAATGCCCAGCGCATAGAGAAAACGCGCAAAGGTCGTCGCTTTGGCTTTTTCCAGCGCGTTAACGACATTTTGTGCGGATTTTGGTCCCATTCGGTCCAGGCCGGTCAGTTTACCCGCCGTCAGACGGAACAGATCCGCTGGCGTATGGACATACTCCCTTTCCACCAGTTGGTCGATGATCTTATCGCCCATCCCGTCCACATCCATCGCCCGGCGCGACACAAAATGTTTGAGCGACTCTTTACGCTGCGCGCCACAAATCAATCCACCGGTACAACGGGTAACGGCTTCGCCTTCGACTCGCTCTACGTCCGATCCGCACACCGGACAGTGCGTTGGAAACACAATCGGACACGTCTCTTCAGGGCGTTCGGACAGTACCACATTTACCACCTGAGGGATCACATCGCCTGCCCGACGGATAACCACCTTATCGCCAATGCGCAAGCCAAGACGCTCAATTTCATCGGCATTATGCAACGTGGCATTGCTGACCAGTACACCAGCCACCTGAACCGGTTCCAGACGCGCCACCGGCGTAATTGCCCCGGTGCGCCCTACCTGAAATTCAACATCGCGCACAAAAGTCATCTGCTCCTGAGCAGGAAATTTAAACGCCACCGCCCAGCGCGGCGCGCGAGCCACAAAGCCTAGCTGTTCCTGCAAAACCAGCGAGTTGACCTTAATCACCACGCCGTCGATATCAAAACCGAGCGTGGGACGATCTTCTTCGACGTTGTGATAAAAATCCAGTACCGCCTGGGGAGAATCGCACAGCGTCACGCGATCGCTGACCGGTAGCCCCCATGCTTTAAATTGCAGCAAACGTCCCAGATGCGTATCCGGCAACTCACCACCTTCCAGAATACCGACGCCGTAGCAGAAGAATGTTAGCGGTCGCTTCGCCGTAATACGCGGATCGAGCTGACGCAGCGAGCCTGCCGCCGCGTTACGCGGGTTAGCAAACACTTTGCCGCCAGTGCGGCGCGCTTCTTCATTGATCTTTTCAAACCCGGCCTGCGGTAAAAATACCTCTCCGCGAACTTCAAGACGCGCCGGAATGTTATCGCCGTGCAGCTTTAACGGAATGGCGCGAATCGTGCGCACGTTAGAAGTGATATCTTCACCGGTGGTGCCGTCGCCACGCGTCGCGGCGCTTACCAGCACGCCGTTTTCATACAGAATGCTGACCGCCAAACCATCCAGCTTTAGCTCGCAGCACCAGGTGACATTTTCCGTGCTTTTTAGACGATCCTGCACCCGCTTGTTAAACGCCAGGAAGCTTTCTTCATCAAATACGTTATCGAGCGACAGCATCGGCACTTCATGGCGAATCTGGTTAAATGCCGTCAGCGGCGCCGCGCCAACGCGCTGCGTGGGCGAATCCGGCGTGATGAGATCCGGGCGTTGCGCCTCCAGTTTCCGCAATTCCCGCATCAGGCGGTCATATTCGGCGTCAGGAATCTCCGGCGCATCCATCACATGATACAGATATTCATGATGGCGAAGCGTGGTTCGCAGTTCTGTCAGTTGTTGTTCGATTGGTTCCATATCACACCATCAATGATAAAAAACCCCCGACAGGCGGGGGTTACGTTAAAAATGTCACACCTGCGTTAACCTCAGGCGTTAGCGTCCATCACCTCGCGGATGCGGTCCTGATATTCGCGCAGTTTTTGCGGCGTCATCATCCGACGCTGGTCATCCAGCACGACGCCGCCGACCTCATCAGCGATATGCTGCGCGGATTGCAGCATCAGCTTAAAGTTCTGCAGCGCATCGCCATAAGACGGCACCTGCATAAAGATAGTGACGCCAGGCGTAGTGAAGTCCGTCATTTCAGGATCGAACGTTCCCGGATTGACCATATTCGCGAGACTGAACAAGGCCGGGCCGCTGCCATCCGGGCTCAAATGACGATGGAAAATATTCATATCGCCAAATTTAAAGCCTGACTGCTGAATACTGTTCAGTAACACTTCACCATTAAGCTCGCTGCCATGATGGGCCGCGACGTTCATAATGATGACCGCCTCTTTACGCTGCGGTTTTTCCACAACCGGCGCTTCTTCCACCACCGGTTCCGCCTCAACCACAGGTTCCGCAGGCTGGAAGGTTTGCGGTGCGGGCTGCGCAACAGGCTGCGGCGCTTGCGACGGCGGTGCAGGCTGCTGTTGCGACGGCTGTACCGGCGGCGCAGATGGCTGAGCCTGCAGAGGCTGCGGCACAGGTTGGGGCGGTTGCTGAACCGGCGGTTGCATCGGCGCTTGCGGTTGCGGTGGTGCCGCTGGACGCGGTTGCGCAGACGCATAAGGCGGCTGGTACTGGTGTTGCGGCGACTGGCGAGGGGCATCATGCTCCTGCGGCTGGCCGGGGGCATGATTCACGCGGTGAACACGAACTTCACCCACGCCTTCGTCTTCTTCGACATCGTCGTCATACGAGTCGTCGTCGCGTTTTGATTTCATGCGTTTTAGTGGACGATCGCGGAACATAGAAGATCGTTCTTTACGGCTGGTCCAGAAACCATGTACCAGTAAAGCGATTATGGCGATCGCGCCAACAATGATTAATATCAGACGCAAATCCTGCATCATTATATTCTCTGTTGTTCTAACACCTTGCCACCACGGCAAACATTTACTCACTAAGAGTATTTGCCGATTACGTCAAGTGCAAGTGTACTGTTGGCTTTCGCAGCATAAAGATGAAGGAAAATGTGTTTTTTGCTGTTTTTTCGAACATTTCCGAACTATCCACCGTCTGATAACCGGGTAAGATATCCACGTTTACCCAGGGCTTTAAGAAAAGGAGTATGTCCTGAATATGGTTTCATCATCCACAACCGTACCACGTAGCGGCGTCTATTATTTCTCGCAAGGATGGAAATTAGTTACCCTACCGGGAATCCGCCGCTTTGTTATTTTACCTTTGCTGGTCAACATTGTGCTGATGGGCGGCGCATTTTGGTGGCTGTTTACGCAGCTTGACGCCTGGATACCTTCGTTGATGAGTCATGTACCGGACTGGCTGCAATGGCTGAGCTATCTGCTGTGGCCGATTGCGGTTATCTCTGTTCTGCTGGTCTTTGGCTATTTTTTCTCTACCCTCGCCAACTGGATCGCCGCGCCGTTTAACGGTCTTTTAGCCGAACAGCTTGAGGCGCGGTTAACCGGCGCCACGCCGCCAGATACCGGCGTACTCGGCATCATGAAAGATGTACCGCGCATTATGAAACGCGAATGGCAAAAGCTGGCGTGGTATCTGCCGCGCGCTATTGTACTGCTGGTTCTCTATTTTATTCCTGGCATTGGCCAAACCATCGCGCCGGTGCTGTGGTTTTTGTTCAGCGCCTGGATGCTGGCGATTCAGTATTGCGACTACCCGTTTGATAACCACAAAGTGCCGTTTAAAACGATGCGCGCCGCGTTGCGCACGCAGAAAGTCGCGAACATGCAATTTGGCGCGCTCACCAGCCTTTTTACGATGATTCCGGTGCTTAACCTTTTCATTATGCCTGTCGCCGTCTGTGGCGCAACGGCAATGTGGGTAGATTGCTGGCGTGCTAAGCATGCGTTATGGAAATAAAGTAAAAATGTATAAATAAGGGATGGCTTATGCTGTCTCTTATTCCATACTGATAACCATTATTTCCCATCAGCATATAGATATGCGAAATCCTTACTTCCCCATATCTGGCTGGAAGGTATGCTGGGAAGGTATCCCAATTTCATACAGTTAAGGACAGGCCATGAGTAAGATTTATGAAGATAACTCGCTGACTATCGGTCATACGCCGCTGGTTCGACTGAACCGTATCGGTAACGGACGCATTCTGGCGAAGGTGGAGTCACGCAACCCGAGCTTTAGCGTCAAGTGCCGTATCGGCGCCAATATGATTTGGGATGCCGAAAAGCGCGGCGTGCTGAAACCTGGCGTGGAACTGGTGGAGCCGACCAGCGGCAATACCGGTATTGCGCTGGCGTATGTCGCCGCCGCACGCGGTTACAAACTCACCCTGACCATGCCGGAGACCATGAGCATCGAACGCCGCAAGCTACTCAAAGCGTTAGGCGCAAATCTGGTACTGACCGAAGGGGCGAAAGGGATGAAAGGCGCTATTCAGAAAGCTGAAGAAATTGTCGCCAGCGATCCGCAAAAATATCTCCTGCTTCAACAGTTCAGCAACCCTGCCAACCCGGAAATCCATGAAAAAACCACCGGCCCGGAAATCTGGGAGGACACCGATGGTCAGGTAGATGTGTTTATCTCCGGCGTCGGCACCGGCGGTACGTTGACCGGCGTCACGCGTTATATCAAAGGGACGAAGGGTAAAACCGATCTTATCACCGTCGCGGTAGAACCCACCGACTCCCCGGTTATCGCCCAGGCGCTGGCAGGCGAAGAATTGAAGCCGGGTCCGCATAAAATTCAGGGCATCGGCGCAGGCTTTATCCCAGGCAACCTGGATCTGAAGCTGATTGATAAAGTGGTTGGTATCACCAATGAAGAGGCCATTTCTACCGCGCGCCGTCTGATGGAAGAGGAAGGTATTCTGGCGGGAATTTCTTCCGGCGCGGCGGTCGCTGCAGCGCTTAAGCTACAAGAAGATGAAAGCTTTACCAATAAGAATATTGTGGTTATCCTACCCTCATCAGGTGAGCGTTATCTGAGCACTGCGCTGTTTGCCGATCTCTTTACCGAGAAAGAACTGCAACAGTGATGCCAGCATGTTAAAAACGCGTAAAAAAGCACCTTTTTGGGTGCTTTTTTGTGGCCTGCTTCAAACTTTCACCTCACCTGGCATTGATTCACCCTGCCGGAACTGGTATTTAACCAGACTAATTATTTTGATGCGCGAAATTAATCGTTACAGGAAAAGCGTTAGCTGAATCGATTTTATGATTTGGTTCAAATCTTCCTTTCGCGGCATAATGTTTAATGACGAGCGAAACGTCAGCGGCCATAAGTTGCCAGCAACGGATTGCGTAGAACACCTTTTGTGTCGCGTCCCGTTTACGCCAGCGCTAACAATACAGGCTAAAGTTGAGCCGCCAGGCTAGACTTTAGTTCCACAACACTAAACCTATAAGTTGGGGAAATACAATGTTCCAGCAAGAAGTTACCATTACCGCTCCGAACGGTCTGCACACCCGCCCTGCTGCTCAGTTTGTTAAAGAAGCAAAAGGCTTTACTTCTGAGATTACTGTGACTTCCAACGGCAAAAGCGCCAGCGCGAAAAGCCTGTTTAAACTGCAGACTCTGGGCCTGACTCAAGGCACCATCGTCACCATCTCCGCAGAAGGTGAAGATGAGCAGAAAGCGGTTGAACATCTGGTCAAACTGATGGCGGAACTCGAGTAAGTTTTTTCCGGGTTCTTTTAAAAATCAGTCACAAGTAAGGTAGGGTTATGATTTCAGGCATTTTAGCATCCCCGGGTATCGCTTTCGGCAAAGCACTGCTGCTGAAAGAAGACGAAATCGTCATTGACCGGAAAAAAATTTCTGCCGACAAGGTTGATCAGGAAGTTGAACGTTTTCTGAGCGGTCGTGCCAAGGCATCTGCGCAACTGGAAGCGATCAAGACAAAAGCTGGTGAAACGTTCGGTGAAGAAAAAGAAGCCATCTTTGAAGGGCATATTATGCTGCTCGAAGATGAGGAGCTGGAGCAGGAAATCATAGCCCTGATTAAAGATAAGCACATGACGGCTGACGCAGCCGCACATGAAGTTATCGAAGGTCAGGCCACTGCCCTGGAAGAACTGGATGACGAATACCTGAAAGAGCGTGCGGCTGACGTACGTGATATCGGTAAGCGCCTGCTGCGCAACATCCTGGGTCTGGCCATTATCGATCTGAGCGCAATTCAGGAAGAAGTTATCCTGGTAGCCGCCGATCTTACGCCGTCAGAAACCGCGCAGTTGAACCTGCAGAAAGTGCTGGGTTTCATCACCGATGCGGGCGGACGCACGTCTCATACCTCCATCATGGCACGTTCTCTGGAACTGCCGGCGATCGTAGGTACCGGTAGCGTCACCTCTCAGGTGAAAAACGGCGACTATCTGATTCTGGATGCCGTAAACAACCAGGTTTACGTCAACCCGACCAACGATGTTATTGAGCAACTGCGCGCCGTTCAGGAGCAGGTTGCGACCGAGAAAGCGGAACTCGCAAAACTGAAAGATCTGCCGGCAATCACGCTGGATGGACATCAGGTTGAAGTTTGCGCCAACATCGGTACCGTTCGTGACGTTGAAGGCGCTGAGCGTAACGGCGCGGAAGGCGTTGGTCTGTATCGTACTGAATTCCTGTTCATGGATCGCGACGCGCTGCCGACGGAAGAAGAGCAGTTTGCCGCATATAAAGCGGTCGCTGAAGCGTGCGGCTCGCAGGCGGTTATCGTCCGTACCATGGACATTGGCGGCGACAAAGAGCTGCCGTACATGAACTTCCCGAAAGAAGAAAACCCATTCCTGGGCTGGCGCGCCGTGCGTATCGCCATGGATCGCAAAGAGATCCTGCGTGACCAGGTTCGTGCGATTCTGCGCGCTTCCGCTTTCGGTAAATTGCGCATTATGTTCCCGATGATCATCTCAGTTGAAGAAGTTCGCGCGCTGCGCAAAGAGATTGAAATCTACAAACAGGAACTGCGTGACGAAGGTAAAGCATTTGACGAAAGCATTGAGATTGGCGTGATGGTGGAAACACCGGCTGCGGCGACAATTGCACGTCATTTAGCCAAAGAAGTTGATTTCTTTAGTATCGGCACCAATGATTTAACACAGTACACCCTGGCAGTTGACCGTGGTAATGATATGATTTCACACCTTTACCAGCCAATGTCACCGTCCGTACTGAACTTGATCAAGCAAGTTATTGATGCTTCTCATGCAGAAGGTAAATGGACTGGCATGTGTGGTGAGCTTGCAGGCGATGAACGTGCTACACTTCTGTTGCTGGGGATGGGTCTGGACGAATTCTCTATGAGCGCCATTTCTATCCCGCGCATTAAGAAGATTATCCGTAACACGAACTTCGAAGATGCGAAGGTGTTAGCAGAGCAGGCTCTTGCTCAACCGACAACGGACGAGTTAATGACGCTGGTTAACAAGTTCATTGAAGAAAAAACAATCTGCTAATCCACGAGATGCGGCCCAATTTACTGCTTAGGAGAAGATCATGGGTTTGTTCGATAAACTAAAATCTCTGGTTTCTGATGATAAGAAAGACACCGGAACTATTGAGATTGTTGCCCCGCTCTCTGGCGAGATCGTCAACATCGAAGACGTGCCGGATGTAGTTTTTGCTGAAAAAATCGTTGGTGATGGCATCGCTATCAAACCAACTGGTAACAAAATGGTCGCCCCTGTTGACGGTACCATCGGCAAAATCTTTGAAACCAACCATGCGTTCTCTATCGAATCCGATAGCGGCATTGAGCTGTTCGTTCACTTCGGTATCGACACCGTTGAGCTGAAAGGCGAAGGCTTCAAGCGTATTGCTGAAGAAGGTCAGCGCGTGAAAGTTGGCGATCCGGTCATTGAGTTCGATCTGCCGTTGCTGGAAGAAAAAGCCAAGTCTACCCTGACTCCGGTTGTTATCTCCAACATGGATGAAATCAAAGAACTGATCAAACTGTCCGGTAGCGTGACCGTGGGTGAAACTCCGGTTATCCGCATTAAGAAGTAATTCTTACCGCAGTGAAGAATGGCGCCTTTGGGCGCCATTTTTTTGTCTGCATACAGTGTAGGTCAGGATACAGGCGTTTACGTTGTCATCTGGCATCACAGCGCCGAGGTCACCGGTCGGTAACATTTCTCGCGCATCAGGATTTTCATCCCCTCCGGCCCGCTCTCCAACATCCGCCGCTCTGAATCGGATACCAGTAGTTCGCACTGATACCCGCCAGCCATACTAAACATCGCTCGCGCCACACAGATATCTTCCAGCGCGTCCAGCCCGCTCGTTTCGAAATGCCCCACGATACGTCCCTGCTGGCGAACCACCAGCCGATAACTCTTCATCGCGCCTCCCCTGCCGGCGGCAGAATTAACTCATCACAGCCACACTGCTGTGTCCAGGTCATCACCTCCAGCACGCGCTGCGCTGCATCTTTTGCCGCGGTCGTCAGTTTTTTTCCCTGCACAATACCGCTAACCAGCTCGGCGCAGAAGAGATCTCCCGTCCCTTTTAACTCCGTCGCCACCCGCGGATGGGCAAAGACCTCCACGACCTGCGCGGTAACAACGGCAACCGTTATGGTCTCCAGAGATTCGCCCGGCGCGCTGGTGATAACCACCCATTTCAGCGTATCGGAAAGCAGCGATTGCGCCGCCGCCACCGCCTCTTCCAGCGTGCGGCACGGTTTACCGCTCAGCATCTCCAGCTCAAATACGTTCGGCGTTAGCCCCTGCGCCTGCGGCAGTAAATACGTGCGATAGGCCTGCGGAATTTCCGCCTGCACATACATTGTCAACGCCACGATGTTTGACCGTTATTTGCCATTTTCATGCCCGCTAAGATACTTTCGTTACTGATGCTGTCCGCTTTTCACCATTTCATCATCACTGATTGGCGTTGTGTTTTTGGTCAGCACTCCAGCTTTACGTTTCTCTTTTAACCGGTAACTCTCTCCTTTGATATTCAGCGTGGTTGAGTGATGTAGCAACCGATCCAGTATCGCTGTTGCCAGCACGTGATCTCCGAACATTTCTCCCCAGTCTGCGAACCCTTTGTTTGACGTCAGTATGATGCTCGCTTTTTCATATCGACGGTTCAGTAGCCGGAAGAACAGGCTGGCTTCCTCTCTGTTCATCGGCAGATAGCCTATTTCATCCAGGATCAACACCCGGGCATAACTCAGTTGCTGCAGCTGACGCTCCAGACGGTTTTCCTGTTTCGCTTTCATCAGTGTCGCGATCAGTCTGTCCAGTGGCATAAACAGTACCCGATGTCCCGCATCCACCGCTTTCACGCCAAGAGCTATGGCCAGATGAGTTTTTCCGACACCAGGAGGTCCCAGCAGGATCACGTTTTCGCTGCGCTCCACGAACGCCAGACCAGCCAGTTCCCGGACAACCTTACGGTCGATGCCCGGCTGGAAGGTAAAGTCGAACTGCTCCAGCGTTTTGACCCACGGCAGACGAGCCTGCTTCAGCCTGGACTCCATACCGCGCTGATGCCTGCCGTTCCATTCCTGCTGTAGCGCCATGCACAGGAACTCCCGGTAGTTCAGCTCTTTTTTAGCTGCCTGTTCCAGCAGGCTTTCAACGTGATAACTCAGATGCTCCATTTTCAGGCGACTCAGCAGGACTTCCAGCTCATGCATCACAACAGCTCCTCATAGGCACTCAGTGGTCGATGTTCCACCTGACTGACCTGCTGCCAGAGCGGGGCGTGATGCTCCGGCACTGTCTGCCAGCCAGACGATGCCGAACAGAGGCGATGTGAGGCCACCAGTTTCTCATTACTGTAGATCCGCAACTCGTCATCCAGCGATATTCGTATCGATACCGGCTGACCACACAGCGCTTCGGGAACGCTGTAACGATTACCACCAACCTCGATATAGCTGTCCCAGGACACATGGCGGATATCGAAGTAACTGGTATCGAAGTCCGTATCCGGTAACGGCTGCAGATGTTCCTGCTCCAGCGCGAAGCGCTGTTCCGGCGTTTCTTTGAACTGGCGAAGTTCCCGTTTGTCAGCCACATCGGCTATCCATTGCTCCAGTTGTTGATTAACATGAGTGAAGCTGTCGAACCTGCGGTACCGGACGAAGAAGTTCTCCTTGAGGTATTTCACCATTCGCTCAACCTTACCTTTTGTTCTGGCCCTGCGTGGACGGCATGCCCGTGGCAGGAAGTTATAGTGGTCGGCCAGCAACAGGAATCCGGAGTTGAACACGACTTTCCCGTTGTTATTCTTCAGCACCGCAGCCTTCTGGTTATCAACCAGCACCGTTTTCACACAACCACCGAAGTAGCGGAAGGCGCGAACCAGTGATTCGTAGGTATGCTCAGCATCCTGTTTTGGTGCTGCGAAGACATGGAAGCGGCGGGAGAACCCCAGCGTATTAACCGCAAAGTTAACTTTGCACCGTTGCCCGGCAACCTCCACCTCAACTTCGCCCCAGTCGTGCTGGAGCTGGTATCCAGGCTGAGTTTCGAAGCGAACTGTTCTTTTTGACGGACGCATTTTACGTTTGGGCTGGATGTAGTAACGCAGCATGGAACGTCCGCCCGTATAACCCATTGCCTTAATCTCCGCGAAGATAACCTCACTATTCCAGACATTCTCTGCCAGGCGCATGTCGATGTAATCCATAAACGGTTTCAGCTTAACCATTTTGTGGCGGGTCTTTCTGGCTGGCGGTTCAGGGTATTTGAGGTAGCGTCTGACCGTCCGTTCAGAGCAACCAATCTGAGTCGCAATATCGACAATGTACGCGCCCTGCTGGCGCATTTGCTTTATCATGTAAAAGTCCTCTCTGCTCAGCATGTTGATGTCCTTTCTGGTGTGAGAACCTTAAGGAAACAACATGTTGGGGGGAGCGGACAATCCAAATGGTGAATTACCGTCTTATATCACTGGCGCTGACAACATTCCACTGTCGGTATCGCCAATGACCGGATCGACAAGAATACAGACCTCCGGATGCGAAGCCCGAATTGCCATTAGCCACTTCGAAAGCAATACAATTTGGTCTGCGCTGCCCATGTAACCGGTGGTAATCGCTTTTAATTCGCGTAACGCATCACGCTCATTCAACGCCGTAAGGTAGCCTGCAAACCACTCGGCGGGAATAATGCCGCCATAAAACGTTTTATAGTGCGGCGTATTGCTGAACAGCACCGTCGGGACCGCCGTCACCTGTAAACCCTGCGCTTTTATCGCCGGTACGGCAATACTGTTGCCGACGCTGCCGTACACGACCTGTGACTGAACGGCGACAATGTCGGTCTGTAACGCCCGATGGTTGTCGTCGAAGAGTACTGACTGGATATCACTCTCTTGCCCCATAAAATTTTCCTCTCGCTGGACAGCAGACTATCGCCTCATTATTATCGTCATATGCTAAAATTCATTTTGTCATAGGTCAATAATGATCGACGGAAAAACCGCCAGCGAAATTTTTAACAGTATTCGTCAGCACATTTCCGCTGGCACGTTACGGGCGGAGGACTCGCTCCCGCCGGTACGGGAGCTGGCAAGCGCATTAAAGGTGAACCGCAATACCGTCGCAGCAGCGTATAAACGGCTGATAACGGCGGGACTGGCGCAAAGTTTAGGCCGTAATGGAACGGTGATTAAAGGCAGTCCGTCTCCGGTAGCGCTGGAAGGCGGCGATCCGCATACACCTCTGCACGACCTTTCCGGCGGCAATCCTGATCCGCAGCGTCTGCCCGACCTCAGCCGTTATTTTGCCCGCCTCAACCGCACGCCGCATCTCTACGGCGATGCGCCCGTTTCGCCTGAACTGCATGCCTGGGCGGTGCGCTGGCTACGGGATGCCACACCCGTCGCAGGCGAAATTGATATCACCAGCGGAGCTATCGACGCCATCGAAAGGCTGCTTAGCGCGCATCTGTTGCCGGGCGACAGCGTCGCGGTGGAAGATCCCTGTTTTTTAAGCAGTATCAATATGCTGCGCTATGCCGGTTTTAGCGCCAGTCCGATCAGCGTGGATAGCGAAGGAATGCAGCCTGAAAAGCTGGAGCAAGCGCTAAACCAGGGCGCGCGGGCGGTGATCTTAACGCCGCGTGCGCACAACCCTACTGGCTGTAGCCTGAGCGCTCGCCGCGCCGCCGCGCTGCAAAATATGCTGGCGCGTTACCCTCAGGTACTGGTCATTATCGACGATCACTTCGCTCTTCTTTCTTCGTCGCCCTGGCAGCCGGTTATTGCGCAGACAACGCAACACTGGGCGGTGATACGCTCCGTTTCCAAAACCCTCGGCCCCGATTTACGTCTCGCTATTGTCGCCAGCGACAGCGCGACCTCGGCAAAACTTCGGCTGCGGCTAAATGCCGGTAGCCAGTGGGTCAGCCATCTGTTACAGGATCTGGTCTGCGCCTGCCTGACCGACCCTGAGTATCAGCACAAGCTGGCGCAAACGCGGCTGTTTTACGCCGACCGGCAACAAAAACTGGCCCGCGCCCTACAGCAGCATCGCATCGCCATTTCTCCCGGTGACGGCCTGAATACCTGGCTCCCGCTGGAAACCCATAGCCAGGCCACCGCGTTTACGCTGGCAAAATCCGGCTGGCTGGTACGTGAGGGAGAAGCCTTTGGCGTAAGCGCGCCATCTCACGGTCTACGTATCACGTTGTCAACATTAAATGACAGCGAGATCAACACGCTGGCGGCTGATATCCATCAGGCGCTAAATCGCTAACAGGAGAAAATAACGTGCGAGTTCATTTTGTTGTCCATGAGTCGTTTGAATCCGCTGGCGCTTATTTGAAATGGGCTGAAGATCGCAGTTATGCCATTTCATGGTCGCGCGTCTATGCCGGAGAAGCGCTACCGCGCAATGCCGATGAGTTCGATATGCTCGTTGTATTTGGCGGTCCGCAGTCGCCGCGCACCACCCGCGAAGCGTGCCCGTACTTTGACTCTTGCGCCGAGCAGCACTTAATTAATCAGGCGATTACGGCCCGGCGAATAGTTATCGGCATCTGTCTTGGTTCGCAGCTCATTGGCGAGGCGCTGGGCGCCGCTGTGTGTCAAAGCCCGGAAAAAGAGATTGGTCACTACCCTATTACGCTCACTGAAGCCGGTCTGCGGCATCCGCTTATCGCCCATTTTGGCTCTCCGTTAACCGTCGGCCACTGGCACAACGATATGCCGGGACTCACCGATCAGGCGATTGTGCTGGCGGAAAGCGAAGGCTGTCCACGTCAGATAGTGCAGTATGGCAATTTTGTCTATGGCTTCCAGTGTCATATGGAATTTACCGTCGAGGCGGTTGAAGAATTAATCCAACATTCGCAGCAGGAGCTGGCCGACGCGCAAGGGAAGCGTTTTATCCGCTCAGTCGCCGAGATGCGCGCATGGGATTACCTGCGGATGCATGAAAAGCTGTGGCTATTCCTTGATAAGCTGGTGGAAAAACGTAACGATTAAACATCGTAGGCCGGATAAGACGCTTTGCGTCGTCATCCGGCGATCGTGCCGTAATTTGCCTGATGGCGCTATGCTTATCAGGCCTACACGCTAAATCCCTGCCCCCTGGCTGAAATGCTCTTCGCCAAACACACCAGTAGACAAGTAACGGTCGCCGCGATCGCAGATAATCGCCACCACTAGCGCGCCAGGGTTAGCCTTCGCCATTCGAATCGCACCGGCTACCGCGCCGCCGGAACTCACGCCGCAAAAAATACCTTCACGCACCGCCAGCTCACGCATGGTGTTTTCCGCCTCCTGCTGATGAATATCCAGTACCTCATCTACCAGCGACGCACTGAAAATACCGGGCATATATTCCGCGGGCCAGCGCCGAATCCCCGGAATACTGCTCCCCTCTTGCGGCTGCAAACCGACAATCGTCACTGGCTTTTCCTGCTCACGCAGAAAACGCGAAACGCCGGTAATCGTACCGGTAGTGCCCATGCTGGAAACAAAATGGGTGATTCGCCCTGCGGTTTGACGCCAGATTTCCGGGCCGGTGGTCGTGTAGTGGGCGTATGGATTATCAGGATTATTAAACTGATCGAGCAGTTTGCCCTCGCCGCGTTCAGCCAGGGACAGCGCCAGATCGCGCGCGCCCTCCATTCCCTGTTCTTTGGTGACCAGGATCAGTTCCGCGCCATACGCCCGCATTGCCGCCCGACGCTCCTGACTCATGTTGTCTGGCATCAACAGCTTCATGCGGTAACCTTTCAGCGCGGCGATCATCGCCAGCGCAATCCCGGTGTTGCCGCTGGTCGCTTCAATCAGGACATCGCCCGGTTTAATTTCCCCGCGCTTTTCCGCCTCGACGATCATCGACAGCGCCGCGCGATCCTTAACCGATCCTGCCGGATTATTGCCTTCCAGCTTGAGCCAAATTTCACTGCCATTATCCGGCGTCATCCGCTGTAATTTTATCAACGGCGTATTACCGATTGTGTGTTCTAATGTGTTCACGTTTTCAGCTCGTAAAAAAGCCCGGTATGCGTAGCGCCACCGGGCGATAACTATACAAATTAACCTATCAGGCCGATTGCGCCAGTGCAAGTTCCTCTTCACGCGTTTCAATACGCTGGTCGCCGTTATACAGACGCGCTTTTTGCAGTCCAACAAACAGCCGCTCACCGCGACTCGGGGACTCATCGCCCTGCATGATGACCGTCAGCGGTTCGTTATACCACCCGAGGGGTTGTACAACTAATTGGGTGTAGTGTCCTTTCGGACTGGCTTCCAGCACCTGCACTGGCAACGGCGAATCCAGGCTGGTACGGCGGCTCACGTCCACTTCCCATGGCCGTAGGAACAGATCGACCGGCCCCTGGTACGCGGGCGTATAACCCAGCGGCCAGCGATGCGCGCCAACGTGAAACTGCCCTCCGCGTACGGTGCCTTTCAGGCGGTTCACCTCGCCCATAAACTCCAGTACGAAGCGGGTAGCCGGTTCACGCCACACCCGATCCGGCGCATCAGCCTGTTCGATATTGCCCTGACTCATCACCACCACCCGATCCGCCACTTCCGTCGCTTCTTCCTGATCGTGGGTGACAAAGACGCTGGTGAATTTCAGTTCTTCATGTAGCTGGCGCAACCAGCGACGTAATTCTTTACGTACCTGAGCATCCAGCGCGCCAAACGGTTCATCCAGCAGTAGAATTTGTGGTTCCACGGCAAGCGCGCGCGCCAGCGCCACGCGCTGTTTTTGTCCGCCGGAAAGCTGGGCGGGAAAGCGATCCGCGAGGTGCGCCAGTTGCACCATCTCCAGCAATTGCGTCACTTTCGTTTTAATCGCCGCCGCAGTTGGGCGGTCGCGTCGCGGCAGCACCGTCAGGCCAAAAGCGATGTTGTCAAACACCGTCATATGGCGAAACAGCGCATAGTGCTGAAACACAAAACCGACTTTACGCTCACGCGCGTGCAGGCGACTAACGTCCGTACCGTGGAAACGAATATGGCCGCTGGACTGATGTTCCAGCCCGGCAATAATGCGCAGCAACGTCGTTTTGCCGGAACCAGAAGGCCCCAACAAGGCAACCATCTGGCCGGAAGGAATATCCAGCGAGATATCATTCAGTACCAGAGTACGACCAAACGATTTCTTAATTCTGGCGATCTCAATGCTCATGATTTTTCTCCTGTTGCACGCGTTTTTCCTGATTCTCCAGACGCCATTGCAACATGCTCTTCAAAAACAGGGTAATAATCGCCATTAGCGTCAACAATGCGGCGGCGGTAAAGGAGCCGACGGTATTGTAGTCCTGCTCCAGTAATTCAATCTGTAACGGTAGCGATAACGTTTCGCCGCGAATCGAGCCGGACACCACCGACACCGCGCCAAACTCGCCAATCGCACGGGCATTAGTTAATACCACGCCGTAGAGTAGCGCCCAGCGAATATTCGGCAACGTCACGCGGCGGAACATTTGCCAGCCGGACGCGCCCAGTAAAATCGCCGCCTCATCTTCCTGGCTGCCCTGACTGAGCATCACCGGCACCAGTTCGCGCACCACAAACGGACAGGTGACGAAAATAGTGACCAGCACCATCCCCGGCCAGGAGAACATAATTTGCAGATTATGCTCATCCAGCCAGCCGCCTAACGGGCCGTTGGAGCCGTAAAACAGCAGATAGACCAGACCGGCCACTACCGGCGAGACGGCAAAGGGAATATCCAGCAGGGTCAGCAGTAGCTGACGTCCGGGAAAGTTAAAGCGCGTCACCAGCCACGCCAGCAGAATGCCGAACACCAGATTCACCGGTACTGCGATCAAGGCAATCAACACCGTCAGCCAGATGGCGTGCAGCATGTCCGGATCGGCCAGATTTTGCAGTACCGGCATTAACCCTTTGCTGAACGCCTGCACGAAGATGTAAATCATCGGCACCAGCAGGATAAACGCCGAGACCAGCATCCCGACGCCAATCAGAAACCATTTTCCCCAGTTAATGCGGGGGACGTTGTATCGCTTCAATTGAGCAACGATCGCCATTAATGACCTACCACACGTCGACCAAAGCGACTTTGCAAAGTATTGATAGAGAACAGTAGCAGCAAGGATGCCGCAAGGATCACCGAAGCAATGGCGCTGGCGGCTGGGTAATCAAACTCCTGCAAACGCACAAAAATCATCAGCGAGGTCACTTCTGTTTTCCAGGCGATATTCCCGGCGATAAAAATCACCGCGCCAAACTCGCCCAGGCTACGGGTAAAAGAGAGCGCCACGCCGGCAATCAGCGCAGGCGACAGCTCAGGCAGCACCACTTTGCGAAAACTTTGCAGGCGGGTAGCCCCCAGTGTTTGTGCCGCTTCTTCATATTCCGGCCCCAGTTCTTCCAGTACCGGCTGGACGGTGCGCACCACAAATGGAATGCTGGTAAAGGCCATCGCCACCGCAATACCGAGCCAGGTATAGGTCACTTTGATATCAAACTGCGCAAGAAACTGACCGTAGAAACCGTTCACTGAGAACAGTGAGGCCAGCGTTAACCCCGCAACCGCCGTCGGCAGCGCAAACGGCAGATCCATCAGCGCATCCAGCAACGTGCGCCCTGGAAAACGGTAGCGGGTTAAAATCCACGCCATCAGCAGACCAAACACACCGTTAAAAATCGACGCCACAAATGCCGCCAGCAGCGTCACTTTATAGGCAGCCACCACCTGTGGGTTGGTCACGACATCCCAGTATTGCGCCCAGCTCATCTGTGAGAGCTGCATCACCAGCGCGCTCAACGGCAACAGCAGGATCAGGCAGACAAACAGCAAACTGGTGCCGAGGCTTAACGTAAAGCCGGGCAGCACGCGTCGGGAAGAAACGGCAAGCATTACTTACGCCCCGCCGCCAACAGTTTGTCCAGCTCGCCGCCGCTGGCAAAGTGCGTTTTCATCACTTCCGGCCAGGAACCAAATTTTTCTTCCACGCGGAACAGTTCGGTCTGCGGGAATTTATCTGTCTGCTTGCCCATGATTTCCGGGTTATTCACGCGGTAGTAGTAATGGGTGAGGATGGTCTGCGCCTGCGGGCTATACAGCCAGTTCAGGTAAGCTTTGGCGGCTTTTTCGGTGCCGTTGGCCTTAACATTTTTATCCACCCAGGCGACCGGGAATTCAGCAAGAATGTTAGTTTTCGGGATCACCACTTCAAATCCCTGGGCTTCATATTGTTTGCGGATATTGTTCACTTCCGATTCAAAACTAATCAGCACATCGCCCAGACCACGCTCCGCAAAGGTGGTCGTAGCGCCGCGCCCGCCGGTATCAAACACTTCGACGTTTTTCAGGAACTGGGTCATAAACTGTTCGGTTTTGGCTTTATCGCCGCCGTCCGCGTTATCCGCCGCGCCCCATGCCGCCAGATACGTGTAACGGGCGTTGCCGGAGGTTTTCGGGTTCGGGAAAATCAGCTTCACGTCTGAACGTACAAGGTCGCTCCAGTCGTGAATATTTTTCGGGTTCCCCTTGCGCACCAGGAAGCCCATCGTGGAGTAGAACGGCGAACTATTGTTCGGCAGACGGCTTTGCCAGTCGGCAGGGATCAGTTTGCCTTTATCATGGAGAATTTGTACGTCGGTCACCTGATTGTAGGTCACAACGTCTGCCTTCAGTCCCTGCAAAATCGCCAGCGCCTGTTTTGATGACCCGGCATGAGACTGCTTAATCGTCAGCTTATCACCGCCGTTATCTTTCGCCCATTGCTGCTCAAAAGGTGGATTGAGGGCGGCAAACAGCTCGCGGGAGACGTCGTAAGAGCTGTTCAGCAGTTCCGTCGCCTGTACCTGACCGACCAGTAACAGAGACGCCGCCAGCGTCAGAGCATTTTTTTTCAGGAAGTTAACGGCCATTACACACCCTTATAAATTTAATGACTTTCTATTAGTCATCATATTTATAACGAGTACAAAAGGAGTAACGGTTTTATATACCGTTTGTTGATTTGAAAGTCGAAAAGGGAATAAGAGAATCCCTCCCCACGCGGCGTGAGGAGGAGACCGGCATCAATCAGACGCCTACGCTCACGCTTTCAGGCAGGGTACTACCGCCATCAATGACGTTTTGCGTTCCGGTAAGATAGCTGGACTCATCGGAAGCCAGAAATGCCGCCAGTTCCCCTACTTCCAGCGGATCGGCAAGACGGCGTAGCGGAATGGCTTTTGCCATTTCAGTTAATACCAATTCCGGATCGTCAGGGTTAGACTGACGGGCAATGCTTTCCGCCATTGGCGTTCTTACATAACCGGGGCAGATGGCATTCACGCGAATACCGGACTGCGCATACTCTACCGCCAGCGATTTGGTTAAACCGACAATGGCGGCTTTTGACAGCGCATAGGCCGTTTCACCCGGGTCTGCCACCATATCCCCCGTGACGGAAGACATCATCACAATGCGGCCATCTTTACGTTTGATCATCTCTGGCAGAACGGCTTTGGTCACGTTCCAGACACCTTTAATATTAATATCAATGTGAAAATCGCGATCTTCTTCACTCATATCAAGGAAGTTGCCCAGACGGCACACGCCAGCGTTATTCACCAAAATATCAATTCTACCTTCAGTCTCTTTAGCGCGCGCAACCGCCGCCTGCACCGAAGCAAAATCTCTGACGTCAGCCTTAACGGCAGTACAACGATGCCCGCGCCCGCCCAGTTCATCCGCCAGCTTTTCAATCTCATCGGAGATATCCAGCAAGATTAAGTTCGCGCCGTGGCGTGCGAATACGCGGGCAATCCCTTCGCCGATGCCCTGCGATGCGCCCGTAATCAATGCTGTCTTGCCCGTGAGTTTACCCATTTTCAATGTCTCCTTTTGAATATGGAGCCTTACACTCCATTAACACTGAAAATACAGTAATAACAAATAAGTACTGAGGAATAGCTCACTAATTCAGGTAAATCTTAGGTAAAAAAATCCCCGCGGAGGCGGGGATGAGCATTTTTATGCTACTTCGCCTTACAGCGTCAGCAGACGATCCAGCGACGGCGCAAAATAGTAGCCGCCGGTCACCGGTTTGGTGAAGCGCAGCATCGCGTCGCGTTTACCGTCGGTATCGCCGAACATACTCAGAAGCTGCTGTTCGATATTATGCAGACGTGCACAGTAAGCGCAGAAATAGAGACCATGAGTACCGCTGGCGGTACCGTATGGCAGGCTCTGGCGCACAATCTTCAGCCCTTTGCCATCTTCTTTCAGATCCACGCGGCTCAGGTGAGACGTTGCCGGACGCGCATCGCTGTCAATCTCTTCATTAGCCTCTTTGGTACGACCGATCATCATCTCCTGATCCTGAATACTCATCCGGTTAAGTTGCTTGAGATTGTGTTCCCAACGCTGCACGAAAACATAACTGCCGCCGGCATCCACACCATCTTTGATCACCGCCACTTCACGGCGCGTCTCTTCGCCCGCCGGGTTTTCTGTCCCGTCGACAAAGCCGCTCAGATCGCGTTCTTCCACCCAACGGAAGCCGTGAACTTCTTCTTTCACGTCGATACAATCGCCGAAGGCTTCCATCGCCGCCTGGGCAACAGAAAAATTCACATCGTGGCGCAGGGAAAGGATGTGGATCAGCACGTCATACTGCGTGGCCGGCGCCAGCCCTTTACCATAAGGAATAAAATCTTTCAGTTCTTCCGCCCCGACACCGCCGCTCAGGGCGCGCCAGGTGTTGTTGCCAAACGCCACAACGGCCCCAAGATGGGCGTCCGGAAATTTGACTTCGAAGGTCGCCAGTTTATCGGCAAATGTTCTGCTGGCCGCGCGCAGGGCGTCCAGGTTGCCTTTCACATTGGCTTCAATCCAAATTGCCGCACGGCAATGTTCCGGCAAAATGCCGCTTTGAACCTGAGACATGATTCCTCCTGAAAATGAGAATGCCACGCAGTCGTGGCATTAATGGCGGCTATTTTACCTTGTTTTTAAGCGAAGCGGTTTGTTCAGACGCAAATTAACGACGCCAGATAATTTTACGCACGCCCCAGTTTTTTAAGGCGTCATCAGGAGGCATTAAACCTTCCGGTCCGCTCCACTCACCGGAGAAAACATAGCTAATATGCTGACTTCCCTCGGCTTTACATTCGACGCTGGTATGGTTATCGCTGGAAACCGGCTCGCAGTGACCAAAGGCTTTGCTGTAAAGGTCGCTAAACGGTGTACCGATTTTGACACCCGCGGCGGATGGGATATCGCTGTCCAGCACCTCAATACGGCTCACGGTTCCCTGCTCGCCGTTGATCACCATCGCGACGTTGTCGCCCTTCATCGCTTCGAAAAAGCGCACCACGTTGCCGTTATCGGTTTTCATACCGCTACGCAGGCGATAATCGCCATCTAATGCCTTTGCAATAGCCTGCTCTTCCAGCGGCGTGGTGGCGGTCAGTTCTCCCACGCCTTGCTCAGTGACTTCTGTCGATGAACCAAACCAGTTCCACGGATTTGCGGCAGACCAGTTGACCGATGAGAGCGTCGAACAGCCGGTCAGCGCCAGCGGCAGTGCGAGTAAAGTCAAACGCAGCGATTTCATCTCACTTCCTTTCTTTTATTAATTAACGTTGGTTGGAGTGCGGGCTCGCCAAAAAGTGCCGTTATTCTTTCTCAAAGGGAAAACAGGCACGCAAACGTTGATTGGTTAACAGCCAGATCAGCGCGACGATGTCCGCCAGCAGCAGCGCCAGCCCGACGCCGTCGACCGGGTCGCCTCCCAGCCACATAATCGGCTGCCAGCACAGCAACACCAGTTGAGCGAGGATCAGGAATCCGCGTAGCCAGCGCCACACACCAGGAAACGCTTCACGCCGCCCGCTAAGCAAAAACGCCACTACCGCCGGAACGCCGGGCAACAGCCCCAGCCAAAAATTATTATGGTCGGGATAAAAAAAGTTTAACAAAGTATTACCCTGTTCACGGGATGAACCGGCAATTACAAAGAGTATCCAGGCGCGCGCCTGAAGTAGCAGTACGCACCAGAAGAGAAACGGCAGGCGTAAACGTCCGTGTACATCATAATCGGCTGGATGAAACTCAGTACTCTTCATCTTCAATCAGGCGTTTACCCAAACTCAGGGCGTCAGAATGCTCATACCCCAGACGTTCATACATGCCCAGCACAACGTCGTTATCATCACGCACCATAATTTGGATTTTTGGACAACCACGGGCGATGAGTTTTTTTTCCAGTCGGTTAAGCAGCGCATTCGCAATACCGCGCCCGCGGAACTCCGGGTGAACGCCCAGATAATACGCCGAGCCGCGATGCCCGTCATAACCGCCCATTACCGTACCGACCACTTCGCCGCTAACTTCGGCAACGAGGAACAAACTGACATCGTGAGTTACCTTGCGTTCAATATCCATTTCAGGATCGTTCCATGGACGCAGCAGGTCGCAACGCTCCCAGAGGGTGATCACCTCTTCGAAATCTTCCTGGCGAAAAACGCGTATTTCCATGGTATTCGTTGCCTTTTCGGGTGGAAAAACCAAGATTATGGCGCAAACATCTGATTCAGCCAATATCTGACGCGATGTTGCGGAAAAAATGGCATAATGGCAATGTGTCACGTATTGAAATGAAAAGTAAAACAATTCTCATCACCAACCGTCGTAACGGATTACGCGATACGATATAACATCTTGAACTTAATTTTCACAACTCAGGCCGTATGAGCACTTTTAAACTCCTAAAAACTCTCACATCGCGCCGCCAGGTACTCAAAACAGGTCTGGCGGCCCTGACGCTGTCAGGTATGTCACCTGCATTAGCCAAAGAAGACACGCTAAAAACCAGTAATGGGCACAGCAAACCCAAAACCAAAAAAACCGGCAGTAAACGGCTGGTGATGCTCGATCCCGGACACGGCGGCATCGATACCGGCGCGATTGGCCGCAACGGTTCTCAGGAAAAACACGTCGTGCTGGCCATTGCCAAAAACGTACGCGCTATTTTGCGAAATCACGGAATCGATGCGCGTTTAACCCGGACAGGGGATACCTTTATTCCGCTGTACGATCGGGTAGAAATCGCCCATAAGCACGGCGCGGATCTGTTTATGTCTATTCATGCCGATGGTTTTACCAACCCGAAAGCGGCGGGCGCTTCCGTTTTTGCGCTTTCCAACCGCGGGGCCAGTAGCGCCATGGCGAAGTATCTCTCCGAGCGCGAAAACCGCGCGGACGAAGTAGCGGGTAAAAAAGCCACTGACCGGGATCATCTATTACAACAAGTTTTGTTTGATCTGGTACAAACCGATACGATTAAAAACAGTCTGACGCTGGGTTCGCATATTCTCAAGAAAATCAAACCCATACACAAATTACACAGTCGCACTACCGAACAAGCGGCTTTCGTAGTGCTAAAATCACCGTCAATTCCATCGGTGCTGGTCGAAACCTCGTTTATTACCAATCCGGAAGAAGAACGCCTGCTGGGCACGACGGCGTTTCGCCAGAAAATCGCTACGGCGATCGCCAACGGCATCATCAGTTATTTTCACTGGTTTGATAACCAGAAAGCACACACGAAGAAACGGTAATCATGAAACCCGATGCACATCACGTAAAACAGTTTCTGCTACGCCTGCAGGATGATATTTGCCAAACGTTATCCGCTGTGGATGGCGCAAACTTTATCGAAGATAGCTGGCGACGCGAAGCGGGCGGCGGCGGACGCAGCCGGGTATTACGCAACGGCGGCATTTTCGAACAGGCGGGCGTTAACTTCTCTCACATTCACGGTGATGCGATGCCCGCGTCCGCCACCGCGCATCGGCCGGAGCTGGCCGGGCGTAGCTTTGAAGCGATGGGCGTGTCGCTGGTGGTGCATCCGCACAATCCGTATATTCCCACCAGCCACGCTAACGTGCGCTTTTTTATTGCCGAAAAACCGGGCGCCGATCCGGTGTGGTGGTTTGGCGGCGGGTTCGATTTAACGCCCTACTACGGCTTTGAAGAGGATGCCATTCACTGGCACCGTACCGCCCGCGACCTGTGTCAGCCGTTTGGCGACGATGTGTATCCGCGTTATAAAAAGTGGTGCGACGACTATTTCTACCTCAAACACCGCAACGAACAGCGCGGCGTTGGCGGACTGTTTTTTGACGATTTGAATACGCCGGATTTCGACCACTGTTTTGCTTTTATGCAGGCGGTAGGTAATGGCTACATCGGGGCATATTTACCGATTGTCGAACGACGCAAAGCGATGGTCTGGGGAGAGCGGGAGCGTAATTTTCAGCTTTATCGCCGCGGTCGCTACGTGGAGTTCAATCTGGTATGGGACAGAGGCACCCTGTTTGGTCTGCAAACCGGCGGGCGCACCGAATCCATTTTGATGTCGATGCCGCCGTTAGTGCGCTGGGAATACGACTATCATCCCGAGGAAGGCAGCCCGGAAGCGGCATTGCGCGAGTTTATTCAGGTACGCGACTGGGTGTCGTTACCTGATAACAGTTCCGTTTCGTAGGCCGGATAAGACGCAACGCCTCGTCATCCGGCATGGGTATCATCTCATTGCCTGATGGCGGCTTGCGCCTTATCAGGCCTACCGACACCAGATATACATCATGCCCATTGCCGCATCCGCTGATGCAGCGTCAACGACGGTTTTTCGGCAAATAACTGCTGATAATCGGTGGCAAATTGCCCCAAATGCCAGAATCCCCACTGCATAGCGGCATCTTTCACCGTCGTGCTTTGCGACCAGGGACTTATCAGCTCCCGGCGTACCGCGTTTAAGCGAATACGTTTCAGCCACGCATTGGGACCAATACCCAAAATCGCGTGAAACGCATTTTGCAGCGTGCGACGACTCACGTGCAGTTGATTACATAAATCGAGCACCGTCAGCGGCTCCGACATATTTTCCAGCACATATTCCCGCGCCCGAGACAGTAGCCTACGATATCCCTGATGGCTGATACTTTCGGCGCTATGAATCGGCTTCGCCTCTTCCAGCATCGTGCCCATCGCCAGCAACAAATTATCACTCAATACCTTTCGCACCGCAGGTTGATGCAGGGTTTCAGGACTCTCGCTGAAGGTGGCCAGCGCCTGCTGCACAAAGCCCCACAGCGCCGCTTTATGCTGCTCTTTTACCTCCAGCGCTAACTGGTTACGCAACATATGCAGCACCCTTTCCGGATTATGCAAAAACGTGGCCTGGCGGGAAATAACATCTTCCGAGATAACGACACCCAGAATGGTGTAATCATCCGGCGTACTCAGTTCAAACTCGGTGCCTCCCGGTCGGGTGGCAATCTCAGCGCTGCCGAGCCCCTGCGCGCCGATAAATCCCTGTTCGCCGCGCGTCGCCGGAATACCAAACCAGAAAGAGTTTGGCCAAACCAGACACGACTGACGCAGCGCCAGGCCGGTGTATTCACGGAACACCTGAATCTCATCAAGCAGGATTTCCGTGAACTCGCCATGAAATTTGCCCGGGTGTAGCTGATCGTAGATCTGCTGCCAGGCGGTAATGGTCAGGGCATGTTCATAGACATCCGTCGTCCGTCGCTGATGAACATTGTCCACCTCGACTCTGGGCGTAAGTTTAACGTCTTCGGGTAACGCTTCATGATAAAGATGGTGCAAATTCGCTGTACGGGTCTTTTTCATGATCTTCTATGCCGGACGCCCGCCAGGACGCCCGGCCCTCCGACAGATTAATTTTTGATGCGATAGCGACTACTGCGTTTACGCAACGCTCCGTCAGAAAAGAGTTGTTCCAGCATGTTTCTGGCCTGCTCCAGCGGCCAGCCAAAATGCGCGGCAACCTCTCCCGCCGTCATTCCCTGCCGTACTGATGCCAGCAGCGCCAGTAACGCTTCGGCGAACTCAGGCGTTGCGGGTATCTCAGGCGCTTTCTCAGTCGGCGTTGTCGTACGCGCAAACCCGCCAATCAGCCACTGGGTGTCCTCTTCCGGGCGACCAATTTCTTTGCGGCTAATCACACGGCCTGTGCGCTGCGCGGCGGCGCTTCCGGCATCCAGCGCCGCACGACACGCCGCCAGATCGCCCTCCACCACCAGCGTTAGCCTGCCAGGGTCGAGCACTTGATGACTGAGCAAGCGCACGTTGGCCGCTTTCAGCATGGCATCCGCCGCATCGACGGCGGCGACCATCCCGTCCACTTCCAGTAATCCCAGGGCATTGATCATTGGCAACCTCCGTTACGCACGCTGTACAGGGTTACGAGCGATATCCAGCACGGCGTCGGTAAAGGCGTTGCAGGCGGCTTTACACGCGGCCTGGCTTCCCGTTAAGAACGCAGCCGAATAGTTGGTTTCCGACGGCGGCGGCACGTAAGTCACCAGTTGAACGTCAGCGGACTTCATCGCCGCGTCAATGCCGAATGTCGCTTCCAGCGGCGGTGCCACCAGATAAGCCATTGGATCGCCCAGCGCAATACCTGCGGTAGACGAGAGATACGAGCCGGTACGCGAAACCACATGCGCCAGGAACGCCGTATTTTCCGCATCGTTCGCCCACTGGAACGCCGCGCCGTTTTCAATGCTGGCGACCATCGCATCCAGACCAGCGCGCACTTCCGCCGGGTTCGGTCCACCCAGCATAATCAACACCTCACCGGCGGTAGGCGATGGCCCGTGAGCCGCCCCGGCGTACAGCGAACGGCCATACACCACTTCAACCATCGCCTGTTTGGTCGCTTCGTCAGCGGCAATATACGTCACGTCGTCAGAATCTGCCGTGATGAGTCCGAGGCTACGGATATGCGACGGTAATTTAAGTTCCCGCGCAAAGCCGTCATTCACAGAGGCAATCACGCGCATGGCAGTGACGGAAGGTCGAATCAAATCTAATGCTGGCATGATGTCTCCTTAACGGGTCATGTTGATGCCGGACGCTTTCTGCGCCAGCATCCGTTTGGCCAAATCCACAATCACGGCGGCGGCTTCTACTGGCGGCGTCCCCCCCTGATGAATGTTTGAAATACAGGTTCTGTCGGCCTCGACGGTGGTCGCCACGCGCGGGGAATAGACGGCGTAGCAGGAGAGGCTTTCAGACTGGCCTAAGCCCGGCCGTTCGCCCACCAGCAAAATCACCACCTTCGCGCCAAGAAGCTCGCCAATCTGATCTTCAATCTTCACGCGGCCATAGCGCACAAAGAACGGCGTGCCGACGTTCAGCCCGGCCTGTTTCAGACCGGCAAGCAACGGCGGCAGGATCTCTTCATAGTTGGCGGTGATCGCATCCGTAGAGAGGCCATCGGAGACCACCACCTGCACATCCGGGTTCATCACGCACTGCGACTTCAGCGCGTCAATGGCTTCCGGGCTCAGGCGACGCCCCATATCCGGGCGCGTCAGATACAGGTTTTTGTCGCTGATTTCCGAACGCACTTCCAGCAGCCCCTGGGCTTTCACCCATTCTTCCGGCACCTCTTTGAGCACCGTGTCTTTCGAACGGGAGTGATCGGCCAGGAAGCGCAACAGCGCCTGGGTACGTGGACGCGGCCCGGCACGACCAGTACAGACGCGTGCCGCAGTACTGCGACGCAGTTCGGTCAGCACGTCCGCACGATGCGGGTTCTCAACGCCAATCCAGGCTTTTGCCTCTGCGGAACCCAAATCCAGCGCGCAGCTTTCGGTTGCCGTCGGCGCGGCGCACTGCGGCTTTGCGCCTTCCTGCGTTGACGGCGCGACGGGTTGCGGTACGTCCTGTCCCATTGACGCCATCACGCTACGTACAATTTCTTCAATCTGTTTTTGATCCATGGTGTTATCCCCGCGTCATCAGAAGAACAGTGACGGATCGCCCGCCCGTTTGGTCAGACGACCATTTGCCATAATGCCCATCGTTTCCAGCCAGCGTTCAAACTCCGGCGACGGTCGTAAATTCAGCAACTGACGGACGGTGGCGGTATCGTGGAAGGCGGTGGTCTGGTAGTTGAGCATGATGTCGTCGCCGAGCGGCATCCCCATGATGTAGTTACAGCCAGCGGTGGCGAGCAGAATCATCAGGTTTTCGTTGAGATTCTGGTCGGCGTCGGCATGGTTGGTGTAGCAGCAGTCGCAGCCCATGGAGATGCCGCTCAGCTTGCCCATAAAGTGATCTTCGAGACCGGCGCGGATAATCTGCCGATCGTTGTAGAGATATTCCGGCCCGATAAAGCCCACCACGGTGTTAACCAGGAACGGATCGTAGTGCCGCGCCAGGCCATAATTACGCGCTTCCATCGTCACCTGGTCGGCACCAAAGTTCGCACCAGCCGACAGCGCTGAACCCTGTCCGGTTTCAAAGTACAGGCAGTTTTCCCCGGCGATGCGGTTGAACTCTGCCCCCACTGCCCGTGCTTCATCGAGCATCGCCAGCTCCACGCCGAACTCTTTTAAGCCCTTCTCGCTGCCGCAAATGCTCTGGAAAATCAGTCCGCCCGGCGCGCCCCGGCGTATCGCTTCAATCTGGGTGGTGACGTGCGCCAGCACGCAGCCCTGCGTCGGGATAGTGAATTTATCGATAACGCCGTAAACGGTATCGAGCACGCGAGTCAGGTTCTCCACGTCATCGGTCACCGGGTTAACGCCGATCACCGCATCACCTGCGCCGAAAGAAAGCCCTTCGTAGATTTGCGCGGCGATACTCTGTACATCGTCACGGGTATCGTTCGGCTGCAAACGGCAGCTAAAGGTGCCCGGAATACCGATGGTGGTATTGGCTTTTTTGATCACCGGCATTTTCTTGCCGCCGTAGATCAGGTCGGCGTTGGAGCAGATTTTCGCCACTGCCGCCACCACTTCGGAGGTCAGGCCTTTGCGGGTAAACGCGATGTCGTCCACGGAGGTTTCATCGCTCAGCACGTATTCGCGCAGTTCGCTGATGCTCCAGTTTTTAATCCGGTTATAGGCCGTTTCGTTGACGTCGTCCTGAATCAGGCGCGTCACGCAGTCCTCTTCATAGGCAATCACCGGGTTGTTGCGGATATCCGCCACCGTCATTTCCGACAGTACCTGTTTTGCCGCCACGCGCTCCTGAGAACTTGCCGCGGCAACCCCGGCCAGCACATCCCCCGAACGCAGTTCGTTGGCTTTAGCCAGTACCTCTTTTACATCCTTAAACTGATAAACATTGCCGAACAATGTGGTCTTTAGTTTCATAAGTCGTTCCCTCAGGAAGGAAATGCGAGTGATTTCACCGTCACCGGCACAACCGATCCGCCAAAAAGAGGCGTACCAATGTCGATATAGTCTCCCGCCCGCACGACCACCTCATCGATGACCGCCAGCGGAAGTTGCGGTAACTGTGGGCGCAATAACATGCCCAGCGCTTTACCAAAATCCTGCTCGGCCACCACCAGCAGGGGATGTGGATTGGGATAACGTGCGACAAAAGCCGTCAGCGCGTCGATGACCGTGAGTAATGTGGCGTAACGCACCGGGAGCGTGGCGGGAAGCGCCAGCACGTAAGCGTCGGTTTGCGGGTCGAGATCGAGCTGGAGAAGCGCCTGCCGCCAGGCGTTCACCAGATCGGCGTCATCCTGCGGGATCGCCACCGGCAGGTTGCGCAGCGGCAGTTGAACGTCTTCCAGCCAGATAGTACTGCCGGAAAGCGAGAGCGTATGCGCCCCTGCGCCAATCACCGTAGCGCGCACGGTTTGCACCGGAAACCGCACGTTCATCTCGCGCAGACGCGGGTGTTCATGCAGCGAGGTCGCCAGCAGCGGTCCGATATCAGAAAAGCAGAACGGGTCGGCAGGCTGATGGCGATAGCACTCGCCCACCCCGCCGGAAAGGGTGATCACCTCCGGCGTAATATCGGCGGGCAGCAGCCCGGTTTGCATCAGCGATTGCGCCAGCGGCGAGAGCGCACCGGCGATAACCTCGACGATGAGATCCGCCATCCGCCGCGCCACCTGCCCTAACTGTGCGGCAGCTAAGGCGCGAGCATCAGTACCCGAACCGAACACCTCATCGATAATCATCTGCCCCGGCTGATGGGCATAAACCACGCGCCCCTGAGCGTCGGTTTCCAGCAGGCGACCACCGACGTTAAGGCAGGCGGTGCCGCTGACTTTTCCCGCGTCAAACAGCGCGTAGTTAGACGTGCCGCCGCCGATATCAATATTCAGCACCCGACACATCCGCTGCTCAGACAAGCTTTGCGCCCCGGCGCCGTGACCGGCAATGACCGATTCCAGATGCGGCCCGGCGCTGGCGACCACAAAGTCGCCCAACGATTGCGAGAGCGCCATGACCGCCGGACGGGCGTTGCGGGTTTTGGCGCTTTCGCCGGTGATAATGATCGCCCCGGAGTCCACCGATTCAGGCGCGATGCCTGCGGCCTGATACTGGGCCAGAATCAGCGTTTTAAGTTCTGCCTCTTTCAGACCGCCCTGCTTATCCACGGGCGTAAAGAAGACCGGGCTTTGCCAGCTAATGTCGCGTTTGATGAATTCGTAGCGCGGCACCTGCGACACCGCCGCACGGTTAACCAACTCCAGGCGCGAGAAGATCACCTGCGTGGTGGTGGTGCCGATATCGATACCGACGCTCAGTAGCTGGCGAGTATTCACGATTGCGCCTCCGCTTCGGTTTTCACCTGTGCGGCATCATCTTTCGGCACCAGCATCATCGCCACGCCAATTGCCGTCACACCGCCGATCAGCTTGCCGACAATCATCGGGAAGATCATGGCGTTCATATTCGCGGCGGCGAAGCCTAAATGGTCGCCCAGCGCGAACGCCGCAGAGACGGCAAATGCGCAGTTAATCACTTTGCCGCGGGTATCCATCTGCTTCATCATGCCGAACATAGGGATATTGTTCGCCAGGGTCGCCACCATGCCTGCCGCCGCAATATTATTTACGTTCAGCAGCTTACCGACATTCATCAACGGTTTTTCAAACCAGCGGGTCAGTAACAGCACCATCGGATACGCGCCGAGCAGCACACAGGAGATAGAGCCGATCACTTCAATGGCGCGCATCACTTCGCCGGGTTTGTCGCCTGGTGCCATAAAAATCGGGTCGAGTCCCGGAATCAACTCCCAACCCAACAGGAATTTAACCACCGCAGCCGCCAGACCGATGGTGATCAGCGCCACCAGAAATTTGGCGAAAATCTGGAAACCGTTGATCATTTTTTCCGGGATGAACTTCAGTCCCAGCGCTACCAGCACCGCGACGATCAATACCGGGATCATGTTCATCAGGATCAGCGCGAAGGTAAACTCCACTGGCTGACCATTGATCTGCACGCCTGAGTACATGGCGATCAACCCCCCCGCAATGCAGCCAATGGGAATGGTGACGATACCCGCCAGTACGCCAAGCGCCAGGTAGCGGCGGTCAGACGGTTCGATAATGCCGAGCGCCACCGGAATGGAGAACACAATGGTCGGCCCCATCATCGACCCAAGTATTAACCCTGAGTATAGCCACGCCGCGACATCACCACCGGCCAGCTCTTTGGCGAGGAAGAAGCCGCCCATATCACAGGCCAGCAGCGTACCGGCGAACATGGATGGGTTTGCGCCCAGCATTTCGTATACCGGGATAATAACCGGCCCCAGTACATGCGCCAGCACCGGCGCCAGCGCGGTCATACCGACCATCGCCAGTCCCAGCGCGCCCATCGCCATAAAGCCCTCTTCAAACTGGCCGCCAGACCCTTCGATACTCTTGCCGAATTTACCGAGGAAGCGCGCCGACCCGCCGAACTGCGACAGGACTCTGTCCACGGCGGCAATCAGCATAAAGAACATCATGATGTACATGATGATTTCGTTAATTCCCATAGCCCTTACTCCCTGCCATTTATGATTTGTAGGCCGGATAAGACGCGCCAGCGTCACCATCCGGCGTTTATTGCGCCGCCGTATACAGCTCGATAATGTCGGCCTGGGTAGCGGTTCGCGGGTTGCTGCGCAGACAAATATCCTCCAGCGCGGCTTGCGCCCAGGCGCTGTAGTGTTCGGGTTTAGCGCCAGCGTCAGCCAGCCGTTTGCTCTGCCCCACTTCGGTAATCAGCTCGCTCACCGCCGCAATCGCATCGCGATCGTCCGATTTCTTGTTGGTTAACGCCCGACCGATTTGACTGAAGCGTTCGCGGCATACCATCCGGTTAAAGCCCATGACCGTTGGCAGCAGCATGGCGTTAGCCTGGCCGTGCGGAATATGCAGTGCCGCCCCTGGCTGGTGCGCCATCGCATGACACAACCCCAGACCGGCGCTGGAAAAGGCCATTCCCGCCATACAGGAGGCCAGCAACATATTTTCACGCGCCGCCAGATCGTGGCCGTAACCCACGGCTTTCGGTAGCGATTTACCAATCATCGCTATCGCGCCAATCGCCAGGCTGTCGGTAAACGGCGTAGCGTTGAGCGCGCTGTAGGCCTCAATCGCATGAGTCAACGCATCAATACCGGTCATCGCCGTCACGTTTGGCGGAACGCCTTCAGTCACGGCAGCATCAAGAATCGCCACATCCGGCATTAGCGATGCGTGTGCCAGCACCTGCTTGCGCCCGCTGACCGCATCGATAATCACCGTCACGTTGGTGGTTTCTGAACCAGTTCCGGCGGTGGTCGGCACCGCAATCAGCGGCAGACGCGGGCGTAATGTACTGCGCTCGGTCATTGCGCTCAGCGTCCGGTCAGGGTTAGTCACCAGCAGGGCGACCGCTTTCGCCGCGTCCAGCACCGAACCACCGCCAAAAGCCACTACGCCGTCGCACGCCGCCTCACGCAATTGCGCCACCGCCGCGCAGACATCGGTAATGCACGGTTCACCCGGCGGACACGGCCAGACCGTCATCGCGACGCCCTTCATCGCCAGGCTGCGCGCCAGCGGCGCGGTCATTCCCGCCTGATGCAGAAAACTATCAACCATCACAAACAGATGGCTTAAACCCCGCGATTGCGCCTCCTGTCCACAGGCACTGAGCGCCCCAAGTCCGCACAGCGTGACCGGCGGTACGCTGAACGTTTTCACGCGTTGCAGATTCAGGGTGTCGAATGCCTGAAACAGCGCCGTCTGCAGTTCAGCTTGCATAGAGTCCCTCCGCTTTCGCTCTCCAGCTATTGGCTATCGCCAGCGGGGTCATAAACAGGCTGTGCTGCGGTAAATGCACCTGCAACTCCGGGAAACGCTGGCGAAATAACGCCTCCACGCCCGGCTGCATACAGGAACCGCCCGCCAGCCATAAATCTGTCACTCCCTGCCCGGCAATATGCCGAGCGACGATCTCCGCCATCTTTTCGTACACCGGCTTCACGACCGGCCAAATCTCCTGCGCGTTGCTGCGCTTGTACTGTTCCGCCTCTTCCAGTGGAATACGGCGGTTGCCCGCCAGCGTCAGGGAGATATGATGTCCGCCAGTGGCTTCATCGGCGGACCAGGTCACCTTGCCCTGTTTGACGATGGCAATGCCGGTAGTACCACCGCCAATATCCACCACCCCCGCATTATCCAGTTGCAGCAGATCCGCCACCGCCGTCGGTTCATCCAGTACGTGGCTGACCTCTAACCCGGCAGACTCCAGCACGTTGATCGAAATACGCGGGTCAGTGCCCGGCGGGAACGAGGTCGCCGCATGAGTAAAGCGACAACCGAGCTGCTGTTCGAGCGTGTCGAGATGACGGCGCACAATGGTCACCGCGCCGAAGAAATCCCAGACGATGCCGTCACGCACGACGTCCGCCCAGTCAAGACACACCGCCACCGGCTGCGCGTCAGAGTCAACCACTATCGACACCACGTCACAGGTACCCAAATCCACACCCAGCCACAGCGGTGTGTCGCTGGCGACGGGCGTCTGATGACACAGGGCCGCCGCTTTTTGCAGTCTTGCGGTGAGCCAGAGTTGTTCGTCGTGCGCCATGAGTCATCCCTTATACAATGCGAAACGCATCCACTAGTACGCAGCGACGTAGGCGCACAAAGGTACGCGCGCTGGTCACGCCTTCACCGGTTGGCGTGGTGATGGTCATGGTGGTCCAGCCTTCGCCACCCAATCCAAGCCCGGCAATACACGGCCCATTTTTGACGAAAATGCTGGTGTCGATGGCGTTCGCCATCTGGTTCATATTGTCAATGTTGCGCGAGTGCATCGCCGCCGTATGGTGGCAACCGCCTTCAAGTTGTACCGCCAGAGCGATAGCGTCTTCGACGTTGGCGACCCGCACCACCGGCAGTACCGGCATCATCATTTCAGTGACGGCAAACGGATGGCTGGCCGGGGTTTCAACGAACAACAGGCGCGTCTGCTGCGGCACGTTCAGGCCGATGGCGGCTGCGATCTTGCCCGCGTCACGACCGACCCAGTCACGGCTGACGGTACCTTTACCGCGTTCATCGATATTCTTCAGCAGCACCGACTGGAGCTGTTCGGCCTGGGCTGCGGTCAGTTTCACCGCGTGCTGACCTTCCATCAGGCGCATTAGCTCGTCGGCGACGCTATCGACCACAATCAGCACTTTTTCGTCGGCGCAGATGATGTTGTTGTCAAACGACGCGCCTTTGACGATGGACTGCGCGGCACGCGGCAGGTCGGCGGTCTCATCCACCACAACCGGGGGATTACCGGCACCGGCGGCAATCAGGCGTTTATTAGTATGTTTGCGCGCCGCGTCCACCACCGCTTCGCCGCCAGTCACCACCAGCAGACCAATACCGGGGTACTTGAACAACCGCTGGGCGGTTTCGATATCCGGGTTCGCCACAGTTACCAGCAGATTTTCCGGGCCGCCGGCGGCGACTACCGCCTGATTAAGCAGGGTGATTGCCCGCTGAGAGACCTTTTTCGCTGCCGGATGCGGGGCAAACACCACGCTGTTGCCTGCGGCAATCAGGCTAATAGCGTTATTAATGACCGTTGCCGCCGGGTTGGTGGACGGCGTGACCGAGGCCACCACGCCCCACGGCGCATTTTCAATCAGTGTCAGGCCGTTATCGCCGGTCAGCACCTGCGGAGATAAACACTCGACGCCCGGCGTGCCGCGCGCCTGCGCCACGTTTTTGGCAAATTTATCGTCAACGCGTCCCATGCCGGTTTCGCTGACGGCAAGTTCCGCTAATTCTCGGGCGTGTTTTTCGCCCGCCTCGCGAATGGCATGAATGGCAAGCTGACGCATCGCCACGCTCTTCAGCCCCTGCTGGGCCAGTTTTGCTGCCGCCACTGCGTCATCCAGGGAGGCAAAAACGCCCATCTCATGAACGGTGCCGGTGGGCTTGCTGCTATCCTGCATTTTCAGCAGCACCGCTTTCACCACCTGTTCAATATCCTGTTGATTCATGATGTTCAGTCCTATTTATGGAAAACCACTTTCCCGCCAGCCACCACTTCATCGACGATGCCAATGACGCACAGATCGACCGGTGATAATTCGCTGCGATGCGCCTGGCGTGCGGAACTGCCGCTGACCAGCAGTACCCACTCTCCGGTTCCCGCCCCGATACTGTCGATAGCGACGGCACACTGCCCGTCGGGGTTGCCCTGGGCATCGATCATTTCCACCATCAACAATTTGTCATGCGCCAGTCCCTGATGGCGGACGGTACATACGATTTGTCCTGTGACGACTGCCAGTTTCATATCCGCCTCCATGGATGGCCCGTTGGGTCGTAGGCCTTGAATCTGCGCACCATCAGGAATGGCGCGCATTAATGCCGGATGGCGACGCTACGCGTCTTATCCGGCCTACCATCAAATGTTGCTGTCGCCTTTGAAGCTGATCGGGAACACTTCTTCCAAATCGCCGTGCGGGCGTGGAATAACGTGTACGGAGACCAGCTCGCCAATGCGCTGCGCCGCAGCGGCGCCAGCATCGGTTGCGGCTTTACACGCCGCCACATCGCCACGCACCATCGCCGTAACCAGGCCACCGCCAATCTGCTTCACGCCGACCAGCTTCACGCGTGCGGCTTTTACCATCGCATCTGAGGCCTCAATCAGCGCAACCAGGCCCCGGGTTTCAATCATTCCTAATGCTTCCATCGTGTTTTCCTCTCATTAAAGGGGTCCAGAACGGGACCGTTCATTCAACCAGTGTTTGTAAGCTGCGTTCGCGGCTCACGTCAGTCTGGCGCGGCACGACTGCCACCAACGCCAGTTCGATAATTTCCTGCACGCTACAGCCTCGGGAGAGGTCGTGAAGCGGCGCGGCAAGCCCCTGAATTAGTGGCCCAACAGCGCGATAGCCCCCCAGACGCTGAGCGATTTTGTAGCCAATATTGCCCGCCTCCAGCGACGGGAAAATCATCACGTTGGCGCGGCCTTGCAGCGGGCTGTCAGGCGCTTTTTGCGCGGCGACATCCGGCACGAAAGCGGCGTCAAACTGCAATTCACCGTCCATAAGCAGTTGCGGCGCGCGTTCGCGAACGATCTCTGTCGCCTGCTGCACGTTAGCAACATTGGGGTGACGGGCGCTGCCGTTGCTTGAAAATGACAGCATCGCCACGCGCGGTTCTTCGCCGGTAATGGCTCGCCAGGTGTCGGCGCTGGCGATAGCGATATCCGCCAGTTGCGCCGCCGTCGGCTGCGGCACTACGCTGCAATCGGCGAACCCTAATGCCGGACCGGTGTACTGCGGCAGCATCAGAAAAATAGACGACAATGTTTTGCACCCGGGTTGCAGGCCAATCACCCGCAGCCCTGCGCGCAGAACATTCGCCGTTGACGACAGGTTGCCTGCGATACACACATCAGCCTCACCGGCGCTCACCATGGCGGCAGCGAACATCAGCGGGTCGCTAAGCTTTTCCACTGCGTCCGGCGGCGTTTTTTCTCCGGCACGGGCAAGCCAGCGTTGCGCAAAACGCTGGCGCATACTCAGATTGCTGTGTGGGTCGATGACCTGAATACCATCCATCGCCATACGGTGACTGAGGGCAAACTGACGCAGCGCAAACGGACTGGCGACCAGAATAGGGCGTGCCAGACCGTGCTGTTGCAGGTAATGCGCCGCTTTCAGCACGCGTTCATCCAGCGCATCGGGAAAGACAACTCTGGCGGGGGCGCGTACCGCCAGTTCGCGGGCGCGTTCAATGATCATTGCTCCCCTCCCAGCCGTTGTTGAATTTGGGCGACCGTCAGCGGATGTTTTGCCACGCTCAATATCATCATCACGTAAACCGTGCTGGAGAGACGGTTCAGCGCCTGCAAAATGTCCGGGCGCAAGACCTCAAAACTACGGGTAATAAACACCTGTGCGGCGAGGGTTTCCGTTTCGCGTACTTTGGTTCGCAGCAGATTAAGCAGCGCCACATCGCGACCGTGGCTGGCCTCCGGCACCAGATGATCGTGATCGAGGTAGCGCAGTGGTTGATGGGACAACCGATGCAGTTCATCCGAGTTCAAGCCGACAATCGCCTGCTCAGCCAGCGGCTCATCTATAGCGTCGGCGCGCATAATGTTGCCCAGCCGCGAGCGGATATCGAAAAGCCACGGCTGCCACGGTTCCGTCAGCTCGATTTGCAGCCACACGGTCAGCGCGATGGCGCTATCGAGCGCGGCGCGAAAACCGAGGCGCGGATCGCTTTTGGCGACCATTTTTTCCGCCGTCAGATGGGTTAGCGTATCGGGCTTTTTCACCACCGGCTGGCGGCACAGTTCACAGCAGGCCTGTGGGTACGTATCGCTACTGGTTAAGCCATGTACCGGATGCGGCTGCTGTTCGTCATCATCGACAAACAGCCTGCCTTGCTGATCCAGAAACTTAATGCGCAGGTGTCGGCTTTCCAGCAGTTCCCGGGCCGAGGGCGTCAGTCGTGCATCAGCGGGCAAATGGATCTCCGATCCTTCGCTGAGCGTATGGTTCGCTCTGAGCCACGTTTCAGTGATGAAATCGTTCATACGGATTGCCAGTTCGCAGGCCAGGCGACGTACAGAAAGCGCACGGTCGTCGGCGTGCCAAATTCAATGCTGGAGCCTTTGGGGATGAACATCACATCTCCGGCTTTGGCAATCATAGTTTCGCCTTCATGGCGCACGTGCAGTTCGCCCTCCAGCACCATATCGATTTCGTCGTAGTTCAGCGTCCATGGAAAAAAAGCGTTGTCCCACTGCATAAACCCGGCAGCCATGCTGCTGCCGTCCTGCTCGGTGACTAAATCCGTTAAACCGACGCAGTGCGGCTCAGCGCCGTCGAAGCGGCCAAATTTCACGCTGCTGCCGTCAATGACTTTCACGCCGCCTTTACCCGTTACGGAGGTAAAGCTCGGCTGTATCGTCCCCAGTTCCAGCGACTGCTTTTCCTTCAGCACTTTTTCCATCAACTGCGCTACCAGGCTTTCAGTAAACTGCCCTTCCGGGAGCTGCGCGATGATGGTTTCCCGAATGCGCTGGCTTTCGCTTTTACACGCTTCCGCCGATGTGGATACCGGGACGGACTCGTCGCATTCGGTAATCGTGAAGCCCAGTAGTTCCGCCACTTCGCGAGCCTCCGGGGTAATAATGCTGGCGCGCAGCACTACCGACATCGCCTGTTCGCCGCGGGCGTGGGCCGCACGAATATCGTTAGCTGTGATAAGTTTTTTCACCTGCCTCTTCCTCCTGTTCACTGAGAGCCGCCAGATAATCCACCAACTGCCGCACGCTTTGCGGGTCGTGGCCGTTGAGCTCGAAAATCGGCTCCCGGAATCCAATCTCGCCAAGCAACTGCCGCGTAGCGGCGACGTCGGCATCCGGCATGTCCGTTTTGCTGATAACGGCGATATGTCGTTTACGGGTTCCAACATCTAATAACCCGGCAGGTAAGCGACTTTCTTTATCGTTTGCCGCGTGGACATAAATCAGCGTGTCTACATCCTGCAACGTGGTAATTAAGGCGTGATACCAACGGGGATGGCTGAAATATTCACCCGGCGTATCGATATCGCCATGATCATTAAATTCCACGGCCTGCGTTTTTCTGGCGAGGGAATAATTTCCCCGTAACGCGTTAAAAAGCGTTGTTTTTCCGGCACCGACCGCGCCGACAAAAGCAATACGTTTCATTACCGCCACCAATTAACTTTTCGTTAACTCACACAGAGTAAAGTTTAATAATCGCCCCAGCCCGCTGACCGTCTGTAATAGCGCTTCTTCTACTGCGCCGACGGTGCCATAAATCACCAGCGCACCGCTAAATCTGTCGAGAAAACCGATGTGTACATCAGCAGCCTTCATCGCTAAATCACCCGCGATCATGGCCGTTTCCCCCGGCGTCAAGGTCATAATGCCAATCGCGCCAGATTCGGGAACGCCGATCTTTTTCGCCAGTTCGTCACCAGGGTGCGCAATGAGATGCGCCAGCGTGACCTGTTTGCCCGGCACAAATTCCTGAATAATGCGTTCTTTATTCATTGCTCACCGTCTCCACTGAAACTGCCGTCATCGTGGCAAATTTTTGTCGGAGTAAATAACAAAATTCGGCAAGGTGATGTAAAAGGTGAGGTAGATCACTAAGAAAAAGAAAATAAAAGTTACTTCTGTCGAAGGTGTTAACGATAAATATCGTGGTACATCACATTTTCAGGCGTAATTATGAATTTAAGCCTTTTCCGCAATAAATGCCTCACCGGATATTCTTTGTATTACTATCATCGATAAAAATAATTCGTATCACTCGATTTCTGCATAGTACAGATTCAGTGAAATAAGTAAGGGTAAGCGCAATATGCTCCAGAATATCCCCACCCGAGCCTTCCATGCCATGGCGAAGCCCAGCGGTTCAGACTGTAATCTCAACTGCGCCTACTGCTTTTATCTTGAAAAGCACGCGCTATATAACCATACGCCGCAACCAAGAATGACTGACGTTATGCTGGAGCGCTATGTCCGTGATTACATTGCGTCTGTCGCGCCGGAGGCGGAAGTCGCCTTTACCTGGCAGGGAGGCGAACCCACATTATTGGGGCTGGAATTTTATCGTCGCGCCGTCGCGTTACAGGCCAAATACGGCGCAGGACGACAGATCTCCAATAGTTTTCAAACCAATGGCGTCCTGCTGGACGATGCGTGGTGCGAGTTCTTTGTGCGCCACCATTTCCTGATCGGCCTGTCGCTCGATGGGCCTGAAGAGATTCATAATGAATACCGGTTAACGAAAGGCGGACGTCCAACGCATAAACTGGTCATGCGGGCGTTGGCCCTGCTCCAGCAACATGGCGTAGAGTACAACGTACTGGCCTGCGTGAACCGACGCAGCGCTCGCTCGGCGGAAAAAATTTATGATTTTCTCGTCGCCAGCGGCGTGGAATTTATTCAGTTTATCCCTGTCGTTGAGCGTCTGGCCGATGAATCTGCGCAGCAATCGGGGCTGACGCTACACGCGCCGGGTGACGCCTGCGGTACATTAACGGACTGGTCTGTTATTCCCGAAGACTATGGTCAGTTTCTGTGCGCCGTTTTTGACAGGTGGATCACACGCGATGTCGGTAAGGTGTTCGTCATGAATATCGAATGGGCATTCGCGAATTTCGTTGGCGCGCCGGGAACGGTCTGCCACCATCAACCGACCTGCGGGCGTTCGGTGGTAGTCGAGCATAATGGCGATGTCTATGCCTGCGAGCATTACGTTTATCCGCAGTTCCATTTAGGCAATCTTAACGAACAGACGTTTGCCGCTATGTTGGATTCCCCACAGCAGGAGGCGTTTGGCAAAGATAAATATGCAACGCTACCTGAGCAGTGTCGGCAATGCCCGGTACTACGCGCCTGCTGGGGCGGTTGCCCTAAACACCGTTTTGCATTAACAAAAGAGGGGAAGCCCGGACTCAATTATTTATGCGCAGGGTTTCGCGCTTATTTCCAGCATTTACCTCCCTATCTGAAAGCAATGGCTGATTTGATGGCAATGGGACGTCCGGCCAGCGATATTATGCATGCTCATTTACATTACGCCAGAAGCGATAAGTAAAATTAACCCGCCTCGTAAAGGCGGGTTATTCATATATCGCGTATTACAATTTAATTTGTACTTTAGGCGGATATTTTTTCAGAATTTCCATGTAATTATGGACTTCAGTCTGTAAAGGGACGCCCATAGGGATATGTCTTACGCCTACGCTATCGTCTTCCTGAGGATTAGTATAAAGGTTAAAGATCGTCGTACCTGCTGTTTTTGTAATAGCGCCAGTGAATCCGCCCTGATAGCCAGTTTGCGTGAAAGCGAAAGGCTGCTGGATAAGCAAATGATATTTAAACTCATCAATACGTACCGCCGACAGTTCACCATTGAGGAAATAGTGTTCCGCTTTACGGTTAGACTGGCCGTTTGTCCCCAGGAAGAAAGAGGACTGGTCAACGCCATCAATAAAGGTTTTTGAAGGCACCAGTTTCGCCAGTTCCGCTCCCGGATGCCCGGCTAACGAAAGGCTGGTCGGGAACAAATCCGCTAAATCGACAATACCATCGGATTTACGCGGCTGGATCATCCCCTTCCAGTAAACAAAGGTCGGCACGCGCACGCCGCCTTCCCACGTCGAGCCTTTAGCGCCGCGGAACGGCGTCCGGCCATGCGGCGGAACTTCAGCTTCCGGTCCATTATCAGACGTGAACACAATCAGCGTGTTATCCAGTTGGCCGCTCGTTTCAAGCGCACGGTACAAATTCGCAAAGACGTCATTCATCTCTACTATGCAATCGCTATACGAGGTACGCGCTGGCGAGCGTCCCGCATAATGGGCGTTAGGATAGTTATCAAAGTGACAACCGCGCGTGCCGTAATAGAGGAAAAACGGTTTGTCGTTTTTCGCCATTTTATTAATAAAGTCAACACCATATTTCATCCAGCGTTGATCAAGATCTTCCATGTATTTCGGCGTAATTTCGGCAACCGCCTCCTGCTTACCGCCGCGCACGGCATGGACATCATTTTTATCGAATGGCAGGTTTTTAATGTATTGATAGCGTGAAGGACTGAGCGCCACTTCCGGGTTCATATTCGGATCGCGCCATTCGGTGTACATATCAGAAACGGAGTTAAAACCACGGAAATCGTCAAATCCAACGTTCTGCGGCTGCGAACCGGTATTTTCCCCCATGTGCCATTTACCGATAGCCTGGGTCACATAGCCCTGATCGTGCAGTAATTGCGGCAGCGTTGTCAGGCCTTCCAGCCCTCCCGGCATACCATACATCGGCGGCATTAAAATCCCATGGTGGACGGAATATTGCCCGGTCATGATCGTAGCGCGAGTCGGCGAGGAGCTGGGCTGAGAATAGGCCGATGTCAGGATAAGCCCCTGGCTGGCTACCGCATCAATATCCGGCGTCGGGTTGCCGACCGCGACCCCGCCGCCGTTAAAACCGACATCCATCCAGCCTACATCATCAAGAATAAACACGACAATATTCGGTTTTTTACCCGTTTTTTTCTCTATATCGGCCAGCTTTTGCCGCGTTTCTCTCTCCTGTGTGGGATGAGAAATCACCGGCATCATATTGTCCGCCAATTTCGTGGTCGGCACGCCGATATATTGATTGGGATGGTCATATCCGGCAAAGCCATTCTGAGATGTCGCCACCATCGGTGTTTCGGCAGCGCTGACGGCTAGCGGGATAGCAGCGGCAATAGCGATTGCCAGCTGTCTCGGAGAGAACGTAAAGTCCATAATAATAGCTCCATATAATTCATCTCCCGCAATACGAGAGTATGACGATAAGAGAGCAAAAAAAATGATCTAAGCAGTAAGCGTCTTTGAGGTAAAGGATAATAAAAAAGTGGGTAGTGGCGCAGACCCTTATTAGTTAATGATCATAGATTTGCCCGTGCCAGACTACTATAAACCCGTCGCTATTGTTGTAAATGGTCAGCTTTCATTAACGATACCCGCCTCGAATGAAGAAATGTAAAATTATATTTTAATTATCATTGAAATAAATAAAATATCATTATTGATTATCTCGAAAATATAATTTAGGTCATACTTACGCTAAAGTGGCTTATTAATATTATTTAATTGTTTTTAATAAGACAAATATCATTATAATAAATTATATAAATAATTATTATCGCTACGGCGCATAAAAAAGCGCAGGAGAACCTGCGCCAGAAGAGAGTAATGCGTTATTAAAGCGGCGTGGTTTGCGCTTCAACCACCGCTAACGCCACCATATTCACGATACGGCGTACAGAGGCGATCGGCGTTAATACATGTACTGGTTTAGACACGCCCATCAGTACCGGGCCGACCGTGACGCCTTCGGAACTGGAGACACGTAGTAAGTTGTAACTAATGCGGGCGGCTTCCATATTCGGCATCACCAGAATATTGGCGGACCCCTTCAGCGGGCTATCCGGCATCCGGTCATTACGAATACTTTCTACCAACGCCGCATCGCCGTGCATCTCACCGTCAATCATCAGATCAGGCGCTCGTTCGCGCACCCGCTCAAGGGTTTCGCGCATTTTGCTGGCGGACAGCGAATTTGAGGAACCAAAGTTAGAGTGCGACAGCAGCGCAACTTTAGGCTCAATACCAAAGCGGCGAACGGTTTCCGCCGCCATCACGGTGATCTCCGCCAACTGTTCCGGCGTGGGATCTTCGTTAACATAAGTATCGGCAATAAAAGTGTTGCCGCTTGGCAGCAGTAAGGCGTTCATCGCCCCTGCCGTATGCACGCCGTCACGGTAGCCAAAGACTGCTTTCACCACGCTGAAATGCTCATGGTAGTCGCCGATGGTGCCGCAGATCATCGCATCCGCTTCCCCACGCTGCACCATGATCGCGCCAATGGCCGTATGGTTGCCGATCATCGCACGCTGCACCTGTTCCTGAGTTACCCCGCGACGCTTCATGATCTGGTAATACTCGCTCCAGTACTCTTTGAAGCGCGGATCGGATTCATTATTCACGATCTCGAAATCAACGCCCGCTTTGATCTGCAACCCCAGCTTCTGGATACGCATTTCGATCACGCTCGGGCGCCCGATCAGGATAGGCTTCGCCAGCCCCAGGGTTATCAACTCCTGGGTCGCGTGCAGCACGCGCGCCTCTTCCCCTTCCGGCAGCACTACGCGCTTCGGATCTTTACGTGCCTGCGAGAAGATCGGCTTCATGAACAGGTTGGTTTTGTAGACAAACTCGGTCAGCTTATCAATATAGGCATCAAAGTCAGCAATCGGGCGCGTCGCCACGCCGGAATCTATTGCCGCTTTCGCGACCGCTGGAGCGATTTTGACAATCAGACGCGGGTCGAACGGTTTCGGAATAATGTATTCCGGGCCAAAGCTCAGATCCTGATCGCCATAGGCCGAGGCCACCACTTCGCTCTGTTCGGCATGTGCCAGCTCGGCAATCGCATGTACCGCCGCCAGTTTCATCTCTTCGTTGATCGCCGTCGCGCCGACGTCCAGAGCGCCGCGGAAGATAAACGGGAAACACAATACGTTGTTAACCTGATTAGGATAGTCGGAACGACCGGTACAGATAATGGCGTCCGGACGCACTTCTTTCGCCAGCGGCGGCAGAATTTCCGGCTCCGGGTTGGCCAGCGCCAGAATCATTGGCGCGCGGGCCATTTTCTTCACCATCTCCTGAGTCAGCACTTTCGGGCCTGAACAGCCGAGGAAAATATCCGCGCCGTCAATGACATCATCCAGCGTGCGCTTGCCGCTGTCGTCTACCGCGTAGGCCGCTTTGGTCTCCGCCATATTCGGCTCACGGCCTTTGTAAATAACGCCTTTAGAGTCGCAAACCACGATGTTGTGCTTTTGCATCCCCAACGCGACCAGTAGGTTCATACAAGCGATTGCCGCCGCTCCTGCGCCGGAGACGACCATCCGCACGTCGGAAATATTTTTCTCTACTACTCGCAGGCCATTAAGAATCGCGGCAGTACTGATGATCGCCGTTCCGTGCTGGTCGTCATGGAAGACCGGGATGTTCATTCGCTCGCGCAGTTTCTGCTCAATATAGAAACATTCCGGCGCTTTAATATCTTCGAGGTTAATGCCGCCAAAGGTTGGCTCCAGCGCCGCGACCACATTGATAAATTTATCCGGGTCAAGCTCATCGACTTCTATGTCAAACACATCGATGCCGGCGAATTTTTTAAACAGAACGCCTTTGCCTTCCATGACCGGCTTACCGGCCAGTGCGCCGATATTGCCTAACCCCAGCACCGCTGTACCGTTGGAAATGACCGCGACAAGGTTGCCGCGCGCGGTGTATTTATAGGCTGCCAGCGGATCTTTTTCAATTTCCAGGCAGGGCGCCGCCACGCCTGGAGAGTAAGCTAACGCCAGATCGCGCTGGGTGGCGAGGGGCTTAGTCGGAGAAACCTGAATTTTACCTGGGACCGGAAATTCGTGGAAATCAAGGGCGCTTTGTTTTAACTGCTCATCCATCTTGTTGTTCCTTTCACGTATCGTTCAAAAAGTGACGCGGCCTGGTGCGCCGCACATTATCACCGTACTGCGCAACACAAACTTTGAAGGTCTGCAAACTATCACGACGCGGCGCAAGAGTTTGTTATCAACTTATAACAGCCATGTTACCTGCTTATGCCAGCAATACCATGCCTATCTGCTATGCTTTTTGGTTATGTAGTGTATGAATTTTTCAGAAGTGTGAATCAACACACTCATCTAACACTTTACTTTTCAAGGAGTATTTCCTATGAACCAGCTAGACGGCATCAAACAATTCACTACCGTCGTCGCCGACAGCGGCGACATCGAGTCCATCCGCCACTACCAGCCACAGGACGCCACGACGAATCCATCTTTACTGTTGAAAGCTGCCGGCCTTGAGCAGTATGGTCATTTGATTGAGGATGCGATTACCTGGGGGAAAAAACATGGCGGTACGCAGGAACAGCAGGTTGCGGCAGCCAGCGATAAACTGGCGGTCAATTTTGGCGCGGAAATACTGAAAAGCATTCCCGGTCGCGTCTCCACTGAAGTCGACGCGCGGTTATCGTTCGATAAAGAAAAAAGTATCGAGAAAGCGCGCCATCTGGTGGATCTCTATCAGCAGCAGGACATTGATAAATCGCGCATTCTGATCAAACTCGCCGCGACCTGGGAAGGTATCCGCGCCGCCGAGCAGCTCGAAAAAGAGGGCATTAATTGCAACCTGACGTTGCTGTTCTCTTTTGCCCAGGCGCGCGCCTGCGCCGAAGCGGGCGTCTATTTGATCTCTCCGTTCGTGGGCCGAATTTACGACTGGTATCAGGCGCGTAGTCCGCTGGAGCCGTATGTCGTGGAGGAAGATCCCGGCGTGAAATCGGTACGCAATATCTACGATTACTTTAAACAGCATCGCTATGAAACTATCGTGATGGGCGCAAGTTTCCGCCGTACTGAGCAAATCCTCGCGCTAACCGGCTGCGATCGACTGACTATCTCCCCTAACCTGCTTAAAGAGTTGAAAGAAAAAGAAGAACCGGTGATCCGTAAACTGGTGCCTTCCTCGCAGATGTTCCACCGTCCTACACCAATGACGGAAGCAGAGTTCCGCTGGGAACATAATCAGGACGCGATGGCCGTAGAGAAGCTGTCGGAAGGTATCCGCCTTTTTGCCGTTGACCAGCGCAAACTGGAAGACCTGCTTGCCGCCAAACTATAAACCTTGCCACGGAGTGATTTATGTCCCGTAAAGACCTTGCCAATGCGATTCGTGCGCTGAGCATGGATGCCGTTCAAAAAGCCAATTCCGGGCACCCCGGCGCGCCGATGGGGATGGCGGATATCGCTGAAGTGCTATGGAACGATTTTCTTAAACATAACCCAACCGATCCGACCTGGTATGACCGTGACCGTTTTATTCTTTCCAACGGTCACGCCTCCATGCTGCTCTATAGTCTGCTGCATTTAACCGGTTATGACCTGCCGCTGGAGGAGCTGAAAAACTTCCGTCAACTGCATTCTAAAACGCCAGGCCACCCGGAGATTGGCTATACACCCGGCGTTGAAACCACCACCGGACCGCTGGGCCAGGGGCTGGCGAATGCCGTCGGGCTGGCGATTGCCGAGCGCACGTTAGGCGCACAGTTCAACCGCCCGGACCATGAGATTGTCGATCACTACACTTATGTCTTTATGGGCGATGGCTGTCTGATGGAGGGGATCTCACATGAGGTGTGTTCGCTGGCAGGTACGCTGGGACTGGGCAAACTGATCGGCTTCTACGATCACAACGGCATCTCCATTGATGGCGAAACCGAAGGCTGGTTTACCGACGATACCGCCAAACGCTTTGAAGCCTACCACTGGCATGTCGTGCATGACATTGACGGGCACGATCCGGAAGCGGTGAAAAAAGCCATTCTGCAAGCCCAGAGCGTAAAAGATAAACCTTCGCTAATTATCTGTCGGACGGTGATAGGCTTTGGTTCGCCGAATAAAGCGGGTAAGGAGGAGTCACATGGTGCGGCGCTGGGCGAAGAAGAGGTGGCGCTGACCCGCCAGAAGCTGGGGTGGCATTATCCGGCGTTCGAGATCCCAAAAGAGATTTACCGCGCATGGGATGGTCGCGAAAAAGGTGAGAAAGCGCAGCAGCGGTGGAAAGAAAAGTTTGCAGCTTATGAGAAAGCCTGGCCTGAGCTGGCAGCGGAGTTTACCCGCAGGATGAGCGGCGGACTGCCGGAGGCATGGGAATCCGCCACGCAAAAATTCATTAACGACTTGCAGGCTAATCCGGCCAAAATCGCCACCCGTAAAGCATCGCAAAATACGCTCAATGCCTATGGTCCCCTGTTGCCGGAACTGTTGGGCGGATCGGCGGATCTGGCACCGAGCAACCTGACTATCTGGAAAGGTTCGACCTCGTTGAAAGAGGAGCCGGCAGGTAATTATATCCACTATGGCGTGCGCGAATTCGGCATGACCGCCATTGCCAACGGCATCGCCCACCACGGCGGCTTCGTACCCTATACCGCCACGTTTCTGATGTTTGTCGAATATGCGCGTAACGCGGCGCGTATGGCGGCCTTAATGAAAGCCCGGCAGATTATGGTCTATACCCACGACTCCATCGGTCTGGGCGAAGATGGCCCGACGCACCAGGCCGTGGAACAACTGGCGAGCCTGCGCTTAACGCCAAACTTCAGCACCTGGCGTCCCTGCGATCAGGTTGAGGCGGCGGTCGGCTGGAAGCTCGCCATCGAACGTCACCACGGGCCGACGGCGCTGATTCTCTCACGGCAGAATCTGGCGCAGGTAGAACGCACGCCGGAACAGGTGAAAGCGATAGCCCGCGGCGGTTATATTCTGAAAGATAGCGGCGGCAAGCCGGATATCATTCTGATCGCCACCGGTTCGGAAATGGAAATTACCCTCCAGGCGGCGGAAAAATTGACTGGCGAGGGCCATAACGTTCGCGTTGTGTCGTTACCTTCAACGGATATTTTCGATGCGCAGGATGCGGCATATCGCGAGTCGGTGCTACCGTCGCACGTGACCGCCCGCGTCGCGGTGGAAGCCGGTATAGCTGACTACTGGTATAAATATGTTGGCCTAAAAGGCGCAATTATTGGCATGACGGGATACGGCGAATCCGCCCCGGCTGACAAACTGTTTCCGTACTTTGGCTTTACCGTGGAAAATATTGTAGAAAAAGCCCGCCGGGTGCTGAACATAAAAGACTAAGGGTGAGCGTTAGAAACGCAGATTTTGCGCAGTCTGCAGAGCTGTTCTGTAGGCTGTGCAAAATTACTTCGTAGACTCAGGCGCATCAGATTGCCCGATGACGGCCTCATCAATGGATTTATGACACATCAGGCAAAAGGCCTTTTTTTTATGCTCCTGCAATGTTGAATCCCATGCCTTTGAGCCTCCTTCTTTATTTACTTTTTCTCTTATCGCTGCCAGCCGATCTATTTCATAATAAGCGCTCAGGCAGCCACAATGGGGGCATAATACGGGGCCATTATTTATTTTCATACTATTTCCTGCTGTGGTGAGGCTCTCGGGTAAAGTAACAATCTTACTATAACGTAGCAATCTCTATACCATAAATGAGGCCTAAACAGGTGTATCTCTATTCTGAAAATGGCGATCACGACCAAGATTCAACGCGTGATCCACAGCGTGGGCCAGGCATCCGGTCCGTGCCAGTTATCACAGCTCGGTTCTTCGGCATAACGCACCAGACGAAAACGATCGCCATCATAACGCCAGCGCGTCTGGATACCGCAGTCGGCTAGCCCCCGTCCTTTCGCCAACGTCACCAGCTCGCGCGTTTTCTCGTCAAAGAAGGCGTTCATCAACTCCATGTCATTACTTTCGACGCCGCGATTAAACGGCAGCCGCAAACGTACGGCGCGCGAGACGAGCGTTTTTTTCCGCGAAACTATCCAGGCGAGATCGATAGTGTTATAGGCGCCGGCCTCGCAGTTAACAATCAATAATGCGTTATCATCCGTCAGCGCGCTGACCTGCGCCTCGCGCCGCAGCGGATCGAGCGAACAACGAATGCCGTTTACCCGCCATGCTGCGTAGTCCAGCAGATCGTTGCGTTCTTCCTCACTCAACGGTACGGGCGTTGGATTAATAACGGCGATCCCCTTTAATGCCGGCGCCGGGGGAACGCTGAGCGGCGGTTCGTTTCCTTTTTCAATCCAGGCGGTTTCGCTACCCACGCGTTTTTGCTGTGCGTCAATAAACAGTAACGCCGCTTTTAATCCCGCCAGCGAAAGCGTCTGGACACCGTTTTTTAAGGTGATGGCCTGCGCATCCTGAATAGTCTGTAAAAACGCGGCGATAGTGGCAGGATCGCCCGTCATGAGATGCCAGGGCGACACGCGCCAGTGTGGACTGTTGAACGAAAGCGGTTTGCCATCCAGCAATAAGCGAGGCGCAATAGCGGCTTCTTTAGCGTCGGGCGGCACCAGACCGCCGCGGTCGATACGCAGTACCGCATCGGTACGCGCCCCGGCGCTGCGGCTTAATGTCATCACCAGTCCATGATGTTCGCCGGTATTGCGCGCTACGCAAAAATTTTGGTTATTGCAGGTGACCTGCCAGTCGGAAAAAGTCCGTTGCGCTGGCGCAGCCCACAGTAGCTGGGCCGACAACAGGACAGGCAGACAAAAAAAATAACGCGGTAGCGCATGAACGGTACAACCCCAGATTCAGAACAACACAGCTAAGGCGGTATCTTCCTTTCGCGCCTCAGGGTTCTCAATCAGATTTATCGGATTGGTCTTTTCTGTGTAAAGAAATATATTTCTTTTTTTTCAGTCCATTAGATTAGACATCTGTAAATAGTTAAGCAATAACACGGCCTTACCGTCCCGAATCTCACCCGAGCGTACCATTTCCAGAGCCCGGGAAAACGGCAGTTCAAGCACCTCAATATCTTCGTCCTCCACGCCGCCGCCGATACTGGCGCGCTCGCTATCATGATATTCGGCAATGAAGAAATGAATCAGCTCCGTAACGCCGCCTGGCGACATATAAAGCTCAAATATCTTGCGTACCTCACCAACGTCATACCCTGTCTCTTCAATGGCCTCTTTACGGATACAGACCTCCGGCTCGTCGTTATCAAGCAAGCCAGCACAGGTTTCAATTAACATACCGTCTTGATTACTATTGACCCATGTCGCCACGCGAAACTGGCGAACCAGAACCACAGTTTTTTTGGTTGAATTGTATAGCAGAATGGTTGCGCCATTCCCGCGATCGTAAACCTCACGCTTGTGACGGATAACCTCGCCATTACGACGGGTCAGGTCATAGGTAATGTTGCGCAGAGTGAAATAATTATCAGAAAGAATTTTATCCTTAATAAGCGTAATGGTTTGCGACATGCTGACTCCAGAGTGTAAAAAGAGCATTAATATTACGCCGTGAAGTCGGTTTTGTCTGCTGAAGGGATAGAACCTCAATGCCGACTGAACGGACGTATAGCCACATTCTTTCTGTCATTGTCCTTTATGAGGATATTCTGCTTCTATAGGCTGCAGAGTCCATGATCGCGATATGATTTGACTGCAGGACTGAAACTGAGGAAATAATCATGAAACTTACTATCGTTGCAGCAGTTTTTCTTACTTTTTCTATTTCAGCTTTTGCCGTTGAGTATCCGGTATTGACCAACACCAGCCCTGAGCAAGTGGGCTTTGATAGCAAAAAACTTAACCGACTTGATGGCTGGATTCAAAATCAAATTGATGCCGGATACCCCAGTATTAATCTTCTGGTAATAAAAGATAATCATATTGTTCTACAAAAAGCCTGGGGCTATGCCAAAAAATATGACGGTTCCACTCTGTTAGCCAATCCCATTCTGGCGACCACTAACACGATGTATGACCTGGCTTCAAACACAAAAATGTATGCCACTAATTTTGCATTACAAAAACTGGTGTATGAAGGGAAAATAAATGTCAATGATTTAGTATCAAAATACATCCCCGGTTTTAAGGATATGCCTGGTGATAAAATTAAAGGGAAAGATAAACTCCGTATCATTGACATTCTTCATCACGTCGCGGGCTTTCCTGCCGACCCACAATATCCCAATAAAAAAGTAGCGGGTAAATTATTCTCACAGAATAAAAGCACTACTCTGGAGATGATTAAAAAGACTCCGCTGGAATATCAACCCGGGTCGAAGCATATCTACAGCGACGTGGATTATATGATACTTGGTTTTATCATTGAATCGGTAACAGCAATGCCATTAGATCGCTACGTCGAAACAACCATTTATAAACCGCTCGGATTAAAACATACCGTCTTTAACCCGCTGATGAAAGGCTTCACGCCGCCGCAAATCGCCGCAACGGAACTACATGGCAACACGCGTGACGGCGTGATTCATTTCCCTAATATTCGCACCAATACTATATGGGGTCAGGTGCATGACGAAAAAGCCTGGTATTCAATGGGCGGCGTATCAGGACACGCCGGACTCTTTTCTAACACCCATGATATGGCCGTGTTAATGCAAGTGATGCTCAATGGGGGCGGCTACGGTAACGTGAAGCTATTCGATAAGAAAACGGTTGAACAGTTTACTCGCCATTCGCCAGAAGACGCTACCTTTGGTCTGGGGTGGCGCGTTAACGGCAACGCCTCAATGACCCCAACGTTCGGGGTGTTAGCCACTCCGCAAACGTATGGGCATACCGGATGGACCGGAACGCTGACGTCTATCGATCCGGTTAACCATATGGCGATTGTGATTTTAGGTAACAGGCCGCACTCGCCAGTAGCAGATCCTAAAGTGAATCCAAACGTTTTTGTCAGTGGGTTATTACCCGCGGCAACGTATGGCTGGATTGTTGACCAGGTATATGGTTCCTTAAAATAAAAATTAAGAAGGGATTCTTATAAAGTCCCTTCCTTCAATTTACACTATATTTTCAATACTAAGATTGACCTCATCAGGCCTATTATTTGATAGCAAAACTTATAACGCTTTTTCGCGCTTTAATGTCGGTCTGAAGGAAAATGTTTATCGCAGAGCGTCCAGCCCCGCGAGCGCCATCATTTCTGAAAACGGAGTAAGATTAGTCAATAGGTTTAAGATTTTTTATAACACTGTCGTTTAACCGTTGTAGGCCTGACCCGGCCTACAAATACGATTATTTAGCCAACCAGTCGAGCATCCCCTGCGCGGCATGTCGGCCTTCTGCCATCGCCGTCACCACCAGATCGGCGCCGCGCACCGCATCGCCGCCGGCGAAAATTTTCGGGTTGGACGTCTGGTAACGAAATGCGCTCTCGACGCTGGCGGCAATACGTCCCCAGTTATCCACCTTCACGCCATGCGATTCCAGCCACGGCATACCGTGCGGATGAAAACCAAACGCCATAATGACCGCATCCGCCGGCATCACAAACTCGCTGCCCGGTACAGGTACCGGGCGGCGTCGCCCCTGACCATCCGGTTCGCCAAGCCGCGTACGCAAAAAGCGAATACCGCTGACGTGTCCTTGCGTATCCAGCACCAACTCAACCGGCTGAACGTTAAATTCAAAGTTCGCGCCCTCTTCCCGCGCGTTTTTCACCTCTTTTTTCGACCCCGGCATATTGGCCTCATCGCGGCGATAAGCGCAGGTGACGTTGGCAGCGCCATGACGCAGCGCCGTACGTACGCAGTCCATGGCGGTGTCACCGCCGCCCAGCACAACCACGTTAAGGCCAGCAATATCAATAAACGGCGCATCAGGCGACGCCGGAAGCCCCATCACCTGTTTGGTATTGGCGATGAGGAATGGCAACGCATCATATACCCCCGGCGCGTCTTCATTCGGTAAATCAGCCTTCATGGAACGATAGGTTCCCACCCCGATAAATACGGCGTCATAGCTCTCCAGCAGTGTCTCCAGAGAAATATCTTTCCCCACTTCGCAATTAAGCTCGAAACGAATCCCCATCGCGCTAAAGATCTCCCGGCGTCGCGCCAGCAGAGATTTATCCAGTTTGAAAGCCGGAATACCAAACGTGAGCAAACCGCCGATTTCCGGATGGCGATCGTAGACGGTGGCGCTTACGCCATGGCGCGCCAGCACGTCCGCGCAGGCAAGGCCTGCCGGCCCCGCGCCGATAATCGCCACGCGCTTGTCAAGTTTCTGTACGTCCGACAAGTCGGGACGCCAGCCTTTGCTCAGAGCGCGATCGGAGATATAGCGCTCAATATTGCCGATGGTAACAGCCCCATACTCATCGCGGAGCGTACACGCGCCTTCGCATAGCCTGTCCTGCGGACAGACGCGCCCGGTAATTTCCGGCAGGCAGTTGGTCTGGTGAGAAAGCTCTACCGCCGCATCAATATCGCCGGCTTTCACCAGTTCGATCCACTGGGGAATGAGGTTATGCAACGGACACGTCCATTCGCAAATACTGTGTTCACCGCATGTGAGGCAGCGGGCCGCCTCACGCTCCGCCTGCGCGGCGCGAAACGGCAGATAAATTTCCTCAAAGGTCGTTTTACGCGCTTCAATCGCCAGTTTATCCGGTTCGCCGCGCGGCGGCGTCGCCTGCATACGCTCGGCTTTGCTACTCGTTGTCCCACTGTATTGTGTATCAACGGTATGCCAGGGGCGAATCTCCTGCCGGGCGGTACGCAGCCGTCGTGTTTTAGCCAGATGGGTCAACGACGCTTCGGTGACCAGTTGCAGCGCATCCGCCGGGCAATTTTCCACACAGGCCGGGCCATGTTCACGCCCCTGACACAGATCGCATTTATGCGCGCTGGCTTTGAACTGGTTTGGCGCGACGGGCGTCAATACCATCTGCATGGTGCCGAACGGGCAGGCGACGACGCAGGATTTACAGCCAATACACTTCTGCGCATTGACCTGCACGCTGTCGTTAATATGCGCGATCGCGCCGTTCGGGCAGCTACGGGCACAGGGCGCATCCTCGCAATGGTGACATGTGACCGCACTGCGCTGGTGCTGATGTTTGATGACAGTAATTCGGGGCTGATAGCGCTGTGGCGTCAGGACATGTCGCTCATCATTGTGAGCCATTACGCAGGCGACCTCGCAGGCATGGCATCCCAGACACTGCTGGCTATTGGCCATAATAAAACGATTCATGGCGTCCTTCTGTTTTGGTTGCAAAAACCTTATTCTTTATATGAGCATTGTTATTAACTGACGAAGGCGGGGTCGGCAATGTTCATCTGCCCAGGAAGCACAACTATCTGTCCAGAACCTGTGGCAGATCAATTTATTTCATAGCAAATGAAATTGCGGTTCAGCTAAATGCGGGGAGTACCAGTGTGACGGTTAAACGCCCGGTCTCGGCCAGTCTGGCTAAGGCTTTTTTCTATATTGTGCTGTTGTCTATTCTGTCCACCGGCAGCGCATTACTGACGCTGACCAGCAGTTTACGGGATGCCGAAGCGATCAATATCGCCGGTTCGCTACGGATGCAGAGCTATCGGCTAGGTTACGATCTGCAAAGCCGTAGCCCGCAGATTAATGCGCATCGTCAACTTTTCCAGCACGCGCTCAACTCGCCGGTACTGCAAAATCTCAACGCCTGGTATGTGCCGCAGGCGGTGAAAAATCGCTACGCGCGCCTGCACGCCAACTGGCTGGAGATGAATAGCCGCTTACAAGACGGCGACATTGCCTGGTATCAGACCAATATCAACAATTACGTCGATCAAATTGATCTCTTCGTTCTGGCGTTACAGCATTACGCCGAGCGTAAAGTCATGCTGGTCGTCGCCATATCGCTGGCGGGCGGTATCGGCATATTTACGCTGGTCTTTTTTACTCTACGGCGTATTCGCCAACAGGTGGTTCGCCCGCTTAATCAACTGGTCACCGCCAGTCAACGTATTGAACACGGTCAGTTCGCCCCGCTGCCGCTGGATACCAGCTTACCCAATGAACTGGGATTATTGGCGAAAACGTTTGGTCAAATGTCGAGCGAGCTGCATAAACTTTACCGTTCGCTGGAAGCCTCGGTGGAAGAAAAAACGCACGATCTGCATGAAGCGCACCGTCGCCTGGAGGTGTTATACCAGTGCTCCCAGGCGCTGAATACCAGTCAAATCGATGTCCACTGTTTTCGCCATATTTTGCAAATTGTCCGTGAACATGACGCCGCCTGGTATCTGGAGTTAACCGTGGGCGATAACTGGCGGATTAGCGAAGGCGCGCAAAGCCCCGATTTGCCGATGCAAATGCTGCCGGTTACGATGCAGGACACGGTCTATGGCGAACTTCACTGGCAAAGCCCCAACGTTAATGCCTCCACGCCGCTGCTGAACAGCGTCTCCACGATGCTGGGGCGTGGTTTGTACTTTAATCAGGCGCAAAAACACTTCCAGCAACTTTTGTTAATGGAAGAGCGCGCAACGATTGCCCGTGAGCTACACGATTCGCTGGCGCAGGTACTTTCTTATTTACGTATTCAATTAACGCTTTTGAAGCGCGCCATTCCAGAAGATAACGCCGGCGCGCAAAGCATCATGGCGGATTTTTCCAGAGCGCTGAACGACGCCTACCGTCAGCTTCGCGAACTACTCACCACGTTCCGTCTGACGTTACAGCAGGCCGATTTACCCTGCGCATTACACGAGATGCTGGAAGATTTACAGAGTCAGACCCCGGCCAAACTCACGCTGGATTGCCGTTTACCCACGCTGGCTCTGGATGCGCAAATGCAAGTGCATTTGTTGCAAATTGTGCGTGAAGCGGTCCTGAACGCCATTAAACACGCCAATGCGAGCGAAATCGCCGTGAGTTGCGTCACCGCGCCTGATGGCGATCATACCGTTTATATTCACGATAATGGCATTGGTATCGGTGAACCGCATGAGCCTGCCGGACATTATGGCCTGAATATAATGCGCGAGCGCGCGGAACGGCTTGGCGGCACGCTGAATTTTTCGCAACCCTCCGGCGGCGGCACGCTGGTCAGCATCAGTTTTCGCTCCTCCAGCAAGGAAGAGAGTCAGTTAACGTAAAGAACGGCAAAGCGCCGGAAGGCCAGATGTCAGGCTTTCCGGCGTTGGCACAAAAAGTATGCTGTAAAAGCGCATGATAATTTACATTATCTCCTTTATTTCTCCACGTTTGGCTCGTAGCTTGCCGCTACAGTGAAGCAGTTCATACCTAATAACGATATGTAGAAACACGAGGTTCTCCTTTAATGGCGAATTTTTTTATCGATCGCCCCATTTTTGCCTGGGTGCTGGCTATCCTGTTGTGTCTGACAGGGGCGTTAGCCATTTTTTCTTTACCCGTTGAACAATATCCCGATCTGGCGCCGCCCAACGTGCGTATTACCGCGAATTATCCGGGAGCGTCGGCGCAAACGCTGGAAAATACCGTAACCCAGGTTATTGAGCAGAATATGACGGGTCTCGATAATCTGATGTACATGTCATCACAAAGCAGCGGAACCGGACAGGCGACCATCACGCTGAGCTTTATTGCGGGAACCGATCCTGATGAGGCGGTTCAGCAGGTGCAAAACCAGTTACAGTCCGCGATGCGTAAACTGCCGCAGGCGGTACAGGATCAAGGCGTCACGGTACGCAAAACGGGCGATACCAATATTTTGACCATCGCCTTCGTCTCTACCGACGGTTCTATGGACAAGCAGGATATCGCCGACTACGTCGCCAGTAATATTCAGGACCCGCTCAGCCGCGTTAACGGCGTAGGCGATATTGACGCTTATGGCTCACAGTACTCTATGCGTATCTGGCTCGACCCGGCCAAATTGAATAGTTTTCAGATGACCGCGAAAGACGTGACCAATGCGATTGAGTCGCAGAATGCGCAAATCGCCGTCGGGCAGCTTGGCGGTACGCCTTCAGTCGACAAGCAGGCGCTGAACGCCACCATCAATGCGCAGTCGCTGCTGCAAACGCCGCAACAATTTCGCGATATCACCCTGCGCGTTAATCAGGACGGTTCCGAGGTCAAACTGGGCGATGTCGCCACCGTGGAACTGGGGGCGGAAAAGTATGACTACCTCAGCCGTTTTAACGGCAATCCGGCTTCCGGTCTCGGCGTTAAGCTGGCCTCCGGTGCGAACGAAATGGCGACCGCGAAGCTGGTGCTGGATCGCCTCAACGAGCTGGCGCAGTACTTCCCCCACGGCCTGGAATACAAGATCGCGTATGAAACCACCTCCTTTGTCAAAGCATCGATTATCGATGTAGTCAAAACGTTGCTGGAGGCTATCGCGCTGGTTTTCCTGGTGATGTATCTGTTCCTGCAAAACTTTCGCGCCACGCTGATTCCGACGATCGCCGTGCCGGTAGTATTGATGGGCACCTTCTCCGTGCTTTACGCGTTCGGCTACAGTATTAACACATTAACCATGTTCGCGATGGTGCTGGCGATCGGGCTACTGGTCGACGATGCCATCGTGGTGGTGGAAAACGTCGAACGCATCATGAGCGAAGAAGGCCTCACCCCGCGTGAAGCGACGCGCAAATCCATGGGGCAAATCCAGGGCGCGCTGGTCGGTATCGCGATGGTGCTGTCTGCGGTATTCGTGCCGATGGCGTTCTTTGGCGGCACCACCGGGGCTATTTATCGTCAATTTTCTATTACCATTGTCTCGGCAATGGTGCTGTCGGTGCTGGTCGCCATGATCCTGACGCCGGCGCTGTGCGCGACCTTGTTAAAACCGTTGCGCAAAGGCGAGCAGCACGGGCAAAGCGGATTTTTCGGCTGGTTTAACCGTACCTTCAATCGTAATGCCGAACGTTATGAAAAAGGCGTAGCGAAAATTTTGCATCGCAGCCTGCGCTGGATTCTGATTTATGTTCTGTTGCTTGGCGGCATGGTGTTCCTGTTTTTGCGCCTCCCCACCTCCTTTCTGCCGCAAGAAGATCGGGGCATGTTCACCACATCTATCCAGCTACCGAGCGGTTCTACGCAACAGCAGACCTTGAAAGTCGTTGAAAAGGTTGAAAACTATTACTTCACCCATGAGAAAGACAACATTATGTCGGTCTTCTCGACGGTAGGTTCCGGCCCTGGCGGGAATGGGCAAAACGTTGCGCGCATGTTTGTCCGCTTGAAAGACTGGGACGCGCGCGATCCCACCACCGGCACCTCGTTCGCCATTATTGAACGGGCGACAAAAGCATTTAACCAGATTAAAGAAGCTCGCGTCTTCGCCAGCAGCCCGCCGGCAATTAGCGGTCTGGGCAGCTCCGCCGGTTTTGATATGGAATTACAGGATCACGCCGGAGCAGGCCATGACGCGCTGATGGCCGCACGAGATCAACTCATTGAGCTGGCAGGGAAAAACAGTTCCCTGACCCGCGTGCGCCACAACGGCCTGGACGACAGTCCGCAACTGCAAATTGATATTGACCAACGGAAAGCGCAGGCGCTGGGCGTGTCGATTGACGATATCAACGATACCCTGCAAACGGCCTGGGGGTCGAGCTACGTCAACGACTTTATGGACCGGGGCCGCGTGAAGAAGGTCTATGTCCAGGCGGCGGCGAAATATCGTATGTTGCCGGATGATATTAATCTTTGGTATGTCCGTAACAAAGACGGCGGCATGGTCCCCTTCTCCGCCTTCGCCACCTCGCGCTGGGAAACCGGATCGCCGCGTCTGGAACGCTATAACGGCTATTAGGCGGTAGAAATTGTCGGAGAGGCCGCGCCGGGCGTCAGTACCGGGACAGCTATGGACATCATGGAGTCATTGGTGCATCAGCTACCGGGCGGTTTTGGCCTGGAATGGACAGCCATGTCTTACCAGGAACGGCTCTCGGGCGCGCAGGCGCCCGCGCTGTACGCCATTTCGCTATTAGTCGTCTTCCTGTGTCTGGCGGCATTATATGAAAGCTGGTCAGTGCCCTTCTCAGTGATGCTGGTTGTGCCGCTCGGCGTCATTGGCGCGTTGCTCGCCACCTGGATGCGTGGGCTGGAAAACGATGTTTACTTCCAGGTGGGGCTGTTGACCGTTATCGGCCTCTCGGCAAAAAACGCGATTCTGATTGTGGAATTCGCCAACGAAATGAACCAGAAGGGGCACCCGTTGTTAGACGCCACGCTGCACGCCAGCCGCCAGCGCCTGCGTCCGATACTGATGACCTCGCTGGCGTTTATCTTTGGCGTATTGCCGATGGCGACCAGCAACGGGGCTGGCTCGGGTAGCCAACATGCTGTCGGGACCGGCGTGATGGGGGGAATGATCTCAGCAACCATTCTGGCTATCTTCTTTGTACCACTGTTCTTCGTGCTGGTACGGCGCCGCTTCCCGCTGAAGCCACGCCCGGAATAAGGTATCGGGCAGCCTGATACGAGGTGTCGGGCACAAAAAAGGCGACTTTCGTTGAGTCGCCTTTTTTTATCCCCTATGGGAGCGCGGTGCCTTCCAGTAATTTATTTACGAAGCATAACTTCGATAAAATCTTTCCAGTTCCCCAGTTCACGTTCAATCATAATAGCCTCTCTTATTATTATGGGTATTCTACGTAGTTAGCGGTATAGAGAGAAGATCATTTAACCGATTGTTGCGATACCCTCCGGTTATGCTGTCTATGATATTACTATGGCGCTGTAGCCATAAATTTTATGTGACTTACTGCAATATTTTGCAATATCAATACCTTTTCTACTACTTTACCGAATAGGGTTAAAAAACAAACTATTGCATGCGCGCAAAATACGATTTGTCCAGCGAACCATAAGCACGCCACTTCTGGAACGTTTTGGAATCATTATTCACATTCACTCAACAATGTTATATTGATTGCCGATCAGTGCTGGATAAATAACCATTAACGGCCACACTTATTATCCCGCAGACGATACTATTGATTATTTATTCGAATTTCGCGTTAAAGGATTCAATATGATTACCCTCTATGGCATTAAGAATTGCGACACTATCAAAAAAGCGCGCCGTTGGCTGGAGGAGCATGGCATTGATTATCGTTTTCACGATTACCGGGTGGATGGAATAGACCTCCCTCTTCTTAATACCTTTATTGCCGAACTCGACTGGCAGCCTTTACTGAATACGCGCGGCACAACATGGCGCAAACTGGATGAAGCCGACCGCAGCAGGATTACCGATGCCGACTCCGCCGCCGCCCTCATGGCTGAGCAGCCGGCAATAATTAAACGCCCATTGCTCTGCGCGCCCGGGAAGCCTATGCTGCTTGGTTTCAGTGAATCCCGTTATCAGCAGTTTTTTGATGAGGTGTAGTCTATGTCGTGCCCGGTTATTGAGCTGACACAGCAACTTATTCGTCGCCCCTCCCTGAGTCCGGATGACGCAGGCTGTCAGGCATTAATGATTGAACGCCTGCGTAAAATCGGTTTTACCATTGAGCATATGGATTTTGGCGACACGCAAAATTTTTGGGCATGGCGTGGGCGTGGCGAAACGCTGGCGTTCGCCGGGCATACTGACGTCGTGCCGGCAGGCGATGTCGATCGCTGGATCAATCCGCCGTTTGAGCCTACGATTCGCGACGGAATGTTGTTCGGTCGCGGCGCGGCGGATATGAAAGGATCACTGGCGGCCATGGTGGTGGCTGCTGAACGTTTTGTTGCGCAGCATCCTCATCACCGGGGCCGTCTGGCGTTTCTGATTACCTCTGACGAAGAAGCCAGCGCGAAAAATGGCACCGTAAAGGTGGTTGAAGGGCTGATGGCCCGTAACGAGAGGCTGGATTACTGTCTGGTCGGCGAACCTTCCAGTACTGAAATTGTGGGCGATGTCGTCAAAAACGGGCGTCGCGGTTCTCTCACCTGTAACCTCACTATTCATGGCGTTCAGGGGCACGTCGCCTATCCGCATCTGGCGGATAACCCTGTTCATCGCGCCGCGCCTTTTCTCAATGAACTGGTCGCTATCGAGTGGGATCGGGGCAATGACTTTTTCCCGGCCACCAGTATGCAGGTAGCCAATATCCAGGCAGGCACCGGCAGCAATAATGTCATTCCCGGCGAACTGTTCGTGCAGTTTAACTTCCGTTTCAGCACGGAACTGACCGATGAGATGATCAAAGAACGGGTACATGCGCTGCTTGAGAAGCATCAGCTACGCTATACCGTAGACTGGTGGCTTTCCGGTCAGCCGTTCCTGACCGCACGCGGCAAGCTGGTGGACGCGGTGGTAAACGCCATTGAGCACTATAATGAAATTAAGCCGCAATTACTGACGACGGGCGGTACGTCCGACGGACGTTTTATCGCCCGGATGGGAGCGCAGGTGGTAGAACTGGGGCCGGTGAACGCCACAATTCATAAAATTAATGAATGTGTAAATGCCGCCGATCTCCAGCTACTGGCCCGTATGTATCAACGCATTATGGAACAGCTCGTCGCCTGATGAGCGTTCCTGTAAGAGGAAATGAGCATGGACTGGCTGGCAAAATATTGGTGGATTCTGGTATTGGTGTTTCTGGTAGGTGTACTGCTGAATGTGATCAAAGATCTCAAACGCATCGACCATAAGAAATTCCTTGCCAACAAACCTGAGCTGCCCCCACATCGCGATTTTAACGATAAGTGGGACGATGAAGACGACTGGCCGAAGAAAGATCAGCCGAAAAAGTAACCGGATATCATGCCGGAAAGGCACCGCTATCCGGCATGGTCCCCACCGCCGGGCATAACGTAGCGCAAACGCTGCGTTCGTTCGGCATCCAGCGCAATCAACGCTTGCGCCGCCTGCGCACGCTGCAACGCCAGTAGAGCTTTACGACCTGAAATGTGCAGCCGGACGCACAGTTCGGCATCGCTGGCTTTTTCTTCCAGCCGCCCTCTCAGCGCCGGCAATGGCAATGCGCTGTATTGCAGTAAACGATGCAGGCAACCTAACGACGTCAGTAGCGGGCGGTGCGCGAAAGCAAAACCAACCAGCTCACGCCAGTCTTCATCATTAAGCGCCCCGTCGCGTAACGCCGCCAGCGGTATCGCCTCGCCGTTCCACTGCGTCAGGATATCCGCATCGCGTCGCAAACGCCGGTGTTCCTGCTGCGCCAGCCGTTTTCCCGCGTCGCTCAGCGGCAATAACGCCATCGCCGTATAGCAACCGCTGCTCGCCTCCCGATGGTTGCCCATCCGTACCAGCACAAAGCCGCAGCGTTGCCAGAAACGCCACAGCTCCGGCGTATAGCCGAAGCTGACGGAAAGATAATCACACTGCGCCGCCTGCACGCACGCGCAGGCAATCAACTGCTGACCGATGCCTTCACGCTGGCGGGCGGGGTGCACCGCGATACGGCTTACGCGACGCCCGACTAGCGTCGCGGCTAAAGGGTCGCTACCGTGCGCCGCCAGCGACTGCGCCACCAGATTTCCACGCGGACGCCGGAAACCGCACCATACCGCCCGACTGAGTTCTGCGGATAATCCGCCCTCTTCGACCAGCCAGAGGGCGCCCGCCACACGGTTATTCGCCGTGGCCTGCAAGAAATGCTGCCCTGGCGCATCCATCATTCGGCGCAGATCCAGCGGCGAAGTACGATAGTGCGCCCCCGACAGTAACTGATACACAGCCCGCGGCAACGCGGGCGTCTCCCCCCAGGCCTGCGGGTAAAACACCGAGATTGCTATCGTGCCATGCGGCGCCTGCGCAAACGATTCATCGTCGAATATCAGCGCCTCGCTGACGATATTTTCCAGCGGGCACCCAGGCGCCCAGCGGACAGGCTGACGAAGCGCAAAACGGTGAAGCTGCGGAAAACGGGCGCAAAACTTAAGTAAAAAACCGCGTCCGGTGCCTTCGTAGCCCTGAACGGTGGTGGTCAGTAGCGTACGAGGAAAGCGCGAAACCAGTTGCAGCAGCAGCGGCGCGGGTATTGCCGCCGCCTCGTCAACCACCAGCCAGTCGGCTCTTGCCCCGCTCTCCAGCAGGGCATCAGGCGCCATAAAACAGAACCTCCCGCCGGCAAACGTTGCCAGGATGTCCGTTGCCGCTTTCGCCGGCGCGGTCACGATAGCCGTGCCCGTCATCTGTGAGATGAATTGCCCGGCCAGCGCCGATTTGCCGCGCCCGCGAGCGGCAATCACCGTCGCCACGCCGGGCGGCATTTCAAGTAAACGCGATAAGATAGCCGCCTGCTCCGGCTGCGGCTCGCCGGTGGCCGCTCGCCAGCGTTCACGGGAAGGATAAGATGGCCAGCAAAACGGCTGGTGCTGTCGCCAAAGCAGCGTTTGCGGATCGCGGGAGAGAGTCCGTTTAAGATGCTGTGCAAACTGCGGTGTGGGGATAGGCTGCGCGCAGTCGCTCCAGCGCAGTGAATCGGTATCGGGCCTGCATTCCCATGCCTCATACGGCGGCATCAGCAGAAGCAGCCAGCTTCCGGCCTGCAAGGTCCCGCTCAGAGCGGCAAACGCTGCGGCGTCAAAGCCCTGCCAGGCATCAAATATCGCATGACGGAATTCACGGCCCAGCAGCGTTTGTAACGCCTGTGGCGTACAGCGCGGCTCTGCGGGCGCGTCAGGCGCGACCCACAGCCAGTCACCGGGCAGTGCAGCACGTATAGCCTCGGCCCGTTCCCGGCACCACGCCGTGTCGCCGCTGATGACCAGTAAACGGCGAATGCCTTCCTGTGTCATTTGCGACGTTAACGCCTGTAGCGCATCGATATCAGACATCCCTGCCCCGGTTTATCAAAAGTTTTTGCCAAACGTATTACATTGCGCCGGGTCGCCGCTGTCAAATCCACGCTTAAACCAACTGTAGCGCTGTTCTGAGGTGCCGTGGGTAAAACTATCCGGTATTACGCGCCCCTGCCCCTGTTGCTGTAAGCGATCGTCGCCGATAGCCTGTGCGGCATTGAGCGCCTCTTCCAGATCGCCCGCCTCCAGTACGCCTTGCTGCTGCATACTGTGTCCCCACACGCCGGCAAAGCAATCCGCCTGTAGCTCCATGCGCACCGAAAGGCGATTCACCTCCGTTTGCGACGCGTTTTGCTGCAACTGGCGCACCTTCGGCTCAATACCTAACAGTTTTTGCACATGGTGGCCGACTTCGTGGGCGATGACATAACCCTGGGCAAAATCGCCGTCCGCGCCCAGCTTATTTTTCATATCATCGTAAAATGAGAGATCAATATATACGGTGCCGTCCGCCGGGCAGTAAAACGGCCCCATCACGGACTGACCCGCACCACAGCCGGTGCGCGTCATACCACGGTACATCACCAGTTTTGGCTGCTGATAGCCGCGCCCCATTTTTTGAAAGAGTTGCCCCCAGGTATCTTCGGTCGTCGCCAGGATCACCGAGGTAAATTTTGCCGCTTCATCATCATTGGGGCTTATCGAACGCGTCGACTGCTGCTGCGAAACCGGCTGACCGGTCAACAGACCGGTTAAATCCACCCCATAGTACCCTGCGACCAACACCACCACCAACAGAATGATGCCGCCTTTCCCGCGCGGAAGACGAAAGCCAGGGCCACCCAGCGAGGGGCCGCCTGGCCGATTACGTCTGTCTTCTACATTGTTGCTTTCACGACGCCCTTGCCAGCGCATAATCACCTCATTCTCTCTTTGTTATACAGATGATCGTAGGCGGTCAGGCGCAGGATTACCACAGGTAAACACTATCAGAATGAGGAAAGGATGATACCGGAGAGCGGTTGCCCCCCGGTCAGAAGCGGAATTAATCTAATTTCACGCCCAGGCGATGCGCGACGGCTTCATAGGCTTCAATCAAGCCGCCCAGACTCTGGCGGAAGCGGTCTTTGTCCATTTTGTCCAGCGTCTCTTTATCCCACAGGCGGCTGCCGTCCGGTGAAAACTCATCGCCCAGCACCACTTCGCCTTTATACAGGCCAAACTCCAGTTTGAAATCCACCAGGATAAGACCCGCGTCATCAAACAGTTTTTTCAGTACGTCGTTGGCTTTGTAGGTTAATTCTTTCATACGCGCCAGATTTTCCTGACTGACCCAACCGAAAGTTTCACAATAGGAACCATTCACCATCGGGTCGTGCAGCGCGTCGTTTTTCAGGAACAGATCGAATATCGGCGGGTTAAGCTCCATGCCTTCTTCCACGCCCAGACGCTTGACCAGCGACCCTGCCGCACGGTTGCGCACCACACATTCAACCGGCACCATCTCCAGCTTCTTCACCAGACACTCTGTATCAGACAGCAAACGTTCCATCTGGGTCGGGATGCCCGCCTCGGCTAGTTTGGTCATAATGAAATGGTTGAATTTGTTATTTACCATGCCTTTGCGATCAAACTGTTCAATGCGCGCGCCATCCCCTGCTGACGTATCATTGCGGAATTCGAGCACCAACAGGTCCGGGTTTTCCGTGCTGTATACGGTTTTCGCTTTACCACGATACAACTCAGCTTGCTTTTGCATCTTTAACACTCCTGGGTGTGAATTAACGATAAGTATTCATTTCCTGCTACGCCTGCCGGAGGAGCCGGCCTGTAATTGTGGTGCGAAATAGCGGTTAAATCGCGTTTTTGTACCGACGCACACGTTTGCGTATCTTATCAGAAAAAAGGGCCGGATTGCTCCAGCCCTGTTAAATTACTTGTTGAATGCCGCCTGGAAGACGGCAACCAACGCATCATTCTGGCTTTGCGTCAGGGTATGCCCCTTAGGATCGATAAACTGCAAGCTGCTGCGGTTATCTAAATCGCCGACCTGCAATTTATAGTCTCCGGACACCAGGCCCGGATCGCTTGCGCCCAGATCCCGCCACTCGCTGTCAGACAACGGTTTGTATGTTACCGCCATACTGCCCTGTGAGCGAGTACTGTCGGTGACTTTCATACCCGCTTTTTCCAGCGCGGCCGGAAGACGCTGCCATACCACGTTGAATGGACCGCGAACGACCAACATAGGTAAACCGGTATCATCAGCGGCGCTCTGCACATCCATCGTTGCGGCGGAACGGCTCTGCGCGGAATTTGCCGCATCCGTAGCGGTCTTATCCAGACCGGCGGAAATGACGTTCATCATTTCAGTGCTGTAGCGCTGCAGCGACGCCGCATCGGCGACCGGCTTGCCAGCCTGTTCCAGATTAACCAGTTTTACCGTTACCGCCTGCTGATAGCCCTGCGGCTTCACCGAGATTTGATAACGTCCGCGATACTGTTCGTCTTCATCCAGGCGGTTCCAGTTCACCCAATCGGTCGTCAGGGTCTGGCTGGCATCGTCACGTTTTTCAATCGGATAATTTTTCGCTTGAATCACGCTGACGACTTGCGGCCACAGCGTGCTGCTACGACCATTTTCCACCAATAGCGTAGCGGTATCGCCAGAGAACTGGGTACGCGCGCCGCTCACCAACGCTAACGGCTGCGCCGGCGGACGGATATCCAACGCCTTACCAACCGCGCCGCTCCCCTTTGTGACCGGAATAACATAGTCGCCGGTCGTTATCGGCAGAATCATTCCTGCCGGGGCGTGAAGTTCAGCAAGCGGCGCGGCATCCAGATAGGATTCATCGCCGCTTACCTGGCGCTTGTAGCGCGAATCGGAACTACAGGCAGCGAGCAGCAAAACAAGCGAAACACCCGCAACCTTCGCCAGGCGCGACTTTTGTACTGAGTAAGCCATCAAATCTCCCTAAACTTTACAGCAGGCCAGCATGCTGAAGCGCTGCTTTGACGATATCACGACCATTGTCCGTGATAGGCGTCATTGGCAGGCGCAGCGTGTCGGTCGCCACAAGACCCAATGCCTTACATGCCCATTTCACCGGGATAGGATTGGGTTCGACAAATAGTTTGTTGTGTAACGGCATCAGACGCTGATTGATAGCGCGCGCCTCGGCAAATTGCCCTTCCGCCGCCAGTTTGCACATGTCAGCCATATCGCGCGCGGCTACGTTAGCCGTAACGGAAATCACGCCATGACCACCCAATTGCATAAAATCCAGCGCAGACGCGTCATCGCCGCTAAGCAGAATAAAATCGTCTGAAACCAGCTCTTTGATCTGATGAACGCGGGTTAAGTTCCCTGTCGCCTCTTTGATAGCGATAATATTTTTTATTTCCGCCAGACGACCCACGGTTTCCGGCAGCATATCGCAGCCGGTACGGGACGGCACATTATACAAAATTTGCGGCAAGTCAGTGTGTTCCGCGATGGCTTTGAAATGCTGGAACAAACCTTCCTGCGTGGGGCGATTGTAGTACGGCGTCACCGTCAGGCAGCCAACAACGCCACTGTCGTTAAAACGCTGCGTCAGGCTAATCGCTTCCGCGGTCGCGTTTGCGCCCGTGCCGGCGATAACCGGAATACGTCCGTCAGCCAGTTCCAGCGTCATCATCACGACATCGCCATGTTCATCATGGCTTAGCGTGGCGGACTCGCCGGTGGTGCCAACCGAAACAATCGCCGAGGTACCGTTGGCGACATGATAATCAATGAGTTTTTTCAGGCAAGGCCTACTGACGTTACCTTTCTCATCCATCGGCGTAACAAGCGCGACAATACTTCCCGTGAACATGGGCCATCCTCTGTGCAAACAAGTGCCCCAATGGTACGTTTGGTATGGCAATAAAAGCAAGCGACCAGAGCCGTTCTGATTGTTGTATGCAGGTTTTTTTTATGCTTTCCTTAAGATTACCTCACCGCTCAAAGGAATAACTGGTTTGACACCGTCATCACAACACTATTTGGTTATCACTGCGCTGGGCGCCGACAGGCCCGGCATTGTGAATACCATTACTCGCCATGTCAGTAGTTGCGGCTGTAATATTGAAGACAGCCGACTGGCGATGCTGGGCGATGAATTCACGTTTATTATGCTGTTGTCCGGCACGTGGAATGCGATTACCCTGATTGAATCGACATTGCCGTTAAAAGGCGCAGAACTGGATCTGCTGATTGTGATGAAACGGACATCCGACCGCCCCCGCCCGGCAATGCCCGCGACGGTATGGGTTCAGGTTGAGGTCGCCGACTCCCCGCATTTAATTGAGCGATTCACCGCGCTGTTTGATAGTCATGAAATGAATATTGCGGAGCTGGTCTCCCGCACACAGCCAGCCGAAGGCGATAAAGCCGCGCAATTATTTATTCAAATCACTGCACATAGTCCGGCGTCGCAAAATTCCGCAAATATTGAGCAAGCCTTTAAGGCACTATGTACAGAACTCAATGCGCAAGGCAGTATAAACGTCGTCAATTACTCACAACATGATGAACAGGATGGAGTTAAGTAATGAATCCACTGAAAGCCGGTGATATCGCACCGAAATTTAGCTTGCCGGATCAAGACGGGGAACAAGTAAATTTGACCGACTTCCAGGGACAGCGCGTTCTGGTTTATTTCTACCCAAAAGCCATGACACCCGGCTGTACCGTGCAGGCCTGCGGCTTACGCGATAACATGGACGAGCTCAAAAAAGCAGGCGTGGACGTGCTGGGCATCAGCACCGATAAACCTGAAAAACTCTCCCGTTTCGCTGAAAAAGAGCTGCTGAACTTTACCCTTTTGTCCGATGAAAACCATCAGGTGTGTGAACAATTCGGCGTCTGGGGCGAAAAGTCGTTTATGGGCAAAACGTATGACGGCATTCACCGCATCAGCTTTTTGATTGACGCTGACGGTAAGATTGAGCACGTCTTTAATGATTTTAAAACCAGCAATCACCATGATGTGGTGCTGAACTGGCTGAAAGAAAACGCGTAAAAGCCTCAGGCCGCGCTGATGTGCGGCCTGGAAAGGGAATGCGCCGTCAGGCTTGCCGCGCCAGACGCCATATCGCCGCCACATTGCGCGCCGACAGGCTCAGGTTATATTCTGCCTCGTGTAAGGCTTCCGGCAGCGTAACGATATGTGACAAAATCGATAGTGCCGCATCGATACCCTGTTGATACACAACGTGATGATCGTGTTGCAGCCCACCGGCGAGCGCGATAACCGGTTTATGATACCGCTTAGCCACTCTGGCGACGCCAATCGGCGTCTTGCCGCAAATACTTTGGCTGTCCAGCCGCCCTTCTCCGGTAATCACCAGATCGGCATCTTTAACCGCCTGCTCAAGCTGTAGCGTTTCCACGACAATCTCTACGCCGGCGCGTAATTCCGCATTGAGCAATCCTAAAAGCGCGGCGCCCATTCCGCCTGCCGCACCCGCGCCGGGAGCGTTAATCACCTCACGTCCCGTCGCCTGATAAATATGTCGGCCCCAGTTTTCCAGCGCCGCGTCCAGAGTGTCCACCATTTCCGCTGTCGCCCCTTTTTGTGGGCCAAAGATGGCCGATGCGCCCTGGGGACCACACAGCGGATTGTTGACATCGCACGCCACGGTTATCGATACCTTACGCAGCAATGGGTGACAACCGGACAGATCGATAGAGGCCAGCGCCGCCAGCGCCTCGCCGCCCGGGGGCAGCGAGCGTCCCTGTTTATCACGTAATATAACGCCAAGCGCCTGCATCATCCCCGCGCCGCCGTCATTCGTCGCGCTGCCGCCAATCCCCAGAATAATACGCTTTACGCCACGCTCCAGCGCCGCGACGATTAATTCACCGGTGCCATAGCTGGTGGTATTAAGCGGGTTGCGCAATTCAGGCGAAACGTGATGCAGCCCGGATGCCGCCGCCATTTCAATCACGGCGGTATCGCTATCGCCCAACATTCCCCAACGCGCGGTCACCGGTTGCCCAAGCGGGCCCTGTACCCACTGGTCGACATAACGCCCGCCGCTGGCTTCCACCATCGATTGTACGGTTCCTTCCCCGCCATCCGCCATGGGCACTTTAATGTAGTCGGCGTCAGGATAAATTTCGCGGAACCCCTTTTCTATCGCCTCGGCAACCGCCATTGCGGACAAACTTTCTTTAAATGAATCAGGAGCAATAACAATTTTCATAGGGATTATCCTGCAAAACCGAAGAAGCCGAACATCAGAGTAGAAATAAAGGTAATGGTTAAACCCACCAGCGTTTCATACGGCATTAGCTTTAAACGTTCATGAATTTGCATATTGACGCTACCGCCCGTCGCGTGGAAAAAACTACCGTGCGGCAGATGGTCCAGCACTGTGGTGCCTGCATGGATCATAGCGGCTCCCGCCAGGGCGGAAACGCCAAGTTCAAGTAACGTGGGAGAGAAAACGCCGGACGCCACCGCCGTTCCCGCTGTGGTTGAAGCCGTTGCCATTGACATCATGGCGCCAGACACGGGCGCCAGCAGCCAGGACGGCAATCCCGAAGCGGTGAGGCCATGAATCAGGACATCTTTAAGTTCGGAATTAGCGATAATTCCGGCCAGCGTGCCGGTTCCCAGCAACATAATAGCGACAGGTGCCATACGCATCAGACCGGCGACCATGTACTGGTTACAGTGGCGCGCACGTCCCATTAACAGCAGACCGACCAATCCCCCTACGGGCAGGGCAATTAACGGGTCAATGGAAATGCCGGCAAACGGACGGAGAGAAAGCAGGAAAATCGCGACCAGCGGCGCGCTAATCGCCACCAGAAAACCGGGTCTGGCGACGGAGTCATCATGGTCAGTCACTTCATGATCGGCGACGCCCACGCCTTTATTATTCAGCCGTTTCGCTAACAGATAGGCGATAATAAGCCCAACGATGCCCGGAACCACGCCCGCCAGCATAATAGAGGTAAGAGGAACATGAAACGCATCGGAGGCGGCAATGGCGTTCGGGTTAGGAGACATCACGTTACCCGCTTTGCCACCGCCGACCATCGCCAGCAGAATAGCGCTTTTTGACAGGCCCGCATTACGCGCAATCGACAGCGCAATCGGCGCGACGGTAATCACCGCCACATCAATAAATACGCCGACGGCGGTCAAACATAGCGTGGCAATGGCTAATGCCAATAATGCCCGGGTTTCCCCCACCTTGCGCACAACCGTCTCAGCAATCGTATTCGCCGCCCCGGACTCAATTAATACGCCAGCCAGTACGCCTGCGGCCAGAATACGTAATACGGCATTAACGATGCCCTGCGCGCCTGACACCATCAGCGAAACGGTTTGCAGAAGATCGGCGCCGCCAATCAAACCGCCGACCAGCGCTCCCGCCATCATGCCGTAGGCTGGCGACACTTTCCTTAAAATTAATACGATGGCCACGACCAATGCAGCAATGGCTCCCAGGGTGGATATCGACGTCATATACTGCGCCTCCTTTAACATAGAGCGCGCAGTATGGAAAAGCCCGCCTAAAAATCCGCTGGAGCTTTCAACAGATTTCGATCCGACCAGGCGGCGGTAACTTGTCGGTCGATACAGATTCGGCCTGGAGTTCCATACCGATATAAAGCCAAAGCGTACTTTTTAACTCATTGATTTTTATGTGCGTAATATCTTCACAACGCTGTAAGCGATAGCGCAATGTATTCACATGAATATGCAATGCTTTGGCCGTTTGCGTCAGGTCACAATTATGTTCAAACCAGGTCCGCAGCGTCTGTTGCAATACGCCTTTCGCATCATGTTGTACCAGTTGCAGCCACAAACGCGATAACTCCTGCACTTGCCAACTTTCAGACAGCCCGCTTAGCAGCGCGGGAAGCGCATGGTCATGATAAAAAATGTACTGGCTGCGCAGCTTTTGTCTTTTCGCCATCACCTGCGTGGCTCTGGCAGTGAGCAAAGATCGGTGCAATCCCGTCTCGCCGGCAAAATAGCCCCCAACCAAAATACGGCTAAAGCCCGATGATGCAGCCCATGATTTAAAAATCTGCAATTCGCCCATTTCCTGGCGGGTATTCCACTTTCCCTCTTTTAACGTGATAGGCTTAATAATGATTAATTCATTAAATTCGGTAAACGTCACCAAATGGTTGCGCGCGTGATTCTCGAAATAATCCATTACATTGCGCAGCGCTTCGCGATCCGGCTGGGAAAGTTCAATAATCAGCACCACTCTGGGAACCGCCAGATCAATGCCCAGATAGGCCGCCATGGAACGCAACGATTCCGTCGAATTTTCTCGCAAAATCAATTGGTTGATTAGCTCTTCGCGATAGCGTTTATCCCACTGGCGCTGTTCGATCAGCACCATATGCTCGATCACCAGCTCCGCCGCCATTTTAACCAGCTCGGCATAAGCGCGAACCTGTTCCGGCTCACCGGTAATGCCTACCACGCCAATAAGCTGTTCATGAAAAGAGATGGGGAGATTAATGCCGGATCGCACGCCTTTGAGCTGATTGGCGGTAGCGGAATCAATTTCTACAATACGGTTTTCCTTCAGCGCCAGAATGGCCCCTTCGTGACGCTGGTGAAGGCGCGAAGGTTCGCCAGACGCGATAATGACGCCATGTTCATCCATGACGTTTACCGAGTAAGGAATAATTTTCATGGCTCGCTGTACAATTTGCCGCGCGGTATACCCTTTCAAGTAATGTTTTCTCAACACACTCATTCCCTGTTTCGTTATCGCTTTACATTAAAAAAGCCATTTCGCATCAATGATGTCACTTATTAACGAATTTCTCCGAAGAATGCTTAGGCTAAGTCACCAAATTTTGGCGGCTTTACAGCGAGAATTTTGTAGGTTTCAACAATAGAAATGCCGCAACACGGTGCGGCATTAAAAAAAAGATCGGCTTTCTAAGCGCTTGTCCCCCATCGGGAATGCGCAAAATGGCGACAGGGCACTATGATATCGTTCACGCTTTACGGCTTTCGTACAGACCGCTTAGGATGAGGTATCCGTCACCTGACCATCCGGCCAGGCATGGACGACTGCTTTAATCAGCGTCGCCAATGGAATGGCGAAAAATACCCCCCAGAATCCCCACAGACCGCCGAAAATCACCACCGACAGAATAATCACCAGCGGATGCAAATTCACCGCTTCGGAGAAAAGTACCGGTACCAACAGATTGCCATCCAGCGCCTGAATAATCAGATAAACGGCAAAGCAGCTCCAGAATTCCGTCACCAGGCCAAACTGAAACAGCGCGACGCCCACCACCGGAATTGTCACCACAAAGGCGCCGATATAGGGGATCAGGACCGAAAAGCCCACCAGTACCGCCAGCAGTAGCGAATAGTTGAGGCCAAACAGCAAAAAGCCCAGCCAGGTCGCCACGCCCACCACCACCATCTCCAGCACTTTTCCGCGGATATAGTTGGTGATCTGCTGATTCATCTCATTCCACACCTGCCCCGCCAGCCCGCGATTACGCGGCAGCACGCGGCGCACAGCATTCAGCATCTGCTCTTTATCTTTTACCAGGAAAAAGACCATCAGCGGCACCAGAACCAGATATACCGCCAGCGTCAGTAGCCCGACCAACGAAGCCAACGAATACTTCACCACCGAATCGCCCATGTTAAGCATCCGGGTGCGCATGTTTTCCGCCATCGCATCAATAATGCCCGCATCCATCAGCGCCGGATAACGTCGCGGCAAGGTCGCGGCAAAATCGGACAGTTTATTCAGCATACCGGGCATATCACGAATCAGGTAAATACCCTGCTGCCAGGCAATCGGCATCACCACAAACGCCATTAATAACAGAATGCCGACAAAGAGGATAAGGACAATGGAGGTTGCCCAGCGTCGGGAACAGCCAATCGCCTGTAGGCGTGCCGTTGGCCACTCCAGCAGGTAGGCCAGTACGATAGCGACCAACAGCGGCGCTAACAGGCCGCTAAAGAAAAAGAGGATGCTAAAACCAGCCACCAGAATGACCAGCAAGGCAATCGCCTCCGGGTCGCTGAAGCGACGGCGATACCATTGCATTAACATTTCGAGCATAAAACCCTTCCCAGAACTCAACTGCGGGATTGTGATGCCGAATTGTATCGAAATGTCACAAAAAAGACTTCGCTTTTTATCGTTGATTCAGGAAACTAAAACAGTGCGTCTGTGCTCATCACAGTTACACTTATGAAGTGTCGGAGCGTGGAACGATATTTCACGAAGTTGGTCAAAGGGCTATCTCAAAATAACAGGATAGAGGTTATGTTCAGGCAGTTGAAAAAAAACCTGGTGGCAACCCTCATTGCAGCATTGGCTCTCGGTCAGGTCGCGCCCGCATTTGCCGACCCTGCCGACACGCTGCCCGATATGGGAACCTCGGCAGGAAGCACGCTTTCTATTGGACAAGAGATGCAAATGGGCGACTTTTATGTGCGCCAGCTACGCGGCAGCGCGCCGTTAATCAACGATCCGCTGCTGGTGCAATACATTAACGCTCTCGGAATGCGCCTGGTCTCACACGCCTACTCCGTCAAAACGCCCTTCCATTTTTTCTTGATCAATAATGACGAAATCAACGCCTTCGCGTTCTTTGGCGGCAATGTGGTGCTGCACTCGGCGCTTTTTCGCTATGCGGATAACGAAAGCCAGCTAGCCTCAGTCATGGCGCATGAAATCTCCCACGTTACGCAGCGCCACCTGGCGCGCGCGATGGAAGATCAAAAGCGCAGCGCGCCGCTCACCTGGGTGGGCGCGCTCGGTTCCATTTTGCTGGCAATGGCCAGCCCACAAGCCGGTATGGCGGCACTAACCGGTACTCTGGCGGGAACGCGCCAGGGGATGATAAGCTTCACCCAGCAAAATGAGCAAGAAGCCGACCGTATTGGTATTCAGGTACTGCAACGCGCCGGATTTGACCCACAGGCGATGCCCTCTTTCCTCGAAAAACTGCTCGACCAGGCGCGTTACTCCACGCGCCCGCCTGAAATTTTGCTCACTCACCCCTTACCGGAAAGCCGCCTTGCGGATGCCCGCAACCGCGCAAACCAGATGCGCCCGGTCGTGGTACAATCTTCCGCCGACTTCTATCTCGCCAAAGCGCGTACCCTGGGAATGTATAATTCCGGACGTAACCAGCTCACCAGCGACCTGTTGGATCAGTGGTCTAAAGGCAACGTGCGTCAGCAACATGCGGCACAATATGGCCGGGCGTTGCAGGCGATGGAGGCGAGCAAGTACGATGAAGCGCGCAAAACGTTACAGCCGCTATTAAGCGCGGAACCGAACAATGCCTGGTATCTTGACCTCGCCACCGATATTGACCTGGGGCAGAAAAGAGCCAGCGACGCGATTAATCGCCTGAAAAATGCCCGCGATCTGCGCGTTAATCCGGTGCTGCAGTTAAACCTCGCCAATGCATACCTCCAGGGAGGCCAGCCGAAAGCGGCGGAAACCATTCTGAATCGCTATACCTTTAGCCATAAAGATGATGGCAACGGCTGGGATCTGCTTGCTCAGGCCGAAGCCGCGCTGAACAACCGCGATCAGGAGCTGGCGGCGCGCGCCGAAGGTTATGCGCTGGCGGGACAACTGGATCAGGCAATTTCACTGCTCAGTAGCGCCAGCTCCCAGGCGAAACTGGGTAGCCAGCAACAGGCGCGTTACGATGCGCGTATCGACCAGTTGCGCCAGTTACAGGAACGCTTCAAGCCATACACGAAAATGTAATCGCCATTTATTAGCCGGATGGCGTCACAAGGAGAACTCATGACCGACACGATTAAAATCTACCATAACCCGCGCTGCTCGAAGAGCCGCGACACGCTGAATCTGCTGAAATCTAACGGCGTGGAACCGGAAGTGGTGCTTTATCTGGATACGCCCGCCGATGCCGCCACCGTGCGTGAACTGCTGCGTATGTTGGGCATGTCCAGCGCGCGCGAACTGATGCGCCAGAAAGAAGACCTTTATAAAACGCTTCACCTGGCGGATAGCCAGCTTAGCGAGGAGGCGTTAATTCAGGCGCTGGTTGAACACCCTATACTGATGGAGCGCCCCATTGTGGTGGCGAATGGTCAGGCACGTATTGGTCGGCCGCCTGAGCAGGTACTGGACATCCTCGGTTAACCGCTGAACGCCGCCGTCGCGGCGTATTACAGTTTCAGAATCTCTTTGACAAACGGGATCGTCAGTTTTCGCTGGGCAGTGATCGACGCATGATCGAGCTGATCCAGCGTCATAAACAGCGTGCGCATTTCGCGATCGAGCCGTTTAAGCAAAAACCGTCCGACATCTTCCGGCAGTTCAAACCCCCGTAGCCGGGCGCGCAACTGTAGCGCCTGAAGTTTATCTTCATCCGAAAGAGGCTGGAGTTTATAGATTTGCCCCCAGTCCAGGCGGGAAGCGAGATCGGGCAAGCCCAGATTTAACTGTCTTGGCGGACGATCGCCGGTGATCAATAACCGCGTCTTACCGGACTCCAGAATACGGTTATAGAGATCAAAGATCGCCATCTCCCACAGTTCATCGCCAGCGACGCACTCAATGTTATCAATACACACCAGCGAGAGGTGTTCCATACCGTCGAGCACTTCCGGCACGAACCAGGTGCGTTTATCGAGCGGGACGTAGCCTACCGCATCTCCACGCTGCGACAATTCCGCGCAGGCGGCATGCAACAAATGGCTGCGGCCCGCACCTTCACGCGCCCAAAGGTAGATATATCCACTATGTTCCTGACGCAACACGTTTTGTAACGCGGCCAGTAGAGAGGCGTTATCCCCCGGCCAGAAACTTGCGAAAGTTTCGTCGTCAGGAAGATAAAGTGGCAAAGAGAGCTGTGCCGGTGTGTTCAGAGATACCTCAACCCAGGATTGCATAAAATCGTGCTGAGTTTACCACATAATTCTCTTGAGATAGAACCAGGCAGCATCGCTGCCCGGCAACCCGTTACCGATGCGGCGGCTCCACATCATTTGCCTCCAGCACAACTTCTTCCGGACGCAACAGGCTAATCAGTTTAAAAATCAGGCTAAGGCCAATCCCGACGATGGTCGCCAGCGCCATCCCTTTCAATTCTGCCGCGCCGATAGCCACTTTCGCGCCGCTCACGCCGATGATCAAAATTACCGAGGTGAGGATCAGGTTTTGCGCTTTGTTATAATCGACTTTCGATTCGATCAATACGCGAATCCCCGACGCGCCGATAACGCCGTACAGCAGCAGCGAGACGCCGCCCATCACTGGTAACGGGATAATCTGAATCGCCGCCGCCAGTTTGCCGACGCAGGAAAGCAGAATGGCGAAAATCGCCGCGCCGCCAATAACCCAGGTACTGTAAACGCGAGTTATCGCCATGACGCCAATATTTTCACCATAGGTGGTATTCGGCGTGGAGCCGAAGAAGCCGGAGACGATCGTCGACAGTCCATTGGCGAACATCGAGCGGTGCAAACCGGGATCGCGTACCAGATCTTTTTTGACGATATTCGCCGTTACCACCAGATGACCGACATGCTCGGCAATCACTACCAACGCCGCAGGCAGAATCGTCAGGATCGCGAACCATTCAAAACGCGGCGTATAGAAGGTCGGCAGCGCAAACCAGTGCGCCTGGGCAATCGGCGTGGTATCGACCACCCCCAGCGCGAACGACAGCGCATAGCCCACCAGCACGCCAATCAAAATAGGAATGATCGCCAGGAAACCACGAAACAGTACGGAGCCGAACACCGTCACCGCCAGCGTGACCATGGAGATAATAATCGTTTTTGTGTCCGGCGATTGCCCTTGCGCAGGGAGCAATCCGGCCATCCCCGCCGCGACGCCTGCCAGCTCCAGACCGATAACAGCAACGATTGCGCCCATTGCCGCAGGCGGGAACATCACATCCAGCCAGCCTGTGCCCGCTTTTTTAACGATGAAAGAGACCAGGCAGAATAATACGCCGCACATAATAAAACCGCCCAGCGCCACTTCATAACCCAGCGGCAACAGCAGTAATACCGGCGAAATAAAGGCAAAGCTCGATCCCAGGTAGGCAGGGATTTTACCTTTGCAGATAAAGAGATACAGCAACGTTCCGATACCGTTAAACAGCAGAACCGTCGCGGGGTTGATATGAAACAGAACTGGCACCAGCACGGTCGCGCCAAACATGGCGAAAAGGTGCTGCAAACTAAGCGGGATTGTTTGTAAAAGCGGCGGTCTTTCACTCACCCCGATAGCACGGCGCGTCATAGTGTTTTCCTCTGAGTGTGTTTGTTATGAGTTGTTTTATTCAAAAAAAAGCCGACTCTTAAAGTCGGCTTTTCATCATTTATTCACTTATTTAGTACCAAAAATCTTATCGCCGGCATCGCCAAGCCCTGGAATAATGTATCCGTGCTCGTTAAGCCCCTGATCGATAGAAGCGGTGTACAGTTCAACGTCCGGGTGCGCTTTTTCCAGCGCCGCAATGCCTTCCGGCGCGGCGACCAGCACCAGCACCTTAATGCTGCTACAGCCTGCTTTTTTCAGCAGGTCGATGGTCGCGATGACAGAACCGCCAGTCGCCAGCATCGGGTCGACGATCAGCGCCATGCGCTCATCAATGTTCGATACCAGTTTCTGGAAATAAGGTACTGGCTCAAGCGTCTCTTCGTTACGGTACATCCCGACTACGCTGATACGCGCGCTCGGTACGTTTTCCAGAACGCCTTCCATCATGCCCAGACCCGCACGCAGAATCGGCACAACGGTAATTTTTTTACCTTTGATCTGGTCAATTTCCACCGGGCCATTCCAGCCTTCGATGGTGACTTTTTCCGTTTCCAGGTCGGCTGTCGCTTCATACGTCAGCAGGCTGCCTACTTCTGAGGCGAGTTCACGAAAGCGTTTAGTGCTAATGTCGTTTTCACGCATCAGACCCAGCTTGTGTTTGACGAGTGGGTGTTTGACTTCCACGATCTTCATACTCTTCTCCTATCCTCAGATGACTGGCAACCACAAAAAAAATCGCCGGATTATACCGCTTTTCCTCTCTGGCGCAACACAATGTATGCTTGACCTGGATCAACCAAAAGCGCTGATCGCGGAAAAGCGAGTATAAATCACTCACGTTGAAACCAGCGCCTACCGCCATCAACCTATTGAATTTTAACAGGTGATAATCTTTCTCGTCCACATATCGTAAACCAAGTGCCGGATATCCTTTTCTTTTTTACCAACAGGGAAAATTTTCAAGCAGCGGCCGAAACCATACCAAAAAATCGCCCGGACATGCAGGGCGCAGACCACGCTCGCAAACGTTTGCTTTCCCTGTTAGAATTGCGCCGAATTTAACTTTTACCGCAAGAAAAAACGTGGGGAACCAGGCAGTGACCGATAAAACCTCTCTTAGCTATAAAGATGCCGGCGTCGATATTGATGCGGGTAACGCTCTGGTTGATCGAATCAAAGGCGTAGTGAAGAAAACTCGCCGCCCGGAGGTTATGGGCGGTCTGGGCGGTTTCGGTGCGCTGTGCGCGTTGCCGCAAAAATATCGTGAACCGGTACTGGTTTCCGGCACTGACGGCGTAGGCACCAAACTTCGCCTGGCGATGGATTTAAAACGTCACGACGCTATCGGTATTGATCTGGTGGCGATGTGCGTAAACGATCTGGTCGTTCAGGGCGCGGAACCGCTGTTTTTCCTCGATTACTATGCCACCGGTAAACTGGATGTCGATACCGCCGCCAGTGTGATCAACGGTATTGCCGAAGGCTGCCTGCAATCTGGTTGCGCGCTGGTCGGCGGCGAGACGGCGGAAATGCCGGGCATGTATCACGGCGAAGATTACGACGTGGCGGGTTTCTGCGTTGGCGTAGTCGAAAAATCAGAAATCATCGACGGCTCCCGGGTTGCCGAAGGCGACGTGCTGATTGCGCTCGGCTCCAGCGGCCCGCACTCGAATGGATATTCGCTGGTGCGTAAAATTATTGACGTTAGCGGCTGCGATCCACAAACCACTCTGCTGGAAGGGAAGCCACTTGCCGATCATCTGCTTGAACCGACCCGTATCTACGTAAAATCGGTTCTGGAACTGATTGAAAATATCGATGTACACGCTATCGCACACCTCACCGGCGGCGGCTTTTGGGAAAATATTCCGCGCGTTCTGCCGGAGAATACCCAGGCGGTAATTAATGAGTCGTCCTGGCAATGGCCCGCCATCTTTACCTGGCTGCAAACCGCCGGTAACGTCAGTCGACATGAAATGTACCGTACCTTTAACTGCGGCGTCGGCATGGTGATTGCGCTATCCTCTCCGGAAGCGGACAAAGCGCTTGCTCTGCTAAACGAGAAAGGTGAAAACGCATGGAAAATCGGTATCATCAAAGCCTCTGATTCCGAACAGCGTGTGGTTATTGAATAATGAATATTGTGGTGCTGATTTCCGGCAACGGAAGCAATTTACAGGCGATTATCGATGCCTGCAAAGCAAAGAAAATTAAAGGCACCCTCAGGGCAGTATTCAGCAATAAGGCTGACGCGTTCGGCCTTGAACGCGCCAGAGAAGCCAGTATTCCGGCACAAGCGCTGACTGCCGATCGGTTTGGCAGCCGCGACGCCTTCGATCGCGAGCTGATTCGCGAGATAGACGCGTATTCGCCTGATGTGGTCGTGCTGGCCGGTTTTATGCGTATTCTGAGTCCGGCGTTTGTCGCGCATTACCACGGGCGTCTGCTGAACATTCACCCTTCCCTGCTGCCAAAATATCCGGGGTTGCATACCCATCGCCAGGCGCTGGAAAACGGCGATGAGGAGCATGGTACCTCGGTGCATTTCGTGACAGACGAACTCGACGGCGGTCCGGTCATTCTCCAGGCGAAGGTGCCGATTTTTGCCGACGACAACGAAAATGATATCATCGCACGCGTACAAACTCAGGAACACGCGATTTATCCGCTGGTGATCGGCTGGTTTGCGGAGGGGCGTTTAAAGATGCGCGATAACGCCGCCTGGCTGGACGGGCGTCGTCTGCCGCCGCAAGGTTATGCGTCTGACGAATAATACGCCATCTGATGTGGCTGCGTCTGCTTGCCGGATGGCGGCATAAATGCCTATCCGGCCTACTCTTTTTCCTTCCTTTATGCTATCAGTTTATTGTCATACTTTTCTGACGCAGTTGGACATTAACGCGTAATGCTCGCCATAATCATCAGGCAGTGTCCCGTGAATAAAACGGAGTATAAGTAGTAATGGGTCAGGAAAAGTTATATATCGAGAAAGAACTGAGCTGGTTAGCATTTAACGAACGCGTATTACAGGAAGCAGCGGATAAATCCAACCCGCTGATTGAGCGGATGCGGTTCCTGGGTATCTATTCTAATAACCTCGACGAGTTCTACAAAGTGCGTTTCGCCGAACTGAAACGACGCATTATTATCAGCGAAGAACAGGGCTCAAATTCTCATTCACGCCATTTGTTAGGCAAAATTCAGTCCCGCGTGTTGAAAGCAGACCAGGAGTTCGACGGCCTGTACAACGAATTACTGCTGGAGATGGCGCGTAATCAAATCTTTCTGATCAACGAGCGTCAGCTCTCGGTGAACCAACAGAGCTGGTTGCGCCACTATTTTAAGCACTATTTGCGCCAGCACATTACCCCGATTCTTATTAACCGGGAGACGGACCTTGTTCAGTTTTTAAAAGATGATTACACCTATCTGGCGGTGGAGATTATCCGCGGCGACACCATCAACTATGCGCTGCTGGAGATACCGTCCGACAAAGTCCCACGCTTCGTTAATCTGCCGCCGGAGACACCGCGCAGACGCAAGCCGATGATCCTTCTGGATAATATTCTGCGCTACTGCCTGGATGACATTTTTAAAGGGTTCTTCGATTATGACGCGCTTAACGCCTATTCGATGAAAATGACCCGCGATGCTGAATATGATCTGGTGCATGAGATGGAATCCAGTCTAATGGAGCTGATGTCTTCCAGCCTGAAGCAGCGCCTGACCGCTGAACCGGTGCGCTTTGTCTATCAACGCGATATGCCCGCCGCTCTGGTCGACGTGTTGCGAGAAAAACTGACAATCTCCCGGTATGACTCAATCGTACCCGGCGGACGCTACCACAATTTTAAAGACTTTATTAATTTTCCGAATGTCGGTAAAGCCAACCTGGTCAATAAACCGTTACCGCGGTTACGCCATCTTTGGTTTGATAAAGAGAAGTTTCGTAACGGTTTCGACGCAATTCGCGAACGTGATGTGCTGCTCTATTATCCGTACCATACCTTCGAGCATGTACTGGAACTGTTACGCCAGGCGTCGTTTGACCCAAGCGTGCTGGCGATCAAAATCAATATTTATCGCGTAGCGAAAGACTCGCGCATTATTGACTCGATGATCCATGCCGCCCATAACGGCAAAAAAGTCACCGTGGTGGTGGAGTTGCAGGCGCGCTTCGATGAAGAGGCGAATATTCACTGGGCCAAGCGGTTAACCGAAGCGGGTGTCCATGTTATTTTCTCTGCGCCAGGGCTGAAAATTCACGCCAAACTCTTTCTCATCTCACGAAAAGAGGGCGATGACGTGGTGCGTTATGCGCATATCGGCACCGGTAACTTCAACGAAAAAACGGCGCGGCTGTATACCGATTATTCGCTGCTGACCGCCGATGCGCGCATTACCAATGAAGTACGCCGGGTCTTTAACTTTATTGAAAACCCCTATCGTCCGGTCACTTTCGATTATTTGATGGTTTCTCCACAAAACTCACGGCGTCTGCTGTATGAGATGATCGATCGTGAAATCGCCAATGCCCAGCAAGGCTTACCGTCAGGGATTACGTTAAAGCTTAACAACCTGGTCGATAAAGGGTTAGTCGACAGGCTATACGCCGCGTCGGGTTCGGGTGTCCAGGTCAATCTTTTGGTGCGCGGCATGTGTTCTCTTATTCCGCAACTGGAAGGAATTAGCGATAATATTCGCGCGATTAGCATCGTGGATCGCTATCTTGAACACGATCGGGTTTATATTTTCGAAAACGGCGGCGATAAGCAAGTGTGGCTCTCTTCAGCTGACTGGATGACGCGTAATATTGACTACCGTATCGAAGTCGCTACGCCTATCCTCGACCCGCGGCTTAAACAACGCGTACTGGATATCATTGACATTCTGTTTAGCGACACGGTAAAAGCGCGCTTTATCGATAAAGAACTCAGCAACCGCTACGTACCGCGCGGCAATCGCCGCAAAGTTCAGGCACAGCTGGCGATTTATGACTACATCAAATCACTCGAGCAACCAGACTAACGCTATGCCAATTTACGATAAATCCCCTCGCCCGCAGGAGTTCGCTGCGGTCGATCTCGGCTCAAACAGCTTTCATATGGTCATTGCCCGCGTGGTTGACGGCGCAATGCAGATCATCGGGCGCTTAAAACAGCGCGTCCATCTGGCGGACGGGCTGGGCGCAGATAACAAACTCAGCGAAGAAGCTATGGAACGGGGGCTTAGCTGTCTGTCGCTGTTTGCTGAGCGCTTACAAGGATTCTCCCCTTCCAGCGTCTGTATCGTGGGCACCCACACGTTACGTCAGGCGCAAAATGCCGCTGATTTTCTCAAACGCGCGGAAAAGGTTATTCCCTACCCAATAGAGATTATTTCCGGTAACGAAGAAGCGCGCCTGATCTTTATGGGCGTAGAACATACGCAACCGGAAAAAGGCCGCAAGCTGGTGATCGATATCGGCGGCGGGTCAACAGAGCTCGTCATCGGCGAAAACTTCGAACCCAGGCTGGTTGAAAGCCGTCGTATGGGCTGCGTGAGCTTCGCGCAGCTCTACTTTCCCGGCGGTGTTATCAATAAAGAAAATTTCCAGCGCGCCCGGATGGCGGCAGCGCAAAAACTGGAAACCTTAACCTGGCAGTATCGTATTCAAGGATGGAACGTGGCGATGGGCGCTTCCGGTACCATTAAAGCCGCTCATGAAGTTCTCCTGGCGCTGGGTGAGAAAGATGGCTTCATTACGCCGGAGCGCCTCGACAAACTGAAGTCAGAAGTGTTGAAGCACCGCTCCTTTAATGCGCTCAGCCTGCCGGGTCTGTCTGAAGAACGAAAAGCGGTCTTTGTGCCGGGTCTGGCGATTCTGTGCGGCGTTTTTGATGCATTGGCTATCCGCGAGCTTCGCCTTTCCGACGGCGCATTGCGCGAAGGCGTCCTGTATGAAATGGAAGGTCGCTTCCGCCATCAGGATGTTCGCAGCCGTACCGCAAAAAGTCTGGCCAATCAATACAACATTGACAGAGAACAAGCCAGACGCGTGCTGGAAACCACTATGCAGATGTATGAGCAGTGGCAGGCCCAGCAGCCAAAACTAGCGCATCCGCAGCTCGAAGCGTTGCTCCGCTGGGCGGCAATGCTACATGAAGTTGGACTGAATATTAATCACAGCGGTTTACATCGCCATTCGGCTTATATTCTGCAACACAGCGATTTGCCTGGCTTTAATCAGGAACAGCAAATGATGATGGCGACTCTGGTACGTTATCATCGTAAGGCCGTAAAACTGGATGATATGCCCCGCTTTACGCTGTTTAAGAAAAAACAGTATCTGCCGCTAATTCAGCTATTACGGCTGGGCGTATTATTGAACAACCAGCGGCAGGCGACAACCACGCCGCCGACGCTGCGGCTAACGACCGATAACAGCCACTGGACGTTACGTTTTCCGCATGACTGGTTCAGCCAGAATGCGCTGGTACTGCTTGATCTGGAAAAAGAACAGCAGTACTGGGAAGCGGTAACTGGCTGGCGTCTCAATATTGAGGAAGAAAGCTCGCCGGAGATCGCCGCGTAAATTGTAGGTCAGACGCCGCGGCGCGGCGTCTGACGTTACTGAATCTCAGATAATCGCTGCGGCTCGCCAATTAAATATCCCTGAAGATAGTCGATCCCCAATGAGAGTACCGCGCTGCGTATTTCTTCGCTCTCGACGTACTCCGCGACGACCTGCATTTTTTTCATTCGCGCTAAATGACAAATAGAAGCCACAATCTGATAATCGAGACTGTTTGACACGATGTTGCGGATAAAACTACCATCAATTTTAAGAATATCAGCGTTCACGTTTTTCAGCCGGGCATAGCTGGCGTAGCCGGTACCAAAATCATCAATCGCTATCTGACAGCCAAACTGCTGTAACTGTCCCAGCGTCAGCTGCGCCTGCTCGGCATTGGTGAGGGAGTTACTTTCCGTCACCTCAAACACTAGTTGCCAGGGCTCAACCTGATATTGAGTAAGCAACTGATTAACTTCTGAAGGAAAACGGGCGCGACATACCGATATTGGCGACAGGTTAATGGCAAAGCGATGTGCGGGCATATATTCCCGGCTGGCTGCCATAAACCGCAGCGTGTTTTCAACCACCCAGAGATCGATAGCGGAAGACAAACCAAACTCATGCGCTACGGGTAAAAAATTGTCCGGGTTGATAACGTCGCCGTTGTCATCCCTGAGCCGCAGTAAAATTTCATGGTAAAGGTCCCCACGAACACCAGAAATAGGCTGCGCCATCAGGAAAAAATGATCGTGCTCCAGCGCCTGTTGCAGGCGGTTCATCATCGCAATTCTTCCCTTCAAATCGCGCTGCAGATGCACCGCGCCGCGCCGCTGTAAATCTTCCGGCGCGTTAGTCGTCAACGAAAGATCGGAGCTGGTGCTTAACTCGCCTAACAGAAGATAAAGATGGCTAACCGGGGAACGCACGCAGCAGTAGCTCACGCCGACGGGCGGCTGTAGCGGCAGCCCGTCCCAGATAAACCGAAACTGCTTTATATGTTTATCCAACGCTTCAATACGCTGCTGATGCGACGCTGTATTAAGACGTAGCACCAGGTCGTGCCCTGACATCTGGTACACACACTCATTTGAGGCCAGCATCGGCGTAATCCAGTGAGAAAGCTTTTGCTTATACTGGATGCGCAGCATGACGCCATAATTTTTACCCAATAACTCCAGGCCCGGCACGTGTAAAAAACAGATTGTAGACCAGGGCGCGTTTTTGAGCGCACGGTTTAGCGCACGTAAATTGGGAAGATGGACAACCGGGTCAAGATAGGCCAGCCGACGCGCGCGACCGCTCACCACGCGCTGGCGTGTGGCCAGTACAGCCATATAATTAACAATGAAAGAAAAAACCAGATAGCTCGAAGAGGTAATGGCTAATTGCGTATCATAACCTGAATACCAGGGCATATAACGCTGGTAATAATGAATCGACGTAATCAGCACGACGGCCCAGATGATTGAAATAAATTTATAGCCATAGCGCATCGCTCCCCATAGCATGACCGGCAATAATAACGAAAGCGTATAGTTGGTACTAAATATTGAGCTATTATCAGTCAATGGCATACACAGTATAAACATCAGTGTAATCAGTACCGCTAGCCAAATAACAATCTCTTTTTTAGTGGCTTTGCTATCAACTTGTAGTTTTAATTGCTGATAATACCCCCGCAGGTGCAGCGGATTACGGAGAGTACGAATAATAAAATAACACAACGGCACGCCGATAAGATTGCCGACCAATAACGCCTGATAATTAATCAGCGTGTTGATGTTAAAGGGCATTACTCCCATCAGGCTGGCTTTGCTTTCGTACATGCCAACAAAAGCGGCAAACTGATAGATAACCAGAAATAATGTCGCCGAACAAAATACCTGCCAGAACATTCGTTGGAACATCAAGTGGGCATCACCGTGAGAAACATTGTTTCGCCGGGGGGAAAAAACATGGTAACCGCCCCAGCTTAGCACGATGGTAATGATAAAGTGCATCGTCACGGAAAGGGTTTCATATAGCCCCGTCTGCGGGTATCTGCGCCAGAAGATAGCAATCACAATGCCCGGCAGTGCTGCCCAGCCGAAAAATAACATCAGGCTAAGCATAAAAGCTAACGGCAGGTAAAACAGAACCACATTTCCAGTGCTGGTATGTGCATAAGTGTTTGCGCTACTTAAAACAGGTAATAAAATCGAAGGGAGGATAAGCGGTAGTCCCCACCATTTATCTCTGATATTTATATAAGATTTATTTAGCTTCATAGATGCTCAGCAGCCCCCCCAATCCCAAAGGGGCGTTAACAGACAGGCATCCCACCTGACTTTAAATGGATGATGCGATATACATCATACGATAGTCATCGATTGTAATTATTAAACAAAAGTAACATTTGATTTAAGTCAATTATTACCTTCCTCCGGGAGCCTTTATTCACTTTTTTATTCTTCGTTATCATTAATTTATTATTAATGTAAATACTAAAATTATCTTCCATAACAATATAAGATAAATCAACTGACGCAATTTTACATTAAGAGGAATTGACCATCGGTTCACAGTATGCCTTAATGTAGAGTGAATACAGGCTTGTTACGTTCTTCGCCCTGATAATACCCTTGAAGAACCCGGCCTGATCCCGCCCATACCGCTGGGCCAACGTTAAGGAACCCTTTGTGAGTCAGGCCAACAGTATGCGAAAACGACATCGATTTAACACTCGCATGACCCGTATCGTACTGCTTATCAGTTTTCTCTTCTTCTTTGGACGTTTCGTCTACTCTTCTATCGGCGCCTGGCAGCACCATCAGGATAAAAAAGAAGCGCAACAGTCAACGCTTTCGGTCAACACGCCGGGACAGCGTTAACTAGCCGTTATCCGTTGAAATAGCGATACTATCGTCACAGGCTTGCGGTGTTATCCAGATTCTGCTGCTCCCTTCCCAGGATTAGCATGAATCGATAGTTTGTTTTTTTAAGCGATAGAGGCTGAACGAAAGTCCGCCGTGACAAATGAGAAGCAGATACCGCTCAGGATTGCTACATTTTCTCTTAATAACTTCCACTCAGCATTAAAGATGTTTCGGCATCCAAAACAAAATATCGTTATCTCTATAGCCTCGAATTAGCGTTAATCGTTGCGACAGCTCGGTTTGCGCGACTCTGGTATACCAGCAACAGCTTTTTGCGCTTCAACCAGCCACGTTCAGCCGCTTTACGATACCACGCCAGCGTCATCTGGGTATGTTGGGGAACCCCATTACCGTACATACAGGCATTACTGAGTATTTCTTGCATAAAGCCCCCCAGCCCTGCTGCCTTACGATACCATTTCAACGCTTCTTTTTATTACGAGGAAAGTTTTTACCGTAATTATAATGATAACCAATAACGAAACAGGAAAAATAAGATCCCTGCTTACCTGCTTTTTTCCAGCCATTTTATCGCCAGCTTATAATCCGGGATAACATAGTCGCCATCCGCATACATTCCACCCAGACTAAATTGAGCAAGCCCATCCCTTTTTTCGCTTTGCATTCAGTTATCTGGATGTACTGACACACCTCTGACCCCAGGGGGTATCTATCCTGACTGCGTGAAGCTGTGACTCGCTTCAAGAAATATTAAAATCGACACTAACTCTAGTGAATTTTATTTTTAAAATGAATGAAATACGCATACAACATTCTTATTATAATTACCTCCAGAATATTAACGCATATTTATAGCAACCCGATATCTTTTTGATCCCGATTTATTCGGGCCTGCTTATTATTGAAGTAAAAACCCCGCCGTTAAGCGGTTTCTCTTCAACTTTTCAGCTCAATACGGGGAAACCATTCCCACTCAATGGTTTAGAAACCATCCAACATCTTGTTATCACTGAGTTTTACGACAACCATTTCCAGACAATACCGCAAAAAACATCGTCAAAATAATGAAATTTATGATGTAAATCACGTTGTTATGATAGTATTACAAACACGCCCTTTAGGGCCGTATTATTGCCATACAACACGTATTTAGGGTTATCAGGCCACTATCAGACGCTTAAAGAGCAACTGCTGGATATCCTGCCTGGGTGACCAGATCACATGCGCGGTCACTAAGATTTCCTCGACCGAATACAAAACATGGTGTGGAATAGTGAACATAATCGGTATGAGTTCACTCCAGCTCACGGTGCCGATGGTCCGCTGATTACCTGGACGCCTGAGAGACCTGAAGGAAGTGACCTTCCCTCATGTCAGCGCCAGTGATATAAGACGGTAATTCACCATTTGGATTGTCCGCTCCACCCAACATGTTGTTTCCTTAAGGTTCTCACACCAGAAAGGACATCAACATGCTGAGCAGAGAGGACTTTTACATGATAAAGCAAATGCGCCAGCAGGGCGCGTACATTGTCGATATTGCGACTCAGATTGGTTGCTCTGAACGGACGGTCAGACGCTACCTCAAATACCCTGAACCGCCAGCCAGAAAGACCCGCCACAAAATGGTTAAGCTGAAACCGTTTATGGATTACATCGACATGCGCCTGGCAGAGAATGTCTGGAATAGTGAGGTTATCTTCGCGGAGATTAAGGCAATGGGTTATACGGGCGGACGTTCCATGCTGCGTTACTACATCCAGCCCAAACGTAAAATGCGTCCGTCAAAAAGAACAGTTCGCTTCGAAACTCAGCCTGGATACCAGCTCCAGCACGACTGGGGCGAAGTTGAGGTGGAGGTTGCCGGGCAACGGTGCAAAGTTAACTTTGCGGTTAATACGCTGGGGTTCTCCCGCCGCTTCCATGTCTTCGCAGCACCAAAACAGGATGCTGAGCATACCTACGAATCACTGGTTCGCGCCTTCCGCTACTTCGGTGGTTGTGTGAAAACGGTGCTGGTTGATAACCAGAAGGCTGCGGTGCTGAAGAATAACAACGGGAAAGTCGTGTTCAACTCCGGATTCCTGTTGCTGGCCGACCACTATAACTTCCTGCCACGGGCATGCCGTCCACGCAGGGCCAGAACAAAAGGTAAGGTTGAGCGAATGGTGAAATACCTCAAGGAGAACTTCTTCGTCCGGTACCGCAGGTTCGACAGCTTCACTCATGTTAATCAACAACTGGAGCAATGGATAGCCGATGTGGCTGACAAACGGGAACTTCGCCAGTTCAAAGAAACGCCGGAACAGCGCTTCGCGCTGGAGCAGGAACATCTGCAGCCGTTACCGGATACGGACTTCGATACCAGTTACTTCGATATCCGCCATGTGTCCTGGGACAGCTATATCGAGGTTGGTGGTAATCGTTACAGCGTTCCCGAAGCGCTGTGTGGTCAGCCGGTATCGATACGAATATCGCTGGATGACGAGTTGCGGATCTACAGTAATGAGAAACTGGTGGCCTCACATCGCCTCTGTTCGGCATCGTCTGGCTGGCAGACAGTGCCGGAGCATCACGCCCCGCTCTGGCAGCAGGTCAGTCAGGTGGAACATCGACCACTGAGTGCCTATGAGGAGCTGTTGTGATGCATGAGCTGGAAGTCCTGCTGAGTCGCCTGAAAATGGAGCATCTGAGTTATCACGTTGAAAGCCTGCTGGAACAGGCAGCTAAAAAAGAGCTGAACTACCGGGAGTTCCTGTGCATGGCGCTACAGCAGGAATGGAACGGCAGGCATCAGCGCGGTATGGAGTCCAGGCTGAAGCAGGCTCGTCTGCCGTGGGTCAAAACGCTGGAGCAGTTCGACTTTACCTTCCAGCCGGGCATCGACCGTAAGGTTGTCCGGGAACTGGCTGGTCTGGCGTTCGTGGAGCGCAGCGAAAACGTGATCCTGCTGGGACCTCCTGGTGTCGGAAAAACTCATCTGGCCATAGCTCTTGGCGTGAAAGCGGTGGATGCGGGACATCGGGTACTGTTTATGCCACTGGACAGACTGATCGCGACACTGATGAAAGCGAAACAGGAAAACCGTCTGGAGCGTCAGCTGCAGCAACTGAGTTATGCCCGGGTGTTGATCCTGGATGAAATAGGCTATCTGCCGATGAACAGAGAGGAAGCCAGCCTGTTCTTCCGGCTACTGAACCGTCGATATGAAAAAGCGAGCATCATACTGACGTCAAACAAAGGGTTCGCAGACTGGGGAGAAATGTTCGGAGATCACGTGCTGGCAACAGCGATACTGGATCGGTTGCTACATCACTCAACCACGCTGAATATCAAAGGAGAGAGTTACCGGTTAAAAGAGAAACGTAAAGCTGGAGTGCTGACCAAAAACACAACGCCAATCAGTGATGATGAAATGGTGAAAAGCGGACAGCATCAGTAACGAAAGTATCTTAGCGGGCATGAAAATGGCAAATAACGGTCAAACATCGTGGCGTTGACACTCACATACCGGCAGCGACATCAAGTCAATAGACTAGGCTACAATACTCGTCACGCCAATTCCTGACGGCAAAGATGAATACACGACACCACCATTCCCGGTGCCGGAAGAACGCGATCTTAACGATTACATTCTGGTGTTCCCTGCGGATTCAGGCAGTAAGCCGATTTATGTTTATCTGAAGGATGATCCGCGGGATCAGGCTGGTACAGCTTCAGGAAACGGTTCTCAAATTGAAACAGGATAGAAGTGGCTTGATTTGTCTGTAACAAACAATGGAGAGGGTGCTAAAATCCCTTCAAATATTGCAGATAAATTACGTGGAAGACACTATGATAGTTTCCGTAAGTCTCGGGAGGATTTATGGTTAGAAATAAGCAAAGATCCAGAGCTATCAAAACAGTTTAGTAACGGTAATATAGAGGCGATGCAAGAGGGGAAAGCACCAACAGCTCCATTTGCTGGACATTATGTAGGACCAAAACAAGTAATTAAGAAGTTTGAAATACATCACATAAAACCTATTGAAGAAGGTGGTGGAGTGTATGATATCGATAATTTGCGAATTACAACGCCAAAACTTCATAAATTCATTCATTACGGGGAATGAGGGAGCCTATTATGATTGATATTAATAATGTTAAAGAGAAATTGGAAAGTTATACCGAAAGTGAATTTAAGAAAATATTGGATGAATTTTATGCAAATCATAGATCATCGCCATCACTCAAGGGTGACGAGCTAGAACTTTATTTGGATAATCTCCTTGATTTTCTGACTGTACTGGTTGGAACCGGAGAAGTTAGTGACTTTATATACTATCCAGATACACCTGAAAATGATTCACCTGAAGGTGCATTGAATGAAGTAATTAAATGGAGGAAATCTCAAGGGCTTCCTTTATTCAAAGACTCATAGGTCAAACAAAATCATGAACAGAAAAATAATATGGCTGCCGCATAGCAGCCTTAAGTTATAAGGTTAACATAATAGTAATGTACATGAGGTTATTACGCCATTGCCAGTTAGATTAACCCCCTCTGAAATTCATCACGATAAAATGCAATCTATGACAGCAATTGCAGAAGAATTAACGAATCTCATAGATACTGGGTCCGACGAAATATCTAGCAAAGTGAATGCATTGATAGAAAAGTGGAATATCTTTGCTGTTACTAAGTTTGAATTTAGCGATTTTCGTGACTACCACTCATGGATTTCTACAGAAAATTTTGTAAAGACGGCCCTTTATCAAGCTAAATATCAAGCGGACTTGTCTTTCCATGAGGCGAAATAAATAATAGAATTTATAAGCACCGCTGAAGGTAATGAGGCCTTACAAGGTTATGCTCTTAGCCTGATAGAGTTGAATTTCTCAGAGCCATGTGTCTCAGATCTATTCTACTATCCTGAATACTGGTTCAAAAATGATTCAATGTCTGACGTCAATTTAACTTATGATGAGATTTTCGGGTATTTAATGAAAAAATCAGGCCGTTGGTTACCAGGCGCACCGAAAATTGATTTGCCTTATCCATTACCAGCACAGAGTGTGGGAAAAAATCAATTATGGACCGAAAAACACCTTCATTGTATGAAATTCTTACTTGCAACTTTACAGGGGATCTTCCCCTTGAAGTTATTAACGAAGAAGACCAGGTCATTTTATCTGTATTGGATAACATCCAGCGTATTTTGAACGCCCGGGTCGGGACCATATCCCATTTACCAGATTATGGCTTACCCGATATGACCAAAATTCTTTTTGTGCCTGTATTTAATTCAGATTTTAGAGAATGGCAAAAAAAACACAACACTGGTGGAGATTACATCGTTTTTTCTGATGTATTATGGACTCCTCCACTTGATAAAGATAGGGTGATTGAGTTATGAGAATATGCTCTGTGAGTAAAATTGTTATTTTGTAATACTATTATTCATATGGTTTGTTTTTTCACCTGTAGCTTTTTTTGGCAAGTTTAACTATATTTATGAAAAAGTAAGCCAAGATGGTCAATTTAAAATAGTCGCTTACGACATATTACCCACTACACCCTATGCGGCGTATCAAAACTTCATATGTAATGACATATTTCTTGTTTTATATGATAAAAATGGAAAATATTTAGGGCAAAGTTCTCCATTTCATTTTTCAGAATTTGATGGTGTATTTGCTGATGCTGTTTTTTTCCAGGGGATATTCTTGGAGATAACTCTTTTTCAATAAATGGTGTTAACGACTATGTTGAAGGATACACAATTCCAGTTGATCACAAAAGATGGTGGAGTCAGTTCATCTCAATATTTCACTAACTAATAAAATGGAGGAAACCATTGAGTCTTCCACATTTTAAAGACTCATAAGGATTTTATTATCAATGTATAATTCAATTATCAAAGTTGTCTGGTAGATGTTTTTCATTGACTTCACTGCTGATGATATGCGGTATGCCGATATGACGAAAGAGCAGATACTTGCTCAGGGGAAAATGAATAAACGAGGTGCTGCTGATGACCGCCCCGGAAGGGATGGCGCTGACCAGCGGTGAAGATATGCAACTGGCCGGGGAGAAGCTGGGGCTCTTTGCCCACACCGGACAACTGAGCCTGAAATCCGGAGAAGGGGCAATAGATGTCCAGGCGCAAAACGCCAGCCTGCGGTTGTTTGCAGAGAAGAAGCTGAGGCTGAGCTCAGCGAGTGACATCTCTTTTGCCGGGAAAAAACGCATCACGCTGATCGGCGACGGGAGTTACCTGCGACTGGAGGCGGGGAAAATAGAGTACGGGACAACGACGATGTACCTGCGCCGGACGAAAAGGACGATGGCTGCGACACGAAGCGCTTTACCTCTGGATACCCCCCGCGCCCTCCTCCGGCAACTATGCGGGAACTTAACCCCGCCCCCCCTGGGTAACGCCGGTGTATGCACAATCCTGCCTGAAGGCGAAAGGCTGCACGGATGCCGGTACTGCCGAAGAGCCCGTTGATAACTTTGGACAGATGACAATTTTTGCCCAGCCTGACGACGGAGGCGCAAATGCACCTGCTCAGGCAACGGCTGCACCGCTTGCTCCGGGGACCGCTACTGGCGTAATGACTCAGGTCCGGTGGGAATGGTCCCTGACCGGTGTACTGGGAGCCACCCGGGGGATTCCGTATGTGGGTGCGATAATATCCGTGCTGTATGTCCCGTCTGCGGGTGAAGGCAGCGGCAATGCCCCCGAACGAGATGAATTCTGGTACGAGGAAAAGCTGCGGCAGAAAGCGCTGACCGGGGCAAAAGCCACGACCCGGGTGAATTACATCGGATTAAAAAAGCAGAAAATGATGGAAAAACCCCAATATCAGAAGAGGTGAGAAAACATGAATGCACATAAAGAAAAACCCTCTGCAAGAACAGAGGGTTAAGTTCACTTTTACCTGTTCATGAAAACACAGGAAGGGTTATCGGCTTATTCCCACTCAATTGTTGCCGGCGGTTTACCACTGATGTCATACACCACACGGGAAATCCCGTTGACTTCATTGATGATGCGGTTGGAAACGCGCCCCAGGAAGTCATACGGCAGATGCGCCCAGTGCGCGGTCATAAAGTCGATAGTTTCGACGGCACGCAGGGAGACCACCCAATCGTACTTACGCCCATCACCCATGACGCCCACGGAACGGACCGGCAGGAAGACAGTGAACGCCTGACTCACTTTGTCGTACAGATCCGCTTTGCGCAGCTCTTCAATGAAGATAGCGTCTGCGCGACGCAGCAGGTCACAGTACTCTTTCTTCACTTCGCCCAGTACGCGCACGCCGAGGCCCGGCCCCGGGAACGGATGGCGATACAGCATGTCATACGGCAGGCCCAGCTCCAGACCAATCTTACGTACTTCATCTTTGAACAACTCTTTCAGCGGTTCAACCAGCCCCATCTTCATCTCTTTCGGCAGGCCGCCGACATTGTGGTGAGATTTGATGACATGCGCTTTACCGGTTGCGGAGGCGGCAGATTCGATCACATCAGGATAGATAGTCCCCTGCGCCAGCCATTTCACGTCTTCCAGCTTGAGCGCTTCTTCGTCGAACACTTCCACGAAAACACGGCCAATGATCTTACGCTTGGCTTCCGGATCATTCTCGCCAGCCAACGCGGACAGGAAGCGCTCTTCTGCCGGAACGTGAACGATATTCAGACCGAAATGATCGCCAAACATGTCCATCACCTGCTCGGCTTCGTTCAAGCGCAGCAGACCGTTATCAACGAAAACACAAGTCAGATTTTTACCGATCGCACGGTGCAGCAGCATCGCGGTCACGGAGGAGTCGACCCCCCCGGAGAGACCGAGAATGACTTTATCATCGCCTACCTGCTCGCGAATGCGGGCTACGGCATCGTCGATGATCTTCGCCGGAGTCCACAACGCTTCACACTGGCAGATATCGCGTACAAAACGCTCCAGCATCCGCATCCCCTGGCGGGTATGGGTCACTTCCGGGTGGAACTGCACACCGTAGAAGCGTTTTTCTTCGTTCGCCATAATCGCGAACGGACAGGTTTCGGTGCTGGCGACGGTGACGAAGTCGGACGGAATCGCCGTCACTTTATCACCATGGCTCATCCAGACATCCAGCAACGGCTTGCCGTCAGCGGTCAGGGAGTCTTCAATACCGCGAACCAATGCGCTGTCGGTCAGCACTTCGACCTGCGCGTAACCAAATTCACGTTCATTAGAACCTTCTACATGACCGCCAAGCTGCATCGCCATGGTCTGCATCCCGTAGCAGACGCCAAATACCGGCACGCCTGCTTCAAAGACATACTGCGGCGCGCGCGGGCTGTTTTCTTCGGTGGTACTTTCCGGGCCGCCGGAAAGGATAATGCCGCTTGGATTGAACTCACGGATTTGTGCTTCAGTTACATCCCATGCCCACAGTTCGCAATAAACGCCCAGTTCACGCACGCGACGTGCGACCAACTGAGTGTATTGCGATCCGAAATCCAGGATGAGAATGCGATGTTTATGAATATTGTCTGTCATTGACGCTAATTCCGAGGCAAGTGAAACAGATTAAATAAATCGCCCGACGCGAAGGTCGGGCGAAGAAAATCAGGAGCCCAGACGGTAGTTCGGGGACTCTTTGGTGATGGTCACGTCGTGAACGTGGCTTTCCTGGATACCCGCACCGCTGATACGCACAAACTCCGCTTTAGTACGCAGTTCGTCGATGGTAGCACAACCGGTCAGCCCCATACAGGAGCGCAGGCCGCCCATCTGCTGGTGAATGATCTCTTTCAGGCGACCTTTATAGGCTACGCGGCCTTCGATACCTTCCGGCACCAGTTTGTCGGCAGCGTTATCGCTCTGGAAGTAACGGTCGGAGGAACCTTTGGACATCGCGCCCAGCGAGCCCATGCCGCGGTAAGATTTGTAAGAACGGCCCTGGTAGAGTTCGATTTCGCCCGGAGACTCTTCCGTACCGGCCAGCATAGAGCCGACCATGACGGCGCTCGCGCCAGCGGCGATGGCTTTAGCGATGTCGCCGGAGAAGCGAATCCCGCCGTCAGCGATAACCGGAATCCCGGTGCCTTCCAGCGCTTCCACCGCGTCGGACACCGCGGTAATTTGCGGCACGCCCACACCAGTAACGATACGGGTGGTACAGATAGAGCCCGGACCGATACCCACTTTCACCGCGCTGCAACCCGCTTCCGCCAGCGCGCGAGCGCCTGCGCCCGTCGCGACGTTGCCGCCGATGATTTGCAGATCCGGATATTTAGCGCGCGTCTCACGAATACGTTGCAACACACCTTCTGAATGACCGTGAGAAGAGTCGATCAGCAGTACGTCAACGCCTGCCGCCACCAGCGCGTCAACGCGCTCTTCGTTGCCCGCGCCTGCGCCGACCGCGGCGCCGACACGTAAACGGCCCTGCTCATCTTTACAGGAGTTTGGTTTACGTTCCGCTTTCTGGAAATCTTTTACGGTAATCATGCCAAGCAGATGGAAGTTATCATCAACGACCAGCGCTTTTTCTACGCGTTTTTCGTGCATTTTTGCCAGTACGACTTCACGGGCTTCGCCTTCGCGAACGGTCACCAGACGCTCTTTCGGCGTCATATAAACGCTGACCGGTTGGTTCAGATCGGTGACGAAACGCACGTCACGGCCAGTGATAATACCTACCAGCTCGTTGTCTTCAGTCACCACCGGATAGCCCGCGAAGCCGTTACGCTCGGTCAGGGCTTTCACTTCATGCAACGTGGTGGTTGGCAGGACGGTCTGCGGGTCGGTCACTACGCCGGACTCGTGTTTCTTCACGCGGCGAACTTCTTCCGCCTGGCGCTCAATAGACATGTTTTTGTGGATAAAACCGATGCCGCCCTCCTGTGCCAGGGCAATTGCCAGGCGCGCTTCAGTCACGGTGTCCATCGCCGCAGAAAGCATAGGAATATTCAGACGAATGGTTTTCGTCAACTGCGTGCTGAGATCGGCAGTATTCGGCAGAACGGTAGAGTGAGCGGGAACAAGGAGGACGTCGTCAAACGTCAGGGCTTCTTTAGCGATACGTAGCATGGGCAATATCTCACCTGGGAGGTTAATAAATATTGCCGCGGCATTATACAGAACGTAATCGGTTGCATCTACACTTTTTTGCAAATAGTGCTTGCGATCCCCTGTGAGCAGGTTACTATCGATTGAATAACCTGCTGATTTAGAATTTGATCCCGCTCACATGTTATCCTCTCAGACTTCCTCAATTTTTACCGTAAGCCGCCTCAACCAGACGGTTCGTCTGCTGTTAGAACAGGAGATGGGACAGGTATGGATCAGCGGCGAGATTTCTAATTTCACGCAGCCTGCTTCGGGTCACTGGTACTTTACGCTCAAAGACGATACCGCTCAGGTACGCTGTGCGATGTTCCGTAACAGCAATCGTCGGGTCACGTTCCGCCCGCAGCACGGGCAGCAAGTACTGGTACGCGCCAATATTACGCTGTACGAGCCGCGCGGCGACTATCAGATTATCGCCGAAAGTATGCAGCCCGCGGGCGAAGGGCTTTTGCAGCAGAAGTATGAGCAGCTAAAAGCCAAATTGCAGGCTGAAGGGTTGTTCGATCAGCAACATAAACAACCGTTGCCCTCCCCAGCCCACTGCGTAGGGGTTATCACCTCGAAAACCGGCGCGGCGCTGCACGATATTCTTCACGTGCTGAAACGCCGCGATCCGTCGTTGCCGGTCATTATCTACCCAACAGCAGTTCAGGGCGACGACGCGCCAGGGCAGATCGTGCGTGCCATTGAGCTTGCTAACATCCGCAAAGAGTGCGACGTGCTGATCGTCGGGCGCGGCGGCGGGTCGCTGGAAGATTTATGGAGCTTTAACGACGAGCGCGTCGCACGAGCAATTTTTGCCAGCACCATTCCGGTGGTGAGCGCCGTCGGCCACGAAACGGACGTCACGATAGCCGATTTTGTCGCCGACCTGCGCGCGCCCACGCCGTCCGCAGCGGCGGAAATCGTCAGCCGTAACCAGCAGGAGCTGCTGCGCCAGATACAGACCGCGCGCCAGCGGCTGGAAATGGCGATGGATTATTATCTGGCTAACCGCCAGCGGCGGTTTACCCAACTGTACCACCGTCTGCAACAACAGCATCCGCAACTGCGACTGGCGCGTCAACAGACTGCTCTGGAACGGCTACGCCAACGCATGAGCATCGCGCTTGAAGCCCAACTAAAACGCGCAGCCCAGCAGCAGCAGCGCCTAACGCAGCGTCTGAATCAACAAAACCCGCAACCGCGTATTCACCGTGCGCAGTCGCGCGTTCAGCAACTGGAATATCGTCTGGCGGAAAACCTCCGCGCACGGTTAAGCGAACAGCGCGAGCGTTTCGGTAATGCGGTAACGCACCTGGAAGCCGTTAGCCCGCTGGCGACGATGGCGCGAGGCTACAGTGTCTCAACCGCAACCGACGGTCACGTGCTGAAAAAAGTGAAACAGCTTAACGTGGGCGATATAATGACCACGCGCCTGAAAGACGGTTGGGTGACCAGTGAAGTGACCGCCATCAAACCTGTAAAAAAGATCCGTTTAGGATAAAAGCATATAATGCTTTGATGCTCACAATCTATACTACTGATGTTCTTTTCGGCATTGTCCGCCATAAGGAGATCGGTATGAATACTGTTTCTTGCCACACTGTGATCCCACCTTATATTTTGCGCCGTATTATCGCGAACGGCTCGGCGCCCCAACAGCGATGCGCTCGTCTGACGTTAACGCATGTGCAAACTCTGATGGCGCATAATCCTGTCAAATCACCTGTGTCCCATCCCGCCCATCCAGGCCAGCTTGAACGCGATATCTACGACGCCAGACAAGCTCAGGAATTACCTGGATTACAGGTTCGCCATGAGGGACAACCGTCCAACGGCGATATCGCCGTTGATGAAGCTTATGATTATCTCGGCATTACCCACGAATTTTTCTGGCAAAAGTATCATCGCGACTCGCTGGATAATAAAGGTCTGGCGCTGATCGGTACAGTACACTACGGTCGCGACTACCAGAACGCGTTCTGGAATGGGCAGCAGATGGTATTTGGCGACGGCGATGGAGAAATATTTAACCGTTTTACGATTGCGATTGATATCGTCGCGCATGAGTTGACTCACGGCGTTACAGAAACAGAAGCCGGGTTAATTTATTTTGAGCAAGCTGGCGCGCTGAATGAATCGCTTTCCGACGTTTTTGGTTCACTGGTAAAACAGTTTCATCTCCAGCAAACTGCCGGGCAGGCTGACTGGATTATTGGCGAAGGGCTACTGGCTAAAGGTATTAACGGCAAAGGGTTACGCTCTATGGCCGCGCCGGGCACCGCGTATGACGATCCGCTACTTGGAAAAGACCCTCAGCCTGCTCATATGCAGGATTTTATTAAAACCCGTGAAGACAATGGCGGTGTGCATCTTAATTCCGGCATCCCGAACCGGGCATTTTACCTGGCCGCCCGCCAAATCGGCGGTTATGCCTGGGAAAAAGCCGGTTATGCCTGGTATGATACGCTGTGCGATCGCAATCTCGCCCAAAATGCCAGTTTTGCGGACTTTGCCAGACTCACCATTGCCCACGGAGAAAAACGTTCCGGGCAAACAACGGCTTCCGCCATTGAGCAGGCATGGAAAACCGTAGGAGTGCTATAGATGGATATCCCTGAGCTTACCGATGACGCCATTGTGGAACTGGCGCGTGAAGGCGGGGTGGCATTTATCCCTAAGCTAAATAAGCAGCGCAAGATTGCGTTAGCAACGTTGACGGCTCTCCAACGCCAGCGGATCACCGATATTCTGAAGCAGACGTTACCCGTGGGTTCGCCGCCGGGCCAGGTGAACTCACCCGGCAAAGGTGACCAGCGCTATTTCCGAATCCAGATAATCTGGACGCAGCACCAACAGGCGCAATATACAGACATCGTTATTCTGGTTCCCGAAAACGATGCGCCAGCCTCTCTGGTCGAACTGTGGCAAAAAGGTGAAGCGTGCATTTGTGATTAATATGGAAATCGCACAAATTCGACACGTGTTTAGCGTGTTAGCCGCGCCTTTTTATATACCTGTTTTATGGCTAATTCGTCCGCCGCGAAGATTACGGTAAATTTAATATAAATTCCGAGGAATAATATTTACTATAAATAAGTGGGTAAATAAAAGGATAAAATAGCCGCCGGGCAGGATGACTCTGCTAATGTTACGGGGATATTGAATAGCTATTTTGCCCTTAGCCGAATAAGACGTTGGCCCTTCTGCGGCGTAACGTCGCCAGCGGTTTTATTGATCGAGAATGACGAAATTAACCCGTTTTTTTGAAATTAAACCATGACCGTTCTGGCAAAAATAGTCCACCGCGCCGCAGGCTTTCAAAACCTGTAACGGCTGGCGGCAGTCGGGGCAAATCGCCTGCAACGCAAAATCTTTAGCGCATGTCGCGCAATGCGCAGTATCGCCATCGCGCTCCAGCGCGTGATGGCAAACGGGGCAGGTTATTTCCATAACATTCTCCTCAGGCGCGTAATTCACTTTTACTCGAAAGGCCTGATAGCGCTACGCTTGTCAGGCCTGGAACATTACTGAAAAAGCGTTACTTGCTTTTCTTGATATGCTTCATCAAACGCTTACGTTTGCGCATTTGCGTTGGCGTCAGCGTGTTACGCTTGTTCGCATACGGGTTCTCCCCTTCTTTAAACTGAATGCGAATGGGCGTTCCCATCACTTCCAACGACTTGCGGAAGTAGTTCATCAGATAGCGCTTATAGGAATCCGGCAGATCTTTTACCTGGTTGCCGTGAATAACCACAATCGGCGGGTTATAGCCGCCAGCGTGGGCATATTTCAGCTTCACGCGGCGACCGCGTACCAGCGGTGGCTGATGATCTTCAACCGCCATCGTCATGATACGGGTCAGCATCGCAGTGCTCACCCGGCGAGTGGAACTGTCGTAAGCCTCACGTACGGACTCAAACAGGTTACCGACGCCGCTACCGTGCAACGCAGAGATAAAATGAACGCGGGCAAAATCAATAAAGCCCAGACGGAAATCCAGCGTCTCTTTCACCTGCTCTTTGACTTCCTGGCTCAGGCCATCCCATTTGTTGACTACGATAACGAGTGAGCGCCCACTATTGAGGATAAAGCCCAGCAGAGACAAATCCTGGTCAGAGATCCCCTCGCGCGCATCGATAACCAACAGTACGACGTTAGCGTCTTCAATCGCCTGCAACGTTTTAATCACCGAGAACTTTTCTACCGCATCGGTGATTTTCCCGCGCTTACGCACCCCCGCCGTGTCAATCAGCACATATTCCCGTTCGTCGCGTTCCATCGGGATATAAATGCTGTCGCGAGTAGTGCCGGGCATGTCGTATACCACCACGCGTTCTTCGCCGAGAATACGGTTAGTGAGCGTGGACTTACCTACGTTCGGGCGACCCACAATCGCTAACTTAATCGGCAGATCCTGCGGATTAAAGTCATCTTCCGGCGCTTCTTCGCCATTTTCTTCCGCCTCGAATTGCGCCCAGTATTCTGCGTCTTCATCCACCTCTTCCTGCGGCGCGACATCATCCATCCACGGCAAAAGCACATGTTCCAGCAGGCTCAATACGCCGCGACCATGCGATGCGGCGATAGGGTATATTTCGCCTAATCCCAGCGAGTAAAAATCGACAACCGCCTGATCGGGATCGAGACCATCAGTTTTATTCGCCACCAGGAAGGTCGGTTTTTCACGGGAACGTAGATGTTTGGCAATCGCTTCATCCGCCGGCATCAGGCCAGCGCGCGCATCGACCATGAATAACACCACATCCGCTTCTTCAATCGCCAGCAGCGACTGTTCCGCCATCCGCGTTTCGACGCCGTCTTCAGTGCCGTCAATACCGCCGGTGTCGATACAGATAAACTCGCGGCCTTCAACCTCCGCACGACCGTACTTACGGTCACGAGTCAGACCCGGGAAATCCGCAACCAGCGCATCTCGGGTGCGGGTCAGACGGTTAAATAGCGTGGATTTTCCGACGTTAGGGCGCCCGACAAGCGCGACCACAGGTACCATGTTTAAAGCCTCATTTAAAAAATCATCAGACAACGCGCACATTTTGCGCCGTTGTTAAAAACAGGAAAACGGCCCCTACACCAGGAGCCGTTTTTTAAAACGCACAACCGTGACGATTAACGCGTAATCGCGTAGACCGTACCGTCTTTAGCCTGGATGAGCAGTTTACCCTCCGCCACCGTCGGTTCGGTCAGGAAACCGGAGCTGTCTACTTTTTGTTGGGCCACAAAACGCCCATCATCAACATTAATCCAGTGCAGATAACCTTCGCTATCGCCGACGACTAAATCACCATTATACAGCACCGGGGAGGTCAGCAAACGGTGCAGCAGATCGCTTTGCGTCCACAGCGTTACGCCACCGTCAGTGGTCAGCGCCAGCACGCGATCGTTCTGATCGACCAGGTAGATACGGTCGCCGTCGACGATAAAGTCATTGACCGAACCCAGCTCGCGTTTCCACATAATCTGACCACTGCGCAGATCCAGCGCCGTTAAGTTACCATTATACGCCAACGCGTAAACGACGCCGTTTACCACAACCGGCGTGGTATCGACATCACTCAAACGGTCAATTTCCGTTGGGCCAGTGGCCTGGGAGATACGCTGTTGCCAAATCATCTGCCCTTGTTGCATCAACACGGCGCTGACGCGGCCATTATCACCACCGACGATAGCCGCGCCGAACGCGGTTGCCGGCGCAGATTCGCCGCGCAGAGACAGCGAAGGCATATCCAGGTTCACCGTCCATTTAATTGCGCCATCCGCCTGATTTAGCGCCTGCAACTGACCGTTGCTGGTATGGATAAGGACGATTCCATCACTGACAACCGGACGAGACAACGCTTCGCCTGCGACCTTCGTCTGCCATGCCGTGGTGCCGTCGCTGGTATTCAGCGCATAAACCTCGGCCTTTTCACTGCCGATATAGACGTGACCGCCCGCGACCGTGACGCCGCCGGACAATAGCGCGGACGAACGGGAGAACCAGCCGTCTTTCTCGCCCAGATTCACAGACCAGATCTCTTTGCCATCATCCGCATTGAGCGCTTTTACCACGCCCGCGCGATCGGCTGCATAGACCACGTTATCTGCCATTACCGGATGAAGGTTAGAATAAAAGTCGCCAATTCCGTTCCCGACAGAGGTGCTCCAGGCAGTGGTCGGGGTAAACTGGTTTTCAACTTGCGGTAATGGAGACATCTTAACGACATCTTCTTCGCCGCTAAACAGTGAACAGCCGCTGAGCAGGGTAACGGAAAGCAACCCTGGCAGAAGTAATTTACGCAATTGCATCGGGTCCCTCTCAGATGGACAAATTATTGATTTTCATCTGCATCATTTCGCTCAACGCCGGAGAAGCATCGCTATTGACGCCCGCTTCCCATGCGCTGCGCGCGCCTTTTTTATCACCCTTACTCAGCAACGCTTCGCCACGCAAATCAGCGACAATGGCCGTCCATCCTTCGCCTTTAATGGCATCCAGAGTTTTCAGCGCGGCGTCAGCTTGCTTGAGCTGCAACTGAACGCGAGCGAGACGCAGATTAATTACCGCTTTGAGATTTTCATCGCTGGTGGCCGCCAACCCCTGCTGCAACTGGGCTTCGGCTTTTTTAAGTTCATTCTTATCCACAAACTGCTGCGCCAGTTCCATAGACGCCAGCGCACCATAGGTATTTTTATTCTCAGCCGCGAATTTTTCAGCGGCAGGAATGCTATCCGGCTTATCGGCGCTTACTGCCGTCACCGCATTTTGATACGCCAGAGAAGCAGCACGCGCGGACTCCGTCTGATGGCTGCCCCAGTAACGCCAGCCAACCAGCGCGCCAACCCCTAAAATCACTCCGACAGCCAGCGCTTTGCCGTTTTCGGCAAAGAAGCGTTTAATCGCATCCACCTGGTCGTGTTCGTTCTCGTAAATTTCCACGCTGTCCTTCTCCTTAGCCCAATAAAGTGCGCAAATGCGCGGCGACGCTGTCCTGCGCCACTGCCGTTTGCTCACCGGAGCGCAAATCCTTCACTACAACAGTCCCATTGGCGACTTCAGATTCGCCAAGAACCAGTGCAATACGGGCGCCCCACTTATCGGCGCGGGCAAACTGTTTCTTAAAGTTGCCGCCGCCGTGGTTTGTCATTAGCTTCACGCCTGGCATTTCATCGCGCAGCCGCTCCGCCAGCGTCATTGCCGCAGACTGCGTTTCCGCGCCGGCAGCCACCAGGTATATATCGACAACAGGAGAGGCAATAAATTCCGGATTAACTGCCTGAACTAACAAAACAAGTCGTTCCAGGCCCATCGCAAAGCCCACTGCCGGGGTAGTGCGACCGCCCAGTTGTTCTACCAGACCGTCGTAACGACCACCTGCACAGACGGTGCCTTGTGACCCCAGACTGCTTGTTACCCATTCAAATACAGTGCGGTTGTAGTAGTCAAGACCGCGCACCAGACGCTGGTTGACGGTGTAGGCAATCCCCGCCGCGTCCAGCAATTTGCACAGACCGGCAAAGTGCTCGCGTGAATCGTCATCGAGATAGTCGCCCAAAGCAGGCGCGTCGTTGAGCAGCGCCTGCACGTCCGGGTTTTTTGAATCCAGCACACGTAGCGGATTGGTATACATACGGCGTTTGCAGTCTTCGTCCAGCGTCTCTTGATGCTGTTCGAGGAACGCGACCAGCGCATCGCGATAGTTCGCACGCGCTTCTAACGAACCAATAGAGTTCAGCTCCAGACTAACGTGTTCAGCGATGCCCAGCGCGCGCCACCAGCGTGCGGTCAGCATAATCAGCTCCGCGTCGATATCCGGGCCTTGTAAGCCAAAGACTTCGGCGCCTAGCTGATGGAACTGACGGTAGCGACCTTTTTGCGGACGCTCGTGACGGAACATCGGCCCGATATACCACAAACGCTGTTCCTGATTGTACAGGAGACCATGTTCGATGCCGGCGCGTACACAGCCCGCCGTACCTTCAGGACGCAATGTCAGGCTATCGCCGTTGCGATCCTCAAAGGTATACATCTCTTTTTCAACCACGTCAGTAACTTCACCGATCGCGCGTTTGAATAACGGGGTCTGCTCTACAATCGGCAAGCGGATTTCACTGTAACCGTAGCTGCCGAGCACGTTTTTGAGTGTGCCTTCAATGCGCTGCCAGATGGCGGTTTCGCCAGGCAGATAATCGTTCATGCCGCGAATGGCTTGAATGTTTTTTGCCACGTTTATTCTCTTTCTGAATATAAAAATGAACCCTCAGCGCTTCCCCGAACGAACCGGGAGCCATGCGGGTTCAATCATACACGGGAAGCACGCCGCTTCCCATCACGTTCTTATTTTTCAACCTGCAGGACGTCAATCCGACGCGCTTCATCAAGTTGACTTGCTTTCGCGCGAATACGGGATTCAAGCTGCGCGATCATATCGTCGTTATCGAGACGATCTTTACGCACGCCGTCTTCATACAGGCCGCTTTTCTTATTGCCGCCCGTCACACCCAGCGTCGATACCAGCGCTTCGCCCGGCCCATTCACCACGCAGCCGATGATCGAGACATCCATCGGGGTGATGATATCTTCCAGACGTTGCTCCAGCGCGTTCACCGTGCCGATAACGTCAAACTCCTGGCGAGAACAGGTCGGGCAGGCGATGAAATTGATGCCGCGCGCGCGAATGCGCAGCGACTTCAGTATATCAAACCCTACTTTAATCTCTTCCACCGGGTCGGCCGCCAACGATACGCGCAGCGTGTCGCCGATGCCTTCCGATAACAACAGACCCAAACCGATCGCCGACTTGACCGCCCCGCTACGCGCGCCGCCCGCTTCGGTGATCCCCAAATGCAGCGGCTGATCGATCTGTTTAGCCAACAGACGATAAGACTCAACGGCAAGGAATACATCGGAAGCTTTTACGCTCACTTTGAACTGATCGAAGTTGAGACGATCGAGATGATCGACATGGCGCATTGCCGATTCCAGCAATGCCTGCGGGGTCGGCTCGCCGTACTTTTCCTGCAGATCTTTTTCCAGCGATCCGGCATTTACGCCGATACGGATAGGGATGTTTTTGTCGCGCGCGCAGTCCACCACCATACGAATGCGTTCTTCGTTACCGATATTGCCGGGATTGATGCGCAGGCAATCGACGCCATATTCCGCTACTTTCAGCGCAATGCGGTAGTCGAAGTGAATATCGGCGACCAGAGGGACGCTAACCTGCTGTTTGATGAGCTTAAACGCTTCGGCAGCGTCCATGGTTGGCACGGAAACACGCACAATATCCGCGCCCACGCGCTCAAGCGCTTTAATTTGACTCACCGTCGCCGCCACATCCGTGGTGCGCGTGTTGGTCATCGACTGGACGGTAATGGGGGCGCCATCGCCAATCGGCACATTCCCAACGTAAATACGTGTCGATTTTCTACGTTGAATCGGAGCCTGGTTATGCATGAGAAATCTCCCGCGTTACCCGTCTGTTACTGCGCCGGTGTTGGTTCGGCATTAAGGGTCAGACGCGCAACCTGATTAGTTCTGATAAAGCGGCTCAGATCGACAGGTTTTCCTTGATACTGGATCTGCACCGCGGCCGGCGCGCCAATTTTAAGCTTATAAGGCGCCTGACCGGTTAGGTTTAAATTGCCATCTTTACGCTGCATACCGCTAAACAGTTTCTTACCCGTGGCGTCAGTTACTTCGAGCCAGCAGTCAGCGGTAAAATTCATCACCAGCGCGTTCGGATCGGCAGCAGGCGCCGCTACGCCAGCCTGATCGGTCGGCAACGCGGACGGCGTCTCCGTTGCCGCTGGCGCGGCAGATGTGGCAGCCGTATCGACATTCGCCTGCGAAGGCGCGACTACCGTATTTTGCATTGGCGCTGGCGTTTGCGTCGCCGCCGTCGAATCAACCGGCGTCGCAGGAGCCGTTTGCGCTGGCGTCGTATCCTGGCTTGTCGCGGCACGGGTGTCCAGTGGTACGCTTTGGCCGCTGTCTTTATCTGCGCTCAGTTCAGCCGTGCTTTGATCGGCCATCGTCGTGATCTCTTCCTGCTGCGCCTTATGGTTCTGCCACCACCAGGCGCCAGTCAGCCCCACGACCACAAACAGTACCAGCCAGGTAAAAGACATTAACCAGCCGTCGCGTTTTTTACGACGCTTTCCTAATGAGAAACTCTGCATTGGGGCGACTTTGGCGGAGCGCAGCGGGGCCTGCTTTTCCAGCCCCGGCAGCAGTTCCTCTTCTGGAACATGTACCAGACGCGCATATGAGCGGATATATCCGCGCAGAAAGGTTGAAGCAAGATCGGACGGCGCCTTATCTTCTTCAATATCGCGTACCGTAGAAACCTTCAGGCAAAGTCGCTCAGCGACAGCCTGCTGGCTGAGTCCGAGTTGTTCACGGGCATTGCGCAGACGAACGCCGGTGGTTTGTGCTTCATTTTGGTCGTGCGTGGCTTCAGTATTCATTCGCTACAGCTACAGGTACGTGTAAATTAGGATTCAGGTGCCGACGAGCCGTAATGCCCGCCCACACCGCGAAACATCAGGTGAGTTAACCTTAGTCAGACAGTATAAGCCTGTCAGGCCGCAGATGACAAAACCGCTTAAGACACAAGGCTAAACTCTTGTTGTACCGTTACATACTGCCTTAAAGTCGACAAAAACGCACCGTTATTATTGACCAGACAAGTACAACGTAAAGCATTATTCAACTGACATTGCACCACGGTATAATGAATGCACCGTGGCGCAACTGCTATCAAATAGCCTTGATATCAATCGCCTCTCCCTGCATACGCTTACGCAGGGTACGTTTAGTACGGTCAATCACGTCGCCTGCCAACTGTCCGCACGCCGCATCAATGTCATCGCCACGCGTCTTGCGTACGATGGTCGTGAAGCCATAACTCATCAAAACTTTAGAAAAGCGATCGATACGGCTGTTGGAGCTGCGGCCATACGGCGCGCCAGGGAACGGGTTCCACGGAATCAGATTAATCTTACAAGGCGTCTCTTTTAATAGTTCCGCCAGTTGATGCGCGTGTTCAGTGCCGTCGTTGACGTGGTCAAGCATCACGTATTCAATCGTCACGCGCCCCTGATTGGCGTTGGATTTTTCCAGGTAGCGGCGAACCGCGCCCAGGAACGTTTCGATATTGTATTTTTTGTTGATCGGGACGATTTCGTCGCGAATGGCGTCATTCGGCGCATGCAAGGAGATAGCCAGCGCAACGTCTATCATATCGCCCAGTTTATCCAGCGCAGGCACCACGCCGGACGTTGAGAGCGTTACACGGCGTTTGGACAGGCCGAAACCAAAGTCATCGAGCATAATTTCCATCGCCGGTACGACGTTGGTCAGGTTAAGCAACGGCTCGCCCATCCCCATCATGACCACGTTGGTGATCGGACGCTGGCCAGTGACTTTGGCCGCGCCGACAATTTTCGCCGCACGCCAGACCTGACCGATAATTTCCGATACGCGCAGGTTGCGGTTAAAGCCCTGCTGCGCAGTTGAACAAAATTTGCACTCCAGCGCGCATCCTACCTGTGAAGAGACGCACAGCGTAGCGCGGTCGTCCTCCGGGATGTAGACCGTTTCAACGCGCTGATCGCCGACAGCAATCGCCCACTTAATGGTACCGTCTGAGGAACGCTGCTCTTCCACCACCTCCGGCGCGCGGATTTCCGCGACCTCTTTTAATTTGCCGCGCAACACTTTATTGATGTCGGTCATCTCATCAAAATTATCGCAGCAATAGTGATACATCCATTTCATCACCTGATCGGCGCGGAAAGGTTTTTCACCTAAGTTTTTAAAAAACTCGCGCATCTGCTGACGGTTTAGATCCAGCAGGTTGATTTTTGCTTCGTTGTTGGGAACTACCGGGGTGCTGCTTTCAGGTGTGACAATTTGTTCAGACATATGCTATTCCGGCCTCGTTATTACACGTTATGGCCCCTGGAGGGTTGAAAAAAGAAACGCCCCGGTGAACTTGCTGCTCGTCCGGGGGCGCTGCATTGTACAAATTTTGCCGCAAGGATGCCACGTCTGCACGCGGCATTAGCGAAAATAATGTGTAAAGATGCCCCGATTAACGGGTGCGCGGGCACACTTCGCCTTCACCGAAGAAAAAGGCGATTTCGCGCTGCGCGGATTCCAGCGAATCCGAACCGTGGGTGCCGTTTTCAGTAAAGCTGTCAGCGTAGTCGGCACGTAGCGTACCAGCCAGCGCGTTCGCCGGATTGGTGGCGCCAAGCAGATCGCGGTGACGCTGTACCGCATTTTCACTTTCCAGCACGGATACCACGATAGGACCAGAGGTCATGAACTCCACCAGACCGTCAAAGAACGGCTTGCCGTCGTGCTCAGCATAGAAGCCGCGCGCCTGCTCAACGGTCAGGTGCAACATTTTGGTACCAACAATCCTGAACCCTGCTGCTTCAAAGCGCGCAAAGATGCTGCCAATAACGTTTTTTGCCACCGCGTTGGGTTTAATGATGGAAAAAGTCCGTTCAATAGCCATGTTTACCTCTGAAAAATGTTCTGTTGTTATGTCAGGCGCGGATTATAAAGAGCATCCCATCAATTGCCTATGGATGCAGGTAACATTTTTTTAAAATAAAATGAGCATTAGCAACAAAAGTCAAAGACGCATAGCAAACTCATGGTACTGACACAGCAAGCAGCGCGTGTGTTCAGGCGTGAGAGCATGGAAAGTCCGTTCGCAGCTTTCGCAGGTGAGCGTATGCGCCGCAACATGCCGCGTTTGCGCGGGTTCCACGTCAAACCGCAGCCGCAGCGCCTTATGCGGACATACCGCCACACAGCCGCCGCATCCCGTACAGCGCGCCGCCGCTATCGTTAGGGTATCGTCGGCAAACTGGATAACGTTTTCCGGACAGCTTCGCCAACAGGCTCCGCACATCCAGCACACTTCCAGGCTGATTTCGGGCACGCATTCGCTGAGGGCGGAAAACGCCTGCCTGAGACGCCGTTTCCCCGGCTCGACGGCGCATGGAGTAATGGTGTCGCGCGGAACATGAAACAGCGTGCGCCGCGAAGCGTTAATCTCTGCGCCGACAACGTGTTTAAAAGACCAACATGGCTCACCGTAGCGGCGTAGCGCTAAATTTAGCCCCGCCATCGCCATCAGCCACTGCGCCGACCGCTCTACTATAATATCAATAAAGCGAATACCATACTGGCTGTGCCAGAGAAGCAGCTCATCGACCGTTGACGCCTGTAACGAAAACGGCCCCACCAACGTATTCCCCTGCACAAAGCGTTTAACCGGTTTGACACCGGTAATGGCGTCAACAGGACAGACAAACAGACAGTCGCCACATGCTATGCAGCGCGTCGTATCTATGCTGACCTGCCCCTGCGCCAGCGAAAACACCTGCGCCGGGCAAACATCGGTGCAAGCGCGGCAGGAAGAAAAACGAAAACGACGCCGAACGCAGGCCTGCGTCACGTCTACCGCCGGATCGATCGTCAGATTAACCATCAGCCAATACTAAAGAAGACGTAGCGCAGCACAATCTCGCCGATAAGCAACAATACGCTGCCCACCACCAGAGTCCCTCTGGCATTTCGCAGACCGCCAGCGGCAAAGCAGAGCATTCCCACCGCTGAGACACACCAACCGAGAATATAGACGTCACGCAACTGCGCCAACGCCTGTAGCGGACGATGCGGGAAAGTTACGACCGTCGTATCCACCGCATGGATATCCGCCAGCCATAGCGGCTGCATGATCAGGCGAATCAGCACCATCAGTGCGACCACCACCACGGCGCAGCGCATTGCGGCGCCAGCGTTGCGCAGATAAGCCAGCGCAATGACTAACGAGCCGATAATGCCTGACGTACCAAAGAACAGCGCCAGCGTGTTGCTATGCTGCCAGGTCGCCACCGAGGCATGGATATAAATCTGTGCCATGCAGAATACATCCACCAATCCGAGCGCTGCCGCCAGCGCCAGCAGCGGTTGCCAGCCTGGCTTACGGAAAAACAGCAGCACAACGCCCAGTCCCAGCGCCGCCAGATAAAGGCTGGCAAAGACGATTTCGCGACTCAGCCACGAACTGGCGACATGACGTAACGCGTTTAGCGCATTCAGGGGATAGCCCATGTGCAGCGCTGAAGCGAGCAGCCCCACGCAGGCCAGTACAAACGCTCCCGCCATTGCAGGAAGCGCGCCGCGTGCAGGCACTCGTCCATCTACGGCGTACTGGCGGCCCAACGCCAGCCACAGAGTCACACCCACAGACCCTTGCAAACAGAGCGTAAAAATCAGCAGCGGTAACTCATGCATGGCGTTTACCCTCTTTTTCTGCGCCCTGATGCGCTTTGACAACCAGATTAGGTTTGGTGATTGATGAATCTGGCAGCCCGTTCACGTCACATACGCTGCCGTACTTCGCGCGCAGTTCATCAATAGGGCCAAACTTGATGGCCTCCAGCGGACAGGTCGCGACACAGACGGGCTGTTCACCTTTCGCCTGTAAATCAATGCACATATCACACTTGGACATTTGACCAGTCTGCTCGTTAAGTTGCGGTGCGCCATAAGGGCAGGACCAGGCGCAATAGCCACAGCCGACACATTTGTCGGTATCAACGCGCACGATGCCGTCGCCCGGACGTTTATGCATGGCGGTGGTCGGGCAATTTTTGGTGCAGATCGGGTCCGCGCAGTGGTTGCAGGAAATAGAAAGCGTATAAGCAAATACGTTGTTGCTGACCCCGCCCTGCCCGGTCGGGATGAAACTCCCGCCCTTGACTTCATAGACGCGGCGGAAACGACGGCCTACTTCCAGATTATGTTTGTCTTTGCAGGCCACCTGGCAGGCTTTACAGCCGGAGCAGCGTGAGGAGTCGATAAAAAATCCCAACTGTTTATCGCTCACCGGCGGAAAATGTGTAAACTGACTCATGCTTTAACCACCTCCACCAGCATGGTTTGATGTGAATTTCCCTTCGCCAGAGCGGTAATACGGGCCGAACTGAGGACGTTCGCGCAGCCGCCTTTATCAATACCGTTCTTATCCGGCTGCCACCAGGCACCAGCCTGCATCGCAACAACGCCGGGAATAATGCGCGGCGTCACTTCCGCCGGAATTTCGCAAATCCCGCGTGGATTATGAATGCGTACCATGTCGCCATGCGTAATGCCGCGCTTTTGCGCATCCTGCGGGTTGATCCACAATTTCTGCTGCTGAACTTCAATCAGCCACGGGTTAGCGTATTGCGTTGAGTTGGCGCGGTTTTTCCCTTTCCACGTAATTAACTGAAGCGGAAAATCTTTCGCCAGCGCATCCTCCGGGCCTTCATGCGCGGGAACGTAGTGCGACAACGCCGGGATTTCCGGATGCTGCATGTCGTACAGGCGCTTCGAGAAGATCTCTATTTTCCCTGACGGCGTCGGGAACGGATGATTGTCCGGATCGCGAATATTGTCTTCAAAGGCGACAAACGGCGCGCTTTTGAACAGATGCTGACGGGTCTTTTGCAGCGTGGCAAAATCCGGCAGATTTTCGTCCGGCATCGCCAGGCGCGTCTGTTCCCAGATGTGTTCAATCCACGCTTTCTCATCGCGTCCCTGGCTAAATTCGTTCTCAATGCCTAATTTCGCTGCCACCTCATGCAGCCAGTCGTAGTCGGAGCGACGCTCAAATTCAGGCTCGATCAGTTTTTCAGAGAGAATCAGGTAGCTTGCCGTGCCCCAGGTTTCCCCGATGTTCCAGCGCTCCATGAAACTGGTTTCCGGCAGCAGTAGATCGGCGTATTTCGCGCTCGGTGTCATAAACAGATCGCTGGCAATAATAAACTGGATCTTTGACTCATCCTCCAGTACGCGTACCGCCTGATGCAGGTCGGGGTTCTGATTCGCCAGATAATTCCCGGCCAGCGAGAACAGAAGACGGATGTTACCATCCAGCTCATCGGCATCTTTCAGCCCAACATCCGGCGTCACTTTGCTGGCATCGTCTGCGGCCTGCACCCAGTTCATTACCGAAATTTTGGCTTTTACCGGGTTATCCGGCATCTCCGGACCCGCGGCGAATTTACGGTTAGCGCAGCCACCGTAGCCCGCTGCCCAACCACCTTTGATGCCCACATTACCGGTAATGGTCGCCAGCAGGGTCGAGCCGCGTGCGGTGCGCTCGCCGCAGTTGTGGCGCTGTGGTCCCCACCCCTGAATCAACGCGGCGGGTTTGGTATTCGCGTAATCACGCGCCAACTGGCGAATGGTTTGCGCCGGCACATGGGTGATCTTTTCCGCCCACTCGGGTGACTTAACAACACCGTCTTTGGCGCCGATTAGATACGCCACCAGCGATTCGTTAGCCGGTACGCCTTCCGGCATTGAGGCTTCGTCAAAACCGATAGCGTAGCGCTCAATAAACGCGCGATCGTGCAGATTCTCGCTGATGATGACGTACATCATCGCGTCCATCAACGCATTGTCGGTAGTAGGCAGCAGCGGAATCCACTGATCGGCCAGAGACGCAACGGTGTCGGAATAGCGCGGATCGACCACGATAAACCGCGTACCGTTCTGCTTCATTTTCTGCAAGAAATAGTTGGTATGGCCAAAAATGGTCTCCGTCGGGTTATGGCCCCACAGAATCACCAGTTTGGTCTCTAAAAGCGTATCCAGCGAACTGCCGCTGGCGGCAGTGCCGTAAGTATAGGGCGTCGCAGCCGCCGTGTTACCCATACTCACAGAATGGTAGCTTTCGAGATAACCGCCGGTCAGATTCAGCAGGCGACGCGCCATTTTATCGCCGGAAAAGGTACCGCCGGAAACGGCGGTGCCAACATGAACATAGCGCGAAGCCGGGCCATATTTTTCGGTAATCGATTTTAAATTATCGGCGATTAAGGTTGTCGCTTCATCCCAGGAAATTCGCTCGAATTTTCCTTCACCGCGTTTTCCTACGCGCTTCATGGGATATTTAAGTCTGTCAGGATGATAAACAAATTTACGGTATGCGCGTCCACGAACGCAGGCACGCATCACCGGCATTTGCGCATCCAAAGCATTATCAGGCCGCGTTGAAATTCGCGTCACGATACCGTCACTGACATGCGCCCGAATATCGCATTTGCCCCCGCAGTCAAATGTGCTGCATGTCTGGACGACTTTTTCCGCAGGCCTATTTTCAGTCACCGTTGCCACGCGCTCCTGAGCCGTAGCTGTCGAAGAGACAAACGGTAGCGCAATAAGCGCGGAGCTGGCCTGGATAAAATTGCGTCGGGAAATAGCGGGCTGTTCGCCATTTCCCTGGCTTTTTATTTCTTTCATGATTCAACTCGTTAAATAAAAACGTATTCTCGCGGTTTTGCGCGTTGGATCTTTTGATATTTATCAATATCCCTCTTTAAGAGGTAATCAAGGAATAATTATTAATTATTAATTATTAATTATTAATTATCATTAACCTTAAAATAAAAGAAATTCATAATGTATTCAGAATAATTGTTAACGCATTAATTCAAAATTAACCGCCGCAACCTGACCTGACTCATCTATTACGACAAGTTGATAACGTCCAGCGATATTTAATAATAAAGAAAGGCGATTGTTTGCGCTATTAACAGGTTCGCCGTTTAAAAACCACCAGCGATGCCCTTTACCACCGGTAGTCGAGACGGGCAGCGTGACATTTTCCTGACCGGGCAATTGCCTAATCACTGCGCCTTCCCTTATCCCTGACAGCATTAACGGCGCAGCATTACTGCCCTGTAGCGGCGGGCAGAGGGCGGATGCCACGGGCAAGCGGGCGCTACGTCTTTCCGTCGACGGCAGCCACGGCTCCAGTGGACGCGGCCAGACAATAAAAGTGTGCTCACGCGCCTGCGGGCAGTCGGCAGCGACACGCCGTCCCGTATCATCCAGCCAGACCGGGAAACGAATACCGTTTATGCCTTCCTGTTCCGGTAACAGCAGTGTGGGCGGCTGGCTATCGTCAAGCAGCCAGGTCGCCAGTCGGCGGCGACAGTTGCTGTCTCCGGGAGGCAGAGACTGTCCGCCCGGCCAGCAAATGACGCCGCGGCTTACCGTCTGCGGACGCGGATCTTCCGGCAGGCGTCCTGCATGCGCCAGTAACAGATTATTGACCTGGTTAAGCAATGGCACCGCGCTGGCAAAACCAAATTGTCCCACCACAGGCGTGCCGTCGGGTCTGCCTGTCCAGATGCCGATGATATAGCGCGCGTTAACGCCAATAGCCCACGCATCGCGATAACCGTAGCTGGTGCCGGTTTTCCACGCCAACGGCACAATGCGCGGTAGCGCGTTATCCGGCAAGGGTTGCGCTTCATCCGCCATAATCCGTCGAATGATCCACGCCGCTCCCGGCGACATTAATGGTCTTTCCGACAGCGGATCGTCCGGCTGTAACCGTAGTTTCGCCGCTTTCCCATGACGAGCGAACGCGCTGTATGCCGCCGCCATCTCGTCAAGCCGCGCACCCGCGCCGCCCAGAATCAGCGAAAGATTCGGCGCCGCGCCAGCAGGCAAATATAGCGGCAAGCCGACGTTACGCAGTTTTGCCGCAAATCGTTTCGGCCCATAGGCTTCAAGCACTTGAACGGCAGGCAGATTCAGCGAGCGTACCAGCGCGTCGCTCATGCTGACCGGGCCGTGAAATCCGCTGTCGAAGTTTCCCGGGCGGTAATCTCCGGTGCGGCGCGGAACGTCCTGTAATAATGACGCGGGATGGATCAAAGCGTCATCCAGCGCCAGACCATACACAAAGGGTTTGAGTACCGATCCCGGCGATCGGATCGCCGTTACCATGTCGACATGACCAAAACGGCTGTCGTCATTCAGATCTACCGATCCTACCCAGCCGCGCACGCTCATATCGGTATGATCGACGACGATCATCGCTAACGAACTACGTGCAGGCAGCCGCCCTTTCCATGCCCGCGCCAGATCTTCCAGTTGCCGCTGCAAGCCGGCGTCCAGCGTGGTCACAATTTTGTCGCTCTGGCTTTTACTCAGCATCATTCGGGCAAAAAGCGGCGCCAGTTGCGGCATTTGACGCGGTGCCAGCCAGACCGGCTCTTCACGCGACTCGCGTACCGTTTCGGCAGGCCAGACGCCCTGCGCCGCCATCCGATCCAGCACTTTATTCCGCGCCGCTTCGGCTCTCTCTGGCCAGCGGTCGGGGCGCAATCGACTCGGCGCCTGCGGCAACACGGCCAGCAGCGCCGCATCAGCGTAGCTCAGACGCGCGGGCGGCTTGCCGAAGTAGGCCCAGCTTGCGGCGCCAATACCCTGTAGCGTGCCGCCGAACGGCGCGCGGTTCAGATACAACGTCAGGATGTCGCGCTTGGAAAGATGCCATTCAAGCTGGAGAGCGCGCCAAAGCTGGCGAATTTTACCGCCGAACGTGCGCGGATGCGGGTCCAGAAGTCTCGCCACCTGCATGGTCAGCGTACTACCGCCGGAAATAACGCGCCCGGCGGTGAGATCCTGCCACGCTGCGCGCGCGACAGAGAAAGGGTTAACGCCAGGGTGCCGCCAGAACCAGCGATCTTCGTAATTGATTAAGGCCTCCAGGTAACGGGGGGAGACCTCTTCAATGGTTACCGGATAACGCCAGATCCCCCCGGCGTCGGCAAAGCGCCACAGCGGCGTACCGTCATGAGCTACCACGACCCGCGCAGGATGGACCTCATTGAGCGGCAGCGGCCAGAGGTTATCCGCCGTCCATAACGCCAGGAGAATAAAAAGCGGCGCGCCCGCCAGCCACAGCCAGCGGCCACGTTTACCACGCCAACCGTTCATTTAAGGCGTCACAATCAGCAGCCCCTCGCTCGCGCCGGTCGCCCGCCACTGAGGAACATACATCGATTCCACCTGCGGTTGTGGAAGCTGGTACGTCCCCGGCGTTACCGCGCGCGCCAGGTAGACCAGCGTCACGGGTTGACCTTCGTTAACAGCGACGGCAGCCACAAACCGATCATCGCGGAATTCCATATGCTGAATATCCGTCTGCTGCATCTGATTAAGCAGATTTTGCACCTCGCTACCGCTCTCCGGCAGGCTGGCGCTGCTGTCAGCCAGATTCTGGTTTTCCAGCTCCAGCCCGGCCGGAAGCAGATCCACCACCAGCGCATCCGGCACATTGCGATCGGCCACTACCGTTAACCAGACCAGCACCAGTTCGCCACTACGCAACGAGGAAAGCGATTTGCGCTGACCATCGGTCCCCAGTATTTGTCGTTCAATCTGCAAAACGTTGCTGGCAGCCTCAGGCGCAGATGAGGGATAGCCGCTGCTATCCAGACGCAGCCATAGCGGCTGGCTGCCGACGTTCGTCACCTCAAGGGCGGCCAGTTGGTCAGCATCCAGATTGCGGGTCAGCGCCTTATCGCCCGACAGCGGCTGCGCCTCAAGCGAGGTCTGCGCCTGCCAGGCGCCCGCGCTGGCCTGTCGCGAATGCGCGGCGAGGAACAACGCATTATTTTCCTGGGTGGAGAGCCAGCGCTGAGCGAAGGCCTGTTCGGAAAGCGAGCTTAATAGCACGTTTTGCGCGTCCGGTTTGAGGTTGTTCTCTTCCAGTAGCGACAACATCAGAGCGTTATCGCGCAGAGAACTGCCGTAATCCGCTATCCATTGACGTTCGTCCTGACGCGGCGTATTCAGAGCCAGCGTAATGGCCTCTTCGCCGCGTCTGGCATCGCCCATCGTTTTTAACGCGATGCCCAATTGCATCAGCGGCAGCCCTGAAGCCGCCTGACTACGGCGCTCCCAGATTTCGCGCAGCGCCCCGAGCGGCGCTTTCTGCTGGCGCGCCAGCACCAGCGCGGCGTAGGCCTGAGCGGCAAAAGTACTGGCCTGTGTATTATCGCTATAACGAATCAGCATCATGCCAGGATCTTGCAGATAGCGCAGCAGTCGCTCATTGCCCTGATTAATCGCTTCCGGCGGGACGCTGTACCCCTGCTCGCCCGCGCGAACGAGGAAATCCATCGCGTAAGCCGTTAGCCAGTACTCTTCCGCCCCATTTTTATCCCATAGCGCAAAACCGCCGTTATCACGCTGCATCTGCAGTACCCGGGAGATGCCGATATCCACTGCTGCGCGACGTTTTTCATCGCTATCGCCGACAATACCGAGCGTCTGCAATTGAGCGGCATTGGTATACAGCGCCGGGAATAACCCGCTGGCGGTTTGTTCCAGACACCCGTACGGATACGCTTTCAGCTCGCGAATGTAGCGCGCCAGATTGAGCGGCGGTTTTCCGCTTAGCAGCAGTTGTCCCTGTAACGTGGCTGGCGAAACGTTTGCCAGATGCTGCGCTGGCACGTGCCAACTCTCTCCCGGTGCCAGCGCAATACCGCTATTTACCGTTTGGGCAGGCCAGGCCGGACGCACGCTTATTTTCCACTGTTTATGCTGCGCGCCGAGGGTTTCTCCCGGCAGATTCAGACCGCTAATGGTCGCCTGGATTTCGCCTTCGCCAAAACCGTCCAGCGCGCGTACCGGAACGAATAAGGTGGTGCGCACGCCCGGCGCCAGGTTGACCGGTTGCGGCTGCTGGCTAAGCAGTTCCAGTAGCCCATTGGCGGCGAGAGAAATATTAAGCGTCTGCGGACGGTCGGTCAGGTTGGTGACGTCCAGCACCAGTCGCGAAACATCGCCCCCCGCCAGAAAACGCGGCATATTCAGCTCGGCAATCACTGGCGCGGCGACAACGACTTTGCTTTCGCCGCGACCAAAATCTCCTGCTGTCCATGCCTGCGCCATAACCCGCAGTTCGCCGTTAAAGTCGCCAATCGGCAGCGTTACGACGCCTTCGCCCTGCTCATTGAGCGTGATCGGCTGCGCCTGCTGCGCGATGATATTGACATGGTTTACCGGCGGTTTTCCGCCACGCTTAAGGTCGTCGCCATCGCCGCCAAAACGCAGCGCTGCCAGCCGCCCCTGCCCTTCAATGACCTGACCGTAAATATCGTAGATATCCGCACCGTAGCGTTTTTGACCAAAGAACGCCTGCCAGGGGTCCGGCGTCGCGTAATCGGTGATATTCAATACGCCGCTATCGACCGCGGAGACTAGCACGTTAATCTGTTTAGGCATTTCGCCGTGTTTAACACTGGCTTTCACCCTGACGGTAAGCGGCTGATTTGGACGCATTTTAGCCGGGCTTTCCAGCGCCAGATCAAGGCGACGGTTTTCATCCCCCAGCGGTAGGTGTAGTAACCCCACGGCACGTTTTGGCGTCGCGGAGCGAGATTTATCGCCGGGACGCACCACCAGCGTACTGAGATAGAGGTCGTGGCGATTCCAGGTTTTATCCACCGGAATCGTGAGATCCAGCCCTTGCGCCGGCACATCGATCGCCTGCCACCACAGCGGGCCGTCGCTGGACTCCACCATCGCATAGCCTTTACCGGCGACCGGCGCGGCGATATGCAATTTCATGGTATCGCCTGGACGATAATTCGCTTTATCCAGTTTGAGGGTGACGCGATCCGGACGCGCCGCGCCGCTGCCGTCGCTGTTATCCTGCCAGCTATAGCCTGCCCAGAAACGAACGCTGCTGACCGTCTCATTCGGCGCTTTGACCTCCAGACGGTACGCGCCCCATTCCACCGGAAAGCTTACTTTTCCGGTCTCATCCGCGTTCAGATCCAGCGTCTGTTCGCCCTCCAGCAGATCTTTTTGATCAAACTGCGACTGCCAGCCTTCGCTTTCCGACCAGTTCCAGTAATAGTCGCGACGCTCGCGGATGAGCCGCACCTGCAAACCGGACACGGCTTTTTTCTCACCCTGCGCGTTGGCGTAAACAATATCGAATGCGGCGTTGCTATTTTCGTCGACAATCGGTTGATGAACGGTGGTATTCGTACGGTAGTCGTATACCGCTTTGGCGGCAAACTGTGGACGAATCCCCGGTAACGTATCGGCGGGCCAAATCGCCTGCTCTACGCGACGAGTGACCGGACGACCACCAGATTCCAGCAAGCTGGCCTGTAAAATCACCTGCAACGGCGAATGCGCTTCTTGCCATTGACTTGCGGCGCTCACTTCACCGCGTCCGCTTTTATCCAACGTAACCTGAACTTCGTCCAGGCTGCGCGAAAGATTCTCTTCAGCAATATTGCCGAACTGGAAGCCAGGCAACGCCGCGACGGCGTCGCGCTGCGGACGCAGGAAAAGCTGCCCTTGCAGGGTATTGCCGCTAGCTGGAGCGCCATACAGGTAATAGCCGACAACGGAGAATTTCACCTCATCCGCAGGCGCCAGCGGCGTTTTTTGCGCCGTCAGGTTGAGCGCCATCCGCTCCGGCATAAAGTCTTCAACGTGGAAATCCCACGTCCGCAGCACGTTATCGCCAGTATTGGCGCGGACATGCCACAAGCCGGTCGGCGCGCTGCTATCCAGTGGATAATTCAAACGATATAGTCCGTTTTCCGGCTGGCTGACGACGGTACGCATCACCTGTCCGTCTGGTTTTACCACTTCCAGCTTAACGGGTTGATCGGGCAGCATTTTACCGTCGCTATCGCGCAGTAATCCGTTAAGGATAACCGTTTCGCCCGGTCGGTAGAGATCGCGCGGGCCAAACATAAAGAACTGCTTGCTGTAGCCGGGCGCGCCAGCAACATTAAATTCCGACAGATCCAGCGCCGGAAGTTTGAGATCGAGCAGCGTGGTCTGCCCCTCTTTACGCGCCAGTAATAGCGCTGCCGCTTTATCAGCCTCCAACTGCACATGTCCCTGCGCATCGCTCGTCGCCTGCGCCAGCGTCTGACCTTTATCATTCAGAAGAACGATCTCAATTCCCGACTGCGCCGCGCCGTTTTCCAGGCTTTGCGTAAAGACATCCAGCCGATTATGGTAACGGTGCGCAGACACGCCGATATCGCTAAGGGTAAACAACGTGGCGGCATTACTATAGTTGTAGTGTCCAGCCTGATTCATTACTGCTACATATACGCCCGCCTGTTGCAGCGGCTTAATATCGCTTAATGGCAACAGCAGTTTCTCACGCGTATTGCGCGCCGGATTAAGATCAAAACGGCCGGTATAAACCAGATCCGCCATTTTCAGCAGATTGTCGGACTCCCAGTTAGAGAGCGAACTACGGTACTCCCACTGGCTGACAAATGACGCCAGCGATTCAGGCTTAACGCGGAAAAAGTTCACATCGACATGGTTGACGTTAAGCGCCATGACCGGCAGTCCTTCCGCTATTTTTCCCGGCAACAGCGATCCCCGACTGGCAAAGCCAACGCTTGGCTGGACATCACGCGTGGTAATCGTTTTTTCATAAGGCTTGCCGAAGGTGGCGTTATTCAGCGCCTTAACGGCGGGATCAACCGTGACCACCAGTACGCGCTCAGGTTCCAGATGACGTAACCTAAGCTCTTTTAAATTTGGCGCCAGCTCCCATGCGCCGTCAACGCTGCCGCTTTTTTTATCAACCACGTGAACCACACGGGAGAAATCTTGTTCGGGATCTAAAGGAATTGAAAACGTCAGCACCAGCGTCGCCGCGCCGTCGAGCTGCGCTTCGGAGGCGTCTAATAGCGTGAGCGTTTTCCCCTGGCTTTGCTGCGCCAGCTTTTGTAACTGTGCCGGGTCTTTCGCGGGCGAGGGTTGCGCCGCGGCTGACGCCTCGTTTTTTGTCGTCGGGGCGGTTTTATCGTTGTTATCGCATCCCGCCAGCGCCAGCATGATAATGCAAGCTACCACGCGTAAATGTTTCATTTTTCATCCCTGGCCTTAATGGCCTGTCAGCAACGGTTGATGAGATATTATGCGCGAGAAATTTTATTGTGTAAGTCCGTATTACAACAATGAAACGAGATTTTTACGCAGAAATGTGGTTTCGCCAGCCAAAACAGCCTCTTCTACTTGTCCCTTTCCGGGAAACGTCCGACAATTTGACCATAATCAGGTAACAATGGAGATGCCCATGACCACCGCCTTTTTTGTCGCCGCCGACTGGCTTGCCGAACATATTGATGATCCGGAAATACAAATTCTTGACGCCCGTATGGCGCCCCCAGGACAGGAACATCGTGATATGGCGGGCGAATATCGCGCCGGACATATTCCCGGCGCTCTGTTTTTTGATATTGAAGCGCTTTCCGATCGCGCATCGCCGCTGCCGCATATGATGCCGCGCCCGGAAGCGTTTGCTGTGGCCATGCGTGAACTGGGCGTTCGCCAGGATAAACACCTGGTCATATACGATGAAGGCAATTTGTTCTCCGCTCCCCGGGCATGGTGGATGCTACGCACGTTCGGCGCCGAGAAAATTTCCATTCTGGCGGGCGGACTGGCAGGCTGGCAGCGCGACGAATGGCTATTGCGCGAAGGTGATGAAGCGCATGAAGAAGGCGAGTTTGAAGCGAAACTCGCGCCACAAGCTGTGGTGCGGCTAACCGACGTATTGCTGGCAAGTCATGAAAAAACCGCGCAAATCGTCGACGCGCGCCCGGCGGCGCGTTTTAACGCTCAGGCTGATGAACCGCGTCCGGGGCTGAGGCGCGGACACATTCCCGGCGCGCTAAACGTCCCGTGGACGGAACTGGTGTATGAGGGCGAATTAAAGACCACTGACGAACTGAATGAGGTTTTTTTCAGCCACGGCGTTAGTTTCGACAGACCGATTATCGCCAGCTGCGGTTCCGGCGTGACGGCCGCGGTCGTGGTGCTGGCGCTCGCCACGCTGGATGTGCCTGACGTCACGCTTTACGACGGCGCGTGGAGCGAATGGGGCGCGCGTACTGATTTACCGGTTGAACCCGCTTAATATCTACCATGCCGGATGGCGCTCACGCTTATCCGGCCTACAATTCAGGCTGATTTAAAACGAATCCACATAAATTCTGTTTAAGCAGGCCACAAAAAAACCGCTCAATTGAGCGGTTTTTTTGTGCTGGTCCAGTTCGCGGCCTTCCCAGCAGGCTTTGTTGCCATAGCAACGCAGGCACACCACAGTAGGTAAATACTCTCTTTTAAGGAGAGCGAAGTCAAGTTAATTAACTAAGAAACTATTCAACATTTGAGGTATTATCTTTCCCGGCCACCTCCGCCGTCTCGCAAACGGGCGCTGGCTTCAGGAGAGGATGTTCCATGGCCGTAAGCGCAGGCACACCACAGTGCTTGCTATCACGGCATTATCGCCAGCGGTGCTGCCGTGATGCGGTCTTCGCAAGGACCGCAACATGAAGATACGATGCTTTTGTGTCGAGCTTCTTGTTTCTGGCACGTTGTGTCTTCACGCAGACAGAAGTTATCCAGGTAATTCTGTTCCCGTAACGCTCAACGTCCAGAGCAGGTAAGCCAGGAGGCCGCCCTGTTGGGCGGCTTTCTTTTCTTCAGATGATGCGGTTCTGTTTAAAATCGCGCAGAAACCCGCCCCAGCGGCGCTCGTAGAACGGCGCGATATGCTCGGTGATAAAATGGCTGATCCCCTGCTCACCCTTCCTCACCTGACAAATATCGATCGGTTCGTCACCCGGTAATGTGTCAGTCGCCACATTGCCCGCAGCGTGAATGATCTCTTCAATATCGCCGTCAGCCTCAATGCCAATCAGTAGATTGGGTTGGGCGTCCGCATGTTCTTTAATCGCGCAGAGAAACGCGCGTTTCACCGGTTTGATGGTTTTAAACAGCGTGGTGAGGGAATCAATCATCTGCGACGGCGGCTCGGCCACTTCGGATAAAATAAGCGACTCGCCGCCTTCCAGCACTTCCTGGGTACTTAACGGACTACCTTCCTCACCGAGAAGCAGGCTGATTTCACGCGGCATAAACTCTTTACCGACCGGCAATTTAGCGTTGAGGAATAACGTTTCGCCAAGCGTCATTTCAAACAGCGTGCGCACCGGCATCACCACAAACGCCTGTTCGTCTGCCACGGCCTGCTGCAGCGCCTCCAAAGAAGTAAAGAAGGGAATGACGGTCGTGCCGTCTTCTTTTTCCCAGTGCTGCAAATCCAGAGCGCTGTCTTCCACAATCGCCTCGCCTTCGGCAGCGCTGCCCGGCACCCAGACGGTGGACTCCAGTAAGGTACGGAAAAATGCCGGACGATGCGCGGGCTCAGTCGCCGCTTTCTCCAGCAAGATTTCTAATTCATTTTTAGTTTCGGACATAGGAATCACAAATTGATATACGTGTACCGTGTAGGCCTGATAAGCGCAGTGTCATCAGGCAAAATGCCGGGTGGCGCTTCGCTTACCCGGCCTACAAAAAACGCCATTCAGGCGGTCAGCAGATTAGCAATGGTGCGGACGCCTAAACCGGTTGCCCCGGCAGCCCACTGCTCAACTGGCGCTTTGCGATAAGTAGCGGAACAGTCAATGTGCAGCCAGCCTTCGCGGTAATTTTCAACAAAGTGCGACAGAAAACCCGCGGCGGTGCTTGCCCCAGCGGGATAAGCCGCGCTGCCGGTGTTGTTCAGTTCCGCAAAGTTAGACGGCAGTTGATTACGGTGGAACTCCGCCAGCGGCAAACGCCAGAACGGTTCATTTTCTTGCGCCGCGCAGGTCAGCAAGCGCCCCGCCAGCGTATCGTCAAAACTGAATAGCGCATGGTAGTCGTTACCCAGCGCCGTTTTCGCCGCGCCGGTTAACGTCGCCATATCAATGATCAACTGCGGGTGTTGCGCACTGGCATCAATCAGGCCATCTGCCAGCACCAGTCGCCCTTCCGCATCGGTATTCATGACTTCGACATTCTTGCCATTACGGTAGCGAATAATATCGCCCAGTTTAAAAGCATTGCCGCTGATCAGATTATCGGCGCAACACAGGAACAATTTTACGCGTTTATTCAACCCACGGGTAATGGCGAACGCCAGCGCGCCCGTTACCGTCGCCGCGCCGCCCATATCGGATTTCATTGAGTCCATAAAGGCGCTTTGTTTGATGCTGTAGCCGCCGGAGTCAAAGGTAATGCCTTTACCGACCAGACAGGCGTAAACTGGCGCGTCTTTGTCTCCCGTCGGGTTGTAATCCAGCGCCAACAGTACCGGCGAACGCTCAGAACCACGACCTACGGTATGCAGCCCCATATAGTTCTGCTCGCGCAGATCTTCACCTTTGGTGATACGGTAAGTGACACGATCGCACGCGACGCTGCACAGCAGATCCACCGCGCGCTGCGCCAGTTGCTCCGGCCCAAGCTCTTCCGCCGGGGCATTAATGGTGTCGCGCACCCAGTCAATAATGGTCAGGCGGTTATCCAGTTCCTGACGTTGGGCATCGTCTAAATCCGGCCACATCACGGTACGGACGCCTTTTGGTCCTTTGTAACCCGCCCAGAATGCCCAACAACGCTCGATATCCCATCCTTCGCCTGTCAGCGCGACCTGTTTTATTCCCAGGCCATCGATTTTACGCGCCGCACGCTGGATCAACCCCAGATCGTCTTTACCGTTAAGGTGCAAGGTAATACCGTCGTTATTAATACTGTAAGTGGCTTTGTCGCCCCAACGCGCATCGGCAGGCTGCGTGGAAAGCGTAATTTTCATGGCTTCTGTCATTGTTATTTTCCTTATTAGCAAACGGGCCGCCGTATGGCAGCCCGTTAGATCTTTTGCTAAATGATTCGCATTGCAGGAAGGCGGCAAGTGAGCGAACGCAGCCAACGCACCTGCGGCGCGGATCATGACGCAAAAATTACTCTGCTTCATCCAACCAGACTAGCAGAATCGCCTCCAGAATTTTTTCATTGGATGCGTTAGGGTCGTCGTCAAAATCGTCCAGTTCGCAGATCCACTGATGCAGATCGGTGAAACGAACGGTTTTAGGATCGACATCAGGATATGCGTCGTATAACGCTTCGCCGATCTCGCGGCTATCGGTCCACTTGAGTCCCATACTACCCTCTGTTAATGCTCACGCGCATGGTTGATTGTGTAACGTGGAATTTCGATAACCAGATCGTCGTCGGTAACGCGAGCCTGGCAGCTCAGTCGGCTTTCCGGCTCCAGCCCCCACGCTTTATCCAGCATATCGTCTTCTTCTTCCGAGCTTTCCGGCAAGGAGTCGAAGCCTTCACGTACAATACAGTGACAGGTGGTGCAGGCGCACGATTTCTCACAGGCGTGTTCAATCTCGATGCCGTTGCGCAGCGCAACGTCAAGAATGGTTTCACCGGTCTCAGCTTCCAGAACTGCGCCATCCGGACAAAGATCCTGATGAGGCAGAATAACAATCTTCGGCATGTTAAACCTCGTCTACGGAATGGCCTTTCAGCGCGCGACGAACCGACTGGTCCATACGGCGAGCGGCAAATTCCTGGGTTTGTTTATCTACGTTTTTAATGGCTTGTTCTATGGCGTCAACATCATCGCCTTGTGCGACCGCGCTCAAATGTGCGGCGGCATCATCAATGCATTGACGTTCTGCGGCGCTTAACAGCGCGGCGTCGGCAGTCAGCGCGCCGGTCAAGCTTTCCAGCACGCGCGCGGCTTCGACTTTTTGCTCCGCCAGCATACGCGCTTTCACGTCCTGCTCGGCAAAACTCATGGAGTCTTTGATCATTGAAGCAATTTCGCTATCGGTCAGGCCGTAGGAAGGTTTGACCTGAATGGAGGCCTCGACGCCGGTGGATTTTTCCATTGCGGTAACGCTCAACAGGCCATCGGCATCTACCTGGAAAGTCACGCGAATATGCGCCCCGCCAGCCGGCAACGGCGGAATACCGCGTAGCGCAAAGCGCGCCAGCGAACGGCAGTCCTGCACCAGTTCGCGTTCGCCCTGCATCACATGGATAGACATCGCGGTCTGACCGTCTTTGAAGGTGGTGAAATCCTGCGCGCGCGCCACCGGGATGGTGGTGTTGCGCGGAATAACTTTTTCCACCAGGCCCCCCATCGTTTCCAGTCCAAGAGAGAGTGGAATCACGTCCAGCAGTAGCATTTCGCTGTCCGGCTTGTTGCCGACCAAAATATCAGCCTGAATCGCTGCGCCGATAGCGACTACTTTATCCGGGTCGATAGTGGTTAACGGCGTGCGGCCAAAAAATTCGCCCACCCGCTCACGCACCAGCGGTACACGGGTCGAACCGCCGACCATGACCACTTCCAGAACCTGCCGGGAGTCAACACCGGCATCTTTCAATGCGCGACGGCAGGCCAATAGCGTGCGCTTAACCAGCGCAGAAATGAGATCGTTAAACTGCTCGCGAGTGATCTCCCCCTGCCAGCCCGCAACGTTAACGCGAACGGCATCGGCATCACTTAAGGCGATTTTCGCTGCAATAGCGGCATCCAGCAGTTCGCGCTGAACGCGATTGTCACTACGATCGGCAATCCCTGCCTGCTCGCGAATATAGTCCGCCAGCAGATGGTCAAAGTCGTCGCCGCCGAGCGCAGAATCACCGCCCGTCGCCAGCACTTCAAACACCCCGCGGCTCAGACGTAAAATAGAGATATCAAAGGTGCCGCCGCCGAGATCGTAAACAGCGATAACGCCTTCTTTGCCCGAGTCCAGACCGTAGGCGATCGCCGCCGCCGTCGGTTCGTTGAGTAAGCGCAGCACATGCAGGCCCGCCAGCCGCGCGGCGTCTTTCGTCCCCTGACGCTGGGCATCATCGAAATAGGCGGGAACGGTAATCACCACGCCATCCAGCTCTCCGGAAAGCGATTCGCTAGCCCGCGCGGCCAGCGCTTTGAGAATATCAGCAGATACGCGTACCGGGTTTAGCAACCCTGCCGCTGTTTCAATCATCGGCAGCCCATTAACGCTAGCCTTAAACCGGTAAGGCAGATGCGGATAGCGCGCCTGGATATCCGCCAGCGAGCGTCCCATCATACGTTTCACAGAGCTGATAGTGTTGGCCGTATCCTGCGCGGCATTGTCACGCGCAGCGTAACCGACCGTGTGGCCCTGCGGCTGATAGTGAACCACTGAAGGCAACAGGTGGCGCCCTTCGTGGTCAGGCAGAGTTTCCGCCTGGCCGCTGCGAACCGTCGCCACCAGAGAGTTGGTAGTGCCTAAGTCGATACCCGCCGCCAGACGGCGCTGATGCGGCGCGGCGCTCAGACCAGGCTCACTAATTTGTAATAAGGCCATGTTAGATTCCAGTTAAAAATCGAGCAGCTTTTCTTCGAGTTGTTCTGCGCTGCTTCGCAGTTTATCGAGAAACCGCAGTTTGCGCACCGTATCCGCCGCCACATCCCATGCCGCGTTATCCAGCTGTTCCACCATTTGCTGGAGGCGAGCATCAAACATCTTTTGTACACGCTCAATAAAGCTTTCCAGCCGCGCGTCGTCTTTTGTCTGTTCGATGTCGTCCAGCTCTTCACGAAGCGTCAGTTGCTCCATCAGAAACGCGGTGTCGCGTACGGTGTGCTGCTCGCTGGCCAGATCGAACCCATGTAAGGAAAGCAGATACTCCGCGCGCGTCAGCGGATGACGCAGCGTTTGCCAGGCCTGGTTGATCGTGGCGGATTGCTGGACGGCGGCAAGCTGCTGCGCCTGGGTGCCGTTGGCAAATTTGTCAGGGTGATACTGGCGTTGCAGATCCTGAAAACGAAGGCTCAGCGCCTGGGTGTCAATCTGATAACGGGCTGGTAAGCCAAAGAGGGTGAAGTAATCCATAACATTCTCAGGGATAGCCTGTCAGAACAAACCCCACCCGCAGGCGACTACGGTGGGGTTATACCTTCTTACTTCGCGCCGCAGATGCATTGTCTGCGCGGGTTCACCCCAGTCACTAATTCAAGTAAGCACCTGGGGATTCACTCGCTTGTCGCCTTTCTGCAACACGAATGACTCGGTATAACAGCGGAACACAGTTACACGTGGAAGCTTTCGCCGCAACCACACTCATCTTTCACATTTGGGTTGGAGAATTTAAACCCTTCGTTCAGGCCTTCTTTTACGAAGTCCAACTGTGTACCGTCCAGAAATTGCAGGCTCTTGCCATCAACCACTACCTTAACGCCTTTGTCTTCAAATACGGTGTCTTCCGCCGTCGGTTCGTCAACAAATTCCAGTACATAAGCCATACCTGAACAGCCGGAGGTTCTCACGCCCAGACGCAGGCCAAACCCTTTACCACGGTTGGCCAGGAAGGTATTAACTCGCGCTGCTGCACTGTCGCTAAGTGTAATCGACATAACAAAACCTCAATGTTAACGTTCTATTTTATTTCGCTTCGCGTTTGCTTTTGTAATCTGCAATAGCGGCTTTAATCGCGTCTTCCGCCAGAATAGAGCAGTGGATTTTCACCGGCGGCAGCTCCAGTTCGTCTGCAATATCGGTGTTTTTAATCGCCTGCGCTTCGTCCAGGGATTTCCCTTTCACCCACTCCGTTACCAGAGAACTGGAGGCGATAGCGGAACCGCAGCCGTAAGTCTTGAAGCGCGCGTCTTCAATAATACCTTCATCGTTAACTTTAATCTGCAACTTCATAACGTCGCCGCAGGCCGGAGCGCCAACCATGCCGCTTCCCACGTTATCGTCGTTGTTGTCAAACGACCCTACGTTACGTGGGTTCTCATAGTGATCGATTACTTTTTCGCTGTAAGCCATTATAAATTCTCCTGATTCCGATACCGATTAATGATGAGCCCATTCGATGCTATTTAGATCCACGCCCTGCTTGTACATTTCCCACAGTGGAGAAAGGTCACGCAGACGGCCAATGGATTTACGGACCAGATCAATGGTGTAGTCGATCTCTTCTTCAGTGGTAAAACGACCTAAAGAGAAACGGATAGAGCTATGCGCCAGCTCGTCATTCATGCCCAACGCGCGCAGCACGTAGGACGGTTCCAGACTGGCGGAGGTGCAGGCGGAACCGGAAGAGACCGCAAGGTCTTTCAGTGCCATGATCAGCGACTCGCCTTCAACGTAGTTAAAGCTCACGTTGAGAATGTTTGGCGCGCCCTGTTCAAGGTCGCCGTTCAGGTAAACTTCTTCAATATCTTTGATGCCGTTCCACAGACGGTTACGCAGACCGCGCAGACGGGCCATTTCGGTCTCCATCTCTTCTTTCGCGATACGGTAAGCTTCGCCCATGCCGACGATCTGGTGGACGGGCAGCGTTCCAGAGCGCATACCGCGTTCGTGACCGCCGCCATGCATCTGCGCTTCAATACGAATACGCGGCTTACGACGCACATACAGCGCGCCAATGCCTTTCGGACCATAAATTTTATGACCGGAGAAGGACATCAGGTCCACTTTCAGTTGGCTCAGGTCGACAGGCAGTTTGCCCACGCTCTGGGTAGCATCAACATGGTAGATAATACCGCGCGCGCGGCACATTTCGCCGATGGTCGCGATATCCTGCACCACGCCGATTTCGTTGTTCACGTGCATGATTGAAACCAGAATGGTGTCGTCACGCATCGCTGCTTCGAGTGCTTTAAGATCGATAATCCCGTTGCTCTGCGGCGCGAGGTAGGTCACTTCAAACCCTTCGCGCTCTAGCTGACGGCAGGTGTCCAGCACCGCTTTGTGCTCGGTCTTGCTGGTGATGATGTGCTTGCCTTTTTTCTGATAAAAGTTGGCTGCGCCTTTGATCGCCAGGTTGTCGGACTCCGTCGCGCCGGACGTAAAAACGATTTCACGCGGGTCGGCACCCACTAGCTCAGCAATCTGGTTACGGGCGATATCGACCGCTTCTTCTGCCTGCCAGCCAAAACGGTGTGAACGAGACGCCGGGTTCCCAAAGGTTCCGTCCAGGGTCAGAAACTGCATCATTTTCTCGGCAACACGCGGGTCCACCGGCGTGGTTGCGGAGTAGTCGAGATAAATCGGTAATTTCATTGCTCTTAAACTCCGTACATCACTCAATGCAAGGAATCAGGCAACCGGCTGGATGTACGACCGTGTTGACGGGACGTCCACGTCCCGGCCTGATTCTGAATTCTTTTTACGCTTCGTCCTTCAGGCGACTGCGGCATTAACCGCTTGAGGCCGCCAGAAGAGATGGCGTAATATTTTAATTAAGCACGTAATTTAACGTCGATGGCGTCCTGCGCACGACCATTGGCGCGCGGCGCGTCATGCGTGTGCTGACGACCAGACACATCCAAAACTTCCTGGTTATTCACCAGCTCGCCTAACGTAATATTGTTGAGAAAACCGGTCAGGCGATCGCTTAAATCACGCCACAGCGCGTGGGTCAGGCATTTATCGCCGCCCTGACAGCCGCCTTTCCCCTGGCAACGGGTTGCATCAACGGACTCATCAACCGCGCTGATCACTTCACCGACCGCGATACTGCCGGCATCTTTCCCCAGCAGATAACCGCCGCCTGGCCCGCGTACGCTGGAAACCAGACCGTTTTTACGTAAGCGGGAAAATAGCTGTTCCAGATAAGAAAGGGAAATACCCTGACGTTCAGAAATATCAGCCAACGGTACCGGGCCCGCTTCGGAGTTGAGCGCAACGTCTAACATTGCGGTCACGGCATAACGCCCTTTAGATGTCAGTCTCATGTCTTACTTAACCTCAAACTCGCCCCTGCCCGGGGTTTTTTATTGTAAAATGGGGGTATTGCATAGCAGGGATAAGTCTGACATTCCCGAGTAATTTGGTCAACTATTTACTTGACTGTTTTAGTCAGGTATTTGACGTTCAGTGCTGTTTTCGATTTACCGAATGACGCTTCGCTTATCCGGCCTACGATTAGCGCCATCAGGCATCAAATTGCCTACTTTCCTTTATTCTGCTGCTCAATCGACGCCAGCATTCCACGCAGAATATTCAACTCCTGGCTTTCCGGGCGCGCGCGGGTAAACAAACGGCGCAGCTTATTCATCACCTGCCCCGGATGGTTTTCGCGAATAAAGCCGGTGGAGAGCAACGTTTGCTCCAGATGGCCGTAGAAGCGTTCAAGATCGTCCACCAGCGGATACGGCGTCTCTTCATGCTCTACCGCGTCGCCGTCTTCCTGCGTTGCCAGCCAGGACATACGGACTTCATACGCGATGACCTGTACCGCCATCGCCAGATTCAACGAGCTGTACTCCGGGTTAGCGGCAATGGCAACGTGATAATGGCATTTTTGCAACTCATCGTTAGTCAGCCCGACACGCTCACGACCGAAAACTAAGGCAACCGGCGTGTTTTCCGCTTCTGCAATGCTTTTTAAGCCACACTCGCGCGGATCAAGCATCGGCCACGGCAGAGTGCGGGAACGAGCGCTGGTTCCAACCACCAGACTACAACCTGCCAGCGCTTCATCAAGCGTATCGACGATCTGCGCATTACCGATCACATCGCTGGCGCCTGCCGCCAAAGCGATGGCCTGGGAGTCCGGTTTTACCAGCGGGTTTACCAGCCACAGGTTGGTTAAGCCCATGGTTTTCATAGCGCGAGCCACAGAGCCCATATTGCCGGTGTGGGAGGTTTCCACCAGCACAATTCGAATGTTTTGCAGCATTGTCTTTCTTCAGCTAAAGATTATTCCGCCATCTTACCATAAAACCAAGACAGATTCCGATCTCACTGCTATACTCTGCGCCGTTTTCCCGTTCTTTAACATCCAGTGAGAGAGACCGATGCATCCGATGCTGACCATCGCCGTGCGCGCAGCGCGCAAGGCGGGTAATGTAATTGCCAAAAACTATGAAACTCCGGACGCTGTAGAAGCGAGCCAAAAAGGCAGTAACGATTTTGTGACCAACGTAGATAAGGCCGCTGAAGCGATAATTATCGACACCATTCGCAAATCTTACCCGCAACACACAATTATCACCGAAGAAAGCGGTGAACACGTTGGCACAGATCAGGATGTTCAATGGGTTATCGATCCACTGGATGGCACCACTAATTTTATCAAACGCCTGCCGCACTTTGCGGTATCCATCGCAGTACGCATTAAAGGCCGTACTGAAGTCGCCGTGGTTTACGATCCGATGCGTAACGAATTGTTCACCGCCACCCGCGGTCAGGGCGCGCAACTGAACGGCTACCGTCTGCGCGGCAGTACCGCTCGCGATCTGGACGGCACCATCCTCGCGACCGGCTTCCCGTTCAAAGCCAAACAATACGCGACCACCTACATTAATATTATCGGCAAGCTGTTCACCGAATGCGCCGATTTCCGCCGCACCGGTTCCGCCGCGCTGGATCTGGCCTATGTTGCCGCAGGTCGTGTCGATGGTTTCTTTGAAATTGGCCTTCGTCCGTGGGATTTCGCCGCGGGCGAGCTGCTGGTTCGTGAAGCGGGCGGTATCGTCAGCGATTTCACCGGCGGCCATAACTACATGATGACCGGTAATATCGTGGCGGGGAATCCGCGCGTCGTTAAAGCTATGCTGGCGAATATGCGCGACGAACTGAGTGATGCGCTGAAACGGTAATCGTTCATTCTGGCGGGAGCGTCTTTTCCCGCCAGAAATAAATCCCTTCCACAATTATCATTCTTAAAAACATCCTCCTATTTATTATACCGATAGTAAAAACCATTTTTTCCCGTTAGCGAAGGTGGCTGATTAGCGCTAGCGTAACAGTAATATTCATCTGATTTTTATAACAATTTATTTTCATTTGTTTTTCCTGAATATTACTGTGGAGTATGCGATGGCTATCAAAATTACGCCTGACGAGTTTAGTCTGCTTATCCAGCGATTAAACAAAAAATGGCGCGTGTTTGCCCCGTCCGCAGAGTTTCGCGGTGGGCGTTTTTCCGACACTGACAACATTATTTATCAACAGATTAGCGGTTGGCGCGATCTCATCTGGCACGAGAAATCGCACATGTCGCCGAATACCATTATCACCCCTATCACCGAAACGCTCTTTTATTTCGATAAAGACACGATTCAAATTGCCGAGACAGACACCTCCCCGATAGTCATCTTTGCCCGCGCCTGCGACATTAACGCCATGTCGCGGCTGGATTATATGTATTTATCAAATGGGAATAATTCCGATTACAGTTATCAACTGTTACGGGAGCATATTCGTTTCGTCCTAATTGAGTGTGAAGAAAGTTTCGAAAATTGTTTCTGCGTCTCAATGGGTACCAATAAAACCGACCGTTATAGCGCCGCAATGCGTTTTAGCGACGAGGGTGCGTTTGTCAGCATCCGCGATCCCTTTATCGAGGCGGCGATTCAAGGGCTGGGGCAGGAGGCCAACTATACCCCCTCTTTCGTCAGCGAAAACCGGGAAACCGTCGTCACGCCGGACAGCGTTTGCCGCGATCCGCAAAAAATTCGCGACATTCTCACCCGCCATCCGCTATGGGACGCCTACGACAGCCGCTGCATCAGTTGCGGCCGCTGCACCACCGGGTGTCCAACCTGTACCTGCTATAGCGTCTTTGACGTCGCCTATGATGAAAATCCACAGCGCGGTGAACGCCGTCGCCAGTGGGCAAGCTGCATGGTGCCAGGCTTTAGCGACATGGCCGGTGGTCATGGCTTTCGCGAAAAACCCGGCGAGCGTCTGCGCTACCGCGCCCTGCATAAGGTCAATGACTACAAAGCGCGCAACGGCATTGAACATATGTGCGTCGGCTGCGGCCGCTGCGACGATCGCTGCCCACAATACATCAAATTTTCTTTTATTATCAACAAAATGACCGCCGCCGTTCGGCAGGCGCTGGCAGAGGAGGCATAACGCATGTCACATTGTTCCTGCCATGATAAACCGCAGCACAGTTTGCTGCCTGCGGCGTACCGCATCCTCAGTATTACTCGCCACACGCCGCTGGAGTGGAATTTCCGCGTGGCGGTCGATTTTCCCGCGCACTGGGGGCAATTTGTTGAAGTGTCGCTGCCGCGCGTCGGCGAAGCGCCCATCTCCGTTTCCGACTGCGGCGACGGCTGGATAGATCTGCTGATTCGTAATGTCGGAAAAGTGACCAGCGCCCTCTTTACGCTGAAAGAAGGCGATAACGTGTGGCTACGCGGCTGCTATGGCAATGGCTATCCGGTCGATACGCTGCGCCATAAACCCTTACTGGTTGTCGCAGGCGGTACGGGCGTCGCGCCGGTGAAAGGGTTAATGCGTTATTTCGTTGAGAATCCGCAGGAAATTGGCCAACTGGATATGATTCTCGGCTATAAAAACCGCGACTGCGTGCTGTACAAAGAGGAGATGGCGGCGTGGCGCGGCAAGCATAACCTGGTGTTCACGCTGGATGAAGGCGAGGCCGATGACTGTTACCAGATTGGCCGGGTGACCGATCGGCTTGCCGGCATGGCGCTTAGCGATATCGACACCATGCAAGCCATCGTCGTTGGGCCGCCAATAATGATTACCTTTACTGTAAAAATGCTGCTGCAAAAAGGGCTAAAGCCGGAGCAAATCTGGGTGGACTACGAGCGCCGGATGGCCTGCTCCGTCGGGAAGTGCGGCCACTGCCGTATGGGTGAAGTGTATGTTTGCACCGACGGTCCGATATTTAACTACGCCGTCGCGCAACGTTTTGCCGATTAAGGAGAACATCATGAGCATTGATATTGATATCATTAAAGCCCGTGCGAAAAACGAATATCGCCTGTCAAAAGTGCGCGGCGAAGCCATGATCAGCGTCCGCATTCCCGGCGGCATTTTGCCTGCGCATTTGCTGACGGTGGCGCGTGACATCGCCGAAACCTGGGGTAACGGACAAATCCACCTCACTACCCGCCAGAAGCTGGCGATGCCGGGTATCCGTTACGAAGATATCGACAACGTGAACGCCGCGCTGGAGCCGTTTCTTCGCGAAATTGAAATAGAACTGTGCGACGTCCAGGTTGAGGATACCAAAGCGGGCTATCTCGCTATTGGTGGGCGAAATATTGTCGCCTGTCAGGGGAACCGCATCTGCCAGAAAGCCAACACTGATACTACCGGCCTGTCCCGTCGTCTTGAAAAACTGGTCTATCCCAGCCCTTATCATCTCAAAACGGTGATTGTCGGCTGCCCGAATGACTGCGCGAAGGCGTCAATGGCCGAGCTGGGGATTATTGGCGTGGCGAAAATGCGCTTCACTGCCGAACGCTGTATCGGCTGCGGCGCCTGCGTGAAGGCCTGTAGTCACCACGCGGTAGGCTGCCTGGCGCTGAAGAACGGCAAAGCGGTCAAAGAAGAGTCGGCCTGTATCGGCTGCGGCGAGTGCGTGCTGGCCTGTCCGACGCTAGCCTGGCAACGTAAACCGGATCAGCTCTGGCAAGTCCGTCTGGGCGGACGCACCAGTAAAAAAACGCCGCGCGTCGGCAAGCTCTTCCTCAACTGGGTGACTGAAGACGTGATAAAGCAGGTGATCGTTAACCTGTATGAATTTGAAAAAGAGATGCTCGGCGGAAAACCGATCTATCTGCATATGGGCCATCTGATCGACAAAGGTGGCTATCTGCGCTTTAAAGAGCGGGTGCTGCGCGGCGTTCAGCTCAATCCGGAAGCGATGGTCGCCGAACGAATTTACTGGGCCGAAGACGAATCCATCGCGCGGATGCATCTCAAACCCGCCGGGCACTAATCAACCACGCCATGGCCGCAGCCCGCCCACAGGCTGCGGCACGCTAAACCACATGACCAGAGCCGCGACAAGCAGTATTACCCCTCCGGCCAGCGCCAGCGTTGACCAGCCTACCTGCCGCCATAACGCAGGCGTTTTGTTTCCACTGAGTTTCACCGCCAGAGCGCGAAAAGTGTGTACCAGCAGCGCCAGCGAGGTAATCGTTAGCGAGGTTCCCGCCGCCATCGCCAGTACCGACGCCATTCCCCAGCTAAAAACGCCAATTACTTTACTGAATAACAGCACCATTATCGCGCCGGAACAGGGCCGCATCCCCATAGACAGTACGATCATTAGTCGCGCGCGCCAGTCATCGCCGCTATGCCGTTGTTCCTGCGTCGGTAAATGTTGATGTCCGCAGCCGCATTTTTCATGGTGAACATGGCGCGGCGTAAAGGCGATAACCCCTGGTTTATGTAGCAGCGTGCGCAACCTTTTTATGGCCCGCCAGCACAGCAAGATGCCCAGCCCGCCAACTAACGCATAACTCCCCTTTTCCAGCCAGAAGCCGCTCAGATGTAGCTGCCTTGCCGGAAGTTGCAATACGGTCAGCACCCCTACCACCAACCCGATAGCCACCAGTCCTTGCAATAACGCGGCGACGAGGGTTAACACGATACTTGATTTCAACTTCGAAGGATGCGTCGCCAGCCATGTCGCGATCACCACTTTGCCATGTCCCGGCCCCAGCGCATGAAGCACGCCATACATAAAACTCAACAGAAGCAACGATCCGCCCGCTCGCTCAGGATGCGTCGCCACCGCGTTAAGCAGCGCGCTCAACTGCTGATTCACTTCCCGCTGCCAAAGGACGCTTTTCAACATCACCTGCGGCCAGGCTTGCCATATCCACAGACCGCCAGCCAGCATCAACAGCAGTAATAACGCCAATGGCCACAGAGATAGCCAGCGCCGCCCGGGAGTGCGTTGAGAAAAAATTACTGACATTGCAATGTCACCGTTTGGGCGAACTGTTTACCTAAATCCATATCCTCCGGCGGCGCGTCCTCTTTATCAAGCAACTGGGCGAAACGTAATGTCTCTTCGCCGGGCGCAGGAGTATGAACCTGAATCCGACACTTTTCGCGCAGCGGTTCCGGCATCGTTATATCGCTGTCCTGGTCATAATGCATATCGACATAATAAGAAGGATCAAACGTTGAAAAGGTATAAGTCTGACCGCTTAACGGCTGCGGTTCAGCCAGCGGCAGCGTAAAGCTCAATACCGCCTGATGTGCCTCACGTGTCATACCGTATTCTGTCGGCCTGTTTTTAAACTTTACTTTCGCGCCATTGCGCCACACTTCTGTAAAGTAGTGCTGTCCAAGTACGTTAGCCATCACTTCCGCCGCCAACTTTTTCCATATTTCCGAACCCGGAGCAGCGTTTCCGGCGTCATACAACAGATCTGCGGACGTCAGCTCGTCCATTGTCCAACGCATTTTTAACGCCACAAATTGCTCATTTTCACTGACCACCTGCGTTTGCAGACGGATGAAGCTGTGCGGATGCGCCGCCGCCACGAAAGATAAAACGGCGAGAAATAGTGTTAAGGCGCTGCGTTTCACTGGCTTCATCTGTTCCTCGCGATAAAAATTCTGTGACGCTCCTCAGCATTCCTGGCCTAAAAGCACGCTTATAACATTTTTCACTCGCAAACTTTAGCTATCCTTACCAGACAAACTAACGGGAGACCTGACAGATGATGCCGACGATTGCCCCACCATCTGTACTTTCCGCTCCCCAGCGCCGCTGCCAGGTATTGCTGACGCTTTTCCAGCCGGAGCCAATCGCCACGGTGGAAATCTTCAGCGCACTTAATGGCGTTGATGATGATATTGCCCGTGAGGATATCACTGAGACAAGCCTGGAGATCCAGCGCTATCATCGCCTTGCCATCACGACATGCCAGAACGGTTGCTATCGGATCGAAGGTACAGCACTCGATCAGCGCCTTTGCCTTTTACACTGGCTCAGGCGCGGCCTGCGTTTATGCCCGACCTTCGTCACGCAACACTTTACCCCGGCCTTAAAAAATGCGCTAAAGCAGCGCGGTATCGCGCGTCCGTTGTATGACGATATCAATCTGCACGCGCTCATCAATCTGTGCGCCCGCCGGTTGCAAAAACCATTTGAAAATCGCGACGTGCAGTTCCTGCGTCTCTTTTTACAGTATTGTCTGCTACAACACCATGCCGGTATCACCCCGGCGTTCAACCCTGTGCAGCAGATTTGGGCGCAGTCGTGTGCGGAATATCCGCTTGCCCAGGAAATTGGCCGTCACTGGCAGCGCCACGTGATGCAGGCTGCACCGCTGAACGAAGCGCTGTTTATGGCGTTACTGTTTTCAATGATTCGCCTCCCCGACCCGATTCGCGACACGCATCAACGGGCACAGAAACTGCGACTGGAGGTGGCGCGGCTGGTGCTGCGCTTTAGAGAAAAAGGGAACGTACGCTTCAGCGACGAACAAGGGCTTAACGATCAGCTGTATGTCCATCTCTCCCAGGCGCTGAACCGAAGTTTATTCACGATTGGCATCGATAATACGCTTCCGGAAGAGTTCAACCGTCTTTATCCGCGTCTGGTACGCACCACACGTGAGGCGCTCGCCGGGTTTGAAGCCGAATATGGTATCCGCTTTTCCGAGGAAGAGAGGGGGCTGGTGGCGGTGATTTTCGGCGCCTGGCTGATGCAGGATAACGATCTGCATGAGAAACAGATCGTATTGTTAGCGGATAAAAATGATGCGCTGGAGACGTATATTGAGCAGCAACTGCGTGAACTGACCCTATTGCCGCTCAATATCAAACGGGTATCGACTCAGGCGTTTCAAAAAGAGGGATGCCCACGCGGCGTAGCGCTGATTGTTACCCCTTACGCCACGCCGCTACCGCTCTTCTCACCGCCGTTAATTCATGCGGATCGCGCCCTCACAGCGCACCAGCAGCAACAGATCCGCAAGATCCTGGAATCATGACGCGGCAACCACTTTGGGCCGAAGGAAGATAGCGGGCAATGCCACCAGCGCCATAATCCAGAATACGCCGCCGCCCAGATGTTGATACAGAAAACCGGCAAATACCGTCATAATAGCGATGCTGCCGCCCATCGCCACAGCGGAATAGACGGCCTGCAAACGAATCACCTCGCTTCCCTGACGTGCAGCGATATAGCGCATGGCGGCCAGATGGCAAACGGTAAACGTTCCACAATGCAGGATTTGTATCACAATCAGCCACGGCAACGCCGTACTCCAGCCCATCAGCCACCAGCGTACCACCCCGCACACGGCGGAAAGCAACAGCAAGTCGCGAGCGCTAAACCGGCGGAATAGCTTTTTACTCAGGGCGAAAATGATCACTTCCGCCACCACGCCCAACGACCATAAATAGCCGACTGCCGACGCTGAATAGCCAGCCCCCTGCCAGTATATGGCGCTAAAACCGTAATAGGCGGCGTGCGCCCCTTGCAGCAAACAGACGCAGGCCAGAAAACGCCAGCTTTGCGCCACCAGTGTACTCCAGGCGGGCCAGCCTGCGCTCTCCTGCTGACGGCTTTCCCCCTGCGGCGGCACGCTGGGACGTAACAACATGCCCAGCAACATCGAGGCGACGCCAAGCGTCAGTAGCGCCAGAATCGCCTGGTAATCGTATAAACTCACCAGTTTACCGGTCAGCGCCGACCCTATCACGAAGGCGATAGACCCCCACAGCCGCACCCGGCCATAGTCCAGGGTAATTTGCTTTTGCCAGGTATTGGCCAGCGCATCGGTCAGCGGCACCAGTGGTGAAAAGAAGAGGTTAAACCCGACCATCACCACCATTAGCCACGCGACATGCGTTCCTGCCCAAAATGCCAGCGCAAATACCAGCGTCAACAATGCCAGTACGCGCAGCGCGGAGATCAACCGTGAAGGATCGCTTACGCGAGGAGCAATGAGCAGGCTACCGAGAAAACGCGCGACCAGGCCTCCGCCCAGCAGAAGACCGATGGTTTCCGGCGTTAGCCCAAGACCTTTAAGCCAGACGCTCCAGAATGGCAGAAAAATACCGTAACTAAAGAAGTAGGTGAAATAACTGAGCGCCAGCCAGCGCGTGGAATGCAATGCCATGATTCCCTCCCGTTTGGAAGCGATAGTCTGGCGATAAACGGTTACGCTGGCAAGAGTAACATAAGATTAACAAGCACGGAGGGAGTTCAAACCGCAACGCCGCCGGAGAATGGCTTCCGGCGGCGTTGCGCTATGGTGCATTCAGGTAAGCCCGACAGACACAGCGCCATCGGGCCATTTTCATAACACAAGCGCTTACGCGTAAACCGGGAAGCGGGCGCAGATATCCAGCACTTTGCCCTTCACGCGCTCAATGACCGCTTCATCATTGATATTGTCCAGCACGTCGCACATCCAGCCAGCCAGCTCTTTCACTTCTGCTTCTTTAAAGCCGCGACGAGTGACTGCCGGAGAACCGATACGAATACCGGAGGTGACAAACGGGCTCTTCGGATCGTTCGGCACGCTGTTTTTGTTCACCGTGATGTTGGCGCGGCCCAGGGCGGCGTCGGCTTCTTTACCGGTCAGGTTTTTATCCACCAGGTCCAACAGGAACAGGTGGTTTTCAGTGCCGCCAGACACCACTTTGTAACCGCGATTCAGGAACACTTCTACCATCGCTTTGGCATTTTTCGCTACCTGCTGCTGGTAAACTTTGAACTCTGGCTCCATCGCTTCTTTCAACGCCACGGCTTTTGCTGCGATAACGTGCATCAGCGGGCCGCCTTGCGCGCTTGGGAAGACGGCAGAGTTCAGTTTTTTGTACAGCTCTTCGTCGCCGCCTTTCGCCAGGATCAGGCCGCCGCGCGGACCAGCCAGAGTTTTGTGCGTGGTGGTCGTGACCACATGCGCATGGGGAACCGGGTTCGGGTAAACGCCCGCGGCAATCAGGCCCGCCACGTGCGCCATGTCGACAAACAGGTATGCGCCGATGCTGTCAGCGATTTCACGCATTTTTGCCCAGTCAACCACGCCGGAGTAGGCAGAGAAGCCACCGATAATCATCTTCGGCTTGTGCTCTTTGGCCAGCTTCGCCATATCGTCGTAGTCAATTTTACCGGACTCATCAATACCGTAAGGAATGATGTTGTACAGTTTACCGGAGAAGTTAACCGGAGAACCATGAGTCAGGTGGCCGCCCTGCGCCAGGTTCATGCCCAGAACAGTATCGCCCGGCTGCAGCAGAGCGGTGTAAACAGCGAAGTTAGCCTGAGAACCAGAGTGCGGCTGAACGTTAGCGTAGTCGGCGCCAAACAGAGCTTTCGCGCGGTCAATCGCCAGTTGCTCTACGATATCAACATATTCGCAACCGCCGTAGTAGCGCTTGCCCGGATATCCTTCAGCATATTTATTGGTCAGCTGAGAGCCCTGCGCCTGCATAACGCGCGGGCTGGTGTAGTTTTCGGAGGCGATCAGTTCGATGTGCTCTTCCTGACGTACTTTTTCCTGCTCCATAGCCTGCCACAATTCGGCATCATAATCGGCAATGTTCATTTCACGCTTTAACATCCGCATCTCCTGACTCAGCTAACAATAAAATTTGTGCCTGAAAAGGCAGTCCGTGGGACTTCGGCCAACAGTATAACCGAATCATTCTTCGATAACAGGTCTTGACAAAGGTTTTTACGCAAACGTTTACCTGTACGTCAGATAAGGGTTTCCTGAACGAAAGCCTGACGAATTTCAACGGATTTCTTTTCAGCTTTGTGATGCAGATTTTTCACGTTGTTACGTCCACAACGTAAGGCATTGAAGAACCATTTACAATGCAAGGGTATTTTTATAAGATGCATTTGATATACATCATTAGATTTTCACATAAAGGAAGCACGTATGCTAGACGCACAAACCATCGCTACAGTAAAGGCCACCATTCCCCTGCTGGTTGAAACGGGACCGAAACTGACCGCCCACTTCTACGACCGTATGTTTACGCATAACCCGGAGCTCAAAGAAATCTTCAATATGAGCAACCAGCGTAACGGCGATCAGCGTGAAGCCCTGTTTAACGCTATCGCAGCCTACGCCAGCAATATCGAAAATTTACCGGCGCTGCTGCCGGCGGTAGAAAAAATCGCGCAGAAGCACACCAGCTTCCAGATTAAGCCGGAGCAGTACAACATCGTCGGGACGCATCTGCTGGCGACGCTGGAGGAAATGTTCAACCCAGGTCAGGATGTGCTGGACGCGTGGGGCAAAGCCTATGGCGTACTGGCTAACGTCTTTATCAACCGCGAAGCGGAAATTTATCACGATAACGCCAGCAAAGACGGCGGCTGGGAAGGCACGCGCCCCTTCCGCATCGTCGCGAAAACCCCGCGTAGCGCAATGATCACCAGCTTTGAGTTCGAGCCGGTCGACGGCGGTACGGTGGCGGAATACCGTCCCGGGCAGTATCTGGGCGTCTGGCTGAAGCCGGAAGGTTTTGCGCATCAGGAGATCCGTCAATATTCACTGACCCGTAAACCCGATGGTAAAGGATATCGTATTGCCGTGAAGCGTGAAGACGGCGGCCAGGTATCAAACTGGTTACACAATCACGCCAGCGTAGGCGATGTGGTGCATCTGGCCGCGCCGGCAGGTGACTTCTTTATGAATGTCGCCGCCGATATCCCCGTTTCGCTGATTTCCGCTGGCGTCGGCCAGACGCCGATGTTAGCGATGCTCGATACTCTGGCGAAAACACAGCATACTGCGCAGGTGAACTGGTTCCACGCAGCGGAGAATGGCGACGTTCATGCGTTTGCCGACGAAGTGAGCGAACTGGGCCGTACACTGCCGCGTTTCACTGCCCATACCTGGTATCGCGAACCGACCGAGGCCGATCGCGCCCAAAGCGTCTTTGACAGCGAAGGACTGATGGATTTAAGCAAGCTGGAAGCCGCGATCAGCGATCCGACAATGCAGTTCTATCTTTGCGGCCCGGTAGGCTTTATGCAATTTGCCGCAAAACAACTGGTTTCACTTGGCGTGAATAACGAAAACATTCATTACGAATGCTTCGGCCCGCATAAAGTGCTGTAATTGCAAGAAATCGTCTGAAAAAACGGGCTTTGCCGTTAAGAGGAACGCCCGTTTTCCTCCTCATCCCCCTACTTATTGCGCTACTTTTTACGCCTTTCTTTTACAAAAAAGGGGAATAAAAAAAGTCTGTGCAAATCGTGTTATTATTAACGTTTGACTTAGCTCGTTAGGGCATCTTTTTATGCAGCAACCTGTTGTACGCATTGGAGAGTGGCTGGTTACACCTTCTGTTAATCAGATCAGTCGTCAGGGACGCCAGATTACCCTTGAACCACGTCTGATCGATCTTCTGATGTATTTTGCGCACCACCCGGATGAAGTGTTAAGCCGGGATAACATTATTGATCATGTCTGGATGCGCACTATCGTGACCAACCATGTTGTCACCCAAAGCATTTCTGAACTACGCAAATCACTAAGAGACGGCGGAGACTGCAATGCAGAATACATCGTTACCGTACCTAAACGCGGCTATAAGCTGACGGCACCAGTTATCTGGTGCGAAGAAAATAGCGATGAAATCGATAATTCATCAACGTCGCCGCCGCCCCCGATCGCAGCGACATATGCAGAACCGACGGATGGGGTTCCGGCCGTTACGCCAGCGCCGCCCGCCACTTTGCAAGCGCCGGCTAAAAGGGCGAAAAAGCCGCGTATCGCTGCCTTCTGGACGTGGGTGATGTTCCTGCTCTCGCTGGCGACGCTGATCGTGTTTATTGTCATGTCGGTGGTAGATCATAATGCCGCGGTAACAAAAACGCGGTTATTACTTAACCCACGAGATATAGATGTTCGTTTTGAAGGCGGCAATTCCTGTAATAACTGGGTCTCGCAGGAGTCCTACGCCATCGGTCTGGGCGGCTTAATCACCGACCTGCTGAACACCTACTCGACTTTTATGGTGCACGATAAAACCAATTACCGGGTCAATGAGCCAAGCAGCTCCGGTAAGACGTTAACCATTCAGTTTGTCAATCAGCGCCACTATCGGGCGCAGCAGTGCTTTATGTCTGTAGTGCTCATTGATAACGCCGATGGTTCAACCATGCTGGATAAGCGTTATTTCGTCACCAATACTAACCAGTTGTCCATCCAGGATGATCTGTTTAATAGCCTGTCTTTCGTTTTAACACAGCCCTGGCCTAATCGTATGCGAGAACAACTGGCCCTGTTCAGAACGCCGCAAAATACCGCGCTGATGCGTTTTTATGAGGCGCGCCAGCTTATTCTGAGCGGCGATGCGCAGGCGCTAGGTAAAGCCAGCGATATTCTGAATGGCATTATTAAGGAAACTCCTGATTTCAACTATGCCTATGAATATAAAGTGCTGGTAGATGTATTACGGCAATCACAGCAGCCGTTTGATAAAGAACAAGTGGCCGCACTGAACGAAGAGTTTAAAAAAATAGATCAAATTCCGGGCGTTGAGAAAACGTCTGTTTATTATAAAATCAAGACCGTCGATCTGTTAGGCAAAGGTGATATCGATGCAGCGTATGAGGAAATCAATAAAAGCATCGAGCTTGAAATGTCGTGGTTTAACTATGTCCTGTTGGGGAAAGTTTACGAAATGAAAGGTGAGAATCGTCTGGCCGCTGATGCCTATCTGACCGCCTTTAATTTACGTCTAGGTGAAAACACTCTGTACTGGATCGAGAACGGCGTATTTCAGACATCCGTTCAGAAAATTGTCCCTTATCTGAATAGTTTTCTGGCAGAAGATTAAATTTAACGCTGAACCATGACAAATAAAAGCGAAAAGATATTAAATTTTTCGCTTTTATTTTGTGAAAAACATGTTGCCAAAAATAGCTTATGTTAATTTTGGCAACATATTCATCGCAAAGATATGTAAATATAACTCTTTGTAATTAAACGATGTTTATCCTTTCATGATATTTTTCATGATATTTATATGTTAATTCAAAAAAATCAATCTATCAGTTTTTTCATGTTTGTGTTTATTTCACTTTTTCTTTAGGACTTATCTCAACCCATTCGTTAATCTTGTCGACAGTTGAACGGGCACGCAGCATATATGAAGCATAAGCCCGGTTCTTAAAAATACAGCTCAGGAGAAATGAACATGAGTTCTGTCAAAAAGATCGGGCTATTTGCCTGTACTGGCGTCGTTGCCGGTAATATGATGGGGAGCGGGATTGCATTATTACCCGCCAACCTTGCCAGTATTGGTGGCATTGCCATCTGGGGCTGGGTAATTTCTATTATTGGGGCAATGTCACTGGCTTATGTTTATGCGAGGCTGGCAACCAAAAACCCTCAACAGGGTGGCCCTATCGCTTATGCTGGGGAAATATCTCCGGCGTTTGGTTTCCAGACCGGCGTTCTTTATTATCACGCAAACTGGATTGGTAACTTAGCCATCGGCATTACCGCTGTTTCTTATCTTTCTACGTTCTTCCCGGCATTAAATAATCCAATACCGGCAGGTATTGCCTGTATTGCTATCGTCTGGCTGTTCACCTTTATTAATATGCTGGGTGGGGCCTGGGTCAGCCGCTTGACAACGATTGGCCTATTCCTGGTGCTGATCCCGGTAGTCTTGACCGCAGTCGCCGGCTGGCATTGGTTCGATATCGCGACCTATCACGCGAACTGGAACACGTCCACGACGACCGATTCTCACGCCATTGTTAAAAGTATTCTGCTCTGCCTGTGGGCGTTCGTTGGCGTTGAGTCTGCCGCCGTCAGCACCGGCATGGTGAAAAACCCGAAACGCACCGTACCGCTGGCAACCATGCTGGGTACCGCGCTGGCAGGCATCATCTATATCGCCGCGACTCAGGTTATCGCCGGGATGTTCCCAGCTTCCGTTATGGCCTCTTCCGGCGCGCCGTTCGCTATCAGTACCTCCACGATTCTGGGTGGCTGGGCTGCGCCGCTGGTTTCCGCCTTTACCGCTTTCGCCTGCCTGACGTCTCTGGGCTCCTGGATGATGCTGGTCGGCCAGGCTGGGGTTCGCGCCGCCAACGACGGCAACTTCCCGAAAATTTACGGTGAAATGGATAAAAACGGTATTCCGAAAAAAGGTCTGCTGTTGGCTGCGGTGAAAATGACGGCGCTGATGATTCTGATCACCATCATGAACTCCAGCGGCGGTAAAGCGTCCGACCTGTTCGGCGAACTGACCGGGATTGCCGTACTGCTTACCATGCTGCCGTACTTCTACTCCTGTGTTGACCTGATTCGCTTCGAAGGGTTCAACATCCGTAACTCGGTAAGTCTGATTTGTTCTGTACTGGGCTGCGCGTTTTGCTTCATCGCACTGATGGGCGCCAGCTCCTTCGAACTCTCCGGCACCTTTATCGTCAGTCTGATCATCCTGATGTTCTACGGCCGCAAAATGCACCAGCGCCAGAACAACGACAGCGAAAACAATACGGCTGAAGCGCTTTAACCGCTAACTCCTTTTTCTCAAAGCCCCTTTCGTCACCTGCTATAGCGTAGCGGGAGGGGCCCACTTTACCAGGAACAAGACTATGAACGTTATTGCTATCATGAACCACATGGGCGTCTACTTTAAAGAAGAGCCTATTCGTGAACTGCATCGTGCACTGGAAGGTTTAAATTTCCGTATCGTCTATCCAAACGACCGAGAAGACCTGCTGAAGCTGATTGAAAATAATGCCCGCCTTTGCGGCGTCATTTTCGACTGGGATAAATATAACCTTGAGCTTTGCGAAGAGATTAGCAAGCTGAACGAGTATATGCCGCTGTACGCCTTCGCCAACAGCTACTCTACGCTGGACGTCAGCCTCAACGATCTGAGAATGCAGGTTCGCTTCTTTGAATATGCTTTAGGCGCCGCAGCCGATATCGCGGCGAAAATTCGCCAGAATACCGATGAATACATCGACAATATTCTACCGCCGCTGACAAAAGCGCTGTTCAAATATGTGCGTGAAGGAAAATATACCTTCTGTACGCCTGGCCACATGGGTGGGACCGCTTTCCAGAAAAGCCCGGTAGGCAGCATCTTTTATGATTTCTTCGGCCCGAACACGATGAAATCTGATATTTCGATTTCCGTTTCCGAACTGGGTTCGCTGCTGGACCACTCCGGCCCGCATAAAGAAGCGGAAGAGTATATCGCCCGCGTCTTTAACGCCGAACGTAGCTACATGGTGACGAACGGCACCTCTACGGCGAACAAAATCGTCGGTATGTACTCCGCGCCAGCAGGCAGCACGGTACTGATTGACCGTAACTGTCATAAATCGCTGACTCATCTGATGATGATGAGCGACATTACGCCGATTTATTTCCGCCCAACCCGTAACGCCTACGGTATTCTTGGCGGTATTCCGCAAAGCGAGTTCCAGCACGCCACTATCGCTAAACGGGTAAAAGAGACGCCTAACGCGACCTGGCCGGTTCATGCTGTTATTACTAATTCGACCTATGACGGTCTGTTGTATAACACTGACTACATCAAGAAAACTCTGGATGTGAAGTCCATTCACTTTGACTCCGCCTAGGTGCCTTATACCAATTTCTCCCCCATTTATGAGGGTAAATGCGGTATGAGCGGCGACCGGGTAGAAGGCAAAATCATTTATGAAACCCAGTCCACGCATAAACTGCTGGCGGCGTTTTCACAGGCATCCATGATTCATGTTAAAGGCGACATTAACGAAGAAACCTTTAACGAAGCCTACATGATGCATACCACCACCTCTCCGCACTACGGTATCGTTGCGTCAACTGAAACCGCAGCGGCGATGATGAAAGGTAATGCGGGTAAACGTCTGATTAACGGTTCTATTGAACGTGCGATTAAATTCCGTAAAGAAATTAAGCGCCTGAAAAGCGAATCCGACGGCTGGTTCTTTGACGTATGGCAGCCGGAACATATCGATGGGGCTGAGTGCTGGCCGCTGCGTTCAGATAGCGCATGGCATGGCTTCAAAAATATCGATAATGAACACATGTACCTCGACCCGATCAAAGTCACTATCCTGACTCCGGGGATGAAGAAAGACGGTACGATGGATGAATTCGGTATTCCGGCAAGTCTGGTCGCCAAATATCTCGATGAACGTGGCATCATCGTAGAAAAAACCGGCCCGTACAACCTGCTGTTCCTGTTCAGCATTGGTATCGACAAAACCAAAGCTCTGAGCCTGCTGCGCGCGCTCACTGAATTTAAACGCGCCTTTGACCTGAACCTGCGCGTCAAAAACATTCTGCCGGCACTGTACCGCGAAGCACCTGAGTTTTATGAAAATATGCGAATCCAGGAACTGGCGCAGAATATTCATAAACTGGTCGAACACCATAATCTGCCGGACTTAATGTACCGCGCGTTTGAAGTGCTGCCGACAATGGTGATGACGCCGTATACTGCGTTCCAGAAAGAGCTGCATGGCGAAACGGAAGAGGTATATCTTGAAGAGATGGTTGGACGCGTCAACGCCAACATGATCCTTCCTTACCCTCCGGGAGTGCCGCTGGTGATGCCTGGTGAAATGATCACCGAGGAAAGCCGTCCGGTACTGGAATTCCTGCAAATGCTGTGCGAAATCGGCGCTCACTACCCGGGCTTCGAAACCGATATCCACGGCGCCTATCGTCAGGCGAACGGACGTTACACCGTTAAGGTGCTGAAAGAAAATACGAAATAAGTACCAAAGGGAAGTGGCTTGCCACTTCCCTTTTTCACGCAGCAAGGAGACTTTATGAAAACACCCTCACAACCGCGCGCGATTTTTTACATCGTGGCGATTCAAATTTGGGAATACTTCAGCTTTTACGGCATGCGTGCCTTACTCATCCTTTATCTTACCCACCAGCTTGGTTTTAATGACAGCCACGCGATCAACCTCTTCAGCGCCTACGCCTCTTTAGTTTACGTTACCCCTATTCTTGGCGGCTGGCTTGCCGACCGCCTGCTTGGCAACCGCGTGGCGGTTATCACCGGCGCCTTATTGATGACGCTGGGTCATGTGGTATTAGGCTTAGAATCTGATTCAACGCTGAGTTTATATGTGGCGCTGGCCATTATTATCTGCGGCTATGGCTTGTTTAAATCCAATATTAGCTGTCTGCTGGGCGAACTTTACGCACCTGATGACAACCGCCGCGACGGGGGATTCTCGCTGCTTTACGCCGCCGGAAATATTGGTTCGATAGCCGCGCCGATCGCCTGTGGTCTGGCGGCGCAGTGGTATGGTTGGCATGTCGGCTTTGCGCTGGCGGGCGTGGGAATGTTCATCGGCCTGCTCATCTTTTTAAGCGGTCATCGTCACTTTCAGCAGACGCGCGGTGTTAATCGCCCCGCGCTGCGGGCGGTTAAATTCGCCCTTCCAACCTGGGGCTGGCTGGTATTAATGCTGTGTATCGCGCCGGTATTCTTCACCCTCCTGCTGGAAAATAACTGGTCTGGCTATGTGCTGGCCATTGTCTGCGTCTTCGCGGCGCAACTTATCGCCCGTATTATGGTTAAATTTCCCGAACACCGTCGCGCCTTGTGGCAAATCGTACTGTTAATGATCATCGGCACTCTCTTCTGGGTTCTGGCGCAGCAGGGCGGAAGTTCGATCAGTTTATTCATCGACCGTTTTGTCAACCGCCACTGGCTGCACATGACCGTCCCCACCGCGTTGTTCCAGTCGGTCAATGCGATTGCGGTGATGGCGGCGGGCGTGATGCTGGCGTGGCTGAGCAGCCCGAAAGAGAGCGCCCGCTCGGTACTGCGCGTCTGGCTTAAATTTGCCGTGGGGCTGGTATTAATGGGCAGCGGTTTTATGCTACTGGCGCTAAACGCGCATCAGGCCCGGTTAGACGGGCAGGCATCAATGGGAATGATGATCGCAGGGCTGGCGCTGATGGGCTTTGCGGAGCTGTTTATTGATCCGGTAGCGATGGCGCAAATTACCCGTCTCAATCTGCCGGGCGTCACAGGCGTACTGACCGGTATCTATATGCTGGCGACCGGCGCGGTCGCTAACTGGCTGGCTGGCGTCGTCGCGCAACAAACCACGGAATCGCAAATTAGTGATACGGCTGTAGCCGCCTACGGACACTTTTTCTCGCAAATGGGCGAGTGGACGCTAAGTTGCGTGGCGCTGATCGTCGCCATTGTCGGCCTGAGATGGCTTTGCACTCGAACCACGCCGGCGCTACCGCAGGGCGATTAAACGGTGGTTCGCTGCCCACAGGGAGGAGATAGGCAGCGAATCGGCACATCAGATAGCCGCGTCGTCTTCTTCACCAGTACGGATACGAATAACGCGGGCGACGTCAAAGACAAAAATCTTACCATCGCCGATTTTCCCCGTCTGCGCGGTACGAATGATGGTGTCAACACAGGTATCCACGATGTCGTCAGGCACAACGATTTCAATTTTTACCTTCGGCAGAAAATCCACCATATATTCCGCGCCGCGATACAGCTCGGTGTGGCCTTTTTGACGGCCAAAGCCTTTGACTTCAGTTACCGTCATCCCGGTAATACCTACCTCGGCCAGCGCTTCACGGACATCGTCCAGTTTGAAGGGTTTAATAATCGCATCAATCTTTTTCATGCTATTCCTTGAAAAGGTCGCCTGTGTTTTGATCGGTTAAACGTAACATATTTCGCACTACTTTACGGCATGAAAACTACTCTTTGAAATCATTCGCATCCAGTTCATGACGGGAGAGTAGCTTGTAGAATTCCGTGCGGTTGCGCCCCGCCATCCTTGCCGCGTGCGTCACGTTACCTTTGGTAATTTGCAGTAACTTGCGCAGATAGTTCAGTTCAAATTGGTTTCGCGCTTCGGCAAAGGTTGGCAGCGCGGTGTTTTCGCCTTCCAGCGCCTGCTCGACCAACGCATCGCTGATCACCGGCGAAGAGGTTAACGCCACGCATTGTTCAATGACGTTGACCAGTTGGCGCACGTTGCCCGGCCAGCTTGCCGTCATCAGCCGCTTCATCGCGTCGGTAGAAAAGGCGCGGACAAATGGTTTATGCCGTTGTGCCGATTGTCTGAGCAGATGATTAGCCAGCAGCGGAATATCCTCGGTACGCTCGGCCAGCGCCGGAATTTTCAGGCTAACTACATTCAGCCGGTAGTACAAATCTTCACGAAATTCGCCCCGCGCCATCGCCTTCGGCAGATCGCGGTGCGTCGCAGAAATAATTCGCACGTCGATATCGATATCGCGATTGCTGCCCAGCGGCCTGACTTTGCGCTCCTGTAACACCCGCAGCAGCTTCACCTGTAACGGCGCGGGCATATCGCCAATTTCATCCAGAAACAGCGTGCCGCCTTCCGCCGCCTGGAACAACCCTTCACGATTGCTCACCGCGCCGGTAAAAGCGCCGCGCGCATGGCCGAATAATTCGGACTCCAGCAACTGTTCCGGCAACGCGCCGCAGTTAATGGCGACAAAGGGCTTGTTACTGCGCGGGCTGGCGTTATGAATGGCCTGTGCAAAAATCTCTTTCCCGGTGCCGCTTTGTCCGTTAATCAGCACGCTGACATCCGACTGTGCAACCATGCGCGCCTGTTCAAGCAGTCGCAGCATCAGCGGGCTACGAGTAACGATAGATTTGCGCCAGCTATCGTCCGTCGCGGGAGCGGACTGCTCCAGCGCTTCATCTATCGCTTTATATAACGCGTCTCTGTCGATCGGCTTCGTCAAAAAGCTGAATACGCCCTTCTGGGTAGCGGCCACCGCATCCGGAATGGAACCATGCGCCGTCAGAATGATAACCGGCATTCCCGGCTGTACTTTCTGAATTTCTGTGAACAGTTGCATACCGTCCATTTCATCCATGCGCAGGTCGCTTATTACCAGATCTACTTTTTCCCGATGCAGTACCCGTAGTCCTTCCTGGCCGCTCTCGGCGGTAACCACGCTGTATCCTTCGCTGGTCAGGCGCATACCGAGTAATTTCAGTAATCCGGGATCGTCATCGACCAGCAGTAGGTGCGCCGGTTTACGGCTTATCATGGCGTTACCTCATCTTGTGACGGCGACGGCGCCGCGCCATCTTCAGAGGTCGCGGGTTTGTCATTCGTATGCGGCGTCTCGGCGTTGTAATTCCCTGCCGGTTTCCGTGTCGAAAGCTGGCGCTCAATATCGGTTAAACTCTCCAGCTTACGGGTGGTAAGATCGAACTGCGTTTGCAAGGCCTGTTGCTGCTGGCGCAGCGCATCCAGCTCACTATCTGACGTTTGCTGGAGTTTGCTATAGCGCTGACGTTCGGCAGAAAGGGCTAATTGCAGCGCCTGACCGTCATGCCAGATTTGGTAAACGGGCCGTACCTGAGCCGGTATTTGCGCGCTTAACGCCTCCAGACGGGATACCATGGCGCGACGCTCCGGCGGCGTAATTTTTGCATCCGCCAGTAAGATCCCGCGCCTGAAGGCATTCTGCCAGTTATCATCCGTCAACGCACGCGCCTCTGCGCGCGACTGAACCGGCATCAAACGATCGGCGCAGTCAATCGCGCGTAGCCAGTACAGCGGATTCGTCTCCACCGTCTGCCCGCGTAGCGACCAGATATCCGCGCACGCCGTCGGGAGATAATCCGCCAGTTGATAATGGGGGAGCTTGTCCTGCGCTGCGCTATCGGGCAGTTGCTGTGCGGCGTGGGGAACACATGCGGTCAGCGCCAGACACGATATGCCCGCCGGTATTCCCCACCGCAAAAGGCATCGTTTAATAGTTTGGACTAAAACGTGTGACATACTCACCAGGCTTAAATTCATATTAGTGTTTGTCAGATGTAGGGAGCGGCAGCGAGATGCGAAAACAGACTTCTTGCGCGTTGTCATCCACCAGTCGGATCTCTCCCTGCATTCGACGAATACAATCTCTGGCGATACTCAGCCCTAACCCACTGCCTTTTACTGCCCCTTTTCGCTGGTGGCTTCCCTGGAAAAAAGGCTCAAAAATCATTTCTCTTTCCGTTTGCGGAATCGGCTCACCGCTATTAATCACATCGATATAAACCGTGGAGCCCTGAGAGCGACTACGGATATAAATGTTACCGGATTCAGCGCCGTAGTGCACCGCGTTGGAATAGAGATTATCCAGCACGCTCATCAGCAACATTGGCTCTGCCATGCAGCGCTCGGCCTCCAGGTCGACATCGGTATGCATCATTTTAGCGCGGGCAGGTAAACTGTGGGCGGAAACCACCATATCCACAAGCGGCGCGATATCAACCGCTTCCAGCTCTGTGGCACTGTCCACCAGTTTCCGGTTGTAATCAAGCAATTGCTCAATCAATTTTTGTAAATTACGACTGCTGACATCCAGAATATCGACTACCTCTTTTTGCTCCGGCGTCAGCGGCCCAACCACCTGATCGGCCAGCAGCTCTGTCCCCTCGCGCATACTGGCCAGCGGGGTTTTCAGCTCATGAGACAGGTGACGTAGAAACTGATGCCGCTGGGATTCCAGCCACGCCAGGCGCTCACTCAGCCAGATAATGCGCTGCCCCACCGATCGTAATTCACGCGGACCGGTAAAGGTGACAGTATTCCCCAAAGAACGGCCCTCGCCCAGGCGATTAATCATCCGTTCAATTCCTTTCACCGGCCCGATAATCATGCGGGTAAAAAGTAGCACCATCGCCAGACTCACCAGAAATAGCACCAGCGCCTGCCAGCCGAAAAATTGTCCGCGCTCGGCGATTTCTTGTTGTAACTGCTGCCCGCGCGAGTAAACGACAGTACGCGTCGCCTGCACCATTTCCGTATTGGCATTGGCAAAAGCCTCCAGACGCGCGGCGGCCGCCGCTTCCGGGCCGCTATCTTTACACTGTAATTGTGCCAGCGCGTTTAAATCCTGGCGTAACGCCTGATACAGCTTATCATCCGGCAAGACACCGGCATGGGCGTCCAGCATATCGCTATAGCGCTTACGCTGGCTTTGATACACCTTCGCCAGCGTCGAATCGTCAAGCACGCAATACTGTCGGTAACTTCGCTCCATCTCCAGCGCGACGTTGGTCATCGCCTCACTACGCCGGGCGTCAATAAGCGTGCTGCGGTTAGTCACCGCGGCCTGATCGCTTAACGCGTTAAGACTTTGCCACGCCTGCCAGGCCAGAACCAGCAACGGCAGCAAGATTAGCAAAAAGGCCAGCATGACCAATTGTCGTAAAGATCGGGGGAAAACAGACCAGCGCTTCAACGTGTCGCTCACATAAAAGAAGAATAAAAAAGATGCTAACCGAGGGGAGCGCCAGATACAACAAAGCCGGGTTAAACCCGGCTTTGTTGCGGAATAAGGCGGTGCCTAACTCGACGTTTCGCCCGGAGGTTGATAAAGCTACGCTATTATCAGAAGTTGGACGGCAGGCACCTTGTTGTGCGTCATTCGAAGTTTATGTAGCGCGTCCCTAAGGGGCTGACATAAGAAGGTGAATGAGCCACTGATTACTATTATGCAGTAACTGTGCCAGGTTGCAAAACAATTCATTAATTTGATGATTTTAATGTGTTTTATAACCTGTCCGTATCCTGATGCTGGCGGGCAAAATTTCAGCAACATGTCGCTAAGAAGCGACACTAAAAACCATCATCTTAATATCATTCAAAAAACAATGAGTTAAGTGTCACCCTTTAGCGACACTACGTGTATGGTGATGTCGGGGTTTCACGACACCACCAAAATACCGGACAGCGACGCCTGGAACTACCCTAACTGCTTACGCGCATTACGGAAGATACGCATCCACGGACTATCCTCCCCCCAGTTTTCCGGGTGCCAGGAGTTGGCGACGGTGCGGAATACGCGTTCCGGATGCGGCATCATAATCGTCACCCGACCATTTTCGGTCGTCACCGCCGTGATACCGTTCGGCGAACCGTTCGGGTTAGCAGGGTAACGTTCGGTCACGTGACCGAAATTATCCACGTAGCGCAGGGCGACCAGGCCTTTGCCCTCAAGCGCCGCAAGATGCGCATCGTCACGCACCTCAACGCGCCCTTCCCCATGAGAAACCGCAATCGGCATCTGTGAGCCTACCATTCCTTGCAGCAGCAGCGATGGGCTTTGCGTCACTTCCACCAGACTGAAGCGGGCTTCAAAGCGGTCAGAATGGTTACGTACAAAACGCGGCCACAGTTCGCTGCCCGGGATCAGCTCGCGCAGATTCGACATCATCTGGCAACCATTGCACACCCCAAGCGCCAGCGTTTGCGGACGATGGAAGAAGGTTTCAAACTCGTCACGAACGCGATGGTTAAACAGAATGGATTTCGCCCAGCCTTCACCCGCCCCCAGCACGTCGCCGTAGGAAAAGCCGCCGCAAGCCACCAGCGCGTGGAAGTTACCCAGACCGATGCGACCGCCCAGCAGGTCGCTCATATGGACGTCAATAGCGTCAAAGCCCGCGCGATGGAACGCCGCCGCCATCTCCACGTGAGAGTTCACCCCCTGTTCGCGCAGTACAGCGACTTTCGGTCGTGCGCCTGTCGCAATGTACGGCGCGGCGATATCTTCATTAATGTCAAACGACAGCTTCACGTTGAGGCCCGGATCGGCATCATTCGCTTTCGCCTCATGTTCCTGGTCGGCACATTGCGGATTGTCGCGCAGACGCTGCATCTGCCATGTGGTTTCCGCCCACCAGACACGCAGCGTAGTGCGGCTTTCGCTGAATACCGTCTGGTCATTAGCGGTAATCACAAAGCGATCGCCTGCCAGGGCCTGACCAAGGTAGTGGACGCAGTCAGCAAGGCCGTACTGCGCCAACAGCGCTTCGACCGCGTCTCTGTCTTCAGCGCGTACCTGAATCACGCCGCCCAGCTCCTCGTTGAACAGTGCGGCCAGATGGTCATCGCCCAGCGCGGCGATATTGACCTGCACGCCGCAGTGGCCGGCAAATGCCATCTCGGCCAGCGTCACCAGCAGACCGCCGTCGGAACGGTCGTGCCAGGCCAGCAGTTTACGCGCAGCGACCAGCGCCTGCATGGCGTCATAGAAGCCTTTCAGTTGCGCGACGTCACGCACGTCCGCGGGTTTGTCGCCAAGCTGACGATAGACCTGCGCCAGCGCCGTTGCGCCCAGCGCGTTGTGGCCTTTGCCAAGATCGATCAGCAGCAAGGCGTTATCTTCCGTTGAAAGCTGCGGCGTAAGGGTATGACGCACGTCTTCCACGCGGGCAAAGGCGGAAATCACCAGCGACAGCGGCGAGGTCATTTCGCGCTGTTCGTTGCCTTCCTGCCAGCGAGTTTTCATCGACATCGAATCTTTACCCACCGGAATGGTCAGGCCAAGCTGCGGGCAGAGTTCCTCTCCCACCGCTTTAACCGCGTCATACAAACCGGCATCTTCGCCAGGATGACCGGCTGCCGCCATCCAGTTAGCGGAAAGTTTGATGCGCTTGATATCGCCAATCTGCGTCGCGGCGATGTTGGTCAACGCTTCGCCGACGGCCAGGCGGGCGGAGGCGGCAAAGTCCAGCAGCGCCACCGGCGCACGCTCGCCAATCGACATCGCTTCGCCGTAGTAGCTGTCGAGGCTGGCGGTAGTGACCGCGCAGTTAGCCACCGGGACCTGCCACGGGCCGACCATCTGATCACGCGCCACCATACCGGTGACGGTACGGTCGCCAATAGTGACAAGGAAGGTTTTTTCCGCCACGGTCGGCAGATGCAGAACACGATTTACCGCGTCGGCAATCGTGATATCCGCGCGGTTCAGCGCGTCGCCTTTCGCCTTCAATGTTTGCACATTGCGGGTCATTTTCGGCGTTTTACCCAGCAGGACATCCAGCGGCAGGTCGATCGGCTGATTGTCGAAATGGTTATCATGCAACGAGAGATGCTGTTCTTCGGTAGCGTCGCCAATGACCGCATACGGCGCGCGTTCGCGCTTACACAGTTCATCGAACAGCGGCAACTGGTCAGCCGCCACCGCCAGTACGTAGCGCTCCTGGGATTCGTTACACCAGATTTCCAGCGGGCTCATGCCCGGCTCGTCGCTAAGAATGTCGCGCAGTTCGAACTTCCCGCCGCGCCCGCCGTCGCTAACCAGCTCCGGCATCGCATTGGAGAGACCGCCCGCCCCCACATCATGGATAAACAGAATCGGGTTGGCGTCGCCCAACTGCCAGCAGCGGTCGATCACCTCCTGGCAGCGGCGTTCCATTTCCGGGTTATCACGCTGAACAGAGGCAAAATCAAGATCCGCATCAGACTGGCCGGAAGCCATTGATGATGCCGCGCCGCCGCCGAGACCGATATTCATCGCCGGACCGCCGAGGACAATCAGCTTCGCGCCTACGACGATCTCGCCTTTCTGCACGTGATCGGCGCGGATATTACCGATCCCACCCGCCAGCATGACAGGCTTGTGATAACCACGCAGTTCTTCACCGTTGTGGCTTTTCACTTTCTCTTCATAAGTGCGGAAGTAGCCGGTCAACGCCGGGCGACCAAATTCGTTGTTAAACGCCGCGCCGCCCAGCGGGCCTTCGGTCATGATATCCAGCGCGGTGACAATACGTTCCGGCTTGCCAAAATCCTCTTCCCACGGCTGTTCAAAACCCGGGATACGCAGGTTAGAGACTGAAAAACCCACCAGACCGGCTTTTGGTTTCGCACCGCGCCCGGTGGCGCCTTCATCACGAATTTCGCCACCGGAACCGGTCGCCGCCCCTGGCCACGGAGAGATGGCGGTTGGGTGATTATGCGTTTCGACCTTCATCAGAATGTGCGCGGGCTCCTGATGAAAATCGTAACGGCCGGTATTGTGGTCGGCAAAGTAGCGCCCCACCGCAGATCCTTCCATCACCGCGGCATTGTCTTTATAGGCGGATAGCACATAGTCCGGCGTGGTTTCGAAGGTGTTTTTAATCATTTTAAACAGCGATTTCGGCTGCGGTTTACCGTCGATAATCCAGTCGGCATTAAAAATCTTATGGCGGCAGTGCTCGGAGTTTGCCTGGGCGAACATGTACAGTTCGATATCGTTCGGGTTGCGCCCCAGTTTGGTAAACGCCTCCTGCAAATAATCAATTTCATCCTCCGCCAGCGCCAGACCGAGACGCAGGTTGGCGTCAATCAGCGCCTGGCGGCCTTCTCCCAGCAGATCGACACTGGAAACCGGCGCAGGCTGATGGTGGATAAACAATTTTTCCGCATCGGTTAAAGAAGAAAACACCGTCTCCATCATGCGGTCGTGCAGCTCTGCGGCAACTTGTCGCCACTGTTCCGCCGTCAACGTCGAAGCCTCGATATAGTACGCTACGCCGCGCTCCAGACGATCAACCTGTTGCAAGCCGCAGTTGTGAGCGATATCCGTTGCTTTCGAAGACCAGGGGGAGATAGTGCCAGGACGCGGCGTGACCAACAGGAGTTTACCCACCGGCGTATGACTGCTAAGCGCCGGGCCGTATTGCAGCAGACGGGTAAGCTGCGCCTGCTCGCTATCATTTAACGGGGCGTTCAGGTCAGCAAAATGGACATACTCAGCGTATATATTGTGGACCTGGAGGTTGGCAGCCTGAAAGCGCGCCAGCAGTTTATTGATACGGAATGCAGACAGTGCAGGCGAACCACGCAGAATTTCCATCATAAGTCTCTCGTCTTCTAAGCTTCGGTGTGCGCAAGGGGGGAAACGGACGTCATTATAAAGAATCTGACGCGCCGACGAAACCGTTTGCGTAGAAATAAAATCACCGCATTTTCTTGTCATACGGTGCGGCTATCGTTGCGAATAAGTTGCCAACTGGCGCATTGTTACGCAAAATGCCGCTCATTGATGACTTATCTATTGCAGCAAAACATCTTCTTCAGCCCGAGGCAACGCACGATTCAGAGAATTAACTAATTGAAAAAATTAAAGATTAATTATCTGTTCATCGGCATATTGACGCTGCTGCTGGCAGCAGCCCTTTGGCCCTCTATCCCCTGGTTCGGTAAAACCGAAAACCATGTCGCCGCGATTCAAGCCCGGGGGGTATTGCGCGTCAGCACGATCGACTCGCCATTAACCTATTCCGTTATCAACGGTAAAAAATATGGCCTGGACTATGAACTGGCACAGCAGTTCGCCAACTATCTCGGCGTAAAGCTGAAAGTGACGGTACGCCAGAATATCAGCCAGTTGTTTGACGATCTGGATAACGGCAATGCCGACCTGCTCGCGGCAGGGCTGGTCTACGACAGCGCGCGCGTTAAAAACTATCAGCCCGGTCCCATGTATTACTCGGTTTCGCAACAGCTTGTCTACCGGGTCGGACAATATCGCCCACGTTCGCTGGCGACCGTTAACGAGAATCAGCTTACCATTGCGCCGGGGCACGTCGTGGTCAATGATTTACAGCGTTTAAAAGAGACAAAGTTTCCCGACCTGAGCTGGAAGGTGGATGATAAAAAAGGCTCGACGACGCTGCTGGAAGAGGTCATCAGCGGCAAACTGGATTACACTATCGCCGATTCAGTGGCGATCAGTCTGTTTCAGCGCGTCCATCCCGAACTGGCCGTAGCGCTGGACGTCACGGATGAACAGCCCGTGACCTGGTTTAGCCGACTGGACGACGATAATACGCTCTCCGCTGCGCTGCTCGATTTTTTCAATTCGATCAATGAAGATGGTTCTCTGGCGCGGATTGAAGAGAAATATCTGGGGCATGGCGATGATTTCGACTACGTTGACACCCGCTCTTTCCTGCGAGCGGTGGATAACGTCCTGCCGGAGCTGGAACCGTTATTTAAAAAATATGCCAAAGAGATAGACTGGCGTCTGTTGGCGGCGATTTCTTATCAGGAATCGCACTGGGACCCGCTGGCGACCTCGCCAACCGGCGTGCGCGGCCTGATGATGCTGACTAAAAATACTGCCCAAAGTCTGGGGTTGACCGATCGTACCGATGCGGAGCAAAGCATAAGCGGCGGCGCTCGCTATCTTGAAGATATGATGGCTAAAGTTCCCGAAACCGTTCCGGAAGACGAGCGTATCTGGTTTGCTTTAGCCGCCTACAATATGGGTTATGCGCACATGCTCGACGCCAGATCGCTAACGGTAAAAACCAAAGGCAATCCGGATAGCTGGACCGATGTGAAGCAACGTTTGCCGCTATTAAGCCAAAAACCGTATTACAGTAAGTTAACCTACGGTTACGCGCGCGGACATGAGGCTTATGCTTATGTGGAAAATATCCGTAAATACCAGATAAGTTTGGTGGGGTATTTGCAGGAAAAAGAAAAGCAGGAAGCGGAAGCCATGAAACTGGCGCAGGATTATCCGGCGGTATCCCCGGAGGAGCTGAATAAAGCGCCCTTCCCCTTCCTTTCGTTTTTATCGCAGTCATCAGGCTACCTGACGCATTCGCCGTCTTTACTGTTTACACCGCAGAAGAAAGAAGAAAAATAGCGCGGTGGTCTTATTGGATGGCGACGCGCAACGTCTTATCCGGCATTGCGCTATGCCGCCGGCCCCGTGCCTTCCGCGCGGGCGGCTTTCTTCAGGGCTTTAATTTCCTGACGACGCATACGGAAAAAATCACTGAGCAGCGTCGCACATTCATCGCGCAGCACCCCTTCAATAATGTCGACCCGGTGATTCATTCCCGGATGGTGCAGCACATCAATTAGCGATCCGGCCGCGCCGGTTTTTGCATCGCGCGCGCCAAAGACAACGCGTCCAATGCGGCTATGCACCATAGCGCCTGCGCACATCACACAGGGTTCCAGCGTGACATACAGCGTGGCATCCAGTAACCGGTAATTCTGCAATACCAGACCGCCCTGACGCAGCGCCATTATTTCAGCATGCGCAGTAGGATCGTGGCGGCCAATGGGCCGATTCCAGCCTTCGCCAATGACGCGATGGTTATGCACCAATACCGCGCCAACCGGGACCTCTCGTTCGTCCCAGGCGCGTTTCGCCAGCGTCAGCGCATGGCGCATCCAGTATTCGTGATCTAATTCGACATCAGACAAAGAGGTAACTCCGGTAATGAAAGCGGGCGGCATTATACACAGACGCTATGCTTTTCACTATTCGAGCTGCTGTAACTCGCCGTGCGGCGTCACCCGCCAGCGATGCTGGCAAAAATAAAGCAGCGGGTTATCCTGTTTGCTGTCGCTGTAGCCGCTATAAAGACGCAGCGGCGTACCGATTTTACGTTCCAGTTGCGCGACTTTTTCATGGCCCAGACAGCGCACGGTCAATACCCAGCCGCCATACCGTCGCGCCATCTGGCTGGCGATGAGGTTAACGCGCGGCAGCCACGGCGTATCAAAATAGACTTGCTCTACCAATGATTGCGGAGAACCGGTAATAAGCCAGATATCCGCGTCAGAGCTCAATAGATAGGTGGTCAGACGCTCCTGTACAACCGGAAACGCCGTGACGTTAGCGCGAAACCAACGGACAAAATCCGCCTGATGCGCCTGCAAACGCGTTTCTCTATGGCCAAAAGTACAGCCCCACAACAACAGACTCATCGGCCAGCGGGCCGCACGCCCTTTTACCAGTAAACCAATACCGATAATGGGCAACAGCGGCAGTACGAGCAGCGCATTTAACGGCTGACGGCGCAGCAAATAACGCAGAAAACTGCCGAACATATCCTGTTGATGTAACGTTCCATCCAAATCAAAAAAGACGACACGACGCTCGTGGCTGACCAAACCTTACTCCTCTGGATCGTTGAACCCCAGCAGCCAGGTAAAAATAAACCCGGCAATTACCGCTATTAAATAGCCTAACAGATAGAACAGGACTTTTCCGGCAACAATTGTTAATGCCAGAGGTAAACCGGAAATGCCAAAGGTAATTACCGTCGCCACTTTCCAGTAACTGATCAACGCCCCACCTACCGCGCCGCCAAGGCAAGCGCCAATAAATGGCTTACCCAATGGAAGCGTGACGCCAAAAATCAGCGGCTCGCCAATCCCCAGCAGTCCGACCGGAAGCGCGCCTTTAATCACCTTTTTGAGTCGCGCATTGCGGGTTTTCATCAGTACGGCAATGGCCGCGCCTATCTGACCAACGCCCGCCATCGCCAGGATAGGAAACAACGCGTTATAGCCGTGCGCTTGCACCAGCTCCACATGAATAGGCACCAGCCCCTGATGCAATCCGGTCAGTACCAACGGCAGGAAGGTTCCGGCTAACACCGCGCCCACCAGAAAACCCCCGCTTACGATTGCCCAGGACGCGCCGTGAGCGATAGCGTCTGAAATCCAGCCGCCAAGCGGTTGCAGCGCGACAATCGCTACCGCACCGGTGATAATAGTCGTCAATAAAGGGTTAAGAATTAACTCCAGCGACCCCGGCAACAGCTTACGGAACTGGCGCTCAATCCAGCACATTAACGCCACCACCAGCAGGACGGCAATGACGCCGCCCCGTCCCGGCTGAAGCGCCTCGCCAAAGAGCGTAATCTGCGCCAATTGCGGGCTGGAAAGTATCCCCGCCATCACGCCGCCTAACGCCTGCGATCCGCCAAAGACTTTTGCGGTATTGACGCCAACCAGAATGTTCATGATAGCGAACACCGCGCTACCAAATATCCCCATCAGGCCCAGCAGGTTAGGGTAATGGACGGCAACATCGCCAACAATATCCGGACGTTTAAGAATGTTGATAATGCCGGTAATCAAGCCGGATGCGATAAAGGCGGGGATAAGCGGAATAAAAACATTCGCCAGCTTACGCAACGCATCGCTCATCGGCGCTTTATACTTCGCTTTCGCCTCGGACTTGGTACGCGCCATAGCGTCTATACCCGGTTTTACACCGCCTGCGGCAATCTGCACGCGCATCGCATCGACCACCTGCGCAGCCTTCCCCGGTCCAACGATCAGCTGATGTTGCTCCCCTTGCTTTACGTATCCACTGACGCCAGGCAACGCTTTTAAGCGTGGAATATCCAGTTGGCTATCATCCTGTACCTCCACTCTGACTCGCGTCATACAGTTTTCCAGGCGCAGAATATTTTGCTCTCCGCCTATACCACGTAAAATATCGCTGGCGAGCGCTGCCGTCTTATCCATACACACCTCTTTAGTGTTCTAACGCCGCTCTTAAAAAGCCCTGATGAACGGCGAGTTTTCCCCTGGCGGCCTCGGCATCCAGTCCCGTAAGCGCCATCAGAATGGCGGGCTTAACCTCAAAATCGGTCTGTTTCAACAATGTTTCCGCCTCCTCACGACCTATCCCGGTCACTTCAACGACCATCCGACATGCGCGATCGACCAGTTTGACATTGGTGGCTTTCATATCCACCATCAGGTTTTGATAGACCTTGCCGAACTTCACCATCGCGCCGGTAGAAATCATATTGAGCACCATTTTCTGCGCGGTGCCGGATTTCAGCCGCGTAGAGCCGGTAAGCGCTTCGGGCCCGACAACTGGCGAAATAGCGATATCAGCCTCCCGCGCAACAGGCGAATCTGGATTACAGGAGACGGCCACGGTAGTACAACCGGACTGTCGCGCATAGCGCAGACCGCCAATCACATAGGGTGTACGACCCGACGCCGCAAGCCCCACCACCAGATCTTGTTCTTGCAGATTTAGCGCGACAAGATCGTCTTCGCCTGCCTGTTGGCTGTCTTCCGCGCCTTCGACTGCTTTCAGCAACGCGCCCGGCCCGCCGGCAATCAGCCCGACGACCAGACCGTGCGGAACGCCAAACGTCGGGGGGCATTCTGAGGCATCCAGTACGCCAAGCCGACCGCTGGTGCCCGCGCCCATGTATATGATACGTCCGCCAGACTTCAGCGCCGCCGCTGCGGCATCCACCGCACGTGCAACGTCAGGCAGAGTGGCTTTTACTGCTTCTGCTACCAGCGTATCCTGTTCATTAAAACGCTTAACTAGTTCAGGGGTAGGCAACGCATCCAGATCCATCGTTTGCGGGTTACGGGTTTCAGACACTAACGTACCAAGATTCATTTTTTTCCCTCTGGAATTTTTAATTCATAATAAGCGCCCATAATGGAATAGAATATTCCCCCAGACGAGTGAAATTTTGTTTTGTCGTCGCCATCACGTTTTCGCAGGAGCCGCCCATGAACTGTTTGATTCGTATTCGCCAGCGTTATCCGGATCTCGCGCAAAGCGACAAGAAACTGGCAGATTATCTCCTCGCACAACCGGATACGGCGCGGCATCTGAGCTCGCAGCAACTGGCGGCCGAAGCGGGCGTCAGCCAGTCCAGCGTAGTCAAGTTCGCGCAAAAACTGGGGTTTAAAGGGTTTCCGGCGTTGAAACTGGCTATCAGCGAAGCGTTAGCCAGCAATCCTAATCCGCATTCCGTTCCCGTTCATAACCAGATTCGCGGCGACGATCCGATGCGCCTGGTCGGAGAAAAATTAATTAAGGAGAATGTGGCGGCGATGCACGCCACGCTGGACGTTAACAGCGAAGAAAAACTGTTAGAAAGCGTCGTGATGCTGCGCCACGCCCGACGTATTGTGATCACCGGGATTGGCGCCTCTGGACTGGTGGCGCAAAATTTTGCCTGGAAGCTACTGAAGATTGGCGTTAACGCGGTGGTTGAGCGCGATATGCACGCACTGCTGGCGACGGTGCAGGCAATGGCGCCGGAGGATCTGCTGCTGGCGATCTCTCATTCCGGGGAGCGGCGAGAGCTGAACCTGGCGGCGGACGAAACATTACGCACAGGCGCGAAGATCCTGGCCATTACCGGTTTTTCTCCCAACGCCTTGCAACAGCGCGCCACCCGCTGCCTGTATACGATTGCTGAAGAGCAGGCGACGCGTAGCGCCGCTATCTCCTCGACACATGCGCAAATGATGTTGACCGACTTACTGTTTATGGCGCTGGTACAGCAGGATTTAGAGCGGACACCGGAGCGTATTCGCCATAGCGAGGCGCTGGTAAAAAAACTGGTTTGAGTAAAGAATGCGCGTATAATGCCCGCCCGGTTTGTGATGTTTTGAGAGTTTCCTGATGGCCCTGTTAATCACCAAAAAATGTATCAATTGCGATATGTGCGAGCCCGAATGCCCGAATGAGGCGATTTCAATGGGCGACAGCATTTACGAGATTAACAGCGACAAATGCACCGAGTGTGTAGGTCATTACGAAACGCCAACCTGCCAGAAAGTCTGCCCGATCCCCAATACGATTTTGCAAGATCCCGCCCATGTCGAAACCGAAGAGCAGTTGTGGGATAAGTTTGTCCTGATGCATCATGCAGATAAACTCCAGGCCGAATAAGGCGTTTACGGCGCAACAATGCCTGATGGCGCTACGCTTATCAGGCCGACAAAATATCGGCACGTAGGTCGGATAAGGCGCTTACGCCGCCATCTGGCAACACAAAACAACCCTGCCCGGCAAATCTAACTTTCCAGAATGACCGTAGCGCAGGCGTAATGGCGCTCATCGGCCAGCGTGACATGCATATGCGCCACACCAAGTTTTTCCGCCAGCGTTAACGCCTCTCCCCACAGCCGCAGACGTGGTTTTCCCAACTCATCGTTAAACACTTCGAACTGATTAAACGCCAGACCGTTGCGGATACCGGTGCCAAAAGCTTTCGCTGCCGCCTCTTTGACCGCAAAACGCTTGGCGAGAAAACGCACCGGCTGCTGATGCGTCTCCCAAATAGCCCACTCGTTGTCGCTGAGCACACGCCTTGCCAGACGTTCGCCGGAGCGGGAGATCACTGCCTCAATGCGGGCAATCTCTACAATGTCCGTTCCCAGGCCAAGAATCGCCATTAGCTGCGCGCTTCCAGCATCAAACGTTTCATTTCAGCCACCGCCTCTTTCAGACCCGTCATCACCGCCCGACCAATAATGGCATGACCGATATTGAGTTCGTGCATTTCCGGCAGCGCGGCAATAGCTTTGACGTTATGGTAGGTCAGGCCATGACCCGCATTCACTTTTAGCCCCAGGCGGGCCGCCAGGGTCGCGGCGCTGGCAATACGCGCCAGCTCTTTTGCCTGTTTCGCATCGGTTTCTGCGTTAGCATAGCAACCGGTATGGATTTCGATAAACGGCGCGCCCACTTCCGCCGCCGCATTGATTTGCGCTTCATCAGCATCAATAAAGAGCGAAACCTGGATGCCAGCGGCCGCCAGACGCGCACAGGCATCGCGCATTTTATCGCGCTGTCCGGCCACATCCAGGCCGCCTTCGGTGGTGACTTCCTGGCGTTTTTCCGGCACCAGACAACAGAAATACGGCCTGGTTTCTACGGCGATCGCCAGCATCTCTTCGGTCACCGCCATCTCCAGATTCATGCGCGTATGCAGCGTCTGACGCAGAATGCGCACATCGCGGTCAGTAATGTGGCGACGATCTTCACGCAGGTGTACGGTAATGCCGTCCGCGCCTGCCTGTTCAGCAATAAACGCCGCCTGTACCGGGTCCGGATAGTCGGTGCCGCGCGCGTTACGTAACGTGGCGATGTGGTCAATATTAACGCCTAAGAGTAATTCAGCCATGACAATCCTCGTTAATCTTTCTTCGTTTTTACTGTGCGTTTGGGCATAAATTGCCGGAACAGCTCCCGGCTTTTTAACGGTTTTCCCCCAAGATACGGCTTTAACGCCATACGGGTAAAGCGTTTCGCGGCACGCAGAGTATCTACATCCGGAAATTCCCGCGCCTCCAGTGCTTTCAGGTGCCGTCCGGTAAAGGTGTTGTTATCAATGACGACGCTGGCGATAAACCCCTTTTCTTCGCGATAGCGGTAGGTCATGGTGTCATCCACCCGCTCGTCGCTCCCCGCACAGTGGGTGAAATTGACGCCATAACCCAGATGTCCCAGCAACGCCAGTTCAAAACGTCGCAACGCCGGTTCAGGCGAGCCAGTGGTTCCCGCCAGCGCCTGAATACAGTTCAGATAATCAAAAAAAAGTTCGGAGAAGCGCGTTTCATATTCCAGTACGCGAGAGAGGAGTTCGTTGATATACAGGCCGCTATAGAGCGTAATACCGCTTAACGGCAGCGCCAGAGAAACCGCCTCGGCGCTGCGCAGGGTTTTCACCTCGCCGCGTCCGCTGTAGCGTAGCAATAACGGCGTAAAAGGCTGCAACGCGCCTTTCAGATTGGAACGTTTAGATCGCGCGCCTTTGGCGACAAGGCGCACGCGCCCCGATTCTTCCGTGAAGACGTCCAGCATCAGGCTGGTTTCGCTCCAGGGGCGACTGTGCAGAACAAATGCGCGCTGCCACCCTTCCACGCAGTGTTAACTCACAGATCGTCTACGTAACCGAGACTGCGCAGAGCGCGTTCGTCGTCGGCCCAGCCGGATTTCACTTTCACCCACAGTTCCAGGTGTACCGGCGCTTCGAACATCTCCTGCATGTCTTTACGCGCTTCAATACCAATGGTTTTGATTTTGGCGCCTTTGTTGCCAATCACCATCTTCTTCTGCCCTTCACGCTCGACGAGGATCAGCCCATTGATATCATAGCCGCCGCGTTCGTTGGTAACAAAACGCTCAATCTCAACGGTAACGGAATACGGCAGCTCGGCGCCGAGAAAACGCATCAGCTTTTCACGGATGATTTCAGACGCCATAAAGCGCTGAGAGCGATCGGTGATGTAATCTTCCGGGAAGTGGTGAATAGCTTCCGGTAAATGTTTACGCACGATACCGGCAATGGTATCGACGTTCATACCAGTTTCAGCAGAGATCGGCACGATATCAAGAAAGTTCATCTGGCTTCCCAGGAACTGGAGGTGCGGCAGCAAATCGGCTTTTTCCTGCACGTTATCCACCTTGTTAACGGCGAGAATAACCGGCGCTTTGCCGTCGCGCAGTTTGTTCAGGACCATCTCGTCGTCCGGAGTCCAACGGGTGCCTTCCACAACGAAAATCACCAGCTCAACGTCGCCAATCGAACTGCTCGCCGCCTTATTCATCAAACGGTTAATGGCGCGCTTTTCTTCCATATGCAGCCCCGGGGTATCGACATAGATTGCCTGATACGGGCCTTCGGTATGAATACCGACAATGCGGTGACGCGTGGTCTGCGCTTTACGGGAAGTGATCGAAATCTTCTGCCCAAGCAGTTTGTTCAGCAAAGTGGATTTGCCAACGTTTGGACGTCCGACGATGGCAATAAATCCGCAGTAAGTTTTGTCGGTGCTCATTCCAACTCCAGTTTTTTCAGCGCCTGTTCGGCGGCAGCCTGCTCCGCCTTACGACGGCTGGAACCCGTGCCAACCACCGGTTCACTCAGGCCGCTGACCTGGCAGTGGATAGTAAATTCCTGATCGTGCGCCTCGCCGCGTACCTGCACAACCAGGTAAGATGGCAGCGGCAGATGGCGACCCTGCAAATACTCCTGCAAGCGCGTTTTCGGATCTTTTTGTTTATCGCCCGGGCTTATCTCATCCAGACGGGTTTTATACCAGTTAAGGATTAACTGCTCGACGGTCTGGATATTGCTATCGAGAAATACTCCGCCGATTAACGCTTCAACGGTGTCCGCCAGAATAGACTCACGGCGGAATCCACCGCTTTTTAATTCGCCCGGCCCTAAACGCAGGCACTCGCCTAAATCAAATTCACGGGCTAATTCCGCCAGCGTATTACCACGCACCAACGTGGCGCGCATACGGCTCATATCTCCCTCATCCACCCGTGGAAAACGGTGATAAAGCGCGTTAGCGATAACGAAGCTCAAGATTGAGTCGCCTAAAAACTCCAGACGTTCGTTATGTTTACTGCTGGCGCTGCGGTGAGTTAATGCCTGCTGCAACAGCTCCTGATGATTAAAAGTGTAGCCCAGCTTCCGTTGAAGCCGATTAATTACGATGGGGTTCATGCGATACCAATAAATGAATGCGTCAACAATCCAGCACACGAAACAGACCTGATACACGTCATCTGCCCTGCCGCATCGCTGCAGCGGAAAGAGGGTTGTCTATAACCAACGCTGTTTCGTGTGCCGTGGCGGCCAAACGGCGCCAACCTAAAACTTCGGAGGAATATTCTATACACAACGACAGGGGATGTCGTTAGTCTGAGGGAATTTATCCAGGAAATAATTCACGCTGCCGCTAAAAAGACGACAGCGTGAACGATCATTTCGCCACAGTTAGTGAATACCGCCGATACGACTCAGGCGTACGCCTGTCGGCCACTCCCCTTCCTGCTTGTCAAAACTCATCCAGATAGCAACCGCTTTACCGACCAGATTCGCTTCCGGAACAAATCCCCAGTAACGGCTATCCGCGCTGTTATCGCGGTTATCGCCCATCATGAAATATTGTCCCGGCGGTACAACCCAGGTCGCCAGCGGTTGTCCTGGCTGTTGGTAATACATGCCCAACTGATCCTGGGCTATCGGCACCATCAGGATGCGGTGCGTCACATCGCCCAGCGTCTCTTTACGTTCGGTCAGACGAATGCCGTTTTCTTTCGTCTCGTTTAGCGGAACCTCAAAGAAACCGCTGGTCGCTTCTCCGCCGTTACGGCGGGCAAAGGTCTGTACAAAATCGCTCGGCTCAACGTTAGAGTAGGTAACCGGCAGCGCATTTTCGCACGCCTGACCGGAGCTACAGCCAGGCTGAATCGTCACCTCTTTCGCAACCGGATCATAAGTGATTTTATCGCCCGGCAAACCGACTGCGCGTTTGATGTAATCTAACTTAGGATCTTCCGGATATTTAAATACCACAATATCCCCGCGCTTTGGATGACCGGTTTCAATCAGGGTTTTCTGGTAGATCGGATCTTTAATGCCATAGGCAAATTTTTCCACCAGAATAAAATCGCCGATAAGCAATGTCGGCATCATCGAACCTGACGGAATCTGAAAGGGTTCATAAAGAAATGAACGAACGATCAGCACAATTGCCAGAACCGGGAAAACCGATGCCCCTGTCTCCAGCCAGCCCGGCTTAGGCGCCACTTTATTGAGCGTAGCGTTATCCAGCGCATCTCCCGACGCCGTTTGCGCGGCAGCCTGACGCGCCCGACGTTTTGGCGCGAAAACAAACTTATCAACGCACCATAAAATGCCCGTCACCAGTGTGGCTATCACCAGAATCAGGGCAAACATGTTCGCCATGCCAACTCCTTAGGGATTATTTATTGTCTTTACCGACATGCAGAATGGCGAGGAACGCTTCCTGAGGTAGCTCGACATTACCGATCTGCTTCATGCGTTTCTTACCTTCTTTCTGTTTCTGCAGCAGTTTTTTCTTACGACTGATATCGCCGCCGTAGCACTTCGCCAGCACGTTTTTACGTAACTGTTTTACCGTCGAACGGGCAATAATATGCGTACCAATCGCCGCCTGTATCGCGATATCAAACTGCTGGCGCGGAATCAAATCTTTCATCTTCTCCACCAGCTCGCGACCGCGGCTTTGCGAGTTATCGCGGTGCGTGATCAGCGCCAGAGCATCGACACGCTCGTTGTTGATTAACACATCAACACGCACCATGTCGGAAGCCTGGAAGCGCTTGAAGTTATAATCCAGAGACGCATAGCCGCGCGACGTTGATTTCAGGCGATCAAAGAAGTCGAGCACCACTTCTGCCATCGGAATTTCATAGGTCAACGCCACCTGGTTACCGTGGTACACCATGTTAGTTTGTACGCCGCGTTTCTCAATACACAGCGTAATAACGTTACCTAAATAGGCTTGTGGTAACAGCATATGACACTCGGCGATAGGCTCGCGCAGTTCATAAATGTTATTCAACGGCGGCAGCTTGGAGGGGCTATCAACATAGATAGTCTCTTTCGCCGTCGTTTCTACTTCATAAACCACGGTCGGCGCAGTGGTGATCAGATCCAGATCGTATTCGCGTTCCAGACGCTCCTGAATGATCTCCATGTGCAGCAGACCGAGGAAACCGCAGCGGAAGCCGAAGCCCAGCGCGGTAGAGCTTTCCGGCTCGTAGAACAGGGAGGCGTCGTTCAGGCTCAGCTTGCCGAGCGCGTCGCGGAAACTTTCATAGTCGTCGGAGCTGACCGGGAACAAACCTGCGTAGACCTGCGGTTTCACCTTCTTAAAGCCTGGCAACGCTTTTTCCGCTGGGTTACGCGCTGAGGTTAAGGTATCGCCAACCGGCGCGCCGAGGATATCTTTAATGGCACAGACCAGCCAGCCTACTTCGCCGCACTTCAGCTCGGTACGATCAACCTGTTTCGGCGTGAAGATCCCCAGGCGATCAGCGTTGTAGGTCTGCCCGGTGCTCATCACTTTAATTTTGTCGCCCTTACGCATCGTGCCATTTTTAATACGCACCAGCGATACCACGCCCAGGTAGTTATCGAACCAGGAGTCAATAATCAGCGCCTGCAGCGGGCCGTCCGGATCGCCTTGCGGCGGCGGGATATCGCGCACCAGGCGTTCCAGAACATCCGTCACGCCGACACCCGTTTTGGCGGAGCAGCGTACCGCGTCCGTCGCATCGATACCGACAATGTCTTCAATTTCTTCCGCCACACGCTCCGGATCGGCAGCCGGCAGGTCAATCTTGTTAAGCACCGGCACCACTTCAAGATCCATTTCCATCGCGGTGTAGCAGTTCGCCAACGTTTGCGCTTCTACGCCCTGGCCAGCATCCACCACCAGCAGCGCGCCCTCGCAGGCTGCCAACGAACGGGAAACTTCATAGGAAAAGTCAACGTGTCCCGGCGTGTCGATAAAGTTCAGTTGATAAGTTTCACCATCAGACGCTTTAAAATCCAGCGTCACACTCTGGGCTTTAATAGTAATACCGCGCTCACGCTCAAGATCCATCGAATCAAGTACCTGAGCTTCCATTTCACGGTCAGACAGGCCACCGCAGATCTGGATAATACGGTCAGACAGCGTCGATTTACCGTGGTCAATGTGAGCAATGATCGAAAAGTTACGTATGTTCTTCATAGAGATAAATTATTATGCCTTACGCCTGGTTGACCAGACTTTAGAGGTCGCTGTTCTGAGCTTAACGTCTGTTTTAACTGAAACGCCGCATTCTACACTACAACGCTAAGGCGAGGAAATGTTCATAGTGTAAGGAGAGCGGGAACTGGAAAACGCCTCGCTTTTTTCCTGTAAAACACCGCAACGCAGGAAAAGCTCATGCTTATCGGGACAACAACCCAACGCGGCAGGTGTACCGTTGGGCAAAACGTTTACTGGCGCGTTTCGATTGAGGTGGTTTCGACACGAACAAGGTCAGGCGGGAGGGCTACGCTTAAAATCACCGGCTGCCAGGCGTCGCGCTCGGCCAGTTTTCGGGAATAGCCACGGGCAACCAGAAAACCGCCCACGCCGCCCAGCACGGCCCCGCTTAATGCGGCAAGGTCAGATCCAAACAGCACCTGAAAAAGCGCCGCACAGAAAAATAGCCCCGCTAAAGGCGACATATAGACCAGCAGCGCCGACCCTAACAGGCTTTTTTCGGCAATGCCCAGCTCGACTTTCTGCCCCGGCGCCAGCGGCTCCGAGCTTGGCACAACAATTTTATGCGTGGTTTGCGGCCCTAATTTATTCAGTACGCGACTGCCGCATCCCGCACGGGAGGCGCAGTTGCTGCACGACGCTTTAACGTCGCAGCTCACCACCGCCTGACCATTCTGCCAGGAGACAACGGTTGCCCACTCTTTGATCATTGTACTGCCCTGAACTTGATACTGTCGGCAATGCGCTTCGCCGTTTGCGGCGGAAGCTCGCCGACAATGGTGATTTCCGCGTTGTCGCGAACGCTGCTATAAACCGTTCGGCGTCCGGTACGCAGCATCTGATCGCTGCTGTTTTGCGTCGCCCGGTTCACATTGACGGAAAAGCTAAACAGACCGTCAGAATAAAGCCGCGATTCGATAGGCAGGTTATCCATCGTCGGCAACGGACGACGGCTACTGGAGACTTCGCTAAAGCCTTGCGGCACCCAGGATGGACTCCAGTTAAACTTCGTTTTTTCGCCACCGGGAACAGAAAGCAGCGGCGGAAGATTCGCCTTCGCCAGCGCCTGCATAGTGCTGCCGATATCCTGGCTCACCGTGAACGCAATAACGCGGAACTGCTCCAGCGTCTCGCCATCGCGATCCAGCAGATCAACGCGCATCGGCAGTTTGGTGTCCATGTCCATCCAGACGATATAGCTGTAACGCGTACCATCGCGCGCCACAACGCGGATAACTTCGCACAATCTGTCTGCGATACGGGTGCGTCCTACGGAAATAAAGTCGTAGTAAGGCGCCAGACGCTTGAAGTCGGTGTAAATCAGGGAAGGCAGAGAATCGACAATATAATCACCGTTCAGGGTGAACGGCTCAAGGCCCGGTTCAAAATAACTGATTTCATTACCACGCTGTACGACCTCCCGGCGGGGACCGTCCAACTGTAACAATTGCGCAAGCGGGCGACTATCCAGGCGTGCGTGTCGATAACGCAGAGATTCAACGCCTTGTTTCGTGATGCTGACGAATGACAGCTCGTAATTCAGTGACTGGCTGGCGATGTTCATCTGCTGCAATAACGCCCCGGACGCAGGGTCGGCCGAGGCGTTTACTGAGAAGAACAGGCTAGCCGCCACAAGGGACATGGCAAACCAAAGTTGCTTCATTACTGCGATTGCGTTCCTAAAGTTTGGATTCCTGGCACCTGTACCGCGGCTTGCTGGGTTTGCGCCTGCTCAAACTGAAGCTGTTCGGAGTGCAGTCGGCGTTGCAGTTCATAGTCCTGCAACATGGCATTAATGCGACGACGCTGCTCCTGTACCTGCTGTTGCTGACTGCCGACAGGCGCTGCTTCAGAAGGCACTCCCAGACTTACCGGGCTGGCTTTCCCCATCATAGGCAGGGTATTGAAAACCGGCGTTTCAGGTTGCTGGGATGTTTCAGATTGCCCATTATAGTGCTGGACGCCAACGATAACTGCAAGTGAAACGCACGCCGCCACTCCCATTTGGGTAAGCTGCGCCGCCCACGGACGCACTTTTTTCCAGAACGGCATTTTCTGCCATTGCTGCGGAGCGGGTTGGGCCTCAGGGATTAATGGCGACACCTGACGTACTGGCTCGTTTTCAATAGCGGCCATCACGCGAGCGGATATATCGAAATGGAGAACGTCAGGCGTATCCCCCCGCATTGAATCGCGGATCAGGTGATAACTCTCCCATGTTTTCTGCATTTCCGGGTCGTGCGTAAGCGCTTTGAGCAGCTCACTGTCCAACGTTTCGCCATCCATCAAAGCGGAAAGTTTTTCTTTCTGCATGCCTAATACCTTTTCCAGTATCCCGCTATCGTCAACGCCTGATAAGCGGTTGAACTTTATTATCAATAGCTTCCCGCGCCCGGAAGATACGTGAACGCACCGTCCCCACCGGACAATCCATGATAGCCGCTATCTCTTCATAGCTCAGGCCATCCAGCTCCCGTAAGGTGATTGCCATACGTAAATCTTCCGGGAGGGACTCAATAGTTCGGAAAACTATCTGTCTCAGTTCTTCTGACAACATTAAGTTCTCAGGGTTCGAAATTTCTTTCAGCGCGCCGCCGCTTTCAAAGTTTTCTGCGTCAATCGCGTCTACATCACTGGAAGGCGGACGACGCCCCTGAGCAACCAGGTAGTTCTTCGCGGTATTGACCGCAATGCGATACAACCAGGTATAAAAAGCGCTATCTCCCCGGAAAGAATCCAGCGCGCGATAGGCCTTAATAAATGATTCCTGTACGACATCGGGAACGTCGCCCGATGGCACATAGCGGGAAACCAGACTCGCCACTTTATGCTGGTAGCGCACTACCAGTAAGTTAAAGGCTTTCTGATCTCCCTTCTGGACCCGTTCAACCAGGACCTGGTCCGTTAACTGCTCGCTCATCCGAGGTAATGTCTCCCCAAACCAAATTTCCACGCGCTTTCGAAACGCCACTCCATAAGCCGCACTATGAGCAAGCAACAGGTTAGAGTGTCTATGTTTCGTAAAGTTCCGTTACGCATTTGTTTTTGTTTGTCATGTTGTAGACAGGTCTTATCTTCCATTATAAGTCTACAGATACTGAACAACGCACTATCTGTACAGAAATGCCTATTTCGTCGTTTGCAGAGTAACCTAACAGCATCTTTATTTCACTACAAAATCTGATGCTAACATCCTGCCCTACAAAATATTTTTTGCCGTTTATCTCTCGCCGTATTTTTATTTTATGTTTAATAAGCACAACATCAGCGAAATCATAACGTGCTTTTTAGCGCCATATAGTGCTAATCTACCGCAATAATGTTTAGTAAATTAAACAAAGGCCATAATGACAACTCCTGAACTGTCCTGTGATGTGTTAATTATCGGCAGCGGCGCGGCCGGACTCTCGCTGGCGCTGCGTCTGGCTGAAAAACATAAGGTTATCGTCCTGAGTAAAGGGCCGGTGAGCGAGGGCTCCACGTTTTATGCGCAGGGCGGTATTGCCGCCGTGTTTGATGAAACCGACAGTATTGCGTCGCATGTCGAAGATACGCTGATTGCCGGCGCCGGAATTTGCGATCGCCACGCGGTGGAGTTTGTCGCCAGCAACGCCCGCGCCTGCGTGCAGTGGCTTATCGATCAGGGCGTCCTGTTTGATACGCATGTCCAGCCAAACGGCAAGGAGAGCTATCATCTCACGCGTGAAGGCGGCCACAGTCATCGCCGTATCCTTCATGCCGCCGACGCTACCGGAAAGGAAGTCGAAACCACGCTGGTCAGTCGGGCGCAAAATCATCCTCATATTCAGGTGCTGGAACGCAGCAATGCCGTTGATTTAATTATCTCCGATAAAATTGGTCTGCCGGGGCCTCGCCGGGTCGTCGGCGCCTGGCTCTGGAATCGCAATAAAGAGTGGGTTGAAACCTGTCATGCTAAGTCGGTGGTGCTGGCGACCGGCGGCGCCTCAAAGGTTTATCAATACACCACTAACCCGGATATTTCCTCCGGCGACGGTATCGCGATGGCCTGGCGCGCGGGTTGCCGGGTCGCTAATCTGGAATTTAACCAGTTTCATCCGACCGCCCTTTATCATCCGCAGGCGCGTAATTTTCTCCTTACCGAAGCGCTGCGCGGCGAAGGCGCATACCTTAAACGTCCGGACGGTTCGCGGTTTATGCCGGACATTGACGAACGCGGCGAACTGGCGCCGCGCGATATTGTCGCCCGCGCTATTGACCATGAGATGAAACGACTCGGCGCAGACTGTATGTTTCTCGATATCAGCCACAAGCCTGAAGATTTTGTCCGCCAGCACTTCCCGATGATCTATGAGAAACTGTTCGATTTGGGGATGGATTTAACCAAAGAACCGATTCCCGTCGTTCCTGCCGCGCACTATACCTGCGGCGGCGTGGTCGTCGATGACTATGGTCGTACCGATGTAGACGGTTTATATGCCATTGGCGAAGTCAGTTACACCGGTCTGCACGGCGCTAACCGTATGGCGTCCAACTCGTTGCTGGAATGCTTAGTTTACGGCTGGTCCGCGGCAATGGATATCGACAGGCGAATGCCTTACGCCCACGGCGTTGATGTTCTTCCCGCCTGGGATGAAAGCCGCGTGGAGAACGCCGATGAACGGGTGGTGATTCAGCATAACTGGCATGAGCTGCGTCTGCTGATGTGGGACTATGTGGGTATTGTGCGCACGACGAAACGGCTGGAGCGTGCCCTACGGCGTATTACCATGTTGCAACAAGAGATTGACGAGTATTACGCCAACTTTCGCGTCTCGAATAATTTACTGGAACTGCGTAATCTGGTGCAGGTGGCCGAATTGATTGTGCGTTGCGCGATGATGCGTAAAGAGAGCCGGGGACTGCACTTTACGCTGGATTATCCGCACCAACTGGCTGAATCCGGCCCATCGATCCTTTCGCCGTTAACGTCTCACATAAACAGATAAAATGCCTGGGTCAACGCCGTATAACTTTCAGAATAATGCTGGTCTGACCCGCGAATCACTAATCTGTCGCTAAAGTACTCCCCGGCTTGCGGGGAGAATGCGAGCAGAACCCGGTGCGGCAAGCGCGCTTCGTTTTCCGCAACGTCAGTACGTAACCGCAAATGCCATCCCATGTTGAGCGCTTGCTGCGTAAAAACGTTGCCTATTTGTTCCGGCAATACGACGCAAAAAAAGCCGTCTTCGGTAATACAATCCGCTGCAATAGCCAATAACGTCTGGTGATCCAGCGTAGCGGTGTAACGCGCCTGCTCCCGCTGCGGCGTAGCGCATTCCACGCCGGGTTCGTAATAAGGCGGATTGCTGAGAATAAGATCAAAGCGTACCGTCTGACGAGGTGCCCAACGCTGAATATTGTCAGTATGCACCGTTATTCGATGCGACCAGGGAGAGTGAGCAACGTTTTCCTGTGCTTGCCTGGCAGCCCCGGCATCCAGCTCCACGGCGTCAATAGGCACATTGTCATCCGTCCGCTGCGCCAGCATTAACGCCAGCAGACCGCTTCCAGTACCGATATCCAGAATTCGCTTTACATCCGCGACCGGCGCCCACGCCCCGAGTAAAATACCGTCAGTTCCCACTTTCATCGCACACTGATCATGTGCAACAAAAAACTGTTTAAACGTAAATCCGTTACGACGAAGAACGGAGCCAGACTGAGACATGTAAAAACAACCTTGCGAAAAACGGCGACAGCGCCGGGTGAAAACAATACCTGAGAAGGGATATCCATACAAACAGATGAAGATTGCGGCCGTAACGTCTATAATCAGCGCCCCACACAGAGGTAGAACATGACTGTAACGACTTTTTCCGAACTTGAACTCGACGAAAGCCTGCTGGATGCCCTCCAGGATAAAGGTTTCACTCGCCCGACCGCCATTCAGGCTGCCGCCATTCCGCCTGCGCTCGATGGCCGTGATGTACTCGGTTCTGCGCCGACAGGCACCGGTAAAACGGCGGCATACCTGCTGCCGGCGTTGCAGCACCTGCTCGACTTTCCGCGTAAAAAATCAGGGCCGCCGCGCATTCTGATCCTGACGCCAACCCGCGAACTGGCAATGCAGGTTGCCGATCACGCTCGTGAACTGGCTAAGCATACTCATCTGGATATCGCCACGATTACCGGCGGCGTAGCCTATATGAACCATGCTGAAGTGTTTAGCGAAAACCAGGATATCGTGGTCGCCACGACGGGCCGTCTGCTGCAATATATAAAAGAAGAGAACTTCGACTGCCGGGCGGTTGAAACACTGATCCTTGACGAAGCTGACCGGATGCTGGACATGGGCTTCGCTCAGGATATTGAACATATCGCCGGCGAAACCCGTTGGCGTAAACAGACGATGCTGTTCTCCGCCACGCTGGAAGGCGATGCGATTAAAGATTTTGCCGAACGCCTGCTGGAAGATCCGGTTGAAGTTTCCGCCAATCCGTCAACCCGCGAGCGTAAGAAAATTCACCAGTGGTACTACCGTGCCGACAATTTCGAACATAAAGTTGCTCTGTTGAAGCACCTGCTAAAACAAGACGATGCAACCCGTTCTATCGTGTTTGTGCGTAAACGTGAACGCGTCCATGAACTGGCCGAAACGCTGCGTCTGTCAGGGCTCAACAATTGCTATCTTGAAGGCGAGATGGCGCAGATCAAACGTAACGAAGGTATTAAGCGTCTCACCGACGGTCGCGTTAACGTGCTGGTCGCAACCGACGTCGCTGCACGCGGGATTGATATTCCTGACGTAAGCCACGTCATTAACTTCGACATGCCGCGCAGTGGTGATACCTATCTGCATCGTATTGGTCGTACAGGCCGTGCTGGCCGCAAAGGCACGGCAATCTCGCTGGTAGAAGCCCACGACCATCTGTTGCTGCTGAAAATAGGTCGTTACATCGAAGAGCCGCTAAAAGCGCGCGTCATTGATGAACTTCGCCCGACCACGCGCGCCCCCAGCGAAAAGTTGACCGGCAAACCGTCGAAAAAAGTGCTGGCGAAACGCGCCGAGAAGAAAAAAGAGAAAGAAAAAGAGAAGCCGCGCGTGAAGAAACGTCACCGCGATACAAAAAATATCGGTAAGCGCCGCAAGCCAAGCGGTACGCAAATGCAGGAGCAATCCAGCGAAGAGTGATGATGATGCCGGGCTCTACCCGGCATTTTTTTCCCGATGAATCGACGTAAAAAAACGGAAGACGTATAAACGCCTTCCGTTTGTTATACCTCAAGCCGGTGTAATTCGTGAATCTTACAGGCTTTCAGTAAAGGTACGAGCGATAACGTCGCGCTGCTGTTCCGGCGTCAGGGAGTTAAAACGCACCGCATAACCAGAAACACGAATAGTCAGCTGCGGGTATTTTTCCGGATGCTTAACCGCGTCTTCCAGCGTTTCACGACGCAGAACGTTAACGTTCAGATGCTGACCGCCTTCAACGCGCACTTCCGGTTTAACTTCCATCGGAATTTCACGGTATTCAATCTCGCCCAGTTTGCTGACAGCCACAACTTCATCTTCAGCAAAGCCGGATTTTGCAACGATGCAGCGCGCTTCGCCTTTTTCGCTGTCCAGCAGCCAGAAGGAATTCAGCAGGTCGTCGTTAGCGGCTTTAGTAATCTGGATACCTGTAATCATGTGATGCCTCCCCAGGCAAAATTATTTGATTTCGGTCGGCCTAATCCCGGCCAATTGGTAAAACCATTGTTGCTTGAGTGTATATATACCCTTCGATCACCCTTCATTCTTTGATTTAAATCAACAAAAACCACACCATAAAAAGGGTGATGGAGGGAATTTATTGTTTTACATCAACTTACACCATTCGGCTCTATAAACTTTTTACATAAATTTTCAACTATCTTTTGTAGGTAACGGTTTTTGTAGCACGCAGGATTTTGCACTGCAGAAAGAAGCAGTTAAGCTAAGGGAACTGGAAATTCGCAGGAGAGCGAGATGGCGACTGAGTTAACCTGGCACGATGTGCTGGCTGATGAGAAACAGCAACCTTACTTTATTAATACGCTTCATACCGTTGCTGGCGAGCGTCAGTCGGGGATCACGGTCTACCCGCCGCAAAAAGATGTGTTTAACGCCTTTCGCTTCACGGAACTGGGCGACGTTAAGGTGGTGATCCTGGGGCAAGATCCTTACCACGGCCCCGGCCAGGCGCATGGTCTGGCGTTTTCCGTACGTCCTGGAATCGCGCCCCCGCCGTCATTAGTGAATATGTACAAGGAGCTGGAAGCCTCCATTCCCGGCTTTGTTCGCCCCGCGCACGGTTATCTGGAAAGCTGGGCGCGCCAGGGCGTACTGTTACTGAATACGGTGCTCACGGTACGGGCAGGCCAGGCGCACTCTCATGCCAGCCTGGGGTGGGAAACCTTTACGGATAAAGTGATAAGCCTGATTAACCAACACCGCGAAGGCGTCGTCTTCCTGCTGTGGGGCTCGCACGCCCAGAAGAAAGGCGCGATTATTGATCCGCAGCGCCACCATATTCTGAAAGCCCCGCATCCCTCGCCGCTCTCTGCGCACCGCGGATTTTTTGGCTGCAATCATTTTGCGCTAACGAACCAATGGCTGGAACAACACGGCGAGAAAACTATCGACTGGACGCCAGTACTACCGACTGAGAGTGAATAACGCTGGCGGCTCGCCGTTTTATCGCCCGGATAACGGCGCGAAAGCGCCTTATCTGACCGGGCGGTGGAAGTACATAATTGGCCCGGCACGCGTTGCGCCACCGGGCTGTAGCCCTTACGCTTTATTCTGCCGCCACCACTCGGCGAGCAGCACGCCTGTCGCAACCGACACATTAAGGCTTTCCACGTTCCCCGTGCCGTTAATTTTTACACACAGATCATTGGGTTCGCGCGCCGCTTCCGGCAGGAAGTCATATTCACGGCCTAAGACCAGCACCATCTTTTCCGGCAGGGTCGTACTAAAGAGCGCCTGACCGCGATCGCTGGACGTCGTCACCACGGTGTACCCCGCCTGACGAAAATCATCCAGTACGTCAACAATGCTTTCACCAGTGATCGGCTGGACATGCTCTGCCCCGCCTTCCGCGGTACGAATCGCCGCGCCGGATTCCAGCAACGCCGCATCCTGTACCACCACGCCTTTCACGCCGAAGTGCGCGCAGCTACGCATCATGCCGCCCAGATTATGCGGGTTAGCGACATCTTCCAACGCCAGTACGCAGTCTTGATCCGCCGCCTGCTTTACCCATTGCTTAACGGTCGTACCGTTACGCTTTTTAATCAGGAAACATACGCCGCCGTGGTGCTCAGTCCCGGAAGCTTTTGCCAGTTCGGCTTCATCCACAACATGGTAGGCTTTACGATTCGCCGCCATCCAGCGAAGCGCCTCTTTAAAACGCGGCGTTACGCTTTGGATAAACCATGCGCGCACGATGGCGTCAGGACGGCTCTGGAATAGCGCCTGGCAGGCATTTTCGCCGTAGACGCGCGTCTCTTCCGCACGCTGGCGACGCAAAACTTCAGGGTCGATAAAACTTTTACCGCTAATACCGCCATGATCGACTTTTTCAGGCGCTTCATCGCCTGGCGCGCGGGACACAGTACGCCACGGCGATGTTTCATGTTTACGGTCACGGATCTGATTATTTCGCTCATCACGGGCAGGGCGACGTCCACCGTCAGTGCGAGACTTTGCTGGGCGGCCTCCCCCTTTCCCGGTACGCGGGTTATGGGTGCGTTTATCAGAGTCATCATCACTACGGACATACATCACTTTGACTTTGCCGCTTTTGTTTTTTAATTCATCGTTCATGCTTTTCTCCACCAGCGCTGCGCGAAGCGCGAAGATTACCCGATGTGCATCCGGTTAGCCATGATTTCGTTTAAAAGCCTGCGACTATTGTACTCATTGAATAAAACACATTGTTGTTTAGCACAAACTCCTCGATAATATGTAACATTATAGAAACATCTCGCGCGTAGCGGGACGTATTCAGAGGTTAGCTATGAACACCGTTTGTACCCATTGCCAGGCCATCAACCGCATCCCCGACGATCGGCTTCAGGATGCGGCAAAATGTGGACGCTGCGGTCATGAGTTGTTTGACGGAGAAGTCATTAATGCGACCGGCGAAACGCTGGACAAACTGTTGAAGGACGATCTTCCAGTGGTGATCGACTTTTGGGCGCCCTGGTGCGGCCCTTGCCGTAACTTTGCGCCTATCTTCGAGGATGTCGCAGAAGAGCGCAGCGGTAAAGTCCGTTTTGTCAAAGTGAATACCGAGGCGGAACGTGAACTTAGCGCCCGTTTCGGTATTCGCAGCATCCCGACGATTATGATCTTTAAACATGGACAGGTGGTCGATATGCTCAATGGCGCAGTACCTAAAGCGCCTTTTGACAACTGGCTGAACGAAGCACTGTAAACGCCATGGGGCGCATCTTGTGCCCCATTTTCACCTCTGCCACAATAGCGTTTTTCTCCACAAACGCTTTCTATGACCAATAACGCTGTCCTTCAGTTACGCGCCGAACGGCTTGCGCGCGCTACACGTCCTTTTCTTGCCAGAGGCAACCGGGTTCACCGCTGCCAGCGCTGCTTGCTGCCGCTAAAACGTTGCCTGTGTGATACGTTAACGCCTTCTCAGGCGAAAAGCCGTTTTTGTCTGGTCATGTTTGACACTGAACCGATGAAACCCAGCAATACCGGCCGACTGATAGCCGATATCTTGCCGGATACCGCGGCGTTTCAGTGGTCGCGTACCGAGCCGCCGCAGGCGTTGCTGGAGCTGGTACAGCATCCGGATTATCAGCCGATGGTGGTCTTTCCCGCGTCCTACGCCGACGAAGCGCGCGAGGTCATTTCCACCCCGCCCGCCGGGAAACCGCCGCTGTTTATCATGCTTGACGGCACCTGGCCCGAAGCACGTAAAATGTTTCGTAAAAGCCCTTATCTGGATCATCTGCCGGTAATTTCCGTCGATTTATCGCGTCTTTCAGCTTATCGTCTGCGTGAAATCCATGCCGAAGGGCAATATTGTACCGCCGAAGTCGCGATAGCGTTGTTAGATCTGGCGGGAGATACCGAGGCTGCAACCAGTTTAGGTGAACATTTCACCCGTTTTAAAACGCGCTATCTGGCAGGAAAAACGCAACATCCGGGAAACGTCACAGCAGAAAATAGCGAAAGCGTTTAAAATCATCCGGTCACTTCTGTGTAAGGGAAACCGGTATGAGCCAGCAAGGACTGGAAGCGCTACTGCGACCAAAATCGATCGCGGTGATTGGCGCATCAATGAAGCCCCACCGTGCGGGTTATCTGATGATGCGTAACTTGTTGGCGGGCGGATTCAATGGCCCCGTCCTTCCCGTGACGCCTGCCTGGAAAGCCGTTTTAGGCGTCATGGCCTGGCCGGATATCGCCAGTCTCCCTTTTACTCCCGATCTGGCTATTTTATGCACTAACGCCAGCCGTAACCTGGCGTTACTGGAGGCGCTTGGCGCGAAAGGTTGTAAAACGTGTATTATCCTTTCTGCTCCCACGTCGCAACATGAAGAACTTCTTGTCTGTGCCCGGCACTATAAAATGCGTCTGCTGGGTCCGAACAGTCTTGGGCTCCTCGCGCCGTGGCAAGGGCTGAATGCCAGCTTTTCTCCCGTCCCGATTAAGCAGGGCAAGCTCGCCTTTATTTCCCAGTCTGCCGCCGTTTCCAATACTATTCTTGACTGGGCGCAACAGCGTGAAATGGGCTTCTCCTACTTTATCGCGCTGGGCGATAGTCTGGATATTGATGTCGATGAACTGCTGGACTATCTGGCGCGCGACAGCAAGACCAGCGCGATTTTGCTCTATCTGGAACAGTTAAGTGACGCCCGCCGTTTTGTTTCCGCCGCCCGTAGCGCTTCACGTAACAAACCGATACTGGTGATTAAAAGCGGCCGAAGCCCGGCAGCCCAGCGTTTACTTAATACCAGCGCGGGAATGGACCCGGCGTGGGATGCGGCCATCCAGCGCGCAGGCCTGCTACGAGTCCAGGATACGCACGAGCTTTTTTCCGCCGTCGAAACGCTCAGCCATATGCGTCCGCTACGCGGCGACAGACTGATGATCATCAGCAATGGCGCCGCGCCTGCCGCGCTGGCGTTAGATGAGTTGTGGTCGCGTAACGGCAAGCTGGCGACGTTGAGCGAAGAGACCTGCCTGCAACTACGGCAGGCGCTTCCCGCGCACATTGATATTGCCAATCCGCTAGATCTGTGTGATGACGCCAGCCGCGAACATTACGTCAAAACGCTGGATATCCTGCTCTCCAGTCAGGATTTTGACGCGCTTATGGTTATCCACTCTCCCAGCGCAGCCGCGCCGGGTACGGAAAGCGCCCATGCGCTGATCGAGACGATTAAGCGCCACCCCAGAGGCAGGTTTGTTACGCTGCTGACAAACTGGTGCGGCGAGTTCTCGTCTCAGGAAGCAAGACGGCTATTCAGCGAAGCCGGATTACCCACCTACCGTACGCCGGAAGGCACGATTACCGCTTTTATGCATATGGTGGAATACCGGCGTAATCAGAAGCAACTGCGGGAAACGCCAGCGCTGCCGAGTAACCTGACGTCCAATACCGCCGAAGCGCATAATCTGTTACAGCAGGCGATTGCGGAAGGCGCCACCTCGTTGGATACCCATGAAGTACAGCCAATTTTACACGCCTATGGATTACATACCCTTCCCACCTGGATTGCCGGCGACAGCGCGGAAGCGGTGCATATCGCCGAACAGATAGGCTATCCGGTAGCCCTCAAGTTACGCTCGCCGGATATTCCGCATAAATCTGAAGTTCAGGGGGTTATGCTTTATTTGCGGACCGCGAATGAGGTGCAGCAGGCCGCCAACGCCATTTTCGATCGTGTAAAGATGGCCTGGCCGCAGGCGCGGATTCACGGTTTGCTGGTACAAAGCATGGCTAACCGCGCCGGAGCGCAGGAGCTTCGTGTGGTGGTCGAGCACGATCCGGTGTTTGGTCCTTTGATTATGTTGGGTGAAGGCGGCGTGGAGTGGCGTCCGGAAGAGCAGGCTGTCGTAGCACTGCCGCCGCTCAATATGAATCTGGCGCGCTATCTGGTGATTCAGGGCATTAAACAGCGGAAAATTCGCGCCCGCAGCGCGCTGCATCCGTTGGATATCGTCGGTTTAAGCCAGTTGCTGGTCCAGGTTTCAAACCTGATTGTCGACTGCCCGGAAATTCAGCGTCTGGATATCCATCCGCTGCTGGCTTCCGCCAGTGAGTTTACCGCGCTGGATGTAACGCTGGATATTGCCCCGTTTGATGGCGATAGCGAAAGTCGACTTGCGGTACGCCCCTATCCCCACCAGCTTGAAGAGTGGGTGGAGATGAAAAACGGCGATCGCTGTCTGTTTCGTCCGATCCTGCCGGAAGATGAGCCCCAACTGCGACAATTCATCGCTCAGGTCACTAAAGAGGATCTTTACTACCGTTATTTCAGCGAGATCAACGAATTTACCCACGAAGATTTAGCCAACATGACGCAGATCGACTACGATCGAGAAATGGCGTTTGTGGCTGTGCGACGGCTGGATAACACTGAAGAGATCCTCGGCGTAACGCGTGCGATTTCCGATCCTGATAACATGGATGCTGAATTTGCCGTATTGGTGCGTTCAGATCTCAAAGGATTGGGCTTAGGACGCCGTTTAATGGAGAAATTGATTGCTTATACTCGCGATCACGGATTGAAGCGGCTGAACGGTATTACGATGCCGAACAATCGCGGCATGGTCGCGTTGGCCAGAAAACTGGGATTTCAGGTCGATATTCAGCTCGAAGAGGGCATCGTGGGATTAACGCTGAATCTGGCCAAATGTGATGAATCGTGAGTAATGTACTGGAAATGTTGACCACTTTAACGGGTACTGATGTTATTATTGCTCGCTTATGTCGTCTGCATAGCACAGAGGACCCTTCAATGAACAGAGAAGAAATGCACTGTGATGTTGTCAAAATTTAAGCGTAATAAACATCAACAACACCTTGCCCAACTCCCTAAGATTTCTCAGCCAGTTGATGATGTAGATTTCTTTTATACTCCTGCTACTTTTCGGGAGACACTGCTGGAGAAAATCGCCAGCGCGACGCAGCGTATTTGTATCGTTGCCCTGTATCTGGAACAGGACGATGGGGGTAAAGGTATACTCGACGCGCTCTATGCGGCTAAACGGCAGCGTCCTGAACTGGACGTGCGGGTGCTGGTCGACTGGCATCGCGCGCAGCGTGGGCGCATTGGCGCAGCGGCCTCGAATACCAATGCAGACTGGTATTGCCGGCTGGCGCAGGAAAACCCCGGCATTGATGTCCCGGTTTACGGCGTACCAATTAATACGCGAGAAGCGCTTGGCGTACTGCATTTTAAAGGGTTTATCATTGATGATAGCGTCCTGTACAGCGGCGCCAGTCTGAACGATGTCTATCTCCATCAGCATGACAAATATCGCTATGATCGCTACCAGCTCATTCGTAATCGGCAAATGGCAGACATCATGTTTGACTGGGTTACGCAAAATCTGATGAATGGTCGTGGTGTGAATCGTCTGGATAATACCCAGCGTCCGAAAAGCCCGGAGATTAAAAACGATATCCGCTTATACCGTCAGGAGCTACGTGATGCGTCATATCATTTTCAGGGTGACGCTAATGACGAGCAACTCTCCGTTACGCCGCTGGTCGGGCTTGGAAAATCCAGTCTGCTGAACAAAACCATTTTCCATCTCATGCCCTGTGCGGAGCATAAGCTCACCATTTGTACCCCTTACTTCAATCTACCAGCGGTACTGGTGCGGAATATTATCCAGCTACTGCGCGACGGAAAGAAAGTCGAAATCATTGTTGGCGATAAAACCGCGAATGATTTTTACATTCCGGAAGATGAACCGTTCAAGATCATTGGCGCGCTGCCCTATCTCTATGAGATTAACCTGCGCCGCTTCCTGAGCCGTTTACAATATTACGTCAATACCGATCAGCTTGTGGTGCGTCTGTGGAAAGATGACGACAATACCTATCATCTGAAAGGGATGTGGGTAGATGATAAATGGATGCTACTCACCGGCAACAATTTGAATCCCCGCGCCTGGCGTCTGGATCTGGAAAACGCCATTCTGATCCACGATCCTAAGCAGGAACTTACCCCTCAGCGGGAAAAAGAGCTGGAACTTATCCGAACGCACACGACCATCGTAAAACATTATCGTGACCTGCAGAGCATTGCCGACTATCCGATAAAAGTGCGTAAATTGATTCGCCGCCTGCGCCGGATCCGCATCGACAGATTAATTAGCCGTATCCTGTAATCGAAGCCCCGTCCTGTACGGGGTTTTCTCTTAGGAGTGGACTGGTGCGCGTGTTGATTCCTTTTACGGTGTTGTTTCTCTCCGGGTGCAGCCATCTGGCTAATGACCGCTGGAGCGGTCAGGATAAAGCCCAGCATTTTATGGCATCAGCAATGCTATCGGCAGCCGGTAATGAGTATGCGCGCCACCAGGGAGTAAGCCCCGAACGTAGCGCAGCGATAGGGCTGATGTTTTCTTTGAGTCTCGGAGCCTCAAAAGAACTCTGGGACAGCCGCCCGAAAGGAAGCGGCTGGAGCTGGAAAGATTTTGCCTGGGATGTCGCTGGCGCGACAACCGGTTACGCTATCTGGCAAATGGCGCAGTACTAAAGGCGCAAGCCCTTTCCTTTACAGTGCAACATCAGCGAGACCAGGAAAGCCAGAGCGGCCATCGCGGTAACATACCAGAAAAACGAACTCTCCATACCCACAGATTTTAGCGACAGCGCGACATATTCCGCAGATCCGCCAAACAACGCGTTTGCTACCGCATAAGATAAACCGACCCCCAGAGCGCGAACTTGCGCCGGAAACATCTCCGCTTTCAGTATCCCGCTAATCGAGGTATAGAAACTCACAATCAATAGCGCGCACATCACTAAAGCAAATGCGGCATAAGGCGACGTCACATTCTGCAATGCGGAGAGAATTGGAACGGTGAAAAGAGTCGCGAGCGCGCCAAAACATAGCATAGAGGTACGCCTGCCTATCTTATCGGATAACGCGCCGAATAACGGCTGCACCAACATGAAAACACACAGCGCGGCCGTCATAATGCCGCTGGCGACATTAGCATGCATACCTGCTGTATTTACCAGATATTTCTGCATATAGGTGGTGAAGGTGTAAAAGCACAGCGATCCTGCTGCGGTGAAACCAAGCACCATCAAAAAGGCTTTGCGATTACGCCACAAACCTTTCAACGAACCGGCTTCTTTTAACGCGCGAGTCTCATGCTTCGAGGTTTCATCCAGCTGGCGACGTAGCCATAACGCCACAACTGCCAGCACGGCACCCAGCGCAAAGGGAATACGCCATCCCCAGGCACGAAGTTCAGCATCTTCCAGAACCTGCTGCAAAATCACAACGACCAGCAATGCCAATAGTTGCCCACCAATAAGCGTAACATACTGAAATTAAGCGAAAAATCCCTTACGACCTTCAAGCGCAACTTCACTCATATATGTCGCGCTGGTCCCGTACTCCCCCCCTACCGAGAGCCCCTGAAATAACCTTGCAATAAGTAGCAGCGCCGGCGCCCAGGTGCCGATGGTATCGTAACCGGGTAAACAGGCAATCACCAGCGACCCCATGCACATCATGCACACCGAAATCAACATTGAGGCTTTACGCCCGCGTCGATCGGCAATGCGTCCAAATAGCCAACCACCGATAGGTCGCATTAAAAAACCTGCGGCAAAGACACCTGCCGTTTGCAAAAGCTGAGTGGTGGTATTACCAGAAGGAAAGAAGATATGTGCAAAATAGAGCGAGCAGAAAGAGTAGACGTAGAAATCAAACCATTCCACTAAGTTTCCGGAAGATGCCCCCACGATAGCCCATATGCGTCGCCGCATCTCCGGAGCCTCAGCGTTGTTTTTATCTATACGCTGAATAATTTCTGCCATACTGTTCTCCTTGTTGCCAGGCTTGATCGGCCTTTTATTTTGGAGATTCAGATTACGCGAGACAAAAAAGTAAATAAAGTGTTAATTATTTGTTTGCTAATTTCTATCCCCACCGTGCCTGATGCTGGCGTTTTCGTTTCAGATAGTCTTCGTCCTGACGGATTTTATCCCACCAACCTTTGAAAACCGTTGCCGCCGCGGCCTTAATAGGATCATTACCCCGTGTATTCAGGCTGCCGTCTTCTGCATACTTTTTACCGCCTTTATAGTTAGCGTATCGCCTGGCGCGGGTATATCCCATCTGAATAAATTTACGCGCCATGTCCATACCAACGAAATCATCCTGCTGCCGGTAAGCTTCGAACAACTGGTAGATCTGTTCTGCGGATTTCAGCGCCGATGCTTCATCTTTATAGCGCCAGAACGGAAGAATTTCGCTTTTGTAGGGTTCAACCAGTAGCCCCCCCTGCTCGCCTCGTCCAACCTGATACAATTCAGGCTGCTGGCGGAAGTCAATGCTGGAAAAGTCTTGCTGGTAGTTAAAAGGTTTGATAGCCAATGAAAATCCTCACTGCTTATATAAGCAAGTGTAAAGGATAGTTCATCGTTAACGGTTGGGTGGGTTTTGCCCTTATCGGTTCTACAATAGCGCCAGCTTCGTAGGCGGGATAATTCCTGTGGCTGGATAAGGCGGAGCCGCCATCCGGCAGTGCATACCCGGCCACAGACGCAAAAAAGCCCATCCGTCAGGATGGGCTTCTTCACTGTTTGATGCCTGGCAGTTTATGGCGGGCGTCCTGCCCGCCACCCTCCGGGCCGTTGCTGCGCAACGTGCAAATCCGCTCCCGGCGGATTTGTCCTCCTCAGGAGAGCGCTCACCGACAGACTGCAGATAAAACAGAAGGCCCTGTCTTGCGACAGGGCCCTTCGTTTTATTTGATGCCTGGCAGTTCCCTACTCTCGCATGGGGAGACCCCACACTACCATCGGCGCTACGGCGTTTCACTTCTGAGTTCGGCATGGGGTCAGGTGGGACCACCGCGCTACGGCCGCCAGGCAAATTCTGTTGCCGGAAACGAATCTTTCACACCGATGCTGCGTTGGCTGCATTCGCAAAGTCAGTCACATACTTCAGTATGCTCCTTCCTTTCCTTCATTTGCCGCCTTGCCTCAGCGTAACATCTTTCGTTCCCGAAAATCTGGTATCTAAGCTGAAAATTCTCTCAATCCGCCAAAACAGCTTCGGCGTTGTAAGGTTAAGCCTCACGGTTCATTAGTACCGGTTAGCTCAACGCATCGCTGCGCTTACACACCCGGCCTATCAACGTCATCGTCTTTAACGTTCCTTCAGGAGACTCAAAGTCTCAGGGAAGACTCATCTCGGGGCAAGTTTCGTGCTTAGATGCTTTCAGCACTTATCTTTTCCGCATTTAGCTACCGGGCAGTGCCATTGGCATGACAACCCGAACACCAGTGATGCGTCCACTCCGGTCCTCTCGTACTAGGAGCAGCCCCCCTCAGTCTTCCAGCGCCCACGGCAGATAGGGACCGAACTGTCTCACGACGTTCTAAACCCAGCTCGCGTACCACTTTAAATGGCGAACAGCCATACCCTTGGGACCTACTTCAGCCCCAGGATGTGATGAGCCGACATCGAGGTGCCAAACACCGCCGTCGATATGAACTCTTGGGCGGTATCAGCCTGTTATCCCCGGAGTACCTTTTATCCGTTGAGCGATGGCCCTTCCATTCAGAACCACCGGATCACTATGACCTGCTTTCGCACCTGCTCGCGCCGTCACGCTCGCAGTCAAGCTGGCTTATGCCATTGCACTAACCTCCTGATGTCCGACCAGGATTAGCCAACCTTCGTGCTCCTCCGTTACTCTTTAGGAGGAGACCGCCCCAGTCAAACTACCCACCAGACACTGTCCGCAACCCGGATTACGGGTCCACGTTAGAACATCAAACATTAAAGGGTGGTATTTCAAGGTCGGCTCCACGCAGACTGGCGTCCACGCTTCAAAGCCTCCCACCTATCCTACACATCAAGGCTCAATGTTCAGTGTCAAGCTATAGTAAAGGTTCACGGGGTCTTTCCGTCTTGCCGCGGGTACACTGCATCTTCACAGCGAGTTCAATTTCACTGAGTCTCGGGTGGAGACAGCCTGGCCATCATTACGCCATTCGTGCAGGTCGGAACTTACCCGACAAGGAATTTCGCTACCTTAGGACCGTTATAGTTACGGCCGCCGTTTACCGGGGCTTCGATCAGGAGCTTCGCTTGCGCTGACCCCATCAATTAACCTTCCGGCACCGGGCAGGCGTCACACCGTATACGTCCACTTTCGTGTTTGCACAGTGCTGTGTTTTTAATAAACAGTTGCAGCCAGCTGGTATCTTCGACTGACTTCAGCTCCATGAGTAAATCACTTCACCTACGTGTCAGCGTGCCTTCTCCCGAAGTTACGGCACCATTTTGCCTAGTTCCTTCACCCGAGTTCTCTCAAGCGCCTTGGTATTCTCTACCTGACCACCTGTGTCGGTTTGGGGTACGATTTGATGTTACCTGATGCTTAGAGGCTTTTCCTGGAAGCAGGGCATTTGTTGCTTCAGCACCGTGGTGCCTCGTCATCACGCCTCAGTGTTAAAGTGAACCGGATTTACCTGGAACACACACCTACACGCTTAAACCGGGACAACCGTCGCCCGGCCAACATAGCCTTCTCCGTCCCCCCTTCGCAGTAACACCAAGTACGGGAATATTAACCCGTTTCCCATCGACTACGCCTTTCGGCCTCGCCTTAGGGGTCGACTCACCCTGCCCCGATTAACGTTGGACAGGAACCCTTGGTCTTCCGGCGAGCGGGCTTTTCACCCGCTTTATCGTTACTTATGTCAGCATTCGCACTTCTGATACCTCCAGCACCCCTCACAGGACACCTTCAACGGCTTACAGAACGCTCCCCTACCCAACGAACGTATCCTTAAACCGACTCGACTTTGTATACGCTTTGACGTCGCTTCGCTCCGTCAATCGTAAGCTTCTGAATCGTTTTAAGTGATACGTTCGCTGCCGCAGCTTCGGTGCATGGTTTAGCCCCGTTACATCTTCCGCGCAGGCCGACTCGACCAGTGAGCTATTACGCTTTCTTTAAATGATGGCTGCTTCTAAGCCAACATCCTGGCTGTCTGGGCCTTCCCACATCGTTTCCCACTTAACCATGACTTTGGGACCTTAGCTGGCGGTCTGGGTTGTTTCCCTCTTCACGACGGACGTTAGCACCCGCCGTGTGTCTCCCGTGATAACATTCTCCGGTATTCGCAGTTTGCATCGGGTTGGTAAGCCGGGATGGCCCCCTAGCCGAAACAGTGCTCTACCCCCGGAGATGAGTTCACGAGGCGCTACCTAAATAGCTTTCGGGGAGAACCAGCTATCTCCCGGTTTGATTGGCCTTTCACCCCCAGCCACAGGTCATCCGCTAATTTTTCAACATTAGTCGGTTCGGTCCTCCAGTTAGTGTTACCCAACCTTCAACCTGCCCATGGCTAGATCACCGGGTTTCGGGTCTATACCCTGCAACTTAACGCCCAATTAAGACTCGGTTTCCCTTCGGCTCCCCTATGCGGTTAACCTTGCTACAGAATATAAGTCGCTGACCCATTATACAAAAGGTACGCAGTCACCCCACCACTAAGCCCCCTCTGCTTCTTCTGAGGTTGAACGTCGCTTTCGCTCCGTTAACCGCATCTTCCGCAAAGGATGCGTATGTGGAGTTCACCACTGGCTTAGTGGTGGGGCTCCCACTGCTTGTACGTACACGGTTTCAGGTTCTGTTTCACTCCCCTCGCCGGGGTTCTTTTCGCCTTTCCCTCACGGTACTGGTTCACTATCGGTCAGTCAGGAGTATTTAGCCTTGGAGGATGGTCCCCCCATATTCAGACAGGATACCACGTGTCCCGCCCTACTCATCGAGCTCACAGCATGTGCGCTTTTGTGTACGGGGCTCTCACCCTGTATCGCGCGCCTTTCCAGACGCTTCCACTAACACACATGCTGATTCAGGCTCTGGGCTCCTCCCCGTTCGCTCGCCGCTACTGGGGGAATCTCGGTTGATTTCTTTTCCTCGGGGTACTTAGATGTTTCAGTTCCCCCGGTTCGCCTCATTAACCTATGGATTCAGTTAATGATAGTGTGACGAGTCACACTGGGTTTCCCCATTCGGACATCGCCGGTTATAACGGTTCATATCACCTTACCGGCGCTTTTCGCAGATTAGCACGTCCTTCATCGCCTCTGACTGCCAGGGCATCCACCGTGTACGCTTGGTCGCTTAACCTCACAACCCGAAGATGTCTTGTTCTGTCCGGTTTGTTGCGCGTTGTGAATACTGCGTTGTTCCGTACTCGCGATGCTCATGGACATCAAGTCCACTGCGCTCGCTGCGTGCGGTACGCCTTGTCTTCACTTCGCTCACTTCACCTTTTACAGGTCATCTTCATGATTGCGAAAATTTGAGAGACTCATGAACAATCGAAATTGTTCTTGTTTCAATTTTCAGCTTGATCCAGATTTTTAAAGAGCAAAACTTCGCAGTGAACCCTTTCAGGTACACTCTGAAGTATTTTTTCGTAATACACTCACGAGATGGTGGAGCTATGCGGGATCGAACCGCAGACCTCCTGCGTGCAAAGCAGGCGCTCTCCCAGCTGAGCTATAGCCCCATCGTGTAGTCAGAACCTCTTTACCGATAATTTTTCCTGAGACAAGGCGTGGAATAACGAAGCATACATCAGTATGTGAGTTATTTCACAACGCAGTATTCAGGGAAAATTTGGTAGGCCTGAGTGGACTTGAACCACCGACCTCACCCTTATCAGGGGTGCGCTCTAACCACCTGAGCTACAAGCCTGTAGAGGTTTTACTGCTCGTTTTTCATCAGACAATCTGTGTGAGCACTGCAAAGACCGTTTCTTTCAGGTAAGGAGGTGATCCAACCGCAGGTTCCCCTACGGTTACCTTGTTACGACTTCACCCCAGTCATGAATCACAAAGTGGTAAGCGCCCTCCCGAAGGTTAAGCTACCTACTTCTTTTGCAACCCACTCCCATGGTGTGACGGGCGGTGTGTACAAGGCCCGGGAACGTATTCACCGTGGCATTCTGATCCACGATTACTAGCGATTCCGACTTCATGGAGTCGAGTTGCAGACTCCAATCCGGACTACGACGCACTTTATGAGGTCCGCTTGCTCTCGCGAGGTCGCTTCTCTTTGTATGCGCCATTGTAGCACGTGTGTAGCCCTGGTCGTAAGGGCCATGATGACTTGACGTCATCCCCACCTTCCTCCAGTTTATCACTGGCAGTCTCCTTTGAGTTCCCGACCTAATCGCTGGCAACAAAGGATAAGGGTTGCGCTCGTTGCGGGACTTAACCCAACATTTCACAACACGAGCTGACGACAGCCATGCAGCACCTGTCTCACAGTTCCCGAAGGCACATTCGCATCTCTGCAAACTTCTGTGGATGTCAAGACCAGGTAAGGTTCTTCGCGTTGCATCGAATTAAACCACATGCTCCACCGCTTGTGCGGGCCCCCGTCAATTCATTTGAGTTTTAACCTTGCGGCCGTACTCCCCAGGCGGTCTACTTAACGCGTTAGCTCCGGAAGCCACGCCTCAAGGGCACAGCCTCCAAGTAGACATCGTTTACGGCGTGGACTACCAGGGTATCTAATCCTGTTTGCTCCCCACGCTTTCGCACCTGAGCGTCAGTCTTTGTCCAGGGGGCCGCCTTCGCCACCGGTATTCCTCCAGATCTCTACGCATTTCACCGCTACACCTGGAATTCTACCCCCCTCTACAAGACTCAAGCCTGCCAGTTTCGAATGCAGTTCCCAGGTTGAGCCCGGGGATTTCACATCCGACTTGACAGACCGCCTGCGTGCGCTTTACGCCCAGTAATTCCGATTAACGCTTGCACCCTCCGTATTACCGCGGCTGCTGGCACGGAGTTAGCCGGTGCTTCTTCTGCGGGTAACGTCAATTGCTGCGGTTATTAACCACAACACCTTCCTCCCCGCTGAAAGTACTTTACAACCCGAAGGCCTTCTTCATACACGCGGCATGGCTGCATCAGGCTTGCGCCCATTGTGCAATATTCCCCACTGCTGCCTCCCGTAGGAGTCTGGACCGTGTCTCAGTTCCAGTGTGGCTGGTCATCCTCTCAGACCAGCTAGGGATCGTCGCCTTGGTGAGCCGTTACCTCACCAACAAGCTAATCCCATCTGGGCACATCTGATGGCAAGAGGCCCGAAGGTCCCCCTCTTTGGTCTTGCGACGTTATGCGGTATTAGCCACCGTTTCCAGTAGTTATCCCCCTCCATCAGGCAGTTTCCCAGACATTACTCACCCGTCCGCCACTCGTCAGCAAAGCAGCAAGCTGCTTCCTGTTACCGTTCGACTTGCATGTGTTAGGCCTGCCGCCAGCGTTCAATCTGAGCCATGATCAAACTCTTCAATTTAAGTTTGATGCTCGTGAATTAAACTTCGTAATGAATTACGTGTTCACTCAGAGACTTGGTATTCATTTTTCGTCCGTGGACGTTAAGAATCCGTATCTTCGAGTGCCCACACAGATTGTCTGATAAATTGTTAAAGAGCAGGTGCGACGCGGCTTTCAGCTCACCGTCGCGAGGTGGCGTATATTACGCTTTCCTCTTTCAGAGTCAACCCTGAATGTCAGGATTTTTCTCTTCAACCGACCGGTTGTTTGTGTGAAGTGATTCACATCCGCCGTGTCGATGGAGGCGCATTATAGGGAGTCGATTCAGGAAGACAAGCGGAAAAATGCATTTTTGTTTTAACCGCTCATCTTTTATCCATAACGCTTATTTTTGCTGCTTTTTTATCGCCGATGGCAGGTCGGCAAGGCTGTTTAACACCCAGTCCGCCGCGTTTTCTGCTTCTGCCGTGATCGGTTTGCCCGTACGCACCAGCACTTTTGTCCCGACATTTGCCGCCGCAGCCGCCTGCATATCTTCCAGCTTGTCTCCCACCATATAAGAAGCCGCCATATCGATATGCAGGAAATCACGCGCCGAGATAAGCATTCCTGGATGCGGCTTGCGGCAATCACATACCTGGCGGAACTCTTCTATACTGCCCTGCGGATGGTGAGGACAATAATAGATGCCGTCCAAATCGACATCGCGATCCGCCAACGACCAGTCCATCCATTCGGTTAAGGTTTCAAACTGCGCCTCAGTGAATTTGCCGCGCGCGATTCCGGACTGGTTCGTCACTACCACAAGCGCATAGCCCATTTTTTTTAGCTCGCGCATCGCGTCAATAACACCATCTATAAACTCAAACGCATCGATTTCATGTACGTAGCCGTGATCCACATTAATAGTGCCGTCACGGTCGAGAAAAATTGCGGGTACAGACTTTGCCACCTTTTATAGCTCCTGAGTAAAGCAAGTGACGCTAGTATCGCATGTTTCAGCAGGCAAGAAAGTGCTCATCGTATAAAGCCTGATTGATTTAGACGTCTGGATGCCTTAACATCCATTCTGTTGACGGCGTTGACCGTATTAGGCAGACGAAAATGCCTCCGCTAATTTCATTACGATAATAAAGAATCAATGATTAAACTTTCGAATATTACCAAAGTGTTCCATCAAGGGACTCGCACCATTCAGGCGCTGAACAATGTCAGCCTGCATGTCCCTGCCGGACAAATTTACGGCGTCATCGGCGCATCCGGCGCCGGTAAAAGTACGCTCATTCGCTGCGTAAACTTACTTGAGCGTCCCACTGAAGGAAGCGTAATGGTGGGCGGCCAGGAACTGACCACCCTTTCTGAAGCGGAACTCACCAAAGCCCGTCGCCAGATTGGCATGATTTTTCAGCACTTTAATCTGCTGGCCTCACGAACCGTGTTTGGCAACGTCGCGCTGCCGCTGGAACTGGATAACACACCAAAGGAAGAGATCAAACGCCGTGTAACAGAACTGCTGGATTTAGTCGGTCTTGGCGACAAGCACGACAGCTATCCGGCAAATCTTTCCGGCGGTCAGAAACAGCGTGTCGCGATTGCCCGCGCGTTAGCCAGTAATCCAAAAGTGTTGCTGTGCGATGAAGCCACCAGCGCGCTTGATCCCGCGACCACCCGTTCGATTCTGGAATTGCTGAAAGATATCAACCGTCGCCTGGGATTGACGATTCTGCTTATCACTCATGAAATGGATGTCGTGAAACGTATCTGCGACTGCGTTGCCGTCATCAGTAATGGCGAGCTTATTGAGCAGGATACGGTCAGCGAAGTCTTCTCGCATCCTAAAACGCCGCTGGCACAGAAGTTTATTCAGTCCACTCTGCACCTGGACATTCCAGAGGATTACCAGGCGCGCTTGAAAGCGTCGCCGGAAACTGACAGCGTGCCGATGCTGCGCATGGAATTCACCGGGCAGTCTGTTGACGCCCCGTTGCTTTCCGAAACCGCGCGACGTTTCAACGTGAACAATAATATTATCAGCGCGCAGATGGATTACGCCGGCGGTGTGAAGTTCGGCATTATGCTAACGGAAATGCACGGCACACAAGAAGAAACGCAAGCCGCAATTGCCTGGCTGCAGGATCACCATGTGAAAGTAGAGGTACTGGGTTATGTCTGAGGCAATGATGTGGTTACTGGTTCGTGGCGTCTGGGAAACGCTGGCGATGACCTTTGTCTCCGGTTTCTTCGGTTTTGTGATTGGCCTGCCGGTCGGCGTATTGCTGTATGTTACGCGCCCGGGGCAGATTATGGAGAACGCCAGGCTGTATCGCGCCCTTTCTGCGGTGGTCAATATTTTCCGCTCGATTCCCTTTATCATCCTGCTGGTGTGGATGATTCCTTTTACCCGGATAATTGTCGGTACCTCCATCGGTTTGCAGGCCGCGATTGTACCGCTGACCGTCGGTGCCGCGCCTTTTATCGCCCGTATGGTGGAAAATGCGCTGTTAGAGATCCCTGCCGGACTGATTGAAGCCTCGCGAGCGATGGGCGCCACACCATTGCAAATTGTACGTAAAATCCTTTTACCGGAAGCTCTGCCTGGTCTGGTGAATGCGGCAACCATTACGCTGATTACCCTGGTCGGTTACTCCGCAATGGGCGGCGCAGTCGGCGCAGGCGGCCTCGGTCAAATCGGCTATCAGTACGGTTATATTGGATACAATGCTACCGTGATGAATACGGTGCTGGTATTACTCGTCGTTCTGGTTTATTTAATTCAGTTATCCGGCGATCGCATCGTCAGGGCTGTCACGCATAAATAACGTTAAACACAACACAAATACTCATTAAGGAAATAAGCATGGCGTTCAAATTCAAAACCTTTGCGGCAGTGGGTGCTCTGATTGGTTCTCTGGCACTTGCGGGTTGCGGTCAGGATGAAAAAGATCCGAATCATATTAAAGTCGGCGTAATCGTTGGCGCAGAGCAGCAAGTTGCCGAAGTGGCGCAGAAAGTCGCGAAAGAAAAATACGGTCTGGACGTGGAATTGGTGACCTTTAATGATTATGTTCTGCCTAATGAAGCGCTGAGCAAAGGGGATATCGATGCCAACGCCTTCCAGCACAAACCGTATCTGGATCAGCAAATCAAAGATCGCGGCTACAAACTGGTTTCTGTAGGTAAGACTTTTGTCTATCCCATTGCAGGATATTCCAAAAAAATCAAATCACTGGATGAGCTCCAGGACGGTTCCCAGGTCGCTGTGCCTAACGACCCGACCAACCTTGGTCGCTCCCTGCTGCTGCTGCAAAAAGTGGGGCTGATTAAACTGAAAGACGGCGTCGGTCTGCTTCCTACCTCGCTGGATATTGTGGAAAACCCGAAAAATCTGAAAATTGTTGAGCTGGAAGCGCCGCAGTTGCCGCGTTCGCTGGATGACGCGCAGATCGCGTTAGCGGTCATCAATACGACATACGCCAGCCAGATTGGCCTGACGCCAGCGAAAGACGGTATCTTCGTTGAAGATAAAGACTCTCCGTACGTTAACCTGATCGTGACGCGTGAAGACAATAAAGACGCCGAGAATGTGAAAAAATTCGTTCAGGCTTACCAGTCTGATGAAGTATACGAAGCCGCAAATAAAGTTTTTAATGGTGGAGCGGTGAAAGGCTGGTAAGTTTTAGGCTGATTCCACAATCTGTAATATTATTCAGGACGGGCTATTGCCCGTCTTGTCATTTATGCAAGCTCCTGATTCAATATCTGGCAATTAGAACATTCATTGAGGAAATATTATGCGTGCTTTACCGATCTGTTTATTGGCACTCATGCTGGGCGGTTGTTCCATGCTAAGCAGATCCCCTGTTGAACCCGTTCAAAGCACCGCAACCCCGCCAAAAGCGGAGCCGGAGAAACCTAAAGCGCCGCGTGCCGCTCCCGTCAGGATTTACACCAATGCTGAAGACTTAGTCGGCAAACCTTTCCGCGATCTTGGCGAGGTTAGCGGCGAATCCTGTCAGGCGACAAATCAAGACTCTCCGCCTAACATTCCAACTGCGCGCAAGCGTATGCAGATTAATGCATCTAAAATGAAAGCCAACGCCGTCCTGCTGCATAGCTGTGAAATTACCAGCGGCACGCCAGGCTGCTACCGTCAGGCGGTTTGTATCGGGTCTGCCCTGAATATTTCGGCGAAATGAGCAGCTTTCAGTTTGAACAAATCGGCGTTATTCGCTCCCCCTATAAAGAAAAATTCGCCGTTCCGCGCCAGCCCGGTCTGGTCAAAAGCGCCTGCGGCGAACTGCATCTGATAGCGCCTTACAACCAGGCCGATGCCGTTCGCGGGCTGGAAGCCTTCAGCCATTTGTGGGTGCTTTTCGTTTTTCATCAGACGATGGACGGCGGCTGGCGGCCAACAGTTCGTCCGCCCCGTCTTGGCGGTAACGCCAGAATGGGCGTTTTTGCCACGCGCTCCACGTTCCGCCCCAATCCGATTGGCATGTCGCTCGTTGCGCTAAAAGGTATCGAGTGCCGGAAAGAGAGCGTAATTCTGAAATTAGACAGCCTGGATCTGGTGGATGGCACGCCGGTGGTGGATATCAAACCGTATTTACCGTTTGCCGAAGCCTTACCGGACGCCGTCGCCAGCTATGCGCAACAGGCGCCGATGGCTGAAATGCCCGTGAGTTTTACCGCTGAGGTGGTTCAACAGCTCACGACGCTGGAAAGCCGTTATCCGCAGCTACGGACGTTTATTTGCGATGTGCTGGCGCAAGATCCTCGCCCGGCTTATCGTAAGGGTGAAGAAACGGGCAAAACCTATGCTGTCTGGCTGCATGATTTTAACGTGCGCTGGCGTGTGGTTAACACTGGATTTGAAGTGTTTGCGCTGGAACCACGGTAATTTCACGCCCTTCTCTTTTGACATCCCTTGCACACTGGTAAACTAAATCACTTTTTTTGTATCAGGCTCACATTGAGCCTGTTCGATCGTTCAACTGGAACCGTAACAACATGCGTACTAGCCAATACCTGCTCTCCACTCTGAAGGAGACACCTGCCGATGCCGAGGTTATCAGCCACCAGCTGATGCTGCGCGCCGGGATGATCCGCAAGCTCGCCTCCGGGTTATATACCTGGCTGCCGACTGGTCTGCGCGTCCTGAAAAAAGTCGAAAACATCGTGCGTGAAGAGATGAACAACGCCGGTGCTATCGAGGTGTCGATGCCAGTCGTTCAGCCAGCCGACCTGTGGCAAGAGAGTGGTCGTTGGGAACAGTACGGTCCGGAACTGCTGCGTTTTGTCGACCGTGGCGAGCGTCCGTTCGTACTCGGCCCGACCCACGAAGAAGTTATCACCGATCTGGTGCGTAATGAACTCAGCTCTTATAAGCAATTGCCGCTGAACTTCTTCCAAATCCAGACCAAATTCCGTGATGAAGTGCGTCCGCGCTTTGGCGTGATGCGTTCGCGCGAATTCCTGATGAAAGATGCTTATTCTTTCCACACCTCTCAGGAATCGTTGCAGGAAACCTATGACGCCATGTACGCCGCGTATAGCCGTATCTTCAGCCGTATGGGGCTGGATTTCCGCGCGGTACAGGCCGATACCGGTTCTATCGGCGGCAACGCCTCACATGAGTTCCAGGTGCTGGCGCAAAGCGGTGAAGACGATATCGTTTTCTCTGATGTTTCTGATTACGCGGCTAACATCGAACTGGCAGAAGCTATCGCGCCGCAAGCGCCGCGCGCAGCGGCGACGCAGGAAATGACTCTGGTCGATACGCCAAACGCCAAAACCATCGCGGAGCTGGTGGAACAGTTCAACCTGCCAATTGAAAAAACGGTAAAAACACTGCTGGTTAAAGCGGTGAAAGACAGCAAGTCTCCGCTGGTGGCTCTGCTGGTTCGCGGCGATCATGAACTGAATGAAGTTAAAGCGGAAAAACTACCGCACGTTGCCAGCCCGCTCACCTTCGCTACCGAAGAAGAGATTCGCGCCGTGATTAACGCCGGTCCGGGCTCCCTCGGCCCGGTCAATATGCCGATTCCGGTCATCATCGATCGTACCGTTGCCGCCATGAGCGATTTCGCCGCTGGCGCTAACATCGACGGTAAACACTACCTTGGCATTAACTGGGATCGTGATGTGGCGACGCCTATTGTTGCCGACATCCGTAACGTAGTCGCCGGCGATCCGAGTCCGGATGGTCAGGGAACGTTGCTTATCAAACGCGGTATCGAAGTGGGGCACATCTTCCAGTTGGGTACCAAGTATTCAGAAGCGCTGAAAGCCTCCGTTCAGGGTGAAGATGGTCGTAACCAGACTTTGACAATGGGCTGCTACGGTATTGGTGTAACACGCGTCGTTGCCGCGGCTATCGAGCAGAACTTTGACGAGCGCGGCATTGTATGGCCTGACGCCATTGCGCCTTTCCAGGTCGCTATTCTGCCGATGAATATGCACAAATCCTTCCGTGTGCAGGAGCTGGCGGAAAAGCTGTACAGCGAATTGCGCGCGCAGGGCATTGAAGTGCTGATGGACGACCGTAAAGAGCGCCCGGGCGTGATGTTTGCCGATATGGAACTGATTGGTATTCCACATACTATCGTGATTGGCGATCGTAACCTGGATAACGACGATATTGAGTATAAATACCGTCGTAGCGGTGAAAAATCGCTGATTAAAACCGGCGATATCGTTGACTATCTGGTCAAGGCCATTAAAGGCTAAACGGCATCTTGTTGGGATTGTCCGGCGCCATCCGGCAGATATGTAAAGGCCTCGCACCATGCGAGGCCTTTTATTAGTGAGTGCAATCTTTACCTGGCGCAAACTTCGCATTTTTATCGGCTATTAGCATTTTTACCGGCTCGCCCGTGTCCGGATTCGCGGCAAAAACAAAATGCCCTTCTACCGTCAGCAGCACCGGTTTTTCCGCTTCGCCTTTAGCCGCCAGATAGCCGCGCTCAAGCTGGGCGTTACTGGCGACAGGGAGCCGTTTTCCGGTCGCGCAATCGGTAAAGGTCGCCGCGTCGGCCATATATACATACATACCACGCAGCGGCATTGGCGTTACCGGCAGGCTGGCGGTAACAGGCTCAAGCGTATAATTAAGCGGCGAAGCCACCGGATTGCCTTCTCTGTCGAGCATCTCCAGCGCATCGCCTTTTGCGCGATAATACGATTTCTCGCCATTGCTGTCGGTTAACACCAGTTTATCCGCCGTCCGCGCCCAGGTACCGTATGACGCAAAAGAGGAAGGTTCTTCGCGAACGCCCTGATAGCGCTCGTTCATCACCCATGTGCCATCTTTTTCCAGAAACAGTGACGTTTCAATACCTTCACAATCCGCACAGGGCAGCACGCCGCGCCAGCTTTGCTGCATGGGTTTTAATTCCGCCGCCTGCGCAGGTTGCAGGGCGTCAACTTCCGCACGGTTATTACACCCTATCAATGCAAATAGCGTACAGGCTGCCGCTACTGACAATATTGCTGTTCTCACCATGAAATCCTTATGAAATTGCTATTCCTGCCCGTCAATCCAGTGGACGACGAACTTTACCGCGAAGCGCCTTTACAGAAGATTTTTGCGCCTTCGAGGACAAGCGGCGCTCTTTCGAGGCACGCGTCGGGCGAGTTGCGCGACGGCTTTTCTGCTCCGCGGTTAATTCTTTTATGACGGCAACCAGCCTGGCGATAGCCGCTTCCCGGTTGAGCTCCTGGCTCCGGTACTCCTGCGCCTTAATGATAATTACGCCATCATGGCTTATCAGATGGTGGCTGGCCGTCAGCAAACGCTGTTTATAATACTCTGGCAGGCCAGAGGCCCGAATGTCAAAGCGCAAATGAATCGCGCTAGAGGTCTTATTCACGTGCTGGCCACCCGCGCCCTGCGCGCGAATGGCCGTAATTTCCAGCTCATTATCGTCTATGGAGACCGTCCGGGAGATGGCAATCATGAGGGCTGTTGCCAGGTGGTAAGCTGTATTTCCAGATTATTCCGAGCATCAGAAAGCCAGATTGCGCCGTCCTGAATTGTCGCCTGTAGCGTCATGGTACGATCGGCAAATTCACTGAGCTGCGCCAGTTGTCCGTCATCCAGATACCAGACGGACAGGTTAGCGAACTGCGCACACTTGCTTTGATGCTGCTGCCACCAGATTTGCGCCGCCCGGGAGTTATAAGCAAAGAGCGCGACGTCGCCCGCTTGAGTACAGGCTTTCTTAATACGGCGCTCATCCGGCAGTCCCAGCTCTATCCAGAGATCGATGCCCAGATGATCGTTGCGCAGCCAGGCCTCCGGCTCATCTTCCGCGCTAAGTCCGCGCGTAAACTGCAACCGCTCATCAGCATATTTTATCCATGCCAACAGGCGCAGCATCATACGCTCCTGCGTTTCAGAAGGGTGACGCGCCAGCGTCAATGCCGCATCCAGAAACTGGTTGCGATCAAGGTCAGCCACATTGACGACGGCTTTATAAATTGTCGCTTTAAGCGCCATGAGAAACTCCTTTCGAATCAGGCATCCATTGTAGCGAAAACCGCGCTAAAAGGCTGTTAACGAATCTTTTACTCACTCGCGTCAGGCGCTGATATTGCGTAAATGAGTATGGTATAGTCACCTTGCTAAACAGGATTTAACTTCGTAGGCTTAGACTTGCATCCACGGTTAAGTCAGAATGCTGACAGGAGGGCGTGTGGAAAAATATTGTGAGTTAGTACGCAAGCGGTATGCGGAAATCGCCAGCGGAGACTTAGGGTATGTCCCGGATGCGCTGGGTTGTGTATTGAAAGTGCTTAATGAAGTGGCGGCAGATAGCGCCCTTTCAGAGTCGGTCAGGGAAAAGGCAGCTTATGCTGCCGCGAACTTACTGGTGAGCGATTATGTCAATGAATGAAACGTATCAACCCATTAATTGCGATGACTACGATAGTCTTGAGCTTGCCTGCATGCATCATTTAATACTGACGCTAACGTTAAAAGATGGCGAGATTTTGCAGGCAAAAGCGAACGATTTGATATTACGTAAAAACGTGGAATATCTGCTTGCCGAGGTTTCCGGCGAGTCTCGTGAGCTTCGTCTCGATAAAATCGCCAGTTTCAGCCACCCGGAAATTGGTACAGTGGTGGTCAGCGAATCCTGAATCCTGCGGCCGGATAAGGCATTTTCGCCGCTATCCGGCATTTTATGCTTCTTCTCGCCACAGTAACGCCACACCGTCTTCGTCATTCGCCAGCCCGTCATGGGTGACAAAGTACCCCGCCGCCGCAATCAGCGTATCGCCATAAAACAGCAGCGGCGTGGTATCGCGCCGCCAGGAAGGCACATTCAGCTCCTGCCAGATTTTCTTCAGCTTACGTCCGCCGTGACGTCCCACAATGTGTAGCCCCCCTGGCGCCTTAAAACGAATGCTGACGGATTCTTCCTCTCGCGGCTGGCGCAGTTCGCCGCCAGGAACGAGCTGTACCGTCCCTAAGCTGGCAGGCAGCGCCAGCGGTGTTTGCCAGACGGGCCAGGCGACCGTCGTTTCGCTTTGTCCGGCCACGGATTTAATCCACCACAGTTGTGACTGATAACGGCGAATCTCGCGATCGCCAAAACGTAAACAGGGAGAGGCATCGTCGCGCGCCAGCGCTACTTCCTGCCAGATACGCTCCAGCGCGTCGCGAGAGGGCATCGGCGCATTACGCGTCGCCAGCCAGCGACGCAGAATCGCCGCCCGCCGTACATCGCTCATCGACATTAATGGAGAGAGCCGCAATGTTCCCCGCGCCGTGATACAGTCCGTAAGCTCGCAGGCCAAAAGTTCGTCCAGCAGCCTTTCTTGCTCGGCGCAGAGCGCCGCGCTACGGGCTACCGCCGCAGAGAAATGCGGCCAACGCTGCTGCAAGAGCGGAAGCGCGCGCAGGCGTAAAAAATTGCGATCGTAGGCATCATCCTGATTGCTTTCATCTTCGATCCAGCATAAGTCATGACACACAGCCCACTGTTCCAGCGTCTCCCGCGTTTCTCTCAACAGCGGGCGAAGAAGCTGAGTTCCGGCAAAAGGCGAGCGTTCTCCCATCGCGGAAAGTCCGGCCGGACCGCTACCGCGCTTTAACGCCAGCAGGAATGTTTCACACTGATCGTCACGGTGCTGCGCGGTTGCCAGCACTTCGCCAGGCAATAACGTCTGTGCGAACGCCCGGTAGCGCGCTTCACGCGCATGGGCCTCGATACCCAGGCCATTATCCGCCAGAGTCACCCTCTCTACTACCAGCGGAACCTGCCAGCGTTCGCATACGGTTTCGCAATGCCGCACCCAACTATCAGCATGAGGGCTTAAACCGTGATGAATATGGATAGCACGCAGCGTGACGTCAGGATGACGTTCTCGCCACAACACCAGTTGATGCAAAAGCACCGTAGAATCCAGGCCGCCGCTAAAGGCGGCCAGAATACGGCGAGAAGAGAGTAACGAAGTATTCAGCGTGAGAGTGGTCATGGTTCGTGCTTATAGTGACTTTGCCCGGCAACGTTACCTGGCTAGCGCCTTAATGACAAGTCTTACTGCTCATACAGCTCAAGCGGCAAACCGTCCGGATCGTTGAAAAAAGTAAAGCGCTTCCCGGTATACGGATCGACGCGTATCGGTTCGCACTTAACCTGATGCTTTTCCAGATGCGCAACGGCGTTTTCTACATTTTCCACACTGAAAGCCAGATGGCGCAGGCCGCAGGCTTCAGGTCGGCTTGGACGCGCCGGAGGGAAGGGAAAAGAGAAAAGCTCAATCACATACTGCCCGTTTAGCGCCAAATCGCCCTTCCACGAGTCACGCTCTTCCCGCCAGGCTTCGCTTATCAGCTCGAATCCCAGAATATCGCAATAAAACGCCTTGCTCACCACATAGTCTGTCGCAATGATCGCGATGTGATGAACCTGTTTTAATCCCAGCATAGCGTCTCCTTTATTGATTATCAGTACGTTACTCGCCACATTCCCGTCAGGCAAGCTAACAGGCGTGTTTTAAGACTCGTACCTGGTACACCCCATCTTCATTCCGCTTCGCGCCGTGAATATCCGTTTCAAAACCGGGATAATGCTGACCAATCGAACATAGCATCAGCAGAAAATCGAGCACGGCCCGACTCTGTTGCGTGATCCTCTCGCCGGGCATCAACAGCGGAACGCCTGGCGGATAAGGCAGGATCATATTTGCGGAAACGCGCCCTGGCAGTTGATCGAGCGCCACGGTTTCCACCTCGCCTTTGATCTGACGCTGCCAGGCCTGGTGCGGTGTCATGATCATCTCCGGTAAAACCTCGAACGCCCGCAACATCAGCCCCGGAAGATCGTGCTGGCGGATCAGTTTATGGATCCCCTGCGCCAGATCCTGAATGCGCATGTTGCGATAAAAATCAGGATCTTCCGCATACAGATCCGGCAACATATTTTTGACGCGCAGGTTAAGATCGTAGGCCCGTTTAAATTCCGTCAGTCCGCGCAGCAGCCCCATCGCACGGGTCTTATCAATCCCTATGCTGAACAAAAACAGCAGATTATACGGCCCGGTTTTTTCCACCACCACGCCTCGCTCATCGAGGAACTTCGCCACCAGCGCGGCAGGTATCCCCTCTTCGCTCATGTTGCCCTGTTCATCCATTCCCGGCGTCAGGATTGTCACCTTAACCGGATCGAGGAACATATGATCGTCATCAGCATCGGTGAAGCCGTGCCATGTTTTTCCCGGCGCTACCGGCCAGCATTCGGCCTCATCAACCTCTCCCGGCTGCCAGATATCAAAGAACCAGCTATCGGACTCTTCACGTAACCGCTGTACCTCTTTACGAAAATGGAGCGCCCGTTCCACCGAACGATTAATCAATCTTTTCCCCGGGTTACCGCGCAGCATCGCCGCCGCAGTCTCGATAGAGGCGACAATGGGATAGCTCGGCGATGTAGAGGTGTGCATCATAAACGCTTCGTTAAACGTCTCTTCGTCATATTCCCCTTTGATATGAATAAGCGACGCCTGCGAAAAAGCCGCCAGCATTTTATGGGTGGATTGCGTTTCGAAAATCACTTTTCCGGGCACCCGATCGCCGCTCATCCCACTTTTCCCCTAGTAGATCGGATGAAAATGGGTATAGGGTACCCAGGCGGAATCAAAATGGATCGAGGGAACGTCCAGTATCTGCTTGATCCAGTTAGTGTTATACAGCAGACCATCGTAAGTAGAATTGGTGATAACCGCATGAACCGGCCACTGCGCCTGCTCGGTTTCCGCCACCTTACGCGCAATACTGTCACGGGTGAACTCACGCTTAGGAATACCGCCGAGAATGCCGAGCGCATTGCGCGTCGGCTTTAGCCAGAGAGGCACCACATCGCTCATCATCAGCAAATGCGCCAGCGATTTATGGCAATTACGGTCAATAAGCAACGTACTTCCCGCAGGCGCGGCATACATACCGACAATTTTATTCGAGGTCGACGTACCGTTCGTCACCATGTAACTCTGCTCGGCGCCAAAAGTACGGGCGATATACTCTTCCGCTTCCAGATGCGGCCCGGTGTGATCCAGCAGTGACCCCAGTTCAGTCACCGAAATCGACACATCAGCTTTTAAGGTATTGCCGCCAAAAAAGTCATAAAACAGACAGCCTGGCGGGCTTTTCTGATACGCCGTACCCGCCATATGACCCGGCGTACAAAAGGTATATTTTCCTTCTTTAGCGTAGGTAAACAGCGCTTTGGTAAACGGCGGCGTAATATTATCGAGATATTCGTTTGTATATTGATGAATGCGCGTCGCTATATCTTCGGCCTGCCCCAACGCATACTCAAAAAACCACAGCGCCATGCGCATATCGTAAACGCTAACGTCCAACGTCGAGTTGGTATTGATAAAAGCGTAGAGGGGAAGGTATTCATTTAGCTGATTGATTTCGCTACAAAGGTCGAGGCTGTATTCATCCCAGTCAAAAATAACGCCGCAAATGCGTGGGTTATGTTCAATAAACTTCAACAAATCAACGCTATTTTGCGGCCAGATAATTTGAAATCCCAGGGATTGTAATGCACGCTCAAGCTCCTTGATGGGTTCATCTTTATAATAAACCCCGTGCGGCCCCATAATGGCGATGATGTTCATGCTTTCTCCTGAAAAAAACCTGAGATAAGCATAGTAGCAATCCTGCCGATGCAGAGCACCGACAGGATTTATCTTATTACAATGCGCTCCATGCATCGGCCCAGGCAATTCCTACGCCGGGCTCATAGTAAGCTGGCGCAACATTACACCATGAGCCCGCCGGGAACGGTTTGCACTGGTACAACGCGCCATTACTGTTGACGATATCGCCTGGAATCCATTTCTGGCTGCTGCTCCAGGCAGGGTAGCTGGTGGTCTTATCTTCGTCATCCGCAGCGGCGGCCTTCGCTTTCACATTCAGCGTATAAACTGCGGTGCTGGAGAGCGTACCGTCGCTAACGGTCAGATTCACCACATACTGGGTGTCCTGAGTGACATCAGGCGCATTGAAAATCACAACGGCTTTATCCTGGCCGCTCAGCGTTTTGCCGTCCTGCGACATCCAGGTATAAGTAAGCTTGTCGCCATTCGCGTCGGTATAGGTTCCGCAGACCGCCGGGAATTTACCGATGGCCTTCAGGAAGTTGCTGTAGGTATATTCCGGCGCGCGCATCGGGAACAGATAATCCCAGTCGCTCTCTTTAAGCATACTTTCGACGCGTTTTACGTTTGCCGGGTTAGCGACGCGTCCCGGGGAAATCAGTTCCACTTCACTGTTCGGCAGCGTGGCAATAGACGACTTTACCGCGTTCATTAACGGGAAATTGGTCAGGGCTTTTTCTTTTGCCGCAAGTTCGCTGGCTTTCATGGTTGCCGGTTCGCTGGCGCTCAATAAAGAGGCCGCGTGTGCCCCAGCCATACTCAACACAATTCCGGCGGCGACCGCGCTTAAGGCCATTGTTTTCCGTAATGCCATCCTAATTCTCCTTGAATATCGTTAACAGACTGCCGGCGCAAATGCGGGCAGTAGGCGCAGTTTCAGGGGAGCGGTAGACGAACGCTAATCATCAAACATCAGCGTGACATCATTTCGGCATCAGCAGGCTATAAACGAAAAAAGGGCCGACAAAGCGGCCCTTTTGTGAAAAATGAGGAGCGACTAGGCGTAACCGTAGCTCATCAGACGCTGGTAACGACGGTTTTTCAGGTCGTCTTTACTCAGCACGTCCAGATCGGCCAGGTCTTCCAGCAGTTGTGCTTTCAGCGATGCCGCCATCACTTCCGGGTTGCGGTGCGCGCCGCCCAGCGGCTCCGGAATGATGGAGTCGATAAGCTTCAGTTCTTTCAGACGCGGCGCGATGATGCCCATCGCTTCAGCGGCCAATGGCGCTTTGTCGGCGCTTTTCCACAAAATGGAAGCGCAACCTTCCGGAGAGATAACGGAATAGGTGCTGTATTGCAGCATATTCACTTTATCGCCCACGCCAATCGCCAATGCGCCGCCGGAACCGCCTTCGCCAATCACGGTACAGATAATGGGCACGTTCAGACGCGACATTTCGCGCAGGTTGCGGGCGATAGCTTCAGACTGACCGCGCTCTTCCGCACCCACGCCTGGGTAAGCGCCTGGCGTATCGATAAAGGTGATGATCGGCATGTTGAAGCGCTCGGCCATCTCCATCAAACGCAGCGCTTTGCGGTAGCCTTCCGGCGCTGGCATCCCAAAGTTACGACGAATTTTTTCTTTGGTTTCACGGCCTTTTTGATGACCAATAATCATCACCGGTCGCCCTTCCAGACGCGCGATACCACCGACGATAGCTTTGTCATCAGCATAGGCGCGATCGCCCGCCAGCTCATCAAACTCATCAAACGCCAGACGGACATAATCCAGGGTGTACGGACGCTGCGGATGGCGCGCCAGTTGGGCTACCTGCCATGCGCCGAGATCGGCGAAGATTTTGCGCGTCAGTTCTACGCTTTTTTCGCGCAGGCGATGGACTTCTTCATCGATATTAATATCCAGTTTCTCATCCTGGCGGCTTACCGCAGTCAGAGAATCGATTTTCGCTTCCAGCTCTGCTATCGGCTGTTCAAAATCAAGGAAATTCAGACTCATAGTATTCCTGTATTAGTCAAACTCCAGTTCCACCTGCTCCGAACCAATGAGGCCACGCAGATCGTTAAGTAAACGATCGCTCGGAGAGACACGCCACGTTGCGCCAAAACGCAGTCGCGCACGCGCATCCGCCCTCTGATAGTAGAGATGTACTGGAATGGTCCCCGAGCGGTGGGGTTCCAGAGACTGACGGAGTCGGTTTAAAAGCTGGTCATCAATTTGCCTGTCCGTCAGCGAGATAGCAAGCCCGCGAGCGTATTTTTCGCGAGCTTCGTCAATATCCATCACTTCGCGGGCGGTCATTTTAAGCCCCCCGCTGAAGTCATCAAAGCTGACCTGTCCGCTGACGATAAGTATGCGGTCTTTTTCCAGCAACTGCTGGTATTTATCCAGCGCGTCGGTAAATAACATCACTTCCAGACGCCCGGAACGGTCATCCAGCGTACAGATGCCGATACGATTGCCGCGCTTGGTGACCATAACCCTTGCGGCAATCACGAGCCCCGCAGCCGTGGTGACTTTACCACGTTCTGTCGGATGCATGTCTTTGAGCCTTACCCCGCCGACATAGCGCTCAATTTCTTTTAAATACTGATTGATGGGGTGGCCCGTCAGGTACAACCCCAACGTTTCGCGCTCCCCATCCAATACCACCTGCTCCGGCCACGGCTGGCAGCTGGCATAGGATTGTTCAATTTGCTCCGGCTCTTCCGCCAGTACGCCGAACATATCCGCCTGACCGATAGCTTCCGCTTTGGCATGCTGGTCGGCGGCTTTCAGCGCATCGCCCAATGAGTTCATCAGCGCGGCACGGTGCGGACCCAGCCGGTCGAACGCCCCGGACATGATCAGCTTTTCCAGCACCCGGCGGTTGAGTTTTTTGGTATCGGTCCGCGCGCACAGATCAAACAGTTCGCGGAAATAGCCGCCCTGATTACGCGCGTCGATGATCGCTTCGATCGGCCCTTCGCCAACGCCTTTGATCGCGCCGATGCCGTAGACGATCTCGCCCTCATCGTTAACGTGGAAATGGTACAACCCGGAGTTAATATCCGGCGGCAGAATTTTCAGCCCCATCCGCCAACACTCATCCACCAGGCCGACGACTTTCTCGGTGTTGTCCAGATCGGCAGTCATCACCGCCGCCATAAATTCAGCCGGATAGTGCGCCTTCAGCCATAGCGTCTGGTAAGAAACCAACGCATAGGCGGCCGAGTGCGATTTGTTAAACCCGTAACCGGCGAATTTCTCCACCAGGTCAAAGATTTTCATCGCCAGTTCGCCGTCGATACCGTTCTTTTTCGCGCCCTCTTCAAAAACGGAACGCTGTTTGGCCATCTCTTCCGGCTTTTTCTTACCCATCGCACGACGCAGCATATCCGCGCCGCCGAGAGTATACCCGGAAAGTACCTGGGCAATCTGCATCACCTGTTCCTGATACAGAATGATGCCGTAGGTCGGCTCCAGTACCGGCTTCAGGCTTTCATGCTGCCACTGAACGTCCGGGTAAGAGAGTTCTTCACGACCGTGCTTACGGTCGATAAAGTTATCTACCATCCCCGACTGCAACGGACCGGGACGGAACAGGGCCACAAGCGCGATCATATCTTCAAAGCAGTCCGGCTGCAGACGTTTGATCAGATCTTTCATGCCGCGCGATTCAAGCTGGAAGACCGCCGTGGTTTCCGAGCGTTGCAGCATGTCGAAGCTTTTTTTATCGTCGAGCGGAATAGCGGCGATATCCAGCGGCGGCTCGCCGTTCTTCTCGCGCCGCTTGTTGATCATCTCCAGCGCCCAGTTGATGATGGTCAGCGTACGTAAGCCGAGGAAGTCGAACTTCACCAGCCCGGCATATTCCACGTCGCTTTTATCAAACTGGGTAACCGGATGCTTGCCCTCTTCATCGCAGTACAGCGGCGCAAAGTCGGTAATTTTGGTCGGCGCGATCACCACGCCGCCGGCGTGCTTACCGGCGTTACGAGTGACGCCTTCAAGCTTACGCGCCATATCAATCAGCGCTCTGACCTCTTCGTCCGCCTCGTAAATTTCCGGCAGTTGCGGTTCCGCTTCAAAGGCTTTTGCCAGCGTCATTCCCGGATCGGGCGGCACCAGCTTAGAGATACGATCGACAAAACCGTACGGATGCCCCAGCACGCGGCCCACATCGCGGATAACGGCTTTCGCCGCCATCGTACCGAAGGTGATAATTTGCGATACCGCATCACGCCCGTACATGTCCGCGACGTGCTCAATCACCTGGTCGCGTTTCTCCATACAGAAGTCAACGTCGAAGTCAGGCATAGAGACACGTTCCGGGTTCAGGAAACGTTCGAACAGCAGGTCAAATTCCAGCGGATCAAGGTCGGTAATTTTCAGCGCGTAGGCCACCAGCGAACCGGCCCCGGAACCACGTCCAGGCCCTACCGGCACACCGTTATCTTTTGACCACTGGATAAACTCCATCACGATGAGGAAGTAGCCAGGGAACCCCATCTGGTTGATAACCTGCAGTTCAATATCCAGACGCTCGTCATATTCCGGGCGACGCTTTTTGCGCTCTTCTTCGTCCGGGAACAGGAAAGCCAGACGCTCTTCCAGCCCCTCTTTCGACTTTTTGACCAGATAATCTTCGGTGGTCATATCGCCAGTCGGGAACTGTGGCAGGAAATATTCACCCAGACGCACCGTTACGTTGCAGCGTTTGGCAATCTCCACCGTATTTTCCAGCGCCTCCGGAATATCGGCAAACAGGTCGCACATCTCGTCGATGCTGCGCATATATTGCTGCGGCGAGTAATTGCGCGGACGCTTAGGATCGTCAAGCGTGAAACCGTCGTGGATCGCGACACGAATTTCATGGGCGTCAAAATCATCGCTTTCAAGGAAACGGACATCGTTCGTCGCGACAACCGGCAAACCGCGAGTTTCAGCCAGTTCGACCGCGGCATGCAGGTACGTCTCTTCGTCCTGTCTGCCGGTGCGGATCAGTTCCAGAAAATAGCGATCGGTAAAATGCGCTTCATAGAAGGCAACGCACTCCTCCACCAGAGCCTGGTTGCCGCGTAGCAAACAGCGGCCTACATCACCCATGCGCCCGCCGGAAAGCAGGATCAAACCTTCTTTAAGCTCTACCAGCCAGTCGCGATCGATAATCGGACCTGCCGCACCGTAGCCGCGCTGATACGCTTTCGAGATCAGCAGCGTCAGGTTCTGGTATCCCGTATTATTCGCCGCCAGTACCGTCAGGTGAGTCAGTTCATCTCCCAACAGTTCGTTGTGAACGTTAAAGTCCGCCCCGACGATGGGTTTAATGCCCGCACCATGACCCGCTCCGTAGAACTTCACCAGACCGCAGAGGTTAGTAAAATCGGTGATCGCCAGCGCAGGCATACCTAATGAGGCCGCCTTTTTCACCAGCGGCCCGGTCTTCGCCAGCCCATCGATCATAGAGTAGTCGCTGTGCACCCGCAGGTGGACGAAACGTGGTTCAGACATCTTCAGATTTCTCGATACAAGAATCAGGACGCAAGTCCGAGAGCGCGTTTAACAGGCGCAAAGCTGCGTCGGTGGTGCGCCGTCGCGCCATACTGTGCCAACTTTTCCAGATGAAAAGCGGTTGGATAGCCTTTGTGTTGCGCAAAGCCATACTGAGGAAAAACGATATCCAGCGCCGCCATTTCGGCGTCACGGGTGACTTTCGCCAGAATAGAGGCCGCGCTAATCTCCGCCACGCGGCTATCGCCTTTCACCACGGCCATTGCCGGCACCGGCAGATCCGGACAGCGATTGCCGTCGATCAGCACATACTCTGGCGCAATATGCAGACCGGCGACAGCACGCTGCATCGCAAGCATTGTAGCGTGCAAAATATTCAGTTCATCAATTTCATGCGGCTCCGCGCGCCCCAGACTCCAGCTTAACGCCTTTTCTTTAATCTCGTCATACAACGCCAGACGACGCTTTTCAGACAATTTTTTGGAATCATTCAGACCGACGATCGGGCGAGCCGGATCGAGGATCACGGCGGCGGTCACTACTGCGCCCACCAGCGGGCCACGGCCCACTTCATCCACACCCGCCACTAAATGGGTGTGTGGATAAACAAATTCGATCATTGTGCTAACTCCAGAACGGCATCTGCCGCCTGCTCATCGGCATTACAGCGGATCTGCTGATGCAGTTCACGGAAGGTGTTGTGCATCGCATGGCTGGTTTTACCGTTCGCCAGTAGCGGCAACAGCGCTTCGGCGAGTTTTTGCGGTTCGCACTCCTCCTGCAACAGCTCTTTGACTAATTCTCTTCCCGCCAGCAGGTTAGGCAAAGAAACATACTCGGTTTTCACCAAACGTTTCGCCAGCCAAAAAGTGAAGGGCTTCATACGATATCCCACCACCATCGGGCATTTTGCCAGCATGCATTCCAGCGCCGCTGTACCGGAAGCCAGCAGTGCCGCATCGCTGGCAACCATCGCTTCACGGCCCATCCCGTCCAGCAAATGAACGGCGAGATCCGGCGCAACCTCCGCTTTAATTTTTTCAAACTGTTCGCGGCGTTTCGCGTTCACCAGCGGCACTACCACTTCCAGATCGGGATAGCGCTGTCGCAGCAATTGTGCGGTTTTCAGGAAATCGGCGCTGAGCATTTCCACTTCCGCGCCACGACTGCCCGGCAGTAACGCCAGACAATGAGCGTTATGCGGGATACCCAGCACGTCGCGCGCCGCATTTTTATCCGGGTCCAGCGGCATTGCATCCGCCATGGTGTGACCGATAAAGCGGCACGGGACGTTAAATTTATCGTAAAACGCTTTTTCGAAAGGCAGAAAAGCCAGCACCATATGGGTGGATCTGCCTATTTTGAAAACGCGTTTCTGTCGCCAGGCCCACACGGACGGGCTGACATAATGAATGGTCTTGATCCCTTGCTTTTTCAGATTACCTTCGAGGGTAATGTTGAAATCAGGGGCATCAATCCCGACAAAGACATCGGGCTTGAGTTCGGTAAAACGGCGGGTCAGATCGGCGCGGATACGCAGCAAGCGGCGTAAACGTCCGAGCACTTCAACAATGCCCATGACCGCCAGTTCTTCCATTTCGTACCAGGCTTCACACCCTTCAGCCTGCATACGCGGCCCCGCAACGCCCACAAAACGGGCGTTGGGTACGCGCGCTTTCAGCGCACGAATTAAGCCTGCGCCAAGAATATCGCCGGACGTTTCGCCGGCGACCAGAGCAATCGTTAAAGGACGCTGTGCCACCATTAACGAATCGGACCGCGCGTTGAACGCTCAAAGAACTCGGTAAACGCCTTCACTTCCGGATGCTTTTCAGCAAGTTCAGCGATTTCCTGCTTCGCTTCGTCGAGCGTTTTACCACTGCGATACAACAACTTATAGGCATTACGAATCGCTACCAGCCCTTCACGGCTAAAGCCGCGACGCTTCAACCCTTCGATATTTACCCCGAACGGCGTCGCATGGTTACCCTGCGCAATCACATATGGAGGAACATCCTGCGCTACGCCGGAGCAGCCGCCGACCATCACATGCGCACCGATAATGCAGAATTGATGAACTGCCGTCATACCGCCGATGATCGCAAAATCATCGACTGATACGTGCCCTGCCAGCGTGGCGTTGTTGGCGAGGATACAGCGATTACCTACCGTACAATCATGTGCGACATGCGCATTGATCATCAGCAGATTATCGCTACCCACCTTCGTCAGCCCACCGCCCTGCACTGTACCACGATGAATGGTGACGCTTTCGCGAATGCGGTTACGATCGCCAATTTCTACACGGGTCGGCTCACCAGCATATTTCAGATCCTGGTTCACTTCGCCGATGGAGGCAAACTGATAAATCTCGTTGTCGCGGCCGATTTTGGTTTGACCATTCACGACCACATGAGACTTCAGTACGGTTCCCTCACCAATTTCGACCTGCGGCCCAACAATACAAAAGGGACCAATGTGGACATTAGCGCCAAGTACAGCGCCGTCTTCCACAATGGCGGTAGGATGAATAAAGGCGGATTTATCAATCACGAATCAGGCCTCCCGGCTACGAGCACACATCATGGTTGCTTCGCACACAACTTTACCGTCGACCAGCGCAACCCCTTTAAAGCGGGTCAGGCCACGACGCGTTTTCTCGAAAGTGACTTCCATGATCATCTGATCGCCTGGCACAACCGGACGCTTAAAGCGCGCTTCATCAATACCCGCGAAATAATACAGCTCACCGGGCTCCAGTTTACCGACGCTTTTAAACGCCAGAATACCAGTTGCCTGCGCCATCGCTTCCAGAATCAATACGCCTGGCAAAATTGGTTTGCCCGGGAAATGCCCCTGGAAAAACGGCTCGTTGACGGAGACATTTTTCACCGCACGCAGAAAACGCCCTTCTTCAAAGTCCAGCACGCGATCGACCAGTAAAAACGGAAAACGGTGCGGCAGAAGCTCTAAAATCTCTTCAATCTGCAGAGTATGAGTGTTAGTAGTCAAAATACTCTTCCTGTCCAAATATACAAAAAGGCAATAATAACACGGCCTGCCGCAATCGTATGAATGTGACAGGCCGGAAAAGAATGGCAACTACAAGGCGAAACGTTAGTCTTGTTGATTAACCTTGCGCTCAATCGCTTTGAGACGCTTGCTCATATCATCAATGTTCATCACCAGTGCAGCAGTTTTACGCCATACTTTGTTGGGTTGCAGCGGAATGCCTGAGGAGTAGACGCCCGGTTCCGTGATGGGACGCATCACCATACCCATGCCAGTTACCGTGACTTTGTCGCATATTTCCATATGCCCATTGATCACGCTGGCGCCGCCAATCATGCAGTAACGGCCAATCTTCAGGCTACCCGCCATAATGACGCCACCGGCAACTGCCGTATTGTCGCCAATCACGACGTTATGTGCAATCTGGCACTGATTATCAATAATCACGCCGTTGCCAATAACAGTATCATCCAGCGCGCCACGGTCAATGGTGGTACAAGCGCCGATCTCGACACGATCGCCAATAATGACCCGGCCCAGTTGCGGGATCTTCACCCAGTTGCCACGATCGTTAGCGTAACCAAAACCATCCGCGCCGATCACCGTACTGGACTGGATCAGGCAATTCTCACCGATCTGAATGTCGTGGTAAATCGTTACGTTCGCCCACAAGCGTGAACCCGCCCCGATTTTGCTATTTTTTCCGACGAAACAGCCTGCGCCGATAACCACGTTATCGCCCAGTTGTACGCCAGATTCAATTACCGCATTCGCGCCGACTGAAACATTGCTACCCAGCGTTGCCGTCGCATCAATCACTGCGCTTGGCGCGATATTCTGCGCGGGCTGCGGCGTGGTGTCTAAAATTTGCGCCATGCGCGCGTACGTCAGATAGGGATTTTTCACGACTAACGCTGCGCTTTTTGCGAACGGAAGATCGTCCTGCGTCATCACAACCGCAGAAGCCTGGCATAAACCTAAGTGTTCACGGTACTTAGGATTCACCATAAACGTAATGTGGCCTGTTGTTGCAGATTGCATGGACGCAACGCCGGTGATGACGATATCGCCATCACCGTGTAATTCTGCATCCAACTGTTCTGCTAAGTCAGCCAGTCGAATTGAAGGCATTACTTATTTAACCTGTTTCAGTACGTCAGCGGTGATGTCTTTCACATCGCTGCTGTTGTAAGCAACGGTGTTCGCGTCTACCACCAGATCGATGCTCTGGTCGTTAGCCACTTTTTTCACCGCAGTCTGGATACGAGTCACCAGTTTACCGCGTTCTTCGTTGGAGCGACGAGCGCGATCTTTCTCAAAAGCCTGCGCTTTTTGCGCGAAAGTCTGGCGCTCAGACATCACGTCTTTTTCCAGCTTAGTACGATCGCTGCCTGCCTTCATGGATTGCAGACGCTGCATTTTGGATTGCAGATCGGTTTCCATTTTTTGCAGTTCAGCCGCACGGCCTTTAAACTCGTTTTCCAGTGTATTGGATACACCCGTCTTCTGCGCAACCTGTTGGAACAGATTACCCATGTTGACGATTGCAATTTTGTCAGCAGCCTGTGCGGACGTTACCATCGCCAAACCAAGACCTGCAGCTAATAACCACTTTTTCACAATAAACTCCTTACCATCCCATTTGCACCCGAAGGTACAGCTCTTTGCGTGGCCTGGCGATCCCTGAAGGCATCGCCAAAAGTCATCGCTACACTACCAATGCATTCCTTTGCAGTGAACAATTACCAGGTTTTACCAATGTTAAACTGGAACTGCTCAGCTTTGTCTCCATCGTACTTTTTAAACGGCTGGGCGTAGGAGAAGACCAACGGCCCCAATGGGGACATCCATTGTAATGCGATACCCGCGGACATACGGATGTTGCTTGGATCACTGTAGTCCGGCACACCAGCAGCCCGAGTCTGGCTAGTGTCTTGCCAGTTTGTATCCCAGACGGTACCCATATCCCAGAAGAAGGAAGTACGCACCGAATTAGCATATTTCTCGCTGATAAATGGCGTCGGCGTGATAAATTCCAGGCTAGCGACCGCCATGGCGTTACCCCCTACCGCATCGTCTGAATCACATACCCCACCATCAGTACGGGAGCAATCTTCGTAGTTATCTCCATCACCCGAGTGTGCACCAGATTTATAGACCGCTTTCGGACCAATGGTATTAGACTGGAAACCACGCACAGTACTTGAGCCCCCAGCATAGAAGTTTTCATAGAACGGCATCTCTTTACTACCGATTCCATCCCCATACCCCCAGCGCGTACGACCCAGAACTACCCATTTGTGATCGTTATCGATTGGTACATAGGTCGCGGTATCCAATGTCACTTTATAGTATTCATTATCAGACCCCGGAATTGTCACTTTACCCGTCAGGTTAACTCTTGAGCCATCCGTCGGAAAATAGCCACGGTCCAATTTATTGTAGGTCCAGCCGTAGTTAAAGGTGAAGTCATCTGCAGCAAAGCTACTGCTGTCATCATGTCCCATCGACTCAAGATAACGGTCCATCGCTATCTGAGGCTGCATATTGGACAGGGAGTTATGCACATACCCTACGCCCGCGCGCAACGTGTTGTACTCGTTGATGGGGAAGCCAAGCGTTACATCCGTACCGTAACTCTTGTTGGTATAGTCGGACAGATCCGCATCGTCCGCCTGGAAGTCGTTATAGAAGATACGACCACCGAGGCTCACGCCGTCAACGGTAAAGTATGGGTTAGTAACGGACAGTTCGCTGTAGGTCTGGTAGTCGTTTTTGGTTCCGTTAATCCCCACGGAATAGCCTGTACCTAACCAGTTGTCCTGCTGAACGCCGGCCTGGAAGCTAACGCCGCTTTCTGTACCGTAGCCAATACCGAAGTTGAAGCTACCGGTATTACGCTCTTTCACCTTGTAGACCACATCCACCTGATCCGGGCTGCCCGGAACGCGCTGCGTATCGGTATCAACGGTTTCAAAGTAACCCAAACGGTTCAGACGCTCTTTCCCCTGGTCGACCAGATCGCTGCCCAGCCACGCCCCTTCCATCTGACGCATTTCACGGCGCAGAACGGAATCTTTTGAGGTATCGTTGCCTTCAAAACGGATCTTACGCACGTAGAAACGGTTACCGGCATCGACGTTAACGCGTAATTTAACGGTCTTGTCGGCGTCGTTAATTTCAGGCTGTGACTGCACGCGCGGATAGGCGTAACCATAGCGACCGAGAAGCTTTTTGATGTCATCTTCCATTTTGGTCACTTTGGTGCCGTTATAGAGCTCGCCCGGTTCAATTTTCGTCAGGTTCTCAATTTCAGCGGAATGCCCGGCCAGGTTACCGCTCACCTGAACCCCGGAAAGCTTGTACTGATCGCCTTCGGTGATATTGACGGTGATGTAGATCCCTTTCTTATCCGGCGTCAGACTCACTTGCGTAGAGTCAATATTGAAACGCGCGTAGCCGCGATCCAGATAGTAACTGCGCAAGGTTTCAAGGTCGCCCGCCAGCTTCTGCTTCTGATATTTACGATCGCCAACGACGTTCCACCACGGCACTTCGTCACGCAACTGGAAATGAGAAATGAGTTCTTCGGTGCTAAAGGCATGGTTACCGACGATGTTGATCTGTTGGATCTTCGCCGATACGCCCTCCTGGAACACCAGTTTAAGATCAACACGGTTGCGCGGTAGCGGCGTTACAACCGCCTTAACGCTGGCGCTGTATTTACCTACGCTATAGTAAAAGTCTTCCAGCCCTTTTTCGATATCAGACAGCGTGGTGCGATCCAGCGACTCGCCAACACGTACGCCAGACGCTTCGAGGTTTTGCTTGAGCATGTCGTCTTTCACCGATTTGTTACCGGAGAAAGTGATGCTGGCAATGGTCGGACGTTCTTTTACCTGAACCAGAAGGGTATCACCATCGCGCAGGACGCGGACGTCCTCAAAGTTGCCGGTGGCGAACAGAGCGCGAATGGTGTTACTGATATCTTCATCATTAACCGTGTCGCCTGTGCGCACCGGCATACTGAGGAGAGCCGCACCAACGGCGACTCGCTGCAGGCCTTCGAAATGAATGTCCTTCACTACGAACCCTTCAGCACCGTATACGGTGGCGCTGCTGAACAGCAGCGACGCTATGAGCAACTTTTTCATCGCCATCGTTATTATGCGTTCTTCCTAACTAACTCTCTTACAACCGAGAGAAATCATTGAAAAGTGCAAGCCCCATTAACAACACCAGCAAAATCGAGCCAATGCGATAACTAAAGTCTTGAACTCGCTCGGATACCGGCCCGCCCTTAAGCTTTTCAATCGCCAGGAACAGCAGATGCCCCCCGTCAAGAACGGGCAGCGGAAACAGGTTGATTATCCCTAAGTTCACGCTGATTAGCGCAAGGAACATCAGGTAATAAATCACCCCGAACTCCGCTGACATCCCAGCCCCCTGAGCGATAGAAATCGGCCCACTGAGGTTGTTCAGTTTCACATCACCGGTTATCAATTTACCCAGCATACTGACCGTCAGCTTCATCAACTGCCACGTCTTATCCGTGGCTTCGAGGATGGCGCTAAAAGGCCCATACTGGCGTATAGTCTTGTACTCTTCCGGCAGAGGAATAATTTTAGGCACCACGCCTGCAAAACCTTCCGCCTTTCCGTTAACCGATTTCGTATCCGGCGTTAACGTCAACGACAAGGCGCTCCCCTGCCTTTCAATCTCTAACGCTAACGGCTTACCGGGATTATCGCGTACAAACGTAACGAATTTCATCCACTGCGTTAACGGCTGACCATCGACTTTAACGATCCTGTCGCCCGCTTGCAAACCCGCTTTACTGGCTGCGGAATTCGCCTGCACTTCTGACAGTACCGATTCGATCTGCGGCCCGCGGGGCCGAATCCCTAAAGAAGATACAGGATCTTGCTTATCAGGCTCAAATGCCCAGTGACGTAAATCAAGCGTTTTGTCCTGCCGCTGGTCGCTGCCAAAGGGCGCGACGCTCACCGTCGTCTGCTGGTCGCCAATTTTGGACACCAGTTGTAAACGCACGGCATCCCAATCAGGGGTTTCGATACCATCAATGGCTTTAAGTTCCGTACCAGGCGCAATTTGCGCCTGCGCAGCAATCGAGTTGGGCGTTATTTCGCCAACGACCGGACGAACGCCAGGGACGCCGATGATAAAGACCAACCAGTAAGCAAAGATAGCAAAAATGAAGTTCGCCACCGGACCTGCGGCAATAATTGCGGCGCGCTGGCCCACCGTTTTGTTATTGAAGGCGTGACGACGCAATTCCGGCGCTACCGGTTCGGCGCGCTCATCCAGCATTTTGACATAGCCGCCCAGCGGGATCAGGGCGATGACATACTCGGTACCATACCGGTCAGTACGGCGCCAGAGCGCTTTGCCAAAGCCGATGGAAAAGCGCTCAACACGCACACCGCAGCGCCGGGCAACCCAGAAATGACCAAATTCATGCACAGTGATCAGCACGCCCAGTGCGATGATGAATGCAGCCAGATTCCAGAGAATACTCAGCATAAAACCTTCCGTTAGAGCGTCCTGAACACCAGTAGCAACAGGCAAGCAAAGACCGGTACAGCCGCCGTCAGGCTGTCAATTCGGTCCAGAATACCGCCATGTCCTGGAATCAAGTGGCCGCTATCCTTAATTCCTGCTTCGCGCTTAAACATACTCTCGGTGAGATCACCCAATACGGAAGCCAGTGCCGCAACCACAGAGCAAATCAACAAGATAACAGGCGCAACATTCAGATTCGCCCACATACCGTAACCCCATGAGATCACAGCAGCCGTAGCAAGCCCGCCGATAAACCCTTGCCAGGTTTTACCCGGGGAAACTTTCGGCGCCAGCTTATGTTTGCCAAACAATTTACCAAACATATACGCGCCGGAGTCCGCTCCCCAGACCAGGATCATGACATAGAGTAGCCATATTGCGCCACTGTAATGATTCTCGTCATAGTGCCAGGCACGCAGCGCCAGCATTCCCCAGAAAAATGGCACGATAGTTAACAGGCCGAAAATGAGGCGCAATGTTTTTGAGTTGCGCCAGATTGCCGCCGAACCGGGATAAAATAGCACCAGCAGTAGTGCGACAACCCACCAGCCTAACGATGCCCAAAGCGACATCTCAACCAGCGGTTGACGAATGTTGTGATGATACTCAGGCAACAAAAATAGCATCAGCGCCAATAACAGACCACACAGCACCGCCAGCCAAACCCGCTGTGAACGCGCGGCGAAACCGCTTAACTGTCCCCATTCCCACGCGGCCAGCATACAGACAACCAGCGTAATAATGGCGAACCCCACCGGCGGCAATAAAAAAAGCGCAGCGATGACCGCGGGTATTAACACAAAAGCAGAAATCAGGCGATACTTCAGCAAAAGCAACCCCCATCAGGCTGTGTCATCACCAGGCTCGGTACCGCCGAAACGACGCTCTCGATTAGCAAAGGCATGCAGCGCACCTTCAAAGTCTTGTTCATCGAAATCGGGCCAAAGAACATCCGTAAAGTAAAGTTCGGCATAGGCAATTTGCCAAAGCAAAAAGTTACTAATGCGATGCTCTCCCCCAGTCCTAATTACTAAATCCACAGGCGCCAGCTCATGCATACAAATTTGCTGGCCTAGTCTCTCTTCATCAATCTGATCGGGGCGCAGCACTCCAGCCTGCACCTGTTCCGCCAGTTGCCGGACTCCCTGGACAATATCCCAACGTCCGCCGTAGTTCGCAGCGATATTCAGCGTTAACCCCGTATTACGGGCGGTAAGCGCTTCTGATTTGCGAATACGTTCTTGCAAACGTGAGTTGAATCGACTGATATCGCCGATAATACGCAGGCGAACGTTATGGCGGTGCAGGCTTTTGACTTCGCTATCCAGCGCCCACACGAACAGCTCCATTAACGCGCTCACTTCCTGCGCCGGTCGGTTCCAGTTTTCACTACTAAAGGCATACAGCGTTAACGCATCAATACCGTTATTGGCAGCAAAAGAGACCGCTCGCCGGACGGACTTCGCCCCGGCTTTATGCCCGAAGGCCCGGATCTTCCCTTGCTTTTTCGCCCAGCGACCATTGCCATCCATAATTATTGCAACATGACGGCAGCCATGTGCTGACAAATTTTCGCTTACTGGTTGAGTTGCAGACAACATAACGCGTTTTTTGTCCCTGAAAGGATTTAGCGGTACTCAGGAATACTGAAGCCTTTATACACATTCTCTTCGGTCCGCTTCGCTGATGACTGCGCGTCATCGCCCCTGTCGTGCGCTGTCCGCGCACGCCGGGAACGTATTCGCCTGCCGTCCCGATGCGTCCTGAATGATTTTGTGTATCCACAAAAAAGCCGTGTAAAACCACGGCTAACCTGACCGAAAAAAGCCAAAAACCTGCGATCAGGTGGCGCAGACTATATCACCGAAGCCCAACGCTAACAAATAGCACGATCTTCTGTCGCGGGATAATCGTCAGCGTGAGAGCCGTATCACTTGTTTTCTGGCTACCTCACGCGCGATGGCGTCAACCTGCAATACGTCATCAACGCTTGCCGGTTCCTGTAAATCCATCCTCTCCAGCACCGCTAAATTGAGCCCGGCGATATCGGTAAAACGAATCTGTTGCGCCAGAAACGCGGCAACGGTGATTTCGTTTGCCGCATTGAGCGCCGTCGTTGCCGCCTGACCTTGCTCAAACGCCTCCATCGCCAGCTTCAGGCACGGATAACGCTGATAATCTGGCGCGCTAAACGTCAGCGCGCTGAGTTTGCAAAAATCGAGCGGCTGCGCGCCGGACGCAACGCGATTCGGCCATGCCATCGTATGCGCAATAGGCGTACGCATGTCAGGTTCTCCAAGCTGCGCCAGGACGCTGCCGTCCTGATAACGCACCATCGAATGAATTACCGATTGCGGATGGATCAACACTTCCATCTGACGTGCGCTGGCATTAAATAACCAACGCGCTTCAATGTATTCCAGACCTTTATTCATCATGGTGGCGGAGTCGACGGAGATTTTTCGCCCCATCGACCAGTTCGGATGACGACATGCCTGATCCGGCGTCATCGCTGCCAGATCGCACATTGGCGTTTCACGAAACGGGCCACCAGACCCGGTAAGCAAAATCGACGTTACGCCATTTTGCTCAAGGTCAGCGTATCCCAGATTATGCTGAATAGATTGCGGCAAACTCTGAAAAATCGCGTTATGTTCGCTATCGACGGGTAAAAGCCGGGCGTTGCTGCGTTTCACTTCGTCCATAAACAGCCGCCCGCAGGTCACCAGCGATTCTTTATTCGCCAGCAGAATCGTCTTCCCTGCGCGAATCGCCGCCAGGGTCGGCAGTAAACCAGCCGCGCCCACAATGGCCGCCATCACATGCCCGACCTCATCAAGCGCCGCCATCTCACAGGCAGCCTGCTGACCGCTCAAAACCTCGGTGCGGCTGCCATGCTGCTGAAGCATTATTTTGAGCTGTTCTGCGCTCGACGTATCATCCATTACGGCATAACGCGGCGAGAACTCCAGGCACTGCTCCGCCATGCGGGCAACATTTTTACCCGCCACCAGCGCGACAACGCGGAAGCTATCAGGATTATGGCGCACCACGTCCAGTGTGCTGCAACCAATAGAGCCGGTCGAGCCCAGAATGGTTAATTGCTTCATGAAACGTCCAGAAGTGTTGAAACGGGATAAAAAGCAAAGCGCCGCACAGGAGACCTGATAATGTCTTCTGCGCGGCGCTTTGTACACCACTCATCCGCCAGGTTTAGCGGTGGAATGAGTTTATATCTGCGTACAGATCAATCAGAACTGCATCAGTTCTGCTTCTTTATCTGCCAACGCCGCATCAACTTTTTTAATTGCCGCGTCGGTCATTTTCTGTACTTCTTCCTGAGAACGACGATCGTCATCTTCACTGATCGCTTTATCTTTCAGCAGAGCTTTTACTTTATCGTTCGCATCACGGCGTACGTTACGTACGGCGACACGCGCCTGCTCCGCTTCGCCACGGACAATTTTCGTCAGATCTTTACGACGTTCTTCGGTCAGCGGCGGCAGCGGAACGCGAATGTCGGTGCCCGCAGAGCTTGGATTCAAACCGAGGTCTGACGCCATGATCGCTTTTTCAACGGCAGGCCCCATAGAGCGGTCAAACACGTTAATTTTTAAGGTACGGGAGTCTTCTACCGTTACGCTTGCCAGCTGACGCAGCGGGGTCGGAGTGCCATAGTACTCTACGACAATACCATCCAGCAGGCTGGGAGAAGCACGACCCGTGCGCACTTTGCTGATTTGGGTTTTGAACGCTTCAACGCATTTTTCCATGCGTACTTCAGCATCTTTTCTGATATCGCTAATCACGTTACGAATCCTTGAAAACTAGTCTCAGTCAGACCAGACGGTCACACAATACAAAGATGTGCTAAGTATAGTCTCGTTTAATTTCTGCCAGGTAATAAGACCCGTCAATAGAACAGAATCTTACCTGTATTTGGCGCTCACGGGAATTATTCCGTGATTAGCGTCCCTTCTTTTTCGCCCATCACCACACGACGCAGCGCGCCCGGTTTGTTCATGTTGAAAACACGAATCGGCAGTTTGTGGTCACGAGCCAGCGTGAACGCCGCCAGATCCATCACTTTCAGCTCTTTATCCAGCACTTCGCTGTAGGTAAGCTGATCGTACATGGTCGCGGAAGGATCTTTTGCCGGATCGGCAGTGAATACGCCATCCACTTTGGTCGCTTTCAGTACGACATCCGCTTCAATTTCGATCCCGCGCAGACAGGCTGCTGAGTCGGTAGTAAAAAACGGGTTACCCGTACCTGCAGACAGAATCACAACTCGGTTATTACGCAGCAGGCTGATCGCCTCGGCCCAACTGTAGTTGTCGCACACGCCGTTTAAAGGAATTGCCGACATCAGGCGGGCGTTCACATAGGCGCGGTGAAGCGCATCACGCATTGCCAGGCCGTTCATTACGGTGGCCAACATGCCCATGTGGTCGCCCACAACGCGGTTCATCCCCGCTTTTGCCAGACCCGCGCCACGGAACAGGTTACCACCGCCAATCACCACACCAACCTGAATACCCAGTTCAACCAGTTCTTTGATCTCCTGAGCCATACGATCCAGTATGCTTGCATCAATACCGAAGCCTTCCGTACCCTGCAGAGCTTCGCCGCTTAATTTAAGCAGAATGCGTTTATAGACGGGTTTTGCATTGGTAGCCATGTTTCTTTCCTGAGACTGTCAACGATTGATATGAGTTAATTCCGGCGACATTGTACGTCGCATTTCAGCGCAAACGCCAGGCGTCGGCTGATTTTACAAGAGAGGCGCAAAAAGAAGCCGCCCTCAGGCGGCTCCTCAGGAAAATCAGGACTGCTTAGACATCGCAGCAACTTCCGCTGCAAAGTCAGTCTCGACTTTCTCAATGCCTTCGCCCACTTCAAAGCGGATGAAGCCAGTCACGTCAGCGTTGTGCTCTTTCAGCAGTTGGCCAACAGATTTGCTCGGTTCCATGACGAAAGGCTGACCAGTCAGAGAAACTTCGCCGGTGAATTTCTTCATGCGGCCTTCAACCATTTTCTCTGCGATTTCTTTCGGCTTGCCAGACTGCATCGCGATGTCCAGTTGTACCTGGTACTCTTTCTCTACCACGTCAGCAGACACGTCTTCCGGCTTAACGAATTCCGGCTTGCTTGCAGCAACGTGCATCGCCAACTGTTTAACCAGCTCTTCGTCAGCGCCTTTAGCGGCAACCAGAACGCCGATACGCGCACCGTGCTGATAAGAACCCAGAACGTCGCCTTCCAGGGAAGCTACGCGACGAATGTTGATGTTCTCGCCGATTTTCGCAACCAACGCGACACGCTCTTCTTCGAACTGCGCTTTCAGGACTTCTACGTCAGTGATTTTGCCAGCAACAGCGGCGTCCAGCACTTTGTCAGCGAATGCCTGGAAGCCAGCATCTTTAGCCACGAAGTCAGTCTGGCAGTTAACTTCCAGAATGAAAGCGATGTTGCCGTCGATTTTGGTTTTGATTACGCCGTCAGCAGCCACGTTGCCTGCTTTTTTCGCCGCTTTGATAGCGCCGGACTTACGCATGTTTTCGATTGCCAGCTCAATGTCGCCATTCGCTTCAGTCAGTGCTTTTTTGCAATCCATCATGCCTGCGCCGGTACGCTCACGCAGCTCTTTTACCAGGGATGCGGTAATTTCAGCCATTCTAAAATCCTCGAAAGATTTGATCTGCCCGGCATCAAACCGCACAGATATAAAAGTGAAAAAGGGGCCTAAAGGGCCCCTAACCAAACGTGATACTACCTGGTTTATAAGGGGGCGCTCCCCTTCATATTTCGAGCCGCAGGTGCGTTGCCTTCACTCGCTCATCCCGGTCACTTACTGATGTAAGCTCCCGGGAATTCTCGAGCTTGCCGCCTTCCTGCAACTCGAACTATTTTAGGGAGTTATCAAGCCTTATTATTCAGCTTCTACGAAGCTTTCTTCCGCCTGGGAAGCCAGATCCTGAGAACGGCCTTCACGAACGGTTGCAGCGACAGCGCCCAGGTACAGGCTAACAGCACGGATTGCGTCATCGTTACCCGGGATAACGAAGTCAACGCCGTCCGGATCAGAGTTGGTATCAACGATAGCAAATACCGGAATACCCAGGTTGTTTGCTTCTTTGATAGCAATGTGCTCATGGTCAGCATCGATAACGAACAGAGCGTCCGGCAGACCGCCCATATCTTTGATACCACCCAGGCTGTTTTCCAGTTTCTCAAGCTCACGAGTACGCATCAGCGCTTCTTTCTTGGTCAGCTTTTCGAAAGTACCGTCCTGAGACTGAGTTTCCAGGTCTTTCAGACGTTTGATGGACTGACGAACGGTTTTCCAGTTAGTCAGCATACCGCCCAGCCAGCGATGGTTCACGAAGAACTGGTCGCAGCTGTTAGCAGCTTCTTTCACCGCTTCGCTTGCAGCGCGTTTGGTACCAACGAAAAGGATTTTACCTTTACGAGCAGAGATCTTGTTCAGTTCAGCCAGAGCTTCGTTGAACATCGGTACGGTTTTCTCAAGGTTGATGATGTGAACTTTGTTACGCGCGCCGAAGATGAACGGCTTCATTTTCGGGTTCCAGTAACGGGTCTGGTGACCAAAGTGAACACCAGCCTTGAGCATGTCGCGCATGGAAACAGTTGCCATGATTTAAAACCTCTATAGATTAAGTTGGGGTTATGCCTCCACGTATCCCATATTACCGACCCCAAAGGGCACCCCGGAATATGTGCCGATACGTGTGTGTTGTTACACAAAGTGAGATTTGTCGCTCCCGCCCATCTTGTGTATCAGGGAATGAAACGGAAGTCCGGCGCGCTTTATACCACAAATACGCCTTCGACACCAATAATTGTTGGCACTCCATGCTGTAACTGATTCTCAATCTGGTAGTGGATGCTTCAGACTGTTAACATTGACAGCACATACACAATTATTGTCGAAATCATCGACCCTGATGGACAGAATTCATGGCTATCTCAATCAAGACCCCTGAAGAAATCGAAAAGATGCGCGTCGCGGGCCGTCTGGCAGCCGAAGTGCTGGAAATGATCGAACCGTATATCAAACCGGGCGTCACCACCGGCGAACTGGACCGTATCTGTAACGATTACATCGTTAACGAACAACACGCGATCTCCGCCTGCCTCGGCTACCACGGCTATCCGAAATCCGTCTGTATCTCTATTAATGAAGTGGTGTGCCACGGCATTCCGGATGACGCTAAGCATCTGAAAGATGGTGATATCGTCAACATTGATGTGACGGTTATCAAAGATGAATACCACGGCGACACCTCTAAAATGTTTATCGTCGGCAAACCGACCATTCTGGGCGAGCGTCTGTGCCGCGTCACACAAGAGAGCCTGTATCTGGGCATCAAAATGGTGAAACCGGGTATCCGCCTGCGCACCATTGGCGCCGCCATCCAGAAATATGCCGAAGGCGAAGGTTTCTCCGTGGTACGTGAATACTGCGGACACGGTATTGGTCGCGGCTTCCATGAAGAACCGCAGGTGCTGCATTATGATGCGGACGATGGCGGCGTCGTGTTGCAGCCTGGCATGACCTTTACCATTGAACCGATGCTGAACGCAGGGGACTACCGTATCCGCACCATGAAAGACGGCTGGACGGTGAAAACCAAAGACCGCAGCTTGTCTGCTCAGTACGAGCATACTATTGTGGTAACGGAAAACGGCTGTGAAATTCTGACGCTGCGTAAAGATGACACCATCCCGGCGGTCATTACGCACGACGCATAACTTTTTTGCCTGATGGCGCTGCGCTTATCAGGCCTACATCAAATGCACACCGTAGGCCGGATAAGGCGTTCGCTATCATCCGGCTTTTTAATGGGTGGCGCATATGAATACTCTTCCTGAACAGTACGCGAATACCGCACTCCCCCCCCTTCCCGACCAGCCGCAAAACCCTGGCGTCTGGCCGCGCGCTGAACTGACCGTCGCCGGTATCAAAGCCCGTATCGACATCTTTCAACACTGGCTGGGCGAGGCATTTGACAGCGGCATTTGTGCAGAACAGCTTATTGAAGCCCGTACCGAATTTATCGACCAGTTGTTGCAACGCCTGTGGATTGAGGCTGGTTTCGGTCAGATTGCCGATCTGGCGCTGGTCGCCGTCGGCGGCTATGGACGCGGCGAACTGCATCCGCTTTCCGATATTGATCTGCTCATTTTAAGCCGCAAAAAGCTGCCCGATGAACAGGCGCAAAAAGTTGGCGAACTGCTGACCTTATTATGGGACGTCAAGCTGGATGTCGGTCATAGCGTACGTACGCTGGAAGAATGCCTGCTGGAAGGTCTGTCTGATTTAACCGTTGCGACAAACCTCATCGAAACGCGCCTGCTGATCGGTGATGTCGCTCTGTTTCTGGCGCTGCAAAAACATATTTTCAGCGAAGGCTTTTGGCCATCCGACAAATTTTACGCCGCCAAAGTAGAAGAGCAGAACCAACGCCACCAGCGCTATCACGGCACCAGCTATAATCTGGAGCCGGATATTAAAAGCAGCCCCGGCGGTCTGCGCGATATCCACACGTTGCAGTGGGTCGCCCGACGTCACTTCGGCGCTACCTCGCTCGATGAGATGGTGGGCTTCGGCTTTTTAACCCCGGCTGAGCGCGCGGAACTCAACGAGTGCCTGCATATCCTGTGGCGCATTCGTTTTGCGCTACATCTGGTGGTCAGCCGCTACGATAACCGCCTGCTATTCGACCGCCAGTTGAGCGTCGCTCAACGCCTTAACTACAGCGGCGAAGGCAACGATCCGGTTGAGCGGATGATGAAAGACTACTTCCGGGTCACGCGCCGGGTGAGCGAACTCAATCAGATGCTGCTTCAGCTATTTGACGAGGCGATTCTGGCGCTGCCTGCGGATGAAAAACCACGTCCTATCGACGATGAGTTTCAACTGCGCGGCACGCTCATTGATCTGCGTGACGACACACTGTTTATCCGCGAACCGGAAGCGATCCTGCGGATGTTTTATATGATGGTGCGCAATAGCGCGATCACCGGCATCTACTCTACGACATTACGCCATTTGCGCCACGCCCGCCGCCATCTGAGCCAACCTCTCTGTTACATCCCGGAGGCGCGCACGCTGTTTCTCAGTATGCTGCGCCATCCCGGCGCGGTCAGCCGCGGCCTGCTACCTATGCATCGCCACAGCGTACTGTGGGCTTATATGCCGCAGTGGTCGCACATCGTCGGACAAATGCAGTTTGACCTGTTCCACGCATACACGGTGGATGAACACACCATCCGCGTGATGCTCAAGCTGGAGAGTTTTGCGAAGGAAGAGACGCGCCAGCGCCACCCGCTATGCGTCGATCTCTGGCCGCGGCTTCCCCATCCGGAACTCATTCTGATCGCCGCTCTGTTCCACGATATTGCGAAAGGACGCGGCGGCGACCATTCGGTACTGGGCGCGCAGGATGTACTCACCTTCGCCGAACTACATGGCCTGAACTCGCGCGAAACGCAACTGGTCGCCTGGCTGGTGCGCCAGCACCTGCTGATGTCGGTCACCGCCCAACGCCGCGACATCCAGGACCCGGAAGTCATCAAGCAGTTTGCCGAAGAGGTACAAACCGAAACACGGTTGCGCTTTCTGGTCTGCCTGACCGTCGCGGACATATGCGCGACCAACGAAACCTTGTGGAATAGCTGGAAACAGAGCCTGCTACGCGAGCTGTACTTCGCCACTGAAAAACAGCTCAGGCGCGGAATGCAAAATACGCCGGATATGCGTGAGCGCGTGCGTCACCATCAGCTTCAGGCGCTGGCGCTGCTGCGAATGGACAATATTGATGAAGCCGCGCTGCACAAAATCTGGACCCGCTGTCGCGCTAACTATTTTGTTCGTCATAGTCCAAATCAGCTCGCCTGGCACGCACGCCATTTATTGCAGAACGATCTGCACCAACCGTTAGTGTTACTCAGTCCGCAGGCCACGCGCGGCGGAACCGAAATTTTTATCTGGAGTCCGGACAGACCCTATCTGTTTGCCGCCGTCTGCGCCGAACTGGACAGGCGTAATTTAAGCGTCCATGACGCGCAGATCTTTACCACTCGCGACGGCATGGCAATGGATACGTTTATCGTTCTGGAACCAGACGGCAGCCCGCTAGCGGCGGATCGCCATGAAGTTATTCGTACCGGTCTTGAACAGACCATTACGCAGCGTAGCTGGCAGCCGCCGCAGCCGCGTCGGCAACCGGCAAAGTTACGGCACTTTACGGTCGAAACGGAAGTCAATTTTCTGCCCACCCATACCGACAGAAAATCATTCATGGAATTGATCGCGCTCGATCAACCCGGCCTGTTGGCCAGGGTCGGACAAATTTTTGCCGATCTGGGAATTTCGCTTCATGGCGCCCGAATTACAACCATTGGTGAACGAGTAGAAGATTTATTCATAATCGCCACAGCGGATCGGCGCGCACTTAATAATGTGCTGCAACTTGAGGTGCAACAACGGTTGACAGCGGCCCTCAATCCAAACGATAAAGGGTAGTGTGTTTATTTATATGAAAGAGTTTAACAATGCAGCAGTTACAGAACATTATTGAGACGGCTTTTGAGCGCCGCGCCGATATTACGCCGGCTAATGTAGATACCGTGACCCGGGAGGCGGTAAACCAGGTCATTTCTCTACTCGATTCCGGCGCGTTGCGTGTCGCAGAAAAAATCGACGGTCAGTGGGTCACTCACCAGTGGCTGAAGAAAGCGGTTCTGCTCTCTTTTCGTATTAACGATAACCAGGTTATCGACGGTGCGGAAAGCCGCTACTTCGATAAAGTCCCGATGAAATTCGCTGATTACGACGAAGCGCGTTTTCAGAAAGAAGGTTTCCGCGTCGTTCCGCCAGCGGCCGTTCGTCAGGGCGCATTTATCGCCCGCAACACCGTGCTGATGCCGTCTTACGTTAACATCGGCGCCTACGTTGACGAAGGCACTATGGTTGACACCTGGGCGACCGTGGGTTCCTGCGCGCAGATCGGTAAAAACGTTCACCTCTCCGGCGGCGTGGGTATCGGCGGCGTACTGGAGCCGTTGCAGGCTAACCCGACAATCATTGAAGACAACTGCTTTATTGGCGCGCGTTCTGAAGTCGTGGAAGGCGTAATTGTCGAAGAAGGTTCCGTCATTTCTATGGGCGTATACCTCGGCCAGAGCACCAAAATCTACGATCGCGAAACCGGTGAAGTTCACTATGGTCGCGTACCGGCGGGTTCCGTGGTCGTTTCCGGAAACCTGCCATCAAAAGACGGTAAATACAGTCTGTACTGCGCGGTGATCGTGAAAAAAGTCGACGCCAAAACGCGTGGTAAAGTGGGCATTAACGAATTATTGCGCACTATTGATTAAGCGAGTGAAAAGCGGGGGCGACAGCCCCCTTTGCATTATGGCGAATGCGGCAAAACGGTTTCCGGCGCAATCTTTGCCGCAAACGCCGAAGCCAACGCAGTCAAAACGACATAACCGGCAACCAAAGTCCAACTGTTATCATAGACTGCACTTAACGCTTTAGCGATAAACGGTGTGAATCCCCCTGCCACAACCGCCCCCAACTGAGCGCCAATTGATGAACCGCTATAGCGTACAGGCGGATGAAACAGTCCGGCGAAAAAAGAAGGTTGCACGGCATTCAGTGAATTATGACCAATGTTAATAAGCAGAACGTAGCCCACTATCATCAGTATTAGCGAACGGCTTTCCAGCAGCCAGAAAAAGGGAAAAGCCATTGCCGCTACAAAAAGCGCGCCAAAAATGTACACCTGACGGCAGCCACGCCGATCCGACACGATGCCAAATAGCATGTGCATGGGATACGCCAGCAGACAGGTGAACATTACAATGTACAGAATAGTCAGGCTGGCAATCCCAAGCTGCGTCGTCGCCCAGGAAACCGCGAAGACGGTGGCAAGAAAAAAGGGAACGCTTTCAGCAAAACGTAGAATCATTATCAGCAAAATGCTGCGCCATTGTTCTCGTACTACTTTGACCACCGGCCTTTCTTCTCTTTGCTGCATATGATTAATAGCTTGCTGCTTTTTAAACGCACGGAAGACAGGTGTCTCATCCAGACGATGACGCATATATAATCCCGGCAACACCAAAAGCGCACTGAGCAGAAAAGGAATACGCCATCCCCACGATAACAGCTCCTCCTCCGGTAATTGGGTCACGAATATAAATACGCCAGTCGCCAATAATTGTCCTGTGAGTCCCCCTGTTTGCGATAGCGCGCTTAACCGCCCCCGGTGCTTTCCAACAGCATATTCCACGACCATTAACATGGCGCCGCCCCATTCGCCTCCAACCAGAAATCCCTGCAGAAAACGCAGAATAACCAGTAAAGCAGGCGCCAGCGCGCCAATACTGGCGTAAGAAGGCAGGCAACCGATGAGAAACGTTACCGCGCCCATCCCCCCTAACGTGATTAATAACGTGTTTTTACGCCCAAGCGTATCTCCCCTGTTGCCAAAAAATAGCGCGCCTAACGGCCGGGAAATAAATCCCACGCCGAAACTGGCAAAAGAAGATAACGTTACAGTAAATGGGCTGGCGCCAGGGAAAAAAAGCGGGCCAAATACCAGCGCGCTTGCCAGGCCGTATAATAGAAAATCATAATATTCAATGGAGTTTCCTATCCAGGCGGAAATCACCACCCGGCGAATAGTGGTATTATACGTTCCGGACATAGACTCTGCCTTTCAGGGTTATCGACTGCTGCCTCCGGTCAATTTCCCACACCGACCTCAAACGCTTTCTCTATAAACTGAATATCGCGTTGAATTACTTAGGCTATCAATAACCGCCGCCCTTTTACTCATTACGTTGCCGAGAAGTCTTCTGCGATCAACCGCGCTTTTTTTGTATCCATTGGTGGCGAAAAACCAACTTTTCGTTAATTATTCAAAAGTTATAGTGTGATGAAGGATACCGCTATGTATGACAATCTAAAAAGTCTGGGCATTACCAATCCTGAGGAAATCGATCGTTACAGCCTGCGGCAAGAAGCCAACAACGATATCCTGAAAATCTATTTTCAAAAGGATAGAGGTGAATTCTTTGCTAAAAGCGTGAAGTTTAAGTACCCACGCCAGCGAAAAACGGTGGTGGCCGATGGCATCGGTCAGGGTTATAAAGAAGTACAGGAGATTAGCCCTAACCTACGCTATGTGATTGACGAACTGGACCAAATCTGCCAGCGCGACCGCTCAGAACTCGATCTCAAACGTAAGATCCTCGACGACTTGCGCCATCTGGAAAGCGTCGTCGCGAATAAGATCAGTGAAATCGAAGCCGATCTGGACAAGCTTACCCGTAAGTAAGCTGTGTGTTGCCGGATGGCGACGTGTTACGCCTTATCCGGCCTACAGCTATATCTCCGTAGGCCTGGTAAGCGAAGCGCCGCCGGGCTTAACGCTGTTCATCCAGTTGTAGCGCCACATACAGCAACAGCCGATCGTCAAAATTGCCCAAATCCAGCCCGGTCAGTTCCGAAATGCGATTCAGCCGATATTCCAGTGTATTACGGTGAATAAACAGCGCCTTAGAAGTTGCCAGCGGCTGGACATTATGGCGAAACCACGCCGTCAGCGTCCGACGTAATAACCCGTTGTTATCCATCGCTTTGAGTTTTACCAGCGGGCGCGCCAGCTCATTGGCCTGCCAGCCGCCACGCAGGCCATCTAACAGGACCGGCAGCATCAAATCCTGATAAAAATAGCTGCGACTCTCTGGCATCCGCTGTTTGCCAACCATCATCGTGGTACGCGCCGTGCGATATGAACGTGCAATACTGCCCGGCCCGGTAAAGTAATTGCCCAGCGCCACGCGAAAACGTAGCTGACCGTTTTCTTTCATTCGCGAGATAAGCTGCTCTACACGCTTACGATGATCTTCGGCATCCCAGCGACCAAACGGGTTTAATGCAGGCTTTAGTACCACCATCTCGGAGAGAGAAACAATGGCTATCAGGTTGTTACGTTCCGGCGTGGTGAGCGCATTCTGTAACTGCTGAAGCTCCGCCATTGCGCTGTCGACACCAAGCTGGCCGCTGTCGACTTCGACTACCGCCGCTACACGCGGCTGGTTCAAATCGATCCCCAAACGTTGCGCCCATTCCACCAGCGCTGGCGTATTTTCTTCGGCCTGAATCAGGTTCATCACCAACTCTTCGCGCAGACGGCTATCCTGCGCCAGAAGGTGCATTAACCGCGACTGCTCCAGCATCATTTCGGCGGTCATACACACCAGTTCACCATATTTACGCAGATGTTCTGGTTCGCCAGTGAGGCCGATCACGCCGACAATTTCGCCCTCAAGGCATAAGGGTAGATTTATCCCCTGACGTACCCCGTGCAGGTGTCGCGCCACGGCATCGTCGATATCCACAATCCGGCCTTGTGACAGCACTAATAGCGCGCCTTCGTGCAATTCACCAATACGCTCCCGATCGCCGCTGCCGATAATGCGCCCACGGGCATCCATTACGTTGATATTGGTATCAATGATGCGCATAGTGCGCGCCACGATATCCTGCGCCATTTTGGTATCAAGACGCCAGCCAGCCATAAAACCCTCCAGTGAGCAGAGCATAAGCATAAGGAAGATGGCAGACCTCGACATTGTGCAAATGCACAAAGCAGAGCAAAGAAGTATGGAGTTGTGGGGGGCTTCACAGAAAAAAGTTGCCCCCTTCCGTGGTGGAAGGGGGATAAGGTGATTACTGCATCAACAGATAAATAGAGCTATCGCCACGCTGAATATTCAGCGCCAGAACCGACGGCTTGCTGTCGAGAATCTTACGCAGCTCGGCGATATTTTTCACTGGCTGCTGGTTAGCGCCGATAATCACATCGCCTTTTTTGAGGCCAATTTGCGCGGCTGGTGAGTTCGCTTTCACGCTGCTGACCACAACGCCTTTATCCTGGCCTTTATTGCTCATTTCAGCGCCTTCAATCCCGCTGAAGATGGTGCTGGAATCAACCTGACTCTGGCTGCTCTGCTGCAGTTCCAGATTGACCGTAATAGCTTTACCTTCACGCAGCAGACCGAGGCTGATTTTGCTGCCGACCGGCATAGTGCCGACCTGCGCGCGCAGCGCCGCAAAGCTGCTGATCGGTTTACCGTTCAGGGAGGTAATGACATCCCCGGCTTTAATACCTGCTTTCGCCGCGGACGAATTCGGCATCACCTGGCTGACGAACGCGCCACGCTGGGCGTCGACTTTCATCGCTTTCGCCAGTTCGGAATTCAGCTCAGTCCCCATGATTCCCAGTTCGCCGCGTTTAACCTGGCCATATTCCACCATCTGCGACGTCAGGTTTTTCACCATGTTGCTGGGGATAGCGAAGCCGATACCAATGTTGCCGCCGTCTGGCGCCAGAATCGCGGTGTTAATACCGATCAGCTCGCCGTTCAGGTTCACCAGCGCGCCGCCGGAGTTACCGCGGTTAATCGCGGCGTCGGTCTGAATAAAGTTTTCATAGTTTTCAACGTTCAGGCCGCTACGCCCCAGCGCCGAAACGATACCTGACGTCACCGTTTCGCCCAGACCAAACGGGTTACCAATAGCCACGGTATAATCCCCCACGCGCAGCGCGTCGGAGTCCGCCAGCTTAATCGCCGTCAGGTTTTTCGGATTCTGAATTTGAATCAGCGCAATATCAGAACGCGGATCTTTGCCCACCACTTTGGCATCGAATTTACGCCCATCGCTAAGCTGTACTTTAATCACGTTGGCGTTATCAACAACGTGGTTGTTGGTGACGACGTAACCCTTCGCGGCGTCAATAATTACGCCGGAACCCAGCGCCATGAATTTCTGTTGTTGGCCGCCATTGCCGCCGTTACCGCCGCCCTGGCAGAACGGGGAATTCTGGAACGGAGAACCGTCCTGGCAGAACGGGGAGTCATCGCCAAAGAACTGCTGGAAATTACGCGGCATACGCGGCGTATTCACCGTGGTGCTGCCTTCTACATTAATACTGACCACCGATGGCATCACTTTTTCGAGCATCGGCGCCAGGCTTGGCATCTGCTGGGCGGTCATTGCTGAAGACGACGTTTCAGCCGCCGTGGCAGACAGAGGCGACAATGCCAAACCTAAACTCAGAGCCAGTGCACTCATTGCTAATGTGGTTTTTTTCATGTGTTTCAATCTCGATTAACAGGTAACGCAAAATTGCTGTGTACGTCAGATTCATTTTATAACGCGAAGTTCCGGAATAAAGTTTCTGGAAAAAGTAAAAATTTATTGTCCATCTTTACAAAAGTCCATTTACTGTTCGACCGCCATCAATCGCCGATATTCATCCCATGCGTAAAGGTCAGTCATACCGCTGATATAATCCTGAATCAACCGACAACGATAATAATATTCCAGCACCGGATACTCCGCCGAATCCGTGGGTAATTTACTGACGACTTCCACGTAGGCCAAACGATGGCGCGTAGAGAGTTTCTGAAATAAACGCGATTCTATGGGCAAGCGTTTCAACCGATCTTGTTCCACCAGCTCGCGAAAGTCGTTAAGCGACAGACTTAATAGTGGCTGATAGATATCTAATAACCCACTGATTACCCGGTATCCCTGTAGCTCAAGCTGTTCTACGTCCGGATGGCTAAACACATGTTCAACCGCCACGTTCTTATATAATTCAAGTAGACGACTAAAACCGCTGGCATCTTCCAGCAACGCCTGATTGAAGGTACCGGCAAAAATCTGCGGTAAATTATCAATAAAACGCTGAGCGGCATATGGCACCAGTTTATTTAATGTATTTACCCGTAAATACATAAAAAACTGATCTTCGGTACTGCGGCTTAATGTATTGGCGCGTGATTTTTCCCACGCATTTCCTACCACCAGCTCAAACAGCGAATCCTTCTCATGGTGGCCCCACGCGTGATATAAATGGTGATAAAGCTGCTCAACGCTAAAGATTCTTTTCTCTACCGCGTCTTCAAGATCGGCGACACAATAAGAGATATCATCTGCGGCTTCCATAATCCACGTTAATGGAAAGCGACTGTAAGGCGCTAACTGAAGTTCTTTACGTAACCTCGCAATATACTTCTCTTCAGAAAGATAATAGCCCGGTTTCTTCATTAAATAGCGATGAGAGTCCGGCACCGACCCTCGCCACCATGCCGGACGGGTATATTTTAAAATTCCGCCAACCTGCGCCCAGGTAAGATTCATCCGCATGAGCGTATGCACCAGACGAATTCCCTGTGCATTGCCTTCAAAATGGCAGATATCCTGACGTACTTTGCGGCGAATATCGTTCAGATTTTCTTCGCCTTCCTGTAACCGTAGCAAGGAAACCACACAGCGATCATGCGTGAGCGGCTGACTTTCCGCATCTTCCGGATGCAGCCGCTGACGAAACCAGTCATTGATCGCCGCCTCGCCAAAATGACCGAACGGCGGATTACCGATGTCGTGCATCAGGCAGGCCATTTCCACAATACTTTCAAAGGGACCGGTCAGCGCGTCCAGACCGTACTCCTCCAGCCGGTTTTGCTCTTTCAGGCGGCTTAAAATCTCTTTCGCGATATAACGCCCCACCTGCTGCACCTCCATCGAATGCGTCAGGCGAGTACGCACTGCGGCATTGCGCTCCAGCGGGAAAACCTGCGTTTTTTGCTGCAAACGGCGTATAGCCGGAGAGTTGATAATCCGCCCGCGATCGCTTTCAAAAATCCGCAGGATCTCATGTTCCGTCTTTACGCCCTGCGGTGAACGATAACGGCGATGCCAGTTAATTTTATTTCGGAAATCGATCGATGCCATATCCTCTCCCCGCCTGAGAAATGCGCTTCCCCATAAGCGCATGATAAACTATGCCCCCAAAACTGACTTATCGCGAGTAAATCTATGAAAATCGGCATCATTGGCGCAATGGAAGAAGAAGTTACGCTGCTGCGTGACAAAATTGATAACCGTCAGACGCTGACGCTGGGCGGCTGCGAAATTTACACCGGCCAGTTGAACGGCACCGAAGTGGCGTTACTGAAATCCGGTATCGGTAAGGTCGCGGCGGCGCTGGGCGCAACGTTGCTTCTGGAGCACTGCAAGCCGGACGTGATCATCAATACCGGTTCCGCAGGCGGTCTGGCGTCCACGCTGAAGGTCGGCGATATCGTCGTCTCTGACGAAGCGCGTTACCACGACGCTGATGTGACCGCTTTCGGCTATGAATACGGGCAATTACCGGGCTGTCCGGCCGGATTTAAGGCCGATGACAAACTGATCGCCGCCGCGGAATCCTGCATCAGGGAGCTGAATCTGAACGCGGTACGCGGTCTTATTGTTAGCGGCGACGCGTTTATTAACGGTTCCGTCGGGCTGGCGAAAATCCGGCATAACTTCCCCGAAGCGGTCGCTGTAGAGATGGAAGCCACCGCTATCGCACACGTCTGCTATAACTTCAACGTGCCGTTCGTGGTGGTACGCGCTATCTCTGACGTGGCCGATCAGCAATCGCACCTCAGCTTTGACGAATTCCTCGCGGTGGCGGCGAAACAGTCGACTCTGATGGTCGAAACTCTGGTACAGAAACTGGCGCATGGCTAAGCAAATGTTCAGGGCGCTGGTCGCCCTGCTGCTTACGCTCCCGGTGTGGCTTTACGCCGCGCCGCGCGTAATTACCCTCTCTCCCGCCAATACGGAGCTCGCTTTTGCCGCCGGGATTACGCCCGTTGGCGTCAGCAGCTATTCCGACTACCCGCCCGAAGCGCAAAAAATAGAACAGGTCTCTACCTGGCAGGGAATGAATCTGGAGCGCATTGTGGCGCTGAAGCCGGATCTGGTCGTCGCCTGGCGCGGCGGTAATGCGGAACGTCAGGTAAACCAACTGACTTCGTTAGGTATTAAGGTAATGTGGGTGGACGCGATAACCATCGAACAGATCGCCGACACGCTCCGTCAACTGGCCGACTGGAGCCCGCAGCCGGAAAAGGCTCAGCAGGCAGCGCAGACGTTGCTAAAGGAGTACGCCGCGCTCAAAACCGAGTATGCCAGTAAAGCTAAAAAACGCGTCTTTCTTCAGTTTGGCATGAATCCTTTGTTTACCAGCGGTAAAGGGTCTATCCAACATCAGGTTTTGACGACCTGCGGCGGAGAAAACGTCTTCGCTGACAGCCGCGTGCCGTGGCCGCAAGTCAGCCGTGAGCAGGTGCTGGCAAGGCATCCCCAGGCCATTATCGTGGCCGGAAAAGCGGGCGAAATTCTCAAAATTGAACAATACTGGGGAAACCTGCTAAAAATTCCGGTTATTCCGCTTAACAGCGACTGGTTTGAACGCGCAAGCCCGCGTATTATCCTCGCCGCAAAACAACTCTGTAATGCGCTTTCACAGGTGAATTAGAGCCTGTCTCACCAGGCTCTCAGTGGGGATTCAACAATGCTCGTCTATTGGCTGGATATTGTAGGCACGGCTGTATTTGCTATCTCTGGCGTGTTGCTGGCCGGGAAATTACGTATGGACCCGTTTGGCGTCCTGGTGCTCGGCGTCGTTACTGCCGTCGGCGGCAGGACAATCCGCGATATGGCGCTGGATAACGGCCCGGTATTCTGGGTTAAAGATCTTACCGATCTGGTTGTCGCCATGGTTACCAGTATGTTGACCATCCTGCTGGTTCGCCAGCCAAGACGCCTGCCGAAATGGATGCTGCCGGTATTGGATGCCGTAGGGCTGGCGGTGTTTGTCGGCATTGGGGTAAATAAAGCCTTCCTCGCCGAAACGGGGCCATTAGTGGCAGTCTGTATGGGGGTGATTACCGGCGTCGGCGGCGGGATTATTCGCGATGTTCTGGCACGCGAGATTCCCATGATCCTACGCACCGAAATCTATGCCACGGCCTGTATTATCGGCGGAATTGTTCACGCCACCGCGTTTTATACGTTTTCAGTGCCGCTGGAAAGCGCCAGCATGATGGGCATGGTCGTCACGCTGTTCATTCGGCTGGCGGCGATACGTTGGCACCTGAAACTGCCGACCTTTGCCTTAGATGAGAATTGAAACGTCATTTGCAGACCGGATAAAACGAACCCATTGCCCGGTGGCGCTAACGCTTACCGGGCCTACAGTACAGTTGTCACTTGTTGGCCGGATAAGGCGTTAAGCCGTCATCCGGCAATACATCAGATGCTGAAGGAAGAGCCACACCCGCAGGTGCTTTTCGCATTCGGGTTGGTCACAATGAAGCGGGAGCCTTCCAGACCTTCGGTATAATCTACCGAACCACCGACCAGATACTGCAAACTCATCGGGTCAACCACCAGACCAACGCCCTGTTTTTCGATGGTCATATCCCCTTCGTTAACCTGATCGTCAAAGGTGAAACCGTACTGGAAACCGCTGCAACCACCGCCGGTAATATACACGCGCAGTTTCAGATTCGGGTTATCTTCGTCAGCGATAAGACTTTTTACTTTATTCGCTGCTGCGTCGGTAAACTGCAGCGGCAGCGCTACGTCATCACTCATATTTTGCTCCAAACAACATCGGTAATTGGATAAATTTCCACCCAATATTGGCGGTCATTATCTAATACCCTGGTAATTCGTTCAAGTATTCTCGCCCGCAGGCGCATTCTGGCTTTTCGCCGCCTGTTCCGCATCCTGCTTCGCCAGAGTGCGCGCCAGGATGGTTGAGTATAACGGTTTCCCACCCAAAAACTGGGCTAATAGTGTCGCGCCAAGACAAGTGATAATCATTGGCAAAATGAGCTGGTAGTTATCGGTCATTTCCAGCACCAGCACAATTCCCGTCAGCGGGGCGCGCACCGACGCCGCCATCAGCGCCCCCATCCCGGCAATCGCAAAAGTACCGGCCTCCAGGTGATACTGCGGGAAAAGCACTGCCGCCGCCATACCAAAGGCCGTACCAAGCAGCGTCCCCAGCGCCAGCATCGGGGCGAAAATCCCCCCCGGCGCGCCGGAAGAAAAGCAAAGCAGCGTCGTGACACCCCGGGTAATAAAGATGAACAACAGTAGCCCGACGCTAAAATTACCTGCCGCGGCGATAGGAATAAGGTTAAATCCACCGCCTGCCGCTTCCGGCTCAATCAACCCCAGAATACCGCACAGGCCGCCGATCGCGCCGCCCATTAGCACCCATTTTTTAATTTCGCCGCCATGAAAGCGCTGAAACATATCCTGGGTACGCAGCACCAGCGAATTAAATACCGGCCCGACGCAGCCAAAAATAATGCCGAGGATAAGGTATAACCACAGCGTGTTAACCGGGGCATCAGACAATTTGCCGACTTCAATAATCGGCGCTTCGCCGTTAAATATGCGGAACACAATGCTCGACATGATCACGCCGGTAAACACTGCTTTAATCGAAATCAGGTTGTAGCGAAACTGCGGGCGCATCTCTTCAATAATAAACAGGATACCCGCCAGCGGCGCGTTAAACGCCGCAGAAAGCCCCGCCGCCGCGCCAGTCGCCAGCAACGTATGCCGCGCTTCGGCACTGCGCATACGAAAGACATCCAGCACCATGCGCCCCAGGTTTCCCCCGATTTGCACCGTTGGCCCTTCGCGCCCTAATACCATTCCTGCGCCCAACGTTCCCATCCCACCGATAAACTTCACCGGCAACACGCGCCACCAGCGCACCGGACGTAACTCCTCCAGCGCGCCTTCAATTTCCGGGATACCCGATCCGCCGGCTTCCGGCGCAAATTTTCGCACCAAAAAGTAGCCGACCATCGCCAGTAATGCCGACAGTATAAAGGCCAGCGGCCAAAGCAAAAAAGCATGCTCCGCGACCTGAACCAGCGCGCCAATACGCATGTTTTGTACCCAGGAAACAGCCTTTTCAAAGGCCACGCCAACCAGCCCGGTAAGTGAGCCGACAACGGCCGCCATGAACAGGATGGCCAGCGGCGTTTTATCCCGCTGCATTAACCGGCGAATCTGATCTCTGCGCCGTAAACGCACGATTTGCTGAGCTAAAAAGGTGGAAGTGTCTGTTTTCATCAGAAGATCATTCATTGGTAATACAAATCTAAAGTCGGCATTCTACTCGCCAACGCCGTGAAAATCCCCTGCAAATCGTATTGTTTCAAATGCGTAAAACTTTCATAACCTTCTCTGAATAACTTAGAATAGCGGGTATTCACTTTTTCTACGAACCAGGAACCTTTCCATGAGTAAGTCTGAAAATCTCTATAGCGCAGCGCGCGAGCTGATCCCCGGCGGCGTGAACTCCCCTGTTCGCGCCTTCACTGGCGTGGGCGGCACCCCGCTGTTTATCGAAAAAGCGGACGGAGCCTATCTTTATGATGTCGATGGCAAAGCGTATATCGACTATGTCGGTTCCTGGGGGCCAATGGTACTTGGGCATAACCATCCGGCTATCCGCAATGCGGTGATCGAAGCCGCCGAACGGGGGCTTAGCTTCGGCGCGCCAACCGAAATGGAAGTAAAAATGGCGGAACTGGTCACAAACCTGGTACCGACCATGGACATGGTGCGCATGGTGAACTCCGGCACCGAAGCAACCATGAGCGCCATTCGCCTGGCGCGTGGTTTTACCGGCCGCGATAAGATTATCAAATTCGAAGGCTGCTACCACGGCCACGCAGATTGCCTGCTGGTAAAAGCCGGGTCAGGCGCACTGACGCTCGGTCAGCCGAACTCGCCGGGCGTCCCGGCAGATTTTGCTAAACATACGCTGACCTGCGTCTATAACGATCTGGCATCAGTGCGCGCGGCGTTTGAACAATATCCGCAGGAAATAGCCTGTATCATCGTCGAACCCGTGGCGGGCAATATGAACTGCGTCCCGCCGCTGCCAGCGTTCCTGCCGGGCCTGCGCGCCTTGTGTGATGAGTTCGGCGCGCTGCTGATTATCGACGAAGTGATGACCGGTTTTCGCGTAGCGTTGGCCGGCGCCCAGGATTACTACGGCGTCGTGCCGGACCTAACCTGTCTGGGTAAAATCATCGGCGGCGGGATGCCGGTAGGCGCGTTTGGCGGTCGTCGCGATGTAATGGATGCGCTGGCGCCGACGGGCCCGGTTTACCAGGCGGGCACCCTTTCCGGCAACCCGATTGCGATGGCGGCTGGTTTCGCCTGTCTGAATGAAGTCGCCCAGCCCGGCATTCATGAAACGCTGGATGAGCTCACCACCCGTCTGGCGGAAGGATTGTGCGAAGCAGCACAGGAGGCAGGTATCCCACTGGTCGTCAACCATGTTGGCGGCATGTTCGGGATTTTCTTCACCGACGCCGAGAGCGTAACCTGCTATCAGGACGTGATGGCGTGCGACGTTGAACGCTTTAAGCGTTTCTTCCACCTGATGCTGGAGGAAGGCGTGTATCTGGCGCCATCGGCGTTTGAAGCGGGCTTTATGTCGGTCGCACATAGCATGGACGACATTAATAATACCATTGACGCCGCGCGTCGGGTGCTTGCGACGCTGTAAAGGCGAGATGAAGTATTGTAGGCCGGGTAAGGCGCCAGCCGCCACCCGGCTTTTTTATTACCGGCTCTGTTTACGTAACAGATAAATAAAGTACGGCGCACCAATAAAGCTTGAAAGCAGTCCCGCCGGGATCTGATACGGAAATAGCGCCATCCTGCCGCACCAGTCGGCAAAGACCAGTAAAACGCCCCCCGCCAGCGCCGAGATGACCATATGCGGTATCGTCCGGCGAAAACCGAGCATCCGCGCAATATGCGGCGCCATCAGTCCAACGAAACTCAGCGGCCCAATGGTCATCGTCGCGGCTGCCGTCAAACAAGCCGCCAATGCCAGCAGCGCGATACGCGACGGCGTGAGCGCCATACCCACCGCGCGCGCGGCATCGCCGCCCAGTGGCAAAATCGTTAACCAGCGGCGACACAACGGCACAATTGCCAGCAAAATCACCATCACTATCGCGGTTCGCGTAACCTGCCCGCCAGTAGCGTTATAGGTAGATCCTGAGATCCAGGTCAACACTTCCGCCATCCGCGGATCGCCGCTCGCCTGGAGCATCATTAGCAGCATGGTAAACGCGGTGCTGAGCGCCATCCCCGCCAACAACATCCGTTGCGGCGAAAAACCGCCGCGTCCGGCGGTTATCATAATGATCAGCAATGTCGCCGCCGCGCCAAGGCTTCCGGCAGGCAGTAGCCAACCGAAAGCATTCCCCGGCACCAGAAACAGCATCAACACCACGCCAAACGCAGCCCCGGAACTGATCCCCAGCACTTCAGGACTGGCCATCGGATTACCGGTCAGACGCTGAATAATACAGCCCGCCACCGCCAGCATGACGCCCGCCATTAACGCCGCCAGTATCCGTGGCCAGCGCCACGGCATCAGCTCCTCAAGCAGCGTTCCGCTCGCCCACGTCCAGCCGTGCGCGTCACGACCAAAAGAGAGCGCGACCCATGTTGCCAGCAGCAGGAGCGCCCCACCGGCAACGGTAAAAGCGAGGACATGCCGACGTTCCGCCGCCACGCGATCGCTGGCGTTCATATCCGGCGCGCTCATGTTTTTAAGCCGCGGCAGCAGCCATAGCAGTAGCGGCGCGCCGATTAATGCCGTCACTGACCCGGTGGAGACTTCCATCCATATGCGAGTTAGCCAAAGGATAATCTGATCGGATAGCCACAAAATAAGTGCCCCAATGAGCGGCGCCAGCATCAGGCGCGCCAGCAGGCGTCTTGCGCCAAGCATTTTCGCCAGCAGCGGCGCAAACAGACCGATAAAACCAATAATGCCCACTGCGTTGACCAGCAGCGCGCTCAACACAATCGCCAGCGACAGCGCCGCCAGACGCGCTAACGACAGCGCCAGCCCCAGATTACGCGCAACGCCGTCATCCAGCCCCATCAGCGTCATCGGACGTAACAATAATAAAGTGAGCATTACGCCGCCCACCAACTGGGGCCACAGACGCTGCACGCCGCTCCAGTCAGTTTGCGTCAGCGTTCCGGTGCTCCATAAAAACATGCTTTGCAACTGATCGTGATGGAAAATCACCAATAGCTGGTTGATAGCCCCGCAATAGAGGCTGACCACCAGCCCGGCGAGGATCAGGGTTACCGGCGACAAGCGTTTGCCCCACGCCACACCAAACACCAGCGCGCCGACGATGCAGGCTCCCGTCAGGGCGGCAAACTGCGTCGCCAGCGCGCCGGGAATCGCCCATAGCGTAGTCACCGTGATCCCCAATTGCGCACCGGTCGCCACGCCCAGCGTGGTCGGTTCCGCCAACGGGTTACGTAATACTTGCTGGAACAGTACGCCTACCAGCCCAAGCCCCGCGCCTACCAGCAGTGAAATCGCCAGTCTTGGCAGCAGACTGTAATGAAAAATCATCTGTCCAATGGCATCAACATCCGGCGACCACATCGCCTGCCGCCACTGGTCGCGCGGTAGCGCTATGGAGAGATTCGTCCAGGTCAGCCAGACCGCGATGATAAACAACCCAACCAGCAGAAAGGCCGGGAAGCGCGCCACACGTTTATTCACGCCTTCCCTCCCAGCACGTTATTCAGGATGCGGACAAAATGCATCGTGGAGAGGGTCGCGCCATAGAACCAAACGGCAGGCACCCGGTGAAAACGCCCGGCGCGGACAAACGGCATGGCCTGCCACAGCGGCGTCGCCATCAGCGCATTCATATCGGTGTTATTCCCGTGGTCGAAGCAAATGACATCCGCCTCTTTATACATCGCCAGCCGATCGATGCTGACCGCCGTACTGCCCCAAAAGTTGGTTTCCCCCTGCCAGGCGTTACGGATGCCATACTCGTCCAGCACCTCCTGGAACAGGCAGTTCGGGCCCAGCACCAGCATATGCCGCGGATCGATAAGCGTCGTCATCAGTAACGGACGTCCCCCGCGGCGGATAAAACGCGGCTTCTGGCTTGCGATGAAGCGATCGTATTGCGCCAGATGTTTTTCTGCCGCGGCTTCCAGATTCAGCGTCTGCGCCAGCTCAACCAGCGATCGTCGGGCCACCGCCAGCGGCTTTTTGCCGTCGCTAAAATCGAACCCGCGCCCCGGCGCGATCCGCGCCAGTTTCTCCGGCGAGGGTCCGTAACCTGCCGACCAGACCATAAACGACGGCTTCATCTCCGTCAGCAGTTCAAGATTGGGTTCAGTGCGAAGACCTACATCAATCACCGAATCCGGCAACGGCGGTTCGCTAACCCACAGCTTATAATTTGGCACGTCCGCCACGCCATAAGGCGTAATACCGAGCGCCAGCAACAGCTCAACCGGCAGCCACTCCAGCGCCACAATCCGGCGGGGATCGATAGCGGCAGCCTGCGCCGTATTCATTTGCCAAAGCAGCGGCGAGAGCGCCATCGCCGTTAATAAACGGCGGCGAGTAAGAGGATATAAATCACGCATTAATACACAAAACTCACAGGTGCGGCGCCCGCCGGATGCGGAAGGATGCCCATCGGGATGCCATAAATCTGCTCCAGGGTGTCGCTGCGCATGAGTTCCGCAGGTGTTCCTTGCGCAATCATTTCGCCGCCGCGCAGCGCCACCAGATAGTCGCAATAACGCGCCGCCATATTGATATCATGCAGCACCGCAATCACCGTCAGGCCACGTTGTTGGCTTAAGCGATGCACCAGCGCCAGCACGTCAACCTGATGGGCGATATCCAGCGCTGACGTCGGCTCATCCAGCAGCAGACAACGGCTGTCCTGTGCTACCAGCATTGCGATCCACGCGCGCTGGCGCTCACCGCCGGAAAGACTGTCTACCAGACGATGTGCCAGCGGTTTTAAGCCGACCAGCGTAATCGCCTCTTCTACTTTTTCCCGGTCCGCGACGCCAAAGCGTCCCAGCGCGCCGTGCCATGGATAGCGGCCAATCGCCACCAGTTCGCGCACCGTCATTCCTTCCGCCTGCGGCAATTGCTGAGGCAGATACGCGACTTTGCGGGCAAACGCCTTGCTGCTCCAGCTCGCCAGCGGCTGATTGTCGAGCAGAATATCCCCTTCGAAAGGCGGCTGATGGCGTCCCAGCATTTTTAACAGCGTGGATTTACCGGAACCATTATGGCCGATAAGTCCGGTGACGCGGCCTGCGGGAAACGTTAACGAAAGAGGGTGTAAAAGCGTGCGGCCCGGCACGCGAAAGGCGACGCTTCGCAGCGCAAAGGTGGTATCGGGATGAATGTGGTTTTCCTGCATCGCAGCCAACTTGTAAAACGGGCACGGCAAGCCGTGCCCAAAAAGAAATTAGAAACGGAAGGTTGCCGTTGCGACAACCTGACGCTCCGCGCCCCAGAAACAGCCGTAGGTCTGGAAGCAGCTGGCGACGTATTCGCGGTCAAGCAGGTTGTTAACGTTAACCGCAATGCTGGAGCCCGCCATACCAAAACGCGCCAGATCGTACTTGATGACCGCATCCATCACCGCTGCACTGCCTACCTTGAAGCTATTGGCCGGATCGCCGTAACTGGAACCAATAAAACGACCGCCAGTTCCCAGCGTTAAACCTGACAACGGACCTTGGTTAAAGGTGTAATCGCCCCATAGCGAAGCCATGTGTTCAGGCACCTGCTCTGGAGTATTACCTTTCAGGTTAGTGTCTTTCGTGTATTCAGCATCAGTATAAGTGTAAGACGCCGTCATATTGATGTTAGCCGTCAATGCTGCTTTGGCTTCCAGCTCTACACCTCGCGCGCGAATTTCACCTGCCGGCACCTGCGCTACTGGGTTGGTTGGATCGGCGGTCAGGTTATTGGTTTTGGTCAGTTGATAAACGGCCCCCGTAACAACAACCGGCATCTCTTTCGGTACGTATTTCACCCCTGCTTCATATTGCTCGCCTTTTGACGGCTTGTAAGAAACGCGTGGAATGTTCCATAAATCGAAGGCGCTTGGCTCGAAAGATTGGCTATAGCTGAAGTAAGGTGAAATCCCATTATCGAATACGTAGTTTACGCCACCGCGCCAGGTGAACTGGTGGTCATTACGTTCAATATAGCCTTCCATCGGCGTTATGGAATTCTGACGTACCGTTGTCGCTTGTTTAGACCAGTCATAGCGACCGCCGAGGGTAAACACCCACTTATCCCATTCCGCCTGATCCTGAATATAGATGCCTGTTTGTTTACTTTCGTTCATCTGGTACGGCTCAGCGCCGCCGAAAGCGAAGTATTCAGGATGGTAGTTATTATAGAGATCGATTGACGGCGCACTGCCAAACGTGGCGTTAATATCATTACGCATACGCATGAAATCGACACCCGTCAGCAACGTATGATCAATATCGCCGGTTGCGAATTTACTTTCCAGTTGTGTATCTACACTGAAATTCTGTAAACGCTCGTTGTCAACGATAGTACTGCGGTTAAGCGTATGGCCGTCTGCCGCAATCCCCGTACCATAGACGCTTTTTTGCGCGGTTTTCATTTCAGCAAAACGTAAATTCTGGCGCACGGTAAAGGTGTCGTTAAAGCCATGCTCGAAACTGTATCCCACCATTTTCTCGTTACGAGAATAGGTGTTGTTTGACGCCCCTTCGTTGAAATCCGTCGGCAGGCGTTTGCCGTTTGGCAGCGGTTCAACCGTTCCTTCTTTCGGCAACCAGCCGTAGTAGCCAATCTCTGGTTCATTCTGGAAATAAGAGAGGAACGTAAAATTCGTTTTCTCATCAGGACGCCAGGTAAAAGAGGGGGCAATAGCATAGCGTTGCGACTCAGAACTCTTTTGCTGCTCATTTGTCGAACGCGCCAGCCCCGTCAGACGATATGAGAACTCACCGTTGTCATCCAGGGAATCACTAAAATCAAAACCGGTCTGGAACAAATTGTCCGTCCCCATTTTGAATTGAATTTCTTTCAGCGGCTCAGTAGTCGGCCGCTTGCTGACCATCGAAATGATACCGCCCGGGTTGCTCTTACCGTAGAGAACGGACGTTGGCCCGCGCATCAGCTCAACACGCTCCAGCATATAGGGATCGATGACCGCATCGTTATAAAAATTACCCTGTAGCTTCAATCCATCCAGATAGTTATTTTGACTCAGACCGACAGATGAGAAACCACGAATGATAACGAAATCATAGGTATTGGAAGCGCCGCGACTGCTTACCGTTACGCCCGGCGTGTAACCCAACGCTTCTTTCACCGACTGGAACTGATGCATTTGCATCTCTTCGTTGGTCACGACCGAAACAGACTGCGGCGTCTTTTCGATAGGCGTATCAGTTTTGGTGGTTGTGGCGGAACGCTTCGCGGCAATGGTCGGAGCCGGTCCCCAGGCGCTTTCCTGCGGGGCAGACGCTGCGGTTACGGTAATGGTTTCTTCTTTCGGTTGAACCGCCGCCTGTGCGTAGACAGACATGCCGCTAACCGCTGTGGCTACTACAACTGCGATTTTACGCAGTGAGGAGTTTGGCTGAGCAGTTTTAAGACGCGCCATTGGTATATCTCTGATGAAAAGTGAATGATAACGTAAACGAGAATTATTATTATAACCGCAGCATAATAGGCGAAATATCGTCGCAATGGCAAGCGATACGCGGCCCTACGAAAACTAAGGGGTTAAGAAACAACCAGATGAAAGGAAAGGGTTAATAAATTAGACTGGAATGTTATTTACGGGGGATTTGCCGGATGGCGACGCAAGACGTCTTATCCGGCATACGGGAGTGCGTAGTGTGGTCGTAACGGTGTAGGCCGGGTAAGCGCTGCGCCACCCGGCACTATTACCGCAATTAATTGCCGCCGAACATCTCTTTAATCCAGCCGGCAACGCCGTCGCTCTTCTCTTCTTTCGGCGGCTGTTGCTGCGCAGGCTGCTGCTGAGATGACTGATCGAACGGATTGCCTGACGGCTGCTGTTGCTGCATCATCTCGCCCTGCTGGCACAGCGTATTCGGATCGTCCGTCCAGACCGGTAGAGTTCGCACGCCGCCGCTACAGACAAAATTACCGTCGTAATCAACGCCCATATCCACCACATCTTCCGGCGGCGTCAGAACTAAAGGCGTCGGCGTCTGGTTCGCCAGATAGCGCTGGTAAATCGCCATCGCGCCGCTGGCGCCATACAGTTTAGTCGGCTGGTTGTTATCACGACCTACCCAGGTGATGGTTACCTGGCTGCCGTCGATACCGGCAAACCAGGTATCGACATTGTTGTTTGTCGTCCCGGTTTTACCCGCCAGATGCAGACCCGGATATTTCGCGCCAAGCTGACGCCCCGTACCACGCTGGACGACCTGCTGCATTGTCCAGAGCGTCAGGTAAGCCGCCTGTGCCGGTACGGCGCGTTCAGCTTGCGGATAACTTTGGTACAGCACCTTACCATCTTCCGCAATAACCGAACGCAGCGCTGATAACGGCGCGCGATTTCCGCCGCTGGCGATAGTCTGAAACGCTTGCGCAACTTCGATCGGCGTCAGGTTCAGCGCCCCTAGCAGCATAGCCGGAACCGGATTGAGCTGATCTTTCGGCACGCCGAGCTTCGTCCAGGTATCGGTTACCGCTGGTAAGCCTAACGCCATCCCCAGATTTACCGTCGGTACGTTCATCGAGCGAGTTAACGCATCCACCAGCATTACTTTCCCGCTTTCGCTGTAGCGACGATCGTCGTTCTGCGGCGACCAGATCTGACCATTCGGCTGGCGCAGAGAAATCGGCGCATCGGCAATCCAGGTGTTCAAGCGGTATAAGTTCGGCTGACTTAGCGCAGTCAGATAGGTGGCCGGTTTCGCCAGCGACCCGATGGAACGACGCGCCTGCATGGCGCGGTTATAGCCGGCATACTGCGGCTCCGCCCCACCGACCATCGCGCGCACCTCGCCGCTAAAGCGATCCACTACCACCATCGCAGTTTCCAGATCGCTCAACTTACGCTGTTTCTTTAACGCCGGAATGCCTTCGACAACGGCTTTCTCTGCGGCATCCTGCGCCACGGAGTCAAAGGTGGTGAAGATCTTCACGCCGGAAAGATCTTTAATTTTATCCCCCAGCTTCGCCTGCAGTTCCTGACGAACCATCTGCATAAACGCCGGCTGCGGTGAAATAACGCCGCCGCGCGGCTGTACGCCAAGCGGACGCGCGCTCAGCATGTCATAGAGTTCCTGATCGATGATTTTCTGCTGCTGTAGCAGGCGTAGCACCAGATTACGACGCTCCAGCGCCAGTTTCGGATTGCGCCACGGGTTATAAATCGACGCCCCTTTTACCATCCCTACCAGTAACGCCTGCTGATCGAGGCTCAGTTCTTCTACCGGACGGCCAAAGTAATACAGGCTTGCCAGCGGGAAACCGCGAATTTCATTGTCCCCGCTTTGACCGAGGTAGACCTCGTTCATGTACAGCTCAAGGATACGATCTTTGCTGTAACGGGCATCCATGATCAGCGCCATGTAGGCTTCATTCGCTTTACGCCAGTATGATCTTTCGCTGGAGAGGAACAGGTTCTTCACTAGCTGTTGGGTCAGCGTACTGGCCCCCTGCACCGTGCGTCCCGCCGTCAGGTTGGCCAGTACCGCACGCCCGATGGAGTAAAGACTAATGCCATCATGCTCATAGAAATGACGATCTTCCGTCGCCAACAGCGTATCGACCAGCAGATCCGGGAAACCGCTGCGCGGGACGAATAAACGCTGCTCGCCATTTGGCGAAGAAAGCATGGTGATAAGCCGCGGATCGAGGCGGAAGAAGCCAAACTGGCGGTTGTTATCCAGATTGACAATGGTTTCCAGACGCCCGTCATCGAAAGTCAGCCGCGCGCGCACCTGCCCTTCTTTGCTGTCCGGGAAGTCAAACGGACGACGGATCATCTCAATGCTATTGGCCTGCACGGTAAATTCGCCGGGACGAGTCATCTTCGTCACCAGACGATACTGCGTCGCTTCCAGCAATTTCACCATCTCGTTTTTGCTGACAGGCATGTCTGGCTCAAGGTTCACCATCCGGCCATATACCGCCGCCGGAAGCTGCCAGACCTTGCCATCAATACGGCTGCGGATTTTTTGATCCAGATAGACGCCGTAAATGGCGAACAGCACCACAAAAACGATAAACAGTTTTAACAATAGCCACAGCCAGCCGCGCTTGCCACGAGGCTTACGCCCTTTGCCCTTACCTTTACGCGGCATCGGTTCTTCATCCTCATAGTCATCATCATAGTCGTCGTCATGCTGCCGACGACGGCTCACCTTTTGTTTCACAGGACGCGACGGTTTCCCTTTACGTCCAATCGGCTCGCGGTCATTCCCCGCCATGCTTTTTCTCCGCAACATACAGGCGCAAAGGCCCGATTCTCTATTCTTCCGCCAGACGACAGAAGAAGAAATCTCTCAATTTACCCTTTCGCCGGAGGGCGATTAACGCCTTATCCGGGCTGGGGCAACGTATAACACGTCACGAATACTTCTTCGTGCGCCGCGTTGGGGCCGTATTCGCCGGATCGTCCGGCCAGACATGTTTGGGGTAACGGCCCTTCATCTCTTTTTGCACTTCGCGATACGCGCCCTGCCAGAAAGCGCTTAAATCGCGCGTAATCTGTAGCGGTCGCTGCGCGGGCGAAAGCAGTTCCAGCACCAGCGGCACTCGCCCCTGCGCAAGCGTCGGCGTACTTGCCTCGCCGAACATTTCCTGCATTCTGACCGCCAGTGCGGGCGGGTTATCTTCATGATAACGAATCGTTATTCGGCTTCCCGTCGGCACAGTGTAATGCCCAGGCAGTTCACTATCCAGACGTTGCAGCATGGGATAGTCAAGCAGTCCCCGTAACGCCTGAGTCACATTCAGAGATTTCAGACTTCGTAACGACTGTACGCCTGTCATGTGCGGCAGCAACCAGTTTTCCAGAGTCGCCAGCAGCGACGCCTCATCCACGGCAGGCCAGTCATATTCCGGCAGCCATTTCGCCGCACAGTGCAGACGCAGACGGAACTGCTCCGCTTCCGGCGTCCAGTTAAGGACGGCCAGACCTTTATCGCGGATGCCGTTCAGCATCGCCTGATGAAGCTCCTCTTCAGACGGCTTCGCCAGTGGCTGAACGTTAACCGTCAACTGCCCAATACGCATTCTGCGCCACGCTTTCAACGTTCCCTGCGCTTCGTCCCATTCAACCGTGTCGGACTGGCGCAGTAAATCAGGACACGCCTGAATCAGCGAGGCGATATCCAGCGGCTGCGCCAACAATATTCGGGCGTCCGGCGAGGCGCTACCTTGCAGCAACAGCGGCGCGATCAGCCATTCATGACGTCCCAACGCGTCATCCGCGTCCAGCATCGCCCCCATGCCATTGGCTAACTGATAGCGCCCTTCCTGACCACGACGCCGCGCGATGCGGTCGCTAAACGCTCTGGCCAACAGCGGCACGATAAGCGCGCTATCCGGCTCGCCATTACGTACCTGCAGCCGTTTTAAAAGCTGCTGGCTACGCTGCTGCCAGCCCGGCTGTCGCCGCGAAAATACCACGCTTAAATCCGTACCGCCGCCGCGCGGCGGGTCCTCAAGGATTGCCGCGAGCATAGCGGCGGTGGCGGCGCTATCGCCCTCGCCGGCGTTGACTAACATCGCCGCCAGACGCGGATCGTTACCTGGTGCCGCCATTTTCCGGCCCCGCGCGCTTAATCTCTCACCCTCCAGCGCGCCTAACATCAATAATAAACGGCGGGCGGCCTGAAGATTCACTTCTGGCGGCCTGTCCAGCCAGAAAAGCAATGCCGGATCGTGACATCCCCACTGCAACACCTCCATCAACAAACCGGAGAGATCGCTGTGTAAGATTTCCGGATCGCTTTGCGCCGCCGCCCGCTCCGCCTGTTCTTTTGCCAGCAGATGTACGCAGATACCCGGCGCCAGTCGTCCGGCGCGCCCCGCGCGCTGCGTCATTGACGCCTGACTTATACGCTGCGTAACCAGCCGCGTCAGTCCCGTTCGCGCGTCGAATCGCGCCACGCGCTCCTGAGCGCTATCGACGACCAGACGAATCCCTTCAATCGTCAAACTGGTTTCGGCAATGTTAGTCGCCAACACCACTTTACGCATCCCGGCAGGTGCGGGAATAATCGCTTTGCGTTGCGTCTCCAGAGACAATGCGCCATACAGCGGACAAAGCAGGACATCGCGCCCTACCCGCGACGCCAGATGTTCATGAACGCGCTGTATTTCGCCTACGCCGGGTAAAAATAGCAGCAGCGAACCACTTTCATTGCGCAGCAGTTCCGCTGTCGCCATCGCGACGGCCTCATCAAAACGCAAATGCGCCGCGAGCGGCTGATAACGTCGCTCCACCGGAAACGCGCGCCCCTCCGAGACGATCGTCGGCGCATCGGGCAATCGCTGACAAAGCCTGTTGTTATCCAGCGTCGCAGACATGATTAACAGCCTGAGATCGTCACGGAGCCCTTGCTGGATATCCAGCAACAGCGCCAGAGCTAAATCCGCCTGTAAACTGCGCTCATGAAATTCATCCAGTATCACCAGCCCCACGCCGCGTAATTCGGGATCGCGCTGGATCATTCTGGTCAATACGCCTTCTGTCACCACTTCCAGCCGGGTATGCGGCCCCACGCAGCTTTGCGCGCGCATCCGGTAGCCTACCGTTTCGCCTGGCTTTTCATTCAGCCCTTCCGCCAGACGCTGCGCGACATTACGCGCCGCCAGACGACGCGGTTCAAGCAGGAGGATTTTTCCAGCAACCGGACCTTGTTGCAGGAGTTGCAACGGCAGCCAGGTGGATTTCCCCGCCCCGGTAGGCGCGGACAACAAAACCTGCGGCGCGGTTTTTAGGGCGGTCAACAATTCAGGCAATACGGCGGCAACGGGCAATGACGTCACAAACGGCTCCACAGGGTTAACTTTCTTTGCGCCGCATTGTAGCATCGTGTTAATCCATAACCGAGTATCCCTATGTCTGAGCCAAAACGGCTGTTTTTTGCTATTGACTTACCCGACGAGGCGCGCGCGCAAATTATCGCCTGGCGCGCCGTCCATTTTGCATCTGAAGACGGACGCCCCGTCGCGGCGGCGAACCTACACCTGACACTGGCCTTCTTAGGCAACGTCAGTAACGATAAGCAGCGCGCGCTTGCGCAACTGGCCGGACGAATTCGCCAGCCGGGCTTTACGCTGCATCTGGATGACGCCGGTCAGTGGCTGCGTTCGCGCGTTGTGTGGCTGGGGATGCGCCAGCCGCCGCGCGGGTTGTTGCAGTTGGCGAACATGCTGCGCGCGCAGGCCGCCCGCAGCGGTTGTTACCAAAGCCCGCAGCCTTTTCACCCGCATATTACGCTGCTGCGCGACGCCAGCCATGCGGTGGCTATCCCGCCGCCGGGCTTTTGCTGGTCATTCCCGGTCACGTCGTTTGCGCTTTACGCCACTTCGTATGGGCAGGGCCGCACCCGCTATGCCGAGCTACAGCGCTGGACGCTGGGCGAATAATCATGAAGGAATTTCGATGCTATTCTCACCCCCTTTACAACGCGCTACGCTGATTCAGCGCTATAAACGTTTTTTAGCCGATGTGATCACCCCTGACGGTACGGCGCTCACGCTGCACTGTCCTAATACTGGCGCAATGACCGGCTGCGCCACGCCTGGCGATACCGTCTGGTATTCAACATCAGAAAATACTAAACGCAAATATCCGCACACCTGGGAATTGACTGAAACGCAATCCGGCGCATTCATTTGCGTAAATACTCTGTGGGCGAACCGGCTAACGAAAGAAGCGATTCAAGCGAATCGTCTGCCAGCTCTGGCGGGGTACAATATTCTGAAAAGTGAAGTCAAATATGGCGCCGAACGCAGCCGTATAGATTTTATGTTACAGGCAGATTTCCGCCCGGACTGCTATATTGAAGTGAAATCGGTCACGTTAGCGGAAAAAGAAAACGGTTATTTTCCCGATGCCATCACCGAACGAGGGCAAAAACATCTTCGGGAGTTGATGGGCGTTGCGGCGGCAGGTCATCGCGCGGTGGTGTTGTTCGCGGTGCTGCACTCCGCCATTACACGTTTTTCACCCGCACGTCATATCGATATAAAATACGCGCAGCTATTGAGCGAGGCTCAGAATAAAGGTGTGGAAGTTTTAGCTTATAAAGCAGAACTTTCAGCCACAAAAATGGAACTGAACGAACCAGTACCCATAACGTTGTAGTGGAATAACCGCCTGATTAATAAGTATTCTGGCCGCGTGCGTAAATACGCTTTTCCTCACAGGGTTGTCAAGTGTTACGTTTAGATAATTGCTATCCGGAAAAGCATCTGCTATTTATAGCGACCTGATTTTCCCCCGAACATGGGGATCGATAGTGCGTGTTAAGGAGAAGCAACATGCAAGAAGGGCAAAACCGTAAAACATCGTCCCTGAGTATTCTCGCCATCGCTGGGGTGGAGCCGTACCAGGAGAAACCGGGCGAAGAGTATATGAACGAAGCCCAGCTATCGCACTTCAAGCGTATTCTTGAAGCATGGCGTAATCAACTCCGGGATGAAGTCGATCGCACTGTGACGCACATGCAGGACGAAGCCGCTAACTTCCCCGATCCGGTCGATCGCGCCGCGCAGGAAGAGGAGTTTAGCCTGGAGTTACGTAATCGTGACCGTGAGCGCAAACTGATCAAAAAGATCGAGAAGACGCTGAAGAAAGTGGAAGATGAAGACTTCGGTTATTGCGAATCCTGCGGGGTGGAGATTGGTATCCGCCGCCTGGAGGCGCGTCCGACAGCCGATCTGTGCATCGACTGCAAAACGCTGGCTGAAATTCGCGAAAAACAGATGGCGGGTTAATCCCGTTCGTTTCTACCCTATTTATGACAGGCGGGAGTTTTCCCGCCTTATTCTTTATTGCCCGCAGCATGACTGACTCACACTATATTGGCCGTTTCGCGCCGTCGCCATCCGGCGAACTGCATTTCGGCTCGTTAATCGCCGCCCTCGGCAGCTATCTACAAGCCCGCGCGCAACGCGGAGTCTGGCGCGTTCGCATAGAGGATATCGATCCCCCACGTGAAGTTTCCGGTGCCGCAGCGACCATTCTGCGTCAACTGGAACATTACGGCCTGCACTGGGATGGCGAGGTCTTATGGCAATCACAGCGTCATGAGGCCTATCGCGAGGCGCTGGCCTGGCTTCACGAGCAGGGACTGAGCTACTACTGCACCTGCCCCCGCTCGCGCATTCAACGTCTGGGCGGTATTTACGACGGCCATTGCCGGACGTTATGCCACGGGCCGGAGAATGCCGCCGTCAGAATTAAACAGCAGCATCCGGTGATGCGTTTCCATGATGCCTTGCGCGGCGACATCCAGGCTGACCCACAACTGGCTAGCGAAGATTTTATTATCCACCGCCGCGACGGACTGTTTGCTTATAATCTGGCCGTAGTGGTCGACGATCATTTTCAGGGGGTGACGGAGATCGTCCGCGGCGCGGATTTAATCGAACCCACTGTCCGACAACTTTCACTGTATAAACAGTTTGGCTGGCGTGCGCCAGGTTACGTTCACCTTCCGCTGGCGCTCAACGAACAAGGCGCTAAACTTTCCAAGCAGAATCATGCCTCTGCGCTTCCAACGGGCGATCCGCGCCCGGTACTGGTCCAGGCATTACGCTTTTTAGGCCAGCGCGCCGTCGTAGCGTGGCAGGAGATGTCTGTTGAGGAGTTGCTGCGCTTTGCAGTGGCGCACTGGAGGCTTACAGCCGTACCCACATCGGCTAATGTAAATCCGGCATTCTCAAATGCGTCTCGCTGAGCTATGATTAGCCGCTATTTTTACTCATCGTCTTTCGCATTGCTGCGGCGTTAATGAAGCTTACAGCCCGGGTCGCGTTGTTCTCTTACGCCCGTCTGCCGTAATGCGAAAGACATAGAGTAAGTTGATCTTATTAATGTATGACACTACCGAGGTGCGCTATTTTTACCCGAGTCGCTAATTTTTGCCGTAAGGTGTTAAGCCGCGAGGAGAGCGAGGCAGAACAAGCCGTCGCCCGTCCACATATGACGATTATCCCGCGTGAACAGCACGCTATCTCCCGCAAAGATATCAGTGAAAATGCCCTCAAGGTACTGTACAGGCTGAACAAAGCGGGCTATGAAGCCTACCTGGTCGGCGGCGGCGTCCGCGATCTCCTGCTCGGCAAAAAGCCGAAGGATTTCGACGTGACCACCAACGCTACGCCGGACCAGGTACGGAAATTATTCCGCAATTGCCGTCTGGTGGGACGTCGTTTCCGCCTGGCTCACGTGATGTTTGGCCCGGAAATTATCGAAGTGGCAACGTTTCGTGGTCATCATGAAGGCAGTGAAAGCGACCGTACTACTTCCCAGCGTGGGCAAAACGGTATGCTGCTGCGCGATAATATCTTTGGCTCTATCGAAGAAGATGCTCAGCGCCGCGATTTCACCATCAACAGCCTTTACTACAGCGTGGCGGATTTTACCGTGCGCGATTACGTCGGCGGGATGCAGGATCTGAAAGAAGGCGTGATTCGTCTGATCGGCAATCCGGAAACGCGCTACCGCGAAGATCCGGTTCGGATGCTGCGCGCCGTGCGTTTCGCCGCGAAGCTCAATATGCGTATCAGCCCTGAAACGGCGGAACCAATCCCGCGTCTGGCGACCTTGCTAAACGACATTCCTCCCGCACGCCTGTTCGAAGAGTCGCTGAAGCTGTTGCAGGCGGGGAACGGTTTTGAAACCTATCAACAACTGCGGGAATACAACCTCTTCCAGCCCTTGTTTCCTACCATTACGCGTTATTTCACCGAAAACGGCGACAGCGCAATGGAACGCATCATTGCGCAGGTGTTGAAGAATACGGATAACCGCATCCGTAACGAGATGCGCGTTAACCCGGCATTCTTGTTTGCCGCCATGTTCTGGTATCCGCTGCTGGAGATGGCGCAAAAAATCGCTCAGGAGAGCGGCCTTGCCTATTACGATGCTTTCGCGCTGGCCATGAATGACGTGCTGGATGAAGCCTGCCGCTCGCTGGCGATCCCGAAACGCCTTACCACGCTTACCCGTGATATTTGGCAGCTTCAGTTACGGATGTCGCGACGTCAGGGCAAACGCGCCTGGAAGCTGATGGAACATCCCAAATTCCGCGCCGCGTTTGATTTGCTGGAGCTGCGCGCTCAGGTGGAAAATAATACTGAACTGCAACGTCTGGCGCAGTGGTGGGGCGAGTTTCAGGCTTCCGCGCCGCCGGAACAAAAAGGGATGCTTAACGAGCTGGACGACGATCCTGCTCCGCGCCGCCGCCGTTCACGTCCGCGTCGAAAAACGCCGCGTCGCGAGGGTGCCGCATGACGATCGCATATATCGCGCTTGGCAGTAATCTGGCTTCTCCGCTGGAGCAGGTCAATGCCGCCCTGAAGGCTATCGCCGATATTCCCGATAGCCGTATCGTCGCGGTTTCTTCGTTTTACCGCACGCCACCGCTTGGTCCACAGGATCAGCCTGACTACCTGAACGCCGCGGTGGCTCTGGATACCGCTCTCGCCCCCGAAGAATTGCTTAATTATACCCAGCGTATTGAACGACAACAGGGTCGCGAGCGCAAAGCGGAACGCTGGGGACCGCGCACGCTGGACATCGATATCATGCTGTTTGGCGATAAAATCATTAATACCGAACGTCTGACGGTGCCGCACTACGATATGAAAAACCGCGGCTTTATGCTGTGGCCGCTGTTTGAAGTTGCGCCTGAATTGATCTTTCCGGACGGGCTCACTCTGCGCCAGCAACTTACGCTTCTGGCAGTAGAAAAACCGGCCAGTTGGTAAAGGATTTCCCCCTTTCTTTAGCGTTTACTGCTTTCACGCCAATCGATTGCTTAAATCAATTGCCCCTCTGAATATGACTGTTAGAATGCCGGGAAATATAACCTTTACCATCAGGAAACGTTATGAAACCCACCACTATCGCCCTGTTGCGCAAATATAAGCAGGAAAAAAAACGCTTCGCCACCATTACCGCCTACGACTACAGTTTTGCCAGGCTGTTCGCCGATGAAGGCATCAACGTAATGCTGGTTGGCGACTCACTCGGCATGACGGTACAGGGACACGACTCTACCCTGCCGGTTACGGTAGAAGATATCGCCTATCACACCCGCGCGGTACGTCGGGGCGCGCCGAATTGTCTGCTGCTGGCCGATCTACCGTTTATGGCTTACGCCACGCCGGAGCAGACATTTGCAAACGCGGCGACCTTAATGCGCGCGGGCGCGAATATGGTCAAAATTGAAGGCGGCGCCTGGCTGGCCGATACCGTCAGGATGCTGGCCGAACGCGCCGTACCGGTGTGTGGTCATCTGGGGCTGACGCCGCAGTCGGTCAATATTTTTGGCGGTTACAAAGTTCAGGGCCGCGGTGATGCGGGTGATCAACTACTCAGCGATGCTCTGGAGCTGGAAGCGGCGGGTGCACAGCTATTAGTGCTGGAGTGCGTACCGGTTGAGCTGGCGAAACGCGTCACCCAGGCGCTCTCCATTCCGGTTATCGGTATTGGCGCGGGCAACGTTACCGATGGGCAAATTCTGGTCATGCATGATGCCTTCGGTATTACCGGCGGGCATATCCCTAAATTTGCGAAAAATTTCCTTAGCACAGCGGGCGACATCCGCGCCGCAGTACGGCAGTATATGGCTGAAGTCGAGTCTGGTGTTTATCCGGGCGAAGAACACAGTTTCCATTAATTAGGGCATTCGTAGGCTGGATAAGACGCATTGCGTCGCCATCCGGGAAAATGCCTGATGGCACGACGCTTATCAGGCCTACAACGTACGGGAACTCAGTCAACTACAGGAGTCATAACTTGTTGATTATCGAAACTCTGCCGCTGCTGCGCCAGCATATCCGCCGTTTGCGTCTGGAAGGCAAACGTATTGCGCTGGTGCCAACGATGGGTAACTTGCATGATGGACATATGAAACTCATTGATGAAGCTAAAGACCGCGCCGATGTGGTAGTGGCCAGTATCTTCGTCAACCCGATGCAGTTTGATCGCCCGGACGATCTGACGCGCTATCCACGCACGTTGCAAGAAGATTGTGAAAAACTGAATAAGCGCAAAGTCGATATCATATTTGCCCCGGCCCCGGACCAGATCTATCCGCAGGGTACGGAAGGGCAAACTTATGTTGACGTTCCCGGCCTTTCTACCATGCTGGAAGGTGCCAGCCGTCCGGGACACTTTCGCGGTGTCGCCACTATCGTCAGCAAATTGTTCAACCTGGTACAGCCGGACATCGCCTGCTTTGGCGAGAAGGATTTTCAACAACTTCGGCTTATCCGCAAAATGGTCGCCGATATGGGCTACGATATTGAGATCGTCGGCGTGCCTATCGTCCGCGCTAAAGATGGACTGGCGCTTAGCTCGCGTAATGGCTATCTGACGGCGGAACAACGTAAGTTAGCGCCGGGTTTATATAACGTGATGAGCGACTTAGGCGAAAAATTACAGGCCGGAGAGCGCGACCTTGAAGAGATGATTGCCATCGCAGGCCAGGAGTTGAATGAAAAAGGCTTCCGCCCTGATGATATCCAGATCCGCGATGCCGACACGCTGCTTGAACTGACGGACGCCAGCAAACGCGCGGTGATCCTGATGTCCGCATGGCTGGGACAAGCGCGGCTTATCGATAATAAAATTATTGAGCTATCCTGAATAGCCGCCGCTGGCGCGCACCACCGTTAGCGCCAGCGGATTATCTGCTCGATCTCATCATCCGTTAAAGTGGTTATCTGCGCCACCGCCTCACGCGTCATTCCGCTCTCCAGCATACGGCGGGCGATATTACGTCGCTCCTCAGTTTTGCCTTCCTGAAGTCCTTCTCGTTTACCTTCCAGCATGCCCTCCCGCCCCCCCTTTTGCATACCTTGTTCTTCAAACCATTCAGCGAGCGTCATCATAGATTCCTCCTGCGGCAATCGGTTCGCCAGTTCCCTGTAAAATACCTGTGGTTGATCAGTATGCCCACGCTGCACCATATAGCTGAGCAGCGAGTTCAGCTGACTTTCCGTAGTGTACTCTGCGCTTATCAGCGTTACCAGCCGCTCCAGCAGCGCGATCCGTCGATGCTGCATGATGTCATCGTCGGGGATAACGGTAATATCCACCAGCGGAAAAGGCTCACTATAGATACGCCGCGCCAGCTCGGGTAAGGCGAACATATCCAGCCAGCTCATCGACAGCGGGTAAGGCGACGTTTTTCCCTGATAAAACAACAGGGGCACCACCAGCGGGAGCGGCCCGTTTTCATCTTTTAAAAGACGGTGCATCGCCGCAATTGCGTAACGCATCATACGAAACGCCATCTTTTTGTCTGCGGTACTTTGGTGTTCAATCAAGACATGGATATAGCCGGATGTCCCCTGCATTTTTACCGAATAAAGCACATCGGAATACTACTCTTTAAGGCTCTCCTCAACAGAGTGACTCGATTCCAGACGCAGCGTATCCAGATCGCAGATCCCCCGTATTTCCGCCGGTAGGTGGATATCCAGAAAATCACGGGCCGTATCAGGGTGCATTAAAAACTGTTTGAAAAAGGCATCGTGCGGCGTGTTGCTTATGAGTTCCATCATCTGACCTGCATTTTCTCGTCCAGTGCGTGCAGTATCCCTTCGCAAATTGCCGGGGTCAGTGAGACATTTTCTCTTTTACGAGGCGGCTCGGGATGAAAATCAATAAGATACAAACATTACTGTCGACTCTGGAAAATAGCGCGCAAACAACGCCAGGAAACGACACGCGATGTATAGACACCCTGTAAAAATCGGGCAATACTGCCTGAGAATTTTCTCAAAGCAGGCGCCGCCTGCTTCGTCATTGATAATGAGTTAAAGGTAGACGTTATGATTCGCACAATGTTGCAAGGTAAGCTCCATCGCGTCAAAGTAACCCAGGCTGACCTGCATTACGAAGGCTCCTGCGCTATTGATCAGGATTTTCTCGACGCGGCCGGAATTCTGGAAAACGAAGCCATTGATATCTGGAATGTATCTAATGGTAAGCGCTTCTCAACCTATGCGATTGCGGCGGAGCGAGGCTCTAAAATTATCTCCGTCAACGGCGCAGCGGCACATTGCGCCGCTGTTGGCGATATTGTCATTATCGCCAGCTTTGTCACCATGAGCGATGAAGAAGCGCGCACCTGGCGCCCAAACGTCGCCTACTTCGAAGGCGATAACGAAATGAAGCGTACAGCGAAAGCCATTCCGGTTCAGGTTGCCTGATTACGCTATCCCTGCGGCTGGTTGCTGATCAGCCGCGACATCGTTTCCAGCGAATCCGTTCTTAAAATATACAGACGTTTTAATAAGAACGGATTATCCCCCGGCTTCACCTTCCCTTTCACCGTCGTTACCGCCATATGAAACCCGGCATCTTTTGCCGCTTTGATCGCGGTCGCGTTATAGCCGCCAAAGGGATAAGAAAGATAAAATACGTGCGGAGTAAACTGTGCGAGCGCCCGCCGCGAGCGTTCAAAATCAAACAGAATATTATGGTAGCTGCGGCTATATAAAATCGGACGCCGATGCCCGTCTACCCGGTGTAAAAAGTGGGTATGCGACTGAAAATCAAAAACATCGCTTATCTCGCGCAATTCGGACACGCTCATAAATTGCAACGACTTAGGATTCCATTTTTGCGGATGGCGCTTAATACGCGATGAGATAATAAACGCTGTCGCTTTCATACCGTACTGCTTTAACACCGGATACGCATAGCGACTCACCGATTTAAGGCCATCGTCAAAGGTGATAGCCACCGCGCGTGCCGGGAAATTAGCGCGGTTATGGATGTAATCCTCCAGTTGGTACATCGTCAACGTGGCATAGCCGCGATCGCGAAGCCAGGTCATTTGGTTGCTGAATGCGCGAACCGAAGTCGTGGTGGACGTATGGCGAAAACGGGTATTCTCTTCATCGCGTAAGATGTGATGATAGGTCAAAATAGGAATGCCGTTGTCTTCCTGGGCATCCAGGGCGCTGACATAAGCCAGCCTGTCGCCAATACGGATCTGATACCAGGTTTGATGTAGCCGGCCTTTCAGCTTGCTAATAATGGGGTAACGCAAATTATCCACCAGTACGCCAAACGGGGCGCTACTGATGTCCGGCGCGTTATACACCGGCGTGTCTTTCCAGGTCACCAGATTCTGATTGCTGAGAGGCTTGTTAAGATCGCCCAGGCCATCTTCCACCTTTTGTTTCCCCTGCACGGACTCCAGATGGCCTTTATCGATAAACCCCACGCCAAAGCCGAATTTAAAGGCATAATAGTCAGCCGCTATGGGCGTTACGGAAAGAATTTGTCCGGCACGGATATTTCCCACGGTCACCATTTTATCGCCAATCTGCGACCAGATGGCGGCGTCTTTCGTCGTTTGCATATAACGAGCGGGCAAGGCAGCCAACACATTGCCGGAGAAAAAGAACAGCAAGATAAGAACAACGCGCATAACCATATATCATAACCGAGGCGAAAAAACGCCGTTATTGTAGCAAAAGCGTCGTCAATGGTATTGATCAAAACTCATACAAATCATGCAGCAATACAAAAGGCGGATTTTTCTGCTGCTGATGCCAGAGACTGGTTACATCCGGCGCGCCAAGCGCGACAATCTGGTCGCGAAATGCTGAACTGCTCATCGACTCTCGCAAAGGAAGCATTTCCTCTATCAATGAATAGCTGACACCTGAAATAACTTCACATTGAGAATGTTTATGGCTCATCAGCGACGCTACACGATAAGGCGCCGCGCCGGAAATGTCGGTTAAAAATATCACGCCTTCACCAGAGTCGGTGGCATGGAGGGCATCACACATCATGCGGCTCAGCATGTTTGAGCTCAGGCCGCGCCAAAAATTGACCGCCCGGCATTGCGCCAGCGGACCATTTTTTCTCTCCAGGCGATCAAGCATATCCTGTGCGCGATCGTCATGGCAGGTAATCACCCAACCTAACATAGCCTACCTCCTTAGCAGACAAGTAGTTTATCAGGGTTACCAATCAGGAATGATGACAGCCGTCAAAAGTCTCCTCTTCCCGCCAGGAGAAGAGGAGAATCGTATCAGCTACGCAAACCGCGTCCGCGCTGGATCAGCGACCAGCACAGCAGGTAGAAAGCGGCTATAAAGATCACCAGTACGCCAAATGTCGTCACCAGCGGCACATCATGGATACCGAGGAAACCATAACGGAAGCCGCTTATCATGTAGACGATCGGGTTCAGGTGCGACAACCCTTGCCAGAACGGTGGCAGCAGCGTCAGCGAGTAAAATACCCCGCCGAGGTAGGTCAGCGGCGTCAGCACAAAGGTCGGGATCAGGCTGATATCGTCAAAGGTTTTCGCAAACACGGCGTTCAGCAGTCCGGCCAGCGAGAACAGAATCGCGGTCAGAATCAGCGTTAGCGCGACAAATACCCAGGAATGCACCTGGAAAGGCACGAAAAAGAGCGAAATCGCCGTCACCAGAATCCCCACGCACAGCCCACGCGCCACGCCGCCGCCGACAAATCCGGCGATGATCACGTGCGTTGGTACCGGCGCAACCAGCAGTTCCTCAATATTGCGCTGAAACTTGGCGCTAAAAAATGATGACGCTACATTGGCGTAGGAGTTGGTAATGACCGCCATCATAATCAGGCCCGGCACAATAAATTGCATATAGCTAAAACCATGCATTTCGCCGATGCGCGAACCGATCAGGTTGCCGAAAATAATAAAATAGAGTGTCATGGTGATGACAGGCGGCACCAGCGTTTGCACCCAGATCCGCATAAAGCGATGGATCTCTTTCGCCCAGATGCTTTTAAGGGCAACCCAGTAAAGCTGCATCATGCGCGATCTCCTTGTTTTTCATGCACCAGCGACACAAACAGTTCTTCCAGACGGTTGGCTTTATTACGCATACTTAATACCTGAACCCCCTGCTCGCTCAGTTGGCTAAAGACGCTGTTAACCCCCTGCTCGCGTAACACTTCAACCTCCAGAGTCGAGGTATCTACCAGACGATATTGATAACCCGCAAGCTTAGGTAGCGGGCTTTTTGGCGCTAAATCCAGAATAAACGTCTCCGATTTCAGCTTTGAAAGCAGATTTTTCATGGAGGTATTTTCCACCAGCTCGCCGTGCTGAATAATACCGATATTGCGGCACAACATTTCCGCCTCTTCCAGATAGTGGGTAGTAAGAATAATCGTGGTGCCTTTGGCGTTTAAATCTTTCAGAAACCCCCACATCGAGCGGCGCAATTCGATATCGACGCCCGCCGTCGGCTCGTCGAGAATCAATAGTTTAGGCTCATGCATCAGTGCGCGGGCAATCATCAGGCGGCGTTTCATCCCACCGGAAAGCATCCGCGCGCGTTCATTACGTTTTTCCCACAGATCGAGCTGTTTTAAATACTTTTCGCTACGTAAAACCGCCTCTTTATGTTCCACGCCGTAATAACCGGCTTGATTCACTACGATCTGTTGCACCGTTTCAAACGGGTTAAAGTTAAACTCCTGTGGCACCAGCCCAAGCTGTCGCTTGGCGTTAACCACGTCTTTTTCCAGGTCGTAACCAAAAACGTTAACGCGCCCGGACGTTTTATTAACCAATGAGCTGATAATACCGATGGTGGTCGATTTCCCTGCTCCATTTGGTCCCAGAAGCGCGTAAAAATCCCCCGCTTCGACCTGCAAATCTATGCCGCGCAGCGCCTGAACGCCGCCGGGATAGGTTTTTTTAAGTTGTTGAAGTTCCAGCGCAATGGTCATAAATTCTCACTTACTTTACGTTCTTACACTTTATATATGGTTTAAATAATTACGGAGTTGCCCTATATTAGCCCAACGCACTTATTTGGTTACAGGTCGTTAACTTCCATGAAAGACATAGATACACTCATCAGCAACAATGCACTATGGTCAAAAATGCTGGTGGAAGAGGACCCCGGATTTTTTGAGAAACTGGCGCAAGCGCAAAAACCGCGCTTTCTATGGATTGGATGTTCCGACAGCCGCGTTCCTGCTGAACGTTTAACCGGGCTTGAACCGGGCGAATTGTTTGTTCACCGTAATGTGGCTAACCTGGTTATTCACACCGATCTGAACTGTCTCTCCGTGGTTCAGTATGCGGTAGATGTTCTGGAAGTTGAGCATATTATCATTTGCGGCCACTCCGGTTGCGGCGGTATCAAGGCTGCGGTAGAAAATCCTGAGCTGGGCTTGATTAATAACTGGCTGCTGCATATCCGCGACATCTGGCTTAAACATAGCTCGCTGTTGGGAAAAATGCCCGAAGAGCGACGTCTGGACGCGCTCTACGAATTGAACGTCATGGAACAGGTCTATAACCTGGGGCATTCCACTATTATGCAGTCAGCGTGGAAACGCGGGCAGAATGTGACCATTCACGGCTGGGCGTACAGTATCAATGACGGCCTGCTGCGCGATCTTGACGTCACCGCCACCAACAGAGAAACGCTGGAGAACGGCTATCATAAGGGTATTTCGGCCCTAAGCCTGAAATACATTACCCACCAATAAGCCATTAGCTATAGGCCGGATAAGTCGCTTTAGCGACGCCATCCGGCATTTCTGCTCTTACTCGTCCAGCAGCACCACTTTACCGACATACGGTAGATGGCGATAACGCTGGGCGTAATCAATACCGTACCCCACGACGAACTCATCGGGGATAGAGAAGCCGATAAATTCCACCGGGACATCGACTTCACGGCGAGACGGTTTATCCAGCAGCGTACAAATCGCCAGCGATTTCGGCTCGCGCAGGCCCAGGATTTCACGGACTTTCGACAGCGTATTACCGGAATCAATAATGTCCTCGACAATCAGCACATCTTTACCGCGAATATCCTCATCCAGATCTTTGAGGATTTTCACGTCGCGGGTGGTGGACATGCCGCTACCATAACTGGAGGCGGTCATAAAATCGACTTCATGAGGAACCTGAACTTCACGGCACAGGTCCGCCATAAACATAAATGAGCCACGCAACAGACCAACCAGCACCATTTCACTGCCGCTGTCTTTATAACGTTCGGTAATCTGACGACCCAGTTCGGCAATACGTGCTTTGATCTCCGCTTCGGGGATCATGACTTCAACAGTATGTTTCATATTTATAACCATATGATTTAAAAACAAATCACTCAATGCCGGTTGATAATAACGCCGCATTGACGCGCAAGGCACGCAGTATACCAGCAAACGTATTCATTCGCGGCATTTGATAAGAAAGCTCATTTTGTGAGGACGATCACACATGTTAATTCCTATACTTAATTGCTACTAAAAAATTAACAATTGGGATGGTGTCTTTTTATGGCAGAAAATAACGCACGATCGCCACGATTACTCGTGACGCTGACGGCCCTCTTTGCAGCGCTTTGTGGGCTGTATCTTCTTATCGGAGGTGTCTGGCTGGTTACTATTGGCGGTTCCTGGTACTACCCCATCGCGGGCCTCGTGATGCTGGTCGTAGCCGGGTTGCTATGGCGCAGTAAACGCGTCGCGCTGTGGCTGTATGCCGCCCTGCTGCTGGCGACAATGATTTGGGGCGTGTGGGAAGTCGGGTTCGACTTCTGGGCGCTCACGCCGCGTAGCGATATCCTGGTGTTTTTCGGCATCTGGCTAATATTGCCGTTTGTCTGGCATCGGTTGGTGGTTCCTTCCAGCGGCGCAGTGGCAGCGCTGGTCGTGGCGCTGCTGATTAGCGGCGGCATTCTGACCTGGGCTGGCTTCAACGACCCGCAGGAGATCAACGGTACGCTTCGCGCCGACGCCACACCCGCTGCAACAAGCTCGCCGATCGCCGACGAAGACTGGCCGGCCTATGGACGTAATCAGGAAGGCCAACGCTATTCGCCGCTGAAACAGATCACTGCGGATAACGTTCACCACCTGAAAGAAGCGTGGGTCTTCCGCACCGGCGATCTGAAACAACCAAACGATCCGGGCGAAATCACCAACGAAGTGACCCCGATTAAAGTCGGCGATACGCTCTACCTGTGTACAGCTCACCAGCGACTGTTCGCGCTGGATGCCTCCAGCGGTAAAGAGAAGTGGCACTTTGATCCCCAGTTGAAGACCAATGAGTCCTTCCAGCATGTCACCTGCCGCGGCGTCTCTTATCATGAGGCCAAAGCGGATACCGCCTCGCCGGAGGTCATCGCCGACTGTCCGCGCCGCATTATCCTCCCGGTCAATGACGGTCGCCTTTTCGCGGTGAATGCCGAAACCGGCAAGCTGTGTGAAACCTTCGCCAACAAAGGCGTCCTGAATCTGCAAACCAATATGCCGGACACCACGCCGGGACTGTATGAACCGACGTCGCCGCCGATTATCACCGATAAAACGATTGTCATTGCCGGTTCGGTCACGGATAACTTCTCTACCCGAGAAACGTCCGGCGTTATCCGTGGTTTTGATGTGAATACCGGTAAACTACTGTGGGCCTTCGATCCGGGGGCGAAAGATCCGAACGCGATTCCAGCCGATGAGCACTCTTTTACCTTTAACTCGCCGAACTCGTGGGCGCCTGCCGCCTATGATGCGAAACTGGATCTGGTCTATCTGCCAATGGGCGTGACCACGCCGGATATCTGGGGCGGTAACCGCACGCCGGAGCAGGAACGTTATGCCAGCTCCATCCTGGCGCTGAATGCCACCACCGGGAAACTGGCCTGGAGTTATCAGACCGTCCATCACGATCTGTGGGATATGGACCTGCCGGCACAGCCGACGCTGGCGGATATTACCGTTGATGGTACAACCGTTCCGGTTATCTATGCGCCAGCGAAAACCGGTAATATCTTTGTACTGGACAGACGTAATGGCAAACTGGTCGTGCCCGCCCCGGAAAAACCGGTCCCGCAGGGCGCGGCAAAAGGCGATTACGTCGCCAAAACTCAGCCGTTCTCTGATTTAACCTTCCGCCCGAAAAAAGATCTCTCCGGCGCGGATATGTGGGGCGCGACCATGTTCGACCAACTGGTGTGCCGCGTTATGTTCCACCAGTTGCGCTATGAAGGTATCTTCACCCCGCCGTCCGAGCAGGGGACATTGGTATTCCCTGGCAACCTGGGGATGTTTGAATGGGGCGGTATTTCCGTCGATCCAGACCGTCAGGTCGCTATCGCTAACCCGATGGCGCTGCCGTTTGTATCGAAGCTGATCCCACGCGGCCCTGGCAATCCAATGGAACCGCCGAAAGACGCGAAAGGTACCGGTACAGAAGCAGGTATTCAGCCACAGTACGGCGTACCGTTCGGCGTCACGCTGAATCCGTTCCTTTCGCCGTTTGGCCTGCCGTGTAAACAGCCGGCCTGGGGCTATATTTCCGCGTTGGATCTGAAAACCAATGAAATCGTGTGGAAGAAACGTATAGGGACGCCGCGCGACAGTATGCCGTTCCCGATGCCGGTTCCGGTGCCGTTCAACATGGGGATGCCAATGCTGGGCGGGCCAATCTCAACCGCCGGTAACGTGCTGTTTATCGCCGCGACCGCCGACAACTACCTGCGCGCTTATAACATGAGCAACGGGGAAAAGTTGTGGCAGGGGCGTTTACCCGCCGGGGGCCAGGCAACGCCGATGACCTACGAGGTAAACGGTAAGCAGTACGTGGTAGTTTCTGCCGGAGGCCACGGTTCGTTTGGCACAAAGATGGGCGACTATATCGTCGCATATGCTTTGCCTGACGACGCGAAATAACCATTAATGCCCGGCGCGTGCCGGGCGTTTTGTCAGGTGGCAGCTTCGCTTGCCCGGCCTACGTTAACGTGTATTTGTAGGCCGGATAAGCGCCATCCGGTAAATCAGGTCTGCGCTATCGGACATGCCGGGTGGCGGCTTCGCCTTACCCGGCCTACATCGGATACATCAGTTATACCGTAAATCCTAACATCATCCCCGTATCTTCATGTTCTAACAGATGACAGTGCGCCATATAGGCATGTTCCTTCGGCGCGTCGTGATCGAACTTGACCAGCACTTCGCTGATACCGCCCTCAACGCGTACCGTATCCTTCCAGCCCGTTCTGTGCGCCGCTGGTGCTTTACCATTCTCTGACAAAATACGGAACTGTGTGCCGTGAATATGGAAAGGATGCAGCATCATGTCGCCCACGCCGGAAATCACCCAACGTTCATGGCGGCCTTTCTGCGCCGCAAACATCGGTTTGTTCATATCGAATACCTGGCCGTTGATAAAGTTAGCGTTATGGAAGTCGAATTTGCCGCCGTGATTCATATTGCCCATCGCGCCATGATTCATCCCGCTGTGATCCATGTTGCCATGATCCATCTCGCCATGCCCCATATTGCCGCCCTGCATATGCGCGTTCATGTTGTCATGATCCATGCCGCTCATCGCTTGAGCGCCATATTTCTTCATCAGCATTTGCATCCCCATCATATCAAGACGCGGGTCCATCGACAGTTTCAGGTTGCGCACCGTCAGCCCTTCCAGCGACGGCAACGCCGGCATCGTCGTCAACGTATCCGGCAATGTGCCGGAGGCGGTAATCCGCAGCGGCTGGATACGCATCACCGGATGCGGTTTATCAAACGGAGCGATCGCCATACCCATCTGGCTGACCGGTAGCGTCACCAGATCAAAGGCTTTCCCGTCGCTGATATCCACCAGCACTTCAAAACGCTCGCCCATTAATAACGGCAACTCAGTGACTTTCACTGGTTCCGCCAGCAGACCGCCGTCGCTGGCGATCACATAAAGCGGGCGATTATCGCTGGCGGCAATATTCAGCGAACGTGCATTACAGCCATTCAGCAAGCGCAGGCGTAACCAGCCTTTCGGCGCGGAATGCTGCGGATAGATAGCGCCATTGGTCAGCAGCGTATCGCCAAACCAGCCGACGGCGGCGGTCATCATATCCAGTTGATAATCAATCTGGCCATCGGCGGAGAAGCGTTTGTCCTGAATGATCACCGGCACATCGTCGATGCCCCACTGTTTCGGCAGGCGCAATTTGCGAATCTCGTCATCTTCAATCAGCACCAGTCCGGCAAGGCCCATCGCCACCTGGCGCCCGGTTTTGCCGTGTTTGTGCGGATGAATCCAGCAGGTCGCAGCGCGTTGTTGTGGCGTAAACGTTACCGTGCGGGTTCCGCCTGCGGGAATAATCCCTTGCGGGCCGCCGTCGACGATGCCCGGAATTTCCAGACCATGCCAGTGAAGCGTCGTGTCTTCGGCCAGTTGGTTATGGATATCAACGGTCACGCTTTTTCCCTTGTGAAGCTGTACCGCTGGCCCCAGCAAATTACCGTTGTAGCCCCAGGTCGTCGCGTTCTTACCGGCGAATGTTGACTGGCCGGCTTTAACAATTAGCTGCATACGGTTGCTCGCATCTGCCGTTAACAGGTCAGGAATAGGTAACGCGGGACGTTCGGCGGCAAAAGCGGCGCGGCTCCACAGCGGCAGCGCTGATGCAACCCCCAGCGCCACTGAATATTTTAAGAAATCACGGCGTAACATAATCATTTCCTTATAATGAACAGGCGGGTGTCTAAGCTTAGACCCTGCCCTAACGGGAAGGTCAAGCCAGCAACACGTCTTTACCGTTCCTGACAGCAATACAACAAGAATGAAAACACCGCGGCCAATTCTAATAATAAAAGTCGTCGCTACGTCCGCAGTATGCTAACGTTGACTTTCCCTGATGCCGTGGTAGAAGCAATGAAGACGTTTTTCAGACCCGTGTTGTTTGGCAGCCTGATGGCTTTATGCGCAAATAGCTATGCGCTTACTGAATCCGAAGCTGAAGATATGGCCGATTTAACGGCGGTTTTCGTTTTTCTGAAAAATGACTGTGGTTACCAAAACTTACCTAACAGTCAGATTCGGCGTGCGCTGGTCTTTTTTGCCCAGCAAAATCAGTGGGACCTTAGTAACTACGACACCTTCGATATGAAATCGTTGGGCGAAGACAGCTACCGCGATCTTAGCGGCATCGGTATTCCGGTCGCTAAAAAATGCAAAGCTCTGGCCCGCGATTCTCTGAGCCTGTTAGCCTACGTTAAATAATCCTCGCGCTTTATACTCTACATAATCCAGATTACTGGAAGGCAGCGACGCAGTGAATCCCCAGGCGCTTACATCGGTAAGTGACTGGGGTGAGCGAGTCAAGCCAACGCACCTGAAATTTGAAGCATGGCGAGAATATATTGCTGAAATAATGACCGTGCATCCACGGTCATTGTTAGCTATGATGTTGCGCCCTTTTTTTACGGGTGTTAACAATGGAGGTATCAGCCAATGGCCGAAAATACGATGTGGCATGAAACGCTACACGACCAGTTTGGTCAGTACTTTGCCGTAGACAACGTTCTGTATCATGAAAAAACCGATCACCAGGATTTAATCATCTTTGAAAACACCGCTTTTGGCCGCGTGATGGCACTGGACGGCGTGGTACAGACCACCGAACGCGACGAGTTTATTTATCATGAAATGATGACGCACGTCCCGCTGCTGGCGCACGGTCATGCGAAACATGTCCTGATTATCGGCGGCGGCGACGGCGCAATGCTACGTGAAGTCACCTGGCATAAAAACGTCGAAACCATCACCATGGTGGAGATCGACGCTGGCGTAGTCTCGTTTTGCCGCCAGTATTTACCCAACCACAATGCCGGCAGCTACGACGATCCGCGCTTTACGCTGGTGATCGACGACGGCGTGAATTTCGTCAATCAGACCCATCAGACCTTTGATGTGATCATTTCCGACTGTACCGATCCGATCGGCCCCGGCGAAAGCCTGTTTACCTCTGCCTTTTATGAAGGCTGTAAGCGTTGCCTGAATCCAGGCGGAATTTTTGTCGCCCAGAACGGCGTGTGCTTCCTGCAACAGGATGAAGCGCTCGACAGCCACCGCAAGCTGAGTCATTACTTCAGCGATGTCGGCTTCTACCAGGCGGCGATTCCGACCTATTACGGCGGCATCATGACCTTCGCCTGGGCGACAGACAACGACGCCCTTCGTCACCTGTCGAGCGAAATTATTCAGGCACGTTTTCATGCCGCCGGCCTCAAATGTCGCTATTACAACCCGGCGATTCATGCCGCTGCATTTGCGCTACCGCAATATCTACATGACGCACTGTCCGCACAGTGACGCTAAGGAGGTGATAAAAATTGAAAAAGCTAAAACTGCATGGCTTTAACAATCTGACGAAAAGCCTGAGTTTTTGTATTTACGATATCTGCTACGCCAAAACCGCAGAAGAGCGCGATGGCTATATCGCCTATATCGATGAACTCTATAACGCCAACCGACTGACCGAGATCCTGTCGGAGACCTGCTCCATTATCGGCGCGAACATCCTGAACATCGCCCGTCAGGATTATGAACCCCAGGGCGCCAGCGTCACGATTCTGGTGAGCGAAGAGCCGATCGACCCGAAGCTTATCGACCAAACCGAACATCCCGGCCCGCTACCGGAAACCGTGGTGGCGCACCTCGATAAGAGTCATATCTGTGTGCATACCTATCCGGAAAGCCATCCGGAAGGCGGGCTTTGCACCTTCCGCGCCGACATAGAAGTGTCAACCTGCGGCGTGATTTCACCGCTGAAAGCGCTCAATTATCTGATCCACCAACTAGAGTCCGATATTGTCACCATCGATTACCGCGTGCGCGGCTTTACGCGCGACGTCAACGGTATGAAGCACTTTATCGATCATGAGATCAATTCCATTCAGAATTTTATGTCGGAAGATATGAAATCGCTGTATGACATGGTGGATGTGAACGTGTATCAGGAAAATATTTTCCATACCAAGATGCTGCTTAAGGAGTTCGATCTTAAGCACTACATGTTTCACACCAAACCGGAAGATCTTACTGAAACCGAACGCCAGGAGATCACCGCCGCGCTGTGGAAAGAGATGCGCGAGATTTACTACGGCCGCAATATTCCAGCCGTGTAAATTGATACCGGAGCAAGGAAGCTCCGGTTTTTGCTGCAAAAGCCCAAAAATAGAGTCAGGGTCCGATTTTTAAATCACGATAATAATATTCCTTATCCCGCTGCGTAATTTTACGTAGTACACGACAGGGAACCCCAGCGGCGACCACATCTGGCGGAATATCTTTTGTTACGACGCTACCGGCACCAATTACCGAATTATCACCAATCGTTACGCCAGGATTAATCACGACCTGGCTGCCAATCCATACATTATTGCCAATCGTCACGGGAAAAGAGAACATTTCGCCCTGCATGCGCAGAGAAAAATGGACTGGATGCCCGGTGACGGAAATCGTGACGTTAGGCGCAACCATCACATTATTTCCTATCGTAACCGTATAGTCATCGACAATAGTTAAATTAAAATTGGCGTAAAAGTTGTCACCAATATAAATATTCTTGCCATAAGAAAAAGAGATCGGCGGCTCTATCCACGCATTTCTCCCAATTTTACCAAACATCTGAGCAATTAATTCTCTACGTTTGTTCTCTTCTGAAGGACGCGTATGATTATAATCATACATAAGCTCTTTACCACGTAGTCGCTCTTCGGGAAGTCCTTCTGTTAAGTCAGTAAACAACATGCCCTTTTTTATTTTTTCTCTCATTGATAACATCATTCCCACCTCCGCGCGAATCAGCTTGCGCTCTTCTGTTGTGAGACTCGCATCACTGCCAGCGGCCCTGCTCCGCTTAACGTTGCGGCTGAAATAAGCGTAAAGACCAGTGCAATCAGCCCCAGCACCAGATAAGCGCCCTGGAAACCAATTTTTTCATACATATTCCCGGCCAGTACGGACATAAAAATCATTGCCAGTTGTTTAAAAAAGCAGAAGCAGACCAGGTAGATAGTGGCGGAGAAACGCACCTCAAACTGGCTGGTGATATATTTGAAACATCCCACAATCAGGAAAGGGATCTCGAACATATGCAAGGTCTTAAGAATAACCACTTCCCCCGCCGTAGTCGCAAAAGAGGAACCGATAATGCGCACAGACATAATTATTCCCGCCATCAATAGAGCATTTTTACCGCCAATGCGATTTACGATAAACGGGGCAAAAAACATAATACAGGCATTAAGCAACTCCCCCATTGTCGTGACATAGCCGAATACGCGTGTTCCCTGTTCTCCTGACGCAAAGAACGAGGTAAAGAAGTTGGCAAATTGCTGGTCAAAAACATCATAGGTACAAGAGACGCCCACCACATATAGCGACAGGAACCATAGTTTAGGCTGTTTAAACAGTTCCAGCGCCAGCTTCAGGCTAAACGGCGATGAATTGGCCCCTACCGCATCCGCGACTACGGCTGATGAGCCAGAATCGGTACGAGAGAAAAAGAGCAACAGCGCGAGGATCACCGCACACCCTGACCCCAGCCAGAAAACAAACTCATTATTAATGGTAAACATCACGCCAACAATGGAGGCGCAAAGCGCCCAGCCCACACAGCCGAACATACGCGCACGGCCAAATTCAAAATGACTTCGTCGACTCGCTTTTTCGATATAGGCTTCAATCGCCGGGGCGCCAGCATTGTAGATAAATCCGAGATAAATCCCACCGACAATGGAGCCCAGTAGAATATTAAAATGTAACAGCGGCCCAAAAACATAAATAAAGAACGGGGCAAACATCACCAGCATGCCAGTAATAATCCACAGTAAATTTTTACGCAAACCGAGTTTATCGGACATCAGCCCGAAAACAGGCTGGAAAAGCAGCGAAAAGAGAGAGATACAGGCAAAAATAATTCCGGTATCCCCTTTACTGATATGATTAATATCATGTAACCAGATCGGAAAAAAGGGAAAATAAGCGCCTATAATGAAAAAATAGAAAAAAAAGAAAAAGCCGAACATCCAGAAATTTGTATTCTTCAGGTAATACATATGGATTTCCTTGCATTAAAAATGGGCAGGATCAATCTGCCCAATGAGGTATTTTATTTCCATGCGATCTGATAGTGGTAATGCCGGGCGCTCAGTTGAAATTCCGGCGATACCGACGGGCTCCATGAATCATCCCCGCCCACTCCCATATGATAACCATCGATATTGAGCCAGACGCCTGATTCTGCCTGCAATAAATGGCGGTGGCTGGTTTCCATCAGTTGCCGCTGGCTGTAACGGCTAATATTGAACTGAAAATCGCCGCTCCACTGGTGCGCGCCATAACGCAACTGGCGAGTACCGCAACGCAGGCCATTTTCAGTCGGAAAGACATACGGCGTATACATCGCGTCCAGCGGGAGGTTCCAGCGATCAAAACAAGCGCTGCTCAGGCGATCCGGATAATTCTCATGCGGCCCCAGCCCCAGCCACTCCACCCTTTCATTCACCTGCGCAAGTTGACAGCTCAAGCCAATCCGCGCCGGGTACGGCATTCCACTGGCAACCTCCACCCCGATGTCGATCTGCATTTCGCCATGATCATCAATCCGGTAGGTTTTGCGGCTGATAAACAGCGTTGCCCCCTGATATTGCCAGGCATGCGCGGTGGTTATCAGCACCGCATCCGCCAGCTCGTCTGCATCACACAGCAACAGCGCTGGCTCCGCGCAGTAATGTCCTGCCGCCTTCCAACGCTCCACCCAGGCATTGGGGTCAATGCGTGTCGCTTCACTGACGCCAATATCGTTATCAAGCGGCGCACGGGTGAATTGATCGATAAGCGGGGTCAGCAATTGCGCTTCATCATCCCGCCAGAACTGTGTAAGCCAGCCCTGCTGACGGCAGAACTGCCAACGCAAATTACCTTGCGTGACGCAGAATTCGCCGTCACGCACCGTCAGGGCGGGCGCAACGCTGGCGCGAGTGGGTTTCGATACGCAGAGCTTTTCTTCCAACGGCCACTGTTGCCAGGCGCTGATATGCCCGGCCTCCGACCAGCTTGTCGCCAGCGGTTGCTCAACGCGTACCGTCAGCCAAAGCTGCCCTGCGGTTTCCGGCTGCGGGAATGCAGGTAGCAGGATAATTTGTCGCCCCTGCGGGGCGATATCCAGCACAACTTCACCACTGGCCAACTGATTGCCCTCCTGCGCCAGCATCCAGCGCAGGATCTCGTTATCACTGTGGCGGAACAGATATTCGCTCTGTACTTCAATGCGGCGTTCTTCGCCCGGCAGCAAACGAAACTGGAAAAATTGCTGCACGTGTTTCGCTTCATACAGCGCCGGATGCGGCGTGCGATCGGCAAAGACCAGCCCGTTCATGCAGAACTGACGATCGTTGGGCGTATCGCCAAAATCCCCGCCGTAGGCAGACCACGGTTTGCCGTCCGCGTCATATTTAATCAACGACTGATCTACCCAGTCCCAGACAAAGCCCCCCTGCAGGCGCGGATACTGACGAAACGCCTGCCAGTATTTGGCAAAGCCGCCAAAGCTGTTGCCCATCGCATGCGCATATTCGCAGAGAATGAGCGGACGCTGCTCGCCGGGCAGCGAGAGCCACTTCTTGATTGACCATTTTGGCACAGCCGGGAAGGGCTGATCCTGATCAACGCGCGCATACATCGGGCAGATAATATCCGTCGCGGCGGTGTCCGCGCCGCCGCCCTCATACTGCACCGGGCGAGAAGGATCTTCCGCTTTCAGCCAGCGATAAAGCGCGTCATGGTTAGCCCCATACCCGGATTCATTGCCCAACGACCAGATGATAATGCTCGGATGGTTGCGATCGCGCTGCACCATGCGCGTCACACGCTGACTCATGGCGGGTAGCCAGTCCGGGTCATCGCTCAGGCGATTCATCGGCGTCATACCGTGGGTTTCAATGTTGGCTTCATCCACCACGTAAAGACCATAGCGGTCACATAGGGCGTACCACTGCGGATGATTGGGGTAATGCGAGCAGCGAACGGCATTAAAGTTATTCTGCTTCATCAGCAAAATATCCTGCACCATAGTATCGTAATCCATCACCTGGCCGCGCTCAGGGTGATGCTCATGCCGATTGGTCCCACGGATCAGTAGCGGTTTACCATTTAGCAGTAACAGCCCCTTATCGATGCGGACCTGGCGGAAGCCAACGTCACACGCTTCCGCTTCAATCAGCTCGCCATCGGCGGTACGCAATTGGATCACCGCCCGATACAGATTAGGCGTTTCCGCGCTCCACAGCGCCGGACGATTGATATTGAGGCGTAGCGTGGCGCGGTCATCGTAGCCGCCGCGCTCGTCAATAATTTCACTTCCCGGCGTGGCGTGGGCCTCTCCCGCCAGCGTTTCTCCCTGCCAGAGATGAAGCACGAGCTGCAAATCGTCGTTCACGCCGCCAGCCAGTCGAACTTCCGCCTCAAGCACCGCTTGGGTAAAGTCGTCATTCAGATGAGTATGGAGGTGGAAATCCGTAATCTGCGTCGTCGGCTTATGCAGCAGGGAAACATCGCGGAAAATGCCGCTCATCCGCCACATATCCTGGTCTTCAAGATAGCTACCGTCGCTCCAGCGCAGCACCAGTACCGCCAGGCGATTTTCACCCACCTGTAAATATTCACTCAGGTCAAATTCAGACGGCAGCCGGCTGTCCTGACCATAGCCGACCCAGCGACCGTTACACCACAGATGAAACGCAGAGTTTACGCCGTCAAAAATGATGCGCGTTTGGCCTTCAGTCAGCCAGTCATCATCCATGCAAAATGTGAGCGAATAACATCCAGTGGGGTTTTCTGCCGGAACACAGGGAGGATTAACCGGGAAGGGATAGGTAATGTTGGAATAGATCGGCGAGTCATAACCGTACATCTGCCAGTTCGACGGCACGTTAATGGTGCCAGCCTCCGTAAGATCTTCAAGACGCCAGTTCTCCGGCACTGCTTGCGGCGAGGAGAACCAGGCAAATTTCCAGACGCCGTTCAGACTGCGTATCTGCGTCGCATATTGGTTACGCTGCGCATCGTCTGCCTTGCGCCAGCTACAAAACGGCGGATGCGTGGCCAGCCTGTTAAGCTGTGTCACCGCAGGGTTTTCCCAATCCCGGCGGGCTAACACGGCGGCCAGTGAATCACGTTCTGGTGTCATTATCATATCCTTCCGCAAAATTGTTACTCGCTCACATTTTTTTTGAAGGTATACTGCGAAATAACAATTTAGGTAAAGGATGAGGTTAACGTTTGGTGAGCTGGCTCAAACTAATTCGTTATTAGCACGATAAGCCAGCAAATACAGAGCACACTTTACGACAAGCGTGAAACCTGCCGCGCCAACTGCATTAACGCTTCCGCCAACGCTTGAGGCGAGGCGCGATCGGTTTGCGGCGCGCATACGGTTTTGCGTTCAATCAACGTGACGGGCAACAGTTGACTCTGCGAAACCGAGCCGCCTGCGGCAATCTGTAAAATACGATCGACACTCCCCCGCCCCAGTTGAGCGAAATCTTGTCTGATTGTCGTCAATGGCGGAATATAGCAGGAACTGTCTTCCGTATCGTCATAGCCAATAAGGGAGATATCTGTCGCCACGCGCAGGCCGGATTCGGTAATGGCGCGCATGACTCCTAACGCCATCTGGTCATTAGCGACCAACATCGCCGTTGGGATAACCCCGCTGTTCAGCATCTGTTGCGTTTGCTGGAAACCGGACATCGCGCTCCAGTCGCCCTCAAGTACAGCAACGGGGGTAATCTGGCGATGTTGAAGGTGCTTACGCCAGTCCGCAAGCCGCAGGCGTGCGGAGACGGATGACGCCGGACCAGCCAGCAACGCGATGCGCTGATGCCCATGCGCCACCAGATGCTCAACGCCCAGCTTCGCCCCCTCATCGTGGGAAAAAACAATACTGTTGACTGGGGTCTGTTCAGAAACGTCCAGAAAAAGTACCGGTACGTTACCCGCTGCGGAGACCACCTCCAGCGCCGCGTCTTCTTCCAGAGGAAAGTTAATAATAATCCCGGTAACACGCCGCGCCAGTAGATTGTGAACTGCGATTTTACACGCTTCTACGCCATTGCGCTCCACCATCGCAATCACCACGCTGGCTCCCGACTGGTCGGCGCGAGATTTAATGGCGGCGACAATCTGCGACGGCGCGTGCAGCGCCAGATTAGTGGTCGCCACGCCGATGAGCGGAACGTGTTTCCCCGCCAACTGCTGCGCCGCATGGTTGGGGATGTAATTGAGTTCCGCCATCGCGGCTTCCACTTTCGCGCGTGTTTTCGCCGAAACGTGGCTGGCCTGATTCACCACACGAGAAACCGTCTGATAGGAAACACCGGCATGATTTGCAACGTCGTAGAGCGTGACTGGCTTCACATTCAATACCCTGAGTTCATTTATCCTGGCGCTATCATGCCACACCCTTCAGGGCTTTTCCTCCACGAGGAAAAGCCCCCACCTGTCGTGGTCAACGCTTATTTCTGCTGCATAAAATTGCGATACGCGGCGACGACCCGCAGAAAATCCTCTACGCCGCACAGGGATAAACTCTCTTCATCGTAATAACTCATCCCCTCTTCCATCTCATCGCCGGAAAAATCCAACTGATTGGCGCGAATCATCACCTCTTCGCCGTCCATCCAGATCGTGTATTCATGCCCTGCTCGTTGCCAGGAACGTTCGCTACCTTTGACCGTACGCGCGGCTTGCTCTACTTCATCCAGTAGGGCCAGGTTCTCTTTTACCTCTTCATTAAACCAGTGGCCGACCACTTCGTGCCCCATTGACATACGTACCAAAACCCGTCCGGTCACATCGCGCAGAAATTCGTAATCCATAATGTGTTCCTCTGCAAAGCCCTTACAGTCATTATCGCAGCACCGGAGAAGAAAAAAAGCGGGAGCAGCAGGCGGAATGAAAATAAAAACCCACCGCAGTTGCGATGGGTTTTGTAGGCCCGGTAAGCGTAGCCGCCACCGGGTAATAAGAGGCGTAGGCCTGGTAAGCCTGACGCCATCAGGCAAATTACACCGCGGTCTGGAAAATCACGCCGTCGGCTTTCTCGGTATACTGGGAAAGCTGGTCGAAGTTCAGATAACGGTAGGTATCCACAGCGGTTTTATCTACCTGCGCCACGAAGGTCTGGTACTCTTCCGGCGTCGGTAGCTTACCGATCAGCGCCGCCACCGCCGCCAGCTCCGCAGAGGCCAGGAAGACGTTCGCGCCCGTCCCTAAACGGTTCGGGAAGTTACGGGTTGAGGTAGAGACCACCGTCGCCCCGTCCGCCACGCGCGCCTGGTTGCCCATGCACAGCGAACATCCCGGAATTTCGATACGCGCACCGCTCTTACCGAAGACGCTGTAGTAGCCCTCTTCCGTGAGCTGCGCGGCGTCCATACGGGTTGGCGGCGCTACCCACAGGCGGGTCGGCAACTGGCCTTTATGGTTATCCAGCAGCTTACCAGCCGCACGGAAGTGGCCGATATTGGTCATGCAGGAACCAATGAAGACTTCGTCGATCTTCTCACCCTGCACGTCAGACAGCAGACGCGCGTCGTCCGGATCGTTCGGCGCGCACAGGATTGGTTCTTTGATATCCGCCAGATCGATGTCGATCACCGCCGCATATTCCGCATCGGCATCGGCTTCCAGCAGTTGCGGGTCCGCCAGCCATTTTTCCATCCCCTGAATACGACGTTCCAACGTACGACGATCGCCGTAGCCTTCCGCGATCATCCATTTCAGCAGGACGATGTTGGAGGTCAGGTATTCGATGATAGGCTCTTTGTTCAGCTTGATAGTACAACCCGCAGCGGAACGCTCGGCAGAAGCATCGGTCAGCTCAAACGCCTGCTCGACTTTCAGATCCGGCAGACCTTCAATTTCCAGAATGCGGCCGGAGAAGATGTTTTTCTTGCCTTTCTTCTCAACGGTCAGCAGTCCCTGTTTGATGGCGTACAGCGGAATGGCGTGGACCAGATCGCGCAGGGTAATACCCGGCTGCATTTTGCCTTTAAAGCGTACCAGTACCGATTCCGGCATATCCAGCGGCATAACGCCAGTCGCCGCGGCAAACGCCACCAGGCCTGAGCCCGCCGGGAAGGAGATGCCGATCGGGAAGCGGGTATGGGAGTCGCCGCCGGTACCTACGGTATCCGGCAGCAGCATACGGTTCAGCCAGGAGTGGATCACGCCGTCGCCCGGACGCAGCGACACGCCGCCGCGGTTCATAATGAAATCCGGCAAGGTATGGTGCGTGGTGACGTCAACCGGCTTAGGATAGGCTGCGGTGTGACAGAACGACTGCATGACCAGATCGGCGGAGAATCCCAGACAGGCCAGGTCTTTCAGCTCATCGCGGGTCATCGGGCCGGTAGTATCCTGAGAACCGACAGAGGTCATTTTCGGCTCGCAGTACGCGCCCGGACGAACCCCGGCGACGCCGCAGGCGCGACCGACCATTTTCTGCGCCAACGAGAAGCCGCGGCTGCTTTCCGCCACGTCTTTCGCCTGACGGAATACCTCGCTGTGCGGTAGCCCCAGCGCTTCACGCGCTTTGGTGGTCAGGCCGCGACCGATGATCAACGGGATACGGCCACCGGCACGTACCTCATCAATCAGCACGTCGGTTTTCAGTTCGAAATTCGCCAGTAGCTCGCCGGTTTCGTGGTTACGCACTTCGCCTTTATACGGGTAAACGTCAATCACATCGCCCATGTTCAGTCTGGAGACATCCACTTCAACAGGCAGCGCGCCGGCATCTTCCATGGTATTAAAGAAGATTGGCGCGATTTTGCCGCCGAGGCAAAGACCGCCGCCGCGTTTGTTCGGCACAAACGGAATATCGTCGCCCATAAACCACAGCACGGAGTTAGTGGCAGATTTACGAGAAGAACCGGTACCCACCACATCGCCAACATAAGCCAGCGGGAAGCCTTTTTTCGCTAATGCTTCAATCTGTTTGATGGGGCCAACAACGCCTGGCTGATCCGGCTCAATGCCTTCGCGGGCGTTTTTCAACATCGCCTGAGCATGTAACGGGATATCCGGGCGCGACCACGCATCCGGCGCCGGAGAGAGATCGTCGGTGTTAGTTTCACCGGTCACTTTGAAGACGGTAACGGTGATTTTTTCCGCCAGCGGCGGACGGCTCAGGAACCATTCGGCGTCGGCCCAGGATTGCATCACCTGCTTCGCATAGTCGTTGCCCGCTTTGGCTTTTTCTTCAACATCGTAGAAGTTATCGAACATCAGCAGGGTGTGAGACAGCGCTTTCGCCGCGCCTGGCGCCAGTTTAGCGTCGTCCAGCGCATCAATCAGCGGGTGAATGTTGTAACCACCCTGCATGGTGCCGAGCAGTTCGATAGCTTTCTCAGGGGCGATTAACGGAGACGTAGTTTCGCCTTTCGCGACGGCGGCAAGGAAGCCGGCTTTAACATAGGCGGCTTCATCGACGCCAGGGGGAACACGGTGGGTTAACAGGTCTAACAGGAACTCTTCTTCGCCCGCGGGCGGGTTTTTCAGCAGCTCGACAAGCGCGGCCATTTGGGTTGCATCTAAAGGTTTGGGCACAATCCCCTCGGCGGCACGTTCAGCTACGTGCTTACGGTATTCTTCTAGCACGACGGTTCTCCTCGCTCTCATTGTCATAGTGCGGCATACGCTTTGTGTATGGGCGATTCTCTTCACGCTCCTGTGAGACAGCAGTTAGTAGGGTAAATGCCCGGGTACCGCAACGGGCAGAATAGCAGGATTTTAGTAGGGTGTTAATCTGTTTACAAAAAAGCAACATAAAAAAGTGGCTGAATCGTTAAGGATGGTCTAACGCTCTGCTGAGGCGGGAGCTGCTACCGTAAATGCTTACCTCATTTCGTGCTTTGATCATCACGTAACGTTACCGATCCCAACATTAGTTAAAAATTAAACTATCGTCCCTTTATACTCACGCAAAACTGCACCCCGTCGGCAGCAGGCATAATGACCATAGCGATTCCCTGGAATCGGGAGAGACAAAATGACGTTGCCCTTTAAACCCCATCTCATCGCCCTTGTGTGCAGTGCCGGGTTATTTGCCGCTTCGGGCGTACTGTATGTTAAAAGCCGCGCCCCCGAAGCGCCCGCGCAGGCGACGGCTCCCGCCCCTGAACAAACGCAGGCATCCGTCCCCGCGCCTGTCGCGGAAACGACCTTTACCACTGCGCAAATCGATCAATGGGTCGCGCCTGTCGCGCTTTATCCCGATTCCCTGCTTTCGCAGGTGCTCATGGCCGCCACCTACCCGGCAAACGTGGTTCAGGCCGTCCAGTGGTCGCGAGATAACCCCACGCTGCAGGGCGACGCCGCTATTCAGGCGGTGGCCAGCCAACCGTGGGACCCCAGCGTCAAATCACTGGTCGCCTTTCCCCAGTTGATGGCGCTTATGGGCGAGAATCCGCAATGGGTGCAAAACCTGGGCGATGCGTTCTTAGCCCAACCGCAGGATGTGATGGATGCGGTACAAAGGCTGCGTCTGCTGGCTCAACAAACCGGTTCGCTAAAATCGACGCCGCAGCAAATCGTCACCAGCGTGCCGAAGTCCAGCGCCTCTTCCGCCGTCACGACGACAACCACCACATCCGCCAGTACGCCAGCGGCATCTTCGACCGTCATCAAAATTGAACCCGCGAATCCGCAGGTGGTGTACGTGCCGAACTATAATCCCGCGACGGTGTATGGCGCCTGGCCCAATACCGCTTATCCGCCGGTGTATTTACCGCCCCCTCCGGGACAGCAGTTTGCCGATAGTTTTGTTAAAGGTTTTGGTTATAGTCTGGGCGTCGCCACCACCTATGCCTTGTTCAGCAGCATAGACTGGGATGATGACGATCATCACCACCATGACGACGACCATCATCATGACGATTACCATCATGGTGGTAACGGTTATCAACACAATGGCGATAATATCAATATCAATGTTAATAATTTCAACCGGATATCCGGGCAAAACCTGCCGGGCCAAACGATGGGCTGGCAACATAATTCCACCTGGCGCAATGGCGTCCCCTATCCGAATAATACCGTTGCACAACGATTCCATCCCACCAACGTTAGCGGCGGGCTAAGCGCGACGCAGCAAGCGCCGGTGTCTCGCGATAGCCAGCGCCAGACGGCCATGGCGCAATTCCAACAGCGCAGCCATACGGCGAACGCTTCTTTGCCAGCGGCAAACGCCCGCGATGCCCAGCGTAAGGCGGCCTCTCAACAGTTAAATCAAATAGCCCGGCGTAATAATTATCGCGGTTATGACAATCAGCATGACAGCGCGCAGCGGCAGCCAGCGCAGCAGCATCCCTTATCGCTACAACAGCGTAACGCGGCGCATCAACGGATCGCATCCTCTACGCCGCAACAGCGTCAGGCGTTTCACCAGAATATGCACGCCAATGTGTTTAGCGGGAACGACAGTCGCTCGCCGTCATGGCAATCACAACAGTTACGCGGCCAGGAAAGCCGCCTGGGTGGTCATTTAAACACCGAGCAACGCGCCGCCGCGCGGGAACATTTTTCTGAACACCACGAATTTCATCGCCGTTAACCGGAGCAGATAATGAAAAAGGTTATGTTAAGCGCTCTGTTACTGTCACTCCCCTTGCTGGGCTACGCGCAGGAACGGTTCTCCTCCCCGGAAGCAGCCGCCAGCGCCTTCGCCGCGGCGGTAGCCGGAAAAAGCGAAACGCAGCTTACCGCGCTACTGGGCGATGACTGGCGGCAATTTCTGCCGCCAGAAGGCGCCGATCCAGAGGCCGTGGCCCGCTTCAATCGTGACTGGCGCGAAGGTCACCGCATTGTACAAAAAGATAATACGGCGCACCTGAATGTCGGACGAGAAGACTGGCAGCTCCCGGTACCGATGGTAAAAGAGGCTGGCGGCTGGCGCTTTGATATGGCGGCTGCCCAGGAGGAGATCCTCACACGTACCCTTGGGCGAAATGAACTTTCTACCTTACAGGCCATGCATGCTTACGTTGATGCGCAACAGGACTATTACCTGCAAAACCATCGCTGGGCACACCAGATAATCAGTAGCGAAGGCCAAAAAGATGGCCTGTACTGGCCAACCAAAGCAGGCGAAGTCCCCAGTCCGTTAGGCCCAAACTTTAGCCCCGCAGCTCCAGACGAGGGTTATCACGGCTACCATTTCCGCATTATCAGCGATAACGACGGTCACGGTACGGCGCTTCTGGCCTGGCCAATGCATTACGGCGAAACCGGGGTGATGAGTTTTATGGTCAACCAGGACGATCATATTTATCAGGCGGATTTAGGCAAGGACACTGAGAGTAAAGTTAAGGCTATCACGCGTTTTGCGCCAGACGCGCAGTGGCAGGCCGCCGAATAACCCGTAAGCGCCTGGCGTTATCGCCAGGCCATGATCATTACCCCTGATGCGGCATTAATTCCGGGTGGCCTTGTACCGGCGGCTTGTTGCTGGTCAGAGCGGCTTCATCAGCCTGGATGCTGCCGGAATTAGTCGCCCATACGCCTTCACGCGTGTGGGTGATCTGTTGATGCTGCGCATTCAAATCCTCGCCCATTGCCGCAATATGCGTACTTTCCGTACCACCGCTGTTAGTCGCCCAGGGAATAACGGGATCGCTGGCGAATGCCATGCCGGAAATCAACGTCGCGGTTAGCGCTGCTGTCGTCAGAAAAAGTTTCATATGTTAAATCCTAATAATTTTCTCGCTATTATTTTAGCAAGTTATCAATTTCGGAGGTAATGACAAAGTAAGGAGAGATATTTCTTATGAAACAATTAGTTGGTTGAGAGTAGACGACAAACACCCTGCTGACGGTATGAGGTATGAAAAGCGCACTTCTGCGGAAAAGATAAATTTTGTGGTTTCGTTATCCTTCGCCATCATTTGACACATCTGATTTGCCACGCGTAAAAAAAGCGGCTACAAAGCCGCTTTTCTGGTCGGACGGTGCCTTGCCGGATGACGACTGACGTCTTATCCGGCCTACAACCACCCGGTATTGCCACCCTCAGAAGATTATTTCTTCTTCGCTTTCGGGTTCGGCAGGTCAGTAATGCTACCTTCGAAGATTTCCGCCGCCAGGCCCACAGACTCATGCAGAGTCGGGTGCGCATGAATGGTCAGCGCGATGTCTTCCGCATCACAGCCCATTTCAATCGCCAGTCCGATTTCACCCAGCAGCTCGCCACCATTGGTGCCGACAATCGCCCCGCCGATCACGCGGTGAGATTCTTTGTCGAAAATCAGTTTGGTCATACCGTCTGCGCAATCGGATGCGATAGCACGGCCAGAAGCTGCCCACGGGAAGGTGGCGGTTTCGTAGCTGATGCCTTTCTCTTTCGCTTCTTTCTCGGTCAGTCCAACCCATGCCACTTCTGGCTCCGTGTAGGCGATGGACGGGATAACTTTCGGATCGAAGTAGTGTTTTTTACCGGCGATAACTTCAGCGGCAACGTGACCTTCGTGAACGCCTTTATGCGCCAGCATCGGCTGACCGACGATATCGCCGATAGCGAAGATGTGCGGCACGTTAGTGCGCAACTGTTTGTCAACGCGGATAAAGCCACGGTCGTCAACTTCCACGCCAGCTTTGCCCGCATCGAGGTTTTTACCGTTCGGCACACGACCAATCGCCACCAGAACCGCATCATAACGCTGCGCTTCAGCGGGGGCTTTTTTGCCTTCCATCGAAACGTAAATACCGTCTTCTTTCGCTTCAACGGCGGTCACTTTGGTTTCCAGCATCAGGTTAAATTTCTTGCCGATGCGCTTGGTGAAGACTTTAACGATGTCTTTATCAGCCGCCGGGATAACCTGGTCGAACATTTCAACCACGTCAATCTCTGAACCCAGCGAGTGGTATACGGTACCCATTTCCAGACCAATGATACCGCCGCCCATCACCAGCATACGCTTCGGCACTTCTTTCAGTTCCAGAGCGTCGGTAGAATCCCATACGCGCGGGTCTTCATGCGGAATAAACGGTAATTGGATCGGACGAGAACCCGCCGCGATGATCGCGTTGTCGAAGTTGATCACGGTCTTGCCGTTTTCACCTTCCACTTCCAGGGTGTTAGCCCCGGTGAATTTACCCAGACCGTTGACCACTTTTACTTTACGGCCTTTCGCCATACCAGCCAGACCACCGGTCAGCTGGGTGATCACTTTCTCTTTCCAGGTACGAATTTTGTCAATATCAGTTTTCGGCTCGCCGAAGACGATACCGTGCTCAGCCAACGCTTTCGCTTCTTCGATAACTTTTGCCACGTGCAGCAGAGCTTTAGAAGGGATACAGCCGACGTTCAGACAAACACCGCCAAGGGTGTTGTAGCGTTCTACGATTACGGTTTCCAGACCTAAATCAGCGCAACGGAAAGCGGCAGAATAGCCTGCCGGGCCCCCCCCAAGTACCACGACCTGAGTTTTGATTTCAGTACTCATCATGACCTCTTTATTTGTATCCGGCGGTCCGGGGTACTTGATCGCCCATCATCCACCGGGTCGTTCTATCCGCCCGTATCTTACAAAATTGTTAACAATTTTGAAACAACAAACGGATCACGAATTATCGCTTTCGCTAATAACCTCACAAACCACATGAGATTATCAGAAAAAAGCCGGCCGTCGGCCGGCTTTTTTGCTTACATCACCAAACGGCGAATGTCAGACAACATATTGTTGATAATGGTAATGAAACGCGCACCATCAGCACCGTCGATCACACGGTGGTCGAAGGAAAGAGAGATAGGCATCATCAGACGCGGCACAAACTCTTTCCCATTCCACACTGGTTCCATCGCCGACTTAGATACGCCGAGGATAGCCACTTCCGGCGCGTTGACAATCGGCGCGAAGTGGGTAGTTCCCAGGCCGCCGATACTGGAGATAGTGAAGCAACCACCCTGCATTTCGCCAGCGGTCAGCTTACCGTCACGCGCTTTTTTGGAGATAGTGGTCAATTCGCGAGACAATTCGGTCACACTCTTCTTATTCACGTCTTTAAAGACCGGAACCACCAGACCATTCGGGGTATCAACCGCCACGCCGATGTTGATGTATTTCTTCAGCGTCAGGCGCTGGCCGTCTTCAGACAACGAACTGTTAAAGCGCGGCATCTGCTCCAGCGCAGCGGCAACCGCTTTCATGATGAAGACCACTGGCGTGTATTTCACATCCAGTTTGCGCTTCTCAGCCTCGGCGTTCTGCTGTTTACGGAACGCTTCCAGATCGGTGATATCGGTTTTGTCGAAGTGCGTAACGTGTGGGATCATCACCCAGTTACGGCTCAGGTTCGCGCCAGAGATTTTCTGGATACGACCCAATTCGACTTCTTCGATTTCGCCAAACTTGCTGAAGTCCACTTTCGGCCACGGCAGCATACCCGGGATACCGCCGCCCGCAGCGGCTGCCGGTGCAGACTCGGCGCGTTTGATAGCCTCTTTCACGTAAGCCTGAACGTCTTCGCGCAGGATACGGCCTTTACGGCCAGTCCCTTTCACTTTCGCCAGGTTAACACCAAACTCGCGCGCCAGACGGCGAATCAGCGGGGTAGCGTGAACGTAAGCGTCGTTTTCAGCGAACTCAGATTTACTTTCCGCTTTGGCAGCAGGGGCAGCAGGCTTCTCAGCTTTCGCCGCCGGAGCCGGCGCAACCGCTTCTTGCTTAGCCGGCGACGCAGCAGGGGATGCGCCTTCTACTTCGAAGACCATAATCAGAGAACCGGTTTTGACTTTGTCGCCGGTGCTGATTTTGATTTCTTTCACGGTGCCCGCGAACGGCGCGGGAACTTCCATAGAGGCTTTGTCGCCTTCCACGGTGATCAGTGATTGCTCAGCGGCAATTTTATCGCCCACTTTCACCATCACTTCAGTGACTTCAACTTCGTCACCGCCGATGTCAGGTACGTTAACTTCTTTCGAGCCAGAGGCTGCCGGAGCCGCTGCTGCTGGCGCCGCTTCGGCTTTCGCCGGGGCAGCCGCGCCCGCTTCGCCAGCGACTTCGAAGATCATAATCAGGGAGCCGGTAGACACTTTGTCGCCGGTGCTGATTTTGATCTCTTTCACGGTGCCCGCGAACGGTGCCGGCACTTCCATAGAGGCTTTGTCGCCTTCTACAGTGATCAGAGACTGCTCAGCCGCAACGGTGTCGCCGACTTTAACCATCACTTCGGTAACTTCAACTTCGTCGCCGCCGATGTCCGGTACGTGTACTTCTTTCGCCGCTGCCGCAGCAGGTGCTGCTGCCGGAGCCGCTTCTTTCTTCTCTTCTGCCGGAGCAGGCGCAGCGTCAGATGCACCGTCGGCGGAATCGAAAATCATAATCAGCTTGCCGGTCTCGGTTTTGTCGCCGACAGAGACTTTGATCTCTTTCACGACGCCAGCCTGCGGAGACGGGACTTCCATAGAGGCTTTGTCGCCTTCTACGGTGATCAGCGACTGTTCAGCTTCCACTTTGTCGCCAACGTTGACCAGAATCTCGGTGATTTCAACTTCATCTGTCCCGATGTCCGGTACTTTGATTTCGATAGCCATTATTCTTTTACCTCTTACGCCAGACGCGGGTTAACTTTATCTGCATCGATGTTGAATTTGGTAATCGCATCCGCTACCACTTTCTTGTCGATTTCGCCACGTTTAGCCAGTTCGCCCAGCGCTGCGACAACCACATAAGAAGCATCAACTTCGAAGTGGTGACGCAGGTTCTCACGGCTGTCGGAACGACCGAAGCCATCCGTACCCAGTACGCGATAGTCGTCAGCCGGTACGTAAGTACGGACCTGCTCAGCGAACAGTTTCATATAGTCAGTAGAAGCAACCGCAGGTGCGTCGTTCATTACCTGAGCGATGTACGGTACGCGCGGGGTTTCCAGCGGGTGCAGCATGTTCCAGCGTTCACAATCCTGACCATCACGCGCCAGCTCGGTGAAAGAGGTCACGCTGTAGACGTCAGATCCTACACCGTAGTCTTTCGCCAGAATCTGTGCCGCTTCACGCACGTGACGCAGGATAGAACCGGAGCCTAAAAGCTGAACTTTACCTTTGCTACCTTCCAGAGTTTCGAGTTTGTAGATACCCTTACGGATACCTTCCTCGGCGCCTTCCGGCATCGCTGGCATGTGGTAGTTTTCGTTCAGCGTGGTGATGTAGTAGTAAACGTTCTCTTGTTTCTCACCGTACATACGCTCCAGACCATCATGCATGATGACCGCCACTTCATACGCGTAAGATGGATCGTAAGAGATACAGTTCGGGATAGTCAGCGACTGAATGTGGCTGTGACCATCTTCGTGCTGTAGACCTTCGCCGTTAAGCGTAGTACGACCCGAAGTCCCGCCGATCAGGAAGCCACGAGCCTGCTGATCGCCTGCTGCCCAGCACAGGTCGCCAATACGCTGGAACCCGAACATGGAGTAGTAGATGTAGAACGGAATCATCGGCAGATTATTGGTGCTGTAAGAGGTCGCCGCAGCCAGCCAGGATGCGCCTGCACCCAGCTCGTTGATACCTTCCTGCAGAATCTGGCCTTTCTCGTCTTCTTTGTAGTACGCGACCTGCTCACGGTCCTGCGGAGTATACTGCTGGCCGTTCGGGCTGTAGATACCAATCTGACGGAACAGACCTTCCATACCGAAAGTACGCGCTTCATCGGCGATGATCGGTACCAGGCGGTCTTTGATCGACTTGTTCTTCAGCATCACGTTCAGGGCACGCACAAACGCGATAGTGGTGGAAATCTCTTTGTTCTGCTCTTCCAGCAGCGCGCCGAAATCTGAAAGTTGAGGCAGCTCTAACTTCTCGGTGAAGTTCGGCTGACGGCTTGGCAGGTAGCCGTGCAGCGCCTGACGGCGTTCATGCAGGTATTTGTGTTCTTCAGAACCTTCCGGGAAGGTAATGTACGGCAGTTTTTCGATATCAGCATCAGCAACCGGCACGTTGAAACGATCGCGGACGTAACGCACGCCGTCCATGTTCATTTTCTTCACCTGGTGGGCAATGTTTTTGCCTTCAGCAGAGTCGCCCATGCCGTAACCTTTGATGGTGTGGGCCAGAATTACCGTTGCTTTGCCCTTGGTGTCCTGCGCTTTTTTCAGTGCCGCGTAGACTTTCTTCGGATCGTGACCACCACGGTTCAGCGCCCAAATCTGCTCGTCAGTCCAGTCGGCCACCAACGCGGCGGTTTCCGGGTATTTACCGAAGAAGTGCTCACGCACGTAAGCGCCGTCTTTGGATTTGAAAGTCTGGTAGTCGCCATCAACGGTTTCGTTCATCAGCTGGATAAGCTTACCGCTGGTATCTTTACGCAGCAGCTCATCCCAACGACCACCCCACATCACCTTGATCACGTTCCAGCCAGCGCCTTCGAAGATGCCTTCCAGTTCGTTAACGATTTTGCCGTTACCGGTGACCGGGCCGTCAAGACGCTGCAGGTTACAGTTGATAACAAAAACCAGGTTGTCCAGTTTTTCACGGGTGGCGATGGTGATGGCGCCTTTGGATTCCGGTTCGTCCATCTCGCCATCGCCCAGGAAGGCGTAAACGGTCTGTTTAGAGGTATCTTTCAGGCCGCGGTGTTCCAGATATTTCAGAAACTTCGCCTGATAAATAGCGCCGATTGGGCCCAGCCCCATCGAAACGGTCGGGAACTGCCAGAATTCTGGCATCAGTTTCGGGTGCGGATAGGAAGAGAGGCCATTGCCATGCACTTCCTGACGGAAGTTGTCCATCTGCTCCTGGGTAAGACGACCTTCCAGGAACGCGCGAGCGTATACGCCCGGAGAGATGTGGCCCTGGAAGTACACCAGATCGCCGCCATCCTGTTCGTTGCGCGCACGGAAGAAATGGTTGAAGCAGACATCATAAATCGTGGCGGAAGACTGGAAGGACGCCATGTGGCCACCCAACTCAAGGTCTTTTTTAGACGCGCGCAGCACGGTCATGATGGCGTTCCAGCGGATAGCAGAACGAATGCGACGTTCCAGCTCCAGATTGCCCGGGTATTCCGGTTCGTCTTCAACGGCAATAGTGTTGATGTAATTACTGGCCCCTGCACCTGCCGCTACTTTCACGCCGCCTTTGCGAGCTTCAGAAAGCAGTTGGTCAATCAGATACTGAGCGCGCTCAACACCTTCTTCACGGATGACCGATTCGATCGCCTGTAGCCAGTCGCGAGTTTCGATCGGATCCACGTCATTTGGGAAACGTTCTGACATGGGGGTATTCCTTATCTATCTAATACGTTGAGTTATCTGGAACCTGTCCCATTAAACTTTCGTAAGAAAGCTTAATAAGACAGGTTCTGCGTTTAGTTGCCGCGCACATTTTTGCGCGTTATTCACAACATCTTCTGGTTAACGTTCTGCCAGAAAAAACTAATTCTTGCGTTGTTCCAGACGGCGTAAAGCGCGTTCACGACGGCTCTCTTCGCGGCTTCTGTCCAACATAATCTCTTCGATAAACGCCAGATGGCGATGTGAAGCTTCACGCGCTTCTTCTGGTTTTCCGGCCATAATGGCTTCAAATATACGGGTACGATGCGTACTCACCAGAGGCAGCATTTCACGACGCGCATACAGCAACTCGAAGTTCTGCCGCACGTTTTGCGCCAGCATCGGTTCCATACACCTTAGCAGATGAAGCAATACCACGTTGTGCGCCGCTTCGGTGACGGCGATTTGATACTGAAGCACGGCTTCGGACTCGGCATCCAGATCGCCGGACTCTTGCGCCAGCTCAATGGCGTGGTGCAGCTCGCGAATACGGTCTTTATCTTCGTCGGTACTACGCAGCGCCGCGTAATAAGCCGCAATGCCTTCCAGCGCATGGCGCGTTTCGAGCAGGTCAAACTGGGATTCAGGGTGATCGGAGAGCAGTTCCACCAGCGGGTCGCTAAAGCTCTGCCACAGGCTGCTCTGCACAAAGGTTCCGCCGCCCTGACGACGAAGCAACAATCCCTTCGCTTCGAGACGTTGAATCGCCTCACGCAAGGAGGGACGGGAAACGTCAAACTGTTTTGCCAGTTCACGTTCCGGTGGGAGTTTTTCTCCGGGGCGCAATGTCCCCTCAAGGATTAAAAACTCCAGTTGCTGCTCGATCACATCGGAGAGTTTTGGTTGGCGAATTTTGCTGTAGGCCATGATTCCCTGTCTTAAGCCATTTGTCCGGAGTCAATTGGTCTTACCAATTTCATGTCTGTGACGCTAAAGTAACAAAGTATTCACCTTCTGTCCATACAGGTTTTGATTGAAATCAGTAAAGGAGGCACATTTTAACAAGATTACAGAAATCGCGTTTCAAAATTGTAACCGCGCACAAATGTTAAATTTACCCACCAGGAGGTAGATTTAACGTATTTGAAACGATAAAAAATCTCATTTGAACCGATTCAACAACAAGTTGAATGTATTTTTATGCATAAATAATGAATAAAAACAAATCAACCTCTATAAGGGAAAATAAAAGGAGGTATTTACAAGTGCTTTCTTTTTACGCAACTCGTCATCCCCCCTGCACAAAGCAGGTGCATTCGCGCCCACATACCATTATTCTGATAAAGACAAAAGAGTAGCAGTGACATTTAATAAAAAGGCGCTGTAAATAAATCAATACAAAAAGCGGAATTGCAAACTTACACACGCACTACTGCATCGTTCAAAATAAGCGCGTTATGAATAAACAGCGCACCATACACGAGGTTTTATGATGGACAGTCAGCAGCACGGCGAGCAGCTCAAGCGCGGCCTGAAAAACCGCCATATTCAGCTTATCGCCTTGGGCGGCGCGATAGGAACGGGCTTGTTCCTGGGAAGCGCCTCCGTTATTCAGTCGGCGGGGCCAGGAATTATACTGGGCTATGCGATTGCAGGTTTTATTGCCTTTCTGATTATGCGACAGCTGGGAGAGATGGTGGTTGAAGAACCGGTCGCCGGTTCCTTTAGCCACTTCGCCTATAAATACTGGGGCGGCTTTGCCGGATTCGCTTCCGGCTGGAACTACTGGGTTCTGTACGTATTGGTCGCGATGGCGGAACTGACCGCTGTCGGTAAATATATTCAGTTCTGGTGGCCAGAAATCCCCACCTGGGCCTCAGCGGCGCTTTTCTTCGTTGTCATCAACGCCATTAACCTGACCAACGTCAAAGTGTTCGGCGAGATGGAGTTTTGGTTCGCCATTATCAAAGTGATCGCCGTCATCGCCATGATTTTGTTCGGGGCGTGGTTACTCTTCAGCGATACCGCTGGTCCGCAGGCCACCGTGCGCAACCTGTGGGAGCAGGGCGGCTTTCTGCCGCATGGCTGGACCGGGCTGGTGATGATGATGGCCATTATTATGTTTTCGTTCGGCGGACTAGAGCTGGTAGGGATCACCGCCGCTGAAGCCGATAACCCGGAACAGAGCATTCCCAAAGCCACCAATCAGGTTATCTATCGCATCCTGATTTTTTATATCGGCTCGCTGGCGGTACTGCTTTCGCTGCTGCCATGGACTCGCGTCACCGCCGATACCAGCCCGTTTGTCCTTATCTTCCATGAGCTGGGCGATACGTTTGTCGCCAATGCGCTGAATATTGTGGTTCTCACCGCCGCGCTATCGGTTTATAACAGTTGCGTCTACTGCAACAGCCGTATGCTGTTCGGACTGGCCCAGCAGGGGAATGCGCCGAAAGCGCTATTGTCTGTTGATAAACGCGGCGTGCCGGTCAATACCATTCTGGTGTCGGCGGTCGTCACCGCGCTGTGCGTCCTGATCAACTACCTGGCGCCGGAATCCGCGTTCGGACTGTTAATGGCGCTGGTGGTCTCCGCGCTGGTCATTAACTGGGCGATGATTAGCCTTGCCCATATGAAGTTCCGTCGCGCGAAACAGCAACAGGGCGTGAAAACCCGCTTCCCGGCCCTGTTTTATCCGCTCGGCAACGTTCTCTGCCTGCTGTTTATGGCAGCAGTATTGATCATTATGCTGATGACGCCTGGTATGGCGATCTCCGTGTGGCTGATTCCTGTATGGCTGCTCGTCCTGGGCGTCGGCTACCTGTGTAAGGAAAAAACGGCAAAAACGGTGAAAGCCCACTGATTCGTAGCGTTACTTTTCCGCCCTCCCCGCCCGGGGAGGGTGTTATCTGCCTCACAGTTTCCCGCGTATAACCATTTTATCCATATCAGTGGCGTGATCCTGCTACGCAAATAAAAGCTCGCAGGCGAATAATTACCGCCATCATCTGATGGGGAGAAGTCTCAATGGATAAGGGTAGACTTTCAGTAAGAGAGAAAATCGGGTATGGCATGGGCGACGCCGGATGTAACATTATTTTTGGCGCTATCATGCTGTTTGTTAATTATTTTTATACGGATATTTTTGGACTTGCCCCGGCGTTAGTCGGTGTTCTACTCCTTTCAGTACGCGTTATCGATGCCGTTACCGATCCGATAATGGGCGCACTTGCCGATCGTACCCAAAGTAAATATGGTCGTTTTCGCCCCTGGCTACTGTGGATTGCATTTCCCTACGCGCTGTTCAGCATTCTGATGTTCACGACACCGGACTGGGGCTATAACAGCAAAGTTGTCTATGCCTTCGTCACCTATTTTCTGCTTTCCGTAACCTACACCGCCATCAATATTCCCTATTGCTCGCTGGGCGGCGTGATCACCAACGATCCAAAAGAGCGCGTGGCCTGTCAGGCTTATCGTTTTGTGTTAGTCGGCATCGCGACGCTACTGCTATCGTTAACGCTACTGCCGATGGTGGACTGGTTTGGCGGCGGCGACAAAGCCAAAGGCTATCAGTTGGCGATGACCGTGCTGGCGATTATCGGTATGGGTATGTTTCTGTTCTGCTTCGCCAGCGTCCGCGAACGCGTTCGCCCTGCCGTTCCGACACACGATGATATGAAGAATGATTTCAAGGACGTGTGGAAGAACGATCAGTGGGTACGTATTCTGCTATTGACCTTATGCAACGTCTGTCCGGGGTTTATCCGCATGGCGGCAACCATGTATTACGTCACCTGGGTGATGGGGCAAAGCACCCATTTCGCCACGCTTTTTATTAGTCTCGGCGTGGCCGGTATGATGATCGGCAGTATGCTGGCAAAAGTCTTAACCGATCGCTGGTGTAAATTGAAGGTATTTTTCTGGACCAATATCGCGCTGGCGATTTTCTCCTGCGCGTTCTATTTCTTTGATCCGAAAGCCACCGTGATGATTGTGGCGCTCTATTTCCTGCTCAATATTCTGCATCAGATCCCTTCCCCATTGCACTGGTCGCTGATGGCGGACGTCGATGATTATGGCGAATGGAAAACCGGCAAACGGATTACCGGTATTAGCTTCTCCGGTAATCTGTTCTTCCTGAAACTGGGCCTGGCGATTGCCGGAGCGATGGTCGGCTTTTTGCTTTCCTGGTACGGTTATGACGCCAGCGCTAAAGCGCAAAGCGCCTCGGCAATGAACGGTATTATGCTGTTGTTTTCCATTATCCCCGGGGTTGGCTATCTGATTACCGCAGGCGTTGTACGTCTGCTGAAAGTTGACCGTGAACTGATGAAACAAATCCAGGACGATTTGGAAAAACGTCGCACTAATTACCGCGAATTGAGTGAGTTGCAGGAAGTTAAAGCCGCTGAAAGCGTAAGGAAAGCCTGATGACAAACTGGCCAAACCCGTTCATTGAACAACGTGCCGATCCGTTTATTTTACGCGACGGCAGCGATTACTACTTTCTTGCCTCCGTACCGGAATATGACAGGCTGGAAATCCGCCGGGCCGATTCGCTGGAAGGGTTGCGCGCCGCCGACCCCGCCGTGGTATGGCGCAAGCCGAAAACCGGCCCGATGAGCGAACTGATCTGGGCGCCGGAAATGCACCGCATCAACGGTAAGTGGTACCTCTATTTTGCCGCGGCGCATACCCGGGCGCTGGATAAATTAAATATGTTCCAGCACCGCATGTTTGCCCTTGAGTGCGCCGATGCCGACCCGCTCACCGGCGTCTGGACTGAAAAAGGTCAAATTAAGACGCCGTTTGATACCTTCGCCCTCGATGCAACCACTTTTTATCATCAGGGAAAACAGTGGTATCTGTGGGCGCAAAAAGCGCCGGATATCGCCGGTAACTCAAATATTTATCTGGCTGAACTGGAAAATCCGTGGACCCTTAAAGGCGAACCGGTAAGACTCAGTAAGCCAGAGTACGACTGGGAGTGTCGGGGTTTTTGGGTTAACGAAGGCCCGGCTGTACTGGCGCACGGCGATAAACTGTTTATCAGCTACTCCGCCAGCGCCACCGATGAAAACTACTGTATGGGCTTATTGTGGATTGATCTGCGCGCCGATCCGCGCGATCCGGCCAACTGGCATAAGTCACCACGTCCGGTTTTTACCACCAGCATTGAAAATCGTCAGTTTGGTCCCGGTCACAACAGCTTCACTACCACGCCAGACGGTGAAGAGGTATTGGTTTATCACGCCCGAAACTATACTGAAATAGAAGGCGATCCGCTGTACGATCCCAACCGCCATACCCGCCTGAAGCTGATTCGCTGGGATGAGCATGGAATGCCTGATTTCGGCATCCCTCCGGCCGATACGCCCTGACCCCTTTACCCGCCATCCGGCACAACTCGCGTCTGCCGGGGGCGCTGCGCTTACCCGGCCAACAATGCGCACCGTAAGCCGGATAAGGCGCGTGCGCCACTCCGGCAAAACCGCGTTACACCAGCGCGCCGTAAAGGGTCAACACGGCAATAATCACTACCACGACAAATGAGGCCTTCTTCGCCATCGACACCGCCGCTTTGGGCGTTTCCACTTTGTCTGTATGCGGTTCGCGCGCCAGTGAGAACTGTGCCAGACGTGTGAGTACCTGATATTGCGAAGTATGCAGATCCGCCAGCGAGGCAAACCAGGCCGGTAACGCTTTCTCGCCATGCCCCAGTAATGCATACACTACGCCCGCCAGACGTACCGGAATCCAGTCCAGCACATGAAGAATAGCGTCAATGCCGGATTGCAAACGTTGGTGCGGCGTCTGATAGCGCGCCTGCCAGGTCTGCCAGGCCCGTAAAAACGCATAGCCCACCAGCGTTACCGGCCCCCACGGACCACCAACGATAAACCAAAATAGCGGCGCGAGGTAAAAACGGAAATTTATCCATAACAACGCGTTTTGCAGCTCACGCAGAAACTCACGCTCATTACAATCCGGCGGCACACCGTGAATTAGCGTAAGCTCGCTGGCCATCGCCTCGCAAGGATGCGGATCGTTACGGGACGCCGCTTTCAGCCAGGCGTGATAATGTACTCGCACTTTACCCGCGCCGATACACAGCACGCCCAGGAGAATCCACACCACCAGCGTCGGCACGTTAAATAGCAGCCCTTTCAACGCCTGAAGCAGTATAAAAGTCACCGCCATCGCGATCGCCGTCATTCCCATCGTGCGCAGCATCGAAAAATGCGTAATCCGACGGAATAGCGCCTCCAGCCGGTGATCGAGCTGCCAGTGCTCGCCCAGCTTAAACAGGCGCTCGACAATCAGCACCAGTAATGTCGTAAACAACGTCATGTCATCTCCTTGTGCGACGAAGGGGCTACCAAAGCACGAAACCGCGGCCAGTCAAAGGCGGGGCCAGGGTCCGTTTTGCGGTCAGGCGCAATGTTGCAGTGTCCGGTCATATTGTCGGCGATCGCCGGATAGCAAGCGATGAGCGTGCGCGTCACGGCGGCTAACTGCTGATACTGCGCATCGGTATAGGCCAGCGTATCCGTCCCCTCCAGCTCAATACCAATGGAAAAATCATTACAGCGTTCCCGCCCTTGATAGTTTGACACGCCCGCATGCCACGCACGCTTATCAAAAGGCACATACTGGACGATTTCACCGTCACGGCGAATCAGACAATGGGCCGAAACGCGAAGATGAGCGATTTCCGCAAAAAAAGGATGGGCATCTGGATCTATTGTTCCAGTAAATAACGCATCAATCCACGGACCGCCAAACTCGCCGGGAGGCAGGCTGATATTATGCACCACCAGCAAAGACGGTTTTTCGTCATCCGGACGGCAATCATAATGCGAGGAAGGGACGCGTCGCGCCTCTACCAACCAACCCTTGTCTAGCAACATGCGGAGCCTCCTTTTGAGTGGTGCTTATAGCTGCTTCAGAGTAGCATGTTTCTACCTTATGATTCGTTAGCAATTTGGAGTTTTATCATGCCGCCTCGCCGTTATAACCCAGACGACCGACGTGACGCGCTACTGGAACGCATTAATCTGGATATCCCTGCCGCCGTTGCTCAGGCGCTGCGTGAAGATTTAGGTGGAAAAGTCGATGCCGACAACGATATCACCGCGCAACTTTTGCCGGCAGATACGCGGGCCCATGCCGCGGTGATCACCCGTGAAGACGGTGTTTTCTGCGGCAAGCGCTGGGTTGAAGAGGTTTTCATCCAACTGGCGGGCGATGATGTGTGCCTCACCTGGCATGTCGAGGACGGCGACGCTATTCACGCCAACCAAACATTGTTTGAGCTGGACGGCCCTGCTCGCGTATTGCTGACCGGCGAGCGCACGGCGCTCAACTTTGTCCAGACCCTTTCCGGCGTCGCCAGCGAAGTACGCCGTTACGTTGAACTGTTGGCTGGCACCCAAACCCAGTTGCTCGACACGCGTAAAACGCTGCCGGGTCTGCGCACTGCGCTAAAATACGCGGTCTTATGCGGCGGCGGCGCCAATCATCGTCTTGGCCTTACTGACGCCTTCCTGATTAAAGAAAACCATATCATCGCCTCCGGTTCTGTTCGTCAGGCGGTGGAAAAAGCGTTCTGGTTACATCCGGACGTGCCGGTAGAAGTCGAGGTCGAAAATCTGGATGAACTGGACGATGCGCTGAAAGCGGGCGCGGATATCATCATGCTGGATAATTTCGACACCGACCAGATGCGCGAGGCGGTGAAACGCGTCAACGGCCAGGCGCGGCTGGAAGTGTCCGGCAACGTCACCGTGGAAACCTTACGCGAATTTGCTGAAACCGGGGTGGATTTCATCTCCGTTGGCGCACTGACCAAGCACGTGCGCGCGCTCGATCTCTCCATGCGTTTTTGCTGATCCTCTCCACCCGATGGCGCTGCGCCGTCGGGTTTATAAATCACCTGTCCGTAGATCCGCATCGTTATTCGGTAAAATATTCGTAGCGCCTCGCAATAACGTTGCCGTGTCATGTAACGCAACAAAAATCTTCAGAATCCGCATTCCCGTTTTACCTTTTGCCGCTCGCCCGTTATTCCCTCGTTTGCCAAAGTAGCGCCAGCTAACTCAAGGAGCGAACAATGGAAAAACAACGCGGTTTCACGCTTATTGAACTGATGGTCGTTATAGGCATCATCGCCATTTTAAGCGCCATCGGCATTCCGGCTTACCAGAACTATCTGCGTAAAGCGGCGCTGACGGATATGTTGCAAACGTTTGTCCCCTACCGTACCGCCGTCGAACTCTGCGCTCTGGAACATGGAGGGACGAGCACATGCGATTCGGGCGTCAACGGTATCCCCTCGCCCGTCGTCACCCGTTATGTTTCGGGCATGAGCGTGGAAAAAGGCGTCATCACGCTTACCGGCCAGGAGAGCCTGAACGGGCTTAGCGTCATCATGACGCCCGCCTGGGACAATGCTAACGGCATTACCGGCTGGACGCGTAACTGCAATATTCAAAGCGACAGCGCGTTACAACAGGCTTGTGAAGATGTCTTCCGTTTTGACGCCAACTAAGGAGACAAGATGAAAGACGCACAGCTCAACACATTGTGTCAACGTCATCAGGCTGTACTGATAAATAGCGCCAGCAACAGCATCACTGTTGCGGTGGTCGACGCGCCCTCTCATGCGTTACTGGACGCTCTGCATTTCGCCACGCAAACACAGATTGATATTGTGTGCTGGACTCGTCAGCAAATGGAAAGTCATCTGCATAAGCCGGATCAGGCACCCTCGGCAAACGCCGCGAAAGGCGGAGAAACCGCGGCCCAGCTTCTCAATCAGACATTACGCTCGGCAATGACGAAACGCGCCTCTGATATCCATCTCGAACCAGGCGCCAGCCGCTACCGGATAAGGCTCCGCATCGATGGCGTTCTTCATATCCTGCAGGACATCCCCAAAGAGACGGGGCTTGCGCTGACAGCCAGATTGAAAGTTCTGGGAAATTTGGATATCGCCGAACATCGGCTGCCGCAGGACGGGCAATTTACCGTTGACCTGACGGGCGACAGCATCTCTTTTCGTATCGCCACGCTTCCCTGTAAAGAAGGCGAAAAAGTCGTCTTACGGTTATTGCATCAGGTTGAACAAACGCTGAAACTGGACACGCTGGGCATGTACGGGGCGCAACTTACCGCTTTTAGACAAGCCCTACAGCAACCTCAGGGACTGGTACTGGTGACTGGCCCCACCGGCAGCGGAAAAACGGTCACGCTATACAGCGCGCTACAAACCCGGAATACGCCGGGTATCAACCTCTGTAGCGTTGAAGACCCGATAGAAATTCCACTGGACGGGATTAACCAGACCCAGATCCATCCCCGCGCCGGGCTCACCTTTCAAAATGTGCTACGCGCGCTATTACGCCAGGACCCCGACATCATCATGGTGGGTGAAATTCGGGACGGCGACACCGCGGAAATCGCCATTAAGGCGGCGCAAACGGGCCATCTGGTGCTTTCAACACTCCATACGAACTCCACCAGCGAAACCCTAATACGTTTGCAGCAAATGGGCGTAGCACGCTGGATGATCTCATCAGCGCTTACGCTGGTGGTAGCGCAACGTCTGGTAAGGAAACTTTGCCCGCACTGCAAACAGTGCCTGAGCGATCCCGTGGTGCTATCGCCCAATCTTTGGCCCAGCGCGCTACCGCGCTGGCAGGCTAGCGGCTGTCAGCATTGCTACCACGGCTTTTATGGCCGAACTGCGTTATTCGAAGTATTAACCGTTACCCCGGCATTACGTCAGTTAATTGCGAGCGGCGCATCGGCGCAAGCACTGGAAGCCCACCTCCAACAGACCGGTATAGGAACGCTTTTTGAAAATGGCTGTCGCGCCGTTGAGCAAGGCATGACGTCCTTTGAAGAGATACTGCGCGTTCTGGGAATGCCCCATGACCGTTAAACAGCTCTGGCGCTGGCAAGGCGTTAACGATAAAGGTCAACTGGAACAAGACGTTGTATGGGCAGACAATCGTCTGGCGCTGATCATCACCCTACAACATCAGCGCATTATGCCGCTTCGCATCAAGCGCATGGGCGTTAACGCCGCATTGTGGAAAGAAGAGAAAAGCGCTGAAATTATTCACCAGTTGGCAACGCTCCTTCATGCCGGGCTTACGCTTTCTGAAGGGCTGGAACTTCTTGCAAAACAGCATCCCCACCGACAATGGCAAGCACTGTTGCGCACGCTGGCTCAGGAGCTTGAACAGGGCGTCCCTTTTTCCAGCGCATTAGTCTCCTGGCCGCAGGTATTTCCGCCGCTCTACCAGACGATGATTCGCACCGGAGAACTGACCGGTAAACTGGCCGAATGCTGCTTTGAACTGGCCCGTCAGCAGAAAGCGCAACGGCAGATTACGGTTAGCGTGAAAAAGGCACTGCGCTATCCCGCCATTATTCTGACAATGGCCGCCCTGATCGTTTTCGCCATGCTGCACTTTGTCCTGCCGGAATTTGCCGCCATTTACCGTAGCTTCGATACGCCGCTCCCTCTTCTGACACGCGGTATTATCGCGATAGCGCAATGGGGGGCGACATGGGGTTGGCTCATCTTGCTCCTGACGATTCTCGTTGCTATCGCTCACCGCAGGGTAAAACAAAAACCATCCTGGCAGGCGCAGCGCCAGTGTCTTCTGCTACGACTCCCCATCATGGGTCGCCTGATAAGAGGCCAGAAGCTAGCGCAAATATTCACCGTACTGGCATTAACCCAAAGCGCAGGCATTCCTTTTCTTCAGGGGTTGGAAAGCACTATCGACAGTCTCGGCTGTCCCTACTGGTCACCGCGTTTAACGCAGGCACATCAGGAGATCGCCGCGGGCAACCCGGTCTGGTTGGCGCTAAAAAATACCCAGGAATTTAGTCCGCTATGCCTGCAACTAGTCAGAACTGGCGAAGCGTCCGGTTCACTCGATATCATGCTGCATAACCTTGTCCGTCACCACAGTGAAACTACGTTGGCGCTGGCCGATAATCTGGCGTCGCTGTTGGAACCGGCATTATTGATCATTACTGGTTTAATTATCGGTACGCTAGTGGTGGCGATGTATTTGCCGATTTTTCATCTGGGAGACGCGATGAGCGGGATGGGATAAGGCTGGCGCGCATTTTACGCCAGCCAAAATATTAGAGATTATTAAAAATGCGGTTTTCTTGTTCCTGCACCCGAATAAAGGTGGTGCGTTTGGTCAACTCTTTCAGGCGAGACGCGCCGACATAAGTGCAGGCTGAGCGCAGACCGCCCAGGATATCGCGGGCGGTATTGCCCACCGGCCCGCGTAGCGGCAATTTAACCGTTTTACCTTCTGCAGCACGGTATTTCGCGACGCCGCCGACATGACGGTTCATCGCGGATTCCGAACTCATGCCGTAGAACAGCATAAATTTCTCGCCGTTTTCTTCCACCACGCTGCCGCCGCTCTCTTCGTGGCCCGCCAGCATGCCGCCCAACATAACGAAATCCGCGCCCCCGCCAAAGGCCTTTGCTACGTCGCCTGGCATGGTGCAGCCGCCATCGCTGACGATCATACCGCCCAGGCCATGCGCCGCGTCAGCGCATTCGATAACCGCTGATAATTGCGGATAGCCGACGCCGGTTTTTACACGCGTCGTGCATACGGAACCGGGACCAATGCCCACTTTCACGATATCGGCGCCGGAGAGGATAAGCTCTTCGCACATCTCGCCCGTTACCACATTACCTGCGCAGATTGTTTTTGTCGGCCATGCTTCACGCGCTTTCGCGACGAACTGCGCAAAATGTTCTGAATAGCCATTGGCCACATCAATGCAGACAAAGTTCAGCACAGGACTCAGCGCCAGAATCTGCGCGGTTTTTTCGAAATCAGCATCAGAGGTCCCGGTGGAAACCATCACATGCTTCAAAACATCAGCCGAAGCAGTGTTGATAAAAGCCGCCCATTCTTCAACGGTATAATGTTTATGTACAGCGGTCAGAATATCGAACCCGGCCAACGCTTGCGCCATTTCAAACGTCCCGACGGTATCCATATTTGCCGCGATAATCGGTACGCCAGACCAGGTCTGACCTGAGTGTTTAAAGGTGAATTGACGTTCCAGTTCGACATCGGAACGGCTTTTGAGGGTAGAACGCTTAGGACGGATAAGAACGTCTTTGAAACCTAACTTCAGATCTTCTTCGATACGCATGTACGGATTCCTGGGGTTAATGGCGAAAAATCGAAACTCACAACTCCAGTGACGCTATCATACGCACTAATCATGGCCGTACAAGACTGCGAAATTCTCTTTTTTTACGTTACAATCCCATAAATTTACCTGGCGAATAGTAGGTTAATGCTCAGACCGTATCGTCTTTGCATGCTTAAAATTTAACCTTTTGATTATCAAATTAAAATTCCGGAAGCTGGAGATATGAGGTATACCGTAGCCTTAACCGGCGGTATTGGCAGCGGTAAAAGTACCGTCGCTGATGCCTTCGCTGACCTCGGAATAACCGTCATCGACGCGGATATTATCGCGCGCCAGATGGTTGAGCCAGGGCAGCCTGCCCTGAACGCAATAGCGGAACATTTTGGTTCTGAACTTATCACCTCCGACGGCACGTTACGTCGCCGGGCGCTGCGTGAGCGTATTTTTTCGCATCCGGAAGAAAAAGCCTGGCTTAACGCTCTGCTTCACCCCTTAATTCAGCAGGAAACCCAACGACAGTTTCAACAGGCAACGTCGCCCTATGTGTTATGGGTTGTGCCTCTGCTGGTTGAAAATAGGCTGTATCAAAAGGCCAACCGCGTTCTGGTGGTTGACGTTACGCCCGAAACGCAGCTCATGCGCACAATGCAGCGTGATGATGCTACACGCGAGCATGTTGAACACATTCTCGCTGCGCAGGCGACGCGTGAAGCGCGCCTTGCCGTAGCGGACGATGTTATTGATAATAACGGCGCACCGGATGCTATCGCATCAGATGTGGCCCGCCTGCACGCCAGTTATCTTAAGCTCGCGTCGCAGTTTGTCTCACAGGAAAAACCGTAATGCACACCCAGGTCCTATTTGAACACCCTCTCAATGAGAAGATGCGTACGTGGCTGCGCATAGAGTTTTTGATCCAACAGCTCTCCATCAACCTGCCAATTGCAGACCATGCTGGCGCACTGCATTTTTTCCGTAATATCAGCGACCTACTGGATGTTTTCGAACGGGGCGAAGTCCGTACCGAACTGCTGAAAGAACTGGAGCGCCAGCAGCGTAAATTACAGGCCTGGGTTGAGGTTCCCGGCGTCGATCAAGACCGTATTGAAGCCCTGCGCCAGCAGTTAAAATCCGCGGGCAGCGTGCTGATCTCTGCCCCGAGGATTGGCCAGCAGCTACGCGAAGATCGCTTGATTGCCCTTGTGCGTCAACGCCTAAGTATTCCGGGCGGCTGTTGCAGTTTCGATTTACCCACTCTGCATATCTGGTTACACCTACAACAGCCGCAGCGCGACGCCCAGATTGACACCTGGCTTGCCAGCCTGAAGCCCCTCACGCAGGCGCTGACTCTGGTGCTTGATCTGATCCGCAATTCAGCGCCTTTCCGTAAGCAAACCAGCCTGAACGGTTTTTATCAGGATAACGGGGACGACGCCGATTTGCTGCGTCTTATACTGACGCTCGATTCTCAACTTTATCCGCAAATTTCCGGTCATAAGAGCCGTTTTGCCATTCGCTTTATGCCGCTGGATAGTGAGAATGGTCTGGTGCCGGAGCGTCTTGATTTTGAACTGGCCTGTTGCTAAGGAATAAAAATGTCTGACGTGACCGTCGTAAGCTGTCCGACCTGCGGTAAACCGGTCGTCTGGGGGGAAATTAGCCCCTTCCGCCCATTTTGTTCTAAACGCTGTCAGTTAATTGATTTGGGCGAATGGGCCGCCGAAGAGAAGCGAATCGCCAGCAGCGGCGACCAGTCTGATAGCGACGACTGGAGCGAAGAGCGCTAACGGCGATGGTTCTCTGGATACGGCAATATCGCCTTATGACAAAAATAATCAATAAATACGCGTAGTTTTGGCGCCATATGCGTGCGGCCGGGATAATACAAATAAAACCGGTGAGATTAGGCTGTAACAGAAGTGTAGCCGCCATTGCACCAGAAAACCCTGGCGCGTTATCACTGACCCTAAGTCCGCAGGAGCTGGCGGCAATTGAGGCGGTTTTTCCTCACGACGCCGCGGCCGGCCCCCGCTACTGGCCGGAAATTATGTCCACATTAAATCGATAATAACATCGAGGGGGATCGTGTTGAGATCCCCAACTAATGCGCAAATTGGCGTAATTTGCGAATAATCGGTTCATTGGCTGGCGGAAAATCGTCCGTATTCAACGCGCTTTGCGCGATCCACTGTCCCGGCTGCCCTTCTTTCCCCCACGGTTCGCCCTCCCAGCGTTCAACCAGCCAAAACCACAGCGTGATGTGTCGGTCCGGGAATTGATATTCCAGAGTATCGAATAAGGTCACCTGTGTTGGCGTAATCCCTACCTCTTCCTGTAGCTCACGGATCAACGCCTGCTCTGGTGTTTCTCCGGCTTCAATTTTTCCGCCGGGAAATTCAAGCTTGTTCGCCATATGCGCATCCGCGGCGCGTCGGGTAATAAAAATTTCGTCGTTCGGGTTGCGGATAATCCCAACCGCAATTTGCAGTTTTTTCATCTTGTTGCATCCATAAAAAAGGCGCAGTCGCCTGCGCCTTTTTATCTGTGTTCAATGCCAGGCCGAATAAGCGTAGTGCCATTCGGCAATAATGCCAGCATCGGCCTGATGGCAACACATTATGTCTTATCAGGCCGATAACTTTATCGCATTAGCTCAGGCGACCGTGACACTGTTTGTATTTCTTACCGGAACCGCAAGGGCAAGGATCGTTACGTCCAATCTTACGTTCGCCTGTTTGGGCGGCCAGATCGGCAGCCACGGCGGCATCGTCATCCTGATGGCTTAGCTGCTGCATCTGCGCCAGGCGCTCCGCCTCTTCGCGACGCTGCATTTCCATCGCTTCGACCTCTTCCGGCATACGTACCTGGACTTTGCTCAGGGTACTGATCACTTCATATTTCAGCGATTCCAGCATCGCAGCGAACATAGCGAAGGATTCGCGCTTGTACTCCTGCTTTGGATCTTTTTGCGCATAGCCGCGCAGGTGAATACCCTGACGCAGGTAATCCATTGCCGCCAGATGCTCTTTCCACAGGGAATCGAGAGTTTGCAGCATCACGCCTTTCTCGAAATGACGCATCATTTCAGCGCCAACCACCTCTTCTTTACGCTGATACACCTCAATAGACTGCGCCAGGATGCGCTCACGCAGCGTCTCCTCGTGCAGTTCCGGCTCTTTATCCAGCCATTCGGCAATCGGCATCTCCAGGTCGAAGTCGTTTTTCAGGCGTTCCTGCAAACCCGGGATGTCCCACATCTCTTCCAGCGACTGCGGCGGAATGTAGGCGTCAATGGTCGCCTTAAAGACATCTTCGCGAATGCTGTTAATGGTGTCGCTTACGTCAGACACATCCAGCAGTTCGTTACGCTGGGTATAAATTGCACGGCGCTGATCGTTCGCCACATCATCATATTCCAGCAGTTGCTTACGAATATCGAAGTTACGGCTTTCTACTTTACGCTGCGCGTTAGCAATAGCTTTAGTCACCCACGGGTGCTCAATCGCTTCGCCCGGCTTCATCCCCAGTTTACGCATCATACCGGAGACACGATCGGAGGCGAAAATACGCATCAGCGCATCTTCCATCGACAGGTAGAAACGGGAAGAACCTGGATCGCCCTGGCGACCGGAACGGCCACGTAGCTGGTTGTCGATACGGCGAGACTCATGGCGCTCGGTACCAATGATATGCAGACCGCCTGCAGCCAGAACTGCGTCGTGGCGTACCTGCCAGTCAGCCTTAATCTGCGCAATCTGTTCTTCCGTCGGCGCTTCCAGCGCGGCGACTTCCGCCTGCCAGCTACCACCCAGCATAATATCGGTACCACGACCCGCCATGTTAGTAGCGATAGTGACCGCCGCAGGATAACCGGCCTGCGCAACGATGCCTGCTTCGTTGGCGTGGAATTTAGCGTTCAGTACGTTATGTTTGATGCCCGCTTTGGTCAGCTCTCTGGAGACCACTTCAGACTTCTCGATAGAAATCGTCCCGACCAGCACTGGCTGACCGTTCGCGGTACGCTCTTTAATATCTTCGATAATGGCCTGGATTTTTTCCGCTTCGGTCATGTAGACCAGATCCGGCAAATCTTTACGGATCATCGGACGGTTAGTCGGAACAACGACGGTGTCCAGCTTATAGATAGAGCTAAATTCGAAGGCTTCAGTATCCGCCGTACCGGTCATACCGGCCAGCTTTTCATACAGACGGAAGTAGTTCTGGAAGGTGATAGACGCCAGCGTCTGGTTTTCATTCTGAATTTCAACGCCTTCTTTCGCTTCTACCGCCTGGTGCAGGCCGTCAGACCAGCGACGCCCCTGCATGGTACGACCGGTATGCTCATCAACAATGATGACTTCACCGTCTTTCACAATGTAATCCACGTCGCGGGTAAACAGCGCGTGCGCGCGCAGCGCGGCGGTAACGTGATGCATCAGCATAATGTTGGCAGGGGAGTAGAGCGACTCGCCTTCATCCATGATGCCTTCTTGCACCAGTAGCTCTTCAATCAACACCAGACCGCGTTCGGTCAGGTTAACCTGGCGCGCTTTCTCATCAACGGAGAAGTGGCCTTCGCCCTGGAAAGTGTCAGAATCTTCTTTCTCCTGACGAATCAGGTGCGGAATGATTTTGTTCACTTTTTTGTACATTTCCGAGCTGTCTTCCGCCGGGCCGGAAATAATCAGCGGGGTACGCGCTTCATCGATCAGGATGGAGTCAACCTCATCCACCAGCGCATAATGCAGTTTACGCTGCACGCGCTCTTCCGGGCTGAACGCCATGTTGTCGCGCAGGTAGTCAAAACCGTATTCGTTGTTAGTGCCGTAAGTGATGTCGGCAGCGTAAGCTTCACGCTTGGCTGGCGCAGGCATACCTGGCAGGTTGATGCCAACGGACATACCGAGGAATTCGAACAGCGGACGGTTGTTTTCGGCGTCACGCTGAGCCAGATAGTCATTCACAGTCACCACGTGAACGCCTTTGCCGGACAGCGCGTTCAGGTAGGCTGGCAGCGTTGCGGTCAACGTTTTACCTTCACCGGTACGCATTTCCGCGATGCAGCGATCGTTGAGCACCATACCACCCAATAGCTGAACGTCGAAGTGACGCATCCCAAAGACGCGTTTACTGGCTTCACGCACCACCGCGAACGCTTCCGGAATCAGGCTCTCTACGCTTTCGCCTTTTTCAATACGTGCGCGAAATTCATTGGTTTTCGCTTTCAGTTCGTCATCGGAGAGTTTTTCCATCTCCGGTTCCATCGTATTAATAAGGCTGACGGCCTTACGCATACGACGCAGTGTACGATCGTTACGGCTACCGAATACTTTCGTTAATAGTTTGATTAGCATAATAAAGTCTCAAACGCCCCGCGCCGCGGAGCTACAAATAAAGTTAAAAGGTCTTTTTTCGTTAGCTGAGACGTTGAGGCCCTGCGCGGATACCCTGTGCCTGACTTATCCAGGCCGGGATGCTAAACGCGGTTCGCGGCGCGAAATATGCCAGGGAGACGTGACGAACAATAGCAGGCGGCGTCCGCTCCTGCGTGAGCATCGCGCTGAGCGTATTCAGTAAGGCGATATGATGCGCCTGTAATGGCGACGGCGCGTCGGCAACGGGCAGCGTTTGCGGCGCCATTGCAAAAGAAAGGTGGCGAATCACCGTGCGAATAGCGTGCTGATGCCAGTAGTCTACGGTGAAATTAGGACGACGGTTAGAGGCTTCTAACAGCGCAAGATGGCTAAAGTTAACTTTAGACGCGGTGCTGGCGGTCGCCCTTGCAGGCGTATTGGTTTCGGCGGCGTTACTGAGCGCGGGCAAACCAAAACTCGCCGCGACCATCCCTAATAAGAGATGCGGCCAGAAGTATCGTCTGCCTAACTGTCGCCAGCGCGTCAGTATTCCACTCACGTCATTGCCACCTGATATGCCCCTCGTGGGCTTACGAAATCAAAACAATTTGCGCACACATCTTATCATTAAAGCGTACGCGCTACAGCAGTAATGACGAGAAACAAAGATAAAAAATGGCTAAGAAAACAGCGAACGCGCCGTATTTCGATTTAATCCTGCTAAACAGGCGCGGATATAGAGAGAAACATTGTCTTCCGGCACCAGGCTACCTTGACCAAAAAACAGCGTTGGCGTTGTTTCCCCACTATCATCGGCAGATCAAACAGTTTACAACGTTCTTCGGTCAGGTATAGACGCTACCGTGGCGGATGGTTAGCGTCATCTGTTCAACCGTCATGATTTCAGCGGCGAAAATTATATTGCCTCGTTGGTACGATTTTCATCATCCAGCGTCATTACACTGCGGCCTTTATGAATACTCTAACGTCGAGATTCCACAGCGTCCTTAATACTTTCGCGGATAGCAGCTAATCGCTCGCAAATCACTGCATCCCGTTCAAGGATCTTATTTTTACGTCGCTGGTTATCCGGTGTCGGATTCTCTTCGAGATACCCGAGCACCTGTTCATATTCTTTATTCAGCTTGCTATGATACTTTACCAGTAAGGCTTCAATCTTAGACGCTTTTTCAGGTGTTAATCCTTCACTGGCTCTTTCATAATCATAACAAGCAGTGGCTATATCATGAATAGGTAACGAGACCCCTTTTATTACTGAAGAGATAAGGCTAGCCACGAGGATACCGCCCGCCCGCGAGGGTTCCACAACGAGTGACTTTATTTTTGCCCCACACTCCCAGACGGTACCTTTCTCGGCAGATTTTATTTTCCGGTCAATTTCCTGGGTTTTTAAATGCGGGTTAGGATTTATTTTATTGCTTACAACGCCTGCGGCATAATCGTAAAGCTTTTTACCTGCCCACGCTAATCCTGCGCCAATCCCCGCGCCGATGAACGTCCCCAAGCCGGGAACGATTGCCGTGCCGATGACAGCGCCCAACACGCCACCAGCGATACCAATCCCAGTGTGTACCCCCGTTTGCAACAAGAGTTCGAGCGTTTTATTCTCTTTAAAACGCTCAACAGCTTCATGGTTATTAAGCACGTTTAACGATTTCTGAATGGAGTGCAACTCGTGCTTGAAGGCAGATTGTATTTTCTTGAAATTCATCACATCCTTCAACGTCATTTTCTCTTCTTCAAGAGAACTCGTTTCTCCCAGCACAGATACAGGCATGATATAAGGCGAACACAGAACCTTTTCAGCTTTTAAAGTTCCACTTAAATTTTCTTCAGCGAACGTTCTCCATAACGAATTCAGCCCATTACATATATCGGGGAAAGTCATTTTTACATAACCATTGGCATCAACGACATGTTGATAAAGAAAATCTTTCATCAATTCACTAATCTCAGAGACATACAAAGGGAGCTGCCCTGTAGATACCGCCAATTGGTAGGCATTACTCTCACCGCAGCATGGGGTCACCGCGTTTATAGAAACGCACAATGGATCTGCTGTTTCATGTGGATAAAGTTTAAGCTGGTCAAGTAACATACCAAATTGCACTGTTCGTTCTTCATCGCCTCCAATAATAACAGGCTCAACGAACTTATTCTCATCTAAAGGAAAATGAGCGCGCGCAGGTAATAACACACCATCGTTTACGGCAGATATTAGAGAGAAAATCATCATACTGCGTGCTCCCCTTTATTAGAGAAGTTATAATGTAAAAAATTATTCCATATCTTTCCCCTTTTAGTTACCAGGCATTTACCTGATTTATATTTCTCATTTCCAACCATGGCTACAGGTCATCCTGTACCGGTCTGGTCACTGGCTGATTTTCTCTGCTGCTGCAACAGCTCTTGCCCGGAGAGACAGGGCATATCCGCCATGTTCATTTGCCCGGTTTTCAATTTTTACGTTACTTTTTGGCCATTCGCGAAGGATGTGAAGGGAATATCGTTGAGTTCACAGTATTACTGGTCAGTCAGGTTACTGCGCGACAGATAATAACATGTTGTTTTTTATTCAATGGTTCAGCATGGTTTTGACATCAACTGATGCCATCAGAGTTGTGGTTAGAGGCCGCTAATATTATCTGCTGAAATTATTATGAAAAAATGAATTCGCCGGGAGTCCACGCTAAAATGGCCGTATTAAGAGAAACGCAGATAACGAATAGTAAAAAAAACGACTGGCTCGCCTGGCCGGAGAGAGTGCCAGGTTTACCAGTCGAATTTATACGACAGCGTATGTCGTTATGCCAGTACCGTCGAAGGCGCTTTGAAAGCCAACGGCAGTTCTGCGTCGTCCTGGAAGGTCACAAATTCCCAGGCTTCCTGTTTTGCCAGGACTGCCTGTAACAGTTTGTTATTCAATGCGTGACCGGATTTATACGCGGTAAACGCACCAATAATATTGTGACCACACATGAACAAGTCACCGATCGCGTCAAGCATTTTGTGACGAACGAATTCATCTTCAAAACGCAGGCCGTCTTCGTTCAATACGCGATAATCGTCAACAACGATGGCACAATCGAAGCTGCCGCCCAGGCACAGGCCGCGGGACTGCAGATATTCGATATCACGCATAAAACCGAAGGTACGCGCACGGCTGATCTGGCGCATGAACGCATCCGCAGAGAAGTTCATCGCATAGCGCTGGCTGCTGGAATCGATAGCCGGATGGTTAAAGTCGATGGTGAAATCCAACGTAAAACCATTGTACGGTCTGAATTCAGCCCATTTATCGCCATCTTCAACCCGAACAGTCTCTTTGATGCGTACGAATTTTTTGGCGCAGTTCAGTTCATCAATACCGGCATCAAGCAGCAGGTAGACAAACGGAGCGGCACTGCCATCCATGATCGGGATTTCCGGGGCATTAACCTCAATAACGATGTTATCGATACCTAACCCCGCCAGAGCAGCATTCAGGTGCTCAACGGTTGAAATCCGTACATCATGCTCATTCACCAGACACGTACAGAGCATGGTATCACGCACAGATTTGGCATCGGCCGGGAAATCTACCGGTGGATTCAAGTCGGTGCGACGATAGATGACCCCGGTATTGGCCGGCGCAGGGCGTAATGTCAGAGTGACTTTTTTGCCGGTGTGTAAACCGACGCCAGTCGCCTGAACGATACGTTTAAGTGTCCTTTGTTTGATCATCGTATAATCTCGCCAAATTACCTATCCAACCGAAGTGTACTATACATTCGGCGGGCCAGTTTAGCACAAAGAGCCCAGAATCCCAAATTCCAGCTAATTCTTAATCAGCTTGCTTACGCAGGAATGCGGGGATATCCAGATAATCCGGCTCTTTCGCCGCCTGTGGCGTATTGTCGTTAACCACTTTCGCGACCGTTTTTTGCTCCTGCGTCAGCGGCGCCATACCGTGCTGCTGATAACGATCCAATACCGGCTGCTGCACCTGTTTGTTGGTCACCAAAGTGATTTCCGGACGTTTGTCCATACCAATACCGGTCGCCACCACGGTCACGCGCAGTTCATCATTCATATCCGGGTCCAGAGAGGTACCGATAACCACGGTGGCGTTATCCGACGCAAACGCGCGAATGGTGTTACCGACGGTTTCAAACTCGTCCAGACGCAGGTCGAAGCCCGCCGTAATGTTGACCAACACGCCGCGCGCGCCGGACAGGTCGATATCTTCCAGCAACGGAGAAGAAATAGCCATTTCAGCCGCTTCTTCCGCACGGTCTTCACCGCTCGCCACGCCGGAGCCCATCATTGCGTAGCCCATTTCAGACATCACGGTACGCACGTCAGCAAAGTCGACGTTCATCAGGCCCGGACGGGTGATCAGCTCTGCGATACCCTGAACCGCGCCTTTCAGCACGTCATTCGCCGCGCCGAACGCGTCGAGCAGGGAGATACCACGGCCCAGCACTTTCAGCAGCTTGTCGTTCGGGATGGTGATCAACGAATCTACATGTTTGGACAGCTCGGTGATACCCTGCTCCGCAAATGCCATGCGCTTTTTGCCTTCAAAATTGAAAGGCTTAGTCACCACGGCAACGGTCAGAATACCTAAATCTTTTGCCACTTCAGCAACCACTGGCGCCGCGCCGGTTCCGGTACCGCCGCCCATGCCTGCCGCGATAAATACCATGTCTGCGCCCTCAAGCGCCGCACGCAGCGCTTCACGGTCTTCGTCCGCCGCATTACGACCGACTTCCGGGTTTGCGCCGGCGCCCAGACCTTTGGTAATGCCGCTACCAATTTGGATGGTCTGGCCAACCGCCGTTTTACGCAACGCCTGCGCGTCGGTATTCACCGCGAAGAATTCAACACCTTCGATGCGCTCGCGCACCATGTGTTCAACAGCGTTACCGCCGCCGCCACCGACGCCGATGACTTTAATCACCGCGTCGTTGGTTAGTTCCATAGGTTCAAACATAATCTCTCTCCGTCATGTGCCTGTCGCCTGAGGCCGTAATATCTGGCGGCCTCATAAAAATTAAAACTCTTTTCGCAGCCAGCTATTAAGTCGCTTGATCCACGAGCCAACTGATGCCGTAACACGTTTTTCCACTTCTGCCTCACCGTTTAAGTGGGACTCTTTCCCGTAGTGAAGCAATCCCACCGCCGTTGAGTAATACGGTTCCTGGGCATAATCCGTCAGACCAGTGATATTCAGCGGCGCGCCGATACGCACCTGCGTATGGAACACACGCTGAGCGCAAGCAGCAAGCCCTTCGATTTGCGCCGCGCCGCCGGTTAACACAATCCCCGCCGCCAGGTGATGTTTTACCCCTTGTTGGCGAAGCTGTTCCTGTAATTGCAATATTTCTTCGTTGACCAGATTGAGCAGCTCGGTATAACGCGGCTCAATTACTTCCGCCAGCGTCTGGCGTTGCAGGCTGCGCGGCGGACGCCCGCCTACGCTCGGCACTTCAACGCTCTCGTCTTTACCGACGATAGAACCCAGCGCGCAACCGTGGCGGACTTTAATGGCTTCGGCATCGCTCGGCGGCGTACCAAAGGCATAAGCGATATCACTGGTCACCACGTTCCCCGCGTAAGGGATCACTTTGGTATGACGCAGCGCGCCGCCAGTATAAACGGCGATATCCATTGTACCACCGCCGATATCCACGACACAGACGCCCAGTTCACGTTCATCTTCCGTCAACACGGAATAACTGGCCGCCAGTCCGGCAAATATCAGTTGGTCAACTTTCAGACCACAACGTTCAACAGCTTTGACAATGTTTTTTGCCATATCGTTGTGGCAGGTAATCAAATGTACTTTCGCCTGCATGCGCACACCGGAAAGACCGACCGGATTTTTAATGCCCTCCTGGTAGTCAATGGCGTACTCCTGAGGAATCACATGCAGCACGCGATGCTCATCGCGCACGCGCACTGACTTCGCAGTATGCACGACGTTTTCCACATCTTCCTGCGTCACTTCTTCTTCAGAGATAGGCACCATGCCTATCTCATTCTGACAGCTAATATGCTTTCCAGAAAGCGCCAGATATACCGAGGAGATCTGGCAATCGGCCATCAATTCCGCCTGGTCAATGGCGCGCTGAACGCATTTCACCACTGACTCAAGGTCATTCACCCCGCCTTTATCCATACCCCGCGATGGGCAACTGCCCACGCCAATGATATTGACCATACCGTCGGGCAGAACTTCCCCTACTAAAGCGGCAACCTTCGCGGTGCCGATCTCCAGTCCTACTACCAGTTTTCTGTCCGTCGCCTTGATCATTGTTGTTCTGCCTGTGCCTGATTCTGTTGCTGATTAGATTCCTCAGGGGGGAGCGGCGCCCAGCCAACCGCCGCACCTGAGTCATAACGCAAATCAACGTAGCTAATCCGTTTGCCATCGGTTTGCGCCTGCTGCTGTAAAACCGGATAGAGTTCTACAAAGCGAGCCAACCTTTTCATCGTATCGCCCCTGCCGAGATTGAGCTTAATGCCGTTATTAAGCGTCAATTGCCAGGAGCGACGTGCGGTCATCGCCGCTTCCTTCAGAGTGAATTTATCCTTAGCCAGCACCTGCCCCATCTCGCGGTATCCCTGCAACACTTCACTCGCGCTGCCTTCCGGGCCGTACAACATGGGTAAAACCTGTTTGCCGATGCGATCTGACGGCACACTGAAGGTATTCCCTTCAGCATCGACCATATGTTGATCATTCCAACGCGCAATCGGCACATATTCAACCAGATGAATCTTCAATTCATCAGGCCACTGTTTTCTGACGCTGGCCTGTTTAATCCACGGCAAACGCTCAATCTGGATCTGGATAATGTTCACATCCTGCGTCATGAAGGTTCCCGGCGCGCCCAGAGCCAGTATCGCCTGGCGGATATCATCGTTACGCGTGTAGTGACGCTCGCCGGTTAACACCAGCTTTGATAACGGTAAACGCTGCGCATCTTCCATCCACCCTAACACGACCCACCCGCTAACAAACACGGTGCACAGTACCGTCAGCAGGAATAAAATTCCCGCAAGACGCGTTCCATTATTGCGGCGTGAAGAAGGTGTCTCTTCGTCACTGTTTCGCGTGTTCAGCGCAGCCTGCGACATATCAGTCCGCCAACTCCAGTATTCGTACCACTAACTGCGAGAAGCTCATTCCCGCCTGACGCGCCGCCATCGGCACCAGACTATGGCTGGTCATACCCGGAGAAGTATTGGCTTCCAGCAGATAAAACTGACCATCGCTGTCCAGCATGACGTCAATACGCCCCCATCCCGTGCAGCCTAAAGCTTTCCATGCCTGCAGGACGAGCGACTGTAGCGCGGCTTCCTGAGGCGCTTCTAAACCGGCAGGGCAGAAATACTGTGTCTCATCAGAGAGATACTTCGCCTCATAATCATAGAAGGTTCCTGCCGGTTGGATACGAATTGACGGTAAAATTTCTTCGCCAACTATCGCCACCGTAAATTCCGGACCGCACAGCCATTTTTCAATCAGTATTTCGTCATCATGCTGAAAAGCCAATGATAACGCACCCTGCAAAGCATTTTCTTCTACCACTTTCGTCATACCGACGCTGGAGCCTTCACGGCTGGGTTTGACGATCAGCGGTAAACCCAGCGCCAAAATTCGCGCTTTTTGTTCTTCGCTAAGGCCTTTTTCAAACCCGGCGCGCGTCAACGCGACCCACGGCGCGACGGGTAACCCTGCGCCCTGCCACAGCAATTTACTGCGCAGTTTATCCATTGAAAGCGCCGAGGCCATCACCCCGCTGCCGGTATAAGGCAGGCCGAGCAGTTCAAGCATTCCCTGTAAGGTGCCATCTTCACCGCCACGGCCATGCAACGCAATAAAGACCTTCTGAAAGCCCATTGCTTTAAGCTGCGCGACATCGACCTCTTGCGGATCGACGGGATACGCATCAATGCCGCCTTCACGTAACCCTGCCAACACTGCCGCGCCGGAATTTAACGAGACCTCCCGCTCCGCAGAGGTTCCGCCCAACAGGACCGCGATTTTATCAGCCATGTTGCTCTTCCTCCTGGATTTGCGGCTTCAGCTTGATTTCAGATAAGTAACGCGCAATTTTGCCAACATTTCCTGCGCCTTGCACTAATATCAAGTCGTTACCCGTAAGCACCGGTGCTAACATTGTCGCAACCTGAGCCGGATCGGAAACCAGAATCGGGTCAATTTTTCCCCGATTACGAATCGTGCGACATAAAGAACGGCTATCCGCGCCCGGAATCGGCGCTTCGCCCGCCGGGTAAACGTCCAGCATCAGCAGCGCATCGACCTGCGTCAGCACATTAGCGAAATCGTCATACAGATCGCGCGTGCGCGTGTAACGGTGCGGCTGAAACAGCATCACCAGGTTTTTATCCGGCCACCCCGCCCGCGCGGCTTTAATGGTGGCGTCTACTTCGGTCGGATGATGACCATAGTCATCCACCAGCATCGCCGTCCCGGCTTTACCATTCACCGGCTCAAGCGGGAACTCGCCGAGGAAGTCAAAGCGACGCCCGGTCCCCTGGAAGCTTTCCAGCGCCCGCAGGATAGCATCATCGTCGATGCCTTCTTCGGTCGCTACCGCCACTGCCGCCGCGGCATTCAAGGCATTGTGGCGACCCGGCGCATTCAACGTCACGCGCAGATCCGGCATTCCCTGGCGCAGCAGCGTAAAGTGCCCCTGCGGCCCTATCTGCTGATAATCTTCTACGCGGACATCAGCATCCTCGCTAAAACCATACGTCGTGGTCTGACGCCCCACCCGCGGCAGCAGCTCGCGGATAACCGGATCGTCGACGCACATTACCGCGCGACCATAGAACGGCAGGTTATGCAGGAAGTTAATAAACGTCTGCTTTAAATTTTCAAAGTCGCCATGATAGGTATCCATATGGTCAGCTTCGATGTTGGTGACAATCGCGACCATCGGCTGCAAATGCAAGAAAGACGCGTCGCTCTCATCCGCCTCGGCAATCAGGTAACGACTATGGCCCAGACGCGCATGAACGCCTGCGGCTTTCACCAGTCCGCCATTCACGAAAGTCGGGTCCAGCCCCGCTTCGGCATAAATACTGGACACCATTGCGGTCGTTGTGGTTTTACCGTGGGTCCCGGCAATGGCAATACCGTGGCGAAAACGCATCAGTTCCGCCAGCATTTCCGCACGGCGAATAACCGGAATACGCGCCTCATGCGCCGCGACAATTTCCGGGTTATCCGCGGAAATCGCGCTGGAAACCACAACCACGCTGGCATCGCGCACATTTTCCGGACGATGGTTAAAGAAAATCGTCGCCCCCAGGCTCGTCAACTGCTGGGTCACCGGATTCGGCGCTAAATCGGAACCACTGATCTGATACCCTTCATTGGCCAGAACTTCGGCAATACCGCCCATACCAGCACCACCGATGCCGACAAAGTGAATGTGCCGAACGCGACGCATTTCGGGCACGATGGAACGCAGTTTTGCCAGTTGTTGTGTATTCATTCTTTACGCCATTAACTCCAATACCCGTCATACTTCAAATTGCAGGTGCGTTGGCTTTCCTGCAACCCAAATTATTGAGGGTAGAAAAACCCTACGATGCAAAAGGCACCGCTACAAATTATGTCCGGGCAACCCGGCTGACTTCACTGGCGACGCGCTCGGTGGCATCCGGAATAGATACCGCGCGGGCACGCTCCGCCATGGTTAATAACGTCGCGCGCGACCACCCCGCCAGGGTGTCGGCGACAGCCTCTACAGTAAACTGCGGCTGCTCAAAAATCTTAGCTGCGCCAGCGTTTTCTAACGGCAGCGCATTCCAGTACTGCTGCCTGTCTTTATGTTGAAACGGCACGAATATCGCCGGTAACCCGGCGGCGGCGATCTCGCTCACCGTTAAAGCGCCGGAACGACACACCACCACATCCGCCCACGCATAGGCGGCGGCCATATCATCGATAAATTCCGTCACCTTATGCTGCGGTTGTCCCGCCCCGGCATACGCCTGCTCTACCGTGTGCTGCGCGCCTTTTCCACTTTGATGCCAGATTGTAACCGTATCGCCCAGTCTGGCGGCAACCTGCGGCAACGTCTGGTTCAGGACTCGCGCCCCCTGCGAACCGCCGACCACCAACACGCGAATCGGGCCGCCACGACCGGCCAGACGCGTCTGCGGCAGCGGCAACGCCAGTACGTCGGTACGCACCGGGTTACCCACCACTTCCGCGTTCGGAAACGCACCGGGAAACGCCTGCATCACCGTGGTCGCGATTTTGGCCAGCCACTGATTGGTTAGCCCGGCGATACCATTTTGCTCATGCAAGACGACCGGAATACCCAATGACCAGGCGGCAAGACCGCCGGGGCCGGAAACATAACCGCCCATTCCCAGCACGACATCCGGCTTAAACCGTTTCATGATCGCCCGCGCCTGCCGCCAGGCGTTAAAAATCCGCAACGGCGCCGCCAGAAGTGCTTTTACGCCTTTACCGCGCAGGCCGGAGATCCGAATAAAGTCAATGTCGATACCATGCTTCGGCACTAAATCCGCTTCCATACGATCGGCGGTACCCAGCCAGCGAACCTGCCAGCCCTGGGCCATTAAATGATGCGCAACGGCCAGTCCCGGGAACACGTGTCCGCCGGTACCGCCCGCCATCACCATTAACCGCTTCGGTTGACCACTCATCGAGAACCTCGTGTAAACGCCTGCGCTTTTTCCAGACGCGTTTCATAATCAATACGTAATAAAAACATAATGGCCGTCGACATAATCAACAGACTCGACCCGCCATAGCTGATCAGCGGCAGCGTAAGTCCTTTGGTCGGCAGCATCCCCGCAGCCGCGCCAACGTTTACCAGCGCCTGGAAGCTAAACCAGATACCGATAGAACACGCTAAAAAACCGGAAAAACGGTGGTCAATCTCCAGCGCCTTACGGCCAATCGACATCGCGCGAAAAGCGACGAAGAATACCATTAAAAGCGCCAATACCACACCGATATAACCCAGTTCTTCCCCAATAATGGCGAAGATGAAATCGGTGTGCGCCTCCGGCAAATACTCCAGTTTCTGCACCGAATTCCCCAGCCCTTGCCCCCATATCTCACCGCGACCAAAAGCCATCAGCGACTGCGTTAGCTGATAACCGCTGCCGAACGGATCTTCCCAGGGATTCCAGAAAGAGGTGACGCGGCGAATACGATACGGTTCGGCGAGGATTAGCAGAATCACCGCCGAGATGCCCATCCCGATAATGGCGATGAACTGCCATAATTTCGCCCCGGCGAGAAACAGCATCGCCAGCGTGGTGACAAACAGTACGACCACCGTCCCGAGGTCAGGCTGCGCCAGCAGTAACACCGCCAGCACCAGAATCACCCCCATTGGTTTTAAAAAGCCGCGCAGGTTGTTTCGCACCTCATCAACCTTACGCACCAGATAGTTCGCGAGGTAGCAAAACAGCGACAGCTTGGTAAACTCCGCAGGCTGAATACGCAGCGGCCCCAGCGCAATCCAGCGCGACGCCCCGTTGACCGAACTCCCGACGACCAGCACGATAAGCAGCATAATGATCGACGCAATCAGCATCGTCGTGCTGTATTTTTGCCAGAAAGTCATTGGCAAACGCAGCGTGACCATCGCCAGACAAAATGCCAGGAAGATATAGAGCGCATCACGTTTGGCAAACAAAAACGGATCGTTCGCCAGGCGCTGCCCGACTGGCATGGAGGCCGACGTCACCATGACAAAACCAATCGCCGCCAGCCCGAAGGTCAGCCATAGCAGCGTGCGGTCATACATGATCAGGCTGTCGGCGTCTTTATCGCGCGAAGCCATCACCCAGCCTTTAAGCGCCGCAAACAGCCAGGCCAGGAGGCCAAAACCTGGTACGCGCGGCATTCTCAGACGGGGGAGAGATAAACGCATCAACCTAGCTCCTTCGCCAGACGGGTAAAGACATCGCCCCGTTGCTCAAAACTTTTAAACTGATCGAGGCTGGCGCAGGCGGGCGACAACAGCACCATATCCCCCGGCTGAACGCGTGGCGCCAGCAGACGCATCGCCTCTTCCATCGTCTCAGTCTGTTGGGCGATTTCCGGGCGCAGCGCGGCAAGCTGCGCACCATCGCGCCCAAAGCAATACAGACGGATACGGTCGCCGGTCAAATAGCGCGCCAACGAAGAAAAGTCTGCCGACTTACCGTCGCCGCCCAGCAGCAGATGCAGCGTACCGTCCACATGCAAACCGTTTAGCGCCGCTTCGGTACTGCCGACGTTGGTCGCTTTCGAGTCGTTGATCCAACGTACACCGTTATGCTCCAGCGCCAGTTGGAAGCGGTGCGCCAGACCGGTAAATGTCGTCAACGCCTTCAAACTGCTGGCGCGCGGCAGGCCTGCGGCATCCGCCAGAGCCAGCGCCGCTAACGCATTGGTATAGTTATGCTGACCGGAAAGCTTCATCTCTTTCACGTTCAGCACCTTCTCGCCTTTGACTCGCAGCCAGGTTTCGCCCTGCTGACGATTAAGGTGATAATCACCCATATTGACGCCAAAGCTGACACAGCGTTCATCGGCCCCGCGTACCGGCATCGTCAGCGCGTCATCGGCATTCACTACGCACACTTTCGCCTTCTCGTAGACGCGCAGTTTCGCCGACCGGTATTGTTGCAGACCAAACGGATACCTATCCATATGATCCTCAGTAACATTGAGCACCGTTGCCGCCACCGCCTGCAAACTTGACGTGGTTTCCAGTTGGAAACTGGATAATTCCAACACGTACAATTCGCGATCGGCATCCAACAGCATCAGCGCCGGAAGACCGATATTGCCGCCAACACCAACACTGACGCCCGCCGCCTTCGCCATCTCACCCACTAATGTGGTCACGGTGCTTTTGCCGTTAGAGCCGGTGATGGCCACAATCGGCGCTTGCGCTTCGCGGCAAAACAGTTCGATATCGCCGACAATTTCTACTCCAGCGCTGGCGGCAGCGCTAAGAGAGGGATGCGCCAGGGCGATGCCAGGGCTGGCGACGATTAAATCCGCCGCTAAGAGCCACTCGTCGTTCAGACCGCCAACGTGACGCTCAACCTCTTGCGGCAGCTTATCCAGACCCGGCGGCGTCACGCGAGTATCCATCACCCGCGGCGTCACGCCGCGGGCGAGGAAAAAGTCCACGCAAGAGAGTCCGGTTAAGCCCAGACCGATAATGACGACGTTTTTGTCCTGATAATCAGCCATGATTAACGTACCTTCAGCGTTGCCAGGCCAATGAGCACCAGCATCAGCGAAATAATCCAGAAGCGCACAATCACGCGCGGTTCCGGCCAGCCTTTCAGTTCATAGTGGTGATGGATAGGCGCCATACGGAAAATACGCTGTCCGCGTAGTTTGAAGGAACCCACCTGCAGGATGACCGACAGGGTTTCCACCACAAAGACGCCACCCATGATCACCAGCAAGAATTCCTGACGCAGCAGCACGGCGATAATGCCCAACGCGCCACCCAACGCCAGCGATCCGACATCGCCCATAAAAACCTGCGCCGGATAGGTGTTAAACCACAAGAATCCTAATCCCGCGCCGACAATCGCCGTACAGACAATCACCAGCTCGCCCGCATGACGCAAATACGGAATATGCAGGTAATTGGCGAAGTTCATGTTCCCGGTCGCCCAGGCCACCAACGCAAAGCCGGCGGCAACGAAAACAGTCGGCATAATCGCCAGACCATCAAGCCCATCGGTCAGGTTCACGGCGTTACCCGTACCGACGATGACAAAGTAGGACAGCAGAATGTAAAACAGCCCCAATTGCGGCATAACATCTTTAAAGAACGGTACCACCAACTGGGTCGCGGGCGTGTCTTTCCCGACGAGATAAAGCGCAAAGGCCACGCCGAGCGCGATAACCGACATCCAGAAATATTTCCAGCGCGCAATCAGCCCTTTGGTATCTTTCCGCACCACTTTGCGGTAGTCATCGACAAAACCGATAATGCCGTAGCCAATCAGTACCACCAGCACGCACCAGACGTACGGGTTAGACGGGTAAGCCCATAACAGAACGGAAATCACAATCGCCGTCAGGATCATGATGCCGCCCATCGTCGGCGTACCACGTTTACTGAAGTGCGATTCCGGGCCATCATTACGTACCACCTGGCCAAAAGAGAGTTTTTGCAGACGAGCGATCATACGCGGGCCCATCCATAAAGAGATGAACAGCGCGGTCAGCAGGCTGACGATGGCGCGAAACGTCAGATAAGAAAAGACGTTAAAGCCGGAATAATATTTGACCAAATGCTCGGCCAGCCAAACTAACATGAACCTTTCTCCTGTAACGCATGAACCACGTCTTCCATCGCGGCGCTGCGTGATCCTTTCACTAAAATAGTCATCATCGGTTGCTCCTGAAGCAGAGCGTGTAAACGCGCAATCAGCGCGGCTTTATCGGCAAAATGTTCGCCGACGCCGCTGGCGTGACTGATAGCCTGACTGAGTTTTCCGGTACTTAACACGCGATCAATACCCGCCGCCTTTGCGGCCTCGCCAACCTGGAGGTGGCACGCTTCGCTTTCTGCGCCCAGTTCGGCCATATCGCCTACCACCAGCACGCGGTAGCCTGGCATTTCAGAAAGGACCTGCACTGCGGCGGTCATCGAACCGACGTTGGCGTTATAAGCGTCATCCAGCACCAGTTGTTTTTCACTTAGCTGAATCGGGAACAGACGCCCGGGTACGGCTTTTAACGTTGCCAGCCCTGCTTTAATCGCCGTAAGCGTCGCCCCCACCGCCATTGATAAAGCAGAGGCCGCCAGCGCGTTAGCAATATTATGCCGCCCCGGCAACGGCAGTAGCACATCAATGCTGCCCATCGGCGTTTGCAGGGTAAATTCGGTACCGTGTGACGTAACGTGGATATTCGCGGCAGTAAAGTCGCTGTTTGCCGCATTCGGCGAAAAGCGCCACACCTGGCGATCGCCAATAATGCTTTGCCAGTTCAGCCAGTCATTATTATCGGCATTCATAATCGCGATACCGTTCTCAGGCAAACCGGTATAGATTTCGCCTTTCGCTTTCGCCACGCCGGCCAACGAGCCGAAGCCTTCCAGATGCGCCGCCGCCAGGTTATTGACCAGCGCCGCTTCCGGGCGCGTCAGGCTAACGGTCCAGGCGATTTCCCCCTGGTGATTAGCGCCTAACTCGATTACCGCATAGTCATAATCATGGTTTAAGCGCAGCAGCGTTATTGGCACGCCGATGTCGTTGTTAAAATTGCCCGCGGTATACAGGGTATTTCCACACTGGCTAAGCATCGCGGCGGTCATCTCTTTGACCGAGGTTTTGCCGGACGAACCGGTTAACGCCACCACCCGCGCCGGTACCTGCATACGCACCCAGGCGGCCAGTTGGCCAAATGCCTGACGCGTGTCGTTTACAATCACCTGCGGAAGATCGATATCCAGAGGACGGCTGACCAACAGTGCGCCAGCGCCGTTCGCTTTTGCTTTATCGGCAAAATCATGTGCATCAAAGCGTTCCCCTTTCAGCGCCACGAACAGGCATCCCGGCGTCACTTTCCGTGTATCGGTAATGACCGTATCGAGAGTGAGATCCGCCCCGCGATGTTCGGCGCCAAGGACATCGGCAATTTTGCTGAGCGTTACGCTAATCATGCGATCACCCCCAGCAAACGCGCTGCGGTCACGCGGTCTGAATAATCAAGACGCTGCGTGCCGACAATCTGGTAATCCTCGTGCCCTTTACCTGCAATCAGCACGACGTCATTGTCTTTTGCCTGCATAATGGCGTTGGTTACCGCCTCAGCGCGGCCTTCCATTACCCTGACCTGCCCGGCGTCCAGCATTCCAGCCAGAATATCGTTGATAATGGCGCGCGGCTCCTCGGTACGCGGGTTATCGTCAGTCACCACGACGATATCCGCGAACTCTTCGGCAATGGCCCCCATGAGTGGGCGCTTACCTTTGTCACGATCCCCGCCACAGCCAAAGACGCACCATAATTTTCCGGCGCAGTGCAGACGCGCCGCCTGCAACGCTTTTTCCAGCGCATCAGGCGTGTGCGCGTAATCGACAACGACAGTGGCTTTGCCTGGCGCGCTAAAGACTTCCATCCGCCCGCAAACCGGCTGCAAACGCGCGGCGGTTTTCAGCAAATCCGTTAACGGATAGCCCAGCGCCAGCAGCGTCGACAATGCCAGCAGTAAGTTGCTGACGTTAAACGCGCCCATCAGGCGGCTTTCTATTTCGCCTTCACCCCAGCTTGAAGCAAAACGAATCGTCGCTCCGCGGTCGTGGTAGTCCACCGCCTCCGCTTTCAGCCAACGGCCGTGACAGTTAGGATTGATATGCCCTTCCATCGATACTGCGACCGCATCGGGTAGCGACGCCAGCCAGCGGCGTCCAACTTCATCATCGGCGTTGACGATTGCCTGCCCGTGATGGTGAGTTGAATAAAGCATCCATTTTGCCGCCTCGTAATGCGCCATATCGCCATGATAGTCGAGATGGTCGCGGCTCAAATTAGTAAATACGGAGGCAGCAAATTTCAGCGCCGCCACGCGATGCTGCACCAGGCCGTGAGAAGAGACTTCCATCGCGCCGAAGGTCGCGCCCTGCGCAACCAGACTGGCCAGCACATGCTGAACATCCACAGCGGAACCGGTTGTGTTCTCCGTCGGGATCACTTTGCCCAACAGTCCGTTGCCTACCGTTCCCATCACCGCGCTGGTTTCGCCGAGCAACTGGCTCCACTGCGCCAGCAGTTGGGTGGTGGTGGTCTTGCCGTTGGTGCCGGTCACCGCCACCAGACGCATGTTTTCAGATGGCTCATGGTAAAAGCGGCCCGCCAGCGCCGATAAACGCTCATTGAGCTGGCTGAGATAGACGACCGGTACGCCGTGCATTTCGCGAATCTCACCGTCGGTCGCCTCGTCTTTCGCCTCTGCAATAATGGCAGCTACGCCTTGCGCTATCGCCTGCGGGATATATCGACGCCCGTCCGCCTGATGACCCACCACTGCCACAAAGAGATCGCCCGCCGCAGCCACACGGCTGTCGAGCGTCATCTCTCGCAGTTCTCGCGCGGGTAGTCCAGCTACCCACGGAGCAAGAAGGTCGCGCAAATTACGATCTGCCACCTGTTCCCTCGCCTTGATTAATTACGAATTCATTTTTTTCGCCCGTTGCCAGCGCGTCCGGTTCGATGTTCATGGTGCGCAGAACGCCGCCCATGATGGCACCAAACACCGGCGCGGAAACGGCGCCGCCGTAGTATTTACCCGCCTGCGGATCGTTGATTACAACTACCAGCGCGAAGCGCGGCTGACTCGCAGGCGCTACGCCTGCGGTATAAGCAATGTATTTGTTGATGTAGCGACCGTCCGGCCCCACTTTTTTCGCCGTACCGGTTTTGATAGCGATACGGTAGCCTTTAATTGCCGCCTTCACGCCGCCGCCGCCAGGCAGCGCCACGCTTTCCATCATATGCACCACGGTGCGCACGGTGGATTCAGGGAAGATGCGTTCGCCGGGTACAGGCGGATCGACTTTGGTAATCGACAGCGGGCGATAAATGCCATAGCTACCGATCGTTGCATAGACTCGCGCTAACTGTAACGGCGTTACCATTAGCCCGTAGCCGAAAGAGAAGGTGGCCCTCTCTATGTCGGACCACCGTTGTTTTTGAGGATATAAGCCACTGCGTTCTCCGACCAACCCCAAATTGGTCGCCTTTCCTAGCCCAAAACGTGAGTAAGTATCTACTAACGCTGAGGACGGCATCGCTAACGCCAGTTTGGATACGCCGACGTTACTCGACTTCTGTAGAACCCCGGTCAGGGTTAATTCGCTGTAGCGCGCCACGTCTTTGATTTCGTGGCCGTTAATTCGGTATGGAACGGTATTCAACACCGTATTTTCGTTGACGATACCGCGCTGAAGCGCGGTCATCACCACCATCGGCTTAACCGTAGAACCCGGTTCAAACACGTCGGTGATGGTGCGGTTACGCATCGCGTCTTTCGGCGTACCGGCAAGGTTGTTGGGGTTATAGGAAGGGCTGTTCGCCATCGCCAGTACTTCACCGGTATTGACATCGACCAACACCGCGCTACCGGATTCCGCCTTGTTAAACGCCACCGCATTGTTCAGTTCGCGGTAAACCAACGCCTGTAAGCGTTCATCAATGCTTAACGCCAGGTTGTGCGCCGCCTGGCTGTCAGTGGAGGAGATATCCTCAATCACGCGGCCATAGCGGTCTTTACGCACGATTCGCTCGCCAGGCTGACCGGTAAGCCACTTATCGAAGCTCTTTTCAACGCCTTCAATCCCCTGACTGTCGACGTTGGTAAAACCGATGAGGTGAGCGGTTACTTCTCCTGACGGGTAGTAGCGGCGTGATTCTTCACGCAAATGAATACCCGGCAGTTTGAGTTTTTTGATGTAGTCTGCCATGTCGGGATTTACCTGGCGCGCCAGATAAATAAAACGCCCTTTCGGGTTGGCGTTGATACGGGCGGAGAGCTGATCGAGCGGAATATTGAGCGCAGTAGAAAGCGCTTTCCAGCGATCGCCGACGCTGATGCCGCCAGCGTCATGAACTTCTTTCGGATCGGCCCAGATCGCCTTAACCGGTACGCTGACCGCCAGTGGACGCCCGGAACGGTCAGTAATCATACCGCGTGAGGTGGAGACTTCCTGAACACGCAGCGAACGCATATCACCCTGACGCACCAGCATATCCGGAGCGATAATCTGTAGCCACGCCGCGCGCCCGAGTAAAAAAACCAGCGCCAGTAAAATACAGCCGCACAGCAACGCAAAACGCCAACTGATGAAGTTGGTCTGTTCTTCCTGGCGTTTCGATTTTATACGCGTCATCCTTCAAGCTGCCTCTGCGTTGCCTGCGCATACTCGCCCCTGTCACTTACCTGAGTAAGCTCCTGAGGATTCATACGCTTGCCGCTTTGATGCACCATGAATGCTTTCGCGTATAGCGTTTTTGCCGCTGCTTTCATGCGTCGCGTTTATCCTTATTTTTGCACTACGATATTTTCTTGGGACGGATCAACATGCTGCATTTGCAGCTTTTCCGTTGCGATCCGCTCCACCCGGCTATGATCGCCGAGCGCGTTTTCTTCAAGGATCAGGTTGCGCCATTCAATGTCCAATGCATCGCGCTCCAGAACCAGTTGTTCACGTTGCGCGGTGAGTAAGCGAGTATGGTGCGCCGTCGTGACCACCGTCACCGCCGTTAAAATAATGCAAATGAACAAGCAGAGTGGCAGCTTCCCGAACCGCAAAAGATCGTCACCGATCACGCCAGGCAAGGCATGGCGCTCGTTGCTTCCTATCGATCCCTTAACTTTGCTTAGGGCTTCTGTCACTCTGCTGATCATGCGTTCGTCCTCTCTGCGATACGCAGAACTGAACTACGGGCCCGAGGATTTTCAGCTACCTCTTTTTCACCCGGCATCAACTTGCCTAACGCTCGTAACTCACGACCGCCCAGTTTTTTGAGCTGCGCTTCCGTCATCGGTAATCCGGCCGGCACTTGCGGACCGCGGCTTTGCTCACGCATAAAGCGTTTCACAATACGGTCTTCCAGCGAGTGGAAACTGATGATTGAAAGCCGCCCGCCCGGGGCCAGCACGTTGAGCGAGCTTTTTAGCGCCTGCTCTATCTCCTCCAGTTCACTGTTTACCCAGATGCGCACCGCCTGGAAGGTACGGGTCGCGGGATGTTTGAATTTGTCTTTTACCGGGGTCGCCGCCGCAACCACTTCCGCCAGCTCTTTGGTGCGGGTCATCGGCTGTTCGCGATTGCGCTCAACAATGGCGCGAGCAATACGTTTGGCAAAACGCTCCTCGCCGAATGTTTTTAACACCCAGGCGATATCCGCCTCTTCCGCCGTTTGTAACCACTCGGCGGCAGACTGGCCGCGCGTCGGGTCCATTCGCATATCCAGCGGACCGTCGCGCATAAATGAAAAACCGCGCTCCGCATCATCAAGCTGCGGAGAAGAGACGCCAAGATCGAGAAGGACTCCGTCAATCTTGCCGGTAAGCTCGCGCTCGGCCACATAATCAGCCAACGCGGAAAAAGGTCCATGAATGATGGAGAAGCGAGGATCATTAATGGTCTGCGCAACGGCGATCGCCTGAGGATCGCGATCGATCGCCAACAAACGCCCCTCTTCGCCCAGTTGCGAGAGGATCAGGCGCGAGTGGCCGCCGCGACCAAATGTGCCATCAATATAGATACCATCCGGACGAATATTCAGCCCATTAACGGCTTCATCCAACAGTACCGTAGTGTGTTTAAAATTTTCCATCATCTTATAGAGACAAGTCCTGCAGCCGCTCCGATAACGTTTCGGTAGCTGACTGTTCAGCGTCGATATCTTCCTTGACCTGTTGATACCAGGTCGTTTCATCCCACAGCTCAAATTTGTTGAACTGTCCAACCAGCATCACTTCTTTCGTCAGTCCGGCATGTTGCCGCAGAACTGGCGCGATCAGTAATCGACCTGCACCGTCCATCTGACATTCGCTGGCATGGCCCAACAGTAACCGCTGTACGCGACGTTCTACCGGGTTCATGCTCGACAGACGAGATAACTTTTGCTCAATAATTTCCCATTCAGGCAGGGGGTAAAGCAGCAGGCATGGGTGATGAATGTCAATGGTACATACCATTTGACCGGTAGCGCTCTCGATCAGTTGCTCCCGATAACGGGTCGGCACGGTCAGGCGCCCTTTACTGTCGAGATTGACTAACGTTGCCCCCCGGAACATGCCAGTCTCACCCCTTCTTACCACTTTATCCCACAAATTCCCACTCGAAGGAGTTTACGGAGCGGAGGAAAAGCTTGTCAAGCAAGTCACAACGCTTACCGAAGTAAAAAAGCCAATGTTTATGACGAATATCTGCGTTGATTAATTTCCGTCCAGCGCACCAGACAAATTAACGTTATGAATATTTGTAAGAAAAAAACCAAAGACCCACCACCGTTTAAAACGGACTCAATATAATCCGAGAAAAATATAAAGTGTCAGTTTGCGACGCGAGCGGCATTTTAGGACATATTGCACTGTGTTAACAATGTCTGTTTAACGTGTGCGGCACCTGCTATACCAGCGCCTACGGGCGTCTGTTGCGCCAGAGAGAGAAAGTGGCTGTTAATTCGACGATTTCTTGCCCACCTGTAACAAAACAAGACAAAGGAAAACACTTGTTACGTCTTAATTATCGGAATGCGGACAAAAGAAAGGTAATAAAAAAGAATTTTCGGATAATTTTAAGGAATAATCTTAATTATTCGAGGGATATTTTTACTGATACGCTTTTTGTTTGACGGCGGCAGAAGAGAGGGTCTTTTACCGCCGGTCCGTTAGGTACGGCTTAGAATGCCACGACGATACAGGTTTCGCCGAATACGCGTTAAGCCCGGTTTCGGTTTACGCGGTTCATCAAGGCTTGCCAGCACAATCTCCAGCACGCGTTCCGCGACATCGCGATGACGCTGCGCCACCGCCAGCACCGGACATTGCAGAAAATCCAGCAGCTCATGATCGCCGAAGGTCGCAATCGCCAAATCCGAGGGCAGTTTTCCATCGCGCCGCAGCGTAACGTCCATCACACCCTGTAATAGCGCGAACGATGTGGTAAAGAGCGCCTGCGGCATAGGATGCGTTTCCAGCCATTTCTCAAATAGCTGTGCGGCGGCTTCGCGTTCATAGCTGTTGGCATATAAGAAATTCACCTCCCGCGGATCGTCTTTCCATGCGGTACGGAATCCCTGTTCGCGCAGGAAGCTGACAGACAACTCCGGCAGCGCGCCCAAATAAAGCACCGTTTCCGCCGGGAATTTACGCAGTTCTTCCGCCAACATCTCGGCATCATCCTGATCGGCGCCGACCACGCTGGTGAAATGTTCACGATCCAGCGCACGGTCGAGCGCGACGATGGGGAACGGATCGTTAGCCCAGCGCTGATAAAAGGGATGTTCCGGCGGTAACGAGGTTGAAACAATGATTGCATCCACCTGGCGTTGTAAAAGGTGCTCAATACAGCGCATTTCGTTATCCGGCTGATCTTCAGAACAGGCGATCAGCAGTTGGTAGCCACGCTGGCGCGCCTGGCGCTCAAGATAGTTTGCGATACGGGTGTAGCTCGTGTTTTCAAGGTCCGGGATCACCAGACCAATGGAACGTGTGCGTCCAGCACGTAGCCCGGCAGCCACAGCATTAGGATGGTAATTGTGCTCACGCACCACCGCCATGACTTTTTCTACGGTTTTGTCGCTCACGCGGTATTGCTTTGCTTTACCGTTTATAACGTAGCTTGCAGTTGTACGCGAGACACCGGCCAGCCGAGCGATTTCATCCAGTTTCACAATTGCCCCTTGTGTAAATTGTACAAACCATAACCTTTATGTCGGCATGGGTTAAAATCTTTAACATCTAAGCGCAGTTTGATCACTCCGGCAACCGCTTTTATTCCGGGTTACCACGGATTTCGCAAAAAAAAAGCCCAACCGGTGATATTGGGTTGGGGGCGATAATTCCTGTTGGCTGATATCCGGCAAATCTGCCTGATGGCGCTACGCTTATCCGGCCTGGGCCAGATATCAGCCTGTAGGCCGGATAAGACGCGACCGCGTCGTCATCCGGCAAATCTGCTCAGCGCATAATCTTATCGCCGCGCGAAAGCCCGACGACGCCTGAACGCGCCACTTCAACAATTTTCGCCACGTCTCGCAGCGAGGCCAGAAAAGCATCCAGTTTATCGCTGGTGCCCGCCAGTTGGACGGTATACAGCATTGGCGTGACATCAATAATCTGGCCACGGAAAATTTCCGTATTACGCTTCACCTCTTCTCGTCCGTAGCCGCTGGCCTGGATTTTCACCAGCATGACCTCCCGCTCAACGTGCGCTCCCTGTCCCAGCTCGCTGACGCGCAGCACATCAACCAGCTTGTGCAGTTGCTTTTCAATTTGCTCAAGCACTTTTTCATCGCCTACCGTCTGGATTGTCATGCGTGACAACGTCGGATCGTCTGTCGGCGCGACGGTCAGGCTTTCAATATTATATCCGCGTTGCGAAAAGAGGCCGATAACCCGCGATAACGCCCCAGATTCGTTTTCCAGTAATACCGATAATATCCGGCGCATCATCAGGTCCTCTCCGTTTTGCTTAACCACATTTCGTCCATCCCGCCCCCGCGAATCTGCATCGGATAGACATGCTCGCTGCCATCAACAATGACATCGACGAACACCAGCCGGTTATTACGTACCTGCTCAAGGGCTTCGCTGAGTTTGCTTTCCAGCTCATCCGGACGGTTAATCTGAAGTCCGACATGGCCATACGCTTCCGCCAGGCGCACAAAATCCGGCAACGACTGCATATAAGACTGAGAATGACGACCGGAATAGATCATGTCCTGCCACTGTTTCACCATCCCCAGATAACGGTTGTTCAGGTTCAGAACCAGCACCGGCAGTTCATACTGTAAGGCTGTCGACAGCTCCTGAATGTTCATCTGTATACTGCCATCGCCGGTCACGCAGACCACCATTTCTTTCGGCAGGGCCATTTTAACGCCCAGCGCAGCCGGTAGGCCAAAACCCATCGTGCCGAGCCCGCCGGAATTAATCCAGCGACGCGGTTTATCGAACGGGTAGTAGAGGGCGGCAAACATCTGGTGTTGTCCTACATCGGACGTCACGTACGCGTCGCCCTTCGTCAGACGCCAGAGGGTTTCAATCACCGCCTGGGGTTTAATGCTTTCGCTTTCCGCGTCATATTTCAGGCACTGACGGGCGCGCCAGATCTCTATCTGCTGCCACCAGTCGCGAATATCATCCCGCGGCTGAGACGGCGCATCCTGCGCCAGCATCTCCAGCATTTGTTCGAGTACCAGACGGGCATCGCCTACCACCGGGATATCAGCATTCACCGTTTTGGATATAGAAGTCGGGTCAATATCGATATGTAATACCGTCGCGTTCGGACAATATTTAGCGAGATTATTCGTCGTCCGGTCGTCAAATCGTACGCCAACAGCAAAAATTACGTCAGCGCTATGCATGGTCATATTGGCTTCATAAGTGCCATGCATTCCCAGCATTCCTAACGACTGGCGATGAGTAGCAGGAAACGCGCCCAGTCCCATTAATGAAGAGACCACCGGCAGGTTAAAAGTTTCGATTATGTGGCGCAGCGGCGCATAGCAGGCTGCGCTTATCGCCCCTCCCCCGACATAGACCACCGGTTTTTTCGCCGACGCCAGCGTTTGCAACGCACGCTTAATTTGTCCTTTATGTCCTGACGTTGTGGGATTGTAAGAGCGCATACTGACCGTTTCCGGCCAGGCATACGGCATTTTTTTCGCCGGATTCAAAATATCTTTCGGCAGATCCACAACCACCGGCCCGGGACGCCCGCTTGCCGCCAGCCAGAAGGCTTTTTTAAGTACCTGCGGAATATCTTCCGTCTGTTTGACCAGGAAGCTATGTTTGACCACTGGTCGGGAAATCCCCACCATATCGCACTCCTGAAAGGCATCATAGCCAATCAATGAGGTAGCGACCTGGCCGGAAAGAATCACCAGCGGAATGGAATCCATATAGGCCGTAGCAATCCCGGTAATCGCATTGGTCGCCCCCGGCCCGGAAGTCACCAGCACCACGCCAACGTCGCCAGTGGCTCGCGCCAGACCATCCGCCATATGCACCGCGGCCTGTTCATGGCGAACCAGTACATGCTCGATCCCCCCGACGGTATGTAGCGCATCATAAATATCAAGCACTGCGCCTCCAGGATAGCCGAACACCTGTTTTACGCCTTGATCGATAAGCGATCGGACGACCATCTCGGCTCCAGACAACATCTCCACGGCTTGCCTCCACTTTATACCTGTCATCACGGTTTGATGGACACCTTAACCGCTCGCTATCACGCCTGGCAATTGGGGGGAATGACGTAAAGGGGAAGAAGATTAGAATAATCAGGAAGCAATAAGAGAAGAAGTGGAGAAATACTCCGTCTGAATCACACCAGGTAATAAATAATCGCTTATAAATGCAGACTTACAGCAATTCATCTATTTTTCATAGTGACGGAAAGAATCGCCAGGCGCTAATTCAGCATAAAATTTTTGATATACGACAAAAAGCAGAATAAACCAGAAAGTATTTCTGATTTATTCTGCCCGGTTTTATCGCTTACAAACAGAGACTAATAACTCTTCCATCCATTGGTGCCCTTTATCACGCCCAGCCGCTTCATGCCAGGAAAGGTAGCATGTCCGGCTATTCAGTTTTAAAGGCAACGGCAATATTTGCAGATCCAGCGACTCCGCAAACTCTTCCGCCAACCAACGCGGGGCAATTGCGACCAAATGTGTCTGCGAAACCACATTCAGAACGCTGATAAGCGCCATGCCCTGATAAGCCACGCTCGACTGTTTATCCGACGTGTCATACCATGGCTGACTAAATGAAGCATAACGTTCGAGAGAAACAACCGCATGTTGTTCACTATAAACATCGCTTTCCAGCAGGGGGCCGCTAATACGCGGATGTTTCCGGCTGGCGACTAATACCATTTCATCTTTAAATAGCGGTACGCTGGTAAATTCAGGGCGACGGAATTCTTCATAACTAATAACGAACTCGGTTTCCTGATAGCGTAGCTGATGCTCGGTATTCTGATTCAACGATGCTTTAAAAACGACATGAATATTCGGCGCAATTTGTTCTACGTGATTATAAATCTGTGACGTCAGGATATTATCCAGCGGACTGCACACGCAAAGGTTGAATACACGTTCGCTACTGGTCGGCTCAAACCCCGATCCCGGCAATTCATTTTGTACCAATTGCAATGCCTGACGGACTGAACCAAATAATTGAAATGCACGGGCAGTCGGCTGAATTCCTCGTCCATACCGAACAAAAAGTTCGTCATTAAACATAACCTTCAGACGCGCCACGGCGTTACTGACCGCAGGCTGCGACATTCCGAGCGTGTGGGCGGCGCGCGTAATATTCTGCTCTTGCATCACCGCATCGAACACGGTTAATAGGTTCAAATCAACCATGCGAAGCTGCGGTTTGCTCATCTCTAAAAAATGCGGCTTTTCGGTTTTGACCTCTGGCATATCTAACTCCACTGTCACGCTTAACTCCCTTTTTCTGGCTGAAAGCAGAAATAATTCCTGAAAATATGATTTACCATGCATATAAAATAAGAAAAAGGGAAAGCGTTAAAATTCGGAAAACATAAAGACGCTGACAGAGACAAATAGAATGCCAGCGCAAGCGTAATGTACCCTGAGCCACATCATCGCAATTCATAATGTTTAAATTACGGAAGCAATATAACCATAACCATGGCGAATACACAATCATACGCCAAGTGAATGATAATTTAAGTTTCAATTAAATGTTTATATTATTAATGCCGGAAAAGTTAACATTAATTTATCAATAACATTATCTTTACCCATTAAGTAAACAAGGTTATTTACTAAAAAACAAAATAAATCAAAAAGATAAACCTAACCTTTAGCATACCTTTAGCTGACCGCTCCTCTAACCAATTTGCAAACAAAAATGCCTAAATATTTCAAACAATGAAAAGTATGAATGTCTACCCATTCTTTTATCCTTTATTGGACGCCATACCTAGCACAATTAGCTAAAGTAAGTATCGGATACGACCAACAAAATGCAATGGCGCTAGAAATCAGAGTTGACATCAAATGGCATATCCAGTACCACTAAAAGCATATCGCATTCGCTGGAGTTGAATTAATGTCACATATTGTTCGTTTCACTGGGCTACTACTACTAAACGCATTTACTGTGCGCGGTAGACTGGTGGGCGGCATTCAGCATTAAGTCAGCTCGAAGTCAAACAAAAACCCGCGCCGTTGCGCGGGTTTTTTTATGCCTGACGCAAGGCGCTCCAGGAGACAAGGACCACATCATGAGCCAGCAAGTCATTATTTTTGATACGACCTTACGCGACGGCGAACAAGCGTTACAGGCCAGCCTGAGCGCGAAAGAGAAGCTGCAGATTGCCCTGGCCCTTGAGCGCATGGGTGTTGATGTCATGGAAGTGGGCTTCCCGGTCTCTTCTCCGGGTGATTTTGAGTCCGTACAAACCATCGCGCGCACCATCAAAAATAGCCGCGTTTGCGCCCTGGCCCGTTGTGTAGAAAAAGACATCGACGTCGCGGCACAGGCGCTGAAGGTCGCCAACGCGTTTCGTATCCATACTTTTATCGCCACCTCGCCAATGCATATCGCCACCAAGCTGCGCAGTACGCTGGATGAGGTCATCGAACGCGCGGTATACATGGTTAAGCATGCGCGTAATTATACTGATGACGTGGAGTTCTCCTGCGAGGACGCTGGCCGGACGCCTGTTGACGATTTAGCGCGCGTGGTGGAAGCCGCCATAAACGCCGGCGCGAGAACCATCAACATTCCCGATACCGTGGGCTATACCATGCCGTTTGAGTTTGCGGGAATCATTTCCGGCCTGTATGAACGTGTCCCCAATATCGACAAAGCCATCATCTCTGTTCATACCCACGACGATTTAGGGATAGCGGTAGGCAACTCACTGGCGGCGATACATGCGGGCGCGCGTCAGGTCGAAGGCGCGATGAACGGTATCGGCGAACGCGCCGGTAACTGCGCGCTGGAAGAAGTCATCATGGCGATTAAAGTGCGCAAAGACATTATGAACGTGCATACCAACATCAATCACCACGAAATCTGGCGTACCAGCCAGACCGTCAGCCAGATCTGTAATATGCCAATTCCGGCCAACAAAGCCATTGTCGGCAGCGGCGCTTTCGCCCACTCTTCCGGCATCCACCAGGACGGCGTCCTCAAGAACCGCGAAAACTATGAAATCATGACGCCGGAGTCTATCGGTCTGAACCAGGTACAGCTGAATCTGACCTCCCGCTCTGGCCGCGCCGCGGTCAAACACCGCATGGAGGAGATGGGTTACAAAGACACAGACTACAACATGGATCACCTGTACGACGCGTTCCTGAAGCTGGCGGACAAAAAAGGCCAGGTGTTTGACTACGACCTGGAAGCGCTGGCGTTCATTAATAAACAGCAAGAAGAGCCAGAGCATTTCCGTCTGGACTACTTCAGCGTGCAGTCCGGCTCCCGCGATATCGCCACCGCTTCCGTGAAACTGGCCTGTGGTGAAGAGATCAAGGCCGAAGCGGCGAATGGCAATGGCCCGGTCGATGCTATCTATCAGGCGATTAACCGCATCACGGGCTACGACGTTGAGCTGGTTAAATACGACCTGAACGCCAAAGGCCAGGGCAAAGACGCGCTGGGTCAGGTCGATATCGTGGTGAACCATCATGGTCGACGCTTCCACGGCGTCGGGCTGGCGACGGATATCGTCGAATCCTCCGCCAAAGCGATGGTGCACGTGCTGAACAATATCTGGCGCGCCGCCGAAGTTGAAAAAGAATTGCAACGCAAAGCTCACAATAAAGAGAACAACAAGGAAACCGTGTAATGTCGAAGAACTATCATATTGCCGTATTGCCGGGCGACGGCATCGGCCCGGAAGTCATGGCGCAAGCCCTGAAAGTCATGGACGCGGTGCGCAGCCGTTTTGGTATGCGTATTACCACCAGCCGCTATGACGTCGGCGGTATTGCTATCGACAATCATGGTCATCCACTGCCGAAAGCCACCGTTGAAGGGTGTGAGCAGGCGGATGCCGTTCTGTTTGGCTCCGTCGGCGGCCCGAAATGGGAAAATTTGCCTCCCGAAAGCCAGCCGGAGCGCGGCGCCCTGCTGCCGCTGCGCAAACATTTCAAATTATTCAGTAACCTGCGCCCGGCGAAACTGTATCAGGGACTGGAAGCGTTTTGCCCGTTGCGCGCCGATATCGCCGCTAACGGTTTCGATATCCTGTGCGTGCGCGAGCTGACTGGCGGGATCTATTTCGGTCAGCCAAAAGGCCGCGAAGGCAGCGGTCAGTACGAAAAAGCCTTTGATACCGAAGTTTATCACCGCTTTGAGATCGAACGTATTGCCCGTATCGCCTTTGAATCGGCGCGTAAACGCCGCCGTAAAGTCACCTCTATTGATAAAGCCAACGTACTGCAAAGCTCTATTCTGTGGCGTGAGATCGTCAATGACGTCGCGAAAGCGTATCCCGACGTGGAACTGGCGCACATGTACATCGATAACGCCACCATGCAGTTGATTAAAGACCCGTCGCAGTTTGACGTACTGCTGTGCTCTAACCTGTTCGGCGACATTCTGTCCGACGAATGCGCCATGATCACCGGCTCAATGGGGATGCTGCCGTCCGCCAGCCTGAACGAGCAAGGGTTTGGTCTGTATGAACCGGCTGGCGGCTCCGCGCCGGATATCGCCGGGAAAAATATCGCCAATCCGATTGCGCAGATCCTGTCGCTGGCGTTGCTGCTGCGCTACAGCCTGGACGCCGATGAGGCGGCAACAGCCATTGAACAGGCGATCAATCGCGCATTAGAAGAAGGCATTCGCACCGGCGATTTAGCCCGGGGCGCTGCCGCGGTCAGTACCGATGAGATGGGCGATATTATCGCCCGCTATGTCGCAGAAGGGGTGTAATCATGGCGAAGACATTATACGAAAAATTATTTGATGCCCACGTGGTCTTTGAGGCGCCAAACGAAACGCCGTTGCTGTACATCGATCGCCACCTGGTACACGAAGTCACCTCACCGCAGGCGTTTGACGGTCTGCGCGCGCACCATCGTCCTGTACGTCAGCCAGAGAAAACCTTCGCCACGATGGATCACAACGTCTCGACGCAGACTAAAGACATTAACGCCTCCGGCGAAATGGCGCGTATCCAGATGCAGGAGCTGATTAAGAACTGTAACGAGTTCGGCGTTGAACTGTATGACCTGAATCACCCGTATCAGGGTATCGTCCATGTGATGGGGCCGGAACAGGGCGTCACCCTGCCGGGCATGACCATCGTCTGCGGCGACTCCCACACCGCCACCCACGGCGCGTTTGGCGCGCTGGCCTTCGGCATCGGCACTTCTGAGGTGGAACATGTACTGGCGACGCAAACCCTGAAACAGGGGCGCGCTAAAACCATGAAGATTGAAGTCACGGGCAACGCCGCGCCGGGCATTACCGCCAAAGACATCGTGCTGGCGATCATCGGCAAAACCGGCAGCGCCGGCGGTACCGGACACGTGGTTGAATTTTGCGGCGACGCGATCCGCGCGCTGAGTATGGAAGGCCGCATGACGCTGTGCAATATGGCGATTGAGATGGGTGCCAAAGCCGGTCTGGTCGCCCCGGATGAAACCACCTTCAACTACGTAAAAGGGCGTTTGCACGCGCCGAAGGGCCGCGATTTTGACGACGCCGTTGAGTACTGGAAAACGCTGAAAACCGATGACGGTGCGACCTTTGATACCGTCGTCACCCTGCGGGCGGAAGAGATCGCGCCGCAGGTGACCTGGGGCACTAATCCGGGCCAGGTGATTTCCGTCACCGACATCATCCCCGATCCCGCCTCCTTTAGCGATCCGGTTGAACGCGCCAGCGCTGAAAAAGCGCTGGCTTATATGGGCTTACAGCCGGGCGTACCGTTAACGGACGTTGCTATCGATAAAGTCTTTATCGGCTCTTGTACCAATTCACGCATTGAAGATTTGCGCGCGGCGGCGGCAGTCGCCAAAGGCCGTAAAGTCGCGCCGGGCGTACAGGCGCTGGTGGTTCCCGGCTCCGGCCCGGTCAAAGCGCAGGCGGAAGCAGAAGGGCTGGATAAAATATTTATCGAAGCCGGTTTTGAGTGGCGTCTGCCGGGCTGCTCGATGTGCCTGGCGATGAATAACGATCGTCTGAATCCGGGCGAACGTTGCGCCTCGACCAGCAACCGCAATTTTGAAGGTCGTCAGGGCCGTGGCGGGCGCACCCATCTGGTCAGCCCGGCGATGGCCGCCGCGGCTGCCGTCACGGGCCGTTTTGCCGATATTCGCAGCATCAAATAAGGAGAACAATCATGGCAGAAAAATTTATCCAACATACAGGCCTGGTTGTCCCACTGGATGCCGCCAACGTCGATACTGACGCCATTATCCCCAAGCAGTTTTTGCAGAAGGTAACGCGTACCGGTTTTGGCGCGCACCTCTTTAACGACTGGCGTTTTCTGGACGAACAGGGTCAGCAGCCTAATCCGGCATTCGTCCTGAACTTCCCGGAATATCAAGGCGCGTCTATTCTGCTGGCGCGGGAAAACTTCGGCTGCGGCTCGTCGCGCGAACATGCCCCGTGGGCGCTGACCGACTACGGTTTTAAAGTGGTGATCGCGCCGAGCTTCGCCGACATTTTCTACGGCAATAGCTTTAACAACCAACTGCTGCCGGTGAAGTTAAACGAAGAAGAGGTGAACGAGCTGTTTGCGCTGGTGCAGGCTAATCCGGGGATTCATTTTGAGGTGGATCTGGCAGCGCAGGTCGTGAAAGCCGGCGACAAACGTTATCCCTTTGAGATCGACGCCTTCCGCCGCCACTGTATGATGAACGGTCTGGACAGCATTGGGCTGACGCTGCAACACGAAGATGCGATTGCCGCCTACGAAAATAAACAACCGGCGTTTATGCGGTAATCCTTGACGCCTTACCTGGCCTACAGGTTATGCAATATCACCAGGTTGCCACTATATCCTGTAGGCCTGATAAGCGTAGTGCCATCAGGCTTCGGGGTGGTCATCGGTCGCTAACGCCAGGGGATATTCCGGCATTTTTTATACGTCTTTTACTCGCCCGGTCATGACCAGCGTGACCACAGAAATCGCCGCAATCACCCAGTAAACGGCAAAATGGCCGAAGCTTTGCGCCACCGCGCCCTGAATCACGCCCGCCAGAATAACGCCCGTTGAAATGCTATTGGTGAAAAGCGTCGTGGCAGCCCCTGCCCTGCCTGGCATCAAATCCTGAAACCACAGCATTCCAATCCCGGCGACAATGCCAATAAATACCGCATTAAAAAGTTGCAACAACAGCAGCGCCGTCCGGCTGTGAAAAAAGAGCAAACCGACATAAAACAGCACGCCCGCCGCCACGGCGGCAATCATCATCCGCCGCTTGCCAAAGCGCTTCACATAAAAACCGGCCAGAATCATTGCCGGAATCTCCAGCCCTGCCGCCGTGCCCATCAATACGCCGGCCAGTTTATCCGACAGACCCAGCTCAACGCTTATCCATAGCGGCATATCAATGATGTACATGGTATTGCAGGTCCACATCAATGTGGAGGCGATAAACAACATACGCACATTTCTATCCTGCCAGCCGTTTATCTGAGCGAGCGGCGCATCGACCGGTTGTTCGACGCGTGCCACCGAAGGCAGCATCAGGGCAATCAGAACCAGGCTGACGGCAAAAATAACGGCGGCAATAGAGAACATGACGGTGAATCCGTAATTCAGCGCCAGCATAAAGGCCAGCGGCGGGCCGATCACCCACGCCAGCGAAAGCTGGGCGCGCATCACCGAACTAAACATCACCACTTCGCGCGCCGAACTATCGGCATACTCCCGCGCCAGCGCAAACAGTTGCGGCATGGCGGTATTGGCCAGCGACGCCAGCAGTACGCCGCAGGTAATTAAGGTTAAATAATGACGATTAAAAGCAAACAATAACGCGTTGCCGATCGCCATCAGACAGCAAAACATAATCAGCTTACGGCGATCGCCGCGGCTATCTGAGCGTTTCGCCAGCGCCAGACTGACCCCAATCCCGGCAATGGCGTTGACGGTATAAAATAGCCCCACCCAAAACGGCTGCGCGCCCACTTCGCGACTAAGAAACAGGCTTAACGTCGGCGCCTGAAGCGCGCCAGCGACGCCCATCATAAAAGCGACCAGCATAAACGCCGCATAAATCCCGTTGAGACGCCGTCCCATCGTCGTAATCCAGAGCATAGTAAGTCCTTTAAGCGCAGCCGAAATAAAAAAAGCCAGCAGGTATTATCTGCTGGCGGGTGATTTTAGGCTATAGCCTACACCAATACTCAGTCACACATGATGTCTGCAATTGGCTTCAATCGGTCGCCTCCCACTGCATCAGTTCTGCGAGCATTTTTAAGCGTTGCGGCGCGCTCAGGCAAACCAGCCAGGACGTTTTTTCCGTCGCGGCAAAATATCTCAACCAGAACTGGTACATAGCGACCTCTTCCTCTTGCTTCATCGAAAGGTATTATTGGCCTAATATAGGGATAATAAAATTGCTGAGTTTTTCATCGGAGTTCCCCTTTTATGCCCTCAGGTCGCCTGCAACAACAATTTATCCGTCTCTGGCAATGTTGTGACGGTAAAACGCAAGACACCACGCTTAATGAGCTGGCGGATCTGCTGAACTGTTCCCGTCGCCATATGCGTACGCTGCTAAATACGATGCAGGCGCGCGGCTGGCTAACATGGGAAGCGGAGGTTGGACGCGGAAAGCGTTCGCGTCTGACGTTCCTGTATACCGGACTGGCGCTACAACAGCAGCGAGCGGAAGACCTACTGGAACAAGATCGAATCGATCAACTGGTACAACTGGTTGGCGATAAAAGCGCCGTCAGGCAAATGCTGATTTCCCATCTGGGACGCAGCTTCCGCCAGGGGCGGCATATTCTGCGGGTTCTTTACTATCGCCCGATGCACAATCTCCTGCCGGGAACCGCATTACGTCGCTCGGAAACCCATATTGCCCGGCAGATTTTCAGTTCGCTCACGCGGGTAAATGAGGAAAACGGGGAACTGGAAGCGGACATTGCGCACCACTGGCAGCAAATTTCCCCTTTACTGTGGCGCTTCTACCTGCGCCCCGGCATTCATTTTCATCATGGTCGCGAACTGGAGATGGAAGATGTCATCGCCTCGCTGACGCGTATCAATACGCTTCCGCTTTACTCGCACATTACAAAGATAGACTCCCCTACCGCGTGGACGCTGGATATTCATCTTTCCCAGCCGGATCGATGGTTGCCGTGGCTGCTGGGCCAGGTCCCGGCGATGGTTTTGCCACGGGAGTGGGAAACGCTGACTAATTTCGCCAGCCACCCTATCGGCACCGGGCCTTATGCCGTGCGGCGTAATACGCCAAACCAGCTCAAGATACTCGCCTTTGATGACTACTTCGGCTATCGGGCGTTGATAGACGAAGTGAACGTCTGGGTACTGCCGGATATCAGTGAAGAACCGGCCTGCGGCTTGATGCTGGAAGGGCCGATACAAGGTGGTGAAAAAGCGATAGAAAGCCGTCTGGAAGAGGGGTGCTATTATCTGCTATTCGACGCCAGAACGCCGCGCGGCGCGCATCCACAGGTCAGAGAATGGGTGAGCCATGTCCTCTCCCCCACCAATTTACTCTATCATGCCGATGAGCCACTACAGCAGCTCTGGTTCCCTGCCTATGGGCTTTTACCGCGCTGGCATCACGCCCATCCAGGCCCAGGCGAAAAACCCGCCGGGCTGGAAACCCTCACGCTGACCTTCTATCGCGAACACATTGAGCACCGGGTTATCGCCCGTATTATGAGCGCGCTTCTGGCTGAGCATCAGGTGCATCTGCATATTCAGGAGATCGACTACGATCAATGGCACGCCGGCGAGATCGAAAGCGATATCTGGCTCAATAGCGCTAACTTTACTCTGCCGCTGGATTTCTCGTTGTTCGCGCACCTGTGCGAAGTACCGCTCTTGCAGAACTGTATTCCGCGCGACTGGCAGGGCGACGCCGCGCAGTGGCGCGCTGGCGAAATGAACCTGGCAAACTGGTGCCAGCAACTGCTGGCCAGCAAAGCGATTGTGCCGCTGATCCACCACTGGCTGATTATCCAGGGACAGCGCAGTATGCGCGGGCTGCGTATGAATACCCTCGGCTGGTTCGATTTTAAATCGGCGTGGTTTGCGCCGCCAGATCCTTAACGCCAGCTCTTGATTGCTGCCCGGCAACAAAATCACTACACTAACGCCGAACTCAACGGGGTGCCGCGCCCGTGCGTGCGCTGAGAAAATACCCGTCGAACCTGATCCGGATAATGCCGGCGAAGGGATTTGAGGCTACCTCTCAAGTCCTTTGCCACTCTTTAACTGAGGTGCAAAGTGTTAAAAAAATATCTTCCGCTTTTACTCCTGTGCGCGGCGCCTGCCTTCGCCAAACCCATTCTCACCGTCTATACCTACGACTCGTTCGCCGCCGACTGGGGGCCAGGCCCGGCGGTGAAAAAAGCGTTTGAAGCCGACTGTAACTGCGAGCTAAAACTGGTGGCGCTGGAGGATGGCGTTTCGCTGCTCAACCGCCTGCGGATGGAGGGGAAGAACAGCAAAGCCGATGTGGTGTTGGGGCTGGACAACAATCTGCTGGAAGCGGCTACGCAAACTAAACTCTTTGCTAAAAGCGGCGTGGCGAATGAGGCGGTCAAGGTGCCCGGCGGCTGGAAAAACGACACATTTGTTCCGTTCGATTACGGCTATTTCGCCTTTGTCTACGATAAAAGCAAGCTGAAAAATCCGCCGAAAAGCCTGAAAGAACTGGTCGAGAGCGATCAAAAATGGCGGGTGATTTATCAGGACCCGCGTACCAGTACGCCAGGGCTGGGGCTATTACTGTGGATGCACAAAGTCTATGGCGATAACGCGCCGCAGGCCTGGCAAAAACTGGCGGCCAAAACGGTCACGGTGACGAAAGGCTGGAGCGAAGCCTACGGTTTATTTCTGAAAGGTGAAAGCGATTTGGTGCTCAGTTACACCACCTCGCCGGCATATCACATTATTGAAGAGAAGAAGGACAATTACGCCGCCGCGAACTTCAGCGAAGGTCATTACTTACAGGTAGAAGTAGCGGCGCGTACCGTCGCCAGTAAGCAGCCGGAACTGGCGGAGAAATTCCTCAAATTTATGGTTTCTCCAGCGTTTCAGAACGCCATACCAACCGGCAACTGGATGTACCCGGTAGCGGACGTCGCCTTACCGGCAGGGTTTGAATCATTGGTAAAACCCGCCACAACGCTGGAATTCACGCCGCAGCAGGTTGCAGCACAACGCCAGGCATGGATTAGCGAATGGCAACGCGCCGTCAGCCGTTAATTCCCGGCTGGCTAATTCCGGGGCTGTGCGCCGCCGCGCTGATGATAACCGTCGCTCTGGCGGCCTTTCTGGCGCTTTGGCTGAGCACGCCGTCGGGCGCATGGTCGACAATCTGGCGGGATAGCTACCTGTGGCATGTGGTGAGCTTCTCATTCTGGCAGGCGTTTCTGTCCGCGGTGCTGTCTGTGGTCCCGGCGGTTTTTCTCGCCCGCGCGCTTTATCGACGCCGTTTTCCTGGACGTCTGGCACTGCTGCGTCTGTGCGCCATGACGCTGATTCTGCCGGTACTGGTTGCCGTGTTCGGCATTCTTAGCGTGTATGGCCGCCAGGGCTGGCTGGCCTCGCTGTGGCAGATGCTGGGGCTTCAGTGGACATTCTCCCCCTACGGCTTGCAGGGCATTTTACTGGCGCACGTCTTTTTTAATCTGCCAATGGCGAGCCGCTTGTTGCTGCAATCTTTGGAAAGCATTCCCGGCGAGCAGCGCCAGCTCGCCGCCCAGCTCGGTATGCGCGGCTGGCATTTTTTCCGTTTTGTCGAATGGCCGTGGCTGCGCCGCCAAATTCCGCCCGTCGCGGCGCTGATTTTTATGCTCTGCTTCGCCAGTTTTGCGACGGTCCTGTCACTCGGCGGCGGCCCGCAGGCCACCACTATCGAACTGGCTATCTATCAGGCACTCAGTTATGACTACGATCCCGCCCGCGCGGCGATGCTGGCATTAATCCAGATGGTCTGCTGCCTGGCGCTGGTGCTGCTAAGCCAGCGGTTGAGCAAAGCGATTGCGCCGGGGATGACGCTGACGCAGGGCTGGCGCGATCCTGACGATCGTCTCCACAGCCGTCTGACGGACGCCTTATTAATCGTGTTGGCGCTGCTGCTGCTGCTTCCGCCGCTGGTCGCCGTGGTGGTCGATGGCGTCAACCGCAGCCTGCCGGAGGTGCTGGCGCAACCTATTCTGTGGCAGGCTGTCTGGACATCACTACGCATTGCGCTGGCGGCGGGCATTCTGTGTGTGGTACTGACCATGATGCTGCTGTGGAGTAGCCGCGAATTACGCCAACGCCAGCAGGTATTCGCCGGACAAACGCTGGAACTCAGCGGGATGTTGATCCTCGCGATGCCGGGGATCGTGCTGGCGACGGGCTTCTTTTTATTGCTCAATAATAGCCTCGGCTTACCGGAATCCGCCGACGGCATCGTGATTTTCACCAATGCGCTCATGGCGATCCCCTACGCGCTAAAAGTCCTGGAAAACCCAATGCGCGATGTTACCGCCCGTTACGGAATGCTGTGCCAGTCATTAGGAATTGAAGGCTGGTCGCGGTTAAAGATCGTGGAGCTGCGAGCACTGAAACGTCCACTGGCGCAAGCGCTGGCGTTTGCCTGCGTACTTTCTATCGGTGATTTTGGCGTCGTCGCGCTTTTCGGCAACGACAATTTCCGCACGCTGCCGTTTTATCTGTATCAACAGATCGGCTCCTACCGTGGCCAGGACGGCGCGGTGACCGCGCTGATACTGTTGCTGCTCTGCTTTACGCTATTTACCCTCATAGAGAAACTACCGGGCCGACATGCTAAAACTGATTGATATCACCTGGCTTTACCATCATTTGCCGATGCGTTTTACGCTGGCGGTAGAACGCGGCGAGCAGGTGGCGATTCTTGGCCCCAGCGGCGCGGGGAAAAGCACTCTGCTGAATTTAATTGCCGGTTTTCTCACCCCTGCCCGCGGTACGCTACTGATTGCAGGCGAGGATCATACGCTTACGCCGCCCTCACGCCGTCCGGTCTCAATGCTGTTTCAGGAGAATAATTTATTCAGCCATCTGAATGTGCAGCAAAATATCGGTCTGGGGCTAAATCCCGGGTTAACGCTCAACGCCAGCCAGCGGGAAAAACGGGACGCTATCGCACGTCAGATGGGCATTGAGAGTCTGATGACGCGTTTGCCGGGCGAACTGTCCGGCGGCCAGCGTCAGCGGGTAGCGCTGGCGCGCTGCCTGGTACGTGAACAGCCGATGCTACTGCTGGATGAACCGTTCTCGGCGCTCGATCCCGCGCTGCGCCAGGAGATGCTGACGTTGGTCAGCGATATCTGCCGCGAGCGACAGCTCACGCTGTTGATGGTCTCGCACAGCGTGGAAGATGCGGCGCGGATCGCGTCACGCGCCATTGTCGTGGCCGACGGGCGTATCGCGTGGCAGGGAAAGACGACAGAATTACTCAGCGGACGAGCCAGCGCCTCAGCGTTGCTGGGGATTAACGGCTGATCGTGCGACTCGCTAAGCGCAGCGCCATCAGGCCCCACAATGCCGGATGGCGGCATTAACACCTTATCCGGCCTACAAGCTCCCGGCGAGTGGAACAGCGTTATCAGAAGCCGACGACCTTGTGAAGAATATCAATATACACCGGCATCAGCGGATGGCGAACCAGCACCACCAGCGCAATAACCCCCACGCCAGATGCCATCGGCGCCAGCCATAACAGACGGGTGCGCGGTAAAAACGCCGCGAGTCGATCGGTCGCCGCTTTGCCGCTGCGCCACCATCGCCAGCACAGCCAACCGCCAATCCATAATAACAATGCGGTCGCCAGCAATAGCCATTTGAAGCTGCCGCTTTGTTGATCGGCGGGGATATCAATGGCGGCGCCAGCCAGAATGCCCGGCAGGAAATAAAACGGCGGCCACAGCAAACAGCCAATCAAGTTCGGCACAATAAATTTCGCCACGGGAAGATCCAGCATCCCTGCCACCATCGGTACCAGCGGCCGCGTTGGCCCGACAAAACGTCCGACCAGGATCGTGAACATACTGTGCTGATGCAGCGCGTGTTCGGTTTTATCCAGCAGCGACTTGTTCTTTTTCATAAAAGACCAGCGGTGTAGCGGCTTTTTAAAGCGCCACCCCAGCCAGAACGAAATCCAGTCGCCCATCAGACAGCCGATAATGCCCACCAGCCAGGCATGCCAAAAATTGAGCTCGCCGCTGCCGATAAGCGCCCCCAGCCCCGCCATCAGCACCGTGCCGGGTAAAATCAACCCCACCAGCGCCAGCGATTCCAGGAAGGCAACCAGCAACACGGCGATAAGCGAATACAGAGTGGATTGGGTGATAAAGTGTTCCAGCAGTGCTTGCATAGTGTGTCCGTCAGCGTGATGAAGCAGGGATTCTGCTTACCCCGCCCCTCTTCGTCAAGCCGTCAATTATCTGAATAGTTACGACTTATGACACCTTTGTGGACACATCATTCACTTTTTATTCACATCCGGCCCTGAACTCGCTAGGACTTGCCCCGGTGCATTTTTTAAATACCCGCGAAAAATAGAGCTGGTCGTCAAATCCAACATTGCGCCCGACGGTCGCTATCGGCATTCGCGTGGTACTAAGCAGGAGTTTTGCCTGACTGATACGCTGATCTTCGCGCCAGCTCAATACGCTAATGCCTAACTGCTGACGGAACAGATGCGACAACCGGGAGGGCGACAGGCAGACATGTTGGGCGACGCTGGCGATATCGAAATGGCTGTCCGCCAGATGGTCGCTGATATACTGGCAGGCATCGCGCACACGGCTATCCATCGGCGGATGCAACGACTCATTAATTACCGCCATACGTCTGAGCAGCAACTGTTCCAGCAAATTGATCGCCAGTAGCTCAGAATAGCGACCTTCCTCTTGCCCGGCGCTGATGATCTGCCCGAACAGTTCGCTGAAATGCGGCTGGCGCGCCTCGTCCGGGCGGAAAAACCCTGTCTGGGCAAAGATTGTCGGCCAGGCAAGCCACTCCTGCCAGTAGGCGCGAGGCCGGAAGTAAACCCACTGGTGATACCACTCGCTGGCGTCCGGATGACGTCCATAGTGATGAATCTCGCCTGGCGGAAACAATAGTATATCGCCAGGCCGACAGACAAACTTCTCGCCATTATTATTAATGACGCCCTCTCCGCGGATGGTCAGGTTAAGAATATATCCCTTCATGCCCAGCGGACGATCGATAAAAAAATCCAGATATCCATTCGCTTCAATCGGCGTCAGCCCGGCGACCAGATGGGCATTAAATGAATATCCCGGCAATAGCGGATCATTTTGCGTTTCAGCCATTATTTCTCTACCCCCCGATGTTCAAAGAAGAAACAAATTGTCCATATTGACCAGGACGACAGAGCTTACGTCTCCGCAAGACCTTGTGCTTGATGAAAGCACGCATCAACCCCGCTTGTGAAGAGCGCTTTGTAACAAAAGCGTACAGTGCAGGCGATAAAATTAAGTAACAGAAGTGTCTATAACTATGGCTGGAATGTCCACATTGAATATTTGCACAGCGTCACACTTTGCAAAGCATTAGCATTTTTGTCCATAAGATTAGCGGTTCCTGCCTGACGGTTTTTGCCGCGACTCTCTACTGTTTCTCCATACCTGTTTTTCTGGATGGAGTAAGACGATGGCAATTGCAATTGGCCTCGATTTTGGCAGTGATTCAGCGCGCGCTCTGGCAGTGGACTGCGCCACCGGCGACGAGATCGCCACCAGCGTAGAGTGGTATCCGCGCTGGCAAGAAGGCCGTTATTGCGACGGCCCGAACAACCAGTTCCGTCATCATCCGCGCGACTACATAGAATCAATGGAGGCCGCGCTGAAAGCCGTTGTGGCACAATTAAGCGCCGCGCAACGCGCCAATGTCGTTGGCATTGGCGTTGACAGTACCGGCTCTACGCCAGCGCCAATTGACGCCGACGGTAACGTCCTGGCGCTGCGTCCGGAGTTCGCCGAGAACCCAAATGCGATGTTTGTGCTGTGGAAAGATCACACCGCGGTGGAAGAGGCCGACGAAATCACCCGTCTGTGCCATAGGCCAGGTAAGGTCAACTACTCCCGCTATATTGGCGGTATTTACTCCAGCGAATGGTTCTGGGCGAAGATTCTGCACGTCACCCGTCAGGATAGCGCCGTCGCGCAGGCCGCCGTGTCGTGGGTTGAACTGTGTGACTGGGTGCCAGCGTTACTTTCCGGCACCACTCGTCCGCAGGATATCCGCCGTGGTCGCTGTAGCGCCGGGCACAAATCACTGTGGCATGGAAGCTGGGGCGGTCTGCCGCCCGTGAGCTTCTTTGATGAGCTCGATCCATGTATTAACCGTCATCTGCACTACCCGTTATTTAGCGAAACCTTCACCGCCGATCTGCCTGTGGGCAATCTGTGCGCTGAATGGGCACAGCGCCTCAGCCTGCCGGAAAGCGTGGTGATTTCCGGCGGCGCGTTCGACTGTCATATGGGCGCGGTCGGCGCAGGCGCGCAACCCAATGCGCTGGTGAAAGTGATAGGCACCTCAACCTGCGACATTCTGATTGCGGATAAACAGAGCGTCGGGGATCGCGCCGTGAAAGGGATTTGCGGTCAGGTTGACGGCAGCGTGGTGCCAAACTTTATCGGTCTGGAAGCGGGCCAGTCCGCTTTCGGCGATATCTACGCCTGGTTTGGTCGCGTACTCAGTTGGCCGCTGGCACAGCTTGCCGCGCAGCATCCGGAACTAAAAGATCAGATTAACGCCAGCCAAAAGCAACTACTGCCTGCCCTGACCGACGCGTGGGCGAAAAATCCGTCGCTGGACCACCTGCCGGTTGTACTGGACTGGTTTAACGGTCGCCGCACGCCAAACGCTAATCAGCGTCTGAAAGGCGTGATTACCGATCTCAATCTCGCCACCGACGCTCCAGCGCTGTTTGGTGGTCTGATCGCCGCGACCGCCTTCGGCGCGCGCGCCATTCAGGAGTGTTTTACCGATCAGGGTATCGCGGTCAATAACGTGATGGCGCTTGGCGGCATCGCCCGTAAAAATCAGGTCATTATGCAGGTCTGCTGCGACGTACTGAATCGTCCGTTGCAGATCGTCGCTTCCGACCAGTGCTGCGCATTAGGCGCCGCTATCTTTGCCGCCGTCGCCGCGAAAGTACATGCCGATATTCCCACCGCCCAGCAAAGCATGGCGAGCGCGGTAGAACGCACTCTGCACCCCCGCCCTGAACAGGCGCAACGCTTCGAGCAGCTTTACCGCCGTTACCAACAGTGGGCGCTAAGCGCAGAACAACATTATCTTCCGACTGCCGCGCCGGCGCCAACCACCCCGGCGAATCAGGCAATCCTGACTCATTAAGGACACAACAATGACGATTTTTGATAATTATGAAGTATGGTTTGTGATTGGCAGCCAGCATTTGTATGGAGCAGAGACCTTGCGTCAGGTCACTCAACATGCCGGGCATGTGGTAAACGCGCTGAATACCGAAGCCAAACTGCCATGTAAACTGGTATTAAAACCGCTGGGCACCTCGCCGGATGAGATTACCGCCATTTGTCGTGACGCCAATTATGACGATCGCTGCGCGGGGCTGGTGGTCTGGCTGCACACCTTCTCCCCGGCCAAAATGTGGATCAACGGGCTGAGTATCCTTAACAAACCGCTGCTGCAATTCCATACCCAATTTAACGCCGCCCTGCCGTGGGACAGCATCGATATGGACTTTATGAACCTGAACCAGACCGCGCACGGCGGCCGCGAGTTCGGTTTTATCGGCGCGCGGATGCGCCAGCAGCACGCGGTCGTCACCGGTCACTGGCAGGACAAAGAGGCCCATACGCGTATCGGCGCCTGGATGCGCCAGGCGGTCTCTAAACAGGATACCCGTCAGCTAAAAGTCTGCCGTTTCGGCGACAATATGCGTGAAGTCGCGGTGACTGACGGTGATAAAGTAGCCGCGCAAATCAAATTTGGCTTTTCGGTCAATACCTGGGCGGTCGGCGATCTGGTACAGGTGGTGAATTCCATCAGCGACGGCGATATCAACGCTCTGATTGACGAGTACGAAAGCAGCTATACCCTGACGCCCGCCACCCAGCTCCACGGCGATAAACGCCAGAACGTGCGGGAAGCGGCGCGTATTGAACTCGGTATGAAGCGTTTCCTGGAACAGGGCGGCTTCCACGCATTCACCACTACCTTTGAAGATTTACACGGTCTGAAACAGCTTCCGGGTCTGGCCGTACAGCGTCTGATGCAGCAGGGCTACGGCTTTGCGGGCGAAGGCGACTGGAAAACCGCCGCTCTGCTTCGCATTATGAAAGTGATGTCAACTGGTCTGCAGGGCGGCACCTCATTTATGGAGGATTACACCTACCACTTCGAGAAAGGCAACGATCTGGTGCTCGGCGCGCACATGCTGGAGGTGTGTCCGTCCATCGCGGTAGTAGAGAAACCGATCCTCGACGTCCAGCACCTCGGCATTGGCGGCAAGGAAGATCCGGCACGTCTGATTTTCAATACCCAAACCGGCCCGGCGATCGTCGCCAGCCTGATCGACCTCGGCGATCGTTATCGCCTGCTGGTCAACTGCATCGATACCGTGAAAACGCCGCACGATCTGCCGAAACTGCCGGTGGCTAACGCGCTGTGGAAGGCGCAGCCGGATCTGCCGACCGCCTCCGAAGCGTGGATTCTGGCTGGCGGCGCGCACCATACCGTCTTCAGCCACGCGCTGGATCTGAACGATATGCGCCAGTTCGCAGAAATACACGATATCGAAATCGCGGTGATTGATAACGATACTCGCCTGCCTGGCTTTAAAGACGCGCTGCGCTGGAACGAAGTGTATTACGGCTTAAAACGTTAGTGACGTTGTTGCCGGATGGCGCTGCGCTTATCCGGCACACAGAAATTCGTAGACCGGATAAGGCGTTTATGCCGCCATCCGGCACACAGGAGTCAACATGCCAGAAGATCTCAAACGCCAGGTACTGGAAGCCAACCTGGCACTGCCAAAACACAACCTGGTCACCCTCACCTGGGGTAACGTCAGCGCCGTCGATCGCGAACGCGGCGTATTGGTGATTAAGCCGTCCGGCGTCGATTATAGCGTCATGACCGCTGACGATATGGTAGTGGTCAGCCTGGAGACCGGTGAAGTCGTTGAGGGTAATAAGAAACCTTCGTCCGATACGCCAACCCACCGTCTGTTGTACCAGTCATTTCCGACTATCGGCGGCATTGTGCACACCCATTCGCGCCACGCGACTATCTGGGCGCAGGCGGGTCAGTCGATTCCGGCGACGGGCACCACCCACGCCGACTATTTCTACGGTACGATTCCCTGCACCCGCAAAATGACTGACGCGGAAATTAATGGCGAGTATGAGTGGGAAACGGGCAATATCATTGTCGAAGCCTTTGAAAAACACGGCATTGACGCCGCTCAAATGCCCGGCGTGCTTGTCCATTCACACGGCCCGTTTGCCTGGGGTAAAAATGCCGAGGATGCAGTGCATAACGCCATCGTGCTGGAAGAAGTGGCCTATATGGGGATCTTCTGCCGCCAGCTTGCACCGCAGTTACCCGACATGCAGCAATCCCTTCTGGATAAACATTATTTACGCAAACACGGCGCAAAAGCCTATTACGGGCAGTAATGTCCCTAAAGACGCGTTCCATTTGGGGCGCGTTGATGAATCTGGTCGGTGATATATTCAGCAAATGCGCTTTGATAGACGTAATTATCAGAGCTCACATATTCAATAATATTATCATAATGTCCCTGCAACACTTTTCCTTCCAGCGCATGGAAGAAAATATAATCCTCGATTGTTGACCGCCAGCGTTGCCCATTTAGCAGATAGTTAATAATGGTATCCCGATGTCCGTTTTTTCTGTCGTGTCCTTGCCAGTGAAAAAAAGCATTGCCGTTTTCAATAATTTCGGTACGCCAAATCTGATCTGTCCATGTTTTATACTCAAAAAATCGACTCACGGTTTTTATGGAAGGGTTGGCGCGTTGAGTATTGACGAAAAGATAGTGGTCGTTCCCCACCAGACATGCCTGCATATTCACATTCATAAAAGATAATTCCCGAGTACCACAAATTTTGATGAAAACATCCGCACCTGGAAGTGAAAATAAAGTCATATTCTAAAATAAAAAGTAAATTATGCAGAGAGTTCCCGACAAATTCGCACTTTAATCCATTTTTATTTAACCATAGCGGTCAATTGAAATATTATATTTCAACCTGGCAGCGAGGATACTTCAAATAAAACTCTTACATTTTTCATTAATTAACACAAACAAAAACATCGCTTTTTTGTTAATCCGAGAAATAAGTAACATATTCGAACAAGCACTATTCTGAAAAACACTAAATATCTGAAAACAGACTTGACACAAAACAGTCAACCTATAGATAAAAACTGTAAATAAGCATGATTCAAAATTAGCAGTTATAGAATAATGACATCTACTGTATACACCAGCATCATCGTATTGATAAACATACGCCAGCAAAAATATCTGACGCCAGTAGTCCTTTTACCGTTAAAATATTCATTACACCCATCACGGGGAACGAATTCATTCATGAAATACCAGGACATCATCAACGCAGCGATCGTTCTTCCACGAATACCGACTTTTACGTTATATGCCTGTACAAAATAACAGTGTTTCACCCTAAACCAGGTTATAATGAGCGTGAATTTTTTAGACAGGTAATCAGCGTGGCGCAGGCAGGTTTCATTTTAACCCGGCACTGGCGGGATACGCCGCAAGGGACTGAAGTCTCTTTCTGGCTGGCGACAGACAACGGCCCTTTGCAGGCGACTCTGGCGCCGCAGGAGTCCGTGGCGTTTATTCCGACCAGCCAGACCTCTCGCGCCGCCTCGCTGCTACAGGCGGAAAAAGACTATCGCCTGACGCCGCTCCAGTTGCGAGACTTTCATCGCCAGCCGGTATCCGGCCTGTATTGCCGCACTCATCGCCAGCTTATGCGGATGGAGAAACTGCTGCGCGAAAACGGCGTCACCGTTTATGAAGCGGATGTACGGCCGCCGGAACGTTACCTGATGGAACGCTTTATTACTTCGCCCGTTTGGGTGGACGGCGAGATGCGCAACGGCGTTGTCCGCAATGCGCGTCTTAAACCCCATCCCGACTATCGACCGCCGCTAAAATGGGTCTCGCTGGATATCGAAACCACGCGACACGGCGAACTGTATTGCATTGGTCTGGAAGGCTGCGGTCAGCGTATTGTTTATATGCTTGGTCCGGCGAATGGCGATGACCGCCAACTGGACTTCGAGCTTGTGTATGTCGCCAGCCGCCCGCAGTTGCTGGAAAAACTCAACGCCTGGTTTGCCGAACATGATCCTGACGTCATCATCGGCTGGAACGTTGTGCAGTTCGACCTGCGTATGCTGCAAAAACATGCCGAACGCTACCGCACCCCTTTACGGCTGGGACGAGACAATAGCGAACTGGAGTGGCGCGAACATGGCTTTAAAAACGGCGTTTTTTTCGCCCAGGCCAGAGGGCGAGTCATTATCGATGGTATTGACGCGCTTAAATCCGCGTTCTGGAATTTTTCGTCTTTTTCGCTGGAAGCCGTCTCGCAGGAACTGCTCGGAGAAGGTAAATCCATTGATCATCCCTGGGATCGTATGGATGAGATCGATCGTCGCTTTGCCCAGGATAAACCCGCCCTCGCCACCTACAACCTGAAAGACTGCGAGCTGGTCACGCGAATTTTCCATAAAACCGAAATCATGCCGTTTTTGCTGGAGCGCGCGACGATCAACGGCCTGCCGGTCGATCGCCACGGCGGTTCGGTCGCCGCATTCGGGCATCTTTATTTTCCGCGAATGCACCGCGCCGGCTATGTCGCGCCCAATCTCGGCGAAGTGCCGCCGCTGGCAAGCCCCGGCGGTTACGTGATGGATTCACAACCCGGATTATACGATTCGGTACTGGTGCTGGATTATAAAAGCCTGTACCCGTCAATTATCCGCACGTTTTTGATTGATCCGGTCGGGCTGGTCGAAGGCATGGCGCAGCCGAATCCGGAACACAGTACCGAAGGTTTCCTTGACGCCTGGTTTTCACGAGAAAAACACTGCCTGCCGGAAATTGTTAGCCAAATCTGGCACGGGCGCGATGAAGCCAAACGTCAGGGCAATAAACCGCTCTCGCAGGCGCTTAAAATCATTATGAATGCCTTTTATGGCGTACTCGGCACCACGGCCTGCCGCTTTTTCGATCCCCGTCTGGCGTCGTCAATCACCATGCGCGGCCATGCGATTATGCGCCAGACCAAAGCGCTGATTGAGGCGCAGGGTTATGACGTGATTTATGGCGATACCGATTCGACTTTCGTCTGGCTTCGGCGCGCGCATTCAGAAGCAGACGCAGCGAAAATCGGGCATATGCTGGTGCGTCACGTGAATGAATGGTGGGCACAAACGTTACAACAGCAAAATTTGACCAGCGCGCTGGAACTGGAGTTTGAAACCCACTTTTGCCGTTTTCTGATGCCGACCATCCGCGGCGCGGATACTGGCAGTAAAAAACGCTACGCGGGCCTGATTCAGGAAGGCGACAGCCAGCGCATGGTATTTAAAGGTCTGGAAACGGTGCGGACCGACTGGACGCCGCTGGCGCAGCGCTTTCAGCAGGAGCTGTATCTGCGCGTTTTTCGCAATGAACCTTATCAGGACTATGTGCGCGAGACTATCGATAAACTGATGGCGGGCGAACTGGACGCGCAACTGGTTTATCGTAAGCGTCTACGCCGCCCTTTACATGAGTACCAGCGTAACGTCCCGCCGCACGTACGCGCCGCCCGGCTGGCGGATGAACAAAACCTGAAGCGGGGGCGTCCGGCGCAGTATCAGAATCGCGGCGCCATAAAATATGTCTGGACCGTTAATGGCCCCGAGCCTGTGGATTACCAGCAGTCGCCGCTGGATTACGAACACTATCTTACCCGCCAGCTACAACCCGTGGCGGAAGGAATTCTTCCCTTCATTGAGGATAATTTTGCTACACTACTGACCGGACAACTGGGGCTATTTTGACGCGTGACGAAAGCGCCGCCTTCCAGTACCATAGCGCCCTTTCCATTCCTGGACCTAATTAACGCCACTACCACATTAGCCTGGTAGCGGGGTCGTATACTTGCAATTATCCAGCGCTATCGCCTGGGTATGACGAGTAATGCCTGCAATCAAAGATATAGAGCCTAACAAAATATGCCTTTTACACTTGGTCAACGCTGGATCAGCGATACAGAAAGCGAACTGGGACTTGGAACCGTTGTTGCGATGGATGCGCGAACCGTCACCTTACTTTTCCCATCCACAGGGGAAAACCGTCTGTATGCGCGCAGTGATTCTCCCGTGACCCGCGTCATGTTCAACCCTGGCGATACGATTACAAGCCATGAAGGCTGGCAGCTACATATTGATGAAGTAAAAGAAGAAAATGGCCTGCTTGCCTATGTCGGCACCCGACTGGATACCGAAGAGACCAATGTGACGTTGCGCGAAGTTCTGCTCGACAGCAAGTTGGTTTTCAGTAAGCCCCAGGATCGTCTGTTCGCCGGTCAAATCGATCGAATGGATCGGTTCGCGCTGCGCTATCGCGCCCGTAAATTTCAGAGCGAGCAGTACCGTATGCCGTACAGTGGCCTGCGCGGCCAGCGGACCAATCTGATCCCGCATCAGCTTAATATCGCTCATGATGTTGGTCGTCGCCACGCGCCGCGCGTACTGCTGGCGGACGAAGTGGGCTTAGGGAAAACCATTGAAGCCGGGATGATTCTGCATCAACAGTTGTTATCAGGCGCAGCGGAACGCGTATTGATCATCGTTCCGGAAACCCTGCAACACCAGTGGCTGGTAGAAATGCTGCGCCGTTTCAACCTGCGCTTCGCGCTGTTTGATGACGAACGCTATACCGAAGCGCAGCACGACGCGTATAACCCGTTTGAAACCGAACAACTGGTGATCTGCTCGCTGGATTTCGCCCGCCGTAATAAGCAGCGTCTGGAACATTTGTGCGACGCCGAGTGGGATTTACTGGTGGTCGACGAAGCGCACCATCTGGTGTGGAGCATCGATGCGCCGAGCCGTGAATATATGGCCATCGAACAGTTAGCCGAACGCGTGCCGGGCGTGCTGCTGCTGACCGCCACGCCGGAACAACTGGGGATGGAAAGCCATTTCGCCCGTCTGCGCCTGCTCGATCCGAACCGTTTCCACGATTTCGAACAGTTTGTCGAAGAACAGAAAAACTACCGCCCTGTCGCCGATGCGGTGGCCATGCTGCTGGCAGGCAATAAGCTCAGCAACAACGAACTGAACAGGCTGGGCGATCTGATCGGCGAACAGGATATCGAACCGCTGTTGCAGGCGGCTAATAGCGATCGCGACGACGCGCAGGCCGCCCGTCAGGAGCTGGTGTCGATGCTGATGGATCGCCACGGCACCAGCCGCGTTCTGTTCCGCAACACCCGTAACGGCGTCAAGGGGTTCCCGAAACGTGAACTGCATACGGTAAAACTGCCGTTGCCGACCCAGTATCAGACTGCCATTAAGGTCTCCGGCATTATGGGCGCGCGTAAAAGCGCGGAAGATCGCGCCCGCGATATGCTCTATCCGGAACAAATTTATCAGGAGTTCGAAGGCGATACCGGCACCTGGTGGAACTTCGACCCGCGCGTTGAGTGGCTGATGGGCTATCTGACCAGCCATCGTTCGCAAAAAGTGCTGGTGATCTGCGCCAAGGCGACCACCGCGTTACAACTGGAGCAGGTGCTGCGCGAACGCGAAGGCATCCGCGCCGCCGTGTTCCATGAGGGCATGTCGATTATCGAACGCGACCGTGCCGCCGCCTGGTTCGCCGAAGAAGATACCGGCGCGCAGGTGCTGTTATGTTCCGAAATCGGCTCCGAAGGACGTAACTTCCAGTTTGCCAGCAATCTGGTGATGTTCGACTTGCCGTTTAACCCGGATCTGCTGGAACAGCGTATTGGTCGTCTGGATCGTATCGGCCAGGCGCATGATATCCAGATTCACGTCCCGTACCTGGAAAAAACCGCCCAGTCGGTGCTGGTTCGCTGGTATCACGAAGGGCTGGACGCCTTTGAGCACACCTGCCCGACCGGTCGCGCTATTTATGATTCAGCCTACGCCAGTCTGATTAACTATCTGGGGGCGCCTGAAGAAACCGACGGGTTTGACGATCTGATCAAGTCCTGCCGCGAGCAACATGAAGCGCTAAAAGCCCAGTTAGAACAGGGGCGCGACCGCCTGCTGGAGATCCACTCCAACGGCGGAGAAAAAGCCCAACAGCTTGCACAAAGCATTGAAGAACAGGACGACGACACCAGCCTGATCGCGTTCGCCATGAACCTGTTCGATATCGTCGGCATTAACCAGGACGATCGCGGCGACAACCTGATCGTGCTAACGCCGTCCGACCACATGCTGGTACCGGATTTCCCCGGTCTGCCGGAAGACGGCTGTACTATCACGTTTGAACGTGACGTAGCCCTGTCTCGCGAAGATGCGCAGTTTATTACCTGGGAACATCCGCTCATCCGTAACGGGCTGGATCTGATCCTCTCCGGCGACACCGGCAGTAGCACCATTTCGCTGTTGAAGAATAAAGCGCTGCCGGTCGGCACGCTGCTGGTCGAACTGATTTACGTCGTGGAAGCGCAAGCGCCGAAACAGCTACAACTGAACCGCTTCCTGCCGCCGACGCCGGTACGTATGCTGTTAGATAAAAACGGTAACAACCTGGCCGCCCAGGTCGAGTTTGAAACCTTCAACCGTCAGCTAAGCGCCGTTAATCGCCACACCGGCAGCAAACTGGTTAACGCCGTTCAACAGGACGTCCACGCCATTTTGCAACTGGGCGAGACTCAGATTGAAAAGTCCGCCAGAGCGCTGATTGATAACGCGCGTCGCGAGGCGGATGAAAAACTGTCCGGGGAACTGTCGCGCCTGGAAGCGTTGCGCGCCGTCAACCCGAACATTCGCGACGACGAACTTGCCGCTATCGACAGTAACCGTCAACAGGTGCTGGAAAGCCTGAATCAGGCAGGTTGGCGTCTGGACGCGCTGCGTCTTATCGTCGTCACGCACCAATAACGGAGCCGTACATGGGGATGGAAAACTACAATCCGCCGCAGGAACCCTGGCTGGTTATCCTGTATCAGGATGAGCACATTATGGTGGTCAACAAGCCCAGCGGTCTGTTGTCCGTGCCGGGACGTCTGGAAGCGCACAAAGACAGCATTATGACGCGTATCCAGCGCGACTACCCGCAGGCAGAGTCGGTGCATCGTCTGGATATGGCCACCAGCGGCGTGATTGTAGTGGCGCTGACCAAAGCCGCGGAGCGGGAGCTAAAACGCCAGTTCCGCGAACGTGAGCCGAAAAAGCAGTATGTGGCGCGTGTATGGGGGCATCCCTCCCCTGCGGAAGGGGTGGTTGACTTACCGCTCATCTGCGACTGGCCGAACCGGCCAAAGCAGAAAGTGTGTTATGAAACCGGCAAACCGGCGCAAACGGAATATAACGTGGTGGACTTTGCGGCGGATAATACCGCCCGCGTGGTGCTCAAACCGATCACCGGACGTTCGCATCAGCTTCGTGTGCATATGCTGGCGTTAGGTCACCCGATTTTAGGCGATCGATTTTACGCCTCGCCGGAAGCACTGGCTCTGGCGCCGCGTTTGCAGTTACATGCCGAAATGCTGACCATTACCCACCCCGCTTACGGCACCAGCATGACCTTTAAAGCGCCAGCGGATTTTTAGCGAAAACGCCCGATTGTAGGCCGGATAAGACGCCACGCGTCGCTATCCGGCAAAACGGTTACTTAAATCCTTTCTGTTCTTTAATTAATTCATATGCTTTCTGAATTTCCTGCGCTTTTTGCTTCGCCATCTCCATCATTTCCGGCGGCAATCCTTTCGCCACCAGCTTATCGGGATGATGCTCGCTCATCAGCTTGCGATAAGCGCGTTTAATGGTGGTCGCATCGTCGGTGGTTTTAACACCCAGCACATTACAGGCATCTTCCAGAGTCGGGCCGCGCTGCGTCTGCTGCCAGCCGCCGGACTGTTGATGATAACCGCCGCCAAACTGCGCGCCGCCCTGCATCATGCGCAAAAACTGATCGAACTGCACGCGGGAAATGCCTAACTCCTCCGCAATCACATACAGCACTTCCCGCTCATTAGGGTGCAGCGAGCCATCGGCAAACGCCGCCTGGATCTGAATTTCCAGAAACATCCGAATCAGATCAAAACGCCCGAAGCAAACGCTGCGAAACTGTCGCATCTTTTCACGTAATGGGTAATTATCCGCTTTTCCGACCCGAAAGGCGTTCTGCGCGGCAGTACGTGAATCGCCGTGTAAATTCATGCGATCCATCAACTGACTGGCGATATGAATATCCGCTTCCGTCACCCGTCCTTTTGATTTGGTTAAGTGGCCCATCACCTCAAAGGTGGTGGCAAAAAACAGCGCTTGTCGTTCCCGCTGGTTGGCAAACCACGCCATTTTTCTGCTGCGGGCTTTGTCGAACATATGGCCCACCAACAGACCCAGGACCACGCCCCAAAAGCCGCCGCCCATTATCAGGGCGACGGCGACGCCAATTATCTTTCCCCAGTACTGCATAGACTCCCCAAAACGTTACGCTATCGGTGAGGCTATCTCCCACAAAATAAGGTGCTTTTCCGCGAATGAAGGCTACGGTCAATTGTGGGACATCGCCTATAATTTGCATTATCATACCTGTCATTCAATGCCGTGCCTAACACCACAGACGCTAAACGGCAGGATTAACACTGGCGCAGCGAAGATGAGTAAGTTAGGCTGTGACCGTTTGTCACGCGCAACGCTACCGATGATGGAACAATAAATACAACGTATGAAAAAACGTATTCCCACTCTTCTGGCCACCATGATCGCCAGCGCCCTTTATAGTCATCAGGGTCTGGCAGCCGATCTTGCCTCACAGTGTATGTTGGGCGTGCCGAGCTATGATCGTCCTCTGGTAAAAGGCGATACCAACGATCTGCCAGTCACTATCAATGCCGATAACGCTAAAGGTAACTACCCGGACGATGCCGTTTTTACCGGCAACGTGGACATTATGCAGGGGAATAGTCGCCTGCAAGCGGATGAAGTACAACTTCATCAGAAGCAGGCGGAAGGTCAGCCGGAACCTGTACGTACCGTCGATGCGCTGGGTAATGTCCATTATGATGACAATCAGGTCATCCTGAAAGGGCCGAAGGGCTGGGCGAACCTGAACACCAAAGACACGAACGTCTGGGAAGGCGACTACCAAATGGTGGGCCGTCAGGGGCGCGGTAAAGCCGACCTCATGAAGCAGCGCGGCGAAAACCGCTATACCATTCTGGAAAACGGCAGCTTTACCTCCTGTTTGCCTGGCTCCAATACCTGGAGCGTGGTGGGGAGTGAAGTCATCCATGACCGTGAAGAACAGGTTGCGGAAATCTGGAACGCCCGGTTTAAAGTCGGTCCGGTTCCGATCTTTTATAGCCCCTATTTACAGCTACCCGTCGGTGACAAACGTCGCTCAGGTTTCCTGATCCCGAACGCGAAATACACGACCAAGAACTATTTCGAATTCTACTTACCGTATTACTGGAACATCGCGCCCAATATGGACGCCACCATTACCCCGCACTATATGCACCGCCGCGGCAATATTATGTGGGAGAACGAATTCCGTTATCTCACGCAGGCGGGCGCGGGGCTGATGGAATTAGACTATCTGCCTTCTGATAAAGTCTATGAAGACGATCACCCCAAAGAGGGCGATAAGCACCGCTGGTTATTCTACTGGCAGCACTCAGGCGTGATGGATCAGGTGTGGCGTTTTAACGTCGATTACACCAAAGTCAGCGACTCCAGCTATTTTAACGATTTCGATAGTAAGTACGGTTCCAGTACTGACGGCTACGCAACGCAGAAATTCAGCGTCGGCTACGCCGTACAAAACTTTGACGCTACGGTGTCGACCAAGCAATTCCAGGTATTTAACGATCAGAACAACAGCAGCTACTCGGCGGAGCCGCAGTTAGACGTTAACTACTATCATAACGATCTTGGGCCGTTTGATACCCGGATTTACGGCCAGGCGGTACACTTTGTCAACACCAGAGACGATATGCCGGAAGCGACCCGCGTCCACCTGGAGCCGACCATCAACTTGCCGCTCTCCAACCGCTGGGGCAGCCTGAACACCGAAGCGAAGCTGATGGCGACGCACTACCAGCAAACGAATCTGGATGCCTATAACAATAATTCAGCGAACGTGAATAAGCTGGATGATTCGGTTAACCGCGTCATGCCGCAGTTTAAAGTCGACGGGAAATTAGTCTTCGAACGTGATATGGCGATGCTGGCGCCGGGGTATACCCAAACGCTGGAACCACGCGTGCAGTACCTGTATGTGCCGTATCGCGACCAGAGCGGCATCTATAACTACGACTCTTCTTTACTGCAATCCGACTATAACGGCCTGTTCCGCGACCGCACTTATGGCGGTCTCGACCGTATTGCTTCCGCCAACCAGGTCACGACCGGCGTCACAACACGCATTTATGATGATGCCGCCGTTGAACGTTTTAACGTTTCTGTGGGTCAAATCTACTATTTCACGGAGTCTCGCACCGGCGATGACAACATTAAATGGGAGAATGACGACAAAACCGGTTCGCTGGTTTGGGCAGGCGACACTTACTGGCGTATTTCAGAACGCTGGGGTCTGCGTAGCGGAGTACAGTACGATACCCGTCTGGATAGCGTCGCCACCAGCAGCAGCAGCCTCGAATACCGTCGGGATCAGGATCGTCTGGTACAGTTGAACTACCGCTATGCCAGCCCGGAATATATTCAGGCCACGTTGCCTTCGTATTATTCCACGGCAGAGCAGTATAAAAACGGCATCAACCAGGTGGGCGCGGTGGCAAGTTGGCCAATTGCCGATCGCTGGTCAATTGTCGGCGCGTACTACTTCGATACCAATTCGAGTAAACCTGCAGACCAGATGCTCGGCTTACAGTACAACTCTTGCTGCTATGCGATCCGCGTCGGATACGAACGTAAGCTGAACGGTTGGGATAACGATAAACAACACGCGATTTATGATAACGCGATCGGCTTCAACATTGAGCTGCGCGGTTTGAGCTCTAACTACGGCCTCGGCACGCAAGAAATGTTGCGTTCTAACATTCTGCCGTATCAAAGCTCTATGTAATCTGATTGATTTACCACGTAATCCGCATTGCGGTTAATTGAAATGGAAAAAGTATGAAGAACTGGAAAACGCTGCTTCTCGGTATCGCCATGATCGCGAATACCAGTTTCGCTGCCCCCCAGGTAGTCGATAAAGTCGCAGCCGTCGTCAATAATGGCGTCGTGCTGGAAAGCGACGTTGATGGCTTAATGCAATCAGTCAAACTCAACGCGGGTCAGGCAGGTCAGCAGCTTCCGGACGACGCCACGCTGCGTCATCAGATCCTGGAACGTTTGATTATGGATCAAATTATCCTGCAAATGGGTCAAAAGATGGGGGTGAAAATCACGGATGAGCAGTTGGATGAGGCCATCGCCAACATCGCCAAACAGAACAATATGACGATGGATCAGATGCGCAGCCGCCTGGCTTACGATGGGCTGAACTATTCAACCTACCGTAACCAGATTCGTAAAGAGATGATTATCTCTGAAGTGCGCAACAACGAGGTTCGTCGCCGTATCACCGTTTTGCCGCAAGAAGTTGACGCGCTGGCAAAACAGATTGGCACCCAAAACGACGCCAGCACCGAGCTGAACCTGAGCCATATCCTGATTGCACTGCCGGAAAACCCCACCTCCGGGCAGGTTAACGACGCGCAACGCCAGGCGGAAAGCATTGTTGAAGAAGCGCGTAACGGCGCAGATTTTGGCAAACTGGCGATTACCTACTCTGCCGACCAGCAGGCGTTAAAAGGCGGTCAGATGGGCTGGGGCCGTATTCAGGAGCTGCCGGGAATTTTCGCCCAGGCGCTGAGTACAGCAAAGAAAGGCGACATTGTCGGCCCGATTCGCTCCGGCGTCGGCTTCCACATTCTGAAAGTAAACGACCTGCGCGGTCAGAGCCCGAATATCTCCGTGACCGAAGTTCACGCTCGTCACATTCTTCTTAAGCCGTCGCCGATCATGACCGATCAGCAGGCGCGCCTGAAGCTGGAAGAAATCGCGGCTGACATTAAGAGTGGTAAAACCACGTTTGCCGCCGCGGCGAAAGAGTACTCTCAGGACCCTGGCTCCGCTAACCAGGGCGGTGATTTAGGTTGGGCTACGCCAGATATTTTCGATCCGGCGTTCCGCGACGCGCTGACGAAGCTGCATAAAGGCCAAATGAGCGCGCCGGTACACTCCTCTTTCGGCTGGCATCTGATCGAATTGCTGGATACGCGTAAGGTAGATAAAACCGACGCGGCGCAGAAAGATCGCGCTTATCGTATGCTGATGAACCGTAAATTCTCAGAAGAAGCGGCGACCTGGATGCAAGAACAGCGAGCCAGTGCTTACGTTAAGATTCTGAGTAACTAATGAGCAGTGCGCAACGCGTTGTTATCACTCCCGGCGAACCCGCCGGGATTGGCCCCGATCTTGTTGTCCAACTGGCGCAACGCGCGTGGCCGATTGAACTGGTCGTCTGTGCGGATGGCGCGCTCCTGACGGAGCGGGCCGCCATGCTCGGCCTGCCCCTCTCGCTTCTCCCTTACTCGCCTGATGTCCCCGCTGCGCCACAGCCCGCGGGAACGCTGACCCTATTGCCGGTCTCGCTGCGCGCGCCTGCTATTCCCGGTCAGTTGACGGTAGAAAATGGCCCCTATGTGGTGGAAACGCTGGCGCGGGCCTGCGACGGCTGTCTGCAACATGAATTCGCGGCGCTGATCACCGGGCCGGTGCACAAAGGCGTGATCAATGACGCCGGCATTCCATTTACCGGACATACGGAGTTTTTTGAGGAACGCTCGCAGGCGAAAAAAGTGGTGATGATGCTGGCGACCGAAGCGTTACGTGTCGCGCTGGCGACCACGCATTTGCCGCTGCGGGCGATTGCTGATGCGATTACGCCTGCGTTACTCCACGACGTGATTGCTATTTTACATCACGATCTGCGGACGAAATTCGGACTGCGCAACCCTCATATTCTGGTGTGCGGTCTTAACCCGCACGCGGGTGAAGGCGGCCATATGGGGACGGAAGAGATAGACACTATCATTCCGGTACTCGACGAACTGCGCGCGCAGGGAATGCACCTTACCGGTCCGCTGCCCGCCGATACGCTGTTTCAGCCTAAATATCTCGACCATGCTGATGCGGTGCTGGCAATGTACCACGATCAGGGCCTGCCCGTGCTAAAATACCAGGGATTCGGTCGGGGAGTGAATATTACGCTCGGCCTACCTTTTATTCGAACCTCCGTTGACCACGGCACCGCGCTTGAACTGGCGGGCCAGGGAAAAGCGGATGTCGGCAGTTTTATTACGGCGCTTAATCTCGCCATCAAAATGATTGTTAATACCCAATGAATAATCGAGTCCATCAGGGCCATTTAGCCCGTAAACGCTTCGGGCAAAACTTTCTCAACGATCGGTTTGTGATCGACAGTATTGTTTCTGCTATTAATCCGCAAAAAGGCCAGGCGATGGTTGAAATCGGCCCCGGTCTGGCGGCGCTGACGGAACCGGTCGGCGAACGACTGGATAAGCTCACGGTCATCGAGCTTGACCGCGATCTGGCGGCGCGTTTGCAAACCCATCCGTTCTTAGGGCCGAAACTGACCATTTATCAGCAGGACGCCATGACCATGAACTTTGGCGAACTGTCTGCGCAGTTGGGCCAACCGCTGCGTGTGTTCGGCAATCTGCCCTATAACATCTCCACCCCGCTGATGTTCCATCTCTTTAGCTATACTGATGCCATTGCCGACATGCACTTTATGTTGCAAAAAGAAGTGGTAAATCGTCTGGTTGCAGGGCCGAACAGCAAAGCGTATGGTCGTTTAAGCGTGATGGCGCAATATTACTGTCAGGTGATCCCGGTGCTTGAAGTACCGCCATCCGCCTTCACGCCGCCGCCCAAAGTGGACTCCGCCGTGGTGCGTCTGGTTCCACACGCAACGATGCCTTACCCGGTTAAAGATATTCGCGTGTTGAGCCGTATTACCACCGAGGCCTTTAACCAGCGCCGTAAAACGATCCGTAACAGCCTCGGCAATCTTTTTAGCGTTGAGACGTTGACGGAAATGGGTATTGACCCGGCAATGCGCGCGGAAAATATCTCTGTCGCGCAGTACTGCCAGATGGCCAACTATCTGTCGGAAAACGCGCCTTTGAAGGAGAGTTAAACATGATCAATTCGCCCAGAGTGTGTATTCAGGTGCAAAGCGTCTATATTGAGGCGCAATCCTCACCTGACGATGAACGTTACGTTTTTGCCTATACCGTGACCATCCGCAATCTGGGCCGGGCGCCAGTGCAGCTACTAGGCCGCTACTGGCTGATTACCAATGGTCATGGCCGTGAAACTGAAGTCCAGGGCGAAGGTGTGGTTGGCGTCCAGCCGCGCATTGCGCCAGGCGAAGAGTATCAGTACACCAGCGGCGCGGTAATTGAAACGCCGCTGGGCACCATGCAGGGTCATTACGAAATGATCGATGAAAATGGCGACGCCTTTACCATCGACATTCCCGTGTTTCGACTCGCCGTCCCTACACTCATTCACTAAAATTATAGCAATGGCAACATACCTCATCGGCGACGTTCACGGTTGCTACGACGAACTGATCGCCTTATTACAGCAAGTGGAATTTACGCCAGAAACAGACACTCTGTGGCTGACTGGCGATTTGGTCGCCCGCGGTCCCGGTTCTCTGGACGTGTTACGCTACGTCAAAGCACTTGGCGATAGCGTGCGTCTGGTGTTGGGGAATCACGATTTACATCTACTGGCCGTATTCGCCGGGATTAGCCGCAACAAACCCAAAGACCGGCTAACCCCGCTTCTTGAAGCGCCGGACGCCGATGAGCTGCTGAATTGGTTACGTCGTCAGCCGCTGTTGCAGGTAGACGAGGAGAAAAAGCTGGTCATGGCGCATGCGGGTATTACGCCGCAGTGGGATTTGCAGACGGCAAAAGAGTGCGCCCGCGATGTTGAAGCGGTGTTGTCGAGCGACTCGTACCCGTTTTTCCTCGACGCGATGTATGGCGATATGCCGAATAACTGGTCGCCGGAGTTAAGCGGTCTGGCGCGGCTACGCTTTATTACTAATGCCTTTACCCGTATGCGTTACTGCTTTCCTAACGGTCAACTGGATATGTACAGCAAAGCGTCGCCGGAAAATGCCCCTGCGCCGCTGAAGCCGTGGTTTGCCATTCCAGGGCCAGTGAGCGAGGCTTACAGCATCGCGTTCGGGCACTGGGCGTCGCTGGAAGGGAAAGGGACGCCGGAAGGTATTTACGCGCTGGATACCGGCTGCTGCTGGGGCGGAGAGTTGACCTGTTTACGTTGGGAAGATAAACAGTATTTTGTGCAGCCGTCAAACCGCCAGATGGATATGGGCGAAGGCGAAGCAATCAACGCCTGATGGCGCTGCGCTTATCTGGCCTACACAGTCCGTGAGCGTAGGCCGGATAAGACGCCATGCGTCGCCATCCGGCAACATACATATCCGCCGCCGCTTACCGCCGTTCCAGAATCTCGAAACAATAGCTGTGAGAGTTCTGCGCGTCGGCATCGTGAAACTCACTGAATACCGACTCCCAGTCATCCGGTTCATAATCCGGAAAATGGGTATCGCCTTCGACTTCCGCATCAATATGCGTCAGATAAAGCTTCTGTGCTTTTGGCAGGAACTGCTCATACACGCGCCCGCCGCCAATGACCATAATTTCCGGCGCATCGCCGCAAGCGGCAATCGCCTCATCGACAGACTTCACCCACTGCACGCGATCGTCGGTGCCCGGCTGGCTGCTGATAATAATATTTTTACGTCCCGGTAAGGGGCGTCCGATGGACTCCCAAGTGTGACGTCCCATGACGACAGGTTTATTTAACGTGTTACGTTTAAACCAGGCGAGATCGGCAGGCAGGCTCCACGGCATGGCGTTTTCCATACCGATGACGCGATCCACCGCTAACGCCGCAATCAGACTGATCATTAATTATTTCCTGATACCAAAAAAATTGCCGCCACTATACGTAAAGCGCAATCTTTCGTCGACTGACGAAAAGAGGATGAGCACGAAAATTTTTCGTTCTGCTGGCGACGCCACTCATTTGATGTGGAGCGCCAGCATTACAGTAGTTCAAAAACAGCCAATTAGCAGTAAAGTTTGCAGAACATCACATTTTTTACTTTAGATTGACGGTTTGACCTCGGGTTCATCGGCGACCTCCCCGGAATGTTTGCCCTCAGCCGTTCCCTGCCAGCCGTGACGCTGAATCAACGACAGATGCTCCCGATCCTCGGTAATAATTTCGCTCAACATCGCGCTGGTACGTTTATAGGCGGCGGCGCGAGATAACGGATCGTTTTCCCCTTTCGCCATCTCTTCCACCATCTGGGTATTAAAATGGCGGAACAGATCCGCGCGCTCGCGGGCTTCATAACGCCCCAGCCCCAGCGCTTCCAGCGCCTGTCGCCCGCTTTTGAGCGCGCCTTCGAAAGTTTCACGTTCGGGCATCGCCACGCCGGCCTGTCGCAGGCGAATGTAATGATCGACATCACGAGCGCGGGCGATAATCTGCAGATGCGGGAAATGCGTCTTCACCAGTTCGCTCAGTTGCAGATTGGTTTGCGGATCGTCAATGGCGTTAATCAATACCTCCGCCTTCGCCGCTCCGGCAGATTCCAGCAAATCCATACGCGTCGCGTCGCCATAAAAAACCTTCATGCCGAATTTACGCAGCGTTTCGATATGATCGGGGTCGTGATCGAGCACCACCATCTTCACCCCGCTCGACAGCAGCAGACGCCCGGCTATCTGACCAAATCGCCCAAACCCGGCCACAATGACCCGCGGCTGCTCTTCATCGATTTCATCCGCCTCGCGCGCTTCGCCCGTCGCGGCCTTCTCCATGCGCGTCAGCAGCACCAGAAAAATCGGCGTTGCCGCCATCGACAGCGCGACCGCCAGCGTCAGCGCTTTCGCCCACTCCGACTCAAGGACATCCGCCATTTGCGCTGCGCCAAAAACCACAAACGCAAACTCACTTCCCTGGCCTAATAAGACGGCAAACCAGCGACGCTGTTTTGCCGGTACGCCCAGGGGCCTCGCGACCAGCCACAGCATAACGATTTTGATCGCCAGAAAACCGACCAACAACAGCAGAATACGCAGCGGATTCTCCACCAGCGTGCCGAAATCAATCGACATGCCAACGCCAATAAAGAACAGCCCCAGCAGCAATCCCTTAAAGGGTTCAATATCGCTTTCCAGCGCATGACGATATTCCGAACTCGCCAGCAGAACGCCCGCCAGGAACGCGCCCATCGCCATTGACAGCCCAACCTCTTCGAGCAACAGGCCGAAACCAAACACCAGAAATAGCGCCACGGCGCTGAACACCTCCCGCAAACCAGAACGCGCGACAAAGCGCAGCGCCGGGCGCGTGACGTAGCGTCCCAACAGCACCACCAGCGCCAACGCGCCTGCGACTTTTAACGCCGACAGCGCAAACGCGCCAAGCGTGGTGGATGCGCCGCTGGCGGCCAGTAGCGGAATCATCGCCACCAGCGGGATCGCCGCGATATCCTGGAACAAAAGCACCGCAAATGCGCTACGCCCCACTTGCGAAACGGTCAGGTTACGCTCATTCATTGCCTGCATGGCGATAGCCGTGGACGAGAGCGCCAGCGTCATACCGATCAGTTCCGCCACCTGCCAACGCAGGCCAAGAAACATACAGAACAGACCAATCAGTCCGCCGCAGACCACCATCTGCAACGCGCCGCCGCCAAATACCGAGGCGCGCAGCTTCCATAACCGCTGCGGGTCCAGTTCAAGCCCAATGACAAACAACATCAGCACGACGCCGATTTCCGCAAAATGCAGAATAGATTCGGCATCCGTCACCAGTCGCAGCCCCCAGGGGCCGATAATGCAACCCGCAATCAGATACCCCAGCACCGAACCTAAGCCCAAACGTACCGCAATCGGCACAATCAACGCCGCCGAACCAAGATAGATCAGCGCCTGCAGTAGAGTATGACTATCCATGATTCGCCTCCTGCCATGCCAGTAAACGCTGTTTATACTGACGCGCCTGCGCCTGTAAGGTCTCGTTATCGCAAATGAACGTGCAGTGCATGGCAAACGGCGGCAGCCACGTTAAACCACAATAGAGCGCCGTCGCCTGTAGCGGCTGAGAAAGGACGTCAAATCCCGGATGTGAACCGATAGCAAAATGGTTTTCACCACCGCCGGTCGTTACCGCCCACAGCAGATGTTTACCGTGCAATGCCGTACCGCCATGACCGTAGGCCCAGCCGTGGGCGAGGACTTTATCCATCCATAATTTGAGTAAAGGAGGGACGCTGTACCACTGCATCGGATGCTGCCAGACGATAAGACTCGCGCGCGACAGCGCCTGCTGCTCGGCGGCAACGTCAATATTAAAATCGGGATAGAGGTGATAAAGCGAACGTATTTCGACGTTTTCCAGCGTCCCTGCCTGTTCAAGCATCCGTTTATTCGCATGAGAGTGATGCGGATACGGATGCGCATAAATAATGAGGATCATGATTAGCCTGTGATTATCGGTTTTTTATCACAAAGTGTAGTGACAAATTCACCAGGCTAATAGTGAATATTATTGAGCAGCTAATCAGAAAAAATTGAATTAATTATCCAGCTCGCTCATATTTTTCAGCTGATCGCGGTTAATCTGTTCGGTTTTCCCGGTGGCGGCGTTTTTGTAAGACACCATACCGGTATCGTTATCGACCTCGGGTTTCCCGTCGGTGACGATAGTTTTGCCATCCGTGGTTTCAACCGCCTGGTTAGAAGAGCATCCTGCGACGGTGAATAGTGTTGCTGCGGTAAACAGTGCGGTCATAAGACGTTTTTGCATGGTGTTCTCCCTGCTTTTCAGTTGTTTTAGCATGTGACTGTTAACTGTAGCGTTATTGGCGAAAAGCGGGGAGAAATGCAGAACACTCTTAACGAGGGTTATCCGATGGCGTTCCGCGCAAAGTCATGTTTCCGGTCTGTGTTAGCGTCAAGCCGCGAGTTTCCGGGGCAAACATCACCGATACGCCAAGCCCGACTAACGAAATCAACGCGCCAATCAGCATGACGTTATTAATACCGTAACGAGTAATAAAAATCGGTAATGCCCAGGTGGAGACAATGGTTCCAATGCGGCTTAATGACATGATGACCCCTACGGCCGAAGCGCGAATGTCCGTAGGGAAGAGTTCATTAGGATAAAGCCATTGCAGTATGCCCGGTCCGCCGGAAAAGAAGGCGTACACCGCAAACGCCACCACTACCAGTATGATGCCCAGATTTGACACCAGCCCCAGCAACGCCAGCGCAATAGTCATCATTGCGAAGCTGCCAATAAGCAGAGGGCGACGGCCAATACTGTTTAGCCAGAACATCGCCGGTATACAGCCCAGCATAAAAAAGAGGCTAATCACCACATTGCCGAGCGCTGCGCCCCTGTTCCCAGCCGAGTAACCCGACGATCTGCGGCCCAAAGGTATAGATAGCGAACATCGGGATCACCTGACAGGTCCAGATAGCCGCGACGAACAGTACAAACGGGAAATGACGGCGGTTAAACAGTTGCAGGAAGCGGGTCTCCTGCGGCGGCTCATCGTCAAAGCAGACCGGTTCGCCGAACAGTTTGATCATCATTTGTTCGCACTCTTTTACCCGTCCTTTTCGCAATAGCCAGCGTGGCGATTCCGGCAGGTCAAAGCGGCCAATCAAAATGATTAAGCATGGGATAAAGGCGCTGCCAAGCATCCAGCGCCAGCCGCCTTCCATGTCATACAACCAATACCCCACCAGATTGGCGCAGGTCGCGCCGACGTACCACATCGCGGCGATAAAACCGATGGAAAACGCGCGCTGCCGGGTATTGGAAAACTCCGTAATCATGGACGTGGCGATAGGGTAATCCGCGCCGATAACAATGCCAATTAAAACGCGCATCACCAGCAATTCAAGCGGCGTGGAAACAAACATGGTCGCCACGGAGATAGCGCCGATAGCGATAATATCAAGCAGGAACATTTTACGCCGCCCGACTTTATCGCAAATATAGCCAAACAGCGAGGTGCCGATAAACAGTCCGGCAAGCGTAGCCGCGCCGAGTGCGCCAATCCATTCAGCATCAAGGTGTAATAGCGGCGTCAGTTGTTCCAGCGCCACGCCAATGATCACCAGCACGTAGCCATCAAGGAACGGGCCGCCGCTTCCCCACAGCATAATTCTGCGATGAATGGCGGAGAATTTAAGGTCGTCAAAGTTCCTGGGCTGCGGCATGGTTATGTCCTGTTTTATCCTGGTTGCCTGATGGCGCTGCGCGTATCAGGCCGACCAGGTCCGTGAGCGTAGGCCGGATAAGCGCAACGCCATCCGGCAGTCAATCAACCGTAGCGAAACTCCACGCCAAAGGTACCGCGCGGGTATTCCCACTTTTCCAGCACGCTGTCCAGGCCGAGAATCCGACAGGTACCGCATTCCAGACAGCCGGCGTAGTCAAACCGCACGCTGCCGTCATCCTGCTTCTTGTACAGCCCGGCGGGACATGCCTTAATCAGCACCTCCAGCGCCTGCTTATCCGGTTCGGTTTTCAGCACGATATGCGGGTTATTTTCATCGACGTTGAATTTATTAACGCCCAGCTTGACGTCAACATTGACGGGGGAAGTCATAATACGGTCGCTCCTTTAATACCGTCCTTCATCAGATTGATAAGGCCGACTTTCTTTGCATGACGCAGGATTTTTTTACGCATCGGCTCCGGCGCGCCGCCATCAACGGTAAACAGATCGCGGGCGATACCGACCGCCATTTCCGGATAGCGGGTAAACATGCGCGGGTTATCGAGAAACGCCGGCAGACGCTGGTACATTCGCATATCCCGCATCAGACCGTTGTCGAGATGCTGGCGATATTCCGCCAGTTTTTGCCGACTGAAATCAGCGCTGCGCAGTGCGGAAAGGACGGTTTTCGCCGCCGCGTCTCCTGCCGCCACGGCCAAATCCATACCGCGGATAGTAAAGCCCAGATTCATGCACATTCCGCCAGCATCACCGGCAATCAACACCCCGTCGCCCACCAGCTCAGGCTGCATAGCAAACCCGGCCTCCGGGACGACGTGCGCGGCATACTCCACCAGTTTGCCGCCGGCGATCAGCGGCGCGACCGCCGGATGCTGTTTAAAATCTTCCAGCATTTGCGGCACGGATTTTGTCGCCGCGCTCAGATGGTGCAGACCGCACACCAGCCCCAGCGACAGCGTGGTTTCATTGGTATACAAAAATCCACCGCCCATCAGCCCTGCGGTCGGCGCGCCGGCGAACAGGCAGGCTGCGCCTTCATTGCCCCGAAGTTGAAAACGATCTTCAATAACGGATTGGGGTAATTCGATCAGTTCTTTCACCCCCACCGCAACGTGCGAGGCGTTGACGCGTTTCGCCATGCCCAGCTTTTCCGCCAGCAAGGAATTGACGCCGTCCGCCAGGATCACGACTTTCGCTTCGATAATATCGCCATCGGCCTCCACGCCGACGACCTTGCCGTCGCGCTGTACGACGTTATCCACGCGGATACCGGTAATCAGTTGCGCGCCCGCTTCTTCCGCCTGCTCCATCAGCCAGGCGTCAAATTTACTGCGCAGCACGGAATAAGAACGCTGTGAAGGCGCTTGCTCCTCCGCATTAACATAATCAACCGCCATCACCCCTTGTTCGGTCATAAAGGCGAGTTTTTCATGGGTAATGAGACGTTCTACGGGCGCTAGTGCCGCAAAATCGGGTAGAATACGCTCCAGGCTATGCGCGTAGAGGCGACCGCCAGTGACGTTTTTCGCGCCAGCAGAATTGCCTCGCTCAATCACCAGTACCTGCGCGCCTTCACGCGCCAGCACCAACGCGGCGACTGACCCGGCCAGCCCTGCGCCGACAATAATGGCGTCAAAGATATCTTCAGACATAGAAACTCCCAGTCAGCGGCGGGACGTGCTTTGCCCCGCCTTGCTCAATCAACGTGCTAATGCCTGGATCAGCGCGGGCAGGATCTTTACCGCATCGCCCACAATGCCGTAATCCGCGTACTGGAAGATCGGCGCGTTTTTATCTTTGTTAATGGCGCAGATCGTTTGCGATCCATTCGCCCCGACCATGTGCTGGATCTGCCCGGAGATCCCGATGGCAAGATAAAGTTCGGGTTTTAACATCAGGTTGGAGATACCGACATAACGCTCATGTTCCATCCATTTTTCGTTTTCCGCGACCGGACGAGAGCAGGCCAGCTCCGCGCCGATGGTCTGACACAGCGCCTGTGCCAGCGCGATATTCTCTTTACTGCCGATCCCGCGTCCAACGCTCACCACCAGCCGCGCTTTATCCAGATCGACGCGGTTGCTCTGACGCGCCTGCGTCGCGGTACGCGTCACCGCTATCGCCGGCGCTATCCACTCCACGCTCTGCGCCTCGCCGCGGCGCGCCGTATCCGCCTGCGCCGGTTCGAAAGCGCCGCTGCTCAGCGTGACTACCGCCCAGGGAGAGGTAATCGTCTCTTCGCCCATCGCCAGCCCGCCGTAAACCATGTGTTTTACCGCAGCCCCTTCCGCTTGTGGTACGACGCTACTGGCATCGTTAGACACCGCCGCTGCCAGACGGTAGCCGAGCTTAGCCGCCAGCAGTTTTCCGCGACGGGTATTCGGCAGTAGTACCATGCCCGCCTCGCCGCCATGTTTATGGAGGGTTTCCACCATGGCTTCCGCATAGTCTTCCACCATACGGTCATCAGGTTTACCGCGTAAAAACCAGACGCGATCCGCGCCAAAATGGAACGCTGCCTCGCTATCCGCCTCGCTCAGTACGAAAACGTTAATCTGTTCACCGGTATGCTGCGCGCCGCCCATCAGTTCCGGCAGACGAGAAGACGTATCGCTGAATACCCAAACACTGGAAAACTTGCTCATAACTTCCCCTTAGTTAATGATTTTGCGCAGGTTTTCGGCGAATGCGGCGATCTGTTCTTCGCCCTCGCCTTCAATGACAATTCGCTGACGCTCGCGCTGTTTCGGCGCAGCGACGCGTTGGCTGGAGTAGCCAGCCGCCACGCTAAAGCCGATGTCCGCCGCAGACCAGACCTGGACGGGCTTTTTCGCCGCGCCGAGAATCGCTTTCATCGACGGGATTTGCGGGGAGTTAATATCGGTAGAGACCGCCACAACCGCAGGTAACGGGATATGCAGCGTTTCGATTTCATCTTCCAACTCACGCTCAACGATAAGGGTGTCTTCACTCAGCGAAAGGATGTTGCGCACGCCGTTAATGGCCGGGATATGCAGCGTTTCACCCAGCAGCAGGCTCACCTGCTGAGCATAAAGATCGGAAGAGCCATCGCCGCAGATAATCAGATCAAAACCCGCTTTTTGCGCAGCGGCGGCGAGCGCAGTGGCGGTTTGTTGCGGCAGCGCCTGTTCAAACTGTTCATCAATCACGACAATAAGGTCGTCAGGGCCGCGAGAAAGCACATCTTTACGCCCTTTGGCGTTGGTCAGCGCCTGGCCGCCCACGCTCATTGCCGTAACCACGGCATCGCCGGCCTGCTGTTTTAACTGGCAAGCGGCTTCAATCGCATTTAAATCGTATTGGCTAATTTTGGCGTCGGCTTTACGGGTATCTAATGAACCATCTTCGTTATTAATCACAATATCCTGTTCATCAGGCACGCACTTGTAGCAAGTCAATATCTTCATTGCATCTCCAGAAATCATGAAGGAAACGTCATCTATATCGGCGGTGTTAAATACAGATATCACGCTCTTAAATTCGGGAATAAAACATTAATCACCAATATTGAAAAAGTCACATCCTGTTCTTCATAACTTTCAATATTGTTAAGCACCTCACCAATATTGAACGGTCGGCGACAAAATATAAAAATTTTCAATATTGTTTTACGGATCACCAATATTGAAAGAGAGGCGCACAAAAAACGCCCAACATCATTGTATTAACTTGATTACAAAAGAATAAATACAAAACAAACTGCCAAAAGAAACGACAAAAAAGTGTGATCCAGCTTACAGAACGTCGTGCGATGAATACTCATTATGGGTTACTCGCAGAAGCGCCCTGAGGTTAAATTATCACCGGTAGAATATTCAGGAAAATAAACAAAATATAATAGCCAGGAACGCAGCATAAATTTCGTTTTGACATTGGAATTAACTCATGAAAACTGACAAGAAAAAGTCTGGAATAGAACCAAAGGTTTTTTTCCCGCCACTTATAATCGTAGGGATACTTTGTTGGCTAACGGTTCGGGATCTTGATGCGGCAAATAATGTTATTAACGCCGTATTCAGTTATGTCACCAACGTATGGGGATGGGCCTTTGAATGGTATATGGTCGTCATGCTCATCGGCTGGTTCTGGCTGGTCTTTGGTCCTTATGCGAAAAAGAAATTAGGCGATGAACCGCCGGAATTCAGCACCGCCAGCTGGATTTTTATGATGTTCGCCTCCTGTACCTCCGCCGCCGTCCTGTTCTGGGGGTCGATAGAAATTTATTACTATATCTCTACGCCGCCGTTCGGCCTTGCGCCCAACTCTACCGGCGCGAAAGAGATTGGCCTCGCCTATAGCCTGTTCCACTGGGGCCCGCTGCCGTGGGCGACCTACAGTTTCCTCTCCGTCGCTTTTGCCTACTTCTTTTTCGTCCGTAAGATGGATGTTATCCGTCCCAGCTCCACGCTGGTGCCGCTGGTCGGCGAAAAACATGCCAAAGGGCTTTTCGGCACCATCGTCGATAACTTCTACCTGGTGGCGCTGATCTTTGCGATGGGAACCAGCCTCGGTCTGGCGACGCCGCTGGTGACGGAGTGTATGCAGTATCTGTTCGGTATTCCGCACACCCTGGAGCTGGACGCCATTATTATTACCTGCTGGATCATCCTGAACGCGATCTGTGTCGCCTGCGGTTTGCAAAAAGGGGTCAGGATCGCCAGCGACGTTCGCAGTTATTTAAGCTTTCTGATGCTGGGCTGGGTATTCATCGTCAGCGGCGCCAGCTTCATCATGAACTATTTTACCGATTCGGTCGGTACACTGTTGATGTACCTGCCGCGGATGCTGTTTTACACCGATCCGATAGGTAAAAGTGGGTTCCCGCAAAGCTGGACCGTCTTTTACTGGGCATGGTGGGTGATTTACGCCATCCAGATGAGCATCTTTCTCGCCCGTATTTCCCGTGGCCGAACAGTGCGTGAACTCTGCTTCGGCATGGTGTTGGGGCTGACGGCTTCCACCTGGATTTTGTGGACCGTCCTCGGCAGCAATACTCTCCTGCTGATGGATAAAAATATCCTCAATATTCCGCAGTTAATCGACCAGCACGGCGTGGCGCGCGCCATTATCGAAACCTGGGCCGCCCTGCCGCTCAGTACCGCCACGATGTGGGGATTCTTCATCCTGTGCTTTATCGCCACCGTCACGCTGATTAACGCCTGCTCTTATACCCTGGCGATGTCGACCTGTCGCGAAATACGCGACGGCGAAGAACCGCCGCTGCTGGTGCGGATCGGCTGGTCGGTACTGGTAGGCATTATTGGCATTGTTCTGTTGGCGCTCGGCGGGCTGAAACCAATTCAAACCGCCATTATCGCCGGCGGCTGCCCGCTGTTCTTCGTCAACATTATGGTGACGCTCTCCTTTATCAAGGATGCCAAAACGCACTGGAAAGATAAATAAAATTAACCCCAAGAGATCAAGAGGTTGGAACATGGATTTTAATTTAAATGATGAACAGGAACTGTTTGTCGCCGGTATTCGTGAATTGATGGCCAGTGAGAACTGGGAAGCCTATTTTGCCGAGTGCGATCGTGACAGCATCTATCCCGAACGTTTTGTGAAAGCGCTGGCGGAGATGGGGATTGATAGCCTGCTGATCCCGGAAGAGCACGGTGGCCTGGACGCCGGATTCGTTACCGTTGCGGCGGTATGGATGGAATTGGGGCGTCTGGGCGCACCGACATATGTGCTGTACCAATTACCGGGCGGGTTCAACACTTTCCTGCGTGAAGGCACCCAGGAACAGATCGATAAGATTATGGCCTTTCGCGGCACCGGTAAGCAGATGTGGAACTCGGCAATTACCGAGCCGGGTGCCGGTTCGGATGTCGGGAGCTTAAAAACCACCTATACCCGCAAAAATGGTAAGGTTTACCTCAATGGCAGCAAGTGCTTTATCACCAGTAGCGCGTACACCCCCTACATTGTGGTGATGGCAAGAGATGGCGCATCGCCGGATAAGCCTGTCTATACCGAATGGTTTGTGGATATGAGCAAACCGGGCATCAAAGTGACCAAACTGGAAAAGCTCGGTCTGCGTATGGATAGCTGCTGCGAAATTACCTTCGATGAGGTTGAACTGGACGAGAAAGACAGGTTCGGTCGGGAAGGTAACGGCTTTAATCGCGTTAAAGAAGAGTTCGATCATGAACGTTTCCTGGTGGCGTTAACCAACTACGGCACGGCGCTATGCGCCTTTGAAGATGCGGCGCGTTACGCTAATCAGCGCGTGCAGTTTGGCGAGACAATTGGTCGCTTCCAACTGATTCAGGAGAAATTCGCCCATATGGCGATCAAATTAAACGCCATGAAAAATATGCTGCTGGAAGCGGCATGGAAGGCAGACAACGGCACAATCACCTCCGGCGATGCAGCCATGTGTAAATACTTCTGCGCTAACGCCGCGTTTGAGGTTGTGGACAGCGCCATGCAGGTATTAGGCGGCGTGGGCATTGCGGGGAATCATCGTATTTCGCGTTTCTGGCGCGATCTGCGCGTTGACCGCGTTTCCGGCGGATCTGACGAAATGCAGATCCTGACGCTCGGTCGCGCGGTGCTGAAGCAGTACCGCTAAGTAAAGCGCCCGGTGGCGCTGCGCTTACCGGGTCTACGGATTGTGCATGTTGTAATCCGGATAGGTGTTTACGCCGCATCCGGCAACAGGAGTGATACCATGACAACGCATTTACCAATGCCTGCCTTCGGCCCCCTCTCGGGGCTGCGGGTGGTCTTTTCCGGAATAGAAATCGCCGGGCCGTTCGCCGGACAAATGTTCGCAGAATGGGGCGCGGAGGTTATCTGGAGCGAAAACGTGGCCTGGGCCGATACCATTCGTGTCCAGCCGAATTATCCGCAGCTTTCACGTCGTAATCTGCACGCCCTTTCCCTGAACATCTTTAAAAACGAAGGACGAGAAGCGTTTCTGAAATTAATGGAAACGACCGATATCTTTATTGAAGCCAGCAAAGGCCCGGCGTTCGCCCGCCGCGGCATTACCGATGAAGTACTGTGGGAACATAACCCGAAACTGGTTATCGCCCATCTTTCCGGCTTCGGTCAGTTTGGCGACGAAGAGTATACCCATCTGCCGGCTTACAATACCATCGCCCAGGCGTTCAGCGGCTATCTGATCCAAAACGGCGATATCGACCAACCGATGCCCGCCTTTCCCTACACCGCCGACTATTTTTCCGGCCTGACCGCCACGACCTCGGCGCTGGCGGCGCTGCATAAAGTACGGGAAACCGGTAAAGGCGAAAGTATTGATATTGCGATGTATGAAGTGATGTTGCGGATGGGGCAGTATTTTATGATGGATTACTTCAACGGCGGCGAAATCTGCCCGCGAATGACCAAAGGTAAAGACCCTTATTACGCCGGTTGCGGATTATATAAATGCGCCGACGGTTATATCGTGATGGAGTTAGTCGGCATTACGCAAATTAACGAATGCTTTAAAGATATCGGCCTCGCGCATATTCTCGGTACGCCGGAAGTGCCGGAAGGCACGCAGTTGATTCACCGTATCGAATGCCCTTATGGGCCGCTGGTGGAAGAAAAACTGGATACCTGGCTGGCGACGCGTTCTATTGCTGACGTTCAGGCGCGTTTTGCCGAACTGAATATCGCCTGCGCAAAAGTGCTGACTATTCCGGAGCTGGAACATCATCCGCAGTACGTGGCCCGTGAGTCCATTACCCAGTGGCAAACGATGGACGGTCGCACCTGTAAGGGGCCGAATGTCATGCCGAAATTCAAAAACAACCCGGGGAAAATCTGGCGCGCCATGCCGTCACACGGCATGGATACCGCCGCCATTCTGAAAAATATTGGTTATAGCGAAGCAGATATTAAGGAACTGGTCGGCAAAGGGCTGGCCAAAGTTGAGGATTAAACGCGATGCGCTAATCGGTTTTCCGGTTAGCGCTCACGCCTGATTTTGTGGATAAAAGTGCAATGGATATTGTAGGCGGACAACACTTACGTCAGATGTGGGACGACCTGGCCGGAATATATGAAGACAAAACGGCGTTAATTTTTGAATCCTGCGCGGGAGAAGGACAACACTTCAGCTATGCCGCACTGAATAGAGAGATCAATCGCACGGCAAACCTTTTCTATTCCTTAGGCGTACGTAAAGGCGACAACGTTGCTTTGCATCTGGACAATTGCCCGGAATTTATCTTTTGCTGGTTTGGGCTGGCAAAAATCGGCGCCATCGTCGTGCCGATTAATGCCAGATTATTGCGCGAGGAGAGCGCCTGGATACTGCAAAATAGCCGGACATCGTTACTGGTCACCAGCGCGCCGTTTTATCCGATGTATCGTCAGACTCAACAGGAAGGGCACACGCCGCTCAGGCATATTTGTCTGATCGGCGCGACGTTTCCGGTCGAAGAAGGCGTTAGCCACTTTCACACGCTGAAAGCGCAGCAGCCCGACGTCCTGCTTTATACGCCGCCGTTAACGCCTGAGGATACCGCGGAAATCCTTTTTACCTCCGGCACAACGTCCCGCCCGAAAGGGGTAGTGATTACTCACTATAATTTACGTTTTGCTGGCTACTACTCCGCCTGGCAATGCGCGTTGCGCGAAGATGATGTTTATCTAACCGTCATGCCCGCCTTTCACATTGACTGCCAGTGTACGGCGGCGATGGCGGCCTTTTCAGCGGGCGCTACGTTTGTGCTGATCGAAAAATACAGCGCCCGCGCCTTCTGGGGACAGGTGAGAAAATATTGCGCGACCGTCACCGAATGTATCCCGATGATGATCCGAACGTTAATGACGCAGCCGCCCGCCGCTGACGATCGTCACCACTGTTTACGCGAAGTGATGTTTTACCTCAACCTCTCCGTGCAAGAGAAAGAGGCATTTATCGAACGCTTCGGCGTCCGACTGCTCACCTCTTATGGTATGACGGAAACCATCGTCGGTATTATCGGCGACCGCCCCGGCGATAAGCGACGCTGGCCGTCGATTGGTCGTCCGGGTTTTTGCTATGAAGCGGAGATTCGCGATGAGCAAAATCGTGCGTTGCCTCCCGGCGAAATCGGGGAAATATGCGTTAAAGGCATTCCCGGTAAAACGCTTTTTAAAGCCTATTTCGAACGCCCGGACGCTACAGCCAAAGCGCTTGAGCCTAACGGCTGGCTGCATACCGGCGATTCCGGCTATCGGGATGAGGAAGGGTTTTTCTATTTCGTCGATCGTCGCTGCAACATGATTAAGCGCGGCGGAGAAAATGTCTCTTGCGTCGAGCTGGAAAATATCATCGCCGGGCATCCTAAAATTCAGGATATCGTGGTTATCGGTATTAAGGATGATATTCGTGATGAAGCTATTAAAGCGTTTGTGGTACTCAATGAAGGTGAGACATTAACCGAGGAAGATTTTTTTACGTTTTGTGAGGCAAATATGGCGAAATTTAAAGTACCGTCATATCTGGAAATAAGAAAAGATTTGCCCCGTAATTGTTCAGGGAAAATCATTAAAAAAAATCTGAAATAACCTCTCCGGCGGGCACTGCCCGCTGAATACATCAACATTGTCGTGGAAATAGAGATATTTCTGGCGGATAACTGTGGCCCTGAAAAGGGAATAAGCGAATAAAGGATTGAAGATATGAGTGAATCATTGCACCTGACCCGTAATGGCCCCATTCTTGAAATTACGCTCGATCGCCCGAAAGCGAACGCGATTGACGCCAGAACCAGTTTTGCGATGGGTGAGGCCTTTCTGCGCTTCCGGGACGATCCGCATTTACGCGTAGCGATTGTCACCGGGGCGGGAGAGACGTTTTTTTCAGCCGGCTGGGATTTAAAAGCCGCCGCCGAAGGTGAAGCGCCAGATGCGGATTTCGGCCCCGGCGGTTTTGCCGGTTTAACCGAGCTTTTTGATCTTGATAAACCGGTGATTGCCGCGGTCAACGGCTACGCTTTCGGCGGCGGATTCGAACTGGCATTGGCGGCGGATTTCATTATCTGCGCGGATCACGCCAGCTTCGCGCTGCCGGAAGCAAAACTTGGTATTGTGCCAGATAGCGGCGGCGTACTGCGTCTACCGAAGATCCTGCCGCCTGCGATCGTCAATGATATGGTGATGACCGGCAGACGCATGACAGCGGAAGAAGCGCTGCGCTGGGGAGTGGTAAATCGCGTCGTCAGTCCACATGAGTTAATGGACAGCGCCCGTGAACTGGCGCAACAACTGGTGCAAAGCGCCCCCCTGGCGGTCGCCGCCTTGAAAGAAATGACCCGCACCACTCGCGATATGTCAGTCGAAGAGGGCTATCGCTATATCCGTAGCGGCGCGCTGAGACACTATCCCGCCGTCCTGCACTCGGAAGATGCCCTCGAAGGGCCACAGGCGTTTGCGGAAAAGCGCGATCCGGTGTGGAAAGGTCGGTGATGATAGCAGCCTTGAACCGCTGACAAACCGGTTTAAGGTCTTCTTGTCGGGCGGCGCTGCGCTAAATATGCCTGTAATTATTGCAATATCAATAGATTAAATGATGATACAGGCCCGATAAGCGCAGCGCCAACAGCATCTGACCTCCAGACCACGGTGGACGCCAGATCGCCGACACATAAATTAACCTAATGGGTCAGGCGCTTAATCTTTCGCCATGCGGTTAAACTGCTCAATGGTAAGATCCCACGGCTCGCGGGTGGCATCCGGCATAAAGCTGCCGTCATCCACGCCAATTTCGTCTTTGATAATTTTATTCAGTTTTTCATTCATCATCAGAATGAGATCCTGATATTTCTCTTTATCAGCAGCAAGGTTATGGTTCTCATCGGGATCATTTTTAAGATCGTAAAGTTCAAGATCGTTGTATTTAATAAGATCCTCCCAGGTTTCCGGCGTATTATGCTCCCTTAGCGAAAAATAGCGCGCAAACTTATAACGGCCATCGTTAATCATGCGCGTCCCTGAACGATGGCTGAAATCAGGATGCAAATGGGAGATTTCCTGCTTGATTTGCGCCACCGTTTTTTGCTTATCTCTTTGTAGCGCTATAACGCGGTGGAGATAATGGGCATCGGTATACAGGATCATGCCATAGCAATATAAGCTGGCGTTTCTCACCGCATTAACCGCAACGCCTTCCGGGTTTTTTAGCAATCTGCTAAAATTAACGCCTTTCCGGTTGCCTAACGCTTTGTGCTGTTTTTCTTCCGGCAAACCGGTCAGTCCAACTAATGTCGGCGCGATATCAAGATGACAGGTCAACGCCTGACATTTCTTATTACCTGGATACGCCGGGTGGGAAATAATCATCGGCACATGGATCTGTTCTTTATAAACGGAAGCGCCTTTACCGTGCATCTGATGGCTTCCGCCTAATTCGCCATGATCGGCAGTAAATACAACAATCGTTTTATCAGTCAACTTGAGGGCATCAAGTTCATTTAATATCCGGTCAAGGTGAGTATCACAATCGCGGATACAGTTGAAATAGTAGTCAAGCAGTTTACGCCAACGACGATCTTCATCAGGAAACTGCCCTTCCAGCGCAGCGCGCGCCGTCTGGTATTCAAGATGCGCTGGCGGTCTTCCCTGCTCATTGAATGATTGATGCCTGTTTGCCGGCAGCGGATAGTTCAACCAGCTTGCCTGATAAAGCGCGTTTTCCGGCGGCTGCGTGGGCGCCAGGGTATTATCATCCTGATCCAGCTCGCCACGCCACTGTACCTTTTCTCCCTCCTTATCGGTATCAATAAACATCACGTCATGGGGATTAACGAGGTTAACGGCCAGGAACCAGGGCTTGTGTTGGTCATTCAGGGGCTGCCCCTTGCATCTTAACCAATTTATAGTCTGAGCCGTGGTGGTTGAATCATAAAAATAGCCGCCTTTACTATGGCCTATAATATCGCCGATACCGTGATAGTCAGAAAAACCATATTTTTCCATAATTTTATGTAATTCTGGTTCAGGAATATTCCCGACATCAATATCCTCATCTTTTTCGTCAGGCAGAGGCTTCTCCAGTTTTTCTGTAAGATGCCACTTACCTTTATAGGCCGTATAATATCCCAGCTCCTGCATCATATGTCCTGTAGTTCCAAGAGCGGGGTCAAGGTCATAGGGCATCCAGGGTAATCCCAGATTATCAAACATCTTTGTCTGGGGCATATGTAAGCCGGTATACAATACGGAGCGGGAAGGCGTACAAACATTACTGGTATTCTGGTGGTTACAGAATGTCACCCCCGTTTTCATGAGCCGCTCTCTGCCGGGTACCGGGAAAGGAAACGTAGGGAAAAAACGCTCCTGGTCGGTCACGACTAACAGAATATTATATCCTTCTGGCAATTTCTCCGGAATCTCGCCGGTAAACGGTTTATCCCAGGTCGGTTTCGCCTTAACGGCGCATTTTTCATCAACCTTTACCGCGCCGGATAACATACCGCCGGCGGCAAGAATACCGGCGCTGGTTAACAGTTTCCTACGCGTAAGATCCGTCTCTTCTGTAGACAGATTTTTTTTATTACTCATATTATTATACCTGTTGTCAGTAAATTATCACATATTCATTTATTACTGTACGAGTAAGCGAGGACATATATCAATGTTTTCCGGGTAAGAATATGTGTTATAAATTGATTTATATTTCAAATTAGAAATATATTAGCAAATGACAATATTCATCAGAAAATTATTTAGCCGAAAAGTACATTGTTTTTATTTTAGAGATACAACTCCAGACATTACTTCATAAAAAAATACATTATTAAACATACCTTATAGCACCATACTCGCTCCATTTCCCCTCAGCTACGGCGATTACCCTATGTCGCTGCAATGAAATTTCCCTGGAAAAGCATACCATTAGCAACAAGCCGCGCCACAACGGACATACAACCGGTAATATCACCCTACGAAATTAAAACATAACTCAATTTTGTTATATTGCTTATGGATAAAAACTATCGCATTACTGCGTGATTCAATAACCTTTCCGCCATTACAAACAGCAATATAAAATCCATTATTTATATAGGGTTATGTTTCTTTTTAACCTTTAAAGCATTATTTTACATTGACAAAAACATAAAGGGGCGGCTATAACAAGATATAAGACTGTTATGTCAAACAAGTCTATTTAGAATAATCAACCGAACTTATAAATAAGTTCGGTACGGATTGCTGATACTGCGCAAACATTACCATCAATATAACAGGAACAGAACTATGAAAAAACGCATTATCGCCGTAGCATTACTGGCAACGATCTCTTCATTCAGTACGCTTGCAGCAGAACAGGTCTCTAAGCAAGAAATCAGCCACTTCAAACTGGTTAAGGTCGGTACAGTAAATGTGTCCCAGAGTGGCGGGCAGATTTCCTCACCAACTGATTTGCGTGAAAAACTGTCAGAGTTAGCAGATGCGAAAGGCGGGAAATATTACCATATTATTGCTGCGCGAGAGCATGGTCCGAATTTTGAAGCCGTTGCCGAAGTTTATAATGATGCGGCGAAATAAAAATGTTCTGATTACGCCATAGCGATGGCACAGGCATGAAACAATAAGAGAGTGCCGGCAAGGTGCCTATTGTATCACAATCCACTCAGGGCCGTCTGGAAACAGATGCTGGCCCTCCTTTTTTATTAAGTTATAGCAATAAAAATAAGAGCAGGTACGCCTGTAAAATGCGCGCGCATAGACACTAAATCCCTTGTGAGTAAGACGGTTTCCCGGGGCTGTTTTAAGGTAATATTTAGTGCGCTTTTACCTGTTTGAACCAGTAGTTTTCCATTTTCATCATCCATTTCCCCTGTTTATTTTTCGGTATTACGCCAGCCCAAAGTAATTGCAACTGTCGGTTATAGGTTCCGATAGCGTGTCCACCATACGCCCCTTCAAATGCTATCACCATTGGCCCCTGCCCTTTTGTCAACGCCACGATGTTTGACCGTTATTTGCCATTTTCATGCCCGCTAAGATACTTTCGTTACTGATGCTGTCCGCTTTTCACCATTTCATCATCACTGATTGGCGTTGTGTTTTTGGTCAGCACTCCAGCTTTACGTTTCTCTTTTAACCGGTAACTCTCTCCTTTGATATTCAGCGTGGTTGAGTGATGTAGCAACCGATCCAGTATCGCTGTTGCCAGCACGTGATCTCCGAACATTTCTCCCCAGTCTGCGAACCCTTTGTTTGACGTCAGTATGATGCTCGCTTTTTCATATCGACGGTTCAGTAGCCGGAAGAACAGGCTGGCTTCCTCTCTGTTCATCGGCAGATAGCCTATTTCATCCAGGATCAACACCCGGGCATAACTCAGTTGCTGCAGCTGACGCTCCAGACGGTTTTCCTGTTTCGCTTTCATCAGTGTCGCGATCAGTCTGTCCAGTGGCATAAACAGTACCCGATGTCCCGCATCCACCGCTTTCACGCCAAGAGCTATGGCCAGATGAGTTTTTCCGACACCAGGAGGTCCCAGCAGGATCACGTTTTCGCTGCGCTCCACGAACGCCAGACCAGCCAGTTCCCGGACAACCTTACGGTCGATGCCCGGCTGGAAGGTAAAGTCGAACTGCTCCAGCGTTTTGACCCACGGCAGACGAGCCTGCTTCAGCCTGGACTCCATACCGCGCTGATGCCTGCCGTTCCATTCCTGCTGTAGCGCCATGCACAGGAACTCCCGGTAGTTCAGCTCTTTTTTAGCTGCCTGTTCCAGCAGGCTTTCAACGTGATAACTCAGATGCTCCATTTTCAGGCGACTCAGCAGGACTTCCAGCTCATGCATCACAACAGCTCCTCATAGGCACTCAGTGGTCGATGTTCCACCTGACTGACCTGCTGCCAGAGCGGGGCGTGATGCTCCGGCACTGTCTGCCAGCCAGACGATGCCGAACAGAGGCGATGTGAGGCCACCAGTTTCTCATTACTGTAGATCCGCAACTCGTCATCCAGCGATATTCGTATCGATACCGGCTGACCACACAGCGCTTCGGGAACGCTGTAACGATTACCACCAACCTCGATATAGCTGTCCCAGGACACATGGCGGATATCGAAGTAACTGGTATCGAAGTCCGTATCCGGTAACGGCTGCAGATGTTCCTGCTCCAGCGCGAAGCGCTGTTCCGGCGTTTCTTTGAACTGGCGAAGTTCCCGTTTGTCAGCCACATCGGCTATCCATTGCTCCAGTTGTTGATTAACATGAGTGAAGCTGTCGAACCTGCGGTACCGGACGAAGAAGTTCTCCTTGAGGTATTTCACCATTCGCTCAACCTTACCTTTTGTTCTGGCCCTGCGTGGACGGCATGCCCGTGGCAGGAAGTTATAGTGGTCGGCCAGCAACAGGAATCCGGAGTTGAACACGACTTTCCCGTTGTTATTCTTCAGCACCGCAGCCTTCTGGTTATCAACCAGCACCGTTTTCACACAACCACCGAAGTAGCGGAAGGCGCGAACCAGTGATTCGTAGGTATGCTCAGCATCCTGTTTTGGTGCTGCGAAGACATGGAAGCGGCGGGAGAACCCCAGCGTATTAACCGCAAAGTTAACTTTGCACCGTTGCCCGGCAACCTCCACCTCAACTTCGCCCCAGTCGTGCTGGAGCTGGTATCCAGGCTGAGTTTCGAAGCGAACTGTTCTTTTTGACGGACGCATTTTACGTTTGGGCTGGATGTAGTAACGCAGCATGGAACGTCCGCCCGTATAACCCATTGCCTTAATCTCCGCGAAGATAACCTCACTATTCCAGACATTCTCTGCCAGGCGCATGTCGATGTAATCCATAAACGGTTTCAGCTTAACCATTTTGTGGCGGGTCTTTCTGGCTGGCGGTTCAGGGTATTTGAGGTAGCGTCTGACCGTCCGTTCAGAGCAACCAATCTGAGTCGCAATATCGACAATGTACGCGCCCTGCTGGCGCATTTGCTTTATCATGTAAAAGTCCTCTCTGCTCAGCATGTTGATGTCCTTTCTGGTGTGAGAACCTTAAGGAAACAACATGTTGGGTGGAGCGGACAATCCAAATGGTGAATTACCGTCTTATATCACTGGCGCTGACACTTTTACGCCCTCTTGTCCTTCATGGCAATAAAGCGCGTTGCGGTGAGTCACGTCAAGTTCATACTGCACGTTCAGTTTCACACATTTTTCTCCGCAGGTTTCTACCGGTGGTAATATTGTCATGGTATAAGGCGGGTTATCTGCCGTGGTTTCCCATGTTCCGATCAGGTCTTTGCAGGCGTTTATCTCCGTAGCCCAGGACGCGGCGGAAAATAGCACAAACAAATAAAAGGGTATCAGCTTCATTTTCATCACAGGCTCCTGTTCCTTATGCCTAATCATAAGGATAAATGCCCTGCGATACGTCTTTTTCCCGGAAATGTTGAGCCTTTATTCAGAGAAATGCCGATGAGTGTAACGTCATGTAAGCGGATAGCGCAGTGGAGAAAGCGGAAATGTGGACTTTTTCCGGACAGACGTATGTCGATACGCCTGTCCGAAACAGTTTGACTCCAAGATTACCCGACACAGGCGTACAGTCTAACGACGCATACTTTTTGACAACATCATCTGCCACTTTTGCTCCCGGTTAAGCTCCGTCGGCGGTACCGTCGTCATACGTGGCGTTTTTTCTGCCCCTGCCATTTTTTCCCGGGCGCTATTTCCAATGCGCGCATACAGCTGCGAATCAATACTTTTAATACGCACCAGACGCTGGCACTGACAACCTCGCCCTTCGAGTTGATTAGGAATGGTTTTAGTTTCGCAGTTTATTTCTCCCACTTCTGAAAGAATATAAGAAACCGTGTTTATCGCTTTGCAGTGGTCCATATTAAATTGCTTAGCAATCTCTTTAGCGCTCACCCAACGGTTCTCCGCCATTACCCAATCAGCAATTAACAAATAAAGTGGTTTTTCAACATATTCTTTACTCATAAGCACACCATTTTTACAAATTAAAAAAAATCTCGCTACGGCTTATTTCGGCAACCTTTAAATCACCTCATTAACCATGTTAAAAATGTGGATATAGAGGAATAGTATGCAACTTAACGGTCAATTAGTGTGAGCAAAATCTTGCTTATCAGATTGAAAATACGGTTAACGAAATACTTTTGGCCAGGAATTACCTGATAACGTAAAAAAAAACGGTTCCCTTTCAGGAACCGTTTATACACATGATAATGGATGTTATCTTTCGATGGCCCGACGGGCTATACGTTACTTCTGAATTTGCGCGTGCATCTCCTGCACTGAGATAACTTTTTCCGTAGCGTCCGCATTGAGCGCCATCGCCGTCGCAAAACCGCCGTTCAGCGTGGTGTCATAATGTACTTTATACTGCAGCGCGCTGCGACGAATCACCCTTGAGTCTTCAATCGCCCGGCGGCCAGCGGTAGTATTGATGATATAAGTGTATTCGCCATTCTTGATACGGTCCTGAATGTGCGGACGACCTTCATGCACCTTATTCACCAGACGCGGGTTGATACCGGCTTCGCCCAGCACAATCGCCGTACCGTGAGTGGCATCCAGCTCAAAGCCCTGTTTCAACAGTTTAGCGGCGAGATCCACCACACGCTCTTTGTCGCCTTCGCGTACAGAGAGCAGCGCACGGCCCGATTTCTTCATCGTCGAACTGCTGCCCAGTTGCGCTTTAGCGAACGCTTCCGCGAAGGTACGGCCCACACCCATCACTTCGCCGGTTGAGCGCATTTCTGGCCCTAACAGCGGGTCAACGCCGGGGAATTTGTTGAACGGCAGCACCACTTCTTTCACCGAATAATACGGCGGGATGACCTCTTTGGTGATGCCCTGTGCGCTAAGCGTCTGGCCTACCATCACACGCGCCGCCACCTTCGCCAGCGGCACGCCGGTAGCTTTAGAGACGAACGGCACGGTACGCGCCGCGCGCGGGTTGACTTCAATCAGGTAAACTTCGTTGTCCTTGACCGCAAACTGCACGTTCATCAGGCCGCGTACCTGTAATTCAAAAGCCAGCTTCTGCACCTGCTGGCGCATCTCGTCCTGAATTTCCTGGCTCAGCGTGTAGGCTGGCAGGGAACAGGCGGAGTCGCCGGAGTGTACGCCCGCCTGCTCGATGTGCTCCATGATGCCGCCAATCAGCACCATTTCGCCGTCGCAGATAGCGTCCACGTCCACTTCAACCGCGTCATCAAGGAAGCGGTCAAGTAGTACTGGCGCATCGTTAGAGACGCTGACCGCGGTCTGGAAGTAGCGACGCAGATCGGCTTCATCATAGACAATTTCCATCGCCCGACCGCCCAGCACGTAAGACGGACGTACCACCAGCGGGTAGCCAATCTCTTTCGCTTTTTCGACAGCCTGTTCGATGGCGGTGACGGTGGCGTTAGCCGGCTGCTTCAGCTTCAGACGGTCCACCGCGTGCTGGAAGCGTTCACGGTCTTCCGCGCGGTCGATGGCATCCGGGCTGGTACCGATAACCGGCACGCCTGCCGCTTCCAGCGCGCGCGCCAGCTTCAGCGGGGTCTGGCCGCCGTACTGTACAATCACGCCTTTCGGCTTCTCGATGCGCACGATTTCCAGCACGTCTTCCAGCGTCACCGGCTCGAAGTACAGGCGGTCGGAAGTGTCGTAGTCGGTAGAGACGGTTTCCGGGTTACAGTTGACCATAATGGTCTCGTAACCGTCTTCGCGCAGCGCCAGCGAGGCGTGTACGCAGCAGTAGTCGAACTCGATCCCCTGGCCGATACGGTTCGGGCCGCCGCCGAGCACCATGATTTTGTCGCGATCAACGGACGGGTTCGCTTCACACTCATCTTCATAAGTGGAGTACATGTAGGCGGTGTCGGTGGCGAATTCCGCCGCGCAGGTATCCACACGCTTGTAGACCGGGTGCAGGTCGAACTGGTCACGCAGCTTGCGGATTTCCGCTTCGCGCACGCCCGCCAGTTTCGCCAGACGCGCATCGGCAAAGCCTTTACGCTTGAGCTGACGCAGGAAGTCGGCGTTGAGTCCGGTAATACCGACTTCCGCCACTTTCTCTTCCAGGCGCACCAGCTCTTCAATCTGCACCAGGAACCAGCGGTCGATATTGGTCAGGTTAAATACGCCATCAACGGACAGACCGGCGCGGAAAGCGTCAGCGATGTACCAGATACGCTCGGCGCCCGCATCTTTCAGCTCGCGGCGAATTTTGGTCAGCGCTTCCGGGTCGTCGAGGCTCACTTTCGGGTCAAAACCGGTGGCGCCTACTTCCAGGCCACGCAGCGCTTTTTGCAGGGATTCCTGCTGGGTGCGACCAATCGCCATCACTTCACCGACCGATTTCATCTGGGTGGTCAAACGGTCGTTCGCGCCGGCGAATTTCTCGAAGTTAAAACGCGGAATTTTGGTTACAACATAGTCAATAGACGGCTCAAACGACGCCGGAGTGCGGCCACCGGTGATGTCGTTCATCAGTTCGTCGAGGGTGTAACCCACCGCCAGTTTCGCGGCCACTTTGGCAATCGGGAAACCGGTGGCTTTTGAGGCCAGCGCCGAGGAGCGGGAGACGCGCGGGTTCATCTCGATAACAATCAAACGACCGTTTTTCGGGTTCACGGCGAACTGGACGTTGGAACCGCCAGTTTCGACGCCGATTTCACGCAGTACCGCCATCGAGGCGTTACGCATGATTTGATACTCTTTATCGGTCAGGGTCTGGGCTGGCGCCACGGTGATGGAGTCGCCGGTGTGAATGCCCATCGCATCGAAGTTTTCGATAGAGCAGACGATGATGCAGTTGTCGTTTTTATCACGCACCACTTCCATCTCGTACTCTTTCCAGCCAATCAACGATTCATCAATCAGCAGTTCGTTGGTTGGGGAAAGGTCCAGGCCGCGTTCACAAATTTCTTCGAACTCTTCGCGGTTGTAGGCGATACCGCCGCCGGTGCCGCCCATGGTAAAGGACGGACGGATGATGCACGGGAAACCCACGTCAGCGGCAACCGCCAGCGCTTCTTCCATGGTGTGCGCGATACCGGAACGCGCGGTGTCGAGACCAATTTTCTTCATCGCGATATCGAAGCGACGACGGTCTTCGGCTTTATCAATTGCATCCGCCGTCGCGCCAATCATGGTCACGCCGAACTCTTCCAGCACGCCCTGCCGCTCCAGCTCCAGCGCGCAGTTCAGCGCCGTCTGGCCGCCCATCGTCGGCAGCACCGCATCCGGGCGCTCTTTTTCAATGATTTTGCGCACCACTTCCCAATGAATCGGCTCAATATAGGTGGCATCGGCCATTTCCGGGTCGGTCATGATGGTCGCCGGGTTGGAGTTCACCAGGATAACGCGATATCCCTCTTCGCGCAGCGCCTTACACGCCTGAGCGCCGGAGTAGTCAAACTCACACGCCTGACCGATAACAATCGGGCCCGCGCCCAGAATCAGGATGCTTTTTATGTCTGTACGTTTTGGCATGGTCTTAATACTCCTGATTACTTAGCGGTTTTACGGTATTGCGCGATAAGCTCGATAAAGTGGTCGAATAGCGGTGCGGCGTCGTGCGGGCCAGGGCTGGCTTCCGGATGGCCCTGGAAACTGAACGCCGGTTTATCGGTGCGGTGAATGCCTTGCAGCGTGCCATCGAACAGGGATTTATGGGTCACTCGCAGGTTGGCGGGCAGCGTCGCCTCATCCACCGCAAAGCCGTGGTTCTGCGCGGTGATCATCACCACGTTTCGGTCCATGTCTTTTACCGGATGGTTGCCGCCATGATGGCCGAACTTCATCTTAACGGTCTTCGCCCCGCTCGCCAGTGCCAGTAGCTGATGACCAAGACAGATGCCAAATAGCGGAATATCGGTCTGGAGGAATTTCTCAATCGCCTCGATGGCGTAGTCGCACGGCGCCGGGTCGCCAGGGCCGTTCGACAGAAAGATGCCGTCCGGGTTCATTTTCAGCACCTCTTCGGCAGAGGTTTGCGCCGGAACGACCGTCAGGCGGCAGCCGCGGTCCACCAGCATGCGCAGGATGTTGCGCTTGGCGCCGAAATCGTAGGCCACCACGTGGAACGGCAGGTCATCCTCAGATTTCGCTTCCGGTAACCCCTCTTTCAGCGTCCAGCTACCCTGCGTCCAGCGGTAGGCTTCCGCAGTGGTCACTTCTTTCGCCAGATCCATACCGTTAAGTCCAGGAAATGCTTTCGCTTTTTCCAGCGCCAGCTTCGCATCCGGGTTATCGCCGGCAATGATGCAGCCGTTCTGGGCGCCTTTCTCACGTAGCAGTCGGGTCAGCTTGCGGGTATCGATATCGGCAATCGCCACAATGTTATGGCGTTTGAGGTAAGAAGAGAGGTCTTCTGTGTTACGGAAGTTGCTGGCAATCAGCGGCAGATCGCGAATCACTAAACCTTGCGCATGAACCTGAGAGGATTCTTCATCGGCTTCATTGGTGCCGACATTACCAATATGGGGATAAGTAAGAGTGACGATTTGGCGGGAATAGGAAGGATCAGTGAGGATTTCTTGATAACCGGTCATTGAAGTATTGAAAACGACTTCCCCAACCGCCGAACCTGTTGCCCCAATGGCCCGACCGTGAAACTGGGTTCCGTCTTCCAGAACCAATAGCGCTGACTTAATCAAAACACCCTCCAGAAAATATTCACTCACTTTATTTGCATATTAATTCATTCAGTCAGTATGAAGCAATGCAAATTTGCTTACCCGTGGATTTCTGGCAAACGGCGGCATTCTGAAGTTAAGCCAGATAAAAGTCAACTTAAAGAGGGTGTTTTTTATGTTATTTTGTACATTATAAGTAAGTTATTCGGTTTAACAGGCAAAAAGTTCAACTAAGTAACGATAGAAAACGCTTGCGCTTGCTTGAGTTAACAAAAAATTGCATGGCATGATAAAAAGTGGACCAAATGGTCAAATTTCACATTAAATCAACAAAAAACAACAACAATAAATAATTTAATGGCAATTACATCAAATAAATTACGAAAAAGACAAAACAAAGACAGTTAATATAAAAAATAACTTAAAAATCAATTAATTACCTGAATAAATAACAAAATAAAAACATCGAAAAACCATAAAAAACAACAAGTTAATATAACATTTTAAGACTTAAAATCATAAAATGAAGATATAAGCTATTTTTATTTAAGACAGGCGCATACGATTGGACCACAACCAGCCTCACTACAGCGTAAAAAAGATAACCTATTGAGATAAAAGAGATAAAACAACATCACCTTAAGAATGAATGTGACCCACATCACAAAATCTTACCTCCCGGCAGGCCATCATAGCTTTCGTTCGCTTTATCACATTCTTTTAATTCAATAACTTAAGGAAAAAACATGTCTACTGAAGGCAATATTATTATCGATGGCGGTTTTGAAGAGGGGTTTGATGGCTGGGTACTGTCATCGCAGTCATCCATATTTGTCGAAGATGGCGCAACAGGAAATAACCACTTTTGTCGAATCGAGCCCACTAATACCATTACGCAATACTTTACCATTGAGCCCGAAACCACCTATCGACTGACTCTCGCCGTCAGAGGCGAGGCGAAGGGAAACGTCACTATTTCTCAGACTTATCCAGTCCATACCTCTTTTATCTCTGACATTAATACTAACTTAAATGCGGAATGGCACAGGGAAGAGTATGTCTTCACAACCAGCGCTGATACTGGTCGTACCGCGTTCAGGATTTCCGTTCCGTGGAACAGCGCCAACACCCCAATGGATATCGATCTTATCAGCCTGGTCGAGGTGCCTTTTGAATACAGTAAACCGCTGTGGGTGAATATGACTAACGTCAGTTCAAGCAGTAACTTTTTCCAGTTGAACGTCATGACCCGTACTGATGCGCCTGAGGGGCAAATTAACCGCATTTATTGTAATGGCAATTACGTCGCGCAGATGGATGCCATTGGCCCGGATGACTTTAACCAAACCGGCGGCTATTCCAGCTTTGCTGCCGGCGATGTATTCCAGTTCCGCGCCTATAACAGCCTTACCGGAAAAGAGTATTTACTCTGTGAAACCACCTATGAACAGCTTACTGCGAGCGGTGTTTTCAATATTGAATAACCCTCCACGCTTATTTACCAGTAAACATTTTATTAATTCTATTTAAAAGAAATATCTCGTGGCTGGGATTAACAATATTATTATTGATGGTTCCTTTGAGGATGGTTTAACAGAACAGTGGCAAATTGGCTCACTGGTTGAGCTACAAAAAACAAAAGGGCAATAATATATTGCCCTTTGTAATCAATTCATCTTGATTACCATAACCACATCACGAAGGTATTTAGTCCTTATAATACATCCAGGCCCAGCACATCCCGCATGTCAAATAGCCCATTTTTCTTCGTTTTTAGCCATAATGCCGCTCGCAATGCGCCATTTGCAAAAGTCATGCGGCTGGAAGCTTTATGCGTAATCTCTACGCGTTCGCCAATATCGGCAAACATCGCGGTATGTTCGCCGACGATATCACCCGCCCGAACGGTTGCAAAGCCAATCGTTCCCGGCACGCGCTCGCCGGTATGCCCTTCCCGGCTGTATACCGCACAGTCTTTCAGATCTTTATTCAGCGCATGGGCAATCGCCTCTCCCATCGCCAGCGCGGTTCCTGACGGCGCATCAACTTTGTGACGATGATGCGCTTCGATAATCTCAATATCGCTATAGTCGCCCATCACTTTCGCCGCTTTTTCTAGCAGTTTAAGCATCACATTGACGCCAACGCTAAAGTTAGCCGCAAAAACAATGGCGATCTCCTGCGCGGCGTCGCGGATAGCCTGTTTACCGGCTTCATCAAAACCGGTGGTGCCGATCACCATCGCTTTACCATGTTTACGGCAGAATGCCAGATGCGCCAGCGTGCCTTCAGGACGGGTAAAATCGACCAGAACATCGAAATCATCTTTGATGGACGCCAGATCGCTTTGAATGATGACGCCCGTTTTCCCCACGCCCGCCAGTTCGCCCGCATCGCTACCCAGCAATGAAGACCCTTCACGTTCCAGCGCGGCGCCTGGCTGAATACCCTCCATGTGCAACGCGGCCTGAATTAACTGACGGCCCATGCGTCCTCCCGCGCCGACAATCGCGACGCGGATCTGTGCTTCATGCATAGTTATTCTCTTACGTTAAAATGATGTAAACCGTTTTCAGATTAACCAGCCTCTGACGAAGCCGCCATCTAAAATCGCCGATAATTAGAAATTAATGATAAACAGGGAGCGATATCAGTAAAAGACATGACGTTACGGAATAAGTAACGTCATCGGGGTATAAGCGCAGAGATCATGGCGCTAACGCCAGCGTGTCTGCGGTCCACTGTTGGAATCCGGCAACATCAATGCCCAGCGCCACCTGAACGTTTGCCGGTCTTCCCAGCCGCCCCTCAATATCAACGACCGTCGTGCCTGCGGTATATTCCCCCTGCGTTTCCACCGCCACAAAGCAGGGTTTAAGGGTAAATAATTCCGGGCGCGCCAGCCAGGCGATCGCGCAGAGATCGTGCATCCGGACGCCAGTGCGCATACTACCGCTGCGATAATGGTTGAACAGGCCGTGCAACATCTTACCGGTACGATTAAGCGCGGGCAGTTTATTCAGAAAATCTGGCGAGAGCATTGCCTGATTCGTGACGTCCAGCCCACACATCACAATCTCAATGCCGCTACGAAATACGTGGGCGGCGGCTTCCGGATCGACAGCAATGTTAAATTCAGCATTAGGCGTAAAATTGCCGCGCCCTGCGGAACCGCCCATCAATACCAGGCGGCGAATGTTAAACGCGCACTCCGGATAGTGCATCAGTAGCAACGCAATATTGGTCAATGGCCCAATCGCTACCAATGTCATGGGCTCCGGGGCGTTCATCAGCACATCCCGGATAGCGATAAACGCAGGCTTCGCCAACGGTTGGCGCTGATGGTCGACAAAATCATAGCCTTCCATGCCGGATTCGCCGTGGACGTACGCCGCATCACGTAACGGACGCAGCAGCGGCGTAGCAGCCCCCTGGGCAAGTGGAATATCGCTGTTCCAGAAATGCAGAAGCTGCAACGCATTACGGGTCGTTTTTTCAACCGAGACATTACCTGCGACGGTAGTTATCAGTTGCAGATCAAGCTGGGGGGCGAACAGCGCGGCGGTAATCGCAGCCGCGTCATCAATGCCCGGATCGGTATCAAGTAGGATTGGCAAACGCATATCTGCTCCATAAAAAATGCCAGACAGAGTATCTGGCATCTTCGCATAACCGGAGCATGAAAAATTTACTCTACCTCACGAACCTCCACACGCAGCTCTTTCGGCACTTCGAAAACAATATTTTCTTCGCGCCCCTCAAGCGTGACAGTCTCGCCGCCGCCAAACTCCCGCAGGCGCGCAATAACATTCTGCACCAGAATATCCGGCGCGGAAGCGCCAGCGGTGACGCCGACGCAGGCGGCCTCTTTCACCCACGTTTCCTGGATATCCGCCGCATCGTCGATAAGAAACGCGGTTCTTCCCATCCGTTGGGCCAGTTCCGCCAGCCGGTTAGAGTTAGAAGAGTTTTTCGAGCCGACCACCAGCACCACGTCAGCCTGCTCCGCCAGCGCCCGCACAGCTTCCTGACGATTAGTAGTGGCATAGCAAATATCGTCTTTGCGCGGGCCGACGATTTTCGGAAAGCGTTTACGCAGCGCATCAATCACATCGGACGTATCGTCCACGGAAAGCGTGGTTTGCGTCATGAAGGAGAGTTTGCCTTCATTTTTAACATTCAGCGTCCAGACGTCCTCTGGCGACTCGACCAGGTACATCCCCCCTTCCGGGTTGCTGTACTGTCCCATCGTCCCTTCCACTTCCGGGTGTCCGGCGTGACCGATCAGAATAGATTCTTCACCACGGCGGCTGGCGCGGGCCACTTCCATATGGACTTTCGTCACCAACGGGCAGGTGGCGTCAAAAACGGTAAGATCGCGGCTTTTCGCCTCGTTACGCACCGCCTGGGAAACCCCATGAGCGGAGAAGATCAGAATGGCGCCATCCGGCACTTCGCTAATTTGTTCTATAAAGATCGCCCCGCGCTTGCGCAGGCTGTCCACTACATAGCGGTTATGTACTACTTCGTGCCGAACGTAAATTGGCGCGCCGTAAATGGCGAGCGCATTTTCAACAATGCTGATAGCGCGGTCTACCCCGGCGCAAAAACCGCGTGGGTTGGCCAACAGGATCTGCATGTTTATGCCTCCAGTGCCGGATCGATTTCCAGCACTTCAATATCAAAGTGAACGGTACGCCCGGCCAGCGGATGGTTAAAATCAACGGTAATCGAGTCGCCGTTAATTTCGCGAATCACGCCAGGCATTTCGCTGCCGTCCATTGCGGTAAAAAGCATAATCGCCCCGACTTCCGGTTCGCCTGCCGCCATAAACTCACGGCGCGAGAAATACTGGATCAAGTCCGGACTGGGGACGCCAAACGCGGCGTCAGGCTCCAGCGAAAACACTTTCTTTTCCCCCTCTTTCAACCCCAGAAGCTGCTGCTCCAGACCTTCGGAAAGCGAAGTATCGCCAAGACGGAACAGGGCTGGCTTGCCGTTGTTGCGGGTTGACTCTGCGGTGGAGCCATCATCCAGTTTCAGGGTGAAGTGAACGAGGATCGCGCTGTTGCTCTGTACGGATTTAGACATGCAAATTGCTCACGTGTTTTGCCCGGAGGCACAAAGAACGATAAAACCGTAGGCCGGATAAGCCGTTTTCACCGCCATCCGGCACAACGTTTGGCTGATGGCGCTGCGCTTATCAGGCCTACAAAACGCCACCCGGTATTTACGCTTATGCCTGTTCTTTCGCTGTCGGCTTCGGCAAAAAGCCTTCCAGTACAATCAGCGCCGCGCCGAGACAGATCGCGCTATCGGCAAGGTTGAACGTCGCGAAATGCCAGTCGCCGACGTAAAAATCGATCATATCGACAACGAAACCGTGCCACAGACGATCGAACAAATTACCCAGCGCGCCGCCAATAATGAGCGCATAAGCGATGTTATTCAGCTTCTGCGTCGCTTTCGAGCGATACATCATCACCAAAAGAATTACGCAGATACCTATCGCAATCCCGGCAAAGAACCAGCGCTGCCAGCCGCCGCTATCCGCCAGGAAGCTAAAAGCCGCGCCGTAGTTACGCGCATAATGCAGATTAAGCGACGGGAACAGCCCTACCGTATCCCCCAGAGCGAAATTCTGGAGGATCAGGTACTTGCTGCCCAAATCGATAATCAGCACGACTACCACCAGCCATAGCCAGCGCAGTCCTGTTGAACAGAGTGGTTTACTCATCAGGCAAATTTACGTTGTTCGCCATTACCGGCGATGTTGCTGACACAGCGTCCGCAGATATCTGCGTGTTCCGCCACCTTGCCGACATCAGTAGTGTAATGCCAGCAGCGCGGACACTTATCACCCTCGGCACGCGTTACCACTGCCTGAACTGTCGTATTACCAGCATTGTACTGAATATTTTCATCATCAATACCCCCCGCTTGCTCAGAAATTACGAACTGGGAAGTAATGAAGATAAATCTGATCTCTTCACCCAACAGTTTCAGCTTCTTGATCGTACCGTTAGCATCGTCAACATATTTCAGCGTTACTTTTGCTTCCAGATTCGATTTGATGCCATTGGCTTTCTGATTTTCCAGCTCTTTGTTGACCTGGTCCTTGATATAACGGACATCATCCCAGAATGCGTCATTAAATTCTTCATTCTCTTCCAGGCCAAACAACCCGTCGTACCATTCGCCGGTGAAGACATATTTTTCACGCTCGCCCGGCAGGTAGCCCCAGATTTCATCAGCCGTGAAGGACATGATCGGCGCCATCCAACGGACCAGCGCCTCCGCGATGTGATACAGCGCGGTCTGGCAGCTACGACGCGCGATGCTATCGGCCTTCGCGGTGTACTGGCGATCTTTAATGATGTCGAGGTAGAACGAGCCCATTTCAACGGAGCAGAAACGCATCAGGCGCTGTACCACTTCATGGAAGTCGTAAGCTTCGTATGCCTTCAGAATCTCTTCCTGCGCCGTTTTCGCGCAACCCACCGCCCAGCGATCCAGCACAACCATCTCTTCCGGTTTGACCATATCGGTGGCCGGATTGAAGCCATTGAGGTTCGCCAGCAGGAAGCGCGCGGTATTACGGATACGACGATAGCTATCGGCGGCGCGTTTGAGGATCTCGTCAGAGACCGCCATTTCGCCGGTATAGTCAGTAGACGCCACCCACAGACGCAGGATATCCGCGCCCAGTTTATTCATCACATCCTGTGGCGACACGGTGTTACCGATGGACTTGGACATCTTGCGCCCCTGACCATCGACGGTGAAGCCGTGAGTCAGTACCTGGCGGTATGGCGCTTTGCCTTTCATCGCCACGCTAATCATCAGGGAGGACATAAACCAGCCGCGATGCTGGTCAGACCCTTCCAGATACATATCGGCAGCGTGACCGGCGAATTCCGGACGTGCGTCAACCACGGAGTAACTGGTGGAACCGGAATCAAACCAAACGTCCAGCGTATCCGGAACTTTCTCGTATTGATCAGCATCTTCGCCGAGGATCTCTTTCGGGTCGAGATCCCACCACGCCTGGATACCGTCAACTTCGACGCGTTTCGCCACCTCTTCCATCGCCGCCAGAGTACGCTCAATCGGCAATAGCTCCTGCGTTTCTTTATGCACGAACAGCGACATCGGTACGCCCCAGGTACGCTGACGTGAGATACACCAGTCAGGACGGTTAGCGACCATTGATTCAATACGCGCCTGACCCCAGTCCGGGATCCACTGAACGCCTTTGATCTCTTTCAGGGACTGTTGACGGAGCCCTTCTTTATCCATGCTGACGAACCACTGCGGGGTCGCGCGGAAAATGATCGGCGTTTTGTGACGCCAGCAGCACGGATAGCTATGCTGCATTTTTTCGACATGCAGTAGCGCGCCTTTTTCTTTCAGCAGTTCAATAACGATATCGTTCGCTTTGAAGACGTTAACGCCGTCAAGCGTTGGATATGTGCCTGGCAGATAAGCGCCGTCCGGCCCAACCGGGTTAGCGGTTTCCAGGCCATATTTTTGACCGATCACGTAGTCATCCGGGCCGTGACCAGGCGCGGTATGTACCGCGCCGGTACCCGCGTCAAGGGTGACGTGATCGCCGAGGATCGCTGGCACGTCAAAGCCCATAAACGGATGGGTAAAGCGCAGCAATTCCAGCTCAGCGCCCTTCACTGTGCCAAGAAGGGTGTAGTCCGCCGCGCCGATACGTTGCATCACGCTCTCTACCAGATCTTTCGCCAGGATCAGCGCCTGTCCGTCAACCTGCACCAGATCATAGTCAAACTCCGGCGCAAGGGAGATGGCGCGGTTAGCCGGCAGCGTCCACGGCGTGGTCGTCCAGATAACCAACGAGATCGGGCCGCTCACGCCAGGCAGACCAAACTTCGCTTTCACCGCATCCTGATCGACGGCGCGGAACGCCACGTCGATAGAGGGCGACGTTTTGTCGTAATATTCAACTTCCGCTTCCGCCAGCGCAGAACGGCAGTCAACGCACCAGTGCACCGGCTTAGCGCCTTTGTGCAGATGACCGTTGCGGATGATTTTGCCCAGCGCGCGGATGATGTTGGCTTCGGTTTTGAAGTCCATCGTCAGATAGGGATGCGACCAGTCGCCCAGCACGCCCAGACGAATAAAGTCTTTACGCTGACCGTCAACCTGAGTGGCGGCATATTCGCGGCACTTGGCGCGGAATTCAGCGGCGGTGAATTTCTCGCCCGGCTTACCGTACTCCTGTTCGACTTTCAACTCGATAGGCAGACCGTGACAGTCCCAGCCCGGCACGTAAGGCGAGTCAAATCCCGACAGTCCTTTGGACTTCACGATAATGTCTTTCAGAATCTTGTTAACTGAGTGACCAATATGAATGCTGCCATTCGCATATGGAGGGCCATCATGCAGAATGAAGGTTTTTTTGCCTTTTTTGGCTGCACGAATGATGCCGTACAGGTCATCATCGGTCCAACGCGCCAGCATTCCCGGTTCACGCTTAGCGAGGTCGCCGCGCATCGGGAACCCTGTTTCCGGCAAATTCAGGGTCGATTTATAGTCACTCATCAGATTCTCGGTTCCGTATTTCGGTTTGATAAACACCGTCAGGGTTATACCTGCCCGGCTAGCCCAAAAAACTTGCGGGCCGTTAACTCATCGCGTGCGATTTGCGCTTTTAGCTCATCAAGCGACGCAAATCGCTGCTCATTACGTATCTTTTTACGCAGTATTACATCTATATGGCGACCATAGAGGTCCATTACAACGTCCAGCAGATGCACTTCCAGTTGTTGACGCACGCCAGCCACCGTTGGACGAGTGCCAATGTTCGCCACGCCGGGTAACGGCTTATCGCCAAGCCCGGTGACTTCCACCGCATAGACCCCTTTTACCGGGGAGACCTGACGGCGCAGCGGTAAGTTCGCCGTCGGGAAGCCAATGGTACGTCCCAGCTCGTCACCATGAACGACACGCCCGGAAATAGTAAAGGGATGTCCCAGCAGGCTTTCGGCAAGCGCCAGGTTATCTTCCGCCAACGCCTGTCTCACTGCAGTGCTACTGATACGCACGCCACCTTCACAAAAGGTTTGGGTGCTGGAAACCGCAAAACCATACTCCGCCCCCGCCTTCTGTAATAACAAGAAATCGCCCGCGCGGCTAGCACCAAAGCGGAAATCATCGCCGACGGCAAGAAATTGCACGCCAAGTCGCTCCACCAGAAGTTCGCTGATAAACGTTTGTGCCGTCAACGCGGCAAAGCGACGATCGAATTTCACGCACAGCACATAGTCCACGCCGCACTGCGCGAGGTAATGCAGTTTTTCACGCAGGCGCGTCAGGCGGGCGGGCGCTTTATCCGTCGCGAACAGCTCCAGCGGTTGCGGTTCGAAAATCATGACCACCACCGGCAGACCGAGTCTGCGTCCTTCTTCCTGCAGACCCTGCAGTAGAGCGCGATGCCCCCGATGTACGCCGTCGAAATTACCAATGGTCAGCACACACCCATGCGGGGCCTGACTGAGATTATGTATGCCGCGTATCAGCTTCATGTCTGACTCAAAACAGTGAAAATCGCAAGAGTATACCTTGTACAGCGGTCAAGGTTAACCGGCGATTGCCCTGATGAAACATAAAGAAGATGCTTTTCATCGCCATGCGGCAAACTCCGCTCCAAAACCCGCCGCTTAATGTAATTTTTATCATGGAAAAGCTGTATTCACAGGCGCCAAGCTGGTAGAATCCTGCGCCATCACTACGTAACGAGCGTCGCCACATTAACGGCGCTTATTTGCACAAATCCATTGACAAAAGAAGGCTAAAAGGGCATATTCCTCGGCCTTTGAATTGTCCATATAGAACACATTTGGGAGTTGGACCTTGGCTAATATCAAATCAGCTAAGAAGCGCGCCGTTCAGTCTGAAAAGGCTCGTAAGCACAACGCAAGCCGTCGCTCTATGATGCGTACTTTCATCAAGAAAGTATACGCAGCTATCGAAGCTGGCGACAAAGCTGCTGCACTGAAAGCATTTAACGAAATGCAACCGATCGTGGACCGTCAGGCTGCTAAGGGTCTGATCCACAAAAACAAAGCTGCACGTCATAAGGCTAACCTGACTGCACAGATCAACAAGCTGGCTTAATCGCCCGTTCGTTGACGCTTTGTGAAAAAACCCGCGAAAGCGGGTTTTTTTATACCTGCCGGATGGCAGCGTAATAAATAAGCTATTTGCTTATCGGCGTAAACAACGCAGAGTAATCCGCATTACAAATACGCTGTACCGCCGGATGCTGAATCATTCTTTCGGCAAAAATCGCATGATATTCTTCCATGACATTCTCGACGCGCCCAATCTCTATTACCGACTCATCGGCATAAAAATCCAGCGAATAAAGGCTCGGTGCCACAAAAATCGCATTGTGTGTCGCACCAAACGCCTTCATTAAGGCCGCGTCATCAAATTCGCCGAGAATCTCAACCTGCAACCCCTGCGAATTAAACCAGTTCAACAACTTACGCCCCAGCATCGAGCGACGTCCCGGCACCAGCAACCGTCGCTCTTCCAGGCAGGGAACGCTTTTTCGGGAAGCGGATTCGTGCACCAGAAACTGACGCTACATTCGCCGATTTTGACTGAGAATAGCCCCTCCTGCTGCGTGGAATCTATCGGGCAGTCGGAGATAATCATATCCAGCTTGTGCTGGCTAAGCTGTTCGAGCAACATTTCGTGCGTGGACTCGAAGCAACGTAGATGTATGGGTTCGTCCACCACCACCGCCGCATCCAGAACGCTACTGACCAGACGTTTGGATAAAGCATCGGCGACGCCAACATCGAACAACAAGTTTGATTCTTTACGGTAGTTGACGATATCCAGCATCTCCTGGCTTAGCGTAAACATTTTATCCGCATAGCGAAAAACCAGCTCGCCCAGTTCGCTGGGTTCAAGACCGCGCCCCTTACGTTTGAATAGCTTACCCTGTAAACGCTCTTCCAGTGCTTTGATTTGGCCGGTGATGGTTTACGGCGTCAGAAAAAGCGCCTCTGCGGCGCCCACGACAGAACCTTCTTTATAAACATGCCAGAAGTAATAAAGATGGTTGTAGTTAATATGAGACATGCTCATTTCTCTCCCTGATCAATGTCGTAAGGGAGCGATACATCGCTCCCCTTTCCTTCGTACTGGTTATGCCGGCGCATTCAAACGCGCACGCAACCAGCTATATCCCACGACTGCGGAGAGCAATGAGCCAATCAAAATGCCCAATTTCGCCCAGTTAATAAGCTCCGGATCGACGTTGCCAAATGCCAGGCTGGCGATAAAGATGGACATCGTAAAGCCAATCCCGCACAAAATGCCAACCGCCATGATTTGCTGATAAGTGGTCCCCTGCGGCAGATGCGCCAGCTTGAAACGCAGCGCCAGCCAGCAAAACAGGCTAATCCCCAGCGGCTTCCCAATCAGCAGACCGGCGATAATTCCCAGCGGCAGCATTGAGGTCAGGCCATCAATCGTGACGCCCTGAAGAGAAACGCCGGCATTCGCAAAGGCGAACAGCGGCAGGATCAGGTACGCAACCCACGGGTGCAGGACATGCTCCAGCCGCTTCGCCGGCGAACGACCATGTTTTTCTTTCAGCGGAATAAAGAAGCCGACAATAACGCCTGCCAGCGTCGCGTGAACGCCGGACTTCAGTACCGCCGTCCACAGCACTGCCCCGACCAGAATATATACTCCTGTCCGTCTGACGCCACACAGGTTCAACAGCGCCAGCACGGCAATCGCGAACGCCGCCACGCCCAGCGAGACGATAGAAAGCTCGCTGGTATAAAACAGCGCAATAATAATGATAGCGCCGAGATCATCGATAATCGCCAGCGCCATCAGGAAAATTTTCAGCGCCAGCGGAACCCGACTGCCTAACAGCGCCAGCACGCCCAGCGCAAAGGCGATATCCGTCGCGGCAGGGATAGCCCAACCCTCGCGAGTGACAGGATCGGAGTAGTTAAAAGCCAGGTAGAGCAATGCCGGTACAATCATCCCACCGATGGCGGCAATCACCGGGAAGGCGGCCTGGCGCAGGCTGGCTAACGAGCCTTGCATCAGTTCGCGCTTAACTTCCAGACCAACCAACAGGAAAAACACGGCCATCAACGCATCGTTGATCCACAACAGCATGTTTTTGTTGATCTCTAGCGCCCCAACCCGTAATTGAACCGGCGTCTCCAGAAAATGATGATACCATCCACTGGTTGCGCCCATATTGGCCATCAGCATAGCCAGCGCAGCGGCGATGATGAGAATGATGCCTCCAGAGGCATCGCTGCTAAAAAATCGGTGCAGATGTTTCACTTTTTATTCTCTCTATCAGGTGAATTCTTCGAATCCACTATGTTACCCCGCCTGACTCATCGTTAAAATTAGATTATATATGATGAATAGCTCGTTTTTTACGAAATAAGGTCCGATTTGCACCGAACCTTTTTAGTGTAGTCAGTCATTGACGATAGAAAGCTACGCGTACAGATCCATTTTATACACCCGGAAGCGGGTAATATCGTAGCGATAGTCTTCCCCGTTCGTTGCCGCGTTTTTGTAGTAACCTGACGTCATGGTCGCTTCAAAAAGCACGGTTTTCTCCGTAGGCGCAATCTCCTGTAAAATTAGCAGCCCCATCGCCTCACTGCCCGCCTGCGGATCGATAATGGTCGGTTTAACCATGACCTGACAACTTTTCCCAGACATCATTACCTTCCCTGAAATAAAAGAACCTGCTCCGGCACAGAGTGACCGGAGCAGGTGGGCATCGCCCTAAGTGGCATACTTAATTTTTTATAATTATTTCATTAGCCCCAGGTGACAGGCGTTGGCTTATCGCCACGGGCTTTCATCAGCGAATCGTTATCAATATCCTGTTTATACTTCAGGAACTTACCGTAAAGCTGTTTCTCAATCTGCGGCTGTTTACCAATTTGATTGAGCGTCTCGAAACGATCGGTTTTCAGGTTATAGAGATATTTGGGTTTATTCTGGCGATCGATGATCATCTTCCAGTCGCCATCGCGGATCGCCCACTCATCCGTCGGATCGTCCTGGAACGGCATATCGATACCGAAGATCAGCGGTTTCTGGCGTTTTAAAGTCTTGCCCTTCAGTAGCGGAACTAAAGACTGACCGTCGTAGGTACGATCGGTCGGGAGTGTAAAGTCCATCATGTTGGCCAGCGTCGGCAACCAGTCAAGACCATATACCGGCGTGTCCGTTACCATTCCCTGTGGAATATGCTTACCGTATTTGATGATTGCCGGTACGCGAATGCCGCCTTCCCACAGGTTGTCTTTACGTCCGCGCAGACCGTCGGTTTCCCCGGCCAGGTTCAGCTCGTACACCTTACGCGCTTCACGCGTGACAGGACCGTTGTCGCTGGTGAAGATGACGATGGTGTTATCTTCCTCGCCCATCGCCTTGATTTTATCCAGCACTTTACCGACCTGCTCATCCATGTAGCTGATGTTCGCGTAGTATTCGCCGGTGCCGCGCCACGGTTTATCCGCCCAGTCGCCGTAGAACAGATCCGGATGCTGTTTCTGGTAGTCGGACATGTACTGCGAGTACATATCAAGGTATTTTTTCGGCGACGCCAGCGGGCTGTGGACTTCGGTAAAGGCGACATATAAGAAGAACGGATTATCGTCTTTCTTATTATCCAGCCAGTTCACCACTTCAGAACTCACAAACTCGCCGCTCATCGTATCCGCGCGGCCAATATGCTGGCCGTTGCGTATCCACCCTGTAGGATGCACCACGCCATAACGCGGACGTTCTTTCGCGTTGTCCAGGGTGGAGTCGGTGACAAAGCCCGCCGGGTTATACAGCGAATAATCAAAGCCCATGTCTTTCGGCTGCGGCTGATCGGTGCGATCGCCGCCCGCGTTCAGGTGTAATTTCCCCATCATCGCCGTGTCGTAGCCCTGCTGTTTCAGCAGATTGGCGATGGTCAGCTCATTACGCCCCAGCGCAACATCTTTGCCTTCCGGTATCCAGGAACGGATTCCGGTACGGAACGGCATACGGCCAGTTAACAGGCCCGCGCGGGAAGGAGAACACAGAGGCGCTGGCGCATAATAGTCGGTAAACTTCACCCCCTCCTGCGCCAATTTATCTATGTTAGGTGTTTTAACGATGCGGTGCCCGTAGGTGGCGAGATCGCCATACCCTAAATCATCCGCCAGAATAATGACTAAATTAGGGCGCTTTGCGGTTGCCGCTTGCGCGGTGGATAATACGCTTCCAGCGCATAGCGCCAACCCTATCATACTGGCAACGACTGTTCTTTTCATTTCAACTCCTTTGAGTTATCGCACGGTCTGATTACGATATATTTGCCGATAGACCCGGCTGCGGAATACAGCCTAAATGAATTGCACTATTACATTCGATTTGTCTTATATTTCTTTAATCAACATCGTTTTATCGCAGGAAATTATTCATATGCATTATAATATTAATGCCATAAATATATTTCGTGCTAAAGAAAACACGCCTGAAGCAGGCTATAAAAAATGGATCGCGAACGAGTGATGCAGATCTCAAATATAGCTCATGTGTCAGAACCGCTGTTGTGATGTCAATATATGTTGCTGTTTCAACGATAACATCCTCATTCACTGGCAGTAAGTTGTCTTTGCGAGAAATTATTCCCATTCGAGGTTTCATTAATTTCTCGTTATCGGGTGTGAATTTTACAACAGAAACATAAATTACAAATAAAATAGCTACCACATAACAAACAACATTATCTAACACCAATAATTAATGAATATATATTGCTGATATTTTTCAGACATCTATCACCTACGTATAAAAAGACACTCCTTAGAATTCGCTTTTTTACACAACATTTCACTGTGTTTTTACCTCATGGAGTTGAGCATGAAAAATAAGAAATATATTAATAGTCTACTCGCCGCATGTGTTCTTTTCTCTTGCTTTAATGGCCAGGCAACAGAGCTTAAACGCGTATACGGCAAAATTAGCCTGGGGTACGGCGACTGACTTTAACAGTTATGTCCTCGGCTGGGCCGCAGCAGATAACTTCAATATGTTTAATGAAAAGTTTGTCATTGTGAACTGGAACGACGTTGAAATGGTTCGCAACTTTCTTCGTTCTTGAAATAGCCCGACGTCACCGTCGCTTCAAACAATGCCTCTTTCGTCTCTTTATTGATTTCTTGTAATACCAGTCAGCCTAATGCCTGTTGTCCTTCATCCGGATCGACAAGATCGCTGGAGCCCGGTTGCGCGGTAATGGTATCGATTTTCTGGTTAATCGACTCATGCGATGCGGGCAGGTTAACCATTGATGGGTTTTTCTTATCCATACATTTCTCCTGATTATTTCAGATACAGACAACGTACTGCCACAACATCCCAGCAAGTTGCTTGCCAAATAACCCAACCTCAGCAAGAGAAACCGTTTAATAATTTAAAATAAAACGTCCATAAAATAAAACCCAGACTAAAACTATTAGGATTTATTTCCCTGGCACTAATATAAAAGCATAACAGTTATGTAAAATTAATGCATTATAACTAATAGCCTATACCTTTTTCACGATTGACATAAGCCTTACGGCATAATTCAAATTATTTTACATCAACAATAAATCAATCAAAATACACCAACCTACCGATAAAAATTAACACTACTATCACTTTATTTTTAGAATAGCTAAACATGAAATTTTAGCCTTTCTAAAAAACCATCATCTTTGTGACCTGATACAATTTTTTTTCGCAAAAAGACGTCAGTGCAGCCTCACCAGTTGATCCATTAAAATTAATATGCATACTATTATCGCACCCCAAATTAAACTCAAAAAAAAATAATATCATGACTATTTATTTAATTAACAACACGCATACATACAATGATATAACAAATGAGCTAAAAAACATAAAAACGGGAAAGATGATAAAAATTGCCGCGATGCGTGTAAAGTGTCTGGAGTATATGCTAAACCACGCTCAACAAGAGATTATTTATAAACGCCAACTCACCAACGCACTTTGGGGAGAAAGAGGTCAATTTATCAGCGACGCCAACCTGACTCAAATTTTGTATCTATTACGCCGCGACCTTAAAGGTTTTGGCCTGAGCCAATTTTTTTCTACCGTACCACGAACCGGGATTAAAGTAGATGCTGAAATCATTATCAGTAATGAAAAACCCAAAAAAACCTCTTCTTTAAGAAGAGCACAGTATAAGTATATGGTATTATTTTTCGCCTCACTAAGCATGATTACAATGATTATTTTCTTAATGCAATAATTTAATTCCAAATCTATAAATGGCATAAGGATATGCTATCTTTAACCAAAATATCAGGTTCCTTTTCTGGCTTAATCAGAGAGATGGACTGAAAGGTTGATATCAGATTCTTAGCATTTTTATAACTCATACTGTTTGTGGCCAGATAGGCATAAACAGGCAATGCGCGAAAAGTCATTTCATCAGGCATGCGCATTATTTTTATATTATAACGTCTCACATCTCTAAAATAAGCGGCAATCTTTCTTGGCAAAATCGCAACCATATCACCTTTTTCAACGACACCCATAATTCCAAATAATGAATCACTATGATAACCTATTTTCCTGCGCCCCGTATAAGGCGTACTGACCTTGAACAAGTCAATAGTGTCAGCGGTGAAAGAAGAGAACATATCTGAATGGTAGACAGCATGTCTGGCGGCATAAAAATTATATAAAGAGATTTGTTCAAGTCCAACCAGTGGGCTCTTTTCACCACAAACGCAAACAAAATCAGATAAGTTATCAATAAGATAACTTTCGATCATCGCATTCTTAATTTCCAGGATTCCCATAACCACATCCGCATATCCATGCGTCAGCATAGATGCAGGCGTGTACTCCCCTGTTTTTTTAATCGCATAATGTTTAATAACATGTCGATTAAGCAGCATGGTATCCATGCAATGCCGGAAAATAATAGTTTTCGGTTATATCACTGCCCAGAACGGTAAGTTCATTACTCTCCTGAACGTAGGTTTTATCGTAAAACGTATTCTCTATAGATTCAATTGCCTGGCGGAATACCTGATGGAGTGATTTACCTTTGCTGGAAGGGACTAAGCCTTGCCTGGTTCGGATAAATAACTCTTCGCCATAAAGACGTTGTAAGCGAAGAAGAGCCTGAGAGATAGCCGCAGGTGTGACGTCCAGCTTCCTTGCAGCCCTGGTTGCATTGCCTTCAGTGATAACCATATCGAATACTTTGATCAGATTGTAGTCAATTTTTTTTAGCATTTTTTATTGGCCGCATATAGCTTATCCTGGCTGGCATACTCTGGCACTATCACTTTAGGCGCAGATTAACCTCGCGCCACATTTATTTCAATAAAATAAATCGCTTATCTTATCTGTTTGCTAATAAATTATAATTTTATTTACATAGTTTCATGCCTGAGTGAAGCAAAAACATATAGAACCATATTATAAAAACATCAAAAATATCTAACACACTTTATAAAAAAACAAAAAAGCATGATGTTATCTTATTTAATCACAAATGATTCTCTTATTCCTTTGAGATTCTCTACGCTTATCCGTGCTGATGTACGGAGTACTTTACTGCCAGTGAACACACCGACAGTGTGAAATTTTACCTTATGAATATCAAAATGGAGTGAATTCATGAGACAATACACTATCAATGACGAATTCATTTATAATGAAACGTTAAGAGAAATAATATCATTGCGTGATAAAAAGGTACTAAAAGTCACGCTCATGCGGGCCCGCTGTTTAAGCTATCTTTTTGAAAATGCCTACAGGAAACTGATCACGCGGGAAATGATTTCACAGGCGGTTTGGGGAGAGAGAAGCCAGTTTGTTAGCGATGCCAATCTGACGCAACTTCTTTATCTACTGCGACGAGATCTACAGCAAATCGGGCTTTTCGAGCTGTTCGTCACCCTCCCCAGACAGGGGATAAAAATTGATGAAAGATTTATCATAAACTCTGCTGACATGCCGCCACAATCCATTGAATATCATACTCATCGATATAGTAAAATTATATCCATGGGTATACCTGCTCTTTTTCTATTGATCGTACTATATTTTTTGGCGCCGTTTATTTAAATAGCAAGGCAACAGACCATGTCCCGATAAGTAGGGAATTATTTTACGTAATATCTTCCCATTATACTGACGGGACACCGCCTGCTGTCTGTTAATAAAAAATAACGACTACTCAGTCGTAGACAATGCGTAGCACTGTTAATTGCTTATCTTCATCCAAATAATCTTGTTTTACCATTGCATGAGGAGACGATATCGGCGTGGCTATATTCTCGACGAGAATATAGCGTTCACCCCCCTCTTTATTATGGCATTGAATTTCTAAGGTTCCCACGTCATTCCAGCAGCCAGCCTCGACTACCGAACCCATAAAATGAATCTGAGCGGTTGGTTTCGCTTTCCCTGCATGAACGATAAAGGAAAGTAAAATCACCGGTATTACGCAACGCATAGTCTTCATTTTACTTTCACTCCTGTGCGCTCTCCTCTGAGCGAATATCACCCCTTCGCTTTCTGAATCGCCGTTTGCAACATATCCTGAGTCGTGCTTCCCGGGATCACGGCAACCCGTTTTATGTCACCATCTTGCGTCTGGGGCATGACGACAAAAGCAGGCGTCCCGTTAAAATCCATATGCTGCGCCAGCGCCTGGTTAGTGAGTAGCGCATCATGTACCGCGCCGCGGCTTTGCACTTCTTTTACGACCGCCAACTGCGTCGGCGTCAGATAATGTTGCGCCAGGGTATAGACATCGTGTTCCGTTAACGCACCTTCAACCTTCCCCGTGGCATAAAGCGCATTATGCCAGACGAGGTATTTTTCTCCCCCCTGTGTAAGCCATACCTGTTCGCCGACTCTTGCCGCCAGTCCGGATACCGGCCAGCGGGAGGAAAAAATAGGAAACTCTTTGAAAATAAACCGAGTATCCGGATTCGCCTTAATCAGATTTTCAACCACAGGCGCCATTTTGCTGCACCACGAGCACTGGTAATCAAAAAACATCACCACTGCCGCTTTTGCATCGGCGGGTCCAACGGAAGGAGTGTTACTGCTTAGCAGCTCAGCACGATACTGTAATGCCAGTTGAACATAAGCCTGTTGTTGCGCAATCTGCTGACGCTGATGCAACGTCTCGCTGGCGGCGACCAAAAATTCAGGATGTTCGGCCAGATACGTCGCCACCACTTCCCCCACTTTATCCGGATGGCTGACGATGTAGGCTTCCGCCGCCGGACCAATTTGCGACGTCGGGACAGAATCGGCGGCGATTGCCGCGCCGGATACCGCAACGCTTGCCAGCGTCAATATCGCCAGCCGGGAACGTTTTAACGCGTGATAATACATAATAAAAGTCTCGTTCGATAAGATCGGAAAGCCTCCCGCTATCGGGAGACGCCTGTAAAAATAGGGTATTGCACACGCGTCAGATCCACGGTTTGCGGCGGCATCACCCGCCCATAGTCATTAATACTTTGCCAGCGCACAGTGCAGCGAACCGTGTGCTGGCACCATTCCGTTTGACGCGTTGCAAAAGGCGCAACCACCCCGGCGTTATTCTGGGCGCGTCCATTGGCGCGCAGCAAAAAGAGCGTAACGTAATAGGGCGTCGGATTACGCACCGTCGCCCCATCGGGGGTAAGGTTCCAGACCAGATGCCGGTAAGCCTGCTGCGGCTCGCCAGCAAGTCCATCAGGGCGATAGAGCAGTTTTAAGGCTGAACGAAACGCCATTTGCACACGGTTCGCTTCCGGTTTACCGGAGGGAATAGCGGCGATACTTAAGGTAAACAGGCTTTCCCTGTCCGCTGGCAGCGGTTCACCGGTATAAACCACCCGCAGCGTGTTTTCCTGGCGCGCTGAAAGCATAAATAATGGCGGCGTGACCACGAATGGCGTGGAATTCCCTGCGCTTTTCGCCCCTGGCCATCGGTCGCCAGGTAAAAGATGCGTATCAATTAGCCAGAACGCGTCTGAATGGTTACTTACCGGTACGCTTAATGCCGGGGCGCCCGCATGATAGATAAAACGAGTACCGCCAATAACTACGCCGGCCTGCGCCCATGATATGGGAAGTAAGCACCAACACATCACGTAGCGTAAAAAGAACTTATTCATACGCAAGGATAAAAGTCGCGGAAGCATTGGCGTCACCGGGCGTCACTGTACTGTCATCGGCAAGATAACGCGCGTAAAATTGCAGATGCGCCGACGCCTGCCCCGGGCTGAGCGTTACCACATCACTCTCCTGCCCCAGTGGAATTAAGGTTTTATTCTGGTCATAAAGCGCGATCCCAATGCCTGAAGCGTCGCTTTTCCCCGCTGTAAGCGCCAATAAATCCGTATTACGACTGTCCGCCGTACCGCTAAAACTGACCGTTACGCCACTGGCAGTGCTGCCGCAGTTCTGTAAATCGATAGCAAAAGGTTGCCAGGCGGAACCGTCACCCGCGCGATAAAATTGGCGTTGAGAAACCGCGCCCATCGCCACGTTAATATTTTCTGAGCCTGGAGAGAGGGAACAGGTATTGTCCGTGATGGTTCCGGAGACATAGACCCGTCCATCGTGCGCCAGGACGCCGGATACCGCCAGCAGCATCCCGATGCCGCACAGGATATCGCTACGCATAATTACGATGACTCCTCATTCATACTGCATATCGAAATACATGACCGCCGTCGCGTTCCCGGACGTGACCATTGGCCGGGTCGATTTATAGCGAATATAAAAAGACAGCGTATTGCGTCCGGCTTTCAACGGATAGACCACCGAGTCGGTATTATTGATACTGACGGTATCCTGATCCTCATTCAGAATTTCCACCCCTATACCGCTTGCCAGCATGCTTCCCATTCCGGTATCGGTGATCGCTAATAGCGCGGGATTGTCTGGATCGGGTTCGCCGGTAAACCAGATCTTCGCCCCGGCAATTCCTCGGGAACAATTTTTGAGGTTGATATTAAAGGGCTTAAATTTTGTCGTAGTTCCCGTCGAGGGAAAATCGCCGACCGCAAACCGTCCTAAATCAATACTTTGACTGAGGCTGGAAATATCCATGTCGCAGGTTTGCGCCACAATAGTGCCGGTAAATTCGAGGTTATAAGCAAGGTCGTCAGCGCTGGCATTGATTTCGGGGCACAGCATCAGCCCCATAGCAAAAAAAGTACAGTGTGATCTGTTCATTTAGTCAAAGTCCACTCGCAGGCTGGCCAACGCGGTAAACGCCCCTTCCGCGGGCGTTTCTCCTGTCGTACTCATCGGGTAGGCCTGCAACGTGATGTTAGCGCGTCCGGCGCTATCGGTGATAAAAGGCGCGACGCTCTGCACATCATTAGGGATAAGCGCGTTTCCTTCATCGGTTTCGACCACTACGCCGACATCCGCATTATCCGAAGCAATAGCCTGGGGAAAATGGCTATCCGGCGTAGCGATAAGACGCATCGTTAAATTGACCGGCGAATCCAGACCGCTGCACTTTACCGGTACACTGAATTTTTTCGCGCTTACCCCCACGGGTTTTTGGCCTGCGTGGCTAAAATTGCCGCTGTATAACGCGCCGAAATTCACCAGAATCGTTTGTCCGGCGTTGATTTCGCAGCTTTGCGGTACGGTCACCGTTCCGCTATAAAGAATGCTGTACACCACGTCTGTCAGCGGATCGCCGACGGCGGTCGTAACATAAACGTTGAACATAGTCTTAGGGCTGATATTCACCGTGCCGATGAACGGTTTAATAATTTTGAGTTGAAACTCCAGATTTGAGTTACGAACGTAAAACGGTTGGCCAGCTTTAACCTTTTCATCATGCCCCATAGGGATATTGTTCACTGGCGGATAGATATCGCCCGCCGCAGAATCCACAATCCGCATTCCGCCTTCAAGGTAGTCCGGGTCCAGCTTTACATATTTCCAGTTACCGCTCGTTTCTACGACCGGATATTGCGACACATAGGAGCGATAGGTCTGGCTATAGGTCGCCGCGCTGGCGGGACACACCGCTTGTACATTGACTTTCTGGCTTTTTTCCAGTTGGACCGTCTTTCCTGCCTGGTTTTGTTCTGCCGTCAACGTGGTCGTTAAATCGTAATTAACACTGGAAGGCACGCCGTTAACGTTTTTACACACGTCCGCAAATGCATACTACGATACGACACTTCCTGTCAGCAGAGCAAATAAAAGAGGTATTTTCATTTAATGACACTCCGCATGTTGTCGACTCAGAATCTGACGGGAGGAAGAGAGATGATAGTGCGCGACACATTGTTGATCCGGCAGGTCCCCCCAGCGAACGTGCAGAACGCCTTGTGCTGACAACCCGGAAAGATAGAGCTCCCCGGCCTCGTCAACAATTGCCTCCGCATGGCGATCATTCACCGTCACCGTCGCGCCAAAGGGCACAGGTTTACCGTTATGATTCAGCGTCAATAAGGCTCGCGCGCCGACCCGCGCTTTAAAGCGGGCCAGAACCAGCGCGCCTTCGGTCGGCACAACGCGAGTCACCGCGTCATCAATATCAACATCATCGGCCATCGCGTTGATGTCCAGCGCCATACGGTTTTGCCGATACGTCGTCGCATACGGCACCACCGCATAGCCGCGCGCATCCGTATGAATACCCGGCTGGTCGACAACGCCGACATTAGCTGCGCCCGGCGCGGCAATCAAAATATTGGTATTGCCCAGCGGCTGGCTTAACGTGAGTCCATGCGCGTGCGCCACCAGACCGCCGCTCAGACCATAATTCACCTGCTGATAATCGCCGTTATCGCTGACGTTATAGCCAATGTTGGCATTACCTTTCGCCCCATCGTATTCCAGGCTGGCGGCGCCGCTTTCGCCAATACCGTGATTCTGATAACTTTGCTGTATGTTGTAACTAAGGTTATTTTCGTCCAGCAGCGTGCCGTTAAGGCCCGCATTCTGCGTAACGTTATGCTGTTTATCCGTACTGGTGCTAAAGGTGGCGTAAACGTTGTGATGGCGTGTAACCTCATCATCGTGTTGCAGCCATTGACTTAGCGGCACTGAGATATTCAGCGCAAAAATTTGATCGCGCTTTGCATCGCCTGAGGATTTGTTATTGTTGTAAGAAATGCTCCATGCAATACCCGCCAGCGTATCGCTGTATCCCACCTGCAACAGAGAATCCTTTTCATCGGTGTGCCAGTAACTTTGCTGACTGCCGGTAATAAAAAGCGATCCCAACCCGCCTAACTGCTGATTGATATCGAGTTGTACTTTCCCCCTCCGGGTATAATACAGATTGTAATAATCCGCCCATTCCGGCCTGCTTTTATCGTTGTCAGTCCGATCGTCATCGTCATAGCCGCTCATCTGTTTCCACGCCGTATCATCCAGCGTATAAAAGCCCGATGTTGAATAGCGATAACCCATGAGCTGTAAATGAGTTCCTGTCTGCGCAAGCGATTTGGCATACAGGAACCGCAGCGATTGTCCCTGGTGGGTGCTGTTATCCGCCAGCGTACTGGCGGCCTGGGTGACATCCAGCGACACCGCGCCCCAATCGCCCAGATTCGCACCGCTACCGATCGCCAGCGCATGATATTTACTGGAAAGTTGCGTTCCGCCATACAGCGTAAAGCCATGCGCTAAACCCCATATCAGCGTCGCCTGACTGAATTTCACCTTCTCTTTTTGGCTGCTATCGCCGCGATATTCCGCCACCGTTGCCGCGTACTTCAACCGCCCTTCTCGCTGCAGAATTGGCACGGCGGAATAGGGTACGTTATAGCGATTAATAGAGCCGTCGGATTCTTTGACTTCAACGGTCAAATCGCCGCTGGCGGCGGTGGGATAGAGATCATTGATAGTAAATGCCCCGGGCGGCACATAACGCTGATTGATGATGTAGCCGTTTTGCCGAATGGTCACTTGCGCGTTGCTTCTGGCAATGCCGTGAATGGTCGGCGCGAAGCCCTTCATGCTGTCTGGCAACATATTGTCGTCAGACGCCAGTTGTAGCCCTCGAAAAGGAAGGCTGTCGAACAATGCGGAGGGGGTATAACTGTCGCCTGCCGTCAGTTCTCCCTGCAAAAAGCCCATATCACGTTCCAGATAAGTACTGATATGCTGCCAGTTGCTGTCGCTATTCTGATCGCCGCTATTCGCGTTCCATGTGGAATAGTCGCGTAACCGCCAGGCCCCTAAATTAAGGCCGCTATTTAATCCAAGAAAATAGCTATTCTCCGCACTGCCGTCTGCGCTCCGATCCCGACTATTCGCGCCGGTAAACGTGTAATTCATTAGCAGCGCGTTAATACCTTCATCCCAGTATTGCGGTGGGATATATCCTCTGGCGCTGGCAATCATCGCCGCCTGCGGAATGCTAATGTCGAGACGTTGCTGCGCAAAATCAAAGCGGGTTCGGGCGACCGGTATCGCGCTGGCAAGATCCGGGCAACTTCCCGCCGCCGCCTTCGCCAACTGCGGAAACGCTCCGGTATTTACACCCATATTTTTAAGCATTTCAGGCGTCAGGCAGACGCGTAATCCGCTGTCATCGGTTGGCGCGCTTTTTCCCGCCGTTTTCACCGCCTGGAAGGCAATATCTTTGGTTGCGATAAAGGTATTATTCAGATAAATGTCAACGCGGTACACTCCCGCCGCCTGGGCATTACGGGAAAAGGTTGATAAGTCTGCCACCGCAGACGGGTCGTCAGACAGAAATGCCGGGTTAAAATAGTTTTCCGCCCACCCCGGCACTGGCGCCAATGCGATAGCCAGGGCCAGTCGGGTTAATACGGGTTTAACTACGCCGGAGTAGTATCGCGTCATGAAAAGCTTATCGCGCATAACATCATGAGGCTGAACAAACGTGGGCTGGTGTCGTTGCGCCAAAATCGTTTACCGTGCGCAGAGATACCTGACCGGGCGTTGCCGGGAGGGTGATCGAGCCTTTTGGCGGCACCATGGTATTCGGCAGTTTTTTCCCCGCGCTGTACAGTTCAACCAGCGAAACGTAGTACGGCGAAGGATTAACAATCGTTAACTGGTCGTGCGCGTTACGGCAGCGAAGCGTCGCCGGGGCATCGGTTGATACCTCCACCAGATTTTTCGGGCGAATAAATATCTTAATCACACTTTGCGTCGCAATTTGCAGGGAGTTGCCGGCCAATTTATTTTTATCGACAGAGGGTATTGCTTTACTGTTTAAATAAAATACGCTCTCGCGATCGGTCGGTAATGACGGTCCGACATACATAATGCGTAATATATTTTCTTTTTTAGGTTGGATCACAAATAGAGGCGGCGTAACGATAAAATCCGTCGAGCGTGAACCATCGGCATTCGCAACCCATGACTGAATTAAAAAAACATTGCTGTCAGAGGAATTAATAACCGGCAAGGAGGTTTGTTTACTTCCCTGCGGATAAATCACCCTTGTCGCGCCCAGCGCAATGCCTCCCGCCTGCGCGGCAAACGACAGGCCGGCCGCCGACAGCAGTAGCAATAATCGAAGAAAAATTGGTACTGTTTTTTTCATCTACGTAATATCCTGATACCGTCGGTTTGTTACGCGCCGTAACGCGCGTAACGCCCCTCTTTCGTCGCCAACAGACGAGAAAAAATCCCGATGAGGAATCAGGAATAAACCATGCTAAATGTTGCAGTCGCGTTGACATTACCAGCAGTCGCGGCACCGGTAGCGATATAGTCCACGCTAAGCGGAACAACGTTTTCGCCATTGTTCAGGGTAACGGTGCTGGACGTTTCACCGATATTCAGCGCCTGGCCATCAGGTCCATAAAGTTGTAATGCCACATTCGTCGCCGAACCTGCACCGGCGGTATTCGCCAGCGACCCCGGCTGGTTTGCGTCCTGCTGACCATTAAAAATAACCGCCGCATTCTGGCTGGTCTGAGTATCGCAGTCTTCCAGCTTAATGGTGAAGTCTTCTTTTTGATTCGCCACCATACCGGCATCGGTTAATTTACTGGCGCGGACCTGGCCTAATGTCACGGTCTGATCGACAGAGTCAGCGGAAACAGAACAGGCGGCGTCAACCACCTGCCCGACAAAATTCACCGTACCGCCAGTGACGGTTGTAGTAGCCGCTTGTGCGGTGGAGAGCATTCCGCCAAAGGCAATCGCAGAGACCATTAATGCTAATACAGACTTTTTCATTCAAACTCCTTTTAAATATAAAATGAGGGTAATCAGATTTTTAACAAAGCGGCTACTGATATTGCTTCACAGCAATATCACGCCTTTTCTTATGCGAAAAAAAGCGTCTTCTTGTTCTGATATAAATGTCAGACAGCAATAAGACAGCAACTCAACGTTGTGAGTTAATATTTACGTTATAATGGAATAACGATGTTATTAATTATTAGCAAGCCACAGACAAGTTGCAATCATCGACGTTTGGTTTTAAAGGACCAGAACTAACTTATTGTTTTATAAAAATTTACACCAGCCATTTTACCCACGGCCTTTGACCACATTGACTTTTTGAAAATAATTTTCACAGCAATTTAAAATAAAACGCCGCATTAACAATAAAATAAAAATTCAGCCGCGATATGTAAATATATCGTTGCGTATAGTTCATCAATATGCTACTGGTAGTTTTCCGAGCGCCGTTAACCGACCATTATCGATATGGATATACCCGCCTTTTTTCAGTTCAGACAGAATTTTCATGGCCCGACTACGCGATATCCCGGTGCGCCGCTGAATAAAATTCAACACAATAATGTTTTCCCGGTAGGCCTGGGGATAAGCCCAAATCTCAATCAGCAGCGTCCGGACTTTCAGATAAGAATCAACGCCAACTAATTCACGGTCGCGCGCGCTCATCACCATCAGGCGGTAAGCCAGACAGCGGGCCACGTCTTGCCACAAATCACATTCATCGGCAATTTTTATAAAATCAGGTAAGCGAACAAATCTACCGGTACAGGCCGTTTCTGCGAGCAAAAAGTGCTCTGGTCGCGCCGGGACGTTATAGGTAGCGCCATAGCTGTCAACCATCCCCACGACCGATGGCGCAAACGCTGAAGATATATGGAGTCGGTTATCATTACGGCAGAAAGAAACGATCCCTGATTCCAGTAATACAATGTAGTTCTCATCGTTTGCCTGTAAATAAAACTCGTCGCCAATACCCAGCATAAACGGTTGACCAAACGGCAATAATGCCGAAAATAAGGCATCAATCGCCGCGTGAGGTTTAGCCTGCTGAGAAAAAAGAAAAGAGTGTAATAAATTCTCATTATTATCTTTAGCAAAAGCATCGTTCATCATTTTTTCATTAACGGTTGTCTACTCAATGTAGCGCCACAGTATAACCTCTCAAAAAGCGCTTAAATTAATAATAAATAACATCGCTATGCAGTATTTCTGTATTCAGAAAGCACTAATACGCAATATTTTTATGATTAAGATGATCCTTAACACAAAATGATTACAGAAAAGTAATGGCAAATTGCGTAAAAAGAATGAGAGGCAGATGGCGCAGGCAAAGAGATTCGAAAGAGCGCGCCTTCGAACCTCAAATCTATAGTCCAGATTAACGCAAATAAGCAGTGATATTATCTAAAATATCGTGGATCGGCATAATACTCTACCATTTTATCCGCCAGCCAGCCGCCGTCTTCACCGTTAGAATGGATTGTTGTAATACTGATAGTGGAACCGCCGCCCCATAAGATCGAGAAGACGTTAAAGTCCGGTAGGTTCAGCGCCTGCACCTGGCTCCAGTCATACCCTTTATCTTTACGTAAAAAGTCGCCGACGGTCGGGACGCCGTAAGTCGCGCTATTTAATGCCGTATTGAGTAGCTGCAAAGAGAGAGTGTCAGGATCGCTGCCAATGCGGGCGTCCCCCATAAAAAATGTTCCGCCAGATGCAAAGTGCGCTGCGGTGATTTTACTCACGCCTTCTTCTACTGTAGGCATATGGCCGCCAGGAATTTGCCACAACATGGCGGGCATCAGCAGCGCTTTCGTCACCTGTTTTACCATCTCCAGGTAATTAAGCCAGCACGTCGCATTCCAGCCGTAGTGGGCAAGCGCATCAGGACTGAAACAATCACGCTCAAATTTATCAAACGCAATAAAGTCCGGCGCATATTCTCCGCTATAAACTCCCAGTTCATGAATAAATCCGGCGATCGCCTGCCCTTCAGCTACCGGATCAGCGGTATCGCGCAGCACCCAGTCCGCCGTTCCTGTCGCCCAGACATTCGTCTGCCAGCCAAAAGCCACATCCGGGGCAAACTGACGAACAAGATAGTTCACCGCCTGAATATAGCCGTAGAGATCATCGCTAAACGTCGGCAACGAAGGCGCGATAAAGCCAGTAATAGCCGGTAATGCTTGTATCGCCGCCGCCAGTTGGGCATTCACCGGCACACTGTTTTTTTGCCGTACTACGGTGTAGCCATACGGTCCTTGCTGTAGCGCCCCCAAAAAATCCGGGTTAAGCACAAAGGTGGCCGGAACTGGATGCGTCTCATCTTTGTATGACTGCGCCGCCAGACACTGGGTAATAAAGTTACCAAAATGGTTACGTAGCTTTTGCGCATCCTGTAAATCCGCCAGGGCGCTACCACCGCTGGCATTCGCGGTATAAATGACCATCACCGGCATGATGCTACGCCCGGCCTCTTTTTCTATCTGACGCACCAGCGCAACGGTTTTATGGATGGGTAACGTCGCGTAATCCAGAAAACCATCTCCGTTCACGTCAACCTCCGCCGCCGGAACCGGATCGCCGCCACCGTCAAAACCATCGTATTTAAACAACGCGCTAAACGGTACATCGCGATAAAGAGAAACCGTCTCTGGCGCGTTAACCGTCACGCCGCCATGAGCAAGGTAATCAGGCCAACCTTTTACCTGTAGCCTCACGCCGGGCAGAAACTCCAGCGCCACATGGTTGACCTTTTGCAACAAGCGTAGCGGCCCGGCCTGTTCACAACGCCACAGCACGCTATCGATGAAAATATCGTCAGTCTGAACATCATACAGCCCGGGCACAAAGCGTAATGCTAACGTCTGCCGATCGCTGCCGCTTTTCAGTATTAATGAGTATTGATATTTACCGCTGCTGAACAGATAACGCTGCGGCGCGACGCCGTCGGGCAGGCCCAGAATAGTGGCATCCACCGTCACGAAACTCGCCGTGTCGATCGCGGACTGTTGGTAAGCGACAGCAACCTCGGCAACCTGCGCCGCGGCAGGGATAAACCCCGTAAGCTGTACGGGTGCCGATATGAAGCGGTTATTAATCATCGCAGGCTGTAGATTGACCGTATAATGATGCCCCGCCAGTAGCCGGGTAATTAACTGCGGTTGGTTGGCGATAAGCGTGACGGTACGCTCATCCGCTTGCGTAGCGTCGGCGATCTCCACGGTCAATTTCGCATAACCAAGCGCAGGGTCGTCAATCATCAGACGCGCGCTGGCATAACGGACAATCGGTAGACAGGATACCTGGATCTGCGCGGCGTCGCCGCCGGATTGCAGCGTAACGGTAAAAGAGGACTCGACAGGCGCGATTTGCATCTCATCATTCGCCAGTACCGGTACGGTAAGCCGATACGTTCCTGCGCTAAGATCGCCTATTGTCAGAACCTCTCCCCACTCACCGACAAAGCGCCGGGTTTCGCCGGCAGGAAAGAGCAGCTCAATTGCCGGTTTGAGCGCCACGGTCTGCGTCATGGCAGGAAAGTGAACGCAAATTTTTCCCTGACGGGCAGGGTCATGGGCCAGCGTCGCGCTCAGATCGCTGATGGAAACCGGCGTCTGCGTGGCGGCCAGATAGCACTGTAATTCGGCGATATCCCCCGCCGCCAGCATCAGCGCGCCGTCATGATTAATGGTGATGGTATTCTTTTCGATGGGCCATCCCCCATCGCTGACCAGCGTTACGGCCTGACTCCCCAGCATCGTTCCCTGAAACGGACTGTAGGGATCGGGGTGCGCGCTGGTCGTAAAATTCAGTTGAAGCTGATTAAGATCTACCGCCTGGGCGTAGAGGTTGATTAGCGTAAAGGTGACGCGTTGATACCAACTCGCCGTATTCAACTCACTGACGCTAAGCATAAGACCGTGTTCCTGAAGGTCGTTATCCTTTTCCGGCATATCGGTTTCGGCTGGTTGTTCATCTGCGACGGGTATCGCTGGCGTGTCCTCATCGGATATCGTTTCAGACTCTGCGTCTTCGGATGAAGATGATGCCAGCGTCAACGTAATGGCGGACATTTTTACCGGCACCTGCGTCGCCGCGAGGCTGAAAGAGAGTGTCCCGCATTCGCCCGGCTGAAGAAGTAATACATCGCTGTTATTAATAATGATGTTGTTAGTTTCCAGCGTGCCATACGAAGTATCATTCAGCGTAAGCGGCAGGTTCCCTTTGAGCGTACCACCGCTATTTCCCCATGGATCGATGTGTCCGGAAGCCGTGAATAATATCGCGGCATGGTTCATATCGACCGGATTACCACTCTCATTGATGAAGGTTAAGGTGATTTTTTGATACCAGCTGTTGACGTCAAATGCGCTGGCATGGATGGAAATGGTCATGGTCTACTCTTCCTCTGTCCCTGGTGGAGAAAAGCCCCGGTAAATCGGGGCTTGAATCATGAAGCCCAATACATCGCGTTTAATACCGTGTATTAGTAAGCGCCAAGATCGGTCCACACACCGCCGGCACTGCAGTTCAGGTCAGGCTGATCGCCCATAGTCCACCATTTCACCTGATAGTTATGGCCTTTCCAGCTAACGATTTCGAAAGTACCCCAGCTTGCGCCATAAACGGTAGAGGCCTCCCACTGCGCGTAAGGCGACGTTTTGTCATCTGCTGGCGTATCATCCTCAGCCGGCGTGGTATCTTCTTCCTCGTCAGGCACAGGAACGATAATTTCTTCTTCATCGTCTTCCTCCGGCTCCGGTTGTACCTGAGACAGCGCAGGTACAGCCGTCAGAACAAAGCGCTGTTGAGAGGATGGTTCGTTGTAGCAGTCGCGTACAAACAGGGTGAACTGGAAGACCGTTTTTTCACTAACTTCCGGTACCACAACCTCAATGATTTCTGCGGTTTTGTCTGCCACCGTGATTTGAGAAGGCACGCCCCAGCTAAAGGACAGCTCATCGTTATCTTCATCAGAAGAACCTGCGCCAGACAGTTGTACCGTAGATCCGCCTACGACCATCAGTTCAATCACCGCTTTCGGCGCGTGGTTGACCTTCTGCGCGTCGTCGCTGTCGCTCGGCTCTTCATCATTTTCTACATTGATACCTTCGAAGTAGAACGGTTCCATATCGATAACTTCAGATTCGATTTCATAACCCAGACCTTCACGCACGGCGTTAACCAGCACGCCGTTGTCCTGATCTATAGTCCAGGTAAATACGCCGCCCAGGCCCAGTTTCGCTGCATATTCGCCTTTCGCTTTAACAGTACGCGGCGTATCCAGGGATAAAAACAGTTTGGATTCCGGGTTATACAGGTAATCAGCGTCAGCAACCTGGTCGGTGTAAACGTTGAAACCGTTACGACCTTTCTGGTTTTCCAGATCCAGGTAGTTATAAATGACGTCATACCATTCACTGGTGCCGGATTCGAAGGAACCGGTAGTGGTTTCATATTCACCGTTGGACAATAATTTGCCTGGGTTATATGTACCTTTCAGCGGAGAGAGTAATTCCATTTCCACGTTGCGGGCATTACGGGTATAGCCCGCATAACCGATATTGATACGCTCAGCGGAGAAACCTTCCGCCAGCAGGTGATCAACGATGGTTTCGACAGACCAGCCGCCTTCTTCCAGCGCTTTGCGGTTGGTGTGATGGCCCAGCGTTTCCGCCCACGGAGTACCGAAGAAGTCATAAGTCATCAGGTTGATGCCGTACAGGCCGGCAGCCATCAGATCTTTTACTTTCGCATAGTCAAAAATATTGGTGACGGCAGAAGCGGCAATAGAGATCTTCACATTGCTCAAACCAGCGGAATCCAGTTGCTTACGTACTTCCGCAATCAGCAGCGCGTAGTTAGCGCCATCTTCCGCACCAAACGGGTTGCCCGCCCCTTCATTGTTCGAGTATTCCCAGTCGATATCCACTTCGCTAAACATCGGGAACTGTTTGAACAGTTTCACCACGCCTTTCGCAAAGATTTTACGAGAAGAGTCAGAAGCGGCGGTTTCGTGGAAACCGTTACTCATGCTCCAGCCGCCGATACTCATCGACAGCGCCAGCGTGTGGCCCGCTGCTTTTGCCTGCATATCACGCAGCGCGCCCAGCAGACCTTTTGCATTGGCCTGGGTAACGGTCATCGGATCAACGTCCCAACCGCTCACATCGAAACCTAAGTTGACATAAGACTGGAAGTCGCCCCACGGGTCGAGGAAAGTTGGCTCATACTTAACTTTGCCACATGCCGCCGCCGCTTCAGCGATGACGTCGCGGTCTTCTTTATCAACCTTTTTAAAACCGGTGATGCCGACAAAACCGAAAATCAGTTTGTCATACGCTGTCGGTGAAACGTTGGTCAGATCATAACCACGTCCACGATTTTTAGGGATATCGTCACCCTGCAGACGGCTGTCATACTGCGACCAGTCAGTGTAATAACCGAAAACTTTTGGTTTGGTGGTGGACTCTTTGTACTTGTTATAAACCGGCTTAGCGACACGAGCAGAGGTATAGCTTAATTTGCTGTCATCCGTGGCAGGATTAAAACCATCTGCTGCATTACTGGTTTCAGTAAGGGTATCACCTTGAATCAGTTTGCTTGTAGCCATTTTCAAATTTCCTTTTACGTTTAAAAATTGTCGCAGCTCGTTCTGCGGGGTCCATAATCGTTACAGACACAAAAAATGGCTAATCACAAAACATCATGTTTTTAGATGATATAAAAATCATAAAAATGAGGTTAACAGCACCGCCTGCCGAAGAGAAAACAACACCTCTCATCGCACGCTTACTCCGTTCTGGTGAGAACATAGTAAATATCATTTATCATGTAATTAAATATCATTTATCATGTAATTAAATATCATTTAATTACAATGAAATAATGTGACTTCACTCGCTATAGACAATGACAATACAATAAAACCAGTGATATTTATTGGATTAAGATACTTCTCATACAATATAGTCAGCACAGACAACCAGGATGTATATCTCTAAAGGAAGACGTTATGAAAAGTTATATCATTAATAGCAATTGTATTTACAATGAAGGTAAATATGAGCTGAGAACGTTCTCAAATTCACACGTTATTAAAATGACTGCGATGAGAGCTAAATGTCTCAGTTTCATCATCGAGAATGCTCACCTGGAGATTATCGAGCGACAAAAAATAACCAACGCGTTATGGGGAAGTCGAAGCCACTATGTTAATGATGCAAATCTAACGCAGATACTCTATTTAATCAGACGCGACCTTAAAGCGCTTGGCATTAACGATCTTTTTATTACCATTCCAAGACAAGGTCTCAAGGTTAATAGCGATATATCCATTACCGCGACGGACAGCAAAACAAAGGGAAGAAATAAACAGATTGTACGGCAAACCATCGCCGCTCTGACGACTGTATTCTCAGTAACGTTAGGTTCACTCATGTATCTGCATATTCACTAAGCGAAGGAAAGGGAAGATGAATCCAATTATAGATGGAATTATAGCGCTTGAAGGCGGCTACGTATTTAATCCTAAAGATAAAGGTGGCGCTACCCATTGGGGCATTACCGAAGCAACGGCGCGAGCGCATGGTTATGCTGGTGATATGCGGGATCTGACCCGCACCGAAGCCTACGCGATTCTCGAAGAGGATTACTGGATAAAACCAGGCTTTGATGTCATCTCGACGTTATCGTGGCCAGTCTCATTCGAGCTGTGCGATGCGGCAGTCAACATAGGCGCTTACCATCCCAGTGCGTGGCTACAACGCTGGTTGAACGTCTTTAATCACGAAGGTAAACGCTACCCGGATATTCATGTGGATGGCAATATTGGCCCGCGGACGCTTGCCGCTCTTGAACATTATCTGGTCCGGCGAGGCCAGGAAGGGGAAGCCGTTTTGGTGAAAGCCCTCAATTGCAGCCAGGGTGCGTACTACTTAAATGTTGCTGAAAAAAAGCACAACAACGAACAATTTATTTATGGCTGGATTAAGAATAGAGTAACCTGAATCAGGCTGAAAAAAGGCGTATAAAAGGCTCACGGATGAGCCTGATATTGCGAAGAATAATTAATCGGAAGTATTCCCTTCGATAATTTTTTTAATCCTCTGCCCAAGTATTTTTAAAATGGGACCAGCGAAAACACCACCTAAGCCTGCCGCCAGCAGAACCATGTTGAAACTACACTCTTTTTCAATCGCAATCGCGCTTAGCAAGAAACTGGTAAAACAGGAAATAACGATCTGCGTTAAACAATATTTAATACTTTCATGAGAACTATTATATTCTTTCTTATCTTTGCGTAAAAGATAGCTGACAAAGCCCCCCCACGCGCCAATCGCAATAATAGTGAGTAAGATCTCCAGCTCCAATAGCACAACTTCCGTTGTCGATACATGGTTGGGAATAGACATTTTAACACTCCTGAATCATTATAAATAAATAATTAACACGAGGAGTGTAAGCGCCCTGTCAGGAGCGTAAAAATCAAAGCACATCATTTAAAACCATATTCACTCAAAGACCAAAAATGAGATGTATTAGCGACGAAAGGAGGAAAGCGTTTGTAACATGCTTACCATCTCATTAATCGTCGATATATTTCTACTATTTTTATTCCAGGATGCGTAGACCTGAATTGACTTAAAAGCCAACTCGGGCGGAGGCTGAATAAATTTAATGTCATATTTACGATAATTTTTATAGAAAAGCGCTAATTTTAAAGGCATCAACGCAATCAATGATGTTCGTTCGATCATGCTCATCAAACCGTTAAGTGAATCACTGCGATAGCCGACAATACGCCTGCCGGTATAATAAAGCTCATCCTTAAATAATTCGCTATCATGATATATCATCGAAGCCCCCATTCCTGGCTGATACAATGCATGACGCGAAGAATAAAAATGATGTAGCGACAGTTGTGACAGAGTACTTAGCATATGTTTACTGCTACAGATACAAACAAACGATTTAAAACTATCAATGACTTGATTCTCAATACCGGATTCCAGCAAAGGTTCAGCGCCAATCAGCAGATCGCCTTGCGCAGTAAACAGAAGCTCGCTGATACGCTCCCGGCTCATATTTCTGACGGAGAAATGATTTATCAGAATACGGTCAAAAATGTCACTGTTATAGAGCTGAGAAAGGTAATAGCTTTCAACAATATCACTGCCTAACAGCGTTATCTGAAATGCTTCATCTTTTTTGCTCTTACTGAGAAAGGTGTCGTCCACCAGTTTCATCACCTGACTGAAATTTTGGTGAATGTCGACAGCCTTAGCCGTGGGGATGAGTCCGCCTTTCCCTCTGCTAAACAGCTCTTCCGGGTAATAACTCTGCAAGCGCTTTAACGCCAGCGAAACGGCAGCCGGCGTAATGCCTAACTTCTTAGCCGCCATAGCCGCATTTCCTGACAAAATAACAGCGTCAAGAATTTTGATTAAATTATAATCAAAGTTCTTGTTGGCACCTTTCGATCCCATTCGCTGTCTGCCTCCGGAAACTAAAAAAAGCAATATAGATAATACTCAAGATAAATCAATTCACAGCATCTAAAAAAGCAATCGTAATGTCATCACATCACGTTTTTTTTAAAATGAGCGTATGCAAACCTGCTGATTAACATCAATTTGTTTATCAGTAAAAACACAATATCAACAAATGAGAGAATATGATGCGTTTAGCAGAGGCCTGGGCGCGTACAGGCAGAAAAAAGCCCGGATAAACACCCGGGCTGAAGAAAAATACAACGGAAAAACGGTTAGCGGGTCAAATCATCAAAGAATTTTTTCACGCCGTCAAAGAAGCTTTTTGAACGCGGGCTGTTTTTCTCTCCCGTCGGGCCGCCAAAACTTTCCTGAAGATCTTTTAGCAATTGCTTCTGTTTTTCGCTCAGACCGACCGGCGTTTCAACCACCACACGGCACAGCAAATCGCCCTGCGCGCCGCCGCGTACGGACTTCACGCCTTTTCCGCGCATACGGAACAGCTTGCCCGTTTGCGTTTCGCTCGGTACTTTCAGCTTCACGCGACCATCTAACGTCGGCACTTCGATTTCACCGCCCAGCGCCGCCATCGCAAAGTTGATCGGCACTTCGCAATAAAGATTATTGCCTTCACGCTCGAAAATAGGGTGTTGTTTCACCTGGACCTGAACGTACAAGTCGCCTGCCGGTGCGCCATGCTCGCCCGCTTCGCCCTCGCCTGCCAGACGAATACGGTCACCGGTATCCACGCCTGCGGGGATTTTAACGGACAGGGTTTTACTCTTTTCAACACGCCCATGACCATGACATTTATGGCACGGATCTTTGATCAGCGTACCGCGTCCCTGACAGTGCGGACAGGTCTGCTGTACAGCAAAGAATCCCTGGCGCATCTGCACCTGACCGGAACCGTGACAGGTCGGACAGGTTTGCGGTTGCGTGCCAGCTTTCGCGCCGCTGCCGTGGCAAACGTCGCACTCTTCCAGCGTCGGAATACGGATCTCTTTGGTCACGCCACGCACCGCTTCTTCCAGGGTGAGATCCATGTTATAACGCAAATCAGCCCCACGCGCCGCACGTTGGCGACCGCGCCCGCCGCCAAAGATATCGCCAAAAACGTCACCAAAGATATCACTGAAATCAGCGCCGCCATTAAAGCCGCCGCCCATACCGCCTTGTTCAAACGCGGCGTGACCATACTGATCGTAGGCTGCGCGTTTTTGCGCATCGGTCAGCACTTCATAGGCTTCTTTAATCTCTTTAAATTTAGCTTCGGCCTCTTTATCACCCTGATTGCGGTCCGGATGATATTTCATGGCCAGGCGCTTGTACGCCTTTTTGATTTCACGCTCTTCCGCTGTTTTGGAAACGCCTAAAATCTCGTAGTAATCTCTTTTCGCCATCTCTTTTTATCTGCCCTTAACATGCATACACGGGCGGAGAGGAAACCTCTTCGCCCGTGCCAGTAATTACCCGTTCAAAGGGCGATTATTTTTTATCTTTTACTTCTTCAAACTCAGCGTCGACAACGTCGTCATCTTTCGCGTTGTTTGCAGAAGCGTCAGCGGAGCCAGCCTGCTGCTGCGCATGTTGCTGCTGCGCGATTTCCATCAGTTTCTGGGAAACCTGCGCCAGTTCCTGCATTTTCGCTTCGATAGCAGCTTTATCTTCGCCTTTCAGGGCGGTTTCCAGCGCGCTCAGCGCAGACTCGATAGCGGTTTTGTCATCAGCCGGCAGTTTATCGCCTGCTTCTTCAACCTGCTTACGGGTGCTGTGCAGCAGATGGTCGCCCTGGTTACGGGTCTGAACCAGTTCTTCGAACTTACGGTCGGATTCAGCGTTCGCTTCTGCATCGCGAACCATTTTCTGAATTTCTTCCTCGTTCAGACCAGAAGACGCCTTGATGGTGATCTTCTGCTCTTTACCGCTATTTTTATCTTTCGCGGAGACGTGCAGGATACCGTCAGCATCGATATCGAAGGTGACTTCGATCTGCGGCATACCGCGCGGCGCCGGGTTGATGCCATCCAGGTTGAACTGACCCAGAGATTTGTTATCAGACGCACGTTTACGCTCACCCTGCAACACATGGATGGTTACTGCAGACTGGTTGTCTTCCGCAGTAGAGAACACCTGGCTGTGCTTGGTCGGGATGGTGGTGTTTTTGGTGATAAGCGGAGTCATCACGCCACCCATCGTTTCGATACCCAGAGACAGCGGGGTAACGTCCAGCAGCAGTACGTCTTTCACATCACCGGTCAATACGCCGCCCTGTACCGCTGCGCCGATAGCCACAGCTTCGTCCGGGTTAACGTCTTTACGCGGCTCTTTACCAAAGAACTCAGCCACTTTTTTCTGCACCATTGGCATACGGGTCTGACCGCCGACGAGGATCACGTCGTTGATATCAGACACGGACAGGCCAGCATCCTGCAGTGCGACTTTCAGCGGCTCGATAGAACGGTTCACCAGATCTTCAACCAGGCTTTCCAGTTTCGCACGGGTCACTTTGATGTTCATATGCTTCGGACCGGTGGCATCTGCGGTAATGTACGGCAGGTTCACGTCGGTCTGCTGCGCAGAAGACAGCTCGATTTTGGCTTTTTCTGCGGCTTCTTTCAGGCGCTGCATTGCCAGCGGATCGTTACGCAGGTCAATGCCCTGATCTTTCTTAAATTCGTCAACGAGGTAGTTGATCAGGCGGGTATCGAAGTCTTCGCCACCCAAGTGGGTATCACCGTTGGTCGCCAGAACTTCAAAGGTTTTTTCGCCGTCTACTTCGTCGATTTCGATAATGGAGATATCGAAGGTACCGCCACCGAGGTCATATACCGCGATAGTACGGTTGCCAACTTCTTTATCCAGACCGTAAGCCAGCGCTGCGGCAGTCGGTTCGTTGATGATACGTTTTACTTCCAGCCCCGCGATACGACCAGCATCTTTGGTTGCCTGACGCTGCGCATCGTTAAAGTAAGCCGGTACGGTGATAACCGCTTCAGTTACCGGTTCGCCCAGATAATCTTCAGCCGTTTTCTTCATTTTCTTCAGCACTTCGGCAGAAATCTGCGGCGGCGCCATTTTCTGGCCTTTCACATCAAGCCATGCGTCGCCGTTGTCGGCGCCGATGATTTTGTACGGCATGATAGAAACGTCACGTTGAACTTCTTCGTCCTGGAAGCGGCGGCCAATCAGGCGTTTAATCGCAAACAGGGTGTTTTGCGGGTTTGTCACTGCCTGACGTTTAGCCGGCTGACCAACCAGAGTTTCACCATCCTGGGTATAAGCAATGATAGAAGGCGTAGTGCGATCGCCCTCGGCGTTCTCCAGCACGCGTGCCTGCGTTCCATCCATGATCGCTACACAAGAGTTGGTAGTACCCAGGTCGATACCAATAATTTTACCCATCTAAACGTCTCCACTAAAAATTCGGTCATCATGTGGTTGTGAATCTGTAATAAGGGCGAAACATACGGTTTCAACTACCCTGAATCGTTTTTTTTCAGACTCACCACTGCGGTTGACTACAAGATGGGGTCGTAACCCACGTCATCAAGGGGGAGATGAAAAAATTTTTTATTGACGAGAGAGAAAGACGGAAAAACAGGCAGATAAACATTCACTAAATAAATTAAACACCAAAATATTATTCACGTAAAAATTGTAATAAAAAGAAAAGATTACAAACCTGAATCGTTGCCACGAGCAGAGTATGATAGACGGTAATTGCTTATTGAACCCGTCAAAGAGAAATTCCATGCGATTTATGTTAACGATTTCCGCCGGCCTGCTGCTCGGCCTGGCGTTAAGTAGCGTCGCGCGTGCAAACGACCATAAAGTGTTGGGCGTTATTGCCATGCCCAGAAATGAAACGAACGATCTCGCGCTGAAAATTCCCGTCTGCCGCATCGTGAAGCGCATTCAATTCACGGCGGATCACGGCGACATCGAACTTAGCGGCGCATCCGTCTATTTTAAAACTGCGCGTAGCGCCAGCCAAAGCCTGAACGTCCCTTCCTCAATCAAAGAGGGCCAGACAACAGGCTGGATCAATATTAATAGCGATAACGACAACAAACGCTGCGTATCAAAGATTACCTTCTCAGGTCATACGGTAAATTCTTCCGATATGGCGAGACTTAAAGTCATCGGCGACGATTAATCGCTGTTATTTCTATTCCAAAAGCCAGACTGAAAATGAACGTCACCTATTTACACGACGAGGATTTAGACTTTCTTCAGCACTGTAGCGAAGAGCAGCTCGCCGATTTCGCCCGTTTGCTGACGCATAACGAAAAGGGCAAAGCTCGCTTGTCGAGCGTCCTTAGCCATAACGAGCTATTCAAAGCAATGGAAGGTCACCCGGAGCAACACCGCCGTAACTGGCGGCTCATTGCCGGCGAATTTCAGCATTACGGCGGCGACAGTATCGCCAACAAATTGCGCGGACACGGAAAACAGTACCGCGCGATTCTGCTGGATGTCGCAAAACGGCTAAAACTCAAAGCAGATAAAAGCATGTCGACGTTTGAAATAGAACAGCAACTGCTGGAGCATTTTTTACGTCATACCTGGCAGAAGATGGACGCGGCGCATAAGCAGGAATTTCTGCAAGCCGTAGAGGCCAAAGTTTCTGAACTGGAAGATCTGCTGCCGCTGCTCATGAAAGATCGCCGTCTGGCAAAAGGGGTCTCCCACCTGCTTTCCACCCAGCTTACCCGCATTTTGCGTACCCATGCCGCAATGAGCATCCTGGGTCACGGATTGTTGCGCGGCGCAGGTCTCGGCGGCCCGGTCGGCGCGGCGTTAAACGGCATCAAAGCGATGAGCGGCAGCGCGTATCGCGTTACTATTCCGGCAGTGTTGCAAATTGCCTGCCTGCGACGAATGATGGCGGCGATTCAGGCGTGAATGCCCTCACAGGGGAAAATATTTTCTTTTCCCCTTATTAGATCATAGACAGCCCTCTCCCCCCTGATTATTATGCCGCGCCCCGAATACGGAACTCGTTATTTCGGGAAACTATTTCACCATTCAATTATGATGATTTTGAGGAATTATGGGCAACACTAAGTTGGCTAATCCGGCACCGCTGGGCCTGATGGGCTTCGGCATGACCACCATTCTGCTTAACCTGCACAATGCCGGTTTTTTCGCCCTGGACGGTATTATTCTGGCGATGGGGATTTTCTACGGCGGTATCGCGCAAATTTTTGCCGGTCTGCTGGAGTATAAAAAAGGCAATACCTTTGGTTTAACGGCCTTTACCTCTTACGGTTCGTTCTGGCTGACGCTGGTCGCTATCCTGCTGATGCCGAAAATAGGCCTGACGGATGCGCCTGACGCCCAGCTACTCGGCGCTTATTTAGGTCTGTGGGGCGTGTTCACGCTGTTTATGTTCTTTGGTACGCTGAAAGCCGCCCGCGCGCTGCAATTTGTTTTCCTGAGCCTGACCGTCCTGTTCGCTCTGCTGGCGGTTGGCAATATCACCGGTAATGAAGCGATTATCCATGTCGCAGGCTGGGTTGGTCTGGTTTGCGGCGCCAGCGCTATTTATCTGGCGATGGGTGAAGTGCTAAACGAGCAATTTGGCCGTACTATTCTGCCAATCGGCGAGGCGCACTAAATCTCTTTTATTCCTCCCGCACAGGGAGGAATACCCCTACTCTGCAATGCTTGATGGCGCTCGCTTATCAAGCCTACGTTGTACGAAACGTAAAAACGCTGGTCGACGCCGCCATCAGTATCTCCCGGTCAGGCTGACATATTCTCACGTCTGGCGCTTTTCGGACGGAAAGAGGCGACTACTTCCGACGCCGTTTCGACATACGGCCCGTCAAGCAACTGTATGCAATACGGCACACTCGCAAAAATGCCCGGCACAATAACGCTGCCATCGTCCGCTTTTACGCCTTCCAGCGTTTCCTTGATCGATTTTGGCTGTCCAGGCAGATTAAGAATTAACGCCTGTTTACGGATAACGCCCACCTGACGGGAAAGAATGGCGGTCGGCACAAAGCGCAGGCTGATCTGGCGCATCTGCTCGCCAAAACCAGGCATTTCGCGGTCGGCGATGGCAAGGGTCGCGTCCGGCGTGACGTCGCGGCGCGCCGGACCGGTACCGCCAGTGGTCAGCACCAGATGACAGCTCATTTCATCGACCAGTTCACACAACGTTTGCTCGATAATTTCCTGTTCATCAGGAATTAAGCGCCGTTGAACCTCGAAAGGCGTGCTCAGCGCGGAAGCGAGCCACTCCTCAAGCGCGGGAATGCCTTTATCCTGGTAAACGCCGCTTGAAGCGCGGTCGGAGATAGAAACTAAGCCAATACGTAAGGTATTCATAATTATTCCGTTAAAACTGTCACGTTATGCAGAATCATACACGCGAATGGACAGCAATACTAAATCCTCGAACAGGTAAAACATTGGGTGTAGCGGACAGCAGGTTATTGCGCCGGTAAACTACCTGCTCCAGGCGGGAGAGGCACAGGATGCCCACACATTGCTGTATGAAATAGCGCAGCGCGCGCCTCAGTATGGAGACGAACTGATGACGTTAGCAGAACAACTGAAGCAGAAAGGTCGTATGGAAGAGATACAACAAGGGATGCAAACTGGCGAACGTAAAACCTCACGTAAAATTGCCAGGGCAATGCTGAAAAAAGGCATACCGATGGCCGATATCATCGAAACGACCGACGTTAGCGCAGAAGAGATCCCGTCACTGCAGCATTAATAAAAAAAAGCCCGCTCTCAACCGGAAAGCGGGCTATATTGTCATGCAATCCGTTAGTATTACAGCAGATCGCCGATCATTTTTTCCAGTTTTTCCTGGTCTACTGCAAACTTACGGATACCATCCGCCAGTTTGTCAACTGCCATTGGGTCCTGGTTATGCTGCCACAGGAACTCGGCTTCGGTAATACGTTCCGGACGCGCTTTGACTTCGCCGGAGAAAGAGAGCTTACGCTCAATCGCCCCTTCGCTTTCCGCCAGTTCTTTCAGTAATGCCGGCGCGATAGTCAGACGGTCGCAGCCCGCCAGTTCCAGAATTTCGCCTACGTTACGGAAGCTTGCGCCCATAACCACGGTTTCATAACCATGCTGTTTGTAGTACTCGTAGATTTCCGTTACGGAAACCACGCCCGGATCTTCGGCTGGCGCATAGTCTTTCTTGTCAGTATTGGCTTTATACCAGTCAAGAATACGACCTACGAACGGCGAGATCAGGTAGACGCCCGCTTCGGCGCACGCGCGCGCCTGTGCGAAGGAGAACAACAGCGTCAGGTTACAGTTGATACCTTCTTTTTCCAGCTGTTCGGCTGCGCGAATGCCTTGCCAGGTGGACGCCAGCTTGATCAGGATACGATCGTTGCTGATACCCGCATCATTGTAGAGTTTAATGATACGTTTTGCTTTGGCGATAGACGCATCGGTGTCATAAGATAGACGCGCATCAACTTCGGTAGAAATACGCCCCGGCACCAGCTTCAGGATTTCCAGACCAATATTCACCGCCAGCTTATCGGTCGCGTCAACAACCTGCTGTGCGCGGTCGCTGCTCTGCTGCTTCGCCCAGGCGACAGCATCGTCAATCAGCTTACGATATTCCGGGATTTGCGCTGCGTTAAGAATGAGAGAAGGGTTAGTTGTAGCATCCTGCGGCTGGTACAGCTTCATTGCCGCGATATCTCCGGTGTCGGCCACTACGGTGGTGAACTGACGAAGGGAGGTCAATTTGTCCGTCATGATAGAGTTTCTCTTTAAACAGCTTGTTAGGGGATGTAACCGGTCTACCCTGATGATAACACGACGCACTCACAGCGCAACCGCCTACATGCACCTGGCTGCCCTTGTAGATTGATTGCGTATCTGCCGACGGTTTATGCGCAATTAAAGGATACCGCCGTATTTATGGTAAACTGCCGTTAATATTAGCCTGACAAGGTCATCCACATCATGGGCCACGCTTATACAGGATCATGAAAGCGTGCCGGCATCAACAAGAGGGACGTTAATGCCTGAGTTTTTCAGTTTTATTAACGAAATACTCTGGGGCTCGGTAATGATTTACCTGCTGCTCGGCGCAGGATGTTGGTTTACCTGGCGTACCGGATTCATTCAGTTTCGTTATATTCGTCAATTTAGCCGCAGCCTGAAAGGGAGCCTTAGCCCGCAGCCAGGCGGCCTGACGTCATTTCAGGCGCTGTGTACCAGTCTCGCAGCGCGGATTGGCAGCGGTAATCTGGCCGGCGTGGCGCTGGCTATCGCCGCAGGCGGACCCGGCGCGGTATTCTGGATGTGGGTCTCGGCCATCATCGGCATGGCGACCTCCTTCGCCGAGTGTTCGCTTGCCCAGCTTTATAAAGAACGCGACCCGACAGGCCAGTTCCGCGGCGGCCCGGCGTGGTATATGGCGCGCGGGCTGGGAATGCGCTGGATGGGCGTGGTTTTCGCCCTCTTTCTGCTCATCGCCTACGGGTTGATTTTTAATAGCGTGCAGGCGAATTCCGTCTCACGCGCGCTCCATTTCGCCTTCAACATTCCGCCGCTTATCTCCGGCATTGCTCTGGCGTTCTGTTCACTGTTAATTATTATTCGCGGCATAAAAGGCGTCGCCCGCCTGATGCAGTGGCTGATTCCCATTATCGCGTTATTGTGGGTCGCCAGCAGCGTGTTCATTTGCCTCTGGCATATTGAGCAAATGCCTGGCGTTATCGCCTCGATAGTCAAAAGCGCATTTGGCTGGCAGGAAGCCGCGGCAGGCGCAGCCGGATATACGCTCACTCAGGCTATTACCAGCGGTTTTCAACGTGGGATGTTCTCTAATGAAGCGGGAATGGGGTCAACGCCTAATGCGGCCGCTGCGGCAGCGTCGTATCCACCTCACCCTGTCGCGCAGGGGATTGTGCAAATGATTGGCGTATTCAGCGATACCATTATCATTTGTACCGCCAGCGCGATGATTATCCTGCTGGCGGGGAATCACGCGTCCCACGCGTCAACAGAAGGCATTCAGCTTATCCAGCACGCAATGGTTTCTTTGACCGGTGAATGGGGCGCCAGTTTTGTCGCGCTTATGGTCATCCTGTTCGCTTTCAGTTCTATCGTCACCAACTACATTTACGCCGAGAACAACCTGTTTTTTCTGCGGTTACATAACGCAAAGGCCATCTGGCTGTTACGTCTTGCGACGATTGGCATGGTCATCGCCGGTACGCTTCTCAGTTTTCCGCTGATATGGCAGCTCGCCGACGTGATCATGGCCTGTATGGCCATTACCAACCTGACGGCGATTTTGCTGCTCTCGCCGGTGGTGTATACCCTCGCCAGCGATTATCTGCGACAACGGAAACTGGGCGTAAGACCACAGTTCGATCCGCAGCGCTTCCCGGATATCGAACCACAACTGGCGCCAGATACCTGGGATGCGGCATCGCGCGATTAAGCCGACAATCGCAACCATTGGTCAACTCTGTGGCGTTTTTTTGCTAAAGTCACAGAAAATTCCCTGCAAGGACTGGATATGCTGATTCTGATTTCACCTGCAAAAACGCTTGATTATCAAAGCCCGCTGGCCACGACCCGCTATACCCAGCCGGAGCTGTTGGATCACAGCCAGCAGCTTATTCACCAGGCCCGCCAGCTTTCGGCGCCGCAAATTGCCAGGCTGATGGGAATTAGCGACAAACTGGCGGATCTCAACGCCACGCGTTTTCATGACTGGCAGCCCCATTTTACGCCGGATAACGCGCGCCAGGCGATTCTGGCGTTTAAAGGCGATGTTTATACCGGCCTACAGGCGGAAACGTTCAGCGACGCGGATTTTGATTTTGCTCAGCAGCATCTGCGAATGCTCTCTGGCTTGTATGGCGTATTGCGCCCGCTGGATTTAATGCAGCCCTATCGTCTGGAAATGGGAATTCGCCTGGAAAATCCGCGCGGCAAAGATCTTTATCAATTCTGGGGAGATATCATTACCGATAAGCTCAACGAGGCGCTTGAGGCGCAGGGCGATCGGGTGGTGGTGAATCTGGCCTCCGAGGAATATTTTAAATCGGTGAAGCCGAAGAAACTGACCGCCGAACTGATTAAGCCCGTGTTCCTTGATGAGAAAAACGGTAAGTTTAAGGTGGTAAGCTTCTACGCCAAAAAAGCGCGCGGACTGATGAGTCGTTTTATTATTGAAAACCGCTTAACAAAGCCGGAACAACTTACTGCATTTAGCAGTGAAGGGTATTTCTTTGATGAAGGAACCTCCACGCAAGACGAGCTGGTCTTTAAACGCTACGAGCAGTAACGACATTGCCCCGTAGGCCCGGTAAGCGACAGCGCCACCGGGCACAACGGTTATTGGCGGGTCATCATCAGCTTACGCAGGGCGGCAAAATCCGCAGGCAGATGATGTGAAAGCAGCGGCAGATCGGCGCGTTCGGCGAGCGCTTCAGGCAACGCCAGCGTTTCCCCCAGAATGGACTCCACGCTCTCTTTAAACTTCGCCGGATGCGCCGTTCCGAGAAACAAGCCATACTCGCCAGGGTTTAGCTGGTCGCGCAATGCCCGATACGCTACCGCCGCATGAGGCTCCGAAATATAACCTTTCGCTTTCAGCTCGCGCATCGTCTGCTGTGTCGTAGTATCATCTACCGCCGCATAGCCCAGCTCAGTCAGACGCCAGATTTTACGGCGGAATAGCTCCTCCACGCGCGGCCAGTTATTCGGCTGGCTGACATCCATCGCATTCGACAAGGTCGCCTGCGTCGCTTTCGGCGCCCACTTCCCATCATGCAGGAAACGCGGCACCGTGTCGTTGACGTTGGTGGCGGCGATAAAACGTTTCACCGGTAGACCTAACGACTTCGCCAGCAGTCCTGCCGTCAAATCGCCAAAATTGCCACTGGGTACGGAGATCACCAGTTGATTACGCGCCGCCTGAGGTAATTGCGCCACGGCTTCAAAGTAGTAGCAAATTTGCGCCAGCAGGCGGCTAATATTAATAGAGTTAGCCGAATTCAGCCCCAGATCCGTTTTCAGCTCTTCGTCATCAAATGCCTGTTTCACCAGCGCCTGGCAAGCGTCGAAATCACCGTCTATCGCCACGGTTTCGATGTTGCCGCCCAGCGTACAGAATAGTTTTTCCTGCAACGGACTGATCTTACCGCGCGGATAGAGAATGACGACCCGCACATTTTCCATGCCATAGAACGCGTGAGCCACCGCCGCGCCGGTATCGCCTGACGTTGCGGTCAGAATCGTCACCGGTTTGTCGCCGCTGAGATGCGTCAGCATTTGCGCCATAAAACGCCCGCCGAAGTCTTTAAATGCCAGCGTCGGACCATGGAACAGCTCTAGGCAGCCGACATCGCTTTCTACCTGCGCTACCGGCGCCGGGAAAGCAAACGCCGCGCGGACGCGCTCTTCCAGAATCTCCTGAGGTATTTCATCGCCAATAAATGCCGAGAGGATCTTTGCGCTACGGCTGACAAAGTCCTGGTTGAGCATCTCATCAATTTCCGTCAGGCTAAACTCCGGCAGGTCGTGCGGAAAAAAAAGTCCCTGCTGCTTGCCCAGCCCTTGCGTGACGGCCTGCGCAAAGCTGACCTGCTCATTATGGTCTTTCAGATTATAGAGTTTCATTGATTATCCCACTACTCGTGCGCCCGCCGTATCCAGCCGGCAAATATGAACAAAGCCTTCCTGATTTTGCAGATAATGTTTGCTCAGCCAGTCCGCGACGCGCTGCGCCGTCTCCGGTTTATCGCATAGCGCAAACAGCGTCGGCCCCGATCCGGAAATCCCGCTCGCCAGCGCGCCGATCTCCGCTACCGCCTGCCGCGCCTGGCTAAAGCCCGGCAGTAAACGCGCGCGGTATGGCTCGGCAATGACATCTTTCATCAGCGCGGCGGCAAGCTGCGGCTGTCGCGAGTAGCAGGCGTGAATAAAACCGGCCAGATGCCGTCCATGCGCAATGCAATCCTGACGGCGATACTGCGCGGGCAAAATAGCCCGAGCTTCTGCGGTGGAAACTTTAATGCCCGGATAAGCCAGTACCCATAGCCACTCATCAAAGCCCGGCACCTGCTGACTAATAATGCCGTTTTCTTCAATCATCAACTGCATACCGCCAAGAAAGCACGGCGCGACGTTATCGTAATGGATGCTGCCGGAGATACGACCTTCCAGCTCGCCCATCAGCGCCAACAGACGCGTGTCGTTTAACGGTTTGCCGCAGTGCTCATTCATCGCGACCAGCGCGGCGACGACGGAACAGGCGCTGGACCCTAACCCGGAACCAATCGGCATATTTTTTTCCAGCGTCATCGCCACCGGGATGGTTTTCCCCAATGCCTGGCAAAAGCGTTCCCAACACTGATAAACAATATTTTCACGCGGCTCCGGCGGCAGTTTATCGGCAAATTTCCCCAGGTTATTCAGACGGAAACTGTCCGCTGCTTCAACGGATACCACATCGCCCAGCAACGCGCCGTCAACGGGCGTGACAGCCGCGCCCAGGACGTCGAAACCGACGCTCATGTTCGCGCTGGAAGCCGGGGCATAAACTTTCACCATGTTAAACTCCTAACTTCCATGAGAGGGTACGTAACAGATCGGCAAATACGCCCGCCGCCGTCACATCATTGCCTGCGCCGTAGCCACGCAGCACCAGCGGCAAAGGCTGATAATAGTGGCTGTAGAACGCCAGCGCATTTTCACCATTTTTCACTTTGAAGAGCGGATCGTTACCATCAACGTCAGCAATCTTCACGCGGCACACGCCATCCTCTTCGATATTGCCAACATAGCGCAATACCTTACCTTCATCACGGGCTTTCGCCACACGGGCGGCAAACGCGTCGTCAAGCTGCGGTAGATTCGCCATAAAGTCGGTCACATCGCCGGAGGCGTCAAACCCGTCCGGCAGTACAGGCTCAATCACGATATCGGAAAGCTCCAGCTCGCGGCCCGTCTCGCGGGCGAGGATCAACAGTTTACGTGCCACATCCATGCCGGAAAGATCGTCGCGCGGATCGGGTTCGGTATAGCCCATCTCGCGCGCCAGGGCGGTCGCCTGTGAGAGGCTCATTCCCTCTTCCAGTTTGCCGAAAATAAAAGAGAGCGACCCGGAAAGAATACCGGAGAATTTTTGCAGTTCATCGCCCGCATTCAGCAGGTTTTGCAAGTTTTCGATTACCGGCAAACCGGCGCCGACGTTGGTGTCATACAAGAATTTTCGCCGTGATTTCGCGGCGGCGAAACGTAGCTGATGGTAGTAGTCCATCGACGAGGTATTCGCTTTCTTGTTCGGCGTCACCACATGGAACCCTTCACGCAGGAAGTCAGCATACTGGTCGGCCACCGCCTGACTGGAGGTACAATCGACAATTACCGGATTGAGTAGATGATATTCTTTCACAAGGCGAATTAAGCGCCCCAGATTGAACGGCGCGTTCGCTTGCGCCAGTTCCGCCTGCCAGTTCTCCAGATTCAGGCCATGCACATTGGTTAGCAACGCCTTTGAGTTCGCCACGCCGCATACGCGTAGATCGATGTGCTTGTTCTTCAGCCAGGTTTGCTGACGTTTAAGCTGTTCCAGTAGCGCGCCGCCGACGCCGCCAACGCCAATGACAAACACTTCAATCACCTGATCGGTATTGAACAGCATCTGGTGCGTTACCCGCACGCCGGTTGTAGCATCGTCGTTATTCACCACCACAGAAATGGAACGCTCAGAAGATCCCTGAGCAATCGCCACGATATTGATATTGGCCCGCGCCAGCGCGGCGAAAAATTTCGCTGAAATGCCGCGTAGCGTGCGCATACCGTCGCCGACAACAGAGATGATCGCCAACCGCTCAGTGACTGCCAGCGGTTCCAGCAGCCCCTCTTTCAGCTCCAGATAGAACTCATCCTGCATCGCACGCCGGGCACGCGCGCAGTCACTCTGCGGCACACAGAAGCTGATGCTGTACTCAGAGGAGGACTGGGTAATGAGTACCACCGAGATCCCAGCGCGAGACATGGCGGCGAAAACACGCGCCGCCATCCCAATCATCCCTTTCATCCCTGGGCCGGAGACACTAAACATCGCCATGTTGTTAAGGTTAGAGATCCCTTTAACCGGCAGATCATCATCGTCGCTGGACGCGCCGATCAGCGTTCCTGGTGCCTGCGGATTGCCGGTATTTTTAATCAGACAGGGGATCTGGAACTGGGCGATGGGCGTAATGGTGCGAGGGTGGAGGACTTTGGCACCGAAGTAAGAGAGTTCCATCGCTTCCTGGTAGGACATCGATTTCAGCAGCCTGGCGTCCGGCACCTGGCGCGGGTCACAGGTATACACGCCATCGACGTCAGTCCAGATTTCACAGCAGTCAGCGCGTAAACAGGCGGCCAGAACGGCGGCGGAATAGTCGGAGCCGTTACGGCCCAGCACCACCAGTTCACCTTTTTCATTACCGGCGGTAAAGCCCGCCATCAGGATCATATGATCGGTCGGAATCTGACTGGCGGCGATACGGCGAGTCGATTCCGCGATATCGACGGTAGATTCAAGGTAATGGCCCACCGCCAGCAGTTTTTCTACCGGATCAATCACCGTGACGCGATGTCCACGCGCCTCCAGGAGTCCCGCCATAATAGCGATAGACATTTTTTCGCCACGGCAAATCAGCGCGGCGTTGATGCTGTCCGGGCACTGGCCCAGCAGGCTGATACCATGCAAAACATGTTTGATCTGCGCGAATTCTTGTTCGACGACGATTTTCAACCGTGCAAGCGGGAATCCCGGCTGCGCGTTGGCAAGCCCTGCGAGCAGATCAGAAAAAATACGTTCGGCATCGCTGATATTCGGCAAAACATCCTGGCCGCCGATGGTTTTTTCAATCATCGCCACCAGATGGTTGGTAATTTTCGCGGGGGCGGAAAGTACGGTCGCTACCTGCCCTTGCCTGGCATTGCTTTCCAGAATATCGGCAACACGCAGAAAACGTTCTGCATTTGCCACTGATGTACCGCCGAACTTCAACACTCGCATGGTTGTTACCTCGTGATCTCTGGTCGAAAAAAAAGCCCGCACTGTTCAGGTGCGGGCTTTTTTCTGTGTTTCCTGTACGCGTCAGCCCGCACCGTTACCTGTGGTAATGGTGATGGTGGTAATGGTGGTGGTGCTGATGCGATTCATGGATGTTGTGTACTCTGTCATTTTTATTTGTCTGTCTTGTATTCCTATATTGGTTAAAGTATCTGCCCGCCTAAGTCAATAATTTTTTAAATTGATCACATTCCGAAACTTGTTCATGTGCTGCTGGCGATATATTTATTTTCGACCAATCCACCCTGTCCCGGCCTCTTGCAACCAGACGTAACCTCTTATTATTTTAAAAATTACAGCACGTTATTTCGTTAGCTTTTTTTCAATATCGTGGACCAAACGGTGCAACATTACCGTGTCTCGCTGTCCCAGCAGGCCGATTCGCTGTTGTAGCCAGTCGGTTAATTTGTGGTCATCAGCCGCCTCCAGAGTCGTTAACAGGCGTAAAAGGCGCGCACGTAATGCCTGTAACTGCGATCCATCAGCAATATCAACGGATTCCGTAGGCTGTTGCATTAAACCTGCTAATTGATAGCAATACACCATGACCGCCTGCCCGAGATTGAGCGAAGGGTAATCCGCCGCCATCGGCACGCCGGTCAACACATCCGCCAGCGCCAGCTCGTCATTGGTCAGACCGGAATCCTCACGGCCAAAAACCAGCGCGGCATGATGCATCCAGCGTGATTTTTCCTGCAATAAGGGAACCAGTTCAGCGGGCGAAGCATAGTAGTGAAATTTTGCCCGACTGCGGGCTGTCGTCGCTACGGTAAAATCAACATCGTGGAGCGCGTCGGCAAGGGTATGGAAAACATCAATATTATCAATAACATCACCAGAACCATGCGCGACCCAACGGGTGGCAGGATCCAGGTGCGCCTGGCTGTCGACAATACGCAGGTTAGTAAATCCCATGGTCTTCATAGCCCGGGCGGCTGCGCCAATATTTTCCGCTCTGGCGGGAGCGACAAGAACGATTGTTACACGCATTTTATTACTCTTTTTGACTAACTTACAGGAAATTAGCTGGTATTTGTCAGCATATTACGCTTCGCGAATTTACAAAATTTTAACGAATGTCACTGAAAAAGTATTTTTGATTCAGTAAAAGACGCTACACTATTGCGTATCTGTACTATTGCCGTTTATGTTAACAAAACATGCTTATCCTGCTGTTTATTTAGGATAATTTAATTTAAAATGGATTGCGCCCTTTGGATTCATCGCATTTATTAGTTGGCTTACGCAACTAGTTGGAATATTGCAAATTTGTGATGAAAGCTAGCATTTAGCTACGATGATTTCATCAAACTGTTAACGTGCTACAATTGAACTTGATATATGTCAACGAAGCGTAGTTTTATTGGGTGTCCGGTACGTCTTAGCCTGTTATGTTGCTGTTAAAATGGTTAGGATGACAGCCGTTTTTGACACTGTCGGGTCCAGAGGGAAAGTACCCACGACCAAGCTAATGATGTTGTTGACGTTGATGGAAAGTGCATCAAGAACGCAATTACGTACTTTAGTCATGTTACGCCGATCATGTTAATTTGCGACATGCATCAGGCAGGTCAGGGACTTTTGTACTTCCTGTTTCGATTTAGTTGGCAATTTAGGTAGCAAACATGCAGACCCCGCACATTCTTATCGTTGAAGACGAGTTGGTAACACGCAACACGTTGAAAAGTATTTTCGAAGCGGAAGGCTATGATGTATTCGAAGCGACAGATGGCGCGGAAATGCATCAGATCCTCTCTGAATATGACATCAACCTGGTGATCATGGATATCAATCTGCCAGGGAAAAACGGTCTCCTGTTAGCGCGTGAACTGCGTGAGCAGGCAAACGTTGCGCTGATGTTCCTGACGGGCCGCGATAACGAAGTCGACAAAATTCTCGGCCTCGAAATCGGCGCGGATGATTACATCACCAAACCGTTTAACCCACGCGAACTGACCATCCGTGCCCGCAACCTGCTGTCCCGTACCATGAACCTGGGTACCGTCAGCGAAGAGCGCCGTAGCGTTGAAAGCTACAAGTTCAACGGTTGGGAACTGGATATCAACAGTCGTTCACTGATCGGCCCGGACGGCGAACAGTATAAACTACCGCGCAGCGAGTTCCGCGCGATGCTTCACTTCTGCGAAAACCCTGGCAAAATCCAGTCGCGCGCAGAGCTGTTGAAGAAAATGACCGGACGCGAGCTGAAGCCGCATGACCGTACTGTTGACGTCACCATTCGTCGTATTCGTAAGCATTTCGAATCCACGCCGGATACGCCGGAAATCATCGCCACCATCCACGGCGAAGGTTACCGCTTCTGCGGCGACCTGCAAGATTAATTCGGCCCTGGCGCCGAACAGTAAAAACAGCCAGTAAGTCATTCTTACTGGCTGTTTTTTATGTCTCCTTCCGCTGAGTGGCTTCACTGTCCTTCCTGGCCTGCCGTTATGACGTACTCTTTTATACAAAAATTGTCGTATGGCGCTGCTTCTCAACTTGCGAAAACTAAAGTACCTTGCTTACTCGGTACTTAGTCTGCTGGTTACACTGAGCACAATAGTATTATGTCTTCTTGGCTATCACTCTGAAATAAAGGATTATATCTGAGACACCAGGCCAACAAACTTAAATCAAGACGGATTATCTTATACCTGACGTTAGCGAATAATATCCTGCGACGCTCTCCATTAATGTTACGACGAACGATGCTAAGCGTCGCTCTTAACCATCTTGTTAAAGCCTACCGAAATATAGTTTTGGTTTATTAGCACAGATTTTGTGGAGTTCCCTCAGCCCCTGCTCGGGGCAACGCCGGACAAGTTTATCGGGGTGTGCGTCACAGTTGTCCATCAGTCAAACATGAGTTGTACTACAGGTAAATGCTTCACTGTGAGTCGACACTTATTATTACTGGTTGCCTCTTGATAACACGACTTAAATAGTTATCCAGAATACATTGTGCTTCCTCATTACAGGCGTATTTTTCCCCTGATGGCGTAAAGAGGTAAGGTGCTATCTCTCTTTGAGTTTCGATAATGATTTCACGGTATTTCTGTTCATAACAATTTTTATGAGGATTTAAGTTGGTATCAAACAGCCATAAATTTTCAGCATCGCGCGCGACTGAGATAACATGAGCGTTATCAATTGTCAGGATCAAACATTGTCCGGCAGAAAGAGAATTCAGTTTGTATCTGACCAGGTCGATATCAAAAGGATGTTCCTGTGCAATATGTCCTAATTTTTCAGCTAATCGGCCATGTGTACACCCCTCTCTGTCCCGGATATGGGTGTTGGAAAAATAAATATCAACCTTTAGGGGTATACCTGTGTCTATAAGACTGCTAAAAATATCAATGATTTCCATCGAACAGTCTTTTCCTGTCATGCCGTTATATCGTACCTGTTCGAAAAAAACATCAGCCTTTTCTTTTCCTCCTCCATTAAGATAAGTAAAGATACCCGCAGAGGTTAATACACAAGGCCCCATAGCCATTTCAGCAGGTTTCAGGACAGCACCTTTAAGCCACTGAAGATTTTCAATAGAAAGTCGATCACTTAGTGGTCGTCCCTCAGACATAGAAATTGGGGCGATAGCAGATTGAGACGCAGATACTGGTAACATAAAACCTCTTAATTTTTCTAAAAAAATAAATATCTGCCCTGGCCGTATGAAAAACGGCTGTGCAATTTCTGCTGACTTATCCGCACTAATGCGACAATACTTGAAATTATACCCAGTATCCAGCAGCGGCATTATTTTTCCACAGACGACCAAGATCTGCCGTAGGCGAAGTGTTGTGGCAATCGGGCTGGGTTTCCACTTCTGAAGTCACAATGGATGGCTGTAGTCGCGATTATAAGGTCGGTTTCTTATATGAGCCCGGTAGCGCGTAGTCAAATACATCAGCGACAATAAATGCGAATGACGGGAACAACACACCAGTATTAAGCACCGGTCTTTCCGGCGTAAGAATTGCGATTAAAACCCAAACGAATTCTGGCCCCTACGATAATATCTACCATAATCGCGATAAAACACACTATGTGATGGCCCCCGCCTACAATATTGAACTGGTTGCCTTAGGCGGCCCGGTTGCTTCCGGTACCGCCACATTCCAAAGCCCAATAGCGCGCGTATCCTTTAACCAGACCAGCGGTGCTGCCTACTCTTTCCCTGTTATTACCGCCACGGCATGACAGGCACCGCACTGATGGCGTTTTTCGGCGACCCCTCGACCACTTTGTCGGAGTAGGCCAGATACGCCAGCGTGTTGCGTTTCTCATCATAGAAACGCACGACCTGTAGAGACTTAAATATCAATGAGGTACGTTTTTTGAAAACCACCTCTCCTTGCGCCTTACCGTTCTTAATTTTATCGCTCAGCTCAATAGGCCCAACCTGCTGGCAAGAGATGGCGGCGTCAGACGTATCTTCCGCCAGCCCTAATCCGCCTTTTATGCCGCCCGTTTTCGCCCGGCTAACATAGCACGTCACGTTTTTGACATCAGGATCGTCAAAAGCTTCCACCACGATTTTATGGTCGGGGCCGAACATTTTAAATACCGTATCGACTGAACCAATTTGTTCCGCGCGGGCGATCTGCCCCAGCATCAACAAAATTGAGAAGAGTACTAAGTTCTTGTATTTCATATTGTTACCATTCATAAAAGTTACATTGCACAATTATTAAACATTCTAAAATAAAAGGGTTATAGATCACAGGATTAGAATGATTACGTGTTATGTTGTCCAAAAAAAAGCATTTAAGCTCAAAAAAAACACTGAATGCTAAAAGAACAAAAAATGCTATTATCCTCTTACCTGATATCGGGTGCTCGTTGTTGAAAGGATGGGGATATTTTATGGATCAGGCTGGCATTATTCGCGACCTGTTAATCTGGCTGGAAGGTCATCTGGATCAGCCGCTGTCACTTGACAATGTGGCGGCAAAAGCGGGCTATTCCAAGTGGCACCTGCAGAGAATGTTTAAGGACGTGACGGGCCACGCCATAGGCGCTTATATCCGCGCCCGTCGTTTATCTAAATCAGCGGTGGCGCTGCGTTTGACTGCGCGTCCGATTCTGGATATTGCTCTCCAGTACCGCTTCGATTCTCAGCAAACCTTTACGCGCGCCTTTAAGAAACAGTTTTCTCAGACGCCAGCACTGTATCGTCGCTCCCCGGAATGGAGCGCCTTTGGCATTCGCCCGCCATTACGGCTGGGCGAGTTTACCGTGCCGGAACATCAGTTCGTTACGCTGGAAGATACGCAGCTCCTTGGCGTCACGCAGAGCTATTCCTGCTCGCTGGAACAGATTTCCGACTTCCGCCACGAAATGCGCGTGCAATTCTGGCATGATTTCCTCGGTCATTCGCCAACTATTCCGCCAGTGCTTTATGGGCTTAATGAAACGCACCCCAGCCTGGAGAAAGACGATGAGCAGGAAGTGTTCTATACCACCGCGCTGCCGCAAGAGCAGGCCGATGGCTATGTCCAGTCGGCGCGCCCCGTGCTGTTGCAGGGCGGTGAATACGTCATGTTCACCTATGAAGGCTTAGGAACCGGCGTGCAGGACTTTATCCTGACCGTTTACGGTACCTGTATGCCAATGCTGAATCTGACCCGTCGTAAAGGACAGGATATAGAGCGATATTACCCGTCAGAAGATACCAAAACCGGCGATCGCCCTATTCACCTACGCTGCGAATTTCTGATCCCGATTCGCCGTTAACGCTGTAATTCATCCAACGCGGGGGCGTCCAGATGCGAAACGTCCCCTGCGGTTTCTACCACCCAGCCAGATGCCAGCCACTGACTTTCCTGGTAATCGACGCGGGAAATAGAGCAGTTGCGCAAACGTAACCGGCGTTCCGCCCAGGCGGGCAGTCCCAGTATAGTACTGACCAGACAGCCCAACGCGATACCGTGGCTGACCAACAAGGGGCGGCGGCCCTGCGGCAATTCAAGGCAGGACGCCAGCGCGGCATGAACGCGATCGCTCAACTCCTGCATCGATTCCCCGCCAGGAATGCGGCCATCCTGCGTGCCGTTGACCAACTGACGACGCCAGCCCTCTTCTTCTTCCGTCAGCGAGTCGATCTGGCGCTTTTCCAGCACGCCCATATCCAGCTCGCGCAGGCGGGAGTCAAAGGTGATATCACAACCGCACGCCTGGGCGATGATCTCCGCCGTGCGTTTTGTGCGGCCTAAATCGCTGCTGATGATATGGGTGATGCCGAGGCTGCGGGCGCGTTCTCCTACCTGCATGGCCTGCTGCTCGCCTTTTGCCGTCAGTGGACTGTCCGATTGGCCCTGAATACGTCGCTCGGCGTTCCACTGCGTTTCACCGTGGCGAACAAGGTATACCTGTAACATGTTTTTTTTCCGTTATACTGCGATGAATTTTTAAAACTGAGCTTAATTATGCACCAGGTTATCTCCGCGACCACCAATCCTGCCAAAATTCAGGCAATTCTACAGGCATTTGAAGAGATTTTCGGCGAAGGATCGTGCCATATTACGCCCGTCGCCGTCGAGAGCGGCGTACCGGAGCAGCCCTTCGGAAGCGAGGAAACGCGCGCTGGCGCACGAAATCGCATCGCGAATGCGCGTTTGCTGTATCCGGAAGCAGACTTTTGGGTCGCCATTGAAGCGGGCATTGATGATGACAGCACCTTCAGTTGGGTCGCGATCGAAAGCGTCGAACAGCGCGGCGAGGCGCGTTCCGCGACGCTGCCCCTGCCAGCCGTTATTCTTGAAAACGTGCGTGCCGGCGCGGCTCTCGGCCCGGTGATGTCCCAATATACCGGTATTGACGAGATTGGCCGAAAAGAGGGCGCCATTGGCGTATTTACCGCCGGAAAATTAACGCGCTCCAGCGTTTACCACCAGGCAGTGATCCTGGCGCTCAGCCCGTTTCATAACGCGATATACCGTTAAACCTGGGCGTTATTGCCGGATAGTATTCGGCCTACGGTAAACGCCGTCTGTTGCCGGCCTGATAAGCGCAGCGCCATCAGGCGTTTTTCAGCAGTACATTCTCAAGCCAATGACGCAGTTCAACCGGCGCGGATTTCAGGCTGTTTGATCCCCGCGTGATGGTGGCGATGCCCGCCCCCAGCTCGGTTTTCAATTCGCGCTGGCTCATTTCGCCCCGCAGCAACTCCTCAATAATGCGCACGCGCGTTCCCAGCGCTTCACGCTCGTCCGGCGTAAGCATCAGTTGTAATAAAGGCAGGTGCAGATCTTCTGCATATGCCTGGCGGAGTAACTCCACAAAACGAAGCCACTCCTGATTACGTTGTTCGGCGATAGCCGATGAATAAGGGGAATGCTGGGTCATGTTATACCGCCGTTTGTACTGTTACACGAGTACAAATGATAACATAACCCGTCCGCATTAATACCGTCGCTGCCACTCAGAGTCGCTCATTAAGGTCTCTTTCTGCCCCATAAAGTGGCGATAGTAAGCGTCATAGGCCAGAACGTTTTTCACGTAGCCGCGCGTTTCCGAAAAGGGAATGCTTTCGACAAACGCTACGGCGTCGATACGCCCGGCGCTATTACCAAGCCAGGTGCGTACTCGCCCCGGCCCGGCGTTATACGCCGCAGAGGCGAAAATGCGGTTATTGCCAAACTGCTGATAGACATACTGCAAATAGTGGGTGCCAATGTTGATGTTGGTCTCCGGCTCCAACAGTTGGCCAGGGCTGCGGTAGTCCGGGATCGAAAACATTTTCACCGTATGGGTGGCCGTCCCCGGCATGATCTGCATTAAGCCGCTGGCCCCCACCGGCGATTTTACTTTCGGGTTCCAGGCGCTCTCCTGGCGGGCAATCGCCATGGCATAGCTTTGTGAGATATCTTTTCCGCGGGTATAGCGTGTAAAAAGATCGTTATACGCCAGCGGGAAACGTTCCTCCAGATGATCCCACAGTTTTCCGGCGATCGTCGCCTGTACGCTCAGATCCCACCAGTGCTGGTTAAACGCATAGCGCGCCAACAGCGCCTGTTCGGATTTAGTACGGCTTTTTACCAGATTCGCCCATTCGCTGCGCGCCGTGTTATCCAGATTCCAGTACATCAGCTCACGTACACGCGCCATCTCCGGCCCCTGTGTCAGCGCGCTGTTTACGTTGGCGGGCGCTTTATCGATTTTAAGGGTGTACTCTTCGCCTAAACGCTGCGCCGCGACCATCGGATAAAAACCGCGCTTCTGCATTAAAGCATGAAGAATCTCTTTCGCTTCGGCGTCACGACCACGCTCCAGCAATAAATCCGCCTGCCAGTAACGCCATTCGTCTTTCTCTTTCGCTTCCATTGGCAGTCGGGCAAGCCAGGTATTGAGGCCGCGACGATCGCCCGTCCCCAGCGCCATACGCACGCGCCGCTCGATAAGCGATGTCGATTGCGAACGCATAATCGCGTCATCGCGCCATTTCGCCTGCGCATCGGTCACATCGTTGCCCATCAGTCGCCAGGCGACGATATCGCGCAGCGCCTGCGTTTGTTCCTCATTAAGTTTCTGCGCCTGTACCAGCGATGGAATCATCAGACGCGCATTTTCCGCGTCCTGGCGTGCAACGCTGGCAAACGCGACTGCCGCCATCTGGCGGGTAAAATCGGTGGCGCCGGTGGCCCGCGCGAAGGACAACACGTTATTAGGGTCGTTGGCCAGGGTAATGATCGCTGAGGCGATCGTTTGATATTCCGCCGGCATCTGTCCGGCCAGCACCGTAACCAGACCGGTATTCCCGGCTTTCATCGCCAGCCGAATACGCTCCAGGTACGCCAGCGGGTCTTGCTTGCCGGAGGCCCGCCAGACGCTGAACAGTTTATCGCAGGCATTCGGCTGGCTTTTGCCGGTCAGCCAAAGGTCTTTCGCGCCCTGCCAGGCCTCTTCCGTTTGCCCGGTGCTCCATTTCGCGTAGTAATAGTTGCATTGCGCTTCCGTGGTGCCGGGTTTCTCCGGGCTAAACGCCAGCAAGCCGCGCCAGTCTTCACGACGCGCCAGTTCATTGACGAAGCGTGATTGCAGCGTACGCACAGGCGGAAGCGTAGGATTGGTGCGAACAAACTGCGTGACGGCAATCGCCGGTTGGTTCATTAAATCGTCGGTGATCTTACGGTATTCCAGGTACGGATAGAGCGGATAATCTTTCAGACCCGGCATCATCTGCTCTACCACATCCATCTGACGGTTGTCCCAGGCCTGTTTAATCTGCGCATAACGGTTACGCTGCTCCTCCAGTGAGTCGGCCCGCGCGAGGTGACAAAAGGTCAGCAGGCATACGCTGGCGGCGATGAGACGCCAGGCAAATGGTTTGGCTCTATCCACAAGCTCTTCCTCAATTGTTATCCAATGCAGCATCATGCCGCGTAATGAATTTATGCTAACCAGTCATAGCCATTTGCGCCACGTTACGGACACTTTTTTACTTTTATTGCGAGTACGATCTGCTGGCTGGGCTTAGGCAGGGAAAAAGGCTACACTTCGCCTTTGAAATCTATTCACCATCACGATAAACATAGAGGCGAAGTCCAACGTGGCTCAATTCGTTTATACCATGCATCGTGTCGGCAAAGTGGTTCCGCCGAAACGTCATATTCTGAAAAACATCTCGCTGAGCTTCTTCCCTGGCGCCAAAATCGGCGTACTGGGCCTTAACGGCGCCGGTAAGTCTACCCTGCTGCGCATCATGGCGGGTCTCGATACTGATATCGAGGGCGAAGCGCGCCCGCAGCCTGGCATTAAGATTGGCTACCTGCCGCAGGAACCTCAGCTAAATCCTGAACACACGGTACGCGAGTCGATTGAAGAGGCCGTTTCTGAAGTGGTTAACGCTCTCAAACGTCTGGATGAGGTGTACGCGTTGTACGCCGATCCGGATGCCGACTTCGACAAGCTGGCGGCAGAGCAAGGCCGGCTTGAAGAGATTATCCAGGCGCACGACGGACATAACCTGAACGTCCAGCTTGAGCGCGCCGCTGACGCCCTGCGTCTGCCGGACTGGGATGCCAAAGTCGAAAAACTGTCCGGCGGTGAGCGCCGCCGCGTGGCGCTGTGCCGTCTGTTGCTGGAAAAACCAGATATGCTGCTGCTCGACGAACCGACTAACCACCTGGATGCGGAGTCCGTGGCCTGGCTGGAACGCTTCCTGCACGATTTCGAAGGCACCGTCGTGGCGATTACCCACGACCGTTACTTCCTCGATAACGTCGCCGGCTGGATTCTGGAGCTTGACCGCGGCGAAGGTATTCCGTGGGAAGGCAACTATTCCTCCTGGCTGGAGCAGAAAGATCAGCGTCTGGCGCAGGAAGCGTCTGCCGAAGCGGCGCGCCGTAAATCCATTGAGAAAGAGCTGGAGTGGGTGCGTCAGGGCGCGAAAGGCCGTCAGTCGAAAGGCAAGGCGCGTCTGGCTCGCTTTGAGGAGCTGAACAACGTTGAGTATCAAAAACGTAACGAAACCAACGAACTGTTTATTCCACCTGGACCGCGTCTGGGCGACAAAGTCATTGAAGTCAGCAACCTGCGTAAATCCTACGGCGATCGCGTGTTGATAGACGACCTGAGCTTCTCGGTACCGAAAGGCGCTATCGTCGGGATCATCGGGCCGAACGGCGCGGGTAAATCGACCCTGTTCCGCATGATGTCCGGTCAGGAGCAGCCTGATAGCGGCACTATTACACTGGGTGAAACCGTCAAGCTGGCCTCGGTCGATCAGTTCCGCGACGCGATGGATAACAGCAAAACCGTCTGGGAAGAAGTGTCCGGCGGGCTGGATATCATGAAGATCGGCAACACCGAAATGCCGAGCCGCGCCTATGTAGGCCGCTTCAACTTCAAAGGCGTCGATCAAGGCAAACGCGTTGGTGAGCTGTCCGGCGGTGAGCGCGGTCGTCTGCATCTGGCTAAACTGCTGCAGGTGGGCGGCAACGTCCTGCTGCTCGACGAACCGACAAACGACCTGGATATCGAAACCCTGCGCGCGCTGGAAAACGCCCTGCTGGAGTTCCCGGGCTGCGCGATGGTTATCTCGCACGACCGTTGGTTCCTTGACCGTATCGCCACCCACATTCTGGATTATCAGGATGAAGGTAAGGTGGAATTCTTCGAAGGTAACTTTACCGAATACGAAGAGTACAAGAAACGCACGCTGGGCGCCGAGGCGCTGGAACCGAAGCGTATCAAGTACAAACGTATCGCCAAATAAAAGCCAGAATGCCGGGTGGCGCTTGCGCTTACCCGGCCTATGCCAGGCCCGATAAGCGCAAGCGCCATCGGGCAAAAAGTTTATCCCTGCTCCCCCATCATCTCTTTCACCAGCTCCACGCAGCGCAAGAAGCGGCCATCGTAATCAGCCTCTTTAACGTGAACAAACTCAATGTTGTTCTCTTTCAGCATCTCGACCAACAGGCTCTGGAATGCTTTGCGATCCACTGAACTGCCCAGGCTTCGCAGTCCGTCAGCTACCCACGGCGTATTGTTCTCCAGCAAAATCACCAGGTCGAAGCGATATTCGTCAATCAGCGCCTGGACAAACGGATGCTCACGCCCTTCGTATTTTTTGCAAAATGCCTGGGTGGTGACGAAGTCGGTATCGATGAACGCCACTTTGTTAGCATATTTCACTGCAAAATCAATATATTGCGCATGACCCAGCGCGATTTTATCGTAGTCGGAATATTGTAACGCCATCTCATCGCCGCCCAAATGCGAAAAGACATAGTCGCGGCCATATTCCCAGGCGCTGGTGGTATTAAAAATATTGGCGAGCTTATTGACCAGCGTAGACTTGCCGCTTGATTCCCCGCCCAGAATAGCGACGGTACGCACGAAAAACGGCTTCACTTCGGTCGGAATATATTCCCAGTAACGAAACGGATTTTCGCGGATTTGCGCCCCGCTGATATTCATAAATGTGCGTTCAGGATCGACCAGTACCGTCTCAATCCCTAAATGCTCAAGGTACTGCGGCGCATCGGCCTCTTCGGAAGTGTAGATCCAGCTCGGCTGTATTCCCTTCTCTGCCATAAACGCTTTAATGCCGTTGCTCCAGACGTCCCAGCCATGCGGGTAAGGCTCCATCCCCTCTTCATTAAAGGCGTGGATACGAATATTTTTTTGGTATTTGAAGGTTTGCAGCAACCAGCGCAGGCGATCCGACACGGTGGGCTGCTGCGACATGGCGCTATCCTCAAACAGTCCGCGATCGCGCGTATCGTCATATCCCATAATGATGTGCAACTCATCCACCTGGCTACAGGCGCGCTGGATCAAATAGATGTGTCCGGTATGCAGTGGATAAAATTTACCGAACACCACGCCAATGTTTTTCTGCTGGCGGGGAAACTCCAGCCCGAGGAAACGGTGCAGCGCCTCCAGTTTTTGCGCGCTGGGACTTTTGATTTTGGCGTTAAGTAACTGACTCAGATACCCCTTGGTCATACCGCTGGCGTCAGCCACCTGTTGCAGAGTGCAACCTTGCTGCTTAATCGCGGTTTTGAGATAGTCGAACGATGACACAAGAGCCTCCTGCAAAAAAAGATCGTAGGCCGGATAAGACGCTCCGGCGTCGCCATCCGGCAACGCTACGCCTGATGGCCTACATCAAACACATACAGATTATTATAAGTCGTCAAAGACGCTTAACGCATCTGCAAGCTTTTTAACGCCGAACACCTGCATTCCTTCCGGCGGCTTTTTCGGTACGTTGGCGGCAGGCACAATCGCCCGACGAAAACCGTGTTTCGCCGCCTCGGAAATACGCTCCTGCCCGCTCGGCACCGGACGAATCTCGCCTGCCAGCCCCACTTCGCCAAACACCACCAGATCCTGCGGCAACGGCCTGTCACGCAGGCTGGAGACCATCGCCAGCAGTAAAGCCAGATCCGCGCTGGTTTCGGTGACTTTCACGCCGCCGACCACGTTGACGAAGACGTCCTGATCCGACATTTGCAGACCGCCGTGTCGGTGCAGCACCGCCAGCAGGATTGCCAGACGGTTTTGTTCCAGACCGACCGCCACGCGTCTGGGATTCGCCATCATCGAGTGATCGACCAGCGCCTGAATCTCCACCAGCAAGGGTCGCGTACCTTCCCAGACCACCATCACTGAACTGCCGGAAGTGACCTCATCGCCGCGGCTTAAAAAGATGGCGGACGGATTGCTCACTTCGCGCAACCCCTGTTCGGTCATGGCAAAGACGCCCAGCTCATTGACTGCGCCAAAGCGGTTTTTATGGCTGCGCAGAGTACGGAAACGAGAATCGGCGTCGCCGTCGAGCAGCACAGAGCAGTCGATACAGTGTTCCAGGACTTTCGGCCCCGCCAGCGACCCGTCTTTGGTGACGTGGCCAACCATCACGATCGCCACGCCGCGCGTTTTGGCGAAGCGCGTCAGGTAGGCTGCCGTTTCGCGGACCTGGGCAACGCTGCCCGGCGACGACTGGATGTCCGCCATATGCATCACCTGTATGGAGTCGATAACCATTAGCTTCGGCTGCTCTTCTTCCGCAATCAGGCAGATCTGCTCAATACTGGTTTCGGACAGCATATTCAGATTCGCCGTCGGCAGGCCGAGACGGTGCGCGCGCATTGCCACCTGCTGAAGCGACTCTTCGCCGGTGACGTAGAGCGTTTTCATCTGCTCGGCGAGTTTACACAGCGTTTGCAGCAGCAATGTTGATTTGCCCGCGCCGGGATTACCGCCGATCAAAATGGCGCTGCCGGGCACTACGCCGCCCCCCAGTACGCGGTCAAACTCCTTGAAACCGGTAGAAAAACGCGGCAGCGCCTCAAGACTGATATCAGACAGTTTCTGGACTTTTGATACGCCCGCACTGCCGGCGTATCCGCTCAGACGTTCGTTACGGGCGACAGTGGGCGATGCGGCAACACGCATTTCCGTGATGGTGTTCCAGGCATGACAGGCGCTGCACTGCCCCTGCCAGCGTGGGTAATCGGCACCACATTCATTACAGACAAAGGCGCGTTTGGGAGCTTTCGCCACGATATACCTCTTTCGTTAACACGTTTGCCGGATAACGACGCTAACACGTCTTAGCCGACCTACAAAATGAACGCCCCATCCGGCAATGTCATTATTTCTGGTTCATGCTGCCGGAGAGAATGCAAAACACGCCCATCAGGTCAGCGTGACGGATTGTAATCTCCGTCTTTTCGTTTACTTTTGGCTTGGCATGGAAAGCAATTCCTAATCCTGCCGCTTTGATCATTGGCAGATCGTTAGCGCCATCGCCAATCGCCACCGTCTGCGCCAGCGGGATGTCATGCTCTTGCACCAAACGAAGCAAGGTATTGGCTTTATACTCGGCGTCTACAATATCGCCGATAACATGACCGGTAAATTTACCGTCCATGATCTCCAGCTCGTTGGCGACCGCCGCCGTCAGGCGTAGCTTGTCACGCAGATAGTCGGCGAAGAAAGTGAAGCCGCCGGACGCGATAGCGACTTTCCAGCCGAGCGTTTCCAGTTTTAGCACCAACTGTGTTAATCCTGGCATTAGCGGTAGATTCTCGCGCACCTGGCGCAAAATATCGGCATCCGCGCCTTTCAGCGTCGCCACGCGGCTGCGTAGGCTGGCGGTAAAATCAAGCTCGCCGCGCATCGCACGCTCGGTGACTTCAGCCACCTTCTCTCCGGTACCGGCCAGCTTAGCGATTTCATCGATACACTCAATCTGGATCGCCGTGGAATCCATATCCATCACCAGCAGCCCAGGCGTGCGCAGATGCGGAATTTTACCCAGCGGCGCGACATCCAACTGTGCCTCATGCGCCAGCCGCGTCGCACGCGGCGTCAGCGACCCCGCCAGGCGAATAACCTGATAATCCTCCACGCACCAGGCGGCGACAATCACCATTGCGGCGCCCAGTTTGGTCTGATATTGGGTTAAACGCTGCTTATCCAGCCCGCGCCCATACAGCAGCCAACCGCTGCGGCCTGCGTGGTAATCCAGAGGCATCACCTCGTCGCCGCTTAAAGAAAGAGGCAAACCAGGCCATAAAGAGACATCTTCAGGCAAATCGCACCAGGTAATGTTAGGCATTAAAGCTCCTGTAAATCGTTCAGGCCGGTAACCGCCCCGCGGAAAATAACGCATGAGGCTACCTTGTAACCATCGCTTCTGGCAACATTAAGCCTCAAATTTTCAGCAGGTGGAATATGGCTCGCGCAAAACTGAAATTTCGGCTGCATCGTGCAGTCATTGTATTGTTCTGTCTCACACTGCTCGTCGCGCTCATGCAGGGCGCTTCATGGTTTAGTCAAAACCACCAGCGACAGCGCAACCCGCAGTTGGAAGAGCTGGCCCGCACGCTGGCGCGCCAGGTGACGCTCAACATCGCCCCGCTGATGCGCAGCGAAACACCGGATGAAAATCGCATCAACGCCGTGCTGCGTCAGCTCACGCAAGAGAGCCGTATTCTGGATGCCGGCGTCTATGATGAACAGGGCGATCTTATTACTCGCGCTGGCGAAAGCGTCAACGTGCGCGACAGGCTGGCGCTGGATGGCAAAAAAGCGGGCAGCTATTTTAACCAACAAATTGTCGAGCCTATCCAGGGGAAAAACGGCCCCTTGGGCTACCTGCGTCTGACGCTGGATACCCATACGCTGGCGACCGAAGCGAAACAGGTGGATAACACCACCAACATTTTGCGCCTGATGCTGCTGCTTTCGCTGGCGATAGGCGTGGTGCTGACACGCACGTTGTTGCAGGGTAAACGCACCCGCTGGCAGCAGTCACCCTTTCTGTTAACAGCCAGCAAGCCTGTTCCGGAAGAGGAAGAGCATGAGAAAAAAGAGTAAAATGACGGCTTAATAAAGGTAAGGAAAACCACCATGACAACGTTACGCCTGCTTATTTCTGACTCTTACGACCCCTGGTTTAACCTGGCGGTAGAAGAGTGCATTTTCCGCCAGATGCCTGCCACCCAGCGCGTGCTGTTCCTGTGGCGCAACGCGGATACGGTGGTCATTGGACGCGCGCAAAACCCGTGGAAAGAGTGTAATACGCGTCGTATGGAAGAAGATAACGTCCGTCTGGCTCGCCGTAGCAGCGGCGGCGGCGCGGTATTCCATGACCTCGGCAATACCTGCTTTACCTTTATGGCCGGTAAACCGGAATACGATAAAACCATCTCCACCCATATTGTGCTCGCGGCGCTGAATTCGCTGGGCGTCACGGCAGAAGCCTCCGGGCGTAACGATCTGGTGGTGAAAACCGCCGAAGGCGACCGCAAAGTCTCCGGTTCCGCCTATCGAGAAACCAAAGATCGCGGCTTTCATCACGGTACGCTGTTGCTGAACGCCGATCTTAGCCGTCTGGCGAACTATCTCAATCCGGACAAGAAAAAGCTGGCCGCCAAAGGCATTACCTCTGTGCGTTCACGCGTCGCGAATCTTACCGAACTGCTGCCGGGCATCACCCATGAGCGAGTATGCGCCGCGGTCACGGAAGCTTTTTTCGCGCATTATGGCGAACGCGTCGAGGCGGAAGTGATCTCACCGGACAACACGCCGGATCTGCCCAACTTTGCGGAGACATTCGCCCGTCAAAGTAGTTGGGAGTGGAATTTCGGTCAGGCGCCCGCCTTTTCACATCTGCTGGATGAACGCTTCACCTGGGGTGGAATAGAGCTGCATTTCGACGTCGAGAAAGGCCATATTACCCGTGCGCAAATTTTTACCGACAGTCTGAACCCGGCACCGCTGGAAGCACTGGCGGAGAGGTTACAGGGCTGTCAATACCGCGCGGAGGTACTGCAACAGGTGTGTAGTGCGCTACGGGTTGACTTCCCGGAACAGGAAAAAGAGTTGCGCGAATTATCGGCGTGGATTGCACTGGCAGTGCGCTAATAAAAAGCCCGCTGGCGCTGCGCTTAGCGGGCCTCCAAAACCGTAGGCCGGGTCAGGCGAAGCCGCCACCCGGCCCAACAGCCCTTACTCTTTATCGCCCAGCAGAACGGATTCCAGCGCGATTTTGATCATGTCGTTGAAGGTGGTCTGACGTTCAGCGGCCGTAGTCTGTTCGTGAGTACGGATATGGTCGGACACGGTGCAGATAGTCAACGCTTTCGCGCCAAATTCCGCGGCAACGCCGTAGATGCCCGCCGCTTCCATTTCCACGCCCAGAATGCCGTATTTTTCCATCACGTCGAACATTTCACCGTCCGGAGAGTAGAACAGATCGGCGGAGAACAGATTACCGACGCGTGCGTCAACGCCCAGCGCTTTCGCTGCGTCTACCGCATTACGTACCATGCCGAAATCGGCAATCGCTGCGAAATCGTGATCTTTAAAACGAATACGATTCACTTTGGAATCGGTGCAGGCGCCCATGCCAATAACCACGTCACGCAGTTTAACGTCCATACGCACTGCGCCGCAGGAGCCGACGCGAATAATTTTCTTGACGCCGAAATCGGTGATCAGCTCTTTGGTATAGATAGAGCAGGATGGAATGCCCATACCGTGGCCCATCACGGAGATCTTGCGGCCTTTGTAAGTCCCGGTGAAACCTAACATGCCGCGCACGTTGTTCACTTCACGCACGTCTTCAAGGAACGTTTCCGCAATATGTTTCGCACGCAGCGGGTCGCCCGGCATCAAAACGACGTCAGCGAAATCGCCCATTTCTGCATTAATATGTGGGGTAGCCATTATTATTTCCTTTTAATTAATCAAACACCTTTACCAGGCGTAGGCCGGATAAGCGTAGCGCCATCCGGCAATATATTCATAGCGAGCGCCTGATGGCGGCGATGCCTTATCAGGCCTACAGGTTGCAACACGGTTTTAAAGCATGTTTTTACCGTATTCCATTGGCGATGTGCCAAAGTAGGTCGCCAGCGTCTGGCCGATATCCGCAAAGGTTTCACGGTGGCCCAGCGAGCCTGGTTTCACTTTCGGGCCGTAGATCAGCACCGGAATGTGCTCGCGGGTGTGGTCCGTACCGGTCCAGGTCGGATCGCAGCCGTGGTCAGCGGTCAGGATCAGAATGTCATCCTCCCCCACCAACTCCATCAATTCCGGCAGACGACGGTCAAACAGTTCCAGTCCCGCAGCATAGCCCGCAACATCGCGACGGTGCCCCCAGGAGGAGTCGAAGTCAACGAAGTTAGTGAAGACGATGGTTTTATCGCCCGCCTCTTTCATCTCTTTGAGGGTGGCGTCGAACAGCGCATCCAGACCGGTCGCTTTCACTTTTTTGGTGATACCGCAGTTGGCGTAGATGTCGGCAATCTTACCCACGGACACCACATGGCCCTGTTTTTCATCGACCAGTTTCTGCAACACGGTCGGCGCTGGCGGTTCTACGGCCAGGTCGTGACGGTTGCCGGTACGCTGGAAGTTACCGGCCTTGTCGCCGATAAACGGACGCGCGATCACACGGCCAATGTTGTAGCCGCCTTCGGTCAGCTCCTCACGGGCGATTTCGCACAGCTCGTAGAGTTTATCCAGGCCAAAGGTCTCTTCGTGGCAGGCAATCTGGAACACGGAGTCAGCGGAGGTATAGAAAATCGGCTTGCCGGTTTTCATGTGCTCTTCGCCCAGTTTGTCCAGAATAACGGTCCCGGATGAGTGGCAGTTACCGAGATAGCCCGGCAGGTTGGCGCGTTTCACCAGCTTATCCAGCAGCTCCTGCGGGAAGCTGTTTTCGTGATCGCTGAAATAACCCCAGTCGAACAGCACCGGCACGCCAGCGATTTCCCAGTGGCCGGACGGCGTATCTTTGCCGGAAGACAGTTCGTGCGCCCATGCGTATGCGCCAATGACGTCCGCGTTGCCGTCCATACCTGCGGCAATTTTACCGGTAGAACCTTCATGCGCTTTCACCAGCCCCAGACGAGTCAGGTTAGGCAGATTCAGCGGGCCTTTACGGCCATTGTCAGCTTCGCCTTTGGCACAAGCTTCTGCGATGTGGCCCAGCGTGTCGGAACCTACGTCGCCAAAACGATCCGCGTCTTCAGTAGCGCCGATGCCGAATGAGTCCAGCACCATAATAAATGCACGTTTCATATTTTCTCCGTACTTAGTGCTTCAAAAATAATTGATCAGATCAGTATACAACTATTCAGTAATTCGACGATAGACCGAAGGTGTGCTTGCTGGCGCTTTATCGTCAAGGATAATTGCCGCTTTGACGGCCTTCGCCGCTTCCTGCCAACTGGCTTCGTCTTTGGCATGAATCACTGCCAGCGGGCGCTGTCCATCAATGCTGTCGCCCAGACGCGCCATATCGGTAAAACCGACGCTGTAATCAATAGTGTCTGACGCCTGGCGACGACCGCCGCCCATCGAGACGACCGCCATTCCCAGCGCACGCGTATCCATCGCGCTGATAAACCCTTCGGTATCAGCATATACCGCTTTGCTCAACATGGCGGTCGGCAGGTATTTATCGTAGTTCTCAACGAAATCGCTCGGGCCTTTCTGCGCTGCCACCATACGACCAAAGACCTCTGCCGCTTTACCGTTATCCAGCACCGCCTGTAATTTCGCCCGCGCTTGCGCATCATCTTTAGCAAGCTGACCGGAGATCAGCATCTCCACGCACAGCGCCATAGTGACGTCAAACAAGCGCGGATTGCGGTACTCGCCAGTCAGGAACTGCACCGCTTCGCGCACTTCCACCGCGTTACCCGCGCTCGAAGCCAGCACCTGGTTCATGTCGGTTAACAACGCCGTGGTGCGAACTCCCGCGCCGTTCGCCACGCCGACAATCGCTTCAGCCAGCGCTTCCGAGAGTTCATAGGTCGGCATAAACGCGCCGCTGCCGACTTTTACGTCCATCACCAGCGCATCCAGCCCTTCAGCCAGTTTTTTGGCGAGGATGGAACCGGTGATCAGCGGAATAGAGTCCACCGTCGCGGTAATATCGCGGGTGGCGTAAAAACGTTTGTCCGCCGGTGCAAGCGAGCTGGTTTGCCCAATAATCGCCACACCCACGTCTTGAATAATTTCGCGGAAACGGTTGTCGTCCGGGAAGATATCGAAGCCCGGGATCGCTTCCAGTTTATCGAGTGTACCGCCGGTATGTCCGAGGCCGCGACCGGAGATCATCGGCACATAGCCGCCGCAGGCCGCTACCATTGGCCCCAGCATTAGAGACGTCACGTCCCCCACGCCGCCGGTCGAATGCTTATCGACAATCGGGCCATTGAGATTCAGGCTTTTCCAGTCAAGAACAGTACCGGAATCCCGCATCGCCATGGTCAGCGAAACGCGCTCCGGCATGGTCATATCGTGGAAGAAGATGGTCATCGCCAGGGCGGCAATCTGTCCTTCCGAGATAGTGTTGTCACGAATACCGTTGATAAAGAAACGAATTTCTTCGTCACTCAACGCATGACCATCACGCTTTTTACGAATAATTTCTTGTGCGAGAAACACGATACCCTCCTGAGGGAAAAGAGTAGAAGGCCGGCTTTAGGCCGGATTCAGGCGCATCCGGCATCAAACCCACTTGCCGGGTGGCGCTACGCTTACCCGGCCTACAAAAGAAGAGGCAACAATTAATAGCTGCTGGCGCTCTTACCGTCGCCGTGACCCAGCGCTTTCAGCAGGCTTGCCAGCAGGCTGGAAGCGCCAAAGCGGTAGTGACGAGAATCTGCCCAGTCAGCGCCAAACAGTTCGTCTGCAATCGCGAGGAACTTCTGCGCGTCTTCCGCTGTACGTACGCCGCCCGCCGGTTTGAAACCTACGGTTTTTTCCACGCCCATATCACGGATCACTTCCATCATGATACGCGCGCTTTCCGGCGTGGCGTTCACTGGCACTTTACCGGTAGACGTTTTAATAAAGTCTGCACCCGCTTTAATGGAAATTTCAGACGCTTTACGAATCAGCGCCTCTTCTTTCAGCTCGCCGGTTTCGATGATCACTTTAAGCAATACGTTCGCTGCGGCACACGCGTCTTTACAGGCTTTCACCAGGCCAAAACCCACCTGCTCGTTACCCGCCATCAACGCGCGGTACGGGAATACCACGTCCACTTCATCGGCGCCGTAGGCGATTGCCGCGCGGGTTTCCGCCAGCGCAATATCGATGTCATCATTGCCATGCGGGAAGTTAGTCACCGTTGCAATGCGGATGTCCGGCGTGCCTTGCTCTTTCAGAGTCTTACGTGCAATCGGGATGAAACGTGGGTAAATACAAATCGCCGCCGTGTTCCCGACCGGAGTTTTTGCCTGATGACACAAAGCGATCACTTTTTCATTGGTGTCGTCATCGTTCAGAGTGGTCAGATCCATCAGTTTGAGCGCACGCAGGCTGCTTGCTTTTAAATCAGTCATGACATTCTCCAACGGCATTGCCGTATAAAATTTCACCTTGCGAGTCTGTTAGTATTCTAACATTCACTCGCGATTACACTTCGATATACATCACAGTTAATGAAAACTACGTACAAATTTGCATTACTGTAATGAGATCTGAATCAAATTATTTACCTATCATCGCCTGTTCTCCGGGCGATAAGCGCATCAGGATCAAAGTCGTTTTGCCGCCATTTTCTACAATAGCGCATTGTCCCGGCATAAAGAGGAAACGAAGATGCCTGCCTCATGCGAAACTGCGCTCCAGCAGCGTTGCCAGCAAATTGTGACCAGCCCGGTGCTCACGCCTGAACAAAAACGCCATTTTCTGGCGCTGGAAGCTGAAAACGCCCTGCCTTATCCCGCCCTGCCGGAAGATGCCCGCCAGGCGCTGGATGAAGGCGTCATTTGCGATATGTTTGAGGGGCACGCCCCCTTCAAACCGCGCTACGTGTTGCCCGATTACGCCCGTTTTCTGGCTAACGGTTCACAGTGGCTGGAACTGGAAGGCGCGAAAGATCTGGATGATGCGTTATCCCTACTCACCATTCTGTATCATCACGTTCCTTCCGTGACGTCCATGCCGGTTTATCTCGGTCAGCTTGATGCGTTGCTGCAACCGTATGTTAGAATTCTAACACAAAATGAGATCGATATTCGAATAAAACGTTTCTGGCGTTATCTCGACAGAACGCTGCCAGACGCCTTTATGCATGCCAATATTGGCCCTGCCGATACGCCTGTCACACGAGCGATTTTGCGCGCCGATGCCGAGCTAAAGCAGGTAGCGCCTAACCTGACGTTTATCTATGATGCGGAAATTACGCCAGACGATCTGCTGCTGGAGGTCGCCAAAAACATTTGCGAATGCAGTAAGCCACACATTTCCAACGGCCCGGTAAATGATAAAATTTTCACAAAAGGCCATTATGGCATCGTCAGTTGTTATAACTCGCTACCGCTTGCCGGCGGCGGCAGTACGCTGGTACGTCTCAACCTGAAAGCTGTGGCAGAACGCAGTACGTCTGTCGATGACTTCTTTTCACGCACGCTACCGCACTACTGCCGACAGCAGATCGCTATCATTAATTCACGATGTGAATTCCTTTATGAAAAGTCACATTTCTTTGAGAATAGCTTTCTTGTACAGGAAGGTCTGATCGATCCCGAACGTTTTGCGCCAATGTTCGGTATGTACGGGCTGGCGGAAGCCGTGAACCTGCTGTGCGAAAACGCGGGCCTGAACGCCCGTTACGGCAAGAATGAAACGGCGAACGAGCTGGGCTACCGTATTAGCGCCCAACTGGCGGATTTTGTCGAAAATACGCCAGTGAAGTATGGCTGGAAGCAACGGGCGCTGCTCCATGCCCAGTCTGGCATCAGTTCCGATATCGGCACCACGCCGGGCGCGCGTCTGCCATATGGCGATGAACCGGACCCTATCACCCATTTGCAAACCGTCGCGCCGCATCACGCCTTTTATCATGCCGGGATCAGCGACATTCTGACGCTGGACGAAACCATCAAGCGTAATCCGCAGGCGCTGGTCCAGCTTTGTCTTGGCGCGTTTAAAGCCGGGATGCGGGAATTTACCGCCAATGTGAGTGGCAACGATCTGGTGCGCGTCACCGGTTATATGGTGCGCCTGTCGGATCTGACGAAATTTCGCGCCGGAGGCTCGCGCACCAATACCACCTGGCTGGGGGAAGAAGCCGCACGTAATACCCGTATCCTGGAACGACAGCCACGCGTAGTCAGCCATGAACAACAGATGCGCTTTAGTCAGTAAGATCATTGCGTTTTCCTGCGTCGATGGGCCGGGCAGCCGCCTGGCATTATTCTTACAGGGCTGCAATTTGCGCTGCAAGAATTGCCATAACCCGTGGACGATGGGACGCTGTAACGACTGCGGGGAATGCGTATCGCAGTGTCCCCACCACGCCCTCGGCGTTGATGGCGGGAAAGTGGTATGGCGGTCGGACGTCTGCGAGCAATGTGATACCTGCCTGAAAATGTGCCCACAGCAGGCAACGCCAATGGCGCAGACCATGAGCGTTGACGATGTGCTGCGTCATATTCGTAAAGCATCGATGTTTATTGAAGGTATTACCGTCAGCGGCGGAGAGGCAACCACGCAATTACCGTTTATTGTGGCGCTGTTCACGGCGATCAAAGCCGATCCGCTGTTACAACGGTTGACCTGTCTGGTGGACAGTAATGGTCAGTTAAGCGAGACCGGCTGGCAAAAACTACTGCCGGTTTGCGACGGCGTAATGCTCGATCTGAAAGCCTGGAAGAGTGAGTGTCATCACCGTCTGACCGGGCGTGATAACGCGCGTATTAAGCACAGTATCCGCTTTCTTGCTGCGCGGGGAAAACTGGCGGAGCTGCGGTTGCTGGTTATCCCGGATCAGGTGGACTATGCGGCGCATATCGATTCACTGGCAGCGTTTATTACTTCGCTGGGCGAGGTTCCGGTGCGTTTGAATGCCTTTCATGCGCATGGCGTCTATGGCGAAGCAAAAGCCTGGCCAGGCGCGACGCCGCAAGAGGTGGAACGGCTGGCTGACGGATTGCGCGCGCGTGGGGTGGCGAAGCTGATTTTGCCGGCGTTATATTTGTAAGCATGACTTGTCGGATGGCGGCTGGGATGCCATCAGAGCCGAAACAAGGTAACAGTATTGCGATACAACGCATCAGCTATCACCTCTGCGGGCTCCGGACGTAATTCGCAAAGCACATCAAACACGCGCGCCGCCTGCTCCGGGCGATTCGGCTGCCCCTGAAAACCCTTTAGCGGCATATCCGGCGCATCGGTTTCCAGCAACAGCGCGTCCAGCGGCAACCGCGCCATGACATCACGGGTTTTACTGGCGCGCGGGTAGGTGATGGTGCCGCCGACGCCGATTTTATAGCCCAGTCGCACAAAACTTTCGGCCTGTTGCAGACTGCCGGCAAAACCATGCACCACGCCGGTTCGCGGCAGCTCCTGGCGCTTTAAGTGCATCGCCAGTTTGTCATGCGTGCGCCGCGAATGCAGGATTACCGGCAAATCGTAGAGCTTTGCCAGTTGCAGTTGCGCGTCTAAAAATCGCTCTTGCCTGGCGAACTGCGGATCGTCGCGATAAAGATCGAGACCGATCTCGCCTACCGCCACGACGTTCTGTCGTTGCGCCAGCGCCTGTTGCAGCTTATCAGGATCGTCATCGGCATGACGCTCAATCACAATAGGGTGCAATCCCAGCGCAGCATAAAGCGACGGAAAACGCGCCGCCAGCGCCAGCACGCGGGGAAAGTGAGCCGCCTCGGTCGCCGGCACGATGATTTTTTCAACTCCCGCCTCACAGGCACGCTGAATACTGGCGCGCTCATCGCCAGTAAAGGGCGGGAAATCAAAATGGCAGTGCGTATCGATAAAGCGCCAGCTCACGCCAGATCCTCGTCGGTAAATGTGGTATCGTTTGCCTGCGGTGCGCTAATTACCTCCGCCACATGCGTATCATTGGCCACCGGTGCCGGAGGCACGACCACCGTTTCCGGCACGGCAATCCGCGACGTATGACGCAGCAGTGGCGGCGTTGCGGCAAGCAATTTACCAACGGTGGCAAGGAAATAACGCCCGCATAATCGCCCGGTTTTGTAATCCTCACGCAGCGCCGGGATACGGCTGCCCAGCGCCATGCTGTGCAGCGGTTTCGGCGGATAAATTTCAATGATCCGCAGCTTACCCGGCGGCTTTTCAATAAATTGTTGGATCGCGCTGTAGGACGTTTCATGATGCTGCACCAGATTGACCAACGGCTGTAGACTGCTCTCTCCCAGCCAGCGCTCCATACGCTTAAACCACTGCGGCGTGTAATACATTTGCGACGGTACGGTGCGGATCACCACAATGGTTTTCGCGCCCCGCTTTGCCGCTTCCTGAACCGGAATGGCATCGCTAATGCCACCGTCCAGATAGTTGATGCCCTCTAACGCAACGCCAGTACGGTAGAAACCCGGTATGGCGCTGGAGGCGCGAATGATATCAAGCCAGTTTTGTTTTGTCGGCGAGAAATAGCCCGGCGTGTAATCATCCCCCCGGCAGGCGCACATATAAAAGGATTTTCCGCTGTCGAACAGGCGCGCTGCGGTATCCATCTGCAGCGGCATCCGGGCGGAAGTGGATTCCACCAGCCAGTCGAGGTCGATAAGGTTTCCGCCACGTACAAATCGCAGCGGATCAAAAAATTCGCGCCTGGTGGTATAGCGCATAATGACTTTACGCCCGTAGCCGGGCTGGTTGCAAAGATACGCCGAGAGATTTTGCGCACCGGCTGATGTGCCGAAGTAGAGATGGAAAGGATTAAACTGCGCACGCATAAACTCATCCAGCACGCCTGCGGTAAAGATGCCCCGCTGCCCCCCGCCCTCGCAGACCAGCGCCATATGGCCTGGCCGGAACGGTGTTAATGATAACGGCGCAATATTGCCGAGCGTAACCGGTATTCGCTGGCCCACCTCTGCCTTCCTGTTTTTCATTTTTTCAGGATGACAAGGTAACGCAAAACGTTGGCGGCTAAAACCGTAAAAGCCAGTCCGCTGGACTGGCTTGGTAGCAATATATCTTTACAGATGCCTGCTAGGGTCGTTTACGGCCCATGAACAGGCTGACCAGGAAGAGTACGATCCCGACGACGAAGACGATTTTCGCCGCGCCAGCAGCCGTACCAGCCAGTCCACCAAAACCCAATGCGGCGGCAATTAACGCGATAACCAGAAATATAATGCCCCAACGAAACATAAGCCTCTCCTTTACCATAGTTAATGTCGACCGCTAAATATGAGCGCTCAACCTACTCATTCGCGATATTTTTAGTGTGGTGCACATTACGCCTCCCGACAAACGTCGGGAGGACGAATTACGACGAATTACTGAACTTTCAGATCGTTTTTAACACTTTTTACGCCATCAACGGCTTTCGCGATGCTTTCAGCGCGGTCGCTTTGTTCCTGAGTTTCAACGGTACCGGAGAGCTGTACGACGCCATCGGTCGTTTCCACTTTCACTTTACGGGAAGGGACGAGATCATCCGCCAGCAACTTGGCTTTGACTTCACTGGTCGTGGCCGTATCGCCGGCATAGCCTTTCACAGAACCTTCTTTACTGTCACGAACGTGAAGTTTGTCGCTAACGGAGGTCACGCCCTCTACGCCTTTCGCCACTTTCACGGCGGCTTCAGCCTGCGCCTGGCTTTCCACAAAGCCGCTCAGAGTGACAACTTTCTTATTGGTTTCGACAGAAATATCAGTGCTTTTAATGTTGTCATGGTCCACCAGCGCGGCTTTTACTTTCGCAGTGATGGCGCTGTCATCCATGAAGTTACCGACTTTATTCATAGAGCTATCGACTTTTTGCCCCGCGGTTTCGGTTCCGCTTTGCGCCTTGTCCGTTGTTGCGTTTTCTGCAAAGGCAGAACCTGTCGCAACAGCAGAGGTCAACATTACGGCCAGCAGAGTTTTAGAAATCTTCAGTCTTGTCATAGTCATCGATTTTGTCCTGTATAGTTTGCTCGTAATTTGAGCTCAGGCAACACGAGGTTGCATTGCTGAATGCGGTGAAAAAATTCACCGGTTTCTGAAGTCAATGACTGGCGTCACATTCGTGAATTTGTAACGACGCGTCGCCTGCCACCCTTCCGTTTCAGTTATTAATATCGTGACTGAAACAAATCTCAGCTTTAAGCTCTAACATTCACGCATTGAACAGGCATTAAAGCCGACATTTATGTCATCACTTTGTTAAATATAGATCACAATTCTAAAATCGCTTGTCGGTACGTATAAAAAACAGGCAGATCAGAGAAAAAATGCGGGATTTAAGAACATTCCGTAAGCAGTTAAAAAGGCTGGGAAAGTACGAAGGCGCGGCGGATGCCGCGCCGGAAAGGGATCAGTGTTCGCGCGTTTTACGGAACTGAACGTCAGGGTAACGTTCCTGGGTCAGGTTCAGGTTAACCATCGTTGGGGCGATATAGGTGAGGTTGTCGCCGCCATCCAGCGCCAGTTGCGTTTCATTCTTACGCTTAAACTCTTCGAATTTCTTCGCATCGGCGCTTTCAACCCAGCGCGCCGTCGCCACGTTGACGGATTCATAAATCGCCTCAACGTTGTATTCGCTTTTCAGGCGCGCGACGACAACATCAAACTGCAGAACGCCCACGGCGCCGACAATCAAATCGTTGTTGGAGATAGGACGGAATACCTGAACCGCCCCCTCTTCAGAAAGCTGCACCAGCCCTTTCAGTAGCTGCTTCTGCTTCAGCGGATCTTTCAGGCGAATACGACGGAACAGTTCCGGCGCAAAGTTCGGGATACCGGTAAACTTCATCATCTCGCCCTGGGTGAAGGTATCGCCGATCTGAATGGTGCCGTGGTTATGCAGACCCAAAATATCGCCCGGGTACGCTTCTTCAACGTGCGAACGGTCGCCCGCCATAAAAGTTAACGCGTCGGAAATCACCACATCTTTGCCGGTACGGACCTGACGTAGCTTCATACCTTTCTCATACTTGCCGGAAACCACGCGCATAAACGCCACACGGTCGCGGTGTTTCGGGTCCATATTGGCCTGAATTTTAAAGACAAAACCGGTGAACTTCTCTTCCGAGGCCTCCACCGTGCGGGTATCGGTTTGACGCGGCATCGGCGCGGGTGCCCACGCCACTAAACCATCCAGCATATGGTCAACGCCAAAGTTACCCAGCGCGGTGCCGAAAAATACCGGGGTAATTTCCCCTGCCAGGAACAGCTCTTCATCAAACTCGTTAGAAGCGCCCTGCACCAGCTCCAGCTCGTCGCGCAGTTGCTGCGCCAGATCTTCACCCACGGCGGCATCCAGATCCGGGTTATTCAGCCCCTTAACGATGCGCACTTCCTGAATGGTGTGGCCCTTACCGGTCTGATACAGATAAGTTTCATCTTTATAAAGATGATAAACGCCCTTGAACAGCTTGCCGCAGCCAATCGGCCAGGTGATCGGCGCGCAGCCGATTTTCAGCTCATTTTCCACTTCATCCAGCAACTCCATCGGGTCGCGGATATCGCGGTCGAGTTTGTTCATAAAGGTGAGGATCGGCGTATCGCGCAGACGGGTGACTTCCATCAGCTTGCGGGTCCTGTCCTCAACGCCTTTCGCGGCGTCGATAACCATCAGACAGCAGTCCACCGCCGTCAGGGTACGGTAGGTATCTTCGGAGAAATCTTCGTGCCCTGGGGTATCCAGCAGGTTCACCAGGCAGTCATGATACGGGAACTGCATCACCGAGGTGGTGATGGAGATACCACGCTGTTTTTCCATCTCCATCCAGTCAGATTTTGCATGCTGGCTGGAACCGCGGCCCTTTACTGTACCGGCGGTCTGAATTGCCTGTCCGAACAGTAACACTTTTTCGGTAATGGTGGTTTTACCGGCGTCCGGGTGAGAAATAATGGCAAAGGTGCGGCGTTTGGCCACCTCTTGCAAATAAGGAGACAACGTCATAGTCAAATCTTCTTGAGTAAGCGCGGTGTTTGACCACGCATGTTGAATACGAAAAATGCGGCTATTTTACCCATCAACCTGGGGGAGGCAATCAGTGTTTACACAGGAGCTGCTCCAGTTCGCTTAATGACGCCACAGTCCAGGTTGGATGAATACCCGCGGGCTGCTCGCGATGATGCGCGTTGAGCCAGCAGGTCGATAGCCCGGCGTTAATGCCGCCAAGAATATCGGATTCCGCGGTATCGCCAACCATTAATACGCGCGAGCGGTCAGGATTCCCCGCCTGCTCCAGGGCGTAGTTAAAGATTTTCGGATCGGGCTTCGCGACGCCAACCTGCTCGGAAATCACCAGCAGATCGAAATACTCTCGCAGCCCGGTGCGCTCCAGTCGAATTTGTTGTAGCGCGGTAAAACCGTTAGTAATAATACCAATTTTAGCCTGCCCGCGAATCGCATTAAGCAGCGAAACGGCGCCTGGCAAGGGAGAACAGATCTCCGCCATCGCATTAATAAAAGCGTCATTCAGCAGCCCCGGCGCAACGTTTAGCCGTTCAGCCCAACTTTGAAAGCGCGCGTGCTGCAATTGTAATGAGGTAATCGCGCCGTTCTGATAATCCACCCATAGCGGCTTATTCACGGCCTGATAATCCTGGAAATCCTCAGCGGTAAAGGTGACGCTATAGTCAAGGAACATCCGCTGTAAGCCGGTGAAAGAATCAAACGTAAACAGCGTTTCATCGGCATCAAAGAAAATCCAGTCCCACTTCATCATTACACCTTGCCTCTTTTATTACATGCTTATCGGTAACGCCATGATGATGGCGTCCTCATGCCCTTGTGCTGTGGGATAGTAATTGCGGCGAATCGTCGCCTCGTTAAACCCCAGACTTTCATACAGCGCGATGGCGGCAACGTTAGAAGCGCGCACCTCCAGCCATAACGTTACAACGCCGCGTTTTTCCAGTTCATCAATCAGATGCTCAAGCAGCATACGCCCCAGCCCCCGGCGCTGAAAATCCGGATCGACGGCAATATTGAACAGCGTCGCTTCATCCAACACCACCTGTGTAATGGCAAACGCGGCCATTCTGCCGTCAGCGGTTAACTGAAAGTTGAGATACCGTTCGCCCTGGTTGCCGAAAAACGTTTTTTCGCTCCACGGAAACGCATGAGCGCGTTGTTCAATCTGCCAGGCTGCGGGGAGATCGGTCGTGCTGAGGATAGAAATCGTGTTCATGTTCGCAGATTTGTTGCCATAGTGCGGCGCGTGCCGCCGGGTTTGCCCGGAGTTCATTAAACGCCGGCGTCGTGACCTGGGCGCCTTCGAGTTGGAGCGGCGCGTCAGTTCCTAACCGCCAGCTATTACAACGGCTGCCCTGCGGCAGCATGGCGACGCGCTCAGGCGTCAGTGGTAAAACCTGATCGGGATTCACGGTCATCGCACGTAAAATATCGCACATTAGCGGCTCGCTCAGCGCCGGTAATTCCTCTGCGACCACAATCAGACGAACGTGCGCGGGAAGGGAAATCGCAATCTCGCCCTGTAGCGCGCCAGGACGTCGCAGCGCCCACTGCGTAATACCCAGTTGCTGTAACTGCCAGTCTCGTCGGGATGTCATAGCGAAACGCTCCTGTAATCAGGGGCGCAAATATAGCAAATCTGTCGAATCTGCGCCATCAAACTACTATAATCGCCGCCAGTCTGAATTAAGGAGCATTCCATGTCTGCTTTTACCCCGGCAAGTGAAGTCTTGCTGCGCCACAGTGATGATTTCGAACAAAGCCGTATTCTTTTTGCCGGAGATTTGCAGGATGACCTGCCCGCGCGCTTCGAATGCGCCGCCAGCCGCGCGCATACGCAACAGTTTCACCACTGGCAGGTGTTAAGCCGCCAGATGGGCGATAACGTCCGTTTTAGCCTGGTAGCGCAAGCCAGCGATGTCGCTGACTGCGATACGCTGATCTACTACTGGCCGAAAAATAAACCCGAAGCGCAGTTCCAGTTGATGAATATTTTGTCGCTGATGCCGTCTGGCGTCGATGTTTTCGTCGTGGGGGAAAACCGCAGCGGCGTGCGTAGCGCCGAACAGATGCTGACGGACTATGCGCCGCTGAACAAAGTAGATAGCGCGCGACGTTGCGGCCTTTATCATGGGCGTCTTGAAAAGCAGCCACGCTTCAGTCTCGAATCCTGGTGGGCCGAGTACAGCATCGACGGTCTGACCATCAAAACGTTGCCGGGCGTATTCAGCCGTGACGGACTGGATGTCGGGAGCCAACTGCTGCTGTCTACGCTGACGCCGCACACCAAAGGTAAAGTGCTGGATGTCGGCTGCGGCGCTGGCGTGCTTTCCGCCGCGCTGGCCAGCCATTCGCCGAAAGTGCGCCTGACGCTGTGTGACGTCAGCGCTCCGGCGGTGGAAGCCAGCCGCGCCACGCTTGCCGCTAATGGTCTTGAAGGCGAGGTATTCGCCAGTAACGTCTTTTCAGAAGTCAAAGGACGTTTTGACATGATCATTTCCAACCCGCCGTTCCACGACGGAATGCAAACCAGCCTTGATGCGGCGCAAACGCTCATTCGCGGCGCAGTGCGCCATCTGAACAGCGGTGGAGAGTTACGCATCGTGGCGAACGCCTTTCTGCCCTATCCTAAGATTCTGGATGAGACTTTTGGCTTCCATGAAGTCATCGCGCAAACCGGGCGCTTTAAGGTTTATCGTACTGTGATGACCCGTCAGGCGAAGAAATAGTTGGCCTGATAAGCGCAGCGCCATCTGGCAGCATATGCCGGATGGCGACGCAAAGCGTCTTCTCCGACCTACGGCTCGCGCCCATTTTTGCAGCAATCAATCTATCCCATGCAATTAACTATTGACGAATAGCTGAAAACCACTAGAATGCGCCTCCGTGGTAGTGATTCTTTTCAAGAATCGATGGTATGCGAAGGTGGCGGAATTGGTAGACGCGCTAGCTTCAGGTGTTAGTGTCCTTACGGACGTGGGGGTTCAAGTCCCCCCCCTCGCACCAAAACCACGTTGATATTGCTTGCACTGGGCGAAGGTGGCGGAATTGGTAGACGCGCTAGCTTCAGGTGTTAGTGTCCTTACGGACGTGGGGGTTCAAGTCCCCCCCCTCGCACCAAAACCACGTTGATATTGCTTGCACTGGGCGAAGGTGGCGGAATTGGTAGACGCGCTAGCTTCAGGTGTTAGTGTCCTTACGGACGTGGGGGTTCAAGTCCCCCCCCTCGCACCAAAACCACGTTGATATTGCTTGCACTGGGCGAAGGTGGCGGAATTGGTAGACGCGCTAGCTTCAGGTGTTAGTGTTCTTACGGACGTGGGGGTTCAAGTCCCCCCCCTCGCACCAACGAGGCAATATCAAAAAGTAAGATAACTGTGCGAAGGTGGCGGAATTGGTAGACGCGCTAGCTTCAGGTGTTAGTGTCCTTACGGACGTGGGGGTTCAAGTCCCCCCCCTCGCACCAATTATCTTATCCTTCCTCTATTTCATCCCTGATTCCAGTTCATCACCGCCAGCATCATGCCGCCAATAAGCGCCATACACGATGGCAGCAGCACAAAATGCCGTAATTGTTTGTGATACAACATCAGCGCAGACAGTAGCAATCCTGATACAATCAACAGCTTCAGTACATAAGCTGACAGGCCGGTAAACGCCAGTCCAACGATAATAACTCCAGGCAATAATACGCCCCATCCGCTGCCTAACGTCCGCTGCAACATGGTTTCACCTCTGAAATCGATAATGATAACCAATATCATATGATATATTTTCTCATTTGTCAGCCAGAGAGAAAGCTAAATAGATGAGTTTTACTTAACGGTTGATGACACGTATTCAGTAAGGTGATAAATTGTCCGACTGTTAACGTAAAAACAACAACACCTCGCTTTATGCGACCTTTTCTCGCACGTTATTTTCATGTTGGCGCCCGATTCCGTGTATATCACCGATAAATAACGACAATTACCCATGACAACACCATCCTGGCGATCGCTTCGTATTAAGAAGTATCAGTTTTCTTTACGTCTTTTCTTGTTTCTCAACGCCGTATCGGCGCTGTTTACTCTCGTTTTCCCCCTTTATCAGATCAACGTATTTTGCGCACCGATGATAGGGATATTGGTCCTGAGCGTATTACTGTTGGTATGGCATGGGAAATATGGGCAAAAAAGAGTTAACCTTCCCTTTATCTCCATACTCTTTGGGGGATTGTGGGCAGCGCATATTGCGCTGAAGTACCCGGCGTTAGGCCATTATGATTTCTCTTTTTTACTGATTTCCCTGCTTAGCGTGCTGTTTATCGGCTCGATAGCCTTTGCCGCGAATATCGTCGCGTTTACACTCCACTCTTTACCGTCAGTCGCAGTCTGCCTGTGGCTGAACGGTCATGAACAGGGTTTGCGAATCCTCTATTTACTGGCCTTGCCGATGGTGGGAATCGCTATCCAGCATGTTATCCAGAAACGCTACGATAACTTCGCTCAGCAACTCATGTTTACGCTGCTGACCGAGCGGGAAACCCTCAACGGCCTGAGTCTGCTTGATCCATTAACCGGCTTATATAACCGCCGTGGCCTGCAAAGTCGGCTGGATACGCTACAGGTGCAGGATAGCCATGAACATTATGTCCTGCTATTGGATATCGATCATTTCAAAGCGTATAACGATCATTACGGTCATATGATGGGCGATCAGGCGTTAATTCGCGTCTCAGCGGCAATTCGGGACGCCGTGCGATCGCGCGATGTCGTCTGCCGTTTTGGCGGTGAAGAATTTCTGGTGTTGCTGACCGCCGCCGAACCACAGCAGGCCCGCGCTACCGCAGAACGTATCCGACAGAAAGTATACGATCTTAAAATCCCGCATATGTTTAACGAAAGCGTTGCCACCAATGTTACCGTCAGTATCGGCATTGCGCCGCTGACGGATCGCAATATCGGGGACGCTATTGAAAAAGCGGATAAAGCGCTCTACGAAGCCAAGCATCTTGGACGTAACCACATTCTGGTCAGCGACACCATATGAATACTGCTGGCGTAATCGTGCTACGCCGACAACGTTAACCATAAACCGCTTGCCATCGTTTATCGCTATCGATAGGATTAGAAATCATTATCATTTAGATTAACATCATTAAATTGCGCTATGGCCTACCGTTCCGCACCGATTGCTGACGATATTATCTGGCGAGCCGCTCTCCAGCCGGAAGACGCCTCGTTGGCGGAAGCGGTACGTGAGACGATCGCCTCTACCCGTGAGCACCTGCTGGACTTCATCCGGCTGGATGAAACGCCCCCGCCAACGGCGATGACTCTTACCCAGTGGACGCGCCCCGCGACGTTCCGTTCATTGCTGGCCGTCTATTCCGATCACATCTATCGGAACACGCCAGGCCTGCCACGTGAAAATAAGCCGTTACTCTCCCTGTGGGCGCAATGGTATATCGGGCTGATGGCGCCGCCGTTGATGCTGGCATTACTGACGCAAGCGCGCGCTATCAATGTCTCCGCGGAACATATTCACGTTGAATTTCATGAAACCGGGCGCGCAGCGTGTTTCTGGCTTGATGTGTATCAGGATAACCTGACAACGATGCGTTCCCCGGAAGAACGAATGGAAACGCTGGTAGTCTCCACACTGCAGCCGGTCGTTCAGGCGCTGGAGGCGACTGGCGACATCAACGCCAAACTAATCTGGAGCAATACCGGTTATTTAATCAACTGGTATCTGACTGAGATGAAGCCGCTGCTTGGCGAAGCCCTGCTGGCAGCGCTACGCCAGCGCTGTTTTTTTGAAAAGCAGCTCTCTAACGGTCAGGATAACCCGCTGTGGCGGACCGTTGTAATGCGCGACGGTCTTCTGGTACGCAGAACCTGCTGCCAGCGTTACCGCTTACCTGACGTACAGCAGTGCGGCGACTGCACGCTAAAGTAAACCGCTTTACGTTGTATTCCGTTATCGTCACGGCTTACTGTTGTTGGCCTGTAACATTATTATATTTACAGCGACGCTCTCCTTATGACAAATTACGTTTTGCCATTTTTGGGTCTACCGTGGCTATTGGTAAGGTCTCAGGAGAGAAGAATGAGTCTGCAATCTGTACGGCAATTTCTGGCCGATCATGCTCCCGATATTGAAATTATCGAATTAAATCAAAGTACAGCGACTGTCGAACTGGCAGCCAAAGCGCACAACGTGGAGCCTGGGCAGATAGCCAAAACGCTCTCGCTTAAAGTAAAAGACACCATTATCCTGGTGGTCGCTAAAGGCGATGCCCGCCTGGATAATAAGAAGCTTAAAACCACCTTCGGCGCAAAAGCTCGTATGTTGAGCAGCGATGAAGTAGTCAATGCAACCGGACATCCTGTTGGCGGCGTATGCCCCTTCGGGCTGGAACACCCGCTGCCCGTTTACTGCGACGTCTCTCTGAAGGGATATAACGAAGTATTGCCTGCCGCAGGCGCCACGCATAGCGCGGTACGCATCACACCGGAAAGAATGGCTGAACTGACATCGGCGACCTGGGTAGACGTGTGCCAATAACGTGCCCTGGCGCCCGGATACCCCGGACAAGCACAGCGCATTTGGCGCAGGCTATACCCGATGCTGGAGCGCGGTAGCATCTCCGGCGCGCAGATATAACAGAATATCCGCCGCATCGAGTAACCCGGCATCAGAACTCACGCCCAGTTTGGACATAACATTAAATTTATGCGCCCGAATGGTCTTAATGTTACGTTCTAACTGGACGGCGATTTGCGGCATTGAGTAGCCGTTTGACATAAAACGCAGAATCTCCCGCTCGGTTGGGCTAAGCATACAATTCTGGTGAAGCTCCCAAAGATTGCCTGTACGCTCCGTCGTCCGCCGGGTGCCATTAAGCGATGTAAATAAGGCATCCTGTAAAACGTCCAACGGCGACGCTTTGCTGATGACCCCATCCAGCGGCAGGGGAGATAGCGCGCTGATTAAGCGAGCTTCAACATCATCATCTGCAATCACCAGATGCCGCATATGAGGATAATTTATCGCCAGCTCCGTCAGACAAGCTAATCCTGTCCGGCGTTCAGTTCTTAACGCAGAGAGGGAAAAAATAACGGCATAAAACGACGTCTTTAGCGCAGCCTTATAAAATGCGGACGGTTTTGAAAAAATATGAAGCGTATGTTGGCAATCCGGCATCGCATCAAATAACCCTTTAATACCAACGTTGCTCATTACGCATTTTTCTACGAGCGCAACATTTCTCTTACTGATTCTGTTTTCCATTCCATGGTTTCTCCATATACCGAAGGTAGATTCAATTCTCTGGCTCCCTGAGAACTGTTTATCCATGCATACATCTCTGCATTGCTGTGTATTGATAAGCGTCGCATGGCGCTATTTTTTTGGGCGCTAATTGTTTTATTACTTTTTTTAAGTAATGCCGCAATTTGGTTAATGCCCCACCCTTTCCCTAAAAGGCGTAATACTTTTCGTTCAGACAGCGTAAGGACAATCGACCTGCCGCCGGATTCCTGAAGTTCAGATGGTATTTGAGGCGATAATAGCGTTTTGCTTATTCTTTCAGAGTGAGCGTTTCCCGCACGGATAACGCTAATAAGATTCTCGATAGGCTCTTCGTCTGAAAGCAACGTGCTGACGGGGCCCATCAGGAGATCAACCGCATGTGGATAACAGGATTTAGGAACCAGAAATAGCCAATGTATGTCACGATATTGCGATAGTAAGCTATAAAAATATTCGCAGATAGCACGGGAAGAGGCATTGTTAACCGCTAAATCAGCAATAACTAAACTGCTTCGGCGTAGCTGTAACAGTGTTAGCTCTTCTATCGTGCGACAATACGCTAGTTTATAATCAGGGAAATTACCTGTTATAGCCCCTTTAAGACCTTCCTGTATAAGGGGGGTTTTACTGATAATAAGTCCATTTTTGCAGCATCCTGGCAGCATAATTCCTCCGTACCCACGCGCCCTCTTTTCCAGAGTCCTGTTAATAAAAACGCTATTAACAACGAGCACAAAGAAATATAGACCGAGTGAATTAATTATCCTTGTTTTAGTTTTAGAGATATAACGTTGATTGCGCTACAATCCACATAGTACAAAAACATGAAATCACTATCGCATAGTTACTCATAAAACCAGAAGCAAGACAATTAAATTAACTAAATTTGCACATTAGTAATTCTAACGCAATCTTATTATATTAATAAATTTAGAATATGGATTCGCCATTCATTCATATTGCCCCCCTAAAACAGAAGCCCAGCAATACTGACAGTTACCCAGAAAATCCGCGCCATACCTGCGAATTACGCTATGCCATACCTATTTTTACACCTGCCGCTCACACCGTCGTTGTTAAACGATTAATGTATAGAGTTGATAAAATTCACCTCATAATTGATTCAAAAACGAACGGCCAGACTGGCATAATGTGTCTATTCTGGAAACGGACATACAAGAACCGTCGTCCATGAGAGGTTCAGCCTGCAATTGGCGCAAACCTGAAGAGTCTTATGCGTTGCGCCTGGCGACTGGCGTTTTTATCAACAAAAAATTGATCTTAACCAACGCCATCACGCCTGTGCTTCGTGTTAAAAAGAAAGCCTGCGTCATAGTGATGGCGCATAAAATGTCTTTTCGTACAGGACGAGTCATGCAAGAAGAGCAGTCAGTTCAACGAGCGGTAACACGATTATGTATTCAATGCGGGCTTTTTTTATTACAGCACGGGGCGGAAAGCGCACTGGTTGATGAGCTTTCCACCCGCCTCGGTTTGGCGCTCGGCATGGATAGCGTCGAAAGCGCGATCTCCTCTAACGCCATTGTACTGACTACCATCAAAGACGGACAATGCCTGACATCGACACGTAAAAACCAGGATCGCGGCATTAATATGCACGTCGTCACGGAGGTTCAGCATATCGTTATCCTCGCGGAACATCGCCTGCTGGATTACAAAGGCGTGGAAAAACGCTTTAGTCAGCTCCGCCCGCTGCGTTATCCGCGCTGGCTGGTGGCGTTTATGGTCGGCCTCTCCTGCGCCTGCTTTTGTAAGCTGAATAATGGCGGCTGGGATGGCGCGGTTATCACCTTTTTCGCCAGTATGATAGCCATGTATATTCGCCAGATGCTGGCGCAACGACATTTACATCCACAGATCAATTTTTGCATCACCGCCTTTGTCGCTACCACAATTTCCGGGCTGATGCTCACCCTTCCCGCCTTTAGCCAGACGCCCACTATCGCCATGGCGGCGAGCGTACTTTTGCTGGTGCCGGGCTTTCCGCTGATTAATTCCGTCGCAGATATGTTTAAAGGACATATTAATACCGGGCTGGCGCGCTGGGCTATCGCCAGCCTACTGACACTGGCCACCTGTGTGGGCGTGGTGATGTCGATGACAGTATGGGGACTACGAGGATGGGTATAATCGACTTTTTACTGGCGCTAATGCAGGACATGATCCTGTCTGCGATTCCCGCAGTCGGATTTGCGATGGTCTTTAATGTTCCCCACCGGGCGCTTCCGTGGTGCGCGCTACTGGGGGCGTTGGGTCATGGCTCGCGTATGCTCATGATGAGTGCTGGCTTTAATATCGAATGGTCGACGTTTATGGCTTCGTTGCTGGTCGGCAGTATTGGTATTCAATGGTCGCGCTGGTATCTCGCTCACCCTAAAGTTTTTACCGTCGCGGCGGTGATCCCGATGTTTCCGGGGATTTCCGCCTATACCGCGATGATTTCCGCAGTAAAAATTAGTCATCTGGGCTATAGCGAACCGATGATGATTACGCTGCTGACAAATTTCCTTAAAGCCTCTTCCATCGTTGGCGCGCTCTCAATCGGCCTCTCTGTACCGGGATTATGGCTGTACCGCAAACGCCCCCGCGTGTAATCAATGGAACGCCTCCTGCTGTTCTTACAGGTCTGTGTGGTACTATAAAAACAGTCGCCCTTCTCGGTTGTTGTTCCATATTGAGAAACATTATGTCTTCCAGAATCTTAACGTCGAACGTCATCGGTATTGACGCCCTTTTACACGATCACCAGGCCGTGCTGACGAAGTCAACGGGCGGCGCGGTGGCGGTATTCGCTAATAATGCGCCTGCGTTTTATGCCGTGACGCCCGCGCGCATGGCTGAACTGCTGGCGCTTGAAGAAAAGTTATCACGTCCGGGAAGCGATGTGGCGTTAGACGCGCAATTTTACGAAGAACCCGAAGCCGCCCCCGTTGCGATTCCCTGCGGAAAATTCGCCATGTATCCCGCCTGGCAACCGGATGCGGATTTTCAACGTCAGGCCGCCCTTTGGGGCGTGGCGCTCCGGGAGCCGGTCACCGCAGAAGAGCTGGCGGCGTTTATCGCCTACTGGCAGGCGGAAGGTAAGGTTTTTCACCATATCCAGTGGCAGCAAAAGCTGGCGCGCAGCGTGCAAATCAGCCGTTCCAGCAATGGCGGAATGCCGCAGCGCGACATCAATAGCGTCAGCGAACCTGACAATCATATTCCACCAGGTTTTAGGGGGTAACGATGAAAAATGTTGGCGACCTGATGCAGCGTCTACAAAAAATGATGCCTGCGCATATTACGCCGGCGTTTAAAACGGGCGAAGAACTACTGGCGTGGCAGAAAGAGCAAGGCGAGATCCGGGCGGCGGCGCTGGCGCGGGAAAACCGGGCGATGAAAATGCAGCGCACGTTTAACCGTTCCGGCATTCGACCGCTGCATCAGAACTGTTCGTTTGATAACTATCGGGTTGAGTGCGATGGACAAATGAACGCGTTAAGCAAAGCCCGACAGTACGTTGATGAATTTGACGGCAATATCGCTAGCTTTGTCTTTTCCGGAAAGCCGGGAACCGGTAAAAACCATCTCGCCGCGGCTATTTGTAACGAGCTGCTGCTGCGCGGAAAGTCGGTACTGATTATCACCGTAGCGGATATTATGTCAGCGATGAAAGACACGTTCAGCAATCGGGAAACCAGCGAAGAGCAGTTGCTTAACGATCTTAGTAACGTTGATCTGTTGGTGATCGACGAGATCGGCGTGCAGACTGAATCCCGCTATGAAAAAGTGATCATCAATCAAATTGTCGATCGTCGTTCTTCGTCAAAACGTCCCACCGGCATGTTGACGAACAGCAATATGGAAGAGATGACGAAAATGCTTGGCGAACGCGTCATGGACCGTATGCGTCTCGGCAACAGTTTATGGGTTAATTTTACCTGGGACAGTTACCGCAGTCGGGTGACGGGTAAAGAGTATTAAATTGCAGCGTGCTCCAGGGCGATACTACGCCTGGCTGGCATAACACAGGTGATTACCATGAATACAGCGAAACATGTTCTGTGCTGCGCGGCGGTCGCCAGCGTACTGATTTCCACCAGCGGTATCGCCGCCTCCTGGCAGGATTCGCTTTCCAGCGCCGCCAGTCAGTTAAGCGCTCAGGACGCGGACTCACAGCAGGGCGGGATGTCGCTTTCTGCGCTAACCGGTCTGCTCAGCAACGGCGCCCAGTCGCTCAGCGCCGATAATATGAATAATGCCGCTGGTATCTTGCAGTACTGCGCCAAACAGAAACTGGCGTCCGCCACCAACGTGGAGAACGTTAAAAATCAGATTCTGAACAAGCTGGGGTTGGATACCACACAACAGAAGCAGGACACTAACTACCTGGACGGCCTGCAAGGATTGCTCAAGACGAAGGACGGTCAGCAGTTGAACCTCAATAATATCGGCAGTACGCCGCTGGCGGAAAAGGTGAAAACCAAAGCCTGTGATCTTGTGTTGCAGCAAGGGCTGAATTTCCTCTCCTGACGGCGCTTTTATGGCCTTACGCCACCCGGGGATGCCCTGATAAAAGCCGTGTTTTGGCCCTTTACCGGCCAGCGCGGCATTCACCCGACTTTTCCTTCCGTCTTTTCCTGTTAGTAACCGCTATACGGGAAGTGATGTCGTTCAAAAAACCAACCTTCTAAACTAATTCTGAATAACAGCACCGTGTAATGTCATTAGAATTGCAGCAATGTGACATCGCTATTACATTGTTAGAAAATTTTTCCTGCCAGCCATAAGCCTGGTTTATTGAGGATCGTCAGTTGTCCGAGTTACTCTCTGTCGCCCTGTTTCTCGCCTCTGTGCTGATATATGCCTGGAAGGCGGGCCGTAACACCTGGTGGTTTGCCGCCACTCTCACGGTGCTGGGACTTTTTGTCATTCTGAATATTACCCTGTATGCCAGCGACTATTTTACCGGCGACGGGATCAACGATGCCGTGCTTTATACGCTCACTAATAGCCTGACGGGAGCGGGAGTCGGCAAATATATTCTGCCAGGAATCGGCATTGTCCTTGCGTTAGTGGCGGTATTCGGCGCGCTGGGATGGGTACTACGCCGCCGCCGTCACCGTCCTCATCATGTCGGTTACAGTCTGCTGGCGTTACTGCTGGCGTTGGGTTCGGTCGACGCCAGCCCGGCGTTTCGTCAGATCACCGAACTGGTAAAATCACAAACGCGCGATGGCGATCCGGACTTTGCCGTTTATTATAAAGAACCGGCAAAAACCATTCCTAATCCAAAGCTCAATCTGGTCTATATCTACGGCGAAAGCCTGGAACGGACCTATTTTGATAATGACGCCTTCCCCAATCTCACGCCGGAGCTGGGCGCGCTGAAAAATGAGGGGCTGGATTTCAGCCATACCATACAACTGCCGGGAACGGATTACACCATCGCCGGGATGGTGGCTTCCCAGTGCGGTATTCCGCTGTTTGCGCCGTTTGAAGGCAATGCCTCAGCGTCGGTGTCCAGCTTCTTCCCGCAGAATATTTGCCTCGGCGACATTCTGAAAAACTCCGGCTACCAGAACTATTTTGTGCAGGGCGCTAACCTGCGTTTTGCCGGGAAAGACGTGTTCCTGAAATCACACGGATTTGATCATCTGTACGGCGCTGAAGAGCTGAAAACGGTGGTGGCGGACCCGTCTTATCGTAACGACTGGGGCTTCTACGACGATACGGTGCTCGATGAGGCATGGAAGAAATTTGAAGCGCTTTCCCGCTCAGGCCAGCGGTTTTCGCTGTTTACGCTGACCGTAGATACTCACCATCCGGACGGTTTTATCTCACGCACCTGTAACCGTAAACGCTACGATTACGACGGCAAGCCCAACCAGTCCTTTAGCGCCGTAAGTTGCAGCCAGGAAAACATCGCCGAGTTTATCAACAAAATCAAAGCGTCACCGTGGTTTAAAGATACCGTTATCGTCGTCTCTTCCGACCATCTGGCGATGAATAATACGGCATGGAAATACCTGAATAAGCAAGATCGCAACAATCTGTTTTTCATTCTGCGCGGCGATAAACCGCAGCAGGAGACGCTGGCGGTCAAACGCAACACGATGGACAACGGCGCAACGGTGCTGGATATTCTCGGCGGCGATAATTTTATCGGTCTGGGACGCAGTAGCCTTTCCGGGCAGTCGCTATCGGAAGTGTTCCTGAATGTAAAAGAGAAAGTGCTGGTGATGAAGCCGGATATTGTTCGCCTGTGGAATTTCCCGAAAGAGATGAAAGCGTTCACTATCGATCGGGACAAAAACATGATCGCGTTTTCCGGCAGCCACTTCCGCCTGCCGTTACTGTTGCGCGTATCGGATAAGCGTGTTGAACCGTTACCGGAAAGCGAATACTCCGCTCCGCTGCGATTCCAGTTGGCCGACTTCGCCCCGCGCGATAATTTCGTTTGGGTCGATCGCTGCTACAAAATGGCGCAGCTATGGGCGCCGGCGCTGGCGCTCTCTACCGACTGGTGCGTCTCACAGGGACAGCTTGGCGGGCTACAAACCGTACAGCATGTCGATAAAGCGCAGTGGAAAGGCAAAACCGCATTTAAAGAGACGGTGATTGATATGCAACGCTATAAAGGCAACGTCGATACCTTAAAAATTGTCGATAACGATATTCGTTATAAAGCTGATAGCTTTATCTTTAATGTCGCGGGCGCGCCGGAGGAGGTGAAGCAGTTTAGCGGTATTTCCCGACCGGAGTCCTGGGGACGCTGGTCAAATGCGCAGTTGGGCGATGAAGTTAAAATCGAATATAAAGCGCCGCTGCCGAAAAAGTTTGATCTGGTGATCACCGCCAAAGCCTTCGGCGACAACGCGAATCGCCCGATTCCGGTACGCGTAGGCAACGAAGAACAGACGCTGGTGCTGGGTCACGATGTGTCCACTATCACACTGCATTTCAACAACCCGACGGACGCGAATACCTTAGTCATTGCGCCGCCCGTTCCCGTCTCTACCAACGAAGGTAATATTTTGGGCCATTCGCCGCGCAAATTGGGGATCGGGATGGTGGAAATCAAAGTGGTGAACGCGGAAAGTTAAACCGCGCAAACCAACGCCGGATGGCGACGCTGACGCGTCTTATCCGGCCTACAATCGTCTGTAGGCCGAATTCGCTACTATGTCCTTAAAACGTTTCCCAATTATCGCTGCCGTCGGCTACAGCGGCTTTTCGTGACGGCACGGCTGCCGAGGTTTTTACCGTCGCAACCTCACGCGCACGCTGCTGCTCCTGTTGAATACGGAACACCGCGACGGCCTGGGTCAGACGGCTGGCTTGCTCTTCCAGCGCCGCAGCAGCCGCGGCGGACTCTTCCACCAGCGAGGCGTTCTGCTGCGTTACGCGATCCATCTCCGCTACCGCCAGGCCAACCTGGTCAATACCGCGGCTCTGCTCGTCGGACGCCGAGGCAATCTCGCCCATAATGTCGGTTACGCGGGTGACTGCATTGACGATCTCATCCATGGTTTCACCGGCGCTTTCGACCAACGTCGAACCCACGTCAACGCGGCTTACGGAGTCCTCAATCAGACTCTTGATCTCCCGTGCCGCCTGCGCGCTACGCTGGGCCAGATTACGAACTTCACCGGCCACCACCGCGAACCCGCGCCCCTGCTCACCTGCGCGCGCCGCTTCTACCGCCGCGTTCAGCGCCAGGATATTGGTCTGGAAAGCAATACCGTCGATTACGCTGATAATATCGGCGATTTTTTGCGAACTGGAAGCGATATCGCGCATTGTTTGTACGACGTTATCCACCACTTTGCCGCCTTTCTGCGCCGTTTCAGAGGCGCTCAACGCCAGGTGACTGGCCTGACGGGCGTTTTCGGCGTTCTGTTTCACGGTCGCGGTCAGTTGTTCCATACTGGCGGCGGTCTCTTCCAGAGACGCTGCCTGCTGCTCAGTACGGGAAGAGAGATCGTTGTTGCCCATGGCAATCTCGCTGGCGCCGCTGTAAATGGCGTTAGCGCCATTACGTACATCGCCCACGGTACGCACCAGTTCGCTCTGCATATGGCGTAAGTTGTCCGCCAGTTGCCCCATTTCGTTAGAGCCTTCCACATCAATACGTTTCACCAGATCGCCGCTGGCGATATGGCGAATGCTTTCAATCAGACGATTCATCGGGGCGATAAGCGACATTTTGATACCGAACCAGACGGCGATAATAACCACCAGAACCGCAATCAACACACTGACCAGTACCCACATCGCCTGGTTATAGGAACTGTTGTTATCCTCAACAGCAATATCGTACAGACGATCGTTTTGCTGCATATAGGCCATGTACTGCTTCTCAAAAGCGTCCTGATAGCTTTGAGTCGGTTGATCAAAAAACTCGTTGATCTTACCCACGCCAAGAAGCTGAATAAGCTCCGCCAACGCGCCGTGGTAGATATCATAGGTTCGTTTGATCTCAAGGAAAGCCGCTTCACTCTGACGTGGATCGCGCGGTAACGACTCATACTGCGCCCAGTTTTTTTCCGTCAGCTTCAGAGTATTGGTCGCCCCCTGCATCAGTTCAGCGACAGTTGCGCCGCTGCCAATGTTGCTCTGGTCCATCATCCAGCGGATACCCGCGCGGTTCAGGGTATTACGCGTTTGCAGCAGTTCCACCCAGGTTGCATTCAGGGCAGACTGCTGCTGACGAATGGTTTGCAATACGGTGAAGTTTTCTTTGTCATTCTTTAGCGAGCTGAAGAACAGCCCGCCGGATGTCAGTTGTAAAAGGCCAAATAGCGCCAATACCAGCAATAAGCTGGTAACAATTTTAATTCGCTTTAACATGTTTTCTCTTTCCGCTAGACAAATACAGAATTTTCGGCCTGGAAAGGGAAAACTTTATGGGATTCGCGCCATTAATATCGCTATTAGCTCAGTTGAGTCGTTATGGTGCCCCGCGCAAGAAGGATCGTCTCATTTTATATCGTGATCTCAATCACATAAAACCGCCCATGCCCTCCTCCACGAAACCGCTCACCGGTACGTCCGACCGCTTAAACCGCCATACAACCACTCACTGATTTACCGAACTTTACGCGTGCGATGATCTGGCAAGATCCCTCCAGCATAGCAGTCAATCTACCTCCTCAAACACGAACTCAATGTCCACCCAGCTTCGGCTGATAATTAAACTTACAACCAGGTTTTACTATGGATACGAAAAAGATATTCAAGCACATACCCTGGGTGATTCTCGGAATCATCGGTGCTTTCTGCCTCTCGGTCGTTGCCCTACGTCGGGGTGAACACGTGAGCGCCCTGTGGATCGTGGTCGCTTCCGTTTCCGTCTATCTGGTAGCTTACCGCTACTACAGCCTGTACATCGCCCAGAAGGTTATGAAACTCGACCCCACGCGCGCAACGCCGGCGGTCATCAATAACGACGGCCTGAACTACGTGCCGACTAACCGCTACGTGCTGTTTGGTCACCACTTCGCCGCCATCGCCGGCGCAGGTCCGCTGGTTGGGCCGGTATTGGCTGCGCAGATGGGCTATCTGCCGGGGACTCTGTGGCTGCTGGCGGGCGTGGTGCTCGCGGGCGCAGTGCAGGACTTTATGGTGCTGTTTATCTCTTCCCGCCGTAACGGCGCATCCCTTGGCGAGATGATCAAAGAAGAGATGGGTACCGTTCCAGGCACCATCGCGCTGTTCGGCTGCTTCTTAATCATGATCATCATTCTGGCGGTGCTGGCGCTGATCGTGGTGAAAGCGCTGGCCGAAAGCCCGTGGGGCGTCTTCACTGTCTGCTCGACCGTACCGATTGCGCTGTTTATGGGCATCTACATGCGCTTTATCCGTCCGGGACGCGTGGGTGAAGTGTCAGTCATCGGTATCGTACTGCTGGTGGCCTCTATTTACTTCGGCGGCGTCATCGCCCACGACCCGTACTGGGGCCCAGCGCTGACCTTTAAAGACACCACCATTACCTTCGCGCTGATCGGCTACGCATTTGTTTCCGCGCTGCTGCCGGTATGGCTGATCCTCGCCCCGCGCGACTATCTCGCCACCTTCCTGAAAATCGGCGTGATCGTCGGTCTGGCGCTGGGGATTGTGATCCTCAACCCGGAACTGAAAATGCCGGCGTTGACGCAGTATGTCGACGGTACCGGCCCGCTGTGGAAAGGCGCTCTGTTCCCGTTCCTGTTCATCACCATCGCCTGTGGCGCCGTCTCTGGCTTCCACGCGCTGATCTCTTCTGGCACCACGCCGAAACTGCTGGCCTGTGAGACCGATGCGCGTTTTATCGGCTACGGCGCGATGCTGATGGAGTCCTTTGTTGCGGTGATGGCACTGGTGGCGGCCTCGATCATTGAACCGGGTCTCTACTTCGCGATGAACACCCCGCCGGCAGGTCTGGGCATTACCATGCCAAACCTGCACGAGATGGGCGGCGAGAACGCGCCGCTGATTATGGCGCAGTTGAAAGACGTTACCGCACATGCGGCGGCGACCGTCAGCTCCTGGGGTTTTGTAATTTCCCCGGAACAAATCCTGCAAACTGCGAAAGATATCGGTGAACCGTCAGTATTGAACCGCGCAGGCGGCGCGCCAACGCTGGCAGTAGGTATCGCGCACGTGTTCCACAAAGTCATGCCGATGGCCGACATGGGCTTCTGGTATCACTTCGGTATTCTGTTCGAAGCGCTGTTTATCCTGACCGCACTGGATGCGGGCACCCGTTCCGGCCGCTTTATGTTGCAGGATTTGCTGGGTAACTTCGTCCCGTTCCTGAAAAAAACCGATTCTCTGGTCGCGGGTATCATCGGTACCGCGGGCTGCGTTGGTCTGTGGGGCTATCTGCTGTATCAGGGCGTGGTCGACCCGCTGGGCGGCGTGAAGAGCCTGTGGCCGCTGTTCGGTATCTCTAACCAGATGCTGGCCGCCGTGGCGCTGGTGTTGAGCACCGTGGTACTGATCAAAATGCAGCGCACCAAATACATCTGGGTGACGGTGATCCCGGCGGTATGGCTGCTGATCTGCACCACCTGGGCGCTGGGCCTGAAACTGTTCAGCACCAACCCCCAGATGGAAGGTTTTTTCTACATGGCGAACCTGTATAAAGAGAAGATTGCCAACGGCGCCAACCTGACCGCGCAGCAGATTGCCAACATGAACCATATCGTGGTCAACAACTACACTAACGCTGGTTTGAGTATTCTGTTCCTGGTGGTGGTGTACAGTATTATCTTCTACGGTTTCACCACCTGGATGAAGGTACGCAACAGCGATAAACGTACCGATAAAGAAACCCCGTATGTACCCGTGCCGGAAGGCGGCGTGAAGATCTCTTCACACCACTAACCTCTTGCCGGATGGCGCTGCGCTTATCCGGCCTACAGAATGTGCAGTAATGTAGGCCGGATAAGGCGCAGCCGCTATCCGGCTTTAATCATTACAGGTATAAGGCAATGTTTGATACTTTAGGTCAGGCAAAAAAATATCTCGGCCAGGCGGCAAAAATGTTGATTGGTATTCCGGACTACGACAACTATGTTGAGCACATGAAAACCAACCATCCCGACAAGCCGTACATGACCTATGAAGAGTTCTTCCGTGAACGTCAGCAAGCACGTTACGGCGGCGATGGCAAAGGCGGTATGCGCTGTTGTTAATGGAGAGACTATGACCCCGATTGCAGTTACCCTACTTACCGGTTTTCTTGGCGCCGGCAAAACCACCCTACTACGCCATATCCTCAACGAACAGCATGGTTTTAAAATTGCCGTTATCGAAAACGAATTTGGCGAAGTCTCCGTTGACGATCAACTGATTGGCGATCGTGCCACACAGATCAAAACCCTGACCAACGGCTGCATCTGCTGTACCCGCTCCAACGAGCTGGAAGATGCGTTATTAGACCTGCTCGACAGTCGCGACCGCGGCGATATTGCTTTCGACCGCCTGGTGATCGAATGTACCGGCATGGCTGACCCCGGCCCGATTATTCAGACTTTTTTCTCCCATGACGTATTATGCGAACGCTACCTGTTAGACGGCGTGATTGCGCTGGTCGACGCGGTGCACGCTAACGAGCAGATGAACCAGTTCACCATCGCTCAGTCGCAGATAGGCTACGCCGACCGTATCCTGTTGACCAAAACCGACGTGGCGGGCGACAGCGAGAAACTGCGCGAGCGGCTGGCGCGTATCAACGCCCGCGCCCCGGTTTACACCGTGGTGCACGGCGATATTGACCTGAGTCAGTTGTTTAATACCAGCGGCTTTATGCTGGAAGAGAACGTGCTGGCAAGCCAACCACGTTTCCACTTTATTGCCGATAAACAGAACGATGTGTCGTCAATTGTGGTGGAGCTGGATTACCCGGTGGATATCAGCGACGTGTCGCGCGTGATGGAAAACCTGCTGCTGGAATCAGCGGATAAACTGCTGCGTTACAAAGGGATGCTGTGGATCGACGGCGAACCCAACCGCCTGTTGTTCCAGGGCGTACAGCGCCTCTACAGCGCCGACTGGGACAGATCGTGGGGCGACGAACCGCCGCACAGCACGCTGGTGTTTATTGGGATTCAGTTACCGGAAGAAGAGATAAGAGCGGCGTTTGCGGGGCTGCGGAAGTAAACGGGCGCAGAAAAGCCGGGACCGCACAGGAGATTGTATGCCCCTTATCCGAGATATTCACCAACGCTTCTGGCGTCTGCCACAACTGCCGTGGCTGGAGCTACGTACCACCAGTGAAAGCTGTCAGGCCTATAAGCGCCACAGCCACCCGCAACTGTCGCTGGGCGCGATCATCGCCGGAGAAACCCGCTGCATCAGTAACGGGCAAGAGTATCTATTACGCCCCGGCGAGCTCATCCTGATCCCCCCGCAATCTCCACACAGTTGTAACCCGCTCCACGAGCGACCACGCAGCTATCATATGCTGTATCTCGATGCGGACTGGTGCCTGACGCAGCTTCCCCATTTGCCGGCGGATAGCCGTCTGCATACCACGCAGCCACAGTTGCAGGACCCGAAGATTTTCCAGCTTTATCAGCGTATTGTGACGTCTATTACTCAGCAGCAAACCGCCGGACTTCCGGCGCTTATTATCTACCTGTTGCGCGCCCTGCCGCTACAAAGCGCCGACGCCGAACCGCCATGCGCCATCAGCCGCCAGTTGGTTGCCCGCTTAGTCAGTAACCTTCAGGAACCGCCGACGCTGGACACACTGGCGCAAGAGTTTGCGCTCCGTAAGGAGACGCTGATTCGCACCTTTAAGCAGGATACTGGCCTGACTCCTATCAGCTTTACCAATATGGCCCGCATTGAATATGCCCGGCACCGATTGCGCGCCGGGGACGGTATTGCCGATGTTGCCTATCAGACCGGTTTCGCCGATCAAAGTCATTTCCACAAAACCTTCGTCAGCTACACGGCGGCAACGCCGCGTCAGTACGCGCAGAACAGATCAATATCCGACAATAAATAGCGCATCCGCAGGTATAGGCTGGCCTCAGTATCATCACTGAGGTTACTATGGAACAGGTTACAACGTTATTTCCCCCGGCGTTTCCCGCACTGGCGCTGGCGCATTTTATGGCGCTGCTCAGCCCGGGTCCGGACTTCTTTTTGCTGGTCGGTTACGCCGTTCGCTATCGGTTGCGCGGCAGCGTCGGGCTGTGCCTCGGCATTGCGGCGGGAAATGGGCTCTATATTCTGCTGGTGGTGATTGGGTCAGGGCTACTACGTCAGACGCCGCTGCTCTTTACCATCATCGAACCATTGGGTGCCGCCTACCTGCTATGGGGGGGCCGTCAACTGTTGAAAAGCCGCGCCGGGCCGCTGGAGTGGCGGTACGCCGCATCGGCATGTCCGTCACTGGCAAAACAACTATTACTGGGGCTAGGTTCATCGCTGTTGAATCCGAAAAATGCTCTGTTTTATCTGGCGCTAATGACCGCCCTGCTGGGCCCAAACGTGACCGTTACACAGCAGGCCATATGTGGAATCTGGATGACCAGCGTAGTGTTACTCTGGGATCTGCTGCTCATAACGCTTATCGCCCTGCCGCAAATTCAACGTCGCCTGGGTAAACTTGTCTGGAAAATTGAACGCGCCGCCGGCGGCATTCTGATTGCCTTTGGCAGCTGGATTATGTGGCAGCTCATCACAAGTTAAATTGATGAGGGGCAGCTTTATACGGTGGTCAACGTTACCCGGGCAGATAAATAGAGTCTGCATCATTCGAACTCTTTCCTTCTTATAATGCCGACGCCGCCATAAATTAACCCGCTCTCGGACACCAATAAAGCGGCTAAATAGCCGCTTTATTCTCATCACCAAATATAATATCACCTCTCATCCAGCGGCTTATTTTCATCGATTTTCATCTGGACTTTTCTTTTATTTACTGATGTTATATACAGGTATTTAGCGCGGTGCGAGCGTGCGCCAACACGCCCGCACCGCTAATCACAATCACTATTGGAATAGGAATAGAGATCATGACTACCCCGCATTCTATTGCAGAATTCACCGATCCAGAAGTGTCCCCGACAAATAACCGTCACCTGACCGTCAGTTATGCGAGCCGCTACCCGGATTACACTCGTATTCCCGCCATCACTCTGAAAGGCCAGTGGCTGGAAGCCTCCGGTTTTGCCACTGGCACAGAAGTCGATGTGAAGGTGATAAACGGCTGTATTGTGCTCACAGCACAGCAGCCGCAACCAGAAGAAAGCGAGTTGATGCAGTCGCTGCGCCAGGTGTGCAAACTGTCGGCGCGTAAACAAAAGCAGGTGCAGGCGTTTATTAGCGTGATGGCAGGTTCTAAGTAAGTGCATAACATAAGCTGGCAAGGGTTATTTGCCAGCTTAAATCACAATTCATATCAATTATTGAAGGGAAACCATGCGGCTAAAAATAAAAGAGCACATTACGCTCTGGAGAAATGAAGGTTTAATTGCTTATGTCACCCTGGGATTTCTATGTACTTTTTTATGGAGGTCAAGCCCTATTACCATACTATCTTCAGCAAAGTATATTTTTCGAAACGCAGATGCATTACATGGCCTTCAATACGTTATTTTCGCTTGCTTTATGTGAGATTTTTTTGCGATGTTGGTAGTTATTTGTCATAACACTAAACTGGAAAAGCTCACAAACAGTATTTTGCAAGAGTTGCATAAAAGAATTATGCAAGGTTCTTTCATTATATCCTTCTTATGCTTCGGAATATCTCTATTTTGTGTGGTGGCATTCTGTATTGGTTCGCTGATAATAAATAATAATTACTATGGGAGATATGTCATAAATTTTGCTTACCCATTTGTTTTATTTCTATCTTTCCCTTATCTTATACATAAAGGTATAACAATCCTATGTACTCTATTAAAAACATTTCCCAAATACAAAATTCTTGCAGCAATAATAATATTGATGATAATTGCAGCCGCAATTATCACCCCTGGCATATTTAACAAAAAAGAAAAAATGACTATAACCATTGATAAGGAAAAATATCATGCGATTGAGCAAAAAACTAAGGTAAAACCAGAAAAATATATTGAGAAAAAGATTAATGATATTAATATTAATGATATAAAATAGTGAGCACGCATAACATAAGGGCATAGTAATATATCATAAAATTCTTTAACTACTATTGCCCTTGAATAGATCCACTATTCCACATCCTTCCTTTCCAACCCGATATCCCTTAACTGCTCGTCACTCATTCGCCGCAGCGCCTGACAGGCCCGCTTACGCAGCCACCACCTTTTTAGCGCCCGTCTGAGCTGCACAAAGCCAATAAATGGTTGTCCGGGGCGGTTCTCGTAAAATTCCATACCGGCCTCCGCATAGAACAGAAAATGCGGCATCATGAATGTCTGTACAAACAATACCGGGATAAAAAGCACGGTTAGTGCAACGTGGATAAATAAGGAGGGCGATTGAGGGTGTTTTGTTCACTTATTTCGTTCTGATTTAAGATCCGCGTCCTTCGCTGCAAAAAGCCAGGCCCCTCCCGTTTTCAGAGGGGCAACAGGGATTAGCGGCGCACCACTACCAGCTTCTGGTTCACAAACTCCTTAATCCCCAGATCCGATAGCTCGCGTCCGAAGCCCGAACGCTTAACGCCACCGAACGGCAGCTCCGCTGCGGTATCGGTCAGCCAGTTGATATAAACCATCCCGGTCTCAATCCGGGAGGCCATGCGCTTAGCGCGTTCGATATCCTGACTAAACACCGCGCCGCCCAGGCCGTAGTGGGAATCGTTGGCGAGTTTTACCGCCTCGTCATCGTCTTTCACCACATAAATCTGCGCCACCGGGCCGAAGAATTCTTCAAAGTACGCCGGGTTGTCACGGGTAATGTGGGTCAGAATGGTCGGCTCAAAGAAGTTGCCTTTACTTTCCAGCGGCTTGCCGCCAACGTGCAGCGTCGCGCCATTTTTCACCGCTTCCTCGACCTGTCTGGTCAATGTTTCCAGCGCATCTTTCGACGACAGCGGCCCCAGTTCGGTAGAAGCCTCCATCTGATCACCCACCTTCACCTTCCTGAACGCCTCGGTGAACTGGCTGAGGAATTGATCGGCGATTTTCTCATGCAGGATAAAGCGCTTCGCCGCCGTACATACCTGCCCCGCATTAGTGAGCCGTGCCTGCACGCCAATTTTCACCGCTTTCTCAAGATCGGCATCGTCCAGCACGACGAACACATCGTTCCCGCCCAGTTCCAGTGTCGATTTTTTAATGTGCTTCGCCGCCTGTGCCGCCACGGCGCTCCCCGCTTTTTCAGATCCGGTCAGCGCCGCGCCCTGCACGCGCGGGTCGGCGATGATGTTCGCCACCTGATCGGAGGAAATAAACAGGTTGGTCCATGCGCCGTCCGGCGCGCCGGCTTCGCGCACCAGATGGGCAAACGTCTCGGCGCAGTGCGGTACGATGCTGGCATGTTTCGCCAGCACCGGGTTACCAGCGGCCAGGTTCGGCGCCAGCACACGCATCAACTGATAGTACGGGAAGTTCCACGGCTCAACGGCCATGATGACGCCAATCGGATGATGTTCTACCCACGCGTCGCCAAACTCGGTTTTATAAGGCACCGGGGCAAGAAACTGCTTCGCGTTATCCGCATAATAGCGAGCGATCTGCGCGCACAGTTTGACTTCGCCACGGCTCTGCTCGATGAGCTTGCCCATCTCCTGGCTGGCGATTTTAGCCAGTTCTTCGACACGGCTGTCGATCAAGTCAGCCAGCTTATGCAATACCGGCAGACGTTGGTCAATCTCTCCTTTGGACCAGTCGGAGTGGTAGAGCGCGTCAGCTTTTTGCAGCGCGGCTTCAATATCCGCGTCAGTGTGCGGGTGGTACTCTTTAATGAGCTGATTATTGGCAGGATTCACTGTCTGGTAAGCCATATCACATGTCTCCTTGTTATCGTCATTAAGGCAGCCGTAAATGCCGCTCAGAACAATAAGGGTAGTAGAGATGGCTGGTGCTATCGGTAAAGTTCGGTATATTCGTGCGGTTATCAGCGATAATTATAGAGAGCGTTGCCCGGCACTCACCGGGCCTGCAATATTCAGACTGGAACCGCGTTAATGGCTAACATCCTGAAGCTCTTCAGCCGTAAGGCCGGTGAACCGCTGGACAGTCTCGTGGTCAAGTCCGTCCGCCAGCATCTGTCTGGCGATACGCAATGCGGCAACGTGCTGACCTTTTTCCAGCCCTTTTTCTAATCCTTCTGCTAATCCTTCCTCCAGACCGAGCTGTCTTCCTTGCCGTTCCCCTTTTCTGCGATCCGCTGCGCGGATCCTCTCTATCAGCGTCATCAGTCTCTCCTTAGTGTGCGGGACATGCCCTACCACATCACGAATAAACGTGGTGAAACGAGGCGTGTGTCCGTGCTGAATCATAAGATAATTAAACAGCGCTTTAAGTTGCCTGTCATTAGCGCAACCAGTAACTAACAGCGCAGCAATCCGTTCAACCAGTCCCAGCAGGTCGCGCTGGCGGATATGTTTTTGGATGAGCTCCAGCAGCGCAATGCGGCGGTGCTGCATAATGTCATCATCCGATACCACCGTAATGTCGACCAGCGGAAAGGCAGCGGCATAGAGTCTTCTTGCCACTTCCGGGTTCGCAAACTCATCCAGCCAGCACAGCGAAAAAGGATACGGGCTATCAACACCGTGATAAAACAACATCGGCACCACCAGCGGAAGATGCTTATGCCCCGCATCCAGATGCTGCTGCATCGCCGCCATCGCATACCGCATCAGCCGGAACGCCATATGCGCATCCGGCGTGATCTGATGTTCAATCACGACGTAGATATAACCGTCGCCCTCGCGCGTTTTCAGCGACCAAAGCACATCGGAATAATAGGCTCGCAGATTTTTTTCAATAAAACTGCCAGGCTCCAGCTTTAGCGTCCGCAGGTCGCAAAGCTGGCGTAACGACACCGGCAGATGAATCTCCATAAAATCGCGGGCGGTTTCCGGATGGCGCAAAAAGGTTTTAAACACCGCATCATGCTGTGTTGAGGTCGTCGATTTTTTCATGGCGCTCCGTCACCCCAAACCAGGATGCTGCGACTCTACCTCCTGAAAATGCCTTTCTCATCCGTACCTTTTCAGCATTACGAGGCGCGACGGAAGATAAATTCTGTTATCTGTAATGCACATGCATTTTCGGAACTGAACACGCAAAACGCCAGCCTGCGCGCCCTTCCTTTATCTTTATTAACCAGGCAAACTCTTTTGATTAACATCAAAATTTAATTACACGTAATGTGTATATTTTCCGTGCAACGTAAATTTCCCGAGGTGTGATGTGCTGATTGTTATCTGTAATCGCCACACGTTCTGACGAGATTAAGAACGCGTCTCTTCCTGTCTGTGTTTTCACCGGCAGCGTTTTTGATTACATGAAATTCAGTACATCCGCAGCCGCTGTTTCCATCGCCTGCCTGACGTCACGATGACGGTATTGAGTTTCGCTGTTCCCATCATGGGGTTCTCCGACATGGAGCGCATTTTTTATGCAACGGATTCTTCAGTTTTTCTCACAACGTGCCACAACGTTATTTTTCCCGATGGCGCTGATTTTGTACGATTTTGCCGCCTATCTGACGACGGATCTGATTCAGCCTGGCATTATTAACGTCGTGCGCGATTTTAATGCTGACGTCAGTCTTGCACCGGCCTCGGTAAGTCTCTATCTGGCGGGCGGAATGGCGTTACAATGGCTTCTGGGGCCGCTATCTGACCGGATTGGCCGCCGGCCAGTGCTGCTAGCAGGCGCGTTAATTTTTACTCTCGCCTGCGCGGCAACACTGTTGACGACCTCAATGACGCAGTTTCTGGTTGCCCGTTTTGTGCAGGGCACCAGCATTTGCTTTATCGCAACGGTCGGCTACGTCACGGTACAGGAGGCCTTCGGTCAAACCAAAGCCATTAAGTTGATGGCGATTATTACCTCCATTGTGCTGGTCGCTCCGGTTATCGGCCCGCTCTCCGGCGCCGCGCTGATGCACTTCGTTCACTGGAAGGTGCTGTTCGGTATTATTGCGGTGATGGGACTGCTGGCGTTGTGCGGCCTGCTGCTGGCGATGCCGGAAACGGTCCAACGCGGCGCGGTGCCGTTCAGCGCGGTGAGCGTATTGCGCGATTTTCGTAATGTGTTTCGCAACCCGATTTTTCTCACCGGGGCAGCGACGCTGTCGTTGAGCTACATCCCGATGATGAGCTGGGTGGCGGTGTCGCCGGTGATCCTGATCGATGCCGGTGGGATGAGTACTTCCCAATACGCCTGGGCGCAGGTGCCCGTATTCGGCGCGGTGATCGTGGCCAATATGATCGTTGTGCGCCTGGTGAAAGATCCGACCCGACCGCGTTTTATCTGGCGCGCCGTACCAATCCAGTTAAGCGGGCTGGCGACATTAATCCTCGGTAATCTTCTTCTGCCACACGTCTGGCTTTGGTCTGTGCTGGGCACCAGCCTGTACGCGTTCGGCATTGGAATGATTTTCCCGACGCTGTTCCGCTTCACGCTTTTCTCCAACAACTTGCCAAAAGGTACGGTTTCGGCCTCGCTGAACATGGTGATTCTGACGGTGATGGCGGTGTCGGTCGAAGTCGGTCGCTGGCTGTGGTTTCACGGCGGGAGGCTGCCGTTTCACCTGCTGGCAGCGGTGGCTGGGGTGATTGTGGTCTTCACCCTGGCGACATTATTACAGCGCGTGCGCCAGCATGAGACGGCAGAACTGGCCGCTGAGAAGTAAATACTGTGCCGGATATAGGCTTATCCGGCACAGGATAATCTGATGTTTTTTGCACGTTCCTGCCGTCTGGCTCTATCCTTAACCCTATGAATAAAATCGCCGAACTCAAACGAGCCAAACGCCTGGCGCTCTCATTGTTGCTGATAGCCGCCGCGACGTTTGTAACCACGCTTTTCCTGCCGCCCAGTTTTTGGGTGCTGGGCGTAAAAGCTATTGCCGAAGCGGCGATGGTTGGCGCGCTGGCGGACTGGTTTGCCGTGGTGGCGCTGTTTCGCCGCATTCCCATTCCGTTTATTTCACGACATACGGCGATTATTCCCCGTAACAAAGACCGAATCGGCGAAAATCTTGGGCAATTTGTGCAGGAGAAGTTCCTTGATACGCAGTCGCTGATCGCACTGATCCGCCGCCATGAACCCGCGCTGCTTATCGGAAACTGGTTCAGCCAGCCGGACAACGCCAGCCGGGTCGGGCAGCATCTGCTGCAAATTATGAGCGGCTTTCTGGAACTGACCGATGACGCCCGTATTCAGCGGCTACTCAAGCGAGCGGTACATAAGGCGATTGATAAAGTGGATCTTTCCGGCACCAGCGCCCTGATGCTGGAAAGCATGACCAAAAACGATCGCCACCAGGTGTTGCTCGATACGCTGATCGCCCAGCTTATCGCCCTGTTACAGCGTGACAGCTCCCGGACATTTATCGCCAGGCAGATTGTACGTTGGCTGGAAACCGAGCATCCGTTAAAAGCGAAGATCCTGCCGACCGAGTGGCTGGGAGAACACAGCGCTGAACTGGTCTCCGACGCGGTAAATTCTCTGCTGGATGATATCAGCCACGATCGCGCGCATCAGATTCGTCATGCTTTCGATCGCGCGACGTATAAGCTGATCGATAAACTTAAACATAATCCGGAAATGGCTGCACGGGCAGAAAACATTAAAAGTTACCTGAAGGAAGATGAGGCGTTTAACCGTTATCTCGGCGAGATCTGGGCGGATCTGCGCCAGTGGTTAAAGACAGATATCAACGCCGAAGACTCGAAAGTGAAGCAGCGCATCGCTCATGCCGGACAATGGTTTGGCGAGACGCTGATCGCCGACGATGCGTTACGCGCCTCACTTAACGGTCATCCGGAACAGGCCGCGCACCGGGTCGCGCCGGAATTCGCCGCCTTCCTGACGCGCCACATCAGCGATACCGTAAAAGGCTGGGATGCGCGCGATATGTCGCAGCAGATTGAGCTTAATATCGGTAAAGATTTGCAGTTTATCCGCGTGAACGGCACGCTGGTCGGCGGCGCTATCGGTCTGGTGTTATATTTACTGTCGCAACTACCCACACTGCTCAGTATTTAAAAAGGGAAAGGCGCAGTTCTCGCTCAAATTAACCGCCAAATCCCGCACGCGAGAGGTATTAAGTTAATGCCATTTCCCACCGATACCCCTCTTCTCAATCCGTTATTCGCCTGCGCTTCACTTTCTTTTCTTGCAAATTTAAAACATTAATTTTACTTTTTATTATCATTTGCAACAACAATCCGGCATTCCTGCATTACTTTAGCAAAGAGAAAAACCATGGTTCATGCTCAGAGCGCTTCACCTCGCCATCCCATTTTTACGGCGCTTTTCGGTATGATGGTATTGACGCTGGGGATGGGAGTTGGCCGCTTTCTTTATACGCCCATGCTGCCGGTAATGCTGGCGGAAAAGCAGCTAACGTTTAACGAACTCTCCTGGATTGCCAGCGCCAATTATGCAGGGTATCTGGCGGGAAGCTTACTGTTTTCCTTTGGCCTTTTTCATCTCCCCTCTCGTCTACGCCCCATGCTGCTGGCTTCGGCGGTCGCCACCGGTATTCTTATTCTGTCTATGGCGATATTTACTCAGCCCGCGGTCGTCATGTTGGTGCGCTTCCTGGCAGGCGTCGCGAGTGCGGGAATGATGATTTTTGGATCAATGATTGTGTTGCATCATACCCGCCATCCGTTTGTTATCGCCGCGCTCTTTTCCGGCGTCGGGGCCGGGATTGCACTAGGCAACGAATATGTCATTGGCGGTTTACGTTATGCGCTTTCGGCCCATTCGCTATGGCTGGGGGCCGGGGCGCTCGCCGGTATATTGCTGTTAATCGTGGCGATGTTGATTCCGCCCCGCGCTCATGCACTGCCGCCTGCGCCCTTAGCAAGAATCGAAAATCAGCCTATGCCCTGGTGGCAACTGGCGCTGTTGTACGGTTTCGCCGGATTCGGCTACATCATCGTTGCTACCTATTTGCCGCTGATGGCGAAAAGCGCGGGCTCTCCGCTGCTCACGGCGCACCTTTGGTCGTTAGTCGGCCTGGCGATCATTCCCGGCTGCTTCGGCTGGCTGTGGGCAGCAAAACATTGGGGCGTCCTGCCATGCCTGACCGCGAATCTGTTGATCCAGAGCGCCTGCGTGCTGCTATCTCTCGCCAGCGACTCGTTGTTGCTGTTAATACTGAGCAGTATTGGTTTTGGCGCCACGTTTATGGGCACAACCTCGCTGGTGATGCCGCTTGCCAGACAGCTCAGCGCGCCGGGTAATATTAATTTGTTAGGCCTGGTTACGCTAACGTATGGCATTGGGCAAATTCTCGGTCCACTAGCCGCCAGCCTGTCAGGCAATGGCGCGTCGGCAATTATCAACGCCACGCTTTGCGGCGCCGCGGCGCTCTTTTTTGCTGCGCTGATCAGCGCCGCGCAGCAGATAAAACAAAAACGGATTGTGATACGTGAATAAGCGGTTTATTAAACTCGCGCTATCAGCAACGGGCTATATCTTTAACGCTATTCGCAGCGCGATACGGTTCTGTTTTTAATAGCAAATCCTCAACACGTTATTTCATGTTAAAGATGGCACTAAAAACCATAATTATTTCATGGTTTTTAGTGCCATCAATTTGAATATTGTTTTATATATCTCATTTTGCACATTTTCACTCATTCTTAAATCATCACTGTCATCAATAAATTACCTGATGAAACTAGTTCGATTATTCGCTTTTTTTATTACCTTCCCGTATGATTTTTGGGGCGCACACTGGCCAATTAGCGGCCATTGACTGGTCGTCCAATATGGCGTCAGGCGTGAAAAATCTGAGTAAAAAGGTAAAATTGCGGTTAAAAAAGCCTATTTTTTAGCAACGATAATTAAGTGACGTAAAATTGACTAACGTCAAATTTATTCTCCTTTTTCCTGCCCCCTGATCTGGCCTGCATCAACATCTGTTTCTTTTGCTTTTTTACCTCGCGTTATACCGTCCACGACTCCCTCGCGCCTACGGCAGTGGCGAGGATGGTGATTTTCTGCGCTGTTATGCAAGAAACGCATAGCACGATACATACTTGCATTTTGCCCTTACCCTCATGACTGATAAGGTCTTTCTGTTTCGGGCTTTTTGGCCTGTGGCAACAACCAACACATCATCAAAAAAATTCGGGGATCGCTATGGCGCAACAAGTGGACGGGGCGGCCATGCCGCTTGATACAGAAAAAGTCGGGATAAAGGGATATCTGGCGTTTTTTCTCACTATCATTTTCTTTTCCGGCGTGTTTTCCGGAAGCGACGGCTGGTGGCGCGTTTTTGATTTTACCGTACTCAACGGGTCATTCGGTCATGTGACCGGTGCGCAGACCTTTCGCGGCGCGGGCGGAACGGGCGCGAAAGACGGCTTCCTTTTTGCGCTGGAACTGGCGCCGTCGGTCATCCTTTCTCTGGGTATCATCGCAATTACGGATGGACTGGGTGGTTTGCGGGCGGCACAGCAACTGATGACGCCCATCCTGAGACCGTTGCTTGGCATTCCCGGCATTTGCTCGCTGGCGCTGATCGCCAACCTGCAAAATACCGACGCGGCGGCGGGTATGACCAAAGAGCTGGCGCAGGAAGGCGAAATCACCGAACGCGATAAAGTGATTTTTGCCGCCTGGCAAACCAGCGGCAGCGCGATTATCACCAACTATTTCTCCTCCGGCGTTGCGGTATTCGCCTTTCTGGGAACGTCAGTCATCATTCCGCTGGTGGTCATTCTGCTATTCAAATTTATCGGCGCAAACCTTTTGCGCATCTGGATTAACATCGAAGAACGCCGTCACCCTGCGCAAGGAGCCCAATCATGACGACTCTGGTACGTAAAAATGTCATGGATATGTTTATCGATGGCGCACGTCGCGGTTTTACCATCGCCACGACCAACCTGTTACCCAATGTGGTCATGGCGTTTGTCATTATTCAGGCGCTGAAAATTACCGGTCTGCTCGACTGGGTAGGCCATATCTGCCAGCCCGTGATGGCGCTGTGGGGGCTTCCTGGCGAAGCGGCTACAGTGCTTCTGGCTTCGCTGATGAGTATGGGCGGCGCCGTTGGCGTGGCTGCCAGTCTGGCTACCGCCGGCGCGCTGAGCGGCCACGATGTTACTGTGCTGCTGCCGGCCATTTACCTGATGGGAAACCCGGTACAGAATGTCGGTCGCTGCCTCGGTACTGCCGAAGTCAACGCTAAATATTACCCGCATATTATCGCAGTCTGCGCCATCAATGCGCTGCTGTCGATCTGGGTCATGCAGCTTATTGTTTGAGTCAAGGAGTTATCATGTCTGATTTATCCGCCGCGGAGTTTACCTTGTTACAGGGGGCGCACCTGTTTGCGCCAGAAGACCGGGGCATCTGCGATGTCCTGCTCGCGAATGGCAAAATTATTGCCGTCGGCGCTGACATCCCCGGCGATATCGTACCGGACTGTACGGTGATTAACCTTAGCGGTCGTATGCTGTGCCCGGGCTTTATCGACCAACACGTTCATCTGATCGGCGGCGGCGGCGAAGCGGGGCCGACGACTCGGACGCCGGAAGTCTCCCTGAGCCGCCTGACAGAAGCCGGGATAACAACGGTTATCGGCCTGCTTGGCACCGATTCCGTCAGCCGCCATCCCACTTCGCTGTTAGCCAAAACGCGAGCGTTAAATGAGGAAGGGATCACCGCCTGGATGCTCACGGGCGCATATCATGTTCCATCGCCAACCATTACCGGCTCGGTAGAAAAAGACGTCGCGCTGATCGATCGCGTCATCGGCGTGAAATGCGCGGTCTCCGACCACCGTTCCGCCGCGCCTGGCGGTAATCAACTCGCCAGCATGGCGGCTGAATCACGCGTTGGCGGCCTGCTGGGCGGCAAACCCGGTGTCAGCGTTTTTCATATGGGCAGCAGCAAAAAAGGGTTACAGCCGCTGTATGACATCCTGGAAAACAGCGACGTGCCGATTGGTAAATTGCTGCCTACCCACGTCAACCGTAGCGAATCTCTTTTTGAGCAGGCGCTGGCGTTCGCGCTTAAAGGCGGCGTGATCGACATAACCACCAGTATTCCGGATCCCGTCGCGCCGGCGGATGGCATTGCCAGAGCGGTAAAAGCTGGCATCCCGCTTTCCCGGGTGACGCTCAGTTCAGACGGCAATGGCAGCCAGCCGCTGTTTGACGCTGCCGGGAATCTGACGGGCATCGGCGTCGCGGGCTTCGAAAGTTTGTTGGAGACGTTGCAGACGCTGGTTAACCACTACGGATTCAGCCTGACCGATGCGCTGCGCCCGCTGACGACCAGCGTAGCCGCCTTCCTCAGTCTGGACGGCAAAGGCGAGATTCGTCCCGGTAACGATGCGGATCTGCTCGTCTTCAGCGCAGATTTACGCATTGAGCAGGTGTATGCACGCGGCAAACGCATGGTCAATGAGGGGAAAGCCTGCGTGAAAGGTACCTTTGAACCAGCGTAATTCCCGCTAGTTTCAGGCTGCCCCGTCACGGCATTCTGAAAGAGGACGGGATAAGCGGTTGTCAGCCGCCCGAATGGACGTAGAATGCCCCTTCGGGCGACTGACAGGATAACGGTAAATGGATGTAACTGGAGCAGGTTTGTACAATATTGAGACAAAATGGCTCTATGATTTTCTGACGCTGGAAAAGTGCCGCAATTTCTCTCAGGCCGCCATTATCCGCAACGTATCGCAACCGGCCTTTAGCCGCCGTATTCGCGCCCTGGAACATGCCGTGGGCGTTGAACTCTTTAACCGGCAGGTCTCGCCGCTACAGCTTTCCGAACAGGGTAAAATCTTTCATTCCCAGGTTCGCCATCTATTGCAGCAGTTGGAAAGTAATCTGACCGAACTACGCGGCGGCAGCGATTATACGCTGCGTAAAATCAAGATTGCCGCCGCCCACTCGCTCTCCCTCGGCCTGTTGCCGACCATCGTTAAGCAGATGCCGACGCAGTTTACCTACTCCGTTGAGGCGATAGATGTCGATCAGGCAGTGGATATGTTACGTGAGGGGCAAAGCGATTTTATCTTTTCTTATCACGATGAAAACCTGCAACAAGCGCCGTTTGATAATATCCGCCTGTTTGAGTCGCGACTGTTTCCCGTTTGCGCCAGCAATGGCCGGGGCGAGCCGCGCTATACGCTTGAGCAGCCGCACTTTCCCCTGCTTAATTACAGCCAGAACTCCTATATGGGCCGGCTGATAAATCGTACCCTGACTCGCCATGCTGAATTGAGTTTCAGTACATTTTTCGTCTCTTCAATGAGTGAATTGTTAAAACAAGTTGCGATGGACGGCTGCGGAATCGCCTGGTTGCCCGAGTATGCTATCCGTCAGGAGATTACCGACGGACGCCTGATAGTGCTTGATGCCGATGAACTGGTTATCCCGATTCAGGCTTATGCCTATCGCATGAGTACCCGCATGAGTCAGGTAGCCGAAACATTTTGGCGCGACCTGCGTGGGCTTCAGGCCGCGCTGTAGACAATCAGGCGGTAAGGCGTTGTTCCCCGGCCACACAGGCGCGAGTGTCCGGCCAGGACTCATACCAACGAATCGCCGCGCGCACCAGCGACGCCGTGGAGTCAATCATCGGGCACGCTATCGCGCCCTCATGTCCGGCCACAATAAGCGGAATTTCGGTACAGCCCATAATAATTGCCTGAGCGCCACGGGCGATAAGGCTATCGATTTGCGGTAACAACAGCGCTTGCGCCGCAGGTTTATCGCCACGTTTAAGCGCATAAATAGCCTGCATCACCAGCGCCTGCCCCGCTTCTTCTGGCTGAATTAACGTCAGCCCATGCGCCAGAGCTTTCTTTTGATATAACCCGGTCGCCAGCGTCGCATTGGTCGCCAGCAGCCCAACGTGCCGCGCCGATGGCGGAATGTCTTCCAGAGTGGCGTCCAGGATGCTGATCATCCGCGCTTTCGCGACGCTCTGTAAATCATCAAACCAATAATGCGCAGTGTTACACGGGATAACAATACACTCCGCCCCGGCATCTTCCAGCATATGCAGATAACGCTCCAGATAACGGTATGGAGAAGGCCCGCCGGATAACAAACATGCTGTACGATCGGGAATATCAGGAATAGAGCTGACAATGAGCGGGATGTGTTGTTGATCACAACTGGCATGTCGCAGTTCAACAAATTTTTCCAACATATCCGCCGTTGCCGCAGGTCCCATCCCCCCCAGTATCCCAATGGTGTGTTTCATCGCTTTTCCCGCTTATTTACGTCAAGGTCAGAAACACACTATCAACTTGATGTGTATATAAAAAATGCCGTTTTATTAGCGGCTATGCGTAAAAATCATAACGGGTGTAAGAACCACGCGTTATGGCATTTTTAAGCAATCGATTGGCTACATAAGCGCTAAATTACTTTTGCAAGCCGCTAAATACCGTTTCGACATACTGCGGGTCCTCCACTGCGAGTCTGTAAGCCCGTTTTGCCCTCATCGCCATAACTCCTGTCGGTGCAGAGGCAGCCGTGTTTTGCTTTTCGGCGCCAATGCGGGTATATCCCAGCGAATATGGCTATAAAGCAAATCTACAGTCTCCGTGGCGCTGTCTTCGGCGTCGCCATGATTGCTCATGCGTGAGATCCGCACATTGGTAAGCGTATAAATAATAAATGGCAGCATTGCTCCCTTATCACTACGGCATAATGTCAGCACGCCTTCTTTCACCGTTTTCCCGCTACAATAGTGCTCATAGAGGCCAGGCGTAGCAAGATCGACAGGCTTTGTCAGCGTTAATCCTCCAATATATGCTCCTCTCGATTCACCGGGCTCCCGCTTCGCCGGGTTGTGGTTGTAAGCAATAAGTTTTATTTGTTTTTCGAAACCTTTGGTCTGGCTTTCGCCTTCAATACCGTCCAGTTTTAAATAGATGGCGTCCATCCTCCCTCCGTGATTATCAGGCGGCAAAGCAGGCTGACAAGGACAGAACGCCAACAATGAAAGAACGTTCCATTTTCCAGCCATCTCGTTGGTATCCCTATATACCAGGTTAAATGCCCAACGATTTGATATAACTGGATTCTTGCTAAATACCTTCTGCCATAAACAATCCATTTTACAATAACATTACTGACGTAAAATCTATTACGCCTGGCATTCAAACATCGTTCTCTGAATAACCATAGCCGCTATAAGAACCATATCAAAAAAGAAATATCAATATTATTTCTTATTTTTATCCGAGAAATTACTTAATCGCACAGAATCAGAATATAGACAATTCTTATTCCTTTTCACATCAATGGGTTTTTTAGACTTTTGTAATATCAATAACAACCATTCCAATAGAACATATTTAGTATGTGAATATATTTAATGCTTTTATCTCGCGCTGAGTTATCACAGTAATAAATGATTTGCATCAAAAATGCGCTTTTCAGCGCCACGTATTTTTGGGCACCATTGATAAAATCACGTTTCAGATTAAACGACATGTTCTATGGTCAGGCGATATGACTTTGTGCCCGCAAGATACAGCAGCCGCTTTACCCTTACGTTTAGTCGTGGTACGTTAGGTCACATGAACATGAAACGATCCAACGCTACGCAACATCATCTCCGTTGGTGGCTGCCTTCCTGAAGGCGGCACGGATCAGTATTCCTCTTTAAGTAGCCGCCGAAAGGCGGCTACTGTGTTTCGGGACGTCTTTCGGCTTTACAGTAAGCATAAAGGAGTCCTTAATGAACACCCTTCCCACGATTCTGACAGGCGATCGCCCCACCGGCGCGCTGCACCTCGGCCATTATGTCGGTTCACTACGCCAGCGCGTCGCGCTGCAGCAGGATCACCAACAGTATGTCCTGATTGCCGACCTCCAGGGACTCACCGATAACGGCAGTAATCCACAAAAAATCCGCGATAATATCCCGGAAGTATTAGCCGACTATCTGGCCGTCGGTATCGATCCCGCGCTGACGACGATCTGCCTGCAATCCGCTTTACCCGCCCTCGCCGAATTAACGGTGCTGTATATGAATATTGTTACCGTCGCCCGAGTAGAGCGTAATCCCACGGTAAAAAATGAGATTGCCCAGAAAGGCTTTGCCCGTTCTCTGCCGGTCGGGTTTATGGTGTATCCCATTAGCCAGGCGGCAGATATCACCGCTTTTAAGGCCGAGCGGGTACCGGTTGGCGACGATCAGTTGCCAATGATTGAGCAAACGAATGAGATCGTCCATAAGATGAATAATCTTTTCTCCTCGCCGGTATTGCGGCACTGTCAGGCGCTACTGAGCGATACCGGCCGGTTGCCCGGCATTGACGGCAGCGCCAAGATGTCGAAATCGCTCGGCAATACCCTGCTCCTTTCCGCCAGCGAAGAGACCATTCACCGTGCAGTCAGCGCGATGTATACCGATCCCGGGCATTTAAAAATTAGCGATCCGGGAAAAATAGAAGGTAACGTCGTCTTTACGTGGCTGGATGCGTTCTATCCTGATAAAGCTAAAGTCGCGGCGATGAAAGCACATTATCAACAAGGCGGATTAGGCGATCGTGTCTGTAAAAATGAGCTGGAGAGCTGTCTGCAAGAGCTGATCGCGCCAATACGAGAACGGCGGGCAACCTTTATTGCGGATAAGGGAATGCTGTTAGAATTGCTGAAAAAAGGCAGCGAGCGGGCGCATGAAGTCACTCAAAAGACGCTACAGGAAGTGAAGCGTGGACTGGGTCTGCCCACACTATTCCAAGTATGATCAGGCGTCGACTTTGTCCAACGGCCATGACTCAAACAGGTAGCCGTCAAAGTAAATGTCATCGACATTGGAAAACTCCAGCAGACGCTGCTTCACGTTCTCCAGGTGCTGCCACATCGCCAGCTTCGCAGCGCGGGCGTCTTTCTTAATTAACGCCGCGAGGATCTGCTTATGATCTACCAGCCACTCTTTACGGTAAAGCGTATCGCCCAGATGGCTATGAAGCTGGAGCCACATCGGGTTATTTTCACGCCATTGCCAGGACTGGCGGAAGAGCTCTACCAACATGCTGTTATGGGTCGCTTCAGCAATAGCCAGATGAAACTGCATATCGCCGCTTTCTGAGCCGCCCGGCGCGCTGGAGGCCAGCTCTCGCTCTTCCAGTTGTAACGCCTGGCGCATTTTAATGATGTCTTCACGGGTGGCCTGCAGAGCGGCAAATTCAGCGATGTTGCTTTCCAGCAACTGACGCGCCTGCAACAGTTCAAACGGTCCGGCGTCATTACAGTGGTTGACGTCAGCGCCTTCAATCTCGTCATCATCCGCGCTGTCGAGCACGTAAATTCCGGCGCCGCGCCGAACTTCAACCAGACCTTTAATTTCCAGCATGATCAACGCTTCACGCACGACGGTGCGTGTCACATTGAGCCTCTCAGCGATCTCTCGCTCCGGCGGCAAGCGCTCCCCGGGGCGGTACGGCGTCTGAACAATCAGATCGCGTATCATTGCGCCCACTTCCTGGTAGGGTCTTTGCTGAGAAGTGTTTGATTTCATATTGGTTGTGCCCGTCCGATGCGATTTCCCGGTGTCAGACTATAGCATTTGTAAAGAGGGATAGCACGCTTAGCACACCAAAAACGCTAAACTGGTCAACCAGCAGCACAATAATGTGCCCCATTTTTGGCAGCGAAGCCAGATGAAGGGAAAAATAATAGATAATACACCACTGATGATCCACCTTTAGCCCTGACACCTGGAGATGAATGCTATTATTGGTTTACCAATAATGAATTTATCAACCAAAAATCATTCCATAAAATGTGCTTGTACATTGACAGGAACAAAGCCCCTGAAATAACGTGATCGGCGAAAATCCAGCCCGCCCCCTTTGTATCAAGAACGCGTTATGATAAAAAACACTGTGTTTTTCGCCCCTGGCATATCCGGAGGCAGCAACACCTCCAGCCTGTCGAGCGGCCATCGCCGGGCAGCGATTATTCTGCATGAAATTTATGGTATTAACGATCATATCCAACGCGCAGGCCATGAATGGATGACGCGCGGATTCGACGTCTATACTCCCACGTTGTTTCCTCACAACACCCCCTTTCGCTATGAACAGCAACAAGAGGCTTACCGTCACTTTTCAGAAAATGTCGGTTTTGATCCCGCCATCGTGACCACGTTACTCAACGATCTCAGAGCGCAGTACGAGACGCTGATCGTCATTGGATATAGCGTCGGCGCAACGCTCGCATGGCTAAGTGCGGCCAGTGGGTTATGCGATGGCGTCATTTGCTATTACGGTTCCCGTATACGCCAATACCCCCATCTTACGCCTCTCTGTCCGGCGCTGGTTATTATCGCGCGTTATGAGCCGGCATTTGATCCCCTCGCCATGCGACAGACGCTGGAAAAGTGCCCTCGGGTGCAGTGTAAAATGTACGATGCGCGGCACGGATTCTGTAATGCTGATAGCGCCACCTTCGATGCCGCATTATCTCATCAGGTAATGGACGATGTGACCGTATTTATTCGCGACATCACCCATGCAAACACATTGTCCGATTGAGGCCAGATTTTCAGCTTTAGTGGATACTTTTTTCAACGAGCTGTTCCAGTTTTTTCAAAGCCTGTATGGCTGCGGTATCAAGACCATAACGTTGCAGCGTTTCAGCCGGATGATAACTGACCAACGTTCGCCCATCGGCTTGCTGGCTAATGAGAACCCGAAACGGTAAATCCAGCGCCAGTTCGGGGTGCGTCAGCATGAGAGGCGTTCCGCCTTTAGGATTGCCAAAGACCAGAACCGTTGTCGGCGGCATTTTCAGGTTAACATCCTGTGCCGCTCTGGCATGGTCAAATTCTCCAAATAATACCAGACCGTGATCAGCGACAGCTTGCATTAACCGCGACCGGGTCTGCGGATAGTCATAAGCGCTGTAGGTTTTAACTATAGTTATCACTCCATCCTCCGTTGCAAAGCCAGGCCTTATTAAGGTTAACATCAAGGTTACCGCCAGTAAAAAAGGCTTTAAAATAGTCCTCATTCCTCTCTCTCCCTGACCCAATACCCATGAGTAAATGCGACACAGACGATATACAGGTTAAAAATCAGTCATCGTACTGTACCGCTTATTATTGCATTGAACAGCTCATCACTAAAAAAGCAGACGGCAGGACAAAAAATTCAGACATCTGAACAAGTTTAAATAAAGATGATACATCCTGACTTAGCGACAGTATGGTAATTATTATGTCACCACATCATCTTCTTCAGCCCGCTGGGTAAGAAAAAATATACTCCGCTCAGTAAGATAATAGATACTACAAGCCAACTCTTCAGAGATACGAAGCATCATTACGTAGTGATGATGCGACTTTTCTTGTGCAATTGGCGGAAATATTTCTGACTCCAGCACATTACTTAAAAAATGAAATTTACGCTCATATTCAGCAGATATAACGCCTCTCGTCATCAGATTTGCCATTAGCGTATTTAAACTATCTTGCTCATGATATACGATACCCTTTCTCTCATGAATTCTGATAAGAACTCTTCTGAAGACAGCGTGGCATTCACTTACGACACGGGCAAAATCATTAAGCATCAGACGATTATACGCTTCCATAAGATCGTATTCGACAAAACCATACTCTCCTGGGGAATACAAATAATAACGTATATTTTTAAGACGTTTTATTCTGCGCAACCTTACGATTCTACCATTTTCATATCGATATTTTAAATCATGATCATGAAATATATTATTTAATTCACTAATCGCTTTATCTGGTTCTAACCCAAGCGTGACTTCATAGGTCCGAAGGTAAGTGTCTATATATTTAAAAGCAAGCTCAATTGCATCAATATGTTTTCTTTTATCGTCTGTTTTTAATAACAAATTACTAATTTCATCAAGATATGACGTTGAATGTGCATATAGGGTGAATAAGCCATACTCTTTGCGTAGCGTCTTACATATCCTTCGATAAACTTCGTCAGAATGACTATTATGATAACAGTATAATGTCATATCATAAAAAGAGGAGCAACTCCCTAACGTATTGATAATCAATACAATTATCTGCTCGCGTATTTCTAACGGAATATCTTCATATAATATCTTCATATAACAGGTCGCTATGTCTTAGTGAGTATGGTTTAAAGGTGTGCATACCTCCCCCTGTAACCGCAACAGAACATATCTCTGGATAGCGTCACATTACTCTGTTTCAGCAAGACAGGCGTTAATATCAGCTCAACAGTGGGGCATTTTTTCTGATTTTTTAATTATATTGAGTGATTATTTATATTCAATATAAATGATAATCAAAGTAAAGGGGCTTACGTAATTATGACGTTACGGGTGATGAGGCTGGAGTCTTCATATAGGGTGAGACGTGAGATCCCATTATTCTATCTGCCCTCCCTTCTCAACCACAAAATTATCTCAACAGAAAAAATCAATAAGCAGTTCAACATTCCCTAAACCGATTGAGTGGATATAGCAATACGCTCACCTGACGACAGTACAATCAACGTATCTTCCTGTCTATGAGATCTGTTTTTCCTTTTTCCAGAGATCTGCTCAACCAGCGCCACTATTCTTTTATGCGCTACAGTCTCATCGCGTTTCAGCTCAATGACAACAAAACAACGAGGCGTCGCCCGGTTGCCCAGGTGTGATAAGTCTTTATCATACAAATAGTTATTCAACTTTACATTAACCTAAACTCACCCTTTACCCATTCCCAACGCGGACAGCGGATGTCCGGAATAGCTATAGATCTCTTCTCCCCCCCTTCTGATTTAATTGCCTGATATACCAAGAATAATATCGTTTTACAAAATGTTAGGGAATATGTTGCTACACCAGACGATGATAGCCATCCCTTAGAAAAGTAGCCAAACGGAACCGTCTGAAGTCAAAACAATGAGAACAGTAAGCAGGATAACAGGAGATTTGTCCCCAGTTTGCTCGAGGATAGGATGCCGAGAATAGCCTCTTAGTCATTATCTTTTCATAACTTACTGATTTTTAATATTTAAGTTGTAAATTATGACTAAAGTTAACATTTTTTGTGACATGTTCCACAATTACTAACGATGGTGGTTTTTAAAACACTGGTTTAGGTTCATATTGTAGACAATGAAAGAGAATGAAAAATGATGAAAGGTTTTAACAGCGTTCAATGGAGAGCTTATGAAAAGCGCGATTGAACGTCGCATGGAAATCGCGAATCTGGTTGGAGTGAGAGGTAAGGTCAGTGTTGGGGATCTTACCGAATATTTTGGAGTATCCGGAGCGACTATCCGTACTGACTTACGTTTCCTGGAGTCAATGGGGCACATTGTCCGCTCTAACGGTTATGTCATTTTAAACAAAGGAGTCATTGCCAACTTTTCAGCGGAATCCCGAAATCGTAAAGAATCTGTAACGGTAGGGCATGAACAGGATGTTGCCGTATCGGCAGAAGAGAGTAATAAAGCCCTATCTTATTCAAATGGCGACGGATGGGAGCAGAAGCTGACGGAAATAATAGGCAGCCTGGAACAATCATTGTTCATTGGTGCCGGAGCGTTAACCCGACATTGGGCACAAATTCAAAAATGGGACTCTGGGTTAATACTGACAAATGATATCCAGTTAGTAACCTCTCGGTTATTCCCTACGTCTAAAATGACGGTGATTATGCCTGGAGGCATTGTTAACAGTGAAGAAATGATGTTTGAGGGTGGCAAAACAGAAGAAAATTTAAAAGAATACCGGGTAGAAAATGCAATTATCGAGGTTGATAATTTTGTTCCCGAAGAAGGTTTTTTTGCGGCCCATGAAAATGATGTAAGGTTCTTAAGAACATTACGTACTATTGCGAAAAAACTTATACTTATTGTACGAAATGAGAATCTGTCACAAATCGCCAATTTCTGGATTGGCGATGCAGACTTCGCTGAACACTTTATTTACGCCTCAAAAATAAAGAGTCTCTGATTTTCAGGTAAATACAGTATGGAGTAATATGAATTATTTCATACTGTAGCTATAGCTTTATCATTTAAGACCATCATTGATGGTACGTTATCTTTTGGAGAAAATTTAAGTAATGGCTAATATTGTTCTGGTTAGAATTGATGAACGTCTTTTACATGGACAAATTCGAATCACATGGGGAAAGTATTCTGGTGCAAATACCATTATTGTCGCCAATGATGAAATAGCAGCCAACCCTGTATTACAGGCACCTTTTAAAGGCGCTGCCGGCGGTGAGTATGTAGTACTTTTCAGAACAATCGAGCATTTGATTGGTAGTATCAATAAAGCTGATGAACGCAGACGTATACTCATTCTGTGTAAAACACCAGAAGATGTCGCCAAACTTATTGAGGGAGGAGTCAAGTTTAATGAGGTCAACGTCGGTAATATGCATCATAATGCCGAGCGGAGACAAATTGACAAAAATGTTTCCGTTAGCCCGGCTGATATTCAGGCCTTCAAACGCATTCAGCTAAAAGGCGTTGAATCGATAATACAGCATATGCCAGAAAGCTCACGGAAAAACATTTTCGACTGTATCTGATTAATTTTTAGGAGTCATTATGTATGAGGCTTTTTTGGTCGCCTTATGGGCTGCCCTGTGCGGAATAGATAAGTATGATGTTGCCTTAAACTTTCATCGACCTTTAATTACAGGACCTGTGATTGGTTTTATTTTAGGCGATGTCCAGACAGGATTAATTGCGGGAGCTGCAATGGAATTAGCCTGGTTAGGGCTGGTGCCAAACGCCGGTTCACAACCACCAGATGTTACCATCGGAGCTATTGTCGGAACAGCTTTTGCTATTAAACTGGGTATCACACCTGAAGCGTCGATTGGTATGGCGATTCCGTTTGCTATGGCAATGCAAGCGCTTGTAATTTTCTTATTTACATCATTTTCACCGGTGATGCAGAAATGTGATCGCTATGCTGAGCAGGGAAATGCCTCTGGTATTGATCGCATGCTTTACTTTGGGTTGGCTACCAGAGCCGTGTTATATGGCGTTGTTGCTTTTGCGGCAGTTTACTACGGAACCCAGGCAGCCGATTTTATTATCAGCTATTTACCGGAAAAAGTTATTGCCGGAATGGCTATCGCAGGGAAAATGATGCCAGCCGTGGGCTTTGCCATGTTGTTACGTACGATGTTTAATGTCAAATTACTGCCACATTTTTTCATCGGTTTCATTTTAACAACGTATTTTAAATTACCTATTATTGCTGTCGCGATAGCGTTTCTTTGCGTGGCCATCCTTGATTATTTCCAGTCAGGAAGCGCTACCGGAAAAAATCAGGAAGGAGTATTAGAGGATATTCATGATGATCTCTAAAGCAACCGTAGACACAGATACCACTGAAGAGCTGACTGTATCACCTGATACCGAGTATCAGGATAAAGAAATTAGTTCGGCTATAACAAAAAGAGACCTGTGGAAAGTTGGTTTCCGGGGTCTTTTTATGGAAGGAAATTTCAATTATGAACGTATGCAGGCCGGTGGTTTTTGTTTTAGCATTATCCCGGCGCTGAAAAAGATTCATCGTAATCCACATGATTTCTCACTGGCGCTCAAGAATAACCTTTCATTTTATAATGCGCACCCCAAGCTTTTTACATTTCCACTTGGGCTGGCAATTGCGATGGAAGAGAATAAAGAAAAACCAGAAACAATTAACGCAATCAAAGCAGCGACAATGGGGCCGACAGGAGGGATCGGCGACGCCATTGACCATATGACCATGATGCCTTTGACGTTAGGTATTGGCGCTGCGATCTCTCTGCAAGGTAGCATTGCCGGGCCATTCGTATTTTTTATTTTGTACCAGATTTACCACTTTTTTGTTTATTTCTGGCTGCTCTTTTTTGGCTATAAATCTGGTGTTGCGGCTCTCGGAAAATTATCCGAGCAGGCAGATAAACTGGGACGCGCGGCCAATATCATTGGCCTGGGGGTGCTGGGTTCTATGACTGCCGCCTTTGTTAAAGTATCGACACCATTAGTGGTCACGGCGGGTGCTGCTCATGTGAATGTTCAAACCGACCTTCTGGACAGGATATTGCCAAATGCGCTACCGCTGGCGCTGGTCTGGATCATGTTCTGGCTGGTACAAAAAGGTAAATCGCCCAGTGCGCTGATATTTGGCACGCTAGCTCTTGGTGTCGTGGGACACGTTATTGGTATTTTCTAAGGTAGAAAAATGATTGGGATAATTGTTGTAGGCCATATAAATTTTGCCTCAGGGTTACGTTCTGCCGTTGAAGCTATTGCCGGGGAGCAATCCTGTGTCGAATATATCGATTTTATTCCGGGCATGAGTACAGAACAATTAGAAATACATATCCGACAGGCAGTTGAAAAATGCCAGACAGGAGAAGGCGTTCTGGTATTCACAGACGTTGCTGGAGGTTCCCCTTGTAACCGAGCGACAGCCGTCATGTCTGATTACTCTGATATGCGAGTGATTACTGGCAGTAATTTACCCATGATTGCCAATGCCTGTCTTGAGCGTGATGCTACAAATCTTGATGAACTTGCATCACTCATTGTAGAACTAGGGCATCATTCCATTGGACTGATTGATATCAACAATTTTGTGACCGAAGATAAGCCAAATGATATGAATGATGGTCTCTGACTGAATTTCAATCTCTGGAAAGATTTTAATTATTAATATTCTGCCAGACAAAATCTGGCATCTACAAACGGGTTATTTTATGCAGCATCAATCAATTACGCAATTAATGCGTAAGGTCTATCTCTGGCAAAAAGAACACCAGGTTCGCTGGGTAATCAGGAGCCAGGGACAACGCCGCTATTTAAAATCAACCGACTGGGAACGCGGTGTTTTCTGGAGTTGCGTTGCCGCAGCATGGCGAGAAACGCAGGATGACGTGTACTTAAATGGGCTTGCGGAATATACCCTTAATACGGGTTTTCGGGCTGGACCGCTGGTGAATTTTGCTGACGATCAGGTCTGTCTTCAAAGCTATCTGGAGGTCTATCAAACATTAGGTTGTGATGACGCCATTCAGTACGCGCAAAAAGCGCTTGAGCCAATGCTGACAAGCGAGAAAAAAGGTAGAGAGATCTGGTGGTGGGCCGATGCTTTATTTATGGCGGCACCAACATTAGCTGCATTCGGCGCTCATTCTCAGCAACCCGCTTATTGGGAGCAGATGGATCGCTTCTGGTGGGATGCCGTGGATTTTCTTCACGACCCAGAAACGGGACTTTACTATCGTGACAAGCGATATATGCCTTTACCAGAGGGTGAAGACGTCCGTGAACAGAACGGGCAGAAAGTATTCTGGGCGAGGGGCATCGGCTGGGTCCTGGCGGCAATACCACGGCTCCTGGCCTGGTTACCCCAGAACTTCCCTTCCCGTGAACGCTATCTGGCGCAGTATCTACTGCTAGCTGAACAGGTCGTGAAATACCAGTCTGCGGATGGCTTATGGCGTACTAGCTTACTTGATCCTGAACATTTTCCTGAGCCTGAAAGCAGCGCCAGTGCGTTGTTCTGCTATGCGCTGGCATGGGGAATTAATCATGGCGTGCTGGATGATAAATACCGTCCTGTCGTGCTACGGGCCTGGCAGGGACTGACAGAATGTGTCGACGAACAGGGGAAGTTAGGATGGGTACAACTTCCGGCTTATAACCCCCGAAGAGTGGACGCCAGCCATAACATTGATTATGGCGCAGGTGTCTTTTTGCTTGCCGGGACTGAAATGTTGAATCTGATTTAAACCTGTCCGGGAATATGAGGAGTGATGAGAGAAATGATATCACCGACACAACGCCCCTGGTTACCCCATGAGCATCCCGGATGGAAGGATTATACCCTTTTGTTCCTGCAAAAATTAAAGCGTGATGTGTTATTACGTAAACCCTTTATTTCACATAACAGTGAAATGGCTGAGTTGTTTGCGAAAAACCACCTTTCGTTTAAGGAAAAATGCGAACAGATGGCCGTGTATTTTATTGATTCATTTTTCTATTACTCCCGTTTTCAGTTTTGCCGGGCATATTTACCCGGCTGGCCCAGTGAGCAAGGTTCCGAGTCCGATGCGATTGAAGCAACGGCCCGAACCTTACCGCTGATGGCCGCCTGGCTCCATTATCAAATGACAAATCAAGGTAAGTTAGACAGCTATGGAAAATGTGTCCGTCAGGCTCTAAAACAAGCTTTTATTTGTGGAACCAACCCTGAACATCCAGGATATTGGGGAAAAATCAAAGATTATGATCAGCGTATTTGTGAATGCTGCGATATTGCTCTGGCGTTATGGCTGGTACGCAATACCGTCTGGAAAAGCTATAGCGCATCTGAACAAGAACGTATTCTTTGCTGGCTTCAAGGGGTAAATAACTGTAAAACCGTTGATAACAACTGGCATTTATTTATTGTGTTAACCCAGCAGGTCGTACTGGCGCTTTCCGGTAAAGGAGAAAACAGCGAGCAGCGCTATGCACGGGTAAAAGAGTTCTACGTCGGTGAGGGCTGGTTCCGTGATGGGGCGAATGGAAACTTCGATTACTATAATTCGTGGGCATTTCACTATCTTTTATTTTGGATCGATCGTATAAACCCTGATTTTGATCATCAATTTATTACACAAAGTTGCGCCGAATTTGCCAAAACATTTCGCTATTTCTTTACACCATGCGGATTTCCTTTTTTTGGGAGAAGTATTAGTTATCGGCTTGCAGCACCTGTAGCACTCATGGCGAATGCCATTCAATCGGGTCGGGCTGATGGGCAATTAAAGCGGATCATTTCTACGCTAACCCATTTCTTCATACTACATGGCGCGGAACAACATGGCGTCATCACCCAGGGATTGTTTCAAGCCGATCGTCGGTTGATGGATGGCTACAGCGGTAGTGGCAGCAGTTTATGGTCACTGCGGACATTAATATTGATGCTTTATTCTGGAACAGAATGTGGCTTGTGGGATACTGATGAAGCACCTCTGGAAATTGAAACTGCATCATTTGATTTTACTATCGACGCCATTTCAGCTCGCGTCACAGGAATTAAAGAAACGCAAGAGGTCATTGTAACATTTGCTCATGATCAGTATCCTGATGCTCCTTTCAAGGATGGCAAATTAATAAAGCAAGGATGGTGGCCAATTGTTCTTGAAAGTGTCTCCGGGCGCTCAACACGTCCTAAAAACAACTTATTACGTAAGGGGGTTACGACTTTTAGTTCCCGATTAAATTTATACCTCTGAGAATATAACGACATAAATAAATCTAATATTAATAAAGGTAGCTTATGAAAAACTATCAACGGCCCTGTATTCTTTTTTTTACAGCATTAATGATGATAAGTGCGTTTCCCGCGTTTGCCGGGGGATATATCCAATTCGGTAGTGAGTACGAATACTATCCACAAAAAGAAAACATTGCCTATCATCGACTGACGTCTTACAACCCGTATATTCGCTTCAGTTATCGACCGCAAGACTCTGACTGGACGTACTCCGGCCGTATTCTTTTAAAAGAGTATCCATATAAGAATGATTATAATAATAAAGTAAGCACCTCTCAATCTGGGTTGTATGAACTATACGCCACTAACTATATTAAAAGTGGTAATTTTATCTTCAGACCGGGGATTGGTTTTCGGATCATTCCTTATGATAAAGCAAACTACTATGGTGAGCGATATGAGCGACAACTCAGAATACTGCCTCAATTCGATTATCTGCTGACGCAGGACTCCCGCTTTTACCTGAATGGATTCTTTTATATCGCCGACTCAAAAGGAAGCCGTAAGAACGACAGAACTACCGACCCTTATAACAATGGCGAATGTAAAGCCAGTGATGCCAATGCCTTTGGTTTTTGTTCTAAAAAATACAGTGACTGGGGATATGAGTTCGACGCAGGAGTCCGCCATAACATTAACAGCACGAATAGTGTAGCATTGGGGGTTCATACGGAGTTTGATGACGTTACGAATAACTATGATGATCAGCTAATTCAGGGAACACTGGATTACCAATATCGTACAGGAAAATTAACGTTAGGGCCATATGTCCGTATTGCTCTTGATCGCAGTATTAAACTGAAATCAGAAAAGAACCCTGCTTCAAATATTACTTTAAAACAACCTTATAACCGCTATGGCTTACGCGCAAATTATTCCTTTAACGGACGTTGGTCTATGGGTGCCGAAACCTATTATCAGGAAGAGAAAATGCAGGATCAGTCTGGCAACGATATGCAGTCGCGGCAGAAATGGTTTTATAAGCTGAACGTTCAGTATAATTTCTGATTATAGAGGGTGACATCAATGAAAAAGACAAATTTAGCATTTTCGCTATTGTGCTTAAGTATGGGCAGCGTACATGCACAGATCGCTACCGAAAATGTAAATCTGCCAGTAGTAAAATCAACTACCACAACGTCAACCCAGCAACAGTATATTATTGAGCGTATGCGTGATACCTGGCGGCAGAATTTTGTGCCTTCAGGCCCAGCGGCGCCAGAATTATCAGCAGAGTATGTGGCAAGTTTAAACAAAACGGCCAATAAACTCTGGAAAGGAATAGATAAAAATACCCCCGCAGGCCAGTTATGGGCAGATACCGTACTGGATAGTGAAAGCACATCAGGACGCCTGAAACTGGGCACTACTCTTTATACGGTATACCAACGCCTGTTCACCCTGGCAAAAGCCTGGGCTACGCCGGGGACAGATCTTTATAAAAATGCTCAGTTGTATACTGTACTTAAATCAGCGCTGATCAATCTGAACCAGGACTATTATAACGATCAGACCCCAGAATGGGGAAACTGGTGGAACTGGGAGTTAGGCATTTCACGCAGTGTTAACAATACTCTGGTGATACTTTATGATGATCTCCCTTCCACGCTGATTGATAAATATAATCTCGCGACCCGACATTTTGTTCGCGACCCTCGTTATTTAGCTGAAGGAAGCGGAGCCCCCTACTCCACCACAAAAAATGCCTTTACGTCGACTGGCGGAAACCGCATTGACAGCGCAATGGTCGTTTTTGTTCGGGGTCTCCTGGCTAACGATCCTGGAGAAATTAGCGCTGCAGTAACTTCAGTACCTGAAGTGCTTAACACCGTTCAGTCCGGAGATGGTTTCTACAAAGACGGATCGTTTATCCAGCATAAAGATTTACCTTATAGCGGAACCTATGGCCAGGTTTTGCTGAATGGTCTGGGATTAATTAAAAACAGCGTCGCAGGTACACCATGGGATTTCTCAGTTGAAGATAATCGCCGTATTTATGACGTGATCAGACAAGCTTTTTTACCTTTACTTCATGAGGGAAAAATGCCCGATGCCGTCAATGGGCGCAGTATTTCACGTAAAAATGGGCAGGATCAGGATGTTGGCGCATCAGTTATGAATGCCATTGCATTGTTTGTTAATGGTGCGCCACCAGAAGAAAAGCGCCACATTGAACAGGTATTAAAAGCCCAGCTAAATTCAAAAACAACGGAATATTATCACACTCACTTGCCAGAAAACTTAACCTCCTGGCAGGTTATTACGCGTATTCAACAGGATAGCCATTTGCCACCGGCCCCCCGAACAGCGGGCGGTAAACTGTATGCAGATATGGATCGTCTGATTTATCAGGGTACAAACTATCTGGCTGTTGTAGCGATGCATTCCAATCGTACTGGTAGCTACGAATGTATTAATAACGAGAATCTAAAAGGGCAGAGAACATCTGATGGGATGACCTGGCTGTATTTGCCCAATGACGATCAATATCGTGATTACTGGCCTGTGGTCGACAGTCGGTTTTTACCAGGCACCACCTCTGCTGGCGAGCAGGGTTGGTGTGATGAGCAATACCGTGTGACTCAGTTAGGTCGGGCAAATATCGCCTGGGCGGGTGGCAATACTCTGAATAAATGGGCAAGCGCGAGTATGCATTTAAAAGTGCCGACTTATTCACTCAAGGCGAAAAAATCCTGGTTCATGGCACCGCATGAAATGATCATGCTTGGGAGCCAGATATCCAGTAGTAGCCCGGCGGTAACGACCATTGCTAATCAGAAAATCAGTGGCTCGGCAAAAGTGCTTGTTGATGGCATCGTCTTGCAGCCCGGAGAAGAGAGAAAAGCAACCCAATCTGTCGTTTTAAACGATAAAGGTAATAACATTATCTGGAAGCCATTAGCTGGCTCAAGCGCACAAGTTAGTGTGAAACAACGTCAGGGTAACTGGGCCGATATCGGCACCTCATCCGGTAAAGTTTCGGCACAATTTTTAACCATTATCCAGCCTCATAGCGCAGAATCAGATAATCATTATGCCTGGGTTGTCTTCCCCTCGGGGTCCGCATCCCCTTCCGTAAATGCTGACATAACGCTCCTTGCGAATGATGCAAAAGTCCAGGCTGTGTCGCTACCAGGTCAGCAGGTTATTTATGCTAATTTCTGGCGTTCTGCAACTGTGGGAGGCATTCATGCATTGACGCCAATGTCCCTGATTATGACGCCAACAACACAAGGTTATCAGATAGCAGTATCTTCACCACGTCGTGATAGTCGGGTGTCATTCCAACTGCCCGATAATGCAATCCCATTCCATATTTCCAGTGACCCTGATAAGCGCGTATCTCTTAACGGGGACATCGTCAGCGTGAATATGACCAATCTACGCGGCAGTAGTTATTCTTTTGAATTATCTAAAAATAAATAGGATGCAGCCATGGATAAAATAATTTTCTGTCATCGCTCTGCTGGATATGGTTCTTCCCTGCTATTGGCGGTGTTTTCATTATCTTTTATTTCCAGCTCAGTGAATGCGGCTATTTCTTCTGATTGTTCGGGATCATCTTATTGCACTAATAAAACAATAGATGCCAATACTGCTGGATATATCGATAAATCTCCTGTTTATTTTTTAGGGAATACAGATCTTACTGTTTCTGCCAGCCAGGCCTTTAATAATAACAAAGGTACCTATGAGTTCAGAGAGAATACGCATGTAAAAGTCAACGCCGAGTCAGGATTAAATGGCGGTACATACACGCTAAGAGGCGGAAGTACACCAGGGAAAGTTGAAATCGATATCAATGCCAGTTCTGGTATAAACAATGCCAAGTTAACTGCTCTCGCTGGTAGTAATGGCGTAGTCAATGCCAATACTGAAAAAGCAATTAATGGCGGTAGTCAGATATTCAATGCTGGAACAACACTAAACATCAATGCAGCCGATGGCGTATTTAACAGCACGGGACTGACATTCACAGATGCGACACTTAATTTAAACGCATCCGATGCCTTTAGTAAAAATACGATGTCCTCTGGTAAAGTTGGCAGTGTTAAAGGAACGTCAACGGTTAATATCAATGCCACGGGGGGAATGTCTGGTGGGCAGTTAAACATTCAGGATTCCAGCGAGGTCAATGTGACTGGAAACGGTAGTGTCACTGGAGGCACGTTACTGTTCACTGGGAGTTCAGTATTAAATGCGGATACCGCTAATGCTATCGCGGGAGAAACGAATAATACGAATAAACAGATATTTCAATCTGGTACGACAATGAATGTGAATGCAGCCACGGCACTCAGTGGTGGCAATCAAACATTTAACGATGCAACATTAAATGTCAATGCCAGTCAAGGTATAAGTGGTGGATATCAGATCCTGGCAAAAAGCTCAGTCCTGAATACAGAAGCAGATCAGGCTATTATTGGAGGACAAATAAAATTACAGGATAATGCAGTATTTAATGCTAACGGTAAATCAACAATTACCGGGGGGATACAAAATTTTAACGATAATAGTATATTAAATGCCAATGGCGAAGATACCCTGTCTGGAGGCAGCCAGAATTTTAGTGGAAACAGCATCCTGAATGGCAACAGTAAAGGGGCGATTTCCGGTAACAGCAAACAAATATTTAGTAACAATGCTATATTTAACGCCAATATCAGCCAGGCAGTTACTGGTGGCACATCTACCACATTTAAAGACGATGCTGTCATGAACATTTCAGCACAGCATGGTGTGGATGGCGGAAATTTATTATTTGATGGTAATTCGACATTAAACATTAATACTGCAGATGCCATTAATGGTGGCGAGCAGCGTTTTAAAGGGAATTCACTGATAAATCTGAATCATGAAAACTCGTTATATAATACAACATTGAAACTAGAAGGAAATGCCAGTGTCAATATAAACGCGGATAATGCTTTGAATTATACTGACCATATCGTTTTTTCAAAAACGTATGACACTACAACAGGCAGTATACTGGATGTTAACGGACACTCCCTAACCATTGGTAGTATCAGTGGTAATGATACCAATGCGGTAATCAAAAATAGTAGTGCTCAGGATGCCATTCTGACTACCGGTTTGTATGATTATGGTGTGTTTGCCGGGCAAAGTTACCAATATGATTCTTTTCTACAGCGTGGCGCGATGCGTGCAGATGCTGTCGTCAGCAGCGCATTGGGAGATATTACCCGTCAGGCTGGACTGGCGCTAATACCACAGTTTGCTGACAGACTCGTTCCGGAACCCAGTGGAATGGCCCAAAATGGCCAAGGGATTTGGGTACGTACCCTTTACGGACAACAGGAAAATCAAGGTGACGGAGCCACAAATGCGGCATGGAATGGCCACGTAAAAGGTATCCAAATTGGGGCTGATTTATGGCCTGCTGATGAAGACAGCAGTCATAAACTGGGTGTTTATGTGGGTTATCTCGACAGTAATGCTAATGTATCGGGCAAAACCATTTACACCTCGAATGCCCAGCTTGGAAGCTACCAGCTCAATACTTACGCTACAGGTTTATACTGGCGTTATACAGCAACCCAGGGCTGGTACACAAACACCACTTTACAACTAGCCCGGTATTCTGGACAGGTAGAATCGAATAACAGTACACGTAAACCTGATATTCATGGTCGTGGGCAGATTCTGGCTTTTGAAGCGGGCTATCCGCGAGTACTAAATGAGGCGCTGACACTGGTGCCACGAATTTCTGTATCCTGGCAGAAAGTTAAATTAGATGACTATCGTTATGATGATTTAAACGTTAATAACGATCTGGATAATCAGTTAACCGCCTCCGCTGGAGCTCGTTTGTACTGGAATACTATGACGATATCCGGGGTCCAGTGGTCCCCCTTCCTTGATGCAGAGCTGAATAATCAACTGACCGCCAGAGACAGAAATAATGTTACCGTAGGCAGTACAGGATACCAGGATTCATTACTTACATCCTATAATGGTTCTGCTGCAAAAATAAGCGGCGGCGTGACCGTAAAGCTGAATGATTATACAAATTATTATATCAAGGTTGATTATCAAAACGGTCTTAGTGAACGATCCGAAAAGACCTGGCAGGGAACAACAGGGGTCAGTTTATACTGGTAACTATTGGCCATTATTAAATAATTTAAGGAGTGGCGATGAAATATATCATGCTGTTTCTCATGGTAATAATGCTAAATGCATGTGAATCAGCTCAAAATTTTAAACGTCCAGAATTATCTCAACAAAACTGTGATACATGTAACATTGATGATGCTGACAGCCCAATCTTTGATGATTAATACGCAAAATCCATGTTAATGCTTACCTTGCGGAGCACCCTTATCAAGGTGCTCCGCAAGCGAAGGCGGGCCTTTTTACCCGCCCTTCGCTTCATACATGCGAGCGAACCAGACACTCATGCCTTGCCTCATCTTAAACGGAAGATAGAAGCTGCTATGCAATGCTTAAAGCGCGCCAGAAAATTCGTCTACCTCATCTTTATCGATAATATTGCCCCATGCCTCCCTCATGCCTGAACTGGCATCGTATACAATATTTATTCACTTTGTGAATTTGAAACTAAAGCTCACCTGTCCATGAGTTCTTCTTTCATTCCATTGCCTCGTTGCCATACCAGCACACTAAAACTTAAGGTGAGCTTATTATTTTTATCGACGGATCAGAACAATCCTTCGCCGGTCATACAGTGTTTCCGCAGAGAGCTGCAAATCATATTTCTCGTTCTTCCGTTTTCGCGATTTAAGCATTTTCATCGTAACGCCACTTATTTGCCCAGTTTCAATCCGTCTCTTGATTTCGGCAGCGCTTAACATGAGTTGCTTCTTCAAAATCGACTGCAGGCTGACCTGAAAAGAACGGGAAATCCTGACGCTAACACTGACCTGCTTGTGGGAAGCGATACTGACCAGCCACCGTTCCTGAATGTGAAAATCAGGCTGCCCCGATAATTCAGCATTGTTTCGCTTCAGGATCGCGCTGTCATAAGCAAAATATTGCACCGTGGCAGCATCATTCGCCATCAGTAGGCAATAAAGATCGCGGTTAATTTTGTTGACTGGCAGGCGCGAGAACAAGGAGATATTCCAGGTGTAATCGCAGTGTGTGCATTTATAGATACTCCAGACATCGAGTACCTTCTTTTGCGAATTAACCCGAAATGCCCCAGAAGGCGTGAAGTCCCGTTTTACGCTGCATGAAGGGCAGCGTTTCGCTATGCGCTGATACCCCACAGGAGTGACAGTCCATATGACTTTCATAACGTACCTTTTTTAACCCATACAAAATCGGCCCGTACTCAGCGGACCATAAATGTTTGTGTATGAAAAATATTTAAGTGATATTTTTCAGATGGTTAAAAAAAGATTTCCAACGCTACAATCCTGTCAACGACTAAAGAGATACGTCGAGACTATCAAAGCGGCCATTATCGGGTATATGAGTTTAATCAATATTCATTATGGTAGCGGCGGGATCTATTTAACTGGCACGCTAAACGCCATGATCCTCCCTTCGGATCACACTTTTCACTCCCGGTTATTCACTGACAGAAATCGAGTGTTATCATTCACTACGTAAATACTTTTCAACTCAACCCGAGGCTTTGATGCTGGAGAATGTCATCATCCGATAATCAGTTTCCCGACCTTTTCAGGCCGGACTGATTATCAATGCGCCGAAATCGAATGCGGACACCGCAGTGTGTTTGCACGTTTTGCATATGATGATTAAACAGGTTCTTCAGTATGAATTTATCCCGTCAGGAACAACGTACCTTACACGTTCTCGCCAAAGGCGGACGCATTACACACATCCGCGATGCGTCAGGCCGCGTCACCGCCGTTGAGTGCTATAGCCGCGAAGGGCTGTTGCTCGCCGATTGCACGCTCGCTGTATTCAAAAAACTCAAAACCAAAAAGCTGATCAAATCCGTTAACGGTCAGCCCTACCGCATTAATACGACCGGGCTGAACAACGTTCGCGCCCAGCCTGACAATCGCTAAGGAGATGATGATGGATATCAGCGCCGTTATTTTTGCAACGCATCGCATTCGACTATTACCCGATGAAGGCAAAATCCCCTGGGATGAGCCAGCCTTCAGCCAACGCATGCTGGAAAATCATCTGTCGCAGGACCACGACTGGGCCAGCCGCCGGCTAACCGTGATTGAGCAGCAGGTAACATGGATTACCCGTCAGTTACCTGCTGGCGCCTGCATTCTGGATCTCGGCTGTGGCCCCGGTTTTTATACCCGCCTGTTAGCGGAGCGCGGGTTTCACTGCACAGGCGTAGATTTCTCACCGGCATCCATCAAATGGGCTCGCCAGCGGGCGCAGGCCGCAGATCTGAATATTGACTATATTCAGCAGGATATTCGTACATATCACCCCACGGAACCCTTCGATTTCATCATGATGACGTTTGGGGAACTGAATGTCTTTAGCGCTACTGATGCGCAAAGCCTCATCAGTCATTGCGCACAGTGGTTGAAACCGGGCGGCAAACTGCTCGTGGAAGTTCATACCTTCGATGAAGTTAAACGCCAGGGCATGGCGCAAGCAAGCTGGCAGCGTTGCCCGCACGGTCTGTTCCTTGCCGAGCCTCATCTGCTGTTAACGGAAAATGCCTGGGATGAAGAGGCCCAAACCAGCTCAACGCAGTTCTGGGCGATAGCGGAAAACGGCGGTACCACCCGTTTCGGTAGCCAAATGAAGGCCTGGCGCGATGATGAATGTATCAGCCTGCTTGGTGACGCTGGTTTCACTGTGTTGCAGCGTCCGGACAGTCACACCTGGCCAGTCGGCGAGACTTTTGCAGGCAAGCTGTTTGCGCTGCTGGCTGAAAAAACAACTCCCACTGAGAGAATCTCCCTCAGTAAAAGGAATAAACCAATGGATATCCCACGTATTTTTACCATTAGCGAAAGCGAACACCGTATCCATAACCCGTTTACACCAGAAAAGTACGCCACACTGGGCCATGTGTTACGCATGAAGCCAGGCATGCGGATTCTCGATCTCGGTAGCGGCTCGGGTGAGATGCTCTGCACCTGGGCTCGCGATTACGGTGTTACTGGTACTGGCATTGACATAAGCCCGCTCTTCACCACACAGGCAAAGCAACGTGCAGAAGAACTCGGCGTCAGCGAATTCGTACATTTTATTCATAACGACGCGGCCGGTTACATTGATGAGGAAAAATATGACGTGGCGGCCTGCATAGGCGCTACCTGGATTGCGGGCGGTGTCGCGGGGACAATAGATCTGCTGACCAAAAGCCTCAAGCCTGGCGGGATCATTCTCATCGGTGAACCGTACTGGCGTCAGGTCCCCGAAACGGAAGAGAGCGCTCATGCCTGTGGCGTCTCATCCGTCGCCGATTTTCGCCCCCTGCCCGAGCTTGTCGCCTTTTTCGACCAACTCGACTATGACGTGGTGGAAATGGTGCTGGCAGATCAGCAAGGCTGGGACAGATATGAAGCCGCGAAGTGGATGACCATGCGCCGCTGGCTGGAGGAAAACCCTGATGATGAGTTTGCGCAAGAGGTTCGAACTGAACTGACGGTAGCGCCCAAACGTCACGTCACCTGGACGCGGGAATACTTTGGCTGGGGCATATTTGCGTTAATCGCGCGATAAAGTGGTGCAGGAGGTATAGCCTACAAGGGGTATACCTCCATTTAAAAGTATTCAACAAATTAACGCTGCTCAAGGCTGGAATATATCGTTTTAATTTCACCATTAAGCTTCCACCACGATATGCCGCAAGACGTGCAAGCGAGGCATCTAACATGATGAGCAAAAACTCCATCAATAAGGCGTTGCGCATGATAGCCTATCGCGCTAGCAGTGCCTGGATTATCCCTTTCGTTTCTCTTTTCTTATGCGTTATTGCTGCGATTCAATTTTTAAGAATAAAAAAGAACCAGAAGAAAATTAGGAAATGGTTTATCCACAATATTAATTATTGTTAAAGTTAAAGCAATCCCCCGTAAAATCCGGATATTTTTATTTCTCATAGACGAGAATTTATATATTATGATATAATACGATAGAAAAAACATGCAGGTTATTAACCTGCCATTAATGTAAATAATTTTTTGAGGAGATGTTTCCAGTGGGACGTAAATGGGCAAATATTGTTGCTAAAAAAACGGCTAAAGACGGTGCAACGTCTAAAGTATATGCAAAATTTGGTGTAGAAATCTATGCTGCGGCTAAACAAGGTGAACCAGACCCGGAATCAAACTCAGCTTTAAAATTCGTTATTGAACGTGCGAAACAGGCACAGGTTCCAAAACATGTTATTGATAAAGCTATTGATAAAGCCAAAGGTGGCGGAGATGAAACGTTCGTGCAAGGGCGTTATGAAGGCTTTGGACCAAATGGTTCAATGGTTATCGCTGAAACGTTGACGTCTAATGTTAACCGTACGATTGCTAATATCCGCACAATTTTTAATAAAAAAGGCGGGAATATCGGAGCGGCAGGTGCTGTCAGCTATATGTTTGACAATACTGGAGTGATTGTATTTAAAGGAACAGACCCTGACCATATTTTTGAAATTTTGCTTGATGCTGAAGTTGATGTTCGTGATGTAACCGAAGAAGAAGGAAACATCGTTATTTATACTGAAGCTACAGACCTGCACAAAGGAATCGCAGCGCTAAAAGCAGCTGGAATTACTGAATTTTCAACAACAGAATTAGAAATGATTGCTCAATCAGAAGTTGAACTTTCACCAGAAGATTTAGAAATCTTTGAAGGACTTGTTGATGCCCTTGAAGATGATGATGATGTGCAAAAAGTATATCATAACGTTGCAAACCTCTAATTATAAATTAAACAAATCTGTCTCTATGGCAGATTTGTTTAATTTATAAAGCTGTTATAAAAAAGTCTATCTGGCCAGATATATAAATTTTTAAATTTATGTGTCTTATCACGACCTGATCTGACACATAGCCTTAAAAGGCTGAGAGTTACCGGTTTTGATATGGTGTCAAATCCTTATATAAAACATGAGGTAATTTTCATGCTTCATACGACGAATCCCGTCAGCAAGCTAAGCAAAAGCCAGCAATATCGGGCTACTTACAATCTCCCGTGCTCTTTAAGGTGCCGCGCCTTATAAATTCTGCTTGTGCTCATGATGGCTCATCTGAAGCTCTCGCGTCGCTTGACTACAGGTGTGACTCCACCAGCGCGCTACAGACCATAGTGCGAGAACCGTGGCCGATTACTTTGATGCCTTTGATGTGATTCTGTTTTTAACAGATAACGTATACCATACTCAAAATAACAGCCCCAGATCAATGCCCTCCTCTGAACACCTCCCTCTTGTGCCATTCCACAAACCGTTCACCCGGATAATTTTCTTTCATCTGCGGCAACGCGATCTCTTTCCCCGCAAAATCCCAGAACAGCCGCTGTACCACCCCGCCACCATTCACCGCGTCGGAAACCACCACGCGCATATTTTCATCCAGACCAATCGAACCACGATCGAACGCTTTATGATGAATTGCGCACAACGCCAGGCCATTAGGTACTTCACAAGGACCATGATGCTGCTTCCATCTGATATGGGCTGCTTCAAGGGCTATAGGGGCGTTGTCGTGGCGCATATTGAAGCCGCAGACCGCACATTGATAATTGTAAGCTCGTAGCACCGCCTGGCGGAACTTCGGATCGCGTTGCCTGAGAGAGGTGCGAATACCAAAACCCATCTCGTCAGCGATGTCTTCCTGAATACTGGTCGGAAAATGCGCCTCAAGGATCTGCTGCGCCAACGCGTCGATTAGCTTACGTTTTTTTGTTACCAGCGCGAAATTGTCGACATCAAACCCACCAGCGACATTATATTCAATGAGTTCGCGCTTGGGCGGCTGGCGGCTACCACTTGTTGAGCAGAATTCCGCGTTTTGCAATTCCCAGAAACCATCGCCCTTCAGACGCCAGAACGGCATATCCGGGCGCTGCTCACGGCGCTGTGGCCCATAGCGCTCCAGCAAATCCAGCAATTGCTCATGAATTTCAGAAGCATAATCAAATAGACGATCGTGACCCTGCCGATAGTGCGAGAGGACATATAACAGCAATAACGGCTTATGCGGCGCTCGCTGTTCGCCTTTGCGCCAAATAGTAATATTTGATATCGCTTGCTTTAGGGTTTTGTCAGAGGTCATTACGTTGAAGAATCCATGAGCACATAGTTGCGATGATGCTCGCAACTATATGTACATTCAAGACATTATTGCAGACATACTTTTTGTCTGTCGGCTCTGTACTGGCAGTTAGCATTCTGATAACAACGGAAAAAACATAGCGCTCAACCGAGAAAGGTAGATAACTTCTGGATTTTAGGCATAAAAAAGACCTCAGTTGAGGTCCATTTATATGCTCCTGGTGCGAAGGCCGGACTCACATTTTCGTCTAATTAATTGAAAAATAATGGGTTGTTAGGATTTATTTTGGGGATTTGCCCCCAGAATGGGACATAAATTTGAATACTGAGTGGAAGATCACAAAGTTGCGTGATTATCACTCATCGACAATTCCTATCCTAACCCTAAATTGCCTCATCAGCTCTCCACACCACACGTGATTTCGGTTACGGGCCAAAAATCAGTCCACTTTCGTAACTGCGTTAAGTTTTCGCGCAACTCTTGCTCCGCCTTATGCAGATCATTTTGATTATTTTGTAGCAGCTGTCGGCGGGTGGTTTCATCGAACAAGATTCTCAAAGACTCAATAATGGTACTTTTTCCAGCGTTAGTTTCGCCAAAAAAAGCAAGGGTAAACTTGTCCCATTCGGCATGTTGCTGTAGATAAGCCAATTTCTGATTGAAAGTATCCTGCAGAATCAGTAGTTGCGCCGTCATCGCATTAAGCTGCTTTTTGCCATCTTCGTTTTCAACATGAAGCCCTGCAATATCAGCTAATGTTTGCTCAATGTTACGCCCTACGTCGGCATAAAGCCGGTTGAAGTCCTCAGCGATATTCATTTTTAATCTCATTAATGTTCTATTTTCACCGGTTTGCTCAGATACATAGTCTTCCCGGCAGGCTTGTGCAGCATTACTTAACTTGAAGGCAATCTTAGCGTTGAAGAAAAAGCAAAACCACTTCAATTGCAAGGAGATACTGACCGGGTTATCACGTATCAACTTTTGCATCAGATATCGGCCTGTAAGGGTTAAAATGATAAGATCGGCATCGCTTAATCCGCATGGTGCTCACCTGAGGGCATCTAAGACTCAGCGGTTCAGAGGACACATTGACATGCTAACGCAGTGGACCATAAATATTGATTTCAGCTTCAGGAAACAAGGGCGAGCTTAGATGATTGGTACAACTCCCTACCATGCTAAATATTTTGCGCATGAGCTTTCTATCCTCCATTCAAACAATGGCGTGGATCGTCTTTCTCAGTCATTGTTTGATGCCAGCGTTGATCTCAACCCTCACCAAATTGAGGCTGCGTTATTTGCTATAGAGAATCCTTTAAGTAAAGGCGTGGTACTTGCCGATGAAGTCGGCTTGGGTAAAACCATCGAAGCGGGATTAGTACTTTGCCAATACTGGGCAGAAAGGAAGCGAAAACTACTGATCATCTGCCCAGCATCTTTACGTCGGCAGTGGGCAAGTGAACTAATTGAGAAATTCAACTTACCTTCACAGGTATTGGATGCAAAGACTTTCAGCCAGCTGCAAAAAGAAGGTGTCTATAACCCTCTAAATAACAAATCGATAACAATAATGTCCTTCCACTATGCAGCCAAGTTAGAAGAGAAGCTGGTAGCTGAAATGTGGGATCTAGTGGTAATTGACGAAGCTCATAAACTCCGGAATGCACACCGCGACAGTAACAAGATGGGACAAGCATTAAAACGCGCGCTTTATGGCCGGAAAAAATTGTTATTGACGGCAACGCCTTTGCAGAATTCGCTAATGGAACTGTACGGCATATCGACACTTATTGATGAGCACACTTTCGGCGCCCCTAAGGCTTTCAGAAAGCAATATATGCAGACAGACAGTGATATGGTGGAGCTGAAAGGGAGACTGTCGCACTTTATCAAACGAACATTACGTAAGAATGTACTCGAGTACGTCAAGTATACGGAACGTAAAGCCATCACAATCCCATTCTATCCAAGTGAACAAGAGCATGAACTCTATGAGCGTGTTCAAAATCTGCTGGAACGTGAGGATAGCTACGCGCTGCCTAAGCGACACAGACATCTGACAGGGCTTATTCTCAGAAAACTGCTTTCGTCGAGTACGAAAGCAGTTTTGAATAACTTACAGATACTTAAGATTCGTCTTGAGAAACTAAAGCAGAAAGGCATCGTTGAAGATGAGCTAGATATCATTCAGCAGATTATTGTTGATGATGATCTTGAAGATGACATCGTTGAAGATGACGAAATATTAAGCACTGATACAGAGCGCAAAACAATCGATCTAGCTTTACTTCAGGCTGAAATCAATGAACTTGAGACCCTCATCTTCAAAGCTGAACAAATTGGTGTTGATACTAAAACAAAGGAGTTACTCCTTGGCCTGGAGCAAGGTTTTGCACAGCTTGCAGAAATGGGGGCAGCAAAAAAAGTCATCATCTTTACAGAATCGATGAGAACTCAGCAATATCTTGCTCACTTCTTAGAAAATCATGGTTATCTGGGTAGAGTGGTTACTTTTAGTGGTACCAACAACACGCCGCAGACAAACCAAATTTATCAGCAATGGCTTGAAGAATATCGTGGTTCTTCTCGCATCACAGGTTCGGCGCAGATTGATAAACGTTCGGCATTGATCGACCATTTCAAAGATCATGCTGAAATTATGATCGCTACTGAAGCAGCAGCGGAAGGGGTTAACCTGCAATTCTGCTCGTTGCTGATTAATTACGATTTGCCATGGAACCCTCAACGCATTGAACAAAGAATTGGTCGTTGCCATCGTTACGGGCAAGAGTTTGATGTGGTGGTTATTAACTTCCTTAACCAAAGAAATCAAGCAGATCAACGTGTTCTGGAATTGTTGACTGAGAAATTCAATCTTTTCGATGGTGTGTTTGGGGCATCAGACAGTGTTTTGGGCAGCATTGAAAACGGCGTAGACTTTGAAAAAAAAATTCAGTCCATTTATGAGTCATGTCGGACACCTGAAGAGATTGAGGCCGCCTTTGATAAACTGCGAAAAGAGCTTGAAGACGAAATTAACCTCAAGATGCAAAAGACTCAAGAGCAGCTACTCGAGCATTTTGATGAAGATATTCACGATGTGCTAAAGATCAGGCTTGATGAAACACAAGAGCGCTTAGATAAGGTTGGCCGCTGGTTTTGGGCGGTGACACATTACCAACTTAAACATTGTGCCAATTTTGATCATGAGCATCACCGTTTCACATTGTGCGAGCCAGTCAATGGGTTACCAGTAGGGCAGTATCAATTACTACGCAGAAGTGTTAACCAAAAAAGTGAGTTACAAAGGCAAGAACATCATAGTCTTGCGTATCGCATCAACCATCCTCTCGGTGAGTATGTGATCGATAACGCCAAAAAGCTAGATACGGAGATGGCAGAAGTCATCTTCAATTACAGTGACCATGCAACGAAAGTTTCCGTTGCTGAGCAACTAAAAGGACAGGCGGGTTGGTTGACGCTGAACTTGCTTACTGTAGATGCGTTTAACACACAGCAGTTTTTAGTCTTTACGACAAAGACCGATCGCGGGCAAATAATAGACGGTGAAGCATGCAAGCGGTTGTTTCAGATTGCTGCAACAACAGGCGATAGAGAAAGTATGTCTGCAGAGGCGAACACATTGCCCGATGACCTGCTCTTACTCAAAAAGAGACAAATCGATACCCAACTTGCTGAAGTCATGGAGCAGAACAATGCCCTCTTTGAACTAGAAAGAGATAAGCTGGAAAAATGGGCAGAGGATGTGATGTATGCTGCGGAAGAAGCGTTACGCGATACGAAAATGCAAATCAAGTCTTTGAAGAGAGATGCAAGACTGGCACAATCCATTGAAGAACAAAAACAAAACCAGGAAAGACTAAAACAACTGGAGCGACAACAGAAGCGCCAGCGAATGGAGATTTTTGATATTGAAGATGAAATATCAGACAAACGAGACCTGTTGATCAGTGCCCTTGAAGAGAGAATGAAGCAGAAAACAGAGATCGCAGAATTGTTTACCATTCGCTGGAAAGTTATTTAATTGATTTATAAGAGAAAACAATGAGTAAATACAACGAATTAGTTAAGAAACTTAAAGAAATTTTTCAGATTGATCGACCAGAGTTGGATTTCGGCATTTACCGCATTTTGAATGCCCGCGCGGATGAAATTAATGATTATCTTGAGAATAAACTGAAGATTAAAATTCAGTCTGCACTTGCTGATGCAGAAAACGCTAACAAAGCAGACTTAGAACAACAGTTACATCTCGCAATCAAAGCGGCAACAGATGCTGGTTTTGAATCAGATGAAAGCCCAAAAGTTCAAGAAATTCAAAAGAAATTGTCTACTATAACCTCTGGAGCCAGTGAGCACGAAAATGCAGTTTTCTCCCACTTGCTTACTTTTTTCTCACGTTATTACGACAATGGTGACTTCATTAGCAAGCGTCGTTATAAAGGAAATACTTACGCTATCCCATATGCAGGTGAAGAAGTCATGCTGTATTGGGCAAATAAAGATCAGTATTATATTAAAAGCGGTGAAAATTTTGCCAACTATTCGTTTAAATTAGCCGATGGCCGAAAAGTTAGCTTCAAATTACTTGCAGCAGATACGGCAAAAGATAACCGTAAAGATAATGATTTAGATCGCTGCTTTGTTCTTATTGAGCCTCATGTACGTACTAAATTTGATGATGAAGGTGAAGAATACGAACAAGAATATAAACCAGTCGAAGTTATTAAAACTTCATCGATTGTTGATGGCAAATCCATTGACACAGAAGAATTAATTATTCATTTTGAATACAAAGCGATGAAGAAAGGGACCAAGCAAGAGATATTAGTCCAGTCAGCTATTTCAAAAATTCTTTCAGACAATAATGTCCAGCAGCATTGGGTTGACCTTGCTAAACGAGTACCGACAGAAAAGAATCCGATGCGTACGGAGTTAGAACGTCATCTTACTACCTATACTCAGCGTAATACCGCAGACTACTTTATACACAAAGATCTTGGGGGGTTCTTGACTAATGAACTTGATTTTTATATTAAAAATGAAGTCATGAACCTTGATAATTTACAAAATGCAGAAATCTTTTCAAATATCGAAAAACAACTGCGCATGATCCAGTGCCTGCGTTCAGTTGCACTTGAATTAATTGCGTTTTTAGCACAAATTGAAAATTTTCAGAAAAAGCTATGGAACAAGAAGAAATTTATTGTTTCATCTAATTATACCGTAACATTAGACATTTTAAGTGAAGAACTTAAAGCTGAGGCTTTATCAAATAAAAATCAAATTGAAAGATGGAAAGAATTAGGATTCATCACAGATGATACTTGCTCTCATCTTCAATGCCTACCAGTTGACACAGAATTATTTGATGATAGATTAAAAGAGAAAATTATTAATTCCATCGAGAATTTAGATGCCAAAATTGATCATATTTTAATTAATGGTGATAATTTTCAGGCTTTAAGATTAATAAAAAACAAATATGCAAATCGCATTGACTCAATCTATATCGATCCTCCTTACAACACTAATGCCTCAGAAATTCTTTATAAGAATGGTTTCAAACATAGCGCCTGGAATACTTTAATTGAAAATAGAGTATCTGAAGGTTATCAACTACTCTCTGAAAGAGGGATTCAGGTTTTTACTATTGATGATTACGAACTTGAAAACAGTATTTTTATAAACAATGAGATATTCGGTGCCGAAAACCACTTAGCTACTGTACCAATCCGAAATAATCCACAAGGTCGTTCCACGGTATCAGGTTTCTCTATTAATCATGAGTATGCAATTTTCCACAGAAAAACGGACCTTGTAGAATCTGTCGGACGTTTACCAAGAAATGACACTCAAAATCAACGTTATAATGAAACGGATGAAAACGGTCTAAAATATTTATGGGAAAACTTTCGGAAAACTGGCACAGACTCAAGTAGAAAGGATAGACCAAAACAATTTTACCCAATAGTTCTCTCTGGTAATAAAATATTTATACCGGAAATGTATTGGAATGATGAAAATGATGAGTGGGATTATGATCTATCTCAGTATCATTCAAATGATATAATTTTCCCTATTGACTCAACAGGCACAGAGCGAGTCTGGAAATGGGGAGTTGATAGAGCCAAGAAGGAAATTGCACATCTTAAATGCGAAATTGTGCGTGGTCGTTATGAGGTTTATCGTAGAAATTATATAAATGATGATGGCAAATTGCCAGGAACGTGGTGGGATGATTCTGCTTATGCAGCTGGTTCTCATGGTACTAATCTTCTATCGTCCATGTTTACCCGAGATAGATTGTTTTTATTTCCTAAATCATTTAAAGCAGTAATTGACAGCTTGAAAGTTGCTGGTGCACATAAAGAAAGCCTCATTTTAGATTATTTTGCTGGTTCTGCTAGTACAGGTCATGCAGTAATAGCAATGAATGATGATGATAATGGTTCAAGACGTTCAATACTTATTGAGCAAGGTGACTATTTTGATATTATAACTAAGCCTAGAATGTTGAAATGTATATTCTCTTCTCAATGGAAAGATGGGAAGGCAACCCAAATTCGCAATAAATCATGCATCATTAAAACCATTAAAATCGAGAGTTACGAGGATGCTCTGAATAACATTTCATTAAAAAATAAAAATCGAGATATTTTTGAAGATGCATCATCAAATGTCAAAAACAATTATTTGATAAATTATATGTTACAAGAGGAAAGTAAAAACTCTTTAATCAACACGGATAGCTTTCAGAATCCATTCAAATATAAAATGGACATTGCTATGGATTCCGCAGGGGCAACTGAACCTCGATGCATCGATTTAATCGAAACGTTCAATTATCTTATTGGGTTACATGTGAAATCTATTGAATCCAACGTTGAGCGGGGCTATGTACGAATAGAAGGAACACTACCAACAGGTGAACGTACGCTAATCCTGTGGCGCGACTGTGATAAAATCGGCTATGAAGAATTAAATAAATATGCTAACCGTTTTGATTTATATGCAAAAGAAAAAACGTTTGATGTTATTTACATCAATGGCGATCACAACCTACCAACTGCATATACAGTTGATGAAGAAGACAGTGAAATCGTCCGTAGTTTGAAAATTCGCCAGATCGAACCTGAGTTCCTAAACTTAATGTTTGCTGAGGAGGTTTAAGAATGGCTAAGAAACCCACTACCGGAAAAGCCGTCAAAAAGCAGACTAACAGCAAATTAAGTTTTCATAAGCAGCTGGTTTTAAATCGCTTTATGTTCCGTTTTTTTAAAGACGGTACACTGCATGGTTTGAAAATCCGTTTAGGTGAAGACCGATTTGAAGGTATTCATGAAGATGGCCAAAGCCTGTTCTTCCATGAGTTAAGTAACTACTTATTCGAGGTCGATCTCATCGACCTCGATGAATTACGTCGCTACGATCTTAATATTGTTAAGCACTGGCAACAAATAACAGAGCATCGTAATCTTAAAGAAGATACTGTATTGAATATGAAATATTTTCAATACCTGTCTCTTTTGTTTACTGAGATCTATCTCGATTGGTACTTCAATCGTAAACAAGAATTACTTGATGGTCTTAACAGTGAACTCAATATATACAATGCTGAAAATAATGAAACAGCAAAGGATAGAGCTAATCAGTTTAAATCATACATCCTGGATGATTTGAATAAACTGGCATACTGGAATGCTACAGGTTCCGGTAAAACATTGTTATTACATGTAAATATTTTACAGTACCTACATTACTATCAGAATGGTAATACTCATCATTATCCTGATAAAATCATCCTGCTTACGCCAGACGAACGTCTTTCACAACAACACTTGGATGAGTTGTATAATTCTGGCTTTTCCCACATTCAGTTGTTTGATAAGAACAAATCAGCTCCGTTTAAAGGTACCGTTGAAGTTATTGATATCAATAAACTTGCTGATGACATGGGTGATAAAACCGTTGCTGTTGAGGCATTTGAAGGCAACAATCTGGTTCTAATTGATGAAGGTCATAAAGGAACAGGGACTGCTGCTGGTGCCTGGATGCGTCGTCGCGACAAATTAACACGAGACGGTTTTGCATTCGAATACTCGGCTACTTTTGGACAAGCAGTATCTGGCGGAAATAATGTTGAAGCTGTCGAAGCCGAAATCAAAAAGAAAAAAGCAAAATTACTCTTTGAGACAACTGCATTAGGAAAACTGACTGCTGAGCAGTTAGAAAAATTAGAGCTGACCTCAGAGGAATTACGTGATGCGCGTATTCAGGCCACAAGAGAAGTTTATGGTAAATCAATTCTATTCGACTATTCCTATAAATTTTTCTATGAAGATGGCTATGGAAAAGAGTCTCTGATTCTTAACCTTAATCCCAATGAAGATAAAAAAGATGAGCGTCGCTACGAATACTTCACTGCTTGTTTACTCAGTTTTTACCAGCAACAATATTTATTCAATAAGAATAAAGATAAGTTAGGCGAATTCAACATTGAAAAACCATTATGGGTCTTTGTTGGCAACACTGTTAGTGGTGAAGACTCGGATATTCACGCAGTACTGCGTTTTTTAGCATGGTTTTTAAACAATGAAGTACAAGCAAAATCATGGATTCGGGATCTTGTTGAAAATAAAGCCAGAATTCTGGATACCAAAGATCGTAACATCTTTGAAAAACGCTTCACTGCTCTAATAAATGGACCGGAAGATATCTATTTGGATATCCTTGCTCGCCTGTTTAATACCACACATTCAGGTCAGCGGTTAAGAGTATTAAATTTGATCGGAAGTAAAGGTGAACTTGCATTACAGGTCGGTGAAGCAGAACCTTTTGGTTTGATCAATATTGGCGATTCACCCTCTCTTTATAAAATGTGCGAGGAAGATACGACGTTCGATTATCAAAGAGACGATTTTGCCAAGTCTCTGTTCCATACGTTGAACGATAAAGATTCCCAACTACATATCTTAATTGGGTCCCGAAAATTTACTGAGGGCTGGAGCAGTTGGCGCGTATCAACTATGGGTCTACTCAATATGGGGCGTGGGGAAGGCTCACAGATTATTCAGCTTTTTGGTCGCGGGGTACGCCTGAAAGGTCGCAACTATTCTTTAAAAAGAAGCACACCAGGAGAACGTCCTAAAGGACTGCATCTGGAGAAATTAGAGACACTGAATATTTTCGGTGTTCGTGCTGACTATATGGCAACATTTAAACAATATCTCGAAGACGAAGGAATAACGCCAAGTGATGAGATCCTAGAGCTAAATTTTGAAACTCGGCCAAACATGCCTAATACAAAGCTTAAAACACTTAAGCTCAAAGATGGCTACAAGGATAATCAAAAAAACGGCTTCAAGCGTGTTTACTTTCCTGAGCTTTATGAGGTTCCTGCTGAACTGCAAGGCAAGATAAAGCATCCACACATCAAACTCGATTTATATCCTAAACTTGAGTCGATTGATACGAGCAGGAAGGGTGACAATACACCTGTTAATGTCAGAAACGAGGCTAAATTAGATTATAAAGTAATCAGTGCGTTTGATTTTGATCGTCTTTATCTCGCTATTCAGGCCTATAAACTACAGCGTGGATGGTCAAATTTACGTCTGGATAAACAACGGTTGATCGATTTTTGCCTTGGAAAGGCGAATATCGCAAACAATTGGTACACGCTTTCGATTCCGGCATCGGAGCTCGAAATTAAGCAGTATTCCGATATTGCTAAGCAAGAAGATATTATGCTTCGCCTTCTGACTGATTATACCGACCGCTTTTATAATGCATTAAAGAATGCTTATGAAGGTCAATTCTATGAAATAACTCAAGTCAATGAAGACGATCCATGCATGATCAAAATGTATCACTTTGAAATTGAAGAGTCTGATGATGGTCTGGATTATACAAAGCGACTTGAGCAATTGCAGCAAATCGTCGCTCAAGGTGATATTGGTAAAGCTAAATCCTGGAACGCTCCCGGCATGATTGCTGTAACCTTCGACAAGCATCTATATTATCCTCTTCTTTCAATTGAGAAAAATGCTGATTTACCGCTAAAAATGCGTCCAACCGCCTTTGATGCACCGAGCGAAATTACCTTCATTAAGGATTTACAAGAATTTATTGAAACACCAAAAGGTCAAAAAACCATCGGCAATAAGAGCTTATACTTGTTGCGCAATGCTGATTCCAAAGCTAAAGGCTTAGGTTTCGCTACTGCGGGTAACTTCTATCCTGACTTTTTATTGTGGCTAGTTGATGATGAAAGTGGGAAGCAATGGTTAAGCCTGATTGATCCAAAAGGTATTAGAAATCTGAATCTTGACGATGCTAAATTTGGCTTGTACAAGGAAATAAAAGAGCTTGAGAAGAAATTATCTGATGATAAATTAAGTCTAAGTGCGTTTATTGTTTCTGAAACTCGTTTCGTTGATTTAATAAATGTATCCGAACCTAAAGATAAAATTGAAGAACGTAACGTACTCTTTCTAGAGGATACTGGTTCTATTTATCTGGAGAAGCTTTTCAAAAAGATGGTTGCTTAACAACCATTCTTCTTGCCCCATTTCTTATTTAAGATATGGGGCAAGCATCACAACCAATGTGCAGGAACTTCTAAATCGAAAGCTCGTGATACATGATTCAGTGTGTTCATTATTTCAGCATACCTGGATTGATCTATAGGCTGACCAGCCTTTCGCAGCTCAAGTAGTTTTTGCAACTCCGGGAGAGAGAACATTTCTAATTTATAAAAATTACTCCACGTTGCTTGACCAAAAAGATTATAAATAGTTTCCGTACTATCTCTTTCACTAGCAAGCCTTTTCTCACCCGAGATTTTAGTTAATGCATCCTCTGCTTCATCTTTATCTTCGTAAGTGTTTAGTAATTTCATTATAATACTCATGTTTATAATAACAATCTGCAGAATATACCATAATTCAATATATCCTTTCAATATTAAACATGTTGCATCAAATATAACCAGTAAAAATAGCCATCCGAAAAAGATGGCTTAATAAAAACAATTACCTAAACCTGACGCCTCTCAAGGCTATTGTAAATTGCCTCAATCTCACCCTTCAGGTTATCACCGCAATAAACCATCGATGTATCGTATCGTTCATATCGCGCTTCACGTGTCGCACTAAACCAGTTGAATGATCCCACGCACAGCAAACCATCATCACCAATAACAATTTTGCTATGAACACGATTGACCAGTTTTGTCGCAATACCCAGCGCATTAAGTTTCTCCAGCGCCGCTTTAAGGTTCTGTTGCTTCTCTTTTCGCTTCTCAAAATCATTATGTTCAGTGTTGTAGCTTCTGTCAGTGACTACCGTGACGTTAATACCACGTGAACACGCCGCAATCATGGAATCAAGAAAACCGGTTTGCTCCAGCTTTTGCCAGGTCAGCCATGGAGAAACTATCGTGATGTGTTTACCGGTATTTTCAAACGTCTGATTCAGGAAATTATCATGCTGCTCCACACCATGGAGTGTGTAGATTTTGGTCTCGGCAGTTTTTAAATCCTTACGCTCTTTATAATCAAAAGAGAGCGCATTCTTCTCTGACTCAAAGAGATATTTTGCCAGTAATCCCCGCGGAGATGAGGCTGGCTGGATCTCAAACAGGTCCATATCGCCGAAGACCAGGAAACTGTCCTTAGCTCGGGAGACAGCAACGTTCAGCATGCTGTTATCGCTATCAATAAACGTGCCGTCTTCATGCTTTGAATAGACTGGCGAGAATATAACAATCGCTCTTTCCGCCCCCTGAAGAGAATGCACAGTGCCTACTGTAAGCGACTTTTCATTCGCGCCTGCGCTGATGCCTTGTTTATCCAGCGCCTGTTTGATGGTCGATACCTGCGCACTAAAAGGCGTCACGATACCGACAACTTCATGAAGCGATTTACCATAATGCGCTTCAATACTTTGCTGGTTATCTGTCAGCCAGGCCGCTATCGTTTCAGCCTCCAGCAAATTATATCGGCTTCCGCTACTTGCCAGCTCTCCTTTACCATCAATATGGAGATAACCCATTGCGGGCATTAAATTGCTCTCTTCACCCCCTCTTTTAGGCAACAACTTACCGTGATAGCAAAGCGTATTGCAGTATCCAATAATATTATCGAAGCACCGGCGGTGTTCATATAAGTACATGCCACGTGCCAGTTCGGGATCATATTGATAGCGTGAAGCACACTGCGCTATTTTCATGACGCTGCCAGATGCGGCGCTTTTACCAAGCTCTGCGATTGCCGTATATTTCTCAGTAATCTCTTCTTGCGTACTGCCTGACAGAATTTTCTCCGCCAGCATGTTACCTATATCAATAGCGGGAGTAATACTCCATATTGGCGGGATCTGTTCCGTATCACCAATCACTAATGCCTTTTTAGCTAAGGCAAACGAGGCAGCAGCCACTTCAGGAAGCACCTGCCCGGCTTCATCGACAATGAGTAAATCGGCAAAATCATATAAATAGCTTCTCTCGAATTTACGTTGTCCTTTGTGTTCACTTATCTGCATATTGCCGGGCAACATATAGCAGGTCATGACCACGCATGGGGTAAGCTTCATTCGGCGTTGCCAGCGAGCTGTTACCCCTTTAGCACCTTTCTTGCCCTTTTCTTTCTGCAGATCATCGATCTTGGCCATATCCATCAACCAACGACCTTCCCAGTAGTGGGTCGCCAGTAAGAATGCAGGGAAGCGGATTTGCGTATCAGCCAGTTCATCTGCCTGTGAGAAGCTCAGTTCCTCGTCGCCCTCATGCCCTAAATCAAGTGCCAGCCTCTGCCATTCCTGAGCCGCCTGCTGTTCTTTAAGAACGATTTCATGCGCGGAGTCAATCTGCTGCCGGTAGGTTGTTTGCTCGCGCTCGGCGGAATTAAGTAACCTATCGATATTATGTTCGATGGTTTCAGAATCAGACCACTGATTTCCCGCAATCAGCGCACCTAATTTATCTTCGAGAAACCGTTGTATTTGGTACTGCCGCTTACTGCGAACTGCAGGTAGCCATGAAAATAATGAATAGATCAGTGATTCACTGGCGCGATATTTTTTCCATTCCGCTTTAGCACTCTTCAGTAGAGTGACTTTTTGTTCTTGCCCGGAAAATAATTTATTTAAATTATCGAGATATTGCTCAATGTCGTTAGCAATAAGCTCTCGCGCTGCCCGAACCTGGCTTAACGCTTGCCATGCTGCGTTCAGCCTTACCAATTGTTCGGATTTTGCTACTAACTGACCATGCAGGAATTCAATGACCTTTTCAGGGGAAGAACACTCTTTTTCAGGAAAGGCTGCCTTAGCTTTCTCCAGATAAAACAGCAATGCATCCTCTACATACTCTTTTGACTCAACCTGGTTGAAGAAATCTTCAGTTTGATATTTTTTGGCTGCCTCGGCTTTACGAGTGCTTGAGGGGAAATAAGCGCCGAAGCTTTTCAGATCTGGCAACCATCGTCCGGCCATTGCACCAGTGCCCTGGGAAAAATCTTTCCCGAACGCCTCGATAATATTGGTTACAGCCTGGTTATTCGTTGAAGTCGAGATAATAACCGGAGGTTCTACTTTTTCGAGAGCCGCTCGGGCCCACTGCGTGGCGATGATAGAAAGCACCAGCGTGGTTTTTCCGGTTCCCGGGGGACCATTAACGGCAAGGATATCGCCATGCCTCGCATCCAGAAAATGGCTTAAGGCATCGCGCTGAGCCTTTGCCAGCGGAAACTTATCCCCGGAGTGTCCAAGCCTGTCGCTGAATTTTGCTTCGGGAGGAAGTAATGACTCTGCAGCATAAACCTCTCGCGAGGCGAAACGATTGAAGAGCGGCACATCCTTTTTGCAAACAAGCAGGTGATCATAAAGCGAAAGGATATGGAAACTGGCACCGCCAGATTGCGCCGTTTTAACAATATAACCGTGCTCAGCGAGTTCATATTGCTCGGGATTTTTAATCCAGTCGCCGACAACGTTCTTCAGTAGCTTCTCTGAATCATCCAGATATTGACGCCAATCCTGCTGCCAGGCTGCATATCGTGCTTCTCGTTCTTCATCTGTTTCGGCGGTCCTATCAACACTGTCATCAAAGTTGATAGAGAATGAGGTATGTGTCGTTTTATATTTATCATACTGCCCAATCTCACCAATTGAAAATGCCCCTTTTGGCAAAGGTTCAAGCAGGTCTCTGGGAATGGAGGTCGCTGGCGTCGGATATAAAAAACCTTCACGGCTCAACAGGGCTGGCGTCACTATCGGGGTAACAATATCAGGCGCACCAGCGGAATGGTCCTTTCCACGCTGCAGTAACCGGAAATAAACCTTTGGCCGCAAGATGACATCGACTGTTTCGACGTCGTCTTTTTCTCCCTCAAAAAATTTACCGACGATCGTTTCGTCAAGACGTCCCGCCGCTATCCCATGCCAGTGAGTGAAATTTTTGGCATCTTTGCGTTCAAAACTGCCCTTTCCTGACTCAGCATCTGCCAGCGAATTGCGCCAGTATGAGGCAAACCCTAAAGCATTGTCATCCATTACCAGTCCTATGTTTCAATGAAACCCATTGATTTATCGAATATAAAATCACCGTATGGATAACTATTGTCCACGTTGAAAGGCTGGCTGCAATGTTTTGTTCACGCTTCGATAAAAATACTCAGGTTATACGGAGTTCAGAAAACGACCATATCATGCTGCATGTCACATAAAAGCGTTATAATTGAACCAGCGGTTGCACAGCACGCTCCAGAAGCCCGTGAACCCGACTGGACAGCGTTCAGTGCAATATTGGAACCTGTAAGTTCAGAAAATAGCGCTGTCGAATGTTCCGTCGACCAGTTCACGTTGCTGGAAACCCATTCGCGCGCTACGGGCTCAAACGTATTAAAGAGGCTCGCCACCCCGCTTGTCCTCTCTGCGTTTTTCCGCCGGATTAATGCCTTCTAAAATAAGCCTTCTTATATCCGCTTGCTTCTCCCTTGCCAGTACAAGAGAAATGAGCGGATAAGGGCCTAATGCCATACAGTTCTCTTTGTTTCCAAAGCGAAATTTCAGATACCACAGCTTGGATCCGCTGGGGTTCACCTGAATGTAAAGACCGTGACAGTCAGAGAGCCTGTATGCCTTGCTAAGCGGCCTGGCATGCCGGATTGCGAGATCTGTAAGCGCCATTTGGGGGTCACTCCTCTATCGAACCGGGTTTGCCCCCTTTTAGGCCCCCAAATCGCGTGGATGTCAATGGATGAAAAATGACCAACACGGAAATACCACAAAATAAATATGGTTATTTCAGAAAAATAAATTATCTTTGAATTACAGACAGATATTGACGAACCTGGACGGAAATGGACACAAAAAAAGACACCATTAGGTAGCTAATTATTGCATCACTTGGTGCCGAAGGCCGGACTCGAACCGGCACGTATTTCTACGGTTGATTTTGAATCAACTGCGTCTACCGATTTCGCCACTTCGGCACTGAAGAGGTATGCGGAAAACGTTGTGGATTATACCTGTCATACGCCGCCATGCAAGCACGAGCATACACCTGTATCGCTAAGTGCTGAAAATTTCAGCAGCGTTGAGGATTAAATAGAATAATCAGGCTACTTCCCGCCTTCTCCAGCAGATTAACGCCGGGCGTCCCTTGCCTCCATGCTCTACACTTTTCAGTTCAACACCACATTAAGGGAAGCACAATGACGATAATAAAAAGCTATGCCGCAAAAGAGGCGGGCGGCGAGCTCGAACTCTATGAATATGACGCCGGAGAACTCCAACCGGAAGATGTCGAGGTACGGGTCGACTATTGCGGGATCTGCCATTCCGATCTGTCGATGATCGACAATGAATGGGGGTTCTCTCAATACCCTCTGGTTGCCGGACATGAGGTCATCGGTCGGGTGGCCGCACTCGGCAGCGCGGCACAGGATAAGGGACTAAAAGTCGGCCAGCGCGTTGGAATCGGCTGGACAGCGCACAGCTGCGGACACTGCGATGCCTGTATCAGCGGCAATCAAATTAACTGCCTGGAAGGCGCAGTGCCCACTATCCTCAATCGTGGCGGTTTTGCCGAGAAGCTTCGCGCGGGCTGGCAGTGGGTAATTCCACTTCCGGAGAATATGGATATGGCGTCCGCAGGCCCGCTGTTATGTGGCGGCATTACGGTCTTTAAACCGCTATTGATGCACCATATTACTGCTACCAGCCGCGTTGGCGTCATCGGTATTGGCGGGCTTGGGCATATCGCAATCAAGCTGCTGCACGCGATGGGCTGCGAAGTCACCGCGTTCAGCTCAAATCCATCGAAAGAACAGGAAGTGCTGGCGATGGGGGCCAATAACGTGGTGAACAGCCGCGATCCGGAAGCATTAAAAGCACTGGCGGGCCAGTTCGATCTCATCATTAACACGGTCAACGTCGATCTCGACTGGCAGCCCTACTTCGAAGCGCTGACTTATGGCGGCAACTTCCATACCGTTGGGGCCGTATTGAAGCCGCTGCCCGTACCGGCGTTTACATTGATTGCCGGAGATCGCAGTATCTCAGGTTCGGCAACCGGAACACCATATGAACTTCGCAAGCTGATGAAATTCGCCGGACGCAGCAAAGTCGCGCCCACCACGGAACTGTTCGCGATGTCACAAATCAACGAGGCTATCCAGCACGTTCGCGATGGCAAAGCCCGCTATCGGGTAGTGCTAAAAGCTGACTTCTGACCGCCTGGCTCAGCGCTTTGACAATCATCAGGAAGCGCTGACTGCCTGACGAAAAGCCTGTACAGCCTGTCGGCACTGCTCCGTCACGTGCTCGATGTCATGATTAACATCGATACGCGCAATATCATGTTCATCGACACACGGCCGCTCCAGCGCGTCAAACTGACTTTGCAGCAGGTCTGGCGGCATAAAATGCCCGGCACGACGCTGCATTCGCTGCAGAATGGTGGCGTAATCGCCGTCCAGCCACAGGAAATGTACGTTAGGGCTACTCTTACGTAAAATATCGCGGTACTGTTTTTTTAATGACGAGCAGACAATAAATCCTGTCTCATTTTTTTTATAAAGACTGTATGAAGCGTCATTTAATCGTTCCAGCCAGGGTAAGCGGTCTTCATCAGTTAACGGTATTCCCTGAGACATTTTGTCAATGTTTTTCGCCGGATGGAGATCATCGCCGTCAATAAACTTCGCAGAAAATAATGTTGCAATTTTGCTGCCTATTAAAGACTTACCACTACCCGAAACGCCCATTAAAATATAGCTTTCCCCGGCCATTTAAATACCTCTGAGTCATATTCCACAACACGATATTACGCCTCTATGTTCGACAATTTCACATTTTTTAATTTGCATAGATAAGAACTCTAAGGCACATCACGTTATGCGTAACATTGTAGTGTAACAATTTTCCAGCGTGACATGAGTCACAAATAGTGACAAATAAAACCGCTTAAATGCGTTCAGGGTAACTACCTGACCAGTGAGGAATTTATGGAAGTAAAAACTCAATCCTGCGTTGTTGCGGGTAAGCGTGCTGTTGCCGTTACGGAACAAAATATTGAATGGAATAATAAAGGAACACTCGTACAAATTACCCGTGGTGGAATTTGTGGGTCTGACTTACATTATTATCAGGAAGGAAAAGTCGGCAATTTTACAGTAAAAGCGCCAATGATTTTAGGTCATGAAGTGATTGGCAAAATCGTTTATAGCGACTCAGATTTATTACGTGAAGGGCAATCGGTAGCGATTAATCCATCGAAGCCTTGCGGTCATTGCAAATACTGTCTGCAACACGAAGAAAACCACTGTACTGAAATGCGCTTCTTTGGCAGCGCCATGTATTTTCCGCATGTTGATGGCGGTTTTACCCGATTTAAAGCTGTCGATACCGCTCAGTGTATTCCCTGGCCGGAACAGGCGGACGAAAAAGCCATGGCCTTTGCCGAACCGCTGGCAGTTGCCATTCATGCGGCTCATGAGGCGGGCGATTTGCAGGGCAAACGCGTCTTTATCTCCGGCGTTGGCCCTATCGGCTGCCTGATTGTTAGCGCAGTAAAAACGCTGGGTGCGGCGGAAGTGGTATGTGCCGATATCAGCGCCCGCTCTCTCTCGCTGGCCCGGCAGATGGGCGCGGATACGCTGGTGAATCCACAGCATGATTCTCTCGATGGCTGGAAAGCAGAAAAAGGGTATTTCGATATCAGTTTTGAAGTCTCCGGGCATCCTTCCTCAATCTCAACGTGTCTGGAAGTCACACGGGCAAAAGGCGTGATGGTGCAGGTTGGCATGGGAGGCGCAGTACCCAACTTCCCGATGATGATGTTAATAAGCAAAGAGATCTCCCTGAAAGGCTCTTTCCGCTTTACTAGCGAATTTAATACTGCGGTTTCCTGGCTTGCCAACCGCGTTATCGATCCGCTGCCGTTACTGAGCGCGGAATATCCATTTACCGACCTGGAACCGGCGCTGATCTTTGCCGGAGACAAAACACAGGCGGCAAAAGTTCAGCTCGTTTTCTGAGAAAGTAAAATAAGGGACACTATCATGAACGATCTTTTTTCACTGGCAGGTAAAAATATCCTTATCACCGGAGCCGCTCAGGGAATTGGTTATTTGCTGGCGACCGGTCTTGGTCGCTATGGCGCGCGCATTATTGTTAACGATATTACCCCAGAACGCGCCGAAACAGCCGTGACGAAACTTCAGCAGGAAGGGATAAAAGCTATCGCCGCCCCCTTTAATGTCACCCATAAACAGGATATTGAAGCTGCGGTTGAACATATCGAAAAAGATATTGGCGTCATTGACGTCCTGATAAATAACGCCGGTATCCAGCGCCGTCATCCGTTTACCGAGTTTCCCGAGCAGGAGTGGAATGACGTCATCGCCGTAAATCAGACCGCGGTTTTTCTCGTCTCTCAGGCCGTTACTCGCCGTATGGTGGCGCGGCAGGCAGGCAAAGTGATCAACATCTGTTCGATGCAAAGCGAGCTGGGCCGCGACACTATTACGCCATACGCCGCATCGAAGGGGGCCGTGAAGATGCTGACCCGCGGCATGTGCGTGGAGCTGGCGCGTCATAATATCCAGGTCAACGGTATTGCGCCGGGATACTTCAAAACGGAGATGACCAAAGCGCTGGTTGAAGATGAAGCCTTCACCTCCTGGCTATGCAAACGTACGCCTGCCGCACGCTGGGGCGATCCCCAGGAGCTTATTGGCGCAGCGGTGTTTCTCTCCTCTAAAGCCTCCGACTTTGTTAACGGACATCTGCTGTTTGTCGATGGCGGTATGCTGGTTGCCGTCTGACCAGGGAAATACGACGCAGCGCGTAAGCGCTGCTATTTTGGCGCTGATAAGAGAGACGAATATGCCATTAATAATTATTGCGGCAGGCGTTGCGCTGCTGTTGGTCTTAATGATTGGCTTTAAAGTTAACGGCTTTATCGCCCTTGTTCTGGTTGCCGCCGTTGTGGGATTTGCCGAAGGGATGGGCGCACAAGATGTCCTGCACTCCATACAAAACGGAATTGGCAGTACTCTGGGCGGACTAGCCATGATCCTCGGTTTTGGCGCGATGCTGGGAAGATTAATTTCCGATACTGGCGCCGCGCAGCGCATTGCGACGACGCTCATTAATACGTTCGGCAAAAAACGCGTGCAATGGGCGCTGGTGATAACCGGGCTTATCGTCGGCCTGGCAATGTTTTTTGAAGTCGGATTCGTACTGCTGTTGCCGCTCGTTTTTACGATTGTGGCCTCATCGGGACTGCCATTGCTGTATGTCGGGGTTCCAATGGTCGCCGCCTTATCCGTTACGCACTGCTTCCTGCCGCCGCATCCCGGCCCTACCGCCATTGCGACAATTTTTGAGGCAAATCTCGGTACGACCCTGCTGTATGGGTTAATTATTACCATACCGACCGTGATTGTTGCCGGCCCTCTGTTTTCAAAATTGCTGGCGCGCTTTGAGAAAGCGCCGCCTGAAGGATTATTTAATCCTCATCTATTCAGTGAAGAAGAGATGCCGTCATTCTGGAACAGTATTTTTGCCGCCGTGATCCCGGTCATTCTGATGGCCATCGCAGCGGTATGTGAAATCACGCTACCAAAAACGAATGCCGTTCGGGTTTTCTTCGAATTTATCGGTAATCCGGCAGTAGCGTTGTTTATTGCCATTATCATCGCCATTTTTACGCTGGGCCGACGCAATGGGCGTACGGTTGAGCAGGTGATGGATATCGTCGGCGAGTCCATTGGCGCTATCGCGATGATTGTTTTTATCATCGCAGGCGGCGGCGCGTTTAAACAAGTGCTGGTGGATAGCGGCGTGGGCCAATATATCTCGCAATTAATGACCGGCACATCGCTATCTCCTTTATTAATGTGCTGGACGGTAGCCGCCGTGCTTCGTATTGCGTTAGGTTCCGCGACCGTGGCCGCGATTACCACCGCCGGCGTCGTATTGCCAATTATTAACGTAACCCACGCCGATCCGGCGTTAATGGTACTGGCGACAGGCGCGGGAAGCGTTATTGCATCACATGTTAACGATCCCGGTTTTTGGCTGTTTAAAGGGTATTTTAATCTTAGCGTCGGGGAAACCCTACGCACCTGGACCGTCATGGAAACATTGATCTCTGTCATGGGGCTGCTGGGCGTACTGGCGCTGAATGCGGTTCTGCATTAATTCATCATCCGCAGTCCAATTAACCATGGGGGCGACTTTCCCGCCCCCGGTACTGGAGAAACCATGAGGAATCACAGAATTTCTTTGCAGGATATCGCTACGCTTGCAGGCGTGACAAAAATGACGGTGAGCCGTTACATCCGCTCGCCGAAAAAAGTCGCCAGGGAAACCGGCGAGCGTATTGCGCAGATCATGGAGGAAATTAACTACATACCCAATCGCGCGCCAGCTATGTTGTTAAACGCGCAAAGTTACACTCTCGGCGTGCTGATCCCCTCTTTCCAGAACCAGTTGTTTGCCGACATTCTTGCCGGGATTGAATCCGTGACGTCGGGTCATAACTACCAAACTCTTATTGCGAATTACAATTACGATCGCGATTCGGAAGAAGAGTCCGTTATCAATTTACTGTCTTACAATATCGACGGCATTATTCTTTCAGAAAAATATCATACGCTCAGAACCGTCAAATTCCTGCGCTCAGCTACCCTTCCGATTGTAGAACTCATGGATATCCAGGGCGATCGGTTAGATATGGAAGTGGGGTTTGATAACCGTCAGGCCGCCTTTGATATGGTCAGCACCATGCTGGATAAACGCCAGCGGCGGAAAATCCTCTATCTGGGTTCAAAAGACGATATCCGTGATGAGCAGCGTTATCATGGCTACTGCGATGCGATGACGCACCGGGGGCTGGCGCCGTTGCGCATCAATCCCCGCGCTATCTCCTCTATCCATCTGGGGATACAGCTAATGCGTGATGCGCTTACTGCACACCCGGACGTAGATGGCGTCTTTTGTACTAACGACGATATCGCAATGGGCGCTCTACTGTGGTGCCGCGAGCGTCAACTGGCCGTACCGGAGCAGATCTCCATCGCCGGATTCCACGGTCTGGAGATGGGCAGGCAAATGATACCGAGCCTCGCCAGTGTAATTACCCCTCGTTTTGAGATCGGGCGCAGGGCTGCGCAGATGTTGCTTAACAAAATTAAAAATAACGATCTCAACCATAATACGATTGATTTGGGTTATCAGATTTATCACGGCAACACATTATAAATTTTTTGCCCTACCGCGCTCATTCTCTTTCCCGCAGATTGCCTATACTCCAGGCAGAAAACGTGGAGAACATCTCAATGAGCGCACCTCTGTTAATTGCCCGCACGCCGGAAACGGAACTGTTTTTACTGCCGGAGATGGCTAATCGTCATGGGCTAATCACCGGCGCTACCGGCACCGGAAAAACCGTCACGCTCCAGAAAGTGGCAGAATCACTGTCAGGCATCGGCGTACCGGTGTTTATGGCAGATGTAAAAGGCGACTTAACCGGCGTGGCGCAAGAAGGGCTGGCGTCGGAGAAACTGCTCGCGCGGCTGAAAAATATCGGCGTGTCTGACTGGCAGCCACACGCCAGCCCGGTCACGTTATGGGATATCTTTGGCGAGAAAGGGCATCCGCTGCGAGCGACGGTCTCCGATCTCGGGCCGTTGCTGCTTGCCCGATTGTTAAACCTGAACGAGGTACAATCCGGCGTACTGAATATCATTTTCCGCATCGCCGATGACCAGGGGTTATTACTGCTGGATTTCAAAGATCTACGGGCAATTACCCAGTATATCGGCGATAACGCCAAATCTTTCCAGAATCAGTATGGCAATATTAGCAGCGCTTCGGTCGGGGCAATCCAGCGCGGATTGCTTACGCTGGAGCAACAGGGCGCAGCGCACTTCTTCGGCGAGCCGATGCTGGATATCTACGACTGGATGCGCACCGATGCCAGCGGCAAAGGGATCATTAATATCCTCAGCGCGGAAAAACTCTACCAGATGCCGAAACTGTACGCCGCCAGCCTGCTGTGGATGCTCTCCGAACTTTACGAACAGTTACCGGAAGCCGGCGACCTGGAGAAACCGAAGCTGGTGTTTTTCTTCGACGAGGCACACCTGCTATTCAATGATGCTCCGCAGGTGCTGCTGGATAAAATCGAACAAGTTATCCGTCTGATCCGCTCGAAAGGCGTCGGCGTCTGGTTCGTCTCCCAAAACCCATCGGACATTCCAGACAACGTGCTCGGCCAGTTGGGCAATCGCGTCCAGCACGCTTTACGCGCCTTCACGCCGAAGGATCAGAAGGCGGTGAAAACCGCGGCGCAGACCATGCGCGCCAATCCGGCGTTTGATACGGAAAAAGCGATTCAGGAACTGGGCACCGGCGAGGCGCTGATCTCATTTTTAGATGCCAAAGGCAGCCCGTCGGTGGTAGAGCGGGCGATGGTTATCGCTCCCTGTTCACGTATGGGGCCAGTGACGGATGATGAGCGCAACGGGCTTATCAATCACTCTGCGCTGTACGGCAAGTATGAAGACGACGTTGACCGTGAGTCGGCATATGAAATGTTGCAAAAAGGCATTCAGGCCACTACCGAAAAACAGAATACCCCTCCGACAAAAGGTACGACACCCGCTGTAGACGGCAGTGTTCCTGGTGGGCTAAAGGAGATCCTGTTTGGCAGTACCGGACCGCGCGGCGGCAAGCGCGATGGCGTGATACAAAGTGTAGCCAAAAGCGCGGCGCGTCAGGTTACTCATCAAATCATTCGAGGAATGTTAGGCAGTCTGCTGGGTGGCAGAAGACGCTAACGGCAATGTGCCGGATGGCGGCGTAAACGCCTTATCCGGCCTACAAAGCTGTACTATGTAGGCCGGATAAGCCCGGTACTATGCCGGATGCTATGACTTACGCAGCATTAGCCAGAGGCTAATCAGGAAGAACGAGGCGCTCGGCAACAGAGCGCCGACAATCGGCGGAATGCCATATACCAGCGTCAGCGGGCCAAAAATCTGGTCGAGGACGTAGAATACGAAGCCGAAGCTAATCCCCGTCACCACACGCACGCCCATCGGTACGCTGCGTAGCGGCCCGAAAATAAATGACAGCGCCATCAGCATCATCACCGCCACGGAGAGCGGCTGGAAGATTTTACTCCACATATTGAGCTGATAACGCCCGGCGTCCTGTCCGCTCGACTTCAGATATTTAACATAGTTATGCAGACCGCTGATGGAAAGCGCATCCGGGTCCAGCGCCACCACGCCTAACTTATCCGGCGTCAAGTTCGTTTTCCAGGTGCCGCTCACCGTCTGCGAACCGGTGATCTGTTTCGGGTTTTGCAGATCGGACTCATCCACCTGCGACAAACGCCAGACCTTATGCTCCGGGTCAAATTTTGCCGAAGCGGCGTAACGCACCGACTGCAAACGACGCTGATCGTTGAAAGCGTAAATACTAATGCCGGCCAGCTCCTCGTCGCCCTTCACCCGTTCAATGTAGACAAAGTTATTCCCATCTTTCGCCCACAGACCTTGCTGGGTGGAAAGCAGCGAACCGCCATACATCGCCTGCGCACGGTAGTTACGCGCCATCTGCTCGCCCTGCGGGGCGACCCATTCGCCGATCGCCATGGTTAACAACACCAGGGGGATAGCCGTTTTCATCACCGACAGCGCCACCTGCATACGGGTGAAACCCGATGCCTGCATCACCACCAGTTCGCTACGCTGCGCCAGCATCCCCAGTCCCAGCAGCGCGCCAAGCAGCGCCGCCATAGGAAAGAAGATCTGGATATCCTTAGGTACGCTGAGCAAGGTGTACATACCCGCGCCCAGCGCGTCGTAGTTACCCTGCCCCGCTTTTTTCAGCTGATCGACAAACTTGATGATCCCGGAGAGCGACACCAGCATGAACAACGTCATCATGATGGTGGTAAAAATGGTTTTACCGATATAGCGGTCAAGTACACCAAATGGCTGCATTATACCGCTCCTTTACGCAGAAAGCGGGCACGCAGGCGGCGGACCGGCACCGTATCCCACAGGTTCAAACCAATCGCCAACGCCAGATAGATTAGGTTGACCACCCACATCCAGATAACCGGGTCCAGTTTACCTTTACCGCCATTCGATTTAATGGACGTCTGGATCAGGAAGAACAACAGATAAAGCAGCATGGCCGGCAGCATAGACAAGACCCGCCCCTGACGTGGATTCACCACGCTGAGCGGCACGACCATCAGCGCCATCATAAATACGGTAAAGACTAACGTGATACGCCAGTGCAGTTCGGCGCGAGCGCGATCGTTGTCGGTATTCCACAGCGTGCGCATGTCCATCTGGTCGGTATCGTTCGGGTCCAGCGCCACAGCCTGATGGCCAATAATCGCCTGATAGTTCTGAAAGTCGGTGATGCGAAAATCGCGTAGCAACGCCGTCCCTTCAAAGCGCGTCCCTTTGTTTAAGGTGACAACCTGGGAACCATCCCGCAACTGAGTCAAATGTCCGGAGTCGGCCACCACCACAGAAGGACGAGCATTGCCCTTAGGCCGAATTTGCGCAAGGAAAACATCGTGGAAGTCGCTGCCATCAACGCTTTCAATAAACAGCACCGAACTGCCGTTGGTCGCCTGCTGGAATTGTCCCTGCGCCAGCGCCGCCATACCGGGGTTCGCTTTCGCCTCCGCCAGCACTTCATCCTGGTGTTTCGACGACCAGGGGCCAGCCCACATTACGTTAACCGCCGCAAGGATACCGGTAAATAACGCCAGTACCATGGCGGCCTTTACCAGGACGGCTTTGCTCAAGCCGCAGGCGTGCATGACCGTAATTTCACTTTCGGTATACAGTTTGCCCAGCGTCATCAGAAGCCCCAGGAACAGGCTTAATGGCAGGATGAGCTGCGCCATTTCCGGTACGCCCAGCCCCAGAAGCGAGAGCACCAGATTTGCGGGAATATCGCCATCAACCGCCGCGCCGAGAATCCTCACTAACTTTTGACAAAAGAAGATCAAAAGCAAGATGAAGAGTATCGCCAGCTGGCTTTTGAGCGTCTCCCGCACCAGATATCTTATGATTATCACTTTAAATACGCCCGTAAAAACCCGTTTTTTTGCTGGAATTTAGCTTGTTTCATGGCTTAAACGTCATTTATTCTCTTGAGTCGTCGAAATCATCGCTAAGATCATTATACTCAGCGGATTCACCTCTCAGAACTTGTTCTGACGTGCCAATACCGTAATAACGTTAAGATTAACACGAAGTCACCGCAACAGCGGACATGAGTTACGAAAGCTTTCAATTTCTATACTCTATGGATTTCGAGTTGCAGGCAGGCGGCAAGACTGTGAAGCCCCGGAGCTTACATCAGGTAAGTGACAGGGGTGAGCAGGCGCAGCCAACGCATCTGCAACTTGAAAGACGACGAGTATAGCTGTAGCCACCACTGTTGTCTTTAAGATTCAGGAGCATAGTGCATGGAGTTCAGTGTAAAAAGCGGTAGCCCGGAGAAACAGCGGAGTGCCTGCATTGTCGTGGGCGTCTTTGAACCGCGTCGCCTTTCTCCGATTGCAGAACAGCTCGACAAAATTAGCGACGGATACATCAGCGCATTGCTGCGTCGCGGCGAACTGGAAGGAAAACCGGGGCAGACTCTGTTGCTGCACCATGTTCCTAACGTTCTTTCCGAGCGAATCCTCCTCATTGGTTGCGGCAAAGAGCGCGAGCTTGATGAACGTCAGTATAAGCAGGTTATTCAGAAAACGATAAATACTCTGAATGATACCGGCTCGATGGAAGCCGTCTGCTTCCTGACCGAACTGCACGTTAAAGGCCGCAACAACTACTGGAAAGTGCGTCAGGCCGTCGAAACGGCCAAAGAGACGCTTTATAGCTTTGATCAACTCAAGACCAATAAAAGCGAGCCGCGCCGCCCGCTACGTAAAATGGTCTTTAATGTGCCAACCCGCCGTGAGCTCACCAGCGGCGAACGCGCCATCCAGCACGGTCTGGCCATCGCCGCCGGGATTAAGGCCGCGAAAGATCTCGGCAACATGCCGCCCAATATCTGTAACGCCGCCTACCTGGCGTCACAGGCGCGCCAGTTGGCCGACAGCTACAGCCAAAATGTCATTACTCGCGTGATCGGCGAACAGCAGATGCGCGAACTGGGAATGAACGCTTATCTGGCGGTCGGCCACGGTTCGCAGAACGAATCGCTGATGTCGGTTATTGAGTACAAGGGCAATCCATCCGAAGACGCGCGCCCGATCGTGCTGGTGGGTAAGGGCCTGACCTTCGACTCCGGCGGCATCTCCATCAAGCCATCTGAAGGGATGGACGAGATGAAGTACGACATGTGCGGCGCGGCGGCGGTGTACGGCGTGATGCGTATGGTCGCCGAACTTCAGCTACCGATCAACGTTATCGGCGTACTGGCGGGCTGTGAAAACATGCCGGGCGGACGCGCGTATCGTCCGGGCGACGTACTGACCACCATGTCCGGTCAGACGGTTGAAGTGCTGAATACCGATGCCGAAGGCCGTCTGGTTTTGTGCGATGTGCTGACCTACGTTGAACGCTTCGAGCCGGAAGCCGTTATTGACGTCGCGACGCTAACCGGTGCCTGCGTGATTGCGCTGGGCCATCACATTACCGGTCTGATGTCGAACCATAACCCGCTGGCGCATGAACTGATCGGCGCGTCCGAGCAGGCGGGCGACCGCGCGTGGCGTCTGCCGCTGGGCGATGAGTACCAGGAACAACTGGAGTCCAACTTTGCGGATATGGCGAACATTGGCGGGCGTCCTGGCGGTGCCATCACCGCGGGCTGCTTCCTGTCTCGCTTTACCCGTAAATACAACTGGGCGCACCTGGATATCGCCGGCACCGCCTGGCGCTCCGGCAAAGCGAAAGGCGCGACCGGTCGTCCGGTAGCGCTGCTGTCGCAGTTCCTGCTCAATCGCGCAGGTTTTAACGGCGAAGAGTAAGGTTGAAATTACCCCGCAGGCCGGATAAGCGCAGCGCCATCCAGCCTACGGGGCGCATCATGGCAATGCATTTAAATCCACCACAAGAAGCCCCATATATGAAAAATGCGACGTTCTATCTTCTGGACAATGACACCACCGCCGACGGTTTAAGCGCCGTTGAACAACTGGTGTGTGAAATTGCCGCAGAACGTTGGCGCGCCGGCAAGCGCGTGCTGATCGCCTGCGAAGACGAAAAGCAGGCCATTCGGCTGGATGAAGCTCTGTGGGCGAGACCGGCGGAAAGCTTTGTCCCGCACAATCTGGCAGGCGAAGGGCCACGCGGCGGCGCGCCAGTCGAAATCGCCTGGCCGCAAAAACGCAACAGCAGCCCGCGCGATATTTTAATCAGCCTGCGTACAAGCTTTGCAGATTTTGCCACCGCTTTCACAGAAGTGGTAGACTTCGTCCCTTACGAAGAAACTTTGAAACAACTGGCTCGCGAACGCTACAAAGCCTACCGCGTGGCTGGTTTTAACCTGAATACGGCAACCTGGAAATAATGGAAAAGACATATAATCCCCAAGATATCGAACAGCCGCTTTACGAGCACTGGGAAAAGCAGGGCTATTTCAAACCGAATGGCGATGAAAGCCAGGAGAGTTTCTGCATCATGATCCCGCCGCCGAACGTCACCGGCAGTTTGCATATGGGACATGCTTTCCAGCAAACCATCATGGATACGATGATCCGTTACCAGCGTATGCAGGGCAAAAACACCCTGTGGCAGGTCGGCACCGACCACGCCGGGATCGCGACCCAGATGTTGGTTGAACGCAAGATTGCCGCTGAAGAAGGTAAAACCCGTCACGATTACGGCCGCGATGCGTTTATCGACAAAATCTGGCAGTGGAAAGCGGAATCTGGCGGCACCATTACCCGCCAGATGCGCCGTCTCGGCAACTCAGTTGACTGGGAACGCGAGCGCTTCACCATGGACGAAGGCCTTTCCAATGCCGTGAAAGAAGTCTTTGTCCGCCTGTATAAAGAAGATCTGATCTACCGCGGCAAACGCCTGGTGAACTGGGACCCGAAACTGCGCACCGCCATCTCTGACCTTGAAGTGGAAAACCGCGAGTCGAAAGGCTCAATGTGGCACATCCGCTATCCACTGGCCGACGGTGCGAAAACCGCCGACGGTAAAGATTATCTGGTGGTCGCCACGACGCGTCCGGAAACCCTGCTGGGCGATACCGGCGTGGCAGTAAACCCGGAAGATCCGCGTTATAAAGACCTGATTGGCAAATTTGTGGTCCTGCCGCTGGTGAATCGCCGCATTCCGATTGTCGGCGATGAACACGCCGACATGGAAAAAGGCACCGGCTGCGTGAAGATCACTCCGGCGCACGACTTTAACGACTATGAAGTCGGTCGTCGTCACGCCCTGCCGATGATCAACATCCTGACCTTTGACGGCGACATTCGCGAAAGCGCGGAAGTGTTCGATACCAAAGGTGAAGAGTCCGATGTTTATTCCAGCGAGATTCCGGCTGAGTTCCAGAAACTGGAACGCTTTGCCGCGCGTAAAGCGATCGTCGCTGCCGTTGATGCGCTGGGTTTGCTGGAAGAGATCAAACCACACGACCTGACCGTCCCTTATGGCGACCGCGGCGGCGTGGTCATTGAACCAATGCTGACCGACCAGTGGTACGTCCGTGCCGGCGTGCTGGCTAAACCGGCGGTTGAAGCGGTTGAGAACGGCGACATTCAGTTCGTGCCGAAGCAGTACGAAAATATGTACTTCTCCTGGATGCGTGATATTCAGGACTGGTGTATCTCCCGTCAGCTATGGTGGGGCCACCGTATCCCGGCATGGTACGACGACGCGGGTAACGTCTACGTGGGCCGCAATGAAGATGAAGTACGCCAGGAAAATAACCTCGGCGCAGACGTTCAGCTCCGCCAGGACGATGACGTTCTCGACACCTGGTTCTCCTCCGCTCTGTGGACCTTCTCAACGCTGGGCTGGCCGGAAAACACCGACGCCCTGCGTCAGTTCCACCCGACCAGCGTGATGGTCTCCGGCTTCGACATCATCTTCTTCTGGATTGCCCGCATGATCATGATGACCATGCACTTCATCAAAGATGAAAACGGCAAACCGCAGGTACCGTTCCATACCGTCTACATGACCGGTCTGATTCGTGATGACGAAGGCCAGAAGATGTCCAAGTCCAAGGGCAACGTGATTGACCCGCTGGATATGGTGGACGGCATCTCCCTGCCGGAGCTGCTGGAAAAACGCACCGGCAATATGATGCAGCCGCAGATGGCGGAGAAAATCCGCAAGCGTACCGAAAAACAGTTCCCGAACGGCATCGAGCCGCACGGCACCGACGCCCTGCGCTTCACCCTGGCGGCGCTGGCCTCGACCGGTCGCGATATCAACTGGGATATGAAACGCCTGGAAGGTTACCGCAACTTCTGTAACAAGCTGTGGAACGCCAGCCGTTTCGTACTGATGAATACTGAAGGAAATGATTGCGGCTTCAACGGCGGCGAGATGACTCTGTCGCTGGCGGACCGCTGGATTCTGGCGGAATTCAACCAGACCATCAAGGCCTATCGCGACGCGCTGGACAGCTTCCGCTTCGATATCGCGGCGGGGATTCTGTATGAATTTACCTGGAACCAGTTCTGCGACTGGTATCTGGAACTGACCAAGCCGGTGATGAACGGCGGAACGGAAGCGGAACTGCGCGGCACGCGCCATACGCTGGTGACGGTACTGGAAGGTCTGCTGCGCCTGGCACACCCGATCATTCCGTTTATCACCGAAACCATCTGGCAGCGCGTGAAAGTGATTTGCGGTATCACTGCTGACACCATCATGCTACAGCCGTTCCCGCAGTACAATGCATCTCAGGTGGATGAAGTGGCGCTCGCCGATACCGAATGGCTGAAGCAGGCAATCATCGCCGTACGTAATATCCGCGCGGAAATGAACATCGCGCCGGGCAAGCCGCTGGAACTGTTGCTGCGCGGCTGTAGTGAAGAAGCCGTTCGTCGCGTCAATGACAACCGCAACTTCCTGCAAACTTTGGCGCGTCTGGAAAGCATCACCGTGCTGCCAGGCGATGATAAAGGTCCGGTTTCTGTGACCAAGATTATCGACGGCGCCGAACTGCTGATCCCGATGGCGGGCCTCATCAATAAAGACGATGAGCTGGCGCGTCTGGCGAAAGAAGTGGCGAAAATCGAAGGTGAGATTGCCCGTATTGAAGGCAAACTTTCCAACGAAGGTTTCGTCGCCCGCGCGCCGGAAGCGGTAATCGCTAAAGAGCGTGAAAAGCTGGAAGGTTACGCCGAAGCGAAAGCGAAGCTGATTGAGCAGCAGGCGGTCATCGCCGCGCTGTAAAGCTGTTTGCCGGATGGCGCTACGCTTATCCGGCCTACTGGCATCGCAGACGATAAAAGCCTCTGACGCATCTGCTCAGAGGCTTTTTATTGAATTATCATCGCTTGCGCTTCCCCTTACCGCAGTGGTATTAACTGCATATGTCTCACTTTTATGTCATGAGTTCGCTATGAGTGCCATTACCTCCGTCGCGGCGACGCTGCGTCGAATTTCTGCCGATGATAACGCCGCAATTGCCCGCGTCATCCGTCAGGTTTCTGCGGAATACGGACTTACCGCCGATAAAGGTTATACCGTCGCCGACCCTAATCTGGATGAACTGCATCAGGTTTATAGTCAACCGGGCGCAGCCTATTGGGTGATAGAGCAAAACGGTAGCATAGTGGGTGGTGGTGGCGTGGCGCCATTATCCTGTAGCGAACCGGATATTTGTGAACTGCAAAAAATGTACTTTTTGCCGGTAATTCGTGGTCAGGGACTGGCGAAAAAGCTGGCGCTGATGGCGCTGGATCATGCTCGTGAACAGGGTTTTAAACGCTGCTATCTGGAAACGACGGCTTTTTTACGCGAGGCGATTGCGCTGTACGAACGTTTAGGGTTTGAACATATTAGCGAACCGCTCGGCTGCACCGGACATGTCGATTGCGAAGTGCGGATGTTAAAAGTACTGTAATTTCGCATCAGCAATGCATACATGGAATCTTACTACCTGCAATCCAAATATTGGACGGATTGCAGGTTATTTCTTTATCCGTTCCTTCAGACTTCATCACGTTAAGGCTGAATAACGGCAGATACTTTATTTAACGATAAATATAAAAAATAGCTATCATGTCTGCCTGGCGCAAAATGATGACTACTTCCATTTTCATCAATTTAAGATATTGTTCTCCTGGTCCGTGCGCCGTTTACCCGGCGACAGGCACGCCGCTATGAAAACGAAACTCGCGGTCTGGCGACAAGATAAGGTCGGCTTCCACGTCGCCAAAATAGCGCACGCGCGCAGAAATGTCCTCGTCGGAAATCTGCTGCGCCAGCGCCAGGTAATCCTGATAATGGCGCGCTTCGGATCGCAGGAGCGAGAGATAAAATGTCTGCAAATCATCATCCAGCCAGGGCGCCAGAGCGGCAAAACGTTCGCAGGAGCGGGCTTCGATATACGCCCCGCAAATCAGCTTATCAATTAAGGTGAGTGGTTCGTGCGTGCGTACCGTTTTCAACATTCCTTTCGCGTAGCGGCTGGCGGTGATTTTCACATAAGGAATGTTTCTGGCCTGCATGACCTCGCGTACCTGCCAAAAATGGTGCAACTCCTCTTTAATCAATAACACCATACGGTCGACAAGCTGACGTCCCCAGGGGTCATCAGTTTTCGGCATGACACTTTTGCTAATCTGTCGATGCAAGGCAACAAAATCCGGCTCCGATCCCTGACGAAACGCGAACGCCTCGTAAGGTTGCAACCAGGCGAGCAGCGCGTCGGTGCCCGATTTATCGGCGACATATTTACGCACTAACAGCAACGCGGTTTGCGCGGCCTTTAGTTCGCAGATCAAGTGATCGGTAAGCAGAAGAGGAAGATTTTGCGGATCGCGGGCCTGAACAATCCACGCCTGTGGCGTCGGGCAATGCAGGAAATTAAGCACCGGAGAGAGTATTTGCGGGTAATTCATACGTAACCTGTTGAAAAAAATACGACAGCAAATGCTGCCGTACCATCATACTATTCAGCTTTAGTGACGCACGCCGTCGTCATCTTCATCGACATAATCGTCGTCATCACCCTCTTCGCCGTTAGGGTCTTCGAAATAGGTTCCCCAACCGTCGTATTCAACATCATATTTTTCCGCCAGGTTCATCAGTTGCTCAACCTGAGCGTCGATGAGTTCGGCGTTCAACGCGCATTCGCTGAGGATATCGCAGCAAATGACCGTGTCACCCTCTTCCACTTCCAACTCTTCCGGCTCCGTCACTTCATAACCGAGTTTAAAGGCTTCTACCGCTGCTTTTTCCAACGTTTCGAAATCGTCGGCGGAAAGGTGATGCTCGATAGTGTACAGCGCGTCCGGATCGCTGCCGTCCTCGAGTAACTCTTCAATAATTAAACGCGTTTCTTCACGCTGTTCTTCCAGTAATTCCGGGTTTGCCATAGCTCATTCCTCGTAGATGTCCTGCCGATACTCTTATTGTCACACACCGCCGACGTTGCCTCCACCTTATCGAGAAAAGTTTTATCAAACAGGGTTGCAAATGAATAATAATCCATATAAAGTGAATTTTAATTCAACAAGAGGCCCAGGCCATGTGAGGGAAGTATGTCTACGTTTTACCAAAAACCTTTTTTAAAGTTACTTGATTTCACCGCCAGCGAACTCACTGCTCTGTTGCAGCTTGCCGCCAAACTGAAAGCCGATAAGAAAAACGGTAAAGAAGAACAAAAGTTGGTGGGTAAAAATATTGCGCTCATCTTCGAAAAAGACTCGACCCGTACACGATGCTCTTTCGAAGTTGCCGCATACGATCAGGGCGCGCGCGTAACATACCTGGGTTCCAGCGGTAGCCAGATCGGCCATAAAGAATCCATCAAAGATACCGCCCGCGTCCTGGGCCGGATGTTTGACGGTATCCAGTATCGAGGATATGGTCAGGAGATCGTCGAAACGCTGGCTGAATATTCCGGTGTGCCGGTATGGAACGGTTTAACCGATGAGTTTCACCCAACGCAATTATTGGCGGATCTGCTCACCATGCAGGAACATCTGCCGGGTAAAGCCTTTAACGAGATGACGTTGGTTTATGCCGGAGATGCGCGCAATAACATGGGCAACTCCATGCTGGAAGCCGCTGCGTTAACAGGGTTGGATCTCCGTCTGGTCGCGCCAAAAGCCTGTTGGCCGCAAGCCGCGTTAGTGGCGGAATGCAGCGCCATGGCGAAAAAGAACGGCGGCGCCATCACCCTGACTGAAGATATCGCCTCGGGCGTAAAAGGCGCGGATTTTATCTATACCGATGTTTGGGTCTCTATGGGCGAACCCAAAGAGAAATGGGCGGAGCGTATTGCCCTGCTGCGTGACTATCAGGTCAACAGCCAGATGATGGCGTTAACCGGCAATCCGCAGGTTAAGTTCCTGCATTGTCTGCCTGCGTTCCACGATGACGAAACCACGCTCGGCAAAAAAATGGCCGAAGAGTATGGTTTACATGGCGGGATGGAAGTGACCGACGAGGTTTTTGAGTCTGCGGCCAGCATTGTCTTTGATGAGGCGGAAAACCGAATGCATACCATCAAAGCGGTGATGGTAGCGACGCTGTCTAAATAAGGACGTTATGATGCCGGATGGCGGTTGTCCCACAAAATCGCAACGTGTAGGCGCCGCCATCCGGCACAAAAAATTACGCCATCAGCATTTTCACAACCGCTTTACGTACCTGTGCTGGCTCTCCCACCGCGCACAGTGGCTTATGCACTTCGCCGGGATAAAACACCACGAAGTCGCCTTCGTTCAGGACGACGGTTTTCTCCCCGACGCTCGCCGGTAAAAATGCGATGTCTTTATCCGCCAGCCAGTCCGTGTGCGGCGTTCCCGCAGGCCGGGTACTGAATGCCATCCCTTCCTGACCTTGTAGCACAATCTGAATATCAAGATAACGGGCGTGATACTCTGCGCTACGCGATTCACCTGGCTCCGTCATATTTTCAGAAATCATATAAAACAGCCTGTCGCCGTCAATCTCATACTTACCTGACGCAGTCGTTGCCGCGACATGTGCTTTGATATGCTCAATCGCCTGACGTAGCGCCGTCGGCAGCCAGGCCTCCAGATATTCAATATTGCCAACAATCATCGCATCCCCTTAGTTAAAACAGTGTTTTAGTTTTCTATTTATACGAGAAAAATGGCTGCCATACTACCCTTACTCTCATCGATTTTGCGCCAGCGCATGTTTATCGCCAGTGGTGTTTATATTTTGTTAATAGTACGCCAGTCTTTATGCAGCCTCTATGCATAAACCCCAGCGACGCCAAATTGCCACTACCAGCAACCATTTGATATTAAAGGTGTTAACATAAAAACGTTTTAGCGATCACAATTCGCGCTCCCTGCATAAACTACTTCCATATCCATAGTTATTTTTAAATTATCTAAGTATCCCCGATAATAAAATCACCCTCACGCATAGTTATGCAATCGTTGGGAATAATTAGTTTATTTTCAATAAGTTATGATTTAAATACCATTCAACACAATAAACAAATAATTAACAATGAAAAATAACAAACCGTATAGCTGCGTAGTAATTCATTTAATACTTTATTATTTTTTGAATTTCTCTGAGCCGGTTCATATATTAAACAAGAAAAATAGCACTCCTTAATTGATGTGAATCCCATCACATTAACGCCCCTAATAAAATTCAATAATTGCTCCCGAAATTAACTGAAACGCCGCGACTGCAAGCACACTAAATATTTGCAGCCACTCCTTCTTTATTCTTGAAATTATGTAAAAGGTATAACGATGGAAAAGCATTTTGTCGGTTCTGAAATCGGTCAATTACGCAGCGTAATGTTGCATCGTCCCAATCTAAGCCTAAAAAGACTTACCCCTTCAAATTGTCAGGAATTGCTTTTTGACGATGTATTATCCGTAGAGCGCGCTGGCGAAGAGCATGACATTTTTGCCAACACGCTGCGCCAGCAAGGGGTAGAAGTGTTGTTGTTAACCGATCTGCTCACCCAAACGCTGGATGTGGCTGATGCCAAAACCTGGCTGCTGGATACGCAAATTTCCGATTATCGCCTTGGGCCCACCTTTGCCGCAGATATTCGCGCCTGGCTGGCAGATATGCCGCACCGTGAACTGGCTCGCCATTTAAGCGGCGGTTTAACTTACGGCGAAATCCCCGCCTCCATAAAAAATATGGTGGTCGATACTCACGATATTAATGACTTTATTATGAAGCCATTACCGAATCACCTATTTACCCGTGACACGTCCTGCTGGATATATAACGGCGTCTCAATTAACCCCATGGCAAAGCCTGCACGTCAACGTGAAACAAATAATTTACGTGCTATTTATCGCTGGCATCCACAATTCGCGGACGGTGATTTCATTAAATATTTCGGCGACGAAAACATTAATTACGACCACGCCACTTTAGAGGGCGGCGATGTGCTGGTGATTGGCCGCGGCGCGGTTCTGATCGGTATGTCTGAACGAACTACGCCGCAGGGCATTGAGTTCCTGGCGCAGGCATTGTTTAAACATCGTCAGGCGGAACGCGTCATTGCCGTTGAGCTGCCAAAACATCGCTCCTGCATGCACCTTGACACCGTCATGACCCACATTGATATCGACACCTTCTCCGTCTATCCGGAAGTCGTTCGCCCGAACGTTCAGTGCTGGACGCTGACGCCAGACGGACACGGCGATCTGAAACGAACCCAGGAGAGCACGCTGGTTCACGCTCTTGAAAAAGCGCTTGGCATCGATCAGGTGCGCTTAATCACCACTGGCGGCGACGCATTTGAAGCTGAGCGCGAACAGTGGAATGACGCCAATAACGTGCTCACCCTGCGTCCCGGCGTGGTGGTGGGCTATGAGCGCAACATCTGGACCAACGAAAAATACGACAAAGCCGGCATTACCGTCCTTCCCATTCCCGGCAATGAACTGGGTCGCGGGCGCGGAGGCGCACGCTGCATGAGCTGTCCACTGGAACGCGATGGTATTTAAAGGAGACGTTATGGAAAACAAACGCACACTGGTCGTCGCGCTGGGCGGCAATGCGCTGCTCAAACGCGGCGAACCGCTGGAGGCTGATATTCAGCGTAAAAATATCGAACTGGCGGCCAGAACCATCGCCCAGCTTACCCGGCAATGGCGCGTAGTGTTAGTGCATGGCAACGGCCCACAGGTAGGGCTGCTGGCGCTACAAAATAGCGCCTACGCTAACGTTACGCCCTACCCGCTCGATATTCTCGGTGCGGAAAGCCAGGGCATGATTGGCTACATGCTGCAACAGGCGCTGAAGAATCATCTGCCGGAGCGTGAAATCAGCGTCCTGCTCACCCAGGTCGAAGTCGATGCCAACGACCCGGCATTCCTCAATCCAACCAAATATATCGGCCCCATTTACGACGAAGCGCAGGCCCGTGCGTTACAGGCAGAAAAGGGCTGGGTATTCAAAGCCGACGGTAACGCCTTCCGCCGCGTTGTGCCCTCCCCGCAGCCGAAACGCATTGTGGAAAACGATGCCATCCGCGCGCTGATTAGCCGCGATCACCTGGTTATCTGTAACGGCGGCGGCGGTGTGCCGGTCGTGGAAAAAGCCGATGGCTACCACGGTATCGAGGCGGTGATCGACAAAGATCTGTCCGCCGCCCTGCTTGCCAGCCAAATTCACGCCGACGCGCTGCTCATTCTGACCGATGCCGACGCGGTGTATCTCGACTGGGGCAAACCCACCCAACATCCGCTGGCGCAGGTTACGCCGGAGCGGCTTCGTGAAATGCAGTTCGACGCCGGTTCGATGGGCCCGAAAGTGACCGCCTGCGCCGAGTTTGTCAGCCATTGCCGCGGCATTGCCGGAATCGGCTCGCTGGCGGATGGGCAAGCCATTCTCGCGGGTGAGAAAGGAACCCTGATTCGATGCGAAACCGTTGACGCTAACGCATAAGGCTTTTTGCCGGATGGCGCTTCGCCTTATCCGGCCTACAGAACGCGCATAACCGTAGACCTGATAAGCGCAGCGCCATCTGGAAATTCATTTTAACAAGGATATTGTAATGGCTATTACACTGAAAAATCGTAACTTTTTGAAGCTACTTGACTACACCCCGGAGGAAATCCAGCACCTTATCGACCTGGCGATTGCGCTGAAATCGGCGAAAAAAAACGGACATGAGCAAAAAACACTGCTCGGCAAAAATATCGCGCTTATTTTTGAAAAAACCTCTACCCGCACCCGCTGCGCGTTTGAAGTCGCCGCTTTCGACCAGGGCGCGCAGGTGACTTATCTCGGCCCAAGCGGCTCACAGATTGGTCATAAAGAGTCCATGAAAGATACCGCTCGCGTCCTGGGACGGATGTATGACGGCATCGAATATCGCGGTTTTGGTCAACACATTGTGGAAGAGCTGGGGGAATACGCTGGCGTTCCCGTCTGGAACGGCCTGACCGATGAATTTCACCCCACACAGATCCTGGCCGATCTGATGACCATGCTGGAACATGCGCCGGGCAAAACGCTGCCGGAACTGAGCTTCGCCTACCTGGGCGACGCGCGCAACAACATGGGTAACTCGCTGATGGTAGGCGCGGCGAAAATGGGCATGGATATCCGCCTGATAGCGCCAAAGTCCTTTTGGCCAGATGCCGCGCTGGTCGCGCAGTGCCGGGAAATCGCCAGCGTTACCGGCGCTCGTATCACCTTAACGGAGAGCGTTGAAGACGGCGTTCACGGTGTGGATTTCCTCTATACCGACGTCTGGGTCTCGATGGGAGAACCCAAAGAAGCCTGGGCGGAGCGCGTCAGTCTGATGACGCCGTATCAGGTCAACCAGCAGGTGGTGGACGCTACCGGCAACCCTGACGTGAAGTTTATGCACTGCCTGCCCGCCTTCCATAACGAGCACACCAAAGTGGGACGCGAAATCGAAATGGCTTACGGCCTGAAAGGGCTGGAGGTCACGGAAGAGGTGTTCGAGTCCGCTGGCTCGGTAGTCTTCGATGAAGCGGAAAACCGGATGCATACCATCAAAGCGGTCATGGTGGCGACGCTCGGCGACTAATCCCACAGGATATGCGCCCTCGCGGCGCATATCCGTGATATCAGGAGAGAACATCATGGGTAAATTTAAATTTCCCACCGCTTATACCATCCTGTTTATTCTTATTGCCCTGGTCGCGGTGATGACCTGGATTGTGCCAGCGGGAAAATATCAAATGGCGATGAACGCCACGCTGGGAAAAGAGGTGCCGGTGGCAGGAACGTATGCGCCCGTTGACGCGCATCCGCAAGGGATTACCGCCGTTTTACTGGCGCCAATTGACGGCCTCTATAACCACGAAACCTACACCGCCGGCGCCATTGACGTTGCGCTGTTCGTCTTGATTATCGGCGGTTTTCTGGGCGTGGTAAATAAAACGGGGGCGATTGATGCCGGTATCGAGCGGGTAACGGTCAGGCTCAACGGCAAAGAGGAGTGGATGATCCCCATTCTGATGGCTTTGTTCGCCGCAGGCGGCACTATCTATGGCATGGCGGAGGAGTCGCTGCCCTTCTACACGCTGCTGGTACCGGTCATGATGGCGGCCCGCTTCGATCCGTTGGTGGCGGCGGCGACCGTACTGCTCGGCGCGGGGATAGGCACGCTCGGTTCGACCATTAACCCTTTCGCCACGGTGATTGCCGCCAACGCCGCTGGCATCCCGTTTACCCAGGGAATGCTGATGCGTGTTCTGTTGCTTATCGTGGGCTACGTGATTTGCGTAGTCTGGGTAATGCGCTATGCGCGCAAAGTACGCGCTCATCCTGAGCTTTCCATCGTAGCGGATAAAATGGAGGAGAACCGCGCCCATTTTCTCGGCAATCGCTCCAATACTCTGTTGGAGTTTACGGCTACCCGTAAATGGGTGCTGCTGATCTTCGCCGCCTCTTTCGCGGTGATGATTTACGGCGTGGCGGTACTCGGTTGGTGGATGGCGGAAATTTCCGGCGTCTTTCTGGCGGCGGCGATTATCGTTGGCGTGATAACGCGGATGGGTGAGGAAGCGTTCACCAGCACCTTTATCGACGGCGCGCGGGATTTGCTCGGCGTAGCGCTAATTATCGGTATCGCGCGCGGCATTGTAGTGGTCATGGACAACGGTATGATTACCCACACCATTTTGCACAGCGCGGAAAATCTGGTTTCCGGTCTCTCTACAATCATTTTCATTAACGTAACCTACTGGCTGGAAGTACTGCTCTCCTTCCTGGTGCCCTCCTCTTCCGGTCTTGCCGTATTGACGATGCCCATTATGGCGCCGTTAGCGGATTTTGCCCACGTACAGCGAGATTTGGTCGTAACAGCCTACCAGTCGGCTTCCGGGATTGTGAACCTGATTACCCCCACCTCCGCCGTGGTGATGGGTGGACTGGCGATCGCGCGTGTTCCCTATGTCCGCTATCTGAAATGGGTCGCGCCGCTGTTGCTGATCCTGACATTGCTGAATATGGCGGTGCTGAGCATCGGAGCGATGATGTAACGGTGCCGGATGGCGACGACAGGGCTGGCTGATAAGCGCTGCGCCATCAGGCACACCGTCTCCTTTTTTGATCGGCTTCTCATTTTCCTGCAAAACCGCCCGATTGATCCGTAATCAATGTGACAAATGTGATGAATTTCGCCAGTCCGTTGATATCAATAATAAAGATAAGGTGCATTTATGAAGGAATACGATGATTACTCCGCCAAAGAACAGCAGCAACTGGCGGTTTGTCAGCGCCTGATTAGCGAAAAAAGTTATCTGTCCCAGGAGGAGATTCGCCGCGATTTACAAAATGAGGGTTTTGAAGGTATCAGTCAGTCTACGGTTTCGCGCCTGCTCAAGCTGCTTGGCGCAATAAAAATCAGAAATACGAAGGGACAAAAGATTTATTCCGTAAATCCCCAGCAGCGTCCCTCGCCGGATGCCGGACGTTCAATAGCCGAAATGGTGGTCAGCATTGAACATAATAGCGAATTTATCCTTATCCACACGGCGGCAGGCTATGGCCGCGCCGTCGCAAGGATTCTGGATTACCACGCATTGCCGGAAATTCTCGGCGTCGTTGCCGGTAGCAGTATTGTCTGGGTCGCGCCGCGGGTCGTTAAGCGCACGGCGCTGGTACATAAACAAATTAATTATTTACTTAAAATGAATTTAAATTCATAAGAACCGTTTGCGATGAGTAAATCATGCATTAATCGCTTGATCCCAAAACAGAGCTGAGTATAATCGCGGACAATTTGCCGGGAGGAAGCATGGTTCAGTGTGTACGACATTCTGTCTTACCGCGTCTGAAAAAAGACGCAGGCCTGCCGTTTTTCTTTCCGTTGAAAACCAATACCAAGCCCCTCAATTGAGGGGCTTTTTTTTGTCCAGGCGTCAGGAGATAAACATGGCTAACCCGCTATATCAAAAACATATCATTTCCATAAACGACCTCAGCCGCGACGATCTTAATCTGGTACTGGCGACGGCAGCGAAATTAAAAGCCAACCCGCAGCCGGAACTATTGAAACATAAAGTGATCGCCAGCTGCTTTTTCGAAGCCTCCACGCGTACCCGCCTGTCGTTTGAAACCTCAATGCATCGCCTGGGCGCCAGCGTAGTGGGCTTCTCCGACAGCGCCAACACGTCACTGGGGAAAAAAGGAGAAACGTTAGCCGACACGATCTCAGTGATTAGCACTTACGTAGACGCGATTGTGATGCGCCATCCGCAAGAAGGCGCGGCACGTCTGGCGACTGAGTTTTCCGGTCAGGTACCGGTGCTCAATGCGGGCGACGGTTCGAACCAGCACCCCACGCAGACCCTGTTGGATCTGTTTACCATCCAGGAAACGCAGGGCCGTCTGGATAACCTGCATATCGCAATGGTCGGCGATCTGAAATATGGTCGTACCGTGCATTCGCTAACCCAGGCGCTGGCGAAATTTAGCGGCAACCGTTTTTATTTTATCGCGCCGGACGCTCTGGCGATGCCGCAGTACATTCTGGATATGCTTGATGAAAAAGGGATGGCCTGGAGCCTGCATGGTTCTATTGAAGACGTCATGGCCGAAGTCGACATCCTCTATATGACTCGCGTACAGAAAGAGCGTCTCGACCCGTCGGAGTACGCCAATGTGAAGGCGCAGTTTGTTCTACGCGCCTGCGACCTGAACGGCGCGCGTGAAAATATGAAAGTGCTGCACCCGCTGCCGCGGATTGATGAAATCACCACGGATGTGGATAAAACGCCACACGCCTGGTACTTCCAGCAGGCGGGCAACGGTATTTTCGCTCGCCAGGCGTTACTGGCGTTGGTACTGAATAGCGAACTGAGTCTGTAAGGGAGAAAAGAGATGACACACGATAATAAACTGCAGGTTGAAGCTATTAAATGCGGCACCGTGATTGACCATATCCCTGCGCAGGTAGGTTTTAAGCTGCTGAGTCTGTTTAAACTGACCGAGACCGATCAGCGGATTACTATCGGCCTGAATCTACCGTCTGGCGAGATGGGGCGTAAGGACTTAATCAAAATAGAAAACACCTTCCTCACCGATGAGCAGGTTAACCAACTTGCTCTGTACGCGCCGCAGGCCACCGTTAACCGTATCGACAACTACGACGTAGTCGGGAAATCACGCCCCAACCTGCCGGAGCGTATTAATAATGTGCTGGTTTGCCCGAACAGCAACTGCATCAGCCACGCAGAACCGGTGTCCTCCAGCTTTGCAGTGAAAAAACGCGCCAATGACATCGCCCTCAAATGCAAATACTGTGAAAAAGAGTTTTCGCATAATGTGGTGCTGGCCAACTAATTGGGGTTGGTTAACAATTTCGGGCTCCCTATAATGGCGGGACATCAGGCTGCATCCCTTAATCACATGATGCAGCCTTACTTACCGCTGTAATTCAGGAGAAATCATGAGCAAAACTATTGCGACGGAAAATGCACCCGCAGCTATCGGTCCATACGTTCAGGGCGTAGATCTTGGCAGCATGATCATCACTTCCGGTCAGATCCCGGTTGATCCGAAAACAGGTAGCGTACCGGAAGACGTGTCCGCACAGGCGCGTCAGTCGCTTGACAACGTTAAAGCTATCGTGGAAGCCGCCGGTCTGAAAGTAGGCGACATTGTGAAAACGACCGTATTCGTAAAAGACCTGAACGACTTTGCGACCGTCAACGCCACCTACGAAGCTTTCTTCACCGAGCACAACGCCACCTTCCCGGCGCGTTCCTGCGTGGAAGTCGCGCGTCTGCCGAAAGATGTAAAAATTGAGATCGAAGCGATCGCTGTTCGTCGCTAACGCTCGTTTATAGATAGAGGCCGGATGGCGCTATCGCTTATTCGGCCTGGTATGCCATCCAGGCCGATAATGCATAATACTGCGACGCTTACTGCCAGCCATAACGTCGGCTGTAAAACCCTTTCACCAACTGGGTTAACGTCATATATCCAGCCAGAATGGCAATCAGCCACGGGAAATAGCTTAACGGCAGCGCCTGCAATTGCAGGTAAGACGCCAGCGGCGAAAACGGCAATGAGATCCCCACGACCATCACCAACAACGTCATCGCCATCAGCGGCCAGGCGGCGCGACTTTGAATAAACGGCAGACGACGGGTACGGATCATATGCACAATCAGCGTTTGCGACAGTAATCCCACCACAAACCAGCCGGACTGGAACAAAGTTTGCGCTTCTGGCGTATTCGCATGAAATACCCACCACATCAGACAAAATGTCAGAATGTCGAAAATCGAGCTGATCGGACCGAAAAAGACCATAAAGCGCCCCAAATCCGCCGGATTCCAGCGCTGCGGCTTTTGAATTTGTTCTTCATCGACATTATCAAACGGAATCGCCACCTGGGATACATCGTACAGCAGGTTTTGAATCAGCAAGTGCAGCGGCAGCATCGGCAGGAACGGCAAAAAGGCGCTCGCCACCAGCACGCTAAACACGTTACCGAAGTTTGAGCTGGCGGTCATCTTGATATATTTCAACATATTAGAAAAAGTACGACGACCTTCAATGACGCCTTCTTCCAGCACCATCAGGCTCTTTTCCAGCAGGATAATATCGGCCGCTTCACGGGCGATGTCCACCGCGCCATCTACCGAGATACCAATATCCGCCGCCCGCAACGCCGGGGCATCGTTAATCCCGTCGCCCATAAAACCGACCACATGCCCCTCACGTTTGAGCAGAGTAACGATGCGCTCTTTATGCATCGGCGTCAGACGCGCAAACAACGTCGTACGCGCGGCCAGCGCCGCCAGCGCGTCGTCGTTTAACCCTTCAATATCGCTGCCGATGACGACATCGCCTGCATCCAGCCCGACTTCATGACAGACTTTCGCCGCCACCAGCTCGCTGTCGCCGGTGAGAATTTTCACCGTAATCCCGCTCGCTTTCAGCGCTTTCAGCGCCGGCGCAGTGGTCTCTTTTGGCGGATCGAGAAAAGCGATATACCCTTCCAGAATCAGGTCAGACTCATCGATACGCTGGTAATCGCCCTCACGCGCAGGCAGGTATTTGGTTGCGACGGCGACCACGCGTAGCCCCTGACGGTTCAGCGTGTCGGTAACGCGTTTCACTCGGCGCAGCATATTGTCGTCCAACGGCACAATATCGCCGTTGTGACGCACCTGGGTACACACGTTCAGGATCTCCTGTAACGCGCCTTTACAGACCAGTTGATGCACGTGAGAGTCTTCGGCGACCACCACCGACATCCGGCGACGCTCAAAATCAAAAGGGATCTCATCGATTTTCTGCCAGCGTCCGGAGAGCTGACGCGCGGCGGTTTCGTCTACTCCCTCCAGGACCGCCGTATCCAGTAAATTTTTTAGACCGGTCTGATAATGGCTGTTCAGCCAGGCGCAATGCAGTACATGCTCGCTGGGCTTACCGGAAATATCCGTATGATTCTCCAGCACAATTTTGTCCTGCGTCAGAGTGCCGGTTTTATCGGTGCACAGAATATCCATCGCGCCGAAGTTCTGAATCGCGTCAAGGTGCTTCACGATAACTTTCTGTTTCGATAGCTTCACCGCCCCGCGCGCCAGGGTGGAGGTGACGATCATCGGTAACATTTCCGGGGTTAGCCCTACCGCGACCGAGAACGCAAATAGCGCCGCTTCCCACCAATCACCTTTCGTGTAACCATTAATAATCAGCACTACCGGCGCCATGACCAGCATAAAGCGGATCAGCAACATACTGACGCGGCTAATCCCTTTCTGGAAAGCGTTCTGCTCGTTATCTTGTTCCGAAACGCGACCCGCCAATTGACCAAACCAGGTGTCGGCGCCAGTCGCCATCACCATGGCCTGCGCCGTTCCGCTCACCACGTTCGTTCCCATAAAGCACAGCGTGTCGCGCTCAAGCGGATTATTTTGCCGGGGCTCGCGGGTCGTGGCGACTTTCTCGACCGGCAGAGACTCGCCGGTCAGCGACGCCTGGGCGACAAACAAATCGCGCCCCTGGATAATCCGTAAATCCGCCGGGATCATATCTCCCGCCGCCAGCTTAATAATATCGCCGGGCACCAGTTGATCGATGGGTAATTCCAGCCAGCCGTTTTCGCCATTTTCATTAATAACCCGCAGTACGGTAGCGGTATTGCTGACCATCGCTTTTAGCGCATCCGCCGCTTTCGTCGAGCGCGCTTCCTGCACAAAATTCAGCAGCGTTGAGATACAGACCATCAGGGCGATAACGCCTGCGGCAAACAGATCCTCCGTGGCATAAGAAATGCCGCCAAGAATCGTGAGTAAGATGTTGAAAGGATTGCGATAGCATACCCACAGATGCACCCACCACGGCGAGGGTTTCTGTGCGGGAAGGCGGTTTTCACCATACTTTTCACGCGCGCGCGTCACCTCGGCGGCGTTTAATCCCTCCGGGTGCGTATCAAAGACGCGCCAGAGAGTCTCCTGCTCCATTACCGCGACTTTCAGACAGCGCTCGCTCAGCGAAGGCGGGATAGTCGCGTTTACGACGGTTTGCGCACCAGGCAGCGGATCGCGGTGAACCAGACGATAAGGCAAATGACGATTAAGCCGGGCAAAAAGCTGGCGGGTAATGGTTTTTAGCATAGGTAATCCCTCCGCGCCGAAGTCAGGCGCAGAAAATTCTTCAGGCACGGCAAAGCCTTGCCCGATGAGCAATTTTTAAATAAAAACAGGGACGTTATCGTGTCACTGTCTTACAAACCGGTAAGACAGCAGAGGCAGGCTTACCGGAAAAGGAAAATTCTCCATCGCGGGAGAGGGGGGGGTTCAGGGTCCATGTCGCCTCCGGTAAGTGAATGATCTGCGTCGCGGATTATACGCATAAATCCATAAGTTTTGTGGCAATTATGGCGGTATCGTACCGTTACGTAATTAAACCAACTATAAACCAGACTTTGCCCATTGTCCTTCGCTTGAGTAAAGTTACTCTTTTTATCACCACCAACGTCACGCTACGGGAAAACAGGATGCAACATCGGCTCACTATCAAAGACATCGCCCGCCTGAGCGGCGTAGGGAAATCAACCGTTTCCCGCGTGCTTAACAATGAAAGCGGCGTAAGCGAACGTACCCGCGAGCGTGTCGAAGCGGTGATGAATCAGCACGGTTTCTCCCCGTCCCGCTCCGCCCGTGCGATGCGGGGGCAAAGCGATAAAGTGGTCGCTATTATCGTCACTCGCCTCGATTCGTTGTCTGAAAACCTTGCAGTTCAGACCATGCTGCCTGCGTTTTATGAGCAGGGCTACGACCCTATTATGATGGAAAGTCAGTTCTCATCAACGCTGGTAGCGGAACATCTGGGAATGCTCAGACGACGCAATATCGATGGCGTGGTGCTGTTTGGCTTTACCAGCATCACAGAAGAGCTGATCGCCCCCTGGAAAGCCTCGCTGGTGCTGCTGGCAAGAGATGCGAAAGGTTTTGCCTCCGTCTGTTACGACGACGAGGGCGCGATTCATATCCTCATGCAGCGGCTGTATGAGCAGGGACACCGCAACATTAGCTTTCTGGGCGTTCCCCATAGCGACGTTACGACCGGCAAACGTCGGCATGACGCATACCTGGCGTTTTGCAAAAAACATAAACTTCATCCCGTCGCCGCCCTGCCCGGTCTTGCCATGAAACAGGGCTATGACCATACGGCAAGCGTCATCATGCCGGATACCACCGCGTTAGTCTGTGCCACCGATACGCTGGCGCTGGGCGCTAGTAAGTATTTACAGGAGCAACGTATTGAGACGCTGCAACTGGCAAGCGTCGGGAACACGCCGCTGATGAAATTCCTGCACCCGGAGATCGTCACCGTCGATCCTGGCTATGCTGAAGCCGGACGACAGGCGGCTTCGCAGTTGATCGAACAGATCAATGGCCGCTGCGAACCGCGCCGGATCGTCATTCCTTCTACCCTCGCCTGAATGGCTAATTAAACCGAATACCATGAGTAATTTGTGATCGTCGCCGCATTTCGGGAACGTTCCCATTCTTAAACAAACGTTGAATAGATACTCTTGCGCCAACCAATAACATACCTCCTCTGTCATGAGGCTTTACGATGAGCAAAGTAAAACAAGCCGATATCGACCGGCTGATTGAACGGGTCGGCGGGCGCGATAATATCGCCACGGTGAGCCACTGCATTACTCGCCTGCGCTTTGTGCTCCACCAGCCAACAAACGCCAGGCCAAAAGAGATCGAACAACTGCCGATGGTTAAAGGCTGTTTCACCAACGCCGGGCAGTTTCAGGTGGTGATCGGCACCGACGTTGGCGATTACTACAAAGCACTGCTGGACACTACCGGCAAAGCGCATGCCGATAAAGAGCAGGCAAAAAAAGCCGCTCGCCAGAACATGAAGTGGCATGAACAGTTAATTTCCCACTTCGCGGAGATCTTCTTTCCGCTACTACCGGCGTTGATCAGCGGCGGTTTGATCTTAGGCTTTCGTAACGTGATCGGCGATGTGCCGATGAGCAACGGCCAAACGCTGGCGCAGATGCATCCGACGTTAAAAACGCTTTATGATTTTTTATGGTTGATCGGCGAAGCGATCTTCTTCTATCTGCCGGTGGGGATCTGCTGGTCGGCGGTGAAAAAAATGGGCGGTACGCCGATTCTCGGTATCGTCCTCGGCGTGACGCTGGTGTCGCCGCAGTTGATGAATGCGTATCTGCTGGGCCAGCAAACGCCGGACGTCTGGAACTTCGGCTTGTTTAGCATTGAGAAAGTGGGCTACCAGGCGCAGGTTATCCCGGCGCTACTGGCAGGGCTGGCGCTTGGGTTTATTGAAACACGGTTGAAGCGCATCGTGCCGAATTATCTCTACCTGGTCGTCGTCCCGGTCTGTTCGTTGATACTGGCCGTCTTTCTCGCCCATACCTTTATCGGTCCCTTTGGCCGTATGATCGGCGACGGCGTGGCCTTTGCGGTACGTTATCTGATGACCGGCAGTTTCGCCCCGATAGGCGCGGCGCTGTTCGGCTTCCTGTATGCCCCGTTGGTCATTACCGGCGTCCACCAGACAACGCTCGCTATCGATATGCAGATGGTCCAGAGCATGGGCGGTACGCCAGTCTGGCCGCTGATTGCGCTGTCGAATATCGCGCAGGCCTCCGCCGTGGTGGGCATCATCATCTCCAGCCGTAAACACAATGAACGCGAGATCTCCGTTCCTGCCGCCATTTCCGCTTATCTTGGCGTAACCGAACCGGCGATGTACGGTATCAACCTGAAGTATCGTTTTCCGATGCTGTGCGCGATGATAGGCTCTGGTCTGGCGGGACTGCTCTGCGGCCTGAACGGCGTCATCGCTAACGGTATCGGCGTGGGCGGCCTGCCGGGCATCCTGTCTATACCGCCGCGCTACTGGCAGGTGTACGGCATGGCGATGGTTATCGCGATCGTTATCCCGATGATTCTGACCACCTTTATCTATCAGCGTAAGCATCGTCAGGGCACATTACAAATTGTCTAATTCTTCTTCGGGGCGCAGTTGCGCCCCAACGCACTTGCAGGAAACTACAATGACTATTCCCCTCTGGTGGCAAAACGGCGTTATTTATCAGATCTACCCGAAAAGTTTTCAGGACACGACCGGCAGCGGCACCGGCGATTTACGCGGCGTCACGCAGCGCCTTGACTATCTACAGCGACTCGGCGTGGATGCCATCTGGCTCACGCCGTTTTATATCTCACCGCAGGTGGATAACGGTTATGACGTCGCAAATTATACGGCTATCGACCCGACCTACGGCACTCTGGATGATTTTGACGAGCTGGTCGCGCAGGCGAAAGCACGCGGTATTCGCATCATCCTGGATATGGTGTTTAACCATACTTCTACCCAGCATGCCTGGTTTCGCGACGCGCTGAACAAAGAGAGTCCATACCGTCAGTTTTACATCTGGCGCGATGGTACACCAGATGTCTGCCCGAATAACTGGCAATCCAAATTTGGTGGTAGCGCCTGGCGCTGGCATAGCCAGAGCGAACAGTATTATTTACACCTTTTCGCGCCTGAGCAGGCCGACCTGAACTGGGAAAACCCCGCCGTGCGCGCCGAGCTGAAAAAGGTCTGTGAATTCTGGGCCGATCGCGGCGTGGATGGCCTGCGTCTGGACGTAGTGAATCTGATCGCCAAAGATCAAGATTTTCCTGACGATCCGGCGGGCGACGGACGCCGTTTTTATACCGACGGACCGCGCGCGCATGCGTTTTTACGCGAAATGAACCGTGACGTTTTTACGCCGCGTAATCTGATGACGGTAGGCGAAATGTCCTCTACCACCCTGGAAAACTGCCAGCAATATGCCGCGCTTAGCGGCAACGAACTCTCGATGACCTTCAATTTTCATCATCTGAAGGTGGATTACCCCAATGGCGAAAAGTGGACGCTGGCAAAACCTGATTATGTGGCGCTGAAAGCGTTGTTCCGCCACTGGCAACAGGGGATGCATAACGTCGCCTGGAACGCGTTATTCTGGTGTAATCACGATCAGCCGCGCATCGTTTCCCGCTTTGGTGACGAGGGTGAATACCGGATTCCGGCCGCGAAAATGCTGGCGATGGCGCTGCACGGTATGCAAGGGACGCCTTATATCTATCAGGGCGAAGAAATCGGCATGACCAACCCGCGCTTTACCCGTATCACCGATTATCGCGACGTGGAAAGCCATAACATGTTTGCCGCGCTACGCGCCGCCGGGCGCGACCCCGACGAACTGCTGGCTATCCTGGCCAGTAAATCCCGCGACAACAGCCGCACGCCGATGCAGTGGGACAACGCTAAAAACGCCGGTTTCACCCAGGGCGAGCCGTGGATAAACCTGTGTGATAACTATGCGGAGGTTAATGTCGCGGCGGCATTGAGCGATGAAAACTCGGTGTTCTACACCTATCAAAAACTGATCTCGCTGCGTAAAACACAGCCTGTACTGATCTGGGGCGATTATCAGGATCTCCTCCCGGATAGCCCATCGGTATGGTGTTATCGCCGCCAATGGCAAGGGCAAACTCTGCTGGTCATTGCCAATCTGAGCGATCAGTGTCAGGAGTGGCATCCGCCGCATATCAAAGGACAGTGGCAGGCGCTACTGCACAATTATGGCGAGGTCGCCAGCCAGCCAGCCACGATGACGCTCCGCCCATTTGAAGCCATCTGGTGGTTACAACGCTAGCACGACGTCCCTATACGGATAAACGCCGCAGTCCTATTGACACGGACTGCGACATTGCTCCAACTTACCTTACTGTTTTTGTTGAATAATTAATCAGATTTTTCTTGCTATCCTTTACAAACGCTACAGTGCCCGCCATCTGTACGCTCTGATTTTTACCTTGTTCTACGTCAATAAAATTGCAAACATCCTTGATGCAAATCACTACATATAGACTTTAAAATGCACGCCGACCCAATATATTGTATTAATTGACTACAATTGCTACAACACCCGTTCACCCGATACAAGGTGAATTGTGGATAACCTGGGTCAGGATTGCGGGAAGTCATTGGAAAAGAGATGAATAAACCTGGTATGGCTTCCCCGGCCTCTGTGGATAACCTGTTCTTATAAATATGGAGTGATCATGACACCGCATGTGATGAAACGAGATGGCTGTAAAGTGCCATTCAAATCAGAGCGCATTAAAGAAGCCATTCTACGTGCAGCTAAAGCAGCGGGAGTCGATGACGCAGATTACTGTGCCACCGTCGCAGAAGTCGTTAGCAGCCAAATGAACGCGCGCAGTCAGGTCGATATTAACGAGATCCAGACTGCGGTTGAAAACCAACTGATGTCCGGCCCGTACAAACAGCTTGCCCGCGCCTACATCGAATACCGTCACGATCGCGACATCCAGCGTGAAAAGCGTGGTCGTCTGAACCAGGAGATTCGCGGCCTGGTCGAGCAAACTAACTCTGCGTTGCTCAATGAAAACGCCAACAAAGACAGTAAAGTCATTCCAACCCAGCGTGATTTGCTGGCCGGGATTGTCGCCAAACACTATGCCCGCCAGCACCTGCTGCCGCGTGACGTAGTGCAAGCGCATGAGCGCGGCGATATCCACTATCACGATCTCGACTATTCGCCGTTCTTCCCGATGTTCAACTGTATGTTGATCGACCTGAAAGGCATGTTGACCCAGGGCTTTAAGATGGGTAACGCCGAGATCGAACCGCCAAAATCTATCTCCACCGCCACTGCCGTTACCGCGCAGATTATCGCTCAGGTTGCCAGCCATATTTATGGCGGCACCACGATTAACCGGATTGATGAAGTACTGGCGCCGTTTGTTACCGCCAGCTTCAATAAACATCGTCAAACCGCCGCGGAGTGGCAGATTCCGGATGCCGAAGGGTATGCGCGCTCCCGTACCGAAAAAGAGTGCTACGACGCCTTCCAGTCGCTGGAGTACGAAGTTAACACGCTGCACACCGCTAACGGCCAGACGCCTTTCGTGACCTTTGGTTTTGGCCTCGGCACCAGTTGGGAGTCGCGTCTGATCCAGGCGTCTATTTTGCGTAACCGTATCGCCGGTCTGGGTAAAAATCGCAAAACCGCCGTGTTCCCGAAACTGGTCTTCGCCATCCGCGACGGTCTGAACCACAAGTTTGGCGATCCGAACTACGACATTAAACAACTGGCGCTGGAGTGCGCGAGCAAGCGCATGTATCCGGACATCCTCAACTACGATCAGGTGGTCAAAGTCACCGGTTCGTTCAAAACGCCAATGGGCTGCCGCAGCTTCCTCGGCGTGTGGGAAAACGAAAACGGCGAGCAGATCCACGACGGGCGTAACAACCTGGGCGTGATTAGCCTTAACCTGCCGCGCATCGCGCTGGAAGCAAAAGGCGACGAAACCGCATTCTGGAAACTGCTGGATGAGCGTCTGGCGCTGGCGCGGAAGGCGCTGATGACCCGTATCGCCCGCCTTGAAGGCGTGAAAGCCCGCGTCGCGCCTATCCTGTATATGGAAGGCGCCTGCGGCGTGCGGCTGAAAGCGGACGACGATGTATCTGAAATCTTTAAAAATGGTCGTGCGTCCATCTCTCTGGGCTACATTGGTATCCATGAAACCATTAACGCGCTGTTCGGCGGCGAACACCTGTACGACAGCGAGCAGCTTCGCGCTAAAGGCATCGCGATTGTGGAGCGTCTGCGCCAGGCCGTGGATCAGTGGAAAGAAGAGACCGGCTATGGCTTCAGCCTGTACAGCACGCCAAGCGAAAACCTCTGTGACCGCTTCTGTCGTCTGGATACCGCCGAGTTCGGCGTGGTGCCGGGCGTAACCGATAAAGGTTACTACACCAACAGCTTCCACCTCGACGTGGAGAAAAAGGTCAATCCGTACGACAAAATCGATTTCGAAGCACCGTATCCGCCGCTGGCGAACGGCGGTTTCATTTGCTACGGCGAATACCCGAACATTCAGCATAACCTGAAAGCGCTGGAAGATGTCTGGGATTACAGCTATCAGCACGTACCGTATTACGGCACCAACACGCCGATCGATGAATGCTACGAGTGCGGCTTTACCGGTGAGTTCGAGTGCACCAGTAAAGGCTTCACCTGCCCGAAATGCGGCAACCACGACGCGTCTCGCGTGTCGGTCACCCGCCGCGTGTGCGGTTATTTAGGCAGCCCGGATGCACGTCCGTTTAACGCCGGCAAACAGGAAGAAGTGAAGCGCCGCGTTAAGCATTTAGGCAACGGGCAGATAGGTTAATTTCGACAGTATTATTGCCTGGCGATGCGACGCTTTTCGGGCCATTTTTTCCGCAACGCAATTCACGTCATAGCAAGGCAGCAAATGAGTGGGTCCCGGGGAGCTTACATGAGTAAGTGACTCGGGCGCATGAATGCAGCTAACGCAGCTATGGCGCGAATTGATAAGCGGATGAGAAGCAAAAATGAGATTTCACCAATATTACCCCGTCGATATCGTTAACGGCCCCGGCACTCGCTGCACCCTGTTTGTGTCAGGATGCGTGCATGAATGCCCAGGCTGCTATAACAAAAGCACCTGGCGGCTTAATTCCGGCCAGCCGTTCACCAAAGAGATGGAAGATCGGATCATTCACGATCTGAACGATACACGGATTAAACGCCAGGGGATCTCGCTTTCCGGCGGCGATCCGCTCCATCCGCAAAACGTGCCGGATATCCTGACGCTGGTACAACGTATTCGCGCCGAGTGTCCCGGGAAGGATATCTGGGTATGGACTGGCTACAAGCTTGATGAACTCAACGCCGCGCAGATGCAGGTGGTAAATATTATCAACGTGCTGGTGGACGGTAAATTTGTCCAGGATCTGAAAGACCCTGCGCTTATCTGGCGCGGCAGCAGCAACCAGGTGGTGCATCACCTTCGTTAGTCCAGCGTTCTAAAGCCGTTTGTCTGCCTGGCGATAAACGGCCGATTTCTCTCTCTTGCCGATAGCAATCACCACCACCAATACCACGTCGTCCTGCACCTGATACACTAAACGATAGCCTGAGGTCTTCAGCTTGATTTTGTAGCAATCTGGCAGTTCACGCAGCCGCGCAGACTCAACCCGCGGATTTGACAACACGTCGACAAGTTTCTTGCGGAACTGTTTTTTTACCGTTTCACCCAGCTTTTGCCACTCTTTTAGCGCGCGTGGATCAAACTCCAGCTCATAGGTCATCCAGACTAACTCTGATTCCTTTCTGTGGGTTAGCCAGTCGTTCCCGGACTGTCTGTAGCAATGCGTCTTCGCTGTCGCTAATCGTAACGGTTTTAACAGGCATACGCCCGTTTTCCGCCACATATTGAAACAACAGCCGGACAGCTTCTGTGGGGGTAATATTGAGTTTTTCCAGCACGGCATAAGCCTCGTTTTTGAGTTTGTCATCCAAACGGACGTTAAGTGTGGCCATTATGTCTCCAGAGCATAATATTATTGTAATGCATTATAGCATTACATATGTATTACATTCGATTCTGGAAAACGCCTCTCAAAAGCGGCCTCACGCACTCCATCGCCACCGTTTTAAATTGCGTAAAATTCTGACATGCGCAGAGGCGCGTCATGGCGCGTTCGCGTAGAAACGTGACGAAAATATCGTAGATAGCCATCGCCTCTTCATATTCGCTTTTGCTGATGGCGAGTAAAAAAATAACGTGCGCCGTTTCGTCACCCCAGACAATTCCTTGCGGCGCGAGCACCGTATAAACCACCGTTTTCTTCGCCAACAGCCCCAGCGCGTGCGGCAAGGCAATCCCGTCGCCTAATAACGTACTGACAATAGCTTCACGTTCAATAACCGAATCGAGAAACGCCGCATCAACAAAGCCTTCCTCGTGTAACTGATCGCACAACGTTTTAAACAGCGTCTGTTGATCTATTTCCCCTTCCACGATGCGAAAATGCGAGGCATCGAAATATTTATCCAGCATCCACGGACGGGTTCTGTCCACCAGCACCAGCTTACCGATCTGTTCCAATTGATAGTCGGTGGGAAAAGGCGCGATCATAATGACCGGTTTATCTTTTTCGCCGATCCGCGCCGTGGAAATCACAAAATCCTCCACAATACTTTCCCGCGCCTCATAATCGCGTAGCGTCAGAGTGCGGGCAATCTCAATCTGCGGGTATTTCCGCGCCAGTACCGCTTCAATCATCCGCACCATCGCATTACCGGCGTCACACACCAGCAGTACCTGCGGCTGCCGCTGGTAGCCAATGTTGTAACTACGTTCCAGCCCAACGCCAATATGCAGCACCAGAAAACCGATTTCGTTTTCGCTAATGGTATACGGCGTGTATTTTCCCCAACTCGATATCGCCGCCAGCGTCATATCCCACGCCATCGGATAGTGCTGCTTAATATTTTCCAGTAGTGGGTTGGGGATCATGATCTGGTAGCGCACGCGGGTAATCATCGTTTTGATGTGGGTCAGCAAGTCCGCATGAAGCTGTTTATCATTCAACAGGTTATAGTTGTACTGGGTATTAATAAAATTGAGGATATAGTGCACCAGCGCCTCTTCATCATCGGCATTAATGGCGCTGGGGGCAATCTCCTGTACCTGGCGGGCGGCAATATGCACCTTCAGCCAGCTTACTTCCGGCTCCGACAGCGGCTTGTCGGCCAGTTGTTGTAGTAGCTCCGCAATCTCATGCGCCGCATAGCGCACCTTTTCATCCACTTCCTCCGCCACGCATTCCGATAACGGATAACCCTCGCCAATACGCCGTACCGCCACCGCGCAGTATAAACGCAGAAACAGCTCGCCCTCATCGGTCAGGCGAATTTGAAAATGAGAGAAAATATCCGGCAAAAGAGACCGCAGCCGTTGAGACACATCGGTGTTCAGCGTGGTATCAACGATTAACGGATGAGACGGCTCCTGCTGCGCCAGCGTCCATAAAAGATCGGTCAGGCAGGCGCGAATCGCCATCTCTCCGCCAAACAGTTTCATGCCATGACGCGGACGCGTTTCCAGCGTCAGATGATAACGCAGCAAATACTCGCGCACGTCCGCCATGTCGTTCTGCAGCGTCGCACGGCTGACGAACCATTCATCTGCTAAATCCTCCAGCTTCAGCGAGAAGGCGGAGGTTAAAAAACGCGCCAGCAAATAGTGTATCCGCTCCTGGCTGGTGCGCGGACCGCGCGCCAGCGCGGGAGATTGCTGCGTTTGCAGGGATTGATAACGTGCCGGATCATCAATTTTGAGCTGATACCCGTTGCCGCGGCTGAGAGTAAATTGCGCGCCATGCGGCGTCAGCAACATGTTCAGCGCGGCGATATCCGCCCGAACGGTCCGCGTGGAGACCGACAACCGCTGCGCCAGCTCGTCCTGCGGCAGCGTCTCGTTTTGCAGCATCGCAAATAGCTGCGCTAAACGTTGGTTGGGGAATCGCACGTCTCTCTCCTCATGATTAGCCGACACGCGACCGGACGATAGCGAGTAACTGACGCACATCGTCCGCACGGGTGTTGCCGCTCACCTTATCAATAATCGAACTATAAATGTGAGGAATGATTTTGCTTACACCGGCATCAAGGGCGATGTGCAGAATCTCGGCAATGTTTTCCAGATCGATACCGCCCGTCGGTTCCAGCCAGAAATCATGGCGGGCACAGGCGTCAGCCACCGCTTTATACTCGTCGCGACAGGTGAGACCTCCCATCGGAAAGTATTTAACGGAGCTGCCGCCCATGTCTTTGAGCAGCGCAATCGCCGTTTCTATGGGTACGATGCCGTCCGGCGCGCGACGGCTTAGTGGGCCGGTAGAGATCTTCACCAGCCCCGGCGTACCGGTCGGCGAGATCAGTCCGTTCACCACCGTCTCGTTTTGCCCAAGCAGCGCCCGGCTGGTCCCTACGCCGGTAAACACCTGGTTGACATGCTGCGGCTGTACCTGACGGGAGATTTCGCTCACCATCGCCGACTGGTGCGGATCGCCCGCCCCCAGTCCTATGGAGAGCGCATTATCGATAAGCCCCGCATATTCACGCATATCCGCGACTGCGCTTTCCACATCCGAATAGTTTTTGGAGAGCACGCCAACCAGCACATGACCTTCCGCCGCCGCGTAGATTTCCCGGGCGTTATCTTTCGAACCGGCCAGTACGTTCAGGCAAACGCGATCGCGGTAAAAGTTAGGGGTCAGTTTCATGCTTTTTTCTCCTGATTAATCACCTCGCCAATACGACGCGCCACAATTGCTAACTGCGCGCGATCGACGCTGCGGACATCCGCTTCAATAATCCCTTCGTTGGCTTTGTATCCGCGGAAGTAAATCGCATAGTCGCCCTGTTTGAGCGCCTCCACCAGGTCGCCAGTGGCGATGCCGGTAACGGCTTCATCAAACGTCATTTCCGCACGCGCGATATCGCGTCCGGCGCTGTCCCACACCACGCGGGCGCTGACGCCGTTAAACGTGTTCAACGTGTCGATAAAGGGCGCCATTTTTTCTACCATCTCCGCGCCGCTCTCTTTTTGCGCCCGCAGGTACAATTCAATGGCGCAGGTCAGGCCAACAATTCCCTCTTTGCCGACCTTCATCGCCCGGCCAATGCCCGCTGACTGACGTTTTACCCACTCAACATACTGCGTTTTACCAATCACCAGTCCGCTGGTCGGCCCTTCAATCGCTTTCGCGCCGCTGTAAATCACCAGACTCGCCCCGGAACGGTAGTAGCATTGCAAATCTTCCTCCGCCGCAGCATCCACAATAAGCGGCAGATGGTGTTTACGCGCCACAACGACTGCCTGTTCCACACTAAGCATACTTTTCTGTACGCAGTGGTGAGATTTGATATAGAGAATAGCCGCCGTGCGCGGCGTGATGGCCGCCGCCAACTGCGCGGCGGAACATTCGTTGGCGTAACCAGCTTCCACCAGTTTGCCGCCGCCCAGCGCCACCATCGTTCCCACCGGCGCGCCAAAGTTGACGTTGTGGCCCTTTGGCAGGACGATTTCGTTATTTTCAATCGGTGTAACGTGCAGGTTTTCCAGCAGCCAGTCGCTGTCCTGAACCAGTACCGCGGCAACCGACTGGGCAATGCCCGCACTAGCGCAGGAGACTACCGTTGCCCCTTCCACCTCCAGCAATTTCGCAATGTACTCGCCGGTTTTATTCACCAGATCTTTCATCTCGAAATACTGACTCATTCCGGCCATCGCCGCCTCTATCACTTCCGGGCGCGGCGTGGAGACGCCAAGCGCCGTCATACGTCCGGAGGCGTTAATCACCTGTTTTAATCGATACTTCTCAAAAATCGAAGGCATATTCCGCGCTCCCTTGTTCAGTCATATAGCCCTTGCCTGCGCGTATCGCGGCAAGCGGCGTCAGCAATTCCTCAGCCTGTAAGCTGTCGTTTTCCGTGTCTACCAGCACGGTGGGCTGGCGTTTAAGCGTAAAGAGGGTCAGGTCGGCATCCAGGCCGGGCTGAAGACGACCTTTGGTTTTCAGATTCAGGCTATCGGCGGCATTGGCCGTCACGCACGCAATGACCTGCGGCAGCGACATGCCGATGGCGAGGAATTTCGACATCACATTAGCCAGCGAATGCACCGGGCCGTTGATGCGGTTACGGCAGTAGATATCGGAACTGATGGTATGCGGTAAAATCCCCAGGCTAATGGCGCGTTTTGCCACCGCAAAGCTCAGGCTGGCGGTGCCATGTCCGACGTCCAGACGCACACCGCGCGCCAGCGCCCGTGTCACCGAGGCACGCAGCTCGCCGTCAGGCCGAAGAATACGGTTCGGCTTACCGTTGTAACAGTGGGTAATGATATCGCCCGCCGTCAGACGCTCCGCTATTTCGTCCAGATCCGGCGGGTTATTGCCAATATGTACCATCAGCGGCAGGTTGCCGTTTTCTTGCTGCATGGCTTTAGCGCGTTCCAGCGGCGTGATGCCGTTAACGCCTACCACGCTGCTGCTCATCCGCGCCTTGAGGCCGACGATAAAATCCGGGTGGCGTTTTACCGCCAGCGTTACCGCTCCGGCATCAATGTTGTTCATGTCCGCCAGTTCATTCTGAGCTATCAGCCCGACGCGGGAAATATTCAATAGCGCATAAACGTCGGTGGTCGCCTGACGGGTCAGGGCATAGAAATCATCAATGTCGTCTGCGCCGGTGCTGCCTGCATCAATCACCGTCGTCACCCCCGTCGCGATGCCGATACTATCCGGCTCATCGAAATAAATCGGCGATTTTGGGTAACAGTGGACGTGCGAATCAATCCAACCTGCGCTGACAAAACAGTTGCCGCGTAGATCGAGGGTTTTTACCGCCGGCGCGGAAATGTCGCCCAGCGCGGCAATTTTGCCGTTTTGTAGGGCGATATCGCAGACCGTATCGTCGACCAGCCGCGCACGGCGCAGGAGTAAATCAAACATAACGTTCTCCTGAAGAGGCGGGCGCCGGAGCGCCCGTAGGGATTAAAGGGCCACCGGGAACAGCCAACCTAAAATCATCGCGCCTAAAATCGCGCCGCCGGTAATCGGTTTCTGCCAGATATAAAACAGCAGCGCGCCCACCAGCGAACCCAGGCCAATCGGAATAGACGCCGTCATGGCGCTGAGGATAATCAGCGGTCCCAGAAAACGGCCTGAAGCGTTACCGGCCCCCATCATGACGTCCGCCCCGTACGTGGAGTCGCTCTGATTGATGGTGAACTTACGCGCCAGAATAATGATGTAGCCAATCGCCAGGCCAATCACCAGACCGGTTATCAGCGAGGCGATAAAGTTCGCCACCGGGAAGACAAAGCCAGCCCCCAGCAGTAACGCCGGAACCCCTAAGCCCACGCCGGTCTGAATTGCCCCGCCGATATCCAGAATCCCGACCAGCGAACCTTCGATAATGCGGGCAAATAAAAAGCTGGCGCCGAAAGCGGCGACCGCACCATAGACGCCGGTATCCATCCCCGCTTTCAGCATCGCCACAAAAGCGACTTCGTTAAATGCGCCGATACCGTACAGATAGTACATATGCGTCCCGGCGAAAACGCCGGATGAGAGCAGGCCAACAAAGATCGGGAACGACCAGTCGGCATACCAAAAACCTTTATTCTCTTCCATTGTGGCCTCCGTTATTTGCCGCTGAGCGAGTTGTGGATCAGTTCAAGCCAGTTCGGGACCGTCATGTTGAAAGACTCGATCATTTTCATGTCGAAGCCGCGGAAGAAGCCGCTCAATACAAACAGCAACACGATGGCAACCATCATCACTCTGGTGACATGGTTCCAGCCGCTCTCTTCTACGCCTTTACCGATCAATATACCCAGCACCAGCCCCGGTACGGCGTTCCCCATGATGAGCTGCGCCGCGCCGCCGAAAACGGTGGCCCAGAAGCCCGATTTTTTACCAGCGTCGATCGCTGCTAACCAGAAGATCACAGGCATGACGATGTTGACCAGCAGGTTTGCCGCTGGCACCAGCACCTTAACCGCCGTTACCTGTAGCGCTTCTGGTACGGATGAGGCGGTCAGGTTAAGGAACGTCACGACAATCATGCCGATGACGGCGCAGGCAATCGCCATTTTCTTCGGATCGTGCAGCGTCTCGCCGACGTTACGGTTTTTGATCATTAGCGCCGCCGCGCCCCAGTTCGGGATGATGCGGTGATCGACATCCTGGGTGAACGATCCGGCCGCTACGGACGACGCCCAGGCGTTAAAGAAGAAACCTAACCCAAAGGAGAAGTGAGATGCCGGGTCGCCTTCACAAGAGTTGAGTTCGCCCAGCGTACGGAACGCGCCCATCCCCTGCGTGGTTGGCGCGTGAAACATGCGTGCAGCCCCAGCGCCCACTCCTACGCCGACCAACGCGCCGATAATGAGCGATTTAATTAGTATTATCAGGAACATAACTATGCCTTTTTAACAAAAATCAGCGTTTCGCGACAAAATCCACCCTGTCGAGATTGATGGCGGTCACGTTGACGGTCACATCCAGCTCCACGCTGTAAGTGCGTCGTTCCCGGCGCAAAAAGAAAAACAGAAAGGCCTCTTTACGCACCGACTCATGCGCCTGAACAATCCGCACATCCTGTGGCTCAATACGCAGTAAGATATACGGCGACTTTCTCATCACCGTCGATTGAACATGGTTCAGCGCATCGGCAAAGGCGCGTGCTTTGGCGTCGCCCTTGCCTTTTACTCTCACCGTGGTGGTGAATTGCTCTTTCATCATCAGGCGCCGTATTTCTTTTGCCACGCCTGCACCAGGCGCTCACCGAGCTCTTCTTTATCCATAAAGCCGAAACCCAACACGTTGCAGCCCTCATTGATAGCGGTGACGCCTTCATCCACTGACCGCATCCCATATTTGGCTTTGTAGCCATGCTTGTTTTGCGCGGTGATAGCGCCCGCGCCGCCGCTGCCGCAAAATGAAATGCCGAAGGTGGCGTTTTCCGCTTTCATCACATCGCCCAGCTTCATGTCTGCCGCGACGCCCGGTACAACAACCGCACGTCCGCCCGCTTTTTCCACGCCTGCCGCCACTTTCTGGCCTTTACCCAGGCGATCGCCAATCACGACGGTAATCTGTTCCATTTTTTGCTCCTTAGAGGTTGTCTTTCGCGACTTCAAAATGTACCGATAATAGCCAGGCTTCTTCGTCAGGAAGGTTGCCAAACGCCGCTACGATTTCGCGGGCGAGCGCCATTGATTCGGCTGAGATTTCATCAAACAAGCTGGCATCGACCTCCGGTAAAGGCTCGCCGGTAATTGACCGGTGCGCCATGGCGCGAACGTGCGAGGTCAGCATTTGCGTCTGTACCGCATTGGGGACAATGTGATGCCGCCCCAGCAGGCCATCCACCTGTGTTAACACCTGTTCAGCCAGTTCGTTAATTCGCTCCCCGGCGTTGTGTTTTACTGCTCCGTTATCCACGCGTCTCACCCCGTTAATGGCAATGAGATAAAACTAGCGACAAGGGTTAAAAGTTTGTAGCGAGTCATTTTCCACCTCGAAGTGGAAAGGTGAGTGGGGAGGGTGATCTGCTGCACAGAAAAGGCGGCCTTGATGAGTTAGCGCCGGGAAAGTGTGAGGCGTATCGTGGCGTAAAGAGAAAATGGCGCGGCAGAAATCAACAACGGCGTGGTCGTATAAAGTGAGAAAGTGTGATGAGTATTACATTTTTCCGGATGGCGACCTACGGATAAAGCAAAGCCGCCATCCCACAAAAATTAACGATACTTCTTGTGATATGTATTGCGGGTGTTTTTTAGCGCTTCCGCCGCGGCTTTCGCTTCTTTGACGTTACCTTCGTTCGCCAGCTTCAGCGCGCCATCAATTTGGCCGACCAGAATGTCAAAACCGTGACGAAAATCCTTCATTTCCGGGCTATCCGGCGCTTTATCCTCCAGCTTCGGCGGAGTAGCTTTTTGAGCATCCAGCGCGGCCGCGCGCATTTTGGTTAACGCCGCTTTCAGTTCAGGGGCGTTATCCGTTTTCTCAACGACTTTCAGGTTATCATTGAGAATATCCATATTATCTTCAAGATCGGCAGCAAAAGCAGCCGAACCGAACACCAGAGATGACACAGCAAGAGCAGCTAACAGGCTTTTACGCATTGTTCACTTCCTTTTTATTATTAACGATAAGCTGAATACCCTAAATAATTCGAGTTGCAGGCAGCCGGTAAGCACGTGCCCCCGGTCACTTACATAAGTAAGTGGCCGGGGTAAACGGACGCAGCCAGCACACCCGCAGCTTGAAGTATGACGGGTATTATTGTCCGGCGATTTTCATCTCCGGTAACAGTACCGAACCACACTGTATATTACTACGCGTTTCAATATCGTCGCCGACGGTGACAATATTTCGCCACATCTCTTTTAAGTTGCCGGCAATGGTGATTTCACTCACCGGGTACTGGATTTCACCATTTTCAACCCAGAATCCGGCAGCGCCACGGGAGTAGTCGCCGGTAATACCGCTGACACCCTGGCCCATCAGTTCTGTCACCACCAGGCCGGTGCCCATCTCTTTAAGCAACTGCTCAAAGTTCAACCCCTGCCCGGCGATACGCCAGTTATGGATGCCGCCCGCATGACCAGTACTTTTCAGCCCCAGTTTGCGGGCAGAATAGTTGGTCAGTAACCATTGAGTCAGCACGCCATCCTTCACAATGTCACGGCGCTCCGTGCGCACGCCTTCGCCGTCGAACGGTGAAGACGCCAGCCCTTTTAGCAGATGCGGGTGTTCTTCGATGGTTAACCATTCCGGCAGAATTTGTTTGCCCAGCGAGTCAAGCAGAAAAGTGGATTTACGGTATACCGCGCCGCCGGCAATCGCCCCGACCAGGTGGCCAAATAACCCTGTCGCCACTTCATTGGCGAAAATCACCGGCGCTTTCATGGTGGAAAGCTTGCGCGGCGACAGACGGGATAACGTACGGCGCGCGCACTCGGCCCCGACCCATTCCGGCGCTTGCAGATCCGCCATCGCCCGACCAATGGTATAAGCGTAATCACGCTCCATATCGCCATTTTCTTCAGCAATGACACAGCTTGAGAGCGAATGGCGCGTGGAGCAATATCCTTGCAACATACCGTGGCTGTTGCCGAACACTTTAATGCCGTAATGGCTGTTAAAGCTACCGCCTTCGGTATTGGTAATGCGTTTATCCACCTTTAGAGAAGCCTGCTCCGCACGCGCGGCTAGTTCAATGGCTTCGTCTGGCGTAACCTCTGCCGGGTGGAACAAGTCCAGATCCGGCGCGTCAAACGCCAGCAGCTCTCTGTCCGCCACGCCTGCGCACGGGTCCGGCGACGTGTAACGAGCGATATCCAGCGCGGCCTGCACGGTGCGGGCAATCGCCTGCGGGCTTAAATCCGTCGAGGAAGCGCTGCCTTTGCGGTTCTGGTGATAAACGGTGATCCCCAGCGCGCCGTCGCTATTAAATTCGACATTCTCTACTTCACCATAACGGGTACTGACGCTAATGCCGGTGGTCTTGCTGACGGCCACTTCCGCCCCATCCGATTTGCCTGAGGCTAACTCCAGCGCTGTCGAAACTGCTTCTTCCAGAATCTTACGCTGCGCTTCAACTTGTGAGATTACTTTCATTGCAAATGCCATAATGTAGAGAGAGTTTCTCTGAAGTCTAACAGAGAACCGTTTTTCAGTGCGCATCTTAACTGGTAACATTAGCCTCTTTTTTTAAGGAGCCTGACATGACAAAGCAGCCCGAAGACTGGCTCGACGACGTTCCCGGTGATGACATCGAAGACGAAGACGATGAAATTATCTGGGTCAGTAAAAGTGAAATTAAACGCGATGCCGAGGAATTAAAACGCCTGGGCGCGGAACTGGTGGATCTGGGGAAAAACGCGCTGGATAAGATCCCGCTGGACGCCGATCTGCGCGACGCCATTGAACTGGCCCAGCGTATCAAAATGGAAGGACGTCGCCGCCAGTTGCAGCTTATCGGAAAGATGCTGCGCCAGCGCGACGTTGAACCTATTCGCCAGGCGCTGGACAAGCTAAAGAATCGCCATAATCAGCAGGTGGTGCTGTTTCACAAGCTTGAGCATCTGCGCGATCGTCTGATCGTCGAAGGCGATGACGCAGTAGCCGAAGTACTGATCCTGTGGCCTAACGCCGATCGTCAACAGCTTCGTTCATTGATCCGCAATGCGAAGAAAGAGAAAGAAGGCAACAAACCGCCGAAATCAGCGCGTCAGATCTTCCAGTATCTGCGTGAGCTGTCTGAGAACGAAGAGTAAAATGATACGCAAGGGCAACCTTGCGTATCCACTCAATAAAATGTAAAACTCCTCGCCTTTTTTATCCCGGTCAGAATCGAAAATACGTTGATGCAGAATGTACTTCCCTGACTCCTGCCGTGGGCGCTTGATAGCCTTTTACCGGTCCAGTTATTTATAAATACGCATTGCTGGCTTTCTGACGCTAAGGCACACGACACAAATCTTCTTATCCATCGACACTCCCGTGAATGAAAAAGCCGCCATGACGGCGGCCAGGTTTCTTCTGGAAAAGAATATAATACCGGGCGCGCAGGCTTGTACCGTCCATGGAAAATTTGAAAAGAGTTCCATCAGCGCCGGGTATGCAGGCATCATGCCTGAAGTCATTTGCATGAGCCAAGATAAAACGTAAATAACTGGCACAAATTAGCCCGTATATGCGGGCTAATTAACAGGTCAAACAGCAGAAATGTAAAAAAACGGTACACTGTACTGATTAAGGGAATAGCTCTGCGTGCAGATAATCACCTGTAATTTTTCCATTCTTTAAATAAATTACTCTGTCAAAAAATTGTAATAAATGTTTGCGATGCGTTGTCATGACGAGTGTTTTTCCTTATAAGGATAGTATCTATTTTACTGAAAAATTCGCTTTCACTTTTCTCGTCAAGAGAAGAAGTCGGCTCATCCCAAACAAAGATATTTGCTGAACCGCTGATACTTCTTGCCAGAAGCAATTTCTGTAATTGCCCCGATGAAAAACCCTCTTCCATATAGCTAACATGCCGTTTCATACCGCCAGGGTCATTAAGAATAAAATCACACCCAAGTAACTTTAAGGCATCTACAACCTTAGGCGGATTGGTGCTGTTCTTAAGCAAAAAATTGTATTCAAGGGTACCAGATAAAAAACCATCTTTAGGGTAAATACAGCTAATTTCTTTAAAGAAAAAATCAGAGGATAAATGATTCGAGCTAACACCATCATAAATTACTGCGCCCGAATGAGGCAATTTCATTCCACTAATGAGTGAAAGCAGAGTTGACTTACCGGCTCCACATTCCCCCACAATTGCAATTTTTTGTCCAATGGGTATTTCGAGATCGATTTCTCTTAAAACATCAGGTCCAACATCATCGTATTTCCAGGAAAGATTTTTAACCAGAATAGAATTTTTGGGTTTAATATAGGTTAACAAATTTGGAGAAGTACTTGTTGGTGAATCAAATAGCGCCCCCATGTCATGAGTAACTCTTCTTGCTGTTAGTACAGACATAAATAGTGAGGAAAATGAATTCATTATAGAAGACATACGCCCAACAATAATAACTGAAGAAATAATAGCGCCGGTTGTAATGCGTCCCTGCACGACCAAAAACCACGAGCACATCATTATCAACAGTTGATTTAAACCAGACATCGATGCCATAATATACTGATAGGTAGACATCATCCTTTTAATCTTCAATGAGGTAATTGAATTATCTTCTGACATAACTACCCAGTCAGTCAATAACCTTTCACTATTTATATTTTTGACCGAATCAAGAGAAAATAAAACTTCAGAAAACCACGAGTCTCGCGACTGATTTTTATTTTGCTGTTCTTTTCCTAGTTTATCCATGGATATGTTATGGTACCAGGAATATATTACCCCAACTATAGTCATCACTACCGGTACCAGCCCCACAAATCCGAGATTCATACAAATAATAGTAACATAGATTATGAATACAGGTAATTCAGCAACTTTTTGAATAAGCCCATAGAAAATAATAGACTTAACTCTCTGAAACTCGACCCAGAGGAAATAGAGCGTCGACACCATGTATGAATGGCTGTTCGTACGGATAACATTTTCCATAAAACTAATATCAAGAGTGACATCATCAGCTCGAGAAAGCAATGACTGACTAATATCACGCGAAGTCCGTAAAAACAATTCAAGTAGTATCATAATCACTACAATACCACATATCGAGAACAGCGAAGAAACAGACTCACTAGGTATTAACTTATCATAAAACACACTACTAAAAACAGGAATGGTTAGCGCAGTCAATGCTAACAGAAAAGAGGCCAAAAAATATCTACAGTAATAACTTTTGTTCTCAGAGATAAGTCTAAAAAGCATACGCTTTACTGATATTTTTTCTTTAAGGGTTTCATTCTGGGTAACATGAAATATTGTTTTACCATTATAAAAAGAATCATCAATGATGACATCCTGAAACTTTTTATCTAATCCAAGTACCGTGACCGCATTTTTCATCACTCTAACGACAACTAACCAACGGCCTTCACCAGCATGAATAATGAGGGGCATATTCTTTGCACTTATGTCATGAATACATCCCGCTAACACAGGCTTAGCCGTGATACCATAAGGTAACAATACACCATTAATCTTTACTTCTGAATCAGCAATTTCATCAACTTCTGGGGGGGAAGGCTCCGCCCTCCCCCAAAAACATGACAGTACAGTTATCAATTCGCCTGTTCGAATACATAAATCACTAACAATATTAAGCATTATTAACTCTATAAGAATAGATTAAATATGATGATTGGTATGAATACTATGATGATGTTCATCAGCATTATGTATATGTTCGTTATACGCGTGAGTAATAAAATGCCTTATAATATTAACCTGGTGATTACCAGATAATCCCCTATGTTCCCCTTCATGGTTCTTAGCAAAAGCGTCATTAAGCCCAGTGATTTTTTCGGATACGGAAGAATGATGCTCCATTTTATGCATAAATTGTGCAAACGCATCGATACTTGTATGCTCCAAAGGCGTATGTTCTGATCGGGTAACGCTAGCTGGAACTGAGTGTGAGTGAGACTCAGAGGCATGATGAAATATATCAGCCAACTTATGCTTATCGAAGCCTCCCGAATGTTCAACATGATGATCGACCATATGGGGTATCAAATCAGACACATGAGATAAGTCCTGATGAGAAGCACTTTTAGCCTGAGGAATATCGACCACAACAAACTCATTCATATACGAGGTGCTTCCGTCGGCATAATGGATTGCCAGATTAACCTCATAAACTCCATTCTCGTGAACGACATTACCAGGAATAGACCAGGAACCATCATCATCATGGACTAAAGCATATGTTTTTCCTTGCCATATAATATCAACAGAGCTAGCACTGTTGGGGATATCGGAAAAAACAACCGTATGGGTATCAGCATTAGTAATCAGCAAATGATTAATATTGTCTATAGAATCTGTGGGCCAGGTATTGGCGTCTGTTGAACCATTAACTGCAACTGCTGGGCTTTGGTTCCCAAAGCTATCTACAGAGTACACAGAATAATCTGTGCCTGAAGTATATTTTGCGGAAAGAGTCCATGAACCATCATCAGAAACCGTTGCTTGTGCAATGATATTTCCTGCACTATCAGTCAGATAAATAGTACTATCAGGCTCCCCCATACCAGAAAGAACAACAATACCTTGTTCATCAATATAAGAGGAATACTCAATATCAGGTGTTTGCGGTGGCATGGTATCTATAACAATGTCATGCGTATACTCCATTGTATTACCCGCAACATCCGTTTCTTCAATAGTAACGCTCCATGTTCCATCACTGACAGGTGATGATTCAGTACTCCACTGTCCATTGCTGTCAACAATACAAGACGCAACGATAACGCCACCTATCATTATAGAGACGGTTGCTCCAGCTTCTCCCGTCCCGCTAAAGTCTAACGATTCGGAATTTGATTTCCATACGACAGGAGAGTCTTCAGCACCAGAAGTATTGGCTATTGGATTATCAAGTTGTAATGTCAGACCATCAACTTGATTATCAACACGAATGGTGTAATCAACTTCTGAAGTGTTACCACCAACGTCTTCCGAAATAATTTGTACTGAGGCGTTCTCTTGTGGGGGAAATTTTCCAGAATCAATATCTGCCTGCCAGTTACCCGAATTATCGGCCAATACGGAGGCAACTTGTACCCCATCAATATAAATAGTGATTTTGCTATCGGCCTCCCCCTCACCGTTTAAAGAAATTGTCGCAGGATTATCTGTAATATATATCACATCGGTATTTGCAGTAACCTGTACTCCTTCAACAGAGGTCACCAGAAGCGTTGCATCATAGTGTGTATCGATTGTAAAATTTGTAACATCTGAAATACTGGTATTCCCTGCAACATCAGTGACTGAATATTGTAAGGTATGCACACCATCATCTAATGTTTGAGTATATTGCCAATTTTGCGATGATTGCGTTAAAACAATCGTATCGACCGGCTTACCATCCAGATAGATAATAACTGTCTCACCGACTTCGCCTGAAATTTTAAAACCGGGGTTATTATTGCCTGTGATATTATCGTTATTATAAAGCCCATCATCTGAAACCAGTGTTGGCGTATTAATTTGGGCAACCGTATCAATAGTCAGTGAAATTGTATCCGATGTGGCTCTATTTCCAGCAGCATCGTTAGCAACAACATAAATACTATGCGCCCCATCGCTTAAGGAATTAGAAAATTCATATGTCCAATTTCCTTGTGAATCAACCGTTGTCGTCGCATAGCTTTTACCATCCACATAAACGGTAATTGTGTCTCCTACTTCACCCTCGCCAGAGAAAGTAGGTTTAGAGACATTTGTAATCATGTCTGTTGGATCTGCCGAATCTTGCGATGCGGGAAATACAATAGTGGGAGTATCAATATGTGTATCAAGTGTTAAAGAGGCTGTTTTTGTCTCAGTGTTACCGGCGATGTCGGTGATAACAACGGAAACAGAATATACGCCATCAGGACCTAATGACAGATTAGTAGACCAGTTCCCGTTTGAATCAACGGCCAATTCATCAACATGTCTACCATCTACATAAACATCAATTGTAGACCCTGCCTCACCCTTTCCAGACAATGCGGGTGTAGTGTCATTCGTCAGAGAGCTCATACTAATAGAGAATTGACTGATATGAGTATCGACTGTGACAGAAATAGCCTCAGAGGTTGCCGTATTTCCTGCCACATCTGTTGTTACCAGCTGTACGGAGTATTCCCCATCAGGAAGAGATTTAAGCTCATAAGTAATAACCCCATCATCGCCAACCGATATGGTGTCAACTTTGACACCATTGACTATGATATCAACTGATGATCCAACTTCACCATTTGCTGTAATCACCGGAGACGAATTATTCGTAATAAGATCGGTTAATGCTCCACTATTTGTTTCATCAGTAATAGTCAAATTAGTAACAAATGTTGAAGTATCACAGTCAATATTTATTACAGTTTCCGAAATATTACCCGCTGCATCTTGTGATGTAATAGTGAAAATATTACTACCTTCTGGCAATGAATTTAATGTAACTTCCCAATGCCCTTCATTATCTGCAGTTGTAGTACTGACAGGTATTCCATTGCTATCATAAATAGTTATTATACTACCGGACTCAGCATTACCTGTCACGGAGACATTTTTATGCATTGTAATGCCATCAATACTGCTGCTTCCCGTATCATCTGATGAAAGTAAATTTGCCGTGACGGGTGAAATCGTTGTATCAATTCTGATATCAACGGGTACTGATGTTGCTGAATTACCAGCAATATCGGTCACAGTAACTGAAATCACATAAACGCCATCAGGAAGTTGCTGACCAACATTAAAAGACCAGGTTCCATCATCATTTTCTGATGCTGTTGAAGCGGATATCAACTCCCCATTATCATTGGTAATAGTGGCCTTAACCGATGCAGCATCAGGATCTATATTAGATATAGTTAACACGGGAGAGTTAATATTTGTCACACCATCGACATTACTTATTCCTGTATCATTATTTAGCGCAAGACTAATCTCAGGAACTGATACATGAGTGTCAATAGTAATATTGATACCTGATTTTTCCTGAGCACCGGATGGATATATTGTGGTTGCCTGAACGGAGTAGCTTCCATCAGGAAGATTTCTATCAATTATATATGAAAAATTACCTTAAGCGTCCGTTGTTGTTTCACCAACCACTACCCCATTAATTGAAATATAGACAATACTGTCCGCTTGCGATTTTCCTGCAACCATAGGGCAGATATCATTGGTAACATTATCACGTGCAATACCACTATCACTACTGTCAACCAACTCCAACGTGATAGAAGGCAAATTACCGCTGCTCGGTGTCTCAGGAGGAGCACTGACTGAGCTTGAGGGGTCTGATAAAACCATAAATTCGCGCTGCTCGACGTTGTCCATCTGCTCATCATACTCAAAATCAAAATCCTTCAAATGAACATCAGATTGTGGATTAGAAAAATCTTGCTGCCTGGCATCTTGCTGTAATATCTGATGCATTTCCTGAAGAAGGGAATGCTCAGAGTGTTGCTCCTGTTTGACATGTTCAGCAAGATGTTTGAGCTCCTCTTTTGTTTTCGCAAGTTCTTTTTCCAGTTCTTCTTTATCGATATTTTGAGTATGTTGATTATTGATGACATCCTGACTTAAATGCGTAAGATTGACATTCTGCAGATCAACTTTATCAAGAAGTGTTTTCCCCGCAACTGCAGTATCCGAAAATGTAACGACAATACCCGATCCATTTAGCGATGAATAAAGCGCACCATTTATAATATGGATCTCATTTGATTCAAATTTAATAACAAGATCTGACCCATTTATGGAAATTTTTGCATCAGCAAGCGAACCATACTTAGTCAAATCAACATTTGAATTATTGCTTACGTAATAATTTTCCATAATAAAACTCCTTATCGATGGTCAGAAGGTAACGGCTCTGAGAGCGCCCCTTTAAATGTTTTAGCAATAGGTGACATAAGATAATCAAGAATCGTATGCTTACCAGTTATAATATTTGCATCAACGATCATTCCCGGTTTAATATTTGATAAAGCACTGTCGGAAACATAAAACTCAACCATAACTTTATAATATTCTTTCAACCCGGTATTATCCTTAGATTCAATAATATCAGGGCTAATACTTTCAATTATTGCCGGATATGGTTGACGCCTGGAGTTTACAATTGACTCGATTGAAATTGTTGTTTTTTCACCAACAAAAATTTGATCGCGGTACTTCGGATTAATTTTCACCTCAGCCCTGATATGCTTATCAACAGGTTTAATCTCGAATAACATTTCTGTCGGTGAAATAACCCCACCAATAGTCATCGCATTTTTATTTACATTATATATAACGCCTTCAACAGGGGAGTGAACAATATTCTCAGAACGTTGTAAACCGATAATTTTTAGCTCAGCATTCAAGATTGACAAATCATTTTCACTATCTTGTAGTTTTTTTTGAATTGAGTGTAAATAGTCTTGCCTGATGGTCGAGATCTCGTTACCTTTAAGATCAATAAAGTTATTTTTACTAACAATTTGATTATTTATTTCTGAAATCTCAGATTGAAGACGAACAGCACTTTGTTTTTTAACTAATAAATTACTTAGTGGACTTATACCTTTTTTCACCAATGGTTCAATGATGTTTATTTCTTTAGCGCTCAGGTTATATTCTTCTTTTTTATTTTTTACTTCTTCCTCAAGACCATGAATTTCACTTTCAGCACCTTTACTTTCACTTTGCTTTGACTGTATTTGATCATTGATAGTCTTCGAATTACTAATTATTTCAGGATCGTCAACATTTGCATAATTAAAATAATCAATTACATTTAAATTATTTGAAATAAAATATGAAAGATCATTGATCTTTTTCTGAAGTTGCTTCGCTTTAACTTTCTTTTGTTCGAAATCCTTATCTATATCGTGGTTAATTATCTTTGCCAGTTCTTGTCCTTTATGAACATAATCGCCTTCATGGCAGTATAAATCCGCAATTACGCCCCCCTTACTCAGTGAAACTACCTGAGAGTTTGAACGGTTAACAACATTACCTTCCCCGTGAACAACCGCATTAATTTCAGCCGAGGAAGAAATGCCCAACAAAATAAGCAGAAAGACAATAAGCCACTGCATTATACGAACTGAGTGTATGGAGTCTACATCAACGGTATACATTTTCATTTTCATTAATAGTTTTTATTAGCATATCGCCTAATAACATTTGGTCCAAATTGGCTGTGTATACCTGATATTGGCTTTCAATAATTTCTGAGCATGCGCGAAAGAGTTCACTACGGCTAGTGACCAGATCAAGTAAGGATTTTTGACCAATTTTAAACTCCTGCTCATAAAGAGATGTCAAATCTCGGGCATTGCGACATGATTGATTTGCCAATTTTAAAGATTCAATACCAGATCGATACTGCGCGGCATTAGATTTTATTTTCAGCGTAACTTCTTTAAGTAAATCATCCCGGTCTGCGAGAGTCTTATTCAACATATCGCGTCTTTTGTTAGCATCAGAAACATCTTTAAACCCATTAAAAATATTCCAGCCAACTTTTACTCCAACTCGAAATTCATCTTTATAGTCATCAATATCAGAATCATTTGATGGTGTGTTGTCTGTATAGCCAGCCTGGAAGTCCACTGTTGGAAAGAATTTATCTTTTGATGCTATATACTCTGCTTTTGCAGCATCAATTTTTTTATCTGCACTAAGAACTTTAGAATTCTGCTTCAATATAAGTGATAAAAATGCTTCACCATCCATATTAAACCTGTATTTACTAATTGCCGATGGTACACTAGTCAGATTATTTCTGGATATCCGATCATTAGTATATATATTTAGCGTATTAAGTTCATCATCAAGCTTTTCGTTAACATTTATCTTTTGGACATTTAATGAATCAATTGAAGCCTGTATTTTTTTTAGATCTGACTCGGTCGACTCGCCAGATTTCACGAGATATTCAAAATCATGCAAGCGGTCATGATAGTAGCTCAATTCATTTTGGATAATATCCAGTAGTTCTTTTTGTTTATTCACGGTTAAGAAACTTTTCGTCACTTTCCCTGCAATTTCACTCTCACGATCCAGATATATATAATTTGCAGAACTCCATTCATTATTACTCTCATCGATTAACTGATCTCTTACACCAAAATCAAGTATGCGATAATTTAGCATGATCTGATTTTTTACATTGTCTTCAGTGGTGCGCGTAGAGCCTTTCTCATATGCACGAGCAACCTCTGATGTCATATCTAATGTCGGATATAATGATGACTTTGCGATATTAATATCTTCTCTTTTTGCTTCAGAACCCCATTTTGCTGAGGCCACAGAACTTGATGAAGTAATCCCATCCTTAATCAAAGTTGATAGCGCATAGATATTTTGCCCTGAAGAAAACGATGGCATTGAGAAAAGCGATGCAAAAGCAAATAATGCATAATTAACTTTAGATGTTGACATTATTTAGTAACCTTACTTGTTAAAGCTTTATGCATTTCTACTAATTTTTCAAACAAAGGATAAAATGTTGAATGACTTGACTCCATTTCTTTTAAGAGAATATCTGCATACATTTTATTTTCAGTTGCATTTTCTTTTAGCATGTCAAGGTGTTCAAGATGGTTTTTTTCTTGTTGCCCACTAATACTTTCTATTTCTGCCGCTATCGATAAATTTCCTTTGAGGATATCATTGCATTTATTGCTATATTCCTGGTGATTTTTCATCTGCAAACAAATACCTTCGCTAATCATTTTTTTTGCAGAATCAATACCAGACTTAAGGATAACCTGTTCCTGACTCAAAATTACCAAAACATCATTAATACTTGAAAGGCAAGAGTTGATACGGGACATATTCATATCAATCCCAGACAATACCTCAGCAGTAATATTATATTGTTTATCAGTTGTGTTATTTAGATTAATTACCTGTTCAAGAATACTATTAATACCCTTTGCAATAATTCTGCCTGTATTAACTTTGTTATTATTTAAATCTATTTGCTCATCATTTCTCTTAAGGTATTCAATTGACATCTCTCTTAAACAATAAAAAAGTGAATTGTAGGCGCTCCGACACATAATTGTCTGTACGCCTAAGAGGATGGCACTAACTACGCCATAAATAGAAGCCACAAAAGCAATATTCATCCCACGAAGTGGGGCAGAAAGGGATTTCATGATATTAACGATAACATCTAATATCTCGCTACTGTTTCCGCCCCCACCTCCAAGGCCTGATTTGTCTAATAAGACAACAACAGATGCAACCGTTACAGACAAACCAAAAAACGTGCCAAGCAGCCCCATCATGGTTGATGTATTCATACAAGTGTGAATCAATGACAACCTTTGCGTTTTTGTCTTAAAGGCGCTTTCATTGGCACTTGATATCAATGAACCTGCATTGGGGTATTCAGCGGAATAAAAAACCTTATTAAGATTAGAGATCAATCGACAGTTTTTATCTCCATCCCCACTACTTAAAATAAATCTGGCACGTCCAACTTCAACTATCGAGTAGAAACTAACAAAAGCACCAATGCTATAAATAGTAAGAATTGCAGTATTGAATATAGCACTCGCTCTGTATGTTGAGAATATATATCCTCTTAGATAAGGAGAAAATAAAAACATAGCGGGAATTAATGCAACGACCAAAGATAAAATTGGAATTATAAGTATGCTGAATTTATTCTTTATTGAAATCATTTCGTTCCCTTGTAGATTATTATTTGTCCATTACTGCTATTTGAGCCTGGTGCCACTTCAATTGAAAGCTTCAATTCATGTTTATTAATTTCAAGAGATTTTGCCAGCAAGACAGCTCTCTCATAGGCAATTTTAATTTCATCAGATACAGGCAAGTTATTGCCGTTTGTCGCCACAATGCTGACATGATCTTCACTACCAATCCAGTCAACTATCTGCTTTAGTTCATTTTCTGATATCTGCCACTTATTGGGATCATAACTAATAATGACTTTATCTTTACTAAAAATTAAAGATGAGTGATTAGTTGCGTCCTTAATAAAAACACCATCCTTTGAGACGCTATATTCTTTTTTATTTTCAACGCTTACAGTTTCAGACTGGCTGTTTTGCTGCACTTCAGCTTTAAACTGAGCATAAACTTTTTGTGAACTCTCATACATTACGACCATACTATTCAATATGAATAGAAGCGTCAGAAAAATAAAGATACTTAATACTGTCGAAAATGCATCAACAAATGTTGGCCATGGGTTGCTTTCTTCCATAAAAATGACCTTGCGTTAGAGTAAAATTAATAGCACTATCATCCATTGTGGGACTTATATGTTCAAGGAATGCAGAAGCTTGAAGTATCATTTTCAGAATAAATTAATATAAGAATGGGATGTTTAGAAGGGGTGCATTCACTAGGATTATGAATGGTGACGATATTTAAAATATATTAAGAGATCAACTTAAAAGGTATATTAAATAATATTACGCACTATAAAGATCACTTTATAGTGCGTAATATTGTTACAACAATGCCTTATTCGCCAGGCCATCCAACAATTTCTGATGGATGCCGCCGAAACCTCCATTGCTCATCACCAGAATATGATCGCCAGGCTGTGCAGTTTTCACTACCATATCCGCCAGAGTATCGACATCGCCATTCCAGTGAGCAGGCTGTACGCAGGCGTCCGCCACTTCCGAAACCTGCCACGGAATATGCGGCGGTTGAAGCAGGAAAACTTCATCCGCACGCCCTAACGACGGCGCCAGGTCATCCTTGCATAACCCCATCTTCATGGTGTTAGAACGCGGCTCAAGCACCGCAATGATACGCGCCGTACCGCCGACTTTACCGCGTAAGGCCGCCAGCGTTGCCAGAATCGCCGTCGGGTGATGGGCGAAATCGTCATAGACCGTTACGCCGTAAGCTTCCCCGCGCAGTTCCAGGCGGCGGCGGGCGTTAATAAATGACCCCAGCGCGCTGGCCGCTTCAGCGGGCGCGACGCCCACGTGGCGCGCGGCGGCAATCGCCATCAGCCCATTATGCATATTGTGCTCGCCCACCAGTCCCCATTTCACATCGCCGACTTTTTCGCCGTCCAGCCACACTTCCCACTCGGAAGCATCGGTAGTCAGCTTCTTCGCCTGCCAGTGCCCCTGCTCGCCCACCAGCTCCTGCTCGCTCCAGCAGCCCAGCGCCATGGTTTGTTTTAGATTGATATCGTTTTCGGGCCAAATGATCCGTCCCTGCCCTGGCACAATGCGCACCAGATGATGGAACTGCTTCTGGATCGCTTTCAGATCGTCGAAGATGTCGGCATGATCAAACTCAAGATTATTGAGGATCAACGTACGCGGGCAGTAATGCACAAATTTAGAACGTTTATCAAAGAACGCGCAGTCGTACTCATCCGCTTCGATAACAAAGAACGGACTTTCGCCCAGCCGCGCGGAAACCTCAAAGTTGCCCGGTACGCCGCCGATAACGAATCCCGGCTTGTACCCGCACGATTCCAGTATCCAGGTCGCCATGCCTGCGGTCGTGGTTTTACCGTGAGTACCGGCGACCGCCAGTACCCAGCGATCGCGCAACACAAAATCGTGCAGCCACTGTGGACCAGACATAAAGGGAATGTTTTTTTCCAGTACCGCTTCCACGCACGGATTCCCGCGCGTCATCGCATTGCCGATAATCACCAGATCCGGCTGAGGATCGAGCTGGCTGGCGTCATAACCCTGAATCAGATCAATCCCTTGCTTCTCAAGTAAAGTACTCATCGGCGGATACACATTGGCGTCCGACCCCGTTACTTCATGACCAAGCGAGCGAGCCAGCATCGCCAGTCCACCCATGAAAGTGCCACAAATTCCCAAAATATGAATGCGCATACGTCACTATCCTTTTTTTATCTGCGAGACATTTTACGCACATGTCTGGCAAGTGAGAAACGCATTTCAGGTAAATCTGTACTTTGCTGGCGCGATTCACCTGAGCGCATCATCTGAAATGTTTGTTAAGATTGTTACGGTCGCTTTACTCCAATCAATTGCAGGGAAAGTGTTATGAAAACGTTAGGTGAATTTATTGTCGAAAAGCAGCACGAGTTCTCTCAGGCTACCGGTGAGCTCACTGCTTTGCTGTCGGCAATAAAATTGGGCGCCAAGATCATCCACCGCGATATCAACAAGGCCGGTCTGGTCGATATCCTGGGTGCCAGCGGTGCTGAGAACGTACAGGGCGAAGTTCAGCAGAAACTCGATCTGTTCGCGAACGAGAAACTGAAAGCTGCACTAAAAGCGCGCGATATTGTAGCGGGCATCGCATCGGAAGAAGAGGACGAAATCGTCGTCTTTGAAGGCTGCGAACACGCGAAATATGTAGTGCTGATGGACCCTCTGGATGGCTCTTCTAACATCGACGTTAACGTCTCTGTCGGTACGATTTTCTCAATTTATCGTCGCGTGACGCCCGTTGGCACGCCGGTCACCGAAGAAGATTTCCTGCAACCCGGCAACAAGCAGGTCGCAGCGGGATATGTCGTGTATGGCTCTTCCACCATGCTGGTTTACACCACTGGCTGCGGCGTACACGCTTTCACCTACGATCCGTCGCTGGGCGTGTTCTGTCTGTGCCAGGAACGTATGCGTTTTCCGGAAAAGGGTAAAACCTACTCTATTAACGAAGGCAACTACATTAAGTTCCCGAATGGCGTGAAGAAGTACATCAAATTCTGCCAGGAAGAGGATAGTTCAACAAGCCGCCCTTATACCTCGCGTTACATTGGCTCTCTGGTGGCCGATTTTCACCGCAACCTGCTAAAAGGCGGCATCTATCTCTACCCGAGCACCGCCAGCCACCCGCAGGGAAAACTGCGTCTACTGTATGAGTGCAACCCGATGGCGTTCCTCGCGGAACAGGCCGGCGGCAAAGCGAGCGATGGTAAAGAGCGTATTCTGGATATCATCCCGGAAAGCCTGCACCAGCGCCGCTCATTCTTCGTCGGTAATCGCCATATGGTTGAAGATGTGGAACGCTTTATCCGGGAATTCCCGGACGCGTAATCCGTTCGGGCAAAGGTCCGCATGTAGGCCGGAGAAAAAGCGTGGCGTTGCCGATTGCCGGATGGCGGCTTCGCCTTATCCGGCCTACAATTTGTGGTTACGCCGTTTGCAGTTTAAACGTGGCAACAGCCTCCACTAATACGTGCGATTGTTCCTCCAGAGAGCGCGTTGCGGCGGATGATTGTTGTACCAACGCTGCGTTCTGCTGCGCCGTTTCATCCATCTGGCTGACGGCAATATTGACCTGCTCAATACCCCGGCTCTGCTCGCGGGACGCATTAGCGATTTCGCGCATCAATTTAGTCATGCGTAAAACTTCGGTCGCAATTTCATCCATGGTTTCGCCAGCCTGCTGCGCCAGCTCGCTTCCTTCGCCCACCTGTGTTTGCGAATCACTAATCAACGTGCGAATCTCTTTTGCCGCCTCGGCGCTACGGCTGGCTAAATGACGAACCTCTCCGGCAACCACGGCAAAGCCGCGCCCTTGTTCACCTGCGCGCGCCGCTTCTACTGACGCATTCAGCGCCAGGATGTTAGTCTGAAAAGCAATGCCGTCAATCACACTGAGAATATCGGCGATGCGATTAGAACTCCCTGATATATCGCGCATTTTTTCGATAACGTAGCACACCATTTCGCTGCCGCGATCGGCGGTATCAGACACGGTTTTCGCCAGTTGATGTGCTTGTTCCGCGTTTTCCGCATTCTGCTTCACCGTTGCCGTCAATTCTTCCATGCTGGCAGCAGTCTGTTCGAGCGATGTCGCGGTCGACTCGGTTCGCGTAGCAAGATGAACATTACCTGCCGTTAATTCCCGGCTACCGATGTCAATCTGTGAACTGGCATCACGCACGCGCCTCACGGAATTGCTCAGCGCGGCGCGCATATCCGCCATCGCGGTATTAAGGCGGTTAAACTCGACGCAGGCAGGTTGATAGTCAACAGGCGTTAAATCGCCGGTCGCCAACCGCTCTAGCTGTTCCACTACGTTATCCAACGGATACAGCAACTTATTACGCAGCATCAGCCACATCACCCATAACAGGCCCAGCGCAACCAACGTTGCGGCGCTCATCACGCCATAGTATGCCAGGAGGTGATAACACGCGCTGAAGCATAGAGTCCCATACTCCCCGTTAGCAATAAAAGCAGCGTCAGAGAAGACAATAACGCCAGCAAGCTGGCTCGAATAGAAAGGATTTTTGGCATTGTTATATTCCAGTTGTAGAGTTGAATTTGGCTTAACAAAACCTATCGACTACAACCGAAAAAAGTTTAGCTATTGTCGGTTATACGCCTCACCGGCGAACTCTGGCGATGCTCCCACAGTACCGTTAATCCTCGCTGTAGCGCGATAAAAATAAATAACAGAACGCCGATAGCGATTTTTGTCCACCAGGAACTTAGCGTACCGTCAAAGTTAATATAGGTCTGAATCAGCCCCTGGATAGCGACGCCAAATAACGTCCCCAGTACCGTACCTACCCCGCCGCTCAGCAGCGTGCCGCCGATCACCACCGACGTAATGGCGTCCAGTTCCACCCCGACGCCCGCCTGGGTATAAATGGAAAATACGATCCCGGCAGCGTCGCTAAACCGGTCGACAACATATAAATACGAATCATGACGCTTCGCATGGAGATTCCCATCAAATTCGCCGAGAACGATCGAGTAGAAAAACCGGGATCTCCGCATCCTTAGCCTCTTTGAGTACCGGCTCCCAGACAGTCGCCACTATCGGTGCAATGAAGATCGCATCTACGCCCTGGGCCACAAAAAAACGTACTGCTTTGATCTGATTTTCCTGCTTTTGCTGACCGTCGGCGATCTTCAGCGTAATGCCGCGTTTTTCAGCCTCGCTTTTCGCCACATTCGTTTCCGCAGTGCGCCAGCCGGATTCCGATCCAACTTGCGAAAATCCTATGGTTAAGGGAGCGGCGAACGCCATAGACGGCATGGCTGCCGAAACTGTTGTCACTAAAAGTAAGCGCTTCCACATAAGGGCATCCTCGTAGGGGAATTGTATTGGCGAAAAAACCATCGCGGGAAAAACCATAGACAATCACCCATGTAACAAATTGCGCTACATCACACCTCAAAAAAGCAAATGCAATGTTAATTAAATGTTTATATTTATTCCCATTTTCCTATTAAAAAAGCGGCTAAACTTATGGACTTTCTTGTCATAAAAATGACAAGCAACGCACGCGTGAAGAGAAGTGAAAACAAAAACAAGCGAAGACTTTCGGCGTGAGTTGGCTATAATACTCGCCACTTGTTTGTCATAAATTCAAAGGAAACAGACATGAGCTTACTCAACGTCCCGGCGGGTAAAGAACTGCCGGAAGATATCTACGTCGTTATTGAGATCCCGGCTAACGCAGATCCGATCAAATACGAAGTTGACAAAGAGAGCGGCGCGCTGTTCGTTGACCGCTTCATGTCCACCGCGATGTTCTATCCGTGCAACTACGGCTACATCAACCATACCCTGTCTCTGGACGGCGACCCGGTAGACGTTCTGGTCCCGACGCCGTACCCGCTGCAGCCAGGCGCCGTCATCCGTTGCCGTCCGGTTGGCGTACTGAAAATGACCGACGAATCCGGTGAAGATGCGAAACTGGTTGCCGTACCACACACCAAACTGAGCAAAGAGTACGATCACATTAAAGATGTGAACGACCTGCCGGAACTGCTGAAAGCGCAGATCACTCACTTCTTCGAGCACTATAAAGATCTCGAAAAAGGCAAATGGGTGAAAGTGGACGGATGGGACAACGCCGAAGCGGCTAAAGCGGAAATCGTTGCCTCCTTCGAGCGCGCAGCGAAGAAATAAGTCTTTGGTTGCGGAAGAACCCTGAGCGCCAGTTATCGGCGCGTCAGGGTTTTTTTATACCTGCCGGATAGCGTAGGCCTGATAAGCGTTAGCGCCATCAGCCTGGATGTAAAAAAACAACGCCACCCGAGGGTGGCGTGTTCAGTTCAGGGCTGGTTTCTGTCTAACCAGTCACCGCTTTCAATCAGAGTTAATCCATCCACAGGACGTTGGTATACATACATCCATGCGCTGCCGTACGGTGTCAGGATTAACTGGCGTGCGTATTCACCGCCCCTGGTGCGCAAAGCATCAAGTTCGGCCAGCGTGGCGTTATCAATTCGATAAACTTCGCCGTGTACCGATCCGTTTCCCGGAACAGCGCCTGGATAGTGGCCCAGACTATACAACTGGTAGTTATCGATACGGTAATCGCCAAGCAATTGGGCATTGGTCATCCAGTGACTGTTGCCTTGTTTCTGTCGTAAACTGCCATAGACAAATATTCGCATTGCTAAAACTCAAACTGATAGAGCAAATCAAGTGCCTGATCTACGCCAGACACTGCTTCCAGATATAGCTTAGGCATCAGGCGATAACGTAACGTGAGCGTCGCCAGAGAGTCAAATATCCCTACACCATACTTCACCTGTAGACCCGGCAGTACATAGCCGCTGACCACGACCTGAGACGAATCGCCCACCCCTTGCGTGTCCAGCGCCAAATTACTTACGCCAAATGTCTCTCCGATTTTACCCACAACCTGACCACTTTGCGCAACCCCCAGGCCAATAAGCATGGAGGTCATTGCCGCGCTATCGCTCTGATTGCTGTCCAACCCCTGCCCACGCAGCAGATAAGAAAGCGCTTCAGCCTGCGGCATCGCTGGATCGGAGAAGATTTCCGCCTTGGGTTCATCAGCAGTGCCTGTGACGCGCACGCCCGCAATGACATCGTCTTCGGTGGCGTCAGGGTTACGGATCGCTTCGATATTAAGCAGCGGCTGATCCGGCGGGCCGGAGAACAGCAGCTCGCCTTTACGGACAAGCAGGTCCTGGCCGTAGGCGCGGAATCGGCCGTCAGGAATATTGATTTGACCATTCAGCCCCAGCCCCTGCTTATCCTGCGCAACTTTCAAATCGCCGGTCAAACGCGCTTTAAGCCCGAAGGCGTCGATGCGCACGTTGTTGCCGACGTGTACCGTCAGATTACTGTTGATGGGAATAGACGCTGTCTGCGGCGTTTCTGGTTGCAGGTTATTGTTGAGCATAACCACATCGCTGGAGACGCCGACCGCGCTCTCCGGTAGGTCATGCACCACAATTCGCGCCCACGGAACGTCCACACGACCATCCAACGTGAACAGTGAGGGCGTCGCGTCAAAGACCACATCCGGCGAGACATCCAGGCGCACCATCGGCGGAACGGTAATCCGCACCCGACTGCCTTTCGCCGTCACCCGCGCGCGCCAGTTGTCAATCTGACTCCAGTCGGCGTTGCCGTTCAGGTTAATTTGCCCTTGTTGCGTTCGCACGATACCGGCGAGCGTCGAACGCGTACCGCTAAAGTTCATGGTGAACTGGCTCGGCTGCATCTCAAACGGCATAAAATTACCGTCAATATCCAGCGCGCTAAGCTGCAACTGACCAAACAACTGCGGGCTTTGCACATCACCGCCCAGGCGTAGTCTGGCGTTTAACATTCCCGCCGCTTTTTCGCCACGCGAAAAGATAGGGTTGACCATCGCCAGATTGATATTGCGCATGTTGACGTTACCGCCGAGATTGCGCCGCCCCTGAGGATCGGTTACCTGCACCTGGCCATCGAATTGACCATTGTTCGTCAGGCGAATCAGCCATCCCAGCTCGGCGCGATTATTGTGCAGATCGGCGTTGAGGTTCAGCGTCTCAAACGCGACCGGTAACGGCGCGTCATTGACGGTCTGCGTAACCTTCACGTTACGACCGGAAAGCGTGACCTTCCCCTGCGGCAATCCCTCTTTGGTGGTGTCCCACGACACGTCCGCTTTCCCGCTAAAGATCCCGCTGGCCTGAGTGGTATCAGGCATAAATGGCTTCAGCATCGCCAGATCAAAGCGGTTGAGATTGACCACCGCTCGTCCTGCGGCGCCCGCATCAATGGTTTGCGGTATGCACAGCTCGGCGTTCGGGTTCAGCCAACAATGTGGCCCGATACTGATTTTCTGTTCTTTATTGCGGTAGTCCAGCGCAATCGCGCGGGTCAACGACCATGGCCCCACTGGCGTCTGGAAGCGGGTGTCGCTTAACGTCCCTTTCCAGCGCGCCGCATCGCGATCGAAACTGCCACTCAGAGAGAGTTGGCCGGATACCGGCTCTCCCTGAACGCGGAGCTGTAGCTGATGCTGCTTCTCGCTGCCTTTGGCGTCAAGCGTCACCAGATTGATGTTAACATCGGGCTGCGAAATCCGCTCTACGCGAACGTTGAGATGGCCCGCTATCTGATCGGTGGATTTAATATCGCCCTCGATGCGCGCCTGGGCGATAGACAACGCCTGCCAACGCAGACCGCGGGCGGTGATATCCGCCAGCAACTGCGGCGCTTCTACCGTACCGCGGACTTTAACGATACCTTTTGCGGTGCCGCCCAGCCCTGGCAGCGCATTATCCAGCCCTGGCGCATCGATGGTGGCATCAAGATTCAGCTCCTTAACGCCAAGCTCGCCTTTTACATCGGCGCTGTTTGGGCCCAGCGCAAGGTGCAGCCCCGGGATCGTCCACTGCATGTAGCTGTTGCCCTTTAGCGTCCCGTTGACGTTAACGTTGTTCTGCTTCACATTGCCGGTCAGCTTGAGCTCCGGAACATCCATCTGCCAGGTACCGCCGTAGAGACTGCCTTTGGTTTTCATTACGCCGTTAAGCTTCGCGGGCCAGTCCGGGATCTCTTTGGCGGTATTGATGCCATTCAGCGTCAGTTCACCACGCCAGCTAATCGCCTGCTGCCAGTCTACCAGCGCTTTCAGTTCAGTTTTGCCTTCCAGAGCGGCGACGGTAAGTTTATCAAGATTAATCTGCCGCTCATTCCCTTTGGCATCCAGCGTGATGGTCGCAGGCGGAATATCTTGTCCTTTCATGGCGGTTCGCATCGACAACGTATAGTCGGTCATCTTACCGCTCAGTTTGAGCTTCAGATCGTCAGCCTGAAATTGGGTATCGCCCGTGAACGGCCAGGCAATACGTTGGCTGACGACTTCAAGATTGAGCGGTAAACCGGCCTCCGCCAGCCGCGTCTGGGCGCGAAGCGCGACATCCATCGGCCCGGAAAGGTTCACCCTAACCTCCAGTTGTTCGCGTAGCGCGCCGCCGACCTTAAGTTTTATCTTTTCACCCTTTAGCGGATCGATATTCAGCGTACTGTTGAGCGTAATATCGACCGGCCAGTTATTGGCGAGCTGCGCCGTACCGGAGGCTTTCACCGTGCCCTGGTTGGCGTCGATATCCAGAGTATCCAGCTTCATATTACCGTCGATACTGCTGACTTTAAGCAGCATCGTGCGCACCGTGAGATCGGTATCGCCGGTAACGCGTAGCTGCTCGCCGCGAAATGACTCGATATTCAGATTGAGCGGCAGGTGAACATCGGTCATCTCCGGCATTACCGGTTTTGCAAACAGATCTTTTAGCGTTTCGCCAAGCGGCTTTTCATCTGGTTGAGGTTTCTCGATTTTAGGTTCAACCACCTCTTCCTGCGCCACGTCGGCGACCTTCGGCAGCGCAATCAGCAACCCCTGAAGCCGCGTCGGTTTCAGGGTCAGGTTTTTCTCCTGCCATGTCAGCCCGGAGGTAAAATCCAGCACCGAAACGGTAGTGCCATCAATCTTGATATTGATGTTATTCAGCGCCACGCGCGACAGTGTGATGGGCCAGGGCGTGGAGAGGTTCAGCGGTCCGCTTTCTTCCTCTTCTTGCGCCGGTGCGGAAGGCGGCATTTTTTTGCTGTCGATAGCGACATTAATGTCTTTTAGCGCCAGATCATTGACGCACAGGCTACTGTGCCACAGGCAACCAAGCCCGACGGCCAGATGAATTTCGCCCGCATGTACCGCGACGCCCGGCTGCTCATAGCGGATATTTTTCAATGATAAATCCCGCCAGCCACCGGTGGCCTGCCCAATTTCCAGCCCCGGCACCCAGCGGTTCGCCGCACTGAACACCAGATGCAGCCCCGTCGTCGTCCCGACCAGAAACGCGACGCTCGCCAGTAACAGCACAATGAAAATCAACACCCCGAGGCTTATTTTCTTCCATAAACTCATAATTCAGGCCCCAGACCGATATAAAACTGTAAACCGTGTTCGTCTTTGTCGCCGAGCGGTATGGCAAAATCGAGTTTGACAGGCCCAACCGGCGACGCCCAGCGCACGCCGACCCCGGTCCCGGTTTTGAAATCGCTACGGCGAATATCACTCACCGCCTCGCCGCTATCGACAAATACCGCCCCCCACCATTTGCCGGTGACGTTATACTGGTACTCCAGCGATCCGGTTGCCAGTTTTGAGGCACCTTTAAGATTGCCGTCGCTGTCTTTAGGCGAAATAGATTTGTATTTATAGCCGCGAATACTGCGATCGCCCCCGGCGAAGAAACGCAAATCCGGCGGAACTTTGTCGAAGTCACCGGTTTCTATCCAGCCCAAATTGGCGCGCATCACAAAACGGTGGCGATCGTACAAAGTCCGAATCCAGACGTTTTGCGCCTGTAGCACGGAGAAATCCACGTCGGAACCCCAGGCCGTATTCGAATAGTCTACCGAGTAGCGCTGCGAATCGCCCCAGGTTGGCATCAGCCCCCCTCGCGAGCGGGTTCGGCTGATCATCACACCCGGGTAGAACAGCATGGTGGTATTGGTGACGTTCCCCTGGGTAAAGTGGTCGAAACTCCAGCGCAGGTTAATCGCCCGCTGCCAGCCGCTGGAAAGGTCCCAGTAACGCGAAACGGCAAGCGTGGTCGAATCCTGCTCCGTATCATTCAAATCGGTACGTTTAAAACCGCCTTGTACCAGATAGTATTGCTCCAGCGGATTTTTCAGCAGCGGCATTTTATAACTAAAATCCAGCACCTGTTCCGGCGCAGAAATACTGGTGCTGGTGGTCAGACTATGACCGTAAGAGTTCATCCACGGCTTTTTCCACGACGCTTTCACGCGCGGCCCGACGTCGGTGGAGTACCCCACCCCGGTTTCAATCGTGTTTTCGGTTCGCGGCGATACCACGCCTTTTAACGGCAGAATTTTTGTTTTACGGGATTTCTCAAATTCCGGCGCCACGACGACAGAATTAAACCATCCGGTAGCGGAAAGTCGGCGGTTTAGTTCCGCCAAATCTTTCGACTCGTACTCATCGCCCTCTTTAAACGGCAACAGATTTTGTAAATATTCATCACGAATCTGCGAACCTTCGAAGGTGACATGTCCGAAGCGATAGCGCTCACCGCTATCATAATCAATATCCCAAAACGCCTGATGACGGCCCAGAGCAATTCCCAACTGGCTTTTAACGAATTCGCTGTCGAAATAGCCTTTACGTAGCGACACGCTGGTTAACGACTTTTTAAAATTGTCATAGTCTCCCTGGTTCAGCACCGTACCGATTGCCGGACGCGTTTTCAGTAAGGCCAGATAATCTTTGTCCGTACGCGCGCCGCCGCGTAAAATGACTTCTGTACCGCCAATCAGCACCGGCTGGCCGGGCGTAACTTTGGCGATTAATACCTGCCGTCCTTTCGCAGGCGGCGGAAGCAAGTCGAAATTGATAGTGGGTTCGTAATAGCCTAACGCTTTAAGCCCTTCGCGAATCGCATCATCAACTCGAGCGCGAAAGCGCCGATCCGGCGTCACCTCGTCGCTTTGAATCGTAGAGAGCTGTGCGCGAACGTTTTTTTCCAGTTCTCCGGATAGCCCTTCGACTTTCAGACGAACATTTGCGGCTACCGCAGAACTGCTCAGGCACAGTAAGCTAACCCAACATAACTGACGGATATGTGGCACATTTTCTCCTGAATATCCCCTATTCCCACCCCTGGAAAAAATCACACTACCGCTCCGCGGCTTAACATAAAATCAACAATCGCGATTGAAAAGCAGACGACAGCCCAAATATTTCTTATGGTTAAATCCAGATACATTAATGTTGTTATTGTGTGCAAAGATGCGTCTCGTTACAACCTTAACGCCAATTAACGCTTTCGGGAGAATGGCTCATGAGTTTATTTGATAAAAAACATCTTGTTACTCAAGCAGATGCGTTACCAGGACGCAATACCCCGATGCCGATCGCCACTCTGCATGCGGTAAATGAACACTCTATGACCAATGTTCCTGCCGGGATGGAGATCGCCTACTTCGCTATGGGCTGTTTCTGGGGCGTAGAACGTTTATTCTGGCAATTGCCCGGCGTATATAGCACCGCGGCAGGGTATGCGGGCGGTTACACGCCTAATCCAACCTACCGGGAAGTCTGCTCCGGACAGACCGGTCATGCCGAAGCGGTACGGGTAGTGTACGATCCTGCCGTTATCAGTTATGAGCAACTTTTACAGGTCTTCTGGGAAAATCACGATCCGGCGCAGGGGATGCAACAAGGCAACGATCACGGTACGCAATACCGTTCTGCGATTTATCCCTTAACACCGGAACAGAGTACCGCCGCTCACGCCAGTCGCGAGCGCTTCCAGTCGGCAATGACCACCGCCGGAGACGATCGCCCAATTACCACGGAAATCGCCCATGCGACGCCGTTTTACTACGCCGAAGATGAACACCAACAGTATCTGCACAAAAATCCGTACGGTTACTGCGGGATTGGCGGGCTCGGCGTTTGCCTGCCGCCTGACGCGTGACGGCGCTGGCGTAGGGGGCGCTTGTCGGCGTTGAAAATGAACCCTCTGGCGACTTTACAGTAGCTTACGCTATACTAGCCCTGAACTTACCGGCTCACTGCTACGAGCCGGTTTTCATTAAACGTTACCACACGGATTTATAAACTTCCCTTCCGAGGATCTGGCGTTTCGCCGGATAAGATATGTTAAACAGTATATTCATTATATTCTGCCTGATCGCTGTAAGTGCGTTCTTCTCCATCTCCGAGATCTCGCTTGCCGCATCACGTAAGATTAAACTCAAGTTATTGGCTGATGAAGGCAGTATCAACGCACAACGCGTATTGAAAATGCAGGAAAATCCCGGCATGTTTTTCACCGTTGTGCAAATTGGCCTGAACGCCGTCGCTATTCTTGGCGGTATCGTCGGCGATGCGGCATTTTCGCCCGCCTTTTCCGCCCTTTTCTCGCACTATATGTCGCCAGAACTCTCCGAGCAGCTGAGCTTTATTCTCTCTTTCTCGCTGGTGACGGGGCTGTTTATCCTGTTCGCGGATTTAACCCCGAAACGCATCGGTATGATTGCGCCAGAAGCTGTGGCTTTGCGTATCATCAACCCGATGCGCTTCTGCCTGTTCGTTTTTCGCCCGCTGGTGTGGCTGTTTAACGGCATGGCAAACAACATCTTCCGCCTGTTCAAAATTCCAATGGTGCGGAAAGACGACATCACTTCTGATGATATTTACGCGGTGGTGGAAGCCGGCGCGCTGGCGGGCGTTTTGCGCAAGCAAGAGCACGAACTGATTGAAAACGTGTTTGAACTTGAATCCCGCACCGTACCGTCTTCTATGACGTCGCGCGAAAGTATCATCTGGTTTGATCTGCACGAAGACGAACAAAGCCTGAAGAAAAAGGTCGCCGAACATCCGCACTCAAAATTTTTAGTATGTAATGAAGATATCGACCACATCATCGGCTATGTAGACTCCAAAGATCTGCTGAATCGCGTGCTGGCGAACCAAAGTATGGCGCTGAATAGCGGCGTGCAAATTCGCAATACCTTGATTGTGCCGGATACGCTGACCCTTTCCGAGGCGCTGGAAAGTTTCAAAACGGCAGGCGAAGATTTCGCGGTCATTATGAATGAATACGCGCTGGTCGTCGGTATTATCACGCTGAACGATGTGATGACTACGCTGATGGGCGATCTGGTCGGCCAGGGACTGGAAGAACAAATTGTGGCGCGCGATGAGAATTCCTGGCTGGTTGACGGCGGCACGCCGATTGACGACGTCATGCGCGTGCTGGATATCGATGAGTTTCCGCAATCCGGCAACTATGAAACCATCGGCGGCTTTATGATGTTTATGCTGCGTAAGATCCCGAAACGTACCGATTCGGTGAAGCTGGCTGGCTACAAATTTGAAGTGGTGGATATCGACAACTACCGCATCGATCAGTTGCTGGTCACGCGTCTCGACAGTAAAACCAACGTTCCGGCACCGAAATTGCCAGATGCGAAAGGCAAAGAAGACGGCGCGGCCTGAAATCCGTTTACCAGAAACATTAACGGCTCCTGATCCAGGAGCCGTTTTTTTTTACTTTTTTAACCTACTGCATAGCACTTTTGGTTACGCCATCTCAGTTTGCAGACGCATAACCTGACGGTTAACTTCAGACATCACAGAAAAATGCTGCTTGTCTCTCACTTTTGGGATAAGAATCTTACCCTTATCGAACTCAAAAGCGCCAACATCCTTGATATATAACCGTCCACGGAACAGGATCTTCACGTACTTCGCCACCTGTAGCGGGTTGTAGCGTTGGAAAATTTTCATTGTTGTCTCCTGCTGAGTATTACGCCCTTGCGGTGCCACAATCGGCCCAACAGTTTTAAGGCGCAAATTTTAATGCCATATGACTATAGACCATATCTACGTCGTTTCCAGTGTGCATAAGTATATTTACCTTTTGATTACAGTTATTCAGAATTATCTAAACATCAGCTCATTTTTGTCAGTATATGCCTTCATTTTTCACAGGAAGTGTGCGCCCACCCGCAAACTGGCATCCCCTTTGCGGGAAAAAGCATCAATCGCACATATGATTAACTGTCGGCCCAAAGTGGTCGGATCACCTGCAAAAAATAAAGAAGGAATGACCATGACCCTACGTAAAATTCTGGCAATGTCGTGCCTGCTACTCCCTATAATGGCTTCCGCGCATAACCTTGAAGCTAACCAACGGGTGCCGCCGGTAGGCATTGCCGATCGTGGCGAACTGATGTTGAATAAAGATGAGTTTAGCTATAAAAACTGGAATAGCGCGCAACTGGCGGGAAAAGTGCGCGTCCTGCTACATATTGCCGGACGAACGTCAGCGAAGGAGAAAAACGCCACGCTGATTGAAGCGATTAAAGCCGCCAGGCTTCCGCACGACAGATACCAGACGACCACAATTGTGAATACCGATGATGCGATCCCAGGCTCCGGTATGTTCGTGCGTAGCAGTATAGAAAGTAATAAAAAGCTCTATCCGTGGTCGCAATTTATTGTCGACAGCAATGGCGTGGCGCGCAACGCCTGGCAATTAAAAGAAGAGGGGTCCGCCGTCATCGTGCTTGACAAAGACGGGCGGGTTCAATGGGTGAAAGATGGCGCGTTAACCCAACAAGAGGTACAACAGGTGGTCGACCTGCTGCATAAGCTCCTCAATAAATAGTCACCCGGAAGCCGGGGTTAAGGAACGATTCACGAGGGGTATAGTCCAGCGTTTTTCCCTGCCAGTCGTGAACGTGCGCCCCGGCTGCAACGGCAATAGCATGGCCTGCGGCAGTGTCCCAGACGCTGGTCGGCCCAAATCTGGGGTAAAGCTGCGCCTGGCCTTCCGCCACCAGACAGAATTTCAGCGAGGAACCAATAGAGGTTGTCTGATGTTCGCCAAGCTGTTGGAGATATTCGGTGAGTTCATCATCCGTATGCGAACGGCTAATCACTACCAGCGGCGGGCGGGCATCCCGGACCTGAATCTGCTTACGCACCCCGCACTCCTCTTTCCAGGCCTTACCCTCCGCCGCGTAGTACATCACTTTCAGCACCGGCGCATAGACAACGCCCAACACCGGCTTGCCCTGCTCAATCAGCGCAATATTGACCGTAAATTCTCCATTACGCTTGATGAATTCTTTGGTGCCGTCGAGCGGATCGACCAGCCAGTAACGCTGCCAGTGCTGGCGCACTTCCCAGGCGGGCGGATCTTCTTCTGAAAGCACAGGAATATCCGGCGTGAGCGTACGTAACCCTTCGAGAATCACGGTATGTGCGGCGATATCCGCCGCAGTGACTGGAGAATCGTCCTGCTTACGGGCGTACTCCATCGGTTTGGCTCCATCATAAACCTGCATAATGGCATCGCCCGCGTTCCGTGCAAGCTGGCATACTTGTTCTAACATTCTCCACCTCTTTATGGCAGGGGCGTTAACTCGTTGTTTTACTTATACCCGATCGTTAAGGGTTCCGCCAACTGTGATACCGTCTGCGGTTTTGATAATACCTTTCATGGCATGATTCACCATTCTGTGAACAATCGCAAAAAATCGGCCAGATGGGACGGTTTCGCCTTCTCCTGGCGACGGTCAGAGCGATTATCGGGTTTCACTGTTTGTCATCGCTATTTTTCACTATCCGGCTTTTGTATTGCGTTCTTAAAAGGTGCCTCTGATGATTAAGTTTAGTGCAACGCTTCTGGCTACGCTGATCGCTGCCAGCGTGAATGCGGCCACCGTCGATCTCCGGATCATGGAAACTACTGATTTACATAGCAACATGATGGATTTCGATTATTACAAGGATACCGCAACCGAAAAATTCGGATTGGTACGTACCGCAAGTTTGATTAATGCCGCCCGAAATGAAGTCAAAAATAGTGTGCTGGTGGATAACGGCGACCTGATTCAGGGGAGCCCTCTGGGCGATTATATGGCGGCAAAAGGACTCAAAGAAGGCGATATTCACCCGGTCTATAAAGCGCTCAATACTCTGGATTACGCGGTTGGAAACCTCGGCAACCATGAGTTTAATTATGGTCTGGACTATCTGCATAACGCGCTGGCCGGCGCGAAATTCCCTTACGTTAACGCCAATATTATCGACGTTAAAACCCAAAAGCCGCTCTTTACGCCTTATCTGATTAAAGAGACGAACGTTATTGATAAAGACGGCAACCCGCAAACCGTGAAAATCGGCTATATCGGCTTTGTGCCGCCGCAAATCATGATCTGGGATAAAGCGAATCTGAGCGGAAAAGTCACCGTAAATGACATCACGGAAACCGCCAGGAAATATGTGCCCGAAATGCGCGAGAAAGGTGCTGATATAGTGGTAGTAATTGCTCACTCTGGCCTTTCTGCCGATCCGTACCACAGCATGGCGGAAAACTCGGTTTATTACCTCAGTGAAGTTCCCGGCGTCGACGCTATTATGTTTGGCCACGCCCACGCCGTCTTCCCCGGTAAAGATTTTGCCGACATCAAAGGCGCGGATATCGCCAAAGGTACGCTTAACGGCATTCCTGCGGTGATGCCTGGCATGTGGGGCGACCATCTGGGAGTGGTCGATTTGGTGCTCAATAACGACAGCGGCAAATGGCAGGTTACGCAGGCGAAAGCGGAAGCGCGGCCCATTTACGACGCCGCCGCTAAAAAGTCGCTGGCGGCGGAAGACAGTAAGCTGGTCGGTATTCTGAAAGCCGACCACGATGCCACCCGCGAGTTTGTTAGCAAGCCCATTGGTAAATCCGCCGATAACATGTACAGCTATCTTGCTCTGGTGCAGGACGATCCTACCGTACAGGTGGTGAATAACGCGCAAAAAGCGTATGTGGAACACTTTATTCAGGGCGATCCGGATCTGGCGAAACTGCCGGTGCTTTCCGCCGCCGCGCCGTTTAAAGTCGGGGGGCGTAAGAACGATCCCGCCAGCTTTGTCGAAGTGGAAAAAGGCCAGTTGACCTTCCGTAACGCCGCCGATCTTTATCTCTATCCGAATACGCTGGTGGTGGTGAAAGCCAGCGGCAAGGAGGTAAAAGAGTGGCTGGAATGTTCTGCCGGACAGTTTAATCAGATTGATATTCACAGCAACAAACCGCAATCATTGATCAATTGGGATGGCTTTCGCACCTATAATTTCGATGTCATTGACGGCGTGAATTATCAAATCGATGTGTCACAGCCCGCCCGCTATGATGGCGAATGCCAGATGGTGAATCCGCAGGCGGAGCGTATTAAAAACCTGACCTTTAACGGTAAGCCTGTCGACCCGAGCGCTACGTTCCTGGTCGCCACGAATAACTATCGCGCTTACGGCGGCAAGTTTGCCGGCACTGGCGACAGCCATATCGCCTTTGCGTCTCCGGATGAAAATCGCGCCGTGCTGGCGGCATGGATTGGCGCAGAGTCAAAACGCGCAGGCGAAATCCATCCGGCGGCGGATAATAACTGGCGTCTGGCACCAATCCACAGCGATACGACGCTGGATATCCGCTTTGAAACATCGCCAGGCGATAAAGCCGCTGCCTTCATTAAAGAGAAAGGGCAGTATCCGATGAATAAGGTTGCTGTCGATGATATCGGTTTTGCCATTTATCAGGTGGATTTGAGCAAGTAACGTTAGTACCGTATGGCGCCGCGTTTATTCGGCCTGACTGGCAGGCCGAATAAAGCGCTAGCCGCCATCTGATATACGCTCCCGCTGCGCCAATACCTGCGACAAATTCAGTTCTACCCAGTCCGCCAGCGCGGCGACTTTATCGCTCACCTGCTCGCCAAGCGGCGTCAGGCTGTACTCCACATGCGGCGGAACAACGGGATATGACACCCGGTTGAGAAATCCGTCCTGTTCAAGCGCCTGTAACGACTGCGCCAGCATCTTTTCACTCACGCCTCCCATCTTGCGGCGCAGGTCGCTAAAACGGTGTGTACCGTCGCGTAACGCCACCAGGATCAGCACGCCCCAGCGACTGGTGACATGTTTTAACACCTCGCGGGACGGGCACTGTTCAGCAAAGAGATTGCCTTCACGCAACTGCCGGGAAAGAGAATGAGCATGCATTGATACTTACCTTTTTGTACGTACTTACTAAAAGTAAGTTTAGGTGGTAGCGTAATAAAACACAAGACCAATACTGAGGAGTTCACCATGATTGCTATCACCGGCGCAACGGGCCAACTGGGCCAACACGTTATTGAAAACCTGCTAAAAACGACGCCCGCCAGTCACCTCGTCGCGATTGTCCGTAACCCGAAAAAAGCCGCCCCGCTCAGTCAGCGCGGGATCGCCGTTCGCCTGGCGGATTACGCTAACGAAGCTGCACTGACCACCGCGTTACAGGGCGTTGATAAACTGCTGCTCATTTCATCCAGCGAAGTAGGACAACGCACCGCGCAGCATCGCAACGTCATTCAGGCCGCCATTACCGCGAAGGTGAAATTCATCGCCTATACTAGCCTGCTACATGCGGATAAATCGCCACTGGCGCTCGCTGATGAACATATTGAAACTGAAAAGATGCTGGCTGAGTCAGGTATTCCTCACACGCTATTACGTAACGGCTGGTATACGGAAAACTATCTGGCGAGCGTCCCTGCCGCGCTGAAGCATGGCGTCTTTATTGGCGCGGCGGGAGAAGGGAAAATCGCCTCCGCAATGCGCGCTGACTATGCCGCCGCCGCCGCGCGCGTCATCAGTGAAGAGGGTCACGCCGGGAATGTTTACGAGCTGGCAGGTGATGACGCCTGGACATTAAGCCAGTTGGTGGATGAACTTACTCATCAGAGCGGAAAAAAAATCGTCTACCAGAACCTGAGCGAAGTCGATTTTGCCGCCGCGCTGAAAGGCGCAGGCCTGCCTGACGGACTGGCGGATATGTTGGCTAATTCTGACGTTGGCGCAGCGAAAGGCGGCCTGTTTGATAACAGCCATACGTTGCGTAAACTCATTGGTCGCCCGACGACGATGCTCACAGAAAGCCTTCGCTCCGTATTGTAAGTGTTAAAATTTAGTTAATTTATGTAGCATCCTCATAGACCTTCTCTGATAATGACGGAACGGTTTATGAGGAGAATCTGATGATTAGCGGCGTGCTATACGCCCTGCTGGCAGGGCTAATGTGGGGATTGATTTTCGTCGGCCCGTTAATCGTGCCGGATTACCCGGCCCTCTTACAGTCAATGGGACGCTATCTGGCGCTGGGGCTGATTGCCCTGCCGGTTGCCTGGTTAGGCCGCACGCGGTTACGCCAGTTGACGCGCAAAGACTGGTCCACCGCCCTGTCACTGACTCTGATGGGCAACCTGATCTATTACACCTGCCTCGCCAGCGCCATTCAGCGAACCGGCGCGCCAGTTTCGACGATGATCATCGGGACGCTACCGGTCGTCATTCCGGTTTTCGCTAACGTTCTCTATAGCCAACGGGACGGCAGATTATCCTGGCTGCGCTTAGCGCCCGCGCTGGCGCTTATCGGTTTTGGCCTGCTGTGCGTCAATATTGCTGAACTTAGTCAAGGATTATCCGATGTTAGCGGCTGGCGCTATGGTTCAGGTATTGTGCTGGCGCTGATTTCTGTAGCGTGCTGGGCATGGTATGCGCTGCGCAACGCCCGCTGGCTGCGGGAAAATCCCGACAAACATCCCATGATGTGGGCAACGGCGCAGGCGCTGGTCACGCTGCCAGTCTCGTTAATCGGCTATGCGGCGGTTTGTCTGTGGCTGAGTATCCAGAAACCGACGTTTGCCCTGCCCTTTGGCCCACATCCCGCGCTGTTTATCGGCCTGATGATCGCCATCGCGGTGCTATGTTCCTGGGTGGGAGCGCTGTGCTGGAATATCGCCAGCCAAAAATTGCCAACCGTTATTTTAGGGCCGCTGATTGTTTTTGAGACGCTGGCGGGACTGCTCTATACCTTCATTCTACGCCAGGAAATTCCGCCATTCCTGACGTTAAGCGGCATTGCGCTCCTGGTGGCGGGCGTGGTCATCGCCGTGAGAGCGAAACCGGAAAAAGCGACCGTCGTTCCGGTCACGGAACGCTAGTCTCATGCTGGATTAAATTATACGCACCCCGAAAGAGTTATAGCCTCGCCCTAAAGATGTATTTAAAATACAACTTATACTATTGCAAATGAGGTAATGGCTATGGCTTATCGCGATCAACCCTTAGGCGAACTGGCGCTCTCTATTCCCCGCGCATCGGCGCTGTTTCGCCAGTACGATATGGATTACTGCTGCGGCGGAAAACAGACGCTGGCGCGCGCCGCCGCGCGTCACGACGTCGATATTGACATCATTGAAGCGCAACTCGCGCAGTTGGCTGAACAGCCCATCGAAAAAGACTGGCGCGCCGTTCCGCTGACGGACATTATTGACCATATCGTTGTGCGTTATCATGACCGACATCGCGAACAACTGCCGGAGCTTATCCTGCAGGCAACCAAAGTGGAACGCGTTCACGCGGATAAGCCAAACGTCCCGCGCGGCCTGACAAAATATCTCACCGCGCTGCATGAAGAGCTTTCCAGCCATATGATGAAAGAAGAACAGATCCTGTTCCCAATGATCAAACAGGGTATGGGTCGCCAGGCAACGGGCCCGATAAGCGTAATGGAAAGCGAGCATGACGAAGCGGGAGAGCTGGTGGACGTCATCAAACACGTCACCCAAAATGTAACACCGCCGCAAGAAGCCTGCACCACCTGGAAAGCGATGTATAACGGCATTAATGAGATGATTGATGATCTGATGGAGCACATCAGTCTGGAGAATAACGTGCTGTTCCCACGCGCGCTGGCCGGGGAATAATCGCCAGCGCCACCGGGCATTTTACCAGATGGCGGCAGTGAACTACGCCTTATCCGGCCTACAAATCAACGCTACACCGTAAGCCCGGTAAGCGCCAGCGCCACCGGGCAAAACAATTAACGCATTCCCGCCATCCGTTTCTTACCTATCAACAGCCAGCCCAGACCCAACGCAATAAACCACAGCGGCGTCACGATCAGCGCCTGACGCGTATCGTCTTCCAGCGTCAGCAATACCAGCACGAACGCAAAGAACGCCATGCAGACCCAGCACATCAGCTTACCGAGCGGCATCTTATAGATGGATTTTTCATGCAGGTGAGGACGCTGTTTGCGGTACACCAGGTATGAACACAGAATGATGGTCCAGACAAACATAAACAGAATGGCCGAAACCGTAGTGATCATGGTGAATGCGCCAATCACGCTCGGGTTGACCATCAGCATAACCACGCCGCCCAGCAGGCAGATACACGAGAAGGTTAGTCCTTTCGCCGGTACTGCGCGTTTTGACAGTTTAGCGAATGCTTTTGGCGCCACGCCTTCTTGCGCCAGACCAAACAGCATACGACTGGTCGAGAAGACGCCGCTGTTGGCGGAAGACGCCGCCGAGGTCAACACGACAAAGTTGATCACGCTCGCGGCAGCAGGCAGGCCCACCAGCACAAACAGCTCAACAAACGGGCTCTTATCCGGCACTACGGAACTCCACGGCGTCACCGACATAATAACAATCAGCGCAAAGACGTAGAACATAATGATACGGATCGGTATCGAGTTAATCGCGCGCGGCAGCGATTTTTCCGGATCTTTGGTTTCTGCGGCGGTGGTGCCGACCAGTTCAATCCCTACGAAGGCGAACACCGCAATCTGGAAACCGGCAAAGAACCCGCTAATACCTTTCGGGAACCAGCCGCCGTCATTCCACAGATGCGCGAAAGACGCTTCAACGCCGATTGGCGATTTAAAGTGCATCGCAATCATGACCAGCCCGACCACAATCAACGCCACGATGGCGACGATTTTGACCATAGCAAACCAAAATTCCATTTCACCAAACATTTTAACGGTGGCGAGGTTGAGGCTTAGCAGCAGGATCACTATCACCAGCGAGGCCACCCAATCGGAAAGGCCAGGGAACCAGAACTGCGCGTAGGCGGTAATCGCCACCACGTCAGCCATACCGGTCACTACCCAGCAAAACCAGTACGTCCAGCCGGTGAAATATCCCGCCCAGGGACCAAGCAGGTCGGAAGCAAAATCACTAAACGATTTGTATTCCAGATTCGAGAGCAGCAACTCCCCCATGGCGCGCATCACGAAGAAAAGCATAAAACCGATGATCATATACACAAAAATGATCGACGGTCCGGCGAGACTGATCGTTTTACCCGATCCCATAAACAGACCGGTACCAATAGCGCCGCCGATGGCGATAAGCTGTATATGACGGTTTGTAAGATTGCGCCGTAGCGACTGTTCAGCCGGAGCCTGTTCGTCGGCTGCGACTTTTACCTGATCTACCATGTTTTTTCTTCCTGTACCTGTCTGTGTTGTGCGGGCTCTACGGCCTTTGGTCTATGATACGACGATCCTGTTATCAGGACTCATCGATATTAGGTAAGAATCGGCGGGATGAATACTAAGATTTAAATATAATGTTAATTTTATGTTTAAAGTGAGTGTTATATCACTTTGATAATGCGAATTATCTCACAAAAATACACGTAGCGATTCCATTTGCAAAATAAAATATCGACATCTACTGAATTCAAGGATTGCCGGATGGCGGCTTCGCCTTATCCGGCAAATCCACGGCGCTTACAGGATTTCCAGCAACTCTACCTCAAACACCAGGGTACTGAATGGCGGAATAGATGCCCCGGCCCCACGCTCACCATAGGCTAGCTCCTGTGGTATAGTCAGCTCCCATTTGGAACCTACTGGCATCAGAGTCAGCGCTTCAATCCAGCCGGCGATCACGCCATTTACCGGAAATTCAGCCGGTTCGCCGCGTGCGACGGAGCTGTCAAATACGGTGCCATCAATAAGCTTACCAGTATAATGCACTCGTACGCGGTCGGTACGCGCTGGAATCGCACCTTCGCCTTGCGTCAGAACGCGGAACTGCAAACCGGATTCAGTACTGTTCACACCGTCTTTTTCGCGGTTTTCTTCCAGATATTTCACGCCCTCGGCCGCCATCGCTTTAAAACGCTCACGACGCACCGCGTCCGCACGTTCATGAATTTCACGCAGCGCACGATGCACCACATCAACAGGAACCGCCGGCTGTTTACCTTCCAGCGCATCAGCAATGCCTGCAACCAGCGCTTCAGGCAACAGTCCTTCAAGACCGGATTCGCTGAGCTGCTGCCCTACCTGCAAACCAATGCCGTAGCTCGCTTGCGCTTCGATAGTGTCAAAATTCGGGGTGGCCATTATTTTTCCTTCATCGGATATCAAAAAAAGTAGCGGGCAGCATAACAGCCACGCTTCTTCTGGTAAAACTTTGTCTCAGGGAGGATGACAAATCGCAGGGAAAAAGAAACAATAGATTATCCGTATTGACGTCACGAAAGCGGATAGCACTACCAGTATCATAGCGTTAGCCATCTATACTCTATGATTAAGGAACGAGATGCGGAGCAGGAGGTAAACCATGCCCGGGCGCTTTGAACTAAAACCAACCCTGGCGAAAATCTGGCACGCGCCGGATAATTTTCGCCTCATGGAGCCACTGCCGCCGATGCATCGTCGTGGCATTATCATTGCCGCTATCGTGCTGGTGATTGGTTTCCTGCTGCCCGCCAGCGAGACCAGCGACGCGCCTGTCGTCACGCGGGAAGCGCAATTGGATCTGCAATCGCCCTCCCGGGCGCCTGACGAAGCGCAGATTCAGGCGCAACTGGTCGCACCGCAAAACGATCCGGATCAGGTGGCGCCCGTTGCGCCTGAACCTATCCAGGAAGGCCAACCGGAAGAACCAGGCCAAGCGCAAACTCAGCCTTTCCAGCAGGATAGCGGCATCGGTCAACAGTGGCGCTCGTACCGGGTGGAACCGGGTAAAACTCTGGCGCAACTGTTCCGCGATCACGGACTGCCCCCGACAGACGTTTATGCAATGGCGCAGGTAGAAGGCGCTGGCAAACCGCTGAGTAATCTCAAAAATGGTCAAATGATTAAAATTCGCCAGAATGCCAGCGGCGTGGTGACAGGTTTAACGATAGATGGCGATAATGGTCAGCAGGTGCTGTTTACGCGTCAGCCTGACGGCAGTTTTATTCGCGCACAGTAACGCCGGCTGCGCCTTACCCCACCTACACCGCATTCGTTCAGGTGAAGCATTACCGCTTCACCTGATTTACCCACCAGATCCCTGAACATACCAGCACCAGCGCAACCATGTATTTCCACTCCAGAATATTCTCGCCGAGAAAAACAGCCGAGAGTACCGCGCCGGAAACCGGGATCAGAAAGTTAAACGGCGCAATCATCCCCACGCGATTATATTTGAGTAAAATGCTCCATAGCGCAAAAGCGACCGACGAGAGCAGCGTCAGGTAGCCCAAAATCGCCACCGACGAGAAGCCATGTATCGTCAGCGTACCGCCAAAAACGTAACCGCCAATGACCAGTACCAGACCGCCAATCCCCAATTGATAGCCAGTCATGACCATCGGATCGACCGTCTGCGAGAGACGTTTACCATACAACGTGGCCGCAGAAAGAATAAACGCCGCCAGTACTACGGAGCCCTCCCCCGGCAGATTAAAGCTGAAATCCAGACCGCTACTGACGTTCACCGCCATGACGCCCGCAAAGCCCAGAATACAGCCGAGCGTTTTGTTGTAGCTCAGTCGGTCGTTCTGATAAATAAAGTGCGCCAGCAATACGCTGAAGAATGTGCCCGTGGCGTTCATGATTGAGCCTTTCACGCCAGTGGTGAACGCGAGGCCGATATAGAAAAAGAGATATTGCAGCGACGTCTGGGTCAGCCCCAGTAACGTCAACTGACCAAACTGGCGCGGGCGAAACCGACCAATCGGTTTACGCTGAAGCAGCGCGAACAGTAGCAGCAACCCACCCGCAAACAAAAAACGATAACCAGCAAAAACAATTTTAGAAGGGATATCGTCGGTGGCTATCTGAAAGAGGTCATAACCGCTTTTGATGGCCGGATAGGCGCTGCCCCACAGCAGGCAACAAAATGCGGCACACAAATAAACGACGTTTTTGCGGGCAAACGGAGAGGCCTGGCGTTGGGTATCCATTCTGTCACCAAGAAATTAAAATAATGTTTTATTTTTTGATTATCGCGAAAAGAGGGGGAGATAGCCAGTCGAAAAACGATAGGGTAAAAAAAGCAAAACGCCGGCGCTGGGCCGACGTTTCGTTGCTAGCAAAAACGAGAATGACTGATTACTCAGCAACCACGTTGATGATAACTTTAGCGAATACTTCGCTGTGAACCTGGAAGTTCACTTCGTGTTCACCAGTGGTACGCAGAACGCCGTTCGGCAGACGAACTTCGCTCTTAGCCACGTCAACGCCAGCCGCAGTAACAGCGTCAGCGATGTCGCGAGTACCGATGGAACCGAACAGTTTACCTTCGTCGCCTGCTTTAGACGCGATAGTAACGGTTTCCAGGGCGTTGATTTTCTCTGCGCGTGCATTTGCAGCAGCCAGAACGTCAGCCAGTTTAGCTTCCAGTTCAGCGCGACGTGCTTCGAAGTATTCAACGTTTTTCTTGGTAGCCGGAACAGCTTTACCCTGTGGTACCAGGAAGTTACGAGCATAGCCCGCTTTAACGTTAACCTGATCACCCAGGCTACCCAGGTTTGCTACTTTATCAAGCAGAATAACTTGCATTACCTTATCCTCTCAAAGTCGTATTAATGGACCGTGACCGATTACTGATGGCGATCAGTGTACGGCAGCAGAGACAGGTAGCGAGCGCGTTTGATAGCGCGAGCCAGCTGACGCTGGTATTTTGCACGGGTACCGGTGATACGGCTTGGGACAATCTTACCGCTTTCGGTGATGTAGTTTTTCAGCGTAGCGATATCTTTATAGTCGATCTCTTGAACGCCTTCCGCGGTGAAACGGCAGAACTTGCGACGACGGAAATAACGTGCCATATGGCTAGTCTCCAGAATCTATCAATTCAATCTGCTCGGCATGCAGAACCATTTTGCTCAGACCGTTCTTTGCCTTGTGGCAAGAGATAAACCCCTGAACGGTTATGCGACTGCCGACCGTTATACTGTGAGTAATGGCCTGGTTTTCGTGTCCGCTAACAATAACGGGCATTTGGCACCACGCCTGCCGGTGAAAACCGGCTTCCTCTTGCACAGAACGATGCTCAAGCACGAACTGGCAATGCGGAATTCCTGATGGACTGACCTTACGAAGGGGCATCCTGCACACGGTGCCGGACAACGCCAGACGGTTGGTCATCAGAAATTACTCTTCAGAATCCCCAGCTTCAGCATCATCTGCGGTTTCGTTAGCGAAATCATCGCGACGCTCACGGCGCTCGTCTTTCGCTTTAACCATCGGAGATGCTTCGGTAACAGCGTGCTTAGTACGCATAACCATGCTGCGGATAACGGCATCGTTGAAGCGGAAGGTAGTTTCCAGCTCATCGATCACTTCCTGCGGCGCTTCAACGTTCATCAGAACATAGTGCGCTTTGTGCAGTTTGTTGATCGGGTAAGCCAGCTGACGGCGGCCCCAGTCTTCCAGACGGTGGATCTTGCCTTCTGCGCCAGTGATGGCGGCAGAGTAACGCTCGATCATGCCCGGAACCTGTTCGCTCTGGTCAGGATGGACCATAAAAACGATTTCGTAATGACGCATCGAATTGCTCCTTACGGATTATTCAGCCTCCTGTCTGGGTCAGCCGCGGCCCATGGAGGCAAGGAACGTGTTAAAGGTCGGCTGAAAAATGACGCATTATAATACTGGCGCCTGCGGGCAAACTCAAGGTGATTGTACGATTATTTATCGTGCCGGACACAATACCTATCCCGTCGCATTTTGATACCTATGCTTTTCCCTTATTATCATAAAGTTAACTTTATATCGCACTCCACTATAAACAGCCTGTTCCGGCCGAGAAATTGACGATGTGGTAAGCGCACTGATTTGCCATACAGGTTTTCTTAAACATCGCGGCATACGTCAACGAGTTGTTAATCAGGCAAAAAACGACAATGCGATAATTTTTTGAACAACATCATCAGAAAAGGTCGCCATCTCTGCGGCGGGTTATGGTTAAAATTAAACCAGAAGCGATTCACTGACGGGAGATAGCGCCAACCAGACCGCGCTGTTGAGGAGGTACACCATGCGAGCCTGGATAATGCTATTTCTGGCTGCGCTCTTGCTTAGCATAACAGCAACAGCAGCTACCAGAATAAATAATCGCCTGGCCAAAAATATGGATGATGTGCACAGCTTAGGCGTGATCTACATCAACCATAACTTCGCCACGGAAAGTGAAGCCAATCTGGCGCTGAATGAAGAGGCTGAGGCACGAAACGCAATCTATTATCACGTCATACTTATCCGGGAACCGGGTAGCAACGGCAATATACACGCCAGCGCGGATATTTATCGCTAGCATCAGGAAAACCAACAAAAAAGCCATAGTTTGATTTGCCCCCTGAACAGGGGGCTTTTTTCTCTGAAAGATGGCTCCGGAATTAGACCTGTGACATCCCGATAATATTCACATTACGGAGCACACATTTCACTTTTGCCCGTAATACGCATCCGGGCCATGCTTACGCATGAAGTGCTTATTCATCAGATAATCGTCAATGGGGTTGAGGCCAGGGTTAATACCGCGGGCAATCCACGCCATTCGCGCAACTTCCTCCATGACTACTGCGTTATGTACCGCATCATGCGCATCTTTCCCCCAGGCGAACGGTCCGTGTTGATACACCACAATACCTGGCGAGTGCAGCGGTTCCACGTCACCCAGCGTTTCGATAATCACCTTGCCGGTGTTTAGCTCATATTCGCCCTGCACTTCCTCTTCGCTTAACGCCCGGGTACAAGGAATATCGCCAAAGAAGTAGTCAGCATGGGTCGTGCCCAGCGCTGGAATCGCCTTCCCTGCCTGCGCCCATGCCGTGGCATGGGTTGAATGGGTATGAACGACGCCGCCAAGCGATGGATAACGTTGATACAACGCCAGATGGGTAGCGGTATCGGAAGAAGGACGATAACGCCCTTCCACCACTTTGCCATCCATATTCACCACCACCATGTCATCTACTTTCATGGTTTCATAGGCGACACCGCTTGGCTTAATCGCCACCAGCCCGCGTTCGCGATCAATAGCGCTGACGTTGCCCCAGGTAAACGTCACCAGTCCGTAACGGGGCAAATCCATGTTAGCGTCAAATACCTGCTGCTTGAGTTTTTGCATTAAGCTGCCTCCACCAGGCCGGCGCTGGCCATGCGCGCTTTCACCCAGTCGCGCGCTTTCGCGACTTCAAGCGCCGGATCGTCTGCCGTTTCGCTCCACATCTCAATCAGGTATGGCCCGCAATACCCACTCTGCCTGAGCGTTGCAAAACAGCGTTCGAAATCGACAACGCCTTCGCCAAACGGCACATTCTTGAACACGCCGGGTTTAGTATCTTTGACGTGTACCGCGACGATATGGCCTATTCCGGCCTGCAGTTCCATCTGTACATCGTTATCCCATGCCGACAAATTGCCGATATCCGGATAAAGCTGGAACCAGGGGTTATTCAGATAATGAGCGTAACCCAATGCTTTACTGATGGAATTCATCAGCGGGTAATCCATGATCTCCATCGCCAGCGTGACCTGGGCGCGGCTGGCCATATCAACGCTCTCTTTTAATCCATCGCGGAAGCGACGGCGCGTTTCGTCATTGGCCTGCTGATAGTAAACGTCGTACCCCGCCAGTTGAATGACGCGAATCCCGACGTCCTGCGCAAACTGAATTGCTTTACGCATAATCTCCAGCCCCTGCGCCCGCACCGCGTCATCTTCGCTACCGAGCGGAAAACGACGATGCGCGCTCAGGCACATGGACGGTACGCGCACGCCGGTTTCAGCAACCGCATTTACCAGCGCCAGACGCTGCTCGCGACTCCAGTCGAGCCGCGCCAGCCGGGCGTCGGTCTCATCCACCGACATTTCGACGAAGTCAAAACCCAGCGTTTTCGCCAACCGCAGGCGCGCCAGCCAGCACTCCCCGGCAGGGAGCGCTTTTTCATAGATGCCGAGCGGAATTTGTTTCGACAGCATAGCCCCTCCTTAGCCCCACAACTGGGCAATGGAGCGTTTGAACTGACGTGCGGCTTCTACCGGCGATTCGGCATCGCGAATGCTACGGCCTGCGATAAAGACATGGATCGGAATGCCTTTGAACAGCGGCAGGTCTTCCAGCGCCAGGCCGCCGGTCACGGTCACTTTAAAGCCCATATCGGACAGACGTTTGATGGCGGTGATATCCGCCTCGCCCCACGCTACGCCCGCGGCCTGCGCATCGCGACTACGGTGATAAACTACCTGCCCAATACCCGCATCGCGCCACTGCTGCGCCTGTTCCCAGGTCCAGTAGCCGGTCAGTTCTATCTGCACGTCGCCGTTGAACTCTTTCGCCACATCCAGCGCGCCTTTCGCGGTATTGATATCGGCGCAGCAAATAACTGTCACCCAGTCCGCGTTGGCTTCGAAACACATACGGGAGAGAATTTTACCGGCATCGGCAATTTTAGCGTCCGCCAGCACTATTTTGTGTGGATAGAGCGCTTTCAGGTCGCGAACGGCACGTACGCCTTCGCCAACGCATAGAATGGTACCCACTTCGATAATGTCGACCTCTTCGGCAATCAGGCGGGTAGTTTCATAGGCGCTATCCATGGTCTGGTTGTCCAGCGCGACCTGCAACATCGGTAATGACATTTTGTTTCTCCCTTAAACAGCCGCCGCAGTGGCGTTATCGATTAAATCCAGCACATCCTGCTCGGTGCGGCAGGCGCGTAAACGGTCAAAATTGGCTTCATCTTCAAACAGATTGACGATCTGCATGATGCCCACTTCCTGATGGGTATTAGCGTCTACTGCCGCCATGGTGATCAAAATATCGACCGGGTCGTTATCTTCGTGGTTAAACGCCAGCGGCTTTTTCAGCGTCACCAGAGCAAAACCCGTTTTCTTGACCCCTTCTTCCGGGCGGCCATGCGGCATCGCCAGGCCGGGGGCAATCACAAAATAGGGGCCAAACTGCTCAACACCATCGAGAATGGCCTGGTAATAGCGCGGCTCCACCACGTCGGCAGCCACCAGCAAATCGACGCCGATCTTGACAGCTTCTTGCCAGGTGTCGGCTTCCGCCTGTAAACAAATGGAATGGTTTTGCGCCAGCGAATCACGTAATTTCATGTTGCGTCCTTACTTCTTCACGTCCTGTGGAAAATGCGCGTTGATCACTTCCAGTAGTTTCGGACCAAAGTCTGCGGGCGATAGCATGTTGCGCACGCCAACCACATATTTGTTGCCCGTCACGCTGATTTCACCTGCAATATGTGTGGAAGCGATAATGATGTCCGCACCGTTCAGCTCACTTTTGTACTCTCCCACCGCGCAACTGTTTACCGTGTGGTCGATATTGGATTGGGTTAGAAACTGATCTACTTTCATTTTCATGATCATAGAACTGCCTTGTCCGTTGCCACATACAGCCAGAATACGTACGGTCATAATCCAAACTCCTTATTGAGCAGAAATCTCTGCCAGTTGTTTTTCTGCATCTTCTTCAGCACGCAGCGCGCGTCCTGCGAAGATCATATAAACCAGTGCAATAACAATGATGACGGCCATAAAGAGGATGCCGAGGGAGAAGACCCCCTGCATCATCGGCGGCGCCAGAATCGACCAATCCGCCATCCCCATCCAGGCACTCATACCGGTGAGTTTTACTGCCCAGACGCAGCCAAAAATTTCAATCATGCCCATCACCAGACAAATCTTGAGCGCCGCGCGCCAGCCGCCAAAGTGGTTGGCAAAGACGCCGATGGTAGCGTTAGAGAAGAACATCGGAATGAAGCCGGGAATGATCAGAATGGAAGAGCCGCAACCTACCAGGATACCAACGGCTATCAGTTGTCCGATGGTGCCCCACATAAAGCCCCAGACCACGGCGTTAGGCGCGAAGCTGTAAATAGCGGCGCAGTCAATCGCCAGTACCGCGCCCGGAATCAGACGCTGGGAGATACCATTAAAGGCCTCAGAGAGCTCGGCAACGAACATACGCACGCCCTGAGTAATGATGAAAATCGCCACAGCGAACGAGAAGCCGGTTTGCAGGATATAGACCGTCCAGTGGGTTTTACCCGCCATCGCCTGTACGGTGTCGATACCAAAAGAGAACAGGATCGCGCCAAAGAAAATGGTCATCACAATCGCCGTAGAGACGATATTGTCGTGGAAGATATTCAGCCAGCCCGGCAGCTTGAGATCTTCAACGCTCTCCTCTTTTTTGCCCAGGTATGGCGCAACTTTGTAGGCAATCCAGGAAGCAAATTGCTGCTGGTGACCAATAGAGAAACCGCAGCCATCGGTCACTTCCTGGGTGGGCTTATACATCATGTTGGAGGTGATGCCCCAGTACAGGGAAACCAGTATCGCCGTGCAGATAATGGTGGTCCACATGGAATAGCCGAAGATATAGAAAGAGACCGCAATCAGCCCCGCCTGCTGAAACATGATGTGCCCGGTCAACATGATGGTGCGAATACCGGTAATGCGTCGCAACAAGACGTAACAAATGTTCAGCGCAAGCGCGAGTAACACCGCGTAGCCTACCCAACTATACGCATCGCCCATTCGGTCGATCGTTGCCATCATCGAAGCATAGGTATCGGAAATCGCGCCGTTGATACCGTAGACCTCGGACATCTTCGCCACCACAGGCTTAAAGGTGCTGGTCAGAATACCGGACCCGGCCTGTAGCAGCATGAAGCCAATGATGGTTTTGATCGTTCCTTTGATGATGACGCTGACGCTTTTGCGCAGCAGGATATAGCCCAGGCAGGTCACAATACCCAGTAATAGCGGGGCATTGGTCATTACCTGATTAAAGAAAACGGTAAAGATGTTGTAGAGAATCCCCATAACGATCTCCGGTAGACAAGGTTGCTGAGTCGCAGGCGCTCAGGATAGTGTCCCTTCACTGTAATTTTCAAAAGTAATCACAACAAGATTGAATTTGATTAAATGTGACGTAGCGCGCAAATAATTAGCACACTTAATACATGGTTTACTTACAGATAACCTATTTTTTAATTAAAATAAGTAAAATCATAAACATGAATATATCTACATGACGCTATATCGGATTAATTTTTTCATCTATCAGCGTTATCCTCTCCCAAAAAGCCAAAAAATAGCCCATTGCCTTCTTGAGAAAATAGTGTCAGGATTAATCAAAACAAATCACACTTTGAGCAATTTTGAACAAACATGAAGGTAAATGCGATGAGTAAAGTACAAAGCATCACGCGTGAATCATGGATTCTGAGCACGTTTCCGGAGTGGGGAAGCTGGCTGAATGAAGAGATTGAGCAAGAGCAGGTCGCACCGGGCACGTTCGCCATGTGGTGGCTGGGCTGTACCGGCATCTGGCTAAAATCTGAAGGCGGCACTAACGTATGCGTCGATTTCTGGTGCGGTACTGGTAAACAAAGTCACGGTAATCCGCTGATGAAAACCGGCCATCAGATGCAGCGTATGGCTGGCGTCAAAAAATTACAGCCTAATCTGCGCACCACACCGTTTGTTCTCGATCCTTTCGCTATCCGTCAGATTGACGCCGTACTGGCGACCCATGACCATAACGATCACATTGATGTCAATGTGGCGGCTGCCGTAATGCAGAATTGCGCCGATGATGTTCCGTTTATCGGCCCGCAGACCTGCGTGGATTTATGGGTCGGATGGGGTGTCCCGAAAGAACGCTGCATCGTGGTAAAACCGGGCGATAGAGTGAAAGTGAAAGATATTGAAATTCATGCGCTTGATGCTTTTGACCGCACCGCATTAATCACGCTGCCCGCCGATCAGAAAGCCGCTGGCGTACTGCCGGACGGCATGGATGTACGCGCGGTTAACTATCTGTTTAAAACGCCGGGCGGCAATCTCTATCACAGCGGCGATTCTCACTATTCCAACTATTACGCGAAACACGGCAACGAGCATCAAATTGATGTCGCGCTCGGTTCCTATGGCGAAAACCCACGCGGTATTACGGATAAAATGACCAGTGCGGATATTCTACGCATGGCGGAATCGCTGAATACCAAAGTGGTGATCCCGTTCCACCACGATATCTGGTCGAACTTCCAGGCCGATCCGCAGGAGATCCGCGTGCTATGGGAAATGAAAAAAGATCGCCTGAAGTATGGTTTTAAACCGTTTATCTGGCAGGTTGGCGGCAAGTTTACCTGGCCGCTGGATAAAGACAATTTCGAATACCATTATCCACGTGGTTTTGACGATTGCTTTACGATTGAGCCAGATCTACCGTTCAAATCCTTCCTCTGAGCCGACATCATGCCGGGATTACCCGGCATTTTTTCCCATTTACTTTAGTATTTTCAGGCTATTTCAAATATCATCTTTTCAAATCAATTTATATCGGAATAGCTCATGACTGAAGCACAAAGACATCAAATACTGCTGGATATGCTGGCACAGTTTGGCTTTGTTACCGTCGAAAACGTGATTGAGCGTCTGGGGATCTCCCCGGCGACAGCGCGCCGTGACATCAACAAGCTCGACGAAAGCGGTAAACTTAAAAAAGTACGCAACGGCGCGGAAGCCATCACCCAACAGCGGCCCCGCTGGACGCCAATGAATCTGCACCAGGCGCAAAACCATGATGAAAAAGTACGCATCGCGAAAGCGGCGTCACAACTGGTGAATCCGGGTGAAAGCGTAGTGATTAACTGCGGTTCTACCGCCTTCCTGCTGGGGCGCGAAATGTGCGGGAAGCCGGTACAGATCATTACTAACTATCTGCCGCTGGCGAATTATTTGATCGATCAAGAGCATGAAAGCGTGATTATCATGGGCGGTCAGTACAACAAAAGCCAGTCGATTACCCTGAGCCCGCAGGGAAGTGAAAACAGTCTCTATGCTGGCCACTGGATGTTTACCATCGGAAAGGGCTTAACCGCAGATGGCCTGTACAAAACCGATATGCTGACCGCCATGGCGGAACAAAAAATGCTCAGCGTCGTCGGGAAACTGGTCGCTCTGGTCGATAGCAGTAAAATTGGGGAGCGCGCGGGGATGTTATTCAGCCGCGCCGATCAAATCGATATGCTGATTACCGGCAAAAATGCCAATCCGGAGGTTTTGCAACAGCTTGAAGCCCAGGGCGTAAGCATACTGCGCGTTTAAAGATGCTGTCGGAAAAACGCTACCGTCGCCGACAACGCTTCTGGCGTAATGCGATGCCGCACGCCTGCGGCCCACAAACAGGTCACATGCTTATCCAGCTTCGCTCCGGCGAGTGCCTGCTGGAGCCGGAAAGTTTCAATAGCAGGCACCACGTCATCCTCCTGACCATGCCACAACAGAAGCGGCCTGTCGGCCAGTCGTTCCAGTTGGTGTGTGACTTCCCATTCCTGCAGCGGCGCAATGATATTGTCAAATTCCGCCTGTTGTGCCGGGTTCTGCGGGGACAACGGCGGGAAAAGCGTCCGGGCGAGCTCGGTAAAATAGCCCGACCCCATTAAACTGGCCCCGCATTTTACCTCATGGTGACGCGTCATAATGCCCAGCGCCGTCATACCACCCATGGATGCGCCGCCTACCGCCAGACGCTCGTCAAGCAGCCAGTTTTCCGCCAGAATCGCCGCACGTAACGTCGTAAATTCCTGCATGTTTTGTTGCAGAATTTGCCAGAATCGCTGTATCCGTCCCTGTGAGTCGCCGCCGAAGCGAGCGCCATGTTCCGGCGCATCCGGCATGACCACCCGGAATCCGGCCTGCGCCAGGGCAACGGCAAAATAACTATAAACCAGGCTGGAGGAGGTGAAACCATGATAGAACACCACACAGGGAAGCGGCGCGTCGCGTTTCCCTTCCGGGAAGGCATGCAGTACGGCGCGCCCGTCTAATTGTCGTGTTTCAATCGCTATCATTATTCTCTCCTTTTTATCCGGTATGCCACGGAGAAATACTTAACGCAAGTTTATGGATAGCGCAATGATTCATAATGTTGAGAACTGGGTTACGCTTTCGCAACATTTTCATTCGAAAATCGCGTGACAGGTAACACTTCGGGAACATTCCCCCTAAAGGGAAATCAATAAGGCATTACACTATGGTTATCAGGAAACGAGATAGAGTTATGCGTCGGTTTGCTTCATTAATAGCAGCACTGTTATTAAGCGCGTGTAGCGTGCTGCAAGGTACGCCGCAACCTGCGCCGCCTGTCGCCGATCACCCGCAGGAAATCCGTCGCGATCAAACGCAAGGACTACAGCGGATGGGGACCGTAAGCGCGCTGGTTCGGGGTTCCCCGGATGATGCAATAGATGAAATCAGAGCGAAAGCCGCCGCTGCGAAAGCCGATTATTACGTTATCTTAATGGTTGATGAAACGGTTGTAACCGGACAGTGGTATTCACAAGCCATTTTGTATCGTCAATAACAGTAGATTGATTTTTAGTCAGTTTTACATTGCCTTGCGCCCCTATGCGTTTACCTGTGCACAATAAACAAACAGGTTTACCGTGATGGAGCGTCCTGTTAAATGCGGGGTATGTAATAAGGAGCTGACGATGAAACAAGAACTTGCCTTATCCTCACTGCTGCTTTCTGCCGGACTGGTGAGTACGACGGCACAGTCTGCCGAATTCGCCAGTGCTGACTGCGTAACGGGTCTGAATGAAATCGGCCTGATATCGGTCAGTAATGTTGCAGGAAACCCACAGGATGTAGAGCGGATTATCGCCCTGAAAGCCGATGAACAGGGCGCATCCTGGTACAGGATTATTCAAATGTATGAAGAACAACAGCCGGATAACTGGCGCGTACAGGCGATACTCTACGCCTGATTCCGCGTGGATAGCGACGCCAGCATCTTATCTGGCCTACACATTGACGCCCCCGAAGGCCCGGTAAGCGACAGCGCCACCGGGCAATTTTCCGGAGGGCGGCTAGGTCTTATCCGGCCTGAAGGATGGGCATGTACTGCAGGCCAGACACCAGGTATCATCAGGCACACCGTGTCCCATCCGGACCAGGTCGAAACCAGAAAAACGCTACCGCAATCCCCCCGTCGCCCTTAACAATAAATCATTTTGTACCTGTGCAGACAGCGGCATTTCGCCACGTGTATCCAGCATCATCTGACACCACGCCTGCGCCAGTGGCGGCGATGCATGACGAAGCATTTCCGCTCCGCATCCCAGCAAGAAAAGCGGCTGCGTAATCTCTCTGCCCATTGCTTCGTCCGGTTTGCGTAAACGTTGCTGTAGCTGACGTACCGCGCGGTCGTAATGGCGATCCTGACCTTTGACTTCTGCAAAAACTTCACCCAATACGTCATAGACACCGTGTTGTTTTGTCAGCACCCGAAGTACATCCAGACACATGATATTGCCGGAACCTTCCCAGATACTGTTCACCGGCATTTCACGGTACAGGCGCGGGAGTTCGCTCTCTTCGCAATACCCCATCCCGCCGAGAACCTCCATCGCCTCAGCCACAAAAGGGATTCCCTGCTTACAGATGGCGAATTTCGCCGCTGGCGTAAATAATCGCGCCCATAATGCCTCTTTCGCCTCGCGACGTTGCTCCCAGGCGCGCGCCAGCCGAAACAAAAGTGCCGTCTGCCCCTCCAGGCATAGCGCCATACGACTTAAGGTTTGTCGCATCAACGGTTGCTCGATCAGCGGCTTACCAAAAGCCTGACGCTGATGAGCATGGTAAATCGCGACTGAAAACGCGCGCCGCATTAAGCCATGACTCCCAAGCGCACAGTCAAAACGCGTCATACCGCCCATCTTTAAGATATGCCGAATCCCTTCGCCCTCTTCTCCCAGCAGCCAGCCGACGGCATCATGAAACTCAACTTCGGCGCTGGCATTCGATCGATTACCGAGTTTATCTTTCAGGCGTTCAAGACGAACAGAGTTCCGTTGCCCGTCAGGCAGGAAACGCGGCACAAAGAAACAGGATAGACCTCCTTTTGCCTGCGCCAGCACCAGGTGTGCATCGCTTTGCGGCACAGAGAAAAACCATTTATGCCCCACCAACCGATATGAACCATCCGCCAGCCGATCCGCGCGGGTCGTATTACTGAGCACGTCAGATCCGCCCTGCTTTTCCGTCATCCCCATACCGATGAGTAGACCCCGTTTTTGCCCGCCCGGTAATAAATGCGAATCGTAGCGATCGCTGCGCAGCGGCGCCAGCCAGTCATGGAAAGTGGCGGGAAGCATTTGCAATAGCAACGGTGTCGCGGCAAAAGTCATCGTGACAGGACAGAGTGTTCCCGCTTCTACCTGAGCATGTAATACAAAACGCGCGGCTCGGGCGACAAAGCTCCCCGCCCTGGCATCCTCCTCCCAGGCCAGATTATGTACCCGATTAGCGCAAAGTCCCTGCATCAACAGATGCCAGGCGGGATGAAAGCGAACGTCATCCAGACGTTGTCCCTGTGGATCGTAACGCAGCAACTCAGGAGGATACGCGTTCGCCAGACGACCCAGTTCCAGTGATTCCGCCGTTCCCAGTTGTTGACCAATGCTGGCGAGAAGGTCGCTGTCCCATCCCGCGCCTTCCCGGGAAACCGCTTCACACAGCGCGCCATCAGACAGGAATAAGTTACTGTTATTGAGCGGAGCAGGTTGATTAAAAACGGTATGTGTTTGCCAGGACATGGTGTCTCCCTCCTTCAATGGCGGTGAAGTCAAGTATGGTCATGACCGCGCCATTGACGCCGGAGGAAGATCACAAAAGTATGATTAATCGGCAATATAATGTGGAACGAAACGGGAAGTATCTTTGGTAATCAGCATATTATCCTCGCGAATCCCCATCCCGGAGGCTTCATCGTCAATGATCCAACTGCCAATCAGCGTATCGCTATCGCCAACGCGCGGCAAAGGCTGAAACGCCTGGTAAATCATCGGCTCATCGGCGTAGCCACTGTCGGCATAATCGATAACATTTTTCCGGTCATCGAAAATCGTGGCATTACCGCCTTCCCGCGAATAAATCGGCTTCCGTACACTGCTTTCGCCAGGCGCTGCGAGCGATTTTTCGCCCTCAAACCAGGCCGGCAGCAGATTCGGATGGTCAGGGAAGAAGCGCCACAATAGCGGCAGCATCAGGCATTTTGGCGTGTAGCGATTTCGTTTCCGCTCAAAAGGATTAACCGGTTCGGCTTTCCGTCTTATTGCCGAATAGCCTACGCCGGATGTGCTTCTGGATTTTCGTTTTCTTGCCATGATCTTCCGTTACCATGTCATACAGGCAGAGTTAAAAATACCGCCAGCCAGCGCCGTTCTTGCCAGTTGAGGGTTATCGGTCCCATTTCCGCTGGCGCAATGGCTGAACGCCAGTATCGTTCCTCGTTAATACCGAAATTTTCCTCGTACACAAAGAGTTTGATGTCATCAATGTCGTCAACATCCGTGCCGCCAGTCGTGTTAATTTGCAGAAACTCATCGCCAGAGGTGTAGTAGCGAAAAATCTGACTGCCGCCTGTATTATTCCTGTAAGTAGTCTTGTGTTATTTCAACGATATCCAACGCATTCTCTATAAGCGTGGTGATCTCCAGCGTCACGTCGTCAAGCGAAGAATTTAACGACAACGCACCAAAAGTGACATAATATTCTTCCTGTTTCACCCGAGTAATACCGACCGAAGACAGTGGTAAAACCTTCTGATTTCTAAGTAAGAAAACGTTAAACTCCGCGGTATCTCTAATAGTATTTGCCGGACATATATAAGTCTCGATAATTATTTGTTGCGAGGTAAATAAAACCGTCAGTGGTAAATCGCCATAATCATTCATTTTTATTATTAATGAATGATTTATTATATTCTATATCTAAATCGGCGATGTTGTTTAACGCATCCGCCAGCGTCCGTGGAGTCCATACCATATTCCTATCTCTTTATAACTAAAAGAAACTACAGGGTATGTTTTGCTTTTTATATTACCAGCCAAAGATTAAAAAAAACCATCCGATTATGGATGGTTTTTTCTGAAAAAATAATATCAGCATCAGGTTCGCTGGCGAACGGCTTCAAACAGACAAATCCCGGTCGCAACAGAGACATTCAGCGACGACACGCTACCGGCCATGGGAATGCTGATCAGCTCATCGCAGTGCTCACGGGTCAGACGACGCATACCTTCACCTTCTGCGCCCATGACCAGCGCCATGCGGCCAGGCATTTTGCTCTGATACAGCGTATGGTCAGCCTCGCCCGCCGTCCCGACAATCCAGATATTTTCTTCCTGCAACATGCGCATCGTGCGCGCCAGGTTGGTGACGCGGATCAACGGCACGCTTTCCGCTGCGCCGCAGGCGACTTTCTTCGCCGTCGCGTTGAGTTGCGCGGAGCGGTCTTTCGGCACAATTACCGCATGTACGCCTGCGGCATCGGCGCTGCGCAGACAGGCGCCAAGATTATGCGGATCGGTGACGCCATCAAGGATCAACAAAAAGGGGCGATCGTGTAATGCGATCAGATCCGGTAGATCGTTTTCCTGATATTGCCGGCCTGGTTTCACACGGGCGATAATGCCCTGGTGTACCGCGCCTTCACTTTTCTCATCCAGAAACTGGCGGTTTGCCAGCTGAATAACAACGCCCTGCGCTTCTAAAGCATGGATCAACGGCAACAGGCGTTTGTCTTCACGCCCTTTTAGGATAAAGACATCCTGAAAACGTTCAGGAGCACGCTCCAACAGGGCCTGCACCGCGTGGATGCCGTAAATCATTTCACTCATTGATGGTTCTCATTCATGACGTTTGCCGGGGGCGCTACGCTTACCCGGCTTATAAGGGGAAATTTACTCCGCGGATTGCTTTTTCGCGGCGCGTTTTGCTTTGGTAGCCGCGGCGATTTTGAGCGTTTTTGCCGACGGCTTTTTCGCTTTTTTATCGCCTTTTTTCTCCGCTTTCGGCTTTGCCTTACCTTTTTTCTCGCCGCGGAAGGCGCTATCAGGCTCGAAGTTAACTTTTTTACCTACCTGACGACGCTTACCGGCGTTTTTACTTTCGCCTTTTTTCGCTTTTTCACGCGCCGTTTTGCCGACATTACGCGGCGCGCGCTCGCTGGAGATGAGGCTAAAGTCGATTTTACGCTCGTCCATATTCACCGCTTCGACACGTACCTCGACCCGGTCGCCAAGGCGATACGTCTGTCCGCCAGACTCGCCAATCAGACGTTGCCCTACCTGATCGAAGCGATAGTAATCGTTATCCAGTGAGGAAACGTGTACCAGCCCATCGATAAACAGTTCGTCAAGGCGGACAAAGAAGCCGAAACCGGTGACGCTGGCAATCACGCCCTTAAAGACGTTGCCTACCTGATCCAGCATAAAGTCACATTTCAGCCAGTCGGAGACATCACGCGTCGCTTCATCAGCGCGGCGTTCCGCCATCGAACAGTGCTGACCGAGCTGCAACATCTCTTCCATCGAGTAGTGATAGCCACCCGTTTCTGTGGTGTTGCCCTTGTTCCCTTGCTCTTTCGCCAGCAGGTACTTAATGGCGCGGTGCAAAGAAAGATCCGGATAGCGGCGAATCGGCGAGGTAAAGTGCGCATAAGACTGCAATGCCAGGCCAAAGTGCCCGCGGTTTTCCGGATCGTAAATCGCCTGCTTCATTGAACGCAGCAGCATAGTTTGCAGCATTTCGGCGTCCGGCCTGTCGGCAATGGATTCAAGCAGTTCGGCATAATCGCGCGGTTCCGGTTTATTTCCGCCCGGAAGCTCCAGTCCCAGCTCCGCCAGTACAGAGCGGAATGAGGTAATCGCTTCGGTAGTGGGCTTATCATGAATACGGAATAGCGCCGGCTCTTTAGCTTTTTCGACAAAGCGCGCCGCCGAGATATTCGCCATGATCATGCACTCTTCGATAAGCTTATGCGCGTCATTACGCTGGGTCTGTTCGATACGCTCAATGCGACGCTCGGCGTTAAAGATAAACTTCGCCTCTTCGCTCTCAAATGAGATCCCCCCGCGCTCCTCACGCGCTTTATCCAGCACGTTGTAGAGGTTGTGCAGCTCTTCAATATGCTTCACCAACGGCGCATATTGTTCACGCAGATCCTGGTCGCCCTGCAACATATGCCAGACTTTGGTATAGGTCAGACGCGCATGGGAGCTCATCACCGCTTCATAGAATTTGTAGCCGGTCAGCCGCCCCTTCGCCGAGATGGTCATTTCACAGACCATACACAGCCTGTCAACCTGCGGGTTCAGCGAGCACAGGCCGTTGGAGAGCACCTCCGGCAGCATTGGGACAACCTGTGATGGGAAGTAAACCGACGTGCCGCGATTGCGCGCCTCGCGATCCAGCGGCGTTGGCGGCCGTACATAATAGCTCACGTCAGCAATCGCGACCCACAAACGCCAGCCACCGCCGCGTTTTTTCTCACAGTAAACCGCGTCGTCGAAGTCACGGGCATCTTCGCCATCAATAGTGACCAGCGGTAAATCGCGCAGATCGACACGGCCTGCTTTCGCCTCTTCCGGCACCTCTTCTTTCAGCCCGGCGACCTGCTGCTCTACCGCCTGCGGCCAGATGTAGGGAATTTCATGGGTACGCAGCGCCATATCAACCGCCATACCAGTGCCCATATTGTCGCCCAGCACTTCGACGATTTTCCCTACCGCTTTGGTACGCCGGGTTGGACGTTGGGTCAGTTCAACCACTACCACGAACCCCATCCGCGCGCCCATGACGTCTTCTGGCGGGATAAGAATGTCGAAGCTCAGACGGCTGTCGTCAGGCACCACAAAACCCACGCCCGCATCAGTAAAATAACGCCCGACTATCTGGCTGGTTTTCGGTACCAGAACACGGACGATACGCGCTTCGCGGCGACCTTTACGATCGGCGCCAAGCGGCTGCGCCAGCACCTGATCGCCATGAATACAGGTTTTCATCTGCTCGCTGGAAAGATACAGATCATCTTTGCGGCCTTCGACACGTAAGAAACCGTAACCGTCACGATGACCGATCACGGTGCCTTTCACCAAGTCGAGGCGTTCCGGCAGCGCATAGCACTGGCGACGGGTAAAGACCAGTTGTCCGTCGCGCTCCATCGCGCGCAGGCGGCGACGCAAGGCTTCAAGCTGCTCTTCGCCTTCAATATTCAGTTCTACGGCCAGTTCTTCGCGACTGGCCGGTTTTTCACGTTTCGTTAAATGTTCGAGGATAAATTCCCGGCTCGGGATAGGATTCGCGTATTTTTCTGCTTCGCGTTCCTGGAAAGGATCATGTGACATTGAGGTTCCTCCATTGTCATCTCTAATGAAGTTTACTTCACTCCACCAGTAATAATTTATAAAGCGGTTGATTCTCTTCAACCAAATCGGCAAGCGTGTAGTTATCCAGCTCCTTGAGAAAACTCTGCACGGCCTTAGAAAGCGCCTGTTTCAGACGACAGGCAGGGGTGATGTGGCAAAATTCGCTGCTACAGTTGACCAGTGATAAGGGTTCCAGCTCACGCACCACATCGCCAATACAAATAGTATTAGCCGGTTTACCCAGGCGGATACCGCCATTTTTTCCCCGAACGGCGGTGACAAAGCCCGCCCGGCTAAGCTGATTGATAATTTTGACCATATGATTACGGGACACGCCGTAGACTTCTGTCACCTCAGAAATGCTGGTCATTCGTCCATCTGGTAACGACGCCATATAGATTAGCGCACGTAAGCCGTAATCGGTGAAACTCGTTAACTGCACATCAACCTCTGGGAAAAACGGATAGGGATGCCTCTATGATTCAGGATATCAATGTTGCGCCAACACACCCAACACAGACACCAGCTCAATAAAGAGCATTATCGTTGATGATAAACCAGCCAGCGCTCAGGCCGCTAATTTATTTAAACGCAAGAGCAAAAAAGCGCGAATCTCAAGGCGAGCCGACTGATTTATCCCATAAACACGCAAGCTTTAAACACTCGGCGCCTTTGTATAAACATTCGTCGTAAATATGATAATCCACATGTTCAGCAACGCTGACCGAGCCAGGGTTATTTTTGGCAATCAGACAGACCGTTTTTGCTGGCGAGAATGTCTGCACAAACCACTGATGCGCGGCAACAGCCGCTTCCTTTGCAATTCCCCGCCCCTGCGCCGGGCGTGAAATAACCCAGGAAGCCTCAGCGCAACGCGCAAAGTTATCATCAAGGCCGCGATGAAAGTTAGCCAGCCCCGTTTCCCCAAGGAAAGCGCCGTCAGATTTCTGGAAAATGGCAAAGATGCCGTAACCGAATGCCGCCCAATGACCCACATTCCTTAATAGGCGATTCCATCCCTCTTCTGGTGTGAATCCAGGCGCATTATCCAGACGAAATATCTCAGGATCGGCATACATAGGATACCATATTGCAAAATCAGCGATGGTTTGTGGGCGTAGAATTAATCTCTCAGTGGTAATGGTCAACATGCTTTCCCTCTCTGGCGCCTTGATGCCAACGTTTATCCTACCACGTAACCGGACATAGCTATACCCAACGAACTTCGCGTTGCTGGCGTCTAAAAACAGGGAAATGTCGCGGGCTTACGCGCGGCGCTAACGGCGGGAAGGATAACATAGGGCGTGGATAACCACGCCCTCAGGAAGATTACGCGTCGAATGGGTCGCGCAGAATCATCGTTTCAGTACGATCCGGGCCGGTTGAAATAATATCAATCGGTACGCCGGTCAGTTCTTCGATACGCTTGATATAGTTCAGCGCCGCCTGCGGCAGGCCGCTACGATCTTTCACGCCGAAGGTGGATTCAGACCAGCCCGGCATGGTTTCGTAAATCGGCTCGATGCCTTTCCAGTCGTCCGCCGCCAGCGGAGTAGTGGTCACTTCGCGACCGTCCGGCATACGATAAGCCACGCAGAGTTTCACCTCTTTCAGGCCATCCAGAACGTCCAGTTTGGTCAGGCAGAAGCCAGACAGGGAGTTCAACTGTACCGCACGACGAACGGCAACGGTGTCCAGCCAGCCGGTACGACGACGTCGACCGGTAGTGGCGCCGTATTCGTTACCCTGCTTGCAGAGGAACTCGCCGGTTTCATCAAACAGCTCAGTCGGGAACGGACCTGCACCTACACGAGTGGAGTAAGCTTTGAGGATACCCAGAACGTAATCAACATAACGCGGGCCCAGGCCGGAACCGGTCGCCACGCCACCTGCAGTGGTGTTAGAAGAAGTTACGTACGGATAAGTACCGTGGTCGATATCCAGCAGGGTACCCTGCGCACCTTCAAACATGACGAAATCGCCACGCTGACGCGCCTGGTCGAGCAGGTCCGAAACGTCAACAACCATAGAAGTCAGGATGTCGGCAACAGCCATCGTATCATCCAGAACTTTCTGGTAATCAACCGCTTCAACTTTGTAGTAGTTAACCAACTGGAAGTTGTGATATTCCATCACTTCTTTCAGTTTTTCAGCGAAGGTTTCTTTGTCGAAAAGGTCACCAACACGCAGACCGCGACGTGCCACTTTATCTTCATAAGCAGGCCCGATTCCACGACCGGTGGTGCCGATCGCTTTCGCGCCACGCGCTTTCTCACGCGCGTTATCCAGCGCAACGTGATAATCAAGGATCAGCGGACAGGCTTCAGACAGCAGCAGACGCTCACGAACGGGGATGCCACGGTCTTCCAGTTCTTTCATCTCTTTCATCAGCGCGCTCGGAGACAGCACGACGCCGTTACCGATGATGCTGGTAACATTCTCACGAAGAATACCTGATGGAATAAGATGGAGGACGGTTTTTTCACCGTTGATTACGAGAGTATGGCCTGCGTTGTGACCGCCCTGATAGCGTACAACATATTTAGCCCGTTCAGTCAGAAGATCGACGATCTTTCCTTTACCTTCGTCACCCCATTGGGTGCCCAGTACGACGACGTTGTTACCCATTTTTCAAAATCACCGTTTGCTTAAAAATGGATTCTACCATCGCTTTTTCAGATATACAGCACTTTTTGCACTCAATCTGCGGCAAATCCGACCACTTTTTGCTCAGCCAATCGTTTTCCTCAACATGTAGTAGACCACAACTCCCGCAACCACAAGTCCGCCGCCAAAACGACGTAAAACATTTTCCGGCAGTTGCGCCAGTGCCGAAACCATTTTTTTCCATGCGCCGGGATATAGCATCGGTCCCAGCCCTTCGAGGACTAATACCAGAGCAAGCGCCAGCCAGATTGTTGAATTCATTTATCGCCCTTATAAAAGAAAACCACCGGCATCCTTTGGATGCGGTGGTTTTGCTGGTCTAAAACCGCTGACGCTATTTTAGCGTGTCGTCGAACTCGGTGTCTTCATGTAGCGGAAGAAATCGCTGTCCGGGCTCAGCACCATGACGTCCTGATTACCTTCGAAGCTATTCTCGTAAGCGCGCAGACTACGAATGAACGCGTAGAAGTCAGGGTCCTGGCTGAATGCGTCGGCAAACAGCTTCGCGGCTTCGGCATCGCCTTCACCACGCATGATACGCCCCTGACGCTCAGCTTCCGCCAGAGTTTTCGTCACTTCGTAGTCAGCCGCCGCACGCAGTTTTTCCGCTTCTTCCTGACCTTGTGAACGGTGACGACGCGCTACCGCTTCACGCTCGGCGCGCATACGGTTGTAAATCGCCTCAGAAACCTCGGTCGGCAGGTTGATCTGCTTAATACGCACATCGACCACTTCGATACCCAATGCCGCCATACTGTTCGGATTGATGACTGGTACCTTACCTTTGGTTTCCGCCGTGACGCGTTCCGCCGCTTCGGCAATGGCGTCATCCGCCGCCGGGGTCGCCACTTCATCGTCAGTACCGGCTGAACCGGAGTTCAGCGCGTCGCGCACTTCCAGAGTCAGACGACCACGAGAATCAGTCACGATGTCTTTTACGTCCAGGCGACCAATCTCAGAACGCAAGCGGTCCGAGAATTTACGTTTTAACAGCACTTCGGCTTGCGAAATATCGCCACCGCCGGTCGCCAGATAGTAACGGCTAAAGTCGCTGATACGCCATTTGATGTAGGAGTCGACAATCAGGTCTTTCTTCTCTTTGGTAACAAAGCGATCGGCCTGGTTATCCATCGTCTGGATACGCGCATCAAGCATTTTCACTGATTCAATAAACGGGATCTTAAAGTGCAGACCCGGCGCGTAAACCAGCGGTTTGTTCTCATCGTCACGCAGAACTTTACCAAAACGCAGCGTAATGCCGCGCTCGCCCTCTTTGACCACAAAGACGGACATGTAGAGCACTACCAGCACGATGATGATAATCGCAATAACTGACTTACGCATCGTTATTCCCCCTGACGCTGGTAGTCGTTACGCTGCGCATTCGCGCGGCGTTGGTCCATAATATCGCCCTGATTTGAGGACGACGTGTTGCTTGCTCCGCTGGCGTTAGACTTTGTGGACGGCGGCAGGCGCAGCAGGTTGCTGGCGCTATTGTCGCTCTTTGCCGCCGGCGCATTCCCGCCTTTTAGCATCTGATCTAACGGCAGCACCATTAAATTACCGCTCTTGTCGTTAACCAGTACTTTACGGGTATGGCTCAGCACTTTTTCCATCGTTTCAATATACAGACGCTCGCGCGTAATCTGTGGCGCGGCTTTATATTCCGGCAAAATCTTCGCAAACCGGGCAACTTCACCCTGCGCTTCCAGGATAGTCTGGGTTTTATACGCGCGTGCTTCTTCAAGAATACGCTGCGCCTGACCGTTGGCGCGCGGCTGAACTTCGTTGGTATACGCTTCCGCTTCACGAATGTACTGCTGCTCGTTTTCACGTGCGGCAATCGCGTCGTCAAAGGCGGCTTTCACCTCTTCCGGCGGCCGCGCAGCCTGGAAGTTCACGTCCAGCAGGGTAATCCCCATGTTGTACGGCTTGATGGTTTCTTCCAGTTCGCGTTGGGTATCGCTACGAATAACGGTACGACCTTCGGTCAGGATGCGATCCATCGTGTATTTACCAATGACGCCGCGCAGCGCGCTGTCGGTGGCCTGACGCAGGCTATCGTCCGGGTTGGTCACGCTAAACAGATATTTCTGCGGATCGGTGACGCGGTATTGCACGTTCATTTCAACACGCACGACGTTTTCATCAGACGTCAGCATCACGCCTGACGCCGCCAGTTCGCGCACCGCTTCGACGTTCACCGGCGTGACGTCGTCAATAAATGTCGGCTTCCAGTTCAGGCCTGGCTCTACCAGATGGCTGAATTTACCAAAACGCGTCACAACGCCGCGCTCGGCTTCTTTAATGGTATAGAAGCCGCTGGCTGCCCAGATAATGACTATTGCCGCCGCGGCAATGGCGACGATACGACCGCCCAGTTGCGGACGCGGGCCTTGCGATGAGCTACCGCCGCCGGAACCGGTGCCTTTACCGCCCCCAAAACCACCGAGTTTTTTACTCAGCTTACGGAAGATATCATCCAGATCGGGAGGTCCCTGATCGCGGCCACCTTTGTTTCCATTTCCCCCAGAGTTGCTGCCAGGTTTGCTGCTTCCCCACGGGTCGCGGTCCTGTCCGTTATTACCGGGCTGATTCCACGCCATGTTTGTGCTCCATATTTGTTATGCGGTGATCCCCGTTGTCTTTCGACTCCAGAGGATAAGGCGAAATTACTCCATGCTTCAGACGAGCCGCCGTTACAGGCGTCATCTCTCAGGCCGCTCCTTGAGTGGCTGCTACTTTCACCCCAGTCACTTTACAGTTGTAAACTCCTGAGATTCTCTCAGCTACCGCTTCAATGCGACCTGAATGACTCCGCTCTAGATCACGTATTCGATCAACGCCGGTTCTTGTTTACAGAGGCGACGCCAGTCGACAATCGGCATTCGTACCTGCAGACTGACGCTACCGTCTTCCTCCATCCACTCTTTTTCTATTGCCTGAAGCTGATAAAACCGGCTTCTCAGACGCCCTTCCTGCGGCGGCAAACGCAGCGTGTGCTGCGCCACCTCGCCGGAAAGACGCTCCGTCAAAGCCTGAAAAAGCTGTGGTATTCCCACGCCGGTTTGCGCTGAAAGCCAAACACGGATGGGTTTATTCTCTTCATCTCTGTCGATACGCGGTTCAAAGTCGTCCAGCATATCGATTTTGTTCATCACCATTAAGGTGGGGATTTCGTGAGCGTCAATCTCTTCAAGAACGGTATTTACCGCCTCGATGTTTTCCTGCACACGAACATCCGCCGCATCGACCACATGCAGCAGCAGCGTCGCCTGACGCGTCTCCTGCAGGGTAGCTTTAAAGGCAGCCACCAGATCGTGCGGTAAATGGCGGATAAAACCTACCGTATCCGCCAGCACGGTTTCACCGACATCCGCCACATCAATACGACGTAACGTGGGGTCCAGCGTCGCGAATAGCTGATCTGCCGCGTAGACCCGCGCTTCAGTGATCTGATTAAAAAGGGTGGATTTTCCGGCGTTGGTATAGCCCACCAGCGATACCGTCGGAACGTCGGCCTTGATACGCGACTGTCGCCCCTGCTCACGTTGCTTCTCAACTTTCTCCAGGCGCGACTGAATCTGCACAATGCGATTACGCAGTAAACGACGGTCGGTTTCGAGCTGGGTTTCACCCGGACCGCGCAAACCAATCCCGCCTTTCTGACGTTCAAGGTGGGTCCAGCCACGCACCAGACGCGTAGCCAGATGGCGCAACTGCGCCAGCTCAACCTGCAGCTTACCTTCATGGGTTCGCGCACGTTGGGCAAAAATATCTAAGATAAGACCGGTGCGATCGATAACCCGGCACTCGCACAAACGTTCCAGGTTTCGCTCCTGGGCTGGACTCAATGCATGATCAAACAATACGACCGCTGCGCCAGTCGCTTTCACGGCTTCCGCAATTTCAACTGCCTTACCTTCACCTACAAAGTACTTCGGGTGCGGTGCTTTACGGCTACCGGTAATCACCTGCATTGCTTCGACACCGGCGGAAGAGACCAGAGATTCAAACTCCTGGAGGTCTTCCATATCTTTGTCTTGCGAAAAATAGATGTGTACCAGTACCGCCTGCTCACCGGCATCATAACGGTCAAACAAGCGTAAACCCTCTTAATAACCAGCGGGGGCGATTATCCGACGCCCCCGACATGGATAAACAGCGCGTGAACTTATTCAGTCTCTTCGCTGTCCTGTTGCGCAGTAGAACCCTGCGCGTTGCTACCGTGATGGTAGTTATTGCTGGTGCCGCCACCGGCATTGTTGCTGTGATGGGAAACCGGGCGAGACGGGACAACAGTAGAAATCGCGTGCTTATAAACCATCTGGCTGACCGTGTTTTTCAACAGGATCACGAACTGATCAAAGGACTCGATTTGACCTTGCAGCTTAATACCATTCACCAAATAAATAGAAACTGGAACACGTTCCCGACGCAATGCGTTCAGGAACGGATCTTGTAAAGATTGCCCCTTAGCCATTCTCTTTTCCTTATATACTTATTTGTACTTTGAACCTTTCGATTCTGAAAAATTGCGCACGATACGTCTCAATTGTACACATTCAGTCTGCGATAGCACCAACAACCTGTAATACTTCTTTTCGCGCTCGATCGGGATTTTCACTGTCAAGCCAGCGCACCCCTTCCCAACCGCGCAACCAGGTCATCTGGCGCTTCGCCAACTGTCTCGTGGCGCAAACACCTCTATAAACCATTTCATCATATGAAATTTCGCCCTCAATGTATGACCACATCTGGCGGTATCCCACACAACGGATGGAAGGCAAGTCCGTATGCAAATCTCCTCGGGCAAAAAGCGCCCGGACTTCTGCTTCAAAACCTGAAGCCAACATCTGATGAAAACGCTGCTCAATGCGCTGATGGAGCAGTTCACGGCTCGCCGGGGCGATAGCGAACTGATGCACCTGGTACGGTAGCGCGTCTCCTGACGTTTGCGTTAGCTCCGTTAAAGTTTTACCCGAAATGAAAAAAACTTCCAGTGCCCGGGAAAGTCTTTGCGGATCATTTGGATGAATTCGCGCGGCGGCAACCGGATCTATCTCCTGAAGTTGCTGGTGCAACGCTTCCCATCCAAGCTCCGAAGCTTGCTGCTCTATCCGGGATCTGACTTCCGGATCTGCTGAAGGCAACGGCGATAACCCTTCAAGCAATGCCTTAAAATACAGCATGGTACCGCCTACTAACAGCGGGATACGCCCCGCGGAGGTGATCTCCGCCATTTGCGCTAACGCATCACGGCGAAAATCCGCTGCCGAATACGCCTGCGACGGGTCGCGTATATCCAGCAGTCGATGCGGCGCCGCTTTCAGCTCATCGGCATTCGGCTTAGCCGTACCAATATCCATTCCCCGATAAATGAGGGCGGAGTCAACGCTTATCAACTCTACTGGCAAAACTTTACGCAGTTCTATCGCCAGTGCCGTTTTGCCGGAGGCCGTCGGCCCCATCAAAAATATCGCCTTAGGCAGGCTCGCCTTACTTACATCATTCATGCTTCAGGGCGTTCATCGCCGAATGTAAATCAACAGGTTGTAACAGACCACCCGGCGGCGCTTTTACCAGTTGCGGACATAGCCGCTCAACATCCGCCAGCAGCGATATGGCCTGCGCCATCGACCACTGCGGATGTTCGCTCTGCACATTACGCGCTATCCACTGTGCAATATTGACCGTTGCAAATGTAGTTTGTTGCGCCAGGTAGCCTATCAGTTCAGGAATCAAGATTTGTAAATTTTGTTGTCGTAAGGGTAAAGGCACTGCACGAATGGTCACATGCTGCGCATCTGACTGAAATTCAATGCCCAATTCCCCCAGCAAAGGTTGGGCTTTTTGCAGCGCGGCTTTTTCATCGGCGCTCACTTTTAAACGCAGCGGAATCAGCAGCGGCTGCGCGCAAACCGGATTTTGACCCGGCGTAAGCTGCGCCTGACGCAGCCAACGCTCCGCAACCGACAGCGACAAGAGCTGGATATTCCCCACATGTTCCAGTAACGCGCAGTCACCGCCGACTATCGTCAGTACGCGGCCAAAACTCTGGCTATGTCCGTCAAGCGCAGGCGCAACCGGTTCCGGCGTTGGGCTCGTCGCAGGCGTCTGTAAAAGCGCGCGATAAACCTCGCCCTGCTGCTTCTGATAGCCCGGCTGCGCGTGAGGCCAGCCGCCAACGGACTGACGCCCGCCGCTACCGCCCGATGCGCCGCCAGAATAACGCGGTGTAGCCGGCTCGCGCGCCGCAGCCGACACGGCGGGTTCAGCAAAATGGTTACGTCCGGCGGCGATACGGTTTTCCGGGACATGCCGCGGCGCTGGCGCAATGTCCTCCAGCGGCAGCGTCGTTTCCGTCTGCTGTTGCAGAACGCTCAGCACCCCTTGATAGATGAAGTCGTGCACCAGTCGGGATTGATGAAAGCGCACTTCGTGCTTGGCGGGATGAACATTGACATCCACCTGATGCGGGTCAATCTCCAGATACAGCACAAACGCAGGCTGTTGGTCCGCGCCCAATTTGTCTTCACAGGCCTGGCGAATAGCATGGTTGATCAAACGATCGCGCATCATGCGGCCATTCACATAGCAGTACTGGATCTCCGTTAACGCCGTGGTGCTATGATTCGGATCGGCGACCCAGCCGCGCAGAGTCAGATCGCCATGCTGCCACTCGATCGCCAATGCCTGTTCGAGAAACGGCGTGCCGCAGATGGCGCCTAACCGGCGCTCTTTTTGCCCATCCTTTGTAACAGCGCGATACTGCCGTACCAATTTGCCGTTGTGCGACAGGTTAAGAGTGACGTCAAAACGGGCCAATGCAATACGACGGATGATCTCATCGATATGATTAAATTCCGTTTTTTCGGTACGCATGAATTTGCGCCGGGCGGGCGTATTATAAAAGAGATCCAGAACTTCCAGGGTGGTGCCGACCGGGTGCGCGGCGGGTTTTACCGTCACGTCCATGTCGCGCCCTTCCGCATACGCCTGCCAGGCTTCCGCCTGCTCCGCCGTGCGCGACGTTAGCGTCAGACGCGAGACCGAACTGATACTCGCCAACGCTTCGCCGCGAAATCCCAGACTCATAATCGCTTCCAGATCGTCAAGCGAGGCGATTTTACTGGTGGCATGTCGGGCCAGCGCCAGCGCCAGCTCCTCTTTTTTAATGCCGCAGCCATTGTCACGAATACGAATAAGCTTCGCGCCGCCACGCTCGATGTCGATATCAACGCGGGTGGCGCCGGCATCCAGACTATTCTCTACCAGCTCTTTAACAACCGACGCAGGGCGTTCCACCACTTCGCCAGCGGCGATTTGGTTCGCAAGCTGCGGCGGCAGAACCTGAATCGGCATGAAATCTCCTTAATTCGCGGCGGTTATGCCGCCAGGCTGGTTGGTACTGGCCGTCTGGCCTGGGCCGCCCTGCGGCGCAGACTGGATCGGATGCGCTGCAAAGTACTTACGCAACCCTTTGTATATAGCGTCAGCAATCTGCTGCTGATAGCGATCGCTCGCCAGCAATCGCTCTTCGCCGTGATTACTGATAAAGCCTGTCTCCACCAAAATGGACGGGATATCCGGCGAACGCAGCACGCCGAGGCTCGCGTGTTCCGGGCGACGTTTATGCAGTGACCCCACGCCGTCCAGTTGGCTTAGCACGTTCGTCGCCACATCATACCCTACCCGCTGCGAATGACCGAATTGCAAATCCAGTACCGCCTGGCTCAGGTAAGGGTCTGACTGACTGTTCGCCAGCACATCGCCAGCGCCGCCTAACAGTTCGGACTGCTTCTCATGCTGCTCAAGCCAGTTTGCCATTTCGCTGTTCGCGCGACGATTGGACAATACCCAAACGGAGGCGCCAGTGGCGTCGCGATTTGGCGCGGCATCCGCATGAATAGAGACAAGGAAGTTGGCGTTTTGCTTACGCGCCACGTCAGACCGCCCCATCACCGAAATAAAATAGTCGCCGTCACGCGTCAGCACGCCTTTAAACATCGGATCGTTATTCAGTAATGTGCGTAACTTACGCGCGATGGCGATGGTGACATTTTTCTCACGCGTACCACCCGGGCCTATCGCGCCGGGGTCCTGGCCTCCATGTCCGGCATCAATAGCAATCACCACTTTATCGCCAGCGCCTGCCGGCGCGCGCGCCGTAGGTCGCGTAACGGTCTTGCTGCTGGTTACGCCGGTTAGGCGATCATCAGGAGATTTAAACGGATTACGGGCAGGCTCCGTCGGACGGGGCGCGCTTTCAACCCGTTTCGCGACGACAGGCGGTGGTGGCGGCGGCGGAACATCGGCATTAATGGTGAAAATGACCGTATAGTTGCCGCCGTTTTGCCGCTTCACCGCCTCGGTTTTACCATTTTCCGTCAGATCGACAAGCAGCCGTAAAGATTGCGCATCTTTCGGCGTTCCGGCACGGATCGTTTTCACCAGATTGTTACCGCTAAACTGAAGCGGCAGCCCCTGAATCACGCCGGTCTGCCTGATATCCAGCGCCACGGTACGTTTACCGTCCTGTGAGTAAGCATATTCCGGCTCGCCGATAAAACTGAGCGTAATGCGCGCCTGCTGCTCGCCGTTGGAAACCTGAATATCAGAGAGACTGGCGGCGCCCGCCTGCGCGCACAGCAGGATTAAGGCTGCTATTACGGCATTTTTGATGCGATAAATCATCCCGCCACCTTTATAGCTAATCGGCTAAACGCGCCAGTAACGAATGACCCGCTGAGGATACTGCGCTTACGCGCGCCTCACGCCCCTGCGTCTGATAATCAATATGGATTTCGACGTCCGGGTCGGGGAGAACGCCTTTACCTTGTTGCGGCCACTCCACCAGGCAAATGGCGTCGTTGGCGAAATAATCGCGAATGCCCATAAACTCCAGCTCCTCCGGGTCCGCAAGACGGTATAAGTCGAAGTGATATACCATCATGTTATCAAGCGCATAAGGTTCTACCAGTGTATAGGTGGGACTTTTTACATTACCGTTATGGCCTAACGCCTGTAAAAACCCCCGGCTAAACGTCGTTTTACCGGCACCTAAATCGCCATACAGATAAATAACGGTCGCGCCATCGCAGGCGTTGGCTACCCGTTGCCCCAGGTCTAGCGTCGCCTGTTCGTCAGGTAGCGGAATTACTCGATTCATCATGGTTTACGTCAATCACATCAGGGTTAACAATACGCCGCAGCGTAGTAAAAAGATCGGTCGCCAACATGCCGCGAGCGCCATAACGCGCTGCCAGTAAGTCCGCCGCCGCGCCGTGAGCCACACATCCCACACATGCCGCATCATACGGGGTAAACTTCTGTCCAAGCAATGCGCCGATGATGCCAGACAGGACATCGCCCATCCCGCCGCTCGCCATCCCCGCATTACCAGCGTCAACGATAGCCAAAGGGTGGTGTGCAGAGGCGATAATCGTTCCTGCGCCTTTTAACACAACCACGCCTCCGTAACGTTTTACCAGACGCTGTGCTGAAAGTAAGCGATCACTTTCAATTTCTGCCACAGAACATCCTAACAGGCGGGCAGCCTCTCCCGGATGCGGCGTAATCACGCGATTGTGACGTTTATCAGGATTGATTGCCAGTAGGTTCAACGCATCCGCATCCCACAGCATAGGTTTACGGACGTTTTCTACTTTCTGTAAGGCTTTTTTGCCCCATTCCTGCTGCCCAAGCCCCGGGCCGATAACCACAACGTCAGCCCAGGTCAGGCTCTCTTCCAGCGACTGAGGCGTCAGTTCATGTACCATCAGTTCCGGGCGGGCCGTCAGCAACGGCGCGATGTTTTCACCGCGGGTCAGTACCCTGACCAACCCCGCTCCCGCACGCAGCGCCGCCTCGCCAGCCATCCGAATCGCGCCCGCAGTTCCCAGGTCACCGCCGATAATGGCCAGGCGACCATGATCGCCCTTATGGGAGGTCGGTCGACGCGGCGTTAGCCATTGCCCCAACTGCGTCGCGTCAAAGCGCCGGAGCGGCGGCGTCTGGCTCGCCAGCCAGCCTTCCAGTCCCAACGCGTCATAATGCAGTATGCCAGTAACATCACGCGCTTTGCCGGTCAGCAGCCCAGGTTTCAGCGCGATAAACGTGACCGTATGCGCGGCACTTATCACCGCGCCGGGCGTGGTGCCCGTTTGCGCCAGCAGACCTGACGGGATATCGACGGCGACAACTGGCGCAGGATGGGCGTTCGCCTGTTCAATCAGACTGGCTACCGGGGCGCGCGGCGCCTGGGCTATGCCAGTGCCAAGCAGCGCGTCGATAATCAGATCTGTCACTTCCGGCCAGATAATATCGGCAGCATGAATAATTCCCCCGGCATTCAGCCAGGCATCGCGCGCCTGTGCTGCTTCTTCAGGCAACGGTTTGTCGCTCTCCTGCGCCAGCAACGTCACGCTAATGCCCGCCGCTTGCGCCAGTCGCGCCACGACGTAACCATCGCCGCCGTTGTTACCATGACCACACAGCACCAGCCAGTGTCGGGCGTCAGGGTACATGTCACGAGCTATCCGAAACGCTGCGTCGCCAGCGCGCAGCATCAATTCATAGAGTGTGAGCCCGAAGGCATCCGCCGCATCGCGTTCCAGCCGTTTGATGTCATCGGCGGGCCAAATGGAGTGTGGTATACTTACAGGGTTTTTCTTCATGTTATGGTCCATCATGTCAAAGCCCCTCGATCTCAATCAGTTAGCGCAAAATATTAAGCAGTGGGGGCTGGAGCTGGGCTTTCAGCAGGTCGGTATTACCGACACCGATCTGCGCGCATCCGAACCTGTGCTGCAGGCGTGGCTGGACAAACAATACCACGGCGAGATGGCATGGATGGCGCGCCACGGTATGATGCGCGCCCGGCCTCATGAACTCTTACCTGGAACGCTACGTGTCATCAGCGTGCGCATGAACTATCTGCCCGCCAACGCCGCGTTTGCCAGTACGTTGAAGAATCCCACGCTGGGCTACGTTAGCCGATATGCGCTGGGGCGTGATTATCACAAGCTATTACGCAACCGCCTTAAAAAACTGGGCGAGCAGATCCAGCAGCACTGCGGTTCGCTGAATTTTAGACCGTTTGTCGACTCTGCGCCTATTCTTGAACGCCCATTAGCGGAAAAAGCCGGACTTGGCTGGACGGGTAAGCACTCACTTATTCTTAATCGGGAGGCGGGGTCATTCTTTTTCCTGGGGGAATTGCTGATTGATTTACCGCTGCCGGTCGACCAACCGATTGAGGAAGGTTGCGGCAAATGCGTCTCCTGTATGACCATTTGCCCGACCGGGGCGATTGTCGAACCCTATACGGTGGACGCGCGGCGCTGTATTTCTTATCTCACCATTGAGCTGGAAGGCGCTATTCCAGGAGCATTTCGCCCACTAATAGGCAACCGTATTTACGGCTGCGATGACTGCCAGCTTATCTGTCCGTGGAATCGTTATTCTCAGTTGACCGACGAAGCAGATTTTAGCCCACGCAAGGCGCTGCATGCTCCGGAGTTGCTTGAGTTGTTTAGCTGGAGCGAAGCGCAATTTCTGAAAGTCACTGAAGGTTCTGCGATTCGGCGCATTGGTCATTTACGCTGGCTGCGCAATGTTGCCGTCGCGCTGGGGAATGCGCCGTGGAGTAATGCCGTCATTGCGGCGCTGGAAAGCCGCAAGGGTGAGCATCCACTCCTTGATGAGCATATCGAATGGGCGGTTGCGCAACAAATTGAAAAGCGGAACGCCTGCATCATTGAAGTGCAGCTACCGAAAAAACAACGTCTGGTCAGGGTGATTGAGAAAGGGCTGGTGCGCGATGCCTGAATTATTCACAGGCTGTGTATAAAAATAAAAACACATTGCGATTCAAGAGGGAGAAAAGGAACAGTCCATAACGCTAACATTTTGAAATCTTATTTTTTGCATAAATTTCAATGCGTTGTATAAATTCCACTGGTTAGGTATGATTTTTGGCATTCCAGGAGTAATGGACCATCCTGTGGATAAGTCTGTTTACAAGGATCTGACGAAAGCGGAACAAAACGTTCCCCAACGCGATTTTCGTTGTGGATAATTTTACTGTAGATAAGAATTGGAGCGGGAAACGAGACTCGAACTCGCGACCCCGACCTTGGCAAGGTCGTGCTCTACCAACTGAGCTATTCCCGCTTGGGTGCGTTTGTGCTTAACAAGCACTATCAAATTTGGAGCGGGAAACGAGACTCGAACTCGCGACCCCGACCTTGGCAAGGTCGTGCTCTACCAACTGAGCTATTCCCGCAAATTTGTTGCTGTCGTAATTCGCATTTCTGCGTCGTTACGGGAGGCGCATTATACGAGAAATCCATTTAGCTGCAAGCCCCTGAGCGCATTTTTTCGCGTTTTTTGTTTGAGTGCTGATTAAATCACCAAACAAGATAAAAAACGAGCAAAGCGTGCGTCATTCGACAAAAAACTTTTCACGCCACGCCTAAAGGCACAGAATCAGAATAGCACCCTGCGCCAAAAAAAGAATAGCAAGGTGTATGCGCCTCATCATTTACGCGGTATCGCAGCAGCAAAAAACGATCAGGAACATAGATAGCGATGTGACTGGCGTATCTTAAGCCAGCCGCCAGAAAACCGCTTAAAGAACGAAGCGCATCGGAACCACCACAACATCCAATCGATATCAAGGATCAAGATGAAAAAAAAGCTTATTGTCATGCTGTTAGCCAGCCTCTCCGTTCACGCTGCTTCCGTTTCCGCCAGAACATTACATTTTGGCACCTCCGCAACCTATGCGCCCTATGAGTTTGTCGATGCCGATAATAAAATTGTTGGTTTCGATATTGATGTCGCCAACGCAGTCTGCAAAGAGATGCAAGCGGAGTGCTCATTCACTAACCAGAGCTTTGATAGCCTGATCCCCGGTCTACGCTTCAAGAAATTTGATGCGGTGATCGCTGGTATGGACATGACGCCCAAACGTGAACAGCAGGTCTCCTTTAGCCAACCCTATTACGAAGGTTTGTCGGCGGTAGTCGTCACGCGTAAAGGGGCTTATCACACTTTTGCCGATCTGAAAGGCAAAAAAGTCGGACTGGAAAACGGTACAACGCATCAGCGCTATTTGCAGGATAAACAACAAGCAATCACGCCAGTCGCCTATGACAGCTATCTGAACGCCTTTACCGATCTGAAAAATAACCGCCTTGAGGGCGTGTTTGGCGATGTCGCCGCGATTGGCAAATGGCTAAAAAACAATCCAGATTACGCCATCATGGATGAACGCGCCAGCGATCCTGACTACTACGGAAAAGGGTTAGGCATTGCGGTACGCAAAGGCAATGACCCGCTATTGCAAGAGATTAATGCCGCACTCGACAAGGTGAAAGCGTCGCCGGAATATGCGCAGATGCAAGAGAAATGGTTTACGCAGTAATTCAGCGGCGGGAGAGCTGCCGGATAAAACGCTCTGGCGTCGTCATCCGGCATGTCGCGCCTCATAGCTTAATGAAATGCTCGCGGTAGTAAGCCAGTTCCGCTACCGACTCGCGAATATCATCCATCGCCTGGTGCGTGCCCTGCTTGGTAAAGCCAGCCAGAATCTCCGGCTTCCAGCGGCGCGCCAGTTCCTTGAGTGTACTGACATCCAGATAGCGATAGTGGAAGTAAGCCTCCAGTTCCGGCATATATTTAAACAGGAAACGACGATCCTGACCAATGCTATTACCGCAAATCGGCGACTTACCCGCAGGCACCCACGTTTTCAAGAATTCAATCGTCGCCAGTTCAGCGTCTCGTTCGCCCATCGTACTTGCCTTAACGCGATCCACCAGGCCGCTGCCGGTATGGGTGCGCACGTTCCAGTCATCCATTAACGCCAGTTGCGCATCGGGTTGATGTACCGCAATCGTCGGCCCTTCCGCCAGAATATTCAGACTGGCATCCGTCACCAGCGTGGCTATCTCAATAATGCGATCGCGCTCGGGGTCCAGACCTGTCATCTCCAGATCGATCCAAATCAGGTTGTTTTCATCGGCACTCATGCTATTTTCCACCCTTCAGAGGTCACATTCACTGTGACTATATTCATCTACAATTGCGTGTATCATAGATGTTTTGCCCACTATGGGCGACCAGGAGCCAGTACGATTGAGCAAAAATAAACTCTCCAAAGGCCAGCAGCGCCGTGTGAACGCCAATCACCAGCGTCGTTTAAAAACGTCCGCGGAGAAAGCCGACTACGATGACAACCTGTTTGGCGAGCCTGCAGAAGGTATCGTCATTAGCCGTTTTGGTATGCATGCCGATGTGGAATCTGCTGACGGCGAGGTTCACCGTTGCAATATCCGCCGCACCATTCGCTCGCTGGTGACAGGCGATCGTGTCGTCTGGCGTCCGGGCAAAGCCGCCTCAGAGGGCGTCAACGTAAAAGGCATCGTTGAAGCGGTGCATGAGCGCACCTCGGTATTGACGCGCCCGGACTTCTACGACGGCGTGAAGCCTATTGCCGCCAACATTAACCAAATCGTTATCGTCTCCGCGATTTTGCCGGAGCTGTCGCTGAATATCATCGATCGCTATCTGGTCGGCTGTGAAACCCTACAGGTTGAGCCGCTTATCGTACTGAACAAAATTGATCTGCTGGATGACGAAGGCATGGACTTCGTTAATGAGCAGATGGATATTTACCGCAATATCGGCTATCGCGTGCTGATGGTCTCCAGCCATACGCAGGATGGCCTGAAACCGCTGGAAGAGGCGTTAACCGGTCGCATCAGTATTTTTGCCGGACAGTCCGGCGTCGGAAAATCCAGTCTGCTAAACGCCCTGCTCGGCTTACAGGACGAGATTCTGACGAACGATGTGTCGAATGTCTCCGGTCTGGGTCAACATACCACTACCGCTGCTCGTCTGTATCATTTCCCGCATGGCGGCGATGTCATTGACTCCCCTGGCGTGCGCGAGTTCGGCTTATGGCATCTGGAGCCGGAACAAATCACGCAGGGCTTTGTCGAATTTCATGACTATTTGGGACATTGCAAATACCGGGACTGCAAGCATGACGCCGATCCAGGCTGCGCCATTCGCGAGGCGGTAGAGAACGGCGCTATAGCGGAAACCCGTTTCGAAAATTATCACCGAATTCTTGAAAGTATGGCGCAGGTAAAAACGCGTAAAAACTTTTCTGATACGGACGACTGACAGATACGCTAGGCGTCGTTAGAATCGTCCCCTTTTTTCAGGATGCCGGTATAAATGCCGGTTCAGGAACAACAATGGCCTGGAGGCTACCTTGTTAAACTCATTTAAACTTTCGCTACAATACATACTGCCGAAACTATGGCTCACTCGCCTGGCGGGCTGGGGCGCAAGCAAACGAGCAGGATGGCTGACGAAACTGGTTATCGATCTCTTTGTAAAGTATTACAAAGTCGATATGACAGAGGCGCAAAAACCGGATACCGCCAGCTATCGTACGTTCAATGATTTTTTCGTGCGCCCGCTGCGTGATGATGTGCGCCCGCTCAATACCGATCCTAACATCCTGGTTATGCCTGCCGACGGCGTGATTAGCCAGTTGGGCCGTATCGAAGAAGATAAAATTTTGCAGGCCAAAGGCCATAATTACAGCCTTGAGGCGTTGCTGGCGGGTAACTACCTGATGGCGAATAAGTTCCGCAACGGCACGTTCGTGACCACTTACCTCTCCCCTCGCGACTACCATCGCGTGCATATGCCATGCAACGGCATCCTGCGCGAAATGATCTACGTACCGGGCGATCTGTTCTCCGTTAACCATCTGACCGCGCAAAACGTCCCCAACCTGTTTGCCCGCAACGAGCGCGTTATCTGTCTGTTTGATACCGAGTTCGGCCCTATGGCGCAGATTCTGGTCGGCGCGACTATTGTCGGCAGTATCGAAACCGTCTGGGCGGGGACCATTACGCCGCCGCGCGAAGGCATCATCAAGCGCTGGACCTGGCCAGAAGGCGAACATGAAGGGTCTGTCGCCTTGTTGAAAGGCCAGGAGATGGGGCGCTTTAAACTGGGTTCCACGGTCATCAACTTATTTGCGCCGGGGAAAGTGGATCTGATCGAGTCGCTGGCAAGCCTGTCCGTCACCAAAATTGGCCAACCGCTGGCAACCTCGACCGAAACATTCGTCGCACCGGAGGTAGAACCTGCTCCACTGCCGGAAGAAGAAATTAAAGCCGAACACGACGCCAGCCCGCTGGTTGACGATAAAAAAGACGAAACCTAATCAAGAGAGAACGCTGACGTGCGCCTGATTATCGCTTTTCTGATGGCCTGGTGCCTCAGCACGGGGGCGTTCGCCGCAACGGCCCCCGACGCCAAACAAATCACGCAGGAACTGGAGCAGGCAAAAGCGGCGAAGCCTGCTCAGCCGGAAGTTGTTGAGGCGCTCCAGACTGCGTTAAACGCGCTTGAAGAGCGAAAAGGCTCGCTTGAGCGCGCGAAACAATATCAACACGTTATTGATAATTTCCCTAAGCTGTCCGCCACCTTGCGCGCCCAGTTGAATAATCTGCGCGATGAACCTCGCAGCGTACCGCCAGAGATGTCCACCGAGGCGTTAAATCAGGAGATCTTGCAGGTTAGCAGCCAGCTACTGGATAAAACCCGCGAGGCGCAACAGGAGCAGGAGCGCGCCAGGGAGATCGCCGACTCGCTCAGCCAGCTTCCCCAACAGCAAAACGACGCCCGCCGCCAGCTTAATGAGATTGAGCGACGGCTCGGCGCCGCGGGCGGAAGTGCCTCGCTTAGCCAGGCGCAAAGTCTCAGTATGCAGGCGGAATCCGCTAAACTAAAGGCGTTAGTCGACGAACTGGAGCTGGCGCAACTGTCCGCCAACAACCGTCAGGAACTGGCTCGTCTGCGTTCCGAACTGGCGGAAAAACAGAGTCAGCAATTGGATGCGTATCTTCAGGCGCTGCGCAATCAGCTTAACAGCCTGCGTCAACGTGAAGCGGAACGCGCGCTGGAAAGCACTGAGCTGCTGGCGGAAAACAGCGCCGGTCTGCCGGAAGGCATCGTCGAGCAATTTAAAATCAACCGCGAACTGTCACAAGCACTCAATCAACAAGCGCAGCGGATGGATCTGGTCGCCTCGCAGCAGCGACAGGCCACCAGCCAAACGTTACAGGTGCGTCAGGCGCTCAATACGCTGCGGGAGCAGTCGCAATGGCTTGGCGTGTCCAACATGCTTGGCGAAGCGCTGCGCGCGCAGGTCGCCCGTCTGCCGGAAATGCCTAAGCCGCAGCAGCTTGATACGGAAATGGCGCAGTTACGCGTTCACCGTATGCGCTATGAAGAGTTACTCAATAAGCAGCCGCAGCTACGGCAAATACGTCAGGCCGATGGACAGCCGCTGACCGCCGAGCAAAACCGGATCCTTGACGCCCAGCTTCGTACTCAGCGTGAGCTGCTCAACTCCTTGTTACAGGGCGGCGACACGCTGATCCTGGAGCTGACCAAACTGAAAGTCTCCAATAGTCAACTGGAGGATGCGCTTAAAGAGGTTAACGAAGCGACCCACCGTTATCTGTTCTGGACCGCTGACGTTAGCCCACTATCGCTCTCCTGGCCTGTTGATTTGGTTCAGGATTTACGTCGGCTTATCTCATTAGATACGTTTAATCAGTTAGGTAAAGCCAGCATCATGATGCTGACCAGCAAAGAGACGCTACTGCCGTTATTCGGCGCGCTGGTGCTGGTCGGATTTAGCCTCTATTCGCGCCAACACTTCAACCGGTTCCTTGAGCGCTCAGCCTCGCGCGTCGGGAAAGTTACCCAGGATCACTTCTCGCTGACGCTGCGAACGGTGTTCTGGTCGATTCTGGTCGCCTCGCCGCTGCCCGTCTTATGGGCGACGCTTGGTTATGGCCTACAGGAAGCCTGGCCGTATCCGCTGGCCGTCGCCATCGGCGATGGCGTGACGGCGACAGTACCGCTGTTGTGGGTAGTCATGATTTGCGCTGCTTTTGCCCGCCCTAACGGCCTGTTTGTGGCGCATTTCGGCTGGCCGCGAAATCGGGTAGCGAAAGCGATGCGCTACTACCTGATGAGCATTGGGCTGATCGTGCCGCTCATTATGGCGGTGATCATGTTTGATAATCTTAACGATCGGGAGTTTTCCGGCTCGTTGGGCCGCCTTTGCTTCATCCTGATATGCGGCGCGCTGGCGCTGGTGACGCTGAGTCTGAAAAAAGCGGGAATCCCGCTCTATCTCGATAAAGAAGGCAACAGCGACAACATGGTCAACAGCCTGCTGTGGAATATGTTGATGGGCGCGCCACTTATCGCGATTCTGGCGGCGGCGGTGGGCTATCTGGCCACGGCGCAGGCGCTACTGGCGAGACTGGAAACCTCGGTCGCCATCTGGTTCCTGCTGCTGGTCATTTATCACGTAATTCGCCGCTGGATGCTGATCCAACGACGCCGACTGGCTTTTGACCGCGCCAAACATCGTCGGGCGGAAATGTTGGCGCAGCGCGCGCGCGGCGAAGAAGAACCGGCGCACTCCTCCAGCCTTGAAGGCGCGGTCGACATCGATGAAAGTGAAATCGATCTTGACACTATTAGCGCTCAATCGCTACGTCTGGTCCGCTCGATTCTGATGCTTATCGCCCTGCTATCGGTGATCGTACTGTGGTCGGAAATCCACTCGGCGTTCGGCTTCCTGGAGAATATTTCGCTGTGGGATGTCACCTCTACGGTGCAGGGTGTGGAGAGCCTGGAGCCGATTACCCTGGGGGCGGTGCTCATTGCGATTCTGGTGTTTATCATCACCACGCAGTTGGTGCGTAATCTGCCTGCGCTGCTGGAGCTGGCGTTATTACAGCATCTCGATTTAACGCCGGGCACCGGTTACGCCATCACTACCATCACCAAATATCTGTTAATGCTGATTGGCGGACTGGTCGGCTTCTCGATGATCGGAATTGAGTGGTCGAAGCTACAGTGGCTGGTTGCCGCACTCGGCGTTGGGCTCGGTTTTGGCCTGCAGGAAATTTTCGCTAACTTTATCTCCGGTCTGATTATTTTGTTTGAAAAGCCGATTCGTATCGGCGATACGGTGACCATTCGCGATCTCACCGGTAGCGTGACCAAAATCAATACCCGCGCCACCACCATCAGCGACTGGGATCGTAAAGAGATTATCGTGCCGAACAAAGCCTTTATCACTGAACAGTTTATTAACTGGTCGCTGTCTGACTCCGTTACGCGCGTGGTGTTAACCATCCCGGCGCCAGCGGATGCCAATAGCGAAGAGGTGACGCAAATTCTACTGACGGCGGCGCAGCGCTGTTCTTTGGTGCTTGATAACCCACCACCTGAAATCTTTCTGGTGGATCTCCAGCAGGGTATTCAGATTTTCGAACTGCGTATCTATGCCGCGGAAATGGGGCACCGTATGCCATTACGCCATGAGATCCATCAGTTGATTCTGGCGGGCTTCCATAAGCACGGTATCGATATGCCATTCCCACCGTTCCAGATGCGTCTGGAAAGCCTGAACGGGAAGCAGACGGGAAGAACGTTAACGTCAGCCGGTAAAACCAGCCGCCCGGCAGGCAGTTTGTAATCCGGGTTCGTGTCGTGTAGGCCTGATAAGCGCAGCGCTATCAGGCCTACACGCAAAGCGCTTACTCCGCCGCCCACTCCGGATCAGCGCTCATACGGCGGCTGTAATTCTGATAAATCGCCATCGCTAACAACGAGAAGAAGATCGGGCCGCCGGTCATCCACAGAGCGCTATTCCAGTCCCCGGCCTCAATCACTGGTTGGATGATGGTAAAAACGTTGGCAAACGTCACCACCAGCACCACAACAACTGTCGCGACCAGGGTAGAGGCTTTGGTTTTAAAGAGAACAAATGGCCGCTCCAGATCCTGACGCGCTTTAAAGAAGGGAAATGCCAGCGCAAGGAACAGGTATGGCAACGTCATTGAGACATTCGCCATCAGCGTGAGTTTGTTATAAAACGCCGACGCGGTATCGCCGCCAAAAGAGACCAGCAAAATAAACAGACTCACCAGCACACACTGTAGCCACATAGCGGTCGCCGGCATACCGTTAGCGTTCAGTTTCGTCATCGGCGCGGGCCACAACGCTTTTGGCGTCCCCTGAATAATGGCTTTCAGCGGTGAATAGCTCAACGTAAAAAACGCGCCGGTATAAGCCAGAAACATAGAAAGACCAGTGATACGTGCAAACCAGACGCCCACCGTCAACGCCGCTTCTGGAGAAAGGTTTAACGCGTTGCCTAATGTCGTGCCTAAACTCGACATCAGAATATAGGTGATATTCCCTAAGTTAACGGCGCTATTACTTAATATCTGTTGCCAGTTAGTGCTGACGCCCCATAAAAAGATTGCCAAAGAATAACCAATTGAAATCACAATTGCCGCGAAGACGATACCTTTCGCAAAATTCTTTTCCGGTTTCTCGGTTTTATCCACCAGCCCGCCGACGGCTTCAATGCCACCGTAAGCAAAAATAGCAAATACAACAAATGACAACATTGCCAGGCCAGAGTGATAACCCGGATTCGGTGACGAGGTAAAATTAATTTCTTGTGCAAAATGCCCACCATTTAACAACAAAATAGCGACACTCACTAACAATAAAACTAAATTAAGACACATTACGGCAATACCTCCGACCGCCGTAATTCGCGCAATTTTATTAATCCCTCTGGCGGCGACACACGTCACCAGAATCATCCAGCCAACGGCCAACAATCCGACAACCTGGGTAGCTTCAAGCCCGGCGATCCCCCAGTGCTGCGTCATATCGGCGCCAAAAACAAAAGTAGAAAACGGTACCCAGACTTTTGCCGCCGTACTTACCATCCAGATGACATACGATGAAAACCACATAAACGTGCCGATAAACGCATAACGCGGCCCCACGCTATTATTCATCCAGGAATAGATTCCCCCCTCTTCTTTTCGATAAGCGGAACCCATTTCAGCCATCATTAAGGCGAATGGAATAAAAAACAGTAAGGCAGAAAATATATACCACGGGATTGCGCTATATCCCATTAAATAAAACGCCGAAGGGCTATTCGCAAAACCAAAAACAGAAGTAAAAATCATCAGGATAAGCCCAATAAGGCTCATCTTTTTTATTGTGTGAGTCATTCAACCATCCCTTACGCTCGAGCGCGTTTGCCAGACGCCGCTCACCGATTGACGCCGCCTTCTTTTTTACAAAGGTCAGCGATAAAAAAATCAACACAGGATTGATACCTAAATGGCATCAAATATCCAGCCTTATGTTGTGGCAAGTAGAGGATAATTGAAAAAATATGCTACAAAATGGCGCTTATTGCGCCATTTTATCTCGCAAAAGAGTAAATTTCAGATTTACGCCCGATCGACCGTAAAAGCAATCACGTCCGCCAGGCTTTCCGCCCCCAGCGCCAGCATCACCAGACGATCAACGCCCAGCGCCACGCCGGAACAATCCGGTAAACCTGCGGCCAGAGCATCCAGCAGATTTTGGTCAATCGGCTGCTGCGGCAGGCCGCGCGCAGCGCGCTTACGATTATCCTGTTCAAAGCGCTGTTGTTGTTCACGTGCGTCCGTCAGCTCGTGGAAACCATTCGCCAGCTCAATACCTTTGTAGTACACCTCAAAGCGCTCGGCGACGCGATGATCCTCGGTACTGATTTGCGCCAGCGATGCCTGACTTGCCGGAAAATGATAAATAAAGGTCGGCTTTTCTTTACCTATATGCGGCTCGACCCCCATCGTGAACAGCAGTTGCAGCAAGGTGTCCCGGTCTTCTTCCGTATCGGCAATATTGCTTAAATCAAGCTTTGCCGCCACCTCACGCAGCTGCATTTTGTCCGCTGATAATGGGTCAATCTCCAGGTGGCGCTGAAACGCCTGTTGATAGGAGAGGCTTTCCGCAGGCTGACAATCCAACACTTGCTGAAGCAAATCATCCACTTCATTCATCAGGCGGTACATATCGTAATGCGGTCGATACCACTCCAGCATAGTGAATTCCGGATTATGATGTCGTCCCATCTCTTCGTTGCGGAAGCTGCGGCATAGCTGAAAAACCGGACCACATCCTGCCGCCAGCAGGCGTTTCATATGGTATTCCGGACTGGTCATTAAATAGAGGTTCATCCCCTGGGAATGGCCAGGTCCGACGAAACGCGTTTCGAACGGGAACAGATGGATGTCCGTGACCGTCGCCTGACTCATGCAAGGCGTCTCAACCTCAAGCACTCCACGATCGGCAAAGAAACGACGGATTTCCGCCATAATCGCCGCGCGTTTTAATAAATTGGGGATGGACGCGCTCGGCTGCCAGGTTGCCGTTTCGCTCATGATTCTTTCTCCAGTTTAAGACAAGGTCACGAAGTCTACTCGCAACGCGCGGGCGAAACAAATTTTGCGCGGGCGTATCGGGCGCCTTCTGGAGGGTAAAAAAAGTGATTTCAGATGGTTTAGTAATTAAATTAATCAAAATCAATGATAATTCATCCCCCTGATACGCTAAAAAAATCGAACACGTCAAATTTCCCTGACATCCCTGAGACTATACTGTTGTACCCATAAAGGAGCAGTGGAAACGCATTCATACTCCGCAGAACCCAGAGGCTTTATCTGGCTGCGCGAGGGTGAAATTACAATAATCTGGAGGAATGTCGTGCAAACCTTTCAAGCCGATCTTGCCATTATAGGCGCCGGTGGCGCGGGATTACGTGCTGCAATTGCTGCCGCACAGGCGAATCCCAACGCTAAAATCGCACTGATCTCAAAAGTGTACCCGATGCGCAGCCACACTGTCGCTGCCGAAGGGGGTTCAGCCGCTGTCGCCCAGGATCATGACAGCTTTGACTATCATTTTCACGATACGGTAGCAGGCGGAGACTGGCTGTGTGAGCAGGATGTCGTGGATTACTTTGTCCACCATTGTCCCACTGAAATGACGCAGCTCGAGCAATGGGGCTGCCCGTGGAGCCGCCGTCCGGACGGTAGCGTTAACGTGCGTCGCTTCGGTGGTATGAAAATCGAGCGTACCTGGTTCGCCGCAGATAAAACCGGCTTCCATATGCTGCATACCCTGTTCCAGACTTCCCTGCAATTCCCACAAATCCAGCGCTTTGACGAACATTTTGTACTGGACATTCTGGTTGATGACAACCATGCGCGCGGCCTGGTGGCGATGAACATGATGGAAGGCACGCTGGTGCAAATCCGCGCCAACGCCGTGGTAATGGCGACAGGCGGCGCAGGCCGCGTATACCGCTATAACACCAACGGCGGCATCGTCACCGGCGACGGGATGGGCATGGCGCTGAGCCACGGCGTTCCGCTGCGTGATATGGAATTCGTTCAGTATCACCCGACCGGCCTGCCAGGTTCCGGTATCCTGATGACCGAAGGTTGCCGTGGCGAAGGCGGTATTCTGGTCAACAAAAATGGCTACCGTTACCTGCAAGATTACGGCATGGGCCCTGAAACGCCGCTGGGCGAGCCGAAAAACAAATATATGGAACTGGGGCCGCGCGACAAAGTATCCCAGGCTTTCTGGCACGAATGGCGTAAAGGCAACACTATCTCCACGCCGCGCGGCGATGTGGTTCACCTCGACCTGCGTCATCTCGGCGAGAAGAAACTGCATGAACGTCTGCCGTTCATTTGCGAACTGGCGAAAGCCTATGTCGGCGTTGATCCGGTTAAAGAACCGATTCCAGTACGTCCGACCGCGCATTACACCATGGGCGGCATTGAAACCGACCAGAACTGTGAAAGCCGTGTCAAAGGACTGTTTGCCGTTGGCGAATGTTCCTCTGTCGGTCTGCATGGCGCGAACCGCCTCGGTTCCAACTCACTGGCGGAACTGGTGGTATTTGGTCGTCTGGCTGGCGAACAAGCGATGGAGCGCGCTGCTACGGCAGGCGCCGCAAATAGCGCCGCGCTCGACGCCCAGGTTGCCGACATTGAACAACGTCTGAAAAATCTGGTGAACCAAGAAGGCAACGAAAACTGGTCGAAGATCCGCGATGAGATGGGTCTGTCTATGGAAGAAGGTTGCGGTATCTACCGTACCCCGGAACTGATGCAGAAAACCGTTGATAAACTGGCCGAACTTCAGGAACGCTTCAAGCGCGTACGTATCTCCGATACCTCCAGTGTGTTCAACACTGACCTGCTATATACCATCGAACTGGGTCATGGTCTGAACGTGGCGGAATGTATGGCGCACTCTGCTCTGGCGCGTAAAGAGTCCCGCGGCGCGCATCAGCGTCTGGATGAAGGCTGTACCGAGCGCGACGATGTGAACTTCCTCAAGCACACCCTCGCCTTCCGCGATGCTGATGGCACGACCCGCCTGGAATACAGTGACGTGAAAATCACCACCCTGCCGCCAGCCAAACGTGTTTACGGCGGTGAAGCGGAAGCAGCCGATAAGAAGGAGAAGGCGAATGGCTGAGATGAAAAACCTGAAAGTTGAGGTGGTGCGCTATAACCCGGAAACCGATACCGCGCCACACAGTGCTTTCTATGAAGTTCCTTATGATGAGACAACGTCGCTACTGGATGCGTTGGGCTACATCAAAGATAACCTGTCGCCAGACCTGAGCTACCGCTGGTCCTGTCGTATGGCTATCTGCGGCTCTTGCGGCATGATGGTCAACAACGTCCCTAAACTGGCGTGTAAAACTTTCCTGCGCGATTACACCAACGGTATGAAGGTGGAAGCGCTGGCAAACTTCCCGATTGAGCGCGACCTGGTTGTCGATATGACGCACTTTATTGAAAGTCTGGAAGCGATCAAACCGTACATTATTGGCAACTCTCGCACGCCGGATCAGGGGCCGAACGTCCAGACCCCGGCGCAAATGGCGAAGTATCACCAGTTCTCCGGTTGCATCAACTGTGGTCTGTGCTACGCCGCGTGCCCGCAGTTCGGTCTGAACCCTGAGTTTATCGGACCGGCTGCGATTACGCTGGCGCATCGCTATAACGAAGACAGCCGCGACCACGGTAAGAAGGAGCGTATGGCGCAGTTGAACAGTCCGAACGGCGTATGGACCTGTACTTTCGTGGGCTACTGCTCCGAAGTCTGTCCAAAACATGTCGATCCGGCTGCGGCCATTCAGCAGGGTAAAGTGGAAAGCTCGAAAGACTTTCTTATCGCCACCCTGAAACCACGCTAAGGAGTGCAACATGACGACTAAACGCAAACCCTATGTGCGGCCGATGACGTCCACCTGGTGGAAGAAACTGCCGTTTTATCGCTTTTATATGCTGCGCGAAGGCACAGCGGTGCCGGCAGTCTGGTTCAGTATTGAACTGATTTTCGGTCTGTTTGCACTCAAACACGGCGCGGAATCCTGGATGGGATTCGTCGGCTTTTTACAAAATCCGGTGGTAGTGATCTTAAACCTGATCACCCTGGCTGCCGCGCTGCTGCATACCAAAACCTGGTTTGAGCTGGCGCCGAAGGCTGCCAATATCATTGTAAAAGACGAAAAAATGGGGCCAGAGCCAATTATCAAAGGGCTTTGGGTGGTCACTGCGGTAGTCACCGTAGTCATTCTGTATGTTGCCCTGTTCTGGTAAGGAGTCCCGGATGATTAATCCAAACCCAAAACGTTCTGATGAACCCGTATTCTGGGGACTGTTTGGCGCAGGCGGTATGTGGGGCGCGATCATCGCGCCGGTGATCGTGCTACTGGTTGGCATCATGCTGCCGCTGGGGCTGTTTCCGGGCGATGCCCTAAGTTTTGAGCGCGTACTGACGTTCGCCCAAAGCTTTATTGGTCGCGTTTTTCTGTTCCTGATGATCGTACTGCCACTATGGTGTGGCTTACACCGTATGCACCATGCGATGCATGACCTGAAAATTCATGTGCCCGCGGGCAAATGGGTCTTCTACGGCCTGGCGGCAATCCTGACCGTTGTGACGGCGATTGGCGTTATCACTCTCTAAGTCGCAACGATGCCCTCTTATCTACCCGGTAAGAGGGCGTTTTTTCTTTTCCTGCCCCTCATTTTCCCGCCAGGTTCTACACTTAGAAAAAACACTGGAAGGAAAAACTCTATGCGCTTGCTGCCCGTCGTTGCTGCAGTTACCGCGGCATTTTTGGTTGTCGCCTGTAGTTCGCCTACGCCGCCTAAAGGCGTTACCGTGGTAAATAACTTTGATGCCAAACGTTACCTCGGCACCTGGTATGAAATCGCACGCCTCGATCATCGATTTGAGCGTGGACTGGAGCAAGTTACTGCCACCTATAGTCTGCGTAACGATGGCGGGCTTAATGTCATCAATAAAGGCTATAACCCGGATCGGGGAATGTGGCAAAAAACAGAAGGCAAAGCGTATTTTACCGGTAGTCCAAACCGCGCCGCGCTCAAGGTCTCTTTTTTCGGCCCGTTCTACGGCGGCTATAACGTGATTGCGATTGACAGAGAATACCGTCATGCGCTGGTGTGCGGCCCGGATCGCGATTATTTGTGGATACTCTCTCGCACGCCAACGCTCTCTGAGGAAATAAAACAGCAAATGCTGGCCGTCGCGACCCGGGAGGGGTTTGACGTCAATAAATTAATTTGGGTAAAACAATCAGGTTCGTAGCGATGTCAGCGACGAATTAATGCGTGCTGAGTTTTAGCCCAATTATACCCGCGACGATCAAGCCAAGACTGAGCAAACGCGCCGGTGAGGCAGACTCGCCCAGCAGAAGGATACCGGTGATTGCCGCCCCGACGGCGCCGATGCCGGTCCAGATAGCGTACGCCGTTCCAACAGGTAGCGTTTTCATTGCCCAGGAAAGTAACGCCATACTGATAATCATGGCAATAATAGTGATAATACTGGGGGTCAGACGAGAAAAACCGTGGGTATACTTCAGGCCGACAGCCCATACCACTTCAAGTAAACCAGCGATTAATAAAATGATCCAGGACATATCAGGCTCCAGAGAATTAATGGGGCCGTCCCCGCTGAGAATAGCGTTTACAGGTCGTCCTGTAACGTATACGGATTAAAAGCTATTCTTGCCTGAGAGAAAATGAATTTCAACCTTTTTATTTTTTCCGTCTAAAGGCGGGAATTGACCCTTTTAAGCCGCGTAATTTTCGCATTTAGCGCCAACAGGAGTTCTCTATGATGGAGCGCTTTCTGGGATCAGAAAATGCTTTATCTACTTCCAGGTGCAAAAAAACTATGTTGAAAATTTTAGTGATAGACCGATGCCATTTTACCCGTACGGGAATGGAGGCCTGGCTTAATCACACTGATGTGCTCAGTTCTTCGCTGCTGGTATCCGGGATGAATAACCTTATACTGGCGAAAGAACATATTCTGCAATGGAAGCCTCATCTGGTTATCGCTGATTTATATGGTTTTCTCAACGATGCCTTGCCCGCGCAGCCTATCAATGCATTTTTCGCCGCCTGTGGGATGACGCCGTTGGTATTATTACAGTCAGGGGATGTGCCGTACAGGTCACACTATGCCAGCCATGCGGTGTTATCTAAACACACGTCTTTACATGAGCTTGCACAACGAATTAAAGGCGCACTCTGTACTCATCCACTGCAGGAAGCGCCGGAAAGCGCCACGCCATTGCTCTCTCCGCAGGAGGAAAAGGTGCTCGCGATGTGGACAGAAGGCACCAGCAATAAAGAAATTGCGTATGCGCTTGGCATTCACGGGAAAACGGTTTACACCTATAAACGTAATATCCGTATGAAACTTCATATGGATAATCGGTATTCTCCCTTTCTAACGCTTCCGGAGAGAATAGATTAACGGTACGACGCCATGCCGTACCGTTGATGATTACTGCTGAGCTCTGGTTGCAGCGCCAGAGATCGCACTACCACCGTCCGAGATGTCCTCACCCACGCCACGCGTGGTATTACAAGCGGTTAATACAGTGGAAAGTACCAAAACAGAAAAGATCGCTGCAATTGTCTTTTTAACCATAATGTCTTCCTTTTCTAGCCAATGTTGTTTGTGTATAGCAACTTAATAATAGACAACATCCCAGAAAATGACGGACGTTCGACTAATTTTAGGAAGACGAGAAGTGATTAACTGGCTGCGCGGGAGAGGGTGTGACCGAGATGCTGAATATCTTCGCAAAAACCACGAGCGGTATTACATGCCGTTAATAATGTGCCGATGAGGAGAACCAGCGCGACAAGGCTGATAAGGCGTTTCATCATTGATGCTCGAAAAATACGATGGCGCAGCACACGCTACGCCATACTTCCCGGTAACGTAAATTATTTTACGCGAGATACGTATTCGCCGGAACGGGTATCGACTTTGATCACTTCACCAATCTGCACGAACAGCGGAACTTTAACCACTGCGCCAGTAGACAGAGTAGCTGGTTTACCGCCCGTACCTGCGGTATCGCCCTTCAGACCTGGGTCGGTATCAACGATTTCCAGTTCAACAAAGTTTGGCGGGGTGACAGAGATTGGCTGACCGTTCCACAGGGTCACGATGCATTCCGCCTGATCCAGCAGCCATTTTGCGTTGTCGCCGATAGCTTTGGCATCTGCAGAGAGCTGTTCGAAGGTTTCGTTGTTCATGAAATGCCAGAACTCACCGTCGTTATACAGGTAAGTCAGGTTCATATCGACCACATCCGCGCCTTCAGCGGAATCGGTCGATTTGAAGGTTTTCTCTACACGCGTGCCGGTCAGCAGGCGACGCAGCTTAACGCGGGCAAACGCCTGGCCTTTACCCGGTTTCACGAATTCACTGGATTCAACCGCATAAGGTTCGCCATCCAACATGATTTTAAGACCGGAACGAAAATCGTTGCTATAGTAAGTCGCCATAAGGCCCTCTGAAATTGTTAACTGGTAGCTAAGCCACAAAATGGCGCATATTGTAACCCTAAATACCCCATTGCGAGAAGATTGGTTAGCGCAACTTGCCGATGTTGTGACCAATCCCGATGAACTGCTGCATCTTTTACAGATTGAAGCTGATGAAAAACTCCGGGCAGGACAGGACGCCAGGCATTTGTTTGCCCTCCGCGTGCCGCGCGCTTTTATTGCGCGCATGGAGAAAGGCAACCCTGACGATCCTCTTTTACGTCAGGTACTGACGTCCCGGGACGAATTTATTGTCGCCCCCGGTTTCTCCACCGACCCGCTGGAAGAGCAACACAGCGTGGTGCCAGGATTATTGCATAAATACCAAAACCGAGCGCTATTGCTGGTAAAAGGCGGATGCGCGGTAAATTGCCGCTACTGTTTCCGTCGTCACTTCCCGTATGCGGAGAATCAAGGCAATAAACGCAACTGGAAAGTCGCGCTGGAGTATATTGCCGCGCACCCGGAACTGGATGAGATCATCTTTTCCGGCGGCGATCCGCTGATGGCGAAAGATCATGAGCTGGACTGGCTGCTCACGCAACTGGAAGCCATTAAGCACGTCAAGCGGTTACGCATCCATAGCCGGTTGCCTATCGTCATCCCGGCACGTATTACTGACGAACTGGTCGCCCGCTTTGACCAGTCGCGTCTGCAACTTTTGCTGGTGAACCATATCAACCACGCCAATGAAGTGGACGAGGCGTTCTGCCTGGCGATGAAGAAACTGCGCCGCGTGGGCGTAACGCTTCTCAACCAGAGCGTCCTGCTGCGTGGCGTGAATGATAATGCGCAAACGCTGGCGAATCTGAGCAACGCGCTATTCGACGCCGGAGTGATGCCCTATTACCTGCATGTGCTGGATAAAGTGCAGGGTGCCGCGCATTTTATGGTCACCGATGACGAAGCCCGGCAAATCATGCGCGAACTGCTCACGCTGGTATCCGGCTATATGGTGCCAAGACTGGCGCGTGAAATTGGCGGCGAACCGAGCAAAACGCCGCTTGATTTACAGCTTCGTCAACAATAATACTCGCGGGCGAATCAGGGACGGCGAAAAATATTACCGCGCAATATCACGAGGAGATTCGCCCTGCGATTCTCCTCACCATCTGGCGACGATAAAATAACGTTCGTTATCCCTCCTATTTCTGACACTCTCTTTTCAATAAAATCCGTTTTAGGACTCGCTTAGCATGTACTGCATTTTCAAATTATACTGGCTTTCCTTTTTATAGAGCAGCATAAACAATTCATATATTAAAAACATTACTATTAAACATTTAATTATTTTATATTTATGGAGAATTGACATAGCCTTAACGATTAAAGAACTAAATACCGGCGTTATTCGTCACAATAATACGTTTATCGCGCTGGCGCTTAAGGTGAAGTCCCTGAGAAATAAAGAAATAGTGCTTTTCTTTCCTGTGCTCGCGCTGCGAGACCTGCTGATCGGCCTTGAACACCAGCTTTATTTACAACACTCGCTTCCGGAACAAGAGCAGGAAAAACGCCAGAAAGCCAAAAGCAGCCATGTGCGTAAAATGCATGAGAATATTCCGGCAATACTCCGTGAAGAGCTGGAAAACGCCGATATTAATTAGCGCATTGAGTCCTTAGCGCTCAGCGATAATACAGAAGAGGCATTAATCTTTACGTTAAATCTGCACAATGGTAGCCACCTGGATTTACAGGTTGGAGAGTGGCAGGTTGAAGTCCTGGTGATAGCTATTATTCACGCTATTAACAATGCCGGAATGCGTGAGCTCGCATTGCGTATTTCTTCAATGCTGGACTTTTTACCATTATACGATGCTGATTGTCTGGAAAACGGTAATCTGCAATTCGATACCTATAACCAGCCCGACTGGAAACATAATCTGTATAACCATTATCTGGCGCTCGTTTATCGTTACACGGATGAAGCAGGAAAATCTTATGATTGCGGCACCATCATTAAAACCCGCAGTCAGTCAGGCTCTAAAGAAGCCGAAGCGATATCACGCCGTTTGCTGAATTACAGCCCGCGTCTTAAAAAGCTGGAGGGAAGACCATGTAAGGTTTTTGTCAGAACGCCAGGAACCGGTAAAGCAACGCGTCTGACGCAAGATCAATGCCTGCGCGCGTTGCATAATCTACGCATGGGGTCATCGCAGGAAAAACACTAACCATATCGCCCTCTGAATCTTGCAGAGGGCGTTACGATTCAGACATATCAGTTCGGACATTTATAAACCTGGCCGTTCATCTCGCTGGCCGTCGGGACAAAGCTGGACAACATGCCCTGCGACGGGCTACTTACGCCATACAGAACGTTCCCGCCCATCGCCGCCGCCTGGTTACGCAGATCGTTCGCTGCGCCGCGCATTGACCCCCCCTCTTCGCCGTGCTGGCCTGAAAACCAGTTACTCTGTTTACCGGTTGCCGTACCAATAAGCTGGCATTCCGCGCCTGGCTTATCTTCGACAAAGCGCACATTCTGGCCGGCCGCGGTGAGTTCGTTGCTGGAGCTACAACCCGCCATCAGCAGCGCGGCGCCAACGATCCCTGCTAAATATTTCACGTGCATGTTATTCCCCATAATCAATGAGCTGGACGTTTTGTCCGTATCTGAATCTTATACTAAAAAGATGACCAAAAGAAAAACCCCCGGTCATTTCTGCCCGGAGGTTTCTCAATTCTGGGAGATAAGCACCCAAATCATTCTGGTTGCAGGAAGGCGGCCAGTTTGTTAATCCCCAGGAGCTTACTCAAGTAAGTGACTGGGGTTAGCAAACGCAGCCAACGCATCTGCAGCCTGAAGGATGCAGGGTGTAGGCAATTACATCATGCCGCCCATACCACCCATACCACCCATACCGCCAGCAGCACCTAAATCAGGCGCATCGCTTTTCGGCAGGTCGGTCACCATGCACTCGGTGGTGATCATCAGACCAGCCACAGAAGCCGCGTACTGCAGCGCAGAACGGGTGACTTTGGTTGGGTCCAGGATACCCATATCAATCATGTTGCCGTATTCTTCGGTCGCTGCGTTGTAACCGTAGTTACCGTCGCCACCTTTAACGGTGTTAGCCACAACAGACGGCTCTTCGCCGCAGTTCAGCACGATCTGACGCAGCGGAGCTTCCATTGCGCGCAGCGCAACTTTGATACCCACATTCTGGTCTTCGTTCTGACCACGCAGCTCGCTCAGTTTGGACGCCACGCGAATCAGCGCAACACCACCACCAGCAACCACGCCTTCTTCTACCGCCGCACGGGTCGCGTGCAGGGCATCTTCAACGCGGGCTTTCTTCTCTTTCATTTCAACTTCGGTCGCAGCGCCAACTTTGATAACCGCAACGCCGCCTGCCAGTTTCGCTACGCGCTCCTGCAGTTTTTCACGATCGTAGTCGGAGGTCGCTTCTTCAATTTGCTGACGAATCTGAGCGACACGGCCCTGGATGGCCGCTTCTTCACCCACGCCATCAATGATGGTGGTGGTGTCTTTGTTGATCACAACGCGTTTCGCCTGGCCCAGATCTTCCAGGGTTGCTTTTTCCAGCTCCATACCGATCTCTTCAGAGATTACGGTACCGCCGGTCAGGGTAGCGATATCCTGCAGCATCGCCTTACGACGATCGCCGAAGCCAGGCGCTTTAACCGCAGCCACTTTCACGATACCACGCATGGTGTTCACGACCAGGGTAGCCAGAGCTTCGCCTTCAACATCTTCTGCGATAATCAGCAGCGGTTTACCAGCCTTCGCAACGGCTTCCAGAACCGGCAGCATTTCACGAATGTTGGAGATTTTCTTATCAGCCAGCAGGATGAACGGGCTTTCCAGCTCTACTGCGCCAGTTTCCGGCTTGTTGATGAAGTAAGGGGACAGGTAGCCGCGGTCAAACTGCATACCTTCAACCACATCCAGTTCGTCCTGCAGACCGGTACCGTCTTCAACGGTGATGACACCTTCTTTACCGACTTTATCCATCGCTTCCGCGATCAGTTTACCTACGGTCTCGTCGGAGTTAGCGGAGATAGTACCTACCTGAGCAATCGCTTTAGAGTCGGAGCACGGTACGGACAGCGCCTTCAGCTCTTCAACCGCAGCAGCAACCGCTTTGTCGATACCACGTTTCAGATCCATCGGGTTCATGCCCGCAGCAACGGCTTTCAGGCCTTCGGTAATGATGGACTGCGCCAGTACGGTCGCGGTGGTGGTGCCGTCGCCTGCAGCATCGTTCGCTTTAGAGGCAACTTCTTTCACCATCTGCGCGCCCATGTTTTCAAACTTGTCTTCCAGTTCGATTTCACGCGCTACGGAAACACCATCTTTAGTGATAGTCGGTGCACCGAAGGATTTATCCAGAACCACGTTACGGCCTTTCGGACCGAGGGTTACTTTCACTGCATCTGCCAGTACGTTTACGCCGCGCAGCATTTTCACACGAGCGTCGTTACCGAATTTTACGTCTTTAGCTGCCATTTTCTCTTTCCCTTAAATTCGTATGTTCAGTGTCGTTCGCGGATTACGCTTCAACAATTGCCAGAATGTCGCTTTCAGACATGATCAACACTTCTTCATTGTCGATCTTCTCAGATTTCACACCGTAGCCATCGTTAAAAATAACGATGTCGCCGACTTTCACATCCAGCGGCTGTACAGTACCGTTGTCCAGGATGCGACCCTTACCGACAGCGATGATTTCGCCACGAGTTGATTTACCCGCTGCGGAACCGGTCAATACGATGCCGCCAGCAGATTTGGACTCAACTTCTTTACGTTTGACGATCACACGATCATGTAACGGACGAATACTCATTGATAGCTCTCCTTTGAGAAAGTCTTTATCAGTTATGGGTTACGCCGGCCCGTAAACGGTTTCCCGGCTGGTGACCAGAGAGATGGGGATGGGATTTTGCCCCTTCAAGGGGGGAGATGAAAAAAAATTCTTCTAAGCCAAAAAAGCTGTAAAAACGCTACTTATCTCACGTTTACCCGAGGTTTAGAACATCCTGCTAAAAGAAAATGCGTGTGTGATACGCTTAAAAATGTCTGTCGTCGCCTGACGTTACAATGCCGCCGGATAATTAGCTTATGAATGAACTAAAAAAAGAGCTTGGGCTGGTTCAGGGCGTTATCTTGTTAACCACGTCATTATTAGGGACTGGCGTTTTTGCGCTTCCGGAACTGGCTGCGCGGGCCGCAGGCAACATCAGCCTGTGGGCATGGCCGTTGCTCATTATTTTGATTTACCCTATTGCCATTGTCTTTGCCGTGCTGGGGCGTCATTTTCCACACGCTGGCGGCATAGCGCATTTTGTCGGAATGGCATTTGGCCCGCACCTACAACGGGTGATCAGTTGGTTATTTTTATCGGTAATTCCTGTCAGCTTTCCCGCAGCCCTGCATATTGCGGTGGGCTTCGGTCAGGCGCTGTTTGGCTGGCGGAACGAGCAGCTCTTATTCGGGGAACTGGGAACTATAGTCTTACTATGGTTTATGGGCTCTCGCGGCGCCAGCTCCAGCGCCAACCTGCAAGCCATTATCGCTGGATTAATTATCGCGCTTATTGCCGCCATTCTGTGGAAAGGCGCGATTAAACCTGCGGATATCACTTTTCCAGCCGCGAAAGAAATCACATTTTCCCGGCTGTGTACCGCCCTTGCGATCATATTCTGGGGATTTGTGGGAATTGAGGCTTTTACGCATTTGTCGTCTGAATTTAAAAATCCTGAACGTGATTTTCCGCGCGCATTGATCATTGGCCTGATGCTGGCCGGCTCCATTTATTGGGCCAGTACCGCCGTGGTACTGCATTTTGGCGTCTATAGCGACAAGATAGCGGCGACAGCATCGCTACCGCTTATTATTGTTCATCTCTTCGGTCTGCAGGCGTTGTGGGTAGCCTGCATTATTGGTTATCTCACCTGCTTTGCCAGCCTGAATGTGTATGCTCAGAGTTTCGCGCGCCTGATATGGACGCAAATGCAATATAAGCCCGACCACTATCTGGCTCAACTCTCTCCCGGACGCATCCCCTTGCACGCGTTAAACGCCATTCTGGCCTGTTGTTGCGTGAGTTCCCTGGTCGTCTACGCCCTGAGAATTAATCTCAATGCGCTGATCGTCTATGCTAACGGTATTTTTATTATGCTCTATCTGCTTTGTATGCTGGCGGGCTGTCGGCTGTTGAAAGGGCGCGGTCATGCACTGGCGGTGACGGGTTGTCTACTGTGTCTATTATTGCTGGTAATGGTGGGTTGGAAAAGCTTATACGCCACTATTATGCTGGTAATGTTATGGCGGTTTTTACCGAAGCGGAAACGCATGACGTGAGAGGCAACCATTGGCCGGATAGCGACGCTCACGCAACTTATCCGACCTGCATCTCCACCTTTAATCCCGACGATCATCCTTATGTTCAATACGATCGCGATCGTCGTCTTTACGCTGATACTCGCCGTCAAATGTTTCGCCACCACCAGTACCTGCGCTAAACCCGCCGCCCGGCATCCGGGAAAAACGTAAATGTGGCAACAACTTTAGCGTCAAATGTTTTTGCACTGGCGGTAACAAAAGGAGAAGGCCGAGAAAATCGGTGAAAAAAACCGGCAACAGGAGCAGTAAGCCAGCGATGATCAGCGATACGCTCTTAATCATTTCTGCCGCAGGGCTCTCACCGGCCGCCATTTTTTGTTGCATCAGCAAAAAGTTTTTAAAACCCTGGTTACGTACCAGCGACATACCGATAACCGACGTAAAAATCACCAGGATTAGCGTCATCAGGACGCCAAGCACATGGGCGACCTGGATAAAGATAGAAATCTCAATATAAACATAGAGAAAGACAGCTAAAAAGGGTATCCAGCGCAAAGGACTCTCCTGTAAGTCATAGCCGTCTGCGACGACCATTTAAATGGGTTTGCGATTCGCATTGATCCGATATGGTGGTGCTTAGCAAAATTTCAAGCAGTTTGTACACTTATTTTAAGTAGTAATCCTAAAGCGGTGACCTATTTCACAAAATAATAAATAAGGGGTAAATTCCCACACTTTAAGTGATCCAGATTACGGTAGGAATTCTGAACCAGCATATGATCTCGTTTATCAGGCCGATGGAGGGGATAATCGTCGGTCAGAAAACATTCGAAATCACATATATCCTGTGTGTTTTAAAGTAAAAATCATTGGCAGCTTGAAAAAGAAGGTTCACATGTCAAACAACATTCGTATCGAAGAAGATCTGTTGGGTACCAGGGAAGTTCCAGCTGAAGCCTACTATGGTGTTCACACTCTGAGAGCGATTGAAAACTTCTACATTAGCAATAACAAAATCAGCGACATCCCTGAATTTGTGCGTGGCATGGTTATGGTAAAAAAAGCGGCGGCGCTGGCCAACAAAGAGCTGCAAACCATTCCTAAGAGTGTGGCGAATGCCATCATTGCCGCATGTGATGAAGTCCTTAATAACGGTAAGTGCATGGATCAGTTCCCGGTAGATGTCTACCAGGGCGGCGCGGGCACTTCCGTCAACATGAATACCAACGAAGTGCTGGCCAATATCGGGCTGGAACTGATGGGTCATCAGAAAGGTGAATATCAGTACCTGAACCCGAACGACCACGTGAATAAATGTCAATCGACTAACGACGCCTATCCGACAGGCTTCCGTGTAGCGGTTTACGCCTCTATCATCAAACTAATTGATGCCATCAACCAGTTACGTGAAGGCTTCGAACGTAAAGCAGTTGAATTCCAGGACATCCTGAAAATGGGTCGTACCCAGTTGCAGGACGCCGTACCGATGACGCTTGGTCAAGAATTCCGTGCTTTCAGCATCCTGCTGAAAGAAGAAGTGAAAAGCATCGAACGTACTGCTGAACTGCTGCTGGAAGTGAACCTTGGCGCTACGGCAATCGGTACCGGTCTGAACACGCCGAAAGAATACTCTCCGCTGGCGGTGAAAAAACTGGCTGAAGTAACTGGTTTTGCTTGTGTTCCGGCTGAAGACCTGATTGAAGCGACGTCTGACTGTGGCGCATATGTCATGGTTCATAGCGCGCTGAAACGCCTGGCGGTGAAGATGTCCAAAATCTGTAACGACCTGCGCTTGCTCTCTTCTGGCCCTCGTGCCGGCTTGAACGAGATCAACTTGCCGGAACTGCAGGCGGGCTCTTCCATCATGCCAGCAAAAGTGAACCCGGTTGTACCGGAAGTCGTAAACCAGGTATGCTTTAAAGTCATCGGTAACGACACCACCGTTACGATGGCGGCGGAAGCCGGTCAGCTACAGTTGAACGTTATGGAACCGGTTATCGGTCAGGCGATGTTCGAATCCATTCACATTCTGAGCAACGCGTGCTACAACCTGCTGGAAAAATGCGTTAACGGCATTACCGCGAATAAAGAAGTGTGCGAAGGGTACGTTTATAACTCCATCGGTATCGTCACTTACCTCAACCCGTTCATCGGCCACCACAACGGCGACATCGTCGGTAAAATCTGTGCCGAAACCGGTAAGAGCGTACGTGAAGTTGTGCTGGAGCGCGGCCTGTTGACGGAAGCCGAGCTGGACGATATTTTCTCCGTACAGAACTTGATGCACCCGGCTTATAAAGCTAAACGTTATACTGATGAAAGCGAACAGTAATCGTACAGGGTAGTACCAAAGAGGCACGTCAAGATGACGTGCCTTTTTTCTTGCAATAAGTTACCAAATAACAACAATTTAATATCAACTTGTTAAACAACAAGGAAGGCTAATATGATAGTTGTCGAACTTATCATTGTTTTGCTGGCAATCTTTTTGGGCGCCAGACTTGGGGGCATCGGTATTGGATTCGCAGGTGGACTGGGTGTTCTGGTACTTGCCGCCATCGGCGTGAAGCCAGGGACAATTCCATTCGATGTCATTTCCATCATCATGGCGGTTATCGCCGCGATCTCTGCCATGCAGGTCGCGGGCGGTCTGGATTATTTGGTAAACCAGACAGAAAAACTGCTGCGTAAGAACCCGAAATACATCACCATCCTCGCACCGATTGTGACCTATTTCCTGACTATTTTTGCCGGTACCGGGAACATTTCCCTGGCAACGCTACCGGTTATTGCTGAAGTCGCGAAGGAGCAGGGAATCAAACCTTGCCGGCCACTCTCTACCGCCGTGGTATCCGCGCAGATCGCGATTACCGCCTCGCCGATTTCTGCGGCCGTGGTGTATATGTCTTCTGTCATGGAAGGTCATGGCATCAGCTACATCCACCTGTTGTCCGTGGTTATCCCATCTACGCTGCTGGCGGTACTGGTGATGTCCTTCCTGGTCACTATGCTGTTCAACTCCAAACTTTCGGACGACCCGATTTACCGCAAGCGTCTGGAAGAAGGACTGATTGAACTGCGTGGTGAAAAGCAGATTGAAATCAAACCGATGGCAAAAAACTCCGTCTGGCTGTTCCTGCTGGGCGTTATCTGCGTGGTTGTTTATGCGATTGTCAACAGTCCGAGCCTCGGCCTGGTTGAGAAACCGCTGATGAACACCACCAACGCTATTCTGATCATCATGCTGAGCGTCGCAACGCTGACCACCATCCTGTGTAAAGTGGAAACTGACGCCATCCTCAACTCCAGTACCTTTAAAGCAGGGATGAGCGCCTGTATCTGTATTCTGGGCGTGGCGTGGCTGGGTGATACCTTCGTATCCGCTAACATCGACTGGATCAAAGATACTGCGGGTAGCGTCATTCAGGGTCATCCGTGGCTGCTGGCCGTCATCTTCTTCTTTGCTTCCGCGCTGCTCTACTCTCAGGCGGCAACGGCGAAAGCTCTGATGCCGATGGCGCTGGCGCTGAACGTCTCTCCGTTGACGGCAGTCGCTTCCTTCGCTGCCGTTTCCGGCCTGTTCATTCTGCCGACCTACCCGACTCTGGTTGCGGCGGTACAGATGGATGACACCGGTACAACCCGTATCGGTAAATTCGTCTTTAACCACCCGTTCTTCATCCCAGGCACCCTGGGCGTCGTTCTGGCTGTCTGCTTCGGCTTCCTGCTGGGCAGCGTTATGCTGTAAGTGTTTTACCCGCGGGGCGTATCACGCCCCGCATTCTCCCGCCCTTTGACTAACATCCTGCCCTCGTCCATTGTATAGTGACCATTCACTTGCGGATCTTTTTGTTCTTTCGAGGTGTTTATGCTTGATGTTAAGAGTCAGGATATTTCCATCCCCGAGGCCGTTGTGGTGCTTTGCACCGCCCCGGATGAAGCTACCGCCCAGGATCTGGCCGCCAAAGTGCTGGCGGAAAAACTGGCCGCCTGCGCCACCCTCCTCCCCGGAGCGACATCGCTGTACTACTGGGAAGGCAAACTGGAGCAGGAGTATGAAGTTCAAATGATCTTGAAAACCACCGTTTCACATCAGCAAGCGCTTATCGACTGCCTGAAGTCTCATCACCCGTATCAAACGCCCGAACTTCTGGTTTTACCTGTTACTCACGGAGATACTGATTACCTCTCATGGCTCAACGCATCTTTACGCTGATCCTGCTGCTGTGCAGCACATCCGCCTTCGCCGGATTATTCGACGCGCCGGGTCGCTCACAGTTCGTCCCTGCCGACCGGGCTTTTGTTTTTGATTTTCAGCAAAATCAACACGACCTTACCCTCTCCTGGCAGGTAAAAGAGGGTTACTACCTTTACCGTAAACAAATCAGCATTACGCCGACGAAAGCGGATATCGCCGCAGTCCAGCTCCCGGCAGGCGTCTGGCATGAAGATGAGTTTTACGGGAAAAGCGAAATCTACCGTAAGCGGCTAAACGTTCCGGTAACAGTTAACCAGGCGGCGGCTGGCGCGACATTAACGGTAACATACCAGGGGTGCGCCGATGCGGGATTCTGTTATCCGCCGGAAACGAAAACGGTGCCACTAAGTGAAGTCGCCGCGGCAATAGACGCCACGCCGACGTCTGCTGTCACCCAGACGGGTGAGACGTCAAAACCCGCCGCCCAGCTACCTTTCTCCGCGATCTGGGCACTTCTGATCGGCATCGGCATCGCCTTTACGCCCTGCGTTTTACCCATGTATCCGCTGATTTCCGGTATTGTACTGGGCGGAAGGCAACGTTTGTCGACGGGTCGCGCACTGCTGCTGGCCTTTATCTATGTACAAGGGATGGCGCTGACCTATACCGCACTGGGTCTGGTCGTCGCCGCGGCGGGATTACAGTTTCAGGCGGCGCTGCAGCACCCTTATGTGTTAATCGGCCTTGCCATCGTGTTCACCCTGCTTGCGTTGTCGATGTTTGGCCTGTTCACACTACAGCTCCCCTCCTCACTGCAAACCCGGCTAACATTAATGAGTAATCGTCAGCAAGGCGGCTCGCCCGGAGGCGTCTTTGTTATGGGGGCGATTGCCGGATTAATTTGTTCTCCCTGCACCACAGCGCCGTTAAGCGCGATTCTGCTCTATATCGCTCAGAGCGGAAATATGTGGCTGGGCGGCGGCACGCTGTATCTGTATGCATTAGGCATGGGTCTGCCGCTAATTCTGGTCACCGTATTTGGCAACCGCCTGCTGCCGAAAAGCGGCCCGTGGATGGCGCATGTCAAAACCGCTTTTGGTTTCGTAATCCTCGCGTTACCGGTATTTTTACTGGAGCGGATTATTGGCGAGGCTTGGGGTTTACGGCTGTGGTCGCTGCTGGGCGTCGCTTTCTTTGGCTGGGCGTTTATCACCAGCCTTCAGGCCAGACGTGCATGGATGCGTATCGTACAGATTATCCTGCTGGCAGCAGCGCTCATTAGCGTGCGGCCGCTACAGGATTGGGCATTCGGATCGCCGTCCGCGCAGACTCAGGCGCACCTCAATTTCACGGCTATTTCTACCGTGGACGAGCTCAATCAGGCGCTGGCACAGGCCAAAGGCAAACCCGTTATGCTGGATTTCTACGCCGACTGGTGCGTGGCCTGTAAAGAGTTTGAAAAGTATACCTTCAGCGATCCGCGGGTCCAACAGGCGCTCGACAACACGGTGCTCTTGCAGGCTAACGTCACCGCTAACAATGCGCAGGATGTCGCGCTGTTAAAGCATCTGCAAGTCCTCGGGCTACCCACCATTCTGTTCTTTGATGCTCAAGGTCAGGAACAGCCGCAAGCGCGAGTCACCGGCTTTATGGACGCCGCAACCTTTAGCGCGCATTTGCACGATCGCCAACCGTGAGCGACACTTGCAAAAGCAAAGACGGAGGAGAATACCGTGCAACGTGAAGATATTCTGGGAGAAGCCCTGAAATTACTGGAGACGCAAGGGATAGCCAATACTACGCTGGAAATGGTGGCGGAGCGCGTAAATCAACCACTCGACACATTACAGCGTTTCTGGCCAGATAAAGAAGCCATTTTGTATGACGCGCTACGTTATCTTAGTCAGCAGGTAGATATCTGGCGACGCCAGCTTCTTCTTGATGAGACCCTTTCTGCTGAACAAAAGCTGCTGGCACGCTACAGCGCGCTCTCGGAATGTGTCAGTAATAACCGTTATCCTGGTTGCCTGTTCATTGCCGCCTGCACGTTTTATCCCGATCCAGCCCATCCTATTCATCAACTGGCCGATCAACAAAAACGCGCGGCACATGATTTTACCCATGAGCTACTGACCACGCTGGAAATTGACGATCCAGCGATGGTCGCAAGGCAGATGGAGCTGGTGCTGGAAGGTTGTCTCAGTCGAATGCTGGTCAACCGCAGTCAGGCTGATGTAGATACCGCTCAGCGGTTGGCGGAAGATATTCTGCGTTTTGCACAGTGCCGCCAGGGTGGCGCGCTAACCTGACGGAGTACTGATTTTACGCATTTTGCCTGAAAAGCAGACAATCAACGCGCTTTTATCACTTTTTTCGTGTAAAGCCGTTGACGACCGCGCCCCTTTACGGTTTAATGCGCCCCGTTGCCCGGATAGCTCAGTCGGTAGAGCAGGGGATTGAAAATCCCCGTGTCCTTGGTTCGATTCCGAGTCCGGGCACCACTATTCTGTTTTTATGCTTCTCAGGATGTCTCTATAAGTATTTAGATTCAGAGAATTAGCGTAAAAAATGTCTCAGTGCGTATCTGTTTATCTGTACGTATCCGACAAAATTTGAGGTCAGATTGCGGGTCATTCAGTTCGATAAACTGAGTGACTCATTATGTTAACTGATTCCCACATCCGCACTGCAAAATCCCTTGAAAAATCCTACAAGCTGACTGATACATACGGTCTGTACCTGATGGTTTCTACCACCGGTTCACGCTTATGGTATTTCCGTTACCGCTTTGCTGGTAAAGAGTTCCATCTGGCGTTTGGCACTTACCCTCAGGTGACACTGGTCAAAGCCCGCCAAAAACGTGATGCGGCAAGAAAGCTGCTGGCATCTGATATAAGCCCCTCTCAGCTTCGCAAAACCGGAAAATCCCCCGTTGACGAGTCCCGGACCTTTAAATTCATCGCCACCGAATGGCACACGGATAACCTTGTTCGCTGGTCAGAAGGTCATGCGGACAAAATCCTGATATGCCTTAAGCGCTATGTCTTTCCTGATATTGGTGCAATGGATATCACCAGGATTGAAACCCTGCATCTGGCCGAGCCAGTCAAAGCTATCGATGATAAGGGCGTGCATGATGTCGCCGGACGGGTACGCCAGCATCTGACCAAAATCATGCATCATGCCGTACAGCGCGGTCTTATCCGCTATAATCCGGCCTTTGACCTGGATGGCGTCGTGACCCCGGTTGTGATCCAACATCACCCCGCCCTGCCCCTGAAACGCCTGCCGGAGCTGCTGGACAAGATCAATGGCTACAAGGGGCGGGAGCTGACCCGTCTGGCGCTGGAGCTTAATCTGCACGTCTTTTTGCGTTCCAGCGAACTGCGTCTGGCCCGCTGGGATGAGTTCAACCTCAAAGCCCGTATCTGGACAGTACCCGCGCAACGCGAGGCGGTGAAAGGAGTGCGGTTCAAAGATGAAAGATGAGCATCTGGTGCCGCTGTCTTCTCAGGCCGTTACCCTGCTGGAGCAGATGCAGGTATACGGTCACGCGGCAACAAGGCCTGCTGTCTTTGCAGGCCGCAGCCCGTCAGGTAAAAGGCGCTGAATGTCAGCAGATGCAGATGAGCCGGAATATCTCGGCGTGAAGGAGCGTTAACCAGCAAGCTGGCGCAGTTAAAAGGATAAGTGTGAAATTTGACCTCTGTCGCAGTTGCCTGCGAGCCGGTGTTTGCGGAGGTATTCACCGGTAGGGGCTGCCATCCTGAGTTCCTCAGGCGCTTCTTTCAGGCCATGAAGCATTTTGTGCTGGGAAAAAGTCTATCCTGCAAGCGATAGTAAAGAAAGAAGAAACTATTTTTAGCCTTAAAAAATTATCGAAGGTTATTCCAATAAGACAACATCGCTAAGCGATACCGATTCCAGCTTTTTAGATTATGACCTTTCTTCTGGTATTTATAATCTTCTATCCTCAAGCAGAAGTAACAACATCTGCATCAGATAAAAGGTAAATACATCAAATTATTCGGATAGAATGTTTTGATGTATCCATCGTCAAATATAGTCATCAACGGCAGTTAATTTTTTAAATAAAAATATCCCACGACAGTCTGAACTGACAGATAACCCAGTAGTTACGGAGTGCTCCAGCAGTTATAACAAATAATCGAGAACGCAATGAAATTATTCACAAATGATAGCCACTCTTAGAACACTGAAAATTATTATTTTTGGTAATATATATCCAACCTATTCTTTTACCTAACTGAAAATTAATTTACACAGAAGTCAAAACTGCCATTTCATTATCTATAATATCTAATCGACGGGCTGTAGATAGATAATAGCATTGTATTTAGCTAATATATTTCACAGTGTTTCTAGTATATAGATAACGTGATTTTTATATGCCATGATAACGATAAAATAAGGAAGTATATCATATTATGCCATGGTAATAATAACCTAATAAATAAGATAACAATATTTCCAACATTTCAATTCTCTATTCATGTGGTTCCAACAGCCCACCGATCTCTAACGCCTGTTGAAGAAACCGCAAACCTGAAGTGGTGATGGTTAAAGTTCGATATTCATCAGCCTTTGTTATATATCGCCTATCAAGCATACACCGAAGCAATATAGACCCTAATTCGCCTGACAAGTGGTAGCTCTGTTCGCTCCAGTCCATGCAAGGAATTACCAACGCTCTTCGGGATGGGGGAACAGAACGGATATCAATGTCCAGTTCCTTTATAAACCATTGATAGCCTTTTTCGCTAATTTCTAGGTGATCTCGTTCAGTAATCAAGATCTGTTGTTTCGACAAGCTTTCAAGAATAGATACACCAACATGCCCAGCAATGTGATCATAGCATGTCCGTGCATAACATAGTTTTTTGAATCCTGCAGGCTTACGCCGCTGTTGAAGAGCAAGATCAGTATAAGTTGCTGCCATCATTGACTCAATAGCCTGCGCAACAAGTTGGTTGTATAAGCGATAGTACCTATTTCGTCCAACCTTCTCAAAAGTAACAACTTTGAAATATAATAATTTCGATAAGTGATTACTTGTTGATTGCGCAGATAACCCCGATAGGTAAGCCAATTCTGATGCAGTCAAATGATTGCTATCCATCAGTGAAGAAAGCATCTTTGCTCTGCCTGGATTGGCTAGTAAGTATGCAAGTCGGCTAAAGTTAGGTAAGGAATCGTCCATAGCAATGATAGTTCATCGTGTAATGAAACATCTCCAAAAGTGAAGAGCCATAATACAACTACATTTGATTCACATGGCATAATTTAATGTTTTTGTATTCTTACTTACAAAAAAATACACTTTTAGTTTATAGAACACTTATTTTGATCATATGGGGAGGGTTAATATTCTTTACCACTGGAGTACAAGGGATAATTAATAATTATATATTATCTTTATCAATGATGTTTGGAGCATTTATAGGTAGTGCAACTCCTGTTGGAGGTGGGGTGATCGCATTTCCAGTGCTTTCTTTCATCAAACATGCTCCTTCATCAGAAGCAGCGACCTTCTGCCTTGCTATGCAGGCTTTTGGTATGACGGCAGCATCTCTAACCATTTATAAGAATAAAATTAAAGTCAATAGTTTTCTTATAATTTATAGCACAGTTATTGCTACTCTAGGATATTTAGTAGGCCTAGCATATATTCAAAATCCATTTTCATCAGTAAGTCTAAAAATATTCTTCTCTTCATTCTGGTTGACATTCGGCATTGCTATATATCTTCTACGTCGAAAAAACAAAGTGATGCTGACGATGAGAAACAAAGGGGAAATGGCATCATCAAAAATGTTAACCCTAGGAATAATTAGCTTTATTGGTGGGGTAATTACATCTTGGATAGGAAATGGCATAGATGTGATGTTTTTTTGTGCTTTGATATTAATTTTTTCCGAATCAGAATCTATCGCTACGGCTTCAGCCGTCGTCGTTATGTCTTTAATATCTATTTTTTCAACCATTATAAATTTCAGTACGGGTAACTATAGTACACATACACTAGAATATCTAAGTGCAACGATCCCAATTGTCATATTTTTTGCCCCTCTAGGCATAATGTACGCGACAAAAAGAGGTGATTTATTTATCCGCAAATTACTACTGCTTATAGTAACAATACAATATTTAGTTGTAGCATCGACATATTTCCATATCATTAACAACTTAATCATTTCGGTCTGTGTTATTTTAATATCAGCATTATTTCTTTTACTCATAAACAAATTATTCAAAGGAAAAATAAATGAGCAATAATCATAATACAGGTTTTCTACCTAAAGTAATATTAGCCACCATATGTATGGGATCATCATTTCCCACAGGGAAATACCTTATAGCAAATGAGCACATGCCCCCTTTCTTAATGGGAGGATGGCGATTTTTAGCGGCTGGGTTACTTATGTTAATTAGTGCTACCATATTAAAAGGATACAGACAGGTAGTCCCAACATATAAGCAATCAATTGTAGGAGGAATTATTCTTACTGGTATAATTGGATGTTTGCAAACAACAGGAACGATGGGTTTTTTGAACCTTGCATTACAAAGTGTCTCATCTTCAATGTCTTCAATCATACTTTTTACTAACCCACTATGGTTATCATTATTAGCTCACTTCCTACTGAAAGATAAATTAAATAAAAGAAAAATAATTTCACTCATAATAGGAATTTCTGGTGTCATTTTCTGCCTTGGATTGAGTACCATGCAAGGGGGGATAGGACTAATTTATGCTTTTTTGGGTTCATTATGCTGGTCAATATGCACAATAATAACAAAAAGATTTATCTTTGACAAAAGTAGCTGGGTATTAACTGGCTGGCAGTTATTCTGGGGGGCAATATTTATGCTACTCACTGCATACATAAGACATGAAGAATATAATATAGGATCGCTCCAATTGTGGGGATGGGTATGGTTTATTTGGTTAATCATTCCTGCAAGTATCGGATCCTTTGGGCTTTGGTTCTCTGCATTACGCCAGGGAGGAGCAACTCTGACAAGTGGTTTTCTATTCTTAGTACCTCTTTTCTCTGTGATTTTTTCTGTTTTGGCGTTACACGATGGGCTCTCTACTCATCTAATACTTGGTGGAGGACTTATTGTCCTTTCATTATATCTTTTAAATAAAGGGGATAAAGATGAAATTAGGTAATGAAATTGCCTTAGAAAGTGGTAAACAATGGACTTTCGATAATAATGTAGCTCCTTATTTTGATAGTCATGTGCAGCAATCTGTTCCAGTTTATCTTGAAGGCCATGAACTAATTTGTTTCATTAGTGATTTCTTTGTTAGAGATAACGCTATTATATATGAAGTTGGTTCATCGACAGGAGCGTTGATTAATAAAATTTTTGACCGGCACCATATGAAAAATAATGTTCGGTTCATTGGCATCGAACCTGTAAAAAGTATGGTTGAACAAGCAAAAAAACAATCAAAGGGAAAGCATATTGAATACATTAATGAATGTATAGAAGTAGTGGAACTAGAACCGTGTAATCTTATCGTATCATATTATTGCGTACAGTTTATAGAAATGGGAAATAGAGAATATATATTCCATAAATTCTATGAAAAATTACAGCCGGATGGAGCTCTGATTATTTTCGAGAAAGAAATAATTAATGATTCAAAAATTAATGAAATTGTTGAGTCTTGCTATCTTAAATTCAAATTAAAACAAGGATTTTCTATTGATGAAGTTCTCTCGAAAAAATTTAGCTTAGAAGGTGTAATGAACACTAACACTGAAAATCAAAACATACGTCTATTGATGAATGCTGGGTTTACCCAGTTTGAGACAATCATGAAATACGGAGAATTCCATGGATACCTTTGTATCAAATAGTTTAGTCAATGAGAATGAAACTAAATGGGAGGATTTGCATAAGAAATCTTCATTAAAAGAAACTAGAACTACACCTAGTTATGCTATACGCAGAATATTTTCTGAACGAAATATGATAGAAACGAGTGGAACATGTTCCAATACAAATACTCTTGAAATAGGTTGTGGTTTTGGTCGAAACCTTCTATATCTTTTAGAGAATAAATTTTCTGGAAAATATGTAGGAATAGATCAAACAGATATTTCGATATCGAAAACCTCTTCATTATTAAATAACTATATCAATCACGGGATTGTGAAAATTCTCAAAGAAAATGCAGGCGAACAACTTCCATTCTCAGATGAAAGTTTTGACTGTGTATTTGACATTATGTCCGCTATTACATTTATACCAGATGAAGATTTAAGACTGAGATATTTCGATAATATCTGTCGGTTATTAAAACCTGGTGGCATATATTTTTTCTTATGTGTCAGAACGGAAGGTTTTTTTAAGGATAAAATATTAGACCCTAATCTTGGCGATGAAAGCTTGTTTAAACGGAAATTCGATAATATGATCGAGAAATCGTATATAAGCGATGAATTGGAAAGATACTTACATAAATTATCTCTAAAAAAACTAGATGTGGTGTCAGAACACATTAGGGCTTTTGGAGATGAAAATTTCGAGAGAGAAAATGGATTCTGGTTTGGTTGTTTTATGAAAGGTTAATAGGGCATACTTTACCAAGAATAATGAATCGTAGCATGAACAAAAAACATGGTTTCAATGAGCCATCCATCGATCTTAATTTAGCCCCTCAATTTCCGACAGGTAAATATGCAGACCATATTAATTTTGGAAGGAGCAATCTGATCAAGGCCTTGGAAAACAAATCTGACATGTCATATTTCATTATGACTTATGATGCATACTCCTCTTTCGACAAGGAAAATAAAAACCCTGAACTATTGGAGGCTCGACGGCATTACTCATGCAGTATCATTATATTATTTAATTTCGAAAAATCATTTAATTTCAATGAGATAGAAAATACTAACATGGAAAAGATAGAGTTATTATTTTCAGAATTCATATCACTAATTTATAATATTCTTGATCAAGGATATTATGTAGGTGCTGTTATTAATAATCCAATCTTATTCAAGTATTTTCAACCATTTCTGATTTGGGGAATTTTACCTTATAGCTCAACAGAATCTCAGGTACATAGAGAATTTATATCCGCATTAAACCTTCCTGTTGGTTTTGAATGCCAATCATTGGGAAAAACACAATTAGCTATAAATGGAATTATTTCAGCATCATCCCCGCATAATTTCATAGGAGTAGATTACAATGGAAGAATAAGTCAAATAATATCTAAAAGCAATCCACACTGTTATCTTGTCATCAAGGACTATAATACATCAACAGAAGTTAACTACAATACTGGGATACAATATTTCGATGGTAGTAGCAGAATTATAGATGTGGCTATATAGATTTAAATAAGTATCCTCAATATATTTGAGGATACTTATCTAATCAGAAAAAATGGAATGTTTCTATATTAACAGACTCAATATTCTGATATCGTTCAAAACAGCATGCATAAATTACAAGTCGGCACCTATCGGTACTACAGCAGGAGCACTCATCGGGGAACAGGTGGATAGCTGTAACATTTGATGAGTGTTACTACATGTATTAATTTATATCTACTTCTAGTAAGTTATCCTAGATAACACCAGGAAAAATATTAGATTATTCAACGACACTCTATGTTACATAATTATTAAGGTAAATACTTACAGCCATTTTCCAAGTTATTAAACTTTCACACTCTATGATTTTAACAAAATAATTTTTTTAATTTTCATAATCAGGGAAGCACACAATTTTATCCATATTACATTCTGAGCTTGATAAATTAATTGAAGGGATAGCTGAAGGTTCAATTAATTGAGCAGCCATCCAGTCATGCTGAAAGCTACCGTCACGAAAAAAAATATCCTTCCTTTTTTTAATGGGATTATGAAGTTTTTGGTGCCGGCATTAAGATTGACTGTATATGTAACCTTAATTGCTGAGTTTTCACCGTAAAGATCTGATAGCTTCTTATTTAAAATATCTACATAATAGTTCTCGGCGATTGTAAATGGCATATGAGGAGCCGTTTCGTGAAGAAAAAGGCTTTCTAATTCTTTCCTTGGGAACCATTCCAGGAGGCCCTTAAATCTAATTGCCAGAGCGCCCCCAATCCACTTGGTTTGACCGGGCTCAATTGTTACAGGCCCACGATTACTATTTGGATCATTAGAAAGTAAGCAGGCTTCACGCCCATATGCTCCGGTTGTTGATATATCATGACTACGTATAACCTCTACTTTTGCTGAGGTGAATATAATTGGGTTGCTACTATAGTTTCTGAGCTCCAAGATAATGAACGCATCATTGGCCATATCTGTTTTAAACTTTAAACCCGGTCTGGCTGGAAGTAACCTTGATTGAATTACCGCCAAATTATATTCATCTTTAGGCATGATTATATTTTTGATATAAATAAAAAATCCGCACTACCTTTTAAGCTAAAGATAAAACCAGGACAAAAAATTATTGCTGCCCCTATGGCCATTAATGTTCTTTTTATATTCACGATATGCACCTAGATTTTTCATTTTATCAATTAGATATCTACTTTTTTGAAGAATGAGCTACGTATCGATTTGTTCTTTTATAAAATGGAACATGATCAGTGATAGTCACAATAAAAGACTTTTTCAGGCTACCAATCATTATCTATGTGGCTATCTGGAATTTCTCATTGTCAGAGTATGGAACCGAACTGGGTTTGATTGTCCCTAGATGAAAAATCCACATATGCAACCAATTTATATCTTTCAAACCCACTCAATTTTTCCATTTCGCAGCCAAAAATGTGATTTACAGCCTTTTTGTAACAAAACTGAAGGATGAAACGTTGGAATGTTTTTTTGATCAACATGGATCGACCAATTAGGTTTAGCTTCTTTTAGGAGTAACAATTCAATCCACTTGCCACACCCACATGGGCAGAAAAATGCTACTGCCCAGTCTTCATTATTTTCCCTGGCTAAGATCAAATCACGCTTAGGGAGTTTGAGTGGAGGGGTATCCCCCTCTACCACAATAACCCGTCGGTGAGGCATTAGAGATTCTTTCAGTTTTAAAAACCAACGGGGCCAACTTATTTAGATATCTCCTTGTTGCTAAAACACGGCATGCCCATAAGCGGCTCTATTAATCCTCGACCAAAATGAGGATTATGTGCACGCTCAAAGTCTGATTCGTTCATGAAATCTTCTTCATTAGCAGCAAGTGAGAAAATCGATCGAGTTCGTTTGCTATTTGAGTCATGACGGAATGGATATTTACGGGCAATAAACTCCATCACGCAATCGCTGGCAGCACGCATGTTAAGCGTTATTACTGAAGGAGCCTCATCAGCAATACCTTTGATATACCCCTCGGCAATTTGCTCATCGAGCTCATCGGAGGCGACTTTTTGAAGGTATTCTCTGTGTAATGTTTCTGGGGTATATACACCACGGTCTGCCAGTGTGCTTCCTCCAGGTTTCACATAGTCTAAGCGCCCACATACATCCCCAATTGTTATCCCACTTTCTGTTTCTCGAGTAGGTATAGTAACTGCAACATCAAACAGTGGTTGCAAGAAGGCAGTAGCAACGCGATCGCACATTTGTCGGCCTTCAAAGCTGTCTACGCAGCAGAACAATACATCAGCCATACCAGCTAAAGTTATGGCCTCACGAGTTGACAGGCTGGCTTTATGTCAACGCCACGATGTTTGACCGTTATTTGCCATTTTCATGCCCGCTAAGATACTTTCGTTACTGATGCTGTCCGCTTTTCACCATTTCATCATCACTGATTGGCGTTGTGTTTTTGGTCAGCACTCCAGCTTTACGTTTCTCTTTTAACCGGTAACTCTCTCCTTTGATATTCAGCGTGGTTGAGTGATGTAGCAACCGATCCAGTATCGCTGTTGCCAGCACGTGATCTCCGAACATTTCTCCCCAGTCTGCGAACCCTTTGTTTGACGTCAGTATGATGCTCGCTTTTTCATATCGACGGTTCAGTAGCCGGAAGAACAGGCTGGCTTCCTCTCTGTTCATCGGCAGATAGCCTATTTCATCCAGGATCAACACCCGGGCATAACTCAGTTGCTGCAGCTGACGCTCCAGACGGTTTTCCTGTTTCGCTTTCATCAGTGTCGCGATCAGTCTGTCCAGTGGCATAAACAGTACCCGATGTCCCGCATCCACCGCTTTCACGCCAAGAGCTATGGCCAGATGAGTTTTTCCGACACCAGGAGGTCCCAGCAGGATCACGTTTTCGCTGCGCTCCACGAACGCCAGACCAGCCAGTTCCCGGACAACCTTACGGTCGATGCCCGGCTGGAAGGTAAAGTCGAACTGCTCCAGCGTTTTGACCCACGGCAGACGAGCCTGCTTCAGCCTGGACTCCATACCGCGCTGATGCCTGCCGTTCCATTCCTGCTGTAGCGCCATGCACAGGAACTCCCGGTAGTTCAGCTCTTTTTTAGCTGCCTGTTCCAGCAGGCTTTCAACGTGATAACTCAGATGCTCCATTTTCAGGCGACTCAGCAGGACTTCCAGCTCATGCATCACAACAGCTCCTCATAGGCACTCAGTGGTCGATGTTCCACCTGACTGACCTGCTGCCAGAGCGGGGCGTGATGCTCCGGCACTGTCTGCCAGCCAGACGATGCCGAACAGAGGCGATGTGAGGCCACCAGTTTCTCATTACTGTAGATCCGCAACTCGTCATCCAGCGATATTCGTATCGATACCGGCTGACCACACAGCGCTTCGGGAACGCTGTAACGATTACCACCAACCTCGATATAGCTGTCCCAGGACACATGGCGGATATCGAAGTAACTGGTATCGAAGTCCGTATCCGGTAACGGCTGCAGATGTTCCTGCTCCAGCGCGAAGCGCTGTTCCGGCGTTTCTTTGAACTGGCGAAGTTCCCGTTTGTCAGCCACATCGGCTATCCATTGCTCCAGTTGTTGATTAACATGAGTGAAGCTGTCGAACCTGCGGTACCGGACGAAGAAGTTCTCCTTGAGGTATTTCACCATTCGCTCAACCTTACCTTTTGTTCTGGCCCTGCGTGGACGGCATGCCCGTGGCAGGAAGTTATAGTGGTCGGCCAGCAACAGGAATCCGGAGTTGAACACGACTTTCCCGTTGTTATTCTTCAGCACCGCAGCCTTCTGGTTATCAACCAGCACCGTTTTCACACAACCACCGAAGTAGCGGAAGGCGCGAACCAGTGATTCGTAGGTATGCTCAGCATCCTGTTTTGGTGCTGCGAAGACATGGAAGCGGCGGGAGAACCCCAGCGTATTAACCGCAAAGTTAACTTTGCACCGTTGCCCGGCAACCTCCACCTCAACTTCGCCCCAGTCGTGCTGGAGCTGGTATCCAGGCTGAGTTTCGAAGCGAACTGTTCTTTTTGACGGACGCATTTTACGTTTGGGCTGGATGTAGTAACGCAGCATGGAACGTCCGCCCGTATAACCCATTGCCTTAATCTCCGCGAAGATAACCTCACTATTCCAGACATTCTCTGCCAGGCGCATGTCGATGTAATCCATAAACGGTTTCAGCTTAACCATTTTGTGGCGGGTCTTTCTGGCTGGCGGTTCAGGGTATTTGAGGTAGCGTCTGACCGTCCGTTCAGAGCAACCAATCTGAGTCGCAATATCGACAATGTACGCGCCCTGCTGGCGCATTTGCTTTATCATGTAAAAGTCCTCTCTGCTCAGCATGTTGATGTCCTTTCTGGTGTGAGAACCTTAAGGAAACAACATGTTGGGGGGAGCGGACAATCCAAATGGTGAATTACCGTCTTATATCACTGGCGCTGACATTGCCGGATTCACAACTCTATTATCTGGTCGATGCCTCTTATCAGCAGGCGGTAAATGCGTTGTCGGAAGATAAACGCAAACAACTGCCGCAGTCCTGATTATAGTGCGCCGACTAACGACGTCAGGGCGATATCAATGAGGCGGATGACCGTTGAGCGGATACGGCTGCCGAGGGCGATTTGCGCATTATTAGCGCGTAGCCGGGCGAGATCTCGCTGTCCTTCCAGCAGAATGATAATATCGTCGTCGTCCAGCCAGCCGCGAGCGTGTTCCTGAAGCGCGCGGGCGATAAACGCGGCGGACTCGCGGATACCGTCGTCACTGTCTTCTCTTGCCTGCTTGTACGTCTGGATAAATTCGGCAATCGCCGAGGATGCTATAGGATGTTCGGCCCGGTCGGCGGTAAGCAGGTTACGCATTTCGTTAATAGACGTCATTTTCATCTCCCTCAGTGCAGCGAGCGCCCCAACGCAGACACTCACCCTGTATGGCTAATTTCCAGACCTGATTATTTTGTTGTTGGTATCTTTCTGCCTGAATGTCAGTAAGTGGTTGCTTACGTTGCATAACCCGCGCATAGAGACGCAAATAGTGATTTTTCAGCAGAGTCAGATTATCGAGTCGGCGTTTATCCCCACGTTGACGGGCGACCCGCTCAGCCTGAAAAAATGTCTGGCGGATATCGCGGTCATCCTTGAGTAGTATCTCTTTTTGCCACGGTATTCGCGCCGCGTCCTGCAGGAAGCGGGTTGAGTGCGCCTGTAATAGCGTCAATTGGTGGAAAGCCACGGCGCTAAAGTGGTCAGGCAGCGTACAGGCGGATAAAAAAAGGCACAGCAATAGTGTGATTGCGTAGCGTAACTTCATGGTGTTTCCATAACAGACCGTTTGCGCTATTACATGCCTGAGCGACGCGGCGTGCAAATCACAAATGCTCAATGAGGGAAAATGAGATGAAATGGGGCAAATGATGCCGCTTTCCGGTTATTCGGAAAGCGGCGTGGAGGTTATTTGAGCATAGGTTTAAGGAAGCGGGCGGTATGCGACGCCTCACACTCCGCCACGGTTTCCGGCGTACCGGAGACGAGAATTTCGCCGCCGCCGCTGCCGCCTTCCGGGCCGAGGTCGACAATCCAGTCCGCCGTTTTAATGACGTCCAGGTTGTGTTCGATCACCACGATGGTGTTGCCCTGATCGCGCAACTGATGCAGAACGTCAAGCAACTGCTGAATGTCGGCAAAGTGCAGGCCGGTGGTCGGCTCGTCGAGAATATACAGCGTCTGCCCGGTGCCGCGCTTCGACAGTTCGCGCGCCAGCTTCACGCGCTGGGCCTCGCCGCCGGAAAGCGTCGTCGCCGACTGGCCGAGACGGATATAGGTCAGGCCAACGTCCATCAGTGTTTGCAGCTTACGCGCCAGCGCCGGAACCGCATCAAAGAACTCACGCGCTTCTTCAATGGTCATATCCAGCACTTCATGGATGGTCTTGCCTTTGTACTTAATCTCCAGCGTTTCCCGGTTATAGCGCTTGCCTTTGCACTGGTCGCACGGCACGTAAATATCCGGCAGAAAGTGCATTTCGACTTTAATGACGCCATCGCCCTGGCACGCCTCGCAACGACCGCCGCGCACGTTGAAGCTGAATCGTCCTGGGGTATAGCCGCGTGAGCGAGACTCCGGCACACCAGCAAACAGCTCGCGAACCGGGGTAAATACGCCCGTGTAGGTCGCCGGGTTGGAACGCGGGGTGCGCCCGATCGGGCTCTGGTCGATATCGATCACTTTATCGAAATGCTCCAGCCCCTGAATATCCCGATACGGTGCCGGTTCCGCGATAGTCGCCCCGTTTAGCTGACGCTGGGCGATGGGGAACAGTGTGTCGTTAATCAGCGTCGATTTACCGGAACCCGAGACGCCAGTGATACAGGTAAACAGCCCTACCGGTAGCGTAAGGGTCACATCTTTCAGGTTGTTGCCGCGCGCGCCGGTGAGTTTGAGCACTTTTTCTGGATTTGCCGGCACGCGTTGTTTCGGCACTTCAATTTTGCGTTTACCGCTCATGTACTGGCCAGTCAGCGATTCCGGTACCGCCATAATGGCTTCCAGCGGGCCTTCCGCCACCACCTCGCCGCCGTGAACGCCTGCGCCGGGGCCAATATCAATCACATGGTCGGCGGCGCGGATAGCGTCTTCATCGTGTTCCACCACAATCACGGTATTGCCGAGATTGCGCAGATGAATCAGCGTACCCAGCAGCCGCTCATTATCGCGCTGGTGCAGACCGATGGACGGTTCATCCAGCACATACATCACGCCGACTAACCCGGCGCCTATCTGGCTCGCCAGACGAATACGCTGGGCTTCGCCGCCGGAAAGCGTCTCTGCCGAGCGGGAGAGCGTGAGATAGTTCAGACCAACGTTTACCAGAAACTTGAGGCGATCGCCGATCTCTTTTAGCACTTTTTCGGCGATTTTTGCCCGTTGCCCGGAAAGCTTGAGATTAGTGAAAAAATCCATCGCATGGCCGATGCTCATATCGGAAATAGCGGGCAGCGGCGTATTTTCCACAAATACATGGCGCGCTTCGCGATTCAGTCGCGTTCCTTCACAGCTGGCGCAGGGGCGATTACTGATGAATTTCGCCAGCTCTTCGCGCACCGCGCTGGATTCCGTCTCTTTATAACGGCGCTCCATATTATGCAGCACGCCTTCGAATGGATGGCGGCGCACGGAGGTATCGCCGCGATCGTTCATATATTTAAATTCGATGTTCTCTTTGCCAGAACCGTACAGCACGACTTTGTGTACGTTGGCGCTGAGGCTTGCCCACGGCGCATCCACATCGAACTTATAGTGCTCCGCCAGCGACTTGAGCATCTGAAAGTAGTAAAAATTGCGACGATCCCAACCACGAATCGCGCCGCCTGCCAACGACAGGTCGGGATTCTGGATCACGCGGTCTGGATCGAAATATTGCTGAACGCCGAGGCCGTCACAGGTCGGGCAGGCGCCTGCCGGGTTGTTGAACGAGAACAGACGCGGTTCCAGTTCGCGCATACTGTAGCCGCAAATCGGACAGGCAAAATTGGCGGAGAACAGAAGCTCCTCCGCTTTCTCATCGTCCATATCGGCAACAACCGCCGTGCCGCCGGATAATTCCAGCGCCGTTTCGAACGACTCCGCCAGGCGTTGGGAAAGATCGTTACGAACTTTGAAGCGATCGATCACCACCTCAATGGTGTGTTTCTTTTGCAGCTCCAGCTTCGGCGGATCGGAGAGATCGCACACTTCGCCGTCAATACGGGCGCGAATGTAACCCTGGCTTGCCAGATTTTCCAGCGTTTTGGTGTGTTCGCCTTTACGCTCTTTAATAATCGGCGCCAGCAGCATCAGACGTTTGCCTTCCGGCTGTGACAGCACGTTATCGACCATCTGGCTAACGGTTTGCGCCGCCAGCGGCACGTCATGATCCGGACAACGCGGCTCGCCCACGCGGGCAAACAGCAGGCGCAGGTAGTCGTGGATCTCGGTAATGGTACCCACCGTAGAGCGCGGGTTGTGAGATGTCGATTTCTGTTCAATTGAGATCGCGGGCGACAGCCCCTCAATATGGTCGACATCCGGTTTTTCCATGAGCGACAAAAACTGCCGCGCGTAAGCGGAGAGCGATTCAACGTAACGACGCTGCCCTTCGGCATACAGAGTGTCGAAAGCCAGTGAGGATTTGCCTGAACCCGAAAGCCCGGTCACGACAATCAGTTTGTCGCGCGGGATGACGAGGTTAATATTTTTGAGATTATGGGTGCGGGCGCCCCGAACTTCGATCTTATCCATTCACCTTTCCCGGTAGAGACTCGGATGCCTGGTTTGTTTGAAGGACAAACGGCAGAAACGGCTAATTATGACACAATTTAACCTGTTTGAATATACAGTATTGGAATGCATCTTCAGCTAAAGTATGTAACAATATGAGGTTCGCGCGAGTGAACTGGAACCTGCATCGCAGCTATTAAAATGCTACGTGGAAATGGTACACTCACGCGTTTACACTATTTATGAAACGTATTCAGGAGACTCAATCATGGCCAGCAGAGGCGTAAACAAGGTGATTCTCGTTGGTAATCTGGGCCAGGACCCGGAAGTACGCTATATGCCGAGTGGCGGCGCTGTCGCCAACTTAACGCTGGCTACTTCTGAATCCTGGCGCGATAAGCAGACCGGCGAAATGAAAGAGCAAACGGAATGGCACCGGGTGGTGATGTTCGGCAAACTGGCGGAAGTGGCCGGCGAATATCTGCGTAAAGGTTCTCAGGTGTATATCGAAGGTCAACTACGTACCCGTAAATGGACCGATCAGAGTGGTCAGGAACGCTATACGACTGAAATTAACGTTCCGCAGATCGGCGGCGTGATGCAGATGCTGGGTGGTCGCCAGGGCGGCGGCGCACCGGCAGGCGGTCAGCAGCAGAGCGGTTGGGGCCAGCCGCAACAACCTCAGCAGCCGCAGGGCGGCAACCAGTTCAGCGGCGGCGCGCAGTCGCGTCCACAGCAATCCGCGCCAGCGCCGTCTAACGAACCGCCAATGGATTTTGACGACGACATTCCATTCTGATTATCTTTTTAAATCAAAGCATTATTTTCATGTTTTGAAAGAATCTCAGGTTGCCTCTCGCTCAGAATTAGGTTTGAATCTCTGGGCGGGAAGGCAACTGGTCAGAAAAAGGATAGTTGTAGATGGATTTTTCTGTGCGTCGACCACTATCCGAAGAGTGCTAGCCCTCCTCTCATGTATCGAACAGGTACCATCGTCAATTCCTGTTTGACGTTTCCAAACGATAAATTCAAAAGACGCATTCTGCGTTCTCTTTCCCGGTGTAAAAAATTATTACTGAGTATTATTCATACTTATCTATCTGAAATTATTAAGATAAAATCAGATTTATTATTCAATTAAAATATTACCGGCTGGCTTTACTCCATTTTTCGTGCTCCGTAAGAGATGGATACTACGGCTACCTTTGTACGCGATAATATATTAAGTACAAGGCGTACTGATGCTTTACTGAGTTCTTTCCTGGATAAGGTAGTTTTGTCAGTAAATGAGATGACAGGGAGGAGGTGAAAATATAGGAATGATATTCGGATGGAGAGATGGCAGAGCATACCGTTACACTTCTGTACCGGAAGTGAGTTACTCGCCCCTTCATAACACTCTCGATGACCAGCCATCATTGCATAATGATCTAATTTTTCCTGGAAGATTTGGCACCCCCTCAGACTTAGTACTTATGCCCCTTCTATAGATTTGCGCTCTTATCATCTTAATACAATCAGAATAGTTTCGTGTAGCGACGTTATTATTATGTAATTTATGAATACTTTTTCGCAAAAAATAGACGTTTTTAATATGTGAGATTTTTTTTACCGTACAAGTTATAGATACATAAATATCCTTTTTGGGTAAATGACTTTCTATTATCGCATACCTATTTATGGTTATGCTCCACGTTAAGGAGCATAAATCGTGGTTTGTGGCTATTTTTATATAAATAAAAGACCGTTTTTGGCCTTTTCTTTTATTGTTAATAATTATTACTCTCACTGGTCTGATTTGCACTGGCAATTTTACGTATATTGAAGTCCCTATTTTCTTATGCTTTAATAATGAAACATTAATTTTACATAAGGAGATCCTATTTCTATACGATATGATTTATATTGATGGGGGTGCGATTTGCAAACCGTTCCCATATTAAATATTTAGCTAATAATATTATTTACAGAATTTAAATCTATATTCTGGAATAGCTATTTTTTGTCGAGTGGGTAGGGTAATTTTCGATGAAAACTATTTAACTAAAACAGCATAAGCAAAGAAAAAGTGAAGTTATTTAGTTAAAAAATAACGCACCTTAATTTTGATACATACACGGTATTATCATGTCCATATTTATAAAGACAAATAATGCCAGAAAATCATAACGTCTAAAAGTACATTGGTAGCTGAAAGCCAAGGGCGGTAGCGTTCCATCCCCCCAAAGTCTCAATCTCTTTTATTTCTCTATATCCTAAAATATCTTTTTACCCGCTGTGTAATATCAGGAGTTGACATGGAAGACGAAGGTAATCCGTGGCCTAGTTTTGTTGATACATTTTCAACAGTGCTATGTATATTCATATTTCTCATGTTGGTATTTGCACTTAACAACATGCTTATTATGTACGATAACTCAATTAAGGTATATAAAACAAGTAATGCAGAAAATATCAATCCTAATGCTAAAGAAATTAAGGATGAAAAAGAAGTTATAAACGAATCTACTAAAGTAGATGAAATAGATAAAACGAAAGCCATTGATGAAAGGAACTTTAGTGGCACTACTGAAAAAACGGGGAAAGAAAAGGGTATCTATGATATCGCTAATGGGCAACGGGTTGATATGACCGCGACAGAAAAGGAATTTATTATTACCTATTACGGTAGGTTAAGAAGCTTTTCAGAGGAGGATATAAAAAAATTAACCGCTTGGTTAAAAGAGCATGGAAATAATAAATTATTAATAGAAATGATTGTTCCTCAGTCGGATATTTCTTATTCGGACTCTTTGCGTTTGGGCTACGAACGAGGGATTATTTTAATGAAAGAAATTAAGATAATCTGCCCTGAGGTAGATATTGATATGAGTGTTAATTCAGGAACTTCAGGAGTAGGTGGCAAAGCCATTATTACAACTGTCGATAAAAAGGTGTCAGAGTGAAATCTATAAATAAGTATCGCTATTTCTTTACCTGTTTCCTTATCGCAATAATTCCTTTTATTGCTTTGTCTTTTGATGGGATTAGGGGTTACGTTTTTGATAATTTCATGGTATCTGCGATCTATAACAGTGTTATTATCGCTATCTATATTATGGGATCTGTATGCACATTATTTACCGTATTTAAAAATTGCGATGCAAGAGAAATTTTAACTACCAATAATGCCAATAAAAAAAGCTCTACACTTTCCAGTCTTAATCAGGTCATTTTTGCTGATGATTTCATGAAGTGTGATTCCAATTTATTAATAGAGTTAGATGATAGTGTGTCGACAGCTCGTAATCAACGATTATCATTTATTATGAGTTGTAGTAATGTCTCTACTCTAATTGGTTTATTAGGAACATTTGCAGGCTTGTCTATTACTATTGGATCAATAGGCAATCTATTGAGCACCCCATCAGGAGTTGGTGGAGAAAGTTCCAGTAATACTTTACATATGATTGTTACGATGGTGGCATCGCTTTCTGAACCATTGAAAGGAATGAATACTGCTTTTGTTTCATCTATCTATGGGGTTGTGTGTGCTATTCTTCTAACATCCCAAAGTGTTTTTGTTCGTAGTTCTTATGCTCTTATTTCTGCTGAAATTAAGAGATTAAAAGTAAAAAGAAGTCGGGCAAGTAGTAATCGACAACGAAGCTTACGGATAGAATCAGAGACACTTTTCGAATTTAAGGAACTATTTAGAGAGTTTTTCGACAACTATAAATCCATTGAACTTTCACGCACCCAAGCAGAAGAAAAAAAACTGACGGTTTTTTCTGATGGCCTATCCAGCTTACAGAATAAATTATCTGATAATACTGTGATATTAGAACAGCTTTCTAAACAGGTTGATAATTATATAAATATTAGTAATAAGCATTACATCCAAATTTCTGACAACATGGATAATGTGGCAGAACATTTATCGAAAGGTAATGCCTTAATTTCTGAAAATAACGTGATGTTAGCTCAATTAAACCATACACAAGACTCTATAGATAAAAAGAACGATACAGTAATTGCATCACTTGATAGATGTCATCAGGAATCTGTTTCCCAAAGAAAAACCATAGATAGTATTGCTATCGAAAACGTAAAGGTTACTCACCTTGTCACAGAGATGAAAGCTGCCATAGATGAGGATAGTAATAATATTCATTCAGCGTTATCCAACTTATCTGCTGCAGATGAAAAAATTATTGATAGAACAAAAATGATAGGTGCTGAAATAGTTAGTTATCGTGAAACATATATCCCATTAATGGAAAAAATAACGTTGATGCATCAGAAATTATTAAAGCAGAGCTTATTACATGATGAGGTAAAAAATGAAGATTAAACATTTTTTATTAACGGCAGCTTTTATTATGCAAGGTGCTCATGCTAGTGAATTTGCAATACTGCCATTAAGTAAGTTGGTGGATGCTGCATTAAAACATCAGCCATCTGTTGCTATTTCCTATTACGAAACTGAAAAGAAAAAAAGTGATTTAGAAGCTACGAGGGCTTCGCTTTATCCTACATTGGATCTATCGTCTGGTATTAATAATAACAGAAAAGAGTCTTCCGGTGATGAACGAAATATTGAAAATAAAATTTCACTATCGTATCGGATTACTGATTTTGGTGTAAGAGGAGCAAATATCAGAAAATCTGAATATGAAAAAAACAGTAGTGATATTGATTATGAAAAAACAAAAAACACAGTAGCTCAAGAGGTTATAACAACTTATTATAATATCAGTAAATATCGTGAAATGATTGATGGTATAAATAAAGAGAAAGAATTTTATAAAAACATGTTGGGTACCTTTTCGCTATTGGTATCATCTGGTGTTGCTATGCAATCTGACTTGAGAAAAGTACAGGTTTCGATCGATGCATTGAATACCAGAAGTATTATGTATCAATCAATGCTGGATGATGAAATGTATAAGATGAAAAATATGACTGGCATGCAGTTATCGCCAGATCAAATCCAAAGTGATGAACATTTCGATTTATTTAAAAAATATATTTTTGTGGATAGCCCTGAAAAGCTTATGAATATGGTTATGAAGTACAATGATGACTATAAAATGCTTGTCAGCGCGCGAAAGGCGGCCTCAGAAGATATTAATGCTGCTAACTCTTCCTATTTCCCAACTGTCGATTTAGTGTCTAGCTATGTACAGAATAATCCAAGTGGCAGCGCCAAAAAAAGCGATTACGAAAATGAATTTAAGACAGGGGTTAATGTTAGTTTAAATATTTTTAATGGCTTCAGAAACTCAGCACAAGAAAGTAAAATGGTAGCCAGTTATTCTCAGGCAAAATTACAAATTGACGATTTTTTGCTGAAAACGCGTTATAACATCGATTCCCAACTTTCAAAGTACAGTGCAGCAAAAGAAACATATTTAGTAGCTGAACGTTCTCATAAAAATGCTTTGCAACTTACTGGGTTATATGAGCAAGAATTTCAGCTAGGACAAAAAAGTTTGCTTGATTTAATTTCTAGCCGTAATGAAGCATTTCAGGCATATGTAAGCATGGTAGATAGTAAATATAGTTTATATATGCTGAAACTACAGCAACTATCTTTAGTTTTTCATTTAATTGATTACCTGAAAGGAAATTCAGCTAGTGAGTTGAATATAACAAAATGAACAGGAAGCAGAGTGATCGTCTTATGATGATAATCATAACGCTAACAATTATGATTGTCATTCTTACCTATTTTGTAAAGATAAATTCTGTAGTGCATGGTCAGGGTGTTATTACAACCAAAGATAATGCTCAACTAATATCTTTGTCTAAAGGTGGAACGATACAAGATATTTATGTAACAGAGGGAGACACTGTAAAAAAAGGAGAGCTACTTGCAAAGATAGTTAACCTTGATTTACAAAAGGAATATCAACGTTATAAAACTCAAAAGGGGTATCTGGATAAAGATGTAAACGAAATATCATTCATTCTTGATAAACGAAATGAAGATGGATTAATTTCACTTGATGGTGTGAGTTCTTTAAGTAACAAAGAGGTAAAAGCTAATATTGAACTGGTTCATAGCCAGATAAGAACTAAAGAATTAAAAAAAAATTCTCTTGATTCGGAGATTGATGGATTACAGGAGAAATTAAATTCCAAAGAAAAAGAATTAGCTTTGCTCGCAGAAGAAATAAATATTCTCTCTCCTTTGGTGAAAAAAGGTATTAGTCCGTATACTAATTTTCTAAATAAGAAACAGGTGTATATTAAAGTTAAATCTGAAATTAATGATATTGAGAGCAGTATAACTTTAAAAAAAGATGATATTGAGTTGGTTGGTAATGACATTAAGGCACTGAATAATGAATTAAGGCTTTCATTATCTAAGCTCATATCTAAAAATCAGCAAGAGCTTGAAGTCGTTAACTCAACCCTAAACGTAATAGAAAAACAATTAGATGAAGAGGATATTTACTCACCTGTTGATGGGGTTATTTATAAAATAAATAAAAGTGCCACTACACATGGTGGTGTTATCCAGGCAGCTGACTTACTCTTTGAAATTAAACCGAAGGTGAAGACTATGTTGGCTGACGTAAAAATACCACCTAAGTACAGAGATCAAATATATTTAGACGAAGCTGTCAAACTGGATGTTCAATCAATTATCCAGCCAAAAATGAAGTCATATAGTGCGACAATCGATAATATTAGCCCTGACTCCTATGAAGAAAACACCGGAGGAACTATTCAACGATATTATAAGGTAATTATTTCATTCGACGTAAATGAAGATGATTTGCGGTGGTTAAAACCAGGCATGACAGTTGATGCCAGTATAATTACCGGAAAACATAGCATTATGGAGTACCTGCTGTCTCCACTGATGAAAGGCGTGGATAAAGCTTTTTCAGAACCTGTTAATACTAAAAGATTAAATCTTTCTTAGAGATAAAGATACGTTTATGAAAAACATGAATATAAAAAAAGTTTTTGCTGATCAGAATTCTGTGATTGACCTTTCCTCTTTGGGAGATGCCAAAGGAGCTAAGGTTTCTTTGGCTGGGCCGGACATGAATATTACCACGTCGCATGGTTCAGTCATCATTGTCAACGGAGCTCTTTACTCAAGCATTAAAGGCAACAATCTTATCATTAAGTTTAAAGATAAGAGTATCCCTGGTTCCAAAGTTATCGGGAGTGTGGATTTAAAAGATATTCAGCTTGAGCGAATTGATAGTTCTTTAGTTGATGCAGGTCTGGTGGAGAAGAAAGGTAACGGTAAAAATAGAAATGCCAGGAAAGATGAAGAACTACAAAAGCAATTAGATGATGCTGAGGGCGCAAAAAAAGAGGCCGATAAAGCAAAGGAAGAAGCAGAAAAGGCTAAAGAAGCAGCAGAAAAAGCGATCAGTGAAGCTTTCGAAATCCAAAATTCTTCAAAACAAATAGAAGAAATGCTGCAGAATTTTTTGTCAGATAATGTAGCAAAAGACAATTTGGCTCAACAAGATAATGCCATACAGCAAAACACTTTAAGCAAAGCAGCTCAAAATATTAAGCAGGATGAATCCGAAAAAATAACACCTCAACCTCTTAATAAAAATACAGGCAGTGGAAGAAGTAATAGTAGTAAGAATTATGATAATCAATTTGAAGCTGAACCTGTTAAAGAGAAACTAAAAATATCCTTTAAGCTTGCAGCAGAAAGCAATAGTGGAAGCAAAGATGATAGTATAACTAATTTTACTAAACCACAGTTTATTGGTAGCACATCACCAAATGCAACAGTGGTTATTAAAATAAACGGAATTTCTGTCGGTCAGGTTGTTGCCGATAAGTTAGGTAATTTTACCTTTACTGCTCCTGAGAAATTGGCCGATGGAACATACAATCTGGAAGCGGAAGCCACAACTAGTAACGCAATGGGTAGCACTAAGCTTGCCATTACTATAGACTCCGTTATTGATAAACCAAGTTTTGAACTTTCGCCAGAAAGCAGTATTCCTGGTCATCAAGGCTTAACCGCTACGTTGACACCATCAATTATTGGTACCGCAGAAGAAAATGCAAAGGTTAATATTTACGTTAACGATAAACTTATTACTAGCGTAGATGTTGATAAAAATGGTAAGTGGAGTTATGGATTTAAAGGTAAAGAATTAATTGAAGGAGATAATAATATTAAGGTTGTTGCAGTAGATAAGGCTGGCAACCAAAGTGAAATTTCAAATGTAATTACAATAGATACCATTCCTCCGGAAAAGCCGACAATTGAGCTGGATATTAATAGTGATTCTGGTGTTAAAGATGACAATATAACTAACAGTACATTACCTACATTTATAGGTGTGGCTGAGCCTGGGGCAACGGTTTCCATCTATATTGGAATTAAGCACCTGGGGGATGTTGTTGCTGCTAAAGATGGTTCGTGGAGTTATACGCTTACTGAGCCCCTGAAAGATGGCGAATACCATTTAACAGCGACAGCTACAGATATCGCCGGACATACCTCTGAAACATCAGATCTTACATTTACCATTGATACTCGTATCAGTTATTTTAGTGCAGAGCTTGATCCTGCCGATGATAGTGGTATCGTTGGCGATAATGTCACTAATAATAGCCGCCCTATTTTTATCGGGAAAAGTGAACCAAATACCACGATAAATGTTAAAAACTCTGAAACTGGTGAATTAGTTGTTCTTAAAGCCAATGCTGAAGGTGAGTGGCAATTTGCTTTTACTTCGGATTCCGCTGAAGGGGTTAACAACCTGGTTTTCACTGTTGAGGATGTGGCGGGTAACCAGAAAGATTTTTATTTTAGTTATGTTATTGATACAGTAGCGCCGACAGCCCCGACAGTTTCCCTGGATGATTTTGTAACATTACCAAACGGCATTATTTTATCAGGGGATGATACACCTGCATTGGTCGGTACGGCAGAGCCTAAATCTACAATATCAATTCTGCGAGAAGGTAAATTTTATGCCAGCATTGACGTCGACTCAAATGGCTCATGGAGTTATCAATTTAATGAAAAACTCCCGCAAGGGGTATATGACATTGAGATTGTTTCTCAGGACATAGCTGGTAATAAATCCTCGGCAATTAAATACTCTTTTACTATCCAGACTGAAGTTGTAATCCCAAAAGCCGAACTTGACGCGGTTGATGACTCTGGCGAGAAAGGGGACTGGATTACCAATAAGCATAACGCTCTGACTTTACTCGGGACTGCTGGTAAATTTGCTACCGTAAATATTATTATTGATGGCAAAGCTATTGGAGTGACAACAGCAGATGAACACGGGAACTGGACTTTTGATATTTCCCGTAATTTGTCTGACGATGTTTATACAGTGACGGTTGAGGCAGTAGACCCATTAGGTAATACTGCATCGGCTGATTATCAACTTACCATTGATAGTTTTACACCAATCCCTACTGTTATGTTGCATGATAGTGCTGACTCTGGGGTTAAAGGAGACCTGATTACAAGAGTTAATACGCCTTTATTTACCGGAAGTGCAGAGCCTAATGCTAAAGTCTCAATCTATGTTGATGGTATCTTAAGCGGTGAGGCCATTGCTGGCGATGATGGTGTATGGAACTTCCAATTTTCAAATATATTGCCTGATGGCATGCATGAAGTGATGGTAAAAGCGGAAGATATTGCTGGCAATAAAGCATCATCATCAATTTATAACTTCCAAATCCTTACGCATACACAAAAGCCAACCATTGAGTTAGTCGATGACACAGGGTTGGATAATACAGATCATATCATTAATGAAAAACGACCTGCCCTGACAGGGACTGCTGCACCTTATTCAATCGTAAAATTATATATAGATAATGCTTTGGTGGCTGAAGTCAGGACGAATAAAGACGGTGTATGGGATTATACTCTGAAACCAGATCAAAGTCTGGCTGATGGTGATCATAAAATAACCGCCACAGTAGAGGATATTGCTGGAAATATTGCACATTCTGACGCCTTTTTATTTAGTGTGGATACTACCATATCTATACCGGTAGTTTCACTAAGCCCTGATTCTGAGTCCGGAATTTTAGATGATAATTTAACGAATATAACTAAACCAACTCTTATTCTTAGAAATATTGATTCAGATGTTAGAAATGTTCAGGTATGGGATGCTATCTCTAATACACAGATAGGTATTGCTACCCAACAATCTAATGGAACATGGACATATACTTTTACTTCAGATCTGATTGATGGCCTGCATCAGGTATATGTTAAAGCTGAAGATATCGCTGGCAATAAAGTTACTGGTCCTACATTTGATTTTACTATAGATACGACACTTTCCATTCCGGTTATTTCTTTGATTGCAAAAGATGATACTGGCGTGGCGGATGATAATATTACCAATATTAATAAGCCTGACTTTATTATTAGTGGTATTGATTCTGATGCACACCGGGTAGTTGTACAGGTGACACATAATGGCGTGAATGAACAGATTGTACTGACTCAAGATGGCGGTAACTGGGTATTTACACCTGCCAGCACGTGGGATGATGGCAGCTATACACTGCAAGTGACGGTGGAAGATGAGGCGGGAAATATTCGCCAGTCCACACCATTAACAGTGAAAGTGGATACGCAAATCGCGATTAATAGCATCGAACTGATCAATGACACTGGTATTGCTGACGACAATATAACTAACGATATGCGTCCACACTTCCGTGTTGAAGTGCCAAATGACGTAAATATGGTACGTCTGAGTATTGACGGGGGCAAGACATGGGGGAGTGCGACGAAAAATACGGCAGGCATTTGGGATTACAGTTGGCCGACGAATGTAACTGAAGGGTCACATATCCTGACGGTAGAAGCGACCGATATTGCTGGTAATAAGTTAACGCAGACACTCGACTTTACTATCGACACTTTGTTGACTGTGCCGACCATCGCTCTGGATAGCGCCGATGATAGTGGTGTTACCGGGGATAATATTACTAACAGCAAAACGCCGGGCTTTACCCTCAGCAATATTGACGGCGATGTGATTCGGGTGGCGCTACAAATCACGCATAATGGCAAGAACGAGGTAGTGGCGCTGACGCAGAGTGGTGGTAATTGGGTATTTACGCCAGACCACGACTGGGCAGATGGCAGCTATACGCTACAAGTGACGGTGGAAGATGAGGCGGGAAATATCCGTCAGTCCACACCGTTAACAGTGAAAGTGGATACGCAAATTGCGATCGACAATATCGAATTGATTAATGACACCGGTATGGTCGGCGACAATCTGACTAACGACATTCATCCGCAGTTCCGTGTGACGGTACCAGATGATGTGGATAGGGTACGCCTGAGTATCGACGGCGGTAAAACGTGGGTTAACGCCACACCAGGCTTAATAAAAGGGAGTTGGGATTATACATGGCTGGGGAAAGTTCCCGAAGGTAAACACACGCTGATCGTAGAAGCCACCGATATTGCAGGAAACACGGCGACACGGACGCTGGATTTTACTGTTGACACCACACTGTCAGTACCAACCATCACGCTGGATACCGCGAATGACAGCGGTGTGGCTGGCGATAATATCACCAACGAAAAAACGCCTGGTTTTACCCTCGGCAATATTGATGCCGATGCGAGCCGGGTGGTGGTACAGGTCACGCACAATGGCAAGAGTGAAGAGGTGGAGCTGACCCAGACCAGCGGCAACTGGGTATTCACACCAACCAGCGCGTGGGCTGATGGCAATTACACCCTGACGGTAAAAGTGACCGACGAGGCGGGGAATACTCGCCAGTCAGCACCGTTGTCGGTGAAAGTGGATACACAGGTCACGATTGACGGCATTGTGCTGGTCAATGACAGCGGTATCACCAGCGATAATATAACCAATGAGGTACATCCTCATTTCCGTGTGACGGTGCCGGAAGATGTCAACGTTGTACGCCTGAGCATCGATGGCGGCACGACATGGATTAACGCCACACCGTCTTCTACCGGTATCTGGGATTACACCTGGCCGGACGCGGTACCTGAGGGGAAACATACCCTTGTCGTGGAAGCTATCGACATAGCTGGGAACAAGGCGACACAGGCGCTCGGTTTTACCATTGACACCACCCTGTCGGTACCGACCATCACGCTGGATACCGCGAATGACAGTGGTGTGGCTGGCGACAATATCACCAACGAAAAAACACCTGGTTTTACTATCAACGGCATTGATGCGGATGCGATCCGGGTGGCAGTACAGGTTACGCATAATGGCACGAACCAGGAGGTGGAACTGACCCAGATCGGGGGGCAGTGGCACTTTACGCCGGCCAGTAACTGGGTGGATGGCAATTACACGCTGACGGTGAAAGTTGAGGACAGAGCCGGGAACGTCAGCCAGTCCGCGCCACTGGCAGTGACCATCGACACGCAGACGGAGATTAACAACATTGTACTGGTCAATGATACCGGTATGCCGGATGACAATCTGACCAACGCTCTGCGTCCGGAGTTCCGGGTGACGGTGCCGGAAGATGTGAATGCGGTACGCCTGAGTATTGACGGCGGCAAGACGTGGGTGGATGCGAAGAAAACGTCGGCAGGTGTCTGGGATTATAGCTGGACAACAGACATCACTGAGGGCGTACACACGCTGACGGTGGAAGCGACCGATATCGCAGGGAACACGGCGACGCGGACGCTGGACTTTACCGTTGACACCACCCTGTCGGTACCGACCATCACGCTGGATACCGCGAATGACAGTGGTGTGGCTGGCGACAATATCACCAACGAAAAAACGCCTGGTTTTACTATCAACGGCATTGATACGGATGCGAGCCGGGTGGTGGTGACGGTTACGCATGATGGCAAAAGTGAAGATGTGGCGCTGACCAAAAACGGAGGAGGATGGACGTTCACGCCGGACAGTGCGTGGACGGATGGCCGCTACACGCTGACGGTGACGGTGGAAGACGACGCGGGGAATATCCGCCACTCAGCGCCACTGGCGGTAACCGTGGACACACGGACCGGCATTAATAGTATTGAACTGGTGAATGACTCCGGTGTTGCTGGCGACAATCTGACTAATGAAATGCGCCCGCACTTCCGGGTGGAGGTGCCGGAAGATGTGAACGCGGTACGCCTGAGCATTGACGGCGGCAAGACGTGGATGCATGCGTCGAAGAGCGCGGCAGGTGTCTGGGACTACAGTTGGTTGACTGATGTGCCGGAAGGGACATACACGCTGACGGTGGAAGCGACCGATATCGCAGGGAACACGGCGACGCGGACGCTGGACTTTACCGTTGACACCACCCTGTTGGTCCCGACCATCACGCTGGACAACGCGGATGATACCGGTGAACGGGGTGATAACCTGACCAACCGTCCCCAGCCGAATTTTATCCTGCAACATATTGATGCCGACGTCGCTAGCGTTGTGGTAAGCGTGACGCATGATGGTACGACAAGTGTATTTGATGCGAGTCAGGAAGCTGGGGGGTGGCGTTTTACGCCGGATCGCGACTGGACGGACGGCAGTTACACTCTGAGTGTGACGGTGACGGATAAAGCCGGGAACGTAAGTCAGTCCACCCCTCTGACGGTAACAGTGGATACACATATCTCAATTGGTAAGGTTGAGCTGATTAATGACAGCGGCGTCGTTGGCGATAATATGACCAATGACATCCACCCGCAGTTCCGTGTAACGGTGCCGGAAGATGTGAATTCGGTACGCCTGAGCATCGACGGTGGCGCGACATGGGTTAAGGCAACGCAGGGCGCGGCAGGGATCTGGGATTATACCTGGCCAGATGACGTGAAGGATGGGAAATACACCCTGCAGGTGGAGGCGACCGACAAGGCAGGCAACACCATCACGCGGATGCTGGAATTTACCATTGATACCACGCTGACAACGCCGACCATTGCACTGGACCATAAGGATGACAGTGGTATTACTGGCGATAATCTCACCAACGCGAAAAAGCCAGGCTTTATTCTCGGTAATATTGATGTCGATGCGAGCCGGGTGGTGGTGCAAGTAACGCATGATGGCAAGAGTGAAGAGGTAGCGCTGACCAAAAGCGGGGGGCAGTGGAGCTTTACGCCGACAGCGCCGTGGGGTGACGGCAGCTACACGCTGACGGTGACGGTGGAAGATAAAGCCGGGAACGTCAGCCATTCCGCCCCGCTGACGGTGGACACGCAGACAGCCATTAACAGTATTGAGCTGGTTAACGACACCGGCATTCCGGACGACAACCTGACCAATGCGGTGCGCCCGCACTTCCGGGTGACGGTGCCGGATGATGTGAACACGGTACGCCTGAGTATCGACGGCGGCAAGACGTGGGTGGATGCGAAGAGAACTTCCGCCGGCGTCTGGGACTACAGCTGGCTGACGGATGTGACCGAAGGGGCGCACACGCTGACGGTGGAGGCCACCGATGTGGCGGGCAACACGGTAAAAGAGACGATGAGCTTCACCGTCGACACCACGCTGTCAGTACCGCTCATTGCGCTAGACAGCGCGGATGACAGCGGCGTCAGGGGGGATGAACTGACCCGGGTGAACAGGCCGACGTTCTTACTGGACAACATTGATAACGATGCGCGTCATGTCACGGTGGAAGTTCAGCATGGCAGCACCAGGGAGGTGCTGAAGGCGACGCAGGGTGCGAACGGACGCTGGAGTTTCACCCCGGCGGGCGACTGGGCGGACGGTCAGTACACGCTGACGGTAAAAGTGGAAGACGAGGCGGGGAACATTCGCCAGTCTGCGCCGCTGACGGTAACGGTGGACACGCAGACGGCCATTGATGGCATCGAGCTGGTGAACGACCACGGAATTTCCGGCGATAACCTGACCAACGCCCTGCGCCCGGAGTTCCGGGTGACGACACCGGGGGATGTGAATACGGTTCGTCTGAGTCTGGACGGCGATACGAACTGGGTGAACGCGACGAAGAATGCCGCCGGGGTCTGGGAATACAACTGGCCGGGCGACGTGGGCGAGGGTAAACACACGCTGACGGTGGAGGCGACGGATGCGGCGGGCAACACGGCGACGCGGACGCTGGAGTTTACCATTGACACCACCCTGTCGGTGCCGGTCATCACGCTGGACAGTGCGGATGACAGCGGCAACAGGGGAGATAACGTCACCAGCGTCAGGTCGCCGGGCTTTACCATCGAAAATATCGATCCTGATGCGAACCGGGTGACGGTACAGATCGCGCATGACGGCAGCAGCCGGGAGGTGGAGCTGACCCAGACCGGTGGCCGGTGGCACTTTACGCCGGACAGCGCGTGGACGGACGGGAGCTACACGCTGACGGTGAAAGTGGAGGACAATGCGGGAAATATCCGTTATTCCACGCCGCTGGACGTGAAGGTGGACACACATACGTCAATTAATCGTATTGAGCTGGTCAATGACAACGGCGTCCCGGATGACAACCTGACCAACGAGATGCGCCCGCAGTTCCGGGTGACGGTGCCGGAGGATGTGAACAGGGTGCGGGTGAGCCTAGACGGGGGTAAGACGTGGATGGATGCGACGAAGGCATCGGCAGGCGTCTGGAGTTATGCCTGGTCGTCTGATGTGACCGAAGGCGCGCACGTGCTGACGGTGGAGGCGACCGATATTGCGGGCAATACGGCGACGCGGACGCTGGGCTTCACCATCGACACCACGCTGTCAACGCCAACCATTGAATTAGCGCCAGATCAGGATACCGGGCAAAGTAAGAATGATAATCTGACCAGTTTAACTCAGCCGGTTTTTGTTTTGGGTCATATCGATAATGATGTCCAAAGAGTTGAATTACAGATTGAGCATAACGGTACATTTAAAAACATTATTTTAACCGAATCGGCTGATGGATGGCGTTATCGACCTGACGCGGCATTAAACGATGGTAGTTATAAATTGACCGTGACGGTAACTGATACGGCGGGTAACAAAACGACATCCGCTCCTTTAACGGTAACGATAGATAGTACGTTGAGTACCCCGGTAATTGCGTTGGCTAATGGCGAAGACAGCGGCGTGGTTGGCGATCAGCTTACTAACCACGATCATCCGGTATTTGACTTGAGCCATATTGATTCTGATGCCTTGCACGTTATGGTCAGGGTTACTCATAACGGTAGCTCTCATGAGGAAGCGGCGGTATTTAACAATGGTAAATGGAGTTTCAGTCCTTCTGTGAGTTGGGCGGATGGCTTATATCAATTAGCTGTTGTTGTAGAAGATCGGGCGGGGAATGTAAAAGAATCTGCGCAATTAGATGTCCGTATTGATACTACGACCACTATCAACAATATCGTGTTGCTTAATGACACTGGCGTTCTCGGTGATCAATTAACGAATAACGCTAAACCATCATTCAGAGTTGAGGTTCCTGCGGATGTTGCCCAGATGCGCGCTACTCTTGATGGCGGCACAACCTGGATTCCGATACGGCGAAATGCGGATGGACAGTGGATTTTTGCAAGCACAAATAATCTGACTGATGGGCAACATACGCTTCGTATCGAGGCTACAGATACAGCAGGTAACGTTGCGAGCAAAGATTTAGTCTTTAATATCGATACTCACTTACAGATTCCGACAATTGCTTTGGGGGCCGGACAGGATACTGGAGCGAATACTTCCGACCATATTACGAATATTTCACGGCCCACTTTTGTTATTGGCAATGTTGATGCCGATGTTATTAAGGTAATGGTAACTATTGGTACCAATACTTATAACGCTACTAAAGTGGGGGGGACATGGGAGTTCAGACCGGATAATGCGATTCCTGATGGTTCTTATAATGTGAGCGTTACTATTGAGGATAAAGCAGGGAATATAGCGACATCTCAACCGTTATCTATAATGGTAGATACGAGAGCCGAAATTAATAGCGTAACGCTATTAACAGATAGCGGTGATAGCTCTTCAGATAATATAACCAACGTAAACAAGCCGCAGTTTGAAATTGTGGCTGCCAATGATACTGTACAGGTACGCGTTAAAATCGATAATACGGGTAATTGGATTGATTTAGCGCAGAGTGTTGAAGGACACTGGGAATTTAATGTAGGAACTGCATTACCTGATGGTCAACATTCACTATTAGTGGAAGTTGTCGATGTTGCCGGTAACGTTGCACAACAAACGCTTAATTTTACGGTTGATACCACGCTGCGTGAGCCAAATATTGTGCTTGACCCTACGCAGGATACTGGCGATGACAGTAATGACAATATTACTAATATTAATAAGCCGACATTTATTATTGGCAATGTGGATAATGATGTGTCACATATCGTTATTCATCTTGATGGTCGGGATTATATCATCGAAAATAATGGCGCTAAATTAACATTTACACCAGATAAGCCGCTGACAGATGGTCATCATACGCTTACTGTTACAGTGACAGATATTGCGGGTAATACAAAAACATCAGCTGAACTGCAGGTTGAAATAGATACCCAGGTACAAATTGACAGGGTTTCATTAACAACCGATAGTGGTGTTAATGATAGCGATAGAATCACTAATGTTGCTCGTCCATCGTTTAATATTGTAACACCTGATGATGTGACCAAAGTATTGGTTTCTTTCGACGGTGTTAACTGGAGCCCGGCAAGTAAGAATGCAGCCGGACAGTGGGACTTTACGGCGGGTAGCGCTCTATTAGAAGGTCATTATGTACTCCATGTGCAGGCAACGGATCGGGCAGGAAATACGGCTAATTCCAGTCTTGCATTTACGGTGGATACACATGTTGATGGCCTTAACATTACCATGCTGGATGATACAGGGAATGACGCGGCAGACCGTATAACCAATATTACATCGCCGCGTTTTGAAATCTCAGCCAGAGAATCGCTACAGGTTGTAGCGGTGACGTTAAATGGGAACGTCACGACTCTCAACAAAGGGATGGGTAATAAGTGGATATACACTCCCGAAATACCATTACTTGATGGACATTATAAACTAGAGGTCACTGCTGAAGATATTGCTGGCAATACTATTAACCAGGAGATATCGTTCACTATAGATACGACTGTACCTGTGCCTGATGTCGATTTGTTGGATGCCGATGACTCCGGTGAAAGCGCTGTAGATAATATTACCAATGTCACTAAACCACGTTTCATTATTAGTGATATTCCTACCGATATTGACACTGTTACGATAAAAATTAACGGTGTCTCTTATCCTATTACTCTGGATGGCAGTAACACCGGGACATTCCAGGTTCCTGTGGCGCTAAAAGATGGTGTCTACGAAGCGGTTGTCGTCTTCAGAGATCTTGCAGGTAATATATCCGAGACGAAACTACCATTTACCATTGATACGGCAACAAGTGTTAGTGTTCGAATGGATCCCACATCAGATACGGGAAGTTCTAATAGTGATAATCTCACTAACAGAAAAAGTCCTAAATTCGGCGGTACTGCGGAACCGGATGCAAAGCTTGTTATTACCATTATCGATGATACATCAGGTCATGAGGTGCTGAAAAAACTGGTCACGGTTGGTGTTGATGGTAACTGGAGTATGACGCCAGATGCCCTGGCAGATGGTATCTACACAATTAAAGTTGTCTCAACAGACGTTGCAGGAAATACGGCGGAGGCGCAAGATAGATTTACTATCGATACGGTAACGCCCGATCCAACAATTCAGCTTACGGATTCATCAATTGATGATATGCATGAAGCTACCAGCCTGCGACCTGAGTTCAAGGGTATCGCAGAAGCATTTTCAACTATTATGATCCAGTGGGATGGCAAAGTTATCGGCTCAGCCAATGCGAATTCGAATGGCGAATGGAGTTGGACTCCCCCATCAATATTAACACCAGGTTCTTATGTCATTAGTATCGTTGCCAAAGATAAAGCGGGTAATGAATCGTCACAAGTCGACTTTCCAGTCGTAATACCTGTTATTGATGTAACCCCTCCTACGATTAAGCTAAGTGATGATAGTGATAGCGGGGCATTGGGGGATTTTATTACTAACGATAAAACGCCGACTCTTATTGGGAGCACATTACCCAATACTATTGTCAGCATTTATATCGACGGTAAGAAAGTTGGCGAGGCAACATCGGATACCGCAGGTCGATATGCCTTCCAGATGCAGGAACAGCCTGACGGGACGTACGTTGTGGAAGTTGGTATATTAAATCCACGCGTCAATGAAGAAATTCGCTCAGCAGCCGTTAGCCTCGTTATTGATACTCAGGTCGCTGACCTTGAATGGCATATATCTGGGATACATGAAGACAAATATATTAATACTGTAACGCCGGAGATTAGTGGCACAAGCGAACCAAACAGTAAAATTACGGTTTTTGTTAATGGGGTTGAAAAGGCTGCTGCTTATACTACTGCAGGCGGGCATTGGGGCGTTATATTACCTACTTTAGGGAATGATGGTAATTACGTATTAACGTTCAAAGTTGAAGACATTGCAGGAAATGTTAAAGAGTTTGGTCCTCAAGAAATAACGTTAGATACGGTAATTGCTCCGTTGACAGTTACACTGCGAGAAGTTGATGATTCGGGTAAACTGGGAGACTGGATCACCAATAAATCACATGTAAATATAGATGGTACTGCGGAGGCAGGAAGTACCTTAACTATTAAAACTCAGGGAGGAGTCGTTGTTACTACTTTTGAAGTAGGAAGTGATGGGCATTGGAGTGCAGAGTTAGATCTGAGTAACGGTAATAATATCTTTGTTGTTGAGTCAGTAGATAAAGCGGGCAATAGTCAACAAAAAGAACTTTTAGTAGAATATGACACTCAGATCGAAATCAGTGCTATTTCTTTAAGCCGAGATAGTAATAGTGGTGATAAATATGATCTCATTACCAACGATAAATCGCCAGAGCTAGTCGCAATGACCGAACCTGGAGCAACAGTACAGGTTTATATTAATGATGTATTGCAAGCTACGGTAGAAGCTAATTCTGCAGGTAATGTTAGTTATACCATGCCAGCGAATAGCGCCGATGGTAACTATCATGTGCAATTTGTTGCTACCGATATAGCCGGCAACCGAACTGAATCTGCTGTTGCGACAGTGACGATCGATTCTGAAATTGCTGTGTTTACTATTGATGAAGGTTCATTACCGACTATATCAAATAGTCGGGCATTGTCAGTCACTGGGCAAGGTGAGGCAGGCGCTCAGGTAAGCATCTTTGTCGATAATAAGCTGGTCAATGTGGTCATGGTTGAGGCTGATGGTTCCTGGCGTGCTCCGATATTGCTGCAAGATGATGGTACGTTTAAGATTCATTTCAGCATTACTGACATTGCTGGCAACACCCAGGCGAGTAAAAATTTCAGTGTCGATGTCGATTCATCAACCGAATTTCCAACAATAACCCTTGAAGATTCGAGTAACTCAGGTTTGGTTGACGATCTGATTACTAATCATAATACGCCATCCTTTGTTGGTACTGCGGAAGCGGGTGCTACAATCCATTTTTATGTTGATGAAAAAATTGTGGCAAATATCCTCGTTCAAGATGATGGAAGATGGTCATATCAATTTGATAATTCTCTGAAAGATGGTGAATACTCCATTCGTGTTGTTGCGGAAGATACCGCTGGTAACAGGGCGGAATCACCTCGCTTAATTGTTACGATAGATACCAGTACATACATTGAACCTCCTACGCTGACAGCAGGATCTGATAATGGTATGTATATTAACGACGGCGTAACAAGTCAAACCAGACCTCAGTTTAGTATCAACGGTGAGTTTAACCAGAGTGTCCAAATTTACATTGATGGCAAGCTAGTCGATACGGTCACTGTGACAGACAGAAACCAGGTTTATCAACCTGTGGCTCCATTGGGTGACGGTTCTCATAGTATTTATTATGTCATTACCGATAAGGCAGGTAACACTGCAACATCTAAAACACTAGATTTTTCAATAGATACATCGAATAAAACTCCAGTGGTGATAGAGGCCATTGATGGACATACACTAGCGGAGATGACCGGCAGTGATGGTAAAATATATATAACAGATACTACTCATAATATAATTTTTCGCGGAAGTGCGGAGCCTGATAGTTTAATGGATTTAACTATCAATGGGCTAAACGTAGGCCAGGTTTGGGTTAGTCAGACAGGAGAGTGGCAGATGCCAGTCAACTCTGTTTATCTCTCTCAAGGTCTTCTGGAGATAAAAATAAAATCTACAGACCGTGGCGGTAATGTAAACGAGAAAAGTTATTCTATCTGGGTGGATACGATGATTGAGGACATTACCAGTGAACTTGATGACAATAAATCATCGTCGCAAAATGACTGGTGGAGTAATAATACCCTTATCACTATGAGAGGTCTGGGGGAGGCTGGCGCGACAGTATCACTAGTGCTGGCAGGTGTCACATTGGCAACGACAGTCGTTGCGGCTAATGGCCAATGGGCATTATCGACCGATCAGCTTCCGGAAGGAAAATACGATATCACTTTGAGTATTGAGGACAACGCTGGAAACAGGAAGGAAGAGATCCGTGAAATATTCATCGATCGCGCTGCACCGGTAGCACCTGCTATAACATATTCGGACATTGTCGATGATCTCGTCATTATGAAAGGGACGGGCGAAGCAAAATCAAAATTAACGATAACTGATAGCGAGGGTAATATATATACATTAACCGTTCCTGATAACGGGAACTGGAGTATGGCTATTCCCTATCCATCAGAAGGGAAATTTACTATATCGAGTACAGATCGAATTGGTAACACCAGTGATGTTGTCTCAGTCGATTTAATAAAAGAGATACCCACTATTTCGTTAGCGGTAGATTCGAACAGTGGATCTAAAGATGACAATATTACGCATGATAAACAACCTACCTTTATTATCGGAAATTTAGAAAGTGATATCGTTAACGTTCAAATAGATATTAACGGGATGGCATATAATGCTGAAAAAAGAGCGGATGGCGTCTGGTTCTTTACGCCAGATACCGCTTTAGCTGATGGCACCTATACGATATCGGTAACTGCGAATGACGCGGCGGGTAATCAGAAAAACTCGTTACCGATTACTGTCACGATCGACACTACGCTGAAGGTGCCGGAGATCGCGCTGGCGGCAGGCGAGGACACCGGCGCGTCAGGCAGCGATAACGTGACAAATCACACCCAGCCGAAGTTCACTCTGCAGCATATTGACGCGGATGTGACCGGAGTGACCGTCAGCGTGGCGCATAACGGAACCACCGACACCTATCCGGCCACGAAGGGGGATGATGGCTGGAGCTTCAGTCCGTCAGCAGCCTGGAGTGATGGTAGCTACACGCTGAGTGTGACGGTGGTGGACGGTGCGGGGAACACGCAGCAGTCATCATCGCTGACGGTGACGGTTGATTCTACTATAACAGCGACAGCGCCTGTTGAGGCTGGTGATGTTAGTGAGTTCGCCATGGCAACCGATGTAGCTCAACCGGAATCTGAAAGGGTCAGCATTGAAAGTGAAAAAAATCATAGCCCAGCTATGTTTTCAATGATGTCTGCGGTTGGAGAAGTGGCTGCGCAGGAGGATGCCTATAACATCGTATTATTAAATACCGAGTCTGGTGATGTAACTGAACGTTCTATTAGTCAGACACCATCTTTTGCAATATCAGTACCTGATAATATTGTGAATGTTAGTGTTATGTTCGAAGGAGAAGAGATTGATTTGCCGATTAATAATCAGAAGGCAATATTTGAGGTGCCAGTACCTTTGAATGATGGTGAGTATACTATAGATGTGAAATTCATCGATAAAGATGCTGATTATCTGATTAAGGAAAAAACATTCTCAGTTGATCATTCTTCGGCAGATATAGTTAATTCCATGAGTGAAAGAGGCAACACCGAGGATGAAGTTAACGTCTCAGCCCCAGAAAGTGCTGTAACACACCATAATAATGGTGCTGTTGAGATATTCACTATTAGTGAAGTAAGTCTCCCTGTAGATAATCAAGAAGAACACGCATAACATAATGAGGCCCCTCACCGTCAGGTGAGGGGAATGATCTATTTATGGATACAAAGCTAGAACCATATTATTTAAGTGCAGAAAATGCATTGTCTATAGTGTCAAAAAAATTCAATATAAAAATAGACATTAAAGAGGAAGATATAAATATTCGATTTAAAAAATATGATAGAAATAATACCGATGACTCAATACAAATGAAGAATTTTTTCTTGTCATTAGGACTTTCTTTACAGGATATATTATTTAGTAGTGGCGAAGATCTATTAAATGAACCTATGCCCATTTTACTACTGACCCCTGAAATGAAATGGATGGTATGTATCAGCGGTGGGCAAAAAATTAAATTAGTAAATGCCCGAGGGGAACTGTGTTATGTAGAGATACCTGATGAGTATCTAAAAAAGCTATCGGCGTTTAGTATACTTCCCTTAAATAAAGTTGTTGATAGTATAAGAGTGAATAATATTATTAAAAACTCTTTATCAATGAACAAGGTTTTTTATACAAAATACTTTTTTTCATCTTTGTTTATGGCAATTTTTGCGCTGACAATTCCAGTTTTTAGTAATTTGTTTTATGACAAGCTTATTCCAAGTGCTTCTGTTTCGTCTTTATTTGGTGTCGCTATTATTGTAGCTGTATTTATCGTTTTTGAGTTTATTCTACGTACGTCAAAAGATATTTACCAATCTATAACGGCCAGACAAGATGACGTCGATATTGATATCTCGTTTCTCGAGGCGGTGCTTTATGGTAAAAAGAAAAACGGTAAATCAATGTCATCAGCATTTGTTCTGTGGAATGAGTTTCAGAAGGTTAAACCTATTTTATTGAATTCTGTTTTTCAACGTATAGCCGATATCCCAATTTTTTTGATATTTATCGCTGTTATTTATGTGAATTTAGGATGGGTAGTGGTTGTTCCCATTATTGTTTTTATAATCTCTATTATTTTGTCCATTGTTAACCATCATTATACCAATGAGTTGATGAATAAACAAAAAGAAGGCCAAAAGAACAGAAATGTTTTCATATCGGAAGTATTTTTATCAATTAAAATGATCCATACATTAAACAATCAGGGCTTACTATTTGATTGGGTTAATACATCAAACGAACAGTCATATCTTAATCTTAAGATAAGAAAGCTAAATCTTATCTATCAATCAATATTAGGAAGTATGTCATCTATTACTCAAATAACAATAATGATAATAGCTTTTTTTATGGTAATTAAAGGTGATATTACCACTGGTGCAATTGTATCTTCAGTTATCGTTTCTGGACGTATCTCGGGGATCACCTCCAACTTTTCATCTACATTAATCTCTATATTGTCAGCAGAAAAAACGGGTAAGGACTTGCTTTCTTTCTTTGATGAAGATCAGGAAGAAAAGACACCAGCGTTGCAGTCAATTTCAAAGTGTGAGGGTGAGATTTCTATTCGTGGTGTTAGCTACCAATATGATGCGCAATCTTCAGTTATTATTAACCGTTTATCTATAGACATTCCTTCCGGACAACGAGTTGCAATTATAGGTGATTGTGGCGCAGGGAAAAGTTCATTATTGGGGCTGTTATCTGGCTACCTTTCACCTACAGATGGTGCCATTTTGTACGATGGGTATAATCTAGGACATCTCTCCCAGAACTTTTTCTCACAACACTTAAGTGTCGTTACAACCCATGATGTTTTGTTTACTGGGACTGTTGAAAGTAATTTTGCATTAAAACCACAAAATGACAGAGGCCGGGTATTAAAAGCTCTTCATATAGCGAATTGTGGTTTTATTTTACAGCATCCTATGGGGTTAAAATTTCCTGTGAACTTTATGGCGAAAAACCTTTCGTCTGGCCAGCAACAGCAATTATTGTTAGCACGTAGTTTAAGTAGTGATGCTAGTGTGTTCTTGTGGGATGAGCCAACATCAAATTTGGATGAGAATACAGAAAAACAAATTTTTGATAACCTGGATGAGTTTATTCAAGGGAAAACACTCATTATGATTACTCATCGACGTTATCTTATAAAATACTTTGATAGAGTATTGGTGATGAAAGGGGGGAAAGTTATTCGGGATTGTACTCCTGAAAAACTAATGGGTTAAATAAATATTCCATTGTTGGCTATAGAACAATTGTTTTTATAAAACAGGCCATATCAATTCTATTGATATGGCCTGTTTTGAATAATTCGATTGTTATTATCCAGTTATAACAAGTCGAGATAATGATCCGAATTAGCCAGCGTTAGGTAAAAAAGCTAGCATGATGTAACGTTCCAAAAAGATATTTGATATATCAGGCTCAATACAATATCAGCGTATGATTAAGTTTATAGATATAGCCACTCGTTCAAGGATAATTTTCAGTACTACCTTCTGTCGGATGACCATCATTCTTCCTGATCTCCGAAGGAAAAATCTTGAAGTGCTTTTTAAATACGCTGGTAAAGTAAGAAGATGATGTATAGCCAAGGGAAATAGCTATAGCATTTATTGGACGATTAGTACGTCTTAACTGACGTAATGCTTCAATCATTTTTATTTTTGTTATGTAAGAACTAACAGAACCGGTATCCTTATACATTTTTTTCTTAAAAGTAGATACACTCATGTTCATTTGCATTGCCAGGTCTTTACTTTTCCAATTTTTGCTATAATCGCTCATTATTAAGCTGGCTACTTTCTCCGAAGTTGTTAAGGAAGAGTAAGATAAAATCATATCTTCTAATGCCGCATTTTTTTGCTTGATTAAAGATAATATTAGCATGTACTTTGCTTCATCGACATGATCATATAATATTTCACCAGTTGCTGTGACGGGGAAACTTTCTATTAATGCATTAATTAATGTGTAATCCTTAGTTTGCTCATGTGAAAAGTTGATTATGATATAATCATTGGATGCCCAAGCCCTTGGTTCATTTTGATCTTTATAAATATAGTGTCGATTATACTCTATTATTGCTTGTTGAGGTATTTTTAACGACACAATATCATTGCGAACAAGTCCATTTTCCATTTTTCCCCAATTTAACAATACAGAGAAAGGAACAGACTTTTTTATAAAAATTGCCTGTCCTTTATTGATTTTTAATATGTCACCACTGAAAGACATATAAAAAGGTCTATCCTTAGTGTATAAGAAAAAACAAAAAGGCAACGATATTTCAAGGTTTGTCATCTTATTGTCAAAAATACCTGTTGAAACTTGTTTTACAAAATGCTCATTTTGTTTAGACATCTTATTCTCTTCTTACATTCATTTAGCGGAGTGTCAACAATAAATATTGTGGATGATATAGGAAATAATGAAGAATTATATAAATTATAAATCTCAGTGCTTTTATTGTGATGGTGTACGTTTTTAATAAGTGTGCTAATTATATTATTTTATCATTTACTGAATTTAATATTGACACAATCTGATTTTGCAGGTTAGATTATTTTAAAATATTACACATTAAAATAACAAATTGCATTTTACACCGCTTATTTTTAACGTGAAAAGAGAGAGAAAGACATAAAAATATAAAATATAGACATCTAAAAATCTGCAAAAATATTATTTTGAGGTGCTATTCAATACCACTAGTGGCATCATCGACTATATTTTTAGGTGAGCGAATATAACTTTCCATCTATGACATATCTTTCATTGTAAGTCCATGAAATTTACAATTATATTATTTACATGCAGGTGTGTATCGAGTGGGAGTATAATTGTATAAGTGAGAATTAATTACCGTTCAGCCTAATATATTAAGTCGTCAGATATCCTTTGAAATATGAGAAATAGCTGGGGTGTGCAAACCAGATAACCTATGGAAAATTTAGTGGGTAACAAGCAGCATAAACACCACTATTTTTTCTTAATGAGGGATAAGTCTGATTTACACTAATTCTACAATTAAGTGTATATTTATAAACTGATATAAATATTATTATTTTCATCGTATTCTATTACCGCCCGAGCGGATATATTTATCTCAATAATACGAAGTCTGGTGTTACTCATAAAACGCTGTTCTGCATAGTCAGACAAAAATCTAATTTTTGAATTGATATTGTGTTCTTTAATGAATCTGGCCTGAGCGCATGGAGTATCTATGCTTACCACGTAATAGAGAACATTTATAGAGTTTTATATATTATCAAAATATTAATCTTCATAAGCGTATACAATTATATTGTTTATAATGCCTTACAAGGATAAGCCTATTAAACTATTATTACCAGATGGGCTGATGTGATGGTATGTATATTTTAGTCATAAAAATACAATTGCTAACCCAATGTTTTATCTGATTCATATAAAGGAAAAATCATATCATTCTGTATAGTTGATATATTGTAATGGGTGATAACAATAATAACACTTTATATTTGCTATTATGTGGTAAATTTATATCGCACTGACCGTGATATATTTTAAAAAATAAAATTTTGATGTTGAATTACGTTACCAATTCCTGCTGTAAATAATGAAAATTGCGCTGTTCCAGAAAAGCCAAGACGTTCAAGGGCTAGATAACGTTGGCTATATTGAGTTTTACTATCAATATATTTCCCTTCAAGAAGTTTATATATTGCACGGGCTTGCCCTGCCGTTAACTTGCGGTCTGGAGTGCTTTTGCCTCGGTTTATTCTTGGGAGGATTCCTTTTTTCCATGTTTCTGCTGCTGCGAGTAAAGCATTATGTAGTTGGGCCAGCGTTCCTCCTCCCTCAATTATTGGGCAGATACTCTGACGTAACATGATTTCTTTCAAAGCAGTTGGAATAATAGCCAGCATCTGATATTTCCCTTTACGTTTTAACATATGAAGGTATTCCAGATGTCTCCACCAACCTAGTAGCGGAACGGTGCTCAAAGTGACGATAAGTAAATCGTCAGCATCCAACTTAACCCCTTTTCCCTGACATACCTGAAAGCCATCGTGTTGTAATAATGCTATTATACCGGTTACTTCCGCTTCACTGGGGCCAACAACAACTATTTTATTGGATCTTGTGTATCCAGTAGAATTCGCGGTCAGACCCACCTTGAGAGTATGACTGCTGGTAGCAGAATGGATATTTTTATTCGCTTTGACTTTCATTTTAAGTTTTTTGCCTCTATTTCGCCAACACTATTAGCCCAGCGCCATCTTTAATTGAGTTAATATTAGGTACTTACTATTTTTTATCCTCTTTAATATTGCAGTACGCCCTGTCAATTAAAAAACAATAGTCAATTGATTTTTAAAATATGTACGTGTACGGCACAACGAGTAGTTTTCGATTCTATAATTATTATCCGGGATCTTCTCTGGATTCGTTAGGGAAAATATTTGGAGTCTCAAAACCGGGATGGTAAAAATAACGGTTTAGATCACTCCTGTAATATTGTCAAAAATGCCGAATGAACAGACTGTTTGAGGCTCACCATAAAAATACATGGTGTTATAATATAGGACAACTGCTGTGAACTAAAAGTAAAAAAAAGGGGGGTGGCACAATAACATATAATATAGGGCTATTATTGATATTTTATAGTGTTCCTTATCATTATTATTACGTTACAGTCAAAGCGAAACATAAGATTTTGATATAAATAAAGCGTGGGGATTTAGGATAGATCGCTTTCGATGATGCCTCCAGGGAGCGCATCATCGAAAGCAAAGGGAGGCGTTGAAAACCCTCCCGGGCCGACTTCACCGGGAAGCGATAGCACCTCAGGTCAGCACCATTGGCCATTCTGGTGGGGTATGGCTCATCGTTTCGAGCATAACGGCTTCAATGTTATGCCAAATTGCGGCGAGATCCATCATGGTGATACCGAGTAAACCTGTGGCAAACCAGCAGGCGGATACTACGCCCAGACCGCTACTGATCACCGCCAGACCAATATAATCTGATCTACGGAAACGAATATTGAGCGTGCTGGCTAAAAACATGAGCACTGCGCTCAACAGTTGCCAACGGAGAAGAACGACACCAGTGGTTATGGCAGTCATGAAACATTTCCTCTGAATAGACCTTTGTCCAGGACAGCGCGGCGTTGCTCCCGGGAAGCGTGGGACATTCTGGCTATCAACGGACGTCACATCAACATCGAATGAAACATTATTTCTGTTTCATTATTTTTGTGAACTGTATCACATAATGTTGATTGTCCACCAGATCGACAATGTATTTTTTGTGCGTTTTATAACCATCTTTTTTGTGTGGTTTCTGAGCGTCCATAGAGAAACCGTCCGAAAGTAAAAGATGTATTATTACTACTCTTTTATTTTTTCCGTGAAATGTAGACCTGATAAAAATATCAAGTTATTTATCAAAAGAAATGGATAAAAATTTATAGCCGGCCGTTTACCTGAGCATCATTCTGATATTATCAAAAATATTTGGCTTCCTGCCTGTTATGCGATAAAGATTGCGCATATCCATTAATAGTAAATGTTGACCGGCAAAAGTCTGTTGCTAATATTGATAGATTCATGCACCGTAAACCTCCGTTTGGATCACATCTTGTTTTGCCAATAATAGTCATAAATAATGCAGGGAAATAGGCTGAAAATGAGTCAAAGCACGCGACGCAAGGTGTTGAAATTTCTCGAAAAGATCATTGTGGTGTTACTTCCTGTATTGCTGGCGTTATGGTTTGCTCATAGCCGGGCAGTCTCTGAAACCAGAAATCAATTACATTCATTTGCACAGTGGGTATTAGATAAAACGGAGCTGGTTATCCTGCAAGCGGATTTAGCCCGCGATGCTGCTGAACAATATCAGGGACAAGCCTGTACACCAGCCCATCAACAGCGAATGCTGAATATTATCCGCGGTCGTTTGTACATTAATGAGTTGATTTATGCTGAAGGCCAGCGTTTTCTATGCTCTACGGTTATGACGCCAACAAACCCTTATTTTATTCCCCGCGCTGACTATGAGCGAAAGCCTGACATCGCTATTTATTACTATCGTGATACGCCTTTTTTTAACGGTTATAAAATGACGTATATGCAGCGGGGAAACTATGTTGTGGTTATCAATCCATTATCTTATAGCGAGGTGATGTCAGACGATCCGGCGTTGGCCTGGGGAATGTATGATACGGTGACCAATACCTTTTTCTCCCTGAGTGAACTGGCGCAGGCCGCTCAGCTATTACCTTTGGTGCGACGAAGTGAACCTGTGTTCCAACAGGGTGAACGTTTTTATACTCTGGTTAAATCAGCAAAACGACCGGTTGCCGCAATTGTTTCAACCTCAAAGGAGCGTTTTTACCAGAACCTCTTTCATCAGCTTACATTAACGCTACCGTTAGGGATCATCTGTAGCATTATTATCTTATTCATGTGGTCACGATCCCGACAGGCATATCACTCACCGCGCCGATTGCTGCAACGGGCCATGACCAGGCATCAGCTTTGCCTTCATTATCAGCCGATCATTGATATCCGAAACGGGTTGTGTGTAGGCGCCGAAGCGCTATTGCGTTGGCCGGGATATAACGGTCCGGTGATGAGCCCTGGCGAATTTATTCCACTGGCGGAAAAAGAGGGGATGATTGAGCAGATCACCGATTATGTCGTCGAAGAGGTATTTAATGATTTAGGTTGTTTTCTGGCTGCGCACCCGCATCTTTATGTCTCTATCAATCTCTCTGCCGCCGATTTTCTCTCTTCCCGGTTAATTGTGATGATTCATGAAAAAACGCGTCAGCATTCAGTGCTTGCGCAACAGATAAAGGTTGAAGTGACCGAGCGCGGATTTATTGATGTGCCTAAAATGACGCCGATTATTCAGGCGTTTCGCCAGGCGGGATACGAGGTGGCAATTGATGACTTTGGTACTGGCTATTCGAACTTGCATAACCTGTACTCATTAAATGTCGACCTTTTAAAAATTGATAAATCTTTTGTCGACACGCTAACCACTAATAGCGCCAGCCATTTGATTGTGGAACATATTATTGAAATGGCACAAAGTTTGCGGCTAAAAATCATTGCTGAAGGGGTTGAAACGGCTGAACAGGTTAGCTGGTTGCTAAAACGCGGCGTTCAGTATTGTCAGGGATGGCACTTTGCGAAAGCGTTACCGCCGCAGGAATTCATCGTCTGGCTACAACAACCGCCCGCGCCTCTGACGATACGCGGGCAGGCGTCCTACAGGCGGTGACGGTAATCGCTGGGAGTGCGATCGAACTCGCGGCGGAATACACGCGAGAAGGTTTGTTGCGATACATAGCCCAGGTCCATCGCGATATCAAAAATCGGGCGCTCAGTCGTCCGTAGTTCTACGGCTGCTAACAGGAGACGGCGCTGGCGAATATACTCGCCTAAGGTTTGATGCGTTACCGTACGGAACATCCGCTGCAAATACCACTTGGAGTAACCCGATTTTTTTGCCACCACCTCAATGTTTAGCGGTTGGTCGATATGTTCATCAATCCATTCGATAAGGGTCTGAATTATCTGCTGATGCGACATATTGCTGCCTCTTAAACAGTATTCGATTCGTCGTTTTGTCTGCGGGCGAGTATAATTCCTCAAGTTAACTTGAGGTAAAGCGATTTATGGAAAAAAAATCTCCCCGTTTAAAAGCCTTACTTACGCCGGGGGAAGTCGCGAAACGTAGTGGTGTTGCAGTGTCCGCCCTGCACTTCTATGAAAGCAAAGGGCTAATTACCAGTATCCGTAATAGCGGCAACCAGCGGCGATACAAGCGTGACGTGTTGCGTTATGTTGCGATTATCAAGATCGCCCAGCGTATAGGTATTCCGCTGGCAACTATCGGTGACGCGTTCGGTATCTTGCCGGAAGGACATACGTTGAGTGCAAAAGAGTGGAAGCAGCTCTCCTCGCAGTGGCGTGAAGAGTTAGACCGACGTATCCATACGCTGGTGGCGTTGCGCGATGAGCTGGACGGTTGTATCGGCTGCGGCTGTTTATCGCGTAGCGACTGTCCGCTGAGAAATCCAGGCGACAGGCTTGGCGAACACGGGACGGGCGCCCGCCTGCTTGAAGATGATTAACACGCATCCGGCCATCGGGCAGAATTCACCTAAAACTAAAGCGCCGCTAAGGGCGCTTTAGTTTGTTTCCGGTCTTTGTCTTTCACTCTATCCCGCTGATTACAGGAGGGTTTCCCCCGACGTCAACACCCCTCATATCGAGCACGTGGTGGAGGTTCCGGTTTGTGTTGATACTGTAAGTGTAAGCGACGGCTCCCTGTTCGCCAGCGAAATGTTGATTTTTTAGCCGAAATTTTTACGGCAACTGCCATCATTTTCTATAGTTAGTTGGCATACCTTACAGGAGACAGTCATGCTAACGGTGCACCATTTAAATCAGTCTCGTTCGCAGCGCATCCTCTGGGCGCTGGAAGAACTGGCGTTGCCTTACCAGATTGTGCGTTACCAACGTGAAAAGACAATGCTGGCGCCGCCGGCATTGAAAAAAGTGCATCCGCTGGGCAAGTCTCCGGTTATCGAAGATCACGGTATGGTTATTGCGGAATCGGGCGCCATCCTGGAATATTTGCAGGAAACTTACGACAGTATCGGGCGCTTTAAACCTGCGGATGCGCAGGGGAAACAACACTATCGATTCTGGCTACATTACGCTGAAGGTTCACTCATGCCCTTGCTATTGATGAGACTGCTCTTTACCTCTCTGGGTAAACCGCCGGTGCCATTGGGCCTGCGAACGTTGGGCGGCGTCATCGGTCAGGGTGCGCAAAAAGCGTACCTCAATCCGCAACTGGAAACCCATGCGCGCTTTATTGACGGGCATCTGGCAAATCACCCCTGGTTTGCCGGGGAGCAGTTGAGTATGGCGGATATCCAGATGAGCTTCCCGCTATTTGCGCTGCTTGCCCGGGGCGGGATCGCTCATCTCGACCATATCAACGCATGGAAAGCGCGGGTAGAAAGGCGTCCTGCCTGGCAGCGAGCGATTCAGCAGGGCGGTCCGTTTACCATCCCCGGTGGATAATGACGTTTTTGTGAGCAGATTGCGCAACGTATTTGCTAACAGCGATGCGAAAAATTGTTGCTGGATTGCGCAGTGACGATAACGATTGCGCATAGTGTGGCGATTTATTGAGCATACTAAGCAGAAAAGCATAAAAAGCGGCAAAGTTCAGTTGAAAAAGCGTTTATGATCGCTGGATAATCGTTTGCCTTTTTTGCCACCCGTTTTGTATACGTGGAGCTAAACGTTTGCTTTTTTGCGGCACCCCGATTGTCGTAAATGTAGCACAAGGAGATAACGTTGCTCTGTTAGTGGATTACCTCCCACGTATACCGACGAATAATAAATTCTCAGGGGATGTTTTCTATGTCTACGCCTTCAGCGCGTACCGGCGGTTCACTCGACGCCTGGTTTAAAATTTCACAACGCGGGAGCACCGTTCGCCAGGAAGTCGTTGCTGGCTTAACCACGTTCCTCGCGATGGTTTACTCCGTCATCGTGGTGCCAGGGATGCTGGGTAAAGCCGGGTTCCCGCCTGCCGCCGTCTTTGTGGCGACCTGCCTGGTCGCAGGCGTCGGCTCTATTGTTATGGGACTATGGGCGAATCTGCCGCTGGCTATCGGTTGCGCTATCTCGTTGACGGCGTTTACCGCGTTTAGCCTGGTATTGGGGCAACATATTAGCGTCCCGGTCGCGCTTGGCGCTGTATTCCTGATGGGCGTACTGTTTACCATTATCTCCGCTACCGGCATTCGTAGCTGGATTTTGCGTAACTTGCCACAGGGCGTGGCTCACGGAACAGGTATCGGTATTGGCCTGTTTTTGTTGCTGATTGCCGCCAACGGCGTCGGCCTGGTCATTAAAAACCCGCTGGATGGTCTGCCGGTCGCGCTGGGTGATTTCGACACCTTCCCGGTGATTATGTCGCTGGTGGGGCTGGCTGTTATTCTCGGTCTGGAAAAGCTGAAAGTCCCCGGCGGCATTCTGTTGACCATTATTGGCATTTCTATTGTGGGTTTGCTCTTCGATCCTGGCGTCCATTTTTCCGGCATTTTCGCTATGCCTTCGTTGAGCGATGAAAACGGCAACTCGCTGATCGGCAGCCTGGATATTATGGGCGCGTTAAACCCTGTCGTCCTGCCAAGCGTACTGGCGCTGGTGATGACGGCGGTATTTGATGCGACCGGGACGATCCGTGCGGTCGCAGGGCAGGCTAATCTGCTGGACAAAGACGGACAAATTATCGATGGCGGTAAAGCGCTAACCACCGACTCCCTGAGTAGCGTTTTCTCCGGCCTGGTCGGGGCGGCGCCAGCCGCGGTGTATATCGAGTCTGCGGCCGGTACGGCGGCGGGCGGCAAAACGGGCCTGACGGCGATTACCGTGGGCGTGCTGTTTTTACTGATCCTGTTTCTTTCGCCGCTCTCTTATCTCGTTCCCGTCTATGCAACCGCCCCGGCGCTCATGTATGTCGGTCTGCTGATGCTGAGCAACGTGGCGAAAATCGATTTTGCTGATTTCGTCGATGCGATGGCTGGGCTGGTGACAGCCGTATTTATTGTACTGACCTGTAACATTGTCACCGGGATTATGATCGGCTTTGCCACGCTGGTCGTCGGGCGTGTGGTTTCCGGCGAATGGCGTAAACTGAATATCGGGACTGTCGTCATTGCGGTCGCGTTGGTCGCTTTTTATGCCGGCGGCTGGGCTATCTAGTTCTACCTTCGTTCTGAAAAACGGGTGGCGTTGGCCGCCCGTTTTCATTTTCAGGACACATCACGTTACCTTTTGCGTTAATCTGAAGAAGGTGAAACCGAGGCATGATGCCTCTCTCCATCATAAAAAACATCGCAAACAGGGAACGCATGGAAATTTTCTTCACAATACTCATCATGACCCTTGTGGTCTCGCTGTCGGGGGTATTTACGCGTGTATTACCCTTCCAGCTTCCTTTACCCCTTATGCAGATCGCCGTTGGCGCGCTGTTGGCGTGGCCGACGTTTGGTTTGCATGTGGAGTTCGACCCGGAGCTCTTCCTGGTGCTGTTTATTCCACCGCTGCTGTTTGCGGATGGCTGGAAAACGCCGACCCGTGAATTTCTTGAACATGGGCGGGAGATTTTCGGGCTGGCGCTGGCGCTGGTTCTGGTGACGGTCGTTGGGATCGGCTTCCTGATTTATTGGCTGGTGCCCGGCATTCCGCTGATCCCCGCTTTTGCGCTGGCCGCCGTGTTGTCGCCGACCGATGCGGTAGCGCTCTCCGGAATTGTGGGCGAGGGGCGTATCCCGAAAAAAATCATGGGCATTCTGCAGGGCGAGGCGTTAATGAACGACGCCTCCGGTCTGGTATCGCTGAAATTCGCCGTCGCGGTCGCGATGGGGACGATGGTGTTTACCGTCGGCGGCGCGACGCTGGAGTTTTTTAAGGTTGCTATCGGCGGTATTCTGGCGGGTTTTGTGGTCAGTTGGCTGTATGGCCGATCGCTGCGTTTTTTGAGCCGCTGGGGCGGCGATGAGCCCGCGACGCAAATCGTCCTGCTATTTCTGCTGCCCTTCGCGTCTTACCTGATTGCCGAACATATTGGCGTCTCAGGCATTCTGGCCGCCGTTGCCGCCGGGATGACCATCACCCGATCTGGCGTAATGCGCCGTGCGCCGCTGGCAATGCGTTTGCGTGCTAACAGTACCTGGGCGATGCTGGAATTTGTCTTTAACGGTATGGTCTTTCTGCTGTTGGGACTGCAATTGCCGGGTATTCTGGAGTCTTCGCTGGCGGCGGCGGAAGCTGACCCGAATGTCGAAACCTGGATGCTCTTTACCGATATCGTGCTGATTTATGCGGCATTAATGCTGGTTCGCTTCGGCTGGCTGTGGGCCATGAAAAAGTTCAGCCTGCGCTTTTTGAAGAAGAAACCGATGGAGTTCGCCAACTGGACGTCACGTGAAATTCTGATTGCTTCCTTCGCTGGCGTTCGTGGGGCGATCACATTGGCTGGTGTGCTCTCTATACCGTTACTTTTACCGAATGGCAGCGGATTTCCGGCGCGTTATGAACTGGTATTCCTGGCGGCTGGCGTCATTCTGTTCTCGCTATTTGTCGGCGTGATCATGCTGCCGCTGCTGCTGCAACATCTGGAAGTCGCCGATCATGCGCAACAGTTGAAAGAGGAGCGTATCGCCCGTGCGGCGACGGCGGAAGTGGCGATTATCGCCATTCAGAAAATGGAAGAGCGTCTGGCGGCGGATACCGAAGAAAACATCGATAATCAGTTGCTTACTGAAGTAAGCTCTCGTGTCATTGGTAACTTACGTCGCCGTGCCGATGGACGAAACGATGTCGAAAGCTCCATACAGGAAGAAAACCTGGAGCGGCGTTTCCGTCTTGCCGCGCTGCGTTCCGAACGTGCCGAGTTGTATCATCTGCGCGCCACGCGAGAGATCAGCAATGAAACATTGCAAAAGCTGCTGCATGACCTGGATTTGATGGAAGCGCTGCTGATAGAAAATCAATAGTCCTTGTGGCCCGGTGGCGCGATGCTTACCGGGCCTGGGAGCACGACTATGATTTTAACCAAAACCCTTCGCAACAGGTTAACCATGCCCGAGCGCTGTGCGACAGATACACGCCCTCGCGCCAAATCATGCCCAACTGCCAGCGGAGATCGCTTTCCAGCGGCAGCCAGCGCAGCGTGGCCTTATCCAGGCGCTGACAAATCGGTTCCGGCAAAATGGCGATGCCGACGCCCGCTTGCACCATGGCGGCGAGAAAATCCCATTGCCCGCTGCGGACTGCAATCCGTGGTTTTACGTCATGCTGGCTAAATAAGGTCATCAACTGGCGGCTCAGAGCAAAGTCTTCGTTGTAGATAAGAAGTGGATGCTCCGCCAGAGCTTCAGGCGCGATGGAGTCGCAGGTTATCCACTGACCGGAACGGGGGACCAGCACGCACAGCGGATGACTGAACAGCGATAACGTCGTCAGTCCGCTTGCTTCTTCCACCGGAAGCGCGGTCATCGCGACATCCAGCTCGCCATTCATTACTGCCTGCTGCACCGTCAGGCCGCCAAACTCCGAAATTTTTAGTTCAACGCCAGGGTAGCGTTGTCGAAACAAACTGATTGGCCCGGCCATCAACATGCCGACCATCGGGGGAATACCCAGCCGCAGCAAGCCTTTATTGAGATGGTTAATATCGCTCAACTCGGCCTCTAACTGGCGAAACTCAGCGAGGATCGCCAGACCGCGTTCAAACACCACGCGCCCGGTATCGGTCAGCAATAACTTACGTCCGTCGCGGATCAGTAGCGTACAGTTAAGCTCATCTTCAAGATTTTTCAGCATCTTGCTAATGGTGGGCTGGGTGACAAATAACTTCTCCGCTGCGCGGGTGAAACTTTGTTGGCGCACCACCTCGACAAAATAACGCAGCGTTCTGATATCCATGATTATTCCTTCCGACTATGTCTGCAATGATTTTAATTCATTTCTGCCCGTGACGGAGGTTCTCTATACTGGCGCTCTGTATTATTTTTCAGGACATTCCCTCATGGCTGTGGCGATAAGCCGCGTTACGCCTGCCGTTGTGCAACGACTCCAGGTACCGGTTCAGGTACTGCTATATGCAGGTTTATTCATTTTTTCCCAATATCTTGTCTCCTGGCTGCGCCTGCCGTTACCCGCGAATCTGGTCGGCATGGTGCTTATGCTGGCGCTGATCGTTTGCCGGATTATTCCGCTTAGCTGGGTACGCGCAGGCGCGCGCTGGCTGCTGGCGGAGATGCTGCTATTTTTTGTCCCCGCCGTCGTGGCGGTAGTGAACTATGCCCATCTATTGCTGGTGGACGGCTGGCGCATCTTCTCGGTGATAGCGATCAGTACCTTAATGGTACTCGGCGCGACGGCGTGGGTGGTGGATAAAGTATATCGCTATGAGATGAGCAGGCTAAACCGTGAATAACTTTCAGTTAAGCGTACTGTGCCTGGTTATTACGCTGGGGATTTACTTCGCCAATAAGCGTCTGTATCGCCGTTTTCGCAAACTGCCGTTGATGCCATTAGTGTTGACGCCGGCACTGCTGGTATTAATGCTGGTGTTCGGTCATATCTCCTGGCAAAACTACATTGGCGAATCGCACTGGCTATTGTGGCTACTCGGTCCGGCGACCATTGCCTTTGCGGTGCCGGTGTACGATAACCTCGCGATTATCAAACGTCACTGGATGTCGCTCACCGCTGGCGTAGTGACGGCGACGGTGGTGGCGGTCACCAGTTCCGTTTGGCTGGCGCGTCTGTTCACATTGTCGGATGAGATCCAGCGTAGTCTGGCGGTACGTTCCGTTACCACGCCGTTTGCGCTGGCGGCGGCAGAACCCCTGGGCGGGCAGCCGGATCTGGTGGCGTTGTTCGTGGTCGTCACTGGCGTGTTTGGCATGGCGGTCGGCGACGCGCTATTTTTGCGTCTCTCTATCCGGGAAGGCATGGCAAAAGGGGCCGGTTTCGGTGCGGCGTCACATGGGGCGGGCACGGCGCGCTCCTATGAACTTGGTCAGCAGGAGGGCGTTGTCGCCAGTCTGGTAATGATGCTGTCCGGCGTGGTGATGGTGCTGGCAGCCCCGCTGGTGGCGATGGTGATGTTCTGATTTTCCTCCGACCCACAGGGCCGGAGGAAACGGTAAGATTAATGCGCCCGCCCTTGTTCTACGCCGAATCCCGTTTGGGAGCGAATAAACTGAGCGCGGAACTGCTCACGTTCACGGTTGCCTTCTGCCGAGTTATCGGTGGCCGAGAAAAACCAGATCCCGAGGAACGCCATGCTGATAGAGAACAGCGCCGGATACTCATACGGGAAGATCGCTTTTTCGTGGCCGAGGATCTGCACCCAAATGGTAGGTCCAAGAATCATCAGCACCACCGCTGTCAGTAAACCTAGCCAGCCGCCCAGCATAGCGCCGCGCGTGGTCAGTTTTGACCAGTACATGGAAAGCAGAATGATGGGGAAGTTGCAGCTCGCGGCGATAGCAAACGCCAGGCCCACCATAAAGGCGATGTTCTGATTTTCAAACAGGACGCCGAGGATAATGGCGATCACGCCCAGCACCAGTACGGTGATTTTCGACACCTTCAGCTCTTCACGTTCGGTTGCGCCTTTGCGGAACACGTTGGCGTACAAATCATGCGATACCGCCGACGCGCCTGCCAGCGTGAGACCGGCGACAACCGCCAGGATAGTGGCGAAGGCCACGGCAGAGATAAAACCAAGGAACAGGTTGCCGCCTACCGCATTCGCCAGATGCACCGCCGCCATGTTGTTACCGCCGATGAGCGCTCCCGCAGCATCTTTATAGGCTGGATTCGCCCCCACCAGCATGATAGCGCCGAAGCCGATAATAAAGGTCAGAATGTAGAAATAGCCCATAAATCCAGTGGCGTAGAACACGCTCTTGCGCGCTTCGCGGGCATCGCTGACCGTAAAGAAACGCATCAGAATATGCGGCAATCCGGCGGTGCCGAACATCAGCCCCAGGCCCAACGACAGCGCCGAAATCGGGTCTTGCACCAACCCTCCGGGACTCATAATCGCCGCGCCTTTCGGGTGTACCGCCATGGCTTCGGTAAACAGATTATTGAAGCTAAAGCCGACGTGTTTCATCACCATAAAGGCCATAAAACTGGCGCCAAACAGCAGCAGGACGGCTTTGATAATTTGTACCCACGTTGTCGCCAGCATCCCGCCGAACAGCACGTACATCATCATCAGCACGCCGACCAGCACCACGGCGATGTGATAGTTGAGGCCGAACAGCAGTTCAATCAGTTTACCGGCGCCGACCATTTGGGCGATGAGATAAAGTGCTACCACCACCAGGGAGCCACAGGCTGAAAGAATACGGATTGGCCCCTGTTTCAGGCGGTAAGAGGCAACATCCGCAAAAGTATAACGTCCCAGATTACGCAGGCGCTCGGCAATCAAAAACAGGATGATTGGCCAGCCGACAAGGAAGCCCAGCGAATAGATCAGCCCGTCATAACCTGAGGTAAACACCAGCGCGGAAATGCCGAGAAATGACGCGGCGGACATATAGTCGCCGGCAATCGCCAGACCGTTCTGGAACCCGGTGATATTGCCGCCTGCGGTGTAATAGTCGCTACGGGAACGTACACGTTTAGAGGCCCAGTACGTAATACCGAGCGTAAACACGACGAAAATCAAAAACATGATAATCGCCTGCCAGTTGGTGGGCTGGCGTTCAACCGCGCCGCTGATGGCATCCGCCGCATGAGCGGCGAAGGGGAGTGCGGCGGCGAGCGCCGTCAGAACTCTTTTCATAATGCTTTCACCTCATGCAGTACGGCGTTATTAAGACGATCGAATTCGCCGTTCGCTCGCCAGATATAAATTCCGGTCAAAACAAAAGAAATCACAATCACCCCGACCCCAATGGGAATCCCCCGGGTGACGCTGGTTCCCGCATGTAGAGGCGTGCCCAGCCAGCCAGGCGCGAAGGCGATCAGTAAAATAAAGCTGATATAAACCGCCAGCATGATAACCGACAGAATCGTGGCAAACCGTTGCCGTTTTTCAACTAATTCCCTGAAACGCGCACAGTCTTCTATCCGCTGATAAATTGGATCATTCATCACAGAGTCTCCAGAGGTATCCCCTTCGTCTTTCACGCCGCAGGCGCGTTGGCCGCACTCGCGCACCCCAGTCACATAGTGAACTATGCTGTTGGGGATGTGCTCGCTTGCCGCCTTCCTGCAACGCGAAATCCTTTGGGGAGGTTTTTTTATATTTCCCTCTCCCGGTTTGAGAGAGGGCAGGGGTAGGGTCGTAGGCCGGATAAAACGCTTTCGCGTTGCCATCCGGCATTTATGGTTATGACGGCATCGCGATGGCCTGCTTCTCTTCGAGCAGTTTCTCTACCACGCCAGGATCGGCGAGAGTCGAGGTATCGCCCAGATTGCTGGTATCGCCCGCCGCGATTTTGCGCAAAATACGGCGCATAATTTTGCCGGAACGGGTTTTTGGCAGTGAGTCGGTCCAGTGCAGCACGTCCGGCGTCGCCAGCGGGCCAATCTCTTTACGTACCCAGTTGCGCACCTCCGCGTACAGTTCTGGCGACGGCTCCTCGCCGTGGTTGAGCGTCACATAAGCGTAAATTGCCTGACCTTTGATAGTGTGTGGAATACCCACCACCGCCGCTTCGGCGATCTTCGGATGCGCCACCAGCGCCGACTCGATTTCCGCCGTACCCAGACGGTGGCCGGAGACGTTTAACACGTCATCCACGCGACCGGTGATCCAGTAATAGCCGTCTTCATCGCGACGCGCGCCGTCGCCGCTGAAATACATATTCTTAAAGGTAGAGAAATAGGTTTGCTCAAAACGTTCATGATCGCCGAACAGAGTGCGCGCCTGGCCCGGCCAGGAATCGGTGATGACCAGATTGCCTTCCGTCGCGCCTTCTTGCGGATGGCCTTCGTTATCCACCAGCGCAGGCTGTACGCCAAAGAAAGGACGGGTGGCGGAACCGGCTTTCAATTCGGTAGCGCCTGGTAGCGGCGTGATCATAAAACCGCCTGTTTCAGTCTGCCACCAGGTGTCGACGACCGGGCATTTTTCCTTGCCGATCTTCTTCCAGTACCATTCCCACGCTTCGGGGTTGATCGGCTCGCCGACGGAACCCAGAATGCGTAGTGAAGAACGGTCGGTGCCTTCAATGGCTTTATCGCCTTCCGCCATCAGCGCGCGGATTGCCGTCGGAGCGGTATAGAGAATGTTGACCTGGTGTTTGTCGACCACCTGGCACATGCGAGCGGGCGTCGGCCAATTCGGCACGCCTTCAAACATTAAGGTGGTCGCGCCGCAGGCCAGAGGACCATACAACAGATAGCTGTGCCCCGTCACCCAACCCACATCGGCGGTACACCAGTAAATATCGCCAGGGTGATAATCAAAGACATACTTAAAGGTGGTCGCGGCGTAGACCAGATAGCCGCCGGTGGTGTGCAGCACGCCTTTCGGCTTGCCGGTGGAGCCGGAGGTATAAAGGATAAACAGCGGATCTTCGGCATTCATCGCTTCAGGCTGGTGTTCAGGGCTGGCTTTTTCAATCAGATCGCGCCACCACAGGTCGCGGTCTTCTTGCCAGTCAATGTTGCCGCCGGTGCGCTTCAGGACGATCACATGCTCAACGCTAGTGACATTCGGGTTTTTCAGCGCGTCATCGACATTCTTTTTCAGCGGGATACTGCGTCCGGCGCGTACACCTTCGTCAGCGGTGATCACCAGTCGCGAGCTGGAGTCGATAATGCGTCCGGCGACGGCTTCTGGCGAGAACCCCCCGAAGATCACCGAATGCACCGCGCCGATGCGGGCGCAGGCCAACATTGCCACCGCCGCTTCCGGCACCATCGGCATATAAATCGCCACCACATCGCCTTTTTTAATGCCCAGATCCAGCAGCGTATTCGCGAAACGGCAGACATCGCGATGCAGTTCGCGATAAGAGATATGTTTACTCTGCGACGCGTCATCGCCTTCCCAGATAATGGCGGTGCGATCGCCATTTTCCTGCAAATGGCGGTCAAGACAGTTCGCCGCCAGATTCAGCGTGCCGTCCTCGTACCATTTAATCGACACATTGCCTGGCGCAAAGGAGGTGTTTTTCACTTTTTGGTACGGGGTGATCCAGTCGAGAATTTTTCCCTGTTCGCCCCAAAACGTATTGGGGTCGTTAATAGACTGTTTATATTTAGTCTCATACTGCTCTGGATTTATCAGGCAACGATCCGCAACATTGGCGGGAATGGCGTGTTTATGTGTTTGGCTCATGCTGTTGTTCTCCTTGTAAGATGTTAATAATATGTCGCATAAACGTTAAATGTAGGGTCTTAATAAGTTTTGTTTAGTATTTGGGCGACAGATCACGCAAAAAGGGAACTGTGCAAATAAGCAGCAATGTTTTTTTTGATTGTGTCCCGCAAAATTAGATAAATTTTCGGGATAACATGACGTTATATGAAATTTTTTTTAAAAAGTGATCCGTGTCCGGAAATCACAAAAGAGAGGGAGTTTTGTCCAGGCTACTAACTCTAAAGTGGTATTTTACATACACTTACAATTGATTAAAGACAACATTTTAAGTGTGGTTATTTGTTACACATAGAGGGGAGCAATGTAATAACAGTATTTGTGCGGTTGCTGTTATGGAAAACGATAAAAAATCGCCATTAAAGATAATGGCGCAATCTGGATGAGACCTCTATGGCAAGGAAAACACTACGCGCACGCCGTTTCTTCAGCCTTATATTTCCTTTTTTCTTCATTACCTCTGTTTACGCTGAGCAAACGCCTGTATCTGCAAAAACCGTTACTGTTGAAGCGAAAAATGAAACGTTCGCGCCTCAACACCCCGACCAATATCAGTCATGGAAAGCGACGTCAGAACAGTCTGCCCGTGAAGATGCGCTGGCGGAAGACCCTCGTCTGGTGATCTTGTGGGCGGGATATCCCTTCTCCCGTGATTACAACAAACCACGCGGCCACGCGTATGCGGTAACTGACGTGCGCGAAACGCTGCGTACCGGCGCGCCAAAAACGGCGGAAGACGGCCCGCTGCCAATGGCCTGCTGGAGCTGTAAAAGCCCTGATGTCGCGCGCCTTATCCAGCAAGAGGGCGAAGACGGCTACTTTCATGGCAAATGGGCGCGCGGTGGCCCGGAAATTGTCAACGATTTGGGCTGTGCCGACTGCCATAACACCGCTTCGGACGATTTCGCCCAGGGGAAACCCGCGTTAACGTTGTCACGTCCCTATGCCGAACGGGCGATGGAGGCTATCGGCAAACCGTTTGATAAAGCGGGACGGTTTGATCAGCAATCGATGGTCTGTGGACAGTGCCATGTTGAGTACTACTTTGAGGGTAAAAATAAAGCCGTTAAATTCCCGTGGGACGAAGGCATGAAGGTCGAAAATATGGAGAAATATTACGACGCCATCGCTTTCTCCGACTGGACAAACTCGTTGTCGAAAACGCCAATGCTCAAAGCGCAGCACCCGGAATATGAAACCTGGAGCGCGGGCATTCACGGTAAGAATAACGTGACCTGTATCGACTACCACATGCCGAAAGTACAGAACGCCGAAGGCAAGCTCTACACCGACCATAAAATCGGCAACCCGTTCGACAATTTCGCCCAAACCTGCGCCAACTGCCATACCCAGGATAAAGCCACGCTGCAAAACGTGGTGGCCGAACGCAAGCAGGCGATTCACGATCTGAAAATCAAAGTAGAAGATCAGCTGGTTCATGCCCACTTCGAAGCGAAAGCCGCATGGGATGCGGGGGCGACAGACGCGGAAATGAAACCGATTCTGAACGATATTCGCCACGCGCAGTGGCGTTGGGATCTGGCGATTGCGTCACACGGTATTCATATGCATGCTCCGGAAGAAGGTCTACGGATGTTAGGCAGCGCGATGGATAAAGCCGCGGATGCCCGCACTAAACTGGCGCGACTGCTGGCAACCAAAGGCATTACCCATGAAATCCCGCTGCCGGATATTTCGACGAAAGAGAAGGCGCAGAAAGCGATTGGTTTGAATATGCAACAAATCAACGCCGAGAAGCAGGACTTCCTGAAAACGGTTGTACCGCAGTGGGAAGATCAGGCGCGTAAAAACGGTCTGTTAAGCCAATAACCCCTCTCCGCCTCGCAAGGGGCGGATAACGTAATGGAGTGAATATGAGCGTATTACGTTCGTTATTAACTGCCGGGGTGCTGGCGTCAGGCCTGTTCTGGAGCCTGAATGGGATAACTGCCGCCCCCGCCACCGCCCAGCAACCTGAACAACGCTGGACGGTCACCCAGCAGCGTAATCCGGATGCTGCCTGTCTGGACTGTCACAAACCGGAGACCGAAGGTATGCACGGTAAACATACGGGCGTTATCAACCCGAACAACAAATTGCCGGTAACCTGTACCAACTGCCACGGTCAGCCGTCGCTTCACCACCGTGAAGGGGTGAAAGATGTAATGCGTTTTAACGACCCGATGTATACGGTGGAGCAACAGAACAGCGTCTGTATGTCCTGCCATCTGCCTGAACAACTGCAAAAAGCGTTCTGGCCGCACGATGTTCATGTCACTAAAGTGGCCTGCGCCAGTTGCCACTCCCTGCATCCGCAGCAAGATACGATGCAGACGCTAAGTGAGAAAGGGCGGATCAAAATATGCGTGGATTGCCACAGCGATCAGCGTACTAATCCGCACTTTAATCCGGCGTCCGTTCCGTTGCTTAAGGAGCAGCCATGAGTTGCACCCGACGTCAATTTATTACCCGCGTCGGCGCGCTGGCGGCGGTCAGCGGGATGGCAGGACGCGTTGTAGCGAACACGTTGAATATTAACGGCGTGCGTTATGGCATGGTGCATGACGAATCGCTATGCATCGGCTGTACCGCCTGTATGGATGCCTGTCGGGAAGTGAATCAAGTACCGGAGGGCGTATCGCGACTGACCATTATCCGCAGCGAGCCGCTGGGAACGTTTCCGGAGGTGAAGTACCGTTTCTTTCGTCACTCATGCCAGCACTGCGACCATGCGCCCTGCGTTGACGTCTGCCCGACCGGCGCATCATTCCGCGATGCCGCCAGCGGTATTGTCGATGTGAACCCGGACCTTTGCGTCGGCTGCCAGTATTGTATCGCCGCGTGTCCCTACCGCGTGCGCTTTATCCATCCGGTCAGTAAGACGGCGGATAAGTGCGATTTTTGCCGGAAAACCCGGCTAAAAGAGGGCCGGTTGCCTGCCTGCGTCGAATCCTGTCCAACTAAAGCCCTGACCTTCGGCAATCTGGACGATCCTGATAGTGAGATCTCCCGTCTGCTGCGCGAGAAACCGACTTATCGCTACAAGCTGGCGCTGGGGACGAAACCGAAGGTTTATCGCGTTCCCTTTAACTATGGGGAGGTGAGCCAATGACAAACGCGTCTGCATTTCATTTTGACTCGCTGGTCTGGGACTGGCCCATTGCCATCTATTTGTTTCTGATTGGTATTTCCGCCGGGCTGGTCACGCTGGCTATTCTACTGCGCCGCTTCCATCCACAAGCCGGCGGGGCAGACAGTACCTTATTGCGCACTACACTGGTCGTCGGACCCGGGGCGATTATTCTTGGCCTGCTGATTCTGGTCTTCCACCTGACGCGCCCGTGGACCTTCTGGAAACTGATGTTTCACTACAGCTTTACCTCGGTGATGTCGATGGGCGTGATGCTGTTCCAGCTCTATATGGTGGTACTGATACTGTGGTTGGCGAAAATCTTTGAAAAAGAGGTTATTGCCCTCCAACAGCGCTGGCTACCGCGGCTGGGCCTGGTGCAAAGCGTGTTAACCCTGCTGACGCCGCTCCATCGCGCCCTTGAGACCGTGATGCTGGTACTGGCGGTACTGCTCGGCGCGTATACCGGCTTTCTGCTGTCGGCGCTGAAATCCTATCCGTTCCTCAATAACCCGATCCTGCCGGCGTTGTTTCTGTTCTCCGGCATATCCTCCGGCGCGGCGGTAGCGCTGATCGCGATGGCGTTACGCCATAACAGCAATCCGCACAGCACCGAGGCGCGCTTTGTACACCGCATGGAAACCCCGGTGGTGTGGCTGGAAATCTTCCTGTTGGCGGCCTTTTTTATTGGGCTGGCGCTGGGTGATGACGGCAAAATGCGGGCGCTGGCAGCCGCGTTGGGCGGCGGATTCTGGAGCTGGTGGTTCTGGCTTGGCGTCGTAGGACTGGGATTGATTATCCCGATGCTGCTGAAACCGTGGGCAAACCGTAGCGTAACGTTTCACGGCGTGTTGGCCGTTTGCGGTGCCAGTTTGACCGGTGTGCTGCTGCTGCGCTTTTTCATTCTTTATGCGGGACAGCTAACGGTTGCATAATCTGGACATCTTCCTTCCTGAAGCCGGATTTCTGGCGCTGTTGTTGAGTCTCGGGGTCAACGTGTTGACCCCGCTGGCGACGTGGTATGGGATTGGTCAGCATTGGTGTGGCGTCATGCGCCTGACGACCTGCGGCGCGTGGACGGCATTCACGCTGCTGCTACTGGCGTTTGCGATTCTGGTTAGCTGTTTTCTGACCAGCGACTTTTCGGTCGTTTATGTTGCGCAGCATAGCCATAGTCAGTTGTCATGGGGACTTAAACTGGCGGCGGTATGGGGCGGCCATGAAGGCTCGCTCCTGCTGTGGGCGCTGCTTCTTTCGGGGTGGACGGCGCTATTCGCCTGGCGCACCCGGCATGAATTTGACGCGCTTTTTCCACTGACCCTGAGCATCTTGTCCCTCATTATGGCCTCGTTGCTGCTGTTTATCATGCTGTGGTCCGATCCGTTTCTGCGTATTTTTCCTCCCGCCATTGAAGGGCGAGACCTTAATCCCATGCTGCAACATCTGGGGCTGATCTTACATCCGCCGCTGCTCTATCTGGGTTATGGCGGACTGATGACCGCGGCGAGCGTAGCACTGGCCTCGCTACTGTATGGCGGCTTTAACGCGGCAACCGCCTGGGTTTGCTGGCGCTGGGCGTTACCCGGCTGGTGCGCTCTGACGCTGGGTATCATTCTCGGATCGTGGTGGGCGTATTGCGAACTGGTCTGGGGCGGCTGGTGGTTCTGGGACCCGGTGGAAAATGCCTCTTTGCTGCCGTGGCTTGCCGCCAGCGCGTTGCTGCACAGCCTGTATGTCAGCCGCCAGCGCGGGAGCTTCCGTCACTGGTCGTTGCTGCTGGCGATACTGACGTTGATCCTCTCGCTGCTGGGAACGCTGATTGTGCGTTCCGGCATTCTGATTTCCGTCCATGCTTTTGCGTTAGATAACGTGCGCGCGGTGCCGCTGTTTACCCTTTTTGCCGCGTTAAGTCTGGCATCGCTTGGTCTGTACGGCTGGCGGGCGCGGGAGCAGTATCCGGCGACACGTTTGGGCGGCGGATCGCGCGAAACGTTCATTCTGGCGACGCTGCTGCTCTTTAGCGCCGTCTTGTTGATCGTACTGGTCGGGACGCTCTACCCCATGATTTATGGTTTGATGGGCTGGGGAAGGCTTTCGGTGGGCGCGCCCTATTTTAATCGCGTCACGCTGCCGTTTGGCCTGCTGATGCTGGTGGTTATCGTGCTTGCGACGGTAAGCCGCCGGACACGTTCTCTGCATCGTCAGCTTCCGGCGTTGCTGGCGCATACGGGCGTATTTATCTTCGCCGCCGGGATTATGGTTTCCAGCGTCAGTCGACATGAGATCAGCCTTAACCTCAGCCCCGGTCAGCAGGTGGTACTGGCGGGCTATACCTTTCGTTTCGAGCGTCTGGATCTGGCTGCTCACGGAAATTACACCACCGAGAAAGCGCTGATTACCCTTTCGAAAGATGACCAGGTGATTGGTCGCCTTGTGCCGGAACGGCGCTTTTATGTCGCGCGGCGCCAGCAAATGATGGAGCCGGGGATTCACTGGAACCTGCTACATGACTGGTATGCGGTGATGGGCGAGAAAACGGGAGAGGAGCGGTATGCTATGCGTTTTTATGTGCAGACTGGCGTCCGTTGGGTCTGGGGCGGCGGGCTGATGATGATCGTCGGGGCATTGCTGAGCGGCTGGCGAGGGAGGAGACGTGATGTGTAAGTTAATCACAGCGTTGCCGGATGGCGTCGCGGATGCCTTATCCGGCAAAACGCGTTTACTTTTCATCTGTGTCTTGTTTTTCTTCGCTTTCACTGCCCATGCTCAGGTGGTGGACACCTGGCGCTTCGAAAACACGCAACAGCAGGAAAAAGCCCTGCGCGTTGCCAGCCAGCTACGCTGCCCGCAGTGTCAGAATCAAAATTTACTGGAATCCAATGCGCCGGTCGCGGTCAGTATGCGCCATCAGGTCTATACCATGGTGGCGGAAGGTAAAGATGAAGCGGAGATTACCGCCTGGATGACCCGGCGTTACGGCGATTTTGTTCGCTACGATCCGCCGCTGACCGCGCAAACGCTTCTGCTATGGGCGCTGCCGTGTCTACTGTTGTTGCTGTGGGTATTATTCTCTGGCGAGTCGGCATTTGTCAGCGTACAGAGAAGGAGGAAACATGAGTTTGCCAGCGAACGTCACGACGCCATTACGCCCGCTACCCGTAAAGCGTCTGGCGGCTGCGGCGGTGTTGATGGTGGCGGCCTGTATCGGCGGCTATATGTTGACGCCGAAATGGCAGGCTGTGCGTAGCGAGCAACAGCGTCTGGCCGATCCGCTACGTGACTTTACAAACCCGCAAACGCCAGAGGCGCAGCTTTCCAGGCTGCAAGAAAAAATCCGCGCCAATCCGCAGGATAGCGAGCAATGGGCGCGACTGGGCGAGTATTATCTCTATCGCAATGCGTATGACAATGCGCTGCTGGCATATCGTCAGGCGTTGCGTCTGCGAGGAGATAACGCGCAGCTTTTCGCCGCGCTGGCAACGGTGCTGTATTACCAGTCCGGGCAACATATGACGCCTGCGACTCGTGAAATGATTAACAAAGCGTTAGCGCTGGATGCGACAGAAGTGACCGCGCAGATGCTGCTGGCGGCGGATGCGTTTATGCAGGCGGATTATGCGCGAGCCGTGTCGCTGTGGCAGACCTTACTGGATGCAAACTCGCCGCGAGTGAACCGCGCGCAACTGGTAGAGGCCATTAATTTGGCAAAATTGTTACAAAACCGGCCGAAATAATTTTTTCTTTTTTGTGATTTGCGTCGTGTGCGCTGTTTAAAAAAACGGCGAATGAGTCACGGATAAAAATTAATTACCTCAGTGTATTATTCGTTTTTGTCGAAATAAAAAACTTTCCATAACAAATAGTTATTCATCATTAACGCCATAAACTCGCGTTATTATGCATAAAAGTAGCCAAAAGCCCTGTTATGAAAGGGTTGCGCAAGACGCTATGCAAATGATACTGATTATGCGCGTTAAAAAACTCTACAAACCAACGCAACACAAATCATACCCTTTCAGTATGTATTGCTCTCATGCTTTCGGCGGAGAGCAACGCTTCATCGAGGAAGTCTGTTGTTATGAAAAATTTGAAAGTCAGCCTGGCCTGGCAAATTTTGCTGGCTATGGTGCTGGGCATTCTGCTGGGCAGCTATCTGCATTATCACAGTGACAGCCGTGAATGGCTGATTGCCAATCTGTTGTCGCCTGCCGGTGATATCTTTATCCATCTGATTAAAATGATCGTCGTGCCGATCGTGATCTCGACTCTGATTGTCGGCATCGCTGGCGTTGGCGATGCGAAACAGCTAGGCCGTATCGGCGCAAAAACCATTCTCTATTTTGAACTGATCACCACGGTGGCGATTATCCTCGGCATTACGCTGGCGAATGTCTTTCAGCCAGGCTCAGGCATTGATATGTCGCAACTGGCGACCGTCGATATTTCGAAATACCAGAACACCACGGCGGAAGTACAAAGCCATGCGCATGGGCTGATGGGGACGATACTGTCGCTGGTGCCGACTAATATCATCGCATCGATGGCCAAAGGGGATATGCTGCCGATTATCTTTTTCTCGGTCCTGTTTGGGCTGGGGTTATCGTCCCTGCCGGCAACGCATCGCGAACCGCTGGTGACGGTATTTCGTTCCATCTCTGAGACCATGTTTAAAGTCACTCATATGGTGATGCGCTATGCGCCAGTGGGCGTTTTTGCGCTGATCGCCGTCACGGTAGCGAATTTTGGTTTCGCGTCGCTGTGGCCGCTGGCGAAACTGGTGCTGCTGGTACACTTTGCCATTATCTTCTTTGCGCTGGTGGTGCTGGGCATCGTGGCGCGCCTGTGTGGGTTAAGTATCTGGATTCTGATTCGCATTCTGAAAGATGAATTGATTCTGGCGTACTCGACCGCCAGCTCCGAGAGCGTGCTGCCGCGCATTATCGAGAAGATGGAGGCTTACGGCGCGCCAGCCTCTATCACCAGCTTCGTGGTGCCGACCGGTTACTCATTTAACCTCGACGGCTCCACGTTATACCAGAGCATCGCCGCCATTTTTATCGCGCAGCTATACGGTATCGACCTGTCGCTGTGGCAGGAAATTGTACTGGTGCTGACGCTGATGGTGACGTCGAAAGGGATTGCCGGCGTGCCGGGCGTTTCCTTCGTGGTGTTACTGGCGACGCTGGGCAGCGTGGGCATTCCGCTGGAAGGGCTGGCGTTTATCGCCGGTGTTGACCGTATCCTCGACATGGCGCGTACTGCGCTAAATGTGGTGGGCAATGCGCTGGCGGTGCTGGTGATTGCCAAGTGGGAACACAAGTTTGACCGCAAAAAAGCGCTGGCCTACGAGCGCGATGTGCTGGGGAAATTTGATAAGACCGCCCAGTAATGGGTGGTAGAGCGTCGGATGGCAGTCCGCCATCCGGCAGTAAACATCAACCATTCGTTAGCGTTTCGAACTCTTCGCAACCGGTATCAAACCCTTCCAGACAGCTTTGATTCAACCAGTGCAGCGCCTTCTGCTTGTTCTTTTCAATAAAGCCCGGTTCACCGTTTAAAAACATCATTCCCGCCCAGTATTCTGAATAGCCGGTACGGGAAATGGCGGAACTGCGTTTGAAATACCAGGCGGCTTTTTCATCATCGGCGGCAATGCCCACGCCGTTGGCGTAAATCAGGCCAAGCAACATTTGCGCATCCACCGCGGAGTCGTTATCCAGATCTTCAGAGGCGTTTTGCAGCAGCGAGATGGCTTTTGGGTAGTCCGGGCGTCCTGCCTGAGTGTTGACCAGGATCCGCGCCAGCGTAATTTCCCCCGTTTTACTGCCCGCATTTACCGCCTTTTCAGCCAGCTTTTTCGCGTCGGGATAATCCAGGCTTACCGGATTAGTGATTTTGATTTGCGCCAGTAATGCGCAGGCGTCAGCATCGCCATTGTCGGCGGCTTTTTGCGCCCAGTATTCGGCTTTGTTCAAATCGCCATAGCTCAACCAACTGTCGGCCAGAAAATATTGTGCGCGTCTGTCACCTGCCTCTGCTGCCTGCAAATACTGGCTACCTGGCTCAGGATCTGCGGCATGGGCAAAGAATGTCATAAACAACATCAATGCAAGAAGTGGTTTCATTTTGAATTTTATTTAGGGTACGGAAAAGACAGTATAAAGAGATCGTATGGATAAAAAAACAGCCTCTTGGAATGGACTGTCCAACTTTATGGGGTCAGTCCAGAACGAGGCTGTTTTCAATGTTAATGCCAGATGCCACCTATCCGACCTACAGTGAGATGTTCGTCGGTAAGCCTGATAAGGCGTAGCGCCATCAGGCAATTCTCATCACCCCATTGCGCTTTCGCGCAGGCGGGTTTTCAGCTTGTTGTACTCATCAATCACATACTGCTCGGCGGCTCGCTGATCGGCGATCGGCTCAACGCGTACGGCGCAGTATTTGTACTCCGGCGTTTTCGTAATCGGGCTTAGGTTTTCAGTCACCAGCTCGTTACAGGCGCCAATCCACCACTGGTAGGTCATGTAAATCGCCCCTTTGTTCGGGCGATCGCTGACCTGCGCGCGGGTGATGATTTTGCCTTTGCGCGAATGAACCCACACCAGCGCTTCATCTTCAATGCCCAGACGCGCGGCGTCGGCGGTATTGATTTGCGCATAGCCCGGTTCGTCCGCCAGCGCGGCCAGCGCTGCACAGTTACCGGTCATCGAACGGCAGGAGTAGTGGCCGACTTCGCGCACCGTCGACAGTACCATCGGGTACTCTTCGGTGAGTTTATCGATAGGTGCTACCCAGTCGCAGGTGAAGAACTGCGCCAGACCGTTGGGGGTATCGAACTTCTCTTTAAAGAGGTACGAGGTTCCCTGATCGGCATCCGAGGTGTCACGGCATGGCCACTGGATATAGCCCAGTTCACCCATTTTCTCGTAAGTGGCCCCGTAGAAATCCGGGCACAGATGACGCAACTCATCCCAGATCTCCTGGGTGTTGTTGTAGTGCATCGGATAGCCCATCCGGGTGGCGATCTCACTGATAATCTGCCAGTCGGTTTTCAGATCCCACTTAGGCTCAACGGCTTTAAAGAAGCGCTGGAAACCACGGTCAGCCGCCGAGAAGACGCCTTCATGCTCGCCCCACGAGGTAGACGGTAAAATCACATCCGCCGCCGACGCGGTTTTGGTCATGAAGATGTCCTGCACGATGACCAGTTCCAGATCTTCAAACGCTTTACGTACCGCAGAGAGCTCCGCATCGGTTTGCAGCGGATCTTCACCCATAATGTACGCCGCGCGTACTTCGCCATGCGCCGCACGGTGCGGCAGCTCGCTGATGCGATAGCCGGTATGCGCAGGCAGACTTTCTACGCCCCAGGCTTTAGCGAATTTCTCACGATTTTCCGGGAACTTAACGTACTGGTAGCCCGGATACGTATCCGGCAACGCGCCCATATCGCACGCGCCCTGAACGTTGTTCTGGCCGCGAACCGGGTTAACGCCCGCGCTTGGTTTGCCGAGGTTGCCGGTCAGCATCGCGAGGCTGGTCAGTGAACGCACGGTTTCCACACCCTGATAGAACTGGGTGACGCCCATACCCCACAAGATCGCCGCGCTTTTCGCGCTGGCATACATCCGCGCCGCCTGACGAATTTCCTGTGCGCTCACGCCAGTAATCTCTTCGACGGACTCCGGCGTATAGCCTTCGACAATCTTACGGTACTCTTCAAAACCTTCGGTACGGCTGGCGACAAACGCTTTGTCGTACAGGTTTTCTTCAATAATGACATGACCCATGGCGTTGAGCAGCGCGATATTCGAGCCGTTTTTCAACGCGATATGCATGTCAGCGATGCGCGCGGTTTCAATTTTTCGCGGATCGCAGACGATAATTTTCGCCCCGTTGCGTTTAGCGTTAATCACGTGATTCGCCACGATAGGGTGGGAATCCGCCGGGTTATACCCGAAGACGAACACTAAATCGGTGTTATCAATTTCGTTAATCGCATTACTCATTGCGCCGTTACCGACCGATTGGTGCAGACCTGCAACCGATGGGCCGTGTCAGACGCGAGCGCAGCAGTCAACGTTATTGGTACCAATAACGGCGCGCGCGAATTTTTGCATTACATAGTTGGTTTCATTTCCGGTACCGCGAGAGGAGCCGGTCGTCTGGATTGCATCCGGACCGTACTTCGCTTTGATGGCGCTCAAACGTTCAGCGACGTAATTGAGCGCTTCATCCCAGGAAACAGATTCCAGTTTGCCGCCACGCTGGCGACGGATCATTGGGGTTTTCAGGCGCGGGGTCAGGATCTGGGTATCATTAATAAAATCCCAGCCGTAGTAGCCCTTCAGACACAGGGTACCCTGGTTGGTTTTCCCCTGCGCCGCCTCAGCCCGGACGATTTTGCCGTTATCGACCACCAGGTTGATTTTGCAACCTGATGCGCAATACGGGCAAACCGTGACGACTTTTTTCATCGGTTTCGCTCCAGTTAATCAAATCGCGCATACGCGCTGTCGCCCTCAGTATGCATGTTTTATGCCACTTTTTTAGTGTGGACTTACCCTGATATTACGGGCGAATTTTGCTCAAAACCCTGACGAAAAACAGGCTGTCGTCAGTTTTGACGTGTCGAAAGAAAATGCCGCATGACATTTATCAGTCCTGCTCGGTTTTTGCGGCCTGATAGCCGCCGCCCAGTGATTTGATAAGCTGGATACTCTGAATAATGCGCTGGGTATCCAACATCAACAGCGAAACTTGTTCGCTCAACACGGGAAGTCTGGCTTCGGTGGCCTGTAATCGACTTCCCAGCCCCTGTTTTAACGCCGCCTCGGCGGAGGCCTGGGTATAACGCGTGGCGTCTACCCGCTGTGCCTGCATGTCGCGCTCCTCATTAAGCGTTTGCAGACGGGTGCCATTGATCGCCACATCACGCACGGCGTTGAGTACGGACTGGTTATACCGTTCAATCAATATATTGCTGGCGGCCCTGGTGCTTGCCAGGTTGGCATTAAGACGTCCGCCGTCAAAAAGCGGCAGGCGTAAGCCCGGAATAAAGTTGATCTGTTTACTGGTGTTTTTAAACAAATTATCCAGATGGATGGAATCGAGGCCAAAGAAGGCTTTGATATCAAAGCTGGGGTAGAACAAGGCGCGGGCGGCGTCCACCTGGTTCAGCGACGCCTGAACATACCAGCGCATTGCTTGCAGGTCCGGACGTCTGGCGAGCAGCTCATAAGAGAGCGTGGAAGGTATACCGGTGTTGACCTGCGGCAGCGAAGTGGGTTTGATGTCCGGCATCGCTTCCGTGCCCATCAGCGCGCGCAGCGACTCGCGCGTTTCTTTGATTTGCCCTTTTACTGCGGCGATCTGTTTATCGACCGCCAACATCTGCGCTCTTGCGCCGTGGTAGGGCACTTTCGCTTCCAGTCCGTGCGCCACTTTGCTCTGATGCGCTTGTATCGCGTAGTCAACGACATCACGAGTTTGCTGTAACAGATCGAGCATCTGATAGCTGGCCTGCATACTGTAGTAAAGCTGCGCAACGCCGGTGGTAAGCGACAACTCCACGGCGGCGGTTTCGGCAAGCGCGGCGTTTTGCGCGCCGAGAGCCGCCGCGACGGCGGAACGATGTACGCCCCAAAAATCGAGATCAATTCCGGCGAACAGACCAATAGTCGCTTCCGTATAATACGGGCCATCCATGCCCAGCCTCGGCGCGTTCAGCGCATAGGGGCCGAGAAAGCCATTCGCCGATGCCCGTTGGCGGTTAAGCATCCCCAGCGCGGCGACCTGTAGCTGTGAACCCGCCTCCAGCAGTTCCGCCTGCGACTGCGCTTTCTTTTCGCGCAGCTTTGCTTCAGCAAGCGTATGGGAGCCCGCCAACGTTTGTTGGATAATCGCATCCAATTGCGGGTCGTTGAATTGTCGCCACCACTGCGCCTGCGGCCAGCCGGAACTGGCCAGATGAATATCATCGGCCAGTTTGATCTGCTCCGGCTGAAGCTGCTGATGCGGCGCAGAATCGCTGCGAATTAACGCGCAGCCAGAAAGCGCCGTGGTGCCGCCAAGCAGGCAGCAAAGGAATAGGCGTGAAGAGGTTCGAATCATAATGGGGGAGTTCCTTGCTGCGGATTTTCGGCTGGCGTGTGTTCCGGGGTCGTCCAGTCTGGTAAGCAAGATATGAGGTGCACGATACCTTGTTCTTGTTCAGGTAATGTGGGCGACACCGTCAAAGCGAGCGCAGGCGAGCGGCTGGTACGGCTCGCAAGGCCGGCGGCATAATGTTCTAATACTTGCGCAATGCGCTCAGCGTACGTTTGCTGCACGTCGTGATCTGAAGGGGAGGCGCTATTCCAGGTTATATCCCAGCGATAGAGCATTTCACGCCCCAGATCGATGACGGCCTGGCTGTCGGCGAGCAGACGCGCGCGCTCTTTGGCGCTAAGTTGGTATTCCAGCGCGACGCGTTCGCGCATCTCTTCGCAGGCATTAAATGCCGCATGGCAACCGATACGTAGCTGAAGGTATGTCCGTTGCGACGTAGGGTCAGGCTGGCGCGGGATACGCAATAGTTTGCCCAGGATGCCTAACGCGCCAGCCAGTTTTTGCGGCAGAGCGTCCGCTTCGCTTTCCGGCCAGATAAACGTATAAATGACGGCGGAAACCGCAGTGCCGATTAAAATCCCCATCGCGCGATCGCGAATTTCTACCAGATCGTAAACCGGGCCAAAAACGTTTTCGAGCGTCGCCAGGGCAAAGGTGACAATCATTTGCGTGCCGATATAGGACGATCGTTCCGATCCTGTGGCTATCCAGGCGCCGAGCAGGAAGACAGGCGCTAACAGGCACAGCAGTTCGGCAATGTTATCCAGCCTGGGCATGGCGAAAATGGCGACCAGCAGCGCCAGTAGCGCGCCGCAAAGCGCGCCGCCAAAGCGTAGCGACATTTTCTGATATGACGAGCCGATACTTGGATTGGCCACGATAATACATGTCAGCATACAGGTGTGAATGCCTTCCCAGTCGACGCCGGAATAGAAGACGTAGCAAATCATGCAGGCCAGCAGCGTTTTCAGCGCGTAGCGTATGTAGACCGGGTTACTGAAGGCATCCGGCGCCATGGCGGGTGGTTTGGCGACAGGCGCAGGCGGCGTGTCGGGCGACATCTGTCCAAGCTGGCGCAGTTGGTCGCAGATAGTTTCCAGCCCGCACGCCCGAGCGGCGACGCGCTCTTGCGCGCTGAGCGACCATGTACTCTGCCAGGGTTCGCCCTGGGCGACCGCCTGTTGCAGCGACGCGATCTCATTTCGTATCTTTTGCACCAGCGCCGGATATTGCGACGCGGCGTCGGCAGAATAACGGTTGAGCGTAGTGTACAGATAAGTGACGGTGGAAACGCAGTTTTGCCACCACGCGCTACGCGCCTGCCAGTCGGCATCATCGGCCAGGCAGAATACATTCAGCTTTTGCAGCGCCAGCACGTCCCGCTCAACGTATTTTTCTGCCTGCGGCGCAATGTCGGTCAGCAAATGGCTAACGGCATCGTCGAGACGGGCGCACAAGGCGTGTCGCATTTGCGTTACCGCGCGGCTGGGGAACCACAATACGCCGATCAATACCATCAGCAGCGTTGGATAGAGCCCAACAACGATACACCACAGCGTGAGACGAACCACAACCTCCGGATAGTCGAGCATACCGGGGAAGGTTTGCCCGTATACGGCGATGATAGCCACCGCGAAAAAGAGCAACCCCAGTCGGTGGGTACGCATCATAAACATACAAAACAGCACTACCACGCTGGCGATAATCATGCGCATTAGCGGATAGCTATAGGACCATTTGTAGATCAGAAACAGGCTGCCGATTTCCAGCGCCGTCGCGACCACAAACAGGATCGCCACGAATTTGGTGTAAAACGCGTTCGACTGTACGCCATAAAACAGCACAGCCAGAGAGATAGCCAGAAACGGGATCTCAAAGGTCATAGAGATCAGCACGACCAGCAGACAACTAACCCACAATTGGGCTATCTGCGTGAGTCGGCCAGGGCGCTGTTCACTGAGCTCCTCATGAAAAAAAGCCAGCAGTTTAACGACCGGTAGCGGCAGGTAGTTAAGCGCGTTCATTATTGCGGCTCAAGGGTGGCGACCGCTGAAGCCCCAATGCGAAATAGCGCCGCATCGGGTTTTTCGACCATGATTTTCACCGGAAAGCGCTGGGCTACGCGTACCCAGTTGATGGAGCGCGATACGCGCGGCAGGCCGCTAATTACCATACCGCCATCGTCCGGCAGTACGCCAAAGCCGATGGAGTCTACTTTGCCCTGGAACGTTTTACCACTGTCGCTCATTAGGCGGATAGTGGCGGGCGTTCCGGCATGAATGGTTTTCAACTCGGTTTCGCGGAAGTTGGCGATAATGTACCAGTGGTCAGTATCAATAAGCGTGAAAATGGGTTTCATCGCGGAAGCAAACTGACCGACCGAGGTTTTTAAGGACACCACGCGGCCATCAAAGGGCGCACGTACCGTCGCCATGTCGAGATGCAGTTTAGTCAGAGCGATATCCGCCTGTACCGCGACGCGCTGCGCGACCAGCGCATCGACGCCGCTCACGGCGCTGGCGGCCTGTTGCGCCTGTAATAAAACCGCATTGAGATCGGCTTCGGCAGCACGCTGCGCGGTTCTGGCGCGATCGACATCTTCCGCCGAAACAAACCCTTCCGACAGTAGCGGCTCGGTACGGTGCAGCGTATCGTTGGCCTGTTTCGCCGCCGCACGCGCTTTGGCGACCGTCGCTTCAACGGAGCTGGCGGCATATTTTTGCGCGTCAACGCTACGTTGGGTCAGCATAATCTGTTTATCCAGCGCGGCGAGCGCGGCTTCCGCCTTAGCGAGACTGGCTTCGTAGGGACGGGGGTCGATACGGAACAAGAGATCGCCTTTTTTCACCTGCTGGTTATCCACCACCGCCAGCTCGACAATACGACCGCTCACCTCCGGAACCACATCAATGGTATCGGCGGAGGCATAGGCATCGCTCGTCGAGGGCGCGCTGTCTACCCGCCAGATGACAAACACCATGACGACCAGCGCGAGCAGAACCAGAACCAGGGCGGGAACTTTGTTACGAGGAGTTTTCTTCGGCGAGCTTTCCATGAGCGCATCTCAATATGAATTAGAAAAATACCAGCCAGAACAGCATGGAGTAGAGGGCAAAAAGGGCGGTATATATGACGCCCGCCAACGGCGGCGTTTGATATTTACGTAGCATGACTTGTCGGGTGACGAGCGTGAGAATGACGCCAGCAATAATGCAGAAAAGCCAGTCGGGATAATAGGCGCCAATAACAGGAATAGCTGGAGGCAACGAGCACCCCGTGAGTAATATCGCTGAAACGAGCAGGCTGCGTTTTTTTAGCTGCGTCACAATCCTGGATTTAACTATTTGCATAATAAAATACATCCTGTTTATTGCGAACAATATCCGGGGTGAATGTGAAAGAGAAGTGGGGATCACAGTATGGCTATTTTTCAGCAGGATAAAAATAGCTTTATTTCCTCACCGCATTCATAACTTATTTATAATTTATATTTTTCATTTAATTATATTTTAAATATCAATTGAAATGCGTCCGGAACGGGCTTGCCGTCCGGACGCGGGCATGATTAATTTGGCGTCACGATATTGACCCAAAAATCAAATTGATCCAGACAGCCGATAATTTCATCCAGCTTCGCCTTGTTGCCAATCACCTTCACCTTCTTCGCTTTCAGCAGATCGGCCATTTTCGCCTGACCAGTCAGGACGCTGTGCAGATCGGCGCGACTGATATAGTAAGACGCATCGGCTTTCGGCTGCAGCGTCTGGCGATAGTTCAGCACGCTATCATTCAGCGTCAGGTTGAGGTTTTCGCCACTGTCCAGGTTGAAGTTCAGGCTGATGTCTTTCCCGGCGGCTTTGGCGCTATCCAGACGAATCGCCATATAATCAAACAACATTTCTACCGACATCCCTTTAAGCGTGTCAGGAGAAGCCGATGCGCCGACCGGCAGTTTCGCCACGCCGGAACGCAGTTCTTTAGCGCCCGTCAGGTAGAAACCGCGCCAGGTCGCGGATTCCGCCTGATAACCGAGTTGTTCGAAGGTGTCGGCCTGCAAATTTTTGGCGATCTGATCGCCCGGATTGGCGGCGATAACCTGTTTAAGTAATTCGGCCGCCCAGCGGTAATCCCCCTGCTGGTATGCCTCGCGCGCCAGATTAATGGTACGCGCAGACCCTCCCAGGGCTTTGACGTAGCGTTTGCCCATATCAACCTGGCCGTAGGGGTTCAGATTAGCCGGATTACCGTCGAAGTAGCCAAGGTAGAAGTTGTAAACGGCGCGAGCATTATGGCTGACGGAGCCGTAATAGCCACGGCTGGCCCAGTTATTCGCCAGTGCGGGCGGCAACTGAATCATGTTGCCGATTTCGTTCATTGTGTAACCCTGGTTGGCCAGATGCAGAGTCTGGTCATGAATATATTTGATGGTGTCGCGATATTTACCGATATAGTCGTTGATGTGCTGATTTCCCCACACCGGCCAGGTGTGCGGCATAAACAGAACTTCGGCCTGGCTACCCCACATATCCAGCGTTTCGTTCAGGTAATCGGTCCATTTACTGGTATCGCGGGTTTTTGCGCCGCGCAGGGTATAGAAGTTATGTAACGTGTGAGTGGCGTTTTCGGCGGTACACAGCGCTTTCAGAGCCGGGATATAAAAATGCATTTCGGCAGGCGCTTCGCTGCCCGGCGCCATCAGGAAGTCAAATTCCAGTCCGTCGATAGTCAGTTTTTCGCCCGTTTTGGTAATAGAAATGGTCGGCGCGATAATAGTTGGCGCACCGCCGGTGAGCGTAACGCCCAGACCGTTGCCGATATTGCCTTTCACATTGCGCGGTAGCAGGGCGCTGTAAGAATAAGAACCGCGGCGGCTCATAATGTTGCCTGCCAGGACGTTTTCACTGACGGCCTCATCCATAAATCCGGCGGGGGCGATCACCTGCACTTTGCCGGATTTCACGTCATCTTCCGAGACGATGCCCTTAACGCCGCCATAGTGATCTACGTGGCTGTGGCTATAAATGACCGCCACGATGGGCTTCTGCGGACGATGCTGGAAGTAAAGATCGAGGCTGGCTTTTGCCGCTGCCGGAGACACCAGCGGGTCGATAACGATAATACCGGTATCGCCTTCGACAAAAGTAATGTTAGAGATATCCTGGCCGCGTACCTGATACATGCGGTCGGTGACTTTAAACAGGCCGGATATGCCATTTAGCTGTGCCTGACGCCACAGGCTGGGGTTGACCGTTTCCGGCGCTGGCGCGTTGATATCAAATTTGTAGTCTTCGGCACGATAGAATGGCTTCCCGCTGGCGGTTTTTAGAATACCCTGATCCAGCAGGGGGGCGATAAACCCACGCTGCGCATCGGCAAAGTCCTGTCGATCGCTGAACGGCAGGTTCTTTGTGTATTGTTGATTAACCTGTTGGGTATAGGCGGTCGCCTCTTTCGCAGGCTCAGCCGCGAAAGCGGTATGAATAAAAAAACCAGATGCGGCGGTAATAGCAATAAACGTCCTGCTTAAACGGAATAACGTCTCGTTATTCATATAAATCTCCATTTAACATCTGCGTAGTGAATTTATTTACTCGAAGGGAGTTCGGTCTGGTATTGCCTGCTATCATAAAACCGAATCTGTTATTTTTAGAATAAGAAGTGTGAGCGGGGTAACTATTTTTCTTAGGTATTTGTGCGCAACAGTAATTAACTGACGGTTAATTTATTTATAGAGTGAACATTTAAATTTTTTATTATTTTTATACTCAATGTATTTTGATGAATTAAAACCGATATAAAGAGTCTTTATTTTCTAAGATTAAAGCGTGAAAGCAAAAAAGCTGTTTTTCAGATCGCGGCGAAACAAGATGTACCCGGGGGCGACAAGCGGGCTTACTTCAGAATGATTTCCATCCCGTCATAGCCTGCTTCAATACCGTCTGGCAGCATGTTCGCCATCATCCACGTATCAAATTGATGGCTGATATGAGTAACAATGACCCGCGGGCAACGAATCACCTCCTTAATAGCAATAACTCTGTTTAAGTCGTTGTGGTTACGCGGCGGCGCGGGGAGTGGTTCATGGCTACAGTCGATCACGACTACCTGTAGGGTGTTGTTGAGGAGAAATTTTAGGGTGTTATCGGGTAAGCCAGCGGTATCAGATAACCATGCTACGCGACGGTGTGCCGATTCCAGCAGGTAGCCAAAGGTCAGTTTTGAGTGGTTGAGCGGTAGTGGCGTTACCTGCAATCCCTGTAAATCAAACGTTACAAAAGGCTCAACGGTGTAGCTGAAATCAAGGATGCCAGGGTGCTTAAACAGATCGTCGCACCCCTGCTCATCCGGCGGGCCATAAATCGGGATCGATGCCCCGACACCCCAGCGTAACGGAAACAATCCCTGCACATGATCCATATGATAATGGGTGAGCAAAAACTGCCGGAACGAGCCGGCGGGCCAGCGATCTGTCAGATCGTGGAGACCCGCATCGATCAAGGTGACGGCATCGTTGAATTTGACCACGCCGCTACAGGGGCGACGGCGAAACCGGGGCTGCATTTGCGCCCGACGGCAGGCAGGGCAGTCGCAGCCGTATGCCGGTACGCCCTGCGCGCCGCCGGTGCCTGTCAGCGTAATGATAAAACTCATCAATGCCTCACAGCATTTTGGTGAAGCGGAAGTGGCTCTGCGCATAACCTTCGCGTAGATAGAATCGATGAGCGTCGTGGCGCTTAATGCTGGTGGAAAGCTCCGTCATCTCCGCGCCCGCCCGACGCGCTTCCTCTTCCGCCCAGGCCAACAGTGTGCTCCCCACCTTCAACCCACGCGCCTGCGGCATCACCACCAGCTCCTGAATTTCGCCGATCCAGTTCGCATGATGAAGGTTAAACTGTATATGCAGGCCGATCATGCCAACCACCTCTCCATTGTAAAGCGCTAAATGATATCGAAAATGGGGGTCCTGCAAGTTAGCGGCGAATCCTTCTCTAAGGGCTTGATAATTAATTTCATCTTGCTTCAGCTCACAGATAAGCGCGTAAACGGAATCGATATCCTCTGCCGTTGCGCGACGTAATTCACAGACTGGCATAATGTTCCTCCTTACGTCCCATCAAAATGAGCAGTCTTTCGACAGACTGTAGCAAACTTCCGTCATTATTAACGGTAGGACAGTTAAACGGCGGATAATGCGCCGCTCGCTCCAGACGGGCGGCGATTTCGGCGTCATTTTCTCGCCCGCGCATCTGCAGTCGCTGGCGTAAAATATCGGGTGAAACCGTCAAGCAAACCGGTAATAGAGAAACGCCGTAGCGCGCCTGCGCCTGCGGCAGATGTGCGCGTGAACCGTTGACCACCACGTCAAAACCGGCGTGCAGCCAGAGATCGATTTCAATACCGAGACCGTAATAAAAACCGTTAGCATACCAGCTCAGCGCCAGCAGGTTTTGTCCCGCACGAATGAAAAACTCTTTTTCACTCAACGCGATATGGTTTTCATTACCCGCATTGGCCGCCCGAGTAATGTAGCGGTGAGCGATAAGCAACTGTTCATGTTCCTGCTGACGAAGTTCCGCCAGCAAACTGTCTTTACCGGAGCCGGATGGCCCCATTAACCAGATCAGTTTTCCCATCGTTAAAACACCCTTTTCCCCTGACGCCAGACATGATCGATATGGACGTGATCGCCTTTACGGTGCGCCAGCACCAGATCGGCGCGTTTCCCTTGCGCGACGACGCCGCGATCATCCAGCTTGAGCGCCCGCGCGGGATTGCGTGTTACCAGACAAATGGCCTGCGGCAGGGTAAACGTGTTACTGGCGTCATCCGCGACGCGAAACGCCGCATCCAGCAGGCTGGCGGGGTAATAGTCGGAAGAGAGAATATCCAGCAGCCCCAGTTCAGCCAGCTTATGGGCTGCCACGTTGCCGGAGTGCGAACCGCCGCGCACGATATTCGGCGCGCCCATCAGTACATTCATCCCATGCTGACGTGAGGCTTTTGCGGCTTCAAAGGTGGTAGGAAATTCGGCGATTACGCTGCCCATCAGATGCGATTCATGCACATGTGCGTAAGTGGCGTCATCGTGGCTTGCCAGGGCGATATGACGTGCCTGACACATCGCGGCGATGGACTGACGATTCGGGGTGGACCATCGTTCGGCCAGCGCGATCTGTTCCGCTTCAAAACGATCCATTTCGTCGTCGGTCAGATGATATTTTCCCTGGTAATACTCGCGATATTTCTCAAGACTGACGTACTGGCGCTGACCTGGCGAGTGATCCATCAGCGACACCAGGGTGACGGCGTCGCGATCGGCTAGCTTTTCAAACAGCGGCAGGGTGGTGTGATGCGGTAGCTCGCAGCGCAGATGTAAACGATGTTCGGCGCGGTTGAGTCCGCGTTTTTGCGTCTCTTCCACGGCATTGATCATCTTCTCCAGGTTTTCCAGACGGTCGCCGCCGTCGCGCACATCACCAATGGCGACAGCGTCCAGCACGGTAGTAATGCCGCTGGCGACCATCAGCGCATCATGGCTGCTCATCGCCGAATGAGCAGGCCAGTCGACCTTAGGACGCGGGGTGAAGAATTTGTCGAGGTTATCGGTATGCAGCTCTATTAACCCCGGCAGCAGCCAGCCGCCTTCGCCATCCAGCGCTGCAGGAAGGCGGCTACGGCTTTCAGCGAAGGCACGGATAACTCCGTCCTGCATTTCCAGCGAACCCTGTACCACATCATCTTCCAGTACCAGTTTTACATTATTGATAATCATGAGGTGATTCCCATCGCATGCAAACGATCCGCCACGCGGTCGCGCACGGCCTGGTCATGAAAAATACCGACGATGGCCGCGCCGCGCGCTTTGGCTTCGGTAATCAGCGTGACCACAGCGGCACTGTTGTTGGCGTCCAGCGAGGCGGTAGGTTCATCCAGCAACAAAATCGGATAATCGACGATAAATCCGCGCGCGATGTTCACGCGCTGCTGTTCGCCGCCGGAAAAGGTGGAAGGGGCTAGATGCCATAGCGGTTCCGGCACATTCAGACGGGTGAGCAGCCGGGCGGCTTTGGCGGCGCAAACGTCACGCGGGACGCCCAGTTCCAGCAGCGGCTGCATGACGACATCCAGCGCGGAGATGCGCGGAATGACGCGTAAAAACTGGCTTACCCAGCCGATGGTCGAGCGACGGACTTCCAGCACCTTACGCGTCGGCGCCTGCACCAGATCTACCCACTCATTGCCGTGACGAATCCGGATATGCCCCTCATCGGGCAGATAATTGGCGTACAGCGAGCGCAGTAGCGTCGATTTACCGCTGCCGGAGTGACCGTGGAGCACCACGCATTCGCCGCTTTTCACTGCCAGAGTGGCGTTTTTCAGTACCGGCAGACGCACGCCGTTTTGCTGGTGGAGCACGAAGGTTTTACTGACGTTTTCAACGTGAATCATGTTGGCCTCTTAATTTTGCAATACCGACGACACCAGCAACTGGGTATACGGGTGATGCGGATCGTCGAGTACCCGGTCGGTTAACCCACTTTCCACCACTTGTCCCTGTTTCATCACCAGCAGACGATCCGCCAGCAGGCGGGCGACCCCTAAATCATGGGTGACAATTACCACCGCCAGATCCAGCTCCACCACCAGACCGCGCAGCAGATCGAGCAGACGCGCCTGTACGGAGACGTCCAGCCCGCCGGTGGGCTCGTCCATAAATACCAGTCTGGGGTGGGTGACCAGGTTACGGGCAATCTGCAAACGTTGCTGCATCCCGCCGGAAAAGGTGGTGGGTAGGTCGTCGATGCGCGAGGCGGGAATTTCAACCTCCTCCAGCCAGCGCCGGGCGGTAGCGCGGATTTCTCCGTAGTGACGCGCACCTGTCGCCATCAGACGCTCGCCGATATTGCCGCCCGCTGAAACCTGACGGCGCAGACCGTCCAGCGGATGCTGATGCACCACGCCCCATTCGGTACGCAACAGACGGCGGCGATCGGCTTCACTCATGCCATACAGCGAACGGTTCTGATACTGAACCTCACCGGACTGCGGTATCAGACGTGAAGAGATCGATTTCAGCAGAGTGGTTTTGCCGGAGCCGGACTCCCCGACGATACCCAACACTTCGCCAGGCCACAGATCAAAAGAGACATTGTTGAAGCCTTTGCCCGGCGCGTAGAGATGCGTCAGGTTATTGACCGAAAGCAGCGGTTGCGTCATGGGTTGAGAGCCTCGCTCTGTTGGCGGCAGTAATCGGTGTCGGAGCAGACAAACATCCGTTTGCCGCTATCATCCAGCACCACTTCGTCGAGATAGCTGTGCGTCGAGCCGCAGATAGCGCAGGGTTCGTCCCAGCTCTGTACGCGGAACGGATGGTCGTCGAAATCGAGACTTTCCACCCGTGTATACGGCGGTACGGCATAGATGCGTTTTTCCCGTCCCGCGCCGAACAGTTGCAGCGCGGGCATCCTGTCCATCTTAGGGTTATCGAATTTCGGGATGGGCGATGGGTCCATGACGTAGCGCCCGTTCACCTTCACCGGATAGGCGTAGGTAGTGGCGATATGGCCGAAGCGGGCGATATCTTCATACAACTTCACCTGCATCACGCCGTACTCTTCCAGCGCGTGCATGGTGCGGGTCTCCGTTTCACGGGGTTCGATAAAGCGCAACGGTTCCGGGATTGGTACCTGATAGATAAGGATCTGATCTTCCACCAGCGGTGTTTCCGGGATTCGATGACGGGTCTGGATCAGCGTCGCGTCTTCGGTGCGCTCCGTCGTAGCTACGCCCGTGACGCGCTTGAAGAAGTTGCGGATAGACACCGCGTTGGTGGTGTCGTCCGCCCCCTGGTCGATCACTTTCAGCACGTCCGCTTCGCCAATCACACTGGCGGTTAGCTGAATACCCCCAGTACCCCAGCCGTAAGGCATCGGCATTTCGCGGCCGCCAAACGGCACCTGATAGCCAGGAATCGCCACCGCTTTTAAAATCGCGCGGCGGATCATGCGCTTAGTCTGCTCGTCCAGATAGGCAAAGTTGTAGCCAGAGAGATTAGTGGTCACGGACGGCCTCCTGTTGCAGGCGTTTGAGCAGTTCCAGCTCGGCCTGGAAATCGACGTAATGGGGGAGCTTGAGATGCGAAACAAAACCCGCCGCCTCGACGTTATCCGCATGCGCCAGTACGAACTCTTCGTCCTGCGCCGGGCCTGTGACCGCTTCATCGTAGTCGGGCGCCTGTAGGGCTCTGTCCATCAGCGCCATTGCCATTGCTTTACGTTCGCTCATGCCGAAGACCAGTCCGTAGCCGCGGGTAAAATGCGGCGTGTCGTTTTCCGGCGCGACGGCGGAACCGGCGGAAAGCGCGTTAAGCTGCTCGCCGCTGATGCGCGCGTCGGCGACGGCGAAGGTGGCCTGCTGCGGTTGTTCAACCAGCAGCGCGTTGGTGTGGAAGCGCAGGTTCTGGCGGGCGATATCGTTATTAACGGCAGGCGATAGCCAGACCGGGGTGTCGCCGTCAACCAGCGTCAGCAAGACGCTGGTCGTGGCAAGATTTAGCGGCTGCCAGCCATGGTTCAGTTGATGCAAGCCAACAATCACGCCCGGTTCGCTCATCGCTTTCAGCAGGCGGCGAAAGCTCTGTTGCGCGTCCTGGACGGGCAGGTTAAAGGCGGTCTGTAGTGCCGTAGATGGTGTCATGCGTTATCCCCGCGTACCAGCGTGAAGAAGTCGACCCGGCTGGTGTTGACTTCGGCAGCACGAGCGCGAATTTGCGCCTCACGCTCCGCCTCCAGCGGGGCAATTAAGGTTTCCATCAGCGTCTGAAAATGAGACGGCTCCTGAAGCAGGGCGTCGATGACGGCACACTGTTCGGCGTGCGGTTTGTTGCGACCCAGCAGATAGCTGTAGCCCAGCGTGCCGCTTTTCAGGCGCACGACTGCCCGCGTCAGAGTGGTGTCGCCAGCAAAGAAGCGGCTGCCGGTGCCGCCCATTCGCGCCTGAATCTGCATCAGTCCGGTTTCCGGGGCGCGAATCAGTTCATAGGTTGGGGTCAGTTTTAACGCCTGCATACGGGCGTTCAGCGCATCGGCATTGCTGTAAGCCAGCGCGCGCATCCAGCGCTGGCGGGTGGGGGTATCGAAGTGCATGGCAAGCAGTGCCTCGTTAATCAGATAAAATGTTTACGTAAACGCTGAGAGAGAAAGTCCAGCAGGCTGACGGTGACGATGATTAACACCATCAGGGCGCAGGTTTGCTGGAATTGAAAGCCGCGAATCGCTTCCCACAGGGTGACGCCGATGCCGCCTGCGCCGACCATTCCAACCACCGTCGCGGAGCGGACGTTAGATTCAAAACGGTATAACGAGTAGGAGATCAGTAGCGGCATTACCTGCGGCAGTACGCCAAAAAGAATTTCTTCGAGCTTATTAGCGCCGGTAGCGCGAATACCTTCAACCGGGCCGGGCTCAATGGCTTCGACTGCTTCGGAAAGCAGCTTGGAGAGCACGCCGGTGGTGTGGATAAACAGCGCCATCACCCCCGCGAACGGGCCGAGACCGACGGCGACGACAAACAGCATGGCGAAGACCATTTCATTAATGGCGCGACAGGCGTCCATCAAGCGGCGTACCGGCTGATAAATCCACCACGATACGATGTTATCGGCGCTCATCAGGCCAAAAGGAATCGACAGAATGACGGCCAGGGCAGTGCCCCAGACGGCGATTTGCAGAGTCACGGCCATCTCGCCGAGATAGTCCTGCCACTGGCTGAAGTCCGGCGGGAAGAAGTCGGCGGCGAAGGTCGCCATATTGCCGGAATCCTCGATTAGCGTGAATGGGGCCATTTCGGCGCCCTTCCACGACACGACCAGCACGGCAAGCAGGATGGCCCAGCTTAGCAGCGAGAACCAGCTACGCTTTGGCGGGGCGACGGTGATGGTGTGCATATTTGGCTCCGTAAGAAGGATTGTTTACCGGTAGGCCGGGTAAGGCGCTGCGCTTACCCGGCCTACGCATTACTGAACCACTTTATTTACGCTGGTCATCGCGCCGAGGGCGGCGGTCAGGCGGTCGAGATCGTCAAGTTGCGCTTTCAGCGCCGAGGTTTTGCTGACTTTCTCTTTCTCGCTCAGCCCTTTGTTGTCCTTTATGCTCTGCATTTCTTTAAACAGCGTTAGCTGGCGAATCGGTACCAGTTGCAGGTCGCTGGAGGGGCGGAACGGCGCCCAGCCCAGACGCTCAAGCACGGTTTTTTCTTCCGGCGTTTTGCCGTAGTTCATAAAGAAGTCGTACACCTTATCTTTGGTGGCGTCGGGGAGATTTTTACGCCAGACGATAGGATCGCCAGGGATCAACGGCGACTTCCAGATCACCTTCAACGCTTTCAGCTTGTCCGGCGCGGAGGTTTTTAACTTATCGAGGTTTTCGGTGTTGTTGGTGGCGACATCCACCTGCTTGTTGGCGACCGCCAGCGCGTTGGTTTCGTGTCCGGCATTAACGGTACGTTTGAAGTCGCTGGTAGAAATCCTGTTTTTGGCGAAGACGTAATAGCCGGGAACAAGGAAGCCTGAGGTGGAGTTAGGATCGCCGTTACCGAAGGTAAGATCTTTACGTTTGGCGATCAGATCGTTGAGATTGTTGATCGGACTGTCTTTGTTGACGATCAACACGCTCCAGTAGCCAGGCGATCCGTCCGCCGCAACGGTTTGAGCGAAAACCTGGCCGTTGGCGCGATCCACCGCTTCCATCGCGGAAAGATTGCCATACCAGGCGATATCGACTTTGTTAAAGCGCATCCCCTGAATAATGCCCGCGTAGTCCGGGGCGAAGAAGGCATTCACTTTCACACCCAGCGTCTTTTCCATGTCCTTCAGGAACGGGTCCCACTGTGGCTTCAGATTTTGCTGTGATTCAGTCGAGATAATGCCAAAATTCAGCGCCTTTTCCTGCTCTGCGGCGTGGGCAGAACTTAGCAATATGCTGGTGAAGGCCAGCGCGGCAACGGTTTTATAGCGCATTTCCATTCCTCACTAAGGGGACGTTAAGCAGCCTGCGCGTTCTGTTCGACGCGATTAATGCTGCGGTAAAGATGGTCAAATCGATCGTTATCAAAGTGCTGGCTGCCACCGTCGTAAAAGACGTTTCCCTGCCGCAGCGCGACAATCCGTTCGCAGTAGCGCAGGGCGTAGTCCACCTGATGTAGCGTGACGACCACAGTGATGCCATCTGTCTGGTTGATATCGCGCAGCGTGTCCATCACGATGCGCGCCGACTCCGGGTCCAGCGAAGCGATGGGTTCATCGGCGAGAATGACTTGCGCCTGTTGCATTAAGGCACGGGCGATGGCGACGCGCTGCTGTTGACCACCGGAGAGCGTAGAGACGCGCTGATACGCAAAGTGCGTCATACCGACGCGGGTCAGCGCCTGAAATGCTCGCTGTTTCTGTTGCCGGCTGAACCAGCGAAAACAGGTACGCCAGAGCGGCGTACTACCGAGCGCGCCAATCAGCACGTTTTCCAGTACCGTCAGGCGGTTGACCAGGTTGAATTGCTGAAAGATACAGCCGGTATGGGCGCGGCTCTTACGAATGTCGCGCGCCAGTCGGCCCTCGCGCTGAACGGTACGGCCCAGTAGCTCAATATGGCTACCCGGCGTTTTATCGCCGGTGATAAGCCCGCTCAAATGACGTAAAAGAGTGGATTTGCCGGAGCCGGACGGCCCAAGCAGCGCGACCATTTCACCGGCGGCGATATGCAGATCAACCGCATTAAGCGCCCGATTTTGCTGGAACGTTTTGGAGAGTTTCTCGACACGAATAATCGTTTGCATACTGCGGCCTCCCTGGAAAAGTGGCCCCATCGTGGCGGATTTATGTGACGTTTTAGTTAATGACTGGTTACTTCAAGATGAAGAATTAAGGGGGATTTGATGACACTGCGGGAGGCTGCGCCTCCCGGGGAGTTAGGTGGCAGGCTGCTGTTTAACAACGTTAATCATCCACGGTACACCGAACCGATCGCTGACCTTGCCGAAACCATGCGCCCAGAAGGTCTCCTGCCAGTCCATTTCGATTTGCCCTTGTGCGGCAAGGTTATCAAACCAGCGTTTCCCTTCTTCCACATCGTGGGTATCAAGCACCAGCGTAAAGCCGGAATAATGCGCCGTTCCCGACGCGATGGCATCGCTCATCATGATGTCGCTGCCCGCAATGCGCATGTTGGCGTGGGCGATAGCGGTATCGGGAAAGTGCATTCCTGACGGGCAGCCCTCTTCGTTATCCGCCGCCGATGGGGGCATTTCACCGAAGCTGAGTTTATGGAGCAGTTTTGCGCCTAACGTTTGTTGGTAATACGCGATGGCGTCGGCACAGTTGCCGGCAAAAGAGAGATAGGGACTTAACGGCATGATGGTTACCTCAGGTAAGAGACGCTCGTTAAGTGTAGTTCGAAATTTGTACAATATTGTCGGTGGAAGGGCGGCTCATGCCCGGTAAGCGAGGCGTTACCGGGCAATGACACGGTAAATCAGTTCTTTTTCACGAACTCGGATTTCAGTTTCATCGGGCCAAAACCATCGATTTTGCAGTCGATGTTATGGTCGCCTTCAACCAGACGAATGTTCTTCACTTTGGTGCCGATTTTCAGCATGGAAGAGCTGCCTTTTACTTTCAGATCTTTCACGATGGTGACGCTATCGCCGTCCGCCAGCAGGTTGCCGTTAGCGTCTTTGACAATCAGTTCATCGCTCTCCTGAGCAGGCTCCGCATCGTTCCATTCGTGGGCGCATTCCGGGCAGATGAACATGCCGTTATCTTCGTAGGTATATTCGGAGTTACATTGCGGGCAGTGGGGTAATGACATGTTGGTTTCCTCAAAAAGTCAGCGGGGGCAAACGCGCCCAAAAATGGCAGATCGCCGAAAAAGGCCGCAATTATACACAAAATCCTTAGCGTTGTCGGGACTATTGCCGCTTTTATAAAAGCGGCTGCGCAACGCCAGTCCGCAATGGTTTACAGCCGAATAACCGCTTTTTTCCTGTCACCACAGCGCATGAGGGCGTCCTTGTTTACACCTTTTGACCAGATTGACATATATGTGTGAAGTTGATCACATATTTAAACACTGTTAGGGTAAAGAGGTCATTAACTGCCCATTCAGGCGTCAACAGGTTCGGTTGTACAGTCCGTAACCGGACAGTGTAAGTAAACCTGCTACGCTTGTATGAGGGATAGCGTTCGCGCTCTCTCTCCGCTCGACGGCGACGCTGGCGCGGTATGCCGGTGCCCGCCGTATATAGCGCTACAGGGCTTAGCCTATGAGGACAGCTATGCTGAAAAGGAAAAAAATAAAACCGATTACACTGGGCGATGTGACCATCATTGATGACGGTAAACTTCGCAAAGCGATTACCGCCGCCTCGCTGGGCAACGCGATGGAGTGGTTTGATTTTGGTGTTTATGGATTTGTTGCCTATGCGTTGGGTAAAGTCTTTTTCCCCGGCGCCGATCCCAGCGTCCAGATGATTGCCGCGCTGGCCACGTTTTCCGTTCCCTTCCTGATTCGACCGCTCGGCGGGTTATTCTTTGGTATGCTCGGCGATAAATACGGGCGCCAGAAGATCCTGGCGATCACGATTGTGATTATGTCGATCAGTACCTTCTGTATCGGGTTAATTCCTTCTTACGCGACGATCGGTATCTGGGCGCCAATATTATTGCTACTGTGTAAAATGGCGCAGGGCTTCTCGGTTGGCGGGGAATATACCGGCGCATCGATCTTTGTCGCTGAATATTCGCCGGACCGTAAACGCGGGTTTATGGGAAGCTGGCTGGATTTTGGTTCCATCGCAGGGTTCGTGCTGGGCGCGGGCGTGGTGGTCTTAATCTCGACGATTGTCGGTGAGGAGAATTTCCTGGAGTGGGGCTGGCGTATTCCGTTCTTTATCGCCCTGCCGTTGGGGATTATCGGTCTCTACTTACGCCATGCGCTGGAAGAGACGCCAGCGTTCCAGCAGCACGTGGAGAAACTGGAGCAGGGCGACCGCGAAGGGCTGCAGGATGGGCCGAAAGTCTCTTTTAAAGAGATCGCCACCAAACACTGGCGTAGCCTGTTGTCGTGTATCGGTCTGGTGATTGCCACCAACGTGACCTACTACATGCTGCTCACCTACATGCCGAGCTATCTGTCGCATAACCTGCACTATTCTGAAGATCACGGCGTGTTGATTATCATCGCTATTATGATCGGGATGCTGTTTGTGCAACCGGTGATGGGGCTGTTGAGCGACCGTTTCGGTCGTCGTCCGTTTGTGATTATGGGCAGCATTGCGCTGTTTGCGCTGGCAATTCCGGCCTTTATTTTGATTAACAGTAACGTTATTGGCCTGATTTTTGCCGGTTTGTTGATGCTGGCGGTGATTTTGAACTGCTTTACCGGGGTGATGGCCTCGACGTTGCCGGCGATGTTTCCGACGCATATTCGCTACAGCGCGCTGGCGGCGGCCTTTAACATCTCTGTATTGATTGCCGGTCTGACGCCGACGCTGGCGGCCTGGCTGGTGGAAAGTTCGCAGGATCTGATGATGCCGGCGTATTATTTGATGGTCATCGCGGTGATAGGCTTGATTACCGGTATTTCCATGAAAGAGACGGCCAATCGCCCGCTAAAAGGCGCAACGCCAGCGGCGTCGGACATCCAGGAAGCGAAGGAAATTCTGGGCGAGCATTACGATAATATTGAGCAGAAAATCGACGACATCGATCAGGAAATTGCGGAGTTGCAGGTTAAACGTTCGCGTCTGGTACAGCAACATCCGCGCATCGATGAATAAATGTCGCGCTTAAGGTTCGCTTAATCTCTCGCTGGCACACTCTCCTCCATACCTTTGGAGGAGAGCGTCATGAAAAGCTATATTTATAAAAGTTTGACGACCCTGTGTAGTGTGCTGATTGTCAGCAGTTTTATCTATGTGTGGGTCACTACGTATTAAACGCCTGTTTATACCTTTTTCAACAGCACCCAGGCACGGGTGCCTGTTCTGTCCGTACGGTTTTGCAGGAAAAACTGTCCCTGATGCAGTTGGGTGATGCGGCTGACGATACTCAGCCCCAGTCCAATTCCGCCATAACGGCTGTCCATTCGCACGAACGCTTCGCTTAGCTTCCCGCATTTGCTTTCATCAATACCCGGCCCCTCGTCTTCGACCGCCATAATGGCGTCGGGGGCGGCGCTAATGTGGAGAGTGATATGGGTTCTTTCAGGGCTATAGCGATGCGCGTTTTCCACCAGATTTCGCAGCAGCATACGCAGTAACGTCGCGTCACCGCGTACCACCACGTCCGCCGCGCTTTCCGGTAGCAACAGAGTTTGCTGGCGCGTTTCCAGCATGGTGTTCAGCTCATCGTAGGAGGGGAGGATCACATCTTCCAGCAGTTTTACTTCCTGATAATTTCCGGAAGAGAATGACTGGCCCACGCGCGCCAGTTGCAGAAGCTGGGAGACGCTATCCATCATCTGGTCAAGACGGGCGATAAGCGGCGCAACATCAATATTGTGGGTTTTTGACAATAATTCCAGATGCAAACGCACCCCTGACAGCGGCGTGCGTAGCTCATGGGCCACATCGGCGGTAAAAAGGCGTTCATTGTCGAGCGTGGTGGTCAAACGCGTAACCAGTTGATTGATCGCCGAGACGACGGACTCAATCTCAAGCGTGGAGCTGTGAATGGCGATCGGCGCCAGATTATCCGCCGTCCGCGCTTCCAGCTCTTTTTGCAGTTCGGCGAGCGGACGGGTAATACGCCGTACCGCCTGGTAGCAAATCAGCAACGTCAGGCTAACCATAAATACGCCGGGGACGATCAGGCTGGCGACCGCCTCGCGAATTTCGTGCATGATATGGCGATCGTTGTTGCGATTATCCCGCAGCGCCTGCTCGAACAGTTGGATTTGCTCGGTGCTTTCATGCCATAGCCAGAAGGTACTGATTAACTGGAACACCAGCAGAATAAGACCGATTGTCAGCATTAAACGCTGGCGAAGGGTCATCGCTCTTTGCCGAAAACGCATCAGGCTCACTTAGCTTTCCTCAGTGTCAACCAGCATGTAGCCAAACCCGCGAACCGTGCGAATGCGCGACTTGCCGACTTTGTCGCGTAAATTATGTATATGCACTTCCAGAGTGTTGGTCGAGGGTTCGTTATCCCAGTTGTAGATATCGTTATAAAGAATTTCCCGGTGCACCGGACTGCCTGCCTTGAGCATCAACCGTGAGAGCAGCGCGTACTCCTTAGGCGTCAGGGTCAGTTCCTGTCCGTCCCTCCACGCCTGATGTCGACCCATATTGAGCGTCAGATTGCCAACCGTCAGTTCACTTTCACCCTGATTATTATGGCGGCGCAGCAGGGCGCGGATACGGGCGTGCAACTCCTCCAGGGCGAAGGGTTTAACCAGATAATCATCTGCGCCGACATCCAGCCCGGTAATACGGTCGTTGAGCGTATCGCGGGCGGTCAGAATGAGTACCGGCAGGGTATATTTTTTCTGCCGCACTCGCGTCAGGAAATGCAGGCCATCTTCATCGGGCAGCCCTAAATCCAGCACCATCAGACTGTAATGACCTGACTCCAGACTATGCTCGGCGGCACGTGCTGTCGAAACGCCATCACACGCATAGCCTTCGGTTTGCGCGGCGAGTATTAACCCCTGTAATAATAGCGTGTCGTCTTCAACAATCAGAATCTTCATTCGCTTAATCTCCTGCACGGTTGCAGAATATCATCTGCGGCCTGGTAATACTTCGTTTGTACGCCGGTTAATCCCAGCATGGTTGAGAAAAGATTGTCCTGTGAATAATCCAGCGTGCTCGCCCGTTTTTGTAGACAAGATTGATCTACCTGATAACGTTGTTGATAATCTTTGGAAAGCCAAATAAGCATCGGGACATGTTTTTGCGTGTCCGGCGCAATGGAATACGGCAGACCGTGTAAATAGACGCCATTTTCGCCCAATGATTCGCCGTGATCGGAAAGATAGACCAGACTGGTAGTAAATTTATCCTGTTTGGATTTCAGCAAGTTAATGGCTTTATCCACAATATAGTCCACGTACAGCACGGTATTATCATAGGTGTTGACCAACTGCTGTTGGGAACAGTTCTGAATTTCGTTAGTGTCACAGGTTGGGGTAAATTTTTTAAACTGCGGTGGATAACGGTTGTAATACGTCGGGCCGTGGCTGCCGATGGTATGCAGTACAATAACGCCATCGCCTTTCAAATGGTCGATATAGTCTTCCAGCCCGTGAAATAGCACCTCATCGTAGCACTCGCCGTCGATACACTGGCCGGGCAGGTTTAGCTCGGTGACATTTTGATGCGGAACGCGATCGCATGCGCCTTTACAGCCGCCGTCATTATCATTCCACAGTACGTTAATCCCCGCGCGCTGGATAATATCCAGTAGCCCTTCCTGGTGATGCGCCAACTCTTCGTCATAATGTTTGCGCGGCATATCAGAGAACATGCAGGGAACGGAGATCGCGGTCGCCGTACCGCAAGAGGTGGTATGCGGAAAGTAGATCACATCGTCTTTTGCCAGCCGCGGATTGGTGTCGCGCGGATAGCCGCCAAGAGAGAAATCATCGCCGCGTGAGGTTTCGCCAACGATGAGGATCGTCAGGTTTCTGCGATCGCCTTTCAGCATTAATGGATTGCGATGGGCATCCTCGCCAATGCGTACCAGCGGCAAATTCGCCAGCCGTTGATGCGAATACCATGACCAACTGGCGACAATACTGTTCGATGGGCTTAACGCTTTGATCAACTGTTTATTATTTCGAAATAGCGAGGCGTAATCTTTATAGAAAAAGGCGGCGACCAGAATAACTAATAAAATAGAGATCAGGACGCTGGCCAGGCGGTAAAGCCCGCTACGTAAGCGCGGCATCGCGGGGCGAATTTTAATCCAGCAGGCAACCATGGCTGCCAGAATGCCGCTTAATCCCAGTGTCAGCACCATTTGCGGCGTCATCAGCGCAAAGGTTTCCGCAGGCGTGGTATCCACCATATTGGCGATCATGGAGCGATCGATGATGATGCCGTAAGTCAAAATAAAATACTGCGCGGCAGCACCGACCAGAATAAAAATGCAGGCCAGCAGCCGGTTTAGCCAAATAAATGAGGCCAGCGTCAGCACACTATTGACCACGCTGAACGCGACGACCGGCATGGAAATAAACACCAGCACATTGCGCAGCGAGTTTAACGGTAGGTCTTGTAGTACCTGCTTATAGAACGCAATGTTCAGGCAGACGGCAATATAAAAGGAAAAAAGCAGAAGCCAGGCGATTTGCCCAAGAACAGGTCTTTTAAGAAAGCGTTTTAACATGTTGATGCGTCCATCGATTCAGTGACGCTAATCGTGACAAAATAAAATTAAGTGAACCTTAAGAACTTAATGTTAGTGGCGACCGGATAACCTGCGCTATCCGGCCTGTTACGATAACATTAACGACGTGGTTAATCCTGTTTAACCGGCGCATCCAGAGGATACGGGTTTTTGTGAATGCGATTGTAGTTCAACGCATACAGTGCGGTGATCACCATCAACGTGACGAACGACCACATCACCTCTTTGGCACCGGAACCGATGACCGCCCAGATGCAATACACAAACGCGACGAAGGTAATCAGTAGATACAGCGGGCGTGCTTTACCAAAGTGACCGTGGCCCAACAGCAACAGCGCGGCACAGGTGTAAAGATAAGGCACCAGGGTGAAGATAACCGACACGGAGGAGACCAGACCAAACTCTTTCGCGGCGTTCGGCGACATGCTGCTGAATTGGAAGATAGTCATCAGCACGCCGACGATAAGCAATCCAGCCACTGGCGTACCGGCTTTATTCACCCGGGCGAAGATCGGTGGGAAGAGACCATCGTCCGCCGCCGCTTTTGCGGTTTGACCGGCAAGCAGCGTCCAGCCGCCGAGAGAGCCCAGGCAGCCCGCTGCCGCACAGAAGGAAACGATAGCCCCTGCGGTATCGCCCAGCGCCATACGCGCCGCGTCACCAAAAGGCGATGCCGATACACGCAGCGCCGCGTTGGGGATCATCCCCATAATCGCCGTTGTGGAAAGCACGTAGCAGACGGCGGCGATCAGTACCCCGCCGATGGTGGCGATAGGCACGTTGCGTTTCGGATTTTTCACCACCCCGGCCGCAACGGAGGCGCTTTCTACCCCGATGAATGACCATAGCGTGACGTTCAACGTGCTTTGAATCGCGCCGAAGGTATTCATGCCGCTCACGTTCCAGGCCGCCATATAGGTTTCGCCTTTAAACCAGAACCAGCCGAAGACCGCAATCCCTACGATAGGCACCAGCGCCAGTATGGTGGCGACGGCCTGTACGCGGGTAATCATTTTCGGCCCGACGATGTTCAGCAGAACAAAAATCCACAGCACCGCGACGCAGGTAAGCGTTAATACCAGCGGATCTTTCAGAATCGGGAAGAAATAGCTCAGATAGCCGACGCCGATAACAACCATCGCGATATTACCGATCCAGCATGCCAGCCAGTACAGCACGTTCGTTTGATAGCCTAAAAACGGCCCGAAGCAGCGGCGTGCGTAGGCATAGGAACCGCCGGGACTGGGATCTAAGGACGACATTTTGGCATAAACCATCGACAGCGCCAGGGCGCCGATGATAGTGACCAGCCATCCGTAGATTGCAATCCCGCCAGTGGCCGCCAGGTTGGCAGGGAGTAAGAATACCCCTGAACCCATAATATTCCCCGAGACCATTAAGGTGACGGGGATTAGGCCCACTTTGTGAGCATCAGCATCCGAAGACATAATTTGGACTCCTGAAAAGGTGACTTCGTTACGATAAATTACGTCGTATCATACCCCCTTAGAATGCTGCTGAATTATATCGGAGACAGGTTATCGCCAATGCTGATATTATCGTGTCTTATCGTTGAGTGTGTAAAAATTAGGCGGCTGATCGTTCCCGATGTTGGCTAACATAATGCAGGGGGGTCATACCATAAAACTCTTTAAACACGGAAATAAAGTACGACGTGCTGTTATACCAACAAAGCTGTGAGACTTGCGAGATATTCTTTCCATCCATTAATAATTGGTTTACGGCATAACGCATTCGGCAGGTGGTGATTATTTGGCTATAACTGGTATTCTCATTTTTGAGTTTTTTCTTTAACAAACTTGGGCTCAGACATAGGCAACTGGCGACGGCGCTCAGATTCCAGTCTTTATGAATATCGCTCTGAATGATGTGATAAACGCTGTCGCTGATGCGGCTACGCAGCATATGCATTAACAAAGAGATGAATTTTTTGTGGTCAAGAAAGCGGGATAAAACGGTGAAAAGGAGAGAACGAGTACGTTCAATAGCAATTTCATCCTGTGTTTCCATCGCGCTGTAGCGGACGGCGACCCTGAAAATATCTGGCGTCAGACAGGTGGCGGTCAATAAGGGATCGGCGTTGCGTTGCCAGATGGGTAGGTGTGAGAGATCTTTATTCAGGAATTGTAAATAGTCTTTAATATTATTGCGACTCACTTGTATTACTAGCACGCTATTTAATGATGAAATATCGATAACGTTATTTTCACAAGCCAGAATGGCCATATGATTCGCTTTTAAACTGATTGGCTCCTTACCATTTACTCGTAACCATGTGTCTTTTTCGGTTAATACCACTATGCAAGGCTCGTTGCTGCAAATCCTCATACCCGAACTCCTGGAATATGAACATAAAAGACCGGATCTCGCCAAACGGGAGAGATAACGGGGGTTGAGTCAATTGTGTGATGAATTGAAACTGCATTAAAATAACTTTCCTGAATAATATTACAATATTTGTACGATGAATTAGGGTGTACAAAAATTTGTACGCGAGTGGCAACCTGTGATTTTTGTATAAAAAAAGCGCGGGATGGGGCCCGCGCAAAAAAGGTATGACAGTATTATTGTTTTGCAGCAATACTCAGGGAATACATGCCATCCTCAAAAAAAGACTCTCTGTGATTAGGCTTTCACGCACATAACGTGATATACGCCATCAATAATTTCCGTGCCTTCGGTTTCATGCTCAAAGCCAGGGAAGTGATGATCCCAGGATTGCAGCGAGCGTAAGTAACCCACCTGCGGACTGTTTTCATCGCCAAAGTTTTCGCCGGAGAGGAGCATCGGGATTCCTGGCGGGTAAGGAATAACGGAGTTCGCCGCAATGCGACCCGGCAGATTTTCAATCGCCACCATTTCAATATTGTCGTTCACGATCGCGTTGTAGGCGTCGCGCGGGGTGATTTCCGCGGCCGGCAGGGTGGAATAAGCGGCGTTGAGACGGGCGCCTGGGTTATTTTCACGTAGCCAGGCAAACATTTTATCGCCCAGATCATGAATACCCATGTTCGCGTAAGTGTCAGGATAATCCTGCACCAGTTCCGGCATCACCTGCGCCAGCGGCGTATTCGCGTCGTAATGGTGTTTGAAGGAACACAGTGTGTTGATCAACGTCCCCCATTTCCCGCGAGTGACCCCCATGGAGAACAGGAACATAATCTGGAAGTCGGTGGTGCGGGTCGGCACGATACCGTGGCGGCCAAGCCATGCCGTGACCAGCGCAGCAGGTACACCGGATGCTTCCAGTTCGCCATCGTCGCCCATACCCGGCGCCAGGATACTGACTTTGATCGGGTCCAGCATACTCCAGTTATCCGGCAGGTCTTTAAAGCCGTGCCAGGTTTCCCCGGGGCGCATGACCCAACAGTTCTGGTCGGTAGCCAATAGTTTTGCCGGCGCGTCAGCGAAGTCATACGTTTTACCGGTTTGTGGATCGGTGACGACATCTTTATTCCACGGTTTAAAGAACCAGTCGCCTTCGTCAGTAAACTCTTTATAAAGACGCGCCATCGCCTGACGGAAATCGACCGCTTCGTCAATCACCTCCTGAGTGAGCGACAGGCCGCTGTTGCCGTCCATCATCGATACCGCCACATCGTTGGATGCGCAGATGGCATATAACGGAGAGGTGGTGGCATGCATCATATACGCCTGGTTGAAGCGGGAGAAATTCACCGCGCCGCGGCCTTCACGAACGTGGATGTAGGAGGCTTGTGAAAGCGCGTTCAGCAGTTTGTGAGTAGAGTGGGTGGCAAAAACGGTCGGACCGTTATGGTCGCCTGGCTCGCCGCGCATCGCGTAGTGATCGCAATAAATCGGGTTGAAGCGCGCATAGCCGTACCATGCTTCGTCGAAGTGAATGCGATCGCTGGTTTTCGCCAGCAGATCCTGCGCCTCTTTGGCGTTATAGCATACGCCGTCATAGGTACAGTTGGTCACCACGCTGTAAGAAGGTTTCTGTCCGGCTTTGGTTTTGGTCAGCGGGCTGGCGCTGATTTTTTTCTGCAAGGTTTCAGGCTGCATTTCCTGCGGGTAGATTGGCCCGATAATGCCGTAACGGTTACGGCTTGGCACCATATATACCGGTTTGGCCCCGGTGAGGATCAGCCCCTGTTCGATGGATTTATGGCAGTTACGATCCAGTACGACGACATCATTATCCGTCATACAGGCCTGCATAATAGTGCGGTTAGAGCCGGAGGTCCCGACAACCACGGACCAGGAGCGGTCGGCGCCGAATACGCGGGCGGCGTTTTTCTCGCTTTCGCCAAACGCGCCGGTATGGTCGAGTAGTGAACCAAGCGTGGTACGCTCAATCCCCATGTCGCTGCGGAACAGGTTTTCGCCATAATAATCGTGATAAAAGCGACCGGCAGGCGTTTTAGTGAAGCCGACGCCGCCCTGGTGTCCAGGCGCCGCCCATGAGTATTCATGAATGTCGCTGTATTTCATCAACGCGTTAAACAGCGGCGGTAACAGTTGCTGGCGATACCGGGTCATGGCGGCAACGGCGCGTCCGGCGATAAAGTCAGCGGTGTCTTCCAGAATCCAGGCGAACTCATCGACAAGCTCCAGCAGGTCGCGGTCCAGCGATGCCGTCGCTTTTTCCCTGTCGCCTAACAGGAAAACGGGTACGTTTTGCTGACGCTCGTGAAGCTTACCGATCAATTGCCTGACACTCAGGTGCTCATCCGGTTGTTCCATTTGATAGCTGAACATCAGACAGTCAATGGCTTCGTTCGCGGACAAGATGGCATAACCGTCATCGAAGGATGTCGATTTAATGACGGTAACATTTTGTTGGCTCAAGGCATCCGCCAGACGCTCAACCGCGTTGCCAACCCAGGTGTCCTGATGCAGAAACTCACTTTCAACAATTAATACTTTCATCATCTTTTACCCGGTTGTGGAGGCCGTGCAATTTACGCCTTGCCGACCCGCCGTATGAATGTGACGTGGGCAAGTATTACCCCGTCAAATAGGGGGTGTAAAGTGGTTAAACAATAGCCGGTTATTGATATTATTTTTTAATAAACAATTAGTTAATTATTTATAGCGTGCCATTTCACCCACGGTTTATCGACAGGTGAATTATTTTTTTGGCTGATAGTGGTATCCGGTTTCAGCCGGGCATCGTCTGGCGCCGTTGCTGGCTTAGCTTGCGGTATTGTTGCGGCGACATGCCGACAAATTTGCTGAAAGTACTGTAAAAACGGCTGCTGGATCGGAATCCGGCAGTCAGAGCGACATCGAGGATCGTTTTGTCAGTATCGCTCAATAAGGCGCGTACGTGATTGATGCGCATCGCCGTGATGTACTGCTTCATCGTCAGTTGCATGACCCGCTGGAATATTCCCATCGCGTAATTAGCATTGAGTTTGACATGCTCCGCGACGTCGTTAATGGTTAGCGCCTGATCGTAGTTATCGGCAATAAATCCCAGCATCTGGCTTACGTAAAACTGCGCATGGCGTGAGACGCTATTCTTGTGGGTGCGTGATGTTTTATTGAGCAAAATGGGTTGCCAGCCGGAAAGGCTAAAGCGTTTAAGCATCAGGCCGATCTCATCGATCGCCAACTGACGAATTTGCTCATTCGGGCTGCTTGTTTCCTGTTGCCAGCGCAATACTTCAAAGGTACTAAGTTGCTGGGTTGCCAGCGATTTTACCACCATCCCGTGCGTGACGTGGTTGATAAGATCGCGAGCCAGCGGCCAGGAGAGAAACAGGTGCATCGGCAAACTGAAAATCGCCATCTGTCGGCAATTGCCGGGGCGGGTAAGCTGGTGTGGCGTACAGGCCCAAAACAGGGTGATATGTCCCTGCTTTATCTGCACGACTTCATTGTTGATTAAATACTCCACATCGCCGTCAAACGGAACATTCACTTCCACTTGCCCATGCCAGTGACTGCTGGCCATCCTGTGCGGCGGCCTCAGTTCAACGTCCAGCCGTTGATATTCAGAATAGAGCGACAACGGGCTACGGGTTTGCTTTTCATCACCGTTGCACATGTGCGGGTCGGGCGGGAGAAAGGTTATTGGCTGCGTACTCATCGTCACTCCATTTCCTGAATTATCAGAATTATGCGCGTTTAGCAGGGAGGAAACCGGGAATCCGGACACAGAATCCGTCGGTATTGTAGAGCGTAGTCTGACTATCAGGCCGAATACTCTGCTTTTTACGCTATTTTGTCCCAAAAACTCAGATCTTCCGCGCGTCAGCATACGATCTGAGTTTTCGGGAATGCTCATTGGGGAAGACGGAGGTTTTCACCGGGAACGCGTGCCACCATGAAGGTGTTCACTACTGTTCTGGAGAGTCATGATGGCGGCACCCAAAATTACCTTTATCGGCGCAGGTTCTACGATTTTCGTCAAAAATATCCTCGGCGATGTGTTTCATCGCGAGGCGCTAAAGTCAGCGCATATCGCCCTGATGGATATTGACGAAACCCGGCTTGAAGAGTCGCACATTGTTGTACGAAAACTGATGGACTCAGCGGGCGCTTCTGGCCGAATTACCTGCCATACCAAACAGAAAGCGGCGCTACAGGATGCGGATTTCGTGGTGGTCGCCTTTCAGATTGGCGGCTATGAACCCTGCACCGTGACCGATTTTGAGGTCTGTAAACGTCATGGCCTGGAACAGACGATCGCCGATACGCTGGGGCCGGGCGGCATTATGCGCGCATTGCGGACCATCCCGCATCTGTGGCGGATTTGCGAAGACATGACGGAAGTCTGTCCGAAGGCCACCATGCTCAATTACGTCAACCCGATGGCGATGAATACCTGGGCGATGTATGCCCGCTATCCGCATATCAAACAGGTCGGCCTGTGCCATTCTGTACAGGGAACGGCGGAAGAACTGGCGCGCGATCTGAATATCGATCCCGCCTCGCTGCGCTACCGTTGCGCCGGCATTAATCACATGGCGTTTTACCTGGAACTGGAACGCAAAACGGCTGACGGGACTTATGTCAATCTCTATCCTGAATTGCAGGCGGCCTATGACGCCGGACAGGCACCGAAGCCCAATATTCACGGCAATGAACGCTGCCAGAACATTGTGCGCTACGAGATGTTCAAAAAGCTGGGTTACTTCGTCACCGAGTCATCAGAGCATTTTGCCGAGTACACACCGTGGTTTATTAAACCGGGACGCGAGGATCTGATTGCGCGCTACAAGGTGCCGCTGGATGAATATCCGAAACGCTGCGTAGAACAACTGGCGAACTGGCATAAAGAGCTGGAGGAGTATAAAACCGCCGAGCGTATCGATATCAAACCGTCCCGCGAGTACGCCAGCACCATTATGAACGCACTGTGGACCGGCGAGCCGAGCGTGATTTACGGCAATGTGCGTAATGAGGGGCTGATTGATAACCTGCCGCAGGGAAGCTGCGTGGAAGTGGCTTGTCTGGTGGATGCCAACGGCATCCAGCCGACGAAGGTGGGGACGATCCCTTCTCATCTGGCGGCGATGATGCAGACCAACATCAACGTGCAAACGCTGTTGACCGAAGCCATCCTCACGGAAAACCGCGATCGCGTGTATCACGCGGCGATGATGGACCCTCATACCGCGGCGGTGCTGGGTATAGAAGAAATCTATGCGTTGGTTGACGATCTGATCGCCGCGCATGGCGACTGGCTTCCGGCCTGGTTACGCCGTTAATCTCCAGCCGCGCTGGACGGCAGATCCGGCGTTTAACCTCTACTAACAGAAGGCGGGCGCTGGTAACAGCGACCCGGTACCCTATGAGCATCTCTCTGACAACAAAGCTGAGTTACGGGTTCGGTGCGTTTGGTAAGGATTTCGCCATCGGCATCGTGTATATGTACCTGATGTATTACTACACCGATGTGGTGGGACTCTCGGTCGGCCTCGTCGGCACCCTCTTTCTGGTCGCGCGAATCTGGGATGCGATAAACGATCCCATCATGGGCTGGATTGTCAACGCCACGCGTTCGCGGTGGGGGAAATTTAAGCCGTGGATATTGATCGGCACCTTAACCAATTCGCTGGTACTTTTTCTGCTGTTCAGCGCCCATCTTTTTGAGGGAACCGCGCAGGTTGTATTTGTCTGCGTGACCTACATCCTGTGGGGCATGACGTATACCATTATGGATATCCCATTTTGGTCGCTGGTGCCGACCATTACGCTTGATAAGCGAGAACGCGAACAACTGGTGCCGTTCCCGCGTTTCTTCGCCAGTCTGGCTGGCTTCGTCACTGCCGGTATAACACTGCCGTTTGTGAATTACGTTGGTGGAGCGGATCGCGGATTCGGCTTTCAGATGTTCACGCTGGTACTGATTGCGTTCTTTATAGCCTCGACTATCGTGACATTACGCAACGTACATGAGGTGTACTCCTCCGACAACGGCGTAACGGCTGGCCGCCCACATCTGACGTTAAAAACAATCGTTGGATTGATATACAAAAACGATCAGCTCTCTTGCCTGTTGGGAATGGCGCTGGCATATAACATTGCCTCCAATATTATCAACGGCTTTGCGATCTACTACTTCACCTATGTGATTGGCGATGCCGATCTTTTTCCCTATTACCTTTCTTACGCCGGCGCGGCGAATCTGCTGACGTTGATTCTCTTCCCCCGGCTGGTGAAAATGTTATCGCGGCGGATATTGTGGGCGGGTGCCTCCGTGATGCCCGTTCTGAGTTGCGCAGGGCTCTTTGCGATGGCGTTGGCGGACGTCCATAATGCCGCTTTAATCGTGGCGGCGGGTATTTTCCTTAATATCGGGACCGCGCTCTTTTGGGTGCTTCAGGTGATCATGGTGGCGGATACGGTCGATTATGGGGAATTTAAGCTCAATATTCGCTGCGAGAGTATCGCCTATTCCGTACAGACGATGGTCGTGAAGGGCGGCTCGGCGTTTGCGGCGTTCTTTATCGCTCTGGTGCTGGGGCTGATTGGCTACACGCCGAATGTGGCGCAGTCTGCGCAAACCCTGCAGGGGATGCAGTTTATTATGATTGTCCTGCCGGTACTGTTTTTCATGATGACGTTAGTTCTCTACTTCCGCTACTACCGTTTGAACGGCGATATGCTGCGCAAGATTCAGATCCACCTGCTGGATAAATACCGGAAAACACCGCCATTCGTCGAACAGCCGGATAGCCCGGTGATTTCTGTGGTAGCGACCAGCGATGTAAAAGCGTGAGCATGGTCTCTCGTCCAGGCCGGATAAGCGTAGCGCCATCCGGCAATTAACCGATAACGCGGCCCGGGAGAATGCCGGGCCTGCCAGGTTATTTCGCGCAGTTAGCGCACTGTTTGCTGACAATCTGCTGGAAGAAATCGTTGCCTTTGTCATCCACTAGGATAAAGGCCGGGAAATCTTCTACTTTAATTTTCCAGATAGCTTCCATGCTGAGTTCCGGATACTCGACGCACTCCAGATGCTTAATGCTCTGCTGCGCCAGTACCGCCGCCGGGCCGCCGATACTGCCCAAATAAAAACCGCCGTGTTTTTTACAGGCATCCGTGACCTGCTGGCTACGGTTGCCTTTCGCCAGCATGATCATACTGCCGCCGTGGGATTGCAGCAGATCGACATAAGAGTCCATTCGGCCTGCGGTGGTGGGGCCTAATGAGCCAGATGGATAACCTGCCGGGGTTTTTGCCGGACCTGCGTAATAGATGGGATGGTCTTTAATGTACTGCGGCAGACCTTCGCCGGATTCGATACGCTCTTTTAGCTTCGCGTGGGCGATATCGCGACCCACGATAATGGTGCCCGTCAGCGACAGGCGAGTCGAGACCGGATACTGTGATAGCTGGGCGAGGATCTCTTTCATCGGGCGGTTGAGATCGACTTTCACCGCGTCGCCTTCGCCCGCCTGACGCAGCGCTGGCGGAATATACTGGCCCGGATTGTGTTCCAGTTTTTCGATCCAGATGCCTTCGCGGTTAATTTTCGCTTTAATGTTACGGTCTGCCGAGCAGGAGACGCCCATCCCCACCGGACAGGAGGCGCCGTGACGCGGCAGGCGAATCACGCGAATATCGTGGGCGAAATATTTCCCGCCGAACTGGGCGCCGAGGCCAAGTTTTTGCGCTTCTTCCAGCAGTTCCTGTTCCAGGTGGAGATCGCGGAATGCCTGGCCGTGCTCGTTACCTTCCGTCGGCAGCGCGTCGTAATAGTGAGTGCTGGCGAGTTTTACGGTTTTCAGCGTGCTTTCCGCCGAGGTGCCGCCAATGACAAATGCGATATGGTATGGCGGGCAGGCCGCGGTGCCCAGCGTGCGCATTTTCTCAACGAGGAAGTTTTTCAGCTTACCAGGGGTGAGCAGCGCTTTAGTCTCCTGATAGAGATACGTTTTGTTTGCTGAACCGCCGCCTTTCGCCACGCAGAGGAACTTGTACTCGTCGCCGTCGACGGCATAGAGATCGATTTGCGCTGGCAGGTTGCTGCCGGTATTAACCTCTTTGTACATATCCAGCGGCGCGTTCTGCGAGTAGCGCAGGTTATCTTCGATATAGGTATTGAATACGCCTTTGGAGAGTGCGGCTTCATCGCCGCCGCCCGTCCAGACACGTTGGCCTTTTTTACCCATGATAATCGCCGTGCCGGTATCCTGGCAGGTTGGCAGAACGCCTTTGGCGGCGATCTCGGAGTTTCTCAGGAATTGCAGCGCCACGTATTTGTCGTTTTCGCTGGCTTCGGGGTCGTGGAGAATGGCGGCGACTTGCTGCTGGTGTTCAGGGCGGAGCATGAAAGATGCGTCGTGGAAGGCTTGCTGAGCCAACAACGTTAACGCCTGCGGCTCAACGTTGAGGATAGATTCTCCGTTGAATTCACTGACGCTGACATAATCGGAGGTGAGCAGATAATACTCTGTTTTGTCCTCTCCCATCGGGAAAGGCGCCTGATAGATAAACTCTTTTTTCGACATGTGCTTCCAGCCTAATAGTAAGAAAATGTATTAAGAGCCTCATGGGCCAGACTCTAAGTCGCGCGCCGCGCATAACCGGGCGGCGCGCGCTGCCATTACAGGAATCCGTACATTGCGGCAAAGATCCAGCCAAAGACGCAGGAGACGCTTACGCCAATCAAACCCGGCAGAATGAAGCTGTGGTTAATGACGAAGCGGCCAATATGGGTCGTGCCGGAACGGTCAAACTGAATCGCCGCCAGATCGCTTGGGTAGGTCGGCAGGATGTAGTAGCCATAACATGCCGGCGCAGAGGCCACGATATACGCCGGATCGACGCCGATAGCCAGCGCGACGGGAACAATCGCCGCCAGCGCTGCCGCCTGGGAGTTAACAAACTTGGAGACCAGCAGCAGAACGATGGCGTAGGCCCACGGATACTCTTTGACCATTTCACCCAGCACGCCCTGAATTTCCGACATGTGCGCGCCGAACATGGTTTCCGCCATCCAGGCGATCCCGTATACCGCGACAATCGCAATCATACCGGAACGAAAGACTTCATTTTTTGAGATAGACGCAGGATTGGTTTTGGTCAGGATGATAATGAGCGCCCCGGTCAGCAGCATGAACATCTGAATGACCAGCACCATCGACAACGGTTTGCCGCCGAAGGTAGGGCGTAAGTCGGAGTCTGCCCCCAGGATAGCGACCACGGCGATAGCCGCCAGGAAGATCCACATCGCCAGCCAGTTGCTTTTCGGCAGTTTTTTATCCAGCAGCGTCGCGGTATCGCCGTACACGTACTGACGGTTTTCCGGCACGGAGATAAATTTCTGAAACGCTTCGTCTTTATCCAGATCTTTACCGCGGAACCAGCTAAAAATGCCGATCGCCAGGATGCCGAGCAGGGTAGAGGGGATGGTGATCGACAGCAGATCGAGGAATTCCAGATGCCTGCCATCAAAAGTTACGTTGCCCAGCATTGCCACCAGAGAAACAACAGCGACGGAAACCGGACTGGCGATGATGCCCATTTGCGCGCCGATAGAACTGGCCGCCATTGGACGTTCCGGACGGATATTATTCTTGATCGCTACGTCGTAGATAATCGGCAAAATGGTGTAGACCACGTGGCCTGTACCACACAGAATCGTCAGGGTACAGGTGACGAACGGCGCCACAATAGAGACATATTTGGGGTTGCGGCGCAGCAGCTTTTCGGCAATCTGCAACATCACATCCAGACCGCCTGACGCTTGTAATGTTGCCGACGCGGCGACTACCGCGATAATTACCAGCATTACGTCAACGGGCGGTTTACCTGGCTGGAGATGGAAAACAAACACCAGAATGACCAGACCGATACCGCCCAGCAACCCGAGCGCGATCCCTCCCTTTCGGGCGCCATAAAACAGACATATTAATATTATGAGAAGCTGTATACTAAATAACATTTTTATTTACCCTCGCGATAAACCCAGTCAATTTTGATAAATGGATCACAGCCATCTTCTGATTTGTATGAATGAACATCAGGAGGTGGCGAATATTCAATGCGCCAGTGGCGACGATTAACGGTTAAGCGTTTTACAGAGTTGCTTTAAGTAATTATTTTCTTACGATGGTGATGTTCAGTGGGAATCACCCTCTGGCGATGGGCAGGTGAAACGAATGAGAGCAGGAGGTTAAAATATATCTGTTTGAAAAACAGGTATATTTTATTTAGTTTTCGCGTCTCGTCAGCGTATAAATCATACAGAATGTGACTTGTGTGATCATTATCACGCCATTTTTCTAAATTATTCGTATGGCGTCTGGAGACGAGTTTCTGCTCACAAATATACGTATTGTCCATAGGCGTAGCACGAGCTCCATTGCTACAAACGTAATTTTATTTAAGTGTCAGGAAAATTTCGGACCAATCCCTTTTTTAATAAAAATACACACTCTCGGCAGGGGATAATACTTAATTAACTTTTGTTAGCGTTTTGAAATTAAAAACAGCGCATGGCGCTGTAATTATAGAAAATAACGTTAACTGGCCTACGTTGGGTATATTTGATCTGACACAATTTTCCTGATTTGTTATTAATGTGATAGCGTTTTTATTTATATTGTTATAATAATTGTTACCAATATATAACGCTTCGCGTCAGATTTATGCTGTATCCTTACTGACAATATTGTTTAAGTAAAGAGTAATGTTCCGGCTGAACGCGGTAGCGGTAAACCGGTCTGCCGGTCACGCCGTAATGAATGCTGGTAAACAAGATATGGCAATTCACCAGCCAGATAAGATATTTACGGCAGGAGACGCGAGAGATATTCACTTCGTTGGCCAGCTCGTCGGTAGAAAACTCCTGCTCCTGATGCGCATCAATCCACTGGCATAAGGTGCGTAGCGTTTGCTGCGTCAGCCCTTTTGGCAGCCGGCGAGGCTCCTGCTCGCTGGATGAATTGCCGTGAATGAGCAGATCAAGCTCAGACTGTTCGTAATACTGGCGTTTTTCCATTGCCGTTTTCTTACGTAGCCAGCCAGTTAGCGCTTCTTCAAAGCGCGTGGCCTGAAAAGGCTTGATCAGATAATCCACTACGCCGTAGTGAAGCGAATCTTTAATGGTGGCGGCGTCAGCGGCAGAAGAAATGACAATAACGTCGCTTTTGCAGCCTGCGCTGTGCAGGACAGGCAGCAGATCCAGTCCATTTTCCTGCTGCATGTAGATATCCAGTAGGATCAGGTCAATGTGATTTTCACTGTTGAAGATAAACTCTTTCGCTTTTTCCAGCGTCGAAGCGGTTCCACAGCAATGAAAACCGGAGATTTGCGCGACGTAGCGGCGATTTAGCTCCGCGACCATCGCATCGTCATCGACAATTAATACATTGATCATAGGCTGGTCCTTTCCCCATCCCAGGGTAACTGTACAAAAAATTGTGTGAAGATCCCAGGTTCAGATTCCACGGAAATTACGCCGCCAAGCGCTTCAACCTGCTGTTTAACCAGCGCTAAACCGACGCCGCGTTCGGCGCCTTTTGACGAGACGCCTTTTTCAAAAATCGCGTCGATGCGCTCAGGTTCGATACCGGGGCCATCATCGCTCACTTCGCAATGCAGCCAGCCATGACGGTAGTGTAACGAGATGCTAATTTCGCCGCCGGACTCCTGGCCCAACGCTTCCAGCGCGTTTTCAATCAAATTACCCAGCGCCGTAATCAGCACCGTGACCTGATCTTCATTGTTATTATCCGGTAATTGGCTGTCACTGCTTATCACCAGGCTGTGCCCGAAATCAGAGGTGCGATTAATCTTACTGAACAAAAATCCAGCGATAATCGGCGATTTTATTTTACCCAGCAGCAAACCGATCTCTTCCTGATAGTTATTGGCCGTCTTGATAATATACGCTTCAAGCTGCTTATAACTCTTCAGGTGCAATAATCCCAGAATCACATGTAATTTGTTCATGAATTCGTGGGATCGTTCACGGAGCGCATCCGCGTAGTTCACCATCCCGTCCAACCGTTGCATCAGTTGGCGAACTTCTGTTTTATCCCTGAAGGTGGATATCGCGCCGATAATTTCGCCGTTGCTGCGCACCGGAACGGTATTCACAAGCAGCAGACGGCCTTTGACGATGATCTCTTCATCGCGGCGCGGCGTACCGTCACGCAACACTTCGCTAATGTCTACCACCTGCGACCAGGCATGGCTCAGGGTGGATAATCTGGCGTCATCCTGCGTTTTTCGATAATCGAGCAGCGCCTGCGCCGCATGGTTAATCAACGTGACTTCGCCGCTATCATCGACGGCGATAACGCCTTCTTTGATCGACTGTAGCATAGCCTGACGCTGTTCAAAAAGAGTGGAAATTTCATACGGTTCGAGGCCAAACAAGATTCGTTTTAGCACCTTGACCAGCGCATACGTGCCTAATAACCCCACCAGAGCGCCGAACAGAATGGACCAGATAATACTGCCGCGGCTATTGTTGATCTGTTGCGTAACGTGACGGAGTTCCAGGCCAATCGCTACAACGCCGATCTGCCGGTGGCGTTCATCATAAACCGGCGTAAAAACGCGCAGCGCTTTGGCGAGAAAGCCGCGATTAATGGCGACGTTTTCCTTTCCCTGCAGCGCGAGCAGAATATCATCGCCTTTGAACGGTTGACCGATTCGCTGCGCTTCTGGGTGCGAATAACGGATGCCCTGCATATTCGTCACCACAATAAACAAAAAGCCGTTATGCTGGCTCACCGCTTCGGCGAGCGTCTGAATGCCGCTTTCCGCAGGCGGTTTTTTCAGCCCCTCGCGAATTGTCGGAGAGTCCGCCAGCGAGCGGGCCACCGCCAGCGCTTTATCTGCCAGAGCGTCGCGCGTCATGCTGCTGATTTGCGAGAAATAGATCAGATGGACCACAACGAGCACCGAGAACAAAACGGCGCTGACCATCAGAATGACGGTCGTGCCGAGTTTCATGGGGCGTTTGCGTAACGCCCGGCATGGCAGGGAGTGTTTCATAGCGGACCTGAACTGATGAATTGTAAGGTTATTATCCCTGATGAAGCGTCTAATTCAAAGGTAGTAGGCGACGTTGCACGGTTGCACCAATGTTGAAAAGCCTGTCTTGCCTTGCAGGGCACTCTACCTGCTCGTCTCGACTGGCAAACGTCATGTCGTTAATTAATATCGCTGTATACCGTGATAGGTAATTTATTTTCATCAAAATTGCATAAAATAATTCTTACCCCTGGCGCGAACTCGGACATAGTGAGCCGCTGTGCGCGTCATGGTCGCTACCGGATGATGATGCTCTTACATGGCAATTTTCCGTGTTGTTTGAAGGCCAGGGAGAGATGACCGTCTCGCCCTGGGGATTCCGCTATCTGGACCTGCTGCAATGTAATACCATTAGTGCGTTCTATGCCCGACTTGCCGTCGTGACGACATGCTATCTGCAGGACGTTCAACAGAAACAGGGGCTACAGCCTGAGACTAACCGATTGTTTTTCTGAGATATCTATCAGGTTTTGATGACGCACTGTAATGCTTATATCGCCATCGTGCCCGCTGTCGCGCCAGCGGGCACAGTCTGACATTACAGTTCCGGCGTCTTTTTAAAACCGGTCAGCATCAGCACCAGGCTCTGTTTTGAGTTCGCTGGCGTGAAATCGTAGTGATTTCCCTGACGGTCGCCGCCGATATACCAGGATACTTCCGTTTTCCCTTCTGCCAGCGCTTTGCGCACCGCTTTATCGACATCAACCATGCGGTATTCATGCGAGTAGTTTAGATATAACACGGCATCGGAACGGTAGTTGATCGCCGGTTTATTGTTCCATGACACGGTACTGGCGTGCCAGTCGTTGTTGGTTGGGTAAAAGAAGATCTGATCGGCGCCGTTCGTTTCCGTTTTGCCGCCAAAAAGGCGAATACGGTATTTGAATAGCGAAGCGTCCATATTGGCAGGTAGGGGCGGGATCTTAAATTTCACCAGCGTGAGCGTTTCCGGATGCTGCGTGCGTCCGCCATTTGTCCAGTCATCCTGTACATACAAGGTATCGACGTTGGCATGAGGCTTGTCGTCTTCGCTGCTTACCCAGGTATTTTCTTCCGCTTTACTGTAGGCGTAAGGAACCGTAGTGCCGCAATCCAGCCCCTGATTCATACACAGATCCGTCATAAACTGCGCGCCATCTTCCGTCCAGCCATTCATAAAATCGGCATGGGCGGTATAAAGACTTCCCCAGCGCTCTTCCCGGGTTTCGCCATGCATTACCGGGTCCATCGACAATTCCACCTTGGACGTATCCAGCGAGGAGATCTGCGGGAGTACCCAGGCGATGTTCATATTAACTGTCGGGATTTTGACCGGATATTCTGCGGAACATTTCCCGTGGTCAGCATAGGTCGCATTATTGTGACTATGGGTCGGCTTCAGGTTGACGCCATCCCAACAGTTGGGGAAAGCGATCCCGATATTAAACTGGACGGCATCGCCCGCTTTACGCAGACCGCATATTTCGCCTGTTGTTTTGGTGTAACCTTTACCATTGGAGCATAAGAAGGTAATGGCTGAACTGGGGCCGGTTCCGTGATGATCGCCTGCCAGTAGTTCCAGCCCAGCCGGGAACGGATGGAGCGGATATTGCGCTACATTTGTGGATTGATAATAGGTCTTTTGGTAGGCCGGTTTTACGATTTCGCCATTGGGTAATTTCATGGACGGCGCCCAGTAAGCGGAGCTGTCGGCTTTATTATCGCAGGTGGTATCTGGTTGCGCGCGCAACGTCTGGTAGGTAGAGACCGCGTCGGTGTGGGTGTTGCCAAAAAAATCATGCCACATCGCCTGATTCGCTTTACCAAACATCATAATCGCGTCATCGCCTAGTGTGTGGTGATAGCCGCACACGACGTGCGCCTGAGGGCCGGCATGAGCCGGGAGTGCGCCAGCGGCAACAAGCGTTGTCAGGCCGGCGGTAATAAGGTTGAGTTTCATTTTTTGCTGTCCGGTTGAATAGAAGTAAGAGCAGCAATAGCAGATCCGATCGCGGTGTTGCATATCATTAATTATCACTTTTTGTCATTCGCCCTGCATAGCGGCGTTAATTTACAGACTTAATATTTAAATAATTAGCCGGAACTACCTTCCTCTTGATTATGTCAATTTACAAAAAAGATACATTAGTGATTAAAACAGGTCTTTTTGTGATAACGCTGACCATTCCATTTTGTCTATGCTGGTGGCAATCGCCATAACCGGATATCGATTCTATCGGGCACGGCTTTATTTTTAAGAAATGCGTTACGGCATCAGTCGTGACGTGATCTGCTATGGATTTTTTATGAGATTACTAAAACGCTGTATTGTGGTTGTACTCTTTGGCGTGATTTTATTTATGGTCAGGGACGATATTCGCTATGTTTATCAGCTAATTCTGAAATATGGCGATAAACCTTCGGCGCTGACACTCAGTGGCTATAAAGCGGTTATTCAGGAAAAACCAGTCGCAGGAATTAAGAGTAACCTTTCAGGTCTGACCTACTCCGCCGAAGACAGGATGCTTTTCGCCGTTATTAATAATCCCCCTGAACTGGTCTGGCTAACGACAGAAGGGCAATTAGTGGGGCGGATGCCGCTCCAGGGAATCTACGACCCGGAGTCTATTGCGTGGAGTGGGGGCAACCAGTTCCAGATAGGCAGTGAGAAAGAGGGCGCGGTATATAAAACGCAGGTTGATATTCAGCGCGGCACTATGCAGATAATCTCCATGGTTAAGCTTGAAGGCTATAACAAAACAAAAAATAAAGGGCTGGAAGGTACGGCATGGGATGCGAAAAATGAGAGATTGTATGCCGCTAAAGAAAGAAAACCCATTGTGATCAAAGAAGTAGAGATGAGCAAAAATGGTATCACCAGTGTGTTGCCTTCTACCGTCACCGCGAGCATTAGCGATGTCTCCGGGCTGGAATATTATGCCCCAACGGATTCGCTGCTGGTATTGTCGGACGAGTCAAAAATGATTCTGGAGATCAGTTCCGAGTGGCGGGTGCGCGATCGACTATTCCTGACGGCGGAGTGGTCAGGGCTTAGAGACGATATCCCTCAGCCAGAAGGGATTGCCATGGATGATGAAAATAATTTGTATATTGTGAGCGAACCAAATCTGTTTTATAAGTTTTCCCGTGATATACAGAATGACCAAAATGTATTTTTACTGTCACATCATGCTAAAACAGTACAAGGCTATTAATGCCATGATTTGCAGATTACTTGATTCGTTGATTCATTGTTTGGGGAAGTTATGTTTTACTTACCTCAGTAACGGATTACTTTGTGGTGTAGCGTAACGGTAATTGTCCTCCTCATATTTGCGGCAGCGTAGTCTGCCGCTTTTTTTTATTCTTTTAATAAACTAACTGTCTTCTGTAATAATTAACAGACAATAAATATTATTATTCTGTTTTTATCAGGAGGCCTCCGAAGAGGCCTCGTCATGGTGTTGTTTAGTTATAAGGCATAATATTCTTCCTCAACGCTTACCGAATGCAAAGTCGCCTCACTAAGCGAAATCATTTCATCTGCGCCGGAACTCTTGTTAACTGGATTTTCCGTTGGTGATGTACCCGTAAATGTTCCACTGGCAACAGCACTATTACCGGCGGGATCGGTGGCCGTTATGGTGTACTGATTCTCCCCCGACAGAATAACGGATTGCGGAACAGAAACATGCCAGTCACCAGAATCATTATCGACGCTAGCGGGATATTCCGTACCGTTAACCGTGACCTTCACCTGAATATCCTGATTGGCTTCCACCGTTCCCTGGAGGGTGACGGTACTATCAACACCGTCAGCCGTCGATCCCAGTGTGGGTTCGGCGGGCGGTTGCGTATCGATGGTCAGCCGCTCGTTCAGCGTATTTTCGTTCCCGGCAGCATCTTTAGCGGTAAGGGTATATTCATAAGCGCCGTCATTGAGGGACTGGTCAAGGGTAATTGTCCACTTCCCGGCGCTGTCAGCGGTTGTGGTGAACACCTTACTGTCGATGTTCAGTGTGATCGTCGCATTGGCTTCTGAAGTACCGGTAAAGGTTGGCGTATTGATGCTGGTGATATTATCACCTGCCGTCCCGGTATCACTGTTATCTTCCAGAGAAAGCACTGGCGGCGTAGTGTCGATTGTTAGCCAACCGGCAGACAACGAAGAGGTGTTTCCTGCTATGTCTTTAGCCTGTACGGTATATTGATAAATACCATCATCTAACGCATTAGCAGCCGGTAAGGTAAAGTGCCATCTACCGTCATTCCCCGCCTGGAAGGTATGTGTTTTCTTATTGAGCGTCAGAATAACGGTCGCTCCGGGTTCCGTTGTGCCAGTGAATGTCGGCGTTTTATCACGGGTGACATTATCTCCTTTGTTGCCGGTATCTGAATCTTCGGTAAGCGTGCCAGCGGTAGGCGCGGGTGAGGTAGAATCAACGGTGAGCGAACCGTTGGTCGGCGTAGACGCATTTCCGGCGGCGTCTTTGGCCTGTACCGTATAAATGTACGTATCGTCAGGCAGCGCATTTTCCGTCGGCAACGTGAAGCGCCATACACCGCTGCTATCGGCCTGGAACTCATACGTTTTGCTATTGATAGTGAAAATAATGGTTGCGCCTGGATCTGTCGTACCGGTAAAGGTCGGGGTGCTCACACTGGTGATATTATCGCCAGTGATACCCGTATCCGTATCGGCAGTCAGTTCCCCGACAGCCGCATCGGGCGGCGTTGTATCGATAGTTATTGATCCCGTAAAGGCATCAGATGTCGTACCTGCCGTGTTCTGGCCTTGTAGCGTGAAGTTATAAGAGCCGTCATTCAGTTCATCTCCGGCAGGTAAGGTAAAACGCCACGTGCCATCATTATTGACCGGTACGTCGTAACGTTTACCGTTGAGGGTCAAAATAACGGTGATATTAGGTTCTGCCGTACCACTGAAGGTGGGGAGATCCGTACTGGTAATATTATCACCGGGCGTACCCGTATCAGACTCGGTAGCAAGCCCACCATTTGGAATGGCAGGAAGGGCGAGATCGATTGTGATATTACCGTTAGTGGTTGCGGAAACATTTCCGGCGGCGTCTGTGGCTAACACTGTATAGGCATAGTTACCGGTTGCCAGCGCATCGGCCGAAGGTAAAGTAAAGGCCCATGTACCGTCGGTCGCCGTAGGGCATTCATATATTTTGCCGTTAATAGAAAGCGTGATAGTCGTTCCTGGTTCCGCTTTTCCAGTGAATTTGGGGGTTGTAATGCGCGTGATATTATCGCCCGCCACTCCCGTGTCATAACCGGGCGCAAGCCCGGCAGTGGGAGCTGTTGGCGGCATAGTATCAATAATGACCGAACCTGATTGTTCTGCGGATGTATTTCCGATAGCGTTTTTGCTCTGTAAGGTATAGGCGTAAGTCCCATCGGTGAGGATATCGTCTGCCGGCAACGTGAATTTCCAGGCGCCATCATTCCCTACCTGGATCTCATACGCTTTACCATTGATACGTAGAATAACGATGCTGTTGGGGTCAGCCTTACCACTAAATGTCGGTGTCGTTACGTTGGTGATATTATCTGTGCCGGTAGTGGCGTCGAGACCTCCGCCAGGGATAGTTGGCGCAGTGGTATTAATCGCCACCGAGCCGGCGGTGGGCGCTGATATGTTCCCGGCGGTATCCTGAGCTAAAACAGTGTACTGATACGTTCCGTCTGGCAGCGAATGACCCACAGGTAATGTTATTGTCCAGGCACCGTCGCTCCCGGCTTTGGCCGTATAGTCTTTCCCGTTGATCGTCAAGATCACGGTAGCGTTCGCTTCCGCTGTTCCTGTAAAGGTCGGATTCTTTATATGCGTAATACCATCGCCTGTGACGCCACTGTCCGCACTTTCCGCCAGAGCGGCTACAGGAGCGTCCGGAGGGGAAGTATCAACAGTAAAATCGCCGTCATAGCGTGTTTCGTTTCCGGCATTATCCGTTGCCAAAACCTGATAAGAGTAGCCGCCATCCGTTAGTGTACCAGGGAGACGGAATGCCCAGTTTCCAGACGCATCGACTGCCACAGGATAAGTAGTGCCTGCAAAAATAACGACAATAGACGCGCCGGGCGCGGTTTTGCCCGACAGCGTGGGCTGGGTGTTGTTGGTTATCTGATCGCCCGTAACCCCGCTATCGCTTCCGGCGTGTAATCCAGCATTTGCTGAGGGCGGCGTATTTTGAACGGTAACATTACCGTTCACTTGTACGCCGCTTACGTTACCGCTGGCATCCGTCACTGTAATCGTGTATGGGTAGCTACCATCTGCTAATTTACCGGCCTCCGGCAGGGTTATGTTCCATTTACCATTATCGCCTGCAATAGCGGTATACGTTTTACCGTTAATCATTAACGTGACGGTCGCGCCGCTTTCTGTGGCTCCGCTAAAAGTTGGCGTAGTCTGATTCGTGAGATGGCTGCCGAGCGCCCCGGTTTCGCTGGCGATATCCAGCCCGCCGGTTAAATAATCGGGAGCAGTGGTGTCAATCGTGATGGTCGCCGTAGAGGATGTCGTATTGCCTGCGCTATCAGTGGCAGTGACCGTGTAATGATAATCCCCATCCGTTAAGGCATGAGTCAACGGTATCGTCCATGTTCCGTCTACGTTAGCTGTGGTGGTATACCGATTACCGTCAATCGTGAGCGTAATCGTGGCATTGGCCTCAGCGGTTCCCATGAGTGTGGGCGTGGTATTGTTAGTGACATTGTCCGCTTTGGCGCCGGAGTCCGTATCGTCACTCAGTCCATTTATCTGGAGGTGAGATACACTGTCGATTGTGATCTTCCCCATTATCGGAGGGGATTGATTACCTGCCACATCTTCGAGCGAGATAGAGTAATCATGATCGCCATCGCGTAATGGACTGGTAATGGCGAGTTTCCAGTTACCATGCTGATCGGCAACGGTTTTATAGGTTTTACCGCCAATCGTGACGATAACCGTGACGCCAGTGGGCGCCGTACCAGAAAAGTTAGGTTTTGTATTACTGGTGATGGTATCTCCGGTATCGCCAGTATTGCTATCAATATCCAGGCCGCCAGTCACTAAGCCCGCCATATTTCCACTCTGAATATTCAACTCGCCGTTGAGAGGCGTGCTGACGTTTTGCGCAAGGTCAGTAATGGAAACAGTATAGTTATGCGTACCAGTATTTAATGGCGTGTTGACAGTGACTTCCCAGTTCCCCTGGTTGTCCGCTACCACCGTATGCGTTTGCCCGCCAATCGTGAGCGTTATCGTGGCGCCAGGTTTTGTTTTGCCTGTAAAAACCGGCGTTTCATTGTTAGTGATAAAATCGCCTAATACCCCACTGTCCGTAGCAGCGCTGAGTCCTACCGTTGTGGTTGGCGGCGTGTTATCAATGACGAACTGCCCACTAATGGTCGATGATTTTCCTGCGGTGTTAGTCGCTGTCACGGTGTAGCTGTAACTATTGTTTGATAAGCCGGGGAGCGCCAGAGTCCAGTTGCCATCAGCGGTAACGATGGGGGTATAAGTCATGCCGTTGATTGTCACTATCACCGTTGCGCCTGGTGTGGTCGTGCCTTTTAACGTTTGATCGTTATGATTACTCCAGCCATTGGCGATATTCGGATCGGCAGTAGTATCCAGTCCGCCTGTTAGCGCTACGCTGGAGTTATCGACGGTAAGCGTTCCGGTAATCGTAGGGGAAAGATTACCCGCCTTATCGACAGTCGATATGCTGTAGTCATAATTACCGTCCCGCAACGTTTCCGGCACGGTAAAGCTCCATTTACCGGCGTTATTGGCGGTTACGGTGTAGTTTTGCCCATTAAGCGTAATCGTGACTTTCAGACCGGCTTCCGTGCTTCCGCTAAACGTAGGCGTGGAGTTGTGAGTAATGTTATCGCCCTCGATGCCGGTATCGCTGGCGTTGTCCAGCCCGCCGGTCAACGTCGGAGGAACGGAGTCGCGGGTGATTCTAACGGTGTAAGTGGTTTCCAAACCATAACTATTGGTTACGGTAAGACTCCAGGTGAAGTATCCGCCCTGGGGCGTATCTGCCGGGAATTCTGACGCAGGCAACTGGATTTTCCAGTTGCCATCCGCGTCAACGACGGTGGTTAAAGGGCCTGACCCGCCTGAGTTTTTTCTGATGGTAATCGTATCGCCTGGATTACCGCGTCCGACGATAACCGGCGAGGTGTCCGTATAGAAAATACTGTTAGTTGAGCCAGCAGTGCCAATGAGATAATCTTCATGACCGCCAAATTGTGCATTAGGCGCGGCGACGACATTGCTAATTGTGCCATGAAATACGCCGCTATTCCCCGCAGCATCGGTAGACGTTATGGTGTAATCATAACGTGTATTGGGAAGAAGATTTGCATCCTGTAACCAGATTTGCCAGTTACCATTACCGTCTGACGTGGTTGAGTAACGTTTTCCGTTGATCTCTACAATAACTTCCCGATTAGGTTCTGCTTTTCCATTAAACGTCGGCGTAGCCCACCGGGAGGCTGAAGGATCATTCGGTGTCGCATCGCCAGGACGAAGTCCCCCGGTAATTTCCGGCGGCGTATGGTCTATGGTGAAGGAACCGTTAAATGAGGTGACCGAATGTCCGACAATCTCTGTCAGTTTGTAGTGATATTCCCCTTCAACGAATGGCCCTCCCGGTAATGTAAACGTCCAGGTGCCATCGGCATTAACCGGAATAGTATATTCCTGCGCATTAAACTCAATACGTAATGTGGAACCGATACTCGCTTTGCCGCTTAATGATGGTGAGGCATTTTGTGTCTGGTTATCGCCGACTACGCCAGTATCATCTTCGGGGGAAAGAAATCCGATCAGAGTACTGATTGTCACCGAGGCGGAGTGGGTGGTTTCTGTACCAAATTTATCCTTGAAAGTCAGCGTATAATCATGTGTTCCTGAACTCAGCGGCGCGCTGCCAGGCACCGTAAACGACCACTTTGTTCCCCCGGCGGTAATCGTTAACGGATAGGTTTTACCGCCGATGGTAATGGTGCCGCGCAAGTTGTCGCTAGGCTGGCCTCCGGCGATGGTGCCTTCCAGCGTTGGTTTGGTTACTGATGTCAGGTTATCGCCTTTGGTATCGCTATCCGTCTCGTCAGAGAGCCCGCTAGTGATGGTCAGTTTACGCTTACAAATATAGATGGCGTCAGACGTAGTGGTGGTATTACCGGCCGCATCGGTCGCTGTGACAGAAAAACGAATGGTGTGATAATTGCCATTATCCTGAACCAGGCCCGCAGGAAGGGTGAATTTCCATGTTCCATTGCTGGCGATATCTGTGACGTTATAGGTTTTATCATTAATGCGAATGGTCACTTTTGAGCCTGCTTCGGCTCTACCTGTGAGAGTGGGGGTAAGGTCATTAGTCCAGTATCTGTCTTTGTCGCCCGTATCGCTGCTGCTGTGTAATTCAGAGCTCGTTAACGATGGCGCTGTATTATCAGTAGTAACACTCCCTTTAGTGGTGGTTTTATTTCCGGCTTTATCCGTGACGATAATTGTATAACCGGCCTTATAATTAGGCGGCAAACCCCAGGTTGGACCTTGCAGTGTCCAGTCCCCTTTATGGTCTGCCGTGGTGTGTCGTATCTGACCATCTATATGCAGGGTGATCGTAGCGCCTGGTTCGGTTTTGCCGGTAAAAACGGGCCGGGTCGTTTTAGTGATCATATCCCCTTTGATGCCGGTATCTGAATCGCTCGTTAATCCCACTGTCGATAGGGGGTTAAGGGTATCAATAAAAATATTATTCGTGGTGATGGCGGATAACCCGGTACCGGTATCCGTTGCAGTCACCGTATATTCGCTAAACCCTTCGTTCAGTGCGTGGGTTACATCAATGGACCAGGAGCCGTCAGCCGCCGCCGTTGTGGTATAACTTTGCCCGGCGATGGTCAGGACGATCACCGTATCCGGCGTGGCCTGTCCGACAATTTTCGGCGTATTGTCATTTGTAATATTATCGCCCTTGATGCCGCTGTCGCTATCAGCATCCAGCTGCGCTGTAACTTTAGGCGGTACTACGCCTGATGGGACATAATTAAAATTACCTGTAATTGTTGCCGTGTTTCCGGCGAGATCTTCTGAGGTTACGGTATATTCATTCAGGCCGGGCTCCGCATCTTTGGGCAAGGTCAGTTTCCACCTTCCGGTGTCATCTACGGAAGCCGTATAGATCATGCCTTTGATGGCGACGGTGACAAGGCTGCCAGGTTCCGCCATGCCGCTGAGCATCGGGCGGACAAGCTGGGTAGTATTATTCCCCGCCGTACCTTCCATTACGCTGGAAAGATCAAGCCCGCCGCTGAGTTGGGAAACGGTATCAACAGAAAACAGATGTTCGCTGCTTGAGGTGTTGCCCGCTTTATCAGTAGTGGTGACCGTATAAGTGTATGTTGCATCAGGAAGGTCGTCCGGTATTGCATAGTGCCAGGTACCATCAGCCCCAGCTTTCAATGTATGGCTCACGCCGTTAAACATAATTTCTATGTCAGCTTCGGGCTCCGTCGTACCGGTAAGAATGGGGCGGATAACATTCGTGATATTGTCCTGAGTATTCCGTCCGCTATCCGATGCTTCGTCTAAACTTGCTTCAGATGAAGGAGGGGTTGTGTCCACGGTAATGCTGCCTGATGCCGTCGCGCTGGTGCCCACCGCATTTTCAACTTTTACCGTATATTCATATGTCTCATCCGCAAGCACATCCGGGAGCGTTAAAGACCAGTTACCGTCTGTATCGGCAGCGACACGGTATTCCACATTATTGATGGTCAACACCACGGAGGTATTTGGCGTTGCTGTACCGTGGAAGGTTGGCTGATTAATGTGTGTGATACCGTCACTGTTACTCACGCCGCTATCATCGCTTTCACGCAGGCTTACGGTGATTTCCGGGATACTGGTATCAATAACCAGCGTCATATTCCCCGTGGTTTCGCTCATATTTCCCGCATTATCTTTTGCGGCCACGGTAACGTCATAGCGGCCATCTGCCAGCGGCGTATCCAAAGTGAGCTGCCAGTCGCCATTTTCATCAGCCTGAAGAGAATAAATATGGTCATCAATAGTGACGAACACTTCCGTATGAGGCTCTGATTTTCCGCTCAGAGTTGGGGTAGTAATATTGGTGATGTTGTCGCCGGAATCGCCGGAATCGCTATCGGCGTCAAGGTACACCGTGGGGGCAGACGGAGGGGTGGTATCAAGCGTAAATTTACCTTCTAATGGCGAGGAAGCACTATTACCTGCGGCATCCGTTACCGAAAGCGTATAAACATGCTCGCCATCATCTAATACCAGGTCTTCTGGCACTTTCCAGGTCCATAGCCCATTTTCATCAGCCTGGACAGAGAACGATTTACCGGCCAGCGTAACGGTAATGATCGCTAAAGGCTTGGTATTTCCGGTTAATAGGGGATGTGGGTTATTGGTAACGCCGTCAGTGTTGCTGCTACCTGTATCTGATTCTGTCGATAATGTTGCCGTTATTGTCGGAGGCTGGGTATCAATTGTCACTTTACCGGTTTGCGTAGCGCTATTCCCGGCAATATCGGTCGTTTCAACGGTAAATTCATAGCTACCGTCGTTGAGCGCCGGAGTGATTTCAAGTTTCCACTGCCCTTGTCGATCGGCAATGACTTCATAAACGTTGCCATCGAGGGTCAAAATAACATGGGCACCGGGTTCCGTTTTTCCTGTCAATACTGGCTGGGGAATATTCGTCAGAAAATCGCCCTGCTGTCCGGAATCCGTGGCGGCGGATAGCGCAAATGTAGCATCAGGCGCGGTCGTATCGATAGTTACGGTGTTATTCACCGTTGCGGTATTTCCTGCCTCATCGGTAGCAGTAACCTGATAATGATATACCCCATCTGGCAAATTCGTACCTGGAGATAAATACCACTGACCGTCTGCATTGGTAACGGTGGTTAACGTCATGCCGCCAATAATAACATTAATGATGGAACCCGGTTCGGAAGTGCCCTGAAGCACAGGTTTGGGATTATTGGTTATCGAATCACCGACAATGCCGGAGTCTGACGCAGGGGCAAGTGAGGCAGTGAGCCCGGAAACTTCACTATCGATTACGACGGTGGTAGTAGATTTCACCGTTTTGCCGCCGCTATCGGTGATAGTAAAGTTTATCTCATACTGACCATCTGGTAGAGGAGAAGAGAGTTGTAAGGTCCATTTACCATCTTTATCAACGGTTAACGGGTAGTGCGTCTTGTCTATTATAAGGCTTGCCGTCGCGCCTGGCGTAGCATTGCCGGTAAAGGTTGGTGTAGTAATATTGGTAATACCGTCTCCTGTTTTGCCGGAATCGGCCTTCGCATCCAGTTGACCGGTAATAAAAAGAGGAACCTCTGGCGTAGGTAATGGCTCCAGGGCCTTTTCTGCCTGCTCGCTTGATGAAGAACTTGATGACGCCGGTGGGACTGGCGGTGTAGCGGGTGGTGTGGGAGCGTTATTCACGACCTCTTCTTCGGCAGGTTTTAAATTTTTAGAAAGTTCTTGCTTTGCTTTTTTGTCAATAATTTCTTTCTTTTGTGATAATTGTTCGTTTTTTTCGAGCTGTATATTTTCTTTTAAATCTGTAGTCTGCTGTTTGAGGAGTTCCTCATACTCTTTAATTTTTTGCTGTAAAGATTCTTCCAGAGCTTTATTTATATCAGCAAAAGTATCTTTTACCTGTTGTTCTGACTCATCCTTTGTAGTTTCTGGTGTGGATTCATCGCTTACTAACTTGTCAGCCAGGTAGACTGTATCTAACCCAAGCTGATAAGTTTTTATAGAAGAGATAATATGATCCTGATTAATTGTTTTTCCCGTGGTATCACGTAACTCAACATTCCCCAAAACCAGGTTGGTTAAGCCATCTTTTAAAGTTGTGGTATTACCATTAGAGGTCGTAACTATCAAGTCAAAACCACTTACTTTGTATGATTTTATATCAGAAATAGTTTCTGGCTTAAGGTTGGTATTATCTGTTGAGGAGGTGTTTTCTTTCATTGTCATACTGCCTATTTCCTAATGATAGTTGAACGGGTAGCTGAAAAAATAATAATTTTAATAGTGTGCTAACTTGTTTTTAGCGAAGTTTAATTTTACATTTCTGCCAGTTCGAAATAAATCAAGCAATATGCCAATGGTCTAAAGTTATAATATGTCAGGCCTATGCTTATATGTCTGAATAGTACTTATTAAGTATAATTAAATCATGTCCAACAATATCAAGAAAAAGCTATGAGTGCAGAAGAAAATAATAGTGATGAAGAACTGGCGCCAATGGTTGATGGGCTAAGCGGAGCGCTTTGTATTCTGATACTTGTTTCTACAGTATTCATACTCTCAAGCACTGATTCAATTGTGACATCTGATGGTGGAGCATTAAAGTTCAGAGACTCATTTACTAATCTTAGTAAAAATACCATTTACTATAGTGGCGCTGTTTCACTTTCATCGTCTGATCTTTATCAAACCCGCAAGCACTTAGTTGACTCCGGGAAAAAGAAAATCACGCTCTATGGCGCAGTATCTAAATCTGTAGAAAACCATAAAGCAAAAAACACGTTTAATTTATTGAAGATTTATACAGACTTAAAATTACCTTCTGATATAGAAGTGGAGTTCAAAGAAGGGGATTCGTCTGCATGTGAAAAAAGTCTATCTTGTATTTACTGGAGTAATTAAATAAATGTATTTTCTGGGTCTGGTTTTTTATATATTAACAGCGGTATGCTACTTATTATTTCCTGCCATTAAAAATATGGTCAATCAGGCCGCTTTTCTGGCACCGCAAATTACGTATGCATGTGGAGTATTATTTATATTACCGCTGCTCCTTTTTTTAACGCATTGGGTATTCCGATTAAAGGCAAGGAAATACTACGCTTTACTGGCAACGCAAACTAAACTCGCGGCTTCAGTGGCCGTCTCCTTAGGCCTGATTGGTACCTTTATGGGATTAACCGACATGGTTTCGGCCATTTCCGGTTCTCTGGGGGGAGAAGGCGATCTTGCAGCAAAAATGGGGGCAATGATTTCATCCATTTCATCGGCACTGACAGCAATGTCATTTGCGTTCCTGACATCTATATTAGGTGTTACGGTATCAGTATTACTTTTGGTAAGCCTAAATTTTTGGGAATTTTATTACGAGACGGAGAATAATACTGGAAAAAACCCAGAGAAAGTACCTTCAGAAAATGAGCTCCACGCTTTACTCAACAGAATAACGCTACTGGAAGAAATTAATACTAATATCGCAAATAAACTAGTTTATATTCCAGAGAATACAAACCTTTCAGAGTTATTAGTGGTAAACAGCAATACTATGGCTGAGAATTTATTGCAAATAAATACCACTGTGAAAAATATTGAAAAAGTAACAAAAGCATTTGCTGAGGTAAGTGATAATGCGCTTGTTAGTATTAATGCATCGCTAATGGATGTTAATCAAAGCAATATGGTAGCGAGTGAAAAAATTATTGCTGGTAATGAGCATTTAATGGATTTAAATGTTGGTGTTAACGCATTGCTGGCATTAATGAAGAAAAACTCTGAGTTTAACGAGGAAATGGAAAATAAGAAGACTGAACAGCTTAAAGTCATTATTGACAGGCAGGAAAGTTATTTCCATGAACAGTATAAGTTTAAGAAAAAAATGAAGCAGATTGTAGAGGTGCTGACTAATGAAAACTAATTTTATCATCATGGGGTGCCTGTTTTTTAGCCCATTAGCTTTGGCTGGTCAGGACACTTTACACTATGCAGATTTTATTAATGAGATGTATAAAGAATCAGATATGATCAAGGCTAAGGCCCTGGAGCTTGAATCAGAATTGTTACGTGCGAAACAAACTGACCTCTATTTTATGCCTAAAGTTTCCGCAGAAAGCAAGTATAAATCAGATGCCTCTCGCGGTGACATAACTGATTCAAAAATAACTGCTAGCTCTTTGATTTTTAGTACAACTATTGTTGACCGTTTTAAAGAGAAGAATAGTCGAATTCATAGTGCTGAACTGTCGCTTCTGAAGGAAAAAGAAAGCTTGTATAAGTCACTGGTAGAGAATTTAATTGGTATAAAATATTATAATAATCTTGAGGTAAAGGCGACTAAATTAGAACAGACAGCCATTGATTTATACCGTCAAATTGAGGGGCGATATCTATCTGGTATCGCTAAAGCAAGCGATGTTGAGCAGGCTCGCCTTTTGATCCAGAAAATAAAGACTGAGTCAGAGAGTATTAATAAAGAGATTGAACTACTTAAGTCTAATATAGAATTAGCTACCGGCATTGCTTTTCCTGAGCGGGGTGTTAACTTACCCGATAGTATAATTAATAAAATTAACGGCTATAATATTAATGAGAAAGAAATTTATAATAATATTGATTATAAATTATTGAACGAACAGGCTAATGCTGCAAAATTTAACGCCTGGCAGCAAGATTCATTAGTTCAGGTTAGTCTGGTCGCAGAGGAGAGATATAATAATAGTCAAAGGATTGATAAAGATTCATGGGGGGGCATTCAGGTTTCGGTAAACCTATTTGATTATGATAAAAAGATTGCTAGTCAAACCGGTATAAAATCATATCAGGTATTAAAGACAAGGATGGATTTTAAATATAAAGAATTGTTGGCAAAAATGAAATCATTACAACTGACGATAAATTCTAATCAAAAGGAACTTAAAGGATTAGAAGAGCAAAGCAGAACTACAGAAGTGATTTTAGCTAATCAGAAAAGAGAATATAATATCTCACAATCATCTTATTATGAAATGTTAAACACGCAATACGACTATTTTGCATTAGAGCGGAAAATGGTTGAAATGAAAATTAGTGATGCTATCAACAAGATATCTTTGCTACAGGTATCTGGCGAACTGTTAAGTTTGTGATATGAACAATAACCTACTATCGCGAAAGATGTTAGCGGTCTTTATGACCGTTGCTGCTTTGATTGTTTATATTTGTGTGGCGAAAATTGATATTGTCTCTCCTGGTACTGGCGTGATAACCGGTGCTTCAGATAAACTAGTAATAGTCAGTCCTGATTCAGGCTTTATTAATAAATTTGATTTAAGAACTGGCTCAAACGTTAATATCGGAGATATACTTTTTTCGTATACGAACCTTGATGTCTTTCACCAGGAAAAAACACTTAATGAGTTAGTATTATTTGCAGACAGACGGATCGTTAGCCTGGAAGAGGATCAGCGATTGCTTAAAATACTCCTGGCTGGAGAAATATCCGAGGAAAGTGAGTTTAGTACGGAAAATAAAGATTTCTTCAGTCAGGAACTTAGTGCTTATAAGCTTTTGAATGAGTATTTTTCTTTAAGAAATGAAGAAAAGAATTTAAAGCTCAGAGAGGAGAAGATGATTGAAGAAAAAAACGATCTTCACGATCGATTGCTTCTTTTGAAAAGAAAAGGAAATTTACTTAAATCGGCCCGCGCGCCAGAAATAGAGATAATAAATAATAAAACTGAAATAAGTCAAATTATATCTCAAATAACTACAGGGGAGATCAGTTTACTCTCATTACAAAATGACATTAAGCTGGCAAACAATAGGTTTCGTAGTAGCGTCCTTGAGCAACTCAATAACAATGCTGAACAACTGGAACAGTTACGTAGAGAACGTCTTGAAAATCGGGGGCAATTGGAACTACTAAGAAATAAAATTAAGGCTAATAGTGTTTTATCACCGACGAATGGCATAATATTAAGTATTGAACGTAGCTTTGAGAAGGGTTCTTATGTCGAAAACTCACAGCCAGTAATGACAATAAAGAAAAGTAATGAAAGTAAAGTCATTGATGCTCGTATTTTAGCAAAATACAGGCCTTTTATCTTTATGGGCACAACGGCAAAAATTACTGTGAATTCACCTGGCTATAAAAAAACACTCTCAGGTGAAATTACGAGGATAAGTGCTGATTCGTTCTCAGATGATGAAAAAAATGGTGCTGAACGTTATTACAAAGTTGAAATAAAGCCAGATGATAAAATTATAGTCCCTCCTGAGTTAGAGGGTGTCCAGGTTAATGTATATGCGCTAAGTAAGAAAGTGACTCTGTTAAATTACATTACAGCGTTAGTCGGCGATAATATTGTATTTAATGTATGGTAACGTAAACTATGCTTGGATTTGTTTCTGCATTATCTTCCGCTGTGGCAGTAATGATATTATTACTGTCTGTATTATTAGCTAATTTGCTATCTGTAGCTATAACGAAAGACAATAAGCTTGATTCGGCAAATCTAACCTATGAAGCTGATAATAAAGATCAGACTGACGTTGTCATGGGTAAAGGATTTTCTTTGTCAGTCAAGGATCTCTTGCCGTTACGTTCATCTGATGCTGCAGTCAGACTATATTGTACATATGGTAATAATTTAAGTCTCGAGGTGGCCAAAAAATACACTACTTATAATTATATCGTTGCCAAATCAGCCTTAGGAGATAAAGAAATTATTGTAGAACAACCGATCTATGAAACTAAAAAAAATAATTGCATTGTAGAAGAAGTGAAAAAATGAATAGTAACTTTTTTGAAATTATTAGGAAATATTGTCTTGTTGAAGACATTGATTTTGTTTTTAAAAATAAAAGCAAAGATATGTGTGATGTATTACAGAACTTTAATGATTATGTAAATAATCACTTCTTTGACTATAAAATAACCACTGATAATTCTTACGATTATACTCATCTACCAAAAACATTTATAGTAGAGTGGACTGAATCTTATTTTTTAATTATACAAAAAGAAAAAAATAAGCTAATTAATTTAACATCTACAGATATCGTCACACAGGACGACTTACTTAGTAAACGAATATTTTACTTGTCAAAAGAATTAAAAAATATAAATGATGTGGATGTTTTCGATGCTATCAAAAAGATGACACCTGGGGCGAGTTATTTTGCTCTTGGTTTGATTTTCTTTGCCTTGATGACGCCACTTTATTCAAACTTGTTTAATACTCGTTTGATTTACAGTGATTCTTATCATTCTGTTTTCTTTGTTACCGGAATATTTATAATTTTTGTTATCTTTGAGCTTATTTTAAAAAGCATTATTTATGACAAAGCGTCTTCTCAGATTAAAAGTAACAATATAAAATGCAATGCTTTTTTTTTATATGCTTTAAAAATTTCAAACTGCAGAAATGCGGCAGTAAAGATACGTACTATTGAATCTTCTGTAGCATCATTTTGGGAATCTTATCCTTTAATCTCAGTAGATTTCTCATTAACATTTTTGTTTATTATATGTCTTTTTGTAATGATGGGGGGGTATGCTTTCCCCTTGTTTATCTATTATATAGCGTTAGCTTTTCTTTGTGTTCATATCCGTTTTTCTGCATATAAAAAAACGTTGCAAACAAATAGCGTCAGTTATGAAAAAATGTCTACATTAATATCATTAGAAGAAAAAAGAAAAGAGTTGAAGTTTCTACGCAGCACCTTTTTTGAAAAGCTATTGATGGATAAAACTAATCGTGACGAATATACCAAAATGGAAATGAATATTGAAAATCATCATTGGGCTGAAATGATAAAGGCTAACTCTTTTGTTTCTATGATTGTGATGTTTATTTCATCCTATTTTGCTGTCGTCAATGGTAGTTTGACGACAGCCTCTATTATTGCCATTATGATTATCAACTCTCGGCTCTCAGGGGCTTTAGTTGGGGGCGTTAATAAGTTATATTTATCACGATTACATTCGTTTCACATCATGAATAGTTTAAGCGAGCTATTAAAAGATAAAGATACATTTGTATCGCATAGCGGTATATATATATCACGGATTCAACAACTATCAGTTGAAAAATTATCTATTTCGTTTGCCGAACGAAAACTGATCGAACCGCTCTCATTTACGGCTGTTCCTGGAGATTTTATTGGCATTGTTGGTGCATCAGGAGCGGGTAAATCATCTTTAATTAAAGCACTGTCAAACTCTATTAATTGCTATACAGGGTCAGTTAAGCTAAATAATGTTGATATAACACACATTTCTGAAGAGTATATACAGAGCTGTATCGCTTATCACTCTACAAACAGCTCTTTTATAAAGGGCTCGCTTCGTGAAAATTTCATGATATATGGTGTTGTGGATGATAGTGATATCATAGAGATATTAACTTTATGCTGTAGAAATCTTATTCTTTCGAAAGAAAACGTAGACGAAAAATTTGTTGATGAGCTAAACCTTTCCAATGGGGAAAAACAGAAAATTTTATTATGTCTCGCATTATTTAAAAAACCGGAGATGGTGTTCTTGGATGAATCGACATCTTATCTTTCAACCGCTGACGCTTTAGATTTTCTGGAAAGAATAAAACATCTTTACTCAGATAGTATTGTCATTTTTGCGACCCATGATATATCACTACAAAGGTTATTTACTCGAAAGATTGAACTCTCACATGAACATTTAAGAACTGTAAGTTGTAATACAACGATAAGTATTCCGAAAATGAAACTGAATGGATGAAAAGGTTTAGGTTAGTATGTATGGGATTAAAACGGTAGTGTTTTTGGTAGTGGCGATTTAAGCCAGATTATATACAATATGTAAAGCGGTGATATGAATATTACCGCTTATAAAACAATTTGATCATTTTCTGGCTCAATGAATCTATTGACGTCACGAAAAAACCTATATTATAAATAACTATTGTAGTGAAATCATAATATCTGAAACTGTAAGATTACTGACATGACTGCACCTCCAATAGAACGTTACTATGTGACCAGTACTTTACTGTTAGTCTATTTTAATCATGGTATTTCTGAATTTTATGATCAAATCAAGTTATCTCTAATGAAATAGAAAACTCAGTTAACATTAAATGAATTAGTTCCACATCAGTAGTGATAGCCATTTTTCTATAAGCTGATCTTTTTTGGGTTGAAATGGTCTTGATGTTTCGATCTAATAAGTTTGAACAGCTTTTTACCGATAACCCTGCTGCGATATAATAAATAACCTTTTTTTCGCTCAACGTTAAATTAAACTTTTCAGCGAGTAAGAGGATGCCATTTTTTATGTTAATATGCTTTAACTTATTCTTATACTGCATTGCTATATATCTCAGTTGACAAATTGATATTGAGAGGAAGACAAAAAAGATAGGAATTCTGATGGCGTTGTTTTAAAATGTTTTTTAAAAACACATGTAAAATAAGAAGCACTATCATAGCCACACATATACGCCACACGAGTAACATTATACTCACTATTGCGTAGAAGCTTTGCCGCTTTATTCATTCGCGCATTAAGGTAAACCTCGCTGAATGAGGTGTTCTCTTGTTTTAGTTTCCTTTTTAATGTGGAGCAACTCATATAAAGTGAATCAGAAATATCCTTGAGTGTCCATTTTCGACTTATGTCACTTATAATAATATTATAAATATTTTCGGCTACTGAATTTTGCGATAGTTCTCTAAAGAGATAAAATGCTTCAGGTTCATAGATGAACTCTGAAAGTAGAAATCTTATTAAATATTCTCTTTTATCTTGTGGCAACTTCTGGTTTTTATTTGAAGAGTGTAAGAGGTTGAATACTCTTGCCACTCCTGTTTCTATTGGCGCTAATAAATGCTTTGTTGTCGGTTTTGTCGGGGGGGCCGAAAACTCTGCATGTTCATACAGAAAAAAGTTATAAGCATTTTTGATTGATGCTGAATCTAATTCAATTAAATTATAATTTAACTTTTCATTGGTCTCTTCCAGGGTGATATGAATAGTTTGCTCTTTAGCCAAAAATATTAACATTGGTCCTGTTGTTGTAATATACTCTCCGGACGATGACGTAATTGAAATTTTACCTGTGGTGAGCTTGATGAGCACGGACTGCAGTAAATTTAACCCCTGAAGAGATAAGGACTTCCGCTGCCAATTTTGTGCTGATTGTAAATATTCAATGTTCCCCACCGGGATAGGTGAGGAATTAAACTCTTTTAGCATGATAACTACCTTTTATTAAATGTGTGTAAATTAAAATTTATGCTAACAAATATAAAAGAGAACTGATGAATATAATTATGTGTGTTGGCTATCTTAAAGTTTCAGGCTTTGATCTTTTCATTTTCTATTGAAAATGGTATTTTATATTCTATTGTTATATATTATAATATCGTTAAAAAATTATGTCGCGTATAAAAAAAAGATGAAAATTTACAAGAATTGGCTCATATTATTATAAAGTCATCTCTTTAAAATTTGAATTAAGTAATAATCACACTTGATTTTTAGAGGTGATCTCTTTAATTTCATGGGAACGGTTAGCATGAGGTACGGGATCTGGTGTTAAGTTGAGATAAGTTTTCTCTGAGTTGTAAATATTAACGATCTCGATTGGGAAAGGGCATACAAAGCGGTAAAGATATATTGCGATGGGCAGAGGGCGTAGAGATATCCGGGAGTTTGCGGGGATGGGAAGGATTGTGTTGAATGGCTGGCTTCGTGAACAATCGTGTAGCGCGCTATTAGGTTTTTTTACTGTGCGTATCCGTTAGGTTTATGCTTTTACTGGATTGCATAATGTAGCGAGCTTTGGGGGCGGGGAGTATTGAATGCGCTTTTGCTACGCTGGCCCCGAAAGGCTGAGGAATCCCCAGAAAAAAAGACAGGCATAGAGTTTTGTGATCTACTGATTGCGCTAACAAATTCAATGAGATCACCTCTATGCCTGCCCGAACATTATGCCAGAAATTTTTCCGTGGCGCTCTGAGCCCGTTTCATCAATATCGTCAGAATGCTCTTCTTGATGCTACCGTGGCTTTGACCCGTGGTGCATCACTTACTCTGACAAGCATCGGTCGCTACCTTCCTGGTTCAGCACAAGTCAAAAACAGGATAAAACGCGTTGACCGCCTGTCAGGTAATACCTCTTTGCATGAGGATATCCCGTTGATATTCCGTAATATTACATCACTCCTTACTCGCCAGTTTTCCTGGTGTGTTATCGCTGTCGACTGGAGCGGTTACCCGTCCAGGAATATCACATCCTTCGTGCCAGTCTTATCTGTGATGGGCGTTCAATCCCTCTGCTTAGTCGGCTTGTACCTTCAGCAAAGCAAAATAATTCGCTGATACAAAAAGAATTTCTCGATGAACTTCACCGGTGCGTAAATCCCAAAGCAAAAGTCATACTTATTACAGATGCGGGGTTTCAGAGTGCATGGTTTCGGCACATAAAATCACTGGGGTGGGACTTTATTGGCCGCATAAGGGGAACGGTTCAATTCTGTCTGCTGCATGATGATGAAAGATGGCTGAAAATAACGGATGTTCGGGGTAAAGCAAGCCCGGAATATCCGGGAGCAGGATGGCTTGTCCGGGCGGAATATGCCCGGTGTTCAGGCCATTTTTATCTTCATAAAAGGGAAACCAGAGGACGTAAAAACCAGCGTTCCAGAGGGCGATTATCCAGCCCAACGACAGAAAAGGAAAAACAGGCCTCAGCGAAAGAGCCCTGGCTGATATTTACCAGCACAGAAGAGTTTAAGCCGCGAGAAATCATGAAGTTATATAGCAGAAGAATGCAAATAGAGCAGAATTCCCGTGATGAGAAAAGTGAACGCTTCGGATTCGGCCTGCGGGCCAGTTACAGTCGTTCTGCCGGGCGGCTGTCAGTCCTGAGCCTTCTGGCGACACTGAGCACAATCGTGCTGTGGCTTATAGGATATCATGCTGAAAACACAGGATTACATCTGAGATACCAGGCCAACAGCATTAAATCACGGCGTGTTATCTCATATCTGACATTAGCGGAGAATGTCCTGCGACACTCTCCGCTAATTTTGAAGCGAACAGCATTAGACGTCGTTCTTCATCATCTCGCCAGAACCTACCGAAGTATGGTGCTGGTTTATTAGCACTGGTTTTGTGGGGATCTCTCAGCCGATAAGGGTTGGATTTTAGTTCTCAAGGTTAAAGGGGAACCAAAGCAGGTTATTGGTATGGATGATGTTATCGATCTGCGAAAACCAGGTATTGAAAAACTTCACCTTATTCCTGCAGAAATCAATAATGGCGAGCTGCCAGTAAATTTTCCCCGGGATTTCGCCTTACTTGAGAAAGATACTGTCTACCTATGTCAGCAGAACTTTGAATGGGAAACTCGCGTTGTAGCTGCCCGCCGCTGGCTTATCATTCATGGCTACCCCCTTCCTGAGGGGGACAACCACGCGCAAATCGATTTGGCGGTCGAAATTCCTACAACTTATCCAGATGCTCAGTTAGACATGTTCTACGTATACCCTGCGCTTACACTAGCCAATGGGAAAAGTATTAGTCAGACTCAATGCCAGGCAAATATTCTCGGCAATAGCTATCAGCGCTGGCGCCGCCATCTGAATGGAACTACGAGATGGAATCCACTGACGGATAGTGTGACGACTCATTTGGCTGTAGTAGAAGAATCACTTCTGCGAGAGGTGGAATAATGAACACTGTAAATCACGACTCTTACTTCAGGCTGGCTCTAAGTGAAAATCATCACAACATGCTACATAAACATCTTTTTCCCGGCGTTGGCCTTGAAGCCGCTGCTATACTTCTATGTTCGCAAAGTTCGGCATCTCGCTATTTAGTCAAAGATATTTTATTGGTAGATTATTCTGAGTGCCGCACAAGAACAAACGACTTTATTAGTTGGCCAAGGACCTATATTGAAAATGCGATTGATGCTGCTGAAACAAACAATCTATCAATAGTATTAGTGCACTCGCATCCAGGAGGCACATTAGTATTTTCAGATATGGATGACGACAGTGACCGTGAATTTTTACCTGCATTATTTGAAGCCAATGAGTCGTTAGACACTCTTCATGGTTCTGCAATTATGACTCCTGACGGAGCAATTCGTGCACGATTTTATAATCGCCGACTGGATATTATTCCCGTTAACGCTGTACATTGTGCTGGTGATAACCTCATTCAATGGAAAATGACTGAATTCGATAGTTTACAACCGCATCCAATGGCTTTTTCAGCTCAAATGGGGAAAGACCTGAAGTCCTTCACTGCCTGTATTGTAGGTGTGTCAGGTACAGGATCAATCATCGTTGAGTAATTGGCACGTCTCGGCATTGGGTGACTCATCCTAATCGATTTTGATGAAATTGAATTTAAAAACCTCAATCGTATTGTCAATTCAACGATAGAAGATGCACGTAATAGAGTAACAAAGGTCGCCAGTATTGCTGATGCACTAACTACATATCGCGACGATATTGAAGTAATAGCGATTAAATGTCAGCGCCAGTGATATAAGACGGTAATTCACCATTTGGATTGTCCGCTCCACCCAACATGTTGTTTCCTTAAGGTTCTCACACCAGAAAGGACATCAACATGCTGAGCAGAGAGGACTTTTACATGATAAAGCAAATGCGCCAGCAGGGCGCGTACATTGTCGATATTGCGACTCAGATTGGTTGCTCTGAACGGACGGTCAGACGCTACCTCAAATACCCTGAACCGCCAGCCAGAAAGACCCGCCACAAAATGGTTAAGCTGAAACCGTTTATGGATTACATCGACATGCGCCTGGCAGAGAATGTCTGGAATAGTGAGGTTATCTTCGCGGAGATTAAGGCAATGGGTTATACGGGCGGACGTTCCATGCTGCGTTACTACATCCAGCCCAAACGTAAAATGCGTCCGTCAAAAAGAACAGTTCGCTTCGAAACTCAGCCTGGATACCAGCTCCAGCACGACTGGGGCGAAGTTGAGGTGGAGGTTGCCGGGCAACGGTGCAAAGTTAACTTTGCGGTTAATACGCTGGGGTTCTCCCGCCGCTTCCATGTCTTCGCAGCACCAAAACAGGATGCTGAGCATACCTACGAATCACTGGTTCGCGCCTTCCGCTACTTCGGTGGTTGTGTGAAAACGGTGCTGGTTGATAACCAGAAGGCTGCGGTGCTGAAGAATAACAACGGGAAAGTCGTGTTCAACTCCGGATTCCTGTTGCTGGCCGACCACTATAACTTCCTGCCACGGGCATGCCGTCCACGCAGGGCCAGAACAAAAGGTAAGGTTGAGCGAATGGTGAAATACCTCAAGGAGAACTTCTTCGTCCGGTACCGCAGGTTCGACAGCTTCACTCATGTTAATCAACAACTGGAGCAATGGATAGCCGATGTGGCTGACAAACGGGAACTTCGCCAGTTCAAAGAAACGCCGGAACAGCGCTTCGCGCTGGAGCAGGAACATCTGCAGCCGTTACCGGATACGGACTTCGATACCAGTTACTTCGATATCCGCCATGTGTCCTGGGACAGCTATATCGAGGTTGGTGGTAATCGTTACAGCGTTCCCGAAGCGCTGTGTGGTCAGCCGGTATCGATACGAATATCGCTGGATGACGAGTTGCGGATCTACAGTAATGAGAAACTGGTGGCCTCACATCGCCTCTGTTCGGCATCGTCTGGCTGGCAGACAGTGCCGGAGCATCACGCCCCGCTCTGGCAGCAGGTCAGTCAGGTGGAACATCGACCACTGAGTGCCTATGAGGAGCTGTTGTGATGCATGAGCTGGAAGTCCTGCTGAGTCGCCTGAAAATGGAGCATCTGAGTTATCACGTTGAAAGCCTGCTGGAACAGGCAGCTAAAAAAGAGCTGAACTACCGGGAGTTCCTGTGCATGGCGCTACAGCAGGAATGGAACGGCAGGCATCAGCGCGGTATGGAGTCCAGGCTGAAGCAGGCTCGTCTGCCGTGGGTCAAAACGCTGGAGCAGTTCGACTTTACCTTCCAGCCGGGCATCGACCGTAAGGTTGTCCGGGAACTGGCTGGTCTGGCGTTCGTGGAGCGCAGCGAAAACGTGATCCTGCTGGGACCTCCTGGTGTCGGAAAAACTCATCTGGCCATAGCTCTTGGCGTGAAAGCGGTGGATGCGGGACATCGGGTACTGTTTATGCCACTGGACAGACTGATCGCGACACTGATGAAAGCGAAACAGGAAAACCGTCTGGAGCGTCAGCTGCAGCAACTGAGTTATGCCCGGGTGTTGATCCTGGATGAAATAGGCTATCTGCCGATGAACAGAGAGGAAGCCAGCCTGTTCTTCCGGCTACTGAACCGTCGATATGAAAAAGCGAGCATCATACTGACGTCAAACAAAGGGTTCGCAGACTGGGGAGAAATGTTCGGAGATCACGTGCTGGCAACAGCGATACTGGATCGGTTGCTACATCACTCAACCACGCTGAATATCAAAGGAGAGAGTTACCGGTTAAAAGAGAAACGTAAAGCTGGAGTGCTGACCAAAAACACAACGCCAATCAGTGATGATGAAATGGTGAAAAGCGGACAGCATCAGTAACGAAAGTATCTTAGCGGGCATGAAAATGGCAAATAACGGTCAAACATCGTGGCGTTGACAGCAACGACCCGTCCAGATAGACCGTGCTCCAGTGCGCTTTATTAAGGTGCCGACTCGGTCGTACATCGCTGTGCTGCTGGCGTAACAACTCTGCCAGTTCCGGGCTGGTTTTAAGAGAGGCTGCCGGGCGCCCTTCAACTTCTTTCACCATCGCGAAAAGTACATCTTCCACTTTAATTTGCGTGGCTTTCCAGTCGCTGTGGACGCTCTGCTCTGCGCCAGGTTTTGCCATGCAGTATTGCAGTAATTCCGAAATGGTCATTATCATTCCCCTTGTAGTGTCGCGATGATTTTACGTGAACCGCCGTGAATACGGTGCTCTCCCAACCAGATACCTTGCCACGTTCCTAACTGTAAACGGCCCTGACGCACAGGCAGCAGCAACGATACGCCCAACACTGAGGACTTAATATGCGAAGGCATATCATCCGCCCCTTCGTAATCATGTTCATACGCAGCATTATCGGGAACGGTTTTCAGGAAATGGCGCTCCATATCAGCGCGCACGGTGGGATCGCAGTTTTCGTTTAACGTCAGCGAGGCCGAGGTGTGTAGCAACAACAGATGCAGCAAACCCGTTTCGACAGGCGGTAAGCCAGACAATTTATCGACAATTTCATCTGTTATCAGATGAAACCCGCGCGGCTTCTCGCTCAGTGTAATGGTGCGCTGATACCACATAGGCTGCTCCTTACTAAAAACAAACGTCTCCTGAATAGTGTGCAGCAAGTCCGGAAAAGGTAAAAGCTAGCGGGGCAAGTTTGTGCAAAAATCATGCAAAAAAGGAGAGCCTGTCGCTCTCCTGATTTTTAGTACTCCGAGTTGACAATGACTTCCTCGCCAAACGCTCCTGCCTGCGGCAGCGGTTTGTAGGTGGAGTTAGCAGCGCGCAGGATGCGAATACCGCGGATACCACAATCACGAGCCGCGGTAATATCGTTATCCGAATCGCCGTAGAAGATACGCATATTTTTCTCCTGTAGCCACTGGACTTTCGTATTTTGTCCCGGTTTATCGCCGGCGAAAATCACCGGATTCATATTCGCCGCCGGAATATGGAAGTTATCCGCCAGCGTTTTCGACACGGTTTCCGTTTTCGTCTGACTACGACCAGTGACAAAGTAAATACTGTCACCACGTCGAACATGCATATCAATGAGCTGCCGGGCCACTTCTTTTGGAATACTGAACTCATCCCAGCCGTTGTTCATTTTTTCCCAGAAGGCCGGATTTTTCAGATAATCTTCGCTGTCCGGGGAGTAAGTTTTCTTTCCACGCCAGAACCCGGGGCTGGAAAATAACACGGTATCGTCAATATCAAAGCCGACCGCCATCGGCGGGCGCCCGGTGAGACTGTTTTCAATCTGGGCAACAGAGACCCAATGAACGGGGACTTGTTCCGCGAGTTTTATAACGTTAGTGCCCGGATTGAGCGTCGAAGGAGAGGAAACCAATGCATTCGCGGAACTGTTTAGCGTAAATAATAAACAGACGGCACTCAGTGCCAGGGTCATCTTTTTCATATTTTTCCCTTAAAATTCAAAAAATTATAATTATTAAGCTGAGTCTTTGCTCAAAAAACTATCTGACCATAACGCCAGTAACGGTCGAAAGGAAGAATTATCTGCGGTTTTGTTAGGAAAAAAGAGAATGATCACAACAGCCATTGCCAGGCCGGAGAACGCTGTTAACGCCGTCCGGCCTGAAAATTACATGACAGCGGCAAACGCCTTCGCCACGCGTTGTACATTTGAAGAATTAAGCCCGGCGACGCACATGCGACCGCTGGCTATCAGGTAAACACCAAACTCATCGCGCAACCGATCGACCTGCTCCGCGCTTAACCCGGTATAGCTGAACATACCGCGCTGCTGTAACAAGTAATCGAAATTGCGGTCAGGCATCTCCGCCTTCAGTACATTCACCAGCATCTGGCGCATTGACACAATGCGGGTACGCATCGCTTCGACTTCCGCCAGCCAACACGCTTTTAACGCCTCATCACCCAGGACCGTAGCGACCACCTGTACGCCGAAATTCGGCGGACTGGAGTAAATTCGGCGCACAGTTGCTTTTAGCTGCCCCAGAACCCGCGCTGCGATTTCGGCATCTTCACACACCACGGACAGGCCACCAACGCGCTCGCCGTACAGCGAGAAAATCTTCGAAAAAGAGTTACTGACTAACGCAGGCAACCCGGCGCTGGCAATAGCGCGGATAGCGTAAGCATCCTCGTCCATGCCCAGGCCAAACCCCTGATAGGCAATATCAAGGAACGGAATCAGATCGCGCGCTTTCAATATCTCAATCACCGCATCCCATTGCGAAGGCGTTAAATCCGCCCCGGTCGGATTGTGACAACAGGGGTGCAGCAGCACGATACTGCGCGCTGGTAACGTATTCAGCGTGGCCAGCAAATCGTTAAAACGGATGCCGTTAGTCGCGTCGTCATACCAGGGGTAAGTACTTACTTTGAACCCGGCCCCGGCAAATATCGCAATGTGGTTTTCCCAGGTGGGGTCGCTCACCCATACGCCAGCGTCAGGGAAATAACGTTTCAGGAAATCCGCGCCCACTTTCAGCGCGCCGGAACCGCCTAATGTCTGGATAGTGGCCACGCGCTGTTGCTGAAGAACCGGGTGATCGGCGCCAAAGAGCAAAGGCGCGATAGTATGGCGATAAGTATTGAGTCCTTCCATCGGCAGGTACAGCGAGGCGCCATGCGGCTGCGCGTTAAGCCGGGCTTCAGCTTCGGCCACCGCCTTTAGCTGCGGGATAATCCCGCCTTCGTTATAATATAGGCCAATGCTCAGATTCACTTTGTCGTGACGGGAGTCGTCTTTAAAACGCTCCATCAGTGAAAGAATCGGATCGCCGGCATAGGCGTCAACTTTTTGAAACACGCGATGGTTCTCCAGGTTTACAGAGGGCAGGAAATAACACAATAAACCGGAAGGGCGAGAAGATCGAGAGGATGTTGCGGTGGATGCGAATATTGCCGGATGGTGGCGTGAACGTCTTAGCCGACCGACAGCCAATGCGCGATACAGGCCGGATAAACGCGAGCGCCATCCGGCACGCCGCGCATTTAATCAATATACTTCATGGCCACCCTTGAGGTCAGGCGCGTGATAAGTTCGTAAGCACTTACTTTTGTCATTTCAGCGATACGTTCAACCGGCAAGCCTTCCCCCCATAAAACCACCGGATCGCCTGCTTTATCCTGCGCGTTTGGCCCCAAATCCACGCAAATCATATCCATCGCCACCCGTCCGACAATCGGGACTTCACGGCCGTTGACCAACACAGGCGTACCGGAAGGCGCCGCACGTGGGTAGCCATCGCCATAGCCCATCGCCACCACGCCCAGGCGCGTATCGCGCTCACTCACCCATGTCCCGCCGTAGCCCACCGGTTCGCCCGCTTTGTGGTCACGCGCCGCGATCAAACTGGAGGTTAAGGACATCACCGGCTGAAAACCAAAATCCGGCCCCCAGGGTTTGTGCTCCAGCGGCGATACGCCATACAAAATGATTCCCGGACGCGCCCAGTCAAAGTGAGACTGCGGCCACAGCAGAATACCGCCAGACGCGGCAATAGAGCGCTGACCGGGTTTGTCCTGACAGAAGGCGTTAAAAATGTCGAGCTGATGTTCGGTAGCGCCGCATTCCGGCTCATCCGCACGGGCAAAATGGCTGACGATATTCACCGGCTGGCGTACATTTTTACAGTGCGTCAGACGCTGGTAGAACGCCTCCGCCTCTTCGGGACGCACGCCGAGACGATGCATACCGGTATCCAGTTTCATCCAGACCGTCACTGGCTCCGCCAGCTCCACCGCCTCCAGAGCGGCAAGCTGCTCCTGATTATGCACGGCGGTATGCAGACGTTGCGCGGAAATGGTCGGCAGATCGGCGGCGTCGAAAAAACCCTCCAGCAGCAGGATAGGCTGCGTGATCCCGCCCGCTCGCAGACGTAGAGCCTCTTCAAGACGCGCCACGCCAAAAGCGTCAGCATCAGGGAGCGTTCGCGCGGTCTCCAGAAGACCGTGTCCATAAGCGTTCGCTTTCACCACCGCAACCAGCTTACTGGCAGGCGCCAGTTCACGCAGACGTTGCAGGTTGTGTCGCAGAGCGCGGCGGTTAATGACGACTGTTGCCGCTTGCATTTGAATTCCTTGTTAAAAGAATGACGAAGAGTTACTCATCATCGTATTGCGGTCCCGCATAGTTATCGAAGCGCGACCACTGACCGTTGAATGTCAGACGAACCGTACCGATAGGACCGTTACGTTGCTTACCAATAATAATTTCAGCAATGCCTTTTAAATCGCTGTTCTCGTGATAAACCTCATCACGGTAGATAAACATAATTAAGTCGGCATCCTGTTCAATAGAGCCGGATTCACGCAGGTCGGAGTTCACCGGACGTTTATCCGCGCGTTGTTCCAGAGAGCGGTTAAGCTGCGATAGCGCCACAACCGGCACCTGAAGTTCCTTCGCCAGCGCTTTCAACGAGCGAGAAATTTCGGCGATTTCCAGAGTACGGTTATCAGAAAGCGACGGCACGCGCATCAATTGCAGGTAGTCGATCATAATCAGACTTAACCCGCCATGTTCGCGGAAAATACGCCGCGCGCGCGAACGGACTTCTGTCGGCGTAAGACCCGAGGAGTCGTCAATATACATATTGCGTTTCTCCAGCAGAATGCCCATCGTGCCGGAGATTCGCGCCCAATCTTCATCATCGAGTTGACCGGTACGAATACGTGTCTGATCGACGCGGGACAGCGAGGCCAGCATACGCATCATGATCTGTTCGCCGGGCATCTCCAGACTAAAGATCAGTACCGGTTTATCCTGCAACATCGCCGCATTTTCGCAAAGGTTCATCGCAAATGTGGTTTTACCCATTGAGGGACGCGCCGCGACGATGATCAAATCCGAACGCTGTAACCCTGCCGTCTTTTTATTGAGATCCTGATAGCCGGTATCCACGCCTGTAACGCCATCGTGCGGTTGCTGGAACAACTGCTCAATACGCGCCACGGTAGCGTCGAGAATTTGGTCGATGCTTTTCGGACCTTCGTCTTTGTTGGCGCGGTTTTCCGCGATCTGGAAGACGCGCGACTCCGCCAGATCCAGCAGTTCGTCGCTATTGCGCCCCTGTGGATCGTAACCGGCATCCGCAATTTCATGCGCCACCGCGATCATATCGCGGACCACGGCACGTTCGCGCACAATATCCGCATAAGCGCTGATATTCGCCGCGCTTGGCGTGTTTTTAGACAACTCCGCCAGATAGGCGAAGCCGCCGACGCTGTCCAGTTGGCCCTGCCGCTCCAGCGATTCCGCAAGCGTAATCAGGTCGATAGGACTGCCGCTTTCCTGCAAGCGCCCCATCTCCGTAAAGATATGACGATGCGGGCGGGTGTAAAAATCTTCCGCCACCACGCGCTCGGCCACATCGTCCCAGCGCTCGTTATCCAGCATTAAACCGCCCAACACCGACTGTTCCGCTTCAATCGAGTGCGGCGGCACTTTTATCCCGGCAACCTGCGGATCGCGGTCGCGGGCATTAGTCTGTGGTTTGTTGAAGGGTTTATTTCCTGCCATAGTGAATGGAGTTACCGAGATAGTGATTGGGTCGAAAGATTACCACATTTCTTTTGGAGGAAGCATGGCAACGCGTATTGAATTTCACAAGCATGGTGGTCCGGAAGTGCTTCAAGCCGTGGAGTTTACGCCAACGGAACCGGCGGAACACGAAATCCAGGTTGAGAACAAAGCTATTGGTATCAACTTCATCGACACCTATATCCGTAGCGGACTCTATCCGCCCCCGTCGTTGCCTGCGGGACTGGGAACCGAAGCCGCAGGCGTGGTCAGTAAAGTCGGCAACGGCGTGGAGCACATTCGCGTCGGCGATCGCGTCGTCTACGCGCAGTCAACGCTCGGCGCTTACAGTTCCGTCCATAACGTCCCCGCTGATAAAGCCGCGATTTTACCTGACGCAATTTCCTTCGAACAGGCGGCAGCCTCTTTTCTCAAGGGATTGACCGTTTTTTACCTGTTGCGCAAAACTTATGAAGTGAAACCCGACGAACCTTTCCTGTTTCATGCCGCTGCGGGCGGCGTCGGTCTGATCGCCTGCCAATGGGCAAAAGCGCTGGGCGCGAAGCTTATCGGTACCGTCGGTAGCGCGCAAAAAGCGCAGCGGGCGCTGGACGCTGGCGCCTGGCAGGTGATTAATTACCGTGAGGAGAGCATTGTAGAACGGGTAAAAGAGATCACCGGCGGCAAAAAAGTTCGCGTGGTCTATGACTCCGTGGGGAAAGATACCTGGGAAGCCTCGCTGGACTGCCTGCAACGTCGGGGACTGATGGTCAGTTTCGGCAATGCGTCCGGCCCCGTCACCGGCGTGAACTTAGGTATTCTGAATCAGAAAGGTTCCCTGTATGCCACACGTCCTTCACTACAGGGGTATATTACGACGCGTGAAGAACTGACCGAAGCCAGCAATGAATTGTTCTCATTGATTGCCAGCGGCGTGATTAAAGTCGATGTGGCTGAAAATCAACGTTATGCGTTAAAAGATGCCCGTCGCGCGCATGAAGTGCTGGAAAGTCGGGCCACACAGGGCTCAAGCCTGCTGATTCCGTAATAGCTCTGCAAAGAAATTGGGCTTCCACCTGGGAAGCCCTTTCTTTTTTTGCTCGGCCGTATGTAGGGTACAGCGCGATGAATTCGTTACCTGCGTAATCATGACAGATTTAATAATCGATTCCTATTTGCTTGTGAGGGCAAAGTTTCAGGTTGTGACGAACCGCTCAATACCTTAGTAAAACCGACGGTTATTGCGCTGATACTGTGGGATTTTTGGCCTTTTTACTGCTTTGATCACCCACACCACAGCTACCGCCAGCAGTAGCCACGGTAACAACTTGATCATCAAGGCGAACATCCCGCCCAGGAACATAACGGCAGTCGCCACGACCAGCGCGGCCAGAATGCCCAGCAAGGAGACGCCAGTCACCATTAGCATCAGAAAAAAGCCAAGCACAAAAAGTAGTTCCAGCATAGTCGCTCCCCATAAAGATGGAATTGCCCGGCGGCACGGCGCTTACCGGGTCTACTCAGGCAAATTAAAGCAAAAAACATGCCAATATGTATATTATTGATATATAAAGAAAACTCTCTGCAAATGGGTACAGATCGTGGTGAGATTGACTAATTTTTGGCGAACTTTTAACGCTTGTCTGCCACCAGTTTTAGCGCCTGTTCCAATACACCAACATCCGCGCCAGCTTTATGGGCGTTTTCGCTCAGGTAGCGACGCCATTGCCGCGCGCCTGGAATGCCCTGGAACAACCCCAGCATATGGCGAGTGATATGCCCCAGATACGTTCCCTGGCTCAATTCACGCTCAATATAGGGATACATAGCGCGAACCACCGCAACCGGGTCGGCATCAGTGGTATCGGCGCCAAAAATCTCCCGATCCACCGCGGTCAGTATACCCGGATTCTGGTAAGCTTCGCGGCCAACCATTACGCCATCCATATGGCGCAGGTGCTCCTTCGCCTCTTCCAGCGATTTGATGCCGCCGTTGATGGACATGGTCAAATGCGGAAAATCCCGCTTTAGCTGATATACGCGCGGGTAATCCAGCGGCGGGATCTCACGATTTTCTTTCGGGCTTAAGCCAGAAAGCCAGGCTTTGCGCGCATGGATAATAAACATCTCGCATTCGCCCTGACCAGAAACCGTATCGATGAAATCACACAGAAAAGCATAACTGTCCTGATCGTCAATACCAATGCGGGTTTTCACCGTCACCGGAATCGAGACGACATCACGCATGGCTTTAACACAGTCTGCGACCAGTTGCGCATTGCCCATCAAACAGGCGCCAAACATACCATTTTGCACGCGATCGGAGGGGCACCCCACGTTGAGGTTAATTTCATCGTAGCCACGCGCTTCCGCCAGCTTTGCACAATGCGCAAGCTGAGCCGGATCGCTTCCACCAAGCTGTAAGGCGACCGGATGCTCTTCTTCGCTGTAAGCCAGATAGTCACCCTTACCGTGAATAATCGCGCCTGTGGTCACCATTTCGGTGTAGAGCAGCGTCTGGCGAGACAGTAAACGCAGGAAATAGCGGCAATGTCTGTCCGTCCAGTCGAGCATAGGAGCCACACTAAACCTGCCACTCCAGTGATTGTCAGTATTTTCAGATAGTGCGCTGGTTTGGCTGGTTTTTAGCATTTCAAGATTACCGTGCATTTTTTGACATTTACGTTTATTTCTCGTATCCGGTTTCTGCCCAAACGGTCATACGCATGGGAAACGGAAAGAGTGAGATACTGGAATGGCATACTATAACATAGAGAAACGACTGAAATCCGATGATGAGCCATGCTACCCCAGCACAGCGTTGCTCAAGGAGAAAAGCGTCATCATAACTGCTCACGATTTACCGCAAAAATATGCTGTTCAGCCCGGAGAATAACAGGCGTTTCGGGGTGAAAAAATCGTCACAGATATCCTTTCGGGTTAACTAACTGGAACCTACGGCTTTCCCGTTCTGCATCGAAATATCTCGAAGCCTCGTCACGTACCCTCTACCCCTTCCATTGGTATCACGAAGATTCCAGTAATATTTTGTTTAGAACTCAATGATTACCTTTATCGCTTTTTCATTAGCTGCATGTTTAAAAACATCATAGGCTTTCTCAATAGCGTTAAATTTAAAATGATGCGTTACCAGTTTTTCTGTCTGGAGCCTTCCTGAACAACAATTACTCATCAGTAAACCTATCGTATTGGTATTGACTAAACCCGTTGTGATCGTCATGTTTTTACTCCACAGTTTTTCTATAGAAAATTTAACAGGTTTTCCGTGAACACCAACATTAGCTAAATTGCCGCCTTCCTTAATAATACTTTGGCAAATATTCCAGGTTGGCTCAATACCTACAGCTTCAATGGCGCAGTCAACGCCACGCTGTTGGGTCAATGCCATAATATTATTAATAGCATCCTCCTTCTCTGGATTTATCGTATAATGAGCCCCCATTTCTTTAGCCATTGTTAAACGGTTATCATCTATATCTATCATTATTATATTAGAAGGAGAGTAAAGTTGTGAGGTTAACAGACAACTCATCCCTACAGGGCCAGCCCCAACTATAGCTACCGTATCGCCTGGTTTTATCTCTCCATTTAAAACGCCGATTTCATGCCCTGTTGGTAAGGCATCAGATAACAAAACACCGGTATCTTCATTAAGGTTTTCGGGCAATAAATATAATGAGTTATCTGCATAAGGGACACGGACATACTCCGCCTGCGTTCCATCAATCATATAACCCATGATCCACCCCCCTTCATTTTGACAGTGAGAATAAAGTTGTTTCTGGCAATTTTCACAAGAACCACACCGACTGATACAGGAAATAATAACTTTGTCTCCTTTTTTAAATTTGGTTACAGATGATCCGATCTCTTCTATAACACCCACACCCTCATGCCCCAGAATTCGACCATTAAACGAGCCGAACTTGTTCAGTGCGATCTCCTGAATCTCAGGGTTTTTTCCTTTAAGTATTCCAAGATCTGTCCCACAGATTGTGGTCTTAACCATCCGGATAATAACATCACCCGAATTAAGGAGCTGCGGCTTTTGACGCTCTTCAAAACGAATATCATGCTCGCCATAATAGACCATCGCTTTCATGGAAATACTCCTTTTGGTTGTTGCAAAATTGTACTGTAATGGTTAATTTATAAGACTTTTGTGGAAGCCCCCTAACTTTGAAAAAAATCTGTCGAAACTTATTCTATTTTTATAATCTGTTGATACTATGGGGAGTGTGGTTAGCGGGCATTTTTAAACGACAAGACAATCATTCAAGTAATGATAGCGTATAACTCATTAAATTATAAAGAATCCACTTCACCAGATAGCGCAACCTGAATGACAAAGAGATAATATTAACTATTCATTTGCTCATACTATGCAAGATGTGTTTCTTATTTTATAAGATAGAATTGTGCTGCATATTCGTCATGTTGAAGACAATAGTCCTTAATAGATACAGTAGCCACACGGCGAATAAAGATTATGCGGTGAAAAAAGCTCTGCTATGGCATAACGCTAAACCGGAGGCATTACACCTCCGGTGAAAACGCCTCAGAATGTCATCGTAAGCTGCACGCCCGCCCCCCAGGTTTCATCTTCGCCGTACAGCCCCATTAAATCGAGATGTACGCGGTTAAAGGGCGCAAAGCCAAGACCGCCAGTAACCACATTGCTATCATTATTTTTCACATCCGCACGATACCCTGCGCGCACTGCCAGCCATGATAACGGACGGACTTCAGCGCCAACGCCAACGTACTGTGAATTGTCTTCGCTCTTAAAGCCTTTCGTTTCCGTCAGATCGCCATCGGCGCTTACGGTCAGCAAATCGTTATGCCATGCGACGCCCGCAGTGACCAGGGGGCGGATTTGGTATGTATCTTTATAGTTGGTAGTTTCTCCCGTCATACCATTGGTAATATAAATATCTTTCGTATCGATATCGCGAGATACCAGATTTTGCCCGCTCAGCCCCAACGTCCAGTTTTCACCGACATCGGCAGCAAGCCCCGCATCAACGTTAAAGCCAGTATCGTCATTACGATAACGGCTGCTATTCCAGTCGCTACTGTCGTAGTTATAAATTGACGTGGTGTAGTTATAGAGCCAGGTTTTTTGCAGTTTTGGCGTAACGCCAATGGAAACAGGCACGTCGCCCACCGCAAACTGCTTCGCCAGCGCAATACCGTAGTCAGACACAATCGCTACCCGCCCCGACGCGGTAGAGTTTAAATGCTTTGTAATTTCATCAGACCCCAGCAGGGCAGCGCGTCCTGCTTCACGAAGCGCGATACTTTCATCATGCTGGATATCGCGCAGATACTGAATATCGTTCTGATCAATGGACGAACTCACGCGCCCATGCGCATAACCTTTGGCGATAAACGCCACGGAAAGCGTTTGTCCTGGAATACTTACCGCCAACCCGGCGCCGGCATTGGCACGGGCGGTTTTTCCGTTGAGATATTCCAGCTCATCGGCCAAATCGCGCGCGGCCCCCTGAAATTGATTCAGCACGCCGCGCGGATTGAGCAGAATTTGCCCCAGCGTAAGGTTATCGATGACCTCATCGTAGTAATCCACTTTATCGCTGATATCATCAATTTCATCCTGGAGATTGTCTTTATCGGTAATCTGGACGCCGATTGCAGGAAGGACAACAGTGATATTGTCTTCCGGTTTGGCTTTTGCCAGTAATGCCGGGTTTAACAGTACTCCGCTGCCATAATTCGCGGACGCTACGCCCGTCCCGCCCATTGCGTCATTACGCGCTTCTGTCCAGGTATTGGCGGCGCTCGCCTGCTTTGCCATACAAAGCGAGACCGCGATAGCAATTAGTGAAAGTTTGACGTCTTTGTTCACAGTTAGCCCATCTTATTATCAGGTGAAGTAATCTCTCCGCCACGTCTTGCAGGGCAGAGGCGAACTATTGCTGTGAAATAGTGATATTAAAGCCTGTTGTTATAATATCGGCCCTCATTATGTATAGATGAGAATACTGATCCGGAAAAGCTTAGCAGGCGATATATTGTTGCGGGGTAATTTCAGAGTTTTAAGCAGCTCGTGGTAAAGTAGCAGATTAGACTTTCATGCCATTCGAGGTGCTACATGGAAAAGACCACAACGCAAGAGTTACTGGCGCAAGCTGAAAAACTCTGTGCGCAGCGCAACGTGCGCCTGACGCCTCAGCGCCTCGAAGTGCTGCGCCTGATGAGCCTGCAACAGGGCGCGATCAGCGCATACGATCTGCTCGATTTGCTGCGCGAAACGGAACCACAGGCCAAACCGCCCACCATCTACCGCGCGTTGGATTTTTTGCTTGAACAGGGTTTTGTCCATAAAGTGGAATCCACCAATAGTTACGTGGTTTGCCACCTGTTCGATCAGCCAACGCACAGCTCGGCCATGTTTATCTGCGATCGTTGCGGCGTGGTGAAGGAAGAGTGTGCAGAGGGCGTGGAAGACATCATGCATACGCTAGCGGCTAAAATGGGATTTGCGCTACGACATAACGTTATCGAGGCGCACGGCCTGTGCCCCGAGTGCGTAGAAGTGGAAGCGTGCCGCCATCCGGGTGAGTGCAGTCACGATCACTCGGTGCTGGTGAAGAAAAAACCGCGCTAGCCAAAACGGGAAACGGGCGACAATAGAGAGGGTGCCGCCCGCATTCATAAGCAAACAGTGGGAAGCACATCCATGTACTCCTGGTAGGGGAAAACGTATTACCAGCGATAGTTGTTACGGGTTTCCCAGTCAACAACCTCTTTTTCCGCCTGATCTTTCTGGTAACCGTAACGCTCCTGGATTTTACCTACCAGCTGATCGCGTTTACCTTCGATAACGGTCATATCGTCATCGGTCAGTTTGCCCCATTGTTCTTTCATTTTACCTTTAAACTGTTTCCAGTTACCGCCGGCTTCGTCTTTATTCATCATCTTGTCCTCATCATTCGGTTAGGAATAGCAAGTGTTATTCGCCCAAATGCACTGCAATTTCTGCTGGACGTGATAGTAATTGTAGGCAGGAATTCGGACTTCGGTTTTATATTCAGAATTTTTAACCGTCACGACTGGCAAACCATGTACCCTCGCGCCAGTGACGACGCCAGATAAGGGCCAACGACAGACCGCGAAGCGCCAGAAACACGGTTAATGCCAGCCATAAACCATGATTTCCTAATACCGGCAGGGCGAAGAGCGTTAGCGCAAATCCTCCCGCAGCGACCGCCATGCTATTGCGCATTTCGGCGGCGCGCGTCGCGCCAATAAACATGCCGTCAAGCAGATAGCACCATACGCCCACCAGCGGTAATACCACCTGCCAGAGAAGATACCGATCCGCCAGTAGCTGTATTTGCGGCAATGAGGTCAGTAACGCGACAATATGTTCGCCTGCCAGGGCATAGACTGTGGAAAACAACAAGGCCACAATTCCTGACTGGCGACACGCCGCTCGCCAGACATCCAGTAGCTTGCTACCGTCACGCGCGCCGTAAGCCTGACCGGAGTGCGCTTCTACCGCATAAGCAAAGCCGTCCAGCGCATAGGCCGTAAAGGTGAGTAATGTCATCAGTACTGCATTTACTGCGATAATATCGCTGCCCAGCCGCGCGCCTGACACCGTGATTGCGCCAAAACAAAGCTGAAGGAGCAATGAGCGCAGCATGATATCGCGATTGAGCGCCAAAAGACGGCGCACGTTGCCGCGCCAGGCCTGTTTTAGCATATCCAGCGACACGCCGCGGAGATGGAGAACTTTACGCACCATCATGAAGCCGATCAGTAACGTGGCATATTCTGCGATGACCGTCGCCAGGGCGGCACCCTGCACGTTCATATGAAGCCCCATCACCAGCCACAGGTCGAGCGTGATGTTGAGGATATTGCCCACGACCAACAAGATAACGGGTGCCCGCGCATACTGGACGCCTAACAGCCAACCGAGCAGCACCAGATTCGCCAGTGACGCGGGAGCGCTTAGCCAACGAATTTCAAGGAATTGTCTCGCCTGTACCAGGACAGCGTCGTTCCCGCCGACAATATGTAAAGCCAGCTCGATAAGCGGCGTGCGAAATAGCACAATCATCACGCCAGCGCCCAGCGCCAGTAACAACGGCTGAATGAGCGCCCGGGCTAACGCCAGTGGATTTTTGGCGCCAAATGCCTGCGCCGTTAGCCCGGTAGTACTCATACGTAGAAATAGCAGCAGCATGAAAAGAAAGCTGGTGGCAGTCGCGCCCACCGCCACACCGCCCAGGTAAACCGGGCTGTCCAGATGACCAATCACCGCCGTATCGACCAGTCCCAGTAAGGGAACGGTGATGTTAGAAAAAATCATCGGCAACGCAAGACGCCAGAGAGCTTTATCAGAAGAGGTAAAAAACGGCATGGAGAAAAGCCTGACAAGGAGTTAAACGAAACGTGCGCATTGCCGGATGGCAGCGTAACACCTTATCCGGCCTACAAATTAATCATTTCAGCAACTGCATTCCCGTAGGCCTGATAAGCACAGCGCCATCAGGCTACAAGATTGCCGGATGGCGGCGTACAAGGAGATTAAGAGATTACAACCATTCCCCGTTGCGAATAACACCTACCGCCAGCCCTTCAATCGTAAAGCTTTGCTCGCGCAGATCCACCACTATCGGTGTAAACTCGCTGTTTTCCGGCAGCAGCTCCACTTTATTGCCCTGCTTTTTCAGGCGTTTTACTGTCACTTCATCGTCAATGCGAGCGACAACCACCTGGCCATTGCGCACGTCCTGCGTTTTATGTACCGCCAGCAAATCCCCATCCATAATACCGATGTCTTTCATCGACATACCGCTCACGCGCAGCAGGAAATCGGCGCTGGGTTTGAATAAAGAAGGATCGACCTGATAATGGCCTTCAATATGCTGCTGCGCCAGAAGCGGCTCGCCCGCCGCGACACGCCCGACAAGCGGTAATCCGTCCTCTTCTTCCTGTAACAGACGGATGCCTCGCGATGCGCCGGAAACGATTTCAAGCACCCCTTTGCGCGCCAGCGCTTTAAGGTGTTCTTCCGCAGCGTTTGGGGAACGGAACCCCAAACGCTGCGCGATTTCCGCACGCGTCGGTGGCATACCTGTCTGGCTGATGTGATCCCGAATGAGATCAAACACCTCTTGTTGCCTGGCCGTTAACGCTTTCATTCCGCCCCCTGGGTGTATATACAGTCATGCTGTGAGTATATACAGTTAAAGGTGATTTTGGAACCACAAACGGCGCAAAAAACAAGAGATTTATAAAATTTGGAACCTTTATCGAAAATGTGACCATAACAGGATGCCCCAGGTCATCAGGGCAACGAAAATAGACAGCAGTACCGCAGCCGATCCCATATCTTTCGCGCGGCCGGAAAGCTCATGGTATTCAGAACCAATGCGATCAACGACCGCTTCAATAGCGCTGTTGAGGATTTCAACAATCATGATAAGTAAAACGGAACCTATCAATAACACACGGGTAATCGCATCCACATCCAGCCAGCAGGCGATGACGATGCCCAGCAATACCGCGAGGCTTTCCTGGCGAAACGCAGCTTCGTGAGTCCATGCGGCGCGAAATCCTTTCCAGGAATACCCTGCCGCTTTGATAATTCTGGTAAATCCAGTGGTATTATTGGCCATCAAAAGAACCTTTTTACATTATTAACGTCAATGACATTATACGGTTGCCCCGCACGATTCGGACTACCGTAACGCAGCGCGAAGTATGACGGGATACAACAGAAATTCGCTAAACTTTCTGATATCCTTGCAGCGCATTTGCATTATTAACCAGAGGCTTTACATCGTTTATGTCCGGCTGGCCACGAATTTACTACAAATTACTGAATTTACCATTAAGCATACTGGTAAAAAGCAAGTCTATTCCGGCGGAACCCGCTCAGGAATTGGGGCTCGATACTTCTCGTCCCATTATGTATGTCTTGCCATACAACTCAAAAGCGGACTTACTGACGCTGCGCGCTCAATGTCTGGCGCACGATCTCCCGGATCCGCTGGAGCCGCTGGAGATCGACGGCGCGCTGTTGCCGCGCTATGTATTTATTCACGGCGGCCCGCGCGTCTTTACGTATTACACGCCAAAAGAAGAGTCGGTGAAACTTTTTCACGATTATCTCGATCTGCATCGTAGTAATCCGGCTTTGGACGTGCAGATGGTGCCCGTTTCCGTGATGTTTGGCCGCGCTCCGGGTCGTGAAAAGGGAGAAGAGAACCCGCCTCTACGTATGCTGAACGGCGTACAGAAATTTTTTGCCATCTCCTGGCTGGGTCGCGATAGCTTTGTCCGATTCTCGCCGTCCGTCTCATTACGTCGCATGGCTGATGAACACGGCACCGATAAAATCATCGCACAGAAACTGGCGCGCGTGGCGCGTATGCACTTTGCTCGCCAGCGCCTGGCGGCTGTTGGCCCACGCCTGCCCGCCCGTCAGGATCTATTTAACAAACTGCTGGCCTCGAAAGCTATCGCCCGCGCGGTAGAAGACGAAGCGCGCAGTAAGAAAATCTCTCATGAAAAAGCGCAGCAAAACGCCATTGCGCTGATGGAAGAGATCGCGGCGAACTTCTCTTACGAGATGATTCGTTTGACCGACAGGATTTTGGGGTTTACCTGGAACCGGCTTTACCAGGGGATTAACGTGCATAACGCCGAGCGCGTACGCCAACTGGCGCACGACGGGCATGAAATCGTCTATGTGCCCTGTCACCGCAGCCATATGGACTATTTGCTCCTTTCTTATGTGCTGTACCATCAGGGACTGGTTCCGCCGCATATTGCCGCCGGTATCAACCTTAACTTCTGGCCCGCTGGCCCGATTTTCCGCCGTCTGGGCGCGTTCTTTATTCGTCGCACCTTTAAGGGGAATAAACTCTATTCCACCGTCTTTCGCGAATATCTGGGCGAGCTGTTCAGCCGCGGCTACTCCGTAGAATATTTTGTCGAAGGAGGACGTTCGCGTACCGGACGTTTGTTAGATCCGAAAACCGGCACACTGTCGATGACTATCCAGGCGATGCTGCGCGGCGGTACCCGTCCAATTACGTTAGTGCCTATTTACATCGGCTATGAGCACGTCATGGAAGTGGGAACCTATGCTAAAGAACTGCGCGGCGCGACAAAAGAGAAAGAGAGTCTGCCGCAGATGCTGCGCGGTCTGAGCAAGCTGCGCAATCTGGGTCAGGGCTACGTTAACTTTGGCGAACCGATGCCGCTTATGACGTACCTGAATCAGCATGTGCCGGAGTGGCGCGAATCTATCGACCCTATAGAGGCAATACGCCCGGCCTGGCTGACGCCGACGGTAAATAGTATCGCCGCCGATCTGATGGTGCGTATTAACAACGCTGGCGCGGCAAACGCGATGAACCTGTGTTGTACCGCGCTGTTGGCGTCGCGTCAGCGCTCGCTCACCCGCGAGCAGCTTACCGAGCAGCTCGATTGTTATCTCGATCTGATGCGCAATGTCCCTTATTCTACGGACTCAACCGTTCCTGCCGCCAGCGCTGACGAGCTCATCGCTCACGCGCTGCAGATGAATAAGTTTGAGGTCGAGAAAGACACCATTGGCGATATCATCATCCTGCCGCGCGAGCAGGCAGTGTTGATGACCTACTATCGCAACAACATCGCGCATATGTTGATTATGCCTTCGCTGATGGCGGCGATTATCACCCAGCATCGCCGCATTTCGCGTGATGCGTTGCAGCAGCATGTTGAAGCGCTCTATCCGATGTTAAAAGCGGAGCTGTTCCTGCGCTGGGAGCGCGAGGAGTTAGCTGCGGTGATTGACGCACTGGCCAGTGAAATGCAGCGTCAGGGGCTGATTACCGTGCAGGACGACGAACTGCATATCAACCCGGCGCATTCCCGTACGCTGCAACTGCTGGCGGCGGGCGCGCGCGAAACGCTACAGCGTTATGCCATTACGTTCTGGCTGTTGAGCGCCAATCCGTCCATCAACCGCAGTACGCTGGAGAAAGAAAGCCGTACCGTGGCGCAACGTCTGTCTGTCCTGCACGGTATTAACGCGCCGGAGTTTTTCGACAAGGCGGTGTTCAGTTCATTAGTGCTAACGCTACGGGATGAGGGCTATATCAGTGATACCGGCGATGCCGAACCAGCAGAAACGATGAAGATATATCAGATGCTTGCCGATCTGATTACCTCTGATGTCCGTCTGACGATTGAAAGCGCGACGCAGGGCGAGTAAGCCAGCGCCTGAAATGCCCGATGACGCAAGCTTATCGGGCGACTGATATGACGTATTGAAAATTTTGGGTTTGCAGGCCGGGTAAGGCGTAGCCGCCGCCCGGCATGACATCAGAAGTGCCAGTAACTCATCGCCAGCCCTAAAAATAGCACCAGGCCAACGTAGTTATTGTTCATAAAGGCTTTAAAGCAGGCTTCGCGCTCACGGTTCGCAATCAGTTTTTGCTGGTATACAAACAGCGCGCCCGCCACCAGTACAGACCAGTAATATCCCCATCCCAGACCATTCAACCAGCCGATCAGCGCCATTAACGCCATTACGCCAAGCTGCAGAATTCCGATAATCAATTTGTCATAACGACCAAACAGAATCGCGGTCGATTTAATGCCTATCTTGATATCGTCATCTCTGTCGACCATCGCATATTGCGTATCGTAAGCCACCGCCCAGAGAATATTGGCGAGGAACATCAGCCAGCAGCTCAACGGCAGGGATTCGCTCACCGCGGCGAACGCCATGGGAATTGACCAGCCGAAAGCGGCTCCCAGCACTACCTGCGGCAGGTGGGTGTAGCGTTTCATAAAGGGATAAACCCAGGCCAACGCCAGCGCCGCCACGGAAAGCAGAATCGTCATGGCGTTCAGCGTCAGCACCAGCAGAAACGCCAGCAACACCAGTACCACAAACAGGTTGCGCGCTTCTTTCTCTGTCACGGCGCCGCTGGGTAAAGGCCGGTTTACAGTACGTTTTACATGTCCGTCAAATTTACGATCGGCATAATCATTCACCACGCAGCCTGCCGCGCGCATTAACCACACGCCGGCGACAAAAACCGCCAAAATCCACAGCTGAGGCATACCCGGCGTCGCCACCCATAACGCCCAAAGCGTCGGCCAGAGCAGCAGCAACGCGCCAATAGGCTTATCTGTACGCATCAAGCGGTGAAACGCCAGCAGCTTACTCTGCGTCAGGCTCCACTCCATCTTTATCTTCCTCTCAGTACAGCGGCGATGCAGGTAAAAAAAGCTCGGTAAGCAACAGCGGTTTTCCGCTCAACCGCAGGCGAGAGCGGCGCCCCCACAGCGTTGCATCGCGTCCAATTTCAATAAAATCGCGGGTCAGTGTCGATGATGTAAATAGATAACGTCCAAGCGGGGTTTTACCCAGATGTTGTAAGACCTGTTCAGGTCCGCACAGCGTGGATTCCGGTACGACGGTACGTCCGGCAAGCCAGGGCTCGCCGTCAGCGCAAAGAAGTATCTCACGTAGCCAGTAGCGGGATTCGGATGGCAGTAAACCTGACGCTTCCTCGACCTCACTTTGGCCGACAAACGCTTCCCGAATCAGCGTCACGCTTACTCGCTTTCCCTGCTGCTCAAAACGTTTGGTCATAGAATCTTCCAGCAATAGCCAGTCCAGCAAATGGGGCTCAAGCGCAGGAATCGCATCAAAATAGCGCAGCGCACGCAGTTGCGTTAACGCAGGGTGTGACATGCCTTACTCTCCGATTCATAACCTAAAGTCATTGTATCTCAGAAAAGGCATTACGGGGGGCGTAATCACAATTAAGTGATCTGTTGCGCAACAAAAAAATAACAATTCGCATAAAATGATAAAAAAAGGTGCGCCAGGAGACGCACCAGTTGCTGCAAAATCAGCACTGTGGGGAAACGATTACCCCTTGCCTTTTACACTGCTGATAAAGGTGGAACGGGCAGATGTCGATCCCAGACGTTCGGCCTCATCAAGCAGTTTCAGCGCTTTATCGACGTCGCCTTTCGCTACGGCATCCTTAATCGCTTTATTAAAATAGCTTTCCGTATCGTTCAACATCGGTTCGCTTTTCTTCGGCGCGACTGGCGCTGGCGCAGCGACCGGCGCGGCGGTATTGCCTACCGTTACCGGCCCGGTACCGGACGAGCCAAACAACGGCCCGACCAATACGCTGGAGCTGCTGTTGGTTTTCACCTTCAGTTTCACTACGCCGTCAGTGGTATGGCGCGCAACCGGATCGGGAATATCCGGGATAGAGTTGCCGACGCCTTTGGCATAGGCTTTTGCCGGATCGAGCAGCGTGGTGGTTTGCTGAAGATCTTTTTCGGTCGTAAACACCAGAACATAGAGTTTCTGCTGCCCGAGCGCGGGGGTCAGGCGCATCACGCCTTCCAGCCGGTCTGCGCTCATGACACCCGGCTGCTGATAAGTAAAGTAACTGCTGGGGAAGAACGCCGAAGGCGTCATATTTTGGTCAAGAATCAACACGTTTGGTGCAAAAACGCTGGCTTGCTTATTGACCTCGCTGGTCAGAGTTAATGTCAGCTCGCCGATATTCGCCGGAACGCTATAAGCGGCGACCGGGCCGGTAATGCCGGCAACGTCAAGGCGCTGGCCACCAGTCGCCAGTTGGGTAGACTGCGTTTTTGACTGGTCTACAGGCGTCCAGGTTAATTGCTGTAGCGCAGCAGCAGGAATAGCGGGCGCGGCGCTGGTATTTTGCGGTACATAGTTCACTTCCGCCAGGCTGATACCCGGTACGCTGGCGAACAGCCCTGCGGTTAAACAGAGGGCGACGAGACTTTTCTTCATTTTCATTATTATCACCTCAATAAGGCGGGTTCAGCGGTAGCCAGGCAATAGCGCGCCAACCCAAACATATCGCCGAATGGCGGCTGGCGCCTTATCCGGCTTACAGGCATCATCAGACCTGATGTTTCAGAGGGGCTTACGCCCCTCGTTACGTCAGATGACCGTCGTATTACCACCAGATTTCCATCTGGGCGCCGAAGGTCCACTCATCGCTATCGCCACGGCTGTTGGTGGAAATGCCGGAGTTAGTCGCTGCGGCATAACGGGAAATGTTATCGCCGTCTTTGATGTAGCCCCACTTCTCATCCCATTTCGCGTAGGTGGCGAAAATACGGATAGCCGGACGCGACCAGATGCTATCGCCCGCCTGCCACTGTTGCGCCAGAGTGATTTTATATTGATTGTTACGATCGCCGGTCTGCTGAGATTTCACGTTGTCGTAGCCAACTTCCAGCAGGGTACTCATGATTGGCGTCCACTTGTACATTGGACGTACGCCCACGGTCCACCACTCGGTACCCAGGTTATTATCCCAATCGATATTCTGGTACATACCGACGTACATCAGATCCCATTTGTCACCAAGCGAGATGGCGCCATGATCCAAAATACGCCACATATCGCCATTATTATTGATGACCTTATTGGCGTAATTAATTTTGGTTCCATCAGGTAATACTTCGGTGAAAGATGAAGAACCGTCAGAACCACGCGCCTGGCCTTTACCCTGCGTGGTCATGGCATCGGTGGCATATTGCACGACAAACTTGTTATAGCCTTTCAACATGCTTTGCGTATGTTCGGCGGTGAACATCCAGCCGTCTTTCGATGCCCCATCCGCCAGCTTATAACCATCGGTCGTATTGGCGCGACCGTAATCAACGCCCAGCTCCAGTACGCCGTCCGGGTTCGTTTGCAGACCAGCCAGACGTACGTCAAATACGTCGTTAGCGGTATCTTTCACTTCATCATAAATATTCTGGCTGCTGAAGGTATAAGAACCACCCGCTTCAGTAGACCGGGTCGCCGCCAGTGAAAGCTTACCGAAGCCCAGATCGATATTTTCGATACCCGCGCCAGGACCCGAAATATCCCAGTAGTAGAAGTCGATCATGTGTACGTCATGACGCTGATAGAAGCGCTTACCGGCCCAGATAGTGGAACCCGGCAGCCATTCAATCAGGTTTTTACCCTGCACGTTCGCTTCGCGGAAGGCGGGATCGGTGCTTTCCCAGTCATTCTGCTGGTTAACCGAATAGGCGACGTTGGTGTCGAAATAGAAGCTCTTATCGCCCTCTTTCCACACTTCCTGACCCAGTTTCAGTTCCGCATAGGTTTCACATTCGTTACCGAGACGGTATTTACTTTGAGCGCCCGTTGCCTGAAAACATTGTTGTTCGCCGCCGCTTCCCGTCCAGCCGATACCGGAACGGGCGTAACCGTGGAAATCGACAGCCATTGCCTGAGCGGACATGACGCCCGCGGCGACAGCAACCGCCAGAGGAAGTTTGCGCAGAGTAATCATCATTCTATCTCCTGAGATCATTGCTTTTCTTTAAACGCGTCCCCCTTCGGTCTGCCTCTTTGTTGGCTGCGTTCCTTCACCCCGGTCACATACTATGTGTACGTTCCCGGGGATTCATTCACTTGCCGCCTCGATGCAGACTCGAATGACTTTGCGTTTCGTTTTTTATGGAGGCCTTAAACACCCGGCTCTTGATGCAGACGACGACATGCGCTGCCATCTTCACGGAACAGATGACAGCGCTCTGGCGGCAGGCCGATAGCGAATGTGGCGCCCTCTTCTACCAACACCACGTCATTCTGGCGATAAACCAGGTTTTGACGGATGGCGGGGATCTGGATATGAATTTGTGTTTCGTGCCCCAACTGCTCGACCACCTGGACTTCGCCTTCCAGGGTGACATCGGCGATATCGCTCGGCAGCAGGTGTTCCGGCCGAATGCCTAAAGACATATTGGCCCCGACCTGCACGCCGCGACTTTCGACCGGCAGCCAGATTTGCTGGCGATTCGGCAGTTCAACCTGGACTTGTTCAATCGCGGTGGCGGTCACTTTCACCGGCAGGAAGTTCATCTTCGGCGAACCGATAAAGCCCGCAACAAAGCGATCCGCCGGATAGTGGTATAACTCCAACGGCTTACCGACCTGCGCGACGCGACCGGCGTCCAGCACCACGATTTTGTCTGCCAGCGTCATCGCCTCGACCTGATCGTGGGTGACATAAATCATCGTGCGGCCCAGACGTTTATGCAGGCGAGAAATTTCAATGCGCATCTGCACGCGCAGCGCGGCGTCCAGGTTAGAGAGCGGTTCATCCAGCAAAAACACGCGCGGCTCCGCCACCAGCGTGCGGCCAATCGCCACGCGCTGACGCTGACCGCCGGAAAGCGCTTTTGGCTTACGTTCCAGCAGATGCGCCAGTTGCAACACTTCCGCCACCTGGTTGACGCGTTGATTCATCACCTCTTTTTTGGCGCCCGCCAGCTTGAGGCCGAAAGACATGTTTTCTGCAACGGAGAGATGGGGATAGAGCGCATAAGACTGGAACACCATGCCCACACCGCGCTCGGCAGGCGGAATATCATTCATACGGGTTTCCCCGATAAACAGATCTCCGCGAGTAATGGTTTCAAGGCCAGCGATCATACGCAGTAAGGTCGATTTACCACAGCCTGACGGTCCCACAAACACCACGAATTCCCCGTCATGGATATCGAGGTTAATATCTTTCGATACCACCACGTCACCCCAGGCTTTCGTTACATTTCGTAGCTGTACGCTCGCCATGCCCTTCTCCCTTCGTTACAACCTGTCATTGACAGCAACATTCATGATGGCCTGACTATGCGCGATCCCTGGCTGGGATAAATCCTCCACCCCCCGGCTTTTTTATGGGGGAGGAGGCGGGAGGATGAGGACACAGCGCCTGAGACCACGGACGTGGACAGAAAAGGAATTTCGTGATGCCGCCCGCAAAAATCGGCGTGTTTTTATGTGCGCCAGCACGCATTACTCACATTTATGTAACACAGATCACATAAAGCAGGGGTGGGGCGTAGGGGCGGGGAGGATGGAAAGAGGTTGTCGTATAAAGAAACTAGAGACCGTTAAACCACCTCTGTGTAAATCACCAAAAAGGATGGGAGATATGAAGATTAAAACTGGCGTAGGCATCCTCGCATTATCCGCACTCACAACGATGATGATTTCCGCCCCGGCTCTCGCCAAAATTGAAGAAGGTAAACTGGTTATCTGGATAAACGGCGACAAAGGCTATAACGGCCTGGCCGACGTAGGTAAGAAATTCGAGCAAGATACCGGCATTAAAGTGACCGTTGAGCACCCGGATAAGCTGGAAGAGAAGTTCCCGCAGGTGGCAGCGACCGGCGACGGCCCGGATATCATCTTCTGGGCGCACGATCGCTTTGGCGGCTATGCGCAATCGGGTCTGCTGGCGGAGATTACCCCGGATAAAGCGTTCCAGGACAAACTCTATCCGTTCACCTGGGATGCGGTACGTTACAACGGTAAGCTGATTGCCTACCCCATCGCCGTTGAAGCCCTCTCCCTGATTTACAACAAAGACCTCGTCCCGAACCCGCCGAAAACCTGGGAAGAGATCCCGGCGCTGGATAAGAAACTAAAAGCGAAAGGGAAATCGGCGATAATGTTTAATCTGCAAGAACCGTATTTCACCTGGCCTTTGATCGCCGCTGACGGCGGTTACGCATTCAAATTTGAAAACGGCAAGTATGACGTGAAAGACGTTGGCGTCGACAACGCCGGCGCGAAAGCGGGTCTGACTTTCCTGATCGATATGATCAAGAACAAAAATATGAGCGCCGATACCGATTACTCCATCGCTGAAGCGGCCTTCAATAAAGGCGAAACGGCAATGACCATCAACGGCCCGTGGGCATGGTCAAACATCGACAAGAGCAAAGTAAACTACGGCGTCACCCTGCTGCCGACCTTCAAAGGTAAACCCTCGAAACCGTTCGTGGGCGTGCTGAGCGCCGGGATTAACGCTGCCAGCCCGAATAAAGAACTGGCGAAAGAGTTCCTCGAAAACTACCTGCTGACCGATCAGGGTCTGGAGGCGGTGAACAAAGATAAACCGCTGGGCGCCGTGGCGCTGAAATCTTTCCAGGAGCAGTTAGCGAAAGACCCGCGTATCGCCGCCACCATGGATAACGCCCAGAAAGGCGAGATCATGCCGAATATTCCGCAGATGTCCGCCTTCTGGTATGCGGTACGTACGGCTGTGATCAACGCCGCCAGCGGCCGTCAAACCGTGGATGCCGCGCTGAAAGACGCACAAGGTCGTATCACCAAGTAATACGGTTTCCCTTATTTTTTAGGGAATCAGGTTTATTGAATACGTTGTTACGCGAAATCATTCACGCTACATCGAGGCGGCAAGGAGGCAAATCCCCAGGAGCTTACATAAGTAAGTGACTGGGGTGAGCTTCCGCAGCCAACAAAGAGGTAGTGCGAAGGATAAAGCGTAAAGAGGAAGATCCCCATGGATGTCATTAAAAAGAAACATTGGTGGCAAAGCGACCCGCTTAAATGGTCAGTAATTGGTCTGCTGGGCCTGCTGGTGGGTTACCTTGTAGTTTTAATGTACGTACAAGGGGAGTATCTGTTCGCCATCATGACGCTGATTTTAAGCTCTGCTGGCCTGTATATTTTCGCAAATCGTAAAACCTACGCCTGGCGCTACGTTTACCCTGGCCTCGCCGGAATGGGGCTGTTTGTGCTATTCCCGCTGGTTTGCACCATCGCCATCGCCTTTACTAACTACAGCAGCACCAACCAACTCACCTTTGAACGCGCCCAGCAAGTGCTGATGGACCGTTCTTATCAGGCGGGAAAAACCTATAACTTTGGTCTTTACCCGGCCGGCGACGAGTGGCAACTGGCCCTCACCGACGGGGAAACGGGCAAAAATTACCTGTCTGATGCGTTTTCCTTCGGCGACGAACAAAAACTACAGCTAAAAGAGACCGATGCCCTGCCGGGCGGCGAACGCGCTAATCTACGAATAATCACCCAGAACCGTCTGGCGCTGAACCAGATAACCGCCGTCCTGCCGGATGAAAGTAAAGTGATTATGAGTTCGCTACGTCAGTTTTCCGGTACCCGTCCGCTTTACACACTGGCTGATGACGGCCTGCTTACCAATAACCAGAGCGGCGTAAAATACCGGCCAAATAACAATAGCGGTTATTATCAGTCGATCAACGCCGACGGAAGCTGGGGTGATGAAAAACTCAGTCCCGGTTATACCGTTACTATCGGCGCGAAAAACTTTACGCGCGTCTTTACCGACGAAGGGATCCAGAAGCCTTTTTTCGCTATCTTCGTCTGGACCGTGGTCTTTTCGGTCCTCACTGTGGCGTTAACCGTGGCGGTTGGGATGGTATTGGCCTGCCTCGTACAGTGGGAGGCGCTGAAAGGTAAAGCTATCTACCGCGTCCTACTGATTCTGCCCTACGCCGTACCGTCGTTTATCTCAATTCTGATTTTCAAAGGGTTATTCAACCAAAGCTTTGGCGAAATCAATATGATGCTGAGCGCGCTGTTCGGCATTAAACCTGCCTGGTTCAGCGACCCCAATACCGCGCGAGCAATGGTGATTATCGTGAATACCTGGCTGGGCTATCCCTACATGATGATCCTGTGCATGGGGTTGCTAAAGGCGATTCCGGACGACCTGTACGAAGCCTCCGCAATGGACGGCGCCGGTCCGTTTCAGAATTTCTTTAAAATCACCTTACCGCTGCTGATTAAGCCGCTGACGCCGCTGATGATCGCCAGCTTCGCCTTTAACTTTAATAACTTTGTGCTGATTCAGCTATTGACCAACGGCGGGCCAGACCGTCTCGGCACCACTACGCCAGCCGGTTATACCGATCTGCTCGTCAGCTACACCTACCGTATCGCCTTTGAAGGCGGCGGCGGTCAGGACTTCGGACTGGCGGCGGCAATTGCCACGCTGATCTTCCTGTTGGTAGGCGCGTTGGCAATAGTGAACCTGAAAGCCACGCGTATGAAGTTTGATTAAGGGAGATAATAACAATGGCTATGGTCCAACCCAAATCTCAAAAATTACGTCTCTTCATCACGCACCTGGGACTGCTGATTTTTATCGCGGCGATCATGTTCCCGCTGCTGATGGTCATTGCTATCTCGCTACGTGAAGGGAACTTCGCCACCGGGAGCCTGATCCCGGATAAAATCTCCTGGGAACACTGGCGGCTGGCGCTGGGTTTCAGCGTGGAACATGCGGATGGCCGGGTAACGCCGCCTCCCTTCCCGGTATTGTTGTGGCTGTGGAACTCGGTGAAAATCGCCGGTATTACCGCCATCGGCATCGTGGCGCTCTCCACCACCTGCGCCTACGCTTTCGCACGTATGCGTTTTCCAGGTAAAGCAACACTGCTTAAAGGGATGCTGATTTTCCAGATGTTTCCGGCGGTATTGTCTCTGGTGGCGCTGTATGCATTATTTGACCGACTGGGACAATACATTCCATTTATCGGTCTGAATACGCATGGCGGCGTGATCTTCGCCTATCTTGGCGGCATCGCGCTGCATGTCTGGACGATTAAAGGCTACTTCGAAACTATCGATAGCTCGCTGGAAGAGGCCGCAGCACTGGATGGCGCAACCCCGTGGCAGGCATTCCGTCTGGTGCTACTGCCGCTTTCCGTACCGATTCTGGCGGTGGTGTTTATTCTGTCGTTCATCGCGGCGATTACCGAAGTCCCGGTCGCCTCGTTGTTACTACGCGATGTGGACAGCTATACGCTGGCCGTTGGTATGCAGCAATATCTTAACCCGCAAAACTACCTGTGGGGCGACTTTGCCGCTGCCGCCGTACTTTCCGCTATTCCTATCACCCTGGTGTTCCTGTTGGCGCAGCGCTGGCTGGTCAACGGCCTGACGGCAGGGGGTGTAAAAGGCTAATCTTTGTTATACCTGCCCGGCAACGGGCAATGCCACTGCCCTCAACTTATGTTATCCCCACTTATGGTCGTATTTTAGCGCTCTTCGGAGCGCTTTTTTTATGCGTTATGGATAGCGGCTGATTTTATGTTATTTGATAATGTCATTATGATTATTTTCTTTTGTGCTTCTTATCACGGAAAATATACCATCCAATTCTTTTTCGACACATTAAACAGAATTAAGATCACAGAAAAGATATAACGTAATGGTAATGTAAAAAATGATAATTGTCTTCCCTGCCCGTTAAAACCACCATCATCCACACTGACAAAATGGCTGCATCATCTAAGGCAGGTCTGGATGAATACCCAATATAATTCCCGCTATATTTTTTCGATTACCTTAGTCGCAACATTAGGAGGGTTATTATTCGGCTATGATACCGCTGTTATTTCCGGTACCGTCGAGTCATTAAACACTGTTTTTGTCGCGCCGCAGCAGTTAAGCGAATCCGCCGCCAACTCACTGCTAGGCTTTTGCGTTGCCAGCGCGCTGATTGGCTGTATCATCGGCGGCGCGATTGGCGGCTACTGTAGTAACCGTTTTGGTCGTCGAGATTCTTTAAAAATCGCCGCCCTGTTATTTTTTATTTCCGGCGTAGGTTCCGCCTGGCCGGAGTTAGGATTTACCACCATTAACCCTGATAACGCCGTACCAGTTTATTTGGCTGGATACGTCCCCGAATTTGTCATTTATCGCATTATAGGCGGGATTGGCGTCGGCTTAGCTTCAATGCTATCACCCATGTATATTGCCGAACTGGCCCCTGCCCATATTCGTGGAAAACTGGTCTCATTTAACCAGTTCGCCATTATTTTTGGACAACTGCTGGTTTACTGTGTGAACTATTTTATTGCCAAATCCGGCGACGCCATCTGGCTGAATTCGAACGGCTGGCGATATATGTTTGCCTCAGAATGTATTCCGGCGCTGCTCTTTTTACTGTTGCTGTATACCGTACCGGAAAGCCCGCGTTGGTTGATGGCGCGCGGCAGAAATGAACAAGCAGAAGGCATTTTGCGCAAAATTATGGGGGCTTCACTGGCAAGCCAGGCGATGCAGGAAATCACTCATTCGCTGGAGAATGGTCGCAAAACAGGCGGACGCCTGCTGATGTTTGGCGCAGGCGTGATTGCGATTGGCGTCATGCTGTCCGTCTTCCAGCAATTTGTTGGCATCAACGTGGTGCTGTATTACGCACCGGAGGTCTTTAAAACTCTGGGCGCCAGTACCGATGTCGCGCTGTTACAGACGATTATTGTCGGCGTCATTAACCTGAGCTTTACCGTTCTGGCCATCATGACGGTAGATAAATTTGGCCGCAAGCCGCTGCAAATTATCGGCGCGTTGGGTATGGCTTTAGGGATGTTTAGTCTCGGCACCGCCTTTTACACTCAGGCGCCGGGCATCGTGGCGCTATTGTCAATGCTGTTCTACGTCGCCGCATTCGCGATGTCCTGGGGACCGGTCTGCTGGGTATTGCTGGCGGAAATCTTCCCCAACGCCATTCGCGGCAAAGCGCTCGCCATTGCTGTCGCCGCGCAGTGGTTGGCGAACTACTTTGTCTCCTGGACCTTCCCAATGATGGATAAAAACTCATGGCTGGTCGCCCATTTCCACAACGGTTTCTCCTACTGGATCTACGGTGTGATGGGCGTTCTGGCGGCGCTATTCATGTGGAAGTTTGTACCGGAAACCAAAGGCAAAACGCTGGAAGAACTTGAGGAGTTATGGACGCCAGCAGAAGAGAAAACGCCGAAAACCGCCATACAATAAGCTGATTTATCGCCACGCCGTACGTCCGTTACGGTGTGGCGACGCCTATTCTCGCCGTAGTCGGTTCGAATTACATAACCACAACGTGATAACCAACAGTAGGATCGCCGCCGAATAGAGTAATACATCCATCGGCGTTTTATGATCGACAATGATCAGGCGCACAATTGCCGTGATCCCAATATACACGAAATAGCGCAAAGGAAAGTGAAAGCCAGACTTAAAGTACTTCACAATCAGCGCAATAAATTCGAAATAAAGAAAGTAGATCACCAGTCCTTCCACCAGTTCATATTTACTGGCTTGCTCAGGCACGAATAATGCGTCCGCCAGATGCACCGTCTCTTTACCGAGAAAAACGACCAGGATCAGGCCAAGGGTAAGCAGCCCCAAATTTAGTACGTTTTGTAAAATCGTGGCGATGAGCTCAAGATGTGAGCGAGATAATGACATCATAACAGCCCCTCTTTCTCTGTGGCGAGGTTTCTGTATAACGCACAAATGTGACGAACATCTATATTTTTTATTTATGTTTATATTTTGTTCAATAAGATGATTTGCCGGATAGCGCCGTGAACGCCTTATCCGGCTTGAGTATTAACGGAAATTTACGCTCCTGTCGCTGGTCATATCATACAGGCCAAACTTACGGCCAAGCTGTTGACCACCATCACGCGTCAGCGGTGTCCAGCCAATTGCCGCACGACTTCGGGTTGGGCCGGACGAGAAGAGATCCAGCGGCACGGAAACATATACGCCTTTGGTAAAATCCCCTTCCCCATATTCATCCGGCGACGCGTCGGTAATCGTCGCGTAACCGCCGACAACGACGCCGCTACCGAAGCGTTTGGCGATTTCCAGCGTACCGCCTTTATCGCCCGCCAGATACTGACCAACGCTGGCTTTCACCAGCACATCCTGGGCGAACGACGGCGTCCAGTATGCGGTCAAATGTCCGGTCTTCACGCTGTAATCGGTAAACTTCATCATATCCTGCGCGCTACGCCAGTCACGCTGTTTCACATAGTTGGCATCCAGACCAAACGCCCAATTGCTGTCCACCGGGCGATACAGTACTTCCGCCCCGGCACCGCCAAACATAGTCTCCAGATAACCGCCGTAGACCTGCCCATAGAAACCATTGCCAAAATACTGGAAGTAGTTGGCCTGTAGGTTATTCACATAGACATCATTCTGCACATACTCACGAACATGCGTACGCACCCGCGGCAGATGCGAATCCTTCGGCGGATTGGTGTAGTTAAATTTGTCGTAGTTGTTGGCGATATTGGCAAACACGCTGCCCGTGGTGAGCAGATGATCCGTGACCCACAGATCCGCAGTTCCCATTACGCCCAACTGATACATATAGAAGTTTTCCGGGCCGCCTACCGACTGGTTCAGCACGGGATCGAGATGAAAATCAACGCGCGACTTGTCGATATACCAACCCTGTTCAGTACTCTCTGGCACGATCGGCTCCACGCGTTTTTGCGCCAGCGAGGTTTCATGTCCCAGCGGTTCACCTTCCAGATGGCGTTTCAGGCTGGCGACATCGGTTTCAGTGGTGACCTGCGGCAGATTAAGGCGGTTTTCCGTCACGCGGATCGTGCGAATCCCCTCCGGCAGATCGTTCATGACGATCCGGTTAGCGCGCACGATCCCTTCACGGGAGTCGCGGTACTTCACCTGTTCACCGGTAACGTACAGCGTATCGCCTTTGACCTGAATTTTCGGGTCCGCCAGACCGGCATTATATTTCAATAACGTTAATTGATTAGCCACTACCGAATGTTGCAGGATGGCATCCTGCGGCTGTGGTCGGTATTGCGGGCGTGAATTGTCATGATACGCGGGACGTAAATCGTTGAAATTGGTGCGCAACGTGACGCCAAACATGAAGGTGTTGCCGCGCTCGTAGCTGAGGTTAACGTCGGCACAATCGGTGACGCGGTAAATGGCTCCGACGTTAAACTTGCTCTTCTGCGCCAGTTTACCCGCAAAATCCTGCTGATAGTTATTGCCTTCATACTCCAGCTTCAGGCGTAGCGGTTGCCACGGGGTCTGGTATTCCACGCCGCCAAACAGCGAAGCCGGGCCGTGAAACATATCGCTACCGTCGACGGAACCTGCCTCTTTGTAGCTGTTATCACGCGAACAGAATTTGTCACTATACGAACAGAAAGGATTAGACACATTGCCGCTGGTGCCAAGATAGCCCCAGCCAAGACCTAATGAAAAATCAAACGGCCCCCCAGGCCTTACTCGCGACAATATATTCCGCATCAAACAGCCCTGTCCCGCCGATATCGCGTGCGCCAACCGCCACCTGCGGCATCCAGTAACTCTCTTCCCACAACCGCAGTTTCACATCAAACGCTTTATCTTTGTATGTCTGGTCGCCGGAGAATGATTCCACGCTGCTGTACTTTTTCGTACGAACATCGGTATAGCGCAACGTGGTTTCCAGCCATGGGAAAAGCTGAACCGAAGCCGAGTAGTAGCGGTACTGATCGTTATCGCGATAGTTCAGGCTCATCTCCCCTTCACGCGCCATACGCGCTGTCGGCGTTTGCAGCAGGCCCACGCCGCCAAAGTCAGATTGTGAAGGGCCAACAGGGGCTGGATATGTTTCGGCATGGCAGGCCGCGCTAATACCCAGCGCCAGCACGCTGAGCAGATGTGTTTTTTTCATTATTCCGGTATCCGCTGCGTCAGGGTATGAAGAATGTTGGCATTCATCACCTCCGGTGTGCCGCGCCAAAGGGAATCAGCAAAACCGACAAAAATGATGCTGCCGGGCATCGGCTCGATATGACGCTTATTCCAGTAAGCCACCGGCGCTTTTTGGCTGCGTCCATCAGGGTAAACCACCCAGGCATAGCTACGATCCGCGCCGCTGAGTAAGCGTTGATCCTCGAGATAACTGGCGACGTCCCGCCCAGGGACGAACGGCTGGCTGCCCGGCTGGCTAATCAAGCCAAAGAGCGTCACCTGCGTGGGTTGCGGTCCGACCCAGAGCGTGTAGTTACCTTGCAGCGGCGGGTTACCACGTTCGCTCACGCGAACCACGTCAGGATCAAGATTCACTAATTGTCTGCCCGTTACCTTCACCGCCTGAATCTGCTGACGCAACGTGTTTATCGCAGCCGCAGCATCGCCGTCCTCCTCAGCGCTGAGCGCCGTCAGTCGCCCGAGGAGTTCCTGTTGCTGCTGACGCGCCGTCACGGTCGCCTGTTCTTCGCCTATCACCGCCGCAGGCCACCAGCTCGTTGCCAGGCGCGGCTGTCCGACTAAATCAAGCAGACGCTCAGCGTCTGTCAGCGTTTTAGGCTCACTATTACCTTTGGTAAAAACCGTAACAGTGCCGCTGGCAAAGGCGGATGACGCGACAAAGGCCAGCGCCAGCGCGCTTATCGTCCTTTTCATCATGATTTTGCCGCCTTAATCAGCGTGGTTTTCACCGGAAAGTAATTCGCGCCCAGATACTGTTCCGCCTGGCGAATTTGGCCTTCGCTATCAACCCAGTAGCGATTACGCCAGCGCGTTTGAGCGGTCGTCACTTCTTCATCCAACACCCGCACGGCGGTTTCCTCACTGCCGACGCTAACACTATCAGTCCCTTGCCATGTAAAAACGGAACGGGCGGTGGCGTAACGCACCTGGCGATGTTCGGTCCAGCCCAGGGTGCGAGTCCAGGTCGCGCCATCGATAATCTGTCCTGGTTTCGCCAACGGGTCAGCCGCCAGATTATTCACATCGATCAGGTTGTCGCCGCCGAGCAGAGTTTTGACCAGACGGCCATGCTGCGTCACGATCGTCGCGCCATCCTGTGTCACCCATTTCTGCTGCCCGTTTTCCGAGAAAGCGAGCACCACAAACAGTTGAGGACCGCCGTTAAGCTGCATGTACTGGCTGGCATAAGGCATGTTTTGAATATCGTCATCCGTTAACTGTACGCCTGGCGTACCGAACAAACTGTCCCACAGTGAATTGCCCAGGCCTTTAGTGGTGGCCGAACACGCCTGTAATAGCAGGCAAATCAGGATAAGTGCGGGTCGCTTCACGACGCTTCTCCAGAGGGGCAAAATAACCACACCGGAGTGTGGTTATGGTTAAACGTACCGATACTACTGGGTACTGGTGGTCGTGGTGGTCGTGGTCCCGGTATTGGAACCATCACCACCGCCGGTTGCCGCTAACGCGACGCCCACCGCCGAACTTACGGTGCTAACGCTGGTGGCGGAAGAACTTCCCGCCGATACCGACGTCGCTGCCGACCCTGCCGCTTCACCCACCTGAACGGGGGCCGCCGAGACAGATGTCACCGCAAGCGCGGTTATGGCAAAAATGCCATACAGTACTTTTTTCATCATAATTTCCCTTCATTGAATGAATGGAGATTTACCCAAAAGAATTTCGGGCGCTACCGAGTATACACAACCAAAGCAGGCGGATTATGTCCGGGAGAAATAAAGTCGATGTTTTAGGATAATTAAACTTTAAAGAAACAATACACACCTTATTTAATTAACAAACAAATAAAATCAATCAGTTAAAATTATATAAAAAGAAGGCGACATCCGTATAATCTGAAAATAACGCAGAGTGATTTTCTGGTTATTGGTTATTTTAGGATTAAGCTCAATATAAAATTATAGGGGAAAAGACGGACAAGCGGAATTATCTTATAAAAAAAGCCGATGTGAATATCGGCTTTTTTATTATCTTATTCTCTTTTTACCGGATGGCGGCGAAGCGCCATCAGGCACGCCAGGCTTTATAACGGTTAATCAGACCGTTGGTAGAGCTATCATGGGACGAAATAGCTTTATCATCGCCCAGCTCCGGCAGAATACGGTTAGCCAACTGTTTACCCAACTCAACGCCCCACTGGTCGAAAGTAAAGATGTTCAGGATGGCGCCCTGAGTAAAGATTTTATGCTCATACAGCGCAATCAGCGCGCCCAGGCTAAACGGCGTAATTTCGCGCAGCAGGATAGAGTTGGTCGGGCGGTTGCCTTCAAACACTTTGAATGGCACAACGTGTTCAAGCTGCGCCGGATCTTTACCCTGATCGCGATATTCCTGCTCAACCACCTCACGGGATTTACCAAACGCCAGCGCTTCGGTCTGCGCAAAGAAGTTAGACAGCAGCTTCTGATGATGATCGGATAGCGGGTTATGGGTGATAGCCGGGGCGATAAAATCACACGGCACCATTTTAGTACCCTGGTGAATCAGTTGATAAAACGCGTGCTGGCCGTTGGTGCCTGGTTCACCCCAGATAATTGGGCCTGTCTGGTAATCCACGGCGTTGCCGTTACGGTCAACGTATTTACCGTTGGATTCCATGTTGCCCTGCTGGAAGTAGGCGGCGAAACGGTGCATGTACTGGTCGTACGGCAGAATGGCTTCGGTTTCCGCGCCGAAGAAATTGTTGTACCAGATGCCAATCAACGCCAGCAGAACGGGCAGGTTTTTCTCCGCCGGAGTGGTGGAGAAATGCTTGTCCATTGCATGCGCGCCGGAAAGCAGCTCGACAAAGTTGTCGAAACCGACGGACAGAATAATGGACAGACCGATGGCAGACCACAGCGAGTAACGACCGCCGACCCAGTCCCAGAACTCGAACATATTGGCCGTGTCGATACCAAATTCGCCGACCGCTTTGGCGTTGGTGGAGAGCGCAGCAAAGTGTTTCGCCACGTGTTTTTCATCGCCTGCGGTTTTCAGGAACCAGTCGCGCGCGCTGTGGGCGTTGGTCATGGTTTCCTGCGTGGTGAAGGTTTTCGACGCCACCAGGAACAGAGTCGTTTCCGGGTTCACTTTTTTCAGCACTTCAGCGATGTGGGTACCATCAACGTTAGAGACGAAGTGCATATTCAGGTGATTTTTATACGGACGCAGCGCTTCGGTCACCATGAACGGGCCGAGGTCGGAACCGCCGATACCAATGTTCACCACGTCGGTGATGGCCTTACCAGTGTAGCCTTTCCACTGACCGGAGATAATCGCTTCCGAGAAGGTTTTCATCTTCTCAAGCACGGCGTTCACTTCCGGCATCACATCTTTGCCGTCCACGATGATCGGCGTATTGCTACGGTTACGCAGCGCCACGTGCAGCACGGCGCGGTCTTCGGTGCGGTTGATCTTCTCGCCGGAGAACATAGATTTAATCGCGCCAGCCAGATCGGTCTCTTTCGCCAGATCCTGTAATTTTGCCAGCGTCTCTTCGGTGATGCGGTTTTTGGAGAAATCCACCAGCATCAGATCGTCAAAAGTCGCGGAAAACTTAGCGAAACGGTCGCTATCTTTCGCGAAAAGCTCAGCGATCGTAACGTCTTTCATTTCGTCGTAGTGTTTCTGGAGCGCCTGCCAGGCAGAAGTCTGCGTTGGATTGATATTTTTCATTAGCAATACTCTTCTGATTTGAGAATTGTGACTGGAGTCGATTGTAACGCCAGTCACAGAAAAGTGTGATTGTTTTAGTGCCGTTGCCCCAGGCACTGTCGAATGAGGATAAAAAGTATATACCCTAAATAATTCGAGGTGCAGAAAGGCGGCAAGTGAGTGAGTCTCCGGGCGCACAGATAAGCCAACATACCTACAGACGGGTATCGTGGTTATAAGCGCTGTTACTGAGCCTAAACTCAGCATAAAAAATCCGCATAATCCCAACGTTGACAGTCCAGGCCACAACTTTTATTTATAAATACGTTACTTGCATTTGCGCCTGCACCGGTTTCTGTTCTGCCCTTGTGCCATGGTCGCGTTTTTTATTTCCTGACACGAGGTTGATATGACAGAGATCGTTGTTTCCAAATTTGGCGGTACCAGCGTCGCCGATTTTACCGCCATGAACCGTAGCGCGGATATCGTACTTTCCGACGCCAATGTTCGTTTAGTCGTGCTTTCCGCTTCTGCCGGCATCACTAACCTGCTGGTAGCGCTGGCCGAAGGGATGGAGCCCGGCGAACGTTTCGCCACGCTCGACGCCATCCGTAAAATCCAGTTCGATATCCTTGAGCGTCTGCGTCATCCAAATGTCATTCGCGAAGAGATTGAACGCCTGCTGGAAAATATCACTATTCTGGCGGAGGCGGCATCGCTGGCGACATCGGCGGCCCTGACCGATGAACTGGTCAGCCACGGCGAGCTGATGTCTACCCTGCTATTTGTTGAGATCCTGCGTGAACGCGATGTGCAGGCCCACTGGTTCGACGTGCGCAAAGTGATGCGTACCAGCGCTCGCTTTGGCCGTGCGGAACCGGACGTCACAGCGCTTGCGGAACTGGCCGCGCAGCAGTTGCTCCCGCGCCTGAGCGAAACGTTGGTCATTACTCAGGGCTTTATCGGCAGTGAAAGCAAAGGCCGCACCACGACGTTAGGACGCGGCGGCAGCGACTATACGGCAGCATTGCTGGCTGAAGCGCTCCATGCCGCGCGGGTTGATATCTGGACAGATGTGCCCGGTATTTACACCACCGACCCGCGCGTAGTGCCTGTCGCGCAGCGAATTGATGAAATCGACTTTGAAGAAGCGGCGGAGATGGCAACCTTCGGCGCAAAAGTGCTGCATCCAGCCACCTTGCTCCCGGCCGTGCGCAGCGATATCCCGGTCTTCGTTGGCTCCAGTAAAGATCCGCAAGCGGGCGGTACGCTGGTGTGCAATAAAACCCAAAACCCGCCGCTGTTCCGTGCGCTGGCGCTGCGCCGCAATCAAACGCTATTGACTCTGCACAGCCTGAATATGCTGCATTCGCGAGGTTTCCTGGCCGAAGTGTTCGGCATTCTGGCGCGGCATAATATTTCGGTGGATCTGATTACCACTTCGGAGGTGAGCATCGCGCTAACGCTGGATACTACCGGCTCCACCTCCACGGGCGATACGTTACTGACACAATCCTTATTGATGGAGCTTTCCGCACTGTGTCGGGTAGAAGTCGAAGAAGGACTGGCGCTGGTCGCGCTGATTGGCAACAACCTGTCAAAAGCTTGCGGCGTTGGTAAAGAGGTGTTCGGTGTCCTGGAACCGTTCAACATTCGCATGATTTGTTACGGCGCCTCCAGCCACAATCTGTGCTTCCTCGTGCCGGGAGACGATGCCGAGCAGGTGGTACAGAAGCTACATCATAACTTATTTGAATAATCGCCCTGACACGACAGCGGGTGAGCGCTATCAGACAATACGCTGCCGGATGGCGATGTAAGCGCCTTATCCGGCCTGTCGTGTGCCCATAGTGGATCATGAGCATAACTTATTTGAATAATCTTCCTTCACGCGATAAACCATAACATTGCGTATTACACACTATCCACCTTTACCCCTGTTGGTCCGTGGGTCGCGACACTATTGATGTTGTTATGTTCGGTATGGGCGTCCATCTTAACGTTGACGGCTTTAAACGCGTGCTCTCCCGCCCAGCCCCGGTCGCCGCAGGGATATTCCTGCACTATCTGGTGATGTTGCTCGCGGCATGGCTGCTGGCATTGCTGTTCAGGATGCCTGATTGTTGAAAAATCGGGCGAAACGGCAAAGGAAAATTAAAATATTGCCGGGTGGCGCAAGCTTACCCGGCCTACACGCTATCCGCCCGTTCCGTATTGCCGTAGACTAAATGCATCGGCTAACTGAGGGCACCCGTATGGCACTCCCCCGCATTACCCAAAAAGAGATGACCGAGCGCGAACAACGCGAACTGAAAACGTTGCTGGACCGCGCCCGTATTGCGCACGGTCGTCCGCTGACCAATTCTGAGACCAACAGCGTAAAAAAGGAGTACATCGATAAGCTGATGGCGCTGCGTGAGGCTGAAGCGAAAAAAGCCCGCCAGTTGAAGAAAAAGCAGGCGTATAAACCCGATACGGAAGCGTCATTCTCCTGGTCGGCAAATACGCCGACGCGCGGCAGACGTTAACGTCCTTTCTTCTTTCTTCCCGGCGAGGTAAAGCGTTTACCGCTCGATGCCGGGCGCGCTTTATCATTGCTTTTTTCGATCGCAACGACCGGACGCTTAATGCCCGCGGTTTTCGGCTTCGCTTTGGTTTTTGTTTTGGCTTCGGAAGAAGAACGCTCAATCAATTTAAACAGATCGATCAGCTCATCGTCCGTCAGATCGCGCCACTCGCCCAGCGGAATCCCGCTCAGGCTGACGTTCATAATGCGCGTACGCTCCAGCTTCTTCACTTCATAACCAAAGTGTTCACACATACGACGGATCTGACGATTTAGCCCCTGTACCAGGATGATGCGAAAGACAAACGGCGCCTCTTTTTTCACCTTACATTTTTTGGTGACAGTACCAAGAATCGGTACACCCGCGCCCATACCACGAATAAACTCGTCGGTAACGGGTTTATCCACCGTCACCAGATACTCTTTTTCATGATCGTTACCGGCACGCAGAATCTTATTGACCAGATCGCCGTGGTTAGTCAGAAATATCAGCCCCTGCGAATCCTTATCCAGACGGCCAATCGGGAAGATACGTTTGCTGTGGTTCACAAAATCGACGATGTTGTCGCGCTCGCCGTCTTCAGTGGTACTGACAATGCCAACCGGTTTATTCAGCGCAATCAGCACTAAATCATCCGCTTCTCGCGGCTCAATCAACCGACCATTTACTTTAACAACATCCCCAGCGACCACCTGATCGCCAATAGCGGCGCGTTTGCCGTTGATAAAGACGTTGCCCTGTTCGATAAAGCGGTCCGCCTCGCGACGTGAACAGATGCCGCTTTCACTGATATATTTATTAAGTCGGGTAGATGTGTCGGTCAGCATATTTACTCTCTGAGAAATTTTTTCTACATAAACATTGGTAATGTGACTTACCACATCAAATCGTCGGGAACTTTAAAATCGGCATACGGATCATCTTCGTCCTGCTCTTCCTGACTCAGCGCACTGTTTACGACAATACTGTCCGCATCTCGTTGTGCAATTTTATCGGCGACGCTCGCGGGAATAATCGCATATTCACATTCCCCGCTATTCTCGATAACCAGACGCGCAATCGCGAGACGACCATTAATCAGTTGCGTCTGGGTGAGCTTATCCACGTCTATTTTTTTGATGACGTTATTATCTGTGAAGTTAAAACCAATATCGCCTTTAGATACATTGATTCTATTCATTTCAATGAGTTGCTTAACCTGAGCTTTAAACTCTTTCGCTAAAACCGCTTGTTTTTGCTGTTCACTGAGTTGTTTATCACGCTCAAGTTGCGCCTTTTTATTTTCTTCCACCGCCTCTCTGGCCTCACGAGCCTGAACGCGTGATTTTTTAGCCGTGCGTTGGACTTTGGCCATTTTTTTACTGGTCACTAATCCCGCTTGTAACAGTTGCTCTTGTAAGGTCAGTTTTGCCATTTTCGTCTCTAAACTCGTTAAATAATTTTGCGGATTATACCTGTAATTTTTCAGGCTATACCAGATGACAGATCTGGCCTGGTTTCACTTTTAGCGTCCCTGCGCTTCGCATGCTTTGCCCGTAACACGCGCAACATCATGAGCCATGTCAGTAAGGCAATAAATGGATAATGGTAGCATTATTGCGTTTTGACATTTCCTGATGAGGTGGAGAAGTAATGGAACTGCTTTTATTAAGTAACTCGACGCTGCCGGGTAAAGCCTGGCTGGAACACGCTCTGCCGCTGATAGCGAATCAGTTGAACGGTCGACGCTCAGCCGTGTTTATTCCGTTTGCCGGGGTCACGCAAACATGGGATGAGTACACGGATAAAACCGCAGAGGTGCTTGCGCCATTAGGCATAAACGTCACAGGGATTCATCGTGTCGCCGATCCGCTTGCGGCGATTGAGAAAGCGGAAATCATTATTGTCGGCGGCGGAAATACCTTCCAGCTACTGAAAGAATCGCGTGAACGCGGGCTGCTGGCGCCGGTGGCGGACAGGGTAAAACGCGGTGCGCTGTATATCGGCTGGAGCGCGGGCGCCAATCTTGCCTGCCCGACTATCCGCACGACTAACGATATGCCGATCGTTGATCCAAACGGTTTCGACGCGCTGGATCTGTTCCCGCTGCAAATTAATCCTCACTTCACTAACGCCTTGCCGGAAGGCCATAAGGGCGAGACCCGCGAGCAGCGTATTCGTGAACTGCTGGTGGTCGCGCCGGAACTGACAGTGATTGGTTTGCCGGAAGGTAACTGGATTCAGGTGAGCAACGGCCAGGCGGTTCTCGGCGGCCCGAATACCACCTGGGTGTTTAAAGCGGGCGAAGAGGCGGTGGCGCTGGAAGCGGGTCATCGCTTTTAATCCCTGGCCACATTGAATGCCGGATGGCGGGCCTACACGCATGTTCTCCGTAGACCAGAAGACGTTTACGCCGCCATCCGGCATTTCACTTAATAATCGCCCCGTTCCTCGTCCTGATCCGGCTGTTCCAGTACGCTATAGGCGACCGAACAGAACAGTGAGTTAAGACGCTTCATATCGCCCAGAAGCCCTAAATGGAGCGAGCTGGTTTCAATGCTTTGCACGTTCTGCTGGTGCAGGCGGTCGACATGCGCATGTGAGTATCGGCGATTAAGTATACGGAAGCGATGTTTACTGCGGCGCAACCGACGGGCGCTGGTGACATCGCCGGAGAAAAAGACCGACATCGCCAGTTGCAGATTACTGAGCAGTTGATCGTAAAGCGCATCCAGTTCTTTCAATCCTTCTTCTGAAAATGCCCGACGCGCCGCCAGCGACTTGTCGGCAATCTCACTGCCCATTCGCTCGATAATATCCGACGCCTGTTCGAGGTTCAGGGCCATCTCGATAATCTCCGCCCACCGGCGGGACTCCTCCGCCGCCAGCTCGTCTTTCGGCATTCGCGCCAGATAAAGCTTAATCGCGGTGTAGAGCACGTTAACGTCATCCGCCAGCTTGCGCAGCGCTTTCTCTTCACGCGGCTCGCCGTGCATGACCTTTTTTAGCCCTTCCATCATCTGTTCCATCGCATCGCCAATGCGCAACACCTCACGGGCAGCATTAGCCAGCGCCAACGTTGGCGTATCCAGCGCGCTGACATCCAGATGTTTCGGCTTCAGATGGGTATCCAGTTCAGGCTCATCACGAATAATCCGTTTACAAAAACGCGCCATCAGCTCGGCAAATGGCACCATCGCCAGGCAGCGCACCAGGTTATAGAAAACGTGGAAATAGATCACCAACTCTGATTTCGGTAGCGGTAGCTCATCCATCAGATTCGCCAGCGGATGGACAAACGGTAGGATGACCAGGCTGCCGATCAATTTGAACAATAGGCTGCCGAGCGCCACGCGACGCGCGGCAGCATTGGCGGCGCTGTTATTAAGCATCGCCAGCAGCCCCGATCCCAGGTTGGCACCGATAACCAGACACAACGCGACCGGGAACGATATAATCCCCGCCGCCGTCAGGGTTGCTGTCAGCAACACCGCCGCCAGGCTGGAATAACTGATAATGGCGAACATCGCGCCAATCAACGCATCCAGCATAATGTCGCCCGTCAGCGACGCGAAAATTACCTGCACGCCATTAGCTTGAGTGATCGGCGTCACCGCCTGCACAATCAGCTCCAGCGCCAGTAGAATCAGGCCAAGCCCGATACCGACGCGACCAAGCTGTCCGGCGCGGGACTGCTTACGTCCCAAAAAGAAGATCACGCCAATAAAAATTAGTAGCGGCGATAGCCACGACAAATCAAAGGTGAGAATACGCGCCATTAGCGCAGTACCCACATCGGCGCCCAACACAATCACCAGCGCTGGCGTCAGGGCGACAAGATCCTGGGCGACAAACGACGTTACCAATAAGGTGGTGGCGTTACTGCTTTGTACCAGCGCGGTAACACCGATACCCGCACAAAAGGCGAGCGGTTTCTTTTCCACACTGCGGCTGAGAACAGTGCGCAGACGCGCGCCAAACACGCGCATTACGCCAGTACGAACGATATGTGTTCCCCACACCAACAGCGCAACGGCAGAAAGTAGATGGAGCAAAGTTAACACGGCGTCAGGTTCTCCTTATCGTTATACGTTTTCCTGAAGCTCACTTGCGATAAATTGCCTGATGGCGCACAGCGTTAAGGCCTACTTGCATTGCCCGTCACCGGGCTTACTATGCGCAATACCATAAGCTGGATAAGGCGTTTACGCCGCCATCCGGCAAATTCAGCGTAGAGCCTTCCTTCAGTATAAGGGTTTAATTGTAAGAAAGAGACAGGACGCTCAACGAACGTCCTGTGAGTTGTAAGGAAAAGTGACGATTTTATGAATCAGTCCGCATCGTAGCCCAGGTTCGGCGCTAGCCACCGCTCAACGTCCTCAACGCTCATTCCTTTACGGAAAGCATAATCTGTCACCTGATCGCGTTGGATCTGCGCCACTGCGAAGTATTTGCTCTCAGGATGGCTGAAGTACCAGCCGGAGACCGACGCGCCAGGCCACATGGCGAAAGATTCGGTGAGCTTCATCCCGGTGTGTTTTTCGACATCCAGTAGCTGCCAGATAGTGCCTTTTTCGGTATGTTCCGGGCAGGCAGGATAACCCGGCGCCGGGCGAATCCCCTGGTAGTTTTCGCGGATCAGCTCTTCATTACTGAGGCTCTCTCCTGGTGCATAACCCCAGTAAACCTTACGCACGCGCTCATGTAGATACTCGGCAAACGCTTCCGCCAGACGGTCGGCAATCGCTTTCACCATGATCTTGTTATAGTCGTCGTGTTGCGCCTCGTAAGCATCAGCCAGGGCGTCTTCTTCAAGACCGCCAGTGACTGCAAACGCGCCGATGTAGTCTGCTTTTCCACTCAGTTTCGGCGCGACAAAATCCGCCAGACAGTAGTTGGCAAAACCCACTTTCTCGGTCTGCTGGCGCAGGTGGTGGCTGACCGTCAGCACATGAGTACGGGTTTCGTCGCGATAAATTTCGATGTCATCGACGACGCGGTTCGCCGGAAACAGCCCAACCACGCCACGCGGATTCAACAGTTTCTCCGCGCTCAGTTTATCCAGCATGTCATTGGCGTCTTTAAACAGCCGTTTGGCCTCCTCGCCCACCACCTCATCTTCCAGAATGCGCGGGTATTTGCCTGCCAGCGACCAGGTCATAAAGAACGGCGTCCAGTCAATGTAGTTGCGCAGGGTTTCGATGCTTGCTTCCACCTCCTGCACGCCCAGACGGTGAGCTACCGGCGGGGTGTAGCGTTCCCAATCGAATGCCAGATCGTTATCGCGCGCCGCTTCCAGCGTGACCGGCGGCGTGCGCGGTTTTTTGCGGGCGTGCTGAATACGCACCGTTTCATACTCTTTGCGGGTACGGGCGACAAAATCATCGCGCTGGGTGTCGGAGAGTAGCGCCGCCACCACGCCCACGGTACGCGAAGCATTCTGCACGTAAACCGTCGGACCGCTGTAGTTCTGCTCGATTTTTACCGCCGTATGCGCTTTCGAAGTGGTCGCGCCGCCGATCAGTAGTGGAATCGTGAAGCCCTGACGCTCCATCTCTTTCGCCACGTTAACCATCTCGTCCAGCGACGGGGTAATCAGCCCGGAGAGGCCGATCAGGTCCGCGTTCACTTCACGGGCGGTTTTAAGGATTTTATCCGCTGGCACCATCACGCCAAGATCGATAATTTCGTAGTTGTTGCATTGCAGCACCACGCCGACGATATTTTTACCAATGTCGTGAACATCGCCCTTCACGGTGGCAATCACCATCTTGCCGTTGCTGGAACCTTTCTCTTTGCTGGCTTCGATAAACGGCTCCAGGTAAGCCACCGCTTGTTTCATCACGCGGGCGGATTTCACCACCTGCGGCAGGAACATTTTCCCTTCGCCAAACAGGTCGCCGACCACATTCATGCCGTCCATCAGCGGCCCTTCTATCACCTCAATCGGGCGTGCGGCCTGCTGGCGGGCTTCTTCGGTATCCTGCTCGATAAACTCGGTAATGCCTTTCACCAGCGAATATTCGAGGCGTTTTTTGACATCCCAGGAGCGCCATTCCGCTTGCTGGGCATTGGCGGCCTCGTCGGTTTTACTACCGCGATATTTCTCCGCCAGATCCAGCAAACGCTCGGTGCCGTCATCGCGACGGTTAAGAATGACATCTTCAACTGCATCGCGCAGTTCGGCAGGCAGGTCGTCATAAATCGCCAGTTGCCCGGCGTTGACGATGCCCATATCCATGCCATTACGGATGGCGTAGTAGAGGAATACAGCGTGAATCGCCTCGCGCACCGGATCGTTGCCGCGGAATGAGAACGAAACGTTAGAGACACCGCCGGAGATCAGCGCGTGCGGCAGTTCACGTTTAATATCTTCACAAGCGCCGATAAAGTCCTGCGCGTAGTTGTTGTGCTCGTCGATACCGGTCGCTACGGCGAAGATGTTTGGATCGAAAATAATGTCTTCCGGCGGGAAACCGACCTCTTTGGTCAGAATATTGTAGGCACGGCGGCAAATTTCGATTTTACGCTCGCGGGTGTCGGCCTGTCCCTGTTCGTCAAAGGCCATGACCACCACTGCCGCGCCGTAGCGACGCAGCAGCTTCGCGTGATGGATAAAAGTTTCCACCCCCTCTTTCATCGAGATGGAATTAACGATGCCTTTACCCTGGATGCACTTCAGCCCTTTTTCGATAACCTCCCATTTGGAGGAGTCGATCATGATTGGCACACGGGCAATGTCCGGCTCACCGGCAATCAGACTGAGGAAACGTACCATCGCCGCTTCGGCATCAAGCATCCCCTCATCCATGTTGATATCAATAATCTGCGCGCCGCTTTCTACCTGCTGACGGGCAACATCCAGCGCTTCACTGTATTTCTCTTCTTTGATCAGGCGTTTAAATTTCGCCGAACCGGTGACGTTGGTACGTTCGCCGACGTTGACGAACAGGCTGTCATCGCCAATATTTAGCGGCTCCAGGCCAGAGAGACGGCAGGCGACCGGGATTTCCGGCAGCTTACGCGGCGGCAAGTGTTCTACTGCGCGGCTCATCGCCGCAATATGTTCCGGCGTGGTACCGCAGCAGCCGCCAACGATATTCAGGAAGCCCGCCTGCGCCCATTCGCGAATGTGCTTCGCCATCGTATCGGCGTCCAGATCGTATTCGCCAAAGGCGTTTGGCAGGCCAGCGTTCGGGTGCGCGGTAACGTAGCATTCGGCAATGCGCGACAGCTCCTGGACGTACTGACGCAGTTCATCCGGCCCCAGAGCGCAGTTAAGGCCAAAGGTGAGCGCCTCGGCATGGCGCAGCGAGTTATAGAACGCTTCGGTAGTCTGGCCGGAAAGCGTGCGCCCGGAAGCGTCGGTGATGGTGCCGGAAATCATGATCGGCAAGTCTACGCCCAACGCCTCAAACTCCTCTTTCACCGCGAAGACCGCCGCTTTCGCATTCAGGGTGTCAAAAACGGTCTCAATCAGAATCAGGTCTGCGCCACCTTCCACCAGCGCTTTGGTGGATTCACGGTAGGCCGCCACCAGTTGATCGAAGGTGATATTACGAAACGCCGGGTCGTTGACGTCCGGTGAAATGGAGGCCGTGCGGTTAGTTGGACCAAGCACGCCCGCAACAAAGCGCGGTTTTTCTGGTGTTCGCGCGGACCATTCATCGGCGCAGGCGCGCGCCAGTTTGGCCGCCGCATAGTTAATTTCCGCCGACAGGGATTCCATCCGGTAATCCGCCATCGCAATGGTTGTCGAGTTAAAGGTGTTGGTTTCGATGATATCCGCGCCAGCCTCAAAGTAGGCGTTGTGGATAGCGGCGATCACCTCCGGCTTGCTGAGTACCAGCAGATCGTTGTTGCCTTTCAGGTCGCAGGACCAGTCGGCAAAGCGCTCCCCGCGGAAATCTTCTTCATGTAGACGATAACTCTGGATCATGGTGCCCATACCGCCGTCCAGCACCAGAATACGTTCATTTAACTGCGCACGCAGTTGTTCAACTTTGCTGCTCACACTCGCTCCCGACAACGCTCCACGTAACGAGTCATACTGGCACAAAGCATGCTGGCGGAAAAGAGAACAACGGGCAACATGAGACATGTTCAGCTTGCTGACGCTATTGGTTCTGTTTTGCCGGATGGCGGCGCAAGCACCTTATTCGGCCTACGATCCCTGGTAGGCCTGATAAACGAAGCGCCATCAGGCAGCTTGTTGTCGGTCACTCATCCGATCAGTTCAGGAACTCTTGCATTATAATTAAATAAAACGAAAATGATTTCCACGATACAGAAAAAGGAGTCTGCCATGGTTGCCCCTGTTCCCGCGAAACGCGGGAGAAAACCTACCGCTACCACTGCACCCGTAACCGGGCAGGTTCAGTCTTTAACCCGCGGTCTTAAGCTGCTGGAGTGGATTGCGGAGTCCAACGGTAGCGTCGCGCTGACCGAACTGGCGCAGCAGGCGGGTTTACCTAATTCCACCACTCACCGTCTACTCACCACCATGCAACAGCAGGGGTTTGTCCGCCAGGTCGGTGAGCTGGGCCACTGGGCCGTAGGCGCACACGCGTTTATCGTCGGCAGCAGCTTTTTGCAGAGCCGTAATCTGCTGGCGATTGTCCATCCGATTTTGCGCAAGCTGATGGAGGACTCCGGCGAAACGGTAAACCTTGCCGTACTCGACCAGAGCGACCATCAGGCAATTATTATCGACCAGGTGCAGTGCACGCAATTGATGCGCATGTCCGCTCCTATTGGCGGTAAACTGCCGATGCATGCGTCCGGGGCGGGCAAGGCGTTTTTATCGCAGCTCAGTGAGGAGCAGGTTACAAGTCTGCTGCACCGCAAGGGGTTGCACGCTTATACCCATGCGACGCTGGTGTCGCCGATCCATCTGAAAGATGACCTCGCCCAGACACGCAAGCGCGGCTACTCCTTTGACGATGAAGAACATGCGCTCGGTCTGCGCTGCGTGGCCTCGTGTATTTATGACGAGCACCGCGAACCGTTTGCGGCCCTCTCTATTTCCGGCCCCTGCTCACGCATTACCGACGATCGCGTCACCGAACTTGGCGCCATGGTGATTAAAGCGGCAAAAGAAGTGACGCTGGCGTATGGTGGAGTTCGCTGAAATGAGCAGCCTGAAATTATACTGGCAGGAGAAGTACCCACAGGCCTTCTGTTGGTCTTTCGGTGATTCGCCGACGCTGGCCGACGAGCTGGCGGCGCTGGTGGTCGCCGGTAAAAAGCGTGGCACCTGTAGCTCGCTGGTTAGCTATCAGAAAGAGCAGCCCCCTGTCACGCCCGGGGCATATCACATTGTGCTCAACGGCACAGGCGACGCCGTGTGCGTCATACGCACGCTGACGCTCAGGCTGATCCGTTTTAACGAGATGAGCGCCGATCTCGCCGCACTGGAAGGCGAAGGCGATCTTAGCCTGGCGTACTGGCAAACGGCACACCGGGCCTTTTTTGAGCGCGAGGGTAATTGGTCCCCGGAGATGGAACTGGTTTACGAAGAGTTTGCCGTACTCGAGATCGCGCCGTAGCGTACGCCAAAGCGCTGGCGACGACGATAGGCATACACATCTTCTATATGCCCTTCTTTAATACGCGTCTGTAGCGCGCGCCAGTAATCGGCGCGAAACAGGTCGGCATGCATCTCTTCAAACAATGGCCCGATACGCGGATCGGCGCATAGCCAGTGACGAAACTCCTCCGGGAAAACGTCACCCGGCGAGACGCTATACCAGGGTTCGCTGGCCAGTTCGTCTTCCGGATAACGCGCTGGCGGAATATCGCGGAAATTCACTTCCGTCATGTAGCAAATTTCATCGTAGTCGTAGAACACCACGCGACCATGACGGGTAACGCCAAAGTTTTTAAACAACATATCGCCGGGGAAAATATTAGCGGCGGCAAGCTGGCGAATCGCATTACCATATTCTTCTATCGCATCGCGCAACTGCTGGCCTTCTACCTGTTCCAGCCAGATATTGAGCGGCACCATGCGACGTTCAATATAGAGATGGCGAATGACGATCTGTTCCCCAAGATCGGTAATCTTCTCTGGCGCTTCTTGCCGTAACAGCGCCATCAGCGCCGGATCGATTTGCCGTTTATCCAGCACGAAATTCTCAAACTCCTGGGTATCCGCCATACGACCGACGCGATCATGCTCTTTTACCAGTTGATAACAGGCACGCACATGGGCGGCAGACATCTCTTTCTGCGGGGCGAATTTGTCTTTAATGATTTTAAATACCCGGTCGAAACCTGGCAGAGTAAACACCAACATCACCATGCCGCGGATGCCAGGCGCCTCAATGAATTTCTCATCGCTTTCAGCCAGATAACACAAATATTCGCGGTAGCTTTCGGTTTTCGCATGTTTCTGGCAGCCAATCGCCATATACAGCTCGGCGGTGGTTTTGCCCGGCAGGATTTCACGCAACCACTCAACCAGCGCGGCAGGCAGCGGCGCATACACCATAAAATAAGAGCGGGCAAAACCAAACACAATGCTCGCTTCTGCCGTAGTGGTCAGGCAGGTATCGACAAACAGTTCGCCCTCATCAGTGCGATGAATCGGCAATAAAAACGGCAGCGTACCGTCAGGTGTGGTTAATTTACCTACCAGCCAGGCCGCTTTATTACGGTAAAACAACTCGTTCGCCACCTGGACATGGCAGCGAGGTAGCGCGTCCTCGCCCAATGTTTCAGTCAGGTGCGCGATGATATAGCGGATATCCCGGCTTTTATTCTGCCAGGGCAGACGCAGCGGTAAATCACTGAGTATCCGCATCAACAGCGACTCCCAACCGTGATCGGGAAAGAAGTCTTTGGCCAGCGGACGCGGGATAGTACGGAAGCGGCGCTCCGGTTGTGAACTGAAAATAAACAACCGCTCGGGTGTTAACGAGCGGTGGTCAAATAACCGGCAATAAACGGAGTTGAAAAAGCTCTCCGCAATCTCGAAGCGCGGGTAATCCGGCAACAGCCGGGTGTAATGCTCTTTAACGCGTAAAAGGAAATCCGCGTCGGTACTTTTGCCATCGGTAATACAACGCAGTTGCTCCACCACCAGACCCACATGATGATCATAGAGATGGATACGGCTTTTCATCGCCTGTTGGACGGCCTGCCAGTCGGCCTGTTCAAAACGCTGCTGCGCGCCGGAAGTCACTTCCAGAAATCGACCATACTGCGCGTCAAAGCCTTGCAGGATGGTTTGAGCAATCAGTAATTCCAGGCAACGCGGCATTTTTTCCCCCATCCGGCACCACGTCATGCCGGATGGCGCGTTTGCTTATCCGGCCTACGATATCTGTAGGCCCGGTAAGCGCTGCGCCACCGGGCATCAATCAAAACTGCGATTCTTCCGTCGATCCTGTTAACGCGGTAACGGATGACGCGCCGCCCTGGATAATGGTGGTGACTTTGTCGAAGTAACCTGTACCCACTTCCTGCTGGTGGGAAACAAAGGTGTAGCCGTCTTTCGCCGCGGCGAACTCGGGTTGTTGAACCTTCTCAACATAGTGTTTCATACCCTCGCCCTGAGCGTATGCATGCGCCAGGTCGAACATGTTGAACCACATGCTGTGGATGCCCGCCAGGGTAATAAACTGGTATTTGTAACCCATGTCCGACAACTGCTGCTGGAAGCTGGCAATGGTCTTGTCGTCCAGATTTTTCTGCCAGTTGAAGGACGGCGAGCAGTTATAGGCCAGCAGTTTTCCCGGATACTTCGCGTGGATAGCATCGGCAAAACGACGCGCCAGTTCGAGATCCGGCGTAGAGGTCTCGCACCACACCAGATCGGCATAAGGGGCATACGCCAGACCGCGGCTGATCGCCTGCTCAATGCCCGCATGGGTGCGGTAGAAACCTTCGCTGGTGCGTTCACCGGTAATAAAACCGCTGTCATAGGGATCGCAGTCGGAGGTGATCAGATCTGCCGCATCCGCATCGGTACGCGCAATCACCAGCGTCGGGACGCCCATCACATCAGCGGCCAGACGCGCAGCAACCAGTTTCTGAATCGCCTCCTGCGTGGGGACCAGCACCTTGCCGCCCATATGCCCGCACTTTTTCACCGACGCCAACTGATCTTCGAAGTGTACCGCCGCTGCACCGGCTTCAATCATCGATTTCATCAGTTCGAAGGCATTCAGAACGCCGCCAAAACCGGCTTCCGCATCAGCAACGATCGGCAGGAAGTAATCCACATAGCGCGGATCGTTGGGTTCAATACCGGATGCCCACTGGATCTGATCCGCACGACGGAAAGTGTTGTTGATCCGATCCACCACCGCCGGAACAGAGTTTGCCGGATACAACGATTGATCCGGGTACATGCTGGATGCAAGGTTGGCATCCGCCGCGACCTGCCAGCCGGAGAGATAGACCGCCTCAATACCGGCTTTCGCCTGTTGCAACGCCTGACCGCCGGTCAGCGCGCCAAGACTGTTGATATAGCCTTTTTTCGCTTCTCCGTGCAACAGCCGCCACATTTTCGCGGCGCCGAGCTGTGCCAGCGTGCATTCAGGGTTAACCGATCCGCGTAATTTCACCACCTCCTCCGCACTGTACGGGCGGGTGATGCCTTCCCAGCGCGGTTGTGTCCACTCTTTCTGTAATTCTTCGATTTGTTGAGTACGGGTTTTCATGTGCAGATGCTCCATATTGTTATGTGGTGAATTAAGCCAGTAAGCGATAGCCCGGCAGGGTGAGGAAGTCGATTAAGTCATCTGAGGTGGTGATTTGCTCCATCAGACGTGCGGCATCGTCGAAACGCCCGCTGCTGTAGCGGTGCTCGCCCAGTTCGTCCTGGATTACCCGCATCTCTTCCGCCAACATTTCGCGGAAAAGCGCTTTCGTTACGGGTTTTCCATTGCTCAGTGTTTTCTCATGGTGAATCCACTGCCAGATAGAGGTTCGTGAGATTTCCGCCGTCGCGGCATCCTCCATCAGACCGTAAATCGGTACACAGCCATTGCCGGAGATCCACGCTTCAATGTACTGCACTGCCACGCGAATATTGGCGCGCATTCCCGCTTCTGTACGTTCGCCTTCACACGGCTCCAGTAACTGCTCAGCGGTAATCGGCGCATCTTCATCACGAGTAATGAACAACTGATTTTTGTGCTCGCCCAGTACCTCGTTAAAGACTGCCATTGCGGTATCCGCCAACCCGGGATGCGCAATCCACGTGCCGTCGTGGCCGTTGTTAGCTTCCAGCGCTTTATCCGCTTTCACTTTGGCAAGGACCTGATTGTTGCGTTCAACATCTTTACTCGGGATAAACGCCGCCATACCGCCCATCGCGAACGCGCCGCGCTTGTGACAGGTTTTGATCAGCAGGCGCGAGTAGGCACTCAGAAACGGTTTGTCCATCGTTACCACCTGCCTGTCCGGCAGGACGCGATCCGGGTGATTTTTCAACGTCTTGATATAGCTGAAAATATAATCCCAGCGACCACAGTTGAGGCCGACGATATGATCACGCAGCGCATGAAGAATCTCATCCATCTGGAAAACAGCAGGCAGGGTTTCAATCAACAGGGTCGCTTTGATCGTACCGCGCGGCAGGTTGAAGCGGTCTTCGGCGTAGCTGAAGACTTCGCTCCACCAGGCAGCCTCCTGCCAGGCTTGCGTTTTCGGCAGGTAAAAATACGGGCCGCTACCTTTAGCGAGCAGCGCTTTGTAGTTGTGGAAAAAATACAGAGCAAAATCAAACAGGCTCCCGGGAATTGCTTCACCCCGCCAGGTAACATGCTTTTCTGGCAGATGCAGACCGCGTACACGACAAATCAATACGGCCGGATCGGGCTTGAGCTGATAGATTTTTCCGGCTTCGTTGGTATAGCTAATGGTGCCGTTCACCGCATCACGTAGGTTGATTTGACCATCAATAACTTTATTCCAGTCCGGCGCCAGCGAGTCTTCAAAATCCGCCATAAACACTTTCACATTTGCGTTCAGGGCATTAATTACCATTTTACGTTCAACCGGCCCGGTAATTTCCACCCGGCGATCCTGTAAATCCTCAGGAATACCACGAATCTGCCAATTACTTTTTCTAATGGAAGTGGTTTCCGAAATAAAATCAGGCAACTTACCGTTATCAATATCCTGCTGTTGCTGGATACGTGCAGCCAGGAGTTTATTGCGTTTTGGCGTAAAACGTGTGACTAATTCCGTCAAAAACTCGACTGCCTCAGCGGTCAGGACTTTCTTTTCCAGCTCGCCTTGCGGCCTGGTAAAGGTTAATTCATCAGTTGTGGTTGCCTGTGGATTCATCATGCTGCTCCTCGTCGTTGATCCAGATACATCCCCAATGCGAACGAAGGATCATTGTGCGCTTTTCGTTCAACACAACTAAGACTACTCAATTAAAAATCAAAATCAAAAACAATTTCCATTTTTAATGGAAATTAAATATAACCTATTGATAAAAAAGGATATAAAGTTTAATCAGAAGGTGAAGGTGATTTCACAAATGAAAAAAGCACCCAAAGGTGCCTGATTCATTATGCTGAAACGCTTTAGGATCGTCAGGAGCAGAAGATTAATCCAGGGTTGGATTCATGTGACGCAGATCATATGGCGTAATCTGGTAGACATAATAGTTGAGCCAGTTAGTAAAGAGTAAATTACCGTGGCTGCGCCAGGTTGCGCGCGGTATGTTTTGCGGATCGTTTTTCGGGAAATAGTTGTACGGAATATCCGGATTTAACCCAGCCTCAACGTCACGAAAATATTCACTCGCTAACGTATGAGCGTCATATTCAGGATGGCCGGTGACAAACGCAATACGTTTATCTTTGCTGGCAAACAGGTACGCATCCCCCTCTTCTGTTTCGGCCAGAATGTCAAGATCCGTATAATCTCGTATCAGCGCCGCCGGGAAATCGGCATAACGTGAGTGTGGCGCAAGAAACGAATCATCAAAACCACGCGTCAACAGAGCATGAGGATGAAGGATGTGATGTTCATAGACGCCGGAAAGTTTATCTGTACGGGTCTGCTTAGGGATACCATAAAGAATATTGAGCGCGGCCTGAACGGCCCAACAGACAAATAGCGTCGAAGTGACGTGATCTTTCGCCCATTCCAGCACCTGCCTAATCTGCGGCCAATAAGCCACGTCATTAAACTCCACCAGACCCAGCGGCGCTCCGGTCACGATAAGCCCATCAAAGTTCTGATCGCAGATATCCTCGAAGTTACAGTAAAAGTTGTTCAGATGCTCGGCTGGCGTGTTTCTCGACTCGCGGGCATCTATCCGCAGCAGTTGAATATCGACCTGCAATGGCGAGTTCGACAGCAGGCGCAGAAACTGGTTTTCCGTTTCAATCTTCTTCGGCATCAGGTTAAGGATAAGTACCTTTAGCGGGCGAATTTCCTGTCCTGATGCGCGAGAAGTCGTCATGACGAAGACATTTTCCTCACGTAAAAAATTGACGGCGGGCAGCTCGTCCAGCACACGAATCGGCATAACCTGATAACCTCACTACATACGTTTAAACGTTTAGACATCCAGATAGCTGAAGATACGCAGAAATCAGGCGAATGTCGAGTCTGCAAGTTCAAGGTGAGAAAGTTTCACGACAGCATTTGCATTAGAATAGAAGTAAGCAAAAAAGGAGTGAAGATGATTATTAACATTCGCCGTTCAAGGCATGGGGAAGGGGAAAAACTGATTGCGATCTGGCGTCGCTCAGTCGATGCCACGCACGATTTTCTGTCAGACGCTTATCGGGCCGAACTGGAAGAACTGGTGAGCGATTTTCTGCCAGAAGCGCCACTATGGGTTGCCGTGACCGATCAGGACGAGCCGGTAGGATTTATGCTGCTTACCGGTGAACATATGGATGCGCTGTTTATCGATCCGGACGTGCGTGGTCAGGGTATCGGTAAGAGGTTGGTTGAACATGCGTTAACCCTGGCGCCAGGGTTGACAACCAATGTTAACGAGCAGAATACACAAGCTGTTGGATTTTATAAGAAAATAGGATTTAAGGTGACGGGACGTTCGGAGATGGACGATCTTGGGAAACCGTATCCATTGTTGAATCTGGCATATGGCTAATGGAATCGCAGGCCGGATAAGGCGGAGCCGCCATCCGGCAGTGCATACCCGGCCACAGACGCAAAAAAGCCCATCCGTCAGGATGGGCTTCTTCACTATTCGATGCCTGGCAGTTTATGGCGGGCGTCCTGCCCGCCACCCTCCGGGCCGTTGCTGCGCAACGTTCAAATCCGCTCCCGGCGGATTTGTCCTCCTCAGGAGAGCGCTCACCGACAGACTACAGATAAAACGAAGGGCCCTGTCTTGCGACAGGGCCCTTCGTTTTATTTGATGCCTGGCAGTTCCCTACTCTCGCATGGGGAGACCCCACACTACCATCGGCGCTACGGCGTTTCACTTCTGAGTTCGGCATGGGGTCAGGTGGGACCACCGCGCTACGGCCGCCAGGCAAATTCTTTTGTGCTCTGTACGCAATTCTTTATCGCATCAGCGGTGTTGGCTGCATTCGTAAAGTCAGGCACATACTTCTGTATGCTCCTTCCTTTCCTTCGCTTGCCGCCTTGCTGCTGCGCAAATTATTGCGTACTCAACTCTGAATCAGTGCTGAAAATCGTCTCTCAACCGCCAAAACATCTTCGGCGTTGTAAGGTTAAGCCTCACGGTTCATTAGTACCGGTTAGCTCAACGCATCGCTGCGCTTACACACCCGGCCTATCAACGTCATCGTCTTTAACGTTCCTTCAGGAGACTCAAGGTCTCAGGGAAGACTCATCTCGGGGCAAGTTTCGTGCTTAGATGCTTTCAGCACTTATCTTTTCCGCATTTAGCTACCGGGCAGTGCCATTGGCATGACAACCCGAACACCAGTGATGCGTCCACTCCGGTCCTCTCGTACTAGGAGCAGCCCCCCTCAGTCTTCCAGCGCCCACGGCAGATAGGGACCGAACTGTCTCACGACGTTCTAAACCCAGCTCGCGTACCACTTTAAATGGCGAACAGCCATACCCTTGGGACCTACTTCAGCCCCAGGATGTGATGAGCCGACATCGAGGTGCCAAACACCGCCGTCGATATGAACTCTTGGGCGGTATCAGCCTGTTATCCCCGGAGTACCTTTTATCCGTTGAGCGATGGCCCTTCCATTCAGAACCACCGGATCACTATGACCTGCTTTCGCACCTGCTCGCGCCGTCACGCTCGCAGTCAAGCTGGCTTATGCCATTGCACTAACCTCCTGATGTCCGACCAGGATTAGCCAACCTTCGTGCTCCTCCGTTACTCTTTAGGAGGAGACCGCCCCAGTCAAACTACCCACCAGACACTGTCCGCAACCCGGATTACGGGTCCACGTTAGAACATCAAACATTAAAGGGTGGTATTTCAAGGTCGGCTCCACGCAGACTGGCGTCCACGCTTCAAAGCCTCCCACCTATCCTACACATCAAGGCTCAATGTTCAGTGTCAAGCTATAGTAAAGGTTCACGGGGTCTTTCCGTCTTGCCGCGGGTACACTGCATCTTCACAGCGAGTTCAATTTCACTGAGTCTCGGGTGGAGACAGCCTGGCCATCATTACGCCATTCGTGCAGGTCGGAACTTACCCGACAAGGAATTTCGCTACCTTAGGACCGTTATAGTTACGGCCGCCGTTTACCGGGGCTTCGATCAGGAGCTTCGCTTGCGCTGACCCCATCAATTAACCTTCCGGCACCGGGCAGGCGTCACACCGTATACGTCCACTTTCGTGTTTGCACAGTGCTGTGTTTTTAATAAACAGTTGCAGCCAGCTGGTATCTTCGACTGACTTCAGCTCCATGAGTAAATCACTTCACCTACGTGTCAGCGTGCCTTCTCCCGAAGTTACGGCACCATTTTGCCTAGTTCCTTCACCCGAGTTCTCTCAAGCGCCTTGGTATTCTCTACCTGACCACCTGTGTCGGTTTGGGGTACGATTTGATGTTACCTGATGCTTAGAGGCTTTTCCTGGAAGCAGGGCATTTGTTGCTTCAGCACCGTGGTGCCTCGTCATCACGCCTCAGTGTTAAAGTGAACCGGATTTACCTGGAACACACACCTACACGCTTAAACCGGGACAACCGTCGCCCGGCCAACATAGCCTTCTCCGTCCCCCCTTCGCAGTAACACCAAGTACGGGAATATTAACCCGTTTCCCATCGACTACGCCTTTCGGCCTCGCCTTAGGGGTCGACTCACCCTGCCCCGATTAACGTTGGACAGGAACCCTTGGTCTTCCGGCGAGCGGGCTTTTCACCCGCTTTATCGTTACTTATGTCAGCATTCGCACTTCTGATACCTCCAGCACCCCTCACAGGACACCTTCAACGGCTTACAGAACGCTCCCCTACCCAACAACACACAGTGTCGCTGCCGCAGCTTCGGTGCATGGTTTAGCCCCGTTACATCTTCCGCGCAGGCCGACTCGACCAGTGAGCTATTACGCTTTCTTTAAATGATGGCTGCTTCTAAGCCAACATCCTGGCTGTCTGGGCCTTCCCACATCGTTTCCCACTTAACCATGACTTTGGGACCTTAGCTGGCGGTCTGGGTTGTTTCCCTCTTCACGACGGACGTTAGCACCCGCCGTGTGTCTCCCGTGATAACATTCTCCGGTATTCGCAGTTTGCATCGGGTTGGTAAGCCGGGATGGCCCCCTAGCCGAAACAGTGCTCTACCCCCGGAGATGAGTTCACGAGGCGCTACCTAAATAGCTTTCGGGGAGAACCAGCTATCTCCCGGTTTGATTGGCCTTTCACCCCCAGCCACAGGTCATCCGCTAATTTTTCAACATTAGTCGGTTCGGTCCTCCAGTTAGTGTTACCCAACCTTCAACCTGCCCATGGCTAGATCACCGGGTTTCGGGTCTATACCCTGCAACTTAACGCCCAATTAAGACTCGGTTTCCCTTCGGCTCCCCTATGCGGTTAACCTTGCTACAGAATATAAGTCGCTGACCCATTATACAAAAGGTACGCAGTCACCCCCCATAAAGAGAGGCTCCCACTGCTTGTACGTACACGGTTTCAGGTTCTGTTTCACTCCCCTCGCCGGGGTTCTTTTCGCCTTTCCCTCACGGTACTGGTTCACTATCGGTCAGTCAGGAGTATTTAGCCTTGGAGGATGGTCCCCCCATATTCAGACAGGATACCACGTGTCCCGCCCTACTCATCGAGCTCACAGCATGTGCGCTTTTGTGTACGGGGCTCTCACCCTGTATCGCGCGCCTTTCCAGACGCTTCCACTAACACACATGCTGATTCAGGCTCTGGGCTCCTCCCCGTTCGCTCGCCGCTACTGGGGGAATCTCGGTTGATTTCTTTTCCTCGGGGTACTTAGATGTTTCAGTTCCCCCGGTTCGCCTCATTAACCTATGGATTCAGTTAATGATAGTGTGACGAGTCACACTGGGTTTCCCCATTCGGACATCGCCGGTTATAACGGTTCATATCACCTTACCGGCGCTTTTCGCAGATTAGCACGTCCTTCATCGCCTCTGACTGCCAGGGCATCCACCGTGTACGCTTGGTCGCTTAACCTCACAACCCGAAGATGTCTTGTTCTGTCCGGTTTGTTGCGCGTTGTGAATACTGCGTTGTTCCGTACTCGCGATGCTCATGGACATCAAGTCCACTGCGCTCGCTGCGTGCGGTACGCCTTGTCTTCACTTCGCTCACTTCACCTTTTACAGGTCATCTTCATGATTGCGAAAATTTGAGAGACTCATGAACAATCGGAATTGTTCTTGTTTCAATTTTCAGCTTGATCCAGATTTTTAAAGAGCAAATATCTCAAACATGACTCGTAAGTCAGTTTTGAGATACTGATGGCAACGCCTTTCACACATTACCGCGCAAGTGGCGTCCCCTAGGGGATTCGAACCCCTGTTACCGCCGTGAAAGGGCGGTGTCCTGGGCCTCTAGACGAAGGGGACACTGAAGTCTCAATCGCAAGACGCCTTGCTTTTCACTTTTCATCAGACAATCTGTGTGAGCACTGCAAAGTACGCTTCTTTCAGGTAAGGAGGTGATCCAACCGCAGGTTCCCCTACGGTTACCTTGTTACGACTTCACCCCAGTCATGAATCACAAAGTGGTAAGCGCCCTCCCGAAGGTTAAGCTACCTACTTCTTTTGCAACCCACTCCCATGGTGTGACGGGCGGTGTGTACAAGGCCCGGGAACGTATTCACCGTGGCATTCTGATCCACGATTACTAGCGATTCCGACTTCATGGAGTCGAGTTGCAGACTCCAATCCGGACTACGACGCACTTTATGAGGTCCGCTTGCTCTCGCGAGGTCGCTTCTCTTTGTATGCGCCATTGTAGCACGTGTGTAGCCCTGGTCGTAAGGGCCATGATGACTTGACGTCATCCCCACCTTCCTCCAGTTTATCACTGGCAGTCTCCTTTGAGTTCCCGACCTAATCGCTGGCAACAAAGGATAAGGGTTGCGCTCGTTGCGGGACTTAACCCAACATTTCACAACACGAGCTGACGACAGCCATGCAGCACCTGTCTCACAGTTCCCGAAGGCACATTCGCATCTCTGCAAACTTCTGTGGATGTCAAGACCAGGTAAGGTTCTTCGCGTTGCATCGAATTAAACCACATGCTCCACCGCTTGTGCGGGCCCCCGTCAATTCATTTGAGTTTTAACCTTGCGGCCGTACTCCCCAGGCGGTCTACTTAACGCGTTAGCTCCGGAAGCCACGCCTCAAGGGCACAGCCTCCAAGTAGACATCGTTTACGGCGTGGACTACCAGGGTATCTAATCCTGTTTGCTCCCCACGCTTTCGCACCTGAGCGTCAGTCTTTGTCCAGGGGGCCGCCTTCGCCACCGGTATTCCTCCAGATCTCTACGCATTTCACCGCTACACCTGGAATTCTACCCCCCTCTACAAGACTCAAGCCTGCCAGTTTCGAATGCAGTTCCCAGGTTGAGCCCGGGGATTTCACATCCGACTTGACAGACCGCCTGCGTGCGCTTTACGCCCAGTAATTCCGATTAACGCTTGCACCCTCCGTATTACCGCGGCTGCTGGCACGGAGTTAGCCGGTGCTTCTTCTGCGGGTAACGTCAATTGCTGCGGTTATTAACCACAACACCTTCCTCCCCGCTGAAAGTACTTTACAACCCGAAGGCCTTCTTCATACACGCGGCATGGCTGCATCAGGCTTGCGCCCATTGTGCAATATTCCCCACTGCTGCCTCCCGTAGGAGTCTGGACCGTGTCTCAGTTCCAGTGTGGCTGGTCATCCTCTCAGACCAGCTAGGGATCGTCGCCTTGGTGAGCCGTTACCTCACCAACAAGCTAATCCCATCTGGGCACATCTGATGGCAAGAGGCCCGAAGGTCCCCCTCTTTGGTCTTGCGACGTTATGCGGTATTAGCCACCGTTTCCAGTAGTTATCCCCCTCCATCAGGCAGTTTCCCAGACATTACTCACCCGTCCGCCACTCGTCAGCAAAGCAGCAAGCTGCTTCCTGTTACCGTTCGACTTGCATGTGTTAGGCCTGCCGCCAGCGTTCAATCTGAGCCATGATCAAACTCTTCAATTTAAGTTTGATGCTCGTGAATTAAACTTCGTAATGAATTACGTGTTCACTCAGAGACTTGGTATTCATTTTTCGTCCGTGGACGTTAAGAATCCGTATCTTCGAGTGCCCACACAGATTGTCTGATAAATTGTTAAAGAGCAGGTGCGACGCGGCTTTCAGCTCACCGTCGCGAGGTGGCGTATATTACGCTTTCCTCTTTCAGAGTCAACCCTGAATGTCAGGATTTTTCTCTTCAACCGACCGGCTGTTTGTGTGAAGTGATTCACATCCGCCGTGTCGATGGAGGCGCATTATAGGGATCACATTTTTTTGCACAAGCGTTTTTTGGATCTTTTTTTCTGTTTGTTGATTTTTCATCCCTTTCGCTCCATTCCTGCGCAAACTGGCGATTTTTTGATGCTATCTCCTCTTGCACAACGCCGTTAAAGCAACCAAAGTCTTCATGACTATTCAGTTATGATGAGGTAGACATGTCTGACACATTACGTCCTTATAAGGATCTTTTTCCTGAAATCGGTCAGCGCGTGATGATCGATACCAGCAGCGTAGTTATTGGCGATGTCCGTCTGGCGGATGATGTCGGGATCTGGCCGCTTGTGGTGATTCGCGGCGATGTGAATTACGTTGCGATAGGAGCTCGTACAAACATTCAGGATGGCAGCGTCCTTCACGTAACCCACAAGTCTGCATCCAACCCACAAGGCAACCCCTTAATCGTTGGCGAAGATGTTACCGTTGGCCATAAAGTTATGCTGCACGGCTGTACCCTCGGTAATCGCGTGCTGGTAGGTATGGGCTCCATTGTGCTGGATGGCGCGATAATAGAAGATGACGTAATGATTGGCGCGGGAAGCCTGGTGCCGCAGCACAAACGGCTGGAAAGCGGATATTTATATCTTGGCAGTCCGGTAAAACAGATCCGCCCCCTGAGCGATGCTGAGAGATCGGGCCTGCAATACTCCGCCAATAACTATGTAAAATGGAAAGACGAATATCTCTCTCAGGATAACCAAATCCAACCGTGATCGTCTTCCTGCTGGGCCAGGATTAATGCTTCAGCCTCTTCTTCCAGGTCCCAGCGATACTCACGAAAAATTGCCAGCCACTGCTCCGGCGTTTCTCCACCAAAACGATACGCCAGCACATCTTCTTTTATTGCACACATGAGTTGCATCCCATTGACCAGGGCGGGAAAGATGATAGCGCTGGCGGCAGTATCCCATTCTTCGCGGTCAGGGAATTGTATTGCCTGGTTCACGCTGATAATTCCTGCTGTAGCAACTTAATCACTGGCTCGACCTCCGGTAATACACCGTGCCAAAGTAAAATAGCATGTGCTGCCTGCCCCACCAGCATTCCCAGCCCATCTGCATATTGTTTTGCTCCCTGTTGTACACACCAGGAAAGAAATGGCGTATTCCCTTTTTGATAGAACATGTCATAGCAACAGAGGGAAGGGTGAATAAGTGACGCCGGAATCGCCGGGATTTCGCCCTGTATGCCGCTGGAAGTTGCATTAATAATCAGGTCAAACTCACAGCCATCCAGCTTATCCATATCCGTGGCATGAACGCTGCCGGTATGAGCAAAGATTTGCGCCAACGCTTCGGCACGTGAAGCTGTACGGTTAGTGATAGTGACCGCGCAATCCAGAGAAAGCAGAGGTAACAGCACGCCCCGAGATGCACCACCCGCGCCAATCAGCAAAATACGCAACCCTGGCCGGATAAAATTTAAGCGTTCGAGATCGCTTAATAAACCGATACCGTCGGTATTGTCGCCAAGCAAACGACCATCCTCCAGCCGTTTTAATGTATTGACCGCTCCCGCCAGCGATGCTCGTTCCGTTAACTCATCCGATCGCGCAAACGCCTCCTCTTTAAAAGGTACCGTGACGTTCGCGCCTTTCCCGCCCGCAGCAAAAAAAGCATTAAGCGTATTAATGAAATCATTAATGGGAGCCAGCACGCGACCATAGGGGTGAACAATATTTAGCTGCTGAGCAAATTGCTGATGAATAAATGGCGATTTGCTGTGCGCAATCGGATTTCCAAAAACAGCATAGGTTTCTATCATATTACCCTTGTCGAAACAGTTCGCCCGTCAGGGCATCGCGAATTTCCGAAGGATTTAAACGTCCGCCCGTTGCGCCTTCAACCATTGGAAAATCATCGCCAAATTGCGCACGCACCTCTTCAACAGTACGGCATGGCGGTAATCCGCTCAGATTGGCGCTGGTGGAAACCAGCGGTTTGCCATATGCATCGCATAGCGCTACCACCAGCGGGTGGTCGGTAACACGAACGGCCAGGGAATCAAAACGTCCCGTGAGCCACCGCGGCGTTGTCGCGGGCGCAGGAAAAACAAACGTTACCGGCCCGGGCCAGCAATCAAATACCGCTTTACGCTGTGCGGCGGTAAGTATGCTGTCATCAATATAAGGTTTTAACTGCTCAAAGTTGGCGGCAATCAAAATGAGCCCCTTATCGACGGGCCGTTGTTTTAACTCCAGCAGGCGCGTAACGGCTGTTTCACTATCGGGATCGCAGCCGACGCCGAAAACGGCTTCTGTTGGATAAGCGATGACATTTTCTTTATTCAGGAGATCTACCGCCGCGGCGATAGACCCTGTTGGCAGGTTATTATTCACTTGTTTGTTCCACCGGAACCGGCTTTCCACATTGTTTACTGGCGCAAAAGCGCTTCACGCCCTGCGCGGTTTTCTTTTCGATGAGTAGCGGATAATGGCACTCGGGGCACTCCCCCGCAACCGGTGTGAAGTTAATAGCAAACTGGCACTCCGGATAACGATCGCAGGAATGAAAGGTTTTGCCATAACGAGAGCGACGCTGAACCAGATGGCCTTTTTGACATTGCGGACAAACGATCGCAGTTTCATCAGGTTTATCAATGAGCTCGGTATGATCACAGGCCGGATACTCACTACATCCGATAAACATACCAAAACGTCCCTGCCGCAACACCAACGAAGCACCGCAATCGGGGCAAAACTTACCCTCCAGAACTTTGACAATATGCCCGTCAGCAGACGACTTCAGCGGACGAATATACTCACATTCCGGATAGCGAGAACAGCCGAGAAACGGACCATGTTTCCCGGAACGAATTACCAGTTCAGCCCCGCACTGCGGGCAGGGCTCATTTTTACGCACAGAAAACAGTGCTGATTTAGCCATATTCACCCATGCAGCATTAACACCTATTAATGCAGCATACCTTCATTTACCTCAAAGAGTAATTCTTCCATTTGCTGATAGGCATTTTCACAGCCCGGAATATTGAATAACACCATCAAAATAACCCATTTCAGGTCTTCCAGGTCGAACTCTGCGGTATCCAGCGCCAGCACACGCTCAATCACCATTTCTCGTGTTTCGAGGTTTAGCACCTGAATCTGCTCAAGGAATAACAGGAATCCCCGGCAACTGGCATCAAGCCTTTCACACTCTTCAACCGTATAAATACGCATTGAAAGAGGGTCGGAAGCAAGTTGCATGGGTTCCGCGAGGCCATCCTGATAGTCAGCGAGTTTTTCCAGCCACAGCAGCGCATTGTAGATGTCTTCGCGATCAAACCCAGCGTCGGTGAGATCACGCTCCAGTCTGTCCTGATCCACGCGCAGCTCGGCTTCGTTATGGATGTATGTTTCAAACAAATACATTAGTACGTCGAACATGGCTTGCCCTCCTTAATCGGACATAGCCGCCGGGTACAGCTGCGATCCATCCTGCTAACTCCAGTTCGAGTAGCTGAGCCACTACCGCTGGCACAGGTTGGCCGGCACGTTCAGCGACGACGTCAACAGGTGTTACCTCATCTCCTACGTTAGCCAGGAGCTCAGGAAATGGCAATGCCACCTCATCCTGATTTAGTGAATAAAGTGAATTTTCCGCCGTAGTTGGCAACCAGTGTAAGCCGTATTGCAAATTTTCCAGAATATCCTCCGGCGTCGTCACAAGCATAGCCCCCTGTTTAATTAACCAGTGCGTGCCTTCGCTTCCCGGGCTACCGATGGGGCCAGGCAATGCAAAAACGTCCCGTCCTTGTTCAAGCGCGCAGCGTGCCGTCACCAACGAACCGCTGCGCAACGCCGCCTCAACCACCAGTACGCCTTTACTCAGCCCGCTGATGATGCGGTTTCTGCGAGGAAAATTTTGCGGTAGCGGAGGCGTTGAAAGCGGAAATTCCGAGACCACTGCGCCGCCAGCGGCAACCAGGCTTTCGGCCAGCATGGCATGTCGGCGCGGATAAATCTTTGCTAAGCCATTCCCTAACACCGCTACACTTTTTCCGCCAATACTCACCGCGGCGTTGTGTGCAACGCCATCAATTCCCCGGGCAAGGCCGCTGGTGATCGTCAAACCGCTTTTCGCAAGGCTTTCGCAGAGCAGACGTCCCCAGCGTTCTCCATACCAGGAGTGGTCCCGGCTCCCTACGACGGCAAGTTGGCAGGTATGAAGGCAGGCGGGAGCGCCGTCAATAAAAATAGCGCCGGGATAATCGTCAATAGCACGCAGTTGGGGAGGATAAACCTCACTATCCGCACACAGAAAATGGTGCTGCGGTAGTTCAAGCCAGCGTAACGTCTCCTCAAGCACACCGGCTGGAAGCTGTAAAAAACGTTCAGCTTGCCGTGCGCTAAGACCAGCCTCCTGCAGGCGCGCGCTATTTATCTGAGGCTGGCGAATAAGCGAATTCGCCATGTTCAACATCGCCTCGCCATAGAGGTCGCCGACGTACATTAAACGTAACCAAATTTCGGTACGGGTCATCCTTTCCCTCCCCTGCCACAAGCAGTCTGAGCAATCTTTGCGATTGGTCACTGATGCTGTCAATCAGGTGGGGATTTGTCTAGAATAGAGGTAATAATCTTTTCAACTCCTGAACACAACTCTGGATAATTATGTCAGTTTTGCAAGTGTTACATATTCCGGACGAGCGCCTTCGCAAAGTCGCAAAGCCGGTTGAAGAAGTGAATGCAGAAATTCAGCGTATCGTCGATGATATGTTCGAGACGATGTACGCGGAAGAAGGTATTGGTCTGGCAGCAACGCAGGTCGATATCCACCAGCGGATCATCGTGATTGACGTTTCGGAAAACCGCGATGAGCGCCTGGTACTCATTAATCCGGAATTGCTGGAGAAAAGCGGCGAAACGGGTATCGAAGAAGGCTGCCTGTCGATTCCGGAGCAGCGCGCTTTAGTGCCGCGCGCCGAGAAAGTGAGAATCCGCGCGCTGGATCGCGACGGCAACCCGTTTGATCTTGAAGCGGATGGTTTGTTGGCGATCTGCATTCAGCATGAGATGGATCACCTGGTCGGTAAACTGTTTATCGATTATTTGTCGCCGCTGAAGCAACAACGTATTCGTCAGAAAGTAGAAAAACTCGACCGCCTGAACGCCCGGGCTTAAAGGACAAGAACCAACGTGTCAGATTCACTACGTATTATTTTTGCGGGTACACCTGACTTTGCAGCGCGTCATCTCGACGCGCTGTTAACTTCTGGACATAACGTTGTCGGCGTATTTACCCAACCCGATCGTCCAGCAGGTCGCGGCAAAAAGTTGATGCCCAGCCCGGTAAAAGTGCTGGCGGAAGAAAAAGACCTGCCCGTTTTCCAGCCCGTGTCGCTTCGTCCTCAGGAAAACCAACATCTGGTTGCTGACTTACATGCCGACGTCATGGTTGTCGTAGCATATGGTCTGATTCTCCCAAAGGCAGTGCTGGATATGCCCCGTCTCGGATGTATCAACGTTCACGGTTCGCTGCTTCCACGCTGGCGCGGCGCGGCGCCTATTCAGCGCTCACTCTGGGCAGGCGATGCGGAAACCGGCGTCACAATTATGCAGATGGATGTAGGGCTGGATACCGGCGACATGCTGTATAAACTTGCGTGCCCGATTACCGCAGAAGATACCAGTGGCTCACTGTATAATAAGTTGGCTAAACTTGGCCCGCAGGGATTAATTACCACACTAAAACAACTGGCGGACGGCACAGCGACGCCTGAAGCGCAGAATGAAGCGCTGGTCACTCATGCGGAAAAGCTCAGTAAAGAAGAAGCGCGTATTGACTGGTCTCTCTCCGCAGCACAACTGGAGCGTTGCATTCGCGCCTTTAATCCGTGGCCAATGAGCTGGCTGGAAATCGACGGCCAGCCGGTAAAAGTCTGGCAGGCCTCCGTCATTGAGGACGCCACGCAGCCACTGCCAGGAACCATTCTGGCAGCGACGAAACAGGGCATCCAGGTTGCCACAGGCAAGGGGATATTAAATTTGCTTTCGCTTCAGCCTGCCGGCAAAAAAGCGATGAGCGCCCAGGATCTGTTAAATTCACGCCGGGAATGGTTTATTCCTGGTAACCGCCTTGCCTGACGGTCACGTCTTTATAAGCCCGGTGTTACCGGGCATTTTTATTTTATACATATGAAAAAACAAAACAATTTACGTAGTCTGGCGGCACAGGCCGTTGAACAGGTCGTCGAGCAGGGACAATCATTAAGTAATGTGCTCCCGCCGCTGCAACAAAAAGTCGCCGATAAAGACAAAGCGCTACTTCAGGAGCTGTGCTTTGGCGTCCTGCGCACCCTTTCGCAGTTGGAATGGCTGATTAATAAGCTGATGTCTCGTCCAATGACCGGCAAGCAGCGTACTGTGCATTACTTAATTATGGTCGGCTTTTATCAGTTGCTGTACACCCGCGTTCCTCCCCATGCGGCGCTGGCTGAAACCGTTGAAGGCGCGGTTGCTATTAAACGTCCTCAGCTTAAGGGGCTGATTAATGGCGTCCTGCGCCAGTTCCAGCGCCAACAGGAGCCATTACTGGCTGAATTTGCCAGCAATGAATCGCGCTTTTTACATCCTGCATGGTTACTGAAGCGCCTGAAAAATGCGTATCCGACCCAGTGGGAATACATTGCCGAGGCCAATAATCAGCGCCCGCCGATGTGGTTACGCGTAAACCGTACACACCATTCCCGTGACGCCTGGCTGGCGTTGTTAGAAGAAGCTGGTATGAAAGGTTTCACCCACCCGGCTTATCCCGATGCTATACGTCTGGAAACCCCCACGCCGGTTCATGCTCTTCCTGGATTCGATGAAGGCTGGGTAACGGTTCAGGACGCCTCCGCTCAGGGCTGCGTCGCTTTCCTCCAGCCACAAAACGGTGAGCACATTTTAGACTTGTGCGCGGCTCCCGGCGGGAAAACCACCCATATTCTTGAAGCCGCTCCCGAAGCCGAGGTGATGGCTGTCGATATTGATGAGCAGCGTCTTTCCCGCGTCTATGACAACCTGAAGCGTCTGGGAATGAAAGCAACGGTTAAGCAGGGTGATGGACGCTATCCGTCACAGTGGTGCGGCGAGAAGCAGTTCGATCGTATTCTGCTGGATGCGCCCTGTTCCGCAACCGGCGTCATTCGCCGTCATCCAGATATCAAATGGCTGCGTCGCGATCGTGATATCGCGGAACTGGCGCAATTACAGGCGGAAATTCTTGATGCCGTCTGGCCGCACCTGAAGCCCGGTGGGACGCTGGTTTACGCCACCTGCTCCGTACTGCCGGAAGAAAACAGCAATCAGATCAAAACCTTTTTGCAACGCACTCCCGATGCCGCGCTCAACGAAACGGGAACGCCAGACCAGCCGGGACAACAAAATCTACCGGGCGCCGAAGAAGGTGACGGGTTCTTTTACGCTAAGCTAATCAAAAAGTGATGAGATAACGGGCCACGACTGATGAAAATTATCATACTGGGCGCAGGGCAAGTTGGCGGAACACTGGCGGAAAACCTGGTCGGCGAAAACAACGACATCACGGTGGTTGATACCAACGGCGAACGGTTACGCAGTTTGCAAGATAAGTTCGATCTACGCGTGGTTCAGGGGCATGGATCGCATCCCCGCGTACTGCGCGAAGCGGGCGCTGACGATGCGGATATGCTGGTCGCTGTCACCAGTTCAGATGAAACCAATATGGTTGCCTGTCAGGTAGCCTATTCACTCTTCAACACCCCAAACCGTATCGCCCGCATTCGCTCCCCGGACTATGTTCGCGATGCGGATAAACTCTTTCACTCTGAAGCGGTTCCGATTGATCATCTGATCGCGCCGGAGCAGTTGGTTATCGATAATATTTATCGCCTGATCGAGTATCCAGGCGCATTACAGGTTGTAAACTTTGCCGAAGGGAAAGTCAGTCTGGCAGTAGTAAAAGCCTACTATGGCGGTCCACTAATAGGTAACGCGCTCTCGACGATGCGAGAACATATGCCGCATATCGATACCCGCGTTGCCGCAATTTTCCGCCATGACAGACCAATCCGCCCTCAGGGCTCGACTATCGTGGAAGCAGGGGATGAAGTCTTCTTTATTGCGGCTTCACAGCATATCCGTGCAGTAATGAGCGAATTACAGCGTCTGGAAAAACCCTACAAACGCATCATGCTGGTTGGCGGCGGCAATATCGGCGCCGGGCTGGCAAGACGTCTGGAAAAAGACTATAGCGTTAAATTGATCGAACGCGATCAACAGCGCGCCGCAGAACTGGCTGAGAAGCTGCAAAACACGATCGTCTTTTTTGGCGACGCTTCCGATCAGGAATTGCTGGCGGAAGAGCATATTGATCAGGTCGATCTCTTCATCGCGGTCACTAACGATGACGAAGCCAATATCATGTCCGCGATGTTGGCTAAGCGTATGGGTGCCAAAAAAGTCATGGTGCTAATTCAGCGTCGAGCTTATGTCGACCTTGTGCAGGGTAGCGTTATAGATATTGCGATTTCTCCGCAGCAGGCCACCATCTCTGCATTACTGAGCCATGTGCGTAAAGCGGATATCGTCGGCGTTTCCTCATTACGCCGCGGCGTCGCGGAAGCCATCGAGGCCGTGGCGCATGGTGATGAAAGCACATCTCGCGTGGTGGGCCGCGTCATTGACGAAATTAAATTACCGCCGGGAACAATTATCGGCGCGGTCGTTCGCGGCAATGATGTCATGATTGCCAATGACAACCTCCGTATTGAGCAAGGCGATCACGTCATTATGTTTCTGACCGATAAAAAGTTTATTACCGACGTCGAGCGTCTGTTCCAGCCAAGCCCTTTCTTCCTCTAATTTAAGGGGCGCTCATTCAGCGCCCTTTTTAATTCCCTTTATTTATCAAGGTTTAATTTATTTCGCTAAACAGAAGCCGTAAATGGAAAATGCCTTAGCATTTGTTAAACTTATAACGTCATCTGCATAGGGAGAATAAAAATGAGTTTTATTAAAGAATTTCGCGAATTCGCGATGCGCGGGAATGTTGTGGATTTGGCAGTGGGTGTCATTATTGGCTCGGCATTCGGGAAGATTGTTTCTTCACTGGTTGCCGATATCATTATGCCGCCGTTGGGGTTATTAATTGGCGGGATCGACTTTAAACAATTTGCTTTTACGCTACGCGAAGCGCAGGGAGATATCCCGGCGGTCGTCATGCATTACGGCGTGTTTATCCAGAACGTATTTGATTTTGTGATTGTGGCGTTTGCTATTTTTGTTGCCATTAAGCTTATCAACAGACTCAACCGTAAAAAAGCAGAAGAGCCGACAGCCCCGCCAGCGCCTTCTAAAGAGGAAGTGTTATTGGGCGAAATCCGCGATCTGCTGAAAGAACAAAGTAACCGTTCTTAATAAGCAGAAGGCCAGTGGTAAAAAAGTCACTGACTTTCTTGCCACTGGCCTCCCAGTTCCCTCGATTACCGTGTTTACCTTTACGCAAATAGCTTCCCTTTGTCAGCGCCAGTGATATAAAACGGTAATTCACCATTTGGATTGTCCGCTCCACCCAACATGTTGTTTCCTTAAGGTTCTCACACCAGAAAGGACATCAACATGCTGAGCAGAGAGGACTTTTACATGATAAAGCAAATGCGCCAGCAGGGCGCGTACATTGTCGATATTGCGACTCAGATTGGTTGCTCTGAACGGACGGTCAGACGCTACCTCAAATACCCTGAACCGCCAGCCAGAAAGACCCGCCACAAAATGGTTAAGCTGAAACCGTTTATGGATTACATCGACATGCGCCTGGCAGAGAATGTCTGGAATAGTGAGGTTATCTTCGCGGAGATTAAGGCAATGGGTTATACGGGCGGACGTTCCATGCTGCGTTACTACATCCAGCCCAAACGTAAAATGCGTCCGTCAAAAAGAACAGTTCGCTTCGAAACTCAGCCTGGATACCAGCTCCAGCACGACTGGGGCGAAGTTGAGGTGGAGGTTGCCGGGCAACGGTGCAAAGTTAACTTTGCGGTTAATACGCTGGGGTTCTCCCGCCGCTTCCATGTCTTCGCAGCACCAAAACAGGATGCTGAGCATACCTACGAATCACTGGTTCGCGCCTTCCGCTACTTCGGTGGTTGTGTGAAAACGGTGCTGGTTGATAACCAGAAGGCTGCGGTGCTGAAGAATAACAACGGGAAAGTCGTGTTCAACTCCGGATTCCTGTTGCTGGCCGACCACTATAACTTCCTGCCACGGGCATGCCGTCCACGCAGGGCCAGAACAAAAGGTAAGGTTGAGCGAATGGTGAAATACCTCAAGGAGAACTTCTTCGTCCGGTACCGCAGGTTCGACAGCTTCACTCATGTTAATCAACAACTGGAGCAATGGATAGCCGATGTGGCTGACAAACGGGAACTTCGCCAGTTCAAAGAAACGCCGGAACAGCGCTTCGCGCTGGAGCAGGAACATCTGCAGCCGTTACCGGATACGGACTTCGATACCAGTTACTTCGATATCCGCCATGTGTCCTGGGACAGCTATATCGAGGTTGGTGGTAATCGTTACAGCGTTCCCGAAGCGCTGTGTGGTCAGCCGGTATCGATACGAATATCGCTGGATGACGAGTTGCGGATCTACAGTAATGAGAAACTGGTGGCCTCACATCGCCTCTGTTCGGCATCGTCTGGCTGGCAGACAGTGCCGGAGCATCACGCCCCGCTCTGGCAGCAGGTCAGTCAGGTGGAACATCGACCACTGAGTGCCTATGAGGAGCTGTTGTGATGCATGAGCTGGAAGTCCTGCTGAGTCGCCTGAAAATGGAGCATCTGAGTTATCACGTTGAAAGCCTGCTGGAACAGGCAGCTAAAAAAGAGCTGAACTACCGGGAGTTCCTGTGCATGGCGCTACAGCAGGAATGGAACGGCAGGCATCAGCGCGGTATGGAGTCCAGGCTGAAGCAGGCTCGTCTGCCGTGGGTCAAAACGCTGGAGCAGTTCGACTTTACCTTCCAGCCGGGCATCGACCGTAAGGTTGTCCGGGAACTGGCTGGTCTGGCGTTCGTGGAGCGCAGCGAAAACGTGATCCTGCTGGGACCTCCTGGTGTCGGAAAAACTCATCTGGCCATAGCTCTTGGCGTGAAAGCGGTGGATGCGGGACATCGGGTACTGTTTATGCCACTGGACAGACTGATCGCGACACTGATGAAAGCGAAACAGGAAAACCGTCTGGAGCGTCAGCTGCAGCAACTGAGTTATGCCCGGGTGTTGATCCTGGATGAAATAGGCTATCTGCCGATGAACAGAGAGGAAGCCAGCCTGTTCTTCCGGCTACTGAACCGTCGATATGAAAAAGCGAGCATCATACTGACGTCAAACAAAGGGTTCGCAGACTGGGGAGAAATGTTCGGAGATCACGTGCTGGCAACAGCGATACTGGATCGGTTGCTACATCACTCAACCACGCTGAATATCAAAGGAGAGAGTTACCGGTTAAAAGAGAAACGTAAAGCTGGAGTGCTGACCAAAAACACAACGCCAATCAGTGATGATGAAATGGTGAAAAGCGGACAGCATCAGTAACGAAAGTATCTTAGCGGGCATGAAAATGGCAAATAACGGTCAAACATCGTGGCGTTGACACCTTACCTTTCTTATTTTTTTCAACGCGTTGCCTGAAAAGGGGATCGTGTAACAATGCCTCGATGGCGTTATCCTTTATCTGCCCTTTCTTATGTTGATAGCGACTCATAATATCTCCCGTTTGTATAAATTAACGGCGCGAGTGTAGTCCCGCCGGTTCAATAAATCAACATCCTGATTTCACTCCACTGGCCCCCTGCTCCAGGGCTTCCAGAATGGAACAATAGACGCTACTATGCGCCGTTCCGCAACAAGCATCATTAAGCCTTTGTAACGAACGCCGCATCGTTTCCAGCTCCGCAATCCTGGCTTCAACCTCCTGCAATCGATCTTGCACAATGCTTTTTGACTCCTGGCAGGTATGATGCTCAGGATCAATTCGGATCGATAAAAGTTCGCGGATCGACTCAAGCGTGAAACCCAACTGCCGCGCATGACGAATAAACTTGAGACGCTGAAGATCGTTTTCCGTATATAGACGAAACCCGCCTTCAGTACGTACCTCATGATCCATCATCTGCTGTTTTTCATAGTAGCGAATGGTATCAGGCGTTACTTCTGCCAGCTTTGCCAGCTCACCAATGCGATACATACAAGCTCCGTTAATTATCGTTGATTTTATGCAACAGTTTTTCTGCATACTCACCATGTAAAAAGTCGGTACTCAACCCAGCCTGTCGAAGTTTTAGTTCAAGCAGTGAGAGCTGGCGACTTACCTGATGGTATCGAGGGTCATCTTCCCGGATACTGTTGAGGATATCAAGTAACTGAATAGCATCTCTGCGCTGCTCCAGTTCAGGAGGAAGACAGCCCGCATACTTGAGTAAGCGATAACCCGCACGAAGTTCCGCCGGCACATGAGAATCATCATCCAGAATAAGCGGTTCGCCGCGGCCAGGCAGATTATCAAACTCGCCTTTACGCTGTGCCTCGATAATATGACGCTCTGCCCACTGGTCAAGTAACCACATACGACACTCCATGGGTTGAACAAAAAGAATACAAGTATTGTAGATATGTGGGGATCGGGCGGGTATAAAAAAACCCGCCGAAGCGGGTCTTTTTACGTTACTACAGATTACTCTGCAGCAGCTTCTGCTTTCGATTCAGAGCGATCAACCAGCTCGATGTATGCCATCGGCGCATTGTCGCCTGCACGGAAGCCACACTTCAGAATGCGAGTGTAACCACCGGCGCGGCTCGCGAAACGCGGGCCCAGCTCGTTAAACAGTTTTGCCACGATCTCGTTATCACGAGTACGGGCGAATGCCAGACGACGATTAGCAACGCTATCAGTCTTGGCAAGAGTAATCAGCGGCTCAACTACGCGACGCAGCTCTTTCGCTTTAGGCAGGGTCGTCTTGATGATTTCATGACGAACCAGTGAACCTGCCATATTGCGGAACATAGCCTGGCGATGGCTGCTGTTGCGGTTCAGTTGACGACCACTCTTACGATGGCGCATGACCTTATCCTTCTCAGTAAAACCTTAACCTGTGATCCGGTTACTCGTCAGCGATGCTTGCCGGTGGCCAGTTTTCCAGGCGCATACCCAGAGACAGTCCACGGGAAGCCAGCACGTCTTTAATCTCGGTAAGAGATTTTTTACCCAGGTTAGGCGTCTTAAGAAGCTCAACCTCGGTACGCTGTACCAGATCACCGATATAGTGGATAGCTTCTGCCTTGAGGCAGTTAGCAGAGCGGACAGTCAATTCCAGATCGTCAACAGGGCGCAGCAGGATCGGATCGAATTCTGGTTTCTCTTCTTTCACTTCCGGCTGACGTACATCACGTAAATCAACGAAAGCTTCCAGTTGTTCAGCCAGGATGGTTGCCGCACGACGAATCGCCTCTTCAGGATCGATTGTGCCGTTGGTTTCCATTTCGATGACCAGCTTGTCCAGGTCGGTACGCTGTTCTACACGCGCTGCTTCAACATTGTAGGCAATACGCTCTACAGGGCTGTAGCAGGCGTCGACCAGCAGACGGCCGATTGGGCGCTCATCTTCTTCCGAATGAATTCGGGTAGAAGCCGGCACATAACCACGACCGCGCTGAACTTTGATACGCATACTAATAGACGCGTTTTCATCGGTCAGGTGGCAGATCACGTGCTGCGGCTTGACGATTTCGACATCCCCATCATGGGTGATATCGGCTGCAGTCACAGGGCCAATGCCAGATTTATTCAAGGTAAGAATAACTTCATCTTTACCCTGAACTCTCACCGCCAGCCCTTTCAGGTTGAGCAGGATTTCCAGGATGTCTTCCTGAACGCCTTCTTTGGTGCTGTACTCATGTAGTACACCATCAATCTCAACCTCGGTCACCGCGCAACCCGGCATCGATGAGAGCAGAATACGGCGCAGTGCGTTACCCAGAGTATGGCCGAAGCCACGCTCTAAAGGCTCAAGGGTCACCTTGGCGTGCGTCGAACTCACTTGCTCGATATCTACCAGGCGCGGTTTTAGAAACTCTGTCACAGAACCCTGCATTGTGTCCTCTCTTTGGTACTAAGCTTTACTTGGAGTAAAGCTCGACGATCAGGTGTTCGTTAATGTCCGCAGACAGATCAGAACGCTCAGGCTTACGCTTGTACGTACCTTCCATCTTGCCAGCATCAACTTCCAGCCAGGTTGGCTTTTCACGCTGCTCAGCCAGCTCCAGAGCGGCTTTCACGCGAGACTGCTTCTTCGCTTTCTCACGAATGCTAACAACGTCATTCGGACTAACCTGATAAGAAGCGATGTTAACAACACGACCGTTTACCATAATTGCTTTATGGCTAACCAGCTGACGTGCTTCTGCACGAGTGGCACCGAAGCCCATACGGTATACAACGTTGTCCAGACGACCTTCCAGCAGAGCCAACAGGTTTTCACCGGTGTTGCCTTTCAGACGTGCTGCTTCTTTGTAGTAGTTACGGAACTGACGCTCCAGCACACCGTAAATGCGGCGAACTTTTTGCTTTTCACGCAACTGCACACCATAGTCAGACAGACGCGGCTTACGCGCACCGTGCTGGCCAGGAGCTTGTTCAATTTTACACTTGGTATCGATCGCGCGAACGCCAGACTTAAGGAATAAGTCGGTGCCCTCACGACGGCTCAGCTTGAGCTTAGGACCCAAATATCTTGCCATTTTCTTTCTCCAACTAACCTGGAAAACGAAGCGTTATACGCGACGTTTTTTCGGCGGACGACAACCGTTATGAGGGATCGGAGTCACATCAGTAATATTAGTGATGCGGAAACCAGCGGCGTTCAGTGCACGAATCGTAGATTCGCGGCCTGGACCCGGACCTTTAACCATAACTTCCAGATTCTTGATGCCGTATTCTTTCACGGCGTCAGCGCAACGCTCTGCTGCAACCTGAGCTGCAAACGGAGTGGATTTGCGAGAACCACGGAAACCGGAACCACCGGCTGTTGCCCAACCCAGCGCATTACCCTGACGATCGGTAATAGTCACGATGGTGTTGTTGAAAGAAGCATGGATATGAGCCACGCCGTCAGAGACTTGTTTTCTTACACGTTTACGTGCGCGAACTGGTGCCTTTGCCATTATTCAATCACCCCGATTATTTCTTGATCGGTTTGCGCGGACCCTTACGGGTACGAGCGTTGGTCTTGGTACGCTGACCGCGAACCGGGAGACCACGACGATGACGCAAACCGCGATAGCAACCAAGATCCATCAGGCGCTTGATGCTCATGCTGATTTCACGGCGCAGATCACCTTCAACGACAAATTTGGCAACTTCGTCACGCAGCGTGTCGATTTGTTCTTCAGACAGCTCACTGATCTTAACATTTTCAGCGATACCCGCTGCAGCCAGGATGGCTTTAGAACGGGTCTTGCCGACACCGTAGATCGAAGTTAATGCGATCACGGCGTGTTTCTGATCAGGAATGTTAATGCCTGCTATACGGGCCACTATGCACTCCTACTATTTAATATGTACGTACCATGCTGAAAAGCCCGTTTTCAGGATACTCAAATGGAAACGTACAGACATACAAAAGATTGGCTGGCTAATCTAGCCAGCTCAACCCAACTTTGCAAGAAAAATATGCGAAAAAATCAGCCTTGGCGCTGTTTATGCTTCGGCTCGGCACTGCAAATCACACGGATGACGCCATCACGCTTAACGATTTTGCAGTTACGGCATAATTTCTTGACGGAAGCACGAACTTTCATTTTTACTCTCCGTAACTTCTCAGGCGACCAATTAACGGCCGTAGCCTTTCAGGTTCGCCTTCTTCAATGCAGACTCATACTGACTGGACATCATCAGAGTTTGCACTTGAGCCATAAAGTCCATAATCACGACAACAACGATAAGCAGTGAGGTCCCACCGAAGTAGAACGGCACTTTCATTGCATCACGCATGAACTCCGGGATCAGGCAGATAAAGGTAATGTACAGTGCACCAACCAGGGTCAGGCGGGTCATTACTTTATCGATATACTTCGCCGTTTGCTCTCCCGGACGAATTCCTGGTACAAATGCACCGGACTTCTTCAGGTTATCTGCTGTTTCACGCGGGTTGAAAACCAACGCCGTGTAGAAGAAACAGAAGAAGATGATTGCAGACGCATAGAGTAACACATAAAGCGGTTGCCCAGGCTGCAAATACAGCGAAATTGTTGTCAGCCAGTTCCAACCAGTACCGCCCCCGAACCATGACGCAATGGTCGCTGGGAACAGAATAATACTGGAAGCGAAGATTGCCGGGATTACCCCCGCCATATTCACTTTCAGCGGTAAATGTGTGCTCTGTGCAGCATAGACACGACGACCTTGCTGACGTTTGGCGTAGTTTACCACAATGCGGCGTTGACCACGTTCAACGAAGACTACAAAGAACGTCACTGCAAATACTAATACTGCAACCAACAGCAACACGAGGAAGTGCAGGTCGCCTTGACGCGCTTGCTCGATAGTATGGGCAATGGCTGGCGGGAGTCCCGCAACGATACCAGCGAAGATGATGATTGAGATACCGTTACCGATACCACGTTCAGTAATCTGTTCGCCGAGCCACATCAGGAACATAGTTCCTGTAACCAGACTTACAACAGCGGTGAAATAGAATGCAGCGCCTGGATTCATCACCAGGCCCTGCATACCAGGCATATTCGGTAGACCGGTAGCAATACCGATCGACTGGAATATCGCCAGCACCAGAGTACCGTAGCGGGTGTACTGGCTGATCTTACGACGACCAGACTCCCCTTCTTTCTTAATTTCCGCTAACGTTGGGTGAACCACCGTCAGTAGCTGGATAATGATCGATGCCGAAATATACGGCATGATCCCCAGAGCAAAGATAGAAGCACGGCTGAGAGCACCACCAGAGAACATGTTAAACATTTCAATGATGGTGCCTCGCTGTTGCTCAAGCAGTTTGGCAAGTACAGCGGCATCAATACCAGGGATCGGAATAAAAGAGCCAATACGGAACACAATCAGCGCGCCGATAACAAACAGCAGTCTGCGTTTCAGCTCGCCTAAGCCACCTTTGGCACTTTGAAAATCTAATCCCGGTTGTTTAGCCATCTGCTACTTATTCCTCGATTTTACCGCCAGCAGCTTCGATAGCAGCACGAGCGCCTTTAGTAACACGCAGGCCACGAACAGTTACCGGAGTAGTGACTTCGCCAGCCAGGATCACTTTCGCGAACTCGATCTGGATACCGATAATGTTTGCCGCTTTCAGCGTGTTCAGGTCTACAACGCCGCCTTCTACTTTCGCCAGGTCAGACAGACGAACTTCGGCTGTAATCGCTGCTTTGCGAGAAGTGAAGCCGAATTTCGGCAGACGACGGTACAGAGGCATCTGACCACCCTCGAAACCGCGACGTACGCCACCGCCAGAACGAGACTTCTGACCTTTGTGACCACGACCACCGGTTTTACCGAGGCCAGAACCGATACCACGACCCAGGCGTTTACCCGCCTTTTTGGAGCCTTCGGCCGGAGACAGAGTATTTAAACGCATCTCTTACTCCTCAACTTTAACCATGAAGGAAACCGCGTTGACCATACCACGAACAGCAGGAGTATCCTCGCGCTCTACGGTGTGGCCAATACGACGCAGACCCAGGCCAAGCAGCGTTGCCTTGTGTTTCGGCAGACGACCGATTGCACTGCGGGTTTGAGTAATTTTAATAGTCTTTGCCATGGTTTATTTCCCCAGAATTTCTTCAACGGATTTACCACGCTTGGCAGCGACCATTTCTGGAGAATTCATATTTTCCAGGCCATCAATAGTTGCACGAACCACGTTGATCGGGTTAGTGGAACCGTATGCTTTAGCCAGAACGTTATGAACCCCAGCAACTTCCAGAACGGCGCGCATTGCACCACCGGCGATGATACCGGTACCTTCGGAAGCTGGCTGCATGAATACACGAGACCCCGTGTGAACACCTTTAACCGGGTGTTGCAGGGTGCCGTTGTTCAGCGCGACGTTAATCATATTGCGACGGGCTTTTTCCATCGCTTTCTGGATCGCTGCTGGAACTTCACGCGCTTTACCGTAACCAAAACCAACGCGACCGTTACCATCACCCACTACAGTCAGAGCTGTGAAGGAGAAAATACGACCACCTTTAACGGTTTTAGATACGCGGTTTACCGCGATCAGCTTTTCCTGCAGTTCGCCAGCTTGTTTTTCGATGTGAGCCATCTTACACCTCTACCTTAGAACTGAAGGCCAGCTTCACGGGCAGCATCTGCCAGTGCCTGGACACGACCATGATATTGGAACCCGGAACGGTCAAAGGACACATCTTTGATGCCTTTTTCCAGAGCGCGTTCAGCGACAGCTTTACCCACAGCTGCAGCCGCGTCTTTGTTACCGGTGTACTTCAGTTGTTCAGCGATAGCTTTTTCTACAGTAGAAGCAGCTACCAGAACTTCAGAACCGTTCGGTGCAATTACCTGTGCGTAAATATGACGCGGGGTACGATGTACCACCAGGCGAGTTGCGCCCAGCTCTTTGAGCTTGCGGCGTGCGCGGGTCGCACGACGGATACGAGCAGATTTCTTATCCATAGTGTTACCTTACTTCTTCTTAGCCTCTTTGGTACGCACGACTTCGTCGGCGTAACGAACACCCTTGCCTTTATAAGGCTCAGGACGACGGTAGGCGCGCAGATCTGCTGCAACCTGGCCGATCATCTGCTTATCAGCGCCTTTCAGCACGATTTCAGTTTGAGTCGGACATTCAGCAGTAATACCTGCCGGCAGCTGATGATCAACCGGGTGAGAGAAACCTAAAGACAGGTTTACTACATTCCCTTTAACCGCTGCACGATAACCTACACCAACCAGCTGCAGCTTCTTAGTGAAGCCTTCGGTAACACCGATAACCATTGAGTTCAGCAGGGCACGCGCGGTACCAGCCTGTGCCCAACCGTCTGCGTAACCATCACGCGGACCGAAGGTCAGTGCATTATCTGCATGTTTAACTTCAACAGCATCGTTGAGAGTACGAGTCAGCTCGCCGTTTTTACCTTTGATCGTAATAACCTGACCGTTGATTTTGACATCAACGCCGGCAGGAACAACGACCGGTGCTTTAGCAACACGAGACATTTTTTCCTCCGATTAGGCTACGTAGCAGATAATTTCGCCACCAAGACCAGCCTGGCGCGCTGCACGATCAGTCATAACACCTTTAGAGGTAGAAACAACCGCGATACCCAGACCGGCCATAACTTTCGGCAGCTCATCTTTACGTTTGTAGATGCGCAGGCCTGGGCGGCTGACACGCTGAATGCTTTCTACAACAGCTTTACCCTGGAAATACTTAAGTGTCAGTTCCAGTTCCGGCTTGGTGTCGCCTTCAACTTTAAAATCTTCAATAAAACCTTCTTCCTTCAGCACGTTGGCAATTGCCACTTTCAGCTTGGAGGAAGGCATGGTGACCGCAGCTTTGTTCGCGGCCTGACCGTTACGGATACGGGTCAGCATATCCGCGATCGGATCTTGCATGCTCATCTGTCTTTACTCCCGTGATTCAATTGGTGACAATTACCAGCTAGCCTTTTTCAGACCCGGAATTTCACCGCGCATAGCGGCTTCACGGACCTTAATACGGCTCAACCCGAACTTCCGCAGGAAAGCGTGCGGACGACCAGTTTGACGGCAGCGGTTACGCTGACGTGACGGGCTGGAATCACGCGGCAGAGTCTGCAGCTTAAGAACCGCATTCCAACGATCTTCGTCGGTTGCGTTCACATCAGAGATGATCGCTTTCAGTTCAGCGCGTTTCGCGAAGTATTTATCAGCTAAAGCTACGCGTTTTACTTCGCGTGCTTTCATTGATTGCTTAGCCATTTAGTAACCCTACCTTACTTGCGGAACGGGAAGTCAAAGGCAGCCAGCAGAGCACGGCCTTCTTCGTCAGATTTCGCAGTAGTGGTAATGGTAATATCCAAACCACGAACGCGGTCGACTTTATCGTAGTCGATTTCTGGGAAGATGATCTGCTCACGGACACCCATGCTGTAGTTACCACGACCGTCGAATGACTTAGCGGACAAGCCACGGAAGTCACGGATACGAGGAACAGCAATAGTGATCAGGCGCTCAAAGAACTCCCACATGCGTTCGCCACGCAGAGTTACTTTACAGCCGATCGGATAGCCCTGACGGATTTTGAAGCCTGCAACAGATTTGCGTGCTTTGGTGATCAACGGCTTTTGACCGGAGATTGCTGTCAGGTCTGCTGCTGCGTTATCCAGCAGTTTCTTGTCAGCGATCGCTTCACCAACACCCATGTTCAGGGTGATCTTCTCGACCCGAGGGACTTGCATGACAGAATTGTAGTTAAACTCAGTCATGAGTTTGTTAACTACTTCGTCTTTGTAGTAATCATGCAGTTTCGCCATCGTACTACTCCAAATTACTTGATAGTTTCGCTGTTAGACTTGAAGAAACGGACTTTTTTGCCGTCTTCGAATCTAAAGCCTACACGGTCAGCCTTGCCGGTTGCCGCATTGAAGATTGCAACGTTAGAAACCTGAATTGCAGCTTCTTTTTCAACGATGCCGCCTGGTTGGTTCAGAGCCGGAACCGGCTTCTGGTGTTTCTTAACCAGGTTGATACCTTCAACAATGACCTTGCCGGAAGACAGGACATTCTTAACTTTACCGCGCTTACCTTTATCTTTACCGGTTAACACGATAACTTCGTCATCACGACGGATTTTCGCTGCCATGATTCGCTCCTTAGAGTACTTCTGGTGCCAGAGAGATAATTTTCATGAACTTCTCGTTACGAAGTTCACGAGTTACCGGCCCAAAAATACGCGTACCGATAGGCTGCTCGCTGTTATTGTTTAAAATAACGCATGCATTACCATCGAAGCGAATGACAGAACCGTCCGGGCGACGAACACCCTTCTTGGTGCGCACCACTACCGCCTTCAGCACATCACCTTTTTTGACCTTACCACGCGGAATCGCTTCTTTGATGGTGATCTTAATGATGTCGCCTACGCCTGCGTAGCGACGGTGCGAGCCACCCAGAACCTTGATACACATTACGCGACGTGCACCGGAGTTGTCGGCGACGTTCAGCATAGTCTGTTCTTGGATCATTTTAGTGCTCCGCTAATGTCAACTACTACTGAGACCCGAAAATCAGGTCGTTAAAAAAACCCCATATCGAGGGCGCGGCATTATAACACCGCAAATCAGATATGGGTAGAAAAAATAAACGGCCCATCGGTGAGCCGTTTATTCGTATCGAGAATATACACGTCGTACTTCAAGTTGCAGATGCGTTGGCCGCGTTCACTCACTCCAGTCACGTACTAATGTACGCTCCTGGGATTCGCTCTCTTGCCGCCTTTCTGCGACTCGAATTGCTTAGTGTATCGGTACTGTATTACAGAACCGCTTTCTCTACAACGCGAACCAGAGTCCAGGATTTAGTCTTGGACAGCGGACGGCATTCGCGGATTTCAACCACGTCGCCGATACCACATTCGTTGTTCTCGTCATGTACGTGCATTTTGGTCGTACGCTTGATGAATTTACCGTAGATCGGGTGTTTCACAAAACGTTCGATAGCAACAACAATGGATTTCTCCATTTTGTCGCTAACCACGCGACCTTGCAGAGTACGGATTTTATCGGTCATTACGCACCCGCCTTCTCAGTCAGTAAAGTCTTAACGCGTGCGACATCACGACGCACTTGCTTCAACAGGTGAGACTGTTGCAGCTGGCCACTTGCAGCCTGCATACGCAGGTTGAACTGCTCACGCAGCAGGTTCAGTAGCTCGGTGTTCAGCTCTTCAACGCTCTTCTCACGCAGCTCTTTTGCTTTCATTACATCACCGTCTTAGTTACAAAGGTGGTTTTAATCGGCAGTTTCGCTGCTGCCAGCTTGAATGCTTCACGGGCCAGCTCTTCCGGTACGCCGTCCATTTCATACAGGACTTTACCCGGCTGAATCAAGGCAACCCAATACTCCACGTTACCTTTACCTTTACCCATACGCACTGCCAGCGGCTTTTCAGTGATCGGTTTGTCCGGGAATACACGGATCCAGATCTTACCTTGACGCTTAACTGCACGGGTCATAGCACGACGTGCTGCTTCGATCTGACGGGCAGTCAGACGACCACGGCCAACAGCTTTCAGGCCGAAGCTGCCGAAGCTAACATCCGCGCCAGCAGCCAGACCACGGTTGCGGCCTTTGTGCATTTTACGGAATTTTGTACGCTTTGGTTGTAACATCAGCGACGCTCCTTATTTACGGCCTTTACGCTGCTGCTTTTTCGGTTGAGCAGCCGGTTTTTCCGGTTGTTCAACAGCAGCCATACCACCCAGGATCTCGCCTTTGAAGATCCACACTTTAACGCCGATTACACCGTAAGTGGTGTGCGCTTCAGAGGTGTTGTAGTCGATGTCAGCACGCAGAGTGTGCAGCGGTACGCGACCTTCGCGGTACCATTCGGTACGTGCGATTTCCGCGCCGCCCAGACGGCCGCTAACTTCAACTTTGATACCTTTAGCGCCCAGACGCATAGCGTTCTGTACAGCACGCTTCATCGCACGACGGAACATAACGCGACGTTCCAGCTGAGAAGTGATGCTGTCAGCAACCAGTTTAGCGTCCAGTTCAGGTTTACGAACTTCGGCGATATTGATCTGTGCAGGAACGCCAGCGATATCCGCTACGACCTTACGCAGTTTCTCTACGTCTTCACCTTTTTTACCGATAACGATACCCGGACGAGCGGTGTGAATGGTCACACGGATGCTCTTAGCCGGACGCTCGATAACGATACGAGATACAGACGCTTTAGCCAGTTCCTTTGTCAGGTACTGACGTACTTTAAAATCGCTGTCCAGGTTGTCAGCGAATTCTTTGGTGTTCGCAAACCAGGTAGAGTTCCATGGTTTTACAATACCCAGGCGAATACCATTAGGATGTACTTTCTGACCCATTGCTAGTCTCCAGAGTCTCAGCGATCGGACACAACCACAGTGATGTGGCTGGTGCGCTTCAGGATGCGATCTGCACGACCTTTTGCACGCGGCATAATGCGCTTCATGCTCGGGCCTTCGTCTACGAAAATTTTCGTAACTTTCAGATCGTCAATGTCAGCGCCATCGTTGTGTTCAGCGTTAGCAATGGCAGATTCCAGAACTTTCTTGACCAGTACAGCCGCTTTCTTATTGGTGTAGGTCAGAATATCCAGAGCCTGCGACACTTTCTTACCGCGAATCAGGTCAGCAACAAGGCGAACCTTCTGAGCAGAAGAACGAGCATGGCGATGTTTAGCGATAGTTTCCATCTCTTCCTCCTACCTTATTTCTTCTTCGCTTTTTTATCAGCAGCGTGGCCGCGATAAGTACGAGTCGGTGCGAATTCACCCAGTTTGTGACCGACCATTTCGTCGGAAACAAATACCGGAACGTGCTGACGACCATTATGGACAGCGATGGTCAAACCGATCATGTTAGGAAAGATCGTTGAACGACGGGACCAGGTGCGCAGGGGCTTCTTGTCTCCGCTTTCCACCGCTTTCTCTACCTTCTTCAGCAAGTGCAGGTCAATAAAAGGACCTTTCTTGAGAGAACGTGGCATGGCTTATCCTCTAAAATTATTTGCTACGGCGACGTACGATGAATTTATCGGTACGCTTGTTGCTGCGGGTCTTCTTACCTTTGGTCTGAACGCCCCACGGAGTTACCGGGTGCTTACCAAAGTTACGACCTTCACCACCACCATGTGGGTGATCTACTGGGTTCATCGCAGTACCGCGAACGGTAGGACGAACGCCACGCCAGCGTGCAGCACCTGCTTTACCCAGAACGCGCAGCATATGCTCAGCATTGCCAACTTCGCCCAGGGTTGCACGGCAGTCTGCTTCGACTTTACGCATTTCACCAGAACGCAGACGCAGGGTGACATAAGCGCCATCGCGAGCAACGATCTGAACGTAAGTACCAGCGGAACGCGCCAGCTGACCGCCTTTACCTGGTTTCATTTCTACGTTATGAACGGTAGAACCAACCGGGATATTGCGCATCGGCAGGGTGTTGCCTGCTTTGATTGCAGCATCAACGCCAGACTGAATCTGGTCGCCAGCTTTCAGGCCTTTCGGGGCCAGGATGTAACGGCGTTCGCCGTCTTTGTACAGAACCAGCGCGATATTCGCGGAACGGTTCGGATCGTACTCAAGACGTTCAACAACTGCCGGGATACCGTCTTTGTTGCGTTTGAAGTCAACAATACGGTAAGCCTGTTTGTGACCACCACCGATATGACGAGTGGTGATACGGCCATTGTTGTTACGACCACCGGATTTGCTGTTTTTTTCAACCAGCGGAGCAAAAGGTTTGCCCTTGTGCAGCTCTGGGTTGACCACTTTAACGACGTGGCGACGACCCGGAGATGTCGGTTTACATTTAACAACTGCCATTGTATTACTCCTCCGACTTACTCAGCGCCGCCGACGAAGTCCAGATTCTGGCCTTCTTTCAGGGTGACGTAAGCTTTTTTCCAGTCGCTACGACGACCGATACGCTGTCCGTGACGTTTAACTTTCCCTTTAACAACCAGGGTGTTAACGACTTCGACTTCGACTTCAAACAGTTTCTGCACAGCAGCTTTGATTTCTGCTTTGGTCGCGTCTTTAGCAACTTTGAGAACGATGGTGTTGGTTTTTTCCATCGCAGTAGACGCTTTTTCAGAAACGTGCGGTGCGCGCAGCACCTTCAGCAGACGTTCTTCACGAATCATGCCAGCATCTCCTCAACTTGCTTAACAGCATCAGCAGTCATTACGACTTTGTCGAAGGCGATCAGGCTAACCGGGTCGATACCAGTCGCATCGCGTACGTCAACCTTGTGCAGGTTACGTGCGGCCAGGAACAGGTTCTCGTCCAGCTCACCGGTGATGATCAGCACATCTTCCAGAGCCATGTCTTTCAGTTTCTGTGCCAGCAGCTTAGTTTTCGGCGCTTCTACAGAGAACTTTTCGACAACGATCAGACGATCCTGACGTACCAGTTCGGACAGGATGCTTTTCAGCGCGCCGCGGTACATCTTCTTGTTAACTTTTTGACTGTGGTCCTGCGGACGAGCAGCGAAGGTCACGCCACCAGAACGCCAGATCGGGCTCTTGATAGAACCTGAACGCGCACGGCCTGTGCCTTTCTGGCGCCACGGTTTTTTACCGGAACCAGTTACTTCAGCACGAGTCTTCTGAGCACGAGTACCCTGACGAGCACCAGCTGCATAAGCAACAACAACCTGGTGAACCAGCGCTTCGTTGAAATCACGACCGAAGGTAGTTTCGGAAACAGTCAGCGCGCTCTGCGCGTCTTTCAATACTAATTCCATTGCTATCCCCTTACGCCTTCACAGCTGGTTTAACGATCAGGTCGCAACCGGTTGCACCCGGAACGCCACCCTTAACCAGCAGCAGGTTGCGCTCAGCGTCAACGCGTACTACGTCAAGGCTCTGAACGGTTACGCGCTCATTACCCATCTGACCTGCCATTTTCTTGCCTTTGAACACTTTGCCCGGAGTCTGGTTCTGACCGATAGAACCCGGAACGCGGTGAGACAAGGAGTTACCGTGAGTCGCGTCCTGGGTACGGAAGTTCCAGCGCTTAACGGTACCTGCGAAACCTTTACCTTTAGAGGTACCGGTTACGTCAACTTTTTTAACGTCAGCAAACAGTTCAACGCTGATGCTCTGACCTACGGTGTATTCTTCGCCTTCAGCCAGACGGAATTCCCACAGACCACGGCCAGCTTCTACGCCAGCTTTAGCAAAGTGACCCGCTTCCGGCTTGGTGACACGGTTAGCTTTTTTAGCACCCGTAGTAACCTGAACAGCGCGGTAGCCATCGTTAGCCAGGTCTTTAACCTGAGTAACACGGTTTGCTTCAACTTCGATTACGGTTACTGGGATAGAGACGCCATCTTCAGTGAAGATGCGGGTCATACCCACTTTTTTACCGACTAAACCAATCATTGTATCAACCTCTCAATCGCTCGATGACCTGATTAACCCAGGCTGATCTGCACGTCTACACCGGCAGCCAGGTCCAGACGCATCAGAGCATCAACGGTTTTCTCGGTTGGCTCAACGATGTCAACCAGACGCTTGTGAGTGCGAATTTCGTACTGATCGCGCGCATCTTTGTTAACGTGCGGAGAAATCAGAACGGTAAAGCGCTCTTTGCGGGTCGGCAGCGGGATCGGACCGCGAACCTGCGCACCAGTGCGCTTGGCAGTCTCGACGATTTCCGCGGTTGATTGATCGATCAGACGATGATCAAACGCTTTCAGGCGGATACGGATTCTTTGGTTCTGCATGAGACCAGAGCTCCAATTATTTTATAAACGAAAATGATTACTCCTCACACCCATTACGATTGATGGGAGAGTGTAACCGTTCTTACGTAGCTCCCCGATTGGGAGCATTGTTAAATAGCCAAATCGGCTATTCGAGGTTCAAATCGAACCTGCCGTCAATTACGACAAGCCCGCGCATTATACGTAAATCTCAGCCTGACGCAAGTGTCGGATAGAAATTAAACACTTTATCCTTATGCGAGCATGATTCCAGATAGCGCGCATGGGATAGCAACGCGCATCTTTTCTTTGGAAGGCATCAGGCAAAGCTGGCAATACGTCGTTGTCGCTGTCGCATAAATCTATAAAGGTGAGCACAAGCTTTGACGAGGATTTGCTTATGTTTGTCGCCCTTCTCTTTCTGATCTTTTATGCGTCGTTCTCTTTATTGCTTGGCATATACGACGCGCGTACCGGCCTGCTGCCTGACCGGTTTACCTGTCCATTGCTGTGGGGTGGTCTGCTTTATCACCAGATTTGCCTGCCGGAGCGTTTACCGGATGCGCTTTGGGGCGCTATCGCCGGCTATGGCGGATTCGCGTTAATTTACTGGGGCTATCGCCTGCGTTATCAGAAAGAGGGACTGGGGTATGGTGACGTCAAGTTCCTTGCTGCCTTAGGGGCGTGGCATTGTTGGGAAGGACTACCATTACTGATTTTCCTTGCCACCATGCTGGCCTGTGGTGGCTTTGGCGTCGCGCTACTGGTGAGAGGTAAATCGGCATTAATAAACCCGCTACCTTTTGGGCCATGGCTGACGGTGGCGGGTTTCATGACAAGTTGGAAAGATTTCTTTCCGGATGGTTAATCGGTAACCTTAATTTGTGATTGCAGATAATTTTGCATGCCAAGTTTGGCAATCAAATCCAGCTCAGTTTCCAGCCAGTCGATGTGGCCTTCCTCGTCAGCAAGGATTTCAATCATCATATCCCGACTGACATAATCATGAACGCTATCGGCATAGGCTATTGCCTCACGTAGGTCTTTTGCGCCTTCCAGCTCAAGCCGGAGATCCGATCGTAACATCTCTTCGACATCTTCACCGATGCCCAGCTTACCCAGATCCTGTAGGTTCGGTATGCCTTCCAGAAATAAGATACGCTCAATGTACTTATCCGCGTGTTTCATCTCATCAATGGATTCATGGTACTCAACATCATTAAGCCGGGTCAGCCCCCAGTTTTTAAACATACGGGCATGAAGAAAATACTGATTAATTGCGACAAGCTCATTTCCCAATAGTTTATTGAGATAATTTATGATTTTAACATCACCTTTCATTTTATAGTCCCTCCGCTTCCACTCTCTAGAGCGTAGATGGGGCTACAGGGATGTCAAAAAAAAGAGTGTGACTCAGGCGATCTCTTTAAATTCCGGCATTTGTGTTAACTCATCCTGCATCACTTCTCGCGCGGCGCGAATACACTTACCACATTGATTTCCCACAGGAATAAATTTACGCAACTGTTGAAATGACTGTGGATGAAATTGTCGTACAGCCTGGCGGATTTTTTTATCGCTTATACCATTACACAAACAAACGTACATGATCGCTCCCGTTCAATTTCTGCGCAAAGTGTAAATGAGAATGGTTATGATTACAATAGCACAAAGCGATTTACGCCACGGGAGAAACGTTAAAAAGGGCGAATAAATATAACGGCGACTAAATAGCAGGCAACAAAAAAGGGCGCCTAAGCGCCCTTTTCAATTCAAAACTAATTAACGAGTAATTAGCCGAGAACTTTAGCAACAACGCCCGCGCCAACGGTACGGCCGCCTTCACGGATTGCGAAACGCAGACCGTCGTCCATCGCGATCGGGTGGATCAGGGTAACAACCATTTTGATGTTGTCGCCCGGCATTACCATCTCCACGCCTTCCGGCAGTTCGATGGTGCCAGTCACGTCAGTGGTACGGAAGTAGAACTGCGGACGGTAGCCTTTGAAGAACGGAGTATGACGGCCGCCTTCATCTTTGGACAGAATATACACTTCAGATTCGAACTTGGTGTGCGGCTTGATGGTGCCCGGCTTAGCCAGTACCTGACCACGTTCGATTTCTTCACGTTTGATACCACGCAGCAGAACACCTACGTTCTCACCAGCACGGCCTTCGTCCAGCAGTTTGCGGAACATTTCAACGCCAGTACAGGTAGACTTCTGAGTCTCTTTGATACCAACGATTTCAACTTCTTCGCCCACTTTGATGATACCGCGCTCTACACGACCGGTAACAACGGTACCACGACCGGAGATGGAGAATACGTCTTCGATCGGCAGCAGGAACGGCTTGTCAATCGCACGCTCTGGTTCCGGAATGTAAGAATCCAGGAAGCCAGCCAGTTCGATGATTTTCGCTTCCCACTCTGCGTCGCCTTCCAGCGCTTTCAGAGCAGAACCACGAACGATCGGAGTATCGTCGCCCGGGAAGTCGTACTGAGACAGAAGTTCACGAACTTCCATTTCAACCAGTTCCAGCAGCTCTTCGTCATCAACCATGTCGCATTTGTTCAGGAACACGATGATGTACGGAACGCCTACCTGACGGCCCAGCAGGATGTGCTCACGGGTCTGCGGCATCGGGCCGTCAGTCGCAGCAACAACCAGGATCGCGCCGTCCATCTGAGCAGCACCGGTGATCATGTTTTTAACATAGTCGGCGTGCCCCGGGCAGTCTACGTGTGCGTAGTGGCGGGTCGGGGTATCGTATTCAACGTGAGAAGTGTTGATGGTGATACCACGCGCTTTTTCTTCCGGCGCGTTATCGATCTGGTCGAATGCGCGAGCGGCACCGCCGTAGGTTTTAGCCAGTACGGTGGTGATTGCAGCGGTCAGGGTAGTTTTACCGTGGTCAACGTGGCCGATGGTGCCGACGTTAACGTGCGGTTTTGTACGTTCAAATTTTTCTTTAGACACGGCTATATTCCTTACTATAGCGCTCTCCCCTTCAGGAGAGAGCACGGGATTTTGGTTTTTAACCCTGCGGCTTATTTACCACGGGCTTCGATTACGGCCTGAGCAACGTTGTTCGGCGCATCATCATACTTCAGGAATTCCATAGTGTACGATGCGCGACCTTTGGTCAGAGAACGCAGCTGAGTTGCATATCCGAACATTTCAGACAGCGGTACTTCAGCGTGGATCTTAACGCCTGTAACTTCAGATTCCTGACCTTTGAGCATACCACGACGGCGGCTAAGGTCGCCGATAACGTCACCGGTATTCTCTTCTGGTGTTTCTACTTCAACCTTCATGATCGGCTCAAGCAGAACTGGTTTTGCTTTCTTAAAGCCTTCTTTAAAGGCGATAGACGCAGCCAGTTTAAACGCCAGCTCAGAGGAGTCAACGTCATGGTAAGAACCGAAGTGCAGACGCACGCCGAGATCAACTACCGGATAACCCGCCAGCGGGCCAGACTTCAGCTGCTCCTGGATGCCTTTATCAACGGCCGGGATGTATTCGCCAGGAATTACACCACCTTTAATGTCGTTGATGAACTCGTAACCTTTCGGGTTAGAGCCCGGCTCCAGCGGGTACATGTCGATAACAACATGACCATACTGACCGCGACCACCGGACTGTTTCGCGTGTTTACCTTCGATATCGGTAACTTTCGCGCGAATCGCTTCGCGGTAAGCAACCTGAGGCTTACCAACGTTCGCTTCAACGTTGAATTCACGCTTCATACGGTCAACGATGATGTCGAGGTGCAGCTCGCCCATACCAGCGATGATAGTCTGGTTAGATTCTTCGTCAGTCCATACGCGGAACGACGGGTCTTCTTTCGCCAGACGGCCCAGAGCCAGACCCATTTTTTCCTGGTCAGCTTTGGTTTTCGGTTCAACCGCGATGGAGATTACCGGCTCAGGGAATTCCATACGTTCCAGAATGATCGGGTTTTCCGGATCACACAGGGTGTCACCGGTAGTCACGTCTTTCAGGCCGATAGCAGCAGCGATGTCGCCCGCGCGAACTTCTTTGATCTCTTCACGTTTGTTCGCGTGCATCTGAACGATACGACCGAAACGCTCACGTGCAGCTTTCACGGAGTTCATTACGGTGTCACCAGAGTTAACCACACCGGAGTACACACGGAAGAAGGTCAGGTTACCTACAAACGGGTCGGTAGCGATTTTGAACGCCAGCGCAGAGAACGGCTCGTCGTCGCTTGCGTGACGCTCAGCCGGAGTATCTTTACCGTCATCCAGAATACCGTTGATCGCAGGTACGTCTACCGGGGATGGCAGGTAATCAATTACCGCATCCAGCATCGCCTGAACACCTTTGTTCTTGAATGCAGAACCACAGGTTACCAGGATGATTTCGTTGTTCAGAACACGCTGACGCAGAGCTTGTTTGATCTCTTCTTCAGTCAGTTCTTCACCGCCCAGGTATTTTTCCATCAGCTCTTCAGAAGCTTCCGCAGCGGACTCGATCAGGTTCTGGTGCCATTCGTCAGCCAGGTCCTGCATGTCAGCCGGGATATCTTCATAAGTGAAGGTAACGCCTGCGTCTGCTTCGTTCCAGTTGATGGCTTTCATTTTCACCAGGTCAACAACACCGGTGAAACCTTCTTCAGCACCAATTGCCAACTGCAGCGGAACCGGGTTCGCGCCCAGACGGGTTTTGATCTGACCAACAACTTTCAGGAAGTTCGCGCCCATGCGGTCCATTTTGTTAACGAACGCAATACGCGGAACTTTGTATTTGTTTGCCTGACGCCATACGGTTTCAGACTGCGGCTGAACACCACCAACTGCGCAGTAAACCATTACCGCACCATCGAGAACACGCATGGAACGTTCTACTTCGATGGTGAAGTCAACGTGCCCCGGGGTGTCGATGATGTTGATGCGATGCGGTTCATACTGCTTAGCCATACCAGACCAGAATGCAGTAGTCGCTGCGGAGGTGATAGTAATACCACGCTCCTGCTCCTGCTCCATCCAGTCCATGGTAGCTGCGCCGTCATGAACTTCACCGATTTTGTGGTTTACACCGGTGTAGAACAGAATACGTTCGGTAGTAGTGGTTTTACCGGCGTCGATGTGCGCACTGATACCGATATTACGGTAGCGTGCGATGGGTGTTGTACGAGCCATTTGATTCCTCGTTGATATCTTTAGGCGTTCAGTTAAGTTATCCAAAACGGGCGACTTACCTGAAGCGCCCGCCTGGTGACTATGACTCCGAAGGGATTACCAACGGTAGTGTGCGAACGCCTTGTTGGCTTCTGCCATACGGTGAACGTCTTCACGTTTCTTAACTGCAGTACCTTTGTTGTCTGCAGCATCAGAAAGTTCGTTCGCCAGGCGCAGAGCCATGGATTTATCACCGCGTTTACGAGCAGCTTCAACGATCCAACGCATTGCCAGAGCATTACGACGAACCGGACGGACTTCAACTGGTACCTGATAAGTAGAACCACCAACGCGGCGAGACTTAACTTCGACAGTCGGGCGCACGTTTTCGAGAGCGACTTCGAAAGCTTCCAGTTCAGATTTACCAGAACGCTGAGCCAGGGTCTCCAGCGCACTGTATACGATTGATTCTGCAGTAGATTTTTTACCATCTACCATCAGGATATTGACAAATTTAGCCAGCAGTTCTGATCCGAACTTCGGATCCGGCAGAATTTTACGCTGACCAATGACGCGACGACGTGGCATGGAAATACTCCGTTGTTAATTCAGGATTGTCCAAAACTCTACGAGTTTAGTTTGACATTAATTTAAAACGTTTGGCCTTACTTAACGGAGAACCATTAAGCCTTAGGACGCTTCACGCCGTACTTAGAACGAGCTTGCTTACGGTCTTTAACGCCGGAGCAGTCAAGCGCGCCACGAACGGTGTGGTAACGAACACCCGGGAGGTCTTTAACACGACCGCCACGGATCAGGATCACGGAGTGCTCCTGCAGGTTGTGACCTTCACCACCGATGTAGGAAGTCACTTCAAAACCGTTAGTCAGACGAACACGGCAAACTTTACGCAGTGCGGAGTTCGGTTTTTTAGGAGTGGTAGTATATACACGAGTACATACACCACGTTTTTGCGGGCATGCTTCCAGCGCAGGCACGTTGCTTTTCGCAACTTTGCGAGCACGTGGTTTGCGTACCAGCTGGTTAACTGTTGCCATTAAATAGCTCCTGGTTTTAGCTTTTGCTTCGTAAACACGTAATAAAACGCCCTCACACAATATGAGGACGCCGAATTTTAGGGCGGTGTCGAAAAGGTGTCAAGAAATATACAACGATCCCGCCATCACCAGGCCATCTGGTTGGCATACTTAACCGTGAGTCTGACAAACTCAGTATAGTCAACCCTGACGACACTGTCTGAAATTTGACCACCCAGGCCGCGGGCGTCAATGTCTTCTTTCAAGGCATAGACTGTTATGGGGGCGTCGCGCAGACTTTCAAGGAAGCGGTTACCTTCAATAGCGACGGTAACGCCATCCTGGAGCAATAAAAGCGCATCGCCCTCTTTTAGCAGGCGCAGCAAAGCGGGAAAATCAACGCCCGAAGCGCAATGGGGTAAGGTATGCAGCATAAACGACTCAGAATCTCAGGATGACATCATAGTTGCCAAGCTCGCGGCGTAACGCCACGGGTTCAAGCGGCGTGGCGTCTACCACAAAATTGACATTCTCCAGACCACGCTCGCGCAGCGATGCCGCGCAGATCCAGCATTGATCAATATCGTACAAATCAAATAGTTTGAAAGTAGCAATATAGTCACGCGCCAACACGGCGTCTGGTTTTTGCCCGGGTAATAACTGAAAGACGCCGTCACTGATAAAAAAGACGCCCAGCGCTTCCGTTAACGCTGACGTCGCCAACAACGCATCCAGCCCTTCACGGCCTGAGGCGCTGCCATGCGGCGCGGTGGAAAAGACAAATGCAATACGTTTCATTAAAACTGCACCACCCGATCGCAGGTGAGAGATGCCTCCGCCAGCGCGCCCAGTCCGCTTAGCGTAAAGCCCGGCTGAAGATTGGCGGACGGCACCCCCAGTCTGCCTGCTTCAGTTTCATCAATAATACCGCGACGAAGCGCCGCCGCCACACAGATGTTCAGCGCCACGCCATGCTGCGTATTCAATTTCTGCCAGGCGCGTACCAGATCATATTCATCGCTCGCCGGCGCGGTCAGGAGATTGGCGTTATAGACACCCTCCCGATAGAAAAAGACGCTGACTAACTCATGCCCCTCATTAAGCAGCGCGTGGGCGAACTGCAATGCGCTGCTGGCCTGCTGGGTGCCATATGCCGGCCCGGTGACCATAATGGCATAACGCATTATTTATCCTGCCCCTGAAAATCGCCGCTTTTGAACTGGCGAATATAGAGGTAAACCGTGTGTTTTGAGATATTCAGACGATCGGCTACCTGGTTGATGGCGTCTTTAATATCGAAAATACCTTTTTCGTACAGGTTAAGGACAATCTGACGATTTTTCGCATTGTTAGAGACATTACGATCGGCATTCACCTCTTCGATAGTGAATTCCAGCGTCTGGGTGACTAAATCTTCTACCGAGGAGGCAAAATTAACCGCTGAGCCGACTTCCGGCGTTTCCGGCGGAATAAAGGTATTCATAATCTGTGAAAATGGCACATCAAGATTCATGTTGATGCACAGTAGACCAATAACGCGATGCTCGCGGTTGCGAATGGCAATCGTCAACGACTTCATCAAGACACCGCTTTTCGCGCGCGTGAAATAGCATTTCGACACGCTACTGTCCGCCCCTGTCATATCGTGCAACATGCGCAACGCAAGGTCGGTAATCGGCGAGCCAATTTTACGGCCCGTATGTTCGCCGTTGGCAATACGAATGGCTGAACATTTTAAATCCTGCAAAGAGTGCAATACGATTTCACAATGGGAACCTATAAGCATCGCTAACCCGTCCACTACCGCTTCGTAGGATTTCAGAATATCGAAGTCGGTTTGATCGAAGGGACGCTGATCCAGCAAATCAAGCTCACTGGTTTCGTTGGTTAAAAGCGACCTGGACATGAAAAAAAACACTCCTTTTCAGGAGCCTGTCGTTATGTTTTCAGGGCAGGCTCATTATTTACGCGGATGATTAAATTAATACAGTGAGGGTTCCTCTTTCCAGTACTAATTTACTCGTCTATTTCAGGCTGCGTGTGCGTTGGCGGTCATTCAGCCACGGTCTCGCCCTTAACGACCGGCGCAAGCGCCGTTATCCGCAAATCAAATTATGGTGAGTAATATATCCGGCCTGCATAAAAAAAACCGCCGCTATAACAAGCGGCGGCTCTCAATTTTTATTTTTTAGCAGCATCTGCGGCTTTAGCGTCAGCCGCATCGGCAGGTTTAGCATCCGCTTTCGGCGCTGGTTTGATATCCAGCAGCTCTACGTCGAATACCAGGGTGGAGTTCGCCGGGATACCCGGAACGCCTGTTTTGCCGTAGGCCAGCGCCGGTGGGATAACCAGCTTGATCTTGCCGCCTTTCTTAATATTTTTCAGGCCTTCAGTCCAGCCAGGGATAACGCCGTCCAGACGGAAGGAGAGCGGTTCGCCGCGCGTGTAAGAGTTATCAAACTCTTTACCGTCGATCAGCGTACCTTTGTAGTTCACCACAACGGTATCGCTATCTTTCGGCGCCTCGCCTGTGCCCTCTTTCTCTACTTTGTAAAGCAGACCGGTAGAGGAGGTTTTCACGCCTTTCTCTTTAGCAAAAGCGTCGCGGAACGTTTTGCCTTTTGCTTCGTTATCGGCAGCGTCTTTTTCCATCTTCGCCTGAGCAGCGCTCTTCACGCGTGCTTCAAACGTCTGCAACGTTTGCTCGATTTCCTGATCGGACAGTTTGCTCTTATCGGCAAAGGCATCCTGAACGCCGGCAATCAACTGATCTTTATCCAGTTTGATGCCCAACTTTTCCTGCTCTTTAAGCGAATTTTCCATGTAACGACCCAGCGAGGCGCCCAGCGCATAAGCCGCTTTTTGATCGTCGTTTTTAAAGGCTGCTTTGCTATCAGCGGTAGCTGCCGGTTTCGCCGCATCAGCAGCAAAAGTGATCGGAGCGTGCAGAGCAACGGCCATCGTAGTTGCCAGCAGCGTGGCTTTAAACAGTGATTTCATCCATATCTCCAGGGCCGGGGCATCTCGCCCCATGTTAATTTACATAAGAAGCGTACTATAAATCGTTGCAGAACAAATCAACATACGAACACGCCCTATTATCACTTCTTTTCAGACTCTTTTTGTTTAAATTAGTTTCGTAGGGCGCGTAATGGTTGCTGTGAAAGCCGGTAAAGTTAAGTAGAATCCGCCGACGGAGACAACATAAAGAGGTACATCATGCAGGATATCACGATGGAAGCTCGTCTGGCTGAACTGGAAAGCCGTCTGGCATTCCAGGAGATTACCATAGAAGAACTAAACCTGACGGTAACCGCACATGAAATGGAGATGGCGAAGCTACGCGATCATCTGCGTTTGCTCACGGAAAAGTTAAAAGCCAGTCAGCCGTCAAATATCGCCTCTCAGGCAGAAGAAACGCCGCCGCCGCATTATTGAGACGAAAAAAAAGCGGGTTAACCCGCTTTTTTTGTGTCCGATGATTTATCGAACCGATGATAATACCCTAAGGATTTCGAGTCACAGCAAGGCGGCAAGCTTGCAAATTCCCCGGGAGCATAGATAACTATGTGACCGGGGTTTGAAAGCGTAGCCAACACCGCGGTGGCTTGAAAGACGACGGGGATTAATGACAGCCGCAGCCGCCTTTACCACCACCGCCGCAGCAGCCTTCGCCGCCGTGCTCGTGACCATGGTCATGACCATGACCGCCGCAGCAGCCGTCTTCACCGTGATCGTGGTGGTGATCGTGCGCGCCGTGAACATGACCGTGAGCCAGTTCTTCTTCAGTCGCTTCCCGAATCGCAACAACTTCTACGTTAAATTTCAGATTCTGGCCAGCCAGCATGTGGTTACCATCAACCACAACGTGATCGTCTTCCACTTCGGTAATTTCTACCGGTACCGGACCCTGGTCGGTTTCCGCCAGGAAACGCATACCTACCTGCAGTTCATCAACGCCCATAAAGACGTCTTTAGGCACGCGCTGCACCAGATTTTCGTCATACTGGCCGTAAGCGTCGTTCGCGCCAACAGCGACATCAAATTTGTCGCCAACTTCATGGCCTTCCAGAGCGGTTTCCAGGCCAGAGATCAGAGAGCCGTGGCCGTGCAGGTAATCCAGCGGCGCACTCACCGGAGACTCATCAACCAACACACCGTCTTCTGTACGTACCTGATAGGCCAGGCTGACCACCAGGTCTTTTGCTACTTTCATGATATCTCCTGAGCATGGGAAGAATAGTGGCGCAGATTGTAGCGGAATTCTGCAGCCGTGTACCCCTTAGCTTAAAAAAACCTGCGGCATATCGCTAGTCCGGATGAAAAATCCCGATCACTTGCTCTTCTTTGCGAACATGCTCGCGAATGTCTTTATCTGCTTCCCGCATTTGATGCCCGCACTTAACGCATTCAACAATATCGACATTATTTTCACGCCACATCGCCATTGTATCCTGTGCCTGACAGGCCGGACATTTCGCGCCTGCAATAAAACGTTTACGGATTGCCATTGTTCACCTCTACTCAAATTCATCCCAGCCATCCAACTGGCGCCGCTCCTGTTGCATTTCGCGCTGAAAAATCTCCTCCAGCTCGCGTCGGGCCTCTCTGGCGCGCGAAATCTGTACCGTGTCGGTATGCTCAGGGATCAGCTCCCGCAACATTCGCATATCCAGCCGACGAAAATGCAACTGCGCGCGCTGCGCCTGATGCGGATGCATACCTAACGACACCAGAGTCTTACGTCCCAGTTCCAGCGCGCTGGAAAACGTTTCACGGGAAAACTGCGTGACCCCAGCCTGTAATAACTCATGCGCCTCCACACGTCCGCGCGCTCGCGCAAGAATATGCAGATGCGGAAAATGCTGCTGACACAATTCCACCAGCTTCATCGTATCTTCCGGTTCATTACACGTAATGACTATCGACTCCGCCGCCTCCGCGCCCGCAGAACGCAGCAGCTCTACTTGTGTAGCATCGCCGTAATACACTTTATAACCATATTTGCGCATCAGATTAACGGCGCCGATATCGCGTTCCAGCACGGTGATACGCATCTTATTCGCCATCAATAAGCGAGCGATCACCTGACCAAAACGGCCAAAGCCGACGACAATCACCTGGGGTTTATCATCTTCGACCCACGGCTTTTCATCATTCTCTTCCGGGCCGTTAAGACGGTGCGATAACCACTTATCAATCCCTTTCATCAGTAGCGGCGTGGTCATCATTGATAACGTGACAGTCACCAATAATAACGCCATCTGATCGCCCTGAAACAGACGCTGAGAAGAGGCGGTAGAAAAGAGCACAAAAGCGAACTCGCCCCCCTGACTCAGCACGCTGGCAAACTGCATCCGTTCAGAACTTCTTATTCCATATAGCCGCGCCAGGAGATACAGCGTCAGCATTTTTATGACGACCAGGATAACGACGCCCGCCGCCACCCACAGTAAATGGGTATAAAGTACGCCAAGATTTAGCGACATACCGACAGAGATAAAGAACAACCCAAGCAGTAAACCTTTAAACGGATCGATAGCGTTTTCCAGCTCATGCCGGTATTCACTCTCTGCCAGTAAAACGCCGGCAATAAAGGTTCCCAGAGCCATCGACAGTCCCAGCGCATCCATAAATAAGGCGGCGCTCAACACCAGCAACAACGTCGCGGCAGTGAAGACCTCCCGTACGCCGGACGCAGCAATAAAACGAAATACCGGGCGCAGCAGGTAGCGCCCGCCAATCAGCATTACCACAAAGGCCAGTACCTTCATTGCCACTTTAAACCAGTCAAAATGCTCGTCGGCAGATCCCGCCAATAAAGGCACCAACGCCAGCGCGGGGATCACCGCTAAATCCTGAAACAATAAGACTGAAAACCCTAGCTGCCCGGACTCGCTACGGTTCATGCCTTTCTCGCGCATCAGTTGTAGCGCCATCGCCGTCGAAGACATCGCCAGGCCAATCCCGCCGACTACCGCCGCCTGCCATAAGAAATCAGCAAGCATCAGTAATCCCGCCAGCACCGCCGCGCTTAGCAGCACCTGAGCAGCGCCGACGCCGAAGATAGAACGCCGCAGTTGCCAAAGCCGGGAAGGATTAAGTTCGAGGCCAATGATAAACATCAGAAACACGACGCCCAGTTCGGAAAAGTGCAGGATCTCGTCAACATCGCTGATAAATCCCAGCCCCCACGGGCCGATGGCGATTCCCGCCAGCAAATACCCTAATACCGCGCCAATGCCCAACCTGGCCGCCAGCGGCACCGCCACGACCGCCGCGAAGAGAAACAGCGTTCCCGCCATCAATAAATCAGCACCTTCCATCAATAGCCCCCCGCGCTCACAGGATTCGCCAGCCACTCACCATAAGCTTGCGCATGACTGGCCAGCGCCTGCGGCGACTGGCGGCGCGCCCAATACACAATAATGGGAGGCATCCAGTGCATCCGGCACATGGCCGCGGTCAGTTCAAAGGGGCGCAGTACATCGCTCATCGGATAGCGGTTTAGCGCGTCATACCGGTAAGCGCTCTCCGGCTCGCCGGTCGTAATCACGCTACGCCAGTACTTTCCCACCAGTTGGTTTCCTCCTGGTCCGCTGGCGAACCCCCGACTCAGAACACGATCAAGCCATTCTTTCAGTAAAGCCGGACAGCTATAGGTGTAAAGGGGATGCTGAAAAACAATGACGTCGTGCTCACGTAGCAAGGCTTGTTCATAGGGCGTATCAATAAAAAAATCAGGATAGCGCGCATAAAGATCGTGCACGGTTACGTTATTGTGCTGTATGGCCGGTTTAAGCAGTACCCGGTTAGCGACCGAGTCCTGAGATTCCGGATGGGCATACAACAGCAAGACTTTTGCTGGCTGAGACATCAATCCCCCTCCCGGTTCTTTTGGGTAGATACCCTTCATTCTTCAGGCTACTTCTACGTTGACGGCGTTTGTTCACCCCCAGCCACGTACTCTATGTACGCCGCTGGGGATTAATGAGAGATATTCTTGTCCCTCACCAAAGGCGGCCTGAATGATTTTGTGTATCGTTGTTGTTTTGAGCTACCATTGCGCTCCAGCGCGGCGGTACGCCCGAATATTACATTATCATAACGATAAATTAACATAGCCTGAACATACGGCGCCTTATGATTGTTTTCTCCTCGTTACAAATTCGTCGCGGCGTGCGCGTCCTACTGGACAATGCCTCGGCTACCATTAATCCCGGCCAGAAAGTCGGCCTGGTGGGTAAAAACGGCTGCGGTAAATCTACCCTGCTGGCATTGCTGAAAAATGAAATCAGCGCCGATGCCGGGAGTTTTACCCTGCCCGGAACCTGGCAATTAGCGTGGGTGAATCAGGAAACGCCTGCGTTGCCCCAGCCAGCGATTGAGTATGTCATTGACGGCGACCGTGAATACCGTCATCTGGAAGCGCAGCTTAACGACGCCAACGAACGTAACGACGGACATGCTATCGCCGCCATACACGGCAAGCTGGACGCCATCGACGCATGGACCGTTCGCTCGCGCGCCGCCAGCCTGCTTCACGGCCTCGGCTTCTCTAACGATCAGCTGGAACGTCCGGTCAGCGACTTTTCCGGCGGCTGGCGAATGCGCCTTAACCTGGCCCAGGCGCTGATTTGCCGTTCCGATTTACTGCTGCTCGACGAACCGACCAACCACCTCGATCTGGATGCCGTCATCTGGCTGGAAAAATGGCTGAAGAGCTATCCGGGCACCCTGATTCTGATCTCCCACGATCGCGACTTCCTCGACCCGATAGTGGATAAAATTATCCATATCGAACAGCAGACTCTGTTCGAGTACACCGGCAACTACAGCGCGTTTGAAGTACAGCGCGCCACGCGCCTGGCGCAGCAGCAGGCGATGTATGAAAGTCAGCAGGAGCGTGTGGCGCATCTGCAAAGTTATATCGACCGTTTCCGCGCCAAAGCGACCAAAGCGAAACAGGCGCAAAGCCGTATCAAGATGCTGGAGCGTATGGAGCTTATCGCTCCGGCTCATGTGGACAACCCGTTCCATTTCAGCTTCCGCGCGCCGGAAAGCCTACCAAACCCGCTGTTGAAGATGGAAAAAGTCAGCGCAGGTTATGGCGATCGCATCATTCTGGAATCTATCAAGCTAAACCTGGTGCCCGGCTCGCGTATTGGTCTGCTGGGACGTAACGGCGCGGGGAAATCGACGCTGATTAAACTGTTGGCGGGCGAACTGGAACCGTTGCACGGCGAAATCGGCCTCGCCAAAGGCATTAAGCTCGGCTACTTCGCCCAGCACCAACAGGAGTATTTACGCGCCGATGAATCGCCGTTGCAGCATATGGCGCGTCTGGCGCCGCAGGAACTGGAGCAGAAGCTGCGTGATTATCTCGGCGGCTTCGGTTTCCAGGGCGACAAAGTAACGGAAGAGACGCAACGTTTCTCCGGCGGCGAGAAAGCGCGCCTGGTACTGGCGCTGATCGTCTGGCAGCGACCAAACCTGCTGCTGCTCGATGAGCCGACCAACCACCTGGATCTCGACATGCGCCAGGCGCTCACCGAAGCGCTGATCGATTTCGAAGGCGCGCTGGTGGTTGTCTCGCACGATCGTCACCTGATCCGCTCCACCACCGACGACCTCTATCTGGTGCACGACAAAAAAGTCGAACCCTTCGACGGCGATCTGGAAGATTACCAGCAGTGGCTGAGCGACGTGCAGAAGCAGGAAAACCAGACCGACGACGTACCAAAAGAGAACGCCAACAGCGCGCAGGCGCGTAAAGATCAGAAGCGCCGCGACGCGGAACTGCGTACTCTGACGCAACCGTTGCGTAAAGAGATTGCCCGTCTGGAAAAAGAGATGGAGAAGCTCAACGCTCAATTAGCGCAGGCGGAAGAGAAGCTCGGCGACAGCAGCCTGTACGACCCGAGCCGCAAAGCGGAGATGACGGAATGCCTACAGCAACAGGCCAGCGCCAAATCCGGGCTGGAAGCGTGCGAAATGGCGTGGCTGGAAGCACAGGAGAGGCTTGAGCAGATGATGAACGATTAACCGTAAAGGCCGGACGATGAGCGTATCAATTACCGATGACATAACCTTCCGCAAGCTGACCATCTTCATGACCTTTATGGCGAAGGGCAATATCGCCCGCACCGCCGAGGCGCTGGATATCAGCGGCGTCAGCGTGCACCGGGCGCTGCACACGCTGGAAGAGAACGTGCGTTGTCCGCTGTTCATCCACAAAGGCCGCAACCTGATTGCCCAACCGGCGGCATGGACGCTGCTGGAATATTGCCAGGAAGTGACGCATTTGATGGCCCGAGGGCTGGAAGAGACCCGTAAAACGGCAGGTGTCGGTCAGGGGCGTTTGCGCGTCGGCACGCTCTACTCGCTGACGCTGGAAACGGTACCGCACCTGATTATGGGCATGAAGCTGCGCCGCCCGGATCTGGAGCTGGATCTCACCATGGGCTCTAACGAAGCACTGCTGAAAATGCTGGAAGACGGTACGCTGGACGCGATTCTGATCTCGATTTCTGAAAGCGAAATCGATCGCAATAGTCTGGAAGTGCTGCCGCTGTTTCACGATGATATTTATCTCGCGGCGCCAGCAACGGCTACCCTCAATACCTCATCACCGGCTGACCTGCGCGATTACCGGGAGCAGAAGTTTGTCTCGCTGGCGGAAGGGTTCGCCACCTATGCTGGGTTTCAGGAAGCCTTTCATATCGCCGGCTTTGAGCCGGAGATTGTCACCCGCGTGAACGATATCTTTTCGATGCTCAGCCTGGTGCAGGCGGGCGTGGGCTTTACGCTGATGCCGGGGCGAATGAAGAAGATGTACGAGAATACCGTGCAACTACTGAAACTTTCCGAGCCATACCAGATGCAGCAGCTTATCGCCATTGTCTTTGCCCGCAACCGGGAGCGCGATCCAAGCCTGCTGGCGCTGGCCGCCGAAGGGCGGATGTACGCGCGCAGCCTTAACCCGAACGGCTGATTGCAGGAGGGCGACGCTTCGCGTCTTTTCCGGCCTACAGCAAGCACGAGCGTAGGCCCGATAAGCGCAGCACCATCGGGCAACAACATTACGCGCGAAGCCGCTTCGCCAGATGCACGGCTACCTCCACCCCGTTGCGCTCCAGTGAGACAGACTCACCTTCCCACGCCGCCTGACGCGTTAAGCAGGTCAGCACGCCGCCCGGAGGCATCTCTATCGCCAGCCGCGCTTCGCGCTCGTTGGCGGAAATGACCGCCTCCTGCCAGCGCACCGTGCGCGCCATATTCATCGCCAGGTCATCAGCAATTTTTTCCGGCTGCCATAAAACGCGTCCGGTACTGCCGCTCAAATACGCGCAGCGTGGTCGAGAGAGCGTCACATTGCTGAACGCCGCCGCCAGTTTTTGCGCGGGTTCTGCCAGCAACTCACAATGCGACGGTACGCTGACCGCCAGACGATGCGCCTTACTGGCCCCTTTCGCTAATGCCCGTTTCGCCACGCCAGCCATCGCTTCGTCGGTGCCGGCAATCACAATCTGGGTTTCCGCGTTCAGGTTGGCGATCCAGGTGCCGCTGCCTTCCACCAGGCTTTCCACCTGCGGCAGGGTCAGTCCCATAATCGCCGTCAGGCCATAGCCGTGCGGATACGCCTGTTCCATTAAATCACCGCGCAGCGCCACCAGCTTCAGCGCGTCGCTAAAATCGAGCGCCCAGGCCACCCCGGCAATCAGCAACGCCAGTTGCACTGCCCGGGTGTGTTTCAGCGCGTCGGGGGAATCCAGTCCGTCCGCCTCCGCGCCTAACACTTCTCGCGCCTGTGCTAATTCCGGTCCCGGAAGGTTTTGCAGCATATCGGGATGCTGCGTACCCTGCCCCGGAAAGGTAAACAGGATTTTCATGACTCCTCCCTGCTCCACGGGTCGCTCACCAGCCGCGGCCCCTGCGAGGTTTTTAACAATGCTTTGCCATCGCGCAGCCACTCATTGAGCGCAAACGCGCCGTGCGGCGTTTCCACCTGGGTGTCTGCCCGGCAGAGTCCGCCCGCTAACTGCTGCTGCCACGTTTTAAGCTCCTCACGCGCCAGCGGCTGCGGCGCGCGGATCAGCAGATCCAGATCGCTTGCCGCATGGATAACCGGAATACCGGTCGCCAGCGCATAGCCGGTACTGCCGGTAATGCCCCACGTCCAAGGCCACGTTTGCTGAGCCAATAATAAAGCTACCTGAACCGGCGGCTGAGAGATAAAGGGCGAGCGCAACAACGTCTGCGAGTCGACCAGCGATTGCGGCGAGCAGATACGAACGACGGCCGCCGGCTGCACCCAGCCCGCCGCCCGTTGGTCGCGCTTCATGCCGCGCACACCAACGGGCACACGCCCCTGCGCATCAACATCACGCCGCACTACCACCGGCAGACCGCTATGCCAGACGGTATCCACCCAGGATTCCGTGACATCTTCGAGCGCGTCGCGCGCGTTCAGCCAGATAAGGTCGTGTGGGCGTAATGTTGTGCTCATGATTTAGATTCCTGAAGTCAGCGAGATAAACAGCGGCAGCGACAGGATACACAGGACCGAGCTCAACAGCAGCACGGCTTCTGCATCTGGAGACTGCACGCCAAAGCGGTTACCGAACACCACGCCGAAGAAGCCCGCGGACAGCGCAATCATCAGGATAGCGGTAATCGCCACGGAGCCATGCAGGCCGAAGATAAGCACGATACCCCAGGCAATCGCCGGTTGAATCAGCAGTTTGGCGATGGTGGAGGTGATCACCACAGTATTGATCTGCAGTTTACGCGCAGACAGGATCACCCCGGTCAGGAACAGCGCTGCGGCGGTCGCAGACAGACCCAACGGTTTAATCGCCGCGAGGAACAGTTCCGGCATTTTGATACCGATAGCTGAGAGGATAACCCCCAGCAGCGGGCCCATCACGATCGGTTTTTTCAGCGAGCGCCACATCAGTACAGGCAGCATCGCCAGGGTAGAACCGGTGTTGTTGCCTTCGGCGCGCGCTTTTTCACGTTCCAGAATCAGCAGACAGAACGGCGTCATCAGTACCGAACCGCAGGCAATGGAAACAGCGACGGACAGCGAGGTCGTCGCGCCTTCGCCCAATACGCTGCCGAGAATCGGCAGACCGAGCGCCGCATAGTTTGGCAGCGCCACCGTCAGGGTCAGCACAGCGGCATCCTGTGGCGACTTTTTAAAGACGGTTGTCGCCAGGAAGTAGATAGCCGCATAGGTAATCCACATCGCCAGCGTCAGTACCAGAATCAGTGGCGACTGGGCGAGAATTCCCGTCCAGGGCGTTTGTACCGTCGCGCTAAACAACGTCGCTGGTAATGCGAAATCCATGACGAAAATATTAAGTAGGGAAACATTCTTGTTATCGACCATTTTGGCCTTCCCGGCCCAGAATCCCAGCAGCATGATGATAAAAATCGGTGCAAGGGCATGAACAATCACGTAAGTCATAAATCACCTGTCATTTAAAAAGTTAGCACTATCGCGATGGTTATTATTTTTCAGATACAGCGGCCCGCGCGGGCGCAACGAGCGCGCCCACGGAACCGGGCATCCGGCAGGTCTCTTTTTACTTACCAGCTTGCTCGCATACGTTCGCGCACAAGGGCTGAACTGCGGCGATTGTCAGCGCCCAGACGGCTTTTCAGCGTCGGGTCCTGACGAGCGTCATTGATGGCCTGTTGCAGGGTGGTTTTCACCAGCGTCAGATCGGTAACAGACGGGGCATCCGGATTGCTGATATCCAGCAGGTTCTCCAGCAGCCCCAGGGTGGCGTAATTGCTGATGTCATACGCCATTGGCGGAATGGTCGCCGCCAGTTTTTCCAGCGCCTCGACGGTACGCAGGGTAATGCGTGCTGCGGACTCTTTACCCATCGCATGGATCAGCACCCCTTTATCGTTAAACGCAATCAGACGGTTCGCCTGGTAGCCGTGCGCCAGAAACGCGCCGGACATCGCTTTACCGACGATCAGGCCAATCACCGGATGCCCCGCCAGTCGCGCGTTGGCATAGGCTGCCGCCGCACCCGCCAGCGCCTGATGAATACCAAAACCCTCTTCACGACGACCGTAGGCCTGGCTTGGTACGTCAATCACCGCCACAATCGGGCGTTTCACCGCTTTATCGGCATCGGCGTCGATGGTTTCGCTTACCACTTTCGCCAGTGTCCAACCTTCCAGCAGCCCGACCTCGCCTTTAGCAGCGCGCGGGTAGTGGTTATTGGCATCGGGCACCACGGCAATAAAACGCACCGCTTCACTGTTCAGCTCGCCGTCGGCGGCCTGCACGGACGGGCACAGCCCTTCAAGACGTTTGGCATTGGGTACCAGGGTTTCCAGCCATAATTGGCCACGGCTCATTGCGTTACTCATCATTTCACCTCCCGGGCGAAAAGCGCTTTAATCTGTTCAGCATCGGCCTGTTTGCGGGTGTCGAAGTTCGTCAGGCGATCGAGATACCCGTCGTAGTTATCGGTGCGATGTTTTGCCGGTACGCCTTTGGCCAGCGCCTCGTTCATCGCCGCTTTCACCGCGTTGACGCCGTCGCCGACCAGCGCTTCCACCAGCCCGCTTTGATAACGCACTTCACCACCGGTCATGCTCCAGATAAACGGGCGATCGCGGGAGTCGTACTCTTCGATCCCGGCTTCCTGTTCGATAACCTGCGGGCCGTTCAGACCGAGACGCGCTTCACGGGTGACAATCAGATAGCTGCACAGCGCGGCGGCAATCGACATCCCGCCGAAGCAACCAACGGTCCCGGCCACGATGCCGATAACCGGGGTATAGCGACGCAGGTCGACAATCGCCGCGTGAATATCGGCAATCGCCGCCAGGCCCAGGTTGGCCTCTTGTAAACGCACACCGCCGGTTTCCAGGCACAATACCGCCTGCGTCGGAATGCCGTTGCGGTTATCTTCCGCCGCCAGCTCCAGCGCCGCCGCCATTTTGGCGCCGGACACTTCGCCCATACTGCCGCCCTGGAACGCGCCTTCGATCGCTACCACCACCGCCGGTTTGCCGTTGATGGTACCTTTTGCGACGACCATACCGTCATCAGCCTGCGGAACAATGCCCTGCGCGCCCAACCACGGCGACATCACGCCTTCAAACGGGTCGAGCAGTTCACGGTAACTGCCTTCATCCAGCAGCGCCTGCGCACGCTGACGCGCTTTTAATTCGATAAAACTGCGGTCATCACGCATAGTTCACCTCTTCAAATACCTGTTCGATACGAATGCGCGCTACGCCCGGGGTTGCGCCGAAATCGTGGATGGTCAGTTGGCCCGCCGGCAGACTGCTGACCGTTTGCAGACGGTTGAACAGCGCTTCCCAGCGGCTACGGCTGTTATCGACGGAAGTGGTGATATCAATGGTTAACGTCTGGCCCTGGTCGGCGGTGAATAACACCTCCATATCCCCGGAGCCCACAACGCCTGCCAGCGCTTTGCCGCTTAAGGTACGGCTGGCCGGTACGGTTAATGTAATGTGTTCCATAACATCCTCTTAATGCTTTAAATATACACGTCGTACTTCACGTTACAGATGCGTTGGCTACGCTCGTTCCCCCCAGTCACGTACTTATGTACGCTCCTGGGGATTCACTCCCTTGCCGCGTGATTCGGCCTTTTGGCCTCACCCCTTCGGGGCCAGCGCAAGCGCTGTTCAAAACGCGGTGCGTTTTGTCCTGCAACTCGAATTACTTTGTGTATAGGGCGATTCGATGCGGTCAAGAAACAGGGTGGCGGCCAGTAAATCGGCTGCGCCGCCCGGCGAGGCGTTCAGCGCCAGCATCTGACGATCGAGCGCCGCCAGCGCCCTCTGACCCGCCGGATGGGCGCTGCCACCAGCACTCAGGACGGCGCGCGCGCCGTGCTGCATGACGTCCAGCCCCTCCAGCCCCGCGCGGGAGAGCACGCAGGTGTCGGTCAACGAAGTCATAATCGCCATCAGGGCATCTAACCGCGCATGCGTTTCGCTACTGCCGCTCAATCGGCTTAAACGCAATTGCGGTAGCGCCCGCTGCATAATGTGCGGAAACGCCTGCTGCGCCTCTTCGCGCGCGCCCGGTACGCGATAACGGCGTGTGGCACGCAGCCCCTTGCTAAAGACCTTCGGCGCGGCGTCGTCCGGCAGCGTCGCCAGCTCGCCGGCAGTGTTCGCCACCTGCTGCGCGCTACCTACACCGCCGTGCATCGCTACTGCGCTCACCAGCATCCCCAGCGCCCAAATCGCGCCGCGGTGGGTGTTCACGCCGTCGGTAGCGGCCATCATCTGTTTCTCGCCTTCGCGACCGAGTCGCCCTATGGTTTGTCTGAGCGCAATATCCGCTGGACGCTGCCAGCTTTGTAGCGCCAGCGCCTGAAACGTAGGGGTCAGGCTGTGCGCCGAGCGCTCCATGAGCGCCAGAGTCAAATCGTGATGCGCGCCGTTCCCCCGACTGTCCACCAGACCGGGCTTCGGGCTTAATCGTGCTTCGTCAATCAGACACTGCGTGGCGGTTCGCGCCAGCCATTCGGCACCGCCTGCAACCTGAATCTGAGGCAGAAGTTTCATTACCAGCTCCGAAATTTCGCAGGTGGGTTGTAAAGACCGCCGGACCACTCCACCAGGTCGGCGACGCTACCGGCCGCCAGCAGCGAACGGGTGGCGTCGGTACGACGAATATCCATATCTTCCGGGTAGACCACCTTGCCGCTACTACGCAGTTCGGCGACGCGTTTCGCGTCAACGCCCAGACCGATGTCGGTGATACCGGCAACCGCCGCCACCATCGCACGGCGCTCTTCCAGATCTTTAGCCCGGTAGAGATAAGCGATGCCTTCTTCAGTCAGCACGTGCGTTACGTCGTCGCCGTAAATCATCACTGGCGCCAGCGGCATACCGGAAGCTTTCGCCACGTCAATGGCATCCAGTTTTTCCACGAAGGTCGGCTTCACGCCCGCCTGGAAGGTTTCTACCATCTGTACGACGAGTTTTTTACCGCGCTGCATCGGGTCCGGTTCGGTAATCATGTTCAGCCAGGCCGGGGTCGCGTGACGGCGACCGTGCGGGTCGTGCCCCATGTTCGGCGCGCCGCCGAAACCGGAGAGACGACCACGGGTGACCGTTGAGGAGTTAGCATAGCCGTCAACCTGCAAGGTCGAACCGATAAACATATCCACCGCATACTGCCCCGCCAGTTGGCAGAAGGCGCGGTTAGAACGCATGGAGCCATCAGCCCCGGTAAAAAATACGTCAGGGCGGGCGCGGATGTACTCTTCCATCCCCAGTTCGCCGCCGAAGCAGTGCACGCTCTCCACCCAGCCGCTTTCAATTGCCGGGATCAGCGTCGGATGCGGGTTCAGAGTCCAGTGTTTACAGATTTTGCCTTTCAGACCGAGCTGTTCGCCGTAAGTCGGCAGCAGCAGCTCGATAGCGGCAGTGTTGAAGCCGATACCGTGGTTCAGCGACTGCACCTGATGCTCGGCGTAGATGCCTTTGATGGCCATCATCGCCATCAGGATGTGTTCCTGTTTGATCAGGCGCGGGTCGCGGGTAAACAGTGGTTCGATGAAGAACGGCTTGTCAGCGACCACTACGTAGTCAATCCAGGAGCCCGGTATATCCACGCGCGGCAGGTCGCATTCGTCATCTACCAGTTCGTTCACCTGAGCGATAACAATACCGTCGTGGAAGGCCGCGGCTTCCACCAGCGCCGGAGTATCTTCGGTACTCGGCCCGGTGTAGAGGTTTCCTTTGCGGTCAGCTTTGTAACCAGCAATCAGCGCCACATTCGGGGCCAGGTCGACGTACAGACGGGAGTACAGTTCGATGTAAGTGTGGATGGCGCCGATTTCCAACTGGCCATCTTCCAGTAGCTGCGAGATGCGCAGGCTTTGGGTGCCGGAGAAGGAGAAATCCAGCTTGCGGGCGATGCCTTTTTCAAAGATATCCAGATGCTCGCTACGCCCGACGCTTGGCATAATCATGTGCAGGTCGTGTACTTTCTGCGGATTGACTTCCGCCAGCATACGGGACAGGAAATCCGCCTGCTTTTGGTTATTCCCTTCTAATACCACGCGGTCACCCGGCGCGATCAGTTTTTCCAGCATCGCGGTCAGGTCTGCGGTAGGCAGTACCTTACCCTGCACCGGAACGGAAGCCAGACGGCGCTGTTTTTCGTTGCGGCGCGTGTTCCAGACGCGTGCTGGCGTTTGTCCAGATAACATTATTAACCTCCTGATTCAGCAATCAGTTTGATTGGCTTAACACTGAAAAGAGTCTGAGCTTTGGTGAGAAAATCATCAATTAAGCGCAGGTAAAAATCATTAGCCTGAGAGTAATAATTGAAGTAACAATTTGTGATGACGATCACGCCAGACAGCAGCATGCCGAACGACGCGGTGTTATTGGTATAGGTTTGAAGGGGGCCAATGGCTGGGAACGGACGTAGTTCGCAGGCTGGCCGGGATGGGAAGCCTGCGTTATATGATTTATCGGCAGAGGTTGCCGTGATTTATTTTCGTCAGCGCGTCGTTCACGCCAAATAATTTAAACGTCACCTCATCAACACCAAGATTTTTCAGACGTGCAGTGTGTTTTTTAATATAAGCCTGCGCCGTTTCTTCGGATTCAAACAGATAAATGCCGCCAGCTTGCTGGTTTTTCTCGCTTTCTGTCCAGATTTTCCAGATAAAGCCCGGCTCCTCATTGATGGACTCCGCCAGTCCGTTCAGTTGCTGAGTCATCTCCTCGCCAAAAGGGCCGCTAAAGTTAAAGTGGATCTGTAAAAGTGTCTTCGACATGCCTTCTCCTTGAGTCACATAACCATCGTACTGCCACACTACCACGATTAATTCGGCTGATGCAGGGGTTCACACTATTTCTGCAGGGTATTGCGCGCGCAGTGAATACCGCCCCCCCCCCTGGCGAAATGAGGCGCAATTCTTATTTCGCCGGGTGATTTATTGAACGTAAAATCACATATTGATTAATCTGTGAACCTTATGCGCGGTATAGTATTGTTTCCAATTATCAATTGTTCTGGTGCTATGGTTGAGATCACGTCTACAGAAATGACCCCGCCTGTCAATGACTCGCATGAATTTATTCCCATGCGCGGCATTCGTAATCGCCATTTACAGACTATGCTGCCGCGTTTAATCCGCCGCAAAGTGAAGTTCAACGCCTACTGGCAGCGGCTGGAATTACCGGACGGCGATTTTGTCGATCTGGCATGGAGCGAAAAGCCGCAACAGGCAAAGCATAAACCGCGGCTGGTGGTCTTTCACGGCCTGGAAGGCAGCCTGAACAGCCCCTATGCCCACGGACTGATTGAGGCGGCGCAAAAGCGCGGATGGCTGGGCGTAGTGATGCACTTTCGCGGCTGTAGCGGTGAGCCAAACCGTCTGAATCGAATTTACCACTCCGGCGAAACGGAGGATGGCGCCTGGTTTTTACGCTGGCTACAGCGGGAGTTCGGCACCGTTCCGACAGCCGCCGTGGGCTATTCGCTCGGCGGTAATATGCTGGCGTGCCTGCTGGCGAAAGAAGGCCGCAATATCCCCATCGAGGCGGCGGTGATTGTTTCTGCGCCCTTTGTTCTCGAAGCCTGTAGCTACCACATGGATAAAGGGTTTTCCCGCGTCTATCAGCGTTATTTGCTCAATCTGTTAAAAGCGAATGCGTCACGCAAGCTGGCGGCGTATCCCGGGTCGCTGCCGGTGAATCTGGGGCAACTCAAATCAATGCGCCGTATCCGCGAGTTTGACGACCTGATCACCGCGAAAATTCATGGCTTTGCCGACGCCATCGACTACTATCGTCAGTGTAGCGCCATGCCGTTGCTTAACCAGATTGCTAAACCGACGCTGATTATTCATGCCAAAGACGATCCGTTTATGGATCATCATGTGATCCCTAAAGCGGAAGATCTGCCCCCACACGTGGAGTATCAGTTAACTGAGCATGGCGGACACGTAGGATTTATCGGCGGTACGCCGCTGCGCCCTGAAATGTGGCTGGAACGCCGAATTCCTGACTGGCTGACAACGTATCTGGAGGCGTCATCATGATCATTCCCTGGCAGGGGCTCTCCCCCGACACGCTGGACAACCTGCTCGAAAGCTTTGTGTTGCGCGAAGGCACCGATTATGGTGAACATGAACGTTCGCTTGAACAAAAAGTCGCGGACGTAAAACGTCAACTGCAATCCGGCGAGGCCGTTCTGGTATGGTCTGAATTACATGAAACGGTCAATATTATGCCGAAAAAACAGTTTCGCGAATAAAACGCCTTTGACGGCAATACATTATTATTAAAGCTTAATCATGGAGTTGCCATGTCAGCCAAACATCCGGTGATAGCAGTAACAGGGTCAAGTGGCGCGGGGACCACCACCACCAGCCTCGCGTTTCGTAAAATTTTCGCGCAGTTAAATCTGCACGCCGCCGAGGTGGAAGGCGACAGTTTTCATCGTTATACCCGCCCGGAAATGGACATGGCGATCCGCAAAGCGCGCGACGCCGGGCGGCATATCAGCTATTTCGGGCCTGAAGCCAATGACTTCAGCCTGCTGGAACACACTTTCATTGAGTACGGGCAGACGGGTAAAGGCCAGTCACGTAAATATCTGCATACCTATGATGAAGCCGTACCGTGGAATCAGGTTCCCGGCACGTTTACACCCTGGCAGCCGCTTCCCGAGCCGACCGATGTGCTGTTTTATGAAGGACTGCACGGCGGCGTCGTCACGCCGCAACATGATGTCGCGCGTCATGTTGATCTGTTGGTTGGCGTGGTGCCTATCGTCAACCTCGAATGGATTCAGAAACTGATTCGTGACACCGGCGAACGTGGACACTCCCGTGAAGCAGTGATGGATTCCGTGGTGCGCTCCATGGACGACTACATCAATTACATTACGCCGCAGTTCTCCCGTACCCATATTAACTTCCAGCGCGTGCCGACCGTCGACACCTCCAATCCGTTCGCCGCAAAGGGCATTCCGTCGCTGGATGAGAGTTTTGTGGTGATCCATTTCCGCAACCTGGAAGGGATCGATTTTCCCTGGCTACTGGCGATGCTCCAGGGCTCGTTCATTTCTCACATTAATACATTAGTGGTGCCGGGCGGCAAAATGGGACTGGCGATGGAGCTGATTATGTTGCCGTTGGTACAGCGATTAATGGAAGGCAAAAAAATCGAATAACCGCGTTGAAACGCCCGATGGCGCTACGCTTATCGGGCCTACGGGATAAAAACTGGTAGGTCCGATAAGGCGAAGCCGCCATCAGATAATGATAATCACGCCGCAATCACTTCATACGAATGGGTAATATGGACCGCTTTTTCCAGCATTAGCGCCACCGAGCAATATTTTTCCGCAGAGAGATCAACAGCGCGCGCGACGGCAGCCTCTTTCAGATCGCTGCCGGTAACCATAAAATGCAAATTAATGTGCGTAAACAGGCGCGGCGCGTCTTCCCGGCGCTCGGATGTCAGCTTCACTTCGCAGTTGGTGACATTCTGACGCCCCTTTTGTAGGATCGATACCACATCAATAGCGCTACATCCGCCAGCCGCCATTAATACCATCTCCATCGGACTCGGCGCTTTGTCACCGGAGTTGCCATCCATTAAAATCTGGTGGCCGGAGGAAGACTCTCCGAGGAACGTGAGTCCTTCAACCCACTTTACACGCGCTTGCATATTTCGTAACTCCAATGTTTCAATTTTCCTGAAAGATTACGCGCATACAACAAAACTCGCAATGGAAGGCGACTTGGGTCATGCTGAAGCGAGACACCAGGAGACACACGGCGAAAGCTATGCTAAAACAGACAAGATGCTACAGTAATACATTGACGTACTGCATGTATGCAGAGGACATCACATTACAGGCTACAGTCTATTTTCGTAGCCCTCTTCCCAGGTAGCGGGAAGCATATTTTTGCAACCCCAGAGACAGTGCCGTTTTCTGGCTCTGGAGACAGCTTATAACAGAGGATAACCGCGCATGGTGCTTGGCAAACCGCAAACAGACCCGACTCTTGAATGGTTCTTGTCTCATTGCCACATTCATAAGTACCCGTCAAAGAGCACGCTGATTCACCAGGGTGAAAAAGCAGAAACGCTGTACTACATCGTTAAAGGCTCCGTGGCAGTGCTGATCAAAGATGAGGAAGGGAAAGAAATGATTCTTTCTTATCTGAATCAGGGTGATTTTATTGGTGAATTGGGCCTGTTTGAAGAAGGCCAGGAACGCAGCGCCTGGGTACGTGCGAAAACCGCATGTGAGGTCGCTGAAATTTCCTACAAAAAATTTCGCCAATTAATCCAGGTAAACCCGGATATTCTGATGCGCCTCTCTTCCCAGATGGCTCGTCGCTTACAAGTCACGTCTGAAAAAGTAGGTAACCTCGCCTTCCTCGACGTCACCGGGCGTATCGCTCAGACGCTGCTGAATCTGGCGAAACAGCCCGATGCCATGACGCACCCGGATGGGATGCAGATCAAAATCACCCGTCAGGAAATTGGCCAGATCGTCGGCTGCTCCCGCGAAACCGTTGGTCGTATTTTGAAGATGCTGGAAGATCAAAACCTGATCTCCGCGCATGGCAAGACCATCGTCGTCTACGGCACCCGTTAATCCCGTCAGAATGGCGCGTTTTATCATGCGCCATTTTTGTTTGCATCGATGTGGCGAAGACTGATTTATCACCCAGAGATTAATTACGCACTACGGCAAACGCTGGTGCTGTGCCTGCCTGTGGCTGTCGGTTTATTGATAGGCCAGCTACACCTGGGATTACTTTTCTCTCTCGTTCCCGCCTGCTGCAACATTGCAGGTCTGGATACACCGCACAAACGCTTTTTTAAACGCCTGATCATCGGCGCGTCGCTGTTCGCCGGATGCAGTCTGGCAACGCAACTCCTGCTGGCGGAATCCGTCCCCCTGCCGTTGATCCTGACCGGGCTCACGCTGGTGCTTGGCGTGACGGCGGAAATTAGCCCACTTCATGCGCGGCTACTGCCAGCGTCGCTGATTGCCGCCATATTTACCCTGAGCCTTGCGGGATACATGCCCGTCTGGGAGCCGCTGCTTATTTATGCGCTGGGCACCCTATGGTACGGCGTGTTTAACTGGTTTTGGTTCTGGCTATGGCGCGAACAGCCGCTGCGCGAGTCATTGAGTTTGTTATATCGTGAACTGGCCGATTACTGCGAAGCGAAATACAGCCTGCTCACCCAACATATCGATCCGGAAAAAGCGCTGCCTCCCCTGCTGATACGCCAGCAAAAAGCGGTCGATCTCATTACCCAGTGTTACCAACAGATGCATATGCTTTCGGCGCACAACAATAATGATTACAAGCGCCTACTGCGGGCTTTTCAGGAAGCGATGGATTTGCAGGAACACATCTCCGTCAGCCTGCATCAGCCGGAAGAGGTACAGAAACTGGTAGAACGCAGCCATGCGGAAGAGGTAATTCGCTGGAATGCGCAAACGGTCGCCGCTCGCCTGCGCGTGCTGGCGGATGACATCCTTTATCATCGTCTGCCGACGCGCTTCTCTATGGAAAAACAGATTGGCGCGCTGGAGAAGATTGCCAATCAACATCCTGAAAACCCGGTAGGCCAGTTCTGCTATTGGCACTTCAGCCGAATCGCCCGCGTGCTGCGTACTCAGCGACCGCTTTACGCCCGCGACCTGATGGCCGATAAACAGCGTCGCCTGCCACTACTCCCGGCGCTGAAAAATTATGTGTCGCTTAAATCGCCGGCGCTACGCAACGCCGGACGCATTAGCGTAATGATGAGTATCGCCAGTCTGATGGGCAGCGCGTTGCACCTGCCCAAACCGTACTGGATCCTCATGACGGTGCTGTTTGTCACCCAAAACGGCTATGGCGCGACGCGCGTACGTATTCTGCACCGTTCGGTCGGAACGCTGGTCGGCCTGGTGATTGCCGGCGTCACGCTGCACTTACATATTCCCGAAAGCATTACGCTGGCGGTCATGCTGGTACTAACGCTGGCAAGTTATCTGATTATTCGTAAAAACTACGGCTGGGCGACGGTCGGCTTTACGGTGACGGCGGTATACACCATCCAGTTACTGACGTTAAACGGAGAGCAGTTTATTGTGCCGAGGCTGATCGATACGCTTATTGGCTGTTTAATTGCCTTTGGCGGCATGGTTTGGCTGTGGCCGCAATGGCAAAGCGGGCTATTACGTAAAAACGCCCATGATGCGCTGGAAGCCGATCAAGAAGCTATCCGACTGATCCTCAGTAACGATCCGCAGGCCACCCCGCTCGCTTATCAAAGAATGCGGGTCAACCAGGCGCATAACACGCTATTCAACTCGTTAAATCAGGCAATGCAGGAACCCGGATTCAATACCCACTATCTGTCGGATATGAAACTGTGGGTCACGCACAGCCAGTTTATTGTCGAGCATATCAACGCCATGACGACGCTGGCGCGGGAACACACCATGCTGACGCCGGATCTGGCGCAGCGCTATCTGGAATCTTGCGAGATTGCGATTCAGCGCTGCCAGCAGCGCCTGGAGTACGACAGGCCAGGCGGTTCCGGCGACGTCAACATTCTGGAGTCGCCGGACATGCCGTCACATGGCTTATTGAGCACTCTGGAACAACATTTACAGCGCATCATCGGCCATCTGAACACCATGCACACCATTTCGTCGATGGCCTGGCGTCAGCGTCCGCATCACGGTATCTGGCTGAGTAAGCGGCTACGGGATACAAAAGGTTAGATCGACTGCCGGATGCGCTACGCTTATCCGGCAATCCGCCATCAGGCAACCACTTTCCCTATCGCCTGCGCAAAGCGCTGCATTCCTTCATTGATATCCGCCTCTTCCACCACCAGCGACGGGGCAAAACGCATCACGTCTGGTCCGGCATTGAGCACCATCACCCCGGCCTCTGCGCCTGCGTACAGAAAATCGCGCGCCCGACCTTTATACTTCGGCTTCAGTTCCGCGCCAATCAGCAGCCCCATGCCGCGAATATCGCTGAAAATGTCAAATTGTTCGTCAATCGCCTGCAAATGTTGCACAAACTGTTGCCGCTTAGTGTGAATGCCTTCTAGTACCTCTGGCGTATTAATGATATCGAATGCCGCGCCAGCCACCGCACAGGCCAGCGGATTGCCGCCATAGGTTGAACCGTGCGAACCGACATGGAAGGCCGAGGCAATCTCCTGCGTGGTCAGCATGGCGCTCACCGGAAAACCGCCGCCTAACGCTTTGGCGCTGGTGAGGATATCCGGCGTGACGCCGTAGTGCATATAGGCAAACAGGTCTCCGGTGCGCCCCATCCCGCACTGCACTTCATCAAACACCAGCAACGCCTGATGCTTGTCACACAGGTCGCGTAACCCTTTGAGGAATTCCGGTGTAGCCGCCTGCACGCCGCCTTCACCCTGAATCGGCTCGACCACCACCGCGCAGGTGTGGTCATCCATTACCGCTTTCACCGCATGGAGATCGTTGAAGGGAACGTGAATAATATCGGCGGGTTTCGGCCCAAAGCCGTCGGAATATTTCGGCTGCCCGCCTACAGAGACGGTAAACAAGGAACGGCCATGAAAGGCGTTATGGAAGGCAATGATTTTCGTTTTGAACGGGCTATGGCGCACGCAGGCATAATGACGCGCCAGTTTAAAAGCGGTTTCGTTCGCTTCGGTGCCGGAATTCATAAACAGCACGCGCTCGGCAAACGTGGCGTCGATCAATTTACGTCCCAGACGCAACGCCGGTTCGTTGGTAAAAACGTTGCTGGTATGCCATAAGGTTTCACCCTGGGATTTCAGCGCCTCGACCAGCGCCGGATGGCAATGGCCCAGCGCAGTCACTGCGATCCCGCCGGCGAAATCGATATACTCTTTGCCCTGCTGATCCCATACGCGACTGCCTTTACCTTTAACCGGAATAAAGTCCGCCGGTGCATAAATGGGCAGAATCACTTCATCAAAAGTTGCGCGCGTAATAGCCGTTTGTTCAGTTGCCATATCATTACCACCCGGTTAAGCAGAAATGCCAGTGAAATTATAATCACAAAATATGAATAAAAAATCACTTAATAGCAACCACAAATCAACGCCGGAGGAAATTCTCCAGGAGAGCGTGTCCTTGTTCGCTGAGAATACTTTCCGGGTGGAACTGCACGCCTTCCAGATCCCACTCGCGGTGGCGAATGCCCATAATCTCCTGCGTTTCGCTCCAGGCGGTGATCTCAAAACACTCAGGCAACGTGGCAGGGTCGACAATCAGCGAGTGGTAACGTGTCACGGTTAACGGGCTGGGCAATCCCCGAAACACGCCCTGTCCATTGTGCGTAACAGGTGACGTTTTACCGTGCATTACTTTCGCTGCCCGCACCACCGTCGCGCCAAAAGCCTGCGCCATCGCCTGGTGCCCAAGGCAGACGCCCAGCATCGGAATACGTCCGGCATAATGGCGGATGACCGTCAGTGAAATGCCAGCGTCATCCGGCGTACAGGGGCCGGGAGAGATAACGATTTTTTGCGGGTTCAAAGCGTCAATGTGCGCCAGCGTCAGCGCATCATTGCGCCTGACCTGCACTTCCGCGCCCAGTTCACAAAAATACTGGTAGAGGTTCCAGGTAAAGGAATCATAGTTATCGATAAGCAGGATCATGGCGGCTCCGGGTCAGTAGAACCGCACTATTTTACTCAGTTTCGCGAGCTTCGCTTACCGCTTTCTGAAAAATCGCCTGCAAAGCGGAGAGATCGCCCATCGCGCCGCTCTGGTTCGCCTGATTCCACGTTTCAACCGCAATACCTTGCCAACTCAGCGCGTAGCCTGCATGTAGCGCCAGTTGTTCAAAGAAGATGCGCTGCGCCAGCCCGCTCCCCAAACGAAACGGGTGAAGTACGTTAATTTCGCAGTAGTAATGCGCCAGCCGCTCGACAAACTTTTCATGCGCCAGACCGACCAGATAGCCCTCTTCTTCCAGATCCTGCATCAGGACATTACCCTCTTTTTCGATATAGGCAAAGTGGCAGAAACGGGTATCGCCCTGGTAAATATCGACCTCCCGCAGTTGCCCTGCCCAGTCGAAAATATCCTGATAGAGCTGGCGATGAATCGCGCACAGATGGGGCAAGCCGCGTATCAGCGGCCCCAGTTCAATCGTGGCGGCGCGGAGCGCGGTCATTTCATATGCCGCTTGCGCCAGTCGCTGGGCCTGATGAATCCCCAGCCGATTACGCATCACATTCAGCCCCGGATAGAGGTACGGATCGCGTCCTTCGCCAAATTTATCGCTCATAGTGCCTCCGAAGTTCGTCAAGGCGTGCCAGCGCTTCGTCGGCGGTCAGGGTTACTAAGGGGATCTCAATACCTTCGAGACGGCGGCTTTGCTGGAAGTTAACGTTGCGCCGCTGTTCCCAAAAGCGTGACTTTTGTTTATCGGTAAGTTTCTTCACCTGGCCTCCCTGAATATGCCTGTGCTTGCCCACAAGTATAAGCAGCAATTTCAGGTTACGCTGAGACAGGGAGAAAACGCGGGTGGCTCGCCCCCGCGCAGGCATATTTTATGGCAGGACTTTCGCGGAAAGGATAACGACTGGTTTTGTCGGCACATTCTGATAAGGCCCGACATCGTGCGTCGGCACCTGAGAGATTTTATCAGCGACGTCCATACCTTTTACCACTTTACCAAAGACTGCATAGCCAAAGTCACGCTGGCCGTGGTCGAGAAAAGCGTTATCCGCGACGTTAATAAAGAACTGGCTGGTGGCGCTGTCTTTATCCGCGGTACGCGCCATCGCGATCGTGCCGCGAGTATTACGCAGGCCGTTGTCGGCTTCATTCTTAATAGGCGGATTCGGTTTCTTCTGCTGCATCTGCTCGTTAAAACCACCGCCCTGAATCATAAAGCCAGGAATAACGCGGTGAAACGTGGTGTTGTTATAGAAACCACTGTTGACGTAATCGACAAAGTTTTTCACGGAAACCGGCGCTTTCTGGCTGTTCAGCTCCAGCTCAATATTCCCGGCGGAGGTGGTTAACAGCACATGAGGATCGCCTTTTGCTGCCAACGCTGCGGGAGAAAGAGCAGAAAGAGCGAAAACAGCTACGACAGCCGCCAGAGTCGATTTGAGCATGAGATTTCCTTAACAAGAGCAGAAATAAAGCAAGTGGACTGATTCTAAAGAGCCTTCCAGGGTCAGGCCAGTCCTTTACCTAATTTTACGTATCTGAAACAAATGTAACGTCACGGCACAATGCCTGAGCCTCGCAATATATCGTGATCATGATCACGTTAAAAATGTAACGGGCAATACGTTTGCTAATAATTATTTAAATGCGTCACTAAAGCGCCTAAAATCTGCCCGCTTAACGCGCCCTCCACGCGCTTCACTTCTCTTCAAGGCCAGACATGACTAACAGCAACCGCATCAAGCTCACATGGATCAGCTTTCTTTCCTACGCCCTGACCGGGGCGCTGGTGATTGTCACCGGGATGGTGATGGGAAATATCGCAGACTATTTTCATCTGCCCGTTTCCAGCATGAGTAACACCTTTACTTTCCTGAACGCCGGGATTTTGATCTCGATCTTCCTCAATGCGTGGTTGATGGAAATCGTCCCGCTGAAAACACAGCTACGCTTTGGTTTTATCCTGATGGTGCTGGCGGTTGCCGGGCTGATGCTCAGTCATAGCCTGGCGCTGTTCTCAGCGGCGATGTTTGTGCTGGGGCTGGTCAGTGGGATCACCATGTCGATTGGCACCTTCCTGATTACGCAACTGTATGAAGGGCGTCAGCGCGGTTCCCGACTGCTGTTTACCGACTCCTTCTTCAGCATGGCGGGGATGATTTTTCCCATGGTCGCCGCCTTCTTGCTGGCGCGTAGTATTGAGTGGTACTGGGTCTATGCCTGCATCGGCCTGGTCTATCTGGCGATTTTCATCCTGACCTTCGGCTGTGAATTTCCGGCGCTGGGTAAACATGCGCAGCACTCTCAGGCGCCTGTCGCCAAAGAAAAATGGGGCATTGGCGTACTGTTTCTCGCCGTCGCTGCGCTGTGCTATATCCTCGGTCAATTAGGCTTTATCTCCTGGGTGCCGGAATACGCCAAAGGCCTCGGCATGAGCCTGAATGACGCCGGGGCGCTGGTGAGCGATTTCTGGATGTCCTATATGTTTGGCATGTGGGCGTTCAGCTTTATCCTGCGCTTTTTCGATCTGCAACGCATTCTGACCGTGCTGGCGGGTATGGCGGCAGTACTGATGTATCTGTTTATTACCGGCACACAGGCGCACATGCCGTGGTTTATTCTGACGCTGGGCTTCTTCTCCAGCGCCATTTATACCTCCATCATTACGCTGGGATCGCAGCAAACGAAAGTGGCCTCGCCTAAGCTGGTCAACTTTATTTTGACCTGCGGTACCATCGGAACGATGCTGACATTCGTCGTCACCGGCCCGATTGTGGCGCACAGCGGCCCGCAGGCGGCCTTACTCACCGCAAATGGTCTGTATGCGGTGGTATTTGTGATGTGCTTTGCGCTCGGCTTTGTGTCCCGTCATCGCCAACATAGCGCCCCAGCGGCGCATTGATAATGATTGCCGGATGGCGACGCAATGCGTCTTATCCGGCCTACAGCGTAAGCCGTTGGTAGGCCGGATAAGGCGCAGCAGCCTTCCGGCAACCTATTTTCCCTCTCCTCCCGACGAGGTAGGCCTGGTGGTCTAAAACCCCCTCATTTTGTACATTATTTGTACAAACCTGAAAAGCCTGACAATTCCGCCACTTATAAAAATCCTGACAAATCAGCCATATACCCATTAAGAGGTATATAAAGGTGAATTTGATTTACATCAATAAGTGGGGTTGCTGAATCGTTAAGGTAGGCGGTAATAGAAAAGAAATCGAGGCAAAAATGAGCAAAGTCAGACTCGCTATTATCGGTAATGGTATGGTCGGCCACCGCTTTATTGAGGATCTCCTTGATAAATCCGACGCTAGCCTGTTCGACATTACCGTGTTCTGTGAAGAACCCCGTAAAGCCTATGACCGTGTCCACCTGTCATCCTACTTCTCTCACCACACCGCGGAAGAGCTCTCTCTGGTGCGTGAAGGGTTTTATGAGAAGCATGACGTAAAGGTACTGGTTGGCGAACGCGCAATTACCATTAACCGTCAGGAGAAAGTTATTCACTCCAGCGCGGGTCGTACCGTTTATTATGACAAGCTGATCATGGCGACTGGTTCATATCCGTGGATTCCACCGATTAAAGGCTCAGAAACCCAGGATTGCTTCGTTTACCGTACCATTGAAGACCTTAACGCTATCGAATCCTGCGCCCGCCGCAGCAAGCGCGGGGCGGTGGTCGGTGGCGGCCTGCTGGGGCTGGAAGCCGCCGGCGCGCTGAAAAACCTCGGCGTGGAAACTCACGTCATTGAATTTGCGCCGATGCTGATGGCGGAACAGCTCGATCAGATGGGCGGCGAGCAGCTACGTCGCAAGATCGAAAGCATGGGCGTACGTGTACACACCAGTAAAAATACGCAAGAGATTGTTCAGCAAGGTACCGAAGCGCGTAAAACCATGCGTTTTGCCGACGGCAGCGAGCTGGAAGTCGATTTTATCGTCTTCTCTACCGGTATTCGCCCCCGCGACAAACTGGCTACCCAGTGCGGTCTGGCCGTCGCGCAGCGCGGCGGTATCGTCATTAACGATTCCTGTCAGACTTCCGACCCGGATATCTACGCCATTGGTGAGTGCGCCAGTTGGAATAACCGCGTTTACGGTCTGGTCGCGCCGGGCTATAAAATGGCCCAGGTCGCCGTTGACCATATCCTCGGCAGTGAAAACACCTTTGAAGGGGCGGATCTCAGCGCCAAACTGAAGCTGCTGGGCGTGGACGTGGGCGGCATCGGCGACGCCCATGGCCGCACGCCGGGCGCCCGTAGCTATGTCTACCTCGACGAAAGCAAAGAAGTCTACAAACGTCTCATCGTTAGCGAAGATAACAAAACGCTGCTCGGCGCAGTACTGGTCGGCGACACCAGCGATTACGGCAATTTGCTGCAACTGGTACTGAACGCCATCGAACTTCCGGAAAACCCGGATTCGCTGATCCTGCCGTCACACGCGGGCAGCGGCAAACCGTCTATCGGCGTGGATAAGCTGCCGGACAGCGCGCAGATCTGCTCCTGCTTCGACGTGACTAAAGGCGATCTGATCGCCGCCATCAATAAAGGCTGCCATACCGTGGCGGCGCTGAAAGCGGAGACCAAAGCCGGAACCGGCTGCGGCGGCTGTATCCCACTGGTGACGCAGGTACTGAACGCCGAACTGGCGAAACAGGGTATCGAAGTCAACAACAATCTGTGCGAGCACTTTGCTTATTCTCGCCAGGAATTGTTCCACTTAATCCGCGTAGAAGGCATCAAAACTTTTGAAGAGCTGCTGGCGAAACACGGTAAAGGCTACGGCTGCGAAGTGTGTAAGCCAACCGTTGCTTCGCTGCTGGCGTCGTGCTGGAACGAATACATCCTTAAGCCGCAGCACACTCCGCTACAGGATACCAACGATAACTTCCTGGCGAATATTCAGAAAGATGGTACCTACTCGGTGATCCCACGCTCGGCGGGTGGTGAAATCACGCCGGAAGGTCTGGTGGCCGTGGGTCGTATCGCCCGCGAGTTTAACCTCTATACCAAAATTACCGGTTCTCAGCGTATCGGTCTGTTTGGCGCGCAAAAAGACGATCTGCCGGAAATCTGGCGTCAGCTGATTGAAGCGGGCTTCGAAACCGGTCACGCGTACGCCAAAGCGCTGCGGATGGCGAAAACCTGCGTCGGCAGCACCTGGTGCCGCTACGGGGTTGGCGACAGCGTCGGTTTCGGCGTGGAGCTGGAAAACCGCTACAAAGGCATTCGCACCCCGCACAAAATGAAGTTCGGCGTCTCCGGCTGTACCCGCGAATGTGCGGAAGCGCAGGGTAAAGATGTCGGTATCATCGCCACCGAAAAAGGCTGGAATCTGTACGTCTGCGGTAACGGCGGCATGAAACCGCGTCACGCGGATCTGCTGGCAGCCGATCTCGATCGCGACACTCTGCTCAAGTATCTCGACCGCTTTATGATGTTCTACATTCGTACCGCCGATAAGCTGACCCGTACCGCGCCGTGGCTGGATAATCTGGAAGGCGGCATCGACTATCTGAAATCGGTCATTATCGACGATAAGCTGGGCCTAAACGAACATCTGGAAGAAGAGATGGCGCGCCTGCGCGCAGCGGTGGTCTGCGAGTGGACGGAAACCGTCAACACGCCAGCGGCGCAGGTTCGTTTCAAACACTTCATCAACAGCGACAAGCGCGACCCAAATGTCCAGGTCGTCCCAGAACGCGAACAGCATCGTCCGGCCACGCCGTATGAACGTATCCCGGTAACTCTGGTGGAGGAAAACGCATGAGCCAGTGGCAAAACATCTGCAAAATCGATGACATCCTGCCGGGAACCGGCGTCTGCGCGCTGTCAGGCGGCGAACAGGTAGCGATTTTCCGTCCTTACCATAACGATCAGGTGTTCGCTATCAGTAACATCGACCCGTTCTTTGAGGCCAGTGTGCTGTCTCGTGGGCTGATTGCGGAACACCAGGGCGAACTGTGGGTCGCCAGCCCGTTGAAAAAGCAGCGCTTCCGCCTGAGCGATGGTTTGTGCATGGAAGATGAGCAGTTCTCTGTAAAACATTACGAAGCGCGGGTGAAAGAGGGCATGGTTCAGTTGCGCGGTTAATTAATTTTGGGAGGCGCAACGCCTCCCCTTTTTTGTATTTTTTTAAATTTTAATTGTTATTGCAAATTTAAGGATGATCAAATGCTTACAGACACTATCAACAAGTGTGCGGCTAACGCTGCGCGCATCGCACGCCTGTCGGCGAATAATCCGCTTGGCTTCTGGATCAGTTCCGCAATGGCCGGGGCTTATGTCGGCCTCGGGATTATTCTCATCTTCACCCTCGGTAATTTACTCGATCCTTCTGTGCGTCCTTTGGTGATGGGCGCCACCTTCGGTATCGCCTTAACGCTGGTGATTATTGCCGGCTCCGAACTGTTTACCGGCCACACCATGTTCCTGACGCTGGGCGTCAAAGCAGGCACCATCAGCCACGGTCAAATGTGGGCTATCCTGCCGCAAACCTGGCTCGGCAACCTGGCCGGTTCCGTATTTGTCGCGCTGCTTTACAGTTGGGGTGGCGGCAGTTTGTTGCCAGTCGATACCAGTATCGTTCACTCAGTCGCACTGGCGAAAACCACAGCGCCCGCCGCGGTACTGTTCTTTAAAGGCGCACTGTGTAACTGGCTGGTTTGTCTGGCAATCTGGATGGCGATCCGCACGGAAGGCACGGCGAAATTTCTTGCTATCTGGTGGTGTCTGCTGGCGTTTATCGCTTCCGGATACGAGCACTCCGTCGCGAATATGACGTTGTTCGCCCTCTCCTGGTTTGGTCATCACAGCGACGCCTATACCCTGTCCGGAATCGGACACAATCTGTTATGGGTCACTCTCGGCAATACTTTGTCCGGCGTCGTGTTCATGGGATTGGGTTATTGGTATGCTACGCCAAAATCGGAGCGCCCTGTTCCGCAAAAAATCAACCACATTAAGGTTACAGCCAGCCATTAAGGGGTAATGTCGTGGACCATTTGCCTATATTTTGTCAATTACGCGACCGCGACTGTCTGATCGTCGGCGGTGGCGATGTCGCAGAACGCAAAGCACGTTTGCTACTGGAAGCAGGCGCACGTTTAACGGTCAATGCGCTAACCTTTATTCCACAGTTCACCGTATGGGCAAATGAAGGCATGTTGACGCTGGTCGAGGGGCCGTTCGACGAAACGCTTCTCGACCCGTGCTGGCTGGTGATCGCGGCCACCGACGACGATACCGTCAACCAGCGCGTCAGCGAAGCGGCGGAGTCACGCCGTATCTTCTGCAACGTGGTGGATGCGCCGAAAGCCGCCAGCTTTATCATGCCCTCCATTATCGACCGCTCGCCGCTGATGGTAGCGGTCTCTTCCGGCGGTACCTCCCCGGTGCTGGCGCGTCTGCTGCGCGCGAAGCTGGAATCGCTACTGCCGCAACATCTGGGGCAGGTCGCGCGCTATGCCGGACAACTCCGCGCCCGGGTAAAAAAACAGTTCACCACCATGGGCGAACGCCGTCGCTTCTGGGAAAAATTTTTCGTCAACGACCGGCTGGCGCAGTCGCTGGCAAATGCCGATGAGAAAGCGGTTAACGCGACGACCGAGCAACTGTTTAGCGAACCGCTGGATCACCGCGGTGAAGTGGTGCTGGTCGGCGCCGGGCCGGGCGATGCCGGACTGCTCACGCTGAAAGGGTTACAACAAATCCAACAGGCGGATATCGTGGTTTATGATCGCCTCGTCTCCGACGACATTATGAACCTGGTACGCCGCGATGCCGATCGGGTATTTGTGGGGAAACGCGCAGGCTACCACTGCGTCCCGCAGGAGGAAATCAACCAGATCCTGCTACGTGAAGCGCAAAAAGGTAAACGCGTGGTACGCCTGAAAGGCGGCGATCCTTTTATCTTTGGTCGCGGCGGCGAAGAGCTGGAAACACTATGTCATGCCGGTATTCCTTTCTCGGTAGTACCGGGGATTACCGCGGCTTCCGGTTGTTCCGCCTACTCCGGTATTCCACTAACCCATCGCGATTACGCACAGAGTGTGCGTCTGGTCACGGGTCATCTGAAAACCGACGGCGAGCTGGACTGGGCAAACCTGGCGGCAGAAAAACAGACACTGGTGTTCTATATGGGTCTGAGTCAGGCGGTGACTATCCAGGAAAAACTGATCGCATTCGGTATGCAGGCTGATATGCCGGTCGCGCTGGTTGAAAATGGCACCTCTATCAAACAGCGGGTGGTCAATGGCGAACTGGCGCAGTTGGGCGAACTGGCGAAACAGGTGGTCAGTCCGGCGCTGATTATTGTTGGTCGCGTGGTCGGGCTACGCGATAAATTAAACTGGTTCTCGAATCATTGATTTCCGTGATGCCCTGTTATTCAGGGCGTCTATTTATTTTCGCCATTAAGTAATGATTTATTCTTACGTTACATTTTAATTAAATTAAATTCATTTATATTTAATATTATTCCCTGCAACAATTAGCCCTCACCGTCAAAAAAATAGCCTTTTCGCCCCTTTTTCGTGCTCCAGTAATTAGCCAGGCAAATACTTATTAATTCCTTAACAAACGAAGCAATTTTGGATACGCAGAGTCCAAACTATAAACTGACCTTTCTGACAAAATGTAAATCACGTTTTCTTTATACGCCCAGTTTAATTAATGATAACCTATGCAAAGGAAAAAACTCCTGGCTATTGGTATTGCGCTTGCCCTGCAAACCTCTTATTACCCCGCTATGGCTGCCGATAATACCGACGATGATAATAAATGTCCCACTAATATTTCCTCATTATCTCAGGCTGAGAGGGAAAAATTGCCCGCCGAATGTCTTATTACTAAAGTAGAGCAGGATAATCACTGGGGATGGGCGGCTGGCGGTATTGCGGCACTGGCAGCCAGTGTCGCACTGGGCGTGCATAATAGTGACAGTGATGGCAACTCGCATCACACTGTTTCTCCGACACCGTCGGATGATGGCGGCGATGTCACACCAACACCTCCTGATGATACCTCTATCATATCCTACAGTAACGGCGTCACTGATGACAGAGGCGCGGACACGCTGAGTTTCAATGATATTAAGCTGGATAACGGCAAACATCTCGGCCCGGCAACGCTAAGTTATTCCAAACAAGACGAGCGATGGCAGTTAACCACCCTTAGCGGTAAGACGCTGAATGTCTCCGGCTGGAATGTCACAGACGATAACGCTGCCGTCATTGAAGGTACTCAGGAAAACGGTCTGTACTGGAAGTATGACAGCCGGGGATATCTGATCCTTGCTGATGACCAGACGCAGGTGACCACTGGGGATAACGAGACCCACGCTACCGATCGCGGAATGACCGTAAGCGGCGCTAACAAAACCGGCGTTATCATTTCCGGCGATAAAACCACCAATACCCTCACCGGCGACGCCATTGTTAGCGACGGCGCAGTCGGTCTGGTGATTACCGGCGATAACACCACCAACACGATTTCAGGCGGTACGTCGGTTGACGGCGCCATCGGCGCCTTGATTTCCGGCAGCAACTCAAGTACCACGCTTTCCGGCAATATCAACGTCAGTGGAGGTGGAACGGGTATGGTTATCGATGGTAACCGAACCATCATTGATAATACCGGTACCTCCACCATTAGCGGTGAGGGTTCCACAGGTTTGATTATTCTTGGCGATAACACGCGTCTCATCAACGATGGTGAGTTAGAGGTCTCCGATGGCGCTACCGGGGCAAAGATCGTCGGCGATGGCGCAATTGTCGATAATACGGGTAATTCCACCACCCGTGGAGCAGGCTCTACCGGGCTGTACATTGAGGGTGACGACGCCTATGTGGTCAATGCTGGCGACCAGACGATTACCGATGGCGCTACGGGCACCCACATTAAGGGCGACAACGCCCGCATGATGAACGCCGGTAATGTGCATGTAGACGGTGCGGGCTCAACCGTCGCCGTCATTGACGGCAATAACGCCAAACTGACTCAGAACGGCGACCTGCTGGTGACCAATGGCGCGATGGGCATTATTACCAACGGTCAGGGCGTGACGCTGACCAACAACGGCAACATCACCGTGCATGACGAGGGATCGACTGGTTTTGTGGTGGCGGGAGAACAAAACACCCTCACCAACAAAGGCGACATAGACGTCAGTCTCAACGGTACGGGCGCTCTGGTCAGCGGTACTGAGTCAGACGTTAATCTGAGCGGCGACATCAACGTCGACTCGGTGCAGGACAGTGACGGCGTCTTCCAGGGGGCCACTGGCGTCAATGTCAGCGGCAGCGATAACGCGGTAAATATCCTGGGTAACGTCAACGTTGGCGCCAGCTACGCCCAGGACTCGCTAATTTCTGATGAGATCCCACTCAACGGTATTGCCATCACCGGGAATAACAATGACGTGACGCTTGACGGTACGTTGAATCTCAACGCCAGCGATCTTAGCAATGTCGCCGGCCAGACCCAGGACATTACGGGTCTGGACATCCAGGGTGATGATAACAATGTGAACATCACCGGTGGTCTTAACATTACAGCCACCGGCTCCACAAATGATGAAAACAGTGCTATCCAAGCCATTAATATTAACGGCAACAGCAAAGTCACGCTGAGCGGCCACTCTACCGCAGACTTAACCACTATAATTGGCGGGAACGTGATGCTGGCGAAGGTACAGAACGGCGGCCAACTGGTGCTGGACGAAAACTCCAGCGTCGATATCGACATGAACTTCCTGGGCTCCGGGTATGTTGACTACAACGCGCTGTTAGTCGCCTCCGGGGCGGATTCCGATATTGAGAACCAGGGCACTATCAACGACAATGGCGCTGCGCAACTGTTGATGGCGCGTGATGGCGCGCATGTCGCCAACAGCGGCGCTATCACCGCCTGGACAAAGGATAATTTCAATAACGGCGTTACCCGCGCGGGCATTATCATCGCCGGGGATACAGGTTCCGTCAGCGAAAATAAGGCAGGCGGCAATATCACACTGCTCTCCGATCAGAAACCGTTCGATAGCGGCGGCATATCGGTGTACCCACTGAAATGGTACGGTAATACCTATTACGCGATGCTGGCGTACAACTATGGCGAAGTCAGCAATGACGCCGGGGCGACAATTATGCTTCAGGGCGCGGGTGTATACGGCGTTTCAGCCGCCAAAGGTACTGCGAGCAATGCCGGTGATATTTATCTCGACGGTTTCGTCCCGACGCTGGATGATGCGGGCAACATTACCAGTAAAACATTCTGGCAGCCCGCAAACCTCAATATAACCAGTGCAGGTATGGTTGCTGGCTCAACGGATTCGGGTAACGGCGACGCCACCGCCACCAATACCGGCACTATCACCGTCAATAATGCCGGGTTCGGCATGATGGCGCTCAACGGCGGCACCGCGATTAACCAGGGCACAATTACGCTGACGGCAGATGAAGGCGTCACGCAAGCCGATGAAAACCAACTGGTCGGCATGGCGGCATTAAACGGCGGTACGGTCATTAACGACACCACTGGCACTATTAATATCGACGCCAGTTTCGGCAAGCCGTTCCTCGCCGACAGCAGCAGCCTGGTCGTTAACTATGGCACCATCTGTATAGAGAATAACTGTCAGGACAGTGATGAATATAACCCAACGGACAGCAACATCTCTGACGCGTTCAAAGATGGCGACGTTATTACGGCGGAGGGGGAAACACGGACCGGCGAGGCTATCATTACCGATCCGATGGCGACCGATATCATCCATATCACGAATGCCGGCACCATCATCGGCGGCAACGTCACCATTAAAAATTATGGCGACGTCACCAATGAATCCACCGGCAATATCAGTAGCGTCAGCATTGATACCGGGGGAACCTACACCAACGATGGGACGACGGGAACGGTTTCTGTCGATGGCGGCGTCTTCAATAATACCGGCTCCGTGACCGGGGAAACCGGCACTACCGTGGGTGGTTCCATCATTAATAACAGCGGTTCCATGAACACGGTGACTCAGTGGTCTAGCGCCATGAGCAACACGGGTACCGTGACATCATGGGAAGGAGCATCCGGCAGCGCCGTGCTGAACAATAATGCAGGCGGCGAGGTAGATAAACTGACGTTCACCGCTGCCGCCACCGTTAACAATGCCGGGGTCATTAAAAACGGTTCAGTGGACAAAGGCGGTACGCTTAATAACCTTGAAGGCGGCACCATGACGCTACAGGACAATGGCTTATGGTCCGGGACCTTCAACAACTGGGGAACGGTCAACAGCGATGCCGATATCGCTACTGGCGGCAGCGGTCATACTCTGTATAACGGGACAACGGGCGTTATTAACGGGCAGATTACTACCTCAAAAAATAACGGCGGCAGTAAAGCCATCAACGACGGCACTATCAACATTGATAAAACCGGCAATGTGGCGATGTCGGCGCACGGTAGCGCGAAGATGGTCAACAACGGCACCATTAATGTGGGGACTCAAGGTACTGAACAGACTGGCATGATTGGGATGCAACTGGAATCAGACGCCAAAGCCGATGCGGTAATTGAAAACAACGGTACCATTAACATCTATGCCAATAACTCATACGCCTTCAGCCAGTTAGGTAGCAACGGTCATATCGTCAACAACGGTACGGTCTATATCGACGACAGCGTAACGGGCTCCGGCTTTATCAAACAGAATGATAAAACCATCGAAGGTAGCGGTGAATACGGCGCCGGCACCGAAGTACATTATGTTGATTTCACCGCGCCAACCGAACCTACCATTGACGACAGCACTACGACGATGGCGACCGGCGACATCTCAACGTCATCAGGGACTAACAATCTCTCCGGTTATATCGTCGGCACCAGTGCCGACGGCAACGCGGGTAAGCTAATGGTGAGCAACGCCAGTCTGGACGGCGTGGAGATTAATACCGGCTTTACCGCAGGTACTGCCGACACCACCATCACGTTTGATAACGTCGTTGAAGGCAGCAACCTATCGGATGCAGGCGCAATCCAGTCCACCACTGTGGTCTGGAACGCGCAGGGGAGTACGGATAGCAGCGGCAACGTTGATGTCACGATGACCAAAAACGCCTATGCCGATGTCGCCACCGACAGCAGCGTTTCTGACGTCGCGCAGGCGCTGGATGCAGGTTATACCAATAATGAGCTGTACACCAGCCTCAACGTCGGCACCACCGCCGAACTGAACAACGCCCTTAAACAAATCAGCGGCAGCCAGGCGACCACCGTCTTCCGCGAGGCCCGTATTCTCAGTAATCGCTTTACTATGCTGGCCGATGCCGCGCCGCAAATTAAAGATGGCCTGGCATTCAACGTGGTGGCGAAAGGCGATCCGCGTGCCGAACTGGGCAATGATACCCAGTACGACATGCTGGCGCTGCGCCAGACGCTGGATTTGACCGCAAGCCAGAACTTGACGCTGGAGTACGGTATTGCTCGTCTTGATGGCGACGGTTCGCAAAAAGCGGGCGATAACGGCCTGACCGGCGGCTACAGTCAGTTCTTCGGTCTGAAACATAACATGGCGTTTGGTGAAGGCCTGGCCTGGAATAACAGCCTGCGCTATGACGTGCATAACCTCGACAGCAGCCGTTCTGTTGACTATAGCGATGTCAACAAAGTCGCCGATTCCGATGCGCGTCAGCAGTACATGGAATTCCGTAGTGAAGGCGCAAAAACCTTCTCTCTGATGGACGATGCGCTGAAAGTGACGCCGTATGCTGGTGTGAAATTCCGTCACACTATGGAAGACGGCTACAAAGAGCGCAGCGCCGGAGACTTTAACCTGTCAATGAACTCTGGCAACGAAACGGCAGTGGACTCCCTTGTCGGTCTGAATCTGGACTATACCGGGAAAGATGGCTGGAGCGCCACCGCCACTCTGGAAGGCGGTCCGAACCTGAGCTACAACAAGAGCCAGCGCACGGCGTCATTACAGGGCGCGGCGGGTCAATCGTTCAGCGTGGATGACGGTCAAAAAGGCGGCGGCGTTAATGGACAAGCAACCATCGGCGTGAAATACAGCAGCAATGATACCGCGCTGCATCTGGACGCATACCAGTGGAAGGAAGACAGTATCAGCGATAAAGGCTTTATGCTTAACGTTAAGAAAACATTTCGTTAAATAAACGACATTATAGAACACTAATACAGGCCGCTTATTATTAAGCGGTCCTGTTTAAATCATATTTTCTGGTAAAGATGAAGTCCTTATTTGGACTACCTGTATGGTTTATTAATTGCTATCGTAATATACGCTAAATAGACATTATATTTATCCCATAAATAATATCCCTTTTATTCAACAAGGATTTTGATATGTTCAAATTTGTAAAAACTGCCATTGTGGCAGGGGTTCTGGCGACGCTCACCGCCTGTACGGGTCATATTGAAAACAAAAAAAACAACTGTAGCTACGATTATTTGCTGCACCCTGCAATTTCTATTTCTAAAATTATTGGCGGTTGCGGCCCGGCTGCCGATCAATAATAGAAACGACTGCGCAGATACAAAAAAACCGGGATTTCCCGGTTTTTTACAGGCCTGATAAACGGTACAGCGCAGGTGCCTTGTCCAACTTCGCTCGTTTGTAGGCCCGATAAGCTAGCGCCATCGGGCAGGCAATAACCGTTACGGTTTCGCCACAAAGCCAATGGCTTCGTAAACCGCTTTTAGCGTTTCGGCCGCACGCGCGCTGGCTTTTTCCGCCCCGTCTTTCATCACCTTCTGCAAGAACACTTCGTCGTTGCGGAAACGGTGATAGCGCTCCTGCAACTCAGACAGCATTCCGGAAACCGCCTCCGCCACTTCGCCTTTCAAATGACCATACATTTTACCTTCAAACTGTTTTTCCAGTTCAGGAATGCTCTGACCGGTCACGGCGGAAAGAATATCCAGCAGGTTAGAGACACCCGCTTTCTCTTTCACATCATAACGCACTACCGGCGGCTCGTCGGAGTCAGTGACCGCACGTTTGATTTTCTTCACTACCGATTTCGGATCTTCCAGCAGACCGATCACGTTATTACGGTTATCGTCCGATTTGGACATTTTCTTCGTCGGCTCCAGCAGCGACATCACGCGCGCGCCGGATTTCGGAATAAACGGTTCCGGTACTTTGAAAATATCGCCATACAGCGCATTAAAACGCTGGGCGATATCGCGACTCAGCTCCAGATGCTGCTTCTGATCTTCGCCTACCGGCACCAGATTGGTTTGGTACAGCAGAATGTCAGCGGCCATCAGCACCGGGTAATCAAACAGACCGGCATTAATGTTTTCCGCATAGCGCGCAGATTTATCTTTAAACTGCGTCATACGACTCAGCTCGCCGAAATAGGTATAGCAGTTCAGCGCCCAGCCAAGCTGCGCGTGTTCCGGCACATGGGACTGAACGAAAATAGTGCTCTTTTCAGGATCAATACCACATGCCAGGTACAGCGCCAGCGTATCCAGCGTCGCTTTACGTAGCTGCTGCGCGTCCTGACGCACGGTAATAGCATGTTGGTCTACGATGCAGTAGATGCAATGATAGTCATCCTGCATGTTTACCCACTGACGCAATGCCCCCATATAGTTGCCAATGGTCAATTCACCTGAGGGCTGTGCGCCACTAAAAACGATGGGCTTAGTCATTTTTTATTTCCTGGTTATCGCTATGCGGAAGCCCAAGTGCGGGCAAAAGATCGTTAAAACTGTCATAAATGACGTCCGGCTCGCTAAGAGCGATCGCTTCGCCATAATTGTAGCCGTATGTCAGGCCAACCGAAGGGCAGCCCGCCGCTTTTGCAGCCTGAATATCATTACGCGAATCGCCGACAAAAAGCATCTGCTCCGGCATCATGCCCAGTCGGCTTGCCACCAGCAACAGCGGATCCGGATGCGGCTTCTTATTTTGCACATCATCGCCGCCGATAACCACGCTAAAGTATTTGGCGATATCAAGCGACTCAAGCAACGGCGCGACGAACGGCGTCGGCTTATTCGTCACCAGACCTAATGACAATCCGCTGGCGTGCAGCGCGCCCAGCGTGTCGGCGACATGCGGAAATAAAAAGGTGCCCTCTTCCGCCACTTCGCCATAATACCTGTCGAACAGTTTACGCAGAATGCGTACCTGTTCCTCGGCAGGAATATCTTCATCAACGGGCGGTTTACCCATCGTCTTACGCAGCGCGGCACGTTCCTCGCGAGCCCAGGCCAACGCGCGCTCCATCAATACATCTGCGCCGTTACCAATCCAGGTAATCACGCGCTCCTCGCCCGCGATCGGCAGTTCCAGCGCATACAGCGCCATGTCCACCGCCGCGGCAAGCCCCGGCGCGCTATCCACCAGCGTACCGTCAAGATCAAAGGCGACGCCCCGAATATTTTGCAACTTATCCATGACTTACCTTTGCCAGCTCACTGCGCATTTCATCAATCACTTTTTTGTAATCAGGCTTATCGAAAATCGCCGACCCCGCAACAAACATGTCCGCACCTGCTGCTGCGATCTCGCCGATATTGTTCACCTTCACGCCGCCGTCCACTTCCAGACGAATGTCGTAGCCAGACGCATCAATCCGGCGACGCACTTCGCGCAGCTTATCCAGCGTCTGCGGAATAAAAGACTGACCGCCGAAGCCAGGATTCACAGACATCAGCAGGATCACATCCAGTTTGTCCATTACGTAATCGAGATAACTGAGCGACGTTGCCGGGTTGAATACCAGCCCCGCTTTACAGCCGTGTTCTTTGATCAGTTGTAGCGTGCGGTCAACATGTTCGGAGGCTTCCGGGTGAAAAGTAATGATGCTCGCGCCAGCGGCGGCAAAATCGGGTACGATACGGTCGACCGGCTTGACCATCAGGTGGACATCAATAGGCGCGGTAATACCATATTGACGCAGGGATTTCAGCACCATCGGGCCGATAGTCAAGTTCGGCACATAGTGGTTATCCATGACGTCAAAGTGTACAACATCAGCACCGGCAGCCAGCGCTTTTGCGGTGTCTTCACCCAGGCGAGCAAAATCAGCCGACAGAATTGAGGGGGCAATCAAATACTGTTTCATCCGCTTCTCCTTGAGAATTATTTTCTTGCAGGCGCTGCGACTCCTGGTTGGTACAGAGCCAGCAGTTCGTCCACCTTTTTACGTGTGCCGCCGTTGCTGCTTATACTGCGTCTAACTTTGACGACATGCAATTTTGCGAGTTGATACCACTCGCGCGTGAGCGCCGTATCATGGTTGGAAATGAGCACCGGTATCCGGTTACTGACCAGATTCTCAGCGATTTCCGCCAGATGCGCTTGTTGCGTCAGGCTAAAACTATTGGTGTGATACGCTGTGAAGTTAGCCGTGGCGGACAACGGCGCATAAGGAGGATCGCAATAGACCACCGACGACTTGTCCGCACGCGCCATACTGTCTGCGTATGACTCACAGTAAAAGAACGCATTCTGCGCCTTTTCTGCAAAGTGGTACAACTCCGCTTCCGGGAAGTAAGGTCTTTTATAACGACCAAACGGTACATTAAATTCCCCGCGTAAGTTATAGCGACAGAGTCCGTTATAACCGTAGCGATTCAGATATAAAAACAGTACCGCCCGACGAAAGGGGTCCTGGCAGGTGTTGAACTCCTCGCGGAGTTGGTAATAGACCTCAGCCTGGTTAGTTTCAGGCATAAACAGCTCGCGCGAAGCCTGTACGTACTCGTCGGTACGTAACTTCACGATGTTATAGAGGCTAATAAGGTCGCTGTTGATATCGGCGAGGATATAACGAGAAAAGTCGGTGTTAAGAAACACCGATCCGGCACCCACAAAAGGTTCGACCAGGCACTCGCCTTTTGGCAAATGTCGTTTGATATCATCAAGCAGAGGGTATTTTCCCCCTGCCCACTTCAAAAAAGCGCGATTTTTTTTCATGCTGACTAACTAATTACACCTTCTCCGGCTGTGGAGAAAGCTCCGACAGCATCCTGCGCTTTAGGCTGTGCCGCGTTGCTTTACGGCGCATTTGGCGGTAGCAAATGCGCCCCTCGCGCCTGTCCTGAACAAAAATAGCTGTCAGCGACACTCACAGGCAATTGCAGGACACAGCCTGGATTATTTCAGATCGGCCTGAACCTGATGCAACGGTTTTGCCCACGGATTTTTCGCCTGCACATCAGCAGGCAGCGTGGACACTGCGCGTTTAGCATCTTCTTTCGAAGCATACACTCCGGTTACCAGCACATACCACGGTTGTCCATTACGCGTCGTCTCGTATACCACATAATTTTTCAGGTTCTCTTTCTTCGCCCAACGATTCAGGTTGTCGTAATTTGAAGAACTACTGAGCTGCAACGTGTAGTGGCTGGATGGCGCGCTCTTTAACGCGCCAACGTTGCCGGCGCTTTTCCCGCCGCCTGCGACAGGCGTCGTCGAGGCTTGCGCTGGCTTCGCGGTTTGTACCGGCGCGGCGCTTGCCGTCGCTTTCGGCGTCGCGGCTGGCGCTGCCGGTTCCGTGCGTTTCACTGGCGCGACCGGTTTCTTCGGTTCCGCGGTCGTGGTTTTCGCCGTTGTTTGCGGTTTCTTAGGTTCAATGACGGCCTGTTTACGTTCCGGACGCGAGGTATGACGTTCGGCAGGTTCGCTAACTGCCGCCTGACGCGACGCGCTACCATTGCGAACTGGCGCGACGGTTGCAGGCTCTGTCGGCAACGTAGAGTTCACCGCAACGTTGTTCATCTGCTCAGGATTCTGCGTCAGCGCATTATTCAGATCGCCCTGCACTTCCACGCGCTGCTGACCGTCAGCGACCACGGGCGACGGTCCCTGCGTCGGCGTTGAAGAAATCGGCGGCAACGAAATATCCTGCGACGTATTGCCCGCCGTTTGCTCTGCGGAGGTGGTACCCGGCGCAGGCTGGGTTGCATTAGCCTGATCGGCGGCGTTACCGGAAAGATCGATACTCTTTTCGCCAGAAGCCGACGGCTCGCTGGAAGACGTTGAGGGGGCTTTCAGCGCGGAACCGATACCGATAATCAACAGTAGCAGCACCAGTACGCCAACGCCCATCATCATGTACTGACGAGAGGCTGGCTTATGGGCCGCTTTTTTACGCTTACGTGGACGGCGTTCTACACGCTCCTCATCCACCGTATCGTCTTCATCGGATTCGTACTCTTCTTCGACTTCAGGTTCTTCACTACGCGCTCTACGCACACGCGTCGGACGGCGATCGTCAGCATCCAGATCAACGTCATCAAAGTTGATCTGCGGCTCATTATCGCGTTCTGAAGATTGACGAGAACGACCAGTACGACGATCGCTGGGATCGGGTTTCAGCTCGTCTTCTGGTTTGAATTCATCCATTTAACACCCCACTCAAAGGTTAATGCTTACGACATTGCACATAACCTGAAGCTAAAAAACTGACATCTACGCAATATCAGTCTGACCTTTCTTGTTGTTACGCCTGCTGACAGTCAGCAATCGCGCTAAGAACGACTTCGTGCGACACTCCGCCGCGTACTTCACTTTTCCCTATGGCCAGCGGAAGCACTAAACGCAGCTCCCCCGCCAACACTTTTTTATCTCGCAGCATGTGCGGCAAATAGGCCTGCGCGGACATCTCGCGAGGGCCGTTGACAGGCAACCCGGCCCGTTCGAGCAGAGCGATGATGCGCTGCGTATCAGCAGAACTAAACTGTCCCAGACGCTCGGACGTGCGCGCAGCCATCACCATACCTGCGGCAACGGCTTCGCCATGTAACCAATTGCCATATCCCATTTCCGCTTCAATGGCGTGGCCAAAGGTATGTCCAAGATTCAGTAAAGCACGTAAGCCCGCTTCACGCTCGTCGGCGGCAACAACTTCCGCCTTCAGCTCACAACAACGACGAATACAGTACGCCATCGCCGGGCCATCCAGACGCAATAGCGCATCCAGATTACCCTCAAGCCAGGTGAAGAAGTCCGCGTCGAGTATGATGCCGTATTTGATCACCTCTGCCAGCCCCGATGCCAGTTCGCGTGCAGGAAGCGTTTTCAGGCAATCAAGATCGACGACCACAGTAGCGGGTTGGTAAAACGCCCCAATCATGTTTTTGCCAAGGGGATGGTTGACGGCGGTTTTCCCGCCCACGGAGGAATCAACCTGCGACAGTAGGGTGGTTGGTACCTGGATGAAACGAACGCCTCGCTGGTAACTGGCCGCCGCAAAACCGGTGAGATCGCCAATCACGCCGCCGCCCAGTGCGACCAGCGTGGTATCACGACCATGCGGTTTTTTCAGTAACGCCGTAAACACCGTATCCAGCACCGTCAGGCTCTTATACTGCTCGCCGTCAGGAAGAATCACGCTGTCTACGTTAACGCCCGCCCGTTCGAGTGCGCCGCGAACCTTGTCCAGATAAAGCGGCGCCAGGGTTTCGTTGGTCACTAACATGACCTGATCGCCTGATTTCAGCGGCAAGAATGAAGCTGGTTCGTTAAACAAACCAGCCGCGATGGTGATCGGGTAACTACGTTCCCCGAGAGTGACTGTAATCCTCTCCATGACGCGACATCCACCTTAGTTACTTGTACCCGCTTACCCAGCGTATTCTGCTTGAATTAGTTGCTTTCCAGCATATGAATAATCTGGTTTGCCACAACCTTAGCGCTTTGATCGTCGGTGCGAATGGTGACGTCGGCAATCTCTTCGTACAGAGGATTGCGTTCGTTGGCCAGCGCTTCCAGAACTTCGCGAGGCGGCGCTTCAACCTGCAACAGCGGGCGTTTTTTATCACGCTGCGTGCGCGCCAGTTGTTTTTCGATGGTCGTTTCAAGGTAAACCACGACGCCACGCGCGGAAAGACGGTTACGCGTTTCACGCGATTTTACAGAGCCACCGCCGGTTGCCAGCACAATACCCTGTTTTTCCGTCAATTCGTTGATAACTTTTTCTTCACGATTACGGAAGCCGTCTTCACCTTCAACATCGAAGACCCAGCCCACATCAGCTCCGGTTCGTTTCTCAATCTCTTGATCAGAATCATAAAATTCCATATTGAGTTGTTGAGCTAACTGGCGCCCAATAGTGCTTTTTCCGGCACCCATAGGCCCAACCAGAAAGATATTGCGTTTCTCTGCCATTTTTTCGGTACTACTAAGACTATTCGTTAATGGTAAACCCGCTTCACAGACACCCAGCGCAGCAGGACATGAACTGAAACCTCATAAGATATTGCGAGAGTCAGACTGAAAATTATCTCAATACTCAAGCGGGTTTGGCAACTGAATAAATCACCAAGCCTGATTGTTGCAAAACCCGAGTTAGCGTTGCCGGACGGCGGCCAGAACAACATATCCGGCCTACAAATTGCTCTACTTTCAAACAATTGTGTGCAATCCGCAGAACCAATAAGTCTGCATCAGCGGACATTCAGCCGTTTATCATCGGTCTTATGCACACCTTCGGCAAGGCAAAGCGCATTTATCAATGCGTAAGCAACGAAAAGCACGACTCTCAAATCGGTACTCCTTGTATGCTAAATACATCCGCACGTCAAATCCCTGAGACGCGTTCAGTACAAAAACAGCGCTTTTTTATGCATAAATTATTCTGCCGCAACCAGTCTGGGGGTGATAAACACCACTAATTCGCGTCGCTCGTCCTCTTTGCCGTCATGGCGGAAGAGCTGACCAAACCAGGGGATATCCCCCAACAGCGGCACGCTATCGCTACCCGATTTATTTTTTCGCGAAAAAATACCGCCCAGCGCCAGCGTCTCGCCGCTTTTTACCTCTACCAGCGTTTCAATTTCCTGTTTATCTATCGCCAGCACTTCGCCGTCGGCCTGTTGTAGTACCTGACCGGGAACATTCTGGCTGATATGCAACTTCAGGCGGATGCGTCCTTTTTGCAAAACGGTGGGCGTCACCTCCATTCCCAGCACCGCTTCTTTAAATTCAACGGATGTCGCGCCACTTTCGCCGCTGGAGACCTGATAAGGAATTTCGCTGCCTTGCTTAATACTGGCCGGCTGCAGATGCGAAGCCAGCAGCCGGGGGCTGGCGATAATATCCAACTGCTGCTTCTGTTCCAGCGCTGACAGTTCCAAATCCAGCAGGCGTCCGTTAATGCGCCCGATGTTAAATCCTACGCGTGAGGTGGCGGCGGCGACGGATAAATCACTGGAAAGCGTCGTCACGTCGCCCACCGCTCCCGCTTGCTGGGCATCAGCCAGCGTCCACTTTACGCCCAGCTCCCGGAGACTCTTTTCGTTAATGGTGACGATATGCGCCGCCAGCTCCACCTGCGCCACCGGCAGATCCATTTGCGATACCCATTTTTCCAGCTCCGCCAGGGCCGCGCGGTTATCGTGCAACAGCAGACGGTTGGTGCGCTTATCTACCGTGATGGTTCCCTTCGCGCTCAGGAGTTTCTCGCCCGCTTTCGACAGTTCGGCGGCATCGGCGTATTGCAGGCTAATGCTGCGGTTTTCCAGTGGTAAATTAGCCTGAAGCCTTAATCGCTCGGCCTCCTGGCGCGCGCTGTGTTCTTTCTGCCAGGTCTGCGAATGCACATAGAGAATATTCCCTTCCTGACGCAGCACCAGCCCCGCGCTATCGACCACCGTCTGTAGCGCCTGTTTCCACGGCACATTCGTCAGATGCAGCGATAACGTGCCGCTGACGTCCGGCGACGCCACCAGGTTCTGCCGTTCCTGTTCAGCTAAGGCCTGCAAAACCTGCACCACAGGGACGTCGTCAACCACCAGCGTCACTTTCGCCGCTTTTCCCGCCTGCGCGGCGGGCATCAAGACTATCAGTATTATGGCTATCCATCGCTTCATTGTCCGCTCCCTGACGTAGCCACCGCCACTGCGGCGGTGCACAATTTTTACCGGTCGTTAACGTTAAGGTTTGCGCCGTCAGGCGGACAATCGTCCAGCCGTTTTCCAGCTTCTGCCCCTCTTCCACTCGCCGCCATTTTTGCTGACTGTCTTTAAGAATGCCGATCCATCGCTCGCCTTTACGCACCGCGCCCTGATACCGCCACTGCGAGAGTTCCGCTATCCGGCAGCGGTCCTCCGGCGGGCGAAAGGGATCGCGTATTCCCGTCAACGTCAGCAAACAAAAACAGAGCAATACACTGCGGCTAGCCTTCATTCGCCAGGCGCTCCAGTTGCAGCGTCATCAATAATTCCGCCCCCTCCCTACGCAATGAAAACCGACTTACGCTCATCTCGCTTTCGGCCAACCGGACAAACAGTGACGGCACCGCATCCCAGGACGTTTTCAGCGCCATTTCTCCCCCCTGCGCCGATGGCTGCCAGTGCAGCAAACGCAGGGGAGGCGCCTGGAAATCTAACGGCGAAAAAGGACGCGGATTTTCAACGGTGCCCCCGAAAAGCGGTTCAGCCGCGACGCTCAGACGGCGCAGATGACGCCACTGTTGCCGGGCGGCCTCGCGCTGCTGGCTTAACCGCGTTTGTTGCGTATCCAGCGTCTTCCAGCCGGGATAGCCCACAGATAACGTGACCGTCAGCGTCAGGCACAGCACGCCTGCACACCAACAAAAAACCCGACCACGGCGCGACATCCCGTACCAGATATCAAAGAACGCGTTCACGGGCGGCGCTCCTCGTTAACTGATAATGGAACTGCCAGCGCCCTTGCGCATCCTGCCGCGTGGCGCCCGTGCGGTTTAGCGGAAAACTGACATAGTGACGAAGTGATGTCTCAAGCGTGAGCAGGGCGTCAAACGTTCTCGCCAACCCTTCCAGCTCTAGCGTCTCTTGCTGATAATTGAGGCTTGTCAGCCATGCCTGATCCGGCAACAGGTTGGCAAGATCGATCAAGATAGATTGCCAGGCTTGCGTCAGTTCACGCTGCGCCTGACGTAGTAATCGCGCCTGTTGCTGCCGCTGACGCTGCTGTAACTGCGGCATGTTCGCCGCAAGCGCCATCGTGCGCCCGTTTTCCGCCGTCAGTAGCAGTTCGTTAATCCTCCCCTCCTGCCAAAAAGCCAACCGGGCGATCGTCGCGAGGCTTGCTATCAGCAGCAGGGACGCGCCCCATACCACGCACCACAGCCGCAGACGCGCCACGTAATGTTGGCGTCGCCAGGGGAGCAAATTGACAGAATGCGCCATCAGCGTATCTCCCCCATGGCTAAACCCAGCGCAATCGCAAAGCGATAACCGTCCGGCGGAACCGGCGGTTGACGGACGATAACGGCGCGCCAGGGGTCGAATTCGCCTTCGGCGCATAACGAAATATGTTCCGGCATGACGGATAACGTTGCGGCAAGGTCATGCAGCGTCGTCGCCTCTCGCGCCGATTTACGCCCCCACGCATAGCGCATCGCCCACAGCCACTGGCTCTCATCGCGCCAGACCAGACATTGCCGCCCCGGTGGTATAAACGGCAGTAAGCGCTGTAACGCGCAGGCATCGGGCGTCACGGCGGCGATGCGCACATTGAGCGTTTGCGCCAGCGTTAACAGCGCTGAAATGTCTTTGCTTTGTGCGGCGGTAACGTTGAACGCAGGGCTCAGCGCATCGTCCTGAAAATCGAAACGTAATAAGTCTGGTTCCATATCCAGCTCACGCCCCATCGTTTGTGCAAGCCATGCGACTTGCTCACGTTCCCGCAGGCGCATCGGCGGATGCGGAAAAGCGCGTTGTAATGTCCGATTGGCGGGAAAAGAGAGGTGAATACGGTGACGTAGCGGTAGCTCGCGGCTCCAGGACCGCAGTACGTGAGCCAGCGATTGCGGGTCAGGAATCGTACCCTCTGCCGTAGAGGCGTTCATCAGCGGCAGTCGCCACCAACGTTGCAGGGACCAGCCTGATGCGCCGCGAACAACGGCGATGGCCAGCGCTTCATGCTGCTGAATATGCAATCCTATTTGCCAGGTTTTAAAAGCCATAACGGTCGATCTCCTTATCACCCGTCGCGTTAACGGGTATATCAATGCGTCTGGCTTGCCTTTATACTACCGCGCGTTTGTTTATAAACTGCCCAAATGACACTAAATGGGAAATCTCCAGTGAAGTTCGTAAAGTATTTATTGATCCTTGCAGTATGTTGCATCCTGCTGGGAGCAGGCTCGATTTATGGCCTTTATCGCTATATTGAGCCGCAGCTACCTGACGTCGCGACATTGAAAGATGTGCGTTTGCAAATTCCGATGCAGGTTTACAGCGCGGATGGCGAACTTATCGCGCAATATGGCGAAAAACGCCGTATTCCCGTTACGCTCGATCAAATTCCACCGGAAATGATCAACGCCTTTATCGCGACCGAAGATAGCCGCTTTTATGAGCATCACGGCGTTGACCCGGTAGGTATTTTCCGCGCGGCCAGCGTCGCGCTCTTCTCCGGTCACGCATCGCAGGGAGCAAGTACCATTACCCAGCAACTGGCGCGAAACTTCTTCCTTAGCCCCGAACGCACGCTGATGCGCAAGATCAAGGAAGCGTTTCTGGCGATTCGTATTGAGCAGTTGCTGAATAAAAATGAGATCCTCGAACTCTATCTGAACAAGATCTATCTCGGCTACCGCGCCTATGGCGTTGGCGCGGCGGCGCAGGTCTACTTTGGTAAGACGGTCGACCAGCTTAGCTTAAGCGAAATGGCGGTCATCGCCGGGCTACCTAAAGCGCCTTCTACCTTTAACCCGCTCTACTCGATGGATCGGGCGACGGCGCGCCGTAACGTAGTGCTCTCGCGAATGTTAAGCGAGGGATATATCACTCAGGCGCAGTACGATCAGGCCCGTAGCGAGCCTATCGACGCAAATTATCACGCGCCGGAAATCGCCTTCTCCGCGCCTTATCTGTCGGAAATGGTGCGCCAGGAAATGTATAACCGTTATGGCGAAAGCGCCTACGAAGATGGTTATCGTATTTACACGACCATCACCCGCAAAGTGCAGCAGGCCGCACAACAGGCTGTGCGTAATAACGTGCTGGACTATGACATGCGCCACGGTTATCGCGGCCCGGCGAATGTGCTATGGAAAGTGGGCGAAACGGCGTGGGACAGTAAAAAAATTACCGATACGTTGAAGGCGTTACCGACCTACGGACCGTTGCTTCCCGCCGTGGTCACCAGCGCTAATCCGCAAGAGGCGACCGCTGCGCTTGCCGACGGTACGTCCGTTTCGCTACGTATGGAAGGGATGCGTTGGGCGCGGCCTTACCGCTCGGATACGCAGCAGGGGCCGACGCCGCGTAAAGTTACCGATGTCGTCCAGACAGGCCAACAAATCTGGGTTCGTCAGGTGGATAACGACTGGTGGCTGGCGCAGGTACCGGAAGTGAACTCCGCACTGGTTTCGCTTAACCCGCAAACCGGCGCGGTACTGGCGCTGGTCGGCGGTTTCGATTTTAATCAGAGTAAATTTAACCGCGCGACGCAAGCGCTGCGTCAGGTGGGGTCGAACATCAAACCGTTCCTCTACACCGCCGCAATGGATAAAGGACTGACGCTCGCCAGTATGCTCAACGATGTGCCGATTTCCCGCTGGGACGCCGGGGCAGGTTCAGACTGGCGTCCGAAAAACTCCCCACCGCAATACGCCGGACCGATTCGTTTACGCCAGGGGCTGGGGCAGTCGAAAAACGTGGTGATGGTACGCGCCATGCGCGCAATGGGCGTCGACTATGCGGCGGAGTATCTGCAACGCTTCGGCTTCCCGGCGCAGAATATTGTACATACCGAATCGCTGGCGCTGGGCTCCGCCTCCTTCACGCCGATGCAGGTTGCGCGCGGTTATGCGGTGATGGCGAATGGCGGTTTTCTAATCGACCCGTATTTCATCAGCAAGATTGAGAACGATCAGGGCGGCGTGATCTTCGAAGCGAAACCGAAAATCGCCTGCCCGGAGTGCGATATCCCGGTCATTTACGGCAATACGCAGAAATCCAACGTGCTGGAAAACACCAATGTGGAAGAGGTCGCGGTTTCGCAAGAGCAACAAAACAGCGCCGTACCGATGCCTAAGCTGGAACAGGCAAACCAGGCGCTGGTCGCGCAAAACGGTACGCAGGAATACGCGCCGCATGTGATCAATACGCCGCTGGCGTTTCTGATAAAAAGCGCGCTGAACACCAATATCTTCGGCGAACCCGGCTGGATGGGTACCGGCTGGCGTGCGGCGCGCGACCTTAAACGTCGCGATATCGGCGGCAAAACCGGTACGACCAACAGCTCGAAAGACGCATGGTTCTCCGGCTATGGTCCTGGCGTCGTCACATCCGTATGGATCGGCTTTGACGATCACCGCCGTGATTTAGGCCGCACCACTGCTTCCGGCGCGATCAAAGATCAAATATCCGGCTATGAGGGCGGCGCCAAGAGCGCGCAACCTGCATGGGACGCCTATATGAAAGCCGTGCTGGAAGGCGTGCCGGAACAGCCGCTAACGCCGCCGCCGGGCATCGTCACGGTAAATATCGACCGCAGTACCGGACAACTGGCGAACGGCGGTAACAGCCGTGAAGAGTATTTCATCGAAGGCACGCAGCCGACACAGCAGGCGGTGCATGAGGTGGGAACCACCATTATTGATAATGGTGAAACACACGAACTGTTCTGATCAAAAAAGGCGCTCCGGCGCCATTTTTATTGTGTTTACCGGATGGCGGCGAACAGGGAGACGAACTTTCCGTTGGCTTGATAAACGCTGCGCCATCAGGCAATCCGTCCCTGCGCTTTCAACCACTCGCGTACCAGAAACAGCGCGCTGACGTTGCGGGCTTCGTTAAAATCGGGGTCTTCCAGCAGATCCATTAAATGCGCCAGCGGCCAGCGTACCTGCGGCAATGGTTCAGGCTCGTCGCCTTCCAGCGACTCTGGATAGAGGTCTTCCGCCACCACGATATTCATTTTGCTGGAAAAATAAGAGGGCGCCATGCTGAGTTTTTTTAAGAAGGTCAGGTTATACGCGCCAAACCCAACCTCTTCTTTGAGCTCCCTGTTCGCCGCTTCAAAAACGGTCTCGCCCGGGTCTATTAATCCTTTCGAGAAGCCCAGTTCATAGGACTCGGTTCCCACCGCATACTCACGAATAAGAATCAGATGCTCATCAACGATCGGCACAATCATTACCGCCTCACGGGTTGATGGTCGCATACGTTCATACACGCGACGCACGCCGTTGCTGAACTCCAGATCCACGCTTTCTACGTTAAACAGTCGGGATTGTGCGACGGTTTCTACTTTCAGAATGGTGGGTTTTTGTAATGATTTGCTCATTGTGAGAATCTTTGCAGTGAAATCTGTGGTCATTGTGCGATATACAGCACGGTTTCGGCAATGCGAATTGCCGTTTATTTACATTTATGTAACGTAATAAAAATTAATTATTATTTCAAATTAAAAGTCAATAGGTTGAAATAACTCCAGGAATTTGCTGATATTTCGTTTTTGGTGGTATTGCTATGATTTGCCTTCACTGGGATGCGCTTTACAATGCTCAAGTTCAACTCCACGCTTGCCGATAGCCAACCACAGAAAAATGTTTATTGGACAGGGTGCGACTGACCACGCCTGACAGACTTAGTAAGATGGGGAAAGCATGGGCACCATTCTGATTTTTATAGCTGCTTTGCTGGCCTGCTCTCTACTGGCAGTATGGCGGTTCCGGGTAAAGTCCAGACGAGGGAGTTTACCGTGGATCAGCGCCTTTCAGGACGCGCAAACGCGTAAACTGTTGCCTGAAGAGCGCAGCGCGGTAGAAAACTATCTCGATAACCTTAGCCAGATCCAGCAAGTTCCGGGGCCGACAGGCGCCAGCGCTGCGCCCATCTCGCTGACGCTAAACGCGGAAAGCAACAGTGTCGTGATACTGACCCACTCCATCACCCGCTACGGCATTACCACTGACGATCCCAATAAATGGCGCTACTACCTCGACTCCGTCGAAGTCCATCTGCCACCTTTCTGGGAACAGTACATCAATGATGAAAACAACGTTGAGCTAATCCTTACGGATACGCTGCCGCTGGTGATCTCTTTAAACGGCCATACGCTGCAAGAGTATATGCAGGAGTCGCGCGGCTACGCGCTACAGAATACGGCCTCTACGCAGGCGTCGATTCGCGGCGAAGAGAGCGAGCAGATCGAGCTGTTGAACATCCGTCAGGAGACCCACGAAGAATATGCGCTCAGCCGCCCGGCCGGCTTGCGCGAAGCATTATTAATTGTTACCTCCTTTTTCTTATTCTTTTTCTGTCTGATAACGCCGGATGTTTTTGTACCGTGGATGATAGGCGGCGCGATCCTACTGCTGGCAGCCGGACTTTGGGGACTTTTTGCGCCGCCGTCGAAAAGCGCGCTGCGGGAAATTCACTGTTTGCGGGGAACGCCCCGCCGCTGGGGACTGTTTGGGGAGAATAATCAGGAGCAGATTAACAATATTTCCCTGGGCATCATCGACCTTATTTACCCTGCCCACTGGCAACCTTACATTACGCAGGATCTTGGGCAACAAACGGATATCGATATTTACCTTGATCGTCATGTCGCCCGCCAGGGCCGGTTTTTATCCCTGCATGATGAAGTCAAAAACTTCCCGTTGCAGCACTGGTTACGCAGCACTGTTATTGCTATCGGTTCGCTGCTGGTGTTGTTTATGCTGCTGTTCTGGATCCCGCTGGATATGCCAATCAAGTTCACGCTATCGTGGATGAAAGGCGCGCAAACCATTGAGGCAACAACGGTAAAACAGCTTGAAGAGGCTGGCGTGCGGGTGGGCGATACGCTGCACCTGAGCGGTAAAGGAATGTGTAATATTCATTCCGGCACGACCTGGAGCGGGCAGTCTAACTCACCGTTTATGCCGTTCGATTGCTCGCAAATCATCTGGAACGACGCGCCTGCGCTACCGCTGCCGGAATCAGACCTGGTGAATAAAGCGATGGCGCTAAGCCAGGCGGTAAATCGTCAGCTCCATCCAAAACCCGAAGACGACTCGCGCGTAAGCGCATCTTTACGCTCCGCGATACAAAAATCGGGCATGGTATTATTAGATGACTTTGGCGATATTGTTCTGAAAACCGCTGATTTGTGCGCGGCGGAAGACGAGTGCGTGCGCCTGAAAAATGCGCTGGTTAATCTCGGTAACAGTAAGGACTGGAACGCGCTGGTGAAACGCGCGAACGCCGGCAAACTGGACGGCGTCAACGTGCTGCTACGCCCCGTAAGCGCAGAATCGCTGGAAAATCTGGTCACGACCTCAACGGCGCCGTTTATTTCTCGCGAGACCGCGCGCGCCGCCCAGTCGCTGAATAGCCCCGCTCCCGGCGGATTCCTGATCGTCAGCGATGAAGGCAGCGAACTGGTCGATCAGGCCTGGCCGTCAACGTCGCTGTACGACTATCCCGCGCAGGAACAGTGGAGCGCTTTCCAGCGTCTGGCGCAAACGCTAATGCAAACGCCATTTAGCGCCGAGGGAATTGTCACCAGCGTGTATACCGATGCCAATGGCACACAGCATATCGGCCTGCATCGTATACCCGATAAATCCGGCTGGTGGCGTTACCTCGGCACCACACTACTGATGCTGGCAATGATAGTGAGCGCGGTCTATAACGGCGTTCAGGCGTTCAGACGTTATCAACGCCACCGTACCCGTATGGCGGACATCCAGGAATACTATGAAAGCTGCCTCAATCCCAGGTTAACCATCTCTCCGGAAAATCTCATCTGATAACGCCGCCGTGCGGCAGGGTATGCTACCCTGTCGCGCAAATTGCGTTACCCTGGAGTTCCCCATGCATATTGATATTGACTGGCAAAACGTGGATACCGTTTTGCTGGATATGGACGGCACCCTGCTCGATCTCGCGTTCGATAACTATTTCTGGCAAAAGCTGGTACCGGAAACCTACGGTGCGCAGCAGGGTATTTCGCCGCAGGACGCGCAGAAATATATTCGCCAGCAGTATCATGCCGTACAGCATACGCTAAACTGGTACTGTCTGGATTACTGGAGCGAGCGCCTGGGTCTGGATATTTGCGCCATGACGACGGCGCAAGGGCCGCGCGCCGTTTTACGCGACGATACCGTGCCGTTTCTGAATGCGTTAAAAGCCAGCGGAAAACGTCGGATTCTGCTCACCAATGCACATCCACATAACCTGGCGGTGAAGCTGGAGCATACCGGTCTGGCCTCACACCTTGATTTATTACTTTCCACCCACACATTTGGTTATCCCAAAGAGGATCAGCGGTTATGGCGCGCTGTCGCTGAGGAAACGGGAATAAGCGCAGAGAAAACTCTGTTTATCGATGACAGCGAACCGATTCTCGACGCCGCCGCCCGGTTTGGTATTCGCTACTGTCTTGGCGTGACGAATCCCGATTCCGGCCAGGCGGAAAAGCAATATACGCGCCATCCGTCCCTGAACGACTACCGCCGTCTGATCCCCTCGCTGATGTGAAGGAGACGCCATGAAAGAAAAGTCCTCCGTTGAGGTCAGACTGGATAAATGGCTGTGGGCCGCGCGTTTTTATAAAACCCGCGCGCTGGCCCGCGAGATGATTGAAGGCGGTAAGGTGCATTACAACGGGCAACGCAGTAAGCCGAGCAAAATCGTCGAGCTGAACGCAACCCTTACCCTGCGTCAGGGAAATGACGAACGGACAGTGATCGTTAAAGCCATCACCGAACAGCGCCGTCCGGCCAGCGAAGCCGTCGCTCTGTATGAAGAGACGGCGGAGAGCGTGGAAAAACGCGAAAAAATGGCGCAGGCGCGCAAGCTTAACGCCCTGACCATGCCGCATCCGGACAGACGACCGGACAAGAAAGAGCGCCGCGACCTGTTACGATTTAAACACGGCGACAGCGAATAACTGTCACCCGCAAGAGAGATGATTATGCCGCAACATGACCAATTACATCGTTATCTGTTTGAAAACTTTGCCGTTCGCGGCGAGCTGGTGACCGTTTCGGAAACCTTGCAACAGATCCTCGACAATCATAACTACCCACCGCCGGTGAAAACCGTATTGGCCGAACTGCTGGTCGCCACCAGCTTGCTCACCGCGACGCTGAAGTTTGCCGGTGACATTACGGTACAGCTCCAGGGCGACGGGCCGTTAAGCCTGGCAGTGATCAATGGCAATAATCAGCAGCAGATGCGCGGCGTGGCTCGCGTTCAGGGCGACATCCCTGACAATGCGGATCTCAAAACTCTGGTTGGCAACGGCTATCTGGTGATCACCATTACCCCGGAAGAGGGTGAACGCTATCAGGGCGTGGTGGGTCTGGAAGGCGATACTCTGGCGGCGTGCCTGGAGGATTACTTCCTGCGCTCCGAGCAGTTGCCGACGCGCCTGTTTATCCGTACCGGCGATGTCGACGGTAAACCAGCGGCAGGTGGAATGTTGCTCCAGGTGATGCCGGCACAGAACGCGCAAGCGGAGGATTTCGACCATCTGGCCATGTTGACGGAAACCATTAAAAGTGAAGAGTTGCTGACGCTACCGGCAAATGACGTGCTGTGGCGTTTGTATCACGAAGAAGAGGTCACGCTCTACGATCCGCAAGATGTTGAATTCAAATGCACCTGTTCACGCGAACGTTGCGCGGGCGCGCTGAAAACATTGCCGGATGAAGAAGTGGACAGCATTCTGGCGGAAGAAGGCGAAATCGATATGCACTGCGATTACTGCGGCAATCATTACCTGTTCAATGCGATGGATATCGCGGAGATCCGTAACAACGCCTCTCCTGCCGATCCACAGGTTCATTAATCGCATCTTATACGGCACCGTCATTGCCTGATGGCGCTGCGCTTATCTGGCCTACAGCATCCCGCTCCGTAGGCCGGATAAGGCATTTATGCCGCCATCCGGCAAAAAGCTTACTCGTTGTAGTAATTCACATCCAACCGCTTACCATCAACAATGATATCGCGCCAGGCTTTGGGAGCTGAGTCTAACCGATGCCCGGCAATCGCGCGCAAAAGTTGCGTCTTAGAAAACCCGTCCGGCAATTTGACGAACGCTATCTGCGTCCATTCCCGATCTTTTAAGCCAAAAACCCGGCTCTCGGCAACTATAAAGTTATACAGCACCTGCTCAGGCTGACCGTCACCGTTAAGATCCTGGCTCACCAGCACGCAGGCATCCTGTTCGAAGCAAGAAGCGGCCGAATAATTCTGCTCTTTGACAAACGCCCAAAATGCGGCATCCGGCTTCTGGCTACCGGGCGCAATCATCACCACCCGCGCTAAATCGTCCGCCGTCGGGGAAACCTTATTTTCCTGCAAAAGCGTCGTCAGTTCCCGCTTGCGCTTTCTGTCCTGCGTAAACATCCCGTCATCCTGCAACGATTTCAGCGCTTCACGGCCAGTTTTACCGCTGTGATCCAGCATATACAGGCTGATCTGATCCGCAGTAATTTTACCGCTGTGGTAACGCGCCATATGGCTGTTGACGCTAATACGCCAGGCATCAAGTACAGGCGAGGCCAGCAACAGCAATATCGCCAGCGTCAGCAAAGAGACGCTCAGTATCACCTTGCCTTGCCATTCACCTGGATCGCGCCCGCGCCGTAACAGACCGATCAGATAACCGAAGGACCATACCAGCAATACAAACACCGTCAGCGCACCATACAGACGATCCGGCGTCCAGCCGTATTGCTGAATGCGTACCCATAACGCCCAGCCCGCTAGCAGCATATATATCGGGGCAACGCAAAGCGAGGCGCTAATCATGCCGCGTAGTACGCGCGGATAAGGTAATACGCGCTTTTGCGGTTCACTGACGATCGCCACAAGGAGCAGCAGCATCAGTGTCAGCGTGGATAACAGCCCCGCAGCGGAAACACGCGCAGAAATCGCCTCCAGTCCGGTAAAGGGCAACGTCACAATAAACAGCAATGCCAGCAGCGACACTATCGGCAGTAAACCCATCGCGATCAGCGTCAGCAGCTTTTGTACCGCCGCTACAAGGCGCGACTGCGTGCGGGCGAGAATGACCGCCAGCGCCGTAATCAGGCCGATGGCCACATAAGCAAAGCCTTCAGTTTCAAAGAAAAGGGTGCTGAAAAAGTGGATGCCCACCAGTTTAAATAGCGCGCTCCAGAGCAGCAGAACCAGCCAGAACAGTCCGTTAGCGACCAGGACAATAAGCAATGTCAGTACGTTATGCCATAACCGCATATAAAACTGGGGATAACGCACCGAACCGGTTTGCGAATGCAACTGATATTGCATCCAGGGTAATACCAGCATCGCCATCAACACAAGCCGGAGGCCATACTGCCAGAGGAGATCGGCCTGGCGCCATTTATCCACTGCCTCAACCTGCCATTTCAGCCAGCCGCTCATTGCCAGCACTACCACAAAGATTAGTACCAGCCAGCCCCACAGCGCCCCCTGTTTAAAAGAGACCACGGTAAGCAATAGCATTGACGACAACGCTATCGTTGCGGGCATACCATAGAACAGCCAGTCGCTATTATACGGTACCAGCCAGGCCATCAGCAGGTAGCACAATACTCCCTGTAGCAAACCGGTGAGCATCATACCCCAGCGAGTAGTACGTGAAAGCGCTACACTTTCCATGTCGTTATCCAGAATGATGAGAAAGTCGCATTATTGCATCATCTCTTCACCGCCAGGCGTCGTCATGCATAATTCAGAAAAAAACGCAGAGAGGTGAATCGATATTGTTAATGTTGGTGTTACGTCACTTTCTTACATGAATGCGATTACCATCACATTATGTCGGTCAAAAACACTTCCTTTTAACGTTTTCAGAACATTTTCCACAACAAAAGTAGGTTTCCTGCCATAATAACCGCCTCTGCGTGACAGGAGACACAGTGTTTTTCGTCAATCGTGATTTTGTCCAGATACGTAAATCTATGAGCCTTGTCGCGGTTAACCAACTTCAAAAAACCTTATTATTTCCGGTAATACATATTGGCTAAGGAGCAGTGATATGCGCGTTAACAATTTAACCCCGCAAGATCTCAAGGCTTATGGTATCAATGACGTCCAGGATATCGTTTACAATCCCAGCTACGACACCCTCTATCAGGAAGAACTTAATCCTGGTCTGGAAGGCTATGAGCGTGGCGTGTTAACTAACCTGGGCGCCGTTGCCGTTGATACCGGTATTTTTACCGGTCGTTCGCCTAAGGATAAGTATATTGTTCGCGACGAAACCACGCGTGATACGCTCTGGTGGTCCGATAAGGGTAAAGGTAAAAACGATAATAAGCCGCTTTCCCAGGAAACCTGGCAACATCTGAAAGATCTGGTAACGCATCAACTTTCCGGTAAACGCTTATTCATTGTTGATGCATTCTGCGGCGCAAATGCTGATACGCGTCTTTCCGTACGCTTTATTACGGAAGTCGCCTGGCAGGCCCATTTCGTTAAAAATATGTTTATTCGCCCAACGGACGAAGAGTTGGTGGATTTCAAGCCTGACTTTATCGTCATGAACGGCGCGAAGTGCACCAACCCGCAATGGAAAGAGCAAGGGCTGAACTCGGAAAACTTCGTGGCGTTCAACCTGACTGAACGTATTCAGCTCATTGGCGGCACCTGGTACGGCGGCGAAATGAAAAAAGGGATGTTCTCGGTAATGAACTACCTGCTGCCGCTGAAAGGTATCGCATCAATGCACTGTTCTGCCAACGTGGGTGAAAAAGGCGATGTCGCGGTCTTCTTCGGCCTTTCCGGCACCGGAAAAACCACACTGTCCACCGACCCGAAACGTCGTCTGATTGGCGATGATGAGCACGGTTGGGATGACGACGGCGTATTCAACTTTGAAGGCGGCTGCTACGCCAAAACCATCAAGCTGTCGAAAGAAGCGGAGCCAGAAATTTATCACGCGATTCGCCGTGATGCGCTGCTGGAAAACGTCACCGTGCGCGAGGACGGCACCGTTGATTTCGACGATGGTTCCAAAACCGAAAACACCCGCGTCTCTTACCCGATCTATCACATCGATAACATCGTTAAGCCCGTATCCAAAGCAGGTCACGCCACTAAGGTTATCTTCCTGACTGCGGATGCCTTCGGCGTATTGCCGCCGGTTTCCCGTTTAACCGCTAACCAGACGCAGTACCACTTCCTGTCGGGTTTCACCGCTAAACTGGCCGGCACCGAACGCGGCGTTACCGAACCGACCCCCACCTTCTCCGCCTGCTTCGGCGCCGCGTTCCTGACGTTGCACCCGACGCAGTACGCTGAGGTGCTGGTGAAACGTATGCAGGCGGCGGGCGCGCAGGCTTATCTGGTTAACACTGGCTGGAACGGTACCGGCAAACGTATCTCCATTAAAGATACGCGCGCGATTATCGACGCCATTCTGAACGGTTCTCTTGATAACGCGGAAACTTTCCGTCTGCCGCTGTTCGATCTGGCGATCCCGACTGAACTGCCGGGCGTGGATACCCGCATTCTCGACCCGCGTAACACCTACGCGTCGCCGGAACAATGGCAGGAAAAAGCCACCGCGCTGGCGAAACTGTTCATTGAGAACTTCGAGAAGTACACGGATACCCCGGCAGGCGAAGCACTGGTTAGCGCCGGACCGAAGCTGTAAGGAATATGCCGGATGACGGCTTTGCCTTATCCGGCCTACAATGTGTGAAATACCAGGTCGGATAAGTGTAGCGCCATTCCAGCGTTGAGAAGAAAGGGAGGTTAATACCTCCCTTTCTTATGCCTCTTTTGTGGTCCCCTGGACGCGAGCCACAGGCACCGGCAGCCAGGCGCGAATCGACAATCCACCACGCTCGCTGGTGCCAATCTCCAGCATCCCGTTATGGTTATCGATAATGCGCTGCACAATCGCCAGACCCAGCCCTGTTCCGCTGGTGCTACGGGCGCTGTCGCCGCGCACAAAAGGCTGGAACAGATGTTTACGCTGCTCCGGCTTAATGCCCGGCCCGTCATCTTCTACCTGGAACCAGGCGCGATGCGACTCAGTGCCGCTGCTGACCTTAATCCAGCCGTTGCCATAACGGGCAGCATTGACCACCATATTCGCCACCGCGCGCTTAATAGAGAGCGGGTGCATTTTCACCTGAATGCTGCCTGCCTGAAGCGCAGTGTTAATCTCACGCTCATAGCCGCTTTCCGCCGCAATCACCTCACCCAGTACGGAATTGAGATCCGCCATCTCCATCGGCATTTCCTGACCGGTACGCAGATAGTCAATAAACTGTTCGATAATGGCGTTACACTCTTCGATGTCTTTATTGATCGACTCCGCGAGATAACCATCTTCCTCGCCCATCATCTCCGTCGCCAGACGAATGCGGGTCAGCGGCGTGCGCAAGTCGTGGCTGACGCCCGCCATCAATAGCGTACGGTCATCGGCCAATTGTTTCACACCGGCTGCCATATGGTTAAACGCACGGGTCACAGAGCGCACCTCAGAGGCGCCATATTCACGCAGCGGCGGCGGAATAATTCCCTTTCCTACCTGCAAGGCGGCATGTTCAAGATCCACTAACGGTCGGTTCTGTATGCGAATAAACAGCCACGCGCCGCCTATTGCCAATAGCATGATCGCCAGCGTGTAACGGAACAGCGGAGAAAAATCGCCCTGATGAATCTCGGTCAGCGGCACGCGCACCCAGATATTGGGCGACAGCCAGGTTTTCAGCCACACGACGGGCGAGCTTTTGTTGACCTCAACGCGCACTTCCGTCGGGCCGCCAAGCTGCTGCGCCATCTGATGGCTTAAGAATTCGTAGTGTTGCGCCCAACGCAGCCCGGCCTCTTCGGCAGCTTCGTTGGTGTAGAGAGAGATCCCCAGTTCGCGATAGATTTCCCGGCGAAACGCAGGAGGCACGACTAACTGCGTACCGTCCTCCAGTTGCAGCTTATCGGTCATCAGCATGCGGACCTCGTAAGCCAGAACCTTATTAAACTGCTGGAGGCTCGGCAAAATCGCGAAGTTCAGCACCACCAGGTAGGTCGTCACCAGGCTGACGAACAGCAAGGTGACGATGAGCAACAGCGTGCGGGCAAATGAACTTCGCGGCGAGAAGCGCATTCGCCTCATGCTTTAGAGCCGTCCGGTACGAAGACGTAGCCCAGGCCCCATACGGTCTGAATATAACGCGGATGCGCCGGATCTTCTTCCACCATGCGGCGCAGACGGGAGATCTGGACATCGATGGAACGTTCCATCGCGGAATACTCGCGGCCACGGGCCAGATTCATCAGCTTATCGCGAGAGAGCGGCTCGCGCGGATGGCTGACTAACGCTTTCAGTACCGCAAACTCCCCGCTGGTCAGCGGCATCGGTTCATCTTCACGGAACATCTCGCGCGTACCGAGGTTCAGTTTAAACTTACCGAACGCGATAACGGCCTCTTCCTGCGACGGCGCGCCGGGCAGTTCGTTTGCCTGACGACGCAGCACGGCGCGGATACGCGCCAACAGCTCGCGCGGGTTAAACGGTTTAGGAATGTAGTCATCGGCACCGATTTCCAGCCCGACGATACGGTCAACCTCTTCACCCTTCGCCGTGACCATAATGATCGGCATTGGATTACTTTGACTACGCAGGCGACGACAAATCGACAGACCATCTTCACCTGGCAGCATTAAATCCAGTACCATGAGATGGAAAGATTCACGGGTCAGCAGACGATCCATCTGCTCGGCGTTAGCGACGCTTCGAACCTGGAAGCCCTGCTCGGTCAGATAACGTTCCAGTAGCGCCCGCAGACGCATATCGTCATCAACCACCAGAATCTTATAATTCTCTTGCATTGTCTGTACTCCCAAAGGTTCGCAACAAATGTAAGTGTGTATTCTTAAAAAAGCTCACGTGAGTCACCAGCGAATTCTGGTATGAATTTCAGGCTAAATTGTTACAAAGCATATTTAACAGCAGCTTAAATATACAATTAATCAGCAAACCCATTATTTATTCTGTCGGGACGATCACGTTATACCCCGTGTGCGCAATATCGACAGCAAAGGTAAATCAACGAGATGAAAACGCCCCTGATCACCCGCGAAGGGTACGAAACACTCAAACAAGAGCTCAATTATCTCTGGCGTGAAGAGCGCCCGGAGGTCACCAAAAAAGTGACCTGGGCTGCGAGTCTGGGCGACCGCAGCGAGAATGCCGACTATCAGTATAATAAAAAGCGCCTGCGTGAGATCGACAGACGTGTCAGATATCTGACCAAATGCATGGAAAATCTCAAAATCGTGGATTATTCCCCGCAGCAGGAGGGCAAAGTCTTCTTCGGCGCCTGGGTGGAAATCGAAAATGACGACGGCGATACGCTGAAGTTCCGCATTGTCGGTTACGATGAAATTTTCGGACGTAAGGATTACATCTCTATCGACTCGCCGATGGCGCGGGCACTACTGAAAAAAGAAGTGGGCGATCTGGCGGTGGTCAACACCCCTGTCGGCGAAGCAAACTGGTACGTCAATGCGATCGAATACGTCAAATAAGACAAGAAGAATCCTAAGCCCTCGCTGATGGCTGGCATTTTTGTCAGCCAATCCGTATAACTATCCCCTGATTTTTATCCTGAAGACGAAGCTAACCCATGATGAATGATTCTTTCTGCCGCATTATTGCGGGTGAAATCCAGGCACATGCCGGACAGGTTGAAGCTGCCGTTCGCCTGCTTGACGAAGGGAACACCGTGCCGTTTATCGCACGTTATCGTAAAGAAATCACCGGCGGTCTGGATGACACGCAGTTGCGTAACCTGGAAACACGTCTGGGCTATCTGCGTGAGCTGGAAGACAGGCGTCAGGCCATCCTCAAGTCCATTTCCGAACAAGGCAAACTGACCGATGAGCTGGCTGGCGCCATCAACGCTACGTTAAGTAAGACCGAGCTCGAAGATCTCTACCTGCCCTATAAACCTAAACGCCGCACCCGTGGACAAATCGCCATTGAAGCCGGCCTTGAGCCGCTGGCCGATCTGCTCTGGAACGAGCCGTCCCACGATCCTGATGTGGAAGCGGCAAAGTATATTGATGCCGACAAAGGCGTGGCGGACACGAAAGCCGCGCTCGATGGCGCACGCTACATTCTGATGGAGCGCTTTGCCGAAGACGCCGCATTGCTGGCGAAAGTGCGTGATTACCTGTGGAAGAACGCCCATCTGGTTGCCACCGTCGTGAGCGGCAAAGAGGAAGAAGGGGCAAAATTCCGCGACTATTTCGACCATCATGAGCCAATTGCCAACGTCCCGTCTCACCGTGCGTTAGCAATGTTCCGTGGTCGTAACGAAGGCATTCTGCAACTTTCGCTCAATGCCGACCCACAGTTTGATGAGCCGCCAAAAGAGAGCTACTGCGAACAAATCATCATGGACCATCTCGGCCTGCGTCTGAATAACGCCCCGGCGGATAGCTGGCGCAAGGGCGTAGTGAGCTGGACATGGCGCATCAAGGTCTTAATGCACCTCGAAACCGAACTGATGGGCACCGTGCGCGAACGTGCGGAAGACGAAGCGATTAACGTGTTTGCCCGTAACCTGCACGACCTGCTGATGGCGGCACCGGCTGGCCTGCGCGCCACAATGGGCCTTGATCCTGGCTTGCGTACCGGCGTAAAAGTCGCTGTCGTTGACGGCACCGGCAAGCTGGTGGCGACGGATACCATTTATCCGCATACCGGTCAGGCGGCCAAAGCGGCTACCGTTATCGCCGCGCTGTGCGAAAAATACCACGTCGAACTGGTAGCGATTGGCAACGGTACGGCATCGCGCGAAACCGAACGCTTCTATCTCGACGTGCAGAAACAATTCCCGAACGTGACGGCGCAGAAAGTGATCGTCAGCGAAGCGGGGGCGTCCGTTTATTCCGCTTCTGAGCTGGCGGCGCAGGAGTTTCCGGATCTGGATGTTTCTCTGCGCGGCGCGGTGTCCATTGCCCGCCGTCTACAGGACCCGCTGGCTGAACTGGTGAAAATCGACCCGAAATCGATCGGCGTCGGCCAATATCAGCACGATGTCAGCCAGACCCAGTTGGCCCGTAAACTGGATGCGGTGGTAGAAGACTGCGTAAACGCCGTCGGCGTCGATTTGAATACCGCCTCCGTGCCGCTGCTGACCCGCGTCGCGGGCTTAACGCGTATGATGGCGCAGAACATCGTCGCCTGGCGCGATGAGAACGGTCAGTTTCAGAATCGCCAGCAACTGTTGAAGGTGAGCCGTCTGGGGCCGAAAGCGTTTGAGCAGTGCGCGGGCTTCCTGCGTATTAACCACGGTGATAACCCGCTGGATGCGTCTACCGTCCACCCGGAAGCCTATCCGGTTGTCGAACGAATTCTGGCGGCGACGCAGCAAGCGCTAAAAGATCTCATGGGCAACAGCAACGAATTGCGTCACCTCAAGGCCGCCGATTTTACCGACGATAAATTCGGCGTGCCGACCGTGAGCGATATCATCAAAGAGCTGGAAAAACCAGGCCGTGACCCGCGCCCTGAATTTAAAACCGCGCAGTTCGCCGATGGCGTCGAAACCATGAATGACCTGTTGCCGGGTATGATTCTGGAAGGGGCGGTCACTAACGTCACCAACTTCGGCGCGTTTGTCGATATCGGCGTCCATCAGGATGGTCTGGTTCACATCTCTTCCCTGTCGACTAAATTCGTCGACGATCCACACACCGTGGTGAAAGCCGGCGACATCGTGAAGGTGAAAGTGCTGGAAGTGGATCTGCAACGTAAGCGTATTGCGCTGACGATGCGTCTGGACGAACAGCCCGGCGAAACCACTGCTCGCCGTAGCGGCGGTGCCGATCGCGCTCAGGGAAACCGCCCGGCAACAAAAGCGGTGAAACCGCGCGGTCGGGACGCCCAGCCAGCCGGTAACAGCGCCATGATGGATGCGCTGGCAGCCGCACTGGGGAAAAAACGCTAATCGGGTAATACGCAGGCCGGATGATCTCTTATCCGGCCTGCGATTTTGCAATACGTCCAACCCTTTCTTTTTTAATTAACAATTAAATCTTACCCATTAGAATCTGTTAATTAATTCTCTTCTGCTATCCGTACTATTAATTATCACTCTATTAACAGATGAAACCTTAATTAAACATTAAAAATGGTGGATATTTGCACAACAGGGGGATTTGCAAAAAGACAAATAAATGTTGAGCCATATCAACATTGGCGCAAATTATCGCTTATTTGTACATTCCGTCACATTTTAACCGTTGAAGATAGAAACCATTCTCATTATCATTGTGTTGTTGATTATTTACTCTTTCCTTCGTTGGCTAAATATCGGGTCTCCTGCCGCCCCCCTGAGCGCCGCATGAGGTATACATCCAGTTAGCAAGAAACAAGTAGGTCGTATGCAATTCACTCCTGACACTGCGTGGAAAATCACCGGCTTTGCGCGTGAAATCAGCCCGGCGTATCGTCAAAAACTGCTTTCGCTCGGCATGTTGCCCGGCTCTTCATTTAATGTCGTCCGCGTCGCGCCCTTAGGCGATCCGATCCATATCGAAACACGACGCGTGAGTCTGGTATTACGTAAAAAGGATTTGGCGTTAATAGAAGTGGAAGCGGTTTCCTGTTAATACAGTGAGTCTATAAAAATGAAAAAATTAACCATTGGTTTAATTGGTAATCCTAATTCCGGCAAGACCACCTTATTTAACCAACTCACCGGCGCGCGTCAGCGCGTAGGGAACTGGGCGGGCGTCACCGTCGAGCGTAAAGAGGGTCAGTTTTCGACAACTGACCACCAGGTCACGCTGGTAGATTTACCCGGCACCTATTCGCTGACGACCATCTCGTCGCAAACCTCTCTTGACGAACAGATCGCCTGCCACTACATCCTGAGCGGCGATGCCGACCTGTTGATAAACGTTGTGGACGCCTCCAATCTGGAGCGTAACCTCTATTTGACGCTGCAACTGCTGGAGCTGGGTATCCCCTGTATTGTCGCGCTCAACATGCTGGATATTGCCGAAAAACAGCAGGTTCGTATTGATGTCGACGCTCTGTCCACGCGTCTGGGTTGCCCTGTCGTACCGCTGGTATCGACTCGCGGTCACGGTATCGAGGCGCTGAAACTGGCCATTGACCGTCACAACGCTAACGACAATGTCGAACTGGTGCATTATGCCCAGCCGCTGCTGCGCGAGGCGGGTTTCCTGGCCGACGCGATGGCCCAGGAGATGCCTTTACAACAGCGCCGCTGGCTGGGTCTGCAAATGCTGGAGGGCGATATCTACAGCCAGGCTTACGCAGGCGAAGCGGCGCAAAACCTGGACACCTCCCTTGCCCGTCTGAAGGACGAAATGGACGACCCGGCGCTGCATATCGCCGACGCCCGTTTCCAGTGTATCGCCGCTATTTGCGACGTGGTAAGCAATACCCTGACAGCCGAACCCAGCCGTTTCACCACCGCAGTTGATAAAATTATCCTGAACCGTTTCCTCGGCTTACCGATTTTTCTGTTCGTGATGTACCTGATGTTCTTGCTCGCCATTAACATCGGCGGCGCGTTGCAACCCCTGTTTGATGCCGGTTCCGTCGCTATCTTTATTCATGGCATTCAGTGGATTGGCTACACTCTGCACTTCCCGGATTGGTTAACCATCTTCCTGGCGCAAGGTCTTGGCGGCGGGATCAATACCGTCCTGCCGCTGGTACCGCAGATCGGGATGATGTACCTGTTTCTCTCCTTCCTTGAAGACTCCGGCTATATGGCGCGCGCGGCCTTCGTCATGGATCGCCTGATGCAGGCGCTGGGGCTGCCGGGTAAATCCTTCGTGCCGCTGATTGTCGGCTTCGGCTGTAATGTACCTTCCGTGATGGGCGCCCGCACGCTTGACGCTCCGCGCGAACGCCTGATGACCATCATGATGGCGCCGTTTATGTCCTGCGGCGCGCGTCTGGCGATTTTCGCCGTCTTTGCCGCCGCCTTCTTCGGGCAAAACGGCGCGCTGGCGGTCTTCTCGTTGTACGTGCTGGGTATTGTTATGGCGGTATTAACCGGCCTGATGCTGAAACATACCATTATGCGCGGCGAAGCCTCTCCGTTTGTGATGGAGCTGCCGGTTTACCACGTACCGCATATCAAGAGCCTTATTATCCAGACCTGGCAACGCCTGAAAGGTTTTGTACTGCGCGCCGGTAAAGTCATTATCATCGTTAGTATTTTCCTGAGCGCGTTTAACAGCTTCTCACTGAGCGGCAAAATCGTCGATAACATTAATGACTCCGCCCTCGCCTCTGTAAGCCGGGTGATCACGCCAGTCTTTAAACCGATCGGCGTCCATGAGGATAACTGGCAGGCGACCGTGGGTCTGTTTACGGGCGCCATGGCGAAAGAAGTTGTCGTCGGTACGCTGAACACGCTCTACACCGCCGAAAATATTCAGGACGAAGCGTTTAACCCTGCCGACTTTCATCTCGGCGATGAACTGCTGGGCGCGGTTGACGATACCTGGCAAAGCCTGAAAGACACCTTTAGCCTGAGCGTACTGGCCAACCCGATCGAAGCAAGTAAAGGCGACGGCGAAATGGCGACCGGAGCGATGGGCGTAATGGATCAAAAATTCGGCAGCGCCGCGGCGGCGTACAGTTACCTGATTTTCGTCCTGCTTTACGTACCGTGTATCTCGGTGATGGGCGCTATCGCCCGCGAGTCCAGCCGCGGCTGGATGAGCTTCTCAATCCTGTGGGGACTGAATATCGCCTATTCGCTCGCCACGCTGTTCTATCAGGTTACCAGCTTCAGTCAACACCCTACATACAGCCTGATCTGTATTCTGGCGGTGATCGTCTTTAACGTTGTGGTGTTAAGCCTGTTGCGCCGCGCCCGCAGCCGTGTGGACATTGAACTACTGGCAACCCGCAAAAACGTCAGTTCCTGTTGTTCGGGCACTGCGGGCAATTGTCACTAAGGGATGTAAAAAATGGCTTCATTGATACAGGTTCGCGATCTACTGGCGCTACGGGGTCGCATGGAGGTAACGCAGATCAGCCATACGCTGCACGCCCCGCAGCCAATGATCGACGCCATGCTGAATCAACTGGAGATCATGGGTAAAGCGGTACGTATCCCGGAAGAACCGGACGGCTGCCTTTCAGGTAGCTGCAAAAGTTGTCCGGAAGGTAAAGCCTGCCTGCGCGAATGGTGGGCCTTGCGTTAACCTTCGCCGGATAGCGACGTAACACTTCTCATCCGGCCTTTATCCCGCGTTATGTTGCCCGGTACGCGTCACGCTGCCGGGCAATTTTGCGTAATGCCTTCCACAAAGATGAAAGCGTTACCGCCGTCCGCATTTATCTCCCCATGCGCCTCGCAAGCGCACTAATTCTCTACTGCAATCAGCCCGGTCAGCGCGTAGTGTCACGTCATTGAACTTCACCGGTGACGGATCGATATGGCGACCTCAACAACATCCACGCCGCATGACGCGGTATTCAAACAGTTTTTATGCCACCCCGATACTGCACGAGATTTTTTGGAAATCCATCTCCCGTCGACATTACGTCAAATCTGTAATCTGAATACGTTACGGCTGGAGTCCGGTAGCTTTATTGAAGAGGATTTACGCCCCCATTATTCCGATATTCTTTGGTCGCTGGAAACAAGTGAAGGTGAAGGTTACATTTACGTGGTTATTGAACATCAGAGTACGCCGGACGCGCATATGGCATTTCGGCTGATGCGTTACGCGATGGCTGCAATGCAACGACACCTGGAGGCCGGGCATAAGACGTTGCCGTTAGTGGTACCAATGCTGTTTTACCACGGAAACCGAAGCCCGTATCCGTTCTCATTATGCTGGCTGGATGAATTTGCCGACCCGGTGATGGCGCGTAAGCTATACGCCACCGCCTTTCCTCTGGTCGATATTACGGTCGTGCCGGACGACGAGATTATGCGGCACCGCCGCGTCGCGCTGCTGGAACTCATACAAAAACACATCCGCCAACGTGATCTGATGGGGCTTGTCGAACAGCTGGTCGCCCTGCTGATTAAGGGATACGCTAATGACACCCAGCTTCAAAGTCTGTTTAATTACATGATGCACACTGGCGACGCCGCGCGCTTCAATACGTTTATCCGCCAGGTGGCTATGCGTATCCCACAGCATAAGGAGAAGATCATGACTATCGCAGAAAGATTACGTCAGGAAGGGCATCGTCACGGGTTACAGAAAGGGCTACAACAAGGCAAACAGGAAGGCCAACGGCTCGCCGCATTGCGCATTGCCCGCTCCATGCTAACCGATGGTTTCGATCGCGATACCGTGCTTAGGGTTACCGGGCTGGCACCTGCCGATCTGGCGTCTGAAAGCCATTAATCTTGCAGAATGGCCTGGACCCGGTAACGCCCTGGTTACAGCGATGATTTTAGCGTCATCAGCGCCTGGCAAAACGCCGCCGGATGCGAGATAAACGGCGCATGGGCCGCCTTCGCCATTATCTGCGATGTACTGTGCGGCCATAACGTATCGAGCAAAGGCGCGATTTTACGCGGCACCAGACCGTCCAGATAACCATACAAACGCAAAAACGGCATGTTCACATTTTTAAGCGCTTCTCGTAGATCGACCGTTTTTAAGATTTCCAGTCCGCCATTGAGCACGTCTACATCCGGCATAGGCTGCGCCAGCACTACGCTTTTTAAGGTGCGGGCATCCTGACGCGCCGTCTCCGTCCCTAACGTTTGCAGCGCCAGAAAACGCTCCACCGTGCGCTGAAAATCGTCGCTAAGCTGCTGCTGAAATCCGCCGAGGATTTCCGGTTTTATTCCCGGCCACCCCTCACGCGCGCTAAAGCATGGCGAAGAGGCGACAGTCACCAACGCCTGAACGCGTTGAGGGTGTGTGAGCGCCATCTGACTCGCCACCAGCCCACCCAGACTCCAGCCAAGCCAGATAGCCTGGTCCGGCGCGTTTTTCGCTACCTGCGCCGTCATCTCTTCAAGCGTCATGGCGCCAAACCCCGTGCTACGACCATAGCCCGGCAAATCGACCAGATGCAGCGTAAAATGCGAGCCGAGTTCCTCGCGAATGCAATGCCATACCTCCGCATTCAATCCCCATCCGTGCAGCAGCACAAGATGACAATTTCCCTCGCCGTAGGTCTGCCACCAGATGTCATTCATCAGTTACTGTTCTCTTTTGCCTAACAAGGATGCATCTATGCTAACAGTACCGGGATTATGCTGGCTATGCCGAATGCCGCTGGCGTTAAGTCACTGGGGGATTTGTTCCGTATGCGCGCGCGCCGTCCGTCAGCGTATCAGCCAGTGCCCGCAATGCGGATTACCTGCCGCGCATCCTTTGCTCCCCTGCGGTCGCTGCCTGCAAAAACCGCCGCCCTGGCAGCGTCTGGTGAGCGTCAGCGACTATACGCCGCCCTTGAGTTTACTGGTGCATCAGCTTAAATTTACCCGCCGCAGCGAAATTGCCGCCGCTCTGGCGCGTCTACTGTTGCAAGAGGTTCTCATGGCGCGCCGCAGCACTGGCTTGCAGCTTCCCGACAGAATCGTCAGCGTTCCGCTCTGGCCGCGCCGACACTGGCACCGGGGATTTAACCAAAGCGATCTGTTATGCCAACCGTTAGCGCGCTGGCTTGGCTGTGCATGGAACAGCCAGACCATCACGCGGGTACGGGCGACCGCAGTCCAACATCATCTCAGCGCCAGGTTACGTAAACGCAATTTGAAAAACGCGTTTCGCCTTGAATTGCCGGTACGGGATCTCCATATGGTTATTGTGGATGATGTCGTCACTACCGGAAGTACCGTCGCGGAAATCGCGCAACTGCTTTTGCGCAACGGCGCAGCGACTGTCCAGGTATGGTGCCTGTGTCGAACCTTGTAGAGCCTCGATGATGGGCGTATTATAACCAACTAAAATAGTCAACTATTAGGCCATTACTATGATCCGTATTTCCGATGCTGCACAAGCGCACTTTGCCAAACTGCTGGCAAATCAGGAGGAAGGGACGCAAATCCGCGTATTTGTCATTAATCCCGGCACCCCTAACGCGGAGTGCGGCGTTTCTTATTGTCCGCCCGACGCCGTGGAAGCCACTGACACCGCGCTCAAATTCGATTTGCTGACCGCTTATGTCGACGAGCTGAGCGCCCCCTATCTGGAAGATGCGGAAATTGATTTCGTGACCGACCAGCTAGGTTCTCAACTCACATTGAAAGCACCAAACGCGAAGATGCGCAAAGTGGCCGATGACGCGCCGCTGATGGAGCGCGTGGAGTATGCTCTGCAATCGCAGATTAACCCTCAGTTGGCGGGCCACGGCGGTCGCGTCTCGCTGATGGAAATTACCGATGAAGGCTATGCTATTCTGCAGTTTGGCGGCGGTTGCAACGGTTGCTCTATGGTTGACGTCACGCTGAAAGAAGGGATCGAGAAACAGTTGCTGAATGAATTTCCGGAACTGAAAGGGGTTCGCGATTTGACCGAACACCAGCGCGGCGAGCACTCATACTACTAATATTTTACCCGCATCCATGCCCGATGGCGCTTGCGCCTATCGGGCCTGCCGTCTGCGCTACCGTAGGCCGGATAAGGCGTTTACGCCGCCATCCGGCGCTATCAGCCACACCTCAGGTCGATGGTCTTTCTTCTCCCCGATAACATGACCTGTGTCTCATAATTTAAATTTTGCCTGCCAGAGCCATTTTCAACACCCCTATGTTACCCGTATCATTCTTATGGGCACCTAACATCCATATAACATCTGACTACGCTCATTCGTTTCAACGTTAATCAGTATTGGTGCTATTGCGGCTCTGTTCCCGTCGGGGATAACAGGAATTTGTCGTCGAAACAATGACGTTACCCATAACAAAGTAAAGGCCAGGTAAATCATGCCATTAGTCATCGTTGCTATCGGTGTTATCTTGTTACTTCTTCTGATGATCCGCTTCAAAATGAACGGATTTATCGCCCTTGTCCTGGTAGCGCTCGCTGTCGGGTTGATGCAGGGAATGCCGCTGGATAAAGTCATCGGCTCCATCAAAGCCGGTGTCGGCGGTACACTTGGCAGCCTGGCCCTGATTATGGGATTTGGCGCCATGCTGGGCAAAATGCTTGCCGACTGCGGCGGTGCTCAACGTATCGCCACTACCCTGATCGCGAAATTTGGTAAAAAGCATATCCAGTGGGCCGTGGTGTTAACCGGCTTTACCGTCGGCTTCGCTCTGTTCTATGAAGTGGGCTTCGTCCTGATGCTACCGCTGGTATTCACCATTGCCGCGGCGGCGAATATTCCGTTACTGTACGTCGGCGTGCCGATGGCCGCGGCGCTCTCCGTCACACACGGCTTCCTGCCGCCGCACCCGGGCCCAACCGCGATTGCCACGATTTTCCATGCTGATATGGGTAAAACGCTGCTGTTTGGTACGATTCTGGCGATCCCGACCGTGATCCTTGCCGGCCCGGTTTACGCCCGTTTTCTGAAAGGCATTGATAAGCCGATCCCGGAAGGCTTGTACAGCGCGAAAACCTTTACGGAAGAAGAGATGCCGGGCTTTGGCGTCAGCGTCTGGACGTCGCTGGTTCCGGTTATTCTGATGGCGATGCGTGCGATTGCCGAGATGATTCTGCCAAAAGGCCACGCTTTCCTGCCCGTTGCCGAGTTCCTGGGCGACCCGGTCATGGCTACGTTGATTGCCGTACTGATTGCGATGTTCACCTTTGGCCTGAACCGCGGGCGTTCGATGGATCAGATTAACGATACGCTGGTCTCCTCCATCAAAATTATCGCCATGATGCTGCTGATCATTGGCGGCGGCGGCGCGTTCAAGCAGGTGCTGGTCGATAGCGGCGTGGATAAATACATCGCTTCAATGATGCATGAAACCAATGTCTCTCCGCTGTTTATGGCGTGGTCTATCGCGGCGGTTCTGCGTATCGCGCTGGGCTCCGCGACTGTCGCGGCGATTACCGCAGGTGGCATTGTGGCACCGCTGATCGCCACTACCGGCGTTAGCCCTGAACTGATGGTTATCGCGGTCGGTTCCGGGAGCGTGATTTTCTCTCACGTTAACGATCCAGGCTTCTGGCTGTTCAAAGAGTATTTCAATTTGACTATCGGCGAGACCATTAAATCCTGGTCGATGCTGGAAACGATCATCTCCGTCTGCGGCCTGATTGGCTGTCTGCTACTGGGTATGGTGGTCTGATAAAATATTGCCGGGTGGCGCTTCGCTTACCCGGCCTACAAAAATCCTCGTAGACCAGGTAAGACACATTGCGCGCCGCCATCCGGCAAAATAACGTTACGCCTTCTTCACGGCCGCTTTTCGGCGTCTGTCCAAATCCTTAATCAGCTTGTTCACTCCCTCATCGGCAAACATGGCCTCAAGAGACGCGGACAATTTTCGCCGCCAGTTTTTATACTGATAGCTGGTGCCCGGCACGTTAACCGGATCGGCCATATCCAGCCAGTCCTCCGGCTGAAGCCCCAACAGACCGCTGTTACTGTCGGCGATATAGCGCTGAAGTCCGCGATTTAGTATCGGCGTCATCGACATTAACGATGCCTTATGCCCGGCGCGTTTTGGCAGACAGCCATATTTATGCAGCGCGTCCAATAGCCCCTGTTTCGCCCGCTCGCGATCCTCATACAGCCCGCGCAGAATCACTTCATCCGGATAAAGCCCCAGAGCTTTACCCAACGTCAGGTCACCGCATTCCCAATAGCCGCGCAGCGTGGGGAGATCGTGCGTCGAGGCGACAGCCATCGATTGTTGCGGATACGCGCCTGGCGCGCGGAAGTTTTTCTCAAGGTCATTTTCAAACCACAGCACTTTATAAGAATAGACCCCGCTATCGCGCAGCTTGCCGACAATCTCAACTGGCACCGTCCCCAGATCTTCGCCTATCACCATACAGCGATGACGTTGGCTCTCCAGCGCCAGAATAGCCAACAGATCGTCAACCGGATACTGAACATATGCCCCGCGATCCGCTGTTTCGCCATACGGTATCCACCACAGACGCAGCAACGACATAACATGGTCAATGCGCAACGCGCCGCAGTTTTGCATATTGGCGCGCAGCAGGTCGATAAAGGGTTCATACGCCCGGGCGACAATGATATGCGGGTCCATTGGCGGCAGCCCCCAGTTCTGACCGAGCGGGCCGAGGATATCCGGCGGCGCACCGACGGATGCTTTCAGGCAATACAGCTCCCGGTCGCACCAGGTTTCCGCGCCGCCTTCCGCCACGCCAACCGCCAGATCGCGGTACAGACCAATCGGCAACTTAAAACTCTGACAGGTATCCCAGCAGGCGGCGAATTGGCGCCAGGCCAGCCACTGAAGCCAGAGGTAAAACTCCACCTCTTCGCGGTGCGCTTCACAGAATTTTTTCACAGCGGGAGACTCTACCGACTGGTACGCCTCCGGCCAGGCTGGCCAGCCCCAGCGCTGCTCATCCTCTTTCACCTGATACGCATGCAGCGCGTCGAATGCCGCCTGCCAGTAAAGGCTCTCGCCTTCGCGGGCGATAAAGTGACGAAACTCCGCCATTTGCGCATCGTCGCGAGCGGCAAACCTCGTCCACGCTATCCGCAGCGCCGTGATTTTCAGCGCGGTAACGGTAACGTAATCCACCCATTGCGCATCTCGCGCCTGTCGCAGTCTTTGCTGTGTGGCGGGCATTTGCCACCACGCCTGCGCCTCTTCGCTCAGGCGGAAATCTTCGACAGCGTTAACATCAATATATATCACGTTCAGCCAGCGACGGGACGAGGGGCTGTAGGGACTGGCGCTCTCCGGATTCGCCGGATAAAGCGCGTGGATCGGGTTCAGGCCGATAAACGCGCCGCCGCGTTTCGCAACGTCGGCCAGCATCGACTTCAAATCGCCGAAATCGCCAATACCCCAGTTTTTTTCTGAACGAAGGGTATAAAGCTGGACGCAGGCCCCCCACAGTTTTTTCCCTTCCAGCAGCGCCTGCGGTTCATAGCATCGCGGCGGGGCAACGATAATACGACAGTGCGTTCGCTGTTCATCCTGGGTCAACGTCAGGGTGTGGTAACCCTCCGGCAACGTAGCCGGAAGGTTAAGTTTTTTACCGCCCGTCACGCGCCCTTTGTAATGCACGCCCTCTTCAGTGGTCAGCAGCCAGGCAAACTCACCGCGCCCCTCTACCGGTAACGCCATTTTTTTACCCGCAGTATAAACCTTCACATTCGGCACGATCGCCTGTGGTCCGGTGGTCGTACCGTGCATCGCCGCCAGCAAACGTCTCTTGGTTTCAGCGCCAATAGACTGCGGTTTGCCATGAGCATTGATGTAACTGGGGCTGATCCCCGCCACCAGCGCGGCACTATCGAGACGTTTATTTTCCATCGCGCTCCCTTAGCGTTTTGCCTGCCAGATACGGGCCTGATAATCGCGAATAGAGCGATCGGAACTGAACATACCGCAGCGCGCGGTATTGAGGATCGCGGCGCGCGTCCACGCTTCCTGGTCGCGATACAGCGCATCCACCAGCTTTTGCGCCTCGACATAAGCGGCGAAGTCCGCCATGACCAGGTACGGATCGCCCCCCTGTTTGCCGAGGCTATGCAGCATCTGGTCAAAGGCATGTTTATCGCCATCGCTGTATTGACCGCTTTCCAGCTCTTTTAGCACCGCATCCAGCACTTTGTCTTTTTTACGCCATTTCACCGGGTCGTAGCCTTTAGCTTTGAGCGCCTTCACCTCTTCCACAGTATGGCCAAAAATAAAGATATTCTCTTCGCCCACCTTCTCAGCGATTTCAACGTTAGCGCCGTCCAGCGTTCCCACTGTCAACGCCCCGTTCAGCGCCAGCTTCATGTTACCGGTGCCGGACGCTTCTTTCCCGGCAGTAGAAATTTGCTCGGAAATATCCGCCGCGGGAATGAGCATTTCCGCCGCCGAGACGCAGTAATCCGGCAGGAAAACGACCTTCAGCTTATCGCCCACCACCGGGTCGTTATTAATGGCTTCCGCGACCTTATTGATAGCAAAAATGATGTTCTTCGCCAGGTAATAGCCCGGCGCCGCCTTCGCGCCAAACAGGAATACGCGCGGTACGCGGTCAGCCTGTGGATTTTCGCGGATCTCTTTGTACAGCGCCAGAATATGCAACAGATTCAGATGCTGACGCTTGTACTCGTGCAGGCGTTTGATCTGAATATCAAAAATCGCATGGCTCGAAATCTCAATCCCGGTACGGGCCTGGATAAATTTCACCAGCCGTTCTTTGTTCGCCCGTTTGATGTCGCGATACTGCTGACGGAATGTGGCGTCGTCAGCGTATTTTTCGAGGTTGATCAACTGGTCGAGATCGTTAGCCCACTCTTTTTTCAGCGTTTTATCCAGCAACGCCGCAAGCTGCGGATTGCACTGCTTGACCCAGCGACGCGGCGTAATGCCGTTGGTGACATTGTGGAATTTGTTCGGCCAAAGCTGGTGATATTCCGGGAACAGATCTTTCACGACCAGATCGGAGTGCAGCGCCGCCACACCGTTGACCGCAAAGCCGCTGACCACGCACATATTGGCCATGCGTACCTGGCGGTCATGCACCACCGCCAGTTTTGCCCATACCTGCTTATCGCCCGGCCAGGTGTTATCGACCAGCGTCTTAAAGCGGTCATTAATCTGCTTGATAATCTGCATATGACGCGGCAACAGAGTTTTGATTAATCTCTCGTCCCAGCACTCCAGCGCTTCCGGCATCAGGGTATGGTTGGTGTAGGCGAAAGTGTTGCGGGTAATCGCCCAGGCATCGTCCCAGCTTATCTGGTGTTCATCCAGCAATACGCGCAGCAGTTCAGGGATGGCAATAGTCGGGTGGGTATCATTTAGCTGAATGACTTCATAATCCGCCAGCTCATGCAGTTTGCGTCCGGCCAGATGATGGCGACGCAGAATATCCGCTACCGAGCAGGCACACTGGAAGTATTGCTGCATCAGACGCAGTTTTTTACCCGCCGTGTGGTTATCGTTGGGATAAAGCACCTTCGTCAGTTTTTCCGCATCGATACCCTGCTGTTCCGCACGCAGGAAAGCGCCGTCGTTGAATTTGGTCAGATCAAACGGATGCGCGTGGGCCGCCTGCCACAAACGCAGCGGTTGCGCGACGCCGTTACGATAGCCCAACACCGGCAGATCCCAGGCCTGGCCTGTAATCACAAAGCCGGGCTCCCAGCGCCCTTCTTTGGTGACTTTACCGCCGATCCCAACCTGAACGTCCAGCGCCTCGTTGTGGCGGAACCACGGATAGCTGCCGCGATGCCAGTCATCCGGCGCTTCCATCTGCTTGCCTTCAACAAATGACTGACGGAACAGCCCATACTGGTAGTTCAGACCATAGCCCGTGGCGGACTGCCCGACGGTCGCCATCGAATCGAGGAAGCAGGCGGCCAGACGTCCCAGACCACCGTTGCCGAGCGCCGGATCGACTTCCTCTTCCAGCAGATCGGTCAGGTTGACGTCATGCGCTTTCAGCACATCGCTAACGTCCTGGTACCACCCCAGATTTAACAGGTTATTTCCCGTCAGGCGGCCAATCAAAAATTCCATCGAAATGTAGTTCACATGACGCTGGCCTTTCGTCGGCTGCGCTACCGGCTGCGCGCTCAGTAATTCTGCCAGCGCGCCGCTAACGGCCTGCCACCACTGACGAGACGTCATGTCGGACGCCGACAGTAAACCGAAACGCTGCCACTGACGCGTCAGGGCGGCCTGGAATTGATCTTTATTGAAGGTTGGCTGTGACATAGGAAATCCGTCCTCGGGTAATAAAACAACGTTGTCGCTAGTTTGCCAGGCTCGATGTTGACCTTCCTCCTCCCGGCACGGATTAGGGAGGGAGGAGGAGCGGGGATGAGCATAAAAGTGTGATCGCCGCCACTTAACCCTGCATAAACGCGCCGACTCCTGCCAGCGGTGTCCAGTGTTACGCATAATCAAATGAATAAACAGAAATAACAATAAATCACGGAGGGGTATTTTCGAAAGATTATATGAACGCCGAAATAGTTTCTTACTTGAAATATTCAGCGGCGGGAGATTCACCGACTTAACATAATTAATTAAATGCCTGGTATTGCCATTGTGTTAAATCCGGATCATGACCAGGACATTATTTACAACAGCAGCAATATGACCTCAGCCCAGTTCTGACGCCCGTTTCAACTGCACCAAATACTTTTTTAATACCGTTATTTAGAATTGTGACAGAGTGCAAATTCAGACACATAAAAAGTCTGCTTAGCTTGCATTAAAATGCTTTCTGGTCGACCTTGTATTTATTAATTACGAAGCGCAAAAAAAATCGCAGTTCCCCCATTCCTCACAGTGAAGTGATTGCTATGTTGATTCCGTCTAAATTAAGTCGTCCGGTTCGTCTCGACCATACCGTGGTTCGTGAGCGGCTGTTGGCTAAACTTTCCGGCGCGAACAATTTCAGGCTCGCCCTGGTAACCAGTCCTGCTGGCTATGGGAAAACCACGCTTGTCTCACAGTGGGCGGCGGGCAAAAATGAATTAGGCTGGTACTCTCTCGACGAAGGCGATAACCAGCAAGAGCGATTCGCCAGTTACTTAATCGCCGCTATCCAGCAGGCCACCGGCGGACACTGCACTACCAGCGAAGCGATGGCGCAAAAACGTCAGTACGCCAGTCTGACTTCCCTCTTCGCGCAGCTCTTTATTGAACTGGCGCAGTGGCATCGCCCGCTTTATCTGGTGATTGACGACTACCATTTGATTACCAATCCGGTGATTCACGATGCGATGCGCTTTTTCTTACGTCATCAGCCGGAAAATTTCACTCTGGTGGTGCTATCGCGTAATTTGCCGCAACTGGGCATCGCTAACCTGCGCGTGCGCGATCAGTTGCTGGAAATCGGTAGCCAGCAGTTGGCTTTTAACCATCAGGAAGCAAAGCAATTTTTTGACCGTCGTCTTTCATCGCCGATTGAAGCCGCTGAGAGCAGCCGAATGTGCGACGATGTTGCCGGTTGGGCCACTGCGCTACAGTTGATCGCCCTTTCCGCCCGCCAAAATAATCACTCGGCGCACCAGTCCGCCCGGCGACTTGCTGGTATTAATGCCAGCCATCTGTCCGATTATCTGGTAGACGAAGTACTGGATAACGTGGATGTCAGCACCCGACATTTTTTACTTAAGAGCGCTATCTTACGCTCAATGAATGATGCGCTGATCGTACGCGTGACCGGCGAAGAAAACGGTCAGATGCGGCTGGAGGAGATTGAGCGTCAGGGGCTATTCCTGCAACGCATGGACGACACGGGGGAATGGTTCAGCTATCACCCGTTGTTTGGTAGCTTTCTGCGCCAGCGTTGCCAGTGGGAACTGGCGGCGGAACTGCCGGAGATCCACCGCGCAGCCGCGGAAAGCTGGATGGAACAAGGCTTTCCCAGCGAAGCCATTCATCATGCGCTGGCGGCGGGCGATGCGCAAATGCTGCGCGATATTCTGCTTAATCATGCGTGGGGGCTGTTTAATCATAGCGAACTGGCGCTGCTGGAGGAGTCATTAAAAGCGTTGCCGTGGGAAAGCCTGCTGGAAAATCCGCGGCTGGTATTGTTGCAGGCCTGGCTGATGCAAAGCCAGCACCGCTACAGCGAAGTGAATACGTTGCTGGCGCGCGCCGAGCAAGAGATCAAAGGGGTCATGGACGGCACGCTGCATGCTGAATTTAACGCGCTGCGCGCCCAGGTCGCCATCAACGACGGCAATCCGGAAGAAGCAGAGCGGCTGGCGAAACTGGCGCTGGATGAGCTTCCTCTCGCCTGGTTTTATAGCCGCATCGTCGCGACCTCCGTCCACGGCGAAGTGCTGCATTGTAAAGGCGATCTCAGCCAGTCTTTATCACTGATGCAACAAACCGAACAAATGGCGCGCCATCATGACGTCTGGCATTATGCGCTGTGGAGCTTAATTCAACAAAGCGAAATTCAGTTCGCCCAGGGATTCCTGCAGGCCGCATGGGAAACGCAGGAGAGAGCCTTCCAGTTGATCAAAGAGCAACATCTGGAACAACTGCCGATGCATGAGTTTCTGATACGTATCCGCGCGCAATTGCTGTGGGCGTGGGCGCGCCTTGACGAAGCGGAAACCTCGGCGCGCAGCGGTATCGCTGTGCTGTCCACCTTTCAGCCGCAACAACAGTTGCAGTGTTTGACGTTACTGGTGCAGTGCTCGCTGGCGCGCGGCGATCTGGATAATGCCCGTAGTCAGCTTAACCGACTGGAAAATTTATTAGGCAATGGCCGTTACCACTGCGACTGGATCTCTAACGCCGATAAGGTGCGTGTCATTTACTGGCAGTTAACCGGTGACAAGAAATCCGCCGCCAACTGGTTACGCCATACGCCAAAACCGGCGTTTGCCAATAACCATTTTCTGCAAGGACAATGGCGGAATATCGCCAGAGCGCAGATCCTGGTGGGCGAATTCGAGCCTGCGGAAATCGTGCTGGAAGAATTAAATGAGAACGCCCGTAGCCTGCGCTTAATGAGCGATTTAAACCGCAACCTGCTGTTACTCAATCAGCTTTACTGGCAATCAGGGCGGAAAAACGACGCCCAGCGCGTATTGCTTGATGCCTTACAGCTAGCCAACCGGACCGGATTTATCAGCCATTTTGTGATTGAAGGCGAAGCCATGGCGCAACAATTGCGTCAGCTTATCCAGCTCAATACGCTGCCGGAGATGGAGCAGCACCGCGCGCAACGCATCCTGCGAGAGATTAACCAACATCACCGGCATAAATTTGCCCATTTTGACGAAGGCTTCGTCGAGCGCCTGCTTAACCATCCGGATGTCCCGGAGCTTATTCGCACCAGCCCGCTCACCCAGCGTGAATGGCAGGTGTTAGGGCTTATCTATTCCGGTTACAGCAACGAACAGATTGCCGGCGAACTGGCGGTGGCCGCGACCACCATTAAGACGCATATCCGCAACCTCTACCAGAAACTCGGCGTCGCGCACCGTCAGGACGCGGTACAGCACGCGCAGCAGTTACTGAAGATGATGGGGTACGGGGTGTAAATTAATGCCTGATGGGCTTATCAGGCCTACGATCGCGCGCAGAATGTAGGCCGGATAAGGCTGTCTCTTTAGCACAGCTCTAATTGAATATGGTGGTCGGCGATGACCTGCATCACGCCCGCCGGTGGTAGGATATCGGTGTAGACCGCATCGACCATACTAATGCTGCCCATGTTTACCATCGCATTACGACCAAATTTAGAGTGATCCACCACCAGCATCACGTGGCGCGAATTTTCGATAATCGCGCGCTTGGTGCGCACCTCATGGTAGTCAAATTCCAACAACGAGCCGTCGCTATCAATACCGCTAATACCGAGAATGCCGAAATCCAGACGGAACTGGGCGATAAAGTCCTGCGTCGCTTCGCCAATAATACCGCCGTCGCGGCTGCGGAGTTCGCCGCCAGCCAGGATAATACGAAAATCCTCTTTCGCCATTAGCGTGTTCGCTACGTTCAAATTGTTGGTCACGATCCGCAAATTACTGTGCCCTAACAGGGCGTGCGCTACGGCTTCCGGCGTCGTGCCGATATCAATAAACAGCGTCGAACCATTGGGGATCTGGGTCGCGACTTTACGAGCGATACGCTCTTTTTCTTCCGTTTGCGTCGCCTTACGATCGTGCCACGGCGTGTTCACCGAGCTGGAGGGCAGCGCCGCGCCGCCGTGGTGGCGCAAAATCATATTCTGTTCCGCCAGATCGTTAAGATCCCGACGGATGGTTTGCGGGCTGACAGAAAAATGCTCCACCAGCTCTTCCGTACTGACGTACCCCTGTTTTTTTACCAGTTCAATGATCGCGTCATGCCGTTGTGTTTGTTTCATGAATAATCTCTGAAAGTAACCAACCTTATGCCGGATAGCGGCATTCGCCCTACCCGGCCTGGAAAAATATCTCGACCACAGGCCGGATACGCCTCACGTTCGTTTTCGCGCATTCAACGTATCAACAAGGGCCATCGCTAAACCGACGATAAGCCCGGCGATGTGCGCGCCGTTCGCCATAGACATGCCAAACCAGTCAAGCCAGCCAGCGACTATCCACAATAATGCAAAAATAATTAAGCCGCGCTGGAGGTAAATTCCGCTTTGCGGATCGCGCTCTCCGCGCAGCCACACGTACCCCATCAGCGCATAGACGACGCCGGACAGTCCGCCAAACCACGGGCCGCTAAATTTCTGCTGTACATAGCCGCTTAGCAGCGCGCTTATCACCGTAATAACGATTAATTTACCGCTGCCCAGGCGCTTCTCTACCGCCCCGCCGAGATACCACCACCACAGCAGGTTAAAAAGAATATGCATCAGTGAGAAGTGCATAAAGATATGGGTGAAGTAGCGCCAGAATTCAAATTTTAAGGCCGGATCGAACGGCCATGCCAGCCACACCATCACCGTCTGATCGCCGACGATATTCATCGCGATATAGACCAGCACGCAGGCGACCATCACGATCCAGGTGACGGGGCCGGCTCGTTCACGCAACGTGGTGAGAAAGGGAAAACGGCGGTAGTGCAGCCCGCTGTTAGTCTGCCCGGACTGCCAGCTAGCCGCCAGATAACGCGGATCGCCGGGATTTTCTATAAACCGCGCCAGCTCGGCCCGCACGCGTTCGGCCTGCGATTCATCCGCCAGCCAGATATCGCTTTGATTATGTTGCTGAATAATAAGAATGACGCCCTGGGTGGCCATGTAATCAACAAATGCCTGCGCCACGCGGGGATTCGCAAAGGAAGTAATCATCAACATTGTTGCTGTCGCTTAGTCCATACAAAAGAAGACAGTATATATACCCTTCTCGTCGGAGGCTGCATCTTTGTGGGATTAAGCGCCATTTGCGATGTCGGCAGGGAAATGGCGATGCCAGGCCTCAAACCCGCCGTCAATGCTGTAAACCGCATCATAGCCTTGCTGGAGCAGATACTGCGCGGCGCCTTTACTGCTGTTGCCGTGATAGCACATCACCATCACGGCGGTATCGAAATCATGCTCACGCATAAACGCGCCCAGCGTATCGTTGGTCAAGTGAAACGCCTGCGGCGCATGACCCATGACATAACTTTGCGGATCGCGAATATCGACCAGCACCGCCGCGCCCTGATGCAGTTTCTGATACGCCTCTTCTACAGTGATACATTCAAATTGTTCCATGAATCGCTCTTTCATATTGCCGGTGAAGCCAATTAAGGCATTTTATCGCCCAGTGTACGTTGACGGAGTAGCTTAACGCCATAATGTTATACATATCACTCTAAAATGTTTTTTCGATGTTACCAATAGCGCGTTTCTTTGCTATTATGTTCGATAACGAACATTTTTGAACTTTAACGAAAGTGCAAGAGGACAGCATGGAAACCATAGATCTGATCGTGATAGGCGGGGGCATTAACGGCGCAGGCATCGCGGCTGATGCCGCCGGACGCGGTTTGTCCGTACTCATGCTGGAAGCGCAAGATTTAGCCTGCGCGACCTCTTCCGCCAGTTCTAAACTTATCCACGGCGGCTTACGCTACCTGGAGCACTACGAATTCCGTCTGGTCAGTGAAGCGCTGGCAGAACGTGAGGTGCTGTTGAAAATGGCGCCGCATATCGCCTTCCCGATGCGTTTTCGTCTGCCGCACCGCCCGCATTTACGTCCGGCATGGATGATCCGTATCGGTCTGTTTATGTACGATCACCTCGGCAAACGTACCAGTTTACCCGGTTCCACCGGTGTGCGGTTTGGCGCAGATTCGGTACTCAAACCTGAAATCGTGCGCGGATTCGAATATTCCGACTGCTGGGTAGACGATGCGCGTCTGGTGCTGGCCAACGCACAGATGGTGGTGCGTAAAGGCGGCGAAGTCCTTACCCGTACTCGCGCAACCGCCGCTCGCCGGGAAAATGGCCTGTGGATTGTCGAAGCGGAAGATATCGACACCGGTAAAAAATATGTCTGGCAGGCGCGCGGACTGGTTAACGCCACCGGTCCGTGGGTCAAACAGTTCTTCGACGAAGGGATGCACCTACCGTCTCCGTATGGCATCCGCCTGATCAAAGGCAGCCATATCGTTGTGCCGCGCATCCATAATCAGAAGCAGGCGTATATTCTGCAAAACGAAGATAAACGTATCGTCTTTGTCATCCCGTGGATGGAAGAGTTTTCGATCATTGGCACAACCGATGTCGAATATAAAGGCGATCCGAAAGCGGTAAAAATTGAAGAGAGCGAAATTAATTACCTGTTGAAGGTCTATAACGCGCACTTCCAAAAACAACTGGGACGCGATGACATCGTCTGGACATACTCCGGCGTCCGTCCGCTGTGCGATGATGAGTCCGACTCGCCGCAGGCTATCACTCGCGATTACACCCTGGATATCCACTATGAAAATGGCAAAGCGCCGCTGCTTTCCGTGTTTGGCGGTAAGCTCACGACCTACCGTAAGTTGGCCGAACATGCGATGGAAAAACTGGCACCCTGGTATCCAGGCATCGGACCGGCATGGACCAAAACGTGCGTACTTCCTGGCGGCGACATCGACGGCAGCCGCGAAGATTACGCGGCGAAGCTGCGTCGTCGTTATCCGTTCCTGACGGAATCGCTGGCGCGCCACTATTCGCGCACTTACGGTAGCAACACGGAGTGGATTCTCGGCGAAGCTACGTCACTGCTTGATTTAGGCGAAGATTTCGGTCATGAGTTTTACGAAGCGGAACTCAAGTATCTGGTGGATCACGAATGGGTGCGCCGTACTGAAGACGCTATCTGGCGTCGTACCAAAGAAGGCATGTGGCTGACCGCCGAGCAGCAGTCGCGCATCACCCAATGGCTGGCGGAGTATATTGGCAAACGCCAACTGTCACTGGCGTCCTGAGAAAAATGCCGGCTGGCGGTGAACGCCTGATCCGGCCTACAAGAATACATAAACGTAGGCCGGGCAAGCAAAACGCCGCCGGCATCGGGTTTTACAACCGCACCGGATCAATATGCCAGATGTTTTCGGCATACTCTTTGATAGTTCTGTCCGATGAGAAGTAGCCCATATTGGCAATGTTGAGCATCGCTTTCGTCGTCCACTCTTCCGGGCGACGATACAACTCATCCACCTTATCCTGGCAGTCCACGTAGCTGCGGTAGTCCGCCAGCACCTGGTAGTGATCGCCAAAGTTAATCAGCGAATCTACCAGATCGCGGTAACGGCCTGGCTCTTCCGGATTAAAGACGCCGCTACCAATCTGCGTCAGTACCTGATGTAGCTCTTCATCTTTTTCATAATAGTCGCGAGGTTTATACCCCTGCCTGCGCAACGCTTCCACCTCTTCTGCAGTATTACCGAAGATAAAGATATTCTCCTCGCCGACATGCTCCTGCATCTCTACGTTCGCGCCATCCAGCGTACCAATGGTGAGCGCGCCGTTCAGGGCAAATTTCATATTACTGGTGCCGGAAGCTTCTGTCCCTGCCAGCGAAATCTGCTCAGACAGGTCGGCAGCGGGAATAATCACCTGTGCCAGACTGACGCTGTAGTTCGGGATAAACACCACTTTCAGCTTGTCGCCAATCTGCGGATCGTTGTTAATCACTTTCGCCACGTCGTTGATCAGATGAATGATATGTTTTGCCATGTAATAGGCGGAAGCCGCCTTACCGGCAAAAATATTCACTCTCGGCACCCAGTCGGCCTCCGGATTTTCTTTAATGCGGTTATAGCGGGTAATGACATGCAGTACGTTCATCAACTGCCGCTTGTATTCGTGAATACGCTTAATCTGCACGTCAAATAACGCTTTAGGGTTCACCACCACGTTCAATTGTTGCGCAATCACCACCGCCAGCCGTTTTTTATTTTCCAGCTTCGCCTGACGCACCGCATGATTGACCAGCGGATAATCACAATGCTGCTCCAGCTCGCTGAGCTGACTAAGATCGGTACGCCAGGTACGACCAATATTCTCATCCAGCACTTCAGAAAGCGGCGGGTTTGCCAGCGCCAGCCAGCGGCGCGGCGTAACGCCGTTAGTGACGTTACAAAAACGAGTCGGGAAAATCTTCGCAAAATCCGCGAACAGCGACTGCACCATCAGGTTGGAATGCAGTTCAGAAACGCCGTTGACTTTATGGCTAACCACCACCGCCAGCCAGGCCATCCGTACCCGGCGTCCGTTCGACTCATCAATAATCGACGCGCGTCCAAGCAGACTGGTATCGTTGGGATATTGCTCCTGCAACGTTTTCAGGAAATAGTCGTTAATCTCGAAGATAATCTGCAGGTGACGGGGCAGAATTTTCCCCAGCATATCGACCGGCCAGGTTTCCAGCGCCTCGCTCATCAGCGTATGGTTGGTATAAGAGAAGACCTGACAGCACACCTCAAACGCGTCGTCCCAGCTAAATTTATGTTCATCAATCAGCAGGCGCATCAGCTCCGGAATTGACAGCACCGGATGCGTATCATTAAGGTGAATGGCGATTTTATCTGCCAGATTCGCATAGGTTTTATGCAGTTGATAATGACGACTCAGGATATCCTGCACCGTCGCCGAGACCAGAAAATACTCCTGGCGCAGGCGTAGCTCTCGTCCGGAATAGGTGGAGTCGTCCGGGTAGAGCACCCGTGATACGTTCTCAGAGTGGTTTTTATCTTCCACCGCCGCAAAGTAGTCGCCCTGGTTGAATTTACCGAGGTTGATTTCACTACTGGCCTGCGCATTCCACAGCCGTAGTGTGTTAGTGGCGTCGGTGTCGTAACCGGGAATGATCTGATCATACGCGACGGCCAGGATCTCTTCCGTCTCAATCCAGCGCGCTTTTTTTCCTTCCTGCTGAATTCGCCCGCCAAAACGCACCTTATAGCGCGTATTGTGCCGCTTGAACTCCCACGGGTTGCCATATTCCAGCCAGTAATCCGGAGACTCTTTTTGCCGCCCGTCGACAATATTCTGCTTAAACATGCCGTAGTCGTAGCGAATGCCGTACCCGCGCCCCGGCAATCCTAACGTCGCCAGCGAGTCCAGGAAGCAAGCTGCCAGCCGTCCTAAGCCGCCATTGCCCAGCCCCGGGTCATTCTCTTCGTCGATCAGCTCTTCGAGATCTAACCCCATGGCCTCGAGCGCGCCTTTAACGTCGTCATAAATGCCCAGCGAGAGCAGCGCGTTAGAGAGGGTACGGCCAATCAAAAACTCCATCGACAGGTAATAAACCTGCCGGGTTTCCTGCGATAATTGGGCTCGATTAGAACGCAGCCAGCGCTCCACCAGACGATCGCGCACTGCGAACAACGTGGCGTTCAGCCATTCGTGTTTATTGGCAATGACCGGGTCTTTACCAATCGTAAACATCAGCTTATAGGCAATAGAATGCTTAAGCGCCTCAACGCTGAGTGTAGGCGATGCATAAGTAAACGGAGCATTCATATAAATGATTCCTGGATGACTATTTCAAGCGATAGTACAGCTCGCGGTATGATTTCGCGGCAACTTGCCAGCTAAAATCCATTGCCATCGCCTGCCGTTGTACAAACCGCCAAAGCGAAGGCCGTGACCACAATACAAAAGCACGCCGAATCGCGCGTAGCAACGACCAGGCGTTACTATCTTCAAAGACAAAACCGCTGGCGATACCGTCCGCCAGATTTTCCAGCGAACTGTCGGAGACCGTATCGGCCAACCCCCCGGTACGCCGCACCAGAGGCAGCGTGCCATACTTTAAGCCATATAACTGCGTTAAGCCGCACGGTTCGAAACGACTTGGCACCAGAATTACGTCCGCGCCGCCCATAATGCGATGCGAGAAAGCTTCGTGATAGCCGATCTGTACACCAACCTGACCTGGGTGTTCCGCCGCCGCCGCGAGGAAACCCTCCTGAAGCACCGGATCGCCCGCGCCGAGTAGCGCCAACTGCCCCCCCTGCTCCAGCAGCCCCGGTAATGCCTCCAGTACCAGATCCAGTCCTTTCTGGCTGGTCAGACGGCTTACCACGGCAAACAGCGGCACTTTGTCGTTAACCTTCAACCCCATCGCAATTTGTAGCTGACGTTTGTTTTCCGCCTTCTCTTCCAGGGTATCGCGCGTGTAGCGCGACGCCAGCAGCAGATCGGATTCCGGGCTCCAGATCTTCTCATCCACGCCATTCAGTACGCCGGACAGACGCCCTTCCAGGTGACGCTGGCGCAGCAGGCCTTCCATACCATAAGCAAATTGCGGCTCGGTAATTTCACGCGCATAGGTCGGGCTAACTGCCGTAATATGGTCGGCATAGTACAAGCCGGCCTTCAAAAAGGAGATTTGTCCGTTGAACTCCAGCCCATGCATATTAAAAAATGACCACGGCAGTTCGATGTCATCCATATGCTTTGCATAAAACATGCCTTGATAGGCGAGGTTGTGTACGGTAAAGACCGATTTCGCCGGACGTCCGCGCGCCGCCAGATAGGCGGGCGCCAGCCCGGCGTGCCAGTCATGGGCATGCACCACGTCAGGGCGCCAGAACGGATCAAGTCCGCAGGCCATTTCGCAGCCGACCCACCCTAACAGGGCAAAACGCAGCACGTTGTCGGTATAGGCATATAAATTCGTATCGTGATAGGGGCTGCCCGGACGCTCGTACAGATGCGGCGCGTCGATCAGATAAATGCCCACGCCGTTATAATGCCCGAACAGCAGCGATATTTTACCTGCGAAAGTATCGCGGCGGCTCACCACATGCGCATCGGGTATCCCCCGACGGATATCGGGAAACCCTGGAAGCAGAACGCGAACATCAACACCATCCGCAATTTGTGCCGCAGGCAACGCGCCTATCACATCCGCCAGGCCCCCAGTCTTTAGCAGGGGGAACATCTCTGAACATACATGTAAAACCTGCATTATCGCTCCTGTTTGACCTGCAGTTTGCGCAGCATTTCACGCGTGACCAGTACAATACCTTCTTCTGAACGGTAGAAACGACGAGCGTCCTCTTCCGCATTTTCACCAATCACCATGCCTTCCGGGATAATGCAGGCACGGTCAATAATACAACGACGTAAACGGCAGGAGCGTCCTACCCAAACCTCAGGTAACAACACTGCCGAGTCAATATTACAAAAAGAATTTATTCTCACCCGTGGGAAGAGCACAGATTGCACCACCACCGAACCGGAGATAATGCAGCCGCCGGAGACCAGCGAGTTCAGCGTCATACCATGGCTACCGGAGCGGTCCTGCACGAATTTCGCAGGCGGTAGCGATTCCATATGCGTACGGATAGGCCAGTTCTGGTCATACATATCCAGCTCCGGCGTCACTGAGGCTAAATCCAGATTTGCTTTCCAGTAAGCTTCCAGCGTACCTACATCGCGCCAGTACGGTTCAGCTTCCGGATCGGACTGCACGCAGGAAAGCGGGAAAGGATGCGCGTAAGCCATGCCTTCGCGGGTGATTTTCGGGATAATGTCTTTACCGAAATCATGGCTGGAGGCGTCATCTTTATCGTCCGCTGCCAGCAATTCATACAGATAATCGGCGTCAAAAACGTAAATCCCCATACTGGCCAACGCTTTGCTATCGTCACCAGGCATCGCGGGAGGATTCGCCGGTTTTTCGACAAAATCAATAATCTTGTCGCTTTCATCTACCGCCATCACGCCGAACGCCGTCGCTTCGTTGATCGGCACCGGCATACAGGCCACCGTGCAACGCGCGCCCTTTTCAACGTGATCGATCAACATACGCGAGTAGTCCTGCTTGTAGATATGATCGCCTGCCAGGATGACGACATATTCCGCTTTATAGCGACGAATAATGTCCAGGTTCTGGGTCACAGCATCCGCCGTACCGCGATACCAGTTTTCGCCCTGCATTCGCTGTTGGGCTGGCAGCAGGTCAACAAATTCGTTCATCTCTTCGCTAAACAGCGACCAGCCGCGTTGAATATGCTGTACCAGCGTGTGGGACTGATACTGAGTGATCACGCCGATACGGCGAATCCCGGAGTTCAGACAATTCGATAAGGCAAAATCGATGATGCGGAACTTCCCGCCAAAGTGGACGGCAGGCTTGGCGCGTTTGTTCGTTAAATCTTTTAGACGCGTGCCGCGGCCGCCGGCCAGGATTAGGGCAACAGATTTCAGTGGCAGCTGGCGCGCCAACATTACACGATCGTTCTTCTCTAAACTCACCATGATTAACTCCTTTTTTATCCTCTCTGGAACACACACAGTCCATGCGCAGGTCCCTGCCAGACAGCCGTTATCACCGGATTATCCTCTCCAGCGAATGGGGGAACGGCGCGCCATTCCCCTTTGGGTAAAACAATATCTGTCACCTCAAGCGTGGCATTTATCGCAATCAGAAAACGGTCCGACAGTAGAATTTGCATCAGCTTAGGTCCGTTTTGCCACTCATCCGCACTCAAGGGTTGCGCGTTTTTATTAAGCCAACGCACGTTGCCATCGTCTTCTTCCCACCAGCTATCGCCGGTTAAAGCCGGTATCTGCTGGCGCAAACGAATCAGCGCGGCGGTAAACATGGTTAACCCACGGTTTGCCTGCTGCCAGTCCAGCCAGGTTAAGGCATTATCCTGACAGTAGGCGTTATTGTTGCCGTGCTGGCTATGGCCGTGTTCATCGCCTGCCAGCAGCATCGGCGTTCCTTGAGAGAGCAGTAGCGTCGCCAGCAGGGCATGAATGCTGTCGCGCCGCCGCTCAATTAAATCAAGCGGACCGCCTAATCCTTCTTTACCATGATTGTCGCTGTAATTGTTGTTGGTGCCGTCGCGATTTTCCTCACCGTTCGCCTCATTGTGTTTCTGATTGAAACAGACACAGTCCCGTAGCGTAAAACCGTCATGCGCAGTGATCAGATTGACAGAGGCGCCGGGCTTGCGGTCATTGCGTTTAAACACATCGCTGGAAGCGGCGAAACGACAGGCAAATTCCCCGGTCGCCAGGTTACGCGGCAACCAGAATCGGCGGGCCGCATCGCGAAAATGGTCGTTCCACTCGGCAAACGGCGGCGGAAAATTTCCGACCTGATACCCTCCCTCGCCAACATCCCACGGTTCAGCAATCAGCTTGACCGTTGATAACACAGGACATGCTTTAATCGCGGCGAACAGCGGCGCATCCTGGCGAAACGTCGGCGTTCGCCCCATGACAGACGCCAAATCAAAACGAAAACCATCGACATGGCAGGTTTCTACCCAATAGCGCAGACACTCGCACGCGTATTCCACCACGCAGGGATGGCTTAAATTGAGCGTGTTGCCGCACCCCGTCCAGTTGTGATAATCGCCATCGTCCTTTATCCAATAATAGCTACGGTTATCAATTCCGCGCAGGGAGAAGGTTGGACCGTCCAGGTCCAGTTCGGCGCTATGGTTTAATACGATGTCCAGAATGACCTCAATCCCGGCGCGATGCAGCGCTTTCACCGCATCGCGAAACTCGTCCAGCGCCGTCTCGGGCGAACTGGCCCAGGCGGGATGCAGCGCAAACATCGCCATCGGGTTATAACCCCAATAGTTGGTCAGTCCCATGCGTTGCAGGCGCGGCTCGCTGGCAAACTGCGCCACCGGCAACAGTTCCAGCGCCGTAATGCCAAGCTGTTTGAAGTACGCCACCATGACCGGATGACCAAGCGCTTTATAGGTGCCGCGTATCTCCTGGGGGAGCTCCGGATGCAGGTAGGTAAGCCCTTTGACATGAGCTTCATAGATGATCGTTTTTCCCCACGGCGTACGTGGCGCAGCGTCATCTTCCCAGTCATAATGATCGCTGATTATCACGCTTTTCGGCGCCATCGCCGCGTTATCGCGGTAGTCCGGTTCATCGTGTCCGCCGTGCAACAGCGGATGATCTTTTAGCTCGCCCTCGACCCGGCGCGCATAAGGGTCAAGCAGTAACTTCGCAGGATTAAACCGATGCCCCTGCGCTGGTTGCCACGGGCCATGTACGCGATAGCCATAACGCAAACCTGGCCTGGCGCCTGCCAGATAACCATGCCAGACATCGCCGCTACGTCCTGGCAGGTCGTAGCGATGCTCATCCCCCCGGGAATCAAAGACGCACAGCTCCACACGCTCCGCATGGGCGGAAAAGAGCGTGAAATTCACGCCATGACCGTCATAAGTTGCGCCATGCGGCGTTGCTTCGCCGATCGCAAGCTGCGTCATTCCCCCTCCCGCATCAGCCAGATCGTCGCCAACGGCGGTAACGTCAGGCTAAGAGAGTACTGACGACCATGGCTTTCGATCTCATCGCTGTGCACCATGCCGCCATTGCCGGTGTTGCTACCGTGATAATGCATCGAGTCGGTATTGAGAATTTCACGCCAGCGTCCCGGCTGGTTGATGCCAAAGCGGTAGTCGTGACGGGGAACAGGCGTGAAGTTGCTGGCAACGATGATTTCGTTACCGGCTTTATCGCGGCGCACGAAAATCAGTACCGAGCGTTCATTGTCATCGACCACCAGCCACTCAAAGCCGTAAGCATCAAAATCCAGCTCATGCAGCGCTTTATGGTGGCGATAGGTGTGGTTGAGATCGCGCACCAAACGCTGAACCCCGTGGTGCCAGTTATCGCCCCCCTCCAGCAGGTGCCAGTCGAGGCTGGCGTCATGGTTCCACTCGCGTCCCTGGGCAAACTCATTACCCATAAACAGCAGTTTCTTTCCGGGGAAGGCCCACATCCAGCCATAATAGGCGCGCAGGTTGGCAAACTTCTGCCACGCATCGCCCGGCATGCGATCGAGAATGGATTTTTTACCGTGAACCACCTCATCGTGCGACAGCGGCAGAACAAAGTTTTCGGTATGGTTGTACAACATACCAAAGGTCAGCTTGTCGTGATGATACTGACGGTGCACCGGGTCCAGTTTCATATAGTCCAGCGTGTCGTGCATCCAGCCCAGATTCCACTTGTACCAAAACCCCAGGCCGCCCGTTTCCGGCGGACGCGTCACGCCAGAGAAGTCTGTCGACTCTTCCGCCATGCTGACCGCGCCGGGCACCTGCTCGCCAATAATGCGGTTGGTATTACGCAGAAACTCAATGGCTTCCAGGTTTTCACGACCGCCGAACTCGTTCGGTATCCACTCGCCCTCTTTGCGGCTGTAGTCGCGGTAGATCATAGAGGCCACCGCATCGACACGCAGCGCATCAATCCCAAAACGCTCCATCCAGTACAGGGCGTTGCCCACCAGATAATTACTGACTTCACGACGACCATAGTTGTAGATCAGCGTATTCCAGTCCTGGTGATACCCCTCGCGCGGATCGCTGTGCTCATAGAGGTGGGTCCCGTCAAACTCCGCGAGGCTAAATTCATCGGACGGAAAATGGCCCGGCACCCAGTCGAGAATGACGTTGAGCCCCGCCGCATGGGCCGCATTGATGAAATAGCGGAAGTCGTCTCGCGTACCAAAACGGCGGGTCGGCGCGTAGAGACCGGTCGGCTGGTAGCCCCAACTGCCGTCGAACGGATGTTCGTTGACCGGCAAAAGTTCCAGGTGCGTAAAACCCATCCATTTGGCGTAAGGCACAAGCTGATCCGCCAGCTCACGATAGCTCAGCCAGAAGTTGTTATCCGTATGGCGACGCCATGAACCTAAATGCACCTCATAAATCGAAATCGGCGCGTCAAACTGATTGGCTTTTTGTCGTTCTTCGCTTTGCGTCACTTTCTCCGGCAGTCCGCAGATCATCGACGCCGTTTCCGGACGCATCTGCGCCTCAAAAGCATAGGGATCGGCTTTAATGCGCAGATTACCGTTCGCATCAAGCAGCTCGAATTTATACAGTTGTCCATTATGCGCGCCGGGGATAAACAGCTCCCAAATACCGCTCTCTTTGCGCAGACGCATCGGGTGGCGACGCCCATCCCAATAGTTGAATTGCCCTACAACCGAAACGCGACGAGCATTAGGCGCCCAAACGGAAAAACGGGTGCCGGTGACGCCGTCCATCGTATCGGCGTGCGCGCCCAGCGTTTCATAAGGACGCAGGTGGGTGCCTTCCGACAATAGCCAGGCATCCATTTCCTGTATTAATGGACCAAAACGGTAAGGATCGTCGATGAGGTTCTGCTGTCCGTGCCAGACTACGGCGAGCTGATAGCGAAAGAAATTTTTACGTCGGGGTAAAACGCCGCAGAAAAAACCGCGAGCGTCGAGGCATTCCAGTTTGCCGACTTTACGTCCGGTTTTGGGTTCAATCACCCATACGTCGGTGGCGTCAGGTAATAGGGCGCGGACTTCCAGTCCGGCTTGGGTCTGGTGCATTCCGAGTACGGAAAAAGGGTCCGCAAAATGTCCTGCAATTAGCGCATTAATCACGTCTCTATCGATACGACTGGACATGGTTTGTCATCCTGTTTTGTGGCGTCACTCCATCTAACTGAATTCAACATCAGGTAGTGACACTTCTTTGACCTGAACGGCGCAGCACACTGTGCATCCTATCTGCGTCGTCCTACCTTCAGGTTAGGCTTAATACCCGTAGGATTAAGCTACCCTTAAAGAATAGCCAATGCTCTCTTTAACTCCTGATAAAAAATGAAACATCCGCGTTTACTCCTGTATTACGCAAAAAAAGGGTGACGATGCACCCTACATATCAATCAGATCTCTGATTGCCGACTACACCTTATCCAGCCTACAGAACCGCACGTAGGCCGGATAAGCGCGGCGCCATCGGGCAGCTACCGCTACGCCAACTGACGCAGCATTCGACGCAGCGGCTCCGCGGCGCCCCATAACAACTGGTCGCCTACGGTAAAGGCCGACAAGAACTCCGGCCCCATGTTCAGCTTACGCAGGCGACCAACGGGCGTAGTCAACGTGCCGGTCACCGCCGCCGGGGTTAATTCACGCATAGTGATATCACGATCGTTCGGCACCACTTTCGCCCACGGATTATGTGCCGCCAGCAGTTCTTCTACCGTCGGAATGGATACCTCTTTTTTCAGCTTAATGCTGAACGCCTGGCTGTGACAGCGCAGCGCGCCGACGCGCACGCACAAACCATCAACCGGGATCACAGATGCGGTATTGAGAATCTTGTTAGTTTCCGCCTGGCCTTTCCACTCTTCGCGGCTCTGGCCGTTATCGAGCTGTTTATCGATCCAGGGGATCAGGCTTCCCGCCAGCGGTACGCCAAAGTTATCAACCGGCAGCTCGCCGCTGCGGGTCAATGCCGTAACTTTGCGTTCAATATCAAGAATTGCGGAAGAGGGCGTCGCCAGTTCATCGGCGACATGACCATACAACTGACCCATTTGGGTTAACAACTCGCGCATATGGCGCGCGCCGCCGCCGGAGGCGGCCTGATAGGTCGCGACAGATACCCAGTCAACGAGATTATGGGCAAAGAGACCGCCCAGCGACATCAACATCAGGCTAACGGTACAGTTACCGCCCACAAAGGTCTTAACGCCATTATTCAGGCCGTCGGTAATCACATCCTGGTTGACCGGGTCGAGAATAATAATGGCATCGTCTTTCATGCGCAGCGTAGAAGCCGCGTCAATCCAGTAACCTTGCCATCCGCTTTCGCGCAGCTTTGGATAAATTTCGTTGGTATAATCGCCGCCCTGGCAGGTCACGATAATATCGAGCGCTTTTAGCGCATCCAGATCAAAAGCGTCCTGTAGCGTACCGGTAGCGGTGTCGCCGAAGGTTGGCGCCGCCTGTCCGAACTGGGAGGTAGAAAAGAAAACAGGGCGAATAGCGTCGAAATCGCGCTCCTCTACCATGCGTTGCATGAGAACAGAGCCGACCATTCCGCGCCAGCCGATAAAACCAACATTTTTCATAGCGTTTTTTCCTGCAAAGAGATGTGCTGTGTATGCGCGCCAGTATCCTGTGGCGCATCCTTCACCATACAAAAAGCAGCCAAAGTCGCAAGTGAAATTAATCAATGATAGCGAAGCCATCAGTAATGCGACTTATCCTGCCTTACCGCGCAAGCAGAAAGTCCAGTGGCGATTATCCGGGAATTTGCGTTAGGAATGGAATCATTTCCGCCGCTACTTTATTGATCCTGATTATGGATCAGCGTGGAAATCTACTTATTTTTATGTGTGTACTGCAGGGAGGTTTAAAAACAGAAAATGATTGCTGCGAACAAGCTCGCAGCAATATGTAACGTGAAACTCAACTCAGCAACTGAAACGCAATCATCCCGATAATCGCGCCTGTCGTGCCGAGGATAGTTTCCATCATTGTCCAGGTTTTTAACGTCTGCGCTTCGGTCGCGCCGGTAAATTTACCGAACAACCAGAAACCGGCATCGTTAACATGAGAAACCACAATTGAACCACCAGCGATACAGATAGAGAGCGCCGCCATCTGCGCACCGGAGAAATTCAGTTGCTCAATGACCGGCATCACCAGACCGACCGCGGTTAAACACGCCACGGTCGCGGAACCCTGAATGATGCGCACCGCCGCCGCCAGCACAAAGCAGGTAATGGCAATCTGCAGTCCCATACCGGTTAACGCTTCGCCCAGCGCCGGGCCGACGCCGGAATCGACCAGCACCTGTTTGAACACTCCGCCTGCGCCAATGACCAGCAGGATAATGCCCGCCGGTTGCAGCGCGTGACCACAGATTTCCATCACTTTATCTTTCGGCATCCCCTGACGCATCGCCAGGCCGTAAATCGCCACCAGACATGCGACCAGGATGGCGGTAAAGGGGTGACCGATAAACTCAAACCATTCGTAAGCGGTGGAACCTTCCGGCACAAAACGCGCGGCGATCGTTTTCAGCCCCACCAGCACCAGCGGTAGCAGGATGAGCGACAGGCTGAAGCCGAAAGAAGGCATTTTGCCTTCTCCCAGATGCGGCTCGGTAATGTCGTCAGGAATACGCAGCTCAACATAACGGCTGATGAAATTCCCCCACAGCGGCCCGGCGATAATCATGCCGGGGATCGCCGCGCACAGACCAATCAGAATCATCCAGCCGAAATCAGCATGCATCTGGGAAGCCAGTAGCATCGGCGCGGGGCCAGGCAACAAAAACGCCGCCGCCGCCGCCACCCCCGCAAATAGCGGAATGACCAGCTTCACGAGGTTGGTGCCGGTATGACGCGCCATTGAGAACGCGACGCTAATCAGCAGCACGATCGCGACTTCGAAGAACAGCGGGAGCGCGCAAATCAGCCCGGCAAGGCCAATAGCATAGTGTGCGCGGTTATGGCCAAAAGATTTAAGCATTCTAACGGCAATCTGATCGACCGCGCCGGTTTCATGCAGGATTTTACCGAACATCGCCCCCAGCGCGACCACAATCGCCAGGAAGCCCAGCGTACCTCCCATCCCTTTTTCCATGGTCGCGGCGATTTTATCAAGCGGCATACCAGAAAAAAGCCCCGCGCCCATCGAGACGACCATCAATGCGACGAAGGCGTGCATACGCGCTTTCATCACCAGAAACAGCAGCAGTAAGACAGAACCGACGGCGGTTAAAACCAGTGTTAATGTACTCACAGCGTACTGCCTTTATTGATGGCCTCAATGGTGCTCGCCACGACGCCTTCCAGCGCCTGGTCGATATCCACCACCAGAACATCGCGTTCGTCGGCACCCGGCTCTTGCAGCGTTTCAAACTGCGTCACCAGCATCTGGGTTTTGAAGAAATGGCCTTTACGCGCTTTCAGACGGCTTTCAATGACGTCGAAATCGCCTTTCAGATAGATAAAGGAGAGATTCGGGTTTCCCTCGCGCAGTAGGTCGCGATAGTGTTTTTTCAGCGCGGAACAGACGATCAGCGAGATTTTATTGGTACGCTGCATCGCGAAAGCGGCGTCGTTCAGCGCCTGCAACCACGGTTTGCGGTCATCATCATTCAACGGCTCGCCGGAAGCCATTTTTTCAATATTGCAGCGCGGATGCAGAAAATCGCCGTCCAGAAACGCGGCATGAAGCTGATGCGCCACGGCGCTTGCGACAGCGGATTTACCGCTGCCTGATACGCCCATCAGAACGTAAACGTGGTGATCATGATTAGTCGTGCTCAAAGCGGGCCCCCACTCTACAAGTTGCAAAATTTGTTACGGGTAACTGTTATCGGTAACATTGTCCAGCCGCACCATTCGCGACGCAATGACCATTCGTGCCAAAAGTGAATAAGTGTGAGCTACTTCAAAGTTGTCAGACTAAATAGATCCGCCCGGTGACAAGGTGAAACCTAAATCTAACATTTTCGGCGTGACCGTTTCGCCGCGAATGCGGGCCAACAGACGTTCTGCCCCAATGCTGCCCATTCGCTCGCGCGGCGTCAGGACACTTGCCAGACGCGGTTCCATCACCTGGCCGATATAATGACCGTGGAACCCGGCGATCGCCATATCGTCCGGGATTTTTAGTCCCAGGCGCTGGCATTCGAAGGCCGCGCCCACCGCCAGGTCATCGTTGGTGCAAAAAATACCGTCAAGCTGCGGATATTCGCGTCGCGCCTGGCGCATGAGTTCGATACCGGAAGAGTAGGATGAAGATTGCTCCATCATCACACTGTAGGGAACCAGGCCTGCGTCCAGCATCGCCTGCTCATAGCCCTTCTGCTTGATGATAGTACGTTCGTCGAGGCGCGCCCCCAGATAGGCGATATGGCGATGGCCGCGTGCGATAATCGCGGCGGTCATCTGGCGGGCGGCGTCAAAGTTGTCAAAACCAACGGCGATATCAAGACACGGCGACTGGCTGTCCATCAGTTCAACCACCGGAATCCCGGCTACTTCGATCATTTTTAAGGTGCGCGGCGTATGGGTACGCTCAGTAAGGATAAGGCCGTCGATATTCCAGGAGAGCATTGATTCCAGGCGCTCCTGTTCCATCTCCGGTTTATAGCCGTAGTGCGCCAGCATAGTCTGATACCCGTGGGCATCGGTGACGCTTTCAATACCGCGTAAAACTTCCGCAAAGACCTGGTTGGTTAAAGACGGCAGCAGAACGCCAATGGCGCGGCTGGTGGCGTTGGAAAGAATGTCTGGCGCGCGATTAGGAATGTACCCGAGCTCATCAAGCGCAGCCGCAATTTTACCCCGCAGCGCGACGGAGACCTGCTCCGGATTACGCAAAAAACGGCTGACCGTCATTTTGGTCACGCCGACACGGTCGGCCACATCCTGAAGTACGGGTCTTTTCTTTTTCATCGTCCTGAAAGGTATAAAAGGGATAGATTCTTCCAGTTTACCACGGACATGCGTGAACCTTCGCAGAGAAAAAAGGAGTTCATTATTGTGAGAAATACACAAAATCATTCGAGTTGCATCAAGGCGGCGACGCAGTGACAAATTCGTCAGGAACGAATTTGAACAACCGAAGGTTGCCTCTGGTGAGGGACAAGGATGTCCCTCATTAATCCCCGGGAGCGTACATAAAGTACGTGACCGGGGGGAGTAAGGAAAGCCAACACAGATGCGGCCTGAAGGATGACGTGTATTTTATACCGGCGGAAGATCAAACAGCAGCACTTCGCTGTCGCTGTCGGCATGAATCGAGATTGCCTGCTCATCCCAAATCGCCAGGCCGTCGCTGGTCGTCGCTTTGGTGCCGTTAATGGTCACGTTACCTTTTACCACCTGTATCCAGACGCGGCGCTCAGCGGCAATCTGATGCACCGACTGCTCCTCTTTCACCATCGCCCAGCGATACAGCGCCATATCCTGGTGGACCTTCAGCGAACCGTCGCGAGCATCTGGTGAAAGCACCAGTTGCTTGCCCTGCGCGGCGTCGAAGCGGCGCTGTTCGTAGCGCGGCGTGATGCCTGTTTCTTGCGGAATAATCCAGATCTGATACAGCCGCAGACGATCCGTTTTGCTTGGGTTGTACTCGGAGTGGCGAACGCCGGTCCCGGCGCTCATAATCTGGAATTCGCCTGCCGGAACCTGTTCTTTATTGCCCATACTGTCCTGGTGTTCTACGGCGCCTTCCAGTACATAGGTCAAAATTTCCATGTCTTTATGCGGGTGAGTGCCGAACCCCTGGCCCGCGTCAATCACATCATCGTTAATCACACGCAGCGCCGAGAACCCCATAAAGTTCGGATCGTAATAATCGGCAAAAGAAAAGGTATGCCAGGAGTCAAGCCAGCCATGATTCGCATGACCGCGGTCGTTTGCTTTGCGTAAGTAGATCATTGTGTTCACCCCAATTCGTGTTGATGGATTGAGTGTGAACCTAATCCTTCAATGATGATAGGGGGTGAAAATTGACTCCTCTGTTCAAAAAATATGAATAAGTTCAAAGGAGCCGATAACACTTATTTTGCAAGGGTTATGGTGGCGGGAGAAGCCTGTTCAAATGCCCGTTCCAGAAGCTCCAGATTGGTGAGAACCTCAGATTCCCTGACGTAATTTGGCGCGCCGGTAGTGAGCGTCTCATACAAGGCATCATAAACGCGACCATAGTCACCTGTTTCCGGTTTCACCTCTTCTTTTACGGTTACGCCTTCGTCGCTGACATACTCCAGCACACCGACAGATTCGTCTACCGCAAAACCCGGTTCGCCTGGCATAATGTTCGCTTTCAGGCTGGTTTCTTGCTGATCGATACCATACTTCACAAACGAGCCTTTGGTCCCGTGTACGATAAATTTCGGGTAGTCAATTTTCACCAAATGGCTGGTTTTAACGATCGCCTTCAGATCGCCGTAAAATAACCGCGCTTCGAAGGTATCATCCGGATTCGCTTTATTACGCAGGCTACGAATGTCATACGCGACATGATCCGGACGGCCAAACAACGAAATAATTTGATCCATCGTGTGCACGCCAAGACCGTAGAAGGCGCCATCCTGCGGCAGTCCCGGCCTGGTTTCCGCTACCGGGCGGTAATAATCGAAATGGCTTTCAATTTCGACAATCTTGCCCAGTTTCCCGCTCTCAATCACTTTTTTAGCTGTCAGGAAGCAAGAGTCAAAGCGACGGTTCTGATAGGGCGTCACAATTAATCCTTTGCTTTGCGCCAGTTCAAACAAGACCTTTGCTTCAACCATCGTCGGCGTAAAGGGTTTTTCCACCAGCACGTTTTTACCGGCTTCCAGCGCCCGTTTTGCATATTCAAAGTGGCTATCGGCGTGGGTGCAAACGATCACCAGTTTCACCTGCGGATCGTTCAGCACATCGTCAAGATCGCTGGTGAAATGGATATGTGACCAGGCAGGCGCCTGCTCTTCCGGTTTCGCATGACGGCGGAAGATGTGCGCCACATGCCAGCTCTCTTTACGGTTGAGAACATAGGGAAGATGGTAGCGGGTGGTGCTTTTACCAAAACCAATGAATGCGCAATGTAAAGTCATAGCCAGATCCTTTTTTAAAGGTGATTACCTACACCATAGCGCAAAGCTGCTTGAGACTGAATGTTGGATTCTTTGCCGGATGGCGGCGGAGTCTTATCAGGCCCGGCGCGTTATACAGCCAAAAGATCGGGCGTCAGTGGCGCAGGCAGATTATTCACGGCCTGCGCACAGCAACCGGAGCGTACACAGAGTACGTGAGGATTACGAGCACAGCCCGGGATTAAGCTGGCAAGCAAACTAGCCCAAAACCCAGCCAAAAAAAAGCCAGCACCCGGCTGGCTAAAGTAATACTGGAAGCAATGTGAGCAATGTCGTGCTTTCAGGTTTTCCGTCAAGGTCCCCCTGAACGCAAAGCAATAATAATCATTCTCATTCGCACTTGTCTAGCTTTTTTTGCAAAAAAAAGGCGTTGACGTCCTTTTGAAAGTCAGTGATGTTGAAAGGGTTATTAATCCGTTGAGGAACCCGTAATGAATGATATCGTGATACGCCACGCTGAACCGAAAGATTACGACGCTATCCGTCATATTCATGCCCAGCCGGAGGTATATCACAACACCCTACAGGTTCCCTACCCTTCCGGCCATATGTGGCAAGAGCGGCTGGCCGAGCGGCCGGGCGTTAAGCAGCTGGTCGCCTGCATTGATAATAGCGTCGTTGGCCACCTTAGCATTGACGTTATTCAGCGACCACGCCGCAGCCACGTTGCCGATTTTGGGATATGCGTTGATGCGCAATGGCAAAATCGTGGCGTCGCCAGCGCGCTGCTCCGCGCCATGATCGATATGTGTGATAACTGGCTGCGCGTCGAACGTATTGAATTAACTGTATTTGTCGATAATGCCCCTGCGGTAGCGCTTTACAAAAAGTTTGGTTTTGAAATTGAAGGCACCGGCAAAAAATACGGTCTGCGCAACGGTGAATACGTTGACGCCTATTTTATGGCGCGGATTAAATAATTAATTTGGCCCCCATTATTGGGGGCCAAATTAATATCCATACTCTTTATCAGATTGTATCCTGAATCTTTATATTTTTTCTGAAGCTTGCTCACACTATTTTTATTGGCATTTTGCCAACAGCTAATTTCACCCTTCCTTTTTGCTTTTTTTTGCTTTTGCCCGTCACTTTATGGTGATTATCACAACAATATACTTCCCCTGATATTAACGTAACTCAGGTGAGGTGAACCATGAAATTTGAACGCCACCATGAAATATTGAAAAAAATTGGCACGTCCGGGATCGTAAAAGTCTCTGTTCTGGCGAAAAGTCTGAACGTCACAAAAGAGACAATTCGTTCAGATCTTAATGAATTGGCCAGACTCGGTTACCTGACCCGCTGTCATGGCGGCGCGTTTATAACTCTCGACTCGCTGGATAACGTAGCGAAAAACGAAATTGCTTACGCACTTGAACATTACGAAAAAACACAGGGCATAAAAAAGGGTCGCTCCGATATGAAAAGTCATGTATGTGTAATTGGATCATTTAATGTCGACATAATCAGCTATTTGCCCAGGCTTCCCGCGGTCGGCGAGTCGCTGCTTGCCAATAAATTTATTTTTTCTCCCGGCGGAAAAGGCTGCAACCAGGCGTTGGCGGCAAGCTACGCAGACTCAGACGTACATTTTATTACTAAAGTCGGTGCGGATCATTTTAGCGAATATGCTATCAATTTTATGAACGCCTCAAAAATACATAAAAGCATTATTTACCAGACTCAGGGAACGCAAACCGGTACTGCAACGATCCTGGTTAATGAGGACACCGGAGATAACGTTATCGCTATCTATCCTGGCGCCAATATGACTATTACACCAGATGAGGTCGTGATCCAACAAGAAGCGATTATTAACGCTAATATTGTTCTTCTGCAGCTTGAAACTAATTATAGCGCATTGCGCCAGGCCATCGCTCTGGCGCAAAAAAACAGTATCCCGGTAATTATTAATCCAGCGCCGTATAACGACGGGGTTAATTCTATTATTGAAAATATTGATTACATTACGCCCAACGAAACAGAGGCCGGACTCCTGGCAGGGATTGAGGTTACAGATATTGCCTCCGCCAGAGAGGCGGCAAAAATTATCCACCAGAAAGGTGTAAAAACCACCATTATCACTTTAGGCAGCAAAGGTTCGTTGGCCTATGACGGGAGAAAATTTATCTATTCCCCAGCGTTCCCGGCGGTAGTCAAAAATACCGCGGGCGCAGGCGATGCGTTTAACGGCGCGCTCGCTTCAGGCCTCGCCAAAGGCAAACCGCTGGAGTCTGCGCTGTGCTACGCCAGCGCCTTTGCCTCCCTGGCAGTAGAGACCGCTAACGCCTCTGATATGCCGGAACATGAATCCGTCATTCACCGTATTCAGAGCACATCATATCAGCAATCTATCTCTAGCCATTAAAAGGAGTAAATAATGAATAATGCCAACACAACGTTAAAGGTGCTCTTTATTGGAGAATCCTGGCATATCCATATGATCCATTCAAAAGGATATGACAGCTTTACCTCAAGTAAATATGAAGAAGGAGCCACCTGGCTACTGGCGTGTTTAAAAAAAGGAGGTGTTTCTGTCGACTATATGCCCGCACATACGGTACAAATCGCTTTTCCAGAAAGCGTGGACGATTTAAATCGTTATGACGTTATCGTGATCAGCGACATCGGCAGTAACACTTTTTTATTACAAAACGACACTTTCTATCAGCTAAGAATAAAACCAAATGCCCTTGAGTTAATCAAAGAGTATGTTCGTAACGGCGGCGGATTATTGATGATTGGCGGCTACCTTTCCTTTATGGGGATTGAAGCAAAAGCAAATTATAAAAATACGATACTGGCCGAGGTACTGCCGGTAGTGATGCCTGATGGCGACGATCGCGTTGAAAAACCGGAGGGCGTCTATGCTCAGGTTGAAAACCCTGAACACCCGGTTATTAAAGGCTTTTCTGATTATCCTCCTTTTCTGGGATATAACCAGGCTGTCGCGAAAGAAAATACCGCCGTGGTGTTAACCATCAATAACGACCCCTTACTGGTCTTCGGCGAATATCACCACGGGAAAACCGCTTGCTTTATGAGCGACTGCGCGCCGCACTGGGGAACACAGCAATTTATGGCATGGCCGTTTTACACCGACCTGTGGGTCAACACGCTTAAATTTATCGCCAAACGATAACAATACGGGAGTAACGCGGGTTACTCCTTTGCTAAATAAAAGGATTGATGTATGAAAAAAAATAAGTACTCAACTCCCTTGCTGATGATTGCCACTATTCTCGCGGGTATGCTTTCGCCTATGCAATCAGCGGTTAACGGTCAGCTTGGACACTGGTTACAGGATGGCAATGCGTGTGCGGTCATCTCTTTTGCCAGCGGTCTGGTGGTGATGTTTTTTATTATTATGGCCCGCAAGGAGACGCGCCAGCAATTTGCCGCGATCCCTTCGCTGATTAAAAATAAAAAAGTACCTCTGTGGAACTGGTTTGCTGGTCTGTGCGGCGCAATGGTGGTATTTTCCGAAGGCGCTTCCGCCAGCGCGCTTGGCGTAGCCACCTTTCAGACCGCATTAATTTCGGCCTTGTTGCTCTCCGGTCTGCTTTGCGATCGCTTTGGTATCGGCGTGGATGAGAAAAAGTTTTTTACGCCCTGGCGTATCACCGGCGCGCTTTTTGCCGTTATCGCCACGATATTTGTCGTCTCTCCGCAGTGGCACTCAACCTCTTTTATTTTGCTGGCCATCCTGCCATTTCTGGCGGGGCTGCTGGCAGGCTGGCAGCCCGCTGGTAACGCCAAAGTGGCGGAAGCCACCGGCTCAATGCTTGTCTCCATTACCTGGAATTTTATTGTCGGCTTTTGCGTGCTTGGCGCAGCGCTGGCGATTCGCGTCGCGTCAGGGCATGTCAGCGTCCAGTTGCCGGACGTCTGGTGGATGTATCTCGGCGGCCCGCTGGGGCTGATGTCCATCGGCCTGATGGCGATCCTGGTCCGGGGTCTGGGGCTGTTAATGTTAGGCGTCGCGTCCACGGCGGGTCAGTTACTGGGGTCTGTATTGATTGATAAATTAATTCCTTCATTAGGTAATACCGTTTATTTAGTCACCATTATCGGCACTCTGTTTGCTTTGGTCGGTGCGATTGTCACCACCATTCCGGAATACAGAGCATCGAAAGCCGTCAATAAGATGGAGGTCTCAGGATGAAAGGTTATCTGCAAACCGTAACAGGCCCGATTGCGCAGGCCGACATGGGACTTACGCTCCCGCATGAGCATCTGTTTAACGATCTCTCTTCCGTCGTGGATAAACCCTGTTATGCCTTCTCAGAACAATTAGTCGGCAAAAAAGTGAGCGCGGAATTACAGTGGGGACTTAAACATGACCCCTACTGTTGCGCCGATAATATGGATAAAAAGCCTATTCAAGATGTGATTTTTGAAGTGAACAATTTTATGGCGCTGGGCGGCAGGACGATTGTTGACGCCACGGGTTCCGAATCTATCGGACGCGATGCGCAAGCGCTGCGGGACGTGGCGCTGCAAACTGGCCTTAACATTGTGGCCTCATCCGGGCCTTATCTGGAAAAATTCGAAAGTAGCCGCATTCACCAACCGATTGATAAACTGGCGGCGCGCATCGACAAAGAACTGAATCAGGGAATTGGCGATACCGATATCCGTGCCGGAATGATTGGCGAAATCGGCGTCTCGCCAGCCTTTACCGACGCAGAGCGTAATAGCCTGCGCGCGGCGTCGCTGGCGCAAAACAATAGCCCGCAGGTGGCGATGAATATTCATATGCCGGGTTGGCTCAGACGAGGCGAGGAGGTGCTGGCGATTGTCCTTGATGAGATGAAAGTCGCCCCTGGCAAAGTGTCTCTTGCCCATCCCGATCCTTCCGGTAAGGACGTGTCCTATCAGCGGAGCCTGTTGGATCGGGGCGTGTGGCTGGAGTTCGATATGATTGGGCTCGATATCACCTTCCCCAAAGAGGGCGTTGCGCCTGGCGTGCAGGAGACCGCGGATGCCGTCGCCCATCTTATTGAGCTTGGTTACGCCGACCAGCTCGTGCTCAGTCACGATGTGTTCCTGAAACAGATGTGGGCAAAAAATGGCGGTAACGGCTGGGGCTTTGTGCCCAATGTTTTCCTGGCCTATCTGGCCGAGCGTGGCATTGACGGCGCCACATTACGTAAACTGTGTATCGATAATCCGGCGCGCCTGCTTACCGCCTGAATTGTTTCAGACCCGGCGGCATACGCCGGGTCATTCCCTTAATATCCCGCCGTTAAATCATCCACCGAACGCGGGTCGGACGCACCGTACAGTTCGCCATCCGGTCCAACCATTATACTTTGGGTGCTTCCCATCGCTTCTTTCAGCGCGACTTTCTGCCCTTTCTGTTCCAGCAACTTCAGCGTATCGGGGCTGAAGCCCTTTTCTACCCGCAGTTCGTCCGGCAACCATTGATGATGGAAACGCGGCGCGTTGGTCGCTTCGGCGACGTTCATGCCAAAATCAATAGTATTGACCACCATTTGCAGTACGGTAGTAATAATACGGCTACCGCCAGGACTGCCGGTCACCAGCCAGGTTTTCCCGTCTTTAACGACGATAGTCGGCGACATCGACGACAGCGGACGCTTCTTCGGACCGACCGCGTTAGCATCGCCGCCCACCAGGCCATAAACATTAGGTACACCGGGTTTAGCAGAAAAATCATCCATTTGATTATTCAGCAGAATACCGGTATTTCCCGCCACAATTCCTGTGCCGAAGGTGGTGTTCAGGGTATAGGTCACCGCCACAGCATTGCCGTCTTTATCCACCACCGAGAAGTGGGTGGTCTGGTTGCTTTCATACGGGGCGAGCTTGCCCGGTTTGATCTGACTGGAAGGTTTTGCCTTATTAATATCAATTTGATCGGCCAACGTTTTTGCATAGGCTTTGTGGGTCAGCGCCTGCCACGGCACTTTCACAAAGTCCGGATCGCCCAGATACTCTGAGCGGTCAGCGTAGGCATATTTTTCCGCTTCCGCCATGATTTGCATGGCATCGGCGCTGCCAAAGCCGTACTTCTTCATGTCGAAATTTTCGAGGATATTCAGGATCTGTACGATGTGAATACCGCCCGAGGATGGCGGCGGCATGGAGAAGACCTGATACCCGCGATAGTCACCACTGATTGGCGTACGCTCAACGGCTTTATAGCTGGCTAAATCCTCTTTGGTCATCAGACCGCCGTTCTTCTGCATTTCCCCGGCAATCTGGTCGGCAATCGCCCCTTTATAAAACGCATCCGGGCCGTTTTCGGCAATCATTTCCAGGCTTTTCGCCAGATTCTTCTGGACCAGCTTATCGCCTTTTTTCAGCGGCTCGCCGTCTTTCCAGAAAATGGCTTTGCTGTTCTCATGGTTGGGGATCACTTCGCTGCCGTAAGTTTTTAAGTCGTCGGCCAGCGCATCGTTAACCACAAAACCCTCTTCCGCTAGCTTCATCGCCGGACGCACCACTTTATTCAGCGGCATCGTGCCGTATTTCTCCAGCGCCAGCGAAAACCCCGCCACGGTACCCGGCGTACCGGATGCCAGATGCGACGTCAGCGACTTTTTCGCATCGGCGTTACCCTGATCGTCGAGGAACATATCACGGGTCGCGCCAGCAGGCGCCATTTCACGAAAATCGATCGCCGTGGTAGCGCCATCTTTAGTGCGCAGCAGCATAAATCCTCCGCCGCCCAGATTCCCGGCTTGCGGATGCGTGACAGCCAGCGCATAGCCCACGGCGACGGCGGCATCCACGGCATTACCGCCCTGCTTTAAGATATCCACGCCAACCTGCGTCGCCATTGCATCCACCGAGGCCACCATCCCTTGCGTCGCCCGCACAGGATGAAAGACATCTTCTTCAACACCATAGGAGACTGGCGGCGCGACGGGAGGATTGGCCACCGCGCTAAACGTCCCCCCGGCCAGCAGAGCGGCGATCGCCACCCAGCGCATAAACGTTGGTTTCATCGTTGTTTTTCTCCAGATAAATGGGTGTATGTCCCGTTTAATCCTGGTCCACAACGCTTAAAAAATCATCATCATGGCGAAATAGAGGTACACTTAAAAAGAGGCCTCATCGGGAGGAGACGACAATGAAACGCTTACTACTTATTACGGCTTTGTTACCCTTTGCTGTATTGGCCCAGCCAATTAATACACTCAATAACCCTAATCAGCCGGGTTATAAGATTCCCAGCCAGCAGCGTATGCAGACGCAGATGCAAACGCAGCAGATTCAGCAGCAGGGTATGTTGAAACAACAGATGCAAACGCAGGCTCGCAGCCAGCAGCAAAATCTACAGTCGCAGTTGAATGCCAATACGCAGCGGGTTCAGCAGGGACAGCCGGGCAACGGTATGCTCGGTCAGCAAACGCTGCCCAATACGCAGGGCGGAATGCTCAGCGGTAGCGGAAATCCGGACCGGATGCTAAACCATTCCCAGCCAATGTTGCAGCAGGGCAGCGGGACGCCGCAGCCTGACATCCCGCTGAAAACCATCAGTCCTTAAAACTGACGGCCCTTAAAACTGAAAGTGAGGGCCGATGTCATCAATGCGATCGGTGCAGATACAATCCACGCCCCAGCGCAGCAGCTCTGCCGCCCGCTGAGGCTGATTGACGGTATACACCAGAATCCGCAGACCCGCGGCCTTAATCTCTTGCACTCGCGTCTCATCGAGTAATTTATGGTTGAGATGGAGGGAAACACAGCCCAGACGGGTCGTCAGTTCACGCCAGTCTTCACGCCATTTATCCAGCAGTAACCCGCGCGGCAGTTCAGGTGCTGCCGCCTGCGCCGCTTCCAGCGCCTCTATCTCAAAGGAAGAAAGCAGCGGCGGCGTCATCCCGGCCCACAGTTCGCGGGCGGCCAACGCCACGACACGTCCTGTTAGCCTTCCGCTCCCCGTTGTCGGTTTTATCTCAATATTCGCCATCATGCCGTGTTTACGGCAGCGCTCCGCCACCTGCGAAAGCAACGGCAGCGGCTCGCCTTTAAATTCGCCGCTAAACCAACCGCCAGCGTCCACACGCAATAAATCCTGCCAGTTCAACTCGCCCGCCACGCCCCAACCGTTGCTGGTGCGCTCCAGGTTATCGTCATGCAGCAGGAAAATTTCGCCGTCTTTCGACAGCCTGGCATCAAACTCAATCATGGTGTGCCCGTATCGCGCGCCCACGTCAATCGCCGCCAGAGTGTTTTCCGGCGCCAGTTTACCGCCGCCGCGATGGGCGACAATGTGGGGATAAGGCCAGTTACTCATACACGTTGTCCTGTTTCGCCATCAAAAAGATGCCGCTGATGTTCCGGCAGATGCAGCCATAGCGTACTGCCCGCCGCCGGGCGCTGCTGATGCGCCAATCGCACCACCAGTTTCTGATCGCCCCAGCGCCCATGCGCCAGATTATCCGCGCCCAGAATCTCCAGCGTGTCTACCGTTAGCGGCACGCCGCCTTCCGCCTGCGAGCTTAACGCAATATGTTCCGGGCGGATACCCAGCGTCATTTTACGTCCGGCATGACCTCGATAGCCCGCACCAATCGGCAACGCCAGACCGCCAGGCAATTCGAAACGGTCGCCGGAAGCGCTGATAACGCCATCCAACAGGTTCATCGCCGGGCTGCCGATAAAGCTCGCCACGAAGCGACTGGCCGGTTTTTCATACACCTCTACCGGCGTGCCAATCTGTTCTGCGACGCCTTTATTCATCACCATCACCCGCTGGGCCAGCGTCATCGCTTCTACCTGATCGTGAGTAACATAGAGCGAGGTGGTACGAAGACGACGATGCAGATGTTGTAACTCCAGACGCATCTGCACGCGCAGCTTGGCGTCGAGGTTAGAAAGCGGTTCGTCGAATAAAAAGACTGCCGGCTCGCGGACGATCGCGCGCCCCATTGCCACGCGCTGCCGTTGACCGCCGGAAAGCTCGCGTGGACGGCGTTTAAGCAGGCCGTCCAGCTCCAGAATGCGCGCCGCCTCCCGCACGCGTTCTTCAATATGCGCTTTGCTCATACCGCGAATTTTCAGCCCCCACGCCATGTTCTCCTCTACGCTCATATGGGGATAGAGAGCATAGTTCTGAAATACCATCGCGATGCCGCGATCTTTGGGCTCCATCTCGGTGACCCGTTTGCGATCAATCCAGATATCGCCGCTGGTCACGCGTTCCAGACCGGCCACCATCCGCAGCAACGTTGATTTGCCGCAGCCGGACGGCCCGACCATCACGATAAATTCGCCATCCGCCACGTCCAGCGTTAACGGTTGAATGACCTGGGTTTTGCCGTCCCAGCTTTTGGTTACTGCCTGTAGTTTTAAACCAGCCATAGAGGTTGCATCCCCTGATTATTCATGAACGTCGCTGGCGGCTATTTTTGCCCAGGGCAAGGCACGAGCGACGAAGTTTGGTGGGCCCAAATTAGACGCGAGTAACACGGCACTGGGCAAAAATAGCCCCAGCCCTGTGGGACGCGTGCCGAAATCGCGTACTCTGCGTTGTCGGATTTGGACATAGGCCCACTATGTCCATCATCCTCCGCCTTGATTACGCGATTTCGGCTCAGCGTCGACGTCACGAATAATCAAGGGATACAACCTACTTCTCACTGTCCACTAAACCACGCACAAACGCCCGTTGCATGGCTAACACAATTACGACCGGAGGAATCAGAGTCAGCAGCATCGCGGCCATCACCTGGTTCCATTGCGTGGTACCTTCGCCGGTGGCGATCATCCCTTTGATCCCCGCTACGGCAGTGCCAAGATTCACGTCGGTGATAATCAACAGTGGCCACAGATACTGGTTCCAGCCGTAGATAAAGGTGATGACGAACAACGCCGCCAGGTTGGTTTTTGACAGCGGCAACACGATGTCGCGGAAAAAGCGCATCGGCGACGCGCCGTCAATACGGGCCGCCTCCACCAGTTCATCCGGAAGCGTCATGAAGAACTGACGAAACAGGAAAGTGGCGGTAGCGGACGCCATCAGCGGTAGCGTCAGACCAGCATAGCTGTCGAGCATTTTCAGGTTGGCGATCACTTCCACCGTCGGGAAGATACGCACTTCAACCGGCAGCATCAGGGTGATAAAAATCATCCAGAAGAACAGGTTACGCAGGGGAAAACGAAACCAGACGATGGCGAATGCGGAAAGCATAGATACCGTGATTTTGCCTACCGTAATGCTGAACGCCATAATGAAACTGTTAAGCATCATCAGCCAGAATGGCGCGCTATTAACACCGACGCCGTTGACCCAAATAGTTTTGATATTCTCCAGTAACTGCGTGCCGGGAAGCAGCGTCATCGGCGTCTCAAACACCGCGCGGTCGTCCAGCGTCGCCGCGACAAACGCGACATACAGCGGAAACAAAATGACCGCGATCCCCAGAATCAGCATGGTATGGCTGAATATTGTCAGCCCGCGACGATTCTCTATCATTGGTAACGCACCTTACTTTCCACATAGCGGAACTGCACCACCGTCAGAATGATGACGAGGAACATCAACACCACCGACTGCGCGGCGGACGCCGAGAGATCCAGGCCGGTAAACCCTTCGCGATAGATCTTATAAATCAGCGTCGTGGTGGCTTGTACCGGCCCGCCGGCGGTCGCGGCGTCGATCACCGGGAAGGTGTCGAAAAAGGCGTACACCAGGTTGACCACCAGCAGGAAGAAACTGACCGGCGCAATAAGCGGCAAAGAAAGCCGGAAGAAACGACGAATCGGCCCGGCGCCGTCAATGGCCGCCGCTTCCACCAGCGAGCGGGGAATGGATTGCAGCGCGGCAAAGAAGAATAAAAAGTTGTAACTAATCTGCTTCCAGACTGACGCAAATACCACCAGGAACATCGCCTGACCGCTGTTTTGCGCGTGGTTCCAGTCATAGCCGAATTCGCCGAGGAAATGGGTGATTAATCCCCGCCCCGGGTTAAACAGGAAAATCCACAATACGGCGGCGACGGCGGGCGCGACGGCATAAGGCAGTAGCATCAGCGTCTGATAAAAACGGCTGCCGCGCACCACGTAATCCACCAGGGCGGCGAAAAACAGCGAGACCAGCAGGCCGCTAAACGTGACCAGCGCGCTGAATTTAATCGTCGTCCAGAAGGCGTCGAGATAATAACTGTCGTGAAAAAGCGCGACGAAATTCTCCAGCCCGACAAATTGGCTGGAAAAACCAAACGGATCGACGCTTTGCAGCGAATACCACAGCGCTTCGCCCGCAGGCCAGATAAAGAAAATAACGGTGATAACCAACTGCGGGGCAACCAGTAAATACGGCAGCCAGCGCGAGCGGAACACCGGACGGGATGATGACATGAAGGTTCTTTTCCTGGAAGGTGCCGGATGGCGGTGCAAGCACCTTATCAGGCCTACAAACGCTGTAGGCCTGATAAGCGCAGCGCCATCCGGCACTTATACACTTAAGATTTGCTCGCTTTCTCAAAACGACGCAGCAACTGATTCCCGCGATCCACTGCGGTATCCAACGCCTGTTGTGGGGTTTTCTTCCCGGTCCAGACGCTTTCCAGCTCTTCGTCCACGATGGTACGAATCTGCGGCATATTGCCCAGACGCAAGCCTTTGGTGAAGGGTAACGGCGGCTTATTCAACATCTGGCGAGTGGCGATATCCGCACCGGGGTTTTTATCGTAATAACCCTGCTCGCGGGTCAGCTCGTAGGCGGCGGTGGTAATCGGCAGGTAGCCGGTTTTTTGATGCCATTCAGCAGCGTTTTCCGGTTTTGCCAGGAAGTCGAGGAATTTGGCGACGCCGGTATAGGTTTCTTTATCTTTACCCTGCATGACCCATAGGCTGGCTCCGCCGATAATGGCGTTTTGCGGCGCGCCCTTGATATCAGCGTCGTACGGCATCATACCCACGCCATAGTTAAATTTGGCATACTGGCGGATATTGGCGAGCGAACCGGAGGACGCGGTTGTCATCGCGCAGTCACCGTTATAAAACTTCTCGGTAGACTCGTCCTTACGCCCAACATAGCTAAAATCGCCTTTTTTATTCATCTCTTCCAGCAGCGCGATATGTTTCACCTGCTCTGGCTTATTAAACTCCAGCACCGCATCTGTACCGTCAAAGCCATTGTTTTTACTGGCGAAGGGGAGACCGTTCCAGGCGCTGAAGTTTTCCAGTTGGATCCAGCCTTGCCAGCCGCTGGCGTAACCGCATTTCATGCCTGCCGCTCTCAATTTCGCGGTATAGTCAGCCAGCTCCTGCCAGGTTTTCGGCGGCTGCTCCGGATCTAAACCGGCTTTCTTAAAGGCGTCTTTGTTGTAGTACAGCACCGGGGTAGAGCTGTTAAAAGGCTGGGAGAGCAGATGCCCGCTTTTGGCATCGGTGTAGTAGCCTGCAACGGTCGGTACAAACTGGGACTCGTCAAAGTTAATACCGGCGTCTTTAAACACTTCATAAACCGGCTTAATGGCTTTCGAGGCCATCATGGTCGCCGTCCCAACCTCATAAACCTGCAATATTGCCGGCGCGTTGCCAGTACGGAATGCCGCGATCCCGGCGCTCAGGTTCTGTTCATAATTGCCCTTATAGACCGGAACGATTTTGTAATCCGGATTGGCCTGGTTGAAACGTTGCGCCAGTGAATCAACTTCTTTGCCTAACTCCCCTTCCATTGAATGCCAGAAGGGAATAGTGGTGACGGCCAACGCCTGACCCGTAAATGCCAGAGTCAGCGCCAGTCCTAAAGCTGTATGTCGTAACGATATCATCGGTTATCTCTCTTTTTGTGCCGGGATGCGCGATATCACGCGTTTTATGTTCGCGGGGGTAACATGACATGTTCGAATGACAGAAAAATAACTTTTTTATTACAAAAAAAAGATAGTAAGCAGTCAGGGAGATGACAAGGCGATGAAAGGTCGGGGGAAGTAAAGTGAGAGCTGAAACACGTATAAACGCCTTATCAGACTCTGGTGACGCACCGCCGGATGACGACGCTGACGTGTCTTATCCGGCCTACGAAGGGTGTTGTAGGCCGGATAAGGTATGTACGCCGCCATCCGACATTTACCGCAAAGATTTATCCTCCCAGATAGGCGTTACGCACCGCTTCGTTCGCCAGAAGCCGTGCGCCGGTATCTTCTAAAACCACATGACCGTTTTCGAGTACGTAACCCCGATCGGCGAGCTTCAGCGCCTGGTTAGCGTTTTGCTCAACAAGGAAGATGGTCATGCCCTGCTCGCGCAACTGCTCAATGGTGTCGAAAATTTGCTGAATAATAATCGGCGCCAGCCCCAGCGACGGTTCATCCAGCAGCAATAGCCTCGGCTGGCTCATCAACGCGCGGCCAATCGCCAGCATCTGCTGTTCGCCGCCAGACATGGTGCCCGCTCGCTGGATACGGCGTTCATGCAGACGCGGAAACAGCTCGTACACCCATTTGATACGCTCCTGAAACCGATCGCGCTCGACAAAAAAACCGCCCATCGCCAGATTCTCTTCCACCGTCATCCGCGAGAAGACGCGCCGCCCTTCCGGCACTATCGCCACCGCTTCACGCATGATTTTCGCCGTCTGCCAGTCGGTGATGTCTTTACCGTCAAACACCATCCGTCCGCTGGAGGCACGCGGATCGCCGCACAAGGTGCCAAGCAGCGTCGTTTTCCCCGCGCCGTTAGCGCCAATCAGGGTAACGATTTCCCCCTGGTTGATGTGCAGACTGACGTCGTGCAGCGCCTGAATCTTGCCGTAGTGAGCGCTGACCTTTTCAAACGTTAACATCGTTTTTTCCATCTTATGCCTCACCCAGATAAGCGCGAATGACGTCCGGGTTGTTGCGGATCTCTTCCGGCGTGCCGTTCGCCAGCGGCGTGCCCTGATTCACCACGTAAATGCGATCGGAAATGCCCATCACCAGTTTCATATCGTGTTCAATCAGCAAGATAGTGGTGTTGTGATGGTTACGTAGTTCGGCAATCAGCTCATCCAGCTCTTTGGTCTCTTTAGGGTTAAGACCGGCCGCCGGTTCGTCGAGCATCAGAATTTCTGGCTGTGTCACCATGCAGCGGGCAATCTCCAGCCGACGCTGGTCGCCGTAGGCCAGATTACTGGCCTGGCGGTTGGCATGTTCAAGCAGGCCAATACGCTCAAGCCAGGTCGCCGCGCGGTCCAGCGCTTCGCTTTGCGCGCGGCGGAAAGCGGGCGTTTTCAACAGGCCGGAAAAGAGGCCCGTTTTCAGTTGCTGGTGCTGCGCTACCAGCAGGTTTTCAATCACCGTCATTTCGCGAAACAGACGCACATGCTGGAAAGTGCGCACCACGCCCATGCGGGCGATCTGCTGGCCCGGCAGTCCTTCCAGATGCCGCTCGCGCAGTGTGATCGTACCGCCTGTCGGCTTATAAAAACCGGTCAGACAGTTAAACACCGTGGTTTTACCCGCGCCGTTAGGGCCAATCAGCGACACAATTTCCCGCTCACGCAATTCCAGCGATACATTGTTGACCGCCAGCAAACCGCCAAAGCGCATCATCAGGCCGTTAACCGCTAATAATGGCTGACTCATGCCTGCTCTCCTTTCGCCTGACCATTTTTCAGCTTCAACTGCGGACGCGTCATCGGCAGCAATCCCTGCGGGCGCCAGATCATCATCAACACCATCAAACCGCCGAGCATCAACATGCTGTATTCGTTGAAGTCGCGCATCAATTCGCGCGATACCACCAGCAGAACCGCCGCCAGGATCACCGCAAACTGCGAGCCCATTCCGCCCAGCACCACAATCGCCAGCACGAAGGCGGACTCAGCGAAGGTGAAGGATTCCGGGCTGACAAAGCCCTGGCGGGCGGCAAACAACGTACCGGCGAAACCGGCAAACGCGGCGCTGATAGTAAAAGCGGTCAGCTTGATGCGCGTCGGGCTTAAGCCTAATGAACGACAAGCGATCTCATCTTCACGCAACGCTTCCCACGCCCGGCCCAGCGGCATCCGCAGCAGGCGGTTAATGACAAACAGCGACAAGACCACCAGCAGCAAGGCTACCAGATAGAGGAAGATGACCCGGTCGGACGGGTCGTACTTCACGCCAAAGAAATTGCTGAAGGTATCCCAGCCGCCTTCGCGGGTACTGCGGCTAAACTCCAGACCAAACAGCGTCGGTTTGGGGATCTGGCTAATGCCGTTCGGACCGCCGGTTACTTCGGTGTTGTTGAGCAGCAGAATACGGACGATTTCGCCGAAGCCGAGCGTCACAATCGCCAGATAGTCGCCGCGCAGGCGCAGTACCGGGAAGCCAAGCAGGAAACCGGCGGCAGCAGAGACCAATCCCGCCAGCGGCAGGCAAGTCCAGAAGCCCAAACCGTAATAGTGGTTGAGCAGCGCAAAGGTGTAGGCGCCGATGGCGTAAAAGCCGCCATAGCCCAATACCAGCAGACCGGACAGCCCCACCACCACGTTCAGCCCCAGACCGAGGATGATATAAATCATGGTCAGGGTGGCGATATCCACGCTACCGCGCGACACCATAAACGGCCACGCCACGGCGATAACCAGCAGCGCTATCAAAAACAGCTTTTGCTTAACGGTAGAGCCATCGATCGCCGGCAGAATAAACTTCGGTCCGGAGACGTTCTTCACCGCTTTCTGGCACATCGGACGCAGCAACTGAAAGAAAAAGACCACTGCCGTACCGATAAAGATCCACTGCCAGCGGATGTCGGCGGCGGTATCCACCACCAGCCTGGTGCCGTCCAGCTCCAGTTGTACGCCCATGAAGACGCCAGCCAGAACGAAAAACATCGCCGCAGAGAACAGAGCCATCGCAATATGCATCGGTTTCATACTTTCTCTACCTCCGGACGACCCAGGATACCGGTCGGCATCACCAGCAGTACCAGAATCAGCAGAGCGAACGACACGACATCTTTATATTCGGTACTTAAATATGCAGACGAGAGCGCTTCGGCGACGCCCAAAATCAGACCGCCAATCATCGCGCCCGGAATGCTGCCAATACCGCCCAGCACCGCCGCGGTGAACGCTTTCATCCCGGCCATAAAACCGATGTAGGGGTTAATCACGCCGTAAAATTGTCCGAGCAGAACGCCCGCCACCGCCGCCATTGCCGCACCGATAACAAACGTTAGCGCAATGACGCGGTCGGTATTAATGCCGAGCAGGCTGGCCATTTTCAGATCCTCCGCACAGGCGCGGCAGGCGCGGCCCATCCGGGAGTAGCGAATGAAAATGGTTAGCGCCAGCATAGCCAGAAAGGTGACTATCCAGATAACTGCCTGCATGGTGGTGATGGACGCGGAAAAGTTTTCGCTGCTGCCCACAATCCACTGGCCGTTGAACAGGCTGGGCAACGCCACGTCGCGCGAACCTTCCGTCAGGCTGACGTAGTTTTGCAGGAAGATAGACATCCCGATGGCGGAAATCAGGGCTATCAGGCGTTTGGAGTTGCGCACGGGCCGGTAAGCGACTCGCTCAATACTCCAGCCGTAGGCGCTGGCAATAATAATCGCGCCGATAAATCCGGCGGCCACCAGTAGCCAACTGGTGTCGATCCCCATCATCATTAGCGCGGCGATAATCATAAAAGAGACGTAGCTGCCGATCATGTACACCTCGCCATGAGCGAAGTTGATCATGCCGATAATGCCGTACACCATCGTATAACCGATAGCAATCAGCGCGTAGGTGCTTCCCAGCGTGACGCCGTTAAACATCTGCTGCAAGAAATAGAGAAACTGCTCGGACATAAGGTAACCTTTTTAAACCCGCCCGGCGTGCGGGCGGTGGGATAACTTATCTTCTGGCATTACTTCGCGACGGTTGACGAGCCGTCGGCGTGCCACTGGAAGACGCCAAATTCAAATCCCTTAAGATCGCCTTTTTCATCCCATTTCAGCGGCCCAATGACGGTATCAGCCCCGTTCGCTTTAAGATCTTTCACCAGATCCAGCGGAGCATGGCTGGCGCTACGCGCCATTGCGGTCGCCAGTGACTGGACGGCGGCGTAGGTGATCCAGACGTACGGGCCGCTGGGATCTTTCTTGTCGGCTTTCAGCGCCTCGACAATCGCCTTATTCGCCGGGTCCTGGTCATAACGTTTTGGCATCGTCACCAACATGCCTTCCGCCGCACCGCCCGCAATATTGGACAGCGACGCGTTACCCACGCCTTCCGGCCCCATAAATTGCGTTTTCAGGCCATTAGCCCGCGCCTGGCGCAGCATCTGCCCCATTTCCGGGTAGTAGCCGCCGTAATACACAAAGTCGATATTCTCTTTTTGTAAGCGGGCAATCAGGGCGGAGAAATCTTTTTCGCCGGCGGTAATACCATCAAAAAAGACAATATTGGCACTGCCCTGCTTCAGGCCATCCTGCACGGAGCGTGCCAGTCCTTCGCCGTATTGCTGTTTATCGTGAATGATAGCGATACGTTGCGGTTTCACCGTTTCCAGGATGTATTTCGCGGCCGTTGGCCCCTGGGAGGAGTCCAGGCCGGCGGTACGCATAATGTACTGATAGCCGCGCTGGGTCAGCTCCGGGTTAGTCGCCCCCGGGGAGATCATCAGAATACCTTCATCTTCATAGATATCGGAAGCCGGCTGGGTAGAAGAAGAACATAAGTGACCAATAACGTACTGAATGCCGTCGTTAACGATTTTGTTGGCCACCGCCACCGCCTGTTTTGGATCGCAGGCATCATCGTATTCCACGCCGACCAGCTTATCGCCTTTAATACCGCCTTTAGCGTTGATGTCTTTAATGGCCTGGCGCGCGCCGTTAAATTCCATATCGCCCCATTGCGCTACCGGGCCGGACATCGCCCCGACTACGGCGACTTTAATATCGTCTGCCATTGCCCCCTGCGAGGCTGCTAATGCAACGATCCCTGCGATTATCGTTTTCGCTTTCCGTTTCATGTGCCTGTATCCCCATTCGTGATGTTATATATTTTGTGTTTTGCTGGTTAAAAAGCAGACTGTGCTTTTTATAAACGGTGCGCTTTTTGCCTGTCTCATTAATGGGTTAGCGCAGCATTTAAAGCATAATGAGATTAAAATCTCTATTTTTCAGTCTATTAAGGAAAGATAATATTCTGCTTTTAGCTATAGATAAACAAAAAAAATTGCACTTGTCAGCATAAAATAACGGTATATTAAGCGGAATAATTCACTAGCATTCAGGGGATTATGCTGCCTGTTTTTCATTCTCTAATGTTTCAAACTGTAGTTATCGTTGTTAAAAAATTAATAACCTGGTAAATGACACAAAAAAGAGAAAGCATCTGGCCTGACTATTTCGGTACACTGATCGCATCTTTTGAAATCGGGACAAGCCGTCGATGAAGCTGACCATTCTTCGTTTAGAACACTTTAGCGCTCAGGATCAGATCGATCTGGGCAAAATCTGGCCGGAATATTCCGCCTCCTCATTAAGCGTAGATGAAACGCACCGGATTTATGCCGCGCGGTTTAACGAGCGTTTGTTGGGCGCCGTAAGAGTAACGCTGAGCGGGACGCAGGGCGCACTGGATTCGCTACGCGTGCGTGACGTGACGCGCCGTCGTGGCGTCGGGCAATACCTGGTAGAAGAAGTCATCCGCGATAACCCCAATGTCTCGTCGTGGTGGATGGCGGATGTCGGTGTTGAAGACCGCGGCGTTATGGCGGCGTTTATGCAGGCGTTAGGCTTTACCGCCCAACATGACGGCTGGGAGAAGCGCTAAAAAAGCCGGATGGCGACTACTGAATGCGCCATCCGGCTAACGACTATTTGGCGTCGGTCGCCGTCCCGTTCGCATGCCAGGTAAATACGCCGAACTCAAAGCCTTTCAGATCGCCTTTCTCATCCCACGACAGCGGTCCCATTACGGTGTCGACCGTGGCGCCTTTCAGGTATTTGGCGATTTCCGCCGGATCGTCAGACTGATTCAAACCCGCCTGCAATGATTGCAACGCCGCATAGGTTGTCCAGACAAACGCGCCGCTAGGATCTTGTTTCTTCGCTTTGATGGCGTCCACAATCGGTTTGTTCGCCGGGACCTGATCGTAGTTCTTCGGTTTGGTGACCAGCATCCCTTCGGCAGACTCTCCGGCGATGTTAGACAGCGAGACATTCGCCACCCCCTCCGGCCCCATAAACTGGGTTTTCAGCCCTGCGGCGCGAGACTGGCGTAAAATCTGCCCCATTTCCGGGTGATAACCGCCGTAGTAGACAAAGTCGATATTTTCTTTTTTCAGACGCGCTACCAGAGTGGAGAAATCTTTTTCACCGGCGGTAATACCATCAAAGAACACGACGTTAGCGCCGCCTTTCTTCAGACCGTCCTGCACCGCGCGCGCCAGCCCTTCGCCGTACTGCTGCTTATCGTGGATAATCGTGATACGCTGCGGTTTTACCTTCTCCAGAATATACTTTGCCGCCGTTGGTCCCTGGTCAGAGTCCAGACCGGTCGTGCGCAGGATCAGGTTATAGCCGCGCGCGGTCAGCTCCGGCGCGGTCGCTGCCGGGGTTATCATCAGGATGCCTTCGTCTTCGTAGATATCAGACGCTGGCTGTGTGGAAGAGGAGCATAAGTGACCGATAACATACCTGATGCCGTCGTTCACCACTTTGTTAGCGACAGCTACTGCCTGCTTCGGGTCACAGGCGTCGTCATATTTCACCGCGACGAGCTTATCGCCTTTAATACCGCCTTTCGCATTGATATCGGCAATCGCCTGTTCCGCACCGGTAAATTCCTGGTCGCCATACTGCGCCACCGGACCGGACATCGCGCCGACAACCGCGACTTTAATGTCGTCTGCGAATGCCATATGGCTTAACGACAGGGCGATACATCCTGCCAATAACGTTTTACCCTTCATATTCATCCTGATAATCCCCATTCTTCTGGTTGTTACGTGTGTTGTGATGTTATTGTTCAGCACTTTATTTCGATTATTGGCCTACCGCTCGTGCTTTAGCAGCATACTCTGCTAAAACATACCCGATTTTGATAGTTTTTGAATAGTTAATTTGACAATTGAATAACAATTTAATGACAGGGTGAGCGAACTCAATGATAAAAACAAAAAAACCCCGGATTTACATCCAGGGTTTTACGGGTCGTGAAGGGGAAGTTACGCTTCGATCGCGGCGCGAAGCTTTTTCATGGCGTTCTTTTCAAGCTGGCGCACACGCTCAGCGGAGACGCCGTAACGATCGGCCAGCTCCTGCAACGTAGACTTATTGTCTTCGTCCAGCCAGCGAGCGCGGATAATATCCTGGCTACGCTCGTCGAGCCCCTGCATCGCATCGGTCAGTCGGTTGGCGGCCTGCTCTTCCCAGTTATCGTCTTCAATGCCGTCGGCAAAGTTAGACGATTTATCCTGCAGATACAGCACCGGCGCCATTGGCTGGCTGTCGGACTCATCGTCCGAAGACATGTCAAACGTCATGTCCTGCGCCGCCATACGCGACTCCATCTCACGCACGTCTTTACTGGAAACACCCAGTTCGCGCGCCACCATTTCAACCTCATCCTGATTAAACCAGCCCAGACGCTGCTTGGTTTTACGCAGATTAAAGAACAGCTTACGCTGCGCTTTCGTGGTTGCGACTTTAACGATACGCCAGTTACGCAGCACGTATTCGTGAATTTCTGCTTTAATCCAGTGTACGGCGAAGGAAACCAGGCGCACGCCTACTTCCGGGTTAAAACGACGTACGGCTTTCATCAGGCCGATGTTGCCTTCCTGGATCAAATCCGCCTGCGGCAGACCATAGCCCGCATAGTTACGAGCAATATGAACAACAAAGCGCAGGTGAGACAGGATCAGCGTTTTAGCTGCTTCCAGATCGCCCTGGTAATGCAGCCTTTCAGCCAATGCCCGCTCCTCGTCAGCCGATAACATCGGCCACGCGTTCGCCGCCCGGATATAAGATTCCAGGTTGCCAACAGGGGCTAAAGCTAAATTTTGCATTTCTTTGGTCATTCAAATCCTCTCAATCAGTATTGCCTGGCACCGTCAGCGAGCAACAACCGTGCCAAAGCCGATGAGCAACGAGAATATCACCCACTCTTTTATCAGACAGTGATTTTATCCACAAGTTCAATGTAACACTGTGCATAATTTGCACAAATCTTGTGACATAAAGATGACGCGCGGGGAAGAGACAACAGGGACTCTTTCCCTGCGAACGGAAGCCCATTGCAGGGAAAGATTATACCACGATTTTATCAATCGGGAGTAAAGTGACGTAAATGTTGCACCGTGGCCAACCAGGCGGCGATCCAGCCAATCATGGAACAGACCAGCAGCAGCAACAGGCACTCATCGAACGATAAGCCATTGAGATCAAACTTCGTGCCGAAGACCTGCGCCACTTCAGTCACCGCCGATGATAAACGCATCACCAAAATTTCAGACAATATCAGTGAAAGAAACGCGCCGGAAAAACCGAGCAACGCGCCGCCGTAGAGGAACGGACGCAGGATAAAGCCATCGGTCGCGCCAATCAGCTTTTGCACGTTAATGGTGTCGCGACGGGCAAAAATGCTCAGACGCACGCTGTTGCCGATAACGAGGAAGACCGCCGCGACCATCAGCACGCCGATCATCGCCGACACACGGCCCACCAGCCCGGTGAGCGCCGCCAGGCGCGCAAACCAGCTATCATCCATGCGGACTTCGTCAATGCCGTTAATCTGCGAGATACGGTCGCGCAGCGTATTAAGCGAGGCGGTACTTTGAAAGTCCAGCTTGGGGATCACCACCGCCACCGCCGGTAGCGGGTTCTCTTCCAGCATATCCAGCGCGCCGCCAAAACCCGACCAGTTGCGGAATTCTCCCAGCGCGTCCTCACGGGACAGGTAGTTGACCTTCTCAACGCCCTGCTCGGCCTGAAGCTGCCCAACGACCCGCGCCGCCGCATCATCATCCAGCGTTTTTTGCAGATAAACGGTGATCTGCGGCGACGGATAATACTGAGTCGCCGCCTGGTTGACGTTCTTATAGACCATGTAACAGACGCTGGGCAGCGTCAGGGAGATGGCGATCACCATCACCGTCAGAAACGTCGCCAGCGGTTTGCTTTTCAGATCCTGCAGCGCGCCGTGCCAGGCATAGCGCACCTGCTCATTAAAGACGTTCGTTTTACGTGAGTTCGGTTTCGGCGTCGGCTTCTGGCGTCCTGGCGCGTTGCGCCCGCCGCCTGTTCCGCCGCGAGACTTACGCAGTCGATCCAACCGTCCGCCGAACTGCCTGATTTGGTTAATCGCGTCGCGCCTATTCATTGGCCAGGCCTCCATGCAGATGTCCATCGCTCAGGACGAGCTGCCTATAGGAACGACGGGAGATAAGTCCAATATCGTGCGTCGCCATCAGTACCGTCACCCCTACGCGGTTAAACTCTTCAAACAGACGTAAAATCCCTTCCGACAACGCGTCGTCCAGGTTCCCGGTCGGTTCATCCGCCAGCAATACCGCTGGCTTATTGACCACCGCGCGGGCGATGCCCACGCGCTGTTGTTCGCCTCCGGAGAGTTGAATCGGGAAGTTTCTCGCTTTGTCCAGTAGTCCAACCTTATCCAGCGCCGCCGACACACGACGACGGATATCATCGCCGCTGGCACCGGCAATGATTAACGGTATCGCCACATTGTCATAGACCGTGCGATCCATCAGCAGATGGTGATCCTGGAAAATCATCCCAATCTGGCGGCGCAAAAACGGCACTTCGCGGTTTTTCAGGCGCGTAATATCATGCCCGCTGAAGAAGATTTTGCCGGCGCTGGGCCGCTCAATCCCACAGATTAGCTTCAGCAGGGTACTTTTCCCCGCGCCGGAGTGGCCGGTCAGAAACGCCATCTCGCCTGGCCGCATATGGAATGTCACTCCCTGCAGCGCTTGTCTCCCGCCGAGATAGGCCTTGCTGACATGTTCAAAGCGAATCATTGTTAATCCTCTCGGGCAAAAAGTGCCTCAATAAAATCGTCCGCCTTAAACGGACGCAAATCCTCGATACGTTCGCCCACGCCAATGTAACGAATAGGAATGCCAAACTGGTCAGCTACCGAGAAAATCACCCCGCCTTTCGCCGTACCGTCCAGCTTGGTCAGGGTAATACCGGTTAAGCCTACCGCTTCATGGAACAGTTTGGCCTGGCTTACCGCGTTCTGTCCGGTGCTGGCGTCAATGGTCAGCATAACTTCATGTGGCGCTTCTTCGTCCAGCTTTTTCATGACGCGAACGATTTTTTTCAGCTCTTCCATCAGGTGCGACTTGTTCTGCAAACGCCCTGCCGTATCGGCAATTAACACATCCACATTACGCGCCTTCGCGGCCTGGATAGCGTCAAAAATCACCGAGGCGGAGTCCGCGCCGGTATGCTGGGCGATAACCGGAATGTTGTTACGCTGTCCCCAGACCTGTAGCTGTTCGACCGCCGCCGCGCGGAAAGTATCCCCCGCCGCCAGCATCACTGATTTACCCTGCTGCTCAAACTGGCGCGCCAGTTTACCGATAGTGGTGGTTTTACCCACGCCGTTCACGCCAACCATCAGAATAACAAAAGGCGTTTTACCTTCAATATTAAGCGGTTCGTCTACCTTCGCCAGAATCTCGCCCATCTCGTCTTTCAACAGACCATACAGCGCCTCGGCATCTTTAAGCTGTTTGCGGCTGGCGCCTTCCGTCAGATTAGCGATAATCTTACGCGTGGTTTCCACCCCGACATCAGCGATGAGCAACTGCTCTTCCAGCTCCTCGAACAAATCATCGTCGATTTTCTTGCCGCGGAACAGACTGATAAATCCGGAACCGAGATTTTCTTTGGTTTTCAGCAGGCTGCGTTTCAGGCGGGCAAAGAAACCTTCTTTAGTCGGTTTTTCCTGCTCCTGAACGATCGCTTCCACCGGCGCGTCTTCTTCCGCTGGCGGAACAACCATCACCGCCTCTTCCGCCGCCTGAGCGGCCAGCGCCTGCGCTTCCAGCTCTTCGTCGGTGAATTTCGCCGCGTTTTCGCCCTCTTCTTCTACCGCGGCAATGACCTCTACGGTTTCCGCTTCGGCCTGCCACTCTTCCGGCGAGATAGCCTCGTCTTTGACCTCTTCCGGCAGCGGCAATTCTTCGCGTTCCACCGCGATCTGCGGCGCTGCCGTCTCAACAGCCGTCGCGGGCTCCGGCTCTACCGGCTGCGGTTTTTCGCTCTCCTGAACTTTCTCAGTAACGTCCACCACCTCTTCCGCAAAGGCTTCGGTTTCTGCTTTGCTGTGCGCGGGCGTTTGCGCGTCTATGTCTGCCGCCGTTTCAACAGGGGGCTCAACCGGTCGTTGTTCCTCAACAATCTGCTGTTCTTCGGTCTGTTCCTGCTTCTGCTCTTTACCACCGAAGCCCAACCAGGAAAAGAAGCCACGTTTTTTCTGTTTTGCCATCTGCGACTACACCCCTCGCGGCGCTATATACATGGAAGCTAAAAAAATGATGAAATAGTCTATCACTTAACTTAATTCACATCACCGCCTGGAATAACTTGCAACAGGCGGTTCGAGCAAGAGAAATGAAAAAACCGACTCACTCTGGCAGCGGCCAAATCCGCATTATTGGCGGGCAATGGCGTGGCCGTAAATTACCGGTTCCGGACAGCCCGGGTCTGCGTCCCACCACCGATCGCGTGCGCGAAACGTTATTTAACTGGCTGGCTCCGGTAATGGTAGACGCCCATTGTCTGGATTGCTTTGCCGGCAGCGGCGCTCTGGGCCTGGAGGCGCTATCGCGTTATGCGGCCCAGGCAACGTTACTGGAAATGGATCGCGCCGTATCGCAGCAGTTGCAAAAAAATCTGGCGACGCTGAAAGCCAACAATGCTCGCGTCGTCAATACCAATACTCTGGCCTTCCTCAGCCAGCCGGGAACGCCGCATCACGTCGTCTTTGTCGACCCGCCGTTTCGTAAAGGGCTGCTGGAAGAGACGTTACAATTGCTGGAAACCCAGGGATGGCTGGCCGACGACGCGCTAATCTACGTAGAAAGCGAGGTGGAAAACGGTCTGCCGCCCGTTCCGGCGAACTGGGCATTGTATCGAGAAAAGGTGGCCGGACAGGTCGCTTATCGTCTGTATCAGCGCGACGCGCAAGGAGAAAATGATGTTGATTAATCTGGGCCGCTTATTAATGCTCTTCGTGTGGGCATTTTTGATTCTTAATCTGGTGCAACCCTTCCCGCGCCCGCTCAATATCTTCGTCAACGTGGCGTTGGTGTTCATGGCGCTGATGCACGGTATGCAGTTGGCGTTGCTGAAATCAACGATACCGAAAGAGGGTCCGCAGATGACGACGGGAGAGAAAATCCGCATTTTCCTGTTCGGCGTGTTTGAGCTGCTGGTCTGGCAGAAGAAGTTTAAGAACAAAAAATAACGTTTGCTGCCGGATGACGGTTTATTCGTTATCCGGGGTACGGCTAACAAACCCGACGAACCGCGTTCCCTTATAGCTCAGCGTACCTTGATCGCCCACCGTCAAAGCGTGGTACTGCTGCGCTTGTAAACGGAACGTTTTTTCCAGACCGCCATTGAGCGGCTTAAAACTTGCCTCATAGCGCATACTGGTTCCCGCCGGGCTCACTTCCTGCTGGCGAGAGCGTCGGTCATTAACCGGCTTCTCCCGTTTATTGCTGACCACGACCAGCTTTTGCTGTAACGGCGCCGCCTCATTAGCGGCTTTTTCCCGCCGTTGCTGAACGAAGCGGAACGACGCGGCAACTACGATTAATGCAATGATTATAATGAAGAAAAGCGGTGGCTTACTCATACTGTTAACCTGTCAGAAAATGCGGAAATAAGCATACCCTGCCCGTTATAGTGTTGTCATCTGACCGTCACGGCCTCTACACTGAATAATAGAGCCGCAAGCATACCGTTTGCGAAAAAATAACGAATTCAAGGAATTAAGATGCTTTGGTCGTTTATCGCTGTCTGCCTGTCCGCATGGCTGTATGTGGACGCCTCCTATCGCGGGCCAGCCTGGCAACGCTGGGTTTTTAAGCCCGTCACGTTATTACTGTTGCTGTTACTGGCCTGGCAAGCGCCGATGTTTGACGCCATCAGTTATCTTGTGTTGGCCGGGCTGTGCGCCTCGCTGGTCGGCGATGCGTTAACGCTCTTACCGCGTCAACGCCTGCTGTACGCCGTCGGGGCATTTTTCTTATCGCATCTGCTCTACACCATTTACTTTGCCAGCCAAATGACGTTGTCGTTCTTCTGGCCGCTGCCGCTGGCGTTACTGATAGTCGGCGCGTTGCTTATCGCCGTTATCTGGACGCGACTGGAGGAGCTACGCTGGCCGGTGTGTACTTTTATCGCCATGACGCTGGTCATGGTCTGGCTGGCGGGCGAACTGTGGTTCTTCCGTCCAACGGCGCCAGCCCTTTCGGCCTTTACCGGCGCGACGCTGCTGTTCATCGGCAATATCGTCTGGCTGGGTAGCCATTACCGCCGCCGTTTCCGGGCGGATAACGCGATTGCCGCCGCCTGCTACTTTGCCGGACACTTCCTGATTGTTCGCTCGCTGTACCTGTAAATAATAGCGCTTGACTCTGGAGTCGACTCCAGAGTGTATCCTCCGGTTAATGAGAAAATTATCATCAACTGGAGGACGTTATGTCGACCCCTGATACCGATGGCAAAAAAGTCCCGCCCTTTACCTCCTTCAGATTAGCCCCGGCAATACAGAAGGCCGATAGCTGCTGCTGCGAAGAACATTGCGCGTCCAGCGCGCCTGTTTCTACTGCCGTGGCAGGCACGCGCTATACCTGGAAAATCTCCGGCATGGACTGCGCCGCCTGTGCCCGAAAAGTGGAGAATGCGGTACGCCAAATTCGCGGCGTCAACCAGGCGCAAGTGCTGTTCGCCACCGAAAAGTTAGTGGTCGATGCCGACACCGACCTCCGCGCGCAAATTGAACGCGCCGTACAGAAGGCGGGTTATACCTTGCGTAGCGAAGATTCGCGCGACGCCACGCCTGAATCTCGTCTTAAAGAGAACCTGCCGCTTATTACGCTGATCATTATGATGGCGATAAGCTGGGGGCTGGAGCAATTTAACCACCCGTTCGGCCAACTGGCCTTTATCGTCACCACCCTGGTCGGTCTGTATCCTATTGCCCGTCAGGCACTGCGGCTGATGAAAAGCGGCAGTTGGTTCGCTATTGAAACGCTAATGAGCGTCGCCGCCATTGGCGCGCTGTTTATTGGCGCGACGGCGGAGGCGGCAATGGTATTGCTGCTGTTCCTCATCGGCGAGCGCCTGGAAGGATGGGCCGCCAGCCGCGCCCGTAAAGGCGTCAGCGCGTTAATGGCGCTTAAACCGGAAACGGCGACCCGTCTGCGCGACGGCGTACGGGAAGAGGTCGCTATTAATACCCTGCGACCGGGCGATATTATCGAAGTCGCCGCCGGGGGGCGTTTACCCGCCGACGGTAAACTGGTTTCCGGTTTCGCCAGCTTTGATGAAAGCGCGCTCACCGGCGAGTCTATCCCAGTGGAGCGCGCAACGGGCGACAAAGTCCCGGCAGGCGCGACCAGCGTTGACCGTCTCGTCACCCTGGAGGTGTTATCTGAACCTGGCGCCAGCGCGATTGACCGTATCCTGACGCTGATTGAAGAGGCGGAAGAGCGCCGTGCGCCCATTGAGCGGTTTATTGACCGTTTCAGCCGCATCTATACGCCAGTCATTATGGTCATCGCGCTGCTGGTGACGCTTATTCCGCCGCTGATGTTCGATGGCGGCTGGCAGGAGTGGATTTATAAAGGGCTGACGCTGCTATTAATCGGTTGCCCGTGCGCGCTGGTGATCTCCACGCCCGCGGCCATTACCTCCGGGCTGGCGGCGGCGGCACGGCGCGGCGCATTGATTAAAGGCGGCGCAGCGCTGGAGCAACTGGGCCGTATCACGCAGGTCGCCTTTGATAAAACCGGTACGTTGACCATCGGTAAACCACGGGTGACGGCGATTCATCCGGCAAGCGGTATCAGCGAGGCTGAACTGTTGGCGCTGGCGGCAGCCGTAGAACAAGGCGCTACGCACCCGCTGGCGCAGGCTATTGTCCGCGAAGCGCAGACACGCGATCTGGCGATCCCGACGGCGGAATCGCAGCGAACGCTGGCCGGCACCGGAATTGAAGCGCAGGTTAACGGCGAACGTATTCTGATTTGCGCGGCGGGAAAACAGCCTGCGGCAGCGTTTGCCGGGCAAATTAGCGAACTGGAAAACGCCGGGCAGACGGTGGTTCTGGTGCTACGTAACGAGACCGTTGTTGGCGTCCTCGCCCTCCAGGATACGTTGCGTGACGATGCGCGCGACGCCATCCGCGATCTGCATCAGTTAGGCGTTAACGGCGTGATTCTGACCGGCGATAACCCACGGGCGGCGGCAGCGATTGCCGGCGAGCTGGATCTGGCGTTTAAAGCCGGGCTACTGCCGGAAGACAAGGTGCGGGCAGTCACCGCCCTTAACCAACAAGCGCCGCTGGCCATGGTGGGCGACGGCATTAATGATGCGCCCGCGATGAAAGCCGCCAGTATCGGAATTGCGATGGGCAGCGGTACTGACGTCGCGCTGGAAACGGCTGACGCTGCCCTTACTCATAACCGTCTGCGCGGGTTAGCGCAGATGATTACGCTGGCGCGCGCTACCCACGCGAATATCCGGCAGAACATCACCATTGCGCTGGGGCTGAAAGCCATTTTTCTGGTGACGACGCTACTGGGTTTTACCGGGCTATGGCTGGCAATCCTGGCGGATACGGGAGCCACGGTATTGGTGACCGCCAACGCGCTACGTTTGCTGCGTAAAAACTAATCTTCTCCCGCCCGGCGGCGTCGTGTCGCCGGGTTATCCCGCGATATTCCTTTCTTTGTACATATTATTCACGCGAAAATTATTTATTTTCTATTACTTATCAAACCATTAATCAGAAATAGCGTGAGTTGATGTAAGGTTAATTTTTATCCAACCGATATTGATCATACCGTCTACAAAATAAGGAATGTTAGGCACTATGAAAAATATCAAAGTCATCACCGGCGTTATCGCGACGCTGGGCATATTTAGCGCCTTATTGCTGGTGACAGGAATACTGTTTTATTCCGCCGTCAGCAGCGATCGGCTGAATTTCCAGAATGCGAGCGCACTGAGTTACCAACAACAGGAACTGGGCGGCAGTTTTCAGACATTGATTGAAACCCGCGTTACCATTAACCGCGTGGCGATACGCATGTTAAAAAATCAGCGCGATCCCGCCTCGCTGGACGCCATGAACACGCTGTTAACCAACGCTGGCGCGTCGCTCAACGAAGCGGAAAAGCATTTCAACAACTACGTGAACTCCGAAGCGATCGCGGGAAAAGATCCGGCGTTGGATGCCCAGGCCGAAGCCAGCTTCAAGCAGATGTATGACGTTTTGCAGCAGTCTATCCACTATCTTAAAGCCGATAATTACGCCGCCTATGGCAACCTCGACGCGCAAAAAGCGCAGGATGACATGGAGCAGGTATATAACCAGTGGCTCTCTCAAAATGCGCAATTAATAAAATTAGCCAGCGATCAGAATCAGAGCAGCTTTACCCAGATGCAATGGACGCTGGGGATAATTCTACTTATCGTGCTCGTCGTGCTGGCGTTTATCTGGCAGGGGCTTCAACGCGTTCTACTACGCCCGCTGCAACGGATTATGGCGCACATTCAAACTATCGCCGACGGCGATCTCACCCATGAGATAGAGGCCGAAGGACGCAGTGAAATGGGCCAACTGGCCGCCGGTCTCAAAACGATGCAGCAGTCGTTAATCCGTACCGTCAGCGCGGTGCGCGATAACGCGGACTCTATCTATACTGGCGCAGGCGAAATTTCCGCAGGCAGCAGCGACCTCTCTTCCCGAACCGAACAGCAGGCCTCGGCGCTGGAGGAGACCGCCGCCAGCATGGAACAGTTAACCGCCACGGTACGACAAAACTCCGATAACGCACGACAGGCGACCGGTCTGGCGAAAACAGCATCAGAAACCGCGCGTAAAGGAGGACGCGTGGTGGATAACGTAGTGCACACCATGAATGATATCGCCGAAAGTTCGGAAAAAATCGTGGACATCACCAGCGTGATTGACGGTATCGCCTTCCAGACCAATATCCTGGCGTTAAACGCCGCGGTAGAAGCAGCCCGCGCCGGCGAACAGGGGCGAGGATTCGCGGTCGTGGCCGGAGAGGTACGCACGCTGGCCAGCCGTAGCGCGCAGGCCGCCAAAGAGATCAAAGTGTTGATTGAAAACTCCGTGTCGCGCATTGATACCGGCTCTACGCAGGTACGCGAAGCTGGAGAAACCATGAAAGAGATCGTCACCGCCGTGACCCGCGTGACCGATATTATGGGCGAAATCGCCTCTGCCTCCGATGAGCAAAGCAAAGGCATTGAGCAGGTGGCGCAGGCGGTATCGGAAATGGACAGCGTGACGCAGCAAAACGCCTCACTGGTAGAGGAGTCCGCAGCGGCGGCGGCGGCGCTGGAAGATCAGGCTAACGAACTTCGTCAGGCGGTCGCCGTGTTCCGCATCCAGAAACAGCCTCGTCGGGAGGCGCCGCCGACGCCGTTAAGCAAAGGCTTAACGCCACAACCCGCCGCAGAACAGGCGAGCTGGGAAAGCTTCTAATCAGCATGCTATCTGCCGTACGGTTAATGCGCTTTACGCAGTAAATAGCGGTACGGCAAACCCTCCGTCTCTTGCGCCAGCAGATCGTGTTCCATAAAGGTACAGAACCCAGGAATATCACGCGTCGTCGCCGGATCGTCGGCGATAATCAGCAATGTTTCGCCAGTTTGCATGTTGCGCACCGTTTTGCGCACCATCATTACCGGTTCAGGACAACGCAGCCCCAGGGCGTCAAGCGTATGGTCAGGGGAGGAAAACAGATCGCTCATCTTTGTCTCAATCGTAAAAAAACGGCGATATTTTACGCCCATCTTCGTCAGTAAGCCAGGCAGGTTAACGATTGCGTGAAAATTAGCCATTGCAATGCCAGCGCAAAACAGTATTATGCGGCGGTTCTTTATTGGGTTCCCTCACCCCATCCAACAAAAAGGTCACAATATGACTCCGTTTACACAATCACAGCGCATAAAAGCGTTGTTCTGGCTATCGCTATTCCATTTACTGGTAATCATTTCCAGTAACTATCTGGTGCAGCTCCCCATCACTATTTTTGGTTTCCACACCACCTGGGGCGCGTTTAGTTTTCCTTTTATTTTTCTCGCCACCGATCTTACCGTGCGTATTTTTGGCGCACCGCTGGCGCGCCGCATTATCTTCGCCGTCATGCTCCCCGCGCTGCTGGTGTCGTATGTGGTGTCATCGCTGTTCTATATGGGCGTCTGGCAAGGTTTCGCTGCGTTGGCGAACTTTAATCTGTTTGTCGCCCGTATCGCCGCCGCCAGCTTTATGGCCTACGCGCTGGGACAGATCCTTGATGTCCATGTGTTTAACCGTCTGCGCCAAAATCGCCGCTGGTGGCTGGCGCCGACCGCCTCAACGCTGTTTGGCAATATCAGCGATACTCTTGCCTTTTTCTTTATTGCGTTCTGGCGAAGCCCCGATGCCTTTATGGCCGAGCACTGGATGGAAATTGCGCTGGTGGACTATTGCTTCAAGGTGCTCATCAGCATTATTTTCTTCCTGCCGATGTACGGCGTTTTACTGAATATGTTGCTGAAAAGGCTGGCAGATAAATCTGAAATTTCCCCATTACTGGCAAGTTAAAGGTTCGTTTTCTGAGTTGTGATAAGATGAGCGAATGAGCCGTTATGGCTGTTTATCGAAAGGAAGAAGTCAATGCGCAATTTGGTTAAATATGCCGGTATTGGCCTGCTGGTTATGGGGCTTGCGGCCTGTGATAACAACGATACAAAAGCACCGGCAGAAGGTGCCGCCGCAGAAAGTCAGGCCTCCGGGCAGCCCGTCAGCCTGATGGATGGCAAACTCAGTTTCTCACTGCCGGCGGATATGACCGATCAGAGCGGTAAGCTGGGCACCCAGGCCAATAATATGCACGTTTATTCTGACCCAACGGGCCAGAAAGCGGTGATTGTCATCGTCGGCGATAATACCGATGAACCGCTGTCGGTGCTGGCGAACCGCCTGCTCGAGCAACAGCGTAGCCGCGACCCTCAGCTTCAGGTAGTCACCAATAAGTCTATTGAGCTCAAAGGCCATACGTTGCAACAACTGGACAGTATTATCTCCGCGAAGGGACAGACGGCGTATTCTTCCATCGTGCTGGGCAAAGTGGATAACCAATTGCTGACGATTCAGGTCACACTGCCTGCGGACAATCAGCAAAAAGCGCAAACCACGGCTGAAAACATCATCAATACGTTGGTTATTCAGTAACCTTTACGACGATGATGCGGCCTCCGGCAGTGCAGACGGAGGCCGTTTTTTTAAGCGCCAGGTAAGCAATAGCGCCATCGCTACCAGCCCGGCCGCCACCAGATAGATCACCGGCACGCCCGCCCAGGCCATCACCAGCCCCGCCAGCGGCCCGGTAATCCCCAAAGATAGATCCATAAATACGGTGTAAGTCGCCAGCGCCGCGCCCTGGTTCTGCGGCGGCACCGCTTTGACGGCCACCACGCCCAGCGCCGGAAAGACCAGAGAAAACCCCATACCGGTGAGCAAAACGCCGATTTTCGCCATCCACGGCATGGCTGCCGTCCCAACCAGTAACAGACCAATAATCTCCACGCCAAAGCAGATCATCGCAACATTCAACCCGCCCAAGCGATTGATGCCGTTAGGGAACAGCAAACGCGTACCGACAAACGCGATGCTAAATAACGTGAGCGCAAAGGCGGCGCCATCCCAGTCTTTAGCATCATAAAATAAGGTAATAAACGTCGCGATAACGCCAAACCCTGCCGATGCCAGGGACAACGCCATACCATACAGCCAGACACGCCCCAGCACCGCGCGAAACGGCAGCGGTTTGCCTTTGTTCGCCTTCACCGACGGACGTGGAAGCGCTAACAGTACCGCCAACAGAGCTACGCCCATCACCGTTAGCGCCAGTCCCTGTAACCCGCCCCAGGCATAACACAGCACGCCCAGCGGCGCGCCCATCGCCATTGCGCCGTAGGTGACGATACCGTTCCAGGAGATGACCCGACCAATATGCAACGACCCAACGACGCCGACGCCCCACAGTGTCGAACCGGTGCCGGCAAAACTTTGTCCAATCCCCAAAATCACGCGACCAAGCCCCAGTAGCAACAAACTGATCATGGGCCAGTTGTCGGCGATATCCGCCAGCAGGTAGCCGAGTCCGCTTAAAAAACAACCGAACAAGCCAAAGACAACGATTTTTTTCGGCCCTAATACATCCGCATACCGCCCGGCATGGGGACGGCTTAACAGAGTGGCGAAGTATTGCAGGCTGATAATAAGCCCCGCCCAGAACGCGCTGAATCCCATCGCATCATGCACATAGCCGGGCAAGACGGCGAGTGGCAGGCCGATAGTCAGGTAGCTGGCAAAGTTAAACATCACAATGGAGACGATACGCAGATTGAGGCGCAATCCATTTAGCGCCGGTTCAGCGACGGGTTCGGGCATGAGTATCACCGCATTTTTACATCATGTTTTCATTTCTATCATGGCGCGCGGTGAAAATCAGTAGTGAGATTCAGATTATCGGTATCAGGTCAGCCGCTACACTTAGAAAAAACACAACAAGGAAAACTTCATGGTAACCGCTCAGCCCGACAAAACGGGTATGCATATTCTGCTGAAACTGGCCTCCCTGGTCATCATTCTCGCCGGGATTCATGCCGCGGCGGATATTATTGTACAACTCTTGCTGGCGCTCTTTTTCGCCATCGTTCTTAATCCTTTAGTGACCTGGTTTATTCGCCGGGGCGTGAAGCGACCGCTGGCGATTACTATCGTGGTGGTCGTCATGCTGATTGTGCTTACCGCGCTGGTGGGCGTGCTTGCCGCATCGCTTAATGAATTTATCGCCATGCTGCCTAAATACAGTAAGGAACTGACGCGTAAGGTCTTACACCTTCAGGAGTTAATGCCCTTTCTGAATTTACATATGTCGCCGGAACGTATGCTCCGCGGGATGGATTCCGATAAAATTATGCTCTTCACCACGACATTAATGACCGGTGTATCGGGCGCGATGGCAAGCATTGTGCTGCTGGTGATGACCGTGGTTTTTATGCTGTTTGAGGTACGCCATGTGCCTTATAAATTACGTTTTGCGCTTAACAATCCACAAATCCATATTGCCGGCCTGCATCGCGCCCTGAAAGGCGTCTCGCATTATCTGGCGCTGAAAACGCTGCTCAGTCTGTGGACGGGCGCGATTATCTGGCTGGGGCTGGCGTTAATGGATATTCAGTTTGCGCTAATGTGGGGCGTACTGGCCTTTTTGCTCAATTACGTTCCTAATATCGGCTCGGTGATTTCCGCCGTTCCGCCCATGATTCAGGCGCTGTTATTTAACGGTTTTTACGAATGCGTACTGGTCGGCGCGCTCTTTTTGGTGGTCCATATGGTGATTGGCAACATTATGGAGCCACGCATGATGGGTCATCGTCTGGGAATGTCCACGCTGGTGGTATTTCTCTCGTTACTGGTCTGGGGATGGCTATTAGGCCCGGTAGGGATGCTATTGTCCGTTCCCTTGACCAGCGTTTGCAAAATCTGGATGGAAACCACTAAAGGCGGCAGCAAACTGGCAATCTTACTGGGGCCAGGCCGACCGAAAAGCCGTTTACCGGGATGAGGCGACAGATGCTACAATCACCTCCTCTTTATATGCAACGTTGGTCCTGATATGTACCAGATCGTTCTGGGAAAAGTGTCCACATTAAGCGCAGGTCAATTGCCCGACGCGTTAATCGCCCAGGCGCCGCAGGGCGTTCGCCGGGCAAGCTGGCTGGCCGGGCGCGTGCTGCTTTCCCGTGCGCTCTCGCCGCTACCGGAGATGGTGTATGGCGAACAGGGCAAACCAGCTTTTTCCGCCGGAACGCCGCTGTGGTTTAACCTCAGCCATAGCGGCGACACTATTGCTCTGTTGCTTAGCGATGAAGGTGAAGTCGGCTGCGATATTGAAGTGATTCGTCCGCGCGATAACTGGCGTTCGCTGGCAAATGCGGTATTCAGTCTCGGCGAACATGCTGAAATGGAAGCGGAACGTCCGGAGCGACAACTGGCGGCATTCTGGCGTATCTGGACGCGTAAAGAAGCCATCGTGAAACAACGCGGCGGCAGCGCCTGGCAAATCGTCAGCGTGGACAGCACATTGCCCTCTGCGTTGTCGGTCAGCCAGTGTCAGCTCGATACGCTCAGCCTGGCAGTCTGCACCCCCACGCCTTTTACGCTGACTTCGCAGACGATAACGAAAGCGCAATGACACATTAATTTTTCCCTCTGGCGCCGGACGTGTGTTACAAAATGCGGAGCTTTCCATGCGCCGACGCGCCATACCAAAAGGTTTAAGTCAGATGCAACGTGTCACCATCACCCTCGATGACGATTTACTGGAAACGCTGGACAGCCTGAGCCAGCGACGCGGCTATAATAACCGCTCCGAAGCGATCCGCGATATTCTGCGCGGCGCTCTGGCGCAGGAGGTCACCCAGGAACACGGTACGCAGGGTTTCGCGGTACTTTCGTATGTTTATGAACATGAGAAACGGGATTTAGCCAGCCGCATCGTCTCCACCCAGCATCATCATCATGATTTATCCGTCGCCACGCTGCACGTCCATATCAACCACGATGACTGTCTGGAGATCGCCGTTCTGAAAGGCGATATGGGCGACGTACAGCATTTTGCCGATGATGTTATCTCCCAGCGCGGCGTGCGCCACGGCCACTTACAGTGTTTGCCGAAAGAAGACTAACGCCTCAGCGCCTTGCCGGGAGCGCTTCGCTTGCCCGGCCTACGTCCGCACGTCTGTAGGCCGGATAAGAGAGTTATGCCATCGTGCCAATCGTTTTTCTAAAGCGTAATAGCGCTATCAGGAAGAACACGCCGCCTATCGCCAGCAGGGTCAGGAACTGCGGCCAGACGATACTCAAACCTGCGCCGCGATAAAGAATGGCCTGGGCAAGGCTGACAAAATGTGTCGTTGGCATGGTCAGCATAATATCCTGCACCGCCTGCGGCATACTTTCGCGCGGCGTGGAGCCGCCGGAAAGCATTTGTAGCGGCAACAGCACCAGAATCATTAATAGCCCTAGTTGCGGCATCGAACGGGCGACAGTGCCCATAAAAATCCCTATTGAAGTGGTGGCGAACAGGCTCAGCGCCACGCCCAACATAAACAATGGGATCGATCCTTCAATCGGTACGCCAAGTACGCCTTTCACCATCAGCATCAAAGACAAACCGGAAACCACCAGCACGACCAACCCCATTGACCATACCTTCGCCATCATGATCTCAAAGGGCGTAACCGGCATCACCAACAGATGCTCAACCGTGCCGTGTTCTCGCTCGCGGATCAGCGCCGATCCGGTCAGCACTATCGCCAGCATGGTAATGTTGTTGATAATCGCCATCACGCCGCCAAACCACGCCGGGTCCAGATTCGGGTTAAAGCGCATCCGAATCTCCAGCGACACAGGCTGGACGCTATTATCCCGATAGCGCGCCACAAAGCTGTTGACCTCGCCGCTAATAATATTCTGGATATAACTGTTGCCGGTAAACGCCTGGCTCATGCGCGTCGCATCGACGTTAACCTGAATATCAGGCTGACGTCCGGCCAGCACATCACGCTGGAAATTCGGCGGAATATTAACCGCGAAGGTATAGCGTCCGGCATCCAGTCCGGCATCCATTTCCGTTGCCGTAATCATCTCCGGCGGCAGAAACCACGGGCGGTAAAAACTATTCACAATACGGTTCGACAACTGCGACTGATCCATATCGGCGATGGCGATAGGGGCAAGATGCAACGAACCGGGCAGGACGGTAGCGGAGGAGTAAACCGAAATCGTAAAGGCGAAGACGATCAGCGCCAGCATCGCTTTGTCGCCCAGCAGACTGCGCAGTTCTTTGACGCCGAGGTTATAAATATTACGTAATCCGCGCATTACCCCTCCTGTTTTTTCAGCAGCAGAATGCTCAGACCCATTACCACCGGGACAGCAATCAGTAGCGGCATAAATAAGGGCCAAAGATCGGACAGATCCAGTGCTTTGGAAAACGTCCCACGCGCGATCGTCAGAAAATGGCTGGTCGGGTAGATCTCGCCGATCCATCTTCCCGGCCCCTCCAGCGAGGCTACCGGATCGATCATGCCGGAAAATTGTGTTGCCGGAATGAGGGTAATAATCGACGTCCCAAAAATAGCGGCAATTTGGCTCTTCATAAAAGTGGAGATCAGCAGCCCCAGACCGGTGGCGATGATGACGTAAAGCAGCGCCGCCAGGGTAAGCGTGAGAAAGCTGCCTTTCAGCGGCACGCCGAATACAAAGACCGACAGCGCGCACAGTAACAAGAAGTTCAGCATACCCAGCGCGATATACGGCAGTTGTTTACCCAGCAAAAATTCGCTGCGCGTCGTCGGCGTTACGTACAGATTAATCATCGACCCCAGCTCTTTCTCCCGCACCACGCTCAGGGCGCTAAGCATTGACGGGATCATCATGAGCAGCAGCGGAATGACCGCCGGAACGATAGCGGGCAGACTTTTCACATCCGGATTATAGCGATAGCGCGTTTCAATGTTGAGCAGCCCGGCCTGTTTAACCGGGTTCGGCTGACGACTCGCCGCCTCCTGCAGCCAGCTTTGGTGCATCGCCTGAACATACCCCTTCACCGTCTCGGCGCGGCTGGGCATGGCGCCATCCACCCAGACGCCAATCTGCGCTGGCGTACCGCGAGCAATATCGCGGCCAAAATTAGGCGGGATCTCAATGGCAACCGCCAGCTCTCCCGCACGCATCCGCCGGTCAAGCTCGTCATAGCTGGCGAGCGGCGGCTGTTCGATAAAGTAGCGGGACCCTGCCAGATTGAGCGACCACGCCTGGCTACTGACGGTTTGATCGCGATCGAGTACGGCAAAACGCAGGTTTTCCACGTCCATACTGATGCCATAGCCCATAATCAGCATCAGAATTACCGTTCCCAGCAGCGCCAGCGTCGAGCGTACCGGATCACGGCGTAGCTCCAGCGCTTCGCGGCGACTGTAGCTGAACAAACGCCGGAAGCTCAATCCCTGCCGCGACGGTTTATCTGACGCGGCGGGCATCTGGGATGGCGGTATTGTGGTTTCAGGTGTCGCTCCCGCGGCTTCCTGTAGCCAGGAAATAAACGCCGCTTCCAGATTGGCCGCGCCTCGCTGTTGCACCAGTTCTTGCGGCGTCCCGCTGGCGAGCACTTTACCGGCGTGCATCAATGACATTCGGTCGCAACGTTCCGCTTCGTTCATAAAATGGGTCGAGATAAAAATCGTCACCTTATCCTGACGCGAAAGATCGACCATAAGCTGCCAGAACATATCCCTGGCGACCGGATCAACGCCGGACGTTGGCTCATCAAGAATCAGCATTTCCGGGCGATGGATCACCGCTACCGCCAGCGATAAACGCTGGCGGATACCGAGCGGCAACGACGCGGGGAGCGTATCTTCCACCTCCGTTAGCATAAAGCGTTCGCTCATCTGCGCGACGCGCGCCGGGATCTCCGCTGGCGGAATATGAAACAGGCGGGCATGAAGTTCCAGATTCTGCCGCACGGTGAGTTCGTTATAGAGCGAAAAAGCCTGCGACATATATCCGACCCGGCGACGGGTGTCGATGTCATTCGGGTCCACCGGCTGACCAAATAGCCAGGCCTGGCCTTCGCTGGCGGGAAGCAGACCGGTCAGCATTTTCATGGTGGTAGATTTGCCGCAACCGTTCGAACCGAGGAAGCCAAAAATCTCGCCGCGCGGAATGCGGAAATTAACATGGTCAACCGCGACGAAATGACCGAAACGCATGGTCAGATCCCGCGCTTCAATCGCAATCTCTTGTTGCTCAGCGCGGTAAGGCGGAATTACCACCGGCTTATGCGCCTGGCGCTGCGCTTCTGGCAACAGGGCGATAAACGCCTGTTCCAGCGTCGCGCTATGGGTTTTTTCCCGCAGTTGCTGCGCGCTGCCAGTTGCCAGTATCTCGCCCGCATTCATCGCCACCAGCCAGTCAAAACGCTCCGCCTCTTCCATATAGGCCGTTGCGACCAACACGCTCATATTGGTCTGCCGTTGGCGGATACTGTCGATTAAGTCCCAGAACTGGGCGCGGGAAAGCGGGTCCACGCCGGTGGTAGGCTCATCAAGAATCAGTAATTCCGGGTCATGAATCAGCGCACAGCACAGCCCCAGCTTTTGTTTCATCCCACCGGACAGCTTCCCGGCAGGACGGTCACGAAACGGCGCCAGGCCGGTACTGTTCAGCAGCTCGGTAATACGCGCTTCGCGTTCAGCTTTGTCATGGCCAAAGAGACGGGCGAAAAAATCGACGTTCTCATAGACCGATAGCGTGTGATAAAGGTTTTTCCCCAGTCCCTGCGGCATCCAGGCGATGCGCGGACAGACGTCGCGGCGATGTTTCGCATTGCGCATATCACCGCCCAGGACGATAACGTTCCCTTGTTCAATCACCCGCGCGCCAGAAATCAGCGACAGTAGACTCGACTTACCCACCCCGTCCGGACCAATCAGCCCGACCATACGACGGGCGGGAATGTCCAGCGTGATATTGTTCAGCGCGACCGTTTTTCCGTAATGCTGGCTCACCCCCTCAAGCTGCGCCACGGGAGGAACAGGCACCAGCGTCAGCGACGTCATTGCGACAACCTCACGCTTAGAGAGTCAGGCCAGGGCACGCGCTCGTCCAGACGAACCCAGGCCATTCCCGGCAAACCGGTTTTGACATATTCCAGGTGCTGTCGCAACAGCTCTGGCGGAATACGCGCCTTCACCCGGAACATCAGCTTCAACCGTTCATCGTGGGTTTCCACGGTTTTGGGGGTGAACTGCGCCACGCTGGCGACAAAACTGATCGTTGCCGGTATACGGAGATCGGGCGCGGCATCAAGCACCAGACGCGCTTCGCCGCCGATCTTCAACAACCCCGCCTGTTCGGTCGGCAGGAAAAATGTCATATAAACATCGCTGAGATCGACCATGTTCAACACCCGGCCGCCAGCCGATAACACTTCGCCCGGCTCAGCAACGCGGTACTGCACGCGCCCGTCGCGCGGCGCTTTTAATTCGCTGTCGTCAATGTCGGCGACAATACGCCGCTCGGTCGCCTGCGCCGCCTCCACGCGTGTTTGCGCCTGGATAATATTGGTGTGCGCCGCCTCAATCGCCGCTTTTGCCGCCGATACCTGCGCTTTGGCGGACTCCAGGGCGGCGCGCGCGCTTTCCGCCGCCGCGCGATCGTCATCTAACTGTTGTACAGATACCGCGCCACGCTGCGACAGCGAACGGGAACGCACGTGACGTTTAGAGACAGAATCCAGCTCAGCTTCCCGCTGTTTGACGACCGCCTGCGCGGCGCGCATTTCACTCTGGCGTTGCTCCAGCAAGGCGCGGGCGGCGGCAACCGCGCTCTCGGCCTCTTTAATCTGCGCTATCGCCTCCAGCCGCTGCTCCTGCAATACGCGAGTGTCCATTTTCGCCAGTACCTCGCCCTGACGAACGAACTGCCCTTCATTCACCCGTATCGTCTCGATACGACCAGCGATTTTGGTGGCGATATCGACTTCCGTCGCTTCTATTCTGCCGTTGCTGGCGGCAAACCCTTCCGGCACGCCCGCAGGACGTAGCATCCACCCTACGACGCCGGCAATAACCACCAGGATGCCTGCAATCCACCACACCAGATGGCGCTTCATTTTGTCCATAATCGACCCGCCGTAATCCCTGTTGTCCAACAATGCGTGTCACAAAGTCCGCCAGACGCGCGTTCAGCGGAGGTTTTCATCCGGGATATGAATGAAAAAGAAAAAGGGGCCAAACGACGAATAGTCGCCGATGAAGCGCTCGCCGTCAAAGGGAGTGAATGATGTAGGTACCCGAAAAAGAGGGAGTAATGTTGTCATCATCAGCGTTCCTGGCCGTAAATGAAACACGCATACTCATAACTGCTATAAATCGATACTAACACCTCTGTCCGGGATGTCTATTCGCTTATTGTTTGTAATGGTACTTATCATTTTGCTGCCAAATCCTGCGCGCAGGCCCAGGCGCTCGACCAGGCCCACTGGAAGTTATAGCCGCCCAACCAGCCGGTGACGTCCATCACTTCGCCGATAAAATAGAGACCCGGCACGCGGCGCGCTTCCATGGTCCGCGATGACAGTTCGTTTGTATCCACGCCGCCCAGCGTCACTTCCGCTGTCCGATAGCCTTCGGTGCCATTGGGCTGCACTTGCCAGGCAGTAAGCATGTCAACCAGCGCCTGCTGGTCACGGACGTTCAACTGCCTGAGCGATACATCCGGGATCTGCCCCAACTGTTGTAAACACTCTACCAACCGTTTCGGCAGATGCATCGCCAGCGTGTTCTTCAGACTCTGGTTCGGGTGCGCGTTACGCTGTTCATTGAGAACGTCATCCAGCGAGAGGTCCGGCAATAAATTAATGCTCACCAATTCGCCCGGTTGCCAGTAGCTCGAAATCTGTAAAACGGCGGGTCCGGACAGCCCACGATGGGTAAAAAGCAGGTTTTCCCGAAATACCGTGCCATTGCGGGCGGTAATCACGCAGGGAACAGATACGCCAGACAGCGTCTGGAGCTGTTCTAACAGCGGCTTATGTAGCGTAAAGGGCACCAGCCCGGCGCGAGTAGGCAACACCTTGAGACCAAACTGTTCGGCGATTTTATAGCCAAACGGCGATGCGCCAAGGCCCGGCATCGACAGGCCGCCGCTGGCGATCACCAGCTTTTGCGTAACGACCGTCTCGCCGTTCAACGTCAGCACGAAACCCGACTCATCACGTGCGACACTCAATACCTCGCTACGCAGGCGCAGCGTTACGCCACCTTTGTCGCACTCGGCAACCAGCATATCGACAATGCGTTGAGCGGAATCATCGCAAAAAAGCTGTCCCAGCGTTTTCTCATGCCAGGCTATCCCGTATCTGCCGACCAGATCGATAAAGTCCCACTGTGTATAACGGGCTAACGCTGATTTGCAAAAATGGGGGTTCTGGCTCAAATATGCAGCAGGCTCAACATAAAGATTAGTAAAGTTGCAGCGCCCACCGCCGGACATGAGGATTTTACGTCCTGGCTTCTTGCCATTATCGATGAGCAGCACGCGGCTACCCGCCTGTCCTGCCTGCGCTGCGAAAAACATGCCCGCTGCGCCAGCGCCTATAATAACGGCATCAAACCTTTCCACGTGACTTTCCTCTCTCAAATTCGGGCGGGAATTGTAAAGTTTCCTCAGTGGTCGCACCAGCGCGAAAAGCGCCTGAAAATGGTATTTGTCTGAAATATATAAGATAATTCTTTAGTGGCATAAAACAAAGCACGAAGCACATCAAAAAAAGTCTATATTTCACTTTGCCCGCGCCGCCAAAGTCACTGATAATGCGCCGCGTTCATGTCCTCAAGATGGCGTAACGTCCTATGCTACATTTGTTTGCTGGCCTGGATTTACATACCGGGCTTTTATTATTGCTTGCTCTGGCTTTTGTGCTGTTCTACGAAGCGATTAACGGCTTCCATGATACAGCCAATGCAGTCGCAACCGTGATTTACACCCGCGCGATGCGTTCGCAGCTGGCGGTTATCATGGCGGCGGTGTTTAACTTTTTTGGCGTTCTGCTGGGGGGTCTCAGCGTGGCGTATGCCATTGTGCATATGCTGCCAACGGATCTCCTGCTCAACATGGGTTCCGCGCACGGCCTCGCCATGGTCTTTTCCATGTTGCTGGCGGCGATTATCTGGAACCTCGGTACCTGGTATTTCGGGTTGCCTGCTTCCAGTTCCCACACGCTGATTGGCGCGATTATCGGCATCGGTTTAACCAATGCGATGATGACCGGCACGTCAGTGGTGGATGCGCTTAACATCCCGAAAGTTATCAATATTTTCGGCTCGCTCATCATCTCCCCTATTGTCGGTCTGGTGTTCGCTGGCGGTCTGATTTTCTTGCTGCGTCGCTACTGGAGCGGCACTAAGAAACGCGCCCGTATCCACCTGACGCCAGCCGAGCGTGAAAAGAAAGACGGCAAGAAAAAGCCGCCGTTCTGGACGCGTATCGCGCTGATTCTCTCAGCTATCGGCGTGGCGTTTTCGCATGGCGCGAACGATGGTCAAAAAGGCATTGGCCTGGTCATGCTGGTGCTGATTGGCGTCGCGCCTGCGGGTTTCGTGGTTAATATGAATGCCTCCAGCTACGAAATCACCCGTACGCGCGATGCTATCAACAATGTCGAAACGTACTTTGAGCAGCGTCCTGACCTGCTGAAAGCCGTCACCGGCGTTGACCAACTGATTCCGTCTCCGGAACCGGGCGCGACTGAACCGGCTGAATTCCACTGCCATCCGGCTAACACCATTAACGCGCTTAACCGTGCGAAAGGGATGCTGGCAAACGTGGAAAGCTACGACAAGTTAAGCGTTGAACAGCGTAGTCAGTTGCGTCGCATTATGCTGTGCATCTCCGACACGACCGACAAAGTCGTGAAATTGCCTGGCGTAAGCAGCGATGACCAGCGTCTGCTGAAAAAGCTGAAGACCGATATGTTAAGTACCATTGAGTATGCGCCGGTGTGGATCATCATGGCGGTGGCGTTGGCGCTGGGTATTGGTACGATGATAGGCTGGCGTCGCGTGGCGACCACTATCGGCGAGAAAATTGGTAAAAAAGGCATGACGTATGCGCAGGGGATGTCGGCGCAGATGACGGCGGCAGTCTCTATCGGTCTTGCCAGCTACACCGGTATGCCAGTTTCTACCACTCACGTACTCTCCTCTTCAGTGGCGGGAACCATGGTCGTTGATGGCGGCGGGTTGCAGCGTAAAACCGTGACCAGCATTCTGATGGCCTGGGTATTTACGTTACCGGCGGCGATTATTCTTTCCGGCGTGTTGTACTGGCTTTCCCTGAAAATTATTTAAGCCGACTGTGCCGGATGGCGTTATCGCTTATCCGGGAGGCTTATCTCACACGAGCGGGTCAGGAAACTGGCCCGCTTTTTTATTCAGTGCCAAATCATGAGCGCAATCAAGCTCACTACCACCAAACCGCATAACGCGCTGGTTAGCAGAAACTGACGGCGGACGCGTTCACAACGGCGAATAAATTCTTCATCATGATGATCGCGATAGCGCTGAGCGTAGATATACCATACCAGGCGCACCTGTTTATTAGGCTGACCATGCGTGGTAAAGAAGCCGCCGCCATCGACATATTGATAGAGCAAAGGATCGCAACCACGAAGTACCACTAACAGTGCGCGTAACGATGAGAAATAGCGCGCCATATTAACAATGCAAACGACACATAAAGCCCAGAATAGTGAGACGGTGCTTATCATATCTCCTCCCCGGCGACCCGCCCACGGAGTTCCTCTCCGGGACTACCGCTCCCCGATACCCTGCCAGACAATCAGTGAAAGAGTACTACGAAAGCCGCCCATGTTAGCGCTCCGCATTCGAACGGCTCTTATACACATTGTAGGAGATCAGTTAATTTTTTTACCAGAAGGTTAATCACTATCAATGCAATTCACTGAAAATTTTGTTTAACTAACTGGCAAGCAAGGCAGATTGACGGATTATCCTGGCCGCTATAATGTAAGGATAGTTATGGTAAACGGCTGAGCTAGCCCCGCGCATAGAGTTCGCAGGACGCGGGTGACGCGGCGGCATAAGAAACGCCAGTAGCTCAATGGTCATCGACAACTTATGGAAGGAGTAACACTATGGCTTATAAACACATTCTTATCGCAGTTGATCTCTCCCCGGAAAGTAAAGTTCTGGTTGAAAAAGCGGTCTCTATGGCGCGCCCCTACAACGCGAAAATCTCCCTGATCCACGTTGACGTGAATTATTCTGACCTGTACACAGGTCTGATTGACGTCAATCTGGGCGATATGCAGAAACGTATCTCCGAAGAAACCCACCACGCGCTGACCGAGCTGTCTACTAATTCTGGCTACCCTATCACTGAAACCCTGAGCGGTAGCGGCGACTTGGGCCAGGTGCTGGTTGACGCCATCAAGAAATACGATATGGATCTGGTCGTTTGCGGTCATCACCAGGACTTCTGGAGCAAACTGATGTCTTCTGCGCGCCAGCTGATCAACACCGTTCACGTTGACATGCTGATTGTTCCGCTGCGCGACGAAGAAGAGTAATACTTGCCGGCTGGCGGCTAAGACCTTATCTGGTCTATAGTCAATCAGGTTGGCCTGAACCATCAGGCCAATTCCGGCTATCAACAACAACGCCCGCTTATGTGGGCGTTTTGTTTATCCCCCTCTCCGCAGCACTCAGTACATCATTCCATCACACCAAACATAATTAGTGTGATCCGATAATTAGTTTGCATATCATTTGTATAATAACCTATTAATCCGGCTAATAGCCGCAGTCTATATCAGGGTAAGACTTTTCGGCGCGTTTTGATATGCGCGCTCATACGTTTCGGGATGGCATTGAAAGGCGAAGGAATATGAATACAACTGCACCTACGGGCTTGCTGCAGCAACCTCGTCCATTCTTCATGATCTTTTTTGTAGAATTATGGGAACGATTTGGCTATTACGGCGTCCAGGGCATCCTGGCGGTTTTTTTCGTTAAACAATTGGGTTTTTCTCAGGAACAGGCCTTTATTACCTTTGGCGCTTTTGCGGCGCTGGTTTATGGCCTGATCTCCATCGGCGGCTATGTTGGCGACCATCTGTTAGGGACTAAACGCACCCTGGTCCTGGGCGCGATTGTGCTGGCGATTGGCTATTTTATGACCGGCATGTCGCTATTAAATCCCGATCTGATTTTTATCGCGCTGGGCACGATTGCCGTGGGCAACGGGTTATTTAAAGCCAATCCCGCCAGCCTGCTCTCTAAATGCTATCTGCCTAAAGATCCCCGGCTGGATGGCGCTTTCACCCTGTTTTACATGTCGATTAACATCGGTTCTTTGCTATCGCTATCGCTGGCGCCGGTGATAGCCGATAAGTTTGGCTATGCCGTGACCTACAATCTGTGCGGCGCCGGTATAATTGTTGCGCTTCTGGTGTACTTCGCCTGCCGTGGCATGGTGAAAAATATCGGTTCTGAACCGGATCATAAACCGCTACGTTTTCGCAACTTGCTGCTGGTATTACTCGGCACCGTCGTCATGGTTTTCCTCTGCGCCTGGCTGATGCACAATGTTAAGATAGCCAATCTGGTGCTCATCGTCCTTTCTATCGTCGTCACTATTTTCTTCTTTCGCGAAGCGTTTCGTCTGGATAAAACCGGCCGCAATAAAATGTTCGTGGCGTTTATTCTGATGATTGAAGCCGTGCTGTTTTACATTCTGTATGCGCAGATGCCTACCTCGCTGAACTTCTTTGCGATTAATAACGTGCATCATGAAATTCTTGGATTCACCATTAATCCAGTGAGTTTTCAGGCGCTGAACCCATTCTGGGTGGTCGTCGCCAGTCCGGTACTGGCAGCGATTTACACCCGACTGGGTAGCAAAGGCAAAGATCTGACCATGCCGATGAAGTTTACGCTCGGCATGTTCCTCTGCGCGCTGGGTTTTCTGACCGCCGCCGCCGCCGGGATGTGGTTCGCCGATGCGCAAGGACTGACGTCGCCGTGGTTTATCGTGCTGGTGTATCTGTTCCAGAGTCTGGGCGAATTGCTAATTAGCGCGCTGGGACTGGCAATGGTCGCCGCCCTGGTGCCGCAGCATCTGATGGGCTTTATTCTGGGAATGTGGTTCCTGACCCAGGCCGCCGCCTTCCTGCTCGGCGGTTATGTGGCGACCTTCACCGCCGTACCGGAAAACATCACCGATCCATTGCAGACGCTGCCCATTTATACCGGCGTCTTTAGCAAAATTGGTCTGGTAACGCTGACGGTCACCGTGGTGATGGCCATTATGGTGCCGTGGTTAAACCGGATGATTAATACCCCGGATAACGCCCAATAATCGTTAATGCCGGATGGCGGCGCAGTTCACAGAGCGTCTTATCCGGCCTGCGGCACCAGGCCGTTGGCCGGATACATCGGCATCTTAACCTTTTCGCGCGTCGATCCACGCTTGCACTTCAACCACAAAGGTATCCGGCGCTTTACGATACATTTTACGCGCCAGATCGAGAATAGTATGCTGCGCCAGCGCCTCTTCCATGCGTTGCTGCGCTATATCCATCACTGAACGCACGCCGCAAATCCCTTCGCAAGCCCACGCGGGCGGTTGCGCATCAAATACCGCCAGCCGCTGGCGAATCTCGCGGCATTCAAAAATCCGTTTATCGCCGTCTATCGCGTTGACCACATCGAGCACCGTAATATGCTCGGCAGGTTTGGCAAGCTGAAAACCGCCCCCCTTCCCCTCAATGCTACGCACCAGACCAGCCTTCGACAGACGGGTAAAAATCTTGGCCAGATAGTCATAAGGCACGCTTTGCAGGTCCGCAATCTCGCGAACGCTCATTTCACGAGCATCTCCCTTGCTGTCCACCATGCACATCAGACTATGGATACCGTACTCAACCCCGGAACTGTAGAAAGCCATACTCTTATCTCAGCCAAATTAACTCTGAGTTATTTTAGCTTTTTCATCATCGCCATGCCAGACAAGAAGCAATCTCACATAATGCAATACAGTTTTAGTGTTTAATTTTCAAATAGATAATCGCACACTCCGAACGTAAATACTAAACACGGACAAAATAACATTGCCTCTTTTAACTAGGACCAATACAATCCGAGTAAATAAGTCATCATCAGGTGAAACCAAAATGCATAAAAATATTCTGATCGTAGGGGCGGGATTTTCCGGGATGTGGGCAGCGCTCAGTGCGGCTCGTCTGGTAGACAAATATCAAAGCGAGGATATTAAAATCACCGTTATCGCACCTCAGCCTGAACTACGCGTGCGTCCTCGTTTTTATGAAAACGCGGTGACAACGTTGGTCGCGCCGCTTCAGCCGCTGTTTGATATCACCGGCGTGAACTTCCTGCGCGGAACGGTGCGGCAAATCTTCCCGGGCTCAAAAGAGGTGAGCTGGACGGATGCCAGCGGCGAAACGCGAGTAAGCCGCTACGATCGCCTGGTACTTGCCAGCGGCAGCCACGTAGATCGCTCACAGGTGGCCGGCGCTCAGACACATGCTTTCGATCTGGATCAGCTGGAAAGCGCGGCAGTTCTGGAACAACATCTGAAAGACCTGGCTTACCAGGCTGAAAGTGAAGCGCGTAATACCGTGGTCGTTTGCGGCGGTGGTTTTACGGGCATCGAGATGGCGCTTGAACTGCCTGGTCGCCTGTGCGATATCCTCGGCGCCGATGCTAAGACCAGAGTAGTCGTAGTTGAACGTAGCCCAGAGCCGGGCGCACGCTATAGCGAAGCATTGCGTAATGTTATCATTGAAGCCTCTGCGGAACTGGGCGTGGAGTGGCTCGTTAACGCAGAAGTCGAAAGCGTGGATGCCGCAGGCGTGACGCTGAAAGACGGGCGGACGATTGCATCGCAAACGGTGATCTGGACAGTTGGCGTACAGGCCAATGGCCTGACGGCGCAGATTGGCGCTCCGCGCGATCGCCAGGGGCGTCTGCATGTGAATACCGCACTTCAGATACCAGGTCACGAAGATATCTACGCCACCGGCGACGTGGCCTATGCCGCGACCGACGACAAAGGCCATCATGCGCTAATGACCTGCCAGCACGCGATTCTGTTAGGCAAGTTCGCCGGTAATAACGCTGCGGCCAGCTTGCTGGAGGTGACTCCTCTGCCATATCGTCAGGAAAACTATGTTACCTGTCTGGATCTTGGCGCCTGGGGCGCAGTCTATACCGAAGGGTGGGATCAGCAGGTAAAACTGACGCGCGCCGAGGCGAAGAAACTCAAGATGTCAATCACCAGCAAGCTGATCTACCCGCCGAAAGCAGACCGCGCAGCGGCGTTTGCGATTGCCGATCCGCTGGCGCCGTTTGTTTAAACTGTCTGAACAATACCACGCCCTGGCAACTCCACTCCGGTCAGGGCGTTCTTAAAGGAATATCTGAATAGGCTCCCTTCTTCTTTCTCCCTCAACTTCTTAAGCGCCGCTTTCTTACATACCAACAATCTCATATGAAAAATGCAAAAAAATGCGCATCCGAAATCAAAACAAGCATATAAACGCATTAATGAATCGGTTAATTATAAATCACCCTGGAAATGCCAGCATCTACGCAAAATACAATGAAATAATGCAACAATTTGATTTATATAAAATAAACAATATCCATTGTGACTTGCCTCGCAAATCAAATCGATTGTCATAGGCAATGCGTTTTTCTGCGCATAAATTATAAACGCGCAAAAAAACGCATACATGTAAAAAACATGCTACAGGCACGGCTGAAAGCTCCCGTACCAGCATGTGTCAATCAACGCCGCAAAATGAGGGTTAAAAATGGATCAAGCAACGAAGTGGTTAGATCTGTCAGGGAAAGTTGTGATCGTAACCGGAGGAAGCATGGGGTTGGGAGAAAAAATGGTTGAAAATTTGCATGCTAACGGCGCGACCGTCGTGTATGCCGACTTATCACCAAATCAAACTTTCAGCCAATGTGATGATATTACCTTTATCAAGTGTGACGTAACCGACAAAAAAGAAGTTGAAAACTTAACCCAGTCCGTTGTTGCGAAATTTGGTCATATTGATGGGCTGGTCAATAACGCTGGCGTTAGTCGTCCACGTTTACTGGTCGATGTTTTTAAAGAAAAGCCTGAGTACGAGTTGAGTGAGGATGACTTCGACTTTATGGTGAATGTAAACCAGAAAGCGGTATTCCTGATGTCACAGTCTGTCGCACGTCAGATGGTTGAACAACAGTCCGGCGTGATTATCAATATGACATCCGAGGCGGGTGTTCAGGGTTCCCGTGGTCAAAGCTGTTACTCTGCAACCAAAGCCGCTGTCAATGCGTTTACATTTTCGTGGTCGAAAGAATTGGGTCCTTACAATGTTCGCGTGGTCAGCGTTGAGCCAGCAATCAATGTACCCACGCCAATGAACAGCGAGGCCAATTTCCGTGCGCTTGCTTACACGCGAGGTACAGATCCTAACCATGTTCATAAAGACTACAAAGGCATAATTCCTCTCGGCCGACCGGGTAAACTTGAAGAGATTGCAGACTTAATTTCTTTCCTTGTCTCCGAGCATTCCTCCTATATCACCGGTTCAGTTATTAATATCACCGGCGGTAAGTCACATCATTAATCACTAACCAACATACAAATGGAGCCGACCATGGGGAACAATCAAATTGCCAATAGCCCTACGTTAGCGAAAATAAGAAAGTTTGGTGGAGTTATGAGCGGCATGGTCATGCCGAATCTGGGTGTTTTTGTAGGATGGGGACTGATGGCCGCCATCTTTATACCCAATGGCTGGTTCCCTAATGAAAAATTAGGTGAGATGGTCGGCCCAATTCTGAATTATCTTTTCCCATTACTCATTGGTTATACAGCAGGCTATAACATTCATGGCCAACGTGGAGGTGTTATCGCCGCATTTGCAACTATGGGCGTCATCGTCGGTTCAAATATTACGATGATTAGCGGGGCGATGGTTATGGGTCCCCTTTCTTCATGGTTGCTAAAGAGATTCGACCAAAAAGTACAACATAAAATTAAACCGGGATTTGAAATGTTCGTAAACAATTTCAGTCTCGGTATTATCGGGTTGCTTTGCGCCATTTTTGCCTATATGACCGTTGGGCCGGTAATCCGCTTACTTATCGTCATCATCACCTCGGGCGTGAACTGGTGTACAAGCCATAATCTGCTGCCTTTGCTTTCCGTTTTTATGGCCCCTGCTCAAGTACTCTTCCTGAATAATGTTGTCAATCACGGTATTCTTGCGCCGATTGGCTTTGCTCAGGTTCCTGAACTGGGTAAATCGATCATGTTCCTCGTTGATACCAATAATGGCCCATTACTTGGAACATTAATGGCTATCGCACTTTTTGGTCGTGGTCGGGCGAAAAAAACGGCACCAATGGCCATGTTTATTGCCGGTATAGCAGGGATTGGTGAGGTCTACTTTCCCTTTGTGCTGGCCAACCCTTTACTGGTATTCGCCACTATGGGCGGGCTTGCTGTCTCTTTATTCTTACAGGTGATTATGGGCGGCGGGCTGATCGGCGTGGCATCACCAGGCAGCTTAATTGCCATTGCGATGATGACGCCGAAAAGCGCGATTATTGCGAATCTGGTGTCCATCAGCGCCGGTTTCCTCGTCTCATGCACATTAGGCTGGCTATTGCTTAAAGTCAGTCCAGGAACAGAAAACGATGAAGATGAAAACCCTGTCATAGTTGGAGGACGTCAGGTTAAGTCCGTCACTGACTTTGTTCCAGGAGTCACAAGTATGGCGACAGCAACCAGAGGAAAAACGGTTCAAAGCATCCTTGTCGCATGTGACTCCGGAATGGGTTCCAGTGCAATGGGCGCGTCAGTCCTGCGTAAACGGTTGAAAGAAGAAGGACTGGACTATATTACCGTCATCAACGATTCCGCAAACCGAGTAGGTAAAGATTATGACATTGTCATTACCTTATCTGGTCTTATCGAACGGGCAAAATTAAGCTGTGAAAATGACGACACCGTCTTCATGACTGTGAAGAACTTTATTAAATTAAGTGATTATGATGAAACTGTAACATTCATAAAATCACAGAATAATATGAATCAGCAAGAGGTGACAGCATGAATAATATTTTCACGCCTGATAACATCATTCTCAATGCACAAGCCAAAGATAAGTTTGACGCTATACGAATCACCGGAAACATCCTTAAGGAAAATGGGTATGTCACGGATGAATACATTAAAAGAATGATAGTGAGAGAAGAAATTGTTTCAACTTATCTGGGCAATGGTTTAGCCATCCCGCATGGAACAGATGGTTCTGATTGTGAAATCATTAAAACTGGCATCTCACTAGTCCAGTTTCCCGATGGGGTAGACTTTGGCGATGGCAATACTGCATATATAACCATTGGTATTGCAGGAAAAGAAGCCGAGCATATGGACTTACTTAACAAAATCGCCTTAATTTGCATTGAAGAAGATAATGTCCAGACACTGCGTAATGCCACATCTATAGAACAGGTTTTACAAGTGCTAAACATGTAAGATATACTCATTATTCTATGAATAAAATGAGTAAGTTACGATGAAAGCTGCCAGACAAGACATCATTCTACAGATACTTGAAAAGGAAAAAAAGATTGTAGCCAGTAAATTAAGTGAGCGCCTAAAAGTTTCTGAAGATACGATTAGGCGCGACTTAAATGAATTGGCAAGCCAGGGTTTAATCAGACGCGTGCACAGTGGTGCTATACGCGTAGGGCCTGCGGTTACTGAGTTTAATGTCCGCCAGGACTTAAATATTAGTGAAAAAGTGAAAATTGCCAAAAAGGCGATACATTTAATCAAAGAAAATAGTGTTATTTTAATTGATGGAGGGACAACGAATTACGAATTGGTAAAATTAATTCCGAAAGATTTAAAATGCACCGTAATTTCTAACAATATTCCTATTCTACACTTACTCAGTGATTATCAGAATATAGAAGTTATGGGATTAGGTGGCAGACTCTACAAAAATTCTTTGGTATTAATTGGTGCCGAGACAATTCGTGAACTGGAATCAATCCGCCCAGACATTTATTTTATGGGCGTTGCACATGTTGATAGTGAAGTCGGTGTAACGCTTCCTGGTCTGGATGAATGTTATACAAAACAAAAAATGGCCGAGGTCTCAAATGAGGTTGCCATTCTTGTTACGGAAGAAAAACTCGAGACCAGGTCTAATTTCGTCGTGTCCTCTCTCAAGGATATAAATTATATATTCACGAGCAAGGACGCATAATATGATGAGGTGTACTAATGAAACGTGTATTAATTGTGGGTGCTGGCCGCCTTGGCAAAGGGTTCGTTGGCGAAACGTTTGATAATGCAGGCTGGAATATTACATTCCTTGATAAAGATCAGAGAGTTATTGATGCTCTAAACAAACAAAATAAATATACCGTCCAGGTTTTCCGAACTGATGATATCATTATGCATGAAGTCACTAATTTTAATGCTTTTACTACAGACGATCAGTACTCTGTGATGAGCGACTTCCTTGAGTCATCGGTTATTATGTGTCCACTTTATCCTGAAGACTTTGAAGAGTCAGCACATTATCTGGGTAAATGCTTTGAACGTCAATTCCAGACCGATCCTGAAAAAAAAATGACGTTAATTTGCCTGACCAACAAAAATCATATAATCAAAGATATTGAATCGTGGTATCGCAATGCCATCCCCTCTTCAGAAGCACAAAACTGGTTCGATACTCACGTAGCCGTTCGCGATTCTATTGTCCGCCGTTCCACGGATGCGCAGACGCACTATGCAACCCAGATTGATAGCACAGCCGTTGCCTCTCTATTAATACAGTCACCACTCTACAACGACATTAGTGATGTTGAATGGTTAGAGCCCCGTGAACATCTGGAAATGCTCAAAGACATTAAAGTTTTTACTATTAACGGTCCCCACGCCACCACCGCTTTCTATGGCCACCTGAAAGGTTACAAAACGATTCCTGATGCCTCCGCGGATCCGTCTGTTGCAAAACTGGCGAACGCCGTGCACGATGTTACTATTACTGCCGTAATGAAGGAATATCCGCAAATCACTCGCGACGCATTGAAAGATCTTGAATATCTTCCGAAAGCAAAAAATGAGCTTCCAGACTCCATCCACCGTGTCGCTTACGATCCCATCCGAAAACTAGCGTATCAGGACCGTTTGATGGGGGTAGTACAGCTTTGCCTGAAATATGATCTCGACTATTCACCGTTAACCAAAGCAATTGCCTGTGGTCTGGCATATTATGCTGAGGACGATAAGGCATCAGTGAAATTACAGCGGTTTATTCAGCAAAATGGTTTGCTGACGAGTGCAGCAAAAGTAATAGGGTTACCGAAAGACCACCCGGTTACACTTGATGTGGCATATCAATACTTAGCACTGGATGCCGAAAACTTAATTCCAACCATACAGCTTTAATTATGACAACAGAACTTAATTTAAGTGCTCGTTTCGTTATTAAAAATGAGCATGGAATTCACGCACGCCCAGGCGCACATTTTGTTGCTGCATTAAAACCATACAGATGTACTGTAAAAATCGCTAATCTTGCTCGAAGCAATAACTATGTTAACGCTAAAAGTCTGATGGCATTAATGTCTTTAGGTATTAAAAAAGGACATGAGGTCAACATCCTTTTTCATGGCGAAGATGCACAAAGTGCATTACAAAAGATACGCTGCGAAATTGAGAATGGATTAGGAGAATAAATATGTAGTTGACGCTTATTTCATATGGGCGTCAATTCATATCATCTTAAGGATAATATTTATGATTACCACCGCAATATTTCCCGGAAGATATATTCAGGGCGCTAATGCTATTGAGAAATGTCTGGGAAATGAATTAGCCCGTTTTGGTAAAAATGCGATGATTCTTGAGGATCCCATTGTTCACAAAAATATTGGAGGAAAAATTACCGAAGCCTTGAATCCCAACGTTACGTTTGAACTTGAAATATTTAATTGCGAATGCTGTGATGAAGAGATCGAGAGAATTTCTACCTCAGCACAGGCATGTTCGGCAGAAATGATTGTGGGTATCGGAGGCGGTAAGACACTGGATACGGCCAAAGCCGTTGGCGCCAAATTGAATATTCCGATTATCGTTATTCCTACTCTTGCCTCCACCGATGCGCCATGCAGTTCCCTCGTTGTGATTTATACCGCTGAAGGTCAGTTCAAGCGCTATATGATGATTCCCCATAACCCTTCGCTGGTTTTTGTCGATTCTCAAGTGATCGCCGACGCACCTGTGCGTTTTCTGCTTTCTGGGATAGGCGATGCCGTAGCGACATGGTTCGAAGCGGAAGATTGTCGCATTAAAGGTGCAGGAAACATGACCGGAAGGCCTGGGCCAATGTCCGCCTACGCTCTGGCAAAATTATGCTTCGATACGTTGCTAACCTATGGTGAACAGGCAGTTTCTGCATGTCGCATGCACCAGGTCACTCCGGCTCTTGAACACGTCATCGAAGCCAATACATTACTTTCAGGACTAGGTTTTGAAAGCGGGGGTCTCGCTGCTGCTCACGCAATTCACAACGGACTGACGGTGTTACCAGAAACGCATAAATTCTGGCATGGAGAAAAAGTCGCCTTTGGCACGCTTGCTATGTTACTGATGACAGACAGAGAGCCTGACCTAATCAGGCGAGTCTATCAGTTTTACCGGCAAATCGGACTGCCTGTTACGCTCGCGGAGATTGGCATAACCGATCGTTCTGTTCAACATTTGATGGAAATCGCACTAGCAGCCTGTCAACAGGGTGAGACCATGCATAATGAACCCTTTGAAATTAGACCTGAAAATATCGTTGCAGCATTGATTGCCGCGGATGAATACGGTAGACGTTATTATTAAAAACAAGCTTCTTTGCAGGTTTACGTGACGCCCGTAAGCCTGCTTTTTTATGCAGTCAACCACTCTAACACCTGGCAATGGTTCAAAATTACTGTGTCGGCAATAGTAAAACGCGGGTCATTTTGTTGGTGTTCAGCAGGTAATGCAATAACGCGCATCCCGGCAGCCCTCGCTGCAATAACACCATTTAATGAATCTTCAATCACCAGGCATGTTTCCGGTTCTGCCTTCAACATTGCGGCAGCAGTCAAAAATATTTCCGGGTGCGGTTTGCCGTACGAAAGCCCGTCTGCGGAAACTACGGCAGAAAAATAGTGCCTGATGTTAAGTGTATTAAGAACATTATCTATTTGATATTGCGGTGAAGAAGAGGCTACAGCCATTAACGATCCCCGCCGCTGTAGATAATTAAGTAACTCAAAGATACCCGCGATAGGTTTCGGTTGTTGACGTATTTTTTCTGCAACCTGGGCAACTATAGTGTCCTGAATTTGCGGCAGATTATTAGACGGAAGACCATGATTTTCATGCAACTTCCGCAGGAAAATACCCACCGGCATCCCTGTGAATAAATCAAAATCCTTTGGGCCGAGAGAGATATTGTAATGTCTAAGATAAAATTCGCATTCAACCTGTTGCCATACAGGTTCAGAATCAATAAGTACGCCATCCATATCAAAAATAATGATCTTTGACATTTTTACTCCTTATAAAAAATGCCATAACACAGTCAATAATTACTGAGTCATGGCATATAAATTTGTCATTTAAATTTTTATTCATTCAAGGTTGGCATGATATTGCCAGAGCAATTCCATATTAATTTTATGATTATCAATGAACTGGAGCGCAATAATATCGCCAAGTAACAGAAGTGATTGTTCAAAAAGCGATGTCATCGGTTGAACCGAAGGGATTTCAGACGCCAGATTAAGTTTTGATTTTACCGGAATACGAACAAAATGGTCGCACAATTCTTTCATGCTACTTTCAGCATTAGCACCAATATGTACAATTTGGGCATTAAAACTTTTCGCTTTTCTGGCTATACCCACGGGAAACATACTTTCACCACTACCCGATCCAACAATCAGAAGATCATTTTTGGTAATTGCCGGTTCTGTTATTTGCCCGACCACATACGTTTTGATTCCCAGATGCGCTAACCGTTTAGCTATGGCTTCCAAAGACAATAAGACTCTTCCAACCCCCACGAAAAAGACACTATCAGCAGCTTCAATCATCTCCAGTAACCGCTCAACATCCTTAGATGCAATGTTTTCCAAAGTGGCGTTTAACTCATGTAATACACGTTTCTGATTCGCTTTATAACTCACAGGCCACTCCCCCCTTCGCCCGTTGCGCCAGTCCCGCAGCGATTTTTTCATTTAATTGTGACTTGTTCTCCATAAGCGTGGCCCCACGGAAAAAAAGCCCAGTGCTGCCGAGTACCAGATTACTCGCCCCCGCCGCGACCAACCCAGGAATGGTGGCAAATGAGACTCTACCATCAACCTGTATTGCAGTATGAGTTCCTGCCTCCGCAATCCGGGCATGCAGATGGCGGACTTTATCTTCCGCATAAGGAACCTGCTGTTCATCTTTATTACTGGCAAACCCCGGATTAATCAGCATAAGTAAAACGTAATCTAACGAAGGAAGAAGATAGTCAAGTGAACGTAAACTGGTGGCGGGGTTGAGTGCGATTCCCGCTTCAACTTTTTGTTTCTTAATTAGATTTACCAGCCTGTCGGGATGCAGTGACGTTTCATAATGGAATGAAACCCGCCGTACACCAATATCGAGCGCCTGTTTAATAAACCACTCATTATTCATCGACATAATATGGATATCAAAATCGAGATTCGTTTTTTCACGTAATTGCCTGATTACCTCTAAGCCCAACGGCATACTGGGACTAAACGTGCTATCAATAAGATCAATATGTAGCGCGTCTACACCTATTTCCTCCAGTTCCCTCACCGAGTCGCTTAAACTCAGCAAATCTGTACACATCAAAGAAGGCGATAAAACAACATCAGCAACCGTCCTTTTACTCATTGTGATCTCTCCTGAAATGCGCAATTATGCATGAATTTAAATGATATGCGCACAAAAACGCATTAACTATGTAAAGATAGCTGAACTGTGATCACGGTCGAAAACAATTAAAAAACACTTTAATTTTCAATTGATTAAATAGACAAAAAAGAAGATAAGCAAATGCGCTTTCAGTACAAAAGCGCACAAACAAACACGATTATGCAAATGAAGATTAAATTACTGCATTACTCCGGCGTTCCCGGGTAAATATCGAACCGGTGGCCTTTGGTGACGATGGCGTTGGGCGTCGCGACATCCGCCAGCGGCGGCGCATAATCGGGACGTTTAACCACCACGCGTTTGGTCGCCAACTGACGCGCCGGTTCCAGCAGTCCGTCGGCGTCTAAATCCGGCCCCACCAACGACTGAAACACCCGCATCTCTTTCTTCACCAGCGCGCTTTTCTGCCGGTGAGGAAACATTGGATCGAGGTAGACCACCTGCGGGCGCGGAATGATATCAGTCAGCGCCGTCAGGCTGGAAGCATGAATCAACTGTAAACGTTGCTGCAACCACGGGCCGATGTCCGCATCTGCGTAGCCGCGCGTCAGACCGTCATCCAGTAAGGCCGCCACCACCGGATTACGCTCCAGCATCCGCACGCGGCAACCGACTGACGCCAGCACAAACGCATCGCGCCCCAGCCCCGCCGTGGCATCAACCACATCCGGCAGATAATCGCCCTTAATACCGACCGCCTTCGCCACCGCTTCGCCGCGCCCGCCGCCAAACTTACGTCGATGGGCCATCGCGCCGCCGACAAAATCGACGAAAATGCCGCCGAGCTTCGATTCGTCGCGCTTGCGCAGCTCCAGATGCGCTGTAGTCAGTACCAGCGCCATCGGGTTGTTTTCGTCATGCTCCAGTCCCCAGCGGGCAGCCAGAACAGATAAGGCGCCGTCTGTGGCGCCCGTTTCATCTATTAAGCAGATTTGCACGTAAAATCAGCCTTTAATCCCGTAATGCTCCAGCATCGCGTCCAGTTGTGGTTCACGGCCACGGAAGCGTTTAAAGAGTTCCATCGGCTCTTCAGAACCACCGCGAGTCAGGATGTTATCAAGGAACGACTGACCGGTCTCACGGTTGAAAATGCCCTCCTCCTCAAAGCGGGAATAAGCGTCCGCCGCCAGTACGTCGGCCCACAGATAGCTGTAGTAGCCTGCCGCATAGCCGCCAGCAAAGATATGGCTGAACGCATGTGGGAAGCGGCCCCATGTCGGTGACGGCACCACGGCGACCTGTTTTTTAATTTCAAAGAGCGTCTCAAGAATTTTCGCCCCTTGCTGCGGGTTAAATTCCGCATGTAGACGGAAATCAAACAGACCGAACTCCAGTTGACGCAGAATAAACAGCGCCGCCTGATAGTTTTTCGCCGCCAGCATTTTATCCAGCAATTTCTTCGGCAACGGCTCGCCAGTTTCATAATGACCAGAGATAAACGCCAGCGCGTCCGGTTCCCAACACCAGTTTTCCATAAACTGACTTGGCAGTTCGACCGCATCCCACGGCACGCCGCTGATACCGGAGACCCCGGCGGTCTCAATGCGGGTCAGCATATGATGCAGGCCATGACCAAACTCGTGGAACAGGGTGATCACTTCATCATGGGTAAACAGAGCGGGTTTACCGTTTACCGGACGGTTGAAATTACAGGTCAGATAAGCGACCGGCTTTTGCAATGTGCCATCCGCTTTACGCATTTGGCCGACACAGTCGTCCATCCACGCGCCGCCACGTTTGTTTTCACGCGCATACAGATCAAGGTAGAAGCTGCCGCGCAGCTCGTTGTTATCGTCATACAGCTCAAAGAAACGAACATCCGGATGCCACACCTCCACATCAGCGCGCTCTTTCGCGGTGATGCCGTAAATGCGTTTCACCACTTCAAACAGGCCATTCACGGCTTTGTTTTCCGGGAAGTACGGACGTAGCTGCTCATCGCTGATGCTGTACAGGTGCTGTTTTTGCTTTTCACTGTAGTACGCGATATCCCACGGTTGCAGCTCGTCGACGCCGAACTCCGCTTTCGCGAAGGCACGCAGTTGCGCCAGCTCTTTTTCCCCCTGCGGACGAGCACGTTTCGCCAGATCGGTTAAGAAATCGAGCACCTGCTGCGGATTTTCCGCCATTTTGGTGGCCAGCGATTTATGGGCATAATTTTCGAAGCCCAGCAGTTGCGCCAGTTCATGGCGCAGCGCAAGAATTTCTTCCATCACCGGGCTGTTATCCCATTTTCCCGCGTTCGGCCCCTGATCGGAGGCGCGAGTGGAATAGGCGCGATACATCTCTTCGCGCAACGCCTGGTTGTCGCAGTAAGTCATCACTGGCAGGTAGCTTGGAATATCCAGCGTCAACAGGTAGCCCTGCAACGCTTTTGCTTCGGCCTGCGCTTTAGCAGCGGCGAGCGCGCTTTCCGGCATTCCCGTCAGCTCGGCTTCATCGGTAATGAGCTTCGTCCAGCCCTGCGTTGCGTCCAGCACGTTATTGCTGTACAGGTTGCCCAGCTCAGACAGGCGAGTGGCGATTTCGCCGTAACGCTGCTGTTTCTCTTTCGGCAGGCCGATGCCGGACAGTTCAAAATCACGCAGCGCATTATCAATCGCTTTCTTCTGTGCTGTATTCAGAGTGGCGTAATGATCGCCATCGCGCAGGTCGCGATACGCGTTGTACAACCCTTCATGTTGCCCAACCCAGGTGCTGTATTCAGACAGCAACGGCAACGTCTGTTCGTAGGCTTCGCGCAGCTCCGGGCTATTTTTCACCGAGTTAAGGTGACTCACCGGGGAGAAGATTCGTCCCAGCGCATCGTCGACTTCCGCCAACGGCTGGCAAAGATTTTCCCAGGTATACGGCGCGCCATGCGCCACAACGCCTTCTACCGCCGCCCGGCAATCAGCCAACGCTTGGGTGACCGCAGGCACCACATGCTCCGGTTTAATTGCAGAAAAAGGCGGCAGTGAAAAAGACGTCAGTAATGGATTGGTCATATGCGCAGTCCTGTAGAAGAAGGTGAGTGGAGCGCGCTTTTGGCGCTCTCGCGATGAGATCTAGAATGGGGGATAGTGAGGGGAATTTCAATGATGGACAGCGTACAGACGTGGGTATCGCTGCAATAAGCCGCCCCTTAAACATCATCCCGGCTTACGCTTTATAAGCCGGGTGACAACGTTAGCGCATTTTTCTCGCCATCTCGTAAGCAGCGGCCAGATCCAGACGCTGCCAGAACTGTTGGTCATCGGTCTCGCCCGATAACGGATATCCTGCCGGTAACGCCGTCTCTTCCATTAGCGCCTGACGCTGTGCCGTTGAAAAATTCGGTAGCGCGGCCTGTAGCAGAACATCCGCACCTTTTGGTATTTTCAGCGGCTGATGCTCGCCTTTCTGTTGCGGCAGGTTATAGGTCATGGTGAAACGGTAAAAGGTATGCATGGCCGGATCGCGGTACGGATCGTCTTTTCCGGCCGATGCCGCGCATTCGACAATCGTCGTACCGCACTCTTTCACCAGCGCCTCGCGCAATTGAGCGCGAGCTTCGTTGAACAACGTACGATAATGCGGATCGTTAAGATAGTGCGCGACATTACGCTGCGCGACCATCCGCGCGCCCATCACATCCAGCGGATAGTGTACGCCAAGGACCAGGCGGGAATAGCCATAACGCGCGCCGCGAATCACCAGCGCATCAAAGCGTTCCGGGATCATTTCCGCCATCAACAGCGCATCCGTATAACCGACGTTCGTGTGACCGCTGGGGAAAGAACCGCCACCCGCGGTATAAGGATGACCATCTTTTACCACCACATCGTCCGGCGTCAGATGGATAGTATTACCCGGCACCTGGAAAGGACGCGGGTAGTGAAAATATTTTTTCGCCGCGCTGGTGCTGACTTCCGAGGCTTTAATCAGCGCCGCCGCTTTGCCCAACTCACCTTTATCATAAGCGGTAAGAAATGCCCGCCCCAGCCGCGGCCCCATCGCGTCGCTCAGGAAATAGAGATAGCCCACGCTTTCCGCATCCGCCAGCGCCTGGTGACGGGTATTAACATCGGCATCGTGATTAATCGCCGTCACCGTCGCCAGATTGTCTTTCAATACTGCTTCCGGCAATGTATTGAAGGCGGAAAGCAGGGTAATTCCCACCTGTTGATTCTTAGTGGTATGAAAATCATAACCGCTAGCCTGTAACCAGGCGTTATCCGCCTGGACGGAATTTTGTCGCATCTGAGCCAGGGCGTCGCGAGTCAACGCGGCGGCATCGCCTTGTAATGCCTTGCGCAACTGTGTCAGCCATTGAAACTCAAGGTCATTAAAGGCGACGCTCGCCGAGTCGGGCGTCACGATTTTCGCTATCGACTCCGCCTGGGACAGGGGAATATCTTTCGCCAGTACCGGCAGCGCCAGCGCCAGAGATGACGCCAGTACAGTAATGTGTAGTTTCATTATGGTTCCTTTCATTAAAAATAACGCCAGGTCAAAACCACTACCTTGCCCACAGGCGATGCTGGCCTGCTCATTTGACGGTTTGATGATACGAACACGTCTTGCAATACTTTCACAACGCGCGAAACAACATGGCGGTACTGGGGTAATCTGCGCGGATCTGCGGTAAACTATCGGTTAACTTGTTTACTTCCCGGAATATCTGTATCCATGCTCAGTTATCGTCACAGCTTTCACGCAGGCAACCACGCCGATGTCCTTAAACATACTGTTCAGAGCCTGATCATCGAGTCGCTAAAAGAGAAAGAAAAACCGTTTCTCTATTTGGACACGCACGCGGGCGCGGGGCGTTATCAGTTGGGCAGCGAACATGCTGAACGTACCGGAGAGTATCTGGAAGGCATCGCCCGTATCTGGCAGCAGGACGATCTGCCCGCCGAACTGGAGCCGTATATTAGCGTCGTAAAACATTTCAACCGCAGCGGGCAGTTACGCTACTATCCGGGCTCTCCGTTAATCGCCCGCCAGTTGCTGCGTGAGCAGGACAGTCTGCAACTCACGGAATTGCATCCCAGCGACTTCCCACTGTTGCGCGCGGAGTTTCAAAAAGACAACCGCGCGCGCGTGGAACGCGCCGACGGCTATCAGCAACTGAAAGCCAAATTGCCGCCGGTTTCCCGCCGCGGTCTGATCCTCATTGACCCGCCTTATGAAATTAAAACCGACTACCAGGCGGTAGTCAGCGGCATCAGCGAGGGTTATAAACGTTTCGCCACCGGTACATACGCGCTATGGTATCCGGTGGTACTCCGTCAGCAGATTAAGCGCATGATCCATGATCTGGAGGCCAGCGGCATCCGTAAAATCTTGCAAATTGAGCTGGCGATCCGCCCGGACAGCGATCAGCGCGGGATGACGGCGTCCGGTATGATCGTGGTTAACCCGCCGTGGAAACTGGAGCAGCAGATGAACAACGTGCTACCGTGGCTGCACAGCAGGCTGGCGCCGAACGGTCATGGGCACACTTCGGTAAGCTGGATCGTGCCGGAGTAATCACAGCCATCGGTGGAACCTTTCACCTTCAGGTATACAATCGCGAATATTTTGGCGGGTAGCGCAGAATCTATCCGTCCGACAACGAACATAAAGGAGCGGTCATGACCAAACACTATGATTACATCGCTATCGGGGGCGGCAGCGGCGGTATCGCCTCGATTAACCGCGCCGCCATGTACGGCCAGAAATGCGCGCTCATCGAAGCCAAAGAACTGGGCGGCACCTGTGTTAACGTGGGCTGCGTGCCGAAAAAAGTGATGTGGCATGCCGCGCAGATTCGTGAAGCGATTCATCTGTATGGCCCGGACTACGGTTTTGACGCCACGATTAATCAGTTCGACTGGAGCAAGCTGATTGCCAGCCGTACCGCGTATATTGACCGCATCCATACTTCATACGACAACGTGCTGGGCAAAAATAACGTGGATGTGATTAAAGGCTTTGCCCGCTTTGTCGATGCCAAAACCATTGAAGTGAACGGCGAAACTATCACCGCCGATCATATTTTGATCGCTACCGGCGGCCGTCCGAGCCATCCAGGGATTCCTGGCGTGGAATACGGCATTGATTCCGACGGTTTCTTTGCGCTGCCTGCCTTGCCGGAGCGCGTCGCGGTCGTAGGTGCAGGTTATATCGCCGTTGAACTGGCTGGCGTTATCAACGCGCTGGGGGCGAAAACGCATCTGTTTGTCCGTAAACATGCGCCGCTGCGCAGTTTTGACCCGATGATTAGCGAAACGCTGGTTGAGGTGATGAACGCCGAAGGCCCGCAGCTACATACTCACGCAGTGCCGAAAGCGGTGGTGAAAAACGCCGACGGCAGTCTGACTCTGGAACTGGAAGATGGCCGCACTGAAACCGTTGATTGCCTGATCTGGGCCATTGGTCGCGAACCGTCGACCGACAATATTAATCTGGCGGCAGCGGGCGTGAAAACCAATGAAAAAGGTTACATCATCGTTGATAAGTTGCAGAACACGAACGTAGAGGGCATTTACGCCGTTGGCGATAACACCGGCGCGGTGGAGTTAACGCCAGTCGCGGTCGCCGCCGGCCGCCGTCTCTCCGAACGCCTGTTTAACAACAAGCCGGACGAGCATCTGGACTACAGCAACATCCCGACCGTGGTCTTTAGCCATCCGCCTATCGGCACTGTCGGTTTAAGCGAGCCGCAGGCGCGCGAGCAGTACGGCGATGAGCAGGTGAAAGTCTATAAATCATCGTTTACCGCCATGTATACCGCGGTGACGACGCACCGCCAACCGTGCCGTATGAAGCTGGTCTGCGTCGGACCGGAAGAAAAAATTGTGGGTATCCACGGTATCGGCTTCGGCATGGATGAAATGTTGCAGGGCTTCGCGGTGGCGCTGAAGATGGGTGCTACCAAGAAAGACTTCGATAATACCGTCGCCATCCACCCGACCGCGTCAGAAGAGTTTGTTACCATGCGTTAATATCTTGTGCGCCCACCTTAGAGGATGGGCGCACAGGCCTTCATGGTTAATACGTACTGAAATAACTCTGGATCAGTTCCGGATTATGCGTCTGAGTTAATGCCGTCATCAACAAGACCCGCGCCTTCGCCGGGTTGAGCGAATCAGACACCAGCCCTGGCTGTCCTTTATCCAGCGGTACTACGCCATTTCCGGTGCGGGAAGCGCGCACCACGATAATCCCGGCTTTCTCCGCTTTTTTAATCCCCGCGTCGCTGCGTACCGAGACCGAGCCTGCGCCGCCGATTTCCCGCCCTGCCGCAGGGCGCGTAGCACGCTTTCTTTATCGGGTTCCGCCATACCCGATTGCAAAATGTGTAAATGACTTTATCGTCTTTATATTCCTGAGCGAACGCCTGCGCGCGTTCCGCAACCTGCTCGCAAGCGCGCCAGACGATACGGTTGATTTTGCTGACGCCATCCTGAAAATCGTCGTAGTGCGCATACCCTTCCGTCTGCTGGAGCAGTTCGACCGTACTCAGCAGGCCTTTCATCGTTTTCTCGCCGGCAATATCTTTACCGTCGCCAAACGTGTACGTTTCCACATAGTCGCAATGCGCCACCAACGGTGAATCCATCACCCAGGTTAAACCAATGACCGGCGCGCCGTGCTGACGGGCGATTTCAGCCGCTTCAATTGTCTCTGGCGTATTACCTTTGTGAGAGGCGACAACCACAACGGCATTTTCTCCCAGTGCTACTGGCGGATTGTTAATAAATTCTCCGCTGTTATACAGACCGACAGTCAACGCTTTCGCTTCTTTTTCTAAAAATGCTTTTGCCGGATAGAACACCGCATAAGAACCGCCGCACGCCACGTAATAGAGGTGTTTAACGCCCCCTTTCTCTGCCTGCCTGGCTGGTCACAATATTGCTAACTGTCTCTTTCATACCCATCATGCTTTCCTCTGATTCCATCAATGATACAGACGAGGATTCGCCACAAATGACTCATAATGTATTGTCATTTTTATACGGCATTTAAAGACATTTGATCAAGATGAAAATCAAAAAAAATCGGGAGCCGCGATCTGGCTCCCGATTCAGCCTGCTCTCCGTTACCGTAACGCTGGCATCATACGGTAAAGCGTATTTTATCGCCGACGATCAACTGTTGCGAAACGCAGGAGAGTTCTCCTTTGTTATCAATCATTTCACTTTTTATCAGGATCAGTGGATAACCCTCGTTGACGCCGAGATAATGGGCGACTTCAAAGCTGGCATAAACCAGTTCGATCATCTTACGGGAGTGGGTAAACCATAAATGGTATTTCTCGCGTAAGCATTCATACAAAGAGTGATTATTAAGATCTTCTTCCAGTAAAAACGCGAAACGTGGGGGAAGATGTACGGTTTCCAGCGATACCGCCACATCGTCGGCATAGCGGATACGTTCAATGACGACCGCTTTTTCGCCATCGTTCATATTCAGTAACGCTTTTGTCTCATCGTCTACCGATTCAAAAACGGATTTGATGGTGCGTGACCCCGGGCGACGTCCCTGGGACTGGCATAACTCGCTGAAACTCATGATGCCGGTCATACTGCGCTGAAATTTCTCACTGGAGACAAAGGTGCCTTTGCCGGACACACGGGTCAGCAAATTTTCACGCGTCAGCGCATCCAGCGCCTTACGGACCGTGACCCTACTCACCTGCCAGCGCGCGCTCAGCTCATTTTCCGTCGGGATCTGCTGGCCTGGTTTATACTCTCCACGCGCAATAGCCTCTTTTAAAGCGGCTTCAAGCTGCTTATAAAGCGGTTTGGCGCTATTACTGTCGGGTTGCTCGATCATTTGTATCCATTTGTATTATCTTAATGCCATAGCCTGTATTATAACTATTTATGTTACCTTTGCTTGTGAATCCACGCCATGCGGTTACGTAGTTATACCGCTGCGAAACGAATGTTCTGATTTTAGGTCTGGGGGAGGCGTCATGAAAACAGTTTTTTCACTATAATATTCATTAAGTTATTAATAATTTTTCTTGGCAGGTAAATTGTAAAATGTGATCTACCGCACACTTTGCAACCCAGGTATCGAAGCGAATGTCTACGCTTAATAGACAGCCGGGCAACACCCGTATCTTTTACGACGCAAGCCGGAGGTCCTTGTCATTATGCTCAACCAGAAATTAAACCCCACGCCTTCTGAAGATCTGACTATTGATGTCGATCTGCTTTATGAAACAGACCCGTGCGAGTTAAAGCTGGATGAAATGATCGAGGCAGAACCGGAGCCGGAGATGATCGAGGGGCTTCCCGCCTCTGACGCCCTGACCCCTGCCGATCGGTATCTCGAACTGTTCGAGCATGTACAGTCAACAAAACTGTTTCCAGACAGTAAAACGTTCCCGGACTGCGCGCCGAAGATGGACCCGCTTGATATTCTGATCCGCTACCGTAAGGTCAGACGCCACCGTGATTTTGACTTACGCCGCTTCGTCGAAAACCATTTCTGGCTACCGGAAACCTTATCCAGCGAGTATGTCTCTAACCCCGAAAACTCGCTCAAAGAACATATTGACCAGCTTTGGCCGATACTGACGCGCGAACCGCAGGATCATATTCCGTGGTCTTCGCTGCTGGCCCTGCCGCAATCCTATATCGTGCCGGGTGGCCGTTTTAGCGAAACCTATTATTGGGACTCTTATTTTACCATGCTGGGTCTGGCGGAAAGCGGGCGCGAAGACTTACTTAAATGTATGGCGGATAATTTCGCCTGGATGATTGAAAACTACGGGCATATTCCCAACGGCAACCGGACCTATTACCTGAGCCGTTCCCAGCCGCCAGTTTTTGCCCTGATGGTTGAACTGTTTGAAGAAGACGGCGTGCGCGGCGCGCGGCGTTATCTCGACCATCTCAAAATGGAATACGCCTTCTGGATGGACGGCGCCGAATCACTGGCGCTCAACCAGGCTTATCGCCACGTTGTGCGGATGCCGGACGGTTCCCTGCTGAACCGCTACTGGGACGATCGCGACACGCCGCGCGACGAGTCGTGGCTGGAAGATGTCGAAACCGCGAAACATTCCGGCCGTCCGCCCAATGAAGTCTACCGGGATTTACGCGCCGGGGCAGCGTCCGGATGGGACTATTCTTCACGCTGGCTACGCGATGCGGGTCGGCTTGCCAGCATACGCACAACCCAGTTTATCCCCATCGATTTGAACGCTTTTCTGTACAAACTGGAGAGCGCCATCGCCAATATTTCAGCGCTGAAAGGCGAACGTGACACCGAAGCGCTATTTCGTCAGAAAGCCAGCGATCGCCGCGCCGCCGTGAACCATTATCTGTGGGATGATGAAAACGGCTGTTATCGGGACTATGACTGGCGACGCGAAGAAATGGCGCTCTTTTCCGCCGCCAGTATCGTGCCGCTGTATGTCGGTATGGCAAACCATGAACAGGCCGACCGTCTGGCAAATGTGGTACGCAGCCGCCTGTTAACGCCCGGCGGAATTATGGCGACCGAATACGAAACCGGCGAACAGTGGGATAAACCGAACGGCTGGGCGCCGCTGCAATGGATGGCGATCCAGGGCTTCAAACTGTATGGCGACGATATGCTGGGCGATGAAATCGCCCATAACTGGTTAAAAACGGTGAACCATTTTTATCAGGAGCACCATAAACTGATTGAGAAATACCATATTTCCGGCGGTACGCCCCGCGAAGGCGGCGGGGGTGAGTATCCGCTACAGGATGGATTCGGCTGGACCAATGGCGTGGTGCGCCGCCTGATTGGCCTTTATGGAGAGCCTTAACCTGCTCCGGCCTCAGTGAATCGCATCATAAATGGCTGACTGAATTTTAAACCATTTTTTATTGTCTGCGCTGGGTCGGGCCTGAGCGCGTAATCGGGCCTGCTCCGTATCGTGCTGCTGGCGCGTCACAACGGCCGGAACGGTGCAAAACGTTTGCAAATAGGTTTTATGCATCGCGGTCAGCGGCGCGCCGCTCGACATGGCGTGGCTTAACGTTGTGATAAATCGTCGGCAAGGTTTTACCTCATCCATCAGCGCGGGATAACGCAACAACAGTTGCAGCACCTCGGTATGTCCCGCCGCAAACGCTTGCTCCGTCCACGCGAGTTGCCAGTTCATTCCGCCCTGTAGGAACAGCGCCGTCACCCGCGTATCATTGCGATCTATCGCCGCCCGCATGTTATACGTATCCCAGGTAATACCCATATGGGTGATCGTTTCCCGCGCGGAGGGCGCCTCGCGTGGCGGCTCATCCTGCGCAATCGCGAGAGTTTGCCCGGCCCCGTCGCCCGGCGGGGGCGAACTGAACAGCCAGAATACGCCCGCCAGTATCGCCAGAGTCATTACGCCGACCCCGCCCCACAAAGCGCCGGAAATCAGTTGATCACGTTCTTCAGGCGTGCGCGGCGGCCGTTTACGCGGCGGCTCTATGCTCTCACTAATCTCATGCTTATCTCCTCCGGCCTGTCGATCTTTAAGCCGTGCGGTTTCCCAGAACTGACGCAATTCCCGTTCATCCGCCAGCAGAAACGAAGCGGGATTCACGCGAGTACGCTTTTCGGCATAGGCGCGCTGGATGGGTCGAACGATTTGCTGATACTGAACGTTTAGCAGCATAAGCCGCGCTGAGGTGAGCGGCTGCCTGGCGATAACCTCGTTTCGCGCGAGGCGGCAATCATCCAGAAACATACGCAGAGTGGTGCGCGACTCGGCGAACAGCGTCAACGCCGAGGCGTCATTAAAAATTCTGACGTAATGACGGGCAAACAATTTCTTATCGACCACCATGAGCGCCAGCTCGCTGAACAACATGCCTTCCAGCGCATGTTGATCTTCTCCCTGTTTTAACCACTGGCGCAAACGGTCCGGGCCGAAATGCTGTTTAAGGTAGTGATTCAGAGACGCCCGATCCGGCCATGCGCGCGCAATAAGCGCTTTTAACGTCAGCTCTATCGCCCGAAGCTGACGCTGCGCCTCAAGATGCGCCTCCTGGTCGGGTTCTTCCAGTTCAGTTTGATACGTCAGTAGCGGCTGTTGCTGACGTAGATGTTCCAGCGAGGTGACAAAACGCAACGCGGCAAGCAGTTGATTTTCTGTGACCTCTTGCCCGCTGTCATACTGGGGGACATGCTGCTGAAGGTGACGCAGTTGCAGCATAAACTGGCTCAACTGCGCGTCATTTATCCGCAATTTTTTCGCCACCGCGCCCCAACCGCCCAGATTAAGGCGCGCCTGCTCAAGCTGTTCCATGAACCACCGAGGCTCTTTTCCCTCTGCGGTATGAACACCCAGCAGCAGCAGTATTTCCATTGACGCCTGGCGGATAATCCCCAGGCTATGTTCAAAAGGCGCATGTGTCGCCTGCGAAGCGCTATTCGTCATTATCTTCCCTAAAAAGACGATCCCGCGACGAGATCTTAGTTTTCTTTTAATTATGTTTTTTCATAGATATAACAGATTTAGCCACATTTCAGTGACTTAATCTTAATCATTGCAAATTTATAAGAAGATCGGTTGCTAACCTAAAACATCAGCTTTTCATTCTGTCAACGTGGCGTTACGCTGAACGGTATAGACCTTTTCCCTGCCAGCGTTTGGCCCTCTGACCACTGGTCATGCTTGCCGCACACTTTATAATCGCGATTTTTATGAGAAAGACGCCATGCCGCACATTTCATCTCGCTTTAGTTCCGCCTGCATCGCGTTTATTAAACAGTGGCAAGGTCTGTCGCTGGAAAAGTATCGCGATCGACAGGGGGATTGGGTGATTGGTTACGGACATATGCTGACGCCGGATGAAACACTGACGTTCATTACGCCCGAACAGGCGGAGGCATTCTTGCTGGATGACCTCAATAACTGCGATAAATTGCTACAGACCTGCCTGCCGGAGCTTAATGATCGGTTTCAACACGAAACGCTTATTGCGCTGATGTTCAGCATCGGACATCAGCGTTTTTTATCATTAATTAATACGAGTGATATTTCACAGTGAGGAATCTGCGGACTGTAAATTTAACGTTGTTAATTCGATTCATTTAACATCATGGCGGCCTGAGTACGATTTTTCACATCCAGCCGCCGGTAAAGCGACTCAAGATGCGCTTTAACCGTCCCGGTACTAATATTTAACGCCCGACCAATTTGTTTATTTGATTCTCCTGCGGCAAGCATCTGTAAAATTTCTCGCTGGCGGGTGCTTAACGCTTTTATATCATGGGACGCCAGTTCCGTTGAATTTAACCAATTCCCCGGTAAAAACATCATCCCGCGAGCGACAGTATTGAGCGCAAGGGCAAAGGTATCGGCATCAGAATCACGCGGCACCACGGCCTGAACGTTAAATTGCATCATTTCATGCAGCCACTTTTGACTGCCTTCCATCGCCGTGATAATAATCTTCACCTCAGGAAATTGCCGCGCGATTCTTTGTAGCACCTCACGGCAAAATTCAGCATCCAGGCCGCCATCCAGCATGATCAGCGCATCCGGCGTGCTTTCTACTTTTTGCCAGAGTTCTTCTGCCTGACCGACACTCTGAATACTTATTCCTGAAATACGTTGCTGCAAACTGATTTTCATTCCATGAATAAATATTGACTGCCTGTCAAACATGATTACCTGCATTACTTTTCTCCGCCTCAGTAAAATAATAGACTCAAGATGAGGAAGGGTATTCCCCGTAGGGTAAAATAAGAAGTCGCCATTTGGCATAGACCATTTTACCGATAGCCATTAGTTGAGGAAGAGAGGGGTTATGAATATTTACAGCTTCAACATCGGGATTACATAATTAGCCAGAATTAGCGCTTTAATTTAAGGAATATCTTATTAGCAACAACATAAAACGCTAACTTTAATATTAATTATCAAGAAGAATATGCCTGGCGCGCCGCAAAAGAAACATCTGTCTTCCATCTGGTATGTTACAAAATATAAATTAGCACACCGCGTTAAAAAATAACCGGTCAGCCCTGAAAACTGCGACGATGGGTCAATTCAAATACCGTCTATCCACGCACATTTTCCGCCCTGCCGCACCCACTTTTATCGACGCATTTTACCGCCCTCGTCCCGTTTAACGACTTTTTGGCGCTGCACAACCTGACTTGAAGGGATAAATCCGTTGCACAGCGTGATCAGACCTATTCGTCACGCGGACAATGATTGCGAAAGTGCTTATTAGATGCTAGAAAATCAATAAAACCAGCCGCTTCAGCGTCACTGTTTCAATAAAAACAATAATAGAGCCTGATGATGGATAAAATATATGCAATGAAATTGTTTGTACGCGTGGCGGAACGGGAAAGTTTTTCCCGCGCAGCAGAGGATGTCGGCCTCCCCAAAGGCAGCGTTTCACGGCAGATACAAGCGCTGGAAAATCAACTGGGCACGCGCCTGCTCCACCGCACCACCCGGCGGGTACAGCTTACGCAGGACGGAATGGCTTACTACGAACGGGCAAAAGATCTGTTGAGTAACCTGGATGAACTGGAAGGCCTTTTTCAGCCTGACCCCGCCAGTATCAGCGGCAAAATACGAATAGATATACCGCCGGGTCTCACAAACAGCCTAATCATGCCGCGCCTGCCCACTTTTTTACATCATTATCCCGGCATTGCACTGGAACTTTGTAGTAGCGATCGACAGGTTGATTTACTACGGGAAGATTTCGACTGCGTGGTGCGTACAGAGCCGCTACACGCGCCAGGGATATTAACGCGCCCGCTTGGCAAACTGACGAGGGTGAACTGCGCCAGTCCACAATACCTGGCGCGCTTTGGGTATCCGGAAAACCTTGACGATCTCGCCTCGCATGCGGTGGTGCATTATTCATTGACGCCAGGAGCCTCTTCACCGGGTTTTGCCTTCGAAACCTCCCACGGTATACAGTGGGTAAAAACCGGCGGAATGCTAACTGTAAACAGTACGGAGACCTGGCATGCAGCTTGTCTGGCAGGGTTAGGGATCATTCAGACGCCGCGCATTGTTGTGCGTGAGGCTTTACGCGCCGGAACGCTCATTGAAATTTTGCCGCAATATCGCGCCGCTCCACTGCCGGTAACGCTGCATTATCCTCATCGCCGTAATCTTTCCCGCCGGATACATCTGTTTATGGTATGGCTGACCGAGACTATCAAAGAGGCCGCAGAGTAGCCGCGTTTTCAGCATCAGCCGGGGAGAAGCTATACTGACTACTCTATTAATGATGAAGGACTACCGACCTGATGACGCAGGAAAATGACGTAAAACGCCCTATTCAGGAACTGGAACACGACCCGATACAAAAAATAGAAATGCAGCCGCAAGATGCGCCGGAAAAAAACGAAAAGGCAAATCAGGCGTTGCATGCCGTCACCACCCTGATGCAAAAAATTCAGCGTCAACCGATGGTGGCCCACCTCATTCGCGCGACCGAACGTTTTAACGATCGACTGGGCAATCAGTTTGGCGCAGCTATCACCTACTTCTCGTTTCTGTCGATGATCCCGATAATGATGGTGTCCTTTGCCGCAGCAGGTTTTATCCTCGCCTCGCACCCTAATCTACTGGAAGATATTTTCAGCAAGATATTGATGAATGTGAGCGATCCTACGCTGGCGTCCACGCTTAAGAACACGATTACTACGGCGGTTCAACAGCGTACCACGGTTGGGCTGGTCGGACTGGGTATCGCGCTCTATTCCGGCGTTAACTGGATGGGCAACCTGCGAGAAGCGATTCGCGCCCAGTCACGGGACGTCTGGGAGAGAACGCCGCAGGACCAGGAGAAAATCTGGCTCAAATATCTGCGCGATTTTATCTCACTGATTGGATTATTGGTCGCTTTAATCATTACGCTTTCCATCACTTCCATCGCCGGTTCCGCCCAGCAGATGATTATCTCCGCCTTATATCTCGACAGCATCGAATGGTTAAAACCAGCCTGGCATTTGATCGGTCTGGCAATCTCTATTTTTGCCAACTATCTGCTTTTTTTCTGGATTTTCTGGCGACTGCCTCGCCATCGTCCACGTAAAAAGGCATTGATTCGCGGGACATTTATCGCCGCTATCGGTTTTGAGGTGATTAAAATCATTATGACCTATACGCTGCCATCGCTGGTGAAATCGCCTTCCGGCGCGGCGTTTGGCTCCGTACTCGGTCTGATGGCATTCTTCTACTTTTTTGCTCGCCTGACGTTATTCTGCGCGGCCTGGATAGCGACCGCCGAATACAAGGACGACCCGCGAATGCCGGGTAAAACGCAACGCTAATCTGCGACTTGCTGCCGGATGGCACGCACGGCGTCGTCATTCGGCCTACTGCTGTGTGGACCCAGGCCGGGCAAGCAAAGCGTACCCAGCGGTACAATCAGGCACGTCCTTCCGCCACATCCCATTGCTTCAGCATATAAATCCAGTAATTAACTTTTATTTAACCAAAAACCAGTCTTATTCACTAATTTTAAAATTATGTGAAGCATTTCATAGACGCAAAATGGCTGGCTTAAACATTATCCCCTTTTTGCGCTTTTTTTGACCATCTTTTGCTTTTGTTACACATTGAAATATAACTTTTGCTGTGCGTAATATGGCTATTCGTTCGCTAAAAATAAGAAAATAGTATGCAAGCAACCGCCACAACACTCGACCATGAACAGGAACATGTTCCGGTAAACTCACGCAATAAAGTCGTTATTGCCTCGCTTATCGGCACCGCGATTGAGTTCTTCGACTTCTATATTTACGCCACCGCAGCGGTGATCGTGTTCCCCCATATCTTCTTCCCACAGGGCGATCCCACTGCGGCAACGCTACAATCGCTCGCCACCTTCGCTATCGCGTTTGTGGCGCGTCCGATTGGCTCTGCGCTATTCGGTCATTTCGGCGACCGGGTAGGCCGCAAAGTCACGCTGGTGGCTTCGCTGCTGACGATGGGGATCTCAACAGTCATTATCGGTCTGTTGCCGGGCTACGCGACGATGGGTATTTTCGCGCCGCTGCTGCTGGCGCTGGCGCGTTTCGGCCAGGGGCTGGGGCTGGGCGGCGAATGGGGCGGCGCAGCGTTATTGGCGACAGAGAATGCGCCGCCGCGGAAACGCGCGCTGTATGGATCTTTCCCGCAGTTGGGTGCGCCGATCGGCTTCTTTTTTGCCAATGGCACCTTCCTGTTACTCTCCTGGCTGCTGACCGATGAGCAGTTTATGAGCTGGGGCTGGCGCGTGCCGTTTATCTTCTCGGCGGTGCTGGTGATTATCGGTCTGTATGTGCGCGTGTCGCTGCATGAAACGCCAGTGTTTGCGAAAGTGGCCGCAGCGAAAAAGCAGGTGAAAATACCGCTGGGCACGTTGCTGACGAAACATGTCCGCGTAACCATTCTCGGCACGTTTATCATGCTGGCGACCTACACACTGTTCTATATCATGACCGTCTATTCCATGACTTACAGCACCGCCGCCGCACCGGTGGGACTTGGCCTGCCGCGCAATGAAATACTGTGGATGCTGATGATGGCGGTGATGGGTTTCGGCGTGATGGTGCCCGTCGCCGGCCTGCTGGCGGACGCATTTGGCCGTCGGAAAAGCATGGTTATCATTACCACGCTCATCATTCTCTTCGCGTTGTTCGCCTTTACCCCACTGCTGGGTTCAGGCAATCCGGCGCTGGTATTTGTGTTCCTGTTGTTAGGTTTGAGTCTGATGGGGCTGACCTTCGGCCCAATGGGAGCGCTACTGCCGGAGCTGTTTCCGACGGAAGTGCGCTATACCGGCGCGTCGTTTTCCTACAATGTGTCATCGATTCTGGGCGCTTCCGTCGCGCCGTATATTGCCGCATGGCTGCAAAGCCACTACGGGCTGGCGGCGGTAGGAGTTTACCTGGCGTCAATGGCGGCGCTGACGCTGATTGCGTTGCTATTAATCCATGAGACGCGCCACCAGTCGCTGTAATAGGGCGGCCGGATGGCGCGACGTAGGCCGGATAAGACGTTTTGCGTCGTCATCCGGCGCTACGTTTCACGTTACTGCTTCATCTGCGTTAAAATCGTCCGGCACTGGTTGGCTTCGCCTTCAGACGGCGAAATTAGCGCCAGTAACGCGGCAGCGGGCGTTACCAACGTCGCCAGCGCTGCCGCAACCGCGCCGCGCGCAATCAGCGGACCGGGCTTGACGCCCGCCTGCGGATTTTTAAATGTCCCGCGCACGTAAAGCGGCGATCGCAGCGTAATAATACGAATCCCCTTACTTTCCGGATCAATGGTTAAATCAAGCTGTTCAGAGGCGAAACTCGCCGTACCGGTCACGTTAACCAGCGCATTTTCCGTATCAAAAGCAAAAATTTGCGGTCGCGCCACGCCGTTCGCAATATTGAGATTCGCCGCCGCACAGTTAACCCGCACTTCGTCATCGCCAAAAATCTGCCCGACAATATAGTTGCCGACGTTCAGCCCCACGATTTCCATCAGGTTGCGGCTAATCAATCCGTCATTCATCAATAACTTGAGATTACCGTTACTGTTGCCAAGCAGCGCGGCGACCGAGTTGCCCGTGCCGCGAATATCCGCATCGCCGTTCAGCTCGCCCAGCGTTTTCTGCATCAGCTCCACATCCGGCATCAGTTCTTTAAGCTTCAGCCGACGTGCCTGTATATCCGCCCGCCCCTGCATCGGCTTTTTATCCCCTTCCAGATGGATGTTGGATACAATACTGCCGCCTGCCAGACCAAACTTCAGCGGCTGTAGACGTAAGTCGGCGTTTTTCAGGATGATATGGGTCGAAAGATCGCTAATCGGCAGACTGCCGCCATGCTCAATACGCCGGCCTTTAAACCGGACATCGGCGTCCATGACGTCCCATTTGTCGGTTTCGAAGCGATCGTAAGGCAACACTTTATCCGCCGGCTGAACATTCTTCTCGCCTTTGCGCTGTTCAGACCGTTTCGACTGCTCAGCGCCTTTCCCGGAATCCACGCCAATCAGCGGCCCAAGATCGGCCAGTCGTAACTGGCGCGATTCGACCTCACCTTCCAGTTTAGGACGCGGTTTACCGGTGGTATAAGTGAGGGAGCCGTGGATATCACTGTCGCCAATACGCCCGTTAAAACCACGATAATCAAATACCGACGACTTTTCGGCGTCAATTTTCGCCACTAATCGCCCATCGGTCTCAAACGGCGGCGTATCCGGCAGCAGCACGCCGGTTAAATCATATAAATCGCCCAGTGAATCGCCAGAGAATTTAAGCCGCAGATCGACACCGCCCATTTTCATTGGTTCGTTCACCACGCCGCTAAAAGCCACCCGCGTATTGCCAGAGCGGAAATCGGCCTGCACAGGAAAAGGCGTACTTTCGCTGCGTAGCGCCAGCATACCGCCTATTTTCCCCGTACCGGTCAACGGCTCCCCGTTATAACGCCCCTGCGCTTTCAGGCCGAAGACATAGTCGCCCACGCTGGATTTGTCCTCTTTGCCTTTCGTTCCCGTCACTTCGCTGAACGGCAACGGTTTGCCCAACGGATCTATCAGTATAGTGATATCCGCTTTGCTGACCTTATCATCGATCGCGATTCGCCCCTGGTCGAAGAGAATATTATCCAGCCGGAAGGACCAGGCGGAAGGTTTAGCATTGGGGTCCGTATTCTCGTCTTGCGCGAGGTTAAAGGTCCAGTTATTGGTTTTCTCGGACAGGCGAATAAGACGCGCGTCGGGTTTCACCAGTTTGATCCACGGCAGCCAGACGGTTTTGGTCAGGAGCGCCAGCGGGGCGAGTGTCGCCTCAACGCGTGGCAGATGCACCATCGTTACTTCCGGAATATCCGGCGGATTGCCGAGAATGACGTCTTCCGCATGAACATGTGGCCATGGTACCCAGCTTCGCCAGCCGGTCTCCTGTTTTTGGCGTTCCCACACCACACCTACATCGCCTCGAATAGCGAAAGGCCGGTTCAATTCGGTAGAGACTTTCTGGTTGATGGTCGGTTTGAGGCGGTTCCAGTCAAATGTTGCGATCAACACAATCACTATGACGATCAACAACAAGAAAGTCCCTGTGATGGCGGCGGTTATTTTGCCTGCTTTAGTCATGTGTTATTTCCTCACTTCTTCCCTTGCCTGTCCTAAAGATAGTCCAGTCAGACGAAAAAGGAGGACGACCGCGCCTCGTAATACCACGTATTACGGGGAACAGTCTGGCGTTACAAGGTCAAAATTACCTCTTCGAGCGATATCAGCGGCACGGGTCGGGAAAGAAAATAGCCCTGGGCGGCAAAGGCGGGTGAGCGCTGTACATCACGCCACTCTTCCAGCGTTTCCACGCCTTCGACAATAACGCCGCGGCAGTAGCGGTTCATCAGTTGCAGCAGCAGAATGAACAGGTTGCGCCCCTCCGGGGTCTGACGCAGCATGACGAACAGATCTCGCGCCACTTTAATATAGTCATACCGCACTTCGCTCAGCGCTGAAAAGTTGGCCATACCAGTACCAAAATCATCCAGCCATAGCGGGCCGAACTCACACATCGAGGCGAAAGAGGAGTCTTTTGGTAAACGAATATGTTCCACCAGCTCGAAACGCAGCCAGGGTAAGCGTTCCATCGTTGCCAGAATGTCCGGCTGTTGTCGCATGGCAATCAGCGTAGGGCCGTCGACATTGACCGATGCCAATAAGTGATGACAAGTGAAAAAATCCGCTTTTTGTTCAAGCTGATGAAGTTGTTCTTTCACTACGTCAATGCGGTGTCGAACCGCTAATTCCGCAAAATAACGATCCGGGGCAATACGTCTGGAAGGGTTATCAGGATGGGTTACGACAGTCAGAAGTTCAACCGCCATCAGACGGCCATTCGTCTGGTATATCGGCTGGTAAGTATAGGCACGCTCGCATTGCAGCCAATAGCGCCGTTCCTGCAAGTTCTCTATACCTGCATCAGGAACGTTTAGCTGCTGGATAACCTGCTTTATCATCTCAGTTGTCCTGTTAATGGGAGTGTGACTGTCCGGACTCGTCAAAGGTTACCGGCGTTCAGGCAGAGAACTTTACCCTCGGTCCCAGGCAAAATAAAAACAGGTTACGAAAACCTGTCAGAAATACGTTTTGGCTCAAAAAAATAATGGAACGATGTTTTAATATGATTGACCACTAAACATCCACAGCGCACACTAACGCTAATTTTTACAGATCAGGTTCACGACTATGTCTAAAAAGATTGCCGTGATTGGCGAATGCATGATTGAACTGTCGCAGAAAGGCGCTGATGTTCAGCGCGGCTTCGGCGGCGACACGTTGAATACCTCCATTTATATTGCCCGTCAGGTCGATTCTGCCGCCTTGACCGTTCACTATGTGACGGCGCTGGGTACCGACAGTTTCAGCCAACAGATGCTGGAGGCGTGGCAGCATGAAAATGTGGATACATCGCTAACGCAGCGGATGGAAAATCGTCTGCCAGGTCTCTATTACATCGAAACCGACGACACTGGCGAACGTACCTTCTACTACTGGCGTAACGAAGCGGCGGCGAAATTCTGGCTGGAGAGCGAGCAGACGGCGGCTATCTGTAAGTCGCTGGCGACCTTCGATTACCTCTACCTGAGCGGCATCAGCCTCGCGATTTTAAGCCCGGCCAGCCGTGATAAGCTGCTGTCTTTATTGCGTGAATGCCGCGACAACGGCGGAAAAGTGATTTTTGATAATAACTATCGCCCGCGTTTATGGACAAGTCGCGAAGAAACGCAGCAGGTCTATCAAAAGATGCTGGAATGTACCGATATCGCCTTCCTGACGCTGGACGATGAAGACGCGCTATGGGGTAAGAAACCGGTGGAAGAGGTCATTGCCCGCACCCATGCGACAGGCGTACAGGAAGTGGTGGTAAAACGCGGGGCGGACTCTTGCCTGGTCTCGATTCAGGGCGAGGCGCTCATTGACGTTCCGGCGGTCAAACTCCCGAAAGAGAAAGTGATAGACACCACTGCCGCAGGCGACTCCTTCAGCGCCGGTTATCTGGCCGTTCGTTTGTCGGGCGGCAGCGCGACGGATGCCGCGAAGCGTGGGCACCTGACGGCCAGCACCGTGATTCAGTACCGTGGGGCGATTATTCCGCACGACGCGATGCCGCAGTAAGTCATTCGCTTTTGCCCGATGGCGCGGCGCTTACCGGACCTGCGTGAACGTTGTGCCTGTGCCGGATAAGGCGGTCACGCCGCCATCCGGCATTTTACACAGGGCTCGGGCCGACGGGCGGCAGGTTACTGTGCCGCCGGCGTATCCGTCACTTCCGGATGCGCCTCATCCGTTTCAACAGCGGCGGCAGTCGCCGGGGCCATGATTTCATCCCACGTCGCCTTTAACGCCTTCATATTAAATTCCGGCTCGCCTTGCGGTTGCAGCAAAATTAATGCCATCTCCTGCGATAGCTGCTGACGTAGATTCTGATTGAGCATATCGACGGTCAGGCTGTTGAGGAAATTCTGGCGCAGCTTCTGATACTGCTCCGGCGCGATATCCACCACCTGATTCTGCAGCGAGCGCATACGCTGTCCAGTCAAAATGTCGGTATCGGTACGAGCGTAGGTCGCGAACAGCTTTTGCAATTCGAGATTCTTCTGCGCCACCAGAGCAGTAAACTCCTCTTCCGACAGACCCTTATCGCGTACTTTCGCCAGTTCATTCGCCACCAGGCTCAAATTGGTATTGAGCTTATCATTAGGTGATTCAATATTGATGGCGCACTGCGCGCGCAGAAATAGAACCCGGCAGTCAAACCCCAGACCAATATCTTTCGCGTTATTTTTAGTGAGCTCCTGCTGGATATGCCAGAACAGCGCTTCGCGCGCCAGATCCGCCTGCCAGTAACGCAACAGCGCCGCCGATTCGCGAATCGGTTGCCACGGCGTATCCCACATAATGGAGAGACGATCCTGGCGCACCGCATCGGTCATAATGCTCACTGACTCCGCCCGCAGCGGCGAAAGCGTCGGCACTGGGGCGGGCGCTTCGCGTTTACCTTTCAGCGTACCGAACGTTTTATTGATTTGCTCGGCGACGGAGCGCGCATCAATGTTGCCGACAATAATCAGCGTCATGGCATCCGGGGTGTACCATTTTTCATAGAAAGACTGAATTTTGGCCGCGTCTACCGGCTGCTTTAACGGTTCGGCAGGATCGTGCCCCAATAACGCCGACCCTTTCAGCCGATAACGCCACCAGCCCTCTTTAGTATCTGCTGGCCACGTCGCGACCATATCTTCGCTGCTTAACGCATGATTCACCGTCTCTGGAGTAATGGTTAATTTACCGGAAACATTAGCCAGATAGGTCAGCGCTTCTTTCAGCAGATCGTTACGGTTATTGGGTAAACTGAGGTTATAGAGCGTGGAATCATAAGAAACAATAACGGGCGGCATGGGACGTTTAGGATCAAACCCTTGCTGCCATAAAGAACGTGCCTGTGCGGCATCCAGACCACCGCTTTGCGTCAGCGCGATACGGGGAATCGCATGGCTGAACCCGCTCTGTTGCGTACTTTCGGTGAGCGAACCGGTATTAACCTGCAGACGAACTTCAATACGATCGCTGGGGCGCTGAGGCGTAGCCAACACTTGCCACTGTAACCCATTAGCCAGCGTCCCCTGTTGCCATGCCGGATCGGGCTGGAGCGCATCTGCCTGCACATAGCCGGCAGAGGCCAACATCAACAGACTGCCCGCTAAGAGTCGAATTTTTGTGCCCTGCATGTGAACCCCTGATCAACAATCCTGGTAATAAAAAGACAGCCCCGGCAGGGGTGCCTGAATATGACGTAAAAACACTTCGTGTTAGACCGCAAGAACCTAAAAATGTCACGGAAGAAGTGAAATAATCCCTAAGCATCATGCTGTATGCTTTGGGCGCAGGGGTCAATTATGCGCAAACACCCGCAGTCCTGGAAGGGACTACGGGCATAAGTGGCGAGATTAGGAGGAAATTTCGTGCGTTTTGCCATCCGGCGCACGATTATTAAGCACATCGTCCAGCTTTTGGTGATCTAACTCTTTCACCCATTTGGCAACCACCACCGTCGCCACGCCGTTACCCACCAGGTTAGTCAGCGCGCGCGCTTCGGACATAAAGCGGTCGATACCGAGGATTAACGCCAGTCCCGCAACCGGTAAATGTCCAACGGCGGAGATAGTGGCCGCCAGCACGATAAAGCCGCTTCCGGTCACGCCTGCGGCGCCTTTTGACGAGAGCAGCAGCACGACCAGCAACGTTATCTGGTGGAAGATATCCATATGGCTATTGGTCGCCTGGGCGATAAACACCGCCGCCATCGTCAGGTAGATAGAGGTGCCATCGAGGTTGAACGAATACCCCGTCGGGATCACCAGTCCAACCACCGACTTACGGCACCCCAGTTTTTCCATCTTATCGAGCATACGCGGCAGCGCTGACTCGGAAGAGGAGGTGCCGAGTACAATGAGTAATTCTTCCCGGATATAGCGAATAAATTTAAAAATGCTAAAGCCCGTTACCCGTGCAATCGTCCCCAGTACCACCACCACGAAGAGAATACAGGTGATATAGAAGCAGATAATGAGCTGCCCCAGTTGCACCAGAGAACCGACGCCGTATTTACCGATGGTGAAAGCCATCGCGCCAAATGCGCCAATCGGCGCCAGGCGCATGATCATGTTGATAATGCCGAAAATGACCTGCGAAAAACTCTCAATCACATTGAAAATTAGCTGGCCTTTGCTGCCCAAACGGTGCAGCGCAAAACCAAACAACACCGCAAACAGTAAGACCTGCAGAATGTTGCCGCTGGCAAACGCGCCGATCACGCTGCCCGGTATGACATCCATCAGAAAGGCAATAATGCCCTGCTCCTTGGCTTGTGCGGCATAAACGGCCACCGCCTGCGCATCCAGCGTTGCCGGATCGACGTTCATCCCGGCGCCAGGTTGCACGACGTTAACGATGATAAGACCGATAATCAGCGCAATCGTACTGACAATTTCAAAGTAAAGCAGCGCTACCGCGCCGGTACGGCCCACCGCTTTCATGCTTTCCATGCCTGCGATGCCCGTCACGACAGTACAGAAAATGACAGGAGCGATGATCATCTTAATGAGCTTAACGAACGCGTCGCCAAGCGGTTTCATTTGTGCGCCCAGTTCAGGATAGTAATGGCCAAGGAGAATACCAATGGCGATTGCTGTCAGGACCTGAAAATAAAGACTTTTGAACAGAGAGGTTTTCATAGGGTGTCCTTGAAGTAAAAACCACAGGTCTTGTAAGGTTATGAGTAACCTGCGGCCTTAAAATAACACCCACACAACATGACAGAAATGCGCCAGGATCATAATTGAAACAAAAATGTTAAAAAGTTTGAGCTGGCTCGCACAAGCGCGACCTTTTTTAACTTTTGTAATCAGGATTTACGTGCGGCAGATACCGTTCTTCAAAGATATCCGCGGGAACGGGGCGAGCAAACAGGAAGCCTTGCGCCACGTCAACCCCAGCCTGTTCCAGCCACGCGCGCTGCGCCTCGTTCTCCACGCCCTCGGCAATCAATTGTAAATTAAGACTGCGGGCCATCAGGATAATCGCCGTTACCATACTGTGATCATCCGGTAACCCATCGACAAACATTTTATCAATTTTAAGGATATCGACCGGTAACGACTTCATATGCTGTAACTGGCGCAGCCCCGCGTAGCCCATGCCAAAATCATCCAGCGCAATACGCACGCCAGCATTACGTAACGGACGTAAGATGGCGACGGCAGCGTGTGGATCGTCGATACGGCGGCTTTCAGTGACCTCAAGAATCAGCGTACCCGATTGAATACGATAGCGGTTTAACAATTCCAGCAGCTCCGACACCATGCCTGGGTGCATGAGCTGTAACGCGGAAAGATTGACGGAAAGCGGCAATGTCACGCCGCGCTCCTGCCAGGCGGCAAGCTGGCGACAGGACTCTTCCAGCACCCAATAGCCCACCGTGACCATCAGGCCGCAGGATTCAATGCGCTCAATCAGCCCCTCCGGTAATTCCCAGCTACCGTCCTGCTGCTGCATACGTAACAAGGCTTCAGCGCTTATGACGTTGCCGCTGCGCATCTCGACCTGCGGCTGTAGCCAAATGGCGAATTGATGGTTATCCAGCGCGGTAAGGATATCGCTCTCTTCGGTAAGGCGCTGTTGAGCGGCCTCCATCTGCGCCGGGTCAAAGAACTGGATCTGATTTTTACCCTTCCGACGCGAGGTAAACGCGGCGGAGACGGCACGACCATAAAGCTGTTCGGCGGTCAGATCGCCATAATACATCGCGATGCCAATACTGCAGCTTGGGCGTAGTTGAATACTTTGGATGGGAAGCCGCTCATTAATGATAGTGAGTATTTGCTGACCTAATGTGATGGCGTGCCACGGCTCTTTTACGCCGTGGGCGATAATGGCAAAGTCATACCCGCTGACCTGCGTAAGCACCATGCGCGGCGCCAGCACCGACTTCAGCTTCTCAACCAGCGTCAGCAATAGAATCTCCCGCTGCGTTTCTTGCAGCACGCCTGCTGTGTCACGCAACGTTTCACACGTCACGATGATAAGCGCGGTGGTCTGTTGGCGGGTGACAACCTGTTCCAGCAGCGCCATTAAAAAGGCTTTATTGGGAAGATCGGAAACCGGAAAACGCATCGCGTTGTCCGTTTGCTCCTCGCTTTGACGCTGCATAAGCTGCTGGTTGAGGTTATAGCTGCGCACCAGCATCCCAATCTCATCATCCTGATGCAGACGCGGCAACGCCAACTGATGCCCGATAAGCTCTTGCTGCGGAATGTCATTCAGCTCCCGGGCAATTTTGCGCAGCGGGTGCACAATCAGGCGGTTTACGCACCAGGCGATGGCCACCGTCAGGATTAGCGATAAAAGTAAGTAAATGGTCACTAACGTAGAGAGCGCGCTCATGACGAACTTATACATACGGTACGAATCCGCCTGCAATACAAGGTAGGCCAGAGGTTGCGGATTGGCGGGACGCTCCAGCGAATAAACCGGCAGAGAAATTTGTACCGGCAGTTCGAAGAGACGCGTCACCGTGACCGGGACGGGGCGTTCAGGAATAAAGCGCTTGCGCAACGCCTGGAACTGATTCGGCAATACCACATCGGCGCGACTCACCACGCCCGCAGGTTTAATACTTTCCAGAATGGTTTCCGCGCCGGGGAGATCCGCTTTTAAAATCGCGGAAGAAAGGGGTTCCCGGACGGATCGCGCGATGCTTTCCAGTTGCGTAGCCGTGTTGTAGCGGTTCTGCTGCACCAGATGGAACAACAGAACGGTGCAAAAGACAAAAACAAACACCATGACAACGGCCGCAACCATTGCCATCTGTTTAATTGTTAACGAGCGGCTGACGCGCAAATTGACTCTCCCTGGATATCCCGGACTGCCGCCTGAGTATACCCGATTGCAGCGGCATTAAGAGAGGCCGTATCTGAAAAGGACTTTTCTGAATAACGGTTAATGATAGCGTCTGATGGCTCTGCGCTTCTCAGGCCTACGGCGCATATCAATACGTAGGCCTGACACAATGATTACCAGTCAGCATAAGGCACCAGAGGCTGCGGCGGTAAATCCATATCCCCCTGCCAGCCTGCTGCGGAATAACGGACATACAGCAGCAGATGACTGGGGGTATAGTCTTTCGCCTGCTGAATATCGACTGCCGTACCAATAAACCAGTTGGCAGTGACCCGGCGTTCAATGAGCGCCCGCGCGGTATAGCCAAATCCCTGGCTGCTGCCACCGCCATTGGTCTGGTCACGCGCATCCTCCTGATACTCCGCCGGAATCAAATTCATCAGCGGATAACGCGGCATGGTACGGGTACGGGAGTGCGACCAGGATACCGAGCCGCCTAACTCCCACGACCAGTTTTCCGTACGCTGCCGCCACATCACCGGCACCGCAAACGACAGGTATTCCTGCGGGCTATAATAACCGCCCTGACCCAGTGAATAACCGCTCAAATCCTTGTCGTAATGCCAGATCATGTTATTCAGCCCAACGGTAACGCGGCGGTTATTCTCGTTAATCACCTTATAGTAATAACCGGTCATCCAGCGCACGCGCCAGTTATCTTCCACATTTTTACCGCTCAACTGGTCGCCGCTGAGCGACGCCCACACGCCGTTTGCTTCGCCTTTATCATAGCTGAGAGTGACGCCGCCGCCGTTGGCCCGTACGCCGCCCCATTTGGTGCCGGTATTGCTGGTGGCATCCTTTTGCCCGCCAAACGCCAGCAACGAACTGGAGATCGGGCGACGATGCGCGTTCAGGGTATAACCCAACGGCCCGATATCGTCGCTATAGCTCACGCCGCCGACCACATCAACGACATTAAAGCCCATCGGCGTCGTGCCGATATCCCAACGCCAGGTCTCATTCTGCCAGCCGACTGCCACGCTCGCGCCCGTATCGGCCTGGCTACGGTGTCCACTGCATTTCTCCAGCGTACAGGTGCCCCAGTTATTATCGTATTTCCCATCCGCATCCGTAGAGAAGCGGCCAACATCCATATTAACCATATCAGTACGAAAGAACGCCCGTCCGTCCGACCAGGGCGCATCCACCTGAAGCATCGTAGTATGCGCCTTCAGATCGGAGTAGCCGCCAGTACCGCTCGACCCCCAATAATCGTGCGCCAACGTGACATTGAGATCCTGCTGACGGTACAACTCCGCCGCATCGCTACGCACGCCGCGTTTTAACCAGTCATCTTTTTCATCATTGCGCGTCAGTCGGGTAAAGGTATCGTTATCCTGTGGACGAACCGGCGTAATCGCCGCCGCGACCATGGCATCTTTGTAGGTCTCCAGCGCCCGCTGCGGCTCGCCCGTTTGCGCCTGAAAATCGGCGGCGTCACGCAATACCATCGCGCTTTCCATTGATGGCGGCTGTGCTTTTGCCTGCGGCGTAATGCGGTTGAAGGTCCGCGCCGCCGCCGCGATATCGCCAAGCTGGAGCTGCGCCAGTGCGACGCGGCGCTGCATGTTAATAGAGGCGATTTGCGCCGCAGGCAGCGCCGCCAGTTGAGCGCGCGCCGCGGCGTTATCACCCTGTGCGATGTCGATTTCCACTCGCCCCAGCATGGCATCGACATTACCCGGTTCACGCGCCAGAACGGCGTCATAAGCGGCGCGGGCCGCCGCATTATCGCCACGCTGCTGCGCCCAATCCGCCAACGTTAACGCAATGCGCGTAGAGGGCGGCTGCTGACGTAACAACGCTTCCGCTTCGCGTTCTTTGCCGCTATCGCGCAAGCGGTTAGCGCTTTCCAGCGCCTGGTTACTTTGCAATCGGTCCGCCAGTTCCTGAATATTGCTGTTCCACTGGCTGGGTGGCAGGGTATTGAGATGCGCCAGCGCCGCCCGGTCCCGATCGCTGCCGGAAAGATAAAGCCCATAAGCATAGACCTGTTCCGGATCGTTTAGCTTCTGCTGCGCCAGAGAGCGCATTTGCGCATCGGCCTGGGCGTGCTGCCCGGCCTGCCACAGATCGCGTGACAGTCGGTACGTCACCCACACGCTACCCGGATCTAATGCCAGCCGACGACGGTGCAGCTCAGCGGCCTGCGCCCATTCGCCCTCGCTTTCCAGCGTTTCCGCCTGCTGCGCCAGACGGTCATTTTCCAGACTGCGTTCGATATCGTCGATACTGCGCCGCTGGCTGGCGGAAAGAGAAGCGATAAACGCGGCGGCTTTTTGCGGCGACTGCTGGCGATAGAGATTCGCCAGCCCGCGCACAGCATTGGTATTACCGCTATCCATACGCAGCGTCTGCTGATAATAACGTTCGGCGGCAGCATTATCTTGGCGCGCCATCGCCACATCCCCCAGCCCCAGCACCGCGTAGCTGTCAGTGTTATCCACCGCTCGCGCCTGCTGATAGAAACGCTCCGCCTGGGCCAGATTATTAGCCTTTAAGGCGGCGTCGCCCTGCTGAATTAACAGCCAGTAGCGATTGACCTTCAGCAGACTCTCCCACTTATCGCGGCTGCTGCTGTGCGGCGCCATCGCCAGCGCCTTTTCAAACTGCGCGACGGCGCGGGCGCGATCGCCACGCTGTGAGTATGCCTGCCCCAGCGCACCAACCGCCTCGCTATCGTCCTGCCGGGCGCTCACCGCCTGCTGCAATTGCGCAATGGCGTTACCGCCTTCTCCGGCATTAACCGCCGCGATGCCTTGCGAGCGCGCGCGGAACGCCGGATCGGCTAACTGTTTTTGTTGCTCGCTAAGCTGGGTGCGAGCGGCAGACACGCTATCGCCTTCGCTAAACTGCGTCAGATAGTCTTGCAACGCTTTTACGCTGGCGTCGCTCACCGGGAGATCTTTTATCTGCTGGTACCAGATGGCGGAGGCCGCGCCGCGTCCCGTACTGGATTTCGCCATCTGTTTTAGCACCGCGAATCCCTCATCGCGCCGCCCGCTGGCGAACAACAGTTGCGCCAGCGCATTTTGCAGAGCGTTATTACCCGGGCTGACGGCATTGATTTTCTGTAACTGGTTAATCGCTTCATGACGGCGGGCGGGCAATTTCGCCACGGTCGTCCAGTATTCGACCGCCAGTTCGCCCTCCGGCGGATAACCTTTAAACAGCTTGTCGTAGCTGGCGATCGCTTGCTCAGTATGGCCGGTCGTCGCCAGTAAACGCGCCTCCTGCAAAGACTGGCGTCCTTGCGGCGTGGAGAGCAGCATCGCGGTGCGGGAAGATTGATACGCCGTCGACTCCGGCGCCAGTTGCGCCAGCCGGTCAAGTAGCTTCTGCGCCCCGTCGCTATCCCCCTGCCGCAACAGATAGCGGAAACGGGCGGCGATAACCTGTGGATCATTTGGGTCGATCAGTTCCAGCCGATAGAGCGACTGACGGACTAAGTCCTCACGGTGCATGGCCTCTCCCAGCCGAACCTGCTCCAGCAACTGTTGCTGCGCGGAGGTCGCTGCGTCGGCAAGCGGAGTTAGCGCCATACCAAGCGATAAACCCAACAATGCCCGATAAATGCCCCTTTTACCGGGTAAGGCATTTCGACCGCCAGCCGGCAAAAAAGCGTGCATGAGACTTAACGTGAACTTACGCATTCCTGGCCCCAGTCAGGTAATAATTCACCTTTGACGGTGAAGCGAAAACGGTGCTGATCCCAGCCTTGTCCAAAGAGAGTCAGCACATAGTTGTAATAGGCATCGCTGCCAGGAAAATGGTCTGTGACCCGCTGTCGCTGCACGGCCTGAGCATCGCGATTTTGCAGGAAAGGCAGTAAGGCGGCGGAAAACCCGACCGGCCCCGTCCCTTGTGCGTTCCCGCTGGCGACATCAACTTTTTCCGGTGGAACGCCGTTTTTTATGGTTAACGTCGCCATCGGTTTAAATCGCGCCAGTAAACGCGCTTTTTGCGGATCGCCATCATGCATCATTCCCGCCCATAAATAGACGCGAATCGCATCGTAGCTACTGATCAGCGTCTTTTCCGCTTTCAACTGCCAGCCTTGCTTGCTTTTATAACGCACCCAGTCCGGCGAGAAACCTTTCGGCGCGGTTTCCAGCAAAAGCCGCAAATTGGTTTCCCGTAGCGTCGACCACGGCGCGCCAAAACGGCTAAAGTATTGCGCCAACTGCGGCGGCAGATAGCTTGGGTTAAAACGCCAGCTATTCGCCTCGGCAAAGCCGATTTTGCCAGGTAGCAGCATTGAGCCCAGCCCCGGCACATTCACGACCTCTTCGCGGGCGATGCGCTTTAACAACGCCGTGCCCACTTCGGTATAACGCGTCTCTTTCCACAGACGACCGGCCTCCAGCAGCGACCATGCCATCCAGATATCGCCGTCGGACGCGGAGTTGCTGTCCAGCACCGACCAGGTGTCGGGATCTTTTTGTCCCCACAGCCAGGCGGGCAGATGTTCACGCAGCGATCCCTGCGCCAGATTATTTTGCGTCCAGTTAAACAGTTGCGCGAACGCCGGTCGATCGTTCGCCGCCAGGGCAAAGAACATAGCGTAGCTTTGCCCTTCGGAGGTGGTAATTTTTCGCGCATCGCCCGGATCGATAACGCGTCCCTGCTGGCTAATGTAGTCTTTCTTGAACTGCTCCCACGCAGGCCAGCTACAGGCCGCCTGCGCATTTATTGCCGTCAGCATGACGATCATCGTTATCCATCCGCGCAGCATAGTCATCATGCATTACTCATGGTCAGGGTCGAGACGACGGCGACTGAGAATACGTAGCAGACGCCACAATACCCACGCCAGTAATATCACGCTGAGGGCCGCCAGTACCGCCAGCAGCACCGGATGATTCGCCAGCGCATACCACAGCCGCTCAAACCACGGCAGATGTCCGACGTAATAGATATCGCCAACGCGCAGACTGTGAACGCCGGACTCGCGGATCACCGCCACGGAACCAAACATCGCGGCGCGTTTACCGCTGTCGTTCATGGCGTCGTTCAGTAGCTGGTAGCCGCGCGGGCTGTCGGCCAGCAGAGCAATCACGCTGCGCTGATCATTAAACGGCGACTGGAAGCCCACCGCCGCCGCCATCGGACCGCTGGAGGTGACGGTGGACTGCGCATCCGCCGCGCGATCGGCTTCATCCGGCATAATCGACGGGAAAGCGGTCTGCCGCATTGGGGTTTTTACCCAGCTTTGTGTCGCCTGCACCAACAGATCGATACGCTTATCGTCTTTTAGCTTGTCCGGAATAGCGCCAATAATCAGCAGATCGGCGTCTTTGTCAGCGATCTGAGCGCTATCATCGGTGATTGTCAGATTAATTGCCGGGAAACCGGTCTGCCCGCCAATGGCACCGACCGTATTCAGCAGCGTTTCCATTTGCGCTTCGGTTGGGGTCTTCGGCATCACCGCCAGGGTGTCAGACAGGTCGGCCATCCGGCTGAACGGGAAACCGGCATTGGCGAACGCGCGTAAATCCGGCATCGCGATAAAGTGGTAATATTTCGAAAAATCGATAGTGGAGTCATCCCCTATCACCACATGATTCGGTACCGACTGGAAGGTAATACAGTTGTCCACCGACCCGCCCGGCATCGGGTTCATGTACTGGAAGTCAAAACGTAGCTGGTTCATCGCCCCCAGTTTTAGGGCCGGAATCGACACATCCGTTTTACCATCCAGCAATCCCTGAAGTACCGGCAAGCGCAACAGGAGTCGATTAGTTTCTTGCGTACTGTTAAGGCTAAAGGCTTGCAGGAACTGGTTATTCAGGCTGATATCCAGCCGCGAACTGTCTTTGGTCGGCGGCGAGGTATAACGGTAGTTGAGATCCATATCAATACCGTTGCTACGCAGCAAATAGAGGTCCGGCGGCAGATTCAAAGAAACGTTGATGGGCGCCGGCTCCAGCCCACTCGACTGGAGCTGCTCTTCATAGGTTTTCAGTTCGCCAAAGGTGACCGGGCGATCGGTACGCACCCAGTTCGGCGCATCGTACGGCTTGCGCGCCAGTAGCGGTTTTACATCGTTGACTACCACGCTGGAGCCACGAAAGAGAATATTCCCTTGCGCAATACCTTTTGCCGCCTGCAACAGATCTTTATCATCACGACCAAATACGACCAGCAACTTCACATACGGATTATCCGGATGGTTCATCATCTCGATAACCGGCGCGTTAACCGCAGGATGATCGCGCAGGAAATCGGGGCGTCGATCGTTGGTGGCGAACACGATCGCATTGCGATCCGGCAGGTGGTTATACAACACCGGGAAGCGCTGACCGCGCCAGCCCGCCCGCGAGCCAAACCAGGACGCGACAATAGAAGCCGCCTGCTGCTGCGCCAGATCCGGCACGTCAGCAAACACTATTGGCAACGTCACCGGACGGTTATCCCGCGGATCGAAAAACGGCACCGGGAAGTGGGAAAGATCGTTATTCACCGCCAGCATGTTATAGGTCAGATCCAGAGCGCTATTTCGTCCGATGTCCAACCACAGAGTACTGCTGGCCGGGTTTTCACATACGTCGCGATAATGGCCGACAAACTCCAGCCGTACCCGGTTAAAGTCGGTGATAAATAGCGGATTGATAGGTACCTGCGCCAGCGTCTTTTTCCCCAACTGCTCTTTTGTCACCGGCAGTACGCCCATCAGTTCATCATTGAGATAAACCTTAAGCTGCGACTGAACCGGCAGGAGCGATGGCGACGGCGTATATTCCAGATTCAGCACCGCTTTCGACGCCACTTCATCGCTGCGCATACCAAATTCAATGCCGCCGTTAGGGTTAACGCCACGCAGCGCCATACTGCCCGGCGGCGGCGCGATTTGCGCAAAGGTCAGCTTGACCTCGCGCGAAGGCGCGGTTTGCGCCACGACGGGCGCCTGATTTGCGAATGGCTGCGCAGGCTCGGTGGGTTCAGCATTTATCAATGGCGGCGTAGCAGGCGCCGCCGCCGTCATGAAAGCAGGAAACGCGCTTAATCCTATTACCGCCGCACAAATCCAGGACAATTTTCTTTTCATCGCATTATCATCATTGTTGAGCCTGAGCCATAACCCGATCCGACGGCTGTATCGCCGCTTGCCGCTCCGGGCGACGCGGAATAAACGATACAATCCAGGCAATTAACGCCGTCAACGATCGGAAAATTACTTTTACTGAAGGCGGTGCAAACTCCGCGAGATGGCGATAGCCGCGGAAGCCCAGCTTCAGAATATCCAGCAAGCTTTCCAGCGGTTTATCTTCCGGGAAGCTATCTTGCCAAAGCGCCCACGTATCGGCGCGAGCGAAGGTACACTGCACAAAATCAATATGTTGTTTGGTGGTGAGCGGCATCAGTTGCAGCCCTATCTCATTGCCCGTCACGCGCACCACCTGCGTTGGAAAGACATATTCCTGCTGCCCACGTTTAAGCAACAGGTTCACTTTCTGTCCTTCCAGCACCTGCGCCTGACCGTTGATCTTGATGCCTAACCCGCCGTCGGAGAAGTCATGTACGGTACAGGAGAACAAATGCCCATCTTCGCGGGCGATGGCCCCCGGCATGGCAATCTCGACCCGATGCGCGCGCCTGACCTGTTTACTCTCTACCGAAACCGCAACCGCGCCGCCGAGAATGACCAGGTTGTAGAAGACCCACACCAGGCTAACGATGACGGTCAGCATTTCATTTTCCGGCCCGTAATAGTATCGCCATACGCCCACCACCACACCGAGCAGGTTAAGCAAGACAAGGAAGATATACGGACGCGAGATTACCCAGTCGACGTACTTCTCTTCCACCAGCCCGCCTTTCGCCGTGACGTTAAATTTCCCTTTGTGCGGATTGATCAACGCGACCAGAGTCGGCGGCGCGATATACCATGCCAGTACCGTTTCATAGATTTCGCTCCAGAAGGAGTGACGATACTTACCCTGAATCTTCGAGTTAGTCAGGCTGGCGTGGATCATGTGCGGTAAAACAAATAGCGCAATCATCAACGCAGGCGCATAAATGATATAGGCGTGCAGCAGCAGAAAAGCCAGCGGCGCGGTCAGAAAGATCAGGCGCGGAATGCCGGACAAGAAATGGAACATTGCGTTGAGGTAGCACAGCCGCTGCGCCAGTTTTAAGCCTTTGCCAAACAGAGGGTTATCGAGGCGGAAAATTTGCACCATGCCCCGCGCCCAACGAATACGCTGCCCGATATGCGCCGACAGGCTTTCCGTCGCCAGCCCCGCCGCCTGCGGAATGCGCATATACGCAGAGGTATAACCGCGCCGGTGCAGCCGGAGCGAAGTATGCGCATCTTCCGTCACCGTCTCAACGGCGATACCGCCAATCTCATCCAGCGGCTTACGGCGAATCACCGCGCACGATCCGCAAAAGAAAGTGGCGTCCCACATATCGTTACCGTCCTGCACCAGCCCGTAAAACAGCGTGCCTTCGTTAGGCGTTTTACGAAAACGCCCCAGGTTGCGCTCAAAAGGGTCCGGGGAGAAGAAGTGGTGCGGCGTCTGCATCATCGCCAGCTGTTTCTCTTTCAGGAACCAGCCCATCGTCATTTGCAGAAACGAGCGCGTCGGCACATGGTCGCAATCGAAGATCGCCACAAACTCGCCTTTCGCGTGTTTTAGCGCATTGTTGATGTTGCCGGCTTTGGCGTGTTCATGCGTGGCGCGGGCAATGTAATGCACGCCAACATGTCGGGCAAACTGACGAAATGATTCTCGCCCGCCGTCATCAAGAATCCAGATATTCAGCTTGTCTTTCGGCCAGTCAATGCCAAGCGAAGCGTAAATGGTATTTTTGACCACGTTAAGGTCTTCGTTATAGGTCGGCACAAAAATATCCACTGTCGGCCACTGCGACATCTCTTTCGGCAACGGCACCGGTTGACGATTTAACGGCCACACCACCTGGAAGTACCCCAGCACCAGCACAATCCAGGCGTAGGTTTCCGCAAACAGCAAAATCAGTCCACACACCAGACTTACCGGGTCGTCCCAATTTAGCGTCGAGGTATAGCGCCACCAGATATAACGACAGGAGACCGTTAGCGACAGCACGATGAGCATCAGCGCGGAAAAGCGTCCCGGCATACGTCGTACCAATAGCGCAACGCCCCACAGCAACAGCAGAAAGATAAATTGCGATAGCGGGTTAAATGGCTGCGTAATACAGATCAGCGCCAGTATCAGTGAAAAGGTCACGATAACGCCCAGAATAAAACGTCGGACGCCGTTGCTAAGATGTCCCAGTTCTTTTTCCTTTTCCAGGTGCGTTGTCTTTTGGCGCACCCGCTCCGGTAAGGTATCCATCCATTGATGGTAACGTCCACGAACGCCCTGCAAGCGCGCAAATGACCGCCAGCGCGGTTCATGACGTTCTTTAGCTGACGAGATCATTACCAGCCAGAGGGTCTGAATGAGATATCGAGCCGGGTCCAGCGGGCGCGGGCGGGCGGCGTTAATATGCGGATAAAGCGCTTTATGCCCGGCGCGAATACGCTGCCAGCGCGGATGCTCAAGCGGAAACACTATCCACGCCAGAATCGTCCACAGGCAGCCGAGCGCTGCGCTAAATGGCGACGCGCCGTGGCGGCGGTAACCCTGATAGCGCTCGCTCAAACGCGCGCTGACCGGCGGGATAAGCAGCCACCGGGAAAGGGCGCTCATCGCGGGCTCCTGGCGGACGTTTTGTCTCCCGCATCGTGCAACAGGCACCAGTTCGCCAGCGTTAACACCTCTTCGGCGGCCAACGAATCGCTGCGATACTCGCCTAACGGTTGTTTCGACGCCATGCACTCCGCCATCGCCTCATCGCGATGGATCACCATAGGCAGCAATCGGCGCTGGCTTTGCAGCCAGACCTGGTACAGATCGTCTTGTAACTGGCTGCCGATGCGTAAGTCATTGATCAGAATATGCGCTCCGGCAGGCAACGCCTGTTGATGAAGGCGAATATGGCAGTTGGTGTCAACCCTGGCTACCGCCAGCGTATGGTCGCAGAGGCTCACCAACTGCCGTGTCAGTGGTGACGCGCCGTAGGGTAAGTCCAGTAAAATCCAGCTATAACGCCTGCTCGCTTTCAGCGCCTGGATAGCAGATCCGATCTCTCCCAGCGTCTCCTGCCAGGCCTGCGGATTTTCCCGCTCTTTCGTGGTGAGCTGTCCAAACGGCAGCAGATCAAGCTGCGAGGTATAACGTAACCCGGCATCACGCCAGTCATGGCCGTCCAGCAACGATCGCGCCCAACCGCCCTGATGGACGAAGTCGACGTTAAACGACATGCGCAGCAGGTTATCGGGGCTGGCGTCAATCACCAGGACATTTTCCCCTAAGATTTGTAACGCCCAGGCGAGTGCTGAGGTGATAGATGTGGTTCCCACCCCACCGCGCACGCCCTGCAATCCCAGAATCGCCATTTATGGCTTCCTTAATGTTGTTGCGCAAATTCAGCCAGGAGCGGCCATCTTTTAATCGCCGCCGCCAACTGTTCGCGTTGGGAAATATCGGTATAATCTATTTCGGGTAGTGAAAACGCCTGGCTTAATGCCAGAAAATCATTTTGAAAAGTGTAGCCCAACGTTGGATCGGACTGAGCGCCAGGTTCATTGTTATACATTCTGGTTGCTCCCTTTTAAATATTTCTCACTGGCAACATTACGCCCCGTCGTCAATACGGGAGAACGCGCATTTTTCGTCTTTCCGTGGCATCATTTATAATGTGTAAAAATGCAAAGCGCAGAGTTACAGGGCATCCTGCCGGACAAATTGATTCACATGCTAAATCTGATGCGTTTTAATTTCAATGTTAGGTTTATTTCTGTGCTTTCGCTAGTAAACTGATAAATAGTTAAAATAGTGACATGAGGGACACTGTGGACCCCGTATTTTCTCTCGGCATCTCATCATTATGGGATGAACTGCGTCATATGCCAACTGGCGGTGTCTGGTGGGTTAACGCCGATCGCCAGCAAGATGCCATCAGTCTGGTGAATCAAACGATTGCGTCACAAACGGAGAATGCAAACGTCGCCGTCATCGGCATGGAAGGCGATCCTGGCAAAGTAATCAAATTAGATGAATCTCACGGTCCGGAGAAAATCCGCTTATTTACCATGCCGGATTCAGAAAAAGGGCTATACTCTTTGGCCCACGATTTACTTTGTTCTGTCAACCCGACGCATTACTTTTTCATTCTTATTTGTACAAATAACACGTGGCGGAATATAACGTCAGAAAGCCTGCATAAATGGCTGGAAAAAATGAATAAATGGACTCGCTTTCATCACTGTTCATTGTTGGTTATTAACCCTTGTCATAATAGTGATAAACAATCCTCGTTGTTGATGGGCGAGTATCGCTCACTTTTCGGCCTCGCCAGTTTACGTTTTCAGGGCGATCAACATTTGTTCGATATTGCCTTCTGGTGTAACGAAAAAGGCGTCAGCGCCCGACAGCAGTTATTGCTATGTCAGCAGGATGAACGCTGGATGTTATCCCATCAGGAAGAGACGGCAATTCAGCCGCGTAGCGACGAAAAACGCATTCTCAGCCACGTCGCCGTCCTTGAAGGCGCGCCGCCGCTCTCGGAACACTGGGCGCTTTTCGACAATAACGAAGCGCTGTTCAACGACGCGCGCACGGCGCAGGCCGCGACGATTATTTTTTCTCTCACACAGAATAACCAAATCGAGCCGCTTGCTCGTCGCATTCATACTTTGCGGCGCCAGCGGGGAAGCGCGCTGAAAATTGTCGTGCGCGAAAATATCGCCAGTTTGCGTGCCACCGATGAGCGCCTGCTGCTGGGTTGCGGCGCCAATATGATCATTCCCTGGAACGCTCCGCTTTCACGCTGTCTGACACTTATTGAAAGCGTTCAGGGACAGCAGTTCAGCCGTTACGTACCGGAAGATATCACCACGCTGCTGTCGATGACGCAGCCGTTGAAACTGCGCGGTTTTCAGCCGTGGGATACCTTCTGCGATGCCGTCCATACGATGATGAGCAATACGCTGCTCCCCGCCGACGGGAAAGGCGTTCTGGTCGCGCTGCGCCCGGTGCCGGGCATTCGGGTTGAGCAGGCATTGACATTATGTCGGCCAAACCGAACCGGCGATATTATGACCATCGGCGGCAACCGTCTGGTGTTGTTTTTATCATTCTGCCGGGTCAACGATCTGGATACCGCGTTAAACCATATTTTCCCTTTGCCCACGGGCGATATTTTCTCTAATCGTATGGTCTGGTTCGAAGATAAACAAATCAGCGCCGAGCTGGTGCAGATGCGCTTATTGTCGCCGGAATTGTGGGGAACGCCGCTACCGCTGGCTAAACGCGCCGACCCGGTAATAAATGCCGAACACGATGGCCGCATCTGGCGTCGTATTCCTGAACCCCTGCGATTGCTCGACGACACCGCGGAGCGTGCATCATGATGACCATCAGCGATATCGTGCAACTTATTCTTTTTTGCGCGCTGATTTTCTTTCCGCTGGGCTATCTGGCGCGTCATTCGCTACGCCGTATGAGTGATACGACCCGGCTGCTATTTGCCAAACCTCGTTATGTAAAACCAGCCGGAACTCTGCGCCGCGCTACGAAAGTCAAGGCAGACAAAAAATGACTCAGCATACTCAAACACCCTCAATGCCTTCTCCGCTCTGGCAATACTGGCGCGGTCTTTCCGGCTGGAATTTCTATTTTCTGGTCAAGTTTGGCCTGCTGTGGGCAGGCTACCTGAATTTTCATCCTTTACTGAATCTGGTATTTATGGCGTTCCTGCTGATACCAATACCAAAATATCGCCTCCACCAGTTGCGCCACTGGATTGCTATTCCCGTCGGCTTCGCGCTGTTCTGGCACGACACCTGGCTGCCCGGCCCGCAAAGCATTATGAGCCAGGGTACGCAGGTGGCGGAGTTCAGCTCCGGTTATCTGCTCGATCTGATCGCTCGTTTTATTAACTGGCAAATGATCGGCGCCGTCTTTGTACTGCTGGTCGCCTGGCTATTTTTATCACAGTGGATTCGGGTCACGGTGTTTGTGGTCGCCATCATGATATGGCTGAACGTCCTGACATTAACCGGCCCGGTTTTTACGCTGTGGCCGGCAGGTCAGCCAACCGATACGGTGACGACGACTGGCGGTAACGCTGCCGCTACCGTCGCGACAGCGGGCGATAAGCCGATCATCGGCGATATGCCTGCGCAAACCGCGCCACCGACGACCGCGAATCTGAACGCCTGGTTGAACACCTTCTATACTGCGGAAGAAAAGCGGAAAACGTCGTTCCCGGCGCAGCTTCCGCCTGATGCGCAGCCGTTCGACCTATTGGTCATCAATATTTGTTCGCTCTCCTGGTCGGATGTCGAAGCGGCAGGCTTGATGTCACATCCGCTATGGTCGCACTTTGATATCTTGTTTAAACATTTTAATTCCGGTACGTCTTACAGCGGCCCGGCGGCCATTCGTCTGCTGCGCGCCAGTTGTGGTCAACCATCGCATACCCGGCTTTATCAACCAGCCGATAACGAATGTTATCTGTTCGATAATCTGGCGAAACTGGGCTTTACTCAGCATCTGATGATGGATCATAACGGCGAATTTGGCGGCTTCCTGAAAGAAGTTCGCGAAAACGGCGGTATGCAGAGCGAGCTGATGAACCAGTCCGGTCTGCCAACCGCCCTGCTGTCATTCGACGGCTCGCCGGTATATGACGACCTGGCGGTTCTGAACCGCTGGTTGACAGGGGAAGAACGTGAAGCCAGCTCCCGTTCCGCGACCTTCTTTAACCTGCTGCCGTTACACGATGGCAACCACTTCCCCGGCGTCAGCAAAACGGCGGATTATAAAATCCGCGCGCAGAAGCTGTTCGATGAACTGGACGCCTTCTTTACCGAGCTGGAGAAATCCGGACGTAAGGTGATGGTGGTCGTCGTACCGGAGCACGGCGGCGCGCTGAAGGGCGACAGAATGCAGATCTCAGGCCTGCGCGATATTCCCAGCCCCTCCATCACCAATGTCCCGGCGGGCGTGAAATTTTTTGGCATGAAAGCCCCGCATGAGGGCGCGCCGATTGATATTAACCAGCCGAGCAGCTACCTGGCGATTTCCGAACTGGTCGTACGCGCCGTGGACGGTAAGCTCTTTACCGAAGACAGTGTGAACTGGAACAAGCTGACCAGCAATCTGCCGCAAACCGCGCCGGTTTCAGAAAACGCTAATGCGGTGGTGATTCAGTATCAGGGTAAACCCTACGTTCGTCTGAATGGCGGCGACTGGGTGCCCTACCCGCAGTAAACCGAAAAAGGCCGCAAGGTTTCCCCTGCGGCCTGGTTCGGGCGCATGTTGCCATTACGGCGGACAGACGCTCAAAACGCATTACTTCCTGTCACGTAGCCAGTTGACGATCACACTGGCGATAATGCCAGCAATGATCGGCGCCGCCAGATCGTGCCAGAAGGCCACGCCCAACTGCGTAAGCGTCATATAGCCGCCTTGTTGCAATGGCAACCGTTCGCGGCTATCCTTGATGTGTTGAGGTTCAAGTTAGCCCCCGTCAGGTTGCCAGGTTTATACCAGTCAACGTGCGGGGGTTTTCTCTATCCAGCAACCTATGCCGCCGGGGATCAAGCCCCCGCAACATTGCGCCTCACCGGGTAAACCCGGCTTGCTGCTGATATTACGGTAAAACACCCGCCCCGGCACGGCGCTAACGTGCAATCTGCGTGACGCTTCGCAGACGACTACTTTTATTTGCCAGAATACATTCAGCATTTCTGAGACTGGCAGTCAGCCACTCAATTCTGTAAATTATGCCTCCTCGCGGCCAGTCCCGGTGATACCGAAACCCTCGTTCAGCATCCTGCGTCTATGACATATTCGCCTGTTGCGCCAGAGGAATGGCTAAAAGCAGGTATTACCGACGAACTTATCCGTCTTTCAGCGGGACCTGAAGATCCCGACGATATTATTCATGACCTTGAACGCGCCAGCAGAAAAGCAGCATTCTGACGATTGCGCGGCGAACCGCTGTCACCGGTTTGCCGCATCGGGTATCAAGGCACTATAGCCTGGTTATAGGCAGCATTCTTTATGAGAGAGCTGCGTATATTTTGGGCAGGGGGCTCTATGCAGGACGACACATTACCATTAAATAACAGTAAAGCAACGACCACACCGCTTTCAACGAGATTACCGTTTACAAAATATGATTTTGGCTGGGTGCTCTTGTGTATCGGTATGGCGATCGGCGCAGGTACCGTATTAATGCCTGTGCAAATCGGTCTCAAGGGGATCTGGGTATTTATTACCGCTTTTATCATCGCTTATCCCGCTACCTATATTGTGCAGGATATTTATCTAAAAACGTTGTCTGAAAGCGAAACCTGTGACGATTATACAGATATTATCAGTCACTACCTGGGCAAAAACTGGGGCGTTTTTCTCGGTGTAATCTATTTTCTTATGATTATCCACGGGGTGTTTATTTACTCCCTGTCGGTGGTGTTTGATAGCGCCTCCTATATAAAAACCTTCGGCCTTACTGAGGCCGATCTTTCGCAGTCTATTATCTATAAAGTCGCGATTTTCGCCGTGCTGGTCGCGATTGCCTCCGGCGGGGAAAAGCTATTATTTAAAATTTCCGGCCCGATGGTGGTGGTGAAAGTCGGGATCATTCTGATATTCGGTTTTGCGATGATCCCACACTGGAATCTTGATAATATTTCCGCCTTTCCCGCCGCATCGGTTTTCTTTCGCGACGTACTGCTCACTATCCCATTCTGCTTCTTTTCTGCGGTCTTCATTCAGGTGCTAAACCCAATGAACATCGCCTATCGTAAACGCGAACCTGACCGTGTGCTGGCCACCCGAATGGCGATTCGCACACACCGCATTAGCTATATTACGCTGATTGCTATTATTCTCTTTTTCTCGTTCTCGTTTACCTTTTCGATTAGCCATGAAGAGGCGGTATCAGCGTTCGAGCAGAATATTTCCGCCCTTGCGCTGGCAGCTCAGGTAATCCCTGGCCATATCATCCACATTACCTCCACCATCCTCAATATTTTTGCCGTACTTACCGCGTTCTTTGGTATTTATTTAGGTTTTCACGAAGCGCTTAAAGGTATTGTGCTGAATGTATTGAGTCGTATTATGGATGTCAAAAACGTCAACCCACTGTTACTGACCACTGGGATCTGTGTCTTTATCGTGGTTACTCTGGTCATTTGGGTTTCGTTTCGCGTCTCAGTATTGGTCTTTTTCCAGTTAGGCAGTCCGCTTTATGGCATTGTCGCGTGTATTATTCCCTTTTTCCTGATTTATAAAGTAGTGCAACTGAAAAAATTACGCGGTCTGAAAACCTGGCTTATTTTGTTATATGGAATATTGTTGTGCCTGTCGCCATTATTAAAATTGATTGAATAAGCCGTGCCAAAGAGCAATGCCTGGTGGCGCTACGCTTACCAGGCCTACCGATAGGGTGTAGGCCGGATAAGGCGTAGCCGCCATCCGGCATAAAATGCAGTTAACTCACCGATTTCTGCGGATTTTCATCCTGATCGACGGCAAAGCAGGCCACCAACTGACCGTCGTACTCTTTGAGCTGCGGCTGCAACTGCGTACAGGGTCCGAAGCGACGGCGGCAGCGGGCGTTGAAGGCGCAGCCCGGCGGCGGATTCAGCGGACTTGGCAACTCGCCGGTCAGCTTAATCCGCTCACGGCGATCGTCCGGATTCAGCCGCGGCGTGGCGGAGAGCAACGCCTGGGTATACGGATGACGTGGATTGTTAAAAATCTGCTCTTTGGTCCCTTTCTCCACGCAGCGGCCTAAGTACATGACCATCACTTCATCGGCGATGTGTTCCACCACCGACAGGTCGTGCGAGATAAAGACATAAGACAGCCCCATATCCTGTTGCAAATCCATCATCAGGTTCAGCACCTGGGCGCGCACCGACACGTCGAGCGCGGAGACCGGTTCGTCGGCAATCACTACGTCCGGATCAAGCATCAGACCGCGGGCGATAGCGATACGCTGACGCTGGCCGCCGGAGAACATATGCGGATAGCGGTCGTAGTGCTCGGTTTTCAGCCCCACCTTCGCCATCATCGCCAGCGCTTTTTCACGACGCTGCGCTTTACTCAGGCTGGTATTGATCAGCAACGGCTCTTCCAGAATTTGCCCCACTTTCTTGCGTGGGTTCAGGGAACCGTAAGGGTTCTGAAACACAATCTGGATTTTCTGCCGCCGCAGCTTCTGCGCGTGCGGATCGTGTTTGAGCAGATCCTGCCCCTGGTAATAAAGCTCGCCGCCGGTTGGCGTTTCAATCATCGTCAGCAGGCGGCCCAGCGTGGATTTTCCACAACCGGACTCCCCCACTACGGCCAGCGTCTTACCGCGTTCGAGATTAAACGACACGCCGTCCAGCGCTTTTACCAGCCGTTCCGGAGAAAAGATCCCCTTCTTTACCGGGTAGTGTTTTTTCAGGTCGATAGCCCGCAACAGCGGCTGTTGCAAGGTGGCCTCATGCGTACTCATAGTGTGGGCCTCCCGGCATCATCGAGTGGGTAATGACATTTTGACTGACGTCCATCGTCCAGTTGGTTGAGAGCAGGTTCTTCCGCACGACATCTGTCCGTGGCGTAGGGGCAGCGCGGGTTAAGCAGACAGCCTGTCGGGCGGTCATATTTCCCCGGCACCACGCCCGGCAGCGAAGCCAGACGCGCTTTATCTTGCGCAAATTCCGGCAACGCGCGTAGCAGTGCCTGCGTATAGGGATGACGCGGCGCACGAAAAATATCCTGCGCATCGCCGGTTTCGACTACCTGCCCGGCGTACATGACGATAATTTTGTGCGCCGCTTCCGCCACCAGCGCCAGGTCATGGGTAATAAGCACCAGCGCCATGTTCTCTTTTTGCTGCAACTCCAGCAGCAGCTCAATGATTTGCGCCTGAATGGTCACATCCAGCGCCGTGGTCGGTTCATCAGCAATTAACAGCTTTGGTCGACAGGCTATTGCCATCGCAATCATCACTCGCTGACTCATACCGCCGGAAAGCTGGTGCGGATAGACATCCAGACGAGAGGCCGGATCGGGAATGCCCACCTGGTTCAACAGGTCAATCGCTCGCTGACGACGGGTTTTCTTGTTCCCGCCCTGGTGTACCTTGATGGCTTCCATAATCTGAAAGCCAACGGTATAGCAAGGATTGAGGCTGGTCATCGGGTCCTGGAAAATCATCGCTACTTCAGCGCCCACCAGGTTGCGACGTTCCTTCTCGGAAATGCGCTTCAGATCCTGTCCGTTAAAGAGCAGGTTTTCCGCCATCACGCGGCCTGGGTAATCGATAAGCCCCATAATCGCCAGCGAGCTGACGGATTTGCCGGAACCAGACTCGCCGACAATGCCGACCACTTCCCCCTGCTTCACGCTGTAGCTGATGCGGTCGACGGCTTTGAACGGTGTCCCTTCGTCGCCGAAGTGTACCGATAATTGATCTACATTTAATAACGCCATCTCGAACCTCTTACTGCTTCAGTTTGGGATCGAGCGCGTCACGCAGACCGTCACCCATCAGGTTAAATGCCAGCACCGTCAGCAGAATCGCCAGCCCCGGGAAGGTCACGACCCACCAGGCGCTTTGCGCGAACTGCAACACGTCAGAGAGCATGGTGCCCCACTCCGGCGTTGGCGGCTGCGCGCCCATGCCAAGAAAACCGAGAGCGGCCATATCGAGAATGGCGTTAGAGAAGCCCAGCGACGCCTGAACGATCAGCGGCGCAAGGCAGTTCGGGAAAATATTGACGAACATCTGACGCATCGCGCCTGCGCCCGCCACGCGAGAGGCAGTCACATAATCGCGGTTCACCTCTACCAGAACCGCCGCGCGGGTTAAGCGGACATAGTGCGGCAGCGCCACAAACGTCAACGCCAGTGCAGCGTTGACGATGGAGGGGCCGAAGATCGCCACCAGCACCAGCGCCAGCAGCAGGCTCGGCAGGGCCAGCATGATATCGACCACGCGCATGATGATGTTATCGACCAGACCGCCGAAGTAGCCCGCGACCAGGCCGAGAATAATCCCCATTACCAGCGACAGGACGACCACCAGACAGCCGACCAGCAGTGACAAACGCGCGCCATACATCAGGCGCGAGAGGACATCGCGACCAACATCATCCGTTCCCAGAATATGCGCCCAACTGCCGCCTTCCTGCCAGACCGGCGGCGCCAGCAGCGCATCGCGGAACTGCTCTGCCGGGTTGTACGGCGCAATAAAGTTGGCAAACACCGCAATCAGGATCACGATGACGACATACGCCAGCCCGACGACCGCGCCTTTATTGCGTTTGAAATAGTGCCAGAACTCTCGCAATGGCGTCATGGGCGCCGGTGCGGCAATAACATTATTTTCAGTAACCTGTGACATGATGGCCCCTTACTTCTTATGCCGAATACGCGGGTTCACCACGCCGTACAGCAGGTCTACCAGCAGGTTGACGAGAATAATCATCGTCGCTACCAGTAACACGCCGCCCTGCACTACCGGATAATCGCGGCGTTGCAGCGCATCGATCAGCCAGCGCCCCAGGCCGGGCCACGAGAAGATAGTTTCTGTCAGAATCGCGCCCGCCAACAGCGTCCCGACCTGCAGGCCGATCACGGTGACGACCGGCAACATGGCGTTACGCAGAGCATGGATGATAATGACGCGCATCCTGGTCAACCCTTTGGCGCGTGCGGTACGGATGTAATCCTCCCCCAGCACTTCCAGCATCGACGAACGGGTCATACGCACAATGACGGCCAGCGGGATTGTGCCGAGCACCATCGCAGGCAGGATCATATGTGCCAGCGCATCAATAAAGTTGCCCTCTTCGCCCCAGATGGCGGTGTCGATCAGCATAAAGCCAGTCAACGGATTGGTGTCATCAAGAAACACCATATCGCTCACGCGCCCGGAAACCGGCGTCAGGTTCCAGTGGACGGAGACCAGCATGATCAGCATCATGCCCCACCAGAAGATAGGCATAGAGTAACCGGTCAGCGCCAGGCCAACGGCAGTATGGTCGAAAATGGAGCCGCGCTTGACGGCAGCCAGTACGCCAACCGGAATCCCCACCGCAGTGGCGAAAATCATGGCGCAGACGCCAAGTTCCAGCGTCGCTTTAAAGCGAGGTACAAACTCGTCCCACACGGGGATTCGGCTTTTCAGCGAGATGCCTAAATCGCCATGCATCACCCCCCAGATATAATGGAGATACTGCTGCCACATCGGTTTATCAAGACCGAGTTCAGCCAACAGTTGAGCATGGCGCTCAGGGGAGATACCTCGCTCACCCGCCATGATCATCACCGGATCGCCCGGGATCATATGGACAAAGGCAAAGGTGAGAAGGGTAATACCGATAAACGTCGGGATGACGAGTCCCAAACGTCGGAGAATGAACTGCAACATAACCCGGATTCTCTCTCATGACGCACGGCCTGGAACCGTGAATCTGTATTGCTCACAAATCTTATCCCGCTCAAAAAATAGCCGAGGGGCGAAGCATAGTTGCCGGCTGGCGCTACGCTGATCCGGCCGACAAAGGCCGGAGCGTAGCGCTCTTTTAATTATTCGACAGAGACGTTTTCGAAGTGATGTTTGCCCAGCGGATCAACCACATAGCCTTTAACTTCTTTACGCACTGGCTCATAAACCGTGGAGTGAGCGATGATCAGCGCTGGCGCCTGGTCATGCATCACAACCTGGGCCTGTTTATAGAGTTCAATACGCTTGTTGTGGTCATCGGTCGCACGCGCAGGCTGAATGAGGTCTTCAAACGGCTTGTAACACCATTTTGAATAGTTGGAGCCTTGCTGCGCGGCATCGCAACTGAACAGAGTGGCGAAGAAGTTATCCGGATCGCCATTGTCGCCGGTCCAGCCCATCATCACCGTCTGGTGCTCGCCATCTTTAGCGCGCTTGAGGTATTCGCCCCATTCATAGGTGACAATTTTGGCCTGAACGCCAATCTTCGCCCAGTCCGCCTGGATCATTTCCGCCATACGACGCGCATTCGGGTTATAGGGACGCTGTACCGGCATCGCCCACAGATCGATGGTGAAGCCTTTTTCCAGACCGGCTTCTTTCAGCAGCGCCTTCGCTTTTTCCGGATCGTAGCCGTAGTCTTTAATATCGTCGTTATAGCCCCACATCGTCGGCGGGATCAGGTTTTTTGCGGCAACGCCCGCGCCCTGATAAACGGCTTTGATGATGGCCTCTTTATTCACGGCATAGGTCAACGCCTGGCGAACTTTGACGTCATCCAGCGGTTTTTTCTGTACGTTATAGGAGAGATAACCCACGTTCAGACCCGCCTGCTCCATCAGATTGATGTTTTTATCCTGCTTCATACGGGCGATGTCAGCCGGGTTCGGGTACGGCATCACTTGACACTCATTTTTCTGCAATTTAGCGTAACGCACGGAGGCGTCAGGCGTAATGGAGAAAACCAGGCGGTCAATTTTCGGCTTCGTGCCCCAGTAACCGTCAAAGGCTTTGTAGAGAATGCGGGAGTCTTTCTGATATTGCACCAGTTGGAATGGGCCAGTGCCAACCGGGTTCAGATCTACTTTTTCCGGCGTACCGGCTTTCAGCATATTGTCGGCATATTCTTTGGAAAGAATAGAGGCGAAGTCCATGGCTAAATCGGCAAGGAACGGCGCTTCCGGACGCGTCAGCACAAACTGCACGGTGTGATCGTCCACCTTCTTCACTTCGCTAATCAGATCCGGCAGCCCCATGCCTTCAAAGTATTCATAGCTGCCGCCAGACACTTTATGGTACGGGTTCTGCTCGTTTTTCTGCCGGTCGAAAGAGAACACGACATCATCGGCGTTCAGCTCGCGCGTGGGTTTGAAATCCTTGCTGGATTGCCATTTCACCCCTTTACGCAGGTGGAACGTATAGATTTTACCGTCTTCGCTGATATCCCACTTCTCAGCAAGACCCGGGATCACTTCCGTGGTGCCGATTTTGAATTCTACCAGGCGGTTGTAGATGGGCACAGCGCTGGCGTCATAAGTGGTACCGGAAGTAAACAGCTGCGGGTTGAATCCTTCAGGAGATCCTTCTGAACAATAAACCAGAGTTTTAGCCTGTACGCTTGCTGCAACGGTCATGGCTATCAGGCTCAGACCAAGCTTCAGCATCCCTGACTTCTTCAAGGAAATACTCATTCTTCTGCTCCAATTGTGATGTATGTTGTTTTGCCCTTTGCAGTGGCTTTTACCGCCCGGCCTTTTTTGTTTTTTACCTGGTCAGGTCAGTAGTGAGAGGTGGGGATTCCGTTCGCATAAACGACTGAGTTGCAGTGCGGATTCTCCATAAAATGCCCCTCATTCCCTACAATCTGTCAACAGAATGTCAAAACGTCAATACAGGTAACCAGCTTTTACAACAACGGTGAGAATTAACAAACAAAGATTAAAAAAAGTTCAGAAGGGTATTTTCAGCAGGGAAATTTGTGCTACGCCCGAGTCATCAGAATAATTATCTTAATATTTAGAAACATTTAGTGTTTAACTTTTATGCTGTCAACGCAAAAATTTTAAAAATATGGCGCATATATGAGCGATTAATACCATGTACGTTAAAGCGGACAGCGAAAAATGCTAAGTACGGCAGGCAGTAACGCAGAAAGCGATTTACGCAAACGGCGGCGAAAGCAATGGAATATGTCAGCAATGAGTAAGCAGGCGCCAGGAGAGGATGACTCGCCACTGCGTGGCTCGCCCTGCGGGCCGTTGCTGACGCAACGTTCTCTCGCTTCGCTCGAGTCGAACCTCTTGCCCCCGGAGGTTCTCATCCTCTTCAGGCTTCAGATACAAAAAACCCTGCTCGTTGAGCAGGGTTTTTGAATTTGGTCGGTGATAGAGGATGACTCGCCACTGCGTGGCTCGCCCTGCGGGCCGTTGCTGATGCAACGTTCTCTCGCTTCGCTCGAGTCGAACCTCTTGCCCCCGGAGGTTCTCATCCTCTTCAGGCTTCAGATACAAAAAACCCTGCTCGTTGAGCAGGGTTTCTGAATTTGGTCGGTGATAGAGGATTCGAACCTCCGACCCCTTCGTCCCGAACGAAGTGCGCTACCAGGCTGCGCCAATCACCGAATGCGGGCGCATCTTACTGCTCAGGCGCACGCCCGTCAATCCCTTAGTCGCAAAATACAATTCAATCGGCGAGAAAGTCGGCAGACGGCTTACTTCGCGGCGACTTTCTGCGCATCGGGAATATGGCACCAGTTGTTATTCTGGTTAATGCCGCCATTCGGCGATGTATACCCCAGGCAGCCCATTATCGTGTCGTACAGCTCCACATGACGACGCGGCACTTTGATCTCCGCCTGTTGTTTCAGGTGAGCAAACATCTGCGCATGCTGCGGATTGGCAAGATATTTATCCGACATCCATACCAGCATCGGAACGCGGAATTGCTCCGGCGGCGCCATGTTGCGCGGCGTACCGTGCAAATGTTCGCGTTCGTTAATCGACTCGCCGTGGTCAGCCGCGTAGAACACAATCGCTTTTTTATCACGTAGCTGATCGAACACGCTGGTAATAAAGTGATCAACATAGGTCACGGAGTTATCGTAAGAGTTGATCATCTGCGCTTTCGTGCAGCCGCTATCGACCCCAATACACTCGGGCTTCCACTGAGCGTAGCTGCGCGGATAACGTTGCGTATAATTAAAATGCGACCCTTTGGTATGCAGGATAATCAGATGCTTACCCTCCGGGTTCTGGGTAATTGAGTTCTGCATCTCATCAATCAACAGCATGTCATCAACCGTTTTACCGCGGTTACGCGGCTCCGCGCCGATCTGCTCGCGATAGGAGATATTATCCGCCATGGTATTACTATAGAACCATATTTCGCTCTGCATGGCGTACAGATCGGAACTGAACCCGAGCTGTTTGAGTACCGCAAAAACATTCTGCTCTTTTAGCGTACGCTGCGGGTTATTATCCGCGCCGCCTTCTCGTACAAACATACAACGTAAAGATAGCTTGGTCGCGGTATCGCAGGAATAGCCGCGGAACGCCGCCAGATTTTTTTCCTGCGCCAGCTTCGGCGTGGTATTACGCTCGTAGCCGAAAATCCCCATGTGATCCCAACGGGTCGTCTCACCGATAATGAAAACGACGTAGGTGTCATCCCCATCCTTCGGCGCAACATAGGTAAATTTCCTGGCCGGATTTATTAATGAATTATTGTCCGACGACTCATCTACCTGCGCCCAGGCATACAGCCCTAACGCAGATAACCAGTTTGAAGGCAGATAGGAGTTCGCCACCACGCCGCCATAGCTAGGTAAATCGATGCCTGTCGCCCGCTCAACCTTTTTCTGATGCACATCCAGCAGGCGGATAGGCGCCCACACCATCACCCCTGCGAGCGCCACCGCAGCGGCGCTGCGAAAACGCTGCCCCGGCGTACGTAGCTGGCGCAACAACGTGTAGCGACAGCGGTTACTCCAGATGAAAATGAGCGGAAGTACGCTCACGGCAATCAGCCACAATACGAAGTGCAGCCCCACCACCTCTTTCGAGAGATCGATGTCGGTGGTCATAACAGACGCAATAATGCCGTAGCCAATCACCACATTCAGGAAGGTCATGTAATAACTGGCGCCAGCGGAAAACAGCACCACCAGCGTGGCCAGCACGCGCCAGACTCGTCGGCCAAACAGTGAAAGAAGACGAAGTAAGAAGAAAGTCACCAGCACCGTGGCGCCAAGTTCGACAACCGCGGAGATGCCTTTCCAAATGGTAAATTCTTGCGCATAACTGCCGAAACGGCGGTAAAACACGGCGCAATTCATAAACAGACCGATATAGAGCGCAAGCAAGAAACTAAGTTTCTGCTGCGTCATCGATTTAATGTATCTCATGCAAGCAAACCCTGGGAATCGGGATAAAAACGACCTGTACAACGATTCTTTAATCAAACAGGTAAATATGCGGCTAACGCAGATGTGAGAAAGTCTACAAGCGCGGCTAAGTAGACCACAGGAAGCGCAAAAAGTGTCTATAGAGAATGTGATTAACCCATATATTTTTGTAAATATATAAACAGCGTATTAGCCGAACGTCTAATAAATCCGGGCGGGGCTTATCTCGTTAAAAGCGAGCGCTCACCCCCAGGGTATACAAATAATCACTATCCGTAGCGCTATTTTCCGCCTGGGAAAACGTCGCATACGCCGCCAGATGTGGGTTAAGTAACACGTCCGCGCCTACAGTGACATCCAGCCAGTTTCCCTCTTGATTTACTGCGGTCATACGGCTTAACCCAGACTGCGCTTTCCAGATATTTTCCCCAAACTGCTGGTTATAGCTAATTTGCGCCCAGGGACGGACATCGCCGAATTGCGAATTTACCCGCCAGCCTAATGTACTGACGCTGGCGTGCCATAACGGATCGGTGAGCGTTAATGTCGTCGCGCTATCGCCATATTCGTTATACATTGATGAAGTCGAACCGTCGTAATACAGCGTCGCTACCGGCCCGGTGGTCACGCGTCGGGAAAGCGGAAAGTTCCAGCCCATACTGATACCGCTGGTCGCATCAAGCGGGGTTCCATCCGCCAGGCTAAGCACCGGACCCACCGTATTTTGCGAAGACTGAATACGTTCGGCCAGTATGTCGTTGTAATTCGGTTGGTGATCGCTGTCCCAGGTATAGCGTTCCGTCGTATGCCCCGGAACCGCTTCAGCGATATATTCTTGTTGCCAGGCATACGCGGTATTGATAAAAAACGAGCAGGCCATAAGGCCGGCCAGACAACGCAATGTCCGGCGACCACGGCGTTTTCTTACAATCATCAACGCGACTCCAGAGTAGAGCCGAATTCGGCGATATTATTGTCATTGAATGAAGGATGTCGGGCATCAGCCCTGTATTAACTATTGTCCTTTTAGCGGGCCCGTCAAGGCGGGTTGAAGGAAATTTTCGCGGTAACCACAATAACGAGGAAGTCTATGCAGCGTTGCGGCTGGGTCAGCCAGGCCCCCCTTTATATTGCCTATCATGACAACGAGTGGGGCATACCGGAAACTGATGGCAGAAAGTTGTTTGAAATGATCTGTCTTGAAGGTCAACAGGCCGGTTTATCCTGGATCACCGTGCTTAAAAAACGGGAGAACTATCGCGCCTGTTTTCATCAGTTTGACCCGGTACGTATCGCTGCTATGCAGGAGGAGGATGTTGAACGCCTGCTGCAGAATACGGGGATTATACGGCATCGCGGGAAAATTCAGGCCATTATCAGTAACGCCCGCGCCTGGCTTGCGATGGAGCAAAACGGCGAGCCTTTCGCCGATTTTGTCTGGTCATTCGTTGATGGCCAGCCGCAGCTCACCCAGGCGGCCAGTCTGGATGAGATCCCCACCTCAACACCTGCGTCAGATGCGCTTGCTAAGGCATTGAAAAAGCGCGGTTTCAAGTTTGTCGGTACGACTATCTGTTACTCCTTTATGCAGGCGTGCGGACTGGTCAACGACCATATTACCGGCTGTTTTTGCCATCCGGGAGAAAAACATGATTCGCAAATCCCAGAGTGAGGACATGGCGTCTATTCTGGCGCTGTGGATGAAAAGTACTATTTATGCCCATCCCTTTATCGAAGAACGTTACTGGCACGAGAGCGAAGCGATTGTGCGCGACGTCTATTTACCCGCCGCACAAACCTGGGTATGGGAAGAAAATGGACAACTGAAAGGCTTCGTCAGCGTGCTGGAAGCCCGTTTTGTCGGGGCGCTGTTTGTCGCCCCCGACGCGTTAAGACACGGCATTGGCAAAGCGCTTCTGGAATATGTACAGCAACGTTTTCCGCTGCTAAGCCTTGAGGTTTACCAGAAAAATCAAACCGCCGTAAACTTCTATCATGCGCTCGGTTTTCGCATTGAAGATAGCGCCTGGCAAGAGGATACTTCCCATCCCACCTGGATTATGAGCTGGCAGGCGGATCAAACGCCGTAAGCGGTAGCGCCGGGCCGGTATATTTCTCAAACCAGACCAACGCGGTATTGCCCGCACAACCGTTCCCCAGCCGGGAGCTAGGGAGATCTTTTGTCAGGACATTTACCGCGCCGTTTTTACATATACCGCCTGCGGTAGGTTCAGGGTCCGGCCATGCGCCTTCGTGAATACAGATCACGCCGGGCCGAATCCCTTCGGTAACGACCGCGCCCGCCAGAATCTGCCCACGATGATTCCAGACGCGTATCGTATCGCCATCGACGATTCCGCGCGCTGTCGCATCCTGCGGATGAATCGTCGCCGGTTCGCGTCCTGCTACCGCATACCGCTCCCGTAACGAACTGTAGTTAAGCTGGCTATGCAGGCGGTGCGCCGGATGCGCGGAAAGTAACTGAACCTGCCCCGCATCGGCATTCCCGTGCCACTCATCCGGCACAAGCCACATCGGATGACCGGGACAATCCGCGTACCCATAGCTGGCAATGCGCGCAGAATAGATTTCGATTTTGCCGCTGGCCGTTTTTAGCGGATGGTTATCAGGATCGCGGCGAAAATCCGCGAAGCGCACAAACTGCGCGCTGGCGGGATTTTCCGGCATCTCCAGTAAACGGTTAGCCTGCCAGAATGCGGCAAACGGCGGCAGCGTCACCCCCAGGCTGGCGCCACGCTGGGCGGCAATATTGTAGAAGGTCTCCAGCCACGCCAGCTCGCTTTTTCCTTCAGTGAACCGAGCGTAACCGCCGGCTTCCCATCGTTCGCTCAGTTCAGCAAAAACGTCAAAATCATTCCACGCCTCCCACCGGGGCGACACTACCTGCTTCATTGGCGCCAAATGCTGATTGCTATAGTCGCCGGTCATGGTCAAATCGTTACGCTCATAGCTGGTGGTCGCGGGCAGAACAATATCCGCGTGTTTCGCGGCGGCCGTCCAGAAACATTCAGAGATGACGACAATCTCCGGTTTTTGCCACGCGCGAATCAGACGGTTGGTATCCTGATGATGGGTGAAGTTCGCGCCGCCGGCCCACCAGATAAAACGAATATCCGGGAAGCGGCGATCCATCCCATTGTGTTGGTAAAACCCACCGGGGTTTTCCAGCGCATCGACAATACGCGCCACCGGTATTTTATCTACCGCATCGACCCCGCCCGTGATGCTCCCCTGCATCGACGCTAACACAGCGGCGCGTCGCGTCGGGTTGCCGCCGTTAGCAAAATGATAAGAAAAACCAAACCCGCCGCCAGGCGTACCAATTTGCCCCAGCATTGCGGCAAGCGTGACGATCATCCAGTGCTTTTGCTCGCCGAACTGCTGACGCTGCATTCCCCAACCGGCCATCAGCATAGTGGTGTTATGATGAAATATTTCCGCCAGTTCACGGATTTTCACCGCAGAAACGCCGCAAATTTCCGCCGCCCATTCCGCTGTTTTGGCCGTACCGTCGGTCACGCCCAAAAGATAATCGGCGAAGCGGTCATAACCCGTCGTGCAGCGGGCAAGGAACGCTTCATCCTGCCAACCATTTTCCACCAGCGTATGGGCGATCCCCAACATTAACGCCACATCGGTGCCCATATGCGGGGCGATCCACTCCATCTTATCGCCAAAAAAGTCGACGCTTTCCGATCGCATCGGATCGATGCAGATCAGGCGCTTCCCCCTTTTTCGCAACGCCGCAAAATAATTGAGACCCTGTTCATCCGAGGCGTTCCAGGCAATTTTCAGAGTATTCAGCGGGTTCGCGCTCCAGAGCACCACGACGTCGCTGTGTTCCAGCACCACCGGCCAGCTAGTCTGTTGCTGGTAAACCTCGTTGCCACCCACCACATAAGGCATGATAGCCTGCGCCGCACCGGTGGAATAATCGCCAAGATGGCCGGTATATCCTCCCGCCAGCGCCATGTAACGCTGCAATAGCGTAGCCGCTTTATGCAATACGCCGTTCGAACGCCAACCGTAGGAGCCGGCGAAGATGGACGATGGCCCATAACTTCCGCGAATACGTTTGTGCTGAGCGTGGATCAGATCCAGCGCATCATCCCAACTTACGCGAACAAACTCATCCTGCCCGCGTACGCCTTGCGGCTTATCGGGTGAAGCCAGAAACCCTTTACGCACCATCGGAAAGCGAACCCGCGTTTTACTATGCACCTGGTCATGGACAACGGTTTGCAAGGAATTTGGGTGTGCCGTCGGGAGTTCGCCATATGAGGCAAAAATGCGTTCTCCGTCGGTTTCAACGCGGACTGGCCCCCAGTGTGCAGCGGTCAATACCGAATGGCGCGATGGTGCGTGGGTCAAAGTTCGCTCCTGAATCATTGGGGTTATTTAATTTACCAGTCAATGTTACTTACAAATTTCAGAGTTTTCCCTGGAATTTTCTTCATGTGCAGACGTCATAATCAACCGCCACGGTCGCTGTGGTAACAATAAAAAAGTGATAAGGATTTAAGATGAAAAAACGTGTATTTGTGATTGCTGCCATCGTGAGCGGCGCCCTGGCAGTATCTGGCTGCACAACAAACCCTTACACCGGCGAACGCGAAGCAGGTAAATCCGGCATTGGCGCGGGTATCGGATCGCTGGTCGGCGCAGGTATCGGCGCGCTCTCCTCCTCTAAAAAAGATCGCGGTAAAGGCGCGCTGATTGGCGCAGCGGCGGGCGCAGCGCTGGGCGGCGGCGTCGGTTACTACATGGACGTACAGGAAGCGAAACTGCGTGACAAAATGCGGGGAACGGGCGTTAGCGTGACGCGAAGCGGCGATAATATCATTCTGAATATGCCGAATAACGTCACCTTCGACAGCAGTAGCGCGACGCTGAAACCGGCAGGCGCCAACACGTTAACCGGCGTGGCGATGGTGCTGAAAGAGTATCCCAGGACCGCCGTCAATGTAGTGGGTTACACCGACAGTACCGGCAGCCACGATCTGAATATGCGTCTGTCGCAGCAACGCGCTGACTCCGTCGCCAGCTCGCTGATCACGCAGGGCGTCGACGCCAGCCGTATCCGTACCAGCGGAATGGGTCCGGCGAACCCGATCGCCAGCAACAGTACGGCAGAAGGTAAGGCGCAAAACCGCCGCGTCGAAATTACCTTGAGTCCATTGCAGTAAACTACAGTACCGGGTAAGGCGGTATGCTTTACCCGGCCTGCATTATTCCCTCGCCAGACCGGATACACGTCGCATTATTCGGTATTCATTCACCATTTACCACGACACGGCTGCCAACAGCGGGGAAATCGGCTGGTCGATTATTGCTAAGCGGGTTAATAATAAGCCTGTTCCGGTTGGCGCACGCCGCGCTTACCTTTTGATCTACGGAGAGTCGCATGAAGCCGTCCATCATTCTCTACAAAACCCTGCCTGATGATTTGCTGCATCGCCTGGAGGCGCATTTTACCGTCACCCTGGTACCGAACCTGCGTCCGGAAACGGTAGCGCGACACGCGCAGGCATTTGCCAGCGCGCAAGGCCTTCTGGGCGCCAGCGAAACCGTTAACCGCGAGCTGCTGGAAAAAATGCCGGCGCTACGCGCGGCGTCGACCGTCTCGGTGGGATACGATAATGTCGATGTGGTCGCCCTTACTGCCCGCAAAATAGTCCTGATGCACACGCCTGCCGTTTTGACGGAAACCGTTGCCGATACGATGATGGCGTTAATGCTGGCCACTGCCCGCCGCGTCGTGGACGTCGCAGAACGGGTTAAAGCAGGTGAATGGACGGAAAACATTGGCCCGTCGTGGTTTGGCGTCGATGTGCATCACAAAACGCTCGGTATTGTTGGGATGGGGCGTATCGGGATGGCGCTGGCGCAGCGAGCGCACTTTGGGTTTACCATGCCGGTTCTCTATCACGCCCGCAGGCGGCATCAGGAGGCGGAAGACCGGTTTAACGCCCGCTACTGCGATCTGGATACGTTGTTGCAGGAGGCCGATTTTGTCTGCGTGATCCTGCCGCTAACGGCAGAAACGCGACATCTGTTTGGCGCAACACAGTTTGCCAGAATGAAATCGTCCGCCATTTTTATTAATGCCGGACGCGGCCCGGTGGTCGATGAAAACGCGCTGATTGCCGCGCTGCAAAACGGTGAAATATATGCGGCAGGTCTGGATGTCTTTGAACATGAACCGCTACCCGTGGATTCGCCCCTGCTGAGCATGTCTAATGTCGTCGCGGTGCCGCATATCGGCTCAGCAACGCATGAGACGCGCTACAACATGATGGCCTGTGCGGTGGATAATTTGATTGATGCGCTGCAGGGAAAAATAGAGAAGAACTGCGTCAATCCGCAGGCGGCGGGATAAGGCTACAGGCCCGATAAGCGCTGGCTTGCGCTTATCGGGAAGACTGTTATCACTGGGTCGCGTTTACCGCCGCCGTCCAGGCCTGATTAAACGCCTGATGCTGCGAGGCCAACGGCCCAATCAGCGCGTTATATTGGCTGGCCTGCTGTGAGGTCGGGAACTGAATGCCGTTCGCGACAAAGCTCACCTGCTCGCCCTGTTGCGCAATATAATCGCCCACTTGTACCAACTGCTGCGTAAAGATCTGCGCCGCCGGGATCAGCGGTTGCAAAGCATCTGCCGGCACGGTGACCACTTTTTTGTAGACCTGATCAAACACAGGTTTCAGGTCATCGGCCTGCTTTAACGCGCCATGCGCGGCATCAGCCTGCAGTTTTGCATTCTGCAACTGTTGCGCCAGCACGCCTAACGAACCATTTGCCTGCCGCAGCGGCTCGCGTTGCGTCATATAATCCTGCGGAACGCGGATGGCGTTAACGCTATCGACCACCGGGCGCAGACCGGAATCCATCGCCTGGTTTACCTGCTGCGAGTAGCCATACAGTATCGCGTAATCAGACACGAACGGACCAAACTGTTTTTTCTGATCGGCCGTCAGCGTTGGTAAACGCTCTCCGCTACGCATTGCCGTATTCTGCAGGAAATCGACAAACGCTTTGCGCTGATCGCCTTCTTTATCAAAACACCCGCTCAGGCTAAACACCATTAATAACGCCACAACAGGCGCAAACCAGCGAGAGCAGGACTTACCTGTCGCCATTGTTAATACTCCTTTCACCCAAAAATGCGCACAACGACACCTGCGTGCCTGACGGCTTACAAGGATAGTCCAGGTCAGGCTTGCAGGATACCCTTTCCACACGATCTTGTAGCGGAAAATCACGTTTATCTGCATCAGCACTCAATTTGTTATTTTATTGTTAATTTTTGACCTGGCGCTTCGATAAAAAACGCGGTAAGAAAGCTTTCCAGCAGGTGATGTAATATTTTTTTAATCTTTACAATTATTTTCTGAAACACGGATATATCTTCCTGGATCAGATTGTTAGGGTCCTAAAAGTCGCGCAACGTAAGTCATCGAAACGAATCGATAGCGCTTCTTGACGACGCGTCGCCCCCACCCGCGAGTTTCCCGACTATTCTTAATAGGCTTCGATGCACTTCACGATCCCGCTGTGTGATTTACAGGAGTTCTCAATGGAACATAAAGATCCGATGTTTGAGCTGCTGAGCAGCCTGGAACAAATTGTTTTTAAAGATGAAACGCGAAAGATCACCCTGACGCAAAAACCCAATCCTTTTACCGAATTTGAACAGTTACGGAGAGGAACGGGACTAAAAACAGATGAATTCGCCAGAGCGCTGGGCGTAACGGTTGCCATGGTTCAGGAATGGGAATCGAAACGCGAAAAACCCACACCAGCAGAGCTCAAATTGATGCGCCTGATACAGGCGAACCCACGCTTAAGTAAGCAATTGATGGAGTAATTTTTACCACTTCTTGTTTTAACGGTCCTGCGTAAGGGCCGTTTCCCCCATCCGATTCCTGACCTGGAGAAATAAAGTAAAATAAAAGTTGCATCGCCCGGCATTACATGAGTTAATGTGCTCAACGGTTTGACGTACAGACCATTAAAGCAGTTTAGTAAGGCAAGTCCCCTTCAAGAGTTATCCATTAGATACCCCTCGTAGTGCGCATTTCCTTAACGCTTAAAAAATCTGTAAAGCACGCCATAACGCCGAAAGGCACACTTATTTTTTAAAAGGTAATACACTATGTCCGGTAAAATGACTGGTATCGTAAAATGGTTCAACGCTGATAAAGGCTTCGGCTTTATTACTCCTGATGACGGTTCTAAAGACGTGTTCGTACACTTCTCCGCAATTCAGAACGATGGTTACAAATCTCTGGATGAAGGTCAGAAAGTTTCCTTCACCATCGAAAGCGGCGCTAAAGGCCCGGCAGCTGGTAACGTAACCAGCCTGTAAGCTTAAAAAGCTCAGAATTGAAGATCCCTGCCTGATGGCGGGGATTTTTTTATTCCAATCTCCCCCTCTCCCCCCGCATAACTTTGCATTACTTTACCCTGCGTCCCTTTGACCTTTCCCTTAGGGGAACCCCTATAGTGGGCAAGGATATTGTTCACAAGGAATTGAAGTTATGTCGAAATCATCATGGTTATTACTTTTGGGTTTATGCACCAGCGGCTCCGCGCTTGCGGCATCCTCAGAATCCGCTTTTCTGGCGCAACACGGGCTTGCGGGAAAAACGGTTGAGCAGATCGTGGATACTATTGATCAGACGCCACAGAGCCGTCCTTTGCCTTACTCCGCGTCGATTACCAGTACCGAGCTCAAATTATCTGACGGAGAGCAGATTTATACGTTGCCGTTAGGCGACAAATTCTATCTCTCTTTTGCGCCTTATGAATGGCGGACACACCCCTGCTTTAACCACAGCCTTTCCGGCTGTCAGGGAGAAATGCCGAATAAACCGTTCGCTGTAAAAGTGACAGATAGTAAAGACTCTATCATCGTACAAAAAGAGATGCACAGCTATCGAAATGGATTTATCGGTGTTTGGCTACCGCGCAATATGGAAGGGACGCTCGAAGTAAGTTACAACGGCAAAACAGCGTCACATGCTATTGCCACCAAAGGTGACAGCCAGACCTGCCTGACAGAATTACCATTACGTTAAAAATAAAAAAACCTGCCCGAAAGCAGGTTTTTGTTTAATTAACTGAACGCTTATTGCAGTAACGAAATATCCGCTACCTGCAGGAACAGTTCGCGTAGTTTCGACAACAGCGTCAGACGGTTGATACGGATATCTTTCTCTTCCGCGTTAACCATTACATTTTCGAAGAATTCATCCACTGGCGCGCGCAGAGCGGCCAACTCAATCAACGCTTCCTGATAACGGCCATCGGCAAAGTACGGCTGAAGCTTATCACGCAGCACAACCAGATGTCTGGCCAACTCAATTTCCGCCGCTTCTTTCAGTACGGAGGCGTGGACGATATCGTTCAGCGGCTCAGTGGCTTTCGCCAGAATGTTGGAGACGCGCTTGTTAGCCGCCGCCAGCGCAGAGGCTTCTTCCAGGGTGCGGAAATGAGACACCGCCTTCATGCGGGCATCAAAATCTGCCGGACGGGTCGGACGACGCGCCAGAACAGCCTGAATGGTGTCGACGGTATAGCCTTCATCCTGATACCAGGCCCGGAAGCGACCCAGCATAAAATCGATCACGTCATCGACTACGTTGGCGTTGGTCAGCTTGTCGCCATACAGACGCACCGCCTCTTCGGTCAGCGTTTGCAGATCAAGAGCGAGGTTCTTCTCAACGATGATACGCAGCACGCCCAGCGCGGCTCGGCGCAGCGCAAACGGGTCTTTGTCACCTTTAGGATGCTGACCAATACCGAATATACCCGCCAAAGTATCCATCTTATCCGCGATCGCCAGCGCGCAGGCCACCGGGTTAGACGGCAGATCATCCCCGGCAAAACGCGGCTGATACTGTTCGTTCAACGCCACAGCAACATCTTCCGCTTCGCCATCATGGCGCGCGTAGTGCATCCCCATCACGCCCTGCGTGTCGGTGAACTCGAAGACCATGTTGGTCATCAGGTCGCACTTGGAGAGCAGGCCCGCACGAGTGGCGTGGTTGACGTCAGCGCCAATCTGACCGGCAATCCAGCCCGCCAGCGCCTGAATACGGTCGGTCTTGTCACGCAGCGTGCCCAGTTGTTGCTGGAACAGGACGGTTTGCAGACGCGGAAGATGGTCTTCCAGACGTTTTTTACGGTCGGTATTGAAGAAGAATTCAGCATCTGCCAGACGCGGACGCACCACTTTCTCGTTACCGGAGATAATTTGTTGCGGATCTTTCGACTCGATGTTGGCGACGAAGATAAAGTTCGGCAGCAGCTTGCCCGCGTTGTCATAAACCGGGAAATACTTCTGGTCGCCCTTCATGGTGTACACCAGCGCTTCGGCAGGCACGGCGAGGAATTTCTCTTCGAATTTCGCCGTCAATACCACCGGCCATTCCACCAGCGAGGCGACCTCTTCCAGCAGGCTTTCGCTCAGGTCGGCATTGCCGCCAATCTTGCGTGCCGCCTCTTCCGCATCCGCTTTGATTTTGGCTTTACGCGCTTCGTAGTCCGCAATGACTTTACCGCGCTCCAGCAGAATTTGCGGGTACTGATCGGCACTGTCGATGGTGAACTCCGGCTCGCCCATAAAGCGATGGCCGCGAATCACGCGATCGGACTGAATACCCAGAATAGTCGCCGGAATGACGTTATCGCCCAACAGCAGGGTTACAGTATGCACCGGACGCACGAAATGCACGTCAGACGCACCCCAGCGCATCAGTTTCGGGATCGGCAGCTTAGCGAGCGACGTGGCCACCATATCAGGCACCAGAGCTTCGGTACTTTCGCCCTTCATGTGGGCGCGATACAGCAACCATTCGCCTTTGTCGGTCTTCAGACGCTCGGCCTGGTCAACGGTGATCCCGCAGCCGCGCGCCCAGCCTTCTGCTGCTTTGCTCGGTTTACCTTCGGCGTCGAACGCCTGAGCAATCGCCGGACCACGTTTTTCGACTTCGCGATCGGGCTGAGATTCAGCAAGGTTTGCCACTTTCAGCGCCAGACGGCGCGGGGCGGCAAACCATTCAACATTACCGTGTACGAGGCCGGCGTTATCCAGCTCCGCAGTGAAGTTCGCAGCAAAGGACTCCGCCAGGCTGCGCAGGGCTTTTGGCGGCAGCTCTTCAGTGCCGATTTCCACCAGAAAAGTTTTCTCAGACATGGCCGCCTCTTATTTATTCTTGTTGCACATCGGGAAGCCGAGGGCTTCACGGGAAGCATAATAAGCTTCCGCCACTGCTTTGGTCAGGGTACGAATACGCAAAATGTAGCGCTGACGTTCGGTGACGGAGATGGCTTTACGCGCATCCAGCAGGTTAAAGCTATGGGCGGCTTTCAGAATACGCTCGTAGGCCGGTAGCGGCAGCGGGTTTTCCAGCGCCAGCAGTTGCTGGGCTTCTTTTTCATACTGCTCGAAGCAAGTGAATAAGAAATCCACATCGGCGTATTCAAAGTTATAGGTGGACTGCTCCACTTCGTTTTGATGGAACACATCGCCGTAGGTGGTTTTACCCAGCGGGCCGTCGCTCCAGACCAGGTCGTAAACGCTGTCCACGCCCTGAATGTACATCGCCAGACGTTCCAGGCCGTAGGTGATTTCACCGGTCACCGGTTTACATTCCAGACCGCCAACCTGCTGGAAGTAGGTGAACTGCGTCACTTCCATGCCGTTCAGCCACACTTCCCAGCCCAGCCCCCAGGCGCCCAGCGTCGGGTTTTCCCAGTTGTCTTCCACAAAACGAATGTCGTGGATCGTCGGGTCCATACCCAGCTCTTTCAGAGAACCGAGGTACAGCTCCTGAATATTCTCCGGAGACGGTTTAATCACCACCTGAAACTGATAGTAGTGCTGTAAGCGGTTCGGGTTTTCGCCGTAGCGGCCATCGGTCGGACGACGAGAAGGCTGCACATAGGCAGTCGCCATCGGCTCTGGCCCCAGCGCGCGCAGGCAGGTCATTGGATGAGAGGTTCCCGCGCCGACTTCCATGTCCAATGGTTGAACAATGGTGCAGCCCTGGCGAGCCCAGTAATCCTGTAAGGTCAGGATCAAGCCCTGGAAGGTCCTGGTATCAAACTTTTGCATATTATTTCGTGCTGGATACGTGTGGATTTAAAGGAAGGAGTCAGTATACCCGCTGGATGCGAGATATACAGTATGAAACAGGTTTGTTTAGCGAAAATTGCCGGATTTCGCGGCATCACACCTCACCAGACGCGGCTTTTACCGCATAGAAAGATGTAAAAACTGCCCATCTGCATCAAAAGAGCAGACAAAACTCTCTTTACGGAAGGTATTACCACGCATCTCATAGCTTCCCTGAAACTGTTCGAAGCCGGTAACAGCAATTTTCTGTGCGCCAGTGTTGTAACGCTGTGCCGCCTGAGCTTTACACAATGCTTCCATATCCAGCGTGCGTGTTGGGCTCACTTTACTCTGCTGGGCTTTCTGCATCGGTGGCTGCGTCGCTGTGCATCCCACCAGCGCGATGGCTATCATCACAGGACAAAAATACTTCATTGTCATTTTTATTACCGTCTGGTTTGCTGGTCAGTCTTATTATTAAGGTTTGTGGGTAACAGACGCATTGTGCGAATCTCCTTACGCCATCACAAGATGTAGCGTAAAAAGTCGGATTTTTCCAGTGAGCCACCACGCTGGAACCCTATTGAAACAGAAGCTGAGGAACTAATGCAGCCTAAAATTAACTGGATTGATAACTTGCGAGGGATCGCCTGTTTAATGGTAGTGATGATCCATACCACAACGTGGTATATCACCAACGCCCACAGCGTCAGCCCGCTAAACTGGGATATTGCGAATGTCCTGAATTCGGCTTCTCGTGTTAGCGTTCCCCTGTTTTTTATGATTTCAGGCTATCTTTTTTTTGGCGAGCGCAGCGCGCAACCTCGGCATTTCTTACGTATCGCCCTCTGCCTTATCTTTTACAGCGTTGTCGCCCTGGCTTACATTTCACTTTTTACTTCGATCAACGTCGAGCTCTCGCTAAAAAATGTGCTGCAAAAACCCGTGTTCTATCACCTGTGGTTTTTCTTTGCGATTGCGGTGATCTACCTGGTATCGCCATTAATCCAGGTAAAAAATGTGAGCGGCAAAATGCTCCTGACGCTGATGGTGGTCATTGGCATTATTGCTAACCCAAATACTGTGCCGCAAAAAATCGGCGGCGTTGAATGGTTGCCCATCAACCTGTATATCAGCGGTGACACGTTCTACTACATTCTCTACGGTATGCTGGGCCGCGCCATTGGAATGATGGAGACGCAAAAGCAATCGCTGACGCTTATCTGCGCCGCCCTGTTCATCATCGCGGTAGTTATTATTTCTCGCGGCACATTGCATGAATTACGCTGGCGCGGAAATTTTGCCGATACCTGGTATCTGTATTGCGGTCCCATGGTGTTTATTTGCGCCGTCTCACTGTTCACGGTAGTTAAAAATAAGCTGAATGCGCGGACGTTACCTGGACTGGGGCTTATCTCCCGCCACTCGTTGGGTATTTATGGTTTTCACGCGCTGATTATCCATGCGCTACGCACCAATGGTCTGGAATTAAAACGTTGGCCACCGTTAGATATCGTGTGGGTTTTTGCCGCAACGGTAACAGGAAGCCTGTTGCTTTCCATGCTGTTACAGCGTATTGATAAACGAAAATGGGTTAGCTAAACGACAATGATGGCTCCGGCCATCATTCATCATCACTGTAGGAAGCGTAAAGATCGGTTCCATATATACTGACCACCAGTGCCGCCAGACAAAATATTTTCAGCGCGCCCGCCAGTTCCAGATTCAATACGCCAACCGCGACCATGCCGATGCCAAGCAACAGTAAATATTTGCAACGAGAAAGCAGGCGGTCATTCCCCGTGTGTTCCTGGCGAATTAAGACTGGAAAACCGCACATGACCATTGCCGCAAAAAAATATCCCTTTTCGCTTAATGTATGACAGGCTGGCCACAGTCCCACCAGGTATACCACTGCACCGACGACTAACATTCCCAGACCGAATACCCGTTTTCTACGCGTAACGTGATCGTCCATATCACTCTCCTTGTGGATGAGTGAAACACATTAAGCGAAGAAATAGCGATGAAAAAGGCGCCGGCTCAGCAATAATATAAAAATCAGAAAACACACATACTTACTTCGATATAATTCAATAGAATCAATACTTACGAAAAATGCCTTTCAGCCAAAACCGAAAGGCATTCTGACTTATGACATCAACGGCAACAGTTGCTGATAGAGTCGACGGAAGGTTTCACGGCGTTGTTGATAAACCGCATAACGCTGTGCATCAGGATAGTGCGCCTGCTCCAGCGGCAACTGCGGCAGTACATCGGCGAGCGGGGTCTGTTTATTCACCGCAATTTGCGCCAGACGCGCCGCGCCCAGCGCTGGCCCGACATCGCCGCCAGTACGATAATCAAGCTGTAGCCCGCTAATATCAGATAGCATCTGACGCCAGTATTCGCTGCGCGCCCCGCCGCCGATAAGCGTCACGCCGGCGGGTTTGACGCCGCAGGCGTGAACCACATCCATGCCGTCCGCCAGAGCATATCCCACGCCTTCCAGTACCGCCCGCGCCAGTTCCGCCGGGCCATGCTGATGGGTTAAACCAAAGAAAACGCCTTTTGCCTGCGGATTATTGTGCGGCGTGCGCTCGCCGGACAGGTACGGCAAAAACCAGACAGGATCGGTATGCTCATCCGCCTGCTGTGCGGCGACAATCAGCGCCGGGACGTTCTCCTGCCCGGTGAGTTTAGCCGCCCAGTCCAGACAAGAAGCGGCGCTCAACATCACAGACATTAAATGCCAGCGTTCCGGCAGCGCATGGCAAAAACTGTGTACTGCGCTTTCCGGTTTACTCAGAAAGCCGTCGCTGACGGCAAAATAGACGCCCGATGTTCCGAGTGAGAGCATCGCCTGTCCGGCATTGATCATTCCTACGCCGACCGCGCCAGCCGCATTGTCGCCGCCGCCCGCCACCACGGGTACTGCTGGCATTCCCCATGCGCTGGCTACCTCTGGCAGCAACGTTCCAGTAATTTCACTACCTTCAAATAACGCTGGCATCTGCTGTCGGGTTAAATGACAGGCGTTGAGCATAACGTCGCTCCAGTCACGTTTTTTTACGTCCAGCCACATCGTTCCCGCCGCATCCGACATATCGCTGGCAAAGACGCCCGTCATTCGCAGCCGCAGAAAATCTTTCGGCAGCAGGACCTTTTCTATCTGGCGGAAAATATCCGGCTCGTGGCGCTGCACCCAGACTAATTTGGGCGCGGTAAAACCGGGCATCATCAGATTACCGGTTATCGCACGCGACTGCGGGGCCTGTTTTTCCAGCCAGGCGCACTCTTCGCTAGAGCGTCCGTCATTCCATAAAATTGCTGGTCGCAGAACTTGCTGACGGCTATCAAGCAATGTCGCGCCATGCATTTGTCCGGCGATCCCCAATGCCCGGACGCCACTTAACGACTGTTGCCGACCTAAGCCTTTAACCGCGCGATCCGTCGCCTGCCACCACTGCTCTGGTTCCTGTTCCGACCATAAGGGATGCGGACGCGATACGGTCAGTGTTTCAGTATGCGTAGCCAGCACATCGCCCTGCTCATTCAACAGGATAGCCTTTACACCCGATGTACCAAGATCGATCCCGATATACATATTGTGGATTCCTTTACTGAAAGCGCCCGGCAGCGCTACGCTTACCGGGCTAACCACGACTACAGGCCGGCTAACGCGGAGTCACCCGGTAGCTATAGTTATTTATCAAACAGATAACGGTTAACCAGATTTTCTAACAGCTCCTGATGACCGCTTTGATGTATCGGCGCCAGATTGTGCTGCTCCGCATACTGCGCCAGCTCGCCTAAGGAGAGTTGTCCTTTCAGGATCTGCTGCCCCAGCTCGCCATTCCAGCCGGCATAGCGCTTCGCCACGCGCTTATCCAGCTCGCCGTCTTCGACCATACGCGCGGCGATTTTCAGCGACAGCGCCATCGTATCCATCGCGCCGATATGGCCGTAGAACAGATCGTATTTATCGGTGCTCTGGCGACGGACTTTGGCGTCGAAGTTGAGACCACCCGTCGTGAAGCCGCCCGCTTTCAGGATTTCGTACATCACCAGCGCGTTCTCTTCAACGCTAATCGGGAACTGATCGGTATCCCAGCCCAGTTGCGCATCGCCGCGGTTGGCGTCAACGGAGCCAAAAATACCCAGCGCGATAGCGGTCGCGATCTCATGGTGGAAAGAGTGGCCCGCCAGCGTCGCGTGGTTCGCTTCAATATTCACTTTGATCTCTTTTTCCAGACCGAACTGTTTGAGGAAGCCATAGACCGTTGCAACGTCATAATCATACTGATGTTTTGTCGGTTCCTGCGGTTTCGGTTCAATCAGCAGCGTGCCCTGGAAACCCATTTTATGTTTGTGCTCAACCACCATTTGCATAAAGCGGCCAATTTGTTCGCGTTCCTGGCGCAGATCGGTATTCAGCAACGTTTCATAACCTTCGCGTCCGCCCCACAGTACGTAATTTTCGCCGCCCAGTTTGTGCGTGGCGTTCATTGCCGTAACCACTTGCGTCGCTGCCCAGCTAAAGACCTCCGGGTCCGGGTTAGTGGCGGCGCCTGCGCCATAGCGCGGGTTGGTAAAGCAGTTCGCCGTTCCCCACAGCAGTTTTACGCCGCTCTGCTCCTGTTTCGCCGCCAGCACATCCACCATCTGCGCGAAGTTGTTTTTATACTCTTTCAACGACGCGCCTTCCGGCGACACATCCACATCATGGAAGCAATAAAAAGGCACATTCAGTTTGTGGAAAAATTCAAACGCCACGTCCGCTTTGCGTTTCGCCAGCTCCAGCGCTTCGCCCGGTTGCTGCCACGGACGATTAAACGCGCCTACGCCAAACATATCCGCGCCGTTCCAGCAGAAGGTATGCCAGTAACAGGCCGCGAAACGCAGGTGATCTTCCATACGTTTGCCTAAAACCAGCTCATCGGGATTGTAATGACGAAATGCCAGCGGGTTAGTCGATTGAGGGCCTTCATAGCGAACACGATCGAGTTGGTCAAAATAAGCCTGCATAGTGAGCTCCATAATCAGATAATACGGCAAGTAAACGACATAACGTCATACTGGAATTTCCTGATTTATTGCTCAATTACGTTATTTCACACCGCTATTAAGAGAATACCCAAATGTGCTCTGGCTCTCAAAAAAATGCTGAAAACCGCAGAAGAAAAAAGCGATCGCGATCGAATCCTGGCAAATAAACAAAAAACCGTAATACATAGATAAGAAATGACAATTGTCATCCGCCGTTTGCTGTGATGAATTTCGCATAACGCTTCAGGCGCAAAATAATTTGCCATCATTCGCCAGGCCGTTATGTCAGCCGTTTTGATAGTATCCACAAATCCAGGTCCACTTTTGCAGGATATATCCTCATGTTTGATAAACGTCACCGCATCACTCTGTTATTTAACGCGAATAAAGCCTACGACCGTCAGGTAGTGGAGGGTGTGGGTGAATATTTACAAGCCTCGCAATCCGAATGGGATATATTTATTGAGGAAGATTTCCGTGCCCGTATCGATAACATTAAAGAGTGGTTAGGCGACGGCGTTATTGCCGATTACGATGATGACGATATCGCGCAATTATTGGCCGATGTCGACGTACCGATTGTCGGGGTCGGCGGTTCTTACCATCTTGCTGAAAATTATCCCGCCGTTCATTACATCGCCACGGATAACCATGCGCTCGTTGAAAGCGCTTTCCTGCATTTAAAAGAAAAAGGCGTCAACCGCTTCGCGTTTTACGGTTTGCCCGCCTCCAGCCGCAAACATTGGGCGGCGGAACGGGAATACGCCTTTCGCCAACTGGTCGCCGAGGAAAAATACCGCGGCGTAGTCTATCAGGGGCTGGAAACCGCGCCGGAAAACTGGCAGCACGCGCAAAATCGCCTCGCCGACTGGCTTCAAACGCTGCCGCCGCAAACCGGCATCATTGCCGTGACGGATGCCCGCGCCCGCCACGTATTGCAGGTCTGCGAACACCTGCATATTCCGGTGCCGGAAAAACTTTGCGTTATCGGTATTGATAACGAAGAGTTAACCCGTTATCTGTCACGCGTCGCGCTTTCCTCCGTCGCGCAGGGGGCGCGGCAAATGGGCTATCAGGCGGCGAAACTGCTGCACCGTTTGCTGGCGCGTGAAGAGATGCCTTTACAGCGTATTCTGGTGCCGCCGGTGCGCGTCATTGCGCGCCGCTCGACAGACTACCGCTCCCTGACCGATCCGGCGGTTATCCAGGCGATGCACTTTATTCGTAACCATGCCTGTAAGGGCATTAAAGTCGAGCAGGTGCTGGACGCGGTTGGGATTTCACGTTCAAACCTGGAAAAACGTTTTAAGGAAGAGGTTGGCGAGACGATACATGCAGTGATCCACGCCGAAAAGCTGGAAAAAGCGCGTAGTTTGTTGGTTTCCACCACGTTGGCGATAAACGAAATTTCGCAAATGTGCGGCTACCCCTCGCTGCAATATTTCTATTCGGTGTTTAAAAAGGAGTACGATACCACGCCTAAGGAGTATCGCGACCAGCATAGTGAAGTGTTGTTGTAGTTTATCCAGCCTACAGATGCCTTGTAAGCCGGATAGCGTAGCGCCATCCGGCACACAGAATTACATATGCGCGGCGATCAGGCGCTGGTTGTCCTGGTACATCGCGAACAAGTAGTTGTTATAGCGCGACCCCTGGGTAGAGTAGCCCTTCAGCTTATGAATCATCGCCGTGGCGGTGACTTCCTGATCCGCTTTACGCAGTTGGGCGCGCGACTTGCGGAAAGAAGAATAAGCCGGATGCGTGTTCAGGTTGGTGACATACGCGCTCACCGACTCCTTAACCGACGCGAATTGCGAATAACCTTTCACCTTACCCGGCGCATTGGTACAACGCCCTTTCGTACACTTCATGCCGAACAGGTTATTGTTGCTACGCGCCAGTTTAGAGGTTCCCCAGCCGCTTTCCGCCGCCGCCATCGTCGCCACCATGCTGGTTGGAATAATGTCGACGCGCTCCAGCAACGTATTCCACGGGATACGACGCGTGTTGCCGGACCAGCTCACTTTATAGCGCTTCGCGATATCTTTCATACGCGCGCGTTCAGACGGCGACCAGCGGTTCTGGTACTGTTTTGAGATCAGCCAGTTACGGTCCGCGGTAATCGCAGCATTTTGGCTGGTGATGTAAGGCATAACGGTCCGGAGAAACGCTTTTTTTCTGGGGGTTCCGGAAGGGTATTTTCGCAAATCAGGAAGTGAACTGCTCTTTGCACTATTGCGAGAATACTCTTGTTTACTGCTAACCTGTTTATAACTTGTCTCGGTTATGTGGGACTTTTGACTCGTTTGTGTTGCGTGCGTCTTTGCCAGCACCTCACCCGAAAATGCGATGGTGAGTAACATAAGAATCATTGCCCCATATCGTCGCATGGGAGTCAATATCATTAGGTCTCCTGGTCGGATTGATACATTCCAACACCTTTTATTTTTCACGAAGTTAAGGTACGAACCCCAAATTCTAGCAAAAATAGACTTAAAAAGCACCTCAGGGAATAGTCTTAATCCGAAACTATGTCACGCCTTAACGATAACAGACAGCAATAATGCCAGTAAAATGTGGTGCTTATCGCAAATAGACGCGTTTTTTTGCGCCTCGTCGCTCACCCTCGCGCCTCCTCCTGCGCGACTCTCTGTTTGGGAGGAGTTTATTCGCCTAAAAACCAGGCAAACTGATGAATATTGCCCATAAAGGATAGCGTGATGAAACTTGCCGCCTTCGCTCTGACGCTGATACCCGGTATCGCGATCGCCTCCTCATGGAGCTCGCCAGGCTTTCCGACGTTCTCGGCGCAGGAAACCGGACGCTTTACCAGCCATGCTGCGTTAACAAAAGGTACGCGTGCGTTAACGCTCCATATTGATCAGCAGTGCTGGCAGCCCGTCGGCGCCATAAAACTCAACCAGATGTTGTCGTTAAAACCCTGCGAAGGCGCGCCGCCGCAATGGCGTCTGTTTAAAGATGGCGACTATACACTAACGGTAGATACCCGCTCCGGTACGCCGACCCTGTTGTTATCGATAAAAACTGAACCTGAACGCACAGCGCAGCTCGCCTACCAGTGTCCCGTCTGGGATGATTCGCCGCTCACGCTGGATGTTAGCCAAACCTTTCCAGAAGGAACGGTAGTGCGCGATTATTACAGTGGTCAAACCGATACCGTCCAAAACGGGCAAATCACGCTGCAACCTGCCGACAGCCACGGGCTTTTATTGCTGGAACGCGCGGAAACCCATGCGTCAGCGCCTTTTAACTGGCGCAACGCCACCGTTTATTTTGTGCTTACGGATCGCTTTCGCAATGGCGATCCAACCAATGACCACAGCTATGGTCGCCATAAGGATGGTATGCAAGAGATTGGCACTTTCCACGGCGGCGATTTACGCGGGTTGACGAGTCAACTGGACTATCTACAGCAATTAGGCGTGAACGCCTTGTGGATAAGCTCTCCGTTTGAACAGATCCACGGCTGGGTCGGCGGCGGAACAAAAGGCGATTTTCCTCATTACGCCTATCACGGCTATTACACTCAGGACTGGACGACGCTGGATGCCAATATGGGCAGCGAAGCCGATCTCCGTGCGCTGGTCGACGGCGCGCACCAGCGCGGCATCCGTATTTTATTTGACGTAGTAATGAATCATGCCGGTTACGCCACGCTGGCGGATATGCAGGAGTATCAGTTCGGCGCGCTCTATTTATCCGGCGCGGAACGGCAAAAAATTTTCGGCGATCGTTGGACAAACTGGCGACCCGCCGCCGGACAAAGCTGGCACAGCTTTAACGACTACATCAACTTCAGCGACAGCGCCGCCTGGGAAAAATGGTGGGGGAAAAAGTGGATTCGTACCGATATTGGCGACTACGACAGTCCGGGATTTGACGATTTAACCCTGTCGCTGGCCTTCCTGCCGGATATAAAAACGGAATCTACCACGCCTTCCGGCGTACCCGCGTTCTATGCCAACAAACCCGATACTAAAGCAAAGTTCATTGAGGGCTATACGCCACGGGATTATCTGACTCACTGGTTAAGCCAGTGGGTGCATGATTACGGCATTGACGGGTTCCGGATCGATACCGCCAAACATGTTGAGCTTCCTGCCTGGCAACAGCTAAAAACCCAGACCAGCGCGGCGTTACGTGAATGGAAGCAGGCTAATCCGGACAAAGCACTGGATGATAGCCCGTTCTGGATGACTGGCGAAGCGTGGGGCCACGGCGTCATGAAAAGTGATTATTATCGCTATGGTTTCGACGCGATGATCAATTTTGATTATCAGGAGCAGGCGGCGAAAGCGGTCGATTGCCTGGCGGAAATGGGGCCAGTCTGGCAGCAAATGGCGGATAAAATGCAGGATTTCAACGTATTAAGTTACCTCTCCTCGCATGATACGCGCCTTTTCCGTGAGGGCGGTGATAAAGCGGCGGAACTGCTGCTGCTTTCGCCGGGCGCGGTGCAGATCTTTTACGGCGATGAATCCGCTCGTCCCTTCGGCCCCACCGGCTCCGACCCGCTGCAAGGCACCCGTTCAGATATGAACTGGCAGGACGTGAGCGGAAAGTCAGCCGCAGCCGTCGCGCACTGGCAGCGTATTAGCCAGTTCCGCGCCAGACACCCCGCCATCGGCGCAGGCCAACAAACCACGCTGACGCTAAAACACGGATACGGTTTTGTACGCCAGTACGGCGACGATACTGTGATGGTCGTCTGGGCGGGCCGCCGCTAATCGTGACGCTACCGGTCCCTTCGCGTACCGGTAGCTCCTTCAAAATAAAAAACTAACCTGGTAAAAATCTGTAGCATAAAACATCAAAACCACCGCCTCCCTCCCATTTGCGCCCCGCCATTTGTAGCGTTATGGTTATCCACTTTGACAGACAGTTCGATAGATCACCCGTTATGACATTTTCACTTTTCGGCGATAAATTTACCCGCCATTCAGGCATTACCCGCCTGATGGAGGATCTCAACGACGGTTTACGCACGCCAGGCGCCATCATGCTTGGCGGCGGTAACCCGGCGCACATCCCTGCAATGCAGGATTATTTCCAGACGCTACTGGCAGAGATGGTAGAAAGCGGCAAAGCCGCTGATGCGCTTTGTAATTATGACGGTCCCCAGGGAAAAACGGCGCTACTGACTGCACTGGCCGCACTGCTACGTGAAGCGCTGGGATGGGATATCGAACCACAGAATATTGCGCTGACAAATGGCAGTCAGAGCGCGTTTTTCTACTTGTTTAATCTCTTCGCTGGACGCCGCGCCGACGGCAGTACGAAAAAGGTACTATTCCCGCTTGCGCCGGAATACATCGGCTATGCGGATTCCGGTCTGGAAGACGATCTCTTCGTTTCGGCGCGCCCGAATATTGAACTGCTGCCGGAAGGCCAGTTTAAGTATCACGTCGATTTTGAGCATCTGCACATCGGCGAAGAAACGGGGATGATTTGCGTCTCGCGTCCGACCAACCCGACCGGTAACGTTATCACCGACGAAGAGCTGATGAAGCTGGACAGACTGGCGAATCAGCACAACATCCCACTGGTGATTGATAACGCTTACGGCGTACCGTTTCCGGGCATTATCTTTAGCGAGGCGCGCCCGCTGTGGAACCCAAATATTATCCTATGCATGAGCCTCTCGAAGCTGGGGCTGCCCGGCTCCCGCTGCGGGATTATCATCGCCAATGATAAGACGATTACCGCCATTGCCAACATGAACGGCATTATCAGCCTTGCGCCCGGCGGCATGGGTCCGGCGATGATGTGCGAAATGATTAAGCGTAACGATCTGCTACAGCTGTCGGAAACGGTTATCAAACCTTTCTACTATCAGCGCGTTCAACAGACGATCGCGATCATTCGTCGCTATTTATCCGAAGAACGCTGCCTGATTCATAAACCGGAAGGCGCAATATTTTTGTGGCTGTGGTTTAAAGATCTGCCGATTACCACCGAGCTGCTCTATCAGCGCTTGAAAGCGCGCGGCGTGCTGATGGTGCCGGGCCACTATTTCTTTCCCGGGCTGGATAAACCCTGGCCACACACACACCAGTGTATGCGGATGAACTACGTGCCTGAACCGGACAAAATCGAGGCGGGCGTAAAAATTCTGGCAGAAGAGATAGAACGCGCCTGGCGTGAAGGCTGACGGCTATTCCGGCCATCATGCAGGCCGGAACGACGTTCAGAAAGGTTGAGAATAGAGGCGCTGGCGCTGCACGTGTGTTGCGTCAACGCACTGTAAGGCCTGGGTCGGGCAGGCTTCCACGCACGCCGGTCCCGCTTCCCGATGCCAGCAAAGATCGCATTTAATCGCCTGTGCGCCTGACGCGGACGCCACCACGGTCATCGCGCCAAACGGGCAAGCCAGCATACAGCTTTTACAACCAATGCAACGCGATGGCGTCACGAAGATATGTCCCCGATCGCGGCGAATTGCCTGTACCGGACAGACATTCGCGCACGGCGCGTCCTCACACTGATGGCAGACCGTGGCCGTGGTGAAGCTATCCTCTTTTATCACCCGGATACGCGGCACAAAGTCCGCCGTCGTCACCGCCGCGCTATTCTGCTGTTCCTGATGAGACACCACGCAGGCGACCTCGCAGGTACGACACCCGATACACGCCGACGCATCCGCCATAATAAACCGGTTCATTGTTCTCCCCCTGCGTTAAAACGTCAGAATGCCAGAGGGCAATTCCCCGCCGCTTTGATCCCACTACGCAAACGGACAAATTTTGTCAGATGCCTGATAAAACCTGGCGAGCTGTCTTATTCGCGAACGGTAAATCCCAGCTCATTAGAGATAGCCTGTGCGGTTTCACGCAACGGTTTGAGCAGATTTTTCTCGCCGATCTGTTTTAGCCGTGACGTCGATAGCGAAATAGAAATGGCGTAAGGCACTCGATGGTGAATATCAAACACTGGCACGGCAATACAGGAGACGCCCAGTTCATTTTCTTCGCGGTCCATCGCCATGCTGGTTTCACGAATTTGCGCCAGCTCATCGTACATCGCTGGTAAACCGGTAATGGTGTTGCGAGTCAGCGGCTGGATCTGATCTTTATGGCTTTCCCAGTAAGACGCCACATAATCCGGCTGACCAAACGCCATATAAATTTTCCCCATCGCCGAGCAGTAGAGCGGCATATGCTGGCCAATATAGGCGCGGGTACGCAGCATACCGGTGGTCGGCTCCAGTTTATAAATCAAAATCGCATGATCGTCTTCACGGCTGGAAAAGTTAATGGTCTCGCCGGTCGCGATATTTAGCGCTTCCAGATGCGGCGCGGCAACATGGATGATGTTCAGAGATGACAGAGCCTTCTGCCCGACAGCGATAAATTTGGTGGTCAAACGGTAGCTTCCGGCGGCGGGCGCAGGCGTGACGTATCCGCATGACTGTAGCCCCTGCAATAACCGATGGACGGTGCTTTTGTTTAGTCCCGCCAGTTCCGAGAGATGCGCCAGTGGACACCCGTTCGGGTAGTTACTGAGGATCTCAATCAGCATTAATCCTCGAAACAGGCTTTGACTTCCGGCTGGTCTCTCTTTGTCGTGCGTCATTTCGCTTTCTTTTTTGGTCATTGCTCCCGCTCCCCCTTGCTGTCGGGATCTGATGGTAACGCAAAGTGTGTTTCAGTTCACGATCTGCACTGAAAAAATACAACTTATTGATTTTAAAAAATTTAAAAAATAGCTCTGCCCGTTGATCTGGGAATTTTTGATCGATATATTTGAAATTACATTTCGCATAGTGAAATTTAACGATAAAAAAGCGATCACAGATTATCGGGAGATACAGGAATGAAAGTGACTTTTGAGCAGTTGAAAGCGGCGTTTAACCGGGTACTGCTTTCACGCGGCGTGGCGGCTGATACTGCTGACGCCTGCGCGGAAATGTTCGCTCGCACCACCGAGTCCGGCGTTTATTCACACGGCGTGAACCGCTTTCCCCGCTTCATTCAGCAACTGGACAATGGCGACATCATTCCTGAGGCAAAGCCGCAGCGCGTGACCAGCCTGGGGGCGATTGAGCAGTGGGATGCACAGCGCGCTATTGGCAACCTGACGGCGAAAAAGATGATGGATCGGGCCATTGAACTGGCCTCCGACCACGGCATCGGTCTGGTAGCGCTACGCAATGCCAACCACTGGATGCGCGGCGGCAGCTACGGCTGGCAGGCGGCGGAAAAAGGCTACATCGGCATCTGCTGGACCAACTCGATTGCCGTCATGCCGCCGTGGGGCGCGAAAGAGTGTCGTATCGGTACTAACCCGCTGATCGTCGCGATCCCTTCCACGCCGATCACGATGGTGGATATGTCAATGTCCATGTTCTCCTACGGGATGTTAGAAGTTAACCGTCTGGCGGGCCGCGAACTGCCGGTGGACGGCGGTTTCGACGATAACGGTCAGTTGACCAAAGCACCGGGCGTGATCGAGAAAAATCGCCGCATCCTGCCGATGGGTTACTGGAAAGGTTCTGGTCTGTCAATCGTGCTGGATATGATTGCCACGCTACTTTCCAACGGCTCTTCCGTTGCCGAAGTGACGCAGGAAAACAGCGACGAATACGGCGTATCGCAGATTTTCATCGCCATTGAAGTCGATAAGCTGATCGATGGCGCTACGCGTGACGCCAAACTGCAACGAATCATGGATTTTATTACTACCGCCGAACGCGCCGACGACAACGTCGCGATTCGGCTGCCCGGCCACGAATTTACCAAACTGCTCGATGAAAACCGCCGTCACGGTATCACCGTTGATGACAGCGTCTGGGCCAAAATTCAGGCGCTGTAAGGAGCCACATCATGATCTTTGGACATATCGCGCAACCTAATCCGTGCCGGCTGCCGTCGGCCATAGAGCAGGCGCTCGATTTCCTGCGCAATACGGACTTTCGCACGCTGGTGCCGGGCGTGGTGGAGATCGACGGTAAAAACATTTTTGCGCAGATTATCGATTTAACCACACGCGACGCCGCCGAAAACCGACCGGAAGTACATCGCCGCTATCTGGATATTCAGTTTCTGGCCTGGGGTGAAGAGAAAATCGGGGTTGCCATTGATACCGGTAATAATCAAATCAGCGAATCATTATTAGAACAGCGCGATATTATTTTTTATCACAACAGTGAACATGAATCATTCATTGAAATGATACCGGGAAGTTATGCCCTGTTTTTCCCGCAGGATGTTCATCGTCCTGGCTGTAATAAAAGCATTGCGACACCGATACGGAAAATAGTCGTAAAAGTCGCCATAGACGTTTTATAAAATAGAGTTTACTGGAGCACAAAATGAAAAATAATACCGGTTATATTATCGGTGCGTATCCTTGTGCACCCTCATTTCACCAGAAGAGTGAAGAGGAAGAGACGGAATTCTGGCGACAACTCTCCGATACGCCGCATATTCGCGGACTGGAGCAACCTTGCCTTGAACATCTTCACCCGCTCGGCGACGAGTGGTTATTGCGCCATACACCGGGAAACTGGCGCCTTGTCGTGACGGCAATCATGGAAACCATGCGCCGCCGCGGCGAAAACGGTGGTTTTGGGTTAGCGTCCAGTGACGAGGAACAGCGTAAAGCTTGCGTGGAATACTACCGTCATCTTTATCAGAAGATAACTAAACTCAATGCGAAAATCCCCGGCAAAGTCATGGCGCTGGAGCTTCATGCCGCACCGATGGCGAATAACCCAAACGTCGCCCAGGCTACCGAGGCTTTTGCCCGCTCGCTCAAAGAAATTGCTCACTGGGACTGGTCCTGCGCGCTGGTGCTGGAACATTGTGATGCAATGACCGGCCCCGCGCCGCGCAAGGGCTTTTACCTTTAGAGAACGTGCTGGAGACCCTTGTCGACTACGACATCAGCGTGTGCATTAACTGGGCGCGTTCAGCCATTGAAGGGCGGGATATCACCCTGCCGCTAGCCCACACGCAACAGGTCAAACAGGCCGGAAAACTCGGCGCGCTGATGTTTTCCGGCACAACGCTGGATGGAGAGTACGGTGAATGGCAAGACTTACACGCGCCGTTCGCCCCTTTCTGCCCGCAAAGTCTGATGACCACGGAACATACGCATGAATTATTGGCCTGCGCGGAAGAGACGCCCTTACATTTTGCGGGCATTAAATTACTGGAAATTAATGCCAGTGCCGATGTCAGCCACCGCGTAGCGATATTACGCGACGGCATCACGGCATTAAATAAAACAAAACAATAAGACGTTGCCAGATGGCGGCGTAAACGCCTTATCCAGCCTACAGCTAACGCTGTAGCTCGGATAAGCGCAGCGCCATCTGGCATTAATAATAAAACTTTTCATCGCCAAAATACTTACTCTACGAGAATATAAAGATGAACATGACCTCTCGCTCTACACAAACAGATATACCGCGTCAGCGCTGGCTACGAATTATTCCACCGATCCTGATCGCCTGTATTATTTCTTATATGGACCGCGTCAATATCGCCTTTGCAATGCCGGGCGGAATGGATGCCGAACTGGGTATTTCCGCCACCATGGCGGGGCTGGCAGGCGGTATTTTCTTTATCGGTTATCTGTTTTTACAGGTTCCCGGCGGCAAAATTGCCGTCCACGGTAGCGGTAAGAAATTTATCGGCTGGTCGCTGGTCGCATGGGCGATAATTTCCGTCCTGACGGGCATAATTACTAACCAGTACCAACTGCTTATCCTGCGCTTTTTACTGGGCGTGGCGGAAGGCGGTATGTTGCCCGTCGTACTGACGATGATCAGCAACTGGTTCCCTGATGCCGAACGTGGCCGCGCCAACGCGATTGTGATTATGTTTGTCCCCATTGCCGGCATTGTTACCGCGCCGCTCTCCGGCTGGATCATTACCGTACTCGACTGGCGCTGGCTATTTATTATCGAAGGTCTGCTCTCCGTCGTGGTTCTGGTGCTATGGTCCTACACCGTTTATGACCGTCCGCAGGAAGCGCGCTGGATCTCGGCCGCCGAAAAAAATTACCTGGTTGAGACGCTGGCCGCCGAGCAAAAAGCGATTGCCGGCACCGAAGTTAAAAACGCCTCTCTCGGCGCGGTGCTTTCCGACAAAACGATGTGGCAGCTTATCGCGCTGAACTTCTTCTATCAGACCGGCATTTACGGTTATACCCTGTGGTTGCCGACCATTCTGAAAGAGTTGACTCACAGCAGCATGGGCCAGGTCGGAATGCTCGCCATTCTGCCTTACGTCGGCGCGATTGCCGGGATGTTCCTGTTCTCCTCCCTCTCTGACCGTACCGGTAAACGCAAACTGTTCGTCTGCCTGCCGCTGATTGGCTTCGCCCTGTGCATGTTCCTGTCGGTAGCCTTGAAAAGCCACATCTGGCTGGCGTATGCGGCGCTGGTTGGCTGCGGATTCTTCCTGCAATCGGCGGCGGGCGTGTTCTGGACTATCCCGGCGCGTCTGTTCAGCGCGGAAATGGCAGGCGGCGCGCGCGGGGTGATCAACGCGCTCGGCAACCTCGGCGGCTTCTGCGGTCCTTACGCGGTAGGTGTCTTAATCACCCTCTACAACAAAGACGCTGGCGTCTATTGCCTGGCGATCGCCCTCGCCTTAGCTGCACTGATGGCCCTGCTGCTACCCGCGAAATGCGATGCGGGCACAACGCCAGCAAAAACGATGACCCCACGCAAACACGCGGCCTGAAAAATGGCCGGAGCGCTACGCTTGCAGGCCTACAGTAGGCCGGGTAAGCGTAGCGCCATCCGGCAAAATGAGAGATGAAAGATGAGCAGGAAAGAGACCTTCTGGCTGGGTATTGATTGCGGCGGTACGTATCTGAAAGCGGGTTTATATGACGCCGAAGGTCATGAGCACGGCATTCATCGGCAATCGCTACAAACGTTATCGCCGTTTCCCGGTTATGCCGAACGCGATATGCATCAGCTCTGGCAACAGTGCGTCGCTACCATTGCCGGACTGTTGAAACAGACGGGCGTATCCGGCGGGCAAATTAAAGGTATTGGCATCTCTGCTCAGGGTAAGGGGCTGTTTCTTCTTGATAAACAGAACAGGCCGCTGGGCAATGCGATACTCTCCTCCGACCGCCGGGCGCTGAACATCGTTGAACGCTGGCAGCAAGATGGCATTCCGCAAAAACTCTATCCCGTAACCCGCCAGACATTGTGGACCGGGCATCCGGCCTCTCTGTTGCGCTGGATAAAAGAGCATGAACCTCAACGCTATGCGCACATCGGCTGCGTGATGATGGCCCATGACTATCTGCGCTGGCGTTTAACCGACGTGAAGGGCTGCGAAGAGAGCAACATTTCCGAATCCAATCTCTACAACATGACGACAGGCCGGTACGACTCGCGTCTGACCCAATGGTTGGGTATCAGTGAGATCGACCATGCCCTGCCCCCCGTGGTAGGGTCTGCCGAAACCGGCGGAAAGATCAGCGAGGAAGCTGCCGCTATCACTGGCCTGGCCGCAGGAACACCTGTGGTCGGCGGTCTGTTTGATGTGGTATCCACCGCGCTTTGCGCCGGTATTGATGATGAATTTACCCTCAACGCCGTCATGGGCACCTGGGCGGTCACCAGCGGGATCGCTCGCGGTCTGCGCGAGCATGAGGCCCATCCCTACGTTTACGGTCGCTATGTGAATGACGGGCAATACATCGTTCATGAAGCCAGTCCAACGTCTTCCGGCAATCTCGAATGGTTTACCGCCCAGTGGGGCGACCTCTCTTTTGATGAGATAAACCGGGCGATCGCCAGTCTGCCGAAAGCGGGGAGCGACCTCTTTTTTCTGCCCTTTCTCTACGGCAGTAATGCCGGGCTGGAAATGACCAGCGGTTTTTACGGTATGCAGGCGCTACATACCCGCGCTCATTTGTTACAGGCGCTGTATGAAGGCGTGGTTTTCAGCCATATGACCCATCTCAACCGTATGCGTGAACGCTTTACCGAAGTCCGCACTCTGCGCGTCACCGGCGGCCCGGCCCACTCCGACGTCTGGATGCAGATGCTGGCGGACGTCAGCGGTCTGCGTATTGAACTACCGCAGGTGGAAGAAACTGGCTGCTTTGGCGCGGCGCTTGCCGCCCGCGTCGGTACCGGCGTATATCGCAGCTTTAGCGAAGCCCAACGCGCCCTGGAGCACCCGATACGCACGTTACTGCCCGACATGACCGCCCACGCACGCTACCAGCGTAAATATCACCATTACCAACATTTGATTGAAGCACTACAGGGCTATCACGCCCGTATTAAGGAGCACGCATGAGGAGCCGCCCATTACTGCAACTGGCGCTTGACCATACCAATCTTCAGACAGCGCAGCGCGATGTTGCCCTATTACGAGACCACGTCGATATCGTTGAGGCTGGCACCATTCTCTGTTTAACCGAAGGAATTAGCGCGGTGAAGGCCCTGCGCGACCAGTGCCCGGATAAAATCATCGTCGCTGACTGGAAAGTAGCCGATGCGGGTGAAACTCTGGCGCAGCAGGCCTTTGGAGCAGGCGCCGACTGGATGACCATCATCTGCGCCGCGCCGCTCGCCACCGTCGAAAAGGGCCACGCCGTGGCGCAATCCTGCGGCGGTGAAATTCAGATAGAACTGTTCGGCAACTGGACGCTGGATGATGCCCGTAACTGGTATCGCATCGGCGTACGTCAGGCGATTTACCATCGCGGGCGCGACGCGCAGGCCAGCGGGCAGCAGTGGGGCGAGGCGGATCTGGCGCGCATGAAAGCGCTGTCGGATATCGGTCTGGAACTGTCGATTACCGGCGGTATTACGCCTGCCGATCTGCCGTTATTCAAAGACATCCGCGTGAAAGCGTTTATCGCCGGGCGCGCGTTGGCGGGTGCGTCCCATTCGGCGCAGGTCGCCGCCGAATTCCACGCGCAAATTAACGCCATCTGGGGGAAACCACATGCGTAACCATCCGTTAGGGATCTATGAGAAAGCGCTGGCGAAAGATCTCAGTTGGCCGGAACGACTGGTGCTGGCGAAAAGCTGTGGTTTTGATTTTGTCGAGATGTCGGTGGATGAGACTGACGAACGCCTGTCGCGTCTGGACTGGAGCGCAACGCAGCGCGCCTCGCTGGTGACCGCGATGCTGGAAACCGGCGTCGCCATCCCGTCGATGTGCCTGTCCGCCCACCGTCGCTTCCCGTTTGGCAGCCGCGATGAAACGATACGCGAGCGGGCGCGGGAGATCATGACCAAAGCCATTCGTCTGGCGCGCGATCTCGGTATCCGCACCATTCAACTGGCGGGTTATGACGTCTATTACGAAGAGCATGACGAAGGCACCCAGCAGCGCTTTGCCGAAGGGCTGGCGTGGGCGGTGGAACAGGCCGCCGCCGCGCAGGTCATGCTGGCAGTGGAGATCATGGATACCGCCTTTATGAATTCCATCAGCAAGTGGAAAAAGTGGGACGAGATGCTCGCCTCGCCGTGGTTCACCGTCTACCCGGACGTCGGCAATCTCAGCGCCTGGGGAAACGACGTGACCGCCGAGCTGAAGCTGGGCATCGATCGTATCGCCGCTATTCATTTGAAAGACACACAGCCGGTCACTGCGCAAAGCCCCGGACAGTTTCGCGACGTGCCGTTTGGCGAAGGGTGTGTGGATTTTGTCGGCATTTTCAAAACACTGCATGAGCTGAACTATCGCGGCGCATTTCTGATTGAAATGTGGACAGAGAAAGCAAAAGAGCCGGTGCTGGAGATTATCCAGGCGCGACGCTGGATAGAAGCGCGTATGCAGGAAGGAGGATTCACATGTTAGAACAACTCAAGGCGGAGGTGCTGGCGGCAAATCTGGCGCTTCCGACACATCATCTGGTGACGTTTACCTGGGGCAACGTCAGTGCGATAGACGAAACGCGCAAGCTTATGGTGATCAAACCTTCCGGCGTCGAATACGACGTGATGACCGCCGACGATATGGTGGTCGTGGAAATCGCCAGTGGTAAAGTCATAGAAGGCAGCAAAAAACCGTCGTCCGATACGCCGACGCATCTGGCGCTCTATCGCCGCTTCCCGCAAATCGGCGGGATCGTACATACCCATTCTCGCCACGCGACAATTTGGGCGCAGGCCGGTCTGGATCTGCCTGCCTGGGGCACCACACATGCCGACTATTTTTACGGCGCTATTCCCTGCACTCGTCCGATGACGCAGGACGAAATCAATGGCGAATACGAGTATCAGACCGGGGAAGTGATTATTAAAACCTTTGAAGAGCGCGGCCTGGACCCGGCACAAATCCCGGCGGTATTCGTGCATTCCCACGGCCCATTTTGCTGGGGTAAAGACGCGGCTGAGGCGGTACATAACGCCGTGGTGCTTGAGGAGTGCGCTTACATGGGGCTATTCTCGCGCCAGTTAGCCCCGCAGCTTCCTGATATGCAACCGGAATTGCTCGATAAACATTATCTGCGCAAACACGGCGCGACTGCCTATTACGGGCAGTAATACTACCGCTCTCCCGTCTTATCCGGCCTACGGAACTACGCCAAAGGTAGGCAGCATGTAGCTGCCTACCCATTAGTTAAAACAGTCCCAACGGCTTATCGGAATAGCTTACTAACAGACATTTGGTCTGCTGATAATGCTCAAGCATCATTTTGTGAGTCTCACGGCCAATGCCGGACTGTTTATATCCGCCGAACGCCGCATGCGCCGGATAGGCGTGATAGCAGTTCGTCCATACGCGCCCGGCCTGAATCCCGCGCCCCATTTTATACGCCAGCGAACCATTACGGCTCCAGACGCCTGCGCCGAGACCATACTGCGTATCGTTGGCGATTTCCAGCGCCTCCTCCATGGTTTTAAAGGTGGTTACCGCCAGCACCGGGCCAAAGATCTCCTCCTGAAAGACGCGCATATTATTCTTACCAAACAGAATAGTAGGCTCAAGGTAATAGCCTTCTTTAAGTTCGCCATCCAGCGCTTTGCGCCGTCCGCCGGTCAAAATATCAGCCCCCTCTTTTTTACCGATATCGATATAATTGAGGATAGTCTCAAGCTGGCCGTGAGAAACCTGCGCCCCCATTTGCGTATCGCTATCTAGCGGGTTCCCGCTGCGGATGCTCTCCACCCGGCGAATAGCGCGCTCCATAAAGCGCTCATAGATGGATTCCTGGACCAGCGCACGGCTCGGACAGGTACACACCTCGCCCTGGTTAAAGGCAAACAGGGCAAATCCCTCCAGCGCTTTATCAAAGAACGCATCTTCCTCATCCATCACATCAGCAAAGAAGATATTTGGCGATTTACCTCCTAACTCCAGCGTCACCGGAATAATATTCTGCGTGGCGTACTGCATGATCTGTTGACCCACTTCCGTCGAGCCGGTAAACGCCACCTTCGCGATACGTTTCGAGGTCGCCAGATATTCGCCAATCTCGCCGCCCGCGCCGTTCACTACGTTGACGACGCCCGGCGGTAACAGATCGCCAATGACTTCCATTAATAGCAGAACGGAAAGCGGCGTCAGGCGTGCCGGTTTAAGCACCACGCAGTTACCCGCCGCCAACGCTGGTGCCATTTTCCAGCTTGCCATCAACAACGGAAAGTTCCATGGGATTATCTGCCCCACGACACCAAGCGGTTCGTGAAAATGGTAGGCCACGGTTTCGCTATCAATTTCGCTGATCCCACCCTCCTGCGCACGTATACAAGAGGCGAAATAGCGGAAATGATCGATCGCCAGCGGTACGTCGGCGGCGCTGGTTTCACGAATCGGTTTACCGTTATCCCAGGTTTCCGCTGTCGCCAACAGTTCGAGGTTTTGTTCCATCCGATCGGCGATCTTAAACAAGATAGCGGCACGGTCTTGTACTGACGTATGCGCCCACTTATCTTTCGCCTTATGCGCGGCGTCGAGCGCCAAATCGATATCTTTTTTACCGGAGGAAGCGACTTCACATAGCGGCTGGCCGGTCACTGGCGTCAGGTTCTGATAATATTCGCCGTCGGCGGGCGCAACCCAGTCACCGCCAATAAAATTGTCATAGCGGGCTTTTAACTTCAGTGGGTACCCGTATTCACCTGGCTGAATACGTGTTGAAGGGGGATTGTTCGTCATGACCAACTCCTTATTGTAAAGGTACTCCACAAGGGTAGACGGTACTGGTGAATTTTTCGCCAATGGTTTCCCGCTTTACGACAGCAATCACGAATTACTTTCCTTTACGTTTCTCCGTCTGGTTTTAGCCATACTAAACAGGTGCCTGTTTAACGTACGGAGAACACTATGCAGCAATATATCGGTATTGATGTGGGAGGAACTCACGTCAAATATGGCGTGATTAACAGTGACGGCGAAGAATTAACCCATCATCAATTCGATACGCCAGAGGACGCCTCCACGTTTACCCGCAAATGGCAGGATGTGGTGGCGCGTTGCCAACAGGACTATGACATTGCGGCAATCGGGGTCAGTTTCCCTGGCCATATTAATCCCCATAACGGTCATGCGGCAAAAGCGGGCGCGCTGGCTTACCTGGATGACGTCAACCTGATGGAGTTGTTCAGCGGGCTGACCGATCTGCCGCTGGTCGTGGAGAACGACGCAAACTGCGCGGCACTGGGCGAAATGTGGCGAGGCGCCGGGCAACATTATGAAAATCTGGTCTGCATTACCATTGGAACCGGCATTGGCGGCGGTATTATCGTCGGACGGGAGTTGTATCGCGGTGCGCATTTCCACGCCGGTGAATTCGGCGTCATGCCGGTCGGGAACAATGGCGAAAGTATGCATAAAATCGCGTCAACCAGCGGATTAATGGCGTCGTGCCGCCAGGCTCTGGCGCTGCCCGCCGAAGAGATGCCGCCTGCGGATGTGATCTTTGAACGAATGGCGACCGATGTTCATCTGCGTGAGGCGGTCAATGACTGGGCGCGTTATCTGTCACGCGGCGTTTACAGCGTGATCTCTATGTTTGATCCGGGCGTGGTGCTGATCGGCGGAGGAATAAGCGAACAGGAAAAGCTCTACCCGCTCCTGACGCGGCATCTTGAAACGTTTGAAATGTGGGAGGCGCTCCAGGTGCCGATTCAGCCCTGCCAACTGGGAAATCAGGCGGGCAGGCTGGGCGCCGTCTGGCTGGCGCAGCAAAAGCTCGACCGAAGCTAAAGTGTTACGCCTTATCCGGCCTGCATCGTCTACGTAGGCCCGGTAAGTGTCCGCGCCACCGGGCAAAGGCGTTACATCGCCGCGTGATAAATTTCCACAATTTCGTCGTGCGTCGCCTGAATCGGGTTGGTCAGGCCACAGGCATCTTTAAGAGCATTGGTCGCCAGAACCGGGATATCCTCTTCCTTCACGTTTAGCTCGCGCAGTCCTGCCGGAATGTTGACTTTCTGTGATAGTTGGCGAATGGCCGCCACACACGCCTGCGCGCCTTCCGCCTCGCTCATACCTGATACATCGACGCCCATCGCCGCTGCGCAATCACGCAGGCGAGCCGCCGCTACCTGGCTGTTGAATACCTGCACATGCGGCAGCAGAACCGCGTTACATACGCCGTGCGGTAGGTTGTAGAAACCGCCAAGCTGGTGCGCCATAGCATGAACGTAGCCCAGCGACGCATTGTTAAACGCCATTCCCGCCAGGAACTGAGCATAAGCCATCGCTTCACGCGCCTGGGCATTGCTCCCCTCTTCAACCGCAACAATCAGATTTTCCGCAATCATCGTTACCGCTTTCAGCGCTCAGGCATCGGTAATAGGCGTTGCCGCAACGGAAACATAAGCTTCAATCGCGTGAGTTAACGCATCCATACCGGTTGCCGCCGTCAGGGATTTCGGCATACCAACCATTAAAGAGGAGTCGTTGACAGAGAGCAGCGGCGTAACGTGTTTATCGACGATAGCCATTTTAATATGTCGTTCTTCGTCGGTGATGATGCAAAAACGGGTCATTTCAGACGCGGTGCCGGCGGTCGTATTAATCGCAATCATCGGCAACTGCGGTTTCGCGGAGCGGTCAACGCCTTCATAGTCACGAATATCGCCGCCATTCGCCGCCACCAGCGCGATACCTTTCGCGCAATCGTGCGGGGAACCGCCGCCCAGCGAGATAACGCTGTCGCAGCCATTTTCTTTCAGAAGCTTCAACCCGGCTGCCACATTGCTGGTGGTAGGGTTAGGCTGCGTCCCATCATAAATCACGCTAAAAATATCACGTTCCTGTAGCGCTTTTTGAATATCGCCCGCCATCCCTAATTTTGCCAGCATGGCATCCGTGACAATTAATGTACGGCGAAAACCATATTCCGCCATCGTATTCATTGCGTCCTTTAATGAATCGGCACCAATTACATTCACGGAAGGAATAAAAAACGTTGAAGCTGCCATTATACTGTCCTTAATTACCTGAATAAGGCGTAAAGAATACGGGCAAAATTTTCCTGATAATAGGATCACGATAGCTATTCTAAGAAGTCAGAAAAATAAAAAGCACATTAGGTTCATTTCCTGATGTGCTTTTTATAAATCAACTCAATAATTGTATTGATTCATTTCTTATTTAATTTAAACATTTCATTCTTTTTGCGGAAATAATAACGCATCACGTAATAAATGGTCATTCCCACGACGCCGTGTAAATCCAATCCGGTCAAAATATTCAAGGATCTGAATAGCCAGTTTCCGCCCTACATTCAGCCTGTCGCGAAAATCCGCTGCGCAGGTGGATCCTCTTTCTTGATCCAGTTCGCGGATCATATTGGCGAAAGCGACAATCCGATCGTTGCGATAGTACCGATCTTTGACGATCGCGGTAATGATGCCTTGCTGCGCCGCCTGCCGCAGCGCCAGCCGCATCAATTGTTCCTCCGTCCCGGTCTCTTTCGCCAGATCGCGTACCCACCAGGGCTCATCGCCAAATAGCGGTTCGACTTTTTGCCAGACGGCCTGCTGCTCATCGCTAAATCCCGCTTTATGATCCGGCAAATGCAACCAACCGTGATGGCTGTCAATCAGATCATCGTCGCGCATCCGCTCGATCAGCATCAGCACCAGCGCTTCATCCTCCATTGGCAAGGCCATGCGACGTAAACGCTCGCGTCCCGGCCCCGGTTCATCGCGGTGCTGTTCGTGGTAAGTCGCCAGCGTATCGAGAATTTTACGCTGCCAGCGGGCGGCGACGGGCGCACTTAACAGATTGTCTCCGGCCTGGATAAAACCATGTTGCTCAATAAGCTGACGCATACCGAGAGAATTAAGCTGACGCGCCCAACCGAAATCCGGCAGGTTGACGGCGCCGCGTTCCAGATGAATGGCTAGCGCCGCGCTATCGTCCTGCGCGGCGGCAAGCGTTGAAAGCCACTGTAAGTAATCTGGCTTACGTTTACCGCGACGCGGCGCGTTAAGCGTCACCACGCGCGCGCCGGCAAGGGTGGCGCGCGCGGAAATATCACGCAGCACCAGTGTGTCATTATCGGCCAGCCATAGCGGCGTATCGAAAATCAGCTCTGCCAGCGCGCCTTCCAGCAAAGAGACGCGACCGGTCACATGGCTGGCGGCATGGTGAATATGTAGCGGTTGCCATTGGGAAAGCGGCGCATGAAGCGCCAAAGAAACAATCACCCGGGAAAAAGCCTCCCCCGCTGGCGCATCGGCAAGCAGCCAGTCACCGCGGTTAAGTTGCTCCTTCTCCGCATCGCCCGCAATATTGAGCGCAATACGTTGCCCGGCATGCGCATGGTCGGTGGGCTGATTTTGCGCGTGTAGGCTTCGTACGCGCATCGGCGTGTTAACGCCGGTCAACCATAGCGTATCGCCTACTTTTACCGCTCCGCTCAGCGCCGTTCCGGTCACCACCAGTCCCGCCCCTTTCACCGTAAACGCACGGTCGATAGCCAGGCGGAAGCGATGCTGCGCGGCGTGCAAACGTGCGGGAAGTTGCTGTAAATGGGCGCGAAGTTCTGCAATACCGCGCCCTTCATTGGCGGCGGTGACAAATAAAACGGCATCGGCGAAACCATAGTTGTCGAGCGTCGCCAGTACCGCTTCACGTACTTCACTGATACGCGCATCGTCCACGCGATCGGCTTTGGTCAGCGCGACGGTGAGCTGCGGATTGCCCGTCAGTTGCAGGATCTGTAAATGCTCGCGCGTTTGCGCCATGACGCCGTCATCACAGGCGACCACCAGCAAAGCGTGATCGATACCGCCTACACCCGCCAACATGTTGGAGAGAAATTTTTCATGTCCGGGCACGTCGATAAAGCCCAGCACACGACCATCCGGCTGCGGCCAATAGGCGTAGCCCAGATCGATAGTCATCCCGCGTTTTTTCTCTTCCGGCAAGCGATCGGCATTGACCCCGGTAATCGCCTGGAGCAACGTCGTTTTACCGTGGTCTACGTGCCCGGCAGTTGCAATAATCATTTCAGCATCATCTCCATAAACCGGCTTTCGTCTTCAAGACAGCGCATATCCAGCCATAAACGGCCATCATAAATTCGACCAATGACCGGTACAGGCAGCGTGCGCCAGTGGGCCGCCAGGGCCTCCAGTCGACTACCGCGCCCATCGTGCGGGGTAAAGGTTATGGCGGCGCTGGGGAGGCGGTCTACCGGTAATGAACCGCTGCCGATTTGCGATAGACAGGGCTTAACCTCCAGCGCAAATTCATCGCCGTAACGCGTCGCCAGCCGCGTCTGTAACCGCTGCGCTTGTTCGCGAATCGACGCCTCACTGCGGGTTAACAGACGCAGCGTGGGTAATTTTTCCGCCAACGCTTCCGGGTGCAGATACAGACGTAACGTCGCCTCCAGCGCCGCCAGCGTCATTTTATCCGCGCGCAGGGCGCGTTTCAGCGGATGGCTTTGCAGTTGGGCAATCATCGCTTTTTTGCCGACGATGATCCCGGCCTGCGGCCCGCCCAGCAACTTATCGCCGGAGAAGCTTACCAGGCTGGTGCCTGCGGCAACTAGCTGCTGCGGCATCGGCTCTTTGGGTAAGCCATATTGACTTAAATCCACCAGCGAACCACTGCCCAGATCCGCCACCACCGGAATATCCAGCTCTCGCCCGATTTCCGCCAGCTCTGCTTCCTCTACCGTTTTGGTAAAGCCCTCAATGCTGTAATTACTGGTATGTACCTTCATCAACAGCCCGGTATTTTCATTTACCGCCTGACGGTAATCTTTCGCGTGCGTCCGGTTGGTGGTACCCACTTCATGCAGCGTACAACCCGCCTGGCGCATGACATCCGGAATACGAAACGCGCCGCCGATTTCGACCAGTTCGCCACGCGAAACCACCACCTCTTTGCCGCTGGCGGTCGCCGCCAGCATCAGCAATACCGCCGCCGCATTGTTATTGACGATACAGGCGTCCTCCGCCCCGGTGATACGGCATAACAGCGTCGCCAGCGCCTGGTCGCGATGCCCCCGCCCGGCGCCATCCAAATCGTATTCCAGCGTCACCGGCGCGCGCATCGCCTGCGTTACCGCCTCAATCGCTTCTTGCGCCTGCAATGCGCGGCCAAGATTGGTGTGCAACACCGTCCCCGTCAGGTTAATCACCGGGCGCAGCGCGCTTTGCGCCGCATTTTCCAGCCGTCGTTTCGCCTCTTGCGCCCAGTCTGCGCACCAGTCGGGAAGCGTCTGCGTATTCCGTATGACGTCGCGCGCGTCGTCAAGCATCCGCCTAAGCAGATCAACCACCTGGGTATGGCCATACCGATCGCGCAGAGAAAGAAAAGCGCTATCGTGCAATAAGCGATCGATAGCAGGAAGCTGGCTGTAGAGTGTACGCGTTTCGCTTGTCATGAAAATGCCTGGCTGTTGGTGGCCCTCTCCTGGCTGGAGAGGGATATCGACTTGAGGGGGATTGTAACGTGAGTTTGCTCAGGCGGACATAATGCGCGTCAAGCCTTCGGTGCTTCGGTGCGGGCAAAGCTTTCGCGCTGAAAAAGCGTTTCGACCAGTTTGACCAGGTGGGGGCGGCCAACGCACCAGCCCGGCGCGACCCGGCGGAAGTTGAGATAGCCTACCGCACAGGCAATCGCGATAGTCGCCAGATTCACCGTATCCGTTTTTAGGGTCCCGTCGCTCAGATAACCTTCGAGCATATCCAGACTGCGGTTGATTTTTTCCCGCTGGCGCAGCAGTTCCGTTTCCGATTGCTGCGCCGCCGGACGCGCCTGTTCGCGTACAGAGACCAACGCGGCATCCATAATGCCATCGGCCAACGCTTCAAGCTGGCGAATTTTAAGCGCCGCCATGGGGTCACGCGGGAGCATCGCTGGCGCGATATCCAGCAGCTCAATATATTCCGCGATGATCGGCGAATCGAACCAACATTCCCCTTTCTCCGTCACCAGTGCCGGCACCTTACCCAGAGGGTTGTATTGCGCCACGCCGTTATCCGCCTCGTAGGGCAGTTCGTTAACAAATTCGAAGGTGATGCCCTTTTCCAGCAGCAGAACAGAGATTTTGCGCACAAAAGGGCTAGTATAGCTACCGATGAGTTTCATGCCGTGTCCTTTTTTGCCAACCAAGTAAAAATCATAGTATGGCTCAAATAAACGAAAAGAGACGCTAAAGGAAGTTGCTGAGTGACATAACGTGAGAGGGCTCGCGACAAAATGTTTGCCGGATCGTATTGACGTTACCCGGGCCTAAAATTTCTTGTGAAGATGATCACAAAAATTCAACAAAGCACCAAAATAAAAGTGTGAAATATCTCACATAAAATTGCCTTTTAAGGTCTAAAAATTAGATGCGTTGTTTTTTTACACAGTAACTTTGTGATCAATATCACATAAATTACCTCTCTACCCCCTATATTTATGCGATCTAAATCACATTAACTGTCCCTGTCTGGACAGTTGAACGATTCAGTGCCAGATTGCGCAGTATCTACACTACAGGGTCCGGCTACCTCTGCCGCTACATTAACAAACCTCGGGCTTTTCAGCCTGCGCGACAGCAACATAAGAAGGGGTGTTTTTATGTCATCCGATATTAAGATCAAAGTGCAAAGCTTTGGTCGATTCCTCAGCAATATGGTGATGCCTAATATCGGCGCGTTTATCGCGTGGGGTATTATCACCGCATTATTTATTCCGACAGGGTGGTTGCCTAACGAAACTCTGGCGAAACTGGTTGGTCCGATGATCACCTACCTGCTGCCGCTGCTAATCGGTTATACCGGCGGTCGTCTGGTTGGCGGCGAACGCGGCGGCGTGGTGGGCGCTATCACTACCATGGGCGTTATAGTCGGCGCGGATATGCCGATGTTCCTCGGCTCGATGATCGCCGGTCCGTTGGGCGGCTACTGCATTAAGAAATTCGACAGTTGGGTAGACGGTAAGATCAAATCCGGTTTTGAGATGCTGGTGAACAACTTCTCCGCTGGCATTATCGGTATGATCCTCGCCATGCTGGCGTTCCTCGGTATTGGTCCGGCGGTTGAAGTCCTGTCCAAAATTCTGGCGGCGGGCGTTAACTTCATGGTGGCGCACGATATGCTGCCGCTGGCGTCCATTTTTGTTGAACCGGCGAAAATCCTGTTCCTCAATAACGCGATTAACCACGGTATCTTCTCACCGCTGGGTATCCAGCAGTCCCATGAGATGGGTAAATCCATCTTCTTCCTGATTGAAGCTAACCCGGGTCCGGGGATGGGTGTCCTGCTGGCGTACATGTTCTTCGGTCGCGGCAGCGCTAAACAGTCTGCGGGCGGCGCGGCAATTATCCACTTCCTGGGCGGTATCCACGAGATCTACTTCCCGTACGTGCTGATGAACCCGCGCCTGATTCTGGCGGTGATTCTCGGCGGTATGACCGGCGTATTCACCCTGACCATCCTGAACGGCGGTCTGGTCTCTCCGGCGTCTCCGGGCTCCATTCTGGCGGTACTGGCGATGACGCCAAAAGGCGCTTACTTCGCTAACATCACTGCCATCGTGGCGGCAATGGCGGTCTCCTTCGTGGTTTCTGCAATTCTGCTGAAAACCAGCAAAGTGAAAGAAGAAGATGACATTGAAGCGGCCACCCGTCGTATGCATGACATGAAAGCACAGTCCAAAGGCGCCTCTCCGCTGGCGGCTGGCGATGTCACCAACGACCTCAGCCATGTACGTAAAATCATTGTCGCCTGCGATGCCGGTATGGGTTCCAGCGCGATGGGCGCAGGGGTACTGCGTAAGAAAGTACAGGATGCGGGTCTGAGCCAGATCTCCGTCACCAACAGCGCCATTAACAATCTGCCGCCGGATGTGGATCTGGTCATTACTCACCGCGACCTTACCGAGCGTGCGATGCGCCAGGTACCGCAGGCGCAGCATATTTCGCTGACCAACTTCCTGGATAGCGGCCTGTACACCAGCCTGACCGAACGTCTGGTTGCCGCACAGCGCCACAATACCAATGAAGAAAAGGTACGTGACCATCTGAAAGATAGCTTTGAGGAAGGCGATAACAACCTGTTCAAGCTGGGCGCGGAGAATATCTTCCTCGGACGTAAAGCGGCCACGAAAGAAGAGGCGATTCGCTTCGCCGGCGAGCAGTTGGTGAAAGGCGGCTACGTACAGCCGGAATACGTCGACGCGATGCTGGAACGTGAAAAGCTCACCCCGACCTATCTGGGCGAGTCTATCGCAGTGCCGCACGGTACGGTGGAAGCGAAAGATCGCGTACTGAAAACCGGCGTGGTGTTCTGCCAGTATCCGGAAGGCGTGCGCTTCGGCGAGGAAGAAGATGACATCGCGCGTCTGGTCATCGGCATCGCCGCTCGTAATAATGAGCACATTCAGGTGATTACCAGCCTGACTAACGCTCTGGATGACGAGTCAGTTATTGAACGTCTGGCGCACACCACCAGCGTCGATGAAGTGCTGGAACTGCTGGCAGGCCGTAAGTAAGTTCTGTTTGCCCGGTGACGCTACGCTTACCGGGCCTACGGTTTCCTCTCCCGCAAGGGAGAGGGTTAGGTTGAGGGGAAAGCCTCACCCCAGCCCTCTCGGGTAAAAACATTAATGAAGGTTAATACTATGAAAGCATTACATTTTGGCGCAGGTAATATCGGTCGTGGCTTTATCGGCAAATTGCTGGCTGACGCGGGGATACAACTGACGTTTGCGGATGTAAATCAGGTGGTGCTTGACGCCCTGAATGCCCGTCATAGCTATCAGGTCCATGTCGTGGGTGAAAATGAGCAAGTGGATACGGTCTCCGGCGTTAACGCGGTAAGTAGCATCGGCGATGAGGTGGTAGAGCTGATTACCAGCGTCGATCTGGTGACGACTGCTGTCGGCCCGGTGGTCCTGGAGCGTATCGCCCCGGCTATCGCTAAAGGGCTGGCAAAACGTAAGGCGCAGGGCGTGGATGCCCCGCTGAATATCATCGCCTGCGAAAATATGGTGCGCGGTACCACGCAGCTCAAAGGCCATGTGATGAACGCGCTGGCGGATGGCGATAAAGCCTGGGTTGAACAGCACGTCGGTTTTGTAGATTCCGCCGTTGACCGTATCGTGCCGCCTTCCGCTTCCGCCACCCATGACCCGCTGGAAGTAACGGTAGAAACCTTCAGCGAGTGGATCGTCGATAAAACCCAGTTTAAAGGCGCGTTGCCGACCATTCCGGGGATGGAGTTAACGGATAACCTGATGGCATTTGTCGAACGTAAACTCTTCACGCTGAACACGGGGCATGCTATAACCGCGTACCTCGGCAAATTAGCCGGTCATCAGACCATTCGCGACGCCATTCTCGACGAGAGTATTCGCGCGGTGGTTAAAGGCGCGATGGAAGAAAGCGGCGCGGTGCTGATCAAACGCTACGGTTTTGATGCTGACAAACATGCGGCATACATTCAGAAAATCCTCGGTCGTTTTGAAAACCCGTATCTGAAAGATGACGTCGAACGCGTAGGCCGTCAGCCGCTACGCAAACTCAGCGCGGGCGACCGTCTGATCAAACCACTGCTTGGCACCCTGGAATATGGTCTGCCGCATGTGAATCTGGTGAAAGGGATCGCGGCGGCGATGCATTTCCGTAGCGATGAAGATCCGCAGGCGCAAGAGCTGGCGGCTCTGATTACCGAAAAAGGCCCGCAGGCCGCGCTGGCGCAAATTTCCGGACTGGATGCCAATAGCGATGTGGTGGCGGAGGCGGTTAACGCATATAACGCGACCAAATGACGCAGAACCCGGCGCAGGTTAGCCTGCGCCCAAATAACAGATTGTCAGATATGCAGGCAATAATGGAACAAACCCAGGCCTTTGAAAATCGTGTGCTTGAGCGTCTGAATGCTGGCAAAACCGTACGGAGCTTCCTGATCACCGCCGTCGAGTTATTGACCGAGGCGGTGAATATCCTGGTGCTTCAGGTGTTTCGCAAAGACGACTATGCCGTGAAATACGCTGTGGAACCGTTGCTGGACGGCGACGGGCCGCTGGGCGATCTTTCGGTACGTCTGAAACTTATCTATGGCCTGGGCGTACTCAGCCGCACCGAATATGAAGATGCGGAGCTGTTAATGGCGCTGCGCGAAGAGCTGAATCACGACGGCAATGAGTACGCCTTTACCGACGATGAGATCCTTGGGCCGTTTGGCGAACTGCACTGCGTCATGGCGCTACCGCCGCCGCCGCATTTTGATACGTCCGACGCGGCGCTATACGCCATGCAAATTCAGCGCTACCAGCAGGCGGTGCGTTCGACGATGGTCCTCTCCCTGACCGAGCTGATTTCTAAAATCAGCTTAAAAAAGGCATTTCAAAAGTAAATCCCGCCGTTAACCTCTTTCTTCTTCTTTTGGTCGGTACAACCGCCGGTAATATTCCAGGCGCTGCAAATAAATGGGCGCGCTCTCCGACGGCACTTCGGAAGGAACATAATTACGCGGCGGCGTTTTATTCAAGTACTCACGGAACGCCTGGCTGGATGCCATAAAATCGACGGCTTTATCAATAAGAAGGGGTACGTTCTCACCTATTTTTGCCATGATAGATCCTCCATGTGTGACCCGCGTCTGACTCCCGCGGCCGCTTATTTGAGTTTAGGATCGATTTAGCGTTGTCATTGAGGAAAATGTGCTTAATCGCTTTTCTTGCCGGCAAAAAGGCGCTTCATCTTTTCTTTCGAAAAAAAGGATTTTATTCTCAAAGAGATAACTAAATAATTAGCGGTGTAATACTTGTCATAATTGATTATCTTTACGCCATGAGTTGTGAAGAATCACCCACTGCGCGCATACTATAGGGTATCTATCCCATTTCTATCAGAAGCTATCCCATGAAAGAAGTCGAAAAAAACGAAATTAAACGCCTGAGCGATCGTCTTGACGCTATTCGCCACCAGCAGGCAGGTCTCTCGCTGGTTGAATCCGCCGATAAATACGCGGAGCTGGAAAAAGAAAAAGAGACGCTGGAAGCAGAAATCATCCGCCTGCGCGAAGTACACAGCCAGAAACTGAGTAAAGAAGCGCAGAAGCTGATGAACCTGCCGTTTCGCCGCGCTATCACTAAAAAAGAGCAGGCCGATATGGGCAAACTCAAAAAAAGCGTACGCGGCCTGATCGTGGTGCACCCGATGACGGCGTTGGGCCGGGAAATGGGGCTCAAAGAGATGACAGGCTTTAGTAAAACAGAATTCTAAACGTTGACCGGGCGGCGCTTTCGCTTACCCGGTTCTTCCCTTCTTATGCCTGAATTATTGGCCCTACCAATTCCCGCTGAATCCGACCACAGGTTCACATTTCATTAAATTAACTCTACACTACCGTTGCCAATAAATAACATCTGGTTAACTATTCGTTGTCATTATCCATACACAACAATATTGGCAGGACCACTTTTACACATAATGTGACCCCAACGAGATGAGCAAAGATTCATCCCATTATGCGTGTGGTTCTCAGGAGACCTGCAATGAACCTCTGGCAACAAAACTATGACCCGGCGGGTAATATCTGGCTTTCCAGCCTGATCGCATCGCTCCCGATCCTGTTCTTCTTTTTCGCCCTGATTAAACTCAAGCTAAAAGGCTATGTTGCCGCCTCGTGGACGGTCGTTATCGCGCTCGCCGTCGCGCTGCTGTTCTATAAAATGCCGATAGATCACGCGCTGGCGTCGGTCGTGTACGGCTTCTTCTACGGGCTATGGCCAATTGCCTGGATCATTATCGCCGCGGTCTTCGTCTATAAAATTTCGGTAAAGACCGGACAGTTTGACATTATCCGCTCGTCAATTCTGTCGATTACGCCCGATCAACGCCTGCAAATGCTGATTGTCGGCTTCTGCTTCGGCGCGTTCCTTGAAGGCGCGGCGGGTTTCGGCGCGCCAGTGGCGATTACCGCCGCGCTGCTAGTGGGGTTAGGCTTTAATCCGCTGTATGCGGCAGGGCTGTGCCTGATTGTAAACACGGCGCCGGTTGCATTTGGCGCGATGGGCATTCCGATTCTGGTTGCCGGACAGGTCACGGGCCTGGACAGCTTTGAAATCGGTCAGATGGTGGGCCGCCAGTTGCCGTTCCTGACCATTATCGTCCTGTTCTGGATTATGGCGATTATGGACGGCTGGCGCGGCGTGAAAGAAACCTGGCCTGCGGTGATGGTCTCTGGCGGTTCATTTGCTATCGCCCAGTATCTCAGCTCCAACTTTATCGGGCCGGAACTGCCGGACATTATCTCTTCACTGGTGTCTCTGGTGTGCCTGACGCTGTTCCTCAAACGTTGGCAGCCGGTACGCATCTTCCGCTTCGGCGATATGGGCGCGTCGCAGGTCGATCAGACGCTGGCCCGCACCCACTATACGAAGGGACAAATTGTTCGCGCCTGGTCGCCGTTCCTGTTCCTGACTGCCACGGTCACCCTCTGGAGCGTACCGCCGTTCAAAGCGCTGTTTGCCCCCGGTGGCGCGCTGTATGACTGGGTTATTAACGTTCCGGTGCCATATCTCGATAAACTGGTCGCCCGTATGCCGCCGGTCGTACACGAAGCGACCGCTTACGCTGCGGTGTATAAATTTGACTGGTTCTCCGCCACTGGCACCGCGATCCTGTTCGCCGCGCTGTTGTCTATCGTCTGGCTGAAAATGAGACCCTCAGCCGCAATCCAGACCTTTGGCAGCACGCTGAAAGAGCTGGCGTTGCCGATTTACTCCATCGGTATGGTACTGGCGTTCGCGTTTATCTCGAACTATTCCGGGCTTTCTTCTACGCTGGCGTTAGCGCTGGCGCACACCGGCAGCGCCTTCACGTTCTTCTCGCCGTTCCTCGGCTGGCTGGGCGTCTTCCTGACCGGCTCGGATACCTCATCTAACGCGCTGTTTGCCTCTCTACAGGCTACTGCGGCGCAGCAAATCGGCGTCTCTGATGTGCTGATGGTGGCGGCGAATACCACTGGAGGCGTAACCGGGAAGATGATCTCGCCACAGTCTATCGCCATCGCCTGCGCGGCAGTGGGGCTGGTAGGGAAAGAGTCCGATCTGTTCCGTTTTACCGTCAAACACAGCCTGATCTTCACCTGTATGGTGGGCGTGATCACTACGCTTCAGGCCTATGTTTTAACCTGGATGATTCCGTGATTGTGATGCCAAAACGCCTGTCAGACGAGATTGCCTCTCGCGTGCGGGCGCTGATTGAAGAACAAAACCTGGAAGCGGGCATGAAATTGCCCGCTGAGCGCCAGTTGGCTATACAGCTTGGCGTATCACGCAACTCTTTACGCGAAGCGCTGGCGAAGCTGGTCAGCGAAGGCGTGCTGGTGAGCCGTCGCGGCGGCGGGACATTTGTCCGCTGGCAGCACGAAACCTGGTCTGAACAGAATATCGTGCAACCGCTGAAAACGCTGATGGCGAACGATCCGGACTACAGTTTCGACATTCTGGAAGCCCGCCACGCCATTGAAGCCAGTACGGCCTGGCACGCCGCCATGCGCGCCACCGCCGCCGACAAAGAGAAAATCAGACTCTGCTTTGATGCGACGCTCAGTGAAGACCCGGATCTCGCCTCCCAGGCCGACGTGCGCTTTCATCTGGCGATCGCGGAAGCCTCGCACAATGTGGTGCTGCTGCAAACCATGCGCGGTTTCTTCGACGTACTGCAATCCTCCGTCAAACAGAGTCGCCAGCGTATGTATCTCGTTCCGCCCGTATTCTCAAAACTGACGGAACAACACCAGGCGGTGATGGACGCCATTCTGGACGGTGACGCCGACGGCGCGCGTAAAGCGATGATGGCGCACCTCAGTTTTGTCCACACCACGATTAAACGATTTGATGAAGACCAGGCTCGCCAGGCGCGTATTACCCGCCTGCCCGGCGACCATAATGAGATGACCAGGGAGAATAAATCATGATTATTTCAGCAGCCAGCGATTATCGCGCCGCAGCTCAGCGCACGTTGCCTCCTTTCCTCTTCCACTACATCGACGGCGGCGCGTATGCGGAATATACCCTGCGCCGAAATGTGGAAGACCTGTCGCAAGTCGCTCTGCGCCAGCGCGTGCTGAAAAATATGTCCGATTTAAGCCTGGAAACGACCCTGTTTAACGAAACGTTGTCGATGCCGGTGGCATTAGCGCCAGTGGGTCTGTGCGGCATGTACGCCCGTCGCGGCGAAGTACAGGCCGCCGCCGCCGCGGACGCGAAGGGTATTCCGTTCACCCTTTCCACCGTCTCCGTCTGCCCGATTGAAGAGGTTGCCCCCACGCTTAAACGCCCCATGTGGTTCCAGCTCTACGTATTACGCGATCGTGGTTTTATGCGCAACGCGCTTGAACGCGCGAAAGCGGCGGGCTGCTCCACGCTGGTCTTTACCGTGGATATGCCGACGCCGGGCGCACGCTACCGTGACGCCCACTCCGGAATGAGCGGCCCAAACGCGGCCATGCGCCGTTACTGGCAGGCGGTCATGCACCCTAAATGGGCGTGGGATGTCGGCCTGAACGGTCGTCCGCATGATTTAGGCAATATTTCTGCCTATCTGGGTAAACCGACCGGCCTTGAAGACTACATCGGCTGGCTGGCAAATAACTTCGATCCATCCATCTCCTGGAAAGATCTGGAGTGGATACGCGAATTCTGGGACGGCCCAATGGTGATCAAAGGTATCCTCGATCCAGAAGATGCCCGTGATGCGGTACGTTTCGGCGCTGACGGTATCGTGGTGTCGAATCACGGCGGCCGCCAGCTTGATGGCGTGCTCTCTTCCGCCCGCGCCCTGCCCGCCATTGCCGATGCGGTGAAAGGCGATATCGCCATTCTGGCGGATAGCGGGATTCGTAACGGGCTGGATGTCGTGCGTATGATTGCGTTGGGGGCCGATACCGTACTGCTGGGTCGGGCCTATCTCTACGCGCTGGCGACGGCAGGAAAAGCCGGTGTCGCCAACCTGCTGGACCTGATTGAGAAAGAGATGAAAGTCGCCATGACCCTGACCGGCGCGAAATCCATTAGCGAAATCAGTGGCGATTCACTGGTGCAGGAACTGGGGAAAAGTTTGCCCGCCGCGCTGGCGCCAATGAGCAAAGGCGATGCCGCCTGAACGCCCGGCGCGTGAGAGCCCGGTAAATTTCTGCTATTCTGCCCCCCGCATTTAAGGGGGCATCATGCTTAACATCGTACTCTTCGAACCAGAAATCCCGCCGAATACCGGCAACATCATTCGTCTTTGCGCCAATACCGGCTTTCGTCTGCACATCATCGAACCGATGGGGTTTACCTGGGATGATAAGCGCCTACGCCGCGCAGGGCTGGACTATCACGAATTCGCCGCGGTTCAGCGCCATCACGATTATACCGCCTTTATCGCCGCCGAAAATCCGCAGCGCCTGTTTGCGTTGACGACAAAGGGCACGCCCGCCCATAGCGCCGTAAGCTATCAGGATGGCGATTATTTGATGTTTGGCCCGGAAACGCGCGGCCTGCCCGCCAGCATTCTCGATGCGTTGCCTAAAGAGCAGAAGATTCGCATTCCGATGATGCCGGATAGCCGCAGCATGAACCTGTCGAATGCGGTGTCGGTGGTGGTGTATGAAGCGTGGCGCCAGTTAGGATACCCCGGCGCGGTATTGCGGTCGTAATATATTCAATGCCGGATGGCGGCTGATGCCTTATCCAGCCCACATTAATATTGATAATATTCGTTTCGAGCGTTATCGGCGCAGCCATTGGACACGGACTGCGCTTGTCTACCTGCGCGTACACGCAGTACGTGAGGATGACGAGCACAGCCCAGGTTCAATATGGCAAGTAAGACAGCTCGAAATCAGATGCCGTCGCCATACTCAAAAGTATGGTGTATCCCGTTGAAATGCTGGTCCATATCCATCGACGGCTTATCGCTGCCCGGCTTGCCGACAATACGCGCCGGAACGCCTGCGGCGGTGGTGTGCGGCGGGACAGGCTGTAAAACGACGGAGCCTGCGCCAATTTTCGCGCCGCGCCCCACCTCGATATTGCCGAGAATTTTCGCGCCCGCGCCAATCATCACGCCTTCGCGGATTTTAGGATGGCGATCGCCGCTGGTTTTCCCGGTACCGCCCAGGGTGACGGATTGCAGGATCGACACATCATCCTCAATAACCGCCGTCTCCCCCACCACAATACCGGTGGCATGGTCGAGCATAATCCCGCGGCCAATTTTCGCTGCCGGGTGAATGTCCACCTGAAACGAGACCGAAACCTGATTTTGCAGGAAGATAGCCAGCGCGCGGCGACCTTTATTCCACAGCCAGTGACCAATGCGGTAGGCCTGCAACGCATGAAAGCCTTTCAGATATAACAGCGGCGTGGAGTATTTATCCACCGCCGGATCGCGAGTGCGCACTGCCTGAATATCGCAGGCTGCCGACGCGATCATTTCCGGGTCGGCGGCGTAGGCTTCTTCGACCACTTCACGGATAGCGATAGCGGGCATGATGGGCGAAGCCAGTTTATTTGCCAGCATATAGCTCAGCGCACTGCCCAGATTTTCATGCTTGAGTAACGTGGCGTGATAAAAACTGGCCAACATAGGCTCACAGTCAGCTAAAGCGCGGGCTTCAGCTTTAATATTGTTCCAGACGATTTCCAGTTCTTCACACGGCATGGCTTACTCCAGGCGGACAGAAAACGACCAACCCGTTCTGTGCGGGTTGGGTCGTTTATGCAAACAGTTCCTTACGGCTAGTGGCGACTCAGCTCTTCCTTGCGGGCGCGACCTAATAACGTTAATGCTGCCTCGCGCGCGTTTTTTCCGCAATACAATACTTGATAAATTTCCTCGGTTATTGGCATTTCAACACCAAAACGGTGCGCCAATTCACGAACTTCTTTAGTATTGCGATAGCCTTCGACCACCTGGCCAATCTTATCCTGCGCGCCTTTAACGTCCATGCCCTGGCCAAGCATCATGCCAAAACGGCGGTTGCGCGACTGGTTGTCGGTACAGGTCAGCACCAGATCGCCTAAGCCCGCCATCCCCATAAAGGTGGCGGGATCGGCGCCAAGCGCTGCGCCAAGCCGCGACATTTCGGTCAGCCCACGCGTGATTAGCGCCGTGCGGGCGTTCGCGCCGAAGCCGATGCCGTCAGACATCCCCGCGCCAATCGCAATCACGTTTTTCACCGCGCCGCCAAGCTGCACGCCGATAAAATCCGCATTGATATAGACGCGAAAACTTTTTCCGCAGTGCAACAGTTGCTGGAGATCGTCGGCAAAGGTCTCATCGGTTGAGGCCAGAGAGATTGCCGTCGGCAAACCCGCCGCCAGCTCTTTAGCGAACGTCGGGCCGGAAATCACCGCCAGCGGGATTCTATCGCCTAACGCCTCGCGAGCGACATCCTGCAACAGGCGTCCCGTTTCCGCTTCCAGGCCTTTGGTCGCCCATACCAGTCGCGCATCCGGACGCATCAGCGGTTTAATCTGCCGCAGCACGTCGCTGAAAACATGGCTTGGCACCACCACCAGAATGTTACGACTGGCCGCCAGCGCGGTTGCTAAGTCGCTTTCCAGGTGTAATGTATCAGGAAAAGGCACATCGGGAAGGAACGCGACGTTGCAGCGATCGTGCTCCAGGGTCGCGATATGTTTTGGGTCGTGGCCCCACAGGACAACCTGGTGGCCGTTTCTCGCCAGAGTGATGGCAAGAGCGGTGCCGTACGAGCCGGCACCGATGACTGTCATTGACGCATTACTTTGGTTCATCAGGCATCCTGATGTTCTTCAGTACCTTCGCCAGCCTGCTGCTGCAAATAGTTCATGAACAGCGCATCAAAATTGACCGGCGCAAGGTTCAGTTGCGGGAACGTACCGCGTGAAACCAGGCTGGTGATGCATTCGCGGGCATACGGGAACAGAATGTTCGGGCAGTATGCGCCCAGGCAATGCGCCATCTGAGTACCTTCAATACCGCTGATGGAGAAAATACCGGCCTGCTGAACTTCGCACAGGAACGCGGTTTCTTCACCCAGGGAAGCCGTTACGGTAACACGCAGCACAACTTCATAAACGTCATCCGCCAGTTGGGAAGATGCCGTATCAAGATCCAGTTTAACCTCTGGCTGCCAATCTTTCTGGAAAACATGCGGTGCGTTTGGCGCTTCGAAAGAAACATCCTTGGTATAGATACGTTGGATCTGGAAAGCCATTTCAGTGTTATTTTGTTCTGACATGTGTAAAACCCTTTAGTGTTGTCCTTAAATACTTGAGTACGCCTTAACGCAACAGCGGATCCAGTCCACCACGCGCATCCAGCGCATACAAGTCGTCACAACCGCCAATGTGCTGTGCATCAATAAAAATTTGCGGAACCGTCGTTCGGCCACTACGTTTGATCATCTCTTCACGCTTCACGGCGTCGCCGTCAATCGCAATTTCCTGGAAACTCACGCCCTTGCTGTTTAACAGCGCTTTTGCACGATGGCAAAACGGGCAGGTTGCTTTGGTGTAGATTTCAATATTGGCCATGACTTCGCTCCTGTTTTTTTACCCGATGGATTTCATGTCGAAGCAAGGGCAAGTCATTCCCCTTGCGTCATGAAAACGACGGGTAATTACTTACCGCGCACCAGAGGCAGATTCTCGCCGCTCCAGCCTGCTACGCCTTCTTTCAACACAAAGACCTTTTCAAAGCCGGCTTTTGTCAGCGCGTTAGCGGATTCCTGGCACTGCATACCAGAACCGTCGACCACGATAATCGGCTTGTCTTTGTGCTTTTCCAGTTCGCCAACATTGTTGGCTTTGATTTCGCTCGGCAGCAAATTGGTCGCGCCAGCGATATGGCCTTTACGGAAATCGTCACGTTGACGTAAATCCACAACAATGGCGTCCTCTTTATTGATAAGGCGCGTGGCTTCGCCGCGTGTAATCACCTTAACTTTTGAAGTCAGACCTTTGAACGTGGTAAATAAAACCGCCACCAGTAACGCAATCCAGGCGATACTCAGTATGGGATGACGGCCAACAAATTGCATAATTTCTTGCATGGGGGGTAACAACTCCCGACGTAGTGATTAAAAAACCAGGAAAGGAGTATACCTGCGCAATGGCGCAAATACAGCCAGAGCGTGCACTGGAATGCATTTTTGCGGGGCGCTACGAAAAAAATCGCGTTATTACTTGCCTTCTCACGCCAGCGCGCTCCCTTTCTTTGATCTTCTGAGGCTATTTTATCGATTCAGCTGTAGTAAAATTACGCAATTATTTTGTCTATTGAGTATGAGGTTGTCGCAATGTCGGTTTCTAAAAAACCTATGGTACTGGTGATTCTGGATGGCTACGGCTACCGTGAAGAACAGCAGGATAACGCCATCTTAAATGCCAAAACTCCGGTGATGGATGCTCTGTGGACAAAACGTCCGCATACCCTGATCGACGCATCCGGTCTGGAAGTGGGTCTGCCTGACCGCCAGATGGGCAATTCCGAAGTGGGCCACGTTAACCTGGGTGCAGGTCGCATCGTTTATCAGGACCTGACGCGTCTGGACGTTGAAATTAAAGAACGTACTTTCTTTGCTAATCCGGTCCTGACTAATGCGGTTGACCAGGCGAAAAACGCCGGTAAAGCGGTTCATATTATGGGCCTGCTGTCCGCAGGCGGCGTCCACAGCCACGAAGATCACATTATGGCAATGGTGGAACTGGCCGCAGAACGCGGCGCAGAAAAAATCTATCTGCACGCCTTCCTCGACGGTCGCGACACGCCGCCGCGCAGCGCTGAAGCCTCGCTGAAAAAATTCGAAGACAAATTCGCCGCGCTGGGCAAAGGCCGCGTTGCGTCTATCGTCGGTCGTTACTACGCTATGGACCGCGACAACCGTTGGGATCGCGTGGAAAAAGCGTATGATCTGATGACCCTGGCGCAGGGCGAATTCCAGGCGGATACCGCCGTGGCTGGCCTGCAGGCTGCTTACGCTCGTGATGAAAACGATGAGTTTGTCAAAGCGACCGTTATCCGCGCCGAAGGCCAGGCCGATGCGGCAATGGAAGATGGCGACACGCTGATTTTCATGAACTTCCGCGCTGACCGCGCGCGCGAAATTACCCGGGCTTTCGTTAACGCTGATTTCGATGGCTTTGCGCGTAAGAAAGTGGTTAATCTCAACTTCGTGATGCTGACTGAATACGCCGCCGATATCAAAACCGTCGTAGCTTACCCGCCAGCTTCACTGGCGAATACGTTCGGCGAGTGGATGGCGAAAAACGATAAAACCCAACTGCGTATTTCCGAAACGGAAAAATATGCGCACGTAACCTTTTTCTTTAACGGCGGCGTAGAAGAACCGTTTGCTGGCGAAGAGCGCATCCTGATCAACTCGCCGAAAGTGGCTACTTATGACCTGCAACCGGAAATGAGCTCTGCAGAATTGACTGAAAAATTGGTCGCGGCGATCGAAAGCGGTAAGTACGACACCATCATTTGTAACTATCCAAACGGCGATATGGTCGGTCATACCGGCGTGATGGAAGCCGCTATCAAAGCGGTGGAAGCGTTGGACAACTGCATTGAACAGGTAACAAAAGCGGTTGAATCCGTTGGTGGACAACTGTTGATTACCGCGGACCACGGCAACGCGGAGCAGATGCGCGATCCGGCGACCGGTCAGGCGCATACCGCCCACACCAACCTGCCGGTGCCGCTGATTTATGTCGGCGAGAAAAACGTGAAGGCGGTCGAAGGCGGCAAACTTTCAGACATTGCGCCTACCATGCTGTCGCTGATGGGGATGGAAATCCCGCAAGAGATGACTGGTAAGCCGCTGTTCATCGTGGAATAATCCCTCCCCATGAGGGGAAAGGCGATTAACACCATTCAACAGGCCGTGAAACCAAGAACGTTTTCAGTCAGGCCTTTGTTCTACGCCAGCGTACTTAGCGCTGGCGTATTGTTGTGCGCTTTTTCCGCCCATGCGGATGACCGTGATCAACTCAAATCTATTCAGGCCGATATCGCTGCGAAAGAACGCGCCGTACGCCAGCAACAACAACAGCGCGCCAGCCTCCTGGCACAACTTAAAGCCCAGGAAGAGGCCATCTCGGCCGCAGCGCGTAAACTGCGCGAAACGCAAAGTACTCTGGATCAGTTAAACGCGCAAATTGATGAGATGAACGCCTCAATTGCTAAACTGGAGCAGCAAAAAGCCAGCCAGGAGCGTAATCTCGCCGCGCAGTTGGACGCCGCTTTCCGCCAGGGCGAACACACCGGTATTCAGCTTATTCTTAGCGGAGAAGAGAGCCAGCGCGGGCAACGCCTGCAGGCCTATTTCGGCTATCTGAACCAGGCGCGCCAGGACACTATCGCCGAACTGAAACAGACTCGCGAACAGGTCGCCACGCAAAAAGCCGAGCTGGAAGAGAAACAAAGCCAGCAACAAACGTTGCTGTATGAACAGCGCGCTCAGCAGGCGAAGCTGGAGCAGGCGCGTAATGAACGTAAGAAAACGCTTGCCGGACTGGAGTCGTCTATTCAGCAAGGCCAACAGCAGTTAAGCGAACTGCGCGCCAACGAATCACGCCTGCGCAACAGTATCGCGCGGGCAGAAGCGGCGGCCAAAGCGCGAGCGGAGCGTGAAGCCCGCGAAGCGCAGGCGGTACGCGACAAGCAGCAGGAAGCCTCGCGCAAAGGCACCACCTATAAGCCGACCGAAAGCGAGCGTTCGCTGATGTCTCGCACCGGCGGGCTGGGCGCGCCTCGCGGTCAGGCATACTGGCCGGTACGCGGCCCGATATTGCATCGCTATGGCGAACGGCTGCAGGGTGAACTACGTTGGAAGGGGATGGTGATCGGCGCGTCGGAAGGCACCGAGGTCAAAGCCATCGCCGACGGCAGGGTGATTCTGGCGGACTGGCTGCAAGGTTATGGTCTGGTGGTGGTCGTGGAGCATGGTAAAGGCGATATGAGCCTTTACGGCTATAACCAGAGCGCGCTGGTCAGCGTAGGCGCGCAGGTACGCGCCGGACAACCTATCGCCCTTGTGGGCAGCAGCGGCGGTCAGGGCAGACCCTCGCTTTATTTCGAAATTCGTCGCCAGGGTCAGGCCGTCAATCCACAGCCGTGGTTGGGAAGATAAGTTTTGCCTCAGTTTCGTCGCACCATTCTCACGCTGGCCACTTTGCTGGCGTTTGCACATCCCGTTTTCGCTGGCAAGCTCGCCATCGTGATTGATGATTTTGGCTATCGCCCGCACACGGAAAACCAGGTTCTGGCGCTGCCGCCAAACATCTCCGTCGCCGTACTGCCCAACGCGCCGCACGCGCGCGAAATGGCGACTAAAGCGCACAATAGCGGGCATGAGGTATTAATCCATCTGCCGATGGCGCCGCTAAGCAAACAGCCGCTGGAGAAGGATACGCTGCGACCAGAAATGAGCAGCGATGAGATCGAACGCATTATCCGCGAGGCGGTAAACAACGTGCCGTATGCCGTAGGGCTTAATAACCACATGGGCAGCGCAATGACTTCCAGCCTGTTCGGTATGCAAAAAGTTATGCAGGCGCTGGAACATTACAATCTCTATTTTCTCGACAGCATGACGATTGGCAATAGCCAGGCGATGCGCGCAGCATCCGGTACGGGTGTGAAAGTCATTAAGCGCAAGGTGTTCCTCGACGATACCCAAAACGAGGCGGATATCCGCCGTCAGTTTAATCGCGCTATCGAACTGGCCCGTCGCAACGGTTCCGCTATCGCGATTGGTCATCCGCATCCCGCAACGGTTCGCGTACTGCAACAGATGGTTTATCGCCTGCCGGCGGATATCACCCTGGTGCGCCCAGGCAGCCTGCTCAACGAACCGCAGGTGGATACGTCCCGGCCTAATCTGACGCCGCAGAAAATTGACGCGCCGCGCAATCCCTTTCGCGGCGTGAAGATGTGTAAGCCGAAAAAACCGCTGGAACCGGTCTACGCTACGCGCTTTTTCAGCGTCATCGGCGAGAGCATTACGCAAAGCTCCGTGGTTGCCTGGTTTCAGCACCAGTGGCAAGGCTGGGGGAAAATCGCCGCGCCTAAAAACGTGAGCGCTAAGACAGATTGAGCGCCTTACGGGCAATACGACGGTGCGACAAGGTTTTGTCGCGCCATTGCCACAGCCGGAAAGACCAGATCAGCGTCTGATAAGCCGCTTTCGCGCTGCGGACGTTAGCAATCATCCGTCTATACATGCCAGAAGTAAAAATCTCGGCAATCATACGCTGGCGGGTCAAAATATCAGGCTCTTTACGCACCGCATGACAAACGCGTAACGCTTCCCAGGTAATTTGCTGGCGAAACTCCGGGTAAATCGGAATACGACGGGCATAATCACGATTGAGCTTTTCTAATAATCGCGTAATTTTAATATAATGCCGCTGATAATTAAGATTTTTATTGCCCTGTCTTTGCAAACGGCTTACCGAATTATCATGCAGGAAATATTTATATAATGATTGTTCGGTATAACGTACGCGCGTGGCATTAAACATGACTTCCGTTGACCATAATATATCCTGATGATGTAGTCCGGGAACGAAGGTAATATTGTTATCGATAATCAGCGCACGTCGATAAACGCCCATCCAGACAACATGCGTCCAGCGCCGCGAGGCCAGCGCCATACGCAACCAATCCGGTCCGCTTAATACCCCGGTGGAACGCAGACGATCGGTCGGAATAGATTGCCAGGCGTGCCCGGTTTTTCTGGCGCACCAGTCCGCATTACACTGCGCAACGTCCAGATCATCGTTAAGCGCCATGGTCATCAGCGTTTCATACATCTTCGGGTAGACCAGGTCATCCGCATCGACAAAGGCGACGTAATCGCCGGTCGCCGCTTGCAGACCAAGATTACGGGCGACAGATGCGCCGGCATTGGCCTGATGAAGTAGTCGAACATGCGGGTAATGTTCCGCGTAATGTTTTGCTATCTCAACGGAATGATCCGTCGATCCATCATTCACAATAATAATTTCCAGCGCCGACCACGTTTGCGCGATTAACGACGCCATGCAAGCATTAAAATCAGCTCCCGCATTATATAATGGGATAATGATACTCACTTTGGTTTTACTATTTTTCATAACGATTACCAGAAAAACCTGAATTTACCCTGCCTTTATACTGTGGCTCTATTAAGAAACTATTAAGCTGCCATGATTTATTTTCGCAGTAAAAAGCAAGAACAAAGCTCAGGGTAGAGCGTTACGTTAGCGAGTAAAATAAGATTAAAGCGCAATTACGAATGCTTGATGACCATGACAATTCTTTACGGCTTTCCAGATTTTCCCTAATAAAAAAGGTTGGCGAATGACACCAACCTTTTACGATGAAACGTATATCAGACCCGATAAATATCATCGGGTCTCTATACCCTTCATACTTCAAGTTGCTTATGTGTTGGCTACGGATTACTCGGCCCATCCATGGGCCTCGCCCTGACGGGCCGTCGCACGCGACGTTCAAATCTGCTCCCGGCAGATTTGTCGTTCACCCCAGTCACATAGTTATCTATGCTCCTGGGGACTCACTCCCTTGCCGCCTTTAAGCAACTCGAATTATTTTGGGTATATACATATTAATCCCAGCTCAGAATGACTTTTCCTGACTGGCCTGAACGCATGGCGTCAAAACCTTTCTGGAAATCATCAATAGAGAAACGATGGGTGATAATCGGTGACAGATCCAGCCCGGATTGGATCAACGCCGCCATTTTGTACCACGTTTCGAACATCTCACGACCGTAAATACCTTTAATGAACAACCCCTTAAAGATGACTTTTGTCCAGTCGATAGACATATCTGCCGGCGGAATCCCCAGCATCGCAATACGACCGCCGTGATTCATGGTGTCCAGCATGGTACGAAACGCCGGCGGCGCGCCGGACATCTCCAGACCCACATCGAACCCTTCGGTCATTCCCAGCTCCGCCATGACATCGGTCAGGCTCTCTTTCGCGACGTTGACCGCGCGGGTGACGCCCATTTTACGCGCCAGCTCCAGACGGTATTCATTGACGTCAGTAATTACCACATGACGCGCGCCGACATGTTTCGCCACCGCGGCGGCCATTACGCCGATTGGCCCCGCCCCCGACACCAGCACATCTTCGCCAACCAGATCGAAAGACAGCGCCGTATGCACCGCATTACCAAACGGGTCAAAAATAGAGGCTAAATCATCAGAAATGTTATCCGGGATTTTAAATGCGTTGAACGCCGGGATGACCAGATATTCCGCGAAGCAGCCGGGACGGTTGACGCCCACGCCGGTGGTGTTGCGACACAGGTGAGTGCGACCGCCGCGGCAGTTGCGGCAATGACCGCAGGTGATGTGACCTTCGCCGGAGACGCGATCGCCGATTTTAAAGCCTTTCACTTCCTGACCGATGCCGACCACTTCGCCGACATATTCATGCCCCACGACCATCGGAACCGGGATGGTTTTTTGCGACCAGTCATCCCAGTTATAGATGTGAACGTCAGTGCCGCAGATGGCTGTTTTACGGATTTTAATCAGCAAATCGTTATGACCGACTTCCGGTTCCGGAACGTCGGTCATCCAGATGCCCTCTTCCGCTTTCAGTTTGGATAACGCTTTCATCTTACATCCTCAGGCAATCACGCCCAGTTGTTTACCAATACGCGTGAACGCGTCTACCGCACGCGTAATTTGCTCGGGCGTATGCGCCGCAGACATCTGGGTACGAATACGCGCCTGACCTTTTGGTACGACCGGATAGAAAAAGCCGGTAACGTAAATGCCTTCTTTTTGCAGTTCGCGGGCAAATTTCTGCGCGACAACCGCATCTCCCAGCATTACCGGGATGATGGCGTGATCCGCGCCTGCCAGCGTAAATCCCGCGGCAGACATCTGCTCCCGGAACTGCCGCGCGTTCGCCCACAAGCGCTCACGCAGTTCTGCGCCCGCTTCCACCATCTCTAACACTTTAATAGAAGCCGCCACGATCGCCGGCGCCAGTGAATTGGAGAACAGATATGGGCGGGAACGCTGACGCAGCCACTCAACGACCTCTTTACGCGCCGCGGTATAGCCGCCGGATGCGCCGCCTAACGCTTTGCCCAGCGTACCGGTAATAATATCTACGCGGCCCATTACGTCGCAGTATTCATGGGAACCGCGACCGTTTTCACCAACAAAGCCTACCGCGTGAGAATCATCAACCATCACCAGCGCATCGTATTTATCGGCCAGATCACAGACGCCTTTCAGATTGGCGATGACGCCATCCATTGAGAACACGCCGTCAGTGGCGATCAGGACATGACGCGCGCCGGCTTCACGCGCGTCTTTCAGCCGCGCTTCCAGCTCAGCCATATCGTTGTTGGCGTAGCGATAGCGCTTCGCTTTACACAAACGCACGCCGTCAATGATAGACGCGTGGTTAAGCGCGTCGGAGATAATGGCGTCTTCCGCTCCCAGCAACGTCTCAAACAGACCGCCGTTAGCATCAAAACAGGAGGAGTACAGAATCGCATCTTCCATACCGAGGAAGCTTGCCAGCTTCTGCTCCAGCGCTTTGTGGCTGTCCTGGGTACCGCAGATGAAACGCACGGACGCCATACCGAAACCGTGGCTGTCCATGCCCGCTTTTGCGGCATTAATCAGCTCAGGGTGATTCGCCAGCCCGAGATAGTTATTGGCGCAAAAGTTAATAACGTGGCTTCCATCCGCCACGGTGATATCCGCCTGCTGCGCAGACGTAATAATGCGCTCTTCTTTAAACAATCCTTCCGCCCGGGCGGTTTCCAGATCGTTGGTTAACTGTTTGTAAAAATCCCCACGCATTGCGATTCTCCAGACTGGGCAAATTTCAGCACATATTACCCAAAGCTATACGTTGATACGAGATGACGCATCATCACTTCTTTAAAATGCAGCATAAATCACGCGTATCCTCACGAGTTATCAGTGAATGGATGAATAGTGATATGATAGGAACATTCATGTCTGAGACAGTCTCTGACACCATAATTCAAAGGTTACAGTTATGATCATCGTTACCGGCGGCGCGGGCTTTATCGGCAGCAATATCGTTAAGGCCCTGAATGATAAAGGTATCACCGATATTCTGGTGGTGGATAACCTGAAAGACGGCACCAAGTTTGTGAACCTGGTGGATCTGAATATTGCTGACTATATGGATAAGGAAGATTTCCTGATCCAGATTATGTCCGGAGAAGAGCTCGGCGATATTGAGGCTGTTTTCCATGAAGGCGCCTGCTCTTCCACCACCGAGTGGGACGGCAAGTATATGATGGATAATAACTATCAATACTCCAAAGAGCTGCTGCACTATTGCCTTGAGCGCGAAATCCCGTTCCTCTACGCCTCTTCTGCCGCCACCTATGGCGGTCGCACGTCTGATTTCATCGAATCGCGCGAATACGAAAAACCGCTTAACGTTTACGGGTACTCTAAGTTCCTGTTTGATGAATACGTGCGTCAGATCCTGCCAGAAGCGAATTCGCAAATTGTCGGTTTCCGCTATTTCAACGTCTATGGACCGCGTGAAGGCCATAAAGGCAGCATGGCAAGCGTGGCATTTCATCTGAATACGCAGTTAAACAACGGCGAAAACCCGAAACTGTTTGAAGGCAGCGAAAACTTCAAGCGTGACTTCGTCTACGTGGGCGATGTGGCCGACGTCAACCTGTGGTTCCTGGAAAGCGGCGAGTCCGGCATCTTTAACCTGGGCACAGGCCGCGCGGAATCTTTCCAGGCCGTCGCCGACGCGACGCTGGCATACCATAAAAAAGGCAGCATTGAGTATATTCCGTTCCCGGATAAGCTGAAAGGTCGCTATCAGGCGTTTACGCAGGCGGATTTAACCAATCTGCGCAACGCGGGCTACGACAAACCCTTCAAGACCGTCGCCGAAGGCGTCACGGAGTATATGGCCTGGCTGAACCGCGACGCGTAAGTATGAAAATTTTGGTCATTGGCCCATCCTGGGTGGGCGACATGATGATGTCGCAAAGTCTCTATCGCACGCTTAAGGCGCGCTATCCCCAGGCGATAATCGACGTGATGGCGCCAGCCTGGTGCCGTCCGTTGTTATCGCGTATGCCGGAAGTTAACGAGGCGATACCCATGCCGCTGGGCCACGGCGCGCTGGAAATCGGCGAGCGCCGCAGATTGGGCCATAGCCTGCGAGAGAAGCGCTACGATCGCGCCTGGGTGCTGCCAAATTCATTTAAATCGGCGCTGGTTCCTTTCTTTGCCAATATCCCGCACCGTACCGGCTGGCGCGGCGAAATGCGCTATGGCCTGCTGAACGATGCGCGCGTCCTTGATAAAGACGCCTGGCCGCTGATGGTGGAGCGCTACGTGGCGCTGGCCTATGACAAGGGTGTGATGCGCACAGCGAAAGATCTACCGCAGCCGCTACTCTGGCCACAGCTCCAGGTTAGCGAAGGTGAAAAGTCGCTGATGTGCAGCGACTTTTCGCTATCTTCTGAACGTCCTCTGATCGGCTTTTGCCCCGGCGCGGAATTTGGTCCGGCAAAACGTTGGCCGCACTATCACTACGCCGAACTGGCAAAACAACTCATTAACGAAGGGTATCAGGTCGTGCTATTTGGCTCGGCAAAAGACCATGAAGCCGGAAATGAGATCCTGGCGGCGCTGAATAGCGAGCAGCAGGCATGGTGTCGCAACCTGGCGGGGGAAACCCAACTGGAACAGGCCGTCATTCTGATAGCCGCCTGTAAAGCCATCGTCACTAACGATTCCGGGCTGATGCACGTCGCGGCGGCGCTCGACCGCCCGCTGGTCGCGTTGTATGGCCCGAGTAGCCCGGATTTCACACCGCCGCTGTCTCATAAAGCCCGGGTGATTCGTCTGATTACGGGTTATCACAAAGTTCGTAAAGGCGATACGGCGCAAGGCTATCACCAGAGCCTGATCGATATCACGCCGCAGCGGGTTCTGGAAGAACTTCATCCGCTGTTATCGGAAGAGGACGTTTAATGCGGGTTTTGATCGTTAAAACGTCATCGATGGGCGACGTGTTACATACCCTGCCTGCACTTACTGACGCGCAACAGGCGATTCCGGGGATTCAATTTGATTGGGTTGTCGAAGAAGGGTTTGCGCAAATTCCGTCCTGGCACAATGCTGTCGATCGCGTGATTCCCGTTGCTATTCGCCGTTGGCGCAAGGCCTGGTTTTCCGCGCCCATCAAAGCGGAACGCACAGCCTTTCGTCGGGCAGTATGCGCATACCAATACGACGCTGTGATTGATGCGCAGGGGCTGGTGAAAAGCGCTGCGCTGGTGACGCGTCTGGCGCACGGCATAAAGCACGGTATGGACTGGAGTACAGCCCGCGAACCACTGGCCAGCCTGTTTTATAACCGTAAACACCATATCGCAAAGCAACAACATGCTGTTGAACGGACGCGCGAGCTGTTCGCCAAAAGTCTGGGATACGATAAACCGCAGTCGCAGGGCGATTACGCTATCGCAAAACATTTTCTGCATGACCAGCAGACGGTCAACGATCCGTATGCGGTGTTTTTGCATGCCACGACCCGCGATGATAAGCACTGGCCGGAAGCAAACTGGCGTGAGCTTATCGGTTTGTTGGGTAACGCCGGATTACGGATAAAACTGCCCTGGGGCGCGCCTCATGAGGAAGCCCGCGCTAAACGACTGGCCGAAGGCTTTAACTATGTGGATGTGTTACCGCGCATGAGCCTGGAGGAAGTGGCGAGAGTGCTGGCTGGCGCAAAATTTGTCGTATCGGTTGATACCGGCCTGAGCCATCTCACCGCAGCGCTCGACAGACCGAATATTACGCTATATGGCCCAACGGACCCTGGGTTGATTGGAGGTTATGGGAAGAACCAAATGGCATGCTGCTCACCAGAACAAAACCTGGCGAATTTAGATGCCGCGAGCGTATTTGGAAGGATTCATTAAAGAGACACTGTCTTATCCCAACCCTATTGTGGAGAAAAGATGCTAACCACATCATTAACGTTAAATAAAGAGAAATGGAAGCCGGCCTGGAATAAAACGCTGGTTTTTCTTTTTGTTGCCACGTATTTTCTGGATGGTATTACGCGTTATAAGCATTTGATAGCCATACTTATGGTTATCACCGCGATTTATCAGGTCTCACGCTCACCGAGAAGTTTTTCCCCTCTTTTCAAAAATAGCGTATTTTATAGCGTAGCAGTATTATCATTAATTCTTATTTATTCCGTACTCATATCGCCAGATATGAAAGAGAGTTTCAAAGAATTTGAGAATACGGTACTGGAAGGCTTCTTATTATATACTTTATTAATTCCCGTGCTATTAAAAGATGAAACGAAAGAAACGGTTGAAAAAATCGTACTTTTCTCCTTTCTAATAAGTCTAGGATTACGTTCACTGGTAGAAATAGTCCTTTATCTTCAGGACTATTCCAGGGGAGTGATGCCATTTACAAACTATGATCATCGACATATATCTGATTCAATGGTATTTCTGTTTCCAGCATTATTGAATATCTGGCTATTCAGAAAAACATCGCTCAAACTCGCTTTCTTTGCGCTGAGCGCCGTCTATCTGTTCTTAATGTTAGGCACTCTGTCGCGGGGTGCATGGCTGGCAGTTTTAGTGGTGGGCATTTTGTGGACGATTTTGAACCGCCAGTGGAAACTAATGGGAATTGGCGCTGCTATACTGGTTATTGCTGGTGCTTTGGTTATCACTCAGCAAAGCCATAAACCAGCTCAGGAGCGGCTACTGTATAAATTACAGCAGACAGATAGCTCATATCGTTATACTAACGGAACCCAGGGTACCGCGTGGATACTTATTCAGGAAAACCCGGTTAAGGGCTACGGCTATAGTAATGATGTTTATGATAGTATTTATAATAAACGCGTTGTCGATTATCCAACGTGGACCTTTAAAGAATCTATCGGTCCGCATAATACCATTCTGTACATCTGGTTTAGTGCTGGCATATTGGGTCTGGCGAGCCTGGCCTATTTATACGGCGCTATTATCAAGGAAACAGCAAGCTCTACCTTTAGGAAAGTAGAGATAAGCCCCTACAATGCTCATCTTCTATTATTCTTATCTTTCGTCGGTTTCTATATCGTTCGTGGCAATTTTGAACAGGTCGATATTGATCAAATTGGTATCATTACCGGTTTCCTGCTGGCGCTAAGAAATAGATAAAAAAACGCGCTGATACTTATTACGGTATCAGCGCGTTTTCCACGTCAGTATTAAATCACTTCTCAAACCAGTTTTTCATTTGTTCTTCAAAACGCTGCGCTACATTTTCCCAACTGTATTTTGAAAACACCAGGGACTTTGCATTTTCTGCAATCTGGTGGCGTTCCTTATCAGCAAGCGCACGGTTAATATCATTAATCATGCTGTCGCTCGACATAGGTTCTGCGAGGTGATAGCCCGTTATACCATCTAACACAAACTCGCCAATCCCCCCTTTTTTGCTGGCAAGAACCACTTTTCCTGCTGCCATCGCTTCTACAGCTACCATGCAAAATGCTTCTTCAACCTGGGAGGGAACAATAACCAGATCGGCTATATGATAGAAGTTATGCATCTGGTCAGGAGATTGTCCACCTGCCATAATGCAATCAGTGCCAATCCCTTTTGCGGCATCCAGTACTTTCTTTTGATACTCTGCTTTTTCTCCCTTACGGCTTGCATAAGGATCGCCAACAACGACAAGTTTAATATTACTTCTTAAGGTACGTAATTTTTTGAACGCCTGCAAAAGCAACAGGATGCCTTTATCAGGCGAAATCCTTCCGGCATATAAGAGAACGGTGGCATCTTCCGCTATATTTAATTGCTGACGAAGATTATCTTGTGGGTTTCTTTTATAAGTTTCAGCACAAAAACCGTTAGGCACAATACTAACATCAGCGGCGGGCAATCTTTCTTCATAAAACGCTTTAAGAAACTGACTGGGCACGATAATTTTTGCATTATTATCAGGCAGTTCTGGTTCAAATGCGTTATGCATGTGCATGACCAGTTTTGCATTCGGATTACGCTCTCTAAGCTGCCGATACAGTTTCATACTATTATGAATAACAATGACGCTATCTTCCTGGGTAGTAACTTTATCTCTAATATTAAGGATGCGTTGGGAATAGGGTAATGGGTCGAGACGAGTCCATTTCTGAAAAAGGCGCTTATAAATTTTACTAAACCCAATGTAATGGATATCACAGTTATCGTTTACTTTATTATATTCAGGATAGCCAGCATTCTTTATACAAGCAATAGAAGTCGGTATTGAAAGCCGTTTAGCAACCTGGTAAATCCAGGTTTCTATCGCAGCCGCCCCCCGTGGAGGAATTGAAAATATAGGAGTAACAGTAAATATGATTTTTTTAATCATAATAGCTTTAATCCAGAATAGTTAGACTTGTAGAAAAAGAAAAATGTACCGAAAGCGGCACAAAATAGTGAGTTTTTAGTATTTAGATGATTTTATCGTAATATATTTCATCCTCAAGTTCTGAGGCTTTAATATATGGAATAATATCGTAATGAATTGCAGTATCATCTGATAAATTAAAGATATTTAAATCACTGACATTTTTTCTCATAAAAGTAAAAAATGGCAGTATTTTAAACAGATCTTTACTAAGCTCAGAAGGCATAGGGCTGGAAGCTTCGTCATAGAAACGTGGGCAACTCCCCGTTAAGTCAAGCCCAGAACATATAATACGGCCGTACTTCAGGGAATAGGCAACCTGAATAGCGGTATAAGCAATGGTATGACAAGAGCAATAGCCGATACTGATATCTTTGCAAAACCCAGTCAGTCGTCCTCTTTTTGAGAGAGGGACTGAAATAAGTAATGCTTTATAAATCCGCTTAAGGAAATTAAATTTAATTTTCTTTAAAAAGCCCCCTTTTTCTCGGCGATAAAAGGAGCGAATAATTAAACAATTTTCTTCAATATATTTTTTATCATCCGCTGATGCCTGTTCGTACACATCAAGATTGACGATAGTAAACTGACTATTACTACTAAATTTATAAAAATCTTCGCGCCGGTGATGGAGGAATCGAACATCCGTCAGGAGGTACAAAAATGGCTTGACATTATTGTTTAGCAAATATTGAACAGAACCATTGACTGCAATGACATCTTTCACTCGTAACAAGGACAGCGGCGTCTTTCTGGATGTGGGACCAGAAAGAAAAATAATACAATCTTCAGCCGTTCTTTTCGCAATAAGTTGCAGAACATCGGCGTGAGTTATAAAGTTAACGCTGCCCATAAAAAACTCGTATGTTTATCATGCAACCTATAAATAAATGTTATAATAAATTACTAATATTACATCTCAAATTCTCTCCAGTATGTCATAACGTTACAGCAAATAAAAGCCAGCCTGTCCCTTAAACTAAACTAAACGTGCTACATTGATCAGCGTCTTTCCTTACCCTTAATACGGCGAAGGAAATTTCGAAGTTTTTTCTTATAAATCAATAAGTAAAATCCGATATCTTCTACATTATTTTTAATACCATAATGTCTTTCTAAATCAATACGATCCTTTGCTTGTCGTTGTCGAGAAGGTCTTTTTCCGGACAAATCGATAATTCTGATCTCATTACCTTGCAGGATAAAATTACCTTTATGGGGATCGCCCGAAACCATACCGTGCTGATGCAGAGAATATATCGACTGTTTGATTTTCTCTCTCACCTCGTCAGAAATTTCTGGCATATCAACAAGCTCAATACCTTCGATATACTCAATTAGCATCACATATGTTTTTACATAGCGTAACGTTTTAATTTCCGCCAGCAGGTAAAAATCATTAAGCGCCTCAAACCCTTCCCGCCGTACACGATCTGTCTGACAAAAAAGCTTTTCGTAGTAATCTCCTTTTACCAACGATTTGAAAAAGCGTTCAGTATTTTTTACTTTCGGACTAAATACTTTGAGAATATATTTCCCGTAGTCTGTATTAATCAATACAACTTTTGTGTCTTTTATATTACGAAAGACTTTAATAACCTGATGATTATAAGATAGAAAATCTTTGAATATCTCAATGTATTTTTCACCGTCTTTTTTGACAAAGACCGTATAGTTTTTAACCTTTTGTTCAATAATCATAATGGAGATTTAGGGAAGGGAATTATTTGTGGAAAAGTTTACGATAAAGATATGCGCTTCCAGCCAGAAGGCCTTTGAAGTAATGACCCTGCACGAAAAGATGTTTATATCGCTTCTTAAATTCAACGATGGTACGCGCATCTTTTGCGGGAAAATCTTTCCAGGGTGAGTTCAGGCGTGCATTTTTGTAATAGATAACTGAAGGATAATTTGCCCAGGCATGCCAGGGCTTAGTTGCACCCGTATAATGAATTAAAATAGTATTCTCATTAATTATATTGCTATATTTCTTATGTGTTCTGTCTTTCAACTCACTTTTGATAGTATAAATAGTATTATACGGTCGTGGTAGGAAAACGACTTTATTCTGTAGAAGAATATTTAAAACATCCTGATCAGGATATTTAAAAGAATCTGCGTCTTTACCCGCCAGGAGTAAAAAGGCTTTTTCTGTTAAGGCATTCTCTTTCCATAATTTCAGGTTAACAAAAACCACGCCGGAGTTAAAATAACCACCTTGTAAATTAAATGTTCTTAATCTCTCATTTACCTTATTCTGGATGGAATCAACATCTTTTACGACCGCAGCAATCTTCTCTGTCAGATCAAGCCGTAGAAGATCTTGCAAAGAACCTTTGCATACAACATCGGCATCCAAATAAAGTAATGTGTTTACCTTCTTGCTAAGATAATCGAAAGCAAATAAACGAAAATACATTGCTCTTGACCATACTTTAGTTTGAGGCAATACCTCAAGGCTTTCTACTTTAATAAGGTAAAGAGAGATTTTAATGTGGTGCTGTACGGCTAAACGCTCTATATATTTAACAAAACACGGGGAGTATGAATCACAAATAATGTGAAAAGCGAGCGGGATATTATTGTTTAATACAACTGAAGCAATTGACACCCCTACACCATCAAGATAGTTTTCGTCAACGCCATAAGAAATATTTAATATGTTACTATCATCATTATTATTACTTTCATCAAAAACTTTATATTCAGTTATTTCTATCTCAGGAAATGAATCCATCACATCACCTATGGGTTTTATTCAAGAAGTTTACGTTTAAAGTAGGCTATATAATAATTTATACCCGAAGTATAATGCTTCTGATTAAACATATGCTTCGCCGCATAACGTAATTGATGGCTAGTGACTGGATTTAACAGTGCGCAATGAGACCATGGTGAGTTGCTCTTAGCCTGTAAAAAATATTGTGACACCGGATAAGCCCCCCAACTATGCCAGGGCTTCGTTGGTCCGATATAATGAACAAATACAGTCTCAGCATCAACTGGATTAATAACTGAATCTTTTAATTCATAGTTAAGACTAAATTGCGTATTAAATTTTTTATCAACAAAACGCGCTTTATTCACTAATAATATATTTAATACATCCTGATCAAGGTGTGTTATGCGCTGTACCACCTCCGGATCTTTTAGCATTTCAATCGCTTTCTTAGAGATATTTTCTGCGGCCCAAAGAGGTATATTAATTAAGATAAAACCGGCATTAAAATAGCCAGAAACCAGCCCAGGCGTTGCCAGGCTAACCGAGCGCTTAGTCCACCATTCCAACTCGCCTTCAGCAACGACCGCCGCAATCTCATTTTTAGCGAAATTAAGATCAATAAGTTCCTGAATACTTCCTTTACATGCAATATCTGCATCCAGATAAAGCACTCTATCTGTTTTATCTGAAAAATAGTCGGCTATAATGAATCTAAAGTATGTTGCATAGGTCCAGTTTTTGGTACTGGGTAGCGATTTTAATCGCTCACAATCAATTAAATAAACAACGATCTGCGTAGCGTACTGTTTTGCTAATGCATCAAATCGCTGCTGGTCTTCAGGGCCAAAGGAATCAGTAAAAACATGGAAAGCTAACGCCTTCTCTGGGTTAGCAAGGAGAACCGATGCAATAGAGACACCACAGCCAAAAAGAAAGTTTTTATCAATCCCATAAGCTATATTAAATTTATTAGCATCACTATGTTGTGCATAGTTATAATCTAAAGTCTGTTGAATGACTTCTTCTTCAAAATATTTTCTGCTCATAGTGATCACTTTTGTAATTTCGAGAATATCGCATTATAAAAATTTTTAAAATATAGCACATCGTAAAATCTCTCAATCGTGCCGGGAATTATATCGTGATGATATTTTACTTCACCGGAAATAACTCGATTAAGATGTCCTACAAAATCATCTATAGCACCCGGCGTGTAAAGCTCACCATTCAAACCGGGTTTAATCATATCGCGCGGACCAGACATACAATCAGAACTAATACACGGAATTCCATATGACATTGCTTCCAGCAGGGTCATAGGAAATCCCTCAAATGCAGAGGTAAGTAGTAACGCGGTGACATTTTTTATTTTTTGCTGTACGACTTGCCACGGCGCGCTTTGCCAACCATACCAGATCACACGCTGCTCAATACCAAGCTCCCGGCTATAGGCCTGGCACTTTTCAAAATCTGAGCCATCACCAATAATATGTAGCTGCCATTCCCCTGTCGTTCGAGCCAAACCATCAAATAAATCTTTAACTCTTTTCTGCCCTTCAAATTTAAGACGCCCTACATAGAGAAATACAGCGGGCTTATCGCGCTCAGGCGGCGGCACAATGATTGCTTTACTAGAGACAGGATTATAAACGACGCTAATATCTTGCCCTGAGATCCCCCGTGCCATCATCTGTTCTTTAATACCACTACTGATGGCCAGATGATAATCTGCATACGTTATACATTCCGCATGTTTTTTATGGTCGAGAGAAAAATGCGGCCATGAGAAAATAGTAAACTGTTTACCACTTTTCTTTCGTGCTTTATTGGCATAAAGACATGAGATAACATCAATACATATCACAATATCCGGTGACGTTTTTTTCAGCCACTGATTAAAATTATAAACATGTCTAGCTCGACGCAGAAAACTTAATTTTATATTTGAGAATGATTGCGCATATTTAATCTCTTTTAGCCATGCTTTATCCATTTTGTCATTACGACAAAAGAAAAACATTTCACAGTTGATTTTCGGAGAGTTGTTTTCAAACGTATGGATAACGTTACTAATAACAGTTTCCATCCCTCCAAAACCAGATACCGCTTCGCCAATAAACGCTATTTTCAATGAAGTCACCATCTGCTGACACTCATGTTATTCGGCTTCCTTCACTTTTAAGATACTGTAAGAACAAACCCAATCAACACTATATTTATACTGAGACCTGATTAAAATCGAAGCCCAGTCCATGATTAAAGCTATCTTTTAGAAAATGGCTGGTTATTTTATAGTTTTTGATAGCTGAGATATTATTTAGATTATACTGAACTGTGCTATTAAATCCATATATCTCTAATGCCATCCCCTGCTCCAGATATTCTAAAATAATGTCCTCGGCTATCATTTCAGAGTTAACATTCAATACACCATTAAAATGATGCGAGTCATATCGAGGATGAGGAATATATATATCAACCGCTTCTTCCTTAATAAACCGCTGAATATGCTCAAGAAAAATACTCTCATCTTCTTTATTTTTTAACGCATCAGTATATACAGTGCCCAATAATACTTTTTTAAAGCCATTATTCGTATCAGGAAGACCGTTGTGGTGTACCAATATAATTCCTTCGGTTTTTTTAATTATGTTGGTTCTGTTAGGGAATAGAGTATAATGTTTTGCGTCTAACTTTAATATTTCATCTTTATGATATTTACGCCCCATCAGTTTTCGTATTAACTTTGATGTTGCGCTTATATTCTTATTTTCATACATTATACTTTTCTGATTGATATTATTTGTACCATCATCAAAGGTTTTTATTTCAGAAAAAGAGATACACGATAAAATATGGTGTATAAGTGGGACATGAAAATTCGCAAAGAAAACGGTATGATATTCTCTGGCATATGATTCCATGATTTTTTTAGCATACCGTGTTCTATGAATCGTTTTAAATGCCGAAAATTTTGAAACCTGAGAGACTATGCTTGAGTACCGACATAACGGTTGCATTTTTTTTAAATAGTACTGATTTTTTACGTTATCTACATCGCCAATAAATAAAACATCAACACTCTTCAACTGCTCTTTTTCTATAATTGACCGCGCAATGAGCAATTGTAAATTAGTCATGCATATGAAAAGGAACATACAGCCTCTATGCTATTTATAAATACAGCATTTATATTAAAGATTTTTCCTTATTGTTCTTTCTTTGATTCGTGCGGCTTTAACATCCGCCTGATGAATCAACCCCGATTCTTTTCGCAAAATCTCTCGCAGGGGAAGAGAGAAATACTCACGCATAAACCGGAATATATCTCGCTGAGTCAGGCCAATATTCATTGAAGAAAAATAAAGCCCAATTAAATCTTTATCACGCCAGCGAAGGGGAACGCGCTGGCGTATCTGCGCGCGATGCAGGTCGATTACGGAGATTTTTAAATCCTCTTCGCGGCCAGTGAAAGGCAAATGCAGAAGAAAGTGGCAAATATAACAGTCGCGATGGTTAATTCCCCCGACGTGCATTTTACGTACCATGGTCGCAACACGCTTAATGATCATCCGCTTCACCTGCACGTCCGGTGGATTAACAGCCCAGTCAGCGCAGTAGTCTTCAAGGCTAATCGTGGGCGTTAAATCTTCGGTGATAATAAATGATGTTCTGGTTAGCGGGTTTACGCCTTTTTCACCAAAACCAACGCCGTGCATCGTATCTACCCCTAGCTCTTGCAGGCGGTGAATGGCGTGCCATTCTCTGTCAGCGCCCAGAACAGGCATACGTAATGAAATCAGATTCTTCACAATTTCTTTTAGAGAAGTACCTTTATGCCACTTCAGGAAGTAGCTTTTGCCGTCCAGCTCAAACCGCAATGTTCGACGCGTCTCCAGCTCTCTGAACACTTCGCCCTGTAACGTTTTCACTTCCTCAAAAGCATCTTTACCGCGCCATAGTGTGGTTAACGGCGCTTTCAGCTCAACCATCTAAATCACCTGTAATAATATCTGCGGCCTTCTCCGGTAAGCTGTATAAATCCTGGGTATCAGCATAATACCGCGCATTTTCAGCCCAGGCGCTGCGTAAGGAAGGCTGTGTCAGCGCTTTGAGTAAAACCTCATTTAGCACATCCTGACGGAAAGGTTCAGCCATCGCTTCGCCACAGTTTGCATCCACAATATAATGTGCATAACCGCACACCGCGGTTGTCAATACCGGCAAACCAGCAGTAATGGCTTCCAGCAAAACAATACCAGCGGCTTCCTGATAGGCTGGATGCAGTAAAAGGTCGGCTGCCGCCATTAATTCCGCGATATCACTACGTCCGGAGAAAAAATGCACATTCGTGCCGACGCCGCTTCTTTCAGCCAGTGCTGCAAACTTCTTCGGCTTATCCTGTCCGACAACATAGAGCACCGTATTTTGTCGTAAAGATTCGGGTAGCGATGCCAGCGCTTCAATAGAGCGATTTACACCTTTACGGGTAAAGTCAGACCCTACTTGCAACAGTAATTTTTGCTGTTCTGAGATACCATTTTTCTGACGATAAATTTGACGACTGTTCGGGATCTGTTGGCTATATTTTCTGTCCGGGTAAATCCCCGGAGGAAGAATATGGAAACGCTCCGCTTCAGTCTGATAATGTTTTTGGAAGTCAGCAATCTGCTTATTCGTCAGCATTAATAGCTGCGTCTGCTTGCCGTGTTCAAACGTGGCGCGTTCAAAAGCAGCATAATGCCGGTAACGTGATGTCAGGCGATAGAAAAAACCTTTTTCCTGTGCGACTTTTTCGGCGTAACACACGTCCGCGGCATAATACACATCAAGGCCCGGCATCTTATTGAATCCAACAACCCGATCGACGGGGTGGTCGCGCAAATGGTGTTGTACCCAGGCATAATATTCTGCGTTACGACCGTGGTTCGTACGGGATTTAACCGGCACGCGGATTAATTCAAAGTTATCCGGGCATTCCCCCTCCCATGTCTGAGTATAAACACGAACCTGATGACCTCGCGCCGCCACGGTTTGGGCAATGCGCATAAAATCACGCTGCAGACCACCAAAAGGAAAATATTTATATAAGCAAAAGGCAACTCTCATAGCAGGCTGTCCAAATCTATTGGGCGTGCCTCATGCGGCAGCATTTTTTCCGTCGCGGCGATAACATCTTCAGCCGGAATAACGGAAAGGTATTTTTTATTACGATCAAGCTCATGCCGTTCAGGCATCGGCTGATAATTCCCTGCCCAAAACTGAATCATGTCGTCGGTCCAGGGACGCCAGAACACATGATCCGTCGCGCCGAAAAGGCAAATGACCGGCGTTTTGACTGCTGCGGCGATATGACCGGGGGCCGAATCAACACCGATAAACAGATCCGCATGGTCAATCAATGCGCCCAACTCAGGAAAGCGAGTTTTACCCGCCAGACCGGTAATCGGTTTTGTCTCACAGCCGCGTGCAATATCATCCACGCAGGCCATCTCGTCTGCGGCCGGGCCTGACGTCAGTACAACCTGATAGCCACGGCGCTGCACGGCATCAATAACCTGAGAGAATTTATCGTTATCCCAGCACTTAAATAGCTGCCGTGCCGTAGGCTGAATAACGACATATTGCCGGGTTACGCCAAGTTGTTTGAGCTGTTGTCGCATGTTTTCCCAATGTTCCGGGCGATAGCTCATGGTGGTTTCCGTGACATACTGTTTTAGCGCTAACGGCTTTAGCGCGGATAACGTGCGCTCGACAGCATGCTCTCCCGCATAAGGCACTAAATGCGTAAAGCTCTTTTTCCATAAAGCAGACTGACGATTACCGAAATCCTGCGAGATTTTTATTTTTGCGTCTAAAAAACGCACAATAAGCGCCACGCTCCACTGATCGGTAAGATTGACAACCAGATCATACGGGTTAGCACGCAATTTTTTGATCAGCGATAGCGCGTTTTTAATCTTCTCTTTTGTTCCTGCGCCTTTGTTACTGATGCCATAGAGTGCATTAATCTCCGGATTTTCCGACAATATCGGTATGGTGTTCTGATAAAGAAGCACATCGATTTTTGCATCGGGATAATTCTGCTTCAGCGTACTGATGACTGGGGTGGTAAGTAACATGTCTCCATGAAAACGCATTTTTATAATCAGAATTCTTCGAAATGGCTTTTCCACAAGCGACTCTTTGGTTGAAATTGTCCGGATAAATAAGCAGAAAAAAGCACGCTACCGCCCCAGGCTTCACAGCAACCCGATGGCTAATACCGCACTCATTTTAGATGCGCTAGTGTAACACTTCTTTCGCAGCAATCCGATACGAATAAATTTTATACACAATCATTTTTTTAATTATAAATTCAAAGAGATATTAATTTACCCCTCTATTTTGAATGGTCATTCCAATTGCCTGGGGCGACAAGGGCGGCAAATTTCAATGGATTGCGTAAAAATGCAAAAATAATGAGGTTTCGCGCCTGGAATCCCCGCTTCTGAGCCAATTTGGCGCAAAAATGGGAAAAGTAATGGTAAAGCCCAGGCTAAATACATAGAATCCCCAGCACATCCATAAGTCAGCTATTTACTATGCTCGAATTGCTTTACACCGCTCTTCTCTACCTTATTCAGCCTCTGATCTGGATACGGCTTTGGGTGCGTGGACGTAAAGCGCCGGCCTATCGTAAGCGCTGGGGTGAACGCTACGGATTCTACCGCCGTCCGTTGAAACCGGGCGGAATCATGCTGCATTCCGTCTCAGTGGGCGAAACTCTGGCGGCCATCCCATTGGTCCGCGCTCTCCGTCATCGCTATCCCGATCTGCCTATTACCGTAACGACCATGACGCCGACCGGCTCGGAGCGCGTCCAGTCTGCCTTTGGCAACGATGTTCAGCACGTTTACTTGCCTTATGATTTGCCCGATGCGCTCAATCGTTTCCTCAATAAGATTGACCCTAAGCTGGTATTGATCATGGAGACTGAGCTCTGGCCAAATCTGATTGCTGCGCTGCATAAGCGTCATATTCCGCTGGTAATCGCTAATGCGCGGCTTTCCGCCCGTTCCGCCGCGGGTTATACGAAGCTTGGCAAGTTTGTCCGTACGCTCCTGCGCCGTATCACCCTGATTGCCGCGCAAAACGAAGAAGATGGCGAACGTTTTGTGGCGTTGGGCGCGAAGAACAATCAAGTCACGGTCACAGGTAGTCTGAAATTTGATATTTCAGTTACGCCGCAACTGGCGGCTAAAGCCGTTACGCTACGTAGCCAGTGGGCGCCGCACCGGCCAGTCTGGATTGCCACCAGTACCCACGATGGCGAAGAGAGTATCGTTATCGCCGCTCACCAGGCGTTATTACATCAATTCCCGAATTTATTACTGATTCTGGTGCCTCGCCATCCGGAGCGTTTCCCGGATGCTATCAATCTTGTGCGCCAGGCAGGGTTAAGCTATATCACTCGCTCTTCGGGCGAAGTGCCGTCCGCCAGTACTCAGGTCGTGGTAGGCGATACCATGGGCGAGTTAATGTTGCTCTATGGAATTGCCGATCTCGCCTTTGTCGGTGGTTCACTGGTTGAGCGCGGCGGTCATAACCCGCTGGAGGCTGCCGCCCATGCGATTCCGGTACTGATGGGGCCGCATACCTTTAACTTTAAAGATATTTGCGCCCGTCTGGAGCAGGCGAGTGGACTTATCACTATTATTGATGCGGCTACGCTGGCAAAAGAAGTTTCCTCTTTACTGACCGACGCTGATTATCGTAATTTCTACGGACGTCACGCAGTTGAAGTGCTCTATCAAAATCAGGGCGCGCTCCAGCGTCTGCTGCAACTGTTAGAACCCTATCTGCCACCGAAAACGCATTGAGGGCTGTCATGCAAAAACGGGCGATTTATCCAGGCACGTTTGATCCGATTACCAACGGTCATCTCGATATTGTGACGCGCGCAACGCAGATGTTCGACCATGTCATTCTGGCCATCGCCGCCAGCCCCGGTAAGAAACCCATGTTCACTCTGGACGAACGTGTGGCGCTGGCGCAAAAAGCGACCGCACACTTGGGTAACGTAGAGGTGGTGGGCTTTAGCGACCTAATGGCCAATTTCGCCCGCGACAGACAGGCGAATATCCTGATTCGTGGTCTGCGCGCGGTGGCGGATTTTGAATATGAAATGCAGTTGGCGCATATGAATCGTCATCTGATGCCGCAACTGGAAAGCGTTTTCCTGATGCCGTCCAAAGAGTGGTCGTTTATTTCATCGTCGCTGGTCAAAGAAGTGGCGCGCCATCAGGGCGATGTGACCCACTTTCTGCCGGACAATGTGCATCAGGCGCTAATGGATAAGTTGAAATAAGTCTCCTTGCCGGGCCTGGCGTTTTACTTCTGACAGTGACGGCAATAGAACGTCGCACGCTGTGCGTGTTTCGTTGCGACTATCGGCGTACCGCATACCCGACACGGCTCGCCTTTGCGCCCGTACACCTGCAACTCCTGCGCAAAATAGCCCGGTTTTCCATCGCTTTGCAGAAAATCCTTCAGCGTTGTCCCGCCTTGTTCGATAGAGCGCAGCAAAACGGCTTTAATCACTCGCGCCAGCAGGTCGCACTCCTCTGTCGAGAGTGACGACGCCAGGCGGTCAGGGTGAATACCAGCGGCAAACAGCGACTCGCTGGCGTAGATATTCCCCACGCCGACCACCAGCTTGTTATCCATCAGCCAGGGTTTAATCGCCGTCTTCTTCTTCGCGCATTTCTGCTGCAAATATTCGCCATTAAACTCATCGCTTAGCGGCTCCGGTCCCAGATGCGCCAGTACGTTATGCCCTTCCAGCTCTTTGGTCCATAACCAGGCGCCAAAGCGGCGAGGATCGGTATAACGTAGAATTTTGCCATTGCTCATCACCAAATCGACATGGTCGTGCTTTTCCGCCGGCAGCGCTTCCGCCAGTATCCGCAAGCTTCCCGACATCCCCAGGTGAATGATTATCCAGCCGTCAGGCAGCTCCAGCAGCAGATACTTGGCACGACGCTGCACGCTGAGGATGGGCGTATCGCTCAGACGATAAATTTCATCTGAAACCGGCCAGCGCAGACGACCGTTACGGATATGGGCGTGCAGAATAGTAGCGCCAACTAAATGGGGTTCAATACCCCGGCGGCTGGTTTCAACTTCGGGTAATTCAGGCATAACGTCTCCGGCAGTGTGACAGGTCTTATTAATATGGGGACGGCCAGAAAAACAAAAAACCCCGCCGAGGCGAGGTTTTTGTTACATCAAAGCGAGAATTATTTGATTTTCGCTTCTTTGTAGATCACGTGCTGACGGACAACTGGATCGAATTTTTTCAGCTCCAGTTTTTCCGGTTTAGTACGTTTGTTCTTCGTAGTGGTATAGAAGTGACCAGTACCAGCAGAAGAAACCAGCTTGATTTTCTCACGAATACCTTTAGCCATGATTTATTTCCTCTTAGTACTTAGTACTTTTCGCCACGGGCACGCAGTTCAGACAGAACTGTTTCGATGCCTTTTTTATCGATGATACGCATACCTTTAGCAGATACACGCAGGGTGACAAAACGCTTCTCGCTCTCAACCCAGAAACGGTGAGAGTGCAGGTTAGGCAGGAAACGGCGTTTAGTCGCGTTCAGTGCGTGGGAACGGTTGTTACCGGTCACCGGACGCTTGCCAGTAACTTGGCAGACTCGGGACATGTCTATTCTCCAAAAATCAAATTAGCTCGAGCTTCGTATGGGGTATTGGCGCCTCGTCAGGCTGTAAAGCCCGGTCACGACGGTTCTAAGTGAACCCCCGATTGCCAGGCCCAAATGCCAAACCCGAGATTCTCAAAGGTGGCGTAGTATACGCTGACCCGGCGATATGCTCAAGTCCCGAACAGACAAAGATCCCGATGGATCGCGCAAAGTACCTTAAATCCAGCCGCGTTCGGCAAAAGAAACGTACTCTCCGCGGCCAATTATCAGGTGATCGAGCACCCGGATATCCATAAACTGGCAGCATTTTATCACGCGCTCGGTGATAAGTTTATCCGCTTTACTCGGCTCTGCGCAGCCTGAAGGGTGATTATGCGCCAGAATGACCGCCGAGGCATTGAGTTTAATCGCTTCCCGGACAATCTCACGCGGATGCACCTCTACGTGGTTAAGCGTGCCGGAAAACAGGCGGCTGTGCTGAAGCACACGGTGTTGGGCATCGAGGAAGATCACCAGAAAGATCTCACGCTCCTCGCCCGTCAGTTGGCTTTGCAGAAATTCCCGCGTCATTTCCGGACTTAGCAACGCACTTTCCTCATTCATGCGCACGCTGTAATAGCGCCTTGCCAGCTCAGCAATGCCTTTCAACTGCGCGAATTTCGCCAGGCCGATACCGTTTACGCCGCGAAACTGCGCAAAGTCCGCCGACAGCAGGCCATACAGCGACCCAAAGCGCTGCAACATCTCTTTTGCCAACGTCATAACATCTTTTCCCGGCGTGCCGGTACGTAAAAAAAGCGCCAGCAACTCAACATCGCTAAGGGAAGCAATGCCGGATCTGAGCATTTTTTCACGCGGCAATAATCCGTCCAACGTATCCATACGCGCACCTCCTTTTTTAAGGAAGCGGCATAGTGGCACAGCCTTTGGGAGAGATCGACGCCCCGATTTTGTTCTTGCGTAGCGCCTCGCAAAGTGGAGCGCAGGCAAAGACACGACGCCGTAGAGATTGTGATAAAATAGCCGCCTTTCAAAATCACCCAACAGGAAAGACATGATGAGCCTGGCCGGTAAAAAAATTGTTCTCGGCGTTAGCGGCGGTATCGCTGCGTATAAAACGCCGGAGCTGGTACGCCGTTTACGTGAGCGCGGCGCTGACGTGCGCGTGGCAATGACCGAGGCGGCAAAAGCCTTTATTACCCCCCTGAGCTTACAGGCAGTGTCGGGTTATCCGGTGTCCGACAGTCTGCTTGACCCTGCCGCCGAAGCCGCGATGGGGCATATCGAGTTGGGGAAATGGGCCGACCTGGTTATTCTTGCCCCCGCGACCGCCGATCTGATCGCCCGTGTAGCATCGGGTATGGCTAATGATTTAGTCTCCACCATCTGCCTGGCGACGCCAGCCCCGGTAGCCGTTCTTCCGGCCATGAACCAACAGATGTACCGCGCTGCCGCCACGCAACATAATCTGGAGGTACTCGCCTCTCGCGGTCTGTTCATTTGGGGGCCGGATAGCGGCAGTCAGGCATGTGGCGATGTAGGTCCTGGCCGAATGCTGGACCCATTAATTATCGTCGATAAGGCCGTCGCGCATTTCGCTGCTGTCAACGATCTGCAACATCTTAATATCATGATTACGGCAGGTCCGACGCGCGAACCGCTCGACCCGGTGCGTTATATTTCCAACCACAGCTCCGGTAAAATGGGCTTCGCTATTGCGGCGGCCGCCGCGCGTCGCGGCGCAAATGTCACGCTGATCTCCGGTCCCGTTTCGCTACTGACGCCGCCTTTTGTAAAACGGGTTGATGTCATAACTGCGCTGGACATGGAAGCCGCTGTTCAGTCCGCCGTTCAGCAGCAGCATATTTTCATTAGCTGCGCCGCCGTGGCTGACTATCGCGCAGAGACTATCGCCAGTGAAAAAATCAAAAAACAGGCGGCGCAAAGTGATGAATTACTAATAAAAATGGTCAAAAACCCGGACATTATCGCTGGGGTGGCCGCGCTCAGTGACAATCGCCCCTACGTTGTTGGGTTTGCCGCGGAAACGAATAATGTGGAAGAATACGCCCGGCAAAAACGTATCCGTAAAAACCTTGACCTGATTTGTGCAAATGATGTTTCACTTTCAAATCAGGGATTTAATAGCGATAAAAACGCTTTACACCTTTTCTGGCAGGATGGAGATAAAGTCTTACCGCTTGAGCGAAAAGAACTCCTGGGCCAATTATTACTCGACGAGATCGTGACCCGTTATGATGAAAAAAATCGACGTTAAGATTCTGGACCCGCGTGTTGGTCAGCAGTTTCCGCTGCCGACTTATGCTACTTCTGGTTCTGCCGGGCTTGACCTGCGCGCCTGTCTCGACGACGCCGTAGAACTGGCGCCTGGTGCAACGACGTTGGTGCCTACCGGACTGGCCATTCATATCGCCGATCCATCACTGGCGGCAGTCATGTTGCCGCGTTCGGGCCTGGGCCATAAACATGGTATCGTGCTGGGCAACCTGGTCGGGCTGATTGATTCCGATTATCAGGGGCAACTGATGGTTTCGATCTGGAACCGTGGTCAGGACAGTTTTACCATTGAACCGGGCGAACGTATCGCGCAAATGGTGTTTGTTCCGGTCGTTCAGGCCGAATTTAATCTGGTGGAAGCATTTGACGCCACCGAACGTGGCGAGGGCGGCTTCGGTCATTCTGGCCGTAAGTAAATTGTACGCATCCCAATAACGTCATAATACTGCCGCAAGCGCTGAGTTTGCGGTTATAGCGTGGGTGCTCGCCTGGCAAGTGCTTATTTTCAGGGGTATTTTGTAACATGGCAGAAAAACAAACTGCGAAAAGGAATCGTCGCGAAGAAATACTTCAATCACTGGCGCTGATGCTTGAATCCAGCGATGGAAGTCAACGCATCACGACGGCAAAACTGGCGGCCTCGGTCGGCGTTTCCGAAGCGGCGCTATATCGCCATTTTCCCAGCAAGACCCGCATGTTCGATAGCCTGATTGAGTTTATCGAAGATAGTCTGATTACCCGTATCAACCTGATTTTAAAAGATGAAAAAGACACCAGCACGCGTTTGCGACTGATTGTGTTGCTGATTCTGGGTTTTGGCGAACGCAACCCTGGCCTGACGCGCATTCTTACCGGGCACGCGCTGATGTTTGAACAGGACCGCCTGCAGGGGCGCATTAACCAGCTTTTTGAACGCATCGAAGCGCAGCTCCGCCAGGTGCTACGAGAAAAAAGAATGCGTGAAGGCGAAGGCTACGCGACGGATGAAACACTGTTGGCAAGTCAACTGCTCGCCTTCTGTGAAGGTATGCTTTCACGGTTCGTGCGTAGCGAATTTAAATACCGTCCAACGGACGATTTCGACGCCCGCTGGCCGCTCATTGCCGCTCAGTTACAGTAACGCTAACCGGATAGCGGCTCACGCCTTATCCAGGCGACAGAAACATAGGCCCGGTAAGCGTAGCGCCACCGGGCAATTCGCTTACACCCCAAATTCTTCCCGGTATGCCCGCACAGCAGCCAGATGCTCAGCCATATCAGGTTTTTCTTCCAGATAGGCAATCAGGTCTTTCAGCGTAATGATGGAGATAACCTTACAGCCATAGTCACGCTCCACTTCCTGAATCGCGGAAATCTCGCCGCGGCCACGTTCCTGGCGATCCAGCGAAATCAGTACGCCTGCCAGCGTGGCCCCGTGCGCCTGAATAATCTCCATAGACTCGCGAATCGCCGTACCTGCGGTAATCACGTCATCCACCAGCATCACGCGGCCCTGTAGCGCGCTGCCCACCAAATTCCCGCCTTCGCCATGATCTTTTGCCTCTTTGCGGTTAAAGCAGTACGGCAGGTCTTTATCGTGATGTTCCGCCAGCGCAACCGCTGTCGTCGTCGCGATCGGAATACCTTTGTATGCGGGGCCAAACAGCAGATCAAATTCAATACCGGAATCAACCAGAGCTTCGGCATAAAAACGGCCTAACAACGCCAGGTCGCGCCCGGTATTAAACAGCCCGGCGTTGAAGAAATAGGGGCTTTGGCGCCCGGATTTCAGCGTAAACTCGCCAAACTTTAGTACCTGCTTGTTAAGCGCAAACTCAATAAACTGGCGCTGATACGGCTTCATGGATTCGCTCCTTTTCTTACTTTCATCATTTACGAAATTTACGGACAAAAAAAAGGCGACTTTTCAGTCGCCTTAAAATCAATTTTCTAACGCCGCCTTCTGCGTCGCTACAATGGATTCAATTCCCCCTCGGGCCAGCGCCAACAAAGTGAGAAGTTCTTCATGGCTGAACGGTTCGCCTTCCGCGGTGCCCTGTACTTCAATGATGCGGCCGTCTTCGGTCATCACGACGTTCATGTCGGTTTCTGCGGCGGAATCTTCAACATACTCCAGATCGCAGATCGCTTCGCCGTTAACGATGCCTACGGAAACCGCCGCCACCATGCCTTTCATCGGATTGGTTTTCAGCTTACCGTTTGCAACCAGCTTATTCAGCGCATCCGCCAACGCCACGCAGGCACCGGTAATAGACGCTGTACGCGTACCGCCATCGGCCTGGATTACATCGCAGTCCAGCGTAATGGTAAATTCGCCGAGCGTTTTCAGATCGACCGCCGCACGCAGCGCACGCGCGATCAAACGCTGAATTTCCATAGTACGACCACCCTGCTTACCCTTTGCCGCTTCGCGCGCGTTACGGGTATGGGTGGCGCGAGGCAACATGCCATACTCAGCGGTGATCCACCCCTGGCCTTGTCCTTTCAGAAAACGCGGGACGCCTTCTTCAATGGAGGCGGTGCACAACACTTTGGTATCTCCAAATTCGACCAGTACCGAGCCTTCAGCGTGTTTTGTATAGTTACGGGTCAGGGTTACGGGACGCACCTGATTAGCGCTACGGCCTGCTGGACGCATATTGAGATCTCCGACTTAAAACGAATGTGGCTGCGCATTATACGGACTTCCGATGGTTATTCCTATCCTGACAAGGCCTGGATAGCTATAATCCCCTCATCTCTCCTTTAAAAACGGGAACATCTATGATCCGCAGTATGACCGCCTACGCCCGGCGTGAAATTAAGGGTGAATGGGGTAGCGCGACCTGGGAAATGCGCTCGGTAAACCAGCGTTATCTGGAAACTTACTTTCGTCTGCCGGAACAGTTCCGTAGTCTTGAACCCGTCGTGCGCGAGCGCATTCGTACACGTCTGACGCGCGGCAAAGTCGAATGCATGCTGCGTTTTGAACCCGATGCCAGCGCGCAAGGCGAGCTTATTCTGAATGAAAAGCTGGCAAAACAACTGGTTAGCGCCGCAAACTGGGTCAAAATGCAGAGCGACGAAGGGGAAATCAATCCGGTTGATATTTTGCGCTGGCCAGGTGTCATGGCGGCGCAAGAGCAGGATCTGGACGCGATTGCCGCAGAAATTTTAGCCGCGCTGGACGGTACGCTGGACGACTTTATCGTAGCGCGTGAAACGGAAGGCCAGGCGCTAAAAGCGCTGATTGAACAACGGCTGGAAGGCGTCAGCGCCGAAGTAGCGAAAGTTCGCGCGCATATGCCGGAAATCTTGCGGTGGCAGCGTGAACGCCTGGTTGCCAAGCTGGAAGACGCGCAGGTACAGCTTGAAAACAACCGTCTGGAGCAAGAACTGGTGATGATGGCGCAACGCATTGATGTGGCGGAAGAGCTGGATCGTCTGGAAGCGCACGTCAAAGAGACTTACAACATTCTGAAGAAAAAAGAGGCGGTAGGTCGCCGTCTGGACTTCATGATGCAAGAATTTAACCGTGAGTCGAACACCCTGGCGTCCAAATCCATCAACGCTGATGTAACTAACTCCGCTATTGAATTAAAAGTGTTGATCGAGCAAATGCGCGAGCAAATTCAGAATATCGAATAATTCTGGCGCTCAATACGTCACAGCGCCCGCCTTATGCGGGCTCTCGCGTTTATTGGTAGTACGTTTTTAATTTCCGGCGAATGGCTTCGATAAGGCGTCGCTTCCACTCTACCGTCGAAGCCCGGTACTGCATGAAAATCGCGCCTTCCGCCTGCTCTCCGGCAAGCGGCAGGACAAAAAGACCACGCTTATCGGATAAATTTTCATACCAGGGGCACGGTACAATAGCCATCAGCGGTGCCGACTGGACAGCAGGCGCAAGTTGGCTGTAATCATGACAAACAAACGCCAGCGGACGTTCAAATCCGGCACGAGCCTGCTGCCTGTCCAGTTCGTTGTTCTCTTTTGTCCATGGCAAACAGTAAATGTGCTGATAATGCTGTAGATCAGCAAAATTCAACGCTGCGGCATTCTCCAGACGTGAACGCAATGGCGTGCCATAAACCGCGATCAAACGCGTAGTCCCCACCCGTTCGTAATGCAGAGCGCTGACCTGCTTTTGATGGTCGCCAATTGCCAGCACCAAATCAACCGAGCTATCCAACAATTCATCACGCCAGGGTCGGCGGGCAAAAGGAAGGCACTCGATCACCGCCTGATGAAGATAACCTTTCTCTGCGAGAACGGGCGTAAGCAGCGCGTTCAATGCGGGAGGAAGTACCACCCGGAAACAACGGGAGCCGTTCTCTTTATCGCCAAACAGCTCCTCATTAAGCGAAACAAACACAGGCGCCAATTTGTCACGTAGCGCCTGCGCATAAGGCGTAGGAATTTGGCGGTTCCCTTCCCGTCGAAACAACGGATCGTTTAGCGCATCGCGCAATCTCATTAGCGCATGACTTACCGCAGAAGGCGACAAAGCCAGCTTTTGCGCCGTTTTCCCCGTAGAGCTGGTCTCTAGCAGCACATACAGTACTTTTAACAGGTTCATATCCATTTGCAGCAAGTTCATTAAATGTCTCTCTTATTGAACCTGGCTAAATTACTGCCAGGTATACTGCGGGCGCTTCAATCAGGAGAACATTATGAATCGCTATGTATTATTCTTTGTATGTATATTTTCAACATCAGCACTTCCTGCAATGGCGGCATTAGATCCTTCACAACCGTTATCACCCGCTCCGCCGTTGTCACTGTTTAAAGCGTGGGCTAAGCCTATGGAGCCGTTTCAAATCACGGAAGGCGTGTGGTATGTCGGCACAGAAAATCTCTCTTCTATTCTACTGACCACCCCGGCAGGGCATATTCTTATTGATGCGGGGTTGGATGAAAGCGCACCGCAAATTAAAGCGAATATTGAAGCGGCAGGATTTCGCCTCACTGACGTGCGCTATCTGTTGAACAGCCATGCGCGGCTGGATCAAGCGGGGGGCATGGCACGTTTAAAAGGGTGGAGTGGCGCACAATTGGTCGCCAGCCAACCCAACGCCGATCAGATGGCGAGGGGTGGACGACAGGATTTTGCGCTTGGCGATGCGCTCCCCTTCCCGCCCGTCACCACCGATAAAATTATCCACGACCAGGAAAGTATCAGCCTCGGAGGGATAACCGTGACAGCACTATTCACGCCTGGACATCTACCCGGCTCAACCTCCTGGCGCGTAACGCTCCGCAACGGCAAGACGCTAATTTACGCCGATAGTCTCGCCACACCCGACTATCTGCTGATTAACAACAAAAATTACCCTGACCTGGTTACTGATATTCAGAGCAGCTTTAAAACACTGGCCGCCCAGCATGTTGATATCTTTATTGCCAACAAAGGTGACCGCTTCGGGCTACTGGAGAAACGACAGCAACTTCGCAACGGCGATACACAGGCATTCTTTGATTCCAATGGCTTGCAACAGTATGTGGAACGCTCGCGTCAGCGCTTCACCACACAGCTTACCGCACAGCAGCCATAATGAAATGACGAATCGGCGGCGCGTCCAGGGCGCCGTTCAGGTAATTTATCTAAGTCAAAATAGAAATGCTTCACATAAAATAAACCACAAAAATGATGTTCAATTTATTGATATTTATAATAAATAATTATTAATCATAAATTTAAAATCATTACTAAAATTTATTAATAGAGTAATGCCTTAGAAAATCTCAATCGTGATACAGCGCACAAATCGTTAATCTTCGCCCCCAGTAAATTAGGGGGAAATCATGCTGTTGCACGTTCTTTATTTAATTGGCATTACTGCCGAGGCCATGACGGGCGCACTCGCTGCGGGTCGTCGTCGCATGGATACATTCGGCGTAATTATTATTGCTACCGCTACCGCCATTGGCGGAGGCTCGGTTCGCGACATTCTGCTCGGTCACTATCCGCTAGGTTGGGTGAAGCATCCCGAATATGTCATTATTGTGGCGACTGCCGCTGTATTGACCACAATTGTTGCTCCCGTCATGCCCTATTTACGCAAGCTTTTCCTGGTACTTGACGCGCTGGGGCTGGTAGTTTTCTCTATTATTGGCGCTCAGATAGCCCTTGATATGGGCGAGGGGCCAATTATTGCCGTAGTGGCCGCCGTCACTACCGGCGTCTTTGGCGGCGTACTCCGCGATATGTTCTGTAAACGCATCCCACTGGTGTTTCAAAAAGAGCTATATGCCGGCATTTCGTTCGCCTCGGCGGTGCTCTATATTGCGCTACAACATTACGTCATGAATCCGGATGTCGTCGTTATCTCTACGCTACTGTTTGGCTTTACAGCAAGGTTATTAGCGCTACGTCTTAAACTTGGCCTGCCGGTATTTTATTACCGCCATGAAGGACACTAAGATCCGAATCCTGGAATATGCTGAGCAGCCAGCCATCTGCTCAGCGCCTTGATCTGCGGATTATCCCGCCAGTCGATAACTCTCCCGGCACGACGCTCGCTCGTCGCTGGCAACTGCCGCCATTGTTGATCTGTTCGCATTAATAACTGTTCCCATGAACGATCGCCGCTGGCCTGTAATGCGGCCTGCGTTAAGGGGATATCCATCGCAATGATCCAGCGGGTAAACGACTGCCGACGCGCCAGGTTAAATTGCCGCCATATCTGCTCGCTTTTTCCTTTAGCAAAGCCTGGCGTATTAGCTATTTGCGCTGGCGTCAGGGCAAGCCAGGAGAAGATATGCGCAAAGCGATGCGTCTGATGCAAAGCCCGCCAACTGGCTTCGCCCATTCCGCCCAGACCCAACGCCGACCGTGACCCCAGCCATACCAGCCTGGAGATAAACTGTTCCTGACACATTGCCGACGCGTAAAAGCAGGTCAGCGAGTTAAAATGGCTACCAGGCGGCACAGGCTTACTCCGCTCACGACTCCGCCAGACAACCTCATCAAGCCGGGGAATGCCTTGCCCGGCCAGACTCACCAGGATCTGATCGCCCGGCGCTATATCCCACGCTTCCCAACGTTTCACAGAACCGATATTGACCCGCTGAACCCGCTTATCATCCAATATAATGGGGACAAGTGACGCTACTACGGCAATTTTGCCGCTTTTCCCCACCGAGAATTGAATAGCGCTCACTTGCGCGACCTGCGCTACCGGTGGATATTTCCATGCCGCCAGCCAGTCGCCCTGCCCAGGTCGCCAGTGTTGTGATGCGGGCTCTTTAGCCATGCGTATCACTACGCCATCCGTCACAAAGGGTAATGCTGACGTCAGCCATGACTGGCGCGCGCGCTCGACCTCGCTGGCATTTTTTACCGCCAGGGAATATGTCTGCGTCAGACTGAATCCAGCCTTAGCAAGTTGACTTAATCTGTCGGACATATTTGCCGGACCATCCGGCCACGCCCAAATAAAAATACCCAACGAATTTAGCGCGGAGGCGTTATCCTGGCGCATTAACATCCCTGCGACTTTCGAGCGCGCATTCATCCCGCCCATTTGTTGCTGGATATGACCCTCGCGCTGTAGAAAAATTTCGCCCTGCAATACCGCGTTGGCAAGCGCGCCTCGCGTTGTCTGCGGTATAGAGGGGATCTGGCGAATTTTTGGCGTCCAGTCCTCGCCTTGTAGTCCGTTACCCCGGCTGATAGCCCTGATCAGTTTACCGTTCTGATAAACCAGCGTTACCGCTACGCCATCCACTTTTGGTTGTACCCAAAGCTCGCTGCGCCCGCGCATCCACTGCGCTACCGCCTGCCGGTCCGCGAGTTTACGAACGCCCGTATGTGCAACAGGATGCATTGTTGTACCGTTTAACGGCGGTGAAACCGGAGTAGATGAAACATCCTGACCAATACAACGTTGCCACAGAACCAGCCTTGCGCTGAGCTGGTCGTACACACTATCGTCAACCGCGCTAACACCTTGTTTCCAGTAGATGTCATTCCAGTCAGCGAGCTGTTGCTGTAAACGGGCGATTTCTTCAGTGGCCCTTGCTGGTGGCCAGGCCGGGCAAAGCGCCCCACTCTGCGAATGCCACAATAAAATGCCCCACGCCACGCTTTTCCATAATCTCATCACGACCTCCTGTGCATATTGCCCGGCAGGTATAACGCTTCAGGGAATAAAAACCGAGAGGTAAAAACGCATCATCCGAGCCGCTTTCCAGATTTTTTAGTGGGTTGCTGCAACGACGCGATAAAAGCGGAAAAAGGGACGCAAAATGCAATAATCTGGCGCAAAAAGTGTGACAAAGACTACGTCGCATAACGGCGATGTGTATAATAAGCCCGTATCAAGGCTCTATTTCGATAATCACATACGTAAGATACTCATGGCTCAAGGTACGCTTTATATTGTTTCTGCCCCCAGTGGCGCGGGTAAATCCAGCCTGATTCAGGCTTTATTAAAAACCCAACCGTTGTATGACACCCAGGTTTCCGTTTCACATACCACGCGCGCGCCGCGTCCGGGTGAAGTGCACGGTGAGCACTATTTCTTTGTAAATCATGACGAGTTTAAGACCATGATTGGCAGGGAGGCGTTTCTGGAGCACGCGGAAGTGTTTGGCAATTATTACGGCACTTCTCGCGAAACCATTGAGCAAGTGCTGGCAACCGGCGTCGATGTTTTTCTGGATATCGACTGGCAGGGCGCCCAGCAAATTCGCGAAAAAATGCCGCAAGCACGCAGCATTTTTATTTTGCCGCCGTCAAAGATCGAACTGGATCGCCGTTTACGCGGTCGCGGGCAAGATAGCGAAGAAGTCATTGCCAAACGAATGGCGCAAGCGGTTGCAGAAATGAGCCATTACGCCGAATATGATTATCTTATTGTGAATGACGACTTTGATACCGCGTTAAGCGATTTGAAAACCATCATTCGCGCTGAACGTCTGCGTATGAGCCGCCAAAAGCAGCGTCATGACGCTTTAATCAGCAAATTGTTGGCAGACTGAACCCACTTTCAGTATCATGCCCAGTCATTTCTTCACCTGTGGAGCATTTTAAGTATGGCACGCGTAACTGTTCAGGACGCTGTAGAGAAAATTGGTAACCGTTTTGACCTGGTACTGGTCGCCGCGCGTCGCGCTCGTCAGATGCAGGTAGGCGGAAAGGATCCGCTGGTACCGGAAGAAAACGATAAAACTACCGTTATCGCGCTACGCGAAATCGAAGAAGGTCTGATTAACAACCAGATCCTCGACGTCCGCGAACGCCAGGAACAGCAAGAGCAGGAAGCCGCTGAATTACAAGCCGTTACCGCTATTGCTGAAGGTCGTCGTTAATCACAAAGCGGGTCGCCCTTGTATCTGTTTGAAAGCCTGAATCAACTGATTCAAACCTACCTGCCGGAAGACCAGATTAAGCGTCTTCGGCAGGCGTATCTCGTTGCACGTGACGCTCACGAGGGTCAGACACGTTCAAGCGGTGAACCCTATATCACACACCCGGTAGCGGTGGCCTGTATTCTGGCCGAGATGAAACTCGACTACGAAACGCTGATGGCTGCTCTGCTGCATGACGTGATTGAAGATACCCCCGCCACCTACCAGGACATGGAACAGCTTTTCGGTAAAAGCGTTGCCGAGCTGGTAGAGGGGGTGTCGAAACTTGATAAACTCAAGTTCCGCGATAAGAAAGAGGCGCAGGCCGAAAACTTTCGCAAAATGATTATGGCGATGGTGCAGGATATCCGCGTCATCCTCATTAAGCTTGCTGACCGTACCCATAACATGCGCACGCTGGGCTCGTTACGCCCGGATAAACGTCGTCGTATTGCCCGTGAAACCCTCGAAATCTACAGCCCGTTGGCACATCGTTTAGGTATTCATCACATTAAAACCGAGCTGGAAGAGCTGGGTTTTGAAGCGCTGTATCCCAATCGTTACCGCGTCATCAAAGAAGTGGTAAAAGCTGCGCGCGGCAACCGTAAAGAGATGATCCAAAAAATCCTCTCTGAAATCGAAGGACGTTTGCAAGAGGCGGGAATTCCGTGTCGCGTTAGCGGTCGCGAAAAGCACCTTTACTCGATCTACTGCAAAATGGTGCTCAAAGAGCAGCGTTTTCACTCGATCATGGATATCTACGCGTTTCGTGTGATCGTCCATGACTCCGATACTTGTTATCGCGTACTCGGCCAGATGCACAGCCTCTATAAGCCGCGTCCGGGACGCGTTAAAGACTATATTGCCATTCCCAAAGCGAACGGTTATCAGTCTTTGCACACCTCGATGATCGGCCCGCACGGCGTTCCTGTTGAAGTCCAGATCCGTACCGAAGATATGGATCAGATGGCGGAAATGGGGGTCGCAGCGCACTGGGCGTATAAAGAACACGGCGAGACCAGCACCACGGCGCAGATCCGCGCTCAGCGCTGGATGCAGAGCCTGCTGGAGCTACAACAGAGCGCCGGTAGTTCGTTTGAATTTATCGAAAGCGTAAAATCCGATCTCTTCCCGGATGAGATTTACGTTTTCACCCCGGAAGGGCGCATTGTCGAACTGCCCGCTGGCGCTACGCCGGTGGATTTTGCCTATGCAGTGCATACCGATATCGGCCACGCCTGTGTCGGCGCGCGTGTTGACCGGCAGCCTTATCCGCTGTCGCAGCCGCTTAGCAGCGGTCAGACCGTCGAAATTATTACCGCGCCGGGCGCGCGTCCCAACGCCGCCTGGCTAAACTTTGTCGTCAGCTCTAAAGCGCGCGCTAAAATTCGTCAGTTGCTGAAAAACCTCAAACGTGATGACTCCGTAAGCCTGGGGCGCCGTCTGCTTAACCATGCTTTAGGCGGTAGCCGTAAGCTGGCGGAAATTCCGCAGGAAAATATTCAGCGTGAGCTGGATCGTATGAAGTTGGCAACGCTTGACGATCTGCTGGCGGAAATCGGTCTCGGCAACGCGATGAGCGTAGTGGTCGCAAAGAATCTTCAGCAAGGTGAAGCCGTGGTGCCGACCGTTGCGCAATCGAATCATGGCCACCTGCCGATTAAAGGCGCCGATGGCGTGCTGATCACCTTTGCGAAGTGTTGTCGTCCGATCCCAGGCGACCCAATCATCGCTCACGTCAGCCCAGGTAAAGGACTGGTGATCCACCATGAATCCTGCCGTAATATTCGTGGATACCAGAAAGAGCCAGAGAAATTTATGGCGGTCGAATGGGACAAAGAGACGGAGCAGGAATTCATTACCGAAATCAAGGTGGAAATGTTTAACCATCAGGGCGCGCTGGCTAACCTGACGGCGGCGATTAATACGACCACCTCCAATATTCAAAGCCTGAATACTGAAGAGAAAGATGGTCGCGTCTATAGTACCTTTATTCGCCTTACCGCGCGCGATCGCGTACATCTGGCGAATATCATGCGCAAAATCCGCGTGATGCCAGACGTCATTAAAGTCACCCGTAACCGAAACTAATTTTTTACGCAAAATCATTCGCATTGCATTAAAACGGCAAGCGAATGACTCCCCAGAAGCGTACAGAAGTACGTGGCTGGGGTGAATGACAAATCTGTCAGGAACAGATTTGAACACCGCAAAGCGGTGGCCCGCAGGGCGAGGCTCATGGACGAGCCGAGTAACCAGCAGCTAACGCCGAGGCAATTTGAAGGATGAAGTATCAATGAATGCACAACGTTATGCGCGTATATGCGAAATGCTCGCCAGGCGTCAGCCTGATCTCACGGTCTGCATGGAGCAAGTCCACAAACCTCATAACGTTTCTGCAATCATTCGTACCGCAGATGCCGTTGGCGTCCATGAAGTCCATGCTATCTGGCCAGGTAGCCGGATGCGCACCATGGCTTCCGCGGCGGCGGGCAGCAACAGTTGGGTACAGGTGAAAACTCACCGTACCATTGGCGATGCGGTAGCCCATTTGAAAGGACGGGGAATGCAGATTCTGGCAACCCATCTTTCTGATAAGGCCGTAGACTTTCGCGAGATTGATTACACGCGCCCGACCTGTATTCTGATGGGTCAGGAGAAAACCGGTATTACTCAGGAAGCATTAGACCTGGCGGATCGGGACATCATCATTCCGATGATCGGCATGGTACAGTCGCTGAACGTTTCCGTCGCCTCCGCGCTCATTCTTTATGAAGCCCAGCGCCAGCGGCAGAACGCGGGCATGTATCTGCGTGAAAATAGCATGTTGCCGGAAGATGAACAGCAGCGCCTGCTGTTTGAGGGTGGTTATCCGGTGCTGGCGAAAGTCGCTAAACGTAAAGGTCTGCCTTATCCTCGCGTCAATCAGCAGGGCGAAATAGACGCCGATGCTGACTGGTGGGCGACGATGCAGGCGGCAGGGTAATCACCATGTCAGGCCGCTTGTTAGACGCTGTTCCGCTCAATTCCCTGACAGGCGTCGGCGCAGCGCAAAGCAGTAAACTGGCGAAAATTGGCCTGCACACCGTGCAGGACCTCCTGCTCCACCTCCCTCTGCGTTACGAAGACCGCACCCATCTCTACCCCATTGGCGAACTGCTGCCTGGCATCTACGCCACCGTTGAAGGCGAAGTGCTGAACTGCAATATCACTTTCGGCGGTCGTCGGATGATGACCTGCCAGATTAGCGACGGTTCCGGCATTCTTACCATGCGCTTTTTCAATTTTAACGCAGCGATGAAAAACAGCCTGGCGACGGGACGACGTGTGCTGGCCTACGGGGAAGCGAAGCGCGGCAAGTATGGCGCAGAGATGATCCATCCGGAATATCGCCTGCAGGGCGATCTCAGCACGCCGGAACTTCAGGAAACGCTCACCCCCGTCTATCCGACCACCGAGGGCGTGAAGCAAGCGACACTGCGCAAGCTTACCGATCAGGCGCTGGGGTTGCTCGACACCTGCGCCATTGCCGAACTACTGCCGCCGGAACTGGCGCAGGGTATGATGAGCCTGCCGGAGGCACTACGTACCCTGCATCGCCCGCCGCCGACGCTCCAGCTCGCCGATTTAGAAACCGGCAAACACCCGGCGCAGCGACGGCTTATTCTTGAAGAGCTACTGGCTCACAATCTCAGTATGCTGGCGCTTCGCGCAGGTGCGCAGCGCTATCACGCCCAGCCGCTAAGTACAAACGATACCTTAAAACAGCAACTATTAGCGTCGTTGCCGTTTAAACCCACAGGCGCTCAGGCGCGGGTGGTGGCAGAGATCGAGCGTGATATGGCGCTCGATGTGCCAATGATGCGTCTGGTTCAGGGCGACGTGGGTTCCGGTAAAACGTTGGTTGCGGCGCTTGCCGCCTTGCGCGCTATTGCCCACGGTAAGCAGGTCGCGCTGATGGCGCCGACCGAACTGCTGGCGGAGCAACATGCGAATAACTTCCGTAACTGGTTTGCGCCGCTCGGCGTAGAGGTCGGCTGGCTAGCCGGTAAGCAGAAAGGCAAAGCGCGCGTGGCGCAGCAAGACGCTATAGCCAGCGGACAGGTGCAAATGGTGGTAGGCACGCACGCCATTTTTCAGGAGCAGGTGCAGTTTAATGGGCTGGCGCTGGTGATTATCGATGAGCAGCACCGCTTTGGCGTCCACCAGCGTCTGGCATTGTGGGAAAAAGGCCAGCAGCAGGGCTTTCATCCGCATCAGTTAATTATGACCGCAACGCCCATTCCGCGCACCCTGGCGATGACCGCGTATGCCGATCTCGATACCTCAGTGATTGACGAACTACCGCCGGGCCGTACCCCTGTCACTACCGTTGCTATTCCGGATACCCGTCGCCATGAAATCATTGATCGTGTGCGCAACGCCTGCACAACCGAAGGCCGTCAGGCCTACTGGGTATGTACGCTGATTGAAGAGTCCGACCTCCTGGAAGCGCAGGCGGCGGAGGCCACCTGGGAGGAGCTCAAGCTGGCGTTACCGGAGTTGAATATTGGCCTGGTACATGGCCGCATGAAACCCGCCGAAAAACAGGCCGTTATGCAACGCTTTAAGCAGGGTGAAATGCATCTGCTGGTCGCCACCACGGTGATTGAGGTGGGGGTCGATGTTCCTAACGCCAGCCTGATGATTATTGAAAACCCGGAACGACTGGGCCTGGCGCAGTTACACCAGCTCAGAGGACGCGTTGGCCGTGGCGCGGTCGCGTCGCACTGTGTGCTGCTCTATAAATCGCCGTTGTCGAAAACGGCGCAGAAGCGTTTGCAGGTATTGCGCGACAGCAATGACGGCTTTGTGATTGCGCAAAAAGATTTGGAAATACGCGGCCCGGGGGAATTACTGGGCACCCGCCAGACGGGGAACGCCGAATTTAAAGTTGCGGATTTACTGCGCGATCAGGCCATTATTCCCGAAGTTCAGCGTATTGCCCGTCATATTCATGAACGTTATCCGCAGCAGGCGGCGGCGCTGATTGAGCGCTGGATGCCGGAAACTGAACGCTATTCTAACGCCTAGTGAGCACGGCGGCTTAAATGCCGCCGTACAAACCATTATTGCGCGAAAATCGGTAACAGCAGATACAGCTTAATCACCAGCGCATTGACGATATCGATAAAAAACGCGCCGACCATCGGCACGACCAGGAACGCCATATGCGAGGGGCCAAAACGGTCGGTAATCGCCTGCATATTGGCAATGGCGGTCGGCGTTGCGCCCAGGCCAAAACCGCAATGTCCCGCCGCCAGCACCGCCGCATCGTAGTTTTTCCCCATCATGCGCCAGGTGACAAAGATCGCGTATAGCGCCATGAAGATGGTCTGTACCACCAGAATCGCCAGCATCGGCAGCGCCAGCGACGCCAGTTCCCACAGCTTCAGGCTCATCAGCGCCATTGCCAGGAATAGCGACAAACTCACGTTCCCCAGCACCGAAACTGCACGCTCAAATACGCGATAAAAGCCCGCCAGCGCCAGACCATTGCTGAGGATCACCCCAACAAAAAGCACGCAAACGAAGACCGGCAGTTCAAGCACCGTTCCCGCCAGTAGCTGCGCTACGATTTTGCCCACCGTCAGACAGATAGCAATCAGGGCGATGGTTTCGATTAGCACCAGAGAAGTGATCATACGACCCACGTCCGGCTTTTCAAAGGCCGTCGGCACGGCCTGATCGTCAGGCATTCCATCCGGCGTGGTGGAGTGTTTTACCAGATAACGCGCTACCGGGCCGCCAATCAACCCACCCAGTACCAGGCCAAAGGTCGCACAAGCCATCGCAACTTCGGTGGCGTTGGCAAAACCATAACGTTCGATAAACAGCTTACTCCACGCCGCGCCGGTACCGTGCCCGCCGGACAGCGTAATCGATCCGGCAATCAGCCCCATTAACGGGTCCAACCCCAGCAGACTCGCCATGCCGATACCGATGGCATTCTGCATCAGCAGTAATCCGACCACGACGATCAGGAAGACGCCAACGACGCGTCCCCCTTTCCGCAGGCTGGCAAGGTTGGCGTTAAGGCCGATCGTCGCGAAAAACGCCAGCATCAGCGGATCGCGTAGGGTCATATCAAAGTTGACCTCCCAACCGACGCTTTTTTTCAGCACCAGCAGCGCAATAGCGACCAGTAACCCACCCGCCACCGGTTCCGGAATCGTATATTTCTTCAGTAAGGAGACAGACTGGACCAGCTTGCGACCCAGTAGCAGCACCAGCGTGGCGGCGACAAGGGTCGATAAGGTATCGAGTTCAAACATTTAAAGCTCCTGTAGTGCGCTGTGACATGTGCGCACAAATCATTTCCTGAGTCAGTTTTTTAGCTCTTTGCGAGTCGTCGGCATGGATTTTAAGCAGAAAAAGGCAAAAAGTTATATAAAAAGGTGCATTTATCTTTTTTAAATATTAAGAATATTCGCTCGCAATCGTTTGCTTTTACCAGCCGGTCAGATAAAATCACCGCTTTTCCACCACGAGAATGTCCCTGATGTCCGTTAACGCCATCGAGTCGGCAGATGCGCAACCGGTTGCGCAGACGCAAAACAGCGAATTGATTTACCGCCTTGAAGATCGCCCGCCGCTCCCTCAAACCCTTTTTGCCGCTTGTCAGCATCTGCTGGCCATGTTTGTCGCGGTAATCACGCCAGCGCTATTAATCTGCCAGGCGTTGGGTTTACCGGCGCAGGATACGCAGCACATTATCAGCATGTCGCTGTTCGCCTCCGGCGTAGCCTCTATTATTCAAATTAAAGCGTGGGGGCCGGTAGGATCGGGGCTGTTATCCATCCAGGGAACCAGTTTTAACTTTGTCGCTCCACTGATTATGGGCGGTACCGCGCTGAAAACCGGCGGCGCGGACGTCCCGACGATGATGGCGGCGCTGTTCGGCACGCTGATGCTGGCAAGCTGCACCGAGATGGTGCTTTCACGCATTCTACATCTGGCACGCCGGATTATCACGCCGTTAGTCTCCGGCGTAGTGGTGATGATTATTGGCCTGTCACTGATTCAGGTGGGGCTAACCTCCATCGGCGGCGGCTATGCCGCCATGAGCGACAACACCTTTGGCGCACCGAAAAACTTGTTGCTGGCCGGCGTCGTCCTGGCCATTATCATCCTGCTGAATCGGCAGCGTAATCCCTACCTGCGCGTGGCTTCTTTGGTTATCGCCATGGCGGCAGGCTATCTTTTGGCCTGGTTTATGGGCATGTTGCCTGAAAACAACGCGCCGATTTCACAGGACATCATCATGGTGCCGACTCCGCTGTATTATGGTCTGGGCATTGACTGGAACCTGCTACTGCCGTTGATGCTGGTCTTTATGATTACCTCGCTGGAGACCATCGGCGACATCACCGCCACGTCTGATGTCTCCGAGCAGCCGGTATCCGGCCCCTTGTACATGAAGCGGCTAAAAGGCGGCGTACTGGCTAACGGCCTGAACTCCTTTGTTTCAGCGGTATTTAATACGTTTCCGAATTCCTGTTTCGGTCAGAACAACGGCGTAATTCAGTTGACTGGCGTCGCCAGTCGCTATGTGGGATTTGTCGTCGCGCTGATGCTGATTGTGCTCGGCCTGTTCCCGGCGGTAAGCGGTTTTGTGCAGCATATCCCGGAACCGGTGCTCGGCGGCGCCACGTTAGTGATGTTTGGCACCATTGCCGCCTCCGGGGTGCGTATTGTCTCGCGTGAGCCGCTGAACCGCCGCGCGATTCTGATTATCGCCCTATCGCTGGCCGTGGGTCTTGGCGTCTCGCAACAGCCGCAGATCCTGCAGTTCGCGCCGGAATGGGTGAAAAATCTGCTCTCATCCGGAATTGCCGCTGGCGGCATCACGGCCATCGTTCTGAACCTGATTCTCCCGCCGGAAAAACCGTAAAAACCCTGCGGCGGCGACCCGATTCGCCGCCGCTGTAACGCTCTTTCACCATTCCTGTCTTGAGGATTGCACGCAAATCGTGCATAAATCCCCTATGTGCATTTCACGGGATGGAAGACCATGAAATTGATTGGGAGGTTGCTTCTCTACGTGCTGATCGCCTGTTTAGTGGTGATTTTCGGCTTTTATTTTCTGCTGCAAACGCGCTGGGGCGCAGATCACGTCAGCAACTGGGTATCAGAGAACAGCGGTTATCACCTCACATTCGACGTGATGGATCATCGTTTTTCCGCCCCATCCCATCTTTTACTGGAGAATGTGACCTTTGGTCGTGATGGTCAGCCTGCTACCCTGGTCGCGAAAACCGTAGATATCGGTCTGAGCATTCGCCAGTTAACCGCGCCACTGCATGTCGACACGATTCTGTTACAGGACGGCACGCTGAATATTTCAGTGCAAACCGCGCCTTTCCCGTTTGAGGCCGACCGCCTGCAACTTCGCAATATGGCGCTCAATAGTCCCGGCAGCGAATGGCGGTTGAGCGCCCAGCGCGTTAACGGCGGCATTATGCCCTGGCGCCCCGAAGCCGGTCAGATATTAGGCAATAAAGCCCAGATTCAACTGAGTGCCGGTTCGCTGACGTTAAACGACGTTCCCGCCACTAATGTGCTTATTGAAGGCAGTATCGACCATAATCAGGTGATGTTAAACACCGTCGGCGCCGATATGGCGCGCGGAGCGTTGACTGGCGTCGCCCGGCGTAATGCTGACGGTAGTTGGGTCGTTGAAAATCTGCGGCTGAATGATATTCGGTTACAAAGCGATAAATCCCTGAGCGAGTTTTTCGCGCCGCTTACTACGGTTCCATCTTTGCAGATTGGTCGACTTGAAGTGACGGACGCCAGCCTGCAAGGGCCAGACTGGGCAGTCACCGATCTTGACCTGAGTTTGCGCAATCTGACTCTGCGCAAAGAAGACTGGCAAAGTCAGGAAGGTAAATTATCGATGAACGCCAGCGAGTTTATTTACGGCTCGCTGCACTTTCTCGATCCGATCCTGAACGCCGAATTTTCACCACAGGGCGTTGCGCTACGCCAGTTCACCACCCGCTGGGAAGGCGGTATGGTCAGAACTTCCGGCGCCTGGTTACGCGAGGGCAAAGCGCTTATTCTGGACGATACCGCTATCGCCGGGCTGGAGTATACGCTACCGGAAAACTGGAAGCAGTTATGGATGAAGCCGTTGCCTGACTGGTTGAACAGCCTGACGCTGAAAAAATTCAGCGCCAGTCGCAACCTGGTGATCGATATCGACCCGGCCTTCCCGTGGCAAATCACCGCCCTGGACGGCTACGGCGCGAACCTGGAACTGGTACAACATCATCAATGGGGCGTCTGGAGTGGTAATGCGACTCTAAACGCCGCAGCGGCAACCTTTAACCGCGTGGACGTGCGCCGCCCGTCGCTGTCGTTGACGGCCAATGCCAGCACGGTCAATATCAGCGATCTGAGCGCATTTACTGGAAAAGGGATACTGGAAGCCACTGCCAGCGTATCGCAACTTCCGCAGCGTCAGACGCAAATCAGCCTGAACGGACGCGGCGTACCAATGGATGTGCTACAGCAGTGGGGCTGGCCGGCATTACCGATTGCTGGTGATGGCAATATTCAGCTCACGGCCAGCGGCAATATTCAGGCCGATGTGCCGTTGAAGCGGACGGTAAACGGGCAATTACACGCGGTCAACGCACAAAAGCAGCAGATAACGCAGACGATGCAAGCGGGCGTGGTGTCCGGCGGGGAAGTTACGTCAACGGAGCCAGCGCTGTAATTGAGGGCTTGCCCGGTGGCGGTGGCGCTTACCGGGCTTACGGTTCTGGCACATTTGTAGGCCGGATAAGCGCAGCTCACAGCGCCATCCGGCGATTCAAATTTAAAGCGTAATCACCACCTCATTTCCCTGCGGGGTGACCACTACGCCCAATTCACTTCCCGCATATGAACCGCATTTGGTACCGCTAATCTGCGTAATATTACGCAGACACAACGTCCAGTTGCGCGCCTCACCTTCGCCGCTCACCGTAATGGTATTGCCTGTGCGTTTCGCCTTCAGCATAAAGATTGTCGAACCATCCATAGCAGGGACTTCGCAGACCGCTTCGCAGCCGTCATCCAGATGGAACAACTGGAAGGCCGTACCCTCATGCCAGGCGTAATCGGGCTTCTGGCTATTGTTGCCCAGCGCCAGTAGTGTATTGTCACGCACGTATACTGGCAGGCTCAGGAAGCCATGCTGCTGTTTATGCCAGCGGCTGCCCTGCACTTCATCGTTGCGCCACAGGTGCGTCCAGCGGCCTTCTGGCAGGTAGAACTCCACGTCGCCCGCTTCACTAAATACCGGCGCGACCATTACCGCCTCTCCCAGCATGTACTGGCGATCAAGATAATCACACGCCGGATCGTCCGGGAACTCCAGCATCATCGCCCGCATCATTGGCGTACCGGCTTCGTTGGCGCGCGCCGCTTCCCGATACAGATACGGCATCATCCGGCACTTCTGTTCGGTGAAGAAGCGCACCACGTCACAGGACTCGTCGTCATAAGCCCACGGGACCCGGTAGGATTTGCTGCCGTGCAGGCGGCTGTGGCTGGAGAGCAGCCCGAATGCGCACCAACGCTTATAGACATGCGCCGGCGCGGTATTCTCGAACCCGCCGATATCGTGGCTCCAGAAGCCAAACCCTGACAGGCCGATGGAAAGCCCGCCGCGCAGGCTTTCCGCCATCGATTCGTAGTTGGCGTAACAGTCGCCGCCCCAGTGTACCGGGAACTGTTGCGCGCCCACCGAGGCGGAACGGGCAAACAGCACGGCGTTTTCAACGCCTACGGTTTCTTTCAACACGTTCCACACCAGTTCGTTGTAGATGTAGGCATAATGGTTATGCATTTTTTGCGGATCGGTGCCGTCGAACCACTGGACATCGGTCGGAATACGCTCGCCAAAGTCGGTTTTAAAGCAGTCGACGCCAATATCTACCAGGCCTTTCAGCTTGTTGACATACCACTCGCAGGCTTGCGGGTTGGTGAAGTCGTAAATCGCCAGTCCAGGCTGCCATTTATCCCACTGCCACAAGGAGCCATCCGGGCGTTTAAGCAAATACCCTTTCTCTTTCAGCTCCCTGAAAACAGGTGACTTTTGCCCAATATACGGGTTTATCCATACGCAGACTTTCAGCCCTTTCGCTTTCAGGCGGCGAATCATCCCTTTCGGATCGGGGAAAGTCACCGGGTCCCATTCAAAATCGCACCACTGAAAAGCTTTCATCCAGAAACAGTCGAAGTGGAAAACATGCAGCGGCAGATTGCGCTCGGCCATGCCGTCGATAAAGCGGTTGACCGTCGCTTCGTCGTAATTGGTGGTAAACGAAGTGGTCAGCCACAGACCAAACGACCAGGCGGGCGGCAGCGCCGGACGCCCCGTAAATTGGGTATAGCGGTTGAGTACCGCTTTTGGCGTCGGGCCGTCGATGACGAAGTATTCCAGATACTCGCTCTCGACGCTGAACTGGACTTTGGAGACTTTCTCGGAGCCAATTTCAAACGACACGCACTGCGGATGATTCACCAGCACGCCGTAACCACGATTGGTCAGATAAAATGGGATATTCTTGTATGATTGCTCGGTGCTGGTGCCGCCGTCGCGGTTCCAGGTATCCACCGTCTGACCGTTGCGCACCAGTGCGGTAAAACGCTCGCCAAGCCCGTAGACGGTTTCGCCCACGCCGAGATCCAGACGCTCGAACATGTAGTTGCGCCCGCTGTTGGCGTCCTGCACATAGCCGTTATTTTTCAACTGGCTGCCGGTGATACGTACCCCGTTGCGCAGAAAATCCAGTGACCAGAACTCGCCTTTGGTGACGCGCACGCTCAGGCTGCCGCTCTTGAGTTCGGCAAATTCGGCGTTGTTCTGCATCTCCACGTTGATATCCTGCAAAACATTGAGCGGATAATGTGGACCATTATCCAAAGCGCCCTGGAAGTGTTCCATCCGTACACCTATCACTCCCTCCTGCGGCGAGGAAAAGCGCAGGGTAAACAACGGGGTATCCAGTTGCCAGGTTCGTTCGCGGACATCGCGCGGCGCGGCATAGACCACCATCTCATTCCCCTGTTGTTCAACGTCGAACACCTGAACCGGGTGAATCAAATTAAGGCCAGGCTGGATCAGCCAGTTTCCGTCGCTAATTTTCATGGTCTGTTCCTTTAGTTCTGCAATTCTTTATGGGTAAATTCTTGTTCGTTGCGGTGTGCCCCCTGCGCCAGTTGTTCCAGAATGGTTTTCAGGAACGGGCTTTTCAGGGTGTAGTAGCGTTTGGCGATCGCGGCGCTCAGCAGATAACAGATGGCCGGGACGATAGTGAACAGAGCGATGATGATGCTGATCGTGGCGCTGTTTTGCGTTTTCGCCGCCGCGTCGTAACCGCCGCCTGCCAGCATCCAGCCAATCAGCGCCCCGCCGAGGGCAAGACCCAGTTTCAGCACGAACAACGTGCCAGCAAAACTGATCCCCGTCAGGCGTTTGCCGTTACACCATTCGCCGTAGTCGACGGTGTCAGACATCATCACCCACTGGATAGGTGTGACTAACTGGTGCAACACGCCAATCACGAAGATAAAGACGAACATAGCGATCGTGGCGTGCATCGGTACGAAGAACATCGCCACGCTGATTACTGCGAGCAAGGCGTTGGTCCACCAGAAAACGCTCACTTTGCATTTCCAGTCGGTCAACGGTTTTGCCAGCGCCGAGCCAATCAGGTTGCCGACGCAATAGGTGGTGAGGAAGGCGACAAACACGCCCGGCTTGCCCAATATCCAGGTGACGTAATACATCATCGCCCCGCCGCGCACGCATACCGCCAAAATATTCAGGATGGTGAGCAGGCCGACTATGCGCCACTGGTCGTTGTGCCAGATATCACGCAGGTCTTCACGCATGGAGGTATGGGTGGCAGGCGCATCAACGCGCTCTTTGGTGGTAAAGAAGCAGAACGCCAGCATCAGGAACGCCACCACCGAGAGCACCGCGATACCCCCCTGGAAGCCCAGCGCCTTATTCTCACCGCCAATCAGTTTCACCAGCGGCATCATCAGTACGGTAGAGAGCATTCCGCCTGCCGTAGCCAGCACAAAGCGCCACGATTGCAAGGAGATACGCTGCGTCGGGTCATTGGTTATTACACCACCCAGCGCACAGTAAGGGATGTTGACCACAGTATACAGAAGAGTTAGCAACGTGTAGGTGATGACGGCATAAATCATTTTGCCGTTCAGACTAAGATCCGGCGTGCTATAAGCCAGCACACAGACGATGCCAAACGGCAACGCGCCAAACAGCACCCAGGGTCGGAATTTGCCCCAGCGGGAGCGGGTACGGTCGGCCAGTAGGCCCATGCAAGGGTCGGAGATGGCATCAAGCGCACGCGCCAGTAAAAACATGGTGCCGACAAAACCAGCGGGAATACCGAAAATATCGGTATAGAAGAACATCATATATAACATGACGTTATCGAAGATGATGTGGCTGGCGGCATCACCCATACCATAGCCAATCTTCTCCTTAACGGAGAGAATCTCACTTTTCATTACGCATCCTTAACGCTCACAACGCTCACTGATACCGGTTACAGTTCTTGTAAACCTTCCCTGCGAGCGCGAATATTCCGTTATTTGGTTATCAAATTACGATTCTTGTTTTCTGTGATCAGGGTAGCGCCAAAAATGTGATGAAATGTAACTAATGGATTTTATGGGGATTTATATGAAACCGATCATGGCAGAACGAAAGGGAAGTTAAAAAAGCGCGGGAGGGGATGTGGAAACACCAGGAAGTAGCTATAATGCGCGCGCCTCCATGTAGCAATCGAGGCGCGGAAGATCGTCGTCTCCGGTGAGGCGGCTGGACTTCAAATCCAGTTGGGGCCGCCAGCGGTCCCGGGCAGGTTCGACTCCTGTGATCTTCCGCCAATTAAACTCTCCCGACCTCAACAAAATGAATCGTTACGCGCCCGTGACTTCGGTATCCGACCTGAGCCTTTATTCCCACACGTTGCATCAACCACCAGACTTTGTTTACTCCGCATTGTTCCCGATATCCCGCAGATCGAGACAGATCTTGTGATAACCATAAACACAACCCAATTCCAGCCAGAACTGCCTGTATGCCCCGTCAGATTCAGGTCAACATGATACCGTCGTGAATGTGGCGGCTTTATCCAAGCGTAAAGACTGTGGGTAGTAATATCAAGACGTGTTGCGACGTTGGAAACAGAATGGCCACGCTCAACAACCTGTTTTACCGCTTTAATTTTAAACTCTTCGGGATAACGTTTACCGCTCATGGGCTCCTCTCTTTAAGTCATCTTAAATGACTCTGCGGTGTCTGTTAAACCTGTGGCGATTCACTCCTCTGTTTTATCCAGACGAAATTATCCTGATAATGTGCTGTAGCGGCTGAATGACTTAATGTCACATCAACCTAAACATTGAATAGTTTCTCAGTTACCTGATTTTTCATTGTTATCTATTAGATACTGCAAGCATTTCATCTTTATACCCTTGTTCTCCTATACGTCCTGTTTATTCGTAACCCCTCCCATTATTATATTTCAGTAGTAAAATATCCGTATACATTCTTATACCAGGCATTCATATTACTGGCAGTTGGTTTAATTTTTTTGTACGTATCCCATATAATCGTGCTATTCACATTTAGAGATCACGTAATCGATCTGCTGACGAAGGAATATCTATGCGTAAAGCCCGTCTCACTGAGCATCAGAACATCGCCGTAATTAAGTTGGTCTAAGCTGGACGAATGGTTAAAGATATCTGCCAGGAGGCGGATATTTCTGAAGTGACTGACGACATCTATGGACATTGAGTTTCACCACATCCTGTTTCTCACTAATGTGCTCCGGGAAAGAGTTTTCATCAGATGAACGATTGAAAAGAGAAGCCAGAAGCTGAAGTTGCTTCGACCGATAAGTCGGTCGGTTGCTCAGACTGACACGATCAGAATTAAGTCAGATCAACTTATTGGCAAGGTATAACTCCCAGCGTTAAGTTACAAAATTTTCTCATGGCAGTAGCATTACACCCTCTTAAAGTTTACATGTGTCTCTATAAAATGGTCTTAAATTTGTATATAAGAAGTTGATGAGAGCATAAACGTCACCATTAAGTCATTAAATAACAATGCAATGAAAGAAAAAATCTTAAATTAGGTTTTAATAATAAGAATTCATTACAGGTTTACAGGAATTACTTTTATATTTCATCACATCACCCCGATAGTGACGAAGGCAGCAGACAGATGGTATTGAGAACCGTTATTTATCGCTCTCATGATTTAGCAAATAGTGCTGTTTTAAGATTTTTTATGATATTGGAGATTATGTATAAAAATCTCAATGAGTGAAATGCAAATCCGAAATCATGTATTACGACTGCCGGATCTGTCATGGTTTTTTAAAGCTGTATTTTAGTGCTTTCCAGGAGTTTATGACACTGACAATATTTCGCAACTTTTGACAGCCGTAGCACTGTATATTATCTGGATTGACACATTTATTTACCAATGAAATATTAATAGAAACATCGGCAGGAGTCGTTCAGGATGATGAGAAAGCCTTCACAAATTGTCCATTGCATTAGTTGCGAGTTATCCTGTCAATTATTTCCTGACAGCGCAGTACGGGTGCAATACTGTCATAATGCGGCATTTTCCATCTGGCCAGATGGTAATGCTTTCCTGAAAAAAGGGTTTATTGAAAAGTTATTGCTTGATAGACACAACCATTTATCCAGCGGTTTTATCTTTGTTGATTTTTCTTTCCCGAATCTCCGACGATTTACCGATTTGCAATGGGCTGACAGTCTGGCAGACAGTGGCATGCATATTGTCCTGATTTCTGACAGAAGTTTAACTCCGCTGGCCAATTACTGGATTTTGAAAAGCAATAAAATACAAGGAATTATCTATTCCGATGACGATGATATTGTGCAACAGCAAAAGATGCACCGCTTGTTTACCGGTCGGCTTGCCAACAGTAAACGTGGACGAACGCTTAACTATACGGAATTTATATTACTGAAGCGCTTTGTATCAGGAATAAGTATTCAGCAGATTGTAAATATTGACAATATTGATATTAAGAAACTCTATGTACATAAGCTGCGGCTTGAAAATAAGCTAGGGCATAGCATTCATAAAATAATATCAAATATTTTATAGATCCGTTTCCATTTTTATTATTTCCATATTATTGCGATGTGGAAGACGCTTTACGCCATAATGCAGGAGGCAGAATGCCAACTCCCCAAAATTACTCATTCATCGCCATAGCGGTATCAGCAGCATTAGCCTCTATGGTATTTTCCTCCCAGGCGGCCTGGGTTGACGTTGATAGTCTGCCATCCAGTGGGCTTGCCGCCGGAATTACAGGCTATTATTCCCGCTCAGGCCAGTGTCGGTTTCACCAAAGTCGGTACCATGCCCAACTACGTTTATCAGTGGAACACCGGCACCATCCCGGTTTATGGCAATGGCCTCACGCTTAATGGGCCGGGCGCGGAGGCGTTTGAACACACTGTCACGGTTATTCAAAACAGCGGGACGGGAAGTCCGGGCGTGATTTTTGGCAACGACCTGACCATTCGGACGCAGTCGGCGAATGCCGCGAATAATGGTAGAGACGTCGATGGCATCCGTACTCACGGCGCTAATACTCCGGATAACCCGGTATTTATTGTTACCGGTGACCGTACCCGCATTTACGTGGATGGTCAGGATGGTGACGGTATTAACGCCGGATATAACTCACTGGGTCAGGGTTGGACCGGATCGGCCAATATTTACGTCGGCGACGATCTGTATATCAAAACGACCGGTAGCCAGGGACGTGGAATTACAGCTAACGCCATGAGGGATGCGTCACGTGCCAAAAATACGATTGTCGTCGGCAATCGCGCACATATTGTTACTACTGGCGACAGTTCGGAGGGGCTGCGTACCGGACAAAGTGGTTCGTTGATTCGTCTGGGTGACGATGCAACCATCGAAACCTCAGGCGCATCCTCAACGGGGATTTACGCAGCATCCTCCTCCAGAACCGAGCTTGGCAACAACGCTACTATTACGGTGAACGGTGCCAGTGCACACGCGGTATATGCAACTAACGCTACCGTTAATTTGGGAGAGAATGCCACTATTAGCGTTAACAACGCCAGTAAGGCTGCATCCTATAGTAAGGCTCCTGCCGGTTTATACGCCCTCTCCCGAGGCGCCATTAATCTGGCAGGCGGTGCAGCTATTACTATGGCGGGCGATAACAGTAGCGAAAGTTACGCCATCAGCACGGAGACTGGCGGTATTGTTGACGGTTCTTCAGGAGGACGTTTCGTCATCGACGGTGATATTCGTGCTGCTGGCGCCACCGCTGCTAGCGGTACGCTACCGCAGCAGAACAGTACGATTAAGCTCAATATGACGGACAACTCGCGGTGGGACGGGGCGTCGTACATCACCAGCGCTACGGCGGGCACAGGCGTTATCTCTGTACAAATGAGCGATGCGACCTGGAATATGACCAGCAGCTCAACGCTCACTGACCTGACGCTGAATAGTGGCGCAACCATTAACTTCAGCCATGAAGATGGCGAGCCATGGCAAACGCTCACCATCAATGAAGATTATGTAGGCAACGGCGGTAAGCTGGTCTTTAATACTGTGCTCAACGATGATGATTCCGAAACGGACAGGTTGCAGGTCCTGGGCAATACTTCAGGCAACACATTTGTTGCAGTAAATAATATTGGAGGAGCCGGGGCTCAAACCATTGAAGGTATTGAAATTGTTAACGTTGCTGGCAATTCCAACGGTACTTTCGAAAAAGCAAGCCGTATTGTTGCCGGAGCCTATGACTACAACGTGGTGCAGAAAGGTAAAAACTGGTATCTGACCAGCTACATTGAGCCGGACGAACCGATTATTCCCGATCCGGTAGACCCTGTTATCCCTGACCCTGTCATTCCCGATCCGGTGGACCCTGATCCAGTAGACCCGGTCGTCCCTGACCCTGTTATTCCCGATCCGGTGGACCCTGATCCAGTAGACCCAGTCATCCCTGATCCGGAAATTCCTGGCATAGGAAAATCTGACACACCGCCGATAACAGAACATCAGTTCCGACCGGAAGTGGGCAGCTATCTTGCCAACAACTATGCGGCAAATACACTGTTCATGACGCGTCTCCATGACCGTCTGGGTGAAACCCAGTACACCGACATGCTGACGGGTGAAAAGAAGGTCACCAGCCTGTGGATGCGTAACGTCGGCGCCCATACTCGCTTCAACGATGGCAGCGGGCAGCTAAAAACCCGCATCAACAGCTATGTGTTACAACTGGGAGGCGATCTGGCACAGTGGAGCACTGACGGTCTTGACCGTTGGCATATTGGTGCAATGGCAGGTTATGCCAACAGCCAGAACCGCACGCAGTCGTCCGTGAGTGACTATCATTCCCGTGGTCAAGTCACCGGTTACAGCGTCGGCCTTTACGGCACCTGGTATGCTAACAATATCGATCAGTCTGGGGCTTATGTGGATACCTGGATGCTGTACAACTGGTTTGATAACAAGGTTATGGGTCAGGATCAGGCCGCTGAGAAATATAAATCCAAAGGAATTACCGCCTCGGTTGAAGCCGGTTACAGCTTCAGGTTAGGTGAAAGCGCGCATCAAAGCTACTGGTTGCAGCCCAAAGCGCAGGTGGTATGGATGGGCGTGCAGGCTGACGACCATCGCGAAGCCAATGGTACTCTTGTGAAGGATGATACCGCCGGTAATCTGCTAACCCGCATGGGCGTAAAAACCTATATTAACGGCCACAACGCTATTGATGACGATAAATCTCGAGAGTTCCAGCCGTTCGTGGAAGCGAACTGGATCCATAGTACGCAGACTGCCAGCGTAAAGATGGACGATGTCAGCAGCGATATGCGTGGTACGAAGAATATTGGTGAACTGAAAGTGGGTATTGAAGGACAAATTACCCCGCGCCTGAACGTATGGGGTAACGTGGCGCAACAGGTAGGTGACCAGGGCTATAGTAATACCCAAGGCCTACTGGGGGTTAAATACAGTTTCTGATTCAGGTAACAACAGAGCCGCTGATCTTCAGCGGCTTTTACCCGGAAGCGCTTTCATTTGGCTGATACGTTTCATGAACGGCTCCCAAAACAGGGAGCCATTTTAACGCCTACGTAACCTGCGTAAACCGCATGCCAATTGAGCCGTAATAATATGATGAATATAGCGATTATTCGCTCGTATACCGACATATTCAGCAAGCTCGCCTTCTTAGATCTTCAGGGGAAGCCCGGAACTGAGCTATTCCGGGAGGAAAAGCAAAACCGCTTAATGTGTACAGAAAAATATCGGGCGTTTCCCGATGGTGAACATAAAGCCACGATGGCCCTGAGTCAGGATGGTGTAACTGATACTTTTCCCTGGATAGACATAAAAATCGGGTAAAACCGTCTCGATAACCGCATCGGACAGTGTTTCGTCACGCGTGACTTTGTTGATATCCGTCGATATAAAATGGGTGCTGTCTTTATTTTCACTCCATACATAGGAAACATCACGGCGGATCACGCCGCTCATTTTATTATCGACGTAATACGTTCCGCTGATGGAGACCACCCCAGTGCGTTTTTTCATCGAATACATAAAGTCCAGCGTCAGGTTAGCCTGAGTGTTGTTATAAAACACAATCACAGGCGCCGTACATTTCTCTGGATCCCGGTTCTTTTCCGTATACAAATGAAAAAGATGCCCAAGCCCTACTCCCAGAAACAGTAGCGTCAGGCAGGCTAACATCAGTGCCTTTTTACCCATGTGTCACCCCGCGGAAAAAAAGCGTCACGCAGCCTGTATCGCCGCGCGTTTTATACGGTTGCTGACAAATCAATGCCGTAACCGCTGGGGTGCGACTGCTGGAAGGGAAATAGACCCATGGGTATTTCTGACAATCCATACCGGTTTTTAGAATCATTGACTTATAGCTTGCAAAGCGGCTGCCGCTTTCGATATCTTCATTCCGCGAGAAAAAATGACAACCCTGAGTTGTTTCAACCAGCGTGTAGCGATCATAAAAATCCTTATCGGGAACGGTTTGCCAGCTTATAGTGCCAAGCAAAATACCGACAGCAAATGTCCCGGTCATCCAAAGTACAGGTACATAATGTTTAAACCAACGCCCTGACATACGCGGTGGCGTCTCACCCTTTTTTTCTATTGCCTGAGCGAAGTCTTTGCGGATGGTCATGATGCTCACACCAGGCTCAATCTGAAAGCCTCTACGCGGAACCGTGATTATCAGCGTATCTTCATTTTCGCCAACGGTACGTAATCCGCGGCGAATAATGGAGATATTCTGATAAAGCGTATTTGCCGACACCACCATGCCGTCTTCTTCCCACACTTTTTGAAAGAATGTTTGTTGTGAGACGACGGAGGGGGCGTTTTCCAGCAGAAGGCGCAAGCAGCGGCTGGCGGGCGTTGTCAGAATAATGTTGAGATCTGGCCTCGATAATGACGCCAGGCGATTCATTTCTGGATTAAATTCAATATTATCGTTAATTATCCATAACATCGCATTGTTACCATGCCAAAACATAACGTCGTTGGAGAGGGTTAATAGACACCACTGAGTATAGTCTGATGCTGTGGCTGCGTAGCAGGACATGGATTGCCCCCTGCACATACCGATCATATAGAACATGACAAAAAGAGCGAGAGGCATAAGACATTAACAGGTAAGCGTAGACACCGCTTTTCTCATTATAGCAGACTCAGGGGTGAAAGTACGTTTGGTTTTCTTGTTCGTTAAGTCTCCTGTTTTGTGTTGAGGTGAGAATATCACCTTTAATCAGGTGGCCAAATTTACTGTGCCGCTACGCTTTAATATCTCATATATAAATCATGAGAAAAATGCCTCCTGATAATCTATACTACATGAAAGACAGGGTTTTATTCAACGTGCTCTCTATAATGGCTTGTAATATCCAAAAAAGCAGCACTCGTTATGTAGGGATAGTTTTCAATTTATTAAGAGTTACAGTAGCCATACTTAATATAAGTACGCTTCCCTCTTAATATTTAAGCTACGCTTTATATTATTTAAATAGAACTAAGTTAATACTTAATTAACCTATTTCAAATTTATACTAAATAATTTTAAAACCATCTAGCAGAAATAATTAGTAATGATATAGTCTGTTTTTTCAATCAATAATCCTCACTGACATGTAAAGTAGAAACATTTATTCATGATATGAATATTGTTGTGACAGCAGATTAGCGTGAAAGTAAATCGACTGAAGGAGATGCCGATGAATATTCCTTCAGAAAAAACTCAATACGGTAATCCAGGATCGGCAACGGATTACTGTCATTAGCTTAACCCGGCGATTAATGACTTTAACACTGATAGTGATTGTCAGTGAAAGGCAACAACAAGGAATGAATTATGTCTACACCCGCGAATTTTAACGGTCAACGCCCTGCCATTGATGCTAACGACGCAGTAATGCTGCTGATCGACCACCAAAGCGGCCTGTTTCAGACCATCGGCGACATGCCGATGCCGGAATTACGCGCACGCGCCACGGCGCTGGCTAAAATCGCTACCTTATGTAATATGCCGGTCATTACCACCGCATCCGTACCACAGGGACCAAATGGCCCGCTGATTCCGGAAATCCATGCGAATGCGCCTCACGCGCATTATGTCGCGCGTAAAGGGGAAATTAATGCCTGGGATAACGCCGATTTTGTACAGGCGGTAAAAGCGACAGGCCGTAACACGTTGATCATTGCTGGTACTATTACCAGTGTCTGCATGGCTTTTCCAGCCATCAGCGCGGTCGCGGAAGGGTACAAGGTATTTGCGGTGATCGATGCCTCCGGTACGTACAGTAAAATGGCGCAGGAAATTACGATGGCCCGCGTGGTGCAGGCTGGCGTAGTGCCGATGGATACCGCAGCGGTAGCATCTGAGCTGCAACGTACCTGGAATCGGGAAGATGCCGCAGAATGGGCGGATGTGTATACCAAAATATTCCCGGCCTATCAGCTACTGATTGAAAGCTATACCAAAGCGCAGGAGGTAGAAAAAATAATGAACTGCTGGATTCTCAACGCGCATAAATAACGTCTTGAAGAGGCTAAATAGCCCCATTTAATGGGGCTATTTTATCTATCGCCTGTTTATTCTGCCTACAACCAGGTCGATGAACGCCGTACGACACGCTTAATCAAACACGCCATTAATAATCGCCGTGACCACCGCAGTACTGAGCGCGATCAACACCAGGTTATCCCCAACGATTTTCCACTCGTAGCCCGGATAATAAGGTAATTGTCCCAGCATAGACGCCGGCACCGTTTTTTTAGCGATTCCCGGCGGCAACGGTTTTCCTCTCGCCAGATTTTTCGCAACCCCCGGTGGTAAAGATTGATAGCCCGTCAGCCCTAAATTCACTGCCAGTTGCCTGGCGGCAACGTAGCTAATATCCGACTCGACGTGATCCGGTTTACCGCCATTTTTACGGTGTTCCGTTTTTTGCCCGGCGTTTCCTTTATATCCGTTGCCGTTATTACCCTGATTAGCCACGTTATTACCATGTCCGCCGCCATTGCCATTTCCCGGATTCGCCAGCACAGGCGTAGCGCTCAGGGAAAACGTAATCAAAGTCGCCAGGACGGCTGTTAAACCACGACGATTGTTCATGATATTGCCCTTTTGATGTGGGATACCATGAAAATAGCGCCCCGCCATAAAAAGAACAACTACATCGATTCTTATTTTAAGCGGGGTTCGCCAACAGCAGCTTATCGTATCCAGATAGTCAGTAGAATCAGGATGATTGCTATCAGGACAACCTGAAAAAAGATTTTGTCCAACCCTCTTTTTTGCATGGCGTCACCTCGTTATAAAACGATTTGCCAGAGGGCTAAAAACAACACCAACAGGCTAATCAGTAAAAATATTAGCGCGATGATTTTATCGGGTGAACGATTCATCTGTGCGCTCCTCAAACATCATTAAAACCATTGGCCAAAGCGTTTGATATAAAAGCGCTTCATGCCTTGCGCCACCAGACAGTAACTCAATAATGTCGCCACCAACCACGGGAAGTAGCTCAGTGGCAGCGGCTCCAGTCCAACCATCGCGCCTAAAGGTGAGAATGGAATATAAATGCCTATCGCCATAATCAAGCCGGTCGTCAATAATACCGGCAACGTCGCCCGGCTTTGGATAAACGGTATTTTCTGCGTCCTTAGCATATGCACGACCAGGGTCTGCGAGAGCAGACCCTCAATAAACCAGCCGGACTGAAAGAGCGCCTGCGCCTCTACGTTATTAGCCGCAAAGACGTACCACATCAGCGCAAAGGTTGTGATATCGAAAATAGAAGACGTTGGGCCAATCCATAGCATAAAACGACCAATATTTTTCGCGTCCCATTTACGCGGCTTACGCAGGAACTCTTTATCCATTTTGTCCCACGGCAACGACAACTGCGAAATGTCGTACATCAAATTCTGGATCAACAGATGAATCGCCAGCATCGGCAGAAACGGAATAAACGCGCTGGCTACCAGTACTGAAAAAACATTGCCGAAATTAGAGCTGGCGGTCATATTCAGGTACTTAATGATATTGCCAAAGGTTTCTCGCCCTTTGATAACGCCCTCCTCAAGGACCATGAGATCTTTTTCCAGCAGAATAATATCTGATGATTCTTTAGCAATATCGGCGGCGCTGTCGACGGAGATCCCCACATCCGCATCACGAAGCGCGGGCGCGTCGTTAATCCCGTCCCCAAGAAAACCAACGGTATGACCATTTTTCTGTAGCGCTTGCAAAATACGCGTTTTTTGTAACGGCGTCAGCCGGGCGAATACTGCGCGTTTCTCCACTTCAGACGCCAGTTCGGCATCTGACATCGCCTCAACCTGGGTTCCGGTCAGGATATCGTGCGTATCAATACCCACTTCCAGACAGATACGCGCCGTCACAACCGGATTATCGCCGGTGAGGACTTTGACCGCCACGCCGTTATCCCGCAACGCGGAAATGGCTTTTCCGGCGCTCTCTTTCGGCGGATCGAGAAAAGTGAGCATCCCTTCGATGGTAAGTGCGGTCTCATCCTCCACACGTAATGTCGGGTTGTTCCCGGAACCATCCAGCTTACGTGTCGCTATCAGCAATACACGGAATCCTTGCGTATTGTAATCTTCGGTTTTCGCCAGCAACAGCTCACGGCGTGTTTCCGTCAGCGCCACCACACGATCACCTTCGCGAAGATGGGTGGCTACCATCAGCATCTCTTCGACAGCGCCTTTGCAGATCAGGGATCTGTCTCCATGCTGCACATCCTCCACCAGCACCGATACCCGGCGACGTACAAAGTCGAATGGCAGTTCATCAAGTTTAACGAAGCGCGCTTTTGTCGATGGTGCGATGCGGCCCTCGCCAAAACGCAATACAGCGCGATCCATCACATTCCGTGCGCCGCTCTGGCTGCTACTATTCAGCCAGGCCAGCATCAATACCCGGCTGCTTTTTACACCGCTCACATCCAGATGATGCTCCAGAAAAATATTGTCCTGGGTTAAGGTGCCGGTTTTATCCGTACACAACACATCCATCGCGCCGAAGTTTTGAATAGCGTTCAGGCGCTTAACGATCACTTTGCGCCGCGACATCGCAATCGCGCCTTTTGCCAGGTTAGAACTGACAATCATGGGCAACATTTCCGGCGTCAACCCCACCGCAACCGCCAGCGCAAACAGCGAAGCCTCTACCCAGTCTCCCTTACTGAAGCCGTTGATCAGCAGGACAACCGGCACCATGATCAGCATAAAGCGTATCAACAGCCAGCTCACGCTGTTGACTCCCCGATCGAAAGCCGTCTGGGTACGCGTACCCACAATGGATTTCGCCAGCGAGCCGAACCAGGTACGACTTCCCGTCGCGACGACGACCGCTTGCGCTCTGCCGCTGGTCACATTGGTTCCCATCAGACAGATATTGCCCAAATCCAGCAGGCTTTTATCTTTGTCAGGCAATTGCTCGCTGTCTTTACCCGCCACATCAGCCATAACATCATATTTTTCTACGGGTAATGATTCACCACTAAGAATTGACTGACTGATAAAGAGATCGCGTGACGCCAGCAGTCGGACGTCTGCGGGCACCAGATCGCCCGCCGCCAGCAAAACCACATCGCCCGGCACCAGCTCTTCAATGGGAATCTCTTCCTGCACCGCGCCTATATTGCCCGGCCCACGACGCAACACCGTGGCGGTGGTACGAACCATCGTTTTCAGCGCCTGTGCTGCTTTGTTAGTGCGAAACTCCTGCCAGAAACGCAATAACCCGCTCAAACTGACCATCGTCAGAATAATCAGCACGCCGGTGAGATCGGTCTCTTCGCCACGGCGTAACGGGAGCCAGTAATCAGTAACGAAACTGACCCCTGCCAGCGCCATCAGAACGTAAATAAACGGGTTATTGAATGCCTGCAAAAGCTGAACCAGCACCGGAGGAACCTGCTCATGCGCTACTTCATTGCGCCCATACACTTTCAGCCGTTGACCAGCCTCTTCCGTCGTGAGCCCCTGACGATGGCTGTTCAGCCGCGCCAGCGTCTGCTCCGGGCTATGAAAAGCTTCCGCTTCGATCGGAAATATTTTTTTATGCTGCTTATCATTTTCTGACGCCGGGCGATTGAGTTTCCGGTTTTCAATGTTCATGTCAGTCATGATGAATCCCCAAAATTAAGGTGTAGTGTTTCCTGCATATCACTCCCAGGGAATATTAAATTCACGATTTGAAGGTGAATGCCCCGGGAGAATTCTCTATGCATAAAAAAGGTTATTGCTCACTCACTATTTTGAGTGAGTTTTATTTTATAGTCTCGGGAATATCCATCATTCCCTCCTTATACGTCTGGCGTAATGTTGAAATTGAATAAACTATTATTGGCCGTCAATACTCCAGTGAATAGCGGTGATATTATCGTTATCACCTATTCTGGATATAATCAGTTCTCGCGTTTTACGATAATCAGCATGACCAACGAGCTCGGTATGAATTTCTTTATAACCCTGTTCTTGAGCGGGGACCGAACCTAACCCCTGTAAGCAAATCGCTGCCTCTTTTACGATATTCAGTAACCACTGACGAACCGCGCTCTCATCTTCTTTATTGCAGGTCACTTTCAGGATATAACGTTTTTCTTCCTCGGCGGATACCGGGAGTTGATTTATACGCTGCGCCGCTTCACGCAGTAAAATATTGGCGCAAAGAATAATGATCGTCGCCGCCAACGCATTTTTGAACTGCCCTAAGCCGCATAACACGCCGATGCCCGCCGAACACCATAGCGTTGCCGCGGTGTTCAGTCCGCGCACATTCATCCCTTCGCGCATGATGACGCCCGCCCCCAGAAAGCCAATACCAGAGACAATCTGTGCCGCAATTCTCCCGGGGCTGTCTGGCGATGTCGTCATGGAGCTCAGAATAAAAACGGCGGCGCCTGTCGCCACCAGCGCATTGGTGCGTAATCCCGCCATACGTTGACGCCATTGTCTTTCCGCACCAATCAGCGCGCCCAGCAGCATAGCGGTCAGTAAATTTGAAATATAAGGAAACATTAACATACGTTCCTCCATTTTTTCTGGAAGAATAATACGTGCTGTATTTAGCACACGACAAATTGCTGCCCTGAGGCAATTAGCGTTGTGTTGACGGTGGAGGAAATAAAGCGTGTTTAAACATGAACATGACGATTACCTCGCGACAATGCGCGTGTTGTAACATTATTGGGATGACAATCGTCACAAGGGGAGATTGCTGCCCGCCGGTTCGGCAAGCAGCGCAGGAATAGCGTGCGTTAACTTGCCAGATGATTTACGTAAAAGTGACTGTCCAACATATTACTCCTGCATGAATTTGCGCTTATTATAGTCAGTCAATATGTTCCGTAAAGTGCAAAGGCGGGTTTAGTGACGATCTGTTTAAGTTTGTCTGATATTTTTTCTTATGACAAAAAAATGACAATATTATGTCGATAACAGGCTCGTCTGAAATCATTAAACAATAAATTCCTGCTTAATACCGGCGATAGCTCTGTTATGATGCCTGCACGTAAAAAAATAAAACAACATGACGAGGAAAAAATGGGTTCCACCAGAAAAGGGATGCTAAACGTCCTGATTGCCGCCGTATTGTGGGGGAGTTCAGGCGTTTGCGCACAGTACATCATGGAGCAAAGCCATATGTCGTCACAGTTCCTGACGATGACACGTTTGTTATTCGCCGGGCTGATCCTGGTGACATTCTCCTTTATGCACGGCGATAAAATATTTTCGATTCTTAAAAACCGCAAAGATGCACTGAGTCTGCTGATTTTTTCCGTAGTGGGCGCGCTCACCGTTCAGCTAACCTTCCTGCTCACGATTGAAAAATCCAATGCCGCCACCGCGACAGTACTGCAATTTTTATCGCCGACCATAATTGTAGCGTGGTTTGCATTAGCGCGAAGAACACGACCAGGCATTCTGGTCTTAACCGCCATTCTTACATCGCTGATCGGCACCTTTTTACTGGTGACTCACGGTAACCCAACGTCGCTGTCGATCTCTTCAGCCGCGCTGTTCTGGGGTATCGCCTCCGCGTTTGCCGCCGCCTTTTATACGACCTGGCCTTCCAGGCTAATCGCCCACTACGGCACGCTGCCAGTGGTCGGCTGGAGCATGTCCTTTGGCGGCCTTATTCTGCTGCCCTTCTACGCTAAAGAAGGAACGCACTTTGCGGTGAGCGGCAGCCTGATTCTGGCCTTTTTCTACCTGGTGGTGATCGGTACGTCGCTGACGTTCAGCCTGTATTTGAAAGGCGCGCAACTGATTGGCGGCCCCAAAGCCAGCATTTTAAGCTGCGCGGAACCGTTAAGCAGCGCCCTGCTGTCGCTGCTGCTGTTGGGGATTAGTTTTACCTTGCCGGACTGGCTGGGCACGCTGCTGATTCTCTCGTCAGTGATCCTGATCTCCCTCGATTCCCGTCGACGCGTGCGGGCCGCTTAACGCCGTTGATAAGCACGATTACCGGGCAAGTTTAATGGCGCTTTGCCTTAATCTCTTCGTCAGAAAGCCCGGTAATCATCAGCACCATCTCCCGATCGATCCCCTGTTCCAGCATCGTATGAGCAATACGCAAGGCCTCCTCCTGCTTACCTTGATGTATACCTTGATGTATACCTTGCTGTATGCCTTGTTGCACGCCTTCACGCTTACCTTTTCTGCGCCCCGATTCTCGTATTCTGTCTACGATCGTCATTAATCTCTCCTTGTGTTGGGGAACATGACGCGCCACCTCGCGGATAAACTTGCCAAAACGAGGCGAACTGCCATGCTGTATTAGCAAATAATTAAACAGCTCTTTTAGCTGACTGTCATTAGCGTTTCCCGTAATCAGAAGTACCGCTAAGCACTCGACCAATCCCATCAGGTCGCGCTGACGTATATGCTTTTGTACCAGCTCCAGCATCGCGATACGTCGATGCTGCATAATCTCGTTATCCGGCACCACCGTAATGTCTACCAGTGGAAATGCCGTAGCATAAAGCTGACGCGCCAGTGCAGGATCGTCAAACTCATCCAGCCAGCAAAGCGAAAAGGGATACGGGCTTTTCGCGCCATGGTAAAACAGCATGGGAATCACCAGCGGTAACGTTTTATGGCCAGCATCCAGATGGCGCTGCATCGCGGCAGTCGCGTAACGCATTAACCGGAACGCCATATGCGCGTCCGGCGTACTCTGATGCTCTATAACGACATAGATATAACCGTCGCCTTCACACGTTTTTAGCGACCAAAGGACGTCGGAATAAAACGCGCGTAAATTTTTCTCGATAAAACTGTCCGGCGCCAGTTTCAACGTCGTCAGATCGCAACGTATTCTTAGCGAATGGGGAAGATGAATATTGAGAAAATCCCGCGCGGTATCCGGATGGCGTAAAAACGTTTTGAATACCGCATCATGAGGCGTGGACGTGGGGCTTTTTTTCATGGCGATCCGTCACCTGAGGAATAAGATGACGCAACTGTACTCGCCAAAAATACAGACAGCATTCAGGAGAATTTAACCCTGCGAGGAGGCTCGAAAGGGAATAACTGACGGCTGCAATACGTACATTTTTGCCCAGCCTGCTACGCATTATCACCCGGTAGCGTAACGCTGACTGGGCCTACAAATACACGCTATCTGTAGACCTGGTAAACGCAGCGCTCTTCGGCGATAAACCTCACACCAGCGCTTTGACTATCTCCATCAACCGAATGATGTCTTCGGGGCGCGTATTGCCGGTTTGCGGATCGATAATCGAGCTGTAAACATGCGGCATAATGCGCGGCACGCCTGCTTCCAGGCAGGTTTGTAGGATAATACTGAAATTATCCAGTGAGATACCGCCGGTCGGCTCGATGAGCATCATGCCGTGGCGGGCGGCGGTTGTCGCCAGCGCATATAATTCCGGTAACGACTTTTCGCCGCCCATCGGGAAAAACTTCGCCGCATGTGCGCCCATATCCTGCATCATGCGTACCGCCGCATCACAGGAAACGCGGGCTGGCGTTCCCTGGCTGCTGCTGACGCCGGTAGAAATCAACACCTCTCCAGGCGTTCCCGTCGGGCTAACCAACGCGTTAATATGTGTTTGCTCGCCGCCTGTCGCCGCCAGTGCCCAGTCCCACCGAGATAGACGGCACCTCCGCCATCCAGCGTTTCACCTCCGGCACGCCCTCTTCTACCGTAGCGAACTGCGCGGAAAGTACGCCAATGACCGCATGGCCTTCGGCGGCTTCATAGATAGCCTTCGCGTTGGCGATATCCTTTGCCAGCACGTTAATCGCTACCCGCTGACGATAAAAATTAATCTGCTGCATGTTCTGCAATCTCCCTGAGTCGCGCCACAATCAATGCCATTTCCCCTTCGGCTACCGTGCGTGGATCGAGGCTAAGAACCCCCTGATGAAGCTGATATTTGCGGGCGTAAATCGCTATCTCGCCGCCGCGCAACTGCGCTTCGACGTCCTGCGCGTTCAGCCCCAATTCTGGCGCGTTCACCCGCACACGAATACGCCAGATTGCACGCCCGGCCTCATCCTGTTCGATATCGGCATAAAGCCCATGGATGGCGGAAATCGCTTCTGCGACCGGCTGTAACTGTGTTGCAGTCACGATCGTCTTGCCCTGGTGGTAATTCTCCAGCGCATACACCAGCCCGACCATGTTTTCCTTGCCGATTTTCATCGCCCTGGCAATCCCCTGGTACTGCGCTTTGCAGGCGGCAATCCACGTTTTCTTACCGGTGATAAAGCCGGAGGTTGGCGCATTAAAGGCTTTCGCGCCGCTGTAGATAACCATATCCGCGCTGCACGTAGCCTATCAGCGCCAGGAAGTGTTTACGCAGTGGGTTAACCAGATTTTCCGGCAGCGAAAAGTCCAACACCTGCTCTACGCAGCCAATCAGCAGCGTCACGCGCTCTTCAATCTGGTCGCCATAGCGCGGCGGATGCGCCACGCTGTCGCGGATGTAGAGACCGTATTCAAAAATAGAGCTGAGTTTATTTTTCAGGATCGCCAGCGTCTCCGCCGGGGGGACGTTACTGTTGCGCAAATTAACATATTCGCGCGTCAGGAAGCTGTAAAAGAGGTCGCTCTCTTCAATTTCCGCCCCGGTCGCCAGCGACGTCTTCAATGCGGGCAGCGTGCGCGCGTCTATATTTAGCCACGCTTTACCGTCAAATAGGGTATCCACCAATAAACGCTGTTCCGGCGTCGGGTTAACCGACATCTCCGCCAACCGTTTGTCCAGTTGTAGCGTGTCGTTATACTCGGTCATTCCCGCTGCCCACGCCTGAGAGCAAAGAAACTGAATATCACTTTTAAGCTGACCGATATTGCCTTCCAGGGGTTTATTCAGCAACCAGAGCAACAACGGTTTATCAATGCTGACCGTGCGTTCTATTTTGCGACTTTCCCGCTGTAAGAATCCCACGATCAGTTCGATCTGTTCTTCAACGGAGCGCTGGCGAATGCCCGGCAAATCAATACACGCCTGAATACGCCGCTGGAAAGTACGTAACAGCACCGACCCGATCGGCTCAGTAGTGGCACAAATCAGGCGTACCGAAATTGATCGCGGCTGGCTGCTTACGCCAAGCGGACGATACTCGCCTTTATCCAGAATAGAGAACAGCTTTTCCTGCCCTTCATAAGACAGACGGTGCACCTCATCCAGCAGCAGATAACCGCCGTCCGCCTGCTCCACGAGGCCTGTTTTATGTTCATTTGCACCAGTAAACGCCCCCTGTCGATGACCAAACAGATGCGAGGAGAACAGTTCCGGGTTATGGGCGTATTCCGTGCAGTTAAAGTGGACCAGCGGCGGGATAGCGCCGCTCGCCTGTTCACAGGCGAAACGGTGCATCAGCTCCACAAAAAAGGTTTTACCGGCGCCGGACGGCCCGGTAAGCAGAACGTGTAAACCGTGCGGATAGAGCACCGCCGCACGGCCTTTTTCTACCGCATCGCGCAGGCTGCGATCGTAACCAATCAGGCTGGTAAACGGATCGTCGGGCACGTAATGCTCTTCATGCGGCAGCACATCCGCCACCGACCGCACCTCACGTTCAGACTCTTCTAGCTGACGTCCCAGCAACGTTTCCAGTGCCTGGCGATGCATAAAATAGACCGGGCGACCATGGCTTTTGATTGCCAGGCCGTCATTCCATAACTGATTGAGATCTTTGCTGACGGAGTTACGCGCCAGCCCAAGATTGAAACCTATCGCCTCCGCCGTAAACGCCGTCTCCTGCGCCAGATCGGCAAGACATAGCCCGCGCGTTAGCCGTTCCAGCTCTCCCAGTACGATCTCAATACGTCTCATTACACTACCGCTTACGAAATCAAAGAGTGTTCAGAACATACCCTATTCTGCTATGCAAGAAAGTGAAGGCGCAGCGAGAAACCGCTTTCCCACTTTTGTCTGAGTTCAGCACCAGCGGATCGCACGCCCCGACGAGTGAACGCCACGCGGTCTACACTTACTCTTGAGAAGGTGCAAACCGATAAGGATACCGTTTATGAAACGAAAAACGCTTCTGCTTATTGCCGCGCTTGTCGCGCTACCGGGCATCACGTATGCCGATTCTCCGTTTAGCTCGCTTCAGACGACGCATGAAAAAACCACGATTTTAAAGGACTTGCGCAAAATGTGTACGCCGAAAGGCGCGTTAACTGATGAAGCCTGGGAGAACAAAATCATGGCGGGAGAGGGGAACCAGCAGCATATTCGGGAGGCGATGACCGCGATAGAGCGCAACAATCAGCATAACTACTGGCAGGCTCTCGGTAAGGTGGAATGCCCGGAGATGTAGCACACCACTTCCGTTTTTGGTCGCGAAAATGCGTACTGTAACCGGTTTCTGTTTACGGAAACCGCGTATTCTGGAGCGAATTTATGCGAGCAAGGAGCACGACAATGCGATACCGTTTTCCCGATAACTTCTGGTGGGGCAGCGCCTGCTCAGCGTTGCAAACCGAAGGGGATAGTCTGAATGGCGGTAAAAGCCAGACCACGTGGGATGTGTGGTTCGAGCGCCAGCCTGGCCGTTTTCACCAGGGCGTCGGTCCGGCGGAAACCTCAACGTTCTATCGCCGCTGGAAGCACGATATCGCGCTACTGAAGCAGTTAAAACACAACAGTTTTCGCACCTCGCTAAGCTGGGCACGTCTCATTCCAGACGGCGTAGGCGAGGTGAATCCACAAGCGGTGAGCTTCTACAATAACGTCATCGACGAGCTACTGGCGCAGGGCATCACGCCGTTTATTACGCTGTTCCATTTTGATATGCCGATGGTCATGCAGGAGAAAGGCGGCTGGGAAAATCGCGACGTCGTAGAGGCGTTTGGTCGGTACGCGCAAACGTGTTTTACCTTGTTTGGCGACCGCGTGAAGCACTGGTTTACCTTTAACGAGCCGATTGTGCCGGTGGAAGGCGGCTATTTGTACGACTTCCACTATCCCAATGTGGTGGATTTTAAACGTGCGGCCACCGTGGCGTACCATACCGTGCTGGCGCACTCGACCGCCGTGCGCGCCTGGCGCGCCGGGCGCTACGACGGTGAAATCGGCGTGGTGCTGAATCTGACGCCGTCCTACCCGCGCTCGCAGCATCCCGCCGATGTGCAAGCCGCGCATCATGCGGATCTGTTATTTAACCGCAGTTTTCTTGACCCGGTATTAAGGGGAGAATACCCGGCGGAACTGGTGGCGCTGCTGAAAATCTATGACCAACTGCCCGCCTGTCAGCCAGGCGACCGTCAGCTTATTGCCGACGGCAAAATCGATTTGCTGGGGATTAACTATTATCAGCCGCGCCGCGTGAAATGCCGTGATACAGCGGTGAATCCGCAAGCGCCGTTTATGCCGGAGTGGTTATTTGACTATTACGACATGCCGGGGCGCAAGATGAACCCTTATCGCGGCTGGGAAATTTACGCGCCGGGAATTTACGACATCATCACCAACCTGCGGGATAATTACGACAATCCGCGCTGTTTTATCTCCGAAAACGGGATGGGCGTTGAGAACGAGCAACGTTTTGTGCAAGCGGGACAGATTCACGATGATTACCGAATTGACTTTATCTCTGAGCATCTTAAATGGCTGCATAAAGGCATTAGCGAGGGCTGTCACTGTCTTGGCTACCACATGTGGACCTTTATCGATAATTGGTCATGGCTGAACGGCTATAAAAATCGCTATGGTTTTGTACAACTGGATTTAGCCACCCAAACGCGCACGGTGAAAAAAAGCGGAGAATGGTTTGCCGCCACCGCAGAGCATAACGGTTTTGATTAAGCGTTTATTATTGCCGGATAACGACTAACGTCGTATCCGGCCTAAAAATGGCAGCAATATCAACTCATTGGCGTAATACGGACTTTCGCCGCCACGACTAACGCCGTCAACAGCATCAGGCTGCCGGAAAGCGCCAGCGGCGAAAGCAGCCCGAAATTGTCGAGCGCATAACCGCCCACCGCCGCGCCACAGGTATTCGCCAGTTGAATCACCGCGACCTGGACGGAACCGGCTTTTTCCGCCTGATCGGCAAGGGAACGAGTGATCCACGTTGACCAACCCACCGGCACCAGCGCAAACGCCAGTCCCCAGATAATCGCTATTACCGCCGCCACGGTTTTGTCGCTTCCCCACACGATGAGCGTCAGCGCGCTCAGCGCCAGTACCAGCGGCGCACCGGCCAGCGCCAGTTTTACCGAACGTTTCAGGACGTAAGATGAGAAAGAAGTGCCAACGAAGCTGGCAATGCCAAAACTTAGCAACACCAGAGTCAGACCATCAACGTCAAAGCCCGCCAGATTCATATAGACCGGGCGAATATAGGTAAAGAAAGCGAACTGCCCGGCAAAAGACATAAAGATGGCGATCATCCCGGCCATCACGCCAGGGCGTTGCAACAGGCTAAACATATTCTGTTTTTGGTGGGAAGGTTCGCCCGGCAGCGACGGCAGTGATTTCACCACCCAGATGACGCACAGTACGCCCATCATCGCAGCGGCGTTAAAGACATTACGCCAGCCAATAATACCGCCCAAAAAACTGCCCAGCGGCGCGGCGATCACTAATGCGATGGAGACCGCGCCAAAAATTACCGACAGCGCTTTCGGCACGGTACGCGCGGGAACCAGTCGCATGGTCAGCGACGCCGACATCGCCCAGAATCCGCCCAGTGCCAGCCCAAGACAAGCGCGGCCCAGCAATAGCAGCGTAAAGCTGTTAGCAAAGGAAACCATTAAACAAGAAGCAGTCAGCAAAACGGCGAACAGAATAACGATATAACGTCTGTCGGTCGCCTGAATAATCTGGGTAATAAACAGGCTGGAAAACATCGCGACAAACGCCGTAACGGTGACTGACTGACCGGCGACCCCCTCGGAAATCCCCAGATCCTGCGCCATCGGCGTCAACAGACTAACGGGCAAAAACTCAACGGTAATCAGGCAGGCGACACAAAACGCCACGGCAAAAACGGCTGACCAGTTAGGCCTGGCAACCTCATCTGCGCGGGTTGTTTCTGTGAGATTTTCATTCATTGTTATTACCTGCGTGTTTTATTGCGGAAAAGCCACGCAGTGTAACATTACAAAATGTGATCTGATTAACGTTTAGCAACTATTTACCAATGACGGCTTTCGCCTGCTCCTTATCACCCATCGTGCTATCAATGCAGCCAGTGGACACCCTCTTCTGGCTGAAAAAAGGCGTTATAGCGCAGTTGAAACGCGTTGATCTCCTGCATATTGGGTTCCATTTCGCGCAAAAAGCCCAGCGCCAGCCGTACCTGTGTATCGGTGATCGGCGCAGCTAAACGCGCTTTTTGCAGCAACCGATGCCACCGCTGCAAATTCTGATCGCCGCCATCGACAATCACGATTTGCCAGATCAGTAACACCTGAGCGGCATTTTGCAGATGCGACTCATCAGGGCGATGCAGATACTGTAAAAATTCACCGCCCGCCGTTTTACCCATCTGATCAATCATCGATTCTATCGGCACTACATCAATATTCAGGCGTTCGCTCAGGCGGCGAATCGCCCGGCGGGTATCCGATGTCAGCACCCGAAACCCCACAATAAACACCACCACAAACGTGGCCAGAATCAACCAAATCATGCGCACATCCGTCACCAAACAGGATGCCCATCATAGCGGTAAATTTATAGCTGTCGACGTTCTGGCCTGTCAGAATGTAATTTATTAACGCCAGTCTTCATTTACGCGAGATACCGGATGTCCTGTCTGACGAACGCAAGGCATAAAAAAGCCCGGTGTTAAACCGGGCAAAACGTTACCAAATGCACACATTTAAGCGATATTGACTTGCTGAATTTTTTTCTCACGGCGGATTTTTCGCTCTTCCATCACGGCGACCATCGCCATCAGGCAGATACAGCCGATCGCAGCGGCGTCCAGCGCGGCGAAGGTACCCGCCCAGCCGGTCAGACCAAAAACTGGCGTGCCGTCGGCAATCATGCCCAGACCCAGCTTGGCAAAGCTATCGCCGATAAGATAAGCGAAGGTTCCCTTAATACCGTCTGCAGCGCCAATAGCTTTTTTCGGTACGAAACCGACTGCCGCCACGCCAATTAATAGCTGCGGCCCAAACACCAGGAAACCGAGCGCGAACAGCGAGGCCAGATAGATGTACTGGTTGCTGGCGTGCTGGTAGACGCCGAGGGTGGCGATGATCAATGCCAGCGCCACACAAGCTACCAGCGCGCGGCGGCCGTTCGCCAGGTCAGAGAGCCAGCCCCACAGCAACGTGCCGACCAGCGCGCCCACCTCAAACAAGGTAAAGCCCTGAATCGCCACCTCTTTAGAAAGTTTCAGTTCCTGGAAAGCGTAGACGGTTGACCACTGGTCGATACCAATACGCACCACATACAGGAAGATGTTGGAGAAGCACAGCAGCCAGATCACTTTGTTTTTCAACACGTATTCAACAAAGATCTGCCACTTGGTCATTTCGTTTTCTTCGGTCTCTTTATCCTCTTCACTGATCTCTTCGCCGAACAGTTCTTCAGCTTTACCCAAACCGTAAGATTCCGGGGAGTCGCTGCCAAAACGCAGACCGATAAAGCCAACAATCAGCGCGATAATCGACGGGAAGATAAACATGCCGATGACGTGACCGTCGAACAGGTAGTTGGCGCCGAACAGCGCCACGCCTGCCGCACCCGCGCCACCGAGGTTGTGGGAGATATTCCAGAAGCCGAGAAAAGTGCCGCGTTTACGACGCGGAGTCCATTGGGTGATGGTCGAGTAGCTGCACGATCCGCCGGTACTCTGGAAGAAACCGCTCAGGGCATAGAAAGCGATCATCAGAAACAGACTGGTTGACCCCGCGCCCATGCTGGCGCTGAAACCGAGCATACAGATAGCGGAGAGGATCAACATAAACGGTAGAAACTGCTTGGTATTTTTACCGTCAGCGTAGTAGGAAACCAGCGTTTTCCCCACGCCGTAGGTAATCGAGAAGCCCAGGCCAATCATCCCCAGCTCAGTCATGCTCAACCCGTAGGTAGAGATCATGTCGTTCTGCGCGATGTTAAAGTTTTTGCGGATCAGGTACATGGTCAGGTAGCCGATAAAAACCACCAGATAGGACTGCATGAACGGCTTGAACCACATTTTACGCCGCACATCGAGCGGCAGATCCAGGGTCGGCTTGCGCACCTGGTTTAAGAAGGCCAGCATGGATTACTCCTGAGCTAATTTTTATACCTGCGAATGGCAGGCATTGTAAAAATCCACAGGAAAAGTGGCCTGCGACAGCGTCCAGGCAAAACCGGGAAAATTTCTTAGTTTTGCCCCATTTAGCGCAAAAAGGTGAGGTGCATCACGCTTCGCTGGTCTCGCGTGGGGCCTGGGCGTTCAAAAATGGCAGCAGCAATAGCGCAGAGATTCCTGCCGCGATGGCAATGACCGCGAAAAAACCGGTCCAGTGCCAGATCTCCAGCACTTTCGCTAACGGCCAGCCGGAAAGTGACGCGCCGAGATAGGCGAACAGGCCGACAAAGCCGGTGGCCGCGCCCGCCGCCTCTTTATGCGAGCACTCCGCCGCCGCCATGCCAATGAGCATCTGCGGGCCGAAGACAAAGAAACCGGTGGTGAAGAAACAGGCCGCCTGCATTACGTAGCTGGCGAACGGCATCAGCCACAGCGAACCCACGGAGAGCAAAATCCCGGCGGCAAAGATTAAATTCATCGGTCCGCGGTTGCCGTTGAAGAGTTTGTCCGAGCCCCAGCCCGCCACCAGCGCGCCGATAAATCCGCCCAACTCAAACATCGATACTGCCGTGTTGGCCGTCACCAAATCCACGCCCAGCGTCTCGGACATATACAGGTTGCCCCAGTCGTTAATCGCCGCGCGTACCACGTACACTAAGACATAACACAGCGAAAGCAGCCAGATATAGGGATTCAACAGCACATATTTAGCGAGGATTTCTTTGCGGCTCAGCCCCGCACCCTCTTGCTGTTGGGCGACCTCCAGCGCATCGTGCCGCCAGTCGCCTACCGGCGGTAAACCAATCGCCTGCGGACGGTCGCGCAGCCGCCAGCAAAGTACCATGCCCACCCCGATGGCAAGCAATCCGGCCACCATCATCCCGGCGCGCCAGCCATAATGCAGGGCGACAGCGGCCATGACGAGAGGGATCAGCGCCCCGCCGACATTGTGCGCGGTGTTCCATAACGCCCACCAGCCGCCGCGCTCGGTGCGCGAGTACCAGGCGGTCAGCAAACGGGCACAAACCGGCGATCCAACCCCCTGGAAAAAGGCGTTCAACGCCCATAGCAGAGCAAAGGCCCACAGCGAGGTCGAGAAGCCGAACAGAATATTCACTACGCCGGTCGCAATCAGCCCAATGCCCATAAAATAGCGGGCGTTAGAGCGATCGCTAACGATGCCGGAAACAAATTTCGACACCCCGTAGGTGATGTAAAACAGCGTCGCCAGCAGGCCGATATCGCTGCGGGTCAGAATGCCGCTGGCAAGGATTTCCGGCGCGGCGGCGCTAAAGCTTTTACGGGTGAAATAGAACAGCGCGTAACCCAACCAAATGGTGATCAGGATGTGCCGCCGCCAGTAGCGGTAGCGGGCGTCAACCTCGTGCTTATCGGTGATGAGCGGCGCGTTGGCCGGAGCTTTTAAAAACGAAAACATTATCCTTCCTTAAACGTAACGCTGGGGCAACGAGACGCTCATCCGCGTACCGTGGGTACAAGAGATGGTTAGCGTCCCGCCGAGCGCCGACACGCGTTCGCGCATTCCGGTCAGGCCGAAGCCCTGCTGGTGAGAGCCCGGTGGCAGGCCGCTGCCGTCATCCTCAATCACCAGCATCAGCCGCTCATCCTGTTGCCAGCCCTGTAACGTCACCGCGCTGGCATTGGCATGTTTTACGATGTTATTCAGCCCTTCCTGACAGACGCGAAACAGCGTCACGCGCTGACTTTCGCTCAGCGCCGTTTCGTCAATTCGCCAGTCGAGGTGGCTGACAATACCGTGGCTTTCCAGTTCCATTTCGCGCAACAGCGAGCGGATGGCCTGCGCCAGCGTTAAGTCGTCTAACTGGCGCGGGCGCAAGCGCCCCAGCAGGCGACGCACGGCGTCATACACGCCCAGCGAAAGCTGCTCGATAAGTTGCCCGCTCTGCTTCACGCCGCCGTTATCCGCCGCCAGCCGTTGTACAATGCCCGCCTGGGTACGAATCGCGGTGATGGTCTGCCCGATGTCATCGTGCAGCTCACGTGCAACATCGCGCCGCACGCTCTCTTCGGTCTCCAGCAGACGCTCCGCCAGCCGATGGTTGCGCGCCAGCTCCTTTTGCAACGACTGGTTCAGCTCGCGTAGGCGCTGAATGCCCGCGCCAAGCATTAGCCCGGTCAGGCTTTGCGCCAACAGCGAAAGTAATAAATCGACGGGATGATCGTGCCAGGTCTGGCTGGCGATCAGCGCGATAGCGTTCATCAGTGTGGCAATGAGCGCGCCCTGCCAGCCATAATGCCAGGCGAGTGCGATAATCGGCAACGCCAGGCAGAACGGCGTGAAGCGCGAAAGCTCAGCAGGTAAACCCAGTTGCAGCCACAAGCTGATGATAAACAGCAGCAGATACCAGATCAGATGCCGCCCGCGCCAGTTTACCGGCTGCGACACCAGCGACGGTCCCAGCGGTAGCCAGGTGGTACTGGTAAGATAGTGCCAGAAGACCAGGCAGATGGGGGCCAGCGTCAGACCGCCGGTGAGGGTCAGCAGTAGCGCGTTCCATGCCGCTTCCCCCTGCCCCAGCCAGGGCAGGGATTGCAGTAGCGCCGCGGCGGTGAGGGCAGCGCCCTGAAGCAATAACGTGCGCCAGTCGCGCTGATGGCGGTAACGCGAGGTCAGCGCCACGGGCAGTAGCGTCAACAAACTACCGAGCATCAAAAGCGGCAGATGGACCAGCGCGACTTCCTGCGCCAACCAGTACACCAGCAGCCACTCCGCGCCCAGCAATACTGGCCAGTAGCCGCGCGGGCATTGCAGCATAAGTCCCAGGCGCAGGCCGAAGGGAAAGAGTAGCGCCGCCAGCTCCGGGCGTTCTACCAGATGCAGGCTGATGCTCCACAGGCAGAACCACGCGGCGGAGAAGATAAAAAAGCAGGCAACAACGGTGATTAAACGGGAAAAAAAGGTGTTCATTACCAACCGTCAAACATGCGATGCGCCAGTTCAACATCGTTGCTGACGCCTAATTTTTCCAGCAGATTCGCGCGGTGAACATGCACCGTTTTTGGCGACAGTCCCAGCTCGGCGGCAATCTCTTTTACCGCCATACCCTGGGCGAGCTTTTCCGCCACCTGACGCTCGCGTTTGGTCAGCGGATCTTGCCGACCTGCCGCCAGTTTCACGGCAATATCGGGGGTCAAATAGCAGCCGCCCGTCGCCACCGTATGCACGGCGGCGATCAGCTCATCCGGACTACAGCGTTTAGAGAGAAAACCGCGCGCGCCGGCGTTCAACGCCTGTTCCACCAGCGCCGGGCTGTCGTGAACCGAGAGCATGATCGTCGCCATCCCTTTTGGCAGTTGGCTTAGCAACTCCAGTCCGGAAATATCCGGCATCGAGATATCGCAGATACACACCTGTACGCCGCGCCCCGGTAAGCCTGCCAACGCTTCGCGCCCGGAACCAAACTCGGCGACCACCTGCAAATCAGGTTCCATCCCCAGTAGCTGTGCAAAGCCGGAGCGGACGATAAGGTGGTCGTCGATAAGGGCAACGGTGATCATGGGTTCTGTCCTGATGGGTAAAAAAAACGCGCTTACCTTAACGATAAGCGCGCGGCTGTTCAAGCCTTGAGCGGTCAGACAATGCCTGTTGTGACGGTAAATGTCCGGGTTTGCTGCGGTTCCAGTTGAAGCAAGGTTCCATTTCGCTGCGCCGCGAGAAAACCTTCAGGTCGACAGGTCGCGGGCAGGGCAAAGGCGGCAACCTGCTGATCGCCGTTATAAAGAATCCAACGGGTCACGTAATTCAGCTCCGCGCTGGCGAAACGTGTCACGAACGTGGTGCCATCCGGGGCGATCATACTGAATTCCGGGGTATCCGTGTACCTGTCCAGTTCATCGGCAAAGAACACGATTTCCGGGTCGTAAAAGCCAGGCTCGTTGAGCGTTGCCAGCGAGGCTTCACCCTGCAAAAGTTGTTGATTAAACGCCAGCCACTGCGCCGTGGGTTTGACATGCGCCGGCACCGACTCGCGTAGCTTCAGCGCGGTATCCGGGATATTCTGACGGAACGTGGCGTTCGGCACATAGGCATAGTTCATGTGGCACATGTACTGTAGCGGCATGGCGACTGAAGCCAGGTTAGTCACTGTCATCTGAATATCAAACAGCGCGCTTGCTTTACGCATTACCACCGCAGGTTGCGCCTGATAATGATGACCGAACCCCATCACATACTCGTAGCGACCGGTCACGCGCAGACTGTCGTCCTCTAACTCCAGCCAGGCGTCGTCCATGGCAGCACAGGGCATCTCGCCGTGCAGCGAATGTGTATCTTCCGGCGACGGACAGCCGTTGGCCAATAGTCCGGAATGGAAAGCAAAGCAACCATACGTCGCCACCACCTCCGCAGCCGGTTTCGGCTGGCGGAACATGTTGCGCATAGTCAGGTCATGACCATCAAGCTGTGCGTCCCAAATCATCTGCCCCATCCAGGGTAGAATCACCAGATGACCGCGGCTGTTTTGTATTTTCAGTCCTTCCACGCCGCTGGCGTAACGAAATGCCGTAACTGTAAAATCGTCATTTTCCAGCAAGATACGCGGCTGCTCGCTAAAAAGCTCCCGCCATAATGTAATACGTGTTGTCATGGTTGATCTCCTCAGGACGCTGCGACTTCAGCTAGGTTGCCGCGCACTTTGCTTTCGCGCCAGAAGTAAACGCCAACGTAAACAAAGCACAGCATGGAAACCAGGAATGAGAGCTGTAGCGAGTGGAACATGTCCGCCACGTAGCCCTGAATCGCGGGAACCACCGCCGCGCCGACAATCGCCATCACGATGACTGCCCCCGCCATTTCGGTATGTTCGTTATCGACGGTATCGAGCGTTCCGGCATAAATGGTCGCCCAGCAGGGGCCAAACAGGACGCTGACCAACACCGCCACGTATACCGCGCTAAAGCTTGGCGCCAGCGCCACGTAGGCCAGGAACAGCGCGCCGATAACAGAGTAAAGAATCAGGACTTTTTCCGGGTTAAAGCGCGTCATCAGAATGTTGGCGATAAACTTGCCGATAAAGAAGCAGGCGAAGCTGTAGACCATAAAGGTAGAAGCATCGCGCTCATTGATATCGCCTAACTCCAGCGCCAGACGGATAGTGAACGACCATACCGCCACCTGCATTCCCACATACAGGAACTGCGCCACAATACCGCGACGGAAACGGGCGTTGCTGGCGAGATAGCGTAGCGTATCCAGCGCCGAGGGGCGTTTATGACTCGCGGTTTGCGCGACTTTACAGGTCGGGAAACGCGTCAGCAGGAACAGTACCATCACCACCACCAGAACCATAATCATGTACTTATAGGGTTCCAGAGTGTTTTCCAGCATCAGCACCTTGAAGTTGTGGACTTGCTCGGCATTCATGCCCGCCATCTGTTTTTCCAGGCTTTCCCCTTCGGAAAAGACCAGATATTTACCCAATAAAATTCCTGCCGCCGCGCCGATCGGATAAAAGGTCTGGCTGATATTCAGCCGCAGCGTTGCGTAGGCTTTTGGCCCGATCATAGAACTGTAGGTATTCGCCGCCGTTTCCAGGAAACTCAGGCCAATCGCAATGGCGAAAATCGCCGCGAGGAACATGGTGTAAGTCGCCATGTGCGACGCCGGGAAAAAGAGCGTACAGCCGACAATGTACAGCGTCAGGCCGATAAGTATCGCCACTTTATAACTGGTTTTTTTAATGACCAGCGAGGCCGGAATAGCAATTAAAAAATAACCGCCATAAAAGGCGCTTTGTACTAATGCCGAAGCAAAGTTGCTCAGCGAAAATACACTTTTAAATTGCGTAATCAGAATATCATTTAACGCGGCTGCGCATCCCCATAATGGGAATAAACAGGATAACAAAATAAACTGGAACAGAGGTGTCTTATTCAGATACCCATCGGGCATCTGAACGATGTTTTTATCGTTCATAGTGCTACCTTTAACAGTGCAGGGTGATTGTTATTCGTTCAACAAAAGATACTCATTAAATTGCTCAATGCTTGGATAAGAGGATTGGGTGCCTTTCCCGGTGACGCTGAAAGCGGCAAAGAGGACGGCTTTTTTCATGGCGGCTTCCACATCCCCGCTCTGGACATAGTAATGCGCGAAACAGCCGATAAAGGCATCGCCCGCGCCGCTGGTATCAACAGCATTGACGTTAAACGCCGGAACGTGTACTTCCTGGTCACGCGTCATCCATAGCGCGCCTTTTTCGCCCATCGTGACAATAATATTGTTCAGCCCTTTATCCACCAGTGAACGCGCCGCCGCGCGAATACGATCGCAGGAATCAACCGGCATCCCCGTTAATATTTCCAGTTCAGTTTCATTAGGTACAAAGAAATCGCATTTACAGGCATAAGACATATCTAATTCCCGTAATGCTGGCGCAGGGTTTAATAACACTTCAATCCCGTGTTTCTTGCCAAATTCTATGGCGTGATAAACCGTTTCAAGCTGAACTTCCAGTTGCAGAACAATAAGCTGGCATTTTTTTAAATCTTCCGCCGCGCGATCGATATCTTCCGGCGAGAGAAACTTGTTGGCGCCTTTGATGATCAAAATGCTGTTGCTGGAGTTGGCGTTGACGAAAATCGGTGCTACTCCACTGCTGGTACACGGTACTTTTTCTACATACGTCGTGTTGATCCCCCAGGATTCGAGATTACGAATGGTGTTGTCGGCAAAAATATCGTCGCCCACTTTGGTCAACATCAATACTTTTGAATTGAGCTTAGCGGCCGCCACGGCCTGGTTCGCCCCTTTTCCGCCGCAGCCGATTTTAAACGCCGGCGCTTCCAGAGTTTCCCCTTCTTTGGGCATCTGGTTGGTGTAGGTGATAAGGTCCACCATGTTAGAGCCAATAACCGCGATATCCATTTTACTCCCTCTCAGAAATCGTCACACGACAATGATATTAAAATAACATTATCATGTTATTTCCGTATCATTTGTGACTATGATCGCGAATAGAGGATCATTTTGCCGTTTATTTCGTGAACAACCCCAGGCAAAACATACGCGTGCCAAATCATTTTTATTGTTACAATTCACTGAAAATTAACTATTTATTGTTTAAAAACGCGAATAAACCCGCTTTTATTTCCTGACAGCCAGACGTATAGTAGTGCCACACTGTAATGTTCTCAGAAACACATAAATGTTACTGAAGAAACATAACAACATGATTTGCGGAGAGGGTGAATGGAGACCAAGCAAAAAGAACGTATCCGACGCTTGATGGAGTTACTGAAAAAGACTGATCGAATCCATCTGAAAGACGCCGCGCGGATGCTGGAAGTTTCGGTGATGACCATTCGCCGCGATCTCAGCCAGGATGATGACCCTTTACCGCTGACGCTACTCGGCGGCTATATCGTCATGGTAAATAAACCTACGTCTTCAACCAATACGCCGCTGCCGGCGAAAAAGACGCATCATCGGGACGACCTTCCCGTTGCGATCCTGGCCGCCGGTCTGGTGCGTGAAAACGATCTGGTTTTTTTTGATAACGGTCCAGAAATGCCATTAGTCATCAGCATGATACCGGATGATATTACCTTTACCGGGATTTGCTACTCACATCGGGTATTTATCGCGCTTAATGAAAAGCCTAATGCCACGGCGATTCTGTGCGGCGGCACTTATCGGGCCAAGAGCGATGCCTTTTATGATGCCAATAATCCTTCGGTGCTGGACTCGCTCAATCCGCGCAAAGTGTTTATTTCCGCCAGCGGCGTACATGAACATTTTGGCGTGAGCTGGTTTAACCCGGATGATCTTGCCGCCAAACGTAAAGCGATGGAGCGCGGTCTGCGTAAAATTTTGCTGGCGCGTCACGCCCTGTTTGATGAGGTCGCACCTGCCAGCATTGGTCCGCTTTCTGCTTTTGATGTCCTGATTAGCGATCGCCCATTACCGACAGATTATGCCGTTCACTGTCGGAATGGTTCCGTCAAAGTCATCACGCCTGATTCGGAAAGTGAATAACTTACTCAAAAAAGACAGCAATTTTATTGAACATGGTGGGATCGGACTGGTTTCGTACCACCTTCGCCACGTCTTCCAGTTTATCGATCTGGCTTATCATCTGTTCAAGCCGCTGATCGTCATTGACCAGAAGCCAGATGCGGCTCTGATCGCTACCCTGAATCGGTAAACAGAGAATGCCCTCAACGTTGAAAGCGCGTCGGGCGAACAGCCCGCAGACGTGGGTCATCACGCCAGGATGGTTGCGAACGGTCAGCTCCAGAATAACGTTCTCATGTGATTGTTTCTGCATGGCTTATTCCCCCACCATCTCTGTATTTGCCGCGCCCGGCGGCACCATCGGATACACTTTTTCTTCCGCATCAATACGCACGTGGATCAACGCCGGTCCCGGACGACGGATGATAGCCTGCAACGCCGCCTGCGGATCGGCTTCGTTATTCAAATCACAGATGTCCAGACCAAACCCGGCGGCAATCTGCATAAAATTGATGCTTCCCGGATAGGTTGCCGCAAAAACGCCCTGTTTATAGAACAGACTCTGTTGCTGATGTACCAGTCCCAGCGCGTCGTTATTCATCAGGATGATTTTCACATCCAACTGGTTTTCGCTGGCGGTAGCCATCTCCTGAATATTCATCATCAAACTACCGTCACCGGAAAAACACAGCACCTTGTTGCCCGGATTCGCCAGCGCCGCGCCAATCGCCGCGGGCAGACCAAACCCCATGGTGCCCAGCCCGCCGGAAGTCAGCCACTGACGCGGACGGTTGAGCGGATAAGCCTGCGCGGTCCACATCTGATGCTGACCTACGTCAGTGGTAATAATCGCGTTGTCGTCCACACAGGCGGCGACCGCATTAATCAGCCCATAGTGACTAAGCGGGTTATTTTCCTGGGGAATACTGCAAGGGAATTCTTGCTGCAAGTCCGCAACCAACTGATGCCATGCTTCCCGCGGCTGTGCTTCGATATGAGGAATTAACTGTGCCAGTACATCATCGACATCCGCCTGAATAGCCACATGCGGCTGCTTAATTTTGCCTAACTCTGCGCGATCGATATCCACATGGATGATTTTGGCGTTCGGACAAAACTGCTCCGTTTTGCCAATCGCCCGGTCATCAAAACGCGCGCCCAGGACAATCAGCAAGTCGGCCTCTTGCAGAATAAAATTGGTACTGCGCGCGCCGTGCATCCCCAGCATTCCTAACGACAGCGGATGCGCCTTAGGCAGCATTCCCAGCGCCATTAAGGTCATTGTCGTCGACAGTTGCGCTTTTTCCGCCAGTTCGCGCACGCGTGTCGGCGCATTGATCACGCCGCCGCCCAGATACAGCACCGGACGCTTCGCCGCGTTAATCATTGCGGCGGCCTCGCGGATACTCTCCGCGCTAAAATCCGGCGGGGGTGATTTTTCCGCCGGCGACGGCAACGCATCCAGCTCAATTGTCGCCGTCTGCACATCTTTAGGAACGTCTATCCACACCGGGCCGGGACGCCCCGACTGCGCCAGACGAAAAGCATCGCTCATCACCTGAGGCAGCTCATTGATATTTCTGACCAGATAGTTGTGCTTGGTGATGGGGATAGAGATACCGTAGGTATCCACTTCCTGAAACGCGTCAGTACCGATCATGGACGCCGGAACCTGCCCGGTAATGCAGATTAACGGAATGGAATCCAGGCGCGCATCGGCAATGGCCGTGACCAGATTGGTCGCGCCCGGCCCGCTACAAGCCATGCAGACGGCAGGTTTACCCTCCGTTCGCGCCATCCCCTGCGCAATAAACCCCGCGCCTTGTTCGTGGCGCGCCAGAATATGACGGATTTGCGTGCTTTGGCTTAACGCGTCGTAAACGGGGAGAATCGAACCACCGGGAATGCCGGTGACGATACGAATCCCCTGGCGCTCCAGAAAATGAACAATAAATTCCGCGCCCGTAAAGCGCTGAGGTGTGGATGTTGTGCCCGAACTTGCCATGCTCCATTCCTTTTATTCTGAGCCGACGTTCCGGGAAGGTGTCTTAAACGAAAAACCCCGCCCGGTTTGCGCCGGCGGGGTTTTGGAATCGTGTGTGTTCCGGACCCTACGGCGCATTGCCGACGACCACCACCACACGCACGACGACCACTGCGCGAGATGGCGCAGTTTTTAGTAGGGTCGCGTTCAGCATGGAAGGGTTCATTAGGGGCCTTGTCTGTTTGTTATTAACACGTTTTATACAAGCACAGCGCTTTCAGCATGACAACGGAAAAATTTTCATCTGCACAAAAATGCGTCAGCGATCACATTTTTCTACGAACTTACACACTTTGAGCATAGGCCTGATAAGCGTAGCGCCCTCAGGTAATCGCCGGGATTAATGATCACGCGTTTCAAAATGCCTGAAAACAAAAAACCTCGCCGAAGCGAGGTTTTACAGCGTAATGCGGGTGGTAGCCGCGAAGCACACTGTGTTATGTCAACAGCAGAAGTATACGCGTTCTGTGCAGAACGCGCAATTTCGGCGCGAATTTTGATGAATTTGAGTATGGATCAGAAGCTCCGTTCTGTCTATAAATTACTGTTAATTTATACAGTACTTAACTATAATGTCTTTGACACAATGTGTTATGCGGGGGCCGCATCGTAAACCGGCGCAACGAAGTCCTGGCTGAAACGGGTGGTGCCGTCAGCGCCTTAACCCCCTCGTGAGCACACTGTGTTATGTCAACACGCACACTATTCCTCGCAAAAGGGATCGCGTGCGCAACAGCTGGCAACAGGCAGCGGAAAGGTACGTCGGCTGGCAGTGCTCCTTAACCACAGGAGACGCGTATGAGCGTAGTGGATATCACCATTCTTATCCTGAAACTCATTGTTGCAGCACTGCAACTGCTTGATGCTGTTCTGAAATACCTTAAGTAATTCAGATTCAAGCCGCACCGAAGGGGAGCGGGCAACCGCTCCCCTTTCACCTTATCCGCTGGTCTTTCGCTTCCCGGGTATGTTACGTTTTTATGACATCCTCAACGACGCCTGACGCTATGACCCTTTCCGTTTTCTGCATTTTGCTGTTCGCCGCGCTGCTACATGCCAGCTGGAACGCCATTGTCAAAGCGGGAAACGATAAGCTCTACGCCGCGATCGGCGTCAGCGGTTCCGCGGCGGTCATGGCATTGATCCTTTTGCCCTTCTCGCCGCAGCCAGCTCACGCCAGTATCCCTTTTTTAGCGGCCTCTACCGCGCTCCAGGTGGTGTATACCGTCCTGGTGGCGAAAACCTATCAGGTCTCGGACATGAGCCAGACCTATCCTCTTATGCGCGGCACCGCGCCGCTGCTGGTGGCGCTCATTAGCGTTCTGTTTCTTGGCGACAGCCTGTCGTCGATGGCCTGGGTCGGCATCGCAGTGATCTGTATGGCGATACTTGGGATGGCCTGTAATGGCCGCGCCAGTTCTCAACGTGGTGTCGTGCTGGCATTAACTAACGCCTGTTTTATTGCCGGATATACGCTGGTGGACGGGACCGGCGTAAGACTCTCCGAAACGGCGCTGGGCTATACGCTATGGTCATTTTTTCTCAACGGCGCCTGCCTGTTAACCTGGGCGATGATTGCGCGGCGGCGGGAAGCGTCGCGTTATCTGGCGCAACAGTGGAAAAAAGGCATTTTTGGCGGGATTGGCACTATGGGATCTTATGGGCTGGCGCTATGGGCCATGACCCAGGCGCCGCTGGCGGTGGTCGCCGCGCTGCGTGAGACGTCGATTTTATTCGGCGCGCTGATAGCCTGGCTGCTGCTTAAAGAGAAAGTGGCCGGGCTACGTCTGGTGGCGGCTGGCGGGATTGCCCTCGGGGCGATTTTACTCCGTCTGTCATAATTGCCCAATAACAGCCGCAGACGTAACACATTCTCGGCAACATTTGTTGCCGCTTTTGTTTACATTTCCTGCCGTTCCTTCGTCTGCCATTGCAGGTTGCTGTCTGGCCTTCTTTTTCTGGTGTGGTAGATTCCTCTCGAATTTATGGGAATGCGCAGCAAGTTATTCTTATTTTTTCTTTTTTTGAAAAGTAATCAGCGAAATGAAAAGGCAGAGAAGCGTCAATTTGTTGTTGATGTTGGTGTTACTGGTGGCCGTAGGGCAGATGGCGCAAACCATTTATATTCCCGCCATCGCCGATATGGCACAAGCGCTAAACGTCCGGGAAGGCGCCGTCCAGAGCGTAATGGCTGCTTATCTCCTGACCTACGGCGTCTCGCAACTGTTTTACGGCCCGCTTTCCGACCGGGTTGGGCGTCGCCCGGTAATTCTCGTCGGCATGTCTATTTTTATGGTAGCGACCCTGATCGCCATGACCACGCATAGTTTGACGGTGTTGATTGCCGCCAGCGCCATGCAAGGGATGGGAACCGGCGTTGGCGGAGTAATGGCGAGAACGCTCCCGCGCGATCTGTATGAAGGAACACAACTTCGTCACGCCAATAGCCTGTTAAATATGGGGATTCTGGTCAGCCCGCTGTTAGCGCCACTGATTGGCGGTCTACTGGACACCATGTGGAGCTGGCGCGCTTGTTACGCTTTCCTGCTGGTGCTTTGCGCTGGCGTCACCTTCAGCATGGCGCGCTGGATGCCGGAAACCCGCCCCGCTGGCGCGCCGCGCACACGGCTCATCGCCAGCTATAAAACACTGTTTGGCAACGGCGCATTTAACTGTTACCTGCTGATGCTGATCGGCGGGCTGGCTGGCATTGCGGTCTTTGAAGCCTGTTCCGGCGTACTGATGGGGGCAGTATTAGGTCTCAGCAGTATGGCGGTAAGCATTCTGTTTATTCTGCCGATTCCGGCGGCGTTCTTCGGCGCCTGGTTTGCCGGACGCCCGAATAAACGCTTCTCACCCCTGATGTGGCAGTCAGTTATTTGCTGTCTGCTGGCAGGCCTTATGATGTGGATTCCCGGCTGGTTTGGCGTGATGAACGTCTGGACGCTACTCATCCCCGCTGCGCTGTTTTTCTTCGGCGCCGGGATGTTATTTCCACTGGCCACCAGCGGCGCAATGGAGCCTTTTCCGTTCCTCGCAGGCACCGCTGGCGCGCTGGTCGGCGGGCTGCAAAATATTGGTTCCGGCGTACTGGCGTGGCTTTCGGCAATGCTGCCGCAAACCGGTCAGGGCAGCCTGGGATTGTTGATGACCCTTATGGGATTGCTGATCCTGGCGTGCTGGCTGCCGCTGGCGTCACGGATCTCGCATCAGGGACAGACGGTTTAACGTCCTCCTCGCCCGGCTTTTTGCCGGGCGTTTCACATTCCGGCGTGATTATCGCATTGAGCAGCGGCTCCTGCGCCGGACGCCACGCCCCTTCTTCGCCGTCGTAAAACTGAGTGTCCGTGTTTATCGCATACGGAATATGCGCTTTTTTCAGTTCGCAGGCCATAAAACGGGCAAACGCGAACTGTGAAGCGACCGGCGTAATTTTTATTGACGCTCCCGGCGCCCATCCGCCCACCCAGCTTGCATGGCCGGTCTTATGCTGCCAGCGAACCGCAGCGTTAATCCGCGCCCGAATCGCCGCTTTTTCCGCCGTCGTGCCTGACGTCCACGGATATTTACCGCCGCTTTTCAGTGGTCCCCACGGGAAGATATGCCACTCCGCCAGTACATAGTTCTGGCTTTGCGCCGGCAGTTTAAGCACGGGCAAATCCTCCGGCGCGGCACGCATGCGGGGGGCAACGAAAATCATACGCTGTGGGTCAATAGCGTGAATCAGGCGGATGGTTTTGTCATATACGCGATTCAGCGACGCCATATTATGATTGAGTTTGTCGGCAGGCTCATAAATGAGATCGAACCCCAGAAGCGGGGATGTCTGACCAAAATAGCGCGCGACCACGCTCCACCAGTTGATCAGCTCCTTTTCATGGCTGGCGCTGGGATCGTTTTTATACGCATCCGCCTGATAGGCAATAATGGGAATGATGCCATAGTATTCGCAGGCTTCTACCAGCTTACGCAAATGGATGAGGCGCGCTTCCGTCGGCGCACCTGCCACACGGATACGGACATGAGTTAACCCTTTTGCCTTAAAATCCCGCACTACCAGCGGATCAAACTCGCGGATACCCCGTTCCGTTCGCGCCCAGTCAACATCCATCCCAATGCCAAGCTGCTGCGCATAGCGCGCCGCCGTCAATGGCATCGGTTTCGCATAGACGACCGCGCTGGTCAGCATGAGAGAGGCAATAAGCGGCTTAAACACGACGCCCCCTAAAAATTTTTACCACGGTGATAGCACGTATTTAGCATATTCTCTCCCGGCAGGTGTAGCGGCAAAGCGTAATAAATCTTCACACCTGTTCCTGCAACCAGCGAATAAATGCCTCGATTTTCGGCCACTGTCTGCCAGGCAGAGTGGTGACATAATAGTGCTGATGGCATTTCAGCCTCATTTCACCGAAAGGTGCAATCAGTTCACCACTGTCGAGACGCTTTTGCACCAGCCGTTTACGCCCCATCGCCACGCCAATGTGGTTCATCGCGGCAATCACCGCTAAATCAGAACGATCGAAACCAATGCCGGATGAATCCGGCAAATTCACCGCAAAATGCTGCGCCCAGCTATGCCATTCATCCGTGCCCGAATCGTTGCTCCACGCCTGTCTGTCGTGTAAGAGCGTGCAGTGGCGCAGATGGTTCAGGTTGCCCTGCAAAGCAAAACGATGGGCGTAATCCGGGCTACAGACGGGCAGAATCGCCTCATCCATTAAAAAATGATGCGTGAGCTGCGCCGACGGCGCATCGTCAAAATAGATAGCCAGGTCAATTCCGGCACGCTGTAGGTTAACGTTATCATTGCCGGTCAGCATGGTAAGAGAAATTGACGGATAGCGACGGGTAAAGTCCCCCAGCGCAGGCACCAGCCAGCACTGGGCGATAGAGGGGCGTGAATATACGGTCAGCGTGCCGGACAGTTCCTGATTTTTGATATCGAGGATTTCCTGATTCAACGTATCCAACGACGATTTCAGCGCCCAGAATACCCGTTTGCCTTCATGGGTAAGCTCCACTTTACGGTGAGAGCGGACAAATAGCTGGATTCCCAACTCGGCTTCCAGTTGATTGATACGATGGCTTACCGCACTGGGGCTTAACGACAGCTCATCTGCCGCCAGAGCAAAGGACTGGTGTCTGGCTGCGACTTCAAAAGTATAGAGTTTTGATAACTGCCAACCGTTGAGTAAGCGGTTTCGGATATCGCGAAGGGGTTCCATGGCAACCTCAGTCATCTTTTAATTTCTCGAAGTGTAAAAAAACACGCTGAAAAAATCCGCACATAGATGAAGCAAAATGAACCATATCGCAAAATAAAAACAATATTAGATAGAAATCACGCATTTGATTCAATTTGTGTCATGTGAATGGCGAATTATATCGTTTGTCAGAGTGTGCTGTTTTTCTGTCCAATAAGAACAGATTAATCACAGGGTAGGTGAGATATGCACACTCAAATCTGGGTAGTGAGCACGCTGCTGATAAGCATCGTGTTAATCGTATTGACCATCGTGAAGTTTAAATTCCACCCCTTCCTGGCGTTATTGCTCGCCAGTTTCTTTGTAGGCGCGATGATGGGCATGGGGCCGCTGGAGATGGTCACGGCGATAGAAAGCGGAATAGGCGGTACGCTCGGTTTTCTGGCCGCCGTTATCGGTCTTGGCACCATCCTCGGCAAAATGATGGAGGTTTCCGGCGCGGCGGAACGCATCGGGCTTACGCTCCAGCGCTGCCGCTGGCTCTCTGCTGACGTGATCATGGTACTGGTGGGGCTGATTTGCGGAATCACGTTGTTCGTGGAAGTGGGCGTCGTGTTGCTCATCCCACTGGCGTTTTCTATCGCTAAAAAAACCCATACCTCGCTGCTGAAGCTGGCCATTCCGCTGTGTACCGCGCTGATGGCCGTCCATTGCGTGGTACCGCCGCATCCGGCTGCGCTGTTTGTCGCAAATAAACTGGGGGCGGATATCGGCTCGGTGATTGTCTACGGTCTGCTGGTCGGGCTGATGGCATCATTGGTCGGCGGCCCGCTGTTCTTAAAGTTTCTGGGTAATCGTCTGCCGTTTAAGCCCGTACCGACAGAGTTTGCGGATCTTGAAGTGCGCGCCGAAAACACCCTGCCGTCGCTGGGCGCAACGCTGTTTACCGTTCTGCTGCCGATTGGCCTGATGCTGGTGAAAACCGTCGCTGAACTGAATATGGCGAAAGACGGCACGTTGTATACGCTGCTGGAGTTTATCGGTAATCCGATCACCGCGATGTTTATCGCTGTCTTTGTGGCGTATTACATACTCGGTCTGCGCCAGCATATGGGTATGAGCGCGCTACTTACCCACACCGAAAACGGCTTTGGCGCCATTGCGAACATCCTGCTGATTATCGGCGCGGGCGGCGCGTTCAACGCCATTCTCAAAAGTAGCGGGCTGGCGGACACGCTGGCGGTGATCCTCTCAAATATGCATATGCACCCGATTCTGCTGGCGTGGCTGGTAGCGCTGATTCTGCACGCGGCGGTCGGCTCTGCGACGGTGGCGATGATGGGCGCCACCGCGATTGTTGCGCCAATGCTGCCGCTCTATCCTGACGTCAGCCCGGAGATCATTGCTATTGCCATCGGTTCCGGCGCCATTGGCTGCACAATCGTGACCGATTCCCTTTTCTGGCTAGTAAAGCAGTATTGCGGCGCTACGCTGAATGAAACGTTTAAATACTATACGACGGCCACTTTTATCGCATCGGTCGTTGCACTGGCTGGCACATTCCTGCTTTCCTTTATCATCTGATCGTAAAGAGACGTACTATGGAAAACATACAAAAGCTCATCGCCCGGTATCCTTTGGTCGAGGATCTGGTCGCCCTCAAAGAAACTACCTGGTTTAACCCGGGCGCCACCTCTCTTGCACAAGGGCTACCGTATGTCGGCCTGACGGAGCAGGACGTAAACGCCGCCCATGACCGTCTGGCGCGCTTTGCGCCGTATCTGGCGAAAGCGTTTCCGCAAACCGCCGCCGCTGGCGGAATGATCGAATCTGACGTGGTCGCTATTCCGGCCATGCAAAAACGGCTGGAAAAAGAGTATGGACAAACGATCGACGGTGAAATGCTGTTAAAAAAAGACAGTCACCTGGCGATCTCTGGTTCCATTAAAGCACGTGGCGGCATCTATGAAGTGCTAACACACGCGGAAAAACTGGCGCTGGAGGCGGGTCTGTTAACCACCGACGATGACTATAGCGTGTTGCTTTCGCCGGAATTTAAACAATTCTTCAGCCAGTACAGTATCGCCGTCGGTTCAACCGGTAATCTGGGGTTATCGATCGGTATCATGAGCGCCTGTATCGGTTTTAAAGTGACAGTACATATGTCTGCCGACGCCCGCGCCTGGAAAAAGGCGAAGCTGCGCCGCCACGGCGTGACGGTCGTGGAATACGAAGATGATTACGGCGTGGCGGTTGAGCAGGGCCGTAAAGCAGCGCAGTCCGATCCAAACTGTTTCTTTATCGACGATGAAAATTCCCGCACGCTATTTCTGGGCTATGCGGTAGCGGGTCAGCGCCTGAAAGCGCAATTTGCGCAGCAGGGACGCGTCGTTGACGCCAGTCACCCGCTGTTTGTTTATCTGCCATGCGGCGTTGGCGGTGGTCCTGGCGGCGTCGCCTTTGGCCTGAAACTGGCGTTTGGCGACAACGTACACTGTTTCTTTGCCGAACCGACCCATTCGCCCTGTATGTTACTCGGTGTTTATACCGGTCTGCACGATGCCATCTCAGTACAAGATATCGGTATTGATAACCTGACGGCGGCTGACGGCCTGGCGGTAGGTCGCGCTTCGGGCTTTGTTGGTCGGGCAATGGAGCGTCTGCTTGACGGCCTCTATACCTTAGACGATCAAACAATGTATGACATGCTGGGCTGGCTGGCGCAGGAGGAAGGAATTCGACTGGAGCCATCAGCTCTGGCGGGGATGGCCGGACCGCAGCGCATTTGCGCCGCCACGTATCAGCAAAGGCATGGATTCAGTCAAACGCAGCTTGGCAACGCGACGCATCTGGTGTGGGCAACAGGGGGCGGCATGGTGCCGGAGGATGAAATGGAACAATACCTGGCGAAAGGACGCTAATACTCGCTCAGTGCCGGAAAGACGGCAGCGCCATCCGGCACATTAGTCAACGCAGCATCGCCATCAACTCCTCCGGTGAACGATGCTGCTTCAGTAAATCCCGCATCACCCGCATATGCGGCGAGGAATAGTGAAAAAAGGCCTGATAACCCTCGCAAAGCCGATTTTTCCCCTGACTATCCCGGTGCTCAGGGCATCCGCCGCCGCAAAATCGCAATACAGAGCACTTCTGACATTCAGCGCTTAACTGCGCCGTGTCCGGCGCTTCAGCGCCATCCCTGCCGCCGCACCACTGCCGTAACGTCTCATCAAAAAGACGGACCGAGATACGCTGAATATCTTCACGTACCCAGATATCAAAGACACTATTTAAAAACTGGCCCCATTCCGCTGAACACAATGAATCCTCGGTCAACATTCCGTTCCGGTCATGTTCCAACAATGGGATAAAATGGACATTGTGAATGCCGAGCCGCTGTAAATTACGGTACAGTTGCTGAGGTTGCCGGCTATTCTGGCGATTTACGACGACCTGAATCTGGTCATTACTCACGACAATGTCCTGACGTCCTGTCATATAAAATCCCCGATAAATGCAATAAGTTGGCGAATATGGGTAACAGCAAACAGGATTGCGAGCGACAGCACCGCGAGGGAGATCAAAAATTTGTCACGCACGACATGAGTTTCGGAAAAATCGCTATGCGCGACATCCATCAAATTACGACTCAGGGTATAACGCCAAAGAATCACCGCCACTATCGCCAGAACGCTGATTGACACCCAGAACAGGAATCCCGCCTGATGCCAGTGGTGCCTGACGGCTAACGCCATTAACGCCCCGTATCCCAGCAGCGTACGAAACCAGGCCAGCGAGGTACGTTCCGGTTGCAGCCCCGGATCGTTCTGCCGACGGGCTTTACGATTATCCGGCATACAGTACCAGCCCCATCACAATCACCGCGACAACCATCAAAATAACGCTAATGATCAACAGGCTATGGGTATAGGGCAAATCCTCTTTCAGACGCATCGCTTTTTCATTACGCAGCCAACGCAGATAGCCATAAATCGCCAGGCCGCCCGCAAACAGACATAGCAATAGCGCCAACAGTTCACGGATCACCGGCGTGGCAAAATCTGGGGCGAGTTGGTCAAGAGCGACGCCTGCCGCCAGAAATCCCAGCGAGGTGCGAATCCACGCCAGAAAGGTACGCTCATTTGCCAGTGAGAAGCGGTAATCCGGCGCTTCTCCGAGGCGGGAAATCTTCATGACGACTCCTTTTGCGTTATTATGTATCCCCGTTCGTTTTCAGAATACCACTCACGTTGTTGCTGATATGCTTCACATTATCCCGCAGCAAGGGAATCTTATGGCAAAATAAATGTAGTCCACTGGCAATACGTTTCGGTGCAACCACGCTCATTCCCGCTATTTTTCATTTCAGTTGCGACCTTTTTCAACGCCACCGCCAGGAAAGGCATTATTGCCGGATTAAAAGGTGAAAAACCACCCATCGCGATGAAAAAAAACGCGATAAATATTTTTAACCAACTGAAATAAATTGGAATTATTCTTGTTGCCATTACGCTGATTAGCGCGTTTATTGAGGAGAGGTATAAGAAGAAGTGCAGAAGTGTGACTGGCGCGTTGGCGGAGAGCGTTATCCGGCCTGGATTTGACACAGAACGTAGGCCGGATAAGCAACACGCCATCAGGCGCTAACCCATTCCCCAGAAAATCACCGCCAGCAGTTGTGGCGTAATAATACGCAGGAACATCACTAACGGATAGACGGTCGCGTAAGAAAGCGCCGCCGCGCCGCTGGTGGCATGAAGATTGTTGGCAAATGCCAGCGCTGGCGGATCGGTCATCGAACCGGCCAGCATCCCGCATAGCGTCAGATAGTTCATTTTGGCAAAAATTCGCGCCAGTAAACCGACGGTAATCAGCGGAATAGCGGTGATGAAAATACCGTAACCAATCCAGCTTAATCCTTCGCCCTGCGTCAGCGTATCGACAAAATCGCCGCCGGATTTCAGCCCAACGACCGCCAGAAACAAAACGATGCCTAACTCACGCAACGCGAGGTTGGCGCTCGGCGGCATAAACCAGTACAGCTTACCGATGCTGCCGATACGCCCCAAAATTAGCGCCATGATCAGCGGTCCGCCGGCCAGCCCCAGTTTTAACGCGACCGGGAATCCTGGCACAAACAACGGAATTGATCCAAGCAGAACCCCTAATCCAATGCCGATAAACACCGGCAGCATCTGCACCTGCTGGAGTTTTTGCTGCGCGTTGCCGACCACATTGGCTACCGCATCAATCGAGGCAGGACGCCCTACCAGATTAAGAATGTCGCCAAACTGCAGGCTGGCGTCGCTGCTGGCGACCAGCTCAACGCCCGCGCGGTTAAGGCGGGAGATAACCACGTCATAACGCTCTTTAAAGTGCAAATCGCGGATACGTTTGCCGAGCACTTTTTCGTTGGTGACGACCACACGCTCGACGCGTAAATCCGTGCCGCGCGTCGACAACGAGGTGTCCACTTCCTTACCGATCACCAGTTGCGCGTTATGCAAGTCAGCAGATTGACCGACGAGGTGCAGCAGGTCGCCCGACTGGATAATCGTTCCCGGCGACGGCACCATCAGCGTGTCGTCGCGTTTCAGGCGTGAGCAAATGATTTTATCGCTGTTCAGGATCGGCACATCCTGGATAGCCATATTATTGAGGTTTGGGTTCTCGACACGGATATTCATTGTTTGAATCAATGAATGACCGTTAGCGAGAGAGGATTCGTGCTTCTGCGCCTCCGCCTCGACGTTAACGCGAAAAATCAGCCGCATCAGCCACATAGTGAGCAAAATACCGCAGATGCCAAACGGATACGCCATCGCATAGCTCATCCCCATCTGATCCACCAGATCCATTGGCGTTCCCAGATCGCGCAGGATTTGCTGACCCGCCCCTAACGCAGGCGTATTGGTGACTGCGCCGGAGAAAATCCCCAGCACCACCGGCAACGGAATAGCGAAAATTTTATGCAGAATCGCGGTGACCAACCCGCCCATAATCACAATCAGAACAGCAAACAGATTGAGACGCAGCCCGGAAACACGCAGCGAGGCGAAAAACCCCGGCCCCACCTGTATTCCGATGGTATAAACAAAAAGGATCAGGCCGAATTCCTGGATAAAGTGCAGCATATCGCCACTCAGCGTCATCCCTGCCTGATCGACAAAGTGACCGACGATAATACCGCCGAACAGAACGCCGCCAATACCAAAGCCTACACCGCGCACTTTGATGTTGCCGATCCATAACCCGACAACCGCCACCAGCGCCAGAACGCTGACCGTCAATGCGATATCACTCATCTTCTCTTCCCTGTGAGTAACATTTCAATTTATAGGGATTATGACTGAAGCGTTAAGGCATATATACAGCATGGCGCACATTCTCATGTTACAAAACAGCCCAGGCGTCCTTACTTCGGCAACATTTTACCCTTTTTCTTAAGGGCTGATAGCGCAGCGCCATCAGGCGATGATATGCCGGATGGCGACGCGTGGCGTCTTATCCGACCGACGAGATGGGTATATGCTGTAGCTCCTGGTATGGCCTGCTGTTTTGTATGAACGGAATCTCTTCGCAGTTTTTCTTCCATTTGCGTGGCACAAAAAAGCCCCACCATCTCTGGCGGGGCAAGGCAAGGAGCTCATTAGCTATTTAATGCGGAGTGTTCGTTAATGGCGATACGCTGCGGCGGAATAGTTTCCGGCTCATTGCGGGTTAAATCAACATGCAGCAGGCCGTTGGTAAACGTCGCGCCGGAAACTTCCATATTTTCAGCCAGCGTAAAGCTCAGGCTAAAAGGCTGCATGACCAGGCCCTGATGTAACCATTTCGGCTCTTTTTCCGGCTGTTCCGGCGTGCCTTTCACCGTCAGCCGCGTGCCTTCCAGTTGAATATCCAGATCTTCCTGACGGAAACCGGCTAACGCCAGGGTGATGCGATAGTGGTTATCGTCGCTTTTTTCGATGTTATAGGGCGGGAAGCTCTGGCTTTCACCGCTGTTTTGCAGCGCATTGGCCAGCTTGTCAAAACCGATCCATTGACGCAGCAATGGGGATAAATCGTAGTTACGCATAATCATTTCTCCTTCTAAGAAGCGAGTTTTACCTTCACACTTCACGTGTGCATATGCTCCCTGACGGCGAGCATGGGATGACAGGCCGCACAACGCGACCCGACGGAATCAGTTAATTTCGATACGGCGCGGTTTGTTCGCTTCCGGAATCACGCGCTCCAGTTCGATATACAGCAGCCCGTTGACCAGGTTTGCGCCGCGAACGTGAATGTTCTCCGCTAACTGGAACTTACGTTCAAAGTTACGCTCGGCAATGCCCTGATACAGATAAGTACGTTCTTTCTGGTCGTCCGCATGAGCGCCTTTTACCACCAGTAAATTATCCTGGGCGGTAATGTCCAGTTCGCTTTCAGCAAAACCGGCAACGGCAATGGCGATGCGGTAGTGGTTTTCGTCTACCAGCTCAACGTTGTACGGAGGATAGCCGCCATTACTTTGGCTCTGGTTATTTTCAAGCAGGTTAAACAGACGGTCAAAACCAATGGCAGAACGGTACAGCGGGGATAAATCAAAGTTACGCATAATCATTAGCTCCTGAAATCAGCGAGAATGTCAGACCTTCCATCATGGACAGGCCAGAATTGCCAGAACACCCATCAGGCGTGTCCTTACTATTCACTACGTCTTAAAAATGGGTCTGAATACGTACTTTTCAAGTATTTTAATCCGACTTTTTTTTGCAGTTTATTGGCTATTGCATAGACTGGTTGGGACAGCACTGATTGTTAAAGTGCGATGACCGCCACAGTGCCACGTCCTGGTGATGTTATTTTTAGCAACGGATCGCTATAACTCATCATGCAAATACCGACAACCAACAGATGAATGAGTGATGATAAAAAACGTGTTGTTAACGCTGATACTATGTAATGGGATACTTTTATTAGTCGGTTGTTCAAGCGTCATGTCGCACACCGGCGGTAAAGAAGGCACTTATCCTGGCACGCGCGCCAGCGCTACGATGATCGGTAACGATGAGACAAACTGGGGCACAAAATCGTTGGCCATCCTGGATATGCCGTTTACCGCCGTGATGGATACGATTCTTCTGCCGTGGGATATCTTCCGCAAAGACAGTTCGGTAAGATCGCGCGTAGAGAAAAGCGAGGAGGAGACGAAAATGACCAATGCCGTCATCCCACCCGCGAAGATGCCCTCTCCCTGATTTATCGCCCGGTTTCCGTCACCCATAGCTGACGGAATCCTTTCACCTCTTCCATCCATGCGACGTGTCGCCCATCCGGTGAAAAAACGACAGCGTCCGCAGAAGGCGGGTTGTCGTGCCTGGCGGTTAAAAAGTCGATCTTCCCACTCTGTGCGTCGCAGCAGGCTAGCCGATTTTCCAGCACCAGCCCCAGCCATTTACCCGACGGATGCCAGTTAAACGCTGACTGCACGCCGGTCGCATGATGCGTTAACTGCCGGGGTTCGCCTCCCTGCGGCGACATCAGCCACAGTTGCGCTACGCCGTTGTCGTCCCGCATCAAAAAGGCGATCGCCGTCGCCTGCGGATTACTGCGGACCCAGTGGCGCGGTTCGTTAGTGAGTCCAGGGTAAACACGCTGGTGAGTAAAGGTAAGACGCCGCTGAACCACACCCAACGGCGGCGATGGCATAGTTGATTCGGTTCCCGTCAGCGGCGTGTCGCCTGCCTGTTTCCAGCCGTTTTCATTACACGGTAAATCGACAATAAACAGCTCTGGGACTTTTTCGCCCGTCAGCGACAGCGTATCGCCGATAAAGGCAATCTGGCGGTTGCCCACCCAGCCCTCTTCATAGGCCCGATTAATATCGTCGCTGCCCGGTCTCGGCGCAGGCGTCGTGCGGCTAACCAGCACGCACCAGTGACTACCGCTGTATTCGCGCGGATGCTGAACCGACACCGTTACCGGCCCATACGGCGCGGCCACGCCGACATTGCGCAGATCCAGCGCCGGATCGCGCTCATGCAGAACGTGGTCATTATAGGTAAAACTCACTAACTCACCGTTCGGGCTAAAAACATGGACATGGCTGCCGCCGCGCAGCGCGCCGGGAGTATACGGCGCAGTAATATCCATCGCATCGAGGTTAGTCACGCCCCCCGGCGTTGCAATAACGCCCCGGCGGTGATGAAAATCGTAATGCCACGTCTCATCAGGGTTTTCAGGCCCGTGAATAAACACATAGTGATTGTCGGCAGGATGCACCGTCACCACGCCGACATGCGCGCCCTGCGCAGCGCGATAAATCACCGCCACTTCGCCGGTATGCACATTGACACGCTCAATGGTCTCGCCCGTAAATGACGCGCCTGAAGGCCGCACATCAAAGACCAGCCACTGGCTGTCAGGCGTCCAGGTATTGGTGTTGGTAAGCTGGTGATGGCGCGGCGTAAAGGTGATTTGTTTCATGGGATGTCCTGATACGAGACGATGATCGCCATCATACTTCACACGGGCCTCACTTTCAGGCTTTAGCATATCGCCATTTCAATAACGGTGGACAGAACGACGGAACATGTTGACGTAGCGATTATCGGCTTAGGCGCGGCAGTTAAGCGGAAAGATGCGCACACTGGCGCCAGATGCTCAGCGTTCTTTATTCGCGGCGGGATCACGTTGCCAGTAGACGTTATCGCTAACCCCTGAAACGGCTGGAGACACCGCTTAGCGAGCCAGGATGAACTCTGTAGGCCGGATAAGACGTTTTACGTCGCCATCCGGCACCTTCCACGCTTATTTCTCCTGCGCCAGCGCCTGGCGGATACTGCGCTCAATCACCGCCCGCCGGGCGTCGCCAGCCGGCAGTAACTTCAGCATCATCTCCCAGGCCGCCACCGCCTCGCCAGAGCGCCCCTGCTCAAAGGCGCTGAACGCATACAGGCTTAACACCCGGATATCCGTGTGGTCGCGGCTCACCAGCCGGCGCAGCAGCTCCCCGCCGCGACGGTTATCCTCCGGGTCGGACGAGCGCGTCAGCGCCTCCGCGTAGCCCAGCGCCGCCCCGCGGTTTTCCGGGTCCAGACGGTAAGCATTCGCATACGCCCCTGTGGCGGTACCGGCGTCGCCCAGCGCCATGCCGGCCCGGCCGAGCATCATCCAGCCTTCGGCGTTGCCGGGGTCGCGCTGCAGGCGCGTGCGCAGCCCCAGCGCCAGCCGCGCCATCTCTTCCTCATTCAGCGGCTGCGCCGCCGGGTCCAGCGCCCTGTCCAGCAGCCCGGGCGCCTGCGCCGTCGCCTGCTGCCAGGCCCTCACCTGCGGATAACTGCCGGTCAGGGCGTAGCCGCCGGCGCTGACCGCCAGCGCGATGACGGCCCCCGGCACGTAAACGCCCCACCCGGCGCGCGCGCCGGGAGCCGGGGGGTCCGCCGGCAGCGGCTCCCGGCGCAGGCGCACCCGCCGGCGCGTGCGGGCGATGATTATCCAGCCGCCCGCCACGATGGCGGCCAGCGGCAGCACCCACAGCAGCACCGTCAGCGGGGTCAGCGGCGGGTCGTAGGTGACGAAGTTGCCGTAGCGCGCCACCATGTAATCGATGATTTCCTGCCTGCTCTTCCCCTCCTGCATCAGGTCATACACCTTCCGGCGCATGTCGGTGGCTATCATCGCGTTCGAGTCCGCAATGCTGTTGTTCTGGCATTTCGGGCAGCGCAGCTGCTCCGTGAGCTGGCGGAACTGCTGCTCCTGCGCCTCGTTTCTGAACGGCATCACGTCGGTGGTCGCCCGCGCCGGCGCGGCCATCATCAGCACCAGCATCAGCATGCCCGGTAAAAATCTCATTGCGCCGCCTCCCGGCTGTATTTATCCCACAGCGGTTTCATTTCACTTTCCCACACCCGGGCGTTCAAATCGCCCGCATGGCGGTAGCGGATAATCCCGTTGCCGTCGATGAGGAAGGTTTCCGGCGCGCCGTACACGCCCAGGTCCAGCCCCAGCATCCCGTCGCTGTCCGATAAACTCAGCGCATACGGGTTGCCCAGTGTGTTTAACCAGGCCACCGCCTTCGCCCGGTCGTCCTTATAGTTCAGTCCCACCACCCGGATACCCTGCGCGGCAAGCCGGTTCAGGTACTGATGCTCGGCGCGGCAGGTCGGGCACCAGGTGGCCCAGACGTTAAGCAGCACCGGTTTCCCCTGCGTCAGCGCCCCGGCCCCGTAATACTGCCCCGGCCGGTCCAGCGACTCCAGGCGGAACGCCGGCACCGGCTTCCCGGTCAGCGCCGACTCGAGGGCCGTCGGGTCATCGCCCTGCGCATTGCGCGCCAGTTGCCACAGCAGCGCCGCGGCAATCAGCAGAAAAATCAGTAACGGTAATAACAGTACGTTGCGTTTCATACGGCCTCCGGCGACGGGCGGCGCGGGCGGCGGTAGCGCGGGTCCGCCAGACTCAGCAGTCCGCCCAGCGCCATCAGCAGCCCCCCGGCCCATATCCAGCGGACAAACGGCTTGTAGTACAGACGCACGGCCCACGCGCCGTTGTCCAGCTCCTCCCCGAGCGCGGCGTACAGGTCGCGGGTCAGCCCGCCGTCAATCGCCGCCTCGGTCATCACCATCCGGCTGGTGTTGTAGAGCCGTTTCTCCGCGTGCAGCACCGCCTCCGGCGCCCCGTTGCGCGTCACCCCGATGATGGCCACCCCGCCGCGGTAGTTGGGTCCGGTGATGTCCCTCACCTCCCGGAAGGTGAAGCGGTAGTCGTGAATGGTCACGCTGTCACCCGCCCGCATCCGCACGTCACGCTCCACGCTGTAATTCTGGCTGAAGGCGATGCCGGTAATCGTCACCGCCAGCCCGAGGTGCGCCGCCACCATCCCCTGGTAGCTGAGGGAAATCCTGGCGCCGCGGGACACGCGCTGTACGGCTTCGGCCACCGTCATGGCGGCGATGCGGTCCTGAAACAGCCACGGCAGCAGTACCGACAGTGCCAGGGTGGAGACCAGGGCGGTGAGCAGCAGCGTTCTGATTTTACGCGGCCGGTCCCGGCCCCAGCGCACCAGCGGCCCCACCCCCAGCAGCAGGGCAAAGGGGACCATCAGCCCGCTGAACATGGTGTTAAAGAACGGCTCCCCCACCGAAATACTGCCCAGCCCCAGCTGCTTGTGCACCAGCGGCAGCAGCGTGCCCAGCAGCACCACCAGCATGGCGGCCATCAGCAGGACGTTGTTGCCGAGCAGCAGCGACTCGCGCGACCACAGCGCATTGTTCACCCGCGAACGCACCCTGTGCCCGCGCACGGCGAACAGCAGCAGCGAACCGCCGGTGACCAGCACCATAAAGGCGAGGATAAACATTCCGCGCGCCGGGTCGGAGGCGAAGGCATGCACCGACACCAGCACCCCGGAGCGCACCAGGAAGGTGCCCAGCAGGCACAGCGAGAAGGCGCAGATGGACAGCAGCAGCGTCCACGCCTTAAAGCCGGCGCGCTGTTCGGTGACCGCCAGCGAGTGCAGCAGGGCGGTGCCCGCCAGCCACGGCATAAAGGAGGCGTTCTCCACCGGGTCCCAGAACCACCAGCCGCCCCAGCCCAGCTCGTAGTAGGCCCACGCGGAGCCGAGCACGATACCCAGCGTCAGGAACACCCACGCCGCCAGCGTCCACGGGCGGGCAAAACGGGCGAACGCGCTGTCCAGACGCCCGCCCAGCAGCGCGGCGATGGCGAAGGCGAAGGCCACCGAGAAGCCGACATAGCCCATGTACAGCAACGGCGGGTGGAAAATCAGTCCGGGGTCCTGCAGCAGCGGGTTCAGGTCGCGCCCCTCCACCGGGAAGGCCGGCAGCGTGCGGGCGAACGGATTCGAGGTGAACAGGATGAACACCAGAAAACCGGCGCTGACCATCCCCATCACCGCCAGCACCCGGGCCACGATATCCGCCGGCACCGGCCGGCTGAACACCGCCACCGCCAGGGTCCAGCCGCTCATCAGCAGCACCCACAGCAGCAGCGAGCCCTCGTGCGCCCCCCAGGTGGCGGCCACCCGGTACCACACCGGCAGCTGCGTGTTCGAGTTGCCGGCGACATAGGCCACGGTGAAGTCGTTGACCACAAAGGCGTGCACCAGCACGAAAAACGCACCCGCCACGCAGATAAACAGCAGCCAGGCGAACACCCCGGCCGACGCCATCATCCGCGCGTCGCCGCGCGCCGCGCCCCACAGCGGGTAAACGGACAGCAGCAGCGCCACGCCGAGCGCCAGGCACAGCAGCGCGTTGCCGTATTCAGGCATCATGATGAGGTGTCCTTATCGATACTTTGCGGACGACGGTGGTTTTCCTGCATCGCCTTTTCCACTTCCGGCGGGGTGTAGTTCTCGTCATGTTTGGCCAGCACCTCCTGCGCCAGGACGTGGTTGCGCGTATCCAGCTCCCCCTGGACCACCACACCCTGCCCCTCGCGGAACAGGTCCGGCAGTATCCCCTCATAGCTCACCGCCACCGAACCTTCAGCGTCGTAGAGGCTGAAGTTCACCTTCAGCGAGTCCGGGTCGCGCCTGACGCTGCCGGGCATCACCATCCCGCCGACGCGCAGGCGCTGGCCCACTTCCGGCAGCTGCTGCGTCTCGCGCTTGCCGTAGAGAATTTCGCCGGGGGTATAGAACAGGTCGATATTCGCGCGCAGCGCGTACAGGACCAGAGCGGTGGTCAGCGCCAGACCCGTCAGCACCGCGCAGGCCACCCATAACCGGTTTCTGCGTCGCTGGTTCACGCGGCCTCCTGTTGTGCCTGTGCGGCACGCATCCGCGCCTCGCGCGCCCGCTGCTGCGCCACGCCGCGCAGAATGGCCCGGCGCTGCAGCACCGTGTGCAGCGCCAGCGCCGCCAGCGGCACCACGGTCATCGCCACCGCCAGCCAGACAAAAAAGGCGTACCCGCCCATGGCGAAAAAATCGCTCCACGATGAAAATGCCGTTCTCACCGGCGCCCCCTTTTCAGTATCAGTTCGCCCACCCACGGGCGGCGTTTTTCCATGAGTAAAATCAGGTTGCGCATCCGCATCAGCGAAAGCGTCATAAAGAGCAGCAGGTAGCCGGTGATGGCCCAGCGCAGCGGCGAGCGCATCGCCGGGTCGATACTCTGCTGCATCCGCGTCGAGCCCTGGTGCAGGGTGTTCCACCACTCGACGGAATAGTGGATAACCGGCAGGTTCACCACGCCGACCAGCACCAGAATGCCCGCCGCGCGCCCGGCCATTCTGCGGTCGTCAAAGGCGTGCCACAGGGCGATGACCCCGGCGTAGAGAAACAGCAGCACCAGCTCCGAGGTCAGGCGCGCGTCCCACACCCACCAGGTGCCCCACATCGGTTTACCCCACGCCGAGCCGGTGACCAGCGCGATGAAGGTGTACACCGCCCCCACCGGCGCCATCGCCGCGACGGCAAGGCTGGCCATTTTCATCTGCCAGACCAGCCCGGTAAACGCCGCCACCGCCATCGCCGCATAGATACCCATCGACCAGATGGCCGCCGGGACATGCAGATACATAATGCGGTAGCTCTCCCCCTGCTGGTAGTCCGCCGGGGCGAAACCAAAGCCCCGGACCCAGCCCGTGGCCAGCGCGATGATACCGGCCACCGCCAGCCACGGCACGAGCCTGCCGCAAATCTGATACAGCCGGGGCGGCACTGCCAGCTGATGAAGGGTTTTCCACATAGTCGTCACCTGACCTCCTGAAACCAGTAAAATGTCCGTGGTGCCGGACGGCGGCCGGCGCCTTATCCGGCCTGCAAATGCGCTACTGCACGCTGATACGCAGCGCCGCCGCGGTGGCGAACGGGCTTAACGTCGCGCTGCCCGCCAGCAGCGCTCCCAGAACCGCCAGATAGCCGTCAACGGGTAAATGCATCGACGCCGCGTCCATCGCCGCGGTGGCAAAAATCAGCACCGGGATGGCCAGCGGCAGCACCAGTATGCCCAGCAGGACGCCGCCGCGCCGCAGCCCGGCCGTCAGCCCGACGCCCGGCGCGGCGAGAAACCCCAGCGCCGGCGTGCCCAGCAGCAGCGTCAGCGCCATGATTTTCCAGCCGTACACGTCCATCCCCAGCAGCAGCGCCACCAGCGGGGAGAGAATAATCAGCGGCAGGCCGGTCACCGTCCAGTGGGCCAGCACCTTCGCCAGCACCACCGCCGGCAGCGGCACCGGCAGCAGCATCAGCTGCTCAAGGCTGCCGTCGTGCACATCGTCGCGAAACAACCGCTCCAGCGCCAGCAGCGAGGCCAGCAGCGCCGCCACCTGGATGATGCCCGGCGCGATACGCGCCAGCAGCTGCGGCTGCGGCCCGATGCTTAACGGAAACAGGGTGATGACCATCAGGAAGAACCACAGCGGGCTGGCGATGTCCGCGCAGTGGCGAAACGCGACGCGCAGCTCAAGACAGAAGACACGCCACATCACAGCCCTGCCCCCCCGCCGGTCAGCGCAAGGCGGCGGATGGTGTCCGCGGCCCCCGGCAGCGGCTGGTGGGTGGTGAGAATGACCATCCCGCCCTGCGCCGTGTGCTCCGCCATCCGCCGGGTGAGGCGCGCCACGCCGTTAACGTCAATGGCGGTGAACGGTTCGTCGAGCACCCACAGCGCGGCGCGGGTCAGCCACAGGCGGGCCAGCGCCACCCGGCGCTGCTGCCCGGCCGAGAGCTGAGCGACCGGCACGTCCTCAAATCCCGCCAGCCCGGCCTGCGCCAGCGCCTCCGGGAGGCGCGCGCCGTCGCCGGGGTGGAAGAAATGCAGGTTCTCCCGCGCCGTCAGGCGGGTTTTTATCCCCGGCTGGTGCCCGAGCCACAGCAGGCTCTGATGGAAGCTGTCGCGCACGTGGCGCAGGGGTTTACCCTGCCAGTACACCTCCCCGCCGTCCGGGCGCGCCAGCCCGGTCAGCAGGCGCAGCAGGGTGGTTTTTCCCGCGCCGTTGCCGCCGGTGACCTGCACCCACTCCCCGGCATCCACGGTGAACGACAGCCCGCGAAACAGCGTCCTCTCGTCCCGCTCGCAGTGCAGTTCTCTGGCTTCAAGCATCATTGTCATTGCGCATATTCAGGTTGATATGGCGTATAAACACCGGTCAGGCTTTCCAGGAAAGCGACGATATCATCAATATCGTTTTGTGGCAGATCGGTACCAACCTGGTAACGCAGCATCAGTTTTACCGCGCCATCCAGCGTCGGTACGTCGCCCCGATGGAAATAAGGCGCCGTTAACGCGACATTGCGTAAACCCGGAACTTTTTGCCGTAATTTATCGCGAACCTCTTTGGTGACGTTCATACGACCAATATCCGCTGCGGTAATTTCGCCAAAATTAAAGTCTCGCTTTAATCCCAACGGTTCAAAAGAGCGTCCGCCTAAAATGATACCGCCGTGACAGGTTGCACATTTATTCTCTTTAAATAATTGATAACCGTGTTTCTGTTGCGCGGTCAGCGCATTTTCATCTCCACGTAGCCATTTATCAAAGGCGGAATCCGGCGTTATCAACGTTTTTTCAAATTCGGCGATCGCATCAGTAATATTTTCTCCGGTAAATCCTCGCGGATAAACCGCCTGGAAATCTTTTTTCAGGACAGGATCTTTATCAAGCTTGCTAATAATTTCATCCCAGGATTTAGATGCCATTTCGATAGGATTTAACGGCGGTCCGCCTGCTTGCGCCTGCAGGGTTGCAGCACGACCATCCCAAAATTGTTCGATATTAAATACGGAATTGAATACCGTCGGCGCATTTATTGGTCCTACCGCACCGCCAACGCCAATTGAGGTTTTTCTGCCATCGACACCCCCCGCATTTAACGCGTGACAATGCGCACAGGATATTGTGCTGTCGCCGGATAAACGTTCATCATGATAAAGGCGGAAACCTAAGTCGACTTTTTTCGCATCAACGGGAATATTGCGCGGAATAGGCTGAACGGGTTCATTCCGGTGCGCGGCGTCGGTGTCGGCGCTGGCATAGTTACGCTTACGTTGATCGGCTATCCAGTTCAGGATATCAGTACGCTCTTTATCGCTGACGCCCCCCGCCCAGTGCAGCGCGACATAGCGGGTTGGCGGCATAGTCTGATGTTGCATAACCCATTCAATTTTATTCAGTTCGCTTTGCGGCACCGGCGTATCCGCAATCAGGGCGGCCCGTACCGCCTCGAGGTTAAACGATTTGTAGCCGAGCTGGATATCGTAATCCATTAGCTGCTTTGCCACCGGAAAAGAGGAATAAAAAGGTAATTCAGCAGAAGGCGTATGACAATAATCACATCCTTTCTCCCTGAAATAACCCAGTATTTTGTTATTTTCTCCCACAACCGAGGCCTGCACATCGCTTTTTTTACTGCGCTGTTTGTCGTAATACCATACATACCCGGACAAACCTAAATAACATAACAGCCCAACGGTGATAACCGTTGTCGCATAGAGGGTAATTTTTTTCATATCACTATCCTTATGGGGTATTGCGGCATGATTAATTAAATTTTATTTTTTTACTCATGAGGCCCGTCAATACTAAATACAAACCCATCGTGGATATTGATTGGTATCAATAATTACAATTGGCTAAACCTATAGATATGATAACCCCCGGCTATCGTAACATTCATTTTGCGATGCCCATCACCTGGTTTATTCAGCAACAACAATGGATAAATCCTCTTTTTCGTCATCAAAACGAACGATAGCCAACAATAATTGACTTAACGCAGCATAAAAACCATAGGGATCATGCTTAACGCAATTATTTGTAAATTCCGGAAGCCATTCCAGTAATGACGACAATGTTTTCTGGAGTAATTTATTCATTCTCCGTTGTTGGAACGATTCACCCAATGAAAAATGTAAATGGCTGAGTAATTCCAGATAAATTGCCAGGTGATCGGCTGGCTCTTTAAAACCGTCGTTGACCTCCATCCCGGCTTCGAGCAATAAATGTTTAATCATGCCGGATTCCTGCTGCGGGTATTGCGAGGCGTAGGGCAACGCCGATTTTTTATCCGTCATCAGGAATAATCCGCAAAAATCTGCCGCCAGCTCCAACTGCGCATCCTGGCGCAGGCTAAGCGCGGCAATTTTTTGTTCGAGTAACGCCACCGACGCCACCAGCGCTGGCTGGCGCTTTAATAGCGCCAGCCAGTCCGCGATCTCCGCGGACTGTAATTGCATTAACCCTTCATCATCCACTTCCCGGAAAAAGAGTAACGCCAGCCATGCATATACGCAGGCATACTGTTCCTGAGCAAGCGCTGGCTGCTTAATCATGCGGATTCCCCTGCGATGCGGGTACATATTCACACTGCGCGACCATCTCAACCGGACCGTTAAACGCCGTGACGTTATCAATATGGCCGGTATATTTTTCAATTTCCACCAGCGTCGTATGCGCGCTGGTCGCCTGTGCGAGCTGCGATGTACCGATATCCAGCGTTAATACGTTAGGGTTGCCGTACTTACACAACGCGTTGATGTCGCCGCCTTTATCAGGATCGTACCAGGCGCCTTCATGAATTCGCGCCACGCCCGGCGCATAGCGATCGGAAACTACCGCCCCCGCCAGTACCTGCCCGCGTGCATTGAATACCCGCACAATATCACCGTTGCGGATCCCGCGCGCGCTGGCATCCTGTGGGTTAATAAAGACCGGTTCCTTGCCTCCAACGGCATATTGCTGACGCAGCGTTTCCGACTCGCACAGTTGGGAATGCAGACGGAAATCAGGGTGGACGGATTGTAAGTGCAGCGGCCAGCGCTGCGATCCCGGCCCGCCATGCGAGCGTTCGATTTTTTCGAACCACATAGGATGGCCCTGACAATCGTCGTATTGCATGTCGGCGATCGTTTTGGAGTAAATCTCGATCAAACCGCTTGGCGTGCCCAACGGCTCCAGGTCCGGATCTTCACGGAAAGCCTGATGGCGCACAAACATCTGCGGATGATCAAACTCGATGTACTCCTGCTGATTCCAGAACACCTCGAAAGTCGGTAAGTGGATACCGCGACCTTTTCCCTGCTGGCTCCCTTCCTGCCAGATGCGTTTCAGCCAGCCCATTTCATCAAGACCTTCCGTGAATGCCGCTTCACGGTTAAAGCGTCGGCAGAGATCGCGGAAAATATCAAAGTCGTTACGCGCTTCAAACTGCGGCGACACCACCTGTTTCATGGCGATAATGCCGCGGTTAGAATGGTTGCCGAACTGATCGAGGTCGTTACGCTCAAATTGGGTGGTAGCCGGCAAAACGATATCCGCAAAGCGGCAGGTCGAGGTCCACTGGTTATCAATAGCGATGACCGTTTCCAGCTTGCGCCACCCCTCAATAATACGATTAATTTGTTGGTGTCGGTGGAACGGATTGGTCCCGGCGAACACGCACATCTTCAGCGGCGGTAATTTAACCGATTTCCCGTTCCAGTTAATGACCTTCCCGGGGTCAAGGATGGCATCCATAAAACGCGCAATAGGAATGGTGCTGCTGTAGCCTTTGTAATCCGTGCTGTCGTGTACTGGCGGAACGGTCGTCGAACCGGAGAAGCCGCTTAAAATGATCCCCTTACGGCCAGGCGTCCCGGCGCCGTTGTAGTGCCAGCCAAAACCAAAGCCGCCGCCCGGCAAACCAATCTGTCCCAGCATTGCCGCCAGCACGACGACCATCCATGACCACTGTTCGCCATGCTGCATACGTTGTACGCACCAGCCAGCGATGATTTGCGTTCTGTCGCCCGCCATCTGCCGCGCCAACGCGCGGATGGTGTCGGCGTCAATACCGCACAGTTTTTCCGCCCAGGCGGCATCTTTGGACTGTCCATCTTTCTCGCCCAGCAAATAGGGGAGGAACTGGCCAAAACCGACGCAGTAATTATCAAGGAAATTTTTATCGTACAGTTTCTCGCTGTACAGGGTATGCGCCAGCGCCAGTTGTAACGGAACATCCGTCTGAGGGTTAATGGCGATATGTTTGACCTTATCGCGCCCCAGATAATCGTGTGTGGAGGTAACGACCGGGTCGATGCTGATGACCGAGATAGCGCCGCTGGCAACCTTCTCTTTTAATTGTTCATAGTACTGATAGACATCGTGATCCGGGCACCACCAGTTTGCCTGCTGGTTTTTCACCATATCAGACCCCCATAGCACAATCGTTTTACTGTTCTGTAAAACAAGAGGCCATGAAGTTTGCTGTTCGTACACTTCCATTGACCCCACCACGCGCGGCAGAATCACCTGCGCCGCGCCGGTCGAATAGTCCCCCCCCGTGCTGACACTATTGCCATGCAGCGCAATCGCGCGCGCCAGCATCCCGGAGGCGTTATGGAACATGCCGGTAGATTGCCAGCCGCTCGCCGTCAGTAACGCGCTCGGCCCGTAGGTGGTTTGCACCCGCTCCAGTTCCTGATAGAACAGATCCAGCGCTTCATCCCAGGAGACGCGCACAAAACGATTATCGCCGCGCTGCGAGGTGTCGCTTTGATGGCCTTTGCGCATCCAGTCGACGCGCACCATCGGATAGCGAATACGCGCCGCGTTGTGGACGTGATCGGGCAGACCGGCGATCATTTTGGACGGGTATTTATCCTGTTCAAACGGTTTTGCCGCCACAAATCGACCGTCAACCACCGTGGCGCGAATCGCCCCCCAGTGAGAACCGGTAAGGATACCCTCTTTCGTCGCGGCGCCTGGCGCAACGGCATCAGCCGCGCGGGCGCTACGGGGCGTCAGCAGTGACGGCCCCAGCATTCCTGCCACCGTCAAACCGCCGAGCTGCGCCAGAAAACGTCGACGAGAGACGTGTAACGTGTCCTTATTTTTCATTGTGTTCTCCCTTATCGCTGTGCGGCGTGTTGGTGGTATCAGACGCATTCATCTGGAGATATTTCAACAAGGTACGTTCTTCACGCTTATCCAGACTGGTGAAACCGATCATGCCGTTGAGCGTGCCGATCCAGCCATTAGCGTCGAAGTGCGATTTGTCCGGCGCGCCGTGACACTGATTACAGGTGCCGTTATAGAGGGAGTCGGCGTAGGCCCAAATCGGTTTAATGTCATTTACCATGTCGCCTTTTTGCATCCACGCGGTTGCCTGTAATTTGCTCCACTGAGTATTGGTCGCCGCGACGGTGGTCTCTTCCAGCGTTTTCACATGCTGTTGCACATCGCCGCGAATCGAGGCGACAAAAATACGTTTACCGGGCAACTGCGTCAGCACGCGCTGGCGACCGTCCGTCTCCGTCCAGCCTTCGATTTGCACTTGCAGCCAGTCACCGTCCCGTTTAAGGACTTTCACTTCAGAAGCAGGTAACAGCGATCCTGCCGGTTCTTTATCGCCTTTAGCGGCATAAATCGGCTTGATATCCAGCGAATAGAGTGTATCGCCGTCATTATGTGTACTGGCGCTGGCGCGCAGTTCTTCAAACTGTTTGCGGAAACCGCTGCTCATATCCGGTAGCTGGTGGGCAATTCCTTTATGACAGTCGATGCAGGATTGATTTTCTTTAGCGGCGATTTTCATTTGCCGCGCCGCTTCCGGGTTCTGTTTCGCGTGATCCATCGCATCGTAGTTATGGCAGGAGCGACAGGTCGCGGAGTTATTCTCTTTCATGCGCGCCCATTCACGCTCGGCAAGCTCGGCGCGTTTGGCTTCAAATTTTTCCGGGGTATCAATCGAGTGGGCGATAAATGTCTGGTAAAGATCGTTGCTGGCTTCCAGCTTACGTTTCACCATGCCTGGAATATCGGGGGGAATATGGCAGTCGTGGCATTCCGCGCGTACGCCGGAAGCGTTCTGGAAATGTACGGACTGTTTATATTCCTGATACACCGGCTGCATACTATGGCAGCTAACGCAAAACTCTGTCGTACTGGTCAGTTTGATACCGACGTGAGGTAACACGATCAGCGCAACGCCGATCACAATCCCGACAATGACCAGCGCCAGTATCGACCAACGGGCGCTTGGCCTGAGTAGCGCTCTCCAGAGTTTTCGCATAATAGCCCCTGTAATTATATGGTTTAATGCACAGATCTTATTCCGCAAATATGAACAGCGTCACTGGTCAGGATGAACGGGATACGGCAATATATGAACAGATATGAACAGAAAGAGATCGCGCGCAGGATGTCACATCACATTGTTATTGTTGAGGATGAACCTGTTACTCAGGCCAGATTACAGGCCTATTTTGAGCAGGAGGGGTATCGTGTTTCTGTGGCCGACAGCGGCGCGGGCCTGCGCGACATCATGGAGCATGAGCACGTTTCGCTGATCTTGCTGGATATCAATCTCCCCGATGAAAACGGGTTGATGCTGACCAGGGCGCTACGCGAACGCTCCACGGTGGGCATTATTCTGGTGACGGGGCGTTGCGACCAAATCGACCGCATCGTCGGGCTGGAGATGGGCGCGGACGACTACGTCACCAAGCCGCTGGAACTGCGCGAGCTGGTAGTGCGGGTGAAAAATCTTTTGTGGCGCATCGATCTGGCCCACCCCACGCCGCAAAACGCCAATGAAAACTGCTACATGTTTTCCGGTTACTGCCTGAACGTGATGAATCACACGCTGGAGCACAACGGTGAAGCCATTAAGCTTACGCGCGCAGAGTACGAGCTACTGCTGGCCTTTGTGACCAACCCAGGCAAAGTGCTGCATCGCGAACGCCTGCTGCGAATGCTTTCCGCCCGCCGCGTAGAGACCCCGGATCTCCGCACGATTGATGTACTGGTTCGCCGCTTACGCCATAAAATTACGCCGGAACTGCTGGTCACACAGCATGGCGAAGGCTACTTTTTAGCCTCGGAGGTGTATTGATACAGATAGACGGGCCGAAATCCCGGCGGCGATAGCGAACGACGAACGCGCACGCTATCGGCGTTTTTATGCGTCAAAATAAGCACTGGTGGGCTGATATTTTCAGGCACCGGTTGCCCCTGTAAGACCTTAATCGACTGCGCTATCGCTAATTCTCCCTGCCAGGCCATCTGATCGCTGAGCGCCATCAGGATATGGCCGCGTTTTAAACCGCGATAAACCTGATGTGTCAGATAAAATGAGACGATCGTGAGCGGGGTCGTCAAATTCCGCCCTTCGCCCATCGCCGCCTCCGCCGCTATCGCCGACCCGGCTACCACATTAGCATCCGGATGGCGCTCCAGCATTTCCTGGAGTAAGTTTCGCTGCACTTCAATGTCGTTATCGCCCCAGGCGATATCCACAATGTTGATGGCGCTGTCTTTAATCGCCTGACGAAAACCCGCCACCATCTCCTGACTACCACCGGCTTCATCCGGCCCCGGGAAGAGCAAAACGTTAAGCGTTTTTCCTTTGCTCCACTGCGCCAGGAAACGTCCCGGCAGATAGCCCATCTGAAACCACGGCAGACCAACGCGGGTTGCGACGCTGGCATCGTGAATCATGTTCACCAGTTCAATAACCGGCACATTACCGGCATACTGCTCCAGCCCCGGGAAACGATCGGTACTGCTGCCAAGCAGAATAGCGTCGGCGCCCCATTCCCGGCACTGCATCATTTGCTGTTGTTGCGTCGCCAGTTGCCGATAGCCATTCGCTTCCAGCACTTTTAAATCAACGCCATACAATTTGGCCGCTTTTTGCATCCCGTAGTTGACGGACAACCAGTAAGAATCTTTCAGGCTGGGGTATAATGCGCACAGTTTCCAGGGTTTAATCGCATTGACTGACGTTTGCCGCCAGGGAATCGCCCGATCGGCGCGCGTCCAGTGTAGCAGCCCGGTTCCGGCTAACGCCGTTTCTACATTCGAGACGATGATTATCAAAAAAAAGAACGAAATAAGCGCGCGCATGATAGCCCCACCACCGACAAGGTTTTATCCTAATGGTTTTTCCGGCGGCAACTCAACCCATTTCATCCGCGGCGCATAAATGTCAACGCCCTCACTGACCCGCAGATTATGGCTGGCCTTCGCCCTGATGGCGGCGCTCACCCTACTCAGCACCGTGATCGGCTGGATAAGCCTGCGCGTCATTAGTCAGGTGGAGCAAACCAATACGCAAGCGCTGATCCCCACGATGAATATGGCCCGGCAGTTAAGCGAAGCCAGCGCTTATGAGCTCTTTTCCGCGCAAAATCTGACCAATGCCGACAGCGAGAGCGTTTGGCTGGCCCAGGGGAAGATGCTGAAAGCGCAAAGCCTCAAAATTAACCATATATTGCAGGCATTAAGCGAGCAGGGGTTTACTACCTCGGCCATTGCCCGGCAAGAAAAAGAGATCGCACAAACGCTTGGGCAGCAGGGTACGCTGGTCGGTGAAATTCTCACGCTGCGCGCACAGCAACAGCAGTTAAGCCGCCAGATTGCGGAGGCAGCGGAAATCATTGCCGCCCAGGCTCACGGACAGGCCAATAATGCAGCGACATCTGCAGGCGCCACCCAGGCCGGTATTTACGATCTTATCGAAAGCGATAAAGGGGACCAGGCTGAACGCGCGCTTGACCGGCTGATTGATATCGACCTTGAGTATGTGAATCAGATGAATGAGCTCCGGGTCAACGCCCTGCGGTTTAAGCAGCTCATTGTGACCTTAAAAGACGCGCAAGGGCTGAACGATGCCGATGAAACCGATGAAAAGCTTAATCAGTTGGTTAGAATTTTATCCCGCCGCCAGCAACGTATAGAAGATCCGACCGTTCGCGCCCAAATCGCCGACGCGCTGGTGAAAATAAACCAGTACACCACGCTGGTTACCCTATTCCGTAAGGAAAACGCCATCCGCGAACAGCTTCAAACGCTCATGGCAAATAACCTCTTTCAGTTTACCCGCTTCAGTACGGAAGTGTCGCTGTTAGTGAACGCCATTGAGAAACGTAACGAGACTGGTTTAGCACGCCTTAAACACGCCAGTCAGCGTGGGCAAATAGGGTTAGTGATCCTGGGTATCCTGGCGCTGTGCTCATTAAGTTTTATTCTTTGGCGAGTGGTTTACCGTTCCGTATCCCGCCCGCTGGCGCAACAAACGCAGGCCTTACAACGGCTACTGGAGGGCGATATTGACTCGCCGTTCCCGGAGGCGGCTGGCGTCAGCGAACTTGATACCATCAGCCGTCTGATGGAAGCGTTTCGCGCCAACGTGCGCAAATTGAACCGCCACCGTGAGGATTTGGCGGAGCAGGTGCGATCGCAAACGGCGGAGCTTCATGCGCTGGTGCTGGAACACCGACAGGCGCGCGCCGAAGCGGAAAAAGCCAACGAGGCGAAATCAACGTTTCTTGCCGCCATGAGCCATGAAATTCGCACGCCGCTTTACGGCATTCTCGGTACGGTACAATTGCTGGCCGATAAACCGCTCATGGCAAACTACCGCGACGATTTACAGGCCATTAATGATTCAGGCGAATCGCTACTGGCGATTCTTAACGATATTCTTGATTACTCAGCGATTGAAGTAGGTGGAACCAACGTTTCCATTAGCGAGGAGCCGTTTGAACCGCGACAATTATTGAATAGCGCGTTGCATTTAATGCATAGCCGCGTTCAGGTGGCGCTCATCGCCGACTTTAGCGACCAACTCCCCTCAACGCTACAAGGCGATCCGCGCCGGATACGCCAAATTGTGATTAATCTTTTAAGTAATGCGGCGAAATTTACCGATCGCGGCAATATATTGCTGCGCACGTTTTGCGACGATAAAAGCTGGTTTATTGAGGTTGAAGATACCGGATGCGGTATCCCTGAAGAGAAGCTGACGGCTATTTTCAAACCGTTTGTGCAGGCGACAGGACGCCGGGGCGGGACGGGGCTGGGGCTGGCTATCAGCGCCAGCCTGGCAGAGGCGATGGGTGGGACGCTAACCGTCACCAGTACGCTTCATGTTGGCAGTTGTTTTCGTTTACAACTGCCGGTTCGCCACCCCAAACCCGCAAGCAAAAATGCGCTCAGGGAACCGATAAATCTTAACGGACTACGCTTGTTGCTGATTGAAGATAATATGCTGACGCAGCGTATTACCGCTGAAATGCTCACAAGCAAAGGGGTAAAGGTCTCACTTGCTGAAAGCGCGAATGACGCGCTACGCTGTTTAGCCAAAGGCGAGTCCTTTGATGTGGCGCTGGTGGATTTTGATTTACCGGATTATGACGGCTTAACCCTGGCGCAGCAGTTGATGAGTCAGTATCCCGCCATGAAACGCATTGGTTTTAGCGCGCATGTGATAGACGATAATCTCCGTCAGCGTACCGCCGGTCTTTTCTGCGGGATTATTCAGAAACCCATTCCCCGCGAGGAGCTTTACCGCATGATAGCGCATTATTTACAGGGCAAATCTCACAACGCGCGGGCGATGCTGAATGAACATCAGCTTGCCGGCGATATGGCGTCTGTCGGCCCGGAAAAACTCCGACAATGGGTCACGTTATTCAAAGACAGCGCGCTGCCTTTAGTCGAGGAGATCGAGGCGGCGCGCGCCATGAATGACGACGTTAACATTAAGCGGCTGGCGCATAAATTAAAAAGCGGCTGCGCCAGCCTGGGGATGACTCAGGCGACCGATGCCTGTCGGGAGCTGGAAATGCAGCCGCTTAGCGAGATAGATATTAAAACTATCGTGACGCAGGGAGTGACGGCGCTCGACGCATGGATATCGTCCGGTTTCAAAGAGGGATAAGCTCAACGACCCCGGACTAACCTGCCAGTTGTATGGTGATAAAATTGACGCTTGTAAAGGGATTACGCAAGACCCCAGGCAACTGGTAGTAAAAGCACGCCAAAGGATCCTTGCCGAATCCTTTTTTATAATCGCATTTTTATAATGCGCATTACAAAAACACCAGACGTAATTTTTCGTTATAATAAGCATCAATTCGCTATAAATAAACCTGTTATAAACAACACATTATGCTCTTAGCGTACGTTTTCGTCCCATTGGCCCTCACTCCCTGTAAGCAAGAATCCCCGTTCAGCCCGACTGCTGCGCCTTATCCGGTAACTGTTCACTTGAGCCCAACCCAGAAAAGCACGTAAAAACGCCACTGGTAACTGGAGATAGCAGGAACGTGAGAGTGAAAAAGTTACTTTGTCGTTTGAAGAAGCCAGTTTGAAGCAGCTAAACAAAGTGTACTGCTTTGGTGACTGTTCCTGTGAAGATCAGTTATCGCCCGGTTTTGGCAAGTTTGCTGCTCGACGAAACCGAACCAACCTGTCTTCCTGCGGTTTTTTTCGTTTACAGAGCAAAGGATTACGACGTTCCATGGAGGATCTCAAGAAGATCCTCCACATGATTTAATTAACCATCAACAGAACTAACAAAGTCAGACAACAACTTTTTAAGCGAAATTGTTTCATCCAAAACGCACTGTTTATTTAAAAGCATTCCGTTTTGCCCTCCAGTCTTCAGCCACAAGTCACATTTCCCATCAATGTATTTACGCTGGTTATCAGTAAATAACTTAAGTTCTACAATATTACCATCCTCTGGAGAGGTTATATCGCCATGCTTACCAATGAATGAATCTATTGACTTGTTCTGTGCGTTTATTTCTGAGTCAATGCACTCCGTTGACATGGGGTTATTTACTGTCTTAGATATACAATCAGTGTACTCTTTACTATATTCACTCACATTTTGTGAGAATGTAGAAAAAGACATTACAAAGATAGTCACACCAACAAAATTAATAAACCTCATAATTACTCAACCTCATAATTATATTGAGTCAAATCCAATAATTTGCTTTTCTCACTTACGACTCTATCCTTCAACCCAGACCAAAGAGTGGGGGAACTAGCAAATTTTGTTTCTACATGCGCGTACTTATAATCTTGCACCGCAGTTATAATTTGAGCATCAGTAGCATTTTCAAAAGAAAATTCTTTTGTAGCTTTAATTATAATGTCTGTATATGGTCCATATTGGACTGAAGTAGACCATATCATGTCATGTATAGCCGCTCGCTTATGCTTTATATTAATCCCTTTTTTACCCAGAAATCCTAGCTGTACTTCATAATGAGTTTTCTTTATAAAAAGATATTGTTCGTGAGCAAAATCCTCTTTATGCTCGCTAGCTATCTTTTTCCACTCAGTATTAAATTCTTGTGTCCCAACCTGCAAACCAGTGAGTCTATCTTTATATTTTGATTGCTGAATATAATCCTGAACAACGCCTGGTTTAGAAGATAACTGATAGCATCCATACGAAGCGCCACCATGATCCCCCCGCCCTGAAGACACAACTCCAGGTCCTCTTCCACCGGACTCATAGTGTTCTGACGTTGTACCCAGCACCCACACCTTAGCATTCATAGCAATAGCATCGAGAAACACCAGCGGATGCATATGCCACGGATTTTCCACCATCCCCGCCACACGATGCATCCAGCGCAGGTCAATCAGGAACTTCTCGCTGTAGGCGTACCATTCCGGCGCTTCTTTTTTTAGCTGCGGCGTAAAAAACGTTTTCCACACAGGCGCTTCCGACGAGTAATACCAGTCACTGGGGTGCTTCACGCACAGCCGATAAAGGTGGTCACGCATTGACGGATTCTGCACCGCACGCCGGTACTGTTCCGGGTTATACTGGGGGGATTTCGCATCGTCAATCCTGTCCAGTAGTTGCCGGTAGTTAAACGCCACCGCCTTGCTGTAGGGTTTCCCGTCATTGTCCGCCACGCTGAAAAACCGCTCAAAAATCGTCTTCACCAGCCCTTTCGGCTGCGTCTTCCCGTCGAGATGGTCAAAGCTCGCCGGGCTGTCTTCTGTCGTCTCAAAACCCCGGCCGGCCAGATCGTACCGGGACAACAACTGCATATCCGACTCCGCCAGCAGCCCCCGCGACGACCCGCCCGGCCAGTAGCGTTTACCCTCTTTGTCCGTCACTGCCTGCCCGGACAGCGCCATCACCGTTTCGGTCTGCGTGGTTATCAGCCCCTTCTGTATTTCTCCGCCGCTGAATTGCAGGTACACCGGAATGTCCTTCGGACAGCGGGCAAAGGCGGGCATGTCGCGCCCCGTGCCTTCCGGGTTGCTCAGGAAGTGCGGCAGGTCGTCCGTCGTCAGGCATTCGATATGCACCTGATAGCGTTTTTCATGTCCGTCTTCACCGGGCACCTGAAACCAGCCCAGATGACCCACCGGGTCCCCGGCCTTAATCGGGTAAGGGGTCGGGCACACCACCGTATCAAACTGCACCGTTTCACGTGACGGCGGCAGGAACGGGGACCACCACGCCGGACGGGTGGCGCTGTCGCGGGCCGGAACCAGATTCTCTCTGTCGCACACCGTCCACACCCGGTCCCCGGTGCTCAGGCTCATGCAGCCCGTGACCGGCTCCGCCAGCGTGACGTGCGCATACTGCCGCCCGTTGCTCCCGGTCATGGTGTCGGCGCTGACCGCTTTATCCCATGTCACCCGCGTGCCGGACGGCAGCTCTGCCGCCACCCACTGCCGGGACGCATCCACATACGCCTTCAGGCGCTGGCCGTCAGCCACCTGAAACGCTGTACTGTCCCGCTCCGGGTAGGCCAGCCAGGGCGCGAGGTGCATATACAGGGTGTAAAAGGTCAGCCCGCTCTCTGCCGTTTTCCCTGGCTGAATACGGTGGCGAATAAGCACAAAAGACCCGGAGTAGCATAAATCCCCCCAGTACCACGGCACGCTGAGGTAATCCCGGTTAATCCGGTAGGCCACCACCTCACCGTCCGCCATGCAGCGCACGGCCTGCTCCCCCGGAAACGGTACCGGGAAATCCACCGCCTCATTCATCGCCTGACCGCTGAGCGCATACCACGGCGTGGTGGTGTCACTAATGTGAATGCCGCCGTGCCACATGCCATTGCGGCCGATAAGCCAGTGCCCGGTGGCCTCGCCCTCCAGATGCGCCAGCATCTCCTCCAGGTTACTGAACTCCCCGCCCCGGTTATTTTTCGGCACCGGCCAGCGAATGGCCGGGAGCTGCGGGCCGTTTTCCGGATTCGACATAGAAAATCCTTTTAGTTTGTCTGGTTAAGTATGGGTCCATCATACATCGGCCGGAACTTAACCAAAATTACCCCAGTTGTCGCAATATGTTACCGGGCCCCCCCCCCGAAAAATCGGTGTGTTGATAAGTAGAATTTTCTCATCACCTAAACCGGGAAGATCTCTATGAAAAAATCACGTTTTACTGACAGCCAGATCATGTCCATCCTGAAGCAAGCCGAGGCCGGAGCACCTGTGGCTGAACTGTGTCGTGAGCATGGCATGAGCAATGCAGTTTCTATAAGTGGCGTTCACGTTTTGGCGGTATGGAGCCTCCATGATGACCCGTTTGAAAAAGCTGGAAGATGGAAATCTCCGCCTCAAAAAAATGTATGCTGAGGAGTGACTTAAAGCCGAAATCATTCAGAAGGCCGTGGCAAAAAAGTGGTGACGCCATCGCGTCGAAAGCCGATGACACAGCACGCGGTCAGAAGTCGAAACGTCAGCATGCGTTTTGCCTGTAAGCTGTTTTTAGTCAGCGAAAGTTGCTATCGCTATCAGCCTCAATTGAATGCAGAAAATGACCTCAATTGCCGAATGGCTGTTCTGCATCACTGACAGTCAGCGCAACTGGGGATTTGGTCTGTGTTATTTGTACCATGTCAACAATGTAGTTGTGTTGCACTACAATTTAGATCACAAAAACGACAATTGGCTATGAGAACGTTATAAGACGTAAACGAAAGACATAAAAAAACCCGCAACAAGCGCGGGTCGTTAAGCGCGTATTCGCCCGATGGCGACTATGCCTTATCGGGCGGGAAAATGGCCGGATGAGTGGTCGGGGTTCAGCACAAATTTTTCGATAGCCCAGGCGACACCATCTTCCAGATTTGATTTAGTGACGAAGTTGGCAACCTCTTTTACCGACGGAATGGCGTTGTCCATCGCCACGCCCATGCCGGCAAACTCAATCATCGCAATGTCATTTTCCTGATCGCCAATCGCCATCACCTCTTCCGGCTTGATGCCCAGCGCGTCGGCCAGCGATTTTACGCCCGTACCTTTATTGACGCGTTTATCGAGGATTTCAAGGAAGTACGGCGCGCTTTTCAGCACGGTGTACTTCTCTTTTACTTCCGCCGGAATGCGCGCGATAGCCTTATCAAGGATCGCGGGTTCATCAATCATCATGACTTTCAGGAACTGCGTCGCCGGGTCCATTTTCTCTGCTTCGCAGAACACCAGCGGAATGGTCGCGACATAGGATTCATGTACGGTGTAGTAGCTGATATCGCGGTTGGCAGTATAGAGCGTGTTGCGATCCAACGCGTGGAAGTGAGACCCCACTTCGCGGGATAGCTGCTCAAGGAAACGATAATCGTCATAGCTCAGCGCTGTTTGCGCCACCGTACTGCCATCACCGGCTTTCTGCACCAGAGCGCCGTTATAGGTGATGCAGTAGTCGCCGGGTTGTTCCATATGAAGTTCTTTCAGATAGCTGTGAACGCCCGCATATGGACGCCCCGTGGTCAGCACCACGTTCACCCCTTTTTCGCGGGCTGCAGCAACCGCGTTTTTAACGGCAGGCGAAATGGTGTGATCGGGCAGCAGAAGGGTGCCATCCATGTCGATAGCAATAAGTTTGATAGCCATGAGTTCCCCGGATGAAATGAGTACTGGCCCATGCTAACGCGATTCGGCACAAAAAACAGCTATCAAAAGGGGCTGGATTACGACAAAAGAATCCCCGTTATGGCTAACGCTTACCGCTTTACTCCACAGGTCCATAATTGTTGCATATCAGTACGGTCATTAATTTTATATGAGATTTAACACTCGCAGCCTTCATGCATCCAAACAATAAAAAAGCCAATGCTTAATGACTTAGATTATAACAATGGCGCACTCTATTTTTTAATTAAATACTAATTATCTATGCTTTTTTGTTTTTACATTTAATAAAAATATGTATATTTCATTATTTTTAAAAATAGTCACTAAGCCTTTGTGAAAAACCACATAACCTCATAAAAAAAATAAAAATTATTAAATCTGGTAGGTTTTTTTATACATAAAATATTTTGCGTATCTTTTAGCTTTATGTAAGTGTGAATTTCCTCACGGAAATTAATATTAAATTTGAGTTTCATGCATACGAAACAACGTTTCATTTTTTAATGACCAATGTTTCTTAAAACCAACTGTATACATGAGACCAACAATGAAAATTAAGAATCTACGATGGTACATCATCGTCCTTGTGATGTTGGGCACCATTACCAACTATCTGGCAAGAAGTACCCTTGGCGTTGCTGCGCCTGAGATGATGAGAACATTGGGGCTATCGAGCGAGCAGTATTCCTGGATTGTCTCCGTCTTTCCTTTTACCTATGCAATCGGTGGTATTGCATGCGGCTTTATTATTGACAAGTTTGGCCTACGATTAAGTTTTGCTCTTCTTGCGGCGCTATGGTCTATTTTCAACATGCTGACGGGATTATGCAGTACCTGGCTGCCAATGGCATGGCTACGCGGCGGTTTAGGATTAACCGAGGCTGCCTTTAACCCTGCGGGTATGAAAGTCACAGCGGAATGGTTCCCGGCAAAAGAAAGAGGATTGGCATGCGGTATTTATAGTCTGGGAACATCCGTCGGCGCAATGCTGGCACCACCGCTAGTGGTCTGGGCAATCGTTAATTACAACTGGGAAATGTCGTTTGTCGTAACCGGGGCGATAGGTATTGTGTGGGCAGCGATATGGTACATTTTTTACCGTTCTCCGGAACAACACCCTGCGCTGATAAAGGCAGAATATGACACCGTACAGGCCGATCAGATTGAGGTGGTAAAAGAAAAAGCGACGCTTCGCTCTATCATTACTCACCGTAATTTATGGGCTATTTCATTACCACGTTTTATGGCCGATCCGGCCTGGGGAACGTTGCATTACTGGATGCCACTTTATCTTGTAACCATTCGACATATGGATATGGCGCATATCGCAATGTTCGCCTGGCTGCCTTTCCTGACGGCTGACTTCGGCTGCATCTTTGCCGGTTACATTTCTCGCCTACTGGTTAACCGTGGTATTTGTGTGCTGAATGCCAAACGTATCACATTTACATTTGCCTCTATCCTGATGTTATCAATGGCAGGCGTTGGCTTCGTCACCAATGTTTATGTTGCTCTTGCGCTGTTCTGTATTGCCGGTTTCGCTCATCAGTGTCTGTCTATTACGGTCATCAGTATGTCTTCAGACTTGTTCCCTAAACAAGAAGTGGGGACGGCAACAGGGTTTGCTGCATTTACCGGCAGCATGGGAAATTTCCTGTTTGGTCTTTTTCTGGGGGCTATGGTGACTGTAATTGGTTATAACGCCTTTTTTGTAGGATTAGGGGTATTCGACTTAGTTGGCGCACTCTTTTTATGGGTTCTTATAAAAACGCCTAAAAAAAGCATACAGCCTATCGCTGCATAAATTCTAAAATCTCGGCAAGGAAATAATTTAATGAATAAAACAGCTTTATTGCTGGCGGCTTGTTGTTGTCCTGTAGTCGGCCATGCTATGACTTTTGATATGCGTGGTGGCTATAAAGAGGCCAGCCATAGTTATGAATCTCGCTTTAAAATGAGCCAAAGTTTTAAATCCGGGTACTGGTTAAGTATGGAGACAGATAATAAACAAGGTGACGATAACTTTGATCAGTCTACTGTCAGTTACAATGAAATTGAAGGTAACTATAAATATATATTAAACCCTAAGATTACTATACAGCCAGGGATGATTTATCACTGGAGTGCTGATGGCACACAAATTCGCCCCTACGTCAAATTTGTCTGGAATATGACTGACTCAATTTATTCCGGAGTTCGTTTTCGTTATGACTGGAACCAGTATGATTCTACAGATCTTTCTGGTAATCAGGATAAAGGAAGCGTCGAACGACTGGATTTGTACTTTGGCTGGCAGAATCAATACTGGGGTATTCAGGATAATCCGGTGTTCTATCGTTACGTGAATGATTTCCATTATAATAATGGGAAGAAAAGCGCGTATGAAAATGATCTGGTCGTTAAATATAAACTGAATAAAACCTGGCAACCCTACGTTGAGTGGGATTATATGGAACAGCAAGGTAAATATGACGATGAATCAGGATTAACCGAAAACCGCTTCCGCGTTGGGCTAACAATTAACTTCGAATAAACAGGCTAAATACAATGAAAAGTATAATATATTACCTGGCATTTATTGCCAGTGGGGTTTTCTGCGCCCAAGCTTTCGCTGCAGCGCTACCTCATTGTCTGACTTATGATTGCGAGCAAATGTTGAGTATCAAGCAAAACATTCGCCGCCATGACGCTCAGTATATGCCAGCCTGGCAAGCGCTTTTGCAGCAGGCTGACGCCGCGCTCGGCCATTCCGTTTATTCCGTCACGGATAAAACACTGCTCCCCGCCTCAGGAAACAGGCATGACTATTACAGTTTTGGCCCGTACTGGTGGCCAAATCCTGATAGGAAAGACGGAATGCCCTATATACGTAAAGATGGACAAATCAATCCTGATACAAAAACAGACGGCACCGACAGTAAACGGATGGTGCGGTTCTCCAACGATGTGCAGGCATTGGAGCTAGCCTGGTTTTACAGCGGTAAGGATAAATACGCGAAAAAAGCGCAACAGCTTTTACACGCCTGGTTTCTTGATAGCAAAACCAGGATGAACCCTAACTTGAATTACGCACAAGCGATCCCCGGAAAAGTAAATGGACGTGGTATTGGTATTATTGATACCCGTGTGTTGATTGATGTGGCTGATAGTATTGCTTTACTGGAAACATCCGGGTACATCACGCCGCAAGCGCTCACAGGGTATAAAAAATGGTACGCTGACTATACCCAATGGCTGTTAACAAGCCACAACGGTTTCGAGGAATCAAACTGGTATAACAATCATGGGGCATGGTATGACACACAAGTGACCGCATTTTCCCTCTTTACGGACCAACTACAGCAGGCGCAGCGACAGGTAGAGATCTTCAAATTGCGCCACCTAATTTCTCAGGTAAATGCAGCCGGTGAACTCACGTCTGAAACTGAACGCACTCGTTCCTTTCATTACACCAATTTCGCACTGTCGGCCTATGCGCGTATGGGGCGCTATGGAGAGAAAACGCACAACGATGTCTGGGGATTCGAACTGGATAACCGCACGATGAAAAAAGCGTTTGCTCTGGTTAGCGAGCAAACTGGAAAGCCGCAAAAATCCTGGGTGCATGAAGATATCCGATACACACCTTCCGAAGCAATAGGACCGTTATTAGCGGCTGCAAGGGCGTACCAGGATGCGGAATTCACCAAAAACGCAGCATTACTTGTAAAGGAGAATAACAAAGATATCAATATTCTCATCCCGGGTTCAGTGTTGGTGAAATAACGAGGGCGACATGAAGCAGTTCACACAATCGCAGGTATTACAGGCTCGCAAGCGCATAACACCAGATATAATAAAGGCGCTGATCGCGGTTAATAATGATGTTATTAATAACCCAGTTCTGGTTCCTGAAATCGGATGTGCAACCTGGAATCATTACTTTTTTTGTCCGGATCATAGTGTGCGTTTAATCTGGGATCGCCATTCTCCAGGGTTACATCGCTGCCCTATTGATCACGCAAGTTTTGCTGGTGAACCCTATGATGGCGCATGGTGGCGTTGGCTTAATGGGTTGAATGCAAAAGCATGTTACGAATTAGCGGTACTATGGCTGCTAACGAATGAACCCCACTATCTCAATAAGGTCCGGGATGTTTTGATGCAATACGCCCAATATTATCCAGACTATCAGGAGCATGGTGGCATTCCTTACAATGGTCCGGGTAAAGCGAATGCCCAGACATTATGCGAGGCCAACTGTCATACAGATTTTGCCAGAGGTTTTGACATTATCCGTACAACGTTGACAGCGGAGGAAGACCAATATATTGCAGAACGTCTGTTGCGTTCCGGCGCTGAGTTTTTGATGAAACACCGGTGTAATCAGATCCATAATCACGAAGTCAAAATAAGCACTGCAATCGGCATAATTGGTGCCGTTTTGGACGACAACGTTTATCTCGAATTCGCTATCAATAGTCAGTATGGATTGCGATATCAACTGGAACACGCCTTAATGCCAGACGGTATGTGGTTTGAAGGTTCTCTGCATTACCATTTTTATGCACTACAAGGTTTTTTCACCTATGAAAAAATGGCCAGCGGTTCTGATTACAGCTTACTGAAAACCGCTTATTACCCAAAAATGTTAAGTGTACCACTGACACAGTTAATGCCGGATATGACTTTACCGAAAATTAACGATTGTGTTAATGGTCAGGAAAAACTGACACATACCGATATTTATGAATATGCCTGGTGGTATTACGGCACGCCTGAGTATGGACAGTTATTAAAACAAATCTATAGTCAGCGTCCCCGAAACAGCATCGATGCATTATTTTACGGTAAAACGCTCCCCTCTACGTCTCTTTTACCGCCGCAAGAGACTCTACACACCGCAGAAAGTGGCCTGACTATTATCAGGAATAAGCCAGGACGTGCCATTTGTATCAAACATACTCCCTATGGTGGCGAGCACGATCATTACGATCGTCTGGGGTTAACCGTGTTTAATAATGGCCGGGCCCTTTTTCCAGACCCAGGGACAACGGGCTACGGCGCTCCCTTGCATTACGGTTACTACAAGAACTCCTTTTCACATAATACACTCTGTATTAACGGGAAAAACCAGGCGCCAGCGAATCCCTATGTGGTGTCATATCACGAGGAAAATGGCACGGTACAGCTCATCACAGAAGTCGAATGGAAAAGTACTCCCCTACTCCCGGACAGTAAAACCCGGGTTGAATGGGATGAAGAGGCCTATAAAGACGTTGTTTTTCGCAGAAATATCACCGTAAAGAATGACTTACTGATTGATATCATTACTGTCGATAATCCATTCGACCAGGAAATTAATACTACTTATCTTATTAACGCTGAACCACCGCTTGCTGAATACAAGAAAACGCTCTTTCCCCGTGTTTTCGTGGCGAAGGAAGTTAGCCTGGAGGTTCCAGTGAAACTGACCTGGTGTGCTCCTGATAAATTTAATCTTTACTGCTTATCACTAAGCAATAGTATGCTTTTCCTGGGTAAAGGGCCGAATAATCCTTCAACGTCAGATCTTACTTATCTCACCATGCGCTCTAAAGAAAAACAGGTCGCCCATATCACTGTTACCGATTTTTCCGGTGAAGATGATATCCAGATAAAAATTGAAAATGAGAACCTCATCGTTACGGTAAATAATCTTACTGCTCATTTAATCCCTTTAGCATAACTCATTACTGAAAGAGAAAAATCAATGTTCGTATTACACAATGATACCGTGAAGAATAGCGTGGGGAATGGGGTTTCCAGACAGATCCTCGCCCACAGTGGTTCCCTGATAGCAGTAGAAGTGGAGTTTACTGAAGGCGCTATCGGGCCATTACATAGTCATCCCCATGAACAGCTTACTTATGTGCTTGCGGGCGAGTTCAAATTTACTATCGGCAATGAGTCGCAGGTGGTAAAACAGGGTGATACGTTGTACAAGCGACCCAATATTATGCATGGCTGCGTCTGTCTGAAAGCAGGAAAGCTGTTGGATATTTTTACACCGATTCGGGACGATTTTTTATTGGCCAGCAAATGATCTAAAAACTTACTGAAAAAACGCCTGAAATATTCAGGCGTTTTTCACTGAGGCAAAAGAACCATCAGATATCGATATTCGCCGCTTTCAGGGCGTTCTCTTCGATAAAGGCACGACGCGGTTCAACGGCGTCGCCCATCAGCGTGGTGAACAACTGGTCGGCAGCAATCGCATCTTTGACGGTCACGCGCAGCATACGGCGGCTTTCCGGGTCCATTGTGGTTTCCCACAGCTGATCCGGGTTCATTTCACCCAGACCTTTATAACGCTGGATAGCCAGACCGCGACGTGATTCTTTCACCAGCCACTCCAGCGCCTGCTCGAAGCTGGTTACCGGCTGACGACGCTCGCCGCGTTCGATAAACGCGTCCTCTTCAATCAGACCGCGCAACTTCTCGCCCAGCGTGCAGATACGACGATACTCCGCGCCAGTCACAAACTCGTGATCCAACGGATAATCGGTATCCACGCCGTGCGTACGCACGCGAACGATCGGCTCGAACAGATTCTGTTCCGTATTAGTATGAACATCGAACTTCCACTGGCTGCCGTGCTGCTCTTTCTCATTCAGCTCGGTAATCAGCGCATTCACCCAACGCGTTACGGTCTGCTCATCAGAAAGATCGGCTTCGGTCAGAGTTGGCTGATACACCAGCTCTTTGAGCAGCGCTTTCGGGAAGCGGCGCTCCATACGCCCAATCATTTTCTGCGTGGCGTTATATTCAGACACCAGTTTTTCTAACGCTTCGCCGGACAGCGCCGGCGCGCTGGCGTTCGCGTGCAGAGTCGCACCGTCAAGCGCGATGGAAATCTGATACTGATCCATCGCTTCATCGTCTTTAATGTACTGTTCCTGCTTGCCTTTCTTCACTTTGTACAGCGGCGGCTGGGCAATGTAGACATGGCCGCGCTCGACGATTTCCGGCATCTGACGATAGAAGAAGGTCAACAGCAGCGTACGGATGTGCGAGCCGTCGACGTCCGCATCGGTCATGATGATGATGCTGTGATAACGCAACTTGTCCGGGTTGTACTCGTCGCGACCGATACCGCAACCCAACGCGGTAATCAGCGTCGCCACTTCCTGGGAAGAGAGCATCTTGTCGAAGCGCGCTTTCTCGACGTTGAGGATTTTACCTTTCAGCGGCAGAATCGCCTGGTTCTTGCGGTTACGCCCCTGCTTCGCAGAGCCGCCCGCGGAGTCCCCTTCCACCAGGTACAGTTCAGACAGCGCCGGATCGCGTTCCTGACAATCCGCCAGCTTGCCCGGCAGACCGGCTAAGTCCAGCGCGCCTTTACGACGGGTCATTTCACGGGCGCGACGCGCCGCTTCACGCGCACGGGCGGCGTCGATAATTTTGCCGACGACAATTTTCGCGTCAGATGGGTTTTCCAGCAGGTATTCACTCAGCAGTTCGTTCATCTGCTGTTCCACTGCCGATTTCACCTCGGAAGAGACCAGCTTGTCTTTGGTCTGCGAGGAGAATTTCGGGTCCGGCACCTTCACGGAAACGACCGCAATCAGGCCTTCACGAGCATCGTCGCCGGTGGCGCTAACTTTGGCTTTTTTGCTGTAGCCTTCTTTGTCCATGTAGGCGTTCAGGGTACGGGTCATCGCCGCACGGAAGCCTGCCAGGTGGGTACCGCCATCGCGCTGCGGAATGTTGTTGGTAAAGCAGTAGATGTTTTCCTGAAAACCGTCGTTCCACTGTAGCGCCACTTCGACGCCGATACCGTCTTTTTCGGTGGAGAAGTAGAAGATATTCGGGTGGATCGGCGTTTTATTCTTGTTCAGATATTCAACAAACGCCTTGATGCCGCCTTCGTAGTGGAAATGATCTTCTTTGCCGTCGCGCTTGTCGCGCAGGCGGATGGAGACGCCAGAGTTCAGGAATGACAGTTCACGCAGGCGTTTCGCCAGAATCTCATATTCAAACTCAGTGACATTGGTGAACGTTTCGTGGCTCGGCCAGAAACGGACCATCGTACCGGTTTTATCGGTATCGCCAGTGACGGCCAGCGGTGCCTGCGGCACGCCGTGCTCGTAGATCTGACGGTGAGTTTTGCCATCTCGCTGGATAACCAGTTCCAGTTTTTGCGACAGGGCGTTGACTACCGAGACACCCACGCCGTGCAGACCGCCGGAGACTTTATAGGAGTTATCGTCAAATTTACCGCCCGCGTGCAGAACGGTCATGATCACTTCCGCCGCTGAGACACCTTCTTCCGGGTGAATCCCGGTCGGAATGCCACGGCCATCATCCGTTACAGATACGGAGTTATCGGCGTGAATAGTCACGACGATATCTTTACAGTGACCTGCGAGCGCTTCGTCGATAGCGTTATCTACCACCTCGAATACCATGTGGTGCAGACCGGTGCCGTCATCCGTGTCGCCGATATACATACCCGGGCGCTTACGCACCGCATCCAGCCCTTTCAGGACTTTGATACTGGAGGAGTCATAAGAATTCGACATCAACGTTTCTCGCTCATTTAATCTTGGGTTAATCCGTTATTTTACCTTTTTCTACGCTGAACATCTTCGAATTTTTGTCCGACATGTCCAGAACGTGTTCAGCGCTGATTGCGCTGACAAAGACTTGCGATTGCGTCGCTTTTAAGCGGCTGGCCAGCAGCCCGCGACGCGCATCGTCAAGTTCAGAGGCAAAATCATCTATCAGGTACAGGCAGCGCCGTCCGCTTTCGCGGGTAAGGAACTCGCCCTGCGCCAAACGTAAGGCGCACATCAACAACTTTAGCTGCCCGCGCGACAGGGTATCTTCCACCGGCGCGCCGTCAGCGCGAATGCGAAAGTCCGCTTTATGCGGCCCGTGCGCGGTGTAGGTCAACATACGGTCGCGTTCAAAGCTTCGCTCCAGCACGTCCGCATAGTCTGTCTCTTTCTCCCAGCCGCGCTGGAAAGAGAACGTCAAGGAAAATTCAGGTAAAAACTGCTGACAGGTATCCGCCATGTCCTGTGCAATAGCGCTACTGTACTCCGCCCGCCAGGAGCTAATTTGTTCCGCCAGCGGGATCAACTCTTTATCCCACGGGCGTAGTTGCTCATAACGGCTTACCTGGCGCAGTGCGGCATTACGCTGCTTCAGCAATCGTTTCAGGTTGCTCCAGGCGGTGAAGAATCCGGCTTCGTTGTGAAAGCATCCCCAGTCAAGGAACGCTCTTCTGTATTTGGGGCCGCCATTGAGTAAAGTAAACCCCTCCGGCGTAATCAACTGCATCGGCATTAAATGCGCCAGCTCAGCGACCTTGTGACCGTCAGTACCGTCAATACGGACTTTGCTGTCGCCCTGCTTATCTTTGGTTAACCCAATCGATGTCTCACGCTCCTCGCCCTGCAAGCGCCCGTGAAGAACAAACGCTTCCTGCTCATGACGAATCACGCGGCCAGGCTGCAAACTGCGAAACGCCCGACCGTGGCCAAGCGTATAAATCGCTTCCAGCACGCTGGTTTTGCCGCTGCCGTTCGCGCCAACCAGGAAGTTAAAGCCGGGGGATAAAGCGAGATCCGCATTTTCTATGTTGCGGAAGTCTTTGATTAGCAGTCTGGATAGCGACATATCAACTCATAACCAGGGCGTTATCGGCGCAGTTAGTCTGGTTACGGCCAGCGCACAGCAACCGGAGCGTACTGGAGTACGTGAGGATTGCGAGCACTGCCCGGAGCCAGAATAACAAGTAAGATAGCCCGATATTCTTTACAAGCGCATTGGCATAACAACATAGGCAGCCGACTGTGACGCCGCATCTTCAATCTGTACGCTGGATACGGAATCCGTCAGCATAATGCGCACGGTTTCGCACTTCAGCGCATTGAGCACGTCCAGCACGTAACTGACGTTAAAACCGATTTCCATCTCCGTCCCGCCGTAGCTCACATCCAGAATCTCTTCTGCCTCTTCCTGTTCCGGGTTATTGGCGGTGATTTTGAGCTGATTCTCACTGACATACAGACGCACGCCGCGGAATTTCTCGTTAGAGAGGATCGCCGCGCGGGCAAACGCCTGCTTGAGAATATCGCAGCCCGCTTCCAGATGTTTATCCGGATTCTTCGGCAGAACGCGACGGTAATCCGGGAAGCGACCATCTACCAGCTTCGAGGTAAAGATAAAATCACCAACGTGCGCGCGGATATTATTACTGCCGATCTGCACGCGCAGCGGGTTTTCGCCGCCGTCGAGCATACGCATCAGTTCAATCACGCCTTTACGCGGCACAATCACCGAGTGGCTGGGTAAAGACGCTTCCAGCGGCATTGAGCACACCGCCAGACGGTGGCCGTCAGTCGCGACAGTGCGCAATTCGCTACCTTCCGTTTCAAACAGCATACCGTTTAAATAGTAGCGCACATCCTGATGGGCCATGGAAAACTGGGTCGCTTCAATCAGGCGCTTCATCGTGGCCTGCGGCAGCGTAAATTCAACTTCGCTTTGCCAGTCGTCAAGATTCGGGAAGTCGGCGGCAGGCAGTGTAGATAGCGAGAAGCGGCTACGGCCAGAACGCACCAGCATCCGATCGCCTTCCAACTGAACGGCAATCTCCGCGCCCTCCGGCAGGCCACGGCAGATATCAAAGAATTTCCGCGCCGGCACGGTAGTGGCGCCTGGCTCATGCGACTGAGAAAGCGTAACGCGCGCGACCATCTCCATTTCAAGATCGGTGCCGGTCAGAGAAAGCGTACCGTCCGCTACCTGGAGGAGCAGGTTACCGAGAATCGGCAGTGTAGGACGACCGCCCAGCGGGCCGCTGACCTGCTGAAGCGGTTTTAATAAATGTTCACGTTCAACGGTAAATTTCATAGGATCACGACGACAATGTTCTGATTAAATTTGAAAAATCTTCTTTGATATCGTGGCTTTCTTCACGCAGTTGCTCAATTTTGCGACAGGCATGAAGTACGGTAGTGTGGTCGCGCCCGCCAAACGCATCGCCGATTTCCGGCAGACTGTGGTTGGTGAGCTCTTTTGCCAGCGCCATAGCCATCTGGCGCGGACGTGCTACCGAGCGAGATCGGCGCTTAGAAAGCAGATCTGCAATTTTGATTTTGTAATACTCCGCCACCGTCTTCTGAATATTGTCGATGGTGACCAGTTTTTCCTGTAACGCCAGCAAATCGCGCAACGCTTCGCGCACAAAGTCGATGGTAATCGCCCGGCCGGTAAAGTTGGCATTGGCGATCACCCGGTTCAGCGCCCCTTCCAGTTCACGCACGTTAGAGCGTAGACGTTTGGCGATAAAGAACGCCACCTCGCCCGGCAGACGAATATCATTTTCGTCCGCTTTTTTCATCAGGATCGCCACGCGGGTTTCCAGTTCTGGCGGTTCGATCGCCACTGTCAGCCCCCAACCAAAGCGGGACTTGAGACGATCCTCGACGCCGTTGATCTCCTTCGGATAGCGATCCGACGTCAAAATGATCTGCTGATTGCCTTCCAGCAGAGCGTTAAACGTGTGGAAAAACTCTTCCTGCGATCGTTCTTTATTGGCGAAGAATTGAATATCGTCGATCAGCAATGCGTCAACGGAGCGGTAATAGCGTTTAAACTCTTCGATGGCGTTGTTTTGCAGGGCTTTTACCATGTCCTGCACAAAGCGCTCGGAGTGCATATACACGACTTTCGCGTTGGGTTTGCGCGCCATAATGCCGTTACCCACCGCGTGCAGCAGGTGAGTTTTACCCAGACCGGTGCCGCCATAGAGGAATAACGGGTTATAAGCGCCGCCAGGATTATCCGCCACCTGACGTGCCGCCGCGCGCGCCAGTTGGTTGGATTTACCTTCGACGAAGTTATCAAACGTATGTTTAACGTTAACGTTGGATCGGTAGGTCGGCTCCGCGGGCGCTGGCACGTTATCCCAGCCCGAACGGGCCGCAGGCGCTATGCGCTGCGGCTGCGCCATTGTTGTCTGCGCAGGCGCGACAACGTTATGCACAGGCGTTTTTAGCGTTTGCGTAACGGGCTTTGTTCCCACCTCAAAACGCAGTTGTGGGGCATCCGCGCCGCAGAATGTGTTGAGTAATCCATTGATATTGTTGAGATACTTATCTCTTACCCAATCGAGCACAAAACGGTTTGGCGCATACAAAGCCAGCGTGTTATCGCTCAGTTCCGCCTGCAACGGGCGTATCCACATGCTGAATTCTGTGGCTGGTAACTCATCCTGCAATCGGGCAAGACACTGCTGCCAAAGCGAAAGTGACAC